>NZ_CP075682.1 GCF_018603435.1 Chryseobacterium sp. ZHDP1 | reverse complement strand
AATTGATGCCCCGATTAATTCTTAGTTGTTAGTAATTTTTGGAAGGACGACAAAGGTCTAATTTTTTTATTTTAAAAAAAAATATTGTGGATATTGATTATTTAAAAATATATTTGTATGTATATAAAGAAGCTTAAAATGATACACACAAAACACTCATTAAGAGTGCGTTACGGAGAAACAGACCCCATGAAATACGTTTATTACGGCAACTACGCAGAGTATCTGGAAATTGGCAGAGTAGAGCTTTTCCGGAGCATAGGAATGTCGTATAATGAGATTGAAAATCAAGGAATTTGGCTGCCTGTTTCCGAGTATAAAATTAAGTATTTACGGCCTGCTTTTTATGACGAAAAATTAGAAATTCATACCTATGTAAAAAAAATTCCTGGAGTGAGAATTGAATTTGAATATGAAATTTTCAACGAAGAAAATATAAAGATCACAGAAGCTTCCACTACTCTTTTCTTTCTGGATGCCAAAACCAATAAAGTTGTAAAATGTCCGGATTATCTTTTGAAACTGATTGAAGAAAATTGGAAGGCATAATTTTATAAAAACATAGAAACAAAACATTAGTTTACAAAGCCATTTTTAGAATACAGGTTTTAGCGGGTTTTATAAATTTCGCTATATTTAAATAATAATAACAGAGATATAATGAAGATCGCATTTTTGGGACCGCAGGCAAGTTTTACCCAGCTTGCTGCTACCCAGCTTTTTCCCAATGAAGAACTTTTACCACACGCCAATATTTTAGACTCTTTTACCGCTGTAGAAAACGGAGAAGTTGATAAAGCCGTTGTTCCTCTGGAAAATTCCATTGAAGGGACAGTTTCCATGACGCTGGATTATCTTTATAAAACGCCTTTTATAGCAGTAGAAGCAGAAGCAGTAATGCCCATCGCGCATCATCTTATGATACATCCAAACTGTGATGAAGGAAATATTGAAAAAATATATTCTCATCCGCAGGCTTTAGCACAAAGCTTTCATTTTCTGGATTCGAAGTTTAAAAATGTTCCTAAACAGGATTTTTCTTCTACCGCTGCCGCAGCAAAACACGTTTCTGAAAACATGAACAGGAATCTGGCGGCTGTGGCTAATCAGTTTGCGGCAAATTTGTACGGATTGAAGATTATCCATCGAAATATTCAGGATTTTGAGCAGAATCATACAAGGTTCATTATCATTTCGAAAAAACACAATGCTTACAGCAATGAAAATCTGGAAGTTTTGGGAGAAAAATCCGGTCTGCTGATCACCCTTCCGGAAGATCATGCGGGAGGACTTCATCAGGTTCTGTCGGTTTTTGCATGGCGAAAGATGAATCTCAGCAAAATAGAATCCAGAACCCTGAAAACAGGACTCGGAAATTATTTTTTCTTCATCAATGTAGCCGGAAGCTGGGAATCGGCACTTTATCAAAATGCACTTGAAGAATTAAAAGCACTGAATGTAGAAGTAGATTTTCTTGGCAGCTATAAAGAATTTTTTCTAAAAAGCTAATAACAATTATTTACAAAAACATACCCCAATCAATATATTTCATCTCAAAGAGATTTATTTAGCGTTTTTTTGGTTTTGAAAATAACAAGAAACTTTTCTACTTAGTTGTTACCTGCAAACTATTGATTAATAGAATTTTCAAGTATTTATAAGGAAAAAATCAATTATATCTAAATTAACATAATTTACATATAATTGATTTTTTATGATAATTTCCCATTAAATATTGAAAAATTATCATAAATAAAGTATTTATTGCATGATATTTGATGCGATTACAACAACTGACTGAGACTAAAACCATTAACTAATTTAAATTTTGCAGCATGAAAACTAAAATTTGTAGCTTACTTTTGGCTATGATGTCAGCCTCAACTTTTGCTCAAAGTGGATGGGTTGGCATTAACACTCCGAACCCTCAAGCCAATCTCGACATTAATGGAACAATGAAAATCAGGCAGACTCCCGCCGCTTCTACTCTTTCAGGATACCAAATGCTGGCTGTCAACCAAAATACCGGTGGAGACTCACAGGTTGTGCAGGTAGCTCCACAGGTTATTGCAGATTACATAATGACTTCGGGAGCTAATACTTCTGTTTATTCCGCGAAAAAATCTTCAGGTATTACCTTGATTAATGTGGGAATTTTACCAAACGGTTTCAGACCGGTAAATTTTTTAACCACAGAAAGAACTACGGGTACGGCTTCTTTGTTCTCTGATTCTGATAATACGTACACAGCACCTTCTACCGGTATTTATGCAATCGGATTTAGTTTCAGGTATGGTACAGGTATTCAATCCGGAGTTCTTACGACAACGCCAAGCATTGCCATTTTAAGAAACCGCGCAGGAACTTCTACCATCATCGACACGAGTGATTTCAGCGGAGTCAATCTTGGATTGGTTAGTTTAACAATCTCTGAGGGAAGTATTAATTCATTATATTCTCTTCAGGCAGGAGATAAAATATCTTTCGGTCTTACCAACAACACTGTACTGGATTTGGGATTACTCGGTTCAAGCACAGGCTCTTTCTATATTTACAAAGTATCTAATTAATTTTTATAGTTCAAATATTACTTTTAGATTAATCCGCCATATAATTTGCTTATTGGCGGATTAATTATTTGCTATTAAGTTTATTGTTATATTTGATACTCCCAAAAGAACAAAGATGATTTATGCAATTGTTATTTTCCTCATTCTGTTTATATTCATCATTTATAATAATCTGAGTAGTAAGATCAGCAAATTAGAACAAAAGGTTTCGGAACTGAGTTCAAAACTGAATTCTGAAATTCCGGAAAGAAAAGAAGAAGAAAAAGAATGGCAGAAAATTCCGCACCCGACAGAACATGAAGTTCTTCCTCAGGAAGAAAAAAATATTCAGCAAGAAATTATTCCTGAAAAAGAAGGAAAAGACTGGATGAATATTATCTTCGAATTTCTGAAACAGAATGCTTTAACCATTATCGGGATTTTTACTTTGGTTTTGGGAATCGGTTATTTTGTAAAGTATGCCATTGATAAAAACTGGATCGGAGAAACCCCAAGAGTCGGAATCGGATTCTTTCTGGGAGCAGTCATTATTTTACTGGGTCATTTTTTAAGGAAAAACTATTCGGTCTTTTCTTCCATTATTACAGGAGGCGGGATTGCCGTTTTGTATTTTACGGTTACTATTGCTTTTCGGGAATATCATTTGTTTTCGCAAAACATTGCTTTTTCTGTTACCTGCCTGATTACTTTGATATGCATTGCACTCTCCTATTATTATAAAAGTGAAATTCTGATTATTTTCTCTTTATTCGGAGGCTTTTTAGCACCATTGATGGTTAGTTCCGGACACAGCAACTATCTGTTTTTGTTTACTTACATTACGGTTCTTAATCTGGGAATGCTCGCCATTGCTTTTCTTAAAAACTGGAAAAGCATCGGATGGATTGCATTTATATTCACTTATGTTTATCTTTTGTACTGGACTTTTGAAACTACGCAGCTTACAAGCATTTATTTCTATATTTCAGGATACATTATCTTCTATTCTTTTGCCTTAAAAAATTATTTCCGGAAAGAAGCAATGTCTTCACCAGATATTCTGATGCTTGTTTTAATTAATTTTACCAATATCATCGGACTGGTTTATATTTTTAATCAGCTTGGCTATGAACCTGTGATTATTTTTCCGCTGATTTTTGCTTTGGTGAATTCATTTTTGCTTTTCAGAGAATATTCTCAAAAGAATTTCGGAATTAACTATTCTGTATTTGCCGCAGTTACAGTAAGCCTTTTAACATTAGCCGTTGCATTGCAGTTCAAAACCCATCTCATTACGAGTGTCTGGGCAATTGAAGCAACACTCCTTTTATATATATGGAAGAAAACCGGCCTGCCGATTTTCAGAAAATGTTTCTATATTCTTTTTCCTTTGGTAATTGCTGCACAAGTAATTACCTGGACAGAATATATTGATGCCAAAAATTTGAATATTGTTTTCAATCCTGTGTTTTTAACAAGCTTGGTAACGTTGATAACAACATTTTTCAATTTATTTTTACTGAAAAAACATCCCGATCACGATGAAAAATTCAATACTTTTCTTGAATATTTATTTTCGATATTAAGCTACGGTGTTATCTATTTCGCTATTCTGTTGGAAATCATGTATCATATTTCCTCACAACCGTGGATTGTAATTTTCAGTGTCGGAATCATTTTTACACTTTATTATATTTTCGCAATTCTTTTGTTCAGGAAAAAACTGGACATTCCTCAAGCTTCAGCAACCCAATTTATTTATCTGTTTTGTGTATTGATTATTATTGATACTGCTGTTTCCGGAACAGGAATTGTTTCTAATTATTTGTTGGGTAAAATATCACTTGGTTTTTACGGGCTTTATCTTTTATATTGGATTCCTTTTATATATACCATTCTCCAGATCCTGCCCAAATCCAATTTTTTCAAAATAAAACTATCGTACTGGCTGATTTCTGTCACCATTATAACTGCACTCAGCTTTGAACTGTACAACATTTATATATTACTGAATGCTGAAAACATTTCCGGCATGAAAGTTTTAAGCAAACATTTTGGGCTTTTATATCTTTCAATGATCTGGGCTGTGCTTTCATCCGTATTAATTTATAAAGGGCTAAAAAATAATATTCCGGAATACAGCAAGATTGGCTTTGCATTAATAGCAGTCACCATACTGAAGCTTTATCTGTACGATGTATGGGAAATGGACAATATATCAAGAATCATTGCATTTATTATACTGGGAATCATTTTATTACTAAGTTCATTCCTGTTTCAGAGACTCAAAAAAATTATTAAAAATTTAGTGGAAAACAAAGAAGAAAAGCCGGAAACTGAGAATTTATAATATCGTAAAAGCTTTTATTGATAAACGATTGTTAAAATATTATGAATTTTTATTTACATTCTATAAAAAATACCTATATTTATCACGTTTTTAATAGTCATTTATTCCGGAAACATTATGAAAAAAATTCTCTACTCTTTTTTATTATTATCTTCTGCTACGCTGTTTGCTCAGAAGAATACAGCTACAAAATTTGCAGTGGCAAATGATATTGTAGGAACGGTAGATATGTTTAATACTCATTACAAAGGTTCTGTACAAAGCTCAAAAGCATATAAATCTGCAGCAGAACTTCCTCAGAATTTAAAAAAATTCGATTACATTGCTGATAACGGATTGGTAGAATATAAACTGAAAAGCAATCAGGGCGTAATCGACAGAATGCCTGTAAACGAACTGAACGCACAGTACGGACTTCCTGCAGATACACCGGTACTTATTGACGGATACGAGTTTACCAATACAAAAACTATGGTATACGGAGACATCATCAATAACGCGCAGGTTGTTACCAGCAACGGTAAGAAAATGGTATCTGTAACAACTTCTAAAAAGTAATTTCTCAGATCATATTTAAACAGAAGGATGCCCAATTTGAGCATCCTTTTTCAGTAATATTGCTTAAAGCTTTTCTTTTGAGAACTTTGAATATTCTTATTATTTATGATGTTTGTCTTTTGGAACTTTTGCGGTTAATAAAGAGTTTCAGTATTTATTGTTCCATTTTTTCTTTAATTCTTCGTAAATCTTCTTTTCAGTGGCGTTGTTTCCCGGTTCGTACAATTTTACCTCTTTAATTTCTTCCGGCAGAAAACTCTGATCTACAAAGTTGCCTTCATACGAATGCGCGTATTTGTATTCTTTCCCATAGTCCAGATCTTTCATGAGTTTTGTTGGCGCATTTCTTAAATGTAAAGGAACAGGAAGATTTCCCGTTTTTTTAACCAATGCCAAAGCTTCATTAATCGCCATGTACGTGGAATTGCTTTTTGGCGAAACCGCAAGATAAACTGCCGTTTCACTCAGGATAATTCTTGCTTCAGGATTTCCGATCACGTTCACCGCCTGAAAACAGTTGTTGGCAATCACCAATGCATTCGGATTGGCAAGACCAATATCTTCGGAAGCTAAGATCAGCATTCTTCTTGCAATAAATTTAATATCTTCTCCTCCTGCAATCATTCTTGCCAGCCAATACACCGCTCCGTTCGGATCGCTTCCGCGCATCGATTTAATGAAAGCCGAAATTATATCATAATGCTGTTCTCCATTTTTATCGTAAAGTGCCATCGTTTCCTGCAAAACTTCAAGCACATCTTCATTTTTAATTTCTGATTTTTTGGAATTTTTATATTGATTTAAAACCAACTCCACAGAATTAATCAGCTTTCTTGCATCACCACCGGAATATTGAATAAAAGCTTCTTTCTCAATGATTTTGAAAGATGTTTTTTCATCCAGATTGTACCGTTCCGAAGCCGTATCAATCAGTTCTTCCAGCTTTTCATAGCTCAATGCCTTTAAAACATAAACCTGACTTCTTGAAAGCAAAGCCGAAACCACTTCAAAGCTCGGGTTTTCGGTTGTCGCACCAATCAGAACAATCCAGCCTTTTTCTACGGCATGCAGAAGAGAATCCTGCTGAGATTTGTTAAAACGGTGAATTTCATCAATAAACAAAATCGGCGATTTTCCGGAAAAAAGATTCTGCTTTTTGGCATCTTCAATTACATCTCTTACATCTTTCACTCCCGAAGAAACCGCAGAAAGCTTATAGAATTTCCTTCCCGACTTTTCAGAAATAATTTCCGCCAGAGTGGTTTTTCCCGTTCCGGGAGGTCCCCAGAAAATCAGGGAATTCAGGGAATTGTTTTCCAGCATTTTCCGGATCGTCCCTTTTTCTCCAGTTAAATGTTCCTGCCCGAGAACATCATCCAGTGTTTTGGGTCTTAATTTTTCAGCTAATGGAATATTTTGGTTCAAAATTTCAGATTTAAAAAGTAAAATATTAATGTAAATCATCCGGAACAATCATCATTTTTAATAGAATGAATAAAGAACAGAAATTCGGCAGAGATTAAAAAACAATCCTCCGAACAGACTTTTACCGTCCCGAAACTTCTAACAAATTTAAACTAATTTTCAATTTTTTACCCTATTTTTGCATTGTTTTGAAACTCACATTCAATAAAATCATCACTTTTCCTTTGGTAATTCTCATCAGATTTTACCAGTGGTTTATTTCGCCCCTGCTTCCCAAAAACTGCCGTTATGAGCCTACCTGTTCGCATTACATGGTGAAAGCGCTTCAGGTGCACGGTATTTTTAAAGGATTCTGGCTGGGTGCGAAAAGAATTTCAAGATGTCATCCGTGGGGAGGAAGCGGATATGATCCTGTACCGCCAAAAAAATAAAATTAAAATAAACAACTACTAAAAAAATAGCAATGAGTAATATTTTTTTCAGAATGTATCTCGTCATTTTTGCGTTCATTACCCAGTGTCTTGTTGCGCAGAATTATCCGGACGGAATGTCCGACGGAACTTTAAAAGTAAACTCTACCAATGTTCCGGTAAAAATTTATTCGACCACCGAAGTTCAGGATCTGAATGAATTTGCAGATAAACCTATTAAAGAAAATGTGCTTGTTATTCTGAATGAGTCTAATTTTGAACCGGTTTATGTAAATTACAGTATTGCGACACTGACGAAATATAAACTTGTTCATTATCAGCTTTTAGACAAGAATTTTAAAGTGATTGATGCGGCGGCAACGAAGGAAAATATCAATACCTTTAAGTATGCAGTTAAAACTGCAAAACCTCTTACAGAATCAGACAACATCAGTCTGGAAACTCCTTTTAAGATCTGGGATCCCACAAAAGGAATTCAGTTGGGACCTATTACGCTTCATTTTTATAGTCTGATGTTCATTTTTGCATTCGGTTTCGGATATATTTTAATGAACAGAATCTTTAAAATCGATAATGTAAACCAGAAATATTTGGAACCACTTTTCACATGGACTTTATTAGGAACCATTCTGGGAGCAAGAATGGGACACGTTATTTTTTATCAGCCCGAACTTTTCAAAGAAGATTTCTGGAGTGTATTTTTACCGATCAGTACGAAAAACGGCTTGAAGTTCACCGGGTTTTCAGGATTGGCAAGTCACGGTGCAACGATTGCTTTAATTTTTACAACCCTTTATTATTCATTTAAAATCATTAAAAAAAATCCATTCTGGGTATATGACAGATTAGGAATTGTGGTTGCTTTGGGCGGTGCTTTTGTAAGAATGGGAAATTTCTTCAACTCTGAAATCATCGGAAAACCTGTTGATCCCAACTCTCCTTTCGCAATCCTTTTTCCACAACAAAGCAGTGAATACGGAGTGACGGTTCCGCGTTATCCTTCTCAGTTATTTGAAGCTTTCGGATATGTCTGTCTTTTCATTTTACTATGGATTCTGTACAGAAAAACCAACAAAAAATACCAGCAGGGATGGTTATTTGGATTGTTTTTCATTATTCTCTGGGCAATCAGATTCTTTGTAGAATTCCTGAAAGAACCGCAGGGTGATGAATTTATCCATTTCGGAGGATTAAATACGGGACAGATCTTATCCATTCCGTTTATGATTGCAGGAGTCATTATTATGATCGTTTCGAAAAAGTTCAAAATTACTCAGGCTGAAAACGAAAAACCTGAATAAGCGAAAAATTTAGAATAAGCTTTAAACTAATTTCAGAATTAACCGTAAAAGATGCAAAAGATAATGATAAAGCAAATTCAAGAGTAATCGAAGTACTCAAAAGAATAAAAATCAAAGATTTTTAAAAACTATTGTGATCTTTTCATTTATAATCACCAACTTTAAATAAACGATTAGTTCATCATTTGCGGTTAAATAAAAAGTTTAAACAGATTAATATAAAAAGGCAAGTTTGTTATCCAGACTTGCCTTTATTTTTTATAGTAAAAAAACTCTTCGGATTATAATGCTCTTTCCACTTTTGCATTCAGTTCTTTGAAAACAGTTCCGAATTCCTCAATAACATCTGTAGGAAGCATAGACTCTTTGGAATGCTTTTCAGAAGCAAATTCTGCAGCTCTTCCGTGAAACCAGACTCCTAAAATTGCAGCCTCTTTTTCAGAGTAATTCTGTGCCAGAAAAGAGGTTATTATTCCGGTTAAAATATCTCCGCTTCCGCCTTTCGCCAGTCCTGAGTTTCCTGTAATATTGTAAAAAACATCTCCTTCCGGCGTTACAATCTGAGTATGATGATCTTTTAAAACAATGTAAATTCCCAGTTCTTTGGCTTTATTTTTTGCCAGTTTTACTCTTTCAAAAGAATTTTCAGTGGTTCCGAATAGTCTTTCAAACTCTTTCGGATGAGGTGTTATAATGGAATTTTTAGGAATTATCTTTAAATTTTTCGAATCTTGTGAAATGATATTCAATGCATCTGCATCCAAAATCAAAGGCTTAGAATGATTTTTTAAAAAGGTAAGAAAACTTTTCACGGTCTTTTCGTTTGTTCCTAAACCGGGGCCAATTCCGTAAACTGCATTATCATCCTTTTCAAAATGATCTATGAAATCATTTCCGCCTTCGATAAACATGGCTTCCGGATTCGAGGTCTGCAAAACTTCATAACCGCATTTCGGAGCCAGTGTAAAAGTAAGTCCGGTTCCTGATTTCAGAGCTGATTTTGTAGAAAGAACGGCTGCTCCTATTTTTCCATAGCTTCCTCCTGCAATAATTACTTTTCCGTAAGTTCCTTTGTGGGAAAATTCACTTCTTGGTCTGAAAAGATCCTTAATCTTATCTTCGTTGATGACAAAATCTTCGGTTTTTGTTTCCGTAATATATTCCTGATGTAATTCAATATCCAAAACTTTCACTTTCCCTGCATATTTTCCGGTTTCGGGATGAAGGAAAGCTTTTTTCCAGAACTGAAAGCTCAAAGTGAAATCGGCTTTAAAAATTGCAGCATTTTCAGAAGAAACAGTGTCTGCAAAAAGTCCGGAAGGAATATCAATAGAAATTTTAAGATTATTCTTTAAATTCAGAAAATCAATCAGCTCTTTAAACTCTCCTTCAATATTTTTTGATAACCCGGTTCCGAAAAGTGCATCTATAATAACTGTTCTGTTATCAAAACGATACTCTTTTACTTCCTTGAATTCTTTAACGGAAACTCCGGAAAACTCTTTTAATTCTCTGAAATTATTTCCTGCATCCGCAGAAAATTTCGCTTTGGTACTGGTAAAAACATCAACATCAAACCCTTTCAGATGAAGCATTCTGGCAATAGCAAAACCGTCGCCGCCATTATTTCCTTTCCCGCAGAAAACCGCAAAATTTCTGTGATTTTTACAATTCTCAAAAATCCAGTCAACACAAGCCTGCGCTGCTCTTTCCATCAACTGTCCGGAAGATATCGGCTCGTTTTTTATCGTATATTCATCACAATTGCGAATCTGCTCTGCTGTGAAAATTTTCATATTTAAAGTAACATTTTGGTATTAATAGCAATTTACGAAAAAGAATTTTTAATTGGTTTGAAAAGAATTATATGAATCTGTTAATTATAAAATTTTTACACTTTAAAATAATTGGTTAATATTTAATTATAAAATACGAAAATTATATTTTTTTTTGTAATTTAAACCCATGTTTTATTAAAATAATACTTAAAAAAATATAAATTATGGGATTTGTAAAAGAATTTAAAGAGTTTGCGATTAAAGGTAATGCTTTCGATCTTGCTGTGGGTGTCATCATCGGCGGAGCTTTCGGAAAAATTGTAACGAGCGTTATCGATGATTTAATTATGCCAATTGTTGCTGCACTGGTAGGGAAGCCGGATTTCAGCAGCATTTATTATGCTATGGGTAAAGGTGCAGAAAATATTCCGGCCGGAGCTACGCTTGCCAAAGCTAAAGAAATTGCTCCTGACGCTGCTATTTTTGCATACGGTAACTTCATTACGGTTGCCATTAATTTCCTTTTACTGGCACTTGTTGTATTTATTATGGTAAAAGCAATCAACAAAATGAAGAAAGAAGAAGCTGCCGCTCCGGAAGCTCCTGCTGCTCCTACTGCAACAGAACAATTGCTTGCGGAAATTCGTGATGAGCTGAAAAAGAAGAATTAAAAAATATATCATTAAAAAAACCGGCGCAACTTCGTTGCGCCGGTTTTTTATATAGTATCAGAAAATTACTGAATCTGTAAAATACTTGAAATCTGTTCTGCCAGAGAAAGCCCGATTCTGTCCTGAGCTTCCAGTGTAGATGCACCTGTATGCGGTGTCATGGAAATTTTCGGGTGAGTTAAAATTTCCTTAGATGGTGTCGGCTCGTTAATGAATACATCTAAACCTGCGAACTTTACCTTTCCGGAATTCAACGCTTCAATTAAAGCAGTCTCATCAATCACTCCGCCTCTTGAACAGTTTACGACAGCTACTCCGTCCTTCATTATTTCGAACTCATTTTTCCCGATCATATAACCGTCTTTCTGAGCCGGAACGTGAAGGGTGATAAAATCTGAATGTTTCAGAACATCCTGAAGCGGTTCTGTTTCAATATCAACATTAATGAACTGGTTGTTATAAAACTTAACTTTGATGCTTGCTTTACCTACATTATTATCTGCAGCAATGACTCTCATGCCAAGACCTAAAGCAATTTTAGCCACTTCCTGCCCTATTCTTCCCATTCCTACAATACCGATGGTTTTTCCTTTCAGCTCGATTCCGGCAGCATAAGCTTTTTTAAGACCTGCAAATTCGGTGTCTCCCACCAAAGGCATTTTTCTGTTGGAGTCCTGTAAAAATCTTGCCCCTGAAAACAGGTGTGCAAAAACCAGTTCAGCAACGGATTCTGAAGACGCAGAAGGGGTATTGATCACATGAATTCCTTTTTCTCTTGCATAATCCACATCAATATTGTCCATTCCTACTCCTCCTCTTCCGATGATTTCGATGGAAGGGCAATTATCGATAATATCTTTTCTCACCTGTGTTGCGCTGCGTACCAAAATTGTACGGATTTGATGTTCATTAATATAATCTACCAACTGTTCCTGCGGAACTTTTGTTGTAATTACTTCAAAACCTTTCTCTTTCAATGCATCAATACCGGATTGATCCAAACCGTCGTTTGCTAAAACTTTCATAAAACTTTTATAGATTTAATAATTGGGAAAATCAAAAAGGATTAAAAACTATTTATCATAATATTTAATCGTTTAATCTTTTCCTTATTTTTTTTATTCGTCTTCCTTGAAAACTTCAATAGTAACCTGTTTTTCAACCAGATCAGTAAATCTTCCTTTATATCTTGTTGCTCTTACCAGATGATTATCAATCCAGTGATAATTTCCGCCTCTTGGTTTTCCGCATAAAACACTGTGATATTTGAAACCGTGCTTATCTAACCAGTCTATGGTAATCTGCTTTAAGTTTTCTGTTCTTGACGTGAAAAAACAAATCTGGTGACCTTCGTCATACCATTTGTTGATGGTTTCCAAAGCATCCGGAAAAGGCTCACAGGTAACCATTCTTTCAGGCTCTTCGTTTGGAACGTCTTCTGTAATGGTTCCGTCAATATCAATTAAATAGTTTTTTACGCCGTCCTTAAGAATCGGACTAATGTGTTCTATGTACTCTAATTCCATCATAAAAATTTGAAGTGCAAAGTTACTGTTTTTGCATCAAAAAGACTTATTAAACTTGCTTTATATTAAATATTTACAGCAAAAACATTTATTTAATGAATAATATCAATAACTAATTTGCTTTTTATACAATTTTAATTAAAATTTTCCTCTTTAGTGAAACTTTAACCCGTTGTATTAATTGATGAAAAAACCGAAGTAAGCTGAAAACCAAAAAATATGATGTTTCACCAAAAATTTCCAAAATACATTTATTACACTTACATTTGTAGAAATGGAAGAATTCGTAGTTTTAGTAAATCCTGAAGACAAAGTTCTTGGCTTGATGGAAAAGCAGCAGGCGCACATCAACGGCTTACTGCATCGTGCTTTTTCAGTTTTTTTATTCAACAGCAATGGCGAAATGCTTTTGCAGAAAAGAGCTTCCGGAAAATATCATTCTCCTCTGAAATGGACCAATGCAGTCTGTTCGCATCCAAGAAATGAAGAAACTTATCTTGAAGGAGCCAAAAGAAGGGTAAAAGAAGAGTTGGGAATTGATGTGGAGCTTTCAGAGAAATTTAATTTCATCTACAAAGCCGACGTGGGAAACGGACTTTGGGAACACGAGCTTGACCATGTTTTTACAGGAACTTTTGAAGGCGAATTCTATTTAAATAAAGAGGAAGTGGAAGAAGTACGCTATATTTCTCTCGAAAATCTCAACAAAGAAATTTCTGAAAATCCTGATAACTTTACAGAATGGTTTAAAATCATTCTCGAAGAATATAAACACAATCTGCACTGATGAAAAAGTTTTTTCTTATCATGTCTTTGGTAACCGCATCTTTATTTTCTGCACAGTCTGTCCCAAAGAAAGTGTATGAAAATGATAACTACTCCATCACGCTTCCGGAAGGCTGGAAAGTAACCAACGACAGCGAAATCATCAATATTTTTCCGGGCAACGAGATTGGAGCCATTACGATTTCAGAATATCACGATCTTAATCTGCCGGAAAAAGAAACCAAAAAATTTATTCTCGCGCTTTACAAATCTTCGGATGACGAAAAGAAAATAAAAAGCAAAAGCGGAAAAAAAGGATACACAGAATATTTTTACGAATACGATGATGAACACGAAAAACTCCACTGGATCACCAGAGTTTTTCAGAAAGACAAAGATTTGTTTCTCGTTACTATCAACTGCACACAGAAATACTGGAACGGAAATTATATGAAGCTTTTCAACGAGGCTTTCGACAGTTTTAAAATAAAGAAATAGAAATAAAAATTAAATATGAAGAAAACAGCATTGTACGACAAACACGTTTCTTTAGGAGCTAAAATCGTACCTTTCGCAGGCTTTGAAATGCCTGTACAATATTCTGGAGTTACTGAAGAACATTTTGCCGTAAGAGAAAAGGCAGGTTTGTTCGATGTGTCTCACATGGGACAGTTTTTCATTGAAGGGGCGGGTTCCAAAGAACTTCTCCAATACGTTACCACCAACAATGTAGATGCTCTGGAAAACGGAAAAGCTCAGTATTCTTGTCTTCCGAACGAAAACGGAGGAATTGTAGACGATCTTATCGTTTATAAAATGGAAGACGACAAATATTTCGTGGTTGTCAATGCTTCAAATATTGATAAAGACTGGGATCATATCTCCAAATACAATACTTTCGGAGCAAAGATGACGAATGCTTCAGACGAAATGTCTTTATTGGCAGTTCAGGGACCGAAAGCGACTGAAATTCTTCAGAAATTAACCGAAACTAACCTTTCTGAAATTCCTTACTACCATTTTACAGTAGGTTCTATGGCGGGAGTAAGTGATGTGATTATTTCCAACACAGGCTATACCGGAAGCGGAGGTTTTGAGATCTATTTTAAAAACGAATCTGCCGAAAAACTTTGGGATGCTATTATCGAAGCAGGTGCAGAAGAAGGAATTATCCCTTGCGGACTGGCTTCCAGAGATACTTTGAGACTGGAAAAAGGATTCTGCCTTTATGGAAACGATATTGACGATACCACTTCGCCAATTGAAGCAGGCTTAGGATGGATCACAAAATTCGATAAAGATTTTGTGTCTAAAGAAACGTTTGCCAAGCAAAAAGAAGAAGGCGTTACCAGAAAATTAGTAGGTTTTGAATTAACGGACAAAGGAGTTCCAAGACACGACTACCCTGTTGTAGACGCAGAAGGAAACGTCATCGGAAAAGTAACTTCGGGAACGCAATCGCCGATGAAAAAAATAGGTTTAGGTCTTGCGTACGTAGATAAACCTCACTTCAAATTAGGTTCTGAAATCTTCATTCAGGTAAGAAACAAAAACATTCCTGCCAAAGTAGTAAAAGCTCCTTTTGTATAACTGATTGTTTTTTAACGAATATAAAACCGCCTCACAAATTCTGCAAGGCGGTTATTTTTTGGGAGCTGTTTCCGGCTATCCACTTTATCTTTATTTTTTGCCGGAGCTTCGCTCCGGCAAAAAAATAAAGGATGCCGTTTCTATCCGGGCTAAATAATTATATTGCAATACATTTTTTCGTACTATTGCAGAAATTTTTTCTGATGAAAAAAATGGTATTTCTCTGTATCATCATACTTATTGTAGTTTACATTTTCTATCCTGTTTTTGACAGTTAAGGAATTTCTTATCTCATTATTTTCATCTGCTTTGTAACACTCTGTTTTACCATTGCAAAAATAATGACGGGAAATTTTCCAACAGATTATGAATCAACAGAAAAAGAGATGAACAGACTTTATTCAGAAGACGGAATTTTCAGTTATAACGCAGAAGGTTTTTATTTCAAAAAAGAATCAAAACCCCAACAATACATTAAATATTCAGATATTATAGAAGTAAATTCGTTTTCTATTCGTTTTATGCAAGATCAAATTCAATCCGGTCTTGAAATAATTACGGTCAATGAAAAATATGAATTTCTAGATCAATACTGTACAGGAATGGAGAAATTCACCGAAAAACTTTCCGAAAACCTTCCTTTTCATCAGAATGACGAATTAAAAATGATGAATAATAATGGTCTAAAAAAAAGAAATTTATTTTTAAGATCATACGAAAATCGCTTTACAGAATTACATAACAGTTAATTTTTGAAAGTGATTTGTTTAAGACTTCCTTCAGTTGAAGTTTGCTTCCCGCAAATTGTTTGAGACTTTCTGCAATTGTTGGTAATGCCGAAAAAAACCTCACAGGTTTTTAAAACCTGTGAGGTTTAAGTTATAAAGAGAATATAAGATGAGTTTAACTCTTCTTTATAAAATTTACTTTAAATAACAAGAATAAAGATGATATCAAGAATGGAATTCCGCTGATTAAAGAGAATTTATCTAGGTCCGATCTTGAAAAATCCTGAACTAAAACAAAAAATATCAATAGGAGAAGAAGTGAAAAAATTGTTATTAAAGTTCTCTTCAGCCGCCCTGCTTTTATTCTCAGACAAATTAAAAGTAATATCTGAAAAATTAAAGACAAAAAGGATACCGGCATCAATCTTTCGTCATAGTGACTCCAGTTAAAAGCAGGGAAATCCGTAAAGATAAAGTTTAGGCTTAAAATTTCATAGACGAATAAAAAACCAAATCCATGACCGGCTCCGATTAATATAAATGCATTTAAAATAACTGTAGTTATTACCGGAAAATTTAACTTTTTATCCATAAGTCTACTCTTTTACATTCCCAAAAAACCTCACAGGTTTTAAAAACCTGTGAGGTTTGAACCTTAAAAATATTTAAAATAGTCGTTACAATTACAAGAAATTAAGGTTTTTCATTAAGTATATCTTACTACTCTACTCCAAAAAACTCCCGTAAAGCTTCCACATTCTTCTTTTCATTTCCAACAAAAATACTATCATCGGTAATGAAAACGGGACGTTTCAAAAAAGAATAATGATCCAGCAGCAAATCTTTAAAACCATTTTCCGAAAGAGATTTTACATCTATCTCTCTTTGCTTGATCTGGGTAGATTTTTTACTGAACAGCGCTTCATAAGACTTTGTTTTTTCATACATTTCTGCAAGTTCTTCTTTGGTAACGGGAGTTTTTTTTATTTCACGCAGTTCCCAGTCTTTAAGATCAAATTCAGCCATTATTTTTTTACATGTACCACAGGTATTCAGGTAAAATACTTTTTTCATTGAGAGATTTATTTTGATGGTTAATAGAAAATTTTAACATTTTCATTCTTCAAAAGTAAGATTTAATCCAAAATTTTAAAAATTATAAATACCTTTATTCAAATTTTAAAAAGAATGGACAACAAACCGATCACTTTTCAGTTTATTTCAGAACCTTCAGATGTCAACTACGGTGGAAATGTACATGGAGGGAGCGTCATGAAATGGATTGATCAGGCTGGTTACGCCTGCGCAACAACGTGGAGCGGAAATTACTCCGTAACAGTATATGTTGGCGGAATCCGTTTCTACGAACCCATCAAAATCGGAGAAATTGTAAAAGTGGAAGCGCAGGTTATTTACACGGGTTCATCGAGTATGCATATTTCCATCAATGTATTTTCCAGAAACCTGAAACAACCGAATTTCGATAAAAAAACACACTGCATCATTGTATTTGTTGCCGTAGACGAAAACGGAAAAAAACTTCCCGTTCCGAAATGGATTCCGGAAACAGAAGAGGAAAAGCAGAAAGAACAGTATGCAATTCGATTAATGGAACTAAGAACTCAGATTGAGGATGAAATGAAGCCTTTTCTGTAGAAAATTTTGAGGCTCTGCATACAGAGATTTGAAGGCGGAAATTACATTCTGAAAAATGATTTATAATTTTTATCTTTGCAGTACAAAAGGAAATGGTGTTCTTCCTTATCCAACCGCTTTTCAAAAGCTGATGACGCCTGATTAAAAGATTATTAACAGTAATTGATCAGGAAAATTATGTCTCAACATCAACGAACTTTAAACCGTACAATAAAATTTCACACTGGTTTTTTCTTCAGAAAATATCCGGCTTTGCCTTATATCCTGAAATGGCTTTTTATCAGTAGTATTATCGGAATTTTGGTAGGAAGTGCTTCTGCCGGATTTTTAAAATCATTGCAATGGGCAACCGATTTCCGGGAAAATCATCTCTGGCTGATTGCGTTTTTGCCTTTAGGTGGATTTTTAACGGGACTTTTGTATTATTATTTTGGAAAAGATGTGGAAGCAGGAAACAATTTGCTTCTGGAAAATATTCAGGAACCGAAGGAAATTATTCCTTTTAAAATGGCACCTTTTGTTTATTTAGGAACGATGGTCACTCATTTTTTCGGAGGTTCTGCAGGTCGTGAAGGAACTGCTCTTCAAATGGCGGGAGCGATTTCCGATCAACTGACAAAAATCCTGAAACTTGATAAAAATGACAGAAAAATTTTGCTGATCTCGTCTATTGCCGCGGGTTTTGGTTCTGTTTTCGGAACTCCTTTAGCGGGAGCGGTTTTTGGACTTGAAGTTTTTCTGATGGGACGAATTCGTTATAATGCTATTTTTCCCGCTTTTACTTCTGCGGTTCTGGCTGATCTTGTTACCAATCTCTGGAAAGCAAAACATACGCACTATCATATCGAACTTATTCCAAAACTTGAATTTTTACCGATTTTATACAGTGTTTTGGCAGGAATTTTATTTGGAATCTGCGCAGCAGCTTTCAGCAGGATGATCCATTTTACGGGCTCTGTTTTCAAATCTAACATAAAATTTCCTCCGTTTCGTCCGGTTGTGGGCGGAATCATTGTTGCTGTTGCCGTTTTTGCAATGGGAACTACAAGATATATCGGATTGGGGATTCCGACCATTGTAGAATCTTTTGAAAAACAGCTTCCGCTTTATGATTTTGCCTTCAAAATGATTTTTACCATCGTTACGCTTTCTGCAGGATTTAAAGGCGGTGAAGTGACTCCCCTTTTTTTTATCGGAGCAGCTTTAGGAAGTGCATTGTCATTATTTATTCCGCTTCCGTTTGGTTTGCTCGCCGGAATGGGATTTGTGGCTGTTTTTGCAGGTGCAACCAATACTCCTCTTGCATGTATGCTTATGGGAATTGAATTGTTTGGAGCTGAATGTGGAATCTATGTGGCAATTGCATGCATTGTTTCTTACTTATTTTCAGGAAATAACAGTATTTATACAAAACAAAAGATCGGTGAAGCCAAAAACAGCAGATTTGAGCATCTTGAGGATAAAAATTTCTCGGATTTGTAAAGTCGTTGATGTTGTTGATTGATTGTTATCAGCTATTAATGCTGTAATTCTATTATAATTAAAAACGATCAACCGTCAACTAAAAACCAATAACCACAATGTTTGATTACAGATTAAAAGTTTATCGGATATTTTATTCTGGCTATTTTGCTGAACACTTATTTTCCTTTTGTTGGTGAACTTAGTTCCTCCATTACTTTTTTAGCGAAGTCCGGATTAAATTTAACGTTGTTTTTTATTGGTTCTACTCTTTCTGTTGAAACTTTGAAAACCATCGGTTTTAAGCCTCTTGCTTTTGCTGTTTTTCTATGGATTTTCATCAGTACCGGAAGTCTGCTGTATATTTTAAATTTTAACTGATGGACGTAAGAGATCCTGTCATCTAGCCTCGATTGGAGCAATTGTCTGAGCTCATTTTCATTATTTGGGCTGCGGCAGCTTCGCTGCCGCAGCCCAAATAATGAAAATAGCGAGTGCGGAAAGCGAGATAAAGCTCCAAAATATTTTTTGCTTCATAACAGACATCTATTAATTACAAAAACCTTTTGGAAGGTCCCAAAAGGCTTTTGCGTATTAAATGTGGAAATGTTTATTTCTAATTGAAATAATTTCTTATATAGCGTCGTTGCAGGTATAAACCTGCGGACAAGCGATGTACTGAACGCAGTAAAACGGTCCTGTTACAGATCCTGAACAGCTGCATCCGCATTTTGAAAGATCCGGTGTTCCGCTTACGCCTCCTGTAATGTTTTTAAGATCGGCTTTTTTTAATTTTGTTGCTTTTTTTAAAAAATTTTGCATTGTGATGTGGTTTTTGATATTAAACGTTAGTTTTAGTTACGTGCCAAAGTTAAACAAATATTCATTATTCAGAGCATAATTTACTATTATTTTTGATAATTTATTTATTCTCTTAAGCTTATTAAAACTGATAACGAAAATTTGAGATTATTATTTCTTAAACAGCAGAAATTATTCTGTAAATTCAAGATCCTTGTCGTGGGTTTCTGAAACCGTTAATGAAGAGTAGAAAGCCAGTCCGAAAACAATAATTCCCACAATTGCCGCACTTGTAATTACCGAAAAATCTTTCTTAAAAAGATCAAAGGCGAAGATCATTACAGGAACCAATCCGCGAACCATGTTCGGAACGGTGGTAGTTGCCGTATTTCTGATATTGGTTCCAAACTGTTCCGCAGCGAGTGTAACGAACATTGCCCAATATCCTGTTCCCAATCCGAGCCATACACAGAAGATGTAATATTTTGTTTCGGTATCCGTATTTCCGAAAAGCATCAGTACAACTCCGATAATCGTAAAAATCAGCATATAGAAAATCGCCATTTTTCTGGATTTTAAAAGGTGGGAAATAAAACCGCTTGCCAGATCTCCGGCAGAAATCCCAACGTAAGCCCACATAATTGCTTTTCCGGGATTAAGGTCTTTAATTCCGAGTTCCGGTGCAAACTGGTTGGCTAAAACAGCCAGAATCCCGATGCAAAACCACGTGGGTAAACCAATTGCAATACATTTTAAATATCGCATTAAACGGTCTTTATTAATGAAAAACGACAGAAAATTTCCTTTGGAAACAGACTGGTGTTCCATTGTTTTATAAATTCCGGATTCGGAAACACTGATTCTGAGAAATAAAAGCATAATTCCTAAAATTCCACCGATGATGTAAGAAATATTCCACCCTCCTGCTAATTCTACTGTTAACTGAGCCACAACCGCCCCCATTAATCCGAAACCGGCAACCACAGACGTTCCGATCGCTCTTAAATTCTTTGGCAGACTTTCAGAAACAAGGGTAATTCCAGCTCCGAGTTCTCCGGCAAGCCCAATCCCCGCTATAAATCTTAAACCCGCATATTGGTACACCAAATGCTCTTTTGGAAAATAGGGTAAAAATCCGCACGCAATATTTGCCAAAGAATAGACTAAAATAGAACCGAACAACACAGAAAGCCTTCCTTTTTTGTCACCGAAAATTCCCCAGAAAATTCCGCCCAGCAGTAAACCAATCATCTGCGCATTTAAAATAAATGTTCCATCTACATCAGGATTCAGTCCTAAAGCTTTTAAACTTGGAATTCTTACGATCCCGAATAAGAGTAAATCGTAGATATCTACAAAGTAGCCTAACGCAGAAATGATAACGGGAATCGAGAAAATGTACTTCAGTTTCGAAGAGGTGGAAAGTTCTTGCATTTTGGAGTTTTAAATTTTGCTAAAAATAAAAAACCTTCCAATTTCTTGAAAGGTTTTTATGAATTATCTTTTTCTGATTCTTATCTCGCAATATTCACAGCTCTCGTTTCTCTGATTACCGTTACTTTTACCTGTCCCGGATACGTAAGTTCGTTCTGGATCTTTTCTGAGATGTCATACGATAACTGAGAAGCTACTTCATCATTTACTTTTCCGCTTTCTACCATTACTCTTAACTCTCTCCCTGCCTGAATGGCATAAGCCGAAGAAACTCCGTCGAAACTTAATGCTGCAGATTCAAGATCTTTTAATCTCTGGATGTAAGATTCAAGAACCTGTCTTCTTGCTCCTGGTCTTGCTCCTGAGATTGCATCGGCAACCTGAATGATCGGAGACAATAATGAAGTCATTTCCACTTCGTCGTGGTGCGCTCCGATGGCATTGACAACTTCTGCATTTTCACCATATTTTTCTGCCCATTGCATACCTAGTAAAGCGTGAGGAAGTTCAGATTCCTGCTCAGGAACTTTACCGATATCGTGTAACAGTCCTGCTCTTTTCGCAAGTTTTACATTTAAGCCTAATTCAGCCGCCATTGTTGCCGCGATATTCGCCACTTCTCTTGAGTGCTGTAACAGGTTTTGTCCGTAAGAAGAACGGTATTTCATTCTGCCTACGATTTTAATTAATTCAGGGTGTAATCCGTGGATTCCTAAATCAATGATCGTTCTTTTTCCTACTTCAATAATTTCCTCCTCAATCTGCTTTCTTGTTTTTTCAACAACTTCTTCGATTCTTGCCGGGTGAATTCTTCCGTCTGTTACCAATCTGTGAAGGGATAATCTTGCGATTTCTCTTCTTACCGGATCAAAACATGAAAGAAGGATTGCTTCCGGAGTATCGTCCACAATAATTTCTACTCCTGTTACCGCTTCCAAAGCACGGATATTTCTACCTTCTCTACCGATGATTCTTCCTTTTACCTCATCCGATTCGATATTGAAAACGGATACGGAATTTTCAATCGCCTGTTCTGTTCCGATTCTCTGAATGGTCTGGATAACGATTTTTCTTGCTTCACTTTTTGCATTAAGCTGCGCTTCTTCCATAATGCTCTGAACGTGCGCCTGAGCTCTTGTTTTCGCTTCCGCCTTCATCGTTTCTACCAATTCAGCTTTTGCTTCTTCAGCAGTGTAGTTGGCAATTTTTTCTAAAATTTCAACTTTTTTCGCTGTTGCAATATCAAGTTCGTGCTGTTTTCTTTCTAAGATTTCTGTTTTTTTAGCGTAATCAGCGATTTGCTTATCCAGATCTTTTTCAAGTTTTCCGGTTTTGCTAAGCTCGTCGTTCAGCTTATGCTCCTTATCCTTGATTCTTTTTTCTACCTCCTGCATTTTCTTTTCTCTTGCCTGAATGTCTGCATCGTGCTGAGATTTCAGTTCAAGGAATTTTTCTTTTGCCTGCAGGTTCTTTTCTTTCTTTATGGATTCAGCTTGTACATTAGCTTTTTCTATAAGGTTTTCGGCATTTTTCTGTGCATCATCTATAATAAATTTTGCTTTGGTATTCAACGAGCTTTTAGAGAAAAATATCCCTGCAACCGCACCGATTACCAAACAAATAACGCCGACTATAATGGCTGTTGTCATAATCTATATTGAGTTTTAATTGTCTTACTATTCATAAATAAAAAAAGCCCACAATAATCCAGAGATTGAGAGTAAACTCCTAATCAACACGATTTGAACTGATTTCCACTGTCTGTAATCCGGAGAACCGGCACGCCATTCAATGGACATTTGTTCGGTAATTGTTTAGCGTTGAGTTTACCTTTAATGTGTTAGAATTATTGTAGGCAGCTTTTTCGGGAAAAAAAATCTATTTCCCTGTTTCATTATTCAACGACTGATTAATTTTTAATAATCTTTCGTTGGTAGATTGTATGGTTTTATCGTAGTTCATAGACACCACTTCAGCATTGGTTCCCAATTTCAGGGCACACATCGCTAAAGCATCCTGTTTGTCTCTCACATCGAAATTCTGTTCAAAATCTTTAATCATATTCTCTATCTGCTTCCCGACTTTGCGCAGGGTTTCTTCCTCTGCTGCCGGTACATTCAGCGGATATACTCTTCCGGCTATATTAATGGTTATTCTTCTTACTTCCATTATAATCCACTGTTTTGAAGCTGCGCAATGCAGAAATCTATTTCTTTCACCAACCTGTTGATGTGGTTTTTCATCAATCGGTTGTGTTCAGGATTTCCTGATATTGCTGAATAAAGTTTTATATTTTTTTGTTCTTCTGCTAATACCTGATTTTTTCTTCTTTCTTCATCGTATCTCTTCTTCAGATCTTCATGCTCAACATTTAATTCCGAGAATCTTTCGCTAAGATTTTTGTAATTTTTCTGTAACTGCAAAATCTTTTTTTCTAATTCTGAAAAATTGTTTTCTAAATCTTGAAGCATTTCAGGTTTTGTATATTCTAACTATTAGCAAAAATAACAAAATATTAATACTAACAAAAATAAAACGGTCTATATTTTGCCCTGAAACAAAAAAGGAGATACAAAATATATCTCCTTTCTCTATTTTATAGTAAATTTTTATTCAAATTTCAGTACAAAAAAGATTGCTCTTGTGTGTAAAGTAGACATTGCAGACGTCCAGTAAGGAGGTGTTGTTGCATTATCTGCCACAATTTCATTGTTCATAATGAAAGTTCCTCTTACGGCAGGAGTCAGTTTAAATTTATTGAAATAAAACTGGATTCCCATTTCTGCAGACCATGCAAAGTTATGCGTAGTAGATCTGAAAACCTGCTGCATATTGTCGTCTGTAGAAGTTGCATTAGACTGAAGGTTTACGATATAGTTTACCCCGGTTGCAACGTAAGGTCTGGAATTGTACCATCTGTTCCCGTGGAATTCCAGCAATACCGGAACATCTATAAGGGTAGTTTTAATATCTCTTATTTTGTCTTTATCCGTTAATTTCATCGGAATAAAAGGATCGTTCGTCAAAGTACCCGCAGCATACTGGTCGTTGCTCTGCGTATTGAAAGTAAGCTGTCTCTGCCCAAATTGTAACCCTGGCTCCAATCTTACATCCAAAAAGTCATTCAGTCTCCACTTTGCAATTAAACCTGCACCGAAACTGTAGCTTTCTTTAGATGTAACAAGATTCTGATTGTTGTTCATCCCATATCTTGGATTGAGAACAATACGGTAGTCTAGTCTGTTACCACTTAGATAAAAACCCCAACTGAATTTCTGTTCGTCAAAGTCTTCCAACTTATCCATTCTGTTTCGGGTTCTGAATTGCGCGTTTGCTAAAACTGCAACATTTACTGAGGCTAAAACCAGTGCTCTTAATAAAAATTTATTCATAGGTTACTTTGTTGCTTTATAAATTGTGGCTATACCTAAACTTAGTTTTTTATATTCAACTTTTTTAAATCCTGTATCTAAAAGAATTTGTCTCATCTTTTCCCCGTAAGGAAAAGCATTTACAGAATCCGGAAGGTATGTATACGCCCTGTTATCTTTGGAAACCAGTCTGCCGATTGCAGGTAAAATGTTTTTAAAGTAAAACATATACAATGGTCCCATAAACCCTTCAACCTTTGAAAACTCCAGTATATAAACACTCTTGTTATCTTTAACTACTCTTCTTAATTCTGCCAAACCTTTGGTAAGGTTTTCAAAATTCCTAACTCCGAATGCAACGGAAACCGCATCAAATCTGTTATCTTCATACAGTAACTTCTCCGCATCTCCTTTTTGCATGGAAATTTTGCCGTCTAATTTAAGTTTTTTTATTTTAATAACGCCAACATTTAACATTTGTTGCGATAAATCTAAACCAATTACTTTAGAGCCGGTTCCTTTTTCCACAGCAATCGCCAGATCACCCGTTCCTGTAGCCACATCCAGCACTTCCTGCGGATTATCTTTTTTCATCCATTTCACCAGTGTATTTCTCCACATCACATCGATTTTCATGGATAAAACCCGATTCAGAAGATCATACTTCGGTGCAATATTGTCGAACATATCTTCTACCTGACTCTTTTTAGTAGCGTCGGTATTGTAAGGCGTAATTTTGGTAATATCTTTTGTCAAAACTTAAAACTTGTAATATTCATTATAATAATTAAGGTAATCCTGCTTTCTGAAGATCTTCGATCTTGATTCTACCTTCTGGATATTTTTGATAATTTTATCGTAATCTTCGTCTACGTTATAATAAAAATCATCGGTAAACAGCTTACTGAAACGTCTTGCGCCTCCGAAATACGGTTTTCCGTCTATGATGGTTTTATCTAATGCCAAAAGTAATGAATCTTTTTTAAGATTATATCCGTAATACTGATCATTGATATAATAATCCTGATGAGCGATATTGATAAGACCTCTGATTTTTTTTACCTCAAAAGCAGAATCGAATAATAATTTTTTATTCCGGTCGAAAACTTTTATAGAATTTTTTCCCTGATTAAGATCTACGGGAACCGTCTGTCCGCCTGCAATTATACCTTCGGAACCATTATTGATTTTATAGTAAAACGTATCCGGCGTAGGATTATCCACTACGTAGTAATTTTTTTTGGCTAAAAAAAGGAAATAAATCCCAAAGGCTACGATAAACGCCACAACTGCAATAAGTAAGCCTTTTAAAGAAGGATTGTTTTTCATAGGATTGTAAAGTACAATTTTTGCAAATTTAGTAATATTTTTAATTCTCTGTTATTAATATTAATTATTAACTTTGCATCTTTAAAAAAAATCATATAAACGAATGCCGAATACGATCATTATTGGTTCTGGATCTTATCTTCCCAGCAGAATTATAGGAAGAGACTTTTTTCTAGATTCAGAGTTTTATTCAGAAGACGGGGTAAAGATTGACAAACCTGCTGAGGAAACGATCTCAAAATTTGTAGAAATTACAGAGATAGAAAACAGAAGATTCATAGAAGATGATCTTTCCAACTCAAAAATCGGTTACGAAGCTGCAAAAATTGCTATTGCAGATGCAAAAATAGATCAGGAGGAACTGGATTATATCATTTACGCAAGTAATTTCGGGGAAGTTACTGTAAACGGATACGCAGATTTTATGCCAACAATGGCAGCGAGAGTGAAAAACAAGTTAGGCATTAAAAACAGAAAATGTGTTACTTACGATATGCTTTTCGGATGTCCGGGATGGGTGGAAGCGATGATTTTGGCAGACAACCTAATTAAAGCTAAAGTGGCTAAAACCATCTTGGTAATCGGTGCTGAAACATTAAGCAGAGTAACAGATCCGCATGACAGAAATAGAATGATCTTTGCAGACGGAGCAGGTGCTGTTGTGGTTCAGGCTACAGATCAGGAAAATGTAGGAATCATTGCTCACAATACAATCTGTGACAACGGTGTGGAACTGGATTATCTTGCCAACGGACCATCCATCAACAAAGATTCTGACCAGACCCGTATTTTCGTAAGAATGCAGGGCAGAAAAATCTACGAATATGCGTTGAAAAACGTTCCGGCTGCGATTAAAGAAACCATTGAAGACGCTGGTCTTTCTATTGAAGACATCAACAAAATCTTAATTCATCAGGCAAATGCAAAAATGGATTATGCGATGATTGAAAGGCTTCACAAGCTTTATAATGTGAAAGAGTATGACCATTCCATCTCTCCAATGACGATCCAGAATTTCGGAAATTCTTCCGTAGCAACCATTCCTACTATGTTTGATTTAATAATTAAAGGAAAAATGGAAGGTCAATCGTTTAAAGAAAAAGGTAACATTGTAATGACTTCGGTAGGAGCCGGAATGAACATCAATGCTATTGTTTACAGATTTCCTTAACAACATTTAATTTAAAATATAAAAAAGCACAGGGAAAATTAATTCTTTGTGCTTTTTTTACACTTAGTTATGCAAAGAAACTTTTTTATCATTGCGGCAGTTTTTATTTTTCTGGAAATTTACATTTACCAGGCAATCAGAACTTTAACAGATAACAACTGGATCAAAATAGGCTACTGCGTCATTTCTTTAGCGGTTTACGTTTTTTTCGCTTACGAAGTTTCCCACTTCAGCAGAGCAGACCGAAGCATGATGCGCGCGCAGATTATGATCTCCCTGTTCCTAATTTTTATTCTGCCCAAAGTTTTCATCGTTTTATTTTTATTAATTGATGATATCTTCAGAACCGGAAGCTATCTTATCGGACTTACCCGCCCGTCAGAAAACTTTTTCCCTGAAAGACGAAAGTTTTTAAGCATTATGGGATTAGGTTTAGGAGGTGTTCTTTCAGCTCTTTTTATCGACGGAATTACCTTTGGAAAATACCGCCATAAAGTAAGAAGAGTACGAATGAATTTTGCGAATCTTCCCCAAAGCTTTAAAGGATATAAAATCGTACAGATTTCCGATGTTCACAGTGGAAGTTTTGCGGATCCGGGAAAGCTTCAGCATGCAATTGACTTAATCAATGAACAGAATCCTGATCTGGTTCTTTTTACCGGAGATATGGTGAATAATGTTGCTGAAGAATTCAAACCATTCATTCCATTATTTTCAAAAATTAAAGCGAAAGACGGAAAATTTGCCGTTCTTGGAAATCATGATTACGCAGATTATGTAAGCTGGGACTCTCCGGAAGCCAAAAAGAAAAATCTTGATACCTTAATTGATTACGAAAGACAGGCCGGTTTTGATATGCTTCGGAACGAACACAGAATCATTGAAAAAAATGGCGAAAAAATATACATTTTAGGTGTTGAAAACTGGGGATTGAAACCTTTTCCACAGTTTGGAAGATTAGATGATGCCCTAAAAGGAGTTCCGGAATCTGCTGTTAAAATCTTAATGAGCCACGATCCTACCCATTTTGATTATGTGGTGAAAAAACACCCTGCAAATGTTCATTTAACGCTTTCAGGACACACCCACGGAATGCAGTTTGGTTTGGATCTGAAAAACATAAAATGGTCTCCTGTTCAGTATAAATATCCGAAATGGGCAGATTTATACGAAAGCGAAGGAAAAATGCTTTATGTAAACAGAGGCTTCGGAGTTTTGGGATATCCCGGAAGAGTCGGCGTTTTACCGGAAATTACGCTTTTTGAACTTGCTTAAATCACAAACACTTATTGCGTTTGATTCAAAGATATTTTTCACTCAGTTTTTCGATAAGTAGATTTGAATCAATCGCATTCTCATCAAATCTTGTTAAAGCTTCACGAACCTTAGGATATTCGTCTATGAATTCAAGGTTTTCGATTTCTTCTAATTTAAAGTCATTCATGATCTTCCGGAACAATTCTTCATCCACTCCCCAATATTTTATATATTTACTTTCATCAATAAATATTTCGACTAAGTTCTCATCATCATTATAGATTAGCCCAAAATTTATAAAAGCATCCTGAGTAAGTTCTTTTTTATATTGATTAATAAATTTCAAAATACTGTCTTTTTCCTCATAATTGCCATAATTTAAGTCAAAATCAATATGCCCAAATAGAACAGCCGCAACTTCGGGTAATGTTTTTGAAAGCGCAACAATTAAATTCCAGAGGTTAGAATTATCAATATTTATTTCAGCAAAAAAATCAAATCCTATCGATTCATTCTCAGAATTATTTTCTTTAAGCTTAAAAGTATATCCCTGAACAATATTTGCAGTTTTACTCTCTTCCCATCTTTTTAAGATTGAAGGATTGTTGGGAATCTCATCTTCATTTAAAAATCTTATCGTTTTGGGGAATTCCAAAGTTTTTTTCATAATTAAAAAATATAATCTTTCATACGGGAAGTAGCCATTTCTTTCTCGTTGATCCAACTGAGGAGGGCATCTAATTTGTCCTCCATTTTTTTGCCCGAATTCAGCCTTCTGTAAAAGGGAATATCAAACGGATATTTTTGGAAATCTGTAAACTGCCATGAATTAAGATAGATCAGAACGAAATCATCCTTTTTCAGGGTTTCAAAAACCATACTCTGGTAATATTCCATCGGAAGCATCTGAAATACAAAATCGTTATACGGAAGCTGACTGTAAGGAGAAATACTTTCCGGAACAATACTCAGTCCGTCCTCCTCATTAATTTGCGTATCTCTTTTCAGACGTTTAAAAGGAAAAAGAATGTTGGCATTATCAATATTGGAAACGTAATTAAATTCCAGCAATTTTAAATCATGCTGTGGAAGTTTATTGTCTTTCTGACGAATTCCGCGAATCTGTTTTTCTAAAAATTCCTGAGTAAATTTTTTAGCATTGTCAATTTCCGGAAGGGTAGAATTTTTATTATAAAAAGCAATTTCATGCCCTTGGAATGAAATTGCTTTTATTAAATTCTGAAGTTTTTGAGCGATCGAAATCTCTACAAAAAAACTTGCTTTAACATCATGAATGTCTAAAATTCTAAGTATTGCTTTTGTATTATCTTCTGAAATTTTCAGTCTTTCTTCATCGGAAACAGACTGCTGTTTTTTGCAGTCAGCTTCAATATTCAGAATGTTAAATGTGAACAATATCATTTAAACTAAATTTTAGATAATTTTTATAATAAATTAAAAATCAGATGTTAAAATAATTTCTATTTAAATTAAAACTCGAAGTAAATTAATTTTTATTCAATTTTACTTTTAAGTTCTTAATCATGTCTTTTGTCATTTCAGAAATCCCGAAATCGTAGCTTAATCCCCAGTCTTTTTTCGCTACGGAGTCATCAATTGAAGCCGGCCAGGAATCTGCGATCGCCTGTCTGAAATCCGGTTTATAGTCGATCTCAAATTCCGGAATTTCTTTCTTAATTTCTTCCGCCAGTTCTTTTGGAGTGAAAGACATTCCGCCCAAATTATATGAAGATCTCACGGTAAGATTTTCTTTCGGAGCATCCATTAATTTCAGAGTTGCATTGATAGCATCATCCATATACAGCATCGGCATTCCTGTATTCTCGGAAATAAAACTTGTGTATTTTCCTTCTTCAATGGCTTCATAAAAAATCTCAACAGCGTAGTCTGTTGTTCCTCCACCTGCAGGCGTTTTCCATGAAATCAATCCCGGATAACGGATGCTTCTTACATCCACTTCATATTTGTCAAAATAATATTCGCACCATTTTTCACCTGCCATTTTAGAAATTCCGTAAACCGTTGTAGGATTTAGAACTACATCCTGCTCTACATTTTCTTTCGGAATTCCCTTTCCGAAAACAGCGATAGAACTCGGCCAGAAAATTTTTTGGATAAGTCCTTCTTTTGCCATTTCACAAAAATGAAGCAAAGGCTCCAGATTTAGCTTCCATGCGAAAATGGGCTGCTTTTCTGATGTACCCGACAATAATGAAGCCAAATGGTAAACGGTGGTGATATCGTAATCTTTGATCACCTGTCTAACCAATTGTGTATTCGTAACGTCCATCCTTTCGTAATGACCCGCCGCAGTAATTCCCTTTTGCCATCTGTCAAGTCCCGAAGCCACAACATTTTCAGCTCCGTGAATTTCAACAAGTCTGTTTGTAAGCTCGGTACCAATTTGCCCTAAAGCACCTGTAATAAGTATTCTTTCCGTGTGGGGTTTCATTTTTAACTTTTATTTGTTGATCGAAGCAAAAGTAAATATTTTACACCCTATCTTAAAACAAAATCGTAAATTCGAATATAAATTTTGCAAATGAAAAAGATTATCCTTTCACTTATTTTAATTTCTTCCACAATTTCAGCACAATACACAGATATTACTATTGTGAAGGAGGTAAAAGTTAAAAACAAAGGTGTGGTTGTTTCTGCACATCCACTGGCAAGTGAAGCCGGAGCAAAAATTCTTAAATCGGGAGGAAATGCCTATGATGCTATTGTTGCCACACAATATGCACTTGCCGTTGTATATCCGCAGGCAGGAAATATCGGCGGAGGCGGATTTTTGGTTGGTGTAAAAAATAATGGTGAAAAATTTACGCTCGATTATCGTGAGACTGCGCCTAAAAAAGCAAGCCGCGATATGTACGTCGACAAAAACGGAAAAGCTAACACGGATCTTTCCCAAAATGGAAGATTAGCTGTCGGAATTCCGGGAAGTGTGGCAGGTTTTTTTGCTACTTTGAAATACTGTAAACTTCCGATGGACAAATTGATTCAGCCTGCCATTGATCTTGCTGAAAAAGGATTTGCGATTACTGAACAGGAAGCTAATTTACTGAATAACAATAAGCAGCATTTCCAGAAGCACAATCAGTCTTCAATTGTATTTGTAAAAGACATTCCGTGGAAAGCCGGAGACCTTCTAGTTCAAAAAGATCTGGCTGAAACGTTAAAGTTGATTCAGAAACAAGGTTTAAAAGGCTTTTATGAAGGAAAAACAGCGGAACTTCTGGTTTCTGAGATGAAAAAAGGAAACGGAATCATTACTTCTGAAGATCTCAAAAATTATAAAGTTGCCGAAAGAAAAGCACTTGAATTTGATTACAAAGGGAATCAGGTGGTTTCTATGCCTTTGCCTTCAAGCGGCGGACTTCTTCTTGCGCAAATGCTGAAAATGGCAGCTTACGAAAATCTGGAGAAATATCAGCAAAATTCTGCACAGGCTGTTCAGGTGATGGTGGAAGCCGAGAGAAGAGCCTATGCAGACAGAGCGGAATATATGGGCGATCCTGATTTTATTCAGGATAAAACTTCTTACCTGATTTCTGACGAATACCTCAAAAACCGCTGGAAAAGTTTCAGTTTCAGCAAAGCAACTCCGAGTGCTGAAGTTGGAAAAATAACCAAACAACCCAAGGAATCCACAGAAACCACTCATATTTCCGTTATTGATAAGGACGGAAACGCAGCAGCTGTTACGACTACTTTAAACGGTTTATACGGTAGTAAAGTTGTTGTTTCGGGAGCGGGATTTTTCTTAAATAATGAAATGGATGATTTTTCCATAAAACCGGGTGTCCCAAATATGTTTGGAGCGGTTGGCGGAGAGGCGAATTCCATTCAGCCGAATAAAAGGATGCTTTCTTCGATGACACCAACCATTGTTCTGAAAAACGGAAAACCTTATATGGTAGTGGGAACTCCGGGAGGGACTACTATTCCGACCTCTGTTTATCAGGCTATTGTTGATGTGATCGATTTTAAGCAAAATGCTAATATTTCTGTAAATGCACCGAAATTTCATCATCAGTGGCTTCCTGAAATCGTTGCCTTTGAAAAGAATTTCCCAGAAACCACGATTAAAGATCTGGAAAAATTAGGATACAAATCTGAAAAATGGAACCAGATCGGAAGAACAGAAATGATTCTGATTGATGACAACGGAAATATTCATGCGGTTGCGGATGGTCGCGGTGACGATTCTGTTGCAGTGGAATAATTGACGTTTTTGTAGTTAATTTAAAAAAGCTGACTTAAAAATAAGTTAATTAATTGATTATCATATATTTTCATTTATCAGAATGGCAAGAGTGAAATAATCTGGATTTTTAAGACATATGTTTAAGATTTTTCTTTATCAAAAATTAGAGAACGATTTAAAATAATTTTGGTTTCGGCTCGGGCCCCGCCCGAGCCGAAACTATTCATGACATTTGTCATTATTTTAAAGCAAATTTCACTAATTTTCGGTTTTTAAAATCCATATTCTTGTGAAAGCAAAAAAGATTTACCACCAGCTTTATTTTCAGGTTATTATTGCGATTGTTGCAGGAATTCTTCTGGGAAGATTTTATCCGGAACTTGGTGAAAAAATGAAACCTTTGGGCGACGGATTTATCAAACTCGTGAAAATGATTATTGCTCCGGTGATTTTCATTACTCTTACCTTGGGAATCGCACACATGACTGATCTGAAGAAAGTAGGCCGAATTGCGGTTAAAGCGATGATCTATTTCCTTACGTTTTCAACATTGGCATTGATTATCGGTTTGGTGGTAGGAAATATATTACAGCCGGGTCACGGTCTGAATATTAATCCTTCTACCCTTTCGGGCGATGTTTCGCAATATCAGCAAAAAGCACATGAAACGACTTTAACGGGTTTCATCATCAATATTATTCCGGAAACGCTGTTCAGTCCGCTGGTTGGAGATAATATTCTGCAGGTTCTCCTTGTTGCTATTTTAATGGGAGTAGCTTTGGTTTTAACGAAAGAAAAGAGCCAGAAAGTAACGGATTTTTTACAGGATCTTTCCACTCCAGTTTTCAAAATTGTGCATATGCTGATGAAACTGGCGCCGATCGGAGCTTTTGGAGCGATGGCTTTTACCATTGGAAAATACGGACTTCATTCGGTTTTGAATCTGATTTTTTTGGTGGGAACGTTTTATATAACTTCTGCATTATTTGTGGTTTTGGTTTTAGGCGCTGTCGCCTGGTACAACGGTTTTAATATTTTTAAGCTGATGTATTATCTGAAGGAGGAGCTTTTGCTGGTTTTAGGAACGAGTTCTTCAGAATCTGCACTTCCCGGAATTATGGAAAAGCTTGAAAAAGCAGGCTGTTCAAGAGCGATTGTGGGTTTGGTGGTTCCGACTGGATATTCTTTCAATCTCGACGGAACCAATATTTATATGACGCTGGCTTCGCTTTTTATCGCACAGGCTTTAAATATTCATCTTCCGATTGAAAAACAGATCATTCTTCTTTTGGTTGCCATGCTGAGTTCTAAAGGTGCAGCCGGAGTTACGGGAGCAGGATTTGTGACTTTAGCGGCAACATTAGCGGTTGTTCCTGAAATTCCGATTGCCGGAATGACGCTGATTTTAGGAATCGATAAGTTTATGAGTGAATGCCGTGCTTTAACCAACGTGATCGGAAATTCTGTAGCAACAGTTGTCGTTGCCAACTGGGAAAAGCAACTGGATAAAGATCAGCTTCAATATTGTCTGGATCATCCGAATGAAGTAGAAAAAAAGCTGGAAGTTTAGCCTGAGTTGTAACTGATAAGTTGTACTCTGAAGCCGATTTAGTTTTTGTTATGACTGTCATTTTAGCCGCGATTGAGCGGCATGTCTGAGCTCTTTTCGTTTTTTTCGGCGCGGCCGCTGCGCGGCCGCGCCGAAAAAAACGAAAAAGCGAGTAGCGAAAGCGCGAAACAGCTCCAAAAAAGAAAACAATTTATTTTTACAAGAAGACTGTTTTAGATTAAAATCCTTAAACTCGAAGGCTGAACTTTTACACGAATCGGAGATTTTATTTTGTTGAACTCCCCGTCGAGATGCCAGTTTTTGGTATTTACTTTAAATTCTATTTCGGAAACCGGAAGATACGTGATGTAATTATCCTGCTTCAGTTTTTTGGTAAACATCCTGAAAGCGAAAAGTGCAGAGTATGTAAAAGGAAACTTTTTTACCAATACCATATCTACCAAACCGTCACTTTTACTTGCGTGAGGTGCAATATAAGCGTTGTTTCCAAATTGTCTTGTGTTGGCAATGTTTACCATTAGATATTTCCCGTTGTACTGCTTGTATTTTTCGTCAAAAAACTTCAGTTTGATTGGTTTATAACTGAAAAAAGTTTTAAAAGAGACTTTGATATAATTTTTAAATCCTCTTGTGGTTTTTTCGAATTCCTTTACGACTTTACCGTCGAATCCGGTTCCGGAAACATTGATGGAAAGTCTTTCGTTTACTGTGAACGTATCAATTTTTCTGGAATTTCCTGTTCTGATCTTTTCCAGCAGTTCGTCCAGATTTTTGCTGAACTGGGTTTCGTTGGAGAATCCGTTTCCTGAACCTGCCGGAAAAATGGCAAGAATTTTTTCTGTATCAATGAGGTTTCTGGCTACGGTAGAAATGGTTCCGTCGCCTCCGATGGCTACAAAAATATCAACGTCATTAAAATGATCCTGAATAAACTGATCGGTTCCGGGAATAGATTCCGAAATGTAATACAAAGGATCTTTCACCTTTGCTTTCAGTTCGTTGAGAAACGGCTGATAATTTTTTTTCGCCGAAAAAGGATTGATGATGAAAGCGACTTTTTCCATTAGTGCAAAAATAAAAAATGCTCCCGATGTGGAAGCATGATTGTTATTTAATTTTCATTCTTTTCGTAAATTCGGGAGTAAGAGTTCCTTTAAGTTCTGACCACGAAATCGGGATGGTGATGTCTCCCGCTGCAAAAGCTGTAATTTCATACGGACTGTAATGGAAATATAGTTTTTTGTCATCAAAATAGAAGTTTTCTGTTGCGGGAATTTTATCCACCAGAAGCATTTCGGAATTATTAACTTCTCCTTTCTCGTCTGTTGCTCCGCTGTTGGTCTTGTTGATGTTTTTCATTAAAAGGGCTTCCAGTTTTTCTTTTGGTATGGAAGTGATGTCTTTTAATTCTAATTTTTTATTGTTTTGAAGATCAAAAACTCTTTCGGAATAACCATAATTATCGTGCGCTCCTCCTTCATACGAAGCCCAAAAGTATTCTATCTGCAGATAATCGTTGGTATTGGATTTTACTTTCATTCCGGTATCCGAATACCATTCCTGAGAAAACGAGATGTCTGAAATCCACTCTTTTGAATCTTTTCTGAGTCTGTTGAAATAGATATTTTTGCTTTTCTGCAGGTAATTCTGTAATCCTTCTCTGGAAAAATCTCCAATATTCTTTTCTGTAAAATAAATACTGTCTAATAAGGCTTTATCCTTAATCGTCGGGAACAATAATTTGGTGGATGAATATTTAATGGTTAAAGAATCGCTTAATTTAGTCGAATCGCTAATTTTCACGGAATCTACTGTAAACTTTTCAGGTACTGCAGTTTCTGTTTCATTCAAATTATTGTTTTCCGCCTTTTTACAGGCTGAAAAGACAAAGAAAGTGGAAAGTGCTAAGACCGCAATGGTATTTTTCATAATTCTGATTTCCTTCTGCAATGCAAAAACCATTCAAAAGATGAATGGTTTAAGATTATTTCGAAAAAAAAATTTTAATTACTGTTTCTTTACGAGACTGATTACCTGATTTTCCTGTTTGGAAGCCACTCCCCAAATCTGCTTAAAGGCAGGGTAATATTCTTTTTCATAAGTGGGACTCTTAACTTTGGTGGTAGAAATTACCTCAATCTTATTTCCTTTTTGTTCAGCAATATAACTGTATTCGATTTCTTTGTCGTCTGTTACAATTTTTTTGTTTTTCGGCATCTCTTCAATCACATATCCTTCCGGAATTTCCAAAGCCACTTTTTTAATTCTGGTGAATGGCGAAGTGAAATCGATAAGGTATTTTCTTTCTTCAGTCTGATCGAATTCGTTTGAGTTTTTATTTAAAAACAACATAGGATTGATAATCATTTTCTTTCCGATCCTGTCTATCAAATTCTCGGAAGAAAACTTCATGGTGCTTTCAAAATCCCCGTTTTCAAGTACTTTAGAATCGATATTGGTGAAATCTATAGAAAAATTATCTTTATACTGTTTTTTGTACTTATCTGCATTGTCGTCATAGTTTTCTTTCGCAAAAATGGCATAGGTTCCGGTATCTTTATCAGAATAGGTTCCGGAAATACTTCCGTCTGCATTAATTTTTGCCTCTGCGGTAAGATAAGTGAAACTTGTTTTTGCATTGATCATTGATAACTGCTGAACTTTATCTTTATTCATCAAAATTCCGAACTGATTCCAGTCTCTTGGTGGCAACTGATCGATTGAAGACTGCTTGGAAGTGGCATCATACAAATGAAAACCATCTTTTGTCTGAATAGCGGCAATTACAAAATTCATATTGGAAACATTGGGTGAAGCAACATTAATAAGACCGTTGCTTACTGTAGAAATCGTAAGCGGATCTGCTTTGATTCCGGCTTCACGAAGCATCATGACCAGAAAAAGGTTGATTTCTGCCGCGTTTCCTGTCTTTGTTTCGAGCATTTTCTTGATTCCGTCTTCTACATAAAGTCCTCTGTCTTTATTCCATGTAAAGGTATTTTTAACATAATTGAATATTGCATTTGCTTTTTCAATCTCATCTGATATTCCCGAAATATTTGCCGGCATATTGTCTTTTGCCAGTCTTGTCTTCTTTAATTCGCTTCCGAAATCTTCACTCTCATACAATCTGTCTTTGATCTGTTCCCAGGATGAAGAATACAATTTAAGTTCCTTAAAATTTGTTGAGTGAAGCTCTGCGCCTATTTTTGTTCTGTAATTTCTGTCATTGTTTACAAACTTCTCGGTTTTAAATCCTTTTACGTTTTCAAATCCGAAGCGGTATGTTCTGTAATTCATTCCGTACATCAATCTTTCTTCCACTTCTCTGTATTTCGGGGTCAAAAAACCCGTGTAATTTAAGTTGTAAGAAATATTTGATGGACTGTCTAAAACATATTCCGTATATAAAGAAGGGGTGTCTGTTTCAATCGTAATTTCCGGAACTACGTAAAGAAACGGAGAAGTAACCTCATACTGATATTCTATGATGGAGCCGTTTTTTACATTCGGAAATGCAAATTTTGTAATGGAGACATATTTGCTTTCCTTACTCTTAAATTTCGAACTTTTATCTACTTTTGTGGCCACAGAAGTACCATTTTCCAGGTTGTATGTGAAAGCTTTAACCTTTGAAATGGTTTCCTGATTGCTCCCACTCTGATATAACGGAATTTCAAGGTTCAACCAGTCTTCCGCCTTGTCTTTATCATAAATTTTAACTCTGTAAAATGCTTTTTTCACCAGATCTCCTGTATTATTGTCAATACTGAAATGCAAAGATTTGAATAAAATTTCGGCAGGTGCATTTTCGTCCAAAGCAGATTTCTGTTTTGTAAGATCTGCATCATTAAATTTAGGATAATTAAGAAATTCATGCTTTTGTGCCTCAATAAATATCAAATTCATTGAGCAGAAAGCCACTAGAAATATTTTTTTCATGTTAAATTTTAGAAATTAAAATTTTTGAGTTGTCGATGTTAATGGTTTTTTTTCGGAAATTAACGTAATCGTTATATTTTTCTTTAGGATAAAGTCCTTTATTAATTCTGATGGTTCTATTCACTTTCAGTTCTTCACCATTTTTTACAAAGCTTAATTTGTAGGTTCCGAATTCTGAGTTTAAGGTCACATTCTCAGGAAGTTCCTCGATTTTATAATTCTTAGGAAGGGCAAAGCTTATTTCATATTCATCCTGAAAAGATTGTCTTAATTCAAAAGGCAATTCCCTGTTTTCGTCTGTTTTGTAGACATTGTTTGAATAGATGGGCACCGCTCTGAAAATGATGCTGCTTCCTGCGTTTTTAGAATAATTATTCGCTTTAAAATCAAGATCAAACTTTGCAACAGCATTGTCTTTATCGTTCAGGAAATTTTTCATTTCAATCTTTTCAAAATGAAGAACATCCAGAAGATTTTTTATGGCTTCATTTCTTTCTTTTGGTGACATCGTTGCAAGTACGAGATTGTTATCATACTGAATTCCTGTATACGCAAAATTACCTTCCCCGGAAATACTATTGTCTTCATTAAGCTTTATTTTTAAAAGCTGTTTTTCTTTGCTCTGGTCTGCTGTATAAACCGGAGTATCGATTAATTCAATTCCGTTTTTTCTGATGGAAAGTACATTTCTTTCTGTGGTTCCGTAACTTAAATGATTAAAAGCTATTTGCTGAGATGTATTTTCCAGCCAGATATTTCCTTTTTCAGCAGGAACCATCAGAATAACATGGTTTCCTCCCATTTTAGGAAAATCTTTATCAAACGAAACCGGAGAAGAACCGGAATTGATCACCGAATAATAAGACGGAATTCCTGCTTCATCCAGTAAAGTTTTCATATAATTTGTTAATCCCTTGCAGTCACCATATCCTTTTTTCTGAACCTCATCCGGAAGCATCGGCTGCCAACCGCCGATTCCCAACGCTACGAAAATATACCTTGTCTTACTCTGCATATACTGATACAGTTTTCTTACTTTTTCTTCGGTTGTTCCCTGTAAATTTAATGCTGCAACTTCCGCTTTGATTGCAGGTGTTGATAAAGAAACCGGTTGTAAAATGCTGTTGTAATACCAAGATCCGAACTCACCCCAGTTGTTTATACTCCCCTGCTTTCCTTCAAGATTAAATTTAGTTAAGGCAAAACTTACTTTTGGTAAAATTTTTATCGGCTGGGGAAGCAAAAAAACATCATCAATAGCCGGAACATTTTTATAAGAGTATATTTTTTCTCCCGCATTATCGCTTTCTATAACTGAAGCATAGTTATAAGCCGAAGGATACGTTTTTGTTTTAAGTTCAATACCGGATTTATTGATGATCTTCATCTGAGCTTCTTCCAGTGAGATATTGGTTGATCTGAAAGGAATAAAATCCGGCAGGAAAACTGTATTTTCATCACCAATCTGATAAGAGAATTCAACGGTGTAAGGATATTGAGTCGGAGTATATGACATAGCCATCACTCGGTTATCCGAATAGAAAGTTCCCTGATTGTTATTGGCAAAATCTCCAAAATCCGACTTGGAAAATGACTTTATTTTCTTTCCTGATTCATCGTAAATATTTACCTTGATGTCTGAAATACTGTTGCCTTTTTCATAAGGGATATAAATCTGCGCATCGGAGTCTCCATCTTTGTTCAAAACTGTAGTAACCGTATAATACTGATATCTTATATCATCAATTTTATTGATCTGAATGGTTGTAAGATCTTTCCTGATCACCGCATCTGCGTTTTTCTTCAGATTCTCAGGAATAGCAGAAACCGGAAAGTTTTGTGAGTAGTAAAAAGAAGCCATCGAAAGCGCTCCAATACAAAGTATTTTCATCATGGTTATTAAAATTTAGCAAAAATAATGAAATCTTATAACTGACAAAATTATTTTTTATTGTATTGAATGGTTAATATTGAAAAAGAAAAAAGACTCCATTGCTGAAGTCTTTTATAATCGTATTTTTTGAATTCAATTATGCATCAATTTTTGCATATTTGGCATTCTTTTCAATAAATTCTCTTCTTGGCGGAACCTCGTCTCCCATCAACATAGAAAATACACTGTCTGCTTCCACCGCATTGTCGATGGTTACCTGTTTCAGGATTCTGTGTTCAGGATTCAGAGTGGTTTCCCAAAGCTGTTCAGGATTCATCTCTCCAAGACCTTTATAACGCTGAACCTCAACCCCTTTTCCATCCGGAGACATTTCTAAAGTAAATTCTTCACGCTCTTTTTCGTTATAAGCATATACTTTTTTGTTTCCTTTTTTCAATAAATACAAAGGCGGCTGAGCAATATAAATATATCCGTTCTCAATCAGCTCTTTCATGTATCTGAAGAAGAAAGTTAAGATCAAAGTGGAAATGTGGGAACCATCAATATCAGCATCGGTCATAATGACGATCTTGTGATATCTTAATTTTGCCATATTCAACGCTTTGCTGTCTTCTTCCGTACCTACGGAAACTCCTAAAGCGGTATAAATATTTTTAATCTCCTCGTTATCATATACTTTATGAAGCATTGATTTCTCAACGTTCAAAATTTTACCTCTTAACGGAAGAATTGCCTGAAAGAATCGGTCACGTCCCTGCTTTGCCGTTCCGCCTGCGGAATCTCCCTCAACCAAGAAAATTTCTGATTCTGCCGGATCTTTTGAAGAACAGTCGGATAGTTTTCCCGGAAGCCCGGAACCTCCCATTGGAGATTTTCTCTGAACCATTTCACGGGCTTTTTTCGCAGCCTGTCTTGCTTTTGCAGCCAACACGACCTTCTGAACGATAATTTTTGCTTCGTTAGGATTTTCTTCTAAAAAGTTAGTCAGCATTTCCCCAACAATTTTATCAACAGCTCCCGAAACTTCAGAGTTTCCTAATTTTGTTTTGGTCTGTCCTTCAAACTGAGGTTCCATTACTTTTACAGAAACTACAGCCGTAAGCCCTTCACGGAAATCGTCTCCTGTAATTTCTACTTTTTCTTTCTGAGGAATTCCTAAATCATCCGCATATTTCTTTAAGGTTCTCGTTAAAGCACGTCTGAAACCTGCTAAGTGAGTTCCTCCTTCGTGAGTGTTGATATTATTAACGTAAGAGTGAAGATTCTCGTTAAATGAAGTATTATAACGCATCGCTACTTCCACAGGAATATCGTCTCTTTCGCCTTCCATGAAAATTACGTTTTCCATGATCGATTCACGATTTCCGTCGATGAAAGCAACGAATTCCTTTAAACCACCTTCAGAATGGAAAACTTCCGATCTGAAAGAACCGTCTTCCAGTTTTTCTCTTTCGTCAGTAAGGGTAATGGTAATTCCTTTATTTAAATAAGAAAGCTCTCTTAAACGGCTTGCTAGTGTATCATAATTATACACCAGTTCTGTAAAGATAGAATCATCCGGCTGGAAGAACTGCTTGGTTCCTCTCTGATCGCTGTGTCCGATTTCCTCAACGCCCGTCTGAGCTTTACCTCTTGAATATATCTGCTGATAAACGTTTCCGTCTCTGTAAACTGTCGTTACCATTTCGTTGGAAAGTGCGTTCACACACGAAACCCCAACTCCGTGAAGACCTCCGGAAACTTTATAAGAATCTTTATCAAACTTACCACCTGCCCCAATTTTTGTCATTACCACCTCAAGAGCAGATTTCTGTTCTTTTTCGTGGAAATCCACAGGAATACCTCTACCGTTATCGCTAACCTCGATTCCGTTTCCTTCTTTAATGCTGACAAAGATTGTATCGCAGTACCCTGCTAAAGCTTCGTCGATAGAGTTATCTACTACTTCATAAACCAAATGATGGAGACCTCTTACTCCCACATCACCAATGTACATTGAAGGACGCATACGCACGTGTTCCATTCCTTCCAATGCCTGAATACTACTAGCTGTATATTGTTTCTGACTCATATAAATATTAAAAAATCCTGCTAAATGCAAAGACTCACAAATATCGTGATTTTTTTCGAGGTATGAAAGTTAAAATATGTCAAAAAAGTATCGATTTTTCCACAGAAACCAAAGATTATTTTCTTTTAAAAAACATCAAAGTTAAAGCCTATTTCTCGAACAAATGCTGTTGTAAATCATAGTGACGGTCTATAATTTATGCGTAAATTTATTTACTCAAAATGAATGGTTTATGGATGACTTTCTTGCAGCTCGTGCACAGATGGCAATGTCACTCGGCTTTCACATTATTTTCTCTTGTGTCGGTATGGTAATGCCTTTCCTTATGGCTTTTGCGCACTGGAAATACTTAAAAACAAAAAATGAAGTTTATAAAGGTCTCACCAAAGCATGGAGCAAGGGTGTAGCAATCCTTTTTGCGACCGGAGCCGTTTCCGGAACAATGCTTTCCTTTGAACTGGGACTGCTATGGCCTGAATTTATGAAACACGCAGGACCGATCTTCGGAATGCCTTTTTCACTGGAAGGAACCGCTTTCTTTATTGAAGCCATCGCTATCGGATTTTTTCTGTACGGATGGGACAGATTTAATAAATGGTTTCATTGGTTCTGCGGATTTTTGGTAGGCTTAAGCGGTTTGGCTTCGGGAATTTTAGTGGTTGCCGCAAACGCGTGGATGAATTCTCCAGCCGGATTTGATTATGTGAACGGACAATATTTAAATATAGATCCTATTAAAGCCATGTTTAATGAAGCGTGGTTTCCTCAGGCGTTACACATGACGGTTGCCGCGTTTTGTGCGACTGGATTTGCCGTTGCCGGAGTTCATGCTTTTTTAATCCTAAAGAAAAAAAATGTTGAATTTCATACCAAAGCCTTTAGAATTGCGGCAGGATTTGCTTTGATCGGAGCATTTGGAGCTCCCTTAAGTGGTGATGTTGCCGCAAAATCTGTTGCAAAAAGACAACCTATAAAATTAGCTGCCATGGAAGCCCATTTTGAAACGGAAAAAGGAGCCTCATTTGTGATTGGCGGTATTCCGGATGAGAAAAAAGAAGAGATAAAATATGCCATAAAAATTCCGAAAGTTCTTAGTTTTTTAGTGGCTAATGATTTTAATGCTGAAGTAAAAGGACTAAAAGATTTTCCAAAAGACGAATGGCCTCCGGTCGCGGTTGTGCATTACGCTTTTCAGATCATGATCTTCTTCGGAGTTGTAATGATTATCATTGGAAGCGTTTTTCTGTATGCTACGTTTTTCAGAAAAGAATGGCTTTCCAGAAACTGGCTCCTGAAAACATTTTTATACGCGACCCCTTTCGGATATATTGCTCTGGAAGCGGGATGGACAGTAACTGAAGTCGGAAGACAGCCGTGGATTATTTACGGAATTATGAAAACAGCAGAGGCGGTAACTCCGATGCCGGGAATTCAGTATTCATTTTACTTTTTTACCGCAATTTTTGTCTCATTATCTTTCGTTATTATTTTCCTTTTGACACGACAGATTAAAATGGTTCCTAAATTATACGATCCTACCGATCCACAGTTTAATTCTAAAAATAAAAAGTCATGATTTATATTGTTATAGGATTTCTCTGGCTATCCATCTGTCTGTATGTAATTTTAGGCGGAGCTGATTTCGGGGCGGGCATTGTGGAAATGTTCACCAGAAAAAAGAACAGGCCCAAAACGCAGACTTTGATGTACACTTCTATTGCTCCGGTTTGGGAAGCCAATCATATGTGGCTGATTATTGCGATCGTTATTCTTTTTGTCGGCTTTCCTGAGATTTACACCACGCTTTCCACCTATCTTCATATTCCTTTGGTTTTAATGCTGGTAGGAATTATTGCGCGCGGAACAGCTTTTACGTTCCGGCATTATGATGCAGTAGAAGACAGTTGGCAACGCATTTACACACAGATTTTTTACTTTGCCAGTTTACTTACTCCTTTTTTTCTGGGATTAACGGCTGCAGCTACAATCTCTCATTCCATTAATCCGGATGCGACTAACTTTTTAGATTTATATATTTTCAGCTGGCTGAACTGGTTTGGTGTAGCAGTTGGTTTATTTACAGTTTCCATCTGCGCTTATCTTGCTTCCGTTTTTGCATTGAGAGAAACATCCGACCGTTTTGAACTGGGCATGATGATCAGAAAATCCAAACAGACCATGATCTTTGTTGTTGTCGCAGGACTTCTGGTTTTCATCACGGCTTATTTTTCTGATATTCCTTTACTGATGTGGGTTTTCTCAAAACCTTTAGGAATTATGGCTACGGTTTTTGCCACGATTTGCCTGTTCCTGATTCTGAGAGCAATGAATCGCCGTAAACTTTTACCTGTAAGAGCTTTAGCCGGATTTCAGGTGATTATGATTCTGGTTGCCGCAACTTATCAGCATAATCCGAATATTATTTTGTTTGGAAACGGGCAACATCTTTCGTTATTAGAACACGTTGCAGCACCAAAGACTATTTCCGCTTTGGGATGGGCTTTAATGCTGGGATCGTTATTCATCCTTCCTTTTCTATTTTATCTGATGGCTTCGTTCAGTAAACAGAGAAGATAATTTTATATGTATAAAAGGTTTCGGCGCAGCAAAGCTGCGCCGAAACCTTATCATCTATTTTTTAAGCAAAACAATTTCTACCCTCCTGTTCTTCATAAAATCCTCTTCCTTTCTTTCGGGATAAACAATAGGATTGAGATGCCCCATTCCGGTGGCTTTGATGCGAGTTGAACTAATTCCCTGCTTTTCCAGAAATTCTTTGATGGCATTGGCTCTCGTCCATGATAAATTAAATGTTTTCAGATCTAAATCTTCACCATCGAAATTATCATAATCACAGCAGATATGTCCCTGCAATTCTACCTCAACTGTAGAATTATTTTTTAAAATTTCCGCTAACTGCATCAATACACTATTTCCTTTTGGCAGCCATACGTGGCGACCTCCGATAAAATTAACATTCGGTAAAGAAAAAGTTTCTCCGATTTTCATTTCCGAAACTTTTTTGCTGAAAAAACTCTCAAAGGCCTTTCCGGAATGTATTTCTCCGGCAATCATCACCCGATCAATAAATACATCTACCCTTCTGTTTTTACCACGCAGTTCTTCGGTACTGTTGTCATTAATCGGTTTTTCTTTTCCCAATCCTACTACACTTTCCAGCTTGATATTGTTTCCAGCTTTTGACTGTAAATATCGATTAACCGCATTTGCGCGATCTTCAGACAGCTTTTTATTGTATTCCGAAGTTCCGGAAATGTCGCAGTTTCCAAAAATTCTGAATTTCAGATTGCTTTTTAGTTGCGCCAGACTGTCAAGTTTTCTCTGCGATTCTTTCGTCAGTTTAGAACTGTTATATTCAAAATAAACCGAACTAAGCATCTGAGCTCTCGTGTTGACGAACAGAAAAATAAGGACGATCAGAATTCTCATCTTATTTAGTTTTTATAAATAACGGAAATTGTACTGAAATAGTTTCTTAAACTTTACAAAAAGTTCCGGCGGAAGCTTCGCTTCCGCCGGAACTAAATTATTATATGATAAAATCTTAAACCAGTTTCATCAAAAGAACCTCATCAATCTTCTCCACTTTCACGAGATTATTTTTCGTTAAAGTTTTGGAAGCTTTGTCCCATTTTTTACCGGACAACTGACTTCTTTCTTTCACTTCTGCCAATGTAAAAGGTTCTTCCTGAGAGTTTAAAATTTCAATAATTACTTTTTCATCTTCACCCAGTTCGATTTGAGGAACCGCTTTTTCAGGTCTCATCTGAGGGAAGAATAAAACTTCCTGAATAGATGCGTTATTCGTCAGGAACATAATCAACCTGTCCATTCCGATTCCTAATCCTGAAGTTGGCGGCATTCCGTATTCCAACGCTCTTAAGAAATCTTCATCAATAAACTGTCCTGCCTCATCATCTCCTTTTTCGGATAATTTTAACTGATCTTCAAAACGCTCTCTCTGGTCAATCGGATCATTAAGCTCAGAATATGCGTTAGCGATTTCTTTTCCGCAAACCATCAGTTCAAAACGCTCGGTTAAGCCTTCTTTACTTCTGTGCTTTTTCGTAAGCGGTGACATTTCAATAGGATAATCTGTAATGAAAGTCGGCTGAATAAAGTTTCCTTCACATTTTTCACCAAAAATTTCATCAATTAATTTTCCTTTCCCCATCGTTTCATTCACTTCGATTCCGATAGACTTCGCAAAATCGAATAATTCCTGCTCCGTTTTTCCGGTAATGTCGAATCCTGTAAATTTAAGAATCGCATCCGTCATGGAAATTCTCTGGTAAGGCGCTTTAAAATCCACTTCATGTTCTCCGAAAGTAGCTTTTGTTGTTCCGTTTACCTGAATAGCACAGAACTCTAATAACTTCTCAGTGAAATCCATCATCCAGTTGTAATCTTTATACGCTACATAAATTTCCATTGCGGTAAATTCAGGATTATGCGTTCTGTCCATCCCTTCATTTCTGAAGTTTTTAGAGAATTCATACACCCCGTCAAAACCACCCACGATCAATCTTTTCAGATACAGTTCGTTGGCAATTCTTAAATATAAAGGAATATCTAAAGCATTATGATGGGTAATAAAAGGTCTCGCCGCAGCTCCTCCAGGAATCGACTGTAAAATAGGAGTTTCTACTTCGAAATATCCTGCATCGTTGAAGAATGTTCTCATTGCATTGAACAGTTTTGTTCTTTTTACGAAAACTTCTTTCACCTGAGGATTTACCGTTAAATCTACATAACGCTGTCTGTATCTTAGTTCCGGATCATTAAAAGCATCGTGAACAACACCGTTTTCATCCGTTTTTGCCTGCGGAAGAGGTCTTAAAGATTTCGTTAACAGCGTAAAATTTTTAACCAACACAGTCTTCTCTCCTACCTGTGTTGTAAACAGCTCTCCTTCTACTCCGATAATATCTCCGATATCCAAAAGGTGTTTGTACACTTCATTGTATAGAGTTTTATCTTCTCCTGTACAGATCTCGTCTCTGTTGAAGTACACCTGAATTCTTCCTGTAGAATCCTGCAACTCAGCAAAAGAAGCTTTCCCCTGAATTCTTCGCGACATCAGTCTTCCCGCGATCTTTACCTGTTTACTTTCTGCGAAATCCTGTTTTATAGATTCTGTAGTATCTGTAATGATGTATTCATCCGCCGGGAATGCATTAATCCCCATTTCAACAAGCTTATTCAGCTTTTCTCTTCTAATGATTTCTTGTTCTGATAATTGCATTTCTTATTTTTCTAAAAGCGTACAAATTTAGTGATTATTTATAAAATTCTGCTTTAAAGTTGAAGCAAATATTTTACGCTCCAATACATTACTGTATACAGTATATATTAATTAAACTGCTAAATGACCAGATAGCTTCAAACCGAAACTAAGGTTATCTGTCAAAAACAACAGACGTGATATTTTTGCATGAAAATAATGCTAAAGCGCAGATAACGTACAGGAAATGTGCATAGAAAACACTATTAATTGAAAAGCTACAGATACGGGATTATATTTTTGACTTCAAAAACCAGTCTTTATGCTTGTTAGGATCAACAAAAGTCCAAGCCAATATCCGGCTGATTTTCTGTCCCTGAGCCATTTCGATAATCCTGAAATCGACTGCTTCTATTTTCTTTAAAAGGAATGTTAATTTACTGAGGTTCTCTTTTTTGGAAACAAGACAAGTAAACCATAAAACCTGAGATGAGTACAGTTCACTTTCGTGAATCATATTTGTAATGAATGCCAGTTCTCCGCCTTCACACCATAATTCCGACTGTTGTCCTCCGAAGTTCAGCAATGGTTTTTTAACCATAGATTTTTTAAGATTTTTTGTCTTTCTGAAATTCCCTTTCATGGCAGATTCTTCGGAATCATGAAAAGGCGGATTGCACATCGAAAATGCAAAACGATCTTCTTTATCAATAATATTCTTGAAAATATGTTCAGATTCCGGCTGCTTTTTCAGATGTATGAAAGGGAGTAAATCCGGATTCTGACTTAAAATATATTCCGCATTTTTCAGGGAATTGTCGTTAATATCAGTTCCAAGCATTTTCCATCCGTAAGAACGATGGGCAATTAAAGGATAGACAAGATTTGCTCCTGTTCCGATATCCAGTCCTTTAACATCAGAATTTTGAGGATTTTTTTCACCGATTAAATCGGCAATATAATGAATGTAATCTGCTCTTCCGGGAATCGGCGGACAAAGATTACCATCGGGAATATCCCAATCCTGAACCTTATAAAAGTGTAACAACAACGCTTTGTTCAGCAATTTTACAGCCTTAGGAAGACTGAAATTAATTGTTACACTTTGATAAGCGTTCACAAAAACATAGTGTTTTAGTTCCGGTACACAGGAAATCAGCTTTTCGAAATCATAAGGATCACGATGCAGATTTCTTGGATGTAAAGCAGACTTTTCAGTCATCAATTATTTTTTCAGACTTAAAATATACTGTACCATTTTTTTGGCATCTTCTTTCGATACCTGTGGATGTGGAGACATCGGAACGCCTCCCCAAACTCCGCTTCCGCCTTCTATAATCTTAGAAGCCAGCATTTCTGCATCCTTTTCAGAATACTTATCTGCTATTTCCTGATAAGAAGGTCCTATCATTCTTTCATTCACCGCATGACATCCGGAACAATCCAGCGTTTCAATAATTTTGTCGCCGGAAAGATTACTTTTCGCCGATTCATTCATTGATGTAGCTTCGGGAGAAGCCGCATCAACAGGTGTATTTTCTTTTTTGGAACAGGAAAACATCAGCATTGCCAGACATCCTGTCAAAAACAGATTTTTCATTATTTTTTTGTAAGAGTATCTGCTTTAGCTTCAGCTGCAGGAAGAGATTCTGCGGCATTTACTTTTGCTGCTTCAGTTTTTTTGGCAGTAGAATCCACCACAGTTGGAGCATCCGGCTCTGGCAACATCGTGTTGCTATCCTGTAAGTCATGATTTGGCTTTTTAGAGCAGCTAGCTGCCAATAAACCACCGATAAACGCGATTGCTAATACTTTTTTCATTATTTTTCCTATAAAAATTTAGACAAAAATATAAAAAATAAACTTTCAAGCTTATGATAAACCTCCATTTTTAAAGATATTTCATTAAATTTTTTCTGCTAAATGATTTTTCTGATTAGTGAAAGCAATCAGTTTCAGATTAAGTTTTTTGATGATCCGTTATTAATCATATTGCTTTTTAACGCAAAGGTTCGCTAAGATTCTTTGTATATGCCGACTGTTTTTGAGATCGCAAAGCCGTTTCACTCAGCAAAGAACGCAAAGTTTTTTTAATGATGATAAATTGAGGACAACCATAAAAGTTTTTTTTTAATTTCATATTTTTTTTGTTTTCATATTAAAAAAATTATATACATTTGTACTATGGTTAACAACAAAAATATGTGGTGGTGGCATTCAAACTCTTCGTCGGGTCTGATGTTATTGCCATGTTGTTAATGCTAAACAACCAACAGAAATAATTTATAACAAATAATAAAGACTTTGACGTAATCCGTTGAAGTCTTTTTTTGTTTCATCCATTTTAAAATTCAACTGCAATGTTCAGTAAAAAGATAAAAATAAAAACCATTTCCAAAAAAACACTCGGAGATCTTCAGACTCCGATGAATATCTATCTGCAGATTCGCGACAAATTCAGGGATACTATTCTTCTGGAAAGCTCAGATTCTAAAAATATTGATAATAATTTTTCCTTTATTGCCATCAATGCGATTGCCGGAATTGAAATTAAAAATTTAAATGATTTTGAAATAAAGCTTCCGGGACAGGAACCTGTAAAACAATTTATCATTGAAAATAAAATTGAAGATGTTTTTCAGAATTTCTCAGATCTTTTCGAATGCGAAAAAACGGCAGATCCTATAGAACAGACGGCACAAAGTCTTTTCGGATATACCAGTTTCGAGGCGGTTCAGTTTTTTGAAAATATTCAGTTCAAAGCACAGAGTCCCGAAGTTGAAATCCCGATTCTTCGGTACCGATTATATCAATATGTTATTGCCATCAATCATTACAATGATGAAATGCATATTATTGAAAATCAGATGGAAGGTGTAAAATCTGAATTTTACCTGCTGGAAAGCTTAATCAAGAATCTAAATTCCGTAATTTATCCTTTCGAAAAAGAAGGAGCAGAAACTTCTAATATTACGGATGAAGAATATATTGAACTCGTAAAAACAGCTCAGAAACACTGCATGAGAGGCGATGTCTTTCAATTGGTTTTAAGCAGAAGATTTCAGCAGAAATTTAAAGGAGATGAATTCAATGTCTACCGTGCATTAAGAAACATCAATCCTTCCCCTTATTTATTTTTCTTCGATTATGGCAATTACAAACTCTTCGGTTCAAGCCCTGAAAGCCAGTTAATCATCAAAAACAACAAAGCCGTTATTCATCCGATTGCCGGAACATTCAAAAGAACAGGACATTTTGAAACCGATCTCCAGTCTATCGAGACTTTAAAAAACGATGAAAAAGAAAATGCAGAACACACCATGCTTGTGGATCTTGCAAGGAATGATCTTGGAAAACTCGGAAAAAACGTAACGGTAACCAAATTAAAGGAAATACAGCTTTTCTCCCACGTTATCCACATGGTAAGCGAAGTGACGGCAGATCTACAGGAAAATGTAAATCCTTTCGAAATGGTGGCAACAACTTTTCCGCAGGGAACTTTAAGCGGAGCCCCGAAACACAGAGCGTTGCAGTTAATTAACCAATATGAAAAAGATTCCAGAGGATATTATGGCGGATGCATCGGAATGATTGGTTTGAACGCAGACTGCAATCAGGCAATTATGATCCGTACTTTTTTAAGCAAAAACAATACGCTGTATTATCAGGCAGGAGCCGGACTTGTGGCAAAATCAAACCCCGAAAGTGAGCTTCAGGAAGTAAACAATAAACTGAATGCCCTGAAAAAAGCAGTGGAAAAAGCGGAGAAATTAGTCGAAAATTATTAAAATTAAAAAAATGAGCAATACTATAAAACAAACAAAAGTTCTCGTATTCGATAACTACGACAGCTTTACCTACAATCTGGTTCAGATCATCGAGAGAGTTTTGGATACCAAAGTAGATGTGGTAAAGAATGACCAGATCAGTCTGGAAGAAATCGATCAGTACGATAAAATCGTACTTTCACCCGGTCCCGGAATTCCGGAAGAAGCCGGAATTTTACTGGATCTGATCAAAGAATACGCTCCTACAAAAAGTATTTTAGGCGTTTGCCTTGGTCAGCAGGCAATTGCAGAAGCTTTTGGAGGAAGTTTAACCAATCTTTCCGAAATCTTTCACGGAGTGGCAACTTCCGCAGATTTCGTAAAAGAAGACACCAAAATTTTTAAAAATCTATCCAGCGGAATCGAAGTCGGAAGATACCACAGCTGGGTTGTTAACCGCGAAGATTTACCGGAAGAACTGGAAATTACCGCAGTAGACAAAGATGGAATGATTATGGCGTTACAGCACAAAAAATATGATGTTCATGGCGTACAGTTTCATCCGGAAAGCATTCTTACTCCACAGGGAGAAATCATCATTAAAAACTTTCTACTCAATTGAAAACAATACAGATTCCCTCAACCATAAAACCTCCACAAATGAAAGAGATCCTGCAATACCTTTTTAATCATCATACCTTGTCCAAATCTGAGGCAAAGGCGATTATGATTGAGATTGCCCAGAATAAATTCAATGCAACCGAAGTTACGGCTTTTATAAGTGTTTTCCTCATGCGAAATATCACACTTAAAGAGCTCGAAGGCTTTCGTGAAGCCCTTCTGCAAATGGCAGTTCCCGTAAACATCGATTCCGGAGATGCCATTGATATTGTAGGAACGGGCGGTGACGGAAAAAACACCATCAATATTTCAACTTTATCAAGTTTTGTAGTCGCAGGAGCGGGACAGAAAGTAACGAAACACGGAAATTACGGAGCTTCCACCATCACCGGATCTTCCAATGTACTGGAAGAACTGGGCTATGAATTCAAAAACAGTTCGGAAAAACTTCAGGAAGATCTTGAAAAAGCCAACATCTGCTTTTTACATGCCCCCTATTTTCATCCGGCACTTCAATCGGTTGGTGCGTTGCGAAGAGCTTTAGGTCTAAGAACTTTTTTCAACCTTCTCGGTCCGCTTGTAAATCCTGCAAAACCTCAGTTTTCCATGATCGGCGTTTACAATCTGGAAATTGCCAGAATTTACCAGTATCTTTTGCAGAAGGACAACTGTGATTTTATCCTTGTTCATGGGATGGACGGCTACGACGAGATCAGCCTTACCCACGACAGTAAAATTATTACCAAAAAAGGAGAAGAAGTGTATTCCACAGAAGATCTTGGTTTTGATTCTATCACGCATGAAAGCATAAAAGCAGGCGAAACACCCCAAGAAACGGCAAAAATTTTCAGAAATATTCTTCAGGGAAAAGGAACGGAACAACAGAATGCCGTTGTATTGGCAAATGCAGCAGTTGCCCTTTATCACACCGATAAATTCGGAAGTTATGAAGATTGCCTTTTGATGGCGAAAGAAAGTTTACTTGGAGGAAAAGCATTAAGAAGTCTGCAACTTCTTTTGGAATAATGAAATTGATTATGAATATTTTAGATAAAATCATACAAAGAAAAAAAGAAGAAATTTCCTTCTCGAAATCGAACACTTCAGTCTCAGCATTGAAGGAATCTGAATTTTTCGGAAGAGAAAATTTTTCACTGAAAGAAAGCTTAAAAAAGAGAAGCGGAATCATTGCCGAATTCAAAAGACAGTCACCCTCAAAAGGAATTATTAATGATAGAGTTTCACCTTTAGAAGTGGTTTCCGCATATGAACAATTTGGAGCGAGCGGAATCTCTATTTTAACGGATCGGGATTTTTTCGGAGGAAGTTCTGAGGATATTCTGAGTGTAAGAAATTCTGTAAATATTCCGATTTTGCGAAAAGATTTCATGATTGATGAATATCAGTTTTATGAAGCCAAAAGCATCGGTGCCGATGTTATTTTGCTGATTGCAGCCTGTCTTTCACCACAACAGGTTTCAGAATTTACGGAGCTTTCTCATGAGTTGGGATTGGAAGTTTTACTGGAAATCCATACCGAAGAAGAGTTGAAACACATCCACAAAAACATTGATCTTGTGGGAATTAACAACAGAAACTTGAAAGATTTTAAAGTAGATCTGCAACATTCCGTTAATTTGAAAAATCAGCTTCCGAAAGATATTCTGTCTGTTGCCGAAAGCGGAATTTACAACGAAGAAGATTTCAGATACTTAAAAAATGAAGGTTTCGACGGATTTCTGATGGGCGAATATTTTATGAAACATGAAAATCCCGGAAAAAAATTAGCTGAATTTATTTCGAATACAGGAATTTAAAAATCAGATTATGAAATCAACAGACAACAATCTATTGACGAATAAAACCGCTCCGAAGCTAAAAGTTTGCGGATTAACCCAATCTGATCAGATTCAAAAGTTAATATCTTTACAGACAGACTTTCTTGGTTTTATCTTTTATGAAAAATCGCTCAGGTATGTTTTGAAACATTTGAATCCGGAACAGATTTCAGCAATTGAACACTCTGGAAAAGTCGGTGTTTTTGTGAATGAAAATTTAGAAAAGATAATTGAAACAGCAGAAAAAGCTAAACTGAATTTCATACAGCTTCACGGCGATGAAGATGAAAATTTTATTACAGAATTAAGAAAAAAATTAAATTCTGAAATCAAAATCATCAAAGTAATCCGAATCGGAAATCAAAACTCTGATGAGCTTCAGAAAACAATCAATCAATATGCGCAAACAAACGATTATATTCTTTTCGATACCGATTCAAAAACATTTGGAGGAACAGGAAAGACCTTCGACTGGAATCTGTTAAACAACATTGAAATTCCCTTTCCCTATTTTTTAAGTGGCGGAATTTCAGAAGAAAATACAGAAAACATAAGCATTTTAAAACAAAAGCCTTTTGCTCTGGACATCAATTCGAGGTTTGAAACAGAACCCGGAGTTAAAAACATCAATCAGATAAAAATATTTAAAGAAAAACTGATCTGATCATAAATTAAAACACAAAATTTGTTTAAACTCATTTTAAAATTAACCGCAAAAGACAAAAGACTTATTGAATTAATATAAAGCATTTCAAAAGTCTGCAAAGAAAAAAAATCTTTGATTTTTTTAAACTTATGTGCTCTTTTTTCCATTTAAGTAGTAAACTTAAACAACTAAGGTGTTTAAATCTTTTGTGGTAAAAAAGTTTAAACAAGCTTACAATAAAAAAACAAAAAGCATTGAAAAAATATTATTCGAGAAAACTGAAGCTTTTAAAATTTAAGAAATTAAATCTTGAAGAGATCGGAAAATCCGTTCACAGAGTCCTGTTTTCTCAAAAATTTGAAAATGAAAAAGTAGAAAGACTGCATGATTTTGTCTCTGAAAATGACAGCAATACAGAATATTGGTACATCGGAGGATTATTAAGTGATTTCATCGAAATCATTAAAAATTTTCACAAAGAAGATGTCGAATATTTCTTTAAAACCATTCATTTCTGGGACAGCTATCATTTGGTGGTGATTGCCGATAAATTGCTCGACAGCAACGTAAAAGCCAGTGTGAAATATGATTTCGGAATCGTTTACTGTAAAATTTTCTGCCTGTATGAGAAATTCGATTCTTATTATCTTGTTGATAATCTTGAAATTGCGATTACCATGTACAACTCGAAATTAGATTTAGATATTTTAATAGATTTAACTGCAAAACTGCATCTGCTGCATCAGAACAAACAGATCAGCAAACAGCAGTTTGATTATAACCTTTCACTGATAAATACATTACAAAATGAATTATAGAAACCCCGACGAACACGGATATTATGGAGAATTCGGAGGCGCTTTCATCCCGGAAATGCTCTACCCGAACGTAGAGGAACTGCAAAAAAACTATCTTGACATTATTGAATCTGAAGATTTTCAACAGGAATATCAGGATTTGTTAAAAAATTACGTAGGACGTGCAACACCACTGTATTTTGCGAAAAATTTAAGCCGGAAATACAACACCAAAATTTACTTAAAAAGAGAAGATCTCAACCACACCGGAGCGCATAAAATCAATAACGCTTTAGGACAGGTTTTGTTGGCAAAACGTCTCGGAAAAAACAGAATCATTGCCGAAACCGGAGCCGGACAGCACGGCGTTGCCACCGCTACAGCCTGCGCGCTTCTGGGACTGGAATGCATCGTTTACATGGGCGAAGTCGATATCCAGAGACAGGCTCCCAATGTCGCAAGAATGAAAATGCTCGGCGCAAAAGTCGTTCCCGCAACTTCAGGTTCCAAAACCCTGAAAGACGCTGTAAATGAAGCCTTAAGAGACTGGATCAACAATCCCGTGACCACTCATTACGTGATCGGAAGTGTGGTCGGTCCGCATCCTTTTCCGGATCTTGTGGCGAGATTTCAGAGTGTGATTTCAAAAGAAATAAAAGAACAGCTTCTGGAACAGACCGGAAAAGAAAATCCAGATTACATCATTGCCTGCGTTGGCGGCGGAAGCAATGCAGCAGGCGCTTTTTACCATTTTGTAAACGAAAAAGACGTGAAAATTATCGCTGCTGAAGCAGGAGGTTTCGGTGTAGAATCCGGAAAATCTGCCGCAACGACTTTTCTGGGAACTTTAGGCATTCTTCACGGAAGCAAAAGTCTCGTGATGCAGACCAATGACGGACAGGTTATCGAGCCCCACTCCATTTCCGCAGGGCTGGATTATCCCGGAATCGGACCTTTTCACGCGAATTTGTTCAGGGAACAAAGAGCAGAATTTTTCAGCATCAACGACGATGAAGCCCTGAAATCAGCGTTCGAACTCACCAAACTCGAAGGCATCATTCCCGCTCTGGAAAGCTCTCACGCGCTCGCAGTTTTCGACAAAAAGAAATTCAACGAAGACGATATTGTGGTCATTTGTCTCAGCGGTCGCGGAGATAAAGACATGGAAACGTATTTGAAACATTTGTAAAATAATTCGGGCGATAATTTCCGTCTTCCACTCCCGCTTTTTTGTTCCGCTTTGCTGCACAAAAAGAGCTCCGTTCAAGCCGGATCGCATCGTCAACATCAAAAATAATTTTTGTCATTACGAAGAACTGATGAACTTACACTTTATTTAACCATAAAAGTCATAAAAGATAAACTAAATGATTAGTGTTTATCAATAAAAAGATCTCAACAGCTTTCAAAAAATCTTTGATTTTTTACACTTTTGAAAACTAATGTTATCAACCTTATCTTTATAAATATCTTTTGCACCTTTTGCGGTTAAACTAAAAAACCATTTTAAGCAGACTTTACGAAATGACACCATTAAAAAGAATTTTTAAATGAAAAAACTAAATATATACTTCACCGCAGGAATTCCCGAACTGGAAAATACTGCTGAAATCATACAATTAATTCAGGATTCCGGCGCAGAGATGATTGAAATCGGGATGCCTTATTCCGATCCTGTTGCAGACGGTCCCGTTATTCAGCAGGCTCATGAATTAGCCCTGAAAAACGGAATGACCATCGAAAAACTGTTCTCACAATTGAAATCCATTAAAAACGAAATAAAAATCCCTTTAATTTTAATGGGCTACATCAATCCAGTGCTGCGTTTCGGATTTGAAGAATTCTGTGCAGCATGTTCGGAAAGTGGAGTTTCAGGATTAATTATTCCCGATCTCCCTCCCATCGAATTTGAGAAAAATTATCAGAAAGTTTTAACAAAATACCATCTGAATTTCACCTTTCTTGTGACTCCCGAAACTTCGGACGAAAGAATTTTATACCTCGATTCCTTAAGTTCCGGATTTTTGTATGCGGTAAGTTCGTCTTCAACCACCGGAAACGATCAGGCTGTTCTCAAAAACGAAGAATATCTTTCAAGATTAGCTTCACTTCCTTTGAAAAATCCGGTGATGATCGGTTTCGGAATCAAATCAAAAGAAGACTTCGAAAATGTAACCGAAAAAGCGGATGGCGGAATCATTGGAACTGCTTTCGTCAACATTTTACTTCAAAATAGAGACTGGAAGACCAAAGCTATAGATTTCATCCATTCCATCAAAGCCTAAAAATCACTAAATTTGTGTATTCAAAAAATGATATGAATACAATTCAGAATAAAGTAGTAGAATTTGAAGACTTAGGAACGCGGGAATATCAGTCGGCGTGGGATTATCAGGAATCTCTGATGAAAAACATCATAGATCTGAAAATTAAAAACCGCGATCTTCCTGCGGAACAGCACAGCAAAACGCCCAATCATTTTCTTCTTGTAGAACATCCTCATGTGTATACGCTGGGAAAAAGCGGACATGAAGAAAATATGCTTGCCGGAATTGATAAGCTGAAAGAAATCGATGCCACTTTCGTAAAGGTAAACCGCGGAGGAGATATTACGTATCACGGTTACGGACAGATTGTAGGCTATCCTATTTTAGACCTTGAAAATTTCTTCACGGATATTCATAAATACATGAGAAATCTGGAAGAAGTCATCATCAGAACCATTGCCGAATACGGATTGAAAGGGGAACGATCTCCCGGAGAAACCGGAGTCTGGCTGGATGTGGGAAAACCTTATGCAAGAAAGATCTGTGCAATGGGCGTAAAAGCTTCACGCTGGGTAACTTTACACGGATTCGCTTTAAATGTAAATACGGATATGCGTTATTTTGAATACATTATTCCGTGCGGCATTAAAGACAAGCAGGTAACTTCCTTAAAAAGAGAACTGGAAAGAGAACTCTCTCCTGAAGAAATGGAAGACATTAAAGCGAAAATAAGAAAGCATTTTACGGAGGTTTTCGAAGCAGAACTTATTGCTAAGTAATTTTTACTAAATAACATTTCCCTGCATATTGCGATGTGCAGGGATTTTTAATTAAAAAAACAATATTAGACGTACGTTCGGCGTTCCGTAGGAACGCTATCTTTAGAAAATTCATTAAGAATTACAGATATCAATCCTACGGATTGATTGATGAACTGATTATTATTTCTACGCAGATTCTTCTCCTAAAAGAGCAATGACTTTTACTATAAACAACTTAAATAACCTGAATTCGGGATAAGAAATAAATTTAAACAATTGATTTATAGTATTGTATTGATTTATCGCAAAGGAAAACAAAAGATTTTTCTACTTATTGAAAGTTTGCAAGCTAAACAAAGGCACTCCGTTTATTAAAAAAAGACAAAAATGGTATTACTTTGATAAGTTTTACGCCTTTGTATATCTTAAAAGCTGAATTCCTGATAATTGAATCTCTTTGTTTAACCTTGCGGTTAAGAAGACTTATCCCGAACTCAGGTTAAATAGAAAAACAGAAAGATTTCAGCCGAAACTTATTATCAATTTTGCCTAACCTAACCTTGATTGTAATATTCGCATCACACTGAAGTTCAGTAAGAGTGATAAAACATGATCAATTTATGCCCTATTAATTTCATCGAACTCACGTTAAATACTTTCGCCCAATTTAATTTTTCCAGTATTCATCGGTAATCTGAATGCCTGATAAAATTTCTTAAAAATTTTGAATTTTATATTCAATTTTTTATTACTTTTAAAATCACAACGCAGTGAACTATAGATAAAAAACTGCATATCATTAACCACAAAAATTAAAACTATGAAAAAATTTCTGCTATCCGCAATGGCATTTGTGATGGTACTTTCCTCCAATGCCTGTTCAGATTCCAGTGCCAATCAGGATCCGAATCTTGTTGTAAAGGAAACCAATGAAAATGCCATGAGAGACTTTGGCAGCACTATTCCGGTAGGGATCCAGAAGGAAGGCAATATCCTGAAAGTTTCTTTCATCATTTCTGCGCAGTTCTATGAAATTAAAGACAGCAAAGAAAATGAAGCCTTCATCTCAATGATTCAATCAGCGGTCGAAAATGAAACTCCGGTTCATGTTTTCCTGAAAAAAAATTCCAACGAAATTGCCAAAGTTGAAAAAGCAACCGATGAAGATGTTACTTACTTCAAATCTATCTTCACCAAAGAAACTCAAAGTGAAACCAGCAAAGCAGTAAGTGTAATTCCGAATCAGGCGACTCTGAACAATCTTTTCACACAGATCAAAAATCAGTCCTGCGGAACTTCTACAGCTTCTTCACCATGTATCACGTTTAGATATGCAGTGGACGGATGTTATGCAAGAGCTCATAAAATGAGACAAATTCTTCTGAATGCAGGTTATGACTGCGAAAAACAATTCGTCTACGGAAACCTGAAAGCTTCTACAGGAACATGCTGTGTTTCGTGGGGATATCACGTAGCCATCTTGGTAAGCTTTAAAAATGCTTCCGGTGTGGTGGAGAAAAGAATTATAGATCCTTCCCTTTTCGCCTCCGGTCCTGTAACCGATGTTACATGGAGAAATGCCTGCGTAAATACAAGCTGCGGTTCTGCTTCTGTTTCGTCTTATGCCAATACGGCAGGAAATGTATATTACAGAAGTCCGTCCGGTTCGTTGCTTTATGACAACAATTATATAAACACGAATTGTGTACTGACAACATTTTCAACATTGTCCGGATGCTCTCCTGTTCCGGCTCCAAGTGTAGCAAGCTGCGGATTCTAACAAATCTTTATATAGCTCCTGCAATTATTTGTTATTTTGCAGGAGCTTTTTAAAATCATATTTTCATGAAATTCTTAACCTATACTCTCTTCATAATAATGATGGTCATTTCCTGCTCCGGCAATCAGAGTTCACAAAACCTTACATGGTACAATAATTCGGTGATTACCGATATTACAGATGATCCAGATCGACCACAGGAATTTGCCCGTGTTTCCATAGGAATCAGCGCGCAGGTTTTCTATCTTTCAAAAAAATCTCAGGATTATACCCATCTTATCGAAAAGGCAACTTTAAGTCTTAAGACAAGTAAAAAATATGATATTGGCATTGAAAATAAAACAAATATTATCAGACAGATCAAAGACGTAAAATAATCTTTTCATCACATTATCATTTAATTACAGATATTCCGGCATCAATTCTCAGTTCCGCTCCGTGAATATAAGATGCTTCATCGGAAGCAAGAAAAAGTACTGCTTTTGCAATTTCCGAAGGTTCTCCCTGTCTTTTAAAAGGAATGGCAGGAATAATATGTTGTACGGCTTCATCAATCTGTTCTGAATTTAAACCCGTATTATTAAAAATATTGGTTTTGATATGTCCCGGACTGATTCCATTCACTCGGATTCCTTTAGTCGTCAATTCAGTTGCGAAAGTTTTAATAAAAGATTGAACTGCCGCTTTTGCCGCAGAATATACTGAAAAATTGGACATCCCGAATTCTTTGACAAAAGAAGTATTAAACACAACCGAACTCCCCTCTTTCATTAAAGGAAGCATCTGCTGAACTGTAAAAAAGCTGCCTTTTACCAACATATTGAAAAGCTCATCAAAATGATGTTCATCCACATTTTCAATCGAAGCAAATCTTCCGTATCCTGCATTTGCAAATACCAGATCGATATGTTCCGTTAATTTTTCAGCTTCATTTCTAAGATTCATCAGGTCGCTTATTTTTCCGGCATCCGAAACAATTCCGAAAGCATTTTTGCCTAGCTTTTTTACGGCATTTTTTACATTTTCTTCACTTCTTCCGGTGATGATTGCCTTTCCGCCTTCTTCTATAAACTGTTGTGCTGTTGCGAATCCCATTCCGTTGGTTCCGCCTGTAATCAGAGCGGTTTTGTTTTTAAATCTCTGCATTGTTTTTGGTTTAAAATTCTTCAGCAAAAATGGAAAGTTCAGTCTTCAGAAAAAATCCGATTCCTGCGATGTTTTAAGAAGGTTTTAAAAATTTTTAAATTAAATTTAACAAAATTAAATTGTGTACAATTTAATTTGGCAATATTTTTGCATCATAGTATTCAAATTAAAAAATTAACAAAATGTCATTAATAGAAGATTTAAACTGGAGACATGCTGTAAAAGCATATGATCCAACAAAAAAAGTATCAGAAGAAGATTTAAATAAAATTTTAGAAGCCGCAAGACTTGCTCCTACTTCTTCCGGATTACAGCCTTTCCGTGTGATCGTAGTGGAAAATCAGGAATTAAAAGAAAAAATGGTTCAGGGTGCGTTGAATCCTGAAGTGATGAGAGATTCTTCTCATGTTTTGGTTTTCGCGGCATGGGACAGCTATTCCGATGAGAAAATCGATAAAGTGTACGATCATCACACCGATGTAAGAGATTTGCCGAGAGGAAGGTTTTCAAGCTATACCGATAAAATTAAAGAAATCTACGGTGCGCAGACTCCCGAAGAACATTTCGCGCATACCGCAAGACAAACATATATTGCTTTAGGACTTGCCATGGCTCAGGCTGCGGAACTTAAAGTAGACAGCACTCCTGCAGAAGGTTTCAGCAATGAAGTGGTGGATGAAATTTTGGGCTTGAGAGATTTAGGCTTAAAAAGTGTGAGTTTATTGTATTTAGGATACAGAGACGAGAAAAACGACTGGCTGTCGCACATGAAAAAAGTAAGAATTCCAATGGAAGAATTCATCATCAAAAAATAAAACCTCTTCATTTTTCAGAAATCATGGAAAATCCCGAATTTTTAAAATTAGAAAACCAGCTCTGCTTTCCTTTATATGTCATTGCCAAAGAAATTACAGGGCTTTACCGTCCTTTTCTTGATGAGCTGGATATTACCTATCCGCAGTATCTTGTGATGATGGTGCTTTGGGAACATGACGGACTTCCGGTAAACAGCATCGGCGAAAAGCTGTATCTGGACAGCGGAACGCTTACACCGCTTCTTAAAAGACTTGAAAATAAAGGATTTATCGAAAGAAAAAGGAAAAAAGAAGATGAACGTGTGGTGGAAGTTTTCATCACAGAATCCGGTAGAAATTTACAGGAAAAAGCCTGCAGAATTCCGGAAAAATTATTTCAGAAAATCGGAGCATCGCCAGAAGACTGGAAAGCTCTGAAAGAAAATGTTCAAAAAATATTAACTAAAATAGAAAAATAAATGAAAATTTTGTATACAACAAAAGTAACTGCAACAGGAGGAAGAAACGGACACGTAAAAAGCGAAAACGGAGTTCTTGATCTGGACGTAAAAATGCCTAAAGCTTTAGGCGGAGCCAATGATGATTTCACCAACCCTGAAATGCTTTTCGCGGCAGGATATTCCGCATGTTTCGACAGCGCACTAAATAGAGTAATTTCTTTGTCTAAAGCAAAAACCGGAGAAACTACGGTAACGGCGGAAGTAAGCATCGGACAATTGGAAAACGGTGGTTTCGGATTAGCGGTTCAGCTTGATGTAAATATTCCTGAAGTTTCTATTGAGGAAGCACAGGCTTTAACAGAAAAAGCGCACCAAATCTGTCCGTACTCTAATGCGACAAGAAATAATATCGAAGTAAAACTTTCAGTTACGAACAACTAATTCAGCGTTTTACGGTATAAATATCAGAATCTGTTTCTTTGGAAGCAGATTTTTTTTGTTTAGCTGCATGAGAAACTTTAAACAGAAATTTGTTTCATCCGAAAAACGTTTATATGTTTGTTGTAAACTTCAAACATAGATAAAAAGTTTGTTTAAACTCATTTTAAATTTAACCGCAAAAAGTACACAAAAGACTTTATTGGATTTATTCAAGATATTTCAAAAGTCTGCAAAGAGAAAAAATCTTTGGATTTTTTTAAACTTATGTGCTCTTTTTTCCATTTAAGTATTAAACTTAAACGACTAAAGTGTTACAATCTTTTGCATCTTTTGCGGTAAAAAAGTTTAAACAGAATTTCTTTAAAAACCCTCATCATTTGAAAAATCTTTTCACCTTATTCATCACAATTTTTAGCTGTTTTCAGTTGTATGCTCAACATACGTATGTTTTTTTCGGTTCTTTTAACTGGGAAAAAGAAACGGAGGGAATTTATGTGTATGAATTGAACATGGAAAAAGGAAAACTATCGAAAATTGCTTCTGTTTCGGGGATTTCAAATCCGTCTTTTCTCGCTTTGTCACCGGACGGAAAATATCTTTTTGCGTGTACGGAAAGCAAAACAAAGAACGGCGGAAGTGTAAGCAGTTTTGAATTTAATCCTGATAAAAAATCTTTACAGTTCATCAGTAAACAAAGCAGCGGTGGTGAAAATCCGGTTTATCTTACAGTTCATCCCAGCGGAAAATGGCTCGTTAACGGAAATTATACGGAAGGAAGCGTTTCTGTTTACCCGATTTCAGGTAACGGAACTCTTGAGCCTTTTTTGCAGAACATACAGTTTTCGGAAGGAAGTGTAAATCCCGACAGACAGGATCGTGCGCACATCCACTCCACTGTTTTTTCTCCGGATTCTGATTATCTATTTCTGCCTGATCTCGGAGCGGATAAAATTCGCGCCTATCGTTTTAACAATGAAAAAAATACACCTTTGCAGGAAGCTGAAATTCCTTTTATAAAAACAACTTTAGGAGCGGGACCGAGACATTTTACTTTTCATCCAAATGGAAAATTCGCGTACTGTATTGAAGAAATGGGCGGTGCAGTCAGTGTTTATGCTTACAAAAACGGAAACCTGAAACCGCTTCAGAGGATTTTTACCCATCCCGAAACCTATAAAGGAGATTTTGAAAGTTCTGATGTTCATCTTTCGCCGGACGGAAAGTTTTTGTACGCTTCCAACCGCGGAAAAGAAAATAATATTGCTATTTTTTCAATTCAGGACGACGGAAGCCTGAAAACAATCGGTTATCAGTCTGTAAAAGGGAAACATCCGAGAACATTTAATCTCGATCCAAGCGGACAATTTTTAATCACCGCCAATACGGCAACGAATAATGTCACAGTTTTTAAAAGAAATCCTGAAACCGGTTTGCTGAAAAAAGCCGGAAGAAAAATTAAGATCAGAAATGTTTCGAATGTGCAGATCAGAAGATATTGATCATAACAAAAAAACTCTGTAAATTTAGATAACAACAAAATTTAAAAACTAATGAACCAGAATAACTTATACGTTCAATATCATAATGCTGATAAACTGAGATGTTTTCCAACTGAAAAGACAGATTTTAATTCTTTAATCTCAGAAATTACTCTTAATGATGATATAAAAGAACATGATTCTTGGATTTATACCAAAAAGAAGACAGCTAAAAAAGCAACTAATGGAATTTGTTTTCTAATTGTAGGAAAAACTGAAAATAAAATTAAAAATTATTATTTATGGAGTTGCTTTAAAATCGAAGATTATGAAGAAAATTTAGACAAAATAATTGTTATCGGAACAGGTCAAGATTTAAAAAAACCAATTTTGCTCAATAATCTTCCTGATTTTATAAGCTTCAAAAAATTTTGCGGAAATTTTGGAATCGGATTTCAAAATATTACTAACAATGATTTCTCACTAAAATTATTTTCATACGTCAAGGACAACAAAGGAATTTTTTCTCAAGTCAATCAGAAGATATCTCTTTATAAAGAAATTAGAGAATTAAACAATAAAATGCTTTTTATTAATCCAGAAAGAAAAGTACAGGAAATTGATAAAATATTACGAAAAGATAAAAAAATAGTAGAATCATTAAAAAAACTTGTTGATTATAAGTGTCAATTTCCAGAATGTAATTCAACTATTCCTACCGAAAAAGGAGTGAATTATGTTGAAGTTGCTCATATAAAACCGGTTTTTAAAGGTGGGAAAAGTATTTTAGGAAACTTAATTGTTTTTTGTCCTAATCATCACAAAGAATTTGATTTGGGAATAAAAGAAATTCTGGAGGATAATACAGAAATAATTTCAGGAATTTTAAATGGTAAAAATTTTAAAATCGATTTACATAAAAATTATACTTATAAGGTAGAATAATATCAGTAAAATTACCTCATCCCAGAATCGCTCTTCTTAAAAGCATCTACTTTCTGATAAGAATCGTTTTTCTCTTTTTCTTTTTTGTCTGAAATTAAAATTCCGAAAAGATGATCGATTTCGTGCTGGAAAATAACGGCTGTAAAACCTTCCACAATTTCTGAATATTTCTGACCTTTTAAATCGACATATTCAAGCTGAATGACTTTGCTTCGGTAGAACTGATCTCTGAAATCGGGAATCGAAAGATCGCCTTCGGGACCTAAATTCTGTAATTCTGATCTCCAGACAATGACAGGATTGATGAAATATTCCAACGGTTCACCTTTTTTATCAAAACGCTGAACCCAGATTACTTTTCTGTTGATTCCAACCTGTGGTGCGGCAATTCCCACTCCGCCATCGGTGGAAAGTAAAGATTCTTTCATTCTGCTGACCAAAACTGCCGTGTTTTTATCCAACGGATCGATTTCTGCGGAAAGGCTTAATAACGTCTTGTGCTGATTTTCGTCTGTAGTCTGATAAATCGGCAACGCAGAATTTTTATCTCCCTGATTAATAATGGAAATTTCGCTTGGTGTCAGTTTTTGAGCGTTCATCAAACCGATGAAAAGGATGAAAAGAAGGGATATTTTTTTCATTTTTCTGAATGTTTTGCAAAGATAAAAATTGCAGGCTAAGTTTTGTCTGTTTTGGTTAAAGCCTATTTGAATATTGATAAAAAAGCAATGAAAAATATGCAGACCTCATTGTCTTTTAAACGACTCATTGTCATTCCGACGAAGGAAGAATCTGCTTGAAATTTCTTACACCTTTAATCTAAATAAAAACACAGCTTTTTACTTTTAACTTTTTACCTGGCTCTTTCTCAGTACGTTTTCGCCATATCACTGGGAATGATCAGATTAAAATCGGTGGGAATATAGTCTTTTTCAGGAACTTTTAATTCAGGATCATCTGATTCAAAAACAGAAATCACCGCCATTTTCAGGTTCGGATTTTTTTGTTTAATGTACCAGTAAATTCCGCCAAATTCCTTGCTGTGATAGTTTCCGTTGTAATGGATGAATGTTTTTCCGGATTGCAGATTTTTCAGGATAGATTCTGCCATAGTCGCATCTTTTATTGCCTGAGCGGAAATAAAATTCATCACTTTGGTTCCGTCTGCGTGATCGCCCATCATCGCTTTCATTTCAGGATAACCCGGTGTTTCAAGCGTTACTTTTATGGGAAGTTGTGCGATGTAGTTTTTTTCTTTTTCAGATAAATTATTCAGAGATTCCAGACCTTCTTTGGCGGTTTGAGATGCGTATTTTCTAGGAATATTGGTTGCGATGAAATTCAGTTTTTTTGCTTTGGCAAAATCAACCAAAGGTTTATAATCGGTCGTGAAATTATTCCAGAGTCTTGCGGAATCTTTCAGTGTTTTCGCGTCTATTTTCCCGTTGAGATATTGATTCAGTTGCGGTTGATTGTCTCTTTCGAACATTTCAGCACCTAAAATAAGCTGTCCGTTTTTCTGAGTATACAAACCTTCCGTCACTTTAAGCTGTAACCAGTGGTTGATGGAATTATTATGATTTTCACCAAAGAAAACCACGTCGTAATCAGCCAGTTGTCTGATGAGTTTTTCGGGCTTTACTGATTTTCCTTTTTTGTCGTAAAACTGATAGGCTTTAAATGGCTGTGCCTGAAATGAACAGAAAACAGTAAGAAAAAAGGCGGTGAGAAGGTTTTTCATTTTAATTTGTTTTTTTGACGAGAATGGCTTTACAAATATCACGATATAATTTTAATTTTCTGTTGTTTTTTTAAACACGAATGACACAAATGGTTTCACGAATATCACGATATAACTTTAATTTTTTAATGATCCATTGTTTATTTTAACGCGAAGCTTTTTTAAACACTAATCACACAAATGGTTTCACGAATGACACAAGGTAACGTTGATTTATTTTAACGCAAAGTAGATATTTTAAGGTAAATATTTAAAGTAAGCAAAGTTATCCAGATTTCATCTGTTATTAAGCGAACGTTTTATGATTGCATTTGGCAATGTCTTAGCTGAGTGGCTCGTTCTATCATTTGCTGAACGAAGTGCCTTTGCGAACAAAAAAATATCCTCAATAAGCTAAAAACAAAACTTAGCGATCCTTGCGTTAAAATAAATCAACGTTACCTTGTGTCATTCGTGTTTAGATAAAAAAAGCCGCCTGTAAAAAAACAAAACGGCTTAAAGAAACTATCTAACTATTTCAATTTATTTTTCAAGATCGGCGACGAGGTCTTTCCATTCCTGTAATTCCGGGATTCCGGGTTTTCTTTTTCCGAAAAACTGAACGATAAAGTCACCTTCTTTATTGAAAACTTCAATGGCGGTCACTTCTCCGTCTTCCGTCGGTTTTTTCACAATCCATGCTTCCGCAATTTTGGTTACGTCCAGATGCAGATTGAAATCCGGATCCATCACATTGAACCATTGCTGATGCCAAAGTGTTTTTTTCACATTTCCTGTATGAATCTGGATAATTCCTCTGTTTCCGACAAAAATCATGATCGGAAGTTCTTTTTCCGATGCATCTTCCAGTACGTTAACGACTTTTGAGCTTTCAATTTTCTTTGCAAAACCTTCCGGAGCCAGTCTCAACGCCTGTGTTCTGCTCACTCCGAATTTTCGGGTCATCATAAAGAAATCATGCGTATCTTTCAGATTTGTCCATGCTTTTTGAAAGCCTTCTACATCAATTTCGGCATCCGGTTTTTCTTCTGCTTTCGGAACTGCTTTTTCAAAATCGAAAGATCCGTTCTGCTCTTCTGCTTTATATTTTTCTGCCATTTCATCGAAAGCAGCTTCGTTGCTGTCTTTGGTAAGATAAATTTTATGCAGCGCCAAACCGTCTTTTCCGAAAAACTGAAGGCTTTTTTTATCTCCTTCCACCACTGCGAAAGCTAATTTCCAGTGATTCAGGAAAATTCTTAAATCAATATCTTCTCCTACAAAAAGCTGTGCATGAGGACTGCTGAAATCGCCGTTCAGATACACTCCTTTTCTTTCGTGAACGCACTCTTCGTTGCGTGTAAGCGCCATTACTTTTCCTAACTGCTCCACTTCTGCTAAAATATTCTGGAATTCCGGCTTCAGAACCGTTACGCCTTCTCCTACGCTGGTTGCCAACAGTTCTGCTTCGCTTACTCCCAGTTCTGCTGCGGCATTTCGGATTCTCAGATGCGGATTTTCAGCTTTAAGAGCTTCCCATTTTTCCTTCAGATCGTTTACTAATGTGCTCATTTATTTATTTTTTAATGGTTAAAATTGTATAATTTCTCGTGAGGGTTTCTTCTCCGGTTTTGCTTTTTACTTCTTCCTGCCGTTCGGAAATTTTCATTCTTTTAAAATAACTTTTGGAAACGGTTTCCTCCATTTCATCGGTATTGTATAATGTAAAACCGAACTGTGTGAAAGGGAGTTTTTCCATGAAATCGCGCTGTCCGAAAGTGAGAACAAATGTTCCGCTGTCTTTCAGAACTCTGTAAATTTCATTGAGGAAATCTGTTGGTTTTTCCCAGAAATAAACGGTGTTTACAGTAAATATTTTATCGAATGTTTTGTCTTCAAAAGGCAGTTCAGTTCCTTCATACAGTACAAATTCAGCCTGATTCTCAAAATCTTTATTCAGTTTTATGGCTTCGTGATGCATGGTTTCCGAAATATCAATTCCGGTATATTTTACATCAATGGCTTTGTCTAAAATATTTCTGACATGCCCTGCATTTCCATGACCGATTTCCAGAATGTGTTCATTGTCTTCTATTAAAAGGGTTTTTATGCTTTCCAACGTCATTCCGATGTTGGTTTCATTCATCATTTCGCCGATCTCGATTCCCTTTTCTCCTTGAGGATGGGCGAGATTCTGTGCTAATATTTTCAGTTTTTCTGTATCCATATTATCCAAAAATAATCATTGGGTGCGAAGTTACCGGATGATTGCAGATCGTACACGGAAAATTGTAGGCTTCCCGGATATTTTCTGCGGTGAAAACCTCTTCCGGAGTTCCGTACGCAGCAACTTTTCCTGATTTCATTAATAAAACTTTATCGGCATATTGTGCGGCAAGATTGAGATCATGAAGAACAACAATCGCAGAATTGGCTTTTTTGGTGAAATTTTTAATGATTTCCAATGCTTTGTACTGATGTTTAATGTCTAAATTATTTAAAGGTTCATCTAAAAAAACAAGTTTGTGGGCAATTTCGTTCTGAAGCTGCGCAAAAACCCTCGAAAGATGAACGCGCTGTTTTTCGCCTCCCGATAAAGTATTGTATTCTCTTTCTTTTAAATGCAGAATATCCGTTTCATTCATCATTCTGTTTGTAGATTCATGGTCTTCTGTTTTGGGCTGTGCATCGAAATACGGATAACGTCCCATCATCACGACCTCTTTTACTTCCAGCGGAATATCGTTGCTGTTGTGCTGTGAAAATTTGGCTTTGTGTTTTGAAAGCTCTTTCACATTCCAGTCGTTGATATGCTTGTTTTTAAATATAATCTGCTGTTCAGATTTAATTTCATTGGCAAGAATACTCAGAAGGCTCGATTTTCCTGCTCCGTTCGGACCGACAATTGCCAGAAATTCGCCATATTCCAGATGAACGTCCACCGAATCCAGAATATGGAAGGTTTTATGCTGATAACTGATCTGATGCGCTTTTATCATAACAGGGATTTTTTAAATTTAACTAAAATCGCAATGAAAACCGGACCTCCCATTAAGGCGGTTAAAATCCCGATCGGAAGTTCCGAAGGTTCCACAATACTTCTGCTGAAAGTATCTGCCGTTAATAATAAAATGCTTCCGCATACCGCTGATAACGGTAAAATAACAGCATAGTCTGATTTAAACAAAAATCTTAAAATATATGGAACGATAAGCCCGACAAAACCAATGGTTCCCGAAAATGCCACACAGCTTCCCACCATTAAAGCCGTAATAAGGATGATCTGCTTTTTTAATCTTTCGACATTAATTCCCAAGTGCTGTGCATCTTTTTCGCCTAACATCATTGCATTCAACGCTTTGCCTTTTGGCAGTAAAACCGTGTACGAAATAACCAGAACGATTCCCAAAATAATATTCTTCGTCCATGTTGCAGCGGCTAAACTTCCTAAATTCCAGAACGTTAAATCTCTCAACTGGTCGTCTTTTGAGATGTAAATCAGGAAACCTGTAATGGAAAATCCGATCGCTGTAATGGCAACTCCCGATAATAACATCATCACGACATTGGTTTTACCGCCGCTGGTTGAAATTCTGTACACCAGAAGCATGGAAATAAAAGACCCGATAAAAGCAGCGATCCCCACCAATGAAAACTGTACGGCTTCAGGAAGAAATTCTCTGAAATATCCTCCCAAAACGATGGTAATGGCTGCAAGCAGGGTTGCGCCGGAAGTGAGCCCGATTAAATCTCCCGTTGCCAGAGGATTTCTGAACAATCCCTGCAAACCTGTTCCCGAAACCGCCAACATACTTCCGATAAGGATCGCCATCACAATTCTGGCTGCTCTTACGTCCCAGACTACATATTTATCGCTCATTGTGAGTGACTGATCTCCGTTCATTATTTTTTGTAAAACAGCGAATGCAGACTGACCTCCGAAATCGTAAACTCCGGTGTTAAGCGACCCTACTGCAATGATGCAAAGCAGTACGGTGCTTATGATGATGTAAACGGATAATTTACCTGGTGCTTTCAATCAGAAGTTGGTTTAATTCTACTGCTGCCTGTCCTAATCTTGGTCCGAAACCGGAAACAAGACCACCGTCCATGGCAATAATTTTTTTATTTTTTCCGGCATTGGTTTGGGAAACACCCGGCATTTTTAGTGCGCCTTCGTTTCCTCCCGCTCCCTGCAGCCCGCTCGTGAAGAAGAATAACACATCGGGATTTGCTTTTACAACCGCTTCCGGCGTTAAAGGTTTGAAATCTTCAAAATCATTTACGGCATTTTGTCCGCCTGCAATTTCAATTAAAGAAGCCATCGGTGTATTTTTTCCTGAAACCATGAGCATATTTCCTCTTGCATAGATGAACAGGACTTTCGGTTTTTTGGCAATCGGCTGAATCTGTTTCAGATCGGCATCAATTTTATCATTCAGTTTCTGATAATCTGTATTTCCGACTGCTTTCGCTACTTCTGCGATCAGTTTTTTAGTTCCGTCAACAGTAAATTCCTGTTTAAAAATTTCTGTTTTGATGCCGGAAGATCTAATTTTCCCCATCAGTTCAGGATTGATGTCTTTATCGGAAGCTAAAATTAAGGTGGGAGAAACTGCCATAATCGGCTCGATGGTCATTGATCTTACGTGTCCCAGATCTTTAGCTGTCGATTTAAGAGATTCGGGAAAAGTACTTGTCACGTCGGTTCCCACGATTTCTTTTTCGTGACCCAAAGCAGCTACAATTTCAGTGATTCCGCCGTTCAGCGTTACGATTTTATGAGCAGATTTTGGAGCTTCAGAGCTTTGTTCTGTTTTATTTTCAGTAGCAGTTCCTTCTTTTTTGCAGGAATAGACTGCCATTAATACAGATGCGGCAAGAATGAATTTTTTCATGATATCTTTTTATTTGATTTAAAATTTTAGAACAGGGGTTTGTATTCGAACTGCGGATAGCCTCTTTCGCCGCTGCTGCTCGTAAGTCTGGTGAATCTCAGCTTAAAGTAATATCCGTCCGGATCTTTGATGACATAAAATACATCACCTTTCACCTGATATCCGGAAGGTCCGACTTCCCGCCAGTTTCCTCCGATAACACGCTGATCGTTGTAAATGAATTTCGACTGATCGATATCCGAAACTTTAAAATTATTGTAGGCTTCAACCCCGGTTGTGGTTCCTGAAGCTTTTACTTCATAAGCTCCTGCTCCACCTACATTATTGATGGTGATAAAGTCTGCATACACATAGCTTCCAGCTCCTGTAATGGTATTGGTAAAGACCGAAAAGCAAAGATCCCATTTCTTTTTTTCAGGCTGAATGAAGAGTTCTTTTTCATTTTTCAGGCTGACAAAATTATAGTTGTACGCGGAGTTTTTATTGATGGTTAATTCCTTGTGAGAAGCAGAATTTAATGGGGCGTATTTTATTTTATATCCTCCGTTTGAAGTTCTCAAGATCTGAATTTTCATCCATCCTCTGCTTTCTCCGGCTGTGGTAACGCTTCCCGCAGGAACATTTCCTGTGTAAATTCCTTTTCCCATGTTCAGAAGGTATACTGCATTTTCAGATTCATTGGGATTAATTTCTTCAATTGCGGTGTATCCTGAAGGAAAGTTTCCTTTCACATCATCAATATAAATGGTGTTGGAAGGGTTAAAATTCGCAACCTGTACAAGATCCTGCAAACCGGAAACCTCAGCTTCTGTGACCAGATCGATATTTGTAGCATTCGGGATTTTTCCTGCTGCCATCATCAGAGAAGAATTAAGAATGACTTTAAAATTGCTTCCTGAATACAAAGCGAGATCCCAATCGGTTCTTTTGGTCAGCACTTCAGAATCCGTTCCCAGATCAAACCAGACCTGATTGGGCTGTGTAGGTCCGCCAACGGTAGGATTCACGATGGAACCTTCAATTTTTGATATGGTAACGGGATCTTCATTATCATTAATACAGGACTGGGTGATGAATGATGTCCCGATGAAGAGGTAAAGCAGTATTTTTTTCATTTCAATGATTATTTTTTAAAAGTTGTAGGTTAGTCTGGTGAAGTAGCTTCTGCCGTAGAAAAGATTCGAGTTCGGATCGGTGGTTCCGTGCGCGGTTCCGGCAACGGTGGTGTCTCTTACGGATGAAACATCAAAAATGTTCTTGATTCCTGCACTGAGTTCAAAATGATTTTTGAAAAAGGGCTGACTTACGACGAAATCCATCATATTGAAGTTGCCGCGCTCTCCCACATAATAAAAAGGATGGGCAATATCCTGACTGTCTAAGACAAACATCTGAAGTTTCCCGACGTGTCTGTAAAACAACGAAACATTGGTTCCTGTTTTTGGGAGGGTATAGTTTGCAGCCAGTTTTCCTTCGAATGTATAAAAGAAATCATCTGGAGAAACCAGAGTCCCTGAAAAGAGTTCTTTTCCGATGCCATAATAAGAGGCATTGGCAGCAAGGCTGAACTGGTTTTTCTGAACTTTAAAATTGGCTTCAAAAAGTAATGATCTGAATTTGTTGATATTGATGTATTTGTACTGCAACGGACTCTGATTGATCTGCAGAACTTCTATTCTGTTTTTGAGATCCATGTACGTTGCGCTCGCTCCTACCTGAACATTCCATCCTGAACTGGTGGTGAATTTTTTGTCTCCGTTTAAAGAGATCGTGATTCCTTCTTCCGGTTTTAAATCTTCATTTCCTCTGATGTCGTGGTTGCTGTCTACAAAGTAGGTGTAGAGTTCATCAAAATTGGGAAATCGGTTCGCGCTTCCTGTAACGAGTCGGATATTACTGGAATCATCAATTTTACCTCTTACCGTTAAGGAATAATTGTGCTGTCTATCAAATTTATCACTCAGCGCCAAACGGTAACCGGGTCTCAATGAAAGCCAGTCTGTAGGATTCCATTCTGCTGAAATAAAATTGGCGTAGTTGAAAATTTTTCGGTCAACATTATTTCCTGCAAAATCTCCTGCAATAAAACCTGCGTATCCTTTGGTATGATCGAGTTCATAACCCAACTGGAAATCTATTTTTTTATCATCAAGAAAATTGCTGAAAACACCTCGTGAATAAATGACATCTGCTTTATTATAGGATTGATAAACTTCTTTCGTTCCCATTACTTTCCTGTTCGGAATATCATAGGTAAAATCTCTGTATTTTCTGTCCTGAGTCTGATAAGAAAAATCACCTGTATAATTGATGCTGCCTAATCTGGTCTGAACATTTAACTGATTGACGTATCTTGTGGTGAGGTAATCTCTGTCGGCAGAAGTATAAGTTCTGTTTCCCTCTCCTAAATAAAGTTCTGAAACAATCGGGCTGTAGAAATTGAGTTGTTCATTAACGAAGCCGAATTTATAGAAAACGGACGTTTTATTTTTACTGTATCGGATCACTCCGTCGATATTCAGCACATCTTTCGGCTGCCACAGATATCCTCTTTTTCCATCCTGTTCAAAATACTTATATCCTTCCTGCGTCCCTTTGAATCCCTGAAAATCGTTATGATTGATATTGGCTCCGATATACCAGTTTTCATTTAAGTTATATCCTGCATTCAGCGTTTGAATATGTCTTCCTTCTCCTTTTTTGTACCAATTGTATTCTTTTCCTACGGTTTCTTCCTGAACCGAAGCATTTAACGTTAATTTTTTCTGAGTGCTTTTTTTGGTAATGATATTGATGACTCCGGCAACGGCATTGCTTCCATAATCCACTCCCATTGAACCTCTTACCACTTCTATACGTTCTACATTATTGATATTGAGCTTGGTGAGATCTATATTGTTTCCCAGTCCTACATCTCCCACCACAGGAATATTGTCAATCAGGATCTTGGTATATTCTCCACCCAGTCCCAGTAAACTCGCGGTTGAATTTCCTGAATTGCGGTCTGAAGTAATCAGGATGTTCAGACTTTGGTTTAAAACATCTGCCACATTGGTTGCTGCCATATTTTTGATCTGCTGCGCATCAATAACCTCCACTTTATAAATTGATTTATTTATGGATTGCTGAGTATACTGTCCGGTAAGGACAACCTCTTCAATTTTTTCCAGCTTTACAGAATCTTTTTTCTGCGCGTCCATCCACAAAATCATCGTTAAAGCAAGAACAGAAAGCAATTTCTTCTTCATAGGATCAAAAAATTTTTGACAAATATAATATTTTATTTAGAACAATTAAAAATAATTATATAATTTTGTAGAATAATTCTAAATAAAAATAATGTTATGAAACTAGGACTACTTATTGGAGGTTTACTGCTTACAGCGATTTCGGGAAATGCACAGGTAACAACGATTAATGAGAATTTTGAATCTTTCACGGCAGGAACAGCTGCAGCATGGCCGCAAAATAACTGGAACCGCGTGCAGAGTGGTTCCGGACCTTGGGTATATGTTGACAATTCGAATGCAGCAGACAAACATATCCAGTATTACAGCTTTTTTACAACGAATACACCGGGTTATGCTATTGCTCCGCAAATTGTAGCACCGGACGGAACTCAGACGCTTACGTTTAAGTCTTCCCTTACAGCAGGATCTTCCGCGGGAAGTACCGGAACTATTGAAGTTGGATTTGTGGACGGCGTTACAACAGCAGATATGGCAAGTTTTACAAAGATTGGAAATACGATTACGCTTACTTCAACAGATACGCAGTATTCCGTACCGATTCCTGCATCCAATAAGCAGTACATCGCATTTAAGATTGTGGGAAGTCTAAATCATACCGCGATTCAGTTGGATGATATTTCTTACGCAGTAAGTTCGATACTTGCGGTTTCAGATCAGGCAAAATTAAAGGAAAGTGTACAGTTTGCAGTGAATTCCGACAATACCGCATTGCAGTTTGTTGCTAAAAAAGAACCGAAAAAAATTCAGATCTATTCAACGGGAGGTCAGAAAACAGCCGAAGGAAAATTATCCGGAAGATCGTTTGATATCAGTACGCTTCAAACCGGAGTTTATTATATCCTGATCGAAACGGCGGAAGGAGAAATCGTGAAATCAAAATTCATTAAAAAATAAACTTTTCACAGAATCACAAAGGTTCACCTGAACTTTAATGATAATACTTTCTATTTTTTCTAATAAAAGGCTGTCCGCAATGGTGAACAGCCTTTTAGTTTTATGCTTCCCTCAGGAAGAGTAAAGTTATTTTTAAACTTCCTTCTTACAGATTACAAAGTTTTAAATCCTTTAAATACCTGAGTAGAACTTTCCAGCATTTTAGAAACGTCTCTTCTGAAATTCAGCAAATGATCCTGCCCGTTGTGGCGGTTCAGGTGTTCTTCACTTTCCCACAATTCCACCATGAAAAAAGTTCCTTTGTTATCTTTGTCTTCAATAAGGTCATACTGCAGACATCCCTCTTCTTTTCTGGTTTCTCTTACCAGTATCTGGAAAAGTTCAACTGCTTCCATCAGATAATTCTCATTAAATCTGAAAAGCGCAACTACGTTTATGTTCATTGTTATTTTTTTAGTGGTGTAAATGTAGAATTTTTTCAAAACCGAAAAGATATTTCATGCTTTTATTTTTCCACATTTAACAGATTTTATCACTAAAAAACAGATTTGTAAATGGTAATCGAGCTCATCACGATGACCAGAGTTCCGATGATGATAAACATACTTTTCACAGGAAGTTTTGCCGTTAACATTGCAGAAAAAGGAGCGGTAAAAATTCCTCCGATCAGAAGACCGAGAATGATATTCCAGTGCTGAATTCCCAATGTGAAAATAAAAGTAATGGCTGCCGTTAAGGTTAAAATAAATTTTGCCACCGTAGAACTTCCCACTGCAAATCTCGGCGTAAAGGAATTTTTAATTAAAGTTCCTGTTACCAACGGTCCCCATCCTCCTCCGGCAAAGGAATCGATAAAACCACCGATCACTCCCAAACGCGTTAAATTTGTTTTCCGTTTTAATTTTTTGTCCTGCTTATTTTTAAAAGCATTGGATAAAATCTGAATTCCAAGATATAATGTGTAGAAGGAAATAATTGTTTTGGTGATTTTTGAATAATATTCTCCGAGATACGTGAGTGAAACCGCCCCGATAACGGCTCCGAAAACCGCAGGAATGGCGAGTCTTTTCACCAGACTTTTGCTTACGTTTTTCAGTCTGATATGACTGATGCTTCCGGCTGCCGTTGTAAAGCTTTCCGCAGAATGAATACTCGCACTCACCGCATGAGGCGGAATTCCGAGGAACAAAAGAGTGGTTGTACAAATTACGCCGTATCCCATTCCCATTGATCCTGCAACGATTTCTGCCAAAACTCCTACCAACATCATCCAATAGAAAATGTAATTGTCTTTGGCTAAAACAGTGAACAGTTCATCCAGATAGCCCAGTTCATACATCGTAAAGGCAACAACCGACAGAACTGCGATCGTCACAAAAAATACATTTAACCTGAACTGAACTTTTCTTGAAATAACCATTTTTTCTGTTTTCTATCGTTTTAAACCATTACTGAAATATTTATGCAGCTAAGAAAATTCACTTTAAATCAACTTACCTTTTTAAATCTTTCCTAAATGACTCAGATTATGTTTGTTTAATTTATAAAATCATTACGGCTCCCACCGTTGAATTGCCTGTCTCGTCGATCAATATAGCGTTGCCTGTTGCATTGCTTTCTTCAAAGCTGTCGAAAACCAGGGGTGAAGCTGTTTTTAAACGGATTTTTACGACTTCGTTTAATTTTATGCTTTCAGAAACCGGCGTTTTTTCTAAAGTATTAACGTCTATTTTATATTCGATTTCTTTGATAATCGCTTTTAAAAGTTTGCTCTTGTGCTGAATAAAATATTTGTTTCCTTCGTTTAATTCCTTTTTATCCAGCCAGCAGACAACGGCTTCAATTTCGTTTTCAACTTTCGGAAGGCTTTCAGTTTTTACTAAAAAATCGCCTCTGCTGATATCAATATCATCTTCAACATGCAGAATAGCGGGCTGATTGGCAAAAACGAATTCCACTTCTTTTCCCCCTGTTTCTATTTTTGAAATTTTAGTCTGAATATTCTGAGGAAGTACCGTAATTTCGTCACCTTTTTTGTAAATTCCTGAAAGAACTTCTCCTGCGTAACCTCTGTAATCGTGCAGATCCTCCGTTTGCGGACGAATGACATACTGAACCTGAAATCTCGGACTCTGAAAGTTTTGATCTGAATTGATTTCAACCGTTTCGAGGAAATCCAACAGCGTAGAACCTTCATACCAAGTCATATTTTCTGATCTTTCAACAATATTGTCGCCATGAAATGCCGAAATCGGGAAATAATTTACATTTTTTAACCCTAGTTTTTCTGCAACCAATTCATATTGAGCTTTTATATCTTTAAAAACTTTTTCAGAATACTCAACGAGATCCATTTTATTGATGGCGACCACCACATTTTTCATCTTCAATAAAGACGCAATAATGGAGTGTCTTCTTGTCTGTTCAATCACGCCCTGTCTTGCATCAATCAGAATAACAATCAGTTGCGAATTAGAAGCTCCCGTAATCATATTTCTTGTATACTGAATATGTCCCGGTGCATCCGCAATAATAAATTTTCTTTTCGGCGTCGAAAAATAGCGGTACGCAACATCGATGGTAATTCCCTGCTCTCTTTCTGCTCTTAAACCATCCGTTAAAATAGCAAGGTCTACTCCGTTTTCGTTTTTATTTTTTGACTGTTTTTCGAGTGCTTCAAGCTGATCGATCAATATATTTTTACTGTCGTACAGAAGTCTTCCGATCAGGGTACTTTTCCCGTCGTCTACGCTTCCTGCAGTGATAAATCTTAATATGTCCACTTTTGTTTTATTAATGATGAGTAATTGAGTGAGGTTGAGAGTGAGGTTAAGGATAAGGTTGAGGTTAAGATTAAAGGCTTACTACAAAAACTTCTGGCTTCCATCTTCCAACTTCCAGCCTAAATATAAAGGTTGGGATTAAGGCTAAGACTGAAAACTTACTACAAAACGTCCATCTTCCATCTTCCAGCCTCCAACTTCCAGCCTAAAAATAACCTCCTTTCTTCCGGTCTTCCATCGCAGCTTCCGTCACTTTATCATCGATTCGGGTTTCGCCGCGCTCAGAAATTCTGGATGCGGTGATTTCATTCACAACCTCATTCAAAGTTTCGGCAGTGCTTTCTACTGCGGCGGTACAGGTCATGTCTCCGACGGTTCTGTAACGGACTTTTTTATTAACAATTGTATCATTTTCATCAATCTGAATAAAATCCGATACTGCAATTAACTGTCCGTCATATTCAATCACCTCACGGTCATGTGCAAAATAAATGGATGGCAACTGGATATTTTCTTTTTTAATATAATTCCAGACATCAAGCTCCGTCCAGTTCGAAATCGGAAAAACTCTTACGTTTTCACCTTTGTTGATTCTTCCGTTGTAGATGTTCCACAATTCCGGACGCTGCAGCTTCGGATCCCACTGTCCGAATTCATCCCGCACAGAGAAAAAACGTTCTTTGGCTCTGGCCTTTTCTTCGTCTCTTCTCGCTCCGCCAATGCATGCATCGAACCCGAATTCTTCAATCGTATCTAATAAAGTGTGGGTTTGCAGCCAGTTTCTGGAAGCAAATTTCCCTTTCGGTTCGGTTAAATTTTTAGCTTTGATGGTATCTTCCACTTTTCTTACAATCAGTTCCGCGCCGATATTTTCTGCTAAATAATCTCTGAACTGCAATGCTTCAGGGAAGTTATGTCCTGTATCGATATGAACCAACGGAAAAGGAATTTTCATCGGAGCAAAAGCTTTTTTTGCCAGATGAACCAAAGTGATAGAATCTTTTCCGCCACTGAAAAGCAGTGCAGGTTTTTCAAACTGAGCAGCAATTTCCCTCATAATGTAGATACTTTCTGCTTCCAACTGCTCCAGATAGTCTAACGTATGTGTCGTCATTTTTTATTTTTTTGAATTAATGAGAATGCAGACCGCACTCTTTCTGTGAACTTTCCCACCACCATCGTCCAACGCGCGGATTTTCTCCTTCTTCGATTGCTCTTGTACAGGGTTGACAACCGACACTGATGAATCCTTTTTTGTGTAAAGACAATTCCTGAACTTTATTTTCTTTCAGATAATCTAAAACATTCTGGTAATTCCAGTGAATTAAAGGATTGTATTTGTATAGTTTACGATCTTCATCCCATTCTATAACCGGCATATTTTCTCTGTTTTCAGATTGTTCGGAACGTAATCCTGTAATCCAGACTTTTGCATTTTCCAATGCGCGGTTTAAAGGTTTAACCTTACGGATAAAACAGCATTCTTTTCGGTTTTCTACAGAATGATAAAATGCATTGATTCCTTTTTCATTCACATATTTTTCCACGTCGGAACTTTCCGGAAAATAGACTTCCGTTTTTGTTTTGTATCGGGAATTATTTTGGGAAAGCAATTCGTAGTGCTCGTAAAAAAGTCTTCCAGTATCAAGCGTGAAGACTTTTACCGGCAGATGATTTTTGAAAATCATATCTGTAATTACCTGATCTTCCTGTCCGAGCGAGGTGGAGAAAACAACCCCTTCCGAAATTTTTGAAGAAATAAATTTCAGTCCCTCTTCTGCGGAAAGCTGTTTCAGTAACTCTGCATCTTCTTTTGAAATCATATTTTGTTCATTTGAAGTAATGCAAATATCAGATAAAATAATTATCCTACCAAAAAAGTAGACTAATTATTTTAAAAAAAAGGATCTGATTAATCCACCAAATCCATTAACGTTCTTTTCTCCAGAATATTCAGCGAAGCGTCGCGAACTTCAATCAGAACGTCGTGAAGACCGCAATGATCTTCACTGCAGTCGTCGCATTTTTCATAAAAGTTTAAACTTACGCAAGGAAGCAGAGCAATGGGTCCGTTAACGAGACGAATGATTTTCGCCAGCTTTACATTTTCCGGATTTTCTTTGAAGAAATAGCCCCCTCCTTTTCCTTTTTTGCTATCGAGAATGTCCGCTTTTTTAAGCTCAAGCAGGATATTTTCCAGAAACTTTAAAGGAATTTTCTTGTGTTCGGCAATTTCGGAAATAAGAATCGGTCCGTCATTTCTCTTTTCTACAAGATATGACAGTGCCTTGAAAGCGTATTGAGATTTTTTAGACAGCATTACTACAAAAATAAGAAAATTGTTTGATATATGTAATAGGGAAGCTGGAAGTTAGAAGATGGAAGCTGGGAGTTTTCAGAGACCGTATTACTTCCTTCTTCGTACTTCCTTCTTCCATGCAAAATCCCTAAATTTGCGTTATGTTCAGTAAACAGGAAGCACAGCAGTTAAAGAAAGAGTTTTGGACGGCTTTCGGAAAGTCTTTTCCAAGAAAATGGATTTTGTATGATACCAAAATCAAGGATATGTCGTTTAAATTTTATGCGGATAAGAAAAAAGCGGAAGTTTCTCTGGATATCGAAATGAAGGATGAAGTTTTCAGAGATGCGTACTACAACAAAATATGGTCACTGGAAGACATTCTGAAGGATTTTATCGGCGATTTTCACAAGGAAGAATTTTATACGCTGGAAAACGGAAAAGTTATCAGCCGAATCTGGGTTGAAAAGCACGGCATTTCTGTTTTCAATAAAAATACATGGAGGGAAGCTTTTGAATTTTTTGTTGAAAAAATGGATGGCTTCGAGCGGTTTTATTATGAATATGAGGATTTTATAAAGGATGTTTAGTGAATAGTTCTTAAAGGATAAAAAAACATATCATGAAAATAAGATATTGCTGGAGGTGCAGAATGGATGTTCCCATGCTTGATGAAGAAGAGGGAAAAATCGCTTCGAAATTATTAGCTGAAGGATTTCAGGAATTTAAAACAACCAGAAAAAAGCCTTTAAATGAAAATTTCAAAAAACTGCTGGATTATTACAATAATTTAACCGGTTTTGAAGAAACAAATCCTAATGCCATCATGCATCATTTCATTGATATGTATGGTCCTGACTGTGAAAACTGCGGAAAACCTTACCGAACGGAAACTGCTACATTCTGCCCGAAATGCGGTAACAAAAGAAAAATTTAAGGACTTTTCTCAATTTGGATTTTTTTTAAACGCAAATATTATTTTTACCAATACAATTTTGAGAAGGCAAAGGCAAATGAAATTTGCTGTTCGAAGCTTGAAAATAGATTTCAAAGGCTAGTTTTGTGTCAAGGTGAATCGTGAATTTTTAATTCAAATCAGGATCGGAAACCGCTTAAATATTTTTAACCTTGTGATTTAAACTAATTCAGAGTTAACCGCAAAAGATAATGATAAAGCGAATTTCAAGAATAATCAAAGCGCTTAAAAGAATAAAAATCAAAGATTTTTAAAAACTGTTGTTATCTTCTTATTTATAATCACAACTTTAAATAGACGTTTACTTTATCTTTTGCGGCTTTTGCGGTTAAATAAAAAGTTTAAACAGATTTGTATAAAATTCAACCTTCTGTTCTTATATTTTTCTGTATTTTGGTCAAAATAAAAATAACAGAATAAATTTTCAGCAAAATAAAAACTAATAATTAAAACAAAATGTCAGAAAATAAAATATTTTTCGCAGACGCAGCAGATCCTGAAATGTCTAAAGCTTATAAAAAAGCGCAGGAAACCTTTAAATATTTCTGGAGAGAGCAATCTTGGGAATACAGAAGAATTATTCCGGCACTGAGTGTTTCATGTGTGAAAGTAGCTTTTTCTCAGGAAGATCCTTATTCAGACTCACCTATTGTAGAACATATGTGGATCAATGACATCAATTTCGATGGCGATCTTATCAAAGGCTACCTCATCAACCAACCGAATAAACTCACCAATGTTGAAGTCGGAGATTATGTGGAAATTCCTGTAAACGAAATCAGCGACTGGCTTTTTGCCATGCCGCAACGCGCAAAAAAAACGAAAGGACTTTCAAAACTGTTTTCATCTTCTGCAGAGTCTCTTCCTCCGAAAGCTTATGGCGGATTTACAATCCAGAAAATGCGTTCGGATATGTCTCCGGCGGAAAGAAAAGCACACGATAATGCGTGGCAAATGGATTTCGGAGATTTTAATGATATTGAAATTGTCTATGAACAGAAAGAGCATCCTGAAAATCTTGTGGAGCATCCGATGAGCAGAAACATGAAGGAAGAGCTGGTAAAATTCGTCAGCGAAAATCCGGATGAGATTACAGGTCAGGATAGTAACGGCTACTCTATGCTTCATGCGGAAACAATTGCCGGAAATCTAAGTTCTGTGGAAGTGATTCTTGCAGCAGGAGGTGATAAAAATTTAAAGACAAAATCCGGAAAAACAGCTTTGGACTTTGCCCGACAACTGAATTGGGAACATATTATTCCTGTTTTGGAAAATTGATTTTATCTTAATTAAAGTAAGTTTGATGTTAGAAGATTGAAAATTAATTTTAACCGAAATTAAGTATAAGTTTTTGGCTAAAGCTAATTGTTTTTTAATTGAGTTTGTTTAAACTTTTAAAAAATAAAATATTCTTGTTGGAAAACGCAAAGACGCAAGATTTTTATTAATCTCAAGTCTTTAAGGCGCAAGAAAATCAAAGATTTTCAATAAGGATTGATACTTAATTTTATCGAAGATAAAATCTTTGCGTCTTAGGAAGAGACCATATTTAATGAATATTTTGCGCCTTTGCGATGGTTATAACCATTAAGTTTAAACATCCTATAAAATGTGCTACAGTCAATTCCTATTGATATTTTATCCTGATTTTACATCGAACTCACGATTAGTATATAAAAGAGAAACTTTCCCGTTTCTCTTTTTTGTTTTCTGCCATCCACGATCTGAATACATTCTTTCCTGATTCGGCTACATTTCCTACTGCACAACTTTCCATCTTTGTACCATCATTTAACAACAAAAAATATTTAAAAATGGAAACAAAAAAAGTATGGTTCGTGACAGGAGCTTCAAAAGGATTAGGATTTGAACTGGTTAAAAAATTATTGTCTGAAGGATTTCAGGTAGCTGCAACAAGCCGTACCGTGAATTCTTTAATTTCCGCTTTTGGAGAGACTTCGGAAAACTTTCTGCCCTTAAGTGTAAATATTACGGACAATAATGATGTAAAATCTGCCATTGCAAAAACCACAGCGCATTTCGGACAGATCAATGTTGTGGTAAACAACGCAGGATACGGACAGATCGGAACTTTGGAAGAGCTTAGCGATGAGGAAGCAAGAGAAAATTATGCGGTGAATGTTTTCGGAACTTTAAACGTCATCAGAAATGCTATGCCTTATCTTCGTGAGCAGAAATCGGGAAATATTTTCAATATTTCTTCTATCGGAGGTTTTTCGGGAAATTTTCCGGGTTGGGGAATTTACTGCTCTACTAAATTTGCTGTGGCAGGATTTACGGAAGCTTTGGCTGAAGAAGCAAAAGATTTCGGAATTCATGCAACGGTAATTTATCCGGGATATTTCCGTACAGATTTTTTGGCTAAAGATTCGGTAAAAACTCCGGCAAATCCTATTCAGGCTTATGAAGCGGCAAGAAGTTCGGAACAGGCACATCTTGACGAAATCAACGGAAACCAGCCGAATGATCCTGTAAAAGCAGCAGATGTTCTGATTCAGCTGAGCAAAGAGCAAAATCCGCCGGTACATTTCCTTTTAGGCGTAGGAACCATGGAATTTCTTACCAATAAAGTAGATGCGATTACAGGAGATGCAAGGAAATGGGAGGTTTTAGCAAATTCTACAGCAATTTAGAATTAATTTACTTCTTTTGTCTTGAAACAAAAGAACCAAAAATTCAAGACTTAGATCCTGAATGCTAAAAATTAAAACGTAATCCTAAAATTCCCAAAACTCGCGCGAATCAAAATTTGTTCTTCGGTTATGGATTATATCCGCGCTCAGACAGTGGAAATTTTTTAACGGATTACGTTTTAATTTTCTTAACGCTTCAGGCTCTTATGTCGGAAAAGCCATGTGATATAGACCTGATATAGACATTTTTGATTTATGTCAGGTAATGTAAAGTATGAACGTTTATCAAATTCTACAGCAATTTAGGATTGATTGATTTCTTTTGTCTTAAAACAAAAGAACCAAAAATTCAAGACTTAGATCCTGAATGCTAAAAATTAAAACGTAATCCTAAAATTCCCAAAACTCGCGCGAATCAAAATTTGTTCTTCGGTTATGGATTATATCCGCGCTCAGACAGTGGAAATTTTTTAACGGATTACGTTTTAATTTTCTTAACGCTTCAAGCTCTTATGTCGGAAAAGCCATCTGATTTAGTCATTTTTGATTTGTATCTCAGGTAATGTAAAAGTATGAACGTTTAGCAAATTCTACAGCATTAATTTACTTCTTTTGTCTTGAAACAAAAGAACCAAAAATTCAAGACTTAGATCCTGAATGCTAAAAATTAAAACGTAATCCTAAAATTCCCAAAACTCGCGCGAATCAAAATTTGTTCTTCGGTTATGGATTATACCCGCGCTCAGACAGCGGAAATTTTTTAACGGATTACGTTTCAATTTTCTTAATGCTTCAGGCTCTTATGTCGGAAAAGCCATCTGATTTAGACATTTTTGATTTAGGTAATGTAAAGTATGAACGTTTAGCAAATTCTACAGCAATTTAGGATTGATTGATTTCTTTTGTCTTGAAACAAAAGAACCAAAAATTCAAGACTTAGATCCTGAATGCTAAAAATTAAAACGTAATCCTAAAATTCCCAAAACTCGCGCGAATCAAAATCCGTTCTTCGGTTATGGATTATAACCGCGCTCAGACAGTGGAAATTTTTTAACGGATTACGTTTTAATTTTCTTAACGCTTCAGGCTCTTATGTCGGAAAAGCCATGTGATATAGACCTGATATAGACATTTTTGATTTATGTCAGGTAATGTAAAGTATGAACGTTTAGCAAATTCTACAGCAATTTAGGATTGATTGATTTCTTTTGTCTTAAAACAAAAGAACCAAAAATTCAAGACTTAGATCCTGAATGCTAAAAATTAAAACGTAATCCTAAAATTCCCAAAACTCGCGCGAATCAAAATTTGTTCTTCGGTTATGGATTATATCCGCGCTCAGACAGTGGAAATTTTTTAACGGATTACGTTTTAATTTTCTTAACGCTTCAAGCTCTTATGTCGGAAAAGCCATCTGATTTAGTCATTTTTGATTTGTATCTCAGGTAATGTAAAAGTATGAACGTTTAGCAAATTCTACAGCATTAATTTACTTCTTTTGTCTTGAAACAAAAGAACCAAAAATTCAAGACTTAGATCCTGAATGCTAAAAATTAAAACGTAATCCTAAAATTCCCAAAACTCGCGCGAATCAAAATTTGTTCTTCGGTTATGGATTATACCCGCGCTCAGACAGCGGAAATTTTTTAACGGATTATGTTTTAATTTTCTTAACGCTTCAGGCTCTTATGTCGCAACAAAAGAACATTTATTTCATAAAAATCACTAAAAACAATTAACTTCGTTACTATGAAAGAGACCTTCCGTTTTCATTCGATCTCCGATTTTCATGCTTTCTGTAATCTGCCGAGTCCGGATCATCCGCTGATCAGCTTAATTGATTACAGCAAAGTCCGCTATCCTGTAAATGATACGGAGCTGAAATGGACCCAGAATTTTTATTCGGTGGGGCTTAAAAGAAATGTAAACGCGAAGTTCAATTACGGTCAGCAGGAATATGACTTTGATTCGGGCGTGCTGTGTTTTGTTTCGCCGATGCAGTTTCTAAGAATTGAGATGAAACCAGATGTTGAGTTTGAACCGACCGGATATCTTTTGCTGATTCATCCCGATTTTCTCTGGGGAACCTCGCTCATCAAAAAATTTAAATCGTACGATTTTTTCAGTTATAAGATCAACGAAGCTCTTTTTTTATCGGAAAAAGAAGAGAAAACTATTGTGGAACTGTTTAAAAATATTGAAAAGGAATACCAAAACAATATCGATAAATTTACTCAGGAGCTTATTGTTGCGCAACTGGAATTATTCCTGATCTATTCTGAACGCTTCTACGAAAGACAGTTTTTCACCAGAAAAAAATCCAGTCACGAATTGCTGGATAAATTTGAGGAAGTTCTTTCGCAGTATTTTAACAGCGGAAATCTTCTAGAACATGGTATTCCTTCCGTGAAAACCATCGCCGAACAACTGAATATTTCACCCAATTATCTGGGAAGTTTACTGCGCATCCATACACAGCAGAACACGCAGCAACACATACAGAATAAACTGATCACTCTCGCAAAGGAACGTCTTAGTACAACGAATTTATCCGTAAGTGAAATTGCGTATGAACTGGGTTTTGAACATCCGCAGTCGTTTAGTAAGTTATTTAAGCAGAAGACGAATCAGTCTCCAGGGGAGTTTAGGAGGTTGTTTAATTGAGAAATCAAATTTTCAATTTTTATTTTTTAAATTTGGTATCCGAAAAAATATTAATATGAAAGACATTAATTGGTTAGTAACTTCAGGTCAAGCAAAAATTACTGAAACAAAAATTACTTATATCCCAACTAAAGCAAAAGATCCTGAAGGAAATGAATATTATCAAACTTCTGTTATAAATAGCGATGTAGATTTTGAAAATGGTTCTATCGAATTTAATATAAAAGTTAAAGAAATTAAAGCTTTGTGTCAAATAGTACTAGAAACAGAAGAATATGGCAATTTAAATATCGGAATGAATGCTAGTGGTTCATTATTTGGAATTACAAAGTATGATTACAAAACAAAAAGATGGGAATGGCAAAATGGATCTGGATTTCCTGAAAATTTGGAATTAGACAAAGAATATAAATTAAAAATAATTGTTACTGGCTCCTTATTAACACTATATGTAAATAATATAAAAATCGCCGAATCCAATCAATATATTAAAAAAGCACAGCTAAAATTTTTCATAACATCAAGTAATGAAGTTGAAATTACAGATTTTAAAGTTACAATGAAAAAACCCAAAGCATTTATAGTAATGCAGTTTTCCGATGAATTTAATAAATTATATAATGAGGTTATAAAACCAATTTGTGAGGAATATGGCTTAGAATGCGAAAGAGCAGACGAATTTTATACTTCTACACCAATAATTGCCGATATTGTAAATTCTTTAATTAAATGTTCTATCATAATAGCTGAAATAACTCCAGATAATCCAAATGTATATTATGAATTAGGTTATGCACATGCAATTAATAAACCTACAATTTTATTATGTGATAAAAACAAACGATCTAAATTACCATTCGATGTTTCAGGTTTTAGAACACTGTTTTACGAGGATTCCATAATGGGGAAAAGTAGTATTGAAAGTAGCTTAAGAAAATATTTAGAGATCATATCTTATTAAAAAAGAGAAGCCAAAAACTTCTCTTTTTATTTTATCCAAATTTCTTCTTTCTCAGCCAGAAGAACAAACCTCCCAAAATACCGATAATGACTAAAGGAAGCAGCAAATTAAACCATTGCCAGTTGTTTTTCTCTTCCGTAATTCTCTGTCGGTCAAGAAGCCTTTCTTCGATGTTTCGGTTTCTGAGATCCATAAGATTGCTGTCGTCCAGAAGATAATCTAATGCATTTCTCAGGAACTGCTCGTTTCCAAACTGTTCGTTAGTAAGCAAATCTACGCCTAAAGGAAGCGGTTCTCCTTTCAGAACTTTATTTCTTCCTACGTCTCCGTCGGCGATCACAATCATTTTATTTTCAGGGCTCGAACTTTTGAAATTCGGGTAGGATTTTCTTTCGATTCTGGAAGCATATGCAGAATTGAATTTTCCTTCCAGAGACACCGCATAAATCTTCGGTGTGCTTGGTTTTTCCATTTGTCCGAGACTGTCGACACTGGAAATTTCTTTCAGATCCACATAATTCGGAACCTGCTTCAATAAAGTTCTTTCACTGGATTCAAAAAGAACGTTCGTTTTGATATTTTTTCTTCCGCCCAATGTATCAATCGAAGTCGGGAACTCAAACTTTACAGGATTGATATTTTTAGTAATCGGATTGTTGCTTTCTGCAATTCCCAAAGGAAAATACGGCCACGGAAGACTGGTGTACTGCGGATTTCCACTCACTTCCCCTGTTACCAATCTCAACAGCGCAAATTTCTTCACATCTTTTACCAAAGCCGGATTGATCCTGATTCCATAATTGAAGAAAAAGTCCGTCATATTGATGTCTACAGGAAAAGGCATCACTTTTTGAGACCTCATCAACGTATCCATTTCCGCATTTACGGCATCAATCATCCACAGCGTTTTTCCGCCGTTCATGATGTATTGGTCAAGAATTACTTTTTCACGGTCTGTGAAAGCTTTTCTTGGTTTTGCGATCACCAAAGCGTTCATTTGTTTTAAGGTCGGAATATCTGCAATGGTAAGTTCGGTCTGATTTTTAGGAATAATAGGACCTGCATCATAACTTTCCGTTGCCAGTTGCATAAATCCCTGAAATTCTCTTGGATTCAGCTCATCCTGATTCACCAGAATCCCGATTTTCTTTCTTTTATGCGCCGCAATATTTTTAATGTTTGAAACCAGATTGTATTCTAAATTTTCAATGGATTTCGTAAGCTGCTGATCAGCATCAATTCCTGTCTGCTGAACGACCAAAGGAATAGAAACTCCCCTTTTGTCGTATTTCACAACCGCATAAGGAAAGAGCATGATCTGAGAAACTTTGCCGTCTTTGATGTCCGGAAGCATGGAAGGTTGCATTCCCATCGCCATCAGAGTATCTTTAGACATTTTGGTTTTGATAGGATCAATGAATTTAAAATCAATCTTCGGATTAATTTTTCTGAACTCTTCCAGCATAAATTTCGTTTCGCTCTGAAGCTGTTTGAAACTTGCAGGAAAGTCTCCTTCCAGATAAACATCGACTACCAAAGGTTTATTTACCGATTCAAGAACCTTAACAGTATTATCGGAAAGTGTATATCTTTTTTCTTTGGTTAAATCCAATCTTATTCCTGAAATGACAAGAATAATAACCAATGGCAACACTACGAAAAGTAAAATTCCTAACGGAGATTTGAACTGTATCTTCTTCATCATTCTACTTCTTTTTATTAATGAAATGATTGGACAAAACTAATGTAACACCGATAATTAAAGCAAAATAAGCCACATCCTTAAAATCAATAAGCCCTCTTGTAAAGCCTAAGAAATGTTGGTAAAAGCCTACATTCTGTAAAATAAAATCTGCGCCTCCCAACAATTTGTAACTCGCCAGTTGTTCGATCCCGAAATACATGATGAAGCACATGAAAACGCCCAACAGATAAGCCATAATCTGGTTTTGGGAAAGCGAAGAAGCCAAAATTCCCACTCCGGAAAATGCTGCAATTAAAATAACTAAGCCGATGTAGCTTCCGAACGTCATTCCCAGATCTACATTTCCGGCAGGAACGCCTAAAACATACACTGTATAAAGGTAAATTAACGATGGAATCAGGCATAAAATCCCGACAATCCAAACCGAAAGAAATTTTCCGAAAACCAGATCTGAAACTTTCAGCGGTTGGGAAAACAGCCAGTTTAAGGTTCCGGTCTGCTGCTCTTCCGCAAAAGTTTTCATGGATAGTGCGGGGATAATAAACATCAGTAACCAAGGAACTAAAACGAAATAACTTTGCAGAGAGGCCATTCCGATCTCAAAAATGTTGGAGTCGTTGTCGAAAAAAAACAGAAACAGCGTCGCGATCAGACTGAAAGCCGCGATGATTACCCACGCGCTCCAGTTTCCGAAGTAGCTCCAAAGTTCTTTTTTTAAAATTGCAATCATAGTTTTATTTAGGGTTTAGGTAATAGGTGTCAGGAATTAGGTGTTGGAAAATCCACAACTTACCATTCACAATTCACCATTATCTCACTTTTTCTTATTCTTATTTACCAGCTTCACCGTCATCATGATTAAAAATACCAGAACGAAAAATCCGGCGATTAATTGCCACCAGTATTCAATAACCTGAGCTTTCAAAATCACGGTAAAAACGACAAGGAACAAAATGAAAGTAGCGATTTCATTTGCCTGTCTCAATTTTATATTGGCGGTTTCTAAAGTATTTCCGTTGAGTTCCTTCAGTTTTAAAACTTTTTTCCAGCACCAGTAATGGTAAACCGCTAAACCGATCAGGAAGGTAAGTTTTAAATGAAACCATGGCATTTTCATCAATCCTGAATTCAGGAAAATCATTGTCAGTCCGCAAACCGTCATAATTACTCCGGCAGGAACGGTGATGATGTTCCAGAGCCTTCGGGCCATAAAAGTATATTGTTCTCTGAGGATCTTTTTCTTTTCTTCCGCAAATTCATCGGTATCTTTATAGTACACAAAAATTCTTACGAGATAAAAAATTCCCGCAAAATAGCTTACCATGAAGATGATATGAAGCGCTTTTATTATGGTGTAAAGCATTCTGAAAAATTAATGGCAAATATAATGTTAATGACAAAAATATTTACTAGAAAACAGAATAAATCTTGCTTTTATTCTGTTATGTTCATTATTTTATATTAAAAAGTTGAGGGATTTTCAGGCTTAGTGTTTTTCGAATGAAATACTGTCTACCTTTTTACCATCTTCATACTTCTTTATGAACCGGAGATTTCCTTTCTCGTCGTAAAATTTCCAGTCTCCGAAATAATACCAATGGCGTTCATTTTTAGAGACATCCATTTTAGACTGTCCACTTTGCATCAACTTTCCGTTCGGATAATACATTTTGGTCTTCGTTATATTCTTTCTGATCCTGTCTTTCTGGAAAAGCTGATTATTCAATGTGGTTTTCCAGATCCCGGCTTTTTCACCGTTTTTATATTTTCCGACGGCAATCAATGTTCCTTCATCCGAAGAATATTCTTCCTTCCATTTACCGTGTCGTTTACTTATATTCTTTTCATCTTTGATGTACTGATTCATCTTGGTGTTGCAGGAAGCCAATAATAAAACAATCAGTAAAATGAGGGATATTTTTTGCATAAAAAAACAGAATTTCCGTAAATATAGAAATTCTGTTTTTATTCTACAATTGTAGAGGTGTTTTATTTTTTAAGAAATTACGCCTAATTCTTTTCCAACTTTTTCAAACGCAGCAATTGCCTTATCAAGATGTTCTCTCGTATGTGCTGCAGAAAGCTGAACTCTGATTCTCGCTTTTCCTTTCGGAACCACAGGATAGAAAAATCCGATGACATAGATTCCTTCGTCCATTAACTTTTCAGCCATTTTCTGAGCCAAAGGCGCATCATAAAGCATTACAGGAACAATCGCAGCATCACCATCCGGAATATCGAAACCTTTAGACTTCATTTCCGCTCTGAAATATTCTGCATTTTCCATTACTTTATCGCGAAGAGAGGTATCTTCAGAAATCATGTCCAAAACCTTCAAAGCTGCTCCCACGATTCCCGGAGCCAAAGAGTTTGAAAACAAATACGGTCTTGAACGCTGTCTCAGCATATCAATGATCTCTTTTTTACCGGAAGTAAATCCGCCTAAAGCACCTCCTAAAGCTTTTCCAAGCGTAGAAGTAATGATGTCTACTCTACCCATCACTTCGTTGGCTTCGTACGTTCCGCGACCTGTTTTTCCGATGAAACCTGTTGCATGAGAATCATCTACCATTACCAAAGCATCGTATTTATCGGCAAGATCACAAACTCCTTTCAGATCTGCAACGATTCCGTCCATGGAGAAAACGCCGTCTGTAACAATGATTTTAAAACGGTAATTTTTTTCGGAAGCTGCAATTAACTGAGCTTCCAGATCTTCCATATTGTTGTTTTTGTAACGGTATCTCGCTGCTTTACACAAACGAACACCATCGATGATGGAAGCGTGGTTCAGTTCGTCTGAAATAATTGCATCCTCTTCCGTAAATAAAGGTTCAAAAACTCCTCCGTTCGCATCAAAACAGGCAGCATACAAAATGGTATCTTCAAGACCTAAAAAGTCTGCAATTTTCTGCTCCAGTTGTTTATGAATATCCTGAGTTCCGCAGATAAAACGAACCGAAGACATTCCGTAACCGTGAGATTCTATCATTTCCTGTGAGGCTTTCATCACTTCAGGATGGTTGGATAATCCCAGATAATTGTTCGCACAGAAGTTCAGCAGCTTTTTTCCGTTGGCTTCTATTTCGGCACTCTGCTGAGAAGTGATGATTCTTTCTCTTTTGTAAAGTCCGTCATTTTCAATATTCTGAAGTTCGTTCTGTAAATTTTCAAGATACTTTTTAGAGATCATTTCTAATAATTTTTAAGATGCGCTAATTTAATAAAATCGTGGTAAAGTAACAGGATTTCTCCTTTTTATTGTAAATGTCTGTACAAAATCATAATGCTTTTCTTAATAGTCTATAATTTTGGTAGACTAATTACTGTATTTGCTGAATAAAATCAGAAAATGCGATTATCACCAGTACAAAAAATTGAAAATATATCATCAGAGGATTTTATCAAAACCTATCTAAAACCTGCAAAGCCAGTAATCTTAAAAGGTTTTGCCGCTCCTGAAAGTCCTGCTTTTGAAAATGGAATTACGAATATTTTAAAGAAATTGCAGGAGACTATAAAGTGAATATCTATGGAAGTGAAATTGAATCTCTGGACAGAATCGCCAGTAAACCAATCGGACAGAGTACTTTTTCAGAATATCTGGATCTCATAACTTCCTCTCCTACCGAACATCGTCTTTTTTTATTCAATTTATTAAGCATTAAACCAGAATTAAAAAATGATATCATTTACAACGATGTTACAAATGGAAAAATTATAAAATGGCTTCCTTTTATGTTTTTCGGAGGTGAAGGTTCGGTTACCCGAAATCATGTGGATATTGATATGTCCCATGTTTTCATAACTCAGTTTCAAGGTATTAAACGAATCTGGCTTTTTCCGTGGGAACAGTCTGATTTACTGTATAAACTGCCTTATAACTTTCATTCCATCACCAATATTAAAGAGCCAGATTTCAAAGAATTTCCGGGACTGAAATACATAAACGGTTATGAAGCTGTTATAAAACCCGGTGAAACGCTTTACATTCCTTCCGGATGGTGGCATTATATTCAGTATGAAACGGAAGGATATTCTGTTTCTGTAAGGGCTCTGCCTTCAAGCTGGCTGGAAAAATGGCGGGTTTTTAAAAACTTAGTGCTGATCCGGAATTTTGATAATGCGATGCGCAATTTATTCAAAGAAAAGTGGTTCGATTTTAAAGTTAGAAAGGCCATAAGAAAAGCCAATCGCGCGATTAAAAAACAAAAAAACTTTCAGATTTAGTGAATTATTAACCTTAAATATATTACTATGGAACTACTTTATTTGATATTTTCCTCAGAAAGATCTTTATATACCTATTTACCCCATTTCATTTAACCATTTTTAAACAAAAAACCTTCAGAAATTCTGAAGGTTTTGACTTTATGCTGTAAAAAATTATTTCTTTAAAAACTTCACATTCTTATCGTTAATTTTAAAAATATACGTTCCCGGAACCAACTCTGAAATGTTGATTGATTTCTCCGGCTGATAAATTCCCTGTCTCACTAATTTACCGTCTGTGAAATAAATCGTAAAATCTGTAGGTTTTGTAATCCCTTTTAAGTTCAGTTCATTTTTAGCAGGATTCGGATATAAAGCAAATTCTTCTTTAATTAAATCTGCTGTTCCCAATGTGTTATCCTGAGTTACCGTAGAATTTCTGTCCAGAATCTGATATTCATAGTTAAATTCCACACTTGCTACAGGAAAACTCACAGTCTGTGTAAAATACTGGTTGTTGGACGTATTGTTTAAAGCAAAATAAGCAACCTGTCCTCCTGTTCCGTTTACTTTGATCGGTAAAGGCATTTCGAAGAAACTTACCGTTGAACTGCTCTGGGTTTGAGATGCTCTGAAAGTAACGGTATTTCCTACCTGCTTCCAACGGATGTCATACGTAGGATACCCCTGTCCGTAAATCCAGTCGTTGAAGAATTCTGTAAAATCCTTTCCGGTAGACGTTAATAAAGACGCATTCAGATCCTGAGTTCTTACATAGTTATAAGCCAAATTCGGTCTGGAATGGTAATCCTGAATTGCCTGATAAAATACGGCATCTCCCAAAATCCATTTCAACATTCTCAGTACATAAGCTCCTTTTGAATAAGACAGTCTGCTGCTGAAAATAGTTCCTACACTGGTAAGATTGGCATCAGCAACATATACACTTCCTGTTGGCGAACCTGTAACAAAGTTTTTCTGAGTCAGCAGATAATTTAAAAAGTCTGTATTTGTCATCAGCAATTTTTCATTCGCCACATGTTCTCCAAAAGTGGCAAAACCTTCATTCAGCCAGATGTCATTCCACGCTCCGCAGGTTACTTTGTCGCCAAACCACTGGTGAGCCAACTCATGGGCAATGAGACCTCTGCTCCATCCCGCCATCGATGACATGGTCTGATGTTCCATTCCTCCCCCCGCCTGAAATTCCATATGCCCGTATTTTTCATTTCGGAAAGGATAAGGCCCGAAGTACGTTTCAAAAGTATTCATCACGGTTTTTGTCCAGTCGATGTTACTCATACTTGTCGTATTGGTAGAAGTTGCCGGAAATATATAATTAATGAACGGAAAAGGAGGATTTCCCATCGTATCCGTAAGTTTCACAAAGTTGGTGATCGAAAGTGCAATTAAATATGCTGCAGTAGGATACTGCGTTCTCCAGAACGTCAGTTTCTGACCATTCCCTAAAATGGTTTCAGACATTGGCTTTCCGTTGGAAGCAACGCTATATTGTGAAGGGGTGGTTACTTTTATATCTACTCTTTCAATTTTATCATTCAGACTTTGCTTGGTTGGAAACCAGTCCTGCGCTCCATAAGGTTCATTTAAAGTAGATAAAACCGCAGTTCCGCCCTGTGTTCCGTTAAAAAAAGCGTTGTTGGTTGATGAAGGCGCTCCTGAATACGTAACTGTTAAAGAATCCAGAACATTCGCCGCAAGAGCAGACTGAAAGTTAATTTTCAGTTCTTTGGTAGACAACTGTTGAAAAGTAAGCGGCGTTCCGTGATACTGCACTCCCGAAACCGTCATCTGATTATCCAGATCAAAATAAATAGAGCTTACACTCTGATTCGGTTTAAAATGAGAAGTGACGGAACCCGAAACATTATACACCGCCGGATTAATGGTAAGATCCAGCCTTTGGTATTGAAGATCGTAATTCAGTGTATTAGGATTCACATTTCCTACAGCCATTTTGTGAGCGAAAGATTTCATCTCCTTTTCCACCATCGCTTTTCTTTCGATATTCTCGTTTTGTGCGCTTAATTGCTGAAAAGCCAGAACACTCAAAACTAAAAAGTAAAACTTTTTCATATTCAATTTAAAATAACATATCAAAGATATAAAAAAACCTTTCAATCATTGATTAAAAGGTTTTGATATTCATTAAATTTTAACAATTTATAAATCTAAAGCTGGTTCGAGAATTTTTTCCATTCTTTTCTTTACCATATCTACAGAGCCTGCATAATTGTTAACCATTAAAGAGAAAACCAATGTTTTTCCGGTATTTGTTTTCATATATCCGGCTAACGTTTTTACTTTGTTCAGCGTTCCTGTTTTTGCAAAAACCTGACCGTTTCCAAGACCGTTGAACATTCTTTTTAATGTTCCGGACTGTCCTCCGATCGGCAATGAATTCAGATACGTTTTGTAATATTTTTCATTCATTAAAGAAGTCAGGAATTTTGCCTGAGCAATCGGCGTTACGTTATTGCTTCTTGAAAGCCCGCTTCCGTCGATATAATTTAATCCAAGCATATCAAATCCTCCGTTTTTAAGATGCTCTGTTACTACTTTTCTTCCGGATTCTGTAGTCTGATCTCCAAGACTCTGAAAACCTACGGTTTTTAACAACGCTTCAGCCAGACCGTTATCGCTGTGCTGATTGGTATAATAAATAATGTCTGCTAAAGTTGGAGATTTGTATACTGAAACGAGCTTTCTAGCTTCAGGATTGGCATCCGTCATTTTTGGAGTCACCTTTCCTGTTACAGAAATTCCACTTTTTACAAGAGTAGTTCTGAAAGAGTTGGCAAGAAAAGCAGGTGCATCGGGTAATTTTGTCGTTAAAATTCCGTCGCCTTCATATTTATCTGCATACACCATCTGATTGTTGTACGGAGAAACGTAGAAAAACTTTTTATCGGTTGAAAAATTGTTTCCTTTCTTTACGATCAGTTTTTCATTGGCAGGATTGATCTCTTTGGTTGTTCCCACCGGCAAATAGTAATTGTTGTTTTCCAACCACACAACATTTTCCGGAAGCTTCGAAATATTGCCTTTGAAAAGCGCTGTCTGGATAATAATATCTCCATTTACCTTTTTGATTCCCTCACGAGAAAGTCCTTCTTTGAAATCTGTAATAATGTCTCTGTAAGCCCAAGCTCCGCCTTTATTGGTTCCTAAAGAAGGATCTCCGCTTCCGACGATGTAAAGATTTCCGTTTAACACTCCGTTTTCATCCACTGTTCCTGAATATTCGAGCTGAGTATTCCAACGATAACTTTCGCCTAGCATGTTCATTGCTGTTTCGGTAGTTAATAATTTCGTTGTGGAGGCTGGAACCAAAGGAGTATTTTCGTTATACGAAGAGATTACTTTCTTCGTTTTCGGGTCGTACACTACGAATCCCCAAGTTGCATTTTTCAGCACAGGATCGGTCATCATAGTGTTTACATTAATGTCTACAAGTTCTTTCGGCGACAAAATAGTTTTTTCCACCATGGAAGTGATGGGAGAAGGTAAGTTTAAACTGCTCTTCTGATTGTCGTAAGCCGGAGAATACAGAACTGTAGAAACGGTAGACTGTGCAAGAAAAAATCCTGAAGCCAGCACCGCAACACCTGAAATATACTTTCTGAAATTTACCATCTATTTTACTTTTGCTATAGTTTGGATGGTTTAAAAATCAACGGGTTAAATTGAAATAGAAAACACCAAACATATAATCAACGATCAAATGTAGAAAATATTGTTGTATGGCAGTTCAGTAGACTATTATAAAAAGAGTATAAAGTTTGTTAAAAATTGTTAAAAATCTACAAAAACGTCTTTTCTGATGCTGTGATACGCAGTAATTTCATCGAATTCTTTCAGACTTGCTAAAACCCTTTTTTTATACTCTTCATACTTTTTCCCTTTGGGAAGTTTCAGCATGATCTGGAACTGATAGAGATTGTTAAGTCGCGCAATCTGAGCTTTTTCCGGACCCAGAACACAATCTTCGGGAAGATATTTTCTAAGGATTGATCCTAAAAACTGGGAAGCACGATTGGCTTTATCCTCTCTCCTGTGTTTCAGCTCAATCATAATAAGCTTTGTAAAAGGCGGATAATGGAATTTCTGGCGTTCCGTTAAAATATATTTGTAGATTTTCGCCGGACTATTCATTTTAATTAACTGAAAAACAGAATGATCCGGATTAAAAGTCTGTATTAAAACTTTTCCTTTTCCGGAAACTCTTCCCGCTCTTCCGGAAACCTGAGTAATGAGTTGATAAGCTCTTTCTTCTGCTCTGAAATCCTGAACATATAATAAGGAATCCGCTTTCGGAATCGCAACCAACTCGATGTGATCAAAATCCAGGCCTTTTGAGATCATCTGTGTCCCGACAACAATGTCTGTCTCTCGGTCTTCAATTTTTTCGTACAGTTTTTCATAGGCAAATTTCTTTCTCATGGAATCTACATCCATTCTGTCCACTTCCTGATCGGGAAATAATTTAGAAACTTCTTCATGGATCTGCTCTACTCCTACTCCTCTTTCATTCAGGTTTTCGGAATGACATTTTGGGCAAACTTTGGGTTTTGAGGCTCTCTGTCCGCAGTAATGACATTTCATTTCATTGGCAGCTTTATGATACGTCATCACCACATCGCAATTGGAACAATAGTTTACGTAACCGCAGGTTTCGCATTCCACAACATTGGCGTAACCACGGCGGTTATGAAGAACGATTGCCTGATTTTTTTCTTCGATAACATTTTTAATCTCGTCAATAAGCTGTAAAGAAAAATTTCCGGATACTTTTTTGGATTCCTGAGCTTCTTTGAAATTAATCAGTTCATATTCAGGAAGATTGACATTTCCAAAGCGTTCTTCCAGAAAAACATATTTCATTTTATCTTTTCTGGCGTTGTAATAGCTTTCTACGGAAGGTGTTGCAGAGCCTAAAATGACTTTTGCTCCATAAAAATTTCCAAAAACCAGTGCCGCATCTTTTGCATTGAAATAAGGAGAAACTTCTCTCGGACGATACGCAGAATCATGTTCTTCATCCACAATAACCAACCCGACATTCTGAAAAGGTAAAAACAAAGAATTTCGTGTTCCTATTAAAACTTTAATATCATTCTGCCTGATTCTTCTCCAGACTTCAACCCGTTCAAAATCTGTAAGTTTCTGATGGTAAAATCCCAATTGTCGACCGTATTTTTTTTCCAGTCTTTGGGTGATCTGTTTGGTTAAAGAAATTTCGGGAAGTAAAAACAGTACATTTTTTCCTTCGCTGATGCATTCTTCAATCTTTTCTAAATAAATATGGGTTTTTCCGGAAGAAGTTACTCCGTGAAGCAGGACATTTTTCCCTTCTTCAAAGGCTTCATCCACTTCATTTTTCGCTTCTTTCTGGGCTTCCGAAAGTTCTTCGATCTGTTCTATTTCACCTTCATAGCTTTCGATGCGGTCTTTCTGCATATAATATTCTTCGACCAGATTTTTATCTGCCAAAGCCTTAAAATGCGAGCTTCCGAAATATCCGTCTTCAAAAAGTTCTGATTTTTTGATGGGCAAATCAGGATTTTCGGTCTGCTTTTCTAAAATATGGAGGAAAAGATCTTTCTGCTTTTGCGCTCTTTTTAAGGATAAAAGTATTTCTGTAAGATTTTGACGCTGTAAAACCTCATCATTGATTTTTACGTAGGCAACTTCTTTCGCTCTGTATTTTTCGGCAATTTTCTCGTCGATTTCAATGTACTGCAAATCGATTAACGAATTGACGGTTTTAATGATATCTTTTTTAGGAATAAAAGCTTCGATGTCAGTTAGATTAATCAACTGCCGTACTTCCAAAGCCTGAATAAGATACATTTCGTTGACATCGAGGTTCTCAAAATCAACTTTTACATTGGGTTTTAGCTTTAAATATGTTTCACTTTCGAGTTTGAGGGACGAAGGAAATGCAAAACGGTAAATTTCTCCCAAACCGCACAAGTAATAGTCGGAAAGCCAGTTCCAGAATTTAATCTGCTCCTGCGGAACAATCGGCTGATCGTCGAGAAGACTGATAACTTCTTTTGCTACAAATGTTTCCGGCGCATTGTTGTGAAGTTCAAAAACAATTCCCGTATAGATTTTTTTGCCGCCAAAAGGAACCAAAACCCTCATTCCTGTCAGAATTCCGGTTTGCAGCTCTTCAGGAACTTTATAGGTGAAAGATCCTTTTAGGTTTAACGGTAAAACAATCTGGGCGTAATTCAAGGGAAAAATTTAAAGTGTAAAATTAATTTTTTCTTTTGTGAACTGCAATTTTTTTGGTGGTGTGTTTTTATGGGATACTTTTTAAGTAGATCATTCAGGAAAAATCTTTGATTGATATGCTTTTTTAAACGCAATGACCGTTAAGATTTTCTTTAAATGATTATGTATATTTTTTCGTTCGCTAAGGCGTTTCACTTAGCGAATGAGATGAAATACTTAAAGCTTATTATCAAAAGGAATTTTTTCGTTTTGAAAGACTCTGAAACATACAAAGTTTTTAAAATCTATCTGTTCAATTGGAGATTGTCTCGTCGTGTTGCTCGTTGCCATGAGTTTTTTTAGCCCGGATTGCAACGGCATCCTTTTGGGTTGCGGGCGGAGCAAGGCGGAGCCCGTAACCCAAAAGATACAGTGAAAAGCCGGAAAAAGCTCCAAAAAAATGTTGAAGGGTTTGAGAGTTTAAGAGTTTAAGAGTTTGAGAAAGTTAAGCTTTAGTTCAATGTAAAGATTTCTAATCAAAATTGATTTTAACCGAAATTCAGCATACGTTTTGGCTAAATTGTTACTTATCTTTTTGTATAGTTTTTACATTAAAAACAATAGTTGCCATTATCCACTAAAGAAGTAATCGATAATGTAAAACCAGACTGCAGAAGTGAAAAACGCCGCAATAATACTGAAGCCGATCGTTAAATTGGTAAGTTTTGTATTTAATCGGTACTGCTCCGCAATAATGCTTGAGGTAACGACTGTAGGCATTGCTGATTCGAAGATGGTAATTCTGGCAATATTTCCTTTTATTCCGAGTAAAAGTGCTAATCCGAGCGTTATTGCCGGAGCCAGAATAAGTTTGTAAAACATGGAAACGGACATTTGGGGAATCAGTTTTTTCCAGCCATTGAATTTCAGTTGTAATCCGACTGAAAATAAAGCTAAAGGACTAACTGTGGCTGCTAATTTATCGAAAAAAGGTTCTGCGGAAGTGAAATCGACGAATTGAGACAAAACTAATGCAGCAATACAGCCAATTAAAGGTGGAAATGTAATGAGTCTTTTCAGAATAAATGCCGCGCTGATCTTTCCGGATTTGCTTCCGCCTTTTAAAGCCGCAATAATTCCTAATGTTGAAAGTGCAAAAAACATGGTCTGATCACAGATAATGGCAATGCTCAGTAAGCTTTCTCCGTAAAAAGCCGAAATAAGCGGAAAACCGATAAACGAAGTATTGCTGTAGCCGCTTACAAGTTCCAGAGTGCTTCGGGAACGCCGTGAATAACCTTTACTTTTGCTGTAAAACATCATAAAGAAAAAGCAGAAAACCGCTGTAAGAAAAGTCGCCACCACAGGAAACAGCATTTCTGCCGACCAGTGAACTTTCGGTAAATATTTGAATGAAACCGCCGGAAGCGCAAGATAGAGAATCCAGGTGTTGATTCCTTTATGTGCATCGGGATGGATGGATTTTGTTGCTTTGAAAACCATTCCCGCGATAATGCACACTGCAATCAGAACAAAATTTACCATAGTTTTGAATTATTGTGCAAATTTACGGTTGATTTCTTTTTAATGGAGATATCTGAAGATTTTTTAATCGCTTATTTTCCATTATCAAAAAACTTTATTTTTGTCATTCTGACGAAGGAAGAATCTCTACGAAAATATTATAAATTCTTCATTCCGCTTCTTAACTTTGTTCGTAAACTTTCAGTATATGTTTAGAATGGTAACTATATATAAATTTAATTCATTGTATCAAACAAGCTCATTACCTCTATTTTCTCCAATGGTTTTGAAAGGATAATTCTTTTGGCTGTTTTTGGAAGAAGATCGAAAAAATTATCGCTGAAATGGGTATCTCCCATCAGATAAACGTCTTTTGCCAAAACATCTGTAGAAATTTCAATTTCAGTGGCAGATATTTTCCTGATTTTAAGTGCAGGTTTTGTTAATTTTAAATCTTTGGGCTTTGCGAAGAAATAGTTGCTTTCGGCAATTATCTTTCCGTTGGTATCTTTTAAAGTCAATTTTAAAAACGTTTCATTTCTATTGGAATCAGAAACCAGATTTTGAATTTCGATCGGATCGAATGGTACAATTTCTTCCAGTGTTTTTCCATTGGGAACTGTTGTTATTTCGTCTAAAACTTTCCCTTGAAAATTAACGATCTCTATTTCCACAAAAACATCATCAAATTTTCGTGTCTGATCATTAATGGCATAAAAAGTAAGTATTCCTTCTTTTTCTGCCATTAAAATCACCTGATTTTCAAAGCTCCTTTTCACCTGATAATGCAATGCTTTCCAGTTTCCTGAATAATCTATGGAAGACCACGAAACAACAGGCCAACAATCGTTCAGTTGCCAGTATAAAGTTCCCATATTATAAGGTTTTGCTCTGCGGTGTGCTTCAATGGCAATCTGCATTCCACGAGCCTGAAGCAACTGCGAAACATAATTATACTTCACAAAATCTGTCGGAACTTTATAATCACGCTTCATGTAATTTTCAATAATTTCCCAGCCTCTGGAATGTTTTTCATGAGCTTTTATGGTTCCATTTTGTAAGCTTAAATCAGGATTTCCCGAAAACATAGATTTTGTAGTTTCCAATGTCGGCATTCCCTGAAAACCATATTCCGAAGCAAAACGCGGAACTTTTTCATTGCATATTTCAAACGTCTGTTCTCCCCACCAAACGCCCCAATAATGGGAATCGCCTTCCGTAAGGCTTTCTTTATGCCCCCATCCGATGGACGGTGAGCTTTCCCAATAGATTTGCTTATCCGAAGACGCATATTTTTGAATGGCATTGGGAATTACTTCATGAAAAATTTTCTTGTAATCTTTCCAAACCTGCAGCGAATCTTCTTTTGAATATTTGAATTGTTTCTGATACCCCCAATTGACAATCGCTTCATCGATTTCGTTATTTCCGCACCACAAAGCCAAAGAAGGATGATTCTGAATCCTTTCGATCTGGTCTTTCACTTCCAATTCTACATTTTTCTGAAAGTTTTCATCGGACGGATAAAAACTTCCTGCAAACATAAAATCCTGCCACACCAAAATTCCATTTTCGTCGCAGGCTTTGTAGAATTCGTCATCTTCATAAATTCCGCCTCCCCAAACGCGGATCATATTCATATTCGCATCCTTACAGGCTTTAATCAACTGCTGATATTTTTCTTTGGTCATTCTCGGAGAAAAACTATCGCCCGGAATCCAATTGGTTCCTTTGGTATACATTGGTTTTCCGTTCACTTTGAAGTAAAATGATTTTCCTTTTTCATCTTTTTCCTGAATTAATTCAACTGTTCTCAGTCCGATTTTTTCAGATTTTTCAGCAATCATTTTTGAATCTTTTTGCAAAGAAACTTTGATATCGTATAAGTTCGGATTTCCCCAACCGTTAGGCTGCCATAATTTCGGATTTTGAATCTGATAAGGAATTGAAATTAAATTCAATCCGGATTTTAAAGAAATATTTTGAGATTTTCCGTTAATTGAAAAAGTGTATTTTCCTTCTTTTTCAGTAAAAATTTCAGCCTGAATGTTTAAATCCGCTTTTTGCTTTGTTAAATTTTTTTGTTCGATTTTTACATGATCAAGTCTTGCAGCATTCCAGAAATTCAACTTAACGTCTTTCCAGATTCCTGCCGTTACTAATCTCGGTCCCCAATCCCAACCGAACTGATATTGCGCTTTTCTCACAAAACTTCTCGGAGATTCCGGCATGATGAAAGGAACTTTTTGGGCTAATTCTTTTCCGACATTTACCGCAGACCTGAATTTTACCTGTAAAACATTCTCACCTTTTTTTAAACTTTGTTTAACCGGAATTGTCCATTTTCTGAACATATTATCTGTCGATTCAATCAATTTTCCATTTAAATAAATTTCAGAAAACGTATCCAATCCATTAAAAATCAATTCAATATTTTGATTTTCTAAATCCTTTGAAGAAATGTTAAATGACGTCTGATAATCCCAGTCTTCATTTTCTATCCATTGTACTTTTTTTTCGTTTTCATCCTTATACGGATCGGGTATAATTTTGTTATTCATCAAATCCAGATGAACAGTTCCCGGAACAGAAGCAGTCAACCAATTATTCTCTTTGGCATTTTTGAATTTCCATTTTTCAGAGGATAAATTGCGCTCTGAAGTTTGTGCATTGGTAAAGATTTGTATGAAAAGGAAAGTAAAAAGTATGGATTTTTTCATTAAGAGATTGATTATTAGTAAAATTCAAACGTTTTGTCATTCTGACGAAGGAAGAATCTCAGCATTTATATTTAGATTCTTCACTTCACTTCGTTTCATTCAGAATGACAAACTTGGCGTATATTTTTTAGTTAAAATTTCATATTATTATTTATTCTTCAAAGCAACAATCTCTTCAGCATTCGCAAAAGCTCCGCCGTCCGTAATTGCTGAAGAATGAAAATATCCGGCTTTGGTAAATCCCCTGATTTCTTCGATATTGGATGAGCGAAGTCCGCTACCGACAAGAATTTCTATTCTGCCATTGGATAACTCTACTAATTTTCTAATATTTTCCTTTCCTTCCGAAACATTGGGTTTCTGTCCGGAAGTAAGGATGGTTGTAAAGCCGCATTCAATGACTTTTTCCAATGATTTTTCTAAATCTTTCGCACGGTCGAAGGCACGGTGAAACGTACATGGAAGAGGTTTTGCCAGTTCTACCAAAGTTTTATTCTGTTCAATATTCACTTCATTATTTTCATCCAGAATTCCGAACACGAAACCGTCTACGTTTAAAGATTTTAATTGAACCAGATCTGATTTCATCTGCTCAAATTCTTCATCAGTGTACGTGAAATCTCCACCACGAGGACGAACCATCACAAAGATCGGAATATTGATTTTTTCTCTAAGTTGTTTTACGGTTTCAAAATCAGGTGTGGTTCCTCCTTCGCTTAATCCGTCGCACAATTCTATTCGGTCTGCACCGTTTTCAAAAGCAATGATTGCAGATTCCGGATTGAAACATGCTATTTCTATTTTTGACATTTTTTTAATTTAAGTTTTGGCTAAAGCCAATGGATTTTTTATTTTGAAAGACGGGCTAAAGCCCGTTCCTATTGATGACTACATCTATTTTAATGCAAAACCGGGTTTTTCCAGACGGTTTCCTTTCTGATCGTACACTGCAAAATTAAACCCATCCTGAATGCAGTAGGAGCCATATTCCCCTTTTTTATTAAGGGCAATAAAACCCACCTGAATATCCTTCAGATTTTTATTTCTACGCTGTGTAATTTTTACAATTCTTTCAACCGCTTCTTTACAAGCCTGTTGCGGCGTTCTTCCCTGTCTCATTAATTCTACCACCAAATGCGTTCCTACGGTTCGGATCACTTCTTCACCATGACCGGTTGCTGTTGCTGCACCTACCTCATTATCAACAAACAAACCCGCCCCTATAATCGGTGAATCTCCTACTCTTCCGTGCATTTTGAAAGCCATTCCGCTTGTTGTACAGGCTCCGGAAAGATTTCCGTTTGTATCCAGAGCGATCATTCCGATTGTATCGTGATTTTCGATATTGACGATCGGCTGATATTTGCTGTCTTTCAGCCATTCTTTCCATTCTTTTTCGGATTCGGGAGTGAGAATATTTTCTTTTTTAAATCCCTGCGAAATGGCAAACTGCAAAGCTCCATCTCCAACCAGCATTACGTGAGGTGTTTTTTCCATCACAGCTCTTGCTACAGAAATCGGATTTTTAATATTTTCCAGACAGGCAACAGACCCGATGTTGTAATTTTCGTCCATAATACAGGCATCTAAAGTCACTCTTCCGTCTCTGTCGGGACGACCGCCGTAACCTACACTTCTCTCTGCCGGATCATTTTCCACAAGGCGGACTCCTTTTTCCACTGCATCCAAAGCTCTTCCTCCTTTTCCGAGAATCGTCCAGGCTTCTTCATTGGCTTTTAAACCGAAATTCCATGTGGAAAGAACGATCGGTTTATTAATGATTGTCTTGTTATTTTCAGGCTGATTTTTAGCTAACAGATCCAACGGATTTACCGCTAAAGCCAGTGAAGCGACGGCAGATTTTTTCAGAAACTTTCTTCTACTTTGCATACTCAGATTTATTTGGCTCCAAATTAAGGATTTTTCGCATGAAGATGAAATAAAAAAAGCGGTAGATTTTCTACCGCTCAAATGATTTTATTGAAATTAATGAGGTAATTTTTCCCTGAAATATCCATACATCCAAGTCCCGAAAATAGCACTCAGCAAAGTGATAGCTACCGCAAAAGCTCCGGTTCCGATCTGTGCGAAAAGCGGTCCTGGGCAGGCTCCTGTAATTGCCCAGCCAAATCCGAAGATCAGTCCGCCATAAATTTGCCCTTTATTAAATTTCTTTGGAGCAATGGAAATTTTTTCGCCATAAATAGTTTTGATATTAAATTTTTTAATGATCAATACGGCAATCATTCCCGTTAAAACGGCACTTCCGATAACGCCGTACATGTGAAAAGACTGTAACCGGAACATTTCCTGAATTCTGAACCAGCTTATAATTTCTGCTTTTACAAAGATGATCCCGAATAATATTCCAACGATCATATATTTTAAATTGTGGTACCATTTGTGCCTAAGTTGACTTTCGTTGGTACAAATACTGTCCTGATGTCTTATCTCTTTTTCCTGTTTCATTTTTAAATTTTAAAGTGAAAGAATAATGGGCAGAATGATGTTTGCCATTAAAAAACCGCCTACCATAAAGCAGATTGTTGCAATTAAGGAAGCGCCCTGAAGGTTGGAAAGTCCCATGATGGCGTGTCCGCTGGTACATCCTCCCGCATAACGCGTTCCGAAACCTACCAAAAAGCCGCCGACAACCATCATAATAAATCCTCTTATAGTAAAAAGACTGGTAAAATTCATGAGTTGGGTCGGAACGAGATTGCTGTAATCTGTAATTCCGTAGGTTGTTAATTCTGCTTTTAGATTCTGGTTAACGGTAATTTCTTGTGAATTCATTAAAAATTGGGCGGCAATCATTCCGCCTAAAAAAATTCCGAACACGAAGAATAAATTCCATAGTTCTTTTTTCCAGTCGTATTTAAAGAAGCCGATATTCGCAGGAATACAGGCTGCACAAATATGTCTGAGTGATGAGCTGATCCCGAAAGATTTATTTCCCAAAATCAGCAAAGCAGGAACAGTAAGCCCGATTAACGGTCCTGCAACGTACCACGGCCAAGGTTCTTTTATGATTTCTAACATTAAGTATTTGTATTAAAACTGTTTTTATTCTGATTAATGATTTTAACGTGAGTTTGATGTAAAGATTGCAAATAAAATCGACTTCAGCAGAAATTGACCTATTTTTGGATCTAAACGCCAGGAACGCTAAGTTTTCTTTTCAAAATAACTCTGTTGATTTTTATTCTGCCTGATTTTGGATCTCCAAAGATCTTTTGTCTCTTTCTTTGTTAAATCTATTTTAAAATTTTACTCTGGCAAACAAAATCACTTACCGGAATGTCTGTTTGAGAAATTGCGCTGAACCCGCCTTCAATTTCACTAAAATTGCGGTAGCCTCTTGCCTGAAGAATACTTGCAGCCATCATACTTCTGTAACCTCCTGCACAGTGAAGATAGAAATGTTCTGCCGGATCGATTGAACTGATCCATTCGTTGATGTATGCCAAAGGTTTGTTGAATGCTTCATCTATATGTTCTGCATTGTATTCACTTTCTTTTCGGACATCAATAATTTTCGCATCTTTTTCTTTAATTTCCTGTTCAAATTGCTGCGCTGAAATTCTGTTGACAGAATCTGTTTCTTTACCGCTGTCTTTCCATGCGTTGAAACTGCCTTTTAAAAATCCGAGAACATTGTCAAATCCTACACGGCTTAATCGGGTCACGGTTTCTTCCTCTTCATTTTCGTTGGTAATAAGCAGAATCGGCTGTTTTACATCTACAATCAAAGCTCCGACCCAAGGTGCAAAATCGCCATTCAGTCCGATATTAATGGATTGCGGAACAAATCCTTTTGCGAAGTCTTCGTTATTCCGTACATCCAAAATCAAAGCACCTGAATGTTCTGCCATTTCTTCAAATTCATCCGGAGAAAGAGCCTGTAAACCTTTAGACAAGACTTCATCGAAACTGTCGTAGCCTTTTTTATTCATCGCCACATTCATTCCAAAATAAGCCGGAGGCGGAAGAAGTCCGTCTGTAACCTCTTTGATGAAACTTTGTTTATCTCTCTGATTCAAGGCGTAATTGGTTTTCTTCTGATTTCCCAGAGAATCTACCGTTTCTTTCTGCATATTTTTTCCGCACGCAGAACCTGCTCCGTGTGCCGGATAAACGGTAATATCGTCATTCAAAGGTAAAATTTTGCTGTAAAGACTTTCATAAAGCAAACCAGCCAATTCTTCCTGCGTCATGTTTGCTGCTTTCTGCGCCAGATCTGGACGGCCTACATCGCCTAAAAACAAGGTATCTCCGCTAAAAAGAGCTGTTTCTTTTCCGTTTTCGTCCATCAGAAGAAAAGATGAGCTTTCCATGGTATGACCGGGTGTATGAAGAACTTTTATGGTGATACTTCCTACCTGAAAGGTCTGATTATCTTCTGCAATAATGGCTTCAAATTCAGGTTTTGCTGTGGGACCGTACACAATCGGTGCATTCGTTTTTTTACTTAAATCTAAATGTCCGCTTACAAAATCCGCGTGAAAGTGGGTTTCAAAAATGTATTTCAGCGTAACGTTATCTTTTTTAAGACGCTCAATATAAGGCTGGGTTTCTCTTAGCGGGTCTATAATTACCGCTTCACCGTTGGAAACAATATAATAAGCTCCCTGTGCAAGACATCCTGTATAAATCTGTTCTATTTTCATTTTTTATGATTTTAAATTTTACTTATTTTTTCTGATACAAATTTCCGAGTTTGGGATTTTCTGTACCGCTACTTTTGTTACAGAAGGGTTTTATTTTTTGAACACAAAGACCACAGAGTTTTTTTTAAATACATATTTTTTTAGCTTCACAAAGCCGCTAAAGCTTATAAGAGATTGGATTTCATGGTATTTTAATTAAAATTAGCTTTACACGAAATTTATTATAAGTTTTGGCTAAAGCCTATTGTTTTCTTGATTATTAAAATGGGCTGAAGCCCATTCCTATTGATACTTTTGTACTGTTTTTAGATCAAACTCACGTTAAGACACTATATCCCCAAAGATTTTTTAACTACTATGCTTTTTTGAGTGTCACAAAGCCACTAACGCTTATAAAAAATTGAATTTCAATGCATTAAAATTAACTTTAATAGAAATTTAGTACAAGTTTTGGCTAAAGCTTATTGTTTTCTTGATTATCAAAATGGGCTGAAGCCCATCCCTATTGATAGTTTTGCACTGTTTTTATATCAAACTCACGTAAAATACTATGTACCCAAAGATTTTTTAACTACTATGCTTTTTTGAATATCACCATGATGCTAACGCTTATAAGAGATTGGATTTCATGTTGTTTTAATTAAAATTAGCTTTAATCGAAATTGAGTACAAGTTTTGGCTAAAGCCTATTGTTTTCTTGATTATTAAAATGGGCTAAAGCCCATTCCTATTGATACTTTTGCACTATTTTACATCAAACTCACGTTAAAATACTTTGTCCCCAAAGATTTTTTAACTATTATACTTTTTTGAATATCATAATGATGCTAACGTTTATAAGAGATTGGATTTCATGGTATTTTGCTCTATAGATTTAAAACTTTGATGTTTTTTTCTCCCGAATCTTTCGCAGTCCGACCTGAGTGGAGCTCTTTTTGTTTTTTACAAAACAAAAAGATTGGGAGCCCTTCGATAAACTCAGGATAAACTACTGGCGGAAACAGATGCCCTAATAAAAAAACTATAAAAAAAGTTCTTTAATGATGATGTACATTCCCATCACAAGAATGAACCATCCGAATGCAGGTTTGAGTTTTTTCCCGTCGATTTTTTTGGACAACTGCGAACCGATGATGATGCCGACAATTGCAATTGATGAAATGGTGGCTAATAATTTCCAATCGATTTTCACAGCATCCATTGATGAGAAAAATCCGATAAGCGAATTGAGCGAAATGATTACCAGTGAAGTTCCGATGGCTACTTTCATTGGAGTTTTAAGCAGATTAACGAGTGCGGGAATGATCATAAATCCGCCTCCTGCACCTACCAAACCTGTCAGAACCCCAACAACAGATCCTTCTCCTGCTGCTAAAAGGGTATTGTTTTTCTGTAAATCTGATGTCTTGGTAACACAATCTGTAGTTTTCTGAATCATTTTGTAGGAAGCCAAAATCATTAATCCTGCAAAAATTAAAAGCAACAGAATATCTTTGGTTACCACAAAGTTGCTGACTGTAAAAACTTCATCGGGAATTAAGGGTACAATATAATTTCGCGTCAGAAAAATGGAAATAATGGACGGAATGCCGAAAACAAGTGCTGTTTTAAAATTCACCAAGCCTTTTTTAAAATAGGAAACTGAACCGACCACACTGCTGATCCCGACAATAAAAAGGGAATATTCTGTTGCCAGAAAAGCGTCTAATCCGAAAAGGTAAACCAAAACGGGAACGGTAAGAATGCTTCCGCCGCCACCGATTAACCCTAACGAAATTCCTATTAAAACAGAAGCGAGATATCCAAAAATTTCCATGTTTTCAACTTTATGATGCAAAATTGAAGATATTTGGAAAGGTGTACCGCTACTTTTGTTACAGAACGGCTTTTTAATGCTAAGTTTGCGAAAATTTTTACTTTAGTTGTTATGTTGAAAGGATATTAATATTTTTTTTGATCGCGAAGTTCGCTAAGATTTTTTTTAATACTATCCTTTTTAAGTTCGCAAAGCTACTTCGACAAGCTCAGCATAAACTATTTACTTAGATAAGATTGCTAAGAGAGATTTAGGAAAGTAATATAGAATCTTTGTAAACATTTAAGATTACTTTTATCGTGATGAAATATTTAGTTTCGACGGATTAAAACATCTTAATATTTTTTTGATTGCGAAGTTCGCTAAGATTTTTTTTACTACTATCCTTTTTTAAGTTTGCGAAGCTACTTCGACAAGCTCAGCATAAACTATTCAATTAGATAAGATCGCAAAGAGACTCGCTAATCTTCCAAAATTGTAATTTTATTTCGTCCGAGCTGCAGCTTTCCGGAGTCTTCAAGCTGTTTCAGGAGTCGGGAAACGACGACTCTGGCTGTTCCAAGTTCGTTAGCAAGCTGTTCGTGGGTGATTACGATGGTTTTGGAATTCAGAATTTCGGATTTTTTGTGAAGAAGATTCAGCAGTCTTTCATCTACTTTTTTGAAAGCGATCGCATTGATGATATCCAAGAGTTCTTCAAAACGTTTATGATAGAGCCTGAAAATATAATCGAGCCATTCCGGATATTCTTTAATAAACAATGAAACCTTGTCAACAGGCAGAAACAGGATTTCGGTATCTTCTTCTACTTCCGCTTTTACGATGCTTTTTTCGTTGTGCATTCCGCCCAGAAAAGACATGATGCAGCTTTCTCCGGCTTTGATGTAGTACAGAAGAATTTCTCTCCCGTCTTCTTCGGTACGGATCACCTTCATCATCCCTTTCATCACAATCGGAATAGAACGGATGGACGAATTTTCATCGAGAATAATATCGCCTTCCTGATAGGTTTTTGTAACTCCGTATCTGTAAAGCTTTTCTACCAGTTCCGGCGAAGTAGTAAATTCTGAGGAAAGAACCGAATCTTGCATAATTAAATTTCTAAGGCTAATTTACGCCAATTTCGTCAACAAAAAGCCAAGCTTTAGAATCCGCGCCCGGATTTCCCGCAGGAATAATGCCTGCATTTTCTATTTTAACCTTAATGTATTTTGAATTCTGGCTTCCTACATTCACTTTAATTTCTCCTTTTGCTGAAAGGATTTCTTCTTTTCCGACTTCTTTGATTAACTTAAAATCTGAGCCGTTGTCTGACACGAAAATCTGAGCCGATTTTGCAAAATGAATCCAGCTTCCTTTATTATCCAGTGTATTGAAATAAACTTCTGAGAACTGCGTTTTCTGTCCGAAATCAATGGTTGCGACCACATCTTTTCCATTAAAACCGAGCCATGTTTTTCCCAATTGCTTTTGGTTTCCAGTAATTCCGTCGACTAAAGTAAAAGCTCCGCCGAAAGAATAATTTTCACTCGGCTGCTCTTCTAATGTAATTTTTTTTCCGGTTGTTTTGGATATGGTGAAACTTTGGGAAGATACAGAGCTTTTAAGCTGTCCATTTTCGAAATAGGCAGATTTAACCGTCATTGATTTTGAAATCTGAACAGGATTTTTATAGTTTTGAGAATTGGCAGAAGGATCTGCTCCATCCACTGTATATCGTATTCCATCAGGATTCTGAGAGGTTGAAAGTTCGTAAGCTACTCCATTTTCAGAAGAAATTACTTTCCCTGAAACATTGTAAATGCTTTTCGCATAATTCACCGCCATTTTATCCAGATTTCTGAATTCATTAATTACTCTTCCTTCAAATTCCTTGTAATTTTTAGGATCAGCAGTTCCCCATCCCACTTCCGAAAGCGCCAGTAATCTCGGGAAAATCATATACTGAACCTGTTTGAAATCCAGAATATATTCCGTCCATAAATTTGCCTGAACTCCTAAAATGTATTTTGCCTGTTCAGCATTCAGTTCTTCGGGAATCGGATTATAAGAATAGACTTTATCCAAAGGCGTAAATCCTCCGAAAGCGTTCGGCTCTGTTGCGGGATCTCCCTGATAATGATCGAAATAACAGTAAGAACCGGGCGTCATAACGGCAAAATGACCGGATTTTGCAGCTTCTACCCCGCCTTTTATTCCTGTCCAGCTCATTACAACAGCATTCGGAGCCAGTCCACCTTCCAGAATTTCGTCCCAGCCGATAATTTTTCTGCCTTTTGAATTTACATATTTTTCAATTCTTCGGATAAAATAGCTTTGCAGACCATGTTCATCTTTCAGGTTATTTTTTTTGATTAATTCCTGACAATGTGCGCATTCTTTCCATCTTGTTTTCGGGCATTCGTCGCCTCCGATATGGATGTATTGTGAAGGAAAAAGTGCGATTACCTCATCTAAAACGTTTTCTAAAAATTTAAATGTTTCATCTTTCGGGCAGAAAACATCATCAAAAACGCCCCATTTCGTTGCCGGTTCGAAAGATCCTTTTGTACAGGCTAAATCAGGATAAGCGGACAATGCAGCTAAAGCGTGACCCGGCATTTCAATTTCGGGAACTATGGTAACATGTCTTTCCTGAGCGTATTTTACCACTTCTTTAATCTGTTCCTGTGTATAAAAATACGGTCCGTAAGGTTTTCCGTCGAAGGTATTGTCAACATACGCTCCAATCATCGATTCCTTACGTTTTGAACCGATCTGCGTTAATTTCGGATATTTTTTGATCTCAATTCTCCAACCCTGATCGTCGGTTAAATGCCAGTGAAAAGTATTGAGTTTGTACATGGCAAGATAATCAATGTACTGTTTTACTTCTTCAACGGTGAAAAAATGTCTGGAAACGTCCAAATGCATTCCTCTCCATTGAAATTTTGGGGAATCCCGGATTTCGAGAGCAGGAATTTTTCCGTCTTCTGACGTTTTTATTAATTGTAAAAGAGTTTGGATGCCTTGAAAAAGACCTTCAGGGTTCTTCCCAACAACCATAATCATTTCGTTGCTGATATTTATAATATAATTTGAATTAAACTCTCGTTTATTATCAATTTTCAAATCTTTATTTAACAGTAGCGAAATAAAATTTGGCTTTGTTTTTTTTATGTTTTGAGATGAATTTTTTGGATAGATTTTTTTAAAATTATCCATAAAATATTTGTATTCATTCGATTTTTTGTCTCCCACGAAAAGTGTATTCCCGCTTACCTCGAAATTCCCTGTTTTTAATTCAACCTTTTGCGGATAGGGAATTAAATTTAATCTGGTTTGAGTAAAAAAAAGACTTGAAAAAAGCACAGAAAGTACCAGTAAAAAACGCTGCATTTTGTGAGTTTAAGATTAAGCGAATATACTTATTTTCTGAAAATTTTTAAACGTAATTTAACTTATTAAATAAGAAAAACATCTAATTTTGCAAAAAAATAAATGATGAGAAAAACATTTTTATTGGTGGGCGGACTTTTATTTTCAGTTTCCGCACAGGCACAGATTTTAGATGTCATAAAATCAACGGTAAAAGATCAGACAGGAATTGATCTTAACAATCCAAAAGTTCCCGCTCAAACCAACGGAACGGCAACCACGCCAAAAACAACCACGACCACATCTCCAATCAATCTCGGAAGTCTCACTTCCACACAGATTTCTTCGGGATTAAAGGAAGCTTTGAGCTTAGGTGTAAATGAAGGAGTAAAAAAATTGGGCGTTACAGACGGTTTTCTAAAAAATGAAGCGGTAAAAATCTTAATGCCGGAAAAACTGAGAAAAATTGACGCGACTTTACGTTCTATCGGGCTGGGAAGTCTTGCAGACCAAGGAGTGAAATTACTGAACAGAGCTGCAGAAGATGCTGTAGTGGAAGCCGCTCCTATCTTTACGAAAGCGATTACTTCAATGACGATTACGGATGCTAAAAATATTTTGCTGGGAAGTAATAATGCAGCGACAAACTATTTACAGACTAAAACTCAATCGCAATTATTTACAGCGTTTCAGCCAAAAGTGAAAGCTTCACTGGGAAAAGTGGGAGCCGATAAGGTCTGGAGCAATATTATTTCCAAATACAATACTTTTACCGGACAGGCTGTAACCACGGATCTTAATGAATATGTAACCACAGAAACCATCAACGGAGTTTTCAAAATGGTAGCAGAAAAAGAAAGTGGAATCCGAAATACGCCTGCCATGAGAACCACAAGTATTTTACAGAAGGTTTTCGGAGCGCAGGACGGTAAATAATTTAAAATCTAATCCCTTCAAAATATCCGGTTTTGAAGGGATTAATTCATGATAATTTATTGATTTTCTGCTTAATACCCGATATTAAAGTAAATTGGAAGTACTATATGTAATTTAATATTGTTTCAATAAATACTTTAAAATATCTGTGGTAGTTACAATCCCTTTCAGTTCTCCATTTTCCACTACAGGAATAGAATGAAAGCTCTGTTCAGATAAAATTTCCACTACTTCTTTAATGGTTGTATTGGGTTCTACAATCATCGGGCTTTTCGTCATCACCTGTGAAATGCTGAAAATATCATATACTACGGCAGAAACGCCATCTGCTTCAACATCCTCTGCTTCTTCTACATCTGCATAGCTGATTTTCAATAAATCGGAATAACTTAATACTCCCAGCAATTTTTTATCTTCCACAACAGGAATGTGTCTTATTTTGTGATTCTTAAATAATTTTTCGGCATCATACAGTGTATTCGAAACATTAAGAGTTATTAAGTCTTTCGTCATGATCTGAGATACAGGAATTCTTTGTTTCATAATATTCAAAATTTAAATTGTTTTTAAAGAAATCACTTACTAAACTCCATTTTGTATACTCAAAGTTAGCGAACAAACTGTTGTTTTTAGAATTCGGGAGTATGATAAAAGTTAGCTTCTTCAATAAAAAAAGTGAATATTGATTTTATGAATCACAATTGAAAAACCAATTCACATTTTAAATATATAAAATTTAAAATAAATAATTATTCATTAAAAATAAAATGATAAAAAGACTTAATCTACCGTAAATTTAAAAATAAAATTTATATTTTTTAACAAAAATGATAAATATCAAAATGACAAATATCAGCGAAAATCATCACAAAAAAAGATGAATACCCCCCTAAATTTGATCGTGTTAAATAAATAAAATTTAGGAACATGAAAAAAATGTTATTAGCTGGTTCTATGATAATAATGGGGCTATGCAACGCACAGGAAAAGCAAGAAGGTCTAAAGGGAACTTGGTTTGCAACGGCACAATTTGGCTATCAAAGCACAAATGACGGTTCGGAAACCGGTAAATCTTCCAGTACTACGATTCTTCCTCTTGCCGGTTATTTTATGGGACCTTCCACTGCTATAGGAATTGCAGCAGGAAATATTGGTGTAAAATCTCAAAATCAGGTTGCGGATAATGTAACTTTAAAAACGAATCTTCTGGTGGTGGAACCTCTGGCAAGAAAATACTGGAATATACACGGAGGACTTTTCTTTTTCGGGCAACTTGCAGTTCCTATCATTTCAGGAAAAACGAAAATGACAGCAAACGGACAATCTGTACCGAATAGTGATATCAAGGTAAATCAGATAGGGCTGGCTGTTTCCGGAGGATTAGATTATGTTCTCACCAAACATTTTACGGTAGAATTTTCTTATAATCTGGCTAATCTTTCGTATACAACAATTAAAAACTATCCGGGAACAACAAAAGATATTAAAACAACAGATTTTTCTCTGGCTCATGTTGCCACTGTAGTACCGGATTATAATAAGGCGGTATTCGGACCTAACGGAAATGCCATCTCTACGCTATCTTTCGGTTTTAAATTTTTATTTTAAAGAAATCTGAAGATACTTTACACACTCATAGGTTTGAATGAAATAAATGATGCTTAACAAAAAAGCTGTTTCAATTGTCTGAAACAGCTTTTGTTTTTTATGAGAACTGCATTTCCGGAATTTCTCCTTCAATAATCAGATCAGCTTCTGTAGATTGTATGATGTGCTCCACAGAAACTCCCGGAGCTCTTTCAATAAGCTTAAAACCTTGAGGCGTAACATCTAAAACGGCTAATTCTGTAACCACTCTTTTCACGCAGTTTACTCCGGTTAAAGGAAGGGTACATTTTTTTAGAATTTTACTTTCTCCGGCTTTGTTTACGTGCATCATCGCAACGATAATATTTTCTGCCGAAGCTACAAGATCCATTGCTCCGCCCATTCCTTTCACCATTTTTCCCGGAATTTTCCAGTTGGCAATATCTCCGTTTTCGGCAACTTCCATGGCTCCCAAAATGGTAAGATCTACTTTCTGCGCTCTGATCATCCCGAAACTGAACGCCGAATCGAAGAAGGAACCTCCGTCTAAGATGGTAATCGTCTGTTTTCCGGCATTGATAACGTCCGCATCTTCTTCTCCCTCAAAAGGAAATGGTCCCATTCCCAACACTCCGTTCTCACTCTGGAACTCTACCGAAAGATTGTCCGGAACGTAGTTGGCAACCAATGTTGGAATTCCGATTCCTAAATTTACGTAATATCCATCTTTTACTTCTCTGGAAATTCTTTGTGCAATTTGTTCTTTAGTTAGCATAGCTTAATCTTATCCTGCCAAATTAGCCATTTTTTCAGAATTACAAAATAATTTTCTTTCTTATCACAGGATAAATTTTGAATCTCAAATTGTTGTAAATTTGTACGCTTTTAATTTAAACGATGAAAATTTTATTACATTACCTTAAACCTTATAAGTGGCTGATTATTATTTCGCTTTTTTTAGCTGCTGTAAATCAGGTATTTTCTTTATTTGCCCCCGCTATTACGGGGAATATATTAGATAAACTTGTTACCCATCCCAATTTTTTCGATAAAGAGAAAACTCTTCCCCGAAATATGGGGGAATATCTCTACGGAACTGATATCTATCATGGAGTTTTTTACTTTTTGGGACTGTTAATCGGTACTGCCATGATCAGCCGAATCGCCAAAGCTTTTCAGGATTATGTGGTGAATGTGATTATTCAGAAATTTGGGGCTAAAATTTTTACGGACGGTCTGAAGCATTCGATGAGACTTCCTTTTCAGGAATTTGAAGACCAGAGAAGTGGTGAAACACTTTCTATTTTAACGAAGGTTCGTGAAGATTCTGTAAAATTCATTAATAATTTCATCAACGTTTTTTTCGGAATTCTGGTGAGTATAATTTTCGTTTCTGTGTACGCAATTCGTCTGCACTGGTCGATTATGCCGGTTTATGTGGTGGGAATAGTTTTTATTGCGGTGGTAACGAATTTATTAAGTAAAAGAATAAAAACCATTCAGAAAAATATTGTTACCGAAACTACAAATCTTGCGGGAAGTACTACGGAAAGTCTCAGAAATATTGAGATCGTAAAAAGTCTGGGACTGACCAATCAGGAAGTTGAACGTCTGAACAATAATACCTACAAAATTCTGAATCTGGAACTGAGAAAGGTAAAAAGTATCCGTTCCCTGAGTTTTGTACAGGGAACTCTGGTTAATTTTTTACAGCAGACGATTACTTTTACTTTATTGTTATTGATTTTTAAAAATATTGTAACTCCGGGACAGTATTTATCGTTAATGTTTTACGGGTTCTTTATTTTCGGACCGATGCAGGAAATCGGAAACATCATCATTTCATACCGTGAAGCGCAGGCTTCTCTGAATAATTTCGACAGAGTGATGAAAAAAGAAGTGGAACCAAAACCTTTAACGCCAAAGAAAATCGGAGCTATTGAGGAGCTTGAATTTGAAAAAGTTTCTTTTCAGCATCAGACTGCGCATTATAAAGCTTTAAATTCTATTTCATTTAACGTAAAAAACGGAGAGACCATTGCTTTTGTAGGACCAAGCGGTTCGGGAAAAAGTACTCTGGTAAAACTGTTGGTGGGATTGTACAGACCGCAGGAAGGCTCTATTTTATATAACAATATTGACGGGAAAGAATTTGATTTTGATGAACTGAGAAACCAGATCGGGTTTGTAACGCAGGATACTCAGCTTTTTGCAGGAACTATTAAAGAAAATCTGCTATTTGTAAACCCATCTGCAACGGAAGAAGATTTGCAACTGGCTTTAAAAAAATCAAGCTGTACTGCTCTTCTGGAGCGTGCTGAAAACGGAATTAATACCGTGATTGGTGAAGGCGGACTAAAACTAAGCGGTGGTGAAAAGCAGAGAATTGCGATTGCAAGAGCATTACTGAGAAAACCTCATTTGCTGATCTTTGATGAAGCTACTTCTGCACTGGACAGTATTACCGAAGAGGAAATTACCACAACCATTAAAGAAATTTCTAAGGAAAAAGAACAGATTACCGTTCTTATTGCACACCGTTTAAGCACGATTATGCACGCCGACAGAATTTACGTTCTGGAACGCGGACAAATTGTAGAAACCGGCTCTCATCTTAATCTTATTGAAGAAAAAGGTTTGTATTATGCCATGTGGAGACAGCAGATCGGGGAGAGAAAAACTTTAGTGTAGATGAAATGGAAGTTGATATGATTGTGAGATTCTTCACTTTGTTTATAATGACAATTAGGCTTTTATAACTAAAATAAATTACCCCGAATATTGATTTCGGGGTATTATTTTTAAGAAGAAATTTAAAATCAATCTCTTTTTCTAACGGTTCTCTGCTCGATTCTTTTTTCGAATTTTTCACCCTGAAAAATTCTCTGGATCATGATTCCCGGAATGTGAATCTGGTTGGGATCCAATTCTCCCGGTTCTACTAATTCTTCCACTTCTGCAATGGTAATTTTTCCTGCTCCTGCCATCGGATGATTGAAGTTTCTTGCCGAACCTTTGAAGATAAGGTTTCCGGCGTGATCTCCCTTCCAGGCTTTTACAATAGAAAAATCTGCTTCATATGCATATTCCAGAATATGAGGTTTTCCTTTGAAATCTTTTACTTCTTTTCCTTCCGCTACTTCAGTTCCGAAACCAGCCGGTGTATAAAAAGCGGGAATTCCAGCCTGTGCCGCTCTGCATTTTTCTGCCAAAGTTCCCTGCGGAGTAAGTTCCACTTCCAATTCTCCTGAAAGCATCTGTCTTTCGAATTCTGCATTTTCTCCCACATAAGAGGAAATCATTTTTTTGATCTGTCTTTTGTGAAGCAGTAATCCCAGACCGAAATCGTCTACTCCGGCGTTGTTTGAAATACAGGTTAAGTCTTTTACATCACTCTCTACCAAAGCATTAATTGAGTTTTCAGGAATTCCGCAAAGTCCGAATCCGCCTAACATTAATGTCATTCCGTCTTTAATGCCTTCGATGGCTTCCTTTGCATTTTTTACTCTTTTATCTATCATGAAATATTAGATTTTTCTGTTGGCTAAATTTAATAATTTTTCTCATATATCCGTTGTTCAGGATTTTTAGATTTTTTTTCGTGGTCTGAATTTTGGTACGTCTTACACAATCACCTCACAAATATTTATTTATGGAAACAAAAAATATTTCAAGAATTGCTCTGGGAGCTTTTCTGATTACCGCAGGAATAGGACATCTTACTTTTGCAAGGAAAGAATTTCAGGCACAGGTTCCGGAATGGGTTCCTCTGGATAAAGATGATACTGTTGTTTATTCGGGAATTGCTGAAATTGCTTTAGGAACGGCAATGATCGCAACGCCCAAAAAATACAGAAAAAATATGGGAAGAATTGTTGCCGGATTTTTCGCGGCTGTTTTTCCCGGGAATATTGCCCAGTATAAAAACAGAAGGGATTCTTTTGGACTGAACACGGATAATCAGAGATTGGGAAGGCTTTTTATGCAGGCTCCGCTGATTGCATGGGCACTGAAATCTACTGATGATTGATTTTTGAATGTCAAATATTGAACTACGGAGAATGTTTTAGCCCAGATTGAGCGGCATGTCTGAGCTCTTTTCTTATTTTCGGCGGCTGCGAAGCAGCCGCCGAAAATAAGAAAAAGCGAGTAGCGAAAGCTGGAAAAAGCTCCAATTTTGATGATCGATAATCAATAATTGATGATTGATTATTGATGAGCGATGGGTCAATATATAATTGATCCGGGTATTACCAAAAATAACAAAAACGGACTTTTCTAAGCCCGTTTTGTTGTTTTATATGAAAATTGAAGTGTTTTACTGAATGACTAATTTTAAGGTAAATAATTTTCTTGTGTATACTTTTACAAAATACACTCCTTTCGGAAGATTTTCGTTGACCAGAGAGAAACGCTGGTTATTTACATTTTTCGACTGATATAAAAGGTCTCCGTTGGCAGAAAGAAGTTCTATTTTTTCGATCGGATAATCACTTTTAATAAAAGTCGGTTCACCGGGTTTTGTAGGATTCGGATAAAGAACCACATTTTTCTCTGTACTTTTTGTTTCTTCTGTTCCAAGCGGTGTTCCGGTTACCTGAAACTGAACCCTGTTTGAAACTTCCGTGTAAGAATCGTTGGTAAACATCACCATATAATAATTTCCCGGTGCTGCAGGAACTGCTGTTCCGGTGATTGTTTTGGTTCCCTGTGTAATTCCGTCAAAATAAGTATAAGAAATAAACTGATCATCCGGAACCGAAATATTCTGAGGATAAATTCCGAGCCAGTCTTTGATTATTCCCGGAGAATCCGTCCATGAAGCGGTGATATTTTCTCCTAAACTGTAAACCGGTTTGTTGATCCAAAGTTCGGTGACTACATCCCCTACTTTAAAGAAAACTTTTTCTCCAACCGTTGTATAACCGTCTTCCAAGAAGTACTGTGCATAATAATATCCTTTGGCAAGGCCTGTAAAATTAAGCGTTCCCGAAGCCGTTGTCACATAGCTCCACTGAGTAGAATTTATGGTTCCGGGCGTGTGTCCCATTTTATAAATTCCGATCCAGTCTTTGGTTAAATTCGGTCCGTTGGAGAAATTTACGGTTACGGTTCCGCCAACAGGATAAACATCTGAAGTGGTACTCAGATTAACTTTCGGACCTACGTAGAAGTTTTTTCTCGGTGTAATTTCCGTATATCCGTTATTGGCAAAAAATCCTGCAAAATACTGACCTTTGGCAGAAATTCCGTTCGGGAAAGTGGCTGTTCCTGCGGTTTGCCCGTTGGTATACACAAAAGCCTGAGAAGTTACGGCAGAAGGATTCTGTCCTTTTTTATAAATTCCAACCCAGTCCTGATTATTTCCTGGACCGTCTGTAAAGTTGGCAATAATGGGTTCGTTTTGAAGATATTCTGTTTTATTTAAAGTGAAAACAGGATTAGAAACCACACTTCCGGTTACTGTAAACTGTTTTACATCACTCCAGTCGCTCCACTCCATGTTGCGGTCTCTGTAACGCACTTTTACGTAATAATTTCCGTTGGTGATTGAGTTGGCGGCAATAGTAGCTTTTGTGATATCTACTCCTGCATTCAGGTTTTTGGTGATATCGGGAGTTCCGCTTCCGTCTTTTCCGAACCAGTTTTCATAGTCTCTGTAAAATTCTTTTTCAATGATGGAAAAATCAGCCGCTTTACTAATTAAGAACTGAGTGGTGTTCAGCAATTCTCCGTTTGAGCTTGAAAATGTACTTCCGTTTAAAGTTAACGGTAAAGTAACCGGCGCCGTAAATGTATTGGAAATGGAAGGTTTTGCAGGTTTGGGCTGATTTTTATAGCGGTGGAATGTATCAATCAGCTCATTATATTTTTTATGATAAACCCCTCCGATAGAATAGGATTCCACATCTACTTTTCCTGTGTTTACATCTACTTCCACGATCTGGTACGTCCAGTCTGTTAATGTTTTCTGAACATCATCAAAGTCCTGTTCGGTCGACATTCCCCAATACTGATCCCATGCAACTCCACCGGAAATAATCTGGTAATTCGGTGTATTTTTCAGCTGACCTCTGTGGTATAAATGGTGATGCGCTCCAACGTGCATTAAATATTTTGAAGAAGTGGTTAAAAGTGGAACGGCACTGTTTCTTACCCATGTAGAAATATCTCCTACATATTGTTCCGCCTGATACGGTCTGTGGCTCAGAGAAATGATCCAGTCTACCGTAGAATCGCCGTTTGCAGCATTTAAAACCTGTTGCAGCCAAGTCATTTGTGCAGAACCGGTATGTTCAGAGCTTAAGCTTATAAAGAGAACGTTTCCAGCCTGTTGCGCATAGTAATTTTCGTTTCCTGAGCTAATGTTTTTATACTGAATTTCATCGATGTAAAAATGTGCATAATAGGAATTCATTCCCAGACTTCCGTAAGTTTCATGGTTTCCCACCGTGGTCTGAATCGGAAGATAAGGCGATAAATTAATGTTTTTCTTGAAATGAACATTTTCGTAATGATCCAGAGTTCCCACATCTACCTGATCTCCTACCATGAAGGTTAAAGCAATATTATCTGAAGGATCGGAAGCCGCACCGAATTTTTCCTTTAATTTTTTATAAGCATTTAAAGTTAAGGTATCGTATCTCGGTTCTGCTTTAATCTGGTTGTCGCCCATGATCAGGAAACGGATTTTTCCGTTGGCTGTTGCTGCTTGTCCCGGTAGAGGAAGTGTCCGGAAATTATACACTGCAGATTCACTGGTTCCTGTTTTAATCTTATAATAGTATTTTGTGTTAGGCTGAAGATTGGCAATTTTTGCAGTGTGATAAAAGTAATTGTTGTTATATCCTGTATCTGAAAAAATATTCGTTGTTCCTGTAAAAGTAACATTCAGGTTGGTTGGGCTGGTTCCGTAAAAAACTGTGGTTTCATTATTGGAAGAGGTTTTCCAGTTGACAATCATGGAAGTTGGCGTCGGATTTTGTAAATAAGGATACAAAGTCTGTCCAAAAACCATCTGGACGACGAAGAGGAAAAAGAAAAAATAATGTTTCATTTTTAGTTTAATTTTTATTAGATTTATTGAGATTAAAAATTGTATATCAGCGGATTATTAAAAATTGTACTGCCTGATTTTATTTTCGTGCAAAAGTAGAATTCACATATAAACTGTGTCTGATGGGAAGTTGAAGGAAACATTAAATCTGAGCCGAAAAACGGGATGAAAATTTCATGATATTTAATATAAAATTGTTTGGAAAATTTCAAAAATGTTTTGTACATTTGCAACCTGTTATTCAACCTCTGACGAAGTCCGTGTAAGTTGCTTAGCTTTAACATTTTATTTATTAATAATGGATTTATTAAAGTACGTACAAGACAAGTACATTACAAAAAAAGAATTCCCTGAATTCAAAGCGGGTGATACGATCACTGTTTACTACGAAATTAAAGAAGGACAAAAAACAAGAACTCAGTTTTTCAAAGGAACAGTTATCCAATTGAGAGGTACTGGTTCTACAAAAACTTTCACCATCAGAAAAATGTCTGGTGATGTAGGAGTAGAAAGAGTATTCCCAATCAACATGCCGGCTCTTCAAAAAATCGAAGTTGACAGAAGAGGTAAAGTTAGAAGATCTAGAATCTACTACTTCAGAGATCTTAGAGGTAAAAAAGCGAGAATTAAAGACGCTGCTTACAAGAAGAAATAATTCAGACAACAATACATACGAAAAGAGACTGCTAATTTTTAGCGGTCTCTTTTTATTTGAAGTACATATTTATTTGGAGCTTTTTCCCGCTTTCCGCTGCAATCTTTTTTTTTTCAAAAAAGGATTTTTACTGCAATCGGGGCTAAGAAAAGTATGCATTTTAAAACCACCCCGTCAAAAATTTCAGGAAATTTTTGCCACCCCTCCAGAGGAGGAGAATTCATTCATTAAAAATAAATTTATATATTCTCTCAATCATTTAAATTTTCAATCATCAAACCTTTTGCTTTTCTACTTAATAAATTCATACAACGCATTCCAGAATTTATCATAGACTTCGATATGCGGAAGGTGTCCTACGTTTTCGATTTCCACGAGTTTAGAACCAACAATCTGTTGTTGTGTTTTCTTTCCTAATTCCTGATATTGCCCCATTTTTGTTTGCAGTTCTTTTGGAGCGCGGTCTTTCCCGATTGCGGTTCTGTCTCTTGTTCCGATAATGAGTAAAGTGGGAACTTTTATGTTTTTAAATTCATAGCAAACCGGCTGATTGTAAATCATATCTGAAGTTAAGGCTGCATCCCATGCAACTTTTGGATAATCAGGATGTACAGTCCATCCTGCAATTAAGTTTAACCATGGTTGATATTCTGCTTTCCATTTATTGTCGTAATAAAATTTAAGCTGATAATTTTTATAGGTTTCTGCGGTATTTTTTAATTCTGACTGATATGCCTGATCAATTGTTTGATAAGCAGCAAATGTTTTATAATCTTCCAATCCGATTGGATTTTCTAAGATCAATTTTTCAACTTTTTCGGGGTATTGTAAAGTAAATCTTGTCGCAATCATCCCTCCCATCGAATGTCCTAAAACAATAATTTTATCGATTTTTAATTTGTCCAAAATGGCTTTTGTATTTTCTGCCAACTGCGAAAATGAAAACTGATAACTTTGAGGTTTTGAAGATTTTCCAAATCCTATCTGATCCGGAATAATCACTCTGAAACCATTATCTGAAAGGTCTTTGGCGGTTCTTTCCCAATAAGCTCCATTAAAATTCTTACCATGAAGGAGCATGATGACTTTTCCGTTTGACTTTGTTGGCTGAACATCCATGTAAGCCATTTTCAAATTGTTTTTCTGAGATGTAAAATTTAAAAAATGAACTTCGAAAGGGTATTGATAATTCGTTAATTCCGCATCCAGTGGTTTCACCTGTGACAATAAAAGATTCGTACTTGTAATAAAAATTAATGCGGTAAATATATTTCTGTAATATTTCATAAACCATTTTATTTACTGAAATTAAAAAACCGTTCCAAATGAAACGGTTTCAATAGTATTATTTAAGATATTTCAGCAAGTTGATTTTCTTTTTTAGATAAATTCATGAGGACAATTGCAAAAAGTATTAGTGCAATTCCAACCCATTGTATAAAAATTACTTTTTCACCCAATAAAACAAAGGCCATCGTCACAGAAACCGGTAATTCTAAAGAAGAAACGATGCTTCCCAATCCAAGTCCTGCATTCGGAAATCCGACATTAAATAAAATCGGCGGAATTATGGTTCCGAAAAGTGATAAAATTAAACCATATTTCCATAAAATTGAATAATTAAAGGAATGAATATGCTCTGTATTGTCTGTAAAATTAAGGTAAAAAGATTTTAAACCTTCGAAATGCAGCGGTCCGATCTGTGCAAAAAACAAAAATGCAAAAACAACAACTGAACCACCCAAAAGCATGATAATACTTTTTCTGAAAACAGGTAAGTGCGTTGCTAAAGTATTGGAAGTAAACATCGTTAGTGTATAGGAAGCTGCAGCTAATAATCCCCAGAAAATTCCTTTCCAGTCCAGATCTAAACTTTCATTGATTAAATTGGTGGCTAAAATGGTTCCCGCCAAAACAATAATAACGGAAACAATTTTTCTTGCATTGGGCAGTTTTTTTGTCAGAAAACTTTCCACCACTACACTGAACCAGACGGACTGCATCAGCAAAACAATCGCTATCGAGACATTGATATACTGAACTGCAATGTAATAAAACAAACTGGTGCAACCTAATGAAGTTCCGGCTAACAGTAAGTTTCTTACTTCTTTTGATGTTGGTGAAGGCAAAGCTTTTTTAGAGGTGATTGTCTGAATAAAATTTAAGACTAAAAGGCCCACTATTCCCAATAAAAACTGTGATGTTGTAACTTCTGAAGTGGTATAACCATCCTGATAAGCGAGTTTAACAAACGTTGCCAGCATCCCATATATACTTGCGCCAATCCCTACAAATAGAACTCCCTTTAAAATATTTTTCTTCTGCATAATTCATTTTTACAGCCTGCAAAGGTACAATATATTATTAAATGAATAATAAAATGGCTGTGAAAATAAAAAGTTACGGCGCGAGCTTCGCTCGCGCCGTAACTAAAATTTATAAATATTCAGATTATTTTTTAACAATAACTTTTGATGCAGCATCAATACCGATGCCTTTTACTTTCACCATATATGTTCCGTTAATCAGTTTATCTGTAGAGATTGATTTTTTAGCATCTGGAGAAATTTTATCCTCAGAAGAAACTAATTTTCCAGACATATCATAAATTTCAACACTTACTTTTCCTAACGTATTGCTTGGGAAATTGATGAAAAATTCATTCTTCGCAGGATTAGGATAAATTGAAATGTTGTTTTTAACAACTTTTACTTCGTCTGTAGCCAATACACAATCTGCAGGAACACTAAAATCCTGAACCTGATCATTAATATTTGTTAAACTTCCCGCACTAGCATTAACACCTAAACCTCTCTTTGCAAACGTTCTCCAGATCATACATCTGTCTGCACCTCCTTTAGCCTGATCTGCTGCAATGATGGCATCTCTACCATTGATAAATGTAGGATTACAAACCTGAAGTTTCAATGCGTCGGTTACTAATTGTAAAACTCTTGAGCTACCATTTGTTGTGTTTGCCATTACATCAGAAGAATATCCATACTTGGCAACATACTGCCAGTGAAGATCCCAAAGCATTGTAGCCCATACAAATCCAATAGAGTGTACATCAGGAACTATTTGTAAATTAGTATTCGTATACTCCATTCCATTGGTGTCACCATAAGTATAATCATTAATGGCAAAATCTGGTGAATATTGAGCTGGTCTTATACCGCTTCCAAAAATCCCTTGTCCTGCTGCATATGTTGCCATACCTCTTGGAACAGAGGCGTTATCTCCCGCCTTATTAGTAAGCATTAAAGCAAAGAAGTCCGACCATCCTTCACCCATTTGCTCTTTATCTAAAGAAGAATTCAAACATCCAGAACCAGTTCCGGTAAGTCTATTAGAAATTCCGTGACCATATTCATGAACTACTATTCCATTATCAAAACTTCCATCTGGCGTAATACTGCTGGCAGGATCATTTTTTAAAGTTACATTTACAGTTGTATTAGCGGAAAGCTGCCCTTTAATATATTCACCTTCAGTATTTGAAATTAGAACTGATGGGATAGTAATCGTTGCATCAGTTCCAGACATATTTCCAACCGTATCACCATTTGTAGTGTTATTATAAATAATTACTGCTGTAGCTCCTGCGTTTTGTGCATTTTTCACCTTAACTGTAAAATTACAAGTTCCTCTTTCTACTAAACCAATCTTACCCGTTAAAGATCCTGCAGGTATTGCTGTACAGCCATCAAGAACTGAGGATAACTGTACATTGCCTGTAACACCAGTCGCATCTAAAGCATTTCCAAATAAAGCTGTTCCTGCAATGGGTTGACGAGGCACTGCCGAAGTCGGTGCATTATAATAAAATATTCTGTTCACAGCTGACCAAAGATACATCTGCATTCTTGGTTTACTTCCATCACTAGGACTTGCAAAGTTAGCATTATTTGTTCCTCCTCCATCTTGTGCTTCAGCCTGTACATAATCGTTACCAGAACCTCCTAAGCCAAAATTAGTATTCTGAAAGTTTCTTGCTGTAGGAGTAAAACCAAACATGTAGAAAATATCGTGAATTTTATTATTAATATAAAATAAATTCGTTATTGCCGCATTCTGATTGTTTAATGGATCATCATTAATATTAAAAGCATAATTGAAATTTCTTGTAGTGCCTCCATCAGGTGAATATCCAACTGCATTGGTTCCTGCTGTATCCTCATAAGCATGTACGTTATTACCTCTTGTAATTGTATAACGGGTAGTTCCGTCATAATGCCATCCTTCCGGAGAGGCAGTTAAGATCCATGGATTACTTACAATTGATCTTGAACCAAATGTAGGAGCCTCTATAGGTAATGCAAAAACATTATATGAAGCGTTATCGGGTGCTAAAAGTGAAAAACTATTTTTACTTTCTTCTTGCTTTAGCGGTCCTGCTGTAATAGTTTCATTATGAACATGACTGTAATCACGCGAATAAGCATCATTATGGAAATTACAGGATAAGTTCAAATCTAGTTTACTGATAATATTTCCTGTATTTGCATCTACTAGAATATCCCAATAGCTTGGAGAATTAGGCTCTGGAAAAGAGAATTGGTAAGCTAATTTTAAAGCACCATTATCTTGTACGTATACCAGTCTTTGTTTTGCAGCGGGTGCGTTATTTAAATCTGCATCATTATACCCTAAAATAGGATAATTCTGAATTTTATCTTTCTGTAAATTTTCAGCTATTTTCTGAAGAGCAGCAGTCTTCGTAACAGAAGCTGTATTTGATACAGAAGAAGTATAATCTTTCAAAAAAGTATCAGAATAATAAATTACTTTATTATCTCTTACTAAAACAGTACCTTCCGCATTGTATACCGGAAGTCCATTATAAGTCTGCTGGAATTTAATTACATTTCCATTTAATGACTTTGATTCATCAACATTATCAATCTTAAAATTTGTAAGATCTGATTTCTTATATTCTCTGATCTTATTTTGAGAAATATAATCCTTAATTAACTTCTCATTATCCTGTCCGAAAAGAACAGAAGGAAACATTGCAGAAACTACAAATAAAAGGGGTAAAGCTACTTTTTTCATATACACTAATAAAGCCGCTAATTTACATATAATTAACAATAAAACAATAGTATAATTTAAAATTATTTAAATAGACATTTAATTTAACAATAGTATATAAACTCCGCTAAATTTATGAATAAATCAAATTAAGAAATCCCGGATTAACAGCAATTTTATGAATTGAATAAAAACAAAAAAGCCACTCTTTTGAGTGGCTTAATATTTAAAATGAATCAGGTATTATTTCCCTTCTTCCATTTTTCTTTTTAATTCTGCTAATGCATCGATATCTCCAAGAGTAGATCTCTCTTCGTTTGAAGATGATGAAACATTATTAGATCTGTTGTTAGAGTTTTCTCTTACGTTTTTCTTCTCTTCGTCTCTGAAGATTCCTGTATGAGAAACTACTACTCTCTTGAATTCTTTGTTGAATTCAATTACTTTGAAATCAGCCTCTTCACCTTTCTTGATTTTAGATCCGTCTTCCTTCTCTAATAATCTTGATGGACAGAATGCTTCAACTTCAGCATCTTCGAACTGTACAGAAGCTCCTTTATCGTGTACTTCTACCGCTTTACCAGCGTGAACTGTTCCTTCAGCATATTTAGTTTCGAATGCATCCCAAGGGTTTTCTGTTAATTGTTTGTGACCTAGAGATAATCTTCTAGCCTGGATGTCTAGTTCAAGAACTACAACATCTAATTTATCACCAACTGCACAGAATTCAGATGGATGCTTGATTTTCTTAGTCCAAGAAAGATCAGAAATGTAGATTAAACCGTCGATACCTTCTTCTAACTCTACGAATACACCAAAGTTAGTGAAGTTTCTTACAGTTCCTACGTGCTTAGATCCTACAGGATACTTAGCTTCGATATTTTCCCATGGATCTTTGCTTAATTGCTTGATACCTAAAGAAATTTTTCTGTCTTCTCTGTCTAAAGTAAGTACTTCAGCTTCTACCTCATCACCTACTTTTACAAAGTCACCTGCAGATCTCAAGTGAGTAGACCAAGACATTTCAGAAACGTGGATTAATCCTTCAACACCCGGAGCAATTTCTACGAATGCACCATAGTCAGCAAGAACTACTACTTTTCCTTTTACTTTATCTCCAACTTTTAAGTCAGCAGAAAGAGCATCCCAAGGATGAGCTTCTAATTGCTTCATACCTAACTGGATTCTTGTTTTCTCATCATCAAAATCAAGGATAACCACTTTTACAGTCTGTCCGTCCTCAAGGATTTCAGATGGGTGGTTCACTCTAGACCAAGAAAGGTCTGTAATGTGGATCAATCCATCAACACCTCCTAAGTCGATGAACACACCGTAAGAAGTAATATTCTTAACAGTACCTTCAAGAACCTGTCCTTTTTCTAACTGAGCGATGATTTCTTTTTTCTGACCTTCGATATCTGCTTCGATCAATGCTTTGTGAGAAACTACTACGTTTTTGAACTCAGGGTTGATTTTCACAACTTTGAATTCCATAGTTTTTCCTACGAACTGATCGTAATCTTTAATTGGCTTAACGTCGATCTGAGAACCAGGTAAGAATGCTTCGATTCCATGTACGTCAACGATCATACCTCCTTTAGTTCTAGACTTAACAAAACCGTTAACGATTTCACCTGTTTCGTGAAGTTCGTTTACTTTATCCCAGGCTTTAAGCGTTCTTGCTTTTCTGTGAGATAACTGTAACTGTCCTGTTTTGTCTTCTCTTCTGTCCACCATTACTTCTACCTCGTCTCCTACTTTAAGACCTTGGTTGTAACGGAATTCGTTAAGAGAAATAACACCTTCAGACTTGAAGTTGATGTCTACGATAGCTTCTTTATCAGTTAATCTTACTACTTTACCAATTAGAACGTCGTTATCGTCTAAGTTGTTTAAAGATCCGTTGTAGATTTCTTCTAAATCGCTTTTCTCTTTTCTAGCATCAGCATCAAGACCAGATTCGAAAGAATCCCAGTCAAATTGTTCAGGTGCTACGTTTTGATTTAATAATAATTCAGCTGAATTTGTCTCTTTTGACATAATTCTAATTAAATTTGTATTCCTTCTCTTTCAACGGTCTGAATAAATGTGAATTGAAAAATACGGAAGTAATTAATTTTTAGTTATTTACTCTTCAAACCTTTTCGCCACAAAAGTGGGTGCAAAGATATGAAATTTATTTGAAACAAACAATAATATTCTGAGCATCAAAATACTGCATATCTTTACCAGACAATGCATACTTTACAAATATTCATCCCTGAAATATTGTTTTAATAAAATGAAGCTACCTAAGACAGCTAAACCATCATTCTAATCCAGCCTTTGAAATCAGGAAAAAGCGCCTTATAATTTTTTATTGATATCTTTTAGTTAAAAACAAATCTTAAACTTTAAACTGAAAAAAACAACTAGCCAACACCATAACGAATTCTGTATCTTTGCACCATGGAATTAGAATCTATCTACGAAAAACTGCAGATTCAGGACATGAATCAGATGCAGAAATCTACATACAAAGCGACAGAAAACAATCAGGATGTTGTCCTGCTCTCTCCTACCGGTTCGGGAAAAACACTGGCTTTTTTGTTTCCTGTGCTGCGAAATTTAAAGAAAAACAGTTCAGGAATTCAGGCTCTTATTCTGGTTCCGGCGCGAGAACTGGCTTTACAGATCGAGCAGGTTTTTAAAGCAATGGGAACCGATTTTAAAGTTTCCGTGTGTTATGGCGGTCACGACAAAAAAATTGAGGTAAACAACCTGATTGAAGCTCCGGCGGTATTAATCGGAACACCGGGAAGAGTGGTTTATCATCTGAGGAATAATAATTTTGATCCGAAAACCATCAAAACGCTGGTTCTGGATGAGTTTGATAAGGCTCTTGAACTTGGCTTTCATGATGATATGGAATTTATTTCCAATTCATTGAAGGGATTGTCTCAGAGAATTTTAACTTCCGCAACGGCAATGGACGAAATTCCTGCATTTACTGGATTAAAAGATGAAAAGATTATTGATTTTTTAAAACTAAGCGAAGCAAAACCCGACATTCAGTTTAAAAAGGTAATGACTACGCCGGAAGAAAAACTGGACACGTTATTCAATTTAATCTGTAAAATCGGGAACAAAAGAACTTTAATTTTCTGCAATCACCGAGAAGCAGTTGACCGGATTTCCGAGCTTCTCCGCCAGAAAGGAATTGACAGAGAAACCTTCCATGGAGGAATGGAACAGGATGAAAGAGAACGCGCCCTGCTGAAATTTAGGAACGATTCTGCAAGAATTTTAATTACCACTGATCTGGCTGCAAGAGGGTTAGATGTTCCGGAAGTAGAATCGATCGTTCATTATCAGTTACCGCCGAAAGAAGACGCTTTCATCCACAGAAACGGTCGTACAGCAAGAATGAACGCGAAAGGTTTTGCGTATCTTATTATGACGGAAGATGAAAATTTCCCTTTCATCAAAAACAATACACCGGAAGACAGCGTAGCCGGATTTACCAGAGTTCCGGAAAAAACGCCTTTTCAAACCATCTATATCAGCGCCGGAAAAAAAGACAAAGTGAATAAAGTGGACATTGTTGGTTATCTGCTGAAAAAAGGAGAACTCCAGAAAGAAGATGTCGGCTTGATCGAAGTAAAAGACACGACTTCTTACGTTGCCGTATCAAGAAATAAAGTCAATGCGCTGCTGAAAAAACTTGCCAATGAAAAACTGAAGGGCAAGAAAGTAAAAATGGAAGTGGCGTATTAAGATTAAGGTTGAGGTTAAGATTTAGATTAAGGCTGAGATTAAAACACAACGCTTATCTAAACCTTAACCTCAACCTTAAATTTATCTCACTCCTCTTACTCGTGTCGGTAAAGTATAAACAGATTTTGAAGCGGTGATGAATAGAACATCATTATTTTTACCTCCGAAAGTAACGTTAGAAGTCCAGTCTTCTTCGATGGGAATATGATAAATCTTCTTTCCTTCTCTGTTGAATACATGAACCCCTTTTCCAGTTAAATAAAGATTTCCGTGTTTGTCTAACGTCATTCCGTCGGAACCCATTTCACAGAAAAGTTTTTTCTCGGATAATTTTCCTTCGCCCAAAATATCATAAACATATGTTTTTCCGGCATCAATATCCGAAACATACAATTTTCTGAATTTTTCGCTTCCTACCACTCCATTCGGCTGTGTAAAGGTTTCAAGTTTGGAAATCTGTCCGTCTTTATTTCTGTAGTATAAACTTTTATGCGGAGTTTCCTGCTTAAAATTCACCCAGTAATCTCGTACATACAGAGGATCGGTAAAATACATTCCGCCAAACTCGTCATTCCAGACATCATTCGGTCCGTTCAGTCTTTTTCCTTCAAAGCCTTTCAGCAGAACCTGTACTTTTTTATCTTTTGAAATTTTCCAGATTTCACCCTGATCATCGGAACAGGTGATTAAATTATCATCTTTATCGAAATGTGTTCCGTTGGCTCTTCCCGTTTTATTCATGAACTCAATCACTTTATTGGTTTTCCAGTCCCAATAATAAATCTTATCATTCGGCTGATCCGTGAAGTACACATTCCCTTCTTTATCCGAGGAAGGACCTTCGGTAAAACTGAACTGATCCGAAACTTTCTCGGGCTTTACATCTTCATAAAACATTTTAGTGGTATTTACTGATTGACAGCTATATACTGCTAAAATCAAACCAAGCGAGCCGGTTTTTAAAATATTTTTCATTCCGCACAATTTTTAAAGCAGGCAATTTACGATATGTAAAATGAGATTCAAAGTTTATTTTCTCTTTTTGATTAAATAAAAACCAAATCCAAAATGTCCGAATTGTACTATTTCAGAAGCAGATCATATTAGTTCAGGAAACAATTATTGCAGAGCTTTGTATCAGTGAAAAACACTATAGGATTTTAGTTAAAAATATCTGGAAATGAGCATTTAAACTTTATTAAATGATTTCAGCCAGCTTTCAGATCAAATCAAAAAGATGAATACACAGAACAGCAATTTTCAGGCTCCGGAACTTTATGAGGAAAGCTTCCGGAATTCCGTAGGAACAATGGACGAAACCGGAAAAAGAAAATGGGTCTATCCGAGAAAACCCAAAGGAAAATTTACCAACTACAGAGATTATGTAACTTATTTGCTTTTAGCGATATTTTTCACTTTACCTTTTGTGAAAATCAACCATAATCCTTTTCTTTTATTTAATGTTATCGACAGAAAATTTTTTATTTTCGGACAGCCGTTTTATCTGCAGGATTTTTTCATTTTAGCACTTGGAGCCGTTACTTCTGTTATTTTTGTGATGCTTTTCACCGTTGTTTTCGGAAGGATTTTCTGTGGCTGGCTTTGTCCGCAGACCATTTTTATGGAAGGGGTTTTCCGGAAAATAGAATACTGGATCGAGGGCGACCGTAATAAACAGATGAAGCTCGACCGACAGGAATGGAACAGCGAAAAAATAAGAAAAAGGCTCACCAAATGGTCTGTTTACGCCGTTCTTTCTGTGGTGATTACGAATTTCATGTTCATGTATATTGTTGGTTATGAAGAAGTTTTCAGAATCATCACCGAAGGTCCCGCAGAAAATCCGCTGAAGTTTCTTGCGATGATCTGTTTCACTGCGGTTTTCTATTTTGTTTTTTCGTGGCTGAGAGAGCAGGTTTGTACTTTGGTTTGTCCGTACGGAAGATTACAGGGCGTTTTAATCGACAAACAGACCATCAACGTTTATTATGATTTTAAAAGAGGTGAAAACCGCTCCAAATGGAAAAAAGACGAAGACCGAAAAGCCGTCGGAAAAGGAGATTGTATCGATTGTAATCAATGTGTTGTTGTCTGTCCTACAGGAATTGACATCCGAAACGGACAGCAACTGGAATGCGTAAACTGCACCGCATGTATTGATGCGTGTGACGAAATTATGGTAAAAGTAGGTCTTCCGAAAGGGCTGATCCGTTATGCCACAGAAGCGGAAATTGAAAATCAGGAGAAATTCAAATTTACCGGAAGAATGAAAGCAACAACGGTAATTTTAAGTTTACTGATCGGGTTTTTAGGATTTCTGATGTACGACAGAGGTTCGATGGAAGCTAAATTCATTAAACCGGCAGGATCAACATTTTTCATTAAAAACGGAAAAATTACGAATACTTTTATTTATACGCTTTTAAACAAATCCAACGAAAAGAAAACACTCACAATAAAAGTCTTGAATCCTAAAAATGCGGAAATTAATTTCTTCGGCAATGAAAAAATTATATTGAAAGGGGATCAGATCTTAAAAGGAAATATCAATATTTCTTTCCCTGAAAAAGAGATCCGGTTTTCGAAACAGAATATGACGATTGGCGTTTTTGATGAAAAAGGAAATCTTGTAGATTCTTTCGACACGGTATTTGAAGGACCTTTTCAATTGGTATTGTAGATATTGAGGTGAGAGTTTGAGTTTGAGTGTTTCAGAGTTTTAGAGAGGAGTTTGTTGGAGTTAAACTTCATACCATCAACAAAATTAAGCCTTATATTTTTTAATAAATTGTGTGGGAGTCATGCCGGAAGTTTTACGGAAGACTCTCACAAAATAGGAATATTCTTCGAAACCAAGACGGAACGCAATTTCCGTAAGGCTTTCATCAAGATACATAAGCATTCTTTTGGCTTCCAGAATTATTCTTTCTGTAATAACGTCAGTCGCTGTTTTCTGAACGACAGTTCTGGTAATTCTGTTTAAATGTTTAGACGAAATTTCCAATAAAGAAGCATAGAAAGCAACGGATTTTTCTTTTGCAAAATACTCTTCAATAAGATTTTCGAACTGCTGATAATGTTTAAAATAAGAAATGTTAACCCCAGAATTTTCTTTTCCCAGCTCTTTTGAAAAAGCTCTTGTTGCCTGAATGAAAATCTGTGACATCAGTGAAAGAATTAAACCATCTTTCATCACGTTTTGAAGCTGATATTCTTTTTCCAGTGCTGCAAAAAGGTGATTATTTTCTCTTAGTTCCGTTGCAGTAAGCTGTAATTTTCTTGGGAAATTAACCGATCCGAAAAAGGGAAAACTTCTGAGCTTCTGATTGACATAATGCATTTCGTAAAAATCCTGTGAGCAGAAAAAAATATATCCATCGATATCCTCAGAAAGTTCCCAGCTGTGAATCTGTCCCGGAGACATAAAAAATAAGCTTCCTGCTGAAACGTCATATTTCTGAAAATCAATTTCATGCATTCCGCTTCCTTTGGTAAAGAGAATTGTGGCATAAAAATCATGACGGTGCGGTTTTTCGATATGTCTGTGTCCCAAAACCAGATGTTCCTTCATTCGGTTGAAATAAAAATCTGAGGTATTTTTACCAGGCTGAAAAAGATTAATATGGATAACAGAAATAGAATTCAATTTTTTATACGTTTTTCATCATCAAAAATAACAAAAAGAATTACATTTTCTTATCATAAAATTCACATTGAACCCTGATTACAAAGCGGAGAATGAACTTTTTGCCCTCTTAATTTGCTGTGGGATTTAAAAAATTTTTATCTTTGACCATTACGATTCTAAAAATGAAGATAAATTTACCTGATAAACTGTATTATTCAATAGGAGAAGTAGCGAAAGCTTTTGATGTAAATACTTCATTAATACGTTATTGGGAACAGGAATTCCCTATCATTAAGCCTAAAAAGAACAAAAAAGGCAATCGGTATTTCACTCCGGAAGACATTAAAAATCTTCAGATCATTTATCATCTCGTAAAAGAAAAAGGCTACACTCTGGACGGTGCTAAAATCGCATTAACCACCAACAGCAAGATCTCCGAAACCATCACCATCATCGACAGATTGGAATTTGTAAAAGCTGAATTGCTGAAACTGAAGGAGTCTTTGGCAGAGAGGGATGAGGAATAGTTTAAATATTTCTTCCATAATCTTTTTTGAATTTATTTTTTGAAGCCGAATAACAGAATTTATATCCTAAAATAATCCAATTGCAACCCCATCATTGCGAATACTTAACAGAATGATTAAGTTTACAGCGATGAAAAAAAACTATTACCAGAGATTGGCAGTCATGGGAATATTGCTGATCATTTTATTCGCTTTTCAAAAATATACAAGTAAGGAAAAGGAAGAATTTCCCGATGTTCAGTTTATCACACAACCATTCGCTGTGCTCCATCTCACAGAGTTTGATCCTAATGAACTGGATGAAAAACAATGGCAGAATTTAGGGTTTACAGAAAAACAAACAGCGACGATTCTCAACTATAAGAAAGTAGTCGGAGGAAGATTTGTATCAAAGGAACAGCTTAAAAAATGCTTTGCCATTTCTGAGGAAAAGTTTTCGGAGCTGAACCATTATATTTTACTTCCGGAAACCCGTAAAGAAGCCAAATCAGTTGCATTCAAAAGTTTTGAAAAAAAATCGATTACGGTTAGAGGAAAATTTAACCCCGATCTTTATTCGGCAGACGACTGGACGAAAATGGGCTTTAGTGAAAATCAGGCAAAAGCTATTTTAAAATACAAAAGTTATCTGGGCGGAAGTTTTGTGAGCAAGGAAAAATTCAGGGAGTGCTTTATCATCAGTGAAGAAAATTTTCAGAAAATCGATCCTTATCTTATTCTACCGGAGAAAACACCGGAAAATTACAGAGCTGCTAAAAATTTTAATGTCGATAAAAAGAAAATTCAATATCATTCTTTCGATCCGAATGCATTGGATTTTGAAGGATGGAAGTCTTTTGGCTTTTCAGATAAACAGGCACAAATCATCATCAATTACCGTGACCGGAATTTAAAAGGAAGCTTTAAAAATCTGGAAGACATTCAGAAATGTTTTGTTATTTCTTCTGAGAAGTTTGAGGAAATGAAACCGTTCATTAAATTCAATACAGAAACAATTGCGGTGAGTAAAAATGACAAATCTGAAACTAAGCAGCAGGAAAAAACGGATTTTACCAAGGTAGATTTAAACGCAATAACCTACAAACAGCTTATAGAGTTTGGATTTGACGGAAAAGCAGCCGGTTCGATGATCGGTTTTCGAAATAAACTGGGTGGATTCGTGAATAAAGAACAGATTCTTTCTACGTACAATATTGATCCGGAACTGACGAAAAAATTACTTTCAACCGCACCGCTTATAACTTCGAATGTTCAGAAATATACGTTGCAGGATGCTCCGGAAGAATGGCTGAAAAATCATCCTTATTTTAAATATTCTGCAGAAAAAATTATTTTTTACCGAGTTTCCGAAAAAGATGAGAATAAAATCTGGAAGATGCTAAAACTGAAACCAGAGTATGAAGTGAGGATGAAATGGTATTTGAAGTAGGATGCAATTTTCCACACTTTAATTGAACCGCAAAAGAAGCATAACATAAAAATATCACATTTAAAATCAACAAGATACCTCTTTTTAATTAACCTCAGTTCGGGATAAGAAAAAAAATTAAATAATTGATTTATAATGTTGTATTATTTTATCGCAAAGAAAAACAAAAGATTTTTTTAATTATTGAAAGTTTGTAAGGTAAACAAAGGTACTTCGTTTATTTAAAAAAGACAAAAATGGTATTACTTTGATAAGTTTTACGCCTTTGTATATCTTAAAAGCGGAATTCCTGATAATTGAATCTCTTTGTTTAACCTTGCGTTTAAGACTTATCCCGAACTCAGTTAATTAATTTAAATTTATCAATTAAATCTGCGCGATCTGTAAAATCCGCGGGAGATAAAAAAACTTTTTGAGATTCCTCCTGTGTCAGAATGACAATGCAGCTTTAATTTTTTTGTCAAAATATTTTTTTAACAATCATTCATTGTTTTAACTATTATAGGAAGTATTCGCAATGTCACCCTCAGCTTGTCGAAGGGTTTTCTTTAAAGTTAATTTTTTTAGACTTTGCTTAGATCCTTTCAGGATTACAAAAAAGCTGTAAATACATCTGAGAAAAGTTTAAAAAAAAGAGATGTCCAATCCGGCATCTCTAATATCTTTAATCGTATGTTTTACTGGAACCTTTAACCAGTTTTTGTAAGGCAGAAAGTTCCTCATCCGTAAGATCTCTCCATTTCCCGATAGGAAGATCGAGTTTGATATTTAAAACCCTGATCCGTTTCAGCTTCTTTACTTCGTAGCCTAAATATTCGCACATTCTTCGGATCTGTCGGTTCAGACCTTGTGTAAGGACGATACGAAAATTCATTTCATCAATTTTTTCGACCTCACATTTTTTAGTAACGGTATCCAAAATCGGAACACCGTTTCGCATTTTATCCAGAAATTTGGGCGTAATCGGCTTATCGACTCTTACAATATATTCTTTTCCGTGGTTGTTTCGGGATCTTAGAATTTTATTTACAATATCGCCATCGCTGGTTAAAAGAATCAATCCTTCGCTCGGTTTATCCAGTCTTCCGATTGGGAAAATTCTTTTAGGATGATTAATATAATCGATGATATTATTTTTCTCACGTTTTGTATCAGTGGTACAAACAATTCCTACAGGTTTATTAAAGGCAATATAAACATGGTTTTCTTCCGGCTCGCGGATTGGTTTTCCGTCTACTTCAATCACGTCTTCATCGGAAACTTTTGTTCCCATTTCAGGAACTTTACCGTTAATGGTGATTCTTCCTTCCTCCAAAAGTTTGTCTGCCGCTCTTCTCGAACAGTATCCTACTTCAGATAAATATTTGTTAATTCTTGTTTTTTCCATACTATTTTTCAGACTGTATTCATCAATAAAGAAATTTCTTTTTATGATTCGTTAAATCTAAAATCATTTTCCAAAAAGTCGGACGTGGCATCTTCAATTTTGTATTCTCCGATCTTTGTCCGTCTCAATTGTGTTAAATACGCTCCGACACTTAATTCCTGTCCGATATCGTGAGCTAAACTGCGAATGTAAGTCCCTTTCGAGCAACCCACCGTAAAACTTACGAGCGGAAAATCAATCTTTACATCATCAATATAAAAAATTGTGGTTTTACGGGATTTCATTTCCACCTCCTCTCCTGCTCTGGCATGATCATACGCTCTTTTTCCCTCAATTTTTATTGCCGAAAAAACAGGCGGAGTCTGATCTATTTCTCCGACAAATTTTTCCAATGCCGTTTTTATCTGCTCTTCTGAAATCTGCGAAATATCCTGATGCAGAATTTCGGGTTTTTCAGTATCGTATGATTCGGTCTGAACGCCTATTTTTATTTCGGTCCAGTATTCTTTTGGGGCATCCTGAATTTCGGGAATTTTCTTGGTGAATTTACCACAGCAGACAATCAATAATCCTGTTGCACGCGGATCTAAGGTTCCTGCGTGACCAATTTTGAATTTCTTAGGTAAATCAAACTCTCTTTTGAGTTTGTATTTCATTTTATTGACCGCCTGAAAAGAAGTCCAGTCCAATGGTTTGTCTAATAAAAATATATGTCCAGATTGTAGATCTTCAGCGGTCATTTGTTTTTTCCTATTTCATTAATTTCGTCAATTCCTTTATTATCTATTTTATTTTTATTTACCCACAACATGTATATGATAAGTAAACAACAAAAAAATAAATTTTCAGGCTCATAAATAAAGTGTGTTGGGTACACAGAAAATGAATAATATAATATAAAGGGTAAAAGCAACAATATAAAAGTATTTATTAAAACAATTACATTTCGCTTCTTATTAAATAATTTAATGCAAACAATTAGAGATAATATGGATAAAATTAACAAATAAATCAAGTTTAAAGTTTTAATTTCATTCATCATTCCTAAAATTAGAAATAATGTTGTTATTATAAAAAAAACAACAGAAACTCTATGCAATAATTTACTCCTAAAAACTCTTTCGTCCATTCTTATTTAAAGAAATAAAAATAAATCAGTAAAGCAACCCCAACGAAAATACGATACCAACCCCAAGGTTTGAAACCATATTTATTCAAAACTCCGATGAATGCTTTGATGGCGATTAATGCAACGATAAATGCAACAACATTTCCTACGATGAAAATCATGATGTGATCCTGAGATTCCATAATCATTTCATAACCTTTCTGCGGATTGGGCGTTTCTTTCCCCCATGTTTTTACAAAAACCGAATATACCGTTACCGCCAACATGGTAGGAACCGCCAAAAAGAATGAAAATTCTGCCGCTGCTTTTCTTGTCAGTCCCTGTGTCATACCTCCGATAATGGAAGCTGCACTTCTGCTCGTTCCCGGCATCATTGCCAGACACTGCCAAAAACCAATGGTTACTGCTTTTTTTATGGTAATGCCTTTTTCATCATCAATTTTTGGATTTTTGAACCACGTATCGGCAAACAGCAAGACTACTCCACCAAGAACCAAAACGGAGGAAATAGCGATCTGATTTCCTAAAACCGCTTCAATCTTATCATCAAATAAATACCCTAAAACCAAAGCCGGAACTACTGCAAAAGCCAGTTTAAAATAAAACTGCAAATTTTTCAGATCAAAAAACTTTTTCCAGTATGCCACAACCACAGAAAGAATGGCTCCAAACTGTATGGAAACCTGAAACATCTTTAGAAATTCGGTTTCTTCCAGCCCCAGCAAATTGGCGGTGAAGCCCATGTGTGCGGTTGATGAAATGGGCAGATATTCTGTTAAGCCTTCGATGATCGCAATAATGATTGCTTTGATTAAATCCATAATTTATACAAAATTAAAAGATTAAGAAACCGAGAGATTTAGACTGAGCTAAATTTCCGAATTTCTTAATCTTCAAATACAATTTATTTTTACTTTCTTTTTAAAATCGCATATACTTCGATACAAAAACCGATAACCACAAATAATGGTGCAATTCTGATTCTTCGGATAGAAAAAATACCATCGTTCCATGAATTCGGATCATATTTTCCGTCCACAGTATTGGCATCGGCTCCCATCATCAAAAGAAAGCCAACTACGATAAATGCGAAACCGATAAGCATCCATTTAAAGTTTTCTTTTCCAAAATAAAAGGAATTTTCTTTTGGAGCTTCGGTTGTTTCTTTTCCGAAGTTGTCTGCGGAAAATTTATTTGTTTTTTTGCTCATTTTTAAGAGTAATATAAGTCGTCAACGTTTGATCTTAAGAATCTCCAGGTAGCCACTACTGTACTTAAAACCGTAATAAAAATTCCCACTCCAAATACCATCAGAATCAGCCAGAAATACTGGTTATTGTCCTGTACAAATGCAGATCCGATCTGGCTTGTAAAGTAATACCATGCTCCGAAAAGCACTAAAAGTCCGATTGCAGATCCTATGGCTCCTAAAACCACCGCTTCAATAATGAATGGCTTCAGGATAAATCTTCTTTTCGCTCCTACAAGCTGCATGGTTTTAATAATAAATCTTTTGGAGAATATTTTCAGACGGATGGAATTGTTAATTAATACAACCGCAAGAATTAAAAACAGAATGGAAAAACCTAAGATCCATTTCAGAATTCTGCTCAGGTTATTGTAAACATCAACCATCAGAGTACTGTCGTTCTTTACATCAATAATTCCGGGAACAGCTTTAATGGCTTTAATGGCCTGATCGATCTTTGCAGGATCTACATATTCCGGTTTTAAGGCGATTTCTACAGATGAAGGAAAAATATTTTCTTCGAAAAGCGCATCCGTATCAATTCCCATTGCTTTTTTCGCTTCTTTGGAAGCCATTTCTCTGGTGATGTACGTTGCTTTCTTTACCGGAGCCAGTGTCTGAATTTCTTTGAAAACCTCAGCTTCCATTTTCGCAATCTTTACAGAATCTTTTGCCTCATAGTTTTCATCAAAGTAAGCATTTACAACAAGTTGCTCCTTGATATAGTCGGAATATTTCTGGGCATTGATTAAAATAAGTCCCATTAATCCTAACAAAAATAACACTAAGGCAATACTTATTACTACTGTAATATTGCTAGACCTAAGCCTTTTCTTATTAAATTCATCTACAGATTTAGCCATTAATATTAAAATTTTTGGCTAAAATAGAAAAAATCTTCCGAAATTTGGGACGAAAAAGAGAAAATCACTGTTAATAAAATCATAAAAAACATTGAGTGTAAAAGCAAAAAAGCATCTTGGTCAGCACTTTCTGACAGATGAAAACATCGCAAGAAAAATCGTGGAAGGTCTGAGTTTTGAGGGCTACAATAAGGTAATGGAAGTGGGTCCCGGAATGGGAGTTCTCACCAAATATCTTATTGAAAAAGAACAGAATATTTACCTTGCGGAAATCGACAAAGAATCTATAGAATACTTAAAGCAAAACTATTCTAAAATAACCGAAGAAACTTTTGTGGGAGATTTTCTGAAGCAGGATTTTCGGTTTACCAACGGAGAACAGATTGCCATTATCGGAAATTTTCCTTACAACATTTCTTCCCAGATCTTGTTCCAGATTATCGATCATTATGAGCTGATTCCTGAAATGGTGGGAATGTTTCAGAAAGAAGTAGCGGAAAGAACAGCAGCCGTCCCAAGAACAAAAGATTACGGAATTCTCTCTGTCCTGATTCAGGCTTATTATGACACTTCGTACTTGTTTACGGTTCATGAAAATGTCTTTAATCCGCCGCCAAAAGTAAAATCCGGTGTTATCAGAATCACCCGAAACCCGAAAGAAGGATTAGCCGGAAATGAGGTTTTATTCAAACAGATCGTAAAGGCAGGTTTTAACCAGAGAAGAAAAAAGCTGTCGAATGCGCTGAAAATTTTAAATATTCCGGAAGCTTTAAAAACACATGAATTTATGGATAAAAGAGCGGAAGAACTCAGCGTAGCAGATTTCATTTCATTTACACAGCTCTGGAAAGAAAGTGTGTAGTAAAAAAGTTAAGAAGAGCAATAACTTAATTTATCCTAAAAAAAGCCCCTCAATTTCTTGAAGGGCTTTCATTTTGCATTATCGATTGATTTTTTATTCTCTGTTTTTCAACATAATCCAGCCAGACTGGGTCATGCTTGTTTTTGATTTCGGATACTGGAAGTTAAATTTATACCAGTATGTTGCAGTTGGTAGCTTTTTACCTCCTAAAGTTCCGTTCCAGATTGGGCGTTCTTTCGAGAATCTGAATAATTCTGATCCATATCTGTCATACACTGAACCTGTGAAGTTATTAAAGTTTCCAAGCGCTGTAAGATCCAATGTATCATTAACACCATCCTGATTTGGAGTAATTATATTTGCAATATTCAATGTGAAGAATTCTAACGCACCTACACAATGTGTACCCACTGTTCTTACCTGAATATCATAATGTGTATTATTTATAAGCCCTGTAAATACATTAGACTGCTGCCATGAAATACCGCCATCCACAGAATATTCTGCCGTTTGAGGGATGTTATTAATCATTGGAACCTGCGCAGTAATTGTTAACGTATTGTTGCTGTAATCAACATTCGAAACAAATGGTGAAGCTGCCGCCATTACTTTTGCAGTGAAAGTCTGCTGGCAAAATCCATTCTTAATGGTTACGGAATAAATACCCCACTGATCTACTTCTATAGTTCTTGTGGTTGCACCCGTACTCCATAAATAAGTGTAATTTGGTCCCGCTCCTGCGTCTAAAGTTACCCTGTCTCCCTGACACATTTCCACATCTCTCAATGAAGAACTGATTTCCGGAACAACCTCAACGGTAACTTTTGCAGGCTGTAAAGATTTACATCCTTTTGTTCCCAATGCATATACAGAGAAAGTAGTTGTATTGTAAACTGTTGCACTTTGCGTATTGCCTGTTCCTGAGAAGTTTGCCCATTGATAAGTTACTCCACCTGTGGCAGTAAGATCAACTACTGTTCCCGGGCAGACTTTAATTTTGGATGCCACAAGATTTGCAACAGGAGTAGTTTCTTTTGATAAGGTTAATTTAACCATCTTACTACAGAACCCGCCATTTGATACTACAACATAGAGAATCTGTCCGTCATTACCATTATAATGAAGAATATCCTGAATATAGTTGTTGTTCTGAGCAATTGCATCTGCCTGATTTACATAAAAATGAAATACCGCGCCCGGCGTTGTACTGATTGATGCCATAGAGTTGGTAAGATCAAACCAGGTGACATCCGGAGTTGTACAGAGCAGCAATGTCGCATCTACTGCGGCGGGTGTTGTTCCTCCGTTAATCTTAATATTGGCTTTACCCGGACAAGGACTTCCCGGGAATGAAACCTGAATTTCATAATTCCCCGGCTGTGTTGCTGTAATGGTAGGAGAAGTAGCTCCCGGAATAGCAACTCCGTTGAAGAACCACTGATACGTCATATTCGGATCACTAACCGATGCTGTGATAACCTGAGGAACATTGTCGCATACATTAATTTCCTCCGGCAATGTTGCTCCGGAAGGATCTAATAATTCTACTCCAATGTTGAAAGATCCACCATCTAAAAATACAGCAGAATCATAGCTGCTGTCAATAGCATCTGCCAAAACCATTTTAAAGTGGTACGCCTGTCCAGGAACCACTGTAGCGGTCGCCTGTAAAGGAACCGTTCTTCCGTTAAAGTTAGTTTCTATATTAGCCGTGTTATATCCTCCAAAAAATGCAACGTTTGGCGCGCCGCATCCCATATTGGTTCCCGCAAAACTATTTTGTGGGTGAATATTGGTTACACTCACCGGTCCTGTTCCCGGAGCCGGTAATACAGCCATGTTGACATAAGGTCCGCCGGATACAGGTTTTAATAATAAAGCAAATGCATCTGAGAAACTACAAGGGAAAGTTCCTGTATATTCTTCGGAAGCAAAAAGATAATTAAACTTTACCTGACTGGAAGTAGGTACAAAGTCAAACTCTAGAATAACGGCATCATTAAGTGTTGCAGAAGGATTCGTTGCTGCAACAAGATCCGGATCACTACCCGTCGGCAAATCATCTCCTAAAGTAGAGCTAATATAGCTGTTTCCGGCTTTTTGAGCATATCCTGTAGAAAGAACAATACCATCCTTGAAAGGAAAGCTGGTTGTTCCTCTGTTGAAATATCCCCAGGATCTGTTTGCATTTGTTGCCGGGAGATTCGGACTCACCTGCACGTTGGAAACGTTGGGTGTAACACAAGAATTGGTTCCTGATGAAATCAGCACATCTTTTACCAGCTGCAAAGGGGTATAAGCTGACGCAGGATATGTAGGAGCATTCACATCAATAAAAGCACCCGCTTTCATTGTAAGAGAGGAAGCCTTTTCTTGCTGAGGCTTTCTGTTTGTATTTTTTTGTGAATAAAAGAGACTCGATGAGGAGACCGCAAATAAAGAAAACAATAGTAGATATCTCTTCATAATAATTTTGTTTTAACAAATTTAACTTTTTTTTGAATATACCACACACATATTTGGCATTTTTATATAAAAAAAGCAAAAAAACCTCCCGGTTGGGAGGTTTTCAATTTAAATATCTTTTAATTTCTGTTTTTCAGCAAAATCCATCCGCTTCTCAGCTCAAGTTTTTTACTGGCAGGATTTTCCCATTGTACTCTGTACCAATAAGTAGCAGTCGGAAGCACCAGACTTCCTCTCAACATTCCGTTCCAGAAAGTCTGGTTTTTGGAAGCTTTAAATACTTCCTGTCCGTATCTGTCGAAAATGGAAGCTGCAAAATTGTTATAATTGCTGATTCCTGTAAAATCTACAATATCATTTTTTCCATCAGAATTTGGTGTAATGGCATTGATTATAACAAATGTAAAGAACGATATGGAAGTGCTGCATTTCGCATCTTTTACCTTTACCAGAAGATTATAATTGGCATTATCCAGTATATTGTAGAAAATATTTGAGGTCTGCCAGCTAAAACCATTATCTGCAGAATACTCCAGAGTTCCGCCTGTCGGGTTTGTCGTAGACAATGTTAAAACATGGTTCTCGTAAGAAATATTTGTGAATTGTGGTAATACCGGATTAATCAGCTGTGCAGAAAATACTTTAGAACAAACTCCATTACTTATCGTTACCGTATAAGTTCCCGGTGTACTTACGGAGATCGTTTGTGTTGTTGCTCCGGTATTCCATACATACGTATAATTTGTTCCTGCACCTGCATCTAAAATTCCTGAATCTCCGGCGCAAACATTAACATCTTTAAGAGTAGAGACAATTGCCGGTACAACCTGAATGGTAATTGAAGTAGGATTAGCCACTTTACATCCGTTTCCTCCTAACGCAAAAACAGAATAAGTAGTCGTGGATGTTGGAGATACAATTTGTGTACTTCCGTTACCCGGTAAACCTACCCATTCGTAAGTAACGCCGCCGGTTGCTGTTAAAGTTACAGATTCACCCGCGCATATTTTCATTTGAGAAGCAGTTAAAACTGCTACAGGAGGAGCCACGATTATTGTAATGGTAGCTGGAGTCGCTGAAACACATCCATTAGCACCCACAGCAAAAACGGTGTAAGTAGTTGTAGAAGTAGGCGAAACTACCTGTGTATTTCCATTTCCTGTAAGTCCTGTCCAGTTATAGGTTGCACCGCCAGAAGCCGTTAAAGTAACAGACTCTCCGGAACATATCTGTAATGCCGTAGAAGTTACAGTTGTTACAGGAGCTGTTGTATTTTGTGTTACCGTAACATTTGCTGTATAAGTACAATTTAAATTTCCTGGCTGGTTGACGTTAGTTACCGTTAAAGTATATACTCCACCCGCGTTTACCACCGGAGTTAATGTATTAGCTCCAGAAACAATATTTCCACCGCCTGTTGCGGTCCATGTAATCGTAGAACCTGCAGGGATTACAGAAGACGAAGCATTCAATGTAATCTGAGGTGTGGTACAGGTAATCTGCTGAGGCGGATTAATGGTTAAAGTGGTCTGAGGCGTAGATAAAAGCTGTAAGGTTACTACATTCTTACATCCTCCGTTCGTCACCAGAACATATATCGTCTGTCCTCCTGCACTGTTAAAAGACGCAGGATTTGCAATGGTATTCGTATTTCCGGCATTGGCGTCTGCAGCATTCAGATAATAAGCAAAGGTAACCCCTGTTGCTGTCGTAATCTGAGGTTGTGCCTCTGTTAAATTATAATTAATTCCTCCGTTCTGATAACATTTTAATAAAGTTGCATTCTGAACGGTAATAGGCTGAGTCACCTGTATCGTAATCGTTGCAGGAGTAGCAGAAACGCATCCGTTCGCACCTACTGCAGTTACCGTATAAGTTGTGGTAGTTGTAGGAGAAACAGTTTGTGTAGCTCCGTTTCCGGGAAGACCTACCCAATTGTAGGTAGCTCCACCAGAAGCCGTTAAAGTTACCGATTCTCCTGAACAGATTAAAACTTTTGAAGCTGTTAATCCTGTGGTTGGCGGTGCACTGTCTCCTGTAACCGTCACATTTGCGGTTCCTGTACAGGTAAGATTTCCCGGCTGATAAATATTAGAAATAGTTAAAGTATACGTTCCCGCTGTATTTACAACAGGATTTAAGGTATTTGCTCCTGAAACAATATTTCCGTTGGTAGTTGTCCAGCTGAAAGTGGAGCCTGTAGGATATACTGAACTCGAAGCATTTAACGTAACTTGTGAATTCGTACATGTTAAAACTCCCGGTGTGGCAATCGTTGCTGTAATCTGAGGAGCTTTTATCAATTGTAATTCGGCAACTTTGGAACAAAAACCATTTTTAACCGAAACATAAACAGTCTGTCCCGGACTTGAAAACGCAGTTGGTGTTGCTATTGTATTTCCGTTTCCGGCAACTGCATCTGCCTGATTTACATAATAAGCAAATGTAGCTCCCGGTGTTGTACTGATTGAAGACTGCGCCGATGTTAAGTTGAAAGTAGCATTCCCCTGCGTATAACAGGAAGTAAGTGTTGAATTCTGAACCGTCGGCGAAGTTCCTCCGACAACAGTAATAGAAGCCGTTCCCGGACAGGTATTTCCGGGTAAAAATACCTGAACAGAATATACTCCCGGCTGTGTAGCCGTATAGGAAGCATTTGTCGCTCCCGGAATTGGATTTGTTCCCAGATACCACTGATAAGTAGCTCCGCCTCCCTGAACCGAAGCCGTAAATGTCTGCGGAGCGTTATCACAAACGTTGATGGATGAAGGAAGTGAAACTCCGGCAGGATTTAACAGCTGTACCCCAATGTCGAAAGATCCTGCTTCAAGAAATACCGCAGAATCGAAATTAGCATCCTGATAATCTGCCAAAACCATTTTAAAATGATAAGTCTGTCCCGGAATTACCGTTGCTGTTGCCGTTAACGGAACAGTACGACCGTTAAAATTGGTTTCAATTTGAGGAATATTATATCCTCCAAAATAAGATACGTTTGCAGCTCCACAAGCTAATGGTGCTCCAGTCTGATATTGTGTGGAAGGGTGAATATTGGTCACACTTACAGGTCCTGCTCCTCCCGGTAAAACGGCAAGATTGGTATATGGATCCCCTACTTTTTTCAATAAAAGTGCAAAACCGTCACTGATAGTACAAGGGAAGTTCGTCTGATATTCTTTTGAAGCAAATAAATATCTGAAACTCACTTTCGTGGAAGCCGGAACAAAATCGAATTCGATATAAGTAGCATCATTAAGCTGATTGTTAGGAACTCCAAGAGCCGCTGCCAAATCTGCATCTCCTCCGGAACCTAAACCGTCACTTAATGTTCCCTGAAGATCATTTCCTGCTTTTCTCGCATATCCTGTCGTAAGAACAATTCCTTTGGCAAAAGGAAAATTAGTGGTTGCTTTATTAAAATATCCCCAGCTTCTGTTTTGGTCTGTCACTGCTAAATTAGGAGAAACAGATACATTGGTTACGTTAGCTGCGGAACACGTAGACCCTCCACTAATGAGCACATCTTTTACCAGTTGTGTTATGCTGTATGCAGACTCTGGATAAGCCGCAGTATTTACATCTATAAAAGCTCCGGCTTTCGTGTTTTCAGGGGTTTGTCTGCTCACAACTCCTTTTCCGTCTCTGCCTTTCTGGGCATTAACGAAACTCCCTACAAAAACCAAAAGCAAAGCCAAAAATAAATTTTTTGTCCTCCTATTTAACATTTTATATTATTTTAAACAAAAATACTATTTTTTTTAATTGAATTTTAATTCGGTGCTAATTACATTATCACTAATACAATTAAATATATCATAAAAAGAGTAATTTCAATTATCTGTAAAACGTAAAAAAGACCAACAAATTGTTGGTCTTTTTTACTATTGATTTAAATTTTTCCGCTCATAGTTTATCAATCTTGTGCATAGTTTTAAGCTGGTTCACAAAGACTGTAACAAATTACGGATAATTATTCGAAATTTTTCAATAAGATCCAGCCTGTCTTTACAACCGGCTTTTTACTTGCGGGATCTTCGAAGCTTACCTGATACCAGTAAGATGAGGTATTCAGTCTTTTGCCTTGGAAATATCCGTCCCAATAAGGCTGTAAGCTGCTTTCCCTGTAAACTTCTTTACCGTAACGGTCGAAAATAGAAGCTTTAAAGTCTTTGTTTTTATTAACGATTCGGAAATCGATGATGTCGTTAATGTTATCTCCGTTTGGCGTAATAACGTTCTGCATTACAAATGTAAAATATTCAAGGAAGCCTACACAGCTTGTTTTCTTCACTCTTACTCTGATGGAGATCACCGTATTTCTAGGCACATTGGTAAATGTATTGGAATTTTGCCATGTTAAACCATTATCAACAGAATATTCCAAAACACCGTTGCTTGGATTACTTGCCGTAATAATCATGGTTCCGTTTTCGTTATAGTTAACATTAATAACTTCCGGAATAACCGCCTGGATAACCTGTGTTGTAAAGACTTTTGAACACACTCCATTAGTAATGGTTACACTGTATGTTCCCGGAGTTCCTACAGAAATCGTCTGAGATTTTGCTCCATTACTCCACAGATATGTATAGTTCGGGCCTGCTCCTGCGTCTAAATTAATAACATCGCCCTGACAGATCATTCCACCGGAAAGTGTTGATTTAATAGCCGGAACAACTTCTATAGTAACGGATGCAGGCTGTAAAGATTTACATCCCTGTGTTCCGATCGCGTAAACAGAATATGTTGTAGTCTGGGTTGGAGAAACCGTTTGTGTAGCTCCGGTTCCCGATAAATTCGTCCATTGATAGGTTGCTCCGTTCGAAGCTGTTAAAGTTGTAGATTCGCCTAAGCAGATTCTTACTTTTGTTGCAGTAAGCTGTGCAACAGGCGTTGCTTCTTTTCTTAAAGTTAAAGTTACCGTTTTGCTACAGAAAGCTCCATTAGAAACCACGACATACAAAACCTGTCCGTCTGTTCCGTTATAACTTGCCATTTGTGCAGCAGTAAGATAATTTCCATTCTGAGCAACAGCATCTGCCTGATTTACATAATAACGAACGATGGCCGTAGTGGAAGTTGTAATCTGCGGCGTTGCATCATTTAAATTAAATGTTGCCAAAGATGGTGTTGTACAAAGTTTTAAAGTAGCATTCTGTGCAGGCGGCGTTGTTCCACCTACAATGGTAACGGTAGCTGTCTGACAATTGGTTCCTCCCACAAATGTTCTTACAACATATACCCCAGGTTCTGTTGCAATGTATGTAGCACTTGTTGCACCCGGTATGGCAACACCGTCTTTGTACCATTGGAAAGTCATTCCCGGAACGGAAGCAATTTGTGCCGTTAAAGTTTGCGGTGTATTATCACACATGTTAACGCTTGTTAATGGATTTCCATTTCCGTCTACAATGGTCATTCCAATATCAAAAGATCCTCCCTGAAGAAAAACCACAGAGTCAAAACTACTGTCGGAAGCATCAGCCAGAACCATTTTAAAATGATACGTCTGTCCCGGAATTACCGTTGCCGTCGCTGTTAAAGGAATTGTTCTTCCATTGAAATTCGTTTCAATATTTGCGGTGTTCATCCCTCCAAAATATGCTTCATTAATAGGTCCGCACGTGAAACCGTTACCTGCAGGAACAATATTGGTAACACTTACAGGTCCCGCTGTTCCCGGTAAAATTGCCATATTGGTATAGGTAGGATCACCTACTTTTTTCAGTAATAAAGCAAAACCATCAGAATAAACTCCACATGGGAAATTAGACGTATATTCTTCCGAAGCAAAAATGTAATTAAATTTTACCTGAGTACTGTTAGGAACGAAGTCAAATTCAATAAAAACAGCATCTTTTAAAGGAGCCAAAGGGTTAATTGCCGTTACAAGATCCGGATCACTTACCGTAGAACCGGGAACAGTATCACTTAATCCGCTTTCCAGAACATTTCCCGCTCTTCTGGCTTTCCCTGTTACGAGAACAACACCGTCCGTAAAAGGAAAAGCGGTAGTTCCTTTATGAAAATATCCCCACGCTCTTTCCGTGTCTGTTGCAGGCTGGTTGGGAGAAACAGTGACGTTGGTAACATTGGCAACAGCACAACTTGAACCGCCTGTAATAAGGATATTTTTAACAAGCTGTTCTATATTATAAGATGATGGCGCATAGGAAGCGACATTAACATCTATAAATGCTCCTGACTTTAAACTCGAATTAGTATGCTTTTCTTTGATTGGTTTTCTTGATGTTTTTTGTGCAAACATAGATCCCGAAACCAGAAGCAACACTAAAAGGAAATAGTAGTTTTTTAATCTATAATTTAACATTTTGTTGTTGTTTGTTCAAAAATACTAAATTATTACTTAAAATCAGAACAAAAAACAAGCATTATACTACAAATAACCTAAAATATTTTAAAATTATAGAAATAACAGATATTCTATCTGAATTAATAAAAAAGACTGATAAAATTATCAGTCTTTTTGTGTGGAATTTTACTATTTCAACAATTTTATCTGTTGATTAACTAATCTTTTTTCAGTTCGTCAATCATATTTTGCAATTCTGAGATCTTATCTTTCAGTGCTTTAATTTCATTTTTGTTGGAACTTACATTGCTTTTCAGCATTACATTTTTGGCGCGCTCGTTATGGTCTTCCTCATCTTCTTCCTCATTAATTTCTTCAATATCTTCCTGAATATCCTCAATATCTTCATTAATTTCTTCGATATCCTCGCTTATTTCCTCAATGTCTTCGCTGATCTCTTCAATATCTTCCTGAATATCTTCAATATCTTCACTGATCTCCTCGATATCTTCCTGAATGTCTTCAATCTTTTCATGACTTTTATTCACCGACATCTGGATGAAAATGGCAAGATAAATTGCTTCTAAAGAAACCACTGTGGTAAGAATCAGCAGCATTTTATCAAATTCTACAATATGAAGAACCGGCAGAAGAAAGGAAATCAAAAAAAACAGGGTATGCGCAATGAGCGACGGAATAGAACCGATCCACCATGTAATTCCGTTGGCAATTCTTTCTAATACTTCAATTTTTTCTTCGTTCTTTTTCATTGCGTTTCAATTTTAAATTAATTCCTTGGTAACTCCTAATCCAAACAGTGCAAAATCATATTTTGCAGGATCTTTTTCATCAAATGTACGGATGATAAGATCTAATTCTTCCACCGTTTTCCAGTCGTTCTGCGTTCTCGTAATCAAACCGAGTTTTCTTGAAATATTTCCGGTATGTACATCCAAAGGAATCGACAGATGTTTCGGATCTGTATTTTCCCAAAGACCAAAATCTACGCCACGCCTGTCGTTACGTACCATCCAGCGCAGAAACATGATAATTCTTTTGGTGGAAGAATTTTTATACGGCGAACTTATGTGTTTGTGCGTTCTGTGCTTTTCCGTTCCCAGAAATTGTGTTCTGAAACGTTCAATCGCATGAGAAAAATTAATCTCAGAATCATTTACCCTGAATAAATCTTCCAGACTTTCATTCTCCGTATAAATTCTGTTAAACTGCTTAATAAAATAAGCAAAATCTTCTCCGTTAAACGTTCTGTGGACACTTTTGCCTTCAAGAAATTTCAAATCCTTTTCTGAATGATTCAAAACAAAATCATAGGGCGAATTTCCCATAATATCGAGCATCTTTTCCGCCGATTTAATGATCGCTTTTCTGTTTCCCCACGAAATTGTCGCCGCCAGAAATCCTGCAATTTCAATATCCTGTTTCAGAGAAAAACGATGCGGAATCTGGATCGGATCATTTTCTATAAATTCAGGATCATTGTATTGGTCTGCCTTTTCATCTAAGAAGATTTTCAGTTCTTCAAACTTCAACATTATTTTTAAATTTTTACAGGTTCCAGTGCTTTCGGTAAGAAAGTATTGGGAAAAACAGTTCTTGCTTCATCGGTAAATACGGTAAGATCTCCATAACGGTTGGAAAAATGTCCTAAGATCAGTTTTCCGACTTCTGCTTTTCTGGCTACCGTTGCGGCTTCCAGAGCAGTTGTATGTCCTGTATAATCTGCCATTTCCTTCAAATCGTGAAGAAATGTAGATTCATGATAAAGCACGGTTACATTTTTAATGATCGGGATTAAACTTTCCAGATATCTTGTATCGCTGCAAAAGGCATAAGATACAGAAGGTGCAGGTTCTACGGTAAGAATTTCATTTTTAAGAACATATCCATCGCTTAAAACAAAATCTTTTCCGGCTTTTATATTGTGATAATCACAGGTTTCTATTTCGCTGTATTTCGCGATTTCCTTCATGTTCAGATGCCTGTCTTTCGGTTTTTCTTTAAACAGATAACCGTTGCAATATATTCTGTGATCCAGAGGAATGGTGTACACTTCTACCCTGTTGTCTTCATAAATTTTCTCTGAATAATCTTTATCCAGTTCATGATAGACCACTTCAAAACCACGGTGTGTTTCTGTAATCGTGAAAATAGTTTCCAGCATTTTCTTAATTCCTTTCGGACCGTAAACATGAAGCGGCGTTTCTCTTCCCAGAAGCCTGAAGGAAGCAATAAGCCCCGGTAAACCAAAACAGTGATCTCCGTGAAGATGAGAAATAAAAATATGATTGATCTTCGAAAATTTCGCTTTGGCTTTTCTCAACTGTACCTGCGTTCCTTCCCCGCAATCGATGAGGAAAGACCGTTCTTCCATCTCCAGAAACTGCGCGGTAGGAGAAGAATTCACCGTAGGAATTGCTGAATTAAAGCCTAATATCGTTAAATAAGTACTCAAATCGATGGTTTATTAAGGTGACAAATGTACGGATTTAGGTTAAGACTAAGATTTAGGCTGAGATTAAAATTACGTAGTGGAAACCAATTTAAATATCTAAATTCCGGTTTCTGTTTTCACCATACATCTTAGCCTCAACCTCAAACTATTCTTTCCCTTTCAGGAAATCCAAAAATAGATCCAAAGCCTGTTTTCTGTGGCTGATTTTATTTTTATCCTGCGGTTCCATTTCTGCAAAAGTCATGTCGTACCCTTCCGGAACGAAGATCGGATCGTAGCCGAACCCTTTGAAACCTTTATTTTCCTTCAATAAATTTCCGTGAACCCTTCCGTCGAAATATTTGGCTCCGTTTTCGTCATAATAGCATAAAACAGTAATGAAATATGCTTTTCTGTTTTCAATACCTTCCATTTCGCTCAAAACTTTTTCGATATTTTTAGCAAAATCATGATTTCCTGCATAACGCGCGGAAAAAATTCCCGGTCTTCCGTCCAGAGATTCTACAACCAGTCCGCTGTCATCGCCCAAACTTGGAATTCCTGTTTTTTCGAAGCAGTATTTTGCCTTAATTAACGCATTGGCATTGAAAGAATCTCCGTCTTCTACGATTTCGTCATGAAGATCGTAATCGGCAAGACTTTTAACGACAAATTCATCTCCTAAAATCTGCTGAATTTCTTCTTTCTTATGTATGTTGTGCGTTGCTACCAGTAATTCCATATTCAATTTCATTTATTTAATTTCTATTTTGTTTAAACCTTAAATCATCATCACAAATAACACCAATGATATTAGTGAAATTAGTGTTTAAAAATTTAGTGTCATTCGTGTTTAGATTTAAATTTCAGAATAATGCACTTTGTATTTTTTCATGAAAAGAAAATAAAACAAGGAGAAAAGTGCAATTCCTATCGTCAATATGATCCATTCCGAAACTTTAAAAGCATCTGCGAAGCTTTCCGTTTTCACATAAGTGATTAATAAGGTGGAACATAAATTATTAAAACCATGCAAAAGCATTGGTAAAAGCAGAGATTTTGTTTTGTAATAGACCAATCCCAGAACGCATCCTAACAGAACCGCTCCCACAAACTGCCACGGATTTCCGTGAACCGCACCGAAGATTACGGAAGCAAAAACAATTGCTATTTTTGGTTCAACACCTTTATTCATCAATCCTTTCTGGATAATTCCCCTGAAAATAATTTCTTCAAAAATAGGCGCACAGATAACGGCAGTAATGATCATCACAACCGGATCATCGGTAAGTTTTTCCATCATCTGGGTAAAAAAATCGTAATATTTCCCGAAAAAAGGTCCCGTTGTAGGAATCTGGGCGGTAATAAATTCTGCAATAAACATCATCCCGATCATCATTGGAAAAATCAGGAGATAAGTAGAAAAATTAGTGGGAGAAAAATTGAAATTCAGCTTCATTCCTGTTGTTCTTCTCACGATGAAAAAATCAAAAAAAGCAATAGCCGTAAGAAATCCTGCGGCATTGGTAATCATAAAAAACCAGTCTCTGTACTGCAGGTTTTCTTTGAAAGTAAACATCCAGAAAACATTAAAAGACGAAACCACCATTGTTCCGAAAAACAATCCTGCCAGTAAAACAAGACCGCCAATCCATGTAAACTTGAAATTCGGATATTTACTTTTTTCCATAGAATCTAAGAATTTATTGAGAAACAAAGATAATTCAAATTATGAGAAAAGAGAATCGCAGAGAAATTTAACCTTAAAATACATTGTTACATTTATGTTTTTTTTAAATGTTTAAATTAATTTCAAAATTAACCGCAAAAGTTGCAAAAGACCATTATTCCGCAATAATTAGAATAATCAAAGTTCTCAAAAGAATAAAAATCGAAGATTTCTAAAACTGTTGTTGCCTTTTTCATTTTTCGTTATTGAATTTGAATAAAATTTCAGCTTATCTTTTATAACTTTTGCGGTTAAATAAAAAAAAGTTAAAAAGATTTTAAGTTAAATTTCTCTGTCAGACTGTTTTAATGAAGTAACTTTGCAGCTTAATATTTTCACATGCAGAGTTTGGTAAAAAAGTCGGAGAATGTTAATCTGTCTTTAATCAGTTATGTAAGTTTTACCTTTATAGGGTACTTCATTATCGGATTATCGCTTTCGGTACTTCCTATTTTTATTAATAAAAGTCTTGGATTCAGTCTGGTAATTGCAGGTTTGGTCATCAGTCTGCAATATGTTTCTACATTTTTCCTGAGAGCTTATTCCGGAAAAATCATTGACGGAAAAGGTCCGAAACCAGCCGTTTTATTCAGTATGATCAGTTTTTCGCTGACCGGAATTTTCCTGATCATAGCTTATTATTTTAAATTTTCTCCTTGGTTAAGTTTAACATTTTTGGTCATCACGCGTCTTCTTACAGGCTGTGCGGAAGGAATGATCGGTGCAAGTCCGATTAACTGGGCAATTATGGCAGTCGGAGAAAAACATACGGCAAAAATTATTTCCTACAACGGAGTTGCCTGTTACGGCGCATTGGCAATCGGAGCTTCTCTGGGTGTAACGATTGAGCATGAATTCAGCTTATACGGAATCGGAATTTTTTCGATTATTCTTGGAATTTTAGGGTTTCTTTTTGCAAAAACGAAAGACAATAAAACCAATACAAATATAAAGGAATCGCAGTCTTTCTGGAAAGTTTTGGGAAAAGTGGCTCCTTTCGGCGTTTGTCTGGCTTTAGGAGGACTTGGTTTTGCGAGTATTTCTACTTTTATCACTTTATATTACAACTATTTTCACTGGAATAACGGCGCTTTATGTCTGAGTGTTTTCGGGGTACTGTTTGTTGCAGGAAGACTCGTTTTCAATAATGTAATCAATAATTACGGAGGAATTAAAGTCGCCGTTATCTGTCTTTTGGTAGAAACTATCGGGCTTTTAATTATTTCGTTTGCCACGAATTCACAAATGGCTCTTGTAGGAGCCGGCGTTACAGGGCTTGGGTTTTCATTAATTTTTCCGGCTTTGGGTGTTGTGGCGATTAAAAGCGTGCCTTCATCCAATCAGGGTTCCGCTTTGGCGGGATATGGTCTTTTTATTGATCTTTCTCTTGGTGTTGCAGGACCGCTGATTGGCGGAATTGCCGATCTTTACGGGATGAGCTATATTTTCCCTTTCAGTGCGGCGATGGTTTTTGTGGGATTGGGACTGGCTTATTTACTTAAGTTTAAACACAAATAGATCTTTTAAACACGAATAACACAAATGGTTTTCACAAATTCCACGAATTTGATTTTTTTTTAGCCTATTTTTAGTTTGGCAAAAACAAACAAAAAAAGTTGTTTAAAGTAAAACGGCAGAAAACTCTATGGAGTTTTATCTGTGTAGAAATCATATTAACCGTACGTTCGGCGTTCCGTAGGAACGCTATCTTTAAAAAATTTATCATATTTATAGATATCAATCCTACGGATTGATTTGCGGATTTATTCTTATTTTTACACATTCTGCTCCTAAAGGAGCAACCTCTCTTACTTCAAACAACTTCAAAATAAAAAATCAAAGATTTTTAAACTAATGTCTCCTGTTACGTATAAAGAATTTCATCCTAAGTTGATTCTGTTTAAACTTTTTATTTAACAGCAAAAGGGACAAAAGATGACTAGACTTTTATTTAAAGTTGATCATTATAAATGAAAAAGTTCGCAATAGTTTTTAAAAATCTTTGATTTTTATTCTTTTGATTGCTTTGATTATTCTTGAAATTCGCTTTCCCATTGTCTTTTGTGTCTTTTGTGGTTAATTCTGAAATTAGTTCAAACAAATTTGTTACGAATGTGTTATAATCTTTTGTGAGTTTTCGGTTAAATAAAATTCATGCTTTTTCGTGTAAAAATTTGTGTTTAAACAAAATTTTCAGGATTCGACAAAATTCCCGATTTTTGCAACTTCAAAATACGATATGTCAGACTTAATCAAAGAAATAGAAAAAAGAAAAACCTTCGGAATTATCTCTCACCCGGATGCCGGAAAAACCACTCTTACGGAAAAGCTTTTGCTTTTCGGGGGTGCAATTCAGGAAGCGGGTGCGGTAAAATCCAACAAAATAAAAAAGGGAGCGACCTCCGATTTCATGGAAATTGAAAGACAGAGAGGGATTTCCGTGGCAACTTCGGTATTGGCTTTTGAATACAGAAACCACAAAATCAACATTCTGGATACTCCCGGTCACAAGGATTTTGCAGAAGATACGTACAGAACTTTAACGGCGGTTGATTCTGTAATCGTAGTAATTGACGTTGCAAAAGGGGTTGAGGAACAGACGGAAAAGCTTGTTCAGGTTTGTAGAATGAGAAATATTCCGATGCTGGTTTTCATTAATAAGCTTGACCGTGAAGGTAAGGATGCTTTCGATTTGCTGGATGAGGTGGAACAGAAGTTAGGATTAACAGTTTGTCCGCTTTCTTTGCCAATCGGGATGGGAGCTGACTTTCAGGGAATTTACAATATCTGGGAAAACAATATCCAGTTGTTTTTGGAAGAGAAGAAACAGAAGGTGGGTGAAGCGATAAAGTTTGACAATATTAATGATCCTTCAATTGATGAAGTGATTGGCGAAAAAGCCGCTGCTACTCTAAGAGAGGAACTGGATCTGGTTCAGTCGGTTTATCCGGAATTCAACCGTGAAGATTATATGAAGGGGGATTTGCAGCCTGTTTTCTTTGGTTCGGCTTTGAATAATTTCGGGGTTCGTGAGTTGCTGGATGCTTTTATTGATATTGCACCGATGCCACAACCGAAGGAAAGTGATACGCGTATTGTAAAGCCTGAAGAAAATGGTTTTACGGGATTCGTTTTCAAGATCCATGCGAATATGGATCCGAAACACAGGGACAGACTGGCTTTTGTGAAAATTGTTTCGGGAACTTTCAGGAGAAATGAAAATTATCTTTTGGTAAGAGAGGGCAAAAAAATGAAGTTCTCTTCACCAAATGCTTTCTTCGCGGATAAAAAAGAGGTGGTTGATGAAAGTTTCCCGGGAGATATTGTAGGTCTTCATGATACGGGAAGTTTCAGAATCGGAGATACGTTAACAGGCGGTGAAAAACTGAATTTTAAAGGAATTCCGAGCTTCTCTCCTGAACATTTCAGATATATTAACAACAACGATCCGTTGAAAGCAAAACAACTGGCAAAAGGGATCGATCAGTTGATGGATGAAGGAGTTGCACAGTTATTTACCCTTGAAATGAACGGCAGAAAGATCATCGGAACAGTGGGTGCGCTTCAGTATGAGGTAATCCAGTATCGTCTGGAGCATGAATATGGGGCAAAATGTACTTACGAGCCTCTTTCTATGCACAAAGCGTGTTGGGTGGAAGCGGATGAAAAGTCAGATGAATTTAAGGAATTTGCAAGACTGAAACAGAGATTTTTGGCGAGAGATAAATACAACCAGTTGGTTTTTCTTGCTGATTCTTCTTTCACGATTCACATGACGCAGGAGAAGTTCCCAAATGTGAAACTGCATTTCATCAGTGAGTTTAAGAATGCTTAATTGAAATAAATCAGCTTTAAATAGATTATCCGCGGAAGTTTTTCTGCGGATTTTTTTATGAAATTAAATGAAACTTTTATACCATGAAGAATCTTGAGTGTATCTGAGATTTTTCGACTCCGCTTTGTTTCGCTCAAAATGACAGTTCTGAAAATTAAATTCAGATAAGATTTAATTAAGAAAAAAGAAATCAAAGATTAAAAAAACTTTGTAAAACAGCATTTTCTCATTTTACAAAACACTAAAATTCAAACTATTATCAATTTACATAAGCAAAACAATTCCTTTACAATCTTTACAAAAACTTCCCTCCTAATTTTACCTCATCGAAAAAATTAATGTTATGAAAAAGTTCATCTTACTCGTTGCTGTATCAAGCACGTTTATCATGTGTAAAAAGGGAGAATCAGCAGTTTCTAAACTGGAAAATACCGCAGATTCTGCAGACAGCGCAATTTCTGTTGCTTCAGAAAAATTAAATGATGTAAGCGAAAAAGCCAATGCCGCGCTGGATTCTGCCAACGTAAAAATAAAAGATTTTGAAAATGCTAAAAATGAAGTGAAAGACAAGATTGAAAATACTTCCAAAATGGTAGATTCTTTATCTGAGAAAATTTCTTCCGTAAGACTGGAATCGAAAACCGAGAAAAAAGATTCGGCTAAAAAAGAAGAAAAAATTGTGGTGAATGTTCCGGCTCCGAAAGTGATTAAAGAAACGAAAATTGTTTATAAAGACAAACCAAAGAATGAAAATTTTGAACTGAATGTTCTAAAAAATAAAATGGTAAAATCGGGCTATTTAACCATGAATGCAGACAATGCGGAAATCGTAAGGGAAATTATTCGAAAGGAAACGGTTAGAAACAACGGGGCTGTGACAAAAGAAGAGCTCACTTATGTTGCAGCAGAACCTTCCGATGACAGATCTTCGGAAATGGCGGATCAAAAAGCATATTATCTTCAGATTAAAGTTCCTCTGCAGAATTTTGATCAACTGATGGATGATTTAAGCAGCAATATCGGCAATATTGAAAGTAAAAACATAGAAGTAAAAGGAAATGACTATTATAACAATACGCTTTGTGAGATCAGGATCTCTCTTTTGGATAACGCTCATAAAGCTCCGGAAACTTTTGGTGAAAAATCTTTAGCCGCTGTTTCTTCAGGATGGAGTGTCATTACTTCTATTTTCCTGTTTATTCTGCCGCTTTGGCCATTGTTTTTAATTGCCGGAATCGGATATTATTTTTATAAAAAGAGGGGTAAAAACACAACCAATCATGATGCTCATTAATTTCGAAAGTCCATCCTTTGTGATGGATTTTTATTTTAATATTATTTTAATCATATAATCTCTTATCTAATAATTCTTATTGATATTTTTGATATATCAACAAACATAAGAATACAATCAAAGGATTTAACTTTAACGAAAAATTTCAATCAAAAAAATAAATAAAGAGAAAAATTTTATATATTATATTTTGTGGTTCGTGTGAATGTAAAAAGGCTCCCAAATTCGGAAGCCTTTTACTATTTCATGTATAATTAAGCAATTACTTTGCAATGCTTCTTGAAATAACGATCTTCTGGATTTCAGAAGTTCCTTCGTAGATCTGAGTGATTTTTGCATCTCTCATCATTCTTTCTACGTGATATTCTTTCACATATCCGTATCCGCCGTGGATCTGTACAGCTTCAATCGTAGTATCCATTGCTACCTGAGAAGCGTATAATTTTGCCATTGCACCGCTTTCAGAGATATCTTTTCCAGCGTCTTTTTCTACAGCCGCCTTGAAGCAAAGCATTCTTGCTGCTGTGATCTGAGTTGCCATATCTGCCAGTTTAAACGCAATCGCCTGATGATTGATGATTTCTGTTTTAAACGCTTTTCTCGTTTTAGCATATTTCAAAGCCAGTTCGTAAGCTCCGGAAGCAATTCCTAAAGCCTGAGAAGCAATCCCGATTCTACCACCGTTCAGAACAGCCATTGCGAAATTGAATCCGAAACCATCTTCCCCGATTCTGTTTTCCTTCGGTACTTTTACGTTATTAAAGATCAAAGAATGCGTATCGCTCCCTCTGATTCCCAGTTTGTCTTCTTTCGGACCGATCTCAAAACCTTCCCAACCTCTTTCTACGATAAAAGCATTGATTCCTTTATGTTTTTTCTCAGGATCTGTCTGTGCAATTACAATATAGTAAGATGCTGTTCCTCCGTTTGTGATCCAGTTTTTAATCCCGTTTAAAAGGTAATAATCTCCTTTATCTTCCGCAGTTGTTTTCTGGGAAGTTGCATCAGAACCCGCTTCAGGCTCAGACAAAGCAAAAGCTCCTATTACCTGTCCGCTTGCCAAAGGGGTAAGATATTTTACTTTCTGCTCTTCAGAAGCAAATTTCTCAAGACCGGCACAAACCAAAGAGTTGTTTACAGACATTACCACAGCCGCAGAAGCATCTACTTTTGCAATTTCTTCCATAGCAAGAACGTAAGAAACACTGTCCATTCCGGCACCACCGTATTTAGGATCCACCATCATCCCCATAAGTCCCATTTCTCCCATTTTCTTTACCTGTTCTGCAGGAAACTTCTGGTCGCGGTCTCTTTCGATTACTTCCGGTAAAAGTTCGCTTTGCGCAAAATCTCTTGCTGCCTGCTGAATCATCAGCTGTTCTTCTGATAAATTAAAGTCCATAACATTGAATAATTAGATGGTCGCTAATTTACACTTTTTGGACAAATCTGAAAATAGAATCATAAATTAGATAAAAACAACGAAAGAAGTTGATTTTTAAATATTCATCATATATATGTTAAGTTTGAATTATTAAATATATTATGGCATACATTTTATTAATTTCTAAATAATCACTTGCAATTTCCACAATTAAAAAAAATGCTTATATTTAAAATCCTTTAACAATTACTTAAAAAATCATGACAATCAAAAGATTATTTGATATTCCTCAACATGCATTGAAAACCTATCCCAAGTCGGATATGTTTGTAACCAAATATCATGGTGAATGGAAGAAAACTTCCACACAAGAGTTTATCAATGAAGCCAATAAGATCTCAAGAGGACTTTTAAAGCTTGGCATAAAACCGGGTGATAAAATTGCATTAATCACCACCAATTCCCGAACAGAATGGGCAATAATGGATCTTGGACTTTCCCAGATCGGAGTAGTTTCCGTTCCTATTTATCCTAGTATTTCTGCCGAAGATTATGAGTTTATCTTTACCAACGCCGAGATTAAGTACTGTTTTGTGTCTGATAAAGATCTTTTGAATAAGGTAGTTAAAGTAAAACATAACATCCCTTCATTACAGGGCGTTTTTACTTTCGATAATGTTTCGGGTGCTGCCAACTGGAAAGAAATACTGGATCTTGGCGAAGATGATTCTACGCAGATTGAAGTGGAAGATCTTTCAAATGCTATTAATCCTGAAGATCTGGCTACCATTATTTATACTTCCGGAACCACCGGAAAGCCAAAGGGAGTTATGCTGACGCATCACAATATCGTTTCCAATGTTTTGGGTTCTATCCCAAGAATTCCCAAAAAGAAAGGACTGGATTATAAAGATACAAGAGTTCTGAGTTTCCTTCCCATCTGTCATATTTTCGAAAGAATGCTTTTCTATCTTTTCCAGTACAATGGTTTTTCTATTTATTTCGCAGAAAGCATTGAAAAAATGGGAGAAAACGTGAAAGAGGTAAAACCTCACTACATGAGCGTTGTACCAAGACTCGTAGAAAAAGTGTATGATAAAATCTACGGAACCGGTTCTTCTGCGGGAGGATTGAAACAGAAAATCTTCTTCTGGGCACTGGATCTGATCTCTAAAAAGAAAAGCGTATCTAAACCATCCGGATTAAAGGAAATTATCGCCGATAAACTGGTATTTAAAAAATGGAGAGAAGGTTTAGGCGGCGAAATTGTTACTTTGGTTTCCGGTTCTGCGGCTTTGTCTACAAGACTGAATTTAATGTTCCAGAATGCAGGAATTCCTATTCTGGAAGGATATGGATTAACGGAAACTTCGCCTGTAATTTCGGTAAATTCTTTCAGCAAAATGAAAATCGGAACGGTAGGATTACCACTTGATAATCTGAGTGTTAAAATTCAGGCAGACGGAGAAATTACCGTAAAAGGACCTTCTGTTTTTAAAGGATATTTTAAAAATGAAGAAATGACGAAAGAAGTTTTTACAGAAGACGGTTATTTCAGAACGGGAGATATCGGACATATCGACAGCGACGGATTTTTACAGATCACCGACCGTAAAAAGGAGATGTTCAAGACTTCCGGAGGAAAATATATTGCACCGCAGACCATAGAAAATTTAGCAAAGGCTTCAAAATTTATCGAACAGATCATGGTTGTCGGGGACGGCGAAAAAATGCCTTGCGCACTGGTACAGCCAGATTTTGAATTTGCAAAAAGCTGGGCATCCAGAAACAATCTGAATGTAGGTTCTACTCCACAGGAAATTGCCAAAAGTGCGGAATTAAAAGAAAGAATTAAAAAAGAGATCGACGATATCAACCAACATTTAGGAAACTGGGAACAGATCAAAAAAATCGAGCTTACCCCAGAAGTCTGGAGCATTGATGGAGGTCTTTTAACGCCGACTTTAAAGCTGAAAAGAAAAGCGATTAAGGAAAAATTTATAGATCTTTACAATAAGATGTATGAACGTAAGGACTAAATTTTCAACGAAAATAAAGAATAAAAAAATTAACCGATTCATCATTTTTGGATCGGTAATTTTATTTTCGTCCTGTGAAAAACATACCGACAACACAAAGATATGTTCCAAAGAAGATTCTGTTCAATTTGTTTCGGATATACCAAAAATTCAAGGACTCAGCAGAACGGAACTTATGGATTATGTGAAATCTTCACCAACCATCGAGACAAACCAGAGCAGCGGAATTCCTTTCAGTACGCTTGATTATGATAAAATTATAGCATACGATTTCAAAGGTGATGAAGAATTGTACGATGCTCCGATTAATGAACAGGGAAACTTCATTCCTATCATAGAAAAACAGCAGTTTCTGTCACAAGAACAGGCTGATAAAATTTTAACGGCTTTAGCGAAAAAATCCAGTTATGGAGAAGCTTCCGCGGCGTGTTTTAATCCACATTTAGGGTTGGTATTTTTTAAGGACAATAAAAAGGTTAACCAGATCAGTATTTGTCTGGATTGCAATGGTTCTATTTCAGAAATTGATATTCCGGCTCGACGTCACAGAGTTTTTAACAAAGGAACTGATGACGAATATTCTTTTACCGGTTTTACTCCTCAAGGAAAAGCAGCTGTTGCTGAGCTTTGCAGAGCAATTAATTTTTACTATAAATCTGCAGACAGTACGAAGGCAAAAAAATAATTTTCTCTGTCGTATTTTTAACACGAATTGCACAAATATTTTTACGAATGGCTCTATCTAATGATTTCAAAATAAAGCTATTTCAGTTTTCCACTAAATAAAAGTTTTTAAATATTCTTTTTCTTTATAATCACTAATATCATGTGGTTTATATTTATTTTTTTAAAACTCTATAGAGTTTTATCTGTGTAGACATCATATTAGAAGGACGTTCGGCGTTCCGTAGGAACGCTATCTTTAGAACATTTATCCTATTATAGATATCAACCCTGCGGATTGATTGATAGACTTATTCTTATTTCTACACAGATTCCGCTCCTAAAGGAGCAAAGCTATTTTACCTTAAAAAACTTCAATATTAAATTGTGCTATCTGCGAAACATTTGCGCAATTAGTTTTTAAAGCCAAAAAAAGCTGTCTCAAAATTGAAACAGCTTTATATCTTTAAAATCGTAAGTTATTAAAATTTAATTACAGATTTCATTCTTTCGTTTTCTTCCATTACCAACTCGTCGTCAACAAGGATTTTTCCTGAATGCTCATCGATGATGATTTTCTTTCTCTGAGCAATTTCCATCTGCTTTTGTGGTGGAATGGTGAAGAATGATCCTTTCGGAGCGCCTCTTTCCAATCCTACTACAGCAAGACCGTTTGGAGAGTTTGTTCTGATTCTGTTGTATGAAGCCAATAATCTCTCATCAATTTTTTCAGAAAATTCTTTTGATTTCTCAATAAGATATTCTTCTTCTTTCTGAGTTTCAGAAATAAGACCTTCCAATTCTTCTTTTTTGAATTTCAGGTGATTTTTAAGCTCATCAATTTTTGAATTCAATTCACTTAACGTTTCGTTTTTGTGACCTATTTTAGCACCGAATTCTTTAATTCTTTTCTCTGCTAGCTGGATTTCAAGCTCCTGATATTCAATCTCCTTTCCTAACGCTTCAAACTCTTTATTGTTTCTTACATTATCCTGCTGAGACTTGTATTTTTCAATTAAAGTTTTTGCATGGTTTATTACTTCATGCTTTGTTTTGATCTGATCGTCCTGATCTTTAATTTCTGCATGAAATTTTTCAGCTCTTTTTTCAAGACCTTCGATTTCAATCTCAAGATCCTCTACTTCGATTGGCAATTCTCCTCTTGTATTTCGGATTTCGTCCAATCTAGAATCAATGATCTGCAAATCGTATAAAGCTCTTAACTTCTCTTCAACTGAAATATCGTTGGTTTTTGCCATATTTTAAATGAAATAATTTACCGGGTTTGTTTTCTCAATAGATTTTGAGATTGCAAATGTACTAAATTTTTGTGACAATATTTCAAATAATTGTTGAGTTACAAATTGTTCTGATTCAAAATGCCCGATATCACAGATCATCATTTTCGAATCGGCAAGGAAAAAATCGTGATATTTTACGTCTCCCGTAAGATAAGCATCACATTTTTTGGAAATTGCAGACCGGATGCCGCTTGCTCCGGAACCACCCAGAACTCCTACTCTTTTAATTTTTTTGTTATTGAATCCTGAATGACGGATCATCTCCAGACTGAATTTTTCTTTTACAAATTTCAGAAAATCCTTTTCATCCATCGGCTCATCAAGGTCGCCATACATTCCCAGTCCGGAATAATGGTTGGTATTTTCCAAACTGTAAATCTGGTGCGCGACTTCCTCATAAGGATGTGCTGTTTTCATTGCGTTAACGATCTGTCCCTGTTTGTAATCCTCAAAAATTACAGAAACCATATCCTCATCTGCATTTTCGCGGATGTTCTGCTGTCCCGAAAACGGATTTGAGCCTTCAATCGGTCTGAACGTTCCGTTCCCGTTGATTTTGAAACTGCATTCGTCATAAAATCCGATATTTCCTGCACCTGCCGAAAATAAAGCTTCCTTCACTTTTTCAGAATAATCTTTCGGAACGAAAACCGTAAGCTGTTTCAGATTATTTTTTTTAGGCTGAAGAATTTTTAAATTTTTTAATCCCAACTGATCACAGATTCCACGGTTCACCCCAAAAAAATCATTATCGAAAGCCGTATGAATGGCATAGATGGCAATTTTATTTTCAATAGCTTTTAAAACAGCTCTCTCTACATAGTTTTTCCCTGTTAAAGATTTCAGTCCCGAAAAAATGATGGGATGAAAACATACAATTAAATTACAGTTCTTTTCAATGGCTTCATCCACAACATTTTCCAATGCATCATGGCATACCAGAATTCCGGAGACATTTCTGTCGGGAACCCCGCAAAGCAAACCTACATTATCAAAATCTTCTGCCTGCTGCAGTGGAATTCTTTCTTCTATTTTGGCAATTACCTTACTTATTGTCATTTTATTGTCTATGTTTGGTACGAAAATAGGGATTATTTGTTAATTTTAAAAAAACCTCGAAAAATGGAAAAAGAGCACAATCTTATTCCCGAAGATGCTCTCTGGAAAAGACATCTTTACCGCATTATATACCGCTCCGACACAAAGCTCGGAAAACTTTTCGACATTACTTTACTGATTCTTATTCTCATCAGTACGGCAATTATCATGATGGAAAGTGTTCCGAAGCTGGATAAAAGGTTTCATTATACGTTCATTATTATGGAATGGATTATTTCCATATTTTTTTCTGCGGAATATTTTTCGAGAATTGCCGTAGTGAAAAACAAACGGAATTATATTTTCAGTTTTTTCGGGATTATTGATTTTCTTGCATTGATTCCGTTTTATCTGAGCTTTATTTTTCCGGTTACCAAATATTTTCTCATTTTCAGAATGCTGAGAATGTTAAGAGTTTTCCGGGTATTCAACTTACTGGATTTTATGAATGACGGCTCTGTAATTGTGAGAGCATTAAAGAACAGTTCAAGAAAAATATATATTTTCCTTTTGTTTTTAATAATTTTCTCGGTGATTGTCGGCTCACTGATGTTTATGGTGGAAGGCGGAAGAGAAGGTTTTGAAACCATTCCGCAGGCAATTTACTGGGCGGTTGTTACCGTTACAACGGTTGGTTATGGAGACGTTTCCCCGATTACTCCGATGGGAAAATTTTTCGCCGTGGTTTTAATGCTTGCCGGTTATTCTATCATCGCTGTTCCTACGGGAATTGTAACCGCCGAGATGAGAAACAAAAGGCAAAATCTGGAAAAAGTATGTGACAGATGCGGGAATGAAGATATTGATGATGATGCAAGGTATTGTAAACAGTGTGGCAAGAAATTAGCTTAGTAAAAATTAATACTCAATTTATTAACGAAACACCACAACAATCATGGAACCTAAAAAGAAAAATAAACCGAACAGCTTAGTAATTATCCTTTTCTCGATGATCGCCCTTATGATCGTAATTTACTTCATACTCGTAATGTTTTTCCCTACTGTTTTCGAAAGTTTGACGACAGGAGAAATTCAGCCCGTTCCCAATAAATAAAATATCTTCATTAAATAATAAAGGCGATCTTTACAGACCGCCTTTATTATGCTTAATTTTTATTTCCTGATGGTTTTCACTACCTGTTTAGAACCGTCTTTCATATCCAGCATCAGCAGATATACTCCCTGCTTCAGCTCACCCAAATGAATTTCTGAATCAGGATTTTCAATCATTCTTATCAGCCTTCCTGAAATATCAGTCACGGAGACAGATTTTACTTTAGCGATATCAGAAATTGTAACCACATCACTGAAAGGATTCGGGAATACTTTAACGGTATTTTTATTGGCTGCAACTTCAGAAGTTCCTAAAGTGTTTTTTGTAATATTAATGGAAAATGCTCCTTCCGGTTCATCTGACCAGCCACTGTAATGGCCAACATTTACATAATAAGTATTTCCTGAAAGAGTAGGAATAGAAATTGTTTCAGCACCGCCCTGTCCTCCGTCATCTACTGTATTTTCACAGGTTAATGCAGAGCAGTTTCCGCTATAAACTCCGATCTGAGGATCAAAATCGCTTCCCGCAGGCATTGTTACACTGATATTAAATGTACTTCCGTCTCCTGTAAAAGTAAACCAGGTTCCGTCATTCATTTCATTAGAACATACGCTTACAATCCCTGAATTATTAGTAGCTCCCGCTCCGTCATTTTGTATATACGTATAAGGGAAAGCATTGGCAGATAATGCACCTGAGCAGGCATCATTTACCGGAGGCGGTGGGAAAGTTCCTACACAGATATTAAAACTCTGATTACTTCCTGCTCCGTAATAACTATAAACTCTCACCCAATATGTTTCTCCTGCGGTAAGACCTGTTACAACTCCGGAAGGCGGATCTGAACAGAATATACTGGAAAGCGCTCCACAGCCTCCACTGAATACCTGAAAATAAGTATCGGTATCTCCCGTTGTACTGCCTACAGAGGTGATATTGAGAAGGGATATTTTATGAGTCGCCGCAGTTGCTACAAATTTAAACCAGACATCATCATCCGCATCTCCATAACATGGACTTGGAGCAGTTCCTGAATCTGTAGCACCCAGAGTATAACCAGCCGTTACAGTTCCACAGTTTAAATCCGGATTCACCGTTAAAGTAACCGCTGTTGCACATTCGTCATTAGCAGGCTGCGGAGGTGCAGTTGTAAATGATACTTCCGTACATCCGGCAGATTCTCCTCCTGAACCTACAGCTATAATTTTAACATAATGGGTGGTATTAGGAGCCAATCCAACAGAAGGTGTATAACTATTAGTTGTTACAGAAACCTGATTCGCCACATTTGTTCCTCCTGAAGAAGTACCTATAGAAACTTTATAGCTTGTTGCTCCTGCCGTATTGTTCCATGTAATCGTAGGAGTTAAAGGAACAAAAGAAGCATTACTTCCCGGATAGGTAACTACCGGGCAAGCCGGAATAGGATTCGGAGCCAGCCCCTGAAAGGTAACAACAGATTTATAATTTACCAGATTTCCCGTCGCAGGTGGTGAAGCCGGATCCGGATCTGTATAATCGTTTTTATAATAAATGGTAGAATTTTGTGCCGCGTTATAAACGTGCATTGCCTCATCATAATTATTGTTATCATAGCCTGAAGAATTTTCTTCAGCAGCAATAACGAGATTGGAGGTATTATTGTAGGAAAAAGGGGTAGGAAAAACAATTTCAATAACACCATTATTATTGGTAACTGTCCCGGAAAAAACCTGTGTTAATTGTGATGAAGGAATCCAGTCTGAATCTGTACTGAAAGATGTTTTGTTGGTCAGCCCCAGATAAACCACCCATTGCGAAGAGTTTGAAATGGACATTGTGGGATCTATATAGAACTTCAGTCCTGTAATGTTTCCGGCTGCGTTTGCGTTAATTTCCTGCTTTGTGAAAATCTGCTGTACGTAAGAATATCCATAATATGTACTGATTGGAGCAACGCCGACATTAGTACTTCCTGATCCCAGAGTAATCTGGGCGGAAAAACACATGCTTAAGAACAATAAGCATGAAAGTAGAATTTTTTTCATAAACTATTTATATTTTGTTGATTAAGTACTAATTTAACAATTATTATCTAATTTCTGTAACAATTTCCAAATTTAATTAACAAAAAAAATAGCGACTAAAAATTAGTCGCTATTATAATTTATGGTATGTATTAAAAACTATTTTTTAATTGTTTTTATCGTTTGTTTAGATCCGTCTTTCATCTCTAAAGTAACTAAATACATTCCTTGTTTCAATTCTCCTAAGTGAAGTTCTGATGTAGGATTAGCAATAGTTTTCACTAATCTTCCCGCAATATCTGTAACCAGTACATTTTTAACATTAGCTACGTCAGAAATATTCAATACCTCAGAGAATGGGTTTGGATATACTTTGATATTGTTTTTAGCATCTTTTACTTCATTAGTTGCTAATACAAGTGATGCATCATAAGCAGATACCTTGAATTGACCAGTTGTTGATGAAGAATAATTCCAAACACCAATCATCAATGTAGATCCCGGAGTTAATCCTGTAAGAGATACTAAAGAGAAGTTACCGTCTGCGGAGCTGTCATCATCACAACCAATTTGCGTAAGTGCTCCACAGCTTCCACTGTACACTCCTAAAACAGTATCCGTAACATTAGAACCAGAAACAGACTGAGTCTCTATTGTAATATTTCCACTTGCAGGAACTACAACAGAATACCATACATCTCTGTAACCTGTAGTCTGGCAAGAGTGTGTAGCCGTAGCATCAGATGTAGCCGTAGCACCAGAGTTTGTAGCAGTTACAGCATTTTGTGCAAAAGTACCACCAGGCGTTAAAGCAATTGCTCCGGAACAGTCGTCGTTTGCAGGAGGCGGAGGTGCAGTTGTAAAGCTTCTTTCTGTACATCCCGGAGATGTAGATGTAGCATCATAAGCATTTAAGGTATAATAATAAGTCGTATTATAACTTAGCGCAGTTGGAAGGGTATAAGTTGTTACATTTCCTAAATCCTGAGCATTCATAATATTAGTAGCACCGGCTGAAGTACCGATAGAAAGTTTATAACCAGAAACTCCGGTTACAGCAGTCCAGGTAAATGTAGGGGTTACAGAAACATTTGTTGCAGCAGCTGAAGGTGCAGTAACAGTAGGACAGAAAGATTTTGTCGTAAATGTTACAGGAACCCAGATAGACTGATCTGAAGCACTACAATTAGATCTAACCCATAAATAATAAGTTGTAGAAGGGGTTAAATTAGATAAAGTAGTTGTAGCAGCAGTTAAGCCAGAAAGTGTTGGTGTTGTAGTAGCAGTCGGAGCTGTATTCGTTGTACTGTAATAAACATCATAACCGTTTGCAGGTGCTGTAGCAGGTGCAGTCCAGTTTACAACAGCAGAGTTATATGCTAAAGTTGCAGCAGGAACTGTAACCGCAGAAGGCTCTGAACATGTTGGAGTAACAACAATACTAATATCATCTACATACAGGTTATATTGGTCAGCAGCAGAATATGCATTAAATCCAAAATAATAAACACCGGATGCAGCAGGAGTAAAGTCTACAAAGTTAGTTGCCGCTGTTGCAGTGTTAATGTTTGTATGATCTGCCAAAGCATTCGTCATACTTGCACTGCTGGCAGAGGTGCCATATGCTACCTTTAATTTTTCAACATACGTTGTACTGTTATTTCCATAGGTGTATTTAATTCTATAAGAAACACCAGCCGTTAAATTGATTCCCTGAGTATAGAACCAGGCATTAGCAGCATTAAGAGAATTATACAGATAAGTAAGCGCTTTAGTAGTAAAGCCATAAGCAGCAGGTGAACTTGTAGTCCAATTGTTACCCGTACCAGCATTTTCTATAGAAGTACATGAAGGCAACGCAGGTGTCGTCACACTTTCAAAATCTTGTGTGTAAGGAACATTTGTAGATGTACATGCAGTTGTAAAGCTCAGAGGACCTGCCCAAGAACTTGTAGATCCGGAACCACAATTAGAACGCACCCATACATAATAAGTTGTATTAGAGGTAAGTCCGGATATATTGTAAGTTGTAACCCCCGCTGCAACAGTAGCACTTGGTGTTGTAGTAGCAGTTGGAGCTGTGTTGGTTGTACTGTAATAAATATTATATCCATTTGCAGGAGCTGGTGTAGGAGCTGTCCATGAAATGGTAGCACCTGAAGCTGTAATTGCAGATGAAGTAAGTACCGTTGGTTCTGTACATGCAGGAGTTAATTCCAATTTAAAATCATCAAACCCCATATAATATGGTGCAGTAGATGTTACGTAAGCTTTTATACCAAATGTATAAACTCCTGAAGTTGTTGGTACATATGTTACTGTAACTTTGGTATAATTGGTACTATTAGATCCCCCTGTTGCTGTTTGCGTTGAAGTAAGGAATGTACTAAGGCTTGTTGCTCCTGTAGAAGATTGAGCATTATTTACCAATACTTCATTCTGCCATCCCGTTAATCCATCTCCGACCCAATAGAATGAAAAATCGTATGACTGACCTGCTGTAAGATTAAATGAAGGAGTCCATAAATATGCAGCCGTAGTAGGATAGTAAATAGTCATATAGTTAGGAGCAGACTTAGGATCATTATAAGTATTTCCAGATGCAGTCTGACTTGTAAACAGATAAGAAGAGCTTAAACCTCCACTTGTTGCCCAACAGCTTGGAGTAATTCCGTTTCCAACTGTTGTCATACCATCAAAATTCTCAGTCCATGGGAAAGTTGATATCGCTGCTGCCGGAGCAGATACTGCAACAGGAGTAGAGTTAGTAGTGATTCCTGAACCTGAACAAGTAACAGCACAATAGAAGGAATTAGCAGCACTTACAGTTGTTGTGTAAGTAGATGTTGTAGCACCCGCAATTGCACCTGCATTATTGTACCATTGATAACTAACCCCTGATCCAACCGTAGAATTCTGCAGACTTAGCGTCGTAGAATACGGGGAAGAACACGGTGTACTTGTTGCCGTTGCTAATGTATTCCCGGGATTAGGAGCACCAGAGCAAGCTGTTGCAGTGTATGTTAGTTGTGTCTGATACCTTCTCGTTTGAGTGGTATAACTAGTAGTTGTAGCAGCAATTGCAGTTGAAGCACTGGTTCCCATCGCCTGAGCAGTAGTTGTAGTATCATATAACCATTGGAATGCTCCTCCTGTAAATGGAGTTGCCAAGGTACCGGAAGGAACCCATTCAATATATACTTCAATAGCACCTCCTGTATAACTGAAAGTGTTTGATGTATTATTGTTAAAGGTTACCCAGCCTGCAGCAGCAGGAAAATTGTTAGTACTATTTATCGTAGCACTATAAAATAAAGTTGCTCCTCCAATCATAGTACTCCAGGCAGTACCACTTGCTAAAGCTGTAGCAGTACTATTTTTAAGATAGACATTAAGTGTCCATGCATTACTGCCCGACACATTAAACGCCGTACTCTTATTATAGGCGATACTGTTAATGGTTGCTCCAGGAACAACAGATGCACCACTCAAATCCGCTGCCGTAAGCAACTGTATAGATTTTGAATGATGAAATGAACTCGTACCACTGGAACGATAGATCGGATCGCCATTTGTACCAGCCGATGCTGTACTGGCTCCCGAACCTATTGTTACTGTGGTTTGCGCCATGATGCCTGCATAGAGGAACATCAAACACATCAGTAAAAGTTTTTTCATGCGTAAAAAAATAAAATTAGGTGATGTAAAAATAAAAATAAATTTTAATTTAATTAACCAAAACTTTATAAATAATTAATATTTAATAATTAATAAAAACATTTTAAATCTATTTACTAAACAATCATTTGAATAATTAAATAAATCATAATTTAAACAAACTTATAAAATATTGTTTATTAGCAAGTTAAATAACACTCACAAATATTTGACTTACAATCAATAACAACTTTGCATAAAAAAACCTTTCAAAAAAATATAGACTGCCTCAAAGAGACAGCCTATATTAGTTAGTTCTATTTATCAAAATCTTTTGATAAACCATAAATTATTTACTTTTCGATACCTCTAAATATATATCTTTTTGATATACGGATAAAAACTACCACAAACCTTAACACTCTGATAAAAATCACCCAGTGCTTCAAATTTCATATTTACAGAAACTGTTTACAATGTATCAGGTAGCATGATGCTGCCATACTTTGATATTTCAGTTACATGATCAGGGAGGCTTAATGGTGAGTGAAGTCATTTTTTTGTCCTTTATTTTTAATCTTTAAACCTGATGCAAAAGATTTTAATACTTTAGTTGTTCAAGTTTATACTTAAATGGAAAAAGAGCACATAAGTTAAAAAAATCAAAGATCTTTTCTCTTTGCTGGCTTTTGAAATAAAAGTTATTTAAAGTAAAATGGTAGAAAATTCTGTGGAGTTTTATCTGTGTAGACACCATATTCGCAAGGCGTTCTGCATTCCGTAGGAACGCCATCTTTAGAAAATTTATCGTATTTAAGATATGATTCCTATGGATTGACTGACGAATCTATTCTTATTTCTACACAGATTCTGCTCCTAAAGGAGCAAACTCTTTTGATTTAAATAAGTCCAATAAATTCTTTTGTGGTTCTTTTGTGGTTAAATTTAAAATGAGCTTAAACAGACTTGTTATATTCATCTTTATGGTCGTTACCTATTAAAGATATTGTAGAAAAAGTATTTGATCTTCTAAACCATAAAAAATAATTTTAAGTCTTTTAGATGAACTTTTTTCTGCCTTTTCATATCAGACTATTTTAAAATATGCTCCCGCAGGCATTTTATCTTCGGATGCTCCCGAAAACACATTCCTTTGGGCGAAACGATTTCGGAACTCCCCGAAAATGTTTTCCTTTTGGCGGAATACACCCGGCGGGTTCCGAAGGTCTGCTTCTTTAGGCGGGACGGTTTCGGCTGCTCCCGACAGCTCCCTCCCTTCGGCGGTGGCTCTAGGAAGGGGTTTGCGGAGATTCAGGTTTCTGATCTTCTCCCCCGCTTTCTTCCGTACTGCTATATTTGGTAACGGCAAGATTATATTGGTTTACCAGACTGCTGAGCTTTGCCATCAACTGATCGTATTCTGCATTCGGGGTAAGCAGGGCATGAGCCTCTATATGCTGCTTCAGTGTCCGGTAAGCTTCCGTAGATGCTGTTCTGGCGGTGGCTAACACACCTGTTTCTACTTCCGAAAGTTGTACGGTACGGGCAATGTACTTGTTGTTAAAATTCTGGTTGGAAGTTTTCAGCTCGTTTACCCAGTCCGTAAGTTGAAGCTGGGAGATTTTATCACTGTGCTTTTCTTCCCATTCTGCTACGATGCTGTTAATCGTGGCGGTTTCCAGCTGATACCGAAGCTTGTAGATACGGTCTCCAAAACGGTTAAGGATATCTAGAAGTGCAAAGGCATTGTTTTTGGTCACCGGATCGAAATGGTACTGCCATGCTTCCAGCATCATTTTAATCCCGATAACAGCGTTGTCTCTCTGCGCATCCAAAGCCTGAATTTCCGGCGTAATATCGCTTCCCGTATAGGGCAGATAAGCATTATTAAAACTTTGTGCCGCTGTTTGCAAAATTGTTCTTTGGCTGCCTATATTTAATTGGTCGGCAGCGGCTTGAGGTAAAAGTTCCAGTACATTGTTCACGAATTGCAGAAAATCTCCGTTACGGTATTTTTCCAGATTGGCGGTTGTAATCATTGTGTTATTTTAAAATTTTAAAGGGCTAATTTATAAAAAAATTGAAAGCGTTTTTCTGTTCAGGTATATTTTATGAAAAATTTTAGATAACTTCAACATATTGGCAGCTATAACGTTTTCATAGTAAAGAATTTTCATGAAACATTTATCAAAAAAATAGAGGCTATCCTATTGACAGCCTCTACCTTTTTATTAGTATAATTATTTAAGATTATCTCTTAATTGTTTTGAATGTCTGTTTAGAGCCATCCTTCATTTCAAGAGTAACTAAATACAATCCTTCTTTAAGCTCTCCCAACTGTAGTTGAGAAGCTGGGGTTGCGATAGTTTTCACTAACCTTCCGGCAGCATCTACGATAAAGATAGATTTTACATTAGATACATCAGAAATGTTTAGTACATCCACAAATGGATTAGGATAAACTTTAATTCCTTTGTCTTTATACAATATTTCGCCTGTACCCAATGTAGGTGCCATTTCCGCATAAGAAAGGAAACCTGTGTAACCGGTGCTTGCCAATGCAGTAGTAGATTGTGTTGTATTTGGACTGCCTGCCGCATAAGTACCTGTAGTACCAAATGAGCTGTCATATACTCCATTTGCTGTTGTCGCGATTACCGGGAAATTGCTACTTGCAATTGCTGCATCCCCTAATCTTACATTGATGGTTGAGAAAGCACCAGATACCAGTGGAGCTTCCCATCTTCTTGTAGCAGATAAATTTTGAGTACCTGCGCCAGCCGTTCCGGAGTTGGAATCAAAAGCTTCAGCTTTCATATTGGTTACCGCCGTAGTTGCAGGTGCCAATGCAATTGGAGCATACGCTGTTTTACCTACAGGATATACTATATAACTTGTATTCGCATTACCGGAAGCAATCGTTCTGGCAAATGGTCCCACTACATAAGATGTAGTGCTGCCTCCTGACAATGTACCTGCAGCTGTTGCTGTACCTAATGTCAATAAGTTAGTAGAAGTTGTATTTACTTTACCTGCTGTAAGCGTTAAAGTTCCACTTACTGATAACGGTGCATTTAATGTAACACCTCCGGTACTTGCATTATTTACAGTTAAACTAGTTAAGTTAGCTGTAGGAGATGCTGCTAAATTTCTGAATACACCTGTACCAGATATAGTTTGAGCATTGGTAGATGCCACGCTAGAAGTAGAAGATGTTAAATCTGCTCCCCATTGTGCCAATTCTAAAGTACCAGTAGAAGTAAGCGTACCATTATTTACAATATTTCCATTAATTTTTGAACCAGATAATCTTAGCTCACCAGAAGTAATGGTTAAATCTTTTTCAACACCTACGGTATATGGAGGTACAACAAATCTATTTGTACCTGTAGGTAAATTAATAACTAAATTACCCGCAATAAAATATCCAGTGCCCGGCCAAGTATTATATTGAAGACCACTCGTGTTTCCACCTGCATCAGTAGACACTCCGTCTCCTAATTGAATTGTATGATTTACTCCTGCACGGTAACCATTACCCCAATACGCGAAAGCATGTCCATTTGAAGTACCTCCTGCTGCTGAAGTTGCCACATGCGGATCTACAATAACAATTCTACCGCCTGTTAAATTTAATGTAGCTCCTGTTCCTGAAGTACCAAAACCAAAGATATTAGTACCAGAAGCAACAGAATTAGCCACTATACCTGCATCATTACCATCTACAATAATATCTCCACCTGATTGATTAAATGTTGATCCATTTACATTATTTACATTACCATTTACATTTAATATACCACCTGAAATTGTTAATGTTCCGTTATTTACTAATGAATTATTTTTAAGAGTACAACCTACCGTAAGATCACCGGATGCATTTACCAATGTCCCTCCTGTATTAATCGTAACATTTTTAGAAACATTTCCTGCGGAATTTACCGTTACCGTAGTACCTGCTGCAATTTGCACCACATCTGTACAAGATGGTACCGTTCCTTTATTCCAAGTTGCAGCACTATTCCAGTTTCCGTTTCCTAAAGAGACAAAAGGAATATCCGAAGCTGCGATACCTAAATAATAAGTATCCGCTAAATTAGCCAATGGAAGAACGGTTCTTTGTGCATTTACATAATTTGTTCCTGCTTGGTGTGTCCCTAAAGCCGGAGCAGAAGCTAAGGTAATTCTGCTGTTACCGTTAACAGCAGTATAAATATTTTGCCCGTTTATTGCCATAGAATAAGTAGGTGTTCCCGTAATCCCTGTCTGAGAAACAACCCAGTTGGATTTTGCCTGCGTATCTACAGTATAAGCCCCATCTACAATGCTTACAGTATTTGTTCCCGCAACATCATTATATTGTACTGCAATTTTACCACCAGTGGTAGCAGCAGCTGTTTGGTTTAAGTAAAGATTTCTTGCCACAAAAGCGGTTGATGTTCCTGTAGCAAAAGGATATACTCCTGTAGTCGTTGCTGACGGTGTTGTACTTGCTGTAATAGTTGCTCCACCTGTTGTAGTAGGCCACCATCTTGCAAAAGTACTTCCTGTACTAAAGCCACCTGCAGTATAAGATAAAGTTCCGTTAGATGTAGCTGAAGTTCCTAAAATAAGAGTATTAGCACCTGTATTTACAAAACCTGTTGTCATTGTTAATGTACCAGAAACAGTTCCTGTATTTGCACCGCTTAATAAAGAGTTTGCATTGCCAAAAGTAACCCCTGTTGAAGAACTATTATTAATCGTTACAGAAGTAAAATTAGCTGTAGAACTTGCCGTAACAATATTATTTCTGAATACTCCGGTTCCTGAAACAGTCTGCGGTGTAGTAGAAGCTGATGCTGTTCCGTTATTCTTGAAATTCTGGAAACTCAATGTGGAAGCAGTATGTGTAAATGTACCATTATTGGTAAAGTTACCCGCAATACTTACTCCTGATGTTGGCATTCTGAATTCTCCGTTTGCATTAATCGTTAATGTATTAATACCGATTGTTGTAGCAGAGTTGGCTACATATCTGTTTGTACCTGCAGCTCCATCTATTATTACATTATCAAAATAGATTTTACTTCCTGCATTGTTCCAGATAAATCCTCCCGCAGCAGAAGCCGTTGCCGTAGTACCCCCTGCATCTGTAGATGATCCGTCACCAAACTTCAGAGTCCAGCCAGCTGTATTATCAATCGCAGTTCCTCCCGTATAGGAGAATGCGTATGAAGTAGTACTGTTAGCTGCATGAGGATCTACCACCGTCATCGTTCCACCGGTAAGCGTTACGTTTCCTGTAGCTATATTTACTATATTTGTACCAGAAGCTACACTCGTCGCTGTGGCGCCCGCATCGTTTCCATCTACATTAATATTTCCTCCACTTTGAGCAAAAGTAGAACCGGAAGCATTGTTAATATTACCATTTACTGCTAATGTTCCTCCAGATACCGATAAGGTACCGTTATTGTTAATATAATTGTTTTTATTAACACATCCTACAGCAATAGAACCCCCTGTAACAGCTAAAGCTCCTCCTGTATTAATAATTACATTACTTGGATTTGCCGTTGTAGAAGAAGATACAGTCACCGTATGTCCTGAAAGAATAGCTGCATTAGCACACGAAGGCACCACTCCGCCTACCCATGTACTTGTACTTTCCCAAGGACCGGATTGTGCTGATTCTATAGGAGCTTCTGAAGTAATTGAAGCTAATGTATAAGTAGCTGCTATATTTGCTGCAGGAACTGCAGCTCTCTGCCCCATAGGCTGGTTTGTACCTGCCTGTGCAGTACCTAACAACGCCCCGTTATTTAATACCGTAACATTGGGAGTTACAGCTGTATAAGTTCCCTGCCCCTGAACGGCAACAGTATGGGTAGCAGAAGAAGCGTATCCCGCAGAAGTCGTCACCACCCAATTAGCATTCGTCTGCCTGTCATAAGTTAATGAACCTTCGGTTAAAGGAGTTATTGCTGTAGTACCTGAAGCACCATTAAACTTTACAGCCATTTGACCAGCCGTAGTTAATGCTGCAGTAGCTCTATGAAAATGATCCGCTGAAAGTCCAATTACAGGATTACCCATTACAAAAGGATAAGTTCCTGCACCCGGAGTTGGAATTGTAGATGCTGCTATAGTAGTTCCTGATCCTGCTGTTCCGTACCATCTGCTGAATGTAGAACCTGAACTGAACCCTCCTGCAGTATACGACAGTGAACCAACAGTTGTACCACTTACACCTAATATAAAAGCATTAGATCCCGTATTTACCACGCCATTTGTAAAAGTTAATGTCCCTGAAACAGTACCTGTATTTGTGCCGCTTAATAACGAGTTTGCATTTGCAAAAGTAACACCGCCTGCACTTGAGTTATTAACAGTTATACTTGCAAAATTAGCTGTAGAAGTTGTTGCTGAATTTCTAAAAACACCGGTTCCTGATATGGTTTGAGCAACTGTATTGGCAACAGATGATGTACTTGAAGGCATTGCAAATGTTAATGTGGAACTTGCTGTATAGATGCCATTATTAACTAAGTTACCACCAACGGTTAACGCTATTGAATTCTGGTCTAATTCTCCAGCCGTAATCGTTAAGTTCCCCTTTATACCATTACTCCATGAATATTCTTTTACGATTCTGTTGGTACCAGAAGGATTGTTTACTTCAACATTACCAAAATTTAGTTTTCCGGAACCTACATAATTGTATATGTAAAATCCTATTGCATTTCCTCCCGCATCTGTTGAAACGCCATCTCCAAATTTTAAAGTATGATTTAAAGAAACCTCTGAAGAAACAGACGTGTTATAATAAATCGAGTAATGCGAAGATGAGGTGGACGCAGGTGGATCTAATAAAACTAAAGTACCACCTGTCCAGTTTACTCCATTTGAAGAAGTAATATTTAATGTATATTGGCTACTTGTAGTACTTGTAGCTGTAGCTCCTGCATTATTAGGATCAATGGTTATTGTACCTCCACTTTGATTAAAATTACCAGATGTGTAATTTAAATAGCCATTGATCAGGACATTACCGCCAGAAACAGTAAATGTTCCTCCACTGACAGTAAGATTTGAATTATTTGCGTTGGCAATGCTTACTGTAAGCGTATTTGCAGCAACTGTTAAACTTCCTGAGTTTATGGTAAGCTGCCTTACCGATGCATTCCCGGGAAGCGTCATTGCTGATGAATTTTGTATTACAAAATTATCTGCATTACTAATAGAACCGGGTGACGTTCCCGTTCCGTCAGTATTGGTTCCCCAGGAAGCCACATTTGTAAAATCCGTCGCCGAGGCTTTCGAATAATACGTGGTCTGAGCTTTTATTGAGGCGACACCGCCAATCAATAAAAGTAAAAAATACGTTTTTTTCATAAATTGTTAAATTAAAATTAGGACTTGTAAAATTATAAATAAATTTAACCCAATTAAAAAAAAATCAATAAATATTTAAATTTAACATAAAAAAAACACATTAAGAGTGATATTTTTAAACAATCATTTAAAAAATTAAAATTTCTGTAATTAAAAAGCAATTCATAAAAAACTGTTTATTAGACAGTTAATTATTAATCACAAATCACTGATTTATAAACAACTATAACTTAACATAAAAAAATAACCATTCTCCAACCTGAGATATCTGCTTAAAGTGAAACTTTTGCATCCCAGTTATTATTTTCAGGACACAGAACTGTAATGTAACATTTCTCAAAAAAAATAGAGACTATCCAAATTGGCAGTCTCTATAATTTATTGATGGGTATAGTGAACAGAATTACCTCTTAATCGCTTTAAAGGTCTGTTTAGATCCGTCTTTCATATCTAAAGTAATTAAGTACATCCCTTCTTTCAATTCATTTAAATGAACTGATGATTCAGGATGGGTTATGGTTTTAACCAATCTTCCTGCAATATCTGTTACATAAACAGTTCTTACATTAGAAATATCCGATATATTCAAAATATCTGTAAAAGGATTCGGATATACTTTAATTTCGTTCTTCGTACCGGACAATTCGTTTGTCGCAAGCGGAGCGGTTACAATAAGTGAATAATCAATAATTTCTCCTCTTGAAAAACCTAAACAAGGATCCGTTGGTGCACTGTTGTTGTAATTGATCAGAACCCTCATTCTGTATGTTCCTACAGACGTATTTGCAGGGATGGTAAGTGTAGCACCGCTTGTGGTTGTGGTATAAGCTGTTGTTGCATACAGCTTTTCGGAAGCTTCAAAAACATTATTCTGATTTAAATCTATCCAGACAGCCATTCCCACAGTAGGTCCTCCCGCCGTTATGGAAACAGGAATAACCGTATTGGAAGAAGATTTCGCTATTGAAATATTATTTGAGCTCATCAGATTCTTATAGCCAAAAGTTGCTGCACTGTTTGCTGTTGCAGAACTGTATGCCATATTGGTATTGGCAGTGGTGGATGTAAATGAACTGATCCATGAATTCTGATTGGAAGTTGAAGGTGTACAGTAATTGCTTGTATAGAATCTTGTTCCGCCTTCCCATGCACTGTTATCAGTAGTGGTACATTTAGCTCTTGCCCATACATAATAGAATGTATCACTGGTTAATCCTGTCAGGTTAGCTGTTGTACCCGTTCCACTTGTAGTTACTGAATTAGCCGCATTTAAAACCGTTGTTACTGTTGGTGGTGTATTTGTCGTACTGTAATAAACATCATACCCTACTCCAATCGTAGAAGAAGGTGCCGTCCAACTAACTGCAGCTCCGTTAGCTGAAGTTGATGGTACAGTAATTAATGTCGGATTATCGCAGCTTGGAATAGTCTGAATATTAATATCATCAATCCCGATTCCTCTGTAAGTTCCTCCTACACCGTGTCTGAATGCCAGATACTGATCTGTTCCCGCCGGAATATTTACCGTATACTGAACCATAGTTGACGTTAAAGTAACCGAACTGATCTGCGTAAAAGTAGAAGCATCAGCAGGATTGCTTAACGTTCCTACCTGAAGCGTATAACCTGCAGCCCCTCCCACAGCCATGAAACGAACTCTGTTTGCCCCGTTTGAAAGAGGGGTAATTTGTGGGGAAACCAACATTCCTCCCACTGTAGTAGCTGTATCATTATATAGATAATAACCATTTGGAGCAGAAGAATTATACGATGTATTTACATAGCCATATCCTGCCCAAGATGACGGTTCTAAATATCTCCAGCAGGAAGGTGCATTTGTATTGCTGCTGCTTCCCGTAGCTGTGGTGTCGAAATTTTCAGACACAGGAAGAGAGGTTACAGCCGGACAAACAGTTGTAAAGCTTCTCTCTGTACAGTTTAATGAGTTTTGAGTTGCCGTATATGCTCCTACAGACCAATAATATACCGTACTGTAATTAAGGGAAGTAGGCAAAGTGTATGTGATAACATTTCCAACATCAAAATTATTAAGCACATCATTTCCACCCGGTGTTGTTCCTATTCTCAGTTTGTAGCCTGTAACTGCAGACGAGGAAGAAGCCGTCCATGTAAAGGTAGGCGTAAGCGGAACATTAATGGCAGATGCTGCAGGCGCAGATTGTGCAGGACAGATAGAAAGTGTTGTAAATGTTCTCTCTGTACATCCTGTAGATGAAATCGCAGCATTATAGGAATTAACCGTATAATAATACTTTGTGTTATATGCTAATTCTGTTGGCAAAGTATACGTTGATACGTTTCCTACATTCAAATTATTTAAAACATCTGTTCCTCCTGAAGTTGTACCCACAGATAATCTGTATCCTGTAGCTTCTGGATTTGCCGTCCATGTAAATGCAGGCGTCACGGAAACTCCTGTTGCCGCCGAAGAAGGCGCAGAAACCGTAGGACAGAACGTTTTCGTGGCAAAAGAAGATCCTGAAACCCAAGAACTCTGATCCGAAGCAGAACAACGGGATCTTACCCAAACATAATAGGTTGTATTCGGCGTTAAATTGGTTATTGTATACGTTAAACCTGTTGCTCCCACAACATTTGGCGTGGTAGCAGCAGTAGGTGCTGTATTGGTCGTGCTGTAATAGATATCAAATGCCGGTGCAGGATTTGCCATCGTCCAGCTTACCGGAGCTGTCGTAGACGTAGTCGTTCCGGGAGTTACAGAATCCGGGAACATACAAGGAATTACGGAAATATTTACATTATCAATATAAATATCGTTGCTTCCGTTATCTCCTGTAGCCATAAATCTTACAATCGCTGTCGGACTGCTCGTTCCCAAGTCTGCATATTTGGTAGCCCATGAAGCAGAAATCCCCTGAGTAGAACCCACCTGATTGAAAGTGTTTCCGCCATCCGTAGAAACCAAAACTTTTAAAACATCAGTTCCTGAAGTATTCTGATAATCATACGACAACAGCCTCGACCCTGTTCCAGAAGATAAATTGATATACAAGTCCATATATCCTGAAGCATTGATCGTATTGTATGAATGGAATCTTGCGGCAGGAGCTATACCGGGTGCAGCAACAGCAATATTTCCGCCCACGCTTGTCCATCCTGTTGTACTTGCGTAGCCATTTACCGTAATATCACTTGCTCTCCATGAGTTATCCCCTCTCGAAGGCCATGTTCTCCAATAGCTTGCATTAGGAAGATCGCCTATGGAGTTTCCGTTTTCCCATGTCGTGAAACTTTCATTAAAAGGAATCGCAGCATACGTTGCAGGCGGTGCAATCCATGTTCCCGGAGAATAAGTAAACGTAAGACCGGAAGCAGGTACAGTTGTGGAATTGGTCGTTCCTAAAGTAACCGAATCTGTACTTCCTGTTCCTATGGAAGTTGCTGTCCAGTCCGTTCCTACTCTGTTGTTGGTATCAGAAGCTTCTGATCCTCTTATTCCGACCTGTCCCGTTAAGACCGCAGTACCGGAAACACAATTTCCGTAAACAATGCTTACATTATTAGAAGTTAAATCAAACTGAATCTGAAAATTAAGAAGCTGCGCAGCAGATGCCCCACTTCCCTGAAGATCTTTAAACTGTATAATAAATTTTGAACCAACAGTCTCGTAAGAGATCTCGGAGGTTGTTGTATTTGCGTTCTTCAAATTGGCTGCAAAACCTGCAAATGCCCCTTCATAGGGAGTTGTGGTATCTGTAGACAACCCGGTATATGTAGCTGCAAGAGCAGCGGTTCCAAGCGTTACAAAACCATTATTGCTGAGGTAAACAGCGTTATAAGATTTACCATTAAATTTAAAAGCTGATGGTAAATTAATCGCAGCAGAAACAGCATCTGTCCCTAAGGCTGCTCCCGACTGCCAAATTGTTCTGGAGGCAGAAAGCGGTGTGTAAGCTCCTGTAGTCTGCGTAAATCCGTAGCCGTTATTGGTATTCGGATTGGTAGCCTGAGGCGGTCCCACCTGTGCAAACGCTGCCGATCCCAAGGCAAGAAGACACGTGAGTAGAATTTTCTTCATATTTCAATAAAATTAAGGGCGGTAAAAATATAAAAATTATTCATTAAATCTGTTAAAATTCAGAAATTCATCATTATTTAATGTTAAAAAGATAAAATATTTTAATAAAAAATAAACATTAATTTAATTTTAACAGATCAATAAAAAGTGGAATTTTAATGAGTGGCTCATGGTATTGGTTTAAAAAACACAAAAATAAAAATGGCTAAAAATCTGATCAATAGATTCATAGCCACTTTAAATTTATATCAGCAGAGTTTTAAATTTAATTCAGATAAAATTCATATTTTTTTAATAATTGAATTTCTTTGATCAGTTCACCGCTTAGATTTACAGAATGCTTCATAGACTGAACTTCGAGATGTTCCACCTTCGAATCTTCTTCTACATTTTTCAGATAAAATTTCAGCTTCTGCGTTCCCTGATTTCTTTCTAAAACTTTTCTGAAAAAATTCAGGTCTTCCGGTCGGAAATCCATCACATCCATCACTAAGGAAATACTTTTTGCAAATCTCTCAAAAGCTTCCTGAAGCTCAATAACATCCGTAACATTCACAAAAACCCTTCCGTCCTTTACCTGAGCAAATTTTATTTTGAAAATAACAAACCGCTGAACCTCCAGTTTTTCTTTCAGCTTCATATAATCACGATCTCCCAGTCGGAAAGAATAAGAACCGGAATAATCTTCCAACGTTACAAAAGCCACTTTTTCACCACTTCGGAAACCATCTTTTACCACATATTCGGTAATCAGACCGGCAACAGTATATTCTTTTCCGCCACCGCCGTTTTCTCTTTCCTTCTGTAAGGTTTTCCAGTCTTTTTTCTTCTCTTCGAATAATTCTTCCTGCTTATTCGCAAAAGCCTGTTCTTTATACGCATCTACTTCATCAAGATTAAGGAAATGGAAAACACCTTTTGGCTCTGCTTTTTTGGTGACTTCCTCAATGATTTCCTCTTCTTCACCCGCAATCACATCATCGGAAACAATTTCCGCAAGTTCAGCCACATCTTCCGGAACCTCCTGCTCTAAGATCGGAACCTCATCTATTACGATTTTAGATTCGTCTTCTTTTTCCAGAACAGATTTTTTGGAAAGACTTCCCTGTATAAACTGGAACTGGTATTTGAATTCGTCCAGAGGATGTGCAGAAAGATAGAATCCAATGGTTTCTTTTTCCTTATTCAGCTTATGCATATTCGGCCATTCCGGACACGGAGCCAGTTTGGGCTGCTCGATCTGAACTTCCTCTGCAAAATCCGCAAAAAGAGAATGTTCCATTTCATTTTTACTTTCCTGAAAGCTCTGTCCGTAACGGATCAGTCTTTCGAGATTGGTTCTTCCCGCCATATCAATATCGAAATACTGACCTCTGTGGAAATTGTCGAGTTCGTCAAAAGCTCCTGCCAAAACCAAACTTTCTGCCACTCTTTTATTCATTTGCGAAGGCAGAATTCTTTCGAAGAAATCATAGATATTTTTAAATCTTCCGTTCTGTCTTTCTCTTGTAATGGCTTCACTCGGACCTTCACCAATTCCTTTAATGGCACCCAGACCAAAACGGATCTGCCCTTTTTCGTTTACCGAGAATTTGTACTGCGATTCGTTTACATCCGGTCCCAAAACATCAACGCCCATACTTTTACAGTCTTCCATGAACATGGTGATGGAATCTGTATTGTTAATGTTGTTACTCATCACACTCGCCATATATTCTGCCGGATAATTGGCTTTTAAATAAGCAGTCTGATACGCAATAAATGCATAACACGTAGAGTGAGACTTGTTGAAGGCATATTCTGCAAAGGCTTTCCAGTCGTTCCAGATTTTCTCTAAACGTTCTTCGTTGAGGTTATTTTTTCTTCCGCCTTCAATGAATTTCGGGTACATTTTATTAAGAACGTCGATCTGCTTTTTACCCATCGCCTTTCTCAGCGTATCGGCTTCCCCTTTCGTGAAATTTGCCAGTTTCTGGGATAAAAGCATTACCTGTTCCTGATATACGGTAATTCCGTAGGTTTCTTTTAAATATTCCTCTGTTTCCGGTAAATCGTAGACGATTTCTTCAATTCCGTGTTTCCTGTTGATGAAGTTCGGGATGTATTTTATAGGACCGGGACGGTACAATGCATTCATGGCAATAAGATCGGCAAAAACGGTAGGTTTCAGCTCTCTCATGTACTTTTGCATTCCGGGACTTTCATACTGGAAAATCCCGACTGTTCTTCCCTCTTTAAATAACTGATAGGTTTTTGCATCATCAAGCGGAATAAGATCCGGATCAATATCTACTCCATATCTTGCTTTTACTAGTTTTAAAGCATCTTTAATAATGGTTAAAGTTCTCAGCCCTAAAAAGTCCATTTTCAGAAGCCCTGCACTTTCTGCCACCGAGTTATCAAACTGCGAAACCAGAATATCGGCATCTTTTGCCGCAATGGTTACCGGAACCAGATTACTTACATCTTCCGGCGTAATGATAACCCCACAAGCGTGAATTCCTGTATTTCTGATGCAGCCTTCCATTTTTTTTGCACTCGCCAAAACTCCGTGACGCGCATCATTCGGACTGTCGAGAACGTAGCGCATTTCGTCAACAAGCTGTTGTTCTTCAGGTTTTAATTTATCGTATTTTGCTAAAGCTTTCGCAATATTCATTCCCGGTGTGGAAGGAATTAATTTAGCAATATTATTCGTGTCAGGAATCGGGACATCCAAAACTCTCCCCGCATCTTTAATCGCAGATTTACCTCCTAAAACCGAATAGGTAATAATCTGGGCAACCTGTGTTTTTCCGTATTTATCAACCACCCACTTGATGATTTTATCACGTCCTTCATCATCAAAGTCGATATCGATATCGGGCATGGAAACCCTTTCCGGATTCAGGAATCTCTCGAAAAGGAGATCGTATTTAATAGGATCTACGTTTGTAATTCCGATACAGTAGGCAACTGCAGAACCTGCCGCAGAACCACGACCGGGACCCACCCAAACGCCCATTTTACGGGCTTCGTTACAGAAATCCTGAACAATCAAAAAGTAACCGGGATATCCTGTATTGGCAATAACTTCCAGTTCGAAATCCAGACGTTCTTTTATCTCATCTGTAATTCCGGTTTCCACATATCTTCTTTTTGCCCCTTCGTACGTTAAATAGGTAAGATAAGCCATCTCACCGCGTTTTCCGCCATCGACATCATCTTCGGGATGAATAAATTCTTCCGGAATATCGAATTTAGGAAGGAGAACGTCTCTTTTTAAAGTATAAGGCTTGAACTTTGCGAAAAATTCTTCATATGCTTCGAATGCATCGGGATACGTTAAAAACGCTTCCTTGATTTCATCCGCCGTTTTCATATAGTATTCTCCGGTTGCAAGTCCTCTTCTTTTTCCAAAACCTTTTCCTACAGGCGTTGAAAGCTTTTCACCATCTTTGATGCAGCTTACAATATCCTGAATATTAGAATCGTCTTTATTGGTATAGAACGTTTCATTCTGCGCTAAAATTTTAACATTATATTTATCGGCAAAATGCAACAATACATCATTTAAATGCTCTTCTTCCGGCAGTTTATGGTTCTGGATCTGGACATAAAAATCGTCTCCGAAAGTATCTTTCCACCATCTGAAAAGCTCCTCCCCTTTCTGTTCCCCCGTATTTAAAATGGCATCCGGAATATCTCCGTGAATTCCTGAAGTTAGAGCAATAACTCCTTCTTTATATTCGGCAATCAATTCCCGGCTTACCCTCGGAACTCCGAAATAAAATCCTTTAAGAAATCCGATACTGGATAGTTTGGCTAAATTTTTATAGCCGTTAAAATCCTTTGCCAATAAGACAACCTGCGTTCTTCGGTCGGGATCATCTTTGGTAAACTGCTTCTGCTCATAACGGTCTGAAATATAAAATTCACATCCAACTACAGGAATCAAAGGCTGTGAAACCGGTTCCGGTTCATTGAATTCTTCGCCTTTTTCTTCTGCTTCCTGTTTTTTAGCGAGGTATTCTTTATGCTTTTTCGCACGGTCGCCGTTTGCGCCTTCTACCGCAGAAACAAATTTGAAAGCACCCATCATATTTCCCAGATCCACCATTCCGACAGCGGGAAAATTATCATCAGTTGCTTTTTTAATTAAATCGTTGATGCTTGTGGTAGCCGTTAAAGTAGAGAAAACACTGTGGTTATCAAAGTTGAAATATTTTCCGAGGTCGATCTCATCAATACTTCCGAAGTCCTGCTGTTTCTTTTTGTTGTGAAAATCCGCAACCTGCCTTCTGATAACAATATTGAAAGGCTTTATCGGATCAGGATACAGCGTTTTAAAATACGCAAGCTGATCTTCCGAAGTTTTCAGTACTTCCGCAGGAATGATCCCGATTCTCATCATTTCGAAGAAAACCTGCGCCGTTGCATTTACGTCGGCAGCGGCGTTGTGCGCTTCATCAAATTTATGACCGTATAATTTTTCGTAAAGTTCTTCCAGCTTCGGAGCTTTGTACCTTCCTCCTTTTCCGCCTCCTAACTGACAGAAATCTGTTCCCAGAATCATCGTATCGGCTTTGGGCTTTTCCTGAAGATTGTCTTTAATATTTTTACGGTAGAATTCGGCTCCCACAATGTTGTAGTCAAACTCCACATTGTGTCCGGAGACCACTCTTACTTTTTCTAAAACTTTAGAAAATTCATTTAAAATTTCTTCGAGATCACGACCTTCCTCATTGGCGATTTTTGTTGTAATCCCGTGAATTCTCGCGGCATTGAAGGGAATATCATACCCTTCCGGTTTTATAATATAATCCTGATTTTCAATTAATGTTCCGTCATCATCATGCAACTGCCACGCAATCTGCACCATTCTTGGCCAGTTATATGAATCTGAAAGCGGAGCGTTGAAATTCTTCGGTAAACCTGTGGTTTCTGTGTCAAAAACTAAATACATGTAATTTTTCTAGCTTTTATTAAAAAGAGAATGTAAAGTTACTTTAATTTTTTGTCTTTTGGAATTAGTTTTTATAAATCCTGCTGAATCATGGTATATATATTTGATTTTGATAAATCAGGTTTTAGCGCAAATCAGACATCAAAGAACATTGAAAAACAACAGATTACCGAAAAACACTAACGATTGTTAGTATTTTGATTTTTTGTTTATCTTTGCTTTCTATGGAAAATACACTTCACGAAAAGGTTTCTCAAGATATATTACTCAAGGCTTATAACCACATGATGCTTGCCAAAGCAATGGCAGATATTTATGAAGAAAACAGAAATGTCTGTAAATATGTTCATAGTACATCAAGAGGTCATGAAGCTATTCAATTGGCAACAGCATATCAGTTAAAAAAAGAAGACTGGGTTTCCCCATATTACCGTGATGAAAGCATACTTTTAGGAATCGGTTTTGAACCTTACCAGTTGATGCTTCAATTGCTGGCAAAAGCTGACGATCCTTTTTCCGGAGGCAGATCTTACTACTCACACCCTTCAAGCAGGGACGAAAATAAACCGAAAATTATTCATCAGAGTTCTGCGACAGGAATGCAGACCATTCCGACAACAGGAGTTGCGCAGGGAATTAAATATATTCAGGATTTTGAATTGCAGGATTTTGAAAACAATCCGGTAGTGGTTTGCAGTCTGGGCGACAATTCTGTAACGGAAGGTGAAGTAAGTGAAGCTTTCCAGTTTGCTGCTTTACATCAGTTGCCTATTATTTTCCTTGTTCAGGATAACGAATGGGGAATTTCCGTAACCAAGGAGGAAGCAAGAACTTGTGATGCTTATGATTTTGTAGCCGGTTTTACGGGTTTAAGCAGAATGAGAGTAGACGGAACTGATTTCGTGGAAAGTTTCGAAGTAATGAAAAAAGCGGTGGATTTTGTAAGAACTGAAAGAAAACCTTTGGTAGTTTGCGCAAAAACAGTCTTAATTGGTCACCACACTTCGGGAGTACGAAGAGAGTTTTACAGAGACGAGGAAGATTTAACCAAACACCGGGCGAAAGATCCGGGAAATATTCTAAGAAATCATTTGATCGAATCCGGAGTTGATGAAGAATTATTAAAACAGATTACGAAAAAAGCCCGTCTTGAAGCTGAAGAAGCTTTTGAAAAGGCTAAAAACGCAGAAGATCCGAAGCCAGAAAGTGTAATGAATCATGTTTTCGCGCCAACTCCAATTACGGAAGAGATTGGAACCAGAGAACCTGAAGGTGGAGAAAAAATTGTGATGGTTGACGCCGCCATTCACGCGATTCAGGAATTGATGTGGAAACATCCGGAAGCTTTGCTGTACGGACAGGATGTCGGGGAAAGAATCGGCGGGGTTTTCCGTGAGACGGTAACGTTAGGAAAAAAATTCGGCAGCAAAAGGGTTTTTAATACCGCGATTCAGGAAGCTTATATTATCGGTTCCACAGCGGGAATGAGCGCAGTCGGATTAAAACCGATTGTTGAAGTTCAGTTTGCGGATTATATTTATCCGGGGATCAATCAGTTAATTACAGAAATTTCAAAATCTAGTTATTTAAGTCAGGGAAAATTTCCTGTAAGCAATATCATCCGTGTTCCGATCGGAGCTTACGGCGGTGGCGGTCCTTACCACAGCGGAAGTGTTGAAAGTATTTTAGCGAATATCAAAGGAATTAAAATTGCTTATCCGAGCAACGCGGCAGACTTCAAAGGTTTATTAAAAGCAGCCTATTACGATCCGAATCCGGTGGTAATGCTGGAGCACAAAGGGTTGTACTGGAGCAAGGTTCCGGGAACGGAGGATGCAAAAACCATTGAACCTGCGGAAGATTATATTTTACCTTTCGGAAAAGGAAAAGTAATTATTGAAGCTGATAAGGAAGAAACCGAAAAAGGCAGAACTTTATTAATTGTTACTTACGGAATGGGGATTTACTGGGCAAAAGAAGCGGCGAAAAACTTCAATGGAAGAGTTGAAGTGATTGATTTAAGAACTTTAATTCCTCTGGATGAAGAACTGGTTTTTGAAAGGGTAAAAGCACACGGAAAATGTATCGTTTTAACGGAAGAGCAATTGAATAATTCTTTTGCGGAAGCTTTCGCTCACCGAATTTCGAAAAACTGTTTTAAATATCTTGATGCTCCGGTAGAAACGATGGGTTCTCTGGATGTTCCTGCCGTTCCTATCAATTTGGTACTTGAAAAGGAAATGCTTCCGAATGCGGAAAAGCTTTCCAATAGAATCGAAGAAATGCTGAAATATTAATTCAGTTTAAAATAAAAATTGTAAGCCTCTAATTTTTTAGAGGTTTTTTTGTGTCTTAATTTCTTATATTTATATGCTGTCAGCGAAAGTTTTTCAAATTCTGTTTCAAAACATGGTATCTGTTTTGCTAAGTTTTTTGCTGGTTCAAAATTAAATTGCACAAATATGATTACAACAAAATACGTTAATTACCGACAGGTTCTCAATTTATCAGGATTTCATGTGATTCTGATTTCGATCTGGTGTACTTTAATTGCTGTGCTTTTTCATTTTTTTCATTGGGACTGGATGATTATTCCGTGGGTTCCGGTCGCATTGATTGGTACTGCGGAAGCATTCTTAGTTGGTTTTAAAAACAACCAAGCTTACGACAGATTGTGGGAGGCAAGAAAAATTTGGGGAGGAATTGTTAATTCCAGCAGAATGCTCGGATCGATGGTTTATGCCTTTGATACTAAAGAAGAAAAAGTAGGAACATTTGATCTGGAAGACCGCAGAAAGAAAATCGTTTTCCGGCATATTGCATGGCTGTATCAGTTAAGGGAGCAACTCCTGATTCCTACAGAGTGGGAACATATTAAAGTAGAAGAAGATCGGTTCAAAAGTGTGGATTATAAGCGTAACCGACTGATAAAGGCGGGTTTTCCTGATTATGGGAGAACGCCTATTTTCCTCAACAAATACTTGTCTGAAGAGGAAACTGAATTGCAGTCTCAGTATAAAAATTTCGCGACTTACCTTATTGCTCAGCAGTCGAAAGATGTTAATGAGCTTAAAAACATGAACGTTATTTCAGACTTCAACCAAAAGCAACTGCAGGATTGTCTTAATGAATTTTATACGCTGCAGGGACAGGCGGAAAGGATTAAAAAGTTTCCTTTGCCAAGACAGTTTGCAAGTACCGCCTTCGTTTTTAATGTCATTTTTATTATGCTTCTTCCGTTAGGTTTGGTGAGTGAATTTGCCAAATTGGGAGACTGGGGAATCTGGGCTTCGATTCCGTTTTGTATTACAATTGGCTGGATTTATATTATTATGGAGCTGGTTGGAGATTATTCTGAAAATCCTTTTGAGGGTCTTATGTTTGATATTCCGATGCTTTCGATCTGCAGAACGATTGAGATTGATCTTCTGCAAATGACAGGAGAAACGGATTTGCCTGATCCTATCGCTTCTAAGAATGGGGTTTTGGTTTAATTAATTGTCTTCAATTGAAATTAAGACCGCGGTTTAGCCCCGATTGCAGCTTTGTCTGAGCTCATTTTCATGGATTTAGGGTTGCGGCGGCTTTCCCCCCGCAACCCTAAATCCATGAAAATAGCGAGTGCGGAAAGCGGGAAATAGCTCCTGAAAAAAACTTTTTTCTCTACAAAACAATTGCCGTTGTATTTTTTACCTCAGAGATCATGAAAGAGCTGTGGGTACTTGCAATATGCTGCAATGTGGTAAGCTTCGTAAGCATAAAATTTCGATAGTCTTCCATATCTTTTACCCCGATTTTTAAGATATAATCGTAGTCTCCGCTTACATGGAAGCATTCGGTTACTTCTTCTAAATTCATCACTTCTTTTTCGAACTGCAGAACGTATTCCTTTTTGTGCTGAGCGAGTTTGATGTGACAAAGCACAATGAAATTTCGTTGGATTTTATTCCTGTCCAGAATCGCAACATATTTTGAAATCACTCCTGTATTTTCGAGTTTCCGGATGCGTTCATAAACAGCCGTAACGGACAAACCTAACTTATGAGACAGTTCTTTGGTGGTTTGTTTGGAATCTTCCTGCAGAAAAAGGAGCAGTTTTTTATCGGTATCATCAAAACTCATAGATAAATTTTAATCAAATGTTTATTAAATTCAAATATAATAAACTTTTTTTCTATCAATCTAAATTTTAATAGTTTTATATTCTAATAATTTAAATTTTTATTGTAATAATTCTGAAGGTTATTCATATTTATAGCATAAAAAATTTAAACGATATGAACGACTTTAATGCAGCCAACGAAATACAGGATCTACAGTATTTCGGTGAATTTGGCGGAGTAAACCCATCAATTTCAGACAGTTCTACCTATACTTTTCTTTCTGCAAAAACGATGTTCGATACTTTCGAAGGAAATGCGGAAGGATGCTATTTGTATTCAAGACATTCTTCTCCGATGAATCTGTATCTTGCGCAGGCTCTGGCAAAACTTGAAAATACAGAAGCAGCAAACGTAACCGCATCGGGAATGGGAGCGATTACTTCGGTTCTGATGCAGGTCTGCAAAAGCGGAGATCATATTATTTCGAGCAGAACAATCTACGGCGGAACGTATGCTTTCATGAAAAATTTTCTACCGCCATTCAATATCCAGACGACGTTTGTAGACATCAATAATTTTGAATCTGTTGAAAACTCAATTACCGAAAACACAAAAATCATCTACTGTGAAAGTGTAAGCAACCCGCTTCTGGAAGTTGCAGACCTTAAAAAACTTTCTGAAATCTGTAAAAGACATAATCTGAAACTGATCGTAGACAATACGTTCTCTCCTCTTTCTATTTCGCCAAAGCTTTTGGGCGCAGATATTGTGATCCATTCTTTAACGAAATTTATCAACGGAAGCAGCGATACCGTTGGCGGAGTGTACTGCGGAACTCAGGAGTTCATTAACGATACGAAAAACGTAAATAACGGAGCGTGTATGCTATTGGGACCTACGATGGACAGTCTTCGTTCTGCAAGTATTCTTAAAAATCTCAGAACGTTGCACATCAGAATGAAACAGCACAGTTATAATGCCATGTATCTTGCACAAAGATTTGAAGAAGACGGACTGCGTGTCTCTTATCCCGGATTAAAATCTCATAAAAACCACGAACTGATGAAAACGATGATGCACGAAGAGTACGGATTCGGCGGTTTGCTGACTTTAGACGCGGGAACCACAGAAAAAGCCAATGAACTGATGGAATTAATGCAGCAGGAAAATCTGGGTTATCTTGCGGTAAGTTTAGGCTTTTATAAAACTTTATTCTCATGCTCAGGAAGCTCCACTTCTTCTGAAATTCCGGAGGAAGAACGTGCTGCGATGGGAATTTCCGATGGACTGATCAGATTCTCAATAGGGCTGGATCACGACATCGAACGAACGTATGAAAAGATGAGAGAATGTATGCTAAAAACAGGTGTTCTCAGCCATGAAACCATCTCCATATCTTAATTATTGTAAAAAAAGCTGTTGTTAATTCGACAGCTTTTGTTTTTTTAACCGCAAATGTTATAAAAGATATTTTGTATGCTATTTTGCAGCATTTCAAAAGCTCAAAAAATGTATTTTTTTAGATAAGTTTCGCGCCTACAGAGCAATATTTAATGTAATCGAAAAGCATAGTTTTTTTTAACGCAAAGTTTAATTTTAAATACCCATTATTTAAGGGAACAAAGAAGAATCAATAAATTGCTTTGATGAAGCGTATTTTCAAGCTTTGCGTAGCAAATTTATTTGCCTTTACTGACTAAAATTAAAGCTTTGCTAAAAAAATCTTTGCGTCAAAAAATTTACGCTAAAAAGTAATGCATTAAAAATTTTAGTGGTAAAATCAAACTTTATGAAAATGTTTCGGGAAGGCATCTTCGGGTTTCATCCTGAAAATATTCAGCAAAATCCACGATTTTAAGAAGCCATACCCGTAAGAAAACATCTGGATGTAGGTGGAAATAACCGCCATTCCGGCAATGCTGATGTTTTTGGTCACCCACAAAGCATGGAAAAGAACCATAAAAGTATATAACCCATAAAACGCAAGAATAACGCCTTTTCCCAGAATAAAATATTCTATAAATCCCATCACGTAACCTAGCATAAACAAGGTAGGAAATGCAAATGAAATCTTTACATAATTCGGATGTCTTTGATTAAGGATTGGTCTTGCACAGCCAAACTGATACACCTGTTTTGAAAATTTGCCGAAATCTACCCTTCGTTTGTGATAGACTGCAATATCATCGAAAAAAGCAGTTTTAAAGCCATTTTCCCAAAGCGTCATGGAAAGATCCGGATCCTCTCCTATTCTCATTTCTGAAAAACCACCGACTTTTTCAAATACTTCCTTTTTCACCCCCATATTGAAGCTTCTGGGCTGAAATTTTGAAACGGCTTTTTTACTTCCTCTGATTCCTCCGGTTGTAAAAACAGAAGTCATGGAATAAGAAATGGCTTTCTGCATCAGATTAAAACCTTTATGCGCCTTATCTGCTCCGCCAAAAGCATCACACGGAATTTCAAGAATATCTTTTTTGATGTTTTCGATGTAGTCGTTCTCTACAATAACATCACTGTCCACAAAAACAAGCCATTCATTTTCCGCTCTTCTCGCACCGTAATTTCTTGATAAACCCGGTCCTGAATTATCCTTCCGGAAATATTTAATGGTTAGAAAACTTTCGAACTTTGAAATCGTTGGTTTTAAATCGATTAATGAGCCGTCATCCACGATAATGATCTCAAACTCTCTGTCTGTCTGCGCAGTAAGAGAATTCAGGAGTTCAAAAAGTTCGTCTTTACGATTAAAAATAGCAACGATAATGGAAATTGTAGGCTTCAAATCTGAAAATTTTTCAAAATTACTTATTCAGGAAGGAATGAGCAAAAAGATTTTGGAAATTAACAGCTTAATTTAAGATGATAAACAATAACATTACACCGTAATAGTTGTTTTTTGAGTATTTTTGATCTTTAAACATAAATGTGATGAGTGGTTTTAGAGAATTTAAATATTCTATTATAATTTTTATTATTGGCTTAATTACAACTTCCTTTATTTTTATACCCTCATATTGGTTATTTAATATTCATCCTTTTCCTCCAAAATTTGGATTCGGAACATGGATATTTGCCATCTTATTTACATTAATTCCTGCTTATTCTATTGAGATGAAATTCATCCAAAAATTTAGGCTTAGTGAAAAAAGAAAAGATATCATTTTATTTTCATCGCTGCTTTGTATTTTAATAATACAATTTGGAGTTATGAATCTTATGAACAGTTACAAAGAAGGTGTAAAGGCAAAAACTACTACAGTAGAAAAGATTTATGAATCAAGAAGTCCCAAATTATTTATCGAGAAATTTGAGGTCATCAATGAACCAATTATTTATAAAACGATAAAAGAAAACACAAATAACGGAACCCGTTATTTACAGATTTATTTTCTGTACCATTTTATTCCTAACAGCAATACTTACTATTCTCTGAAGTTTGAAGAACTTTCTGATACAAATTTTATTCCCGAAGAAATGCAAATGGGTATATTTATGAACAGAATTAAATCTGAAATGCAAAACTATGATTTTCAAAAAATAAAAACATTCAAATATCTTACTATAACAGATCCTGATTATGATAGCTATGGCAAAGCAGTATCCGATTATTCAGGGGTTTTTCTACAACCTATTAACAATAAAGATGATGAAGATCTGTTTTTGGGAGCTAAATTATGATCGGAGGATTTTTACTCTATTTAATCATTTTTTTACTTTCCAGAGTCGAGGATTGGAAATAAAATTAAACAAACAGTCCTGATTTAAAATAAACCCACAAAACCAAAGAAATAATAAAAGACAGTACAGAAACACTGAAAAAAAGCCACTGAAAAACACTCTTGAAATAGTATTTTTCTAAAGAATGTAAAACAAAAAATAATAAAAATGAAATGGCAACTCCAATAAGTGAAGCAACAATTAATGTCTGAACATATTTTTCAGAAGGCAATGGATCTTTGAATACGAAAAAAAATAAAACTCCCGAAGAAAAAAGAAATACTGCACTTACTTTTTCTGTAAAATACTTTTTGGGCTTTTCATTTTTGAGCTTTTCGTGATAACTAAGATCTGAAGAAGAATTCCTTCCAAACAATTCCAAAGCATCGAATACAATGTCTAAAATATCCAGAAAATTCCAATTCATGATTTGAGTTTTTTGACAAAAATATATTTTTTATTTAAAAATCATAAAAAAAACCTTCCATTTCCGGAAGGTTTTCATTTTATTTTTCTTCTAATTTATGAACTTTCTTCGTTCCCTCATACATTTCATACTGCAAAAATCTGGTTTCCAGTTTTCCGTTGAAAAGCTTGATTTTTCTTGACGGACGAAGACCGATTTTCTTCACCGCTTCCAGATCAGAAGAAATCAGCCATGCCAATGTATTCGGATAATGGGTTTTGAAAGTGTCGCCTATTTTCTTGTAAAAATCATCATCGTTAATAGAAATTCTTTCGTCGTAAGGTGGATTGAAGACCAACAACAAAGGGAAATGTTCTTTTTTGGAATCAAAGAAATTCTGCTTTTTCACTTCAATCACGTCTTCCATTTCTGCTGCTTCGATGTTCATTCTTGCCGCATTCAGCATTCTGGCATCAATATCGTAACCTACAATCTTTCCGGTAAACTCTTTCACCCTGTTGATTCTGAATTCTTTAATCTTGGTAAAAAGATCTGCATCATAATTTTTCCAGTTTTGGAAAGCAAATCTCCTTCTGAAAATTTGCGCCGGAAGATCCAAAGCAATCATTGCCGCTTCAATTAAAAGTGTTCCGGAACCGCACATCGGATCAAGGAAATTACCTTTTCCGTCCCAACCTGCCAGTTGAAGCATTCCGCTTGCCAGAACTTCATTAATCGGAGCTTCTCCCTGCTCTCTTCTGTATCCTCTTTTAAATAAAGGATCTCCCGAAGAATCCAGAGAAATGGTAATTAACTCTCTGTCGATATGAAGGTGGAATTTAATATCCGGATTTTTGGTTTCTACATTCGGGCGTTTTTTGAATTTTTCCTGAAAATAATCCACAATCGCATCTTTCATTTTCAGCGTTACAAACTGAGAATGTTTGAATGTTTCAGAATTTACGGTAGAATCAATTGCAAAAGACTGATCCACATCCATAAATTCTTCCCAGTTGAATTTGAAAAGCCTGTCGTAAAACTGGTGCTGATTGAAAGCCTTAAATTCATGAATCGGAACCAAAATTTTCAAGGCTGTTCTCGCAGAGTAATTGATCTTGTACAAAAAGCCCAAATCTCCTTCACAGTTTACCGCACGGTTTTTAACCTCAACTTTCCTTCCTCCCAGCTTTTTAATCTCTTCCGCCAGGATTTGTTCCAGCCCGAAGAATGTTTTTATCTGAATCTGTATATTTTCTGTATTCATTCTGCAAAAATAGCAATTTTAGTTGTTGGTTCTCAGTTTATAGTTTATACAAATCACTGCAACTACAAAAACCATAGCTTTGCGACAGCAGACAATCGCTCAAAAAACACTATTTTTGCATTATGGAATGGTTTGAATCTTGGTTTGATACCCCTTATTATCATGTACTGTACAGCAACAGAGACTATACAGAAGCGGAAAATTTCATCACAAAACTTACTGCTGAACTGCAGCTTCCGCCGAACTCAAAAATCATCGATCTCGCTTGTGGTAAGGGAAGACATTCGGTTTTTCTTAATAAACTCGGATATGATGTTTTAGGACTTGATCTTTCGAGACAGAGTATAGAATTCGATAAGCAGTTTGAGAATCAGACCTTGCTTTTCGATGTTCACGACATGAGAAACCCGATAGATGCAGATCCGATGGACGCTGTTTTTAATCTTTTTACCAGTTTCGGATATTTTGATAATGAGAATGATGACAAAAAAGTATTCCAGTCGGTTTATAATGCATTAAAACCGGGCGGATATTTTGTTTTGGATTATCTGAATGAAGAATATGTAAGAAAAAGCATCGTTCCGGAATCTACCACCGTTCGCGGAGATATTGAGTTTAAAATAAAAAAGAAAATTGAAGGCAGGCATATTGTAAAGGACATTCAATTTGAAGCAGACGGAAAGCCGTATCATTTCTTCGAAAAAGTAAAACTTCACACATTGGATGCGATCAATTCCTATGCAGCTGAATGTGGTTTTGAGAGAATAAAAATCTGGGGAGATTATCAGCTGAACGATTTCAACAAAGAAACTTCTCTGCGTTGCATTAATTTATTCAAGAAAAAATAATGATTACCGTACTTTTACTGGTTTTAAGCGTTATTACAGGAGTTTTTCTGGGAAAGCATTTCGGTAAAAAAGAAAAGCTGGCAAAAAATCTTTTGATTTTAAGTGCCGGATTTCTGATTACCATTTGTCTGAATGAAGTATTTCCTGAAGTCTATACTTCAGAAACGGGAGGAAGTCTGGGCATTTTCGTGATCGGCGGTGTTTTACTGCAAATGATCCTTGAAGCTTTAACCAAAGGTTTTGAACACGGACATTTTCATCATCACAGCGAACATAATATTCTGCCTGTCGCTTTAATGGTGGGGCTTTTCATTCATGCTTTTATAGAGGGAATTCCTTTGGCGAACGAAGAACAGGAATTGTCACCTTATCTCTTGGGAATTGTTTTTCACAATCTTCCGATATCGTTCATTTTGGGCGCGTTTTTGTTTAACCGAAAAGATGAATCGAAATCTAATCCCTCTTATCCGTCCTTATTAATTGTTGCACTTTTTGCACTTGCTTCACCTTTGGGAATGCTGCTCGGAAATTATTTCAATCCTGATCTTCAGCCCTATTTTCTGGCTATTGTAGGAGGAATTTTCCTTCATATTTCTTCGGTAATTATCTTTGAAAGCAATAAGAACCATAACATCGACTGGGTGAAAATAGGACTTGTTATTTTAGGAGTTTCATTAGCCTTAGTCATGCATCTCTTTCACAGTCATGCACCAATAGGACATCACCACTAAACAACGTGGATCCGATGTAAAAACAATACAAAAAAATCAATAGGCTTTAACCAAAATTTAATTAAATTTCTATTAAAGTCAATTTTGATCTGAAAACTTTACATTGAACCGAAGATTAACACAATTAATGAAATACAGTGGTTTGATAGTCAATTAATTTTCAATCTTATTATATCGAACTTAAGGTAATCAACTTAATGAAAATAAAAAAGCTCCGAAAATAAATTCGGAGCTTTTTATATAGTATATTGTTTCAGGAAATTAAAATTTCCATCCTACTGTAATAAAGAAATTGTTTCTTACATTTTTTACATCAGACACTGCGAAAGCATCACTTGAGATTAAATGATTCGGAGAATAATATCCTGCTTCGTAATTACCGTCTACTTTACCGTATAAGAACGGATTGGTATAATTTGAAGTAACGTTCTGATATGATGCATCAATATAGAATGATCTGAAATCATATCCTAAACCTACAGATAAAGCATTTCTGTCGTTTAAGATCAGATTACTATATGACTGATTTTTATCAACACTTCCATTATTCGAGTATCTGTCTACCGTTAAAGCATCAAACGGGCTTGAAGCATAAGAATAACCTCCTCTCAGTCTGAACTGTTTAACTCTGTATTCCGCACCAATCTTTACTTCTGACAGATTTTTGTAATTTTCTTTAAAGAAGTCGTTCAGCTCGGTTTCGGCATCTCCGTACACTTTATATTTAGGCTTTGTTAGACCTAATGTATAATCTACGTTCAGGGCAAAACTCTTGCTCGCGATAAATGCAGCACTCACAGTAGCCTTTAAAGGAGTCGTTAATTTTCTGTTTTCAACAGCAGTATCATCTCCATAAACCGGATCATTATAGAAGTTGTAGCTTCTGTCTATATTCCAGAAAGTAGGCGTTTCTAAAGCTGCTCCCAATCTGAAATTAGGACTTAATTTTCCGATCACCCCCAATGAAGCCGAGAAACCGTTTCCTTTTTCATAGAATGGCGTATTCTGCTTACTGAAGTACTCTGAACTTCCATCCGACAAAGAATTGAACATTGCTGTATCCGATTGATCAATGGAAGAATTAAAGAAATTCAATCCTGCTCCCAGATACAGGTTATTGTTGTAGTTTGCTCCTACCCCAACACTTGTTTTTGATAAATATCCATATCTGTCGTAGCCATGTCTGCCGAAAGATGAACTTTTACCATCAGGAAAATCATATACTAGATTACTGTTTCCCTGAGTTTCAATATAATTTTCAATAGACTGGTTAGAATAATTAACCCCAATATTGATAAACTTCCAGGCACTTTCACTTAATAACTGAAACGTCATTACAGCTCCTAGGTTCCCAAGATCTCCTTTGTTGACACTGTATCCGAAAGATGAACCTGCATAAGTAGACGTATTCTTGTTATTGGTGATAGATAATGTTCCGGAAATTTCTCCTGAAATGGCTACTCCCAAACCCGCAGGATTGGTAAGCAGCGAATTTGCATCACCTCCCAAAGCTCCGTTTGAGCCAGCCATTGCGTTAAATTTAGCTGAACCTACATTCGGGGCATTAGAATAAACATCCACTGTATTTCTAATCACAGAAACATCTTGAGCCTGCGCAAAAAATGCAGCAGAAATACTCATTATTGCTAAAGATTTTTTTAACATTATTTTTTGAATAGTTTTTGCTTTTTAAAATTATCTGCCGCCTCGGAAACCGCCTCCGCCGCCACCGCCGGATCTGAATCCGCCGCCGCCACCGCTTCCGCCACCGAAGCCTCCGCCTCCTGATCTGAAGCCGCCTCCGCTGTTGGAATTATTGAAGCCTCCGTTATTTCTAAAACCTCCATCATTGTATCTTGGCTGCGATTGTTGCGGATAATTGTAGCTTGGTCTTGGCTGACTCTGATTCGGGTTTCTAAAGCCTCCCTGAGATCTTATGCCGCTTTGACTTTGATTTCTGAAACCGCCCACATTACTGTCTCCTTGTCTGAAGCCTCCACTGTTGCCGGAATTTCTGAAACCTCCGTAATTCGAGTTAGAATCTCTGAATCCGCCTGCATTGTTGGTGCTTCTTCTGAAACCTCCGGAACCTACGCCATATTTGCTGGCAAAACCACCGTTATATGAATTAAAGCCTCTGCCGTTAGATCCGCTTCTTCTATACATGGGTGCATAATATCCTCCTCCCCAGTATCCTCCGTAACCCCAGTAAGGATTGCCGTAATATCCACCCCAACCCCAATATGGATTGTAGCTCCAGTATGGAGAATATCCCCATCCCATATTCCAGCCCCATCCCCAGGAACCTCCCCATCCCCAGGAAAGTCCGATGTTCCAGCCGCCATAGCCACCATATCCCCAGTAAGGATTATAGCCTCCATACCATCCTCCCCATCCCCATGGAGAACCCCATCCCCAGGAATTGTTATAATAGTTGGTCTGGCTTCCTGCATAGCTTCCCCAGTCTGAATCTGTAGCTGTGGTATTCCAGTTGTAGTTATTCCAGTCGCTGTATCTCCCTTCCTTAGCATTTGCTTCGGCATTCTGGATTACATTGGTATCATCCTGATAATAGTTGTATTCTTCTCCTACCCTGTTTCCTCTGTCATTAATAATTACCCCTTCAGGAAGTGTGTCTTTATTCGGGTCGTAATAAACACCGTCTGTCTCGCTGTAGCCGCCCATCTGAGCGCCGCAGGACATAAGTAACAATCCACCGGATATTGCTAAAATCCCTTTGGATCTTAAAATTCCTAGTAAATTTTTATGTATATTTTTTTTCATGATAACGTAAAAATTTTTAATTTAAATTATATTTGCAATCTGTACTAAAAATGTACCAAAACACGGTTATAAAAATCTATCAAAAATAGATTTTTATTTTTAGATAACAATAACATAAAAAAGTTAAAAAAATTAAAAAAAATAATGGCAAAATTAACCTCAAGAAGCGAAGATTACAGCAAATGGTATAATGAGTTGGTGGTAAAAGCCGACTTAGCTGAAAACTCAGGAGTACGAGGATGCATGGTGATTAAACCATACGGCTATGCAATCTGGGAAAAAATGCGTGACGAAATGGACAAAAAGTTCAAAGAAACAGGTCACGTTAATGCTTATTTCCCGCTTTTTGTGCCCAAGAGCTTGTTTGAGGCTGAAGAAAAAAATGCAGAAGGTTTTGCTAAAGAATGTGCGGTTGTTACCCACTACAGATTGAAAACAGATCCCGATAATCCTTCCAAGCTTATTGTAGATCCGGACGCTAAACTGGAAGAAGAACTTATTGTACGTCCTACTTCTGAAGCAATTATCTGGAACACTTATAAAAACTGGATCCAGTCTTACAGAGATTTACCTATATTAATCAACCAGTGGGCGAATGTTGTCCGTTGGGAAATGAGAACCCGTCTTTTTCTAAGAACAGCAGAATTTTTGTGGCAGGAAGGTCATACTGCTCACGCTACAAAAGATGAAGCAATTGAAGAAGCTGAAAAAATGAATAAAGTATATGCAGATTTTGCAGAGAACTTTATGGCAATTCCTGTGATTCAGGGATTGAAAACGCCTTCAGAGAGATTTGCCGGAGCAGACGAAACCTATTGTATTGAAGCATTGATGCAGGACGGAAAAGCTTTACAGGCAGGAACGTCTCACTTTTTAGGACAGAATTTCGCAAAAGCTTTTGATGTGAAATTCACCAATAAAGAAGGTAAAATTGAACATGCATGGGCAACATCGTGGGGAACTTCAACCCGTTTGATGGGGGCTTTGATTATGACACACTCCGATGATTTCGGATTGGTGCTTCCTCCTACTCTGGCTCCGATTCAGGTTGTGATTGTTCCTATTTTTAAAGGTGAAGAACAATTGGCACAGATCAGCGAAGTTGCTTTAGATATTCAGGCTAAATTGAGAGCAAAAGGAATTTCTGTAAAATTTGATAACGATACTCAGAACAAACCGGGCTGGAAATTCGCAGAATATGAATTAAAAGGTGTACCAGTAAGAATTGCAATGGGACCAAGAGATCTTGAAAACAGATCTGTGGAAATTGCAAGAAGAGATAATTTAACAAAAGAAGTCCGTTCTATTGATGGTTTAGATACTTACATTGAAGAATTATTGAAAACTATTCAGCAGGATATCTACAACAAAGCATTTGAATTCAGAAAAAACAATATTACGAAAGTAGATACGTACGAAGAATTCAAAAAAGTTCTGGAAGAAAAAGGAGGATTCATCTATGCACATTGGGACGGAACGGCTGAAGAAGAAGAACAAATTAAGGATGAAACCAAAGCAACGATAAGATGTATTCCTTTGGACGATGATATTGAAGAAGGTGTTTCTTTAATTTCCGGAAAACCATCTAAAAGACGTGTTTTATTCGCAAAAGCATATTAAGACTTAACATAAAAAATTATTAAATCTGCAAAAATTTCAGGAATTTTTGCAGATTTTTTTTTAAAATCAATAAGTGGACTATTTTTTGTTTAAATTTATTACAACATTAATCTTTAAAATAAATTTATTATGTCTTTAAATGTTATTGATTTAATTAAAGGACAAGTAGGTCCTGCTTTAGTGTCTCAGGCTGCATCACAGTTTGGGGAAAGTGAGTCTGCCATTTCAAAAGCAATCGGAGGTTTATTGCCTGCCGTTGTGGGAGGTTTAGCAAACAATTCAGATAATCCTGCCGTTTTGGATGCAATTTCAGGAGCTTCTTCCAATGGAATTTTGGGTAATCTGATGGGTGGTTCTTCCAACAATTCGATCATTTCAAGTTTACTGTCTTTAATTTTCGGCGATAAACTGAGCGGTTTAGTAAATGGTATTGCTTCTTATGCAGGGATCAGCAATAATTCTTCAAGTTCTCTTTTAAATTTAGTTACAGGAGCAACTTTAGGTTCTATTGGAAAATATGCCGCTGATAATAATCTGGATAAATCAGGAATCTCAAATTTACTTGGTGACCAGAAAGGAGTTATTTCTTCATTATTACCTGCCGGACTTTCTCTGGCTTCTTTAAATATGGGAGACTGGGATGCCAGATACAAATTTGATAATGACGGCGATGCAATAAAAGCTCCTGCTCAGGAAGAACCCAAAATTGAAGTTACCAGAAGTACAGCTCCTAACGGAACTTTTCCGGACAGAAACAATAATGATGGCGGAGGTTCTATCTGGAAATGGCTTCTTCCATTATTGCTTCTAATCGCTGTAGGTTACTTCATCTGGAAGCAGTGCGATAAAAAAGAGACCACAACAACCACTACTATGACAGACTCCGGCAAAGTGGTTACAGATACGGTAAACGCTAAAAAATCGGATACAGCTTCAATGAAGTCTGCAAACGCTAAAGTTGATGAGAATATTGATTTAAACGGTGTTTCCTTAAAAGGGTATAAAGGAGGAATGGAAGACAATATGATTGCTTTCTTAAAATCCGGTGGTTATAAGAATGCTAAAGATGATGCTGCTTTAAAGAAAACGTGGTATAATTTTGACCATGTAAACTTTAAATTGGGAAGCGCTACAGAACTTGAAGCAGGATCTGAAGGACAGCTTCAGAATTTAGTAGCTATTTTAAAAGCATATCCTGATGCAAAAATAAAAATTGGCGGTTATACAGATAAAACCGGAGACGAAGCCAAAAATCTTAAGCTTTCTGCAGACAGAGCCAACTATATTAAGACATGGCTTGAAAAACAGGGAGTAGGACCACAGGTGACCGGAGCAGACGGATATGGAAGCCAGTTTGCAACCGTAGACGCATCTGCTTCTAATGAAGAAAGGGCCGTTGACAGAAAAATGTCTGTACGATTTACAAAATAATCTTTAAAACATAAATCAGAATCCCGGAAATTTTTCGGGATTTTTTGTTTTCCGGTATTCTCTGTTTTCATTTATTTAATTATATTTGTTAGTCATTTCTAACATTTATGAATCTGAAATTAAAATCCGCCTGGCGAAAAGATAAAACATCTCATTCACTATCCGAAGTATATTCTTCGGTAAAAGTTCCTAAAAACGCAAGTTTCTGGAGAAAGTATCTTGCGTTTGCAGGTCCCGGACTGATGGTTGCCGTTGGATACATGGATCCCGGAAACTGGGCAACAGATATTGCCGGAGGAGCGCAGTTTGGCTATACTCTGCTTTCTGTAATTTTAATTTCAAATATTTTTGCAATGGTTTTGCAGCATCTGTCTGTGAAATTAGGAGTGGTTGCGGAAAGAGATTTGGCGCAGGCTTGCAGAGATCATTTTAGCCCGACCACCAATTTTATTCTTTGGGTCTTCTGTGAAATTGCCATTGCAGCGTGTGATCTTGCGGAAGTAATAGGTTCTGCGATTGCATTAAATTTACTTTTCCATATTCCTCTTACCTGGGGAATTGTTATTACGACTATTGATGTTCTTTTCATTCTTCTGCTTCAGGCAAAAGGTTTCCGATGGATCGAAAGTATTGTGGGCGGACTGATTTTTATTATTCTCGCCTGTTTTGTGTATGAATTGGTTATTTCCAAACCAGCCGTTAATGAACTTTTGGATGGTTTAATTCCACAAAAGGAAATCATTCAGAATCCTGCAATGCTCTATATTGCGATCGGAATTTTAGGCGCTACCGTGATGCCCCACAATCTGTATTTACACAGCAGCATTGTTCAGACCCGTGATTACGAGCGTACACGAGAAGGTAAAAAAGAGGCTATCAAATTTGCTACTTTAGACAGCACGGTTTCTTTAATGCTTGCCTTTTTTATCAATGCCGCAATTCTTATTCTGGCAGCGGCAACTTTCCATATTACAGGGAATAAAAATGTTGCCGACATTCATGATGCCTATAAGATGCTGACTCCAATTTTAGGGGCTTCGATGGCAAGTATTGCCTTTGCGATTGCCTTGCTTGCTTCGGGACAAAATTCTACGCTTACCGGAACGCTTGCCGGACAGATTGTAATGGAAGGTTTTCTGAACATCAGATTAAAACCATGGTTGAGAAGACTGATCACGAGACTAATTGCTGTAATTCCCGCTCTTATTGTTGCTATTCTTTACGGTGAAGAAGGAACTACCGATCTATTGGTTTTAAGTCAGGTTATCCTTTCGATGCAGTTGAGTTTTGCCGTAGTTCCGCTTGTTATGTTTACGAGTGATAAAGGTAAAATGGGCGAATTCGTCAACAAACCTTTCCTGAAAATCTGTGTCTGGATTATTTCATTTATTATTATCATTTTGAATCTTTATCTTCTGTATCAGACATTTTTTGGGAAATAGTTCTGTACCAAAATTATTTTCTTTTTATATTAAGTAACCGTAATTTTTTTGTACATACTTCATTAATGATCGTACTTATTCTTTGACGTAAAGTCCTCAAAGTTTTTTTTAAAGACTCATGTATATTTTAAGTTCACAAAGCCGTTCTACTTAGCAAGAACTCAAAGCTTTTCAATGATGACAAATTTTGGACAATTATTAATTTTTTCAAATCTGATATTTGTAATGATGTTAAATTTTTCAAATAACAGATTCCCAATATTTAAAACACGACTTCAACTCTAGCCCCGATTGAAGCTTTGTCTGAGCTCATTTTCTGTGTTTTGGCTGCGGCTTCGCCGCCGCAGCCAAAACACAGAAAATAGCGAGTGCGCAAAGCGGGAAAAAGCTTCTTAAAAAACAAGAAAAATAACTGTAGTTTAAGTAATTTTTAGAACAACCCCATCAAAAATTTTTACAAAATTTTGCCGAGTCTAAAGAGAAGGGAATTTTTTTGCGCTCCATATAAATTACAACAAAAACTCAAAATCTGACGAAATGTCACGCTTTTTTCTTTGGCAGAATGTTTGTGAATAAAAAGGAAAATAAAGATTGAATTATGGTAAATCAGGATATTAACGAAGAAAGCATCAATAATCAAGAAGATACGAATATTCAGAACGAAGCGGCAACTGAAGAAAATGTGACAGCAAAACCGACAGCAGAGGAACTTTTGGCAGAAGAAAAGGATCGTTACATCAGACTGTACGCGGAATTCGAAAACTATAAAAAAAGAACGGGCAAAGAAAAAATGGAGTTTTTCCAGTATGCAAATCAGGATATGATGATTTCTATGCTGGGCGTATTGGACGATTTTGAAAGAGCGATTAAAGAAATCGCGAAGAACGGAAATCCTGCTGATCTGCAAGGTGTTGAATTAATTTACAACAAGTTCAAAAATAAACTAACAGAAAAAGGACTGAAAGCAATGGAAGTAAAAGCGGGAGACAGCTTTAATGTGGATTTCCACGAAGCGATCACGCAGATTCCTGCTCCGTCAGAAGATTTGAAAGGAAAAATCGTGGATGTTATTGAAACAGGATACACTTTAGGAGAAAAAGTGATCCGTTTTGCAAAAGTAGTTACAGGAAATTAACATAAGCAATAAGTGATGGGTAATAAGCAATTTTTGATATTACTCATTATTCATTACTAATTACTCATATAAAGATGTCAAAAAGAGATTATTACGAGGTTCTTGAGATCAGCAAATCTGCATCAGCCGACGAAATAAAGAAAGCATACCGTAAAATGGCCATTAAATATCACCCTGATAAAAATCCGGGCGATAAAGAAGCGGAAGAAAAATTTAAAGAAGCTGCAGAAGCTTACGAAGTTCTGAGCGACGAACAGAAGCGTGCACGATATGACCAGTTCGGACACGCAGGAATGGGCGGAAACGGAGGCTTCGGAGGAGGCGGTTTCGGTGGCGGAATGAACATGGAAGATATTTTCAGTCAGTTTGGAGATATTTTCGGTGGCGGTTTCGGAGGATTCGGCGGTGGCGGCGGTGGTCGTCAGCAGGTAAAAGGTTCTAATTTAAGAATCAGAATTAAGCTGAATCTTGATGAAATGGTGAACGGAACGCAGAAAACAATTAAAGTAAAGAAAATGAAGATGGCAGAAGGTGCCACTTCAAAAACCTGCCCTACCTGTAACGGTTCCGGTGTACAGCTTAAGGTAATGAATACAATGTTCGGACAGATGCAGACACAGACAACCTGTGGAACGTGTCAGGGAATCGGAAAAGTGGCAGATAAAATTCCTGCGGGTGCCAATGCTCAGGGATTGATTAAAGATGAAGAGGAAGTTACGATCAATATTCCGGCGGGAGCAAGAGACGGTATTCAGCTTAATGTAAGAGGAAAAGGTAATGATGCTCCTTTCGGCGGAATTCCGGGAGATTTACTGGTGATTATCGAAGAGGAAGTTGATAAAGTAATCAAAAGAGAAGGCGATAATCTTCATCAGGAATTGTACATTTCATTTGCTGAAGCAGCTTTGGGAACGAAAAAAGAAGTACCGACAGTTGGCGGAAAAGTAAAAATTACGGTGGATGCAGGAACACAATCCGGAAAAATTCTGAGATTAGCAGGAAAAGGTCTTCCAAGCATCGACAGTTACGGAAAAGGAGATATGTTTATCCACATCAATGTATGGACTCCGCAAAAGCTGACAAAAGATCAAAAAGATTTCTTCGAAAAGCAGATGAACAGCGGAGAAATGGTTGCGGAACCATCCGGCAAAGAAAAAACTTTCTTCGATAAGGTGAAAGATCTTTTCAATTAACTATATTTATAGAGGCTTTCTTTGAAAAGTCTCTTTTTTGAATTTTAAACTACTTTAAATTAAAAACCTGTACATATTTGTACGTATTGTAAAAATTTCACATGAACTACAAGCTTCAACTCCATACACCAGAATCTACGGCAAATCTTATTTTCAATATGATTACTTTTGATGCATTCAAGATTAATATTGTTGAGAGATATTTCGGACCTGCTAAAAAATCATGCGAGGTTTTATTTAAAGTAAGAACGCTGGATGACAAAATCGTAGAAAGAAGAGACGGAAACATGAGAGTAAAGATCAAAAATGAAGATCTTGAGACTTACAAACAACTGCTTTCTGTTCTGAAATCGTATGAATATAAAAATCATCTGATCAACAGAAAAAACGCAGACCAGGATTATGTGCATTTTATTCTGAGACTCGTGATCATGAATTATGATCTGAACTAGGTAATTAAATTATCTTTGAAATAAAAAAATTCGCGGCTTCGTAGAAGCCGCGAATTTTTACTATTATCGATCAATTTTCTATGCGCGTTTCACTAAAGAGAACAGTGCTTTTCCGATTGTGAAAACAGCCACGGCAAGCAATCCTCCTGCAAGTCCAAGAATCACTTCTTTAAGAACCGTAAGTATTTTATCTGAAGACCATGATGGTAAAATATGGTGAAAATATTCTATTCGGTGAGCAAAAATTCCTCCGGCAACCATAATCAGGGCAATCGTTCCGATCACTCCTAAAGCTTTTATAACTATTGGTAAAGCTTTTACAAGAAGATGTCCCAGTTTTCCGATAATTCCTTTATCGTTACTTTTTCTGATCAGTTTAAATCCTGCATCATCCATTCTTACAATTAAAGCTACAATTCCGTAAACTCCTACTGTTGCAATAAAAGCCACCAACGAAGTTACCAGAATCTGGGTAATAAAAGGATGACTTTCCTCCAAAACCGTTCCTAAAGCAATAATTACAATTTCAATAGACAGAATAAAATCCGTGGTAATTGCTGATTTAATCTTTGCCTTTTCGGTTTCTTCAGAATTCAGATCTTCTTCTTCCGCCTCTTCTACCACTTCATGACCCTTTTTATCCCTGTGAAACAGAAATTCTATAATTTTTTCTACCCCTTCAAAAGCAAGATACAGACCTCCCAAAATCAAAACATAATTAATGGCAGGCGGATACAGCCAGTTTAGCAGAAAAACAATCGGAAGAATAATAAGTTTGTTGATGAAAGATCCTTTTGTGATCGCCCAAAGTACCGGAAGTTCTCTCGAAGAAAGGAAACCAGTCGCTTTTTCAGCATTTACAGCGAGATCATCCCCTAAGATTCCTGCCGTTTTCTGAGTTGCTATTTTACTTGTAACTGCTACATCATCCATTAATGCAGCAATATCATCCAAGATCGCAAAAAAACCAGATGCCATAAAATTTTAATGTTTTTTTAATGTTTGTTAAAGGGCAAAAATAATTATTTAATTCGGTTTTTCTTATGACTGACCGAGCTTTATTTAAACTTATTTATCGCGTAGTTAATTAAGATTAATTATTTTAAATCTGTATATCAAATTGTATTCCTCATAATTTGTATATTAGTGATAATCATCAAAAAACTATGAAAATTACACGGCGAATTCTGATTTTGCCTTTAATATCTAAGCATTACCATGTTATATTATACTTTCGATGTAAAAAACAACAGCAGTGAAATTGTTTCAAAAGTGAAGATTGAAACTGAAAAGCTGATAGAAGTTTATGATGATGAAATGGAAATCCATCATAAGTATGGCAAAAAATTACCTCATGATGCCCCAAGACATATTGAATATCAAAATATCACCCGTTTACGGAAATTACTTTCGGAAGCAAAAACAGATATTGATTTTGCAGAAAAAAATCAATATGTACAATCTTTTTCAATTAAAATAATGATTCGTAAAGATTTTCATTCAATATTATGTAAAAAATGCAGTCGGGAATATTCTCCCGAAGAAATTATTTACGAACATGGTTTCAGGGAGAAAGTTTATTTGCTTCGGGAGGAAAAACTTTATTGTGTAAAAACAACCATTTTCTTTTCGGGTATATGGAATGGAATTCATAACAAAAAATAAAATTTCTGGTATTATTAATTTTTAAATTTTAATTTTCTGTACTTTTATTCTATGAAAAAGCTGATTCTTCGTTACCATTTCTTTGTTTTAGGGTTAATTGGCTTTATTCTGACTTCATGCAATACGAGAAAATTTAAAGTCTGGGTGGGAACAAATAACGAACAGAAAATTTACAATCTGAAATATGGCGAACATAAAAGGCAGAAAGCAGACATCTTTCTTCCTTCGGATTATCCTGAAAATTCTCCCGTTGTTTTATTAATTCATGGCGGAGCATGGACTCTGGGCAAAAAAGAACACATGATCCAGATTCAGAAAATGCTTTTTAAAAATAATATTCCGACCATTAATATGAATTACCGGCTGGTTTCAAAATCAAAAAAAATCACGTACCGCGAACAGCTTGAAGACATTAATTCGGTGATTGCCAAATTCAACGAACTGGCGCAGAAAGCAGAACTTCAGCCTAACAATTATATTCTTCTGGGAGAAAGTGCAGGAGGTCATCTTGCTTTGCTGTATGGTTATCAAAATCCTGATAAAGTAAAAAAGATCATTTCCTTAAGCGGACCCACAGATTTTTATTCTCCGGAATACCTGAATTCATTTTACTCCAAATATTCTTCGCCAACCGTCCAAAAAGTGGTGGGAACAAAATTCACGCGTGGAAACTTGTCTGAAGAATTTAAAAAAGCCAGTCCGATTGCCCATATTTCGAATGTTCCTACCCTCCATTTTCAGGGAAATCAGGATTTTTTAGTCAGTCCGAAACAGGGAATTGCCTTAGATTCTGCTTTAACGGCTCAAAATATACCGCATAAATTTATTTTTATGGAAAATACAGGTCATGCGCCAAGATTTTTTAGTAAGAAAAAAAGAGACAGTATCATTTATCCCAATATTCTGGAGTGGATTAAAAATTAATCTGATAAATAACTAAAGAACTGGTTTTGTAATATCTCCTTATCCTTCTAAGAAGAATCTATAATGATTCAGCAAAAAAATAACCCGCTCAGATAAGCGGGTTAAATATATTTAAAAATGAATTCTTAGTTGTCTTCTTCATCAAAATTATGATTTTCATACTTGGAGAAGTCCTGTTTCTTTCCGAATAAAAATTTGATAATAACCGGAACTGTTGTTATCAGAACAATCACAATGATAATCAGTTCTAATTTTTTCTTAAGATCAATTCCAAACTGATCGATGAATAATTTATCCAGATAATGTCCCGCAAAAATCAATAAAAACGACCATAGAACCGCTCCGATAACATTATCTCTTAAAAATGCCTTTTTATCCATCTTTACAATTCCTGCAACGATCGGGGTGAATGTTCTTACCACCGGTAAAAATCTCGCCATGATAATTGCCAAAGCTCCGTTTTTCTCGAAAAAATCGTGCGCCTGATAAAGATATTTCTTTTTAAAAAGCCATGTATCTTCTTTTTTGTATAAAGCAGAACCTGTCTTTCTCCCAAAATAGTAACCTATTTCATTCCCTATAATAGCTGCCAGAGAAACTGATGCCGCTAAGATAAATGTATCGAAAAAATCGCTCCCTGTGGAGCCGAAAGTCTCTCTGATGATATCAATTGAATAAATTCCAGAAACGAAAAGCAATGAATCGCCCGGTAAAAAAAATCCTACAAAAAGACCTGTTTCGGCGAAAATGATAAACAGAATGAGCCAAAATCCTCCAAGCTTGATATAAAACTCCGGATTTAATAAATCTTTCCAGCTATTGAAATCTTCCATACATTTTGATAAGTAACAAAAATAGGATTAATAAACGTCAATCGGAAATTAATTATAAGATTTTAACGAAATTTAAACATCATGCTACAATTCCATATCATCATCTGAAACTGCCGTTCCATCCGCCATCAGGAAAGCTTTCAGGAATGGAGTAATGTTTCCGTTCATTACAGAATCCACATCCGAAGTTTCGAATCCGGAACGCACATCTTTTACCAGTTTATAAGGATGCATAACGTAGTTTCGGATCTGGCTTCCCCACTCGATCTTCATTTTATTGGCTTCGATCTCGTTACGGGCTTTCATACGCTCTTCCAGTTCCATTTCGTATAATCGCGAACGAAGCAACTGCATTGCTTTTTCCTTATTTTGAAGCTGGGAACGCGACTCTGAGTTTTCAATGATGATTCCTGTAGGTGCGTGACGAAGACGAACCGCCGTTTCTACCTTGTTTACGTTCTGACCTCCTGCTCCGGAAGATCTCATCGTTTCAAATGAAATATCGGCAGGATTGATGTTGATTTCAATGGTATCATCCACCAAAGGATACACATACACCGAAACGAAACTCGTATGACGCTTCGCATTGGAATCGAAAGGCGAAATTCTTACCAGACGGTGAACTCCGTTTTCTCCTCTTAAATAGCCGAATGCAAACTCTCCTTCAATTTCCAGCGTTACGGTCTTTACTCCCGCAACATCCCCTTCCTGAAAGTTTAGTTCACGGATTTTATACCCTTGTTTTTCCGCCCACATAGTATACATTCTCATCAGCATTGAAGCCCAGTCGCAGCTTTCTGTTCCTCCTGCTCCTGCCGTGATCTGTAAAACCGCAGAAAGTTCATCCCCTTCATTGGAAAGCATATTCTTGAACTCAAGATCTTCGATTTTTTCTACCAGTTGAGGGAAAGTTTCGTCCAGTTCTTTTTCAGAATCAGGATCTTCCTTCGCAAATTCCACTAAAACCTGTAGATCTTCAAACTGGGTATTGATTTCATCATACGCTTCTACCCACTTCTTTTTGGAACGAAGTTGCTTCAGAAATCCTTCAGCTTCTTTAGGATTGTCCCAAAAACCAGGAGCTGCTGTTTTTTCATCATCATTAGAAATTTCTATCTTCTTTTTATCGATCTGAAGATATTTATGTAAATCATCAATTCTTGACTGAATTTCTTTTATCTGGTCGCTGTTAATCACGATTGTTTATTTTTTGCAAAAATACGGATAAAATTATGAGTGCAAATTTTTGTCCCGCAGATTTCGCGAATTAGTACAGATTTCTGCTGAAATACACCTTCAGTTTATATGTTGATATTCTTAGTTAATTCAAAATTTAAACACATCAGTCACCTGAGATTTTAAATCTTTCGTATCGTAGAGAAGAACACATTAGTTTCTGAAAATCTTTGATTTTCTTCTTAATTGATTTTTTTACTTTAAAGTAATAAAACTAATGTGACTGAAATTAGATCATTTCCGCTACAATCTCTCCGATTTTCGGAGCCAGCGCAACGCCCATTCCCGAAAGGCGGACTGCACAAAACTGTCTTTCTGAAAGTTGTTTTACAATCGGAGTTTTTTCGGTTCCCATTGCCATAATTCCTGACCAGCGATGAGCGATTTCAAAATGCTGATCTGGTAATATCACTTCTTTTAAAAAGTTTTCTAAATGACTTTGTAAGAATTCTGTGGTTTCAAAAGATGTGGTTTCTTCTGTTTTAAAATCCTGATTTCTTCCGCCTCCGAGTAAAATCCGGTTTCCGAGATTTCTGAAATAATAAAAACCTTCATCATAATGGAATGTTCCTTTTAATTTCAGATGTTCAATCGGTTCAGTTAAAATAATCTGTCCTCGAGCCGGAATAATTTCTTCTTTCTCTAAAAATTTTGAAGCAAAAGCATTGGTACAGTGTATTAATTGACCTGCCTTCACAGAAAGATTTTTTGAAAGATGAACTTCAATTTGATCCGGATATTCTGTGATATTTTCAACTTCGGTTCCGAAAAGAAATTCAACCTTTAATTCGTGACACTTTTCCAGTAATTTTTGAAGCAGTTTCCCGGAATGCAAACTTCCTTCACACGGATTTTCAATGAGATATTGAGATTTTCCCAAACCGAATTCCTGAATTTTATGCTGGCTTAAAAAATAGGTTTCTTCAACATTGGTAATGGATTTCAGCTTCTGATTTACTTCATCTAGTTTTTGTAAAGGTTCATCTTCATTAAGAATCTCGAAACCGCCATTCAGATCAAAATCTATTTCAGAATTTTTAAAATAATGCTGAATTTTCTGCAAACCGTCAAACCTCATCTTTACAAGGTCTAGTGTTTTTTTCCAGCCCATTTTTTCAGAATCGGCAATCACTTCCGTTAGACTTCCGAAGCAGGCAAATCCTGCATTTCTCGTGGAAGCGCCCATCGGAACAGCATTTCGCTCAATGATCAAAACAGATTTTTCGGGATATTTTTCCTTAATGGAAATTGCGGTCCAAAGTCCCGTAAAACCGGCTCCGATAGTAATAACTTCGCGTTTTTTGTAAAAAGTTTCAAGTTCCCAGATGCTGTTCATAAGCTATTTTTATGGTAAATTGTGAATAGTCAATTCTCTTCGCTTGTGAATTTTTTTTTTCATTCTGAGTCATAATATTATAAAAATTGACAGTTGACTTGCAACGCAAAATTCACAAACAAAGAGAATTCACCTTTCTATCCCTGACTTCCCTCTTCTTCGCCGTTATGATGAAATCCGATGATTCTTCTTGGTTCTTCAACTGCTTTATAAGTATCCAGTTCTTTTTTAAGATTCTGAATTCTCTGCTGGAACTGATCGAAATTATTGATGATCGCATCTGCTAAAAATCTCGCAATCTGATCCAGATATTCTTCCGTCAGTTTCGCTGCCGCATCTCTTAAAGCCCCTTTCAAAAGTTTGTGATCGATCTTTAAATTTTCGTTCCGCGTTTTCTGATATTCGTTTTTAATTCTTTTTTTCAGACTTTGGGTAAAATCAATCAGCATCGTATTGCTGAATACTTTCATTTGTGAAGAAACCTCGTTCCAGAAAGGAATTTTATCAGCTTTGTTGTTTTTTAAAATCTTAAACAGCAAAGAATCCTTCTCCAGATTTTTCGTCATGGCATATAAAATGATTTCAGATCTTTCCGCAAGATTAGGCGGAAAAACAGGGATCATCACATCAAATCTTCCGGGAGCCAGAATTTCTTCATTGATGTCGGAAACTGAGTTTGCCGAACCTACCATCAGAAGATTTTCCTGCTCAAATTTCGAAATATAATGCAGAATAAGTTCCTGCGTTTCCAGATTACAGGAAGCGACATTATTTTCAGCTTTTCGGGACATCATAATGTCATCAAAATCATCCAGAAACATCAGTATTTTTTCTTCTTTCATTACCGTCGCAAGAAAATCACTGAAATTGGTCTGCGTTCCGTCTACAAAGGAAGTTCCGAGGTAATGTTTTTTAACTTCTTTAAATTGATAGCCGATAATTTCCGCAATTTTATTCGCCCAGAAAATCTTTCCGCTTCCGGGAGGTCCGTACAGAATAATTCCGGCAGGCTTGTTGATTCCCCAGTCTTTAATCTGCTGCGGATTTAAAAATGGTTCCAAAACTCCTGAAATATAGAAGAACAGATCTCTGTAGCCAATAAAATCTCTTTTTTGGAGGCTGGTTTTATGCCCGAAATAATCGTAGACAAACTGATAATTTCCGCCCAGTTTGTTATCGATTCCGTAGCTTGAAATGGAAGATTTGAAGAAACCGTTGTCAAAAATATTCGGATCGGCTTCTTTAATGGCTTTTTCTATTTTTTCTTTGGGCTGATTGATGGTTTCCGCAATCTGTTCCAGTGTTTTCGTTTTGTCCAGATCTTTTTCGTAAAGCTTTAAAAATTCGATGTTTTCGCGCGCAAACTTTTCAAAATACTCTTTTACTTCAAAATTTGTGCTTATGCATTCTGTAAGCTCAAGATCAAAATCCTGAATAAACTGTTTGATCGCTTCGGCTGAAACATTAAGTTCTTTTGCCAGTTCAATTAACTTCATAATTCCCTATTAGTTCTATCAAATTTAATGTTTTTAGAAATTAAATTTTACGGATTGATGATATAATTTGTAACAAAACATGAATTATATACACTACTACTATGTAAAACAAATTACATGGAAAAAATTTTATCAGTAAAGAATCTGACTAAAAAATTCAAGAAAATCGTGGTAAACAATATCTCCTTTGATGTGGAAAGAGGGAATGTTTACGGACTTTTAGGACCGAACGGAAGCGGAAAATCCACCACTTTCGGGATGCTGCTTTCTACGATTAACCCTACAAGCGGAGAATGGTACTGGTTTGGAAAGAAAGGAACTGATCCGGATACGCTGAAAAAAATCGGGGCGATTATAGAACAGCCTAATTTTTATCCTTATCTGAATGCGGAGACGAATCTTAAAATTGTTGCCGAAATTAAAGGAACGCCTTATTCCAGAATTGATGAAGTGCTGAAAACGGTTAATCTTCTGGAAAGAAAAAAGGATTCTTTCCGAACGTATTCTCTGGGAATGAAACAGCGTCTTGCGATTGCTTCGGCGATGCTGAACAATCCGGAGGTTCTTATTCTGGATGAGCCGACAAACGGTCTTGATCCTGAAGGAATTATCCAGATCAGAGATATCATTAATAATATTGCAAAACAGGGCATTACGATTATCATTGCGAGTCACCTTCTTGATGAAATTGAAAAGATATGCAGTCATGTAATTGTTTTGAAGGAGGGAAATTCCATCTATTGCGGAAGGGTGGACGAAATGACCGCCAATAATGGTTATTTTGAATTAAAAGCAGACAACAATACATTGCTTTTAAATGCACTGAATGAACTGCAATGGTTTACTGCGGTGAAGCAGGAAGGTGAAATTTTAAAAGCACAAATTCGTGATGATGCTTCTATTTCGGCTTCGGCGCTAAACCAGAAACTGGCTGAAAAAGGGATTTTCCTGTCTCATTTAACGAAGAAAAAACTGTCTCTTGAATCTCAATTCCTTGAACTTGTAAAAAACACAAAATAATCATGCTGAAATTACTAAAACTAGAATATTACAAAAACCTGAGCTACAGACCGTTTAAGGTTTTTACGATCTTATATTTTGCGATTCTTATTACTTTGCTTTTCGTCGGACTGGTAGATTTTGATGCTTTCGGAGGAAAGATTAATTTGAAAGAGCAGGGAATTTATAATTTTCCGGGAATCTGGAATTTTACAACATGGATTGTTGCTTTGCTGAAGATTTTCTTAGGATTAATCATTGTTTTTTCGATTTCGCAGGAATTCAGCAACCGGATGTTTAAGCAGAATATGATTGACGGTTTAAGCAGAAAGGAATTCATCAGCTCTAAATTGTTAACGATAAGCATTTTCACAATTATTTCTACGGTTATCGTTTTTGCAATTACCATGTTTTTAGGGTATCAATATTCTGATACAACAGAATCTGGGAAAGTTTTTGAAGAGGTTTTCTTTATTGGCAACTACTTTGTAAAGCTGTTTACGTTTTTCTGTTTTCTGATGTTTCTTTCGGTTTTATTGAGAAAATCGGTCTTTGTTTTTCTTGCATTCTTTGTTTTGTGGATTGCAGAAAGTATTTTATCTACCATAGAAGTTTTTACAAAAGTAAGAGGAACACAGGAAGCGGAACGATTAAAGATTATGAAAGACGATTTCTTCATCAGTCATCTTTTTCCGCTGGAAAGTATGTCAAGCCTTATTCCCAATCCGATGATGCGTTTAAAAGCGGCGCAAATCTTTGGCGGAAAATACGAATTCCACTACCCTACCGAAAGCTTGTTTGCGTGCCTGGTTTGGTGTGCGATTTTTATTTTCGGGTCGTACTGGATTCTCAGAAAGAAGGACTGGTAATTGATTTGAAACATTCAACACAATATATTCAGATTATTTTTTTAAGTGGTTCGTTTTTACGGATCACTTTTTTTGTTTTTTGGCTTAAAATTTTCATTCAGATGAAATTAAATTATAACCATGAGAAAGATCTATTATTTTCCGGGACTGATCAGTGCTTTGCTGATTCCTGTTTTGTTCTGGTATTATGGGAATGTGAAACTTGAAGAAGCTAATCTGCGTGTTATGGACATAGGACTTCCAGCGAAGCTTACAGGTAATAATTATCTATATAGCTTTGAGCCTTTGAGAAACTGGGACTATAAACAGATAAAAGTTAATCCTAATACAGCTAAAGAAAATTCTAACTTGTATGTTTCGGAAATGAAAGCTCTTCAGAAAAGAAATCAAAAAGAAACAGGAATTGAGTTCATTCTGGATAAGAATAATACTTACGGAGACTTTGCTTCTTTACTAAATGATATGGAAATTGCAAAACAGGACACTTATGCTTTTGATATAGAAAAAACAGGGCATGTATTTGCAGTTCATTATTATAAGGATCCAAACGCAAAAGAAGTTGAATGCCTTCTGTGTAATGATGCAATTTATACTTATGCAGAACCAACTTTTAAGGATAAATTTTTCAAACTTCCAAAAGAAGCTTTTTTCATTATTTTTGGATTTCTACTGTTTAAATATTTCCATGTTCAGCATTAAGGAAAATCTTCAAACTAAAAGAACATTTGCATGAGAAAGATCTATTATTTTCCGGGACTGATCAGTGCTTTGCTGATTCCTGTTTTATTCTGGTATTACGGTAGCCAAAGAACTCATGAACAATACACCGTGATGGATCTGGGACTTCCCGCTAAACTAAAAAAAGGAAAGGAAAATTCATTGAATACTTTTGAACCTTACAGAAAATGGAATTACAAAAAGATTGTTGTAAAGCCCAATACCGCACTTCAGAATCAGCCATATTATGTCTCCGAATTAAAAAAACTTCAGGCAAGAAATGAAAAAGAAACCGGAATTGAATTTGTAATTGGAGATAAAAATAATTATCAGGATTTTATCGCTTTAATTGATGCAATGAAGATGGCAAAACAGGAATCCTATGGGGTTGATGTTGAAAAAACCAATCATTTTTTTGCTGTTCATATGTACAAAGATCCGAAGGCTGTAGAAAGAGAAGCTATTTGTGGAGGAGTTGTAGGAGGCGAGCATCACGAAAAGAAAATCTCATTGAATTTTTTAAAGCCAGAAACATTTATTAATCATGTTCCTCAACAAACGTATTACATCATCTTTGGATTTCTACTGTTTTTAAATATTTCCATGTTTAGCATTAAAGAAAGACTTCAGCTAAAACTCTGATAGATTCTTCAATGCGCTCCACTCCGTTCCGCTCCTTTCTGAATGACGGGATACTCAATTTAAAGTATAAACATAAAAAGGCTGCCTTTCGACAGCCCCTTCAATCACCTCTTCACTTAACACTTACTTTTTATCTTTATCAAGTAGAGAAATATATTCTCCATAACCTTTTTCCTGCATTTCCGCTTTCGGAATAAACTTCAGGGAAGCTGAATTGATGCAGTAACGAAGTCCGCCTTTGTCTGCGGGACCGTCATTGAAAACGTGTCCCAAATGCGCATCTCCTGTTTTACTTCTCACCTCCACTCTTATCATTCCGTGAGAACGGTCTAACTTCTCTTCGATTAATTTTTTGGTAATCGGCTTAGAAAAACTTGGCCATCCGCAACCGGATTCGAATTTATCGGTGGAGATAAACAAAGGTTCTCCTGTGGTAATATCTACATAAATCCCCTCTCTGGTTTCATCCCAGTATTCGTTCTGGAAAGCTCTTTCTGTACCGTTTTCCTGAGTTACGTTATACTGTTCGGCAGTCAGTTTTTCTTTTAAAACCTTTTTATCCTGCTTCTGATATTTGGTTTCGTTACTTCCTTTTGTATCTTTTTTTGGCGGATTGGCGTTTCTTGCCATTTCAAACAATCCCGGTTCGATGTGGCAGTAACCTCCCGGATTTTTATCCAGATAATCCTGATGATAATCTTCCGCTTTATAGAAATTCTTTAAAGGAATGGTTTCCACCACGACTGGTTTGCTGTAATTTTTAGCCAGTTTTTCCACTTCAGCTTTTACGATCGCTTCCGTTTCTTTGTCTGTGGAATAAATTCCCGTTCTGTATTGGTTTCCTCTGTCATTTCCCTGTTTGTCGATGCTTGTAGGATCTATGGTTTTAAAATACAGATCAATTAATAGTTTTAAATCTACAACTTCAGGATCGTATTTCACTTTTACGGTTTCGGCAAAACCTGTAGTATGACTTACTACTTCTTCATATGTAGGATTCTTTTTATTTCCGTTGGCATAGCCAACTTCTGTTCCTACCACTCCGCGAATCTGCTGAAAAAAATGCTCGGTTCCCCAGAAACATCCTCCTGCAAAATAAATTTCTTTTACATTTTTGTTGTCCATAATGGTCTCATTTTCTTTTTTTGTGTCTGTGGATTTTTGTCTGGCATCTCCACAGCTTGTCGCAAAAACTGCTATTCCCAGTACCACACTGAGTAGAATTAGTATGTTTTTCATTTTTATCTTGTTATTCATTTTTTTATATTTAAAATCATTAATCCAAATCCTAAAAGCATCAGGTCTTTTATGATGAAAAAATCTGTTACCGGAACTCCGTCCACTATTTTCCAAACTCCCGGAGTTGTAAATAAATAGCTTAAAGTAGTAAGGAAGGTAACGATCATTCCGATGGCGGCGTACTTTCTGAGTGATGCAAATTTCACACTAAAAATTAAAAGTAATGCAATGATAATTTCTATCACTCCGATAGCATTAGACACTGCCTGAATGCTTACAATATTATATACGAAAAAAGTAAGGAAATGGTTTTCTACCAAAGGTTTTATCGCGTTCGCTTCTGTGGGTGTGAATTTGAAAATTCCGATCCAGAGCAGAATGATGGCAGCTCCGAAAAGTGAGAGGTAATACCCTGCTTTTCCGGCAAGGTTTTCGTTATCGATTTTAAGTGTAGTTCCGTTCATTTTTTAAGATTTTGAGTTAATACTTTATTATTTTCAAAAGTATAGTCGGAACGTTTTCAAAATCCTGACAAAAAATTTCTTAAATATCTAATTTTTTAATCACTTTTTCTTTAAAATCCTGAATTTCAGAATCATGAATTTTACTTTTTTCTTCATTAAAAAGTTTTCTTTTTAAAATTTCATCTAAAATTTCCAGCTTTTCTTTATAAGCTCTGCACCATTTACAGATTTTCAGATGCATGGAAAGTTTTCGATTCTCTTTTGAAGAAATAGTACCTGCGTTTCTTTTTTCCATGAGCATGGTTGCTTCACTGCATGGTAAAAATAAGATATGGATTAGTTTTTTTAACATTTTAAAAGCATTTATAATTGAGCAAACCAGTTAAATTCCAGACATTCTCTGAGCTGCATTCTGCCTCTCTGCAGAATCTTCCAAAGATTAGTCGTAGAAATATTCAGTTCCTGACTTACTTCGGGTGCTTTTTTTTCTTGAAGATAATACATTTTCATTGGAAGTTTCCACCGAACGGGCAATTCTTCCAGGCAATCCTCCAATGTTGTATTAAAATCTGTATCGTCTAAAAGTTCTGTTTCTTTATTTTCAGCATTCCAGTCATTCAGCACATCGTCATTTTTCCACGATCCGGTTTCATCAAAAAAATGATCCAAACTTATCTGTGGTTCCGATTTGTATTTTTTGCGGTAAAAATCGGCAACCTTTCTGTTTAGAATCGTCATTAACCACGTTAAAGGCTGACTTTTCCCTTCAAAAGATTCGTATAACGAAAAAGCAGAGATAAAAACCTCCTGAACAATATCTTCCGCCTCCACTCTATCCGACAGCAGATAAACAGCTCTTCTCAGCAACTGCCCGGAATACTGATCGATCCAGTTCTTAATGGTTTCATTTTTTGTCATTGATTTAAATTTATAAAAAAATCAGCACATTTTTACAGTTAAAAACGAATATAGAAAGTTAAATGGTAAACTGCAAAGTTTTCATCAAACTTATCTGAACGTTGTATTTGTCCTGCTGAAAGCATCTAAGCAATACTATCAAACATAGCTACAAATCCTGACACCAATAACCCGATTCTGATAAAATTATATCTCGTGTTGTGCAATTTACATGCTTTCATCATGACAAATGATGGTTTATTATGATAAATGGTGAAAATTATGACCGTAATTTAGCCCCGATTGCAATGAAAATCCCGCAGTGAAGCGGCGGAGCAAAGCGGAGCCGCGCAATGAGGAATTGCAATGGAAAGCGGGAAAAAGCTCCTGAAAATGTTTCAGATTATTATACAAATCTTAGCAAAAGTATCAAATATTTAAAACTAAATCACTCAAAAACATTAAATTTGCATCTTATCAAAATTGTAAAAAGCAAAGCAATATATAGTATTATGACATCACAAGAGATTCGTCAAAAATTTTTAGATTATTTTAAAAGTAAAGAACACCTTATCGTTCCTTCGGCTCCTATTGTTCTGAAAGACGATCCTACCCTTATGTTTTCCAATTCGGGAATGACGCAGTTTAAAGATTATTTTTTAGGTTATAAAGAGCCTAAAGCCCCAAGAATTGCCGATACCCAGAAATGTTTAAGAGTTTCCGGAAAGCACAATGATCTGGATGATGTAGGTAGAGATACCTATCACCACACCATGTTTGAAATGTTGGGAAACTGGTCTTTTGGTGATTATTTTAAAAAAGATGCTATTGCTTTTGCCTGGGAATTGCTGACGGAAGTGTACGGAATTCCTAAAGAAAATCTTTACGTAACCATTTTCGAAGGAGATGCTTCCGAAAATTTGGATAGAGATCAGGATGCTTATAATTTCTGGAAATCCCATATTTCTGAAGACAGAATCATCAACGGAAACAAGAAGGACAATTTCTGGGAAATGGGAGCAAGCGGACCTTGCGGACCGTGTTCTGAAATTCATGTTGACCTGAGAACTCCGGAAGAAAAAGCTAAAGTTTCCGGTCTTGAATTGGTAAACAATGACCATCCTCAAGTGGTGGAAGTCTGGAATCTCGTTTTTATGGAATTCAACAGAAAAGCTGATGGTTCTCTGGAAAAACTTCCTGCACAACATGTTGATACCGGAATGGGCTTCGAACGTCTTTGTATGGCGCTTCAGGGAAAATCCTCCAATTATGACACCGATGTTTTTACCCCTTTGATTGCTAAAGTGGAAGAACTTTCAGGAAAAAAATATACCGGAATTTTAAAAGACGAAAAAGATATTGCGATTCGTGTTGTGGTAGACCACATCAGAGCGGTTTCTTTTGCCATTGCAGACGGACAATTGCCTTCAAGCGGAGGTGCAGGTTACGTTATCCGAAGAATTTTAAGAAGAGGAGTTTCCTACTCTTACAGATTCTTAGACATGAAAGAACCTTTTCTTTATAAATTGCTTGCCGTTCTTCAGGAACAAATGGGTAAATTCTTCCCTGAACTTGAAAAACAGGGAGCTTTGGTTACAGAAGTGATCAAAAGCGAAGAAGAATCTTTCTTAAGAACCATTGAAAACGGACTGATAAGAGTTGAAAAATTAATTCAGCAGACCATTGAAAGTAATTTGAAGGTACTTCCAAGCAATGAAGTTTTCGAATTGTATGACACTTACGGTTTTCCGGATGATTTAACGAGAATTATTGCTGAAGAAAAAGGCTTAACGATTGATGAAGCAGGTTTTGAAGCGAGAAAAAAAGAGCAACAGGATCGTTCAAGAGGCGGTGCTGAACAGAAAGTTCACGACTGGGTAATTCTTGAGGAAAAAGCAGAAAATTTTGTAGGCTACGACCAATTAGAATCTGAAACCTACATTACAAGATACCGAAAAATAGAAAATAAAGACGGAGAATTTTATCAAGTGGTTCTAAGTGAAACGCCTTTCTATCCGGATGGCGGCGGACAGGTTGGAGATAAAGGTCTTCTTGAAAACGCCACGGAAAGTTTTGAGGTTCTGGAAACCAAAAAAGAAAACGGGCTGATTATTTCGTTAATTAACGGTCTTCCGAAAGATGCAGGAGCAGTTTTCTATGCTAAAGTAAATGTCGCGGAAAGAAAAAATTCTCAGGCAAACCATTCGGTAACGCACTTACTGCATGAAGCGCTAAGAGAAGTTCTTGGAACGCACGTTGAACAGAAAGGTTCTTACGTAGGTCCCGATTATCTGCGTTTCGACTTCTCCCACTTCAACAAAATGACGGAAGAAGAACTGGCTTTGGTAGAAAATAAAGTGAATGCAAAAATCAAAGAAAGTATTGCATTACAGGAATTCAGAAGCATCCCGATTCAGGAGGCTTTAGACAAAGGTGCAATGGCTTTGTTTGGAGAAAAATACGGAGATAATGTAAGAATGATCCAGTTTGGAAGCTCGAAAGAACTTTGTGGTGGAACTCATGTAAAAAACACCAGCGAAATCGGTCATTTTAAAATTCTTTCCGAAAGTTCTGCAGCAGCAGGAATCAGAAGAATTGAAGCGATCTCCGGAGACGAATCTGAAAAATATTTCAAAAACCTTGAAAAGCAGGTAGCTGAACTTTCTCAGTTGTTAAAATCCAAAGACATCATCCGTTCGATTGAAAAGCTGATGGAAGAAAATGCTTCTTTAAAATCTGAAGTGGAAGCTTTCAAGAAAGAAAAAGCAAAAGGAGAAATCGGCGACTGGAAAAATGCTTACGAACAAAAAGGCGATAAGCAGCTTTTGGTAAAGAAAACGTCTCTTGATGCAGGTTCTGTAAAAGATATCGTATTCCAGTTGAAGAGAGAAATCCCGACTTCAGTAACGATCATCCTTTCTGATGCAGACGGAAAACCAATGATTACCGTGGGTGTTTCAGATGATCTGGCTGCAAATTATCAGGCAGGAGCAATCGTAAAAGATTTAGCGAAAGAAATCCAAGGCGGCGGCGGAGGAAATCCGGGCTTTGCAACGGCAGGAGGAAAAAATCTTGATGGTCTTGAAAATGCATATCAAAAGGCTTTAGCGCTTTAATTAAAATATGGTTTTGAATTCGGCGGCGAAGCCGCCGAATTCCCAAAAATATCCTGAAAATTTTTCAGGATATTTTTTTTATTCCACTTTGGAACGATTCATGATAAGACAATAAAAGACAGATCTGATTTTATCTGAAATATAATTCTGAATGAGATATAAAATTAAAATACAATGCATTGTCATTACATTCAGAAAAAAATCACACAGAAAACCGATTATTATTAAAAATAACACACTTACACATATTAATATAAACTACAAAAAAATTTACATTATGAAACGAACACATTTTATTTCAAAAATTCAGATTGCTGTACTTACATTAATGACCAGTTTTTCTGCACTTTGGGCAAATGCACAGGAAAAAGCATCCGATCTGAAAGTTGATGTTAACGTAAACAAAGGAGACAGCTCGGCTGACTGGATGTCTAACCCGATTGTTTGGGTTGCAGGAGCACTTATACTAATTCTTATCGTTGCCTTGGCAGCACGAGGAGGCGGAAGTAAAGCTTAATAACGTGATTTCTATTTATCATTATTGAAACAAGATAATATAAGAGGCTGTCCTAATTTTGGGGCAGCCTTAATTTTGCTGATTTAGAAATGTGTTTTTATTTTAACAAAAGATTATATTTTTTCGTACCGTTTTGTAACCTTCTTATTTTTAGTTTTGTCTTATCTATAAAAAAGACTAATGACAAAATATCTATCTTCCCTGTTTTTGTTTATTTCGGTAGTGTTTTTCGCCCAGAATCAGCTGAAAGTTATCAGTAAAACGGACAAAAAACCTGTTCATAACGCATCGGTTTACTGTGATGACGCACTTCTTGGGAAAACCGATTTTAACGGCAATTTATCTTTTAAAACAAAATGTAAAAAGGTAGAAATTCTTGCCAGCAATTTTCAGGATGTAATGGCGGATGTAAAACCTTCTATGGAAGTTTCTATGCAGCCTTTATCTGAAAAAATGGGAAATATCGATAAAATCGTTATTCAGGATAAAAGTGATCCGAGAGCGTTGAGAATTTTAGATGAAGTGAATAAAAGAGCCAAGGAAAATTCACCCAAATCATTGGACTCCTACAATTTCAAATCGTATTCCAAGTTTTCTATTGATGTAGATAAAGATTCTGTAGATACGTATAAAAACTTTTTGGCAGTACGAAAAGATTCGCTTTCAAAGGTTAATAAAAAAGACCTTAAACAGACAGAAAAAGAGAAAAAAGACTCTTTGATCGGAGAAGATCTTATTCAGGCAACCACCGAAAGCCAGCTGTTTCTTTGGGAAAAAGCAACAGAATACAAATATTCTAAAAGTTTCGGAGAAAAAACCAATATCATTGATAACAGAATGTCGGGATTCAAAAATCCGATTTACGAAGCTTTAGCCATTAATATTTCTAATCTTGACAGAACGCCAAGACAACTTAGACCCGAAAACAGAAAATTATTCAATTTTTATCTTTCCGATACTTTACAGCTTGACGGAAGAAAAACTTTTGTGATTAAATTCAAGGAAATCACCGATAAAAAGAAGCAGAATCCGAGAAAATTCAACGGGAAAATATACATCGATTCCGAAACTTATGCTTTGAAAAAATTTGAAAGCCAGAGTAAAAAGCAGAATGAAGGAGATATTGTTTCGGTTTGGAAGCCTATCGACGGAAAGTGGTTTTTAGACTATGAAAACATCAAAGTAAAAATGGGAAGCCAGAGTTTTGAGACTTCGAAAAAAGACAGTCTGAAACCCGGTGAAAAATCAAAGTACAACAAAAAGAATTTCGGAAATTACCTGTATGTGAAAAACCGTTTCTTCGGTTTTGAAATTAATAAAGAACAAAAAGCATCCGACTTCAAAGGGTATTCTCTTGAAATGAAAAACTCGGACGGAAGTCTTCTTTCCCAGTACAGAACCGATAGTCTTACGGCGAGAGAAAGTGCTACTTATACAAAAATCGACAGTTTTGTGGAAAAACATGATTTTGAAAAAAAACTGAATACATTAACGCAGCTTTTAAGAGGAAATCTGCGGTATAAATTCATCGATTTTGATCTTACGAAGTTCTTCAGCTATGATAAATACCAAGGTCTTCGTCTGGGAGCAGGAATCAAGCTGAATGAAAAATTCAACAAAACATTTTCTCCGGACGGCTATTTCGGGTACGGATTTAAAGATCATACGTGGAAATATGGTTTGGGTCTTGATGTGAAATTATCAGATAAAAGAACTTCCATTTTCAGGATCGATTATGTGGATGATGTGTTCGCAGCAGGAAGATTCAGCAATCATATGTGGGACATGATGATGAAATTTTCAGACATCAATCTGGATCTTCACAACTCAACTTTCTACAAAAACCAAAAATGGGGAGCTTCTTTCCTTTATGATATTTCGAATTCTTTAAGTGTGAAAATTGCAGTGAATAAAGAGAAGCAACAAGCTCTTTTTGATTATCAGTACAAAAATATGGGCAACAGTTTCAACAATACAAGCGCTACTTTATCCTTAAAATTCTCACCAAATGATAAAAACATCATGACACCAAGCGGAAAATTCACTTATGAAAAAGGATATCCCCAAATCTTCATGAATTATGAAAAAGGATTCGAAACTTTAGGAGGAGATCTGGATTATCACAGAGTGGATGCATTAATTATTCATCAGTTCAGATCAAAATTAGGATACACGAACGTTAAACTTTTCGGAGGATTTTCCTCAGGCAATGCACCGATCTGGAAAAACTTTGAAATCGCCGGACAAACTGATGCAGACAGAGACAACTGGACTTCAAGCATTACCACACCTTCCAATCTGGGATTTGCAACCATGCCTTCGGGAACATTTTTCACCGATAAATTTGCAGCCTTCAAAATATCACAGTCTCTTCCTTTCAGGTTTAAAACTTTCGGATCAAGATATTCCAGTATCGAACTCGAATATCAGGCGGCGATCGGAAACATGAAAAACAGACAAGATCATCAGTTTCAGTTTCAGGTGCTGGATCATTATTATCAGGAAGCCGGAGTTATCTGGAACCGTTTCTTGGGAAGAAATTTTGGGGTAGGATTTTCTTACCGTTTAGGATATTATCAGACGTCAGAATTTAAAGATAATTTTGCTGTTAAGTTCAGATTTAATCTGTTAAACTAAGCGCTAATTCAGAAATCATAACAAGAAAAATAAGAACAGAAGCTTTCGGGTTTCTGTTTTTTTATTATCTTTCCGGAAAAATAATCATGAAACATATGCTTATTGAGTGTTTCTCTACAATATTACTTTCTAGTATAAAAAAATTCAAGCCTTTGAGTCAAGATGGAGAGTTTGAGCATTTTTTCTAAAAGATATTTCCAATCAATAACCACATTAATATCAATTAACAAAACTTTTGCGGGACAATAAATATTAGTAATTTTGGCAAGGTTTTCTATGAAAAGGATTTTACTGTTTCTATGTTTTTCAATCTGTATTTTTGGTTTTTCACAATCGAAAGTTACTTCTATTGAAACTGTTATCATAGAAGATAAGAGTGATCCCAAAGCATTGGAAATCCTCAATAAAGTGAACCAGCACTTTCATGAAAACTCTCCGAAAACACTGGATTCCTATTATTATAAATCTTACGAAAAAATTTCTCTGGACATCGACGAAGATAGCATTGCACAGTACAATAAGTTCTTCGAAGAAACCGGAATGTTCAAAAAAAGGAGAGAAAAAGATTCATTAAACAACATTACCGCACGAAAAATATTCTCGAAAAGCAAACTGTTTCTCTGGGAAAGAGCTCAGGAATTTCTGTATTCTAAAAAATACGGCGAGAAGATCAATATTCTGGATAACAGAATTTCCGGTCTTAAACAGCCCATCTATGAAATGATTTCGCTTCAGCAGAGCAACAGAGATAAAGTTCCGGATCAGGTGAAAAAGGAAAACCGTGGACTTTACAGGTTCTTTCTCACAGATACGATTGAAATCGACGGAAGAAAAAATTTCGTTATCCGTTTCAGGGAAGTGAATTACAAAAAGCCCGATAAAAAAAGGAAATACAACGGAGCCATTTATGTGGATACCGAAACCTTGGGCGTAAAAAAAATTGAAAATTTCAGCAAAAATAAAAACGACGGCATTATTACCAGTTCGTGGATTTTCTTCAACAACAAATGGTTTCTGGCATACGAAACCGTAAAGCTGAAGATGAGCAATATGCAGATGGAAAACGAAAATTCCGAGCAAAAAATTGACAGAAAAAGCAAAAAGACCTTCGGAACTTATGCGTTTCTCACGTCGAGATATTTCGATTATCGTTCCCCTGCGGAAAATAATCAGAATGATTTTAAAGGCTACACTTTTTCAGTAAAAAATATTGATGGAAAAACCTTAGACCAATACAGAACCGATCCTCTCACCGAAAGGGAAAGAAATACGTATAAAACCATTGACAGTCTTGGGAAAATTTACAACATCGATCAAAAGGCAAGGGTTTTGGGCGGTCTTTTTCTTAACGGACAGATTAAAGTCGGTGTCGTTGATTTTGCTGTGGATGAGATCGTGAATTATAATCTTTATGAAGGCTTCAGAGTTGGGTTAAAAGCAAAACTTAATGAAAATTTCAATCCGTATTTTTCTCCGGATTACATTTTTGCCTACGGTTTTAAAGATGATAAATGGAAATACAGAATCGGGCTCGACATCAAAACAACCCTGGAAAAGGATTCTTATTTCCGGTTGGATTATTACGATGATGTGACGGCTTCCGGCGAGTTCTACAGAAGACTCTGGAGCTTTAAAATGAGGACGGCAAACTATGGAAATAACCTCAATAACGACCGTTATTACCGTTATAAAGGAGCATCTGCTTCTTATCTGAATGATGTTACCAACGGATTAACCCTGGTTTTTGCTGCACGCAGAAATCTGGAAGAAGCAATGTTTGATTATTCTTTCCGCGGAAGAGGTCCGTCTTTTGATAATTTTAATACCTTATTTACGCTAAAATACTCGCCCAATTCCACAAATATTATGACACCGCAGGGAAAATCGCTGATTGATCAGAAATATCCCGAAGTGTACTTTAATTATGAACAGAGCTATAAAGTTTTTGGCGGAGATTTCGATTATACCCGGTTTGATGCGCTTTTGGTTCATAATTTCAAAACGATGTTTGGAACCACCGGTTTCAGACTTTATGGCGGAATGGTTTTCGGAGAGGCTCCAATCTGGAAAAATTTTACAATGAACGGTCTTGCTTCTTCAAGGAAAGATTTCAATTTTAACCTAACTTCCTTCTTAGGATTTGCTACTCTGGAAGGCGGTAAATATTACAATGACCATTTTATTGCCTATTATTTTACACACAAAATTCCTTGGTATTTTAAAAGTTTCGGGCAGAATATTTCAAGTTTCGACTTCGTTTTAAGAGGAACAACGGGAAATATGAGGCATCCTGATTACCATCAGTTCAGATTCCGTCCTTTGAATCATTTATATCAGGAAGTCGGTCTGGAATGGAATAATTTTCTTTCAACCTACTTTAATCTGGGATTATTTTACAGAGTAGGATATTACACCACTCCTAATTTTAAACAAAACTTTGCGATTCAGTTTAAATTAAAGATTCTGGATTTTTAAAAAATGAAACAGCTAAAAATAAAAGATAAATGCAGAAAATCGAAATAAAAGCAGATCAGTTTTTTGAATTACTGAAATTAAAAGATACTTCAATGTGGGAAATTTTTACCCAAATGATTGACGGAAACGAAAAGGAAATTATTTTTCTGGATAACGAAGATAAAATCCTTTTCAATTATATCCTTCCTTCCACACCGGAGAAAATGGAGGAAGACCGAAAAGAATTTTCAAAACAGTTTGCAGATAAGCTTGCGAATCTGAATTAAACTTTTAGAAACGTATTTCTTCTTATTTAAAGTTTAACCTCAACTTAAACTTCATTTTTTGTTTATTTTGTGTTAAATTTTAAAAGTTCAATCAAATCATTAAAAAATTCAAGATGAAAAATTACCTATTATCTGCAATCAGTGTGTTTGTTTTTGGGACTTTTACTGCTCAATCCTATCAAAAACCTCTGGTTTCTGCTATCAAAGAAGGCGATCTTCGCAAGGATATGTATGATCTTGCAGCCGATCAGTTTCTGGGGCGTGAAGCAGGAACTTTAGATGAGCTTAAAGTATCTATGTGGTTAGCCGACAGAGCTAAAGAAGCCGGAATGAAACCGGCCGGAGATAACGGAACTTTCTTTCAGTTTTTCGATATGTACAGACATCAGGTAATTCCGCAGAGCAGTCTGAAAATTGGTAACAATTCTTTAAAATTATGGAAAGATTTTCTTGTTGCGGAACCCGTAAATGCAGACATTGATTCTGAAATTGTTTACGCCGGAAATGCCGAACCTGAAGATTTATCGAAATTAAATATTAAAGGGAAAATTCTCGCCGTAAATGCATCCGACAAGAATATTGAAAAGGAAATGACACTTTTCGTAAGAAGATATCCCGGTTTTGTAAGAACAAAATACTATAACAAAGCATTTGAACTGGGAGCAAAAGGAATCATCTTCATTACAGACGAAACATCAGACAAAAGCTGGGTTGAAGTTTTACCGCAAATGACCAGAGGTTCTTACGGAGTTGAAGGTTTAAGAGAAAGTGTAACGAATAATATTCCGGTTTTATGGATTAAAAGAGAAAATTCTGACTGGGTAAAAAACAATCCTAAAATTTCGCTGCACCTCATCACAGAAACTTATAAATATCCTTCCGTAAACATCATCGGAAAAATAGACGGTACAGATCCGAAACTTAAAAGCGAGTATGTATTAATCAGCGGACATCAGGATCACGACGGAATAAGACATCCTGTAAAAAACGATACGATCTACAACGGCGCAGATGATAATGCAAGTACCTGTGTTGCAATGTTGGCAATGGCAAGAGCCTATAAAAAACAACCTTCAAAACGCAGTATTCTTTTTGTTTTTCATGGTGCTGAAGAAAGAGGTTTACTGGGTTCGAGATGGCATGCAGCGCATCCTGTTGTGCCAAAAGAAAATATTGTTGCCGTTCTTAATGGGGATATGATCGGGAGAAATGACAATAACGAAGCTGCCCTTCTGGGAGGAAATGCACCTCACAAAAATTCTGAAGAATTGGTAAAAATGGCTGAAGATGCCAATAATGAGAGTACGAAATTCAGGTATCTGAAAGATTGGGATTCGCCGAAGCATGCAGAATATTTTTATTTCAGAAGCGATCATTTACCCTACGCAAAGGCAGGAATTCCTGCAATATTTTTCACGAGTGTTCTGCACGATCAGTATCACACTCCGCAAGACGAATCGGAAAACATTAATTACAAAAAGCTGTATAAAATGACGGAATGGATGTACCGAACTTCATGGAAAGCAGCCAATGAAACCGAACGTCCGAAAGTGATTTCTAATTTTACACTGGAAAGATAAATTAAGAACTATAAAAAAGCTGTCTCAAAAGCCAAAAACTGACTTTTGAGACAGCTTTTTTGTTTTTTAATCATGAAAATCCGAAGATTCGGATCATTTTAGCTCCTCAAAAATATATCCAGAGTTTTCTTGGCTTCCATAACATCATGAACTCTCAAAATTTTTGCGCCCTGCTGCAAAACTTTCAGATGCAATTTCTGAGTTTCTTCATTAATGTCCAAAGGAGATTTTCCTAAAGGTTTGTAAATGAAAGATTTTCTCGAAATACCGATCAGTAAGGGAAATTTTCCAAATCCTAAATATTGTACTTCGTCAGTCATTTTCACTTGATCTTCCACCGTTTTACCAAATCCGAAACCGGGATCAAGGATCAGATCTTTTACTCCTGACTTGAGCAATTCTGCCGTTTTCTCTGAAAAATATCGGTTTTCTGAAAGAATAATATCTTCAAATATTATTTTATCATGCATCGTTTCATATGTAGGATTTACATGCATCAGAATATACGGAAGCTTTGTTTTCGCCGCAGTTTCAAACATTTTATCATCATACTGACCGCCGGAAATATCGTTAATCAGATCAATGCCTTCGTTGAAACCAAACTTTACGGTTTCCGAGTAAAACGTATCCAGAGAGATCAAAGCTTCCGGAAATTCTTTTTTAATGAAAGAGATCATATTTCCGATTCTTCGGATTTCCTCTTCGTAAGTCAGAAATTCTGCATTCGGTCTTGTGGATTGTGGTCCGATGTCGATTATTTCCGCTCCTTCTTTCAACATTTTTTCGGTCTGTTCCAAAGCTGATTTCTCACTGTTAAATTTTCCACCGTCTGAAAAAGAATCCGGAGTGAGATTGAGAATTCCCATGATTTTCGGAGCCGACAAATCTACGATTCTTCCGTTGCAGTTTATTGAATGATAATTATTTGATGGTAAATATGCCATAATAAATGTAAGGTAAATAAAGATAGAGTTTAAACCGTAAGAAACTGATTTCCCCAGTTTTTCATTTCAACTAAAACACTTTTCAGGGCTTTGCCTTTCTCTGTAAGTGAATATTCAACCTTAGGAGGAACTTCTGCATAAACTTTTCGCAAAACAATCCCGTTTTCTTCAAGCTGTTTCAGTTCTTTTACAAGCATTCGGGTATTTATTCCTTCAATTTTTCTTTCCAGTTCTTTAAAGCGACTTGTTTCTTTCATGAGCGCAAAAATAATTGGCAAAGACCATTTTCCACCCAGAACTTCCGCCGTTCTTGTGATAGGACAATCTGTAAATTTAGATTTTTTTTCGTTCATAACTGCTGAATATCAATAATACATTACTTTTTGTTACTACTTCACATTTTGATAACTACTTGCAAATATAAAGTAATGGATTTAATTTTGTAACTGAAATTCTTTTAATCTTAATTATATTTAAATATTTAAAACTATTAAAATAATGAAAGCTTTAGTAATAAACGGACACGTACGATGGCCACAAATAGCCGAAGGTAAACTTAACCAGACAATTTTTGAAGAAAGTATAGCCGTATTCAGAGAAAAAGGATACGAAATTCTGGAAACAACCATAGACAAAGGATATGACGTGCCACAGGAAGTAGAAAAATGGATAAATGCAGATTTTATTTTGTTTCATTTCCCTATTAACTGGTTCGGAATGCCCGCAAAAACCAAAGCATATATAGATACTGTACTGATGAGCGGCTATGGAAAAATATACGCAGGAGACGGAAGAAATAACGGCGGGAAATATGGTACCGGCGGATTATTAAAAAGCAGGGGAATGATTGTGAATACCTGGAATGCTCCTGAAGAAACTTTCGGAACTCCGGAACAATTATTAAGTGATATATCCATGGAAGATTTTACAAAACCATTTACGGCAGCTTTGCAGTTTCTTGGTGTAGAACCGCAGCCTACCTTTGCATTTTATGATGTTTTCAAAAACCCTGATATAGAAAACGATCTAAAGAAATATAAAGAACATATAACAAAATATATTTAACATATCATGAACAGAATACAGGTAATTTTAGCCATAGACACAAACAATCTTCCAGAAAATTTTCAGCAGATCCTGAAACACGAACAGGAAGTATTAGCAGACTGGAAAGAAAAAGGAATTCTGGAACATCTGTTTTTAACACAGACCAAAGATGCAGCCGTTATCATTCTGAAAGAGGTTGATGAAGCAAATGCAAAAGAACTTATTGAAACTTTACCACTTTATCAGATAAAAAAAAGTGTGGAATACTTAAATTTAGTGAAACAGTTTTAAAATACAGTAAAAGAGTAAAAAGTAATTTTTACTCTTTTTTATTTGAATGGCTTTTATAGTCATTGAATTTATCTGCGGTAAACCAATTAATGATAATTCATAACTCAAAAAAACCTATTGATTCCTGCCTATTTTGTATATTTGAAAGATTAAGAGAATTTATGTCAGAAACATCAGTACAGTTCGGGAAAGTTATCAGTCAGTGCCGCGAATTATTCAGCAAAAAATTACAGGATTACGGTGCAGCTTGGAGGGTTTTAAGACCAAGCTCAATTACGGATCAGATCTATATTAAAGTGAACAGAATCCGTACGTTACAAATGACTGACAAAAAAATGGTAGATGAAAGTGAAGAAGATGAATTCATCGCCATTGTGAACTACTCCATTATCGGACTGATCCAGCTTGAAAAAGGTTTTTCCAACGATTTTAATGAAAATAAAGAAGAGATTTTAGAGCTTTACAATCATTATGCGACCGAAGCACAGCAATTAATGGAAAGAAAAAACCATGATTACGGAGAGGCTTGGAGAGATATGAGAATTTCCTCTATAACAGATCTTATTTATCAGAAAGTTTTGAGAACCAAGCAAATTGAAGATAACCAAGGCGTTACTCTTGTTTCCGAAGGTTTGGACGCCAATTATTTTGATATGCTGAATTATGCGGTGTTCTGCCTGATAAAATTTTCTGAAAAAGCAGCCAGTGTAAAATAAAAAAACAAATTAATTATGATAAAAGGTTTATTACGATTTCTTCTTGCGGTTATTTTCATCCTTTCAGGGTTTGTAAAAGCAGTGGATCTGGTTGGTTTTTCCTTTAAAATGGAAGAATATTTTGCCCCGAATGTTTTTAATATGCCGTTTTTTGAAAAGCTTGCACTGCCGCTTTCGATATTTGTTGTGGTTCTGGAACTTCTTCTGGGCTTTATGCTTTTGATTAAACTGAAACTTAAATTCACGCTTTCTGCATTAATTGCACTTTGTATTTTCTTTGGTTTCCTTACCTTTTATTCTGCCTATTACAGTGTGGTAACAGATTGCGGATGTTTCGGGGATGCCATTAAATTTACGCCGTGGCAGAGTTTCATGAAAGATATTGTACTTCTGGTAGGATTAATTGCTGTTTTTATTCTTTACAGAAAAGATTTTAAGAAAAAAGATGCGTACAGCTACAGTGCAAAAAAAGAGACAGGAAATAAATTCAAATATATTCTTCTGGGCGTTTTTTCTGTTGCCATGATTGTGGTGGGTGCTTATGGAATTATTCATGAACCTGTTATCGATTTCCGCGATTATAAAATCGGAACCGATCTGAGAGCTGAAAAAGCTAAAATTGCTAAAAATCCGTCCCAGTATAAAACGTTTTATTCCCTGAAAAACTCTAAGACCGGAGAAATTCTGAAAGTGAATCAGGACGATTATATCAAAAAGACAGAATATTGGGCAGAAGGATCACCGTGGAAAATTGAGGAAGGAAAGAATGAATCTGTTCTGGTAAAAGAAGGCTACAAATCTGAAATTGCAAAATTCAAGCTCGAAGATACATCAGGAACAGATCTTACTCAGCAGATTATCAATGCTCCGAAAGCCATTTTAATTTTCACGTACTATCCGCAAAATGTTTCTCCGGAAGTTATTAAACAGCTTGAAGCTAAAGTAAAAACTGAGGGTACACCTGCTGTTTACGGGGTTTCAACGCTTCCGAATACTTTTAAATCCACTAAAAATTTGATGATGGATGCTACAGCCATTAAAACCATCGCAAGAAGCAATCCTTTTGTTCTGGTTCTTGAAAACGGAAAAATTGTGGATAAACAGCCTGCAAAAGATTATCTGAAATAAAAAAACACTAAAATTTAAACTATATCAATGCAAAAGTCTAACAAACCCATTGCCGGTTACCATTTATTGATGATTCTTTCTTCTGTAGACGGAGAATTTGCTCCGGAAGAAGGAATGCTTGTTCAGCAGTATCTAGCCGATGAATTTCCTTTTAAAATGAATCTTGATAATGAGCTTGAAACCATTGCCCTGCTTCAGCCGGAAGAATGGAAAGATCATTTTGAATTTCACGCACGTTGTTTCTACGACGATTCTACGGAAGAGGAAAGAACAAGTTTCATCCAGTTTGCCAAAACGCTTATTAAGGCGGATAATAAAGTAACGGATGAAGAGCATACTTTTTATACGCTTTTGAAAAATCTTTGGAATATTAATCGATAATTGAGTCATTAGAAGTTAGAAATCCGTTTCTGACTTTTAGTTTTTAACTTTAAAATAAAAGAAACTATGAGAAGAAAAATAGTTGCAGGAAACTGGAAAATGAACAAAAATGTAATTGATGCCCAACAGTTAATGGTTCAGTTACTAAGCTATAAAAACAATAATACTACGAACTGCGAAGTATGGATCGCTCCTCCGTCTCTATATCTGATGATGGCAAAAGATGTTTTTGAAAAGGATGAAATCGGCGTTTTTGCACAGGATATCAGTGAACATGAAAGTGGAGCGTACACAGGAGAAATCTCTGTGGATATGCTGGAATCGATTGATGCAACAGGTTCTTTAATCGGGCATTCTGAAAGAAGACAATATCACGGCGAAACAGATTCTCACTGCAACAGGAAGGTAAAATTAGCTTTGGATAAAGGTCTGATTCCGGTTTACTGTAACGGGGAAACTTTGGAGCAGAGAAAAGCAGGACAACATTTTGAAGTGGTAAAAAACCAGACTGCAGTGGCTCTTTTCACACTTTCAGCGGAGGAAATTAAAAAAGTAGTGATCGCTTACGAACCGGTTTGGGCAATCGGAACCGGAGAAACTGCAACGCCGGAACAGGCACAGGAAATCCACGCTCACATCAGAAGCATTATCGCTGCAAAATACGGACAGGAAGTTGCTGATGAAGTTTCTATTCTTTACGGAGGTTCTGTAAAACCAGATAACGCAAAGGAAATATTCTCTCAACCTGATATCGATGGTGGTCTGATTGGTGGAGCCGCTTTAAAACTGGAAGATTTTTCTAAGATTATTGAGGCTTTTAATTAGCAGACAATATAAGCCGTGAAAAAATTTATACTGCTGTTTCTGGGAATACTGTTATTTGATATTCTTTATGTGTTTATCTATGATCAGTTTTTCATCGGTATAAAACCTGAATTTTTGCAGTACCCGTTGTCAGTCATAAAAGTTTTGGCGAGCTCACCTGCAGTATTGTTTGATCCGTTACTGCCCTTTTATGCACCAATTGCTTTTTATAAGGTATTCCTGATACTTTTAGGAAATGTTTTCATACAGACGTTTTTAATTTACAGGATGTTCTATAAAAAGAGAAAGTATACGGAAAGCTAAAAATAAAATCCGGCGGCATCTTCGATGCCGCCGGATCTTTTATAATCAGAGTTTGTAAAATTAAAGTTTGTGCTTTTGTATTTTAGATGGTCTGTTCTTCATGTTTTCCTTCTTTGATCTCCTCGACCATCTTTGCATTAAAGGCTGGAAGATCTTTCGGAGTACGGCTTGTGACCAGACCATGATCTACCACAACTTCGCTGTCTTCCCAGTTCGCTCCCGCATTTTTAAGATCTTTGCTGATTGAATCTACCGATGTCATTTTTCTTCCGTCCACCACTTCGGCGTTAATAAGAATCTGTGGTCCGTGACAAATAGCTGCAACAGGTTTATGCTGCTGGAAAAAATCTCTTACGAAAGATAAAGCAGTTTCGTTGGTTCTTAACTGATCCGGATTGATTACTCCTCCCGGTAAAACCAATGCATCGTAGTCTGAAGCATTGGCTTCATCCAAGGTTTTATCAACGTTGTATTCCTGTCCCCAATCTTTTTCTGCCCATGCTTTAATAGTTCCGGATTCCGGACTGATGATGTGGGCTGTCCAACCTTGCTGTTCCAAATGTTCTTTTGGAGATTTCAATTCGCTTTCTTCAAATCCGTGTGTTGCTAAAATTGCAATTTTCTTTGACATAATTTTTATGATTTAAGTGTTGTACTCATCATCTTGAAAAAATGATACCGTTTTTGCCCTTACATTTTATAAAATTTGTTAAAGTATTTATTTCCGATCTAAAAATTACTTTTATTACTATTGATATTAAAATTTATAAATCCGACTTCTATCCTAGCCCGGATTGCAGCAATTGTCTGAGCTCATTTCTAATATTTGAGGGTTGCGGCGGCTTCGCCGCCGCAACCCTCAAATATTAAAACGGCGAGTGCGGAAAGCCGGAAAAAGCTCCTAAAAAATTCATAAAAGTTTCAGGTCTCCATAAAAAAACGCACCAAAATCAATTGATGCGTCTTCTTATTATTTTTACAAAATTTATTTTTTGTCTTTAGATCTCTGTAAAACTTCGTCTACCATTCCGTATCCTTTTGCTTCTTCGGAAGTCATCCAGTAATCTCTGTCTGAAGCTTTTTCTACCCAGTCATAAGTCTGTCCTGAGTGCTCGGAAATGATCTCGTAAAGCTCTTTTTTAAGCTTTAACATCTCTCTCAAGTTGATCTCCATATCAGAAGCAACACCTTGAGCGCCTCCTGAAGGCTGGTGAATCATTACTCTTGAGTGCTTTAAAGCAGAACGCTTACCGCTTTCTCCGGCAACCAAAAGAACCGCTCCCATTGAAGCTGCAATACCTGTACAGATTGTCGCTACATCCGGCTTAATGATCTGCATCGTATCATAGATTCCTAAACCTGCATAAACACTTCCACCCGGAGAATTGATGTAAATCTGAATATCTTTTGAAGGATCTGCACTCTCTAAGAAAAGAAGCTGAGCGGTAACGATATTCGCCACCTGATCATCAATTCCTGTTCCTAAGAAAATAATTCTGTCCATCATTAAACGAGAGAAAACGTCCATTTGTGCAACGTTTAATCTTCTTTCCTCCATGATGTACGGCGTAAGACCTGTAGGACCGTACATTCCCATATACTGATCGGTTACTAAACCGTTATTTCCTAAATGTTTTACAGAGAAATCTCTGAATTCTTTTTTAATGTCCATATGTTTGCTTTGTGTATTAAATTTTTACAAGGTTGAATTTACAACTTTTATTCCTAAAATTTTATAAGACTTTTTGTCATAAAGTTTTAATAATTAAAAAATCATTTGCCATTATCTGTCAGTATAAATACCTGTAATTGCAGAATAATTTAAAATTTTAGCCAGTTCTTTGGAAACCATCGTGAGCATCTGAATTTTCTTAAGCTGTTCAAAATATTTAGATTCATCGGATTCTGCATATTCTGCCAATTCTCCTTTTGCTTTTGATATCAGAAAATTGACGTATCTGAATTTATGAATCAGAATATCTCCTGCAACCTGCTCCGGAATTTTATCTCCGTAATTGGGTGAAAAAATATTTCTTGTGGTCCAGTCGTTCAGCTCACTGTAGATATTCATGGAATTAACGGCTGCTTTACTTAGTTCTTCATCCATTAATCCGAAAAAGAAATTTCCTTTTCGGAGTTCCTCTTTTTCAATTCCTTCTTTTATATAGTCTACGATTTTTTTATTCAGTTCTACCTGAAATTCATAATCGTCTTCTTCAAAATGGTGGAGAATTTCTTCAATCACCGTAATATCATATTTCTGCTGATCCGGCGCAGTGCGGTGAAGAACAACATCTCCGTAATTGAGCATATGATTGATAAGATCATTTTCAAGTTTCGTTACATTAAAAAGTACTGGATCAATATAATCTCTCGGATCATTAACTACTTCAAGCTTTGCCGGTTGTTGCGCTTCAGCTTTAATTTGTGCTTTATGCGTCTGATTTTGGGTGATTTGCTTCTGAACATCCAGCTCATTAAACAGACTCTGCTCAGAAAGTCCGAATTTTGTAGAGACCTGCTTCAGGTAAACCTCCCTTTTCAAAGCATTCTGAACAAAGGAAACCGACTTCACAATGTCTCTGATCGCCTCAGCTTTCTTAATCGGATCGTCTCCAATTTCCTTGAAAAGAATTTCGGCTTTAAAATCAATAAAATCCATCGCTTCATTTTCGATGAATTTTTCCACGTATTCCTGCGGATATTTTCTGGCGAAAGAATCGGGATCGTCTCCGTCCGGAAACAGCATCACCCGAATATTCATTCCTTCTGTGAGAAGCATATCGATACTTCTGAAACTGGCTTTGATTCCTGCGTTATCCCCGTCAAAAAGAATGGTTACATTCTCCGTTAATCTTTTGATAAGCTTAATCTGCTCCGTCGTTAAAGATGTACCGGAACTTGCCACCACATTTTCGATTCCCGACATGTGAAGCGAAATAACATCCATGTAACCTTCCACCAAAAGACAGACATTTTTACGCGAAATTGCCTGTTTGCTCTGGTTTAAACCATAAAGAACGTTGGATTTATGATAGATTTCCGTTTCCGGAGAGTTAAGATATTTCGCTGTTTTTACGTTATTTTTAAGAATTCTGGCCCCGAATCCTAAAACCCTACCCGAAAAACTGTGAATCGGAAAGATTACTCTTTCACGGAAACGGTCGATTCCGGCGGGAGAATTTTCAGGAAAAATCGAAAGTCCCGATTTCTCCAGAATTTCTTTTGAATAACCTTTTTCCAAAGCATATTCTGTAAAGGCGTTCTTTTTTTCAGGTGAATAGCCGAGCTGGAATTTTTTAATGATATCATCACGAAGTTCACGCTCTTTAAAATAAGAAAGACCGATTGATCTCCCCTCTTCCACTTCCCAAAGGAAATTCTGGAAAAAATCGTTGGCAACTTCATGAATTTTGTACAATAAATCTCTTTCCGACTGTGCATTTTTTGCTTCTTCGGAAAAATCTTTCTGATCTTCTTCAATTTCAATTCCGTATTTTTTTGCCGCGTGACGAAGTGCTTCAGGATAGGTAAAATTTTCGATTTCCATTAAGAAAGAGATCGCTGTCCCACCTTTTCCGGTGGAGAAATCTTTCCATATCTGTTTACTTGCCGAAACAACGAAACTCGGTGTTTTCTCGTCATGAAAAGGACTTAATCCCTTGAAATTAGACCCTGCTCTTTTGAGCTGCACATATTCTCCCACAATCTCCTCAACGCGGATTGTAGAAAAAATCTTATCTATGGTCTGTTTGGAAATCATGCTGCAAAAATATATAAAAATTATATTCTTTCTATAATAGGATTGTAAAGAAGATTTTTATTGGCCCACATAATTTATTGATTTAAAACAATTTAATTTATTTATTTTTGAATCAAACTATAACGACATTCTTTATTTATGAAATATTTCAGACGATTTTTTATTATAACTGTTACTATTTTCATTGTATTCCTTTTGTATCTAGAGTTTGGAGGAATGTTCATCTTAAAGACCAACGACAAAAGAACAATCACATTCAACATCAGAAGCAGCGAAAAAATTCCTAATAACTTTTCAAATTTTTATAATACCGTTTATCCGAATTCGTTATCCGCAAATTCATGGAGTTACATGTTTGATATACTAACTAATCCACAAGTTCCTCGAAAAGAATGCCCATGTAATCAAATGTCTTACAAGATTTTACCAACTTTAGAAATTAAGCATACAAAAAGAATAAATTATTTCATGAATCAGTTTATTGTAGCAAGATTTATTGAAAACAAATTTAGCCAGAAAGAATGTCTTCAGTTTAATTTCAGCAGTTTTAACTTCTTAGAAAACAGAAAAGGCTTATCTGAGGTTTCCCAGTCTCTTTTTAAAAAAGATGTCGAAGATCTGAAACCCATGGAAATGGTTGAAATTTTAGCATTATACGAAGCTCCTCTAAGATACAACCGATCTAGAAATCCTCAAAAAGCAAAGGAAAGGACAGAACATTTTTATCATGTTTATCTCAATAATTCTAAAATATAGAATTAAATTTTTTACCGCAATTAATTATCTTTGTTTAAAAATATGCAATTCACGATTCAACATATGGAAGACTGGCAGAATATTGCCGAAACCGTCATTTCAAAATTAGAGCATAACATTTTACTTTTAAAAGGAAATCTGGGCGCCGGAAAAACAACTTTTACCCAGTTTCTCCTTAAAAACTTGGGAAGTACAGATGAAGTAAACTCACCTACCTATTCCATTGTTAACGAATACAGTACCCCGAAAGGAAAAGTATATCATTTCGATTTATACCGTTTAAAAAATATTGATGAAGTCTATGATATCGGAATGGAAGAGTATTTAGACCATTCATTTCTCTGCATTATCGAATGGCCTGAAGTATATGAAGAAGATCTTTACGGCCTTAAATACCACGAAATGAGCATCATTAATACCGGAGAAAACAGAGAAATTTCATTCGAGTAAATATTATGTATATTTGCTCCTGAATTTGAATGTAAAATAACGATCTGTAAGAACCTAATTATTTAAAAGGATGAGTACTACAAACATTTTTACTCCTTTTACCGAAGAGGAACTGATGCCGAAAGAAGAAAAACTGGAGGTCATTAAAAAAGGAAAACAATTCAGCATAGGAATTCCTAAGGAAACTTCCCTGAATGAAAGAAGAACCTGCATTACACCCGATGCGGTACAGGTTTTGGTAGAAAGTGGTCATGAAATTATCATAGAATCCGGAGCCGGACAAGGTTCTTTCTTTACAGATCTTCAATATTCTGAATCGGGAGCCAGAATTACAAACGATCCTAAAGAAGCTTTCGGACAGGATTTAATTTTAAAAGTAAATCCGCCGACAGAAGAAGAAATTGATTATATGCGTCCGAATACCTATCTGGTTTCCGCATTACAGATCAACCTGAGGGATAAGAATTATTTCCTGAAACTGGCAGAGAAAAAAGTAAATGCCATTGCATTCGAATTCATTGTAGACGAATACAAACAATTAGCTTTAGTAAGACTGGTCGGCGAAATTGCAGGAACGGTTTCCATTCTTTATGCTTCCGAGCTTTTAGCTTTATCCAACGGTTTAATGTTGGGCGGAATCACAGGAGTAAGACCCGCTGAAGTGGTGATTTTGGGAGCAGGAATCGTTGGAGAATTTGCCACAAAAGCAGCAATCGGTTTAGGCGCAAGTGTAAGAGTTTTCGATAATTCACTTTCAAAATTAAGACGACTTCACACTCTGGTCGACAGCAGAGTTCCGACTTCTATTATCGATCCGAAAGAGTTGAAAAAAGCATTAAGGAGAGCCGATGTTGTGATCGGAGCCCTTCCAAGACTTAATATGACGCCCATCGTTACCGAAGATATGGTAATGAAAATGAAAAAAGGAAGCGTTATTATCGATATTACCATCGACAACGGAAAAGTAATCGATACTTCCGAACTTACCACCATGGAAGATCCATACATCATCAAGCACGGTGTAATCCACTGCGGACTTCCGAATCTTACTTCAAGAATGCCGAGAACCACCACAAAAGCGATCTCCAATTTCTTTCTTTCCTATATTTTAAATTACGACGAAGAAGGCGGTTTCGAAAATATGCTGGTTCGCAAAAACGAAATGAAACAGAGTCTTTATATGTACAAAGGCAGACACACGAAGAAAATAATCTGCGACCGTTTCGGACTTACTTATCACGATATCAATCTTTTAATTTTCTAATGAAAAAACTGAAATTCTATGCAATCGGTCTTGTACCGGGATGTATTATTGTATTTTTTATCTTAAACAAAAAAGGTGCAAGCTGCAGCGGTTATCTTCCCAACAGCCGCGTTATTGCAGAAACCCTGTCTAAAGATTTTAAATATTCTGAAACAGCAAAAGCAGAAATGGCGACATTAAAAGTTGATGAAAAATTTCTGAAAGACAGTATCATCACCAAAGGAAAGATTGATTTCGACAGAAGCCACGCACAGAAAAAACCCTGTCCTGATTATCTTCTCACCTATCCTGAAGAGAATCCCGCTTATGAAATCACTTTCGAAAAATGCGAGGAAAGCGTAACGGTAAATTCTTTGAAGAAATTGAAATAAATTATCAGTCTGCTTTGCGAAGCATTTATGCCTTTGCTTATTTTAAATTTAGAATTATCTTTATTAAAACTTTGCGTTTAAATAAAAAATAAAGATGCTTCGACAAGCTCAGCATGACATTTCGCAAATACCGAGTGTTTGGTTTAAAATAGAAAATAAAAAGAAGTAAATAAATTTTCAATCCATGGAAGGCAATTACTACATGATTCATGATTATTGGATATTCATCGGAGTATTTGCGGTTTTCTTTTTTTTAACGGTAAGCATTTATTTATTCAGCCAAAATCAGAAATTTAAAGTAAAAAATGCCAAGCTTTCGACTGCCAATAAAATGATTCAGGAAAGACTGAATGAAGTACAGCTTGAACACATCGGAACAAAGCTGAATCCGCATTTATTTAAAAATATCCTGAATTCGGTGCAGTCTCACGCCTATCAGACGTATATGTCGCTCGATAAACTTGCGAATGTTTTAGACTATATTCTATACGAAAGCAATAACAAATTCGTAAGCCCGAAAGAAGAATTAAATTTTGCTTTAAGTTTAATTGAGATCAACAAAATTAAAGTAAATCCGCTTTTTGATTTCAGAATTAAATCGAAAATCAATAAATCGGATGAAATTTACGAAGAGAAAGTTTTTGCCCCTCTTCTTTCGGTAGATTTGATTGAAAATGCCTTTAAACACACCGATTTCCTTGCTTCAGACTCTTTTATTTCCATTCAGCTTGAACTTGAAAAAAGAATTTTCACGATGAAAGTAAGCAATAAAGCTTCTCTGAAAAATGTTCTCGAAAAAGAAAAAAGCGGCTTCGGAAGCCAGTCTCTGGATCAAAGGCTGAAAATGATCTACAATAATTTTTACACGCTTCAGAAAAGTTCAAAAAACGGTATCTTCACGGCAGAATTAACAATCAATTTAGGAGATTTCTATGATAAAATGCGTTATTCTTGATGATGAATTACTGGCAATCAGCTATTTAAAACTTCTATGCGAACAGATTGAAAATGTAGAAGTTGTAAAAGCATTCAATGATCCTAAAATTTTTCTTAACGAAATTGAAAACATCGACTGCAACGTCTGTATTTTAGACATCGAAATGCCCGGAATAAACGGATTGCAGGTTGCAGAAGCCATTTCAGGCTCAAAAAAAATCATTTTTACCACCGCTTACAAAGAATATGCAGCCGAAGCTTTCGACCTGAATGTTGTGGATTATGTAAGAAAACCCATCAAAAAAGAAAGGTTAACCCAGGCTTTCGAAAAAGCGGAAGAATTGCTCCGGAAAACCCATAAAAAAGATTTTATCGAGTGGAATACCAACATCGGCAAAACCGTAATTTTTACGGACCAGATCGCCTACATCAAAACTTCGGAAATCGACAGTCGGGATAAGGAAATCCTTCTTAAAGACGGAACCAATATTGTTCTAAAAAACCTGAATTTCAAAAACCTTCTGGAAATGCTTCCTGCAAAAGATTTTGCGCAGGTCAACAAAAAAGAAGTTATTGCTTTATCTGCCGTCAAAATATTCTCCACCAACGAAATTATTACCACTGTTTCTCTGGAAAATGACCGGTTCTTAAAACTTCAGATTGGGGAAACCTACAGGAAATCTCTTTCTGATTTATTGGGACATTAGATTTCACTGCAAAATTCTTTCTTTTCATTACATTTGATTAAAAATCATCTTTTTTTTCCGATTTTCTTAGCAATTTTGTCTAAAATTTGGAATCATGAATTGGGGAAAATACAGAAATATCATCTTTTATATTTCCACCATTATTGTTTTTTCATCACTGATGTACTTTTTCATCATTGAAGGACAGACGTTGGAAATCGGAGAAAAGATCATTACAAAAACAAACAACAGTTCCAGTTGGGACAACTTTTTAGAATCATTCAAGACCAATCTTCACCATCCTTTAGCTTTATTACTGGCGCAAATCGTTACGATTATTCTTGTTGCAAGACTTTTCGGCTGGATTTGTATGAAGATCAAGCAGCCTTCCGTGATCGGTGAAATGATCGCGGGAATTGTTCTGGGACCTTCCCTTGTAGGAATGTACTTTCCGGAATTTTCGGCATTTCTTTTCCCGAAAGAATCTTTAGGAAATCTTCAGTTTTTAAGCCAGATCGGACTTATTCTTTTCATGTACATTGTGGGAATGGAACTGGATTTAAGTGTTTTAAGAAAAAAAGCACACGATGCGGTGGTCATCAGTCATGCAAGTATCATTATCCCTTTTGCCTTGGGAATTGGTCTGTCTTATTTCATTTATAAAGAATTTGCGCCGGAAGGAATTCAGTTTACCTCATTCGCGCTATTCATCGCTATTGCTATGAGTATCACTGCGTTTCCTGTTTTGGCAAGAATCGTTCAGGAAAGAAATCTTCAGAAAACCAAACTGGGAACTGTGGTTATCACCTGTGCTGCAGCCGATGATATTACGGCATGGTGTATTTTGGCAGCCGTAATTGCTATTGTAAAAGCAGGATCGTTCGAAAGTTCACTCTATGTAATTCTGATGGCAATTGCCTATGTATTTTTCATGATTAAAATTGTAAGACCATTCCTGAAAAGAATCGGTGACTTACAGGCAGGAAAAAGCACCATCAACAAACCCATGGTTGCAATTTTCTTTTTAACCTTGATTCTTTCGGCTTATGCTACGGAAGTTATTGGGATTCATGCGCTTTTCGGAGCTTTTATGGCAGGAGCGATTATGCCGGAAAATGCAAAATTCAGAACTTTGTTTATTGATAAAGTTGAAGATGTGGCATTGGTTCTTCTTCTGCCCCTTTTCTTCGTATTTACAGGACTTCGTACCCAAATCGGTCTATTGAATGACAGTCATCTCTGGATTACGGCAGGATTCATTATTTTAACCGCAGTAATCGGAAAATTTGCAGGAAGTGCATTAACCGCTAAATTTTTAGGTATTAAATGGAAAGAAAGTTTAACGATCGGAGCTTTGATGAACACCAGAGGTCTGATGGAGCTTATTGTCCTGAATATCGGTTATGATCTGGGCGTTTTAAGTCCTCAGATATTTGCCATGATGGTAATTATGGCGCTGTTTACAACTTTCATGACGGGACCGGCACTGGATTTCATCAATTTTATTTTTAAATCTAAAAAAGATGAAGATGAATCTCCGGAAAATGATGCAAAATACAGAGTTTTATTGTCTTTCGACCATCCTGAATCCGGAAGCACCCTGCTGAAACTGGCTCATGATTTTACCAATAAAATGAACGGCAACAAAAGCATAACCGCAATGAATATTGCTCCTGTGAATGAAATGCACGCTTACGACATTAATGAATACGAAAATGAGCAGTTTAAAAATGTAATAGAAACGTCCAATGATCTGAATCTTGAAGTTACAACGCTTTTCAAAGCGTCCAATGATATTGAAAACGATCTTACGCACATTACCAACAAAGGAAATTATGACCTTCTTCTCATCATGCTCGGAAAATCGATGTATGAAGGAAGTTTACTGGGAAGATTGCTTGGTTTCACGACAAAGATTATTAATCCTGAAAAACTTTTAAACACAGTTAAAGGAAAAGGAAATATTTTCAACAACTCGCCTTTTGACGATTTTACGTTACAGATTCTGGATAAAACCCATATTCCTGTTGGGATTCTGGTTGAAAAAGAATTCACTTCCGCAGACAAAGTTTTTGTCCCGATTTTTAATTTAAGTGATTTTTATCTGCTTGAATATGCCAAAAGACTCATCAATAACAACAATTCCCAGATTATTATCCTAGATGTTGCAGGACAGATCCGGAATAATATTGAAGTGAAGGAACTCATCCGAAGCATCGAACAGGTTGCGCCCAATCACATTACGCTATACAATGAGAAAAAAATTGAGAAAGAATTTCTGAATTCGCAGGATTTAATGCTCATCAGCAGCAAAAGCTGGAAAAACCTTATCGATACAAAAAGCATATGGTTATCGGATATTCCGTCAACATTGATTATCAGCAATCCTTAATGATTTGAATAATGAATTTTGCTACGCAAGCAATGGCTAATTCTTAAATTCACAATGAAATAAATTGACAGCAAAGCGAATTGGCAACGAAGTTAATTGACCTGTAAAAAATTTGACTCGCGAAGCAAAATTCACAATTCACTTTTTAATCCTGATTAAAAAAAATTATTTACCTTTGTCTCGTGATTACAAACAACGGAACATATTATTACGGAATTTTTAACTCAGATCTGGGATAAGGATTTCATATAGATAAAACAAAACCTCGTCCTTGGGCGGGGTTTTTTATTTTAAAATTTAAACGATGAAAATAAGTATTATTGGTGTAGGATTAATCGGGGGCTCAATAGCTTTAAAATTAAAACAAAAGGGAATTGCCGATTTCGTCTACGGTATTGATAACAGCAATGAGCATCTGAATGAAGCATTAGAACTCAAAATAATCGACGCAAAAGTAGATCTGGAGTACGGAATTAAAAACTCTGATCTGGTGATTCTTGCCATTCCTGTGGATGCCGCGAGAAAATTACTGCCGAATGTTTTAGACCTGATTTCGGAAAATCAGACGGTAATGGATGCAGGATCTACCAAAGCGGGAATTGTAAATGCGGTAAAAAACCATCCGAAAAGATCGAGATTTGTGGCTTTCCATCCGATGTGGGGAACGGAAAATAACGGCCCGAAATCGGCAGTTTCAGAAAGTTTTTCCGGAAAAGCCGGGGTTATCTGCGATAAAGAAGAATCTGCGAAAGATGCTTTAGAATTGGTTGAAAAAATTGTCGAAAGTCTTGATATGCATCTGATTTATATGAATGCAGAAGATCATGATGTTCACACCGCTTACATTTCGCATATTTCCCACATCACCTCTTACGCTTTGGCAAATACGGTTTTAGAAAAAGAGAAAGAAGAAGAAACTATTTTTCAACTGGCAAGTTCCGGTTTTTCCAGCACCGTTCGTCTGGCAAAGTCTCATCCTGAAATGTGGGTTCCGATTTTCAGACAAAATAAAGAAAATGTTCTGGATGTTCTTAATGAGCATATTGCTCAGCTAAGAAAGTTTAAAGCCGCTTTGGAAAAAGAGAATTTCGAATATCTGGAAGAACTGATTTCCAACGCGAATAAAATAAGAGGAATCTTAGATAAATAGATAAAAAATAGGGTTAAAGATTTTAAATATGTCTTTAACCCTGATATTTTGAATTACTTCTAAAACTTCATCACATCTTTCACCACTCCGTTATTCTGCGTATGCTGTAACAGTTCGGCTTCGATGAAAGATTTTATTTTTCCTTCTGAGCCGTCGTTCGGGAAGAGAAGGTGAACGTTGGCTCCTGCGTCTAACGTGAAGAACAGCGGCAAACTGGTTTCTTTTCTGAAATCCCAGATTTTGTTGATGACTTCCAAAGTTCCTGTTTTCATCAGAATAAATGCAGGATCGCTCATCATCATCATGGCATGAAGTGTTAATGCTTCGTGTTCTACCAGTTTAATAAAACGCTGCAAGTCTCCACTGGCTAACATTTCTTTCATGGGACCGAAATTTTCCCTTGCTTCCTGAAATCTTCTGTCTGCGTAAGGATTGGTATTCATCAAACCATGACCGACAGTGGAAGAAACGCTTTTCTGCCCTTCATGGATGAGTAAAACCCAGTCATTAAAATCTTTAAAAATTTCATGAATTTCATCGTTTGGGTATTGTACTGCAAAAAGATCTGAACTTCCTTTTACCTGAGATTCTCCCCACACAACCAATCCGTTGTAAAGACTTCGGCACGCGCTTCCGCTTCCTAATCTTGCTAAAAAAGAAGCTTTTCTCAACGATTCTTCATCTGATGTTTTTCCTGAAAACGTTTCGTCAAGATTCATCAGACATTTGGCAATGACTCCAAAACCTGAAGCCGAGCTTGCAATTCCTGAGCTGTGGGGAAAAGTATTTTCGGTTCTGATGATGTATTTTCCCTGTAAAATCCATGGAAGATACTGTTCAATATTTCGAAAATATTTTTCAATTTTTTCGGCAAATTTTACTTCCTCATTTCCGGCAAGAAAAGTCTGCACAGAAAAAGGTTCATTGGCAGAAAACTCCATCGAAGTATTCGTTCTGCAATGATTTAATGTAAAACTGATGCTGGGATTGGCGGGAATCTGATTGTCGTATTTCCCCCAGTATTTGATTAAGGCAATATTCGAAGGACAGCTTTCCGAAACTGTCTGATTATGTATTGTAAATTCGTTATTTCCTAAAAACTCCTGTGTTGTCATAATTTTAATTCTTGTAAGATGGAATGCAGCCTGATTTACCGTTATTGCTTAATCTTAAGCTCAGCCTTAAAATTTAATACATTTTCTCAATAAGATCTGCATATTTTTTAAGCACTACATTTCTTTTTACCTTTAGTGTCGGAGTAATTTCTCCCGTATTAATATCAAATTCCGAAGGCATCAATGTGAATTTTTTCACTTTTTCGTAATCGGATAAATGGCTTTGCAGTTCTTTAATTTTGTCTTTGTAAAAATCGTGTATCTTTTCGTTTTTTACAATTTCTTTCCAATTGGTGAAAGGAATATTATTTTTTTTGAGATATTCTTTTAAAAATTCAAAGTTCGGAACCACTAAAGCGGAAACAAACTGTCTTCCTTCCGCAATCAGCACAATCTGCTGAATGAAATTGTTGTTGGTTAAGATATTTTCAATCTGCTGCGGCGCGATGTATTTTCCGTTGGAAGTCTTCATGAGATCTTTCAATCGGTCTGTAATGGTAAGATTTCCTTTGCTGTCGATGGTTCCGGCATCTCCGGTTTTAAACCAGCCGTCATCGGTAAAAACTTTCTGCGTTTCTTCAGGCTTTTTATAATATCCCTTCATGATTCCGTTTCCTTTTGCCTGAATTTCGTCGTTCTCCCCGATTCGGATTTCCACGCCCGGAAGAGGTTTTCCGCAGCTTCCGTGTTCAAAATGCGTCAAAGGAAAAGCGGTTAAAGTTGCCGTAGTTTCCGTTAAACCGTAGCCAACCGTTACATGAATTCCAACCGACTCAAAAAACTTCGTCACTTCCGGAGATAATGAAGCTCCGCCACAAGGCAGAAACCACAATCTTCCGCCCATTTTTTCTTTAATTTTACTGAAAACCAAAGATTCGGCAATATTTTCTTTTATTTTTAATCCAAATGGAACCGGCTGTTCTCTTCTTCTTAATTCTGCGGTCTGCGAACCGGTTTCCAATGCCCAGTTAAATATTTTTTTCTTCAGCGAAGAACCTTCTTCTGCCTTTTCCAAAACTCCGGCGTAGACTTTCTGGAAAAATCTCGGCACCGCACACATCATGGTCGGTTTTACCTCTTCCAAAGCATTGGCGATATTCTTCGGATCTTCAAGGAAATAAACTCTTGCGCCTCCGTAAAGACACAAAAGGCTCCAGCTTCTTTCGAAAACGTGGGTTAAAGGTAAAAATGCCAGAGAAAGTTCTTCTTCGAAGTTTTTAAACTTAAAAAATTCAAAATGGGCATCAAATGCTTTTATGAAATTTCCATGGGTGAGAATGACTCCTTTCGGTGTTCCTGTTGTTCCGGAAGTGTAGATAAGCGTGGCAATATCTCCATATTCTTTCTTGCAGAATTCTAATTTGGGAGCGCTTTTGGCAATAAAATCTTCAAGATAAAAACTGCTGAATTCTTTTTTGATCCAGACAGCTTTTTTAGAAATGATAATCGTTTGCAGATTTGTACTTTCTTTTTTCAGAATTTCCAGACACGTATCGTACTGAGCCTGATCTCCCACCAAAATAGCCTTTGCTTCCGAATCGTTGATGATGTATTCTGCCTGTTCTGCATTATTGGTGGAATAGATCGGAACCGTAATGGCTCCGATTGCTAATACTGCGAGATCAAAAATCATCCATTCTGATGAATTATCCGAATAAATGGCTACTTTATCATTTTCCTGAATGCCTGCATTTTTAAGCGCATTGGCTGTTTTATACACAATTTCGCCGAATTTTTTCCAGCTCAGTTCTTTCCAGCCCGCATCTTTCTTTTTAAATCCGATGGCAGATTTTATGGGATGCTTTTCTGTATTTTTTAAGATAATTGCTTCTGCAAGATTCATTGCTTTATCTTTTTATCGTTGATGTAATTATTTAAATGAAAATCAATACTTTCCGTAAGAGGAATGAACTGATAATTCAATCTGCTTTTTATTTTTTCGTTGGAAACAATATTCATCTCAGAAATTGCTTTTACATTGGATCTTGTCGCCATTCTTAAAGCCGGAATCAGCCATCCGAATAATGCATTTGCCAAAACTCCGACATTCAGCTGAAATTGTGACAGGAGTTTCGCTTCCTTCAGCCCCAGTTTCTTTCGGATCTGCTTTCCTAATTCTGCATATCTTCTGTTCTCGGAAATGATGATGAACCGTTCTCCAAAAATATTTTTCTCCATCAGTTCAACAGAGATTGCGGCAACATCTCTCACGTCCGCATAGCTTGTTCCTCCTGAAAAAGTAAAACTGTTTTTTTCGAAAGTGGGAAAAATATCGCCACTGCTGTTTCCCCAGTTTCCGCTTCCGATAATCATTCCCGGATTTACAATAACGACGTTTAACCCTTCAGCAGAAGCTCTCCAGACTTCCATTTCAGAAATATGTTTTGAGATTGCATAAGCAGAATGGTCTTCTTTCGGGTTAAAATCGGATTCTTCATCCAGCTCACCTTTTTCATTAAAATTATCGAGAACAGCAATTGAACTTACATGAAGGAACTTCTTCACTTCAGTACCTTCACAGGCATAAAGTAAATTTTCTGTTCCTTTAATGTTCGTGTGGTAAATTTCTTTGCTGTCTTTGGGATTGAAACCCACTTTAGCAGCGCAGTGATACACCTCATCAATTCCTTTTAGGGCTTCCTGAAGAGAGAGAATATCATCAAAATCTACATCGATCCATTCAATTCGGTTGAAAAAATCATCGGGATTTTCCGTATAAAATGTATAGGAATGCCTTACTTCGTTTAAATTGCTCGTCGGTCTTTTTGCTGCACGAACGTTTTTTCCCTTTTTCAGAAGTTCTAAAACGATTACTCTGCCTAAAATTCCGGTTGCTCCCGTTACAAAAACCATCAATTTTTTTTACTTGATTGCTTACTAAATTATGATAATATTCTACGTTATGCAAATTTGCGATTTTTAAGGGAGATTTTGTGTTTTTTAAATGGATAAAAACAGCAAAAGTTTTGATGTTTCTGTTTTGAGCAATAGATAAGATGATCATTAAATTAACCTGAGTTCGGGATAAGTCTTCTTAAAAGCAAGGTAAAACAAAGAGATTCAATTATCAGGAATTCATTTTTTTAGATATACAAAGGTGTAAAACTTATCAAAGTAATACCATTTTTGTCTTTTTTAAATAAACGAAGTGTCTTTGCTTACCTTACAAACTTTCAATAAGTAAAAAATCTTTTGTTTTTCTTTGCGATAAATTAATATAATGCGATAAATCAATTTTTTTAAATTTATTTCTTATCCCGAACTGAGGATAAATTAAAAAAAACGGACTTTCGCCCGTTTTCTGTATTATCTTGTGTTAGAAAAATTTAGATCAAAACCATATTGTTTCTTCTTGGAGCTTTATCGCATAAGATATCGGCAATACTTTTAGAAATAAGGTTTCCTTCGGTAAGATTATCCAGCCAGAAGAATTCTCCGGCACAGTTGATCTCAATGAAATAATATTCGTCTTCGGGCGAAACGATCATATCAATAGCTCCGTAATCGATATTGTAAACGTCTAAAAGTTCCAGCAATTTTGCTTCGATGTCTGTCGGAAGTTCCGCAGGAATCCATTTATCAATGAGATTTACCCCGTCTTTTCTCCAGTCTATTTTTGCGGCTTCCGACTGTTGGGAATCGATTTCAAAAGCGTACACTTCTCTTCCTACAATGGTAATGCGGAGCTCTTTTTTCTTTTCAATTTTTTTCTGAAACTGCATCGGACAGTATAAAAGCGTATCCAGTTCTTCCAGTTTATCTTCCTTTACCACATTGGTGAATACCACACTTTCAACACCGTCTTCATAAATAGCAAATCCAGTCTGCATTTTGGCAACTACATTTTTATGTTTCACAATGAACTGTCTGGCTTCTTCCGGATTGTTTGTAAGGCAGGATTCCGGAATTCTAAGTCCAATTTTATGAGCTATTTTCAATTGCTCTTCCTTGCTGTCTACTCTTCTGTAAACACTTGGTTTCCCTAATGCATAAACATCAATAGACTCTAAAAACCCAAATAATGTCGTTCTGATCTCTCCCATCGCTGCACCGTAAAATTTAGAATCCAGCTCTTCTTTCAGACCAGATCCAATATTGTAGGCTCTTCTGTACCAGACTGCGGAAATATCGTCCAAACGATGTTTTTTTTCAGGAGTTTCTAAAATACTGATCCACTTTCCATCTTCAAAACGAGTAGATAATTTATTTTGCAAAGGGTATAAATCGACGTCGAAACGGATGACTTCACAATGGTTTTCAGCAATATATTCTGTTACTTTTTCTATGGAAAAATTATCTCCTGTATGGGTAATTATTAAAATTTTATTCATTGGTTTTCATTCTTTTTATAAGGTTATCGGCAATTCTTTCCGCAATTGGGAAATTGAGTTCTTTCTGGAGCATTCCCCATTCTCCCTGCGGATTTACTTCCAGGAAATAGTAGTTTCCGTCTTTGCTTTTTATCATATCGATTGCTCCGATGTACAGTCCCATTTCTTTCATCATTGAGGTGAGACCGATTTTAATATGTTCCGGTAAGTGATATTCTGACCAAAAATAATTCTCATTGGCTATTCTCCAGTCGGCATTTTCGCTGTTATTGATTTTTCCGGTAAAAAATTCTCCGTCAAGATACAGTATTCTCAGTTCATATTCTTTTTCAATGTAGGGCTGAAAAATCATGGGACAGTATTCTATATCGTCTATATTTTCGAGAGAATTTTCATCGATAATATGGGTAGAAAGGAAATTTTCCGCGTTCATCGACTTGGAAAGCGCACCATGAAGTTTTGCCACCATTTTTCCGTTACATTTCTGATGGAAAAATTCGGTTATTTGTTCTGAATCGTTTGAAAAAATAGTTTCGGGAATAGTAAGATTGTTTTTTTTGGCAATCTTTAGTTGATGCATTTTATTGCCGTCAATCTTATTTTCATTTTCAAACGGATTGATCCACGGAATGTCTTCCAGTAAAGTGAAAAGATTGTTTCGGAGGGCAGCATATTCTTTCAGGAAAATTTTTGTGAAGCTTTCATCCAGTTCTTCAGGAACAGTGATGCCCCACGATTTTCTGTGCCATACTGCTTTAATTTCGTTTGAATTTACGGTATTTCCGGATTCATCAGTTAATTCAAAATAGTTTTCGTTGATGCTGATTTTCTGGTAATGACTGATTTTGTCTGAATTCAGTCGGAAACATGGAATATTTTTAGATTTTAAATATTCAAAAAAGATTTCAATATTGTAAAAGTCGTGAGAATGCGTTATACAAAGAATCATCTGCCGTTTTTTATTAAAAAAGGAAACTTAGAGTGTAAGTTTCCTTTAATATGATTTTTTAATGCGATCTGAAAATAAAAATCCATTAAACAGATGGAGAATCATCATCTCCGTCGGAAGGATATTTCATTGTTTGCGCCATATCATAGATTGGCTTTGTAACTGTATCTACAGCGGGTTTTGTAATGCTGTCCTGCGATGCAATAGTTACATCTCCACCTCCTTTAATTTTTTCAGGATCCTGTAATTGTTTCTCTAAAAATGAAGCGAAGAAAGGCTTCTTTTTTGAATCTTTGTTTTTCATAGTTGTTTATTTTGGGTATTTTTTATGACTATTCAATTCCCGGAGGATTACCTGGATTAAATCCTCCCTCGTCACTGTCTGAAGGATATTTCAGTGTGACAGGAGTGTCTGTAACCGGTGTTGTGGTTACTGGTCCGTCCAGCGTTTTTAAGGTAAAAACAGAATCTTTTGCGGGTAACGTAACAGAATCATCCATTAATCCTGTTATTATTCCGCCACCGCCCTGAACTTCTTCAGGATTCTGAATCTGCTTCTCTAAAAACGAAGCAAAAAACGGTTTTTTCTTGTCGCTTCTTTTCATAATGTCTGTGATTAGAGTTTATACAGTTAAATCATTTTTTAGATTTCTGTACCCCCTTCATCACTGTCTGAAGGATACTTCATGGTAACATTATCATTGGAAGGTTTTGTAACGCTGTCCTGAAGTGCCGTTGTAACATTATCTCTTAATGGAGCTGTCGCAACAGTTTCAGATCCTCCTTTGATTTTTTCCGGTTCTGCGATCTGTTTTTCTAAAAATGATGCAAAAAACGGCTTTTTGTTTTTCTTATTTTCCATGAGATTAATATTTAGTGATTTAGCTTCGACTAAAATATTAAAAAATATCACACAAAGTAGAATAAATTTACACTTTAAGAAAATTTTAACAAATAACCCACAATAAATGCATTATGTTACACAATATTCAAAAATTCTTTTACAATTTTAGCAAAATCTACAGGATTTTCAGCCTGAACCCAATGCCCTGCATTTTTAACTGTTGAAAACTGAGCTTTGGGAAACTGCTGTTTAATAGCAAACTCATCCTGAGGAAGAATATAATTGGATTTTTCGCCTGCAATAAACAATGTCTCTCCTTCGAAAACACCGAATTTTATCGCATTGGAGACAAACTGATTGTATTTTTCAGAAAGGGTTTTCAGGTTAAATCTCCAGTTCAGTTTTTTATTATCATCCCAATACAGATTTTTTGTAAGGAATTGTATTGTTGATCTTTCAGGAATATACTGGCTTAAAACGGTTTCCACATCATTTCTGGAATTTACCGTATTAAAATTCACGGTTTCCAAAGCTTTTATAATCCCCTGATGATGTGGAGGATATGCTTTCGGAGAAATATCCACAACAATAAGCTTTTCCACTTTTTCAGGATATTTAATGGCAAACTGCATCACTGCTTTTCCTCCCAGAGAATGCCCCAGAATATGAGCTTTCTGTATGCCGTAATGCTCCATATAGCGAAGAATATCATCCGCTAAATCGTCATGAGACATTTCATCCGAATGAAAACTTCTTCCGTGGTTGCGGAGATCAATAAGATGCGTTGGCAAAAACTCTCCGAAATCTTTCCCGAAAGTTCCCCAGTTGTCCAGCATTCCAAATAAACCGTGAAATACCAAAAGCGGTGTCGACGAAAGATTCTCGCCAAATATTTTTGAATTTAAAATTTCCATACGTTTTGTTTTTAGGATAGAAGTGGGTTTTGGAAGCAGATAGTTCAGACAACACTTATCAAGCCTTTGGCTTTACATATCCAGCTTCCAGCCTATTTACCATTTTGCCAGTCTCTTCAGATAAGCCTGAACTGTATTTTCCATTCCCATGTATAATGCTTCTGAAACCAGAGCATGACCGATGGAAACTTCGAGCAAATTCGGGATGGTATCTGCAAAATATTTTAAATTTTCTAAACTTAAATCGTGTCCGGCATTAATTCCCAATCCAAAATCTGTAGCAACAACTGCCGTATCATAATAAGGTTTTATGGCAGATTCTTTATTTTGGGTATAATTTTTAGCGTAAGCTTCGGTGTAGAGTTCAATTCTGTCGGTTCCTGTTTTGGCAGCATATTCTACCAGTTCAGGAGTCGGATCTAAGAAAATTGAAGTACGGATTCCTGCATTTTTAAATTCTGCGATAATTTCCGTAAGAAAATCCAGATGTTTTTTCGTGTTCCAACCCGCATTTGAAGTAATGGCATCATCTGCATCGGGAACCAACGTTACCTGTTCCGGTTTTACCTCAAGAACCATATCGATAAAAGAACGGTGAGGATTTCCTTCGATATTGAATTCCGTGGTTACCAAAGGTTTCAGATCATAAACATCTTTTCTTGTGATGTGTCTTTCATCGGGTCTTGGATGGATGGTAATGCCCTGTCCTCCGAATTCCTGAATTTTTACGGCTGCTTCCGTTACACTGGGTGTTTCTCCTCCTCTTGCATTTCTCAGCGTCGCAATTTTATTAATGTTTACACTTAGTTTTGTCATACTGCAAAAATAAAAAAACCCAACTTAAAAGTGGGTTTATAGTCTTAAGATTTTTCCTATTTCTGTAAGGTAAGTCTTATAATGGTAAGAACTATATTTACAGCAAGTCCTATAAGTGCCATATTACACGCAGATTTCGCTGCCATAGGTTCTTTGTCTTTTTTAACGAAGTAAATGATTGCACCTGCCAAAGGAATACAGAATGATAAAATCTTTAATCCTATATGCAAGTCTTCATTAGACTGATTAGGCTTTTGGTAATTTTGATTAAAATCGCTCATAGTTTAAGTTATTAATGTTTCAATGAATTTATAAGTATGATAGGTAATTCTTTCACTAAGACCACTCATTCCTATTCCGGCGAGAATTCCGGTAAAACAACGGATAAAGTTGGTGCTCTCTCTGTTGAGATAAGCCTGAGTTAAGCCATCAACAAACGTAGGAAGAACAAGCACAACACTTAAAAGAATACTTATCTGATAAAACCATAATAAAGGAATCATGACAAAATATCCTAAGTAAATGCCGGTACATCTTGCACATACCGGAAATTGTTTATTCTTGTAAAAAAATGATCTTGAGGGCATTCTATGACAGTCTACCCATTGTATTTTAGTCATAAAGCTAAAATACAAAAAAATTCTTCTGAGAAATTATTTTTTTGATTTTTGAAAATGTAGTTGACAAAGTACTCTGAAAACAAACTTCATTACACCTTAACACTGATCTGCATCACCTGAAGATCAAATTCCTTTGAAGCTACGAGTAAATGATCGAAAATATCCGCCTGAATCTGCTCAAAATGTTCCCAGCGCGAATCGTTAGCGAAACAGTAGATTTCCAGAGGCAGACCTTGTGGAGTAATATCAAGCTGACGAACCATCATGGCTCCTTCCTGATTAACATCGGGATCGTTCTCAAGGTATTTTTCTGCATAATATCTGAAAACACCAATGTTCGTAAGCTGTCTTCCGTTCACTATTTTATCACTGTGCTTTAAAGTCTCTTTTTCTTTTTTCAGTTCAATGCTTTTTCCTTCAAGATATTCCGAGATCAGATTGATATCTTTCAGCCTTTCAATATCTTCTTCCGTTAAAAATTTAAAGGAATTGATATTAAAGTAGATTGATTTTTTAATTCTTCTGGTATTGGATTCAGACATCACCTGAAGATTTTTAATCTCAGTAGTTAAAAGATCATAGGTTGGAATTGAAGAGATTGTTTTATCGAAATTCATAATCTTCGTCGTCAAAAGACTGATGTCTGAGATATTTCCTTCAATACTGTATTTGGGAATACTGATCCAGTCTCCTACTTTTAAACTTTTAGAAGTGGAAACATGAATTCCGGTTACAAATCCAAGGATGGTATCACGGAAAACCAAGACCAACACTGCCGTAATCGCTCCTAAACTTCCGACAATGGTAGAACCTTTAATCCCGAAAATCACACAGATTCCTACAATGGAGAAAATGAAGATTCCTAAAATTTTCATTGTTTCAGAAATCGCATTCAATGCCATAATCTTGTAATAATCCTGTTTGATGGCAAAATAATTTCTAAAGGCCGTTAATCCTCTGTAAAGCATCCCCGCCAGAATTAAAACAAATCCCAGATTGATGGCGCGTATAATAAAGACGTTGGTTCTGGGAATCGCTTTTGGCGGAAATATAGAAGTCTGAATTCCTACAACAATAGCCAGAGCAAAAAGATGAGCCACAGAATTGGTAACTCTGGACTGGTAAACTGATTTTACAACCGGATATTTTTCTTCGTTATGAAAAAAACGGAAAATAAAATTAATCACAGGTTTTACAAGAAAATCAACCAGCAAAAATAAAACAACTAATATAGCAAGCTTTGTAAAAGCATGAAAAACCCAGTCCAGACCCGCCGGAGAAATTTTGGTGATGTATATATAAAGCTGTTCGCTTAAATCCTGTATAAAATTTTTAGTTTCCTGTAACTGATCATTCATTATAACAAATTTAATAAAATTTAAATCCTCCCAACACCGATTAAATAAGAATTTTTCACAAAACAATCAAAAATTATTTAACAATTATTTAAAATTATTTTAAAAATAAAACATATTTAATAATAAAATCATTAATTTAGTCTTTTAATTAAAAACTGTAATTTATGAAAAAATTTAACCTCTTCTTTATTTTTATCATTCTTTTTTCTCTGGGTTCCTGTCACTCAGATTCTTCTTCTCCCACAGAAGCAACGGCAGACAATACGGTAAAAACCGGAAAGGTAACCGGTAAAGTAATGTCTCAAAACGGCGCAAAAGCCATTGGTGGTGCCTCTGTTTTTACTTTCGATGATAAATATAAGATTTACTACACAACTTCCGATGCGGATGGTAATTTTACACTGGACGCTCCGGTCGGCAATCACACCATTCACATTCAGACAGGGAATGGAAGCAATTTCCGTACAGAAGTTGCTGCGACTGTAAAAAATAACGAAACTTTAACGCTTGATCTTTCCCAGACCAAACTGAATCAGGTGGCTAAAATTGCTTATGTAAAAGGCTCGTATGATAAAATTGAAGATATTATTCTTTCTTTAGGATACACCGCAACAGAAATTACGAATAATGATCTTACGAATTTAAATACCATTGCACAATATGATATCATTTTTCTGAACTGCGGTTCGAGAAAATATTCCACCAATCAGGCACTTTTCCCTGCAATCGACGCAAATCTTGCTATTTTCGTTGCTAATGGAGGAAGTATCTATGCTTCGGACTGGGATGTTTCTTATCTGGTAGGCGGAACAGATAATACTTCAGGCTGCGCTCCAGCGGGAGGATTTGTTCCCGATTCAAAACTATGTTCTGTGAATAACGGAAGTTCGGGAATTGTTCCGGCTGTGGTAAGCAATGCAGGATTGTCTTCTGCTCTTGGTTTCAGCAATCTTAATATTGATTTTGATTTGGGAGCATGGCAAAAAATTACCAGTTATGATTCTTCTTACTGGGAAGTCCTGGTAAAAGACGGAGCCAATCAGGCATTGATGCTGAGAACGAATCATTTTACAGCTACAGGAATTCCTGTAACTCCAATTGGAAATGCACCGAACACCACGTTTGTTCCGGTTTGCGTTACAATTCCGGGAACTAATATCCAGATCACGATTTCAGTTCCGCAGACTCTGGTTCCTTATCTTGTTGCATTAGGAGCAACTGTAGGTCCTTGCTCCGGATCATCCAACAGCGGCTTTATTTATTATACGAGTTTCCACAACCATGCTGCAGGAAACATCGGCAATGCAGGTGTTATTCTACAGTATGTAATCCTGAATCTTTAATCCATTTTTTTCATTATTATATAAAGTGGCTCTTTGGAGTCACTTTTGTTATATACTGTCAATAAATTTCAACTTATGGACACAACATTAATTAATATCCTTTGTCTTATTCTTTTGGTTTTAGGTATTTTAGGAACGTTTCTTCCTGTTTTGCCGGGGTTATTATTAAGCATTTGCGGACTTTTGATCTATAAATACGGTACAGATGCAGATCTGTCTATGATCTATGTATGGGTATTTGTAATTCTCACTGCGGCTTCTGTTATTTTAAATTACGTCATTCCGGCAAAAACCACCCAGAAATACGGCGGAACCCGCTGGGGAAGCATTGGTTCGGTTATCGGAACCATTGTAGGAATTTTCTTACCGATTCCTTTAGGATTTCTGGTAGGAATGTTTGCGGGAGTTTTTGTTGGAGAGCTTCTTCACGACAGTCAGGATATAAACAAAGCCCTGAAGTCCACAAAAGGAGCATTTATAGGATTTATTTACGGAACAGGATTTAGTTTCGTGGTAGGTGTGGCAATGTTTTTGGTGGTATTATTTAATATGCTTAATATTATCTAAAATAAAAAATTATGTTTCATAAAATCCTTATCCTGAGTTTAAGTTCGTTATTTTTAATGAACTGCAATGCTCAAAAGAAAAATAAATTAAAAGTGAACACGGATAAAACAGGCGTTACAAAAGTAACCAATAAAGATGGCGAAATCATTTATTTCAATGAAGGAGAAAATAAATTTCTGAAAGAATATGAAATGAATGTAACCTTTAAAGGAATATCGGAAGACAGCCGCTGTCCAAAAGGAGTAAACTGCATTTGGGCGGGAGTTGCCGTAGCGCAGGTTGAAGTAATGGGAACTGCAACCCGACCAATGGTTCTTAATTTAGCTACTATGGATAATGAAGGCAGAAACTATCATCAGTCGGCTGCATTTAACGGATATACTATTTCTTTAACGGATGTTCAGCCTTATCCGGCTTCTGCAGACGGAGCAAAGGCTTTGAACGGAAAGTATAAAATAGGAATTACCATTAAAAAAGGAGGAGAAAATCCTACCATGAAATAGGTTTCTTCCCTTTTGAAACAAGATATTCATTAATTTTTGAAAAAGGTCTGCTTCCGAAGAATCCTCTATACACGGAAAACGGAGAGGGATGAGCAGATTTTAAAATAAAATGTTTAGCCGGATCGATGAGTTCGGCTTTTTTTTGTGCAAAAGCGCCCCAAAGAACAAAAACAACGTTTTCTTTTTTATCTGAAATTTCTTTGATGATGAAATCTGTAAATTTTTCCCATCCCAAATCTTTGTGTGAATTAGGAGAATGCGCACGAACGGTTAAAGTTGCATTCAACAGTAAAACTCCTTGTTTTCCCCAATCGTCCAATTCTTTTGAAGTTCTTTCAACACCTAAATCATCTTTTAATTCAATAAAAATATTTTTCAGAGAAGGCGGCGCGGCAACCTGTTCAGAAACAGAAAAACATAAACCATTCGCCTGATAATCATTATGATAAGGATCCTGTCCGATGATCACTACTTCAATATCTTCAAAAGGCGTAATTTCCAACGCTCTGAAAATCTGATTTTTTGGTGGAAAAACTTTAGTGGCTGCATATTCCTGCTTTACTTTTTCCCAAAGGTTGGTAAAGTATGGGGTGTTTTTTATGGGGGCTAATATTTCTGTCCAGGTCATTTTTTTAATTTGAAAATTTGAGAATGAATTAATTTGAAAATTCAATTTTTACGCCAACCTGTCATTCTGAATGAAGCAAAGCGTAATGAAGAATCTATGCAAATTTAATGATTAAAATAAAAAGAGATTTCTCCTCCGTCGAAATGACAAAGAAATTTATTTCTTCAAGCTAAAAACCAGATTCTCCAGAAAATCTTCATCCTTCCTATCTTCCTGCAATACAAAATCATGTTTTAAAAGAAGTCCTTTTGAATTTTCATTGAGTTTATGCGTCATCGCAACAATTTCCTGCAAATGTAAATTTTTAAATGCAAAATCCACGACTGCAGCCAAAGCTTCCGACATGATTCCTTTTCTGTGATACTCCGGTAATAATTCATAACCGACTTCTGCTTCTTTTCGGTCTTCGGAAAAATTCCATAGACAAATGGTTCCAATCAGATTTGGTTGGTCTTTTAAAGAAATTCCCCAGTAAAAAGATTTCTGATTTCGGGTATTTTCTTTAATGGTTAAAATAAACTGAAGCGCATCATAATTATTTTTAGGAGGATTTCGGTGTACGAACTGGTTAATGGTTTCATTGCTTCTGATCTTTAGAATGTCTTCTGTATAACTCTCGTCGATGGGTTTGAGAATTAATCTTTCGGTTTCTAGCTTCATAGTTCAAACTTACATAAATTTAGTAAATTAAACTTATTAATTTCGACCAAAAAACACGAAAATTTTATTAAAAGAAGTCAGCCTAAAGTTCAAAAATTAAATCTAATTGTTAAATAGTGGTAAACAAACCTCACAGGTTTTTGAAACCTGTGAGGTTTTAAAAGAAATTTAGTAATTAAACTCATTAATTTCTGACTCAAAAATCACAAAAAATTTTATTAAAAGAAATCGACCTAAAGTTCAAAAATTAAATCTAATTGTTAAATAGTGGTAAACCTCACAGGTTTTCGAAAACCTGTGAGGTTTTAAAATAAACTTAGTAATCAAACTCATTAATTTCTGACTCAAAAATCACAAAAAATTTTATTCGAAAAGTCAGCCTAAAGTTCAAAAATTAAATCTAATTGTTAAATAGTGGTAAACCTCACAGGTTTTTGAAACCTGTGAGGTTTTAAAATTAAATCAGCCATTACTTAATTATACAGCACATTAATGATTTCAAAAAAACTTTACAAAAGGTAACATCCCGAATACAAACGAAGCTTTAAAAGTATAAACTGCACTTGCCGAAGCTTATATTAATAAAAGAGATCAAATCAATAAATCATTTTCAAATTCTCAAATTATTTCATTTTCAAATTAATTATCTTTGCAGTGTGTATATAAATAAAGAAGATTTAAACGAATTAGAGTTTCCGCAATTGCTCGCGGAAATTTCTCCCTTTGCGTATTCTCCGAAAACAAGAGAAAAAATTCTTCAACTTCGTCCGATGGAAATAGACGAGGCAGAACTTTCATTGAAAAAAACTTCCGAATATCTTTCGAGTTTTGAAAGTTCAAATGCAATTCCGTTTGATGAATATGAAGATATCGAAAGTGAGCTGAAGCTAATGCTGATCGAAAATTACCGACTGGAAAACAGCGCTTTCATCAAAATCAAAACCATCACGGAGCAAATCGGGAAACTGCAGAAGTTCTTCCCGACCATGCCGGAAACCTTCCCTACTCTCATGGAAGATGTTTCTGTTCTGGAATTCAGAAAAGAGATTATTGATAAAGTTGATAAAGTATTCAACCGTTTTGGTGAGGTTAAAAGCGAAGCTTCCCCAGCTTTAAAAGGATTAAGAAGTGAAATTCAACACGCCAAAAAAGCGATTCAGGAAAACTTTAACCGTGCGTTAACAACTTATGGACAGAGTGATTTTCTGGATGATATCCGCGAAACGATTATTGATGACCAAAGAGTTTTAGCGGTAAAATCGGGTTTCAAAAGAAGAGTTCCGGGAAGAGTTTTGGGACTTTCAAAAACCGGTTCTATCACTTATATTCAGCCGGATTCCGTAGTAAAGCATTATTTCAAGCTTCGTGAAAGTGAGGAGGAAGAGAAAAAGGAAATTGATAAGATCTTAAGACAGCTTACCGCAGAACTAGCGGAATTTCAACCTCAGCTCTGGAGATATCAGAAGTATATTTTCGACCTTGATTTAACGAGAGCGAAGGCTAAATTTGCGGAACTCATCAATGGTGTTTTACCAAAAATCAACCGCCATAAAACATTAAGATTAAAAGAAGCGTTCCATCCTTTGCTGTTTTTAAGAAATAAAGCGGAAAATAAAACGATCTATCCTCAAACGCTGAGTTTAACGGAACACAACAGAATCATCTGTATTTCCGGACCGAATGCGGGAGGAAAATCCATTACGCTGAAAACGGTTGGTTTGCTTCAACTGATGATCCAGAGCGGAATTCTGGTTCCGACCCATCCCAAATCGGAAATGTTTTTCTTTGATAAAATCATGACCGATATTGGGGATAATCAGTCAATTGAAAATCACCTTTCAACGTATTCATCCAGACTGAAGAAAATGTCGGGAATCATTCGTGAAGCTGAAGCGAATACACTTTTACTAATCGATGAATTCGGTACAGGTTCCGATCCTGAACTGGGAGGTGCTTTAGCAGAAAGTTTCCTTGAGTTTTTCTATGACAAAAAAAGTTTTGCGATTATTACGACGCACTACACCAATATTAAACTTGTTGTGGAACAGCTCCCGAATGCTCAGAATGCAGCAATGTTATTCAATGAAGAAACATTGGAACCGATGTACAAACTGGAAGTGGGACAAGCGGGAAGTTCATTTACTTTTGAGGTGGCGGAAAAGAATAAAATTCCGAGATTCATTATTCATTCTGCCAAGAAAAAGGTGGAACATGATATTGTAAATCTGGATAAAACGATTGTAAAGCTTCAGCAGGAAAAATATGAAGTGGAAAAGCTTAAAACCGATCTTGCCGAAAGAAAGGAATCTGTAGAAGACAAACGCGATAACCTTCAGAAACTGAATGAGCAGCTTCAGCAGAAGCTATTCAATTTCCAGAAATTATATGAAGAAGAGCACCGTAAACTGCAGTTCGGGAACAAGATTGAGGCTTTTATCGACAGCTACGTAAAAGGAAAGTCCAGAAAAGATGTGGTAAAAGATTTTGTAAAAATTCTTGAGCAGGAAAAATTCAGAAAACTGGGTGCAGATAAAGATGAATCCAAACGTCTGCAGGTTGTAAAAAGGAAGATAACCCAACAGCTTAAAAAGGAGGAAGTGATTGAAAAAATTACGGAAACCAATGAAAAACTGGAGGAAAAACGCAAAACCGACCGCGCTCTCTGGATGAAAGTCGGGCAGCGCGTCCGTATTTCCGGCAGCACAAGTGTGGGAACGATTGAAAAAATTTCACGGAATAAAGTGATCGTGAATTACGGAACATTCAAAACAACAATTGACGCAGACGAACTGGAAAGAATTTAAATGATAACGGTAAAAACTCATATCAGTTTTAAGGATTTTCTGATATTTCATCTCAAAAGTTCTTTAATAAGGCTTATTGCTTTTCCTTTGCTGATTTTGCTTTTCTTTATTGTAAAACTGTTTGCGGATGGCAATTCTGAACAGGAAATTTTGCTTTCGGCTTCAATGTGGCTCGGAATTATGTTTTTGTTTTTCGTGATCCGGTCTTTTTTGCGGCTGAGATTTGTTTTCAGTTCCAATAAAAAGATTCAGGAAAACATTACGTACATTTTTACGGAAGAGAAAATCCGTACGGAAGGAGAAACTTTTGATGCAGAATTTGCATGGAATACAGTTTATAAAGTGAAGGAAAATAAAGAATGGTTTCTGATCTACCAAAGTGCACAGACGATGAATATGGTCCCGAAAAAGTATTTTACAAAGGAGCAGATTACCGGATTGCGAAGAATGATTACAGAAAATAATGTAAAAGCAAAGCTCAGAAAAGAGTAATGTGCTTACAAAATATCTCATGAGAGCGTCTGTTCAGGACGCTCTTTTATTTTAAATTTTATATTTTTACCCCAAACAATAATTTATGAAGACCTTAAAAATGCTGTCCGACTTTCTGCCGATACCGAGCTATACTGTAATTATCCTTTGTTTTTTATTTCCCTTTTTCCTTGTGAAATGCGGTAACGTTACTTTGATGTCTGTAAAGGGAACTGATCTGATAACGGGAGTTTCTAAGCAAAAAATGGACGAAAGAATGAGAGAAAGCATTAAAAAAAGTTCTCCTTATGCATCTTCCGTAAGCAATCAGGAAGATCATACGTCTTCATCCGATGATTCTCGGGAAGAAAGTGACAAAGGAGATATTTCGCCGAATCTGTTTGTTATTCTTTCTTTTCTAATGGCAGTAGCAGGAATTGCTGTGCAATTGATGAAAACCTTACGAAACAAATATCTTTATCATCTTGGATTTTCTGTAGCCGGACTTCTTGGTCTTTTGGGATTTTATCTCAGTTTTAAAGCAAAAATGGAAGATATGGAACATACTACAGGAATGGGAATGGATGGAAAAATAAATATTGCGTACAGTTTTGGAGGAGCTTTTTATATTGCTGCCGCTTTATTTTCAGTTGTTTTTCTTTTCTTTGGAATCTATTCTTATCTGTTTTTGTCAAAAAAAGATCTGGAGAAAATTTAACGATATTTAGTTATCAGTTTCTAAAAAATTTCAGATTTTTATTCTTTTGAGAGCTTAAGATATTTTAGTAGAAGCTTTATAATCAATTGATGTAACTTTGGTTGAATTCAAAATTAATTTAAACAGATATATGGTTAAAAATATAAGGATTCTCTGGATTTTCTATGTAAAATTACTGATTCCTGCTGTTCTCTTTTCTTTGCTGATGAATATCCTGCTTGGTTTTACTGCTGCCAATTTCGGATTATGCTTCTTATTATTTTTTCCGGTTTTTCATTACCTCATCTATGAATTGAGGCTAAAAGAAGAATATTCTTTCTTTGCCAATTTCGGGTTTTCAAGATTATTTCTCTGGATCTTTACTTTTTCATTAAGTGTAATCATTAATATAGTTACAAAACTAATATGAGCAGATTACATATTGACAGCCTCACAAAATCTTTTAATGAAAAGAAAATCCTAAGAGATATCTACATCAGTTGTGAAACGGGAAAGGTAATCGGTCTGCTGGGAAGAAACGGTACGGGAAAATCTACTCTTTTAAAAATTATTTTCGGGATCGAGAAGGGAGATTCTCAGTTTATCAGAGTGGATGATAAAGTCCTGCAAAATCAGATGGACAGGAAAGGAAGAATTGCTTATTTACCTCAATACTCATTTCTTCCGAAAGGTATTAAAATAAAAAACCTGATCTCTCTTTTCTGTACTAAAGAAAACGCGGATCTGCTTTTTAAATCAGATCTGCTAAAACCTTTTTTGAATACATCTTCACGAAACCTTTCAGGCGGCGAGAAAAAAATTGTTGAAGTTATTTTAATGGTCTATTCCGATTCGAAATTTGTTCTTCTGGATGAACCTTTTAACGCTTTATCACCGAAAATGATTTCTGAAATTCAAAAAATGATCAAAGAACAGTCTCAGCATAAGGGATTTATTATTTCAGATCACCGTTATCAGGAGGTTTTGGATATTTCAGATGAAATTTATCTGCTTTCTGATACGTATCTGAAGCAAATTAAAGATTTTAAAGAATTGCAGCAGTATAATTATCTTCCGAAGAATATTTAATTTATATATTTGAACTTTCAAAAAAATTTTCATGATGGTTTCCGGAAAAAAAGCTTTTTATCTTTCAGTGTTCAGTATTTTTTCTTTTGCTTTTGCGAAGGGACAGAATAAAGTGCCTTTCGGCGTGGTAAAAGCTGAAGAAGGTTATGCCATGGTGCGTGTCCATAAAGACGATTACCGAAAAATAATTGACAAGATCCGTATGAAAACCGGAGATGTTTTTATTTACGAAAAACCTGCACCGGGAGAAACAGAATGGATCTGGATAAAATATCCTGAAAAAGAAGACACCGAAAAACCTTTCGTAAGATATGACAGCATCATCAAGGAAGGAATGGTGAATAAAAACCGTATTGTTTTCGTTGATAATTTACCAAAATTTACGCCTTCTAAATCGAAAAACGGAAAGTCTCTGATTTTTACAGATGATACCAATCCCAAAATTCCAGGAAACCAGAGAACAAAAGTTATCATTGATGTTTATCCTTCTTATGCACAAATCAAAAAGCAGGAAAAAGATTCTAACGGAAACATCGTTAAAATAGACAAGGTAAAAGTCTGGGGCGTAGGAAAAGAATTGCCGGAAGGTTTAATGGAAATAAAATCTGTACGCGTCCAGCAACCCGGAAGAGGTTCTGTTTTTGTAAGAGATGCCATTAAAAATATGTTTCAGCCTGCTATGGATTTTGAAAACGTGGGCGTAACCGCCATCGATAACGATCATATTTTTCTTTATATGATTAACGGTTCAGGCGAAAACCGCTACACAACAATATGGACAATCAAGCAGGGAAAAGCTGAGAGCCAGATCATTTATAAAACTCCTGAATAATTCATCAATAATCATTATTTTTGTCATCGAAAAGTGTGACTTTAGATTTTATAAGCTTATCACTTTTCAGGAAACTGGTTTTGCTTAACTGCAGATTAAAAGGGAATCGTGTGAAAATCACGAACTGTCGCGCAACTGTAAGTAACGGAATTCTTTATTAAAAATCCACTGTGCAAAGTCATGGGAAGGAAATAAAGAGGTTACAAGTCAGGAGACCTGCCTTTTTCTTAACAACAAAAAACTTTCGCGATTTGAAGTTTATTTATCTAATGGATACTCAGAGATTTCTGTCTCTGCTTTTTCTGTTGTTCCGATATTTTCATTTCGCTTTAATAATAATGATATATGACTACAGAAGAAAGAATTGAAGCATCCGAAACCCGAATTTTTAAAGCGGTTTTCCCAAACACAACCAATCATTACGATACTCTTTTCGGAGGTACGGCGATGCAGCTAATGGATGAAGTGGCTTTTATTGCAGCAACAAGATTTGCAAGAAAACGCGTGGTAACCGTAAGCAGCGATAAGATTGATTTTAAAAGATCGATCCCCGCAGGAACGATTGTGGAGTTAATCGGAAAAGTTGTTCACGTAGGAAAAACAAGCATGAAAGTAAATGTAGAAATTTTTACGGAACAGATGTATTCTTATGAAAGGGAAAGAGCCATTGTAGGAGATTTTACTTTTGTAGCGATTGATGAATTTAAGAAGCCAATTCAAATATTATAAAAAGGTTCCGGCGACCTTCGGTCGCCGGAAACCAATATTTTCAAAATGTTCTTTAAAGCGGTTTCGGCGGGCTTTGCCCGCCGAAACTTTTATTTCAATACCTTTTCGGTCTCAAGATTTTTAATTAACAACATCTGAAAAGCTTCTCCCAGTTCATCCGAAGCCCTTACAATGGCATTTTCCAGCATATTTCTGATTTGTTTTTCCGTGACTCCGGCTTCTGTCCAGCTCTTTCCTGAAGTGTGGGAATTTAAGATAAAAGGCATAATGCGGTCAATTGCACAGGCAAAAACAGCATCGGGAGTCTGCTCTTCTTCAAATTCCAGCCAAAGGTTAAAAAATTCTGAGCGCAGCGGTTCATCTAAAATTCCGAAGATCTTCTGAGCCGAAACTTTCTCTCTTTCAAATTTTCCGACCATGGCAGCTTCATCAAATATAAAAGTATCCCCTGCTTCAATTTCAACCAAATCGTGAATCGACAGCATTCTGATCACTCTCAAAAGATCAATATCCGCTCTGTTTTTCGCATAAGGAAACAGAATCTGCGCCAGAATAATAATCTGCCACGAATGTTCTGCCGTATTTTCCCTTCTGGAATCATCTGCATTATAATTTCTTCGCTGTACATTTTTCAGGGCATCAACAGCAAGAATAAAATCGATTTCCTTTTGTATCTTCATATTTATTTTGTTTAAAATTTCATCATCCATTTTACGGGATTGATGATAAAAAAGCTGTACAAAAATAAGACTTTTGACTGTAAACCTGTTTTAATTCACAGATTAGTATTACATTTATTTAAATATTATGTATGACGCCAAATTACAATTATCCTGCAGAAATCAAAGGAAAACGAAAACTGTATTCTCTTTTTTACGGAGTAAATAATCCCTTGGAAGTAATCAGTGGAAATCATGCCATTGCAGGAGATACTTATTACCTTAAAGCTACTTTAACGAATAAGAATTTTATCTTTTCTCAGGATAAGGAATTCATCGAATATATTTTAAAACAAAACCAGAAAAATTATTTTAAATCTGATATCCAGTCTGTTACTTTAAGAAAATATCTCGGGAAAGGACTGCTTACGAACAATGGAAAAGATTGGCTGAAACAAAGGAGACTTATACAGCCCGGTTTTAGTAAAGCTAAAATTGCTGAATTGATCTCTATCATGAACGAAGAAATAAATAAAGCTTTTACGCCTTTTCCTGATGAACCTGAAATCGATCTGCATGATTTTTTCCATACCCTGACTTTTAATATTGTTGCAAAAACACTTTTCAGTTCGGATATTAATGAAGAAAGCGTAAAAGAACTTGGGAAAATTATTACAGAAGTTCAGGAAGTTTTTGCCAAAGAAGTAAGAATACCTTTCTATTCACAATTTTTGAAAAGTATTGGTGTCATCGATAAAATGATCAAGAAAAGTACTGAAGCCAAAAATATTATTCAGGGTGTTCTGGATAAACGCAGAAATTCGAAGGAAGAAAAAAATGATTTGCTAGATATGCTTATTCAGGCGAGATATGAAGACACGCAGCTTCCGATGTCTGATGAACAACTTATTGATGAAATGCTCATTCTTTTCATTGCAGGACACGAAACAACAGCCAATGCATTAAGCTTTATCTTTTTTGAGATCAGTCAAAATCCTGAATCTGAACAAAAGCTAAAGGCTGAAATTGCAGCAGAAGGAGTAAACGCTTTCGGGACAGAAAGCTTAATGAAAAAATCTTATACCACGAATATTATCAAAGAAGCAATGCGGCTGCATTCTCCGGCATGGGCAATTGACAGACAGGCTTTAGAAGACGACAGCTTTAAAAATTACTCTTGGAAAAAAGGAACTTTCATTATTCTTTACATCAGCGGACTTCATAGGAATCCAAAATATTGGAACAATCCAAATTCCTTTATTCCGGAACGTTTTGATGATGAAAATGCTAAAAATTTCGCTTATTATCCTTTCGGAGCAGGACCGAGACTCTGCATTGGAGAACACTTTGCCATGATAGAAATGGCACTTATCGTCCGTAGATTCTATAAAAGCTACACTTTTAGATCATATCATAAAGAATTACAGAAAAAAGCTTTGGTTACCTTAAGAACAGTGAGCTTAAAAGGTAAAATTATTAAAAATTTAACCTGAATTTCCTAAAATTCATATTTCTAAAATTTTCCAGTAAAAAACAATTAAACTGATTATCAATTAGTTAAATAATTTATTTAATTTTTTTTACTACTTTGTATTGCATAATACCATTTTATTTACATATCTTTGTAATGTAAAATCGAAACAGGTACAACTAGCTAGGTTCCGGGTTTCGAAAATTATACAACTAATTAACAAAACTTATTAAAGATGAATACTGAAAATACCAAAGCGCAAATGCGAAAAGGAATTCTGGAATTCTGTATTTTAAGTCTCATCAATCATCGTGAAATGTACGTTTCCGACTTAATAGATGAACTGAAAAAAGGAAAACTGGATGTCGTAGAAGGAACACTCTACCCTCTTTTAACAAGATTAAAAAACGGTGAGTTCCTTTCATACAGATGGGAAGAATCTACGGGAGGACCACCCAGAAAATATTACCAGATTACAGAAAAAGGTAAATTATTTTTAGATGAACTTCAAAATACCTGGAACGAATTAACCAATTCAGTCAACCAAATCACTCAAAAAAATTAAAAACAAAGCTATGAACAAGACACTCTCAATAGGACTCGCAGGTTTTTCTTTTACCATAGAAGAACACGCATACATAAAACTTAGCGATTACCTGAATGCTCTGAGAAGCTCTCTGGACGCTTCGGAAGCAGATGAGGTAATGCATGACATAGAAATCAGAATGGTAGAAATCTTCAAAGATTCTATGGCAAAACGTGAAGTAATTAACGACTCGGATGTAGAAAGAGTAATTGCACAGATCGGAAGCCCTGAAAAAATCGAAGAGCAGGAAGAAGCATATTATTCTGAGAAAAATACAAAGAAAACAGGAACTTCCGGAACCGGATATTCTGATAAAAAACAGTTGTTCCGAGATCCTGAAAGACAAAAAATTGCCGGTGTTTGCGCAGGTTTAGCACATTACGTGGGAATGGACATCACTGCGATGAGAGCGATCTGGCTTGGTGTTTTCATCCTGGGAATCTTCACGGCAGCCGTTTCTTCAACCTTGGTTTTCTTACTTTACGTTATTCTTTGGGCAGTTTTGCCAAAAGCAGAAACCGCAGCAGATTTCCTGAAAATGAAGGGAAAGCCTATGAACTTCGACAATCTTAAGAATGAGTCTAATAAATTGGTACAGTTTGCCAATGAATCTACTCAGAGGGTCGGAGAAATCTATATCGAAAACAAATCCTACATCAATAACGCCGGAAGCGGACTTTGGAATGTATTACGATATATTTTAGGGGGTATTTTCGGGTTTATGTCTTTGTCTTGTCTCATCGGAGTATTTGTAGTATTCGGTTTTATGGGAGCAGACAGCGATTTCCCTCCGGTAAGCCAGATGAACTTCTATTTTGATAACGATAATATGAAATACATTCTTATGGCACTGATTACTTTAGGAAGTTTATTGCCTGCGATGTTATTCGGATTATTAAGCATCAAATTAATTTCTCCTAAAACAAAACTGAGAAACACAGGTTGGGTAATCGGAGCTTTGTTCCTTGCACTCATCAGTTTAGGTACTTATTTCGGGTTCAGCATGGCAAAAAGAGAAATGTTCCTGAAAGGTCATAAAGAAGATACGGAAGAAATTGCGATCAATACACAATCAGACAGTATTTATGTAGATTTCAAACAGGTTTCTATTCCGCAAAACTTTAAAGGATACGATGATGATCTTTATTCAGACAAAGTTTCTGTATACGAAAGAGACTGGATGCATGTGGATGTAACGAGAAAAGCAGATGTAAAAACACCTTATTTAATCATTAAAAAAGAAGCTAAAGGATACAATCTTCCATTAAATGTAAGCGTTCCTGTAGAAGTGGTAAATAACAGAATTGTTCTTCCGAACTACATCAAATACCCTTACGAACACCGTTTCAGAGATTACAGCATAGATTATGAACTGGTACTTCCTTTAAAAACCGTAGTGATCCCTGTGAAAAAAGACGGAATCAGCTTCGATGGAGATCTTAACGCAGACGGAATTAATGATGACGATCAGGAAAGAGACGAAGACGGAAAAATTAAAATCGAAAAAAATAAAATTACCGTAAATGGCTCTACGATCGAATACAATTCTGATGATGAAGACAGCATTATCGTTAACGGAAAAAAAGTTCCGAGCAATAAAGCAGATCAGGTAATCGACTCCATGAAAAGCAGCATCAAAAAGATGAAAGGAGCCAACATCGACTTCAAAGTGGATAAAGATAAAAACGAAATTTCCATACAAACCAAATAACTAAACTGCAGAGAGTGGCAGAAGGTGTGAATGAATAACACAACCGTTTGAAATTCACACTCTTCTTCTCTCACTGAAAACGAAAAAATATAAAGATTTTATTCGCTGTTTCAATAAAAATCTTTACATTTGTGTAGTAAAAAATTAAAACCAAAACACTCAATAAAAATTCAATAATCATGGTACAACTGGCACTAGAAATTGTAATGAAAATTGTTGATTTAATCAGCAGTCTGTTTTAAGAGCGATAATATTTCAATATATTTGTAAAGTATAACCACTTTGGTTATACTTTTTTGTTTTTAATCTAAACTATATGAGAAAGCTGATCGGCAAGCTGCTGCTAAAATTAATGGGCTGGAAAGTCGTTCTTCAGGGCGACGAAAACGTTCTGAACAGATGTATTCTTGTAGTCGCCCCTCACACGCACAACATGGAATATATTTTAGGAAACCTATCCTACTGGTCTCTGAAAAAACCATTAAAAATCATCATCAAAGATGCACACACCAAAGCATGGTACGGAAGCGTGGTAAAAGGTCTGGGCGGAATCGGGATCGACAGAAGCCAGAAAAATGATCTGGTGAATTTCGTAGCCAAACAGTTTGAAAAAGACGATTTCAGTCTGGTCATCACTCCGGAAGGAACAAGAAGCTGGGTTCCGAAATGGAGAAAAGGTTTTTACCACATGGCTTTAGCGGCAAAAGTTCCTATCGTTCTCGCGGCAGGAGATTTTAAAAGAAAAATCATTTATCTTGGGTATACCATTCCCTACGAAAGAATTGCAACGGCACCATTTACCGAAATTATGCAGGAAATTCAGGATTACTACATAAAAAATGATATAGTTCCTAAAATCCCTGAAAACTGGAACCCGAATATCATGGGAAATGATACTGAGGCTAAAGGTTAGGAGATAGAGGCAGGAAGATAGAAGCTAGATGCTGGAAGATGGAAGTTAGAAACTAGATGTTAGATGTTATCAAAATTACTCATTACCAATTACTTATTACTGATTATTAAAATATGTATATAAAAGATAAAAGCAAGGAAGAAATATTAGAATTCATCAACAACTGGGGCGGAGAAACATTTGCAAAAACTCTGGATATTAAGTTCACAGATATTGATGTTGAAAATGAAACACTGACTGCAACAATGCCTGTTTCACCAAAAATTCATCAGCCTTTCGGAATTATGCACGGTGGCGCAAGCTGTGTTTTGGCAGAAACCATGGGTTCAAGCCTGTCTAATATTTTTATTGATGGTTCAAAATATTTCGGAGTGGGAACCAACATCAATTCCAACCATTTAAGAAGCAAAAAAGACGGAATCGTAACAGCCGTTGCAAGATTCATCCGAAAAGGAAAAACAATGCACGTTTCGGAAATAGAGATCCGTGATGAAAAAGGTCAGCTCATCAATCATACCACGATGACGAACAATATCATCAACCGATAAGATTTAATTTTCACTGAAAAATATCAAGCTCAAAAAAATTTGAGCTTTTTTTATTTTCTTACTGCAACCTTTTATTTTTTCTGCATCTTATAAGAAAAATAATAACCATGAAAACTTTAAATTTATTTTTTATTGACCCTGTTCATTTGTATAAAGATTTAACTTTATCTTGAAAAGGTCTAAATTTTATGTGATGATCCGTAATTGGTCATAATTGAAAATCTTTGAGTTCTTTGCTGAGTGAATAGTTTATGCTGAGCTTGTCGAAGTACCTTTGCGAACTTAAAAACGGTTGGTATATAAAAGAATCTTAGCGATCCTTTGCGTAAAAATTAAGCAATTATGATTAATAACAGAAAATCAAAAAATTTTAATAAAACTTCCGGTAAATAATAACTTACTATTTGTCGCGAATTAAATTATGAAGCAAAACAGCAACTTCAACTGGCAGAAAATCTATCTCGATTATTCCCCGAAACTTCTGGGAATATGCCGAAGATATGTCGATGATATTTATACGGCGGAAGACATCGTGCAGGACAGTTTCATTACCGCAATCCAGAAAAACGATCAGCTGAATGATGAAAAAGCTCTGTTTGCATGGCTGAAAAAAATTGTGGTAAACAATGCACTGCAACACATCCGCAAACACAGCAAAGATACTTTTGTAACTACAGAACCTTTGGAAATCCCAGATACCTATTCAGAAATGGACCATCATTTATTAGAAGAGAAAAATGTATTCGTTTACGACTTTACCAGTGAAGAACTGCTGTCTTCCATCGACAGTCTTCCACCGCATCACAAATCTGTTTTCAATCTGTATTTTATTGAAAATCATTCTCATGCAGAAATTTCCGGTTTATTGGGAATTACCGTAAATACCTCAAAATCTCACCTTTTGAGAGCGAAAAAATCGATTCAGAATTATCTGATGAAGAATTTCGTCAATCAAAATACTCCGAAGAAAAAAATGGCGCAACTGCTTGTTGTTTTCGGACTTGGAGGATTGCTTTGGGCGCAGACTTTTAAAAGTAAATTTGCAGATTTTACCATTCAGCCATCAAAAAAATTGCAGATTCCTTCCGATCTTAAAATTAATAACACTGCATTTTCATCATCCAATACGAGTCTGAAAAAGAAAACAGTTATTGGAGGAACATTTTTGGTCATCATCATTCTGTCTGTTTTTTTCTTAAATCCGAAGAATTCTTTTTTCTCAACGAATCAGAATTCAGCTTTACCAATTCTTACAGATAATAATGAAACAGTAGGTAAAAAGACAAAAAACCACTTCGTAAATACCAATTCTGATTCAAAAGAAAAATCAGACAATAATGCTGTAAATCAGTCAGCAACAAATATAATTGAAGAAAAAAACACTGCTAAAAGAGAAATAAGAGGAGATGAAACAGGATTGAAAAGCAGATCGGTTTTAAAAAAAACGGCTGCAAACGACACCATTGAAGAAGCTCCAAAGAAAGTAATTGTCGTTAAAAAAATCATTAAAAGAGACACCGTATTTATTGAAAAATAAATTGAAACGCAGAATATGTTCTTCCAAAAAATAATACTTCTTTTTCTCATCGCCTGTGTCAACTTTTCGTTTGCACAGAAAATCAGGAAAAAGAAAATAGATACGGTTTACGTCTACGAAAAAGTAGTCGTTTATGATACCGTATATCTCATGAAACCTTTAAAATTCAGGCTGAATGATGTTGTGATGAAAACACCAACCGTTCAGGAAACGAAATTTGTTACGGATGTATACAAACAGGAAATCGACAAACAGAGGGCTTCAAGAAGAGCAAGATTGCGAAAACCGGTGAGCTTTCAGTACGGAATTGAAGGAGGATTTGGCATAAAAAGTACAAACTGGGCTTTAGAAAATAAACCGCAGTTCGGAGAAAATATCGGAATCTGGGCTTCCAAAAGTTTCTCCGATTCTCAGTTTTTAGTCTGGCTGTCTGCCAATGTGTACCACTGGAATTCATCCTTCGATCTCGATGCCAACAAAGAAGACACTTTTCTGAACGGATATTATTTTACCGAAGATAATCAGCCGCTTCTATTTCAGAAGTTTAATAATGAACATTTTGAGTTTGCACTTCAGCTTAAACTGATGTATAACTGGAAAAACTTCCGTCCGTTTGCAGGAATTCTGCTAAATAATCAGACTTATAAAATGCAGTTTCTGACTCCTGAAAATGATGTTTTAACCAAACTGGAGGATTTTAAAAGCACACAGACCAATCTCGGATTTTCTGCGGGTCTTCAGTATAGATTTTTGCGACGCTTCATCATTTCTGCGGAATATCAGCATTACAGCATCAAGAATATTTCCTTAAAAAATCCTGACTTTGATTTTGAGATTTTTAAGACTAATAATACCTTTGCAGAAAGAAAAATCAACGTTGGAATTTCTTATATTATTTCCCGACTCTGATTTTCTAAAAAGCTTCAAACAATGATTTATTTCAAATTTCCATTCGACGAAAAACTGTATTCCACAGATGAAAATTCCGGAGAAAATCCTATCAGTTTTTATTCTTTTGATGGATTGAAACGATCGGATTTTGGAGGAAAAATTATTGAATTAAGCCCCGAAAATTTTAATCAGATAGCTATTTCAAGTAAGATTTTATCTGAAGATAAAAATGAATTTGCTGCCGAAACCAAGGAAGAATATTTAAAAAATCTTGAAAAAGTAATTGAGATTATCCAAGAACATCAGCTTCCGAAACTGGTCTATTCAAGAAGAAAAATTTTTACCGATTTTGAAGAAATTAATCTGAAAGAAAGCTTTAATCATCTTTGTCAATCCTATCCGAATGCATTCAGATATATTTTTATCAATAACGAAAATTCATGGATGGGCGCTTTTTCAGAAGTTTTAGGAAAATTCAGTAAAAAAACGTACGAATTTGAAACGATGAGTCTCGCAGGAACGCTTCCTGTTTCTGAAAACTGGTCGAAAAAGGAAATAGAGGAACAAAAACCTGTAACGTCATACATCAGAAATATTTTAAACCAGTATTCTGAAAACGTAACGGAATCTGAAACCTACGATCATATTTCGGGAAACATCAAGCATCTACGAACCGATTTTAAAGCCCAAATTAAGCCTGAAAACTTAGATCAGATTATTCAGGAATTACACCCCACTCCTGCTGTTTGCGGAATTCCGAAAGATTTCTGTAGAGAAGAAATTCAGAAGATTGAAAAATTTCCGCGCGAACTGTACGCAGGATATATTAAAATTGAGACTGATGAAACGGTACAGTATTTTGTTAATCTTCGCTGTTCAAAACTGTATAAAAATGCAGTTCATTTATTTGTAGGCGGCGGAATTACCGCACAAAGTAGTCCCGAAAAAGAATGGACAGAAACGGAGCTGAAATCGGAAGCAGTTCTGAAAAATCTGGTGATTTTGAAATAATAAATTTCTTTAAATTTTATTTGACCGAAAAAAGGCAAAAGATTCAACATTTTGTTTAAAGTAAAATGCCAGAAAACTCTATAGAGTTTTATCTGTGTAGAAATCATATTAGGAGGACGTTTGGCGTTCCGTAGGAACGCTATCTTTAGAAAATGTATCGTATCATAGATATCAATCTTATGGATTGATTGATAGACTTATTCTTATTTCTACACAGATTCTGCTCCTAAAGGAGCAAAACTCTTTAGTTTAGATTTTTATTATTTGAGAGCTAAAATTCAACAAGAAACAGAAATAAAAAAGCCTCCTTCAAACTGAAAGAGGCTTTATATAAAATTGTAATTCAATTATTTTCTTACTCCGATCTTGCTCCATGTATTCATTACAAAAAGCAAAATAAGACCTATCGCTGCTGAAGCTATTGAGAAAACAAACTTCAGGTTATCTTCAGACAAAATATCCGATTGCCAGTCTAAAGCATAAAGATTAATTGCGATAAACACGATGAACAGTACCAAAAATACTTTATAAAACTTCTGCATAACTCTTAAAAATTAATGTAATTCTGCACCAGTTGCGCAAAATTCGCGGTGAATAATTTAATTGAAATCGCCAACAGGATAATTCCGAAAACTTTCTGTAAAATGGCAAGTGTTGCATCGCCCATTTTCTTCTCCAGCCACGTTGCAGATTTCAGCACCAAATATACGAAAATTGTGTTGAGAATAATTCCAAAAATAATGTTAATGTCATGAAACTCCGCTTTCAGAGAAAGCGTTGTCGTTAAGGTTCCTGCTCCTGCAACCAGCGGAAACGCGATGGGAACGATGGATGCAGCCTTTGCTTCAGAAGTTTTATTGATCTCAATCCCCAGAATCATTTCCAGTGCTATGATAAAAATCACAAAAGCTCCCGCAATTGCGAATGAATTAACATCCACACCAATAAATTTCAGAATTTTGTTTCCCACGAAAAGAAAAACAAGCATAATGGCTCCTGCTGTAATAGATGCTTTTTCAGCTTCAATCTGCCCGAATTTCTGCTGTAAACTTACCACAATCGGGATAGAACCAATGATATCAATCACTGCAAAAAGAACCATAAAACAGGTAATAATCTCTTTTATCGAAAAATCATTAAATATTTCCATTTCCTTGCAATTAATAATTTCGCAAAAATATGAAAATAAATTGATTATTTGCTAATCTTAGAATACAAATTAACGATGGAGGATAAAAGTTCGTCCATTCCTTCCGAAGATTTTATCGGAGCATATTTTTCAACCTGTACTCTCTGAATAAGATTCCTGTATTCTTCGGCTATTGACGAGCCTTTTTCTTTTTCCAGCAAATCGGTTAAATGATCAGCAGGATTTCCAGAATATTGATTTTTCACTTCCTGATCAAGTTCATCAAAGGTTTGAAAAAACTTCTGATAATCTTCATTATCTTTAAGATTTTCCAAATAGCCAAAATAATCGTTGATGTCAGTTTTAAACTTTTCACGGATTTCATTTTCCGTTTCAGCAACAGAACCTAATGGCATCGGAGCCTGAATTTCTTTAGATAATCTGTTTTTCTTCTGCCATGTTTTAAACAGAAGATACATTCCGAATAAGGAAAGCAAAATAGCAATATTGATAAAAAGAACATTCCAGTGAAATTTCTTTTTTTCTTTTACTTTAAATGAAGTTGTTTTTAAAACAGGCGTATTTACCGTTTCTAAAAAAGTATTGGTATACTCATTCACTTTTTCAACCGCTGTACGGGACTCAAGAATCTGATCATGAGAAAAAGCATTTACCGCTAAAGACTGCTGTCCAAGATCTACATACTCTTTGCTGGAAGGATCGAAAAAGGCAAACTGTTCTGTTTTAATATTAATTTCTCCCGCTTTTTTAGGAATTACAAGATAATTGGCTAACACCTCTCCTTTCATTCCTTCCGTTCCAACCGTTACGCGTGAAATGATCTTAGGAGCGAAAACTTCATAATCCGGAGATTGCGCAATTTTAGGAAGCTCCATGCTTTTAAGATTCCCTTCTCCGCTTACTTTTACCAGAACATTCATCGGTTTTTTAACCTCAATTTTTTCTTTTGAAGTATTAACAACGGTTACATTAAAATTCCCGACTGCATTCTTAAAACATTCCGGAGAACCTTCAGGAAGTTTTTTAACATTAATCTTTACTTTATTGGAAACGAGCTTGTTTTTGTTAGCATAAGAATTCAGCGAAGCCGAAACCCCCGGAATGTCCACATAACCGGCTTCATTCGGGAAAACCATAAACACGGCAAGAATCTGCGATGCCATATTTCCTGCATCGGAAGGATCAATTTCAGATTTGGTAAAACTTACCGGAAAAACATCCAGATTGTCCTGCTCAGGAAGATGTATATTTCTTACTCTTCTGAAGTTATCCATGTTTTTTGAATACACCTTCAGAACAGCAATGGTAGGCTGATCCTGATACACTTCACGGTCATCAATCTCCATATTGAGATAAACGTCTTTTGAAGCATTGTTGACAGTAACCGGTTTCTTTTCTACATCTTTAATAAAAATGTCAAAAGGTTCGGTTTTATAAATTTTATTATTGATGGTAATCAGGAAAGATCCGATCTTTACTTTTCCTTTCTGTTTGGGTTCAAGAGCTAATCTTGTAATAGATTGGGAAATTACGGTATTGGTTTCAGGATCCACATAACCGTTACTGGCAGAACCGCTTCCTATGATATTAAATTTTGACAAGTCCGGTGAACGTAATGGCGTTTGCTGATTATACTCACCACCATTCATTTCAAGAACAATATTCAGATTTACTATTTCCTTACCATTATACGTTGTTTTGTCAGGAGTTACAGAAAGATTTACCTGTCCGTAAGAAATTACGGAAGACATTAAGAGTAATATGTAGATAATTCTGTTCTGCATCACCAATCTTTCTCGTTGCTCTCGGGCATCGAATAAGAATTTTTATTCAAAATTCTTCTGGCGGTTTCTTTTTCCTTATCGCTTACTTTGTTGAGTATTTGATTTTCGAGACCTTTAGGGATTTTGCCTTCATTATTCTGGTTACGGTTGGGATCATTTCCCTGTCCGTCTCCTTTATTCTGCTGACCTTGTCCCTGATCCTGCTTTTGATCTTTTCCTTTTTGATCATCATTTTGCTGTTGGTCTTTACCACCGCCTCCTTTACCGGAGTTATTTTGCTGTTGTTTTTTCTGCTGGTTTTCCTTATCCTTCAGCTTGGCAATCTCGTAATTTTTTCTTGTTACTTCGCTGTACGGATTTTGTTTCAGGGACTGTCTGTAGAATTCTGCTGCCTTTTCAGGCTTATTCATCTGCATATAGGTATTCCCCAAATTATGAAGAGCAGCCGCTTTATCAGGAATTGTCTGAGAAAGTTTCTGAGCCGTCTCGAATTCTGCTTTTGCTTCTTCGTATTTTTTGCTTTTATATAATGCGTTTCCTAAATTGTAGTGCGCTATAAAATCTTTACTGTTGGTTCTTATCGCTTCCAGATACTTTACAGACGCCCCATCATAATCTTTACCGTTGAATTTTTCATTGCCTTCATAGACTAAAGTCCTGTAATTTTTCTGCCCGAAAAGATTTCCCGAGAAGATGAAAGCAATTATAAACGATAAAAAAATGATTTTAGTATTCATTATGTGCAAAATTATTCCTTTAAATGTTAATAAACAGTGTCTTATTTGTTAAAATTGGGTTAAAGTAATGGTCTGATTCTGAGACAATGTATCCGGATTATCAAACATTAAAATCTCTTTTAGGATTAAATAAATAAATCAGAAAGAAGAAAAATAGAGAAACTTCCAGAAAATACTGGTAATAATGATTCGCATTTTGTGATTTCACCATCGTTTCAGATGATCCTGTTTTCTTTTTCAGAGCATCTAAAATTCTGTCCGGAGCTTCATTGATGTTATTTCCGTCAATATAGCTTCCTCCGGTTGCATCAGCCATTTTTTTCAGCGCTTCCGTCTGTCTTTTGGAGATAACAGTCTGTCCGTTGATATCACTTTTATATCCCATTAACTGTCCGAAAACATATTCCGGAACCGGAGCGCCTTCTTCGGTACCGATTCCGACGGAAGTAATCATAATTCCCTCTTTTTTAGCCAGTCGTATCGCTGCATCATCATTTCCTTCATTATCTTCACCGTCACTAAGCAAAACAACTTTTCGTCCGTCTTTGCTTACGTTTTTAAATTTTTCAGCCGCAATCTTCATTCCGTTAAGGAAATCTGTTCCCTGAATCTGCATGGAGTTTGTTTCGATTCCGCTGATATAGGTTTCTGCTGAATTATAATCTGTGGTTAAAGGCATAATGGAAGTTGCCTGTCCTGCAAAAATCACCATTCCCACTTTATCGCTTTTCATTTTCTGCATCGTCTGAAGCATCAGATTTTTTGCTTCCGTTAAACGGCTCGGACTGATATCTTCCGCATTCATTGAATTGGAAACATCCAGCATGAAAATGACATTGTTTAATTTCTGACTGGATTTCACTTCTTCTGAACCACTTAATAAATCGATAATTGAAAATATTAAAAACAGGGTTCCCAAAAGATAGAGTGCGGGAAAAAACTTCGTAAAACCTGATTTTTTCTCAAATAGCTGCTCATGAAACTGGCTGTCTGCAAAAATTTCTCTTTTCTTTTTTTTCCATTTCAGAAAACGGATTAAAAAGGAAGCTAACAGCGGCAGAAGCAATAGCAATAATAAAAACCAATAATTCCCTAAATACCAATCCATTAACTTAAAATTTTATAAAAAACCCATCTCAGTAAAGCGTCTAAAAACAGCATTCCCAAAGCAATCCACAGGAAAATTTTAAAATATTCCTGATAATTGAAAAGCTTCGCCACCTTTACATCAGATTTTTCCAGTTGGTTAATTTCGTCATACACTTCTTCAAGACTTGTATTTGATGTGGCTCTGAAATATTTTCCACCCGTCATTTGTGCGACTTCTTTTAAAACAGGCTCATCAATTTTCACTTCGGTTTCCGTAAAGACAAGATCTCCGAAAATATCGGTCTGTGTAGGCATTAAAGCGTATCCGTTCGTTCCGATTCCGATGGAATATACTTTAATTCCGTTATTTTTAGCCAGTTCCGCAGCAATTGCAGGAGGCATTGCATTTTCAATGGTATTCACACCATCCGTCATGAGAATGATGATTTTACTCTTTGCCTTGCTGTTTTTCAAATGGTTAACCGCAACAGAAAGTCCTTCTCCGATGGCTGTTCCCGGCTGTAATTCCAGAGGATTCAGATTGTTCAGTTCATCCACAACAACCTGATGATCGGAAGTTACCGGAACTTTCGTAAATGCTTCTCCTGAATAGGCAACGAGACCAATTCTGTCATTCGGTCTTTTATTAACGAATTTAATTGCAATATCCTTCAATGCCGTTAAACGGTCGGGTGTTAAATCCTTTGCCAGCATACTCAGGGAAACATCCACAGAAAGCATAATATCAATTCCTTTGGTGTCGTCTCTGTCCTGAGAGACCGTAAAAGTTCTCGGTCTTGCCATTGCAATAATCAGCGAAGAAAGAATAATATACTTCGAAATTCTCAGGATAAACATAATAAAATGAATCCCGCCGCTTTCGCCCATATTTTTTACCGTAGGAACTTTTATCCCTTTTCTTTTCTGTCGGCTTGCATCCCTGAATAACAAAGGGATAAACAGTGCGAAAAGCAACAGAAACCACGGACTGTAAAATTCAAAATCAGGCATCTTTTCTCAAGTTTTCAAATTCAAGATCTTTGGATGATCTTTTTACAAAATCTCTGATGTCGGCAAAATCTTTTTCCATGGTTGCCTGATCCGGAAATGTTTTCGCAAATTTCACCAGATCTCCTCTTAAAAATACGTCTTCCACTATTTTTTCATTTTCCTGAGAAATGGTATTGTTTTTCTTCATCACATCGATAAGGTCATCCGTTAACAAAACATCTGCCGGAACGCGGTATTGCTTTGCGATGAATTTTCGGGAAATATCAATCAGTTCAACATAAAATGAACGGTAATCTCCTTTTTCCACATATTTTTTCTTTTTAAGGGAATCCAGTTCCTTCAGGGTCTGATTTGTGGCGACAACCGGCGAATCTTTTGGTTTTCGTCCGTATTTTATGAACATGATAATCGCAATGATGAGGCAAATCACCGCAATGGCGGCTAATATGTAAAATTTATACAGTTCCCAATAATCTGTGACTTCAAGTTTTACTTCTTTGTTGTTCATAATATCATTAATCTGGTCGGTCTTCTGAGCCGTATTAATAACATCAATTTCGTAAGGAATTGTTTTCAGAACTTTTCCGTTGACTTTGAATTCCAGTTCGGGAATGGTAAATTTTCCTTCATCAAAAACAGCAAATTCAATTCTTCTGTAATAAACATCCTGAGTCTGCGCAATACTGTCTTTAATTTCTTCAAAATGAAAAGGCAGCAACTCATTTTCGCGAGCTGCAGAAACTTTTTCATTGTTCAGGTTATTAATGGTGATCACAATATGGTTCACTTCTCCCAAAGCAATGGTTTTCTTCTCAACACTGGAAGAAAGGATCTGCGAAAAGGCATTTGCACAGATTAAAAAACAAAATATAAATAAAAGTTTTTTCAATTTTATTATTAAATTTTAATGATGAAGCAAGATTGTCATTCCGACGTAGGAGGAATCTAATAATTTCAAATAGATTCTTCACTCCGCATCCGTTACGTTCAGAATGACAAACTTACCTCACAATTTTATTTTTTCTGAAAATAGTTATACAGCAATCTCGAATAATCCGAACCTGTATTAATATTCATAAAACTCGCCGAACTGTTGGCAAAATCTTCTTCTAAAGATTTCATTTTCTGCTTTTTGGCTTCTGCAAAATTGTATCTCCATCTTGCACTTGAAGTATTTACCCAAACCTGCTTTCCGGTTTCCGCATCATATAATAAGGTATATCCCACATCCGGAATTTCATTGTCTTTTTCATCATAAATTCTCATTCCAAGCAACTGATGTTTTTTGGAAGCTACTCTCAGCATTTTAGAGTCATATTCGTCTTCAAAATCCGAAAACAGGAAGACCAAAGATTTTCGTTTGAAAATTCCCATCATATATTCCATTGCTTTATCAATTTTTGAAATGGCAGGAACATAATCTGCGGTTAAAATGGTACTGATAATGGATAAAATATGTTTTCTTCCTTTCTGTGGCGGAATTACTTTGTACACTTTATCCGCAAACAGAATTAAACCTACTTTATCATTATTTCCCGCTGCTGAAAAACCTAAACTTGCTGCAATTTCTGCAACGTATTCTCTTTTCAACTGATTTTTAGTTCCGTAATCCATCGAAGCGGAAATATCCACAACCAACATCATCGTCAGTTCACGTTCCTCCTCCATTACTTTTACGAAAGGTTCCCGAAAACGAGCTGTTTTGTTCCAGTCGATCCTGCGGATCTCATCTCCAAACTGATAGGGACGAACTTCCGAAAACGTCATTCCCTGTCCTTTAAAAGCACTGTGATATTGCCCCATTAAAGTAGCTTCCGTCTTCTTTCGGGTCCGGATTTCTATCTGCTTAACTTTTTTTACAATATCTTTTATCTGCATTTCCTTTGTTTGAGTGTTTTAGTGTATGAGCGTTTTTTTGAGATTTTGTAAACTTCCATCATCATGCTTCCAACTTCCCTACTATTTAAATTCAATAGATACATTCAACCATTCGTCATCAAATTTCGGGCTGTATTTTTTGTAGAAATTAATTGCAGGCTCGTTCCAGTTGAGCACCTGAAAAACCATTCCGCTGTATTGGTTAGATTTTCCGTAGTCTATGGTAGCTTCAAATAATTTCTTGCCGATCTGTTTTCCTCTCAGGTTTTCCGTCACCACCAAATCTTCTAAGTACAATCTTCTTCCCTTCCAGGTCGAATATCTGTCGTAATACAAAGATATCCCGACAATTTCACCATTAAATTCTGCTACAAAAGCTCCCCAAACAGGAGATTTTCCGAATCCGTCTTCAATAAACTGATCCAAAGTTAAGGTAACTTCATGCAAAGCCTTTTCATAATCCGCCAGTTCTTTAATCAGTTCCAGCATTGGTGCGCAATCTCCCTGAACTGCCTTTCTAATAATTACCTCACTCATTACGGAGCCTGAATTTTTGCCAGAATTCTGTTGATGATCTCTTCTGAAGAAATTTCCTCCGCTTCAGCCTCGAAAGTTAATCCGATTCTGTGTCTCAGAACATCTTTTGCAAGTGATTTTACATCTTCCGGAATTACAAATGCTCTTCCCTTTAAGAAAGCATACGCTCTGGAAGCAATGGCAAGATTAATTGATGCTCTCGGAGAAGCCCCGAAACTGATATAATTTTTAAGTTCCGAAAGTCCGTAATCTTCAGGGAAACGGGTGGCAAAAACCATATCCAGAATATATTTTTCAATCTTCTCATCAAGATAGATCTGATTGATTAATTCTTTCGCCGCAACAATATGTTCAAGTGAAATCACAGGTTTTACAGTTGGCTGATGCGAAGTGGAAACCATTCTCATTACGGTTCTTTCATCTTCCAGTTTTGGATAATCGATCGTACATTTCAGCATGAAACGGTCGCTCTGCGCTTCCGGTAAAAGATAAGTACCTTCCTGATCGATCGGGTTTTGCGTTGCCAATACCAAAAACGGTTTTGGAAGCTTCATGGTTTCGTCTCCGATGGTTACCTGCTTTTCCTGCATCACCTCCAAAAGAGCCGACTGCACTTTCGCAGGCGCTCGGTTGATCTCATCCGCCAAAACGAAATTCGCGAAAACAGGACCTTTTTTTATGGAGAAATCATTGTCTTTTACATTGTAGATCATTGTTCCCACAACATCCGCAGGAAGAAGATCCGGCGTAAACTGAATTCTGGAAAACTCTCCGTGAACCGCTTCAGCCAGAGTTTTTATCGCAAGAGTTTTTGCCAGTCCCGGAACACCTTCCAAAAGAACGTGACCATTGCCCAAAAGACCGATCAGAAGACGGTCTATCATATATTCCTGTCCAATAATAACCTTGTTGATTTCCTGTCTCAAAAGAGAAAAAAAGTAGTTTGCTTCTTTTACCTGCTCCGTCAATTGACGAATATCTTCAGCTTGATTGATCTCTGACATATCTTGATTTAAAATAATGGGTAAATTTCCAATAAATACTTGCATTAATCAACACAAAAAATGCCATTTTTGAGTTAAAGTTTGTTAAATATTCCGGCATTGATGCAGGATTCTAAATAGATGAAGGCTTAAAACTCAATACAATCAATATTATTTTTCTTAAAAATATATAAATTTTACTTTAATCCACCGTTCAAAAATTGTCATTTCCAGTTTATTAAACTATTTTTGGAGATTAAAATTTTTGTAAAATGAATTATCATTTTCAAGCACACAGACAAGTAAGAAAAAACCTTCTGGATATTCTGCAAAACACTTCTCACGAAGATCTTTTACTGATTCCGGACGGTTTTAACAATAATCTTTACTGGAACATTGCTCATACGGTTGCTACACAGCAGTTGCTGCATTATTATCTAAGCGGAAATCCTTTCAGAATTGATAAATACTGGATCGAAACTTATAAAAAAGGAACGCTTCCGAATCTGGATGTGCAGAAATCCGAAGTGGAAGATCTGGAGTTTTTATTAACCGAAACTTCAAAAATCCTGATGAAAGATTATGACAGCGATTTCTTTTCAGATTATACGCCTTACACCACAAGTTTTGGGCTGGATCTGAAAAGTATTCAGGATGCCATTATTTTTAACAATATGCACGAAGGTCTGCATTATGGCTATGCTTTGGCGCAGAAGAGAGCTATTTTAGGGGAAAAAGGAAGATAGTACAACTGAATTTTGCTTCGCAAGTTAATCGTGAAAAGTGATTTTCAATAGAATTGAACTGACTTACGAAGTAAATGGGCAATTTATAATTTAAAATATCAAAATGACAGATAAAAAAGATGACTTCATTTTCGGGCTGCGTCCCGTAATTGAAGCTATAGAAGCGGGAAAAACAATTGACAAGGTTTTTGTGCAGAATGCATTGCAGGGACCTATTTATGCTGAACTTAAAGCCATTCTGGCGAAAAATAAAATCCGTCCCAATTACGTTCCGGTAGAAAAGCTGAATCGTTTTACGAGAAAAAATCATCAGGGAGTAGTTGCTTTTATTTCGGATGTTCCTTTTCATAAAGTGGAAGATGTGGTTCCTCAATTGTTTGAGGACGGAAAAACTCCTTTTTTATTGATTCTGGACAGATTAACAGATGTAAGAAACTTCGGAGCCATCTGCCGAACCGCAGAATGTGTGGGAGTGGATGCAGTGATTATTCCCGAAAAAGGAGCAGCGCCGATTAATTCCGATGCGATAAAAACCTCAGCTGGAGCTCTTTATAATGTGAAAATCTGTAAAGCTCCGAATCTGGCTCATGTGGTAGATTTTCTTCAGCAAAGCGGAATTTCTGTTTTTGCAGCAAGCGAAAAGGCTGAAAAATTAATTTATGATATTGATTTTACAGAACCCTGTGCAATCGTGATGGGAAATGAAGAAACAGGAATTTCCAAAGAGGTTCTTCACCATTCTGACGAAAAAATAAAACTTCCGATCGATGGGAAAACACAGTCTTTAAATGTTTCTGTTGCGTGTGGAGCGATTTTATATGAAGCAGTGAGACAGAAAATGATTACCGCTTCGAAAGCGTAAAATATGAAAATTAAAATTCTTTTACCTTTTTGTTTTGCAATAGCTTGTAATGCTCAAAACAAAAATATCCCTACAGATAATCCTTTGACAACCAATCTCGATAAGCTGGTTCAAAGGAAAGTATCTGTTTATATGGAAGATCCGGCTCGTGTTGGGATTTCCATAGGGATTTTTAAAGATGGTAAAAGCTATTTTTATAATTATGGGACAACAGAATTAGGAAAGTCAAAACTTCCGACTTCAAAAAGTGTTTATGAAATTGCATCAATAACCAAAACATTTACAGGAACACTTCTCGCGCACGCACTGATAGATAGAAAAATTAAACTGAATGATGATATCCGCAAATATTTAAATGGCAACTACACAAATCTTGAGTTTGATAAGCAACCCATAACGATTGCACATCTTACCAATCATTCTTCAGGATTACCGCAGTTTTTGCCCGATCAGTCGGAAACATTTAAAAAACCAATGGATTCTGTAGCTTTTGCTTTGTCAAAGTTTTATAAAAATTATTCTAAAAAGAAATTTTATGAAGATCTTTACGAAGCAAAAGTGGCATTTAAGCCCGGAACAGATTATAAATATTCCAACGTAGGAACACAGATCGCAGGCGATATTCTGGAAAAAGTATATCATAAAAGCTATGAAAAATTACTTTCGGAATATATAACCAAACCTCTGAAAATGAATCATACAATAATTAGTATAGATTCAGTAAAACTCATGACCTGTTATAATGAAAAGGGTAAAGTAATGCCCAGAAATATTACAACAATCATGGCTCCGACAGGAGGGATTCTTTCTACCACAGAAGATTTGGTAAAATATATGCAGTATCACCTCAGTCAAAATGATAAATATGTAGCTTTGTCACATACTCCTGTTGTAAAAACTGAAGGCGATCAGACAGGATTATTTTGGAGAATCCATACCTATGAAGACGGAACAAAAACAATTTATCATACAGGAGGAACATTTGGTTTTTCCGGTGTTCTTCAGATTTATCCTTCAGAAAACATGGGAGTTGTTATATTATCCAATGAATCCGACGGAGAATCTCAGGGAAAGCTACAGGATATTGTAGAAAGTATATTAGAAAACAGCAGTAAAATAAATTAAAAAAATCGAATGAAAAACATAGCAGCTTTAGCGCTTATCTCAACCATAGCCATTGTTTCGTGCAACAAAAAGGAAACGGCAAAAATTACAAAAGTAGATCCTAAAACCGGAAAAACAATTACAGTGGAAGTTCCGGCAGATTCTGTAGCAAAAGTAGAGGAAAATCCGGCGATTAAAGATTCAGCGGGAGTGTATACGCAGACTTTTAAACTGGAAAAAGGAAAAACTTATCCTTTAACAACGTATCAGAGAGATACGAAAACAATGACTGATCCTCAAGGGAAAACTCTGAACGGAACAAGCGAATCTACGGACGAAATGTCTTTTACGGTGAATGATATTAAAGGAAATGTTTATGATATTACCTTAAATTTAATCGCTAAAAGAAGCTCTCAGACGGCACAGGGAAAAACAATCGTAGTGGATACCAAAATGCCGATCCCGAAAGAGGATGACCTGAAGATGATCTGGAATATCAACAGAGCATTGACCGGAAATAAACTGAACATGAAGATGGACACCAAAGGAAATGTAATTTCAATTACAGGTTTTGATGCTGTTTACACTAAAGTTGCCAATTCTGTAGGATCATTGATTAAAGATAAAAACCAGAAAGAGAGCGTAGTTGCAAGTCTTAAGGAATCTTTTAACGAAAAAGTTCTTAGAGATCAGTTCAACAAAAACTTAACGATTATTCCTAAAAAAGGGGCGAAAATCGGAGAAAAATGGACGAACAGCGAAAATGCTGATGCACAGGGAAATATTAAAGTGACCTCTCACTACATTCTGAAAAGTGTAGGAAACGGTGTGGCAGAAATTTCGGTAACCGGAGGAATTCCAAAGAAAGTTAATAAACAGAATCAGGGAGAAGTTACCCACAGCTTAAGCACGGAACTTACGCAGAACGGAACGATTACGTTTGACCAAAATACAGGATGGATCAAAAACCAGAATATTTCTGTGAAAACGACACAGATTGAAAGTATTTCAAACGGAAAAGAAACCCAGTCTATGACGAGCGTTTCCAATTCTTCCGTAATGGTAAATCCTTCTGCTAAATAAAGCAGAACTTTTTAAAGTTGAAATGTCGGAGCGTAATAACGGCTTTGAACATTAAACCTTAAATATTTTTATTATGATGAAACATATTTTTGAGTTTGTACTCGCAACCATTATTATCTATTTTGTGTGGAATATTCTGAAGAGAATCTTTTTCAAAAAATTTCACAGCTATCTGTTTAACCAGAACAGAAATGAAAACAGAGGGGAGCAGAACATCAAAAACTCAGACAATACGAAGAAAAAAATCAACTGGGATGCAGAAACCGTTGATTATGAAGAGGTAAAAGAAAACAACAGCAAAAGGTAACAATTCCGAAAAATATTTAGATAATAACCATCAACATGGCGAAAAATAAAAACCTGATTTATATTGCAATTTCATTAGTTGTATTTATCGTTTTAGCATTTTTATACTCCACTCCTGTTTTCACGGGAAAGCAGCTTTTCCAGCATGATATTGTGCAGTATCGGGGCGGAGCAAAAGAGCTTCTCGATTACAGAGCCGATACCGGAAAAGAAACCTACTGGAGCGATTCCATGTTCGGAGGAATGCCGACTTATCAGATGGGAAGTCAGTTTAACGGAGACATCATCAAAAAAATCGATTCCAAACTGAATTTTCTGCCAAGACCGGTTAATTATCTTTTTCTTCTTTCCGCAGGATTTTTCCTTTTGGGAATGGTTGTGGTAAGAAACTGGAAATATGCTCTTTTAGGAGCTACTTTTTTCGGACTTTCCACCTATTTTTATATTGCCATCGCAGCGGGACACAACGGAAAAATCAATACCATTGAATATTTCGCACCGCTTCTAGCCGGAATTTTACTCGTTTACATCCGGAAACAGTACGTTTGGGGATTCATTGTCACTACCCTATTTATGGGGCTTCAGATTGCTGCAAACCACCCACAGATGACGTATTATCTTTTCTTAGCGTTAGGATTTTTATTCCTTTCCGAACTGATAAGAGGTATTCTGAAAAAAACACCAATGAAACACTTCCTGATTTCGTCCGGAATTGTTGCCGCTTCATGTTTAATCGGAGTCGGAATGAATTCTCAGAGAATCATGGCGAATTCAGAATACATCAAAGAAACCGTTCGTGGAAAACAGATCCTTACAAACGGCAGCAATACAGGCGGAGATTCCGGAATGGATAAAGAAAGTATGCTGATGTGGAGCTACGGAAAACTGGAAACTTTAAACCTTTTCATCCCGAGATTAATGGGAGGTGGAAGTCAGGAGCCGGAAGGAAAGGAAATGATGGCTAAAATTCAGGAACTGGTTCAGGAAAACGTAAGTTCACAAGCTGAATATGACAGAATTTCCAAAGGTTTCGGGAATCTAACCTATTGGGGAGATCAGCCGGGAACTTCGGGACCTGCTTATCAGGGAGCTATTGTTTGTTTTCTTGCACTTTTAGGATTCTTCATCGCATGGAAAAAATACCGCTATTGGATTTTAGGAGCTTCTATTCTTACCGTATTTTTAGCTTGGGGAAGTAATTTCATGGCACTTTCCGACTTTTTCATCGATTTCGTGCCGTTTTATAATAAATTCAGAGCACCTTCTTCTATTTTGGTGGTTGTAGAATTACTATTTCCTTTAATTGCGATCATCGGATTATACAGATTCTTCACAGATAAAACACTCACACAGGAATACAAACAAAAAATTCTTCTTTACGTAGGAGGCGGAACTTTAAGTTTTGTATTGATTTTACTGGTTTTCGGAAAATCTCTGTTAGGATTTCATACCGATAATGAAAAAACCTATCTTCCTCCTTTCCTGTTGGATTATCTTATAGACGAAAGATTTAAATTATTCAGAATTGATGCTATTAAAGCATTCATCTATGTTGCTATTGCAGTGGGCGCCTTATTTCTTGTTTTAAAGCAAAAGCTGAATCAGAACATTGCTCTGGTAATTATCGGAGTAGTCAGTTTATTCGATCTTTGGACAGTTAACAAACGTTATCTGAACGATGACAATTATGTGGATAAAATCTTTGCTGAAAATCCTTTCCAGACGGAAAGCTCAGATCTGATGGCTGAAAAAGTTCAGGGAAATCCAAATCTGGAACCGATTTTAGCGAATGTAAATGTGAACAAAACATTAGAAACCATCGCTGAAAAAGACAAAACGCATTACAGAATTTTCAACAATATTTTAGGAACATTCAGCGAGACAAACACTTCTTATTTCAAATCTTCCATCGGTGGTTATCATGCGGTAAAACTGAGAAGATACGATGATGTAATCAACGAATATTTCCAGATCATGGATTCTGTAAAAGTTCCGAATATCCTGAATCTTCTGAATGCAAAATATTTGGTTTTAGGAGGTCCGGAACAACCTCAGGCAATGCCGAATCCAAAAGCCAATGGAAACGCATGGTTTGTAAGCGATCTTAAATTCGTAGAATCTCCCAATCAGGAAATTAAAGCAATCGGAACCATCAACAGCAAAAGAACCGCTGTTATTTCCGCAGATGATAAGAAATATTTTGACGGAAAACCTGTTCAGGCAGACTCAACAGCGTTTATCAATCTAACGAAATATCAACCTAACGAACTGGAATTTAAATCGCAGTCTAAGACTCCGCAATTGGCAGTTTTTTCTGAAATTTACTATCCTCACGGCTGGAAATTCTTCATCGACGAAAAAGAAGTTCCTTACATTAAGGCAGATTATATTCTTCGTGCCGTTCACGTTCCTGCGGGAAATCATAGTGTGAGAATGATCTTCGAACCGGAAGTTATCGAAAAAGGAAAATGGATTTCATTAATCTGCTTCGGTTTATTTATTCTGTTAAGTGGTTTTGGGATTTATTTTCTTTACCGCAAAAGAGACAAAAGACAAATGGAAAAGATTTAGAAATTCAAAAGTTTGAAAAAGCATTGTGCTTATGATTACTCAAAAATACATTACAGATCTTACCTATAGAATTAATGGAGCTTGTATAGAAGTTCACAAGATTTTAGGCGCAGGTTTGGCAGAAATTGTATATCATAAAGCTTTAGAAAAAGAGTTTAAATTAAGGAATATCGAATATAAATCTGAGTTTCAAATTCCTGTAATTTATAAAGATGAGTATTTAAATTGTGATTTCAAATGCGATTTCCTAATTGAAGATTTAATTGTTTTGGAAATAAAAGCTGTATCTTCTCTTTTGGAAATTCACAAATCTCAAATTCTAAATTATATGAATCTACTAAAAGTACCAAAAGGTGTTTTAGTAAATTTTAATGTAAAAAATATTTATCACTTTGGTCAAGAGACATTTATTAATAAATATTTTGATCAATACGATTAAAATAGTGAATTACATTTTGTCACCTTTTGAATAGCTAAAAAATCATCATCATCTTTTGCCTCTTTTGCGGTTAAAACAATTATTAATGGAACCAAAAAAAATACTCATCATCACCTATTACTGGCCTCCGGCGGGAGGTCCAGGTGTGCAGAGATGGCTGAAATTTGCAAAATATTTACCTGAATTCGGATGGAAACCTGTGATCTATACACCGGAAAATCCGAGTTATCCTTTGCTGGATGAAAGTTTATTGAAAGATGTTCCGAAAGATCTGGAAATTGTAAAAACAAAAATCTGGGAACCTTATCAACTGGCTGAAAAGCTGAACAAAAGCAACAAAAAATTTAAAGCGGGGCAGTTTGATGTCGGGAAAAATCAAAGCTGGAAATCTAAGCTTTCGATTTGGGTGAGAGGCAACTTTTTTATTCCCGATGCGAGAGTTTTCTGGGTAAAACCTTCCATAAAATTTTTGGAACAATATTTAAAAGAGAATCAGATTGAGGTTGTGGTAACTTCGGGACCACCCCATTCTTTACATTTAATAGGTTTACATTTAAAAAAGAAACTTCCTAAATTGAAATGGATTGCCGATTTCCGTGATCCGTGGACAGAAATCTCTTATTACAAACACTTAAAACTGACCAAAAGTTCGGATCGAAAGCACCGTCAACTGGAAAGCGAAGTGTTCAGAAACGCAGATATTACGTTAGCAACAAGCTACACCGATGCTGAAAATTTCTGTAAAAACGGAGCGAATGCACTTTGTATTACGAACGGTTTTGACGAGTCAGACTCAAACACTCAAACACTTAAATTTTCCAACACTCAAACAAAATTCACATTAAGTTACATCGGAGTTCTGGAACAGTTGAGAAACCCTGAAAATCTCTGGAAAGCTCTAAATGATCTGGTGACAGAAAATGAAGAATTCGCTGAAAAGTTTACCTTGAAATTTGCCGGAAGAATTGATGATAAAATTCTGAATTCTATAGAACATTCAGACCTGAAAAATCATATTCTGAATTTAGGATATCTTTCTCACGATAAAGCGATTGAAGAAATGCAGACTTCGGAAATACTGCTCATCACCAACTTTCCTAATGATTCTTCCAAAGGGATCATTCCCGGAAAAATATTTGAATATCTGGCAACAGGAAAACAAATCATTTCTTTTGGACCTAAAGATGCAGATGTTTCTAAAATTTTAAGTGAAACACAGGCAGGAAAACATTTCAGTTATGATGATTCCGGGAAAATTAAAGAATTTATTTTAGAAAAATTTGAACTTTGGAAAAACGGAAATCTCTCGGAAAACACACAAAATATTGAACAGTTTTCAAGAAAAAATTTAACTAAAAAATTAGCGGAAATTTTATAATCACGAAAATTTTACATATTAACGCTACTGTGTAGACATCACATTATGTTAGTATTAGAGATGTCATCCTAAGCTTGTTGAAGGGTCTCTGCCGAAATATAGTTATTAACAATTCAGTTGCTTATAAAAACAGCTATTTATGAGATTCTTCCTTCGTCAGAATGACATAGGATCGTTGAACCTCTTTCTCAATGAAAATCATATTTCACAATAATACATTGTTTAAATATTGCACTGAGTATTTGCAAAATCGCACTAAATCTGTCGAATTTTTTTAATTTATTCTAAATCGTCCACTGATCGTTAACAACACCAATAAGATAATATTTTCCCTGAAATTCTTCAAAAACCAAACGAAGGCATTTCCAGTCCATTTCGGAGTTGACTTCTGAGCCTTTGATGAAATTTTCCGTAAAATCTGCATTTGGATAAATTTCCTTTACATTATTCAGAGAATTGCCTTTTCCCTGAAACGCATTTAAAGAAACCTGCGCTGTCGCAAAGTCTTTGGAATACACCCAGTCTGTTAAATAATCATGAATAGTCGCTCTGTACAGATCTCCGGAACCATCCATTCTTCCCCAAGTGAAAAGGGTTTTGGTAGGTTGATATCTGATAAAATCCGCTTTTGAAAGTAACTTGTCTTCTTTTGGATTTACGAAAGCGTACATCGAAAAGCGAACTCCTTTTTCAGGGTGAATAAATTCCGCAAACTTCTTAAAATCTTGATCTTTTAAGGTTTGTATAATATCCTCATTGACCTTTTTTAAAGCCTGATCTTTGGTAATTTTCGTTTTACTGATAACTGAATCATCTGAAACCGTTTTGCCTTTTGCATTCACCTCATCATTAACAAATTTTTCAGGATTTTTCTCACATGCAACTGCCGAAAAAATAAGCAGGGAAAAGATAATTTTCTTCATTTTTCTTAATGTCTGATCATAATTCACCAAAATAAATGCCATGTTTTGAATTGAAGAAATTTCATATTTATCGAATAGATGGTCATTATTACAGCAATAGTTTTTTGCTTTTATCGAAAAAAGCCTTTGTTGATGGGTTTTCCTTACATTTGTTGTATGGAAATTTTAGATATTCTTATCATCGGAGGCGGACCGATCGGGCTGAACTGTGCACTGGAAGCGCAGAAAAATAATCTTTCTTATCGGGTTATCGAAAAAGGAACCATCGTTAATTCTCTGTACAATTATCCTTTGTATATGCGGTTTTTCTCAACTGCTGAAAAACTGGAAATTGATGGAATTCCCTTTATTTCAACGGCTCCAAAACCGGGAAGACAGGAAGCGCTGGAATATTATCAAGGAATTGCAAGACAGCGGAATATCAACATCAATTTATATGAAAAGGTAGAAAAAGTTTCCAGAGAGAATGACATTTTCACCATTGAAACTTCGAAAGGAAAATATTTAGCGAAAAACGTCATTATTTCAACGGGATTCTATGATATTCCGAATCTGATGAATATTCCCGGAGAAGATTTACCCAAAGTAAGACATTATTATACAGAACCTTATCCGTACGCAAAACAGAAAATTGTTGTGGTCGGTTCGAGCAATTCGGCGGTCGATGCTGCTTTGGAAACTTACAGAAAAGGCGCGGAAGTCACCATGATTATCCGACATTCCGAGATTTCAAAAAGTGTAAAATACTGGGTGAAACCGGATATTGAAAACAGAATTGCGGAAGGAAGTATTGCAGCGCATTTCAATGCCAAATTGATTGAAATTAAACAGCATTCCGTTGTTTTTAAAGATGAAAAAGGTGAAGTGCAGGAAATTGAAAATGATTTTGTTCTTGCAATGACCGGCTATCTTCCTGATTTTGATTTTTTAAAAAATTCCGGAATTGAATTGCAGGGCGATTGTCTGAACCCGCTTTATCATCCTGAAACCATGGAAACCAATGTTCCGAATTTATATTTGGCGGGTGTAGTTTGCGGAGGAAAAGATACACATCTCTGGTTTATTGAAAATTCCAGAATTCATGCGGAAATGATTGTGAAAAACATTCTTTCGAAATAATGTCATTGCGAGGAACAACGTGACGAAGCAATCTTTATCTATTTTTATTGTTTAGTTTTAATTAAGCATCTGTTTAGTTTTAGACAAACTCAGTATAAACTTTTCACCCAGCAAAGAATCCAAAGTTTTTTTAATGATTGTCTTGTCCTGAAAAAGGTTGACTACTAAATACCAAAAAACCAGTCATCCTAATGAGATTAAAAAAAGTATCCGCCCCTGTTCAAGAATACAGTGAAGCATTTAAAAGACAAGTTGTCTCCGAATATGAGCGGGGATTATATACAAAATCACAATTACAAACCCGCTATAATATCAGGGGTAATTCCTGCATTCCCAGATGGTTAATGAAATATGGTAACTTTACTTATGAAAAACAATTAAGTAAAGGCAGACCCATGAAAGATCCACAGAAACAGAAGATTAAAGAGCTTGAAGCAGCATTGGCCAAAAAGGAAGAAGAACTCAAAGTGTTCAGGAAATTTATAGAAATTGCAGAGCGTGAGCTTAAGGTTGAGATTGTAAAAAAGTCTGGTTCCAATCAATCCAGGAAATAAAGGTAAATACGACTCTTTCAACAGAGAATATCTGCCGATTGTTTGGCTACAGTAAGCAAGCTTATTACAAGAGACAAAAACAGCCTGTTTCTACAGATCATGAAACAAGAGTTATAGAATTGGTTGTATCAATTCGTAAAAAGATGCCTAAAATAGGTACTAGAAAACTTTATGTTTTACTTAAGAATGATTTTGAAAAGGAAGAAATTCATGTAGGAAGGGATCAGTTGTTTAGCATTTTGAGATCAAATTATCTTTTAATTCCCAGAAGGCACAGCTATTTTAAAACAACCAATTCCAGACATTGGATGAAAAAATATCCCAATATTATCAAAGGAAAAGAATTGAAATGTTCGGAGAAAGTTTGGGTTGCAGATATTACTTATCTCAAGACCAAAGAGAAGAATTATTATCTTCATCTGATTACCGATGCCTATTCTAAGAAAATTGTAGGATACGAATTGAGTGATAATTTACAGACCAACTCTACGTTGAAAGCATTAAAGCAAGCCATACAGAATCGACTGTACAAGCATTCACTCATTCATCATTCAGACAGAGGGTTGCAGTATTGCAGTAAAGAATATACTGAAACACTCAAGAAAAGTGATATGCTTATCAGTATGACCGAAAATTCGGATCCTTATGAAAATGCTATAGCAGAGAGAGTGAATGGTATTCTGAAACATGAATTTGGATTGATTGATACTTTTGAAAATTTTAAAAATCTTTCCCAACAGCTTGAACAAGCAATTTATTGCTATAACAATTTAAGACCGCATTTTTCTTTACATTATAATATTCCAAACCAAGTACACATGAAAAATAATGTGAAATTAAAAACCTATAAAAAACAAAATCAGAATAGGAAAATTCCTACTCTGATTTAAGTATATTTGTGATATAAAACTAGTTAACCTTTTTCAGGACTAGTCAGATTACAAATTGCGGACAACAAGATGAGATTGCTTCGTCGCTTCGCTTCTCGCAATGACATTAAAAATCAACCTTTATTCCCAATACAAAATTTCTTTTGGCAGCCGGATTATAATAACGGTTTCCGAAAGCATTGATATCAAAACCTAAAACATATTCTGTATTATAAAGATTCTGAATCTGAAGATACAAACTGACTCTCGTTTTTTCAAAATGTACAGGAAATCTGAACTGAATATTCCCAACCAAACTTGGTTCCGACAATACTGAATTGGCATCATTCAAAGGAATTTTTGACGTGTAAAAATGGGAATAATCTACCGAAAGTTTTCTGAAAAACGTAAAATTCAGCAAACTGTTGATTGTTGTTTTGGGAACTCCGGTAATTTCATTTCCTGATAAATTATTTCCGCTCTGCTGATAATTTTTAAATGTAAAATCGTAAAAGCTTCCCGAAAACCTGAATCTGAAATGGCTTAAAAAGTTGTTTTTCAGATTGAAATTCTTCGATTCCATTAAAATTTCAACCCCTTTTTGAACGGTTTCTCCGGAATTGACGAAGTATTCCTGTCCGGCTTCGTTCTGTCTCCTCACAATTGCATCTTTCATCCGGAAATCAAAATAATTTCCTTCCACAAAAACGGAGTTACCGAATTGTTTCCGAATCCCGATTTCCTTGTTCCAGCCGAATTCGGGTTTTAAATTTGTATTAAACTGCTGATTCGAAGAGCGGATTTCTTCATTCGTTGGTGCAGAATTCCCCTTCCCTATTTTTCCGCGTACCGAAAAGCCTTTTCCCAAAAGATAGGTGAAACCAAAATTGGGCAGCCATTGGTTTTTAAAATGAACTTTTCCTTCTTCATTTCGGGGATATATCCGGTTCCAGTCGTAAGAATTTGAATTTATACTGATGGAAATATCGGTGAATAATTTTTCGCTGACATTCAGTTTTTGAGAAAGAAAGAAAAATCCTGAAGTATTTTTAATCTTATCGAAATTCTGTGGGTTTCCTTCTGTTCCTCTGTTATTATCGTAATTTCTGACCAAAATATCATTAATTCCGCCTTCAAATCCCAATCGGTAGGCTAATGAAATAGTATTCCAGCTTCTTTCATAATTGAGGTGTGTTCTTAGTGCAAAATTCTTTTCAAAACGGTTTTCATAATTGGTGATAAACGGATTTTCAAAATCTACGTAAGAACCCTGAATTAAAATAAAATGGGAGAAATACGGACTGAAGTTATAATCATTTGAAATTCCTGCCAAAATCATTTTATTGCGGATTCCGGCATCCTGTTCTTTTGCACTCGGAACTGTTTTAGTTGAAGGTCTTGCCTGTTTCCGGTTGATCTGCATCTGTTCTAAAGTGAGTCCTCCCGGAGTCTGATAATCGAGATCAGCGTACAAAATCATGGCTTTCAATAATCCATTTTCTGAATATTGGAAATGGTCTTTTACAAAAATCTGCTTTCGCTGAACCTTCGACTGTTCCCGGTAAGAATCGGTTTGATAATAGTTCTGAAAAACCTGAAAAAAGTGCTTCCCAATGTGTTTGGAAAGATCAAAACTCTGGTTAAAGGTTCCATAACTTCCAATTGCCAGATTTGCGGAAATCTGGTCTGATTTTCTGGTCTGAAGCAAAACAGTTCCGCCCGTTACAGCTCCGTAATCGCCGCTTTCAGGACCTTTATATATTTCCATCCGGTTGATGAGTTCAGGAGAAACAACATTAAAATAAGTGTTTCCCGAAGCATCGGACAGGATGAAATCATCAAGATAAACTTTCACATTCCGAACGCCAAAAGGTGACCTTAAAGTGCTTCCGCGAAGGGAAATCCTGTAGCTTCCGGGAGAACGTTCTTCCATTCTGGCTCCTGCAATCTGATTGATGGATTCCAGCATTCTTTCGGACGTATTCTGGTTAAGCAGATTTTCTGAAACTACAGCAACCGATTTTGTGGACGAAATAAAAGTTGTGGGTTTCTTGTAAGCATCAATCCTGACTTCTGAAATCAGTGCTGCAGAATCTCTTTTTTGAGAAAACAGCAGGGAAACGGAACATAATAAAAATAGAAAGCAGAGTTTTGTCATCGAATGAAGGGAAGCAAAAACTGTACTTTTCTGTGCGAAAATATAAATTCGCAGAAGATTTGTTTAAAATAATGTGAGTTGAGCTTCCGCCGAAATTGATGATGCCTTTTGGCTAAAGCCAAATTTGTTTCTTACTCCGTTGCAATAAAAAGTCCGTCAACATTTCTGTGACGGACTGAATTTCTTAGAGTGTGTTTTCCTTCGCGTGAGGGATGCGGCGGGCGGCGACGAAGGCGCCGGTGCGAGTGAGGAACGAACGAATACGGAAGCGAAGCGAACCCCAAAGCAGCCCGACCCGAATTGTAAGGGGAAACCTCATAGGTTTTAAAAACCTATGAGGTTTAGCTCCGGAATGAGGGACACGCCCAAAAGATTTAAGATTCTGCGTGTTTTCTGTCGCCAATCATCCAGGGAACAATGTAATAAAACGCAATGGCAATGATTGTGGCTAAAACTCCGGTTCCGATCCATAATATGGTGAATCCAAACCTTTCGGCAATGAACGTTCCTAAAGTAGGGGTTACGATAAAGGCGATGGAGAATGAAATTCCGTTCAAGCCCATATACGCTCCTTTGTTGTTTTTTCCGGAGCGTAATGCTGTGATGGTTGACATAAACGGCAAAGCCCAGATTTCTCCTACGCAGAGAAGACTCATGGATATCACTAAAGTCAGGATACTGTAATCAAAACCAAGCATGGCATAAGCAAATCCGCAGATGAATGTTCCCAACAACATGGTTACAGCAAGACTGAAATATTTTTCGGCAACCTGTACCAATCCCATTTCGAGTAAAACGACTAAAAATCCGCTGTATCCCAAAATATATCCTATACTTTGCTGACTTATATGTGCTGTGTCTTTGTAAAAAATAGTCAATGTACTGAACAACTGGAAGAAGCAGATTGAAAAAAGCATACAGAAAAAACAGTAAACCAGAAATTTACCATCGCGGTAAGGGGAATTTTCTTTTTTAATTTCTATGACTTCCTGCACTTTTCGGGCTTTTAATTTTGCCAGAATGTTTCGTTTTCTGAAAAAGACGATGTATAAAATTCCCGCCACCAAAGCTGTAAAAGCATTGCTGAAAAATAAAAATTCGTAGGAAATTGCCGATAAAATACCGCCCAAAGCGGGACCGATGGAAAAGCCTAAATTAATAGCCATCCGGTTTAAGGAAAATGCTCTGGTTATGTTTTCGGGTTTCGCATATTTTGTAATGGCAACCGAGTTTGCAGGACGAAATGAATCGCTTACAATGCTTTGCAGCAAAATAATGGTCGCCACTCCTATTTCTGTCTTAAATAGAGGAATCATACAAAATAAAGGCACACTGAGCAATAAACTGAGATACTGAACTTTGTATTCTCCGATTCTGTCTGTAATAAATCCGCCCAGCCAGGAACCGATTACCGAACCGATTCCGAAAAAGCTGAGTACAATTCCTGTATTTTCGATACTGAATTTCAAATGATCGGTCATGTAAACTCCCAGAAAAGGAAGCACCATGGAACCTGCCCGATTGATGAGCATGACCAAAGCAAGCATCCAGCTTTCTTTGGAAAGCCCTTTGAATGAGTTGGTGTATAGATATATAAGTTTCACAATTTCTAATTTTAATTATTTTTTTGAACACTAATGAAGCAAATGTTTTTCACTGATAACCTTATTTTTTGGTTATCGTTTTTGTTTCGTTAGGGTTAAAAACAAAAAACAGGGCTTAAAAATTAAGCCCTGTTTTATTTATATGTATAATAAATTTTTACTCCGGCTTATAAGAGTCTTTTAACGTCACAGTTCTGTTGAATACAAAGTTTGTATCCGTAGAATCCTGATCTTTCGTGAAATAGCCAATTCTCTGGAATTGAAGAGGTTCTCCAACTGCCACATCTTTTAAGCTTGGTTCAGCAAATCCCTGAATGGTAGTTACAGAATCCGGATTGATAAAGTTTAGGAAATCGACATCTTTCTCTGCATCTGGCTGTTCCACTGTGAATAATTTGTCGTAATTTCTTACTTCCACAGGAATTGCATGTTTCGCAGATACCCAATGAATGGTTCCTTTTACTTTTCTTAAGCTTTCTTCTGTTCCGCTTCCTGACTTAGATTTTTCGTCGTAGGTTGCGTAAATGGTCGTAATGTTTCCGTTTTCGTCTTTTTCTACTCTTTCACCTTTAATGATGTAAGCAGATTTCAGACGAACTTCTCCGCCTAACTTTAGTCTGAAGAATTTGTTGTTTGCTTCTTCTTTAAAGTCTTCACGCTCAATATATAATTCTCTGGAAAACGGAATTTCTCTTGTTCCTGCATTTTCCTGTTCAGGATTGTTTTCTGTTTCCAGCCATTCTTCTTTTCCTTCCGGATAGTTTTCAATAACTAATTTGACAGGATCCACCACTGTCATTACACGTTTTGCGACTTTATTCAGGTCTTCGCGAACGCAGAATTCCAGTAACTGAAGCTCGATAAGATTTTCTCTTTTGGCAACTCCTACTTTTTCAATAAAATTTCTGATGGAAGCAGGCGTAAATCCTTTTCTTCTCATTCCGGAAATCGTAGGCATTCTCGGATCATCCCAACCGTTTACTACATTTTCGGCAATAAGCCTCTGCAGTTTTCTTTTGGAAGTAATCATGTAAGAAACATTCATTCTCGCAAATTCTCTCTGCTTGTTTTTCACTTTTCCTTCTTCGTACACCTGATCTAAGTACCAGTTGTATAAAGGTCTGTGGTTTTCAAACTCTAAAGAACACAGTGAGTGAGAAATTTGTTCAATATAATCAGATTCACCATGCGCCCAGTCGTACATTGGGTAAATTTTCCAGTCCGTTCCTGTTCTGTGATGAGGTTTGTTCAGAATTCTGTACATCACAGGATCACGCATGTTCATATTCGGTGAAGTCATGTCGATTTTTGCACGAAGAGACATAGAACCGCTTTCGAATTCACCGTTTTTCATTCTTTCGAATAAATCTAAAGATTCTTCTACAGGACGGTTTCTGAAAGGAGATTCCACACCCGGTTCTGCCGGATTTTTTCTCTGCTCGGTAATCACTTCAGACGGCTGCTCATCTACGTAAGCTTTCCCTTCTTTTATCAACTGAACTGCCCAATCGTAAAGCTGCTGGAAGTAATCGGAGGCGTACAAAACTTTATCCCACCTGAAACCTAACCATTCAACGTCTTTCATAATAGAATCTACGAATTCCTGTTCTTCTTTTTCAGGGTTCGTATCGTCGAAACGAAGGTTCACGGGAGCATTGTATTTTTCACCCAAACCGAAGTTGATGCAGATCGCTTTGGTGTGACCTACATGCAGATAACCGTTTGGTTCAGGCGGAAAACGGAAACGGAGCTGATCTTTTCCCAGACCGTTTGCCAAATCATCTTCGATAATTTGCTCAATAAAATTGAGTGATTTTTTTTCTTCTTCCATTAAAATTCGCTTTTAAATGCCGTAGAATACGACAATTTGCAAATTTATGAAATTTTCAGGGTTTATGGAAATAATAATGTAAAAGTATAATTCTGAACCTGTATTTCCTGAACAGCGTTTTTTGTTAAAAGATTCAAATTTTTAAACAAACATAACGTTAATACTTTCTATGAATTGGGAGATTGAAAGAACTTTATACCTGCGAAATCTAAAATATTGGAAAAAAAATTTACAAACACCTCTTACACAACAGTTTATATATTATTGAAAAAAAATGTTAAAAAAGTAAAAATTATGCATTGAATTCTGGCATAAAGATTGTAAATTTATTACCACAAAAATATTAACATTTTATATTATGAAAAAAGTTAAAAGTAAGTTTTCTTTAATTTTAGAATACATTAAGAAAGCGATTTTTGTAAAAGATGTCATTTAATCGCCAATCACTAAACCATAAACACCAAAACTATACGACTGAAAATTACTACATAAAAACTTCAAAATCATTTTCTTGACAAACAAAGTTCATCTGAGCTTTGAAAACTTTTAATATATTTTCTAAGGGCACATTAACTCACTTTAATGTGTGTTAATATGTGTTAAAGTGTTGCACATCACAAAAAAGAATTTCATATTTACATAACAAACCAAAAAAAATGTTTCTATGAAAAATCTAAAAAAACTTAAAAAAAGTGAATTAAAAACAATTAAAGGAGGTATAGTTCCTATCGGCTGTCTTAGTTGGAATCCTAAATTAAGATGCTGCAGAACATGGGATGAAGAACATTACAACAATCCTGTTTGTGAAATCTAATTTTTAAACCATAGTAATTCTCCTTTCAGATCCAGATTTGATTCGAAATTATTAACAAATAAAGCTCCGGTTCCCAATCCTTGCGGCATCGGGCTTTTTTTTGTAAAAGTATACTGAGCAATTGCGTTAAGCCCGATATTACTTTCCAGTGCTGATGTAATCCACCATCCTATATTCATACTTTCCGCGAGAGAAATCCATTCATCAGATCCTAAAAAACCTCCTACTAAAGCAGGTTTTAAAATAATATACTGAGGTTTTATGGTTTCGAGTAATTTTCTTTTCTCATTAAAATCTGTAATCCCGATCAGTTCTTCATCCAAAGCAATCGGAGTAGGCGTTTCAAGACATAATTCTGCCATATCATTCCAGCTTCCTGCTTTTATCGGCTGTTCGATGGAGTGAATATGCAGATCGGCTAATTGCTGTAAAACAATTTTTGCTTCTTCTTTCTTAAAGCCTCCGTTCGCATCTACCCGAAGTTCAAGCCTGTCCTTTGAGAACTTTTGTCTCAGTTTCTGAAGAATTTCATGTTCGGATTTCCAGTCGACTCCTATTTTGAGTTTAATGCAGTGAAAACCTTTTTCCAGTTTATCCTGAATCTGCTCTTCCATATAATTGATATCGCCCATCCAGATCAGACCATTAATAACAATCGGAGTTTTTCCTTGTGTAAATTCACTTGGAAAATATAGATTCTTACCGTTTTTCAAATTGAGAACAGCCTGTTCATAACCAAACCAAATGGACGGAAATTCTTTTAATTCTTCTTTTAAAAACTCGGAATCCTGCTGAATATTTTCACAAAGCCATTTTAATTTATCTTCATAATCCGGTCTGTCGTCAAAACTTAATCCTCTGAAAATTGCGCACTCCCCTATTCCTTTTTTTCCATTTTCTGAAATTTCGAGAATAAAGGTCTCTTTTTCAAGCAAAACGCCGCGAGATGTTCCACTCGGGCGTTTGAATTCTAATAAATATCTTGAATATTCTGCTTTCATTATTTTACACTGTCAATTCGCATAAATTCTTCCGCTTTCTCCACCATATCGATACTTCCGCAGAAAAACGGGATTCTCTGATGCAGTTCTGTAGGTTCAATTTCAAGGATTCTTCTGAAACCATCGGTTGCTTTTCCTCCTGCCTGTTCTGCAAGGAAAGCCATCGGATTGCATTCGTAAAGCAATCTCAGTTTTCCGTTTGGAGCCTGTGAATAAGACGGATAAATATAAATCCCGCCTTTCAGCATATTTCTGTGGAAATCTGCAACCAACGAACCAATATATCTTGAAGTATACGGTCTGTCTCCCTCTTCCATCTGGCAATATTTAAGGTAATTTTTTACGCCCTGAGGAAATTTGATATAGTTTCCTTCGTTGATGGAATAAATCTTTCCTGTTTTTGGGAAAGTCATGTTCGGATGAGACAGATAATAGGTTCCCAAAGAAGGATCTAATGTAAATCCGTTCACTCCGTTTCCTGTTGTATACACAATCATTGTGGAAGATCCGTAAATAACGTATCCTGCTGCAATCTGGTTAACTCCTTTCTGTAAAAAGTCTTCCAGCTGAACCGGAGTTCCCGGCTCTGTAACTCTTCTGTAGATTGAGAAAATGGTTCCTACCGAAACATTTACATCAATATTTGAAGAACCGTCAAGAGGATCGATCAGCACCACATATTTGCTTAAATGTCCGTTTTCGCCACATTTGATATCGATGAAATCGTCGTTTTCTTCGGAAGCAATTCCACAGACAACCTCTCTCTGAGACAAAGCGGTAATAAAAATTTCATTGGCAATTACATCCAGTTTCTGCTGTTCTTCTCCCTGCACATTCTGGTTCCCTGCAGCGCCTGCGATGTCTACAATTCCTGCTTTATTTACTTCTCTGTTTACTACTTTTGAAGCCAGTCTTATTGCACTCAAGAGACGGGAAAACTCTCCCGTGGAATACTGAAAATCATCCTGTCTATCAATAAGAAACTCTCCTAAAGTCTGTAATGGTTGCTCTGACATATTTTGCTTTTTACGTTTTCTCCAAATTTCGTAAAATTTATTACAATTTAAAAGAATAATTAATAAAAGACCTTATTGCCTGTCTATCAAATAAATACAATCGCAAAAATCTGACTTGAAAAATATTTGTCTTAAAATACCAATCCCATTTTATTGAAGCAATCGGAATAATTTCTGCGAATTGATAATTTTAATAAAATCTTAAGCCCGCAGCGATATTGTCCTCTTTCATATCTCGTTGTAAATGCATAATTTTGTCACCCGTAAAATATTCCCACAAATTTTATCTAACAATTTTATTATTAACAATTTAATGAAAATTTTCAAGTTTGGTGGAGCATCGGTAAAGGATGCTGAAAGTGTAAAAAATGTAGCTATGGTTTTAAAAAGCCAGGGATTTGCCAAATGTCTGCTGGTGATTTCAGCAATGGGCAAAACGACGAATGAGTTGGAAAAAGTTGTAGAACTTTATTTCAAGAAGGAAAACTATCAAACTGAAATTGAAAAGATAAAACGAAAACACATTGAGATCGCTGAAGGATTATTTCCTGAAAATCATGCGGTGTTTGCAGAAATCAATTTATTTTTTGATGATATTGATTCTTTTTTAAGAAGAAACAAATCTCCGAACTACGATTTTGTTTATGATCAGGTGGTAAGCTGCGGCGAAATGATTTCTACAAAAATTGTGAGCGAATATTTGAACGAAATTCAGTTTCCCAATCAGTGGCTGGATGCAAGAGATTATGTAAAGACAGACAATTCTTACAGAGAAGGTGTCGTAGACTGGGCAAAGACGGAAGAATTTATTTCTAATTTAAATAAAGAAATCTGCTACGTTACGCAGGGATTCATCGGTTCGGATGGTAATAATTTTACGGTGACTTTGGGAAGAGAAGGATCTGATTATTCTGCTGCAATTTTTGCATATTGTTTAAATGCAGAAGCTATGACGATCTGGAAAGATGTTCCGGGAGTAATGACGGGAGACCCGAGAAAATTCAAAGATGTAACGTTACTTTCTCATATTTCTTACGAAGAGGCAATTGAAATGGCGTATTACGGCGCAAGTGTGATTCACCCGAAAACATTACAGCCGCTACAGCAGAAAAACATTCCTTTTTACGTAAAATCTTTTGTAGATCCTACGAAGGAAGGGACAAAAGTAGGTGCTTCGGAAAAGAACCAAAGCGAAGAATCTTATATTTTAAAGGAAAACCAGACTTTGCTGAAAATTTCCACAAGAGACTTTTCATTTATCGCAGAAGACCATATGAGTCTTATTTTCGGGTATTTATCCAAGTACAAAATTAAAGTTTCCCTGATGCAGAACTCTGCAATTTCATTGGCTTTATGTCTTGAAGATAAATTTAATACCGTGGATGAATTAAATGAAGAACTTCAAAAAGTATTTAAAACAGAAGTTATAAAAAATGTATCTTTATTTACCGTAAGAAATGCGAAAATAGAGAACATAGATAAATTTTACCAGGAAAAAAGTGTATTATTGGAGCAGATTGCGAAAAATACGCTTCAAATGGTAACACAATAAAAACTAATTGCGACTAAACACAATATGAGTTTAATTTCGAAAAACGATCTGATTAAGGCTTCCGGCTTAAGTAAAATAGGATTTCTGAAGAATCCTGTAGCATCTGCTGTGATGAGCATTGCTAAAATCAACGAAGTAAATAAATTATACGACAAACTAAAAGATAAGGAAGGCAAAGACTTTTTCGACTCATTTGTGAGAGAGCGCAACTTAAGCTACATCGCTTTTGAAGAAGATCTGGCAAAAATTCCGAAGACGGGACCGTTCATTCTGGTTTCCAATCATCCGCTTGGTGCGATTGACGGGATTTTAATGTGTAAAGTATTGTCGGAAGTACGTCCTGATTTTAAGGTAATGGGAAATTTCCTTCTGGAAAAAATCAAACCGATGGAACCGTACGTAATTGCCGTAAATCCTTTTGAGGGCAGGAAAGAAGCTTACAGCAGCTCTTCCGGAATGCGGGAGACCTTAAAGCATCTCCAAAACGGAGGTTGTGTAGGAATTTTCCCTGCAGGAGAGGTCTCTAATAAAAATAATCCTTACAGCGAAATTCTGGATAAGGAGTGGGAAAAACCGGCGTTAAAGCTTATAAGAATGGCAAAAGTGCCGGTTGTTCCTATGTATTTCCATGCGAAAAACAGCAGAATATTTTATCAGGTGGCAAAAATACACCCGAATCTGCAGACTTTAATGCTGCCCGCAGAAATGATGAATGACCGGGAAAAACCTATCAGGATAAGGATCGGAAAGCCTATCTCTGTAAAAGCAATGGACGATATGGAAACCATTGAGGAGCTGGGAGAATTTCTGAAACGTAAGGTGTATATGATGAAATCTTACTACGAGAAGCGAAAATCTTTGGCTCAGAGCATTAATCTTAAAAATCTTTCGGTAAAATTTCCTTTATTAAAAGAAGAAAATATTGTTCAGAATATCATCGACGAAACTCCGAAAGAAGATATTTTAAAAGACATCAATAAGCTGAAAGGAACCGATAAAATGTTTTTCAGCAACGGAAATTATGAAGTTTATTTTACCACTTACGAAGAAATTCCTTCAATAATGCGGGAAATCGGAAGACAGAGAGAGCTTACCTTCCGTGCAGTAGGAGAAGGAAGTAATCTTCCGTTCGACCTTGATGAATATGACAAACATTACCATCATCTTTTCCTTTGGGACAGTGCTGCAGAGAAACTTGTGGGAGCTTACAGAATGGCTCTGGGAAAAGAAGTCATGAAAAAATCAGGAATTAAAGGGTTTTATACAAGTTCTTTATTTGAATTTGAACAGGATATCCATCCTTTTTTCAAGAAAGTAATCGAAATGGGACGTGCGTATATCTGTCAGGAATATCAGCAGAAACCACTTCCACTTTTCCTTTTATGGAGAGGAATTGTACATGTCTGCTTACGAAATCCGGATCATAAATTTTTGATGGGAGGCGTAAGTATTTCCAATAAATTTTCAGAATTTTCCAAATCTCTGATGATCGAGTTTATGCGTTCGAATTATTATGATTCCGCAGTTGCACAATATATTACTCCAAGAAACGAATACAAAGTAAAACTTCGCGACAGGGATAAACATCTGTTTTTTGAGGAAATGGAATCTGATCTTAATAAGCTTGATAAGATCATTGATGATCTGGAACCGGAACTTAGATTGCCTGTTTTAATTAAGAAATACATTAAGCAAAATGCTAAAGTTATCGCCTTTAACGTAGATCCCAACTTTAATGATGCGATCGACGGACTGATGTACATACGAATAAGTGATCTTCCGGAAAGCACGATTAAGCCTGTATTAGAGGAAATGAGCGAACAGATAAGACGCGAACAGGAAAATAATTCAGTTGAAAATCAGTAGGTTTTTAAGTTTTGTTAAAAAAAGTCTTGTTAATACTTGCTTCATATACTAAAACTTACTACTTTTGCATCACTTTAAAACAACGAAGTAACAAGAATGGTTTCTTAGCTCAGTTGGTAGAGCAATGGATTGAAAATCCATGTGTCCCTGGTTCGATTCCTGGAGAAACCACTTAAAAAACCACCTGTAAAAAGGTGGTTTTATTTTCAAAGTTTTAAATAAAATTTGCCAAGATTAATAATTATTATTACTTTTGCACCACTTCAAAAAAGAAGCAAAAATTAAATGGTTTCTTAGCTCAGTTGGTAGAGCAATGGATTGAAAATCCATGTGTCCCTGGTTCGATTCCTGGAGAAACCACTTAAAGTCATCTCATTTGGGATGACTTTTTTTGTTTATACTTATTTGTAATCATTTTTATAATCTATCTCAATAGGATTATTTTGCTCACGAATCATTTTTTGTGTTTGTTTTGTCAATTCATTCAAGTCTAATGCCTTTTTTCCACCATGTCCGTCACTGGTATAAACAGGTAACATATTTCTTAATTTAAGATCAGCATAAGGATCATTGTAATATTGCATCATTAATTTTTTGAAATGAGAAAAATCCATATCCAACCCTTTTTTTCGCAGAAATAAATTCCCAGAATTATTTTTGATTGCTATAAGTGTAAAGTCGTAATCCATATCACTATCAGTTGCTCTTACAATAAGTCCCGGAAGTCCGTTAAAAATATATGGACCATCCGTAATCGGAATTTCTGTTGTGAACCATACAATCCATTTTCTTCCACCATAGTCTGTTACAGCTTTCTGAACATCAAATCCTCCTATTTTATCCCTGTCGGATTCTATTTTCCAGATTATTTTATTTTCTATTTTTACATCGTAATAATCATTAAACCGTGTCCGATAATTTCTTTTAATATCTTTATTCTTTAAATCTTTTGTTACGTATATCTGCCTTTCAATATTTTGATCAGCTCCTATTCCGAATCTTGATACGCTTAATAATGAATCAGATCTTTTCTCTTTTTCGGTTCTAAATACGGATATGTTATCATTAAAATCCAAAATCATATTAATATAAGCAAGACTATCATTATGAGGTTCCAAGTGATATTTCAACTCATAAACAAATGATTTTTTTTGTGCGGAACAGAATCCTATAAAGCATATTAGAAAAATAAAATTAACTTTTTTCATAATAAAAAAGAGCTATAACTGAAACAGGTGTCTCATGTCATTTTAGTAAATAATTAAATTGTCACACATCTTAAACATTGACTATCGTTTGATCTTCCACTCACTGTCAGAACGATACATATCTGTGCAGTCTGCACCTCCTCCATTCCCAGAATATCTTTAAGATTTTCATAATAGATTATTTCAACAAAATTATGTCTTTTATCTTTCTCTCCAGCTTTTGTAATTGATCCGTTTTTTGTTTTCAATTAAAAAATTCTTTTCCGTTTGTAGATTTAAATAAGCACTTCGTAGATTTTATTATTATTTTTAAAAGAAAAACTTGAATTTTATCTGTTTTTATTTTAAAATAATTTAGAACCTTGAAACTGACTCAGAAAAACAAATATCACATCTTCTTTTGGCTTGCCTATTATCTCTTTGAGATTAATGCATCATTTGTGTATATACATGAAAGTTTTAAACAATTTTCATGGCAAAAAACACTCTATCTGTCTGTAATCTCAGAATTCACTTTTCTTTTTGCAGAAATTCCGGCAGCATATTTAGTTTTGACAATGATAGACGGTAAAATAAAAATTCTCAGAAATAAAGCATTCCGAATTTTTGCTGTAATTATAATCGTAACATTTTCAGTAGTTGTTTTCAGGATAATATCCCATGATCTCATATTTCCTTACTATTATTATGTTCCGGAAGACACCACAAGATTTTCATTAGGCGGAATTTTTGTTGCAGCCATGAATATCGTTTTTGCCATCGCCATCATGTTGGGCTTTGAAAAATTTATTCAGCAAAATGAAACGCAAAAAAGATTAATCGAAATTTCGAAAGAAAAAACAGATGCAGAACTAAAATTGCTTAAGACCCAATTAAATCCCCATTTTCTTTTCAATACACTTAATAATATTTACGGACTTTCGCTTAAAAAATCAGATGAAGCACCCCAAATTATTTTGAAACTGGCAAAAATAATGCGGTACAATATCTTTGATTCCGCCCAAAGCAAAGTGTATCTCAATCAGGAAATAGAGAATATTCAGGATTTTATTGATATACAGAAAATAAGACACAAACTGATTAAGGTAGAATTCAATGACTCAATCGACGATCAATTGCAGGAAATCTCTCCGTTAATTCTTCTGCAATTTGTTGAAAATGCCTTTAAACATGGTGCTTCGGAAAGCAGATTCAACTCTTTTATCACCATTAATCTTGAACTTAAAAATAAAGTTCTGGTTTATAGTATTGAAAATTCCAAAGAAGAAAATCCGGAAAAAGAAAGCACCAAGATTGGTTTAAAAAATATTAAAAGACAGCTGGATTTGTTATATCCCAAACATAGTCTGGAAATTAATGACAGCAACAACCTGTATTCGGTTACTTTGAAAATATTATTCGATTAAAATGATTCCTGAAATAAAATACAATTGTCTGATTATAGAAGATGAACCTATTGCCATGGAAATCATGGAGCATTTCATTTCTCAAAATAAAGATTTTCACATTGTCGGAAAATGTTCGGATGCAATTTATGCCAACAGTCTTCTTAAAATATATCAGATAGATTTGATATTTCTGGATTTACATCTTCCCGCAATAAAAGGGTTTGAATTTTTAAGAAGACTCAAAAATCGTCCTCACGTTATTGTAACAACCGCCTTTCACCAATATGCACTGGAAGGATATGAGCTGAATATTGTAGATTATCTTTTGAAACCAATCTCTTACAGCAGATTTCAGGATTCAATAGAAAAATTTAAGCATCTGATGAATGCAGAAAAAGCCATCCTCGAAATAGAAGACCGGGATTTTATATTCGTCAATATTGCAAAACGAAAAATAAAAATTGTTCTTCAGGATATTTTTTATATTGAAAGCATCAGAGAATACATTAAAATACACACAAAACAGGAAGTTTACACGGTAAAAATGCCCATCAGTAAATTTGAGAAAGATCTTGAAGGAAATAATTTCATTAGAATTCATAAATCTTATATCGTTTCCAGATCCAAAATTGAAGTAATGTCTGCCAGCGAAATTACAGTCAATGGAAAAAAGCTGCCCATCGGAAGAACTTACAGACCATTCATTAGCAATTAATTTTTCCCTTTTATCACGTGTAGAGATTCATTATTTACTCTTTTATCATGCCAAATAGTAATTGATATACGGTAAGCTGCTTTTTGTAGAAATAAAATACTCAGCAGCCGGAATAACTGTAATATTGATACAGAAAAACAGTTAAATCTCTTAACTAAAATCTTAAAATTACTATGAAAAAGACAATTAAGAATCTGCGGCCTCTGAAGGCGAAAGAACTGAAAAAAATCCATGGCGGAGCTACAAAAGGCTATGACAAATGCTGTTATAAAGGAGAAATTCCACCATATGATCCATTTTCAGGATGTGAAGCCTATTACATCTGTGATTAAAAGTAAAATAGTTTAATTAACCAAAATTTCTAAACAATAACAATCTTAAAAATTAATTTATTATGAAAAATTCAATTCTAAAACTAAAAAACGCAAAAAAATTATCCAGAAATGAGCAAATTTCAATATTAGGAGGAAGTTCTTCCTGTTATATAAGAACCTGTGAAATTACCAAAGAGCAATGTGACGATTTACAAGGATTCTACAATAAAAAAGGTTGCTGCGGCTATGTTCCTTTAAGTCAGAATTGCTAAAAAAGCTGAAAGCAAACATGAGTAAAAGATTTTATCCTATCAACAAAAACTAATATACTGAGTAAACAAGATAAATTTTCATAAGATAAAATTAATCAGCTTTAAATTTAAAACGAGAGATTGTCGAAACATGGCAATCTCTTTTTTTTATAATATAATTAGCATACTATTTTATCGATATACAGCCAAAATATACTATATTCGCCAACAAATTCTAATTGGAAATGAAGAAGATTATCTCCGGTTTATTGTTATTTTCTGCTGTTACGGCATTTGCTCAGGAAGCCATTAAATTTGAAGATCTTCCCTTTAAAGATCTTATTGCAAAGGCAAAAAAAGAGAAAAAGATTGTCTTTCTGGATGCCTATGCTTCATGGTGCGGTCCGTGCAAAATGATGGAAAGAAATGTTTTTACGCAGAAATCGGTGGGAGACTACTTTAATGCAAATTTTGTAAATGCAAGATTTGATATGGAAAAAGGCGAAGGAAGAGATATTGCCGTAAAATACGGAGTACGCTCCTATCCTACTTATCTTTTTCTGAATGGCGACGGAGAGCTTGTTTCCCAGAATTTCGGATATATGGAAGGAAGTATGTTTCTGACGATGGCGCAGGATGTAAATTCTCCCAACAATAAAAAAGGTTCACTGAAGGAACGTTTTGCAAAAGGTGAAAAAGATCCAGAGTTCCTCATCAATATTATGAAACTGAACTCCTCTTCTGACTTTAATTTTGCAAAGCAGGCATCTGAAAGGTATTTTGAAAATAAAAAACTTACTGAAGAGTTTACAAAAGATGACGTTGGACTGCTGCTGTATTTCTTAAAATCTACTGAAGACAAAAATTACAAAGTTTTTACAGACAGAAAAGCGGAAATCATTAAGTTTTTACCGGACGAAACCTACAAAGAATTTGACAATCAGATCAAGCTTGGCAAAATTGTGGAGCAGTCTATCGATCAGCAGAATAAAAAAATCAATGAAGATTACTTCATGAAAAATGCGGAACCTCTTGTAGGAAAGCATGATGCGGAACTGAAGCTCAACCAGACAAAACTCGCATATTACGAGCAAAATGCCAATTTTCCGGAATATGAAAAAGCGGCTTTAGCCTATTATAAAAATTCAGAAGCATTTGAACCCAATGAATTGTTAAAAGCAGCGTGGGTATTTGCTGAACATATAAAAACTCAGTCATCCCTGAAAAAAGCGGCGGAGTGGGCCGAGAAATCCGTAATGAGAGGCGAAAGTTCTGAAAATACTTATATTCTTGCAAAGCTTTATTTTCTAACCGGAAATAAAGAAATGGCAAAAACATACGCAGAAATGTCTAAAAATATGGCTGCTCAGGCTCAGAAAGATTCCACTTTAGCTGATGAGTTATTAAAACAAATAAAATAGAATGCTTAAAATAAGATTGATTGCAGGGATTTTGACCTTGTTTTTTTTAGGAACACTCCATGCACAGGAACAGGAACCACAACAGACTTCTGAAAAAAGTGTATATCTGAAAGGAAATGCTTTACTAATACCCGTAGGAGTTATCAACCTGGGATTAGAACATCAGTTAAATAAAAAATTCACAGTACAGGGCGATGTTTTAATTTCTCCGTGGAAATCTTTTGCCGGACATGAATTGCAGTATTACTCCGTTTCACTGGAAGGAAGATATTACTTTGATGAAGCTTTTAAACACTGGTATATCGGAGGAAATATTGCAGGTTCCCGCTTCATAGCACAAAAATGGAATTACTGGAGTGACAGTACTTTTGTTGATGAAAAAAACGGAAATGTCTATCAATATTCAGATGTTTACCAGAAAGGATATTCAATAATACTGGGAATTACTGGAGGCTATCAGTTTAAACTTGCTGAAAACTGGAACATGGATATTTATGCAGGAATCGGAACTTCTCAAGACTTTTACAAAGGCTATGTCCGTTCAACAGGAGCACGTTACGATGTAGCGGAAGGCTTTAACAAAAGCGGGGAAATTCTTCCTTACAGAGGCGGCATCATGATTTCTTATAAACTAAAATAAAACAATGAAACTATTCGGTAAAAATCATATTATTATCTGTATCATCACTTTCGGGATTCTTTTTCTGATGAACTACCTTGGAAACGATCAGGCAGATAAGCTGGAAAGAGCTTTAATGATCGGTGCAGCAGGCGTTATCGGTCTGTCGATTGGTCTTGTCATCATGAACAAAGGAAAAAACGACAAAACTCCGCCGCAGGATTTTGATTAAAAAATTTCAATTGTCAATTGTCAATAGTGAATTCATTTTATTTGTGAATCTAAATTGACAATTGACGATTCACATTTCATCAGTTTTCGTAAACAACGTATTTCTTTCTGATTTTCTCGAATTTTTCCAAATCCGACTTCCACGATGCTTTGATCTCCGAAGTTGATTTTCCAGCAACAATCTGTTTTCTCAACTCATCGGTTCCGGCTAAAGTATCAAACCACAAATTACTTCCTGTGGTTGGTTTCAGGAAAAAGTCCAAATCAGGATTTTTATAGTTTTTGTACGCTTTTATTACCCAGTCCAGATTCAGTTCTCTTAAATCTTTTCTATAATCTGAAAGATTTTCGCCGTAGCACAATTTTCCGTTTAAGAAAGGATCTTTTGCTCCTGCACTTGGCTTCGGAGTAAACTGATAAGGAAGATTTTTTGTCCATGGAGATCCGTAGATCTGGAACGGTAAATCTGTTCCTCTTCCCACGGAAACCTGCGTTCCTTCAAAAAAGCATAAACTTGGATATAAATTGATGGCTTTATCGTTGGGTAAATTCGGGGAAGGCTTATCTGAAATCTGATAGCGTAGCTTTTTATGATAGTTTTTCATCGGAATCAACGTGTATTTTGCCTGAACTCCGTTTTTCAGCCATTTTTCTCCATTTACCATTTTTCCGTACTCTCCTATTGTTAATCCGTATACAACAGGAACTTCGTGCATTCCCACAAAACTTGTCCATTTTTTCTTTAAAACAGGACCGTCTGTGTAGCCGTCATGCGGATTTGGTCTGTCTAAAACAATCACTTCAATATTATTTTCAGCGGCTGCTTCCATAAGATAGGTCAGTGTTGAAATGTAAGTATAAAATCTCACACCAACATCCTGAATATCAAACACCAGAACATCCATCTCTTTGAGTTGTTCCGAAGTAGGTTTTTTGTTTTTACCATATAATGATACGATGGGAATTCCGGTTTTCACGTCTACTCCGTTCTTTACCTTTTCTCCTGCATCTGCATCGCCTCTGAAACCATGTTCAGGCGCGAAGATCGATCGGATTCTGATCCCGTTTTTTACTAAAAAATCCACAACGTGCGTTTTATCGCTCATCAGTCCGGTCTGATTGGTTACCACTCCTACAATTTTTCCTTTCAGCAATGGCAGATACTGCTCCGGCTGATCTGCTCCCGTTCTAAAATCTTTTTTATCTTGAGTCTGAGAATAATATTGATTGAATACTCCTAAAAAAATTAGGCAAATAAGAAGTAAATTTTTAATTTTGAAATCTAAATTCATAAGTTTGAAATTTCCTTTATATTTCTCGAAAAAAATAGCGTTTTCCAAAGATAACAAAAATAACCTTTCGAGGGTTATCATCTTCATCGGCAGACTTTCTGTGGCATTGGGAATTATAGTTTCCCTCATTACAGTTTCCACAGGATTCGGTTCGAAGAAAGCCATTAAGGAAAGACTTGCAGATTTCAGCGGACACATTACGGTAAGATCAACGAGATCAAACTCTTCCTACAACACTTCTGTTCTTGATAATCAGGGACTGAATATCAAGAAAATAAAAGAGCTTCCGGATGTGGAAAGTGTGCAGAAATATGCTACGGTTACCGGAATCATGCGAAATGAGCACAATTTTGCCGGAATTATCTTCAAGGGAGTAGGAAAAGATTTCGACAGTCTTAGATTTAAAAAATTTCTGGTAGCCGGAACTTCTCCGAAAGTAACGGAAGTAGGCTATTATAACGGTGTTGCCATTTCCCAGAAAATAGCGAATGATCTTCATCTAAAAGTGAAAGACAGCATTGTAACAGTGTTTTCAAAAGCAGATCAAAAGCCTATCTACAGAAAATTTGAAGTAGTAGGAATCTATAAAACGGATATTAAAATGATCGATGATCAGTTTGTTCTGGGAGGAATTAACCATGTAAGAAAAATTCAGGATATGAAGCCTGATGAAATGGGCGGACTGGATATTTTCTTTAAAAATGTAAATGATATTGACCGTGATTTTCCTGAGATTGAAAAACTGATCGGTTATAAAAATTATGCCGAAAAAGCTACTGAAAAATATCCTCAGATTACGGACTGGATCAGTATTTTTGATACAAATATTGCTCTGATTATCATCATCATGTTAATCGTTGTGGTTATTAATATCATTATGGTTCTTCTGATTCTGATTATTGAAAGAACCAATTCTATCGGTCTTTTGAAAACTTTAGGAGCCAGCAATTCACAGATCAGGGCTACTTTTATCAATTACACTTTAATTATTATGATTCCGGGATTGCTGTACGGAAATGCGATTGGTCTCGGACTGCTTTTTATTCAGAAAGTTTTTGGAGTGATTACCTTAAATCCGGAAAATTATTACGTAAGTACAGTTCCGGTAGATCTTAATCCGATTGCCATTATTTCAATTTCTGCCGGAATTCTGATTATTTCAGGGTTGGCTTTAATAATTCCGAGTTATCTGATCAGTAAGATTTCTCCGGTGAAGGCGATAAAGTATAATTAATAAAGTGAATGGTGAATTTTTACTGCGTAAGTGAATGGTGAATTTTTTTAACACTGAATTTTTGTAAAGCCATTACATTGACTCTTTGACGATTCACAATTGACTTATAATCAAACTTTTCAGACCACCCCGTCAAAAATTTCTCTGAAATTTTCGCCACCCCTCCAAAGGAATGGAATTTTCTTTGTGTGTAATTCCTGTTTGAAATCCTGAATTCATAGCCCCGATAGAAACGACATCCTTTTTTGTTGCGGCTGGAGCATAAACTGGAGGTTTACGGACGTAGTTCAGGAAGCCGTAACAAAAAAGATACAGTGGATAGCGGGAAACAGCTCCTTATTGAGTTGGAGTATAGGAAAGCTTGAAAATGAGAGAGTTTGCGGGTAAGAGAGTGTGTGTTTTGGGGTTGAAATTGGGAAAACAGTATTAATTATTCATTTTTAATTATTAATTATCTGAAAGCCGTATCTTTGCAACGCTTTAAAAGACATTTATGAAATACGCAAACAACATCCTCGAAACCATCGGAAATACGCCTCTTGTAAAACTTAATAAAGTTTTGGGTGAAGATTTTCCGGCACTGGTTTTGGCAAAGGTGGAAACTTTCAATCCGGGGAACTCTGTGAAGGACAGAATGGCTCTGAAAATGATTGAAGATGCTGAAAAAGATGGAAGATTAAAACCCGGAGGAACGATTATCGAGGGAACATCCGGAAATACAGGAATGGGACTGGCTCTTGCCGCGATCATCAAAGGGTACAAATGTATTTTTGTAACCAACTCTAAACAATCTAAAGAAAAATGTGATATTCTTCGTGCTGTAGGAGCAGAAGTTATTGTTTGTCCGACGGATGTAAAACCTACCGATCCGCGTTCTTACTATTCTGTTTCCAAAAGGCTGGCTAAAGAAACGGAAAACGGATGGTATGTAAACCAATACGACAATTTATCCAACAGAGCTGCTCATTACGAGTCTACCGCGCCTGAAATCTGGGAACAGACGGAAGGAAAACTAACGCATTTTGTTGTAGGAGCAGGAACAGGAGGTACGATTACAGGCTGCGGAACATTTTTTAAGGAGAAAAATTCTGACATAAAAGTAATCGGAGTAGATACATATGGTTCGATCTTAAAAGAGATCCACGAAACGGGGGAAATCAACTTAGGAAATGCTTACACGTACATTACGGAGGGAATTGGCGAAGATATTCTTCCTGAAAACTACGATATGTCGGTAATCGATCATTTTGAAAAAGTAACGGATAAGGACGGAGCGGTGTATGCAAGAAAACTGGCTAAAGAAGAAGGTATTTTCTGCGGATATTCTGCGGGAAGCGCGATTTCTGCTTTGGTACAGATGAAAGATCAGTTTACGAAAGATGATGTGATTGTGGTTCTTCTTCACGATCATGGTTCTAGATACGTCGGAAAAATTTACAACGACGACTGGATGAAGGAAATGGGCTGGCTGGATTAATCAGCTTTTTTATGATAAAATAAAACTCAGAGCAAAGCACTCTGAGTTTTTTGTTGTTTTATTCTGAAATATTTTTCTTTAAAACCTGCTTCAGAAAGCTGTATTCTTTTTCACTCATCGATTTTTTGGGAAACATATAGCTGTATTTTCCTTCAACGGTAATAAATTCATTATTGCTGTCAAAATAAGTGAAATCTTTCCATTCGCTGGTTTCTTTTTCGCCATCGATATTTACGGTAAAAAAATTTTCATCAAACCGGATTTCGTAGATTTCACAGTTTTCAAGCTTATTCAGGTAATTATTCACCTGCTTTTTCCATCTCGAAACTTTGTTGATGCTTACCGAAAGAAAAACCGCACACAGCAAAAACAAAAAACTTACGAAGTATAAAATTCCCGCTTTTTCTTTGGTAAAATCATTTCTGAAAACAAAAACAATCAGTAAAATAACGGCAATTACAATCGTTGTAATCGTTTTTCCTCGGGTTGTTGATGAAAAAAACAAATTTCCCTGATTTCCGCTGAAATATATTTCTTCGAAGTCTTTCCTTTTAGGTTTTAAAACAATAACTTTTTCTTCAGTCATAAACAGTAATTTCTGATGCAAAGCTAAATGAAAAATTTAATTAAATGATGATCTCTTCATTGATCTCTTGTTTTTTCACAACTCCAATCATCAATCATGATGCTTCAGCTATCAACTAAATTACCCATCCTCATATTTATCTGCAACTGCCGAAAGTTTATTCATCAGTTCACGGTTCCTCTGTCTGAGATCTTCCATTTTTTTCAGCATTTCATGGATCACTTCCAAACCCGGAAGATTGATTTCCAGATCATAATGCCAGTTGGTAAACCGCTCAAACGTGGACAAATCTTCATACATCACATAACGGATTTCGTTTTCTGTATGAATATTGAGCAATCCGGAATTCACCAGTTCATCAAAAAAAGTAATTTCTACATTGTATATTTTTACGAGTTCTTCCCGCGATATTCTTTCACTCATGGCTTAGGAATTTTTAAGTTGTTCAAAAAGTTCTTTCTGCTTTTCAGTCAGGTTTGTCGGTAATTTAACTTCATACGTCACGAAAAGATCACCAAATTCGCCCTCTTTCTTGTACACCGGAAAACCTTTTCCTTTTAGTCTCACCGTTGTTCCGTTCTGTGTTTCAGGTTTTACTTTCAGATTTACGCTTCCGTTCAGCGTGTTTACTTTTACGTCACCGCCTAAAACGGCAGTGTACAGATCAATTGAAACTTTAGATTTCAGATCATCACCGGTTCTTTCAAAATTCGGATCAGGAGTGATATTGAAAGTAATGTATAAATCTCCATTCGGACCGCCATTGAAACCGGGATTTCCATGACCTTTTAATTTAATCTGCTGACCGTCATAAGTTCCCGCCGGAATGGTAATTCTTACTTTTTTGCCATTGATATCAAAAGTCTGAGGATGTGTTGTTGCGGCATCTTTCAAGGTTAAAGTTAATTCTGCCTGAATATCCTGTCCTTTAAATTTTCCCGACGCACTTCCCCTTGAATTCCTTCCGAAACCTCCTCCTGCTCCGCCAAACATACTCTGGAAAAAATCTGAAAAATCTTCCCCATCACCAAAATCCGCTTCCGAAAATCCGCCTCCGAAGTTTCCTCCCTGATTTTGATATTGTCTTTGCTGCTGTTGCCGAGCTTTTTCATATTCTTCGCCATGCTTCCAGTGTTCTCCGTATTTATCGTACTTTGCACGGTTTTCGGGATTGCTCAGAACTTCATTGGCTTCATTAAGCTCTTTGAATTGTCTTTCGGCTTCCTTATCATCAGGATTAAGATCGGGATGTAATTTTCTTGCGAGTTTACGATATGCCTTTTTGATATCTTCCTGCGTTGCGTTCTTGTCTACGCCTAAAATTTTATAGTAATCTATATAAGCCATAGAAACGATGTTTACTCAAATTTAAGGATTTTATGACTGAATTTTATATAATGGAATGTTAAAAATTAAGCTATCTTTGGTTAAAAAGCAACGCATGAAAGAAGTGTTGAAAAACTACTCCGGAATTTTACTTTTACTGTTGGGAATCTCTGTCGGAAGCATCATCGGAATTGCGGCTCCCGATATTGTGGATTATATAAAACCTTTGGGAGATATCTTCCTGAATCTGCTGTTTGTAAGTGTAGTTCCGCTGGTTTTCTTTGCCGTTTCCAATTCTATTGCTTCACTGGAGCAACAGTCTAAGTTCGGAAAGATAATGGTAACCATGGCTTTTACCTTTCTGTTCTTTATTTTAACTGCTGCAATTTTCACAATTTGTGCCGTTTATCTTTTTCCCGTTTCCGGAGTTTCGGGAAGCTCGGAAATCGTGGAGGAAGCAACGAGTAATGACAGTTGGGGAAACAGAATTGTAGGATTTTTTACGGTAGGAGAATTTACACAGCTTTTTTCAAGACAAAATATGCTGGCTCTTTTAATTTTTGCTTTCATGACAGGATTTTCCGCCAGAAAAGCGGGAGAAAAAGGACAGGCTTTCCGCTCATTTATCGCTTCGGGTTATGAAGTGATGAAAGAACTGCTTTTGTTGATTATGAAAGTCGCCCCGATTGGTTTGGGCGCTTATTTTGCGTATCAGGTTGCCACTTTGGGACCTCAGCTTTTCGGATTTTATGCAAAACCTTTAGGATTGTATTATATTGCAGGAGTAGTCTATTTTCTGGTCTTCTTTTCACTCTATGCATTTATGGCAAAAGGACAGAACGGGGTTAAAAGTTTCTGGACGAATGCTGTTTTCCCCACTTTAACCGCTTTAAGTACCTGCAGCAGCTTCGCCACGATGCCCGCTAATTTACAGGCAGCTTCAAAAATCGGAATTCCGAGCCAGATTTCAAATATTGTAATCCCGATTGGAACAACTTTGCATAAAAACGGTTCTTCCATGTCGTCGATCATTAAGATTTATGTGGCATTCTTAATCATCGGAAGAGACTTTTTTGATCCTATGAATCTTCTTCTAGCTTTAGGAATTACCGTGTTTGTAAGCATTGTTGCAGGAGGAATTCCGAACGGAGGATATATCGGAGAAATGCTGATGATTTCGGTATACAAATTACCGCAAGAAGCAATTCCGGCAGTAATGATTATCGGAACGCTGGTTGATCCTTTGGCAACGGTTTTAAATGCGGTCGGACAATTGGTAGCTTCTATGTTTGTGAGCAGGTTTGTGAAGGTTTGATTTTTTTATCTGAACACAAATTGCACGAATGTTTTTTCACGAATTGCACAAATGTTTTCTAAATAATTTTATGTATTGATTTCTGTATGAATTCTTTTTACAAAAGTATCGGGCTATATGATGAATTAATCTTTGAAACTACAATGGATAAAGCTGAATTCATGTATATATTAAAAAAGCTTATTTATCATAGTAATTTTAGTTTTTTTGAAAATTCAGAATATTTAATTCCAAAAAGATATGAATATAAAGGATATTTGAATAAAAACGAATTTTTGATTATGAGAAGAAGACATCTTTTTGATATGAGTTCTCCAAATCCTTATATAAGAGGTACGATAAATGATGAAAACGGAAAAACATTCATTAGAATGGAATTCACTCCCATAAAATATTCCGGTATATCCTTAATTTTTCCGATAATTTTTTTAATTATATTTTTCAATATTCCTTTCCAAGGCAGTTCTGATATGTCTTTTATAGTAATTATACCAATAATTGGAGTTATAAATTATTATTTTACTCTAAAAAGAAATATTACTAGGGGAAAATACGATTTTGAAAGAGAATTAAATTTTATAGTTCAGAAAAATAATATGTTAAAAAATACACGATAATTATTCACTCCGTTTCACCGGTTCTAAATTCTCCAGTTCTTCTGGCGTGAAAAGTCTGTAAATGACTTTGAATGTTTTTCCCAGAGGTGTTTCTAAAGAGAATCCGCCCGGTCCGAAACCATCGACAACATCGAGTGTAAAATGTGAGTATTTCCAGTATTCGAAGAGATCACGGTCGATCCAGAATTCATGATTGTTAATCGTACCGATCATCGCATCGTTCATTCTCGGGTAAAATCCTCCTTTTTCAAAACACTGCGGCTGCGTTCCTTCACAGCATCCTCCTGCCTGATAAAACATCAGATCACCGTATTTTTTTTCCAGTTCCCAAATGACTTCCAGAGCTTTTTCGGTTGCTGAGAGTCTTGCTATTCTTGTTTGCATTTTTCTTTATTTTTAGTGAATTAAAGGTCTACGAACACAGTTCAGAAGTGAAGTAAAAAATCTTTATAAATAAGGTTTAGATTCTTCCTTCGTCAGAATGACAACATTTTCGGTATTTCAGAATGTCATTATCTCTTCTTTGATCCATTCGCAAAAATCATGTTCTTAACGCCTCCGTTTCCCTCGTCATTATTTTTCTTACATAAAGTTAAAAAGTTTCGGCGAAATGTCATTTCGCCGAAACTCTAAATTTATTTAATTCGAACTTCCTGCAATATCGAGAACAATTCTGCCATCGATCTGCCCTTTCTTCATTTTATCGAAAACATCGTTAATATCTTCTAATTTTGCCGGGGTTACCGTTGCTTTCACCAGTCCTTCATTTGCAAAATCCAGTGCTTCCTGAAGATCTTTTCGAGTTCCTACGATGGAGCCTCGCACCGTGATTCTTTTTAATACGGTTTCAAAAATCGGAAGTTCAAATGATCCCGGCGGAAGACCATTTAACGCGATTGTTCCTTTTCTTCTGAGGACATCAATTCCCTGTTTAAAGGCAATCGGAGATACTGCTGTAATTAATGCACCATGCATTCCGCCAACCTCTTTATGGAGGTATTCTCCGGGATCTGTTGTTTTGGCATTCACGACCAGATCTGCGCCTAATTTTTTAGCCAGATCCAGTTTATCATCAGCGACATCAATGGCAGCAACATGCATTCCCATTGCTTTTGCATACTGAACGGCAACGTGTCCCAATCCACCGATTCCTGAAATGGCAACCCATTCTCCCGGTTTTGTTTCCGTTTCCTTTAAACCTTTATATACGGTGACTCCCGCACAAAGAATCGGCGCAATTTCTAAAAAGTTAACATCCGGTTTCAGGTGTCCTACATATCGTGAATCTGCAATGACATATTCGGCAAACCCTCCATCAACGCTGTATCCTCCGTTTTTCTGGGCTTCACAAAGTGTTTCCCAGCCTGTGATACAGTAATCGCAGCATCCGCAGGCGGAATAGAGCCACGGAACTCCCACTGCATCTCCTTCTTTTACAAAAGCTTCAGGACCACATGCAACAACAATCCCCACTCCTTCATGTCCCGGAATTAAAGGCATTTTTGGTTTTGCAGGCCAGTCGCCGTCCACCGCGTGTAAATCTGTATGACAAACGCCACAGGCAATTACTTTTACGAGTACTTCATATCTTCCGGGTTCTCTTACGGGAACTTCTTCTATTTTCAGGGGTTGTCCATAGCCTTGAACAACTGCTGCTTTCATTGTTTTTGGAATCATTATTTATTTTTTTGAGTTGGTTTTTAAGTTTAGTCTTTTTCTTTAAAGTTTTGATACGGCTCTAAATGACACAAAAGTTCCTGCTCACCCGAAAATTTCAGATAAGGACGAATGGTTGTTCGCGTGAGGGATAGGAAGGGCGGCGAGGAACGAGCCGGTGCGGAGTGAAACGGAGCACCGAAACGAAGTGGAGCCCTGAATAGCCCGACCGTTTTTCCCCGTTGCCGAGACGGGGAAAACGGGCACGCCCTAATATTTAAGATTAAAAGAAACCTAGTTTGTTTTTGTTGTAGGAAATCAGCATATTTTTGGTCTGACGGTAATGATCCAGCATCATTTTGTGGTTTTCGCGACCGATTCCCGATTGTTTGTATCCTCCGAAAGGTGCTCCTGCAGGATATGCATGATACTGGTTTACCCAAACTCTTCCTGCTTCAATATGACGCGGAATGTTATAAAGCTGATGGGCATCTCTTGTCCATACTCCTGCTCCAAGACCGTAAATGGTGTCGTTTGCAATTTTTAATGCTTCTTCTTCGTCTTTGAAGGTGGTGAATGCCAGAACAGGTCCGAAAATTTCTTCCTGGAAGATTCTCATTCTGTTGTTTCCTTTGAAGATGGTCGGCTGAATATAATATCCGTCTTCCAGACCTTCGCCAACATGATTTACATCTCCACCGACAAGCACTTCTGCGCCTTCTTCTTTTCCTAATTTGATGTAGGAAAGGATTTTGTCTTTCTGGATCTGTGAAGCCTGTGCTCCCATCATTACGGTTTTATCTAAAGGATTTCCGACTTTGATGGCTTTTACTCTTTCGATCACTTTGGCAATGAAGGCGTCTGCGATGTCTTCCTGAACCAGTAATCTTGACGGACAGGTACAGATCTCACCCTGATTCAAAGCAAAAAGAACTGCGCCTTCGATGGCTTTATCTAAAAACTCGTCGTCTGCATCCATTACCGAATTGAAGAAAACGTTTGGAGACTTTCCTCCTAATTCTAACGTTACCGGGATGATATTTTCTGTTGCGTACTGCATAACAAGTCTACCCGTTGCTGTAGAACCTGTAAATGCTGCTTTTGCTACTTTCGGATTGGTTACCAAAGCTCTTCCCAGTTCTGCTCCGAAACCGTTCACAATGTTCACCACTCCTGCCGGAAGCAGATCGCCGATGAGTTCCATAAGAACCATGATGGAAATCGGAGTACTTTCTGCGGGTTTTAAAACGACACAGTTTCCTGCTGCCAAAGCCGGAGCTAATTTCCAGACTGCCATTAAGATCGGGAAATTCCATGGAATGATCTGTGCGATCACTCCAAGCGGTTCGTGAACGATTAATGAAACGGTATCTTTATCCAGTTCGTTGTGAGAACCTTCTTCCGCTCTGATAACGGACGCAAAATATCTGAAATGATCAATTGCCAAAGGAATATCTGCGGCTAAAGTTTCTCTTACCGCTTTCCCGTTATCGATGGTTTCAACGGTTGCGATGTATTCTAAATTCTGCTCGATCCTGTCGGCAATTTTGTTTAAAATGATACTCCTTTCTGTGGAAGAAGTGTTTTTCCATGTTTGGAATGCTTTTTCGGCCGCATTTACCGCCAATTCAAGGTCTTCTTTGGATGAATGCGCTGCCTGTGTGAAATTTTTACCGTCAATGGGAGAAACTACATCGAAGTACTGTCCGTTGACCGGAGCTGTAAATTGTCCGTTGATGTAGTTATCATATCTTTTTTTGAATTCAGGCCATTGCAATAGTGTGCCTGATTGCTGTTGTGTTGTAGTGCTCATATTCGTACAATTTTAATTTTTATCTATTGCCAAATTACACTTCCCTTAGAGATTCGGATAGCACAATCGTACAAAAAAACTTCAAAATCGTGCAGACTGAGAATTTTATTATTTCATTAACAGTATTGTAAGCCGATTATTTTCTATATTTGAGTAAACAGGCTATTAAAAATGTTTAGAAATGAACAATAACAAGATTTTATTAGAAACTCCTGAATTGAAAAGGGAAAACCAGCTTATGCACTTGGTTGAAAATCAGACAAAATTCAATCTAAACAATTGTGAATTCAGCATCTACGAAACGCATAAGGCTGCTTTCGATGTAAAACTGCATTTTGAAACGATTGCATTCACGGCAATGCTTCGAGGCAAAAAGCATATGAAAATAGATCATAAAACGGGCTATTTCGATTATTATCCGGGAGAAAGTGTTTTGGTTTCGCCGGGAGAAACGATGGTAATCGATTTTCCTGAAGCGGATGAAACGCCTTCGCAGTGTATCTCTCTAAGCCTAAATCCTGAATTCATAGAGAGTTCTCTCAATCACCTCAATTATCATCTTCCGAAAGTAGACGAAACTTCGCGCTGGAATATTGAACTGGATGAATATTTTCTGTTTAATAATCAATCTCTTGCTTCGGCAACCAATAATATAATGAGAATTGCCATGGACGATAATTCACAAAAAGATATTATGGCAGATTTTGCTTTGAAGGAACTTCTGATCCGTCTTATGCAGACACAGGCAAGAAGCATGGTGGAGAAAAATATCGTAAAAAATAGATCCAGAATTGGTTTTGCCGTAGATTATATTAAGAAAAACCTTCATCAGAAATTATCGATAGACAGCATTGCAAAAATGGCATATGTAAGTAAATCTAATTTCTTTAAAATGTTCAAAGATGAACTGGGAACTTCTCCGAATGAATTTATTCTGCAGGAAAGAATCAATCGCGCGAAAGAACTGTTGGCGAGCCAGAACAGCATTAAGGAAACAGCCTATCAGACAGGGTTTTCGGATGCGAATTATTTTACGAGAGTATTTAAGCAATTAGTGGGAGTAACACCGAAAAGTTATCAGGATACAGTGTTGTTTCCGGAATAAAAAAAACACCTCGAATTGAGATGTTTTAATATTATTCGTAATTTCTAATTATCCCTGATAATCATAATATCTTGCCCCTTTCAAAAGAGGATTTTCCAGTTCTACTGATGTTAAACCAAAGCCTTTATAGTTTTCGTTAACTGAATTTTGCAGTTGTTTTCTGTGGAGTTTTTCGTAAGTCTCAAAATCAATTGCTGTTCTGTTTTTTAAGCTTTCAAATAAATTCCATTTTTCGGTCACCTTTTTCCAGTTTTCTGAAACTTTTCCGGCAAAAACTTTGGATTTTGATCCGCTTCCGTATCCTAAAAATCCGATTTGCTGTCCTGCCAATTCTTCATTCTCGTTAAAAGATGTCTGTAAAGCAGAAAGTAGAGCCATAAAAATAGAAGCGGTATACATATTTCCGATTTCCGAAGAGGCTCTTTGCGATTTTTCAATTTTATCATTAATAAACTGAAGGTATTCTTCTGATTTTGCCACTGCTTTTTGTTCTTCAGGTGTTTCGTAAGACAAAGCGTTTTCTAAGCTGTAAATTTCTGTGAAAACTCTCTTTCCGTGGAACGCATATGGAAGATGGAAGATTAGATGTTTCCAGTTTTCGTAAGGCTTATTAAGTCCTGTAATTTCTTTATAATGATCGTAGGCTTCTCTAATTCTTTCCTGATAACACTGGTTGGAATATTGTCCGTCAAAGACAGGTTCATCCGTAAAAACTTCTATTTTTTCAGGAAAACTTTCGGGAGCATTCGTTAAGTCTTCTTTTTTGAAATGACGACGCGGCTTGAAAAAGTCAAAGACCGATTCTGTGGCAACTCCCCAGTTGTTTTCAATTTCAATGAGATCAGGTTTTGAAGAAATTAAAACCGCAACTGCTCCTCCACCCTGTGTATATTCTCCGGAAGAAGCCAGTTCGTATTTTGCGTAATCACTTGCAATAACTACCGCTTTTTTATCAGGGTTTGCTCTTACAAAATCTAAAGAATTATGAAGCGCATCTACTGCTCCGATGCACGCAAAAGTCATGTCTACCACATCACAGTTCCTGAAAACCCGTTCTCCAAATTCTTTTTCGAGAACTTTTTCTACCATCTGCATAGCATAAGAAGCAGTTGGTTTAGCGGCATCCAAAGCGCTTTCTGTTCCTAAGTAAATTCTTGATATTTCTTTCGGATTGATGTTATAATCCTTTATGAGTTTAAGTAATGCTTCTGCTGCAAATGTTGCGGCATCTTCATGAACATCGGGAAAGCCCATTTTATGCAATCCCAATCCTTTTTCGAGTTTTGCAGGTTCGATTCCTCTTTTTTCTGCTAAATCTTTAATTTCCAAATATAATGAAGGCACATAATAGCTTGCTGCCTCAATTCCAAAAGTCATATTTCTTAATTTTCATACGAATTTAGAAAATGTAAACGTTTAATCATATATGATTTTTAGCAATTATTAAAAATTTATTCAGAATATGATAAACCTCAGTGCATTATGTTTTATGCCTGAAGATGGAGATTTTGTGATTACTGATCCTCAAACTCATTATTTTTCAGTAATTCTGCCAGAACTTTTTTTGCACGCATCACCCTAACTTTTGTATTGGCGACAGAAATGCCCAGTTCTTCGGCAATTTCTTTGATGCTTTTTTCTTCAAAAAATCTTAAACGAATGATTTCCTGATAATTGACATCTAAAGATTCTATTGTTTTAATGATTTTCTTTTGTTCTTCTTCGGAAATCATTAATTCTTCAGGAGATTTGGCATATTGGTTTTTTACTTCATCCAAATTTTCTGTAGGATCCTGATTTTCTCTAGATTTTTTCCGCCAAAAATCGATGATGGTATTCTGCGCGATCGTGAGAACCCATGTTTTAAACTGAAAATGAGGATCGTACATTTCCAGCTTTGAAAGGACTTTTGAAAAAACATTTACGGTGATTTCATCGGCATCATTTTCGTCGTGAACTTTTTTCATTACAAAAGAAAAAACATCAACCCAAAAAATGTTGATGAGCTTTGTCTGCGCTTTCTGGTCTTTTTCCTTCGCTTTCTGAATGAGAGGAAATAATTGTTCGTCGTTCATTAGTAACAAATATAACTGATTTTCGCTGAAAATACAATGCAGGAAATCAAATGATTTTTTGGTAAAAATGGTATTACCGACCGAAGTTTAGCCCTGATCGCAGCATTTGTCTGAGCTCATTTTGTTTGATATAGGTTTCGGCGGCTTTGCCGCCGAAACCTATATCAAACAAAATAGCGAGTGCGGAGAGCAGGAAACAGCTCCTAAAAAAACAGCTTCTTTTTCATCCTGAATTGAAAGTTTCTGTCTTCGCCTTATTGCTCTGAAATGATTATCTTTGCACATTAAAATTTTAAATCAGAAAATAATGAACTCTTTTATTGAAGAACTGAAATGGCGCGGGCTTTTTGCCGACATGATGCCCGGAACGGACGAACAACTGGATAAGGAAATGACAACAGCTTACATCGGTTTTGATCCTACCGCAGATTCTTTGCATATCGGAAGTCTTATTCAGATCAAAATTTTAGCTCATTTTCAGCAGCACGGTCATAAACCGATTGCTTTGGTGGGTGGCGCAACAGGAATGATTGGTGATCCTTCGGGAAAGTCTGCGGAAAGAAATCTTCTGGATGAAGATACTTTGCTTCATTATGTAGACTGTCTTAAAAATCAGCTTTCCAGATTTTTGGATTTTTCGGGGAGCGAGCCGAATAAAGCGGAACTGGTAAACAATTACGACTGGATGAAAAATATATCTTTCCTTGATTTTGCCAAAAATGTAGGAAAAAATATTACCGTAAACTATATGATGGCGAAAGATTCTGTGAAGAAAAGATTTTCGGGAGAATCGGGTGCAGAAGGAATGAGTTTTACGGAGTTTACGTATCAGTTGATTCAGGGGTATGATTTTTTACATCTGTATCAAAATAACAGCGTTAAACTTCAGATGGGAGGTTCTGACCAGTGGGGAAATATCACGACCGGAACTGAACTGATCCGCAGAAAAGCGCAGGGTGAAGCTTTTGCATTAACAGTTCCTCTGATTACAAAAGCCGACGGTTCTAAATTCGGGAAGTCTGAAAGCGGAGAAAATTACTGGCTGGATAAAAAGAAGACTTCTCCTTACAAATTCTATCAGTTCTGGCTGAATGCAACGGATGAAGACGCAGAAAGATTCATTAAATTCTATACATTTTTAGGGAAGGAAGAAATTGAAGCTTTAATTAAAGATCATAAAACGGCTCCTCACGAAAGAAAACTTCAGAAAAAATTAGCTGAGGAAGTTACGGTATGGGTTCACGGAAAAGATGAATACGAAAAGGCATTGAAAGCATCTGAGATTCTTTTCGGACGTTCAACCGCTGAAGATCTGGTAAGTCTTGATGAAGAAACTTTTCTGGAAGTATTTGACGGAGTTCCTCAAAAAGAAGTATTGAAGAATGATGTTTTAGGTGTAAATATTGTAGATCTTTTATCTGAAAAATCAGGATTTTTAAAATCGAAAAGCGAAGCGACAAGAGAGCTGAAAGGAAATTCTATTTCCGTAAACAAACAGAAAATTAATGATGTTTACACTGCCAATGAAAGTGATCTGATTGACGGAAAGTTTTTACTTCTTCAAAAAGGAAAGAAGAGCTATTTTATTATGAAAGTAATTTAAAAGTTAATAATATAGTGTAAATCGGGGGCGTAAAATTTTCAATTTTGCGCCCCCGATTTTTTAGGTAATATCAATAAAAAAAGACCACCTTTTCAGATGGTCTTTATATTTTGAATAATTTTTTCTTATAATTCTAAGAAGCTGTAAGAAAGTGATGCACTCTGCGTACCCGATCCTACTACTTTTTTAGTTTTAGCAACTTCACCGTCTACATAAATATTGATGATTAGCTCAGAATCTGAATAAGGAAGAACTGCATTTGCTGCTAAATTTAGCTGAGCCTGGCTTGAGCTTACAAACTGCTCTCCGCTGGACCATGTAGTTCCTGTAGGATTGAAAGTAGTACTCTGCCCTGTTCCGATTTGTGTAACTACTGTTTTGAAAGTTCCTGTAACTGGTGGATTTGCAGGTGGATTTGGACCTTTTGTATTTATTTTAGCTTCAAATTGAATAATATGATCTGTAAATCCGTCCTCGTCATCTTTCTTACAAGAATTAACAACTAAAATTGCCGAAAATAATACAGCGAATAAAAAAGAAAGTCTAAGTAAACTTTTTGATTTGTAAAATTGCTTCATTTCTCCAAATAGATTTTTAATGTTCCAAATATAGGTTTTTTATCAATATAAAAATAACTTTTATGAAAAATTTCCAACAATGATTTGCAAATAATATCAATTCAATAAATATTTACACCGTTGTTTTTGCCTGAATATTGAATGACTGGACAATAGTTTTTAAGACAGTTTGTCCGTGTCTCTGAAATGGTCTTATTTTGATGCTGTTGAAGGATAAATACATCATTAATAATTATCTTTGCCTTATGAATTTAGATTATATTGTAAGAGAACCCGAAAATATTAGTTCCGACACCACGATTCTTTTCATGCTTCATGGCTATGGAAGCAACGAGCAGGATCTTTTCAGCTTCAGGGAAACACTTCCTAAAGACTGGATTATCGTAAGCTTCAGAGCTCCAAGAAACACCCAGTTTGAAGGCTTTTCATGGTATGATATCGATTTTAATAATCCTGAAAATTTTATTGATGTTCCGCAGGCTACAGAATCTTTAAACAGCGTTACGGAAAGTATTCTTAAAATTATAAACAGCTACGGAATTACCGAAGGAAAGACTCACCTTTGCGGTTTCAGTCAGGGGGGAATTTTATGTTATGCTCTGGCTTTAAAATACCCTGAAATGTTCAATCTTGTGGCTTGTTTAAGCAGCTATCCGGAAGAAAAATTACTCACCGACATTGTAAGGGATAAGAAAAAACTGGAAAGACTTCGCTTCTTTATTTCTCATGGAACAGACGATGCCGTAATTCCTTTGGAATGGGGAAGAAAAGCGGCAGATCTTTTATATGATTTAAGCTGTTATTTTACATTCAGGGAATACATGAGCGGTCATGGAGTGAATCAGAAAAATTATATGGATCTGATGGATTTTTTCTCCAAATAGATTATCGAAATGTAAACATTCGTTTTAAATTATTAAACAAAATACAAACATTCTCATTTTGGGAATGTTTTTTTATTGATGATAAGGATAAATTCAGTAAATTCAGTAAATGAAACTGAGGTATCTTTTTGTGTTGTTGCTGTTCAGCATTTTAATGAATGCTCAGAACTCTTTTGAAATAAAGGATGCCAAAAAAACAGTTATTCCCTTTAAGCTTATTGCCAATTTAATCTTTATTCCCGTCAACATTAACGGGGTTAATCTCACTTTTTTACTGGATACGGGAGTGGCAGAAACTTCAATTTTCAGTCTGGAAAATAAAGAAATCAGTCTTCAGAATGTCGAAAAGATAAAGTTTGCCGGTTTAGGAGGCAGTGCAAGCATCGACGGATTACGTTCCGACAATAATATTGCGAAAATCGGAAAAAATTTCGTGAATTATTCAATGACGGTTTATATCATTACCGATCAGGATTTTAATATTTCATCGCACGTAGGAATTCCTGTGAATGGAATTATCGGCTATCATTTTTTTAAAGACCATCCTGTCCTGATTGATTATGCATCTAAAAAGATTACCATTTACAACGATAAAAATCTATTTCAGAAAAAGATAAAAAATTTCAGAGAGATGGATATCAGCATCGAAAAAAACAAGCCTTATATTGTGGCTGATGTTGAAATGACCAGAGAAAGAAAACCTTCAAAATTGCTGATTGATCTGGGAAACAGTGATCCGATGTGGTTATTTCCTGCCCTTATCAAAGATTTTGTATACAACCGGCCGAATATCGATGATTATCTGGGAAGAGGTTTCAATGGCGATGTGTATGGCAAACGGAGCAGAATTCACAATCTGTATCTCGGAGATTTTAAATTTGAAAAGCCATTAACGGCAATGCCTGATGAATATTCTATTCAGCATGTAAATATGGTGGAAAACAGAAAAGGCTCAATTGGCGGAGATATTATGAGACGTTTTACTGTTGCATTCGATTATTCTGATCAGAAAATGTATTTAAAAAAGAACGGCAATTACGATGATCCTTTTCATTTCAATATGAGCGGTCTGGATTTTAAACAGGACGGAATGGAATGGACAAAAGATGTGGTGAATCTTCCCGCTAAAAGCAAAGAAAGTCCTTCCAACGGAATCGAAATCATTAATAACAACCTGCAGTATAATTTTGTTTTAAAGCCCATTTTTTCCATTGCCGGAGTCCGTAAAGATTCTCCCGGAGCTAAAGCCGGACTTCAGAAAGATGACCGCCTGATTAGTATTAACGGCAAGAAAACAGAAGATATGACGCTCAATAAAATTATGGAACTGATGAAATCCGATGAAGGAAAAACCATCGATATGCTGATTGAAAGAAAAAATAAACAAATGACTTTAAGCTTTACTCTCGAAGATCCGATACCTTACCAAGAACAAGAATGATATGAAAACCGAAGAAACTACGCTGGACAAAATAAGAACCAGACCGCGATTTAAGATGTTCACTCATTTAACCAAAGAAGAATATGCAGAAAATCTGAAAAAATATCTTAAAGAACATAAAGATGAATTTTCCGGCAACATTAATAAAGAGGTTGCAACCATCTGTGTGGAAACAGATTATGAAACCTACTGGAAACCAAGATTGTCTTTAAGGATTGAAATTGAAGACGAAAAAACTGCGATACGGGGCGTTTTCGGACCCAGTTCCGCAGTTTGGACGTTTTTTATGTTTTTATACTTTGTTTTTTCGATCCTCTGGATGGTTTTTATTTCCATGTATTATGTTGAAAAACAAATCAACAGTCAGGAATTTCCATGGGCGCTTACCGCATCCTTTATTATGTTATTCTGCATTGCACTCACATATGCAGCAGCACGTTTCGGCCAACATAAAGGGAAAGATGAAATGCAGAAGCTCAGAAGATTCGCCGAAGAATCTACGCTGCAATTCGAAAAGATCGATTAAGGAGCAACTGTTTTGGTGGTTTGCGGCATTTGTTCCACAACAGCTTTTGCCGCTTTTATAGAATCCACCACTTTTTCTCTGTTGTCCTGCTCTTTGAGTATTTTTTCGATGTTTGGCTCTATCATCTTAGTCATTTCTTCCACAGAAACGCTGTTTGCATTCGGATCGTTTAGAAGTTTTCTCCAGGGTTTTCTTTTGCCCCAGCCATAATCTCCATACACCATTACCGGAGTTCCTTTTGCTTTTGTAGTTGCACCACCCGGATTTAATACCCACGTATCTGCATAACCGTAAAGCCATTTTGCATCTTTCATTAATAATCTTAAACAGGAGTGCGATGCAGGGTAACCCGGAAGATCGTACTGATGCCATCCAATTCCGTCAAGATTAAAAATATTAAAATTGTAAGGCAATTTCCACTCGCTGCTTACAGTTGAAATTGCCAGCTGCTTTTTCCAGTTGGCAAAAGTAAGACCTGTCTTTGTTTTGGCGGTTTTCTTCCCCATACTTGTAGGACCCCATTTTACCAATGTTCCGTTTGAATATACTCCGTAAGCCTGAATAGGATATGAAAAGATAACAAATTTCTTCACCGGACTCAACACATCAAGCTGCATCGGGAAAGGAGAATACTCCATTAATGTAGTATCAATTTTTGCAGGAACCACCAAAGTATCGGCATTCCATTTATTTTTAGAATCCAGCCTGTTTAAAGCTAAAATAGCATAACGCTCCTTTTCAGTATACTTTTCATTGAAGATTCCGAAGAGAGAATCTTTCATTTTTTTGTCTTTTGGGAAAATAAAAGCATTGTAAAAACCATCTTCCTGCATTGCGGGTGGTAAAGATTCTTTTTCTATTACAGAATCTTTTTTTACAATTATAGAATCTTTTTCAGAATCGGGTTCACTTATTGATGATGTTGTATCACTGATTTTATCGCTGATTTTTTCAATTTCCTTTTTGCAGGAAACCATCATTAAAGTAATAAAGAATGCGTAAAGAAATGATTTTTTCACAAGTCTGTTTTTCATAAATAAAAATGGCAGATAATTTTTTCTACTCAGTACAAATATCAGACCTAAAATCGGATAAAAAAAATACAGCGTTCATTTACCGTAAAAATACGGTGAGCAGATAATCCTATTCTGAAAGTTCATTATTTTCAAGCTTATCTGATAATTGACTGATAGTTAACTAAAAAGCTATTATAAAGAAAATAAACTGAGAATTCACTCCATAAAATATAGACAGCCAATGCAAAGACTAATTCATAAAATTAATTTAATCTGATGATTTTCAATCTGTGCTGTCCGGTACCTGTTAAAGCCGTAACAGTACCCACTTCCCCACCGATTTGTATATTAACCGTTTGTCCGGCTGTTAGGTTCACCACTGATGATGGAGAACTTGTAATATTAACTCCGCTTCCCGCGTATGGAGATGCCGAACAGGATGATTCTGTGTCTGTTGTACCATTTACAACAATTCTGGTTGTAATTGCATGGTTGGCAGCTGTATTTGCATTAAAACTGTTATTTACGATAATCTGATACGTTCCTGTCGCCGGAGCCGTAAAATTTCCTGAGGTTGTATTATAGGAAGTTCCTACATTTACCGCTGTTGTATTGTAGGGGATAACAACATAGGCAACAGCAGGAGTATATGTTGTGGTTCTCGAAGCATCTACCAGCAACTGAGGAAAGGTATAATTGCTGGGTTCCCATTGGCTGGTAGTGGTGTTGTAAATCAATGTCTGTCCGTTTACAGGAGCTGTATTGGCAACATTTCGTCCCTGAATTTTTGTAACTGTGGAAGCTGCTAAGGTTCCGGTAACGTCACCTGCTATAGAAATTCCTGATGTTGGATAAGTTCCTGCTGCAGTTAATTGTCCCTGTGCATTTACCGTGAATGTAGGAACAGCAGTAGAAGCGGTTCCGTAAGCCCCTGCAGTCACCGCAGTATTACTCAAAGATATGGTTCCTGTAGTGTTTATGGGTCCTCCCGTAAGTCCTGTTCCTGTGGCAATATTGGTTACAGTTCCTGTATTTGAGGCTGAAATCGTTCCGTCCGGAGCAACATTTATTCCTGAGCCAATTTTTACCCCTCCAAGAATTGTGGAACTTGCAACAGGCAGAGAATATGCCGAAGGTAGCAAGTGTTTCTGCCCATCTGCACCAATATAGGTATTTGTATTTCCTGTCCCTCCCAAGACTCCCTGAGTTCCTGAAACAAGGTTACCGATGCCAGTAACTAAATCGTAGTCTAAAGTTACTCCGCTCCCCAATACAGCATTGGTACCGCCTGTTAGAGTTAATCCCGCTGTTGATGTCGTTATATTACCTCTTGTAAGCGCTGCATTTGGTGATGTATTGATCCAGCCAGATCCGTTATATTGTAAAATCTGCCCTGCTGCAATAGCGGAAAGAGATACATCACTTAAACCTGACAATGCGAAATTTCCTAAAGTTCCGTTTCCTCTAATGTATTGAGTAGCTGTTCCCGAACCGGAAACAGTAATCGTTCCCGAATTGGTAATCGGAGAGCCGGAAACACTAAATGCAGAAGGCATACTAAGTCCTACACTTGTAACTGTTCCCGTATTTGCCGCCGATATTGTACCGTCTGCCGCAATATTAATTCCTGAACCAATTTTTACTCCTCCAAGGGTCGTGGAACTTGCAACTAGCAAAGAGTATGCTGAAGGCAGCAAATGTTTCTGTCCGTCCGCACCAATATAAGTATTTGCAATTCCCGTTCCTCCTGAAACTCCCTGAGCTCCTACGGAAAGCTCTCCGATACCAGTCACTAAATTGTAATCGACCGCTGCTCCGCTTCCTAAAACAGCATTAGTACCTCCGCTTACGGACAATCCAGTAGTGGTTGTCGTTAAATTTCCTTTGGTAAGAGCAGAATTTGGAGATATATTAGCCCAGACTGAACCATTATACTGCAAAATCTGTCCTGCTGTAAGACCAGACAAAGAAACATCATTTAAACCTGATAATAAAAAGTTTCCTAAAGTGCCATTTCCTCTGATGTATTGAGAAATGGTTCCCGAACCGGTGACTGTAATCGTTCCCGAATTGGTGATCGGAGAATTGGAAACACTGAATGCAGCAGGCATACTGAGCCCTACACTTGTTACAGTTCCGTTATTGACGGTATTAAGAATACCGCCGGAGAATGTAAGTCCTGAGCCTAAAGAAAGCGGACTTACATTACCAGAAGCATTTGCATATAAAATTTTATTAATAAGACCTGCACTGGTATAGGCAGCTCCGACAGATTTTACGATTCCATTAACGTCAAGCTTTTCAGTAGGATTGGTTACACCAATACCCACATTCCCGGAGTTTTTATTGTAAATATTACTGCCGGATAAAGTCCATTTTGACTCATCAATCTGTTTAAGGGTACCTTTGTTATCAACTACCCGCACTTGTGCATAGAGTGAAAAAGACAAAAACGAACAAAATAAAATTGAAAAATTTGCCAGTCTCATGTTATCAATAAAATTTTGATCAATTATTATTCTAAAGAAATCTCTTATTTCAGATACTGAACCTCAATAATGTCTCCCGCCAGTACAGACCAGTTGTTAGGAGCAGTACTGTTCGGAACGAGAGTTACCACAGATCCTGATACTGTATAATCTTCATTGGCAATTAATTTTGCTCCGTTTCTGTATACCCATACCTGCGAATAAGCAGGCAATGCAGGAGATCCCGTTAAATTGTAAGAAGTCTGGCCAGCCGCAGAGGTAAATTTTTCCTGTCCGCTTTGTACAAGATCTGTTGCAAGCATTTTTAAAACATTTCCTGTAGCTTCATCTCTTACCAGAATTGTGTACCCTGAAGTTCCTAATGTTGCAGAAGTTGAAGGAACATTAGATCCTGCCTGATTTGCATTGGTGTTCTGAAGGACTTTCGCTAATCCGAACTTTTTGCCGTTAAGATCAATAGTTGTGTCATCTGTAAGCGTACCTCCCAGTTGCCAGGTTGTAGTTGTTACATTATTCGTTGTATTAGTAAGCGTTGTAATCCCGTTTTTAGCCTGCAGGTATTTAATTGTCCCCTTGTTGTCTATTACTCTTATTGTTCCGTTAAGAGCCTGTGTTGCTCCATTAGCAGAATTTTGGGTTACATCGCCTGTCGTTTGCTGCGCATTTACCATTCCGAAAGATGAAAGAATGAATACCAGGATTGCTGAAGTTTGTAGATACCTTTTCATGATAAGTAATTTTAAAGTTTTATAAGAATTTGTAAATTTTTATTTCATCGTTAGCGTAGCAGGATACTCCGGGTTCCAGTTTTATATTAAATGAAGAAAGAACCTGAAAATCTATGTTTACGCCATTTCTGTAGACTTTTGTATTAGAAGAACTTACATTCCAGGGAGTCGGGAATTCCGTCTGACCATCTGTTGCAATAATTTTTACAGAAAGAATCTCCGTTCCGGACATTTGTGAAATCCAATTGCTGCCATTATACACAAAGAGAGTTCCCGTAGAATTATTAACAAATATATCTCCCGTAGAGTTGGTGGTAGGAATAGCAGGATCTGAGTTTCCGTAGAAAATTTTTGAACTGTCATTAAATCTGAGCCATTTGCTGCCATCCCAATAATAGTAGCCTTTGGTAATTACGCTGTTTGTCGTTGTATTATAAACAAGCAGGCTGACTGCAGGATTAGGAACGGTAGAAACGTCCGTAACGCTCTGAAGAGGAACTCGCGGTATGAGAACCCCTTTGTCTGATGCTTTTGCCACAATGTCGAGTGCCGCTGAAGGATCAGGATTAGGAGTATTCACCCCTACCTGAGATAAAAGCAGTGGTGAAATCAGGACTGAACATACAATAAACATTAACCTCATAGCTTTAAGGCTTATTACTTATTATTATACTCTAATAAGTTAAATGTTCATTAAAATGTATTTGGAATAGATTGCAGAACAGCAACTACTTACAGGTTTCTCGAAATAATTTTAATGGCATTATTCAACTTTGTGTGATTAATTGAATAATTCTCATCTAACTTTGTGATTATTTAACGAATATACATATTTATTTAAAATAAAAGAAAAATAATTTTAAAATTTTACTAATTTTTAATAAATAATTTAATTAGTTAAATTCTATCGAAAAAATATAAATATAAAAAGTGGTAAAATATTAAACAAGCTTTAAATACCTTGTAACGTTTTGTTTATAAATGATTGGCGGAAAGTTTAATTTTGAAAAACGGGTAAAACAGAAATTCAGAATATTATTTTGTGTGTTGATGACCTTTTTCTAATTTGCTTTTACAAACCATAAAGTACTCTACACAATCCTGAATGAGAAAATCTTTTTTTACTGAACAATAAGTCTGCATTTCGCTAACAAACAATTTCTGAATAGTTTCTAATTCCGATAATGATCTTCTCCGTAAAAAACAATCTCTGATATAGTTTTTAAGAATAAGAATTATAAAGCCTCTTTTTGCACATTTTTCATCAAATATAAACGGAAAAATGATTCCCATCCATTCATTATCAAAAAAAAGAACATCTTCATCATCTTCCAACAGTATTAAACTTTCATCATAAGCCCATTTCAGAAGATTTTCTTTCAGTTCTTCCTTATTGTTCCAATCAAAGTTTAATGTAATCATCCGTTTATTTTCTCTTTAATCTTGATATTTCTGCTAATGGAAATTTAAAAAATTAGGGTTTATTCTGTATAAATGTTGGGAATTATTTTCAGAAAATTATACAAAAACTCTTCATGAATTAATCTGAAAATATAAAATGATATAAATAAAAAAAGTCTTCTACAATTAGAAGACTCTCTGCGATCCGGACGGGACTCGAACCCGCGACCTCCGCCGTGACAGGGCGGCATTCTAACCAGCTGAACTACCGGATCAATTTTTAAAAGTAAACTGATAAAACTTTTGCTATGCGGATGTAATTCATACTTTTCAGAAAAATACTTATCCGTATGCTTTTGCTGCTGTTATATTCAAAATATTACCAAATGAGTAACTTTTGAAGTAAGATAAAGAGCGCTTGTTTTAACTGGTGCAAATATATAGATTTTTTTATTGCTGTAAAAAGAATTTGCTTTTTTTCTTCTTAAACAACTGTAAAGAACAGATTTTCAAATATAAAATTTGTCTGTTATCTGAAAATATTTAACCGAATAAAACCATTAATTACATAAAAAAGATATACTGAATCTCCTGCCAGGCCGCTATGATTATTACTTTTATTTACCTTTAATATTTATTTTACAGGAAGCTCAGTTCCTTAAATGCACGTGTTTTTATACGTTTATATAACACTGATAGTCAGTTAAGTATAAATACGCAGTTTATAAATTAAGTATTTTCACTTAACGGTGTATTATTTTATTTTCTTTACTTTGAGTTGTTCTTTAATGAATCTTCTATTACATCAACAAGGCAAATTTTAAAAAGCCGGGCTGTAATATTTTTTAATAATTGACTTCTTTGACATAAGTAATTTTAAAATATTTTTTAAACCTTAAAACTAATAATTATGGCATCACAAAATCCAGTAATCAACCAAAGTGGAAGTGCAAGTATTAAATCAGGTCAATTCTGTACCTGGAATACGGCAAACGGTACAAACTCTACCATCACCATTGCTAACGCCAGCAGAAGTAATGTATTAAAATTTGCTATTTCGGGAGCTCCGGCAAGTGGTATTATTGTAGACAATGCAGGTCAGTCGACAACACCTTTCGACGGGGTGTATTCTTTGAAGCCCAATTCTCCAAACATCGTAGTTACAGCTTTTGGTGATTTTGGCGGTTCAACAGTTACCATCACCAACATTACCAATGCTCAAAATGATGCTGAGGCAAGTATTCAGTGTCAAACAAGCTAATTGTAGCGGTAAACTCCGCTTTCAGATTCTCTTATTATTTATTCTTGGTCATACTCTGGCAACGGCTCAGGGTATGGTCAAGTCTAAAGCAGACACTGTATGGCTTTCCCGATATGAATTTGCACAAAAGCAAACCAACAATGGAAGCGATTGTATCTGTTCTATTACCAATAACAGTCAGGCTAATATAGCCACATTTGTATTAACCGGCGCACCAGATACAAGTACTATTCAACTGGACAGTACGGCAACGTTCAATGGTACACACTATTTAAAGCCCGGTCAGCAGGCAATTGCTGTAGGCAACTTTGCCGGAAAAACAATTACAGTATTAAATCTGTCCCTTTTAGATGTCGTGATTGTTGTTATGCTATTCTGCCCCGGTTAAGAATTTACTGTATCCTATTTTGATAAAAAACAATTATTCTTATGGCACAATCCGAAACAGAAATCATATTCAGCAATGAAAACTCCGGAAACCCTGCGCTGTATATATACAATCAAATAGGGCAACACTGGACTGCTTTATTGCTACCGGAAGGATCTGCTTATACTGATCCTGCTATTACCCTTCAGACTGCAGTACAGCAACAGGTCTATTTTCTTTTTGCCAAAACAGCTCCCGCCGATCCAAGGACCTTTATAGAGAACTACCGTTCTTATCTGCTTACGTTTCGTCAAAACGTAACAGCCAACCTTACAGTTGTATGGCTGAGTAACATTAATGAAAAACCTTCTGATAAAAATACGACCGTTATTAATTTTGCTCAATATGGAGCCAATAAACCTTTTGTAGTAGGGCAGACATTTAATACTACCATCGGAAATGGTTTTGCTACGCTTACCATACTGAACAATACCACTATGACATTACAGCCGGAAACAACTCCGGATGCTTTACGGCTTATCTGGACTCCAGGCAATCCTAACATGAACTTTGCGAATAAAGTACTTGGAGCCAGTTCGCTCTTCAACAGCGACATTACGATTCCTTTCAGCGGTCCGGGTACAGGATCTTTTCGTTTTTCACTGGGGCTTAATATGAATTTGGACTTTACAGCATATGGCTTACAAAATAAATATTATTACGGCAACAGCAAACCACGTTCCTGCTTCTCTTATCCCATGCTGAAAACCGGCAATGGCAATGATTATTTAATTACCCAGACCGAAATAGATCTGCTCGATATAGCTAATAATAACGGACTGAATACCTATTTTGCCATCACTGGCCAGATCTACAATACACTTAGCGGTCAGAAAAGATCTGCTTTCCTGCTTAGTAATTATGCTATCAATACCGGCTACCCTCTTACTTTATGGCCTTTGGTAAACATGGTAGATTCAGGTGCACCTGTCAATAATTTATTTCCGACAGACTACAGCGCACGTTTTGTAATATCACCACAGGATGCAGCAGGCGCCGATCCATACTACCTTTCACCGGAAGGCGATTTTTATCTTGATCCAGGAGCATCACAAGCTGCCTTTGCCGATGAAAACGGGCAATACAGTTTGCTTCCCGGACTTTCAGGTACTGAGATCATTACCTTTACTCCTTATAAAAATAATAACGGTACTGTTACCGGCGATACTATACGCTTTATTTCAAAGCAGGCCGCCTTTGCCGCTAATTTTCCGGGGCAGGAAGTTTCACTTGCCAATCCGGGGACAGGTGCTCCCACTCTCGACAGTACCTATCTCACGGCATGGGCTAATATTGTTACCCAAATTTCCGGCAATGTGCAATATGCTTCACAACCTCAGGGGGCTTCTTTATTTGCCAAAGATCATGGTATAGCGTCATCTGCGAATAACATCACAGGATTTCTAGGGTTTTATGAGCCTTCGGTAGATATGCCGCAAGACAACAATTTTGCAGTGCCATTGGTGCCTTATCTTGGCATAAGTACTGTATCTTCTTCAAGCTCACTAGATATAAATACATTTGAATCCAAGGTGCTCAGTGCAGAAAGAAAAGCATTGATATCAGCCGCCTTCACCGTACCTCGTTCCAGCAAGAGTCTGGCAAAAAGAAGCATGGCAGAAGCGGAAGCAATGTCTTACACTGCCTCTGCTACACCGCAGGGAATGGTTGCCAATGTAAATAATGACGGCAGCTGGAGACTACTAAATCTGGCGCAGAATACCGTAAATAACGGTTCTCCTGAATATCTAAATCCCGAAGGGCAAATACCGGCAAAACCTCCGCAATATCAGCTCAGTTTTATTAATCTGATGCCTCAAATGCAGAGCGCATTTCTTACCAATCAGCAGTTTCTGGTAATGACCAATAATCAATATTTAGGCAATTTATTCTCAACGATGAATACATCAGGCGGTGGCTCAAGCAATCAAGCGGTGTTCAACAATAAAATGTCTATTGAAGACTGGCCTTTTGATCTGAATGTGGGAACAAGTAATACTTACGCCGACTATAATAATGTTTTAATTTTTAAATTCTGTCAGGGCAGCATTATTGATCGGGTAAAAAATCCGAAAGAATGGACTCAGGCTAATGCGTTTAATATTGATAAAGACAATACTGATCCCAATGCTTCTTATAACCAGCTGGTTGCCGTATCATCGTGGCTTCAGGATTATTTACAGGCAGCTGAAGATGCATATAACGCCGCTCTCTTAAATCCTGCCTCCGGACAGCTTGAATATTATCGGAAGTTTCATTCCATTATCAATGATCCTAATTGGAATGGCATTCTGGCTCTTAAAGCAACAATCGATCTAAAAGAATTCCCTCAACAATTAAAAGGACTAATCAGCGGTATTAACCTTAAAAACTTCTATGCACATCATTTTGGAATAGAAATAAACCGTGTAGATGCAAGCGGTGTGATAACTATGGATCCTGTAAGTTCTTTGTTCGGGTTGATAAATTATGTTGATCCTGCATATGCCCAGCAAATCTCACAGGGATTAGATCCTAATAAGCCGATACAGCCTGCAGCAGGCGCTACTTATGATTTTAAAGTATTGTTTCTACAGGTACTTTTTGAAAATACAGCCATCAAAGATTTTGCCAGTAAGATACAGCTTACCATGAATAATCTCTTCTCTGATAAAGTAACTCATACAAACAATCCTTACGGTTCAGGCAGTCTGAATACAGTGGTACTCAATGGCACTTATCAGGATCATAATGGCACTCCTGTATATGTTTTTGATAATAAAGATGATAATCTTTTCTTCTTTGACAGTAATCTGCTTACAAATGTAGAAATTACCAAAATACAGTTCAACACACTCACAACCGATCCTGCAGCACTCGATATACAATCGAGGTTTACCATGTGGGGCTACCTTAACTTCGATACAATGATAGCTCCGGCTTCCGGCGAAGGGGAAACAGATTATCCGCTTGATACTTTTTCTTTTGGGATCACAATAAACAATGATACTTTACAACAAGGGCTTAATTACAGCAACCTGTATGTAAATATGTCATTTAATCTAAATACGCCTTCAGTTACAACTTTTGCTTTCGATGCCTCTCAGATTGCTTTCAATTCATCACAAAGCAATGCCAGACCGAATAGCCTTTATCCTAATTTTGCTTTACAGATCAATAAGCTCTTGAGTGGCAATGAAGAATCGGCTCCATCAGGACAAGGGTATTTAAAGCTTGCATTGCCCGGCATCAATGCCACGGGACTTGCTGGTAACTGGTACGGATTACAGATGACACTTAATATGGGCTCACCCGGAGAGCTTGCCAGCAGCGCAGGTTTTAATGCCAGTCTTCTGATTGCGTGGAGCCCCGGATCTAAAAGTGCGGCTCCCGGCTACAATGCATTTGTAGGTATTAAGCTGCCCGGTACTTCCAGTAATGCTAAACTTCTGAGCATACAGGGTGTATTAAAATTATCTATTGATAAACTGAGTTTACAATACGTAAAAGACCAGAACTCATACCTTTTGACCTTATCTAACATTGCTTTGAAATTACTGGGCATTTTGAAATTACCTCCCGGAGGAAATACGGATTTCCTATTGTTCGGCAATCCCAATCCGGGTGCTACCGCTAAAAGTCTGGGTTGGTACGCTGCTTATAATAAATCAGAATAAATTGCCTTAAATCATATGTAAATAAAAATAACAACCATGGCAAGAATACTCTACTGGAACATACGGCAATTCGCAATTAACAAGATCGACGCACCCCGGGCTAAAAGGAGATGGGATGGATCTTTTATTATTCCTCCGCAACCGGGCTACAGAAAACGAGTGATAAGAACGACAATCACTCAGAACAAACCCGATATTTTTGTCGTAGTGGAAACATCTACCGGAGCAGGAGCTGCAGGTACTTTAATTTCTGCCGGCGGTGCTGATGGAAGCATATTTCTGCTACAACAAATGAGAACCTGGTTTCCGGGTGACGACTGGCGGCTTATTCCCCCGCTAAGACTGGGACAAGGAAATGTTCAGGAGGGTATCTCCGTATTTTATAACCATGCCAGAGTACAATTTACAGGTCCATGGGGATGGCAGGGCGATGGCAACCCATCTGATTCGGTTGCTAACATAGGACTGGGAAACCTCGTTAACTATGGTCCTCCTTGGGTAAACCTTCTGCCTGCCGGCAATGCACCTGCCGGACTTAACACAATTAACCCTGGTGTACCCTATAGGAAACTTGCGGGACAATGGCTTTTTCACGGACCTTTGGCTGGCGGTGTTGCTCCGGTATTAGGCTTCCCTAATGCATTTAACAGAACTCCTTTCTTAACTACTTTCTGGGAACCGGGAGCAGGAGGTGCAGCAGGCAAAATGATTAAATTATTGGCTTTCCATGCTTCACCAAAAAAACAGCAGGCTGCCGATGGAACCAACCAATTATCCAATATTCTTGAAATGACTACAGATCTTGCTGCCAATCAGGTAGGAGTTATTGTAGGAGATTTTAATGTAGATTTATTTAATACTCACTTTGAGCCCATTGCTTACGACCGTTTACTTGGTGCTTTTCCAGCAGGTGTTGGCTATACCCGTCAGATTAATCCTACCGCTAACATATGGCCAGACAAAGGATATGTTTGTACCATGCTGAGGTCTCATAACAGTGCCAGACCTTGGGCAACGAACGGCTATCCGGGGTATGAATATGTAATACAAGATACATTCTCAAGTGTAGACAATATTTTAACACGTTATGGCGGAGGTTCGGCTGTTGGTCCTGCAACCAACATTACCATAGCCAACAGAGTTACAGGAACACCATACAACAGAGATGTGCCGGCTATAGCGGGAGCTCCACAAGGGAGTTTGATTTATAATTCTGCCATGGCATTAGATGGAGGAGGATTACCTTCTGCACTCCCTCTTCCTATAGCCGGACCCACAGGACATGGCGGTGTTGTTCCCGGAAATATAGGAGCGCTGACTTCTTTTGTTGGCTGGAATAACTACCGAAGAATCATCAGTACCAGTGACCACATGGGATTAATTGTGGACGTTTAACAGAATCATTTTATTATTATGAGCTTATCCAATTTAGTTACTATATTTAAAAGCCAGGCTGCTGCCAATAGCGGTAATATTACTATTAATGCAGCATCTTTTACCGATTCAGGCTTAATTCCGCCAGTTGGGCTGGATGAATTGCTGTCTCAAAGTTATCAACTTCCGGATGGCTCATTTTTGTTGATTGATACTTCCGGTACTTCTATTCCTGAGCCTGTAGGAAATACATTAACAATCTCCGATGCTACGGCAGCAATACTTAATGTAGAAAAGGCAAATACTTCAGTTACACTGACTATTACAGCAAACGAAGCGGATGAAGTTCAGTTCACCATACAAATTAATTTGTCCGACTGGAAGTTTGCCACCAGCTGGCAATACATGACGGGCGGCGTATTCGATAATCTTCCATACACCTCCCCTTCCTTCATTTTCAGTACTCAGGACACAGCCATTTTCAGCTGGAAGCAAAAAAATATATCTTTAACGAAGGGGCAAAACTTTGCATCGCTTATTACCCTTACCCAATGGCTTAAGCCTGTCGTAAACTTTTTTACTTCATGGTCATCTTCTACCAATCTGGCTTTGGCAGGAAGTATAGATCCCTCTCAGGTTAATAACGAAGACATTATTTATCCCGAGATGAATTTATTTGTGCCTATTGATGCAACTTTAATATCATTAGGTTTTCTCAATGTCAGTAACCCCGGAGTTGGATTTCAGATTAAAACAGAAGAAGAAACGGTTACAGCCGATCCGGAAGATGAAGGAGAAGCATTACGTCTGGAATATGAACCTACAGACAGCTTAACACCAGCAGAAGGAGAAACACAAAAAGTACAAACTCCTATCCTCTATTTTAGTTTGCTGTTGGCAGCCGGAAATTCTATTGTACTGAATTTTAGTGCTGCTGTAGAATATGAATCTTCTTCTTTTACCCTGAATGTAGACTCTGAGCCAGACAAACCACTCACACCTCTCAACCTGTTCGGTCTTATGGCTGGACAAAATTGGTTTCAGAATATTCCTCCTACTTTACAACAGTACCTCAACAGCATTGCATTCAAAGGATTTAACACGGGGCTGGATTTTAACAACGGGCTTACTATTACCAGCGTTTCCTCTTTTATCGGCTCCAATGGAGCCTGGACGCTTTTTGATAATTTTATTATTCAGCAGTTTGATGTTAATTGGGTTATTATTAATCCTGGAACTACCAATTCACAAAGTTTATATTTCAGTGCTCACGTAGACTTTTTTCCAATCATATTTGTTGGCGGTTTCGATGTGGAAATTACCTCAGACCTAACCCTTTCTGCTGCCTTTGCAGGATCTGTTACCTTCAACAATTTACTGTCTGCCATTACAGCAGGAGCCATTACTATTCCAGATAATCTTTTACTGGTTGAGTTTACTGCTTTCGGGATTAATATGGATATTAACAGTAAATATTACGAGTTTTACGCGAATGCTAATATTGATCTGAATTTCATTACAAACGTTTCGGTAACGGATGGTACGTTACTGCTAACTTCTTCTTCGCCCGCGAGCGGTACCGGTCCAAGTATATTTACGGCAAAGGTATCCGGATTGTTTGCCATTGGTAAATTACAACTTAATACCGATGTAAATTATAATTCATCGGACGGATGGAACTTAAGCCTTGCAATGCCGGAAAGCAGTAACTTAAATCTGGGAGAGCTCATTAAGCAATTATTCCAGTCTATCAGTCTGCCTACAAGCTTTTTACCAGATAGTCTTAATATTACTCAATTCTCACTGGATGCCACAATTCCCAGCGGAACGGGAAAAAGCAGCTACGAGGTAAAAGGAGGATTGCAGTGGATCTTTACCTTTCCTATTATTGATCAGCAGATCAATATCATTGCCAATCTTTGGCTGAAATATGAAGCCGCGAGCAATGATTCTACATCCGGTAAATATTCCGGTGGTGTTTTAGGAAGTGTAACATTAGAATACTTCAATGCTACTGTCGGTATAAGCTATAATTTCGCCGAAAACAATCAGCAGCTTGCTATTACCTGGGAAGGCTTTACCGCTATGTATGATGTAACCGGAGAAAGCCGTACAATTGTTTTCTCTATTAAAAACTGGACATTGGGCGGGTTAATTACCTCTTTTATGAAGATGTTGTTTAACCCTACATTTGAGCTCGATGCACCATGGGATATACTCAACAAAATAAGTCTGGATGGATTCTCGGTTACATACAACCTCGACACGAAAGATATTAAGGTTAATTACAAATTACCTAAAACATTAGACCTTATATTCATCAATATCAATGGAATTAATCTTACCAAAAATCAGAAAGGGGTATTTATCACTTTCGATGGGAATTCTGTTGTTCCTTCTATTAACGAAAGTAATTTATTTAAACCAGAGACAGGCGGACAGGACATTCAGAAAATGCCTGATGTTCCGGGACAAGGCACACAGTATTTCGATTTGCGTCTGCTGGCAATGGGTCAGCATGTAGAATTGGTAAATCCTGCCCAGTACAACTCTATCAAGGATGTAACAAAAGCTATGCAGGAAGCTTTTACCGAACCAAAACCGGGTACCATTCCTATAGGATCGGGCTCCGGCAACACACTGCTTAGATTCAATGAAGACAGCAACTGGCTCATCGCCACCAATTTCGGGATATTGAATGCAGGAACAAAAGAGAAGCCTGTTTGGACTCTCGATATGCAGGTGGTATTTAATGATCCCAATCTCTATGGTCTGCGCATTGCTATGGCAGGTGGAAAAGCCAAAGTATTTGAAGGGCTGGATTTTGAGATCATGTATAAAAAGATCTCTGAATCCATTGGCGTATATCAAATGGATCTTACCCTTCCTAATGCTTTACGTTATCTGCAGTTTGGTGCGGTCAATATCACTCTTCCTTCCATTGGTATAGAAATTTACACCAATGGTGATTTTACGGTAGACATCGGCTTTCCTTACAATATGGATTTCTCCCGATCATTTACAGTACAGGCAATTGTGCCTCCGGGTATACCGGCTATGGGTTCAGGGGGAATCTATTTCGGAAAGCTCAGCAGTGCTACAACCAATAAAGTCCCTAAGACCAACTATGGAAACTTTAATCCGGTAATTGTATTTGGTATCGGCTTGCAGGTAGGTGTAGGATATAGCGTAAACTATGGCTTACTCAGCGCCGGCTTCAGCGTTACCATGTTTGGTGTTATTGAAGGAGTAATAGCAGCTTATTATCCTTACAGCGGCACTTTACAGGAAAGCAATAAAGAACAGGTAGAAACTTCATATTATTATTATCTTCAGGGTACTATAGGGATTATCGGTAAATTATACGGTTCTATAGACTTTGGTATTATATCGGCAAGTGTAAACATTACCGTAATGGTATATGCACAGGCAACCTTTGAAGCTTATAATAAAATACCATTGGCTATTGTAGCTTCTGTAGATGTAAGGGTTTCTGCTAAATTAAATCTAGGAATCTTCTCCATTACCATTCATTTTACTTTTACAGCAAAAATTAGATTTGATCTTACCATCGGCACGGATCAGACAGCCAAAGCTCCCTGGAATAATAATCTTTCGGCACCAAACGCTGCATCCCGTATATCTTCACCTGCAGCCGAATTTCGTATTGCTCCTGCCCGACAGGCAACACCACTTGATGGCGCCAGACCTGTTTCTTTTGCAGTAATGGATTCATTCGATATAACGGAGCTGACAGGCTCTGATATAATGGTGATGCGCCGTTCGCCCAATATGCCCATCAGTTATCATTCCGTTTTGGTAGAAGATGACTCTGAACTCCCTGTGCTTAATTTATATTTTGTACCCCATTTAACAGTAGCAGGACCTGAAAACGGAAATCTGCAGAACCAGACAGCACAATATGTAGCTACTTTATTCATCGATGCTCCCGATCCTTCGGGTGACGGTAGCGGAACTACAACTTCCTTTGAATATCTATGCTCTGATTTTTTCCGTTGGCTGATACTGAACTACATTGATCATACCCCTTCGAAGTCTTCCCGTGGAGAAGTAGAAACTGAAGGTATTTCAAAAGCTGATCTTGATGCATTAATCACATTCCTTTCAAGCGAAGAATATCCGTTTCCTATTCCTACCAATGACCTGCTAAGCTTTCTTCAAAATAGTTTTCAGGCATTAAATGTACAATTATTACAAGAAGATCTTGCCGCCGCAGCAATTTTCCCAATGTTTTTTGATCTTGAACTGAAAGTACCAGATATTGCATTGGACATCCAGTTCAATAACTATAATATGGCTACACAGGAATACCTGTCTGAAGTAAAAAAATGGTTTAATGAACTTGCCGTAAAGGTACAGGAAGAAACATCTTCTGCCGCCAGATTTATGACTTTGGAAGATCCTCAGCAATGGAGTATGTCTACTTTTGTATTTGAAGACTACTTTGTACTTATAGGGAAACAACTGGCAGGTTACGCATCTGATGCTATGGATAATTTTACTTACCGCATCAGCAATGGTAATAGCTTGTCGGCCATGGTAACCTGGGCAAACAGCATTACTGTAGATGGAACAGGCAATAAAGTAAATGTTCAGGATATTGCGACAGCTAACCAGACACATCCGCTTAATGGAAAAAATCCTATAGCCATTACCGGCATAATGTACAATATTTTGGAAGGTGATACTTTTACTTCGATAGCTGCCATATATGCCATTACACCTTCAATGTTAATCACAGAAAATGCAGCCGTTCCGGGATTACTGGCTCCGCAAACGATTACTTATCATGGAAATGCATATAATGTACAATCTACAGATACCATTAACACAGTTGCTGCAGGTTTAAATACCACACTAAATGATCTTGCTTCGGATAAAGATTTCCAGAGTACAGCAGTGCTCACAACAGGTAACTGGCTGATTATTGGCGCGGCACTTTACACCGCAAAAAGCGAAGATACCTTTAGCAGTATCGCTACTGTTATCTATAATCATCTTGATACAGCGGCTTTACTGATGCAGAACCAGATCACTTCAGGCCTTTTCATTGCAGGCAACAGCTTTGAATACGACGGTATAAAATATGTAATCGTACCGGGTGATACCCTTACCAGTATGGCAGCAGCTATTTCTGTATTAAAAGGAACTACGATTACACCACAGGATCTTGCAGGTAATATCCAAGTACAGGCACAACAAGTGCAGCCTCTCGGTCAGGTATTAATTCAGCCTTTTACCCACACTACTGCTGAATTCACCGATGCAGTAAACGCCGACACGCTTGATGCATTGGCACAGAAATACAATACCACAGCAGCCTTATTGGCTACCAACTATGCCAATCAGCAGCAAAATAACTTTTTCTACAACGGAGAAGGATTTACCAATGCCAATATTCCGGGTCTGCAGTATTTAACTGTAGGCAGTATTCTGGAATACTTTGCCGATAATAACTCCTATGGACAGTTATCCGGTATGGCATCTCGTTATCAGTTACATGGTATGCGTCTGCCTACGAATCTTCCGGGGCTTACCCTTGCACAAGGTTCTCCCTGTACAGGAAATAATTGTGCCCTATATTCCCTTACCGGTCAGGAGTTTGCCCTTCCGGCTACAATACCTGCCGATTTCTCTATCCAGCTCATCAACAATTCATTAAGCTGGCTTAAGTTTAACGGAAAATCAATGGATGAGGAAGGCGGAAATATATTAAATGTAAAGCTGACACCTGAAGATATTAATCAAATTGGCACCTTGCTTAATTATGCACAGACAAAAGGGATAAAGCCAGACGTTCTGGAGCTCGCACCTATGAAGCCTTTCAACCTTCAGCCTGTACAATATACTTTCCAGACAACTACAAAGTGGCAAACTTCCGGAGCATTAAACCTGCCTTATGGGTCACCAGACGGTCAGAGCAGCGTATCACCACTTATCTGGCAATTTCCTTCAGGTCTGCTCAATCAGCTGGCACTGCCTAAACAAGCAGGTTCTGAATTCAGTATACAGATCGGTCAGTACGATGCAGCTAAAGGAGTAATGGACTACTGGCCATCCTCCTATTACGGATGGAGTACGATGATAGATATAGAACTTAAACTTCTTGATACTGATTCCACCGCTCCTGTAAATGCTTACAGTTATGAATTATTAGGTGCAAGCGAAGCCGGTGCTAATATCCTGCAAAGACTGTTGTTAGCATTAAATCCAAAATCTTCCAATAACAATCTGGATAAAATAGTCGATATACAATGGTTGTATGAAGGCTCAGATGGATTATTGTCCGTAGGTATGGAACACATGAAAACCTTCATCGTACAGGCTAATCTTTCCACAGAAACAAATCCTGACAATGATGCCATGAAAATGATGGCTTTGGAAGTAACAGAAGAAAAGCCAGATACAGGAATACTGAACAGTATTTATGATTTCATACGCATGTTATGGGAATGCAGCATTACCCGTTCCGGAGGATATTATCTTATGTATAATGAAACTGAAGGTAATACAGGATTTCCTTCCAGTATTTTTGGAAAAGGAGATAATGCGAATGTACGCCTGCTTGTTACCTATAGCAGCCAGTACAATAATAAGCCTACAGATTACATGAACTGTGCAGTAACCGGTGATAAAATTGATGCTAATTCTTGTGTGGTATATGCGCAAAGTGAAATGCAGGAAGGACTATCTTATTATGTGAATAAGCCAGAAGATACGATTGATGCAATAACTGCACGCTTCAATATATTACCTGCCGAACTGGTAGATCTTAATAAAAAAGTGACACTTAACACGAAGGCTACTGTAAATGATTCTTTAAAATATGATATTCCGACTATTATATTTGATGGATTGGTATGTGAAATAGGTGTTAGCGGACCGGGAAATACGCTGACTTCAATTGCAGCTTATTATAATGTGGAAGCAAGTGCTATACAACAACTCAACCCAGACATTCCTGACTGGAATAATCTTCCGCTCTGGCAGCTGATACTGTTGCCTCAGGTGCAATACACCATCAGTGCGGAGGGTAAAGCGGGTCTTACATTTGAAACCATAGCTGCCTATTATTTTATCGATATGGCTTCCATGGCTTGGGCTGCAAAAGATGTAGTCAATATTTTTATGACTTCAACCATGCTTACTATCAATGATCAGATCATGCATAAAGTAACAGCCGTTCAGCAAGGTACTGCAGGTTTTGACCTGAACAGAACCAACCCGAACCCGGATCCTGAAAATCAGCCGAAGATCACTGATCCTGATTATGCAGAGGTATATCTCAACAATATGTTCAATCTTTTAAGCTATCAGATCGTAGAAAACAGCTGGTTCGGTGAAAGTGTTGTGGGCTTACCTGCTGGTCCTGCCAAACCACAAACACAAGATGATGTACTGGGTAAAACAGACGATAATGACACTGAAGATGATCTGATCTGGTATTACAATCAGATTGTGCCTATTGCCAAATTTGCTAAAACGAACCCATTTATGACTTATCCTGCCGGCTATCCGCAGGAAGAAGACAATCCGTATCGTGGTATCGGTCATCAGGTACAGGTACATTTTGACTGGGTAGATTATTATGGTAATGTAACAGTAACTCCATTTAGTGATCCGGAAATGGATCCCTCTACTCCGGTAAACAATCCGCCTATTCAAATCGGCTACGTGGATGAGCTGAAAGGATTGGGTAAATGGCCAAGTGTGGAGTTAAGTTATTTGTTTGATCTTGACCTCAATCATAACCCTGAACTTAAAATAGAATTTAACTTTAATATCCAGCGTTATAATGATTTGCCTGATGTACCGGCAGATCAGCAGCAAGACTGGAAACAGAATGCCGCTAATGATCTTGTAACCTATACCAATATATATTATCAGTTAACACAATTAAATCCGACAGACGGTAAGAATACTTTAACGATTACACTAAGCACATCCCTTACACCAGGCAAGACTGTTGATCTGTCTGATGAACAGTTTAACCAGATGCTGCAGTTTGTAAAAGATATTTATACTTATCTATCCGCACGCAGTCAGGGTAATGAAGCAACAGCACCTGTAATGAGCCCCATCACAAGTTCTGTGAATATAGAGGATATAGATACACACTCTATCCTTCAGCTCACTGTGAATCTCGACTTTTACCGTGACCTTAAATACGTTAACACAGATTTTAAAGATAGTGATCTGGTTACCCGCGCTCTTACTCAGGTAAAGCCGAAAACCATGTCTACAACAGTGAAGGACGGTACAGATCCTCAATACAGCCTCAACGAATTTGCTGCTTTATTCGAAGCTGCTTTCTTAAATGCCGGTAATTATGAACTGAAAATTGCCATTGGTACCAATGCTGCAACAGCAGGCGGTGTGAATAATCAGGCAGTATTCGTAGTACGCATGGGGCTAAAATCCGGGCAGGGTATTTACTGGAAAGTTAATCAGGCAGGTACTTATAAGCTGACTACAGAATCCATTACACAGCTTACAGCTGAAGGAGTTCCTGCAGAAGTTACCACGGCTATCAGCTCTTTGGTAGACACTTTTTATGAAAACAGGGGTCAGTTCGATATTGCGTTACAACAAAAACTGACTGAAAAACAGTTTTCCCAGTATCGCATCAATATCTATACCTATAGCTTACTGAATGCGGTATTCTACGCTCCTAAACCATTAGCAACGAGTCTTGTTTCTAAAAGCGGAGTCCCTATATGCAAATATATCACGGGTCAGGGTCTGGATTGCAGCAAAGGGGAAATACAGACTTTTACCGGCATAGATATGGACACATGGGGTGCACAGTCTCTTAATGCTATTGATGTATTCCTGAGTGCAGACTATGCAATACCTGCTTTCCTTGTAGATCAATTAAAAGCAGATGAAGAAGAGGCATGGCTGGCTACACAGGGGATTGAAGCGACCACTTATTTACAGGCTATTACCAATGCTAAAACCACACTTGCTGGTGCCATAGCTTCAGAAGTAGAACCTGTACTGAAGGCGCCGTATGTTTCGTTCGCAACAGGTGACAACACAAGTCTCGGCAATGCAAGAGAAAAATTTGAGCAACAATTGCTTAACCAATTAGGCAATGCCTATACCGTAAATGCTCTGGTTCAATTTGAAGTAACTGCTGAATCAGACTTCAGAGCAGACAGCAACTACAAAACACCACCACGACTGTATGGCACACCGGTGATCAATAACAAAGCAGACGGTGATGCAAAAGAATATAGTATTTCTACATCCAAGATACAGCTAAACGAAAAAGACGCAACGGATACAGATTCCTTTCTTACGTTCAGTTTTACCACCAAAAATGCAAAAGAGTTTACCAGTGTAGATCTGGATATGACTTATGTGGTAACCCACGTGGAATGTGACATCAGTGATGTAGCCGGTATCAATGGATATCAGGGTTCCAACTGGCTCACCTTCATTATACCTGCTGATGTAAACAGCCTTGGTGGCGATAATCCTGTTTCAGCATCTTTACAGCAAAGTTTAGGTATCGTGGATATTCCGGTAGTATTGCGTAATTATCCTACACCTCCTACTCTCACTACGCAGACCGGTAAAAGTGTTCCCGTATCAGGAGATAATACAAAAACACGTCTTGCCAAAGCATCCGAATGGAATTTTATGTATTCCTATACTGAAGATCAGGCAGCACAGGACAAAATATTTTCCGATATTGAATTCAATACCGTGCCTGCTCTTTCTGCAAAAATGTATGGAAGTCCTGCACGTGATCTTTTCAGTGATCTGGCTCAGTTTGTGACTGTATGGCCACAGGTATTGGATGATTTCAACAGCTACCTGAAGATGATTACCGCACAATCAGACAGCACTGATCCTAATCTTACCAATGCTTATTATGCTTTGCAGACGATGGTGAGTTTAACAAATAACCTTGCTATTGCATGGAGCGAATACAATGGTTTACAAATCGATAATTCTGATGATAATTCTACGGCACGGGCTTACGACTTTATTATCCGACAGACAGATGATACTGATTTTGACAACCGTCTGCTCGTAACCATTGTTCCTGCTGCGGATATGTCTTCTGATGATCTTTCGCTCTACAGGGGTAATAAAGATGTATTTGAGGCTGAATTACCCAAAACGCCTTATGTAACTATTGACAACTATACAAAAGTGAATGCTACTGATAAAAACGGAACTCCTATTCCTAATGCATATTGGTATCAGGCGACAGATAAAACCTACCTTTCATGGGAAAAATCTTTCAATATTCCGTCCCGCAACGTTAATGTAGATGCGCTGAATGTCTTACAATTCCAGTATGCTTGGGCGGGTATTTCCATTATTCGTAATGAAGACCTTGTTCCGTACAACCCTACCGTTAATAACTTTATTTACCGTACGCCATTGGTAAGATTCTCTAATAAACTGATTCCTTTGCTTAACAGTAATGATATTTTTGATATTGCTAAAATTAATAATGAAGCAGGAGTCAATCTGTCGTTGGCACAGCAGTTGGCCAATTTCCTCAGCACTTTCTTTACCTACGATGAACTGGCAGAACAATTGCTAAAACTAAGTGTATCATGGAATTATCCATTATTGGCTACATCCGGAAATATTCTTCCTCCTATAGAATTACCCGTTTTGCTTGCCACTCCATTCATTTTCGAAATACCAAAAGATTATGAGATACCTGTCGGAGGTTGCCAGCCTTCGTTTAGTGAAGCAGATCCGTTTGTTTGCCGTCTTTCTAATGCACTAAAAACCTGGTATAACCAGCACAAACCTGTAAACAGTGGTGCATGGTTTCAGATTGATCTGGCGGTATTCTCATCTCTCAGCGAGAGTAAGCTGCCACTGATAGAGCTTAAAAATATAGTATTGTATTATAAAAATATTACGGATATGAACGCATGATCCTCAATAATAGTTTTCATTAAATAATAAAAATTCATTTAAGAAAGTTGAAATCTAAACAAATCAGAAAAAAGCTCATTTTCTTACTATTCAGAGATCTGTTTCTCCTTTCAAACAGGTCACTGAATAGGTAACTTTCATACCATGATTTTGGGTTTCATCTGGAAATAGATAAAAACAAAAGTGCTGTAAAAATATCTTTTTACAGCACTTTATTTTATTTGATAAATCATTGCGATCCGGACGGGACTCGAACCCGCGACCTCCGCCGTGACAGGGCGGCATTCTAACCAGCTGAACTACCGGATCAATTTTTTTAAAAGAAATTGAGAAAACTTCTGCGATCCGGACGGGACTCGAACCCGCGACCTCCGCCGTGACAGGGCGGCATTCTAACCAGCTGAACTACCGGATCAAATTTTGTTTTAAAAGTAAATTGAAAAACTTTTGCGATCCGGACGGGACTCGAACCCGCGACCTCCGCCGTGACAGGGCGGCATTCTAACCAGCTGAACTACCGGATCATGTTTTTGTTTCTAAAGAACTTCGTTTCTTTTTTGTGATGGCAAAAGTACAACTTTTTTCGTTACCTGCAAATTTATTTCAAAAAAAATGCCTTCCAAAAACGGAAGGCGTTCATTATCAAATTTATTTTTTTTACAAGTGAGCGCTTAATTTCTCTGCGATCACTTCTTTTGGAGCTACTCCTACTAATTTGTCAACCACTTCTCCATTCTTAAAAATAAGAACTGTAGGAATATTTCTGATCCCGTACTGCATAGAAATATCCTGATTGTTATCCACGTCTACTTTCCCTACTATTGCTTTTCCTTCGAAATCGCTTGCTACTTCTTCGATGATTGGTCCCAACGTTCTGCAAGGTCCGCACCATACTGCCCAAAAGTCTACTAATACCGGCTTATCTGATTTTAAAACCGTTTCCTGAAATGAGCTATCTGTAATTTCTAAAGCCATTTTTGTTTCTTTTATTTAAATTAATATTATTCTTTTATAATTTCTTTAATTGGATAATCAAAATTACGCTTTTTGAGTAATAAGACTATCTATGCTCAACATTTGTATTTTCTATAACAAAATCTTTAGAAATTTCTTTCAAAGCAGTAGCCAAAGCATCGATATCTTCTTTAGTGGTTAAATGGCTGAAGGAAATACGAAGCGGCGTACAGTGATCCATTTCATCTTCAGATAAAACCATCATCATCACCATAGAAGGTTTTGACGCTCCTGAAGAACACGCACTTCCCTGAGAAATCGCGATTCCTTTCATATCTAACTGTAGCCCGATTAGAGGATTTTTATACGGTAATAAAGCACTTAAAACCGTGTAAAGACTACCATCCTTCTCAGAACTCCTTCCATTGAATTTAATGCCCGGAATTTCCGCTGTAAGCCTTTCTACGGCATAGCTTTTAATTTCCTGCATATGATTAGTATAAGTTTCAAGATTTTTTAAAGAAATTTCCAGTGCTTTTCCCAGTCCTACAATTCCTGCTACATTTTCTGTTCCTGCTCTTAAGCTTCTTTCCTGTGGTCCTCCTGTAATAATTCCTTTTAAACCGCTTGATTTTCTGATAAACGCAAACCCAACGCCTTTTGGTCCGTGAAATTTATGGGCGCTGCATGAAGCAAAATCTACCTTAATATCAGAGAAATCAAGATTCATGTGAGCCATCGTCTGAACAGTATCCGAATGGAAAAGCGCATTATTTGCCTTGCAGAGTTCTGCCACTTTTTTAATATCGATAAGATTTCCGATCTCGTTATTGGCATGCATTAAGCTTACCAGAGTTTTCTTGTCGGAAGCTTTTAACAGTTCTTCCAGTTTATTAAGATCAATATCTCCTTTTTCATTGGGACGGATGTAGTTTACCTCTACTCCTTTTCTGCTTTTCATATCCAGAATACTTTCAGAAACGCACTTATGCTCAAGAGGGGAACTGATGATACGTTCTATTCCGAGCTGCTCAACAGCCGATTTTATGATCATATTGTTCGATTCTGTACCGCAGGAAGTGAAAATAATTTCAGCGGGCGTTACATGAAGATAGTCTGCAACCTGTCTCCTTACGTTTTCGATAAGAATTTTTGCTTCCTGACCAAAACTGTGCGTAGAGGACGGATTTCCGAAATTCATTTTCATGGTATCAACCATTGCATCGATAACTTCTTCCGAAAGTGGAGTTGTTGCAGCGTTATCAAGGTATACTTTATTCATTTTTACTTTGAAAATATTAGTTTCTGTGGAATATGTACAATCTGTAAATCCTACAAAATCAATAGAGTTATCGTTTTAAAATACTCTGTTTCGATCTGTTTATTTTACTGCCCAAAATTAGTGAAAAAATTGGTAATGTCCTTCATTTGCCCAATTCAACATTGGTTTATCTCCCGATGTATCTCCAAAAGCAATAATTTTATCGTATTTATGATTGCTGATTTCCTGCTGAATTCTTACCAGTTTTTCGTTTCCATTACAGTTTCTTCCCACAAAATTTCCGGTGAAAACTCCATTTCTGAACTCGGCTCTGGTGGAAACGAGCTGCATTTTAAAAGCTTCTGCAAATGGTTTTGCCCAAATGTCTAACGATGCGGTAACCAATAGACTCCGCGTATTATTATGATCTATATTTTGAATAAAATCCAATGCATTTTCCCTTACGATTTTAGGATAATAATGTTCAAAAAACTGTCTGGATTTTTTTTCGATTTTTTCCTGAGTCTGTCCTTTCAGAATGGAACCGATAAAGCTTTTTTTCACTTTTTCCGTATCGGCAAGTTTCAGTTTTAAAAGAACAAAAAGCGGAATATGCTTCAAAAACTGCAGACGAAATCTTGTAGAATCGTAGAATTTAAGATACATAAACATGGTATCTTTATACGTAAGTGTTCCGTCGAAATCGAAGCAGTACAGTTTTTTCATTGAAGTAAGTCAATTTTAGAATATTTATCTTTTAACGTAAAGATCGAAAGTATATTTTAAATAAAATAATTTTAAAGCTTTAATTTTTTAAATATAAATTCAGGAATATTGCGGATAATCATCATGATAATTCCCCAGATCGGCAAAACATAGGCTACGTTTTTCTGTTTTTTATAAGCCTTGAAAATAGATTCTGCTGCCTGTTTCGGGGTTGCGGTAAGTTTTGGATTCAAAGGTAAGCCTTCAGTCATTTTGGTTGCCATAAATCCGGGTTTCACTGTCATTACGTGAACTTTTTTATCGAAAAGATAATTCCTCAAACCACTTAAATAGGCTGTGAAAGCCGCTTTGGAACTTCCGTAAATAAAATTACTCTGTCTTCCGCGATCTCCGGCAACAGAAGAAAGTCCGATAATCGTTCCGGATCTTCTGCTTTCAAATTTCTGCGCAAAATAATTCATCACAGGAACCAGTTTAGCGTAATTGATATCAATAATACGTTGTGTATTTTTGTTGTCATACAATCCTTCTTCTGTTCCTTCTCCCAAATAGCCTGTCGCACAGAACAGCAAACCTGAATTAACAGCATCAAACTGATTATAATCTATGCTTTTCATAAGGTCAAGCTCTATCACTTCGGACTGCTGAAGAAATTTCACATCAATATGTCGGGCAAATCTTTCGGTCGTTTCTTTACTGGAGGTAAAAAGATAGATTTTTTCAAATCTCTCTCCTTCCTGCAATGCCTTTTCCACAAAAGCCTGTGCTACTTCCGATGTACTTCCTAAAACGATCATGTTTGCTAAATATTATTTAAAATTCTTTTATGCTGCAAAGACACAAATTTTGAGCTCTGAACATTTTTCAGATAATTGGTGAGCGAAGATCTGCTCATGCTGTCTTTGGTAAGGTAAATTTTACCGTTGTACTGCTCTACGATATCATCCAGCTGGTCAATCAGTTTTTTCAGTTTGGAATTCACTTTGAAGTCCAATGCTAAAGAATATCCTTCAAACGGAAAGGAATTGTAAGCTTCCGGATTTTCTTTTCCGTACAGCTTTAAAACAGCTAAAAAAGAACCGTTTCCGCTGTTGGCAATGGTTTCCAGAATTTTTTTCATTCCTTCTTTTCCGGATTCTTTGGGAATCATCATCTGATATTGGATGAAGCCGGATTTTCCGTAAATCTTATTCCAATCATGAACGAAATCAAGAGGATAAAAGAAAGTTTCATAATCGATAAAGTTTTTAACTTCCTTTTTAGACTGTTTTTTATAATAGAAATAATTGAAAATCTTTACCGTTAAAGCATTTAAGACAAATCCGGGAAAATAAAACGGAACAGTTGGCTCAAATTTTTTCTTTAAACGCAATGGTTTTTCTTTGAATTTCTGAGGCAGCTCGTGCTGAAAAGCGTGTTCTCCTCTCATCAGGATACTTCTTCCGATATTTTTACCTTTCTGAAGGCAGTCGATCCATGCTACAGTATAAGTCCAGCTTTCGCTTTCTTCAAACAGATTAAAGATCTCATCCAGATTTTCGGCTTTAATACTTTCCTGACGGATGTATGCCGATTCAATATTTTTCAGCTTGAATTTTGCCGTTAAAATAATCCCGGTTAATCCCATTCCGCCGATAGTTGCCCAGAATTTATCTGAATTTTCTTCTCTTGAACAGTTGATGATATCGCCGTTTTCGATCATCAGTTTAAATTCAATTACATATTCCGAAAAGCATCCTTCAGCGTGATGATTTTTACCGTGAACGTCAGAAGCAATGGCTCCTCCTACAGAAACAAATTTGGTTCCCGGTGTTACGTATAAAAAATATCCCTGCGGAACGGCAATTTCCAGCACATCGGAAAGCAGGACTCCCGATTCGCATTCGATAATTCCGTTCAGACGGTCAAAACTGATGAATTTATTTAATTTTTTGGTTGAAAATATATGCTCTCCCAATGAAGAATCTCCATAACATCTTCCGTTTCCTCTAGCAATTACTTCATTATGATTCTGAACAAATTCTTTTATTTTTCTGAAGCTGTCCTCAGACTTCATTTCTTTTTCCACTATGGGAAAATTACCCCAGTTGGTCACTTTTTGTACAAAATTCGGCTTCATTTTTTAAAGTAGATTTGAATTAAAAATGCAGCAACCCACAATATCAAGGTGATCTGAATGTATCTGTCTCTGTAAACAATCTTCGTGGGAGATTCGGTTCTGTTGTATACCAATGTCTGCTGTAAGTATCTTAAAAAAGCAAAAACAACAAAAATTACCGTATAAAATACTCTTGAATGAAATCTTGCCTGAACTTCAGGAGACAGGGTAAACATCAGATAACAGACAATTGCCAGAGTCACGGAAATGGATAATGCAATATCTGCAAACTGTACATTGTAGCCGTCTAATGCTCTTCGCGTTTTTCCGGAAACCTGCGCATTGATGAGTTCTCCCCGCCTTTTTCCTATGGCTAATACCAACGCAAGCACAAAGGTGAGTAAAATCGCCCATTGAGAAATGCTGATTCCCGTAATGTAGCCTCCCGATAAAACTCTTAAAACGAATCCCACAGCAATGATAGAAATATCAATAATCGGAACGTGCTTTAATTTGAATGTATACGCAAGATTCATTACAAAATAAAATCCTACGATGGTTGCAAATTTCCATAAACTTTCATGAAAATACATCTGGGCAAAGAAAACCAGTGCGATGTCCAGAATAATAAGTCCTGTAAAAATTCCTACCGCCTGAGATTTTGAAATGGCTCCGCTCGCCAAAGGTCTTCTTCTTTTTTCGGGATGTTTTTTATCTGCTTCAATATCGTTATAATCATTTAGAATATAAACGACACTTGCAGCCAAAGAAAAAATGATAAAAGCAAAGATGCTTTTTGTGAGTAGTTCGAGATTTTTAATATTACCCGAAAAGAAAAGAGGAACAAAAACAAACAGGTTCTTCACCCATTGCTCCACGCGGAGCAGCTTTAAATATTTCTTCATTTATGTTGTTTCAAATGCAAAAATAGTAATTTCAAAAAATATCACCATAAAAATACAAAAATAACCGCTATTGCGGTTATTCACGAAAATATTTATATGTTAAATAATTATTGACCGTTCTGTGCGTCGTTAATCATTTTTTCATTGGCGGTAATAGCGAATTCCACTCTTCTGTTTTTAGCTCTTCCTTCTTCTGTATCGTTAGTAGCAACCGGCATACTTTCTCCTTCTCCCAAAGCAAATAATCTGCTAGAAGAAATTCCTTTACCCGCTAAATAAGCTTTTACAGAATTAGCTCTTCTTTCAGAAAGACTCATGTTGTAAGAATCTGAACCTTTGCTGTCTGTATGCCCATAAATATTAATGTTTGTATCCGGGTTGTTCGTTAAAACCTGAGCCAGTTTATCAAGGTTTGTTTTTGCAGTACTTGTTAAAGCAGAAGAATTGAAATCGAAATTCACGATGCTTTCACTTAATGTAATTTTGATACCGTCTCCTACTCTTTCTACCTGAGCTCCCGGTAAAGTTTCTTTAATTTCTCTTGCCTGTTTATCCATTTTAGAACCGATAACGTTACCTGCAACACCACCGATAATACCTCCTAAAACAGCTCCTAAAGCAGCATTTTTACCTTTTCCTACGTTATTCCCCAAAATACCGCCTATTACAGCTCCGGAAGCAACACCTACTGCTGTCCCTCTCTGCTGATGGTTGGAATTCTGTACAGCCTCACAGCTTGTAAGCAATAAAGCTGATGATAAAAATAACGCTCCGATATATGTTTTTGTAAATTTCATCTTTTTATATTTTTTATGTTAAATTATTTCATTCCTGTTCTTTCGAAATTGTAAACTACTCTTACATTTTCTCCATCGAAAGGAATATTCTGTTCCAATGAGAATTGGTCTGTATTCTGGTTAGTCAGCGTCAAAGTATAACCTGCTGTATTTTGCTTTGCTTTTGTACCGTCAGCAATTTTTTTGAAATTAAATGTATTTCCGCTTACCACATCAATCTTAATCGGCTGTGTAAATCCTGTTCCGCAGGTTCCTCCTCCGTTTAATGTATACGCTCCTGTCCAGTTATTTGGAATCAGTCTCCAGTGGCTTCCTACGAAACACTGTGCATCTACACCGTCATCGAATGGCTTTACTTTGAACTTTTTATCATAATTTACACTGACGATCTGCCAGTCGCCTTTCATTTTCAAAAATTCTGATCTTTGTGTTTGGGCTGTTTTAGCATTATTCACTGTGGAACAAGACACTGCAAAAAGCGATGTTCCCAACATCCCTGCAAGTAGTAACTTTTTCATTTTGTTGTTTATTATTTTGTTACAATAAAGTTACAAAAAACCGTGCCAAAATTAATTATTACCAATAAAAAAAGTCCGAAAATTTCGGACTTTATATGTTTCTACCTTAAATACAGGAAGATATACTATTTTTTAACAGTCTTTTTTACGGATTTATCAGCCTTCTTTGAAGAGCCTGCTTTTCCGTTGTAAAAATGCGTATAAGCATATTCTGCCGCTTTTTTAAGATCAATTACTCCTCCTGCTTCAGAGAAATCTCCGAATTGATTTGTTGTACTTGGGTTGCTGGATTTCACCAAAGATTCGATAATCTGTACAGGTGTTAAATTAGGCATATAAGCCAATAAAACTGCTGCAGCTCCTGCTACAACCGGAGAAGCCATAGAAGTTCCCTGTAAGTATTTATATTCATTATGAGGAACGGTAGAATAAATTTCTTCACCCGGAGCAAAAACGTTTACCATTTTCTTATTGAAGTTGGAAAAACTCGCTCTTAATGCATCATTTTTATTGGTACTTGCTCCTACAACCAATACGTTGTTTACAAATGGTTTTTCATCGGTTACATTCTTAAAGTTGGTAGGATAAGCCAGATGTTCTGCCACATCTTCGTTTTCATTTCCTGCAGCTTTTACCAGAAGAACTCCTTTATCCTGAGCATATTTAAATGCATTCCAAACTACATTTTTACCCGGAGAAACCGGCTTTCCGAAGCTCATGTTTAAAACTTTCGCTCCGTTATCTACTGCGTATCTGATTGCGTTGGCAACGTCTTTGTCTCTTTCATCACCATTCGGAACGGTTCTTACAGACATTATTTTCGCTACTTTCGAAGCAACTCCATACTGTATTTCTTTTCCGTTCGGAAGACCGGCAATAATTCCCGCTACGTGAGTTCCGTGTTCTGCATCCGGACCTTCGTAATGATTGTTTCCGTAATTTTTCTCAGAATAATCGTCATAGTTATCTCCTACGATTTCTTTTCTCGGATCGTAATTAAGATCATACTGCTTTTCCTGAGGACCAAAATAGTCTAAAGCTTCTTTAATCTGACCGCTCATTGCTTTTTCAAACTCTGCAGCCGATTTTCCTTTAAATTCAGGACTTTGAGCAACCTGCGCCAAAACCTGCGCCGCCATTGCTTCTTTTTGATCTGCAGGTTTTATTGCTGCAACATTTTCAGGAGTAAGAGGTTTTCCGTTCAGTAGTTTTACCATTACGGGAATTGCCTCATTAATCATAGTATAGGTCTTGAATCCCTGCTTTGCCTCAACGCTTTTCTTAGTGAAAAGGTCTTTAGCTTTCATATACATTGCAAATTCTTCAGGCATTTTAGCTTGGTTTGCTTTGTTTTTTGTAGAATCATCTCCTTCGAAAACAGGTTTATATTTAACAACAACTCTGGTTACCTCCATATTGTCGATGTCTATATCTCCATTTTTACCCCCGATAAAGTTCCATCCGTGGATATCATCGATGTAACCGTTACCATCATCATCTTTTCCGTTGTTCGGCACTTCATTAGGATTTGTCCAGATGTTTTTTACCAATCCCGGGTGATCCACCTGAACTCCGCTATCTAACACACCTACCAAAACTGTCTTTGGCTTAAGACCTTTAGATTCTAAAAATTTATAGGCATTTTCTGTATTTACCCCATAAACTTTCGTTGTAGCAAAATCTTTATGATACCACGTCATAAGATCTTTATCCTGCATCGGATCTTTTGCTTCCTGCGCCTGAGAAAAACCAATCCCTACTAAAAAAACAGCAGCTAATAATACCTTTTTCATTTACTATGAATATTTAATATTTTTAATATAAGTCAAAGATTCCGGTCCTTTGTTACAAATTAAGTCCAAAACTGATAAATCTTTCAAAAAACCACGTTTATCAGAGAACGTTTGATAATATTCGTCCATTTCGTATTCTGAAGGTATTTTGGCTGAAAATTGATCTCTGAAATTAATTTCTTCCGGAAATTTGATATATTCTTCATTCAAAGAGTGTGCCTTTTCTGTTTTAAGGATCTGCTGAACGATTTCAAGAGTTTTAAGGTTAAAATCCAACAGATGTTTTTCTTTCAGATCGTAAATCTTTCTGAATTTATCTTCATAAAATTCAAAATACGGAGAGCTTTGATAGGCGGTTTTAATGGATTTCCAATGCAAATTCCTCCAGTCTTCACGGTGAGAAATTTCAATATCCTTAAATTCTCTGCATCCGTTATGAGCAATAGGAATGATTAATGATAACTTTCCGTTGGCTCCGAAAATATTAGCTCTGTTTCTGTACGTCTGTTTCGGAAAACTTTCAAACTGTTCAAATACAATTTCATTTTCAGGATCTAAAAACACTGAAAACCAAGAAATTGGCGGCAGATAAAACGCCGGTAATAATACATTCTTCATATTCATAATGCAAAAATGAAGTATTTTTTCAAATACTTCATTCTATTTACAATTTATTTTTTCAATTAAATAATTGATTTTGAAACTTTGTCAAAGATTTAAACTTTGACAAAGTGAATTACACATCGTCTTCCGTCTTTTTCTTTCTGAATAATTTCATGAAATATTCCCACCCGAAGAACAGAATAAGAATCATCGCTGCAATCCACCAGTAAGAGGTTTTGTTGGCTTCTCCTGTATTGGTTGCTTTAAACATTCTTTCCCAACGAACTTTTTTAGGAGCCTGATAAGTAGAACTTGCATCCGCAAAAACTCCCTGAACACTCATCCAGGTAAACATTGGCTTTCCAACGATATTTTCTTCAGGAACGAAACCAAAGAATCTTGCATCCAAAGAAGCGTCTCTGTTATCTCCGACCATCATATAATAATCCTGCTGAATGGTATACTGATTGGTTTGTTTTCCGTTGATGAAAATTTTACCGTTTTTATTCTCTAGCTTATTGTGTTCATACTGAGAAATAATCCACTGGTATTCCGGTAAGGTTTCCTGATTGATGGTAACCACATCTCCTTTTTTAGGAATCTTTAAAGGTCCGTACCAATCCTGATTCCAAGGTTTGTTGATTGGGAAAATAGACTGGGTAGTATCAATACTTTTGGTGTACGCTGTTTTATCAGCATTCAATTTATAAGAAATCGTTGCAGAATCTTTAGGATAGATATTTTCTTCCATGCTGATCACGTTCGGTAAAGATTTAATTTCTTTAGCCGTTTTATCAGTAAGTCCCTGAAACATATAAACAAATCCGCCGCTTTTTTCATTCTGAATTTCTCTAACAGGCAAAAATCCGTAAATGTTATAAAGTCCCGGAATATCCAACTGCGTTCCTGTGCTTACTGTGTATGCATGCTGAACTTCCTGATCTCCTAAATATGTTTCAGCTTTTCCGTTAACGAAAAGTCTTCCTGCTCTCATTTCGAAAGTATCTCCCGCAACAGCTACACATCTTTTTACGTAAGGATCTTTTCTGTCGATGGCAGTGTGCACGGAATCCTGTGGATAATTGAAAACAACAATATCTTTTTTCTGAGGCTTGCTAAACTGAAAAATTCTTTCATAAGGTAATTTTACAGCGTCCACATAAGATTTAGGATCATCTTTCGGGTTTCCTTTTTCCCCTGTATCCATGATGGTTCCCTGTAAGAAGGGAATCGCCAGAGGACGCATTGGAAGTCTGTATCCGTAACTCCATTTGTTTACGAAAAGGAAATCACCTACCAATAAAGTTCTTTCCATAGATCCTGTCGGAATTCCGAAAGGCTGTGTTACAAAAACGTGAATTATTGTTGCGAAAACTACCGCAAACGTCACAGACCCAACAAATGAATCTTTCTTTTTTGCACTTTTTTCTTCGTCGGTAAGAAAGATGGCATTTTCGTCTTCCAGCTCAACATCTTTTCCATAATTTATCGTTGCCATGTAGATAAACGGAAGAATGACTGTAAGAAACTGATCTTTGAAGAGCGTTTTCCCGAACTTTTTCACTAAATACAAATGAAAAACAGACATCATAATAGGTCCTACGATTGGCAGATATGATAAAATTGCCCACCATTTCGGATGTTTTGTCTCTTTTAAAATAATGAAATAGTTGTAAAAAGGAATAAACGCGAAAAGCGGACTATATCCTAATTTTTTGAACAGTTTCCACGTGGAAATCCCCATCAATACAGATAAAATGAGAACATAAACTGCGTACGTTAAAAAATAATTCATAAATTTTTGTGCCTAATCTATAATATAATTGATGAATGATGTCTTGATAAATGATCACAAATTCACTATTAACACTTCACCATTCACTCTTATTAGTTTGCAATGTAAGAATTTTGTTACAATATTAAAGTCCCAAAACGTCCTTCATCGTGAAATTTCCTTTTTTATCTTTAATCCATTCTGCCGCAACTACTGCACCCAGTGCAAAACCACTTCTGTTGAATGCGGTATGTTTGATTTCTATTTCGTCCACTTCGCTTCTGTAAAAAACACTGTGTGTTCCCGGAACCTCATCTTCACGGATGGCAAAAATGCCCAGTTGATTTCCCTGCGTTTCTTCCAGTTTCCAGGAATCGAATTTCGGATTGTTTTTAAAAATTCCTTCGGCGATGGAAATTGCTGTTCCGCTTGGCGCATCTAATTTGTGAATGTGATGAATTTCTTCTAACTGACAAGAATATTCGTCTACATTTTTCATTAAATCTGCCAGTTTTTCGTTTAAGGCAAAGAATAAATTAACACCAAGACTAAAGTTTGAACCATATAAAAAAGCGGTTTCTTTTTCTACAGCCAGTTTTTCAATTTCGGATTTTTTTTCCAGCCAGCCCGTTGTTCCGCAGATCACCGAAATTTTGTTTTCCAGACAGGCTTTGATGTTTTCGTAAGCAACTTCCGGTAAGGAAAATTCGATTACAACATCAGGATTATTGAGATTTTCAGCAGTTGGAGTTTCTTTTAACCGGGCAACGATTTCGTGTCCTCTTTTAGTGGCAATTTCATCAATGATTTTGCCCATTTTACCGTATCCAACTAATGCTATTTTCATGTTCTTCTTTATTTAATTTTATAATCTAATGCAAAGCCCGTAAAGATTTCTTTAAAATCCTCCTGCATATTCTTCGTTCGCGAAGGCGTTTGACTTCGTCGAATCTTCGATTTCACTAAGCTAAGACTGCATTACTTATTTTTAAAATCTGTAACTTAAACTTAAGCCCGTTTTCGGAGGTGCAATTCCATACTGATCCTGAATCATTGCCGGATTAAGCGTAAGATCCGGATCGTGTCTCGCTTCGTATAAATGGGCATCAACCACTGCATCTACGATATTCAGAATGTAAATTAATCCTGTAATTGCAATGGCGTAATCTCTCTGCCTCTTTGATCTGTCCTGTGCATTTCCGAGAGCCACTTTGTCGAGCCAAGGATGGCTATCAACAAATTCATTTGGAGTTCCGTTGAGCTTGGCGATGTAATATTCACGGTATCTTCTGTACTGATTGTCATTCCAGACTGCAATTCCTACCCCCGCTCCTACTGCTCCTAAAACAATGGGAACCTTCCAGTATTTTTTATTATACACCTGTCCCAATCCGGGAAGTACGGCAGAGTACAACCCTGCTTTTGTAGGGTTAAGTTTTAGCGTTTTTTTTGTAGGTCCGTTTGCTTTTTCAAGATCTGCAACTACCCTGCTTTCTGTTTTGATGTTGTTCTTTTCCACGGCAACACTGTCTTTCGGGCGATAGTCTACCCGAATAGTGTCGTTAGGATTTACCTGTGAATACGCAAGAGCGAACAGACACAGAAAAAATGTGAAAAGTATTTTTTTCATTTATTTAATATGGGATAAAATATATTCCAGCTCATCTTCATTTTTGAAGTCCAGAACAATTTTACCTTTTTTACCGTTTGGAGAGGCTTTGATTTCAACTTTTACATCTAAAATATCTGCAATTGTTTTCTGCGCTCTTTTATAATTGTTGGAAAGCTCGGCTTTTGCTTTTTTCGCCGCCGGAGATTTCGGGTTTTTAATGGCTGTAGCTGCCTGTTCTGCCTGTCTTACATTGAGTTTTTCTTTGATAATTAAATCAAACAAAATCTGCTGATGTTCTTCGCTTTCAAGACTGATGATGGCTCTTCCGTGTCCTGCAGAAATTTCTCCGCTTCGGATCGCATTCTGAATATCGGGATGCAGTCTCAGTAATCTGATGGAATTTGTAATGGTACTTCTGTCTTTCCCTACTCTCTGGCTTAGATTTTCCTGGGTAAGACCAATTTCTTCCATCAATCTCTGATATGTTAATGCAATTTCTATCGCATCAAGATCTTCTCTCTGGATGTTTTCAACAAGTGCCATTTCAAGAAGCTCCTGATCATTAACCAGACGGATGTATGCCGGAATAGACTCTAATCCTGCAATTTTACTTGCGCGGTAACGTCTTTCTCCGGAAATGATTTCAAACTTTTCGCCGTCTTTTCTTAAGGTAATCGGCTGAATAACACCTAAATTTTTAATCGACTGCGCAAGTTCGTTCAATGCTTTTTCGTCAAAATAAGTTCTTGGCTGAGACGCATTGGGATAAATATCTTCTAATGCAATTTCTACGATATTCCCTACAAACTTATCTGCTCCCTCATCGGTGGCAGAATTGATCGTTGCTTTGGATTCGGCACTAAGAATTGCGCCCAAACCACGTCCCATTGCTCTTTTTTTATCCTTCATATTTTGTTTTTAGCGTTTAGCTTAGCTAGCTGCTTTTAATTCTTTACTAATTTTTCGTTTTTCAATAAAACTTCTTCTGCCAACTGAATGTACTGTATTGCTCCTTTACTTTCTGCATCGTAATTCAGGATACTTTCTCCGAAACTTGGCGCTTCGCTTAATCGTACATTTCTGCTGATAATGGTTTCGAACACCATTTCAGGGAAATGAGAATTTACTTCTTCCACGACCTGATTGGATAGTCTCAAACGGCTGTCGTACATCGTAAGAAGCAGACCTTCAATATCCAGATCTTTATTGTGGATTTTCTGAACGTTTTTGATGGTATTCAGTAATTTTCCAAGACCTTCCAACGCAAAATATTCGCACTGAATCGGAATGATTACAGAATCTGCTGCTGTAAGCGCATTTACGGTAATAAGACCTAAACTCGGCGCACAATCGATAATAATATAATCATAATCGTCTCTTACGCTCTGTAAAGCTTTTTTAAGCATATACTCACGCTCTTCTTTGTCGACAAGCTCAATTTCCGCTGCCACCAAATCGATGTGAGAAGGCACAATATCCAGATTCGGAGTTGCTGTCTGTTTAATACATTTTGAAGTTTCTACGCTGTGCTCCAAAAGATTGTATGTAGAATATCTTACGTCTTCTACGCCTAAACCTGAAGTTGCATTCGCCTGAGGGTCTGCATCGATGATTAATATTTTTTTCTCTAATACCCCTAATGCTGCGGCTAAATTAACAGCTGTTGTTGTTTTCCCAACTCCTCCTTTCTGATTAGCGATACCTATGATTTTTGCCATTGTTAGAACTTTAAGTTTCAAAAATACACATTTTTCCCTGCTCTTAATAAAGGGATAAAACGAAATTTGAGTTAAAATATTGTTAATAAGCAATTTAGCAATAAAAAAAATTATCCACAAAAAAAATTCTTTGTGGATAACTGTTCAAGATTTGTTTTTTATGTCTTATTGATCAAATTTCATTGTGATCGGAAATTTGAAATAACTTCTTACGGATTCACCCTGTTTGTTTTTTGCAGGTGTCCATTTTCCTTTAATCGATCTGATTGTTCTTACCGCCTCACTATTGAAATCCGCATCTGAACCCGCAGCCTTTATTCCAGAAATGGTACCGTCTTTTTCTACAATAAAAGTAATCGTGGTTTTCATTAATTCACCAGAATCAAAGCCTGATCCGTCAAAATTACTCATTACTTTATTTCTGAATGAGTCGATTCCACCATCAAAATTTGCTTCTTTTCCTAAATCTCCACTATTGAAAATTTTATTGGGATCCTCTTTAATTACTACTGGTGGAGCCGTAGTAATTACAGGACCAGTTCCGATCGTTGGAGTTGTTGGTACATAAGTATTTGGTGGAGCAGTTTCTCCATCAGGATTATTTCTTGTTCCTGCAACAGCTCCTTCAATTTTCTCTACAACTTTTTCATTGGTTACATGAGAAGTAGGTGTCGGAACCGTATCATCGAATGTTTTTACAGGAGCAGATGGTGCTTTTGGAGGCAGAACTGCTACTGGAGGTGGTGTATCATCATATTCATTAATAAGAATTGGTGGAGGTAATTCATACCCTCCTTCGTCAGTCACTTCGGGATTCTTAAATGCATTAATCGCAAGCGGAGTTAAAGAAACGGCAGCCAATACACTGACTCCTATAAAAAATGCTTTTGTTAAGATTCTGTCTGATTCTCTTCTTAATACATAAGCTCCGTATTCTTTGTTACGGTGTTCGAAAAGAACTTCGTTAAAACGAAATTCCTGATTTTGATTTGTGTGTTTCATCACTAAAATATTTAAACTGTTAAAAAATTTTGATTATTAGTTTTTATGATCTTACCAATAAGCATTGATTCAATATCAATTTTTTTGCCAAATATCTGTTAAAATGATAACGTTTTTAAAATTTTAATGTTAAATAATAAAATTAACTATGTTGTAAATAATAAATTCCTGATTTTAAATATTTTACGGAGAAAGTTAAAATTGCAGACCTTTATTTTAGCCCAGATTGAGCGGCATGTTTGAGCTCTTTTTGAGGTTTCGGCGGCGGCAAAGCCGCCGCCGAAACTAAGAAAAAGCGAGTAGCGAAAGCTGGAAAAAGCTCCTGAAAAGGGAATTGGTCGATAGTTGATGGTTGATGGTTGAAATTTACGGAATAAAAAGAAAGTAGAAATTTAGTTTTTAAGAATCAAAGTATCCAATAAAAAAAGAGACCACCGTTTGATGATCTCTTTCTGTATGTTGAAAAAATATTCTTAGAATAATTCTTTTCTGATGATATTTTGGCTTCTTTCCGGTCCAACAGAAACCAAATAAACGTTGATTCCTAAATATTTCTCGATAAATTCGATGTATTCCTGAGCGGTTTGCGGAAGTTCGTCGTAGCTTCTGGCTTTCGTGATATCTTCATTCCAACCCGGTAAATCCTGATAGATTGGTTCGTAGTTGTATAATTTTTCGGTGGATGAAGTGAAATAATCGATGATTTTTCCGTCTTCCGTTTTATAATGCGTAACGACTTTTAAATTTTCAATTCCTGTAAGAACGTCTAATTTTGTAATCACTAAATTATTGATTCCGTTGATCATACATGCGTGCTTCAAAGAAACAAGGTCTAACCAGCCTGTTCTTCTCGGTCTTCCTGTCGTCGCTCCGAATTCTCCTCCGATCTGTCTGATTTTCTCACCCAGTTCATTATCCAGTTCTGAAGGGAAAGGTCCGTTTCCAACTCTTGTACAGTATGCTTTGGCAACACCAATTAAGTTTTGAAGGGAAGTTGGCGGAACTCCCGCTCCTGTACAAACTCCTCCTGTAGATGGAGAAGATGAAGTTACGTAAGGATACGTTCCGAAGTCGATATCCAGCATTAAAGCCTGCGCTCCTTCGAATAAAACATTTTTACCGTCTCTGATCGCTTCATTCAGTTCAAGTTCGGTATCTACGATTCTGTGCTGAAGCTGTTTTCCGATTTCTAAATATTCGTTGTAAATTTCTTCAACGTCCAATGTAGGTTTTCCGAAGTATTTTTCAAAAAGAGAATTCTTGATTTTTAAGTTTTTCTCGATTTTATCTCTTAAGATCTCAGGATTCAAAAGGTCGATCATTCTGATCCCCACTCTTGCAATTTTATCTTCATAGCAAGGTCCGATCCCTTTTTTTGTTGTCCCGATCTGCGTTCCTCCGTGCTCTTCTTCACGGTACGTATCCAAAAGAATGTGGTAAGGCATGATGACATGCGCTCTTCTGCTGATGAAAATGTGATCTGTCTTTAAGCCTTTGCTTTCGATCTGATTCACCTCCTTAATGAAAGATTTAGGATTTACCACTACTCCGTTGGCAATGATACATTTCCCTTTGCACTGAAGAACTCCCGATGGAAGAAGGTGCAAAACGAATTTCTCTTCACCTACATAAACCGTGTGACCCGCGTTGTCTCCCCCTTGGAAACGTACAACGTAATCTGATTTTGCCGATAAAACATCCGTGATTTTTCCTTTACCTTCATCTCCATACTGAAGACCTACAACTACGTAAGTTGACATATTTTACTTTTATTTTAGATTCATGCAAAATTACTTTTAAAAAATTGGGTGGGCAAATTTGTGGCGGATTTTATTTTTTGGGTGGGAATTATGAGCTTGAAAATACATTTCTGACATTTATTATTATATTTGAAAATCAATTATTACAAACTAATGACTATAAAAGAAGCCATCTTAAAAAGCCTTGAAGATTTAATAATACCAGTATATAATATAGAAGTCTACAATCACATTGTTGAAAAAAATTATTATGAATTTCTAAAAGGTAAAACTCCTTCTTCAACAATATCTGCGCAACTTGGTGACTTTATAAGATTGGGGGATTCAAGAGTTAAAAGAATCAAAAAAACTAACGGCACTTATTATTATTATCTAACAAAGAATGAACAACAGATTGAAGAATACATTTTAGATGATGAAAGTACGATTGCAGTAAATTTAAAAGGGGAAATAAAAACCAAGGTCTATGAAGAAAGAGACCTACATAAATTATTGAGTAGTTTTTTGAAGAACACTGAAACTTTCTCTAAGACTATATTTCATGAACAATCTAACGGAAAGGACAGTAATCAAATATGGACTCATCCTGATATGATTGGGATCAAATTTTTAAATCTTCAAACCAAAGCAAGCCAAAACTTTCTAAAATCAATTAATCGCGTTGATACATTTAAGCTAAGTTCATATGAACTTAAAAGAGAAATTAATAGTGATAGCGAACTTAAAAAGGCTTATTTTCAAGCTGTTTCTAATTCAAGCTGGGCTAATTATGGATATCTAGTTGCTTTTGAGTTTAGCGACAGTCTGAATGAAGAAATGTCTAGATTAAATCAGTCCTTTGGAATTGGAATTATTGAGTTGAACGCTAATCCTTATCAAAGTAAAATATTATTCCCCGCAGTTTATCGAGATTTAGACTTTAAAACCATTGATAAGCTTTGTAAAATAAACAAAGAATTTGAACATTTCATAGAACAAACAGAAAAACTATTAACAGCTAGCGAAAAATATATTACTGGTGCAGAAAAAGAATTGAACGAGTTCTGTGATAAGTATTTTTTAAGCGACTCTGAAATAGAAAAATATTGTAAAGATAAAAACATTCCTTTTGAAAAATAATCAAAATCACTACAATTAAAAATTGCTTTAATAAAAGGCGAAAACTCAGGTTTCCTGCGGAATGACAGACAAAATGAATTGTTAGATTTTGCAAAGTTTCATTAATCGATACAACGCTACAACATATTCAAAACTATGATTCGTAAGAATTTCCACGTTTTGATTTATACAATTTATCGATCCTAACCCACACAGGTTTTGAAAACCTGTGTGGGTTGAACAAATCCACCTACAAAAAAGGCGTATTCAGAAAATCATTCAAAGGCTTCATCACTTTAAAGATTTTGGCAAGATTTTTCACGGCATTTTTATCGAAAACTTCTTCATCTTTCAGGTTATAAACTACGATAAAACTTTTCAGTTTGAGATACTCTCCCATCGGATCTTCCTTTTCAAAACCCTGCGGAATTTTTTTCAGCTTATCATCCTGATCAAGATCCGGAAAATATTTTTTGAATTCTTTGTTATTGATGACTTTAAGAAAATCCTCTCCATATAAAGAAATTTCTTTTCTCAACTCCTTTAAAACTGAAGATTCGGGCATGTAAATTCCTCCGGCAATGAACGATTTCCCCGGCTCCAGATGAAGATAATATCCGCCTTTCGGACTTCCTTTTCCCATTCCCAATGACGCTCCGAAATTCGTTTTATAAGGAATTTTATCCTTTGAAAATCGTGTATCTCTGTAAATTCTGAACAGAGATTTCTTGGCATCAATTTTTCCCAGCTCATCGTCAAAACCAGACATTTCTTTAATGAGATCTCCAAGAAAAGCAATCACATTTTCCTGAGATTCCGTGTAAAGGTTTTTATTTTCCGTAAACCATTCGCGGTTATTGTTAACGGTAAGTTGATTAAGAAAATCGAATACTTTTGGAGAAATTGTTGCAGACATCATTCTGTAAAGTTTTTTATTTTAAATTGTAAAACTGATAATTTGTAATGATTCAAATGTACAAAAACCGAACTGTTTTCAATTATACTTTTTCCACACAAATAACCAAATAAAGAATTTAAATGGATCTGAAAGTTTAAAATTTTTGAAAATTCATAAATTCCAGAGAAAAAATAAAACACATCTAATAAAAAAAAACAATGGTTAACATCTTTATAATTTGCACCCTGTTTTTTTGCATTTAATTTTCAAAATAAAAGTAAAAGATTAAAGGATTCTGAATTTAAGTTTAATTATTTAAAAATAATTCAAAAACAAATCAAATATTTATTGTATATTTGCAGAAATTTTATAATATTTAATGAATTTATTTACGGAGACCAATTTAAGTCCTGATATTCTTAAGGCAATTGGCGAACTGGGCTACGAAAGCCCGACAGAAATCCAAAAACAGACTATCCCTTTTATTCTTTCAGATATTCGCGACTTGATCGCACTTGCGCAGACGGGGACAGGCAAAACAGCAGCATTTTCGCTTCCGATTTTGGATATGATTGACGAAACGAGTCGCAAAATCCAGCTTTTGGTGCTTTGTCCGACACGGGAATTATGTCTTCAGATTGCTAAAGACATAAAGAATTATTCTAAGTACATGCAGAACATCAAAACCACAGCGGTTTATGGTGGAAGCAGTATTATGGAGCAAATGAGATCTCTGAAGGACAAACCGCAGATTATTGTGGGAACTCCGGGAAGAGTAATCGATTTGATTAACAGAAAGGCTTTAGACTTTTCTGCTATTCACTGGTTGGTTTTGGACGAAGCAGACGAAATGCTTTCCATGGGTTTCAAAGACGAATTGGAAACCATTTTAAGTGAAACACCGGAAACAAAACAGACTTTCCTTTTCTCTGCAACGATGAACAAGGAAGTGGAAAGAATTTCCAAAAACTATCTTACGAAGCCGCACAGAATTTCTGTAGGTTCTATTAACGAGGTTAAAAAGAACATCAAGCATGAATATTATGTGGCAGGTTACCGTCAGAAAAAAGAAGCTTTAAAGAGATTAATTGATTCCAACCCGAATCAGTACTCCATTATTTTCTGCAGAACAAGAATGGAAACTCAGGAAGTTGCCGATTTCTTAATGCAGAACGGTTATGCAGCAGATGCACTTCACGGAGATCTTTCTCAGGCGCAGAGAGATACGGTAATGAAGAAATTCAGACTAAAAAACATTGATATTCTTGTAGCGACAGATGTTGCAGCAAGAGGTCTGGATGTAAATTCTCTTACCCACGTTATCCACTATTCTTTACCGGACGATCCTGAAGTTTTCGTACACAGAAGCGGAAGAACAGGAAGAGCAGGAAAAGACGGAATTTCAATGTCTTTAATTAAGCCTGAAGAAAGCAGAAAATTAAAGCAGATCAAATCGGCTACGAAAATTGAAATCACGGAAGGTAAAATTCCTACCGGTGACGATATTATCAAAGCTCAGGTTGGAGGAGTTTTCGAAAGTCTATTCGAAATTCACGAAGATTTCTTTGAATTTGATGACTCTCTGATTCCTGATTTATCGGCATTCACGAAAGAAGAACTGGCGCACAAGCTTCTTCAGTTCCAGTTAAAGGATCTTGCAATGTACTACAAAGACAGACATGATCTTATTGAGCAGAAACTGAGCAGCAGAGATGATGACAGAGGTTCAAGAAGAGACCGTGACAGAGGAAGAGACCGCGACAGAGGGGAACGTGGAGAAAGAAGCGACAGAAGAGAACGTGGTGCAAAACCAAGAAGGAAGAACGAAAATATGGTTCGATTTTTCTTCAATCTTGGTAAAAAAGACCAGTTGAAAAAACTTGACGTTTTAGACATCATCAACAAAGCGACATCTTCAGGAAAAAGCAAAAAAAGAGCCGAGATCGGAGACATCGAAATTCTAGAGAAATTCTCTTTCTTCGAGGTTGAAAAATCTTTCAAAGGAGATCTTTTAAGCAATATTTCTACAATGAAATTCAGAGGTAAGGAAATGAGAGCTGAAGAGGCTAATTAATCTTACTGAAAATATATCTAAAACCGGCTGTAAAGTCGGTTTTTTTATTTGATAATCAGGCGTTCATCCAATGTTAACAAAACTTAACGTTATCCCCTTTCAGGTAAGGCGGTTTTTTAAGAAATTTGCACACGAATTATAAAAACTTTACAATGGGAATTGGTAATATTTTCCACGCTTTTCAACCGAAAGATAAAATCTTCTTTGTACTTTTCGAAAAAGTAACAGAAAACCTTGTAGCAATGTCTGAGGAATTCAACCACGGAATCAAAGATTTCGATCTGAACGACGATTCTATGTTGAAAAAGATGAGCGATTACGAACACAAAAATGATGAGCTTACTCACGAGATCTTCGTAGAACTGGGGAAAAACTTCATTACTCCTTTCGACAGAGAAGACATCCACACTTTAGCAACAGGATTAGACGATATCGCAGATTACATCTACGCTTCCACAAAATATATCTTCCTTTACAAGTCGCCGGAAATGAAGGCCTATTCAGACTTCTCATTGCTGATCCACAAAGCTTGTCTTGAGATCCAGAATGCAATGAAAAACCTGAAAGGATTCAAAAATATGGAGCAGGTAAAAGAAGCTTGTATCAAAGTAAACTCTATCGAAAACATTGCAGACGATTTGTTATCCAATTCTATGGTAGAATTGTTCGAAACAAACGACGCGATCAACATTATCAAAGTTTCATCTGTACTTAATTATCTTGAAGTCGTAACTGACAAAGCAGAAGATGTTGCCAACACGATTGAAAACATCATGATTAAATACGCATAATTAATAATTATAATTAAACAATGGAATTTCCGATTTTACTTATAGTTATTATTGCATTGGCTTTGATATTCGATTACATTAATGGTTTTCATGATGCAGCCAACTCAATTGCGACTATTGTTTCTACAAAAGTTTTAACTCCGTTCCAGGCGGTTCTTTGGGCAGCACTCTGGAATTTTGCAGCTTTCTTCATCGCTGCTTACATCATTGGAGAATTTAAAATTGGTAATACAATTGCCAAAACAGTTAATGAGAATTTTATTACCCTCGAAGTTATCTTTTCAGGTCTTGTTGCGGCAATCGCATGGAACCTTTTAACATGGTGGTTTGGTATTCCCTCCTCCTCTTCACACACACTGATCGGAGGATTTTTAGGAGCCGCTTTAATGCACGCTTTTATGATGGATTACCACAACGTTGCAGCAGCACAGCCGGAATTGGGAACTTGGGAAACCGTAAAGGCAGCCGCTTCGCAGGTAACGCACCAGAGCGTTGTGAAATTTGACAAGGTAATCCCTATTTTCCTTTTCATTTTCATGGCTCCGATTATCGGGATGATTATCTCAATTATCATTACTTTAATTATTGTTCACCTTTATAAAAGATCAAACCCGCACAAAGCAGACCAGTCTTTCAAAAAATTACAGCTTGCTTCTTCAGCACTTTTCAGTTTAGGACATGGTCTTAATGACGCGCAGAAAGTAATGGGGATTATTGGTGCAGCATTAATTTACTATCATGTTGAAATGCTTCACGATCCGATTTATTTAAATCTTGAATCAGCAGCACGTTTTGATTATTTCGCACAGCATTATATCTGGGTTCCTCTGGTTTCGTTTATCGCGATCGCTTTGGGTACAATGAGCGGTGGATGGAAAATCATCAAAACCATGGGAACGAAAATTACAAAAGTAACTTCTCTGGAAGGAGTAAGTGCTGAAACAGCAGGTGCTATTACGTTATTTATTACAGATCACTTCGGAATTCCTGTTTCTACCACACATACGATTACAGGTTCCATTATCGGGGTTGGTCTTACAAAAAGAGTTTCTGCCGTAAGATGGGGAATCACTGTAAGCCTTCTTTGGGCATGGGTTCTTACTATTCCGATCTCTGCAATTGTTGCCGGAATTACTTACCTAGCAGTAACTGCATTATCTTAACAACTCAGATTACTCAAAATAATAAAACTTTGCTCTTTCGGGCAAAGTTTTTTGTTTTTTTAAATTGAAAAATTTGGAGCTATTTCCAGCTTTTCATTGCAATCTTTTTTTTCAAAAAAGGATTTCCATTACAATCTGGGCTAGTAATTGTTGGCGTGTATTCAAGTTGTGGAAGAAATAACCAGAGGATTTGTCATTCCGTATGAATCTAAGAAATTGTATTAGAAATAAAATCTAAAAAATTATATTTAGATTCATACGGAATGACAAATCATGTGAAAATAACTAAGAATAAAAAATTTCAATCACATAAAAGCGTTTCACTCTTAAAACGGTGAGGATTTTGTTTTATAAAGCCCTGAAAAATTGTATTTTTGTTCAAACTATTAGAATTTATGGAATTTTTAGACAGATATCAGCAGATTGTTGCGGATGCCATTACCAAATATACCTTTAAAGATAAACCAACTGAACTTTACGAGCCTATGAACTACATTATTTCGCACGGAGGAAAGCGTCTTCGTCCGATCATGGTTCTAATGGCCTGCGATTTGTTTGGAGGTGATCTTAAAGAAGCTATAAAGCCTGCTCTGGCAATTGAATTTTTCCATAATTTCACGCTGATCCATGATGATATTATGGACGAAGCTCCGTTAAGAAGAAACAAACCGACAATTCATACGTTACACGGAATTAACGTAGGAATTCTTTCCGGAGACGGCTTAATGCTGAAAGCCTATAAATTTTTCGAAGACCTTGAACCTGAAATTTTCAAGGCGTGTATCAGAATTTTCACGCATACAGGATTGCTTTTATGCGAAGGTCAGCAATATGACATCAATTTCGAAACTCAGGAAAACGTAACGTTTGATGATTACATCAGAATGATTACCTACAAAACCGGAGTTTTAAGTGCTTCTTCTTTTGAGATCGGAGCATTGATTGCAAAAGCAAACTTCAAAGATGCAAAATCAATTTTCAACTTCGGAAAACACATCGGAATTGCATTCCAGATCATGGACGATTACCTTGATGTTTTCGGAGATCAGGCGCAATTCGGAAAAAAACACGCCGGAGATATTTACGAAAACAAAAAAACCGTTCTTTACCTGATGGCGAGAGAACACGCTACGGAAGAAGAGAGAAAAGAGCTGGATTACTGGTATTCTAAAAAGACCGATAATATCGATAAAGTATACGGTGTGGAAAAGATTTTCAGAAGAACAAAAGTGGACGAAAAAGCATTACGTCTGATCGAAAAACATAACGAAATCGGACAAAGCTATCTTCAGAAAATTGATATTCCGGAGGAAAAGAAAAAACCGTTTGCTGAACTTGCCAATTATTTATTGAGAAGAGAATCATAATTTGATAATTAGTCAATTTGAAAATGAGTAAGCATAAATCTTAAATTTTCAAATTGACACATTCTCAGATTTTCAAATTGATTAAATGAAATTCAGAACCGAAGTTGATATCAAAGAATCGCAGAAGAAAATTGAAGTTGAAGATAGAATATTTTCGATCGGCTCCTGTTTTGCCTCTGAAATGTCGGATCTTTTTCAACAGGGGCAATTGCAGACCATCAACAATCCTTTTGGAACCATTTTTAATCCTTTTTCAATCAACAATGCGGTCAAAAGGCTTCATGATGCCGAGTTTTATTATGAAGAAGAACTGATTACCTTTAACGATGAATTTATTTCTCTGGATCATCACTCAAGTTTCGACACAAGATATGTTCATCAGACGTTACAGAAAATAAATTCCGGTCTTGAGGAAGGAAATTCCTTTCTCCAAAAAACCAACTGGATAATTATCACTTACGGAAGTTCATTTATTTACGAATTCACGCCCAAAAACAAACTCGTTGCCAATTGTCACAAAATCCCTCAGAAATTCTTTGAAAAAAGACTTTTGACCTTTCAGGAAATTACAGATTCTGTGTACAATACAATTCTGAACCTCAAAGACATCTGTACCGATGATGTTCAGATTCTGTTTACCGTTTCTCCGGTTCGTCATACCAAAGACGGAATGATTGAAAATCAGCTGAGTAAATCTAAACTGATCACAGCAATTCATGAAATGATTGATGAGCTGGATTACTGTCATTATCTTCCGGTTTATGAAATTTTAATGGACGATCTCCGCGATTACCGTTTTTACAAAGAAGATATGATTCATCCTAACAATCAGGCAATTAATTATATTTTCGAAAAATTCGGAAATGCTTATTTTTCGGATGACACAAAAGATTTCATCAAAGAAAATTTTAAAATTCACAAAGCGTTGGAGCATAAAACCAGCGACGAAAAAGATCCGAAATACATCGAATATAAAGAAAAATTAAACCTAAGGATTGAAGCTCAGCGAAAAAAAGTAAAGCATAAAATATTTTAAAAACTAATGGCTATTATTAAAAACACAGAAGGATTATCAACCGATCAATTAAATGATGAATTACAGAAAGGTGCTAAATTCGTAGTTTTTTCATATACAATTTCAATTATTTTCCTATCCTCAAAAAGACCAAGTGATATTTATTTTATAAAATCTGATGAGTCTTCCTCAAAATACAGTTGGAAATATTCGCTGTTGACTTTATTTTTTGGTTGGTGGGGAATTCCTTTCGGACCTATTTTCAGTATTGCCTCTTTTTACAGAAACTTTACGGGAGGAAAAGACATCACAAATGAAGTTTTACATCAGATAAACACCCATCATGTTGAGTCTTCAAATTCAATAGAATCAAAATGATTGATTTCACAAAAATTGACTATCTGAAAAACGGAAATGAAAGGCAAAAAAGAGCTTATGAAGTTTTGACGAGATATCATATTTTTGAAAAGCTGAAGGACTATTCTCCCATTTTGGCAGGAACTATTCCCATAGAAATTGATATTGAAGAAAGTGATTTAGACATCATTTGCGAAGTTGATCTTAATTTTGAAGAGGATTTTTTAGAAAAAGTGAGTTTTAAGATAATTGTTCCTGCAGAAACAGAAGTTACGGTGGAAAATATAATGATTGAAAACGAAAAAGCAATTGTTATGAATTTCAGACTGGAAGAATTTTCCATAGAAATTTTCGGACAGAATAGACCTGCAACCAAACAGAACGCCTATCTTCATATGATTGCCGAATACAAAATATTACAGGAAAAAGGTGAAGATTTTAAGCAGAAAATAATAAAATTAAAAAAACAGGGCATCAAAACGGAACCCGCTTTCGGCATCTTGCTGAATTTGGAAAATCCTTACGAAGACCTGTTAAAAATGATATAAAAAATGATTGATACCCATACACATTTATACGCAGAAGAATTTGATGAAGACAGAAAAGAAACCATTCAGAGAGCTTTAGATAAAGGAATTACAGAATTTTATCTTCCGGCAATCGATTCGGAATCTCATGAAAAAATGCTGCAACTGGAGGCAGAATATCCGGAACATATCTTTTCGATGATGGGACTGCATCCCTGTTATGTAAAACCAGAATCCTGGCAAAAAGAGCTCGAAATTGTTAAGAATTATCTTGATCAAAGGTCTTTTCCAGCCATCGGAGAAATCGGAATCGATCTATACTGGGATAAAACTACTCTTGATATTCAGGTGAAAGCTTTTGAACAGCAAATCGACTGGGCAATTGAAAAAGATCTTCCTATCGTAATCCACACCAGAGAAAGCTTTGATGAAACTTTTGAGGTTCTGGAAAGAAAAAAACATCCGAAACTGAGAGGAATTTTTCATTGTTTTTCAGGAAATTTAGAACAGGCAAAACAGGCAATTGACCTGAATTTCATTTTAGGAATTGGTGGTGTTGTAACCTTCAAAAATGGTAAAATAGATCAGTTTCTGAATGAAATCCCTTTGGATAAAATCGTTCTGGAAACAGATTCGCCTTACCTCGCTCCGGTTCCGCACAGAGGAAAGCGCAACGAAAGTTCATATCTTGATCTGGTTGCCGGAAAACTGGTGGATCTTTACAAAGTGGATTTTTCGGAGATTGACAGAATTACTACTGAGAATGCGAAAAAAGTCTTCGTTAAGACTTAAAAATAAAAGCCTTCCGGATTTGGAAGGCTTTCACATTATTTCTTTCTTGTAAAATTTTTATTCTTAGGCTTTTTAAAACCGACTGACGCAGCTCCGTTATCCGGCTTTGCCTTATTTCGGCTGAATTTTGAAGAATTTCCTCTTGCCTGTTTCGGTTTTTCCGATCCTGCAGGAACTGGCTTGTTATTCGAATCTCTTTTCTGAGCAACCAGATCGTCTGTATGAAACGGATGGTTTTTAACCACAGGAATTTTCATTCCGATCAGTTTCTCTGTATTGCGAAGATTGAGAAGATCCAGCCCGTCTACAAATGAAATAGAAGTCCCTTCCGCTCCTGCTCTACCCGTTCTTCCGATTCTGTGAACATAGGTTTCGGAAACATCAGACAACTCAAAATTAACAACGTATTTAAGCTCATCAATATCAATTCCTCTCGCTGCAATATCTGTAGCCACCAAAACTCTGGTTTTTCCGGATTTAAAATTGTTTAAAGCATTCTGACGCGCATTCTGGGATTTGTTTCCATGAATAGCCTCTGTTGTAATATTATCTTTCTGAAGTTTTCTGGCAATTTTATCAGCCCCGTGTTTTGTTCTTGCAAAAACCAATACAGAATCAGAAATATCATTCTTTAAAATGTGCGTTAAAAGATTCAGTTTATTATCTTTTTCTACAAAGTAAACCGATTGTTTAATGGTTTCTGCGGTAGATGAAACCGGAGTTACTTCTACTTTTACAGGATTATTAAGAATAGAATCTGCCAGTTTCTGTATTTCTGAAGGCATGGTTGCAGAGAAAAACAAAGTCTGTCTTTTCTGAGGTAAAAGTTTGATGATTCTTTTCACATCATGAACAAACCCCATATCCAGCATTCTATCCGCTTCATCCAGTACAAAAATTTCAAGATTTTTTAAGCTGATGATTCCCTGAGCAATAAAATCCAGAAGTCTTCCCGGTGTTGCTACCAGAATATCAACTCCTTTTTTTAATGCAGCTTCCTGATTTCCCTGCTTTACACCGCCAAAAATTACGAGATGTTTTAATGGTAAATATTTTCCGTACGCCTGAATATTTTCTTCAATCTGAATCGCCAGTTCTCTTGTAGGCGTTAAAATCAAAGCTTTAATATTTCTGTTGGGGAATTTGTTCTGAGCAAGATTCTGAAGGATAGGAATGGCAAAAGCTGCCGTTTTTCCTGTTCCTGTCTGAGCGCAACCCAAAAAATCTTTACCTTTTATAATTTCCGGAATCGATTTCTCCTGAATCGGAGTCGGGTTGGTATATCCTTGTTCCTGAATTGCTTTTGCAATAGGATCAATTAAATGTAAGTCTGTAAAATTCAAATAAATTGTATTTAATAATTAAAACAAAATTCCTTCAAAATGAAGGAATTATATTTTGCAAAGGTAGCTTAAATATTTTAATTAATTATTTTACTTTTGTCCATTGCTGACTGGTTCTTAAATCCTCGAAAAACCTATACAATTTCTCAAGTTTTTCAGTTCCCTTTTTGCCGTAATCTTCAACATGTTTTGAAGTTCCGTCTGTAAAATTGATTCTCAAATGGGAAGTGGGAAGATCTGTAATATTTCGCTCGCCATATTTTTCATTGAGATTTTTTACATCTGAGTTATCCAATAAAGTAATTAATGTATTATAATCTTCCTGTTTTATTGTCCCTTTAAAAGTTCCTTCACGGGGTTTATCGAACTCGCCTTTTGAAAATCCTTTTGAAAAATTAAAGTGTTCTGCTTCAAATACAGCCGTTCTGTCAGGATTTACTGTTATTTTAAAAATGGGGCAGGATCCGAAACAAGCACCTGCTTCATATTCAATTTTCGAATATTTTAAACCGTTTTTCTGAGAAATACACGAAAATAAAAAGATAAAAGCCAAAAGGCTTAATAAATATTTCATAGCTTACATTTGAGTGGTTTCTCTCAATAATTGTTCCAAAAGTGAAAACATTGAATTATATAGACTATAAATATTACCTTTTTATACTTTTTTAGGGTTAGTTCATCATAATACGATTTTTTCACCATAGAATCATAATTATTTATGAATTTTTCAAAGACAATTATGTATACAAATTATAAATATATAAAATAAAAAGCATTATAAAAAAGTCATTTAACGATGAATTTTATTTTATTCATAGTTACATTTGTGTCTAATTTAATAATCATGAAAAAAACAATCATTCTACTTTCTGTTATATTAGGTATTACAGCAAACGCTCAATGGAATCTTACAGGAAACACAGGAACAACTCCAGGAACAAATTTTATAGGAACTTTAGATAATCAACCCCTTGTTATTAAAATAAACAATGATGAAAAAATGAGAATTACACCAACTGGTCAGTTTTCATTTCATAATATAGGATATACAGGTCAGATCTGGGATAAAAACTTGCTTTTTGGCGGTGGTATGAGCAATACTACAGGTATTTTAAACACAGCGTTTGGTATGGGAACATTAACGCAAAACGCCACATCCTCAGGTAATGTTGCATTGGGAAGTAATGCTTTGGCTTCATTAACAAATGGTAATTCAAATACTGCGGTAGGTAGTGGCACCATGCGAAATACACCTTCTGCTACATTTAGTGTTGCAATAGGAACTAATGCTTTGGAGAACATGCAGGGAGGTACAGGAAACATCGGAATAGGACTGGGAGCAATGGGATCAGGAGCACTTGTGGGAGATGATAATATCGCTTTAGGAAATAGTGCCACGAGATATATTGGAAACGGAAGTTTAAATGTGATATTAGGAGCAAATTCCTTCAGAGCGTTAACAACAGGATCAAATAATATTAATTTAGGAGGTTCTAATGCAAGATATATTACATCTGGAAGTAACAATATATTTATAGGAACGAACATTGTACCATACAATGCGACGTCGCCAAACAATGAGTTAAACATAGGAAATTGGATTGTAGGAAATAACGGGACAATCGGAATCGGGCAGTTTACCAATCAGTTGCCCGTAGATGGAATCGCTGCGGATGGTGAAAAATATAAACTTTTTGTAAAAGACGGAATTAAAACTGAAAAAGTAAAAGTAGATATTGCTGCTAATAACGGATGGGCAGATTACGTTTTTGAGAAAGGTTATAAATTAATGCCATTAAATAATGTTGAAAAATTTATCAAAGAAAACGGACATCTTCCGGAAGTTCCTACAACAGAAGAAGCTATTAAAAATGGTATTGAACTTAAGGAAATGAATATTCTACTTCTGAAGAAGATTGAAGAACTTACGCTTTATACCATAGAGCAACAGAAAAGAATTGAAGCGCTTGAGAAAAAAGTTAAATAATTAATTATATAAAATTCTAATGCATGAAAAAGTTTTATATCGCAATTATATTAATCTTATTTCCTTTATTAACTTTCGCTCAAGGAGAAAATGATAACTGGTATTTTGGGAATTATGCCGCAATTAATTTTTCCTCTCCGTCACCAATTGTATTTACCAACAGCCAAATGACTACAAATGGAGCCTCCGCTTCTGTAAGCGACAGTAATGGGAAATTATTATTTTACACTAACGGAATTTCAGTATGGACCAGAGAGCATACTATAATGCCAAATGGAGGTAACATAATGCAGGAAACTCCTATGCAAATAGCTATTGTGAAACATCCTTCCAATCCTAATCTATACTATATTTTCAGTGGCGGGGTCGTCTCATCATCAAACACCTTTGTAGCGAGATATTCAGTTGTAAATATGTCTTTAGGAAATCTTGGACTTGATGGATTTTCTCTTGGTGATGTTGTACAAAGCCAGACAAATATTCCTATTTTAGATGAATTTGGAAATGATTTTACAACAGCAAAAGGAGTTACCATTGTTCCGCAAATAGATAATGCTTCTTTTTGGGTGTTAATTCCTACAATGACAAAATTATATAGTTATCCCTTAAACAATACAGGCTTTGTAAATAATCCCGTAACCAGTAGTTTAAATATTGAGAATGCTTATCCTTCTCCTTTTCAGCATTATGCCTATATCAAGGCTTCTCCAAAATTAAGATCATTGTGCAAAAGTTTTTCACATTATCTGAGTTTTAGCTCTGAAGATTTTGTAAACTCTTATAATGAAGGAAGAGTATACTCTTTTGATGACAGTACAGGACAAATAACAAATGCCTATGAACTAACAATTGCAAGTCTTACTCCCATCTTGACGGAATTCAACAAAGATGGTTCTATTTTATATGTAGGAACACACCTCTCGACTAATATATATGCTGTTAATATGTTGGCATCTACAAATAACAACATTATATACAACAGCATAGCAAATACCATTACCGGCAGTGTAGATTTTCAAGGAATTCAAAGAAATAAATACGGTGATATTTATTTCAAATATGCCTATATTCAAAATAACTACATTGGTAAAATTAATAATCCTGATGTTTTTGGCGGAGCCAGTTTAGATTTGTACAATCTAAATATATCTCCCGGCTATTCCAGTACAAATCCTAATTTGTTTCCTCAATTAGTTCCTACTCTTAATACCAACAATACAAGTAATAATTGTGTCCCCAATATTGTAAAAAATTCACAGGAAACAAATAATATCCATACCTATAATGCGAGTAATACTATTATTACAAATACAGCCTATGTTATAGATGCAGGAAAAAATATTACAATGAAAGCAGGAGAAAGTATTACATTGCTACCCAATACTTACATTAAAAACGGCGCTAAATATTATGCCAAAATTGAAGGATGCGGAGAACCCTGTGAAGGAGAAATTGAAGGGAAAAAACAAAATGTGAAATTATTTATGGATTTAAGGAAGAAACTTCCTGATGTACATGGAAGTGATATTAATTTATATCCAAATCCCGCTTCTGATTTTTTAACGATTCAATCCACTTTGAAAGTTGAAAATGTAAATATTTATGATATTTCGGGGAAGAAAATTAATACTGTATTGAATGGAAATACAATTGATATTAAACATATTCCTTCCGGATCGTATCTCATTACAATCGAAACCAAAGAAGGAAAAACAACAAAAAAGTTTATAAAGAAATAATCATTGACACTAAAAAGGAGAAACAAAGCATTTCTCCTTTTATATTTTTAGGCATAATACTGAAAAATAGTTGGTAGAATCCTATCAAAACCTCATTGTTAGGCTGCTTGGAGGAAGTTTTATGAAACGTGTTTCATAAAACTTTTTCTTTGTCTGAAAAATGGCAAAAAAACGTTGTTGGTCTTGTTCAAGCCTGGAGGTAATTCGTTGGGGAAAACAAGGGGGAAAGCAAAGATTTAAATGTAAAAATTGCGGGATTTTATTTACTCAAAACAGAACGGAGCAGAGAATTAAAAATCGTTTTATCTGGTTCAAAAAATGGGTATTGGAAAGGCAGACCTACAAAACGCTTTGCAGAGACAGCGGTTATTCGAAAGATACTTTGCAGAAAACATTTTATACCATTTTAGAGCAGTCTCCTACCTTAAAGATCATCAAACGGGAAAAGGTGAATTTAAGAATGGATGCAACTTATTTTGCTCAGTTCTGTTTAATTGCTTATCAGGATGATTTTGATGGATATACACAGCTTATCCGTTTTACCGATGGAGAACATTATGAAGAAATCAGGGAAGATTTAAACAATCTTTTACGGCTGGGCGTAAAGCTGGAAAGCATTACTACAGATGGACATAAAAGCGTTTTGAAAGCCATAAATAAATCTGATGGAGACATCATTACTCAGAGATGTCTGGTTCATATTCAGAGAATGTGCCTGATCTGGCTCACAAAGTTTCCTAAACACATTGCCGGTCAGGAACTTCGAAAACACGTTTTATTATTACTGAAAATTAAAACACAAAACGATAAAATCTGGTGGAAAAATGAACTCAACGACTGGTATTTGAGACATCAGGATTATATTAATGAAAAAACAATTAATCTTGAAACCGAAAGATACTGGTATACCCACAAGCTTATCAGACGATCGTATTTTACTATAAAACGGGCATTGCCCAATATGTTTCATTATCTGGAAAATCCCAATATTCCTAAAACAACCAATGGTATTGAGGGATATTTCAGCCATTTAAAAAATCATCTCGACCTGCACAGAGGTCTCACATTGAAAAACCGAATCAATTTCATCAAATGGTATATTTATTTTTCTAACGAAAAATAGAGTTTTTTTAGCCATAAGGTTCATCCGATAATAAACGAAAAGGTGAGGGAAACCTCACCTTAAAACTATCGTTTTGAACATTAATCCTATTGCTGAAAAGTTGATCTCCACCAGTGCTTTTGTCCTCTTCGGATTAACATCCATAATTTATTAAAATATATCCTGAATTTCACCAACTATTTTTCAGTACATTACCTATTTTTATGTGTCGGTTAAATTCTACCCATGCAACTTCTTCCAGATCACATCTTTCAGTTCCATAAGACCTTCTCCGGTAACGCCTGAGAAAAATAAAGGCTGTCTGTTTTCCGGAAATTCTGCGGAAATTTCTTTCCTCAACTCTTCATCCAGAAGATCGGACTTTGAAATGGAAATAATAAAATCTTTATCCAGCAATTCAGGATTGTATTCCTTTAATTCATTTTCCAAAATCTTAAATTCCTGAAAATGATCTTCAGAATCTGCAGGAATTAAAAACAACAGGATGGAATTCCTTTCAATATGTCTTAAAAAACGGTGTCCTAAACCTTTACCTTCCGCTGCTCCTTCAATAATTCCCGGAATATCTGCCATTACAAAAGACTTGTAATTTCTGTAATCTACAATTCCAAGATTAGGGGTTAACGTGGTAAAAGCATAATCTGCAATTTTAGGTTTAGCCGCAGAAACAGAAGATAATAAGGTAGATTTTCCTGCATTCGGAAATCCTACAAGACCCACATCAGCAAGAATTTTAAGCTCAAAAACGACGTATCCTTCCTGTCCATCCATTCCCGGTTGTGCAAATCTTGGAGTCTGGTTGGTAGAAGATTTGAAGTGTTCGTTTCCTTTTCCTCCCATTCCTCCTTCCATCAGGATAATTTCCTGACCGTCTTCCAGAATTTCACCAATGATCTCGCCATCTTCATTTTTAGCAATCGTTCCGATAGGAACCTCAATATAGACATCGGCTCCGTAAGCTCCTGTTAACTGATTCTTTCCTCCGTTTTCACCACGCTCCGCTTTTACGTGTCGCGTGTAACGCAGAGGAAGCAAAGTCCATTCGTTGGCATTTCCTTTCATGATGACGTGTCCTCCTCTTCCTCCGTCTCCTCCATCCGGACCGCCTTTAGGAATATACTTTTCGCGGCGGAGATGCGCAGAACCTGCTCCTCCATGACCGCTTTTACAATGAATCTTTACGTAATCTACAAAATTTGACATAATTTTAATTCAAGGTTTTATGTTGAAGGTTCAAAGTTTTAACCTTGAATTTGGAACTTTGAACCTTGAATCAAAAATTTTTACTTTTGAAACTTCTCTACTTCAGCGAAAAGTTTTTCAGAGATTTCATTGATGTCTCCGACACCGTTGATCTCTACATATTTGCCCTGCTGCTTGTACAGCTCGGCAACTTCTGCTGTTTTTGTGTAGTACTCTTTTATTCTGTTTTGGATGATCTCTACATTGCTGTCGTCTGATCTTCCGCTGATTTCTCCTCTTTTCAGCAATCGGTCTACCAAAATTGAATCTTCAACCACCAAAGAAAGACAAACATCAATTTTATCGTTCAATTCATCTTTTACAATTTTCTCCAGTGCTTCCGTCTGAACAGCCGTTCTCGGATAACCGTCGAAAATGAATCCTGCTGCATCGGTAGGTTTTCTGATCTCATCGATCAGCATATCCGTTGTTACCTGATCCGGAACCAATTCTCCCTTATCAATGTAAGATTTTGCTAATTTTCCAAGCTCGGTATCATTTTTCATATTGAATCTGAAAAGATCACCTGTTGAGATTTGTTTCAGATTGAATTTCTCGATCAGGTTTTGTGCTTGTGTTCCTTTTCCACTTCCTGGAGGACCAAACAGAACGATGTTTATCATAATGTTGTTTTGCTTCCGGCAATCGGCACTGCTCTTATTGGCCTGCTTCCTGCTTTTAGCTGTTTTTAAGTTATTATTAAATTTATTACTTTATTTTACTTTTAAGCTAAAAGCTATCAGCTAATAGCCAACAGCGTTTTAATGATTGATTTGTCCGTCTTCCAACTGGTACAGATTAGGTAAGTTTCTTCCTAATTCATCATAATCCAGACCGTACCCTAAAACAAATTTATTTGGAATTTCTTTCCCGATATAATCCAGCTTGAAATCTTTCTTATACACTTCTGGTTTCAAAAGGAATGAAGCTATTTTTACAGATTTTGGACGCTGTGTCTCGTTAAAATACTTGAACAGACTTTCTACTGTATTTCCGGTATCTACAATATCTTCTACCAGAATGATGTGACGGTCTTTTACATCCTTTGTCAGCTCCATTTTCTGGTAAACAATTCCTGTAGATTCTGTTCCCACATAAGAACTCATCTGGATAAAAGCAATCTCACATGGTCCGGAATAATGCTTCAGAAGGTCTGAGAAGAACATAATTACCCCATTCAAAACACCTATGAAAACAGGAACTTCATCTTTATAATCTTCATAAATCTTTAAAGCCGTAGCTTTTACAATCTCCTGAATCTCGGCATCCTCCAGATAAGGAACGAAAGTTTTGTCGTGAACTTTAATACTCTCCATAAAAAATTTTAGTAGGTGGCAAAGTTACGGATTTTTGACGAAAGTTTTTAATGGATAAATACTAAGAGTTTTTAAAATCATTTACTTTTTTCATTCCAATCCGTTATTATACAAGCCATTAGAAAAATATGAAAAATACTGCTGAAAAACAAAAGAACTGATTTAAAATTAAATCTAAATTAAAAAAAATACACAAAACACTAAATATCAAATATTTACAATCTTATTATTTTAACATTGTTTTAACCATTTTTCTTATATTTGCTGATTAGTCCAAAAATCCTACAATGTCTCTGTACCAAAGAATCGCTGAGAAGCTGCAATATATAAGCCCGAATTTTTATAAAAAAAGATATTTTAAAAGTTTAAATAATCTTACCAAAGATAATTTTTCGTCGCGGAATGTAGAGCCGGAACTGGTCTGGATTAAAGAGTTTTTGCCTAAAAATGCTGTTATTCTCGACATTGGAGCCAATGTAGGAACTTTCCTTTATCAACTGGAAAACAAGCTGGATCATGAAAACATCTATGCTTTTGAACCCAATAAAAAATTATACCGCCGCCTGAAAAGATTATTTCCCGCAATGCGCATTTTTCCTCTGGCGCTTTCTGATGAAAACACAACCGCAGAATTTAAAGTTCCGGTGATTAACGGAAAAATGGTTGCTTCAAGAGGTACTCTGAACACCGATTATAAAGAAAAAGGCGAAGAAAAAAGCTACACCGAAAAAGTAAAAGTGATAAAGCTGGACGAATGGGCAGCCATTGAACATTTCAAAAAACTGGATTTTATTAAAATTGATGTGGAAGGCAATGAAATGAAAACCCTTAAAGGAGCAAAACAAATCATCAGTAAGTTTTCTCCTACTTTAATGGTGGAAATGGAACAGAGACACCACCACACTCCGATTTGGGATAAAATTTCAGAAGTTGAATCCTGGGGTTATGATGCAAATTATCTGAACAGATACACTTTTGAGCTTAAAAAATTAACGGAAGAAATTCTTTTAAAAAATATCAGCGACGAAAAAAATAAAACGGAATACATCAACAATATTATTTTTATTCCAAAAAACTAATAAAAGATGAGCGTAGTAGCAAGGCAGGGCTTTAAATATTCCATCATTGGATATATTGGTTTTTTACTGGGAACGGTTTCCGCAATTTTTATTTTTCCGAACGACTTTGAGTTTTACGGAAAACTACGATATATTCTTCCCAGCGCGGAATTTCTGGTTCCGTTTGTGGTGATGGGAATTTCCTATTCCAATGTAAAGTTTTTTCATAAAGTGGATCAGGACGGCAAAAAGCAGAATATGCTTTCCCTTTCTTTACTTGCTGTTTTTATTAATTTTCTTATTTTTTCGTTAATATTTTTCATCCTGCCTTACGTTTATCCTAAATTTAAACTTACGGAAGCCTGGAGAGCGAAGGAAATCATTTTACCACTGGTTCTTATCCTTTCCTTTTGTGCCATTTTCAACAAATACACCTCCAATTACAAGAGAATTGTAGTTTCTAATATTTTTGACAATCTTTTTCCGAAAATTGCCAATTTAGGAGCCTTCTGTCTTTTTTTCTACTTTGCTGCATCACAGAAAACTGCATTTGCCTTTTTCTTCGGAATTTTTGCTTTAATGCTTTTCGGATATATCCGTTATACCAATAAACTGGACAAAATCAATCTGGATTTCAGTACAGATTATTTCAAGAAAGATGGTTTCTGGAAAGAATTTTTCAACTACAGTTTTTTCGGTTTTTTAGGAACTTTCGGAAATTACTTGGCCATCAACAGCTTAATGATCGGCGAATATCTGGGAATGGAGGAAAACGGAATTTATGCTACCCTTTACGCTTTGATTTCCCTGATTTCTATTCCTCAGCTCGGATTGTTTAATGTTTCTGCGCCCATTATCAGCAAAAATCTTGCAGACGGCGACATGGAAGGTTTAGATAAATTTCATAAAAAAACATCGCTTACGCTTTATTTCCTAGGGGCTGTTCTGTTTTCCTGCATCGTGGTAGGATTTCCTTATTTAACGTATTTCATGCCGAAAAATGGAATTCTTCTAAGAGAATATCAACCGGTTGTATGGATCTGGGGATCAGCCGTTCTGGTAGATTTAGCAACAGGTTTTAACGGAAATATCATTTCCCTTTCAAAATATTATAAATTCAATATTGTTGTCATGCTTTTACTGGCGGGACTTACCATTGGGCTGAATCTTTATTTTATTAAAAATACAGAACTAAAATTAAGCGGAATTGCTTTGTCTACCGCGATTTCTCTTACCACCTACAATGTCATCAAGATTATTTTCAACTATGTGATGTTTAAAGTGTCTCCTTTAACGATTGAAATGATTTTTGTATCCATTATCTGTACTTTAGCAGTTACGGTTGCCATTGTTTTGCCGAATTTCGACAGTAATTTCATCAACATGATCTACAAACCTACTATTGTTCTTATACTGATCTTTATTGGAAATTATTTCACTAAGATTTTCCCTATAGAAGATTATTTGAACAAAAATTTTATTAAAAGTATTTTTAAATTTAAATAGAAATCAACTCTTTTAGAAGCTTTTCGAGTTTTTGCTGAACAGATTTTTTATCGAAATCTTTTTGAAAATCGAATTGACTGTTTTTAAGTGATTTAAACTGCTCCAGAATATCTTTTTGCTCAGGAATAATAAAGTTTAATTTCGATGCATAATTCGAAGGAAAAACAGCCTGTTTCCCGAATTTGATGGCATCTCCCAGATTTCCCGTCATTTTTGTTTTGCCGTAGATTTCTTCCTGACTGAAAAACTGAGTTTTCTGCTGAATCGGGCACCATAAAACGTCTGCTTTATTCATCCAGTTTTCGAAATCTGTTTGAGTAACCCTCTCTGAAAAATAGGTAATATTGATATATTTCAATGAACGTTCTAAATCAATAATCTCTTTTAATTCTTCATTTTTTGCTTTTCCTAAAAAGACAAATTGAATAAATTTATTTTCAGGATCTGAATGTTCATTTAACTTTTCAAGATTGTTTATGATTGAAAAAACTCTTTTATAATCTCTTCTTTGCTGGGAAACTCCACCCGGAATTACAATGGTTAACACTTTATTCTCCGGCTTTTTAAAATTTTTGGTGTAAAAAAGAGGCAAGAATGTATATCTTTCAGAACTCAGTTCTTCATCCAAAACCAATCGTTTTTTTGCTGTCTGATAGACTTTTGATGCATTTAACAAACCTTCTTTCCACAACAATTTCAGTCTGTATATCTGATCTTCTTTGAAAATACTTTTGATAAGGCTGAACTTTGAAGATTTCATAAAGTTCATATTGTGAACGATTACGGAAGCTTTGTATTTTTTTACAATGGCAAGAAAGGTGTTGAAATAACGGTGAACCGTTCCGATGATAATTACATCATATTTTTTTAAATTCAGCTGATCCAAAATCATGGAACTGTCCGACAGAAAAATATTCTCTCCGGATTCAAGGATCTGATCTTTTATTTTTTTTGAAAAATAATAATCTACGGTAAATTCTCCGGAACCGCTCATTACATTCATAAAATCCTGAGCAATTTCGGCGTGGGTATCAATTTCTATGTAGGCTATTTTTTTCAAAGGTTTTATTTTTAGAAATTTTTACGCAAAGATCAAAAAGTTTTTGTTTCACTTTACATTTATTTTCGTTCGCAAAGGTACTTCGACAAGCTGCTCAGCATAAACTATTCACTCAGCAGAGAACCCAAAGTTTTTTTTAGTAATAACGAATTGCGGACAACTACATTTTATTTAATTCATTACATTTTAAGCCACTTTTTCTTCAGCATATTCCAACGCTGGTTGTTGATGGCTTTCTGTTCTTCTGTTGAAATTTTCAGTTCTAAGTTTTGAGAACGGCAGTTTTCATATGATTTAATCATTGAAAAGAAAAACGCAGCCGATTTGCTTTTCATGGCTTCTTTTGAGGAAGCGATGTAAGCTAAAAACCGGTTCAGTCCTAAAAAATAAAAATATCTTCCGTAATAATCTGCGGGTTTTATGGTATAATCAGCTCCTTTCACTTTAATTAATTTCACATGAAGTTCCGGCAGAACAACTTCTTTCCAGCCCAGATTTTCCAGCAAAATGGCATCAATATTATCCCATCCCAATGTTTCCCGAATGCCTTTCATTTCAATAAAACTTTCTTTTCGGTATGCTTTCATCGGACCTCGAACATGATGTTTGTTGGAATTTCCTTCGTAGATCCACTCTCCGTCTTTTTCAACATACAGTAAACCGCCAACCAATCCGTATTTTGGATTATTTCTGAAAGCATTTTCTACCGTTTCAAGATAATTTTCAGGTAAAATGACATCCGCATCAAATTTGCAGATGATCTCAAACTCTTCTATATTCTGAGTATTTAAGCCATTTTTAAAAGCATTAACGACTTTGGAACCTGGTTGGTGCGCAGATTTCTGAAGATCAATTGTTTCAAATCTGGAATCGTGATCTGTGTATTTTCTGATGACTTCTGATGTTCCGTCTGTAGAACCGTCATTAACAACCACAACTTTAAAATCCTTAAAACTCTGCTGTTGTAAAGAATCTAATGTAAAAGGAAGATTGTTTTCTTCGTTATGCGCAGGAATGATGATTAAAAATCTCAAAAGAAAAGTATAAATGATGAATAATAAGCGATACTTGATAAAAAACGTCGTATTCTTAGTCAACATCAGGTATCGCTTACCGTTATTTTTATTTATTGTGCGGTTTCAGCATATTTTTAGGATCAAGAATTTCATCCAGTTTTTCCTGAGAAAGAAGTTCTTTTTCCAATACTAAATTATACACGCTTTTTCCTGTTTCCAAAGCTTCTTTGGCAATCGCTGTCGATTGTTTATAGCCGATGTAAGGATTTAAAGCCGTTACAATTCCGATGCTGTGCTTCACCATATTCAGGCAAACCTCTTTATTTGCCGTAATTCCGACGATACATTTTTCGCGAAGCGTATCCAGAGCATTGCTTAAAAAGTGAATATTTTCCATGATCGCGTGAGAAAGCACAGGTTCCATAACATTGAGCTGTAACTGTCCTGCTTCTGCTGCAAAAGTTACCGTAAGATCGTTTCCGAAAACTTTAAAACAAACCTGATTCACCACTTCCGGAATCACAGGATTTACTTTTCCCGGCATAATGGAAGATCCCGGCTGCATCGGAGGTAAATTGATTTCCGATAATCCGGCTCTCGGTCCTGAAGCAAGTAATCTCAAATCGTTACAGATTTTTGATAATTTAACAGCAAGACGTTTCATCGCTGAGGAATAGATCACATAAGAACCCGTATCTGGTGTAGCTTCCACCAAATCCGGTGCAGAAACTATAGGAAAACCTGTTAATTGCGCTAAATTTTTCGCGCAGAGTGTTGCGTATCCAACCGGAGCGTTAATTCCCGTCCCGATCGCAGTGGCTCCCATATTAACTTCTACGAAAAGATTAGCATTGTTATTTAATTTAGAAATATCTTCTTCCAAAGTAGCTGCAAAGGCTTCAAATTCCTGTCCCAAAGTCATCGGAACTGCATCCTGAAGCTGTGTTCGTCCCATTTTGATGACATCCTGAAATTCTTTCCCTTTCGCTCTGAAAGCTTCAACAATTTTCTCCAGTTTTTCTACAAGAGAAATGTTCATCTGCAACAGTCCCATTTTAATTGCCGTAGGATATGCATCGTTGGTAGACTGGGAAAGATTGATATGATCGTTGGGTGAACAGAATTCGTACTGTCCTTTATTTTTCCCGAGTTTTTCCAGAACACGGTTGGCAATTACTTCATTGGCATTCATATTAATGGAAGTTCCTGCTCCGCCCTGAATCATATCTACCGGAAACTGATCGTGCAATTCTCCGTTAATTAATTCATCACAAACTTCAGCAATGGTAAAATATAAATTTTCATCCAGCAGACCCAGCTCATAATTGGTTTTGGCTGCCGCTTTTTTTACGAAAGCCAATCCTTTGATGAACTCGGGATATGAAGATAAAAGCTGTCCTGAAATTTTAAAATTATTAATCGCTCTTTGTGTCTGTACTCCATAATAAGCATTCACCGGAACCTCTAATACTCCCAGCAAATCACTTTCTTTCCTGAAATTTTCCATTACAGATTTTTTAATTATTTTGAGACTTTAAAGATAGCAAAAACGCACCGAAACCGATGCGCTTTCCTTATTTATTTTGTAGGATATTTTACGTTTAAAGCCTGCAATATGGAGAAGGTTTCCGCGTCCATTATTCCGTCGTAATTTTGTGGTCGGAAGTGATACTGAAATGCTTCTATTGTTTTTTTGGTGGCATCATCCCATTTACCGCTCAGATCCAATGCGTAACCGAATTTCTGCAGCTGCGTCTGAACATTAAAAATAAACGTCGGATCGTTGTATTTTGACTGAAAATCCGTAGATGTCGCCAGATCGTAGAAACTTTGCTTCACGGCATCGTCATACCACATTCCGATCTGGTATTCGTCGTATAATTTTTTCCATGGAAATAAAGGTCCCGGGTCCTGTTTTCTTGTAGGGGCAATATCTGAATGTGCCAGAATATTGGTTGCCGGAATATTATATCTCGCCACAATATCTTTCACCAAAGCGGCTACTTTTTTTACCTGAGTTTCATCAAAAGGCATAAAAGTTCTCTTTCCTGCAGCGTCTGTAGTGAATCCTGAATTTACAATCTCAATTCCGATGGAAGTATCATTAAGGTTTTTATCGGCTCTCCACGCGCTTACTCCGGCGTGATATGAACGTTTATTTTCATCTACCAACTGATAAATTTCATTATCTCCTGTATTATTTACCAAATAATGTGCACTTACCGCCTGTTGAGATAATACGGTAATGGATTTATCATCCGGTAAAGCCGTATAATGCAAAATTAAATATCGTTGTCTGAAATTCTGTGCAATTGCAGGGAAATAAGTTTTCACGACTTTATAACCTGCAGGTTTTGCTGAAACGATAGAACCATAACTTGCCGTGTTATCATTTTTAGTAATATCTGCAATATTGGTTGTAAAAAATTCTACTCCGTGTTCAGAAGTAATTTTAGGTTTTGGCTTATCATTACCCGAAGTCTGAGTGGCAGTTTTCGGCTGTACTGCGGGAGTTCTCGGGATGTACTGTTTTTTTTTAGCATTTTGCTGAGAAGTACAGGAAAAAATCAAAGAACTTAATCCGATGATATATAATGTATTACGCATTTGTTTACTTTTTTTGTTGTTTATTACCTCAAAAATACACAAATTTTTCTTGAAAAATATTTGGTAAATAAAGAAATCTGTTCTATATTTGCACTCGCAATAAAGGAACAACGATCATTAAAAAATAAGATAAACAGGAGGGTTGCCGGAGTGGTTAACGGAGCAGTTTGCTAAACTGTCGACGCGAAAGTGTCGCAAGGGTTCGAATCCCTTACCCTCCGCTTTTCTATATATCTTTTCGGGGCGTAGCGTAGTCCGGTCATCGCGCCTGGTTTGGGACCAGGAGGTCGCAGGTTCGAATCCTGCCGCCCCGACTTTTTTAACGCGTTTATTTACTAACTAAGCGGGAATCAACTTTATAATGGGTGCGTAGCTCAGCTGGATAGAGCATCTGCCTTCTAAGCAGACGGTCAAAGGTTCGAATCCTTTCGCGCTCACAGAAACCTCATAGCTTTTTGTTATGAGGTTTTTTGTTTATGTTAGTTTTTGTGCAACTTCTAAAGCTAAAGTCCGAACGATTGTTTATTCAGAAAGTTTTGATTCTAAAAATAAAGCTTATAAAAGAGAAAGGGAATAAAATCATGGAAAAGCAGTTCCAAAATTCAAAAACTAATTGAGAGTTCAGCCGGATAGAGCATCCCGATCATAATCGGGACGGTCAAAGGTTCGAATCCTTTCGCGCTCACAGAAACCTCATAGCTTTTTGTTATGAGGTTTTTTGTTTATGTTAGTTTTTGTGCAACTTCTAAAGCTAAAGTCCGAACGATTGTTTATTCAGAAAGTTTTGATTCTAAAAATAAAGCTTATAAAAGAGAAAGGGAATAAAATCATGGAAAAGCAGTTCCAAAATTCAAAAACTAATTGAGAGTTCAGCCGGATAGAGCATCCCGATCATAATCGGGACGGTCAAAGGTTCGAATCCTTTCGCGCTCACAGAAACCTCATAGCTTTTTGTTATGAGGTTTTTTGTTTATGTTAGTTTTTGTGCAACTTCTAAAGCTAAAGTCCGAACGATTGTTTATTCAGAAAGTTTTGATTCTAAAAATAAAGCTTATAAAAGAGAAAGGGAATAAAATCATGGAAAAGCAGTTCCAAAATTCAAAAACTAATTGAGAGTTCAGCCGGATAGAGCATCCCGATCATAATCGGGACGGTCAAAGGTTCGAATCCTTTCGCGCTCACAGAAACCTCATAGCTTTTTGTTATGAGGTTTTTTGTTTATGTTAGTTTTTGTGCAACTTCTAAAGCTAAAGTCCGAACGATTGTTTATTCAGAAAGTTTTGATTCTAAAAATAAAGCTTATAAAAGAGAAAGGGAATAAAATCATGGAAAAGCAGTTCCAAAATTCAAAAACTAATTGAGAGTTCAGCCGGATAGAGCATCCCGATCATAATCGGGACGGTCAAAGGTTCGAATCCTTTCGCGCTCACAGAAACCTCATAGCTTTTTGTTATGAGGTTTTTTGTTTATGTTAGTTTTTGTGCAACTTCTAAAGCTAAAGTCCGAACGATTGTTTATTCAGAAAGTTTTGATTCTAAAAATAAAGCTTATAAAAGAGAAAGGGAATAAAATCATGGAAAAGCAGTTCCAAAATTCAAAAACTAATTGAGAGTTCAGCCGGATAGAGCATCCCGATCATAATCGGGACGGTCAAAGGTTCGAATCCTTTCGCGCTCACAGAAACCTCATAGCTTTTTGTTATGAGGTTTTTTGTTTATGTTAGTTTTTGTGCAACTTCTAAAGCTAAAGTCCGAACGATTGTTTATTCAGAAAGTTTTGATTCTAAAAATAAAGCTTATAAAAGAGAAAGGGAATAAAATCATGGAAAAGCAGTTCCAAAATTCAAAAACTAATTGAGAGTTCAGCCGGATAGAGCATCCCGATCATAATCGGGACGGTCAAAGGTTCGAATCCTTTCGCGCTCACAGAAACCTCATAGCTTTTTGTTATGAGGTTTTTTGTTTATGTTAGTTTTTGTGCAACTTCTAAAGCTAAAGTCCGAACGATTGTTTATTCAGAAAGTTTTGATTCTAAAAATAAAGCTTATAAAAGAGAAAGGGAATAAAATCATGGAAAAGCAGTTCCAAAATTCAAAAACTAATTGAGAGTTCAGCCGGATAGAGCATCCCGATCATAATCGGGACGGTCAAAGGTTCGAATCCTTTCGCGCTCACAGAAACCTCATAGCTTTTTGTTATGAGGTTTTTTGTTTATGTTAGTTTTTGTGCAACTTCTAAAGCTAAAGACCGGACGATTGTTTATTCAGAAAATTTTGATTTTAAAATTATAGCTTATAAAAGAGAAAGGGAATAAAATCATGGAAAAGCAGTTCCAAAATTCAAAAACTAATTGAGAGTTCAGCCGGATAGAGCATCCCGATTGTAATCGGGACGGTCAAAGGTTCGAATCCTTTCGCGCTCACAGAAACCTCATAGCTTTTTGTTATGAGGTTTTTTGTTTATGTTAGTTTTTGTGCTGCTGCTATATTCTTTTTTTCTAAATCTTTAAATGAATATTATGTCACTCCTGCGAAATCTTACAGGAAAGATTAAGGAAACATTTATCGGATCATAGAGGATTTACTTCAAAAGCTAAAAACCGGACGATTGTTTATTCAGAAAATTTTGATTTTAAAATTGAAGCTTATAAAAGAGAAAGGGAATAAAATCATGGAAAAGCATTTTCAAAATTCAAAAACTAATTGAGAGTTCAGCCGGATAGAGCATCCCGATCATAATCGGGACGGTCAAAGGTTCGAATCCTTTCGCGCTCACAAAAACCTCATAGCTTTTTGTTATGAGGTTTTTTGTTTATGTTAGTCTTTATGCGTTACTGCCAATCTACATCACTCAAACGTCATACAGAACAGAAACATCAAATGGAAAATTAATTTTGATTAAGGAATCCGAAGCTTCTAATTCATGAAAAACAATATTTCCACCTCTTAATAAAGATATTGATTTTACTAAAAAAGCATTCTCTTTTTTATTGTTACTTGTAAAAATCTCATTGATAATTTTCCACTCTTTTTTCTTAAAGGTCTTAAGATTTATCACAATTGATTCAATTCGTAAAAATGATTCTTCATCGATCTTCACGCAATAATACGTTTTCTCATGAGTCCTAAAGTTTTTGTGAATACAATGAAATAAATATACATCCTTTTCAAACGAAACTATTGATGTGATAATATCGTCATACCAATCAATTATATGTAACTTATTAATGGTCATCCACTTAACTTATTTTTTAAATCTCAGATCATGCATTTTTTTCCTCCGAGTTATGAATTTAGATGCTCTGAAATCCTTTGATATAAAAAACAGATTCAGAAAAATGATAACCAACCATTATCATCAAGCATTTTTTACCATTTCTGATATAAACAACTTTATCCTGAAATATGTAAAATAAATCTTTTCTGACATTCAGTCTGCATTCATCAATTTTTATTTCTAACAATTCCTGTTGTAAATTTTCACCTATATTTTCAATTCCGTATTGATAGAAATTTTTATTGGAATGATGTTCTAAAGTTCTTATGTTTTTAGCTTGTATCGTAGAAAAAGCTTTACAGAGGTTTTGCTCCATATAAAAATTAGAGACAAATGAAATCACAAGCAAAAGAAGAAAAAAAAGGAAAACTTTATTTTTCATTTAAGTTTTATCTAAAATAATGGTTCTGAAACAGGTAAAGGTAATGAAAAACGGCATTAAAAAAATTAACCAAAAATTATTTCAGTTTTACTTTCATAATTCAAAAAAAGTTTATACATTTGCAACCACAAAAAACAAGGTAATTCTTGTTAATAAGATGACCTCAATCGGGGCGTAGCGTAGTCCGGTCATCGCGCCTGGTTTGGGACCAGGAGGTCGCAGGTTCGAATCCTGCCGCCCCGACAATTTTAGGGTGCGTAGCTCAGCTGGATAGAGCATCTGCCTTCTAAGCAGACGGTCAAAGGTTCGAATCCTTTCGCGCTCACTTAAGCCTCATAACAAAGTTATGAGGTTTTTTGTTTACATTAATTTATGTGCTACTGCTATATTCTTTTTTCTAAATCTTTACATAAATATTATGTTGGACATTCCTGTGAAATTTTACAGGAAAGATTAAGGAAACATTTATCGGATCATAGAGGATTTACTTCAAAAGCTAAAGACTGGATGATTGTTTATTCTGAAAATTTTGATTCTAAAATTGAAGCTTATAAAAGAGAAAGGGAAATAAAATCATGGAAAAGCAGTTCCAAAATTAAAAAGCTAATTGAGAGTTCAGCCGGATAGAGCATCCCGATTGTAATCGGGACGGTCAAAGGTTCGAATCCTTTCGCGCTCACTTAAGCCTCATAACAAAGTTATGAGGTTTTTTGTTTACATTAATTTATGTGCTACTGCTATATTCTTTTTTCTAAATCTTTACATAAATATTATGTTGGACATTCCTGTGAAATTTTACAGGAAAGATTAAGGAAACATTTATCGGATCATAAAGGATTTACTTCAAAAGCTAAAGACCGGATGATTGTTTATTCTGAAAATTTTGATTCTAAAATTGAAGCTTATAAAAGAGAAAGGGAAATAAAATCATGGAAAAGCAGTTCCAAAATTAAAAAGCTAATTGAGAGTTCAGCCGGATAGAGCATCCCGATTGTAATCGGGACGGTCAAAGGTTCGAATCCTTTCGCGCTCACCTCTTGGTCTTTAAGATTTTTCAAATCTTGAAGACCTTTTTTTTTATCCTCTAAACCACTATTAGTAAGGCTTATAAGCTGTAAAAATGAATTTGAAATTGGAGTTCGAAAATTTCTGCCATCAAACTCTAATTTACCATGATAAATCGAACTCGCTATTTTTCGCTTATCCTCAATATCACTATTTTTATACCTTTCGGAGATTCCTGAAATAGCATCAAGTGCCTTTTTCAGCTTACCCGGTATATCATTATCCTTGGATGCCCTAGTTAAAGATTTTAAAGTTTCTTCAAGCTCTTCTAACTTTTTACGACATTCGACTTTTACTTCTGCATAATCTTCCTCATCAAGTCTGTCTGTCAAAAACAGATCACGCGCCTTAGCCTGCTTAAGATTTAGCTTTTCTATTTCTTCTACAATTTCCTTCCGTTCATCATCGATTGAACCGCAATATCTTTTATAGTTCTTCAACAACATCTTACCTAATTGTTCCCTCATCCCTACCTTAATGTCAAATCGCTTCAATTCATCGATAAAACTATTATTTATAGCTTCCGAGTTATGCCGAAATCCACATTTAGAATTACAGTGATAATAGCTATAATATTTTGTATTTCCTTTCGACCGACTTGCCGTTAGATGGCTTCCACATCTTGGACAGACCAGTACTCCTCGAAGTGGAAAACTTTCATTGTTGAGAACCTTGTTTTTGGAAACTTCTACATTTGATCTTCGGCTCTTCCCGTCTAGTACGTCCTGCACACGGTAAAATAATTCTTCATCAATCAGTGGCAAATGCTTACCTTTTACAAAGTGTGCTTCCTCATTCTCATGTTCTGGAATAAATACCTTACCTACATATACAGGATTTCTTACAGCTACCATAAATGCATTCCTGGTAAGGTTTTTTCCCTCCCTTTTATTCATTAGTAACCGAACATGCTCAGAAGGTAATTTTCCCTTTACAATTTCATTAAAGGCCCATATAATATTTTCAGCCTCTGGATACTTTACGCCTATATATTTTGTCCCATCTTCCGTACACCTATTAATATATCCATACGGTGGCAATCCCATTATCCTTCCCTCCTTTCTTGCCCTTCTCATTCCATTAAAGACATTAATTGCCCTTCTAAGATTTTCGACTTCAGGTGTGGACAAATATACTCCCAGAACAATTCTATTCTCGGGAACACGTAAATCCAGGGGCTGTTCAATGGCTTGTGGCTCTACTGATAGCCTACCAAGTTCCTTGATCATTTGATAAGCATCCCCGGTATTCCTGCTGAAACGATCCCATTTGGTAAACAATAACAATCTTGCCTCCCTTGCCTCTTTTTTCCTTTTCTTTAGACCATCAAAATATTTCGACCATTCTGGTCGTTCAAAGTTTTTTGCGGAATGATCCTCAAAAATTGTCTGGCCAATCGTTAGTCCCATCCGCGTACAATATTCTCTCAACCGCTCAGCTTGATCACGTTGAGAGTATCCTCTTTCAGCCTGTTCATCGGTTGAAACTCGAATGTACAGGTCTGCTACTCTTATCAAACTATTTTTATTATACATACAAAGTAATTTTATCCATTATTATTTAATAACCTCACAAATTAGCACCCTATATCAATAGTTGTGAGAAACTACCCAGCACAACCGCCTTGTAAATATTAATTGGCTCTTTGTCTGCTAAGGATTTGGGATAAATCATAAATCTTTCAAGATGCTCTATCATATTATATGCTTGCGCACTATTCCGGCTAAAACGATCCCAACTGGTAAACAGCAGAAATCTTGGTTCACTTTTAGAGTTTTGTGTATCTTCAACCCAAGACTGATACTCACTCCATTGTAATCTATCAAAACTACCCGCTGATCCACGATCAACCACAATTCTCCCGATCTCTAATACCTTTTCCAGACAATAATTCTCTAGTTGGTACAGCTGGTCCTGATACAAAAAGTCGCCGTTGGAATCATGCAATGCAGGTATCCTTATATAAAGGTCAGCAACCTTTATAGGTACATTCTCATTCATTAGGAATTTAATTTAAATTATTATACAACTGATCAAAAACACCGATACAACAATCTGATTAATAATAATTTACACTATGTAGCGGTATAACAAAATTACAAAAAATTATTGGGGCAAGAAAAATTCCTTAATAGTAATTCTTACAAGAAGCTCCAAAAATTGTAGCATTTCAACAGCTTCAGATTCTGTTGCTTCTATTCCTGACTTGCGTAAAGTAGCCATAAAATCCTCAATGGGCGTTTCCTCCAATTCAATGAATGTCGAAAATTTTAACATCTGACTATTCATCGATTTCACCTTTTTATTTGAAGTCTTATTTTTCATATAGCATATCATTTGTCAACTGCACACGAGTTTCTGTTCAGCTGCAAATTATTTATGCCATGATATAATCAGTACCTATTTGGATCTGACTTTCCTTAGTCGTCCTATCCATTCCTAGTTAGCAGTATTCACAATTTAATTTTTTGAGAGGAAAATTAAAAGGCCAAGAAAAATTCTCGGCCTCTATATTTATAGTTGTGAACTAACAAACGAATCTAAAATTCTATCACAAAAAATTTAAATTGTGGGGTTTTTAAACTCTACACAAAAAACTGTACCTACTTTCATTTCGCTCTCTACAGTAACAACGGCATTGACTTTATTAGCAATCTGCTTCACTATAGAAAGACCAATTCCAGAGCCTTCATATCCCTCTGTATTTGGCAGTCTATTAAAAATCTCAAAAATTTTATCACCGTGCGTTAGATCCATTCCGATACCATTGTCTTTAATATAGTAAAATATGGAAATCCCATTCCTTACACTGTAAACCTCAACCTTCGGGTACATTTCCTTGCTACTATACTTAATGGCATTACCGACAAGATTTAGAAATAGCTGATAAATCAATGTCCTCTCCCCCATGATTGGAAGCGTTTCACCCATAACAAATTCAAGATTTTGCACTTCATACTGTTGCCTACAGGTTTCTACAATATTTAATATCTTCGACTGTGGGTTTATCGATTCAAGCACAAATTCGACATTGTTTACCTTTGACATCTTATAAACCTTATCCATCATATCGGCCATGAGCTTGGTACTATCGAGGATATTCTTCATGGATTTTAGCAGCACTTCATTTGATACTTCTTTTTTATATAATATCATCTGCGCAGTTAATTGGATGGTTGTCATTGGGTTTTTAAGATCGTGGGTTAAGGTATAACCAAACGTATCAAGTGCATTATTGGACTGAACCAGCTTTTTATTCAGTTCATCAATTTCTCCACCTCTCTGGGCGATAGCCTGCCGAATGCTGTGTGCAATATTCTCAATGAAAATAATTTCAGAGGAACTCCACTTTTCGGCTTTTCCTCTTGTAATTTTTTTCCATGCTTCAAATGAAGATCGTGGAGATGGAAAGGAGATTTTTCTTTCCTGGTCAACATTCATTACCTTCTCAGGCTTCCCCGCCCATGTTTCTTCTATAATCCGCTCTTTTCTAAAAATATAAAGGTACCAATTGTTACTGGGTAAAATACTGATACGAATTACTCCGGGAAACAATGACGTTTCAAGTGTCATTCCTTCATACAGAAATTTATCTGTGTAAAAGAACTCTTCGTCAGACAATCTATTTTCTATCTGCTTAATATACTGCTTGCCCGGAACCTCGCCTATTGCTTTTATTCCACGGTCATATTTGATTATCAAGCCTTGCCCATTTACAAGCTCCATGATCCTGGCAGCATAATTTTCTAGGACTCCGTATAGATCACGCTTGATAAGTAGATCACTTTTCAGATCCCTTTCCAACTCAGCTAAGCCCTTCTGAAAACCTACTCGTTCTTTCTGAAACTCCGCCAGATAATAATTTACCGCATACTGCGTGAGAAAGACAGATAAATGTCTCTGGGAAAGGTCAACATGCTTGGGAACCCTGTTCTGGCAAGCAACCAGCCCCCATAGTTCACCCTCAACAATAATACTAAAACTCGCACTGGCAGCCACTCCTGCATTTCTGAGATATTGAAGATGCAAAGGTGAAAGTGCCCTAACACTACTCTTGCTAAGATCGATCTCTTCCGCTGCACGCCCAAAAACTTCAAAAGTGTCTCCGTCGATATCCGCCGTGTGCCGTGCATGAAAAACTTTGTAAAGCTCTCTCGCTTGGGACGGTATATCAAATTCAGGATACCTAAAGCCGAGCAAAGATTCCAGATCAGCACTTTTGCTCTCTGCGATAACTTTACCACTTTTATCTTCCAAAAATTGGTAAACCATTACCCGGTCGTAACCAATAATTTCTTTGATCAGTTCAGTAAGCGCCTGCCATGAAGTGTTCCCCAGACTTTGATCTTCAATATACTTGGCATAATAATATAGTTTGGTAGTTTTAATAGATTGGGGGTTACATTCTTCGATTTCAAGATATAACTTCCCCTTGTCCTTATACAGACTTAGAAAATATTTTTTATTATTGATTGTGACACGTTCCACAAATCTGTAAAATATCTTTCCTGAGATTTGCTCTTCAATTTTTTCACTTGTAAGTTCAAGCTCAGGAACCACAGTTTGTAAAATGGAATCAACTTTTAAACCCAAAATCGATTGCAAATCCTGACCTGTAATATCAGGACAATTTTCACTGGCTGCGATACATACGTTGTTTTCAAATATGATGAGATATCCGAAATACTGTATTTTTCCACACAAATGGATCTTCTCTTCATGGCAACTGACTTCACGCATAATTTTAATATTTAAATGTACAAATATGGTAAAATCAACAGCTTCTCCCCCATCAACGATATCATATAGTAGCTAAGGTACTAAAAATATATTGACGTTTAGTTTACAATTGATTGTCGAATGATTTCTAGCATATTAACCCTGATAAAATTACTTTTACAACAATATCAAATATTTTTACAGATTCATTGCACTAGGAATACTTAAGTTTAAGGGATTTTACCAGAAAATAGTGAACAGTTGCAAAAAATTATAGAATTAATCGCATCCATCTTTCAGGAGCATCATTGCTACTATATAAATTTAATAAAGTTTTTAAATTTGCTGAAATAGTTAAGTGTGCTTTTAACTAACATTATATTTGCCTGTCACCTTCCATACATCTGATTTTTCGACACTCTCCAAGACCCATACTTTATCCGTTATTAAAGTTCCGGCAGCAGTACTGTAGAAAGCAACATAGAGAACAATTTGATCCTCATTGATAACCTCTATATTAGCGGTTGAAAGGGAGCCATCATTAAAATAGATAGATACGTCTAAATAGACGGCATCAACTGAAGGCCTAAAATTAAATCTACCCAAGCTGCCAACATAGATATGTGAATTGTCAAAGTTTATACTCTTCATAGCTAAAAAATTAAATGAGTTACAAAGTCTTAAAGGGCCGGGACAGATACCAGCCCAAAAAAAGAATTAATTTGAATTGATAATGGCATATAATCTGAACGGCACTCCATTTTAAAAGTTTTAATAATTTCATGTTAAAGGATCATTACTTTTAATTTACTGTCAGAAAGTCATTGAAGTTAAGGGTCAAAAATCCTTCAAGGTTTCTGTGCGCAAACATATTTTTTTTATACTATCAGGTTTCAACTGTTCTATTTGCATACCTTATTACCTCCAATTTACCAATAAATATAACAACACTATCTCTGATCAAAAATGATAATCGTTACATATGAATTTTAATCGGTAAATTTAATATAGTACAAATAAACACTGAAATGGGAAGCCTTTTTGAAAATAATAAATTCGAAATTGAAGTTCAGGGCGTGAAAATTGCTGTAATTGAGCATACGGTACATGATCAGCAAGTTTTTAGGCTGGTTTTTAGTGACAGCCGTAGCCCGTTGGTTATTTCAAGGGCAAAAACCTGGAATGGAGAAATCTGGACGAGCATTCCACAGGGACGACAAAAGGAAGCTGAGTTTTACGGCAAAGAAATAAATAAACACTTAAAAGAATAGAGCTATGTGTTATTATAATGGACAACGCGTATCACGGGAGGAATTCATAAGACTAATGGATCTTGAAAAAGCAGTTATGAACTATGACTTTCTGGATCAGGAAATACATGAAGGTTTTAATTACGGAAATATTGCGGTACTTAGACCCACAGAGGACAAGTGCAATTTTGATATCGTACAGATGGAATGGGGATTTATACCATCTTATATCAAAAATAGAGACGATGTAAAAAAAATGCGTTTTGGCTATAAGGACGGCGCAGGAAAATGGCATCAAGCTTACACCACATTAAATGCCAAAGGTGAGGAGCTTCTTTTGAAGGATGAAAATACCGGACGTGAGAAAATGTTTCGCAAGGCAGCGCTTGAAAGACGATGTCTAATTTTATCCAGCGAATTTTATGAATGGCGACATATTTACCGTCTGAACAAGAAAACAAACCAGCCCCTAAAAACAGCAGATAAATATCCATATCATATCGGATTAATAAATAAAGAATATTTTTTTATTGCTGCGATCTGGCAGAACTGGACTGATAAGGAAACAGGTGAAACAGTTGACACAGTTGCGCTTGTAACCACCGAAGCGAACTCTCTGATGAAGCAGATCCACAACTCAAAAAACCGTATGCCTACAATGCTTCCTGATGAACTCGCTTGGGAATGGATGATGTCAGATCTAACTGAAGAACAGATTACCGAATTGGCAACTTACCAGATCAAGTCAAGCGAAATGGAAGCTTATACGATCGAGAAGGAATTTAAGACCACCGGAACGCCAACAAAAGCGTTTGTGTATGAAGGCGTACCTGAACTAAATTATGAAGTATAAGCGCTAAATAAAAGAGGCATAAATGTTTTACAATATGCTTTTTACTTCCAAATTATATATAAAAAAACAAAAGCAGGTAACCCTGCTTTTGTCATTAAATATCTAAAGTCCTAGATACATTTTGAAATCAAAATGCTTCCTTGTTTTTGGGTCTAAAAGACGATTGTAACTTTGCGGTTTGCCGTCCCTTCCAACATATAGAGGAACGTAAAACGGGTTGAAAGTATTAACCTCCTCAAAACTCCAGTTAGGAAAGTTAAATTTACGTTTTGTAACCTCCATCATATAAAAATTGAGCAGAAAACGACTTTCCTTGTCCCAGACCGTTTTTTTGACCTTTTCATTAATTGTGGAAAAGTCAGATTCATTTGGATCATAATCCACCTGCAATTTAAATGCTTTGTTAAAACGTGCCAGAAATTCGGCAGATTTTTCATCGATATTTTCAGCAGTGATTTTTTCCAGCTCCTCCTGCAAGTCTGTTTCCAAAATTCCATAATCGTAACGTTCCGTAGAATCCAAAAACTCCAAAGCATTATCTTCCTTATCAAACAGTAAAAAGAATTTCTTATTACCATCAGCCATAACTCTAAATTCACTTTTCTCCTTGTGCTTTGTACAAGTCTTATGCGTATTTAGGTTTTGCTTGAAAAATTCATAATTCTGCAGTTCTTTCCTGACTGCCTCAAAATCATTGAGATTATAATTTGTTTCGACGATTTTAAAATTCTGCTGTCCCATTAAATTCATGTATATTATCGGAAATAAAATTAGTGTAATTTTTTTTATGTTCATGACTTTTAATTTGGAGTTCTATAAGCAGGTACACTCGTACCACCCAATTTTACCGCTGTATTAAATAGGTTTATGATTGAGGACGTCATAAAGCGAACCTTCATCAAACTCCCTTCCATTCTATACATACTGTAAAAATGAACAAGATCGATGTTTAAATTTCTAGCATATCCCATCAGTGGGCCTGTCAGATTAACCCCTGCAGGAGAAGCGATGATCATTACGCCGCCCGGAATTCCGTGCGTCAAATTATTGATTGATAATGCATTCATTTCTCGTTTTACCTGCGCAGTTGCTATTCCAATATTTCTAAAAGTATTCTTAACTTCATAAAATACGCCGTCAGGCACATAATTGGTATCGGTTGCCAATGGTGAGGTCGCATCAGGAACGGTACCGTAGTAATTTTTTCCGATCGTATTATCCTTTACATTAGGTCCAATATTAAACTGAGCCCAATCTATAAATACCTTTTCAAACATGTGCCCTAAATAATTTTCGTCAGTTCCACTCAGCTGTCCTCTTCCCCTTCCAAGAATGTACTGTGCATATATTTCCTTTGTTTGTCACTTCGCATTAGAATGCCTCCACTAGTTCGCATCAGAATGCCACCACTAATTTCACAAAAAAAACCATTATTCTATTCATTATTATTTTCATAATTTTCTTGATCTTCTGACTTTTTGGGTCTTCCCCTTTTTGATTTTTCCTTAGGGTCGTCTTCAAACATTCCGTTCAGTTCCAGGAGGTTCTTTATACGGTAACTGTTTCCATTTAGTTTGACGATTGTGGCATGGTGCACTATGCGGTCTATTATCGCCGATGCGATTACTTTGTCCCCGAAAAGTGTCCCCCAGTCTTCAAAGTTCCTATTTGTGGTAATGATCATTGAACCGTTTTCGTATCTTTTTCTGATGATCTCAAAGAAGTCTTCCATGCTGTACTGCGGCATTTTTTTGAAGCCCAGTTCGTCCAGTATCAGCAGGTCCGGTTTTAGGAACTTCTGGATGGTCGCAGCATAGGATCCGTCCGCACGGGAGGAATATAGCTTTTCGACCATTTCATTGGTATGGATGAAAAGTACCCGCTTACCTTTTTTTACAGCTTCCAGCCCGATTGCATGGGCCAGGTGCGTTTTTCCGACCCCCGGTTTCCCCATGAATACCACATTATGTTTCTGGTCTATGAACCGGCAGCTGGCCAGATCATAGATCTGCCTTTTGTCAACCTGGGGCTGATAGCTGAAATCATAACAGTCCAATACCTTCTGCGTGTCGAGTTTTGATTCCCTGAGCTTATTTATATATCCGTTGGTCTGCCTGTTGGCCATTTCATCCTCCACCAGAAGCTCAAGAAATTCAATGTAACCGATCTTGTGCTGTAGCGCGTACCTGTTACGCAGCTCGAGGTTCTGACAGATGGCCGCGAGTTTAAGAGTGCGGAGCTGTGTTTTTAGATTTTCCATATTTATATCCATTAATTTGTAAGAGTGTCATAATAACTGAGTTCGTGCTGAAATTCGTCCGAGAAGCCCATTGTCAGCACATCTTCCCGGGGCAGGTCGTACATCGCATTCTCGCATATCCGTTTGACCTGTTGGTAGCTTATGGCGTGAAAGTGCAGTGCGCGTGCACATGATCTTTCTATCTGGCCCAAAGTGAAGCGCTTTCTCAGCGCAAGTATACCCTGGGTCATCTTGCCCCAGTGCGTCGGCACTTCTTCCACAAGTCGATCAAACAGAGTGTACGCATTTGGACCTATCTGCCCCATCATTTCACGGTATTCTTCCTTGCTGACCATTCTCTTTTCCCTGGGGCGGTGCGCCGCAAGACTGACAAACATGCCTATGCTGTCGGATAGTTGGTGCATGGCGATCTGTCGTGAGCTGTCATAGATGCGAAGTATCGTACCGTTACTCTCCAGCCTTACATTCATGCCCATATAGTCAGCCGGAACCGAATAATAATTCTGCTTATAGGCGACATGTCCCATACGGTTTACCCTGCGGTGGCTGACATCCTGTATCTGGAAACGTCTGGAAGGCAGGGGCTGCAGCGCAGCTTTCTCCGATTCAAGAAAGATATCATGAGGCCTGCGCCTGGTGGTGCCGTGGACACGTTTATTGCATATTTCATCATTCCATACGCGCAGACCACAGATCAGGTCCTCATAGATTTTGCTTTCAAAGGCTTTCAGAAAGTTGTTCCTGACATATTTTATGGAAGACTCTACTTTACCTTTGTCTGTTGGCCGGCGGGGTCTGCAGGCAATACCCGCACAATGATAATAACTGAGAAATTCCGCATACTGTGCCTGTAGGGTGGGTTCGTAGAGATCTACCTTGGTTACACCCGAGCGCAGGTTGTCCAGCTTGACCATTTTTGGGACACCCCCAAAATATTCAAAAGCACTGATGTGGCAGTCCAGGAACTCCCGGACCTGTTGACTGGTAACAACCTTATAATAGGATTGCCTGCTATGGCTGAGTACCATACTGAACACCCAGACCTTAACACCACGGCCATTCCTGCGGAACTCACCAAAGTAGCCGAAGTCGACCTGTGCCTCTTCACCAGGAAGGCTGTGCAGCGGAACAAAACATTCTGCCCGCTTGAATTTACCAATGTAACGGGCGACACTCGAATAAGACAGGGTAAGCCCATGCTGCTGGATCAATTTCTGGTGGATCAGCAGTGCCGAAAGTCCACTGGCCAGATAATGCTCGATCTGTTCATGAAATACCTCAAGACCACTGGAACGGGACTGCTGCCTCGGAGCTGAATCTCCATTCAGCAGCGCTTTTTGGATACGCGAAACGGTCTTGCGGCACATCCCAAGTTCCCTTGAGATCTCCCGCAAAGATTTGCCGTGTTCCAAAAGTGTTTTTATCGTATTGTACATAGCCACTTTATACATAACGCTGAGAGTTTATTATACTCTCAACAAGTAAAACCTTAATTGTTTAAGGTGGTGGCATTTTAATGCGAATTGCTGGGGGTATTTATATGCGAATTAACATGTTAAAGGCATATACCCGCCAAAAACATCAACATCTGAACCGCTCTGATTGTAATCTGGGGATATAATGTACTTAAATCGATCAGCAATACCTTCTGTAGAGGTCACATTATTCCCACCTATATTAAAGGAATAGCTTAATCCCGTAAATCCTACCAACGCACTCTTAAAGATATTCTGTCCGGTCGCTAACCCATTAAAGATACTTCCAACAGCGCCTACTACGGAGTTTTGTACGAATTTGGTTCCATTGACACTTATATTCTGAATACTCTGCCCAATTGCTGCTCCGGCAAATGCACCACCCACAACAGCTGTCCAGGTCTGTTTCCAGTCCCATTTTACAGGGTTCAACTGTCCATGATTGGCCTGAACCCCGCTAATGTAACTTCCCACTACCATACCAATTAACCAACCCCATATTTCCCCGCTTGGATCATTATATAATAACGGATTATTCATTACATAACCGTATTTATTATAGTTCTGCGTGTTCGTAGGATCTTGGATATTTTCATCCGCGTTCAAAAATCTTCTTAATAGCGGATCATACAGTCTTCCGTTCATGTGCACAATACCTACCTGCATAAAATGCTCATGGCTGGTATATCCACGATCAAGTAGTAGGCTTGCCGTTTTCAGCGTTGCCTTATCCGTAATAACGGCTCCGGAACCTATCTTTAGGTGAGTAAAGTTCCCCCAGGCATCATAATGTCTTTGCTCTAACTTATTGCCGGCTTCATCTGTGATCGCCAGGATACTTCCCAGATAGTCTTTGTGCAAAAATTTAAATGATCCAGTACTCTCCCCAAAATTCTTTAAGAAAACTATGTTCGATTCGTAAGGGGTGCCAGCAATGTAAATAATATGCTTTTCCTGGTTTGTTGTCTGGTCGAATACAATCTCAAAACTTCCGTCTTCATTGTAAAATTTAGATTCCTGAACCTGCCAAACTGGTGGCAGAGGTTCTAAGTTCTCGCCTGTTGAAAAAGACTCCACGGGTGGATCTCCCGGATCTCCACCGCCGAACTGTTTTAACTTAATAATATCGACACGCTGCCTCATCGAACCTAGCCCGTACTTGAAACTGATACGGTCTTTTTCGCCATTGATCTGTACAGGATCATTATTCTCGTTGTAAAGTATCGATTGAATAAGATCACCGTTGTAATTCTGTGTTCCTGCGGCATTCAATGTCATTCCCGTCGGCTGGTAAATCTTAGACTGATTTTCATATTTCATCGTACCTACCTGGTCATTTTGAAGGATTCTACCCTTAACGTCATAGGTATTTTGAGAAAGCTGTCCCGTTCTCGGATCAGTCCAGTTGATCAGACGGTTGTTTTCATCATAATTGAATGATTCTGAAATATTGAAATCACCTAATGTCTCCCTGAGCTTCAGTTCATTTTTAACAGCATCAAACGTATATTTAATATTTAAAATACTTTGCTGTACCACTGAGGAGTGCTTGATCTCAGTTAGGAAACCTGTCGCTTCATTATAAGAATTTAGAATATTTGTACCACCTAATTTGGCTGTCAGCGCCTGCCCTTTTGAATTGCTGGTCTGCAGTTCCCACAAGATCTTCCCTGAATTTTTTTCCTTTAACTGATAAAGTTCACCGTTCCACGAGCTGTAAACATTTTCGATCTTTACATTGGTCGTAACTCCAGCAGACTGCAGTTCTTTTTCATAAGAAGATATTCTTCCTTTACTATCATAAATGATATTCTTTTCAAGGTATTTCTTCCCGTTGCTGTTCTCTGTTGAAGATAATGGTCTACCATAAGTATCGAAAGTAAAGGTGGTGCTGAAAGCCTGACCTGCAACTGTGCCGGACTTTGAGGTAAGCTGTCCCTTGGTGTTATATCCGAAAGAAATGCTTTTGTTAGTGGTCTGACCACTATCAATTGTTGAAAATTCGGTCTGGGATATTAATTGCCCAAGATTATTATAGACAAATTCCTTTGTTCCCCTAGGACTGGTCGTCTTTTTTGCTTTTCCTAATCCATCAAATTCATATTTATACACGCCATTGGATGGATCGTTATGTTCGGACTTTCTGCCCCATACATCATATTTTGTACTGACCGTATTTTCACCATATTTCGCTTTGATCTGCTGTCCTGCAGCATTGTAACTGAACTGGATCGTTCCTCCCTTGTCTGTTGAGGAAATGATGTTTCCAAGTATATCGCTAGTTTTTGAGGTAACCTTATTATAATTATTAACCTCAGTTGTGGTAACGGTTACTCCGGAAGTTACTGTTTCCACTTTCTTTCCAACAAATGAGCTTATGGCTCCAGAAGCGTTTAAGGTAGCTAAACCAGTTGTGGTCACTTTCACCGGATAGACAGTATCGTCATAAGTGATTACGTTCCATAATGTAGGGGAACCACTGTCGAAATACTGCTCGCTTTCAGCAGTCTTTCTACCCAAAATATCATATTTCGTATCTTTTGAAATGAACTGTCCCTGGGCAAATGCCTTGCTGGATTTTTTATAGACCTGACCCCATTCATTTGTAAAAGTTTTGGTCATATTCCCATCCGCAGCCTGTTGAGTAATGGTTACATTATATTTATTATCCTTGTCATATTGATAGGTAGTAGTTCCACCTAAATTTGATGCTGAGGTTAACATTTTATCCCATGAATCATATGTATTGGTAACAACAATTCCGAAAGGGTCTGTCTGAGTCTCTAGTTTCCCCCAGATATTATAAGTACTATTGGTCTCTAAGTTTAGATTATCAGTCTGCTTGGATACAAAGCGTCCCGTTGCATCATATACTTTACCATTACTTTCCGTACTGGAATCAATACTGTTGCTCGTAACCCTTTGCGTTACATTACCAAAGCCATCATAGGAAAATGTATCCAGCAGATAACCCGAGTTGTCCCTATTCCATTTTTTTACCGTTTTTAGATTGTTATTATCATAGGTGTACTCTTCCTTGTTCGACTGTATATCACTATAAGCCTGTACAGTTTCATTTTTTGATACCGGACGTCCGACATAATAATTTGCCCCAGTTCCAGCTTGATTATTGGCGTACAGGTAATTGGTAGTCTTAACTGCATATGAGGTATTAAGTTTAGATAGGGTCTGAGAAGGAAGGTAAAAATCGCCATAAGTCGCGGTACTTTCTGAAACCGCACCCGTCATAAAATCTTTCGCTCTAGTTGTTTTCGGAAAAATTGCCGTTACAACTTTAGCCCTGTTGCCATCGTTGACAGTTGTCACTATTTGTCCGTCAACAAGTTTGTCCGTCTGATAGACCGTAGATTTAAAACTTAAAAGCTGATTATTGTTTTCAGAAATATCCGCTGGAAATACTTTAGTTTCATCGTTGGTTCTGATCGACCATTCCTTAATGGTTGCACCCTGGTTAAGTGGGTCGGTTTCCACGCCGGACCATACGTGCGTACTAAGTAAAGTGTTTGCAGGATAAATAGTTGTATTCCATGCTGAACTTGCTATTTGTCGAAAACCTATCGTCTTTCTATTGTGCAGGTTCATAATAAGGCCACGATAGCGGAACAATTTAAATCTGCCGCTGTTAGGCTGATTACCCCATTCAGAAATCCTTGAAACCAGTTGTGAATTTACATTCGCCAGCTCCATCAATGGATATTGTTCATTTTTAACACCTGTATAACACGCTGCACATCCACTTATCCCTGCATCGTAGCTGATTAAGGTTCCCCTTCCTGCCTGATTTATTCTTTCCACCATTGCCCTCTGCAGGTTGGAAAAATGATAATAATTGTTTATGCCCCCCACATTTGAATTACTGGGTCTGAACAGATATAACTCATTCTGCCTTAGTCCCAAAAGTTCCCTGTAAATAAGAGGTGCATTATAATTATTCGTTACCGGGGTATCGGAACCAAATTGTATCTTACCATTCGCGTAACCTTGGCTCGGACGAACCTTGATAGTAAAAGATGAACTTGCTGATGTCGGTGAGGCGATATTATAGCTTGTACTAAAATCTATGATATCCGACTTTCCATCGGCATTGATGTCCAAAACCTTTGCAGTTGAATAATAACCATTTTGAGATGATGTATAACTGTCAGTAGCATTAAAATCATTGAAATATGGCGTTTTCTCAAAGCTTTTACCGTTGTTCAGATTCACAAAGTAATGGTTGTTAACATTCGTTCTGCTAAATAGATCTGAAATTCCATCGCCATTGAAATCTGCTACCTGTACACTCGCCGATAAGCCCAAATAGTCCGCATTGTAGACTTCAACCAAACTGTAATTCCCCTGGGCATCTTTTTTAACATTATAAGCCTGTAATAAATTAGCAGGTACAAATTCACCATTTACCGTAGAACCCCAATTCGGACTGGATTGCGCTATATCATCAAGACCGTCACCATTGAAGTCTCCCATGACAATGTCCTCACTTTTGGTCAGGTAAAATTCAACATATGGAAATGTGCTGTCCTGTTGCTTGGCAACGAAATATTTTGTTTCATCTATGCTGGAACTCTCGCAATTGATGGGCCGTCCGTTTGGATCTAAACTAGGATCAACGGTACCACCTCCGCCACCACCGGGACACCATGTATTGGTGATGCGGATCGATTTTTCAATCAGTACCTCAGAAATGCCATCGCCATCAATGTCATATTGAAGCAGTTTTCTGATAGACGATGTTTTATCATAATAAGTTAAAGGATTTGTTGTCGATGTGTGCTCTGTTTCGCTCCACTGGCTTCCCGGAATGACTTTAGTCTCCACAAGGGTCAACGCATTGGGATAGAGAAAACCTGAACCCGTATAGGAAATAGGTTTTGTCAGGTCAATAAGATAATATTTCAGTGTTACATCCTTTGTTGTGGAATTTAGTGTATATGAAACAAAACCCTGCCGGCTGCTCGTATAATTATTGCTGTCTTTAATAGTTATCGGAATCGCGCCGTTGTATACATTTTCTGTTCCTAAATAATAAAGTGGCGAAGTATTACCACCTGTACTTAAATAATATCCCGTGGGATTACCTCCCCAAGCATTATTATATACAATAAAATCGGTGCTGTGTATCCCCCTAAAATCACCACTAAGGGCCATTTCGCGAAACGGAGTCCATGTACCATCTGAGACTGAACCTGTGGCACCACTTTGATTTTCATTACGGTGAAATTCGATCGGATTTGCTGGCTGGTTGTCAGCACTGAACTCCTGTATCTTATCGACAAACTGATATTTTGAAACATCTAATTTATATGTGATTTCATATTTCCGGTACTGTAAGTTATTAGTCTTTGACACAATGCTGTTCAGTAGCTTGTCCTGTATTAAAGCGATTCCATTGACGTAGGATTGTTCGATTAATTGCCTTGTATATGTCCCATTATAATTGAACTGAACCTCGTTATAATGAGCTTTTCCCAGACTTTCATTGCCGCCCCATTTTATACTCGAGATCAATGAAACATTCGTTCCGCTGCCCTGCAGATAGTCATACGAGATGTAATTTCCCTGTGTGTCCTTCCACTTAACAATATTATATTCCAGAGGAGTTCTGGCATTACTACTTCCCGAAGCTGTTGCTCCGTACCATGCCTGTGAACCATCTGCTAAAGTAACCTCCCAATATTCCGGCCCACTCCAGATTTGACCCATGATCGAACCTACAGACTTAATTTTTGTGTTCGAGAATTTTTCCGTTACGTACTCCGCTCCATCTTTACCGTACTCGCCTGATTTTAAAATTAAACGTTGACCGTTAAAACTGTAGTAATCAGAATAATCAAGCTGTAAGCCCTTAAATTCACCGTCTTTTTCTATATTTTTACCAACCCTGGAGATAGATGTAATACCCGAAATATTCCACCCGTACCCCGCAGTACCGTTCCCAGCGCCACTCAGATAAACAAGACCTACCTGCGGAGATACATTTTTAACGCCGGGCGGTAGATCGATTGCCATATTAAATTGAAGCTGTCCTCCTTCATTTACATCTATATTCCCCTGCGTATCATGAAAATACTGCGAAGGGCTTACAAATTGCCCGAAGGTCATCAGCGAAATGAAAATCTGTAGAAAGGACAGTAAGAATGTCTTTTTGTTAATAAATTTCATATCCATGTTATTTATCTTTTTGTGATGTTCTTACTCAGTGTTCTTCCGTCTTTCAGTACAAATCTTACGACATAGACACCCCAATCATACCCCGTCATATTAATCTTGAGCTGCTTATTCAAACTCGGCAAATTCTGTTGCTGAAATTTCCAATGCACAGTACTATGCTGGTAGAGTGAAACTGATTCAATCAGTCCGTCAACCTTGTCCGTCCAGTCAATGGTCAAATAATCATTTACAGGAACCGGATACAAACGGATCTCTTTGAAGAACTCAGCTTCTGTCATAACATGGGTCTGCCCCACGGAGGCTACCTTATTCTCCTTTTTGTCGGAGCTTTCAGCAGCCTGCTTTCCATTGATGTCCGGTCCCCTATACCGCTGGTTCCCGGCTTCATCATACTTAAAATAAACTTCGGATGTTTGAGAAAATCCGAATACCCCTATCGATAAGGATAATAGGGAGATAAATTTTCTTTTCATAAGATCATAATATTATTTTGTTAATAAATTAGGTTTCTATTGTAAGTGGGGAGTAACCCTATCATAGGGTCATATATTTACCATTCAAGCGCACAATTAATGCTGCGAAATTACCTGCAGCTTCCTTGCATTTTTTTTAAAACACCTTGATGGATTTTTTTAGCTGTATTAAAGCGAGCTTAGTTAGCTTTAAATTTTCCCGTAGGGGTAGCTAATCGAAATGTCTAAAAGTAGGAGGATTACAATTTAGGGGATAAATTGCATAATTAAAGTTTTGCATTTTGGTTAGGTTATTTTGTTTCAGGCAGTTAAGATAAAAAATATTGAAATTCAGTGATTAAGTGATTCCACTATTTATTTATCGGGTTTTTACGGATTGTATAGTATTAGAAAATTGCATATCAAACTGGTTATGATTCACTTCTAATATGTAAAAATTTCCAACTTTACTTAATATTTCCTTGCATAGGATAACACTATTCAAAACTGTAATTACTTTTGAATTGCCTTGAGAAATTCAGTCAGATAACCTATAATGTGGGTGCCTTTTAAGAATTTGGTTCTAGGTTGAAACCCTACAAATATTTACAGCTTAAAGAAGCGCATAACCTTCTCTAACAGAGATGCCTTTTGTTTAATTAAAATTTGAACATGACTAGCCTGCTTTTGGAGTTTTAAATAATTTTCAAAACTAAAACCGATATCCGCCTTATAAAATTCTTCAGTGCAATTCATATAAAAATCATTTTCCAGCTCATCAATAGCTTTTTGTTCATTATCAATTATATCTGACCACTTATAAATTTTTTCCAGAAGGTTTCTCTTTAGTAAATTTTCCAGCGGATCACCCAGATCCTGGTCCTCTAAAACTGTCACGCAGGAATCAATGATTGCAGTGTTCAACGTTAATTCAAACTCCTTGTTTTGTTCGAACTCATTAAAGTAAAATGCAAAATGCCCTTCACCTATATACAGTCTTTCTTTTGGATGCATTTTCAAATATTTATGTAATAATCCAGCTTCAACGTCGCTGATGCTTACATCAATACTGATATTATAAAATATTTCCATGATAAGTTTTTTAGCACAATTTACATCACTTTAAATAAAAATGATATATCTTATTAGCCGGATTTGTTTTCATCGTCGAGAACATTAGAGAAAACAGTAAAAATCTTTCCTATTTAAAAAAATAAAAGTTATAACTGGACCGGCCACTCCTAGCCCCATTAATTGAGCATAACAATCCCCCCATTGTTGCATTTCCCTTCTGTTGAGAAATCATCAATTTATAAAATTTATAAAAAAATATCCTAAGCCTACATCACAAAAACTGAAAAAATATTGCTATATTAACAACTAAATTAAGCCAGTATTAACAAATGAAGATTTCGTACAAGGAGGTCGGTTCTGAATTTATAACCGAAAACAATGAATTATTTAATCTACTCATAGTTACTGCAACAGAAACTGAGAAAAAAGAGCTCCATCAAAATTTAAAGCCGTTACCAGAGCAGGATAAAATTATAAAAGTGTCAAAAGATAAACAGACGTATTTTTTAGGGACATTCGGAGCGTATCCTGCAGTTCATGTCGCATGCGATGACATGGGAGCGGTAAGTAGAAATGGATCTATTACAACAACAATGCACGCTATTTCTTTATGGAAACCCAAAGCTGTGCTCATGGTGGGTATAGCCTTCGGTATTGATAAAAAGAAGCAAAAAATAGGCGATGTTTTAGTGTCAGAAAGGATCGTTGCCTATGAAGCTCAAAGGGTGGGTATAAAAATAATACCACGTGGGAAAGAAGGTCCTGCAAGTTCTGTACTAGTTAACAGGTTTAAGTCAACGACTGATTGGGAGTATAAAATCGGAGCACGTACACCGAAAATTATTTCTGGCTTAATATTATCCGGAGAGAAACTTATTGACGACCAGAAATTTAGGGATAACCTTATTGAAGCTGAACCAACTGCAATCGGTGGCGAAATGGAAGGTGCGGGCATTTATGCAGCCTGCGACGGCCAGGTACAGCACTGGATTTTGGTGAAAGCAATCTGCGATTTCGCTGACGGCAATAAAAGCAGTAGAAAGGCCCATAACCAAAAAATAGCTATTTCAGCAGCAGTAAATCTCTGTGAACATGTTTTCAGTTCTCCATATGGTTTCGACGATATTTTGACCTCACCAGCCCCTGAGAAAATAGTTGAGAAATTATCAACCTCAAAAAAAAAAGTTCATGAAGCACTAAAAATTCAGACAAACCGCCAGATTAAAAAGCAGATAAATTCAGGTAAGTACATTCCCGACACCTTTATAGAGATGGGCCGGCAGAAGGAACTACTGCGCAATATGGCTCATCCTGTTTTATTTGCGGAGAAGTGTCTTCAAGAAGTGGAGGTTCTGGATTTTTCTGCTTTGGAGAAAAGACTGAAAAAACTGGCCCTTCCACCGTTTAGTTTCGACCCCTCGATATTTAAATACGAACCTAAACAAGTGAACATTAGCAATATCAGTGAAAATGCCGAAAAATGGTTAGATAATCTCAAAGATATCAATGCTCGAATACAAAAAATTAATCTGGGAAATGATTGTACTTCATTTTCTTATAAATTGAGAGATAATCTATCCGATCTCGAAAGTCTAAAATCCAAGGTTGCTTTGATCAAAGAAATGCCAGGTCAGGGGAAAACAAATTTTGTATGTGACTTCTCACAAAATTTCCTGCTTAAATTAGAAATTCCTTGCGTCTTTTTGTTGGGAACTGAAATTGATGCAAAGGACATTCGAAGCTCAATTCTAAAAAGAGTATTTCCGGATGGTGATGAATTAACATTCATAGAATTTATGGGTGAACTAAAAGATATTGCACTAAAAACCGGTAAATGTTTTGTAATTATTATTGACGGACTGAACGAAAACGGTAATCCAGCTGAGCTAAGTAAATCCCTTAATGAATTTATATCAGAAATTCTCGATTACGACTTTGTACGTATTATCCTGACCTGTAGAACGGAATACTACAAAACTAATTTTGCAAAACTTGAAAACTCCAGCTTCAAAGAGGAAATTTTACAAATTGATTCACTCAACAATTATAGGCACCACCACGAAGATAAAGTAAACAACAAACTTTTTGACAGATATCTTGAGCACTTTAAAATCAAGTATAAGTCCTTTAGCGGTAAAGCCTATGGCCAGCTGGTCGATAATTTTTTATTGTTACGGATTTTTTGTGATGCCTATAAAGGTAAGGACGTTCATAAGGTTGAAAATATTTACAAAGAGGAACTGTTTACACAATACTTTGAGGTAAAAACTAAGGAAATAAATGATCGGCTTAAATCGAATGACGATTTTGGGATAAGTGGAGAAATCGATATCAAGAAGTTTATCATGGCAATCGTTGAATATATGATAAAACATAACGAATATGCCAATATACCCCTTGATGATATTATTCACGGCAAAAACAAGGAACTGTACATTAGATTTCTTGATGAAAATATATTGGTTCGTCGTGACCTACAAAATAATGATGATATTTTTGACACATCGGAAACTGTCAACTTTACATTCGATGAATTTCGTGATTTTCTATTGTCTAAATATCTGATCTCCAAAACTTATAAAAATTCACCCGCAGAATTTGAAAATTTTCTAAAGGACCAGTTTATTGAAGGATCTCCTATTCGCGAAGGCTGCGGAATATTTTTATTCCATGCATCCCGAAAATCGGGCGACGGTGATTTAATTAAACTTATCGAAAAACAGGACTGGTATGAATATATATTCGAGCGATCAATTTTTAATCTAAAAGACGAATATATAGAAGAAAAAGACAGGGAAAGATTGTTTAGTAATTTATTAATACATGCCTATAATTCCGCTCGGATCTTATACGCCCTATTGTCACGAACTGACTTACAGCGCCATAAAAACCTAAATATCCAACATTTATTTGAGCATTTAAGGTCATTAACCAGTACAAATTATGATAAAGCCTTTATCAGGGCTTTCTCATTAAGTGATTGGTCCGGCGGCTTAATAAGACAAAATGATATTTTAGATCGATTAAAGAAAAGGCTAGCATCAAAGAAGTTTGAGGATGTACACCACCATCCCTTTGAATTACTCATTTATATGTTTACAAATCCCAACAACTGGGAAATAAAATCAATTTATGAAAGATATAGATACAAATATCCCGACAAAGCAAAAGAGCAGCTTTCGAAAGCTCTGAAAGCGAAAAATGAAAATCTAGTTAAAGAAATTAAATCCTTTTGTAAGCAATATGGTATTATTTTATGAATCTTATAAGATCATGGTGCTGATGCATCCTGACTTAACCGAAAAGAATTTCCTAAAAAAAACAGGTGCAAAAGATGGGTATGCAAAAAAAATGTTCACGGAAATGTATCAGAGCATAATTTCTGAAAGAATAGACGTGATTGCTGAATACAAAAAATTTTATTCCGTTGAATATGGGACCCTTGAGGAATATCTGTACAAAAAATACAATCTTGAAGTTGAATCGATTGAAGAATTAATGGAAGCCCTTGAGGAAAATAAAGAGTGTCGACTTTATCGAAAGGACCAAAATTCATATGGAAATTGGGAAATATCAACATTTATGAATTCTGAAACAATGTTCGACCGAATTACTGAAATACTTTTAACCAAATAATTATGAAAGTTAGATATGATTTTGTGACCAATAGTTCTTCTACCTCTTTTATTATAATCAGTGATGGAGAATTTAAGCTTAATACATTCATTAAGGCTGTCGGCATTGATACCAGCAGCCAGTTTATTGATATTTACAAACAGCTATTTGAATGTTTTAAAGACAGCATGACACCAGCCCGCGAGCTTCACCGAAGAGAGGGATTCAGTCTCAGTTTTGAAGATTTTATTAAAAATCGGCTATGGTACGGTGAGGAATTGCTCCCAAAAATATTGGAAAGCGAGAAAAAAGGTAAACTAATTTATATCGGCAAGCTCAGTAGCGATCATGACGATGTAGAGACATTTTTCTGCACAGACGAGTTTATAATAGAAAATCCTAAATTGTATATAGATGCTAGAGAAAATGGATGGTAATAACAGAAGTATTGTGCACAAACATTATCCAGAACAAAATTACCGGATAATGTTCAATAAAAAAACAGGCTACTTTATTCGCGCGGAAGAAAAAGGATATCCCGAACCGCTGTGGGCAATGCATGGTCCGGAGCTTTTGGATATCAGTATTACAAACTGGTGTGACAAGGGATGTAGCTTCTGCTACAGAAAATCTACGGTGAAGGGATCACACATGTCACTACATGACTATGAACATATTATGAAGGAAGCGCAAGCTGCTGATGTACTCCAAGTTGCCTTGGGTGGGGGGAATCCCAATCAACATCCTGATTTCATAAAAATACTTCAAAAGACTGTAGAATATGGTATTGTACCATGCTATACTACCAACGGTCGTGGACTGACGGATGAAATACTGCACGCAACCAAGGAGTATTGTGGCTCAGTCGCGATAAGTGCTTATGAACCATATACCGAATTCCGGACTCACCTTGAGCTTCTCTTTCAGTATGGAATTAAGGCAAATGTACATTTCGTTACTGACAGTCAAACTATAGATACAGCTATAGAATGGCTGGAAAATCCACCCTACTTTCTGGATGGTATAAATTCAATTATATTCTTAAACTATAAACCGATCGGAAGAAATCCCAACCTCTCATTACTATTAAAAGATCCAGAAAAAATTAGCAGGTTCTATGCTTTGGTAAATGAAAAAAAGCAGGCATTTAAAATTGGATTTGACAGTTGCAGCATTTCTGGCGTTGTTAAGCATGTACATGTTAATACTAGCTTTTACGAAGGATGTGATGCCGGAAGGTTTTCAGCTTTCATCGATGAGAATTTACGTATGATGCCATGCTCATTTATGACTAATAATGATTGGTTTGGAGATTTAAAAACGCATTCTTTAGTGGATATCTGGCAAAATAATCAATTCTTCAAAAAATATAGAGGTAACATACTTAATAACGGCTGTAATGGTTGCTCCCATCAAAGTACTTGCATGGGCGGCTGTCCTTTTATCGAAGAGCTTTCACAATGTGGCTGGAAAGATGAACGACTAAATTTAAAATATAACTTTTAAACCTTCAGCTAACTTCTAATGAAATTTCGAAGATCTGGAAGCAAATATGGGCCGCGAAATTTAAATGTAGAGGTACGATTGCAGATCTATAGCTTGTAAAATAAAATTTGGGTGTCCAACATAACTTGGTCACCCATTTTATTTTGACCATTATATCTTTTTATAATAAAAGTATTTCAGAAACCTTCTCATCAACTATTTTCCTATCAAGGTTATATTTTCACATAGTTTTTCTTACTGCCTCAAAAATGGGTGTGCTTCTCCAAGTATGTGATATAAGGGCGAGCAAATTTGAAAAAATCAAATAAAGGACGTCCAGATTTTTCACTATGCTTAAAAAAAATGCGTAGCATATTGAAATTATTAGCACATATTTAAAACAAACTGTAAATCGAAACAACTACAATTATTGGGCGTGCCCTTCACTCATTTTCATAAATGACCGGAGGACCGCGCTTTTCACTATATCTTTTGCCCAAGCAAAAGGATGCCATTTCAATCACTCAGGCAAGATTATGTTTCTTTTATATCCCTATTTTTTTTAACAGTTATATTTTTTCCCCTTCAAAAGCAAAGCACATTTACTCCATCGCTTCACCACTCCGTAAAAGAGCTTTCTGCTCCCCATACATAGCAAATCGCAAGCTGTCCACAGCATACCTCCACAATCATCTCGCAATTCCCTATGAAATAACAATGCCTTTAACCCCATAAATCTGTTAAAGAGATAAGATTGAGGGAATCAGTTTTATCAAAAGAACAGTCGAAAAAGACATTCAAAAGTACATCGGGCAGCCAACCCTCAGCCCGCAAAAGACTACGGCATAAACACATGCCGTCGCACTCACCCATCCTTTATTCCGTTTCCTTTTGCCTTACCGCAATTCCCCTATGTACGGATTGACTTTCTTTTTTTTCCTGTTTTTTCTTTTGAAAAAATGATTTGGGGCCGAGCCTCAGCAGGACTGGAAAGGGAGCAAACGTAACAAGATTGTACAACAACTTAAAAACAAAAGTTATGAACATTTCAGGAAGGCTGACACAAGATGCAACGGTCAGCAAAACAACATCAGGTAAGGAAGTGGTAAACTTCAGGGTAGCGGTAAATGACGGCTACAAAAACAAACAGGGGGAATGGGTGGACAACACCGCATTTATTGAATGTGCCTACTGGCGAAGCGCAAAGCCAGTCTCATGGCTCAAACAGGGGCTATATGTAGAACTAACAGGACAAATCAGCGCAAGAGCTTGGCAGGGAAAGGACGGCAACCCGAAAGCGGGGCTGAACTTCACAACCTCCAATATCAAACCCGCTTGGGGAACAGCATCGGAAAAAGATTCTCTGCAGGCTAGTAAAAAACAGGAACCTGCCAACACTGCAAAAGAGGACGAGAAAGACGATCTCCCATTCTAGGTAGGACAGTACAAAACCCAAAACATTAAACCCATTTAAAAAATAGAAATCATGGCACATAATTTAAATTTCAACAATAGAACAGGTAGATATTCATTTTTCAGCGTAAAAGAAAAAGCTTGGCACGGTCTGGGGCAGATTGTACAGGATTACCCAACAAGTGCCGAAGCAATCCGGCACGCAGGATTGGACTACGAAGTAGAAAAAAGCCCTTTGTTCACCAAAGGATCAGGAATCGTTCAGATTTCGGACGGTATTGTCATTCAGGACACTGAAATCGAAGTACCTAATTATTTCGCCAATATCCGCACAGATAACAATACCGTTCTCGGCGTTGTCGGTAGAGATTACCACATTGTACAGAATAAAGACGCCTTTACGTTTTTTGATTCTATCGTAGGTGGTGGAAGCGGTATTCTGTACGAGACCGCAGGGGCACTCGGGCAGGGCGAACGCATATTCATTACCGCCAAACTTCCAAATTATATCCGCATAGGAGGTTCGGATGATGTGATTGAAAAATACATCTTCCTGACCACAAGCCATGACGGAAGCGGAAGCATTACAGCAGCCTTTACACCTATCCGAATCGTATGCCAAAACACCCTGAACGCATCACTCCGCAATATGAGCAACGTGGTACGCATAAAACATACCGCAGGGGCAAAACAACGTCTGTGTGATGCCCACAAAGTAATGGGACTGGCAAACACCATGACCACGCAGATGGATGGCATTTTTAACCATTGGGCAACCATCAAAATCAAGGACAGCGAAGTTAAAAAGTTGATACAGCTTGCCTTATGCCCAAATACGGAAGCCTATAACCTGCTAAAAAAAGGGGCTGAGGACGAACTATCGACCATGTTCAAAAATACCGTTGACGATGCCTTCGCATACGCCATGATGAACGATACACAGCAACTCGAAACCACCAAAGGCACACTGTTCGGGGCTTACAATGCCGTAACTGGCTACTTTCAGAACGTCCGAAATTATAAGGACAATGAATCGAAGTTACAGAGCATTGTACTTGGCGGTACTGCACAGCTCAAGTCACAGAAAGCATTTGACCTATGCACATCTTTCCAGAAAATCGGAACAGACATTTTCCAACTGAATTAAGCACAGCCCAAAAGGTGGCAGGCTTGTATAGAACTGCCACCTTTTTAAAATCAAAATATCATGAAATCATTACAAGAAATGAACAATACCGAAAGGGCATTTGCCGTTGCAAGGCTCTTTCCCGATCAGCTCGGAACGTTGACCGACTTTATTAAAACCGAAATAGCGCACTTACGTGAGAAAGAGCAGGATATTAGAAAAGCATGGCCACCAAACTGCATTTTAACAGCCGATTATTGGTATAGCCTTGTGCAGAATGCTGAACAGACAATAGAAAAATTCGGTGTACTGCTATACCGCAATCCGAGGATTTTTGCCGACCATTTTTTCTATCAGGATAACAGCGTTTTCGGTATTCACTGTATGATAAGATTTGCAGGTTCCCAAATGATACCCACAATGCTGAGACTGGCAATAGAACTCTATTTCGGTGACGATAAGGTAGTAACCATTGATTTTAGAAAGAACGAAACCTCAAATTAAAAAGATATGAAAACCTTACATCACATGAACAACCTTGACAGAGCTTATCTGCTCGCAAGACTGTTTCCCGAAGAACTCAAACCACTGACCGAATTTATCAAGAAGGAAGCGGAACTGTGGCACAACCATAGAACCGAGATTGAAGAAAATTGGACTGAAAAAGATATTGATGTCAGTATATGGTTTGACTACATAGCAAACTTTGAGCGCAGATACCTTAAAAACGGTACAAGGCTGTACAGAAACAAAAAGACGTTCAGAGATCAATTGTTTGACGGCTACGATGCCCTTTTCTCCATGCACGCAACCATTCATTATACCGAGCAAAAGGAATGTAGCCGAGACTTTAAATACGCCATTTATATGCTGTTCGGTGATAGAAAAATTGTAGACATAAACTTAAATCCTTAGTCATGAAAAAATCAGATAAAATGACTGATGTCATGCTCATCAAGGCATTTAGCGAAACAGGTCGAAACAACTATGAAGTAGCCATTATCCCCCTTTGGGGGGACTGGCTAAAAAAGTCGCTTGAAACAACAGACCTGCTCGAAATCCTAAATGTAGAATACTATTCGGGTTATATCACACGGAAAGAACACGGTATTTCCTTTCTGTTGTGCAGGACAGAAAAAGTACCATTCTACGAGCAGTGGCTCGGTGAAAAAGAACTGGCTTTTTTAGATGCCAAAGCGGAGGAAATCGAGCAGTTATGCAGGCACTTTGACTGCATTAAAAGCGATTCGCTGATAGTTCATCCCTCTGGAATGGCAAATTATGAAGCTTTTGAAGATGTCAAATTCAGAACAGTCGATTTTGACATCACATTGATACAGGAAATTTTAACCGCTAAAAATTAAAAAAATGACACGTTCAAACTTACATATCACCTTATCAAACGGACAGCAGATTATCTGTGTTGCCGATAGTACGAGCGCACCCGAACAAGGCTATATCGTGGAGGAAGTATTCACCCCGCTTCTAAATTTCAGTAACCATATCAAGGAAATGGACTTTCTCAAAAAGCACTGTACAATGGATGAAAGAAGGGTCAATGCCATGTACAGATATTACATAAATCTTATAACAAACGAGATCAGAATGTACGAGGAAAATTACAACTATCGTGCTGACCGATTTTATAAGAGTGAAGATCTGACCGAGCGTTATACAAGCTATGTAGAATCTCTAAATAACGAAGATAGTGAAGAATCAAATTGAAACAGAACTAAAATTAGGTAACAAACTCATAAATATTTGAAAATGGATATACTGGCAAAATATAAGTTCGCAGACTGGCTCTATAACAGGTTTGTAGAGAACTATAAAAATCAGAATGTAGTGGAAGCGTTCATTTTCTTGGATATTCTTTCACGATACCAAATGTTCGCAATGGAAGTCCGTAAACTTTCAGATCAGCGAAGACACATCAAGGAACTATACAGGGACATTACCAAGGCTCTGAAAAATGGAACCGCACATAAACTTTTTCTCACAGGAGAGGAAGGTACAGCGGAATTTAAAAGGGAAATGAAAGCCTACGAAGACTACCTACGGGAACAGGGCTTTTCAGAATCATATATCACTGATTGCGTAAGCGACAAAGCAATGAACTACTATGGAAACAGCTAATTTTTTCAGACAGATTGCACAGATGGACATCAACAGCAAATTGACGCTATCTATTACAAAAGCAACAGAAAACAGGATACTCGTATCTATCTTGATCGAGAATGATGGTTGCGCAGATAAGGCAAAAAATGTCATTCCTCCTTTTAATCTGAAAGGAAGTCCCGAAGAACTGGATTTTGGATTCTTTGAACATATCAAAAAACCCGTTCAGATGGCAGACGGACTGATTTCTAATATGCAAAATTTTCTAAAGGGACTGGAAACCGCTCAGGCTAACTCTGCGATGGAAAAACAGAAATCAGATAAGGAAAAAGCTAAGGGCAGAAAGTATAGCGAAGCACTACTGAAAGCTGATGCCTTTGCCAAAGTAGGAAAGTACAAGGATGCATGGACGGCACTACCAAAAGTCGGTGATTATCCCGAGCATAAAGAAGACATCCGAAAGAAACAGGATGAATACGAAAAGCAATTTGTTCCCGATCTCTGGTCGGCTTCCGAGCAGAAAGCAGAGCAGGAACAAGAGCAGGAAAAGGTCGATCAAGAAGAATATAACCCTTAAAATTCAATATTATGTTAGTAGCAACAACACTTCAGCGAGTTTTTATCCTCAAAGAAAAAGAACATGAAATCAGGCTCGATGATCCCGAGCCAAAGTGGAATCTTCAGGCGGTACTGAATTTTTATTCAAATAACTACCCTGCCCTGACCACGGCAAAAATTTCACGTCCTACAATTGTGGACGACATTGTGGAATACCGCTTTGAGACAGTTATCGGAACTAAAGGTTAATTAAAATTCAAAACCCATGAATCATGCAAAAGAAATATCCGCAAACGGTAAAACTGCCCACAGCAGTAAGCCAGTCACAACTTCACCGCCAGTTGTGCGGGTTCGGGAACTGGATGAAACGTCCGAAGGATGCAGGAGAAATTCGCAAGGACAGACGGCAGTCCACTCCGCACACGATGTTACCAATGCCTTTTTAGGCATGCAGTTCCATGCAAGATTGCAGGAACCTGAAATTGGCGAAAATTACGACAGTTCAAAATTGGAGAGGGAGTTTTTTAAATCCCTCTCCAATATCTCAAAAAAACTGAATGTAACTAAACTGGACTGTGCAGGTCTGCCCTACCCGTATAATATTTCGGAATCATTGGCTCACCTGAAAACACAGCTTAAACTTAGCACCGAGGACTGGCGGGAAATTAGATTGGTCAATGATGGAAAGTGTACATTTTTTGCCAAAGAGGACAGATACAACACAGGTTGTACGCTATATTATATCCCTGTAATTCCACTTTACACAATCCTGCACAATAGAAAAACCGTAAAAGCAAGTAAACTTTTGGTCTGTGTTTACGCATATATCTATCAGGTACTCGCTGTTCCCTATTACAGAAATGACGATTGCTACCTGAACTCCATGTACGATATGCTCGAAAACTCTTATTTGGACGATGAGGAGGAAGATTCAAATTCAGATGAATATTTAACTGAGTTCAAGGATGCAGAATTGATAGGAGATCATATAAAAGAACTAATCACAGAACCTACGAATCTACAGTCTTTTAAAAAGCTCTTACACAGATTTAAACCAAAAAATGAATTTGAAAAAGATGTTCATTCGATAGCCAGTTCATTTTATGAACTTTCTACAACCTATCCAAATGTCCGCATTGATCGGAAATATTTTCCATTACGGTACAGGGAAATGACCGAAGAATCCGAACGCCCTGTCACCCTTGACAACTACGTTTCATTCTGCGCTTCCATCGAAGGAAGCCTTTTTCACACGCTTTGCGATTTTGTAAATGGCGACCTGCAAGAATTTTCGGAGATAGACGAACCGACACGGTTTATTCCCTTTGATAACAGAAAAATAGAAAATAATGATTTCGATTTTGAAACAAAGGTATTTGACAATATTGACAGGCTCATTCAGCTATGGCAGGAACATAACTTTTAAAAAATAGAACTCATGGAAGATATAACCAACAGCTTCGCAAATTATTTTGACCCTACCTGCGCATTGGTGTTTTATCAGTGTAAGACAGGTTTTAATGAAACGTATGTCGAATATTTTGACATGGAAAATGGTATACCCATCAATCCGCATCCCCTATCTGTGAACGAGGGTAAAAGACTTGCGACAGCTTTACAGGTGGATGAAGAAAATCTTAACCTTTTAAAATCGAGTGGCATCCTTAACAACAACCTGCTATCATTCGATGCTAAATCCGCTACTATTGTCTGGTACACAAAAGCACAGTTTCGGGATCTGCACTTTAGTAGCCATCTTGGGATAAAATCGGGAAAAGCACATACCCCTCCAATGGTATGGGTTGCAGACAGGGAAACGCTGAAAGTTTTTGCACTTTCAACATCGAGAAAGCCCACAATCAATACACCGCTTTACAACGCACCATATTTTAACGTCTATGCGGATGGCTCCGTATGTATGGGGACTGTGGATATTTCAACTGCTGAAACTGGTTCCATTGACCAGCTGATGAAATTATGGGAAAACTACTTTTTCAATAGCTACTTTTCACACCTTATGTCTGACCATAATCCTGTTAAGGGAAACTGTGTGATGCTGTGGGAAAACCTTATCGATAACGGTAAACTATTCCCTACTGAAATGCTTGTAAAAACATCACAAAAACTTAAAGACATTTTATTATGAGAACGCCAAAGAAAAATATCCATTTCTTGGACAATTATTTGTTAAGTCCAACAAATCCCATTCGTGTAAATGTAATTGGTGCGGGCGGAACGGGCTCGAAATTTATGACCGCACTCATGGAAATCAATCATAGTTTAATGGAACTTGACCACCCAGGATTGGACGTGCACCTATGGGACGATGATATTATTACAGCATCCAATATCGGACGGCAACGGTTTGCTGAATCGGAACGGAATCTTTATAAATCGCAAGCCATCATCAATAGGCTTAACAGGTGGGCTGGTACAAACTGGAAAGCGGAAACAAGAAAATTCGAGCGTAATGCCGATGGACAAATACCCGACTATGCAAGCGCATCAATTTACGTAACCTGTACAGATACGGTTGCATCAAGAATTGAAATAAACAAGATATTGCAGAAGTTAACCAAAGATTATGATTACCACAGGGACAAAGCAAAGTATTGGCTAGACCTCGGCAATACCAAATTTTCAGGACAGGGCATACTTTCAACTATCGGAAACATAGATCAGCCGACCTCAAAAAAGTTCAAAACATTTGAAAACCTACCATCTATTATTGAGGAATATGGTACAGCTATGCAAACCTCGGAACAGCAAGATGATACCCCGAGCTGTTCACTGGCGGAATCACTTGAAAAACAGGATCTTTTCATCAATAGTACCATTGCGCACTTGGGGGCATCGCTTTTATGGAACCTGCTAAAGGACGGTATGACAGAATACCGTGGTTTTTTCCTCAATCTGAAAAATTTTAAATCACAACCCATTACCGTCGGCAGTTGAAAAAACTGCCGGCGGCCAAAAGCCTTCGGCTTTTGGCGCGAAAATCGGCTGCAACGGCTGTAACCTTCTACGCTATCCCCGCTTCGACAGCCGTTGCGGGTTATTTGTGGGATACATAGTATCCCAGTTAGCTTCGCAGATATGTTTTTTATCGTTTTATATTCTTTATAAGTTAAATAATTCAGACATCGAATTTTATAATAAAATAGAGAAATTATGTCATATCATTTTTCGTGAAATCAATCCCCGTCTAATAAAGAAAAGTTCCTTCCTGGTCTTTTCCGGTCACGCTCAAATTCCTCCCACTCTTCAAGTGTATATTTTTTCCCTTCGAAGATCTTGTGTACATTTCCTTCATAGCTATCAAAATCTGTGTGTACCTCATAAGTAATTTCCTCCAAAAGATCCTGCTCGCCTTTAACAGTTAAACTGAAACTTATCTGTTTCACTACGTCAGCAACGGTATCTTTAATAACAATTATTTTGGAATCTATGGAAAAGTCTCTGGATACATGGTAATCCTTTACTTTACTCCTAAACCCCTGATCAAGAAGTAGGTTATCAAGAAACTGTTCGTTTAACGTAACCCAGCCTTCGAGCAATATTTCCCTTTCATCCGCTTTTTTGCAGACAAATACGGTATCCAAGGGTATATCCAGTGGCATTGACAAATATTGCAGCCCCCTGTAATTTTCGCCCTCAGTATAAGTGCCATTGGAATTAATAAAGAAAGGTAAATAGACACCATTTGAAAAGGTATCATGTTCCATACCTAATGGTGAATTGAAATATAATTTTTCAATGACCATCAATAGAACTCTGTTTGATGGATTACGATGTTTATCCCTAAAACGGTTCCACTTGGGTTTAAAATTCTTTTTATTGATAATTGCAGCAATCCCTAAATCTCGGGAATACTTCCACTCGACAGGACTGAACAATAAAGGATCGTTCGTGTTGCTGCTTTTATAGCTAAGATTGATAAAGGTAAAATTCGATTCAGCTTTATCACCATCCACTTTTTCTAATGTGAATGTACCAGAGGATTCTATATTGAATAACGCTTTACCTTTATAAGAACTCTTTTTGTGAAATGAAAATCTATATTCCACTGCGTTCAATAGATCGGACATGATTTAACGGTGGATGATAGCCATCCTATAATTTACTGTTTATACGGCATAATTTTCGGGGTTTGCACTTTCCAAATACCCTTGCTGTGCATCTTTTTTCATCGAATCAATCATACTTTCAGGAAGCATATAGTGGTTTAGCATCTTTTCTTCCATCTCCTTCATCTTTTCTTCATCGTTTAAGGCATGGTACAGTTTAAACAGGATCTCATCTTCGGTAAGGAACTGATACGGATCATTTACATAGTTAGCTCTGAAAGCAATAAATTCTTTGATTTTATTAGCTGCCTTTTCATATTGACCAATTCGTATAAGGGACGAATAGAGCCTATTATACGCAAACGATAGCCATTGGGCAAAAATTTGACGTTGCTCATCGGCTGAGTACTCATTCCTATCTATATCAAAATTGGCAAGCAGATATTCAGCTTCCTTTATTGCATCTTCATATTTTTCCAGTTTGTAATATAATAATACAAGCCTAAGATGCCCCATTTTAAAGGGAATGCCCGTTGAAATAGATTCCTTATAATATTTTTCGGCCAGTTCATCATCGCCCTTCTTCTCTGCAATAAGACCTTTGAGCTCAAATATCTCCGGATAACTAGGATCTATTTCCAGTGCTTTTGCGCAATATTCCTCCGCCACTTCCACGGAATCGGCATCAAGATAAGAACTTGCTAAAAGTGCTAAGTACTTCTTTTCTTTCGGGAACTCATTATTTAAAATATGTAAGTTGGCGATTGCTTTTTCTGTTTCACCAAACATTTTTTGATTGCTAATTTTCTGCAATAACTTCTCTATTTCTTGCTCATTCATTATTCAAATTTTATAATTGTGTGAAAAACTAACCCCTAAATGTATTACCAGGAGGTAGCTTACCATGCGTTGCCGTATATGTATCTATCAAAGAAACTTCCTCAGCGTTGGCTGTAGCATAGTTCACATTCTGTAAATACCACTCATAAGGTAATAATTTTCCTGAAGATAGATTATTTAAAATATATTCATCTTTATCACCATGATATAATTGGAAAATTACTAAATATCTTGCATAAACCGACTTAAAAGAAGTTAATCCATATTTCCAGATTGCTCCACTCATCATAAATTGATTTACGAACCCAGCTCCAAACGTGTAATTTCGCATTAGTCCGGGTGTTCCCACATGAAGGTCATAAACATTATAAATATCTTTCTCACGCCTTCTTGTTCGAGGCTTTACCTGTGGAACTGCAATCGGCGGTGCGATCGGAACTGTAACGGGTTTATCCAAGGGTATATCAATTGGAGGAGGTACTGGTTTTGGCAGATCCTCATCTATTGCTGGAGGCGGAGCAGGTATAGCTGGGCTGGAAACAAATTCCCAGATCACTTTTGCTGTTTCCGCTACTGCATTGCCTACAGCAGAGAAAAAATCACATATATCGTCCCAGAAATACCAGATTGCAGCAATCGCAACAACTGCCAGAATTATCCATCCGATAGGATTCCACGACATCGAAGTCCCTGCGGTGGTTGCGCTTGCAAAAAAACCACTTGCTCCACCTGCTATTGCTAACTCCATAATTTAATTTTTTTTATAGTTGTCCTGAGTTCTTACAGCTTATAATACCACCATAGGGACATATACATTTTGATACGTCTGATAATGGTTTTTTATCCAATATTTTGATCTTTGGTACAGCCTTGATCCAAGTCAATGGAACACCTGAAAGTTCAAGATTTAAACGGCAGATTCCTTTCAGTGCGCACAATCCAAAATGAGGGATATTCAATCCTGCAACATTGTCTTTATCAGTTGCAAACTTTCCCTCCCGGAGCTTGATCTTCGGATTGGAAGTAACAATCAACGTTGATGTCAGTAGGCCCTTGTCACAATCCAGAATCGCCTGGTCTTTTAGATATTCCATTTTAGGTCAATTTAACTTCAATTCCACCTTTCACATTTATATTTTTGTCATTGCTGATCGTAATATCACCTCCTTTGGCCGTGATGTCGATCGTACCTGAACCACCTCCCTTTTCAGAGGGCGTAGCATTTATCGCCAGATTGTTGCTTCCTGTAACAGTGATGTCCTTTCCGGTCAAGCTGATTGTACCGTCTTCTTTCATTTTCAGAGAACTGTTTCCGATAGTAATTGTTAGGCTCTTTTTTCCCTTAAAATTGATATTACCCTCATCATCCATTTCAAAAACCGAAGTTGCAGGACTGTTTTCTTTTGCACCTACATTGATGGAACTTGTACTGCCAGCATTGACAACATGATTTAAATTAGCATCAGTAGTGGCATTGCCCGTTCCGTCAAAATACATATTTGCGCCACCTTTGTCTTTAAGATTTATTGAACCTGCACCATTATCATATTTTAGTTCTGTTCCACTCCTTCCACTAAAAGACATAATATTGTTTCCTGTTCCTCCACCAGCTCCAATGCCACCGTGAAAAAGACCACCCATCACAAAAGGTCGGTCAGGATGCTGGTAGACGAAATTTACCATCACCTGATCTCCTACCTCTGGAACTGACATAAAGCCCCTATTCGTTTTCACATCATCACTGCTTCCTGCATCAGGTGACATGACCCGGATAAACTCGGAGCAATCCGTCCCCTGTTGCCAGTCGAATTGAACCTGAACTCTTCCCTGGTTTAATGGATCTGTATTGGATACCACCTTTCCAAATTGCGGTTCAGCTTTTGGGGCAATAAATTCTGGTCGGGGAATATAACCCAAATCAGCGGCTATAGCCTCAAAACGCCCGCTATAGTATCCCCTTGCATCAACTTCATGTAAGACCTCCGTTAATAACAATCGGGTAAAATATGACGTCTCGCTGGTTTCTGCTTTTCGCATTTCCATGTCCGCTATACAACCCGGATAGAGGAACGGTACAGTGGATATTCCGGTAGTAACAAATACCTCCGCAGCCTTGCTGCCAGCAGTACCCTTCTGTGAAGCTTCAACATCCAAAAATGAATTTGCCTTTATCGGTGCTATACGCAATGAAGGAGTTTTAAAAGTGTTAGTAGAGATTTCATAGGCTCGCTGAGCGATATCTGAAGTATGTTTAATAGCTGGATCTCCTCCGGTCAATTTCTCATTCTTACGGCTATTGTAACCGTAGAAAGAAGGCTTGACATGCTGGGCTTTCATGCTTATTTTCACATCACCGAGATTCCTGCCGTATACTAACTTTACAGGGTTTTCAGCTGGCGGAAGCTTTCCAAAATGCAATACCTCTCCATCATAGAAGAACTGTTCTCCATAAGCCTCCGCCATCCGCCCCAAATAGTTATAATGCGTTTCTTCATATTGAGAACTGTAACTTATGTTCCCGTAGTTCGCATCAACCCTGAAATCAAACTTATTGGGATCAAGTCCCTCGTTTATAACTTGTTGGGCAATACTATTGAGACTAATTTCCTGACTTCCCCCAAAACTTTGGGTATGGGGTGCAGCGTCCAACAAAATTGTCGGGCTTTCACCAATAAGGACTATATTACCCAAACTTCCCTGATCCTGACTGAAACCGACCTCAGTCACAACCCCTACAAAATTTCTTTCAGGGCTTTCTTCTACATCTTTATATCTGAAAACAACGGTAATCCGTTTTCCAAGGAAATTTTGAGCCTCTTCCAAATTGTGGTTTTCAGCATCGCCCAATGTGTCGTGCGCTAAGGTCAACTCAAAGGTATGGTGCTTTACGGCACTCTGTGTAAGCTTGAAATGCTTGAAGAATCGAATGGTGGTGCCTTCAACCACAATTTCAAGCTTCACCAGCCTGTTCAGCCCATTTACTTCATTTTCCGAAATCGCTCCAGCATTATAAATTTTTGAAGTAGGCTGGTTCTTCCATAGCTTCCCTTTAGTAAGTGACCTTTCGTTATTCTGCATTGGCTTATCAAAAAAAGTCTTTGCCCCTGCATTCTCAGGCTGTGAAGAAAAAACAGTAGTTGAACTGCTACTTTCTCCTCCTCCTGTTGACGAATCTATATGATCCATGTCTTTCTGAAACATACATATCTATTTTTTCATTTATATAATTACGGTGATATTCTCCCTGAGCGCGGTGAGACTTTTTGTTCAGCTACGTCGTCCGATCTATTTTTTTCCTTATTTGGGATAAAGGAATTAAGTGACTGTACTGAGATGAATTCGTACAAATTTCAATAGGATTGAAACTCCATTCTATGTGCAGGGTTGCACGTCTATACTAAATAAATATATATTCTTTTTCATAAATTAATGTGATTTTGGTTTTGCAATATAGTATATTGAAAAATCACGGCAAAATGATTTACCCACTTTTTTGAAAAGTGTCGTAATTTTACTATCCCCTATCTATCAATGATTTCAATCCAAAATATTGGAGTTAATTGACAGCAATAGGCTAATTATATAGGTCTATTTTGAAGCTGCTCCTTATCCTTTTCAATTTTTTCAACCCTATATACGTAAACTTTGATCGGCTGTCCTAATTCGTCCGTTCCTACATATTCAAAAAGTTCAAAATGACGGGGTATCGGTTCCTTCACAACACGACCAGTCCATGTGATAGTGCATTGATCTTTCATAAGAGGCTAAATATATTATATATAATATAAGGATAATTACGGAAATCCGTAAGGTAAATTGCGAATTTTATTCATTTACGGATATAGGAGCGGTACCCAGTTCAGATTTGACTTTGTGTAGATATTGTGTAAAACTCATACCATTTATCTGCTGGAATACTTTTGAAAAATTAGTCCTTGATGAAATTCCACACATTTTTGAGAGTGTGTCACTGGTATACTTATGGTATTCTTTATCGGTGTCAAGTTTCTTAGTAATGTAGGAAATCCGCAACTCGCAGAGATATAGATGAAAATTTGCGCCCCTATGTGCATGAATAATTTCGGATAGATAATTGTGGTTTACACCAAAACTTTTGGCCATTGATTTGAGCTTGATATGCTCATTAAGATATTCGTGATTTGCTTCAAATTCACTCAGCTTCCGAAGAACATCCTCAACAATACTATTACCTATATCGGTTTTCCTGTACGTTCGCATCCTGAATGCTCCTTCCTCTTCCATATTTAAGGTACCACCTGCGAGGTTAATCCCTAAAACGCTATTCCGACCAATAACCGTCTTTCTGGACCTCAGCCTTAAAAGCAGATAGAACGCTCCAAAGGAAAAAATAAATAATAGGATCACATATACAGTTCCTCTAATCCAGGATATCCGCTGTAATTTGTCCTTCTCCTGTAAAAGTTTATCAGCATCATACTCATGATGGATTTTTGAAGACAGATAAACGAAATCCTCTTCAAGAATTTTATCGACTTTAAGAAGTTGTCTGGTATAGTATAATGATTTTGCACTGTCTTTATTATCTGCATAATAATTTATCAGATCGACATATATATGTCTTACTTCCGGCAGAACAAAATTATGCTTTACGAAAATTGAATCTATCTTTTCAAAATCCCTGATCGCTTCTCCGATATTTCCCTGCTCCCACTTGGCTCTGCCGAGGTACGAGTATGATACGGTCAACCACGCGAAGTCATTGACCTGGATAAGCGCTGCTAAAGAATTGTTCAACATTTTGACCGCATTGCCATAATGCTTGTTACGGAATTCACGAATGCCCTCTTCTTTGAGGAAATAACTGTGTTCCTGCTTGTAATCCGCATTTTTCGATGATCCTGCAAGCCCTACCGCTATCAGCGAATCAGCCTTTTTATTATCATCCAGTTTGCGGTAACATACGATCATTTGATGGATCGTATTCAAATACCCTCTTTGATTCCCATACATCAAATTTGGGTGCTGATACTTCTTGATCTCACCCTCAAAAAAAGCTCTGCCCTCCTCAAAATTATTAAGAGCCTCCTTATAATAACCTATATAGCTTTTAACAACTCCTATGTGGTAATTAAGTTTGTTTCTGTAATATGGATCTTTATTGCTTTTATTCTTCTCAAAAGCTTTCAAATATTCATTTAGCGCGAGCTTATATTTTTTGAGATAAAAGTAATAAACCACTCCTTTACTCATGTACGCACTGCTCAATAAACTATCGTTCCTAATTGCCTTTGCGACATAAATGGCACTGTCTGCATATTTCAGTTTGATCTGCGGATCAGCCGAGTAATAGCGGGCGTCCTTATAACCAAGAAACAGCTGGGTATGATCATTCTCCGATTTTGCCTTTTGGATAAGCTTTCCTACCAGCGGAAGTGCTGCTGCATCATTTTCCGGTAGGTTCTCGTATTGACGTTGGATGAGATAAAAATCGCTCAGCTTTTCTTGCTGGGCAAACAGTAATTCGCACAGAAAAAGTAATATGATTGATAAAAAATGAATTTGTGGGCGGTTCATGGCTAAGTATTACTATAAAATTAAGAAAATTTCTCATATACCAGACAACCCAAATTCATCGCTACGTGAAAAAGCGTTTTACAAATTAGCGAACTATATATCAGTGCATTACGAAATTAAACATCAAAATTGCAAGTGTGAATTTGCGTTCTAATACATGTGAATGGTTTCTAATACACTTCAAAAATGCCCCCAATACCACATTTTTTTTCAAAAATATTAGGTGACTTTTTCTCAATTATTTACATCTGCTGCAGTGGGTAATTCATTGGTGTGCATTTGATAACTGAGACCACAAGTTGTTTTAACCTATCCCAAAGACTGATAATTTGGACCACAGAATTCAACCACGTCTCGGCCGAGATAATCTAAAAAATTTTACAATGAAAAAAACAACGGTTATCTCAATATCGATAATCCTTTTCAGCCTTTGCACATTACAATCTTGCAGACAGGATGAAATGGAAATAGTACCAGAAAAAAACAGCCTGGCAGAAAAAGAAAATCAGCAAAAGCTCTATTTAAAAACAGAGAATGACACTTTGCAAACGACGTCAAACTTAAGTTTTGACGCGGACGGAAATGAGATCAAAGATCCACCACCAAAAGATAAAGATCAATGGAAACATTAAGTGTGAATTTTTTCTAATACAGTGTGCATTTGTATTCTGAGACAACAAGTTCTTGCATTTCAGCCAAAAGGCATTCTAAATTTGATGAAATAGAAATTTTGAAAATAGATTTTTAAATCCTCGAAAATGCATGCGACTAGTATGGCATTTATGACAACCACCAAATAACCACATCATGAGAATTAACAATATCATTTCAGAACTGATCATATTTATCCTCATTCTTGTATGGGCGTACACGTTCGCCAGTAAAATCTTTGATTTTGACACATTCAATAGACAGATAAGAGGGGCTTATGTCTTATCTGCAGGAGGGGCTGTCCTACCTTATATTTTACAGGCTGTACACCTCGGGATTGTCATACTATTGATAAACAAGAACTGGAGAAGGTTCGGATTATTAGCTTCCCTTTCTATCCTGATCCTTTATACTGCTTACCTAATTTACATTTTAAAATTTGCACCGAGCATCCCATGCTCATGTATTGCAGTTTTCAAAGGAATGAATTGGAACGACCAGCTGTATTTTAATTTCATTGCCTTGGCAATTAACATTATTGGTCTGATCACTTTTTTTTCGCTAAGGCGAGCCCCACACAATAGTGTTCAGACCACTTATAACTAAACTAATAACCAAACAGGAGACGCCGAAAACCTGAACAAAGAGTAGGCAAAAAACTAACCAAAGTTTAGCTTTTTGATTTATAAAAGCACCAAACATCATGAAATCACTAAGAATTACATTAGGAGTTGCAGCAATTGCAATCGGAAGTTTCGCAGCTTTCTCTTTTGCGCCAGCAAGTAGCAGTGCAAAATTAGCTTTACAAGAATTTTATGTGAACCCTGACGGATCACAGGGAGCGCAAGTTACCGGTACCAATCAATGCAAGGATCAAACGCAGATCTTGTGCTCACAGGAGTACGACACCTCGACCGGCGAACCAACAGGAAATACCAGCAGAATGCATAGAGGTCCTCGTAACTAATAAAAAGTAAAGAGACTGCTAATAGGCAGTCTCTTTTATAATTAATTACTCGCAAACAAACTGCCATTATAAAAAATCTATTCTTACTTTACAGGGTACGACATTGCTTCGCGAGGTTATCGCACAATTGTACGAATTTAATTTGCTCAATCTCCTAGCTGTGGCACCAATTTTCTATAAATATTTGCCGATGAATCTTTTAAAATCTGAAACGCCACCACGTGGATCTGGTGGTGGTCCAATTAGGTTTCCATGTTTATCAATCGCAATCAAAAAAGGAAATCCACCTGGGTTTAAAAATTCAACTAATGGGTGTTTTGTCTCAAGCCCTTCTGTAAAAAGTTGCAAAGAACTTTTACTGCAGTACTTACCTATCCCTTTTAACCACAAACTCTTATCGCGGTCAATACTTATAGAAATAAACTGAATTTCTTTACCAATATACTCCTTCTCTAATTCCACCATTACTGGAGCTAACTCTCTGCAGCCGCCACAACCATTAAACCAAAAATCAAGAATTACAACTTTGCCTTTAAAATCGGACAATTCATGGATTTTTCCAGTTGTATCAGGTAAAGAAAACGAATAGAATGGCATCCCCTTCTTTAATCTTGACTTAATGATTTGGTAGCTATCTAGCACTTTTCGATAAAATGTAGATCCATGGTCAACGTTGTCAGAGTATAGTCTGTATATGATGTTTGAATTTTCACTATCCTGTTCATCCGAAAAAACATTTAACGCAGTATTGGCTAATAGATATTCTTTTGCAGCAGGATATTTTGATAAATATTTTATAATTAATTTACAGTATTCTACTGGGTTTTCATTTACTCGGAATCCATCATTTTTTGGATTATCATATTCGGAGAGTAACACAAAATCGCTAAGAACAGTCATTCCGTAATTATGAATTACATGATTAGTCAAAAATGGCTTCATCCTATTTTTTTTTACAATATAATTTTTGAATAACGTTTTTAAAGAATCATTGGTACTTTGCATACTAGAATACATCAGCATATGTAATACCGTTTCGTATTCCATAGCTTTTATTAAGTCGATTTCTGAAGTTTTAAAATTGCCTTTATATTTTGTGCAAATAGAATCAATTGCATTCAATTTTTTGTCAGTACTTGCAAACTGATAGCTTAAAGATTGTAGACGATATGCGGGATCTTGCTTATAAAGGGAAAGGATTTGAGCTACGATTGCTTGTTGAAAATGCACTTTTGGACTTCCTATACCTGAAAATTTAAGATTCATTATACCAAGTTTTTTTGCATTAGGTATTTCGACATGTATACTATCCCCGGGGTTAACTAAAATTGAATAAGCACCAGGAAAAATCATCTCCTGTTCATTTAATGTTCCAGTAACTGACAATGGTTCATCAATGTCAAGCTCAAACTCAAAATGACCTCTTGAAGTTCGAGTTTTATAATCAACTTTTCGCCCATTTCCAATTATATGTGGATAAAATACACTTATCTCAACATCCGCATCATTTTCCTTGTATTCGGGTATGCAACCAGTAATTTTAGTCTTAACCTGTCCCTTTGAAGCAAATATTATTAGAGAAAGGAAGATTATTAGAATATTTTTTTTCATGTTTTTAATATTGATTTTGTTCAATATGATTGAAATTTATTACGAACTGAGGAATTGGTAATACATAGCGTGGATCATTAGGTGGTAATGTATATGTTTCATCACCTATTTGTCTAATTAATGTTTGCGAATATTTAGGATCTCTATTAAGTCGTTTAAGATCTTGCCACCGAAGGCCCCTGGTTACTAGCTCCTTTCTTCTTTCTTTTAAAATAAGATCTAACGCTGAACTGGCGTTTTGAGCAGCAAAATTTTGAAAGGTTTCCTTTTTATATCTTTTACTTGCAAGCTTGTTTAATGCATCCATTGCGCCTTGAACGTTATTTAGCCGTGCATTTGCTTCCGAAAGAATTAGCAAGATTTCACCTGTTGTCGTGCCAGTGAAAAGGTTATTCAAAAACTCTCCACGAAAAGTAAACTTTCCGTCTCCCTCTTCCTTAAAGAAGAGAGACTTTCGCAAATCATCATTGCCGTATCCATTATAGAGAGTATTATTAATACGGCCAATTGATGGACTACTAGATGATTTAACCATCAAACTTCTCACGTGAATCTCTTTTGATTTAATGTCCAAAGGATTGCTTGTCGTTGGATCGTTTATCAAATTGAAATCTTCGACAAAAGAGTTATATTTTAAAGTGGAATCTGCCGCATCTTTTGCCTCTCCATATTTATCCATAAAAAGAAAGGTTCGGGCAAGAAGAGCAAATGCACCTGCTTTTGTCACCCGGGTGTAATCAGATTGAGTTGCAGGTAAAACCCTCGCTGATAGTTGTAAATCCTTAACAATTTGCTGGTAAGTTTCCTCAACAGAAGCTCTTTTTACTTTCTCATCAATATCATCCTCTAATTTAATGGGTATTCCTAAATCACTATTTGCGGTAGTTTTATCATAGTATTTGCTAAATGTCATCACCATATTAAGAAATTGCTTTGCTCTATGGTATAGGGCCACGCCTTGGATACGGTCATAGTCAGAACCATTCCCACCTGTTCGATCAATCGAAGAAAGTCCTTTTATTACTACATTACAGACTTGAATTTGACTGTAAGCGCAATTCCATTCATTCTGCTGAATAAGGTCTAAATTCTCGTAATCTTTTTCTTTTTTCCATATTATGAAATCTCTATCAAATCCAAAGTAGACCTCATTAAACTGTTCACTAGTAAATTCATAATCATCACATGATGTCTCCACTCCTCCTCTTCCATCATATTGAAATAAATCAGCATTAAGAAGAAGGTCTAAATCATTCAAAGTTGTTGGGACTATCAATTTAACATCTTGCTTATCTTCAAGCCATTGTTTTGAACAACCGGCTGTCAAAAGTATAATCAAAAAGGTAAATAAATTAAATAATATCTTTTTCATATCTATAATATTAAAAAGTACAATTAAATGCTATCGTAAAAGTTTTAGGCATTTTGCTAAGCGGAAAATCCGGATCTAAACCTATTTTATTGGCTTTCCATAATAAGCATACATTGTTTGCTATTGCGGATAGCCGTAAAGTTTTCATATGAAGCGTACTTAAAAATTTTGGATCAAATGAATAAGATAAAACAATATCTTGCAATCTGATATGATCACCTTTCTCTATTAAAACCTCCGAATTTTTGTAATATTGATCACCAAGTGTTGATGCTGGATAAACAAGGGCAGGAACATCTGTAATTTTCTCGTCGCCGGGATTTTGCCATCTTTTATAGAAATCACCGTGCGTTGTGTAATTACGATACAAAGCTGAATACATAATACTATTTCTTCTAAAATAATATCCAAAGCGGTATGTAATATTGAAAGAAAGTTCTACATCTTTATAACCAAAAGTATTTCTTAAAGCACCGAAGTAAGGAGCTAGTGCACGCCCATTATATATGAGATTGTTTTGAGGATCGATTGCTAGCTGTTGCGTTATTTTTGAATAATCTTTCGACGCAACCCCATCTAGATATCCTCTTGCTTGGCCAGTTTCAGGATCTAGCCCCGCCCATGGGTAAGAGTAAATTCCAAATAAGGGCTTTCCGATAACCGGAGAATAATTTGCAGGGTTTCTATAAATACTGTTGTCAGTTAGAAAGGTATTTATAGAAGTTGGGCGCTGGTATTCCGTAACTTTGTCCTTGGCGATAGAAAATAATGCTACTGTATTCCATTTAAACTTAGTATTTATTAAATTTGAAGTCTTAAGTTCCACATCTAAACCGCTTCCACTCATATTTGCAACGTTACCTCGATATGTGGTAAATCCAGTGGTAGGATCAATTGCGCTATTTCCAATTAAATCACTTCCTTTACGGTTATAGTATTCGATACTACCGACAATTCTGCTATTTCTCGTACCATAATCTATACCTATATTCCACATCCTATTTTTTTCCCATTTCAAATTTTTGTTAGGTGGGTTTCGCAACGTAGCAGCAGGAAGAGTATTGATATTATTATATGTTAACATCGCTGTCGTATATGCGGTGATGGTTCTATCAACGTTACCACTATAACCGAAAGTCGATCTCAAACTTAATTCAGGAAGCCACTCTAAATTATAAAATTTTTCTTTGTTGATATTCCATTTTCCCCCAATAGACCAAAGCGGCACTGATTTTTGATTGGTTCTTACTCCAAAGAGATTAGATTGATCGATTCTTGCACTAGCGGACAAAACGTAGCGAAGGTCATAATTATATGCACCGTTTATATAATAGGATCGCATTCTATTTAAGGTCTCATTATAATCATTGCCATGAGGAATAACACTCGTGAAACTCGTTCCATATAACGCAAATTCATTCAAATAATCAACAGTTACACTTGATCCAACATTCGGATCAAAACCGTAAAGACTATTTGAAATACCATTTGTTTTTACTTCGCGAACCTCAAATCCTGCTATTGCATTAAGTTGGTGTTTATTCCACTTATGATCAAAGTTTAATTGAAATCTTCCATTTAATGCTTTGAGCTCATTAGAAGTGTTATCCAGCTTTCCACCTAATGGTATATTACGCTTCATCGCTCCGTTTGTAAATGAAGTATATGAATTAATTTGACCACGCATAAAATAACTATCAGCGTCGTAAAAATTACGAATTCGTCCAATTTGATTTTCATATTGAAATCTAGTTTCAGCAGATAATGATGGAATGATAGTATATTTCACCGCAGCGGTAACTCTCATTTCAGACTGTTTCATTCTATTGTCCTGATAATTTAGTTCATTCAATGGTATAAAGTCCCAATTTAGTAATCCCTCTGAAAGTGCCTTCTGCTTTAATACATTACTAAAATCTTTTGTGATAATTGCGGGATTTCCTCGATCATCTACTAACCTTGCGTATGGGTACATCTGTTCCTGTCCCATATTGCTGAGCATAGAAACAACATTAGAAGTAGATTGATTATTTTGATTGTAAGAAAGTCCCGAAGAAATTTCTAGTTTTTCAATAGGCCGAAAAACCTGATTACTGTTGAGGCTTACACGACTAAAGCCATTTCCTTTTTCCGAATTTTGGTTTTTATCAAATCCCGCGGAAAAATAGTACGTGTATTTGCTTGTACCTCCGTTTAAATTTAAAGCATATTGCTGCTTGACGCTATTTTGGTACAGATATTTACTCATATCTTTCCGCAGATCGCCACCGCGTAGAGCGTCAAGTTGTGCATTTGCCTGATCAGCTAATAAAAGACCTTTCTTTTGGTCATTAAGGATACTAACTACCGGAGAATAAGGTCTATTTGCGGAAGTATTACTAATAATGGTATTGTAAAAGCCCTTTTCAAAAAGCATCTTTTCAATATCAATGAAGTCAGTGGGTTTGATCTGTGGAATATAGTTCAGGTCAGGCTTCTGTCCAATGGTGACACTAGAAGTAAAACCAATATTCATCGGCTGGTCTGCTCGTCCTTTTTTCGTTTTGATAACGATCACACCATTACCAGCACGTACTCCCCAGATCGATGCGGCAGCAGCATCTTTCAGAATATCAATATCCTCAATATCGTTCGGATTGATATTGTTAATATCACCCTCATATGGAAAATTGTCAACAACAATCAATGGCTGATCGTTACCAAATATCGTTGCCTGTCCCCGGATCGTCAATTTCGGAGAACCTGAACGTTCGTCGAAGAATATAGACGGAGCTATCCCCTTTAGTCTGCTGATAACATCAGTAGAAACCTGACGGTTAAAGGTCCTATTATCCACCTTGGAAAAAGAGCCTGTTGCTCTTTCCTTCGGAATAGACTGATACCCGCTGGCGACAACACTCACCTCTTCGATCCGGTTGTCATTTGTAGTCAGTACAATTCTGTCAGCATTTTTAGCTGCTACCTCTATCCGACCATATCCTAAATAGGATATCTGCAGATCAGATCCTGAAAAATCATCCGGTATCTCAAAAAATCCTGCTCCGTCAGAAGTTGTTATAAAGTTCGTTCCTTTGACCTGGATCGTGGCACCTGTCAATGGATTCCCCTTGTCATCGACCACCCTCCCTTTTATTGTTTCCTTATTTTTTGAGGGAGCTATACTATTTCCGTTCGATGGTTTTTCTTTTAAAATGATAATGCCATCAGCAATCTTGTAAGAGATTGGCTGATCAGCAAACATTTTATTCAGTACCTCGGTGATGTTGGCATTTTTAAGATTAACGGAAATTGGACCTGCTTTTTTTAAAAGTTCTTCACTATAGGCAAAGTCATATTTTGTTGTCTTCCGTATTTCAGAGATGGCCTTAGCCAGTGTCGCTCTCTGTAGCGAAAGGTTGATCTGCTGTGCCTTGATAGCAGTGCCACTAGCAAGAAGCATAAAGAATAGGGTACTCTTTAAGCCTGCACGCAGCAATTTTTTCCTGCCTGAAAACATATCCACCACCTGCGGAACGTTTTCCCTGTTGGAAAAATCATGTTTTTTCATAGATTTGTGTAGGGTTAATTATTAGTTGCTCGAAACTCTAGTATACAGACCCGATCGCCGGAGTGCGCTAACACTCCGGCATTATTTCAGGCCAACATATGAAACATTAGGTTTTTATTTCTTGATCTCAATCCTCCTTCCGGTCATTTTAAAATTTAAATCAGTAACTTCTCCAAGCGCAAAGAGAACGCTGTTCAATTTTTTACCTCGGCTAATTGTAGCATAGACTTTTGCATTTGGAACATTCTGATAATCCACATCTATATCATACCACCGTTCCAGTTGCCTTAAAACCTCTACCAGTTGCGCGCCATTAAATTGGAATTCATTATCAGTCCATCCAATAAAAGTCTCTGGATCAACTTTTTTCACGTCAATACCACCGAGCACAAACCTCCCCTGCTCCCCAGGTTTCAGTCTCACCATGAGCTCATTCTGTAGATTTCTTAGCTCAACACTTCCGCTAATAAGTGTTGTCCTTGTATACTCCTCATTCGTATAGGAATTGATATTGAACTTCGTTCCAAGAACCTTGACACGTTGGCCTTTTGATTCCACTATAAAAGGACGTGAAGCATTATGTGCCACTTCAAAATAACCTTCTCCCTCAAGTTCAACCAGGCGTTCCGCACCCGCGAACTTTGTAGGATACTTAAGTTTGGATTCAGCATTCAGCCAGACTGTAGTTCCATCCGGTAGGATCGCTTTATATTGACCTTTACGTGGTGTAGTAAGTGTTGCAAATTGCATCTTTGACGGTGAAACAGCTTGGCCATTCAAATAGGTTACACCATTTGCATCGCTCTTCACAGTCTTCCCTTCCAGGTCAATGACCTGACCATCGTCAAAAGTCAGTGTCGCCTGATCCTTGCCCGGATCAATGTCGGCCGTGGCCATATTAACCGTTTCATCAATGACATTTCTGGACTGATGATACCTGTAAAGAAGTATAGTAAGCGAAAAAAACAATAATATCGCAGCAGCAGTAGTCCAAATAATTACACGCTTATAATGGGATTGACGTTTCTTCACTAGGCCATGTAATTTTAGAAGTTCTGAGGATGTCGTAGCACTAGCAGCATCCCTTTTTAGAAGTTCCCGAGCAACGTGATCCTTATCTTGTAATTCCTCAAAGAAAGCACGGTTCGCACTGCTCTCGTTGAGCCAGATCTCAATAGTCTTTTCTTCAAGAACAGTCATATCCTCTCCTCTGACAAACTTCGTCAGAAGCGGTACGATCTTTAACTCTTCAAGGATTCTGCGCTCTTCCATTGGTTTCATTTTAAATAGAAACCCGAAAAGATATTGCGTTGTCCCAAAAAAGTTAAAAAATTATGAATAAATCATTAAAAGTGCGATTCCAGCACCTGATAGGGATTTTTTTAGAAGTGAAAGTGCTCTTGATTTTTGGGTATTGATCGTACTGACAGGAATACCGAGCTCCTCAGATATTTCTTTTGGCGTATCGCCAGTGACAAGCCTGCCCATGATAAGCCGATATGGTTCGGGCAACAGATCAATCGCTTGGTAAAGCTCTTCATATACTTCGTTCTGAACAATGTTATCCAATACATTTTTTTCAAACTCATCAAAATTCTTGGTGTACAAATCAAAGCGCTTCTGATTTACTTTCTCTTTTTCAATAGCTTTTATACAGCTGTTTCGCACAGATATATAAAGGAAAGCCTTGATATTTGAAAGGGTTTCAAATCCCTCCCTCCTGTCATATAATTTCAGAAATATATCCAATACTAGATCCTTGGAAATTTCCTTTCCGATATTCAGAAGTAGTCTATCTGCGAAAAATACCAATGAAGAGTGAAACATCGTGAAAATACGATCAAAGGCCATTTCATCACCGCTTTGAAACTGGGAAAGCAGTGCCCTTTCGTCGATCAAATTTCGAGATGTCATAACAGGGCAATTGGTAAATGATTAAGTAAAGTTAGAAAATAATAGTTGTAAAAAAAAGATATGATGGATGGGTGAATTTATAAAAGGAGAATTTTACGGGATTTGAAATGTCATGAAATGAAAAATCATTAAATTTAACCTAACCAATTGGGATATCAGCAGTATTAATATTTTATGATATTCCAAACAAAAACTTTAGCCATGAAAAAAATATTGACCCTTTTGCTCCTTATTGGAGTAACTAGCTTATGCTATGCACAAGTGCAGTCCTTTCACGATCCCGAAATATGGAAACATGGTCTGGGAAAAATTAAAGTAATTTCAACAGAACTTTCTAAGGATTCTACACAAAAAGACAGTAAAGTTTATCTTAAAGTCCATTTCTATGACATTAAAAATAAAATGTTTAGAGATTACTTCGCGGATCTGGATGATGAAAAAAGAGAATATGTAAGCCATAGCAATAGTTTTAAATGTTGGTCTGCTATGAGACAGTTTTCAATCATGACCGTCCCTTTTAAAGTTAGGGCAAGAAACAAAGATGGCTATGTCACAGCAAAAGCTGATGTTGATAATGTCGGATTTTTTGTTCCGTTTTATGTTAAGAGTATTGATAGATATTGGGTAGATAAATCCAGCAGCCATAAAATTTCTTTTGGTATACTACTCGCACCAATGGCTGAAGAATTGAGCGATAAAAACACGCAGAATTATTTTAATGACTCTGAAAAGTCCTATACGGCCTTTATGTTTTCAACTTCCCTAGCAGCAACTTATACCTATAATAAAATAACCTTTGCGCTCATCCCTGTTGGTTTTGATTTTGGAACCGACAAAGCTGGCAAAAAATGGATCAACAACGGCAGATACTGGTTCGGATTTGGTCTGGGAATAGATACTGAGTTGTTTGGGTTTTAAATAGAAAGAACATTCTAAACATATTAACCAACATTTTAAATTATGAATATTAGATTCGAGACAGTAAATGAAATTAGGGCTGAGGAGGAAATTGTTAAAAAAATGCTTGATGAAGCACAAGAACGATTGAAAGAAGAAATGACCAAAAAACTTGACACCATTAAGCATGTATTCCATAATGAGACGGTCGTAGTAACAATTGATTACGAAAAATCAAAGGCAAGTATTTCTGTGGAAAATGCTCAGCCAGATCGTATTCCGATTATTAGGAACGCAATAAATAGTCTTGCCTAAAAAATAGTCCCACTTGGGACTATTTTTTTATCAAATCTCAAAACATGAAAATATTTCCTTCTCAAATTTTGTAGTCTATGACTTAGTAGCTGCTCTTACTTTTAAAGATCATCCCCAGTCTTCCTTATTGATTTTTTGCCTTTTGTCAAAAGTTTTAAGTTTTTATACCCTTAATTTAGTTTCAATAATTCATTGGACAAAGAAATACAGCGACACTAACCTTTAAACCACATAACATGTTAACAAAAATTTTCAGAAAACTAATTTATGCAGTATTTGCAATTATGCTGCTACAGTCATGCGAAAGGGATATGGAAAATTATCCTCAGAACGATCAAACCTCGATAGCAAAAAAATGGTACGAGGATAACGGGAAACCTTTTCCCTTAGATTGGAAAAAAGCACAGCTCATAAACGGAAATAAAAGTACCATGCTCGTGGTTCCCGTGCAGGACGGCACAATCCTAGGTTGGGGATATTCCATGCAGCAAAACCTGATTTTTACCATTGAAGGAAATAAAGTAGCCAGCGCCAATAAGGTGAGCCTTTTCGCAGATACAAGAACCGTGGCGGAATTTTCCGAACAGGCTATTTCTAATTTCGTTAAAAAACAAGTGTATCGAGGTGACGAGCTTGGGAAAGTATATTATATGGTATATGATCTTAATGATACCTTGTTGTACAGCCAATCACTTGACTCAAGTGGGCTGAAAATGGTAAACCTTCAATTGAAGACTAAGGATGCCGATACCAACGTAAACAAAGAAAACAGCAAACCTGACACCAGTAAAAATATACCTGTTGTATGCAGCGAGTGGTATCTGGTACAGTACTACGATGATGGTACCGAATATTGGACTTATCTATATACAACGTGCAGCGGTACAGCAACCGGAGGTGGCGGCGGAGGCGGCGGTGGTAATCATGGAGGTGGTAGTGGAGGCACTTCAAGTACATCTTTCGTGGTAGCTGCACCTATAACCACTATTGACATTCAGGAGCGATTGAAATGTTTCAACAATGTGGTAAATGATGCTAATACAAAATACAAGGTGACTTTAAATGCACATAGAATAGACCTTAATTCTGATAAACCTGGTCACGCTTTTCTAACAATTGAAAAATCAAACGGTACTCAGCTTCAAAGGCTTTCTTATGGATTCTACCCGCAATCTGGTCCATCGGCGGCTACCATGCTGCCAGTTACCAGTGCAATGGGGGAAGAATCGAGTGATTATAAGCGAAAAAGTGATGCAAGATATAGTTTGTCTGTCACCAAGGCGCAATTCGACGCAATCATAAGCCAGTCTATTGCCCTATCAAAAGTCCCCTATGACCTCAATGATAACAACTGTACACATTATGCTACCGATGTTTTTAATTTACTCCTACCAAGTAATGGACAGTTAAACAATAATGGATTTTTAACACCAGATGGCGTATACACATATTTAGCAAATTTAAAACAGGCGGGCAATCCAAATGTCACATTAGGTCGGATTGATCCTCCAACTAGCACGAATTGTCAATAAAGGATATGAAAAGAAAATTTACTATAGGAATTGTACTATCTGTTCTGGTGATACCCAATACACCGGTTATAGGTACGGAGATACTGAAGGCCATTGACGGTGACCATTTTCGGTATGCTAATGCAAACGCTTCTTTTACCGGTATAGAGTACATGGAGGTTTTTCACCCTTGGATGAGCAAGTGGGTAACATTTGGATTCATCGAGGCTACGAGACCGCAAATGGCCAATATGGAAATTTTTAGGTTGTATAGAATTAACCCGTTTTGTTTTTGGCGTTGGCGTTATTATTTAACCGTAAGCAAAAATTTTGAATACCGCGACTGGGAAAAAATAAAGCCGAACAGAGTTCCCTTTAAACCATCGAATAAATGGCAGGACTTCTGACTTTTTCTAATAAAAACCAGTAAAAGTAATATCATGCAATAAATGAGCTCAATGGACTTCTAAAACTCAGATAATGCAAATCGCCCGCAACTGAACTAAAAGCTATGAAGAGGAAAACAATTAGAATGATGAGGAAAACAATTATTATAGTGCTAGGCATTATGATCCTACTTCCCAATGTGCCTTTTATTGGAAAGGATATTCATCGCTGGTTAGATGAGGGGTATTTCAGATACTCCAATCTTGATGGCTCATACAGGATAACCACAGATTTTGGTTTTAAAAGCCCCGGATTCTCAACTTTTGGTTTTGAATATTGGATTAAAGAGACATCTCCAGCCAAAGAAAACCAGAGGCTTTACAGATTGTACAAGATTAATCCATTGTGTTTTTGGCGATGGAGCTATTATCTTAGGCATAGTATCCATTTAGATTATATGGACCCCAGTGTCATTGAAAAGAATATTGAAAAAAAACAGACAACGCGAAAGTAATGTGTCATCGGGCATCTTCAAATATTAGCTAGATCATAATCTTAAAAACTCCCAAGAAATGGGAGTTTTTTATGTGATTAGCTCCATAAAAAAACGCACCTTTAAAAGATGCGTTTAAAAACTAATAACCATGAAACGTATTAAAACCATAAGTGGCCTCATACGTGTATTTGAAATATACTATATTTTGTATGTTGACAAATAATTATTGACCATTGAACGACCTGAGCGAAGGTTCTCAATTTTCAGGTGCAAATTTAAGCATTAATTTTAGATCAGCCTACGGGTTTCCGTAATGGCATTAAAATCATTTTTCTTTATCAATACCTTAACATCCATTTTCCGGGAAGACCAACCTCAATCTCCTACGTTTAAGATACCCGAAAGGTCATGCTAACATCTTCCTTTTCCACAAACCATTTCCTGAAAGATAGAGTGCCTTGCATCCAGTCTCATTATGTCTCGGACTGACAGACAAAGTGAAAAAAATAGACTAATCTCACGACTAGTCTACAATATACTATTAAGATGGTTAGTTAACTCTTAACCAATATACGAAATTTAAAGCTTAATCGTAAATTCCATCGCTTTTTTTGGATATACGGTTGTAGAAAGATATCCATTTGCAGGATTGCGTACATACTCAAAATAGTCTTTCATGGAAGGTTGAAATCCCTGAACATCATCCACAAGGATCACGGCGCCCTTTTTCAATTTCGGCTCGATCAGCTTGAATACCGCATATACCATGTCCGGCCATCCATCAAGAAGAACAAAATCCCATTCCACATCCAGATCCTTTAAAGTCTGCATCGCATCCCCTTCCAAAATCTCTACATGCTCATGGACACCTGCTTCAATGAGGTTTTGCCGGGCAATTTTAACCTTATGGGGTAAGTACTCCGTTGAAATAACTCTACCTCCGTTGTCCTTCGCGGCTTTTGCAAGATAAATCGTAGAAATTCCAAAAGATGTTCCAAATTCCAGGATATTTTGCGCATTTAGTGCCCTCGCCTGCATATAGATAAAGGTACCTTGATACGGTAATATCGGTATATATTTATCCTCATAAAAGCTTTCATTTTCCGTTTTCCAGTCTATACCCCTGCCAAAGAACTTAAATGCTTTGGGCATGAAATGAAAAACCATAGACCAGCCCTGCTTGAGAGCTTCTTTATACAGCCTAGCCAATGTATTTTCAGCTCTGCTATCGTGTAGAACTTCAAAAAGTTCTGGGGTTACTTTGGGCATATCACTTCCTTAAATTAAGTTATTAAGAATTATTCTAAATAATAAAAGTAAGAAATATAATGCAGATAGTACTTATATATCCCTAAAAAGTCCTTTTAATCCGCTTACATCATCATTTGGGCCTGAATCTCTAATACATACAATTATTTTCTGTATAATCTCCTAAAAAAAAAAAGCTGTGTTAATAAATCAACACAGCTTTTCAACCATTTTCTATACAATCTAATCCTTATTTTTATTTGCTCAAATCTCTGAGAGCTTTGACCGCATCATGGCTCGCTTGGATACCATCCTGTTGTTTTAATAAAACTTCACGGACATCTTCTCCGAGCTCATTTTCCTGCAGTGCGTCTTTGTATGCCTTTTTAATCGCATCTTCCCCACGTTCACATTCTTCCAGAATACTGTGACGGTCACTACCGCCAAAAGTTGCCTTTATATCGATCCAAGCGCGATGTAATGTTCCAAGGACCGTATTCCCGTCTTCTGGAACTTCACCCTTGCTTCCCACAAGTCCGGCAAGCTCTGTAATATTGCTTCGGCTTTGTGAGGCGAATTTTTCAAAGGCAGCTTTAAGATCTATGTTTTCGGCATTAATATCCCTGATAGCTTTTTCAAAGCCTTCAGCTCTATCGTTGTTGATCTCTATTAAATCATTTAAGACTTCTACAATTTTGTGATTTTCCATTTCCTATCTGTTTTTCTAAATAACCGATCCCCGGAACAATTTGTTTAAAATTTCTTCAAAAGAATCTAAAAACGTTTTCGGGGAAGTCCTATTTCATGCTCCTGCGGATAAGGGGCCCTGAAAGTCATACTTACATCTTCCCGAATCCGCTGTTGCGCTTCATATTTCTTCTCTTCATCATGGGAATACCGGGGGTCAGGTATAAATGGCATCTTGGCCATTTTGGTGATCGTAATTGTCGGAAAATGGAAATCAACTTCAACAATCCCCAATAGAAGATAGCATCCCCCACCCTGAAATGGATATTTTTCAAGGCAGTCAGCAAAATGAGCTGTATCAAAATAGTTTCCCTGAACATCTATCCAGGTACCAAAGTACATTGTTCCCTTTTTTGTAGGAACATGTTTCCTTGAAATCAAGTAGGCAAGCATCTTCACCTGCTTTTTGTGATGTTCTGTAAGATCTTTGGCCATAACAGTTCCCCTGTACTTCGTCTGAAGTAGATCGAAAGGTGTACAGGATACCGGAAAACTTAAAATCTCGATTTCATCGAAAGCATCCTCAAACACATTTCTTTTTAACTCCGGAAATTTGTATTCCTTGATCGGTTCTTCAAAAAGAGTCTGAAATCTTTTCTCTGGTTTAAAATCCCCCAGTAGAATGCGCGCTTTGAGCAATAGTTCATTCTTTGGAACACCTGAAAAACGGAATGCTCCAATAAAGATCAACGTCTGCAAAGTCTCAATACCAATTGGAACTCTCTTGATAAAATCTTCCATTGACCTATACTCCCCATTTGCCTTTCTTTCCTTTGGTATCAGCTGAGCAAGTTTCGATTCAACTTTTTCAAGCAGCATCAGTCCCAGATATATTTCCTCTCCATAAATCGTTGTTTCGTACTCGCTTTTATTGACACATGGATTCAATATAACACCCCCTGACATCCTTGCCTCGTGTACATAGACCTCTGTCCTATAGAAACCGCCCATATTATTTATTGCCGAAACCATAAACTCCAATGGATAATAAACTTTCAGGTACAGCGATTGATAACTCTCTACCGCATAGGACGCTGAGTGGGCTTTACAAAACGAATACCCCGCAAACGATTCTATCTGTCTATAAATTTCCCTGCTCAGCTCCTCTGGATGCCCTTGTTTTCTGCAAGATGCAAAAAAATCGTCCTTAACTTTTTGAAGTGCACTTAAAGACCTACCTTTTCCGCTCATAGCTCTTCTCAGGATATCGCCATCGGCAGCAGACACCCCGCCATAATGAAGCGCAATCTTGATCACGTCTTCCTGGTATACCATGATGCCGTAAGTATCTCCTAGCTGCTTCTCAAATACAGGATGGAAATACTCAAACTTGTCAGGATTGTTATGTCTAAAAATATACTCGTGCATCATTCCCGATTGGGCAACACCAGGACGAATAATGGAAGAGGCAGCTACCAAAACTTTATAGTTATTACATTTCAATCTGCGCAATAATCCACGCATCGCAGGAGATTCAATATAGAAGCAACCTATTGTCCGCCCCTGGCTCAAATATTCATTACATTTTACTTCATCTTTGGAAATAGTGGTATCCTTAATATTTACCTTAATTCCCCTCTTCTCTTCTAAAAGCCTGACTGTATCGTTAATGGTACCTAGCCCTCTTTGAGATAAGATATCAAACTTTTCAAATCCGATCTCCTCGGCGACGTGCATATCCCACTGCACGATAGGAAACCCTTTGGGAGGCATTTCAAGGGCCGTAAAGTTTGTGAGTGGTTCCTCGGAAATAATAATTCCACAGGAATGCATTGACCTCTGGTTCGGGAATTTCTCCAGCAGTTTACCATACTTCTGCACCTGCTTCACAATATCATCCCGAAAAACTCTTTCAGGATTTTTACTAAGCTCATCCAGCTCTTCTTTTGGAAGTCCAAATGCTTTACCAACTTCCCGAATGATCGAACGGTATTTGAATTCGACATTGGTTCCGCAAAAAGCAACATACTCCTTACCATAACGGTTAAAAATATAATCAAGGATGATATCACGCTCCTGCCAGCTCCAGTCAATGTCAAAGTCAGGCGGACTTTTCCGATTAAGATTCAGAAATCGTTCAAAATACAGATCCAGCTCTATGGGGCATATATCGGTAATTCCCAAGCAGTACGCAACAATAGAGTTCGCTCCACTCCCACGCCCAACATGCATAAAGCCCATACTGTTGCTATATCGGATGATATCCCAAGTGATAAGAAAGTACCCACTAAAGTTTAGTTCATCAATTACCTTTAGTTCCTTTTCGATTCGCTGAGTTGCTACCTCGTGATTTCTACCGTACCGTCTTTCCAATCCTGCATAAGCTAAACGGGTCAGAAGTTTAAGGTCATCGGCCTTTGTACCTGTATAATGTTTTCTATTTCTGGGTGTGGAAAACGCAAATTCAAAGCTGCATTTTGAAAGTAATTTTTGCGTATTCTCAATAATTTCGGGATAGTGACGATAAATTCTACGTATTGAATCCACAGAACGAAAATATTCTGATTTCCTGCACACTTCTCTTTCTGCAAGCTTGGAAAGCAAGGTATTGTTATCAATGGCGCGTAAAATCCGATGTAGGTTATATTCTTTTTTTGTGCTGAAAGTAATGGGACAAAGAATAACCATTTTAGATAACAGCTTTTTATATTCCGGTCTTATCAACAGATTGAGTTCATCCTCGTAGATTCCTACATATTCATTTTCTTGGAGGTTGTCCGGCATATTGCTCAGTGGATATAGGATAAAGTTGTAGGCTAATTCCGGTTGCAATGGTAAATCAATCTTATCGCAATTATAAGAAGTCAGCATTTTGTTTACTTCGGCAAGCCCACTAAACTCTTTTGCAATGGCGATATAATATAATTCACTACCGTTGCGCACCTCAACACCAACAATCGGGCGGATATTATTTTCTTCGCATTTCTTTTTAAATTCATAAACTCCGGTCACCGTATTAATATCTGTCAGAACAAGTTCCTTTATCCCCAGTGCTAAAGCCTGAGAAATAAGGTCGTCTATGGATAACGTGCCATAACGAAGACTATGATATGAGTGACAATTTAAAAACATACTTGTACATGCTAACGTGAAAAATTGAACCCAACAGCCCGTCCAACCGCATCTTTACCAAAACGGTTCTTGATATTATCCATCGCCTGGTATAAGCTGATAAGCTCCGCATTATCTTCAAAAAGATTCATCTGATAACTCCCGTGAACAAGGTCCGTAAATCGCAAACCAACCAAACGGAGCCGCATACGTCTTGTATAAATCTTATCAAATAGTTCCAGTGCAACTCTCGCTAAGGTGTGGTCAGATGATGTATAACTCACCCTGCATTGTTTGGATTCGGTGTCAAAGTTTGAGTATCTGATCTTGATCACCACGGTTGAGGTCAGCCATTTCTCTTGCCTGAGCTGATGGGCAAGCTGCTCCGCCATTCCTGATATCAGACCTTTTACCTCATAGGTATCCATTGTATCGCTGCTAAATGTCCTTTCCTTCGAAATGGATTTCCTTTCAGAATATGGAATGACAGGAGTTTCATCAATACCGTTTGCTTTCTTCCATAAGTCTGTACCATTTTTGCCGATCATCTGCTGCAGGATCTCTACAGGCATTTCCGAAAGTGTGCCTATGGTTCTAATTCCGACCCTCGAAAACAATTGAAAAGTCGCATTCCCCACCATCGGCATTTTTTTTATTGATAGCGGATTTAGAAAAGATTGTACACCTAAAGATGGTATTTCCCGATGTCCGTGAGGCTTTGATTCGCCGGTTCCTATTTTGCTTACGGTTTTGTTGGTCGATAAAGCATAACTTATCGGTAAACCTGTTTCCTTTTCGATCTTTGCCCCAAGCTCATTTGTCCACTTGTAAGCGCCGAAAAACTTATCCATTCCGGTCAGATCGAGATAAAATTCATCGATTGAAGCCTTTTCCATCACAGGCGCACTTTCCTCTATAACCTCAGTAACCGTATGGGACATTCTGGAATATAGTTCCATATCCCCTTTGACAACCTTCGCCTGTGGGCAAAGGCGGAGCGCCATTTTCATGGGCATTGCTGATCTCACACCAAAAGTTCGTGCCTCATAGCTACATGAAGAAACTACACCTCTGTCCCCACCACCAATGATCAGGGGAATTCCGTTTAAACCGGAATTAACCAATCTCTCACAGGACACGAAAAACGTATCCAGATCCAAATGTACAATCGACCGTTCCATTTTTTTACTAAATTATTTAGCAAAGTTGATAAGATTATTCACAAATTACAGTACATTTGTTGTGAAAAATATTCACAAAATGTCAACACTCTCAATTTTAGCTGATAACATCAGGTATTTAAGACTACAGCAAATTCCTGAAATTTCGCAACAGCAGATCGCGGATAGACTGGTTTTGACAAGGGTATCTTATGCAAAATATGAGACAGCAAAGGCTTCACCCCCGTTAGATGTTTTATTGGCGATTTCCAGATATTACCATATCAGCACAGATTTATTGCTCACTGTCGATTTAAGAAAATATAAACTGCAGGAGATGTTAAATCTCCCTGATAATAGGATCTTGCTTCCTATAAAAACGGATTCAGTTGGGGAGAACAAAATAGAAATAATACCTTATAAAGCATCAATGGGATACTTATCAGGCTATGCCGATCCTGAATATATAGAGAATTTACAAACAATGTCCCTACCCTTTCTCCATAACGGAAAATACAGGGCATTTCCCGTAGAAGGTGATTCGATGCCACCTTATAAGGATGGAACATACGTTGTAGGAAAATACATAGAAAACATTAAGGATATTAAAATTGGTAAAACCCATGTACTAATAACTAGATCAGGATTTACTTTCAAACGTATTGAAAAGATAAACCATAATTCTATCACCGTCGGAGCGGACAATACATTTTATGATAGTTATGATATTCCATTTAGTGATCTTTGGGAAGCCTGGCAATATGCTGGCAGTTTCTCCAGTAAAGAACTGGAAATAATTGATTTTGCAAATGAGGACATAAAATCGATGCTCATAAAGTTGATGCAGGAAGTTCGTGAACTTAAAAACAAAGTTAGCTAAAAACAATGTTTTAGCTAACTTTTTCACAAACCATCAATCACACAAAAATTTAATTTTTCAACCTAATATCCTCGTATTTTTTTCTTTCCGTTTTCAAAGAAACGAGCCACTCCAAATACATCCCTTCCGGCATATTTCTATACCCTATCTTATGGATATGATTGTATTCTTTATTTAATGAGGCCAGAAGCTCTTTTGATTTCGGATCAGAACGTTCCACTTTCTGATATTGTTCTTTGTGGGTTTCAGCCCGTAAAATTAACGCTGTTACTAAATTAGGACTGATCTGCAGAGCCCTTTCAGCACACTTGATTGCAAAGGTTCCGTCATTATCCGGAAAAGAACGCTTATAGGCATTTGCCAGATCAACAAGACATAACCCAAGGCTCTCGCGATTGTCAAGTGCTTTCATATAAACTCCATTTTCAATAGCATTTAAATGGATAAATCCCGAAGCCATCAACCAGGCATCCTGTGGAAAGATGCCACTTGTTAACTCTGTATTATACCAACCGATGGATTTTATATTGTGTTTAATATAAATATGGTTCGGAGCCAATGCAAGATTCGCTTCAACACCTAATTCCTCTGCAAGAATTTTATATAAGTAAGGTAACGAATTACAGTTTCCTTTCTGCGTAGTAACCAGTTTTGAAACAAAAAGACTTGTCAGATCTTTGTGCCCGAAAACGTCTTGAAAATCATAAGAGAATGGTTTATAACGAACAGTATCTTGGTTGATTAAAATAGGTGTCTCCTCACAGATAACTGAAAAGATTGCTGCATATTTACTAACGGTCTCCTTATCTCTTTCATTATAGGTAAGATCACGATTGCGAACGATTGTCTTACAAAAGTTGCCCATAAATTTAATTTTTCTGTCAACTTCAACCGTATCTAGCTTTCCCTGATAATATGCATTTTCTACACTCAGTACAGCAGTCTTAAAACTATATTTCTGTTTATCGTTCAGCATATTATCAATAGTCAGATATGCTTCATTATAAAATCGATTTTCCTGTGACTTGACAAAACCGGCAACCAAGAAAAATAAAAAGATATAAAAGTGTTTCATAATTTTGATGCCCAAAAAAGAGCAGATTTAAAAATTTGGATCATCTAAATGATCGATGATATCTATTGCAAGTATGTCATCTGGCTTTCGATCATACTGAGAAAGGTAATAATCTATCAAAAAGCCTAAATCTTTAAGTGAACAAAGGCGTTCGTAGGTCATTTCACCATCTTTAACTATATTTCCCATTCCCCTTTTTGACTTGAAGAACCTGTATATTGTATCAACTCCCACCGAGAACTCTCCATATAGGATTATTTTCTCATAATCTATATCGCTGAATTCTTCACCGAGTAAATCATTAATTGTATTTCTTCTGATCGCTTTAATAATTTCAACTAATTTCATGACTATCTGCATTTTAATTTTTAGTCCACTAGATTCAAATAAAAGTAAAATTCCAATTTGTGCTTGGAATCTTTCACAATCCCATTTTTATACAGATCATTCACTGCTTTAGCATATAATTCTTTGATAGCAATCTCATTATCAGATTTTGCCGTTACAATAACATTATAATCTACAACTTTAGATGAATCAACATTTGGTTTATCACTTTTCTTATTACAGGGTAAGAATTGTAAGAATTATAAGAGCACTCGTAACTTTATTCATATTACACCGTTTTTTATTCAAAACCCGGATAAATAAAATTATAATGGCCAGTCTTTATTCTATCAACTATTGCGAAAGGGGGGATGACAACTCCTATTTCCGCGTTTCGATTTTCGCCTTCCAGTTTACCTACTTTTGTGAAACTCTCATCATTAATTTTCCATACAAACCAATTAACGGAAACTTTTATTGGTTCTTCTCCAACTTTTTTACCATAATCATTTGTGTCGCGGAATAATACATCGTTTAAAGCTGGGTAAACAATGCTTTTTCCTCCCTGTTTAAATAAATCTTGTTTTACTCCGATGTTGATCATAGTATGCGCATGAAAGTCAATATCACCCGCTAACAGTTCGGAAAAAACAGGAATTTCATCAGCTGGATATTCTCTTTTAAATGATCTAATGACATCGCTGTTTAATTGGTTAAGGTCATTAGCAACGTATTGAAAATATTTTTTATTTCCATTGTCCAATGTCACTGAGAATATATCTCCAATCTCTGTTTTTACTCTTTTAGCCATTAATAATAGCGGTATTGTCAATGTTATTTTGAAAACCTAACAATATCAATTTTTGAGAATTATTTATTTTAAACTATCTTTTATCCATTGCGCAGATTTCAAAAATCTTTTTGCAGTATCATCGCTCCATTGTACCCCATATTCAAACTTATGATTTATACAATTTTCATTTTTCAAAACTGTCTTAGCAAGTTGTAAAAGTTTGGAACTACCGACTCTCATGCTTAGTTCATCTAACTTTGTTAACCAACTCGATGTAGTTTTGGCACCTCTCGATGTATCAAAGAAATGAATTAGCTGAACTTTAATTTCAAAGTCTTTCCATAGATCTGCTGATATTGCAAAATTCAGAACGTCACTAATAATTTTATAACAGCATTGGTTATTTTCCACTTTATAATTTTTCAGATAATCCATTAATCCAGTGTCGTTTGCTGTTACTAATTTTAAAATCTTTTTAAAACAGATTACATCATGGTGAAAAGTTTTCTGATTTAGAATATCCAATATATTTTTCGAAGTTGATAGCTTAACTTCCACAGTAGCTTTTCTGAAAATACTTCGGGATTGTTCAATTTTTATAATGTCTTCCAAAAAGTTGCTATTCGGCGAAACAAAATAGTTATGCTTAAGATAAACCGTAATATGAAAATAATCTTCCGGTGAATAAGTAATCATCTTGTCCTTCACAAAACTTGGGATAATATTTCCGAGCAAAGCTCCCAATCTGGCGACGTATAAAGACCTTAAAAAAGCTCCATGAAATTCATTATTATAATGCAACAGTTTTGGCAGGATGTACTTATAGCTATTCTTTTCAATTTCTGATGAGATCAGTTCCTGGAAGTTAATCTCCAAATCCTTTTCTGCTTTCAATTGGTCTTCCCTATCATTAGTTAATTCTTGATGATACAGAAGTAATTGGTCAAACCAATCTTGAATTTTAAAAAAATCGCTTTCAGAAATATTTAATGCTTCGGCTAAAGCTTTAGATTCCTTCAGGTCATCATTTTTAAATTTTAAATATGGATTGTCCGTCATAAATCTGAATTTAGATCATTTCCCCAAATTTCACTTTTTTACCATCGATAGTATAGGGATATATTTGCTGAAATCTGCTTTCAGGTGAAAGTATTAAATCCACAACCAATACATCCTTACCTTGATATTTTCCGTCCTGAGCAATAGCATAAACCCGAACATCCCCATCTTTTAAATCATCATATGCTCCAGCCAACAAAATATCATACATTTCTTTTGAATCAGTTGATTCCGAATAAGCAGAGATATAAGCTAGGTCACCATTTGCTCTGACATAGGTAGCATAAGGGGCAAATTCTCCGCTTTCTGATAAAAATTTTTCTGCTTGCTCCTTAATAGCGCTAAGCAATATTTGAACATTTGTCATCTTTAAATATAATAAAATTGGAATTATGTGCAACCTGGTACACCAGCACAAGGATCTTTAGGTTTTGGCACAGGAATTAGTTTTGGGGCCGGAGCAGGTGTAACTCTAAGGTTATCAATTTTAGGCTTTGCCGGAGGCGTATATCGTTGAATATTAATGCCGGAATTTTTAAGGGGTTCGCTTAATTTTGCAGATTCATTAATTTTCAAAATTGCTTCCTGCCCACTTGCTTTTGAAATTTCCTGCTGACCCCTAAGCTGTTTGGTAAAAGATTGTTTGGCAACGTGCTTTATTTCCACTGTTCCTCCCTCTTCTGTCATTGCGTCTGGAATAGTTTTTCCTGTCTTTCCAGTCTTAGGATCGGTGTATTCATAGGTTTTGGTATTTTTCTCTTTTCCCATTTCGGCAAGCTGTTTTTCTTCAACATATCTACCAAAATTGAAATGTTCTTGCTGAGCTTTTGTTACGGCTTCACTTTGCTTGGTTCCGACTTCACCAGTCTTCGTAACTGTTTCAATTAAGTTTGGTTTTATTGAAGATTCTTCAAATAATGGCATTAGACGAAACCACCAACAACATTCGGTAGCGTCTTCTGGTGCTAAACCTGTGGGATCTTTAAATCTTACAGGGTTATTGAACGACATGCTATAGGGACTCCAACTTGGAAATTCCTCACTTAAAGGATCTGGACTGATCCACCTGCCGTGTGTATCTCCGATCGGTTGTGCGTCCGGATCATCAAGGTCTATTTCAATAAAATTAACGATTTCACCTTTTTTCACATTAAACCTTACCGATCCGATTGTGACTATGCTATCCTGATCGTGGAATTCCAGATACTTTCCTTTGCTTAACGTGGCTACTTTCGGATAGTACCCGTACTTTTTGAATGGGTTTCCCGCCTCAATGTTTTTTCGCCTCCTCTCAGCTTCCGTAGGGCTTAAGCTATCCCTGGTCTTTAAAACCTCATCCATGTAGGGACGAGAACGTTCTTCCTTTGTCAGTCTGACAGGATTTACCCATTCCTTTTTGTTGCTTATCTTTTTGTTTTGTTTTACCTGTCCCTGGCTAAAGCCAATAAAAAACAGTAAAACAAAAAATAAAATCTTTCTCATTATTGTAGTTGTATTTTGAATTATCTGGTTATAAAAATTCCTTTGGAATTGCATATACTTTTGGACTTTCCTTCTTAGGGACGATAGGTTTTATTTTTTTTGCAGCTTCCCTTTGTTTTTGTGCATTCAATATCCTCAAACGTTCTGCAATCTCCTCACTCTTTTGCTTATTCTCCGTCGTTTTTAGAGAACCCAGCCATTGTTCATATTGTTCCGCAGGCATTTGGGCAAAACCTGACTGGTCTATGTAATCAAATCCAGCCTTTATTTCCAGAAATTGGTTTTCCAGCAGAGGATAATTCCTGATCTTTTGCAACTGTTCCTTATTTTCAGGGTCAATATTAACGCGGTTACAGGCCTGCATAAAACGCATCTGATCGGTGTTGCTTTTCCATAATGTCGCATTTATATTATTTGGATTGAGCTCCAGTGCTTTTCCTAAAACTTTTGCAACAAACTCATCATAGCCAAACTTATGGATATATCCACTGGCAAGGTCAACATAAGTCTGTGAGAGGACTTCTCTCTTTGATAGGTTCTGCATATAAAGCTTGTTCTTTAGAGCTTCAGCTTTAATATATCCGGAATTCAACACAAAAGAGTTTGCAGAAAACATTCCATTGGTAAGCTCAACACTAAGAACTTCGCCGTCCCCATCTTTAAAGCGTATATAAGAATGATTGGGTGACACAACAAGAAAGGCCTCTGCACCAATCTGTTCTGCTAACATCAAATACAAAAGTGGCATGGAATGACACTGCCCAGTATTTGTTGTCATCAATTTGGAAACAAACATCTTACTGTAATCCTTGGCACCCATATAGTCTTCAAAGTCATATTTGATTGCCTTATGGATAACTTTTCCATTCTGCTTTGTATCCTGCGCAAAGTATTTGAATATTGCAAGATTCTTGGCCACATTATCAGAATCATCTATTGCACTCCTTTTCATCTGTTGCCTGATCATGTTAGTAGCTTTCTGAATCTGCGTTTGATATGCTGACTGAAAATTACGGTCATTGTTGTTGTATGCATTTTCAACCAGAAAAACAGCGTCTGTAATGGAGTAGCTTTCAGGGTCGAACTTCATTAAGTTATCAAAAGCCCTGTAATAGGAATCCGTTCCTTTTCTATCGGATAAAGAAGTAAGCATATAATTTTTCACATACGATTCTTCCCTGATCATTGCCATTTGACGATCTACCTCTTTATTGATCTCATCCTGATCATCTCGGGGTGTAACCTTTTTATAATAATTTGAAGTCGCATTAATATTTGGAGAGTTTGGTCTATGGCTGGGTTGATTATTCAGACTTTCAGGTACACTGTAAAGATTGGAAACACCTGGTCTTTGCGGCAGATTTGGAATCTGTCCATATATGTAATGATAGCATAAAAACAAGCTAAATAATAATATTTGTCTCATCTCACAGGTGTGTTTTTCAAGGTTAATTTTGGCTTCGCAATATATTTTATTTTTAATAGTCTGGCTTCCGTATTTTCACGGAAATTTGAATTAAATTCTCAGGCCAGGTATTTATTATCAATGATTTAAAAGCGAAACTAAACTGTCAAAACGTCAAAACCTGTCGTGTAATAGTCTAAATTATTACGGGTTTGCACTAAAGTATTCTTGGGTAAATACAAAAGGCATGGAACAAGGTGCTATTGCTAGAGAAGGTACTGCGAAGAACCCAAAACCAAAATAGACGACCTAGCCCATGCCCATATTTTGAGACACAGGCGTAAGTCTGTCAATATTTTTGGTTTTTTTAGAAGTTCGCAGTTTCTCTCAGCCAAATTTGACAGCTTACGCTTTTTTTTCCGATAAAATTAGGGTGCTAATATATAAATATTTTTACAAAAGAAAATTATTATCACTAAAATATGATATATAATTTAAAATTGAATTATAATCGGTATATACTACTATTTAGTATAACATCCTTTAATTTTTATACCATAAACATACAAATATATTGCTAAAATAAACATTTTTAATAAAATATACTTAAATTTGTGTACTGCGAATTATCCTAAATAAACCAAAAATGCCATTATTCTCAAGCAATAAGAATAGTTACGATGTTATGTTTCAGAAAATTTATGAGACATATTGGAACCGTATGTTCGCGATGGTCTCCCGAAAAGTGAAAGATCGTGATGATGTCTTCGATATATTACAGAATATTTTTTTCCATTTATGGAATTATCGAAAATCATTATCAGAACAGAATGCGGAAAGCGTCATTATAAAAACCTGCATTCAGGAAATTTCAAATTTCTCCGTACAACAGAAAAAAATTCCTTACACAATAGAAGTCGCTGACCTTCATTTATCCGATGATTCATCTGACCGATTACAGGCAATTCTTGAAGAAGAAAAAGAGCTTGAACTTTTAAGGATAAATATTGAACTGCTACCTGCAACACGAAAGAAAATATTCACCATGAATAAATTTGAGGGCATGACACAGGAAACAATTGCCAATAATCTCAATCTATCATCCAAAGCTGTAAAAAAACAGATCTCAAAAGCAATGCTTTTCTTGCGTGAACACCAAAATCATAGTTAAATTGCGTTAAAACTTCTTAATTTTAGTTAAAATTCAATTTTTAGGGGGGGCTATTGCAGCTACTGTCAGGTATACATAATAAAGCCCTTTTATTATGGACAAGAGAAAACAGCCCGATCAGCTTTCTTTTGATGAAGCAAAAGAATTATGGAATGAGCTCGGAAATAAAACAGACGCCGAGCTGGAAACTCCGACAGAGCAGGAAAAAAGAGAGTTCCATCAAAAACTTTACGCCAGAATAGAAGCTCACCAAGCAAAAAAAAGAAGGATAAAAACTCTTCGATATACTTCCCTGATGGTTGCTGTCGTACTGTTGTTAATCGGTAGCGTAATTTCATACCGCTCTTTGTACCTTCCAGATGTTTATCAGGCTGATCAGCATGTTTTGACATTTACCCTAAAAGAGGGTTCCAGCGTAACGCTGTCCAAAGGCGCAAAATTGACCGTTGAAAAGTCCTTTCCAGCTGATACAAGAGAAGTAATCCTTGAAGGTGACGCAGTTTTTAATGTGACCAAATCAAAAATACATCCCTTCATCGTTCACGCAGGATCTTACCAAACCAAGGTTTTGGGTACAATTTTTAAAATCACACAGGACCATCAACGGTTTAACGTAGATCTTTACGAGGGCAAAGTTCAGGTTATAAAAGCGGAAAAACCGACAGAAACCTTTGTAATTAAACCCAAACAGACATTTTCCAACTTCGGCTCAAAGGATGTTGCAACCATTGTTGCCACCAAAACTACTGATACAACGCTAAAGAACAATACAGCGACAATCTCGTTTACGGATTTAAAGCTTATGGATGCCATAAAAATTTTAGAAGATACCTACGGCGTAAAAATTCAGTACCCTTCTACCGCTTCAAATTCAAAACTTAGTGCTACAAAAGAAAAAGCCACTGCAGCGGATATGATAAGACTGATCTCCCTAAAGCTAAACCTAAATTCAAAAAAAATAAATGATAAAACATTTCAATTGGAAGAATAGACTTTGGTTAGTCCATACTTCTGCACTGATCCCCTACTCCTAAAACAAACTGACCTGGATGAATAAAATAAAAAAGACCGACGGGTGCAACCGTCGGCCGCGTATTCAACCAATAACTGTTCGATCCATTATTAATTATAAATACTATGCAAAAATAATGAAAAAAGTTTGCAGCGCAGTACTATTGATCCTAATACTATCAATAACCTGCCAAGGGCTCTATGCTCAGGAAAAACTCTCAACAAAGAGGGTAAATTTTGAAACCGGAAAAACAACTGCTTCACAAGCAGTCGAAAAATTCCTCTCCGAAAATGTAAAAGATCATATCTATTCGAGTGATGATCTTAAGGGTTACACTGTTCAGTCCACCCAATGTAAAAACGAACAGGTATTAGACTGTCTGAATAAAATTTTGAAAGATATTCCAGTAGAAACTTTAATTGACAATAACAGTGTTATAATTAGACCAAAAAAAATCAAATCGAAAGCTTCTAACACAGAGTTATCTGCAATATCAATCGCAAAAAAGGATACCATAAGCGAATCATCTGATATTCATACCATTGATGAAATAACCCTTAACGCCGGATACTATAAGGTATCCGACAAAAAGCGAACGGGAAGTATTGCTAAAGTATCTGCAAAAGATATAGAAAATCAGCCTGTCACTAATGTATTATCCACAATACAAGGTCGCATGGCAGGTGTCAATGTAGCCCAAAACAGTGGTGTTCCCGGCGGAGGATTTGAAATTCAGATCAGGGGACAGAACAGTTTACGTACCGGATCTTTTACAACGCCTAATGGAAATATCCCTTTATATGTTGTTGACGGTGTACCCATCAGCGAGATTCCATCTTCCCAAATATCATCCGTAACCATGCCTAATGGAACTATAAACCCTTTAAACAGTATTAATCCCAACGATATTGAAAGCATAGAGGTTTTAAAGGATGCCGATGCCACTGCTATTTATGGTTCTAGGGGTTCGAACGGAGTAATATTGATAACAACAAAAAAAGGGAAGACAGGAAGAATACGTGTAAATCTTTCCTCAAATTATGGGATTAGTGAAGCAATATCTAATCTCAAGCTTCTAAATAAGGATCAATACCTACAAATGCGCAGGGACGCCTACGCAAACGATGGTATTTCAGCTTACCCTGCCAACGCATATGATATCAATGGCACTTGGGATCAGGAACATGAGACAGACTGGATAAAAACCCTGATCGGAAAAAAAGCAACGCTAAGTAATACCCAGCTTTCATTAAGCGGCGGTAATCAGACAACAAACTTTATGCTGAGCCTCGGACATAATGAACAGACTACTGTTTTTGGGCAGGGTTTTAAGTACAGCAGCAATACTTTTAATTCCAACATTTCACACCGTTCTGCTGACAATAAACTTTCCATCAGTGTTTCCAACATGTTTAGCCAACAGAAAAATAATCTGGTAAGAACGGACATGACAAGAAATGCATATATGTTAGCTCCTATTACACCTCAGCTTTACATGCAAGATGGCGGCCTAAACTGGCAGAACAATACTTTCACAAACCCATTGGCGGCGTATAATGCTTCTTATGATAACGACACAAAATTGTTCCAAACCAACTTGAATGCAGAGTATCGCATATTAAAGGATCTTAAGGTTAAATTGAATGCCGGACTTAATTATACGGCAGTCAATGAACTTTCACTGACACCAAATACCGTTTATAGCCCTTATTTAGCAACGGGTATGTCAAGTTCAAGCTCTCAGGCAGACAAAAAATCGCAGCAAATATTTTCCTTTATAGCAGAACCTCAATTAAATTGGTTAAAAAAATGGGGACGACACCAGCTGGATGCACTAATCGGTGGTAGCTTCCAAACAAGCAGAAGAAATGCAGATGAGAGGTTAGGAATAGGCTTTGAAAGCAATCAGTTCATTACAAATATTGGGGCTGCTAAGTCTGTCATGACCTTAGAAGATTCCAATGTTGAATATCGGTATGCGGCTTTATTTGGCAGACTCAATTACCAGTTTGAGAACAGGTATATTGTAAATTTAACTGGAAGAAGGGATGGGAGCAGTCGATTCGGGCCAAATAATCGTTTCGCAAATTTCGGGGCCGTAGGAGTAGCCTGGCTTTTCTCAAACGAAGCTTTTCTAAATGGTATTAATTGGTTAAGCTTTGGAAAACTCAGGGGAAGCTACGGTTCTTCAGGAAATGACAATATCGGTGATTTTCAGTATCTTGATAACTATACCGTCAACTCTACATTAATCTATAATAATGCTACTGGAGTTGCTCCTTCGCGTCTTTATAATCCAGATTATAGTTGGGAGATCACCCGTAAAATGGAAGCAGCGCTGGAACTGGGCCTTTTAAAAAACCGGCTAAATCTCACCACAGCATGGTACAGGAATCGATCTTCCAACCAATTGGTTGGATATCAGCTTTCAGCAGTTACGGGATTTAACAGTGTAATTGCAAACCTTGCAGCAACAATCGAAAATACAGGCTGGGAATTTGAGTTATCAGGGCGACCTATAGTTGGAAAGAACCTGCAATGGGAATCCGCCTTCAATATCAGCTTCCCGAGAAATAGATTAATCTCATTTCCAGGTTTAGCCGGATCAACTTATGCCAACCAATATATTATAGGACAACCAACAAATATTGTACGACTGTATCAATTACTTGGAGTTAATCCCCAAACGGGCCAATACCAGTTTACAGACTTTAATGGTGACGGGAAAATAACCACACCAGAAGACCGACAGGTTATTGAAGATATAAGTGTAAAATATTTTGGAGGTTGGACCAATACGTTACAATATAAAAACTGGGATCTTTCCTTTCTTTTCCAGTTTGTAAAAAAGAAAGCACGGAATTATATCGGTATAATGACCATGCCCGGAACAATGAATAACCAACCAGTACAGGTACTTGATGTCTGGTCACCCGAAAATCCAAATGGTACTTTCATGCCTTATAGTACTGTCAATACGAGTAGTCATAATCTACTTCGCTCAAGTACTGCGGCATATACTGACGCTTCCTTCATCCGTTTAAAAAATGTACAACTCGGATATAGAATTCCATTAAAAAGCGGACCTTTTAAAGATGTTAAGATTTACTTTCAGGGGCAGAATCTCTTCACATGGACGAAATTCTTCGGAGTTGATCCAGAATCTTCATCGCTAGGTTTTCTTCCACCATTAAGAACATATTCCTTTGGTATCCAATTTAACCTCTAAAATTTATAAAAATGAAAACTATACATTTTATTATATTAATTATTGTGAGCCTTGCAATTACTTCATGCGAAAAAATGATCGAAGTAGATATCCCCAATGATCAAATTGATAAGGAAACTGTCTTTAAGGACGTTCAAACTGCCAATGCAGCATTAGCTGCCCTCTATGCTGATGCCATGAAAAGTTCACCAATAGCAGGTGGAGATCTCGAAACCTATCTAAGCGCTTATACTGATGAATTGGATAACTTCACCACCGTCTCCTCAGACAGCAGGGATCTTTTCCTTAACCAACAGATAGATACCAATAGTATTGTATATAATGTCTGGGCAACGGCTTATAAACATATTTATTCTGCCAATTCTATTATGGAAGGGGTTACTGCTTCAACAGGAATTTCTGCATCAGACAAAAGATATCTGAGTGGGGAGGCATTGTTTGTAAGATCAATCATGTTGTTTTATCTCAGCCAGCTTTACGGTGACATCCCATACCCCGAATCAACTGATTACATGATCAATAATACCATAAATAAAACAAATTTTGCGCAAGTACTTTCAAATCTCGAAAAAGATCTGCTAAAAGTATCGTCTCTACTTGAAAATGACTATAGAAATTCAGAGCGTATTTATCCGAACAGGTTAGCAGCAAGATTGCTCCTGGCAAAAGTTTATATGGCAAAACAGGATTGGAATAAGACAGAAAACATATTGAAGGAAATTGCACAAAGTGGACTATATCAAATAGAGCCTGACATTACCAAAGTCTTTCAGAAAACTGGCAAACATATCATTTGGCAACTTAAACCAAACAATAATCTATCATTACCACAAGCTGGAATTTATTATTTTAATAATTCAGCACCTTCAAGCTATGCCCTAACAAATGCGCTGATCAATTCATTTTCAAATGACGATTTACGTAAACAGAAATGGATTGCACCTGTAGTCTTCAATGGAGTAACATACTATCGAGCGGAGAAATATAAAAACCGTGGAGGCAACAACCTAACAGAATACTCCATTATATTCAGATTGGAAGAAGTGTTTTTACTATTGGCAGAGGCGTTGACACAACAGGACAAGATTGTAGAAGCATTGCCTTATGTAAATGCGACAAGACAGCGTGCACAGCTAAATCTCCTGACATCATCCATTACAAAAAGTGCCCTACTGGATGAAATTCTGATAGAAAATAAAAGAGAATTTTTTACTGAGGTGGGACACAGATTCATCGACTTAAAAAGAATGGGAAAGCTTAATAACCTTCAAACAACAAAGCCCAACTGGAAGGACATACATAAACTATGGCCAATTCCCCAAAAAGAAATTCTACTAAACGATAATCTTAAACCACAAAATCCTGGGTATTGATAATGAAAAATATACTGCAATTAGTTTTGTTACTTGTAGGATATCTCGTGATATCTGCGCAAAAACAGCAAGACACCTTATCCAATTGGAGAGCAAAATTTGCTACTCTGTCAGATTTTGTAGTTCAATCAAAAAGTGCGAACTGGATTGGAATCAGAAAATTAAGCAAAAAGAACGGAGACAGTGTTTTTCTCGTTAATACGAAAGACCATGCACAAAAAGTATATAGGATAATGAATTCACAGATTACATTCCTAAATGATGAAGGCGTATTGGGAAGACAGGGAAATAAAGTTGTATTTCTCAATCTTATTACGGGTAAGTTACTAAACTTTGAGAATGTAATTGACTTTTATATCCTAGAACAACAAAATAGCTATGGATTGTTATTCAATGACCATCATCTCAGGTTCTATGATATTTCGGGAAAGCAGCTTCTTGAAATATCAAAAGTAGATAATCTTGCTGCCACCGATTCTAAAAACACAATATATTTAACCAAACAATATGATGGTAAATCCGAAATAATAGAAATAACGGGTTCATTGCATAAGGTTATTTACCAAACGGTTAATAAAATAAGGAAAATATCACTGGCCGAAACCCCAACACAACTTCTAATAACAGAGGCAACATCGGACAATGAACACGATAGGTTAACATTTTTGGAAACCGGATACTACAATAAGAAAATATTGAGACTAGATATACCAAAAAATGCAGTGATCAAGTTTTCTGCAATACAGGACGACAATTCTTATCTGATCAGCTCACGCGTTGCTGTTGAACAACACAGGGATTCTCTTGTGGAAATATGGCATGGAAACGACCCCTACATAAACGAACATTTTAAAATGTTTTCTAAACGAAGTTTTTGGATCTGGCACCCTAAAAGAAATAAACTGCAGAAAATCCCTGTACCCGATAATATTGAAATTAATTCGATCAACAATGACCGCTATTTCTTGACCTATGCTCCACGAAAGGGACACAATTTCATTACCAGTGAACCGGAACTAAATGCCGCCCAGATTTACGACCTAAAATTAAATTCTTATACTGATATTGGAGATATTAAGCTGGTACGGAAAATGGGAAGAGAATGGCCGCAACTACTTAACCATTCAGTCTACGTATCTTCTGACGGCAAATGGTTTTTAGCCAGCCACGATGGCATAAAATGGTCGTTATATAACTCAAATGGAGAAAAAGAAACCGTAATTGAAAAGACGGGGTTGGAACAGCCCGTGTTCTCACAGAAATCAGATCATATTTATTTTGAAAGCCCTGATGATCTGTGGGACTTTAACATACATCATAAAAAATTAACAGCGTTGGAGATCGGTGTGGGAAAAATGATAAAAATCAAAAATTATAACCTTGAAAGTGATGGTTATACGGCTGTTTCTTTTTTATCTAAAGACAAATTTTTAGCAGAAATATACGATAGGGAAGAAAACGTAATATCATATTACCTCTTACAAAGGGCGAAAGGTTACGAGACAATATCCCCGACAAAAAATAGAATTCATAAGCTGATTTATAATTCCGCAATGACATCCTTTTATACCTTGGAAGAGAATTTTAATCTTCCACCAACACTGTTTTCCTATAAAACCAAAAATCAGAAGACCTTGCTTTTTGATGGTGATATTAAAGACAATGGAGCAAAAAAAATAAAGCAGGAGATTTATAGGTATTCTGCCGTAGGAAAGAACCTAAGCGGTATCCTGTTTTATCCATCCAACTTTGACCCGAAAAAGAAATACCCGATGATAGTTCGCATTTACGATATCCAAAGACATCTTTCAAATTCTTATCTTTCACCAAACAGGACATTTCCTGAAGGCTTACAATTCAGGACATTATTGGAACAGGGATATTTTGTTTTTTTACCTGACACAACGGTGGGGGAAAAAGGCCCAGGTTTATCAGCACTGGAATGTGTTAACAATGCTTTGGATGTGGTGCTGAAAAATCCTTACATTGACCAAAAAAAGATAGGTCTATGTGGGCAGTCCTATGGCGGTTATAAAACGGATTTCATCGCCACTAAATCGAACCGTTTTGCCGCTTATATATCCGGTGCAGGTATAAGTGATATTATTAACAATTTTTATTCATATAGTACTGACTGGAATAAACCGCTATATTTCATATACAATACCGTATATCAGATGGGAACAACCCCAGCCGATGATAAGGAAAGATATCTGGCTAATAATCCTATCCTTAGTGTTAAAAACGTAAATGCTCCTATACTTTTATGGGCAGGTAAAAAGGACGGGAATGTTCCCTGGACACAAGCGATGGAATTCTATACAGGTCTTCGACGTTATAAAAAAGATGTAATTGCCTTGTTCTACCAGAACGGCGGACACTCTTTTATAAATGACACTCCCGAACAGAGAGATTTGAGTGAAAAAGTAATGGACTGGTGGGATTACTTCCTGAAAGGTAGAGATGATATCGATTGGATCAATAAACAAATGAAAAAGGATGCCCTATAGGCATCCTTCTTTTTTACTGGATACTTCTACTGAGTTCTTGAGAACAGGTAGTTTCATCAGAACTACGAAACTTGTACAGCTGAGAAGACGAATCCTCATTCCAGGTACAAACTTCACCAGGTTGCTCATTACATTCCTGTTGAACGACATCACAATGGCTTCCGTTGATACGGTAGGTTGGCATTGCGGTCTTCATTGTACTGCTAGCATAAGCACCCCCTAGTCCCATTGCTACAATAAGACCAGGTAATAACAATTTTTTCATGCTATCATAATTTAATTGGTTACTGCCTAATCTATTCAGGGTTTTCGGCAATTCCCTATATATCCCTATCCGCCAGTGCCTCCTTGAACCACTGGTTTCGTTGAATGTTAAATTTAAAAGCTCCGTCTCTAATCCTATAACGCTGTAGCTCGTTACCGATAAGTACATATAAATAATGTCCGTCACAGATCATAGATGACATAGATTTACCTTCTCTATTGCGTATATAAAAACTTCCGATATAATGTTGCTCGTCTGTACTGTAAACATCAATAATAGATGAATTCTTCCATGAACTTGATGGTTCATGCTTCCCTTTAAGATTAGAACGGTTAAAGATTAAGCCACCGTATAGCGCAAAACTTTTGTTTACACTCACCGATGGAGCATTCATCTTGTTGCGTCCATCGGAAAGTCTGATTACTGAGATATTAGCTCGGCTTGTTGTATCAATAGTGTTAAACCTATTTTTAACGCTTAAATCGCCATCCATCACAATGAACTGGTTCCGATAAAAGTAAGTGTAAACAATTTTATCATTTACAGGATCGTAATTCAATGACCCATCCACATCAAAGACACCATCTATCTGCTTTTTTAAAATTTCAGTCTTAAGAGATAACTTTGGATCTCCATTAAGGTCAAGAGAGGCAAAAGTATACTGATTGTCAGAACGTTTTTGCGTACGAATTCCGAACTTCATCGAATCTAGTACAATTAGCTGATTGAAATATGCATCACCATTGCTTATAGTATTTGCTGTTGAATCGCCCAGTTTACCTCTATAGATAACCGGAACATTTCCATCAAACAAATAATAATAAGGATACTTGACCTTAAGCTGCACATTTCTAAAGGTATGATCTAAATTATCCAAAGTAATCTTTGTACGGCGCATAGCAGCAAACCCGCTATCGATCTCAGTGATAAATAATGGTGTCGTCAAATTGCCAAGATAAATTTTACCATTTGTGATCCCCGCAAAATAATAGGAGTTAACGCCAAGATTATAAACCTTATCTTCAAAAATTGGATGCTGCAAAAAACGACGTGTAAAGTTATTTTCCTTTTTAATAATATTTTCCGAGGAAAGAAACATCATAACGACAACAAGACAACTGACAATTACTGTTCCTGCCGAAAAGGATAATATTCTGGTAATCCTTGTTTCCCTGTTTCTCTCCAATAGGAAAATTGCAACAGCAGTTAATATAACAACGCAAATATTAAAGATCAGATGCTCTGTCCATCCCATTTTTTCTAGAATTCCCCCGCAGCTGCAGGGGACAAATTCACTATAAGTAAGGATAATATAAATGTAAATTGTAAAAGCGGCCATTAAGCCGAGCGATAGATACAGTCCCAATAAACGAGTATTTTGCAAACAGAGCAAAATCGCTACAATGAATTCAATGGTTATGATGCTATAAGAGACTACACCGGCATACGCACTTAATAAAGGGGATTGAGCAAGCTGCACCTGAAAATTCTCAAAGTCGAGTAACTTACTTCCAGCAGCATATACAAAAAGTAAGGCCAAAAGAATGCTGACCGTTTTTACAAAATATTTTTTTACGAAGCCTATCATAATCATTGGCATTGATTATGACAAATTTCGCTATTAGGGTAAAATTATATATTGACAATATTAACAATTATATACCAATATGTAATAAACTTATACCAATATGCAACAAAAGTATGTACAATAGTAACTTAAAATATTATAAATTAGCTAATCGAGGAATTGTTGTCAAACCAATTCCGTGACGAATGAAAGCCTTGTACATATTCTGATAGTCAAGAAATCTATTTTTGAATGCAACCTGCTTTAAGCTCATCTTCGTGAAAACAATATCCTGAACAGCCTCTATCATCTTCTTTTTTAACCAGAAGCTATAAAAGGAATCCCCAAAACATACTTTGCAGTCCCGTTGGAAATGATTGTAATTATATCCTTTTTTTTCTATAAATGTTCTCAATGTCTGCTTTTCATCAGAAATATAAGAATCAAGTAAGTCCTTAACATAGGTTACCTCAGATGGGATATTTTTTATTTCGCTTTTAGGTAGACATAGATCAACTATATGCAAAAAGCTTCTCTTAATATTCTCTATCCGGTATAAACCTACTACTAAATGCATATTATCCTTATCTGTATATCTCGTTTGAACTGGTATTACATCTTTAAACAGCAGTTTTTTGTGACTAAGGGCGCGCAAGATTTCGTTTACTGGCCGCTCATATATATTAGGCTCTGTAAAATTATAATAACCCAAATGATTTGTAATAGAAGCTTCGTTCGATATAAAATTTAGTTTTTTTAAAAAGGAGAAATAAAAATCGGTAACCACTTTGAAACGATTGGAAATTTCATGTAGGTCTGAGAAAAATCCAGCAGATTTTACGAAATTAAGATCGCAAAATATAGATAGGTTTTGCTCCGCCATAGCGTCCAATAATGAAACAATATAAAAATTCATCACAATCTATAAGTTGACATCAAAATTAGACCGATCTCAGGGATAGCAAAAATAAGTTTCCGTATAGTGTAATTTATGGTCTATAGTTTATATAAATCTAACATTTTTACCCTAATAAAGAAATATTTCCATGTAAAAAAATCATCTCACTTTCTCGCGCATACATTTACTAATTAATTGTAACAAAAAAGGACAGCCACTGGCTGTCCTAATGAGCATGCTCTCACTCTGGTAGTGTAAGGCCTTCGCCCTATTTTTACTGTAATACTTTTATAAATATAATATTATCTAACCGGACCGATAATGATCGGACCCAATTTTTTGTTGTTAAATTGAAAAGAAATTTGCTTTTCATTACCAAAACTGTCTACTATCCACACATCAAATTGTTGTGAAACTAAAGATTGTGAGGTATAATACAAGCGAAATTCTTTCTCGGCCAAGGGATAAAGATCGTTCGGTAAATAAGGTTTATAACCTGAATAATTTAAAATGCCCTGTCCATCGTTCTGAAAATAACGTATCCGGTAGGTATTACCTGTATAATTTCCGTTTGAAATGATAGAAAATCTGATCTCAACAGTTTCACCCATTCCAATTTCCTTTGGTACTGGCATCACCTTCACCTCAAAAGGGAAAACTTCCTGTACATCCAAAACCTCTTTAGCACATCCTGAAAGTAACGTAATTCCTAGCATAGCAATAAAGCCTAGAAAAAGCGATCCTATCGACATTTTCCACTTATTAATTAAATTTTTCATTCTATTCTCTGATTTTCAAAAGTTAAAACGTAAACCGACACCCGTTGAAGGTCTGAACCGCTCAAGATCTGTTCCCCAAAGCACCCTTATGCGACCTTGCAGCATAAAAACAATCCGGTCTGAAAGGTATGTCTCGAGCGACAATCTCCCGCTGCTCCCAAAAACAAATCCATTATTACTTTTTAGAATCCCCCCATCCAAAAGGAGACTGTCTCCCCTATTGACAGATTCATAGCCCACAACTCCAGTTACACCTCCATTCAGCGTAATAAATTTTCTTGAATCCGAGAGAAGCTTAAGACTATAACCAACCTCTCCGATGAAGTCTTCAAAAGGAATTTCCCAATTTTTGTAGTCTACGGTCTTTCTTTGATATTCCACTCCCCAGATCCAATAGTTGCCATGTTTCGCAAAACTGTTCAGTGTCAGATTTAGATAGAAATTTTTGCCTACCCTTTCTGTATTTAGAAGTCCCGTATTAATTTCCAAAGATTTCTGTTTATAGACCATTCTCTGTGCATGTAATTTGATGCTCAAAATCGCCAGTACCAAAAAGATGATATATTTTTTCATAATTCGCTGCTTTATTGAGTGACTTTAATCTTCATTTCAGATACGGGCTTTGCGGCAACCAGATCCGAATTTTCAATTTCCAGAACCTGGTTCCTTGCGCCATTCCTTTCAAAAATTTCAATTCTTAGCACCTGTTCATCGGTGATTGTGAACTGATCCAGAAGTATGACGTTGCCAGCGATTGAATTATCCGAGATTACTTCAAGACCGGGATATTGCCTTACCGGAACCAATTGCTTTTCCTGAGATACTGTTCTTTTCGCAACCTGTTTATCCACAATTTTGTAGGTACAGAAGTCAACGACAAAAGGTACATTGGATCTGTTCTTCACTTCAAGATGAAAATAAAACTTTCCATTGTGGACATAGATTCCCTTAAGAATTGACTGAATGCCATAGGATCTGGCAGCGATATGCCGTACATATCTTTTATTTTGCTGATAGATGGTTTTAAGTACAATTTCTGTTAAAGATGGTGGATTAAAACCGAGCTCTTCAAACTGAACGTTTCTTCCTTCCTCACGCTCAACATCAGTTTTCATTTTCTTTAGATCATAACTCAACGTATAAGGATCAGCATTATAAATAACATTAAAGCTATAAAATTGCCCATCCTCTGTGATCACGCTGAAATTGGTTTCCTCTGCAAAGTCCTTAACCGCGGCCTTTATACGCAAGACGTTCTGCGCATCCTCAGCTTTTTCCGCAATCAGATAATTCGATCCCAGGTCTGTGTACCTGATCGCTACCGGAAAAATCAGGTGGCAGGTTTTATTATAGGTAACTTCCAACCTATAAGGTTCGACCCTTCCCGCTTCAAGAGACTGTTGTCCAAAGGTCTTGATGAACAGACCTACAAAAAGCAGGATCATAAGTGTACTTTTGATTGATATCATAGTATGATTATTATTGTTGTTATATTACTTTTTTGTCAACAGGAGTACCGGATGCCCTGATCTCACTGTTACCTTAACAGCTCTCAGCTTCTTAGAAAAAAAACCGGAAACTCCCTGAATCAAGCCCCTGCTCAGATCACTGGCAACCTGCTGGCCCGCAGAACGTGACATCGAAATATTCATTCCTGAACTTTGGCTCATGTTAGCCGCTATTTCTCCTGCAGCATTGATCTCATCTGTTCGTGGGACAAGGAGCCCAAGCTGACCGTCCGTGCCATAGACTAGAATCTCAACCGGAACTATATTTCCGGATACTTCAACTGCGCTGATCTTTAGCTGTAACCTGTTTCCCTGAAATTTGGTATCGGCAACCAGTTCGGTTCCTTTGGGAACATAATGACCGCCAATAGTGGCATTTTCGGATAACCTCAACTTTAGAGACCCGTCGCCTGATAATGTTTTTGTTTCCATTACCATTGCACGTATGCTGTTCCTGACAACATCGCTTTGAACAACTTGTCCTGGCGTTATAAAACCCATGTTACGATCTCCGATCCCATTTAAAATCTCCGATGCGTCCTCTTCCCGATAGAGGGCTGAGACGACACTCTTTTTCAGCACTTTCAAACTTTCGGTTTTCCCTTTTTTGCCCGGTAGAGCAGTTGTTTTAACTGCAGTTGAATCCATATTCTGTCCAACATTCACCGTAGGGCTTGCGGGTCCACCATTTGCTGACGGAAGATAGCGCGAAGCCATTTCGTATGATTTTTCCATTAATGCGAGCTGATCCTTATAGGTAGGTGCCTGCGGGACATCTTTTTCTGAAAGCTTATCTTTGAGTTCATCTACCTGTTTACGAAGTGCCAATTTCTCACGGTCATCATCCCTGTAAAACGAGCCCAGAGTTTGCTGCGCATTCTGATAACTGCTCAACGAACTATTCTGTGCACCGCTCATCCCATATCCCCCTGAGTTTCCTGCAATAACCTTCGAAACTGGAGTTTCAGCGTTAACCGATGTGTCTGCACCACTCCAATAATCTGACAAAGACATCAGGGAATTACGCTTTGCCGCTTCCCTTTCCTCAACCATCTCTTTTTCATATGCCTTTTGTTTATCGGCCTGCAGTCCTTTATCCGTTGCCTCGGGTACGGCATTTTTTAAACCTTTGTCTTTATTTTCCTCACCACTATTTTTAGGCTTAAATATTAAATAAAGACAGGCGATGAAAACAATGGCCATCAGGCCAAAGATGATGGGCTTTTTAAGCTTATCATTTTTTGAGGAACTACTTTCCGGATTTTCTGTAGAATCTTCATCCACAATTAAACTGATCCTCTTATTCTCTTTCTCTTCCATTGTGTATAGTTTTAGGATTTCTAACAGAATCTTTCAAAGAAGATTCATTATGAATTACTGCGGGCACCTCGATATGGCTTATATCGATTTTATCCCCTTTTCCCAGATCATAAAATACCTTGACCAGTACGCCTACGCCCATAAGCAGGTAGAAGGCGAATAGATAAAGTACATATCTGATCTGTTTACGGATGGGTAAATTCCGCCATCTCAGATCGAGCTTCTCAAGCTCATTATCAATTGTTGTTCTAATATTTTTCATTTTCTAAATTTTGAACCATAACGCCTCCCCCTTTTAAGGAGAGAACTAATTTTCTCTACCGCTCTATCACTTCCTCATCCTTATTGGAAAGGACTGAAAATTTTAAAATCTGGAAGCCCTGTGGATTGCTGTCTGACCGGACGCTATTGAGCAGATTGCATGATGTGACAAGGCTCCTTCGGGTAAGATTACTGGACCGGATGATAAACTGCTTGGCGTAGGTGGTGACAGAATAAGGATAAGTATTAAAATCACAGACCACACTGTCCACTTCAACTCTTTGCTGAATGTTCCCTGAGATAATCCTGTTATAATACCCCTTTTCAGAAAGGTCACGATAATAATCAAAAGCACTTTTATCCGCCAGGTCGAACGCCCGTTTCATATTGCTTTCAATCGCAGCTTTATCTGGTGCCAGCGTAAAAAAAAGCTCATGGAACCTCCTGACATGCTCACGTGCCTCAACGGGGCGGTTTATGCTTGCATCCTGTGAGAGTGCCAGCATTAGCGATTTTCCCTGATCAAGAACATAAATTTTCTCCCGTTGTACCGATGCAAAGGAATATGATTTCCATACAGCAAAAGCTGCTACCGCTAAACACAATATTGCAAAGACAATCGCGTATAGCCTGATCTGCTTGAAACTGTTTTCAATATTTCTTAATGTTTTGAATTCCATAATCAATTGCTTTTTTGTCCCTGTCCATTGCTCTTATTATCCAACAGTTCACCCCCGATATTCCCCACTGCAGCTCCGGCAGCGGCAGCGCCAACATTTCCTGTACGCATCGCAGCCTGACTGACATTGCGGGTAAAGTTTCCTGCACCGCCAGCCTGAATGATCCAGCTGGTAACAGTTGGAATGGTAAAGTATCCAACAATTCCTATGATCATAAAAATCAGATAAACGCTATTTTCAGGATCGGGCACAAATGAGGGATCACTTAAGAGCTCTATATCCCGCTGGACGCTCATGGCATTTATTTTCGCCAGCATTGCGCTGAAAAGATCAGCAACCGGAAGCCACAGATATACACTTATGTACCGTGTAAGCCATTGGTTGAGCGTACTCTGAAAACCATCCCACACAGAAATAGCAAAAGCAATGGGTCCGAGTATCGAAAGAACAATTAAAAAAAATGTACGGATCGTATCCACTACAAGTGCCGCCGCCTGAAATAAAAGTTCCAGTAATTCGCGCAACTGCTGCTTGATTTCCTGCTTTATATTATAAACCGCCTGATCCCTGTACATATTCATCATCGTTGCAATGTCTTCAAAAGACCAACCCAGATCATCAAGCTTTTTGTCGAATTCCTCGTCCGAGACCAGATAGGCCGTTGCGGGATTCCGCAACATCGCTTCCTTTTCCAGTACATCTTTTTGCTGTTGCAAAGTGTTTAGATCCAGAACCTGTCCTTCCAGCATAGAGTGTGTACCCTTAACAATTGGGCTAAGTACACCGTTAATTGTCCCCAATACTATCGTCGGGAAAAACATGATGCAGATGCCTATTGCAAAAGGTCTCAGTAAGGGAAAAACGTCAATAGCTTCCGCCCGGCTCAGTGCCTGCCAGACCTTTAACGCCACATAAAACAGAGCTCCCAGACCCGCAACTCCTTTTGCGACAACTGCCATCGTTTCCGACATCGGGATCATTTCATCATAGAGACCCCGAAGGATCTCATGTAAATTATTAAATTCCATAACCGTAAGAATTTATTACCAATATTTTTGATTAGCTGTACCATATAAGTCCATGACACGCTTGGTGTCATTCTGCTTTTTAGCACGCAGGATACTGACAGAGATATTTTTGTTCGTAAAATATCTTACCAGGCTATGGTACTCCTTTACCTCCTTGTAGACACGGTCTATAATCTCCATACGCTCCTTATCATTCAGTGAAAGGCTGCTGGAACTTACGATCTGCTTCAGTTCCTTGAGCAGTTCTGTACTCTCATTCAGCAGCGATGAATACCCATTTCCAATTGCTACAAGTTCCGCTGCAGAGAAGTTTTTGTCGTTCAGCATACGGGAAAAATTATTGACATAAAGATTACTGACATCCCCGACCAAAAGGACGGTCTGTTGCACTTTTCTCGCATCTTTCACCAGGTTGTTGACGGCCTTCAATTTGTCATAATACTCTTTGCCTTGTTCATAGACTTTTTTGACTTCGTTAAAATTCTTCACCACATTACTTACAGTATTTGAGGTTTGTACAATCTCATTGGCGCTGTTCAGAACACCTGAGATCAGATTGCCCGGATCAGTTACGACCCATTGTGCTTTTACTTTTTGTGTTATGGTAATTGCCATTACCATAAACACGGTCATTAATAAATTTTTCATTTTTCTAAATTTTTAAGATTGTTTAATTATTGGGATGATCGCCGGGCGTTAACCCTTTGATCTTTTTCAGTGAGATTTTTTTTATGGCGGCTTCAACATCCCCGCCCATTTCATGCGCTAGATCCATCACTTCCATTTTCTCCGATTCCTCCGTGGTGTATGCCAGATACTCCTGCTCGCTCACTTCTGTCGCGTAGACCGCTGAATGCGTTCCTCCAAGTCCTATCCATACTTCCTTATATTTGCGGTTCGGATCATTGTCCTGATTGATCGAAAGTATCTGCGATTTTTCCCGTTCTGTAAGCCCGAGCATATTCTGGATCTCGTCAAATTTATTGGCGTATTTCCGCTGGTCGAGCAGGATCTTGCAGTCACTGTTGTTGATGATTGTTTCTTTGACTATGGGAGATTGTATGATGTCGTCTACTTCCTGCGTGACCACAATCGCCTCACCGAAAAATTTTCTGACGGTTTTAAACAAATATTTTAAATATTCTGCCATCCCCTCTTTAGCAATTGCCTTCCAAGCCTCCTCTATGAGTATCATCTTACGGATACCTTTTAACCGACGCATCTTATTGATAAAGACCTCCATAATGATGATCGTAACCACAGGAAACAGTATTTTGTGATCTTTGATTGCATCAATTTCAAAGACAATAAATCTCTTATTAAGCAAATCGAGCTCTTTTTCTGAGTTTAGCAAGTAATCGTATTCACCACCTTTGTAATAGGGTTCCAGCACATTTAAAAAGTTCGCCAGATCAAAATCTTTCTCCCGAACTTCTTTGTCCTGCAGAATCTTTTTGTAGTCCCCCTTGATATATTCGTAGAAAGCATTGAAACAAGGTCTTTCAGAACTATTCTTAATTCTTTCGATATATCCTGCGACTGCATTGGACAGTGCCACTTCCTCACTACGTTTGGGAGCTTCGTCGTCCCTTTTCCATAATGTGAGGATCAAGGTCTTGATACTTTCTCTTTTCTCGATATCGAAGACATTATCTTCGGTAAAAAAAGGATTGAATGAGATCGGGTTTTCCTCGGTATAGGTGAAATAAATCCCGTCTTTTCCCTTAGTCTTACCTTTGATCAGTTCGCAAAGACCCTGATAAGAATTACCTGTATCGACTAATAGTACATGAGTTCCCTGCTCATAATACTGTCTCACCATATGATTGGTGAAGAATGATTTTCCACTTCCATTTTTGGGTGGGTTGGCGGGCTACTCAATTAAGAATAGCCCGCCAACCCCCAGATGGCCCTAAAATGAAACGGTTTCTATTCGTGATAATCCCCTTTTTCATGGGAAGGTCACTGATATCCAAATGCACAGGTTTGCCAGTCAGTCTGTCCGCAAGCTTGATCCCAAAAGGAGAAAGTGAATCCTGATAGTTGGTCTCCTGCGTAAAAAAACACAGTGCCGGTTCGATGAAAGTGTAAAAGGATTCTTCGGCTGGAAAATCACCGGCATTGCCCGGAATTCCCGCCCAATATAGAGTGGCGGCATCTACTGTGTTATGACGGGGTTTACATTCCATAAGAGCAAGTGCACTCCCGACATCATTTTTCAGGTTACGCAGATCATTTCGGTCTTCACTCCACGCAAATACATTATAATGGGCCCTGATCGATGGTGAACCGTGGGAGTGTGCTTCATTCAGATAACGCTCTATCCATTCTTTATTGATCTGGTTCGCCCGGCTATAACGTGCCAATGAGTGCATATTTCTGGCGGACTTCTCAAATTTCTTAAGGTTTTCAGAACTATTATCGATGAACAGGTACTGGTTATAGATATGGTCGCAACTGAGCATCAGTCCCACAGGACTGGCAAAAGACAACATGCAGTCACTGCGATCTGTGGAAAGCCTATCATAGCGATTGCAGTCAGAAACAGCTCCCGGAAGATCGTCTGTACTGGATAAGCTATGAAGTACCATCCTCTTACTTCCGATCCTAAGTTCCTCTGCTCCCAGAGCCATATCCTGCAGAACGGGGTTGGCATCACGTGACAGTGTAAAATACTGTTCAAGGATTCCGGTTTTCCCTTCGCTCCCCAATATTTCAGCTTCACTCAGCTGATCCATTGTTATATGACCACTGTCATTGATGATACGCTGGAACTGGCTTACCGATTCCAGGAAACGCCGCATTCCTTCTTTATCCCTTATTTCTTTTGGAACAAGATTGCCCTTGCACAAGCTGCTAAAATTGCTCTGGGACTGCATCCGTGCCTTTGTTGTTTTCGTCAGGAAAATATAACAGTAGTGATTCAGAAACGGTCGCTCATTAAAATGCAGCTGGAAAGAATGCGACAAAAAACTATGTTCACTTTTTTCAAGATCTGGCTGATAGTTCTCCTTTAAATACCAGTCCTGTTTGTGCAGGATACTATAATCAGGCAAAGTCTTGATCGCTTTACTCCATGAGGAATGAATGGATTCATACACATCCGTGCCCACCGTAAAAATTTCCGGTAGCCTTACACGGAAACACACGGTAAGGTCTCCTTCTTTCGATATAATACAATCGTTCTCAATTGCCAGGAGAGGAAAACGGCTTTCTAACGTAGTTGTTTTAGAGATATTTCTCATGATAGCCTATAAGATTTAGTGTTAAAATTTTGGATTTTCTCACCTTTTGCAACTGGGTATTTAAGGTAAGATTGGACAGGTTTACGGGTGATGATAAATTGTGGATGCTTTCTTTTCGCACCTAGCTTCATCAGCCCATGTTCACCGTACTTGTTGTTCAGACTGAAAGTTTTCCAAACAATCAGCGATGCAGAAATACAGCCGACCGAAAGGCAGATATACATATTTACGTCAGCCATGTACAGCACCATAACCAGGATCAGGACCAATAACAATCCTCCGGCAAATCCGAAAAGATACTGCGCTTTCAACCCTTTAAATTCAACTGTACAGCCGATACCCTTATTGATATTCCAGGTTCTCATTTCAGTATGATTTAAAGTTTAGCGTTCCCTGCACGATATCCAGGTCATAGTTGGCGGTCAGCACTTCGATCTTTTTCTTGGGTACTTTTCCCGAATGTTTATCGACCAGCACCTCTTTCTGCATTTTGACAGTGTGCCAGTCAAGATCGCGGCTGAATTTGTTAAGGATATCACTCGGGTAACTGCTCAAAAGAAACTTTCCTTTCGCATGGGATAGACACAATAGCAGAGATTCAAAATCATGTTTGCTATACCCATCGTAATGACCGCAGTCACTGTTAAAATAAGGCGGATCACAGTAGTGAAAAGCCTTTTCGTGATCGCGTGAATTGATGATCCTAATTGCATCCGTATTTTCAATCTGAACATTTTGAAGGCGTATTGCATAATCTTCACAGAATGACGCACGCTTATTGCTCAATCTTTTGGAAGAAGTCTGATCCCGTACATCGTAACCCCATGAATCGCCGATCTTTGCGCTGAAAGACTGGTTACATAAAACCCAGACTGTCCAGGCCCGTTGTAATCTGTCAAAGAGATGGGGATTATTATAGATCACAAGCGCATCACTATGGAGCGATCTGCTGTGTAGTGTGATCCTTATCATTTTTTCCAGTTCAACAAACTGATTTTTCACCATCTCATAGAAGTTGATCAGCTCACGGTTGTAATCGTTGATCACCTCAACCTCAGATCTCGGTTTCGACCAAAAAATTGCGCCTCCTCCCACAAACGGCTCTACGTAGGTATAATGGGGTGGAATAAGCGGAATAATGATCTTGGCCAGCTGTTGCTTTCCGCCATAATAGGTCAATGGCGTGACCATCTTATTATTTGCCATAATTGAAAAAATTTAAGAGGGTTAGCCTAAAGGAAAAATGATCTTAAGATGGTCGCTGCTACGATAAGGAATATACAGGCACCGAACCAGCTCGCCGCTGTCTTTGAAGTGTCAGGATCACCCGAACTGAATTTGTTGTACACTTTCACGCCGCCGATCAGTCCGACCACAGCACCGATAGCATAAATCAGCTTTGTTGCTGGATCAAAATAGCTTGTAACCATCTGCGTTGCCTCCTGAATACCTGCAGCGCCATTTCCTTGCCCAAAAGCCCCATTGCTGATAAGCGAAATAAACAGCAACGCCAGCAGAATTTTTTGTCTTGATTTTTTCATGTTTCATTACATTTTAAATTTGTAATACCCGCCTTTACGGGCTTGGAAACAAAGGTGTCGCAGATAGGATCGGATTTGGGGGCGGGTGGTATCAGACGTACTAAGTTTGCCGTTGTTTTCCTAATGTGAGTACCGGGAAACAAAAAAACCGTCAGGCTTTAGAAGCTGGCGGTTATGCATTTTTTTGAAAATGATTCCAGTAATTTCTTTTACTGATTCATATCTTACTTATTCGCGTTTAGTATTCATTACACATTTGGTTTATCCCAAAAATAAAATTCTGGTAAGTCATTATTCCCAAACATTACTGGATAAATGCTATACTAAAATCTTACAAAAAATGGGTCTCGTTCCATAAATTATAAGTGCTTTAAAAAGCAACGTTTCTACTATTCTCATCATAATTGGATCACAGCACAATAGAACGATCCTTGATATTAGAATAAGCATTCTCCGTTACTGAGTTCAAGATGTTTTACCAGACCAAATATTGCTTAATTTTAATATATAATCCTCACAGAATGAGGGAATACAAACATTTATAAACCATCAAAATAAAACATTATGGCTAGTAACAGAGGAGTGGTCTACAAAGGCCCATGGAACTTAGAAGTAAATGAAATTGCCTATCCCACATTCCAGAACCCCAAGGGAAAGGACATTCATCATGCGGTAATTATTAAAGTGGTCTCCACAAATATTTGTGGCAGTGACCAGCACATTTTTAGGGGACGTTTCTCAGTACCTGTGGGACACGTATTGGGTCATGAAATCACAGGCGAAGTAGTTGAAATTGGAAAAGACGTAGAATTCATAAAGGTAGGTGACATCGTTTCAGTGCCTTTCAACGTTTCCTGCGGTCGGTGCAGAAACTGTAAAAATGGAAATACCGACGTCTGCGAGACCGTTAATCCGGATGCTCCTGTTGGCGCTTATGGGTTTGACCTGGGAGGCTGGTTAGGTGGCCAATCTGAATATTGTCTTATCCCCTATGCTGACTTTCAGCTCCTTAAGTTTCCTGATAAAGAACAAGCACTGGAAAAGATTTTAGATCTCACATTAGTATCTGACATTCTCCCAACAGGATATCATGGCGCTTATGCTGCTGGTGTTACAACAGGATCTACTGTTTATATTGCAGGTGCTGGACCAGTGGGACGCTGTGCTGCAGAATCAGCAAAGCTTCTTGGAGCTTCCTGCGTTATTGTGGGAGATATGAACAAGGAGCGGTTGGAACTTGTCAAACAGGCGGGAATGGAAACTGTTGATCTTACCCTTGATGCCAGCGTAGCAGAACAGATCGAACAGATTCTCGGTGTACCGGAAGTGGATGCCGGTGTGGATGCCGTAGGTTATGAGGCACATGGACATGGTGATGAAGACTACAAAAAAGAAAATCCCAACGCAGTTATCAATGATCTTTTCGATGTTGTTCGCGCAAGCGGAGGTATAGGGATTCCAGGTATCTATACTCCTTCTGACCCAGGAGGACGTGATGAGAACGCCAAACACGGAAAACTGACTGTCGACTGGGGAAAAGGTTGGCTTAAGTCATTGCATATTCAAACGGGAATGGCTCCAATTGGACGTTACAACTATCAAATTATGCAGGCCATTCTATGGGGCCGTATCTCGATGAAAACGATCATGAACCCGCAGGTTATCAGTCTTGACGAAGCACCACAAGCCTATAAAGACTTTTCGGATGGTTCAAGCAAAAAGTTTATTATCGATCCACATGGCATGATAAAAAACCGCTCGTAAACTCACGTAGAGCGAAAATAAAAAGTAAAGGTGGAACATCGAATAAATGTCCCACCTTTTTTTAATTTCTCAGCTTAACCAATTACATACCTATTTAACGCGCACGTTGCTTTAATCAGTGTCTATATTGGCCCGGAGAAAGTCCCTCAAGCCTTTTAAAAATTTTAATGAAATGATTCACATTATTAAAACCTGATGCGTAACAGGCTTCAGTCACAGTAACGGAACTGTCAGCCATTATTTTTTTTGCATGGTCTATGCGCGTGCGCAGAACAAATTCCAAAGGAGTTATGCCCAGTATACTTTTAAAATATTGATAAAAAGATGATTGGCTCAAACAGCATTCTCTTGCCAATTTTTCAACAGTTATTTTTTCCGTAAGGTGCTTATGCACGTAATTGATCGCCGGTTGAATTCGATTGTCATACATTGGTTGATTGCTGTTCACTGACAAACGGTTCTGGGTCTGAAGAAGCCTCAATAGAAGCACTTTAAGAGATAGATCCGCAATTGCCTCTTTTGCAAAACCTTCCTCCATACTAAGGTTAACAAGTTTATTGAGACTTGTTACCAGCTCCATGCTATTCTCGAAATGCTGATGCGAAAAATCAAGTTTCCATTCAAAAGGTGCCTGATGATTTGAATATCTCTCATTTAGATAGTCAAGATTTTTGTGAACAGTATCCCAGTCCAGTGTCAGAGTGATACATTGCACGGGACGATTTTCATCTGCGTCTGGAAAACCTACATTCATGGTTAATCCGTCAGGAAGGATCACACTTTGACCGGGCAAAAAGTCAAATGCCTCCTGACCATCCACAGACATCACTTTTTTACCTCTCATCATACTTGAAACCACCAATCCACCACTATAAGAAAGTATTACATTGTCACTTTTATGAAATGTTTCAAATATGTTGAGCTCACAGTTCGGAAGATTAAAAGTCCTCCGGTGCTCCAGTCTGGAATCCAATTTAGAACTGTCGCTTAAATTTACGGGAATTATCCGATAAGATTTCATACTTAAGTCTTTATATATTTACTTAATCTCAATTTTTGTAGCCGCCAGATTTGATAGCAGAATGCCATACATTTCGGATCTGCACCTGTTAAATCATTTTCTGGAAATAATACAGAAAGCCAATAGGGATAAATTAACCAGAACGGCAAAGGCATTCGATAAGATGATCTGCCAATCTGCTTTCATGATTCCATACCAGACCCAGAGGGAAAGGCCTGAAAGTAAAACAATAAGTGTTAAGATTGAAATGTCATCCGCATTTCTTGTTCTTATCACCTTTATCAATTGGGGCATCATTGCAAATGAAGTTAAGACACCTGCAATGAGTCCAATTAAGTCTGTATTCATACGACATATTTATTTTGTTAATAGCGGACCTCGCGTCCTTTAATTTTCATTTTTTAAACATAGGCAGCCAAATATTTAGCTGTTTTGCTTTGCTTATTCTTAGCTACATCCCTGGGAGCTCCTTCAGCAATAATCTTTCCACCATCTTTACCCGCACCGGGTCCCAGATCTATAACCCAGTCACTGGAAGCCACAACATGCATATCATGTTCAACCGTAATCACCGTATTTCCGGCATCAACCAAAAAGTTCAGCTGACCTATCAACTTTTCCACATCAGACGGATGCAGTCCTGTCGTTGGTTCGTCCAAAACGTACAAGGTTTTCCCTTTTTGCGTACGCTGCAGTTCCGATGCCAATTTGATACGCTGTGCTTCTCCCCCGGATAATTCTGTGGCTGGCTGTCCAAGACGTATATAACCCAAACCGACCTGTCTGAGGACTTCAAGACTTTGCCTTAAAGACCTGTCGCTGCTGAAAAAATCCCAGGCCTGATCAACAGTCATGTCCAAAACTTCGGCAATATTTTTATCGTCATACTTTACTTCCAGTGTTTTGTCATTATACCGGGTTCCCTTACAGGTCGGACATGGTGTATAGACACTGGGAAGGAATAACAGTTCTACCATAACAAATCCTTCTCCTTTGCAGTGTGCACATCGTCCCTTGGCTACATTAAAAGAAAAACGTCCCACATCATACTTCCTTTTTTTGGCTAGCTCAGTTTCAGCAAATAATTGCCTTACCCTGTCAAACAACCCCGTATAAGTTGCCAGATTTGAACGTGGTGTTCTGCCGATTGGCTTTTGGTCAACTCGTACCAGTCGTTTGATGTGTTCCATGCCGGCTGTGATAACGCCTGAAGTTTGAATATTGGTTTCCTGTGATAGTTCAGGCTGTTCATCACTGCTTTCCTCCATATCCTGCCCCAAATAATCCGATATCAGGTCTACCAGTGCCTGACTTACCAGACTGCTTTTACCTGACCCTGAAGTACCAGTAATACTGGTCAGAACGCCTAAGGGAATTGAAACGTCCAAGTTTTGGATATTATTTCTGGTGACATTGCTCGCACGCAGCCAGTGTTCAGCTGTCCTGACAACCTCTTTGGTAACAGGAACCGGATCAATATAATGACGGGTTACCGACCGTTCTACAGATTGTAGTCCTTCCAGAGGACCGCTATATAATATTTCCCCGCCATTGGCTCCCGCCTGTGGCCCAACATCCACAACCCAGTCACAATGTCGGATAATGTCCACCTCATGCTCTACAATAAACATTGAATTGCCTGCATCTTTCAATTTTATCAAAACAGCCAACAAGGCTTCTGTATCTGCAGGATGAAGACCCGCAGAGGGTTCATCCAGAACGTAAATTACGCCAAACAGATTTGAGTGTACCTGTGTCGCCAGCCTTAACCGCTGTAACTCGCCGGGGGAAATACTTGGCGTGCTCCGCTCCAGCGAAAGATACCCCAGACCGAGATCAATCATGATTTTTAGCCGTGCAACGAGATCGATCGCAATATTTTGGGCAACGATAGCTTTCTCGGGATGTTTATCCTTATCTTTAGATAAAAATCTACCCTCCGCATATGGGGTAAAAATGGCCATCAAATGAGATAACGACTGATTGGATAGATCAGCGATGTCGAATCCCTCAAATTTTACAGCCAAAGATTCTTTTTTTAATCTCTTTCCGTGACATTCCGAACATTCCGTATTCAGCATATACTGTGATACCCGCCTCTTCATCATCTGACTGTTGGTATTTGCAAATGTTTGCAGAACATAGCGTTTGGCACCGGTAAAAGTTCCCATATAGCTTGGCGGCAATTTCATTTTCACCGCCCGCTGTACCTGCGCTGCAGACAGCCCTGAATACACGGGTACTGTCGGTGTTTCATCGGTAAACAGTATCCAGTCCCGGTCTTTTTTCGGCAGATCCTTCCACGGCTTATCGACATCAAATCCTAAAGTCATCAAAATCTCCCGGAGATTTTGCCCTTGCCAAGCCGATGGCCAGGCAGCTACAGCCCGTTCACGTATTGTCAGGGAATCATCCGGTACCATCGATTTTTCTGTGACATCGTAGATGCGTCCGATACCATGGCATACAGGACATGCTCCTTCCGGCGTATTTGGAGAAAATCCTTCTGCATAGATGATAGACTGCTTGGGCGGGTAATCCCCTGCCCGGGAATATAACATCCTCAATAAATTGGAGATAGTCGTTACACTTCCCACTGTAGAGCGGACGGTAGTTCCTCCCCTGCTCTGTTGCAGGGCAACAGCCGGGGGCAGTCCATGAATGGCACTGACTTCCGGAACATTCATTTGATTAAATAAACGTCTTGCATAGGGTGATACTGATTCCAGATATCTTCGCTGTGCTTCCGCATAGATCGTACCAAATGCAAGAGAAGATTTACCCGAACCCGATATCCCCGTAAACACGACAAGTTTATTTCTCGGAATATCGACATCAACATCTTTTAGATTGTGTTCCTTGGCTCCCCTGACACGTACAAAACCCTCGAAATTCTGTTCGCTTGGACTTTGATCTGAAAGGCCTCTCTTATTAGAGCCTTCTGTATTTTTACCAAAAATTTTCATAAAATAATGCTTTAAGGTTACATAAGATAAAATCCCTGTGGCTCAATCGGATCTGGGATTTCCTTCTCATTTAATAGTTGACGGATATTGATCTCTATCGTTCGTGAAAGTGCGGTCATAGGCGTATCCGTAGGGCTGTTGCTGAAAGGATCCTGAAGCCTATGCGCTAGCATTTCCAAGAAAAAAAACATCATCGAAACCGAAATAAGAATGACAACCTGCAGCACAATGTTTAAGTGGAACGAGGATGACAGACTCAGAAAAACGGCAAACAAATAGATGGCGGCATGCAATATCTGTCCAAATGTGGGGGGAAAAACGGTATTCTTAATCCGCTCTGCCCTCCCCATAGATGCTACCAGATCATTTAATGTTTTTTCTATCTGAAGCAGAGCAAATTCATTCAGCAGGTTCTCATCATAAAGTTTTTTCAAGCATCCATTCTGTAATTGACTGATCGCAAGGGGAACATTCGAATGTTCTCGGAGCTTTTTAATTTCCTCTTCGTTGAGCAAATCTTCCAGAACAGACCAAATATCCTGCCGCCTCAATGATCTTTCTAAGGCTCTGCACCAGCCAATCTGATAATTTGAAATTTTAGCCACATCTAGGTTTTCAGTTTTCACATAAAGCTGGAGCTGCAGGATCAGAGAACGGCTGTCATTTACGATTGCTCCCCAAATGGTACGGGCTTCCCACCACCGGTTATAGGACTGGTTGATTTTATACGATAACAGAATCGAGATCGCAATACCCAAAGTTGTCGCTATCTGAATGGAAATATCCGGCGCATAATCTGGTAAATAATATGGTAATAGACCAAAAGTAACCCCCAGAAGGGCAACTGTAAACAATTGTACCTTAATTTCATTTAATAGAAATTTAAATGGAACTCTGCGGTTTATAATCATGGGACTTTCTATTTAACATTATTATTACTATACAATTCAAAATAAGAATTTCCGATTCCAATTAAATAAATATAGCTCCAAAATACCAAACGGAGGAAAGTGATCCACCCTAAATTAAAGGGTAAACCACTTTCTTTATCAAACTTGTTTAATTCTGATAGATATCGCCTTCAAAAGAAGCATTGTAAAGATCTTTTAAGTCCTGTAAAGTCGGTTTACGCGGATTGAAACCTGTACATGGATCTTCTAAAGCATTTTTGCTGATGAAATCCAGATTTTTCTCCCAGTCTTCACGGGAAATACCGAATGCTTTCAGTGAACCTATGTTATTGACAGACGCTCTAAGTTTCTCTATTTCCTGAGCCAGCTCCTCTGCTGATGTCCTGCCAACAATTTTGGCCAGATCAGGGTATCTGCTTGTTGCTGTCTGATTGTAACGGATCACATTTGGAAGGAATATCGCGTTGGCTGCACCATGGGGAATACCATAAAGGGCGCCAACTTGATGCGATAATGAGTGTACAATACCCAACCACGCATTATTAAAAGCTAAACCTCCCATAAATGAAGCATCGTGCATGTTTTGACGGGCCTTGATATTGCCCGGATTATTCACCGCTTCTTCCAGATTCTGAAAAACAATTTCCAGACCTCCTTTTGCCAGTACATCTGCATAGTTGTCTTCAATATTCGACACATAGGCTTCCACACAATGTGTCAAAGCATCCAGACCCGTATTTGATGTGATGTGAGCCGGCATTGAAGCACATATTTCTCCATCTACAATTGCAATATCCGGAGTTAACTCGTAAGAAACGATCGGATACTTCACCCCTTTTTCTCTATCAGTGATAACCGCCAGACCTGTTGTTTCTGTTCCTGTACCACTTGTAGAAGGAATCGCTACAAATTTAGCCTTCTGGCGTAATGTCGGAACAGTGAAAGGTTTTGTCATTGCCTCAAAATCGGCATCGGGATATTCATAGAAGACCCACATCATTTTTGCCGCATCGATTGCAGAACAGCCCCCAAGACCAACAATCCAGTCCGGTTCAAAATCACGCATCACTGCAGCTCCCTTAAGACTTGTTTCCGAAGACGGATCTTCTTCAACACCGTCAAAAACAGCAGTTTCAAGTCCTGCTTCGTTTAAATAGGAAAGTGCTCTATCTAAGGTCCCACTTCTTTTCATTGATTGTCCACCAGTTACAATGATCGCTTTCTTTCCTGAAAGGTTCTTTAATTCTGATAAACTTCCAGCTCCGTGAAATACTTCGCTGGCAACAAATAACTTGCTCATATTTTTATTTTAAATTTCTTATACAAAATTACTGCAATGACAGAGGCTGATGTTATACATTGAATATTATATGATATACATTTGCTCCCTTATGAATAAACAACTGAAATTAAAACAAAAAGGCAGACAACTACCATTATACTATTGAAAATCAAATACTTCATACGGAACACAACATTCATAGTTATACATTTAATCACTGACATACAGCATATTTGGTACTGTATTAAGTATAAAAAGCAGAAGTAATAAACTTCTGCTTTTTATACTTGGAGTAAAACCTATCCTGAATCAGCGCCAGGACTTATATTGATTGATCAACCCATTGGTAGATGAGTCGTGGCCCTGAACCTGGTGATCCTCCTGAAGTTCAGGTAAGATAGCATTAGCTAATTGTTTACCAAGTTCTACGCCCCATTGATCAAAGCTGAAAATGTTCCAGATGACCCCTTGCACAAAAATTTTATGTTCATAAAGAGCGATCAGTTTACCCAATGATTTTGGCGTTATCTTTTTCAGCAAAAATGAATTTGTCGGACGGTTTCCCTGAAATACCTTGTATTTACGCTGCTGCTCGATTTCATCAGCCGATTTTCCTGATCCCTGCAATTCGGTTATCACTTCCTCCGCTGATTTTCCGTTCATCAGTGCTTCGGTCTGAGCAAAAAAATTGGACAATAGTATTTTATGATGTTCTCCCAGTGGATTTAAACTCTGAGCCGGCGCGATGAAATCCGAAGGTATCAGCTTCGTCCCCTGATGAAGTAACTGATAAAACGCATGCTGTCCATTGGTGCCAGGTTCGCCCCAGACTATAGGTCCTGTCTGATAATCAACAATATGACCGTTACGGTCGATATATTTACCATTGCTCTCCATATCCCCCTGTTGAAAATAGGCAGCAAAACGGTGCAGGTATTGGTCATACGAAAAAATACCCAAGGTCTCAGCACCATAAAAATTGATATACCAGATCCCCAAAAGAGCCATGATTACGGGAATATTCTTTTCAAAGGGAATATGCTGAAAATGCTCGTCGGCCTCATGGGCACCCTCCAATAACGCCTGGAAATTATCATATCCTATTCCAAGACTGATAGACAGTCCTATTGAGGACCATAATGAATATCTTCCCCCTACCCAGTCCCAGAACACAAACATATTGCGCGTATTGATTCCGAACCTTTCCACCTCAGCTTCATTCGTACTCAGCGCAACAAAATGTTTTTCGATATCTTTTATTTCAGCTCCGGCCTCAAGTAGCCAAGAACGCGCACTATGGGCATTGGCCATGGTTTCCTGGGTGGTAAATGTTTTGGAAGCAATAAGAAAAAGTGTGGTTTCAGGATTCACATACTTAAAGACCTCAGAAATGTGCGTACCATCGACATTCGATACAAAATGTAGATTCAGAGGCGTTTTATATGCTTTTAAAGCCTCCGTTACCATGACGGGGCCGAGATCTGACCCACCGATCCCAATATTGACAACATCAGTTATCGACTTTCCCGTATATCCGGTCCAGCTTCCCGAAAGTACTTCCTGTGTGAAATTTTTCATCTGGCCCAGTACTTCATGAACCTGGGGTATGATATTCACTCCATCAACAGTAACTACCGCATTTTTTGGCTGGCGCAGTGCTGTATGCAGAACAGGCCTGCCCTCCGTTGCATTGATCTTATCTCCAGCGAACATTTTATCAATCGCCTGGTCTAGTTTCACCTCTTTTGCCAGATCCAGCAAAAGGTTCAGCGTCTCTTCTGTAATTCTGTTTTTTGAATAGTCAAACAGTATATCACCCCATTGCACTGAAAACGTGGAGAACCGATGGGGATCTTCTATAAATAAATTGCGGATCTGCACATCTTCTATTATCTGGAAATGTGCCGTAAGCTTCTGAAAAGCCTCTGTATTTTTTAAATTAACCGTTGGTAACATATGTTTAAGATTTATGTTACAAACCTAGCTCAATTCTCCGGCGGTCACGCAACCAACTTATACCTATGTCTTATACATTTGCGCCAATTGCTGCTGCAGGTCCGTCGGTGTTTCATCAAGCTTAGCCTTAACAAACTTGTTGAGTGCAGCAGGTGAGTTGAAGCCAAGTTCGAAAGCAATTTCCTTATGGGAATAGCTGGAGAGCAGCAACAATTGCTTGATCTCATTCATGATCCTTGCGTGGATGGTTTCGATCGAGGTAAGTCCTGCGGTTTTCTTGGTGATCTCATTTAATTTTTTTGGTGAAATCAGCAATTTTTCCGCATACCAGCTTACTGTACGCTCTGTCTTGTAATGCCGCTCCAGTAATTCTAAAAATTTCCCATAGAGTTTCGTATTTTCATTGGTCAGCTTATTCTTGTCCCACTTTGTGTGGACAAACTCGACCAGTTTAAGTAACGTTATCTTGATGTAAAACCGTGCCTGTTCTTTCTTTACCGATGTCAGATCATGGTATAATTTTTCTATCTGATCCAACAGCAACTCTACTTCCTTGGTCTCCGCTACGGGCAGTTCAATATGATTGAGTTTGACAGAAATGTTGTGATTGTAAATACTCAGCTCATTTTTAAGGATATCCGAACAGAACAGCACTTCATCAAACAGGATCATCTTGCCCTCAAAGTTACTGCTGATCTGTTCTTTTGATGATAGCTGTCCAGGAAATATAACACAGATGTTATTTTCGGTCACATCGTACCGGCGGTCCTCCACCTGCATTTTCATTTTGCCTTTTTTAACAAATAATAGACAAAAATGGTCTTTTGTATGCGGTTCCCTATATTCCTCCAGTGCATTCCTGTCCAATTCAAAAATATGAAAGGGCGTGATTGCCCTTTCAGAATTATGCTGAATATCTTTCAGATGATGTGTGATCATATTTATTTTTTATATTAAATATTGCTGTGCAAATATTTTGCTGCTTTTTTGTCTACCAAAAATAATAATTCTCCCTGAGATGGCGCAAGCAATTGTGCCGGGTATATTCTGGGGTTATAAGGCCCCTCGATAACCTCTTTGAGAGCTTCTGCCTTCGTTTTTCCAAAAGCGATCACGAGCAGTTTTCGTGCCCTGTTAAGAAAAGGGGCCGTCAGTGTAATCCTGTACATCTGCTGCTGTTCCAGATAATACGCAGTGACCCAATTTTCTGTTTCATCCAGCGCCACGGTTCCCGGAAACAACGAGGCAGTATGCCCATCTTGTCCCATTCCAAGAAGGATGAGATCCATTCTGCCATCACTTCCCAGCATTTCTTTTAATAATACATTATATACAGCAGCGAAATCCTCTGCTGTTATACCGTCCCGGTACATGGGAAAGACATTGACCGGCCGAACAGGCACTCTGTCCAAGAGCTGCTCATAGGACATCCTGGCATTGCTCAGGTCATTGTCAAGTGGCACCCACCTTTCATCTCCCCAGAAGATCAGTACTTTGGTCCAGTCGATCTGGTTTTTATACTGATCTTCCGATAGTAACCTATACAGGCCTTCCGGTGAAGATCCGCCCGTCAGTGCAACGGCAAAATATCCTTTCTGCATAATCGCTTCATTTGCAGAACTGATAAAAACCGCTGCAGCTTCTTTGAAAATTTCTTCTGTGGTCGCAAATATATTAAGCATCTTGTTCCTTTTTAAATTTTTCGGCAGAAGTAGATAACCAGTGATGCCCCTGTCTCTTCAATAAATCATCCGCAGCTGCAGGCCCCGCACTTCCAGCAGCATACGTGTCCATCTTTGGCGAATTTCCGCTTTCCCAGGCGGTCTGAATATTGGAGATAACATCCCAGGCCTCCTCCACCTGATCCGAACGCATAAAAAGAGTAGAATCCCCGTCAAGAGCATCCAGGAGTAAGGTTTCATAAGCTTCAGGAGTTTCCGATGAACATTCAAAATAGTCGAATACCATTTCAGCCGGTTTCAGCTTCATGTCCAGACCTGGTTTTTTGGTCATGAACGACAGCCTGACGTCCATTTCTGGCTGGATATTGATCACCAGTTTATTGGGGAACAGCATATTCAGATCATCTCGAAATGTCGTGCACGGGACGTCTTTGAAACTGATCACGATGGAAGATTTTTTTTCCTGCATGCGCTTACCCGTCCGCATATAGAACGGTACCCCGCGCCAGCGTTCATTGTCAATGTAAAACTTCATCGCAACATATGTTTCCGTATTTGACTTTGGATTCACTCCGGGTTCTTCCAAATAGCCAGATTTCTTTTTACCGTCAATCTCTCCCTCGGTATACTGTGCTCTTACCGTATAATGTCCGATATCCTCAAGGTTGATCCTTCTGACACTTTTGAGCACGTCTACTTTACGGTCCCTGATCTCTGACGATTCAAATGCAGCGGGAGCTTCCATGGCAATCATGCAGAGAATCTGCATCAAATGGTTCTGGATCATATCACGGAGAGCCCCTGACCCATCATAGTATCCGCCCCGGTCTTCAACGCCGACAGTCTCCGCAACGGTAATCTGTACAGAATCGATATAATTATTATTCCACAATGGTTCAAAAATGGTATTTCCAAAACGGAAAGCCAGGATATTCTGTACATTCTCCTTTCCAAGGTAATGATCGATCCGGTAGATCTGCTCCTCCTTAAAAGTCTGCGAAAGGAGCTTATTGAGCGCTACGGCCGAAGCCTTATCATACCCAAAAGGTTTTTCAATGATCATCCTGTCCTGATCAACATTCTCGGTCAGACCTGCATTTTTTAAGCTATTCGATACCGTTTCAATAAAACTGGGTGCCACCGAAAGGTAAAACAGACGGTTGGATCTGATCCCCAAGTTTACATCAATGGTATCAAGTTCATTTTTCAACCGGATAAAAGATTCCTCCTGTGTTATATCAAATCTGATAAATTTAATTTTCTCACTGAAATTATTCCATTGTTCCTGGGAGAATTTTTGGATTCTTGAAAATGTCCTGATATTTTCAAGGATATAATTCCTGAATTCTTCCTGTGTCTGTTCCGTTCTTCCCAGTGAAAGAACTTCAAATTCCTCGGGCAACCAACCCTCCAGGAACAGATTGAAAAATGCAGGAAATAATTTTCTTTTCGCCAAATCTCCTGTTGCCCCAAAAACTACGATCGAGGTTGGCTTTTTATCATTATTTTTCATTTTATTTAATTTTAAGATTCCCAACGGGTATGGAATACGCCTTCCTTATCAGTTCTTTCATAAGTATGCGCTCCAAAAAAATCCCGTTGTGCCTGAATAAGGTTCGTAGGCAAATTTTCTGCACGGTAAGAATCGAAATATGACAGTGCATTCATCCATGCCGAAACAGGTGTACCATTCTGAATGGCATCCCGAATGATGGACCGGATACCTGCCTGTGATGCATTTAACTTGGCAGCAATCTCCCTGTCAAGTAGAATATTTGCAAGATCCGGCTGTAAAGCGAACGCCTTTCGGAAGTCTTCCAGAAGTGTCGCACGGATGATACAGCCCCCACGCCAGATTTTACACACGGTCTCCAGATTCAATCCATAACCATAGGTATCAGATGCCATCCTAAGCTGGGCAAGCCCCTGTGCGTATGTGCTAATAATCGCGAAATAAAGACCGGCCTTCAGATGTTCCAGATCAACAGGATCAACTTTTGACGTATTTTGCCAGGTCAGCAGCTTCGATGCCTGAATCCTTTCCAATTTATATTTGGACATGTCCCGCATATTCACAGCAGCGTCGATCACAGGTACGGGCACCTGAAGATCCATTGCATTTTGAGATGTCCATTTACCTGTCCCTTTGGATTTAGCCCAGTCTGAAATCAGATCCACCAGGAAAGTATTCTCTTCTTTTCGCTTTAGAATAGCTCCGGTAATTTCAATGAGAAATGAATTCAGTTCTTCCCTGTTCCACTGTTCAAATGATTCCTGTATCACTTCATGCTCCAGATGATAGACATTCTTCATTATATCATAGGTCTCTGCAATAAGCTGCATAATTCCATATTCTATACCGTTATGAACCATCTTCACATAGTTGCCCGCTGAGCCGTTACCCAAAAATTCAACGCATGGTGCATCATCAACTTTTGCAGCAATTGCTTCAAAAATGGGGCGTAATCGCTCATAAGCTACCTTATCACCTCCGGGCATCATACTCGGCCCCCTTCTGGCCCCGCTCTCACCACCTGAGATTCCCATACCAAAAAAGTGGATTCCCTTTGACGAAAGTTCCTGATACCTCCTGTCGGTATCAGAAAAATAGGTATTGCCCCCATCGATTATTATATCGCCCTCATCCAGCAAGGGAAGTAAAGTTCCTATTGCCCCGTCAACAGCAGAACCCGCAGGAACAAGGAGCATTATTGCTCTCGGACTTTCCAGAGATTTAACAAAGGATTCCGGATCAACGGTTGCAAAAATCTGATGGTCTTTCTGTGCTTCATTCTGCAATGAACCTGCCTTCTCCTGATCCATATCCAGCCCAGCCACAGCAAATCCATGATCCGCCATATTGAGCAATAAATTTCGGCCCATCACACCCAGGCCTACTATACCAAAATTATATGTCTTCATTTTCTAAATCTTTAAATATTCTATTTATATCATTCTTCACTACAGTTAAAAATTGAGCAGATTTGATTCGCAGAATAAAGTCTTCCCTGTTAGTACAGAGAAGACTTCGAAGGATAATCCGACTTTCTGATTTATGCTGTGATGGCTTCTTTCAGGGCTTTAGCTGCTGCAGCTGGATCCTGGGCACCATAGATGGCTCCTCCGGCAACAGCTACTGCTGCACCAGCAGCCACGACATCTTTAATCGTGTCAAGATTTACACCACCGGCAATCGAAAAAGGAACCTGTGCCTCGCGGCCCTCACCGATAAGTTTTTGCACGTTATAACCCGGCTGCGCTTGTTCATCAAGGCCAGCATGCAATTCAACAAATGCCACACCAAAGGCTGTAACTTCTTTGGCACGTTGTACACGGTCTTTTACACCGATCGTATCAACTACTACTTTTTTACCGGCTTTTTTTGCTGCTTCTACCGCACCTTTGATCGTGGAATCATCAACAGCACCCATTACGGTTACCAGATCCGCACCTGCATTGAATGCCATTTCTGCTTCTAATGCACCTGTATCAGCTGTTTTCAGATCCGCAAAGACCAATTTATCGGGATGCGCGGATTTCATTGCGGTGATTACTTTTAGACCTTCAGCTTTGATTAAAGGTGTTCCCAGCTCGATGATATCCACATAAGGTGATACTTTTGCAGCCAAATCAAGGGCTGCTTCTGTAGTCAATAAGTCAATCGCTACTTGTAACTTAGTCATAATATAAAATTTTAATATTTATTTAATTGTATTTCTCGTTATTCAAGATTGGCATGTTTCGGCCAGAGTTCCTCTTTTGTCAGGCCTGAATCTCTCCACAGTGTCATAAATACAGCATCAAGGACCAAAAGGACAGACTGTTCAAAGAGACTTCCGGCATACTGACGGGACGCTGATTCTCCAAAGTCCGTCTTCACCGCCGCGTTAACAAGCACCACATGGTCTGAAAGGCTAGCAATTTTGCTATTCGAATCCGCTGTAATGCCAATAACAGTTGCATGTTGTTTTTTTGCCTTTTCAGCGGCGATTACAAGTGTCGGCGTGCTTCCAGAACCGGAGCCTACCAGCAGAAGATCGTCCTTTAAGATGGCGGGCGTAGTTGTTTCACCCACAACATATACATTTAAGCCTAGATGCATAAATCTCATGGCAGCCATCTTCAGTGCTAAACCGGTACGTCCGGCACCTGCAAAAAATATACGGTCCGCTTTCTTTAAATTGTCCTCCAGTGTCTGTAGCGATACCGGATTCAGTACTGATGAAATCGCTTTAATTTCATCCAGGATTATATTTAAATTGTTTATTGAACTATTCTCTTCCATTTTCTGTAGTAAGGATATTTTATCACCAGATCCTCTGATTTGATAATACAAAGTTATGCTGCCTGAGACGCCTGATATTATACATATAACATTATATAATATACATTTGCGACCTTCCTGTCCACTGTAAAAGAGCGGGTTATATTTTAATAATACTGTATTGTATAGGGAGTGGTGTCGCTGAACCCAGAAAAAAGGTAACTGTGCCTGATCAATAACAGTCCAACGCACATTATGGCCTTACCAAACTATTTTACACCTGCTGGTCAAACATTAAATTCCGGAGGTTTAGTTTGCGGATAAATGAAACATTGATTTTCCCGGAACACCGGCAAACCGTGAATCAGTTTTTTAATTATATTTGTGTTACAACCAACTAACAGGAAACTTATGTCAAAAGGCCTTTTTATATTGCACTCAAAATATATTCCAGCAGGAGACCAGCCGGATGCTATCGCAAGACTTGTTTCGGGAATTGAATCTGGAGCTACCCACCAGACACTCAAAGGTATCACAGGTTCAGGAAAGACCTTTACAATGGCCAACATTATCCATCAGCTAAAACGTCCGACCTTGATTCTTGCACCTAACAAAACCTTGACTGCTCAGCTATATGATGAAATGAAGCAATTTTTCCCAGAGAATGCTGTTGAGTTTTTTGTCTCATATTACGATTATTTTCAGCCTGAGATGTATCTGCCCGGCAGTGACCGTTTCGTTGAAAAAGACTCTTCCATCAACGAGCATTTGGAAAGACTCCGCCTTTCCACCACAAAATCCCTTATTGAACGCAGGGATACTATTGTGGTCGCATCGGTTTCGTCCATTTATGGGCTTGGAGCACCCAGCGATTATAGCGCATTACAGGTTCGCCTGTCGCTGGGAATGACAGTTCAGATAGACCAGCTGGAGCAGGGCCTGGCACATTTACAGTACAGCCGTACGGAACGTGCCCTGAAACGTGGTAACTACCGGATCGAAGGAGATATCATAAAAATTTTTCCCGCTGATTCAGAATACAGGGCCATACAAATCGTTCTTAGTTACGGGATAATCACTTCACTAAAGTTTATTGATGCCGCTTCAGGCAAAGAGCTTGAAGATATAACAGCGTATTCAGTGTCGCCCAAAACTCTATTTGCACCTTCAAAAATACAGGCAACAGCAGCAGCGGACCAGATTATGACCGAACTTGATGAGCGTGTTGCACAGCTCAACAACGAAAATAGACTGGAAGAAGCTGACCGTCTTTACCAGCGTATTACCGATGATGTGGAAATGCTCCGTACTGCCGGATACTGTTCTGGTATGGAGAACTACGCAAGCTTTTTTAGTGGCCGTGATCCCAAACTGCCACCCGTTACCCTTCTGGATTATTTACCGAAGGATGGCCTTCTGTTTATAGATGAATCACACGTCATGATTCCGCAGATTTCGGCAATGTACAAGGGCGATCAGGCGCGTAAAGATACCCTGATAGATTATGGTTTTAGACTTCCTTCATCAAAAAACAACCATCCCCTTAGTTTTGAAGAATTTGAGAAGATCAAACCGCAGACTATATTTGTTTCGGCCACCCCCGGTAATTATGAGCTGAAAGTTTCAGAGGACCGCGTTGTTGAACAGGTTGTCAGACCCACTGGACTTCTCGATCCCATTGTGGAGGTACGGCCATCAGCAAATGATATTGACGATCTGCTGGGCGAAATAAAAAAATGTGTGGATTCGGGCAACCGTGTTTTGATCACCACGCTGACAAAAGCCGCCGCCGAAGAACTCAGTGGCTATATCCAGAGCGAAGGTTTCCGCGTGAGATATCTACACTCGGATTTTAAGACCTTAGAAAGAACTGAAATTCTCAATGATCTCAGAGCCGGAGAATTCGACATCCTGATAGGTATCAGTCTGTTGCGGGAGGGACTCGACATTCCGGAGGCTTCACTGATTGCAATACTTGATGCTGACAGGGCTGGATTTCTGCGGTCAGCAAGTGCACTTATACAGATGATTGGCCGTGTAGCACGTAATGTCAACGGAAAAGCTATTATGTATGCCGACAAGATCACCCCGGCAATGAAGGCAGCTATTGACGAAACCGAAAGTCGCCGAAAACGCCAAATTGCTTTCAACGAAGAAAATCATGTTTCTCCCGTTTCCTCCAGCCGTAGACCAAATGCGGAGGAACCCCGCGAAGGAAAAAACTTCACCCACACAGAAGCTTTTTGTAAGAATCTTGAGGAGCTCTGCGAAAGGATAACTGAACTGGAACGTCAGCTTGTTGCTGCATCAGACGATCATGATGAAAAACTGACAGATGAAATCCGCCTTCAATTAGACGGTCTCTATAGACAGTTCATCTATATCTAAGTATTCGCATCCGATAGTTTTTAACGATACTGAGGGGCTTAGATCCCGCTAAATATATCATACAAAGATGCAATAACGCTGCACTATATAGAATTGCACATTATTTTAATGTGCAATTTTATATAGTGTTGAATTAGTTGTAGGATACTTCTACACGATCAAGTTTAGGAATATTATTTTTGCAAAATGGAAGAAAAATTTATTTTTTATCTGATCCTTGCAGTATTGATTACTCTTTTGATTATTCTGGCAAGAAAGATCAGGATCGCTTATCCTATTTTACTGGTATTGGCAGGATTAGCTGTTAGCTTCATTCCCAGAGTCCCGGTTATAACAATTGATCCCGAGCTAATTTTCATTATATTCCTACCTCCCCTGCTCTACGAATCAGCATGGAATATTTCATGGAAAGAGCTGTGGAAATGGCGCAGGATTATCAGCAGTTTTGCGTTTTTGGTTGTATTCTTCACTGCCTTCGCAGTTGGAGTTACCGCTTGGTATTTTATTCCCGGTTTTACCCTGGCCCTGGGTTTTTTATTGGGTGGAATTGTATCGCCGCCGGATGCCGTAAGTGCGGGGGCAATTCTTAAAAATGTGAAAATACCCAAAAGTTCCGCCGCTATTCTGGAGGGCGAAAGCCTACTGAATGATGCCTCGTCATTGATCATATTTCATTTTGCCATAGCCGCAGTAATGACCGGACATTTTGTTTGGTATGAAGCTTTGGGAAGCTTTTTCTGGATGGTGATCGGTGGCGTGGGAATTGGAATTCTGACAGGAAAAATCTTTATGGAAGTACATAAAAAACTGGATACCGATGTTAATATAGATACCATTTTAACGCTCATTGCTCCCTACATTATGTACCTTGCGGCTGAAGAAACTCACGCTTCCGGTGTATTGTCTGTTGTATCGGGAGGACTGTTTCTGTCCTATAACCAGCATAAGTTTTTGAGCAGCTCTTCTAGATTACGGACCATAAGTGTCTGGAACTGCCTGGGCTTTATACTAAACGGTACAGTCTTCATGATGATCGGTCTTGACCTTCCCCAGATTATTGCAGAGCTTGAAAATGTAAGCATTTCAAAAGCTATCGGATATGGTGTTTTGATCACCGGCGTTGTAATACTTGTCCGGTTTATCTCTTCTTATGCCGCAGTAATTGCGACATTCATTGCAAGAAAATTTACGACGGTCGCAGCTTCCCAGAACCACGGATGGCAATTCCCGGTTTTCTTTGGCTGGTCGGGGATGCGCGGAGTGGTTTCTTTAGCTGCAGCACTTTCTATTCCGGTTTACATGGATAACGGACAGCTTTTTCCAGAAAGAAGCCTCATCTTGTTTGTCACTTTTGTAGTCATCCTATTAACCCTTGTTGTTCAGGGATTAACACTCCCTCTTCTCATTAAAAAACTAAACCTACCTTCCGAAGAAAACGAAATGTCCGAAGAACAGATTAGCGCCAGTCTTTTCAAGGAAATGACAGCGGATACAGTACATTACCTCCAGGACAAATACGGTGATAAAATCCAGGATTATCCCCATGTCATGAACATGGTCGCAAAATGGGAGAAAAAATATAATGATGTCGAAAATGTATGCCGAAGTGCTCCGTCCAAAAATCTATATATAGATCTTTTGGAATTTCAAAGACGTTGGCTGCTGAAAAAAAATGCAGAATACAAAGATCTGGATGAGGATATAATAAAAAAACATCTGATGCGTCTTGATCTTGAAGAAGAAAGACTACAATATTCATCTTTCTAGGATTGTAGTATAGTATTTCATATTTATTGATCGTTTTAATTGCAGGAATCAGTGCTCCACTGATTCCTGATAAGTTGCCGTCGACGGTTTTAAACACTTGGTGTAAAGCAATGTCCTCAATGTTCCTATAATTTCCTCCTTTTCTTATGTTTTTTCCTTTCATTGTCTTTAACTGCTTCCCTGATCGGCTGTTTAAGTCTATTTTCCGAGATAATTTCATCAATTCCAGATTTATTCCACGGCACCAACTCGGCCTTAAAGTCAAGTCTGAGGCCCGTTTCTTTCAAACCTTCTATCTCCTCCCATCCATTTCTTCGGTTCCATCCCACCGGATCAAGGGTTCTTGAATAAGGAATTTCAACAAAAATTAAATCTATGGGGTAGTCCAGTATTTTATCCCATTCTCGATCTCCTATCTCAAAATTTTTGGGATCGTAAGGAAAGGCATAGACATTTTTATCCTCAACATACCAATCCTCCAGATCATCAAAACGTATACCCATTGTTGATAGAACATCTTTAGGCCTCAAAAGATCTATCCGTGCATCTGCATAAAAGATGTGTCCTCCAATTTCAACCGTTGGAAGTTCTCCATGTTTAATTCTTCTTGTCAGTGCCTCCTGATCGACCATGAGCTCAAAATCGGTCAGCAATAGAATTTCCTCAACAGCCTTATTATACTTTTCTGCCATCTCCCTAGGGGCAAGCGTTACAAACTGTGGAGGAGTTATAGTTAAATTCTGTCTACTCGTCTTGTCGAAATGATCAAAGCGGTATCCCTCTTCCTCCAGATCGATCATATCTTCTAATGTGTAACGGGTTTCGGGGTTGGCCCTTTCCCGAAATTCGAATTTCTCCACATCAACAATAAACTCGATTCCGTAATCTGGATCTGTATAGATCGGTAGTTCTTTTTCCATAACTCAGCTTTTATTATTTTTATTAATTTAATTGCTGAGCTAAATTCTGCTGTAGCGTTAAATATTTGGTGAATTGCAGAACATTGAGGTACCATTTTTCCTTAATTTTCCTATCTAATTTCAAAATTTTGGCCTCTTCCCTTTCTTGGGATTCTCTATTGCTGATTTTTCATTTTTGATCAATAATTTTTTAGCTTCTATTTGATCTTGCGAATGATACAGTTCAAGATATTTATTAATGGGAAGAAGTCTGCTCAATATAGAATTACTGGATATATTATTCACTTTATCGACCAAATTGTCAATATGCTTCATTGCTTCATTTACACCTGACTGCTTCATATTGCTGGCTGAATGTTCAGAAAAAGGAATTATCACCTGTGCATTGTACGGTTTGTTGTTTTTTTCATAGATTATGGTCAGGTCTTTAGCAGGATAGCCAGTGTCATTGCTACTCGCAATAATATAATTTCGGTATTCCTGCAGAGTAAAATCAGGATCATTTTCTGAGATCTGGATCAAGGTCTTCAGATCTGGATTTTTAACTGTAAAATCACTGTTTAATAAAGCGGTTCCATTGATCTGTTGTTGTGACGGTTCGGCAAAATGAAACATTTTAAGATCCTGATAATATAGTTCAAGATCTGTAAGGAAATGAAAATTATTGATAACTGCAATTGGATCTAAGTTTGTAAGATCCGGAACTTTAAACTCTATTGAATTTTCGACCGTTTGATCTCGAAGCAGATCGACGATACGGCCGTCATTCATATTGCAGTATAAGTAATAACAACTTTCATCATCAATAAAATAATCATACCGATACGCTGTTAATTTGATACTATCCATATCGCCGTTCAGTGGTCGAAGTGAATTAGCAATAGCATCTATTTCATAAACTATACCCGCAATATCAATTTTTACGCGTTCGCCAGATACCCTTCGTCTGAGGATCTCCTGATCCACGATGATGTCAAAATCAGTTTTATTTTTAATGTCATCCACGCTACAGCCGTATCTCCGCATCATACCTTCCGGATCAATCTCAGCAATTCGTGGAACGCTTACTTTTACTGTTGACTGAGCAAATTCTTCCTTACTTTTTTCGGATTCATGAAAAATATCATCAGCGGGACCTAAAGATCTTTCCGTAGGAGTATTTTTATTTATTTTACTGTAAAAAAATTCGTAATGGGTAAGATGATCAAGCATTTCGTTGAAAAACAACAGATTATTTGGATCTTTTTTTTCAATTAAAACTAATCTATCAATATCAAATTGAAATTTGGTACCGCATAGTTCAATTTCAGGTAGGTTTGCTTCCATACTTTCTTTATTATTTATGAATATCTAATTAGATCCCTCTACCCTTTTTCCGGGATTTACTCGGGGAATGTGCCTCATTATTTTCCAACCTTCTCAAAGCGACCTCAGATAAGATCTGGCCCACAATTTCTTTAATCGGAAGGGGAACAGAAACTGAGGCATCTTGCTGGAGGTCGTTTTTATTGGTCACTTCTGCTAACCAATCAATATAACCTCTAGCATCATCCATATTAACAGGTTCCATTTTCCTGTAGCCTGCACTTTTAGAGTCATCAAGTCCGATGTAAAATCCGTAATCAGGAAAATCAAGCTTATCATAAACGATGATTATGTTGTCCATTGATTTTTGGGAAACATTATTTTTATGACTGGCTATTATCCGGCCTTTGTATTCTTCGATCACATAATCGGGATCATCCTTTGCTATCATAGCTCCTTTTTTTATTGTTACTGATTAGTGCTTTAAAAATTCAGTATCAGATAAAGTCTCCGATATTAAAATTGTCCAGAGCATTATTCTGGTTCTCTTTCGGAATGACATTATGCTTTTCCGATAACGACTTATCCAAAAGCCTGGCGATCTTCTGCGAAGCCCCATCGATGGACTGTTGCATCATCGCAAGAAACTCCGTTCCCTCCATTTTGTGGAGGATGTCACTTGTTTCTTTTTCCTGGGCTGCATCCAGATTGTCCTGCTTCAACAGGTCCCCAACTTTTGTAAGTTCATTTAAAGAAACTGCCTGCCCAAACCGGTCATCATCCTCTGGAATATTATCGGTTTCGTCAGGTTCCTCAATATTAGAACTGGAGACATCTTCCTTTTCCAGGTCATTTCTGGTTGGATCTTCGTTGCCCTGATCCGCCTTATTTGTCAACATTTGTTCGATTAACTTTTTCCTATTGGCAAGCCAGACGGGTGTTTTTGCTTTTTCAGGAATTGTGACCTTCCCTATCACATCCGGTTCAGCTATCTGCTCAACCTTTCGAAATATTTTCCGCTGTGGTTTTATGAACCTAACCTTATCGATCAGCAATAGTATAATCACGACAATTAGGCAGAACAATATTATGGTCTGTATTAAAGTTTCCATGACTTAAAAAAGTGGCTTTGATTTGTCCTTGAACTCCCTGACGAGCATTTCTTCAAAAAGCGTGAAATGATGTCTCAATATATTATCCAGCAGCGCATATAACGGGATTTTATCCTCACCGATCACACTGGCGATTCTGGCTAATCTGGTATGATGCTCTCCGCTGACATAAATGCTCTTATCGCCACGTTTTTCCATCAAAGTATCTGAAAGGAAAAGCGATTCATAACTCACATGCTCATAAGTTAACTGCTGATGAACTTTAACAGTAACTTCAACCTTTCTATTTTGCTTTTTCATCTTATAAAATGGGTTTAAATTTTTTATTGAAATAATCGGTAATCTCATCACCATATTCTCGGAAATGATTCTCCAGGATATTGTCTATATAAGAATACAGCGTTATTTTGTCCTCACGGGTTAACTGCACTATGCGCAGGAGCCGTTCGTGATATTCCGATCGGATATAGACAACCTTTCCACTCCTCCCCGTTGGAAAACGGTTGACAAGAAACAGTTCTTCGTAATCCATTTTTTTACCGGATCTTGTTCTGGACTTCTCAACTTTAGCCGTGCGAATTAAATCTTTATCGGTGCTTTCCTCCGGATTTGCCGCTGGTAAAGGCTCATCGCCACTCATAATGTTCATCAGGTACTCCTCATCTATGACGGGTTTCTCAAATTCTTTACGATCTTTCTTTATTGCCATCTCAGATATGAATTATTTTTAAAAACTCTTTAACAAATTCATCTACACGCGTAGCTTTCAAAATCTGTAAGTCGGCAGGCAGCAGCGTGGACTTGAAAACATAGCTTCCTGTGTCATCAATTTCTTTCCGAAACCGCTTACTGTCCATGATCCTTGTTGTCATACTCTTTAGCGATAATCCCTCTATTACAGTTTGATAAGAATCATAAAGACCTGTCTTTTCCCTGCCATCAACCTGATTCCAGAATAGAAACAGTGATTGTTCAAGGGCATTTTTGTTCTGTGCGGGAAGTTTCAGAAAAACCTCACTGAATGCCAATGTACTCTCAACGACCAGTCGGTCTGCGGTTATTGGCGAAAAAATAAAGTTCATGCCCTTTAAAGCACCGATAACACCCTGCGTATTGGCAGTTCCGGGGAGATCGAAAAAAATAATATCCGGCTGAACGTAGCTACTCTCACAGTAGTCAAAGGCTTTTTCAAGTGCATTCTCGGCCTTACACTTAATGATGGGATAAGCTTTCTTATTGATCGTATGGAATTGTTTTACGGCCAGCCGCTTATGAAAATCACTTTCCATAATGGTACGCTTATCTCTTTCGCGCATACCGAGAAGGCTGTGCTGCGGAAAATCGCAATCCATTACCACGATATTATATCCAAGACGATAATGCAAAACGCTCGCAAGAAGAATCGTCATTGTCGATTTACCAACTCCGCCCTTTTGCGCATAAATGCTTACCTTTAAGGTTTCTTTCTTTTTTTCCATATTATATTATTTTATAGCTTCTTAATTTTACAGTTGTATCAAAGAGCAAGAACCTAAGTTTACAGATGCGTCGTAAAATATATGTATAGTCAGTATTACTGGTTTAAAAATGACCTTGCATAAAGGCTCATATCTTATTTGTAAATCATTTGTACTTCTTAAAATACAGCAGGCTGGTAAAAAAACATCCTCTACTTATGACCTCATATTTTACCAGTTTTATGCTTTTACGCTTTTATAATTTTATGCTTTTATAGTTTTATGGTTTTAAAACCTAATACTTTTATGTTTTTACAATTACTTGCTTTGTAAGAGGGTACATTGACCATAGTTCTTACCGACATGCTCTATGCAAAAGAATGCAACTGTAGGGGCTGTAAAGCAGAAGCTTTACTACCTTTCCTCTTTTTACCTACGGTTTCCGAAAGCTCTTTATGATGCGAGCTTTATTCTATTCTTTCTCATATCTGTTCCCAAGAACAGAGCAAGTTGTGTTTTGAGTGCCTCAAAACTCGTTTTGTGCCCCAAAACTACTTGCACTGCCGAGGGCTGGGCAATCCTCCGAAGTCGGATTTTCCTTTTATGCTCTTTTGGATATCTTATGTGATCGCTAGGAAAAACTAGGTTTTTAAAGGCCCATCAGCTAAAATGTTCATCGCTATCTATTAGGTTTTGAAAAAAAGATATGACAGCAAATCGGAAAGGAGGTCGAAAACCCAAAATCGACAAGGCAACCCATCGCTATGTTTTCCGTCTCACGGATTCTGAAAACGCAAGATTTTTATCGTTATTAGATCAATCAGGACTTGACAATAAAGCTAAATTTATTGTATCACTATTGTTTGAAAGGAAGATAAATTCGGTGATTATAGAGAAAGGCGCTATGGATTACTGCACAAAATTAACGCAGTTTTTCGCTCAGTTCAGGGCAATAGGCGTAAACTATAATCAGATCGTAAAGATCCTGCACACAAATTTCGGTGATAAAAAAACAGTCTTTTACCTAGCAAAACTTGAAGGACTGACCATAGAACTCGCTAATATCTGCCGGGAAGTTTTAATCCTCAGCAAAAAATTTGAAGCAGAAATTCTTGGAAAAAAGCAAAATTTATGATAGCCAAAATAGGACGTGGCTCTAAAATCTATGGTGCGCTGCTATATAATCATAGCAAGGTATTCCAGGATAATGGCAAGATTTTGCACATGAACAATATGCTCGAAACACCTGACGGAAACTATACGACCGGACAATTATTAGCTTCATTCGTCCCGAACCTTGCCGCCAATAAGAATACAGAAAAAACTGCAATCCATATTTCGCTCAATCCAGATCCGCGTGATATTGTTTCGGATGAAGACTTTATCAACATCGCAAATGAATATATGACCAAAATGGGCTATGGTAATCAACCCTATGTGGTTTTTAAACACAATGATATTGATAGGACACACATCCACATTGTATCAACAACAGTCGATGAAAATGGAATAAAAATATCCGATGTTTTTGAGAAGAAAAGATCAATGGAAATCTGCCGCCAGATTGAAAAAAAACACCATTTAACACCCGCAGATCAAAAAAAAAGTGCTGACGAGCGTTTTACATTTACACCTGTCGATTACGGCAAAGGAAACATAAAAAGTCAGATTGCTGCAGTGGTACGCTACCTGCCTGATTATTATAACTTTCAGAACCTGGGGAGCTACAATGCTCTTCTTTCACTTTTCAACATTACTGCCGAGCAAATAAAAAAAGATTTTAAAGGTGAAATAAAAGAAGGATTAGTTTATAGTGCTCTGGATGCTAGCGGCACTAAAATAGGGAATCCTTTTAAAGCATCCCTTTTCGGTAAACAGGCGGGACTTATCGCTCTTCGATCCCATTTTGAAAAAAGTAAAGCAGTAAATTCCGAAATTAAAGTGAAAACCAGCCAGATTATTTCCACAGCCCAGACAATAACCTCCAATGAAAAGGATTTTATCGATTATTTAATAGACCACGGAATCAATACAGTAATAAGAAGAAATGAACAAGGCAGATTATATGGAATTACCTTTGTAGATCATAATATCGGAAATGTATTCAATGGTTCTCATTTAGGCAAAGAATTCTCCGCCAATATATTTCATGAACTCTTTTCAGGTAAAAACTTAAATGAGGATGAGAAAACCGATCTTTTAGCTTCCCAAAAATTTCCTTTGAGTAATACAAAATCTCTAAAAGATGATTTACATCCGTTATTCGATTTTATGCTTAATACGGGAAATATTATAAGCGATTGGGGACTGCTGGAATCTCTTTTATTGAATGGTTATAGCGAAGATCCCGAAGAACAGTTATTTGAGGTCAACATGAAGAAAAAGAAAAAACGAAAAAGACATAAAAATTGAAATCGTCTCCACCAAATTAATATAAAACTACGCTGTTATTTGCTTAATAGCCTTTACTTAAAAACAATGTGAAATAGAAAAACACCTAATGATACAAACATCCAAAACAAACTTTTATTATAGTGCTTAAATTTTTCGGTTGCAATATTTGCTGCCACGAATATTTGAGAATTTAGATCATTTAGGTATTTTACTTCATCCTCACTATTTACTTCACTTTCAAAAATATCAAAAGTCTTTGTCGCTATGGTACCAAAAAAGATATTTGAATCTGTATTTAGTCCATTTTGTTTGTAAATATTTACATTTATTCTCCCCTTTAAAGTCAAATATATCTGATAAAAGGTAATGACAGAGGTAACGAAAAATCCGATTGTTGTTAATAACAAAATAAAATTGACAAAACTTTCCCAACTCAATTTTGCTGCTATGCTACAGGATAAAAAACTAATCATCTCCGAACCAATGCTTGACGTGAAAATGATGGTAAGGACAACACCATAAAAGGTCAATATAAATGAGCTCTTTGTGTCACAATTAGATATCCATTGACTAATTAACTCTATCCTCTTAGTGCTATACTCTATTTTTTCCATACAACTAAATTACCCAATTTACTGTTCCACCATATACATCAACATCAACATTTTTGATATTATGATTATCTATCTTTTTCCAAAATTTTCCTGAGACATCATCTCTAGTTGGATTGGCGGCTTTAAATCCAGAATAGACTCTCGATGTCATTAGTATTGGAGGAAAATCTATTTTCGATTCACTTTTATCGAAACGAATCAACTTACCACCACTATATGATATTCCTGAAACATCACTAAAGGAAATGTTTTTTGTAAACTCTTCGCCCGTTAATATATCAACCTTTGGAGTATCGCTATATAATTTATCGGTGCTAGTCGGAACTTGCCTAAGTGGACTAAATGGTCGAAGAAACCCAAGGTAACCAAAAAAATTATAAGGATAATATTCCACTTTAAATTTACGCTTCTCCACTGACTTATTTGCAACGTCCGTCAGTCTTGAAGCAATATTTGCAGGATAACCGACCCAAACGAGATTCTTATTGTCAAAACCTTCACTTCCCCTTCTATGAAGGCCAACTTTCACTATTTTTAAATTTCCATAATCTATTCCAATTCCACATTCAAAATTCACCTCTTCAAAAACTTTGTTTATCAAATCGTGAGCTATATGATAAATTGAAATAGCACAATTTACCGCGTTGGTGTAACAATTATCTTTGGGAAAGACAATCATCACTCTGTCTCCAATAATATTTCGTACATAACCACCATGATGTTTTGCGATTTTCAACATGGCCTTCGAAAAAGCAGTATAAATTCGACCCATTGTTTGGGTGTGATGCTTCCTATTTAACTCAACAGAATTTCTTATATCCACGTATAAAACACAGCTGTCAATTTCTTTCCCGACTTTATCTTCACCACGTTCAAAGGTCAAAGATGTATCGTGTCTTGATGGCACCAAACTTGTGGATACATATCTGAAATTTTTTGCCCTGATATCGATAATATCCTTTTCTATTTCATCTAAAATCAGTTTCATTTTATTCGCCAATATTTATTGGTTTGCATATATTTAAACTTAACACCTTTAAGATTTTCTGGAACTTCTTTCGTTTTCTCTAACTGCCACAAGCTGTCAGAATTTAGCTCGGCGGTCCAATTCCACTCAGGGTACGCAGAATATTCTACAAAATAATTTATGCGCTCATTTTCACTAATAGATTCTAATCTGAATAACTCCGTAAGCGGTTTACCAACTATAGTCAATTCATTGTAAAGACCTGATTTATTCTTAAAATAATTTATAGTACCAAAATGAAAGGCTATTTTACTTTCAAACTTATTGGACGCATAGGTTTCTTTAATAATCTCTTTTGCACATTTATCAGCTTCTTTGATGCAATCTTTTAATGGTTTTGAGAGAAATGGTTCACCAAATACACAGATGATCCCATCTCCAATAATTTTATCAATCTCACCACCGAACTTATAGATTATCGGTATAATCTTATCGTAATAGGCATCAAAATACTCGCTGATTTCTTTTCCATTCAAATGACCAAAACGCGTTGAGAAATTGCAAACATCTATGAATAATAGTGCGACCTCCGCAGATTTTCCCTGATCGAAGTAAATCGCATAAGTGTTTCCAAGTGTCTGGATATTATTTTGTATAGAGGACTCAATATTCCGTGAATCAAATGACTCATTTAACGAAAAACTTTTGGTCGACTCCGTAAACGGACTTGTTTTGTTATATTTCTGATTTAATTTCTTTATTAATTCTAAATTGGCCATTTTTACTTTTCACGCATTAGTTTGTAATTACTTGCAAGAACGCATAATAATTATCCATAAAACTAACAATTTCATTTTACATAACAAGATAATTTCTTACAATTCAGATACAAAAAAGTCCTACAGTTGTAGGACTCGATGGTGTCAATAAGATATATGCTAGCAATCGCAAAACAGTGAAATAAGCATTCTCTTAATAGATTTTATGCAAAAAATTTACCTTCTGTTTGGAAACCATTTGGTTTGACCGCCGGTAATTTTTCCAATTCAGACTTTTCTCCCCTTCTAACATATTTCCGAATGATCGAGTTACCACCTGAACCTTGAATATATTTACCTGTTGCTCTTTCAACCCATCCATGAACTACTACGCCAACAAAATTTTTGTAATCTGTTTTATTTGCCATAGGACAGGAATCACGAAAGTTTTCTTGTCCATTGCGTGTAAGATTACCGTAAGGATGCTTAGAATGATCATATTTCCACCAAACAGCTAATGATATTTCTCCAAAACTGATCTCCCTCCATATTACTACGCTTTGAAATCCAAACAATTCTGCAAAAATGTAGCCCTCTTCTTCCTTCTTATCCTTGTCAAATTGTAAAAGATCCTTTTTTTGTTTTAAAAGTGCATTTAATCCCGCGATCAATAAATTTCGATAGGGATCGTTTGGTTTTAAGTTTGATTGCTGTACTTCCATCGAATAAACCAAAGAAGTTGTTTCAGATTTATTTAATAAATTCTGAAAATGTTTCCAGCTATGAAATCCGTTTTGTTTTGAGGCAAGTTCCAAAGCCTCATGATGAGAAATATTCTGATTTTTTTTAATAGATTTTGCGATACGCTTAATATAATCAGCAGTATGCCCATTTACCTTTTTTTCCATGTTTTAACAATATATCTTGCATAGAAATGATGTCACCTGTCAGCCAAAACCCCTTACAAGAAATTTGTTAAAGTGGTATATAAAGTTAGATACAGTGCTAAAATAGCTTCGCTATGACAAGTGGCAAGCTTCTGTAAAGCTCGAAACAAATATAGCAAAATATTTTGGTATTATTTTTTCTTTCAGAGCTACTGCCAAATTAGAACCTATATCTAAGAGCAATCTCACGCCAGATATCTTCGGCGAAATCCTGATCTTCGCCATGTTCAAAATGCCATTTTCCATTTGTTTTAATCAGCTTTTGTACCAGACCATCCAAGAGTATCTGAAATTCAGTCATATTTTTAGTCAAATCTCTGCTCAATAATACGACTTGAAAATCACGATTTTTAAAGGTGATTCTGAATACCTGTTTATTAAATTGCTCTTCAAATTGTCCTATAGTATCAAACATAATCCACTTCCGAAATTCAGTCTAATTATAGGAATTTTATCGCAGATAAAAAACTTAATGGCTAATCTAAATCTTACAATATTTCAAAGGTATTGGAATTTATAGGCCAATGTATACCATCTTATGCATTAGCAGAAAAATTGTTCGTCAGGACTAATACCTATGGTGAAACTTTTCACATATGCAAGAAGACGATTTAAGAGGCCTCGCAAAAATTATGGCTTTCATGCGAGCTGTAAGCATTCTCCTAGTTTTGATGAATTTCTACTGGTTCTGTTACTCCTTTTTCTTTGAACAGGGATGGACGCTCGAAATTGTCGAGCGAATTCTCAAAAATTTCCAAAAAACCTCTGGTTTATTTACTAATTCAACATACAGCAAACTGTTTGCCCTAATCTTATTGGCGCTGAGCTGTCTGGGAACTAAAGGCGTGAAAAACGAAAAAATTAAGTGGAAAAATATCAATAGATGTCTATTTCCTGGATCAATACTATACTTACTCAATTTCCCGCTTATTGAAATATCAGGCATTCTATATATGCTTTCTACATCTGCAGGCTTTATCCTGCTTATGGTTGCTGGATTATGGATGAGTAGGCTGCTTAAAAACAAATTGATGGATGATCCTTTCAATAATGAAAACGAAAGCTTCATGCAGGAGACAAAGCTTTTAGAAAATGAGTTTTCCGTTAACCTGCCCACAAAATTTTATTATCGTGGAAAATGGAATGACGGATGGATATCGGTGGTGAACGTCTTTCGCGCATCTATCGTACTAGGTACTCCCGGAAGTGGTAAGAGCTACGCTATAGTCAACAACTACATTAAGCAACATATCGAAAAAGGATTCTCGATGTACATTTACGATTTTAAATTTGATGATCTTTCACTAATCGCTTACAACCATCTTCTGAAACACAGTGACAAGTACGATGTAAAACCCAAATTCTATGTGATCAACTTTGATAATCCACGCAAAAGCCATCGCTGCAATCCCTTAAATCCTAAATTCATGACCGACATCTCTGATGCGTACGAAGCATCGTACACCATCATGCTAAACCTCAATAAGACGTGGATTCAGAAACAAGGGGATTTTTTTGTTGAGTCACCAATCATCCTGCTAGCAGCGATCATCTGGTTTTTGAAGATTTATGATAATGGTAAATTCTGCACTTTTCCGCACGCAATCGAACTACTTAATAAAAAATATGCTGATATTTTTACAATACTAACAAGTTATTCTGAGCTTGAAAACTACCTTAGTCCCTTTCTTGATGCTTGGGAAGGCGGGGCACAAGATCAACTACAAGGCCAGATTGCCTCCGCTAAAATCCCGCTATCAAGAATGATCTCTCCGCAGCTCTACTGGGTTATGTCCGGGGATGATTTTTCATTGGACATAAACAATCCGAAGGAACCCAAAATCCTATGTGTTGGCAATAACCCAGATAGACAGAACATATACTCGGCTGCCCTTGGCTTATACAACTCCAGAATTGTAAAAATGATAAATAAAAAGGGAAAACTTAAAAGTTCCGTTATTATTGACGAGCTTCCCACAATTTATTTCCGTGGATTGGATAACCTGATCGCAACAGCCCGAAGCAATAAAGTGGCTGTCTGTCTTGGTTTTCAGGATTTCTCTCAATTGATCCGGGATTATGGTGACAAGGAAGCGAAAGTTATACTCAATACCGTCGGAAATATATTCTCAGGTCAGGTCGTGGGTGAAACCGCCAAAACACTTTCAGAAAGGTTTGGAAAGATTGTCCAAAAACGTCAATCGATATCTATCAACAGAAATGACACCAGTACATCTATATCAACACAATTAGACAGTCTAATTCCTGCGTCTAAAATATCTACTCTTTCGCAGGGAATGTTTGTGGGAGCAGTTGCTGACAATTTTGGTGAGAAAATAGAGCAAAAAATATTTCATGCCCAAATCGTAGTAGATACGGAAAAGGTGGCCTTTGAAAGTAAAAACTATAAGCCTATTCCAGAGATCCGTTCTTTTATTTCAGAAACTGGCGAGGACAGAATGGACAAAGAAATTGATCAAAATTATCGCCAGGTCAAACTTGATGTTTCAAAAATTATTGCAAGTGAACTTTCGAGAATTGAGAACGACCCGGAACTAGCCCACCTTGTTAGAAAAACTTAGCATTTTGTTTTGTAAACATATACCAATTTCAAACAAATTAATGTGCTTCCCGTACTTTTAAACTACGACATAATAAAAGACTTATTTATTGAATCATTTTTATACTTCGAGAAAGAATTTTCAGTATATTTCTGTCAATAAAAAGCCTTTGTTAATGCCTTACAAGTATTCGGATGAACAGCGAATAGAATGGTTAAGAAGCCTACATCCAAAATTTGATGAACAGAATTGGCACGACGACGTCGTAGCCCATTTCAGCCATATCAAAAACTTTCATTTTTTCAGATCTGCAGGAACGTTTACGAAAAAAATAGATCCCCGTAAGATTTGTGGGATTGATTATTCCTATGGTTACAACTGTATTATGCACAAACCGAAAGATTGGCGATATTATTGGTTACAATTTTTTACTGATTTGCGCAGGTTAGATCGTGTCATTGACAATTTTCCAACCAAAGAAAAGATTATTGACCATATCCACAAGGCAAAAGAAGCTAAAACTGTAGTTCAATATGGCGATCGTTACTTTACTATAGGTGGTCAACATCGCTTATGCCTTGCAAAATTTTTGGAGGTCGCTGAAATTGAGGTAGATGTAATAAAATATGTTTTTGATCGAGTTCATTTCGTTAGTGAAATGCGTTTTCAAAGAACTATTCCTTTTTTGCAGGAATTAGGATTACTACCACTTGATTATTATACAGATCTTAATTACGATTTTTTTATCATAGAATTCGCAGGCCAGTACGTGTCCATAAAAAAAAGTTATGCAACTTTTATATTGAAAAGATATACGACCTTAAAAAAGATACCATTGAAAGGATATATAAATTATATAAAAGCTATGGACGCGAATTATTATGACAAGACGAGGATAGATGAAGATGTTAAGCTTTATATCTTGGATGCCTACTTGTTGAAGCATATTAAAGCACGTAAAAAATTGTTGCATGTTAATGCAAAAAACTAATTAATTGATATTGTTATTATGCTTCAAAAAACACATAAAATTAGTTTCCATTTTTATGATACTGGTGGCGGTGACGCCATTCACATAAGATTTTTAGGAGAAGATTCGAACTGGCACAATATACTTATTGACGGTGGATACGCCCGTGAATATAAAAATGCTTTTGCTCCACTTATCAAAGAAATTTTAGCTGCTGATGAATTCGTTGACCATTGGATAATCAGCCATATAGACAGAGATCACATCGGTGCAGTTTTGGGTTTCCTACAAGATAAAACCATAAAAGATAAGCCCAATGCTGTTAAGAGATTTATATTTAACAGTACCACCGAACCTATCCAAATACCCAGTGAGAAAATTTCAGTCCGTGATGGCATTACTTTAAGAGAATATATCAAAAAGAGCTACATTCAAAGCGAACCTTCTATAAATACAAAAACAAAATCTATTCAGGTTCAGGGACTGCAGTTGACGATACTTTCGCCTACGCCTGAAAAACAAAAAAAAGCGGAAGATTTATGGACCGAGGAAGAGCGGACAATGAAAGTTGGCAGAAAAGCTTCACAGTCAGATCATGCGAAAACTATCGCTGAATTGAAAGATCTTGCCTTTCATCAAGATAAAGATGAAGTAAACGGCAGTTCGATTGCTATCCTTGCTGAATTTGGCGACATTAAGGCCTTACTTCTAGCAGACAGCCACCCATCGGATATTGAAGATAGTCTTTCTGCCTTACGATATAGTTCAACAAATCCCATTCCTCTCTCCTTTATGCAGTTATCTCATCACGGAAGCAAAGCAAATACGAGCATTGGATTACTAGAAATGGTCAAAACAGAGAATTTTGTTGTAACTGGTAATGGCATCCACAATCGACATCCAGACAAGGAAGCATTGGTAAGACTGCTGGAACATGGAAAGAAAAATGCAATAAAAATTAAAATTCATTATTCCTGTGACACAAACGAATTGAGAGATCTATTTAAAATTGATGCAGAGGTCGAATCGTGCTACAAATTTGAAACTACCTATAAAGAGATTGGTCCCGAAAATGAACTATTTTTATTTGAAGAAATCACTGACGATATATGAATCTAAATTTACCCCAGCTTTCTACCATCAGAATTCAATGCAATGAAGACATTGGGACCGCTGTTATATACTTTCCAGATGCTGATACTGATTATGTATATATTTTAACCGCTAAACATTGCTTAGTTGGAGAAAAGTTTAACAAAACATATTCTAAAGAAGGAATACTACTGGATCAAATTTTCAATGATGAGTCATTGACCTATCATTCATATGTTCTTTCAGATACCGCAGTCGTGATAACCTCTGTAAGTAATGAAGAAGATTTGGCCCTAATTATTGTACCTGCGAATGATATAGTAGCGCTAACCGGAAAGAGGTTTTTCAGTCAGGTTATTGATGCAGATGATACTATCCAGGAATATAAAGTTAGGGGATTCGCAAATTTTAATGATCAAAAAGACGACCAGCCTTTTTCGCTTAAATTTCTTGAAAATAAAAAGCATAATCCGAATATTTTTACATTGCATCATGAAGGATCACTAGATACTTTTTATCAACAGGCCATGTCAAATGTAGCTGGTCTTTCAGGATCAGGAGCATATGCCGATCTGTTCGGAAATCTCTATTTTGTAGGAATAATTCATACTTACGTAGATGGAAATACATTTATAGTAACGAAGGTTTTAGCTTATAATAACCTCATTGATCCTAACAAATTCAAACTCATCGAAGAATTGAAACCCGAAACTAATCCTGAAATATTGGATAGTTATGGGAAAATGGATAAAAATAGAGAAATAATTAATTTGAGAACTAGGGAGTCAGTTGGTTCATTCACTGTTCATCGTGATACATCCTATTTAATCCGTGCTATTAAAGAAAATAATCTTGTCGTTATCCATGGAAAGCCCGGTGTAGGAAAATCAGCACTGGCGAAAGCTGTCGTGACAAAATTAAAATCTGAAGGTGATTATACTGTCATTACCCTTACTCCAGAAAATCTCTACTGCAATACCTTAGATGAAGCGATGAAGAGTGCCGGATATAATGCGACAATCCAACAAATTGTCAGTAGTCCTTTATCCGCACGAAATGTTTTGATTTGGATTGAAAGTTTTGAAAAATTAATAGAATCCGAATTCTCGGGGGCATTTAATGAATTGCTCCAAATTATGAAATCAAATTCGCGCATTATTCTTTTAATAACACTTAGGGAATATTTATTACAGAGGTTTCGCATTCATTTTTATTTTGAGCTTCCAAAAAATAATACATATTTAGAAGTCAATGATTTTACTGATGGAGAAATACAACTAGTTCAGGATGCCATCCCTCAACTTAAAACATTACTTGAAAACCCAAAAATCAAACATTTACTTCATAACCCCTATTATCTTGACAAGGCAGTTCGTATTATTCCTTTCCTGGAAAGTGAGCAACAATTAGATGAAATAAAATTTAAGAAGTTGATGTGGCAGCACATAGTAGAGAATGGAAATACCGCTAGAGGAGCTGTTTTTTACGAAATTTGTGTAAAAAGATCACGAGAAATGTGCGTCTTCACCGACTTTCCAGGAAGCGAAGACACGATTTCTCAACTATTGAGGGACAATATTATACAACAGAACGATATCGCAATAAATCCTGAATATAGTCCCTCACACGATATTTTAGAGGATTGGGCCCTGATAAGATTTATTTCAGAGCAAAAAAAGCAGATGCCAGACAGTGGAACTTTCTTAGAATCCATGGAAAATAACCCTGCAATGAAAAGAGCATTTCGGTTGTGGATGGAAGAGTTCTACCTTACTGAGCCGGTCAGATCGGTAAGTTTCGTTCATGAACTTTTGCAAGATAGCTTATTGTCGCAATCATGGAAAGACGAACTTTTAGTTGTATCACTCCGTTCCAAGAATGCTGCAATACTTTTAGATACACTAAAAGATAATCTTCTTAACAACGAAGGGCGATTCCTGAAACAGATAATGTTTTTACTCCAGATCGGATGTAAACGTATCGACCCGGCCAAGCAAAGTTTAGATCAGTTATTGCCGACAGGTTCCGGATGGGACTATATTATTGACTTTATTTGGGATAATTATGCTACAATTTCATCGTTCAAAATCGATACCGAATACATAGCACTTATTGAGGCGTGGTCGAAACAACTACCCGACTTCAATCCTCAAATAATCCCACAAAGCTCCAAAAGTGTTGCCAATTTCTTGGAAGGCTTCGTTCATCGAGTTCAAAGAGCGTTTAGTGCCGCAGTAAGATACGATTCTGTGAGTTCGGTATTAGAACCCTACGTAAGAATAATTTTTAAACTGACCGCAGCATGCCCTTCCTTAGTTGAAAACTTAATACAAGCTGCTAAAAACCCACATGTTGGAAATGAGCGATGGAATAATATCCAATTTTTAAATCAAATTCGAAAATGTATTACGGAAGGCGTCATGGCTGACCAAATATGCCGTTTTTTCCCAGATGATGTATTGGAAATGGCGAGGGAGGATTGGTTAAATAAAGAAGAAGAAGAAGACAGAAGACCACCTTATAATCCAATCCATTTTCGTAGGTCTGATGCTAGGGATTTCGGTTTAAGCAGACGATTTAATACCGAACATGGTTTTCCAAGTGCCTATCACACATTTTTTTATTGGATGTTTCTCTATCATCCCGATAAAGCATTAGATTTCATCATCATTTTTTTAAATGCTGCATTTGAAAAAAACCAAAGCGTTTTAAAATCGCAAGGTGAGGATATTGAAGATATTACTGTAAGTTTTCACGATGGCACTTCAAAGACTTATTATGGGACCTATGACTATTGGTCTATGTATCGGAGTCAACGATCTGAAAACCGGCATATCGCTTCCTTGTTAATGGCACTTGAAGCTGGACTTTTAGACTTAAGTGGGAAAACCACAGATCGACAACTCAGAGGATACTTGCAAAGAATTATCAAAGAATCTAACAATGTTGCATTTCTGGGAATTACCATAAGTGTAATACAAGCACATCCTGAACTTTTAGATGAAAATTCAGTTTGTCTATTAGGTATACCAATTTTTTTCTGGTGGGAATCAAGCCGATGGATGTCAGAATTATATACTAATGAAGTATTCAATGATGATGAATACGAGAAAAATGAAAGAACCAAGTCCAATTCAAAAGTTCATCGGCGCAAATACTATCAGGGCCTCGTAGGTTTTGTTTTTGATTATATGTTTATCTATCGGACTCAAAATGATCTATTATATAAGGAAATTGATAAAATGTGGGAACAGGCTCCAGCTGAGGAATTTCAATGGAGAAAGTTTCTATTTGATATGGATGCCCGTAAATACCAGCATATACCCGTTGAATATAATGGCAGAAAAATGGTCCAGATTCAACCCGGCTATGATGAGGAAGTTCGAAAAAATGTGACAGAAACTAATGATATTGGTCAAGCTCCAACTGTAAGTGTTCTCTGGGCGAAAGAAGCGTATGATAACAATCCTATTAATGATCATAATTATGAAAAGTGGCGAGTTGGTTACGATTATATTCAAAATTCAAAAGGTCAGTTTGATTTTATGACTTCGAAAACTCTGATGGCATCACTTGGTCTACGTGATTTTTTTAATGAAATGAATGCAGAGCAATTAATATGGTGCCGGAAAATTATCATGGACTTTGCAGAAAAAAATCTGATGGGCAAAGAATCTATAGATATGTATCTTGACGTTTTTGGTAAGCAAGCGGCTCTTACTGGTCTTTCATATAATATTAATTACGGAACAGACGAAAAAACTATACTGAAAATAAAGGAATTAATTTTTCGATTGCTCATAGGTGGATTGGATGAAACGGAACGAATTGCGCTTGAACATGGAATCGTCCATCACCTTCAAAAAGATGATTCGGAATTTGTACTAAATTGCTGGTATGGCTTATTAGCTTTCATAGAATACAAAAAAGAAACAAATTCTATTGAACAACGCCGCAGGGACGCTATGTGGATGTATGGTGAGGAAGCAGAAAATGAGAGTAGAGATATCGTAAAGGAGGAGGAATTTGTGGATCATTTAACAACAGTGGTTCTTAATGGCAGTATTGAAAAACCTGCAAAACTATCATTCACTCTTGATATGCCCACTCACTGGCTTCTTGATGATGCTCTGCGCATTATACCTTGGACAACGACAGTTGCGGAACAACATAACATGGTACAAGAAGTTCTTAAACTTCACCTGGAATTTTTAGGTGACAAAAAATCTTGGAGCAAGTCTGATTTTTTTGAAAGTAGACGTGCATTCACATTCTTTTATCCAAGATTTTTACTTTCACAATCCGTTGAAATTTCAAAGCCTCTTTTTAAGGAATTATTGGATCTTACCATAACTGAAGACAAAAAGCTAAATACCACTGATGTAACAAATTATTTGTATCGGCTCCTCAAAGAATTTATCCGGTCTGTTGCAAATGGCTCACCTAAAGATAATTTTTGGACACTCTGGGATGTTTTACGAGAGTGGACACTTGAGAATGAAACAACGGTTTACATACCGCTCTTTTTTATGGATCTTGATTGGACTGCGGAATCGGAAAATTGGCATGTGCTTGAAGGAAAAAGCCTTTATTATAAAGAGTTTATTACCAAATATGGATTTAACAAAATAAACGAGTGCATCAAATTTTTGAGTGGTGTGGCTTTTCAGCAGTTTATGCCGGAATCTTTAAGTTGGGTGGCCTTGATGCTTAAAAGCCAAAATGCTTACGAAGTGAATAGAAAGCTATTGGAAAACTTCGCTGAGAAAGCTTTTTACAAATATGGAAACGACATAAAAACTAACAAAGAATTGCTGGCTGATTATCTCTTTATCCTGGATTTTCTGATAACTATCATTTCCCCAAAAGCATACATGTTGAAAGATGAATTAATACAGTACAAATAAAAATATGAAAATAGAAATCATTGTAAAAAATATCAAAGACGCCATAAATGTTCTACTTGAAAAAGAAACTGGTAATCTAGCAAGAGGTCTTAATGAACTTAATATTTCTACTCATCTGGCCTTTTATTTAAAGCCTTTTTTCCCCCAGTTCGACGTTGATCCCGAATATAATGGTGACATAGATAAGCCAAATGATAGGAAAGCGCTGGATATAGCAGAAAATCGCATGATGGAAATAGGTTTTAAACCAAATGAAAATGATAATTACAAAATAAGTCCTGACATCATTATTCATCGAAGGCAGACAAACGACCATAACTTAGTTGTAATCGAAGTAAAAAAGGACAGCCATACAAGAAAACATAAAGAATTTGACCTGATTAAACTTGAACACCTAACCATTGATTTTCTTGGCAATCATTACAATTACAAATTAGGTGTAGCAATAATTTTTGGAACAAAAAAAAATACGGGCAAATTCGAGATTCGTTTTTTCCAAAACGGCAGAGAATTCTTGGAAGAGAACTTAGTCTAGTACTTATAGTCTATGTATTTTAATAGTTGCATCACTGAATAGTCTATTTTCATAATGTATTCGTCTTCTCCGCCGTAATTTCGTAGAAATCGGTCAGAAAAACCGTACCCGCCATTAGCTTTTGCTTTTTTTAGTACATCGCTAAGGGGGTAAAAGGTATTTCTGTATTTCCCTTTATTAATTTCCAATGATGGCAAACAATCTTTTGTATCGCATATAATCCAATAGCCTTTTCGCTCACCGAATCTTACAGCCGAATATGCCGTATTTGTAAAGCTCGCAATGTATTCTGCTTTAGATCTACGGGGAATGCTTCTGATCAGTATAGGTTTTGTCTTTGGGATGAAATTTCTTAATACAATATCCCACACATCATAATAAGCCTTAAATTTTTCACTTCGGTCCGTATAGACCCAGTTACAGATAAAGGTTATTGTATCGGCTGAAGGTATGATATCTTTCTCAAAAATATCAATTAAGTTTTGAGCTATCTCTTGCTTTTTGGAAGTTGTTAGGCGATAATAATCCTTCATGATTGCTTTATTATTTTGTGAGAAAAGGGTAAATTAATTATTGTATTTAATGTAGCGCTCTAAAGCGCTTTGATATGCGAGAGAATCTATAATTCTGTCGCTCGGAAGACTTGCAAGATACATTTCCAAAAGATCTTCCGTCGCATTATCATACTTCACTCCGATTACACTTCCAAGGAAAACAAAAAGAAAATTTTGACCAAAATAAGTATATGTTGCAGATTGGTATATTCCTCCGCAACCTTGTTGTTTTTTATTATTTGATTCAAATGCTGGGATTAAATTCACAAAATATTTGTTAAAAAGAGCTTGTAATTGCTTTTTATTTTCAATCGCAAAAGCGGGATATAAATCTTCAAAAAGCTGATATCTAATATTAATAAACTCTCTTCTAAATAGAGGATTGTCATCTTTTACAACATCAAGCCTGGTATCAGTAATCGTTTTCCAATCAGAATATCTATCAAGCCGAACTTTATCAATATTTGCCCTTTCCGCAGCCCTAAGCCTTTCAATACCATAATAAGCGACAATGAGTGTTATTGTTGCGGCAAATAATCCGTTATATTTAGCGAATTGATTAATGTAAAAATTAATACCATCCGGTGAAAATTCGAAATGATTTCGGCAGAGCGTTTTTTGTATTGAAAAAAAGGCGATACTGGATAGCACAAACATGCACATGGCAACGATTATAATTATAGCCCTAAATATCGATCCTATGTTTAAAATCGATTTTACTCTATGAAACAAACGTTGATTGATACTTTTCATAATAATGGTCTCTTGTACTTTATACTAATTCCAATATAAGAAAAAATAGCCAATGCATGCGGTGTTGCCTTACTTTTGGGAATTGAATTGATCTAAATAATAAATTACCACGATAATTTTGTTAATAGGCTATTAAATTGCGGAGCAGTCTAAAAAGGCTATTCTATTCATTTTCAGTACATAAAAATTGTAAAAGTTTTACCGAAAGAAACTTACAGCAAAAGTGTTGGCTCTCCTCCTATAATTTAAAGGCAGAGGAATTTTTGAGTTTTATTTCAGCTTCTGCTTTAATATGTCTACCGCTATCACTATCATCTTTTACCTCCAATGATGACTGTATTTTTCTTTCCACAGCGGCGAGTTCAGTTTTCAGAGCTGCAAGCACTTTTTCTTTGTTCCAACTGCCATTTACAATATCATTTAATACAATCTGGTCAGCTTTTAGCTGATTTATCTTCTTTTTCTCTTCGTCAATGAGTCCAGGAAGTTTTTGAAGGGCACTAATAAAATTTAAGCTTGCCCGCTCGGGATCGCTTGCCATAATACCATTATTGTGCGTATACTTAATATTTCCTTCACCACAGACAAAGAACCTATTATCTCTTTGAATAGGGCTAGATTCATCTTTCTGTGTCATTTCCGTTTTTACAAGCAGTCTAAAGCCATACAAAGAGCCTATCTCTTCGTAATCTCCGCCGGTCCTTGAAGCCGCTGCAAGTTTAGCTAGCTTTGCACCTATTTCTTTAACATCTGGATCCCGGCGCACGCCATCCAAGACGATCGGGTTCAAAACTTTTCCGTCTTGCGATTTTTGGACACGATTTCGATAGTTTTCCCAGTCTACATTTAACCTTGCTAACCGCGACTTTCTCCCTTCAAGTTCTTCTTGCAGACTTTCCAATTTTGAACTGGAACTCCACTTTGATCGTAAGAAAGCATGTTTCTCACTTTCAAGAACAGAAATTTTCTTTTCGACTTTCGCTTTTTCCAATAGATCGGTATTACCTGATAATAAAGCCACATACTCGGAAAAATTCATACCCGAAACTTCATCCATTCCTCCTTCATCAAGTATCCGTACTGCGATGGTATTACTCTTTAACTGTCCGATAAAACGCTGCTTATTTGCTAGTGTATTAAATTTGTACGCATCCAATGATTTTTCAACAGCATAAATAAAAACATCGACCTTATTGTCAGCAAAAAATTTAGCAATCTCATTGCCTTTTCGAACAGCGCGACCGTCTCTCTGCTCCAGATCTGAAGGCCGCCATGGAATATCCAGATGATGCACAGCTACTGCCCTCTTTTGGGCATTTACCCCCGTTCCGAGCATTTCTGTCGATCCAGAAAGTACCCTAATTTTCCCTTCATTGGTAGCTTTGATCAGTTCTTTACGCTGATCCTCCGTTTTTGCTTCCTGAATAAAGCGGATCTGCTCTGCTGGTATCCCATGATCTTCGACAAGTTTCCGCTTAATCTCGCTGTATATGTTCCACTCGCCCGGTTTAAAAGTGCCGAGGTCTGAAAAAACAAATTGAGTGCCTTTTTGGGCATTGAAATTTTTATAATATTTTGCAATATTTGCTGCACAAACAGAAGCTTTGTTTCTCGGATCGTCTGTATATCGCGAAGATATAAGCCGCATATCAAGGGACATTTTCCTTGCAAAATCTGTCGCGATCAACATCTTGGCTTTCTGCTCTGTCGGCGTTAGCGGAGCTCTACCAAGTAACTCAGCATTGCCACTCTTTGCAAACTCCATCAACTTTTTAATGAAAATTTCCTGATCCGGGGTCGGCGGTATATTGTAGAGGATCTCATTTTTTATCGGCCTATCAATTCCGATATCAGCCGCAGTACGGTAATCGGTGATTTCGGTGTAAAATTGGGACAGTTCGGGCACTTTTATAAAATGTCTGAACCGCTCCTTCTGAACGATATTATTGGCAACAGAGAATTCATAATCTATCGATTTACGGGCATAAATAGCAGCCCATGCATCAAAACAATTAATCCCCTGTCTTTCCAGCGCTTTTGGTCTTAAAAATTTAAAAAGGCAGTATAACTCTGTAAGTGAATTTGAAATAGTGGTTCCAGAAAGAAAAGTTGCACCAAGATCTTTCCCATTTCTTTCCTGAATTGTACGGATGGCAAAAAGGAGGTTGAGTGCCTTTTGGCTACCTTGTACATTGCCCAATCCAGCGACGCGCTCATGACGCGTATTGAACATGAGATTTTTGAATTTATGGCTCTCATCAACAAAAATATGATCAATACCCATCATTTTAAAGTCGACGACGTCATCCTTTCGGTTTTCGATATCATGCTCCAGTGTCTTAAGCTTCACAGCTAAGTTTTTCTTCCGGATTTCTACACCTTTCATCATTGCACCAGATACATCTTTCCCCTGACTGCGCAGTGCGTCAAGATTTTGCTCCACAGACATCAGTTCCGCTTGAAGTATCTCTTTCTGCAATTCTGTTGATTGGGGGATCATACCAAACTGGTCATGTGTGAGGATAATGCAGTCCCAATCATTGTTCTTGATATCGCCAAAAATCTTAAGCCTTTTCTGGGGTGTGAAGTCCTTTTTACCGGGGTATAATATCTTTGCGAAAGGATAAGCTTTTCGATAGGTTTCTGCAATCTCGTGAACATTGGCCTTTAGCGCTATGATCATTGGCTTGTGAACTAGCCCCAACCTTTTCATTTCTTGCGCTCCTACACACATAATAAGTGTCTTGCCTCCCCCAACTTCATGATCACAGATACCGCCGTTATTACTTTTAAGCATGTAAATAGCATCTTTCTGACTTTGATACAGATCCTCTATGCCTACTGCCCTGCGGTCAAGCCCTGGAAATGTTTGATGGCTACCATCATAATACGGTCTGACATGACAATTAAAAAGCTCGTTATATCTTCCGGTAAGTTCCCTTTTAAAATTATCGTCCTGCTGATAAAGCCAATCAGTAAATTCATGCCGGATCTCATCAATTTTGCCATTGGCCATCTGGATAGCATCCATATCCTTGACCTTGATGGCATTCCCATCCGCTAAGTACTCAGTTTTGGTGATATCCGGAGTGGTATTAACAAGAGCATGCCGCAGAAGGTTCAAACCATCAAATGTCCGGTTCTCAGATTTAATAGCGTATTTTTCTGAAATCCTAATATTGCTGGATTTTGCATTTACAGAAAAATCATCGCTGCTCTCTGAATAGTAAATCCGTACATCGGTGTCAAAGAGATGGCTTGCGAAACGGTTATAAATTTCTGTGTCGATCCACCGCTCCCCCAAGTTAAAATCTAGCTCCTCAAATTTAATCGGTTCAGGAATGACTTTTTCAAGCGCTTCCAGACTCTGCCGGGCTTCCATGTCTTCTGGATGGTTAGCAAGGTAATCATTCAGTTGCGTCGCTTTTAAAACAACATTTCCAGCAAGAAATTTCTGAGATACTTCCAATTCACCAGATAACGGATTGAAGAAAATTTGGCCCTGCAGATCTTTCCGTAATTCGTTTTCGGAAAGGCCGCTCACCTGAATCATAAAAGCAAGATCTACGGAGCCTGTTTGATTAAGTGAAGCCGACAAAGCCTCTGAAGCGCTGCTTACAGCAACTTCTGCCGTGGAGAAACTAACTGGATGTGTAAAAATATCTGCCTTATGGATGACACCACCAACCACCCGCTCAAGAAAAGGAACTTCATTTCCGGAAGAGTCCATTTTAATGAATCTAATATTTTCGGCTATATTTAAATTTCCATACCGTCCAGTAAACTCATCATATGTCCTATTTAAAAGCTGTCGCCCCTCTTTATCCTCCGCTCTACTTCTAGCTTCAATTTCATACAGCGAATGGTAGCTATCCCTTAGGTTGATATAGCTCTGGATTCGCTCCTGATCCTTTTTGGATAATTCAAGTGGATGAAAAATATAGCTCCCATCACGACGGTTAATTTTTAGTTTCCCGATACTGCTACCCGAAATAATTATAGTATCTTCACGGTAAAATGCCTTCACTTCACCGTCAAAGGCTCTTACCTCATTTTTTAACACCGCATTGTCAGGTAGTTCATGAAATAACGATGCGACCTCTTTAGGTTTCGTTAAGTTTGTTGCTAGAGGCTTTTTTTGCACACTTTCTTTCTGATCCGATCTACTTGCCCGTCGCGGTTTATTATGACTTGTATTGACTTCATCTGCATCAAAAAAGGAAAGCTGCTGAAAATTTGTAATCTTACTTTGGCCTGTGCTTTTCCTACTTTTCTTTGCCTTTTTAACCGATAAATCATCAATAATCTGATCGGAAAAAAGGCTTAGTTGAGTCACTGTTTCAGAATTACTAGCATCAGGTTTTACGCTTTTTGGAGTATTTAGAATTCGTTCTGATGTCAATTTATTACCAACCTCTTTCATGCTGTGTTCATCATAAAGCTCGCGGTTGAAATACTGCAGGAAAGCCTCTGAAAGCTTTAGATGAACATCCTTTGCAATTCCAGCAACTCCACCATCATGCACATGCACCGTTGTCGGCTTCCCATATTGATCAGTATCCTGAAAAGAACGCGTAGCAATAATGTAGTTTGGATTATAAAAAAAGAGGTTGCAGTTTTCTGTAGTCCCCATAAAATCGCGTGCACGAATAGAAAAGGACCGAGGTTGTGTTTTTTTTTGCAGAACAATGAGGTCTGTCCCCACAGACGTACCACTTTCTTCAAATAGATTATTTGGTAACCGTAGCGCAGCCACCAGACTGTGCTCACGCATCAATGCTTCACGGATCGGATAGTTGGAAGGACTGTTCAGAACCCCTTGCGAAGTTATAAATGCTAGCAGCCCTCCTTCGCGCAGTTTATCGGTAGCTTTTAAAAAGAAATAATTATGAACGCTCTGCGCAGCAAATTTCCGGACCTTATCTGTGCCCCTTGAATAAGTTAGATCAAATATTGAAGTAGTTCCGAACGGAATATTACCGATAACGACATCATATCCTGTATCTCCTTCTCCAATATTCTCAAAGCTGTCTATTCTGATTTCAGCATGGGAACCATACAAATTTTTCAGGATTTTCCCCGTTATTAAGTCCTGTTCATAAGCACAAATATTTACATGATCCAGTTCTCTAAAGGGTTCAATAAAAGCTCCTACACCGGCCGATGGCTCAAGCATGCTACCAATATCTATTCCCGTTTCCAGTATTGCCTTTGCTATGCTGCCGCTAATCTCTTTCGGTGTGTAAAATGCATCTAGAATAGAACCCTTAATTTTTGCCACATAGTCGGCATACTTACTTTGATCTTCTGTATTTTCTCTGATGAGCGTAAATAATTCCTGCGTCATCGCAAAATAAGGCCGATCAGAAACCTTCCAGCCATTGATGTCATCCGGTAATGAGACGGGATTTAAGATAAATTTCAAGCCTCCAAATCCCGCAAAATTACGTAGCAGCAGTTTTTCGTGCTCGGTTGCTTCCCGCCCCTCCTTTTCAATACTGAAACTTGTTCTGATGGCATCAATGTTCTGCCGTAAATGGCGTTTCTTATCGAATACCATTTTGCTCAATCCAAATAGCAATAAAACCTGTTAGCTCCGTATACAGCAGATCGTAATCAGTTGTATAGGCGAAATCATCAGTCAATTCATAATGCTCAAAGCATTCCTGGCATTTTGGAAGGATCTTCAGTGCAAAATCGCGATAATCAAGTTCATCAAAAACATCAGAAAATTCGTAGGACAGCACCTCAAACAGAGAATCAAATTTAGAAAAGTGCAATCCCTCATAAAGAATACCGTCGGCGATCTCATTACATTCGTTAATAGGATTGCCTGCCCTAAATGCGCCATCGTATGCGTTTGCTGCCCACCTGGCGCGCTGCTCAATAAAATTTGTATCAGCAGATCTTTCAGGAAAACTTGAATCAATGTGATCCTGCAACTTTAATTTGTAATAGGAATAATCCTGGTTATGCTTTTTCATATCGCTATAATTTTTATAAGTTTTATAGCGGTAAACCTAGCTTGGTTGAGCTGCACTGTTGGCATTGTGTCCTATCCGTTCCTATCCTTGCATCGATATTCCTAAAACCTTATAAAAAAAGAAACCCGGAACCATTTAAGGCTCCAGGCTTCACTAACCAAATCACATCATGAACTATTTGTATTTATGTTTCTTTTTTTCTTCAAATTCAAAAGTGGTCGAACCAGATCCGTCCAGTAAGATATAAGCACTAAATGGTTTCTTATTTCTACCCACCATTTTTTTTATTAAAGGTGTCCGCCGTTTTGTTAAAAGCGCTTCAATTTCTTTGTATTGCAACTGGACGCCGCATATGTTCCGGAATAATTTCCAGCCACAATTCTGATCTGTACATCTGATTATTTTTTCTCCGAGAATTACTGAGGAAGTGCATTTTGGGCAGTTGAGATGTACGGTATTCGATGATTTTCTTTTAATATTCAGCAGCTCATCAGTAACCTGCTGTACCATCAGCTCTACCTCAGCATGAAAAATCCCAGAATCCAGTTCACCATTTTCGATTTTCTCAAATGCAATTTCCCACTGCGCAGTCATTGCCGCATCAGCAATTTTCTTATCAGCTACAATTTCATAAACAAGCATTCCCTTATCTGTAGGGACAATAGCCTTGCTTTCTCTTCTGACGTACCCGCGGTCAATTAAGGTTTCAATCACGGCAGCCCTTGTTGCCGGCGTTCCAATACCTAAGCCTTTGAGCATCTTGCGCTCCTGTTCATTTTCTACCGTAGCGCCAATATTTTCCATCTTATGAAGCAAATCAGCTTCCGTGTATAGCGTTGGAGGCTTGGTCTTCTTTGGAAGTACCTCTAAACTGTCTATTTTAACCTGGATTCCTACTTGCAGATCTGGAAAATCAGTGACCAGATCATCACCTTCCTCATCAAAATCACCGTTAACAACTTTCCATCCTGCAGAAACAATTTTGACAACTTTCAAATTGAAATCATAATGGAGAATACCAAATTTCACATCTGTGATTTCTTTATGGCATGTAGGTGAAACGGCTTCAAGCACGCGCCTGGCGATCATATCATAGAGAGCATCCTCATCAGCGTTCAATCGGGTCGGAATATTTTCCGTAATCAATATACCATGATGGTCTGTGACTTTTACATCATTTACAATGTGTCTGTTGTAGCGTTCCCACTTGATTGTGTCAACAGCATCTTTGCAGGAAGATCGAGAACCTAAGGCTAGAATCAGCGCAGGTATTTCAGGCCAGACATCTTCGGGAATATATTTGGATCCCGTTCGAGGATAGGTTATAAATTTTTTTTCGTAAAGTTGCTGGGCAACTTCCAGGGTCCGCTGAGCAGAGTAGCCGAGCTTTTTATTCGCCTCTTTCTGCAGTCCTGTCAGATCAAATAGAAGTGGCGCTTGACTTGTGCCAGCTTTCTTTTCTACCTGTTTTACTTCTGCCACTCCGACACGTTCCAGGGTCCTCTTTACTGATTCAGCTTTTTCTTTATCTTCAAACTTATCTGTCGAAAGACTCTTAATACGAGCACCTTCTTTTATAGATGAAAGTTCAAGCTGAAAGTAGTTTTTAACCTCAAATGATTCACACGCTAGAAAACGCTGACAAATTAGTGCAAGAGTGGGCGTCTGTACCCTTCCAAGAGAAAAAAGTCCATCACCCAAGGCAACGGTCAGCGCCTGCGTAGCATTTATTCCAACAAGCCAATCGCATTCAGACCGCTGCTTACCGGCCAGAAAAAGACCATTGAAATCACTTCCCGGCAAGAGATTTTTGAATCCATCGATGATGGCCTTTTCGGTAAGGCTGTTAATCCAAAGCCGTTCAAAGGGCTTTGTGCAGCCCAGATATTGGTAGATAAACCGGAAGATAACTTCGCCCTCACGCCCTGCATCAGTCGCCACGATTATACTTTCGCACCGCTTAAATACAGACTCAACTACTGCAAGCTGCCGTTTCGATCCCTCATCGTCAATAAGGCCTTTACCCGACTTTATTTTTCTTCCTATTAATTTGAATCTTGATGGAATAATGGGAAGGGATTCCCTACTGAATCCCTTAATCCCATAATCTTCCGGCATAGCGGGACCTACCAGATGTCCCAGTGCCCAGGTCACCAGAAAACCTCCGCCTTCACAATATCCGTCTTTTTTGTCTGTTGCACCTACGATACGTGCAAGCTCATAAGCTACTGAGGGCTTTTCCGCAATAATTGCTTTCATCAGGATCAATTCATTTTTTGTTTTCTGGTATTTTCCTTCTTCACAGTACCGTTCTGAACCGCATTTTTATTCGCAGAAGTCCCCTCTTTTTCTTTCCCCTGCCCCTGTTTCTGTATCTCTGTCTGTTTTTTAGATTTCTCCTGATTGGGATGATCAAAATCGAATTCTAATCTTCCGCTCTCTTTATTTTGCCAGACATAGCCCGAGTAAAGTTTTGTGCCTTCTTTATTGACAATATCTTTCACATGAATCACTTCACCATCCTGCAAAAGCTTCTTTTCCTTTTCATCCAAAATTTTACCTCTAAATTCATCAGGGATGCCCTCAACCTGCGCCTGTTGTTGGCTCTCCCCCTGTCCGACAAAAACAAGTTTTTTCGCGTCGGCGTTATATTGTAGATGCTGATTGAAGACTTCTCCCGTTTTCGAGTTTACCATACCTTCCACAAGGACCTGTTTACCCTCCAGCAGTTCAGCTTTTTGCTCCGGACTAAGTTTCACACCACCAAATTTTTCACTGATCTTGATCAGATCTACTGGAAAGGACACAACCTCATTGGTTAATTTGTCAATACTGATGAGAGCCTTCACCTTCGAACCGTCGGAATAATTTGTAAGTTCCGCAACGCGCCCCATGTTTCCTGTTTTCTTTAAATTATCCCGATCCTCAGCTGTAAAAGAATGGCCATAAAACTGATTTTTAAGATCTGGTTCCACTCGGACTCCATGAGCCATCACGACAACTTTGTCCTGTACTTTACGTAATGAGAGACGTGCATCTCCTTTCATCACAACACCATCAAAATTCCCTTCAATTCGGTAAATCCCATCAGTTTTATATCCTTTCAGCAGTTTCTCCAGTTGTCCGTTTTTTTCAAGCAGTTCACGATTTAAATTCAGTTTTTCAAGTGATGTCCAGTCGATCTCCTGAGCATTGTACTTTTGAGGTCTACTCTCTGTTGTAGGTGCTGTGCCCTCCGATGTTTGATTTGTTTCCATATTTTTATTATTTAACTTATTGTCATATTTGATTTCAAGCGCATCAAGAAGCTTATTACCCTCGGGAGTGGGATGGTCAATGGCTTTCTGTAGCTTCTTAGCAACTTCATCCAGATTAATTTCAGGTGACCTGAAAAACCGGAATGATAATGGATCATTGAGCCGGCGCCAGAAGTTCGAAAAGAAATTGCTTATAGCGTCCCCCTTATCCACACGCATAAAATCCAGAAGATTTGACTTCTTAGGTGTAGAGGTTTGCAGATTCCCTTCCTCATCCACACCCTTTACCGCCTCGATACGATTCTTTTTTTTATCAAGTACTAAAAGAATATCGGAAAGAGATTCAAGTACTTGCTGCGGCTGGTTTTCTTTAGAAATAGTTTGTTCGTTCATAATAGAAAGTCTTTAAGTGCTTGAAATTATTGGAAGGATTCTAAGAAGGAATTCCGCTCTCTTTTGCTTTCCTACATAGGCGTAAACTTTCCGCCATGGTAACTGTCACGGATAAACTGGTGGACGTCAGAACTCTTGTAGAAAACTTTTCCGCTTATTGTAAAGTATTTGATCTTACCAATGGTACGATAGCGTTGCAGACAACGGTAGGTTATCTTTAACATTTGCAGAACGTCCTGGTTGTCCAATAATTCTTCGCCGTCGATGCTGAGCCTTTTTTTCTCTCTAATTTCGATATCACCGGCAAGGACGTCGAATCTTTTCATGATTCTTTCCATCCAATTCAAAAATTCAACTCTGTCAATATTCATAGCCTTTTGCTGTTTGGTTTACAGAGCCAAAATTGGCCTTGTTTTTCCGGCAAAATCTAACAGTGCACATACCCATATGCTAGTCAGATATAGTTTTTTTTTGCAGGCTTTCTTTGTATGACTGTTGCCTGGGAGAGTGGATTAGAAACATCTACATGGGTAAGATATGACTAGGTATGGGTAAAAAAAGAAGGATAACCCGTTGGATTACCCTTCTTATATATTAATTCTCTTTCAATCTATAAATCATTGTCCATATATTGTTCAAGATTGTATTTTAGCGAATGTAAAAAGCGAGCTCTTTGACCTGCTCTAAATTTCATCTGGTAAAACGCATGATGAATGTCACCGAGACTTACCTCGAATATATCCTCAAAAAGCTGGCTGATCTTTCGAATTCCAACACGGCCATTTGAAACACTTCTTGAAATGTGAAGTGCATAAATAAGCTCAATGAGAGCATTCTTTGAATCAGTCCAAGAAAATTCGGCATCTTCACTGATATCGAAATCATCGTTATTTGTAGGTTCAACTCTGCCAAATTTTCCCGAAAGGTAAGAATGATAAAGATCGTAAGCCTTGATCTGCGCGACCTTATAATCGTAGTAAGTCGAGAAATCCCTGTCAACCTCAAAGAAGAAGCTATCGACTCCATCAAAGTAGTTTATATTTCCTAGTCTATAATAGAACTCATCTTTGTCTGACCTACCGGTACGGTAATAACTGTAGAAATCTGAAGAAGCTATATTTTTTTTATATTCCTTGTTGAGTAACTTAAGCTGCTCCGTATAGTAAGCTTCGGTCAATTCCGAATTTAAAGGGCTATATGCTTCAATTTTTACTACCTTATTGTAAAACATAAGCCTGCCCAGAATTTCGGGCTTTACTCTTTTAAAGAAAGTAATTTCGTCCAAAATACTTTCAAAACCTTTCTGATTGATTTGTGCTTTTAATTCAGATAGAGTTTTATCAAGAAATGAAACCATGTGAAAAGCTTCATTAATTGCACTTTTGGTGCTCCTTGATATATTTATCTCTTCCTTTTCAATAGTTAATAAAATGTTTTTATATGCCTGTTTCATATGATTGTTTTTTAAAGTGATTATGCCCCACACTTTAAAATATATCCCGCTGTGTTGAGATAAAACAAAAATAAATATACACTATAATTTATTTCTTAATCATTGATTATGAAGGGTTTTAATTATTCGCAGTAAGTTAATTATTATCCGCTCGCATCTAACTAAGATTTGAGTACATAACAGAAGTTGCTTAATTTGGCAGATAAGTTTTAGGTATTACAATAAAAAATAATAATACTATAAAGAAATACATATAGCGTATTTGTATTAATTCTAGAAATACAGTGTACTTTTTCTAACAGATCTTTTTCATAGGTCAAAAATTGCAGTGTGGTTTTCATAATAACAAATTAAATACTATTTCCCACTATTTTTTTTGACAAAAAGCAAAAAAAATCAGGTTTAATTGAAATTTTAATCGTAAATTACCTTTATCATTAATAACCACCAATCCAACTTCTACAAAGTGTAAATGAAAAATATGGTAAGTACATTGGAAGAAAATTCAGCAAAAGAAACTCTCTTAAAGTTTCTTGATAGTATTCATTCCATGTCGCCAGAACTCCGAGACGCTTTATTCTTAAATACATATTTGCAAAAAGTAAACAAGAAGCATATTCTACTTAATATCGATGAAATCCAGAAGTCACTTTTCTTTGTTGTCAAAGGTTTAGTACGCTCCTACTACCTTGACAGTTTTGGAAAGGATATGACGTCTTGGCTACTCTTTGAAGGGGATCTAGCAATTTCTGTATATAGCTTTTTCAGTCAGAAACGATCTTTTGAAGTTTTGGAAGCTATAGAAGAAACAAGTTTTCTTGTACTTAGCCATGAGAAGCTCATGCAGCTCTATCAGCAGTTTCCCGAATTCAATTATATCGGAAGAATTCTTACTGAGACCTATTATATAAAAGCAGAAGAGAAGGCCAATGAATTACGTGTTTTTAGTGCAACAGAACGCTATCAGCATTTAATAAGAAAATACCCGAATATCGTTGCCCGCGTCCCTTTAGGTATGATTTCTTCGTACCTCGGAATAACGCAGTCTACATTAAGCAGAATCCGTTCAAAAAAGGTACTTTAACATATTTAGCACATTAATTTTGTTCGCTAAATTTTTTTTTAGGACACTCTAGGAAAAGATAGGTTAGGTTAACTATCACAGGCCGATCTAGTTTGTGACTTTTGTAGTATAGCAATTATTTCTAAAAACGGAACGGATATTATTTTTTATCCTCCAAATATTTATTCTAACGAATTCACTTAAAACTATTTATCAAATTAGTAACATGAAAGTTGGACAGCTAACTTGTGAGATGCTAGAAATACGTTATACCTGTTCACTTACCCAAACCAAAATCTTAAACTAAAATTAAAGAAGATGAAAAAAAGACGTAAACGACCACCACCTAAGTTGCTCAATCCCCGTAGAAGAGAAAATTCAAAACAGTTAATGCCCCACAAATCTGTTAATCTCAACTACACCCGAACCTAATAAGCAATTTGCAAAAATTTAAAAATCTATGGATAAACAATTGAAATATGATCCACAGTTTTTGAAGATAAAACAAAATATAGAGTTGGTCCTTTGCCAACTCTATAAATTCCTTAAATACTACCAAAAGTTAAAAACATGCCATACAAGAGGTAGACAAGATTTTTCAAATTCAAAAAACAAAATTTGTAATTTAGATAGCTAAATATTGAAAAATGGCACATGATAATTCTCCACTAAAGAGCCAGATTCCTAATCAAGGTTGGAAACAATTTCTTATAGCAAGGGATGAAATGCTTTCCGCATATGATAATGCAAAGGAGCACTCCAATAAACGGCAGGTAAAGACAGGTCATGGTAACGTAGCAGAATCAGCGTTCCGCAAATGGCTCACCAAATTTTTACCAAAGCGGTATGGTGTTACAGCCGGTTACATCATTTCGCCTGGAGTACCAAATGCTGAAAATTTTATTCACTATGACGTAATTATATACGACCAGCTAGAATCACCAGTACTGTGGATAGAAAACAATGCCGATTCTTCTGAACTAGGACGATTCATGGCAATTCCTGTGGAATTTGTTCATGGAATAATTGAGGTTAAATCTGCATTCAACAAAAAGGCAGTTAAAAAAGCGGTAGAGCAATTGACAAAACTCAAACCGCTATTAGCTTGTACGGAGCCTGCGAACCACCCCATGAAATTATATCTTCCGCCAAACTTCTTTTTTGCGACGGTCTTTTATGAGCTTCGAAAGACAGACGAAATGGACTTCGCTGCTCTAGATGAATTAGTTGAAGCCACAGCAATGAGGGGATTTTATGGAGGTTATATACTCCGTGGTGAAACCATAGAAAAATATTATAGCGGCAAATTAATACTGCTTAGAGAGTCTCAAGAAAGAGTAAGAGATAATCAATCTCTTTTGTTTTATGCACACTCGAAAAGCTATAAGGTAGCAGATGGTACTTTTAGAAAAATACAGCTCGATTATGCAGAATCATACTTTTCAGAATTTGCTTTCGATATAATAGCTTTATTAAAAGGAACATATAATCCAAATGTATTGTCCAGTATGTACGGTATGGGATCAACGCAATGGGAAAATGGCAGTGCAGTAGATATAAGATATTTTAAACCCGAAGACGTTAAAAAATTTGACGAAGAAACTGCCAAGTTCTTTAGAAAATAAGAATCATCTTATCTCAAAGCCAGAAAGTGAACTCAACAATTTTATTGTGCTGGTCCAATAAATTTCAAATTTGGCATAGCGCTAAAATTGTATTGGAGTTGCTATAGCAACTCCAATACAAAAATTAAATCATGATTTGATCGTTAAACAAATAACTCTAAAGGATTCGAACTCAAAAATATAAAAATAGTATGCTGTATATCAATACTTTACAATATTTATTACAATTTATGCATTGATAAAAGTTCGAAAAATAAATCCTTTTAACATAAGGCTACAGGATTCGAACACTTTTTTAGAAAATATAAATACCTATAAATCAAACACATAATCGCAAAATCCAGTTTAAATCCATAAGTAAAGAGTTCGAAGATAATCCTTTCAGGTTCACTTAATGACACCATTAGGACAATTTAGGCCAAATGGTGTCATTTTATTTATAAATCCTTGTTATTCAGTCTATTTATATTACTTTCCACCCTTTTACCTTATTTTTTAAAGCAAAATTTTTTTCTTAAAAAGATTAATTTAGCCTAAAGCGGCTAATAAAGAGTAGTTTACAAGAGTGGGAAACTCTATCGGTAACGATTTAGTAATGGTGCTTAGTGCACTTGCTTTCATTTGATTACCTTGTAAATCATTAATGCAAATATAATAAATAAAGGGTAAAGTACATTAGTGCTTTACCCTTTATTTCGTCCTTTCCTTTCTACTTGCAATATCAATAAAATCTCCCCATTGGGGGAAAACTGTGATATTGGTTTCAATATTATTCCCAAATTTTGGCATATCAACAATAGATGCAACTCCGAAACAAATAGTGAGAACTTCTAAACGACTATGCTATGAAAATCGTGTTGAATAAAATATTAGCGCAAATTCATCATCAGGAAGAGAAATTTTCTTCTCAAATGATGCCAACGGCGGAAGAGGCTTATCAAATGACCTTGTTCCTAAAGGAAATGTTGTTCAATATAAAAGCCCAAGTCATACAGGATGGATTTACAAATGAGCAGCAAGAAATTGACTTTTTCAAGAACATTAAACCACAAATCTTAGGGAAGCTCATTTACTATAACAAAGTCTTCCGCATCGAAACTACTTGCCCCGTTAGCAATGGCAAAATACATCAAAGCTATTATGAGAACCTGTTAAAAACCCTGAAATCAGAATACAAAGAAAGTATTTGCAATGAGGATTTTTATAGGTACTATCGGACTGGTAGGATAGACCGTGACCATAGTTATTTCAGGCTCGGACAAGTCAATTACCACGATGGATTAAAGAGTGGCGTATTTGAAATTGACCTTAGTTTTTCTACATATTATGATAACAAAATAGCCCATATTATAGCGAACGAATTACTTTATACTTATATGCTTACTAAAATCAGTCCCGAAGAAAATCCAGATTTAATTTTATTAAATGGAGAAGCAAACAAGGATATTTCGTGGACAAATTCTCAAAATGCACTTATCGAACTGATATATGCTCTCTATGCTTCGAATTCTATCGCATTCGGAAAAATAGGCATCCGAAAATTAGCTTTGATTTTTCAGGTGCTATTCCGAACACCATTAAACGACATACATCACTCTTTCCATCGAATGAAAACAAGGGCAGGTTCCCGGACGGCTTTTTTAGACCAGCTCAAAATATCCCTCGAAGAATATATGGATAAAGACCTTTAGCCATATCAACACAATAAATTTAAAGCAGTACCTAAAACGTACTGCTTTTTTCTTTACCCATATCTGCCAATTGGCAAATGTTGGCAAAACTCTATTATAAAATATCCTCAATGCCCCAAAACTCTTACTAAACAAGAGGTTCCCCTAATTGTAAAAACTTTCAAAAAACTGACAAACCAATTGGCAAGCATTGGCAGACAAACACTGCCACCCTTACCAATTTTGCATAGTGAACTTTAAAAACTGTGCAATGAAAATAATAACCATTGAAGAAGAAGCGTGGCAACAGCTAAACAGCCGTATTAATGCCATTGCCGACTACCTGAAAAGATTGGATGATACAAGCTATGATGACCTGTGGCTCAATAACCACGAGGTATGCCAATACCTGCACATCAGCGAAAAGACCTTATGGCGTATGCGCACCAAAGGAGAGATTGCTTATTCAAAAATCTACGGTCAGTATTTCTACACCATAGGAGCAATTAAGGATATGCTCAATGCCAATGCCGTACAGAGCAGTGATGAATTTGTGCAGGAGCTTATGGCAAAAGGCAAAAGCTATATCGAAAAAGGCAGAAAGCTAAAGACAGATAAAAAATAGGTATGAACCCTTAAAAGTATATCCCTATGAATATTGACAGAATGGAATTTTTGGCGTGGATGGAACGCTTAATGGGTCGCTTGGATATGCTGGGCGACAATATAGATGAACTGCAAAAGAAACGCAACAGCATAGACGGCGAGGAATTGCTGGATAATCAGGATTTGCTTCAAATGCTTAAAATCAGCAACCGCTCCCTGCAACGGTATCGCTCCATCGGTAAGCTGCCCTATTATACCATAAGCGGAAAATTGTATTACAAGCTATCCGATGTACATCAGTTCATTAGAGAGAGTTTTAATCCACCCTCAAAATGAACGCCAATGAAAGACAAAGACTGCCTTTGAGTGCCACATTGGGCAATACAGCCAACGCTTAATTTACATTCGGCGGTAAACTTTAAATTTTTCAGATTATGAGCGAAGAAACAACAAATAAGCAGGAAATGCCCGAACAATTATCGGACATATTATTAGTGCTGGATAAAGAAAAAATGAAAATCCAAGCCGTAAAGAGTATTGACGAGAACGGGAAAATGGAAACCGTTGACCCCACTAAGAAAAACCAAAACCAGTTTATGTGTGTGGATAAAAGCGGTGATTTTTTTTCCAACTTCTTCTCTAATTTTTTCAGCCAGTTAAAGAACCCTACCAATTTTTCATTCTTCAAAGTGCCTGCACCTATTGCGGTTGAAAAAGCACAGGAAATGCAAAAGCAAGTTGATAAGCCCACTCCCGAAGGTGAAAAAGTGATGAAAGAACACGAAGTAAAAACAGAACCGCAACAGGATAAAAAACAAGAAAATCAAAATAATATGGCAACAACACAAACAACACCGGAAGCCAGCGAGCACCGCTACAAACCGGAGCAGATTGATTGGGACACTATGAACAATCTCGGATTAAGTAAGGAATATCTTGAAAAGAGAAACCTGCTTGAACCTTTATTGAAAGGTTATAAAACTAATGAACTCTTACCGATTGGCGTTAACCTCGGCGGTACTATTCTCCGCACGGATGCCCGCCTGTCTTTACAGCAAGCCGAAGACGGAAAAGTTGTAGTAGGAATACACGGCATCAAAAAAGAACCCAACCTGCATTTTGAATTTTTCGGACACAAGTTTACGGATGAAGACAAGAAAAACCTGCTCGAAACAGGTAATATGGGGCGTGTAGTTAACCTGACCAATACCAAAACGGGCGAACTGATGCCGTCGATTATCAGTATAGACAGGCTAACAAATGATGTAATTGCGTTGCGGACGGATTTCATAAAAATTCCCGATGAAATTAAAGGCGTGAAACTGAACGATGAGCAAAAGCAAACTTTAATGGAGGGTAAACCGCTAAAGTTAGAGGGTATGATTTCCACCAAAGGAACGGAGTTTTCGGCAACGGTACAGTTCAATGCAGACAAGCGTTATGTTGAGTTCCTGTTTGACCGCAATAACTCCAACAGGCAGACCCAAAGCAATGGGCAAACTCAAAACAACGGACAAAGTAATCAGCAAACCCAACCGCAGGAAGCTCCAAAAACATTTAGGGGCAAAGAACTGACCGATGAGCAGCACAAGGATTTCAAAGCCGGGCAAACCGTCTATATTGACGGATTGAGGGATAAAAAAGGGCAACCGTATCAGGGTTATATCACTTTCAATGCAGAAACAGGAAAAACGAACTTCCAATTTCCAAGCCAAGTTAAAGCACAGGCAAAACCTGCCGAAGCTCATAAAACGCAAACTGCCGTCAATTCGGAGGGCAAGACCAACGAAGCGACCAAAAATATCAATGAGCCTTTGAGGTCGGGGCAACAAAGACCGAAAAACAAACAACAGCAGGAGCAACAGGAAAAGCCACAAGCTCCTGCAAAATCCAAAGGCAGAAAAATGTAAAATATGAAAACAATAATTGCAGAAAAACCAAGCGTAGCAAGGGAAATAGCCGGACTTGTGGGAGCATCCGATAAAAAGGACGGCTACTTGACAGGTAACGGCTATTTTGTTACGTGGGCATTCGGTCATTTAATCGGATTGGGAATGCCCGAAGATTACGGCATTTCGGGGTTTGACAAAACAGCTTTGCCAATACTCCCAAACCCGTTTTTGCTGACCGTCCGAAAGGTCAAAAAAGACAAAGGTTATACAGCGGATACGGGTGCATTAAAGCAACTGAAAGTCATCGAACAGCTTTTTAACCGTAGTAAAAGCATCATTGTAGCCACCGATGCAGGACGTGAGGGCGAACTCATTTTCAGGTACATTTATGAATACCTAAAATGCAACAAGCCTTTTGAGCGGCTTTGGATTAGTTCGCTTACCGAAAAAGCCATTAAGCAGGGGTTTGATAATCTCAAAGACGGAAAAGAATTTGATGGATTGTATCAGGCGGCACAAGGCAGAAGCCGTGCCGATTGGCTCGTGGGCATCAATGCTACACAGGCGTTGAGCATAGCCGCAGGAAATGGCATTTATTCGCTCGGAAGAGTGCAAACGCCTACACTGGTTTTGATATGCAAACGCTATTTGGAAAATAAAAATTTCTCGGTAAAGAAATACTGGCAGATACAGTTATCGCACAACAAAGAACTGATAGATTTTAAAAGCATTTCCAAAACCAAATGGGAAGACCAAAAACTTGCCGATGATACGCTGAAATCCGTTCAGCGAAGTAAAACGGCAACGGTTACATCGGTGGAAACCAAAAGCATTATAGAGCAACCGCCTCTATTGTTCGACCTTACTGGCTTGCAAAAAGAAGCCAACAAAAAGCTGAACCTTTCTGCGGAAGAAACGCTCAATATTGCCCAAAGCCTTTACGAAAAGAAGTTTATCACATACCCACGCACCGGAAGCAAGTACATTCCTGAAGATGTGTGGGCAGAAATCCCCAACCTCGTAAGGGCTTTGCAGGACAGCGAAACCTGCAAGCAAGCCGTAGGGAAATTGAAATGGGGACGGTTCAATAAACGTATTGTAAACGATTTGCGTGTTACCGACCACCACGGATTATTGATTACTGATAAAATCCCATCAGCCCTGAACGCAAAGGAAAACTCCGTTTATGATATGATTGCCTTTCGATTGCTCGAAGCCCTTTCACAAGCCTGCATCAAAGAGATAACCGATGTAGGTTTACAAGCGTTGCATTATGATTTTACAGTAAAGGGTTGTAAGGTTATCGAAGCAGGCTGGCGTTCCATCAAAGGCAGTTTCTCCGATGATGATACCGAACCTGTACAGGATTTGCCCGAAATAAAAAAAGGCGATGAACTTAAAATAAAAGAAGCCTCCGTTTTGGAAAAGAAAACGAAACCGCCTGTATTATATACCGAAGCAGGGCTTTTGTCGGCTATGGAAAGTGCAGGAAAGGAAATCGAAAATGAAGACGAACGGAAAGCCTTGCAAAATATCGGTATTGGCACTCCGGCTACAAGAGCCGCAATAATTGAAACCTTGTTTACCCGCAATTATATCCAACGGGAAAAGAAATCCTTAATCCCTACCGAAAAAGGATTGCAGGTGTACGAATTGGTCAAAGACCGTAAAATTGCGGATGTGGCAATGACCGCCGAATGGGAATTGGCTTTGCAAAAAATCGAAAATAACGAAACAGATGCAGAGGCATTTCAAAAAGAAATGGAAACTTACGCCTCATCTATTACCAATGAATTGTTACAAGCTTCCATTGCCCAAAACAACCTGCCTAAATTGGTTTGCCCGAAATGCAAAAGCCAGCAACTCATTATCCGTGATAAAATAGTGAAGTGTCCTGATGAAGTTTGTAATTGGGTACAGTTCCGCAATGTGTGTGGCGTACAAATCGGCTTAGCCGATATTGAAAACCTTGTCAATAAAAAGAAAACTTCACTTATCAAAGGAATGAAAAGCAAAGCCGGAAAGAAATTCGATGCTTATATCGTGTTGAATGAGGATTGCAAAACCTCTTTTGAGTTTGCCAAAAATAAAAGCTACAAAAAGTAATGGAAAATAAGCCTACCATTAGCACAAAGGAAATCAGAAATCTGATTTATTCCATACGTGGAAGGCAAGTGATGCTGGATAGCGACCTCGCTTCCTTATATCAAGTGGAAACAAAAAACCTCAACAAAGCCGTAAAAAGAAATATTGAAAGGTTTCCCGTTTCTTTTTGCTTTCAACTGACCGAAGAGGAAGTTGAAAACTTGAGGTTCCAAATTGGAACCTCAAGTTTAAGCTACGGTGGAAGACGGTATTTGCCCTATGTTTTTACTGAACAAGGGGTCGCAATGGCTTCTGCCATACTCCGCTCAGATATAGCGGTTAAAGTCAGTGTTGAAATTATGGAAGCCTTTGTAGAAATGCGAAAAATGCTCATCAGCAATGCTTCGCTGTTCCATCGTTTGGACAATATAGAACTGAAACAATTACAAGCCGACCAAAAATTTGAGGAAATATTTAAGGCTCTTGAAAGCGACAAGCTCCACGCCGAAAAAGGTATTTTCTACAATGGGCAGGTATTTGATGCCTATACCTTTGTTTCCGATATTATCCGAAGTGCCAAAAGCTCCATTACCCTGCTTGATAATTATGTGGACGATACGGTGCTGACCTTATTGGGAAAACGCAATACCAATGTAACCGCTACTATCTACACAAAAAGCATCAGCAATCAGTTACGGTTAGACCTGCAACGCTACAATAGTCAATATCCGTCTATCGAAGTAGAGATTTTCTCCGATGCACACGACCGATTTTTGATTATTGACAGTACGGAACTGTACCATATCGGAGCATCACTGAAAGACCTGGGCAAAAAATGGTTTGCCTTTTCGAGAATGGATATTGAAATCGGTAGGATGCTTCAAATTTTAAACAAGTGAAAATAAAACCCCTCTGAAATTTCGGAGGGGTTAGTTTATAAGGTCTAATAAGTCAACGCAAGCCCTACACCAAAACCCATATCGCTATCGTAGTGAGTACGAATACCAATGTTTTTATTGATAATATACTTAAGCTCTCCCATATATTCCATATCAGTATTGACCATAAAGCCCGCTCTCAATCTTTTTGAAATCGGAATATCCTCACGCATCAACGACAATCGTACAATTCCATCGTGATAAACTTCTGCCTGAAAATTAACGAGCATTGGCAAGGTGTACATAAACCCTAAGCTAAAGGCTCTTCGTGTGTCTTTTTCATTCTTTTGTCCGAATAAATTGGTTTCGTGTTCGTCCATTCCCATTTTACGGTAACGCCAGTCAAAACCTATAAAGGGCATAAGCCACTGCATTTTTCCGATGTATCTTCCTAAATGTGTTTCTACTTCATAGCCGTGCATATCGTTGTAGCCTAAACGCCATTCTGTACCCAAAGACCATCTTGCATTTTGAAACATTGCTTCGCCATCGTTACCATTGGTTGCAAAATCATTCTGTGCCATAAAGTGCGGCATATTGCTTTCTCGCTGTAATTTATTGTAGGCTTGCTTTTTATTGGGCAAATACGGATTTTGATAATCGTCAACAGCAAATACCCTGTTCATCCCCGACATCATATGGTAAAGTATATGACAATGGAAAAACCAATCTCCCTCTTCATTTGCTAAAAATTCGATGGTATCTGTTTCCATTGGCATTATATCCAAAACATTTTTAAGTGGTGATTTTTCGCCTTTACCGTTGATTACCCTGAAATCAAAACCGTGCAGGTGCATCGGGTGGCGCATCATCGAATTATTGTAAATGGTGATGCGTAAAATTTCTCCTTTTTTTACAGGTATTTTATCGGTTTCAGAAAGTATTTTATTATCCATACTCCATACATATCGGTTCATATTTCCTGTAAGGGTAAACTTCAATTCTTTGACCGGAGCATCTTTAGGGAGTTCCGTATTGTAAGGAGATTGTAACATTGCATAATTCAGCGTTTTTATTTCTCCCAAAGCATTTGCATTGTAACGGTTGGGTTCATTATCCATATTCATATTGTGTTGGCTATGGTCTTCTTTAGGTTTAGCCTCTCCAGTAATTTCGGGATACATTACCACATTCATATCCATTTGGTTCAGGCTCATTTTCATACCCATATCGTCCAAATCTCCATTCATCTTCATCATATCGTTCATCATCTTCATCCCCTCAAAATATTTCAATCTTGGGAGTGGCGATATTAACTGTTTGATACCATTGCCTACAAAATAGCTTGCCGATTGTGTTCTGTCTTCGGTTGTGGCTAAAAACTCGTAGGCAACTCCATCGTCAGGAATTGTTACCACAATATCATAAGTTTCGGAAACCGCAATGATTAATCTATCTACCTCTACTGGCTCTACATCATTACCATCATTGGCTACTACTGTAATTTTACCGCCTGCATATCGTAACCAAAAATAGGATGATGCTCCGCCGTTTGATACTCTTAATCTTACTTTATCTCCTGCTTTTAGTGTTTTGCCATCAACTGTTTTTAAATCGGTAGTATGATTTCCGTTGATTAATATTTTGTCATAATACACATCGCTTACGTCCATTGCCAACATACGTTTCCATTCGTTGGTCAATTTGGTTTTGAAATTTCCCTCTCTGATGGCTTCCGCATAGGACTGTGTAGCGTTCTTTTTTATCGCTGCCCAATCATTGGCGTTGTGCAACATACGGTTAATGTTATCGGGATTTAGGTTTGTCCATTCGCTTAAAATGATGGGTACGGTAGGTAAATCATCAATTCCTTTTCTAAAGGTTTTATCGTCATCACGCTTTTTCATCACAAAACTGCCATACATTCCAATCTGCTCCTGCAAACCTGAATGGGAATGATACCAATGCGTTCCGTGTTGGATAATCGGAAAACGATAGGTGTATGTTGCTCCTGCTTCAATAGGCTTTTGCGTAAGCCAGGGCACACCATCTTCTTTGTTGGGTAAAAACACGCCGTGCCAATGCAGCGATGTACTTTCTTTTAACTGGTTATGCACTACAATCTCCGCTGTATCGCCCTCTGTAAATGTGAGCGTTGGCATCGGTATCTGACCGTTTACCGCAATAGCCCTTTTTTCTTTTCCTGCGTAGTTTACAAGCGTATCTTTTACATACAGCTCATATCTCACTACTTTTTGTGCAAAAACGGATTGCGAACACAGCAGTATAAATACCGCTTGCAGCAACCTCATTTTACTATTTATGGGTATATTCATTTTGATATTTTATTAATGAAACTCATTCCTGTTCTTTTAGCCAGTCGGTTAATGTTTTGATTTGCTCGTCATTCAGTTTTGCATCAGTATGCATCAATGTATATGAGGACAGGGGCATTTGCTTCGTTTCTATTTGTTCTTTGATTGAGTTTAATAATCTTTCTTGTTTCCTGTTTGAGTATGTACCCCATTCATTGAAATTCAAATCTTCTTTTGCGTTTTTGATGTGGTTTTCTACCAATGCTCTTGCGGGCTGTACGTAATCGTACCAAACGTATTTGGTATTGTTGCTATGGCAATCGTAGCAAGAGGTTTGAAACATCGCTTTTATCTGAACAGGCATTTTATAGAATTGGGTAAAATCGGTTGTGTAAACCTGCCCTTTATCTACATTAAGGGCAGGCTGGTAAAATTGAATTGCAATAAAAATAAACAGCACTATTGCCAATATTATCTTTAGTACTTTCTTCATTTTAAAATTCTTTTTTTACAGAACCGCAGGTAAGCATCTGACTGCCGTAATATGGATTTTTTATTGCTTTAGCTTCGCTAATCCAAACAGCACCTTTGCCATCATTGTACATCGGGCAATAGTCCTGATATAATTTTTGGGTTGTTCCGAACAGTGCAATAAGGTCGGAAACGTCTTTGCTTAGCGATGCTAAATGTTCTCTTTGGTGTGCTATCTTTCCGGCATTGTCGCCAATATGCTCTGCGTTTTCCTGTGCATCTTCTGCTATCTCCATATATTGTTTATGTTTATTCGCCGGGATAGCTTTCATATCTACATTTTTTAAGGTAGTATATAATTGCTTTCCTGCGTTAGCAGCAGCTTTGTCGTTATCTGATACAAGTGCATTTTTTAAAGCCAAATAATCCTTAACAATAGGTGCAATAGAGAAGTTTTGCGCTACCTCTTTTACTTCTTGTTGTTCAATTTTTTTTGCTGTGGTATCTATTGATGCCATTGTACTATCCGTATCATTTTGTGTTGATGATGGCAAGTTTTGAGTTCCGGATATTGTTGTACTGTCATTGGCTTGCTGGTCGCTATTTTTGTTAGAAGACTGATTGCAAGAAACTGTAATTGCTGCAACCGTTGCCAGTGCGATGATGGAGAAAAATATATTTTTCATTTTAATGCTATTTAATGTTGTTAAAGAAATTTTTGCGGGTTACTTATTTTCAAATTCTTTCAGCTTTCGCTTCATAAATTCGATTTCCTTTGCCTGTGTTTCGAGTATGTTTTTTTGCAACTCTATCAGTTCGGGGTCGGTTAGCTTTGCTTTTTCAGACATCAGCACTGCTGCTGCGTGGTGCGGTATCATTCCTTTTACAAATTGTTTGTCGCCCACATTTATTTGCTCCCTAATGCCAAACCAAGAGAAAATGCCAATTGCAAGGGAAAATGTAATGATTGCCCAGTTGATTTTTTTGTTTTGATACATTCCTTTCATTATCCATAATTCAATGACCAACATTGCCGAAACCATCAGCAGGGTCATATATAAATTATTGATGTTCGGGATAAGATTATCCAATCTGTCTATCATAGCATACATTAGGAAGTACATTGCTGCGAACATTGCAACAGCCATTATAGCAAACCGTTTGTACATTGCTGAAGAATGTTTGCCGTTATGCCCGTCATTTGCCCCGTGGTGGTGCATATCGAGTTTGTTTTCTATATTTTCCATAACAGAATATTTTATTTATTATTAATTGTTTCCTGTACACTGCCACAGGTTAGCATTTGAGAACCGTAATATGGATTTTTAACGGCTTCTTCCTTGCTTAACCAATTTGCACCTTTCCCGTTATTGTACATTGGGCAATGCTGATAATAAACAGGTGTTTCCTGTTTTGATACCTTAGCCAATTCATACATATTCTTAGAAAGCAAAGCGAAAGTTTCCCTTTGTTTGGCAACATCTTTGGAAGCAGCAATCTGTTCGGCATTTGCCGTCAGGTCTTTCATTACTTTCATCCAAGCTGTATGTTCTTCAGTAGAAAGTTTTGCCATTTCTACCGCTTTGATGGCTTTTACCAATTCGGCAGCTTTTGCAGATGAAGTACCTGCATCAGTTTTTACCAAAGCATCTTTCACGGAAAAATAATTGTCGAACACAGCTTTCAGTTGTGGTGCATTTTGGGCATCGGCAGTATTTGTTGCAGCCATTTCGTTGTGGTTATGGTTGGCGTGTTCGTTTTTCATATCCATACCCGCATCATTGGATTTTGCGGCTGGCTTTAATTCTCTGCTGTACTGGCAACATCCCGGTAATTTTGCATATACATCATCAGGTGCTAAGAATTTTTCGCTGTCGTACCCTGCCAAAGCTATACGTTTCAATATTTCGTCCTGATTGGTCTTATCGCTATCATAAGTGAGCGTAGCCATTTTAGTGTCTTTATTCCATTCTACACTGGCTACCTTATTCACGTTTCCTGCTTTTTCGATAGTGGCTTTACACATACCGCAATTGCCATAAACTTTTACGGTTTCTGTTTTCGCATTCTTGATTTGTGCGAAACTGTTTACTGACGATAGTAATACAACGATTACCATCACTATTTTTGATAATGATTTCATTTTGAAAATTTTTAATTTAGTAAGATAAACAAAGATTGTGCGAAAACTAAATAGCTTTCGACAAGACATATTTGTGGCTATCAAGCCACCGTTTTAGCTTATTTTAGGCGGTTGCCAAATGGAAGAGTAGCCCAGAGAATAGTAGGCTTGTTTGAACACGAATTTTTGCTTTTTAGTTTCGGCAAAAGGGGTTGTTACTTTTAAATCTATTGGTATTTGTAAACTAACAGAAGATGAAGAAGTACTACATCCACAAGAGCCGTGTTTACAATTGCCGTCGCAGTCGTGACCATCCTTACATTTTTTACAAGACTTGTCCTTGCAACTGTCTTTATGGTGAGATTTTTCAGATTTTTCTTTTGAGCAACTTTTTTGTTCTGTCTTAGCTGTTTTTTTTGCACAAGCATAGCTTATGCTTGGCATTAGGAAAAAGCCCAAACACAATAAGATGACAAAGCTGATATGTTTACTCAAATTTTTCAACACTACAAAATTATGAAATTATTTCTTTTAATTGCTATCTTTTGCATTTCATAAACTTCAAATATAGAATTTCAGATAAAAATGTTTAAATGACATATTTCTATTGTCATTTTTATGCTCCTTGAGTAAATACCTATTTAATTATCTGTTGTAATTGTTATACACTATCTAATCAAACAGGTATTTATAGGTTAAAATTATTTTTTGATTAGTGGTTCTATTGTAAAGCCTGCTTTCTTAACCGTATCTATAATTTCCTGTTCGGTCATTCCTTCCGATTTCACGGTCAATACTTTGTCTTTATTTGTTGTGTCCACTTCCCAATGACAGATGCCATCAGCATTATCCAAATGTGGTTTTACTGATGCTACGCAACCACCACAATTAATATTTGTTTTGAATTGAAGATTTTTATTTTCCATTTTTTTACTGTTTTAGAATGTTATTTATTGATACAAATTTCGGTACGATGCCATTCTGTATTATTGTGGAATTTCTTATTTGATTTGTGAGATTTACTGTTTTACTTTTTCCACTTCAACCGCAAGCTGTTAGTTACTACACTCACGCTACTCAATGCCATTGCTGCACCTGCAATCATCGGGTTTAATAGGAAACCGTTTATCGGATAGAGAATACCTGCCGCAATGGGAATACCTATTAAATTATAGATAAATGCCCAAAACAGATTTTGCTTAATGGTGGCTACGGTTTGTTTTGACAATTTTATTGCCTGCGGTATTTTAGTCAGGTCTGATGAAATGATGGTCATTTTGGCGACGTCCATTGCAATGTCCGAACCTTTGCCCATTGCTATACTCACATCGGCTGTTGCCAAAGCGGTACTGTCATTAATACCGTCCCCAACCATTGCCACTACTTTACCTTTACTTTGTAATTCTTTTACAAAATCTGCTTTGTGCTGTGGCAATACTTCTGCTTTGTAATGCTTAATGCCTGTTTGCTCCGCAATGGCTTTGGCTGTAGCTTCGTTGTCGCCTGTCAGCATATACAGGTCAATGCCCATTTCCTGCATTTGGCGGATGGCTTCTACCGATGTTTCTTTAATCTTGTCTGATATGGCTAATACGGAAAGTGCCTGTTTGCTGTCGGCAAACCAAATAACAGTTTTTGATTGTTTGCCCCATTCATTGGCTTGCTTTTGTAATTGTTCCGCAATAGTAATGTTATTTTCTGCCAACAGTTTTTTATTGCCTACAAAATATGTTTCGTTATTATGGTCGGCTTTTGCTCCTTTACCTGTGATACTGTCAAATTGTGTTAAGGTTATGATTGCTGCTCCGTCCAAGTGTTTTACTACTGCTTCTGCCAATGGGTGTTCGGATTGCTTTTCAATGCTTAATAAAATGTCTTTGGACGCATCATCATTATTCAGCCATTGAACGCCTGTTACCTCTGGTCTACCCTCTGTAATTGTTCCTGTTTTATCTAAAATAATGGCATCAACTTTTTTGGCTAATTCTAAACTTTCGGCATCTTTTATCAAAATACCTTTTTCAGCACCTTTGCCAACGCCAACCATTATAGCCGTAGGTGTAGCCAATCCCAAAGCACAGGGACAAGCAATAACCAATACCGTAACGGCTGCCAATAGCCCCTGAACAATCCCGTTATCGCCTCCTAAAACAAACCATAGGATAAATGCGAGAATGGCAATCCCTATCACAACCGGAACAAAGATACCCGCAATCTTATCCACCAATTTTTGTACAGGTGCTTTGCTTCCTTGTGCGTCCTGCACCATTTTGATGATATGGGCAAGCATTGTTTCTTTTCCCACTTTAACCGCTTTGAACTGGAAACTTCCTTTTTGGTTAATAGTTCCTGCAAATACTTTTTCGTTTCCTTTTTTCAGTACAGGTACAGGCTCGCCACTCAACATACTTTCATCCACGTAAGAACTGCCCGAAGTAACCATACCATCAACGGCAATTTTCTCGCCCGGCTTTACAAGGATAACGTCGCCTGCGTTTACATCCTCAATAGCGGTCTGTTTTTCCGTTCCGTCCGTTTGTATCACAATAACGGTTTTAGGTTGTAAGCCCATTAGTTTTTTTATTGCTGAAGAGGTATTGCCTTTGGCTTTTTCTTCCAGTAATTTTCCTAACAGAATAAATGCGACAATTACGGCTGCTGCTTCAAAATATACGTGGGCGTGTAATCCTCTTTGATGCCAAAAGTCGGCAAACAACATATTGAATACACTGAACAGGTAGGCGATACCTGTACTCAATGCTACCAATGTATCCATATTGGCTGAACGATGTTTTGTCTGCTTCCAGGCATTGATAAAAAAATCCCTGCCCAACCACAATACAACAGGTGTAGAAAATGCCCACATAATTTGATTGGCATAAGGTATATCCATAAAGAACATTGCTATCACTACAACAGGCAATGACAGGGTAATAGCCCATACGGTTTTGGTCTTTAGCTTTTGGAACTTTTCAGCGTGGATAGTTTCTAATGTTTCCTGCTGCTTATTTTCTTCCTCAATCAACAAATCGTACCCAATTGACTGTACCGCCTTTTGCAATTTTGAAGCATCGGTCATATTAGGCAGGTATTCAACGGTAAGGTTTCCCGTAGCAAAGTTTACGGAGGCATTTATAACGCCCTCCTGATGCTTTACAATGCTTTCGGCACTGCTCGCACAAGAGGCACAGGTCATACCTATTACTGGAAATGTATTTTTTATGGTGGAAACACCATAACCTAAGTCTTTGATAGCTTTAACCGCTTCGCCTATTGCTTCGCTATTATCTACCGTGATAGCTGCCCTGCGGTTATTCAGCTCTACTTTGTGGGTTGCGATACCTTTAACCTGTGCTAATCCTTTTTCAACGATTAATGCACAATGTTCACTTTCTACATCTTCCAAAGGAAGATAAATGGTTTCTTTATTATTCGTTGCCATAATTGCTTGCTTTAATTAACAATACAAAATTGGCTATTATATTAATGGACGCTATTGTGAAATTTTGGGAATGATTTGTAAGATTTACAATTTATCCAACGGCTTTCTTTTACCTTCTTTTATTTGTTTGAAATAGCTCGGTGTCAGTCCTGTTACTTTTTTGAACTGGTTGCTTAAATAGGCTACACTCGAATAGTTCAGACGAAAGGCAATTTCACTCAAAGACAGTTCATCATATACCAACAGCTCTTTTACTTTTTCTACTTTTTGGGCAATAAAGTATTTTTCAATAGTAATACCCTCCACCTCCGAAAAGAGATTGGATAGGTAATTATAATCGTGGTGCAATTGACTACTTAATACATCTGAAAGATTGGATTTGGTGTCATTGTCCTGATGATGCACAAGGTCAATAATTATATTTTTTATCTTTTCAATGATGCGGCTTTTTTTATCGTCAATGAGTTCAAAGCCCAATGGAATTAAAACCTTATCTAAATTATTTTTTTCTTCTGGTGTAATCTCTTTATCCAATGTTACCTCTCCAAGTTTGATTTTTTTTACAGTCAAACCTAATTTATCCAATTCATTTTGCACCACCATAATACAGCGGTTGCAAACCATATTTTTAATAAAGAGTGTATTCATATATACCTTTTTACGACCTTAACAAAGGTACAAATTAATCTTTGGCATTATATCTTTTAACGCCAAATCCTGCCTCTCAACGCCAAATCCTGCCACATCTTCAAAGGCACTTATCTACTGCTATAATTTTAGGCTTCAAGTAAAATTCTAAACAAAATTATAGTATGGATACACAGCAAAAAGACCTATCGTATTTCAGGTTACGATTACAAGAATTATTAAATACCAGCTTCCCCGAAAAAGCAAACGACCAAAAATTTGTTGAGCAACGTTCTTCGTGGGCTGCCAATGCCTACGAGGGGGCTTTTAGTTCGGGAAACGCTATTGAGCAATGCAACGAAATAGCCAATTACATACTTTTTGAGGGCTTGCATTTCTCCAAATTCGATACCGTGTTTCAGGTGGTATGCAATGAGTTTGATACCATAATGGCAGATGAGGAACTGCGACCGTTCTCCCTTAAAATGTTTCCTGTTTGCGAGCCTGTTTTCTCCGGCTATGAACTAACCGATGATTTCGCATACGGTTATGAGTTTGACCTGCTCTATACCGAAATAACCGGAACCATCGCAATATGGATAGAGGAAAATGGGCTTCAGTAAAAAGCAACATCTCCAACAGAACATTGATGCCCTGCGAATTGCTTTTAAACTGGAAAAGGAGAAACGGCAAGCCACCGTAGGCGAAAGACTGCTAATGATGCAATACAGCGGATTTGGCGGTCTTAAATTCGTATTGAACCCCATAGCGAACGAAATAGACATCAACAATTGGAGAAAGACTGAACACGACCTTTTCCCGATTACGCAGGAGCTCCACCAGCTACTCAAAGAAAATTCCGAAGACGAAAAGCAATACCGCAGGTATGTGGATAGTATGAAAAGCTCTGTTCTGACGGCTTTTTATACACCGCCACAGGTCATAGATGCGATTTCTGCAACTTTGCGTGAAAGCGGTCTGAACATTGATAAATTCCTCGAACCCTCCGCTGGTATCGGGTCTTTCATACAATCCTTTTCAGAAAATCAAAAAGCCAGTGTTACTGCTTATGAAAAGGATTTGCTCACAGGCAAGATTTTAAAACAGCTGTATCCCGAAAGCACTATCCGCATAAGCGGTTTTGAGGAAATCTCCGAAAAGGAACAAAACAGCTTTGATGTAATCGCCAGTAATATTCCATTTGGCGATACTTCCGTTTTCGACCTTTCCTATTCCCGAAGCAAGGACAGTGCAAAAGTACAGGCATCCCGAAGCATACACAATTACTTTTTCCTGAAAGGTGCTGATATGCTCCGTGAGGGCGGTTTGCTGGCTTACATTACTTCACAGGGCATTCTGAACAGCCCGAAGAACGAACCGATACGCAGGGCGTTGATGCAGGGTAATAATTTGGTTTCGGTTGTCCGCTTACCCAACAACTTGTTTACGGAATATGCAGGAACGGAAGTCGGCAGCGACCTTATTATCCTGCAAAAGAATACGGCAAAACAAAACTTGACCGAAGCCGAAGAACTGTTTTGCCGAAGCAGCCAAACAGAATACAATACACCGGGCAATGCACTCTTTCAGGACAGCACAAGAATTGTGCATACCGACCGTAAATTAGATACCGACCCTTACGGGCAACCTGCCCTAATCTATACGCATAAAGGCGGCGTTGAAGGGATTTCCAAAGACCTCAAACAAATGCTTTCCGAAGATTTTGGCAGGCACCTGAATTTGAATTTATACAAAGGCGAACGGGACGATGAGCCAGTTATCCAAATTCCAGTTGAACCAAAGGTTACACCTCCGGTTATTGAGCCTGTAATCATTCAGCAAAAACCGCAACCTGTACCCACGCCCGTAATCCATCAGGAAAGCCCGCAGGAATTAAAGCAACTAAGCATTTTTGACCTGTTTCAAAATATAGACGAGCCTGTAATGGTTCTTGCTCCGCCCAAAAGAACGACAACAACCAAAAGACAAAGCACGAAAAAAAGAAGAGGTACAATAGGTCGCCAGCCCGACCTGTTCAGTTCGATGCAGCAACCTTATAAACCTCTTATTACTAATAGAGCCACTAATGGAAATACATCAGCCAACGGCAAAAAACAGGAAGCTATCGGCGACCTGTTTTCAGGTTTGGGTGGGAATGGCCAAGCTGCTCAACCAGCCGTTCCCGATACCATTCCCGAACCTGCTCCGTATAGTGATAAACTGCAATCGTTCCACCGTAACGATTGCCTTGTGGTGGATAATGGTTGGGTGGGTTATCTGCAAGATGTAGATACATCAGACGGTACGGCAGTTTTCCACCCTTTGCAGTTACCGACCTTACAGAAAGCAAGAGCCGAAGCGTACATTGCTGTACGTGATGTTTACCAAGACCTTTATAATAAAGAGGCAAAGTTTCAGACCGAATACAAGGAAGAACGGGAAACCCTTAACCGCCTTTACGATGCCTTTGTCAAAAGGTACGGCAATCTCAACAGTGCCGATAATGTCAAGCTCATCAAAACGGATAGCTCCGGTAAGGAAATCCCTTATTTGGAACGTGTCGTTGGTGGCGTGGTACACAAAGCGGATATATTCAGCCGTCCTGTAAGTTTCTCCACCTTAACAATAGCAACGGACAATCCCGAAGAAGCGTTAGCGGCTTCGCTGAACAAATACGGAAGCGTGGATTTGGACTATATGTCCGAAATCAGCGGTATGACGGACGATGCTTTAAAAGAAGCCTTACACGGTCGTATCTATTACAATCCTCTGCAAAAGGAATATGAAATATCCGAACGCTGGATTGCAGGTAACGTAGTAGAAAAAGCCCAAGAGGTCAAAGCGTATCTCGAACGCAATCCCGATGATGCCGAAGCCAAAGCAAGCCTTACAGTCATAGAAGAAGCCCGACCAAGGCGTATCGAATTTGAGGAACTCGATTTTAATTTGGGCGAACGCTGGATACCCACAGGTATTTATGCCCGATTTGCTTCACATCTTTTTGATACGGACGTACTCGTTCATTACTCTGAAAGCTCCGATGACTTTTCAGTAAAGTGCGACCGTAAGAATTTGCATATATGGGAGAAATATGCTGTCAAAGCTGAAAGCCGGACGTTTGACGGGATTGCCCTGTTCAAACACGCCCTTGTCAATACCACGCCTGATATTACCAAAAAAATTACGGTTGGCGACCAAGAGGTCAAAGTACGGGATATGGAAGCCATACAAATGGCGAATACCAAGATTGATGAAATCCGTACCGCCTTTACCGATTGGCTCCACGCCCAAAACGATGAGTTTAAAAGCAGGCTGACCGACCAATACAACGATACCTTTAACTGCTTCGTCCGACCGAACTATGATGGAAGCCATCAGGACTTTCCGGGCTTAGACCGTAAGGCGTTGGGCATTGAAGACCTGTATTCAAGCCAAAAGGACACGGTTTGGATGATTAAGCTAAACGGCGGTGCTATCTGCGACCACGAAGTAGGTGCAGGAAAAACCCTTGTGATGTGTACCGCAGCACAGGAAATGAAACGTTTGGGATTGGCACACAAACCGATGATTATCGGGCTGAAAAGCAATGTTCACGAAATTGCCGAAGCCTACCGCACTGCCTATCCACACGCTAAAATCCTGTTTCCGGGCAAAGAAGATTTTACCCCCCAAAAACGCCTGCGGATATTCGGCGATATTAAAAACAACGATTGGGATTGTGTTATTCTGACACACGACCAATTCGGAATGATACCGCAGTCGCCTGATATACAAAAGGAAATCCTCGAAATCGAATTGGACAGCGTGGAGCGTAACCTCGATGCACTGCAATCGCAAGGAAAGGAAGTTACCAGAGGGATGCTTGCCGGAGTAATCAAGCGAAAAGAAAACCTCGAAGTCAAACTCAAAACCCTGCAACACGATATTGAAAATCGTAAAGATGATGTGGTGGACTTTAAGATGATGGGCATTGACCATTTGTTCGTTGATGAAAGCCACCAATTCAAGAACCTGATGTTCAATACAAGACATACAAGGGTTGCCGGATTGGGCAATGTGGACGGCAGCCAAAAGGCATTGAACCTGCTCTTTGCTATCCGTACCATTCAGGAACGCATCAATGCGGATATGGGAGCAACTTTCCTTTCGGGAACGACCATAAGCAACTCACTAACGGAACTGTACCTACTTTTTAAATACCTGCGACCAAGAGCATTGGAAAAACAGGGCATTCACTCTTTTGATGCGTGGGCTGCCATTTATGCAAGGAAAACGACCGATTATGAATTTTCTGTTGCTAACAACATTGTAGCAAAAGAACGTTTCCGATACTTTATCAAAGTGCCGGAGCTGGCACAATTCTACTCGGAAATCACGGATTACCGAACGGCAAAAGATATAGGCATTGACCGCCCCAACAAGAACGAGGTATTGTATAACATACCGCCTACTCCAGACCAGGAAGATTTTATCAAAAAGCTAATGGAGTTTGCCAAAACAGGAAATGCTACCTTATTAGGAAGAGAACCTTTATCACAAAGCGAAGAAAAAGCAAAGATGCTTATCGCAACGGACTACGCCCGTAAAATGTCTTTGGATATGCGGATGGTAAGCGGTGCGTATGATGACCACCCCGATAATAAGGCTTCGCATTGTGCGGCAAACATTGCCAAGTATTACAACCAATACAACGCACAGAAAGGAACGCAGTTCATTTTCTCCGATTTGGGAACATACAAGCCGGGCGAATGGAATGTGTACTCCGAAATCAAACGCAAGCTCGTGGAAGACCACGGCATACCTGCACACGAAGTCCGGTTTATACAGGAGGCTAAAAATGATAAGCAACGCAAGGAACTTATCAAAGGAATGAACGAGGGTAAAATCCGTGTGCTGTTCGGTTCTACAAGTATGTTGGGTACAGGTGTGAATGCACAAAAAAGAGCAGTTGCCGTCCATCATCTGGATACACCGTGGCGACCAAGCGACCTTGCCCAAAGGGATGGTCGGGCAGTCCGAAAGGGCAATGAAATTGCCAAGTTCTTTGCAGAGAACAAAGTAGATGTGATTATCTATGCCGTAGAAAAATCATTGGATAGCTACAAGTTTAACCTGCTGTACAATAAACAGCTATTTATAGACCAATTAAAAAACAACAATCTCGGCAAACGGACTATTGACGAGGGCAGTATGGACGAAAAATCGGGAATGAACTTCTCGGAATACGTGGCTATTCTTTCGGGAAATACAGACCTGTTGGATAAAGCTAAAATAGAAAAACAGGTTGCCGGATTGGAAAGCGAAAAACAGGCGTTTAACCGTTCAAAGTATAGTGCAAAGTACAAATTGGAAGACTATACGGCTGAACTTGATAAAGCCCAATCCCGTTTTGACCGTATGAGCCTTGATTGGAATAATCTGCAAGAGCGTATTCAAAAACGTTCGGACGGTACAATCGCAAATCCTGTGCAATTGGACGGCTTGCCACCCAATGCGGATATTAAACAAATTGGTGCAAAGCTCAACCAGCTTTCGGACAAAGCCCGCACCGGAGGTCAGTATGAAGAAATCGGTGCATTGTATGGATTTATGCTGTTGGTAAAAACCGAAATATCCGAAAAAGAGGGTATGGATATACGGGTAAACCGCTTTTTGGTTCAGGGCGAGGGCAATATCAAATATACCTATAATAACGGTATCATCGCTAAAGATGAAAAGCTGGCTACTGTGAACTTCCTTAGTGCTCTGGAGAAGTTGCCAGGCTATATAGAGCAGGAACAAAAGAAAATTGCAGAAATACAAAAGGATTTACCTGTTCTTCTGGAAGTGGTAAACGGTACGTGGTCTAAGGAAAACCGATTGAGTGAACTCAAAACGGAACTGTCTGCCGTTGAACGGAAAATACAGTTGTCTATAACGCCTGAACCCAAAGAGGAACCTGCGGAACAAACCGAAAAACAAAAAGAAACTCCAAATATTTTGGAGAGTATTGTACGGACGAAAGGTATTCACTTACCCCGTGGGGTATTATAATATGTAAAAGTATCCGCTACATTTCTTCCTGTTCATCCATTTTCCTAATCAAAGCATCCCGTAAGCTGTCAAGAAATTTTGTTCGGTTTATTTTTCGGGATTTAAGTTCCATAAATGTATGATAAAAGTCGCCCAAATCAACATTAAAAGCACGTTCAAATGTTTTGGCAATAACTTTAATATCTGCATTTCCATTGTCAAGCACAGCTCGCGAATGCAGTGCATAAATCAATTCTATGAGTGCTGTTTTGCTCCCTGTCCAATTTAAATTCGGTAGGTCTGTTGATTTCTCTCTATACGTAGTGTTGTGAAGCTGGTCTTCAAGATAGACTTGTATCAGGTCATTAGCTATAATCTTTGCTACTTTGTAATCGTGGGATGTGGAAAAGTTGCGGTCTGCCTCAAAATAATACGTGTCTAAACTTAACTTAATATCGTACTTGCCTCGTACAAAGAGCTTATCGTCAATGAAAGAATTATTGGTTCGGTAATATTTATAAAATTCAAGGTTGTTATCGAAATACCTTTTGAGTTTTTTCAACTCATCACTAAGGTATTTCTTAATAGGTTTTGCACCGTAAGGCTTTTTTGTTTCGATTTTATAAATGGCATTATAGTAAATTAGTTTTGAAACGATGGCAGGCTTCTGATGTTTGAAAAAATGGATTTCCTCATCAATATTCTTAAATCCCCTATTTAAAACATACTCCTTTACTTCGGACAAGCATTTAAGGATGATATCTATAACGGCTTCTATCCTTTGTATAGAGTAGTCTGTTTCTATCTCCAATTCATCTATTGTTGTTTCCAGTCTAAGCAGTGTTTTATTATAAAATTTATCCATACGGTTGGTCTGTTTAATTTGGCTTTCGAAAAAGCACTATCCGTAATAAATATCAAACATTGTACAAACGACTATTCCAAATGATAGTTGTTTGTACAATATTTGATGAACAAGGTATCTTACTTGATGATTTTAGATAAACAAAGTAATTTGACGAAGTTGTTTAAATATGATTTCTTCTATTACTCTAATCTAAACCTAATACCAACATAAATTTCCCGTCCCCGTGTCGGACCCCAAACAGAAGATGTGTCAAAGTATGGACTGAATGGGTCTTGCCAACTGATAATTGGTTGTAATTGTCGGAAGTCAAAAATATTCTCACAACCTGCATACATTTCAAACTTTTTAAAGTTGTAAGTAAACTGTGCATTTACAATTGTATATGGCTCTGAAAAGTCAGGTCGTTGAAATTCTATTGGGTTTGATTTTGTGTCGGGCAAACGCTGTCTGCCATACCAATGCACATTCATATCAAAGTGAAATTTGTTTGTCAATGGCTTGTAGCTAAAAGTCGTAATTACCTTGTGCTTTGGATTGAATGGCAAAAGTTGTTTTGTTTCTCCGATTTCCCGATAAACGTCTAAATAGTTATATCCTGTTTTAAACTCAAACCGCCTGTAAATTTTTAAATACAATTCTGCCTGAAAACCGTTGCTTACACTTGTCCCTGTAAAATTCTGAATAATAGCCTTTGTCGGGTCGCTGTCATAATCGGGGAAAATCTGATTTTGAAAATCGGTTCTGTAATAATCGGCACTGAAATAACCTGATAAATTATTGTCTTCCGTATCAAACTTTTGTGTAAGGTTAAACCCAAAGTTTACTGCTTTTTCGGGTTGTAATTGCTCGGCAAAAATGATGTCCCTTGAACTTACAAGCAATCCGATATTTTCGCTGAATAAATTTACTGTTCTCCAACCTGTTCCAATATTTGCACGAACAATAGTTTTTGGCGTTATGTCATATTTCAGCAATGTTCTTGGTGTAAACTGAAAACCAAATTGGTTATGGTGGTCGCCCCGAACTCCTGCAATCCAAGTGAGTTTGTCGTTAAAAAACCGCATTGTGTTTTCGGCAAAAAGTCCTGGGATGTTTTCTAATCGCTGATAATTGCCTGCATAAGTTCTTTGCAAAAATGTATCTGTAAATGCAATGTCTTCATTCAGGTTCAAATGACGATAACTAATACCTGTTTTCAAATCGTGTTTGGCATAGTTTAATTCATATTGAATGTTGCCGTAAAAATTGGTTTGCTGTGCGTTGTATTTTACGGTTCCGAAAAATGAATTTTGCTGTTGATGAAAAGCCGAAGCAAACAACACAACATTGTGTTTATCATTAAAACGATACCCTGTTTTAGTCCACATTTCAGGCTGATTGATATTTACCGATTGCCCATAAACATTGGTGCTTCCTTTGTCGCTTTCTGCATTGAAAGAAGTTTGTCCCCCAATTCGTTGTTCATTGAAAAAACGTAAACCAATTCTGCTGTTCCAACCCCAATCTTTTTCATTACCATACTTCCACTTATTAAAAATCATATATCTGGTAAGCAATGGTAAGTCTAAAAAATTATCGTTGTCCCTGTCAATTTTGTTGGCAGGTTGCACCGTATGAAACGCAGTTAAGTTGCTCCATTTACCTTGCTTAAAAGCATAGTTGGCGTTAAAATGCTTTTCCATAAAATTGTTCATATACAGATTGAGCAATAATTTATCTGTTTTGTCAGGTTCTTTTGTTTCTACATTGATTTGTCCGCTAATGCTTTCATACCCTTGAATAACGCTGTTTGCTCCTTTGGAAACATAAATATTATCAACCAATGTCCCCGGAATACTGCTTATACCATAGGTGTATGCTAAACCTTGTATCATCGGGAAACCGTCAATTAAAATTTGATTGTAAACTCCCGATAAGCCTAAAATGCGAAGTTCTTTTGAGTTTGTTATTACATTGGTTGTTTGCGGTTGTACGGTTGTTTGTGTTTCAAAGCAACCTGCCAAATCACAACAAGCAGCTTTTGCAAGTTCCGTTTGTGTAATCTGTTCGGTTTTAATCGGCTTAATGTCCGAAATAATTACTCCGTCACGTTGTCTTGAAATTATAATTTCATCAAGAGTATGGTTTTCCTCTAACGTAAACTCAACAAATGTTTGGTTACTGATTTCAATTGTATCGGACGAATGTCCTACATAACTTGCAATCAGTTTCTTATCGGAAATGTCTTTGATTGATATTTCAAATTGTCCTTTGTTACCTGTTAATGTGCTTGTGGTTGTGCCAAGCCAATAGACATTAGCACCTACTAACGGCTCTTTTTTGTTGTTGGTTACTTTTCCTAAAATGGTTTGTGCCGAAATACTAAAAGGAAACAGTAAACCAACAATGAAGATGTATTTTTTCATTGTCTGATTTTTTAATAAAGGGCAAAGCAAGTTTGCTTTGCCCTGCCTTGTTTACTGTTTTACTTTATATGGTCTTTCGTCAGGATTTTCGCAACTTCCTGTGCTTTCAACGGCTGTAAAAATTTCTTTTTCATTTACCAACGCAGGATTGTATTTTACTTCAAAGGTTGTGGTTGTTCCTTGTTTTCCTGATTTGCAACTGCTCACGCCATTTAGCTTTTCAACATTGGCTGAAATCATTTTTAAATCCATAGAACAGGATATGCCCTTAACTTTGACCGAAGTGGTTTTGATGCTATCAGTTGTACACTGACTTTTATCAGAGCCTTTACAACAAGATGTTTGTGCAAATGCAACGTGTGTTGTGGCAGTTAATAATAATGCCACAACGAATAATTTTATGAAATTCATTGTTCTGATTTTAAATTGTTTAACGATAAAAATTTATGCTCCGATTTCTCGGTGCAAAACTCAAAAGGGTTGTTAAACAATTTTAGGCGGTTGCCAAAAGTCAGAAGCGAATTGAGAAGAAAATACTGATTTATAGAAGAAATATCGTTTTGTTGATATTTTGTGCTTGGGTAGAATTTTATAAAAAGGAATAGAAGCGACTTGTAAAAGACAAGAATTACATACTTGAAAAGGATTACAGTTTTTCTCACTATTATCTTTCTTCTGATTGTGGTCGTTTGATTGAATTGGGGCACATTGCCCACCACAACAGCTTTGTTCGGTGTCTGTCTGCAATGAAATAGCTACTATTCCCGGCTTAATCACAAGGAATAAAATATATGTTGTTAATATGTATGCTAAAAATTTCATTACTCTGCGAAGATACACTTAATTCTTGATTTTTTTTTCAATTGTATTACAAAATTCGACAATACAACTTTTGACGAAAATCTTCTTCTGGAAATTTATTAAAATTTCCCATCTTGTTCTGCTTCTTTTTTTAAGTATTATTTACTTAGAAATTATTTCTTCTTTAACAGCAATCTTGGATAAACATAATATTAATACCAAAACTTCTACCAGCGGTGCGATTACCCCTCTTGCACCAAATGCTGTAAATCGGGGTCGCTTTTGATACGCTCCAATTCCGTTTCTATAATCTGTACAATGTCTTGTTTTATCTGACGGTAATTGCTGTCAATATCCTGCTTCATTTTATCTTCTCCGTGTTCATCAACAAAGGATAGGATTTCCGGTATCTTCTGATATACTTTAGTTTCTGCGGCAACCTTTTCATTGTCCACAACAATTTCAGCGTGGAAAATCTTTTGCTCGATGCGTTCATCAAAGTTGTCCGAAACTGAACCTACAAACATACCCTGCGTAAGCGTTGAAATTTTCGATGCAGGAATAAGGCTGTCTAACTGTGTGGATATAGAGGTAGATTTATCATTCCTGTTAATCGTCATACTTTGGCGTTTCTGTAATACTTTCCCGAAGCGTTCCGAAAGACTTTTTGCCGTTTCTCCTACAACCTGCCCACTGAAAATATTACCTACTGTATTTTGGATAACTTTGCTCTCTTTGTCGCCGTAATCCCTTGTTAATTGCGAAAAATCCTGAAATCCTAAACATACTGCCACTTTATTACTTCTGGCAGTTGCAATAAGGTTATCCAGTCCTCTAAAATAAATGGTTGGCAGCTCATCTATGATTACGGAACTCTTTAATTGCCCTTTTTTGTTGATGAGCTTCACAATTCTTGAATTGTATAAGCCCAAAGCTGCGGAGTAGATATTTTGACGGTCGGGATTGTTACCCACGCATAAAATTTTAGGCTCTTTCGGATTGTTGATGTCAAGTGTGAAATCATCCCCAGTCATTACCCAATAGAGTTGCGGGCTAATCATTCTTGATAACGGGATTTTTGCCGATGCAATCTGCCCCTGTAATTGGTCTTGCGCTCCGGATTGCCACGCATCCATAAAAGGTGACAAATAATTTTCCAAATCGGAATATGAGGTTAAAATAGTAAACACGTCTGAATACTTTTTGTTAAGCAATTCAATAGCGTGTGGAAAGGTACAATATTTACCATCCTCATAGATTTTCAGATACCAAATAATGGCAGCTAATAGGATAATTGGGCTTTCCACGAAAAAATCCCCTTGCTTCTGTATCCAGCTTCGATTGAGGTTCAGCATTATGGTATAAGCCGCTTCATAAGCATCAGATATATCCGTCATAAAATCGGGATTAAGTGGATTGCAACGGTGGCTCTTGCGTGGGTCGTCAAAGTTGATGACGTAAAATTTGGGTTGGACTTTGTACTTATCCCGATGCTTCAGTAAGTGATTGTAGGCAATGGTAGAAAGGTCATCAAATTTAAAATCATATATATACATACTAAAGCCTTTCTCAATTTGTTGCTTGATGTAGTTGTTTACGATTGCATAGCTCTTGCCGGAACCCGGTGTGCCTAACACAATCGAGGCTCGAAAAGGATTGACGATATTTATCCAGCCGTTGTTCCATTTTCCTTTGTAATAAAACTTTGTGGGAAGATTGACAGAATATTCGTTTTCCATCAACTTTGTTTCCTGTTGAAAACTCTCGTTCTCATTATTGAAAACATCATCCATCAAATTGGTACGTAGCAATCGGCTCATCCAAACTCCGGCTACCATAAAAGCGATATAGCCTAAACCTGTGGTAAGGATATAAAGGATTGTAGCGGTTAATAACGGTAGCTTTAGTAAAGGGAAATTCAGAAAAAACAGGATAGTACCAATCGCTAAAGCCACATAGATTTTAGACCAAGTTATCTTTTCATTTTTTACTCCTTTAGAACCCAAACAGCTTAATGCCAACAATACCAAAGCAAATAGCTTGGTATATATGGTATGCGAAAACAGCCCTGCCGTTCGCTGAAAATTGCCCAATACTTTGTTGATGATTTCTAAAGTCCAGCCACGTTCTATAAAGAAACCGTAGCAGAACCAATAAAGGTGCATCAGTACCAAAAGGATACTCACTGCCCTCATAAAAGCCATTATTTTGGCTAAACCTGTTAAATCGTCTTCTCCCTGCATTATTTTAATTTTTAATGTTCGGGCGTGAATTTAAAGGCTCTACATAGTGGCTATAAGAATGTGGCAGTCAATGGCGGTGCGTGGCTGTGTTTGGCTGAATACTATTGCTGACCTCTTTTGCGTTTACGTTTCTTCTTCATTTTGTTGGCAAAATCCTGTTCCTCGTAATCTTCGCCCTGTGCTTCGGGCAGTAAACCTCCCAATGCTTCAATCAAACCGTCTTCGTGTTTTTCAGTAGTATTCAGGAAGTCGAACAAATGATGTGGTTCTTCCGCAGGAAGATCTGCATCATTTGATGTGGATATTTTTGGTGGATGTACGGCAGGTTCTTTAATCTCCGATTTGATATTATTGTTCCAATAATCATTAAAGGTATTGGCAGAAAGTTCCTTTGCTAAGCGTGAACCGTTCCAAACCGTTTTAGAATTGTGGTCTATAAAAGTTATCCCGTAAATACGTCCTGTGTCATTTCTACGCACTACTACATTTATACCCTGTTCGGCTAACTGCTTTTTAAAAGCCTGCTCATTACTTGTTGATTTCAGGGCAATAGTAACGGCAGCTTTAATGGTTGGTTTTGTCGGGTGGTCTTTTAAAACCTCTTTGCATTTTGCAAAATGCAATTCCAAAGTCGGTAGCCCTGCGTTTTTTCCGAAAAGCGAAGCCTTGAATGGATGTCCGGCTCTTTCTCCTTTGTCATTTAACGGAATGTATAATAAACCCTGCCGTAGCTGCCCCTGCAATTCGCCCTCCACTTTTTCGGTAGTAACATTGAATAGGGAAAGCAAAGCGTTATATTCTCCCAAAGTTTGGTATTGATAATAATTCGGCAGGTGTCGGACTACTGAAGCTATCTGACTTTTCACATCGCCTGCCCGATAATCTATCGGACGGAAAACCTTGTCGTTCTGCTTGTGTTCCTTATCAGTTGCAGGTATCAACCCGTGTTTACTTTCGAGTTCACGGCACACATTCATAGACCGCATTTTCTCGAACTTGTCCGAAATCTTTTTGCCCTCTTCGTCCACGCAAACTGAAACGATATGGATATGGCTACGGTCAATATCGGTATGTTTGAATACCACAAATGGCTGTTCGCCGTAACCCATTTCCCTCATATACTGCTCTGCCATTTCCCTGTACCTGTCATCGTTTACCTTATCATTCGGGTCGGGATTGAGCGAAATATGCAACGTATGTTTTTCGGTATTGCGGTTGGCTATCAGATAAGGTGCAAAGGATTGGGTTAATTGTGCAACTGAATAATGCCCGTTAGCGGTTTCAATCATCTTGTTGGCAAACAAAATTTTTCCGTTTTCATTCTCCACTTTGAGCTGATTGTATGCTAATGCTCCGTATAAATTTCCGCTTCTGCCGATTTTCGCTATCATTTCTAAGACTGTTTTTTTAGATGTTTTGCTTCAAATTCTTCGGTTATCTGAATGATTTTTTGGCATAGCATCGCCATTTCAGCCGTCTGTTTTTCTAATTTATAAAGGAATGCTGCGGCTTTTTTCTCGGAAAAATTCTTGTATAAAAGCTTTACAATTTGGTTGTAATTGACACCCACAGAACGAAACTGACTGTGAAACGAGGTCAATCGCATATAAAAATCAACCGTTCCCTTGTCAATTTTAACCGATTTCATTTCCTTACTGAACAGCAGGGAAATGATAAACTTTGCTTTATTGGGCATTCCCGATGCTTCAAAAAGCGATAAAAGTTTGGCATTTTCTTCGTCTGTAAGACGGAAAACGTGGCGGTGGATGCTTGGGTCGGTTTTCAGTGTCCGCCCGCCCTTATTCTGTTTTTTGTTACTGTTCTCATTCATCACTAATCCATTTTTAATCCACACAAAACCTCGACTTCGGAGAGCGTTTTCTGCCCCCTGCTAAGGGCAAGTTGTTTTGAGGCACTAACTCGGTTTCGAGTGCCTCAAAACACAACTTGCCGTGTTCTGTCGAACACAAAAATCCGCCCTGCGGGACGGATTAAATGTAACAGGGAAAAACGGCTCGATGCCGTTCCCGTTGCCCTCCGATTTGTCAAAAGAATTTTGCATAAATCCATTAATAAAAATCATTGTACAAAGTAAAGCCCTGTTTACGAAAGCATTGTACTGTATAGCAGTGCCAAACACTGCCTTTGAACGCCAAACACTGCCACACCGCAATCAGCGGGCAAATCAATCGCTTTATTTGCCGTATAATTTTAGTGCAGGTAGTAAAAAATGTATCTAAACAAAGAAGAAAATCAGGTTTGCAAACAAGCGGTTTGGAATAAAAGCATAGGGTTTTAAAAGCATAAAACAATAAAAGTGTAAAAGCATAAAAGCGGTAAAGCAATTTACCTGTTGCAAGTTTTGCCACTTGCTAAAGAATGTGCCTTACAAGGCAAAAATGAAAGCAGATACCTGTGCAGGAAAGTACCCAAAAGGGAATGCAGGAATATAGGAATGAGGTAATAATCAGATAAACCAATATTCAATCCTGCAAACAAATAAAGTGTGTAACAATAAATTTTTAAATAATGGAAACAACAAAGAAAACTTTAAAAATCAGCTTCTCCACCCAAAAAGGCGGTGTGGGAAAATCTACAATGACCACTTTACTGGCAAGTGTGCTTCACTACCGTTTAGGTTTTAATGTGCTGGTGATGGACTGCGACTTTCCGCAACACAGCCTGACCAATATGCGTGAACGGGATAAGAGAACCATAATGCAGAACGACTACCATAAAAAAGCGGCAATGAAGCAGTTTCAAGCAATCAACAAAAAAGCGTACCCGATTATTAAATGTAAAGCTGAAACGGCTCTGGAGAAAGCATCGGAATACAGAAGCCAGTCGGCGGTTGTGCCAGATGTGATCTTCTTCGACCTGCCGGGAACAGCCAATACTAAAGGCGTTTTGACCACTTTAAAAAAAATGGACTTCATCTTTTCGCCCATTACTGCCGACCGTTTGGTAGTGGAAAGTACATTGGGCTTTACCAAAGCCTTTCTCGGACTTCCCCAAACGGACGAGGGCAATCCCGAACAAGAGATGTGGCTGTTTTGGAACCAGGTGGACGGCAGGGAAAAAACAGGTTTGTATGATGCGTATCAAAGTGTCATCAAGGAACTCAACCTGCCCATAATGGAAACAAGGATAATGGATAGCAAGCGTTTCCGAAAGGAAACAGACGATACAGGTAGTTATGTATTCCGGTCAAGTTTGCTGCCTGCCGAACCACAGTTAATGAAAGCAACTAAAATGGATTTGTTTGTCGAGGAATTTTTAAAAATCACTCATCTATAAAAATAGTAAAGTATGGCTTCAGATAACAAAAACAACGATTTTGAAAAGCCCAATGTTGATGAGGAATACCTTATGAACGTCATAAGCGGCGATGAGCCTGTTGCTCCACCGAGCAATAACAAAAAGCAGGATGTACCAAAGGAAACAAAGCCCAGGGAAAAAGCCCGTAACAGTTCATCAAAGAAAGCGGACTACGAGGAAACATTTTTGGTCAATCGGTTTCCATCGGGGCGTAACGGTAAGGTAGTTTACATACGTCCTGAATACCACGAGAGATTGCTCCGCATTGTGCAATTAACGAGGGAAGAAAAAACAACACTCTACTCGTACATCGATAATATTCTTGAACATCACTTCAGAGAATTTGGGGATGATATTACCGATTATTTCAATGAACGTTTTAAACCCATTTTATAATGAAGAAAAATAATAAAAAAAGGAATGTTGTTACAGACAATGGTATTCCCGAAGTAATGAGAGATCAAGCGCAAAACAGCTATGAACAGGCATTTCTGCAAATGGATATTGAGCAGAAAAGAGGCAGTAAAAGCATATACCTAAGTCCTGAATATCACGAACGACTAACACGAATAGTTCAAATCATTGGCAACGATAAGATACCCTTGTTTGCCTATCTCAATAAAATCCTCGAACATCATTTTAACGTGTATGAGGATGCCATTACAAAGGAGTTCAAAGAAAAATACAAAGGACTGTTTTAAAAATTAGAGGTTATGGAAATAATTATTGTGATATGCCTGCTGATAGTCATCGCCCTGCTTTTACAGGACAAGATTGTCATTAAAAAAAGGTCGGAACAAAAACCAAAACAGGAAAAAATCAATCCGAACCTGCCCGATATTATGGGCCAACCAAAACCCGTAGAACGCCTTTCAGTGCCAAACACTGCCACTGAACGCCAAATTCAGGAACCGGAGATAAACCCTGCTAATTTAGACATTGAATACGACGAAAATGAAAACGTAGGTATTCAAATTCCGCAGGAAGAGCTGGACGAAGTTTTCAGAAAGATACCTGATTTGGAAGAAGAGGAAGAAGAATGGAACAGGTACGGAATATCCGGTGGTGATGACGGTTTTGCCCAAGGGGTTACCTTTGAAGAACTAAGCTCCGTGGGGGTGTTGCTCCAAAAAGAAGAATTGGAACCAGCCCAAAAGGAAACAGCGATAGCCATAGTTCAGAAAATACAAGGAACTGAATTATTCAGCCTACTGGAAAATTCCATAGAGGGTGCTTCTCAAAAAATAGCTGAGCTATTGGATAGTTCGCTCTCATCTGAAACGGAAACCAGTTCTTCCATTTTGCGGAAAAATGATTTAGAGGATTTTGATATTGGGGAGTTTGTATAGGCTTCCCTTTGTTTTTTAAAATAACGAAGTATGGAAAGAGAATTGCCTAGTATAAATATCGAGGGAACAGATTTCTTGGTCGATATAAATAAGGTCGAATTAAGGGAAAAAGAGAATCCAGTCAATACCATTTCAATTTACGAAATGAGAGATGTAGTAGATGGCTACGCTTTTAACTATAGTTTACAGGAGAAGAACATTCCGAACCTTATAAGTAACGGAGAAGAAACTTTGATAAAGATATCCGAACTAGTTGTGCTTGATCCAGCAGGAATGGCAGAAAAGTATAAGCTAAGTCTCGAAGAACTGAAAAACAAAACAGACTTCGACTTAATGGTCGATCAAACGGCATTCAATGATAGAATCCAAAAGGGAATGCTTCCTACAATCGACATTCAAGGTCATACATTTTATGTTGATATACGCATGGATATGCTTCGCCCCAAAGATGATTTCTTGTCAAAAGGAATTGTCTTTGATGAAATAGATCATTATTTCTCCGAGGAAGCGAATGCTTACATCATTCCCTACAACCCTAAAACACGCGAATTTCAAGAGTTAGATTATGATAGTATTCTGGTATTTCCAAAAGACCTTATCGCCGTTCAATTTCCTTTTCAAAGAGATCTTGATCCAATTGGTTGGAACCGAAACGGAGGTTGGAATATCAAAGAAGATTTAAAGCGTATAGGTCTAAAATCTCATTTTGAAGCAAAGACAATTCCCTGGAAGGAAACATTCCTACCACAAATAATAACAGAAAATCTGATGGTGCTGAAAGAAAAAACGATCAAGAAAAAACTCCAAAACAAGTCTGTTTCCTTTTCAAAAAAAGAGCAAGGAAGCAAAGGGCGAAAAATGTAACCTCTTTAAAAGAGGATTAGTAAGAAGCACGTCGAACATCATTTTGTTCGATGTGCTTCTTACTAATAGCTACCAATTAAAATGGCACTCACTGCCAAGTAATTCCTCTCACTATCAATTTTGGAAAACGGTGGAAATTAGGGGCTAAAAGCACAAACCTATTCATCAACTCGCACAACAACTCAACTTTGAGACGTCCTTTCCAAATGTTATGGCTGCTAATTTTATGCCTTCTCCTAATGTCAAATAAGGATAGAAACTCTCAGCCAATTCCCTTACTGTAATACCGTATTTGATAGCCATACTTAATAGTTGAATAAGTTCCCCGCCTTCGGGTGCGACTACTCTTGCACCTATAAGTTTGTCAGTTTCCGAGTTACGAATGAGTTTGATGAAACCCCTTGTGTCGTTGGCTGCTATGGCTCTCGGTACGTCTTTCAATTCCAATTTTGACACTTCAAACGGAATGCCTTTTGATTCTGCCTGTGCTTCATCTAAACCTGCCCCTGCAATTTGTGGGTCAGTAAACACCACCCAAGGTAAAGAAGAATAATCGGCTTTATTATCTGTTCCTGAGAACGCATTTTCAACGGCAATTTTACCTTCAAAAGCGGCTGTATAAACAAATGCAGGGGTGTTGGTTACGTCACCTGCTGCGTAAATGTTAGGTAGATTGGTTTCCATTTTTTCATTTACAGCGATATGTCCGCTTTTGGTGAGTTCCAAACCAATGTTATCTAACCCTAATTGGCTTGTATTGGCTTTTGTGCCTGTGGCAATTACTACCTTACCTTTTTCTATAATTTGCGTAAATGAACCGTCAGGACATTTACAGTGAATGATGGTTTCATTCGCTTGTTTCTCGAATTTCACGGCTCTGAAATTAGGTAAGATTTCAATGCCTTCTTTTCGCATTTGGGTTTCCAATGCTTCACTGATGTCTGGGGTTTGTGTCCGTAGAACACGGTCGGTAAATTCAATGATTCGGACTTTAACGCCTAAACGATTGTACGCCATTGCAATTTCCAAACCTATGTAACCTGCTCCCATAATGGTCAAGCTTTCGGGTTTTTCTTCCAAGTCGAAAAGGGAAACGTTGGTCAAGTAGTCAATTTTGTCCAATCCTTCAATAGTCGGAATGTTGGTCGTAGCTCCCACAGCAATTAAAAATTTGAAGGCTTTGTATTCCTTGCCATCAACCAAAATGGTTTTGTTGTCTTTGAATTTTGCCCAACCTTTTAGCATAGTCAGGTTTTCAAAATCGCTTACCACATCCATATATTTTTTCTCTTGAAGTGTGGCTACTAATTTTTTCTTGTCTTTGATGATTTGAGCGAAATCAATATCAACTCCTTTTGGCTTGATGCCTTCAAAGTTGGAATGTGTAGCGTGATAAGCCGACTCGCCTGCACGAATAAGATTTTTAGAAGGCACACAACCCACGTTGACACAAGTACCGCCAAAGTCCAAACCACCGTTTACCATTAAGGTCGATAAACCTAAACTTTCGGCTTTGATAGCTGCCGAAAATGCAGCCGAACCACCACCGATAATTATTAAATCAAATTGATTATTCCTACTATTTCCATTTTCAGAAATTTCACTTTTTACACGATAGTTTTTTGTGCCGTTAATGGTATTGATGATTTCTTCTTTACTTGTTTTGGTAGGGTCAAAAGAACATTCACAAGTAGCTTTTGGATAGCTCACATTTGCTTCTTTTACACCTTCGTTTTTGGAAAGTAGTTTTTCAATGCCTGTGGCACAATGGTCGCAGGTCATACCTGTGATGTCTAGTTTTATTATTTCTTTGTTCATAATGATTTCTCTTTTTGATTTTCCTTAATGATTTCGGCTTTATAGCCTGTCTGCTCAATAACCTTGATGATAGCGTCAGGATTTGTTTTCTTTGGGTCGTATTGGATGGTTGCCAAATCGCCCGGATATTCCACTTTGTGTTCAATAATGCCGTCCACTTCTTTGAGGGCATTTGAAATATGGTTGGAACAACCTGCACAAGTCATTCCCGTGATTTTCAGTTGCAGGGTCTTACCTTCTTGCTGTGTTGTATTTGCTGTTTGTGCTTTATTGTCAGTCGGTTTGCAACATTGTGCATTGAGCTGAGCAATTCCAATTAGGAACAAAGCACTCAATAGAATTAAATTCTTTTTCATTGTGTAATTATTTAATTAAGTTCTTAAATACAAAAGGCAAAAAAATACTATTTCTTGCCAACCACTTTGTAACCTGTACCGTTGATGGCTTCTTCAATTTGAGCGATACTCACTTTGGTTTGGTCAAATTCTACTTTGGCAATCGCTTCTTCATAAATCGCATCTACCTTAACAATGCCTGGCAATTTGTTCACATCATTTTCTACGTGTGAAGCACAACCATTGCAAGTCATTCCTTTTACATCAAAAGTTACCGTTTGGATGTCAGAAGCATTGACGATTACAACTTCCTTGTTGTCGTTTGAAGGATAGAAAATGTGTGCATAGTTTGGAAAAGCGAGCATCAAGGCTGCAAACACGGTTACAATTCCCAAGAATGTTTTGGTCTGCATAAAGGGTTTTTTTTCGTCTTCTTCGCAATCACATTGGATTTCTTCGGCTGTTCGTGGTTTGAGTTTCTGATACCAAGCAAAGCCCAATACCAAAACGGTGATACCGATTAGATAAGGTCTTGCTGGTTCCATCCATGAAAAGGTAGATGCCACTCCTGAAGCTCCTGAAATAAGAGCCAATACAGGTGTAATGCAGCAAAGTGATGCTGCTACTGCCGAAAGCACACCCGCTCCGACAAGTCTGTTGTTTTTCTTGTTCATACTGTTTCCTTTTTTGAATTGTTTATGATGTGTTTAAAAAATGGACGAAGTAAAGTAAGTTGCTCCTGTTTCAAAGAGTAGAAAATGGTTTGTCCTTCTCTTCTACCTTCAATGACGTTTCCGTCTTTTAGTTTTCTGAGGTGTTGCGAAACGGCAGGGATGCTCATTCCGAGAATGTCTGAAAGGTCGCAAGGACAAAGTTCGTTTTCTTCTTCTAAGAGAAATAAGATTTTTAACCTTACTTCGTTTCCTGCCAATGCTAAAAGTCCACTCAGTTGACTGAATGCCTTGTCGTTGGTTTGAAGTATTTCTCTACAATTGTCTATTTGAACCTTGTCGGCAAACACACGGATACACGATTGATTGTTTTCCATAATTTCCTTGTTTAGGATTTAATAACGCAGCAAAAATACAAATAGTTTTCTTATTTAAGCAAATACTTAAATGATAATTTTAATAAATCTTTTTTTTAAGCGGTGGGTCTCTTGGGACTTTGTTAAGGGGATAAATAAATACCCAGTGTCTTTTTAGGATAATGGAAAACTTATAAAATCATAAGGGAGAAATTTTATCAGCTATTCTGTATCGAAATGTTTGGCATTTTTTCATGCTCCATTATCAACTATAACGCCACTCACTGCCAAATCATTCCTTTGACTGTCACTTTATTATAACGCCTTGATTTCTGAAACACCTTTGTTCAGAAAGCCCGCGAGAAGTGGGAATACAATAACAAATTAATGTGTTTAATCATGAAAAAACAAAGAAAAAAAGTTTTGCTGGCAGCTACATTGATGCTCTCAGGAATCGGTGCATTCGCCCAGGGAAATGGTACAGCAGGTATCACAGAAGCTACCCAAATGGTCACCTCTTATTTCGATCCCGCCACACAGCTTATCTATGCTATTGGTGCCGTAGTAGGACTCATCGGAGGTGTTAAAGTGTACAACAAGTTCAGTAGCGGAGATCCCGATACCAGTAAAACGGCGGCATCGTGGTTCGGTGCCTGTATCTTCCTTATTGTAGCTGCTACCATTCTTCGTTCATTTTTCCTTTAATCCTTTGCCCTATGAGTAATTACAACATCAACAAAGGCATTGGAAGAACAGTAGAATTTAAGGGACTGAAAGCGCAGTACCTATTCATCTTCGCCGGCGGATTACTTGGGACATTGATCCTGGTCATGATACTTTACATGGCTGGGGTTAATTCTTACATCTGTCTGTCTTTAGGAATTGGTGGTGCTTCGCTAATTGTATGGCAGACCTTTTCACTCAATCAAAAGTATGGTGAACACGGATTGATGAAAATCGGCGCAATAAAAAGGCATCCCCATTACATCATCTGTCGCAAGCCCGTAAGGCGCTATTTAAAATTCACACCTAAAAAGAGTGCTGTATGAGAAATGTATCTAAGACCACTACATTGGAAAGCAAATTCCCTCTGCTGGCAGTAGAAAACAACTGCATTCTTTCCAAAGATGCAGACATAACTGCTTGCTTTGCCGTTCGTTTGCCGGAACTGTTTACGGTAGCTTCTGCGGAATATGAAGCCATTCACGCAGCGTGGCATAAGGCTATCAAAACTTTACCGGATTTTACAATCGTTCACAAACAGGATTGGTACATCAAGGAAAACTACGCTCCCGATTTGGCAAAGGAAGACCAGAGCTTTTTGGCTAAATCCTACCAGCGCCATTTTAATGAGCGACCGTTCCTGAACCATTATTGCTACCTGTTCCTGACCAAAACTACCAAGGAAAGAATGCGTATGCAAAGCAACTTCAGTTCGCTTTGCAAAGGTTCGCTGATACCCAAGGAAATCAGGAACAAGGAAACGATACACCGCTTTATGGAGGCAGTCGCCCAGTTTGAGCGTATCGTAAACGATAGCGGTTTCATAAGCCTGCAACGCCTGACCGAAGACGACATCATAGGGACGGACGAAAAACAAGGATTGCTGGAACAATACCTTACCCTTTCGAGGGAAGCCGAAACTCCGATGCAGGACATCGGTTTGGGGTCTGAAGAAGTACGTATCGGAAACAAAAGATTATCATTGCATACTTTGTCCGATACGGACGATCTGCCGGGAACGGTATCGGCAGATACACGTTTTGAAAAGTTATCGACCGACCGAAGCGACTGTCGTTTATCGTTTGCCGCACCCGTAGGATTGCTGTTAAGCTGTAATCATATCTACAACCAATACTTGTTTTTAGACAACAGCGATGCTAATCTTCAAAAGTTTGAGAAGTCTGCAAGGAATATGCACTCGCTGGCTCGGTACAGCCGTGCCAACCAGATCAACAAGGAGTGGATAGAAAGGTATCTGAACGAAGCCCATTCTTTCGGTCTTTCATCTATACGGGCACACTTCAACATCATAGCCTGGTCAGAAGATCCAGCGGAACTGAAACAGTTGAAGAACGATTGTGGTGGTGCATTGGCATTGATGGAATGTAAACCCCGCCACAACACTACGGATGTAGCTACTTTGTACTGGGCAGGAATGCCGGGCAATGCAGGCGATTTTCCGAGTGAGGAAAGTTTTTACACGTTCATTGAACCTGCCTTATGCTTCTTTACCGAAGAAACGAATTATCATAATTCACCTTCGCCATTCGGGATTAAGATGGCTGTCAGGCTTACTGGAAAGCCTATCCACTTGGATATATCGGATTTACCAATGAAGCGTGGTATCATCACAAATCGGAACAAATTTATACTTGGTCCGTCAGGAAGTGGTAAATCTTTTTTTACAAATCACATGGTTCGGCAGTACTATGAGCAAGGTGCTCACGTATTGCTCGTGGATACAGGTAATTCCTATCAGGGATTATGCGAACTGATTAAAGGAAAAACCAAAGGCGAAGATGGGGTTTATTTCACGTACACAGAAGACAATCCCATTGCCTTTAATCCTTTCTATACCGATGATGGCGTTTTCGACATCGAGAAACGTGAAAGTGTCAAGACTTTGATATTGACCCTTTGGAAACGTGATGATGAGCCGCCAACACGTTCTGAAGAGGTCGCCCTTTCCAATGCCGTGAGTGGATACATTGAGCGTATCAAAACGGAAGGGATTTTCCCATCATTCAACGGTTTTTATGAATATGTCCAAGGTGATTACCGCAAGGTACTCGAAGAAAAACAGGTTCGTGAAAAAGACTTTGACATTGCTAATTTTCTCAATGTGTTAGAACCTTACTACAAAGGTGGAGAGTATGATTATCTGTTGAACTCGGACAAGCAATTAGACTTGCTTTCCAAACGCTTTATTGTGTTTGAAATTGATGCCATCAAGGATCACAAAATTCTTTTTCCCATCGTCACGATTATCATTATGGAGGTCTTTATCAACAAGATGAGGAGGCTGAAAGGTATCCGAAAGCTTATCCTGATTGAAGAAGCGTGGAAAGCGATTGCGAAGGAAGGTATGGCAGAATATATAAAGTATTTGTTTAAAACAGTTAGGAAGTTTTTCGGTGAAGCCATCGTGGTAACGCAGGAGGTGGATGATATCATCCAGTCGCCCATTGTTAAGGAAAGTATCATTAACAACAGTGATTGTAAAATCCTTTTAGACCAACGCAAGTATATGAACAAGTTTGATGATATACAGGCAATGCTCGGGCTTACCGATAAAGAAAAAGGACAGGTACTCTCCATCAATATGAACAACGATCCGTCACGGCTTTATAAAGAAGTGTGGATTGGATTAGGTGGTACGCACTCGGCAGTCTATGCCACCGAAGTTAGTCTTGAAGAGTATTTGGCATATACCACGGAAGAAACCGAAAAAATGGAAGTGATGCAGCTCGCATCGGAACTCGACGGCAACGTCGAACTCGCCATCAAGCATATCGCTATGCAAAGGCGTGAACAAGTAAATCAATAATTATTAATCATTTAAAAATTTAGAAACAATGAAAAAAGTAATGTTACTGGTGTGTACGGCAATTATGCTTGCCGTTACACCCTCCGCAAAAGCACAGTTTGTAGTAACCGATCCTGCAAATCTTGCATCCGGTATTCTCAACTCCGCCAATGAGATTGTACAAACATCCTCCACAGTAAGTAATGTGGTTAAGAATTTTAAGGAGGTTGAAAAAGTCTATAAGCAAGGCAAAGAGTATTACGACAAACTGAAAGCCATCAACAACTTAGTAAAGGACGCCCGTAAAGTGCAACAAACGGTTTTGCTGGTAGGTGATGTATCCGAAATGTATGTACAGAATTTCGGCAAGATGATGAACGATCCCAATTTCACAGCTCAGGAGTTGACTGCAATTGGCAATGGTTATTCGGCATTACTGGGCGAAAGTACCGAGCTACTGAAGGAACTAAAGCAGATCATAACCTCATCAAGCCTATCGCTGAACGATAAAGAGCGTATGGACATTATCGACCGTGTGTACAAAGAAGTCAAGGAATACCACAGCCTTGTACGCTATTACACCAACAAGAACATTTCCGTAAGCTATTTGAGAGCGAAAAAGAAAGATGATGCCAAAAGAGTACTTGATCTCTACGGAACTTCCAACCAAAAATACTGGTAAGCTATGGAATGGAATAATCTTCACGAAGTCCTGCGGTCGCTCTACGATGATATGATGCCGCTTGCAGGCGATATGGCAGCAGTGGCAAAAGGTCTTGCGGGATTGGGTGCATTATTCTATGTGGCGTTAAAGGTTTGGCAGGCTCTGAGCCGTGCCGAACCTATAGATATGTTCCCATTGCTACGACCGTTTGCTTTAGGACTATGTATTATGTTCTTCCCGACAATTGTATTGGGAACCATCAATGCGGTACTAAGTCCAGTGGTAACGGGAACCCACGCCATACTCGAAAACCAGGTACTCGACCTGAACCAATTGCAACAGCAGAAAGACCAATTGGAATATGAAGCAATGGTCAGAAATCCAGAAACAGCTTTTATGGTATCGGACGAAGAGTTTGATAAAAAACTGGATGAATTGGGCTGGTCGCCTTCCGACATTGGAACAATGGCAGGAATGTATATGGACAGAACCGCTTATCAGCTAGAGAAAGCCCTTAAAGATTGGTTTCGCAATCTGTTGGAAATACTCTTTCAGGCAGCCGCATTAGTCATAGATACCATCCGAACGTTTTTTCTGATCGTCCTTTCCATACTCGGACCAATCGCCTTTGCGATTTCCGTATGGGATGGCTTTCAGAGTACGCTCACACAGTGGCTCACTAGGTACGTCAGTGTGTATCTCTGGCTACCGGTTTCAGATCTGTTCAGTTCCATGCTTGCAAGGATACAATCACTCATATTGGAGCGGGATATTGAGATGCTCGCCGATCCGAGTTATATCCCCGACACCAGTAATACCGTGTACATCATATTTATGATCATCGGCATTATCGGATACTTTACGATACCTACCGTAACAGGTTGGATTATCCAGGCCGGAGGTGCAGGAAACTTTACACGAAATGTAAATCAGACAGCAATGAAAGCCGGAAATGTAGCAAGTGCCGGAGCAGGTTCTGCCACAGGTAATATAGGTGGTCAGCTAATGAAATAATGTAAAATAATTAATCATCTAAAAAATGGAATTTAAAACACTAAGAAATATTGAAAACAGCTTCAGACAGATCAGGCTTTATGCCATCGTATTTGCCGTTCTCTGCATTAGTGTGGTAGGATATGCCGTATGGCAGTCCTACCGTTTTGCGGAGGAACAACGCCAAAAGGTTTATGTATTGGACAACGGAAAATCGCTAATGCTTGCCTTATCGCAGGATGCAAGTATTAACCGACCTGTTGAAGCGAGGGAACACGTAAGACGTTTTCACGAACTGTTCTTCACATTGGCTCCCGATAAGAATGCCATTGAAAGCAATATGAAACGGGCGTTCAACCTTGCCGACAAAAGTGCCTTTGATTATTACAAAGACCTTTCGGAAAAAGGATACTATAACCGTATCATTTCAGGAAACGTACAGCAGCGTATTGAGGTGGATAGCGTTGTCTGCAACTTCGATACCTATCCGTATGCCGTGCGAACCTATGCCAAACAATTCATCATCCGTTCGAGCAATGTAACCAGACGGAACCTGATCACGTCCTGCTATCTCGTGAACTCTGTCCGTTCCGATAATAACCCACAAGGTTTTAATATCGAAAAGTTTGCCGTAACGGAAAACAGGGACATTGAAGTAATTGAACGCTAAAAATAGAAGTTATGAAACAGTTACTTGACTTAGACACATTCGCACAAACCCTCACGAACAAAGGGTATGACGGCTATTTCCAAACAGAAGCGGCCTATGCCGACAAAATCAAAGATAGCATCAGCAGATTTTTGGAGGCTTGTAATAATGGAACAGACAAACCGATGTTGCCAAACATTCTGATGCTGAAAACCTACCTGGAATGGAATGGCGATGATAAGCCAAAGGTTGAATGCAATATGTGGATAAAGTACAAAGACGGTCTTTTCGATGTTCAGAAAATGAATATTGACAGAATAGACCAGTATGGGCAATTATTGAAGCAATCGAAATTAACGGATCTCACTACAAATTCGGTTCCGACAAGAAAAGAAGCGATTGCACAAGTTTCCGAAAAGCCCAGAGAACAGTTGTCTAACCAAAACAGACGGTTCCGAATGCGATAACCGATAATCATTACAATATGAAAAAATTAAGAGCAAAGATGGACAGGCACTTTGACCAATTGGATGATCGCTGGCGTGAACTGCCTGTACGCAAACAGCACAAATATACCCTATACTTTTTCTTGGGTTATCTGATGCTTACCGCAGGCGTGATTGCCAAAGTTTGGTACGACACGGGAAAGTCTGAAAACGATATGAAAATCAGGCATATGGAAAACCCTGTACTCAGAAAAGGAGAAAGCCCTGCAAGCTTACAGGACACATTATCAACCATTTTTAAAAATAAGATTTATGAAAGAAAATGAAAATAAAAAGACGGTGGTTCGGGTAACCGAGGGTAATCCGAAAGAAACCGCTGATGTGCTGCAAGACAGTACGCAGAGCAAAGCCGATAAACTGAAAAAGCCACTCATATTCGGCTTGATGGGAATTGTCTTTGTAGGCTGTATGTATCTCATATTTAAACCATCGGAAGATAAGAACGAAATCGAAAGTCTTGGACTGAACGATGCAGTTCCGCAGGCTACTGAAGCAGGATTACAGTCGGACAAGCAAAAGGCATACGAACAGGAAATGCTGGAACAAAAGGATAAAGAAAAACGAAATGCCCTGACAACGCTTTCAGATTACTGGAATACAGACAGCTCCCAGAGTATGGAAGAAGAAATACCTGAAGAAGAGGAAAGCTATCGTTATGGTTCTGAAAGAAATTCCGGCAGATATGGAAATTCTATCTTAAACAGTTACCGCAATGCACAAAGTACATTGGGTTCGTTTTATCAGGACGATAATTTGGAAACAATAGAACTCCGCAGGCAATTGGACGAACTGAAAGAGCAATTGGCTGAAAAAGATGTACCCAAAGCTGCAACTATAGATGACCAGCTTGCACTGATGGAAAAATCCTATCAGATGGCAGCAAAGTATCTTCCCCAAGGTAGTACGAGTACTTCAGAAGCTCTACCTGTCAATAACAGCAATGCTTCAGGAACTGCTACTACTAATCAAAAAGAGCATTTTGTAGCATTTACGTCTATGAGGAAAAACACTGTTTCTGCCTTATACCGTGAACCCAGCGATAGTGCATTTTTAGCCGATTGGAGCCAGACCAAAAATCGTGGCTTTTATACCGCAGGTTCCATTGAGCAGGTGGTACAACCGAAAAACAGTATAAAAGCAAGCGTACACGAAACACAAACAATAGTTGGCGAAACAGGTGTACGTCTTCGTTTATTGGAGCCAGCCCAAACACCACAACGAACCATTCCCAAAGGAACGATTGTAACAGCTAATGCCAAATTTCAGGGAGGGCGATTACAGCTAAAGATTACTTCGATAGAACTGGAGGGCAACATCATCCCTGTGGATATTACCATTTACGATTTGGACGGACAGCAAGGATTGTATGTTCCGTATTCGCCTGAAATGAATGCCCTTACAGAAATGGCAGGCAATATGAGCCAACAATCAGGAACAAGCTTGATGCTTACTCAAAATGCCGGACAGCAAGTTGCCGCAGACCTTAGCCGTGGCGTAGTACAGGGTATTTCGGGCTATTTCGCCAAAAAAGTAAGAACGCCAAAGGTAACACTGAAAGCAGGACATCAGGTCTTCTTGGTATCTAAAAAATAATGTTGAATTCAAATAATAAAACAATGAAAAATCATTTTAAAACTTTTTGGGCAATTGCCCTCATACTTGGCTTTGCCGTACAATCTTATGCACAGGACAGCATTAGAACACCGCTTGCCCTGGGCAAGATAGAACCGTACCGTATGGAATTGACCTACGATAAAACTTCGCACCTGATTTTCCCGACTGCCATTCGTTACGTGGATTTGGGAAGTGAATACCTAATTGCAGGAAAAGCGGAAGATGCCGAAAATGTATTGCGTGTAAAAGCATCGGTAAGGGATTTTGAAGCGGAAACCAATTTTTCCGTTATCACGAATGACGGACGTTTTTACAGTTTCAATGTGTATTACAGCGGGTATCCCGAAGCATTGAGCTATGACCTTTTGACAATGCAAAAAGCAGTGGACAAAGCCAACGGTAACGATGTGCTTTTTGAAGAATTGGGCAACAATTCTCCCTCATTGGCGGGCTTGCTTTTGGAAACTATTTACAAAAAGGACAAACGCATTGTAAAGCATATTGGGGCTAAGAGTTTCGGCATTCAGTTTATTCTGAAAGGAATTTACATACACAATGGTAAATACTATTTCCATACGGAATTGAGAAATCGCAGCAATGTACCGTTCAATATCGACTTTGTGAATTTCAAGGTAGTTGATAAAAAGGTTGCCAAACGAACCGTAGTACAGGAACGCCCGATGATACCGCTTCGTACCTATAAACCACTTACAGAAATTTCGGGACAAACCACCGAACAAAATGTTTTCCTGTTAGACCAATTCACTATTGCCGATGATAAGGTACTGTTGGTTGAGATTTTCGAGAAGAACGGTGGTCGTCATCAAACACTTCAGGTAGAAAATTCGGATTTGATAAAAGCCCGATTGATCAACGATATGCATCTGAAATTTTAATAAACCTTTAAAGCAATAATATGAAAAAGTATATCTATACTGTGATGCTTATACTGATAGGCATCACAACCAGCCAAGCGCAACGAATGTTGCCTAAACAAAAAGGATTGGAAGTAAATGTTGGTGTATTATCCGATGATAAAATCGGCAACGATTATTACATCAGCCTTGGTATGACTGTAAACGGCAAAAACGGCAATTATCAGCTATGGGCGTTGGAATATACCCATCAATACCACAACTACAAAGATCTTCGCATACCACAGGAAACCTACACAGCTGAGGGAGGTTATAGTTTCTTTCTTTTGGGCGATGCCCGTAAAAACATCACGCTGAATGCAGCTATAACAGGCGTACTGGGTTATGAAACAATCAACCGTGGCGAAACAATGTTGTATGATGGAGCAAAGGTTTTGAATGAAGACAACTTCATCTACGGAGCCGGTGGAAGGCTCGCTTTTGAAACGTACCTGTCAGATCGTTTTGTGTTAGTTCTGCAAGGACGTACTAAGGTCGTATGGGGTACGGATATGAAACAGTTCCGCCCCTCCGCAGGTGTGGGATTAAGGTTTAACTTTTAAAATGTAAAAACAATGATAGCAATATTCAATAAATTCAGAATAGGCTTATTGCCGATATACTTAATGTTGGCAATTCTCGCAGCTTCGGTTTCTTTGGTATCTTGTAGCAAAGATGATGAACTCGAAATACAGAACGATTTTCCTTTTGAGGTAAATGTAATGCCGGTACCCAAAGATGTTGCCGATGGGCAGACGGTAGAGATCCGCATTACCATACATCGAACAGGAAACTACACGAACACTCAGTATTTTCTTCGCTATTTTCAGTTTGACGGTACAGGAACATTGCAATACTACGATGAACCACCGTACCTCCCGAACGATTTGTATTCATTACCAACAGAGCAGTTTCGCTTGTACTACACTTCAACATCTGCTGTTTCACAATCTTTTGAGGTTTGGATTTCGGACAGCTTCGGGAATGAAAAGCAATTAAGTTTTCAGTTCAATAGTAGTGATTAAGAACAACAACTTTGACAACGACAAAACCGACTTTATAGGTCGGTTTTTTGCTTTTGATTTTCAACCAAGGATGTTTTGTTTAAATTTATTTGATATAATTTTGACAATATGGATGCAGTTACTTCTCAATTGGTAATGGGAATTATTCCGCTTGTTATCGGTATAGGTCTTATCTACTGGATAAGCCGGAGGAAATTTTACAGACGTAATGCGATGGGTGCAGAGGGCTTTTCGAGTTTTGAAGCATCTGTATTTATCCGTTTTATAGAACGTGTTGGTAAATGGATTGCCTATGCTTTAATTATTCTTGGCGTTGTTATTCTTTGGTCTTATACACAGATGAAAAAAGAAAGGGAGAAAAAACAACAGGAAGTTAAAATTGAACAGCCTACCAAACGTTGATAGAAATTTCCCTATAAACTTATTAACGAATCGGATAACCCAAAAGGCTATCCGATTTTTTGTTTACGGCAAAAGAAAACAGCCAAACACTGCCTCTCAACGCCAATGACTACAACATTTCCCAGTTATGTAATAAGCCATTATAAATTAGACTTCCACAGAAAAATTGAGCAGAATATGGAAGTTATCGCAATACAAAAATCCCTACTGGATGGAATGAAAAAAGAGCTGAAAGCACTTTTGGAACTGACCGAAAACGCTACTCGGAAATATACCCCGATTTTCAAAGAAGAGAAATGGCTCGATAACCAGGAAGTGTGCCTGATGATGAACATTACCAAACGGACTTTGCAGACCTATAAGGATAAAGGCTTATTGCCTTACTCCAAGCTCAACCGCAAAAATTATTATAAACTTTCGGATGTGCAGGCTTTGCTAAAAGGCAAACATTCGTATAATACCAATGACAATGGATTTACTGACGAATGAAACCGAAGAAATCATCGAACAACAGGAGATGATAATGCGGTTGCGAAGCCGTATTGAAGAAATATTAAAAAACTACCGCCCCGTAATGAACGGAGAAATATACCTGTCGGGCGAAGATGTATGCAAGCTGTTACACATCAGTAAACGTACTTTGCAACAATATCGTGATGACAATATTCTGCCGTATATTCAAATAGGAGGCAAAATCATTTATAAAGAAACAGATTTATTGAGTGTATTGGAGCAAAACTATTGTAGCCAAAAAATCAAATAATCTATGATCAAATTTAGTTTAGGGCATATTTCTATATCGAAATGAGTTTTGTATCTTTGTAGAAGATAGAAAATACTTAAAGTGTTTTTGCTTTAGGTTCCGCATTAGAAACTGGTAATTTTTAAATCCCCGGAACAGATAAGTAAGAACGCTCACGTCATAGGCGTGGGCGTCCGCTTATTTGGGGGATGGCGTACCAGTGCCTTAATGCCGGTAAGTGTGATTGCCTACGCTTTCTTTTTTTGTGTAGGGTTCATGAAAAAGAAAAAATGGCATTATGGATACAATAAACAGACCCAAACAATCTCTGGCATTTATCAATGATAAAAGCCTCATCTTAGATAGTATTTGCAATGACCTCTCTGGTTCAGGATTTGAAATACTCTTCCGCTTGGAGCATGTCGAAGATGGAATAACTCAATTATCCGCTTTAAAAGCACTTCCAGAAGTCTGTATCATAGACTTAGATTTTTACGATAATGATGTGCTGGTACAGCTTCAGGAATTAAGAGAAAAATATCCACGTATTAAATTGATTGCCCATAGTGATATTGATGATGAGAAAGTTGGCAAGGCTCTTTTAAATATTGGTTTTTCGAGTTGTTTATTGGTTGGCAGTGATGTTGCTGATTTTAAAAAAGCGATTGAAAAAGTTGTAGAAAATTAATTATTATATTTAGTCAATCCCCAACCCTTTATGCATTTCATGCCATTCTTTTCCGAATTGTATACTTTTTAGTGCAGCTTTTCGCTTTTCTTCGGGCAAACAATCGATACAGGTTGGATACTGAAGTCCTTTATAATTTTGCTTACATTGAGGACATAGTTCCATCTTTTTGATATCAAGATTATAAGCGCATTTTCTGCACGCAGTTATTGCATCTTCAAAGGAAAGATATTTGATACAGTCATTTACATGAAGTAAAAAAGCTTCTTTCTCAATCTGCTCTGCATCCTTATTTTTAGCACGTTCTCTTTGTAACCAATATCGGATATTAGATAGATTGTTCTTATTTGCCCATTTATCCTTTGAAACAAAACATTTATCTTGAACCTCGTAAGCATCTTCATTTTCGTAAAATATAGAAATGAGTTCATTTGCCGTTCTGAAAATTGCTTCATCAAATTCATGCTTACAATCTGCACAGCGATATTTTGGAGTTTTCCTTACCCTTACGCTTGGATTTTTGTTATTGCAATTTGAACAAAGTGGAACGGGTTCATAATTATATTTTTTTAGCACATAATCTGTAAAATCAGACTTACTAACTTCTTGATTGCTATCTATGTAGTCTTTAGTATATCCTCTTATTAGTTCTCTTAAATAATCGGAATATTTTCTTGGATGAGAATTATGTTGTATAGTTAATGTATCAGTACTACTGCAAATTTCGCATTTATCTTTAATAAATTCTGACCTCCTTTCTTTCCAGTCTTTTGTATGCCAGGAGCGCTGTTCCTCTTTGGACCCATTCCAATACTGTGCTTTTGCAAGTTCCAACTGAATTTCGCTATTTACTAATTGGTCTCTTAGTTCTATAAGTTCGTTATAGGTTAGCATTTGCTTTTACTAATTTTTAAGCACCATTTTGGTGCATACTTTTTTTGTAAATATATTCTTTGACTATCCCTTTCACAATCTTTTCGAAACGTCAGCAGTTATATCAATTCTTCTTGTGTTACTATCTTTATGGCTTCACCAAATTTCTTTTTGAGATCAATATCTTTTATACTATCCGGAAATGCCATTGCTAATAGATATTTTGGTCTGGATAGGGCTACATATATTAATCTCCTCGTTTCATCAGGAAAAATATTTCCGCTGTTTGATATGTTTTCAAATAAGATGTTATCCTTATGCTTTCTTTCATTGAAGAAAACAAGAATTGAATCCAAGGTTTGACCTTTGACTTGGTGTATTGTTGTAATGGGAATATTAAAAGCAGAAAAAGACTTCTTGAAATGCTGGCTTACGGTTTCCAATAATGTAGTTTTTTCGAAGTATTTTGATTTTCTATTTCGTAAATTAAAGTCAACGTCATAATTAAGTTTCAATCTGTTTTTTAGAAAAAGCTGAGTTTCTGTTGTCCAGTCTTGTACAGTTTTGCTAAAATCAGGTAATTCATTTAAGATGGTAATCATTAAAGAATTAAAATGAGCATCAACACTCTTTTCTTTTTCAATTTCCTTTAGTATATGATAATCAGATGTATCAGTATAAATGAGCTGAATACTTATTGCTCGTATTTCTTTTATTGCATTTTTAATATCACCGCTGATGTAGAGATTTTTAGCATAAATGATATCTTTAGGTAGTTCTGTACCCCAAGGTCTTTGTTCTAGTTTTTTTCCCAGCAACGAATCTTTTAACGAATTTCCCCTAACTACAATACAGCTATTAAGGTGTTTCTTTGTTGAACAATAATCGTCATAATGTTTAATTATTAATTGGTGATTATTGCTTGAATATTTGTACACTATAACAGAGTTATTTTGCTCCTCACAGTCAACACTATTAATTGCTAAGTCGTCTGAACGTCTAACTTTAGAAAAAACATCAATGATACTTTGAGGCGAACGTCTATTGTCGGTCAAGTCATAAGATTGCCAAGTTTGATCGCTTTCATATTTTCTTAAGAATTCATCAGGTTTTGCGTCTCTCCATTCATACAGGCTTTGATAAGGGTCTCCAATTAATTCAATGTTTTTCAGGCCTTGGTTCACCAATTCCTCAAATATGGCGTGCTGTATTAAAGAATTGTCCTGAGCCTCATCAATTATAACAAAAGGGAATCTTAGACTAAGCCATTGGCAAATTTTGGGGTTATTTCTTAATAAATGTAGTGCAATATATGCAGAGTCTCCAGTTGATATAAGACCTTTTGTAAATTGTCTATTTTTTATTAGCTGACAATACTTATTAAAATTCTCTCTATCTACTTTATCCAGAGATGGTTGATTGCCATTTATTGAAAATGTACCATCAGGCTCAATTCTTATTTCGCTCGGAGGATATAAATGAAAAATACTGCGATTATTTTTTGCTTTATATTCTGCGTTATTCAAAGGTCGTAACAAACCATCTAGTGTCTTTCCATTTTTTACGTAGGTCGTTTTCCACATGTCATCTAAGATATTTGTATGATCAAGTATCTTTGGTCTATTGAAATCACGATTAAGCAAATTATAAAAAGGAAGTGTAATAAATTTATTTATAAAACTATCAATGGTTGATACGTGGTTAGGAAACTGAAGTGATTTACCGCTTAGCTTTCTATATGCTTCATTAATTTCGTCTTTAGCAGAATTAGTGAACGATAAACAAGCTACACCAGAATGACCTCCGATTTCTTTTGAAGTTTCTAAATTTAAAATCTTCTTCGCAATAGTGGTTGTTTTTCCACTACCTGGGCAGGCACTTAGAATAACTTTCCCCCTAGCTTGTAGATAAGCTAATCTTTCCTCATTTTCAAAATACATTATAATCCGTTTTTTAAATGAGTTAATGCATTTAATATATACTTTGGAACCATAAATGATGCTTTTGCATCTTCCAAATTATCCAGCAAATGAATTGAGAAGTCCTGTGCAAATTCAGCTTTAGCGGGAAAAGTTTTCCATAGGAGAATTGCAACTTTCCTTCTTTGCTCATCTGTCATTAAATCTGTAGCAAATGTCGCCATATAAGCAACAATTTTAATGATTTTAGCACTTTCTACAAGGTCTAAATATTGTACTAAAAAGTTGCTTTTAAAATTTCTCCTATCATCATTTATGTTATGCAATGCAATTTCGTATTCTAATGTTTTGAATGACTCAAAGATTTGAATGTTATCTGCATTATTCTTTACAGAATTCAAGTTTTTTATTCTCGATACTGCATTACCTTTTTGAATAGAATCATCTAACAGATCGAGAATAGTGGTATCATTTATCAAACTATCAAAACTATATTCAGTTTTTTTCGAATCTGTAAATCTATCATCATCTGTGATGATGGAAATAGGTTTGTTAATTCTCTCTAATAGATTTGAATGATTAAAAAGATAGAGGAATGGATAGAAAGATGTTCCTTTTACGTTAACAATTTCGGTTCTGTAATCCTCCAATTTATAGTCCTCCAAAAGAGTAAACGCTGAAATCAATAGTTCTTCTGAAATACCTTCAATGAACAAAATTGATTTTGCAAATAAAAGTTGAGATTTGGTCACGTCTATATATCTCTGAAGCTTCTTCATTCTATTTTCCAAATCAGGATCTAACAATTCCTTATTTTTGGTGGTATCTTCGATTAATTTTTCAGACTCTCTATTTTGAAATTGTTTATCAAGTTTTGTCGCTTTGCCACAATCCAAAAGGATAAGATTCTTTAGGGGGACTTTTGAAGTTAAAGTCGGTGAATGAGTAGTTATAAATAGCTGACTATTTTCGGTAGCATTTGCATTGTTGAGAAAGTTATAAAGGCTTAGTTGCAATTGGGGATGCAGATGAGATTCAGGCTCTTCAATTAATAAGGCGAAATGAGGAAGACCATTATCTTTAATTTGCTCTTTTATATCACCAAGAACTACTGCTATGTATATCAGATTGTTTAACCCTAAACTATTTTGCCATAAATGAAATCCTTCATCCGTTAGGGTTGATCTATCATGTGGAAGATAGGGTTTAATAGCATTAACAATATATTCTGTTTTTGCTTCTTCAATTCTAACCCCAATTTTATTATCAATAACTTTCTTAAAAATACTTTCGAGATTTGTATTCACCCCGTCTCTGGTATTTTTTACCTCATCACGGCTCAACAATTGAGAATTAGCATCTTTAATAATTTGTTCAATTTCAGACTCAGACTTTTCTCTCTTTACAAATCGTCTTATAACTTTTCCAAGAATATTATTCCGAGTGCTCAGTAGATCTTTAGTACTATCTCTCAATGCCCCTAAATAGTAATGTTGAAAAAGTTCAAATGTTTTATAATCGGCTTTTTGCCCATCAATATTTCCTGTATTATATGAGAAGTTCGGATATTTCCCATCTTTCTCTTCGTAAGAAATCGATATTTTAGCATAATCTTCTTCGATTTTATTAGGATCGATTACCATATATTCATAAAAAGCTCCTTTTTGCGCTGTAGATAGCCCTTTGAAAACATATGTTATAGTAATGAGTGAAGACTTTTGAATAGTTTTGATTCCTCCGTTCTCTACTGTTTTTTGATGAAAGTCATCAGATGTAACAGAAATCTCTCTGATAGGCTCTCCAATATTATATAACAGACGTATAGCGTCAATGATTGCTGATTTTCCACACCCATTTTCACCAATAATTATATTTAATTTGGGGTCAAATTCTGTTTCAATTGCTTCGATTCCTTTGTAATTCTCAACTTTTATATAGGATAAATACATTTGCTTTTCTTGGTTAGAAATAAATAAACAAAGCTATAATGGTATGTATAGAATCAATTAAATTGAAAATAAGTTTTACAATCTCGTTGAGCAACAAACAATACTTCAAGCCTTTGGCTAATTTATAAAAAAAATGGTATTGTATGATAAATTGCTTTCAAAGTATTATTTCTAATCAAGCGACGTTCTTTTGCTTCTTTTCTTTGGTCGCAGATGTGAAAAGAAAAGAAGTCATTTCCAAAAACAACAAATGGGATAATGAATATCCCATGAAAAGAATGTCGCAACCTGTTTGGTAAAATGTAGAGAAAGGGAACTGCATAGCGGTGCATTTTAGTAAAGTGGTTGCACCTTTTTAAATGCGAAAAGGCGGTTCCGACCAAAGGAAGGATGCGTCTTTTCGCCGCCCGACCTTTTGGGGTCAGGCGACTTTCAGGGGTTGGGTGTGGAAATTTTTCAGATTAATGAAAAATCCCCTGTTTTCGGTCATTCCGTAGCGAAACATATTCCACAACAGCGAACAACCCATTTGAGCCAATGTTGCATTGATATACAAATCCTGTTTTTCTAAAGCTTCTGCCAAACTGCAACTTGGCGTATCGTCCGTTTGTTCGGACTGGTTTAGCAGTTCTCCAAATTCATCTGTAACCATTGGCAGGCTTGCCACCGTTTCATACTTTTCAGAGTCGGGTTGTTTGATACTTCCGATGGTAGATAGTAACACTTGCCCTGTATGTTGGCTGTTTCCAAAATCCAACCAATATTTTGGTTCATCACGGTTGGCTCTGCGTTGTTTACTCATTGCTTTGAGCATTTCTGCAATATCAAACCTTGTCTTTACATTATCCACACAAGTAATATAAATCGTAGCTTTCGCATTTTCGGGCAGTCCTCCTAAAGAATTGCGTTCAAACTTTTGGGTTTCTGCTTTCCAATTTGTTCCCATAAACCGATTAACACGGTTTATGAGTGCTACCGATTTGTACAAGCCTGTTTCACTCGGTGCAAATCGCTGTCTGCCTAAATTGGCTTCCGTGATAATATCATCATCCCACAAACGAACATGCAATCCTGCGTGTCCCAATTCTGTTAAACTGTGGTTCATTTCCATTAAGGCGGTCAGCACCTTTGAACCTGTGCCACCTGCACCAATCAAATTGACTTCAATCGGGTTAGTAGGGCTTATCAAATAGTTGTCCGTAAAATGAACGGCTGTTTTTACTGTTTCCATTACAATAGATTTTTAAGGGTTTTGTTATACGGTTTCAATACTTCTTTCGGAAAGGGTTTATCTGTATTGATAAGGTCTTTCCAAACTTTTACGCAATCGCCTTTTATGGGATTGTGTTTGCCCAATAAGTGGCTGAAATAACTATTGAAAAAGTAGTGTTCCCAAGCCTGTATAAATTCTTCCACCGAAGCCGATTTTTTAATATCAACGCTTACTGTACCCATACAAACTTTACCATCTTCGTAAATATTGAAAAACGGAGCGTAATGCAGTTTAGTCTTATCGTTCGGTCTTCTGTCACTCGAAAGGGAATAAACGGCAAGACTGTTTTTGCTTGCTTTCCAAAGCATTGGCGGTACAAAGGCTTTACCATTGGGAATTTTCAGACCGTCCACAAAAAACAACTTTCTTTGCTGTGCTTTGGTGTACCAGATTACCGTGGCTTTTTCTGCACTCGGATTAAGGTGCAAAATGTTTGTCGGTAAAATTCCGTTTGGTTTTAAAAAGGCTTTGTCCTTGTCTTTTTCGGTGCGAAGTGACTTTGCCAATATATTTGCTTCTCTCACGGTCAATGGGTGGGCATTGATTGGATTTCCGTTTTTATCCATATCAAAATGCTCTACATACACATCGGTTGTCCGTTCTTTGGTTTCGTAGAATACCAAAGCCGATTTGGGGTGGTATAATGTCCCGAAGTCCTGTGTTATATCGTTAATCGTTTCCATATTCTTGTGTTTAACATTGGTGTAAAATATCGCTTAGGTTGTGTAATAATTGAAATAACCTCTTTTCAAAACAAAGATTGTTGGCGGTTATATCCCTGCCGTCAAACTGTTTTAGTATAATGGGTTCTTCCATTTGTCCGTATTCCTGTATATCGGTGTTTACGGATTCTATCAAGGTTTCATTCAGCCAACCTTTATGGTCTGCGTAAAATGAAATGTACTTTTCCATTCCGATAACATTTTCCATATCGTCTCCAGATGCTTCTCCATTGGGTTTGGCATTGCGGAGTACATTTTCATTCGGATAGGTTTTATACAGGGAAAAGGCTTCTTTTGCTACGGTTAAACATTCCTTGTCAAAAACATTTCTTACTTTGAACTTTTCAATACGCTGTTCAAATACGGTCAGATTGATACGGTTATAAATCCGTTGTTCAATAAAATCACCGATAAATTCGGCTTGTTTGATTTCTGATAAATAAACTTCGGTTTCTTCGGTATAATCGTCCTGTTCAACCCAATCGTTCATCATTTCGTACATCCAATAGAGATAGCTTGCTTCCTGCCTGTAATACGGAATGTCGGCTATATGATACAGATAAGCACAAACAGACAATAATAAATGTGCGTTGGATTTTCTCTTTTTATCGTGCAAAAGGCGGTACAATGACGAAACAGGAATGTAAAAAAGTGTTGCTCCTGTATTGTAGCGTTCTTCACTTACGAAATAGGTTTTCTTACTGTCCTGTACCAAACGGATTTCTTCCCAATCCAAAACCTTGCTCTTTAACTTTTCCTCTACATCAGTCATAGCCAATGCCATATTATAGGGATAGTCAAATTGTTTGGTCTGTGCAGGTTCAATATTGTAATGTTCTGCCAATTTGGAAAGGGACTGAAAAAAATCCCTTTCCGTTTTGTCTGATTTACTGCAAGCCTGTACGGTTTTCGTTTCTTTCAGTTTAGGCAGAAACGAACATTTTAGAAAACCATTGGCAACATCGCTGTTGGTACTGATTTGCGTTTGTCTTTCCGTACTTCGTTTGCATCCTTTGGCTTTTGCATCCAATTGGCGAACTCGTTTAACTGGCGGTGCAATTGTCTTTGTCGTTGCTGTTCGGGTATTGTAATCGTTCCCGATAGGATATGTCTGTGCATAGTTCATCGCTTTAAAATTTTGGTTTACCCTTTCGTTCCCATTACGCTCTCAAATCTGTACTCGACTGCATCGTCCTTTATCTGCGGTGCAGATGCTTTTGCGGTAGTCAGTATGGGGTACATATTGGCGTAAAAATTCATTACCGCTTCCACGCTCCAACGTGGTTCGGGGTCGGTCAGTCTGATGTCCTGTCCTTTATCTTTGAGTATAAAAACTCTTTCCAATTGCGTTGCTAATAACATAATGCTCGTTTTTAATGGTTAATACTCTGTTTCTTCTTCGTCCGTTTCATCAATGGGATAGTCGGATATAACTTCTTCTGCTTGTGGCAGTTCGGGTGCTGTTTCCTCAATTGTTCCAAAAAGGCTCGGTGTGGCGAATTTGTCTGACAATGATGTTTTGCGTTTGCGTATCTCGTCCGCTTTTTCGGGAAATTCGGTTATCTCGGGAACTTTCATCCACGCTTCACGGAATTTGCCCTCTTTTTCGAGTTCGTCAGCCTTTGCCATTCCGTCTTTAAATTTTTTGTCTTTGGCTTCTTTTTCCTTTTTGGCTTTCTCGGTCTTTTCTTTTTCCATTGCCGATTGCTTTTTGACTTCCTCCATTTGTTTTAAGAATTTTTCCATATCCACCATTACGCCCGAAACGGTTTTAACAGGTGCTTTTATCTGCTCAAAAAATCCCTCGTCAAATTCCTGCGGAGTGGCGTTAAACGTTAAGGGGGGAATTAGATTTTTGGCACTATCTCCACATTGTTCGTTGTTGAGCAATACCGATACGATAAGGTTGTTTTCTGCTCCTTTGGAAATGTTGAGTTGCAGTACCCCTGTAAAGTCCAAAGCTTGTATCTGATTGAAAAAATTGGTATTCATCGTTCTGAAATTTTAATTGTTAACTATTCGTTTTTTGATTGCTGTGAGTTTCTCGTGTATGTCCACCCAATAGGCTTTTTGTCGTTTGTCAAACTCCGAGAAACTTTTGTCCTCGTGGCTGTACCCTGTATTTCTTTTGGCTATTTTGATAGCTTCTTTTAAGTCGGTTATTTCAATTTCACAACCGTTCAAATCGGTTATATACATACCTCTGTAATTAATTGTGATAATGGAAATTCCTCTGACCAAAATTCTTCGCTCGTGTGCTTTCCGTAGGCTTTATACATTGCTGTTCCTGTCTTATATAGTACAAGCCTGTAACAGTCCAAGCGATTTTCGGGTACGGATAATGTTTGGAGTTCTTCTTTGTCAATATCCACGTATGCCATAGGCTTATTTTCAAGCCATTTGTATAAATCGGGGTTATCGTCTTCGTCAGCGGTATAAAAATCTACTGCCGTATCGTAATAGTTCAGTGATTGTAAAAAGTAATCTTCTTCAAACGGCTTAACCATTTCAAGCCTTTTTTGCTGCTCCTTTTTCCAATCTTCGGTAATGTGGACAATGGCAAAATTGCAATTGTCCCATTCGCTGTTGGTTCCTGCTTTGAGCAGTACGTATGCTGTTGGTTTATCTGATAATTTCATCGTTCTGAATGTTAGTGTTGGTAAATTGATTTTCGATTTTACGTTCCAATAAGGTTTCTAAAATTTCGTACTCGCTGTCGTAATCTTCGCCCTCAAAATGGTAGGTGTCAGTTTCTTCGTCAAACTCGAACTGTTCAAAATCTTCGTACTCCAAAAAAACATCTGTGAGTAGCTTGTCAGCAGATGTTGCCCTGCCACATACACAGTTACCCAATTCCAGATAGTCCTGTGTGAAATTCACGTTATAGTGTTCTGCTATCTTTTGTACTTCTACAATATTGGGCGACCATTTTGTTTCATATTGGAATACGCCTGTTACATCATCGTTTTGATAGATTTCAAAGAAATAACCACCGTTATGCTCCGAAACAAATTCGGGTAACTGTCCGCATTCTTCTTTCTGTTCCTTTTCAACCATTGATTTGAATAGCTGTTGTATCTGTTCGATTGCTTCGGGTTTGCCCTCGAAAACAACCGTATTACTGCACCAATTTGTCATAATCGTTTATTGTTTAAGGTTATGAATGTGATTTTTCAGCGGTATAAACGCCATTCACATAGTAGCCGAATGACTGCTCCCAAAGGCGTATTAAACCGTCCGTGTCTATGTAGAAATACTCTGTACGATTGCAGTAGATAATATGTACTGTTTCGTCCTTGTGCTTTTTTTTAAGGCTCTTGCCTTTAGCCAATTCTTTTGCTTCCTCTATGGTTTTTGCTTTCATATCCTGCTGTCTTGTATCGTTAAAAATTTCTACTATATCCACAATGGCACATTCGGGACAACCCTCTACGGTTGTTATCTGCTGTATTGCTCCCTGCTTTCCGCTTAGTGATATTACTCTTAGCATTGTTGTACCTGTGTCGTGCTTTAGCGTTGCTTCATATATCTCTATTGTCATAACTGTTGTTTATAGTAGGCTACCACCGATTAAGGCGGTAGCCTGTTGTTATTTAATTAAGGTTTAGGATTTCCGCACCGTCTGTTGCAAAGGCGGTACACAATTCAAATGCTTTCTGCGTTTTCTGTTGAGCCGTTCCACCTAATACAATGCTCTGCAACTTGGCTTCATCATCTTTGTAATTTCTTACGTTCTGATAGTAGCCTGTTACGGCATTATATGCCCCGAACAATGTACCTTTGGTCGTGTCCATTTGCTGTGTGTCGCTTATCATCGCATAGGTAAAAGCATTATCAACCACGTTTTTGAACACGGTGGAAATTTCATCTTCCGCACCTTTGTTGATTAGCTCTAAAGTTTCCTTGTTCGGGCAAAGTGCCAATTGGATTAGCTTTCTTACTTCTCGGTCTGATACTTTTACCTTTGTCCAATTGTTGAAAATGTTCTCTAATTGGTTACTCAACGTATTGGCAAGTCCCATAATCTTGTGAGCGTTCTCAATACGCTGTTTTGCTCCCGAAGTATGTTTGATACGGACTACATTGGTCATATTGCGTAACGAAGCGTTTAAGGTGTTTTGGCACACGATACGGATAGGTGTAAACGCTGCGGTAATACTTCCGCTACCATCGTGCGAAGTGGTTAGGAAAATGTACTTTTCCGTAACATCATCGCCATTGCCCACTCGGATATAATCGGGTAGTTTGGCTGTGATAAAAATGCGTTCTCCGTTACCCAATGCTCCTGCGGTTTCGTAGAGAATACCCTCGCCACCACCTACAATGGCATCAAAGAAATTAAAGGCTTCACGGTTCTGTACAATGTGGTAATCCTTACCGACTACGCCCAAAACTGCATTGTTATCAGTGCGTATGTTGGCGAAATAGTTAGGTACTTCCAATTCGCTACTGCCTATCTCGATGCCGTTGGCTGTTTCGATAATACCCGAACCTTTGGTAAACAGTGGGGATTTTATGACTTCGTAATCTAACCCTGCGTGTCGGATAGCTTCCTCACTCGTTGGGTATTGCTCCACGATTTGCCCTAAACCGTGCCACGCTTTTTGCTGTACTGAAAAGAAACTGTGCTTTCCTGTTTGCTCGTTGAAATTGATATTATGTGCCATTTTGATAAAATTTTGATGTTAAAAAATGATTGAATGTTCTTGATTAAAATGGGAGGTCGTCCTCTGTTCCCTGTGCTGTAAATCCGTTGTTTTCAGATTGTGCAGTAGCCTGTGCGGTTTCGGTTCTTTTGATACCTCCGTGAAACTTGATGTTTGAGGTATGGAAATTCAGACCTGCTTTCGGCTCTCCGTCTTTGCCTGTCCACGCTCTTGTGCTTACCCTGCCTGTGAGTTCTACCAAAGTGCCTTTGGTCAGTAGTGATGCTACCTTTGCAGACAGCCAATAGGCACAGTCGAAGTAGGTTGTTTGCTCAATGCGTTCGCCCTGTTTGTTCTTGTAGCTTTCGTTGGTCGCTACTGAAAAGTTTACTACTTGTTTGTCCTGTGACGTTGTGCGTACTTCCGCATCCCTTGTCAGTCTTCCGATGATGTTCATAATCGTTCCTGTTTTAAAAGTTTTACATTTTGTTACGTTCGCTTTTCTCGTTTCCTGCTTCCTGTTGTGGTTTGCTCCGCTTCGCTTCGCATAATTTTTTCCAAAAGAAAAACCGGAAAAAAGAAAGCAGACTATCAAGGCGGTCAAGAGGAAAAGCCAAAAGGAAACGGAATAATTGGAGGGTACCTTTAGGGAGGAAACCGTTTATGCCGTAGTCTTTTGGCTGGGATTGAGCTTGGGGTGACCGCCGTACTTTGGCTGCCTTTTTACCGGTTGATTATGGAAATATTCTGTCCTAAATTTTTGTTGTAATTGACCAGGCTATTAAAGCCTATAAGAGAGATTTGAAAAATGAAACTGAAAGGGAATGGATAAGGAGTTAGTTTTTCAATTTTCTATTTAGAAAACAGCCTTAAAAAGCTCTTTTATGAGAGAGGGAAACAAAACGCAGGGAGATAAATGTGCTTTGGCTGTAAAAAAGTACGGGCATAAAAAAAGCAGAACCTATAAAGTTCTGCTCTGTTAAAAGGAAGTGTAATAATCTAATCAGACGATTGCTAAAAATGCTTCTTCCATTTCTTGAAATTTCGGAGCCACCAAATCCATATCCTTACTGATTTTCTGGCTGGTTATTTTAGCATAAATCTGTGTGGTGGAAATGTTTTTGTGTCCCATCATTTTACTAAGGCTTTCAAGCGGTACGCCTTCGGTTAAGAACATCGTACCAAAAGTGTGTCTTGCCGTATGAAAGGTTACTTTCTGTTCTGTAATGATCTCCGCTGTTTCAATCAATTTACTGACGTGATTGTTACAGGTTACATTTGTAGGAACCGGGAAGATAATTTCGTTCCTCGTCGTACCTTGATATTTTTCAATGATACGTTTTGGGATTTCCATCAACCTAACATTGGACGCAATATCCGATTTCTTTCTCCTGCTGATGATCCATTGATGACCATCAAAGAATGATTGGATATTATTCCGAGTTAATTTCTTAATGTCTGCATAAGCAAGTCCGGTGAAACAACTAAAGATAAAGAGATCTTTTACAAGCTCATATCTTGGGTGTGACGGTACGCATTTCATCAGCTTCTCAACATCTTCTTTCAAAATGTAACCTCTGTCGGTTTCCTGCATATTTATCTCATAATCCTGAAAGGGATTATCACGTATCAAGCCTTTTTTGATAGCCAATTCAGCGAGACTTAACACCGGCATCGTGTAAACCCAAACTGTATTGTGAGAAGACTGTAAATCGTATCGGAGATAAAAATCAAATTCCCTGATAAACTCGGCAGTCAATTCCCGGAATGCCATATCATCACGATGATAACGTTCTTTAATAAAATTGGTAAGATGGTTGTAAACCGTGATATACTTGTTGTAAGTGCTTTGTGAACGTTCTTCTTTTTCGACCAATCTTTTAAAATCTTCGTTTTGATCGTTGAATACTTTTAGTATTGCATCATCCATCACACCGACACCAAGAAAAGAAAGCTTTACTTTCTGTGCGGTGGCAAAACCTTCATGTTTCTGCATGTCTTCGTATATCTTGTCGATACGACCACGTATGTTATCCAGTTTCTGGTTAATATTCAATGCAACGGCACTTTTACCCTCAACTCTTCCGTGTTTTAAATTCCAATTATTAGGGTTTATTTCTAACTTTGTCCCCAAAGTTTTCGGTGTTCCGTCAATGGTAATACGTGCCATAATTGGTGCGTTACCATTCTTTTTCAGTTCGTTCTTTTTCAAATAGAAAAGCAGTTTGAACGTCGATTTTTTTGTCTGCTCCATAACTCAAATGTTTAATGTTTAAAATTAACTTTCATTGAGTTACAAGGAAATGTAAAAAGAGGTGCAAAAGACTGAAATATAACAAGTTAATATATATCATTACCTTTATCAATCGGTAACGAATTAGTAACCTAACCTTGTCATTTTAAGCCCAAAACTTATCAGACACAGAGTTCCAAACTACGACTACTATTTTATAAAACATTGTATAGCAAAGGTTTTAATCGTTTTGCTTACTTTTGCTTTTTACTAATCTTTTTTATTGAAAAAACAAATATTTTATCTTTTTTAGACGATTTTTCGATTAAAGCTCCATATCGTTGCTACGAACCTGACAGGATTCGAACCTTTTCAAAAATATTAAATAACTGAAAATCAACTATATATTAAAATAATTTTGTTTCTGTGGTACAAAAGGTTCGAAAAGTCAAGCCCACAAAGTTATCTGTACAGGATTCCGAACACTTCAAAAGTTCCACAAAAACCTGTTTTCCAGCACTTTATATAAATATAATTTAAAATATCAGCTTTACTCTGAAAAATCAAAAACTAATCAATCAATTTTTAGATATTTTTTAAGTTTTGTTCATACCCTAAAAAATATAATTCTTTAAAAAATTCAACTATTGCTTGCTCTGTCTGCTGACCGTGGATTTCTTTTATTTTCGAAGCTGAAGCAGTTAATCCAAATATAGTCTGAACACTTTCTGATAGCATTTTTTCAATATTCCCTTCTATTACTTTTACTTTATCCGGAAAAAACAACCTGATAATTCTCTGTTTGGTTATAGTATCTGAATTTTCATAAAACTCCCCTAAGTGGTTAATTATGTAATCAGTTCCCTTTTCTGTATGTTTTTCAGCCACTATTTTTAAAGCCTGCTGTCTCAATTTATCAGTATTATCTTTTAAAGATTCCTGACAACGACTTCTTATTAGTATATAATCATCATAGTCAATATTCCCATTTGAAAATAGCTTTTGTGCATTGAATCCCCTATCAATCAATTTTTCCATTTCTTTCTTTATCTCCTCTTTTTTCTGAATATAATCATGATGTTCTTCACCGTAAATTTCCTTTGAGATACTATTGGTAAGTTCTAAAAATGGTTCTACCACTCTATTATTCTTAAGGAATGAAAGAAAACTCAAATTGATAACGTCAGCTCTTACCCGGTATGAACAACGTCCCATACAATGGTAATAATAATATTTTTTAGTATGTCCCTGCGAGCCACTTCCTCTAAGCGTATTTCCACAATTAGGACATTGTAGGACACCTCTAAAAATTAAATTTTCATTGACTATCCTTTTTGAAGTTAGTTTCTTAGGATGGTTTAAATCTGCGTCTTTTATTATTCTTTGAACATGATCAAATAAAACGACAGGTATAAGACGCTCATGAGTACCCTCAACAATTCTTTCAGATTTATCTTCGAATGCCGGAATTTTTATTTTACCACAATAAATAGGATTTCTTACCAACCGATAAAAAGCACTTCTACTACAACTAAGCCCATTTGATACCGCATCCTTGTATATTTCAGTTAAACAATATTTATTTTGTCTCACTATAGCTGTAAAAGCCTCACGGATAATATATGCTTCCGGTTCGTAGAGGGCTATATATTTTTTCCCATCAGATGTGATTTTATTTCTATATCCTATAGGAGCCTTATTGATCCATCTTCCTTCCAGTCTTGCTTTTTGCATTCCCAAACGTACATTACGGCTTCTTTTATCGTTTTCTACTTCAGAAGTAGCCCAATACATTGCCAACATAATTTTACTTTCCGGGATTGAGAAGTCTATCTGCTGTTCAATTGCCTGAATTGAGACTTTCATATTCTGCAATCTTTCTAACATCTTATAAGCGTCCATAATATTGCGGCTGAATCGATCCCAATAAGTAAAGAGAATAAGTGAAGATTGGTTCTTAGTGAGCTTAAGTTCAGCGAACAACTTGTTCCACTCCGGTCGGTTAAATGTTTTTGCAGAATAGTCTTCGAAAATAGTTTTGGCAATAATGAGATTGTGATCTTTACAATAATGCACAAGTCGATCCAACTGGCTGCGTTGGGAATATCCTTTTACAGCCTGTTCATCAGTACTGACTCGTATGTACAGATAAACGGCTTGCATGGCGTAGTATTAATTAAAGTCCTTTAGTTAAAGTTCCTATATAATTTAAACGAAAAACAGAAGAATTTATTTGACTAGTTTATGTACATATTTTAACAAAAATTTTATGCTTCGGTTATATTCTGTTTTACCGGAATAGTATGACTAACGATGGAGAAAAAGACTCATATCTGACCTATACTGACAAGCTTTATTTACATAAACATTAGAATGGATGACAGGACAAAGTAACAGCTAAATGATTTGATCAACAGTTATGTTTTAAGTTATAAATACTATTAACCATGTCTAAAATTGCGATTCGCATTGGAATCAATAATGTTGACAGGTATACTCAACTGGAGGGTGCTACAAGAGGAGTTCTTCATTTCTTCCAATGTGCATAAAACACAGCTATGAAACCAAACTTTTTACCGATGATAACGGGCTAACCGCTCAAGTTCTTTTAGCACTAAATTTAATCATTAAATATTTTCATTTTATTACGTTATCAAACATTGCTCACTCCAAAATCAATAATACAGTTCCACCAATAATTAATAAAGCCCCGATTGCCGTTTTTAAGGTCAATGTTTCGCCTAGGAATAATACCGATAACACTATGGTTAGTGATACACTAAGTTTATCCACTGGTGCAACTTGCGACACTTTGCCTATTTGTAACGCTTTAAAATAGAATATCCAGGAAAGTCCTGTCGCAATACCAGATATCACGAGGAAAATCAAGTTCTGTTTTGATAATGTTGTAATTCCTCTTGTTTCGCCTCTGGCTAAAACTATTCCCCACGCAACAATTAATATAATAACAGTTCGGATAGCAGTCGCAAGGTTAGAGTTAACACCTGTAATACCGATTTTTGCAAATATTGCTGTAAGCGATGCAAACAAGGCAGAAAGCAATGCATATATCCACCACATAATTTAATTTTTTAAAAAGGTCGGTTTAAAGCTTCTATATATCCAAAAGAATAATGTTCCATTCAAGAGCCCAAGCATTATGGGCACAACAACATCTGTGGGATAATGGACTCCAAGATATATTCTGCTATAGGAAACAAAAAATGCCCACGGAAATAATATATAAGGCATCCAACTTATATTTTTATAAGTCGCTTTGCTAAGGTAAGTCGCAAGCGAAAAAACATTTAATGTGTGAGCAGATACAAAACCATATTGCCCTCCTGTATAACCATTAACGTAATGCAAAAGATTTTGCAATCCTTCTGTATGACTGGGTCTTAAGCGTTCAAATAGTGGACGAATAATAGATGCTGCCAATTGGTCGCTTAACGTAATTAATGGGAGAATAAGGAAAATAATCCACCAGCTTTGCTTTTTATATTTTAAAATCAATATAATTAAAATAGCAAGATAAAACGGAATCCAGCTCAACTTTTCGCTGGCAAACCACATTATCTGATCCATAAAATCTGTGTGATGACCGTTGATCCACAGTAATATTTGTTTATCTTTTTCTAATATCCAATCAATCATTCTCTTTATATTTTAGTTAGTCTTTATAATCAGAAACTCTTTTAGGTTTGCCCCACTTGTACCGATGTGTCCAATAGGCTATTTTAGTAGAAAGAATGCCAATACCTGCCGCAACCAATACATCACTTATGTAATGCTTGTTATTTGCCATTCTTAATGCACCAACTCCTGATGCTAAACCGTATGAAACATAGGGTACCCATTTATACCGATAACCATATTCTTCAGATAATAAAGTTGCAGCTGCAAATGCCTGGGCAGTATGACCGGAAGGAAAAGAATTGTAAGCACTTCCATCGGGTCTTAAGGTTTTTGTTGTGTTTTTCAGAAGTTCAACCGATGCAAACATAATCAGTTCGCTTTTTAGTAAAATGACCGAGCGATTAGCAATATCTGTTTTGGGTTTCATTCCGATGGCTTCAAATCCATAAGTTAGTGCTATGGGTGAAAATTGAAGGTAGTCATCCAATCTTGTTCTGAATTTTGGTATAGCTTCATTTCGTTCTTCAACAAATTCATTTTTTACAGATTCGCGACCGCTGCCATTAAATGCTATCCCTGTTAGGATAAGTCCTGATGGAATGATAAGTTGTTTAGGTTGAAAGCGAAGTGGTTTGTACGAGTAAATACTATCCATTTTCTGGGCATCTACATTTGCTGTAAATAAAATGGAGCATATCAATGTAAAACATAATCTTGACAAAATATTTTTCATAAATCAGTCTCTTTTATTTGTTCTGTATATTAATCTGATAAAACTTGGGAAAACAAAAAGCAATAAAGGGATTCCTGCCACAAAACCACCAATTACGGCGATTGCCAATGGCTGTTGCATCTGAGCTCCAAGACCAATTCCTAAAGCGAGCGGCATTAATGCCAGGATGGCACCGATAGCCGTCATTAGTTTTGGTCGGATGCGTAAAGCAATCGCATATTGAATGGACTGGTCAACACTGGCACCCGATTTTAAGTTGGCGAAAAACTGGTTTACCGTGAAAATGGCATTCTCTGCAATGATGCCTACAATCATAATAATGCCAGTATAACTTCCCACATTCAAAGGGATACCCGTAACATACAACGCCATCAGGCAGCCTGAAATTCCTAATACAGAAACCAGTAGAATCGATAATGAAATGAGCCAGTGACGGAACAAAAACAGCAATACGGCAAAGACCAATAAAGATGCTGTAATCAGGATTAACAGTAATTCTTTGAAAGAAGACTGCTGTTCTGAATAAGCTCCTCCATACTCTATGGTATATCCTTGGGGCAACGATAGTTCTTTTGCAAATGTTTGCTGTATTTCTTGAATGGTACTACCAAGATCCCTGTTGTTCAATCTTGCGGTGAGTACTACATTGGATTTCAGGTTTTCCCGGCGCAGTTCAGTTTCACCATCAATCATTCGTACTTCACAGAAAAATGATAATGGTTTAGTCGTACCATCGGGAAGAAATATCAGGTCATTTTTTATCTTTTCCAGGCTGTTGTCCTTAAAATCAGTAAACCGCATCAATATTCTCCGCATTTGTTCTCCATCCTGAATACTGCCGGACTGTACGTCACCTGCCATCGCCAGCTGAGCAGGGTTTAGCGTTGGCCCATTGGCATTAATCCCTAACGGAACCCCACCCGTATATGCCGTAAGCTGCGTTTGAAAATCGGTAAGTGATATATTAAACTGTGCCAGCTTTTCCACATTGGGAGTAAATACCATTGAGGGGCCTGCCTGTACCAGACCATTCTCTATATCTGCAATGCCATTGATATGAGTAAGGATATTTCCTGCCTGAGCGGCTAATTGTTCCAGCTTCTTCTGGTCATCACCAAAGATTTTAATTTCTACAGGGCTTGGCGTACTCATCAGGTCACCTAGTAAATCAGAAATTCTTTGCCCGAACGATACGTGCAATGAAGGTTGCGTGGCTTCGATTTTCTTTCTTAGGTCATCAATCACATCCACCGTTGTATGCTGATGATTGGGTTTTAGCTGAATAGAATAATCGCCGAAATTTTGTGGAACGGTTCTGAATGCCATTCGCATCCCTGTTCTTCGGCTGTAGGTTTCTATTTCTGGGTGATGAATAAGTAGTTGCTCTACTTCACGCAGCATACGGTCGGTTTCTTCAAGGCTGGTACCACTTGGTGAGTAATAATCCATCACAATGGTACCTTCATCCAGGTCGGGAAGAAATCCTGTTTCCAGTTTGCCTGAAACCAGCCACGCACCGCCAGCCAATACAAGCACAAAAACAATAGCATAAACGGGGCGATGAAATAAATTGGTCAGCCATTTTAATTGATGGGTATTGACACTATGCGGGTGTTGCGTTTTTGAAGAATGTTTAAACCCAATAGCCAGGTGCAATACTGGCAACACAAACCAGGTAACAAGGAAGGAGCAAACCAATACAATCTGCATTGTATCTGATAACTCTTTGAAGAAACTGCCTGCCAAACCGCTCATCATCCGGAACGGAATAAAAATAACAATGGTTGATAAGGAAGAACCCACCATCGCCGGAAACAGATCTTTGATGGCTTGTTTTACAATGCTGTAATTATCTTTCTCGGGATGTTCTTCGTGGGTGCGGTAAATCTGTTCAATGATAACAATCGCATCGTCTATAATTAGACCAATGGCAGCGGCGATTCCTCCAAGCGACATTACATTGATGGTAAGTCCCGATGAGTATAAAAACAGCAGCGATGTAGCTATCGTAACTGGGATGGTAAGCAACACCACCAAGCTTGCACGCCAGGAACGAAGGAATACAATCATTACTAAAATAGCAAGGAGTAAACCTTCGTATATCGTCTTTACCACGCTGTGTATACTATCTCCCACAAAAGCAGACTGATCGTAATAGGTTTTCAGTTCCACACCCGGAGGTAATATTTTTCTGATTTCATCCGCTTTAGCTTGCACATTTTTTGAAAAGTCCAGCAGGTTGATGCCTTGCTGTTTTACAAGGTCTATTAATACAGCATCGTTTCCATTCGCATTGACAATCACAAACTCTTGCTGTTGTTGCAATTCAATTGCAGCAATGTCTTTCAGCTTGATAATCCTGTTGCTGTCGGACCTGACGATGACGTTCTCCAACGCTTCGATATCATTGACACGTGTTTCGGTAAGGCTGAGATACAATCTTCTAAAATCAGAGAGGTTGCCGTTCGATTCTATAAAATTTGTATTGTTGAATACCGTAATTAAAGTACTGGGGGTAATACCCAAGGAAGACATTTTAACTGCATCTGGCTTTACCACATATTCTTTCACTTTGCCTCCTCTAACAATGGCGTTTGAAATACCAGGTACTTGTGAAAATAGCGGCCGTACATGCAAGTTAGCATAGTCTTTCAACGTAACCAGATCAGTACTCTTACTTTCAAGGGTATAGCCATATACAGGAAAAAGCGATTGGTTCATTGCTTCGGCAGAAATAACAACACCCGGCGGAAGCATAGCTTTGATTTCGTTGATACGGCTTTCTATCTGTGTCTTGGCGGCATAGATATCCACATCCCAGTTGAAATAAACCTCAATTACAGAACTCCCTCTGCTGGTACTGCTTTTCACAGTCGTTACTCCCTTTACCCTTTTTACCGCACTTTCTATAGGTTTGGTTACGGTTATCATCATCCTGTCAATAGGCTGCTGCCCGTTATCTACAATCAGGTTGATCTTGGGGAAGGTAACTTCCGGGAAAAGCGCTGTTTGCATCTTTGTATAAGAATAAACACCAGCAACCAACAATATCAACGCGATAAAAATGATGGGTTTTGAAAACTGGCGGAAATAGTTCTGATACTCCATATTGTTCATCGTTTTTTTATTTTGACTAAAGCCGTATCCGACAATCCGTAGTTTCCTTCGGTCAGTATCCTATCAGTTGAAGAAAAAGCAGGTGAAATAATTTCTACATTATCTTTGTTTCTCATTCCGATCATAACCGGTAATTTTATGGCTGTAGTATCGTTTGCCAGTTTCATCACCCAAAAGTGTTGCAGTAAAGCATCGCTTAAAACGGCTGTTTTTGGTAACACCTGTGCGTGCTGTCTGCTGTTGGTAGTAAGCAATACAGAAGCGACCAATCCTTCGGGCAGGAATATGTTTTTTGAGGGTTTTAGCAAGTATGCCTGTGTTTGATCAATTGCATTTAGCGTAGTAAGCGGCTTTACAATAGTGGCATTTAACTTAGAACCATCGGGTAAAACCAGCAAACAGTTCCTGTTTCTTTCTGCGGAATTATGAAACTCATAAGGCATATTGAGTTGAAAGGCAAGATCATTATTCTGTACAATTGTGCATAAAGGATTTCCTTCCATCACATATTCCCCGATTTGTTGACGGTCTATTATAGTAACCATACCTGAAGTGGGCGCTTTGATGCTTATTTTTCCAAAATTGTTTAACATATTATCACCACTCAAACCATCATTACCAATGGCAGACCTTTCTTTGGTTTCTATTTCAAAGAGTACCTGTCCTTTTTGGACAGCATCTCCATATTTGGTATACACGTGTGTAATAAATCCCGCAATAGGCGCAATAACCTGACTGCGTTTTAAGTAAACTGATGTAGCGGTGAGTTTTGTCTGTTCTTCCATCGGTCTGGTAGCTATTGTTGTATAATCTACTGTAGCAACGGGTTTTATGTCGGCTGGATTTTGCTCCGCTGTATGATGACAGGATGTAATAATTAATCCTGAGAACAATAGGATTAGAGTGGTATATTTCATTGTTTTTCTATTTATTCCAGTAGTTGTAAGCATTGATCAGTAACTGACGGTTGGTCTGCATCGTGATGAAATCTTTTTCCAAACCAATAGCGTTCTTTATCGTATTGACATAATTGATAACAGAAATTTGCCCTCTTATCAGTTCCTGTTTATAGTATCCTAACAGCTTATCATATTCTTTTACCTGGGTTTCGGTCAGCCTGATTCTTTCTTCGATAGCATTTATTTGCTGTAAGAAATTGTTTTTCCGTACCGAATTTTGATTAAGGAAATTTTCTTTATACGCTTGCGTAGTTTGAAGTAAAAAGTTTGTTCTGGTACGATTAATCGCTTTCTGCCTGCCATCAAATAAGGTCATCGTAAAGGAAACCCCTGCACTGATACCGATACGCCTGTAAATGAGCGAAGCATCTGTTGTATTAAACCCACCGTTTGCAAACAAATTCCATTGTGGTTCATATTTAAGTTCAAATATTTTTTGTTGTGCAACAAGTCTGGAGCTATCTAGATTGTATTTTTCGGTAAATGAAGATTCCGTATTATCATTGTTTAAAAACAAATCTAAAGGTGTTATTTTCTTTGATGAATTACTATCTGGTATACCTGCAAGTACATTCATATCCAATATATTCTTGCTGTAAGATGCCTGCATTGTTTGCTGCGCAATAAGTTGAGTTTGAAGTTCTATATCGAGCAATGACAGGTCTGAAAGCTTGATTACGCTACTGTTTACCAACTTCGTTGTGAGCTCTTTCTGATCTTTTAGAATGTTGATGTATTTCGTTAAGAAATCAATCTGGTGCATATCCTGCAGACAAAGGATGTACTGGTCGGTAATTATTTTTTCCAATTCAAAATTGGTCAGGCGTATATTATTTTGGTTTATTTTTATGCCAATACCGGCTTCATCTGCAATAGCAGAAAACCTGGACTTCATAAATAATGGTTGGTTTACTTGTACCAATCCTTGGTATAAGCCTCCATTCGTAAGCCCTGCATCCTGACCATAATAGCTATCAGCATTTCCCGGGCTTAACTGAAGCGAAGTTTTACCATTATTATTGGCTACAACCGGTGCCATAAGATAATTGGCTACGATACCTACCTGTGGTTTGGTATACACGGACTTTAGCCTTTCTAATTCGAGACGTGCAGCTTCTGATTGAAACTGGTTGTCCTTTATTAGCGGGCTATTGCTTTTCGCAGTTTGTATATAGTAATCAAGGGTTTGCTGAGCATAACTCATTGCAGGAAATAGGAATGCTATACCTAACAGAAATCTAAGAACAATCATTATCGGGATACATTTTTATTCAAGTTTAAAAGATTTGAAAAAAGCAGTTCTGGCTACTGAGCAACCTTTATAAAGTGGCCTTTAGAATCGAAAATCAGGTCTTTTTTGCCTACCTCGGCTTCATAGGTAAGATTACCTTTAGCATCAGTAATTTTTGCGGACTCCGCTATTTTCTTACTGGGATAGTTTTGATGGATATACGCTCTGGCTTTTTCAGGAAGCATATTAACGGGAATAGCCTTTTCAGTTTCCAAAATATTGCCTGAAGGGTTGATGAGAACAGAATAGTCTTTATGGTCTTGTATAAAGCCTGCTTCAAAATTGTCTTTTTCCTTTTCCCACCTAATGGTTTTGATAGTTGGAAACTCTTTTTGCAATGCCGATTTTACAACGGCAGGAACTTCCTTTTCTGAAACTTTTTGCGCATAAGTAAAGCTTATGCTTGCAGTAGCTGCCAATAGAAATGCTAACTTTTTCATTGTACTATTTTTTAAAATTTTATAGTACAAAGCTCATAAGTGATTTAGCAATATTTCTGAATTTTAGACGGTAGAAGATTTTTTTCTGAAAGAATTCAGATGAGAAAATATTACCATCATCGATAATAAAATCAGAGACACGATAGAAGCATTTGCTGTTCCGAGATTTAATCCTCCATTTGAAAGGGGTTTGGTAAGAAAATCTCCAAAAGTGGCTCCGAAGGGACGGGTAAAAATGAAGGCGATCCAAAACAATAATACGTGATTGAGCCTTGTAAAATAATGCAGCAGGACAACTACTATAATAATGCAGCCTGTAATCAATGCTCCATTTAAATAACTCAACCCGAGATTATCACTTAAAAAATCTCCGAAAGCAGTTCCTAAACTGTTAGAAAACAATATTGCAATCCAGTATAAAACTTCTTTTCTTTTTTGGAAAATTGGATACACCTCAAGATTATGATACGATTTGTACCAAATAAAGAGCGTGAGAAAAAGAAAAGTTATAAGCATTACGCTTCCTAAAAAATATCCTGCGCCCAAGGTTCGGTCAGTAAAATCAGAAATTTCTGTACCCAATGTGGTTGTGGCAATGATGACCATCCAAAATACAACCGGAATATACTTTTTTAAGGTTAGCTGTATCGACAATATAATGGTGAAAAATATAGCAGTAATTAGCATGCCGGTTCCGTATCCTAATTGCAAAGTCATAGATATAAAATCACCCAAAGTTTCTCCCAAAGTGGTAGCGACAATTTTCATCAGCCAGAAAAGAACCGTTACAGACGCAACTTTATTTAAAGTTTTCATTTTTCCTGTAAAGCTCGCACAGGATTTAGCAGATTTTCTGAATTTTTAGAAGAATTTATTTTTGAATTTCTTTCATTTTCCCTTCTTTAAACCTTTCGCTTGCAGTTTGATAGTAGGAAATGGTTTCATTAGTAAGTTCACTATTTTTAAATTGATCCTCTCTCATCTCCCCGGATTTTTGATCAAAGTTATATTGAACTGTTTTTTTACGGTCGTTAATTTGGGTAAAAATATCTCCTTTTAGCAAACCAAGTGTACGATAATTACCTATGAAAGCACGTTCTTCCCCAATCTTCGTTTGGTTAATATCTTTACCATATAAAGCAGTATTGTAATCCCACCCTAAATAACCGAATAGTGTTGGCATTAAATCAATTTGAGACATCAATCTATCAATTTTCTCAGGCTTTTGATTTAAATTATAAATAATTGCAGGTATGTGATGCTTGTTTATGTTGATTTCCCATTTTCCTGCGCTACTGGCACAATGGTCCGCTACTATGACAAAAACTGTATTTTTAAACCAAGCTTTTGTTTTTGCAAGAGCAATAAATTTTCCTAAAGCATAATCAGTGTATTTAACGGCAGCGTCACGCTCTCCCTGAGGAAGATTTATTTTTCCATTTGGAAAAGTATAGGGCTTATGATTAGATGTTGTCATCACAAATTGAAAGAAAGGTTTTTTTTCTTCAAAGTTGATATCTGCATATTTTATGGACTGTTTGTAAAGATCTTCATCACAAACGCCCCAAGCATTTTCAAAACTTACTTCACTGTCTGGAATACGGTACCGTTTGGTAGCTATATCTTCTGAAAGTGTGTTGCCACGATCCCTGTCAACAATATCAAAACCCTGACCCCCGAAAAAATTGTTCATATTGTCGAAATAACCATCACCACCATAAATGAAATATGGATGATAATTTTTGTTTCTTACAATTGTGGCCACAGAAAAAAGATGTTGATTATCGGGACGCCTTACAATACTGTTTCCAGGAGTGGGCGGAATGGATAAGGTGAGTGCTTCCATTCCCCTCACAGTACGTGTACCAGTCGCAAACAAATTGGTAAAAAATATGCTTTCTGCGGATAGTGCATCATAGTTTGGCGTAAGATTTTGGGTATTACCGAATGATTTTAAAAATTCAGCACTAAAACTCTCAATGGTTAATAAAATAATATTAGGCCTAATAAGTGTTTCGCCTTCGGTTTCTCGTAAAATTTCTGTGTTGCTTTTTGACAAATAGTGCTGGTTGTTTTGCAAAAGTTTTTTTCTTAGAACCAGATAGGCTTGCCTTTGATTTATTGTTGGATAAAAAGTTCCATAATCAAGCTCATTCGATCTGAATGCAGCAAAAAATGAAAACACCCCATTTTTACCTAATTCATTTACCGTAAGATTATTTCCGTTATCAGCCCAATTATTTTTTAAAAAGAAGCCAAGGCTAAAGGTTAATATTAATAGGCTTACACTCATTATCAATCTTTTTAGAAATGGCATTTTATTCGTAAAACTATAAAGGAAAAATTTTTTTTCTTGAAATAAATAGAAACTTAGAACAATCAGAATTAATAATATCCCTATAATCAGCGGAAGTGGATAGGATTGATTGATATTAGTAATAACTTCATAAGTGTATATAAGATAGTCGACAGCAATGAAATTGAATCTTACCCCAAATTCATCCCAAAATGGGATTTCTGCCATCAAACTGAAATACATCAATAACAAAACAATAAAGCAATAACAATAGGTGAATGTTTTATCCAGCAAACTACCAATCCATTTTTTGGGAAGAGCAAGAAGAAAAATGTTATATGTTGTTATGAAAAACAGACCCGTTGTGATATCGAATGAAAATCCTAAAAAAAGTATTTTCATAATATTGGCAACAGTAAAATCAATATTGTGTACCGAATATAAAAGCAACCCTACTCTTAAAAGCAGCGATAAGGTAATGTATAGCGTGAACAGGGAAAAGAGTATAGAAAACCGGCTTTTGAATATTTTTAACAAATACATACTTTTTCATTTTATGCGAACAAAGTATATATATGATTTTGTAGATTTTCTGAATTTTTAGAAAAGCACTGTAAAACAATGCAGATTATTTTTAAACTCGTATTTGATATCCCATTTGTATTGTTCCACAATCTCCTTCACGATAGCCAAACCTAAGCCTGAACTTCGTGTATCGGTGGTTGCCTTGCCAAATCTTTTAAAAAGAATAGCATTGTCAAGTTCTTTATAAATTCCTGTGTTGATTATACTGAATTTGGCATCTTCAATTAGAATGGTAATATTTCCATTTTCTAAATTATGCCGTATAGCATTTAGTATAAGGTTATTTATTAATATCTCTGTTAAAACCCTGTTGGCGTTAATTTCAATGATAGCATTTTCTTCGATTTCTATCCGTAAATTTTTATTTTCTGCCTGTTCCTCAAAATAGCCAATAACATCATTGACCAATTCGTTTACCGTAAATGTTGAAACCTCTGCATATTGCCTGTTTTCAATTTTGGTGAGGAGCAATAGGTTTTTATTGATACGGGATAGACGCAGCGAGGCTTCGTACAAAGACTGCAAAACAACGGATTGTTGCTGGGTAAGTGAAGTATCCTGTAAAAGTAAATCGAGTTTGGATTGAAAAATTGCCAAAGGAGTCTGCAACTCGTGTGAAGCATTTTGGGTAAAGGATTTCTGGGAGTTATATGATTTTACATTAGAAACAATCATTTTTTCAATTCCTGTGTTCAGTTGGTCAAATTCTTTTGTTCCGGTTTTATTGAATGATGGAAGCGATTGTTGTTCAATATTAAATTTATCAATCAGTTGTAATGTTTCGTAAAATGGTTTGCACAAACGGTTTGCAATAAAACGGGTTATGAAAAATATAACCAGCAGCATTCCTCCGAGAATGACCAGATAGACATAAATAATGGCTTTAATCAAATCTTCGGATTCTACCAGGTTGAGCTGAATTTTTAATACATAAGGCTTTCCTTCAATCTTCACATCCGAATATAGTACCCGATAAGGTTCCCATTCCGGTACTACTTCATCGAATATAGTTTCCTGAATAATCTTATTTTTGCGGTTTCCAGAAATGGTATCCGGTATAATTCTTACATCCCTGTTGAAGCGGTTCCATATATGAATATCAGAAGAACGAATCGTTTTAAGATGGTCAATTTCAAATTCTTTTTTTCGCAGGTATATCGCTTCATCCACGTCGTCCGTATATAGCTTTTCCATTACAAGATAGAAAAAAGGAGCACTCAACAACAGAACGAATGTTGCCAAAAAAGTATAATAGAGTAATGTTTTGTTTAGTAAGCCATTCACACGTCCCATTTGTAGCCCATTTTATAAACTGTTTTGATATAATCATCGCAACCAGCATCTGCCAGCTTCTTTTTCAAGTTTTTTACGTGTGCATACACAAAATCTACATTATCCAACATATCTGCCATATCTCCTGATAGATGCTCTGCTAAAGCTACTTTAGATACAATACGATTTTTGTTGCCAATTAAAAAAATAAGCAAATCATATTCTTTTTTTGTAAGTGTAATCACTTGATTGTTTACACGTACTTCTTTCGCAAGCAAATCAATTGAAAGTTCATTGATTTCTAAATGATTGGTACTGGAAAACTGTCTTCTTCGTATTACCGAATATATTCTGGCACTCAGTTCTGAAAGATGAAAAGGTTTTGGGAGGTAATCATCCGCACCTAATTTGAGCCCTATAATTTTATCATCTACAGCATCCCTTGCCGAAATAATAATGACACCATCCTGTTTACTTTCTTTTTTTAACGCTTCCAGAATTTCCAGACCTTCGCCATCAGGAAGATTCAAATCTAACAAAATGCAATCATATTCGTAAACGCCTGTTTTTTCAATAGCTTCATCAAAAGTAGAAGCAAATTCACAATTATATTGTTCCTGTTTTAAGTAAGTGGCAATACTTTCAGCCAATAACTTTTCATCTTCTATAATTAATATTTTCATCTGTTCATTCTATTAATTTTAACGATTTAATAAACAAAGTAAGCGATGGATTTTGAAGTATTTCTGAATGGATAAATAGCTTTTCAAAATGAGATTTATGCTAATTCAATAATCATGTCATTCAGTAATATCAAAGATACTTTCTGTAATTCTTCTTTATTCTCGTTCAAAAAAGCCTTTATCTTACTGGATTCATCTACTAACTCTAAACAAACAGGATTTTCAGATGACGGAATTTCAGAAATATTGTATTGGATAGAACCGTTATTTAAATATCCGCTTTTAGCAGTAAAAATATTGGCTTGATGGATAGCGTTTTGTTTCGCCTTTTTCAAAAGATATTCTCCAAGATTATTATTCCAAAGTTTCCTCCAAAAGTTCTGCCCAACTACTGATTGTCCGTATCTAAAGTATATTTTTGCAATGGCTAAATTTTCTGCGTTCATAATTTTAAAATTATAGTTCATTTAGTCTTTTTCCGGTGTAGTTTCCAAACCTGTTGTGTTTAGGCTCACCGATCATCTGTCTGCCATAAATACTGCTATGACCTGAGAATAAATAAGCAACAACGCACGCAATGGCTACATAAACCCCACAATCACTCCCGAAAAGTTCAATTGCCATAATACTACAAGCCAGAGGTGTATTGGTAGCGCCTGCAAAAACTGCTACAAAGCCCATTCCTGCCAAAAGCCCTGTTGGTAAAGGAATAAAATAGCCCAGCGAATTTCCCAATGCAGCTCCGATAAAAAATAAAGGTGTCACCTCACCACCTTTAAATCCTGCGGCTAATGTAACAATGGTAAAAATCATTTTTAATGCAAAATCGTAGGCTGGTAATTGCTGTTCAAAAGACGAAACAATGGTAGGAATTCCTAAACCGATATATTTTGTCGTTCCTAAAGCCCAAACTGCGGTTGCAACTAAAATACCTCCAACCAAAGGACGTAAAGGTGGGTAAGAAATTTTTGCTTTGAAAATTTTACCCACACGATGAATGGTTTTGCTGAAAATTGCAGCACATAGCCCGAAAGCTATTCCGGCAAGAATGGCGTATAAACCATTTAAAAATGAAAAATCAGGAATGGTCGGAATATGATAATGGGTATGTCCGGTTTTCCAAAGTTTGGTGACTAAGTCTGCGATGATTGCCGATGCAAATGCCGGAAAAATCGAATCATATTTTAGTCTGCCAATCAGAAAAACTTCCAGACCGAAAATGGCTCCGGCTAGCGGCGTTCCGAATACAGAACCAAAACCGGCAGCAATGGCGGCAATAATTAAAACTTTTCTTTCATTTAGATTGAGTTTTAGTGGCTTGGTAAATTGGTCGGCAATAGAACCTGCCATTTGTATCGCTGTTCCTTCTCTTCCCGCAGAACCTCCAAAGAGGTGGGTAGCCAAAGTTCCGAGATAAACAAAAGGCGCCATCCGAAAAGGAATGATTTCTTTAGGGTCGTGAATAGTATCAATCAGCAGATTATTTCCTGCTTCAACTTCTTTACCAAATTGATGGTAAATATATCCGATTACGAACCCTGCAACCGGAAGTAAGGCAATCAACCAAAGGTGATTTTCCCTGAAATCTGTAACCCAGCCTAATGTTTTTAAAAATAATGCGGACGCAGTTCCGATACAAGCACCTATTACAAGGCTAATGAATAACCATTTGATGATATAGGGAAGTGATGGATAAGCTCTAAAAAAAGCTTTTGTTCTGATAAAGGATTTTTGCCCTTTCGATTTTTGATGATAATGCATAATATATCCTGACTAAATGATTGAACATTCAATTTTAATCAGGCGCCATCAGCTTTTTAGGGCGGTTGGGTAAGGGAGACACCATTCCCTTTTTTTGAATAATCAAAGGTAATAAAAATCAATGACCTACGACATAATCTTTAAGAATTTTTGCTATTCCAAGCTCACAATTGATTCTGTTTTTTTCACTCATTGCTGGGAATGGAACACTTTTAATAAATAAATCTTCTGGTAAATTTGCTCTTTCTACCGCCATTAAAACAAAGTTTTCAATATCCTTCATTATAATGATAATACATTTGGGACGGTATATTCTTAATCTTTTCGAAAGCGAGTCAACACTTTCAGAACGTTGTTTTTGTCTGATTTTTTTATCCTTTCGGTCAATTACTTCAGTCACCAAATATTCAATTTTGCATTTCATTTCCTTAAAAAATGCTAAAAAATCAATATCGGTTTCAAAGTTTCCAAATTGCATTTCAAAGGCAGACTTTACACTCCTATACAAAGGTGTATTACATTTGTAAAAAGATTTTGTATCAGAAGCTTTTGCTTCTGTGATCAGTAAGATTTCTGTTGGCATTTCAAAAAGTAATATTTATTATCACCTGATCATTTCATTGACTGAACGATTTTATAGTTAGCCATGCTGACTTTATCCACACTTAAATCGTTGTTCAAAACATAAAGGAACTTTCCGTATTTCGAAAAAACGATGGCTTGTCTTGGTTCTTTAAAACCTTTGATGGTTTGGATATTCTTATTGGTTTTAACGTCAACTACTGAAATAGTATTATCAATTTTGTTACCGCTTAACACAAATTTTCCATCTGGAGACAAACTTGCTCCGTAATTATCTTTCCCAACAGGAATGCGATAAGCAATCTTTTTACTGGCGATGTCTACTATAAGCAGTTCATTTGTTCCGCTGTTCGCTGCATATAAGGTTTTACCGTCCTTACTAATCGAGATGGCCCGGATTTTATTGAAACCCTCCACTTCTCCTTCTATTTTTAGCGTTTTAACATCAACAACGGTGATATGGTCGTTTCCAAAATTGGTCACATAGAGCTTTGTATTATCAGGATTAAATTTCACCCCTTGCCTGGGCTGATGAAAGCCAGTAATGATATTCTTGACCTCAGATGTTTCTGGATTGACCAAGGTTACCGTATTAGTCGCTTCATTGTTGATAAACAGCTGTTTCCCATCTTTTGAGATAGCAGTCCCAAATGCACCATAGCCAACCGGGTATTTTTTAATCAGCTGATAATTGTCAGAATTATAAACCATCAGATATCCAAGACTACTATCGGTAATGTAAATTAGCTTTCCATCCGGAGAGAAAAGGATATTTCTGGGGTTGACAAAACCTTTGATTGTAGTTTTTAACTCGGCTTTGGATAGGTCATAAATTTTAATTTCTGTAGAATCACTGTAAGAAGCCGCCGCTATTTTTTCATCAGGGCTAACTGCAAGTGAATTATTTTTAATATCCCCATCGAATGGAACTTGTGCGAACGCTTTTATTGTAAAGCTTAAAAGTATCAGTGAAATTTTAAATGGTAGTGATTTCATATTATTTCTTGTTTAGTGAAGTATGATATTAATTTGTTCAAATACATTAAGCAATAGATTCTTAACTGGCAAAAGAAGTTACCGCCCATAATGCAGCAGCAGAAATGATGCCCCAAAGTACAACGCCCTGAATCAAAGGTCTAAAACCAACGCTCATCAGTAATTTTCTATTCAGACCGCAGCCAATTAAAAATAAAGTTAAGGTTAGCCCTGCTTTGGCAATACCGGTAAGGTAATGACTGAAATTCTGAACAAAAGGAATATAGGTATTGACAATCATAGCCAAAACAAATAAGCCTATAAAGTAGGGGATTTTCACTTTACTGCCTTTGTTTTTGAAAAGGAATGTAGATAGAAATGCTATAGGAATAATCCATAAAGCACGCGCCAACTTAACAGTAGTTGCTACTTCCAAAGCCTGAGTTCCGTATTTGCTTGCTGCTCCCACTACTGAACTGGTGTCGTGAATGGCAATGGCACTCCATAAACCAAACTGGGTCTGAGACAAATTCAGGGCGTGACCAATTATTGGGAAAATGAATAAAGCAATTGAATTAAGAATGAAAACCGTACCTAATGCCACTGATATTTGTTTTTCCTCAGCTTTAATGACAGGAGAAACAGCAGCAATAGCACTTCCTCCGCAAATAGCGGTTCCTGCAGAGATCAGATAGGAACTCTTTTTGTCAATTTTGAGGAATTTTCCCATCAAATATCCTATAACCAAGGTTCCAATAATAGAAACTATAGTGAAAAGGATTCCTTCTTTACCAGCCTTCATTGCACTGGTCACGTTCATTCCAAATCCTAAACCAACCACTGAAACCTGTAGTAGAATGTGCGTCGCCTTATGATTGAGATGAAGGTAAGGATGGCCAATGAACTGTGCGATGACAAGCCCCATCAATAATGCAATAGGCGGAGATATTAAAGGAGATAGGCAGAATACGACTGCTAACAAAAAAATAACTTCACGAGTTGTAATACTTCGATCTAGAAGACTTTTGAATCGATTAAGCTTATTGGGCTTTTGAGTGTCTTGTTCCATAATGACTTTATATTTTAATGATACAAATGTCATCATTTGGAAAGTCTGGCAGAAATTGCTATTCGTTATCTGTCATTACCTAAAGTTATAACTTATCGCAAATCTCATAAACAAATCAGAAAGATTTTCGCTGTCACCCTGATTTTGAATAAAGTTAAATTCTCGTTCTATACTTAGTCCTTTTACTTCTACAACAGTACATTCATTGTTTTTTAGTTCTTTGAAAATGGAATATATGGAAAGAAAAGCCAAGGCTTCTGAATTGAGCAGGTACATTTTGATGCTTTCCGAACTGTCCAACTGCATTTCTAAATTGAGATTACTTATTTTTATACCAGACTGTTTGAGAGCGTGTGCAATGACTTCAAGTGTCCCAGAACCCGGTTCACGTAAAAGAAAACTATACTTTATTAGATCTTCTACTTTTACAGATGATTTTTTTGAGATCGAATGTCCATTTTTTGCAACCAATACGAGTTCATCCTTTATAAAGGCGGAGTATTTGAATAAGGTGCTTCTCGATTTTCCTTCTATAATTCCTAAATCAATATTTTTATTCTGCAAAGCAATCTCTATTTGCTCTGTGTTTCCTGTAACCAACTGAACTTTTACCTTGTCGAACTTACGGTGAAATGCTGCCAATATAGGAGGCAGCAGGTATTGTGCTGCGGTAGTACTTGCGCCAATTCGCAGCGTTCCTGATTTGTTTTGAGTAAAAGCATTGAGATCAAATTCCATATTCTGATAGATTGAAAACAACTGTTCCGAATACTGTAATAAAGTTTCGCCTGCGGGTGTAAGTTTAATTTTTGTTCCGTTCCGGTCAAACAGTTTTACCTTGAAATAATTTTCAATCTCCTTAATGTGCTTGGTAACTGCAGGCTGTGTGATATACAGTTCTTCCGAAGCTTTGGTAAAGTTGAGCCTTTTGGCAACGGTAAAAAATACTTTCAATCTGAAATCAAACATCTGCTATTTTATTTTCTTTGAAATGTACAAAATAAAAAATTCTGAATTGTATTAAAAGGTGTAGAATGGTCGAGATATTTGAAACTCTTTAGCTCAAAAGATCTCTCAAAAACTTTTTTCAGTGATTCCTCGGTAAATTGTTTGGTATCGAGACCACTGCATTTGGTTGGACCATTATCGGAGAATGTTCCCATAATCAAAAATCCATCTTGAGTGATAGTCCTTTCAGCAATTGAAACATATTTTTTGACATTTTCTTCAGCCGTTAAAAAATGAAAAGCCGCTCTGTCATGCCACAGGTCATATTTTTGTCTTGGTATAAATTCAGTAATATCAGTTGCAATCCAATTTACCAGCTTACTTTTTTCTCCCAATCTGTTTTGGTTTTTTTGAAGTGCAGTTTCAGAAATATCTAGGACAGAAATATTCGTATAGCCCATCTCCAGAAGAACATCTACCAAATGGCTTTCTCCACCACCAATATCGATGATATGTGCTGAAAGAGGTAAGTTTAATTCCTTTATCAACTCAATGGAAGCTTTCGGATATTCTTGATACCAGCTTACTTCATTCTCGTTTTTGCTTTGGTAAATGGTATTCCAGTGTTGTGTTGAAGTTTTATCTGTATTCATTCTTATTTAAATATTTTTTATCCCAAATAAATGTCCGACTAAAGCTGTTGCAGCCATTGCTATTGTTCCCCAAAAGCACATTCTGAGAACCGCAACTATGATTTTTGAACCTCCTGTTTTTGCAGTAACTGCACCCAGCAACATCAAAAACACGATAGACAAAGTATATTGATAATAAACCATTGTTTTTAATGGAGCAAATATAGAAACTATAAAAGGCAAAATCCCCCCCGCTGTAAAAGACGCAAAGGATGCTAAAGCTGCCTGTAAGGGTTTTGCCTGTGTAATTTCGTTAATGCCCAGTTCATCTTTGGCGTGGGCCTCCAATGCATTGTGATTGGTCAATTCTTTTGCTACCTGCAAAGCTGTTTGCATACTTACGCCTCTACTTTCATATATTTTTGCTAGTTCTGCTAATTCCATTTCGGGCATTTCTTTTAACTCTTTCTCTTCTCTCAACAAGTCGGCCTTTTCGGTGTCTGCCTGCGAACTGACAGAAACATATTCTCCTGCGGCCATAGACATTGCCCCGGAAACCAAGCCCGCCAATGCGGCAAGAATAATCGTATTTCTTTCTGAACTGGCTGCTGCAACACCAATAGCAATACTTGTTACAGATAAGATGCCGTCATTTGCTCCAAGAACTGAAGCTCGTAGCCAACCTACACGATTGGTATAATGTTTTTCTAAGAAATTTGTATGCATTAGTATTACTGTAGTTCTTTAATTTTTTCCTTCATTTTTTTTATCTCTTCTTCTTGAGATTTTATGATATTTTCTGATAATATCTTCACTTCTGGATCTTTGATCTCAGCATGTTTGCTTGTCATAATAGCAGAAGAATGATGTGGAATCATTGCTTTCATATATTGAATATCGCTGACGAAAGTTTGATTTCGCAGAAAAATAAATGCAACGATAAATACAGTAATTCCACTACCAATGATAATGGAATTAAGTTTTTTATTATGATACATATTGCCCATCATCAATATCATTAACACGGCCATCGGAGACACCATTAGCAATGTCATGTACGTTCGGGTTAAACTTATATAAACATGAGCAATTTCGTCAACATTTAAAAACATGACGAGATACATGATGATAAATGAAATTATCAGTGTAAAAAAAAGCTTTCTATAAACAGTATTATCTTGTTTTTTGTGATTCATATTTTCCATTTTATTCTATTTTAAAGTTGTAATTGATTAAATGGAACAGCTAATTGTTATATTTTCAGTGGAAACAATTGCAGTTCCATTTATTTATAGTAAATCAAATAATTATCCAAAAACTTATAATATTATTATTAATACACAAGTGACAATCCGGCTCCCCATCCCATATCACTATCATAATGAGCCCGGATTCCGATGTTTTTATTGATAATGTATTTGAGTTCTCCCATATATTCTTTGTCGGTATTCACCATAAATCCTCCTCTCAATCTCTTAGAAATCGGAATGTCCTCACGCATCAATGCCAATCTTACAATACCGTCGTGATAAACCTCTGCCTGAAAATTGACCAGCATTGGTAAAGTGTACATTACACCTAAACTAAAGGCCCTTCGGGTATCTTTCTCATTGGTTTGGCCAAACAGGTTTTTTTCCTGCTGGTCAATTCCCATTTTACGGTATCGCCAGTCATAACCAATAAAAGGCATCAGCCACTGCATTTTTCCGATGTATCTGCCAAGATGAGTTTCCACTTCATAACCGTGCATACTGTTGTAGCCTAATCGCCATTCTGTACCCAAACTCCATCGGGCATTCTGCAACATAGCCTGACCGTCGTTTCCATTGGTCGCAAAATCATTTTCTGCCATAAAGTGAGGCATATTGCTTTCTCTTTGCAACATATTATAGGCTTGTTTCTTGTCTGGCAAATTTGGATTTTGATAATCACCGACCGAAAAAACACGGTTCATACCCGACATCATATGATAAAGGATATGGCAATGGAAAAACCAGTCTCCTTCTTCATTTGCGAGGAATTCAATGGTATCGGTCTCCATCGGCATAATATCGAGTACGTTTTTTAGCGGCGATTTTTCTCCTTTTCCATTTATTACCCTGAAGTCAAACCCGTGAAGGTGCATCGGATGGCGCATCATCGAATTATTATAAATGGTAATGCGTAAAACCTCACCTTTTTTTACGGGTATCTTGTCCGTTTCGGAAAGGATTTTATTATCCATACTCCAAACATAGCGGTTCATATTTCCGGTTAGTGTAAATTTCAATTCTTTTACAGGAGCCTCCTTTGGCAATGTAGTATTATATGGAGATTGCAACATTGAATAATTTAGAGTTGTAATATCTCCCAGGGCATTTGCATTGTATCTATTCGGGTCGGTGTCCATTTTCATTCCAGATTCCATATCCATATTATGCTGGCTGTGATCTTCTTTCTTTCCGGCTGGTCCCGTAATTTCGGGATACATCACTACGTTCATGTCCATTTTGTTCAGGCTCATCTTCATGCCCATATCATCCAGATCTCCGTTCATTTTCATCATACCGTTCATCATTTTCATTCCTTCAAAATATTTAAGACGGGGAAGAGGGGAAATCAACTGTTTAACACCATTTCCAACAAAATAACTTGCAGACTGTGTTCGGTCTTCGGTTGTTGCCAAAAATTCATAAGCCACGCCATCGGCAGGAATCGTAACCACAACATCGTAAGTTTCTGAAACACCAATAATCAACCGGTCAACATCTACAGGTTCTACATCATTGCCGTCATTAGCGACTACTGTAATCTTTCCACCTGCGTAACGCAACCAGAAATAAGAAGAAGCTCCACCGTTGGATATTCTTAACCTCACTTTATCGCCTGCTTTCAATGATTTGCCATCGATGGTTTTTAAATCTGTGGTATTGTTTCCATTCATTAGTACTTTGTCATAGTAAACATCGCTTACATCCATTGCCAGCATACGTTTCCATTCGTTTTTTAGCTTGGTTTTAAAATAACCCTCACGAATGGCTTCTGCATAAGACTGTGTTGAATTCTTCTTAATCGCTGCCCAGTCGTTGGCATTATGCAGCATTCTGTTGATATTTTTTGGATTGAGGTTGGTCCATTCGCTTAAAACAATGGGAACTTCAGGTAAATCATCTATTCCTTTTCTAAACGTCTTATCGTCCTTTCTTTTCTTCATTACAAAGTTTCCGTACATCCCAATCTGTTCCTGTAATCCAGAATGCGAATGGTACCAGTGCGTTCCGCTTTGTATAATAGGAAAACGATAGGTATAGGTAGCCCCGGGAGCTATCGGTTTTTGGGTAAGCCAGGGAACTCCGTCTTCTTTGTTGGGGAGAAATACACCGTGCCAATGCAGCGATGTGCTTTCTTTCAATTGATTATGAACAACAATTTCGGCTGTATCACCCTCGGTGAAAGTGAGCGTAGGCATCGGGATTTGACCGTTTACGGCAATCGCTCTTTTTTGCTTACCTGCATAATTGACAAGCGTATCTTTTACATACAATTCGTAATGCACCACTTTCTGTGCAAACAGGGTTTGTGCGCAAAGCAGTAGCAATACCGTTTGCAGCATTTTTATGGGTATATTCTTATATCTGTTCATTGATTTTAAAAATTTTATTTAATACTGTCTTCCATTACGCCAAACCATTTCACCAAAACTTGCTTATCCTCTTGCGACAATACTGCATTGCGATGAATTAGTGTATATGACGATAAGGGCATTTCTCCGTCCTTGACCTGTCCCGCCATAGCCCTGAACTTATTTCGCTGCTTGCGGGGGGAATACTCCCCAAAGTTGCTGAAGTTGAGTTCCTCCTTACCTTTTTTGATATGCTGCGCCATATACCATGACCCCGGCTGGATGCGGCTATACCACGGATAATGGGTATTGTTGCTATGACAGTCGTAGCAGGATTGGACAAGGACAGCCTTTACATTTTGGGGTACGGCATACACCTTTTCAATATGAGAGGCTGTCACTTCATCCGACTTGTTCTGTAACGGTTGAAAAAACTGTATGCCGATTAAGATAATAGTCAACCCCAATATGATTTTCTTCGTTAAGGACATATTAATTAAAGGTTTTTTCCACCATACCGCAGGTAATCATTTTTGAACCGTAATAAGGATTTTTGATTGCTTTGCTTTCGCTTAACCAAATAGCTCCTTTGCCATCATTGAACATTGGGCAATGATCCTGATAGAGTGCCTGCGGAGAACCGAACAGCGTAATAAGATCACTGATATCTTCACTTAATGATGCCAGATGCTCTCTCTGATGATCAATTTTACCTGCATTGTCGCCAATATGCTCTGCGTTTTCCTTTATATCATCTGTTATGTCCATGTATTTTTTGTGATTATCGGCAGGGACGGTTTTCATGTCCACTTTATTCAGGGTGGCAAACAGCTTTTTACCTGCATCGGCAGCAGCATTAGCATCGTCTGAAACAAGAGCGTTCTTCAGTGACAGATAATCAGCCACTATGGGCGCAATAGAAAAACCACCAGTTGCTGTTTCTCCTGCATTCTTACCGATGGATGTATCAGGCGTAGCTGGTAAGGGCACTGTGTCATTCACTTTTGACTGAGAAGGTGCCTGCTCGCCCGAAGTGGCAGTTGTATTATTTTCGGACAGCTCGTTGTTCTTAGTTGACGACTGATTACATGAAGCTGCTATAAATACTGTGATAACAGCGAAGATTGATATTGTTATATTTTTCATTTTTATTTACTTTTTGATTTTTAATAAACTTGCATTAATAGCCACTACAATGGTACTTATGCTCATCAGTACAGCACCCATTGCCGGGCTTAAAATAAATTTCGGATAGAGTACACCTGCGGCAAGAGGGATTGCTACCACGTTGTAGCCAACCGCCCATATCAGGTTTTGTACCATCTTTTTATAAGTAAGTTTGCCGAAGTCAATCAGTTTGACCACATCTCTGGGGTCACTGTCCACCAATATAATGTCCGCAGTTTCGGCTGCCACGTCTGTACCGGAACCTACGGCAATGCCAACATCTGCCTGTGCCAACGCAGGAGCATCATTTACGCCATCGCCTGTCATTGCCACAACTTCACCTTTGTTTTGAAATTCCTTTACTTTTTCCTGCTTATTGTGCGGAAGTACATTTGCCAAATACCCATCCATTCTCAATTTTCCAGCTACCGCAGCAGCAATCTTTTCATTGTCGCCTGTAAGCAAAAAGGATTTGATATTCAATCGTTTGAGGTCGTCAATAGCTTGCTTTGAACCCTCACGGATACTGTCTGCCAAAGTGATGATACCTGCTACTTTATTTTCGATTAAAACAAAGTTTACCGTTTCGGCTTCCTGATTGATTTCAGTTGGGATTTCGGGCAGTGAAAGGTGCTTTTCGGCGAAATAATTCGGTCCCGCCGCTACGACATTTTTCCCGTTTACAACACCTTTTACACCTATGCCCTGCATATAGCTAAAGTTTTCAGACTTCCATAGGGTGAGGCTCCTTTCTTTCAATGCAGCCATAATACCTTTTGCGATATGGTGTTCTGAATTTTGCTGTACTGCGGCAGCATACTGGATAACCTCATCGGCATTATATTCATCTGTTAAAGGGAAAACCTTTTCTACTGCGTGGGAACCTTTGGTAAGCGTTCCGGTCTTATCAAAAATGATGGTAGATAGCTTCCGGGTCGTTTCAAATGCCGTGCGGTTGCGGATAAGCAGCCCATTGGTCGCCGATAGCGTTGTGGAAATAGCGACCACCAAAGGGATAGCTACGCCCAATGCGTGGGGGCAAGCTGTTACCATTACAGTAACCATTCGTTCTAATGCAAAAGCAATATCCCCATTGCTGGCATACCAATAAATGAATGTGCCTATGCCTACGGCAATAGCAATAAAGGTGAGCCATTTTGCTACTTTGTCCGCAAGGTTTTGTGTATTGGACTTGGTAGCCTGTGCCTCTTGTACAAGATTGATAACCCTGTTTAAGTAACTGTCTTTTCCGACCGCTGTTACCTTAACTTTTACCGCACCATCGCCATTGATAGAGCCTGCAATAACCTTACTGTTGGCTTCTTTTTTTACCGGAACACTTTCTCCAGTAAGCATACTTTCATTGATGTACGAAAGCCCCTCCAGTACCAATCCATCGGCAGGAATTTTTTCTCCCGGTTTTATGATAACCGTTTCACCGCTTTGCAGGTCTTCGAGCTTTATCTTTACAGCTTCTCCGTTCCGCTCCACGGTAACATCATTAGGCAGTAAAGCCACCAACGACTGTAATGCCCTCGATGCAGCCATTTGAGAACGCATTTCGAGCCAATGCCCCAATAGCATAATGTCAATAAGCGTGGCTAACTCCCAAAAGAAATCCATCCCCTGCAAACCAAACACAACGGCTACCGAATAGATATAGGCTACCGATATGGCGATGGCAACAAGGGTCATCATGCCTATGGCTTTGGCTTTTATCTCGCCAATCATTCCTTTTAGGAATGGCAAGCCTCCATAGATATACATAACCGTACCCAACGCAAGCAGCACATACTTATCGCCACTGAAAGTAAAGCTAAAGCCTAACCACTGCTGTATCATGTGCGACAGCAGCAGGATAGGAATTGTAATGATGAGGCTTACCCAAAAACGTGCGAGGAAATCGCCCGTATGATGCCCCTCATGTTTATCAAAACTTTCTTTAGCATGGTCAGGGTGAGCATGTCCCGAATGCCCATGTCCTGATGTGTGTTCATGAGAGGCTGACGTACCGCCTATGGGAACCAATGCCATGCTGCAAAGGGGGCATTTTCCCGGTTCGTCTTTTAGCACCTGCGGGTGCATAGGACAAGTGTACTTGTTCATAATTGTAAGTTTAGGATTTACTTGCCAAGAATTTCAACTGTACTACCACAGGTAAGCATTTGTGAACCGTAATACGGATTTTTAACCGCATTCTCTTTGCTTAACCAGTTTGCTCCGCCATTATACATTGGGCAATGTTGATAATAAACGGGTACATCCTGTTTAGATACTTTAGCCAATGTGTAAATATTGCCCGAGAGTTTGGCAAAAGCATTTCTCTGTTTTGCAACATCTTTTGATTTTGATATACTTTCTGTATTGGCTGCTAAGTCTTTCATTATTTTCATCCAAACAGCATGCTCTTCTACCGATAGCTTACTCATATCAACTGGTTTAATGGATGCCGACAATTCAGCAGCTTTGGCGGATGCGGTCGCCGCATCTGTTTTTATCAAAGCATCTTTAACTGAAAAATAGTTGTCAAATACAGGTTTTAGTTGTGATTGATTTTGAGTAGCATTCTTGTTACCCTGTGCTGTCATTTCACTATGATTGTGATTGCCATGCCCGGCGTTCATATCCATTCCTGCCTCTTTGTTTTTGGCAGTTGGCTTCAACGCTCTATCATACTGGCAACAACCGGGTAATTTTGCATATACATCATCTGGCGCCAAGAACTTCTCGCTATCATAACCTGCTAAGGCGATACGTTTCAGGATTTCATCCTGATTTGTTTTGTCGCCGTCATAGGTGAGCGTAGCCATCTTGGTATCTTTGTTCCAGTCCACACTGGCTACCTTTTTTACGTTACCTGCTTTTTCGATGGTGGTTTTGCACATACCACAATTTCCGTAAATCTTTACGGTTTCTGTTTTCGCATTCTTGATTTGTGCGAAGCCGTTTATTGATGATAGTAATACAGCGATTACCATCACTATTTTTGATAATGATTTCATAATAATTACATTTTAAGAAATGGGGCATTAGCAAACCCATTTCTGTTTGAAATTTTAAATAAATGATACAAATTAGGGATTAAAAAAAGCCGGAACAGCTTTTGACAAGACGTACCTATGGCTGTCAAGTCATAATTTTAGCTTATTTTAGGGGGAAGCCAAATGGAGAAAAAGCCTGAAGAATAATAGGCTTCTTTGAAACCGAATTTTTGCTTTTTGGTTTCAGCAAAATAGTTCTTTGCTTTTAATTCTATTGCGATTGGTACACTTAAAGAATTTGGTGAAGAAACGCCGCACTTACACGAGTTATGCTTACAATTACCACCGCAGCCATTTCCATCTTTACATTTTTTACAGGATTTGGTTTTGCAACAATCCTTTTTTTCTGCTTTCTCGTGATGATTTTTTGAAAATTTCTGTTGTTCCGTTTTAATTGGAGCTTTTGAACAGGCATAGCTTATGTTGGGAGCCAATAGAAATCCCCAAAATAGCCATAGAACTATGGTGATATGTTTGTTCCAATTTTTCACTTAGACAAATTTATGAATTTATTTTTTTGTGATTATTAAATATAAACTGTAAAGTTTATACAAAGTTAAAATTGAATTTAGAAAAATTTCTGAATTTTATAACTTTGTGCTGATTTCTTTTTAAATCAATCTAATTATTGCAATATCTCTTCTTTAGCCACAAGCTGGCTTTTACCAATAAAATAAGCACGGGAACTTCTATTAATGGACCAATTACGCCTACAAATGCCTGCGGAGAGTGAATGCCAAAAACAGCTATTGCTACTGCTATCGCCAATTCAAAATTGTTGCCTGTAGCTGTAAAGGCTATTGAGGCATTTTTGTCGTAAGGAACTTTCAGCGTTTTATTGATATAGAAGCTAACAAAAAACATTAGTACAAAATAGATGATTAAGGGTATGGCAACTTTTATCACATCCATTGGCAATTCTAATATTTTATCGCCTTTCAGACTGAACATTAATACGATTGTAAACAATAAAGCATACATTGTAATGGGTGATATTCGGGGTATAAACTTATTAATTCCTTGATTACATCTTTGTACTTGGCCAATTTATCAGAACCCTTACTCAAATATGCTTTTGTCTTTAAAATTCTAAATTATTAGTTTTTATTGAAAGTCTTCGTCTTGTTCCAATCTCAGGCAAATATTTATCATCAATTGCTTCACCCAATAAACTTATTTCTCAAGTGCCTTACATAGCGTACTTCTCATTAAAAAATATAGCCAGCCCAACTAGGGGTAGCATCCTTACTCATTATTATAATGAATAGCTGGATCAAAAACAGCTTCATCATAAAGTTCAAATATGGTTTCCCGTAAACAAAAATAAAGGTAAAATTGAGTAAAGTTCAATAATTCCTTTATTAGTCTCAAAAATGAGAAAATGAAAACATAGTAGGGCTTTTCATCCAAATAATAATCATACAATGTTGCAAAAGTTACTGTTAAGGATAAACGCACTAAGAAAGTTTTATGGAAATTTTTAGCTAAATTTATAAAAGTACATTATTTCTTTTAAACGAGCTTGGAGTTGATAATAAATCAACTCCAAGCTGAAAATTACCTATTTTTACTATTATAATAGTCAAAATAACTTAATAAAATCATTATGGCAAGAGGATTCGAACTTGAATTACAAATCATAAAGTATTAAAAACCAATATATTGAAAATTAGAGCTCTTAAAATATTAGGACAAAAGTTCGAAAAATTGCTCCCGTCAACATATCGCAAAAGGATTCGAACTCTCCGAAAACCTACACAAACAACTCATAATCAAATATTTAATTTCAAAATCCAATTCAAATCTTGTATCAGACGGTTCGAAGATAATCCTTCCAAGTTCACTTAAGCCTCATAATTTTGTTATGAGGTTTTTTGTTTATAATATTTCATTGATCTGCACTCTTACCCTTTTTCCTTTTTTAGATATTCAATAAATTTTGAAGGAGGAATTCCCATTTTGTCTATAAAAATTCTGCTGAAAACTGTATGAGAAGAAAAGCCGCATTCTTCGGCAAGATAGCTAATTTTGTAATTGAGATATTCCGGGTTTTGTTTTAATTTTATAACGATATAATCTATTCTTAACTGATTTAAATAACCATTAAAATTGCTTTCTTTATGTTTTTTAATAATAGACGACAGATAGTTCGTATTGGTTCCTATCTGTGCAGAAAGAGAACTTAAAGAAACTGCAGGAGATAAAAACTGCTGTTTCTTTTCAAACTTACTCAGTTTGTCCAGAATTTCCTGTTCTTTTTCGTCAGAAAGATTATTTCTATAGATTTTAGGTTCTCCTTCATCCTGTTTCTGTTTTAGAATTTCCTTTTCAAAATCTGCATTAATTTCCATAAACCTTTTTTTATACTTTCTTAAGGTGAAGAAACGATGGATTAAAAATGCTGTAAGCGATCCTAAAAGCAGTATGGCAACCCAAAGATAAGTCATGAAATTTCTTGTATGGTTTAATTCATATTCAAGAGGCTCTATCTGATCCAGACTGTACAGCTTCGAAATAAATTCCGCCTTGGAATCATAATTCAGTTTTTTGTTTTTTTCCTGATAGAGTTTTGAATATTTGAGATAATTGGCATTGTCGCCTAATTTATCGGCATTTTCCATTGCTATCCGGTAAAGCTCAAGCTCGATATTTACAAAATCTATATTCAGAACAATTGTATTAAGCCCCTGTTCGCAGTATTTTAAAGATTCTTTATAATTTTTCTTCAGTTGATAGGCTCTTGCCAGATAATATAAATCATAAAAAACTCTGGCTTTGTCATTTTTAGATTCGTTTTTATCTTTTGTTGCTTTCTGTATTGCCAAATCCAGTTTTCCGAGAAGAATAAAATAATCTGCTTCAGTACAGCCGATAATATCATCTTTATCTTTTTGTAACAGTGTTGAATTTTTTATTTTGTTGAGGTAAATTCCTGCTGAATCCAGTTTTTTCTCGTAATCGTAACTCAGAAAAATATTTTTGTATTTAATACATTTATAAAAAGTTAACTGATACTTTTTTTCAGGGGAAATGTCTGTGTGTGAAGAAAGATAATCATCTATATTTTTAATAGCTCTCTGATAACTTTTGATGGATTTTCCGAAATTTCCTAACAGAGCATAGATTGCGTCATCGTCTCCTCCGGAAAGCAGTTCTTGTATTTCATCTGTTTTTTCAACAGATTTAAGCCTGTTTCGTTTTTCTATAAGCTGAAGCGAATATCTATATCTGTTTTGCAATGCGTATATGACAGCAATGATATTCAGGTTTGTTTTTTCAAAAGTAACATTTCCTGTCTTTTTAGCATACACATTGGATAAGTTCAGGTATTGTATTGCCTTCTCATAATTATTAACCGTTTCAAACCAGTATTTTAATGCATAAATATTATAGCACTTTGTTTTCTCTTCATCAGATAATTTCCGGCTGAGCATTTCATCGCAGTAGATTTTTGGATTGATGTCCGAATAACATTTTTGCACAAGAACGTCCACAGAATATTTTTTCAGAGAATCTGTATTATTATAAACATTCTTCTGTTCTCCTTTTGCATATACACAAAGGCAGTATAACATCAAAACGAAAAATCGGGTAATAAATAAACGGTTCATCATCTTCAGGTTTTACACAAAATTAATGTTTCAGTTTTATATTCCTGTTATTCATAAAAGATTAAAATATTTTTGATTATCCGTAATTAAGGATTATAAGAATAAAAAACGCCCCAAATTAATTTGGGGCGCAATTCACAATTATTTCCAAAAAAATTATCCTGTTAAAATATTATAGTTTTGATGGTCTTACAACGTATTAAACTTTTACTCAGATAAAGATAATGCAACGATTTATAATCAATCTGCCGGAAATCAAGACTTCATAAAAGTTTAAGTTTCCAACCTATAAGTGTGACATCAAAAAGTTATTAGTAATTATCGGTTATCAGAATCCTTTCATTAATTGTTATAATTATCCGACACCCAATACGTTCCGTTGCTTGTGATGGTAACTTTATTAAGGTTCGCGCCCCATGCTATCTGGTAGTTTGTAACAGCCGGTAATCCGTAGGCGAACTGTCCGCTGTTTGCTGTATTATAAATCGGATAATTTGTCCAGATGTAGGTATATGCTCCCGACGGATAATTGGCTTCATAAGAATTATTGTAGATTTTCAGCTGTCTTCCTTTACATGTTGCAGGATCCGGCAATATTAAATTGGCTGCTGCATTGATTCCTAAAGGAAGTGTGTAAGGCGTTGCATTTCCTATAGAAACATTAAAGCCAAGCGCATTGGTAGATTTAGCCTGCCATTCTATTAGATAATCATCAGATTTAACGATATACGGCGGAGAACCTGCCTGATTATTATTGGCATTAAATGTTCCTCCTGCTCCCACAATCTTATAATCAACAAAAACAGCTCCTCCTGAACCTCCTATACAGTTCCATGCAGAACCATCGAATAGGGAAAGACATTTTTTGGTAGTATCATACACGATCATTCCGCGCTCTGAAGCCGCTGCACCCAATGCATTAATCTGTGTAGTCGTAAGTCTTGTTGGCAAAAATCCTTTATTTGTAGAGGATAATTCCAGCAAAGCTTTTGTGTTTTCTGTATTTTTATCTCCTATGGTAACGGAACCGCTGTTATGGATAAAAGTACCATCGCCGGTTGAAGGCTGGTTTTGGAAATACGCAATTTTGGTATCATCAAGACCGCTGTTGTATACCGCTTCTGTACCTACTGCTATTTTTTCAAGGGCAATTCCCGACTGAGCTTTTACATTAACCGCTGATGAAAGTGCAAATGCACCTGCAATGATAAATAATTTCTTCATTTTCTATATAATTTTATTTTATTTAACTATAAATTTGGTTTGATACTGGTGTTGAGCATCTCTAATCGTGAAAATATATACTCCCTCACTTAAAGGATTTATTCTGAGTTCCTGTACTCCTCTTCCGGTAATATTTATGTTCGAAAGAAGCTGAACCATGCTTCCTGCTGCGTTATACACTTTTACTTCAGCATTCTTGTAAGATTCTATGGAAGATATCTGGAGAACACCCTGTTTTGCCTGGGAAGCCGCTAATTTCGTAGTCTCTGTATTTACTAAATCTCTAATATCTTTTTCTTTTCCTCTGCTTATTTTCAGAAGACCAACTTTACCTTCTGTAACAGAAGCTTTATTACTTTGATGCAGTGCAGCGGTAAACAAAATCCCATTACCGTTTTCATGCTCTTTGTTTGCCGGCAATGTCAGACCTTGTAATTTTGCAATGCTTTCTGATAAATTCGCAATATCTTCATCAGCAAATAATTCGCAGACAGCTTTTGCTGTGTTGAAATCACTCACTTTCAGAACTACTAAATGATCTTCATTGTAATTAAAGGTATTTCCGGGATCTGTCCTGTTTTCGGGATTATTGGTATCAGTAAGACTGAATGCAAACTTCTTCCCCCTATTTTTTACCGACAGCTGTACAAAACTGTTTCCTTTGTACATAGAGGTAGGAACTTTCAGATCCAAAAGCTGAAGCTCTTTTGTTTCGTCCGCTTTGGAAAGATTAAGGATAAAAGAAACCAACAGGGTATTTTCATCTTTAGAAACTTTAGTGTAAACGTTTTGAACAGCTCCCAACTGTCCTATTACAAAATGTTTTCTGGTGGTACCATAACCCGGATAAGCCATCAGGTTTTCCGCAAACAAGCCTTCGTTCAGGCTTTGAACTGTTTTACCACTCGTGCTTTTAGTAGTGGCGTACTTTTCGTAATTTTCTGTTTGTAATGTCTGCTGGGCAAACATCCAAGAAGAAGATAACAAAAGTAATAATGCATATTTTTTGTTCATGAAAAATTATTATTTTAAAATTCTGCCTCTATAACATATTGAAATAAAAAATGTTACAATTTTTATTTATTAGACATCCGGATTAAAAAGATCAATGCGCGTCCGGAATATCATGTTTATCGGCATATATCAAATTATGGCTGTGTTACGACAAAGAAGTTGCTGTTTGGAGTAAAAGTGTAAGTCTGATTTGTTGATCCTCCAAGTGTTATATTGATTTCCGGATAGTAAGTGCTGCCGTTCGTTAAGTACGCTGCAAAAATATAAGTTCCGGTAATTGTGGTTCCCGATGCATTAATAGACTGTGATGATCCTGAAACACCATTTATATCAAAACTAATAACGGGCGTAGCTCCTGTACCGGTTCTTGTGAAATTATAAGCAATGGAAAATACACGCACTCCGTCACCTTTCGCAGTAAACTTTCCTGTGGCAGTATCAAATTCACTTAAATTGTCTGCGACTTTTCCTCCAAAAGTTTTATTGTTCAAAGTAATCTGCGTGGTAGAAGAAGTTCCGGCAGTAATAACGAAACTCTGTGTTCCTGTATTGGTTGCCGATGCACCCGATTTATCCACTGTAGTAGGTTCCCACTGTGAAGTTGTCCCGTTGTATTTCAGGTATTGTTTATCCGTAGGTACAGCTGTACTTACATTGCTTCCCTGCAATTGGCTGGCATTCCATAAAGGGGCTGTATTATTTACCGTAACCGAAGTGTTTGCTCCGTTTACAACAGCATTTGTTCCGTTGGTAATTGTAACCGGAGCTGTAGCTGTTGAAGAACTTGTACCTGTGTTAAGATTATTTCTGGTTAAGGTTATTGTGGCTGTTCCTGTTGGGGCACTTACTGTGATGGGAGCTGTTGCAGATAAACTCGTAACACCGGTATTGGATAATGTTCCGGAAGATAATCCCAATCCTGAACCCAGGGTAATATCATTCAACTGTCCGTTGGTGTCGGTTCCTAAAATTTTTGCTGCAGTACTTGCTGTAGTGTTAGACACTCTTGCAGTACCTACCACGTCTAATTTTGCAGCAGGCGCAGTGGTACCAATCCCTATATTAGTATCTGTTCCGGAATTCACACCTGTAATCCCTCCCAAAATTAAACTATTGCTTTGTGTTACAGAAGCTTGATAACCTATTGCCGTTGCATTGGTTAAGCCATTGCTTATTGCCGTGGAAGCACCAATTCCTGTATTTCCAGTACCCGTGGTCATGCTCCCTAAAGAAGATTGCCCAATAGCTGTATTGTTTGTTCCCGCCGCTGCGCCTCCAAAGCCTAAAACAGATAAAGAATTTTGTCCTACAGCCACATTTTGACTTCCTGTAATATTATTATTTAATGCAGTATCCCCAAGTGCTACGTTGTTATTTCCCGTTGTATTATTATATAACGTATTTGAACCAACTGCCATATTTCTGGCACCTGTATTGTTTGCTAAAGCAAAAGCCCCTATCGCTGTATTATCAACTGTTGTAACTGTATTTAAAGACATCGCACGAGAACCAAATACTGTATTTCTTGTTCCTGTTGTTATTCCGGTACCTGCGTATGATCCAAACAAAGTGTTGTCATCTCCTGTTGTAATGGAAGATCCCGCATTGTAACCAAAGGTTGTTCTGTGATCAAAACCGGTAGTAGCTGTTAATAGCGTTGGAGTATATTGGATATATCCTGACAATATATTATTTACTTTAAACACTAAGTTTTGTGCATCGGTAGTACCTAGAAAATTCGTGCCGGGTGTAGTTCCTGCATTACCTGCCAAAGACCAAAAATTTCCGTTGTTTACTGTTCCATTGGGTATTTTTACCCAAACCTTATTGCTATCGAAATAGTAATATCCTTCTGAAGTTACGTTTATTGTTTTTGTTGTAGTAGGGTTTGCTGCCGCTGTTGCATACACCAAAGTTCCTATTTGTGGTGTATCGTACAAAGCGTCTTTTGCTTTCAATTCATTTCCTGTAAGACGTGGAGCAAGAATTCCATCCGCAGCATTGGTATCTGTTGGATTTCCTGTAACATCCAGTGTTGCATTGGGTGACGGAGTATTAATCCCAACCTTTCCAAGAGAAGTCTGTGCATTAGCTACAATTCCTGTCATAGATAATACTAATACGAGTACAATTTTTCTATTCATGTTTTTTATGATTTTTCTTTTTTGACCGAAATAATTCAATTAAGATTTAATTAAATCAACATACTGAGTGATGGTATGTCCTGAGATAAATCGTGTGCAAAATTATAGCTTAAGAGTCTCAGAAATAAACAAATGATTCGATAAATTACGATTTTGCACAGTAAATACAAGCAATTAAAAACATGATAATCAATATGTTAATTTTTAAAACCTGTTTTTATATTGTACTCATATTTCAGGAATAAAAAAGAGATTAAAATTCTTCAGTATTCAACAAAATTATAATTAGTGGAATGCATGTTTTTCAGGAATTAATCTTTTTAAAGAAATTTGCGCGATATAAAAATCTACCTTCTCTGCATCACCACCCATTATTAAAATAAGCCTCCCTCATTTCGATCCTCCTTTATTATTTTAGGAAAAAACACAAATTATGGCATATAAGAATATTCATATAGGATCTCTTTTAAAAGAAAGAGTAGAAGAAAGCAATTTGGATATGACAAGAATTACAAGATTTTTTAAATGCAGTGAAGAAGAAATTTTAAATCAGTTTGAAAAAAACGATATCTATTGTGAAGATCTGCTGAAATGGTCTAAATTATTAGAGTATGATTTTTTCAGGATCTATACACAGCATCTAATATTGCATGCTCCACAGAGAAATGTAAATTACAATAAAGTTCCTGCCAAAAAGTCTTCCTTACCGCAGTTCCGGAAAAATATCTATACCAAAGAAATTATTGAATTTATTCTGGAAAAGATCAACAAGGGAAAAATGTCTAAAAATGAAGTAATGGAACAATATAACATTCCTAAAACAACATTATATAAATGGATTTCTAAACATGAGAAAAGTCTCATCAAAAAAAATGATCCTCCATCAACCTAAAAAAATGGAAAATAAAAAGACGGAAAATATAACCCGGTCTCAGCTGAAAGGAAAAAGCAAACAGGAAATCATTCATATTTTAGGAGAAAAAGACGCAGAATATTCTGAAGAAGATCTGTGGATTTATATCGAAAGAAAAAAAATAATGAAGAAAGTTCTGTATGTGTATTTTGAAAATGAAAAGGTAAGTTTTACAGTAGAAAGATATTATTATTGGTATGAAAGAATTAAAAAAACCGAATTATAAAAGAATTTACAATGATCTGTTGTCTGAAAAATATCCCGAGAAAAAGGAAAAATGCACAAAGCTGCTTTCCAAAAAACATCTGTCTTTTGTAGACATTATAAGACTGAATGAGCTTATATTCGGTAAGAACAATGAAGCTTTTAATCAGCAATACCGTTCCTACGACAAAAAAACAATATCTGAGATTCTTGAATATCAAAAAAAGAACAACCTCAACAATACCCAGCTTGCCAGTCATTTTAAAATGAGCAGGAATACCGTTACAAAATGGAAAAAAATCAAGGAAATAAATTTCATCCGATAAAAAATAAAAAAAACACTTCATATATAACAGCGTCCTGATTTGTTGACTAATACATGATTTTTGAAACAACAGGACACATTAATTCAACCTAAAAGTTGCAATTAAAAACAAAAGAGGACTGATCTATTTCAGCCCTCTTTTAATTTGCACCTTATTATAATTTCTTAGCATCACACTATAAATTGATAATTATATTTTTATTTTTTTCAGTTCACTCTGATAGACAATAAATTAAAAGCTAAATCTTTGTGAAATAAATAAAATAAATTTATGACAAAGAAAAAAGTAAAACTTTATGTAGAACAAAGAATACAAAAACTTATAAAGGAAAATAATTTAAAAAAAAGACAAAAAGCAATTACTTTCTCAAGAGTTTTAAAAATTATATGGGAATCTATACAAATTTGCAAATTATTATTTCCTTCTTTTTATGAAAAAGAAGAAAAAATAATTATGGAATATTGCAATGAGAGATTAAAAATAGCTTACAGTTACATTATAACCTTAAACAAATAAAGTAGGTTCTGAATATAGTGAAGAATCTTAATTATTTGATTTTTAGAGATTCTTCGCTGCTCTCAGAATGACAAAAGTCAAATAGTTTGACTTTTGAGACAACCTATTTGACTTTACTTCAAGCGATAAGAACTTCCGTCCCAGACGTAGGTTTTAGTAGCTTTTTTCTTCTTTTCACGGTCTTTTTCATCCTTTTCCATTTCTTCCATTTTAAAGATGAAAGCATTGGGAATTCCGCCTTTGTCATTCGGGAAAACAAATTCTTCAGAATGGTAATAAACATCGGCATCACCAACACTCATTAACTGAGGTAAAGTAATCAGCTTTTTATTTCTAAACAAAATATATTGGTCATAACTAGGAATCCCACAGGCTTCGCCCGAAACAGTGGCTTTTAAAGTCAGTTCAACGTTTTTAAGCTTATGATTACTTTCCGTTGCAAAACTTCCGTAGCTTAAACTTTCTCCCGAACCTGTTTCAAAAGAAACCTCATCAATCAGCGTATTTCCTTCCATAACTTTTACAGAAGCGTAATTCTGCTGAACAGTTGCGTTAAAGCCGGGATCTTTCTTCGCTAATGTTTTGGTGAGACCGAAAAGAAAATCGTAGCCATTCTTATTTCTATAACCAACTGCCAGATTTCCGCCCCAAACATAACCTTCGGAAGTTGTATCCCCTTTCTGGTAAGAAATTTTATACCAGTTCGCTCTTCTTTCGCCCAATTTCAGGATCGTTTCGTCTTTTTTAACAATTAAAATCTGCTGATTGCTCTGAAGAGAATCCAAAACCGGAGAACTGACATTCGGAGACTGTCTGATTCTCGTCCAGTCCGTGAATATTTTCTGTGTTTTATTTTCTTCAAAATCGAAAACTCCGTTTGCATATGCATAATCATCTTCCTGCGCAGAGAAAATCTGAACAATGAATACAAACAGAATGGTGAAAAAGGTTTTCATTAGATTTGGCTAAAACTGAGGTTAAGACTAAGTTAAGATTGAGGTTTAGGCTAAGTGAAAAATGTGATTATTTATTTTTCAAGCAGCAAACTTACCCACTCTTCTCTCTGAAGTTTTTTTGTAAGCGTTAAACCGTTTTCTTTACACACTTCAAGAATATCATCCACATCGAAGAAACACAATCCGGAAAGCAGTAATTTTCCACCTTCATTTAGTACAGAAACATACGTCGGAATGTCTGAAATTAAAATATTTCTATTGATGTTTGCCAAAATAATATCGTAATGTTCTTTGCCTAAATTTTCCGCAGTTCCCAGTTCAATATCCAGTTCCACATTATTTCTTACTGCATTTTCTTTGGAGTTTTCCACCGACCATTCATCAATATCAATCGCTTTGGTTTCTCCAGCTCCGATCTGTTTTGCATAAATTGCCAGAACCGACGTTCCACAACCCATATCCAAAACTTTTTTATCGTTAAAATCAATATCCATCATCTGCTGGATCATCAGATGCGTTGTCGGATGATGCCCTGTTCCGAAAGACATTTTCGGCTGAATAACAATTTCGTGCATTCCCGGAACTGATTCATGGAATTCTGCTCTGATCAGCACTTTATCATCAATATTAATCGGCTCAAAGTTCTTTTCCCACTCTTCATTCCAGTTGATGTTCGGCATTTCCTTAAAAGTATATTCAATTTTTACCTCTTCATTCTGAAAAAGCGGTAACGCTTTCAGCTCTTCTTCATTAAATAAATCTTTCTGAATATATCCTAAAATACCATTGATTTCTTCCGTAAAACTGTCGAAACCTATCTCAATAAGTTCTGCCATTAATATTTCGTTCCACGGCTGAAGCGGTGTAATTTTGAAATCGAATTCTAAATAATTTTGCATGTGAATAATTTGTTGCAAAAATAAAACTACTTTTTTGATTTATTGGAATATTGCTGGTTTTGTTTTTAAGCGATTAGTTTTGTTTTTAACGCAAAGTCCGCGAAGATTTTCTTTTAAAAACTTACTGGATATTTTTAAGTTCGCTAAGGCGTTCCACTTAAATAAGCACGCAAAGCATTTTTTTAACTTATCCTTCAGTTTGCCTGCAAATTCTTAATTCTTCTTAACTGCTTAAATTCTCTTAATGGTTTCTTTTTAAACGCAATAGACGCAAAGGTTTATTGAAATTATTGAAAACATTTTTCGTTCGCAAGGGCGTTTCACTCAGCGAAGGTAATACGCTTAGTTTGTCATTCTGACGAAGGAAGAATCTCTATTTTTTATTTCTGGAATATTGCTGTTCTTATTTTTAACGCGATTAGTTTTGTTTTTAACACAAAGTCCGCGAAGATTTTTCTTTCAAAACTTACTGGGTATTTTTAAGTTCACTAAGGCGTTTGACTACGTCGAATCTTCGATTTCACTTAACCAAGCACACAAAGAGTTTTTTACTACACCCTAATTATTTTTTAAGCTTATTTTTCAGTTTGCCTGCAAAATTCTTAATTCTTCTTAACTGCTTAAATTCTCTTAATGGTTTTCTTTTTAAACGCGATTAGTTTTGTTTTTAACGCAAAGTCCGCGAAGATTTTTTTTTAAACTTACTGCATATTTTTAAGTTCGCTAAGGCGTTCCACTTAACCAAGCACACAAAGAGTTTTTTACTACACCCTAATTAATTTTTAGGGTATCCTTCAGTTTGACTGCAAATTCTTAATCTTTCTTAACTGCTTAAATGATCTTAATGGTTTTCTTTGTCATTCGGACGAAGGAAGAATCTCGACTTCTTACAGAAGAAAAATCTATTGTTTATTGATTAGAGATGCTTCACTTTCACTTCGTTCCAGCTCAGAATGAAAGATTTCCTGCAGAAAAAAAGCGAACCGAAGTCCGCTTTTATGATTGCTTTATATCTTGAGTCTGACAAAATCCAGAACTCAAAACTTTAAACTTTAAACTTTAAATCAATTAAGGATTGGTAGAGAAAATAGAACCGTTTGCGATCAACGCTCTTCTGTTCATTTTTAAAATATCTCTTACCCATTCTGCAAAATCTTCCGGCTGAAGAACTTTATCAGGATTTCCATCTGTTAAACCGCCCTGAATCGACATATCTGAAGCAATCGTGCTCGGTGTTAAGGTAATCACACGAATATTCTGTTTTCTCCATTCTGCCATCATCGACTGAGACAGGGAAACTACCGCTGCTTTTGAGGCTGCGTAAGCCGACATATTCGGTCCGCCTTTCAGACCTGCTGTAGACGCAACGTTTACAATATCTCCCTCTCCTTTTTCTTTCATGAAAGAATAAACTGCTTTTGCTGCATAATATACCCCGAAAAGATTGGTTTTAATCACCTGTTCCCAGGTTTCGGAAGGCATTTCTTCGATAGAACCGAAATCTCCGATCCCCGCGTTGTTAATTAAAATATCAACACCTCCTAACTGCTCCGCAATAGATTCGATTCCTGCTTTCACATGGATTTCATTATCAATACTGAAAACTGCGTAAGCCGATTTTACTCCCAGTTTCTGGATTTCATCGACTACCATTTTAAGGTTTTCTTCATTTCTTCCCGTAATGGCTACGTTTACTCCTTCATTTGCCAAAGCTAAAGCAACTGCTTTTCCCAATCCTCTTCCGCCTCCTGTAACGATGGCATTTTTTCCGTTTATATTCATTTTTAAAGAATTTTTTATTCGTTGATGCAAATTTACGAAACATTAGCCGAGCTAAAAATCCGTATTATGATTAATTTAAAAATAACCGCTTATGTTTAAAGCAAAACCGACTCCAAAATAGAGCCGGTTCCTTTGAAAGTATAGTAATAAATGAAAATTATGGAATTATAATCTGGTTCTGAACGTCAAATTCTTCTGTTGCAGAGAACTGGTTTCCGTACATATCCGTTGCTCTTACCTCAACCTTATGTTTTCCCAAAGCAAGTTTTTTCGGGAAATCTCCAGTCCAGATATGCTTTGAAGCTTCCGGATTGGAAGGTCTTCTTCCGGGGAAAATATTCTGCGTGGTGTCCCATTTGAAAACGGACATCGCAAAACTTGGGTCTACAGTCTCATCATACTGCATTTCTTCCCATTTATCGCCATCAATTCTGTATTCTACCTTGTCTTTTTTGCTTCCCATAAAGAAGTTTGCCAGAACTTTAGCAGACGTTTTTGAAGGGAAAGGAACTACTTTCGGAACATATAAATTGATCTGATAATCTTCCGGTTTTCCGGCAGTTTTATATTTTACTTTGTATTCGTTATCGTTAAAGCTGATGAAAGAATATCCTTTTGCTGTTCCGTCTCTCATCGTGGAAGTCGGCAATCCCAAATCATCCGAAGTTCCGGACCACCAGTCGCCGCAGGTTGTTCCTACATTGTATTCGTGAAGATCTTTAGAACCGTTCCATCCTGCTGTTTTCCCGTAAAAAAGCTGTTGCTGAATATGAGTGTGCGCCGAAAGCAACAAAGCATTTTTAAACGGAGCAAGTTGATCAAACAATTTCTGGCGGTCTGCATTTCTGAAGTTGTCTTCATTTTTATGCTCCAGAGGAATATGGAAAGAAACAACGATCAGTTTATTTTTATCCACCAGCTTCAGATCGTTTTCGATAAACTGCATCTGGTCTTCACGGAAACCTCCCCAATATCCTTTTCCGTCGCGCGGATCGGGATACAAAATATCATCCAGAATAATAAAATGCACATTTCCGTAATTGAAGGAATAATTTGCTGGTCCGAAATTGGATTCAAAAGTCTCATCGGAAAGCATATCTTCTTTCGCTTCGTAATTCATGTCATGATTTCCCATCACGTTATACCAAGGAAGTCCGATTTCTTTCATCACATCTGCGTAAGGTTTTTGCAGGCTCAAATTATCTCCTACCAAATCTCCGAGACTGATTCCTAACACCGCATTTTTCTTCGTGCTTTTTACTTCATTTACAATGGCTCTTTTAAAATAATCCAATTGTTTTTCCGTGTAAGGCTGCGGATCTCCGAAAACCAGAATATCAAAATTTTTGCTTTCATTCTGTTTATTTAAGGCAAAATTAATTTCTTTCGGAAGCTCGCCTGTAGGCGCAGAACCTTTGTATTTAAAATCTGTAGGAGAACCTTTTGGCTTGTACTGATAATAATACTGAGGAAGATTGTTTGCATTTAGAGGAGTCATATAACCGGAAGGTTTGATAACAAAAATGGTCTGTCCGTCCTGAACAGGAAGACTGTATCTTCCGTTTTTATCGGTTAACACAACCTGAGCTCCGTTGGAAACCCCCACTCCTTCAATTCCTTTTTCTTTGTTTTCCTTCTTCAGGTTTTTGTTGCTGTCTTCGTACACATATCCCGAAACAGAAGCCTGTGAAAATGCCATTGCTGAAATTAAAAGACAAGGCATTAAAAATTTTATATTCATTGTAATAATATTTGAATGTAAGTTTTGGCTAAAGCCAATCTGATTATTTTTCTAAAAATCGGGCTAAAGCCCGATCCTGCGGATAAGTTTATGGTTTATTCCACCACATTTTAACATTGATATTGTCTCCACCCATTGCCTGAACTGCTGCATTGTAATTAGCTGTGTTCATTACTTTGGTCTGGGTAGGATACATAAATCTTACCGGCATCTGTCCGTTGTTCTGAAGCCCGCCGTTGTTCGGTAAAACCGGGAATCCTGTTCTCCTGCATTCGTACCATTGCTGATGATCTACAAAAAACAGAGAAATGTATTTCTGAAGCATAATTCTTTCAAAAGTTCCGTTGTAAGCCACATTAGCATTGGTAAAATAATTGGCAGGAACGGTCGCTCCCCATTGTTCAATAATCGATTTTACTCCGTTTTCATAATAAGTCTGGGTATTTCCTGTAATAATTCCTTTGAAAGAAAGCTCTGCAAGGATAAACTGAACCTCAGAATAGGTCATGATTAAATCTTTCAATGGCGCTTTTGCCAGATTCTGGTTGAAATTCGAAGGCTGATAATTGAAAGCACTTCCCAAAGCATATCCTGAAGGAGCACCTTTGTAACCGATGTTTGCATTCGTTGCCAGATCTTTTGCCTGTGTGAAGAACATGCTCATTCTCGGATCATTATTGTTTTTCATGGCATTCACAAAAAATTCTCCTGCGGCACGGTACGCCGTAAAATCCTGCGGTCTTGCGATCGGCGGAAGGTAAGGTGAAATTCCGGAAATCGTTAATAAAGCGCTGTCTGTATTGTTCTGGAAAATAGGATATGTGGTAGGATTGCTTACAATTTCCTGAATTCTTTCATGAACATTTACTTCTCCGTTTCTTTTAAGAATTCTTGTTAACAATCTTAGTGATAAAGAATTACAGAACTTTTTCCAGTTAACGATTCCAGTCACGTTATTATTGGCATTATAGAAAAGATCAGTTTCCGTTAATGTTTTGGTAGTATCGAATAAGCTGTTTGCTGTTTTAAGATCATTTAAAAGCTGAATGTAAATATCTTTCTGGCTGTCGTATTTCGGGGTAATGATTCCCTGATCGATTTTTACCGCTTCAGAAAAAGGCACATCTCCGAAAGCATCGGTAAGATTGGAGTAGATCCACGCATTCAAGACCATGGAAATCGCCAGATAATTGTTGTTCTGCTCTTTTTTGGCAAAAGTTCTCAGGTCATTTACCTGCTTCAGCCATTTGTAAGAGGTATTCCAGACACCGTTTCCGCTTCCTTCCGTCATATAATATCTGCTGTACGTATTTCCTTCATTCGGAAAATCCAGACCGATCTGCATGATATCGAAAGTGAAATCATTGGCTCTGCTGTAACCGTAGTTTGCCATTTCGTACTGAATGGGAGCCAGAAGGCTTCCTACAGACGGATTGAGAATTTTACTGGTATCTGTGTTGATTTCTTCAAAATTTCTGTCGCAAGAATTGAAAATAAAAAGTGAAGCAACCAAAGCTATGTTGATGAATAATTTTTTCATTTTTTAAGATTTAAAATTTAAGATTTAACTGAAATCCAACGGTTCTGGCGGTTGGAAGCTGCCCCATTTCCACTCCGGGAGTAATGGTGGCATTATCTAAAGTGGCTACTTCGGGATCGAACAGCGGGAACTTTGTCCACATCCATAGATTTTTTCCGAAAATAGCTAAGGTAAGATCCTGCAGTCCTAAAGATTTTATGGTTTCTTTCGGGAAAGAATAGGCGATTCTTGCATCTCGCAGTTTGATAAAATCTGTGCTGAATGTATTCGTTTCCACGTTGGCTCTTCTGTAGTATTCTGCATAATAAGCAGATACGGTAACTGCTTTTGTATTCGGACTGTAAGAACCGTCCGGATTCTGCACTACTCCTTCTCCTACGATCATTCCGTTCGGATTGTCTCTTCCCGGAAGTGTAGATTTCAGTTTTCCCTGTTCCGACATTTTGTGATGCGACTGCGAATACGCAACACCACCGTACTGACCGTCGAATGAGAAACTTACGGTGAAATTTTTAATTTTAAAATCATTCTGTAGACCGGCTCTCCATTTCGGGAATGCATTTCCTACTTTTTCTATTTCTGCAGGTCTTAAAGGCAATCCTGCGTTGTCATAAACAACCTGTCCCTGACCGTTTTTTACCAGTTTAAAACCATACATATCGCCCAAAGAACCTCCTACAACGGCTTTATAAAAAACCACTCCTCCCACGGTTGAAATAATTCCGTCGAAACCTTCCGACGTGGTAAGTACTCTGTTTTCGTTGGCAGACCAGTTGGCTCCGATCATCCAGGAGAAGCTTTTGGTTTTAAATGGTGTCGTATTTAAAGATAATTCCAGACCTCTGTTTCGGATTTTCCCTGCGTTGATGATTCTTTGGGAATAACCGCTTTCATAAGGAAGAGAAACCGGAATAATCTGGTTTTCACTCATGTTCTGATACAGCGTGAAATTAAAATTCAATCTGTTCTTTAATACGCTGAAATCCATTCCCGCTTCTACGTTGGCATTTTTTTCAGGCTTAAGATTAGGATTGTTGAAAATATTTCTTGCTACCACACTTCCTGTGATAGAACTGGTATCATAATAAGTATCTAACTGATAAGGAGAGCCGTCGATTCCTACTTTTGCCCACGAAGCTCTCAGTTTCCAGTAATTAAATCGGTCGCTTTTCAGTTTAAAAATTTCTGAAAGAATGAAACTTGTACTTACGGAAGGATAAAAGAATGATCTGTTGGATTTCGGAAGCGTGGAACTCCAGTCGTTTCTTCCGGTAATATCCACAAAGAATTTATTGTCGTATCCTAATGTAACCAAACCATAAACACTGTTTACCTGCTCGTCTCCCGGCTTCGGATATTTTACATCAATTCCAAGCGCATTGGTAAGATTGTATTCTCCGGCAATTTTCAATCCGTTTGCCTGATAATCATTCATCACATACTGATTGTAACGGATGCTTCCTCCGGCTGATGCAGAAATATTGAATTTATTAAAGTTCTGTTTGTACGAAAATAGAATATCGTTGTTGTATTCGTGATTTTTGATGTACTGTTCTCTGTAGAATCCTTTTGCATAATTAGCTGAACTCCACGGACGCTTCGTTGTTCTTTTTTCGTTCAGAACTTCGAGTCCGGATCTCAGCATCAGGCTGAAATTTTTATTGAACTGATAATCTGCCGTAATGTTTCCAAAAATCGTTTTTTTATCCACTCCGTTCAGCATTTCGTAAGCGATGAGATAAGGATTGTCGATAAACGTACTGAAAGGATGAATCTGATCGATCTGAACCTGTCCCGGCTTCCAGATCGGCTGATACCATGCAAGATCCACATTCGGATTCTGGAAGATCATGAAATAGGAAATCGACTGATTATTGTATCCCGTTGCCGGAAGATTGTCACTTGATGTTTTATTGAAAGTAAATTTGGTGGATACTTTTAATTTTTTAGTTAACTGATGCGCGAATGACAAAGCAAAATTCAGTCGGTCAAAACCTGTATTCGGCATCATCCATTCGTTATTAAGATAGGTAAGAGAGGTTCTGAAATTGGTTTTATCATTAGAACTTTCCACCGAAAGACTGTTGGAATACGTAGAACCTGTTCTCCAGAATCCTTTGATGTTGTCTTCATAAGCTCTCCAAAGCTGTCTTTCCTTGCTCTGTCCGCCAACGGCAGGATCATACTGAAAATAATACTGTCCCGCGAATTTCGGTCCGAAAGCACTGCTCGTTCCTCCGGTACTTACACCGTCTGCAGAAGCTCCGTAGGAGTAATAGAACTGCCCTGCTGTATTTTTAGCCAAAGTTCCCTGTCCGTATTCGTACTGCCAATCCGGCCATTTCAGAACCGTATCATAACTTGAATAGGAATTGAAAGTCACCTGAATTTTTCCGTTTTTGCTTTTTCCGGATTTTGTAGTGATCATCAAAGCTCCGTTCGCAGCGCGGGATCCGTATAATGCGGCTGCGGAAGCTCCTTTCAGAACGGTTACCGATTCAATATCATCTGGATTGATGCTGTTCAGTCCGTTTCCTAAATCAATCGGAACATCACCTCCTGAACCAGCTCCGTACGCCGGAGTTCCGGTTCCTGTGGTGGAATTTCCCAGAGGAATTCCGTCTACAACAATTAATGCATAATTATTATCCAATACCATCGACTTTTCGCCTCTTAAAGTAATTCTGGAACTGGCAAGTGGTCCCGCTCCTGCCGTCTGAACTTTCAGTCCGGCAACTTTTCCCTCCATAGACTGAGCCCAGTTGTTGTTCTGGGTTTCTTCAAAAGTGCCGGAATTTACTTTTTCGGCAACATAACCTAAAGATTTGTCCTGTCTTTTAATCCCCAAAGCGGTTACCACCACTTCGTCGATATTTTTAATGGTATCTTTTTTAGCCTTTTGCTGAGCCGCCAGATTTACACTGACAAGTCCTAGTAATGATAAAATGAGTACTTTTTGTGTCTCTTTACGCATATCCTTTTTGTTTGCGCAAAACTAAAACGATATTATGAGTAAGATTTTAATACTATTTTAACATTTATTAAAGAATTATTAAACGCCATATTAACTAAAACTTAACAATATACCATACAAAACTGGTTAATAACAGGTTAAAAGAATGAATAATTTTTAATATTTTCAGGCTGATTTATTTCCTTAATTTTATTGTCTTTTCCTGAGTAAATAAGGGATACCACAAAATTGTCTGAATTTTAAAGGAAACTTTTAAAACAAAAAAGTCTGCCTCAAAAGAGACAGACTTTCTGTATAAAGATGACATGATCTTATTTTTTAAGCTGATCGGGAATATTGGTGGTGATGAAACCGATTCCCTGCTTTTTTAATTCATCGGCAATGGCAACGTCATTCACCGTCCATGCATTGGTGATCAATCCCAAAGCTTTTGCATCTGCAATCCATGTAGGATTTTTCTGGAAAATACTGTAATGATAATCGATCCCATCCAAACCTTCGTCCTTGATCTGCTGCGGAGAAAGCTCTCCTTTAAGATACTGAACTTTAAAAGTCGGTTCCAGCCTTTTAATTTCCTTACAGATATTTAAGCTGAAAGAAATGAAATCGCATTGCGCTCCAAGTTTCATATCCTTGATCATTTTGATGGTTTTCGCCGTCAGTTCATCTTCTTTTTCCTTGGTTTTGTCAGGCTTTATTTCAACCACCAGTTTTAGCGACTTATCTTTTTTACCCTGTTTTAAATAGTCTTTCAGAGTGGGAAAATCTTCACCGTTGGATAATTTTACTTTTTCCAGTTCTTTAAAATCGGTTTCGGAAATTTCCATTTTTGCGTGATGTTCGTCGTGGTTTACCACCAAAACTCCGTCCTTTGTCATTCTCACATCGAATTCAGATCCGTAAATCTTTAAATTCTGTGCATTTTCCAACGATTTCAGAGAGTTCTCTGTCGTGGGCGGCTGCGTCTGCCAATAACCTCTGTGTGCTACGATCTGGGTTTGTGCCTTCATTCCAACTGTGCTTAAAACTGCTAACCCTAAGATAAAATTTTTCATAATATAATTTGAATAGTATTCGAAAGTCTTTCAACTTTCAGATAAAGGTATATAAATTTATTTAAGTGAATCGTCAATTGTGAATCCATCGCTTTCAATGATCAGTTCTTTAAAATTAACAATTGACTTGCAAAGCAAAATTGACCATTCATATTTTTTACATTAAACTTGTTTAAACTTTTTTACCGCAAAAGATGCAAAAGATTGTAACACTTTAGTTATTTAAGTTGAATACTTAAATGTAAAAAGAGCACATAAGTTAAAAAAATCAAAGATTTTTCTCTTTGCAGACTTTTGAAATACTTTAAATAAATCCAACAAAGTCTTTTGTCTCTTTTGCGGTTACATTTAAAATGAGTTTAAACTTATTTTTAGATTAGAAAGAATATTTCGCTCCGATCTGGATCTGATAAGGATTTCCGGAAAGTGGCTCCAGTCCACTTGTATTCAGACTGTACTTAAACTGTTTTGTTGCCTGATCAAATCCTGTAATTCTGTACAGCGCTGTATTTCCGTAGGATTTATTAACGCCCCATTCTTTGTTAAGCAAATTGGCAACATTGAAAATATCCACAGAAAGTTCAAAAGCTCCGATTTTTTCAAATTTGATTTTCTTTGCTACACGAACATCCCAAACTCCGTAGAAACCGTTCTTCCCACCATTTCTTTCTGCAACTTTGTTGTTGTAATCTGTAATGTAGTTCTTTAAAGCCTGTCCCACTTCAGGATTATCAACTAAAGTCTGCGTAAGATTCGGGAAAATGTAAGCTAAATCGTTCGTGTCTACGAAATCTCCGTTTACGTTTCCGCCTGCCGTTACAGAGAAACGCGTTCCGCCGATTCCTGCGTAACGGATTCCTAGAGTAAATCCTGCAATTGTTGGTGAGTTCCCGTAAATCACGACTTTGTTTCTGAACTGGTTATCCGAATACGACATTCTCAAGTTTCTCGGATCTCCTGAAACCATGGTAGACAAGGTTGCAGAGTTCGCTACGTTTCCGTTGTACGAAGTATTATCTTTGATGTCTGCCCAAGTGTAACTTGCTGTAATTTCTCCGTCTTTCCAGTAACGGTAACTTGTGTCTAATACGAATGAAAACTGATTGACTTTTCCATCGCTTACCAATTCCAGAACTCTTCCGAAATTTTTGTTGATTCTTCCGTCTTTCCAGTTCAGTGTTCCGTTGGCTGCGATCGTTGCTGCAGGAACAAAAACCCCTCTTCCGCCTTCATTATCCAGCGTAAAATAAGGATTTGCCACCATATTTCTGTCGTAGTAGAAATAGTTGTTTCTTCCCAGCGTCATATAACCCGCAACTCCCGCTCTGAATCTCTCGTTGAAGAAATGCGTATAAGAAACATTAGCTTTGTAAACCACCGGAATTTTTGCATCTTTTCCTGTGTAGTTAATTGTCGGAAGCTGATACTGCGCTAAAGTAGGAACCGTTCCGTAATCGTTTCTGTAGCTGATGAAATCCGGCTTCAGACCAATCTGAGAAGGATTTACATCCACTGTTGCCAAATGTCTTCCGTCAAATACCAGATTATTGATAATCATATAGTTGTTGATATCTGAAGAGAAGATTCCAGCCCCAAATTTCAGGAAGTCTTTATTTCCTTCATTAATATTCCAATCGAACTGGAATCTTGGCTGAATGATGAATGATTTGATCTGATTATCTGTCCGGATTCCCATTTCATCATACAATTTCTGGTTGAATCCTGCTTTCGGATAACCACCATAATCCAATCTTAAACCCGCCATTAAATCCAGACCTTTTGCAATTTTTGTCTGAATCTGTCCGTAAACTCCCAAATTATAAATATTGGACTTTACAGAAGGATCCTGCATTAAAGGAACTTCTCTGTAAAATCTGTACGCCACAAGATTATTGAAATTAAATAAATTATCTCCTCCGTTCACAGTAGGATTCTCCCTGAAGTGGAATCTTCCGTTCACTTCACTTCCGTACAACGATTTTGCCATCGTGTACATTAAATCTGCTCCGAAGGTATATTTGATTTTATCCGTATTGTAATATAAATTGTCTACGATCTGGAAAACATTATTTCTGAAACTTTCCTGCGCAAAACGGTGACCTCCGATCTGAATATTGGTTGCCTTATCTTTTCCGTCGATATTGGTTACGATATTTTCGACAATGGCTCTCGGAACGGGATGACCAAGCTGATCGTTCTGATAACTGTCCTGAAACGTGTAAAGATACTGCGCCTTCAGTTCGTTTGTCATATTCGGTTTTAAGTTGGATCTTAAAGTCAACAATAAGCTGTTATCCAGATTTTTATCATTTCCATACGATTCAAAAGCGTTGATCGCTGTGTTGTCTCCCAAACCGTTTTTATTGAGATCGTAGGTGAAGTTATTTCTTAAAGTCAATAAGTTCTTATCGTTAATCTGCCAGTCTAAACGCAAAAATCCGGCATCAGAATTTCTCACTTTATCAAAACTTCCGAACTGCGGTGTATTTCCAACGCCATATTTAGCTCTTGCAATATCAAGGAACTTATTTAAAGTGGCTGTTGTCGTATTCAGTCTCAGTTCATCGTCATGAGATTTAATATCAGCAATCTGCAACGGTCTTGAATCCAACTGGTGATCCCAAGCAATGAAGAAATGCAGTTTGTTCTTAATGATCGGGCCGCCCAAAGAGAATCCAAACTGAGAAGTGGAAAAATCGTTGTTGATTTTATTTCCTCTGATGTCGTATTTGCTGGAAAGCCAGTTTGTTCTTAAATATTCCCATGCACTTCCAGAGAATTTATTCGTTCCGGATTTTGTAACCGCACTCACGGTTCCGCCTCCGCTTCTTCCTAATGTTACATCATATTGATTGGTGGTTACTTTAAATTCACGAACCGCTTCGATGGAAATAGAAAACGGTGCATTACTTCTGCTTGTCGTAGATCCTGCAGAAGTAGGATTTTTAGCCGTCATTCCGTCGATGGTAAAATTCGTGGAAGAACCCAACTGTCCGGAAATACTTCCGCTTTTACCGCTCAACGGTGAAAGTTCAGCAAGATTGTTGAAGTTTCTTCCGTTTACAGGCAAAATTCCGATATTTTTCGTCGTGATGGCTGTTGCCGCACCTAAATTCCCGATTTTGTTTTTCAAATTTCCGGTAACAACCACTTCTTCAATGCTTTTCTCGCTTCCCAGATCTACGTTTACCGTTACCTGATCTCCAAAATTTACATTGTAACCTTCTCTTTTTTCATCATTTACGAATACCGTGTAAGGTCCGCCCAAAGGAATTTCTTTGAAAATATATTCTCCTTTCGAATTGGTTTCCGTTTCCGTTTTGAAACCTGTCGATTCATTTACAATGGTTACTTTTACCTTTTCCTGCGGAGCTTTTCCGGTTCCGGTAACTTTTCCTACAATGGAAGCCTGAGTGGTCTGCGCATACGCAAGAGTTCCGAAACTCAGAAACAATAATCCCAATACAATCTTTACTTTTTTCATATTTACAAATTAGCTTTGCAAATGTATTTTGACTTTCAGAATCCTCTGTTTAAGGGAGTTTTAACATTTTTTAAATTATATCGGAACATTATATTAAATAAATTTTAACGCCGAATTTATCTGGTGGATAATCAGTTGGTTGAAATATGTTACAACTTTTTAATTTTCTCAGAATATTTAATTCCCTTATTTTTTAAATTGGAATTTCTTTTATTTATTTTTGCTGAAAAAGATAGAAACCCGATGTCCGAAAACATACAACAGAAAATAGAAGATCTGCGAAAAGAGCTTCATCAGCACAACGAAAATTATTATCTCCTTGATACTCCGACGATTTCGGATTATGATTTTGATATGCTGCTGGAAGAACTTCGTGATCTGGAAACCCAATATCCCGAATTTTATGATGAAAACTCTCCTACCGTTCGTGTCGGCGGAGGAATTACCAAAGTCTTTCCTACGGTTCAGCATAAATTCAGAATGTATTCTCTGGATAATTCCTATGATTTTGATGATCTTGAAGACTGGGAAAAAAGAATTATCAAAACCATTGATGAACCGGTAGAATTTGTTGCCGAACTGAAATATGACGGTGCTTCGATCTCCATTCTGTATGAAAACGGAAAACTGGTTCAGGCAGTAACTCGCGGTGACGGTTTTCAGGGTGATGAAATTACGGCAAACGTTCGTACCATTTCGGATATTCCTCTGAAACTGAAAGGTGATTTCCCTGAACATTTCTTTATGCGCGGAGAAATTTATTTAACCCGGAAAAATTTCGATAAAATCAATAAACAGCGTGAGGAAGAAGGTCTTGATCCTTTCATGAATCCCAGAAATACGGCAAGCGGAAGTCTGAAAATGCAGGACAGCGGCGAAGTGAGAAAACGTGGGCTTTCATCGGTTCTGTATCAGTTTATTTCAGAAGATATTCCTGCAGCATCGCATTGGGAACTGCTTCAGAAAGCACAAAGCTGGGGTTTCAAAACTTCTCAGCAGGCAAAATTGTGTACCTCTTTGGATGAGGTGAAGGAATTCATTAATTTCTGGGATGCTGAACGTCATAATTTACCGTTTGAAATTGACGGTATCGTTTTAAAAGTCAACTCTTTAAAACAGCAGAGACAGCTTGGATATACCGCAAAATCTCCACGCTGGGCAATGGCTTATAAATTTAAGGCTGAAAAAGTGGAAACCGAACTGCAAAGCGTTTCCTATCAGGTCGGAAGAACAGGAGCCATTACTCCGGTTGCGAATCTGAAGCCTGTTTTATTAGCCGGAACGATCGTAAAGAGAGCTTCACTTCACAATGAAGATATTATTAAGAAACTTGATCTTCATGAAAATGATTTCGTTTATGTAGAAAAAGGCGGTGAAATTATCCCGAAAATTGTTGGCGTCAATACCGAAAAAAGAACGGAAGAAAGCAAGGAAATTGAATACATCAAAAATTGTCCGGAATGCGGAACTGAACTTGTAAAAATCGAGGATCAGGCAATTCATTTCTGTCCGAATGACCTTCACTGTCCGCCACAGGTTGTAGGAAGAATGATCCATTATGTTTCGAGAAAAGCTTTAAATATTGATAATCTGGGAAGTGAGACTATTGAGCAGCTTTACAGGGAACGACTGATTGAAAATCCTGCAGATTTTTATGTTTTAACGAAGGAACAGCTTCTCCCGCTTGAAAGAATGGCAGAAAAATCGGCACAGAACATCATTTCAGGGATCGAAAAATCCAAAGAAATTCCGTTTGAAAAAGTGCTGTACGGAATCGGGATAAAACACGTCGGAGAAACAGTTGCCAAAAAACTGGTTAAAAATTTCCCGACCATCGAAGATCTGAAAAATGCAACGGTGGAAGAGCTTTGCCAAGTAGAAGACATCGGAACCAAAATCGCGGTAAGCATTGTAGAGTTCTTTGCAAATTCCGAAAATATTTTGATGATCGAAAGGTTAAAATCTTACGGAGTACAGCTTGAAAAAGGCGAAAGTACAAACGAAGTTTTATCCAATGTTTTGGAAGGCAAAACATTCCTTTTTACAGGAAAATTATCATTATTTACCAGAGAAGCGGCGGAAGAAATGGTGGAAAAACACGGCGGAAAAAATATTTCGGCAGTATCCAAAAACCTTAATTTCCTTGTCGTTGGCGAAAAAGCAGGAAGCAAACTGAAAAAAGCACAGGATATCGGAACAATTGAAATTCTGGATGAACAGCAGTTTCTGGATTTGGTAGAAAAATAATTTTGCTTTAAATAATTACCAAAGACTGTCTTTCAAAGGCAGTCTTTTTTTAGCTATGTTCCAAAATATACAGAGCATCCGAAATTTCGCTTGCAAATCTTTCATCCGTCTTTCCGAAATAATAAAAACCTTCTTCAAGACTCTTCGCATTTTCCTTGATCCATTTCAGAAATTTTTCATGATCTAATTCATCGAAATATTTATTTTTATTTTTTTCGTTGACAAAATCCTGATAATAATACCGCATAAAATCCACATAAATCATAAAGCTGTTTTGGGCAATATCCACTTTCCAGTATGCTAGTAATCTTTCGATTTCACCTGTCATATTATAGATTCCGAAAAACAAATCATCATCAAAAAAATTTCTATTTTCTAAGAAACACTTCCACCATTCTAAAAGAAAAGCGATAACGGCTTCTTTTTCAGCATTATCCCAGATTTCCCATTTTCCGTACTTCAGCTTTCCGAAAATACCAAACGGATGGATTCCCAGATCATGATCAATGCAAAGTTCCAGTATTCTCGGCAGGAAATGTTTAAAATCATCCACATTTCCCCACGTTGTCATTGCTTTGAAAGCATATCGGGAAAGATCCTCTTCTTCGAGTTCTCTGAGTTCCTTACTGTGAATTTTCTCTTTGTCACGATCCGAAACACAACAGGGGCATCCCTCTATGACAGACCGGATTTCATATTTTGAAAAAACAGAATACAGGTTTTCAATCGACTTTTTCAGACTTTCATTCAAGGTTGTAGCATTTTACGATACAATATACCTCATTTGGATTTTTATCAAAAGAATTATTGTAATTTTATTTAGTAAAATCTTCAAAATGGAATTTTTAAAAGATCATTACGTTATCCAGAATGAGCTACTGCTGATTTTCATCTCCGTTCTTCTCGGCATTTTCATCGGGACAGAACGCGAGTACCGGAATAAATCGGCAGGGTTGCGCACTTTTATTCTGGTCTGTTTCGGATCCTGCCTGTTTACGATACTTTCTATTAAAATCGGAGTTGCCAATCCGGATCGTCTTGCAGCCAACATCATTACCGGAATTGGCTTTCTGGGAGCAGGCGTTATTTTTAAAGGAGACAGCAAAATCGACGGAATTACCACTGCCACAACTATTTTTGCCACTGCTTCCATCGGAATGGCAGTCGGATCAGGATATGTTTATCTTTCACTCCTCGGAACGCTTCTTATTTTGGTGGTTTTAAATTATTTAACCTATTTTGAAAAATTTATAGACAGACATCATAAAATCCGGGAATATAAAATTGCGGTAGTCAATTACCATGATATTCAACATTGTGAAGAGCTTTTTAAGAGAAACCATCTGAAATTCACCTTGGCAAAACAACAGTATACACAGGGAAATCTCTCGACAACATGGGTGGTTACAGGCAATAATACCAATCATGAAATTTTAATGAAGAACCTGATGGAAGATGATAAAATAATTGCCTACCAGTTTTAATATCATCGATGTCAATAAAAAATCCCTTCAAATGAGGGATTTTGGAGGTTACACGATTATTTCTTTTTAAAAATATACAGGGCTTTGTTCGGGCCGTCAATCGGTTTTCCTTCCATATCAAGCTGTGTAAGTGTATTTTCCCCAACTTTGTATTTGTATTTTGAAATTTTTCCGTTTAAGGTAATGATGCTTCCCGTAGAATCCCATGTAAACATTCCTGTATCTTCATTTTTAGAATTTCTTTCCAGATATTCTTCTGTGATTTTAAAAGATTTATCCTTACTTAAAACAAGGATAGTTTTAATTCCGGGGCAGTCTGCGCATGGAACTGTGGCTTCGTACGTTCCGTCCCAGTCTAAAGAATTTTCTGAATTATCAGAACCCGCAACTGAATTTGTTTTGGTACTGTCCACCGGAGTCTGAATTGCCATCGGATCTGTTTTAGGGTTCATCTCCACTTCAGGATTTTTGTCTTTTTGCGTACAGGAAACTACAAGCGACATAAGAGCGATTCCCAAAATCTGAATTGTTTTTTTCATAATAAATGATTTAGCGTGAATGCTTTTTCAGCAGCAAAAATTAAGCCGCCTGATTGGTTGATGGTTTCTTGTTGATAGTTGATGGATCAAACTGATTAAAGATTAAATCGTATCATCAATCTTGATAAAAAAATTTTACTTGTTCTTACTTTTTAGAATAATCGGTATGCTGAATTATAATTTTACGTTTGAAAATAACAGAATCATAAAGTATTAAATTTGAACAGCCTCTAAAAAACAATCAACTATCAGTCAATTTTAACCCAAATCTCCCTTTTTCTTTGTAAATTGGGGCAAAATTTTGATTATGACAAAAAAGATACTTCTATCTGTATTTCTTTTGCCGGCTGTAATGACGTTTGCACAGCAATACGGCGGAATGTGGATTCCAACGGAGCTTAATGAAAAGGAAATGAAAGATTTGGGAATGAAAATCTCTGCCAAAGATATTTTTAATCCGCAAAAAGCAAGCATAAAAGATGCGGTTGTACAGTTCAACGGAGGATGTACCGCAGAAATTATCTCGCCAAAAGGGTTATTGCTTACCAACCATCACTGTGGTTACGGGCAGATTCAGTCTCACTCAACCGTGCAGAATGACCTTTTATCGAATGGGTTCTGGGCAAAAAACCCTCAGGGAGAACTTCCGAATCCGGGAGTAACGGTAGACTTTATTGTTGACATCAAAGAAGTGACCTCTCAGATTTTAGAAGGAACCGATAAATTGCAGGAACCTGATCTTTCTAAACAGATTGCCAAAAATATTGAGATTTACAAAAATTCTCAGAAAACAGAACCTTATCAGTCGATTTCTGTAAGATCCATGTATTATGGGAATAAATTCTATGCTTTCACTATTGAAACATTCAAGGATATCCGTTTGGTAGGAGCTCCGCCTCAAAGCATCGGAAAATTCGGTTCAGATACAGACAACTGGGTTTGGCCAAGACATACGGGAGATTTCTCCATGTTCAGAATTTATGCTGATAAAAACAACAAACCAGCGGAATATTCTAAAGACAATGTTCCTTACGTTCCGAAACATTATCTTCCGGTTTCCATTAAAGATAAAAACGAGAATGATTTCACTTTTGTATTCGGATTCCCGGGAAGAACCACAGAATATCTTCCTGCGATTGCAGTTGAAAAAATCATGAAAGACACCGATCCTGCGAGAATTGCAGTGAGAGATATTGCATTAAAAACGCTGGACGAAAAAATGCGTACCGATGATGCCACACGAATTCAGTATGCTTCAAAATACGCTTCAGTAGCGAATTACTGGAAAAAATGGATCGGCGAAGTAGAAGGTCTGAAAAAATCTAATGCAGTAGAGAAAAAAGTACAGTATGAAAATTCCCTGATCGCTAAAAATAAAGATATAAAAACGACTTTAGATCAACTGAACAAACTGTACAACGATCAGGCTCCTTATGCATTAAATAACGCATATTATTCTGAAACCATCAGAAATGCAGAAACGTTAACGCTTGCCAATCTTTTCTACAACTACGTCACTGCGGTAGAAGCCGGAAGAATGGACGAAAAAGGGACAACTTCCTTTAAAAACAAGCTGACTTCTTTCTACAAAGATTACAATGCAGAACTTGATGCAAAAGTTACGGCAAAATTACTGGCTCTTTATGCCAATAAAACGGCTCCGGAATTTTTACCTGCAGGATTTGAAAAATATAAAAATGAAGCACAAAATCTTCAGACGATTGAAGAAGATTCTAAAAATTCCATCATCACAGGAAGAACTGAAGTAAACGGAGCTTTTCTTAGTAAAGATATCGAAAAAGCATTCTCCAATCAGGATAAACTGATTAAAACATTGAAAAAGGATCCTGTTTATCAGACTTATTTATCCATGAGAGACACCTACATCACCAAAGCTGATCCTCAGTTTACATCGATGCAGACAAAAATTGATGCTTTACAGAAGACTTACATGGCTCAGCAAATGGCAACGGACAAAGACAGAAAATTCTTCCCGGATGCGAACTCTACCCTTCGTGTAACGTACGGAAAAGTGAAAGGTTCTTCTCCGAGAGATGCCGTTTCTTACAATTACAAGACGTATTTGGCGGGAGTAATGGAAAAATATGTTCCGGGAGATTACGAATTTGATGTTCCGAAAAAGCTGATTGATCTTTACAGCAAGAAAGATTTCGGAGTATACAAAGATAAAACCGGCGATGTTCCTGTAGGATTTACAGCAACCAACCACACAACGGGAGGAAACTCCGGAAGTCCGGCTCTTGATGCCAACGGAAATCTGGTAGGACTGAATTTCGACAGACAATGGGAAGGAACAATGAGCGACATTAATTATGATCCTCGTTTCAGCAGAAATATCATGGTGGATACGAAGTATATTCTTTTCATCATCGATAAATTTGCAGATTCCAAATGGCTGATTGATGAGATGAAAATTGTAAAATAAATAATAAGAAAAGTCCTGAAAATTTCAGGACTTTTTTATTTCTTTACGATTCTTACTTTAAGAGTCTAAAAAGGTTTTTAATTTTTACATTCCGGCTCTCCACAGAACTTACCTACTTTTTCGCAAACACCATCGTAGTTCATGCAAATCATTAATCCTCCTTTTACTGTTTTAAGATTTTCTCTAGAAAGTTTCTTTAAATTTTTCATTGTTTTTGTTTTAATTTGTTTCCTACTCTGTGAGCTTTTCGGATACCGCTATATTTTAAGATAAATTTAAACAAAAGAAACAATTCTCCAATAATTTTTCACACATTTAAGAAAAAAATATATTATGTTAAATAAAATAATGTTTTTACAACATTTGCTGATCTGAAATCCTTTTTAAAATATAAACTTAAACTTTCGAAAAACGCAAAATATTCAATAAATACTGTCCTATCTTAAGGTGCAAAAAATTTTATCTACGATAAAATTAAGCATAATACCTATTGAAAATATTTGATTTTCTTGCGCCTTAATGATTTGAGATTAATAAAAAACTTGCGTCTCTGCGTTTCCAAAAGAATATTTTTAAAAAGTTTAAACTCTATATAATAAGCGTTTATTTAGATTTTTTAATCCGCATTTTCAGGATGGAAATTGCACATGAACTAAAAACAGAAAGAGGCTTTTTCAAGCCTCTTTTTTAATGTCCGAAAATATCTTTTAAACTCACTTCCCTGAAGGTTCCCATCTTATCAACCGCTTCCCTGTTCAGGTTTTCTTTTTTCCCGATAATGGCGGTGTTGAAGTGAACGGATTTTATATAATGGTCGTAAAAATCTTTCAGATCTTCAAATTTCAGGCTTTCAATCTGGCGATAGATATCTTTCCTGAAATCGTGATGAATATTCAGTTTTCTTAATCTTAAGGTATTGAAGAAAATATTCGTTCTCGTTACCCGTTGCGAAGCAATCTGTTTTAAAGCAGAATTTTTTGCATTTTCAAACTGTACTTTCACTTCAGGAAGTTCAGTCATCAGTTCAGTCATCGTATCCACAGCAATCTGCAATTTGTCCGGCTGCGTTCCGATGTAGGTGGTAATGTAATCCGGATGATCCAGCTCTGAATTCGCTGCGTAAGAAACGTATGCAGAATAGGCTAAACTTTTGCTTTCACGGATCTCCTGAAAAACAATGGATGACAAACCGCGTCCGAAATATTCATTAAAAACATTGATTTTACCAAAATTTTCCGTATTGACATTACGACCTCTTCCTACTTTGCTCATTTCCATCTGAACCATGTCGTAATCTGTAAAATATACATTTCCATCGGTTTCCGGTTCCGGATAGTTTTTAGGCTCCGGAATGACAAAACTTTCATTTTCAGTATATTTCCCGATGTATGAAGTGAAATTTTCAAAATTTCTTCCGTAGAAAAATATCTGATACGGATATTTGAAAAGCTTTTTCATACGGTCTGTAAAAACTTCCACATTGCTGCTTTCCAGCTCTTCTTTTGAAATAACATCCGTGAACCGCGAAAAAGGTCCCAATTTGGTATAATTGGTAAGAGCCGTCATAATTCTGCCTTTATCTTTCTTCATCGCAGCACGGTTTTCCAGAATAGTTTCTGTAAACTGTCTGTAAATTTCCTGATCCGGCTTTACTTCATACAGCCAATGCTGCAGAAGATTTATTCCTTTTTCAATGTTTTCTTCCAGACCGTTCAGCGAAATAATCAGCTGATCGTTGGTGGTTTTAAAATCATTGGTAACGCCGATTTTGAAGAATTCTTTTTTCAGATCTTCCGGAGAGAATTTTTCAGTTCCCAAATACTGAAGGACCTGAGTTGAAATTCCCAGATCGCGGTCGTGATCGCTTCCGAATGGAAAAATAAAATGAACCTGCGCAATATCGTTGTATTTATTTTTAACGAAACTTATCGTTTTTCCTTTCACGATATCTTTCTGAATTTCCTTTTCATAATCCACAAATTCCGGCTGAATATCTTCTGTTTTTTCTTCCAGAATCTGCTGTAAAAACTCAGACTGGGCTTCACGGTTTATTTTCACAGGAGTAATTCCGGGATTTTCTACGCGGATTAATTTTTCGTTTACCCCTTTTTCTTTGTAAACGATCACATAATTATCTCTGAAAAACTCATTGGCAAAGGCGATAACCTCTTCTTTCGTTAGTTTTTCATACTGATCCATTTCATTCAGTTCCTGTTCCCACGTTCTTCCTTTGATGTACGTATCATAAAGATTCGTTGCCAATCCGTCTGCGGTTTCCAGCGCCTTCATCCTCTGGATTTTAAAATCATTGATGATGGCAGGAAGCATCCAGTCCGGAAATTCTCCTTTTTTAACCAGTTCGATCTGCTCCAGAACCAAATCTCTGGCTTCATCCAAAGTCTGCGATTCCTTCGGAACGGCAACGATGGAAAAATATCCGTACTGTTTCAGACCTACTGAATACGCCTGTCCCCACAATAATTTTTGAGTCTGATTGATATTCAGATCCAGCAATCCTGCTTCTCCTCTGTTGCTCAGAATATTTACCACTACATCCGCCAACATCGCTTCTTTTGTTCCGTAACTTTCTGTTCTCCAAGCCAATTGGACTCTCGGAGTTGTGGGACTTTTTACCGTTCGTTTTATAATTTCCGTAATCGGTTTTTCGATAATAGGAGTTTTTTTCGGAAGCTCTCTGTAAGGAATGGTTCCGAAATATTGGTCAACAAGCTGAATTGTCTCTTCAAAATCAAGATCTCCCACCAAAACCATAGCATAATTGTTCGGAACATAATATTCATCAAAATATTTATGAATCGCCTTCATGGAAGGATTTTTCAAATGTTCTGCCTTTCCTAAAGTGGTTTGCTGACCATTGGGATGCGTAGGAAAAAGAGCATCCATCAGTTCATAATTCACCAGACGCGAATCGTTGTCCTGTGCTCTGTTGAATTCTTCATAAACAGATTCGAGTTCGGTATGAAAAAGCCTTAAAGCCAGTTCAGAAAAACGTTCTTTCTCAATTTTCAGCCATTTTTCAAGCTCATTGTTCGGAACATTATTCTTATAAACTGTTTCATCAAACCATGTATGTGCGTTGGTTCCGCTTGCGCCTAAAGAAGAAATTGCCTTATCATATTCATTCGCAATGGCATACTGACTGGCTTCCTGAGAAACTTCATCTATTTTGCGGTAAATTTCTTTCTTTTTTTCAGGATCATTCTCCGCTTTATGCTGTTCGTATAAATCTGAAATCTGATCTAATAATTCACTTTCCTTTTCCCAGTTTTGAGTTCCTAATTTAGAGGTTCCTTTAAACATCATATGTTCAAGATAATGTGCCAAACCTGTATTATCAGAAGGATCGTTATTGCTTCCGGTTCTCACAGGAATATAAGTCTGGATTCTCGGAGCATCAGAATTTTGAGCAAGAAAAACCTTTAAACCATTTTTTAAAGTGTAAATTCTTACTCCATTTTCGTCATTGGAAACCGTGATATATTCGTAGTTATTTTTATCTGTATGAATTTCTTCCCTGAATTTTTTATCAATCATAAACTTCATTTTTCACCCTTAAAAATAGAATGAATACAAATGTAAGCAATCAAAAAAGAATCCTTCTATTTTATAAATATTAAAATCTATGATTAAGATTCGCATTTTATATTTAAGTTTGCATCAGTTTTCCAAATTACAACACCATGCAAGGAAATATCCTCATCATCGATGACGAGATCAAGCTCCTGAAACTATTAGGAATGATCCTTTCCCAAGAAAATTTTAACGTAAAAGAAGCTTCCACCGCACGTTCTGCGATGACGATGCTCGAACAGTATGAATTTGATGTCGTGCTGAGTGACGTAAGGCTTCCCGATGCTTTCGGAGTAGATTTAGTAAAATCCATCAAAACAAAATATCCTCATCTGGAAATTATTCTGATGACGGCTTTCGGAAATATTACAGACGCAGTTCAGGCAATGAAAAACGGCGCCTACGATTATCTGGTGAAAGGTGATGATAATGATAAAATTATTCCGCTGGTTTATAAATCTTTAGAAAAAGCAAAAGATAACAAATCGAAAATCATTCAGAAGAGTTCTTCTTCAAAAGGTTTTGAAACGATTATCGGAAATTCACCCTCCATTATTCAGGCAAAAAAACTGGCAGAAAAAGTAGCGTTAACCGATGCAACCGTTCTTCTGACGGGCGAAACCGGAACCGGAAAGGAAGTTTTTGCAAATGCCATTCATGAAGGCAGCGACAGAAAGAAAAATAATTTTGTAGCCATCAACTGTTCCGCTTTCAGCAAAGAAATTCTGGAAAGCGAACTTTTCGGGCATAAAACCGGAGCTTTTACCGGAGCAGTAAAAGATAAAAAAGGACTGGTAGAAGAAGCCAATGGCGGAACCCTATTTCTGGATGAAATCGGAGAAATGCCGATCGAGCTTCAGGCAAAACTGCTTCGTGTACTGGAAACCAAAGAGTTTATCAAAATGGGAGAAACGAAGGTTTCCAGATCGGATTTCCGGCTGATTGCCGCAACAAACCGTGATCTGGAGGAAGAAATAAAGCAGGGAAACTTTCGTGAGGATCTTTATTTCCGGCTGAATATCTTTGAAATAAGGCTTCCGTCACTTCGCGAGAGAAAAGAGGATCTGAAAGCTCTGGCTAAAAATTTTGTGAATGTTTTTTCTCAAAAACTTCATATCTCCAATATTGAAATCTCTCCGGAATATTATAAAACATTGGAAAAAAACGACTGGAAAGGAAACATACGGGAACTGCGAAATACCGTCGAAAGGAGCTTAATTCTAATGAATGACCATATCCTTGATGCAGAAAGTCTTCCGCGTTATTCTGAAAAAGTTTCTTCTGAAAACGATTCTTTCAGCATGAAATCTCTGGAAAAGGAACATATTCTGAAAGTGCTTCAATACACCAAAGGAAACAAGGCAGAAGCTGCGAGATTACTGGAAATCGGGATTGCTACCTTATACCGCAAACTGGAAGAATATCATTTGAGATAAATGTTAATTAAAATCCACGCTTTAGATACTGGAACATTTTATTTAAAACAATAAATAATTGATTATCATTTAATTATAACTAATTTTAAATACATTGAGAATTAAATCATTAAGTTTTAGTTTAGAAGTTAAGAATATATAAGAGAAGTTTCGCTTTAAGCTAAAAAATACCTTCAAAAATATGCAGGAACATAATTTTAGTCTGTTTTTTTTAAGAAAGAACTTAATTGGTTAAAAAAATAAAACCTATCATTTTAATAACGAGCCTATCAAAATGATAGGCTTTTCTGTTTTTTGGCACATGATAAAAATTCAATAAAACACTCATTTTCAATTAATTAAACCACTCTATAAAACAATGGAACTTCTTTTGGCATTGTCAGTCTGAATAAAATATTTATAAAATGACAATTTCAAGAAAAACGTTCAGAGAACGGGAGCGCTCAAAACTGAGTCTGCTGATGGTATCTTACGTAGTATTTACTTTATTAACCTTAATTGTTGCCGTATGATGTTGATAGTTTTAATTCTTCTCAGCGCCTTATTATTCTGGGTTTCTTACAAATCCGTTGAATTTTTTGATAAAATATAAAAATTATGTGGAGTTTATTTTTCCTATCCGTTATTGCGTTTGTGTACATCTGCTATGTATTAATAAAACCTGAAAAATTTTAACCAAAAATAATGAACACAGAAATTTTAGGCATTATTGCCATGTTCACGATTACCTTAGTGATTGGTATTTTTCTCGGAAAATATATTGCTAATGTATACGGCTACAAAAAAACCTTTTTAGACAAAATTTTTCAGCCTGCTGAAAATCTGATCTATAAAATTTCGGGCATCAATCCGAACCATCAAATGACCTGGAAACAGAATATGTCTGCGATGTTAACCATCAATTTTGTATGGTTTATTCTTGCCTTTTTTATCTTGCTGAATCAATCCTGGCTTCCTTTAAATCCGGACGGAAATCCGGATATGTCGCCGGATTTAGCCTTCAATACCGCTATCTCTTTTTTAGTCAACTGTAATTTGCAGCATTATTCCGGAGAAACGGGAGCCAGCTATTTCAGTCAGTTGTATTTAATGTTCTTACAGTTTGTCTCTGCTGCGACAGGAATGGCTGCAATGGCAGTTCTATTCAAAGCTTTCAGAGATAAAACGACAACAGAACTGGGGAATTTTTACGATTTCTTCACCAAATCTGTGATCCGTATTTTATTGCCTTTAAGCATTGTGGTTGCTTTCATCCTTTCATCCAACGGAAGTCCGATGACTTTCGAAGGAAAAGACCATCTGACCACTCTGGAAGGAGCCAAAATGGATGTTTCGCGAGGTCCGGTTGCCGCTTTTGTTGCCATCAAACATCTGGGAACAAACGGAGGAGGATTCTTCGGAGCTAACTCAGCGCATCCGTTAGAAAACCCGAATTATACAACCAATATGACGGAAATGATTGTTCAGATGATTATTCCATTCGCTCTTGTTTTTGCTTTAGGATTTTATCTGAAGAAAAGAAAACTTTCATGGACGATTTTTGCCGTTATGACGATTGGTTTTCTGGCTTTAACCGTTCCGAACGTTATTAATGAAACCAACGGGAACCCTCTGATTACCCAAATGGGAGCTGATTCTCATCTTGGAGCGATGGAAGGTAAAGAAATCCGTTTCGGAAGTGCTGCTTCAGCATACTGGAGCATTGCTACAACCGTTATTTCAACAGGATCTGTAAACGCGATGCATGACAGTACGATGCCGCTTTCGGGAATGAATGAACTTCTTGCCATGATGATCAACTGTTTCTACGGAGGATGCGGAGTCGGAATTCTCAATTATTTCATTTTCATCATTCTAGCCGTATTCATCAGCGGATTAATGGTGGGAAGAACCCCTGAATTTTTAGGCAAAAAAATTGAAGCTAAAGAAATGAAGATCGCGATGATTGTGGCTTTATTCCATCCTTTTCTGATCTTGGTAGGAACAGCTTTAACAGCCTATCTGCCTGAATTCGGAACAAAAACGCTGAATAATCCCGGTTTCCATGGCTTCAGTGAAATGCTGTACGAATTTACCTCATCATCTGCAAACAACGGTTCCGGTTTTGAAGGTTTGGGAGACAACACACCATGGTGGAACATCTCCACAGGAATTGTGCTTTTGTTATCAAGATTTATCCCGATTATCGGCCCGGTAGCCATTGCAGGATTACTGGCACAGAAAAAATACATCCCGGAAAGCTCGGGAACGCTGAAAACAGATACTGCCACTTTCGGATTTATGACGTTAGCCGTTATTCTTCTGATCGCAGCGCTGTCCTTCTTCCCTGCCCTTACGTTAGGTCCGATTGCAGAACAGCTTCAGTATTTTTCTAAATAAAAAATTAAATAATTGAACCATTAAGACTTATTAAAGCTGTTAAAAAAATTAAGCTTATCAAATTATTAAGTTTAAAATATTCTTTGAATATTTCTTAATTGTTCAAAAAAGAAAAATTTAATTCAAAAATCAATTCAAACCATTAAGCAGATTATATAAAGAAAACTAGTCTCAATTTTCATCCATACCCAACTAATATTATCCATTTTCATTCTTTAATATTAATTTGCTTTAATGGTTGATTTTGGTTTCCAATGATATAACACTTTCAAAACAAAATGAAAAATCAATCTCAGACATTGTTTCAAAAAGATTTGGTAAACGAAGCCATCAAACAGTCTTTCGTAAAACTGAATCCGAAAATCATGTTTAAAAATCCTGTCATGTTTCTCGTAGAGATCGGAACGGTTGTCATGCTTATTGTAAGCCTGTTCAGCCTTACCGGAGACAAGTCTCAAGGCAGTTTCAGCTATAATTTTTTAGTATTCGTTATCTTATTTTTCACGGTTTTATTCGCCAATTTTGCCGAAGCCATTGCCGAAGCGAGAGGGAAAGCGCAAGCGGATACTTTACGAAAAACCCGTGAGGAAACTCCCGCAAAAGTTGTCGTAAGCAACAAACAGGGATTTCAGGTAGAAACCGTGATGAAAAAATCTGCCGAAATGAAACTGGGCGATATTTTCCTTTGCGAAGCCGGAGATCAGATCCCGATGGACGGAGAAATTATCGAAGGACTTGCAACCATCGACGAATCTGCCATCACCGGAGAAAGCGCACCCGTTATCCGTGAAGCAGGAGGAGACAAAAGTTCCGTAACAGGCGGTACAAAAGTACTTTCCGACAGAATAAAAGTAAAAGTAACCACCAAACCCGGAGAATCTTTTTTAGATAAAATGATTGCTCTTGTGGAAGGTGCTTCCCGACAAAAAACACCCAACGAAATCGCATTAACCATACTTTTAGCAGGTTTTACGCTTACCTTTATTATCGTAACCGTTACCCTGAAACCTTTTGCAGACTACGCGCAGACACCGATTACCATTGCGGCATTTATCTCACTTTTCGTTTGTTTGATTCCCACAACGATTGGCGGTCTGCTTTCTGCAATCGGAATCGCGGGAATGGACAGAGCTTTGAGAGCCAACGTGATCACCAAAAGCGGTAAAGCCGTTGAAACTGCGGGAGATATTGATGTACTGCTTCTGGATAAAACAGGAACCATTACCATCGGAAACCGTAAAGCAACCCAATTTCATCCTTCAAATGGAATTCAGCTTGATGAATTCATCAAAGCTTCAGCACTGAGTTCCGTTGCGGATGAAACACCTGAAGGAAAATCGATCATCGAATTAAGCCATTTAAAATCCGAAGATTTACTTGTTCCCAATCCGGTTTATATCGATTTTACGGCTGAAACCCGAACTTCAGGAATCGATTTTGAAAACACGAGAATCCGAAAGGGAGCATATGACACGATTAAAAAACTGACAGAAAAAGCCGGAAATATTTTCCCTTCTGAAACACAGGAAGCCGTGACCAGAATTTCCGAAAACGGAGGAACTCCTTTGGTAGTTTCTGTTAATGAAAAAGTATGGGGCGTTATCGAGCTTCAGGATATCATCAAGACCGGAATTCAGGAGCGTTTTCAGAGATTAAGAAAAATGGGCGTGAAAACGGTAATGGTAACCGGTGATAACCCTTTAACGGCAAAATTTATCGCTGAGAAAGCCGGAGTGGACGATTTTATTGCCGAAGCAAAACCGGAAGATAAGATGAACTACATTAAAAAAGAACAGCAGGAAGGAAAACTGGTTGCCATGATGGGAGACGGAACCAACGATGCTCCCGCACTTGCACAGGCAGATGTGGGCGTAGCGATGAACAGCGGAACACAGGCAGCCAAAGAAGCAGGAAATATGGTGGATTTAGATAATGACCCTACGAAACTTATTGAAATTGTGGAAATCGGGAAACAGTTACTAATGACACGCGGAACGTTAACAACTTTCAGTATTGCGAATGATGTTGCCAAGTATTTTGCGATTATTCCGGCATTGTTCATCACGTTTATTCCGGCGCTTCAGAAGCTGAATATTATGAATCTTCACAGCCCTGAATCTGCGATTTTATCTGCGATTATTTTTAACGCCATCATCATCCCGATCCTGATTCCTTTAGCTTTGAAAGGTGTTGCTTACAAACCGATCGGAGCAAGCGCATTATTGAGAAGAAATCTCTTGATCTATGGACTGGGTGGAATTATTGCCCCATTTTTCGGAATAAAGCTCATCGATTTAGTTATAAGTCTTTTTTATTAGACTGGAAGTTTGAAGCTGGAAGTTAGAAATGAAACGTAATATTTTAACTTCCGTCATCCTTCTTCCATCTTCTATCCACTCAACTCAAAAATTTAATTCAAATGAAAAATCATATTTTATCAGCATCCAGACTTACATTGGTGATGCTTGTAATTGTCGGAATATATTTAGGAATTGTCTACGCAGGTTCTAAAGTTTTACCGACTCAGGGAAATGCAGAAATTATTAATTTTAAAGGACAGAAATTTTACGCCAATATCGGACAGAATTTTACGTCTCCGAAATATTTTCACGGTCGTCCTTCTGCAGTAGATTATAATGCGGCAGGAAGTGCGGGAAGCAATAAAGCACCAAGCAACGAAGAATATCTTCAGACTGTAAAAAAACGAATTGACACTTTAAAAATGATGAATCCTGAAATGCAAAACGTAAAAGTACCTGTAGAACTCATAACAGCAAGCGGAAGCGGACTTGATCCGGACATTTCTCAGGAAGGCGCGCTTTATCAGGTTAAAAGAGTGGCAAAAAACAGAAATATCAGTTCAGAAAAACTGGAACAACTTATCAAAAATCAAACAGAAACATCTATTTTCGGTCCGTCAAAAGTAAATGTATTGAAATTAAACATTGCTCTGGATCAGCTTAAATAAAATACAAATTTTATGAAAAAATATATTGCGGCATTCTTACTTGCAGGATTTTTTTTACCGAAGGCACAAAACACAGACTCTGCAAAAACCGATGCCAAGCTGAAAATCTCTGCTTACGCTGAACTATTTTACACCTATGATTTCAATGAACCTTCCGGAGGAAACCGCCAGAGCTTTTTGTACAGCTACAACAGGCACAATGAAGTTAACCTCAATTTAGGATTCATTAAAGCCAACTATGAAAACGACAGGATGCGCGCCAATCTCGCTCTGATGGCGGGAACTTATGCACAGGATAATCTGGCTGTGGAACAGGACGCTCTGAAATATGTAAATGAAGCGAATATCGGGATTAAAATTTCCAAAACAAAAAATCTGTGGATTGATGCAGGAATTATGCCGTCGCACATTGGCTGGGAAAGCGCAATCGGGAAAGATAACGTTAATCTTACCAGAAGTCTCGCCGCAGAAAATTCTCCCTATTTCGAAACCGGAGCCAAAGTTTCTTACACTTCGGATAACGGAAAATGGTTTCTGAGCGGTCTTGTTTTAAACGGATGGCAGAGAATTGCAAAAGCTGAAGGAAATAAAAGTCTTTCTTTCGGGCATCAGATTATTTTTAAACCCAATGATAAGATTACACTGAACAGCAGTTCGTTTATAGGGAATGATAAACCGCAGGATGATAAAAGAATGCGTTATTTCCATGATCTGTACGGAAATTTTCAGTTGACGGATCATTTTTCCACGACTTTAGGTTTTGATGTCGGAGCTGAACAGAATGAAAAAGGAAGTGAAAGTTACAATCTTTGGTATTCTCCAAACGTATTGATGAAATATCAGTTTGACAATCAGTGGAGTTTTGCGGGACGTGTGGAATATTTCAGTGACAAAAACGGAGTGATTATCGCTACAGAAACGCCTAATGGATTTCAGACTTTCGGATATTCTTTAAATGTAGATTATCAGATTCTTAAAAATGTAGTTTTCCGTACGGAAGCGAGAGGATTTACTTCTAAAGATGCCATTTTCGTAAAAAATGACAATTTCAGAAAGGGAAATTTTTTCATCACCACCAGTTTAGCTGCCTGGTTTTAAGATAAATTATTAAGTCTAAAGCCGGAAACCTCACAGGTTTTAAAAACCTGTGAGGTTTGTAATGACTTTTATAACTATGGTAATCCTTTAAAATAAAATTAAAACAATAAAAATCATGTCTTCTTCAGCAAAAGATTTTTTAGAACTCATCCAGAAATCCCGAAAAGGGAAATTTAAAATCTACATCGGAATGAGCGCAGGAGTAGGAAAAACCTTCCGTATGCTTCAGGAAGCGCATACTCTTTTGCGAAACGGAATTGACGTAAAAATTGGCTACATTGAAACGCACGGAAGGGAAGAAACCGTCGCTTTAACAGAAGGAATTCCCGAAATACCGAGACGGTCTTCTTTTTATAAAGGTAAAAATCTGGAAGAAATGGATCTTCAGACCATCATCAATACGCATCCCGAAGTTATTTTGGTGGACGAACTGGCTCACACAAACATTGAAGGTTCCAAAAATAAAAAAAGATGGCAGGATGTTCTGGAAATTCTGGATAATGGAATCAACGTCATCAGTGCGATGAATATTCAGCATATTGAAAGCCTGAATGAAGAAGTAAAAAAGATCACCGGAATAGAAGTCTCGGAACGGGTTCCCGATAAAATTCTGGCTTTGGCAGATGAGGTTGTGAACATCGATTTAACCGCCGACGAACTTCTTACGCGCCTGAAAGAAGGAAAAATTTACAAAAAAGAGAAAATCCAAACGGCTTTAAGCAATTTTTTTCAGAGCGGACATATTTTGCAGCTTCGGGAACTGGCTTTAAAAGAAGTGGCAACCCATGTTGAAAGAAAGGTAGAAACGGAGATCAAAACTGAAAATTTTAAACCCATAAAATTTCTGGCGTGCATCAGCAGCAACGAGAAAATAGCCAAAAATATCATCCGGAAAACGGCAAGACTGGCAAGTTATTACAACAGTCCGTGGACCGTTCTTTACATCCAGAAACCTTCAGAGAATCCTGAAAAAATTGCACTGAACAAGCAGCGATTTCTGATTAATAATTTTAATTTAGCTCAGGAATTGGGAGCCAAGGTGATCCGGCAGAAGGAAAGCAGTATTCATAAAGGAATTCTGGACTACGTGATTGCGCATAACATCACCACCGTATGCATCGGAAAACCACACGCTCATCTTCTGCAGAGAATTTTCGGCTATAGCTGGATCTACACTTTAATGAACCGACTGAATGAAAGACAGATCGACATTATTATTTTATCTTAGAATGCAATGAAACTAAAAACGAAACTCACCCTCGGAGTAGGTCTTTTATTTGTGCTGATTGTTTTGCTATCGGTTATCGGGTCTTTTTACATCAATAAACTGAAATCTGATACGGAAAAAATTCTTATCGCCAATTACAACAGTCTGGAATTTTCTCAGAATATGCTTCTTGCTCTGGATAAAATGAAAACCGACAGCGCCGTTGCCATTAAAGATTTTAAGAAAAATAATCTTCTTCAGGAAAGAAATTTAACGGAATTCGGAGAGAAGGAAGCTACCCAGAATCTTAATCTTCATTTCAACAGCTACATCAATGATCCTTCGCCGGAAAAGGAAAAACTCATCCGTGAAGATCTGGTGAAAATTATGTCTCTCAATATGAAAGGAATTGAGCGAAAAAGCGATATTGCCATCATTACGGCAGAAAATGCAACGTTCTGGATCGCCTGTCTCGGAACCATCTGTTTTTTAATTGCGATCACGCTTGTTTTCAATCTTCCTCAGACGATTGCAGAACCCATCAGTCAGCTTACGTTCAGCATCCGTCAGATCGCGAATAAAAATTATAACGAAAGGGTTCATTTCAGGGGAAGTGAAGAATTTAACGATCTTGCCAATTCTTTCAACATCATGGCAGAAAAACTTCAGGAATATGAAAGCAGTACTTTGTCTGAACAGCTTATGGATAAAAAACGGATTGAAACACTGGTGAATAATATGCACGATGCTGTAATCGGTCTGGACGAAAATCATTTTATTTATATGATTAATGATGAGGCTCTTAAAATCACGAATCTCAATAAAGATGAAATTATCGGGAAAACGGTTCATGAAGTGGCTGTAAACAATGATCTCATAAGGGAACTTCTGAAAAACATCAATCATCCGCAGAAAGATCCTATTAAAATTGTAACCGATAATAAAGAAAATTATTTTGAGCAGGATGTAATCCCGATCAATATTACAAAAACGGGAGAAAAGGAAAAAAAATATATCGGAAAGGTTATTCTGCTGAGAAACATAACTCCTTTCAAAGAACTGGATTTTGCAAAAACCAACTTTATTGCAACTATTTCCCATGAATTAAAAACTCCTATTTCTGCCATAAAAATGGGCGTTCAGCTTTTGGAAAATCAAAAATTCGGGGAACTGAATGATCAGCAGAAAGAGTTATTAAAAAGCATTAATGAAGACGGACAAAGACTGCTTGATATTACGGGAGAACTGCTGAATTTATCCCAGGTGGAAACCGGAAATATCCGCCTGAATATCGAAAGCTGCGCTCCAAAAGAAATGGTACAGACTGCTGTAAAAAATGTGGAAAAACTGGCAGAACAGAAAAACATTTCGATACAGACGCAGTTTCTGACGGATGAAAAGGACTTTGTTTTGGCTGATTTTGATAAAACAGTATGGGTCATGAATAATTTCCTGAGCAATGCGATTAAACATTCTTTTCAGGACGAAAATATCCTGATTTTGGTTGAAAAAGAACATTCGGGAATTAAATTCAGCATTACCGATACCGGAAAAGGGATTGAAGAGAAATACCAGCGACAGATTTTCGACCGCTATTTTCAGGTTCCGGGAGAACATCAGAACGGAACCGGTTTAGGACTTGCAATTTCTAAAAATTTCATTGAGAAACAAAACGGAGAAATCGGAGTTAAAAGTTCTTTAAATCAGGGAAGTACTTTTTATTTTGTGTTGCCGATGGTTTAATTTTTTTGTATATTTGATTATGAAATCAACAAAGATATTTCCTAATATTGTGCGACAGCTTCGCAATCAAAAATTGCATAACGGACAGCCTTTTATGATTAATACAAAAGAGGTTAATCCAAATGAATGCTATTTGGAATATCCCGATGGAAGTATAAAGCTTGTTGTTATTCAGGAGAATAAAAAAGATTTTTCTGTTATTCGGGAATTAACTAAATCCGAAGCTCATCATTTACGAAAAAGATTAAATTTTTCAGATTTTTAATGCCTGAATTATATATTATAACAGGCTCTAACGGAGCAGGAAAATCATCACTCGGTCCTCATTATGTTCCTGCCGCTCTAAGTGATTCTATTTTTGACGGTGACAAATTATTAATGGTGAAGAAAAGTGAATTTTGGAAAAAAGGAATCCGATCATCAAAAGAATGTACAAAATTAGCTGCGAAAATTGTTGAAGATACTTTTGATAAGCTCGTAGAAACATCTTTAGGCAACAGCTTAGATTTTGCTTATGAGGGGCATTTTACCAATCACGAAACATGGTCGATCCCACAAAAGTTTAAAAATGCAGGCTATAAAATCCATTTAATTTTTTTTGGACTTACCAACACCGATTTATCTGAGCTGAGGGTACTTTACAGAACAAAAGAAGGAGGACATCATGTTGATCCTTTCACATTGGCTACCAATTTTTATGGTAATTTAGAGAAACTTGATATTTACTTTAAAATTTTCGATTCTGTTGAGATTTACGATACCTCCGGAATTGAACACATCCCTTTAGCTAAAATTGAAAACGGAAATATTTCATCATGTATCAGTTCATCACAATTACCTGATTGGTTTACAGAATATCTTCCCAATATTTCGCTATTAACCGAAAATAAAAGTTTTGAGTGATTGTAATTTCTTTTAAAATGAATAATATTTTTTTTCTGGTTTTTGTAATCGGATTTTGCTTATTTGCTATCGGAAAAACCATTTACTATTTTATTGAAAAAAAGAAAGTTCTTACAACCTGTAAAAATTCAGATTCTATTGAAATAAAAAATATAAACGGTACAATATTTACGGACAGCGGAAATAAGAACAGATTGGAATTATGTACTTTTACTCTTTTCATCAATGAAAATTCTATCTTTCTGTTCGCTTTAAGTTTCAGCTTCATCCCTTTACAGGTTATCAATCTTTTATTTTCAAATAAAAACAGAAAAAATACACGACATCCTATTCTTTTAAGAGAATATAAAATTGATGAGAAGAATGCCGTATTGGTCTATTATCCCGACCACATACTCGGATCGAAAAAAATAACTTTGAAAAATCTTAATCCAGAACAGCTTTCCATTTTAGAAAAAACATTAGAAGGCAAAAGCCGCAGATTTTATTAACATGAAAATAGAACTTATACCTGTTATAGAAGTTTCAAATTACGATGAGGATCTGGAAATGCCTTCCGGTTCGTCTTTAGAATTTCCGGATGAGTGGGAAAATTATAATATTTCCGCAAATCTAAAGACTGGTTTTTCCGAAAGTTTCAAAGCTTATTTTAAAAGTTCTTCTTTTTACAGAATAAGTGAAATTTCTGATGCAGATCTGTTGAAAATCATTTACAGAGAAATTGAAATACAGCAGACTGAAGAAAATCGCGGAATTGATGACTTGGTGTGTTCCATGGATGGCGGTTACATTTTAAAGATTAATGATGTTGACACCCATTTTCCACAATGTTGCGGAAGGCTTAAACACATTACTGAATGGGAAGATCTTGTTTCCGACGAAGGGAATCATTGTTTTTATACAGGACATCCCTCTCCGAAAGTTAAAATACAGGAACATAAGATCATTTTCGATTTTTTACATTCGATGCCCCAAGAAAGTTATGCTTATCCGGTTTCGGAAGATCAAATTGAAGTAGATAAAGAATCATTAAGAACAGCAATTGAAAATGTAAAAAAAGAACTTGAACATTTTGCTGAGCAGCTCATCAGAATTAATAAAAAAGAAAATTTGAACATGCCTGAAATTGATAAAATATTCATTTACGGAATTGATGATTAAAATATATTATGCCGGAAACTTTAATCTTTTTCACCGCTTTACTGGGAATTTCAAATTTCCATTATTTCCTCTTTTTCAGGAGGGAAAATAAGCAGCTGAAGCTGAAAATATATTTAACGATACTTTTCATGATTACCATTCTGGCAAGTTTTTACGTCATTATCATTACTCCCGACTTTTTTGAATATAAAGGCCTGGAAAACTCCTTGTTTTTGGTGCTGATTAACTTTGCTGTTCCCGGATATTTTTTAATGCTTTTCGGGATCAACAGCCTCTTGGAAAACATTCCGATTATTCGTGGCTATTTTACTTTCAATGTTATATTTGGTATTTTATTTCTCAGTTCGACGATGTTATATTACTTTTTAATGACGTTGATAATGATGATTTTAACTTTGGATTATGTTTAAAGAACAAATGACTACTCGCCTTTTATTTATTCCCATACTTTTAACGCTTACGTTCTGTACTAAAAAAGAACCTGTTTTTACTGAGAAATTCAATGTTGGTAAAATAAGTTTTGAATATTCCTCTGACTGGAAACTTACCCAATTACAAGGTATCGATTCTTATTTTGCTTACCTTTCAAAAGACGAAGATACCATCTGGATAGAATACGGATCTTATAATCCGAAGATATACGAAGAACCTTTGAAAGATCATATTTTCATGCAAATTCCAATTGACGGTACAGAAGCTGTTTTTGAAACTTCACGAAATAATTATGGAGGTTTTGCTTCGGTTTATATTCCAAAGACAGATTCTGCACAGGGTTTATATATGAGAAATAAAAATGGAGATATTCAGCAGGTTTTGAATATTTTTAAAACATTAAAGGTGAACAATTCTGCCCGAAAGAAACCATTAATTATCGAAAGAGAAAATTTTAAGACTAAAAATTCTCCTCCCGGAATTGTTTTCTATGAAAATAACTGCTTGAACTGTCATTCAGAACATCGTTACATGATTGTTCCGGCTCTTGATAAAAAGTTTGTGAAATTGAAAGGAAAAGTATGGTTCGAAAACTATTTATACTCTGAAAAAGAAATTTCGCGTGATGAATTTCAGACACGTTGCACCCAAATTTCCAAAAAAGATTCTGCCATTGCCAACGAAATACTTAAATATCTGTTTTAAAAATTCGCAAATATTATTCTACCTTTGACCTTTATTACGTTTAAAATTAGAAAAGCAAATGACTACAGACACATTAGACTTTTGGGTAGGAAATTTCAAAAGCGAGGAAGATTTTTATGAATTTGTGGAAGAAGATGAAAATTTTTATCTGGAAGAAGAATCTGATGAAAAATATATTTCAAAATTTGCAGAATCTCAGGACACCATCTGGCTGGATCACGATTTTGTAGAATACGGCTATGAAGACGGAAACAGAACCATTTACGAAAAATTTGCAGATTATTCTTTTGCAGAACAGTGGCTTCCGATTTTAATCAACAGGCTCAACGAACTGAATCTTGATTTTGATATTAATTCCATTATTTTCCTGAATAAACAGATTCCGAAACCCACTTCCGTGGAAACAGATTTTTTCTCTCTGGTTTACATCGGAGGAATTGAATATTCTGCGTAAAATATTTAAAAACTTATAACCTTTTTCAAATTATTAATGAACATTTATTCTGTTCTTCAGATTGGCGATTACCACATTAATCATTGCGAAGATTTTCTCATCACAAAGAAAATAGGAAGCGATAAGATTCTTTGTGCTATAATGGATGGATGTTCAACTGCTATGGAAAGTCAGTTTGCTTCCGCACTATTTGGGAAGATCCTGCGTAAAATATGCATTGAAAAAGGTTATAAAGAATTATACGAAACAGAGAAAAATTCTGATCCTGAAGAAGATTTAAAAGCTGTTTTAAAAGAGCTCTTCAAAGAAATTTCAACCGTGAAAAATCATTTACTGCTTGATGAAAAAGAACTTCTTACAACATTGATTATTCTTCTTTACGACACCAAAAAAGACGAAGGAATTATCATATGTATCGGAGACGGTTTAGTGTGTATCAATGGAAAAACAACAGAATTTGAAAGAGACAACAAACCGGATTATCTGGCGTATCATTTAAAGAAAAATTTTGAAGAATTTTACTTCAATCAGACACAGAAAATACGATTCAGTAAGCTTGAAGATATTTCTATTGCTACAGACGGAATTTCATCTTTCATCCCTATCAAAAAGACAGATCACGGCGAAAAAATCAATCCGGCAGACTATCTTCTCTATGATAAAAACAATGTTGAATCTGAAGAAATGCTTTCTCTGAAATTAAAAAAGCTTGAACATCATTACGGAATGAAACCGAGTGATGATCTAGCCATCATAAGAATTATAAAATAACACAAATGAAAACATTCACCCTTACAGGCGGCGCCAGAATCGGCAGAGCCAATGCAACCTACCCTTTCGCAAATTTATACGTAGACGAAAATACCCTGAAAATAAATGCTTCACTAGTCGGAAATCTTATCTTTCAGCCCCAGGATATTATTTCGATAAAACCCTATTCTTTGGTTCCTATCATCGGAAAAGGCATCAAAATTCTGCACAGAGTTGAAAACTATAATCAGCACGTTGTGTTCTGGACAATGACAGATCCTGAATTTGTAATCAGCGAAATTAAAAAGACCGGATTTTTAGAGAAGACTAATCTTCACTCCGAAAAAGATTTAACGATCGTCCAACAGCAGAAACAGGGCGGATTTCCATTAAAGCCTTTTGTGAAAATCATTTTTACAATAATTTGGTATCCGCTTTTTTTGTATGATTTTATTCCGTTTTTTTGGGGGAATAAAGAGGGAAAACCTTTTGGTACGGGAGTCTGTACAGCATTGGGATTACTTTTTACTACAGCTTTACTCACCTTAATTTCAGGAGATTTCCGAAAACTGATTTTAAAAGAAGGCAGAACATTGGACGATATAAAAAAATCAGCTATTTTTATCTTGCTGATCAGCGGAATTATGTTTACCGCTTTTCTTACGTTTGCTTTATCATAACTTAATAAGATGATTTCTAAAAAGTTACTTCGCATTGCTATAGCTGTTTTATTCCTGCTTATCGTTGTTCATACTTTAGGAAATTATCTTATTCTTTATCCGATAAAGTTTGATTTCTGGACGGTTATTTCGGAAAGTCAGCCTCATTATCTTCTTTTTATTCTGGCATTTTTTGTTCTTATTTCGTGGTTAATAAGCCATGTCAGAATTAAGAATTTAAGTCCTAAAAACAGATTTCTTCTGGCTTTTACCATTTTGTGCGGAATAATGCTTTTATGGATAAGTTATTTTAATTTAAACACTTTCTTTAATACCCGAAAAGCAATTATGAAAATTGAGAATGAATACATTCAACAGGCAAAAGAAGATATTAAAAATGACAGTATTGTCTTTAAAAGCTATGGATTGCCTATTTTTATGTATGATGAGGAAACTTATCGTAAAATTGACAGTATCAGAAGCCATTATGGGATTTATCTGAAAAATACAGGCTGTACCGTAGATTATATTGAAAATGAAGGTCGTAATAAATACGAGGAAATTGTAACGCCTTATCTCGAAAAACGAAATGGTAAAGGCTGGAACAAAAAGATGCTTGATGAAATTGAGAAATTAAAAAAAACAGAATTGCATCCTCAAAATAATTTTCATTAATAATTTAGTTTCTAAGAAAAAAATCGCTAACTTTAAAACAAACTAACAATCAGTTATTTAAATTGATTTTAATAACCTTAAAAACTATAAACATGAAATTATCTCAACATCAGTTATCCGAAAATTCAGGATAAATTACTTCTTTTTTATCGTCATACAGGATGGATTTTTAATTCATCCTTTCGTCTAATTTTTACTTCTTTAAAAAACGCTCAGCCATGAAAATAGGAATCTATATATCCGGATTGGGAATTTCAAAAAGTAACTCGGTTGAAAATTATGCAGAACGGTTAAAAAATGAAATCAATTTCAATACAAATGGTTACCAGTACGAAACCAAAATCGAAAAAATCCATTACAGCAAAAGCAGGGAAAGCACTGTTGTAAGTATTGTTGAAAAAGAATCTCCCGAAAATCCCGTTTACAAATTTTACGATTTTAAGTACAACGAAATTCTCACCGAGGATTTCAAAGGAAGGACGCTTATTTACAAAAGTCTCTGGCTTTTCGCATTGGTTATCAGGAAATTTCCATTAATCATCAAACGGATTTTTATTCCCCAAAACTATTCGAAGCCGGGACAGTTAATGTATGTATTTTCCATATTTTTAATTTTATCGCTTTCTTTGGTTCTGATGTTTCCCGCCGTTCTCGAAGCTACAGGTCAGTTTTTCTCAAAGGAAAGCGGAAAAATGACTGAACTCAGAAAACTGATTCCCATCGGAGATTTGAAATATATTTCGATGAAAGGAATTTTTATCGATCTTCCTAATAAACGCTATATTGGTATAGATTTTAACTGGTTTTCTAAACTGATTATTTTATTTACAGCACTGTTGGTATTGCTTGTTCCGAATGCCAATACCATTATCACAGATCTCGCCACCAATTTTGTCTGCGCCAACGATTATTTGCAGCACGGATCAAAAAAACAACTGATTCAGGGAAATTTAGAACACCTTGTAGATTATATTACGGAAAACGAAAAGGACTGTAAAATTCATTTTCATGCCTATAGTTTCGGAAGTGTTCTCGCATTGGACTATGTTTTTCCCTACGGTATAAAAGCCTCTAAAAATGCTTTAGAATACTGTGAAGTCATCGTTACCATCGGAACACCTTATGAATTTGTAAATTCTTATTATCCTGAATTTTACGACAACCGCCAAACCCAACCCGGAGATCAGCTTCAGTGGTTGAATGTGTATTCTGCAGCCGATGCTTTAGGTTCCAACTTCAGAAAAGACGGAATTGCCGGAGACTCTGAAATCTCTTTTAAAGGAGCTTCCAATAAGCCGTTTAATATCAACTACGAAGTTTATCCTGTCGGAAAATTCAGCATTATTGATTTTATCATGCTCTACAGCATCAAAGTTCATGATATGTACTGGGACGAAAATACGGAAGGACAAAGCTGTCTTGGACTGGTTTATCAGGAGATGAAGGGGAAAGGTTTGATGTAAATTCAATAAATTATTCAATAATTTCCCACTTATCATATTTATATTCGTAAGTTTTTACTGTTTTTTTACTGTTGATATACTGATAAACTTTTACCTGATGATCCGGCAGATTATAAAAACTAAATTGAATGTAATCCATCCCTGTATTTCCTGAGATTTCCAAAGAATCTTTACTATTTTTGGAATAGTAGTAAAATTCTGCTCCGGACTCCTTCACTTTTCCTACACTAAATTTCTTGAATTTTTCTGCATCTTCTTTATCCACGTAATAATATCCTTCATAATATCCAAAACCACTGCCAACCGAACTTGGAATGATAAATTTATCTTTAAATTTTTTCCCTAAATAAATCAAATCATCAGTAGTCCAATTTCGAAGATTATAAAACGGATCTTTGAGATTGTTTTTTTCACATTCATATTCGCCAGGATCGAAACTTCCACATTCTAATCTAAAAACACTGTATCTAAAATTAATGTATCTTCTGGTAAATTGTCGCTCATCCAAATCATCTATTAAGGTTCTAGTTAAAGAATTGAAATCCATTTCGGAAGCTTCATGCTTTAGCTTATCATACAGAATCTTATCTTTTTTATTTTCTTCAATGCATTTCGCTTTTGAATATATATAATTTTCATAAATAGAATCCTTTTTCGCTTGGGAAAAGATAATGATAGGGAAAAGCAAAAATAAAAACTTCATCAAAATTTTTATTTAAAATTAAGAATAATACTCTTCTAAACTTTAAAATCAATAATTAAAATTTGAATTACGGAAAGCCGTAAGTTTATTTTAATTCATCATCATAAATTTGACATCATTAATTAAATAAATAAGCATGAAATTCTTTAAAAACATTATCTACTTCTTAACCATTTGTCTTGCCACATTATCATGTTCAACAAATTATTATACTGTTTTACTAACGGAAGACTCAAAAATCTATGCAACCGCAGATTCTTCTAATGTAGTTACGATAGTTCCGAAAGACACACAAGTATTTGTTTCATCTAGAGCCAATAAAAAAAATTATAAAAAAATAAAATGGGGCAATTATTCAGGATGGGTATATAATCCTATTTATACCACTTATAGTAATTATACAACTAGCTCTAATTCATATAATTCTTCATCTTACAGATCAAGCAGCACATCGTTTTCCGGCGGTACAGTTCATGTAAAGGGTTACACCCGAAAGGATGGAACTTATGTTAGACCACATACAAGAAGTTCTCCTTCAAGAAGAAGATAAAGAGAATGCTTCAACACACTCAGCATGACATCTCTAATACTTACCGCCTTATTTTAGCGGCTCATTCGTAGCGACGTCATGCTGAGCTTGCCGAAGCATCTTATACTTTTTTATTTTTTAATGCGCTTCCAGCCAGTTATTTCCTACTCCAACTTCAACCAATAGCGGAACCTGCGTTTCAACGGCGTTTTCCATTTCCATTTTAATGATGTTTTTGGCAACTTCCACCTCATCAATCGGGGCTTCAAAAATTAATTCGTCATGCACCTGAAGCAGCATTTTTGTCTGCAGCTTTTCCTTTTCCAGTTCTTTCTGAATTTTAATCATTGCCATTTTTACCACATCTGCTGCGCTTCCCTGAACAGGAGCATTCACCGCATTTCGTTCCGCGTGACCGCGAACCACAAAATTATTGGAATTGATGTCTTTCAAATGACGTTTTCTGCCTAAAAGTGTTTCCACATAACCGACTTCACGGGCTTTTCTTACCTGTTCCGCCATGTATTCCTTCAGTTTTGGATAGGTTTCAAAATAGGCTTCGATCATTTGTTTGGCTTCCGTTCTGGAAAGTCCGGTCTGCTCTGCCAATGCAAAAGCGCCCTGTCCGTAAATGATTCCGAAGTTTACGGTTTTTGCCTGACTTCTCTGTGTTTTGGAAACTTCTTCCAATGGAATATTGAACAGTTTTGCCGCCGTAGAAGCGTGAATATCTTCCCCGTTCTGGAACGCTTTAATCATATTGTCTTCCCCTGAAATTTCGGCAATCAAACGCAGTTCGATCTGGGAATAATCGGCAGAAATAATTTTCTTTCCTTCTGCTGAAACAAACGCTCCACGAATTTGCTGTCCCCTTAAAGTTCGGATCGGAATATTCTGCAAATTAGGGTTTACACTCGCCAGACGACCTGTTGCAGCCGTAGTCTGTGAGAAATTGGTATGAACGCGGTTATCGGATTTTTCAATCTGCGACGGTAATGCATCAACATAGGTTGATTTTAATTTCTGATAGGTTCTGTATTCCAGAATATGCTTGATGATTTCGTGTTTTGAAGACAATTTTTGAAGCACATCTTCCGAAGTTGCGTACTGTCCTGTTTTTGTCTTTTTAGCCTTCGGATCAAGCTGCATTTTTTCAAATAAAATTTCACCCAGCTGTTTTGGAGAATTCATGTTAAATTCTTCACCTGAAATCTCAAATATTTTGGATTCGAGTTGTCTTAAATCGTTCTCAAGATCAATACTTTCCTGAGCCAGCCATTTTTCGTCAAGAGAAATTCCTTCCAGTTCCATTTTTGCCAAAACTTCCATCAAAGGCATTTCTATACTGAAGAATAAGTCTTCTAAATTTTCTTTTTTAAGCTGCGGCGCAAACAATTCGTACAACTGGAAAGTTACATCTGCATCTTCTGCTGCGTAATCGGTCTGGGTTCTGAGATCCGCATCACGGAAATTGCCCTGTTTTTTTCCTTTTTTACCGATGATGGTTTCGATGGAAACAGGTTTGTAATTTAAGTAAACTTCTGAAAGATAATCCATTCCGTGTCTTCCGTCCGGATTTAAAAGGTAATGCGCAATCATGGTATCAAACATGGCTCCTTTTACCGTAATGTCATATCTTTTCAGGATTTTATAATCGAATTTCAGATTGTGCGCTACTTTTACCAGATCTTCTTTTTCGAAAAACGGTCTGAAAATTTCCAAAGTCTGCAAGACTTCTCCCTGATCTTCGGATAACGGAACATAATACGCCAAACCTTTTTTGTAGGAAAAACTCATCCCGACCAATTCAGCTTCCAGTTCATTAAGAGAAGTGGTTTCGGTATCGAAGCAGACTACTTTCTGTTTTAATAAATTATTGACTAAAATTTTCTGTGCTTTCGGATTATCCACAAACTGATAAAGGTGATCATTCTGCTCAATCGTTGATTTTGTGGAGGTTGCCTGATCAAGATCTTCATAAGTGGCGAAAAGATCCAACTGTCCGACTGCCTGTGCAGCTTTTTGCTGCGGAGTCGTTTCCGTAACGGTTACTTCCACTTCTGTAACCACGGTTGCGGATGCAGCAGGAGCAAAAGCACGGTAAAGATTTTCATACAATCTCCGGAATTCTATTTCTTCAAAAACTTCTTTTACTTTCTCAAAATCAGGCGTTTCCAGATCGTACTGTTCCTGATGAAATTCTACAGGCGCATCGCAGATAATGGTCGCTAACTTTTTGGATAAGATTCCTCTTTCGGCTGAAGCTTCTACTTTTTCTTTCAGCTTTCCTTTAAGCTGATTGGTGTTGGCTAAAAGATTTTCTATGCTTCCGAATTCTTTCAGGAATTTCATGGCTGTTTTTTCACCAACGCCTTCCAGTCCGGGAATATTGTCGACCGCATCTCCCATCATCGCCAGGAAATCGATTACCTGCTTCGGATCTTCAATTTCGTATTTGGCTTTGACTTCTTCAACGCCTAAAATTTCAATGTCTCCGCCTTTAAGTCCCGGTTTATAAATTTTGATTTTATCGGTTACGAGCTGTGCAAAATCTTTATCCGGAGTCACCATAAATGTGGTGTAGCCTTCTTTTTCTGCTTTGCAGGCAATGGTTCCGATTACATCATCTGCTTCATATCCCGGAACTCCCAAAATAGGAATGTGCATCGCCTCCAAAATCCTGTGAATATATGGAATCGCATTTTTAATGGCTTCAGGCGTTTCGCTTCGGTTGGCTTTATAATCTGAGAAGTCTTCGGTTCTTACACTGGCTTCTCCTACATCAAAAACTACCGCCAAATGGGTTGGTCTTTCTCTTCTGATGAGTTCAATTAAAGAATTGGTAAATCCGAAGATGGCAGAAGTATCCAGACCTTTGCTTGTAAGCCTCGGATTTCTGATCAATGCGTAATATCCCCTGAAAATCATCGCATAAGCATCGATGAGAAATAACCTTTTATCTTGTGTTGCGTCCATATTTTCCATAAGGAACAAAGATAAGAAATTACTTTTCTTTTTCTTTGTCTTGATGACAAGCAGACCGAATTTGTTTCAGATATTTTCTTTTGTCTTGAAACAAAAGAAACAAAAATTCAAGACCGGGAAGCTGAATGCTAAAAATGAATCCTATTCTCTAAAAATTCTAAAACTCGCGCGAATGGTACATTGGTTCTTCGGTTCGAAATTCTGCTGCGCTCAGACAGTAGAATTTTTTTAACGTTCATAGGATTCATTTTCTTAACGCTTCAGCTTCCAAAGTCGATTTTCAAGCAATATGAGCTGTCATTTTGGCGAAGGAAGAATCTAAATGTTGAATTCTATTTTAAATATTTTTCTTTTGTCTTGAAACAAAAGAAACAAAAATTCAAGACCGAGAAGCTGAATGCTAAAAATGAATCCTATGCTCTAAAAATTCTAAAACCCGCGCGAATGTACACTGGTTCTTCGTTTTAAAATTCTGTCGCGCTCAGACAGTAGAATTTTTTTAACGTTCATAGGATTCATTTTCTTAACGCTTCAGCTTCCGAAGTCGATTTTAATTGAATATGAACTGTCATTCTGGCGAAGGAAGAATCTAAGTTAAAGATTCTTCATTTCATAATGCTTCGCAAAATTCCAATCAGAATGACAGAGGATATCTAATTAAATTTTGGATTGAAGAAAATTGGAAGGTTGGTTTAGCATTGCTTGTGTCATTCTGACGAAGGAAGAATCTAAATTAACTACTTGTGTAAAGATTCTTCATTCCATAATGCTTCGCAAAATTCCAATCAGAATGACAAATGAGTACTAATCTTACTGAAAATCTCAACGATCTCTATTTCCTAGCCTCGATTGCAGCATTTGTCTGAGCTCATTTACAAATTTTCGGCTGCGGCGGCTTTGCCGCCGCAGCCGAAAATTTGTAAATAGCGAGTGCGGAAAGCGAGAAATAGCTCCTGAAAATATTTTTCAAATAAAAAAGACCTCAAATTTGAGATCTTTTTGAATATTTTGGAATAGTTTAGTCAATTTCGGCTTTTGAAAAGAGATCCTGAATCAGCATTTCGTCTTCACAGGCTTTTTTGAATTCGGAAATAAATTCTTTCAGGCTTTCCGGATTATTGGAATAAGCACAGAACATATCGGCTTCGGGATCAAACTTAATATCTTCTGAAAGGTTCGGTTTTTTCTCTTCCACAAAAACTTTTGCCAGCGAAGTCCAGTCGTAACCGTTTCCTTCGAAACCTTCATCTTTTCTCCATTCGAAAATTTCGGGTTTGTAAGTTCCTGCGTTTAAACATACTGAATACGTTTTTTCTGAGGATACCCAAAAAAAGGGCTTAATAGCAGTCTCAAAATTGTAGGCTTCCATAATGTTTTTTTATTAAAATTAATAGAATATTAAAGATAATAAATTTATGAGCTCATCCATTTTTTATAACATTTATTAACGTTTGTCCGTTATTTTTAAGCTTAAAAAACACATCGGTTCTCACATTTCCGGAAAAGGCCTCCTGTTAAAAATTTAGTTTTCCGGTCTTCAAAAAGATGAAATAATTGAAAAAAAAACAGAATAGCTGCTCTTTTGAGCCAGGCTATTCTGTAACCAATTTTATTTTTACTAAGATGATTGTTGTGTTTTATATTATTTAGCTCCCGGCCATAAACCTTCATACTTGGAATTTCCGTAGTCGATGGTTTCTGCGCTGATGACAAAGCTGATCAGCATACTGTTTTCATCCACTGCATCGAAATCCACTTCATGTTGGATAACATATCCGTTTTCCCACCCCAGAGTAATTAAAGTACCTTCTTCGTGAGATTTGTTGAATGTGATTTCGCCGGTTGTAGGTTTGTATTTTCCGTTAAGTAAGCTTTCAAGGATGTCGGATTTTTCTGTAGCTTCCACAGTAACTTTAATCAGTGCATTGGAAGGATCTGATGCTACTCTTCCGGAAACGTCTGTAGATCTTGAAACACTGTAGTTCAGCTTTAATAATTTTTGTCCTTCGCCGCCGTTGAATTTTAAAATTCCTCTTGAATTTGCTGCCATGATTCGTAAATTTTAATCGTTAATATTTTGTGATTTGGTTGATTTGGTATTCCAAAGATAGAACACCTTTTCTGAACCCGAAAGGAATCGAATATGAATCTGAATTTTTGTAGTAATTCTACGACTTCGTGTAGTAATTCTACGATTAAAGAAATATTTTTAAAATTAAAATATTAATAATCAAATATTTAAAATGTTTTAAAATATGAAAATACAGCTAAATTTACACACTAAAAAGAGAAATATTAAGATTTAATTAAGATCATTTTAGCTTTTGTTAACGGATTGAATCTCATAGCTGAATAAAAATTCCGATGAAAAGATTTTCACCGGAATTCGTATAAACTGAACTGAGAACTGATAATTTCTTTATTGGTAGGAATCTTGGAATTCTCTGTCTGTCTTAAATATTCTTATGCTGTCTGCTTTTACAGGCTGGTTATTGATGGAAATATCAAAACTGCTGTTGTCTTTTGCTACTTTAAAATCTAACTGAAAGTCTTTTCCTGCTTTTTCAAACTCACTGTTGAGCCTTTCCCAATTGAAGTACGCTCTTCCAACATATTGCTCGCCTTTCGCAGTTTCCCAGATAAAATTCAGTTCTTTTGGAACCGCTCTTTCTCTTGAAGGAATTTTATCAATCCATGAACGGAGAATAACTTCTTCTTCCGCGTTGTAATAACTGATATTGGATTCAAATAATTTAAAAGCCGGATTTTCTGAAGTAATTTGTGGTTTCCAGCTGTACTTTTTGCGGTAGTCTTCCCATTCTTTCGGTGTAATCTCTACAAATCTGTTCTTTTTCATTTCTTCACGTGTTACCGAAAGTTTGGAAAAAAACTTCTGCTCAAGCTGTTTATCATCTTTTATAACTTCAGCCTGAAATTTCCCCAGCTCAATCTGAACAGCCCGGAATCTCAGCCATACTACGACAACTCCTTTTGGAGCAAAACCAAAAACAAGCGTTGTAAAACTGTTGTACGGATTTTCTGCGCTGCTGTATTTTTCATTCCTTCCCAGATTTTTATATTCTTCCAGATGTTTATTGTAAAAAGAAGCTTCGCGCTGCGCATACGCACGCTGCATATAATCTTTAATTTTTTCTACCGGAAAATCTGCCTTAAGATGATAAAAAGTATCTTCATATCTGGAAAAATAAGTAACATCTATTCCGACGGGAGTTCCATACTGTTCTGTCCAGCCTTTCCCGGAATTTCCCCACGTTCCCGAAGAGCTTCCATAAGGCAGACTTGCAGGAACGCCTTCCAAAGTGATAATTTTATCTTCAACAGGCGTTACAATCATATTGTTATTCGGACTGCTTATTTCCACGTTAAATTCCGGCAACTGTTCTTCTTTCATTTTCTGGCAACTTATATTCTGAAAAAGGAGGATTAAAAAAAATACTATTTTTATCGTTTTATCCATTCTGTATGTTTCTTTTGCGGTATTGTGCAGCCAATGCACCTCTTCTTTTCGGGGCATTGTCGTTGGGTCGTGCATCCAGACCGATTTGGTTGGCTTTTACAGACCAGTGAAGATATTCGTTTCTTAATTTTTTAAGGTCTTCTTCCTGAATGTGACCTAAATACGAAATCGCTTTGATATCCTGTTTGTATTTGGCAACTGAAGGTTTTTTTCCGGCTTTAAAATCTTCTACATAGTTATTTCTGAGCTGGTTACACGCGTTGGTGTAGGTAGAAAGCTGACTGTAAATTCCGGTTAAAAAGGAATCTGTTATTTTATGATTTTCGTTGATGAGATCTTCGAGATATATCACTTCATGCTGTTTGGAATAATGAAACATCTGGTTCAGCGGGATTTTGTCATATTTATTGGATAACTTTCTGGTTCCCACGAGACCGTAATACATAGAGGTTTTATTCCACCATCGGTCGTAATTCACATCTTTCTGCCTGAAATATTTAATTTCCAACTGCTCATCATGAAACCATCCTTCCTCCACCACAATTTTTTTAAACGCTTCGCATTCTTTGTGGGTGTTTATATTGTTATATGGATCGTAAGAATCGCAGTATAAAACGGAAGTTTCATCTCCTTCTCCATAAGATCCGCCAATATCGGAATGCACTCCGGGAAGGGTAAATTCCAGTCCGTATAAACCAGTACTGTCGATATTCGTTAAATCAAAATTATCTCTGTATTCATCATCCGAAGCAAGCTGAAGCACAAAATTTACTTTTCCGCCTCCGATGGTGTCTAAACCAAGTTGTTTTGTATCGTCATCAATTCCGAAACCTCCTCTGTGGTTAAGTCCGTAAGAAGCAACGGTATCGTACAGTCCTGCAAAACGGAATTTTATTTCCTTCACATCCAGATCCTGCGCCAGAAGACAGGCTCCGAAATATCCGTGCCGCATGATGAACTGAGACTTAGAGCCGTCTTTATCTTTAATTGTCACCGTTTCATTATTGATGAATTCCGGAGGAAAAACCTGTAACGTCTCTTTTCCTAAAGCATAAGAAATTATTCCCGGAGAATTTGCCACATGGATAAAATGTCTCGCCGCCGCAGCTCCTCTGCTGAATCCATACACATTTACGGTAAGAACTCCGATCGGTTTTGTATTGTTTTTAAGTTTATTTACGATGGCTTCGGCTCCTTTTTTACAACCTTTTGCCACTTTTGCCACGACTCCGGTATCTCCGGTTCCCTGCGCAACGCCTTTTAAAATGCTGTCGCTTTTTCTGTCTTCTGTTCCGATTCCCTCAATATACCATGAAACCTGATTCTGCGCATTCGGATCGATGGTGTCGTAACCGCGTGCAACATTCGTAAACTCGTTGTTGTAACTGTCATCTTTATCGCTGCTTGCTTCTTTGAAATTTCCGCCAAGCTGGGTATTGGTTTTATTATTCTGGGTACCGTCAAAAAAAAGATTCAGGCTTATATCGATAGTATTAACGGGTTTATCATCAGGATTAATGGTTTCTGCTTTGTTATAACTTACTCCTGTTCCGTTTCCTTTCTGTTCTACGGTTGCCGCACTGTTATGACTGATGCCTTCTTTGGCAAAAGTTCTGGAATCTCCATCAAAACGGGTGACCGCTTTACCTTCTACAAAATATTCAATGCTCATTTTTAGTGATTTTTAGATTTCTCGCCACTATTGTTCTGAACTTCTTTTTCTGCGTGATGTTCCACTTTTCCCTGACTGTTGACCTCAACGCCTTTAAGGCTGGTTAATTTATGCTCTTTTTCACCGTAGACTTCCATATCGCCTTTTACATAATGACTCATTTTTCCGACAACATTCGTCATGAAATCGGCTCCGGTGGAAAGATATTTCATGGAACCTACACTTTCGGTATGATTTGCCATAATGGTATCAGATTTATTCATTCCGACATTGGTGCTCATATTTTCGCCGACGTTGATGTTCATGTTCCGGCAATTGAACGTCATGGTTTCGGGAGCTGTAATGGTGATGTTGCTTCCGGTGGTGTCTAAATGAATTTTATTTCCCGATTTATCGGTAATGACGATGCTTTCATCCTCTGTAAAAATAATTCTGTGACCGCTTCTCGTCTGGATAGATTTCACTCTGTTGTCCACACCGCCGCCGAGACCGATTCCGCCATGGAACATTCCGCCCATCACAAAAGGTCGGTCGGGATGACTGTGAACGAAATTCACCATCACCTGATCTCCCACTTCTGGAATCGCAACGTAACCTCTGTTTTGGTTCACCTGATCGGTTCCTCCCGCATCGGGACTCATCATTCTAATAAAATGCGTTGTATCATTGGTTTGCCAGTCGAATCTTACCTGAACTCTTCCCTGTCCTTCCGGATCTGTATTGGAAATGACGGTGGCGATCTGCGGTTCGGCTTTAGGAATTTTAAATTCAGGTTTTGGTAAAAATCCGGTGTCTGAAGCAATTCCTTCAAAACTTCCTTTATAATGTCCAATCGTATCAATTTCATGAGTAACTTCCGTCACCATGATTCTCGTAAAATAATCGGATTCGTTGCTGTCTAATTTCCTCATCTGAACATCCACGACACAACCCGGATGCAAAAAAGGAACAGTCGTATTTCCTGAAAATGAAAATACGCTCACCGCTTCACTTCCCGCCGCACTTTTCTGAGAATATTCCACGTCGAGATGGGTGGAAGCTTTAATGGGCGCAACCTGTAATGCAGGGGTTTTATATATTTTTTCGTTGTGGGAATAAGCTGTTTTTGCCAAATCTCCCACATGCTGAATCGGTGTTTCGCCTGAAGTCAGTCTTTCATGTCTGCTGCTGTTATAGCCGTAGAACTGGGGTTTTGTGTGTACTGCTTTTAATTCAACTTTAATATCATTTGCGCTGCTTCCGTAGGTTAGCTTGATTGGTTTATTCTGAGGCGGAAGTTTCCCGAAATGAAGCACTTCGCCATCATAATAAAACTGTTCGCCATACGCTTCAGCCATTCTTGCCAGATAATTGTAGTGCGTTTCGTCATACTGACTGCTGTAAATAATCTGTGAATAATCGTTGGTATCCACTCTTACATCAAAACGGCTGGAATCGATCCCCTGTTTGATGACTTCATTGGCAATGATCCCCATATTAACGGGCGAACTTCCTCCAAAACTCTGAATATGAGGTGCTCCATCGAGTAAGATAGTGGGACTGTACCCTGTTAACACAATATTTCCAAGACTCATTTTTTCCTGACTGAAACCTACTCCTGTAATGACTCCGACAAAGGTTCTTTCGGGGCTGCTTTCAATATCTTTGTAAGAAATAACGGCTGTTAAACGTTTTCCGAGAAATTTATTGGCTTCTTCGAGAGTATGAGTCTGTCGGTCACCTAAAGCATCATGAGCCAATGTCACGCTGAATTGGTGGTGGCGTTTTGTGCTTTGGGTAAGTTGAAAATGCTTGTAATATTTAATCACTTTTCCTTCGATCACGAGAGAAAGTTTTACCAGACGGTTGATTCCTGTGTGATGATTCTGAGAAATTCCGTCTGCATTCTGCGATGGGCGGAAGGAAGGATTCTGTAGTATATTTTGTGATTCTGTTTTCATATTTCCTGTGATTTGGTAGGTTAAACATGATCGCTTAGTGTTCGGTATTTGGTGTATTTCCTTCTTTTATGGATCTTGAAAGAATTTTTGTCTTTCTCAATAAAAAATCAGGCATAAGATCGGTCGGAAGATACAATGTGCTTTCTCCCTTTTTCTGAAGTTCATCGTTGATTCCGGGATTCCAGGAGAGGAGTTTGTCTACTTCCACATCCAGTTCATCGGCAATGATGTTGAGATTGAATCCTGCATTGATCTCGGTTTCTGCCAATTGCACATTGTTTTTTCCGCTTCCTCCTTTTACGAGGAAAACGGTGTTCATTCTTGAGGAATTATAGTTTGCCAAAACATTCTGCAATTCTCCGGTTGCATAGCATGCATTCAGATATTTTTTAACATGATTGATGGTTTCTTCCGGCAAAAACTTATAAAAAACATGGTATTGAGTAGAGTTTGCAGCCGTCATAGCTTTGGCAATATTTCCTTCTCCGCAATTATAAGCAGCCACTACAGTAATCCAGTTGTTGTATTTTTTGTATAGATTGGCTAAGGAAACTGTTGCTGTTTTTGTGCTTTTGTAAAGATCCGTTCTGTTCTGTTCGGTTAATCCGTATTGATTGGCGTGAGCGGTCATAAATTGCCAGACTCCCACTGCTCCGGCTCCGGAAGCTATATTTCTGTTGAAATGGGATTCTATTAAGGCTAGATTTCTCAAATGTCTCGGCAAACCTTTCTGAACCAGAGAATATTCGATAAAATCTACAATTTCTCTGTTGGCATTAATGATACTTTTATATCTCTTCACACTGCTTTCCGAAGTATCGGAAGCGGCAAGAAACTGTGCATTCGCCATATTCGAGCACAGCAATACCATTGCGGTTAGAAAGATATTTTTGAGATTTGGGTTCATTGTTTTATGCTTTTGTGAAAAGTTTTTTAAACTGATTCACGATTTCCATTCTTTCTTATTCTACGTTCCAGCTCAGTTTTTCTTCTTCTGAATTCCAGTCGACATGAATGATCTGTCCGGCTTTTACTTCTTCTCTTACGATCATTTTCGAGATAGGTCTTGCCAATTGAGAACGTATCACTCCTGAGATCTGTCTTGCGCCGTATTTGCTGCTGAATCCGCCCAAAGCAAGATTTTTCACGGCTTCATCGGAGATTTTTAAACTCATTCCCAGTCGCGCTAAAGAGTTGTGTAGTGATTTTAACTGAATATTAAAAATTCTCTCGGCGATGGATTCTGTAATTGGAGCAAAAGGAATAATTTCTGTAATTCTTGCTAAAAATTCCGGTCTGAAACGTCCAGAATTCGACATAATCTGCATCAAAGTTTTCGATTCCGGGATCTTTCCTTCTTCAAACTGTTTTACGATTTCTTCGCTTCCGATATTTGAGGTAAATAAAATCAGGGCATTGCTGAAATCACCTTCTTTTCCAAGTTTATCATGAACTTTTCCCTCGTCCATGATCTGTAAAAACACATCAAAAACCGAATGATGGGCTTTTTCAATTTCATCAAATAAAACGACAGTGTAAGGCTGCTGTCTTATTTTGTTGACGAGCATTCCTCCTTCTTCGTAACCTACGTATCCGGGAGGCGCGCCATACAAAAGTGCGGCTGAATGTTCTTCTTTAAATTCAGACATATCGAAACGAACCATTGCCTTTTCGTCGTTGAAAAGGAGTTCTGCCATCGATTTTGCCAATTCGGTCTTTCCTGTTCCTGTTGGTCCCAAAAGGAAGAATGATCCAATGGGCTGTCCCGGTTTATTGAGTCCGCTTCGGTTTTCAACAATTGCATCGGAAAGGATTTTTAAAGCGTGATCCTGCCCTACAACACGGTTCATTAAAAGAGATTCCATATTCAGCAGTTTCTCTTTTTCCTGCGCCTGAATTTTCCCGATTGGAATGTTTGTTTTTGCCGCCATTACCGCCGCGAGTTCAAGACGGTCTACTTTTTCTCTTTTCTTTGAGGCGTGCTGCAACAGTTCGGCATAGCTGTCTTCAATAATTTTCTGAATCTGCTCCACCGGCATGGAATTGTCGATTTGCGGCTGCTCACTTAAAGATCCCCATAAAATCGGACTTATTTTGTCTCTCAGCAAATTGTAATTCCAGATCAGTTCGTCTGCTTTGTCTTTTTCGTCAAAATAATCTTCGCTCTGAAGCTTTTCGTAGGTTAATTTCCAGCTTTCCAGTTCTTTTTCTGAAAGTTCGTCGAGCATTTTAATCGCCGCCATGGTTCTGTCTAAAAGATCGATGGCTGCATCGGGAAGTTTTTTCCCTTTTGCATATCTTTTTGCAAGACGTACACATTCCGGAAGAGCGGTTTTCTCGACTTCAATTCCGTGGTGTTTTTTGTAGCCTTCGAGTAAAACGTCGATCATTTTAACGCAGGTTTTTTCGTCCGGTTCATTTACGGTTAGCACTTCAAACCTTCGGTTGAAAGCCTGTTCCAGCTCAATAATTTTCCTGTATTCTTCCTGAGTGGTGGCTCCGATTACGGTAATTTCACCTCTTGCGAGTTCAGGTTTCAACAAATTGGCAACGTTTCCGATGCTTCCTTTGGGATCTAAAAGGGTATGAATTTCATCAATAAAGAGAATGGCTTTTTCTATCTTTTTGCATTCGTTGATGACTTTTTTCAAGCGGTCTTCGATCTCGCCTTTGTAAGAGGTTCCTGCCAGTAATGCTCCGGTGTCCAATTCCAGTAAGGTTCCGTTTTTGAGCATTTCAGGAACATTTCCTTTGATGATTTCAATAGCAAAACCTTCTACCAATGCGGTTTTCCCGACTCCGGGTTCTCCGATAATGATAACGTTCGGTTTGCTTCTCCTGCAGAGAATTTCAACCAGCATTCTGAGTTCTTTGTCTCTTCCGATGATGTTTTCCAGTTCTCCTTTTCTTGCCTGTGCGGTTCTGTCTGTGCAATAGCTTTTTATGGAAGGAAAAGACTGATCTGAATAATCTGAACCTTTTGAAAATATCGAAGAAAATTCTCCGTTTTCCGAACTGTCGTAAGGCGTATCTTTTCTGTATAAGTTAAAAATTTCATGTTCTCTGAGAGGTAGTGATTTGAGCTGCTGTAAAGTAAAAGCGACCTGTGGTTTTACAATGGCTGTTAAAATACAGATCGGGGTAATTTCGTCCAGACCTAATTTTAGTCGGATGTCATCCGCTTCTTCTACAATATGATCTACAGTTTCGTCTTCTCCTGCTTCACTTGGAAGATGGCTGGTTTTGGGATAATCTTCAATGCGAACATCTGCCCATTCGTAGAAATATCCGGGATCTTTGTCGATGCTTTTAAGGAATTCGTTCAGCCCGATGTCTTTGTGCATAAGTGCCTGCAAAATGTGCGGAGCTCCGTAGGTGGCATTGTAATTTTCCTTCGCGATGGATTGCGCTATATGAAACAGCTGCTTTACAGTCTCATTGGTAACTAATACTCCCATTGTACTATTCAGATTAATATTTTGTGCGGTGATTTGGTGTTTCTCCGGTTTGGATTTTCCTTGTTTTTTATGGAATGAATCTATAACCGTCTGAATTTTTATTATTTACTAAGTTAACTGTTTTTTCTTAAAAACGGAAAAATATGTATTAATAATGTGATTTAGAATAAATATTTTAACAAAAATTAATTTAAAATGGTAAAAAGACCGTCTTGAGTGACAGCCTTTTGTATGAATATCAATGAAATGAATTGTTTAGCTTGATGGCCAAAGACCTTCGTATTTGGAATTTCCGTAGTCGATGGTTTCTGCACTTACCACGAAGCTGATGAGCATGCTGTTTTCGTCTACCGCATCGAACTCAACTTCGTGCTGAATAACGTATCCGTTGTTCCATGAAAGGGTGATTAATGTACCTTCTTCGTGGGATTTGTTGAAGGTAATTTCTCCTGTGGTCGGTTTGTATTTTCCGTTCAGTAAGCTTTCCAGAATGTCTGATTTTTCTGTCGCTTCTACGGTTACTTTGATGAGCGCATTGGAAGGATCTGAAGCTACTCTCCCGGAAACATCCGTAGATCTGGAAACGCTGTAGTTCAGTTTTAGTAATTTTTGCCCTTCTCCGCCGTTGAATTTTAAGATTCCTCTTGAATTTGCTGCCATGACAGGTAAATTTTAATCGTTATTACTATTTTGTGATTCGGTGATTGTGTAACAAAGATAAAGCGGCAATTTCTCTTCTGAAAGTTTTTAAATATCAATTTGAAATTTTGTCGTATTTCTACGATTTGATGTCGTAATTCTACGACATTGGATTTAATACTATCTTAACAAACCTTTGCTGTAAAATGTTTACGACAATTCTTTGAGTGTAAAAAAACTTTTATTTTTTACACCATACTGAGAAATACTGTAGCTGATTTCGATTTCTTTTACCAATCCGGAGTCTTTATCCAAGATATATTTTCCGACAAAATCAAGCTCATTTTCGTATGAATTTATATTCTGACGGAGAACGATTTCATGATCTTCGGAATCTTCCACTTTCTGCTGAAGCTGAATTTCTGTATTTTCTTCTCCGATTGACTGACTAAGATAAGATTTTCCTTTCTTAAACCTGTTTCTTATGCCTGCAAAATAGTTTTTGATGAAGATGTCTTCCTTCATTCTGCTATGGAAAAGTAAAGGATCGAGAACGACGAGTTCGAATTCATCAAGATATAGTTTAGCGTATTTATCGGGGAAAAGATCTGTAAGACGCTCTTTAATCGTATTGAAATGATCTGTGGTTTCTTTGGTTAACGAAATAAATACAACTCTGCCTTTGTCATCGGTTCTTACCTCAACAGGATTCAGCGAACGGATGGATTCTGAAGCGAGATCCGCCATCATCGTTCCGGATTTTTCGAAAAAATTGTTTTTGAAAAGGTGAAAAATGTGATTATTTTCTTCTTTTCGGATCCATTTTACTGAAACGGTGTAAGAAAGTGCATTTTCTTTTTTTTCAAGCTCATTTTCTTCGGTTTCCCGGCTTTCAACGGTATAAATTTTAGCCAGATTTTCGGGATGGAAAGGAATTTCAGGGTTTAATTTCAGATCTTTGAAAGGTGCATCATTCCTGCTGTTGTATTCTTTTATTTTGTGAATATCAGGAATAAGAAGTTTTTTCCGCGGAACAAGGTTATCGTATATAAAATCTTCTCTCGCACAATGTGCATTGTGAAATTCTTTAAGGTATTCTGGATTTTCGAGATTAATTTCTTCAGCTATACTTTCCAGCGTTTCTCCGGAAAGGATAAAATGAACGGTCATATATTTTTGTTTTTTGGCTCAAACTAAGTTAGAGGAAAATTTTTAGTCCGCAAAATAGTTTTGTCATGATCTTCATGTAACGCAAGGTTCATAAGTTTTTATGCAAATCACTTTTTAAGTTCACAAAGGCGTTCTACTCAGCCAAAAATGCAACCTTTTTTAAAACCATTTTAAATTTAACCACAAAAAAACAGCGCCCGAAAATGGATGCTGTTTCTATTTCAATTATTAATTTTTGATTATTTCTGTCTGGTGAATTCCAGATATTTATCGCCGCATTGCGTGAAGTGTTCGAATTCGTTCATTGCGTTTCCGTAATTCTGGATCACAATTTTGTCACCTTCATAGACACCGCCAATTTCGCCCATCATAATATTGGTGATCGCTCCTGTTTTTTCGTCGGTTTCTGCAGAGACATTTCCGGCAGCAATTACTTTTGTTTTATCTAAAATTTTAAACGTTGGATTTCCGTCCGTATTTTTAAATTCTATTGAAAATCTTGCACCTTCACAGGTTGTTGCGATAAATTTCCCTTCAACAGAAGTTTTGGAGACGGTCTTTTTTGTATCTTTTTCTTCCGGACTTTCTGTTTGTTCATCAGATTGTGCAGCATCTTTTTTCTCAACAGGAACTGCCGTTTTTTCAACAGGCTGAGAAACGGACATTGAGTCTGCTGTTGCCGTTTTGTTCTTTGTTTCATTTTTCGAGCAGGAAATGGTGAAAAGTCCTGCCAGTAAACAAATTCCAATGATTTTTTTTGTAATCATAAGGTATACTTTTGACGTATTTATTAGATCAAAAATACCATAAATTTTAATCCGACCATATTTTTTGTTTTAAAATTAACTGAAAAATGATTGAGGCGATGATTTAAGATGAAAAGTACTGTGGTATTTTAATACTGCGTTCGCAAAGAAAATTCATTCAGCAAATAACAGCACAATACGTTCAAAATATATTTAACGGCAAAAGAGAGATGAGTTTAAAAGATTTACAAAAAAAAAGAGATTGTGAAAAACACAACCTCTCCTATTTTTAAATTTTCTTCAGAATATATTTGTCATTCGGGGGATTAAGCATGTAAATGGTATTTCCCATGAGATAATATTTTCCGCCAATTTTAGCAACAATATATTCTAATGTATCATCTGTTTTGGATTTGATCACGATTTTATCATCAGATGCAGAATTTATAAAAGTTCCTGAAACTAAATTGCTTTCATCATTAATCTTTTCGGTAATGGCAACATTATTTTTATCTGTAATTTTAACCTCATATTTTACCTGATAATCTCCATCCGTTCTTGAAATTTCAAAGTCAGCCTGATAATTTCCTTTCCATTGTGAAAATTCATCAACGACAGTCTGTGCAGATTGACTTTCTTTTTTGGTGTCTGAATTTTGTGTTCCAAATGTAAAATGTTCTTCCAGACCTACATTTTCTTCAGACAGCAATTGTACAGGAAGCGGACATTTTTCAATTTTTGAAGAAACGGGAATGGGTTTAAGCTTTATATTTTTATCCAATTCAAAATTCTTTTCGATTTTAAAGTAAGATTGTTTTGCATCGAAAGTTCCTACCGCAATTCCTTTCCGTTTGCTATCAAAAATAACATTTAAAGAATACATTTCATCATCGGCAATTCTCAAAGTATCTTTTAAAATATCTTTGTTATCAAAGAAAAGCAGATAATTAGATTTCTTTCCTTTTTGGTCCTTAACGACAATATTTTTAACGTAATAATCGTCAAAAGAAGTACCTGTATAATCTGGCTCGAAATAAGTATTTCCTTTTGCGGCAAAAAGATTATCTAAATTTTTTGAACTGTAGCTATCGTCTTTTATATTTTCTTTATCAACAGTAAATTTTGTATTGATGTGATCCTGTGACTGATATTTTTTGCATCCAATAAAAATAAACAGCAAAAGCTGTATTAGCAATAATCTTTTAGAATAGTTCTTCATATATAGTCTTATTTTTTATATGTATGGTTTATTTTGGCTGCTTCATCCTGATCTTTTGTATCGTAAGAATTCAGTTTTACAAATCTTGCAGGGTTCGTTCTTACCGATTCGCCTTTTCCATATGCATCCAAAACTGTTGCCACTTCAAGATGTAAATGAGGTGCTCTTCCTCCGCTTGCAATAGATCCCGAAACTCCGGCGTATCCCAAAACGGTTCCTGCGTCCACTTCTTTTTTGGCGTTTGCATCAGCTTCCGTTACCGAAACACTATCTAAATGCATATAAATAAAGTAGACGTCATCTGTCTCTTTTATATTGATTCCTTTTAGCTCATCGGTAAACTGTGTTTTGTAAGCTACTTTTTTCTCCTGCTCCAAAAGGTCTTTCACATTTTGAATTTTTACTCTTACAATCCATCCTGCAGTTGCAGAATATCTTACCTGATGGATGTTACCTTTTAAAGTTGCATATACTTTATCTTTTCCGGGGATGGCAAAGAAATCAAATCCTGAATGGTATTTTTTGCTTCCGTTGCTGTTTCTTCTGCACCATCCGTATGTTCCGCTGGAAGGCTTTACATTTCCGCCATAATTATATTTTGTAAGTCTTGGATTATCAACAGGATCATGCCATTTTCCACTCTGCTGTTCTACTTTTGCAGGTGCAGCAGATTTCTGGCATAAAAAGCTCGTTTCTGCATTTGCTTCCCCTTTATTGTACCATTTTTCTATTTCTTCCGCTATTTCCCAAACGTACGTTCTTCCTGTTTCGTTTTTTCCTTCTTTAAAAAATGCAGGATTTTGCTGATAAGCTTTTTGCCTTACCCATTTTGTGTTTTTAATAACTTTATTATTTTTATCATAATCCAGCTGTAAGTTCTTATCAAAAACAACATGATTTCTTTCATTACCTCTTCCGCAATCTACAGGCATTAAAATAGCAAGGTAAAAATCTGCCAGTGTATTGAGTTTTCCTTTATAGGGTTCCAGATAATATTCTACGTATGTAAGCTGTTCCAGCTTGGTCATGTTTTTCAGATTTCCGTTTTTTCCGGCAGTTACATTGGTTCCTTTCCTCCTATTGATATCAGCCGCCGCCGTTGTTCCTATCTGTATTAAACCTGTGTATCCTAAACTATTGACGATTGCGGGATTGAAAGTACCTCCTGTTTCCAGAGCCATAGCTGAAGTAAGATAATCGGGTTTACAGCCAAGTCTATGCGAAATTTCAATAATTTTTTTGCGTTCCTGACAGGTAAAATGTTTCCCCCAAAACAATTTGGTTTCTTTACACAGGCATGAATCCTTAGTTTCTCCGTTTACCACACTCGTCGTTTTACCTTCCGGTTTGGGAACTGTGGGTTTTTTATCCGGTTTTACGGCTCCTTTGGATTCTGCCCAGTCCCAAAGTTCATTCCATGTATTTCTTACGGTTTCTGTGAAGGAATCAAATACTCCGCTGGTTTCTTTTTTAGAATCTGGTTTTGAAGCGGCGGGTGAACCTGTGGCTTTTGGCGTAGATTTCTGAGCCTGAGAGGGCTGAATAGGCGGTTTGTATTCAGGATTTTTTATCACGCGGTTTTCACTTGCGTGTTTTCTGTCTCTGTAATATTCTACCGTTACATAGAATTCCAGTTCTTTAGGATCTCTTTCTCCTTTTGAAGCTTTTTGCATCAAAGCTTTAGTAAGTATGAATTCTGCGGTTGCCGTTCCGGTTCTGCTTACAACCGCTTCTTTGCTGTCTACAAATTTATTTTTAGAGTTATGTCCCTCTCCTGCTGCATCATCTTCCCAAAGCGTAAACAGCAGTTTTTTACCGGCAAGATTTACGCACTGCGCGTTGGCAACAAGTTTTTCCTGATAACTGAAAACGGTTCCCGGAGAATCGTCTGCATAGCGCAATTCCACTTTATTGATCTTGGGAACTTCTCTCTGTTGCGGAGTAATATCAATGGTGGTACTTCCTTTTCCTTCCGGCTGATGAAGATACGCTTCCAGACGGTAGGTATTTTTAGCCGCAACTTCTCCAAATGTAAAACTTCCGTCCCCCACTTTTTTGATGTTGGTTGTCGTAAAACTTCCGTCGGGACGTTTTTTAAAAAGTTCCCAGGTAACCACAGCAGGATTTCTCTCTTCTGCGGACGTGGCGGGATACCAGTCTGTAACCATGTAAGTGGTTTTTTCACCAACAACAGGACTTGGGTTTCCCGAGATTTTTGAAACTCCTTTTTTAGACATAGAACGTTCTTTTTGAATTAATTAGTAAGCATCGATTTCACTTTCGAGAACGGTCTCTTTAAAATCCTGCATCTTCACCAAAGGATTGATGTGCTGAACGGTTTTATTATCCGCATTTTTCACATTCTGTTTACTCATTTCTCCACGCTGTCCGTGATCTTTAATGGTAATCTTGCCTCCGATTACACATTGCAGTTCAGAAAGTTCGGTGACGATCTTTTTCCCCATAATGGTTACTTTATCATAAGTTTTCTGCCATTTTCCGGCAGGCGCGTAAGAGCATGGTAGATAACCTCCCGAAGTAGGTTTAAGTCTGCATTTTCCAAAACTGGGACCGGATGGATTAAACTGAAGATCGTCTTCGGTAACGCCAAGAAAATCTGCATTACCATCGGAATCGTTCCAAAAATGTTTCTGATGGGAACTAACTTTGTACTGGGGAAACTGATCACCCTGATTACACTGGGCTTTGCCTTTCCGGACAACAAAATATTTGCCGTCATGAGGTGATGATTGCTGTGACATATTTACGTGATTTGGGTAATCCAAAGATAAAAAATTTACATTAAAAAATAAAAAAAGCAGAAAAATATTTTCCGCTTTTCTATTTATAAAGAATTAATGTTGAGTATATTCCGGTTCTTCAACTGGCATCATGGTCGGCATAAAATATTCATTTAGCCAGTAAAAAGTCTGTCCGTTCTGCTCGATTTTCACCGCAGGATCATTTCTGTGAGACAACATTCTGTCGACTAAATCTTTGTAATGTTTAAAATAGGTTTTTACCGTTTCATTAGTCACAATTTTAGATTTTTTCCAGCCTTTCAGCATATATTTCGACATCAGTTCTTCATCAGAATTATCAAAACCTGTACTGATTCCCACGGAGTAAGACATCGGCTGTTTATAAAGATCGCTTTTGTCTAAAAATTTCAGAGTGGGGTTATATTTTTTCAGCAGTTTCACGTACTCGTTAATCGCTCTGGACTGGCTGAAATCTGATCTTTCCGCTCCGGTGTTCTGATAAACTTCGGTATAGAAAAGTTTTAAATTGTCAAATTCTTTCTCAGAAATTAAAATTCCTTTTTCCAATCCCGGTTTGTAATCTTTCAGTTCTTTCGGAATGTAACCTTTCACCAGAAACGGATTTCCGTAATTGATGAGCTGTGCGGCAATTCCTGCCGGAACCGGATTGGTAAGTCCCGGATAAAGATATTTGTATTTTACATCCACATCCGTTCTTCCTGCTCCTACTGATGAATGGAAATAATCGTTTAAAGATTTATCCAAAGTCGTATTATCAAGAGTAACCTGCGCAATCAGGCTGTCGACGGATTTTTTAAGATAACCGGGCTTCGCGATATCGCCTTTTTTAGGAAAAATCACAAATCCCTGTGCCATACTCTGCTTCGGATAATCGAGTGAGAAAAAGCCTTCATCTCCTTCAATAAGACTGAAATTATTTTTCGTTAAAACATCATTCTGGTTAATAATTTTCTGTTTCTTCAATTCAGCAATATTTTTTGCGGTATTGGTTACCACATTTTCTGCCATCAAAACAAAATCGTTGTAGGTATCGGATGATCTTGCACTGGTCTGGAACATGATCAGTCTCGCCTGAGCCTGCGTTAGAGAATTGATGACTCCATACATATTTCCGCCCTGACTGGATGATGTTCCCACCGTGATTACGATATTGGTTTCATCCGGAACGTTGGATAAGAGGTTTCCGGCTGCCATCAAACCTTCATTTACCGGCTGATAACCGCTGTTGCTTACACAGTTCATCTCATTGCTCTTCTGATCGATGAAGGTGGTTATTTTGCTGTAATCTGTGCTTAAATTTGAAACCGCCACATTGTCTCCACAGGAATTATTTTTGTACAAAACCACGCCGTATTTTATCTGATTAAAATAGGATGGTTTCTCGAATCTCAACTGTAAATCCTGCAACAAGGATTTCACAATCGGAGCATAAGGTGCATTCGGAGCACTGATGTCTAAGGCAAATACGATATTTATTTTTTTGTTTTTCTCCGTAATTTCGCGGTAACGGTCGAAATAAATCGGCTCTCCCAATACATTGAAAACGTAATTTTTACTGTAATCTAAAATATTGGTAAAATACTTTGTTTTAGAATCCGGAGCGGGCGGTTCATTTAAGGGTAATGTTACCGGAAAAATATTTTCAAGGGGTGTTCTTTTGTTTACGTCTGTCAACAAAACAGCAGTCCTATTTTCGGTTTCATTTCCTCCCGGAGAGCCTTCATGAATTCCCAGCGTGGTTTCTGTAATTCCTGTGGTATTTTTCATTTTTACGGCAGAACGTTCTCCCCATGTGGAAACTACGTTGGAGCTTACCCATCCGTACAGACTTGTACTGATGCTGTCGATATCGATGTTTGGTTTTTTACCCACCAGAAATCGTTTGTTGTTTTCCGCCTGTTTGTAGACGTATACGATCTGTCCGTTCGGAATTTTCACATTTGCCTGTTCAATAAGACTTGGCGAATTAAAAACCATGATGGAATCGTTCTTGTAATATCTTTCTGAGTTTTTGATGACCTCACTGTTGCTCGGAACAATGGCTACTCTTACCGGAAATCCTGTTTTTTCGCTTTTTAAAGAATTGCTCCATAAAAGAAGATCGGATTCCGGAATCCAGCCGTAGGTTTTGATCTGTTTGGAAGAGACTTTTTTCATGAGTGCATCCGGAATATATTCTGCAACTTTTACCATTCCGTCGCGGTTTTTTAAAACCATCAAAGGCTCCAGAAATTTAACTTCCTTGTACGATTTTTCATCGCTTTTATCGAGATATGCGGTATTTCTGGATCTGTCGGATATGGCAATCCAAGGAACTGATTTTTTAGGAAAACCGTTCACGACCGGATAATTATCAACCTGTCCGTAATGGGTGGGCTCCGGAGTTCTTTTCGACGGCAGTTTTACCTGACAGCTTACGAGTACTACTGAAACTCCGATATAATATGCTGCTAGAGGAAGTTTATTTTTCATCCTGATTTATTTAATGATTGGTGTGTTGGTTCAAGAAAATTTCTGAACGGAAAATTATTTACTTTGGTTAATATCAACTTTGGTTACACAGTTCTGTGCATCATCGAAGTTTACCTTTACGGTCTGGATCACCATATTTTTATCAAACTGAAGACCTGCACAGTACATGTAAAAGTTATTGACTTTGCTGTCGCTTACTTTTACCACGGTATTTTCATTGTTGCACAGATAGGTTCTCAGTAAATAATTGTAATGCATATTGAAGCTGTTTCCGTTGGCAATCTGCTGAAGATGATATTTAAAATCATTATCTATTTTAGCATAAGCGTCTTCTACACTTGCCTCTTCTTCGAGCGCATCATAGGCGGGAAGAATTTTAATCTGATGAAGAATCGGCTCCGCGCTTTCGTCGGTGTAAAGTGTTACGACATAATCTCCCGGTTTTTTGTAGGAATAGATTGCCATTTTATCTTTAGAATCGATGTTTCCTGTTTCACCGAACTTCCATGTAAACTGTTTGGCATCGGAAATCGCTCGGAACTGTACGTTTTCAAACTGCATTGCCTGAGTCTGCGCATCGATTAAAGTTCTTGTTTTTGCAGAATCTACAGGCTTCGGAATTGATCTTGCGGAAACCATTACGGGAAAAGATTTGGAATATTTGTTATCAATAATCAGCGTTACCTGATAATATCCCGGTCTGTTGTAAAAGTGAAAGCCGCTGTTTTTATCGCTTGAAGTTCCGTCTCCGAAGATCCATTTTTTGGTTTTTGCAAACTGGGTTTTGTCTTCAAACAAAAGGGTGTCTCCTACTTTCAGGGAAGAGGGATAAACTACCCCTACAATATCATCTGCGGAGTGGATCACCTTCTTCTGCAGCCACAATGCAACCAGTGCCGCGATAAGCAGCGTCGCAATAACACCGATGATAATGTTCTTTTTGTTTTTTTGAAAATAATTCATAGTTAATGATTGTGTGATGTGTGTTTTATTTGGTGTGTTTTATGAAAGGATATGAAAATTTACTGAGTCCGTGCTTTTAAAGCTGTTTCCCGCTGAAAAAGCTGGCTTTTCTTCTCTTTGAAACCTATGGAGCATTCTTCAAACTGCTTTTCGAAGCTTTTGATATTTTCCGTTTTGCTGGAAATTACTTTTTTGTCGTTGAAATACATTTTGTAGAATTTCGCAATCTGCGGATACGCATCTTTTCTGATGTCTGAAATATTATCCCCGTTCTGGAAATAATTGGCGACATCGTTAATTCCGTACATGATATTGCTTTCTACAAAAGGCTGCGGCGATTCATCCGTTGAACGGTTGATCATCGAAAAAGTGCTGTCTAAGGTTTTATAGGAAAACTTCTGCTTTTGGTCGAACTTTGCTTTTTCTTCAAGATTCTGCACCGAGATCATATCTTCGTCTGAAAACGGAGATTCAAAACCTTTTAAAAAGATGATTCCCAGAAAAATAAGCGCTGCAAAAAGCATTACAATTAAATATAAAAACTGATAATGCTTTTCTTTTTTAGATAGTGTGATTTGTCCCTGCATAATTTTAGTTTTTATCTTCTTCGTTTGCTTCCCGAGAATTTTCTTGTAGGATCTACCCTTAGTTCATGGTTTACAATGCCCACTTTTCCGCGGCATTCGCTGAGATCCCGTAAAGCATTCTGCTCTTTGTAGGAAACATTTACAATCTGATTTTTCAGTGCAAGCATCGGCTCGATCTGTTTCATGAGGATGGAATAATGCTTAAAATTATCCGCGCTGTCTTTCCCCATGATGTTTTTGGCATCCCTTACGTTATCCATAATGTAGTTGCGGAGGAAAATATCGTTATCCACCTTGCTGATATCGAGCTGATCCATCCGGTACAGGATACTGTCCACATGGATTCTGAGAAGATCGCTTCTTGTAAGCAGTTCGCGGTAGTCGTCCGCCTGTTTTTTGATCCCTTCTCTTTGGATATCATAGCTTTTAAAAAAGAAAAAGACACAGATGAAGGATACACCTGATAAGACAATGAATGACAGAACAAATTTCCAGATGCCCGCCCTAACGTCGGCATGGTTTAATTTTCTCTCCCTGTTCGAAGACATATTTTGTGATTTGGTTTGGTTACGTGAAATTATAAAAAAATAATTTATGCACAAAATTTAAGTTTTCACTTTAAATAATTCTATTTTCTGAATTAAATTAAGATTAATTTTCACTTTCAGCATATTTTCCTAATTTAGTGATCTGAATTTTAATTATCATCCACCAAATCGATAATAAAGTGAGCAAAATATTAACCAATACTGTGCGATTTTCTATTGCCGACAGTGATTTTTATTTTAAGAAAATCATGATCAAAACGCTGACGGAAAATCCGTTCTACATGCTGCTGAACGACTGCAACAACGGGCATGAGCTTATCAGCCGGAATTACAGAAGACAGGAAGACGTATTTATTGTAGAGCTTTTTATGCCTGTTCTCAGCGGGCTGGAAGCCATTAAATACATCCGGAAAAGCGATTCTGAAACCCCTGTTATTACGTATTCCGGAACCTATCAGGAAGATATGGCGGAAATTCTTTCTAAAATTCCCAACACTTTTTACTGTGAGAAAAAAAGTACCATCATTAAAGAAATTATCAAAGGAAAAATTACTTCAGACAGTTTCGATTATGAAGCCTACACGAAACATTGGGAGCAGCAGCCTTTAGCAGTAATGGATTATATGAACCGGCAGAAAAAAAGTCAGGAAGAACTTTCCCCAACAGAAATACAGCTGATGAAATTCTGCTATGAAGGCTTCAGTAACAAGGAGATAGGAGAAAAACTGAATCTCAGTACGAGAACAATAGACACGTACATTAACCGTCTTACGGAAAAGCTCGGATTAAAGACAAAACTTCATCTGATCCGCTTCTGTGTAGAGAACGGCTACTACAATTCCAGTATGTAATCGTGACTTAACAGAACATCTGTACAGAATAAATACTAAGTTTTCAACCTCTTATCAAAAAATATTTTATCACTAATTTGCTAATATTCAATTTTTTTAACTAAATTTGCACACCTAAAATTTAAAATTAAAATAAGGAAATGACAAAGGCAGAATTGGTAAACACCATCTCAAACAAGTTGGGAACCGAAAAGAATGAAACACAGAAAGTTGTAGAGGCATTTATGCAAGAAATCAGGACTTCTATGTATAATGGAGATAATGTTTATCTAAGAGGTTTTGGATCTTTTATCATTAAAACAAGAGCAGCAAAAACAGGAAGAAACATCTCTAAGAACACTGCCATTGAAATCCCTGCTCATAACATTCCTGCTTTCAAGCCATCAAAATCTTTTGTGGAGAAAGTAAAAACGAAAGTTACAGTAAAATAAGAAATTAACTGAATATTAACTAGTTACTAAAAAATTATAATTATGCCAAGCGGAAAGAAAAGAAAAAGACACAAGGTTGCAACTCATAAGAGAAAGAAAAGAAGAAGAGCGAACAGACATAAGAAGAAATAATCTCTTTTTCTCGAGATTTACAATATAAAGATATAGTTGGTGATTTTAAATTTTAAAGCCTCACCGACTATATTTTGTTTTGCAACTATAAGATGTTTAAGGAAAAGAACGTTTTATATTTTATCAGAAAAATTAGCATTCATTCAATTGTTATGCGTAATTTAAGGTTAAAATTCATCTGATGAAAAAAACACTCTTTTCCTACAATCTTAACAATTTTATCTTACAACAAAATGAAGAAAGAACTAATAGTTTCGCATGAGGATGATCTTACAAAGATTGCACTGCTGGAAGACGGAAGACTATGTGAACTTCATGAGCAAGAGGACAAAAGCGATTTTATAGTTGGAGATTTGTTTGTTGGGAAAGTAAAAAAGCTGGCTCCTAACCTGAATGCAGCTTTCGTAAACATAGGATACGAAAAGGATGCCTTTTTGCATTATCAGGATCTGGGACCGCAATATCTCACGTACAGAAAATTTTTACGGGATACGATTTCCAAGAAACAAAATACTTCAAGCTTAAAAAATTTCGAGATACAACCCGAAATAGACAAAAACGGAACGGTAGACAAGGTAATCGCGAAAGACGATCTTGTGCTGCTGCAGATTACCAAAGAACCGATCTCTACAAAAGGACCGAGAATTTCCACTCAGGTTTCTTTAACAGGGAGATTTCTGGTACTCATCCCTTTCGATAACAAGGTTTCGATTTCCAAGAAAGTAAAAAGTTCCGAAGAAAAAGAGAGACTGAGAACGTTAATCGAAAGCATCAAGCCTGAAGGTTTCGGGGTTATTATAAGAACCGTAGCCGAAGGCAAAAAAGTTGCAGACCTGCACAATGACATGAATCAGCTGATTCAGAAATGGGAAACAACTTTCAAAAATATACAGAAAAATAAAGTTCCGTCACGAGTTTTAAGCGAAGACGATAAAGCTTCAGCTATTTTAAGAGACAACTTCAACCAGGATTTCGTGAGCATTACCTGCGACGACGAACAGATGGTGGAAGAAATGAAAAACTACCTGGAAGTAATCGCTCCCGAAAGGAAAAACATTGTCCATTTTTACAATTCTCATATTCCTCTTCTGGAATATTATAATGTTGAAAAACAGCTCAAACAAAGCTTTGGAAAACACGTCAATATCCCAAGCTCAAAAGGTGCTTATCTGGTAATAGAACACACAGAAGCACTTCACGTAGTGGACGTAAACTCCGGAAATAATATCACAACCGGAACTGCCGTAAATAAAGAACACGCCTTAAAGGTGAATAAAATGGCAGCAACCGAGATTGCAAGACAACTGCGTCTCCGTGATATGGGTGGAATTATTGTGATCGATTTTATCGACATGCCCAACGCAGACCACAGAAGAGATCTGTACGAACATCTGAAGGAAGAAATGAAGCGCGATAAAGCCCGCCATAAAATTCTTCCGCCGAGTAAATTCGGACTGATACAGATTACCAGACAAAGAAACCGTCCGGAAAAACAGATCGACACCAAAGAAGAAAACCCGAATAAAGACGGAGAAATTGCAGCTCCGATCGTTATTGTGGAAAGAATGGGAGAAACCCTGAGAACCATTATGCAGAAGGAAAAAGGAAAACTTTACCTTCACGTACATCCTTTTGTGGAAGCTTACCTTACGAAAGGGATCAAAAGCATCCAGATGAAATGGTTTATGAAATACAAAAAGTGGGTAACCGTTATTCCAAGGGATTCTTTTAAATATTTAGAATACAGAATTTACAATTCCAATAAAGAAGAATTGATAGGATATTCTAATTAATACAGGAAAAACTTAAAATCTCCATATTATTTTATGGAGATTTTTTATTTTTACAAGCAATCTGTATTTCATAGCTTCACCTCTTATTATACAAACTGACACCTGAAAATGAAAAGTATTTTCTCCTTACTTTTATTATTATGTTTCTTCGTGGCTTCTGGGCAGAAAGAGGATTCTGTTGCAATAAGCAAAATATTTAAAATTGAAGATTCTTTACTGAATAAAATTATTTCTGACACTGACAGCACTTCCATAAATTCAAAAAGTATTATTCATATTCAAAAAGAAATTCTTTTAAAATACAATCAATTTATTGCAGCTTATCCGAATTCTGAATATTTATTTACTGCATTTTTAGGCAAAGCATCGAAGGAACAAAGTCTTAAACAATTTAATCGTGCAAAAATATCATATCTTGAACTTTTAAATTATTTTAAACAAAATAAAAATTTAAAAGACCCTTTTGTAAGGATACCCTATTCTGAAGACAATCAGTTTTTGTATGAACTCTACAAAAAACTGGCTTATCTTGAGATGATTCAAAAAAATTATAGGGAAGCCATACAATATCTTAATTTAGCCCAAAATAATCCGGTAAGAATATCCTGCGGAAACGGACTATTTTCAGAAATAGCTTATATTGCTTACCTATATTCTGAATGCTATTCCAATCTTCATGAATACGAAAAAATATATGACGTTCTGATTCCGATAGCCGCTATTCCGATGGTTCACGAAAACTCCCCTACCGTTACAATGCTGTATGAAACTCTTTCCAAAAAATATACAAAAAAGGAACTTAAAAAACTCTTTAAAGAATCTTTTAAAACACTTTACTCCAAACAAGGCGTGATAAATACTATAGAAAACACCATTTATTACGTAAAGTTTATGGATAGAGATGTCATTTTATACGATCTAAATTTTAAAAATTTATCCAAAAGAGATACAAAGAAAAGACTGAATAAAATTTTACATTTTTCAAAGTTTTACACACTATTATCAAAATGAAAAATCACCATTATAAAATCACAGTTTGCTGGACCGGAAACAAAGGAAAGGGAACCAGTTCTTACAGAGAATACGAAAGAAGCCATGACATCTCTGCAGAGAATAAGGCGATAATTCAAGCTTCATCCGATCCGTCCTTTCGCGGAGACAAAACAAAATACAATCCGGAAGAGATGTTTCTTTCCTCAATTTCCTCATGCCATATGCTCTGGTATCTTCATTTTTGTTCCGAAGAAGGGATTATTGTGACGGAGTATACAGATTTTGCTACAGGCATCATGACGGAACCGGAAAACGGGAGCGGACATTTCACGGAAGTCATTCTCCATCCTGAAATCACGGTTTCAGAGGAATCGATGATAGAAAAAGCCAAAGAACTTCATCAAAAAGCAAACAAATTCTGCTTCATTGCCAATTCTGTAAATTTTCCGATAAAACATATCCCCAAAGTGTTAGTTAAATAATTTCTCAATCTAAATCAGTGTTCGAAAATCCCTATAAATACGGACATTTATTCGCAATAACTCTAAAAATAGAATTGAAAATTCCAATCACAGAGAGTTATTTATCAAATTATCATAAAAAATTAAATTATTTTGAATATTTATTTGGAATATCAACATATTTTTAACTATATTTAATAAAAATTCAAGTTTAATTAATTCCAACGAAACAAGCCATAATAAAATAACAATTAATAATCTTCCACAACCTATGCTGTAATCCGAAGTATTTTTACTTCTTCAGAACAAATTAAGATTTTGCGACAACTGATACTTGAGATCCGGAAAATGATAATTCACAATCAATCAGCAACGGATTTAGAAGTAAAGACCTCTCTAAAATTTTTTATAAGTAATAAAGCACGGTAGAAACACACAGAAAAAAAATTCTTTATCTAAATGAAATTCGGCAGTAAGCTGTAAAATAGTATGCAATCGCAAAGTAATAACAGCTCTATTTCATTACCAAAACAAGAATCCGCCTCAGAAGAGCCGGATTCTTTATTATTGAGCTTTTTTGTACATATGGATCACAAGCATAATGATTGCACTCTAAGAACTAAAATTTATTGCGTCATTATAAGAAATTTTAATTTTAGTATTCTTTTGTACAGTAATACCATATTTATCATCTGAATTGTCATCAATCACTTCATCAACAATAAAAAACAAATCATTTTCTATTAATATGTATTGATAAGGATCATTATTTTCAAAACTAACGCTTACTAAAACCTGCTGATTTAAATATTTTGATACTTGATATCCAAATAAAAAGTTATTTGGATATATTGCAGTTATTTCATTGTTAGGAATATAAACATTTAATTCAGTACAAAACTCTGAAATTTCATCTAAAATTCTGTTTTCAAAGGTTATTTCAAAGTCTTTCTGATCAAATAAATTTCCTATTTGTTCTTTTTTATAATTAAAAACATTACTGAGCATTTCAATAACCTCAGCATCTTCTTTATCATATTTTACATAACAAATATAATTATCCATTTTTGATGATTTTTTATATATCCTCTTCCAAAGCCAAGATCCGGAAATGAAACTCCAACTTTTGAAGCAGCTTTCTGCAATTTTTCTTCAGATGTAAATAGGCTCATCCTTATAATCATCTATATTGCAATTTGATATATTATTAATTAGACGAAAAACACCTTCATTCCACAATCTGTCAAATTCTATTTATTAAATATATTTCAACAATTTGATCTGGTGTGGCTGCATCATATTTTAAAGCAGTTGACCTTGTACTGGTAAATATATTAATTCTTTCCGCAAAATTTATTAATATAAAAAATAATGCTTATTGCTAAAAATTTAAAGACCTCTAATAAAATATCGTTGTATTATAACACAAAACCCACGCAATTGCGGTGGGTTATTTATTATTGCTAACGGATTACAAATCCGCTAGATCCCTGCTTCTTCCGCAACTTACCCTTGCATTTCCCAAATGATTTTTATACTGGTAAATATATTGATTTTTTATGTAATCGTAAAATCCTTCTGAAGTCGGTAAAAACTGCAGTTCAGAATTCTTCAGAGATCATACGCTAAAGATTCCGTATTCTCTTTACTGTTCGGGTTTTGGGGATTCTGGTAAAACCCGGCTGTAAGCCTGTTAATTTTATCATACGCATACCCGTATCTTTTCGGGGTTGTTGATGGATTTGCACCAATAGATTCTACCGCTCGCCAGTCTACCTCTGCAATATTCCCGTTGTATTTCGGGACAACATTCTTTCCTGAAAACTGAGCTGTATCCGGATTTTCGATCCCCTCGCGACTGGTATATTTTATTTTGTAGGAAAACAGTTTTCCGCCAAGATCCGTTGCCGCCATCTGGTTTTTGTTGATCTCCGTCATCCAGCCGCGGATGTTGTAATCGTAATCGATGCTTTGCAGGGGCGCAGAACCCGATGTAGAGCCTACTTTCTTGTTCACAAGCTGTGACAGATCGTTGTAGGTGTTTTCGGCAAGCAGTTCTTCAGGATTATTGTCTACCTGATGGTAATGTTTTACCAACCTGTTTTGGGAATCGTACTCAAATCTTTCCTGCACCGTTACCCCGACTTCGCCCTGCTTTCTGAGGTTAAAAATGAAAAGCATTTTATTTTGTGCTGCTCTTTATAACACAAAACCCACCGCTTTGCGGTGGGTTATTTATTGTTGCTCACGGATTATAAATCCGCGAGATTGGGGTTAAAATAATAAAACTTATTCAATTCTTGTATCAAAATTCAGATATTCATTTTTTTTATCAAATTTTATCCTAATATTTGATTTATCAGAATCTATCAACAATTTATTATTTACACATATACTATTATAGTAATATATTATTACAGAAAAATTATCATACACTAATTCCTGATTAGGAATACCCAAAACATTAATAAATTCTTTCTTACTTTTTTTATTTAATAATTTGTAACCACTTAATAGTTTATTAAAGTTTTTAACATTTCTGTACTTTAAGCAACCTATATTATCTTTCTTCCATTCTGATGATAAATTTTTTAAGCTATCATTTTTTATAACAATAACATTTTCTTTGGATGCAACATTATTTTCATTGAATTTACAAGAAAAGAAAAGTAATATTATTATAAAGTTTTTATCATAAATTTTATTTGTTGTTTTTCCAATTTTACCTTTCCCATTTTTATCAAATCTTACTCCTTTAAGAACATCATATACTTCTGTTTTATCTACTCTTCTAAAATTCGGATCTATAGAATTACTAGGCCCTTTTTTTGACCATTTAGGATGTACTTGTGTACCTCTCGCCTCCATAATGTCAGGTACATCGTTTTCATTTTGTCCTCCTTTATTAGTATGATCAAGCCCTAAACCATGGCCTATTTCATGAGCAGGTGTTGTTGAACCAGCTAAGTCATCATCAGTATTAAAATAATATGAATTTGCACCTAATTCTTGAGTGAAACTACTTTCTCCATTTTTACCATCTTCTACACGAATAAAGTTATTTTTTATATCCGTATTTCCAGAAGCCATTTTTTTAGCGTCAACTTCAGATACTGTTTCATAAGTAACTTTAAATTTAACTTTATATTCCACTCCACCAACTTTTACCCTTCCATTAGCACCATTCCATTGAGAAGATATTCCTGTTGCTATTTTATCGGATAATTTAGAAGTTGCTTTTCCTCCATAAAATATCAAATGTTGATTTATTGTGATGGTTTTATTTTTTTTATCTAGTGTGGGCTCACCACTTTGCCCATCGGGATCAATAAATTTTATTGGATTATTCCATACGTAACCATAAATATCCATAGTTTTCTCTGCCAACGGATCAACAACACCCCATCTACCGATGTCTGCCATATAAAATCTTGCGCCATAATCATACAATCCTGATTCCGTCTGCAATTCTTTTCCATTGTAACTGTATTTGTATGCAGGATTTCCCGGTAAAACATTATAGGCTTCATGCTTCATCCCAAAAGGATAATAGTTATTTTCTTCAAGAACTTCTGCGCCGCTTCCATTGTTGAAATAACTTAAACGGATATTTCCCAAATGGTCTGTGTAGTTGTAAATATACTTATTATTTTCGAAATTATAATACCCTTCGGAAGTTGGAACAAATTTAAGCAACTCATTGGTATATTGAAAACCATCCAGATAATCCGTCCTTTCGTTGAAAAGATGGGTTATATTACTGGAATTTTTATAGGAATATTGTTTCCCCACTTTTACTCCATCTGCCCTGTAAGTATATACTGTATTAACGTATATTTTTCCGGCACGAGTTGTTATGAAATTATCGAACTTAATGTATTTCGGAAGATTTAAAAAATTATAATCAATTTGCAAAATTCCCTTATCTCTGTGAGAAATCATATTTCCGTTGCTATCATAGCGAATTGGATTTCCTGAGGTATCCGGATAACCTCTGTAATCTGTTGAGGAATCGGTAACGGAAGTCAGCCTGTTTCCGGTATAAATATATCCAAGATCATCAATATTAAATGCAGAAGCACCTTGCTGAGATTGCGCCGATCTTTTCAGATTGGATATATTTCCGTTAAGATCATATTCCATCTTTTCGAAGTATTCCTTTGCAGAAGGATTGGTGTCTTTCTGGTAAAATCCTGCCAGTAGTCTGTTCACTCCATCATAAACATAGCCGTATCTTCTCAGGTTATCTCCTGTGGTTGTTCCTGTTCTCCAGTCTACTTCCGCAATATTGCCGTTGTATTTCGGTTTTACTTTCAGAGTAGAAAAGTCTGTATTGGGCGTTTCAAGCCCTTCCACTTCACTATATTTTACTTTATACCCGAACAGTTTTCCGTTAAGGTTTGCCGGATCATTGATCTTGGTCATCCATCCGCGGATGTTGTAGGTGTAATCGATGCTTTGAAGATTATTTCCCACTTTCTTGTTCACAAGCTGGGACAGATCGTTGTAGGTGTTTTCAGCAAGCAGTTCTTCGGATTACAAATCCGCGAGATCGGTTTTTTTGCCAAAAACGCAGCTACGCTATAAAACATAAAACCCACCGCTTGCGGTGGGTTATTTATTGTTGCTCACGGATTACAAATTCGCGAAAGCAATTAAATAGGACTAGGTTTTATTCTTTTTCTTTTTATTAATGAAGCTGGTGCTGGAATAAATAATTTTTCTTCTGAATTTTGTTTATTATTATTTTCATCAATTAAGCATAAACATAATTCACATTCAAAGATTAGTTTTTTAGAATCAGATTCTACAAATACACGAAGATTATCATCATGACAACAAGGACAATCTTTATCTGTCTTAAAAATCAAAAGATTAAACAATATGTGATCAACATGTTCAATTGCCCATTGATAAGAATCAACTTTTGCTTGAATAATATCGTATTGAATTATTTCTTCCAATGAATACCAAACAATATTATCATTATAAAAGATTTCTTCTATATCTAGCTTTTCATAATAACTGAAGTGAAGTTTATATAAATTTTGTATATGAACATCTTTAATTTTTTTTATTTCTTGTGTCCAATCTAATAATTTCCTTAATAAAGCATGAGCATCCAAATTTTCTTTATCTTGAATTATTCTCTGTTTTAATTGTTCCCATTTTTTTAATACAATATGACTCATTATGGTGCTACTGGATATGTTGTTATTAAATTTCCTTTTTGATCAGTAATTACATTAATCCATGATGTTAATCCTCCGCCATCTTTTAAAGCTGCATTACCTATTATCTGACCTGTATCTACAGTTCTTTGAAACTGTCCTCCTGTCAGTGGAGTTAGCGGAGCAGTAATTACAGTTTTACTTTGTAGTATGTTTTTTACCTGTTCTTCTGTTATATTAAAGACTGATCTATTATTTGCTAAAGGTCTATTAAAATGACCATTGACTACATGTTTCCATCCAGCACTCACTGGGTTTCCGTTTAAACGTAAGGGGGTAAAGCGGGTAATTCCTTTTGCTATATTAATTCTAGAAGCATCTACATTAACCAGCTTTTGTATTCCAGATGCATTTCCATGGCTAACTTGAACAAGCATAGCCATTAGTTGAACTGTACCGACAGCTTCCTGAGCTTCTTCACTTTGATAATCAAGCCACCAATCAAAAGTAGCCCAACCAGCAGACGCAACAATGTTACTTCCTCCCATCATAAAAGTTCCCATCGTGAATGCAAGATTTCTTTCAAATTTCTCTGTTGCAAGAGCTGCTTTGCTTCCTCTAATAGCTTTAGCAAACCTGTCTTCAGAAGAATGATAAGCGCTCAAGCTGTTTATACCCATCCAAGAAAGTGATGAATCATGTGATTTTAGAGGTTTTATAGGAGCAGGTATTACAACTTCTTCTATTAATTTACCACCCTTGGGACCGTATATTTTTTTTGGATCAGGATCTTCTCCAATCATACCAGTCGGATCATTAAATCTAATCGAATTTCCATAAACATAAGAATAAGGGCTATATGTGAATTGTAATTCACTTAATGGATCGTGCACTCCCCATCGTCCGACATCAGGCATATAAAACCTTGCACCATAATCATACATGCCGGACTCCGTCTGTAATTCCTTGCCATTGTATTTATACTGGTAACTGCTTCCAAAACTGAAAGAAGTATTGTATCCTTCATGCTTCATCCCAAAAGGATAATAGTTATTTTCTTCAAGAACTTCTGCGCCACCTCCACTGTTGAAATAACTTAAACGGATATTTCCCAAATGATCTGTGTAGTTGTAAATATACTTATTTTTTACAAAATCAAAATACCCTTCTGAAGTTGGAACAAATTTTAACTGAAAATCATTCGTAGGTATTCCGGATAATGGTGTCCAGTCATATTCATATTGAAACCCATCCAAGTAATCGGTGGTTCTGGTTCCCAAAGCATAAGCATAGGAAGGATCTTTATAATTATGTACTTTTCTGATCTTTGAGCCATCTGCTCTGTAAAGATAATTCGTATTTACATATACTTTGTTGCTCCTGTCGTAACTTGCAAAATCACTGAACTTAATATATTTCGGAAGATTTAAAAAATTATAATCAATCTGAAGAATACCTTTATCCTTATGATCTTTCATGTTTCCGTTCAGGTCGTAGGAAATCGTGTTTCCTGAAGTATCGGGATAACCTCTGTAATCTGTTGAGGAATCGGTAACGGAAGTCAGCCTGTTTCCGGTATAAATATAGCCAAGATCATCAATATTAAATGCAGAAGCACCTTGCTGAGATTGCGCCGATCTTTTCAGATTGGATATATTTCCGTTAAGATCATATTCCATCTTTTCGAAGTATTCCTTTGCAGAAGGATTGGTATCTTTCTGGTAAAATCCTGCCAGTAATCTGTTCACTCCATCATAAACATAGCCGTATCTTCTCAGGTTGTCTCCTGTGGTTGTTCCTGTTCTCCAGTCTACTTCCGCAATATTGCCGTTGTATTTCGGTTTTACTTTCAGAGTAGAAAAGTCTGTATTGGGCGTTTCGAGCCCTTCAACTTCACTGTATTTTACTTTATACCCGAACAGTTTTCCGTTAAGATTTGCCGGATCATTGATCTTGGTCATCCATCCGCGAGATCAGGGCTATAAGTAAGTTTTGCTTTATTATAAAAACACAAAACCCACCGCTTTGCGGTGGGTTCTTTATTATTGCTCACGGATTATAAATCCGCGAGAGCGGGTATCAGGGCTGTATATAAAGTCCACACATATTTGCGCAATCTGTATAATAAAGCACCCCTTTCATTTTTGAGTTCCAGATTTCTTTTCCGTCAATACTTTGGCTTATAAATTCTCTTTGAGTTTTAGTATAACTTATTTCTTTGGATAAAACAAAATTATATTTTTTTCCAACTTTTATTTTTCCAAAATAATCTTTCTTATTATCACATTCCTTAAAAACAGGAACAATAATCTTCGTTTTTTTATTTTCTAAATGAAGAATATAATTCCATGAGGTAGAATCTATTTTCTTTACAACTGCTGATATAACATCTTCACTTTTATTTGTTTGTGAAAAGCAGCTGATATTAAGAAAACAAATTATAATAGTTAATACTCTCATTATTTCTTTTTTAAGTTTTTATACGTTCCCGAATAACTTCCAATTGGAGTAATCACTCCTGTTTTTATATTTCTTAATGAAAGATTATCGGTTATAGTAACTCTATTACTATCAATAAATGTTCTGCTTGAACTCTGTATTAATTTAAATCCATCGCTGTCTTTATATCGAGGATCAACATAAGCCGCAATATCATGTGCATCATTGTATCCTTTTGCTGATGCTTCTGAGGAAAGCGAAGCAGGGCTTCCTGGAAAAAGGACTGCACCAATGTATGATTCTAAAGCTTCGTGCAAAATATTTGTTCCTGTAGCTGCACCCATAACATTCTCATACTTCCCTAAAATATCCGGATTAACAATATTAGTCGCACGAACTTTCCCTCCATATTCGAAACTACCACGATAAGCACCTCCTTCGTATAAAGGATATTCACTTCCCTCTGCTTCATCGACTCTCATGTCACTATCTGTTCTTAGGGTAACAATGTTGTCGTGATCAATATTTGTAGCATGAAAAAGAAGATTTGATGCATCTGTCTGTTCAGCTCCTTCAATTTTTGTTGCGGTTACTTTTCCATCTTCATCTATAGATAAATTAAGTTGCCCTTGAACGGAAGCCTGTAGTTGTTCAAATGCCTTATCTTTTTCATTTCCAGTAATAATAACATCTTTATTTTGCATTCCATCGGGATCAATAAATCTAATTGGATTATTAAATGCATAGTTGTAAGGACTGTAACGACGCATCTTTTCCGCGAGCGGATCCACGACGCCCCATCTACCGATGTCCGCCATATAAAATCTCGCACCATAATCATACATGCCACTTTCCTGCAACTCCTTTCCATTGTACTTGTAATTTTTATATGAACTTGATCCAAAGAACGAATTTCCACTCTTCAAATGATTCATTCCAAAAGGATAATAATCATTAGCATCCACAATTTCAAGAGCGCCTGCGCTGTTTTTCCCAAAACTTACCCTTGTATTTCCCAAGTGATCTTTATACTGGTAAATATATTGATTTTTTATGTAATCGTAAAATCCTTCTGAAGTCGGCAAAAACTGCAGTTCAGAATTCTTCAGCATTCCCACAGGTTCCAGACCTCCGATGTCCACAAGTCTGAATGCCTGCGTTTCCATGGCTCGTGAACTCTCAAGATTGGATGCTGAAAAAGACGAGCTTCCTCCGCCTCCGCCACCTGAATTAGTGATGTTCTGATACTGGAAGCCGTCAAGGTAATCGATGGTCTTCACAGAGGTTGTGTAGCCGTTAATTCCGGAAATCGTTGTGGTGTTTACCTTACGGAGCTTTGTTCCGTCGGCGCGGTATTTTGTGTCCAGTTTCACCATTTCAATGCCATCTCTGCTGTATTCCAGATGGTGGGGAAGGTTTAAATGATTGTATTTAATCACACTGATTCCCTTATCCGGCATACTGATCATGTTTCCGTTCACATCATATCCGATGGTTTGTCCGCCGCCTTCGTATCCTGTTGCATTTTGTGCATAATCATTGATGCTGGTAAGCCTGTTGCTGGTATTGCCGGAAGCATAGATGTATTGCAGGTTATCAATCATGGTCGGCGTTGTATTCCCATATTCCAGAACCGAGGTTCTGTAAAGACTGGTGATATTTCCGTTAAGATCATACGCTAACGATTCCGTATTTTCTTTACTGTTCGGGTTTTGGGGATTCTGGTAAAACCCTGCCGTTAACCTGTTAATTTTATCATACGCATACCCGTATCTTTTCGGGGTTGTTGATGGATTTGCACCGATAGATTCTACCGCTCGCCAGTCTACCTCTGTAATATTCCCGTTGTATTTCGGGACAACATTCTTTCCTGAAAACTGTGCTGTATCCGGATTTTCGATTCCCTCGCGACTGGTATATTTTATCTTGTAGGAAAACAGTTTTCCTCCAAGATCGGTAGCCGCCATCTGGTTTTTGTTGATCTCCGTCATCCAGCCGCGGATGTTGTAATCGTAATCGATGCTTTGCAGGGGCGCAGAACCCGATGTAGAGCCTACTTTCTTGTTCACAAGCTGTGATAGATCGTTGTAGGTGTTTTCGGCAAGCAGTTCTTCGGGATTATTGTCTACCTGATGGTAATGTTTTACCAACCTGTTCTGGGAATCGTACTCAAATCTTTCCTGTACCGTTACCCCGACTTCGCCCTGCTTTCTGAGGTGATAGGTATTGGTTTTTAAAGGAACCCCAACAAAATCCAGTTCAGTTTCGGTGTTGGTATACCCTCCGAGATGGTTGGTGCTTTTGGTGGCAATGGCTCTTCCCATCGAATCGTAATAGCTGTAGGTTTTCGTCCAGTTGTTGTCCTCGATGTTTTTAACGTAGGCAGCGGTTAAAATTCCCATCGTGGAAGCATCTTCACTGCTTCCCAGCGTCTGTTTCATCGTATGCTGTCCCAGAACCGTTGCCGGAACTGCCGGAGCTTCGGGAGGATAGGTATCGTAATAATTAACCGAAAGCAGGGTCATGCTTCCTGTAGGAAATGCCTGTTTGTCGTAGTACACATCCAGTCCCTGCAGATTAAAGGAGGTGGAGGTTCTTCTTTCGGTATTGTAAGGATTGGCGGTCATGCTGTTCAGGGCATTCTGCATTACCTGTCTCGATGCGGTGTTGGAGAAGAAACCGGTATACGCCACTCTTCCGAACTCATCATATTTGGTAAAAAGCCAGCCTTTGCTTCCGAAGTTATTGTTTACTGTTCTCAGGATCGCATCCTGTGTGAGCACCACACGGTCCTGTTTATCGTACACCATCAGTTCCCACTCTTTTCCGGGCAGTCTTTTTTCAACCAGACGGTCTCTGCCGTCGTACCGGTACTGGTAGCAGAGCTCGTTTAAAATCGCATCCGTAATCAGGTTACTGTTATCTGAAATCTGTTTTACCGCTTTCGGGGAAAGGACGAAAGCCAGCTGGTTGTATTCGTTGTACACGTAATACGTGTCCACATTCTGTGCCCCGTCATTTCTGCGGATCAGAATCGTCTGTCCCTGTCCGTTTTTAAATTCCGTTACAGGGTTTCCGTCTTCATCGGTTACGGTGTTTTTATACAGTGTTGATGCGGGATAATATCCCGAATTATCCGTAGAAACCGAAAGCGTGGAAACCATGGTGGAAACATTGTTCACGGTACTGGTGGTTGTACTGGTGATAAATTTCTTCACCTCTGTTCCCAGGTTGGTTTCGTACTTCAGCTTCCGGGTGTGTCCCGAGCTCATCTTCCATGGCTCTCCCGGGCTTGCCTGCTGCAATACCCTGTCCAGCGGGGAGTTTTCCATTTCCTTTTCAGAATATGCATTGGAAACCCCGTAATAGGAGTTGGCTGCCGTTTCATCGGTAATTCCGGTATGGATGGAGGAGTTCTGGGTCGTAGCAGGAACGGGAAGGATGTTTTTCACCTGTCTTCCGAAGCCGTCATAGGTAACGGGGGTTACCAGGTCTTTTCCGCCGGGTGTCGCTTTTACACTGATGATCTGCTTGGGTCTTCCCAGACCGTCAAAGTAAGTGATGGTCTCGGATTTCCGGCTGCAGTCGTCATTCAGACAGCTCCGGGACTGTATGTAGTTCTCGTTCTGGGACTGTGCGAAGGACATCGCGGCAATGCTCAGCCCCAACAGGGAGAATGTTTTGGTGGTACTGTATTTTCTCATGTTTGTGTTATGGTTTGTAGTTGTACTTGTTTTCAGACATTTTTTTGTTGATATAGCTTCCTGCGCTGTTTTTTCCTCTTACTCCTGTTTCTTTCAGCCTGTTTGCCGGATCGTAAGTGTAGGTCTGTCTTACTCCGGACGGAGGGGTGATGCTCGTTACCCCGATCAGCGGATCATAAGTGTAGGTGGAGATCAGCTTTCCTGAAAGAGCCGACTGTTTTCGGAAGCTATTCAGGGCATCGAGAAGAAGGCTTTCCTGTGCAGGATCTGCGGCATCGTTATTCGACGCCGAAATAATATTGACATCAAGGTAGGCATGAGAAATAGAGGTATAATCCGCTCCTTCAATTTTAGCAATTGGCAGAGTTTTGTTATATCCCCAGATAATGGTTACCGGAATTCCGTCTTTGGTGGTGTATTGAAGAAGGTTCCCTTTTTCATCATATCTATCATAGGTTACATCCGTTGACATTGTATTATTCAGTTTATTATATGATTTTTCAGACAGTGGCAGGATAAGATTTTCTGATTGGTACGTTGGAAGTACTGTTGGATAAACGGTTTCAGATTTCTTCAGTGTTTTGGTAACACCGCCGACGGTTTGGGTCGTCGTTGTTTCCAAAGGAATACCTATCATGTTTTTAGAGATCATCAGCTGGTTGTTTTTTTCGTGGGCGTACTGGTAATTTGTCTCTGTAATGCTGTTCTCAGGGGTTGTGACGGTTTGTCTGGTAATCTGATTATGATTAGGCATGGACGAATATTCATAATTCGTAGTAGTAATGAGCTTGCGGTAAGCCGATTCTGAAGTATTTAAATTTTCTGCCGCCCAGTAATCATCTAAATTATTATACAGAGTTAAAGGAACTTCATCAATATAGTCTGTTACCGTTTCTTTTTCAATTTTGGTATCCACAGTGTAGTTTTTATACATTGTCATATAAAAATTGGCAATACGCTGTACATTTCCTGTAGGGCAGTTGGCATCAGTAAGATCATTAAACACCTTGGAAACAAAAAGATTTGGATTGGTTTTCAGGATATTGTACCTGTATTGGTTCTGTACCTGCTTATTTTTATAAATACTTCCGTTTCTTTTAACGAAGTATTTGGTATTCTGCAGGGTACCGCTGAAAGACAGCCTGTTTCCTTTTGCAGGAAAATAAACATCATTTAATAATGTACCAAAAAAGTTAGGGAGTGCCTGAATACTGCCAAGACCGCCATACCCTGTACCTGATGAAGGAGCCCCTGCCCCGCTACCGGAACCTGAAGAAGGCTGAATCCTTACCAATGCATCATCTGAGTCTTTTCTGAATGTTTTCTGGTATCCTCCGTTCTCAAAATGGTCTCCGCCCAAACTGGTGGTTACAACACGGTACCGCTCCTGAAGCCTGCTGTTATACAAAGGGCTGGAATTGGTAGAGTTATGCGCTGAATAGGTTACAGCCATATTCATGTTTTCATGAAATTCATCGAATGTTGCATATTTTACATACGGGACAATCATCATTTCATTTTCGTTAATATCTTCCTCTTTCGCAGTATAAAGTGCGGCCGGACAGTAATACAGTCTTTTGTATTCGCTTACCTGATTATTTTCAGAATGAGTGACAGACTTTAACCTGATCCCAAAGTTATCAATGGGGTCTTTGTGGCTGTAAGAATATTTAAGTTCCGCATTTCCTCTCGGTGTAAATGATATAAGATATCTCCTGTTCTTCTGAACACTGAACGATCCGGTAATTGAATCTTGTGGCGCATAGCCGTAAGATTTTCCATTAGCATATATCTGTATATTAGAATCAAGATCCTTTACCGTAAAATTTGCAAGTTTCATGTGATTAGGACTTGCATCACCTGAATAGGTTGTAAGAGTAAATTGAAGAGTCTGGTCAAAATGAAGATTCTCTATCAATTGTGTAGAAGTCCCTCCCGAAGAAAAAAGATCTTCTCCCATATTCACCTTTGTTTTGAACAAAGCCTTTGTTTTAGGAGCTTCATATTCAAACTTCGTTTTTCCTCCGGTGGGGTAGATTACTTCCTTCAATGTCCCTTTGGAAGCAAATGCAAAATCCGGTCTGCGGTTTCCGAAGGTCGATAAGATGGATGGAAGGTAAGCAGCACTTGGAGTAGCATCACCAAAGAAAGCCGCAATCAGAGAACCGTTTTCAGAATGTCCGTTAAAATACCCGTACATATCCTGTCCGTGAGTCAGTCTTGCAGGCAGATCTAATGGATTGTCATAATTAAACTGGTATTTTTTTTCAAAAACATTGTTGTTGTAATAGTTCAGCTGTGTTAAATAGAATCTCTGAATATTTTGTGGCGGATTTGAATTTTCAAAAAGATAATCAAAGGCTATTTTTTTAAATACTGAATTATTGACTTTGTATTCAATTCCTGAAAGGTATTTTTTAAAATCGGAATCCGTTCTCTCTGAATAAATAAAGTTGAGCACATCCGTATTTTCACTGTTCGAAATACTTAAAATCCTTTTTTTATTCTTCGTATAATGGGTTTGTGTTAAAACTATCAGTTCAGGATCCAGATTGGGCATAATTCCTGTTCCTAATCCTGCGGAATATAAATATCGTGTATGAATTTTACTGATGCTGTTGGTAACCAGCGGAGTATCTTCATAAGAGAAAAAAATCTTCTCTCCGTTAAGATACTGAATCTCCTTCAGGAAAAATGAAGTAATCGCATAATCGCCCGGCGGATTGGCGGGCATGGCTTTTGAAGCCGTGGTTTCCCAATATGCTATGCTTCCTCCGAAAATGTACTGGATTCCTTCCTTTGTCGTCAATTCAAAACCTATGAATTTCCTGTTGTCGGTTTCATTAGCCGGAAGGATATTTTTTATTCTGACATCCGAATCATTTTTCAGAAAAACCGGAATAAAATTCTCATCCAGATAGAAAGATCCGGACAGATCGCCGAACCTGAAATCAAAAATATCACGCTCTGTATCCATCTGTTGGGGAGTATAGCAGGCAGTTCTTATTTCTTCGTCCGCCGCACAGTCAGAAGCTGTTTTCTGGATTAATTCTGCTTCGGGCTTATTCATTCTCATGGTTGCCTTTTCATCGATAAGTCCGTTAACGGTTCTTGTAATGACTCCTCCTGCATTAACTACCCACGTCATCCCCGCATCGTTAGGCAGGTCGTCAACTTTTACCCCGGCTCCGCTGTATATAAGGCTGATATCCGTACTTAATTTATTGGATTTATAAGTAAACAGGGGGATGTTTACACTGGCACTTCCCGTATGTTCATTTTCAGACACCACATTCGTTGCTTTAACGAAAGAAAAAGACTGTGGGCTTGGGGGTATGAAACCCGTCCCCTGGGAATACATCATGGCAGACTGAAATAAGATCAGCAAAAATGTAAATGGTTTTATTTGTCTCATCATGTTTATTTTTTAATCAATTTGGCATTCGCCGTTTTGTCACTGGTTTTCACCACCACCAGATACGCCCCCTGAATCAAAGGCTGGGTATTGATCTTGGTGATCTTATTTTTTGTCTTTACCGTTTCAAGCTTTCTTCCGCCCATGTCGTACACCGCAATCTCGGCTTCAAACGCTCCTTCTCTCAAGCCCTCAAATCCAAGCTCCACATACACATAATCCGTTACCGGGTTCGGGTAGATCCTGATATCCTGCTTTTCGATCAGCTGGTCAACCTGTTTATCCCCAAGCTTTACGATCTTCCAGTTTTCTTTGCCTAACTCCTCTGCGCTGGTTCCTGCGAGTACAATCGATCCGTCACGGTTCAGCTTAATATCAGACAGTCTTTCCTCTTTTTTTCGGGATTCTCCTTTTACGTGCTTTCTCCACTGCTCATTTCCGTTCTGGTCCAGATACAGCATCCAGAAAGTCTCGTCATCATTTTCAATCCTGCCTTCCGCCTGTGTGTAACCGCCCAGCAGGATGCCTTTAGACTTCCCGCTTCCGTCTTCCTGCTTCCCGGCAATAACGCTCATCCCCATCAGAACATCGCGGTTTTTAAAGCTGTAGGATTTCTGCCAGAATTCTTCACCCCTTTCATCAATGGAGATCAACCAGAGGTCGGTACCCTCTTCAATACCTACTGATTTGTTTCCCGATCTTTCCGATCTGGATTCCCCTCCGATCAGGTAGCCTGTAGAAGTCAGTGCCAGTGTTCTTAGATGATCATCGCCTTTTCCTCCGAAATTCTTTTCCCATTCCACTTTTCCGTCTTTCGAAAGTTTCACGATCCAGTAATCGCCTTCGCCATAATTTTCTGTCTGCTTGGCTTTACTTCCAGCTTCTGCCTTCCCGCTTCCTACCAAAGCCCCGCTTCTCGAATAGATCCCTAATAAAGCTCCCCCGTCTTTGGTGGGAATCATTTTTTCCACTTCATCCAGACCTTTACCTCCTAAAACCAATTGGGATAGTTCCTTCCCGTTTTTATCCAGCCGTACTACCAGTACATCTTTGGAGCCGTAGCCTCTCATTTTTGGATCCTGAGCGGAGCCGAAGGATCCCGCTACAAAGAACCCCATATCCGTGGTCTGAATCACCGCCCGTGCTTCTTCATCCGCAGTACTGCCTATGGTTTTCTGCCATAATTCATCCCCAAATTCGTTGATTCTGATCAGCCAGAAATCCGACCCGCCTTTGGAATCGTCTTTTTTATCCAGCCCTTTCCCCGAATAGCTGGAACCTGCCAGAAGAAATCCTCCTTCCTGCGTGTTGACGGTTGCCGACAAAAAGTCATGGTTTTTCCCTGAGAAATATTTTTCCCAGACCTCTTCGCCCTGCTGGTTCAGTTTTACCAGATGGAAATCATAGCCGTTGTTCTGCTTTTGGCTGCCGGATGCTGGCTGATGGTTGTCAGAATGGATGCTGCTTCCGGTAATTAGATACTGCTGATCGATGGTCGTGGTGACCTGTGAAAGAAAGTCCTGCGTAGAGGACCGGATGTCTTTCTGCCAGACTACTTCCTGGGCATATACCCCCAGAATGCTGCACAGAGTGAACACACTCATGCTGAATTTTTTCATACTTAGTGTAATTTTAACGTTATTGTAAAGGTGAAATTAAGAATAGAACGGGTTAAAAAAATAAGGAAACCCTCATTCTTGAAAAATTATTCCGGATAGAATCTGCTCGAAAATCTTTTTTTGTATTCATGGTCTTTGTTTTTTTATTGGCTTTTGACAGCCTGTTTTTAGTTTTTTTTAAAAAATCAGAATCGTAAAAAGCTTTTAGTCTTTTTGTCTTCTGCAAAGTTACACCCCTGTAACGACAAAAGGTGTCGTTTTATTTTAAAGATGCAAAAATTTTTAAAAAGGTTGGAAATTAATCGAAAAAAAAGAAAGCGTGGAGCTTCCCATTTTCCCGTTATAATCCGGAAACGAAATTAGACAAAATATTTTTCAACGGCAAAGTTTATTTACTGTGCGCTTCGGCTTCGCTCAGCGCACGGTGGCAGGTTTGGGTACAATGATCTGTTTAAAATGGGGTGGCAATGATGTGTGCTTCGGCTCCGCTCAGCCTACAGTGGCAGGTTTTCGTTACAATGATTTGCTTAAAATGGGGTGGCAATGATGTGTGCTTCGGCTCCGCTCAGCCCACAGTGACAGGTTTGCGTTACAATGATTTGTTTAAATTGATGTAGTAATGATGTACGATTTGCAGAGCCGAAGCGGAAAATATCCGCATCAAAATTTTATCGGAGATAAAATCTTTGCGCCTTAATACATACAGCATGAAGTTGTTTAAAGTAAAAGAGTTTGCTCCTTTAGGAGCAGAATCTGTGTAGAAATAAGAATAAATCCGTCAGTCAATCCATAGGATTGATATCTTAAATACGATATATTTTCTAAAGATAGCGTTCCTACGGAACGCAGAACGTCTTGCGAATATGGTGTCTACACAGATAAAACTCTATAGAGTTTTCTACCATTTTACTTTAAACAACTTTTATGTTAAAAATCTTGCGCCTTTGCGATTGTAAACAATTTTGGGGATGGTTATTCAGGATGATGTTCGCTTCGGCTTCGCTCAGCGCACGGTGGTGGTTGATTGACAATGATTTGTTTAAAATGGTGTAGCATTGAAGTACGCTGAGCGAAGCCGAAGCGTACAATGAAGCAGAAATACTTTCATAAAATTCTTCCGGAATCCTTCGACTGCTGTTCGGTAATCCTTCGGAAAAAATCCCATTTTTCCGAAGCCGATCCGAAGAAGACCCGAACATGATCCGAAGAAATGGGTTTTCAAACCGGTCAAAACCGGTCAAAAGCAGTCAAAACCGGTCAGAATTTTTTATGATGGTGGAAAATGGACATTTCTGTGGTAATTTTACCCTGTTCATCAAAAAACAACATTCAAAAACAAGCAAAAAAACAGATTTCAGAAATTCAGCCATTCAAACAAATCAACCCATCAGCACGCAGAGCGAAACCGAAGCCCCCAACAACCAACAACCAACAACCAACAACCAACAACCAACAACCATCAATCATCAATCATCAACCATCAACCCTAAACCCTAAACCCTAAACCCTAAACCAACGCCCCCTCACTTTTACCATTAATTAACATTTTCCGCTCTTCCTTTCTTCAAAAGAAATGATTAAATTTGAGAATGAGTTTTGGAAAAGATTTATTAAAGAAAATAAAGGCTGCGGAATTGCCGGGCATCCATGCGCACGGTGTTTTCTCCCCTCCTTCCCGCCCCGTTTTTACGTATGAAGAGGTTTTGGCAAAAAATCCAAAATTTGCTGCCGTAAATATTGTTCTGTACCTGAAGAATGATGAATGGCATTTCCCATTAATTCAGAGAACCATTAATGAGCACGACCGCCACAGCGGACAGATCTCTTTACCGGGCGGAAAGCGTGAGGAAACGGATGAGGATTTTGCAGAAACTGCGGTGCGTGAGACGTCTGAAGAAATCGGCATTGAAAAACATTATGTACGGATGATTCGTGAAATGTCGCCTATCTACATACCGCCCAGCAACTTTTATGTGTATCCTTATATTTCGTATACCAAGAAAAATCCGGAATTTATTTTACAGCAGAGCGAGGCGGTGGAAGTAATCGAGTTTCCCATCACGTGCTTTCTCAATCTTCCGGATGAGCCGGAAATGATGGTTTTACCGAGCACGGCAGGAAATGAAGTCCCTGTTATAAATTTCAACGGATATATTATCTGGGGCGCTACCGCCATGATTCTGAGCGAATTCAGCCAGTTGCTGAAAAAAATGTAACTTTGCAATACCGTGTTTAATTGAGAGATGGCGAAGAAAAACATTTTCACCGACGCGTTCGGAACTCCTTATTTTTTAAAAAGGTTAATTATTTTTATTTTAGGAATTGTATCTTACAGAAGATTCAACGGCTTTAATAAACTGAAAATCACCGGAACTGAGCATCTTGTGGATCTTCCGGATTCCAATGTGCTGTTTGTATCCAACCATCAGACGTATTTCGCAGATGTGGCAGCGATGTATCATGCATTCTGCTCGGTGAACAATGGGTATCTGAACACCATTAAGAACCCGATCTATCTTTTAAATCCTAAAATTGATTTTTACTATGTAGCTGCCGAAGAAACCATGAATAAAGGGATTCTTCCTAAAATCTTTAAGATTGCAGGAGCGGTAACGGTAAAAAGAACTTGGAGAGCGGAAGGTAAAAACGTCAACCGGATGGTAGACATGAGTGAGGTGGATAACATCATGAAAGCCCTGGATAACGGCTGGGTAGCTACTTTTCCTCAGGGAACCACTGCTGCTTTTGCTCAGGGAAGAAGGGGTACGGCAAAACTGGTAAAAAACCAACGTCCTATTGTTATTCCTATTAAAATTAACGGATTCAGAAGGGCATTCGATAAAAAGGGACTTCGTGTAAAAGTAACAGGTGTAAAACCGACCATGGAGTTTAAAGCGCCTCTTGACATAGACTACGATAAAGAAAACGCGCAGCAGATTCTGCATAAAATCATGACGGCGATTGAGCAGACGGAGGATTTCAATGTCCTGCACAGTTATGATGAAGAATTAAAGGCTAAAAAATCAGAACAAAAAGAATCAGATAATTAGTGCCTGTTTAAATATTGCTAAATAAAAGTTTTACAGGTTTTTCTTAACTTTCTTAATTAAAAGAAACTTTGTTTATTCTTAAATTTAACATTAAGAAATCTTAGATTCGATGAAGTTAATGTAAGCTGGTTAAACTGATTCTAATTAAGAAATCAATACATTGATTTTTATTAAGTTTTTTAAGCTGGAGGAGCTTAACTCCTTAATGGTAAAAGTAAATTATAAATTTAAACATGCTCTTAAAGTAGAAAAAATTATGAAAAGAATATTAGGAATTTTATTCGCGATCATAGTATTAGTATCCTGCAACAGCCAGAAAGTGTATTCGGATTTCGACATCAGCTATTCGAAAAGCGGAGGATTTGCACCGATGTATGAAAACCTTCTGATTAAAGGAAATAACGCGCATTACTCTTTCGAAGGACAGGGAAAAAAATACAAACAGGATTTTAAAGTTACAGACGAAGATCTTAAAAAACTGAACACTACCCTTTCCCAGAACAATTTCAGAAGAATACAGGAAGACCACCAGAAGATCTATGACGGGATTGCCACAACGATCAACGTGAAAAAAGGCCCGAATGAAGGCAGCAAAACCGATGCAAGCTCTGTAATGCCGAACTATAAAACAAACTGGACGAACATTACCAATGCTTTTCAGGAGATCATTAATACTAATGTAAAAAAACCGTAAATACAGTTGAAAACTCATTTCATCGCGATCGGCGGAAGTGCAATGCACAATCTTGCCATTGCATTAAAAGATAAAGGATATGTAGTAACAGGTTCGGATGATGCGATCTTTGAACCTTCAAAATCACGTTTGGAAAAGAAAGGAATTCTTCCCGAAGAAATGGGATGGTTTCCGGAAAAGATCACTTCCGATATCGATGCCGTTATTCTCGGAATGCACGCACATCAGGATAATCCGGAACTGGCGAAAGCCAAAGAGCTTGGTCTGAAAATCTATTCTTATCCCGAATTTCTGTACGAACAGTCTAAAGATAAAACAAGAGTGGTTATTGCCGGCTCACACGGAAAAACGACGATTACTTCCATGATTCTCCATGTGCTGAATTTCCATCAGAAAGAAGTGGATTTCATGGTAGGAGCGCAGCTCGAAGGTTTCGACTGTATGGTGAAATTAAGCGAAAACAATGATTTTATGGTGTTGGAAGGGGATGAATATCTTTCCTCTCCTATCGATCTCCGTTCAAAATTTTTGCTCTATCAGCCGAATATTGCTTTGCTGAGCGGAATTGCATGGGATCACATCAACGTTTTCAAAACATTTGATGATTACGTGGAGCAGTTCAGAAAATTTGTGGCAAGCATTACAGCAGGCGGTGTTCTGGTGTACAATGAAGAAGATGCCGAAGTGGTAAAAGTAGTGGAAAGTGCTGAAAATTATTTCAGAAAAATTCCTTACAAAACCCCTGAATACGAAATTGTAAACGGTAAAGTTCACCTGAAAACAGAAATGGGCGATGTTCCGCTTTCAGTTTTCGGCGCACATAATTTACTGAATCTTGAAGGGGCAAGACACATCTGCCATACATTGGGAATCATGGATGAAGATTTCTATGAAGCGATCATGAGCTTTAAAGGAGCTTCGAAGCGTCTGGAAAAGGTGGAAAGAGAAGACAACGGAACATTGTATAAAGATTTTGCACATGCACCAAGCAAGGTAAAAGCAGCCGTAAAAGCATTCTGCGAACAGTTTAAAAACGAAAAGAAATACGGTTTTCTTGAGCTTCATACGTATTCCAGCTTAAACCCTGTTTTTCTGGAACAGTACGATCACGCAATGGACGGACTGGATGAAGCGATTGTTTTCTATTCTGAAGATGCCCTGAAAATCAAAAGAATGGAGCCGATTTCACCGGAACTGATCAAAGAAAAGTTTAAGAATGAAAATTTAAGAGTATTCACCAACGCGGAAGCGCTTCATGCGTACTGGAACACGCTGGATAAAACTGAAGGCGTTTATCTCATGATGAGTTCCGGAAATTTCGGAGGTCTCGATCTTACGAAATAACTGTACAGAATATAAAAATCAAACTCCTTTCAGACCGAAAGGAGTTTTTTATTTTATTGACTTACCCCTTTTTACTCATAAAGGCTTCGACAGGCTCAGCCTGACAATGTTTAATATTGCGGTTAGTATTCGGGATGTCACCCTGAGCTTGTCGAAGGGACACTATTATAAACCGCCTGCTCATTGTTGTTCTCCAATAATAATTAAAAGGATAAGTCGATTATTTTATTTGATTCTTTTATAAAAACGCCTCAATACATCTTTGGCTCCGTCGCCGTCGAAATCCTGAGTGCGGTCTTCTACCACCATATCAGATTCATTAAGCTTTGTGATGTAATACGGATACTTTTCCTGCCCTTCAAACCAGAATGTACTGTTTGCCTGATTAAACGTGTATTTTTGGGTGACAACATTTGCTTTTTCGCAGGTATTGTTGTTCTGCGCAAAAGAAATGGAGAAAAGATGGGTAGAAGTAAATTCGTAGGTGCTCATTTTCTGACATTCCGTTGAGAAAGAAACCAGAATCTGCTGATTTAAAGATTTGTAAATCTCGGTTTTTTCGACATACCATGTTCCGATAATGGAAGATTTATTGTCTGTGTTCTGATCTTCATCACTTCCGGTGCAGGAAATAACAGAGAGCAGAAGAAATGACATGAGTATTTTGTTCATATTGATAAAAAGTATTCTTGCTGTCTAATTTCTTAAACAGAGGTATTGTAAGTCCGCAAAAATAGATGAAATTCACGGCTTATACATGTTATGCCGAAAAAAATCAGATGTTTTTGTTTTTTAAAAATTTTTGAATATTCAGGAGCCCGGATTCAATATTTTTGTAATGGAAATCGCATCCGCAACTGTATCGATGCTGTAAATCTGCATCACTCCTTGTGTCGTAGCAGCCTGAGCCAAGATATTCTGCTGATTCTGAGCGCTTACTGCATTCTGAAAAAGTATGCCTGTAGAATGTGCCATAGCCTGATAAAGATTTCCCATTGCCACTGCAGGAGCCTCTCCTAAAACTTTTACATTAGCCTGAGTCACCGCATCGGTGATCTGATCATTAACTTTTGTATCCATAATTTTAGTTTTTAAGTATAATGGTAAAGTTAAATGATATTTTTTAATAAAAAAAGAAGCAATAAATAATTATTACTTCTTTTTGTTTACTTCTTACAAATGATATCATTGTAATTTTGATAAGGCTCTTCCATTACAAATTGTCTCGCAAAACTATATACAGTATCCTTATTTAAATTTTTTAAAAAATCCTCTCTCCAATTAAAGATATCATCTCTTAAAAAGTCTATATTAATTTTTAAAAAATCTTGAATAATATGTCTTTTAATTTCGCAACTGTACGAATATTTATTGCCGTTATCTTTATTTGCAGGAATAAAAATATTAATTAAATCTAATTGTTCAAAATCTCTAAAAGCTTTTATAGTATTTTCTAACAGCTTTTTATAAGCATAATATTCTGTTTCTGCATACCTTTCTTTGAAACAAATAATTCTATTAAAATAATCAGATTTTTCAGAATCAAAATATGCTGTGTTATGCTTATTTCTTTTTATAAATTCATATTTAGAAAGTTGCAAACCCTTTATATTTTGATTAAAAAAATAATCGACAGGAATATCTATTTTTCCAAACTCATTAAATTTTAAAATATCTAGTTTTATATTAGAAAATTTTATTCTGTTCTTTGATGCTTGTGAATATCCGTTATTTGTAATTAAAAAACCAAAATTTGCATTCACATCTTGGCTCATTCCTATAAAACTTTCAACTCCTTTCACATCAACATTCTTATTATAGAACTTACAGTCCACAATACCTAATATTCTTTTTCCAGCAATTGTTCCTCTAATAGAAAAATCAATTTGTCTTTCAGCTTTGCTATAAATACCTAAAATCGAATCATTAAACTCTATTTCACATTCTGGATAAGCTAGCTTTAGAGCTTCGTAAACCTCTATTTCGTACTTTTTCCACATAGAATATTAAATATCCGCTACCGATTTCAGCATTTTCTGCTCCCATTCCGGATCTTTCGGATCGAAGAATAATCTTTTTCCGGTGTCTAAAGAACGAACCACATTCATTTCATCTTCGGTTAATTCAAAATCAAAAACATTGAAGTTTTCTTCAATTCTGGAAGGGGTAACCGATTTAGGAATCACGCAGAATCCTTCCTGTAAATGCCATCTTAAAATTACCTGCGCCACCGTTTTTCCGTATTTTTCGCCGATTGATTTAAGATCCTGATTATCCAGTAATCCGGCGTTTCCGTTTCCAAGCGGACTCCATGGCTGCGTGATAATGTTATTTTCTCTGTTGTACACCTGAAGTTCTTTCTGCTGGAAAATCGGGTGCAGCTCGATCTGGTTGATGACAGGAAGTACCGTTGCATCCGCTTTTAGTTCTTCCATTTTATCCTCCGGAAAATTACAAACTCCGATTGCTTTTATTTTTCCTTCCTGATACAGTTCTTCCATCGCTTTCCACGCTCCTTTAAAATCAGAGTACGGCCAGTGAATAAGGTACATATCAAGATAATCCAGCTGCAGTCGGTCTAAAGTTCTCTGAAAAGCGCCTTTCGCCTGCTCATAAGAAGTATCCTGAACCCAAAGTTTTGAAGTAATGAATAATTCTTCACGGTCTGTTCCGCTGTTTTTAATCGCATTTCCTACTGCGGTTTCATTCTGGTAAATGGAAGCCGTGTCGATCATTCTGTAGCCGGTTTCAATGGCCTTGATCACCGCATTTTCACATTCCTGCATATCTTCCATCTGCCAAACCCCGAATCCTAAAGCCGGAATATCCACTCCGTTGTTCAGTGTAATTACAGGCTGTCCTGTGTATGTTTTCTTTTGCATACTTGTTATTTATCTATTTATAATTTGTTAAATCTCAATTTCTTTTCCCATCATCTTCCTGAAAAGTGTTTTGATATGATCGATCTCCGTCTGATAATTCGTTTTCTTCCGGCATCCGAAATACAGCGTGTTTTTCAATGGTTTTTCACCTTCCCAGATCAGTTGTACTTCTCCGTTTTCAATTTCCTTTTTGCAGAGAAAATCAGGAACCACCGCCAAACCCGTTCCACCTTTCAGACAACGCACAATTGAATTCAGGTTCGGAACGATATAATTGGGACGGAAGTTCGGTTTATGCCCGAAATTCAGGATCCAGAACTGAAAAAGATGCTCCATATCTCCCGCTGTTCCGTACCATTTTTCATTTTTCAGCCATTCTTCCGCGTGTTCGATTCCTTTTTCATTTAAAATAATTTCAAACTCCTCTTTATCAACCTCTTTTCCTCCCACAAGAATGATCTGTTCGGAAGAAAATGCTTCATGCTCAATATTCGGCGAAACTCCTTTTTTGGGAGTAATGATTAAATCTAAAATTCCTTTATCTAATTGATCGAGCATTTCGCGGTATTCTCCGAAACTGATGATCAGATTGAACGGCAGACTGGAAACATACTGCTCCAGCGTTGTCTGAAACGTTTCAAAACACATGCCGACACTGATGGTAGGCGTGAGTTTCTCTGTCGATTTCTGAAAGTTTTTTTCTACCTCTTCCAGTTTTGCCAGCGGTTCCGTAATCGCATTATACAAAACCTTTCCTCTTTCCGTCGGAATCATTCTCCTTCCGGTTCTGTCGAATAATTTATATCCGACATACGCTTCAAGCGAACTGAGATGCAGACTTACGCCCGGCTGCGAAATAAACAGGGTATCCGCAGCTTCGGTAAGCGTTCCTGTTTTATAGATTGCCTTAAAAGTTCTGTACCATTCTAAATTAACCATAGGTATTACTTTTATGATGCAAATGTACCTAAATAATCATGATTATGATATTTTCAGCATCAATGAAAGCGATAAAGGCGGTCTATATTTAAAATAAAAAACTGATAATCAATTACATATACTAATTATCATTTAAATAATACTTAGGTATAATTTTTATTATTTTTCTTATAGCAATTTAGCCAATACCTTTGTCCCTGTAAAATTTTAACAATCATAAAAGCAATGAAAAAAGTATTAATTATCAACGGAGGACAGAATTTCGGACATTCCGGAGGAAAATATAATCAGACCATCGCAGAGAACACTTTAGAAGTACTTAAGAACTTTGAAAATGTAGAAGTAAAGATCACTAACGTAGACGAAGGGTATGATAAAAATGAAGAAGTGGCAAAATTTGTGTGGGCAGATTATATTATTTATCACACTCCGATCTGGTGGTTCCAGTTACCGAACGGTCTTAAAAAATATATTGATGAAGTCTTCACCGCAGGACACGCCAAAGGAATTTATATGAGCGACGGAAGAAGCGCCGATAATCCAAAGATCAATTACGGAACGGGAGGAATGCTTGGTGGAAGAAAATATATGGTAACCACAAGCTGGAATGCGCCTGCAACAGCATTTACGCTACCGGGAGAATTTTTTAATGAAACCAGTGTAGACAATGGACCGTTATTTGGATTCCACCGGATGAATGCTTTCGTTTCTCTTGAAAAATTAGAAAGTTTCCACTTCCATGACGTCGAAAAAAATGCTGATGTAGAAAGAGATATGAAGCTGTACAGAGAGCATCTTACCGAAGTTTTTGAAAAAGAATTAAAACCCCAGCTGGCGTAATGAAGATTTATTTAACCGCAGTTATTAAAGCCAGAGAAGAATATAGAGCCGAAGTTCTGGAAGTTCTTCAGAATATGGTGAAAGAGACGGTGAAAGAGGAAGCCAACGAACTTTATACGCTTCACCAGGGAATTGAAGATAAAAACCAGTTTATATTTTATGAAATCTGGAAAAACGAGGAAGGTTTAGCAAAACATAACGAGCAGCCTTACATCAAAGCTTTTGGAGAATTAGTGAATGAAAAGCTTCAGGAGCAACCACAGATTTATTTAACAGAAATTATTTAAAACACTATTAAACAACTGAATTTCAACAGTCTATTTAACAGTAAATATCAGCATGAAAAAATTAATATTACTCGTCCTTGTCATCTTTATGGCAGGATTTATGCAGGCACAAACCAAAAAGTTTAAAAATATGGAAAAGAAAATTTTGTTCGTCATTACCAGTCATGGAACAAAAGGCGACACCGGTGAAAAAACAGGATATTATCTGGGGGAAGTGGCTCATCCATGGGAAGTTCTTCACAAAGCAGGATATGAAATAGATTTTGTAAGCCCGAAAGGCGGAACTTCTCCGGTAGACGGATTTGATCTGAAAGATCCTGTAAATAAAGAATTCTGGGAAAACGAAAAGTATAAAAACAAGATCGATCATTCCATGAAACCATCGGAAGTGAATCCGGAAGACTATAAAGCAATATTTTATGCGGGAGGTCATGGTGCGATGTGGGATTTTGCAGACAACACCGAACTGGCTTCCATCGCTTCTCAAATTTATGAAAACGGCGGTGTGGTTGCAGCAGTCTGCCACGGTCCGGCAGGTTTGGTCAACATCAGACTGAATAACGGTAAATATCTGGTTGACGGTAAAAAGATCAATTCTTTCACTAACGAAGAAGAAGCTGAAGTGAAATTAACCAACGTGGTTCCTTTCCTTCTGGAAGATAAGCTGAAAGAAAGAGGCGCAAAATTCGAAAAATCCGGACTTTGGCAGGTTCATGCAGTGAGCGACCAGAGGGTAATTACCGGACAGAATCCTCAGTCTGCAAAAAGTGTAGGCGAAGAAATTCTAAAGGAATTGAAAAAATAAACAGAATAGTTTAAACAAATTCAGAATAAACCGCACAAGGGACAAAAGATAATGATAAAGCGAATTTCCAGAATAATCAAAGTGCTCAAAAGAATAAAAATCAAAGATTTTTAAAAACTATTGTGACCTTTTTTTTATTTATAATCACCAACTTTTAAATAAAAGTTCAGTTGATCTTTTTTGACTTTTGCGGTTAAATAAAAAGTTTAAACAGATTTAATAATGAAAAGAGCTTTTCAGATATGGAAAGCTCTTTTGTTTTTTACTATTTGCATTAAAATCTATTTTCCGATCGGCATATGGGTAGAAATGGCAATTCTGTTCCACATATTAATCACAATACCTGCCATAATAATATCTGAAATCTGGGTTTCATCAAAAAGTTCTTTTGCCTTCTGATAGGTTTCTTCGGTTAATCCTTTCTCACTGATTAACGTAATTTCTTCCGCTATCATCAAAATAACCTGTTCTTCCTCCGTGTAAAGTTCTTTTGCATCTCTCCACGCATTCAGCAGGAAAATTCTTTGCGGTGTTTCGCCGTATTTCAATGCATCTTTCGTATGCATATCCAGACAGAAAGCACATCCGTTGATCTGCGAAGCTCTGATTTTGATTAATTCTTTCTGAATCGGACTTAAAAAGCTGTTCTGAAGAGAAGTTTCCATGCCTATTCCCGCTTTGTATGCCGCAGGATGAACGGTTGTCCAGTTGAATCTTGCACTCATAATATTTTGGTTTAAATTTCTGAGACAAAGTTCCGGTTTGATGTCTGTAAAAAACTTAAACTGGTTTAAGAACGTAATTTCGCCCTGATTTCGCTTAAATATTCCGGAGTAAAGCCTAAAAAAGAAGCCACTAAATATTGCGGAATTCTCTGGATAAACCACGGATATTGGGTACTGAAATGCACATACAGTTCTTCGCGTGAAAATTCATAAAGATAACGGATGCGTCTTTCTGAAGCGGCATACGCTCTCTGGTAGATCATCCTGAAATACCGCTCCATAACGGGATGCTTTTTCAGCAGTTCTTCCTGATCTTTTAAATCAATTTTTAAAATGTGTGATTTCTCGACCGACTGGATTGAAAAATTGGAGACAGATTGTCTTTCATACGCAAAAGTATCGGTGATCCACCAGTTTTCAATTGCAAATTCCGTAGTCTGCTCCACTCCTTTTTCATTGATGAAAAATTTTCTCAGACAGCCTTTTACCACGAAATACATCGACCGGCAGATTTCTCCTTCGGTCATCAGATTCTGTTTCTTCTTACTATCCATCGGCTGAAAAAATGAATGAATGGAAGAAAATTCATCATCGGTTACCGAAATAAATTTTTCCAAATGCTGCCTGAAAGTTTCCATTTTTTTTTGAAAATTGTATAACCAAACTTAACTTTATTTTTTTAGTTTTACAAAACAAAAACGTAAATTATGGAAATTGTAGCTAAAATACTCATCGCCGCTGTTGCCCTCGAACACCTTTATATTCTCTGGATGGAAATGTTTGCCTGGGAAACCAAAGGAAAAGAAGTTTTCAAGGCAGCTTTGCCTCCCGAAATGTTTAAACCGACCAAAGGTTTAGCCGCCAATCAGGGACTCTACAACGGTTTTCTTGCTGCCGGACTCATCTGGTCATTCTTCATCGAAGATCCGAAATGGCAGACGAATATCGCTTTATTTTTCTTAGGATGTGTTGCCGTTGCCGGAATTTATGGTGCTATTTCTGCCACGAAGAAAATATTTTTTGTTCAGGCGTTACCGGCAATTCTGGCGATTGCTGCGGTGCTTTTAAAATAAAACCTCTCCCCCGATTTTATAACCCTTCATCATTTTGAAGTAAAAAATTTCCTCTCTATTAAAATAGATGAGGAATATTTGTATTGGTAACCTTCTGCTGTACGCTGAGCGGAGCCGAAGCGTACTGTAAGAAGACTCCTTATTTCCTCTCTAATAAAATATTTGTATTGGTGACCTTTCGTACGCTGAGCGGAGCCGAAGCGTAACGTAGAAATCTACAGCTTCCAATCAATCTGCTAAACAAAATCATTTGTTCAAAACCTTTTTGAGTTTCTTCTTTAATCCTTCAGGTGTAAACAATCCTTCATGATATTCAATCAAATTTCCATATTTATCCAAAATAATCCACAAAGGATAAACCGGCTGACTTTTATTCTTTGATAAAGCCAGAGCCAGCTCATGAATTCCCGAGTTTCCGTTAGACAGATAATGGTATTCTTTTCCTAAAAAACGGATGTTCTGTTTTGTTTTTTCGGCTTCAAAATTGATAATATAGAAATGCTGATTGATGAGTTCAACCAGTTCTTTATCCTTATTTAAATTGAATTTCTCGATTTTACAGACACTGCACCAATCTGTATAAAGATGAATAATGATTGGTTTAGGATCTTCCTTCTGCTGAATTTCCAAATCCGAAAAAGTGCCGGTTTTCATCTGCGAAAGACAAAAACACGGCATCAACATTAAAAATAAAAATATCGTTAGGCTTTTCATTTTATATATGTTTTTTCTTATAAAAATCTTTTAAACGCAAAGTTTTAATTTTTTCTATTTCATATAAGTGAGCAAAGATGGATCAACAGGTTGATTTGATGAAGCTTTTCCTTACGCTTCGTGAAGCAAATTTATTTGCCTTTGCTTTCTAAAAATATTCTTGTTCATTAGAAAAATCTTTGCGTTAAAATTCACAACTATTTTAAAGTATATTTCACTCCCAAAAAACCTCTTATTTTCTGCATCGGCGCATATCCGTACGTCGTATCAAAAGTATAATGATAAGGATTGCTTAACGGATCATTTACATTTTTATCAAACGGATCAAAAGGTCGCATCAACGGATCTTTCGGAGTAAAATTGAAAAGATTTTTTATTCCGCAGTACACTTCAAATCCCGATTTAAAACTCTTCGAAACCTGAATATTCGCCAAAGTATACAACGGAGAATATTCCGGTCGGTAATCATTCGGTAAAACCGGCAGCCGCATCGGTCCGTAAAACTGTCCTGTAAAATCGACTGTCAGATTATTTTTAAACTTATAACTCAGATTATAAGTCCCGCTCCATTTCGGGGCATGAAGCTGCTGCGATTTTTCATTTTCCCCATCAAACTTCTGATAAACATCCAGATACGTCACTCCCAGATTAACACTCAAAGGAAGATCAAAAGTATAATCCAGATTTAAAGAAGCTCCTCTCGAAATTCCGTACCCCTGAAGATTATCATAAATAATTTTCGCAGGATCGGTATCAAAATCTCCGACAATTTTGTTGCTGAAATACGTATAAAATGCAGAAGCATCCAAATTAATCAATTGATCTCCAGCCGGAATTTTCCAAACATAGTTTATATTTCCGTTGATAGATCTTTCAGGCTTTAAATTTGACTGAATCACCACTTCACGCGAACCCGTTAATGCAGCGTGATCTTCAGTAAACAAATTCACCACACGGAAACCTGTTCCGAAATTGAATCGTACAGTATGATAAGGATTCGGCGAAAATTTCCATGCAAAACGCGGAGAATGTACGGCATGATGAATTTTGTCATAATCCAGTCTGTACCCCAACAGCAACGTATTTTTTTCATTAATTTCCCACTGATCCTGAATAAAAGCTCCAACAATCGGCGACCTCATTGGTTCATTCATCAATCCGTCCGCAGACAATGTTCCCGGCGTATTGTCATCATAATACGTCTTTTTAAACGTAATCCCCAGAATCAAATCATGATTTCCGAATTTTTTATCCCAATATGTCTGGGTAAAAGCCACTTTCTGATTCGCCAGAAAAGGATTACTGCCGTAAAAAGAATTCTGGTCATGAAAATTAAAGGAAAACTGAGTAATGATATTCTCTTTTAAAGGCCATTGATAAACCCCGAAAGCTTCTACTCTATTCGTATAAATACTCTCTCCGTATACTTCATTGCTTCCCCGATAGGATGTATTCCACTGCATTTCTCCGCCAAAGCGGTCTTCATATAAATATCTCAGAGCAAAACTCCCCAATCGGCTCTCCTTCCTCCGGAAATTCCATTTATTAAAAACTGAAATTCTGTTCTGCAAAGCTCCATCCGTAAAATTGTCTTTATTGTAATCGAATCTTTTTGTATAGTTGAAATAGTTCATGCTCAACAGCGAAGCGACATTCTTTCCCAAATTAAATTTCGTGGAAAGGTCAATATTATTTTCACTCCATGTTGTCGTCATGAGATCGACACTTAATTTGGGTGCAGTCAAAGCATTTTTAGTAATAATATTAATGACTCCGCCCATTGCTTCGGAGCCGTAAATAGAAGAAGCTGGACCTTTTACTACCTCAATTCTGTCAACCAGACTGTTGGGAATTCCGCTCAGTCCGTAAACGGTGGACAGCGAACTGACAATCGGCATTCCGTCAATTAAAATCATCGTGTAAGGACCTTCCAGTCCGTTAATGTGAATATCTCCTGTGTTGCAGACGGAACAATTTAACTGAGGCTTTACTCCATTGACCATAGAAATGGCTTCAAAAATGCTCGGCGTCGGATTTTTCTGAAAAAACTTCTGCGAATAAATTTCAACATTTACAGGACTTTTCGATTTGCTGATAGGTTTTATCGTTCCTGTAATCACCACATCATCAATATTTTTTGTTTTGATTTTTGGATTTGAAACTTTTGCAGAATCGTGCTCTTTCGACCCATTCAAAGCCAGACTGTCCGTTTCCTGTGAAAAGCAGAAACCCGAAAAGAAGATTGCAGAAAATAATATTCGCCTCATGAAATTATAATTGTTAGACAAAGCTAACAATTATTTTCTAACCACAAAACTCAACTGAAAAATATTATTAAATTGAATTCATGAAAAAGTGTTAAATTTGAGAATCAACATATAAAAGTAAAATGAGATATCATCAGTCGGGAAATATTCCCCAGAAAAGACACACGATTTTTAAATCTCCTGAAGATAAATTTTACTATGAACAGCTTTTCGGGACGGAAGGTTTTCATGGAATTTCTTCTTTATTGTACCACATTCACCGTCCTACGCAGATAAAATCCATCGGCGAACCGAAGGACGTAGCTCCGAAAATTGTTATTGATAAAAACGTAACGCCAAGAATGTTTAAGGGAATGAATGTAACTCCCGAAGACGATTTTCTGGACAGCCGTAAGTTCCTAATGGTGAACAACGACCTGAAAATGGGATTGTCGAAGCCAAGAAAATCAATGGATTATTTTTATAAAAATGCCGAGTGCGATGAACTTTTATACGCGCACAGCGGAAGCGGAATTTTAAAAACTTTTGTGGGAAATCTTGAATTTTCTGTAGGGGACTATTTAATTATTCCGAGAGGAACCATTTATCAGGTGGAACTGCATTCTGATGATACGGTTTTCTTCATTCTGGAAAGCCATTCTCCAATCTACACTCCGAAAAGATACAGAAACGAATTCGGACAGTTGCTGGAACATTCTCCTTTCTGCGAAAGGGACATCATCACTCCTACCTTTGTGGAACCGAAAGACGAAAAAGGAGAATTTTTAATTAAAGTAAAAAAGGAAAACCAGATTACAGACTTCATCTACGCAACGCATCCGTTTGATGTTGTAGGATGGGACGGTTATTTTTATCCTTACAAATTCAATATCAAAAACTTTGAGCCGATTACGGGAAGAATTCATCAACCGCCTCCGGTTCACCAGACTTTCGAAGCTCATAATTTCGTAGTCTGCTCGTTCTGTGCAAGAATGTACGATTATCATCCACAAGCCATTCCGGCTCCTTACAACCACTCAAATATCGATTCGGATGAGGTTTTATTTTATACGGAAGGCGATTTCATGAGCCGAAACCATATCGATTTAATGGATTTCACGCTTCACCCGGGAGGAATTGTTCACGGACCGCATCCGGGAGCTATGGAAAGAAGTATCGGTAAAAAATTCACGGAAGAATATGCTGTAATGGTAGATCCTTTCAGACCTTTGAAAATTACGGAAGAAGCTTTAAAAGTGGAAGATCCTTCTTACAAAACTTCATGGCTGGAAAGCGAAGACAATCATCTTGAAGACCGTTCTCAGGAATAATAAAGCTTTTTGCGACTGGCTTCCGGCTTTTAGCACTGAAATTATTATCAAAATATATTGAGGACTGAATATTAATATTTCAGTCCTTTTTTTTTGAATCAATTTAATTAAAACATGATAAAAATCTTCGAATAATAAGACTAAGTAAAAACAATATGAACTATCTTTAAGACTAAGAAAAATTCATAAAAAATTTCAATATGCAAAATTACATCAGCGCAGAAGAAGCTATTTATACCATTAAAAGCGGAAACCGTGTATTTTTTCACGGAAGCGCCTGTACTCCCAATTACTTAATCGACGAACTAGCGAGGCAATCCCATCGTTTGGATAATGTAGAAATGGTTTCCATTACCCAGCAGGGAAATGTGGAAATTGCAAAACCTGAGTACAAAGACAAATTTTTCGTTAATTCTTTATTTGTTTCGTCTCCTGTACGCGATGCAGTGAATTCCGACAGAGGAGATTTTGTTCCCGTATTTCTAAGTGAAATTCCTATTCTTTTCAGAAAAAATATATTACCGCTTGATGTTGCTTTAATTACTGTTTCACCGCCCGACAGACATGGTTTCTGTACATTGGGAACCTCCGTGGATGTTGCAAGAGCTGCGGTGGATACCGCAAAAATACTTGTCGCAGTTGTGAATCCTTTAATGCCGAGAACGCATGGCGACGGAATGATCCACATCAGCAGAATTCATAAGCTTGTATGGCATGAAGAAGAACTTCCAACCGTAGATTACGGGGCAAAAGTAGGTCCTGAAGAAATGCTGGTCGGTAAAAATGTTGCGGAATTAATTGACGATAAATCCACCCTGCAAATGGGAATAGGAACCATTCCGGATGCGGTTCTGAAATGTCTTCACAATCATAAAGATCTGGGAGTACATACCGAAATGCTGAGTGACGGTGTAATAGATCTGATCCAGAATGATGTCATCAACAATAAATATAAAGGCTACAACGACAATAAAACCATTACCAGTTTCTGTTTTGGCACAAGAAAACTGTATGATTACGTGGACGATAACACGGTATTTTCATTTGATGATGTGAGTACGGTGAATTTCCCGATCAATATCATGAGAAATAATAAAATGGTTGCTATCAATTCTGCCATTGAAATTGATCTTACCGGACAGGTTTGTGCAGATTCTATCGGAACGATGCAGTACAGCGGAATCGGAGGGCAGATGGACTTTATGAGAGGAGCCGCATTGAGCGAAGACGGAAAACCGATCATCGCCATTACTTCGAGAACCAAAAAAGGAGTGTCCAGAATTGTTCCTTTCCTGAAACAGGGAGCCGGAGTGGTAACCACAAGAGGACATATTCATTGGGTGGTAACGGAGTACGGAACCGCTTATCTTTACGGAAAAAATTTAAGGCAGAGAGCTCAGGAATTAATCAGTATTGCGCATCCCGATGACAGGGAAATGCTGGAAAAAGCTGCCTATGAAAGGTTTAAGCATTAATATTCTCTATATTTTAAGAGCTTATTTTTCTTTCTGCCAGTCAAAAAAACAGTCTGCGATTTAACATAATGAAATAGTTAAAAAAAAATCAGTCAATTGGCAGTATATTTGCAAAAAAGCTTTTAAAAACAGGAAATTGAAAACGATATATAATTCGATAAGAGAAGAGGTTGTTAAGCATCCCAAAGTGAAAAATTCAGTTCTGGGGAATGTGCAGGAATGGAAGCGAAGCCATTATATTATCCTTTCTGAAATCATTAAAGATGAACTTTCTGAAGCAGAAGAACTTAAAGGCGGAAAAAAATTTGAAATAGGCAATACCATTTCCCACGTTACCCTTCAGCGTTTTTTCGAGAATGATTATCAGGATAAAACGCACAATGATCTCAGATTTTTAAAAACACTGGATAAGATATGTATTTTTCTGGGATACAAAGATTTAAATGCTTACATACAGTTTATAAAAGAAAAGAGACAGGGAGATGATGAAGACAACAGTCAGAAATTCTTTCGGATGGTGTGCGACTACTGCGCTACCGTTTTTGAATTTTACAAGCAGTTTCCTCAGCATAAGACAGAGCTCTTCACAGATCTGGTATTCAATGAATCGCCCTTTATGGAAAGAGCCTCACATTTCAGCAAAGAATTGTGTGAAAGAGATTTTCATCTGGTAACGAAAAATAACCGTTCGAATTATGAAGTATTTGACATCCATATTGTGACAGATGAACCGGACAAAAAAATTCTGGAATCTCAGGAATTCTGGAACCTGCTTTTTAAAGTAGGAGCAACAGGTGAAGAACATTTTGTCAACCAGCTGAATACACAGATTTATTTTATAAGAAAAATAGACAATGTGTGGAAAATATGGGATAATTATAACCCGGATGCAGGAAGATTAAACAATCTAAAATAAAGAAAGCCGCAGGAAAAACCTGCGGCTTCATTTTTCGAAATATTTTTTTTTCACTTGTTAGTAATACAAATCTATACATATTATTAGCAGAATAATAAACTTAAATATACTTAAATGAACTTTTCTTTACGATTATGTTAAATCAACCTAACGATTGTTTGTTAATATTTTTCGTATTAGTAAGAAATTCGTAATTTGCATTCCCATAAATATAAAAGTAAAAATAGAAATATGTCAACACTTACATTTGCCGAAAAAATTGCTCAGGCTGAAAATTTTTTACCGATCAATGGTACAGATTACATTGAGTTTTATGTAGGAAATGCTAAACAGGCTGCACATTATTATAAAACCGCTTTTGGTTTTCAGTCTGTTGCATACGCTGGTCCTGAAACTGGAGTAAGAGATCGTGCTTCTTATGTTCTTCAGCAGGGAAAAATCAGATTGGTACTTACCACAGGGCTTAAATCTGATTCTCCAATTAATGAGCACGTAAAAAAACACGGTGATGGAGTGAAAATTTTGGCTCTTTGGGTAGATGATGCCTATTCTGCATTTGAAGAAACTACAAAAAGAGGCGGAAAACCTTACCTTGAGCCGGTAACGTTAACAGACGAAAACGGTGAGGTAAGAATGTCCGGAATTTATACTTACGGAGAAACCGTTCATATGTTTATCGAAAGAAAAAATTATAACGGACCTTTCATGCCGGGTTACGAAAAGTGGGAAAGCGATTACAAGCCTGAAGACGCAGGTTTATTGTATGTAGACCACTGCGTAGGAAACGTAGACTGGGACAGAATGATTCCAACGGTAGAATGGTATGAAAAAGTAATGGGATTTGTAAACATTCTTTCTTTTGATGACAAGCAGATTAATACAGAATATTCTGCTTTGATGTCTAAAGTAATGTCCAATGGAAACGGTTACGCAAAATTCCCGATCAACGAACCTGCAGAAGGGAAGAAAAAATCTCAGGTAGAAGAATATCTGGACTTCTACGAAGGTGAAGGAGTACAGCACATTGCGGTAGCTACAAAAGACATTATCCATACCGTAACTGAACTTAAAAAACGTGGGGTAGAATTTTTATCTGCGCCGCCTGAAGCCTATTATGACATGGTTCCTGAAAGAGTGGGACACATCGACGAAGATATTAAGAAACTTCAGGAGCTTGGTATCCTTATTGATCATGATGAAGAAGGATATCTGCTTCAGATCTTTACAAAACCTGTAGAAGACCGCCCTACTCTATTCTTTGAAATTATTGAAAGACACGGAGCGCAAAGCTTCGGAGCAGGAAACTTCAAAGCATTATTCGAAGCATTGGAAAGAGAACAGGAAAGAAGAGGAAATCTTTAATTTTATAGTAACAGTGAGTTTTGTCAGGATGAACAGTCTTGACAAAACTTTTTTATAAAAAACACATTAATATGAAAAAATTTTTAATTGGAATGTTATTTTTAGGAGCGAGCTTTGGGCTAAAAGCTCAGTATGGTTCGCTGAATGATATTCTTACAAGACTTGAGGAAAGAAAGGGAGTCAACCAGAATCTGGAAGCGGTAAATATTGACAACAAAAAGTTTATTTTCATCAACGATGAAGCAGACCATACCGAAAGGGATTTTATTGTCATTAAAGGAAACAAAGCGACTTATGTAGAGGTTTTTGATGATAAAGCTACTGGAGAAAGCAGTTCAAATGTTTTTTCAGGGGATATTGTAAGAAACAGAAAGAACATCATTTCTTTAAGAGCTGATCTTCTGGAAAACAAAAAAGTTCCGATCCCCGTTACCAAAACGCTGCTTTTAACAAGACAGGACAATATTCTGTACCTGATTGACGTGAATACAAAAGCACGTTGGATTGACGAAGAATCTTTTTCTAAAGTTAAAAACAAAACCAAATCTAAAAAGTAATATTTAAACAAATATTACAACCAAAAATTCTAACGGATTTATATAAAGTCCAAACTAAATTCTAAAATTATGAAATCATTTGTAGAATATTCATCAGATTCAGATTTTTCTATTCATAATATTCCGTTTGGTGTAGCGGTTTTCAACAAAGAATACATCGGGTGCTGTACAAGAATCGGTGATCAGATCATAGATCTGGCAACGTTGTACGATTTAGGGTATTTCGAAGAAATTGAAGGCTTTGGCGATAACGTTTTCGAAGCCTATACCTTAAATGAGTTCATCGAGCTTGGAAAGCCCGTAACAAATGCCGTTCGTTTAAAAATTCAGGAATTATTACAGGAAGGTTCTACTTTGTCAAAAGACGAAAAAACCATTGAAGAAGCTTTCTATGAGCTGGATCAGGTTAAAATGATGATGCCGGTTCATATTCCGAATTACACAGATTTTTACAGCAGCATCGAACATGCAACCAACGTGGGAAAAATGTTCAGAGATCCTGCAAATGCACTGCTTCCTAACTGGAAACATCTTCCGGTAGGTTATCACGGAAGAGCTTCCTCTATCGTCGTTTCAGGAACGGAAATCAACCGTCCGAAAGGTCAGATGAAACCTGTAGATGTGGAAAAGCCAATTTTCGGACCTTGCAAACAACTGGATTTTGAACTGGAAATGGCATTCATCATCAATAAAAATACCGAAATGGGCGAAAGTATCTCAACCAAAGATGCTGAAGACGCGATTTTCGGAATGGTGGTTTTCAACGACTGGTCGGCAAGAGATATTCAGTCTTGGGAGTATGTTCCGCTGGGACCATTTTTAGCTAAAAATTTCGGTTCCTCTATTTCGCCGTGGGTGGTTACTCTGGAAGCTTTAGAGCCATTCAGAACCGCTTCTCCTACACAGGATCCTGAAGTTTTGGATTATCTGAAATTTGAAGGAGATAAAAATTACGATATCAATCTTGAAGTCTATCTTCAGCCTGAAAACGGAGAGCAAAACCTGATCTGCGAAAGCAACTACAAGCATATGTACTGGAACATGACGCAGCAACTGGCTCATCACACCGTAAACGGCTGTAACGTGGAAGTCGGAGATCTGTATGCAAGCGGAACTATTTCAGGAAGCGATCCGAAATCTTTCGGTTCCATGCTGGAATTAACATGGAGAGGTCAGAATCCGATTCAGTTAAACAACGGAGAAGAAAGAAAATTCATCAACGATAACGATACCGTAACCATGAAAGCCTGGGCTGAAAAAGACGGGGTAAGAGTTGGTTTTGGAGAGGTTTCTGGCAAAATTATTCCTGCTGTTTAAATATAAAATTTATAGATAATTTTTGACACATAAGTCACAAAGAAGTTTTTATCTGCATAAGAGAACACATTAGTTTGAAAATCTATCGATTTTCATTGAATTAGGCAAAACACAATTATGGAACTTACTAAGAAATACATCAATGAGCTTACGTATAAGATAATTGGCGCATGTATAGAAGTTCATAAAATTGTTGGTCCGGGTCTTTATGAAGAAATATATCATAAATGTTTAGAAAGAGAATTTGATTTGCTTGGCATAAAGTATAAAAGTGAACTTGAAATTCCATTAATCTATAAAGGTTTAAAGATTGACTGTAAGGTTAAATGTGATTTTCTAATTGAAAATGCTATAGTATTGGAAATAAAATCCGTTACAGAATTTCATAATATTCACAGAGCGCAAACAATGAATTATATGAATTTGCTTAAAGTTTCAAAATCAATTCTTGTAAATTTTAATGTTTATAATCTTTATCATGAAGGAACGGAAACATTTGTAAATAAAGACTTTGAAAATCTGTTATAAATGAAAATCTATAGATTTTCAAACTAATGTGTACTAAATATTTTCAATATTTTGAACTTTAAACTTATGTGACTTATGTGTTAAAAAAAACAATATAATAATGAAAACACTCATCCCCTCTGAAATAACTCCAGTACAACTGCAGACAGTAATGCAGACTGCCGTTTCACCGCGTCCGATTGCACTGGCTTCAACGGTTGATAAAGACGGAAACAGCAATCTGTCGCCGTTCAGTTTTTTTAATATGTTCAGTACAGTTCCTCCGGTTTTGGTTTTTTCACCTTCAAGAAGAGTTCGCGATAATACGATCAAACATACGCTGGAAAACGTTCTTGAAGTTCCGGAAGTGGTGATCGGAACGGTTAATTTTCCGATTGTACAGCAGATCTCTTTGGCTTCAACAGAATATGAAGAAGGCGTTAACGAATTCATTAAATCCGGATTAACGATGAAAGATGCTGATCTTGTTCAGCCTAAATTAATTGAAGAATGTCCTGTAAATTTTGAATGTAAAGTATTAGAAGTAAAATCTTTAGGCGATCAGGGCGGTGCAGGAAATCTGGTGATCTGTGAAGTTCAGAAAATTCATATCCGGGAAAAATATCTGGATGAAAACGGAAATCTGGATCAGGCAAAACTGGATATGGTGGCAAGACTGGGAAGCAACTGGTATTCCAGAAATACGGCAGACAATCTTTTCGAAGTTCCAAAACCACTGGTAACGAAAGGAATCGGCTTCGATCTTCTTCCGGATGAAATAAAATTCAGCAGAATATTTACAGGAAACGATTTGGGAATGCTGGCAAATGTTGAAATACTGCCTTCAGGAAATTATCATTCCGATGAAAAGATTCATTTTGAAGCCCAGAAATTATTACTGGAAAGTAAAATTGAAGAAGCCTGGAAAATTCTGATTTACTAACATTTATGAGAAAATTCATCCTCTTATTACTGATCCTGTTTGGTTTACAGTCCTGCTATTATCCTGTAAGAAAAGACTACGGAATTTACAGCAAATCTCTGGTGTTTTCTAACGATCAGAAGTGGCTGGTTAATAATATCAACACGACGGTTGATGAACATCACAAGGAAATGATGACATCTGCAACCATGAAATTATTTAACGAATTAAGCGGCGGGAAAGCCTATGATTTAAAGACAGCAAAATCCGAAAACTTAATCAGTCATGATATTCCGTTCAGTCCGGAAACAGAAGATCTGGAAGACCTTAAAAACAATTCAGACTTTAACTTTCTGGTGAATATTTATACGTTCAAAGTCCGAAACGGGTTAGACCATACTTTAGGCGTACAAGACGAATACAGAAAAAATGAAACTTTCGCGATGATGGATGTTTATGACATCAAAACATTGAAAAAGATCTACACCCTCAAAGCCTATTCGGAAGTTTCTGTAGAAAAAGGTGAGAAAGCAACGATCTTTACACCGTCCACGGAAATGATGACGATGAAAAACTTCAGAAGTCTTTTAAAATCCGTAAAAAAGAATGCCATTAAGCTGAACAAATAAATAAGGAGTGAAAATTTTCACTCCTTTACTTTTTAGAAACAACACTGAGATCGTCCGTTTACCGTAACGATTGTACCATAATCGTTTGGACATCCCGAAGCGATACAAGTACTGTCTCCATCGCTGAGATAGAAATTGTAACATCCTGTTGGCGGACAAGATTGTACTCCTTTTCCTACAATAGCTTTTTGTGCCTCTCTGGTTAATTTTTTTAAATTTTTCATAGCAGAATAATTTGGATTTGTTAATCTCACTAATGTATGAAAAATTTTCAATCCGGAAACTTACATTTTCTCTTTAATAAACGCAATGCATTTTTCTGTAACTTCATGAAGGTCTTTTGGAAGTTGTTCCTCTTCCCACGGTTCCTTTGCTCCAAAAGTATGATTGGCATTTTCAACCAGATACAGTTCAGAATTAGGATTCAGGATGTGAAGATGCTCTGCGCTTTTTACATTTACTGCTTCATCTTCCGTTCCATGAATGATTAAAAAATGTACTTTCGCCATTTCGGCTGCTCTTTCCACATCAAAACGGTGAAAATTATTTTCAAAATCTTCATAAAACTGATAATAATGAGGCATTTCCTGCTTTGTTCTTCCATTCATCACATAATACACTCCGGCTTCCTTCCATTTTTCGAAGGCATCGTTTTTCGGGAAGCGATCCAGTGTGTCTACACTTGCAAGGGTAATTAAACCTTGAATTCTTTCATCCTCAAAACTTTTGATGATTGAAATTCCTCCTCCCCTGCTGTGACCGATCAGGATAATCTTATCAGCATCTACTTTTTCATTTTTAACGAAATAATCAATCACGGTTCCCAGATCCGAAAGTTCCTTAGAATAATTATTATTTCCAAACGCTTCAAGATCAGCAAATTCATGAGGATTTTCAACCGTTATTCCGTTGTGCGAAAAATTAAATTTAACAAAGAAAAATCCGGCTTCCGCAAACTTTTCAGCCATAAGATTCCATGCGCCCCAATCTTTGTAGCCTTTATAGCCGTGAACGAAAATCACCAACGGTAATTTCTGTTCAGTTTCCGGAAAAAATGCATCGGCGAAAAAGTGTCTGGTTTCAGGATTGGAAATAATGATATTTTGCTTTTTTGTGATCTGCATATTGTATTGTATAATAATGTATTAAAAATTTTTCTTTGTCATTCCGACACAGCATTAATCGATGCGAGCATCGTTCAGGAAATTTATATTCAGATTTCTTCATTCCGCTATGGTCTATTCAGAATCATAATTTCGAAACAATCAATTTTTACTTAAAAATAGTATAAATAGAAATAAAGACAAAGGAATATCTTATTTTTGCCTTATGTTGGATTTAAGAAAGGTAACCGTCATGCGTTATATTCTGCCGCTTCGGGAGGGAGGTTCTCTTCCTGCTTTGGCAGAAGCAGATGATGATTTTAAATATGTTCTGAAATTCCGTGGAGCAGGTCACGGAGTAAAAATGCTGATCTCTGAACTGATCGGCGGAAAGATTACAGAAATTTTGGGATTGAAAATTCCAGAGCTTGTTTTTGTGAATCTGGATGTAGATTTCGGAAGAACGGAGGCTGATGAAGAAATTCAGGATCTTTTGAAAAATTCCGAAGGTCTTAACTTGGGACTTCATTATCTTTCAGGTTCCATTACTTATGATCCGAGTGTGAAGATCGATCCGCTTCTGGCTTCGAAAATCGTCTGGCTGGATGCATTTATCACGAATATCGACCGTACTTTCAGAAACACAAATCTGCTGATGTGGCACAAAGAACTCTGGATTATTGATAACGGAGCTTCTTTTTATTTTCATCATTCATGGCAGAATTTTGATGCTGCAGCAAAAACACCTTTTAAATATGTAAAAGACCATGTTTTGCTTCCACAGGCATCGAAGCTGGATGAAGCCGATCTGTTTGCCAAAGAAGTACTGAACGAAAAGGTATTCAGAGACATTGTGAATATCATTCCCGAAGACTGGCTGCACTGGAACGATGCGGAAGAAACGCCGGAAGAAATCCGTGATATCTATTTCAACTTCCTGAAGACCCGATTAGAACATTCTGAAATCTTTTTAAACGAAGCTAAAAATGCAAGAGGATAAAATCTACGAATACGCGGTAATAAGATTGGTTCCGAAGGTTGAAAGAGAAGAATTTTTCAATATCGGACTGGTAATGTTTTCAAAAAAAGAAAAATTCATTAAGGTGGAATTTTATCTCTGTCCGGATAAATTTAAGCTGATGCGAAGCAAAATAGACTATGAAGACGTGATCCAGAATCTGGAAAGTTTCAAAAAAATCGCTGACGGCACAAAAGACGGCGGACCGATTGCACAGCTTGAAATTCCGGAAAGATTCCGTTGGCTGACTGCCGTAAGAAGTTCTGTGATCCAGACTTCGAGACCTCATCCCGGAAAATCCAGAAATCTGGAAGATACTTTTGGTAGGCTTTTTGAGGAGTTAGTAAAATAATACGCTTCAAAAAAATATTCTATGAAATTTACGAATGACAATACTATATACAGGTTTTCTAAAAGCCTGTTTTTTATTTTTCTGTTCAGCTTTTTTACGTTGAGTGATTCTCAGGGTCCGATCGAAGGAACTCCGACACCGCCAAGTGTTCTTCTTCCCGAAAAAACGGATTTTTCAGAAAATATTACGTATAAAAATGATGTTTCCGGAAATCCCATCAAATTGGATCTGTACAAACCGAAAAACGCGGGTTCCGCAAAACTTCCGGTGGTTATCTATGTTCACGGCGGAGCATGGGCGAAAGGCGATAAAGTAGTAAGATCCAACAATTACATCGAAAATTTCATTTTAAAACTTGTTGAAAAAAATTATGCTGTGATAAGCATCGATTATACCCTTGTAAGTGAAACCGTACACTTTCCGCTGCCGATTCAGGATACCAAAGATGTGGTGCGATGGGTAAGAAAAAATGCAGATCAATATCATTTTGATCCTGATAATATTGGTTTTTTCGGAGCTTCTTCGGGAGCGCATCTTGCTCTGATGGCTGCTTACACGAATGACAATGAATATTTGGGAAGCCCTGAATTATCTCCCTATTCGGCAAAGGTAAATTATGTGGTTGATAATTTCGGACCGACTGATATTAATAAACTTCTGCATACAAGACTGGGAAAAGTTCCGGTGTCTATTGTAGGTCTCTTCTTTAAACCGATTGTTGAGATCAGACAGAAACTGGTTTATGGAATTTCCGGCTACGATATTAATGAAGAAAAAAGAAAAGCCATAGATTATCTGGAAACGGTTTCTCCGATCAATGAGACTGAAAACGGTATTCCGACCTTTATTCTTCATGGAAATAAAGATAAGGTGGCGCCATTGAGTCATTCTAAAAAACTGGTAAAAAAGCTGAAAAAGCAAAATATAGAAGCTGAACTTGTCGTGGTAGAAGACGGAACGCACGGTTTCGGAACGACTGATAAAAAATATATGGATCAGCTTACGGATGATATGATCCGTTTTATTGATGCGCACAAAAAGTAAAAAGTTTTAGTTTAAAATTTAATTGAAGATAATTGCTTTTTTACAAAGAATATTTGACCTTTTATATAACCACAAAAGACATAAAAGATAAGATAACCTTTATTCAAAGTGCTGATTTTAAAAGAAAAAGATCACAAGAGTTTTTAAAAATCTTTGATTTTTATTCTTTTGAGTGCTTTGCTTATGCTGGAAATTCGCTTTATTATTATCTTTTGCATCTTTTGCGGTTAATTCTGAAATTAGTTTATTCAAGTTTTAGTTTAAAATTTAATTGAAGATAATTTTAACATTTTTCATCAAATGTTTTTAACTATTCGTTACTATGCTTATCTAAAAATCAGAATTTAAACTAATTTCGTATGAAAATAAAAAATCTATTTTCTGTTTCTGCTTTTTGTTTTTTAGCATTATCCTGCAGCTCTTCTGATGATATTACGCAACCCTCTTCAGATCCGAACAGTACAGTTTCTACAACGGAAGCCATGTATTTTCCTCCTTCCAACAGTGATGTATGGGAAACCAAATCTCTTTCTTCATTAAACTGGCATCAGGAAAAACTTCAGGATCTTCTGACGTATCTGGAAACCAAACATTCTAAAAGTTTTATGATCCTGCAAAATGGAAGAATTGTTATGGAAAACTATTTTTCGGGCCATACTTCTACTACACCTTGGTATTGGGCAAGCGCAGGAAAAACGTTAACCTCAACGGTGACAGGAATTGCAGAACAGGAAGGGTTTATCAATATCAACAATAAAGTTTCCACATACATAGGAACCGGCTGGACAAGCGCGCCTTTGGCAAAAGAAAATTTAATTACCTGCCGGAATTTACTTACGATGACTTCCGGATTGGACGACAGTCTCGGAGATAATGTAAGTCCTGCAAATCTACAGTACAAAGCCGATGCAGGAACACGATGGGCGTATCACAATGTCTATGTAAAACTTCAGGATGTTGTAGCCGCAGCAACGGGACAAACTTGGTCACAATATTTCAACAGCAAACTGAGGGATAAAATCGGGATGACAGGAAACTGGATTCAAAGTGGTGACAACAGTGTGTACTGGAGTACAACGAGAAGTATGGCGCGTTTCGGACTGATGGCTTTAAACAACGGAAACTGGAACGGAACACAGATCATCAACTCGAATTATTTCCAAAGTGCGACAAACACTTCCCAAAGCATCAATTTAGCCTACGGTTATTTGTGGTGGCTGAACGGAAAAACAAGTTATCATATGCCGCAGACTCAGTTTCAGTTCAACGGAAAACTGATTCCGAGTGCCCCGGATGATATGTTTTGTGCTTTGGGAAAAAATGACCAGAAAATCTATGTCGTTCCAAGCAAAAAACTCGTTATCATCAGAATGGGCGATGCTGCAGATAATGTGAATCTTGCCCTTTCAGATTTCGATGATGTTTTGTGGCAGAAAATAAATGCAGTGATTAATTAAAGTGAATGGTCAATAATCAATTTGCTTCGCAGTGAATTTAACATGATTGAGATAATCATAATGAAAAAATTCACCATTGACTGCAAAGCAAATTCACCATTCGTCTTAATTAATGGGTTCTTCATACAACTGACTTCCCAAAACTGAATATCTCTTTCCGGAAGATTGGAGTGATAGAAAACTTCTTTTACTTCTTCAATGATTTTAGCAACAGCTTCCGGATCGGTTGTTCTGATTCTGGTTTCGTGGTTATCTTTCACGCCGCTTAGCAGTGAATTTAACATGATTGAGATAATCATAATGAAAAAATTCACCATTGACTGCAAAGCAAATTCACCATTCATCTTAATTAATGGGTTCTTCATACAACTGACTTCCCCAAAACTGAATATCTCTTTCCGGAAGATTGGAGTGATAAAATACTTCTTTTACCTCTTCGATAATTTTTGCGACGGCTTCCGGATCGGTTGTTCGTATTCTGGTTTCATGGTTGTCTTTCACTCCGCTTCCTGTGAAATTCAGAGAACCTAAATAGGCAATTTCGTCATCAATGATGTAAATTTTACTGTGAATAAAGGTTTTATTGGTAGAATTTCCGCTATTCGGAGAGACAAAAACCTTGAAGGGAAAAAGCTGCTTGTAGCTGTAATGGTAAACCTTTGTCTTTTTTATTTTTTTGACGATGGAATCTCTTATGAGAAACATTAAAATGACAATAATAAATCCGTAAGCAAGTTTAAAATTGTTTAAAAGATACATTAGCGGAAGCAAAACCACGCCCAAACCGATCATGGCAAAAAGAAGCGTTCCGGAAAGGCTTACCAGATTGTCTCTGGTCTGTTTTGCCTTTTCGTCAACGTGTTTATTCTGAATAATCAGTTTGTGAATATTCTTGTCGTAGCCGTAAAAATCTTCGATTTCATCGCTGGTAACCAATCTTATTTTAATTCCTCTGGAATGGAGATGAATCAGCTCTTTAATTAAAAAAGGAGAAAGATAAGGGGAAACAATTTTCACATTTCTCTGAGCATTTCTGATGTCCTGCATCATTTTAGCTCCTGCACTTTTTCCTATATAAATATCACAAACCGCATTGTTGTAAAACATACCCATCGTTCGAAATCATTTTATTTTCGCTCCAAAGAAAGAAAAAATAAAAAACTTTGCAAAATAATTGAGTGAGAAGTTGGGAGTTAGAAGTAGGGAAGCTGGGAGTTGGAAGCTGGAGGATGGAAGTTTAAAATCTGTATGCACATTTATTAGCATCAAATCTTCCTGCTTCTAACTTCCCGTTTCTAGCCTACTCCATCCTTCTTCCATCTTCCATCCTACTTTCTACTCTTTTCCACTCTTTTCATTTCGTTGATGAGCAAAGGAAATGCGGGTTGCGCCATTCCACCGTGATCAAAACCCTGAAGTTCGTATAAAGTGGTTTCTTTATGACCTTTCAGTTTCATCATTCGCGCCATATAAGCGTTTTCTTCATATCTTCCGAGCAGTTCTTTCTCGCGGTCTCCGGTAATTAATAACAAAGGCGGTGCATCTGCTCTGATGAAATGCAGCGGTGCATATTCGTCAATTCTGGCATCCAGTTCATCAATTCCTTTTTCTTTTCTAGTGGTAAAATGCGAGATCATCTGTCCGCTGAAAGGAATAATTCCGGCAAGTTTATTGGCATCAATTCCATATTTGTTCAGGTACATTTTATTTAAACCTACCATAATGGCAAGATAACCTCCCGCAGAATGTCCTGAAATAAAGACAAGATCTTCATTTCCTCCATAATTTTTAATATTCTTAAAAACCCATGCTGTTGCTGCGGCTGCATCTTCAATGTATTTCGGGGCATTAACTTTCGGAGAGAGTCTATAATTGACTCCAATCACTGCGATTCCTTTATTTTTCAGTCCTTCTGGAATTTCCTTTTCACCTCCGGTTAAACCTCCGCCGTGAAACCAGATCACCGTCGGAAAATTTTTCACATTTTTCGGAATATAAATATCCAGCACGCATCTTTCATTGATGTAAGCATCCGATTTATTAGTTTTTTCATCATAATAATGGATATTATTTTTGGTGCGGTATTCCTGAGAAAAAAGTGGGGTGGAAAACAGGGTAAGAAGTAAAAATAGCAGAATCCTTTTCATTGAATGACTTTTATGGTTTAAAGATACAAATTGTCTTTCACCCAAATAAAAAAATGAACCCGGAAAAACCGGATTCATTTCAGATGAGAATTAAAAAAATTTCATTGTCCTTTATTAATCATACTGCTTTTTAACGCAAAGAATCGCAAAGATTCTTTTATATACCAACTGTTTTTAAGTTCACAAAGGTGCTTCGACAAGCTCAGCATAAACTATTCACTCAGCAAAGATCTCAAAGGTTTTTCAATGATGACAAACTACGGACAATCATAAAAATGAATTAAAAATTAAAGTTAAGTCTTGAGAATACAAATCTTCCGTTCTGCCCAAACTGTGAAGTTGATCGCGAGTAAACGAACTGATCGTTATTGGAAGAAGCAGGAAGGTTTTTCGTTGGATAAATGTCAAAAAGATTATTGACTCCAACAGTAAGTCCTATATTTTTGGTAAACTGATATGCCAGAGAAACATCGGTAATGATCTTATCTGTAATTTCCTGATGTTCATTCGGAGAAATGATGCCGTCTCCGTTTGCATCAATAATATCGGGACTCGTTACCTTTCCGAAGTAAGTATTTCTGAGATAGAAAATAGCATTTCCCCAGGTAAGCTGATTGGATAAGCTGGCTTTTACTCTGGGAACTGCTTCTTCCAGATACACTCTTGATGCCTCGGAAAAATAAACATTTTCCAGATTTGAAGACTGTAATAATCCTGATGAATGGATGGCTCCGACTTTTCTGGTCCGGTTAAGATTGATCGCAAAATTATTATCCAGTTTGATGTTTGAGAATTTTGCATTATGTGTAAGAACAATATCTAATCCTCTGGTTTCCGTATCTATTGCGTTGGTAAAAAGCTGTACAGCATTTACTCTTTCGGCATCGTAAATCAGCTGCGTTGCCGGAGAAACGGCAGATCTTGTAAACTGACCGGTAAGCAGAATTCTGTTATCAATTCTGATGAAATATCCGTCTGCGGTAAGCGTAAGTTTTGCCGAAGGAATTTTATAGGTAAATCCTACACTTGCAGATTTTGAAGTTTCCTGTTTCAGACTTGGTATTCCCAATGAACTGGCAACTTTTGAATCGTTGCTGAACGTTCCCACTTCCAGAAGCTGTCCGTTTGTAAACAAAGTTGACGTTACATTATAATAAATCTGATGGATAGAAGGCGCTCTGAATCCTGTAGAACCTGCAAACCTGAAATTAAGATCTTTATTTACTTTGATTCTTGAAGCTAATTTATAATTGAATGTAGAACCGAAATCTGAATAATTTTCATATCTCACGGCTGCATCTGCCAATAACCAGTTGGTAAAATTGAATTCAACATCTGCGTATCCAGCAATTGCCTGTCGGTTTTTATTCACTGCATTTGCGGGTTTAAATCCACTGAAAACCTGAGAGCCTCCCGGAAGTGAAGCGCCGAAAAAGTCGGTCGGACGAACTGTATTTCCGTTCCAGAGATTTCCGGAAACATCATACGTAGCGTAAGAAGCTTCTTCTCCTGCTGTTATTTTAAAATTTTCGTAACGGTGTTCTGCTCCGAAGGCAACGTTGATTCCGCTCCAGACATCATATTTCTTTGAAAAATCAAGGTTGATTGTATTTTGGGAAAATCTTAAACCTCCTGCATCAAATTCATTCGGAGAATTGAATCTTAAAGAGGTATTTCCGGTATTTTTAATATCATAGCTGAAAGAATTCTGTCCGAAAGTATTGCTGAAATCGATGTTCCAGCCTTTCCAGTCTCCTTTAATTCCTGCGGAAAGCGAAAGATCCTGAATGTCTGTTCCGATCTGCGGCAGATAACCGTTGGGATACAATCCTGTAAATGTTCTGCTTTGGTTAGGTCTTCTAAAAAATCCTCCCGAAGTTCCGTGTCTGAAGCTGTATCCGCCAAAAGTATAAACTTTCCAGTTGTCGTTCAGCGGAACTTCTACATTGGCAAAAAGCTGATGATTATTCAGTTTAGACTGTCCCACCTGCATATTGAAATCTTTTCTGGACAAACCTCTGTAAGCCAGCTCCTGATCCGTCACATTCGTATTTAAAATTCCCTGTAATGCGGAAATTGTATTCGCCGACTGAATCTGGTTCTGTAACGTCGGAGAAAAATAATTGACTTCCTGCGCATACTGATGAATATAATTGATGATCTGTTGGGAATTCGGAGTATTGTTAATATTCGTGAAAAGGGATGAAAGATTCACGCCGTTATTTAAAGCACGCTGTTCAATCGCGTTGTAAGCATTGAAAATGTTTCCGCTTTCTGTTCCCGCTCTGTAGGTAGGATTTCTGAACTGGGATGTCCACGTAATGTTATAAAATCCGCCTTTCTTCCCAATTTTATTTCCGTAGTTAAGGTCTACCTGAATATTCTGTCCGTCAAAATCTCCTGTGTGATCGTTGGCCGTTGGAGTAAGATTTCCGCCATAGCTTAGTTGTCCCGTCAGTTTTCCGGTATCTCTTTTCAATCCTAAATTGATGACTCCGGCAATGGCATCCGAACCGTACTGCGCAGAAGCACCGTCTCTTAAGACTTCAATTTTATTAATGGCAAAAGACGGAATGGCATTAAGATCGGTTCCTACTGTTCCTCTTCCGGGAGATCCGTTGACATTGACTAACGCGGAAGTGTGTCTTCTTTTTCCGTTTACCAGAACCAAAACCTGATCGGGACCCAACCCTCTGAGCTGTGCAGGATCCAAATGATCGGTTCCGTCTGCATTGGTTTGTATGGTTGATGTAAACGACGGTGCAATGAAATTAAGGATTTGTGCAACGTTGGTTTGCGGTAAAATAACCGAAGATTCTTTGATATTGAAAACGTCCACCGGAACAGGGCTGTCTACTTTAGACCTTGCTCCGCCTCTTGATCCTAAAATAACAACTTCCTCTAAGTTGTTTGTTTTTACTGTATCTTTTTCCTGTGCGTATGCAAATGTTCCCAGGAAAAATAATACCGATGCCGAAAAAATAGTTTTTTTATTCTTCATACATTCCTCACTTTAAATTCATGTTTTAAAAGTGCAAATGTAAATTATATTTATTAGTCCACAAAATTAATAGACTAAAAGAATTCAGAAAATGAATATTGTCATCTTCTATTTTTTAAAGTTGAAATGAATTTTAGATTTTAGTGAGTTTCGCGTATTTCAGGATAAGATTTTTCTCGCCTTCATGCTGGAAGACTACTTTGGCTTTGATATTCTGAGGATCTGTTCCGTCGAGGAAAGTCACTTCTCCGATTCCGAAACGGTCGTGTCTTACCTTATCACCCACTTCAATATCCTGAGAAGAAGCTCCGCTCGGATTGATAATTTTTGCGGTACTTACAGGTTTCAGTTTGCGTGGTTCTGCAATCGGTTTTGAGCTGTCGCTTCTTTCGATGGTTTTCTTTTCCACTTTTTTGAAACTTCTCATTTCGGAAGGATGCTCATCGAAAATATTGGATTTGATGCCGGAATTGTTGATAAAACGTTTTTCAATCGCAGGATTTACAAATTCGATATATTCTTCATCAATTTCACTTAAAAATCTTGAAGGTTCCGCATCGGTAATTTTCCCCCACTGGAAACGTGAAACGGCATAAGAGAAAAACACCTGCTTTTCGGCTCTCGTTAAAGCAACATAGAAGAGACGTCTCTCTTCTTCCAGATCTTCTCTTGTGGAAGAACTCATAAAGCTCGGGAAAAGGTTTTCTTCAAGCCCTACCAAATGTACAACCGGAAATTCAAGACCTTTTGAAAGGTGAATCGTCATTAGCGAAACCATATCCTCTTCATTGTTTTTATCCTGCGTATCGGCAGAAAGGGCAATGTTTTCAAGGAAATTCGGTAAGCTCGGATCTCCGTCTTCCAACTGCATCTGTTCTTCAATGAAACCCTGCATTGAGTTCATTAATTCCTGAACGTTTTCTACACGGGAAATTCCTTCGGGAGTCTGATCGTCTTTTAAAAATTTAATCAGTCCGCTTCGTTTCGCCACTTCCATCGCAACGCTGTATGCTGTTTCCGTTTTCAGCAGTACCTGAAATGCTTTGATCATCGACCAGAAGTCGTTCAGTTTGTTTAAAACACCGTTGTTTAAGCCTAAATGTGGCGCATACATCGGTAAATTATCCAAAACTTTTGAAACGGCAACATTCTGTGCATCTGCAAAAACAACCAATTTATTCTGGGTGGTTTCTCCAATTCCTCTTACCGGATAGTTGATGATTCTCATCAACGCTTCAGAATCGTTTTCATTGACTAAAAGTCTCAGATAAGCGATGAGATCTTTCACTTCTTTTCTCTGGTAGAAAGAGAGGCCTCCGTAGACTTTGTAAGGAATATTTTTTCTTCTCAGCGCATCTTCAAAAGCACGCGTCTGAGAGTTGGTTCTGTATAAAATGGCAAAATCGCTGTATTTTCTCTGCTCACGGTTTCTGGTTTCCCAGATGTTTCCGGCTACGAAATTCGCTTCATCGGCATCGGAAAGAGAACGGTATACTTTGATTTTCTCTCCTTCTTCATTTTCGCTGAAAACATTTTTCTTGAACTGCTGAAGGTTTTTCGCGATCACTACATTTGCAGCATTTACAATATTCTGGGTAGAACGGTAATTCTGCTCCAAAGCAACCGTCATTGCATCCGGATAGTCTTTTTTAAAGTTCAAAATATTGTAGATATTCGCGCCACGGAAGGAATAGATTGACTGTGCATCATCTCCCACAACACAAATATTTTCAAATTTTGAGGCTAAAGCTTTAACGATAAGATACTGAGAATGGTTCGTATCCTGATACTCATCCACAAGAATGTATCTGAATCTGTCCTGATATTTTGCTAACACTTCAGGGAAACGGGTTAACAATTCGTTGGTTTTTAACAGCAAATCGTCAAAATCCATCGATCCGTTTTTGAAGCACTGCTCTACATACCGCTGGTAGATCTGCCCGATGAATTTCATATTGGCTTTTTCATCGGCTTCCATCAACTCAGGATTGTTGAAATAAGCTTTTACGGTGATGAGGTTGTTTTTATAGGTCGAAATTCTTGCCTGAACTTTTTTGGGTTTATACAGATCGGCATCAATATTCATGTCTTTCAACACTTTTTTGATGACATTTAATGCGTCCTGCTGATCGTAAATGGTAAAATTGGAAGGATAGCCGAGATAATATGCCTCATTTCTCAGAATTCTTGCAAAAACAGAGTGGAAAGTTCCCATCCAGAGACTTCTTGCATTGCTTTGTCCCACTACTTTTGCAATACGTTCTTTCATTTCTTTTGCCGCCTTATTGGTAAAGGTAAGCGCCAGAATATTGAAAGGATCAATTCCGTTGGTAATGAGATGGGCAATACGCATGGTAAGTACACGCGTTTTTCCGGAACCCGCTCCTGCAAGAACCATTAATGGTCCCTGTAATGTAGTAACGGCTTCAAATTGTGATTCATTAAGTCCTTTCAGATAATCCTCCATGCTGCAAAAAATTTTTGGGAACACAAAATTAGTGTATTATATGGAGAATTCAAATTTTAATAAAACAGCATTTATCTATTCACCTTATTCCAGATTTTGCCGTTGTATTCGTATGTGGTATCCATGTTAAAACGATTGCTGTCTGTGATTGAGACATTAAGTTTATAAGGGTTTTGAAAGCGAATTTTTACGACAACTAAAATATTTTGTTTTTTACTGTCTTTTAAAATAAAAATATTGGACTCATTTTTTTTGGAATATTTTACCAAATAATCATACAAAGGAGGATCTAAAAATTCTTGTAAATCGGGAAATACCTGCTCCGGAATTTTTGTAGAAAGGCATAATACTGAAAAATAGTTGGTAGAATCCTATCAAAACCTCATTGTTAGGCTGCTTGGAGGAAGTTTTATGAAACGTGTTTCATAAAACTTTTTCTTTGTCTGAAAAATGGCAAAAAAACGTTGTTGGTCTTGTTCAAGCCTGGAGGTAATTCGTTGGGGAAAACAAGGGGGAAAGCAAAGATTTAAATGTAAAAATTGCGGGATTTTATTTACTCAAAACAGAACGGAGCAGAGAATTAAAAATCGTTTTATCTGGTTCAAAAAATGGGTATTGGAAAGGCAGACCTACAAAACGCTTTGCAGAGACAGCGGTTATTCGAAAGATACTTTGCAGAAAACATTTTATACCATTTTAGAGCAGTCTCCTACCTTAAAGATCATCAAACGGGAAAAGGTGAATTTAAGAATGGATGCAACTTATTTTGCTCAGTTCTGTTTAATTGCTTATCAGGATGATTTTGATGGATATACACAGCTTATCCGTTTTACCGATGGAGAACATTATGAAGAAATCAGGGAAGATTTAAACAATCTTTTACGGCTGGGCGTAAAGCTGGAAAGCATTACTACAGATGGACATAAAAGCGTTTTGAAAGCCATAAATAAATCTGATGGAGACATCATTACTCAGAGATGTCTGGTTCATATTCAGAGAATGTGCCTGATCTGGCTCACAAAGTTTCCTAAACACATTGCCGGTCAGGAACTTCGAAAACACGTTTTATTATTACTGAAAATTAAAACACAAAACGATAAAATCTGGTGGAAAAATGAACTCAACGACTGGTATTTGAGACATCAGGATTATATTAATGAAAAAACAATTAATCTTGAAACCGAAAGATACTGGTATACCCACAAGCTTATCAGACGATCGTATTTTACTATAAAACGGGCATTGCCCAATATGTTTCATTATCTGGAAAATCCCAATATTCCTAAAACAACCAATGGTATTGAGGGATATTTCAGCCATTTAAAAAATCATCTCGACCTGCACAGAGGTCTCACATTGAAAAACCGAATCAATTTCATCAAATGGTATATTTATTTTTCTAACGAAAAATAGAGTTTTTTTAGCCATAAGGTTCATCCGATAATAAACGAAAAGGTGAGGGAAACCTCACCTTAAAACTATCGTTTTGAACATTAATCCTATTGCTGAAAAGTTGATCTCCACCAGTGCTTTTGTCCTCTTCGGATTAACATCCATAATTTATTAAAATATATCCTGAATTTCACCAACTATTTTTCAGTACATTACCTGTAGAAAAAGAGATCCCGTTAATATTATTCCTGTTATAAAAATATTCTAATGTTGATTTATTCCAAAATTTAGTTGTTAAATAATTTGACTTATCATATTCCCAGTTTGGAGCGCAACCATCACCTACTATATCCATAGGACCCCAATGAATAAGATCAATGTGAAGCCTGATATTTTTTAGATTATATTTATTAATCGGCTCTAAGATTTTCCGGCTAAGCTTATTGTAAATTTTATCAATATCTTTGTAGTCAGCTCTTAATTTAATCATTTCAAGACTGTCTTTTCTTTCTTCAGCTTTACAATCTCGTTGATAAGGTTTCGGACATCCGTTATAATCTGTGGTTCCAGGAATTGTGGGACAAGCATCATATTTATCCAAGATTCCATCTTGGTCTGTATCTATTAAATCGTCTTTAATTTCTTGAGCATGAAATAAAGACAACTGTAAAACAAAACAGAGCAAAATAGTTAATTTATTCATTCTCAATAGGCTTTTCAATTAATTTCCATTCCATGTTTTTATATTGATAGGTTTTAGAATACGCCTCATTATATTTTTCATTATAAATGAATCGAACAATCACCTTATTGTTGATTTCGTTAAAAAATACCAACTCTAGTATATTAAAGTCATCTTTGGGTTCCGAAGAAGTGTTATCCTCGGTTATTACTAATTTTTTTTGTGATTGAAGGGGAAATATAATAAAACTTTTCTTCATCGGAAATGTTCTCATAATTTGCATTAAGAGCTTTTTTCTGGTAAGTTCCTATTTATTGCCTTTTTGTTGCTTGGGAAAATCCCACAATAAAAAAAGACAATAAAAGAAACGAAAACAGAAGCTTCATTTTATTTGATATACGTTCTCACGCGGGAAATCATGTCTCCCATATCAAAAGGTTTTGCGATAAAATCGTTGGCTCCTGCATCAAGAGCAGACTGCTCCAGTCCTCGGCTTGCGGACATGATAAGCACCGGAATATCTTTTAAATTTTCATCGGCTCTTATGGTTCTGCAGATATCTCTTCCGTCTTCTCCGGAAAGCCACATATCCATGAGGATAACATCCGGTTTTGGCTGTGTATTCAGTGCATCCAGCATATCCGATCCTTTATAGAACTTGGAAACGGTAAGTCCTTCTAGCTCCATCATCATTTCAATAGAATCAACAATTGCAGGACTATCATCCAAGACTAAAATTTGTGTAGACATGTTTTATATTTTAATTTTAGGTATTTCGAAGCAAAAATCAGACCCCTTTCCTTCTACGGAGTGAACATAAATTTTTCCTCCCGTCCTTTTGATGATTTCTGAGGAGATGTAAAGTCCTAATCCCAGCCCCGGAAAGGTATGTTCTTTTGTTCCGCTCACACGGTAATACTGCTCGAAAACCTTATGCTGTTTATCTTCCGGAATCCCGATCCCGAAATCTTTTACACTGAATTTTATCATATTATCTTTCACCTGAGTAGAAACAATCACTTCATCTGCATCAGGAGAATATTTGATGGCATTGCTGATCAGGTTGCTCATCACCTGAGAAATACGGTGCCTGTCTGCGGTTACCTTTCCGATATTGCTTTTATTGAAGATAATTTTGTGTCTTGCCGTCATCTGCTGTTCTATAACAATATCTTCCACGAGCTGATCAAAATCAAAATCAGATTCATTAAGCTGGATTTGTCCTTTCTGAATTTTGGTAACATCCAGAAGATCATTAACGAGTTCTGTGAGTTTCTCAATCTGATCGTTCATTCTTTTTGCTACTTCAGCATTTTTGTAATCGCCCTGTTTATTAAGGTTCATCCCTATAAACTGGGTGTAAAGTTTCAGGCTGGTAAGCGGAGTTTTGAGTTCGTGACTGGCAATGCCCAGAAAATTATCTTTTTGGTTCTGCAATTGTTTAAAATCATCTATATCGGTAAAAGTTCCGATCCACTGCTGTATTTCTCCCTCCGAATCCAGATTGGGAACAGCTCTTCCCAGAAACCAACGGTAAACTTCAGGATTATCCGGATCCGAAAATTCATATTCTACTTCGAAGGGTTTTCCTGTATTTACACTTTCTTCCCAGATTTTTATAATATTCGGATAAACTTCGGGTCTTATGATATTTTTAATGGCTTCATTGGCATCTTCTTCCTTTTTGAACTTCATGTATTTGTACCAATTGTCGTTCATATAGGTTATTTTACCCCGTTTGTCACTGGTCCATACAAACTGAGGCATAGAGTCTGCAAGATCTCTGTATTTTTTCTCGCTTTCCTGTACTTCTTTTCTGGCTTTCACAAGATCTGTGACATTCACTGCCATATTAAGGATCGCATATACTTCCCCACTGGAGTTTTTCAGAGGTTTGTAAGAAAAGTTATAGTAAAAAGTCTGAAGTTTGCCATCTACTACAAGATCTGCACGATCTTCTGTTGCGGAGTAGGTTTTTCCTGTTTTGAAAATGTCTTTTAATAATCCTACAAATGGCTGACCTTCCAGTTCAGGAAGTGCATCTTCAAGTTTCATTCCGATGACGGAAGCATCTTTACCCCATGTTCTCAGCATTTTGTCGTTGGCAAGCTCTATATATAAATCTTCTGAACGATAGATCGCGGTGGAATAATCTGACTGCCTGATAAGATCTTCAAAACGGTATTCGCTTTCCAAAAGTTTCTGCTCCGAAATAACATGATCCGTAACCTCTATGGCTACAACACTTACTCCGATAACTTTATGATCCTCATTATACACAGGAGCATAAATGAAATTAAAAAAGTGTTCTTCGTAATTTCCGAATTTCTCTAAAAAAACCGACCATTTATTGCCTTTAAAAACTTCTCCGGTCGTGAAAACGCTGTTTAATATTTCAAAAAGTCCCTGAGATCTTATTTCAGGAAGCACCTCTTCAAGCTTTTTTCCTATTACGGATGCATCTCTTCCCCAGAGTTCAAGAATCTGCTGATTGGCATTACTGATAATAAAATCCTCCCCCATCAGCAAAGACATCGCTACCGGAGCCTGACTGAATAATATTTTAAGCGACTCATGAGAGATATTCTGGTCTAAAAAGTTTTTCATTACAATAATGGTTTCTGTTTTACAAAATTAATTTTTATTCTACACTTTCACTGAAAATATGATACCACTTTTTAACATAATAAAATTTTATTTCAAAGAAGTATTTTTAAAGCTAATTTTATTTTGATAATAATGTAACAATTAATGTATTTTTGGAACTAATTGACAAAACAATTTCTACTTTATGAAAAAGCGACTTCTTTCTGTTGCTGCAGCGGCTTTCTTCGGAATGGCTCTTAATGCACAACAAATTAAATTCGAAGAGTATGACTTACCAAACGGTCTTCACGTAATTCTTCATCAGGACAACTCGGCTCCGGTTGTAACAACAGGGGTAATGTACCATGTAGGTGCAAAAGACGAGGTAAAAGGAAGAACAGGTTTTGCTCACTTCTTCGAGCATCTTTTATTTGAAGGAACACCTAACATCAAGAGAGGTGACTGGTTTAAGATCGTTTCTTCAAACGGGGGACAAAACAACGCTAATACAACGAACGACAGAACGTATTATTACGAAACTTTCCCATCCAACAACGAACAGCTGGGACTTTGGATGGAAGCTGAAAGAATGCGCCATGCTGTAATCAACCAAGTTGGTGTGGATACTCAGAGAGAGGTTGTAAAGGAAGAAAAGAGATTGAGAATGGACAACCAGCCTTATGGAAATCTTTTCACTACCATTCAGAAAAATTTGTTTACCAATCACCCGTATAACTGGCCGACAATCGGTTCTATGGAGGACCTGAATGCTGCGAAATTAGAAGAGTTTCAGGCATTCTATAAAAAATATTACGTTCCGAACAATGCTACTTTGGTGGTAGCAGGAGATATTAAACCGGAACAGACTAAAAAATGGATTAAGGAATACTACGGAGGAATTCCAAAAGGAACAGTTTACCCGAAAGATTTCCCGAAAGATACTCCAATTACTCAGGAGAAAGAAGTAACGGCTACAGATCCAAACATCCAGCTTCCTGCTTATGTATTTGCTTACAGAACTCCGGGTAACAAAGAAAAAGATGCTTATATTTTAGATATGCTTTCTTCTTATTTAAGCAGCGGAAAATCTTCTGTTTTATACAAAAAATTAGTGGATCAGGATAAAAAAGCGCTTCAGGTACAGGCATTTAACCAAGGTCTTGAAGATTACGGTATTTTTGCATTCTTTGCGATCCCGATGGGACAAACCACAAAGGCTACTTTGCAGGCGGATATTGATGCTGAAATTAAAAAACTGCAGACGACTTTAATTTCTGAGGACGATTACCAGAAGCTTCAGAATAAGTTTGAGAACCAGTTCGTTAATTCAAACTCCAGCATTCAGGGAATTGCAGCTTCACTGGCAACCAACCACGTATTGATGGGCAATACAAACCTGATTAACAAAGAGATTGACATCTACAGAGGCATCACAAGACAGGATCTTCAGAATGCAGCTAAAAAGTATCTTAATTCCAACCAAAGAATAATCATTAACTACGTACCTGAAAAAAAGTAATCCGCTGAGATTTAGGTTTAAAAATGATTATTAAAAATTAAATTTTTACAAATGAAAAAGCAATTAACATATATAGCTGCAGCGTTTTTCTTCGCAGGAATGGTTTCAGCACAAAAAATAGATCTTAATGCCATGCCAAAACCGGGACCTACTCCGGCAATTAATATTGCAAAGCCAAAAACATTTCAGCTGAGCAATGGTCTTACGGTAATGGTAGTAGAAAACAATAAGCTGCCGAGAGTAAATGCCAATCTTACGATGGACAGAGCTCCTTACAGTGAGGGAGCTGTAACAGGAGTAAGTGAAATCATGGCGGAACAGTTCGAAAACGGAACAACCAACATGAGCAAAGATGAATTCAACAAAAAGGTGGATTATCTTGGAGCGAACTTAAACTTTTCTTCTAACGGAGCTGCAGCAAATTCACTTTCAAAATATTTTCCTCAGGTTCTTAACTTAATGGCAGATGCCATCATTAATCCGAAATTTTCTGCTGAAGAAATACAGGATTCTAAAGACAGAGCCATTGAAGGTTTAAAATCTGAAGAGAAAAATGCGTCTTCTATTGCTTCAAAAGTTTCTAACGCTTTAATGTATGGTAAAAATACATCAAGAGGAGAATTTGAAACGGTAGAATCGATCAGTAAAATTCAATTGGCAGATGTACAGAATACCTACAAAAAATATTACGCTCCGGACAACGCTTATCTTGTAATTGTAGGAGATGTAAAATTCGATCAGGTAAAACCTATGGTTGAAAAAGCATTCAGCGGATGGAAAAAAGCAAATACTCCGGTTACTCCTTTAGAACCGGCTTCTAATGTTGCCAAAACGGAAATTAACGTAGTAGATGTTCCTTCTGCTGTACAGTCTGTTGTGTCTTTAAACAACCTGAACACGCTGAAAATGAAAGATCCGAACTACTTTCCGGCAACCATTGCAAACTATATTCTTGGAGGTGGCGGTGAAGCGAGACTTTTCATGAACCTTCGTGAGAAAAACGGCTTTACATATGGTGCTTACTCTAATCTTAGCGCAAGCAAATATTCTCCGCAATTCTCGGCAAGTGCAAGTGTAAGAAACGAAGTTACGGATAAAGCAGTAAAAGAGTTCATGAACGAACTTAACGCTATTTCTACCGTAAAGCCTGAAGAACTGGAAAATGCAAAGGCTAAACTGAAAGGTTCTTTCATCATGTCTCTGGAGCAGCCATCAACCATTGCAAGATTTGCTCTCAATAAAAAAGTACAGAATCTTCCGGATGATTTTTATACCAATTATCTGAAATCTATTGATAAGGTAACGGCTGCGGATGTTTCTAATGCTGTAAAATCTACCATTCTTCCTAACCAGAGCAGAATTTTCATTGCCGGAAAAGCAGCGGATATTTCTGAAGGTCTGGAAAAATTAGGATATCCTGTGAAATATTTCGATAAAGAAGCCAATCCTGTAGCAAAACCTACAACACAGAAAGTAGATGCAGGAGTTACTGTTGCTTCTATTGCAGATAAATACATCAACGCAATCGGAGGAAAAGCAAACATTGATAAAGTTTCTTCTTACACGGTAAATGCTTCTATGTCTATGCAGGGGCAGAATATCGACCTGAAAATGATGAAAGCGAAAGGAGGAAAAGAACTTACCACTGTTACAGGAATGGGACAGACTCTTCAGAAACAGGTATTCGACGGAAAGACAGGATACTCTGAGCAAATGGGGCAAAAAGTGGAAATGAAGCCTGAGCAAATTGCTGAAAAGCTTAAAAATACTGAACTTTTCCCGGAGCTTGGTTTTGCAAAATCTGCTGACTACAAACTTGCAGGAATTGAAAAAATCGGCGGTGAAGATTCTTATGCTGTAAAAAATGGTGATAATACTTATTATTACAGCGTAAAAACAGGTCTTAAAACCGGAGAAACAAAAACAGTAAAAGCAATGGGACAAACCATGACTGTTCCTACAACATTCTCTGATTACAAAGATGTGGCAGGTGTGAAAATGCCTTATACCATTACCGTAAGCCAAATGGGTATGGACATGACAATGAACGTAAAATCTTACGAAGTGAATCAGGCTAAAGATTCTGATTTTAAATAAAAACAATCTGATCTTACAGTAAAAACGGCAACAATTGTTGCCGTTTTTTATTTTTCCTAACATTTGTATTATCTTTCTTTGTCATTCGGTAAAAAAAGATTAAATTTGCCCATTCAAAAAGATATCAAATTAATGGATTCTATATTTATACTATTGATGGTTCTTATTATGATCGCCAGCATTTTACTGGTTATCATCGTTATGGCTCAAAATCCTAAAGGCGGAGGTCTTTCCAGTACTTTCGGAGGAGCATCTTCTGCTCAGTTTGGAGTACAGAGAACCAACGACTTTATGGAAAAAGCAACATGGACTTTAGGAGGAACAATTATCGTTCTTATTCTTTTAAGTGTTGTAATTACAGGGAAGCCTTCAGCAACAGCTCCGGTTCAGACGCCTGCAAAAAAAGAAGCTCCGGCTAAGCAATCTTCAGCTCCTGCTTCTGCAACAACTCCGGCTAAGACTCCTGCACCAACAAAATAAGTAAATACTATTTATATATAAAAAGCAGCTCGATCGGGCTGCTTTTTTGTTTTATGATACTGATTTAGGTTTAATTGATTCTGAAAGAATTCCAGTAATCATTCTGATCTTCACCAAAAAGACATTCTATAAAAGAATCCAAAGACATTTTATACAAAACTTCCAGATCCATTTCTTTAAAATCTGTTGCAAAAAATTCAGGTTTCAACTGAATATCTTCCCGATCAATCACCAAAATATTTTCAGGGCAGTAAAAAGGATAATTTTTGATATCCGAATTGGTTGTAATTAATTTTCTTCCGGAAGCCAATACCTCAAAGGTTCTTATGGTTAAGCCATTCTGAAAAGGTTTATTAATATCCAGCACAGATTTTGTTTTTTTGTAAAAATCAATGATCTGATGATGATTCAGCTTATCAAAACTTACTTTTGTAATATCAAACTGCTTCAGGTTTTTATCAATGATCTTTTTCAGTCGGAATGCAATTTTTCCCATTGCATAATAATAAAAGTAAGATTTCAGATTCAGCCTGTCTGCAATTTCTCTGATCTTTTCTCCTACAATATACCGGTCTGTATGTGCGCTTCCTATGAAGACAATATCATATTCCGGTTTCTGAGTATGCTGTTTTAAGCTTTTGTAATCATCCACATAAAATAAAGGTCGGAAGCTTATGTTGTATTTTACCGAATCATTGTATTCAAACGTAAATTTTTTGTCGAAATATTTAAGATTTTCAATCAGATTAGGATATTCTTTCAATGGATCAAAATTATAATAAATCATTTCCATTTCAGGGTTGTCCTGCTTTATTTTTTCAAGAAAAAAAACAGGAATGGCTTCTCCTTTTATCAGGAAGAAATAATCGTATTTTTTGCCTTTAATTTCTTCAAGAATCCGGTTATAGTAATTGTTTATTTTAAGATGGTAGAATCTTTTATTAAGACGGATTATTCCTTTCGAAAAATTGGAATTGGAAGGTCTTTCGTCATAAAAATCCACTTCAGCGCCCAGTTCAGAAAGTCTTCGGGCTATTGCCTTTTCATATTTGAAAAAGCTAACCGACAGAAAAAGTATTTTTTTATCTTTTAAACAGATCATTTTAAAAGTCCTTTTACTTTCATTTCTTCAAGGGACTCTTTAAACTTTACATCCTGAATATTCTGCTGCAATACCCAATTGGTAAATTTGGACATTCCTTCCTCAAAGGATATTTTCGGCTGAAAATTTAATTTTGATTTAATCTTGCTGATGTCTGCAAAATTATGCCTGATATCTCCCAGACGAAACTGTCCGGAAACATTAATTTCAAAATCAACATTATAGAATTTTCTGAAACTTTCCGCTACCGTAGTTACAGCCGTTGAAACTCCTGTTCCCACGTTGAAAACTTCACCGTTCGCCCCATCATTTTCAATACAACGGATTGTTGCTTCCACGGCATCATCCACATGAATGAAATCTCTGGATTCGTTTCCGTCTTCAAAAACATTAATATCATTTCCGTTAAGAATCTGGGACGAAAAAATAGATAAAATTCCCGTGTAAGGATTTAAAAGCGATTGTCCTTCTCCGTAAACGTTCTGAAACCTCAGCGCAACCGGAGCAACTCCCATGGAAGAACAGGCAGTCATTACCATCTGTTCCTGGGTGTATTTTGTAATTCCGTAGATGGAAGTGGGATGTATTTTAGACTCTTCGTCCGTTGGCAAAGCGCGGAGAATCTGTCCATCGGGATAGATAATTTCGAAATTTCCTTTTCGCATTTCTTCTATGTTTCTGGGTCTGGGATAAATCAGTCCCAATTCGGGATGAAGATATTTTCCTTCTCCATAAACCGCTCTGGAAGAGGCAATAATTACTTTTTTTACCTGATGTGGTTTATTAACCAGCAGATCCAGCATTTTTGCGGTCCCTGAAACATTCACATCCGTATATTTTTCGATCTGGTACATGGATTGTCCGGTTCCCGTTTCTGCCGCAAAATGCACAATAACATCCTGTCCGTCAATCGCTTTTTCCCAGTCTTCAAAATGAGCAACATCTCCTTTAATGAAATTTACCTTTCCTAAAATATTTCTGTACAAAGGCGAATCCTCATCAGGATTTTCTCCGTGAATCTGAGAAGAAAGATTATCTAAAACTGTAATTTCATACCCCTTCTTCCTAAGTTCTAAAGATAACTTACTTCCAATAAATCCGGCTCCTCCCGTGATGAGTATCTTCATGCTGTGTTTGTGAAAATGTTATTTTTTTCTGTTTAAATTATAATAAAAAGTCCTAAGCAACAAAAGTAAATATTTTGCTTTATAAAACAGCTTAAATGTGGTATATTGAATAAAGTTTATTTCTTTTAAAATATACATTTCCTTCAGATTCTTTTTAAAACCTTTTGCCATTTCGGGAAGATTTGCAGACAAACCCGAAACCCCGAAACTTCTTTTTCCTTTGCCTACCAGAACCAGACTTTCATTCAGAATGTACATTTTATTTTTCAGGGAAACCTTCATCCAGTAGTTTACATCTTCCGCATATCGCTGTTCGGCATCAAAATAACCTGTATTTTCCAGAACTTTTCTCCGGAACATTACCGTAGAAGGCTGTGCCTCATTTCTTATCAGAAGTTTTCTGAAGGTAATTTCCGCAAGACCATTTTTTACACGGTACGGAAAAAGGATTTTATTATTATTTCTCGCCGTGGCAAGAAAATCTATTTTCAGTTTACTATTTTCAAAATATCGTATCTGTTTTTCGGTTTTTGCAGCATCCCACTCATCATCTGCATCCAGCAAAGCAATATAGTCTCCTTTTGCTACTTTCAGTCCTGTATTTCTTGCACTTGATACTCCGCCGTTTTCCTGATGAAGCAAGGTTATCGAAAGCTGCGGATTATCCTTCATGTAATTTTCAGCTATAGCAGCGCTTTCGTCTGTGGAGCCGTCATTCACGATGATAATTTCAAATTTTTCCAGAGGAAAAGTCTGATTTTTCACAGAATCCAGAGCAGAAACAATGGATTGTGCAGCATTATACATCGGAATAATTACGGAAATCATCTATACTTTTATATTATTTTTAAAAATACCCAAAATTAAAGCGGTCATTACAAACGGCATTGACATATTGAAAAAACTGATATCAAAATATGAATTAACGATCATATTTTCATAGCCATATTCTGCAAAAAACATGATAAACGGAACAAATACACAGATAAACAGTAAAATTCCTGACCAAAACAGAGTTTCATAAAAAGATTTTACCCTGAATGAAAGTATACAGCCTGAAGCAATATAAGAAATACTTAATATCAAAGGCTGTTTTCCTCCCTGAATAACAAAAGGATTATGCTTCAGGAAAACATTAAAATCCGGAGCATTATGAAAGAAAATATAGCAGACTGCAGCCATTGTAACTAAAAAAACAGCCGTAAAGCGCAGTTTTTCTTTTATTGAAAAATCAACAAACTTTTTAAACAATAAAATAGTCAGCGGAATAACTGCGGAAAGCCTCGTGAGTAAAATTAAAGCGGATAGAAACGATACAACCGCAGAATTGATCTTTTTCTCTTTGATGAATTTTTCCCAAATTAAATAAACAAACCCCGCAATGATGATAAAATTGGAAAACAAATCACTTTTAACATAAATTTCCCACAGATAACTGGGCGAAAGGAAAAGCAGGACCAAAACCGCAAGTCTATGCCTGTAATTATTAAAAATTTTAAAAATTAAATAAGCAAAAAGCAGAAAAGAGAAAGACTGCAGATACCCTACACTTCCGAAAAGCAGGTAAAAAGGCATCCCAAACACAATAAGAACTGGCAGATTAGAAGATTCTCTTCCCATATGATCCGGAATATTGTATGGATACTGTCCGCTGAAAACAGCCTTTATCCCGACTTCCATTGCCGACCAGCGATCAACATTCAGCGTATTTCCATCCACTTTATAATTTAAATAAATACTAATGAGAAAGAAGAAAAATATTCCCAGGAAAAAAGCCGTTTTATAAAAAAATTCTTTGAAATGAACTTTTAGATAGAAGAAACCCAATCCGAAAAATACCACAAGATATCCTGCCAAAAGCGGGATGTTATACTGTTCTCCGTATTTAATGATAAAAAGAGAATTTACAGCAAGATAAATACAGGCTAAACTGTAGGTTTTCAGTTTTTCTGATATTGGGATATTTGAAAATGCAGCTTCCATGAAGAATATTAGTTTTAAGAATTTCCTTCATTATAAGGCAGCCTGTTCATAATCGATCTTCCCAGAGAAATTTCATCTGCGTATTCCAGCTCATCACCTACGGAAATTCCCCTCGCAATACTGGAAAAATTCACATTAAAATTTTTAAACTTTTTGTAAATATAATATGCTGTGGTATCCCCTTCCATCGTTGCGCTTAAAGCAAAAATAAATTCCTTTACCTTTCCGTCATTCAGCTTTTTTTCGATACTCGGAATGTTTAGCTGATTGGGTCCTACTCCTTCCATCGGAGAAATTTTACCCCCCAGAATTAGATATTTCCCTGTATATTTTCCTGTGTTTTCAATAGCAATTACATCGCGTACATCTTCCACAATGCAGATGACCTCGTCATTTCGCTTCTCGTTGCTGCAAATCTCACAAATTTCAAAATCCGAAAAATTGTGACATTCTTTGCAGTATTTTATTTCGTTCACGAGATTAATGAGGGAATTTCCAAGGCTCGTCGCTCTGGAGTTGGGCTGTTTCAGTAAATGTAACGCCAGACGCAAAGCTGTTTTTCTTCCGATACCGGGCAATCCGGCAATTTCATCCACTGCTTTCGCTAAAACTTTACTAGGGTAATCCATAAAACAAAAATAATGATAATTGTTGACAGTTTACCATCCGCTCATTTCTTGTTTTGGATCTGAAAAATAAATTTTAATTCTTCTTAATAATCATCCTTTTTTCGTTGCGGTTTTCTGAGCTCAGATTAAAAACCTTATATTTGGTTCTCTAAATAATAACTTGAAAATAAAACTAAATGATTCTTAACAATTTAAACTATCCGCTGGATTTTAAATTCAAAATTTCTACACTGGCAAGTGATTTCAATATTACAGACAAAAACGGAAATTACGTCGCTTATGTGCGTCAGAAAATGTTCAAACTGAAAGAAGACGTTATCATTTTTAATGATGAAAGCAAGTCTAAAGAACTTTTCAGAATCAAAGCCGATCGGTGGCTTGATTTCAATGCCTCCTATTCTTTAACTGAAATAGCGACCGGAAGAAGCTTCGGAAGACTGGCGAGAAAAGGGATGCGTTCTTTCTGGAAATCTACTTATAACATTCTGGACAGTAATGATAAAGAACGCTTTACCATCACAGAAGACAATGCATGGACAAAGTTTCTGGACGGAATGGTAAGCGAAATCCCTGTGATCGGTATGTTTACCGGATATTTCCTAAACCCTTCTTACACCGTAGCCGGAATGGACGGAAAAGCGTACTTTAAACTGAAAAAAATGCCTTCTTTCTTCGGAAGAAGATTTCAATTGGACAGACTGGTTGATATTGATGACGAAGAAGAAAGTCTCGTAATTCTTTCATTGCTTATGATGACACTGCTTGAAAGAGCGAGAGGATAGCCTCAGAATTTCCGCAGTTTTCAATCTATGAAAATATCTTTTGATTTAGATGATACCATTATTTCCAACAATAGATTTCCTTTAGAAAAAGAGACTTTTTGGGCTAAAATTATCGGATGCGAGAGCATTCGATCCGGAACAGTTGCCTTGTTTAAAGCATTAAGAGACAGAAAACATACAATTTATATTTATACGACTTCTTACAGGAGTACCTTAAAAATTAAGCTCATGTTTCTATCTTACAGTATTCCGGTTGATGTTGTTATCAATCAGCAAATGCATGACAGAAGAGTGATAAGAAAAGGCAAAAATATTTCTAAATTTCCTCCGGAATTTGGCATTGATATTCATATTGATGATTCTGCAGGAGTTGAAATGGAAGGAAAAAAATTCGGATTTAAAACCATCATCATTTCACCGGATGAAACAGACTGGAGCAATATCATTCTGAATAAAATTGATGAATTTGGAATGGGATATGAATGATTTTAAAAAGCTAAATTTTATCAAAAAATCAATACATTAAATTTTCCTTACCTTTAAGTTTCGAAAATTTTTAGGTTAAATTAAATAATACACGATGAAATATGTAATCATTTTCTTTTCGGCTTTCCTTCTGGTTGCCTGTAAAAAAGATAAAGAAACAGTTTCCGATTCGGCAAAAAAAGATTCTGTAACGGTAGTTCAGGATTCTGTAAAAACAGATGTTCAGAAAACAGGTATTACCGTTGAGACATTTCCTTTTCCGAAAGAAATCAAGGAATGTTCATGCTATTTTGCGAAAAGCAAGTCGGATTTTGAAAACGAAAAGTACATTTATGCAGATGATGCCGGAAAAACAGCCTATATGAAGCTGGACGGAAAAAGACTGGCAATGAGCCTGATCTCTTCAAGTGATATGGAAGTAGATGAAGAGCTGAATAAAGAAATAGAAAGTGACGAATACAAAATCTCAGTAAAAGGTAAAAAAATAAAAGGTGAAGAAGCTTTGCTTTTTGAAGGTACTCTTACGATTGAAAAACCGGACGGAACGGTTGTCACCCTACCTGTTTACGGAGAATGCGGATGCTAAAAATCTGCCTGAAACAATAAAAAGAATGCTTCTGAATGATCGGGAGCATTTTTTATTTCGTAATTTTGATAAAAATAAATTTCATGGAGCTATCTCACATAGAACCGCAGATTATCTGGAAGAATTTCTCCAAACTGAATGCGGTTCCAAGACCCTCAAAAAAAGAAGAAAAAGTAATTGCTTTCATCAAAGAATTCGGTGAAAACTTAGGACTGGAAACCAGCGTTGATGAAGTAGGAAATGTAATCATCAAAAAACCGGCAACAGCGGGAATGGAAAACCGTAAATCTGTGGTTCTGCAATCGCATCTGGATATGGTTTGTCAAAAAAACAATGATGTAAATTTTGATTTTGAAACAGAAGGAATCAAAATGGAAATCGATGGAGACTGGGTAAAAGCAAAAGGAACCACTCTGGGAGCCGACAATGGTTTAGGAGTAGCGACAATCATGTCTATTCTGGAAAGTTCAGATATTCCGCATCCTGCTTTGGAAGCACTTTTCACCATTGATGAAGAAACAGGAATGACGGGAGCTTTAGGTCTGAAACCGGGACAGTTAACCGGAGATATCCTTCTGAATCTTGATACCGAAGAAGACGATGAAATTGATATCGGCTGCGCCGGAGGAATTGATGTAACGATCTCCCAAAACTACGAAACTGAAGCGGCAAACGGACAAATCGTGAGATTTGAAGTAAAAGGTTTGCAAGGAGGGCATTCAGGAATGGATATTCACAAAGGCTTCGGAAATGCAAATGTTATTTTGGGAAGACTTCTTTATAAGGCTTTGGAAAAAGAAAACATTCAGCTGATTTCTATTGACGGAGGCGGATTGAGAAATGCCATCCCGAGAGAAGCCGTTGCTGTTGCTTCCGTAAGAAATGCTCAGGAATTTATCGAAGAAGTGACGAACGGACTTAAAAAAGAAATTTTAGACGAGTTTGCAAGCATTGAATCCGGTCTTCAGATCAATATCGAAAACACTACAACTTCAGAGAAAGCGATTTCGGAAGCAGATTCCAGAAAGATTATTTTAACATTGAAATCTCTTCATAACGGAGTGTACAGAATGAGTCCGGATGTAAAAGATCTGGTAGAATCTTCCAACAACGTCGCAAGAGTTGAATTAAAACACGGTGCATTAAAAATTTTAAACCTTTCCAGATCATCTGTAGAATCATCTAAAGATTCGGTGGCTGAACAGTTAAAATCGGTTGCTGAACTTGCCGGAATGAATACCGTTTTCAGCGGTTCTTATCCGGGATGGAAACCAAAACCGGGTTCTGAAATCGTTCAATTGATGGAAAAAATCTATGTTGAGAAATTCACTGAAAAACCTCACGTTGTAGCCTGTCACGCAGGTCTGGAATGCGGAATCATTGGAGCCAATTATCCTGAAATGGAAATGGTAAGTTTCGGACCGACTATTCGCGGCGCACACTCTCCGGATGAAAAGGCAAATATTCCTTCGGCACAGAAATTCTGGAGTTTCCTGAAAGATATTTTAGCCAACATTCCTCAGAAATAAAATTGTAAAATTGCTATATTGAATATCCAAAGTCTTTTTGATTTTGGATATTTTTTGTTCCCAATCTTTCTCAATTGTTATCAAAAAGTTATACATTTGAATAAACAATCCAAAGTATGAACACACAGACACTCAATGAAAAACTTGAATTAATTCAATGGCTGTCAACATTGGAGGATGCTTCTGTTATCAAAAAACTGATTCAATTCAGGAAAGAGGAGACTAAAGACTGGTGGAGTTTAATTTCGGAAGAAGAAAAAGAATCAATTGAAAAAGGAATTTCTGAAGCGGATAATAATGAACTAAAATCTCATTCTGAAGCCAGAAAGTTATATGGAAAATGGTTATAATATTCTCTGGACCCCAAATGCTTTAGAGGAATTAGAACAGACAATAGAATATCTTCAACTTCATTTTACGGATAAAGAAATTAAAAAGCTTGTTCAAAAAATTGAAAGTTTAATTGAAATTATATCTCAAAATCCTTTCATATTTCCCATATCCGAAAGCAAAAATATTCACAAACTGGTTATTCTGGAATTTAACACCATGTATTACCGCGTAAACAATGGCAGCGTGGAAATTTTATCATTCTTTTCAAACAGACAGTCCCCTCAAAAAAGAAAAATTTAATTCAGTTTTTTTAATTGTTAATCATGAAAAGCATCACCGTATTCTGCGGATCCAGCTTCGGTTCTGCATCTATTTACAAAGAACAGGCAGCTTTGCTTGGTGAAACTCTGGCAAAACAAAAAATTCAGCTTATTTACGGCGGCGCAGATGTTGGTTTAATGGGCGCTGTTGCAGACGGAGCACTAAATGAAGGCGGAAAAGTAACCGGCGTCCTTCCCCGCTTTTTACAGTCCAAAGAAATTGCTCACAAACAATTGACAGAATTAATTCTGGTGGAAACCATGCATGAACGAAAAACCAAAATGAATGAACTTTGCGACGGCGTTATTGTTCTTCCGGGAGGTTACGGAACAATGGAAGAATTTTTTGAAATGATAACCTGGGCGCAACTGGGACTTCATAAAAAACCGATTGGAATTTTAAACATCAACGGATTTTATGACGATCTGATCAGACTTGTGGAAACAATGGTGGAAAAAGGATTTTTAAAGCAGATTAACCGTGAGATGCTTTTAATCTGTGAAAATATTGAAGAATTACTGGAAATGATGAAAAATTATCAGGCTCCGAATGTTGGAAAATGGATTTCGAGGGAGGAAGTTTAGTATATTTACATTACAGACTTTTAATTGTCTAAAAAAAATCAACCATGAAAAATATATTTCTTTCAGCAGGATTATTTTTAAGTCAAATAATATCCGCACAGTACAATTATCCTGCAACTCCTGAAAAAGTGGTGGTGGATGATTATTTTGGGACAAAAATCACAGATCATTACAGATGGCTGGAAGACATCAAAAATCCGGAAGTGAAAAAATGGTTCAAATCTCAGTCTGATTTCAGCCATACCGTGATTGATAAAATTCCGAACCGTGAAGATCTTTACAGACGGATGAAAGAAGTACAGGAAATGAACGGTGATTCTTTCGACGTCATCTATCAAAGAGGAAACACCTATTTCTACACAAAGACTAAAAAAAGCGAAAACCTTTCTAAGCTTTATTCAAGAGATCTTGCAACAGGAAAAGAATCGCTGATTTTTGATCCTGAAACGCTTGGCAAAAATACACAAATCACCAATTTTGTACTAGATTCCAAAGCGGGAAAAATTGCTATTTTACTATCAAAAGCAGGCGGAGAAATCTGCGATTTAAGAATTTTTGATCTATCCACAAAGAAATTTCTAAAGGATGAAATCGGTCCTATCTGGAGTGAATTTGCTTTTGAATTTACACCCGATGATAAAGCTATTCTTTATACAAAAATGAGTACCGCAGATCCAAGCAGTAATATGCTTCTAAAAGACATGAAAGCGATGCTTCATGTGATTGGAACCGACACAAAAGCTGACAAGGTATTAGCATCCAGAGAAGATTATCCAGAGCTGAATGCTTTAACAGAGCAATTTCCTTCAATTTATTTTACCGATGACTATAAAAATATTGTTTTAAGATTAAGTTCTGTAAAATCTGAAAGTCCGATATTTGTTGCACCTTTTTCTGAATTAAGAAATAAAAAAATAAACTGGAAACAAATCGTAAAACCATCAGACGATATTACTGATGTATTTATTTCCGGCGACAAATTATTTCTGCTGACTCATAAAGATGCACCCAATTATAAAATTACTCTCACAAGCTTATCCAATCCTGCCCCTGATAAAGCTAAAACTGTAGTTGCGGAAAGCAAGGATAAAGTAATCATAAGTATTCATAATTCTAAAAACTATCTTTATTACTCTTTAGGAGATGGTATTGTAAGAGATAAATATCAGGTAAATATCAATACACTTGCCGGAAAGAAAATTGATTTTCCGACAGGGGTTAACAGTTCATTATCTCTCAACCAAAGAGAAAACGACAATATATACTGTAACAATGTTAACTGGCTGACTCCGTTGACGACCTATGAATACAACCCTGAAAAAGAGAATATTGTAAAAAGCAAATATCTTAATTCAGAAACAAAATATCCGGATTACAGCACACTTTACAATGTAAAAGAGGTGGAAGTAAAAAGCCACGACGGCGTTATGGTTCCGCTATCTATTATTTATCGTAAAAATATAAAAATGGATGGCAGCAGTCCGGCTTACATTACAGGTTATGGCGGTTATGGATTTTCATATGAGCCGCGTTTCTCAACAAGACTTTCTGTGCTGTTGGAACAGGGTGTCGTATTGGCAATAGCGCACGTAAGAGGAGGAGGCGAAAAAGGGGAAAACTGGCATAAAGACGGTATGAAAGGAAAAAAACCGAATACATGGAAAGATTTTATTGCATGTTCTGAATATCTGATCTCCCAAAAATACACCTCATCTTCAAAACTCATTGGGAATGGTGTAAGTATGGGCGGAGTACTCATTGGAAGAGCCATTACGGAAAGACCTGATCTATTTGCCGTTGCTATTGCAGAAGTAGGAATGACCAATGCCATCCGCTCTGAGATTACACCGAATGGTCCTAATCAAATTCCGGAAATAGGAACTTTAAAAGATGAAGAAGACACTAAAAACCTCCTTGAAATGGATGCCCAGAGTAAAGTAAAAGCCGGAATAAAATACCCCGCTGTAATTATCCGCACCGGAATGAATGACTCAAGAGTTGAACCTTGGGAACCCGGAAAATTTGCAGCCATATTGCAAAAACATTCCGGTTCAGGAAAACCTGTTTTGCTGTATGTAAATTATGAAAACGGACATTTCACCAGTGATTTTGACGTTGTTTTTAAAGAATATGCCGATATTTATTCGTTTGCTTTATGGCAGGTGGGGCATCCAAAATTTCAGCCTGTAAAGTAATAGAAACAAAACCTCCCGAAGAAAATCTTCGGGAGGTTTTTTATGGTAAGTTAAAGTCTTTCTAAGGATAAGGAGCAATCTCTACTTCCAGACCTTCCATTTCAGGAACAATATGCAACTGACAACCCAGTCTGCTGTTCTCCTGTACATGGAAAGCTTCACCCAGCATCGCATCTTCTTCTGCTCCCATTTCGTCCAGTCCCGGATCGTTGGTCACATAAACCTGACATGAAGCACACATTGCCATTCCTCCGCAAACTCCGATGGTTCCTTCTTCCGCCAGTTCATAAGAACGGATGATTTCCATCAGATTCATGGACATATCCGTTGGTGCAACAACATCGTGCGTAACGCCTTCCCTATCGGTAATTTTTATATTAATATCGCTCATCTTTTGTTGATCGTTAATAGTTGATTGTTGATGCTAATTGATATTCAACAACAGACAACAAAATTAGTCAATTTTTTTCACAACTGCCTTTTCAGCCTCTTTTCTGCTTCCGTCGAATCCGTCTACTCCGCTTACCGTTGTATATTTCAGAACGAATTTTTTACCCGGATTAAGTCTGTTGTAAACACTCTGACACATTAAAGTTGCTTCATGGAATCCGCAAAGAATCAGCTTTAATTTTCCCGGATAAGTATTGATATCTCCGATCGCATAAATTCCGTCGATGTTCGTCTGATAGTCTAAAGCATTGTTTACAACGATTGCATTTTTCTCGATATTCAGTCCCCAGTTTCCGATTTCTCCCAATTTTGGTGTTAAACCGAATAACGGAATAAAATAATCTGTTTCAATATCGTAAGGATCCTGTCCGTCAATAGCAACCGTGATCGCTTCTACTTTTCCGTCTCCTTTAATCGCTGTAACCTCTGCAGGAGTTATTAATTTAATTTTACCCTGATTTTTAAGATCCTGAACTTTTTCTACAGAATCCAAAGCGCCACGGAATTCGTTTCTTCTGTGGATCAGAGTTACTTCACTTGCCACATTTGATAAGAAAATACTCCAGTCCAGCGCAGAATCTCCTCCTCCTGCGATTACTACTTTTTTATTTCTGAAATGTTCAGGCTCTTTTACGAAATACTCAAGACCTTTCTCTTCGTAATCGGCTACGTTTTCAATGGTAGGTTTTCTTGGCTCGAAAGTTCCCAAACCTCCTGCAATGGCAATTGCTTTTGCTCTGTGAACCGTTCCTTTGTTCGTAATTACTTCAAACCATTCATCATCCACTTTTGTGTAAGAAACCGCTGTTTCTCCCAAAGTGAATCCCGGCTGAAACTGCTTGATCTGCTCCATCAAATTATCCACAAGTTCTCCTGCATTTACAGAAGGGTATCCCGGAATATCGAAAATAGGCTTTTTAGGATAAAGCTCAGCCAACTGTCCTCCCGGTTGAGGAAGTGCATCAATAATATGGCACTTCATTTTTAATAAACCTGCTTCAAATACAGCAAAAAGTCCTGTGGGACCGGCTCCTATGATCAATATATCCGTCGTTATCATAATTATAAGATAATTTAATTATACTTGTGAGCGCAAATTTACTAATTTTAATGCGAAGCATATTTAATTCAGTCTAAATAAAAAACTGAGATTTGTCAAATATCTTTTATATTTTTAAGTTATTGAATTTGGCAATGTTTTTGTAAAATTTAAATTATGAAGAAATTTTTAAGTATTATTTCGATATTTATATTCATTCTGGGATTTGGACAGATTGATAATATTGCAGACGGAGAGTCTATTACGCTGAGAATCCATTACGGATTTCTGAATGCCGGTACCGCTAATCTTACGGCACAGAAAACCACTTTCAAAGGCGCTCCTCACCTTCATGTAAGAGGGACAGGACAGACTACGGGAGCGGTAAGAGCTTTTTTTAAAGTGGAAGATTTTTATGAAAGCTACATCAATATGCAGACTGAACTTCCTAGCTTTTACGTAAGAAATGTGCGGGAAGGAAGCTACAGACAACATCTGGAAACTACTTTTAATCACGACAACAATACATTGGTTTTAACGGATAAGAAAACGCCGGCAAACGGATCGAAAGTGATAAAATCTGTAAAAGGAGTTCAGGATATGCTTTCGTGCTTCTACTACTTAAGAAGCAAAACTGCCGCTGAACTGAAAACAGGAACAGTAATCAACATGAATGTCTGGATTGATGATGAAATGTTTCCTTTTCAGTTAAAAGTAGTGGGAACTGAAAATCTGGAGACCAAATTCGGGACAATTAACTGTTTAAAAATTATTCCGTCTGTGAAAAGCGGAAGGGTTTTTAAAGAGAAAGAAGGAGTAACAATGTGGGTTTCCAACGACGCCAACCACATTCCTATTTTATTGAAAGCTGAATTGGCAGTCGGATCCTTAAAAGCAAGTATCGACGGATATAAAAATGTAAAATATCCCCTAAAGTTCACAAATTAAAATATGGTAACTCATTAGAAATAAAGTGTCTGCAAAATTTGCAGACACTTTTTCATTTTGTCATGTAATACATCTCAGATTTCGGTTGTCTTCTTTAAAACATTAAGAACTGAAATATGAAAACTCATATACTGACAATTTGCCTTATTTTATCTTCTCTATTCACCTATTCTCAGAAAAAGGAAGATGTACAGATTGTCAGAAAAAACATAGTCATCACAAAAACTTCATCATCGCCCAAAATTGACGGAATTCTGGATGATGCAGAATGGCGGAACGCTCCTGTTGCTACAGGTTTTATAGAAAGACAGCCCAACAACGGAAAACTTCAGGCAGATTCTGTGAGAACGGAGGTAAGAATTTTATATGATGATACAGGAATTTACTTCGGAGCACAGATGTACGATCCTACTCCCCATAAAATTGCGAAAGAACTCACGGAAAGAGACGGTGTAGGAAATGATGATTTTTTCGGTGTTACTTTAAACGGCTATAATGATAAGCAGCAGAGTCTGGAATTTATGGTAACCGCTGCCGGAGTTCAGTTTGATGCAAAAATAACAACAGACGGTGAAGATTCTACATGGAATTCTATCTGGTACAGCAGCGCAAAAATTAACGAAAAAGGATGGGCTGTAGAAATGAAAATCCCTTATTCTGAACTGAGATTTCCGAAAAGTAATGTGCAGGAATGGGGAATGAATATGTTCCGAAGAATTCAGAGGATTAAAGCTTCGTATGACTGGAATTTTGTGGATAATGCTAAAAATTCTTATACTTTGTTTGATGGTGTTTTAAAGGGAATCGAAAATATCAATCCTCCTACCCGATTGTCTTTTACGCCTTATTTTTCAACATATGTGAACAGCTTCGATGGAAAAACTACCGCCAATGTTAACGGCGGAATGGATGTGAAATATGGGATTAATGACGCCTTTACATTCGATATGACTTTGATTCCTGATTTCGGACAGGCAAATTTTGATAATTCAATTCTGAATTTAACGCCATTTGAACAACAGTTTTCCGAGCAGAGAACGTTCTTTACCGAAGGAACCGAACTATTCAGTAAAGGCGGAATGTTTTATTCAAGAAGAGTCGGCGGACAGCCTTCTAGATATCCGACAACCAATGACAATGAAGAAGTAACGGAATATCCTTCAAAAGTAAAATTATTCAATGCTTTTAAAATTTCGGGAAGAACAAAAAAAGGATTGGGAATCGGCTTTTTTAATGGGATAACACAAAAAATGGAAGCTACGATTTTAAACCATGAAACCGGAGAAGTGAGAAGAGAGGTGGTAGAACCGTGGACGAATTACAATGTTCTGGTTTTTGACCAGCGATTTAACGGGAATTCTTCTGTCTCTTTGGTAAATACTAATGTTACCCGAAACGGAGATTTCCGCGATGCGAATGCAACGGGAATTCTCTGGGACATCAACAACAAAAAAAATACTTACAATACTTTCGGAAGTTTAAAAGGAAGCTGGGTGATGGATGGTGAAACGAAATTCGGGACTAAAGGTGAGCTTGGCTTTGCAAAAATTTCAGGGAAAAACCGTTTTAATATCAACGGAAATGTCACTACAAAAGACTGGGACATCAACGATGTAGGATTTTCTACAAGAACCAATTTCGGAAATTACAACGCGTGGTACGGTTACAGAATTTTGCAGCCTACGAAAACGTTCAACAATATGTATCTGAATTTCAACCTGAATTATTTTCACAGATTAGAACCGTTCATTTTTCAGAATCTGATTTTTAATAACAATAACAGTTTTACCGATAAAAATTTCAGGGTTTTCGGAGGAGGAATAGAGTTTACACCTTTTACACAAAACGATATTTACGAGCCGAGAACTTTTGGGAGACATCTTCAGGTTCCTAAATATTTTGATTCCTGGATCTGGTTTGAAAGCGACAGCCGAAAGAAATTACAGCTTAATTTCAGTTTCGATTATTATGCGTATGATGAAAAAGGCAGAAATCAGGTTCTTACCAATTTCGGACTTCGTTACCGTTTTTCAGACAAATTTAATGTAAACTGGAGCTTTAATCCGAGCTTCAGCAATAATGAAACAGGTTTTGCAGGGAAAAACAGCTCTGATATTTTCATCGGAAGAAGACAGCGAAATACCTACGAAAATGCACTGACTTCAAAGTATACTTTTAATGAAAAAATGGCTCTTACATTAACTTTCAGACATTATTTTTCGGATGTTACCTACAAACAATTTTACACGCTGAATCAGGACGGAAGTCTTGCAGAAACCAATGCTTTTGATAAAAATTTAAACGGAACCTACAATGCATGGAATGTCGATTTAAGATTTTCGTGGTGGTTTGCTCCGGGAAGCCAGTTGACATTATTATACAGGAATGCCACTTCCAATTATCTTGAATTTTCAAGGCTGAATGTGAAGAAAAACTATGATATGCTTTTCAGCGAACCTACTGTAAATAATATTTCTCTAAAGTTAACGTACTTTCTGGATTATAATAGGATAAAAAACTGGACGAAGAAGAAAGGTTAATCGTTGATTTAACAGAACCGTTGTATATTTTCAATAGAATCTTGTTTTTAATTACGTTTTGTTTCTTAGGTCAGTAATTAAAAACGTCAAGCCTCCGAAATTTCGAAGGCTTGATTTTCATTGTGTGTGTTTTTTTAGGCTGCTTTCTAACCTTTGCTACCTTTTTTTAGTATCTATCACAGAGCATTGCTGCTCTGCAATAATGATACAAGTATTATCATTTGTGCTTTAAGATATTTGATCCTGAAATAATTTTTTTTCATCATTTGTGTTTTCAGAATCAAAATCAATTTTAATTACCGGTTAATAATTGTTGTTTTTGTTGATACAAATGTAGGCACATTGTGGTACATAATTCTAATAAATCATTTAGATATATATCGCTAAGCTTGTAGATATTTATCTACAGAATATAAAAAGCAATATTTAGCTTTATAAACAGGCATTTTAAATAAAAAAATTCATGAAATATTATAATTTCATGAATTTTATATCATAATAACCTCTAAAAATCAGTAATGATTTTTCATGAGATCAATAAGTTCTACAATATTTTCGATGTTAAGCTTATCGAAAATTCTTTTTTTAATTGTACTTACTGTATTTTGTTTTACATCAAGACGATTGGCAATTTCGAGATTTCCAAGACCTTCGGCGTACATCTCTGCAATCTGAAGTTCTCTTTCCGTAAGAGACAGCAAAGGATTTATAAGTGTTGGGTTACTTATAGAGTTTCTCAGCAAAGCCTGTGTAACATCAGAAATATAGCTTCCGTGAGTGTACATTTTTTTTATGGCCTCAGAAATTTCTTCCTCCTCATTCAGTTTGCTCAAAAATCCGTCTGCTCCCGCATTCAAAAATTTCAGAGAATGGGTGCTTTCTTCAATTCCTGTGAAAATTAACACTTTGGTTTTCGGACTTATTTTTTTAATTTCCGGTACAATGGTAATGCTGTTTCCATCGGGAAAATGAGCATCTATAATGGCAATATCTATCGGATGTTCCTGTATAGAGTTCATCAGCTGCTGTAAACTGGAAGCTTGAAAAATTTCGCATTCCCAGTCCATGTCTTCCAGCAGAAAAACAATCCCCTGTCTTATCAGGCTATGGTCATCTGCAAGCAAAACATTAACAGATGCAGAATTTAGTTCACTCATTTACTGATATTTAAATTAACAGAAAAATGTACGGTTGTGCCTTTTCCTTCTTCGCTTGAAACAGAGATATCTCCATCGTATAAACCAATAATTTCTTTACATAAGCTCAATCCTAAGCCTGCACCTAGATTTTCTACGTCTTCCGACAGAACTCCCTGATAATAAGGTTCGAATATTTTTTCCAGATCGGATTTTGAAATTCCGACACCGGTATCGCTGATTTCTGTAATCAAAGATATTGTATTTTCGTCAACAGGCTGCGTTTTAGCGGTGACTTTTATCTGCCCGTTTTCAGTAAACTTATTCGCATTTCCCAGAATATTCATGAAAATCTGATTGATCTTTTTATTATCAGAATAAACATTGATATCCGGATTTATATTTTCATCAATAATGAATTTATTGTTTCTGGTTTCAATATACGGCTCAATGGAAGTAAGAATTGAAGTGATCTCGCTTTTAAGATTAAATTTCACCGGAATCAGTTTATTTTCAACCGCCTGATTTTTGGTATACTCCAAAATCTGGTTTGCCTGCATCAGCAGAGAATCGTTGGTAAAACTGATGGATTTCAGATATTCTTTCACCTTTTCATCTTCCGTTCTCTTATTAATCCGGTTAATGAACAAACCTATGATTTTAAGCGGAGATCTCAGCTCGTGACTCAGCATTCCCAAAATTCTGTTCTTGAAATTAAGGTTTTCGCTGATCTGTTTATTGGCAGCGTTCAGCTTTTTCTCATAAATAAAGGCAATTCTGGTTAAGAACATGATTAATACAGAAACAATAAACATCAGAATCATCGCCCCAAATACGAGATTTTTTCGGATTCTGTTGCTTTCGGAATTCTGCTTTTGATATTCTTTCTCAAGCTCGGCTTTCGAATCTTTAATGGCAACATCATAAATGTTCATCAGTCCATTGCTATACACCATAAGATTATTAAAGATTTTATAGAAGTTACCGCTGTTGTTCTGGTTTCTTACGACATTCACCTGAATTTTCTTTATTTCTCCTTTATAATGATTGTTTACTTCATTAAAAATACTGTCGAATTCAGCTTTAATATTGGCAGGACTGGCTTCTTTTCCCTGTTTCACCGTGATAATCGTACTTTCTTTCCGTACATTTTCTTTTCCGGAAATAGCGTCTCCCAAACGTCCGAAAAGTCCTTTTTTCTTTACCGTATCAGAGATTGTCTTTGTTTCTACCTTAAATTTATCAAAGTCGTAGTTTACACTGTATTTTTCGAGTTTAGGAAGATTATTCTCGACTTTAAAGTTAGATTTTGTTGAATATTCGTAGGTAGAATCTATCAGAGATTTCAGTTTTTTAATCTCCATAGAATCTTTTCTGTTTGAGGTAAGAACATTCTTAAGCTTAGGATATTTGTTTTCGTAATGTCCGATGCTGTCGAGATTTTTACCCAGTTTATTAAGGGAAGCGAAATATGAATTAAGATAAGTATTATCATTGCTCACCATGTATTTTTGAAGGAAATTTTGTGCATTCAGAAGCTCTCCTCGGGAATTATCCGTAAGATTTTCCAGTGTATGAACTTCTTTCAGCTGATTTTCAAAGAAAGCCAGATTTTTTCTTGAAATAAATTCATTATAGAAATATCCTGCAATAAGAAGCTGGATGAGCAGAATACAAACGAGCAATGAGTAATGGATTATTTTTCTCGCTTTAAAGTTCAATAATTTTTTGGACATTTTGTGTAAGTTATTAGTAAGTGTGTTTAGCTGTTTTTTAACTGCAAAGAAATTTTGCTTAACCGTTTAAATCATCATTTAAATTTGAAAATTTTAAACAAGTTTAGCATAAAAATAGTAAAAAATCCTGTAAATATAATTTTTACAGGATTTAAATTTATTTAAAACTTCAATATTTATAAAGTTTTGAATTGCTCTAATGTTCTGATATCATTTTCGAAAAACATTCTGATGTCGCTCATCTGATAAAGAAGCATTACAATTCTTTCAATTCCCATCCCGAAAGCATATCCCGAATATTTCTCAGGATCAATGTTTACATTCTTCAAAACCGCCGGATCTACCATTCCGCAACCCATGATTTCCAGCCATCCCGTTCCTTTTGTTATCCTGTAATCTGTTTCAGAGTTTAATCCCCAATATACATCAATTTCCGCACTTGGTTCCGTAAAAGGGAAATAAGAAGGTCTCAGTCTGATCTTGGATTTTCCGAAAAGCTCAGTTGTAAAGAACTGAATGGTCTGCTTTAAATCTGCGAAGCTTACATTTTCATCAATATACAATCCTTCAATCTGGTGGAAAATACAGTGGGAACGCGAAGAAACCGCTTCGTTTCTGAACACTCTTCCCGGAGATAAAATCCTGATCGGCGGCTGATTCTGTTCCATGTAACGGATCTGTACGGAAGAAGTATGCGTTCTTAATAAAATATCAGGGTTCTGCTCGATGAAGAAAGTATCCTGCATATCTCTCGCCGGATGATATTCCGGAAGATTAAGTGCCGTGAAGTTATGCCAGTCGTCCTCGATTTCAGGACCGTCTGCCACAGCAAAACCGATAGATTTAAAAATCTCGATGATTCTGTTTTTAACTAAGTTGATCGGGTGTCTTGATCCCAGCTCCAAAGGAAACGCCGGTCTTGTAAGGTCTTCTTTTTCTACGATAATAGAAGATGCGGAAGCATTTTTTAAATCTTCCAGTTTTACGTTAACAGCCTGCTTCAGAGTATTGATCTTCTGCCCGAAATCTTTCTTCTGGTCGTTGGGAACTTCTTTGAATTTTTCAAAAAAATCATTCAGAATTCCTTTTTTACCATTGTACTTGATTCGGAAGTTTTCAATTTCCTCTTTAGATGTAGCATTAAAGCTGTTTACCTCAACGAGTAATTCTTCTATCTTTTCTATCATTGTTTTACCCTTTCAAAATGTTTTGCAAAAATAAGGTTTTTCAGTTGAATAATTTTCTTAAAAATGTTAAAAAATCTGCCTCTTTTGGGGAGACAGACTTCAATCACTTATTTCACTTAAATAAAAAAATTATTTTTTTTCTAAAGCTTTCACGTTGATCTGAAGAGTCACCTCATCTTTTATCACGCCATTTTCGGCAGGAGCCTGAAATTTCACCCCAAACTCTTCTCTCATTATGTCTTTCGGTTCGGTAGCAATATTCACCAGACCTTCCTTCACAGAAACGTTGGCTTTAAACTGAACCGGTTTTGTAATTCCTTTGATGGTTAAATTCCCATCCAGCAAGGTATTGTAATCTCCTTCAGCAGAAGGTGTTACTTTGGTAATTTCATACGAAGCCGTCGGAAATTTTTCTACCTCGAAAAAGTCCCCGCTTTTCAGATGTCCGTTAAGTTTGTTCAGATTTTCGGTATCGTTTTTCAGATCTTCAGAAGTTAAGGAAGCCATATCTGCAACAAATTTTCCGCTTTCCAGCTTTCCTTCTTTTACGGTAACATCGCCGCTTTCAAATTTAATGGTTCCGAAATGGCTTGTATTCTCCGATTTAAAAATTTTATATCCCTTCCACTCTACTTTACTGTTAAGTGTATCCACAACATATTCAGCTCCGTCTTTGGTTGTTGCAACTTCATTGCTATCGCTGGAAAGAGGCTTCTCCTTTTTGCAGGAAACTACCGCAGCTAGAGCAAAAAATGCAGGAATAACCAACGAAAACAGCTTTTTTTTCATGATTTATAAATTTTTATTACTCCTGCTAAAATAATAAAAAATATTGTTCTTTCCTAAAAACATTTCAATTCATTACTTTTGTAATATGCTATTAGAAATAAATCATTTAAACTTTTCGTATTCTAGAGAAAAACCTTTGTTTGAAAACCTCAATCTTACGTTTGAGGAAGGTAAAATCATTGCGCTTGCCGGAGAAAGCGGGTGCGGGAAATCTACTTTGCTAAGCCTGATTTATGGTTTGCTGGACTGGGAAAGCGGTGATATTATTTTTGACGGTAAAAAATTACTGGGACCGAAAGGAAATCTGGTTCCGGGAGAAGCCGAAATGAAATTCGTTGCCCAGAATTTTGATCTGATGCCTTATGCAACGGTTGCCGAAAATGTAGGAAAATTTATTTCCAATATTAATCTGGCAAAAAAGAAAGAAACGGTTTCTGAACTTCTGGAAGTTGTCGGTTTAGAAGAGTTCGCCCCCATTTTACCTAAATATCTGAGTGGAGGACAACAGCAAAGAGTTGCCATTGCAAGAGCGCTTTCTGTACTTCCGAAACTTCTGATCCTTGATGAACCTTTCAGTAATCTGGATTTTCCGAGAAAGATTGAACTAAGGGAAAAGCTTTTCCGGTATGTAAAACAGAATAACATTTCTCTGGTGATTTCAACACACGAACTTCAGGATATTATTCCGTGGCTCGATGAAATTATCGTATTGCAAAATGGAAAAATTGTACAGAAAGGAAATCCGGAAGCAGCTTTTAAAAATCCTTATAATTCTTACGTTGCCAAACTTTTCGGGAAAGTGAATATTTTCAGTGAAAGTGAGATGCAGGATTTTCAGATTTCAAAATTTTCTTATTATCCGAAAGAAATAAAAATCTCTGAAAACGGTTTTGAAGCCGAAGTTCTGGAGAGCCGTTTCGCAGGAAATCATTACTGGAATAAAGTAAGGGCAAAAAATAAAGAAATCATTCTGTATTCTGATGAAAAACTTAGCGGAACTATCGCTGTTTCATTTGGCTAAATTCTGACGAATATTTCTAACGAAGCTGAATATCATAGCCCAGATTAAGCGGCGTGTCTGAGCTCTTTTCTTAGTTTCGCGGCTGCTCCGCAGCCGCCGAAACTAAGAAAAAGCGAGTAGCGAAAGCTGGAAAAAGCTCCTGAAAAAAATGTAACAATCACACTTACTGTGAATTTGTGTATAAAAAAAATACAAACATAAGAATCAGGTTTAAAACTTTTTCTTACATTTGTATATCAACAGCATAAGGAAATTTTTGGTTAATTCTCTTTCTGCCTCCTGAGACGAAATCCGTTTATTCTAGGCAAACAATGCAGTCTCTTGAAAGATTACCCTGTCCAATTCTTTCCTTTTTTTTATTGCTTTATTTTCCTCTTCTGATAGAAAAAATCCTCCAATTTGAAGTATAAAGAATATAGATAACGAAACAGCATTTAATACTTGTTCATAATCTTCTGAATAGACACAATAAAAAACAGAAAAAATAAAAAGCATAGAAAAAGTAACCCCAAAAGCATTTTCGGAATTACCTTTATATAGAAAAAACAAAACATTTTCTGTAACCAGACTATATATTAGTAAGATAACATACAGTAAAAATATAAAAACCAATGCCAGAACACCACCTTGACCTTCTATTTTAAAAAACATAAGGAAAGCAATGCACGATAAAATAAATCCTATGACACTTGCAGCAATATTCCTTAAAATGTTCTGCATTACAAAAATTTAAATGCTGAAATTTGTTAAAAATTAAGCCTTTTTCACAAATTCAGACTTCAGTGCCATAGAACCGAAACCATCGATTTTACAATCGATATTATGATCGCTGTCCGGTCTCAGACGGATATTTTTAACTTTTGTTCCTGCTTTTACAGGTTTTGGAGCACCTTTTACCGGAAGATCTTTAATAACCACCACAGAATCTCCATCCTGAAGTTCGTTACCGTTAGAATCTAAGATTTTTCCTGAATTTGATGCATCTGCGCTTTCTTCTTCGGGATTCCATTCGTAAAAACACTGGGAACAAACCATCATATTATCGCTCGGATAAGTAAACTCGGAGCTGCATTTTGGACAAAGTACTGTATCACTCATATTTTTAATTTTTTGCAAAGTTAATTTTTTAATATATTCAGTTAAAATTTAATAACATGAGATATATCCGTAGATTTTTGATTTTTATTTCTTTAGTCCTGTTTTTCAGGTTATTTGCTCAGATATTTAATGAGGTTGACTTAATTCCTAATTACACAATGACATTCGTTGATGAAGAAATTTCCCAAGTCGACCGTTTTCAGAATCTGAATGAATCTAAAGAATATTCAAAATCCCAGATCTACAAATATCAGAAAATCAACAAAGAAAGATCGGATACAGCCAACTCGCAACTTATGATGATCGTTGTATTGGTTATTATTCAGTTGTTTTTCTATTTTTCTAACCACAGAGAAAGCCCAAAGCAAAATTTTGAATTCACAGACTAAAATTTTGAAACAGAAATTCTCAGCAGAAATTCGTACTTTTGCAGACTCAAAATAGCAGAACCCAATTTTATGGAATTGATACACAGAAACCTGGCAATCGGAATTCACGATGCTTTGCAGGAAACATTTTTCGAAAAAAATAAATACGCCGATAAAGTAATCGAAAGACTTTTGAAAGCGAATAAAAAATGGGGAAGCCAGGACAGAGCAGTGGTTTCTGAGATTTTCTATAACATCATCCGTTGGAAAAAACGCCTTGAATATTATATGGGGGAAGGTGTAAAGCCCAACAATATTTATAAATTAATTATTGCTTATCTTCTTTGGAGCAAAACCAATTATAAGAAATTTGAAGAATTCGACGGTATAAAAATCGCCGACATTCTTACCAAACTGAAAAAAGGAACCGTTCCTACAAAAGCAATCGAGCATTCTATTCCGGAATGGCTTGCCGAAACTTTAGAAAAAGAACTGGGCGAAAAGTGGGAAAAAGAAATGTATGCTTTAAACGAGCAGGCTCCGACGGTTTTAAGAGCAAATTCCCTTAGAACAACAACCAAAGAGCTTATTTCTGATCTTTCCGATGAAAACATCGTTTCTTATCCTATCAAAAATTATCCGGATGCAGTACAATTGGAGGAAAAAAAGAATGTTTTCCTGACTACTGCTTTTAAAGAAGGTCTATTTGAAGTTCAGGATGCTTCTTCCCAAAAAATCGGGTATTTCCTTGATGTAAAGGAAGGGCAGAGAGTTGTTGATGCTTGTGCAGGTGCAGGAGGAAAAACGCTTCACTTAGCCGCTTTAATGCAGAATAAAGGACAGATCATCGCGCTGGATATTTTCGACTGGAAACTTGCCGAACTGAAAAGACGTGCAAAAAGAGCCGGAGCGCACAACATTGAAACCCGCATGATTTCTGATAATAAAGTAATCAAAAGGCTTCATGAAAAAGCAGACCGATTATTGATCGATGCTCCATGTTCTGGTTTGGGCGTTTTAAAAAGAAATCCGGACAGCAAATGGAAAATAGATCAGGCTTTTATCGACAGAATTAAAATTGAACAGCAGCAGATTCTTCAGGATTATTCTAAAATGCTTAAAAAAGGCGGAAAAATGGTGTATGCAACGTGTTCTATTCTACCTTCTGAAAATAATTTGCAGGTTGATGAATTCATCAGAAACAATCCGAACTTTAAAATGATTAAAGACGAAAAAGTAATGCCAAGTGAAGGCTATGACGGGTTTTATATGGCTTTAATTGAAAGGGTTTCTTAAAAAACATTCTTTATATAATGAACAAAACTACTCTTTTCAGGGTAGTTTTTTGTTATACTCTTTATTACAAAAGACAATTGTAAAGCGATTTTTAAGGTTCTCAAAAGAATAAAAATCAAAAATGTTTAAAAACTTTTGTGGCCTTTTTCATCTCTGTTAAGTAACTTAAACAACTTCAGTTCGGGATAAGAAATGAATTTAAATAATTGGTTTATAGCATCATATTAATTTATCACAGAGAAAAACAAGAGATTTTTTCACTTATTGAAAGTTTGTAAGCTAAACAAAGGCACTTCGTTTATTTAAAAAAGACAAAAGTGGTATTACTTTGATAAGTTTTACGCCTTTGTATATCTTAAAAGCTGAATTTTTGATAATTGAATCTCTTTGTTTAACCTTTAGTTTGTAAAACAATAAATTTAAGAACTAAACGCATTCACAAGAAACAGGGTGAACCAGTTTGTTTAAAAGGGAATAAGACCTATGCAATGATTATGAACCCTGTTTCTTATAAGAGCAAGATCATAATAGAAATTTAGGATAAGGACCTATTATCAAGGGCTTAGATACAACTCTTATTGTGAATGACAAACTTAAAAAGTTATGAAACAAAAGTACGTTATTGGAATTGATGTTTCCAAATCAAAATTAGACTGTGCTGTGATGGATTTTGAATACAATATTCTTTACGAAATGATTATTCCTAATACGGAGAAAAGGATATTTTCTTTTTTGAAAGACATAATGGAGTTATTGAAAATAACAAAAGAAGAATTAATGATTTGTTGTGAAAATACAGGAATTTATAACCGTCCCTTAGAACTATTTTGTACACAATCTGATTATTTGCTTTGGGTTGAACATCCCGTAAAAATCAAGAAGGCCTCAAGTGATCTGCGCGGAAAAGATGACCGGAAAGATGCCCGAAGAATTGCAGAATATGCCGTTCGTTATCGCGACAAGACGCTTCGATATAAAGAACCTTGCCAAGTTGTGAAGCAGATGAATGTATTGAGCAAATCAAGAGATTCTCTGCTTGTACAAAAGACCGCGTTGGAAAACCAATTACGGGAAGCGAAAAGCCATGATCCGTTCGAATTTAAGATATTAAGCCAATCTTTTTCCAAAATATTGAAAACACTTGTATCAGAAATAAAGAAAATTGAGAAACAACTTTCCACACTGATCGAAAGTGAGGGGGAAATAAAAAACAACAAAGATTTGCTGGTTTCCATTCCCGGAATCGGGGTGCAAACCGCCATCAATTTTATCATTATTACAGATAATTTTAAGAATTTTGAAAACGCAAAACATTTGGCATGTTATGCGGGAGTCGTTCCATTTAAAAATCAATCCGGAACGATTGTAAAGAAAGAACGAATCTCAAAAATGGCAAACCAAAAGCTGGAAAAATTACTTCATTTATCAGCCATGGCAACCATCAGAGCAGATAAGGAACTCAAAGCTTATTTTGTGAGAAAAGTAGAGCTGGGCAAAAATAAAATGAGCGTACTAAACGCAATAAGAAACAAATTGGTGCACAGAATAATGGCTGTCATCAAAAGACAACAGCCTTATTTGTCACAGAAAGAATTTTTATCAACAAAAAATTCAGATTTTACTTGCTTATTAACATAGAAATCCTTGCGGTTAAGAAGACTTATCACGAACTAAGGTTAAATAATAATTCTGCTAATTTTTTGTAGCTTTTGTGGTTAAAATATGAATTTTTAAAGAATTATCTTTGCTAAAACCATTTCAAATTATGCATCTAAGAATTTTAGTAAGTTTCTTTACTTTTTTATGCTGTTTATCTTTCGCACAGACGTACGAAGTACAGTACCTCAGTTCATCCAATGGGAAAGTTTTAACGGAACAGCCTCCCACTTTAGTTTGGGCAAATGAAAAGGAAAATTTTATCCTGAATAACAAAATCAGAGAACAAAAAGCAGATTTCCCTTTCGAAATTACGAAAATTGAAAAACCTTCGAATACAGTAATTTCTTATGCGTTTTTAAAATCTGACGAAATTATTTCAACTTCAGATAAAGAGTCTGTGGCAAAACAGACTTTTGAATTTACCAATGAAACCAAGAAAATTTTAGGCTACACCTGCAAAAAAGCAGTTACCAAAATCAATTCCAATACCATTGAAGTCTGGTATACGAATGATCTGAAAATTCAGGGAGGACCTTCTGTAATCGGGCAAAATCTGGGATTTGTTCTAGAAATTGAAAGAAATAAAAACTCACTGATTACCGCTCAATCTATTAAAAAAGTTAAGAAAACTGACATTGATGCTATTCTGAAAGGATCGATTAATTCAACCGATCCGTTAGGTTACAGAGATCTTTTGTGGAAAAGCAGATTCACTACCCTTAAAGTTTTTGATCATGAAACCATTAATTTTTCAGATGAATCTAAATCTGACGAAAACATAAAAAGATTCGCCAACGGAACCATTATTATGAAAAAAATTAAGTTTCCGAAAATTTCTGATGGCGAAAATATTTTCGTTGAATTAAAACAGCAATCCAACGGCGATGCTTACGATAGAACCGGAACCGTATTTTTTGTACCGCAGGACAAATCTCAGTCGTTTTTCGACGGACTGGAAAAAGGCGTAAAGACACTTCCTGTGTATGAAAACGGAAACGGAAAACAGTATTACGGAATTACAGCAACGGAAAATTACAATCCCGCGGTAGAAATGATGAGATTTTTCACGGCTTTCGGAATCAATAAATTCAATCATATTCAGTTAAAAGATAAAAACTGGCAAACGATCAGTCCGTATCGTGAAGATATTACAGACCTTAAACCTTCTCTTTCTGAAAAGGAATTATGGATCGGAACATTCATTGGAAATTACGATAAAGGCGGTCATAAAGTAAGTCTGGAAATCACCATTCACAAAAGCGATCAGACAATCTATAAAAACAATACGGTTATTCCTTTATTCAACACTCTGAACATTATGGAAATAGCAGGACAGGACTATTCTACCATGTTTAATAATGATAAAGGACTGTTTGTAGAGTTTACTTTAAAAAAGGATTTGAAAAATGCCCAGTTGAAATATACAACAACCGGTCATGGAGGCTGGGAAAACGGCGATGAATTTGTACCCAAAGCCAACTCGATCTTTTTAGACGGAAAAATGACCTATTCTTTTGTGCCATGGAGAACCGACTGCGGATCTTATCGTCTTTATAATCCGGCTTCAGGAAATTTTCCGGACGGGCTTTCATCATCCGATCTCAGCAGATCAAACTGGTGCCCCGGAACAGTTACCAACCCCAACTTTATACAACTTGGAGATTTAAAAGCCGGAAAACATACCATTCAGGTGAAAATTCCGCAGGGTCAGACTGAGGGAACAAGCTTCAGTTCATGGAATGTTTCAGGAGTTCTGTTAGGGTCTCAATAAAACAAAACCTTCTCGCAAACTGAATTGCAAGAAGGTAAAAACACAAATGATGAAAAAAAATTATTTCGAGCCACAAAGTAAGGGCTAAAATTTGTAGAATAAATTATCATACATTAAGAAATATCTCATAATAATTTCGTATGTAATGAATAAATCGGGTATGTGAGTTAAAAAAATCAACTAAAATCTTATTTTACATTTAAAATAATTAAATTTTTACTTCATTTCAAACTAATTAATTAAAATTATTAACTTATTTAAAATTTTTGTTGTTATTTTTAAACCACTATTCTACTTTTGTTTCAAATTAAATAACAAAAAATGTGTGGAATTGTATGTTTGTTTGATGCCAAACAAAAAACTGAAATGTTAAGACCTCAGGTTCTTGAAATGTCTAAAAAAATTCGTCACCGTGGTCCAGACTGGAGCGGAGTGTTCCAGAATGATAAAGTGGTTTTCTCTCATGAAAGACTTGCCATCGTGGATCCTACCTCCGGAAAACAGCCTTTATTTACCAAAGACGGAAAAATAGTTCTTGCCGTGAACGGTGAAATCTACAATCACAGAGAACTGAAAGAAGAATTTCCTGATTACGAATTTCAGACACAGTCAGACTGTGAGGTTATTTTAGCCTTATATCAAAAATACGGAAAAGATTTTGTTGAAAAATTAAATGGAATTTTTGCCTTTTCTTTATATGATACAGAAAATGATGTGTATCTCATTGCACGCGATCACATGGGAATCTGTCCTCTATATCACGGTTGGGATAAAAACGGAAACTATTACGTTGCTTCAGAACTGAAAGCGCTGGAAGGAGTCTGCAAAACCATTGAGACTTTTTTACCGGGACATTTGGTGTACAGCAAAGACGGAAGCCAGCTTCAGCAGTGGTACAAAAGAGACTGGGAAAGTTTTGACGCTGTAAAAGATAACGAAACGGATATTGAGAAATTAAGAAAAGGACTGGAAGATGCAGTTCACAGACAATTGATGAGCGACGTTCCTTACGGAGTTTTGCTTTCAGGCGGATTAGATTCTTCCGTAATTTCTGCGATTACGGCAAAATTTGCAAGACAGAGAGTGGAAAGCGGAGATACACAGGAAGCGTGGTATCCGAGATTGCACAGTTTTGCAGTCGGTTTGGTAGGATCGCCGGATTTGGCAGCAGCTCAGAAAGCAGCAGAACACATCGGTTCGGTTCACCATGAAGTTAATTTTACCGTTCAGGAAGGTCTGGATGCGGTTCGTGATGTTATTTATCATCTGGAAACGTATGATGTAACAACAGTGAGAGCTTCTACTCCGATGTATCTTTTGGCAAGAGTGATTAAATCCATGGGGATTAAAATGGTGCTTTCCGGAGAAGGTTCTGACGAACTGTTCGGTGGTTATTTATACTTCCATAAAGCTCCGAATGCGAAAGAATTCCATGATGAAACGGTAAGAAAATTAGGAAAACTTCACCTGTACGATTGTTTAAGAGCCAACAAAGCATTGATGAGTTGGGGAATTGAAGGACGTGTTCCTTTCCTTGATAAAGAATTTATGGATATCGCCATGACTGTGAATCCAAAAGATAAAATGGTAAATGCTGCCGAAGGAAAAATTGAAAAGTGGGTTCTGAGAAAAGCTTTCGAAGATATTCTTCCGGAATCTATTGTTTGGAGACAGAAAGAGCAGTTTTCAGATGGAGTCGGTTATTCATGGATCGATACTTTAAAAGCCGTTGCTGAAAAAGAAGTAACAGACGAAATGATGGCAAATGCGAAATTCAGATTCCCTTTGAATACGCCTCAAAACAAGGAAGAATACCGTTACAGAACAATTTTTGAAGAGCATTTCCCAAGTGAAACTGCGGCTGCAACAGTTCCTTCGGTTCCTTCCGTTGCTTGTTCTACGCCGATTGCACTGGAATGGGATGAAGCATTCAAAAACATGAACGATCCGAGTGGAAGAGCAGTAAAAGTGCATGAAACTTCTTACGGAGAATAGATTTAGAAGTATGAGAGTGTGAGCGTTTTTTGAGTTTGTGAGATATTTTTTTCATTCTTTATTTTTTGTTTAACAAATAGAAGATGAGCATTCTGAAACGAAATACTAAACCTCAAAAATCTAAACTTTACATAAAAATTTATCAATCCTGTAGCAATACAGGATTTTCTTTTGCATTTACATCAATAATATTGTCAGAATTTAACCGTTAATCAAATATATTATCTAATAAATAATTATATTTGGAAAACGAAAATATCAATTATAAAAAAATGAGAAGAAACATTACTATCTTATTTGCTTTATTATCCATGACTTTTGCTTTCGGACAGGGAAAATATGGTAAATATCTTAGCTCCAAAAAACTGGCAATGGTGTATAAAAGTGTGAAAGATGGCGATAAAGACGACTTCTACCAACAATATTACTGGCTGGTAAAAGCGGAGCAGCTGAAAACGTATCCTCACCTTAAAGATATAAAACCAAAAGTTTTATATGAATTTGTAAAAAAAGTAAATCCTCAGAATCCGACTAAAAAACTGGATGCAAGAGGTAAAGAACTGAGACAGACGGCAGAATTATCGTTAAACCAGTATTTCAAAAACAAAAATCTGGATAACAATTCTGTTTTAATGTACAATCTGGAAACGTATGTAGATCCTTCAAAAGGACAGTATTATACAAAAGTTGATGCAGAAAAGATCAAAGAACTCGTTCCGAAAGAACTTTATGCCTTTAACTCCAATAATAGAAATACAGGAGAAGATAAAACGTATTATCTTTGGATCAATAAAGAAAAAGAAGATTTCAATATTGTAGATATCATTCCTGAAGAGAAAGAAAATAAAGCGTTTTATGCGAGAGTGAAACAGTATCTTCCAAGCTATAAATTCTCAAAATATGTTCCTTCTGTGAAAAAAGGTACAAAAACGGACAGAACAGATGCAGATTTTTATTATATTATGCCGTTTGAACAAAACACAGACAACATCGAATACAAAACAAAAGATTTCAAAACTTTCGAATTAAGCCAGTACAGAAAAGCCGGCGAAGAATGGAAAGGGGTTGAAAAACCAAGAAAATAAATTAAAAAGTCCTGTGAAATTTCGCAGGACTTTTTTGTTGGAGTTTTTTTAACGCAAATCGCACAAATGTTTGCACAAATATTCATAATTGCTCGGAGGATTGTAAGAAAATAGAATCTTATAAATATCGTTATTGATAACATCAAAAAAATTAAAATAGTTCAGGAGTATCAGGAAAAATATTGCAGCAACTAGATTTCCCCTTCGTAGAAATGAAAGCATTCCACAATAATTAATACCTTTTCTTTTATTAAAAGGAACAAAAATTGCTTTGAAAATTACATTCTCATTTTTTTTGAACCAAACAAATCTGGAAGCTTTCCAGTAAAAATACATGTCAGAAACACTTTCGCCGCCCCAAAATTCAATTAAAAAAATTCTGCCGCTGATTCTTGCAACAGCAATCTTCATGCAGATGCTGGATTCCACTATTCTGAATACTTCTTTGCCTTCCATCGCAAAAGACCTTCAGGAATCTCCGCTGAATATGCAAAACGCCATCATCAGTTATGTTCTTACTTTAGCCGTTTTTATGCCGGCAAGCGGATTTTTGGCAGACCGTTTCGGAACCAAAAAAGTGTTTATATTTTCTCTGATTCTTTTCAGTTTGGGATCTCTGTTCTGTGCCATGTCTCAAAATCTTACTCATCTGGTTATTTCGCGAGTTATTCAGGGAGTCGGAGGAAGTTTAATGACACCTGTCGGAAAATTAGCTTTAATTAAAACGTTCGATAAAAGCGAATTATTAAAAGCCATGAACTTTGCCATTATTCCCGCATTAATTGGTCCTGTTCTCGGTCCTTTGGTGGGAGGTTATATGGTAGATTATCTTTCGTGGCACTGGATTTTTTTAATTAACATCCCGATCGGAATTCTGGGAATTGTTTTAGGCATAAAATTCATGCCCAATTATAAATCCAAAGATGTAGATTTTGATCTGAAAGGATTTTTGATCTTCGCAGCCGCCTCTCTCCTGCTCTCCATTGCTTTGGAACTTTTCGGAGATATGCAGAACACTACTCCGGTTTTGGTCATTTTCATTCTTGGTTTTCTTTGTCTTTATTACTATTACCGACACGCAAAACGGGATGAAAGTCCTATTTTCCCTTTAAATCTATTTCAGGTAAGAACTTTCAGAGTCGGAATTGTCGGAAATCTTGCCACCAGATTGGGAATCAGCTCTGTACCATTACTTTTACCGTTAATGATTCAGATTGCCTATAAACAGTCGGCAGTAACTTCCGGTTGGATCATCGCTCCGATGGCTTTAACTGCAATGTTCGGAAAATCATACGTGATAAAAATTTTAGACCGTTTTGGTTACCGACAGACTTTAATGACGAATACTTTTATTATCGGAACGCTGATCTGTCTTCTGGCAATTCCCGATATCAACACCTCATTGTATTGGTTTATTCCTATTATTTCCATTTTGGGATTCTTTAATTCCATTCAGTTTACTTCGATGAATACGATTTCTATTGCGGATCTTCGAAATTTTCAGACCAGCAGCGGAAATTCACTTATATCCGTCAATCAGCAGCTTGCCATCGGATTCGGAATTGCTTTCGGATTAATTGTACTTAAAATTTTCGAAAATACAGATCTTATTCACGGAGAAACTCATAATGCTTTCCGCTATACTTTTCTTACTGTGGGAATTTTAACGATTATTTCCGGATTTATTTTCCGCAGGCTTCATATTTCGGATGGGAAGAATATGAAATCGAAGGAGGATTGATCATAATAATTCGCCTTAATTATTTTTCTTAAAAGAATCCAAAAGCTTCAGACTATTACGGTTTTCCGTAAAAAATTAACACGTTGTCTTATTATTTTTGTTACATCAATAACCAGAAACTAAAATAATAAACATGGCTTGGAGCTACAGAAAAAGAGTTAAAATAATACCGGGAGTTCATTTAAATTTTAGCAAAAAAGGAATATCTACTTCCATTGGAACAAAAGGACTGAGCGTTAATTTCAGTAACACTGGTACAACAGTCAATACAACTATACTTGGTATCTCAAACCGCCAAAAATTTAGCAATTCTAATCCAACACCTGAATCTTCTTTAAATTATCCTGATTATTATACTCAAAATAATCTTTATGACAATATTTTCAGTGCAGATATTCATGAAATAACAAGTCAGAATATGCAGGGAATAAAGGAAGCAATCTTATTAGCACATCATCAGAAAAAAGAGCTTGCTGCCGACTTAATAAAAATCAAAAAAGCATTATCTATTACTAAAACTAAAAAAATATTGAGTTATTTATTTTTATATGGATTTATCAATAAAAATATTAAAAAGAATGCAAACCGTGATATAAAAATACAGTTGGACGCAATTAATCAGACAGAAAATATGATTGAAAAATGCTGCGTTAACCTCGATATTAATTTTGATCCTGAAATACAAAGAAAATTTGAAACCGTTTATGAAGCCTTCAAACATCTTATGGCATCTCATAAAATATGGGATATCACCAGTGCTCATTTTCAGGACAGAGTCGTTGCACGTTCTTCAGCTAGCACAGTAGTTAACCGACGTGAAATACGTTTTGCTTTAAAATCTCTTCCCTATATCCAATCCAAATATCAGGCAATGTACTTAAAGAATGCTAATGGTGCAGATATTTATATTTATCCTGCGTTTATTATAATGTATACCAACGAAACTAATTTTGCGATCATCGGAATTGATGAATTAAATTTACATCATACATATACTCACTTCAGAGAAACATCTATAGTTCCTCGAGATTCAAAAATTATAGATCATACTTGGGCAAAAGTTAATAAAAATGGAACAAGAGATAAAAGATTCAGTAATAATTATAAAATCCCAGTTGTAAAATACGGCAATATCAACTTTACTACTAAAACAGGGATGCATGAAGAATATGAATTTAGTAATTATGAATCTGCTGAAGAGTTTAGCCGAGCTTTCAGTAATTTTCAAAGAGAATTTATTTAAATCCTGTCCTACTTTTTTCTAAAGATCTATTTTAAACCAGCCCGTCAAAAATTTCTCCGAAATTTTCGCCACCCCTCCAAAGGAGGGGAATTTTTACATCCCAAATAAAAATCAGAAAACACCCGTTCAGCGCAATCATCAATCATCAATCATCAATCATCAATCCCCCTTATTAACACAGATCAATGTACAGGATTTTTGTTTAAAATACCTTTGCTTCATAATACAACCATATTATGGCAACTAAAAAAATAGAAAAAATAGTATCTCCGAAACCTGCGCATTTTGTGGGCGACGGTTTTAGGGTTCATAATTTTATTCCGGGCGTTCAGGGAATGGATATGAAAAGGATGGATCCGTTCATTATGCTCGATTACAATTCAAAATTTCACTTTAACGGAACAGATCAGCCTCGCGGAGTGGGCGTTCATCCGCACCGGGGTTTTGAGACCGTGACCATATCGTATAAAGGAAAAGTACAGCATCATGACAGCGCAGGAGGTGGCGGAATTATCGGTGAAGGCGATGTACAGTGGATGACTGCCGCAAAAGGTGTTCTTCACAAAGAATATCACGAAAAAGAATGGGCAAAAGAAGGCGGAATTTTCCAGATGGTTCAGCTTTGGGTAAATCTTCCGTCGGTTTATAAAATGAGTTGTCCGAAATATCAGGCAATCAAAAATTCGGATATGACGAAAGTGGATCTTGGAGAAAACGGACATATTGAAGTGATTGCCGGAGAATATCAAAATCAGAAAGGTCCCGCTTTTACCTTCAGTCCGGTTCACATGATGAATGCAAAACTGAAAAATGGTGGAAAAGCAGCATTCAGCTTTCCCAAAAATTTCAATACTGCTGCATTGGTGATAGAAGGAAGTATTCTCATAAATGGCGAAGAAAAAGCGCCACTCAATCATCTCGTTCTGTTTCAAAATGAAGGAGAAAATTTTACTATAGAAGCAGCAGAAGACTCAATCGTTTTAATCATCAGCGGAATGCCTTTAAACGAGCCGATCTTTCCTCATGGACCATTTGTAATGAATTCCAGAGAAGAAATTATGCAGGCTTTTGAAGATTTCAATTTAGGGAGATTCGGTTATCTTGCAGATTAATTTTAATTAAAAATCATCATCAAGCTGTTCTTTTTCTTAATTTTAGATTTTTAATGATTTCTCTGTCATTCAGAACACAGCGGAAGCGAAGTGAAGAATCTATGAAGCTAAATAGATTTCTCCTGCGTCGAAATGACGGATTCAATTGAAATTTTTAAATCATTATCTGAAAGTTTTCTCAAAATTCAAAACAAAAATTTAATACAAATAAATCACGCACATCATGTCAAACATCGGACTTATTATAGAAGAAAAATCTGCGGACATCGGAAACTTTCTGGTGGGAAGATTATTGCCTTTCCGCGAAAAAAGAGCAGTCGGACCTTTCGTTTTTATTGATCATATGGGACCATCCGACTTAAAAGATTATCAGAATCTGGATGTTCCGCCGCATCCGCACATCGGGCTTTCAACATTAACGTATCTTCTGGAAGGATCTATTTTCCACAGAGACAGCATCGGAAGTGCTCTGGAAATAAAACCGGGAGCCGTAAACTGGATGACTGCCGGAAAAGGTGTGGTACACTCCGAAAGAACTCCTGAATACCTGCGGCATTCTGATAAAAGACTTCACGGATTCCAGATCTGGGTAGGACTTCCAAAACATCTGGAACAGTCTGAACCCACATTCCACCACATTGAAGCAGATGAAATTCCGGTTTGGGAGGAAGACGGAATTCAGTATAAATTAATTGCAGGTGAAGCTTTTGGGAAAAAATCGCCGGTTCCGGTTCACAGCAAGCTGTTTTTTATTGAAATTAAAACCAAAGAGGCAAAAAAGATCAGCATTGGGAAAGATCTTTACGGAGAAGCTGCTATGTATGTTCTGGACGGAACTGTTTCTACTGACGGAAATTCTTACGGATCTAAACAACTGATGATTGCCAAAAACACCCAACTCTGCGAATTTTACATGAGCGAAAACGGAACGGTTTATCTTTTCGGCGGCGAACCATTTGAAGAAGAGCGGTTTATATTCTGGAATTTTGTAAATTCCGAAAAAGAACTGATCGATCAGGCAAAAGTGAACTGGCACGACCAAAACCACGATGCTTTTCCTTTGGTTCCGGGAGATGAAAACGAATATGTACCGCTTCCGAAAGCTATTTTAAACAGAAAACCGTAATTCAATTTTAAATCATACATGATGAAAATATTAGCATTTGCAGGAAGTACGTCTTCCACTTCCATCAACAGGGAACTTGTAAAATTCGTTCTAAAAGATTTTAAGAATGAAGAAATCAACCTGATTGATCTGAATGATTTTGATATGCCTGTTTTTTCCGTAGATCGTGAAAAGAAAGGCTTTCCGGAAGAAGCACACCACTTTTTGAAAGCGATAGAAGAATGTGATGTTATTATCTGTTCGCTAGCAGAACACAACAGATCGTACAGCGCCGCTTTTAAAAACGTTTTCGACTGGGCTTCAAGAATCAACGTGAAGGTTTTTCAGGACAAGCCGATGTTTCTGATGTCCACTTCTCCGGGAGGTTACGGCGGCGGAAATGTGATGAACACGGCAAAGATATTTTTCCCGAATTTCGGAGCGGATATCAAAGAAACTTTTTCGCTTCCTAAATTTTATGAAAATTTTGATGTGGAAAGCGGTGTCATTAATCCTGAAATGCTGAAAGAGCTTAATAATAAAGTGGAAAATTTCAAAAATACAATCCTTAAATAATGACCAAAGGAAGATTAGAGGCTTTCAGTGATGGGGTTCTTGCGATCATCATCACCATTATGGTACTGGAACTGAAAGTTCCGGAAGGAAACGACTGGCAAAGCCTTAAACCGCTTATCCCGAAATTTCTGGCGTATATTTTCAGCTTTCTGTATGTAGGAATTTACTGGAACAATCATCATCATCTTTTTCAGGCAGTGAAAAAAGTAAACGGAAAAATTCTTTGGGCAAATCTTCATCTTCTGTTCTGGCTTTCTTTAATGCCTTTTGCAACAGAGTGGATCGGAGAAACTCATTTTGCCAAAAATCCGGTGGCTACTTACGGATTCGGATTAGTGCTCTGTGCGATTGCCTATACGATTCTGGAAAATGCCATTATAAAAGCTGAAGGTGAAAATTCCAGACTGAAACAGGCCATTGCTTCCCGTTTTAAGGAAAATGCATCCATTGTTTTGTACGTCTCAGGGATTATTGTATCATTTATTTACCCTTATATTGCTGTAGGGTTGTATTATACAGTAGCTTTGCTCTGGCTGATTCCGGACAGAAGAATAGAAAAAACTTTAAATGAGAACTGATATGGAAACACACGAATATGTAAACGGAGAAATTACCGTCATCTGGCAGCCTAAAAAATGTATCCACGCTGCAGTCTGTGTAAAAACACTTCCAAAAGTGTATAACCCGAAAGAAAGACCGTGGCTGAAACCTGAAAATGCAACAGCTGAAGAACTTAAAAATCAAATCGACCAGTGTCCTTCCGGCGCACTGAGTTATCAATTCAATACAAAAAAATAATGGCAATCACAGTAAAAGCAAGTTTAGGAACAGAAAAATACTACACCAAAGTTGTTGCGGGAGAAAATACCCTTATTACAGATGAACCTGTAGACAAAGGCGGCGGAAATAAAGGGTTCAATCCTTTTGAAATTCTTGCCACTTCCCTCGCAAGCTGCACAGCGGCAACGTTGAGAATGTACATCGACCGAAAAGAATGGAACGTCGAAAAAATAAACGTTGAAGTGGAACTGGAAAATTTTCCTTTAACGAAAAGAGCCATTTTCAAAAGAGACATCAGCTTTGAAGGCACAAATCTTGATGATGAACAACTGAAAAGACTTCACGCCATTGCAGATGCGTGCCCGATTCATAAAATTCTTACAAACGATATAGAAATACTAACCAAATTTTCATAATATGATTGAAGTAAAACAAACCAACGATCCGAAACACGGAAATTTTGAAGCATTCATAGACGGAAACCACGCAGGATTAATGACGTACACCTGGGCTGGAGAAGAAAGATTCATCATCGATCACACAGAAGTTGAAGAAGCATACAACGGAAAAGGCGTTGGGAAAGAAATGCTTCTTGCGGCAGTAGATTTTGCAAGAAAGAACGGAAAAACAATTATTCCGCTTTGTCCTTTTGCCAAGGCTACGTTCCAGAAACATGAAGAACTTCAGGATGTTCTGGTAAATAAGACACAGGCTTAGTTTTAAGCTAAGGTTGAGATTAAGTTTGAGCTTCTAAGTTATCGGTCTTAACTTCAACCTTACATATAAAACCTTCCGGAAATATATCCTGAAGGTTTTTTCTTTTTGGACAGAACAGAAAAAAACTATATTTGCTAAAATTTAAATTAAAGCATGAATTCCGGAACTGTTCTTTTGCTGTTTGTTTTTGTCTATTTCATCGGACTTTTGGTTATTTCTTATTTTACAAGCCGAAATTCTGATAATCAGTCGTTTTTTATCGGGAATAAAAAAAGTAAATGGTGGCTTGTTGCTTTCGGAATGATCGGAACCAGCTTAAGCGGGGTAACATTTATTTCCGTTCCCGGAACAGTTGGTAAAATGACGGGAACTGAATATATCTACGGTGGATTCGAATATTATATGATGGTGATCGGCTTTTTCATCGGATATTTTATTGTTGCTGCAATTCTTCTTCCGCTGTACTACAAAATGAATCTCACCTCGATTTACACCTATTTAGGCAAAAGATTCAACGTTGAAGCGCATAAGATCGGCTCAATCTTTTTCATTATTTCAAGGGCAATTGGTGCAACGGCAAGGTTATATTTAGTGGTCAACGTTCTTCAGATTTTCCTTCTGGAAGGTTTGGGCGTTCCTTTCTGGGTTACGGCTTTGGTTCTGCTGTTAATGGTGCTTTTATATACATTTGAAGGCGGTGTAAAAACAATTGTGATTACCGATACTTTACAGACGTCATTTATGATTATCAGTCTCGTTGCCTGTATTGTTTATATTTTATCGCATTTAAATTTATCATTAGGCGAAGCGTATACGATTTTAGAACAGAAAAATTATACCCACTTCATCAATTTTGATCCGAATTCCAAAACATTTTTCCTGAAAACGATTTTAGGGGGAATTTTCATTACGATTGCAATGACAGGATTAGATCAGGAAATGATGCAGAAAAATATCTCTGTGGATAATCTTAAAAATTCAAAGAAAAATATGCTCACTTTCGCAGGAACGCTGCTTTTTGTGAATCTGGCATTCCTTTTTTTAGGAGGTCTTCTTTATCTTTTTGCTTTGCAGAACGGCGCAGAATATGGAAAAATAGACGGAGAAACGGTAACCAATATTTTCGGTTTCAAAGATTCTGCGGGTAACATTAAAAATATCATGGGAGACGATCTGTTTCCTGCTTTATCGCTTCAGGGGCATTTCCCGATGATTATTTCCGTTATCTTCATTATCGGATTAATTTCGGCATTATTTCCTTCTGCGGATGGCGCTTTAACCGCTGTTACGAGTTCGTATTGCGTAGATCTTTTGAATCTTAATGAAGACAAAAACAAAACGGAAAAAGAGAAAAAACAGCTTCGTATGAAGGTTCATTTAACGTTTACGATCGTTTTCTTTATTTTGATTATGGTTTTTAAAGCGTTGAATGACAAATCGATTGTTTACCTCATCATGGAGATTGCAGGCTATACTTACGGACCGCTTTTAGGACTTTTTGCCTTCGGAATTTTCACGAAATTTCAGATTTCAAGGAAATATTCAATTTTGGCGGTAACAATTTTAGCTCCGGCTGCAACGTACATTATCAATTATCTGGTAACAACGTATACGGATTACAGAATCGGGGTAGAGTTAATTGTTCTGAATGGATTATTAACTTTCATTGGGCTTTGGTTGGTAAAACATAAATCTTATCTGAAGGTTGTTTAAAAAACCAATGTCTTAAACCTGTTGAAACAAATTAAAAAATAATTTTCAGACAAATACAGTTCTTTTTGTGTTAATAAAAAGTACAGTATATATAATTATTAAACGCAAAGAAACCTGTTATTTTTTTGAGAAGTTGAGCAAAGATATTTCCGTCAGAGACGGATGATGAAGCGTTCGCTTAATGACAGATGAAATCTGCTTCACTTTGCTTATCTTAAAATGTTAACTCTGAAAATAAAGACTTTGCGTTTGAAACTTAAATTTAGAAATCTATTAAAAAACTTTAAACAGACTTCCTTTTAAATAATAAAAATCCGCACTTTTCAGCGCGGATTTTTCCATTTCCGTAACCCATCAAAAAATTGTAAATTCGCATACAAATAAATCTTATATAATGAGTAAAAGTATTGAAGAGTTAAAATCTCTTACTACACAAATCAGAAGAGACATTTTAAGAATGGTTCATGCTGTAAATTCCGGTCACCCGGGAGGAAGTTTAGGCTGTACTGAATATTTCACAGCCCTTTACGGAAAGGTAATGAACTATCATCTTCCTTTCACAATGGAAGGTAAAAATGAAGATCATTTCTATCTTTCTAACGGACACATTTCTCCTGTATTCTATTCTACTTTGGCAAGATTCGGATTTTTTCCGGTTCAGGAGCTTAGTACATTCAGAAAATTAGATTCAAGATTACAGGGTCACCCGACGACTCACGAAGGTCTTCCAGGCGTAAGAGTGGCTTCAGGTTCTTTAGGACAGGGGCTTTCTGTAGCTTTGGGCGTAGCTCAGGGTAAAAAACTGGACGGAGACAGCTCTTTGGTTTACTCTCTTCATGGCGATGGTGAATTGCAGGAAGGTCAGGTTTGGGAAGCATTTATGTACGCAGCAGCCAAAAAAGTTGACAATATTATTTCAACCATCGATTATAACGGACAACAGATCGACGGAAGTACAGATAACGTACTTTCTTTAGGAAATCTTCATGCAAAACTGGAAGCCTTCGGATGGACAGTTCTGGAAGAGAAAAACGGTAACGACCTTGAGGCGGTAATTGCCATTCTTGAAAAAGCAAAAACAGAAACCGGAAAAGAAAAACCGGTAGCCATTATTCTTCATACAGAGATGGGTTACGGTGTAGATTATATGATGGGAACTCACGCTTGGCACGGAAAAGCTCCGAATGATGAGCAACTGGAAACAGCTTTCAAACAGTTATATCTTGAAGCTCCGGCTGATTATTAATTATTAGTAATGAGTAATTGGTAATAAGTAATCTTAATTAATAATTAGAAAAAAATGAAATTTACATATACAGAAAAAAAAGATACACGTTCAGGATTCGGAGCCGGATTGGCTGAACTTGCAGATAAAAATCCTAATGTTGTAGCGCTTTGTGCAGACCTTATCGGTTCTTTGAAGATGGAAAAATTCATTGAAAAGGCTCCTGAAAGATTTTTTCAGGTAGGTATTGCGGAAGCGAATATGATGGGTCTTGCAGCCGGTTTGAGCATTACAGGAAAAATTCCTTTTACAGGAACTTTTGCTAACTTTTCCACTTCCAGAGTATACGATCAGATTCGTCAGTCTATTGCGTACTCCAATAAAAATGTAAAAATCTGTGCTTCTCACGCGGGTCTTACTTTGGGTGAAGACGGTGCAACACACCAGGTTTTGGAAGATATCGGAATGATGAAAATGCTTCCGGGAATGACGGTGATTAATCCTTGTGATTACAACCAGACAAAAGCAGCTACTTTAGCGATTGCCGATTTTGAAGGTCCGGTTTATTTAAGATTCGGAAGACCTGTAGTTCCTGTTTTCATTCCTGAAGATATGCCTTTCGAGATCGGAAAAGGAATTATGCTTCAGGAAGGAACAGATGTAACCATTGTTGCAACGGGACATTTGGTTTGGGAATCTTTACTTGCTGCAGATGAGCTTGAAAAAGAAGGTATTTCCTGTGAAGTAATCAATATCCACACGATTAAACCTTTGGACGAAGAAATCATCTTAAAATCTGTTGAAAAGACAGGAAAAATTGTAACGGCTGAAGAACACAACTACATCGGTGGTCTGGGAGAATCTGTTGCGGGAATGTTGGCAAGAAAAAGACCGACAAAACAGGAATTTGTAGCAGTAAACGATACTTTCGGAGAATCTGCAACGCCTGCTGAATTGATGAAGAAATATAAAATTGATTCTACTGCCGTGAAAGAAGCAGTGAAGAGAATTTTAGATAAATAATTCTTTTAAAAATAAATAAAAAAGCATCCTTTTTGGATGCTTTTTCGTTTGTTGAGGTAATGTACTGAAAAATAGTTGGTGAAATTCAGGATATATTTTAATAAATTATGGATGTTAATCCGAAGAGGACAAAAGCACTGGTGGAGATCAACTTTTCAGCAATAGGATTAATGTTCAAAACGATAGTTTTAAGGTGAGGTTTCCCTCACCTTTTCGTTTATTATCGGATGAACCTTATGGCTAAAAAAACTCTATTTTTCGTTAGAAAAATAAATATACCATTTGATGAAATTGATTCGGTTTTTCAATGTGAGACCTCTGTGCAGGTCGAGATGATTTTTTAAATGGCTGAAATATCCCTCAATACCATTGGTTGTTTTAGGAATATTGGGATTTTCCAGATAATGAAACATATTGGGCAATGCCCGTTTTATAGTAAAATACGATCGTCTGATAAGCTTGTGGGTATACCAGTATCTTTCGGTTTCAAGATTAATTGTTTTTTCATTAATATAATCCTGATGTCTCAAATACCAGTCGTTGAGTTCATTTTTCCACCAGATTTTATCGTTTTGTGTTTTAATTTTCAGTAATAATAAAACGTGTTTTCGAAGTTCCTGACCGGCAATGTGTTTAGGAAACTTTGTGAGCCAGATCAGGCACATTCTCTGAATATGAACCAGACATCTCTGAGTAATGATGTCTCCATCAGATTTATTTATGGCTTTCAAAACGCTTTTATGTCCATCTGTAGTAATGCTTTCCAGCTTTACGCCCAGCCGTAAAAGATTGTTTAAATCTTCCCTGATTTCTTCATAATGTTCTCCATCGGTAAAACGGATAAGCTGTGTATATCCATCAAAATCATCCTGATAAGCAATTAAACAGAACTGAGCAAAATAAGTTGCATCCATTCTTAAATTCACCTTTTCCCGTTTGATGATCTTTAAGGTAGGAGACTGCTCTAAAATGGTATAAAATGTTTTCTGCAAAGTATCTTTCGAATAACCGCTGTCTCTGCAAAGCGTTTTGTAGGTCTGCCTTTCCAATACCCATTTTTTGAACCAGATAAAACGATTTTTAATTCTCTGCTCCGTTCTGTTTTGAGTAAATAAAATCCCGCAATTTTTACATTTAAATCTTTGCTTTCCCCCTTGTTTTCCCCAACGAATTACCTCCAGGCTTGAACAAGACCAACAACGTTTTTTTGCCATTTTTCAGACAAAGAAAAAGTTTTATGAAACACGTTTCATAAAACTTCCTCCAAGCAGCCTAACAATGAGGTTTTGATAGGATTCTACCAACTATTTTTCAGTATTATGCCTTTGTTGATATCTTCGCAAAGGAGCAAAGCTTTATCAGAATCTAGACATTTTAAGGCGAAATTCCAAGAAAATTATTTTAGCTTTCTGTCTTCTTCTTTTATCGCTAAATCATTAATGCTTGCAAATCTTTTTCTCATCAAACCATTCTCGTCAAATTCCCAGTTTTCGTTTCCGTAAGCACGGAACCAATTTCCTTCTTTATTCTGATATTCATACTCGAAACGTACAGCAATTCGGTTATCTACATGCGCCCAATATTCTTTTTTCAGTTTATAATTAAATTCTTTCTGCCATTTACTGCTGAGGAATTTTACAATTTCTTCTCTGCCATTTACAAATTGATCTCTGTTTCTCCATTCACTGTCTACAGTGTAGGCTTTGGAAACTCTTTCAGGATCCTGACTGTTCCATGCATCTTCTGCAAGCTGAATTTTTTCAAGGGCTGCCTCTAAAGTGAACGGTGGAAGTGGGTGTTTCTGTTCCATTTTTAATGTATTAGATTGTTAACTATTCTTTTTGATTTTTCTATTAATTCATTTGATCTGAAAACCTGACTTTCGACAATTGAGCTTTCAAAAAGCAAATAGACATGATCAGAAAGATCCGGATCTTCCAGTAATGATGAAAAATGATCTCTCAAATCCTGCTTATGACTTTGTATAACAGACAGTATTTTTAGGTTATCCGTCGGAATCTCAGATAAAATATTAAGAAAACTGCAACCTCTGAAATTTTCTTTCCGATTCATTTCTATTAAAAAGTCAAAAGAAGCGATCAGTTTTGATTTTACATCTTTTTTTCCTGATACAAATTTGTTGAGCTCACCAAACCAATAATCATGTCTTACGTTCAGAAATTCTACACACAAATCTTCTTTCGATTTAAAATACTGATAAAAACTTGCCTTTGCCACTTTTGCTTCGGCAATGATCTGATTTATTCCCGTGGAATTATATCCTTGTTTAGCAAACAGTTCAAACGTGGTTTCTATGATTCTTTCTTTAGGTGATACCATTCTTTTGTTTTTGATAAGTCAAAGGTAATACAAAATTTCAAAAACAGACAGACTAATCTGTCTATAATAATGATAAAGATTTATCTATCACAAAAAAGAAGTCTTTTACATCCATAAAAAAAGCGGACAAAGCCCGCTCTCAATTTATTGTATTATTAAATTACCTAAAAAACTTCCATTTAGGAATTATTGCCAGCATTCCGAAACCTGTAAAAAGAAAAAGATTGGTAACGTCAGTGTAAAGGAAAGTAGACAAGTAATAGTTGTGCATGAAGAAATGCAGAACCAATAACGCAGGAAAAGCAAAGATGCCTATTTTTCTGTAAAAAAACATAAGCACAAGACTTACCACCATTAAAGCATCAATTGCGAAAACAGTGTAGGCGTACCAAGCCGGAATATTCAGGGTTTCGTGCTGCAAATATTCATCAAGATCGATCCCGAATCCCATAACCGTAAACAAGAGCAATGCCGCAAAAGCAAGGATGAAACCCCACCCTTTCTTCGGATCTTCGTCAAAATAGCTGTATTCTTCCATAACTACAAAAATAAAGAACTTATGAGAGATTTCATAAGTTCTTTTATATAATTCGTTTAAAATTTGATTATACAGAGATCGCGTTAATCAGTCTGTTTTTGTCGCTTAAGTATTCTTCCATAGAAATCATACTTTCTGTTCTCATTACATCTTGAATATCATCGATTTGGTAGATGATTCTCTTTGCATCGTCTGTATTCTTAGCTCTTACTTTGCAGAAAATATTATATTTTCCGGAAATTACGCTAGCTTCAATTACGTTTGGAATAGTAGATAATTCTTTCAGAACTTCCTGAGTTCTGTTAGATTTGGTTAATAAGATTCCGATAAAAGCGGTGAAGTGATAGTCTAACTTTCCGTAATCTATATTAAGAGATGATCCCAAAATAATACCTGCATCCTCCATCTTTTTCACTCTTACGTGAATTGTACCCGCAGAAACATCCATCTGCTTAGCAATTTCTGTAAAAGGCATTCTTGTGTTCTCTACTAAGAAATCAAGAATTTTCTTGTCTATTTCGTCCAGTTGATAGTTCATATTAGTTAAATTACAATTTCTTTAAAAAATCTACATATTTTTTGCAAATTTAAAAAAAATAATTTAACAAAAAAAATTATATCAAACATTAACAATAATTAACACATATGACAAAAATCATTAAAATATTCTGATTATTTACTCCCTGATTTTACAGAATCTGTTTTTATTTCAGTTTGCTCAGCCGTTTGTTTTTTATCTTTTTTCTTCTTTTTAAATATAGAATTAAAACTCTTAGACCAGACAATACCCGCTCCGTATGCCTGGTTCGCAGTTCCGTTTGATCCGGCTCCGTTTACCATTCCGATGTTGGAAGGTTTGGAATATCCCCGCAATAGAAGACTTCCGTCATTTTTCTTGGAAATATCATACTCGATCGTCCCTTCTCCGGACAGATAATTAACGTCTGTATTTTCGGTTTTTGTGAGTGGAATTCCCAGTCCTGTTTTTACTTTTACTCTTGGTGAAAGCGCAAAACTAACTCCTGCATTCGCACGGTCTCCTACATTGGAATACTGATCTCCTTTTACATAATTCAGGTCGATCTGGAATTCGTTGCTCATAGTATTTAAAACAGATCCCAATTGTTTTAATAACAAATTGTATCCCTGTGTTTCTGCAAGATCTGCCGCATTGACATTCACTCCGCCGGTGTCGGAAACATTAAAAGTGCTTAAAAGTAAAACAGATCCAAACTGTAAAACTTTTTCACCTTCCTGACTCATTTTTGAAGCCAACGTCTCTTTAATCTGGCTGGAAACATCCAACGCAGTTACGTCAAGATCAATTTTAGGATCAACCAGCGATTGGGTAATATTCGCCTGAAGCAGAATAGTTATTGGCTGAAGGCTTCCCATATTCAGATATTTACCTGCGTTTGAAACCACTTTCGTATAATTTGCAGTAATATCCAAAGCTGGCTTCATCGCATCTCCATCCCAACGGATGCTGCTTCCTTTCTCAATCTGGAACGTTTTGTTAAGAATCGCTTTGGAAACAAAAGTTCCGTTATCTACCTTATATGTTCCGTTCATGGCGATATTTCCCTGTCGGCTCATCTGGAAACGAAGCTTTTCGGCAGCTCCTTTTACCATAATATTTCCGACATCGTCTCCAATAAGAACATTCACGGTTGTCCCTTTATCTACATCCAGAGCAAGATCAATATTCATGTTCGCTCCGGATTTTTTCTTTTCATCCAAAGTAACCAGACCGTCTTTTCCTTCTTTCAGGAATCTCAGCATCTTAAATTCTTCCACATTAGAAGTAGAGCCTGAGTTGAATGTAAATGTACTTCCGCTTAAAGCTTTCATGTTAGGAGTGGAAATACTTAAACCGGAAACAGGTCCGTCTACGTATAAATCTCCCTGCCCGTAAACTCTTCCCCAGAATAAATCCAGATCTTTCTGGGTAGTATTCAGCATTAATAAATTATCGGCTCTCATCACGAGGTTGACTCCCATCGACGAGAGTGTCTCAAACTGAATCGCACCGGAAATATTTCCTTTTGAATTGGTTCTTCCGTCATGAACCTCAACACTGTTAAGAATCGCTAAACCTTTGGTTAAAGGAATTACAGTATCATCAAAAGAATAATCAACACCTGTAAACAAAAGTTTCAGACCGAATCCTTTAAGTGCAATATCTCCACTGTAGTCCAGATTGCTGAATTTTCCTGAAATTTTAAGGTCTCCGGTTGCTTTTCCTCTCAGATTTCCAAAAACCGAAGTCACGAACTGCTGGGCGAAGGCTACATCAAAATCGCGCATTTCAGCGGTAAGATCAATTATTGGCGACTCAGTATTATTATTTACCGTTCCGGTTACATGAAGACTGTTGTTTCCGATAATTCCTGCAGAATTTACTTTTATATCGACATCATAAACATTCAGGGAATAACTGTTGGTTGCAGAAATGGTGATATCTCCCATGTCGTTTCCGTTCATCATGATATCATCGATCGTCATATCTACCAAAGGTTGCAGCGTGTTTTTGTCCATTTTAATTTTCACACTTCCGTTTGCAAGACCTTTAATGTTCATAGAATTTCCTCCTGCCTGCATTTCCAGCAGCTTTTCGATGGCAAAATTATCCACTTCCGCATCTACATAAAAATCCTTGGCAGATTTAAACTGGGCATCTTTAATAAACAATGCACTGTTGTCTGAAAAAACCCGGAGATTCTGAATATCAAAATCGCTTTCTTTTTTACGGTAAGTGATGGAATGATTAAGTTCCGGACTGGTATCAATAGCCCATGTTACATCATTAAACTTAACCTCGGTTGGTTCAAATCTGAAAACAAAATCGCCTCCTGCGTTGGTAGACTGATTGACGTTGATCGCGTATTCTTTCAGATTGTCATCAAGCTCATCTTCAGGACTTCCGTGTTTAAATTTTGTTGCGAGATGAAGAATGGTATTGTTCTCGTTTCTTCCGCTTAAAGTAATGTCTTTAAGAACATTTTTATTGTATAAAACCCTGTTGATTTTAGCATAAATCTGCTCATTAAGATTCGCGGTATTGATTCTTACCATAACGCTGTCTACCATTGCGCTGTCTCTGGTAATTTTATCTCTTTCGTTAATTTTATACTCGGGATTCGCGGCAGCCAAAGCTTTATCCGCTTCTGTAATCTCCTGAGTTTTCGTCATGATATATTTCAGTGAAGCCGCATCAAGATTCAGGATCAGGTTATTGGAATTTCCGTCGTACTGCCCTTCCACTTTTGCGCCCTGCGGAATTTTAAGATCCGGTAAGAAATAGCTTACCAAACCTTGCTGAACATCAAAATTCATGGCAAAGCTCTGTCCTCGGTATATTTTTCTTGGTGCAGGTCCCACAAGAATTTTATTGAGTCCGTTTTCTACCATTCCCGCAAGATCGCCCAGATTGTATCGTCCTGAAATTTTTCCGTTCACTGCTCCCGGAGCATCCACAGCAATAACTCTGCCTCCGTTTTCCACAAAGGTTTTCACTTTTGCATTCGGAATGGAGTATTTCTGGGTTGCCGTTGCAAAATTAATTCCTCTGGCTTCTACATCCAGCGCTAAATCGTTAATGGAAGACATTGCCATTTTACCAGTCACCTTTCCGCTTACAATCTGGTTTCCGGGTTTATTGGTAAAATAATTCATGTTTAGGTAATTTACATCAGCATTCACATCCATCGAAATTCTTGGAGTGCTGAAATCAATTAATCCTTTTATGGTTGCTTTTGCCTGTTCATCATTCACGGTGATGAGTCCGTTGTATTTTTTATGATCCAATAATCCGTCAAGATACAGATTATTGATTTCCTTATTCATAATTTCAATGCTCGAAATCTGTGATTTCGTCGTCAGCTTCATGGTGTTTACATCAAAACTCTGCCCGTTGATATTGAACTTCCCAGAAATTAATCCTACGGATTTGTTTTTTGTAATCACGGAAGTATTAAGATCCTTCACTTCCGCTATTCCGGCATATTTCGGCATCGGAGAGCTGTATTCCGTTAAAGAAAAATTCGTGATTTTTGCCTGCCCGATTCCTGTCATCAGATTTCCGTTTGAAACGTAAACGCGGTTCGGATTTACACTTGCGGTTCCGTTGTATTTTAATTTTCCGAAATCATCCGCGAAGTTTTTCATTTTTTTAGCAATAAATGAAGGCATCATTGCTTTTAGATCTTTATAAGTGAAATCAGCAGAAAGATCATTGGTTTCAATTAAAAAGTTTCCTTTCAGCAGCTTATTCACCTTCATTTTTTTGGTGGCAATATTCACATCAGGATTTCGGATGAGAAAATTATCAAGCTTAAAATCATTCAGTGGACCTGTCATTTTCCCTGAAACATTGAAAGGCTTAAAATTATCCCAGTTGGTCACAAAATAACTGATATCATATCCGCTTAACTGGCTTCCCTGTTTTAAGTTCATGTCCCATTTCACTTTATCTGCAAAATCTGCCCACGAACCGTCATTGTGAAGGTTAAATTTAATATCTCCCTGTAAAAGCGAGTGATCTGTATTTAAAGTAAGATCTTTCAGGAAAAGATATTCCGGCGTCATGGAGAGCTCGGTAGAAAAAGTATCCACAAAATGAGATTTCCCCCATCTTGTTGTGGTGAAAGACATATTATTGATTATTCCTGAAATATTTCTTCCGTTTACTTTTACATTCGGTGCAATCAGATTAAAATTGGTTGCGGTTAACCATTTTCCTTTTTCACCCGGAGAATTCAGATTGACGATGGAAACTTTAGAATCCAGAATCTGCAGTCTTGAATCGAGCTGAAACGGAGGTTTATTGGGATTTCTCTTTTTGCCGCTGTCAAACAGTTTGGTAAAACGGATGAAGTTTGAAATACTGTCGCCTTTGTATGTAATCACTTTTACATCCGCGTTTTTTAACGTAAGAGAATTGAAACTCAGAGAATTATTTTTAGTGATATTCGAGGCTAAAGAAAGCCAGTTGGAATTAGCAATAAATTCTTTGGACTGAATAAAATCGTATCCTTTATAATCTTTGATCTTTAATCCTTTGATTTTTACATTTCCGAAAAAATTAACCTCAACGCTTTCTGTTGACATTTGTGCTTTAAAGTCGCGGTTAACAATTTGTAACGCCTGATCTGCTGCCCACTGTTTTGTGGAAGGAAGATTAATAATTATAAAAATAGCGGCAACCAAAGCCAGACCCAGCCAGAAGAGAATCAGTAAAAGTTTTGCCCACCATGAATAACTTGTAACGTCTTTTACCGCCTGTTTTCCAAACTCTTCAGCCGTTTCAATGGGATGATTAATTGCATCTGAAGCAAGTTCGGACGCTTCTTTAACTGTTTCTTTTACAACACCTTCCGCATTTTCAACAGCTTTCTGCACCTGATTACCTAAGTTACCAGCTACTGATTTTTTGTTCTCATTCTCGTTATTATTCTCTAACTTTGCCATTATTATGAGCGACTCTATAATTTTAGGTATTGAATCGTCCTGCGACGATACATCAGCAGCTATCATCAAGGGAAATTCTATTCTTTCGAATATTGCAGCGAATCAGGCGATCCATAAAGAATATGGCGGTGTGGTTCCTGAGCTGGCTTCGCGTGCGCATCAGCAAAATATTATCCCCGTTGTTGAAAAATCCTTAACCAAAGCAAATATACAACAAAATGCAATTTCTGCGATAGGATTTACACGTGGGCCGGGACTTTTAGGTTCTCTTCTTGTGGGAACGTCATTTGCTAAGTCTTTGGCAATGAGTTTGGATGTTCCGCTTATTGAGGTAAACCATCTCCAGGCGCACATTTTAGCCCATTTCATCGAGGATGCAAATCCTGTGCCGCCAAAGTTCCCTTTTTTGTGTCTTACCGTGAGCGGCGGACACACGATGATTGTTCTGGTGAAAGATTATTTCGATATGGAAATTATCGGGAAAACGACTGATGATGCAGCAGGTGAAGCATTTGATAAAATCGGGAAGATATTCGATCTTGATTATCCGGCAGGTCCTATTATAGACAGACTGGCCAAAGAAGGAAATCCGGATGCTTTTACATTCAATAAACCTAAATTAGAAAATTACGATTATTCGTTCAGCGGAATTAAGACTTCTGTGCTGTATTTTATTCAGAAAGAGGTAAAAAAAGATCCCGATTTTATTAAAAATAACATGAATGATCTTTGTGCTTCGGTACAGAAAACGATTATTGAAATTCTGATGAACAAACTGGAAAAGGCAGCCAAAGATTTAAATATTAATGAAGTGGCGATTGCAGGAGGAGTTTCGGCAAATTCGGCTTTGAGAACGGCGATGCAGGACAATCATGAAAAACTGGGCTGGAATATTTACATTCCGAAATTTGAATATACTACGGATAATGCTGCGATGATTGCGATGGTTGCTCAGTTAAAATTTGAGCGGGGAGAATTTACTGATCTGAGAACTTCAGCAACCGCAAAATACGATTTATGAAAATACTGTTAGAGGAAAAAATACTTGGCAAACATTCTAAGAAAAACTCCAAATATTACTGGATCTTAGAAACGGTGACGGGAAAAAATGAAGCATCGGAGGATTTCGCCGATTATTTTCCGGCAAGCTCAGAAACGGGATATGTTCAGAATATCAAGGAAGAAATTATTGAACAGATCAATGCAGAAAATGTTTTCAGTTTTGAATATGAACCGAAAGAGGGAGATTATTTATCCATCAAAAATAATTTAAGAAAAAACGAATATCTGAACTTGATTTTCATTAACAATAAATGGATTGAGGAGATTTACACCTGTTCCTACAGAGATTGTGAAGGCGATATTTATACAACGATAAAAACCGGAGTGGCATTTTTAAGCGAAAATGAAACTTATTTTTAATAATTAGTTAGAAAAATTCAGGCAGATTCTAAATATTTAAATATGAAACTTTTTTACGGAGAAATTGAAGGAAATGTGGTAACGATTAACGATGAAGAACAACAACACATTGTAAAAGTTCTTCGGATGAAAAACGGTGAAGCCATTCATGTAACAGACGGAAAAGGAAATCTTGCTTCCGGGAAACTGACGATTGAAGGTAAAAAAGCCCATATTGAAGTAGATGAGATTAAAAATAATCTTCCTGATTTCAGTCCGAAACTCCATATTGCGATAGCTCCGACTAAAAATATTGACCGCATTGAATTCTTTGTTGAAAAAGCGGTCGAGATGGGAATTTCTGAAATCACTTTTCTACAGACGGAAAAAACTGAGCGTAAAAATATCAATCTGGATAAAATTAAAAAACAGGCAATTGCTGCTTCCAAACAGAGTTTAAGATTTCATTTTCCCATTATTAACGATGTAATGAAGATTCAGGATTTTCTTAAAAATATTGATCCCGAACATACGTTTGTTGCGCACTGCCACGAGAATTTAGAAAGAACGGAACTCAATAAGATTCCCGGATTGCAAAATATCACTTTTCTGATTGGTCCTGAAGGCGATTTTTCGGAAAAAGAGATAGCTTTTTTGGCTGATAATAATATCAAAGCAGTTTCTTTGGGAAATCAGAGGTTGAGAACAGAGACCGCTGGAATTTTTGTTGCCGCGTGGAATTATAATCAAATGATTTAGAAACCATTATCTTCATCTTCCTGATAATGGGTCATGGTTAGCTTTTTATGCTTCCACTCATATACTTTATAGTAATAGTTTACCGGACCGACATGATAAGTTGATGTAATTGCTTTATTTTTTTTATCAACTACAGGATTAATAATCGTATCCATTGGCTTGTAATAATCGTACTTTTTAGTTTATTTATTGTACAGCCAGAAACTTGATGAAGACCAGTAATTTCCCATCTGATTTATTACTTCCAAATCCTTAAATCCGTCAAAATTTACATCCTGACTTACATTAAAATAAGCTTCCAACTCATTTAAAACAGAAACCGTATCAAAAATAATTCTCTGATGAAGTTTCTTCTGATGAAAAATATCAATTGATTTAAAATTGATTCCATCATTAATATTCTGTCTTCCTTTTAATGTATAAGAATATCCGTTTCCGGTTAAGGTTTTTGAAAAGGAAACCGTTGTGGTATCTTCAGGTTCTTCTTCAATGAGATTTTGTGAAAAAGTATCAACAGCAATTTTAGCTTGAGGTATATTTATCAGTCTTTTTATTGCAGCCTATCACCATCAGAACTACGAAAAGCACCGTTAATCTCATAATTCAAGATCATTATCCTTCAAATATTTATCAAAAATCTGCTGTCCGCTTCTTATGGAGTTTACTGCCCAACGGATTTTCATCCTTAAGAGCTTTTCTTCATTCAGTTTATAATCGATATCAGATTTTAGTAATTTCTGCTTCAGTTCATACATACAAATGGAAGCGGCTACGGAAACATTGAAACTTCGGGTAAAACCATACATCGGAATCGCCAGAGTTTCGTCGGCAAAATCCAGAATTTCCTGAGAAACTCCTTCCATTTCCGTCCCGAAAACCAAAGCCATCGGTTCAGTAATTTCGTATTCGGGCAGCATTTTAGCATTATTTTCCAGCGAAACCGCAACAATTTTATAGCCTCTGTCTTTTATGTCTTGGAAAGACTCCATGCTTCTCGGCATTTTTTCCACTTCTACCCACGTATCTGCGCCTTTTGTAACGCGAAGATTGGGTTCAAAACTATATTCTTCCTGCAAAGCCACCACTTTATGAAAACCGCACGCTTCCACAGAACGTACAATTGCGGCTGCGTTCCTGAACTGATAGACATCTTCCACCACCGGAAGAATAAAATCTGAACTTTCCGGCGCAAAATGCTCAATTTTACTTAATCTTTCTTCCGTTAAAAACTGCTTTAAATACTCAAAAGTTTGCTGTAAATCTTTCATTCATTTTCAAATCTTTGCAAATTAACGTAAATTTGAGGAATCCTGCGAATGGAGGATAAAAATCTAAGAAAAGTCTTATATGAAAAGAAAAGTCCTGTTGATATACACTGGTGGAACGATTGGAATGGAGAAAGATTATGAAAGCGGAAGCCTCCGTGCGTTTGATTTCGGAAATATTTTTGAAAAAATGCCAGAAATGAAGCTGATGGAATGTGAAGTTTTTGTACATCCTTTTGAAAAACCGCTGGATTCTTCCGACATGGGACCTGAAGAATGGAAAATTATTGCTCATTATATTCAGAAAAATTATCATCAGTTCGACGGATTTTTAATTCTGCATGGTACAGACACGATGTCTTATACCGCTTCTGCATTAAGTTTTATGCTGAAAGGATTGAAAAAACCGGTTATTTTAACGGGCTCTCAACTTCCGATCGGAGATCTACGAACAGATGCCAAAGAAAATCTTCTCACGAGCCTTTATTATGCAAGTCTGTACGAAAATGAGGAAGCGGTTATTCAGGAAGTGGCGATTTATTTTGAATATAAACTGTTGAGAGGAAACCGCACTTTGAAATATTCTGCGGAGTATTTTGATGCGTATGCAAGTCCAAACTATCCTATTCTTGGGCAATCCGGAGTACATTTAAATATTATCAAAGATAATCTTTACCGCTGTGATCCGGATATTGAATTTCATGTAGACGATCATATTTCGGAAGATGTTATTTTCTGGAGAATTTTTCCGGGAATGAATCTGAATCATTTTAAAGAAATTCCAAAAATGAAGGTTCTTATTCTTCAGGTTTTTGGCTCGGGAACCATTTTCAGCAGTGAAAAAACGGTGGAAACGTTGCAGCAGATCCGAGATAACGGAACTGAAATTGTGGTGGTAAGTCAGTGTATTTCAGGCGGAATCTCATTCGGAAAGTATGAAAACAGCAATATTTTTTCAAGAATCGGAGCCATTAGCGGAACGGATATTACTGCCGAAAGTGCGATTACTAAAGCAATGCATTTGATAGACAACCCAAATTACACAGGAAACTTCGCAGAAAACTTCTCCAAAAGCCTTTGCGGAGAAATTTTCGGATAAATTTGCATTTTGAGTTTGCAGATTCCGGAAAATAGTCTATTTTTGCAGTCTCGAATAAAGAAAGGTGTCCGAGTGGTTGAAGGAGCTACCCTGGAAAGGTAGTATACGGGTAACTGTATCGAGGGTTCGAATCCCTTCCTTTCTGCAAATAAAAGTCTTAGGTTTTACCTGAGACTTTTTTGATTTAACACTCTTCGTATTATCAAAAGTCTGATCGTTTTTTTATTGTATTTACCAAAGATTAACTGTATCACTTTCTTTTATGACTTCCATGGTTACCTTTGAAATTGGCTTAAACATTGAAATAAACTTAATAATATGTATATTGCATTTTACGCAGTGCGTAAATTTGGATATTAAAAGAAATTTAAAACGCAGAATCAGGAAATAATGAGTGAGTTTTCAGGGTATGAAAAAATGCCTAATAGTTTAAAAAAGCTGGGACTGAATGAACATGATTTTTCCCAAATGGAAAAATTAAAATGGGTTGTAACGGAAAAAGTACATGGTGCAAACTTTAGCTTTGTGTATGACAATGGTAGTCTAAAATTTGCGAAAAGAAAAGAATATCTCAATTGGACAGATGATTTTTTCGGCTTCCAGTTGGTTGTAAACAAATTAGAAGATAATATTTTGCGTCTTTTTGAACATTTAAGCCACGAAATAGAGGGAGAGAAATACATTATTTACGGAGAGCTTTTTGGCGGCAAATATCCTCATCCTGAAGTAAGTGCTGTAAATGACTTACAGGCAATTCAGACTGGAGTATACTATACACCGGACATTGAGTTTTGCGCTTTTGATATTGCTATTGAGAACAATGGTTCAGATTCTAAATATTATCTGGATTATGAAAGTTCACTCGCTTATTTTAATCAATTTAAAATATTTCATGCAAGACCCTTATTGATTGGAAAATTCAATGAAGCAATGAATTTCAATATCAGAATCAACTCAACTATTCCAAAAGAATTTAACCTTCCGGATCTGCAAGATAATTTAATCGAAGGGGTAGTTATAAAACCTTATAATCAAACAGATAACACTTTATTATCAAGACCAATCGTTAAATTAAAAAATCCTGAATTTGATGAAGAGGATAAATTTCATGAAGCTCAAAAATGGTCATTCATTCCAGATGTTTCTTCTAAAACAGAAGATTTGTCTTTTATTCTAGAAGAATTGAGAAATTATATTACACAGAACAGGTTAAATAGTGCCATCTCTAAAATAGGAACATTAGATATGAATAATCCACTTCGGGTTTCTGAGATCAAAACGGAATTTCTGGAAGATGTAATAGCAGATTTTAACGAAAATAATAATATCTGGAATGATTTATCTTCTAGCGAACAAGAGTGGATTATAGAAAGAGTCAGCTCTGAAATAAATAAAATAATAGCTTCTACCAACAACAGTTTTTAGAAATTAGAGTTTAACGCTTATTAAAGTTTGCCCGAATTTTTGATTTTCAGTGGTTAAAATTTAAGACCTGAAATTATTAGTTCTGCACTCGAAAAATATAAGAAAATTTTGATAATCGATTGAGGCAATATCATGAATATGAATAAATAACAACCATCAACGATAAAAAAATCCCAGTTTTTCAACCGGGATTTTCTGTTTGAAAAAGTACTAACTAATTTCAAACTACAATTTAGCTATATGAATGTTTTGGTGTTTTGGTTAATTGCACATCGTTAAAAACTGATGGCTCATCTGCACTTTAAATTTCGCTTCTGATTTCAGTTTAGAATAGATCATGCTTTCAAAAGCCTGCACTTCTTTTAATTTCTGATCTATGAATTCTGCGATCTGAACAACGGAAAACAGAAAATCTCTGTATATCGCAATATTTACCGTTTGTCCTTGAACCGGAAGATAAGCTTTCAGAAAAGGAATTGTCGCCTGATGCTGGTTGTAATTCACACAATATCCCGCTCCTTCACGCGAAGTGATGATTTCAAAATCGTTGATAAAATCCAGCACGCTTTTATTTTTATCTTCTTTATTACTATTTTTAGACAAGTATCTGTTGATTTTATCTAAAATATGCTGTGCATATTCCATCATCGTAACGGTTTTCCATTCGAACTGATGATTGATTTTCTTTGAATTTCTGGCAGGTTTTCCGTTTTCACAGGTGGTGCAGAAAGAAATCCCTATTTTGTCGTAATAAGGAAAAAAGCAGTCTTTAATCTGTAGGGAAGCATCCGCCTGAATTCTGTCGTTGACAAAGTTGTAGTACAAAAAAGGACTGTAGAGATCCGAAAGTTTTTTCAGATAGTCGGTTTCACTTGTATTCTGATATTCCTCAAACCATTTTTCAAGGTTGTCGTAATAGGTATTTTCAAATTCGTTAAAACTTAAATATAATGGCAGTTCCATAGCTTCGTAATTTTGATAAGACAAAGCTATTGCAGTAATGCGACAAAACTCGACGTGTTATTTTTTAGTTTTAATTTTTTTGAATTGATGATTTTGGATTGATGTAATAAAGTGGATAGGATCTAAAATACCTCAACTGATTCGCGTTCAGGATAAGACTAATTTTTATTTCTGATTTTATCCCATTTTTTAATGGCAGGATGCAAATATTGTATATCAGGATTATTATAAAGAGAATCTTCCTTATATTTTTGAATAAAGTAATCCCAATCAGGGTTTCCTTTTAATGGCGGAAACATCATGTATCTAATACCTCCTTTATAATATTTTTCTTTTTCAAAATTCTTTCCTAAGGATGTTTTTTGAATTACTTTGTAAGAAGCAAAATAAATTAAAGGTAAAAATAATGGTAAAATTATATAGATCTTAGGAAAATGATCCAATCCTCTTCCAATAATTATCAATAAAAAAATATAAGGAACCAATTGAAAAACATATGAATCGGATACATTGTGTTTTATACAAAAAATTAAAAAGGGAATAATGCCTACAAGTATATAATCACCATAGGTTTTATTTTTTAAGCCCCAGAATAAAAATACAGAAAAAAACAGAAAATTGTATATAAAAAAGACGATATTTCTTATAATACTTTTAAAAATAATTGATGGATCAAAATTAAAAAGAGAACTTTCATAGGAATTATCTGTAAAAATAGCTATAAAAGTCTGATACCCCATAAATACCGGAATTAATAAAACTGAAAATAAAAGAATCGGTATTAACCCTCCATAAATAATATGTTTTTTTAAGATAGAGAAATTTCTAAAAATGAAATAAAAATAAAGAAATAAAAAAAGAATCGTCTGAATATGTATCAAAAAAAGGATACCTAATAAAACAGACAAATAATAAAAATATTTAATTTCTTTTCTCTGATTAAATTTAAATAAATTGATGAGAAATAAAATTACAAACAGTAAATAAAATGTATAAACTTCTGTTATGATTGCCTGCCTCCAAAATGTAAATGAAAGTCCTAAAATCATTATACATATGAAAGAAGATTTGGAAGAAACTTCTAATATTATTAATAATTTTCTCAGATATAATAAAGACAATATTGCTGATAGGATACTTACTGAAACAAACAGAAAATGTATTTTTATAAAAGGAAATATTTTATGAAGCAAGGATAATAGATTGGAAAACAGCAGATGATTAGTTGCATTCGAAGAAAAATCGAACCCCTTATATCCTTGTAATGTAAAAGCCAGACTATCACCAAGTGCAGGATCTTTAGCTATTGAAAATATGTATATAATTCCTATAAATAGTAAGAAAATAATATCGTAAAGATTGTGTTTTATTTTTATTGAGTTCATAATTATTCAAAATTTATTAATACGAGTTTATCTTAATGCATGACAAGATTCTTAGTATTGTTAATTAATAATCAAAAGTACAAAACCTAGTACAGTATTTATAATAGATATATAAGTAAATGAATCCTAAATTATCCTATTTCTAATCTTTACATCCAAACAAATAAATTTTATAATCTATTGTTTATCAATGTTTTTATTATTTTCCTGTTAATTCCTCTCTTCTTTTCTTAATAAAATCCGTCGGACGAATTCCGTTGATTTCGTAGAAAAGATCAGAAAAATTCTGTCTGGAAGCTATTCCGCATTCTTTTGCGAGAGTTTCTATGCTGTACTTCAGATATTTTTTATCTTCAAAAAGCAGATTGGTAATGTAATTGATTCTGAGTTCGCTTAAATATTTATTGAAATTTGCCTTTTTATATTCGTTAATCACCTGTGAGAGGTAGTTTGAATTAGTACCCAGTTGGGCGGCTAATTTGCCAATGGTTAAGCCTTTTTGTGTAAAACCTTTTTTATCTTCAAATGTTTTAAGCTTTTTCAGAAGTTCTTCAACTTTGTTCTCTGTAATCGTCAGCTTTTTTTCTTCAATCTGTGGAACAATTTCTTTTATTTCATCCGCCTCTTCTTTCTTATGGCTTGCCATAAATTTCTTTTCCACCATAATATATTTTTTCTGAATTTCATTAGATTTTTTATGCCTTCTGGTAAGCAGAATAACCAAACCGATTCCCCAGATAATCAAAACGATAATAATAACAGTTCCGAGATAATTTATTTTCTGAAGTTTATTTTTTTCTTCCAGTAAGGTATTGGTGTCATAATCTTTATGAATTTTCGGGGACAGATAAATGAAATCTTTGGACATGATGCTGTCTGCACGAAGTAACTGACTTGTATAATATAACTGAAGTTCCTGATTTTTCTCTTTTTTGGAATAATCGATCAGGAGTTCGTAATTTTCTCTCAGCTCCGGAAGAATAAACTGATGCTTCTGAAAAATAGAATCAATTTTTTTAAAATAAACAATAGATTGTCTGGTCTTTTTAAGCCCTGAAAAACTTTTTCCGATATAGAAATAGCTTACCGAAAGTCTTGCAAAATCGCGGCTTTCTTTAATAACGGGCAGTGATTGATTAAAATCTTTTAATGCTTCCTGAAATTGATTTTTTTTATATTCTGAAATTCCTTTAGCTAAAATAAAATAACCTTTCTCTAAAGCATATTCCGGATTATCCCCTACTTTAGAAAGACCAGTCTGTATTGCTTCATCAGCTTCTCGGTCTTTCCCGAGATTCCGATAACAGATAATAAGCTGATGAAGGCTGTTGAAATATCCCTTATTATTATTATTGTAAATTTCATTGGGATGAAGTTTTGTTATTTCTTTCGCTTTCTCCCTGTAATAAACCAGACATTTTGTAAAAAGCTGTGAAGCATCTTCATAGTAGCCGAGATAACTTTTTACAACCCCGATATGATAAAGATTCTGATACTTCAGATATTCATTTTTAGTACTTTTTGAATATTTGTATGCTTCCAGATATTCGTTTAGAGCGAGTTGAAATTTTTTATAATGATAATAATAAATAACGCCTTTATCAATATGGGAGACAATTTTAAGATCATCATCATTCGTTTTATCGGCGGCCCAGATCATGCTGTCCGCATATTTCAGTTTATTCTCGTTTAAGGAAGAAAAATAAACGGCATCTTTATAGCCCTGAACCAGCTTTTGGTAATTCTTCTCCTTTTTTGCCATATCAATATACGGCTTAATAAACGGAAATGCTTTTGTATCATTTTCGGGAAAGTCTTCATATTTCAGCCTAAGCTTATAATAATCGCTGTAACTTTCCTGAGATAATACTAAACTAAAAAACCCGAAAAAAAGAATAAAAAATAATTTTTTTTTCACCCTGTTAAATAATCCTGTGTGTTAAGTCCTCAAAAGTACACAAAATAGATCATTTTTTATCAAAGATTAATGAATTAAAACAGGGTATAGTATTATTTCTACTTTACAAATTTACAAATTGAAAATCAGACAATTAATAAATAAAAAGACAGCAATGGTATTGTCTTAATTTATGAATAATGACCACATTTGTTTTTTTATTTCACCATAAGGTTATAATTTCGAACCAGGAAATCAAAGAAAAATAAAATTAGTTAAGCCGTTTATAAATTTATTGAATAGAAAGGAAGCACTAAAAAAGCACAAAGATAAATTTTGAAAAGCTAATAAACATGATTCTATTCATAAATCTTACCACCTTCCTTAACAGGAGAAATTACTTTTTTGGAAGGCTGGTTTTTTTAAAATTTAATTTTTTTGAAAACTAATAACCATTTTTTTTTGAAAAGTACAATAACCGTGAAAAAATAAATTAGTCCTGTGTCCTACAGGTAAATTGGGAAGGAGGTTCTGAAATATGAACCTTTTTATTAGAGTTTTCAGTTTTAATCGAAAAGAGACTGTTCCTTACGGGCAGCCTCTTTTCTTTTTAAAACATTAAGGATTTACAAATCACTTCCAGCCTCCGCCTAAGCTCTTGTAAATATCAACAACTGTACTCAGCTGTTTTTGTTTAGCTTCCACCAGTTCCATTTTGGCATCCAGAGCGTCTCTTTGGTTCAGAAGAACTTCCAGATAATCTGCTCTTGAATTTTTAAATAGCTGATTGGCTATATCTATTGATTTTTCCAAAGCCTGTGTTTCTTCAGACTTCAGTTTGTAATACTGATCGATATTTTTTACTTTAGACATTAAATTGGCAACATCCAGATAAGCATTCAGGATGGTTTTATCATACTCATACAAAGCCTGAATCTGTCTTGCATCTGCCGTCTGAAAGTTGGCTTTAATAGCACTTTTATTAATAAGAGGTCCTGCCAGTTCACCCACTAAGCTTGCAGCCATAGATTCCGGCAATTTAACGAGATAAGAAGGTTTAAAGGCTTCCAGTCCTAATGTTGCAGAGATTTCCAGAGACGGATAAAACTCTTTTCTTGCCGCTTCCACATCCAGTTTTGAAGATTTTAATTCCAGTTCAGCCTGTTTGATATCGGGACGATTCGCCAGTAACTGGGACGGAATCCCCGTATAAACCGTCTGAGGAATCATCGCCATGAAGTCTCCTTTTGATCTTACAATTGGCTGCGGAAAACGTCCGCAAAGCGCATTGATTTCGTTTTCTTTCTCCGTGATTTCCTGACGGATGGTGAATTCCGAAGCTTTAGACTTTGCCAGCTCGGCTTCGAATTTTTTTACGGCAAGTTCAGTTGCTGCTGCAGCTTCTTTCTGAATTTTTGATATTTCCAGAGCTCTCTGCTGCAATTTTGTATACTGCTGAATAATATCCAGCTGGTTATCCAGCGCTAATAATTCATAATAATTATTGGCAACTTCCTCTATTAAGTTGGAAAGAACGAAGTTTTTACCTTCTACAGTAGAAAGATAATGGGCAACAGCAGATTCTTTCTCCGTTCTCAGTTTTTTCCAGATATCCACTTCCCAGTTTGCCATCAGTCCGCCCTCAAAATTTCCAAGCGGATCCGGCATTTCTTTTCCGGGTTCTATTTCTGTGGTGGCATCACCTGCTCCTTCGCTGGTGTAGCGTCCTGCTTTTTTCACACCTGCTCCTACTCCTGCAGAAACCGTAGGGGTTAATCGTCCTTTTTTAGCTAAAACACCACTTTTTGCAATCTCAATCTCCTGCAAAGTAATCATGAGCTCCTGATTATTTTTTAAGGCAGTTTCTATTAAAACTACTAAGTTGGGATCTGTAAAAAACTGTCTCCAAGGTGTTGTTCCGCTGTTATTATTGGCATCACCCTGATCCTGCTGATTAAAATTCTGAGGAATATTTTCTTTTACCTCATCTTTTACCACGGTCGCCATTGGCGCCTTACAGCCTGCTAAAACAAGCGATAAGGCGATGGCTGCTATATATCTTTTATTATAAATCTTCATGTTTGTCGTCGTGTTGGTACGGTTCTGTTTGTTCTGTCAAAGGATTTTCCTCTTCATATCTTGCCAGTCTCGATTTATCGGCAATTGTTCCAAAAATGTAGTACAATCCCGGTATAATCATCAATCCGAAAATAGTTCCGATCAGCATTCCACCCGCTGCCGCAGTACCAATGGTTCGGTTACCGATTGCTCCGGGTCCTGTTGCCACCACTAACGGAATCAGACCTGCGATGAATGCAAATGAGGTCATCAAAATCGGACGGAAACGAATTGCAGCTCCTTCAATCGCAGCCTGCGCTACAGGAATTCCTTCTTCTGCTTTTTTCTGAACGGCAAATTCCACAATCAGTACGGCATTTTTACCCAAAAGACCAATCAGCATGACCATGGCAACCTGAGCGTAAATATTGTTTTCCAGTCCTAATAATTTCAGACATAAGAAAGCTCCGAAAATACCCGTCGGTAAAGATAAAATTACCGGTAACGGAAGAATGAAACTTTCATACTGTGCGGAAAGAATAAGATATACGAATCCTAAACACACAAGGAAGATGAAAATTGCTTCGTTTCCACGGCTTACCTCATCTTTAGAGATCCCCGCCCAATCGATTCCAAAACCTCTCGGAAGTGTTTTATCCGCAACTTCCTGAATGGCTGCAATTGCCTGTCCAGAACTGTAACCCGGAGCAGGAGTACCACTCACCTCGGCAGAATTGTACATATTATGTCTGGTAATCTCAGAAAGACCATATACTTTTTCCAGATGCATAAAATCTGAATACGGAACCATCTGATCTTTATCATTCTTTACGTACAATTTCAAAATATCGCTAGGTAAGGCACGATATTGAGGTCCCGCCTGAACAATTACTTTATAAGGTCTGTCGAAACGGATGAAACTGGTTTCATAGTTGGAACCGATTAATGTGGATAAATTATCCATTGCATTTTCAATCGTCACTCCTTTTTGTTCGGCAAGATCATTATCCACTCTCAACATATACTGAGGGAAACTCGCGGAATAGAATGTAAACGCAGAACCCAGTTCAGGACGTTTTTTCAGTTCCCTTACGAAGTCGTTGCTTACCTTCTCCATTTTTTGATAATCTCCGCTTCCTGCTTTATCGAGCAGACGAAGTTCGAAACCACCTGCTGCACCGTATCCCGGAATGGAAGGCGGCTGGAAGAATTCTATATTCGCACCCGGAATATTTTTCGCTTTTTCCTCAAGCTTTTCTATAATTTCCGCCGCAGATTCTTTACGGTCTTCCCAGCTTTTAAGGTTAATAAGACAAGTACCGGAGTTGGAACCTGTACCTTCGGTAAGGATTTCGTAACCTGCCAATGAAGAAACAGACTGTACTCCGTCGATATCTTCAGATTCTTTCAATAATTCTCTGGCAATCTGGTTGGTTCTTTCCAGCGTAGAACCGGGAGGAGTCTGAATAATCGCATAAATCATCCCTTGATCTTCCGCAGGAATAAATCCTGAAGGCAATGAATTGCTTAAAAAGAATGTACATGCACAGAAGGCTAATAGTAAAGGTAAAGTAATTGTTTTTTTCTTCACTGTTTTGTTTAGCATTCCTTCATATTTGTTCGCTCCTTTTGTAAATAATCCGTTGAATTTATCAAGGAAAATAGTAATGGGAGTTCTTCTTTTAGCTTTTCCGTGGTTATTTTTTAAAATTAAAGCACATAAAGCCGGCGTTAATGTTAAAGCTACAACCCCTGAAAGGATGATTGCAGAAGCCATAGTAATGGAAAACTGACGGTAGAAAACCCCAACCGGGCCAGACATGAACGCTATCGGAATAAATACGGATGCCATTACCAGAGTAATTGCGATAATCGCTCCGCTGATCTCATGCATTGCTTCTTCAGTTGCTTTTAGCGGAGATAAATGCTTCTCCTCCATCTTGGCGTGAACCGCTTCAATTACTACAATCGCATCATCCACTACAACCCCGATCGCCATTACAAGCGCAAATAGCGAGATCATGTTTAAGGTAATTCCGAAGGCGGACATTACCGCAAAAGTACCCACCAAAGATACGGGAACCGCCAAAGCAGGAATTAAGGTGGAACGCCAGTCTCCCAGGAATAAGAATACAACGATTGCCACCAAAATAAAGGCTTCAAAAAGCGTATGAACTACTTTTTCAATAGAAGCATCAAGGAATTTTGATACGTCATAACTAATGTCGTAATGCATTCCTTTCGGGAAAGTGGTTTTCTGCAGTTCTTCCATCAAAGATTTTACGTTCTTGATAACGTCACTTGCATTGGAACCATATGATTGTTTTACTGTAATCGCTGCTGAAGGTTTACCATTCAATGTAGAATAAATATCATACATGGAAGAACCGAATTCGATATCTGCAACATCTTTCAGTCTAATAAACTCTCCATCCGGTTTTGCTTTAAGGATGATGTTTCCATAATCCTTTTCATTATTAAAACGTCCGGGATATTTTAAGATATATTCAAAAGACTGGGATCTTTTCCCTGAACTTTCCCCTGTTTTTCCCGGAGAAGCTTCTAAACTCTGCTTATTCAGAGACTCCATCACTTCATCTGCAGAAATACTGTATGCTGTTAATCTGTCGGGTTTCAGCCAGATACGCATTGCATATTCTCTGGTTCCGAGGATATCTGCAAAACCAACTCCGCTTACCCTTTTCAATTCAGACATTACATTGATATCTGCATAGTTGAAAAGGAATTTCTGGTCTGCTTTAGGATCGTCACTGTACAGGTTAATGTACATCAACATGTTCGGTTCTTCACGGGTAATTTTCACCCCTTCACGCACTACCAAAGGCGGAAGTTTATTTACTACCGAAGAAACACGGTTCTGTACGTTTACCGCTGCTACGTTCGGATCGGTTCCCAGATCGAATACCACCTGAATAGAAGCTTCCCCGTCGTTTCCGGCATCGGAAGTCATATATTTCATCCCCGGAACCCCGTTCAGACCTCTTTCCAGAGGAATAACAACAGATTTGATGAGCAATTCGTTGTTCGCTCCCGGATAATCCGCTGTAATATTTACTTTGGGCGGAGAAATGGACGGGAACTGGGTAACCGGTAATTTCAAAAGGGATAAAACTCCCATAAATACGATAATCAAAGAGATTACGATAGACAGAACAGGTCTGCGAATAAATTTCTTAAACATAATTACTTACTTCATTAGAGCGTATTACTCTGCTTTTAATTTTAATGACTGAAGAACTTTTTTCGGATCCTGAACTTTTGTCTGAACTTTTTGATCGTCTTTTACTTTCTGAACACCTTCCAATAAGATTTTATCTCCTGTTGAAAGTCCTGAAGCTACTACATACACATCAGGCAGTTCATAAGCGATTTTAATATTTTTGGACTTTGCCACTCCGTTCTTATCCACTACGAATACATATTTCTGATCCTGAATTTCGTAAGTGGCTTTCTGAGGAATGATCAAAGCATTTTTCAATGGTAAAGTCATTCTTACCTTTCCGGTTTCTCCGTTTCTCAGAAGTTTATCCGGATTCGGGAATTTTGCTCTGAAGGCGATGTTTCCTGTTTCACTGTCAAATTCTCCTTCAATGGTCTGAACCTGTCCTTTCTGTGTAAAAATATCTCCGTTTGCCATTACCAGATCCACCATATTACTTCCTCTTGAAGCTACATTTCTCTGATAGTTAAGATATTCCGGCTCCGAAACGTTGAAATAGGTATAAATATCATTGTTATCGGAAAGAGAGGTTAATAAATCTCCTTCATCTACCAGACTTCCCAGTTTCAAAGGAATTCTGTCGATAATTCCCGAAAAAGGAGCTTTAATGTCTGTAAATGACAAGTGTATCTGTGCCAATTTAGCTTCTGCATTGGCTGCATCCAGCTTTGCTTTAGCCATCGCTCTTTCGTTTTTGGAAACGATATTGTTGCTGGCTAATGTACTTGCATTTTTCAGCTCAATCGTAGCCTGAGCAACTTCTGCCTGAGCTTTCAGTAGTTCTGCCTGATATAATTTCGGCATAATTCTGAATAAGGTCTGTCCCTGATGAACAAACTGTCCTTCATCCACAAAGATTTTCTCAAGGAAACCTTTTTCCTGTGCACGAACTTCAATGTTCTTTACAGATCTGATCTGCGCCACGTATTCTTTGTCGATCACGGTGTCCATCACAATGGGTGAGGTTACCGGATAAACTGCGGCTTCTTCTTTTTCTTCTTTTTTCTTGTTACAACCTGTGAACAATAAAATACTGCTTAGCGCAATGCCTGCGACAACTCTTTTAATCATAATTCTAGAGTTTATGTAAATCGTTAATGTTTTAAATATGAAAATGGCAATTGGAAAAATTAACGGTATAATTTATTGCCGGAAATTATAACGTCGGATTTCCCGACGGATAGCAAACCGACAGGAAATAAGTGGGAAAAGGGGATTTTAAATTCTGATAGAACGAATCAGAATGAATTTTTTAACAGAAGAGTATTCTGATAGACAGCCATGAACAGCTGATTTTAATTTTTTAAAACTTTTTAAACCAAAAATATAGATCAGCGTGAAGATGCTGGCGAAAACAACCATTGTCTGAAAGGTATCGGACAACTGAAAATCATCTTCTGTAAGCTCCAGTGAATATGCATTGCCTATATCATCCGGATTCTGCTGAATAGAAAGCTTTTCGTAGGTCTGATTTAAACGGTTTGCTTTTTTGGGTAAATTCTGAGAGGTATGACTTGTATAATCGTTTCGCAGAGTTTTGACATTGATCTTGCTTTCTACTACAAACAGCAGAAAAAGAGTTGTCAAAAAATAAACGATATAGTTTCTCATAATTTCAAGGCACAAATGTAGACTTTAGTTCTGTTATGTTTCAAGACATTGGAGTGAGAAATTGTTTATATTAACAATATTTAACACTCCTTTAAATTCGCTGAAACAGCTTAAATTAAAAGAAATGAGCCTGTTTTTAGGTTGATAAATTAAATGATTTTCAAATACTTAAAACAGAGAACATATTTATTCCCCGAACATAAAAAGCAAAGAGCAGCCATGTAAAAGCAGTGAAAAGGTAAATACAAAGTTAATTTTTCACAAAACCCCCATTCTTTTAATTAAAAATAAAAATTTTAACAAATTTTATTAAATCATATGCAATAATAAAATATTATTTATTATTTTTACTATAAACAAAACATGAAAACTTTCTACCATTATTATTAACAACTCAGATTAATATAATAAACATGAAAACAAAATTCCCACTATAAATTTCTCTGTTTTATTTTTGATTTTTCCTGACCAAGTTGGAATTGAATCAACAAAGATTTTAATCTGCAAGTGTAGGAAATGTTATAAATCGATTATATAAAAACTCCATAAGATTCTAAAAACACATCATTGAGAAGAGACGTTCCCGGAATGTCTCTTTTTGTTTATGCCACTATTCTGTTTACAGTTTTTCACAGAATTTTACCGTATTTTATTTAACATAAAATATTTTTATAATGATAAAAAGACATATAATTTAAGTGAATTTATACAAAATTAACATATTATTAGCATAAAAAATTGTAATTTTAGACATTACTATCATTCAATTTTTAGTAACTCACTTAAAAATCACTTATATTATGAAAAAATTATTGCGGACTATTACTTTTACAGCCTTACCGCTCTTTCTTGTAACAGCATGTAAAAATCAGATCAAAGAAGAAGTTGCAGAGCAGCCTGAAAATGCTACAGCCACGAAGCAGGAGCCAGACAAAATAACCAAAGAGGTTTATACTGATGAATCCGGAGAACAGCTTGAGGTAACCTTTAATGAAACCCAGCATACTGTAACGGTACATTTAAACGGAAAATCTTATAATCTTAAAAAAAGTGATGAACTGCCAGAGTTTACAGCAGGTGATGCAGATTATCAGTATTCAAACGTTCGTGGTGAAGTAACTTTTCTGAACAAAGATTATAACATGGTACTTTTCCATTGCAAGAAAAATAAATCATCTTCTTCCAATACTAAAATGGCTTCTTACTAATCACAAAATCTTAAAATTATGAAAAAAATAATCGCTTACATTTGTTCGGTAATCATGTTTGCTATTCTTGCTTCCTGTATGAATAAACCATCTTCAGATGTTTCACCCGAAAAAAGCTCAGATATTACCGGAAAGACATGGGAGTTAACAGAGATTTACGGTAAACCTATTCAGCTTAAAAATCCCAAAGCAGTACCTCATTTTATGCTGAATACTTCCAATATGAGGTATGAAGGACATGGAGGATGCAACGGAGTGGGCGGAACTTTTGAAATAAAGCCTGAAATCATGCGTATCAAATTCAATCAGGGAATGTCTACCATGATTGCATGTGATGATCTTGAAACCGAACGTGCTTTTGTACAAGCTCTTCTGGCAGCAGATAATTATTCTGTAAACGGAAATACTTTAACGCTCAACAAAGCCAGAATGGCTCCATTAGCAAAATTTATCTTAAAATAAATTGTAAATAATCCCAATATGAAAACACTTCTGTATAACAGGAGTATTTTTTTCTTTGAGATTACTTTTTTTTATAAATAAGACAGCAGATAAGCAATGTAATATTTACAGCCACAGAAAAGGCATTGGTGAGAATGATGGGAAGTTCATCCTTCAAAACTCCATACCACGTCCAAAGCGAAACTCCTACAATAAGCACTCCAAGCATTCCCCATGAGAGATCATCTGCATTTTTTTCTTTTATTACCTTAATTAACTGAGGAATCATCGAACCTGAAGTAAGAAGACCGGCAATTATTCCTAAAAGATTTTCATTCATAGATGATATTTATTTTGATAAAGCAAAAATTATGGCAATTTTACAGTCTTTTCTATTTTTCCATATATAGAATTCTGCTGAATGAATTTATTAAGAATAATCGTTACTTCTATTGAGTAATAATCAGAGTAACTTGGAAGTTGAATTTGTATGTATTTCTTTTAATATTAGTTTTCAAATCGCTCCAGAGAAATCTCTTTATCCAGAGGAATATCTTTTTCAATAAAATCAAATAGACTTTTGGAAAAGTAACAGCCATTTAAAATACCTCGTGCTCCCAAACCATTGAATACGTATAAATTATGATAATCCGAGTGTCTTCCGATAATTGGTCTTCTGTCCTTTACAGTCGGCCTGAATCCGAAATTTACCTCTCTAATTTCAAAAGGATGAGGATAAAATTCCGTCAGACCTTTTTTAAGCTGCTCAACTGCAGAATCATCAATTTCATGGTGCAACTGTTCTCTGTCGTACGTTCCACCATAAAAATACAACTGCTCATTTAAAGGAAAAAGAAAATGTTTTTTCTTGATAGTAATATTTTCGGGAATTTTTTCTGAAAGCTCTACTTTAATATGGTGGCCTTTATTGGGATTTACAGGAATTTCGGAAAAAAAGGGATTATGCTTTACTCCCATTCCTTCGCAAAATAAAATATTCTTAAAAGTAAAATCATGATAAGTGGATCTTTCTATATCCACATCTGAATAAATAAATTTATCAGCAATTAATTTTTCATTTTTTTCTAAAAACCTAAATAAACCTGTAAAAAAACCGTTAACATTGAGTCTCGCAGACTGATTCACCTTTCCTGAAAGAAAATCGTTTTTTACCACCTTTAAATGATCGAAATTTTTATCTAAAAAATATAAAAGGTCATCATTTCCCGACTTCTTTAGCCAAAGTGACTGTTCATTTTCGTCATGAAAGATCCGATGAATCGGAGCATCGATCAGATAATTTTCTTCGGTATAATTTTCAATTTCTTTTAAAGTACTTTTAAGAAAATCGATTTGTTCCTGTGCTTTCCAAAAAGTCGTAAATTTTTTAAGCACAACAGGATTTATAATTCCTGCAGAAACTTGCGAAGCACTCTTCTGTCCTTCCGAAAACAAGACGAAAGTCTTATTGTTTCTGATTAGCTGATGTGCAAAAAAAAGCCCTGCATATCCGTCTCCCACGATAATATAATCTACATTCTTCATAATAAAAAAACCTGAGTAAAAATACTCAGGTTTTCTATAATTATCAAGTGAAATCTTAGTAATTCCACATATCATTTTCCATTTGAAGGATCTGCGCCTTAATTCTGTCGCTTTCTTCAATCTGATCTTCAGCATCTCTAGGAATATAGTCTTTAATAACTCCATCACCTAATCCCGCTGATGATTTATAAATAACAGAAGAGAATCTTCTTGCGTTGATTAAATCATCAAAAGATAAATCTGCTGATGAATTTTTTCTGTTATAAACATAATTGTTAGCTAAAATATCTCTCGCGCTAGGATAATAAATCCAGAAAAGATCAATAAGCTCATCTGCTCCAGCTAAAGGCTGTCCATCTGGTCCTGTTCTACCTTGTACAGCAGGGTCTGGTCCCATAGCAGCAAGACCAAGTGGTCTATATTTCAACTGCCCATCTCTTTTATCGATAAACCACATACCCATTACTTTTAAAACTTTAACTTTATCAGTTGTCGTTTTAAAAACGTCGGTATATTCTTTTTTCTCTTGCTCTGTTAACTGTCTCCCTGAGTTTAAGATATCAATCGCTGCATCAGCAATTCTTACACTTTCTAATCTTTTTTGGATACCCTCAGGACTCAATTTAGTTACGAAGTTCTCATCATCATAGACTTCAGCAATTTTACCACTTGTAGCAGCATCTAACAATAATTGATATAAAGATCTCGTTTGGCTAGATGTAAGACCATCTGGATTATCATAATAGAATGGCTGATTAATTTTATCATTCATATCAATGATTTCCCAAACAAACATACTTTTAAGAATGTCTTTATCATCAACAAATCCATATTCCAAAGGTTTTACTTTTTTGTCAACAATACTATCACCAATTTTTTGTTTGTTTTCAGCTCTCATTTGTCTAAACTCCTCTGGAGAAGAAGCGTTCAGGATGGTTTGGGAGAATGCAAACCCAGAAACCAATACTAAAAGACTGCTAATATATTTTTTCATAATATTTTTTTATCTTATTAAAATTACTGAACGTTGATTACAACTGGTGAGATATTTTTCAACGTTTGATTTCCTAAACCTGTAGCAGTAGCTTTAATGTCGAAGACATATACTACATCTCCAGCTCTTAGATTCTTAACTAATCCTGCAGCTTCATCAAGACTGCTTCCTTTGATTAATAATGCAGCTCTACCCGGAACTTTTACCATAAATTGATTAACAGTGAATGAAACTGGGAAATCAAAATCAGGAATAGCTGCCTGTACAGTCTGATTTGGTATAGAAGTAGCAGGAACATTCAATACTGTCTGACCTCTCATTTGTCCTTGAGGAGCAGGAACATTCTTAATTCTATATTCAAATACCTGAGAAACAGTTTTACCCGATGGATCTGTACCAGACAAAGTAAGTTTAAGAGTATTTCCAGTAGAAGGAATTACATTCCATTTACCAGGACCTGCACTTTTAACAACTGCACCTGGAGCAGATAGGGACAATTTAGAATTATCAGCTCCCAAAATTGATCCAGAAAGTGGATTCTCTAAACCTCTATACACTACATTCATCTTATCTGGTGATAATAATAAACCTTTTTGAAGCTTAACTTCCTCTGGTCCAGCAATTACATTATAAGTATGAGTGAAAGGGTAGTTTTGAGCTTTTCCTGTCGCATCCGTTAATGTAATATTTCCACTGAACGTTTTCTGTCCGATTCCGCTTGTATTAAGATTTGCATATCCTTTTCCGTTTTCCTGTCTGCTTACTCCGGAAATACTGATCTTATTACTGTTTGAATAGTTTCCTAACATTACAACAGCTTCAGCCGGCTTTCCTGCAACTACATCTACAGGAGCAGAAACAATAGCTTCATAACTTGTAAATTTGATACTTGCATCCACTTTTTCCTGCAGCATTAAAGCCAGCGCATCAGACTGAACGTTTCTTGCATCATTCTGAATAATTTCCAAGTTAGAAATTGCAGCGATTAATGGCTGGTGATAAAACTTGTTTTGGAACCAAGTTTTGTCATTCGGAGATTTTCCTTTTGGATATTCAGCAATTAAAGATTTATTAGCTCTTTCAACTAAGTCTTTCAATTGCGGGTTATTTCCAAAAGTAGCATTAATGTAATTTCTTACATCATCTATTTTCGCTTTTAATTCCAACGCACCTTTTGATGGTGTATTTTCATCTCCTTCCTTAAAGAAATATTCAGTTGTAGCTTCATTATTGTTAAGTGCTGCAAAGTTTTCACTTACGTCAACATCTTTTCCTAATGCATCTTTATCATGAAACTCTGATTTCTTCTTAAGAACATCTTTAATTTCCTGAGCAGATTTTACCAAAACATTGATCTTATCTCTAAGAACCTGATACTGAGCCCATGGTTGCGCATAAGTATCCGGAACCTGCTGAGCTTTCGCCTCAAGAGTTTTTTCAAAAATCTTTTCGTTCTTTCTTTCAGTTAAAGTTCTTGTTTCATTAAGAGCTTTAGTAGAGTCATAATATGACCTGATGATTTCCGCATCAATATTTAGGGCCATCATAGCGATGAACACCAAATACATCAGGTTGATCATCTTCTGACGAGGTGTCTGTTTTCCTGCTGCCATTCTCTTTTCTTTGTTTTTTGATTAAGTAGTTAAATTAAAAATGGTTTGGGAAATTAAGATTTCATAGCAGTTAGCATACCACCATAAACTCTGTTTAAATTGTTTAAGTTTGAAGTTAAACCTTGTAGTTCTTGATTGAATTTTTCTGATTGTTCAGCAGATTTCTGCATATCTGCAACATATTTATTAGCAAATTCAGATTGCTTTTTAGTGCTTTCCATCTGCATTGCATATAAAGCGTTCATGCTTTCCATATGCTGAGCTGCTTTATTTAACTGCTCATTATATTTATGTGTAGAAGCAGAAACATCAACAGTCTGATTGATCTGATCTACTGAGCTTGAGAATTTATCGATTCCTGTTCTCAGTCTTTCAAATAACTGAACATCAAGTTTAGCGTCTTCAAGCATTTTGTCTAATTTGGTTGAAAGAGAATTTTCTAATTCAGCAAATTGAGCAGAATTGCTTTTAGATACATTTGAGTGTAAAGGATTTGGGTTCGCATGCTTATCTAATAATTCAGGATAAACATTTTCCCACGCATAAGACTCCTCAGATTTTGGCGGGTCGAAAGCGAAAATGATGAAGATGATAGCTTCCGTAATAAGTCCCACTGTAAGCGCCATGTTTCCGTTAATTGGTCCCAAAGTAATGTGAGTAATTTTAAGCCAAGCTCCAAGAATTACAATTGCAGCACCGAATGAATAGAAGAAATTCATCCAAGCATCTTTAGTCTTAAACATATAAGTTAGTTTTTTTTAATGTTAAATAAAATTTATTGAAAATAGTGGTAATTGAATTATCTGTTAACTTTTCTTGGTTTAACAGCAGCCTCAGGAATATCCTGTACAGTTCTGAATCCAATATAGCTTCTTGCAGAGTCTTTTCTTTCCCAGTCTCTTGCGCCATTCATAAGCATATATCCTACATCTTTCCAAGATCCTCCTCTGATAGATTTCTTAGTATCTGCCAAATCTTTCGTAGAAGGATTTAAAGTAGATGAGAATCCGTATGAAGAGTTGTTATAATCAGATGATGTCCATTCAGAAACGTTTCCAGCCATATCAAATAACCCAAATCCATTCTTCTTAAATTTCTTAACTGGAGCTGTATATGTATAAGTACCTTTTTTGTCGTCTTCCATATAGTTACCTCTCTTAGGCTTGAAGTTTGCCAGATAGCAACCTCTGTCGTCCATTAAGTAAGGACCTCCCCAAGGATAAGTAGCATTTTGCATTCCCCCTCTTGCAGCATATTCCCACTCGATTTCTGTAGGCAGTCTGAACTGCAATGGTCTTTGTTTTCTTCTTTTTAAGCTTTCGTTGTAATCTGACTTCAATTTAGATCTGAAGTTACAGTATGCTCTTGCCTGATCCCATGTTACTCCAACTACAGGGTAATCTTTGTAAGCTTTGTGCCAGAAATACTGCTCAAATAATGGCTCGTTATATGCAAAGTGGAAATCTTTTACCCAAACTGTAGTATCCGGATAGATTGCAATACTTTCACTTCTAAGGTAGTTTACTCCTCTTTCTTTTTCAGCCATTGCAACATCCATATCTCCCCATCTGTAAGTATATTTCAGTTTACTCACGTCAAGGATTCTTTCATTACCGATTCTTGAAGAAGCTGGTAAATACATCGATTCTAAAACTTCCGCATATTCTACATCCGGATATTTAGATGTACTCCAGTGCAAAGGAACTTTCCAGTCGATTTTTTTCGTTGGATCGTAGTTTCCTTCGTTTCCACCGCCTTGTCCTTCTAAATATTCCTGATATGGTGTTAAATTCTCTTCTTTCTGAGCAAGGTATGCATAATCTCCGATGCTTGTTCCTTTACCTTTACCTTCACCACCTTCTCCGGCAGCTTCAGCAAGTAAAGTTCTTGCGATAGAATCTCTTACATAATTGATAAATACCCTGTATTCCGCATTAGTAGTTTCTGCTTCATCCATGAAGAAAGAAGAAACAGTAACAGTTTTTGCCGGAGCCTTTTCAGGACTGTTTGTGAAATCCTGATCAGTTAATCCTGCAACAAATGATCCTGCAGGAATAGCTACCATTCCGTAAGGTCTTTCTGCAACAAATGATTTTGTTTTTTCTCTAGGTATCAATTCTCCTTTTGTTCCCGGTTTACCCACTGAAGAGGCTCCCCCACCTGAACAAGATACCGATGCTACCGACGCAGACAATAATAAAAGAAATATCCTTTTCATGTTAATTTTTATAATTAAGCCGTAAATATATAATTTTTTTAAGAAACTTTTAAGATTTTTTTTGAAATAACGGAAGAAATCTAAATTTATTTTATTTACAAGTAATTTTTATTCTACCGTTACAGATTTCGCAAGGTTTCTAGGCTGGTCTACATTAGCTCCACGATACACTGCAATATAGTACGCCAACATCTGTAAAGGCACTGATGCAACGATTGGAGAGAAACATTCGGAGGTTTCCGGAATCTCTATAACGTAATCTGCCATAGCACTTACCTGCGTATCTCCTTTATTTACAACAGCAATAACTTTTCCTTTTCTTGCTTTAATTTCCTGAACGTTGCTTACAATTTTATCATAATGTCCTTTTTTAGGAGCAATGATAACAATCGGCATATTTTCATCAATTAAAGCGATAGGACCATGCTTCATTTCTGCAGCAGGGTATCCTTCAGCATGAATATAAGAGATTTCTTTTAATTTTAATGCACCTTCGAGTGCAGCAGGATAATTGTATCCTCTTCCTAGATATAAGAAATTGGTTGCACTTACAAAATCCTTAGCGATATTTTGTACCAATTCATGGGTAGTTGCTAAAACATCTTCTATTTTTCTAGGAATTGCATCCAGTTCTGCAATTAAGCTCATAAACTCAGCATTCCCTAAATTACCATTATGCTTTCCTAATTTGAATGCTATTAAGGTAAGAATTGTTAACTGTGCAGTAAACGCTTTTGTGGAAGCCACTCCAATTTCAGGTCCCGCGTGTGTGTAAGAGCCTGCATCTGTGATCCTTGCAATGGATGAATCCACCACATTACAGATTCCATAAATGAAAGCACCTTTTTCTTTAGCTAGTTTTAATGCAGCCATGGTATCTGCAGTTTCTCCGGACTGAGAAATTGCAATGACTACATCTTTATCTGTAATGATAGGATTTCTATATCTGAATTCCGAAGCATATTCTACTTCAACAGGAATTCTTGCATATTCTTCAATTAAATATTCACCGATTAATCCTGCATGCCAAGAAGTTCCGCAAGCAATAATGATGATTCTGTTTGCATTTTTAAACTTTTCGATATAGTCCCAAATCCCCGCCATTTTGATAACACCTTCATCTACCAAAAGTCTTCCTCTCATCGTATCATGAACGGATTTAGGCTGTTCGAAAATTTCTTTTAGCATAAAATGTTCGTACCCTCCTTTTTCGATCTGCTCTAAGCTTAGTTTAAGCTCCTGAATTTCCGGCTCAATTTTAGAATTCTCACTGATGGTTCTGATATCTACTCCATTTTCAAGAGAAATTGTCGCCATATGTCCTTCTTCCAGATAAATTGCCTCTTTTGTAAATTCTACAAACGGAGATGCGTCTGAAGCGATAAAATACTCTTTATCTCCAATTCCTATTGCCAAAGGAGATCCTAATCTTCCTACAACCAATACTCCCGGAAAATCTTCATGCATCACTGTAATAGCGTATGCCCCATAAACTTCATTAAGAGCATATCTTACAGCAGTAGGAAAATCCATTTCAACATTCAGATCCATGAAATACTGAACAAGATTTACTAAAACCTCAGTATCTGTTTCAGATTTGAATGTAAATCCTTTTTCAGTAAGCATTGTTTTAATTGTATCATAATTTTCGATGATACCGTTGTGAACAAGTGCTATTTTTCCACTATTGGATAAATGTGGGTGAGAATTTCTATCACTAGGTACACCGTGGGTAGCCCAACGGGTATGTCCCATACCGATTTTTGCAACTCCTTTTAACTGACTGGAAATATTTACCAAATCATCAACTTTACCTTTAGTTTTTTCAACCTCAAGTTTGTTTTCTGCGTTTTCCAGAACAATTCCGGCACTGTCGTACCCTCTGTATTCTAATCTTCTAAGACCATTAATTACAATATCGTAAGCGTCTTGAAAACCTGTATATCCAACGATTCCGCACATATTTTATCAAATGTATTTTAAATTATTTTGTACCGTAAATTACTTTTAACTGAACCCTGTTCGGATTTCCTGCTTGTGATCCTACGAAAACAGCTCTATTTGTATTATATGGTGTTGTAGTAAATTTATATCCTGCTAAACTTGTTCCAGCAGAGTTAGTCTGGAAAGATCCCATATCAATTCTGAAATATAAAGTAGATGCATCTATTTTAGAATTAGGATCTAATGTGTTTTCAACAAAATCTTTAACAGACTTAGTAACTACAAAATCATAATATGCCTGATTTTTAGTCAAATCATAAGCTTTATAGATGGTATATCCTGCAAGTCCTGATAAACTTAACAGATCACTAGTAAAGTTAGTAACGGTTACTGGATTACCAGTCGTAGAATTAATAACTACAGGATCATTCTTATATTTTTGAAGGAAAGTAAATTCTGTGGGCTTGGCATAATTGTTATTCCAACTCGTATCATCTGTATATATTCTAACTTTAGCACTAATAATTGCCGCCTTATCGTTTTGATATAATTGCTTAAGCTGATTAATAGTTGCATCTGGAATTTTAATACCTATTGATGGACCTCCCATGCCTTGAAGATAAAGTTTTGGAGCTCCGTTGTTTTGATTTCCAATTGTGGCAGTTGACCATGCAGAACCCGTTCTTTTATATTGATATTGTCCAATATGTGTATTAGCAGATCCTAAAGCGAATGAATATGTTGTCTGTGGCCTCGTTGTAGTACCATTTTCAGTTTTATCATACTTATAATACATAACCAGCTCCATATCATTGGGCGAAATCTGGAATAAATATCCATCCTCCTCATCAACAGAAATTCTAAGTCCTTTAAAATATCTGATAAAATTTGAAGCATCCTGAAGTTCAGGCTGATCTTTCTTTGCTATGATTTTACTCTGGAAAAAAGTTTTATCCAAAGGAATTCTGATTCCAGGAGTTGAAGCTGTAAATAAAGCAGCTCCGCCATCGTCTTTGGTGATAGCAACAGAACTTACATACCCTTTAAATTGCTTGGATCCTAGATCTGCACCTAAGTCAAATATCTGGTTTGATTTTGCACTGTCGGAAACTCCTTTTAGAAAAGTGTTTACTTCATGAACTCTTAAGTTGAATGTTCTTTTCGCTTTACCAAATTTTAAAACAGGATATGTATTTACTACTTTTTTAGCATTAACACTTCCGTCAGCAGCTGTTGTATAAGTATAATTATCATCCACTGTATTAGTAGTAACACTATCTGTGGCATATCTGGGTTTCATAACTAAAACTACAGAATCTACAACTGCATTTGTTCCAAAATCCGGATCATAGGTTGATAATCTAAGCTGTGTTAAATAAGAAGCTTTCTGCATACCAAACTGTCCTTCATTGAAAGCACCTAATACACCATAAGTTAATTTTGAAGCATCGCTTCGGATACTATCATTATTATTTATATTAAATGCAGTAACATCAAAAGATTTTTCATTTCCCTGTGCAGCACCATCCAAGAATAGCTGCTCTCCAAGAGTATCTGCATCCGGCTCACAGTTATAGAGTAATGCACTTCCCAAAACCACCAGAGAAAAAACGGTGATTGCTTTTTTAATAGTATGAATCATTAAAAATGTGTTTTTTAATAAAGTTGATTTATAGAATCTACGTCAAGATATTCCGATTTCGGAGTAGAAGTTTCGTTAAAAGCCTTATCTAAGTCTTCATCCAAAAATTCATCTCCTTTTACGACTAAATCAACATAGCTCATGCTTTCGATAACAAAAGATTTTACACCGGGATTATCTAACGCTTTTAATCCTGAAATATTATCAAACTTCAGTTTTTCGTCGATGTTGGAAGCTAAAGCTGCATCTTTTTCATTGTATAATGAAAGAACAATTTTGGCGTCCTTAAAATAAGTATCTGTTTCGTAGTATGTTTTAAGATAAATCGGAACAAAAGAAGCCATCCATCCATTTAAATGAATAATATCCGGAACCCAATTCAGTTTCTTAATGGTTTCAATTACTCCTCTGGCAAAAAATATTGCTCTCTCATCATTATCCTCGAAAGGCTGTCCTTCATCATCAAAATAATATTGTTTTCTTTTGAAATACTCTTCATTGTCGATAAAGTAAACCTGAAGTCTTTCTCCCGGAAGTGACGCTACTTTAATAATAAGAGGCTGATCCAGATCATTAATAATAATATTCATTCCCGAAAGGCGTATCACCTCATGAAGCTGGAATTTTCTTTCACTTATTTGTCCAAATCTTGGCATAAAAACTCTTACATCATTGCCTTCTTGGTGCATCTTAAGTGCCATTTTGTTTACCACTGCAGCCATATTTGTATCTTCCTGATATGGATACATCTCTGTAGTAATGTACAGTATTTTTTGATTCGGCATAAACTTCTATCTAATTTTTGTAAAAATGCTTTAATGTGCAAAATTACGAAAAAACATTCATTATTATTTTAATTAACATTTTTTTACGATAATTCCCTTCTGAAATTATTAAAACCTTGCCTTCATTTATCATAATTATATGATATTTTTAGTATTTTTGAATTACTATTAAAATAAACTATGGAAGTTCTAAAAAGTAAAAAAGTTCTTCAGGATTTCATTGAAAGACAGAAAGAAATGGGCAAAAAGATAGGTTTTGCACCTACCATGGGAGCCCTTCATAACGGACATTTATCACTATATAAAACCGCAAGAGAAGAAAATGATCTTGTGGTATCATCAATTTTTGTTAATCCTACTCAATTTAATAATCCTGAGGATCTTGAAAAGTATCCGAGAGACATCAACAGAGATATTTCCATTCTGGAAAAGTCCGGATTGGTAGATGCTGTTTACATTCCTGAAGTTACAGATATTTATCCTGAAAAAACAGAAAGCAGACATTATGATTTTGACGGGCTGGAAAATGAAATGGAAGGAAAATCGCGACCTGGACATTTTGACGGTGTTGGTACTGTTGTAGAAGAACTTTTCAGACAGGTAAAACCTGATAATGCTTATTTTGGGGAAAAGGACTTCCAACAGCTGGCAATTATCAAAAAAATGGTTGAAAAGAAAAAACTTTTAATCAATATTAAAGGAGTTCCGATTTACCGAGCTGAAAACGGACTTGCCTTAAGTTCCCGAAACCAAAGACTTCACGAAGACCGAAGAGAAGCCTCTGCTGTTATTTACGAGACCCTAAAAAAAGTAAACGACTGGTTCAAAGTAATAACAGTTCCCGAAATTAAAAACAGAGTACAGGATATCTTTGATCAGCAAAGAGGGATGCAGTTAGAATACTTTCTGATTGCTGATGAAAAAACACTTAAAGAAACTGATTTCTTTTACAAAGACAGAAAATTCCGTGCATTTATTGTCGTTGTTGTGGATGGAGTACGATTAATCGACAATATGCACCTGGACTAAATTTGATAAAATTAAATTAAAAATAACAAGCGCTATCCTTTTAATAACGCTTGTTATTTTTTTATCCGCAACATACAAAATCACATAAAGATAAAGTATATAAAAAATCAAAGGCTTCTTACGAAGCCTTTGAAACACCAAATCACAAAATATTAATATGAAAAAAATTTACTTTTCAGTAAACTTGTGACTCGGCTGGGATTCGAACCCAGGACCCATACATTAAAAGTGTATTGCTCTACCAGCTGAGCTACCGAGTCGTCACTTAGTTTGAATTTACTTTAAAAAAGTAACATTCTGTTTAAGAGCTGCAAAGATACAAATTATTTCGTTCCTGCAAAATTTATTTTTCAAAATCAAAGGCTTCTTGAGAAAGCCCTTGAAACACCAAATCACAAAATATTAATATGAAAAAAATTTACTTTTCAGTAAACTTGTGACCTGGCTGGGATTCGAACCCAGGACCCATACATTAAAAGTGTATTGCTCTACCAGCTGAGCTACCAGGTCGGCCACAATCAATAGTATTGTAAAATAAATTAAGCTATACTATTAATTATTCAAATTTTCTGCATTGTGCCTGCGACTGGACTCGAACCAGCACATCCTTAGGAAACCACCCCCTCAAGATGGCGTGTCTACCAATTTCACCACGCAGGCAATAAAAATCACAAAATCCAGTAATTTTTTTGCTTGTGACTCGGCTGGGATTCGAACCCAGGACCCATACATTAAAAGTGTATTGCTCTACCAGCTGAGCTACCGAGTCGGCCACTTTATCAACGATTAACACTGTGATAATGTCCCTCGTTTTTAGTGGTGCAAAGATATGAGTTTTTTCTTTATCTCAAAACTTTTTTGCAAATTTGTTTAAAAAAAATTCATGATAATTTCACTGGTCGGATACATGGGAAGTGGCAAATCTCACGTTTCCAAAATATTAAGCGAAAAACTCAATTTTAAATTAATTGATCTAGATAAAGAAATTTCCAAAAGGAATAAAATGACAATCCCCGAAATCTTCGATAAAAAGGGAGAAATCTATTTTAGAAAGCTGGAAAGAGAAACACTGGAAGAAATTCTTGCCTCTGAAAAAAATGTTATTTTAAGTCTGGGGGGAGGAACTCCTGTCTACTATAACAATATGGAAATCATCAACCATAATTCAAAAAGTGTTTTTTTGAGAGCTTCTGTCGCTACTTTAGCAGAAAGACTTTCTAAACAGAAAGAAAAAAGGCCTTTAATAGCCAATATCGCAGATAAAAATCTTGCTGAATTTATAGCAAAGCATCTGTTTGAAAGAAATGACTTCTACAATAAAGCACAAATTAGTGTAATTACAGACAACAGAACTCCGGAAGATATCGCCAGTGAAATAACAGAAAAGCTCTATCTCTAGAGCTTTTTTTTAATCTTCGTTTTCAGATTCGTCACCATTTTCGCCAAAGAAATCATCCCAGTCTGTAAAATCTGAGGCAATATCGTTTTCCACATAATCATCCATATCTCTGCGGTCTTTCTTTGTAGGTCTTCCCTCTCCTTTATTTCGGTAATAATCCTGAGACATCTTACGCATTTTCAATAATTCATATTGTTCCTTATCGGTTACATCTTTTATGTGAAGAGGAACAAGCTTTGCTCCGATCCTGCTTTTCGGAATCTGGATTACTTTAATCTGATAGTCAATCTGATTTTTACGGATCTTTATTACATCTCCTTCCTTCACCTCTTTAGAAGACTTTACAACCGACGCACCGATAGACACTCTGTTCTTTTTAATCTCCTCAGTAGCAATGGTTCTAGTCTTATAAAAACGAATGCTCCATAAAAATTTATCTATTCTCATAATTTTTTATACTTTTGTCGTTATATTATTTGTAAAGTAATTAAAGTTTTTTGAAAAATGAAAAAAATATTTTTATATATCCTTGCTGGATCTCTGTGTTTCACGGCATGTAAAAAGGATGATGAAGTTGAAACATTTGTAGAGCCGGACGATATTGCGGTAAGAAATTCATACGACGATCAGGCGATCCAAAAGTTCATGAATGACAATTATCTTGATTCACAGGGGAATATAAAAGCATTCAGCTCAACAGATACTTCTGATGATAATGAGAAAAAATTATCAGAACTAAGTCCTCAGAAACTTTCTTCCGGGGTTATATATATTGTAAGAAACGGAGCGCAGCCAACTTCAGGAGTAACTCTTGAAACGAATCCTGAAGCAACAAATGCCACTCAGATCAGAACGATGATGAGAGCAAACTACTATCTTGCAACAAATACAGACGGTAATGTAGCATTTACAACATCAGGAGTTTTAGCCAACACAATCAATGGAAGCGGCTCTCCTTTAACAGACCCGCTGTTTTATTATGTGAAGAAAAAAACAATGACGGATGCAACAACTGATGCTGCCAAACTAAGAAGCTATTACGAAATAGAAGGCCTTCAGGAAGGATTGAAATATTTTAAGGGATACGCAAATTTATCAGACGGAGATGCATACAATTTACAGGGGGTAATTATCGTTCCTTCAAGAGCTGCTTTTGGTAGAGATGCACATTATAATTATACAGGCTATTCTCTTAAAAATAATTGTTTTGTATTCAACTTCCAGATTTACAAAGCCAATCCAAGACCGGTTTCAGAACAATAAAAATTAAAGCGCTTCCCATTGAGAAGCGCTTTAATTTTTATTGGAATCTATGATTTTGCTTTCTGCTTCACATTTCCTAAAATATCCGGAAAATAGAGATCTGCCAGATGATCAAACTCATCGCCTCTCATAAACATTGTGGCATCCACTTCTTCATACGAACTTCTTCCTGCCGCCGCAATCAGCTCATTACATGTGTGAAGCGTATTTTTATGAAAATGGTACACCCTTTCCGCCTTATCCGTAACATCCAGACCTTTAATCAACATTTTATCCTGTGTGGCAACACCTGTCGGACAATTGTTGTTATTGCATCTCAAAGCCTGAATACAGCCTAAAGAGAACATAAATCCTCTCGCATTATTACACATATCTGCACCCATCGCGATGGCTCTTAAAATGTCAAGACTTGTAAGAACTTTTCCACTTGCAATAACCCTTAATTTACTTCTTAAATTATAATTATTCAGCGTTCTGTTAACAAAAATCAAGGCAGGTTCCAGAGGCATCCCTACTCCATCGGAAAACTCCGGTGGTGCGGCTCCTGTTCCTCCTTCCGCTCCGTCAATGGTTATAAAATCAGGATAAATTTTCAGAACATTCATCTGAACACAGATATCTTCAAATTCTTTGGTGTCTCCGATACACAATTTAAAACCAACAGGTTTTCCTCCCGAAAGATCTCTTAACTGCTGTACAAACCTCAACAAGCCTGCCGCATCGGAAAAAGAGGTATGAGAAGGCGGTGAAATAATCGTTAATCCAGGCGTTACGTGACGGATTTTTGCAATTTCCGGGGTATTTTTTACAGCCGGTAAAACTCCGCCATGACCTGGTTTTGCCCCTTGAGACAATTTAATTTCGATCATCTTTACATTGGGTAAAGTGGAATATTTTTTAAACAATTCCGGATTGAATTTACCTTCTTCATCACGACAGCCGAAATATCCGGTTCCGATCTGCCAACAAAGATCGCCGCCTTCCAGATGATGCGGAGAAATCCCTCCTTCTCCCGTATTGTGGTAAAAATTTCCTTTTTTTGCTCCTCTGTTTAAAGAAATCTGAGCGCGGTCGCTTAATGCCCCGAAACTCATTGCCGAAATATTAAATAACGAAGCATGATAAGGCTGAGAACACTGCTCTCCTCCTACCCAGACTCTCGGAAGCTCTTCCATCGGAGATTTTGCATAAATGGAATGCTTAATTCCTTCATATTTTCTGTGGTTAACTTCCAGTTGTGTTCCGAAGGGCACCGTATCACTCAAATTTTTTGCCCTTCTGTACACCGCAGAACGCTGATTTCTCGGAAAAGGTTTTCCATCGGTTTCTCTTTCAATGAAATATTGCTGCATTTCCGGTGAAATACTCTCAAAGAAGTACCTGAAATAGCCCAAAACAGGAAAATTTCTTAGAATAGCATGTTTAGATTGGGTAATGTTATAGATTCCGATTGCATACACAATGGTTAACAAAACAGGAATCCACCAATCTGCCCTTATTAAAAAAGCAACCGACCACGCAACGACGAGAATAATAGCTCCCCAAAGCAAAAATTTGTCTCTCATATCATTTTGAATTTTACCAAAGTTAAAAAATTTAAATTGATATGAACGGCTTGAGAAACATCAAAAACACTAATGAAAGAAGTTATTTTTGGTTTAAATGTGATGATTTCAGGTTTCGATTTCATTAAAACAAAAAAAGACATCACTATGATAGCAATGTCTGAATTATTTTAAATGAATTGTTTAAAAGAATATTAAATTTTCTCGAGAAAACTCTCAAAAGAATTCATCACAGAAACGGTTCCGTCCGCTTCTATTTTTTCAAGCTTTAAGAATTCAATCTGATTGACTGAAGACTGATCGAAATTCTTCTGTACTCTCACATAATTCTCTGTGAAGCCAAACATTTTCCCGTCTTTATTTTCGTGTTCCCAAAGTACAGGAAGTGTTTTTCCAAGCTGGTTCTGGTAAAATGCCATTTTTTTCTTTTCAGATAAAATTCTAAGCATTTTATTGCGTCTTTTTCTTTCGGGAATCGGAACTACGCCTTCCATTTCTGCCGCTTCCGTATTTTCCCTTTCAGAATAGGTAAAAACGTGCAGATAAGTTATCGGAAGCTCGTTCAGGAAGTTATATGTTTCCATGAACAGCTCTTCTGTTTCTCCGGGAAAACCGACAATTACATCCACACCAATCGCTGCGTCCGGCATTACTTCACGGATCTTATTAACTCTGTCGATATATAGTTTCGTTAAATAACGGCGTTTCATTTTTTTCAGCAGTTCATCACTTCCCGATTGTAAAGGAATATGAAAATGCGGAACAAAACTTTTGCTTTTCGAAACCAGTTCTATGCTTTCATCTTTCAACAGATTCGGCTCGATGGAAGAAATACGGATTCTTTCGATGCCTTCAACCTGATCAAGCTCAGAAATTAAATCTAAAAAAGTATGTTCGTGTCTTTTGTTTCCAAATTCACCTTTTCCGTAATCTCCGATGTTTACGCCTGTAAGAACGATTTCCTTGATGTCTCTTTCAGCAATTTCTTTGGCATTTTTCAATACATTTTCGATGGTGTCGGAACGGGAAATCCCTCTTGCCAAAGGAATCGTACAGTAGGTACATTTGTAATCGCAACCGTCCTGAACCTTCAGAAAAGCTCTGGTTCTGTCTCCGATGGAGTAACTTCCAATAAAAAAATCTGTTTCTTCAATTTCGCATGAATGAACGATCCCTTCGTTTTCAGATTTCTCCAGATCATCAAGATAGCTCAGAATATTGAATTTTTCTTTGGCTCCTAAAACCAAATCTACCCCTTCAATCTGTGAAATTTCCTCCGGTTTCAACTGTGCATAACATCCCACGATTACAACCAAACCATCCGGATTGGCTTTCATGGCTCTTTTTACGTGAAGTTTGCATTCGCGGTCGGCATTTTCAGTTACCGAACAGGTATTGATAACATACACATTCGCATTTTCATCAAAACTTACCTTTTCGTAACCTGCTTCTGTTAATTGGCGGGCAATGGTAGATGTTTCCGCAAAATTTAATTTGCAGCCAAGAGTATGAAATGCGGCAGTTCTTTGAAATTGAGACATTTATTGATTCTGAATTTTGTGGGTGCAAAGATAATCATTTTAAGATGAATTCTGAATTGATTCAGTCTATTGATTAAATTCATCCCTTATTTCCGGACTGGTCTGGTAACAAACCGGAGATGAATTTTGAATTTCAGGTTCATCAATTTGCTGCAAATCTCTGATACATTGTTCTCTGATATTCCACAATTCATCTAAACTGTAAGTGATGCGATCTTCGTTCAGCCATTTTCCAAGAAAATCTTTGTGAAATGAAATTTTCTGAGCCCCAATTTCGTTGAATTCTATTTCCTTTTCAATCAGCAGTTTATCTTTAAATCGATGATAATGTGAACTGCGGTTCGTAAAATCGTAATATTCGTCATCAATTTTGAGATAATTATGCGCTTCCGGAATGTATTTCAAATTAAATTTTTGCAAAGTACCGCTAATCTTCGGAGTGTATTCTGCATCCATTTTAAAAATTCCAACAATGAGTTTTACATCGCTGTGATGGTTTTCCAGAGCAAGTTTTCTCAGGGCGGCGTGTTTTGTACTGCAGGTTCCGCCAAAATCATCAAAAATACATTCGGTTCTGCTTTTATCATTATTCCTTTTGTAAGGGAGCATTGAAACATATTGGCAGGCAGAATGAAAATCTGTGATGTTTCTATTTAAAAATTCATCAGAAACAATTCCTTTATTTTGAATGGTAAAGTTCTTCATTACTGCTGTCTGAATTTATTACTCATTTCAGAATTAAATTCCTGCGATTTATTTCGCGGAATAGAAAGACTTTTCCAGTCTTCATTCTTCATCATTTTTGCGATATAAACAATCTGCCCGATATGATAAGGATAATGCGCCAACTGACGGAAAACAGCATCCATAAATGTATGTGCTTCATTTCTTATGTAAATTACGGAATGTATATTTTCATCATTCATCTGGTTCAGAGCGTTAAAAAAGCATTTCCAGCCTTGTTCCCAATATTCCAGAACCTCAGCTTTCGTTTTAAAAGTATCAACAAATTCTTCATCCCTGTTCCTCCATGATTTTTCGCCGTCTTCGGTTAAAAAATTAGTCCATCTGGATAACATATTTCCGGCGATATGCTTAACAATAATGGCTATAGAATTACTTTCTTCATTAAACTGCCAGAAAATCTGTTCATCCGAAAGCTGCCCGAAAGATTGATCTCCGAGCATTTTATAGTATTCAAAACGTTTTATCAATAACTCTTTCATGATGTAAATTTGAATATCTAAGATAGGGATTTTATAAAACAAAAACCGTTACACAGGCAACGGTTTTCTATTGAGTTCTGAAAATTATTCTCTGTTTTTCACCATTACCCAACCGGAATATTTGAATAAGGTGTTCTTCTTATCATTTTCGTTCCAAGAAACCGAATACCAGTAAGTTCCTGTTGGAACTTTTTTACCTCCAATAGTTCCGTCCCATGTATAATTTCTTAGTTTATCCGCTTTGAAAACGAGTGTTCCGTATCTGTCGAAAACACTCAGCACTAAATTCTGTTTGTATCCTAAAGCTGAATAATCGATCACATCATTCACTCCGTCTCCGTTTGGTGTAATTACATTTACCAAATTAGGAACAACAACTGTAATATCAATCGGTTCGCAATTGTAGGCATCTTTTACAAAAATTCTGCTGTCTCCTCTCGGAACATTGGTAAATACATTGGAATCCTGCCATTTAATCCCGTCAAGAGAATATTTGTATGGAGCGGTTCCTCCTGAAACATTTACTGTTATGGTATTATTGGTAATATCAACCGTAGAAATCACAGGCTGCTCAGAAGCATAAACTTTTACAATCTGTTTGGTAATACAGTTACCGCTTTTTAATTTCACCCAATACGTTCCCACTCCTACATTACTGATTGTCTGTGTAGTGGCTCCTGTACTCCATTCATAGCCTGTAAATCCGGAACCTGCATCTAATGTCGTTTTATCTTCCATACAGATGATTTTGTCTTTCAGAATGGCGGAATATACCGGCTGAATAACCACCAGATTTACTTTTGCAATTGCAAAACAGTTATTGGAGTTGAATACTTTGACGTAAATGACACCGTTGGGAGCAATATAGTTTGAAAATCCTACGATTTCGTTCGTACCGTTTTGTGCATCTGCTAAAGAAGGATAATATTTTTTAGTCGTTCCGCTTTGCGTGGTTACTGCAGCAAGGGAAAGATCAAAGAGTCCCGTAGAAGGATCAGCTTCAATAAAGCAGGTTCTTAAAGTAGCTTCTGTAACGACGACAACCGGATAAAACTTCAGAATAATCTGCGCAATTGCCACACAACCATATTGAGAAGTAATTTTAACGTATACCATTCCTTCTGCCGAAACGAAATTAGTAGTATTTGTAATGGGATTTATTCCCGCATTAAGATCTGAAAGTGAATTATAATAAACCTTTACTGCGGTAGGATCTCCAAAAACAGCAGCGGAAGTTAAATCGTAAGTTCCGGTTCCGGCATTGTTGTTATTACAACTGTAGAGCGTAACATTGGTTCCTGAAATATTTCCGTATTTAAATTTAAAAGCTCCCACCTGTCTGCAGGAATTGATCGGGTTATTAGGGTTTGCAGGATCCTGATAATGAATACTGTAATAATATGTAGTAGTCGTATTAATGGTAATAGGCGACAAAATAGGATTTGCTCCGGAAAGAGCGTCATTTTGTGAAGTGTGATAACTGATCTGGAAATTACTGTTTCCATTTAAAATCCCGGAAGATAAAGTACTAAAATCAAAGACCATAGGATTTTCGCAGACAATAATTTCTCTTGGACTGGCAGGATTGGCAGCGGGAGCTCCCGGCGGAATAAAAGGATGAGTCTGAATGCCAGGATCCGTAAACGGTGAAGCCAATGTTGCGGTTCCTCCCCACGTTAGAGAAAAAGGAGCCATTGTAGGATTAAGAACATCTACCCAATTGTCTATATACAGATAATAGGTCTGTCCCGGTAAAACATCCATGTATTTACAGTACGGCGTTAATGATCCTCCTGCAGCACTTAAAATCGTACTCGTCATATTCATCCCTGTGGAAGCTCCTACTCCGATAACGGTTGCTGCATTACAGCGAATCGGAGAACCAAGACTTGCACAGTTGGCATTCGGTCCGTAGATCGCCCAGTCGTAATCTGCATTAGGATCTGTAGGAATGAGATCGAAAGTAAGCGTTCCGCCTGTTGCAATGGTAAATTTATACCAGATTGAATTATGCTCACCGGAAGATAAACATCCTCCTAAATTTTCGTTAACATTCCCGATTCCCATGGGAGAATACGTAATATTCGAATTTCCGCATACCGCAAGAGCGGATGAACAGTCTGCCTGAGCGAAAAAAATAGATGAAATAAAAAGTAAGAAAAGAAGTAGAATTTTTTTCATATCATGCTGATTTGGTTATTAATTGAAATGCAATTTGTTGTCTATCAAATATAAACAATTCTAATTAAAAACAAAAGCTTCAACGAAAATAATTCAACAAAAACCAAATAACAATAAATATTTTTCAGCAATTACTTGATACTTGTAATATTTCCGCAAAGGTTTTCCAGATGAAAAATCTTATGAAACGGGCTGTTTACTTTTTGCAGATGTTCTTTATCCTGAATAAAAGTATAACGCGAAGCGATGGAATTCATATCCGAAACAATAACGAGCCAACATTCGTCAACCGAAGTATCGTAATAAGGAAATTTTTCGTTCTTTTTTTCAATAAGTTCTACAATTTTCTCGGAACATAATTCATCAAAAAGATTCATATTATACTCATGGGTAATAAAAACATTTCTTCGGTGGAAAGATTTCCGGATGCTTTTTACATTTCCTGCAGGCTTTCCTTTTTTGATGCTTTTATAAATATTTAAAATGATTTCCTGCTGATTTTCCGGAGAATCCAGTCTGATGTTTGAGTGAAATTCTAAAAAATAAACACCACGATATTTCGTAGTGTCTTCCTGTTCCAATAAAATTTCTGCCTGACGGAAAATCTTGTTCAGATTGCTTTCAACCTTCTTCATTTCAAGATGATTGATTACTTCGGTAAGTTCGATTCCGATTTTCTTATCATTAAATTTTGCAATAAAGTCGGGGCTTTCGCAGGTTAAATCTTCAAATTTAACTTCAGGGAAATGGTGCATAAAAGAATTGAGCAGTAAAATTTCCGCTTTCTTTTTATATTTTTCGCGGTCATGCAGCTGAGATTCGTCGATCTTACGATGATACTTCTCTATCGGCTTCTTTTTCAAGTGTCGGTTCAGATAATATAAGCTCAGATTTTTAATTAAATCCTCATCAGAAAATGCCTTTTTCATGTGCTTATTATTTTATTGTTATGGAACACATAAAACTTCCGGTTTCAGATCATGAAGTTTTGATTATCAAAAAATTACATATTAAAGGTAAATAAAAAACAGATTCAAAAAGTATTTTTAATGTTAATTTATAAAATAATTAATGTAGAGTTTATTTTCATAATTAATACCTTTGCCTCCTCACTTAATAAACTGTTACACATGGATTTTAAAAATTTTAAAATACCTTTTAGCGTAAATCCGCAGTACTCCAAGAAAGTTGCTTATTTTTCTATGGAATTTGCGATTGAGCAGGTGCTGAAAATATATTCGGGAGGATTAGGATTTTTGGCGGGTTCTCACATGAGAAGTGCTTACAATCTGAAACAGGATCTTATCGGAATCGGGATTCTCTGGAAGTTCGGGTATTACGATCAGGCAAGAAATCACGATCAGACGTTACAGCCTACATGGACGAAGAAAATGTACAGCTTTCTGGAAGATACCGGCATAAAATTTCAGATAGAAATTCACAGCGCTCCGGTTTGGGTAAAAGTATGGTATCTTGATCCTGAAATTTTCCACACGGCTCCTATGTTTTTCCTTTCAACAGATGTTCCTGAAAATGATCATATTTCTAAAACCATCTGTCATAAATTATATGATGCCAACGAATCTACGAAACTGGCACAATACATTCTTTTAGGAAAAGGAGGAGCAAAATTACTGGATGAAATTAACATTGAAAGAGATGTTTATCATTTAAATGAAGCCCACGGACTTCCTGCAGCTTTCCATCTGCTGAAAAAATACGGCGGAAACCTGAATAAAGTGAAAGAAAAGCTGGTTTTCACCACGCACACTCCTGAAGAAGCTGGAAATGAAAAGCACAATATGAGACTTTGTTATGATATGTCTTATTTTTCAGGCTTCAGCATGGAAGAGGTAAAAAATATCGAAGGTTCTGATGATGACCGTTTCAACCATTCTCTTTGCGCGCTGAAAATGGCAAGAATAGCCAACGGAGTTTCCCAGCTTCATGGGGTAGTTTCCAGAGCAATGTGGAGCAAATATCCGGGAATCTGTGAGATTACTTCGATTACCAATGCACAGGAATTCAAATATTGGGCAGACAAACCGCTTTACAACGCGAAGGATGAAAATGATGAAACGGTTTTCGATTACCGTAAGAAACATCTGAAGAAAAGATTATTTAAAATCGTAGCCGACCAGACCGGAAATTTATTCAATCCAAATGTTTTTACCATTGTCTGGGCGAGAAGATTTGCAGGGTATAAACGTGCCGATCTGCTTTTACATGACAAAGACCGATTCTACAAATTGCTGAATCATCCGAAATATCCGGTTCAGATCATTTGGGCAGGAAAACCTTATCCGATGGATTATTCTGCGATTTCTACCTTCAATTCTCTTGTAGAAGAAAGCAAAAATCATAAAAATATGGCGGTTCTTACAGGCTATGAACTGTCTTTGAGTAAATCTTTAAAGCAGGGTTCTGATCTTTGGCTGAATAACCCCAGAGTTCCGAGAGAAGCTTCAGGAACCTCCGGAATGACGGCTTCCATGAATGGTTCTGTAAATCTTTCCACAGATGACGGATGGATCCCTGAATTTGCAAAACACGGGGAAAATTCTTTTGTGGTTCCGAAAGCAGATTATGAAAACATGAGTATTTATGAACAGGATAATTATGATCTTAACAAATTGTATGAAATTCTGGAAAATGAAATTCTTCCTACGTATTATGACAAGCCGGATCAATGGAGAAAAATACAGTATAATTCTATGAATGATGTTAAAGATCAGTTTAACAGCGATAGAATGGCAGATGAATATTACAGAATTATGTATAATGATTAATGTTAATTGTTAATTGTTAATTGTTAATTGTTAATTGTTAATTGTTAATAAGCTTTAAACCATTAAGGTCGATTAAGAAGTTAAGCATTATTTAAGTTTTGATGACGCTACATTAAAATCAGAAATGATAAATCTTAAAGAAACCTAACTTCTTAATCAATTTTAATGGTTCAAAATATGAAACAAACAAGGCTTGGAAAAATTTTCCAAGCCTTGTTTGTTTAGGTTAATCTTTTTTCTTTTTAGGGACTTTTAAGCCCTCCTGTTTCGCTTCAGAAATACCAATGGCAACTGCCTGTTTTCTGCTTGTCACTTTTTCTCCGGAAGAAGATTTCAGCTTTCCTTCCTTGAATTCATGCATTACTTTTCCTACTTTGTCCTGAGCCTTATCTGAATATTTTGTCTTGCTCATATTATTTATTTTTAAGATTTGGGTATAGAAACTCCGATTTCATAAACTCGGGCGTGCTTCAGATATTTAGAACGCTCTCTGGAAGTTACCGACTCAAAATGATCATTTTTAATCACTACAATCGGATCTTCTGTATTTTCGATTTCAAAATTGGCGATGTATCTTTCATCGGGTGGAGACTGCAATAGTTTTGCTTTAATTTTCTGCAGTTCATCGGCGTATTTTCTGAATCCGGGATCTGAAGAATGGATAAATTTGTATTCATCTCCCGCGTCTACGAAATAGTGTAACTGCTTTTGCAGTAATCCTGCTTCATTACAGATTTCAGGATTATCATTTCCGTCTTTGAAACCCACTTCCACCAGTTCCCCTCCTTTTTTACGGGCACAATCTTCGGCATCTTTGTAACTTGAAAATCCGGTATATACTATTTTATCTTCCAGTTCGTATCGGTTCAGTTTTTGGTTAAAAGCATTCGTTTCCATAATTATATTTTAATTTGATTGTATCTTAATATATCCAATTTTACTGCCAAAATCAGAGATTTAAAAAGCTTTTTTTACCATTTTAAAAATTATTATATTTGAAATCTTTTAATATTAGAAATGAAAAAATTCTTACTAACGCTTACAGTTGCTGTAGCATTTCAAAGTTTATCCGCTCAGGAAATTACTTTAGATAAAATATATTCAGGATATTACCGCGGAAAAGGCATTGCCGGAATTACCTCCATGAAAAACGGTGAAAATTATCTGGTTATCGAACAGGGAGGAATTGCAAAATATTCTTACAAAACTTCCCAAAAAGAAGGAAACCTTGTGGATGGACAGTTCCAGAGCTATGAATTTTCTGATGACGAATCTAAAATTTTGTTACTGAAAGACAGTGAACCGATTTACAGACACTCGTTTTTAGGAAAATATGAAGTAAAAGATCTGAAATCTGGAAAGACAGTAAGTCTTAATGACGGAAAATTTGTTCAGGAGCCAAGATTTTCACCGGATGCTTCAAAAGTGGCTTTTATTGCAGATAATAATCTGTTTTATCAGGATCTGAACTCAGGAAAAATCACACAGATTACGCAGCACGGTGTTAAAAATAAAATTTTAAACGGACTTGCAGACTGGGTTTATGAAGAAGAATTCGGACACGCAAGACTGTACGAATGGACAAAAAACTCGGATGCGATTCTTTTCGTAAAATTAGATGAAACAGAAGTTCCGGAAATCTATATTCCGATTTACGGCAAGACGCTTTATCCAAGCGAAATGCGTTACAAATATCCAAAAGCAGGAGAAAAAAACTCTATTGCTTCAGCGCATATTTATCAGTTGAGTGACGGTAAAAAGACAACCGTTAATTTAGACAGTTTCAAACATTATTATATTCCGAATGTAATTCAGACAGCAAAACCGGACGAAATTGTTTTGATTACTTCAGACAGAATTCAGAATGCTTCTGATATTTTAAAAGTCAATACAAAAACAGGAGCTGTTCAAAAATTATTTACCGAAACCGATGAAAAATGGATCGATACAGACAGCCCAACTCTGGAATTTTTAGAGGACAATTCTTTCCTTTGGGGTTCTGAAAGAGACGGGAACCGCCATTTGTACTGGTATGACAAAGATGGTAAACTGAAAAAACAGGTTACAAAAGGAAACTGGGAAGTAACAGATTATTACGGATTTAATCCAAAATCAAAAGAAATTTACGTTCAGACTACCGAAAAAGGAAGCATCAATAAAGTGATTTCTAAGGTAAATATCGAAAACGGAAAATCCCAGTTGATTTCAAATACGGAAGGAAATAATTCTGCCAATTTCAGCAAAAACTATAATTATTTCATCGAAACTTCTTCTACGGCTGCAAAACCTTATACTTATGTTTTAAAGGACGGAAATGGTAAAACGGTAAAAGAACTTCAGAATAATGAAGCTCAGCTACAGAAATTAAAAGCTGATAATTTCGTAGAAAAAGAATTTATTACGATTCCGAATGAAGCGGGAGATCAGATGAATGCGTGGATCATCAAGCCTAAAAACTTTGATAAAAACAAAAAATATCCGCTGTTCATGTTCCAGTATTCAGGTCCGGGTTCTCAGCAGGTTGCCAATTCATGGGATAACGGAAACGGAATATGGTTTGAAATGCTTGCTCAGAAAGGATATATCGTAGCTTGTGTCGACGGACGCGGAACAGGTTATAAAGGCGCTAAATTCAAGAAAGTAACATACATGAATTTAGGAAAATATGAAATTGAAGATCAGATTGCGGCAGCAAAATGGTTCGGAAATCAGTCATACATTGATAAATCCAGAATCGGAATATTCGGATGGAGTTTCGGAGGGTATATGACGAGTCTGGCAATGACAAAAGGAGCCGATGTTTTCAAAATGGGAATTGCAGTGGCACCGGTAACGAACTGGAGATATTATGATTCTGTTTACACGGAAAGATTCATGAGAACACCACAGGAAAATCCGGACGGATACGATAAAAACTCCCCGACTGAATATGCGAATTTATTGAAAGGGAAATTCTTATTAATTCACGGAACTGCCGATGATAACGTGCACTTCCAGAATTCCATGGAGTTTTCGGAAGCGTTGATTCAGAACAAAAAACAGTTTGATTTTATGGCTTATCCGGATAAAAACCACGGAATTTATGGCGGACAGACAAGACCACAACTTTATCAGAAAATGACTGATTTTATTTTGGAGAATTTGTAATTCAATATTTTAGCATAAAAAAAGCCGGATCTCTTTTTAAGATTCGGCTTTCTATTTTTTGTCATTCCATTCTTCAGGATTTCTGGAAGTGTGAAAGACAGAATAGATTTCAATAATATTTTTCTCTTCGCTGTAAGAATAATGAATTCCAAAGGGAAATTTTTTGAGAAAAACAATTCGGATGTCGCCATATTTAAGTTCAAAGGACAATGGATTTTCCTTTATTAAGTCGATTTTGTTCCGAAAATCAATAAGAAATCTGTTCCATAACTTTTTATTAATTTTCCTGTACCAATCGTTGATTTCTTTTAAATCCTGCTTTACAAAATGTCCGTAAATTAACCTAGTCGCCACTTTCGAGATTATTTAAATAATCATCCATTTCAGACTCAGAAACAAAACTTTGAGGATTTTCACGTAAATATTCTGCCCTTCTTCCTGTTTCTTCTTTTTGCCATTCAGGAATCTGATGAGACTTGCTTTTGAAATGTTTCTGCTTCAAAAAATCAATAAAATCATTCACCTCTTCATAAAAATTTTCAGGAAGTGTTCTGATGTTATCTTCTAAATCTTTTAACGTAATTTCCATTTTCTTCATCTTTATTTCCATCAAAGTTAATAAAATTCTATTATTATTTTTAAAATTCTATATTTGTGAAATTTGAAATTTGTAAACTATGAAGACTAAACATCCTAAAGGATTGCCTTTCCTCTTCTTTACGGAAATGTGGGAGCGTTTCGGGTACTATCTTATCCTCGGAATTTTTGTATTGTATGTTATTGAACCTACCGGAGCAAAAGGCGGTCTCGGACTTCCGGACAAAACTGCGGACGATATTTTCGGGACGTACATTGCTTTAACTTACTTAACTCCTTTTATCGGAGGATTTCTTGCGGACAGAGTGTTAGGATACATCAAATCCATTTATATCGGAGGTGTTTTGATGGCTGCAGGATATATCGGGATGGGTGTTTTTAAAGATCTTACTTTATTTTATTCTTCTTTAGCGTTAATTATCATCGGAAACGGTTTCTTTAAACCTACCATTTCTACTCTGCTTGGCAATTTATACTCCGAAGAACCCTATAAAGCTAATAAAGATTCCGGATACAATATTTTTTACATGGGAATCAATATCGGAGCGTTTATCTGCAACATTATTGCCGCTTTTATGCGAAACAAATTCGGCTGGGGTGAAGCCTTCATCACTGCCGGAGTCGGAATGTTGGTCGGATTAATTATTTTTACCATCGGAAGAAAACATTATATTCATGCCGCTCAGATGAAGCCTGTTCAGGAAGGAGATACCAAACTTTCTGAAATATTAATAAAAGTATTCTTACCGGCAATCATTGCAGGAGCAATCGGCTGGATCATTCCCGGAAATATTTTCGGAAGCGACAATACAGATGCCTTTATTTTTGCCTGTGTTCCTGTTATTTATTTCTATGCTTCCCTATACTTCAAAGCGAAGCCGGACGAAAAATCGTCTATCGGAGCCTTATTATCGGTTTTCCTGATCAGTATGTTCTTCTGGGCAGTTTTCAAACAGAACGGAACCGCTTTAACGAGATGGGCAAATTATTACACCGACAGAAGCGTACCTGCTTCCATGGAAAAACCTTTGGAAAGCATTTACATGGTAGACGGAAAAAGTTATGAAGACAAAGAAGTTCCTGTTTACGACAACCAGTTTCAGTCTCAGAAAGATAAAGACGGAAACACAATAAAAGTTCAGGGAAAAGATGTTTATTTTAAAAATATTTCTCCCGAACAGCGAGCAGAACTGGAGAAAAATCCTCAGGCGAAAACCTATCTTTACAATACAGAATTGTTTCAGTCCATCAATCCGTTTTGGGTAATCGCTTTAACGCCTGTTGTGGTTGGTTTCTGGGCATTATTGAGACGAAAAGGAAAAGAGCCGTTAACGCCAACAAAAATTGTTTTAGGACTTTTCATTTCAGGGTTATCTTGTCTGGTTATGGTTTTGGCAGTCTGGGCAGGAGATAACGGAGCCGTAAAAGTTTCGCCGTGGTGGCTGGTTGCAAGTTACGGAGTTATTACCGTGGGAGAATTATGTCTTTCACCGATGGGATTATCCTTCGTTTCCAAACTTTCTCCTGCAAGAATTACAGCGTTGATGATGGGCGGGTTTTTCCTTGCCAACTCAGTAGGAAACAAGCTTTCCGGAATTTTAGCCAGTACTTGGTACAATTATGACAATAAAATGAATTACTTTTTAGTGAATTTTGCTTTGTTGATATTCGCAACCCTTTTAGGCTTATCTATGCTGAAAAGATTAAACAGAATCATGAAAGAAAAAGGACATTAATCCCTGTTCACAATACAGAAAATCAAGCTGCGGAATTATTCTGCAGCTTTTTTATTTAAATATAAAATTAAAACCTTGCCGAAAACACAAAAAAAACTATATTTGTCAGTCTTAACAAAAATTAACAATAAAAATGGATAATACTGAAGCATTGAGTCCGAAGCCGGATGAATTTGTAGAGAACAAGAATTCCAGACATCCGAAAGGATTGTGGGTTCTTTTCGGAACAGAAATGTGGGAGCGTTTCAACTTTTATGGAATGAGAGCTTTATTAACGCTCTTCATGGTAAATTCCTTATTGATAAAAGAAGCTGATGCAGCAATCATCTACGGTGGATTTTTAGCTTTATGTTATCTTACTCCGCTTTTGGGAGGTTTCATCGCCGATAAATATATCGGTAACAGAAACGCCATCTTAATCGGTGGATCTTTAATGGCAGTTGGTCAGTTTTTGCTTTTCATCAGTGCTTCTACGTTTTCGGGAGGTCTGGATGCAGCAAAAACCATCATGTGGCTTGCTCTATTCATCATCATTTTCGGTAACGGATTCTTCAAACCGAATATTTCTTCGATGGTAGGAAGCCTTTATCCAAAGCGGGAAAAATCAAAACTGGACTCTGCTTTCACAATTTTCTACATGGGAATTAATATTGGAGCATTCTTAGGACAGTTTATCTGTCCGTACGTAGGAGACGTAAAAGATGCGACAACAGGTGTAAGAGATATTTTCGCCTTCAAATGGGGATTCCTTGCTGCTTCCATTGCAATGATAATCGGTACCATTACTTTCTTTATTCTTAAAAATAAATATGTTGTTACACCGGAAGGAAGACCTATCGGTGGATTACCTAAAAACAATACAAGTGCAGATTTTGAAGAAGGAGAAACACAGACTGCTAAATTCTCCGGATCGGCATTAGGAATTACAGGAGGATTATTCGTTATTCTTTTCTTTGCTTTCAGATATCTTTTGGTGGGAGAATTCGGATTTAAAGCCGTAGAAATGGGACAGCTGATTAAAGGAATTATTTATCCCTTCATTTATGCAGCAGGAATTTCTCTGGCATTCTTAATCATGAGTTCTGCTGAAAATAAAGTGGAAAGACAGAGAATTTGGGTAATATATATCGTATCGTTCTTTATTATTTTCTTCTGGGCAGCGTTTGAGCAGGCGGGATCTTCATTAACTTTTATCGCAGATAATCAGACCGACAGAAATATCTTAGGATGGAATATGCCTCCTTCGATGGTACAGATTTTCAACGGTATTTTCGTTGTGGTTTTAGCCGTTCCTTTCAGCTTAATCTGGGACAAATTAAGAGCAAAAGGAAAAGAGCCGGTTTCGCCGATGAAGCAGGCAATGGGACTTGCTCTGATCGCATTAAGTTACTTCATCATCGCACATAACGTAAAAGATTTAGGAAACTCAGGATTATTGGCTATCAAATGGTTAATGTTACTGTATTTTATTCAGACTTGTGGTGAACTTTGTTTATCTCCTATCGGATTATCATTGGTAGGTAAGCTGGCTCCAAAAAGATTTGCATCCTTATTATACGGAGTATTCTTTATTTCCAATGCTGCAGGTTATGCTTTAGCAGGTTCTTTGGGAGCATTGATTCCTGCAACGGGAGATAAATTCTCTAAGGCACAGGAAATGGGAATTAATCTTCAGGATGTTTTAGATAAAAAAGTAACATTAACTGCAGATCAGGCAGCGGCTTTTGAAAAAGCGCAATTGCCTTTAGCTAATCCTACTTTTGCAGGTTTTGAAATCCACAATTTATTTGAATTCTTCATGGTATTCGTTGTTCTTTGTGGTATTGCTGCTGTAATTTTAGCATTAATTTCACCTATTTTAAAGAAAATGATGCACGGTGTAAACTAAATTGCATCAAATAAAATACAAGAACCTCCGCTAAGTCGGAGGTTTTTTTTATTTTAGTAATTATCTGCATGACAGCAAATATAATTACAAATTCATATTAAAGAATTTAAGTGATTGTTCGTCAGCGGACAGAAATATAAACCTCTTCTATTAAAAGGTAAAAAAGCATTAATGATAATTGAAGTATGACAGAAATTTTTAAAAATAATATATCGCAGCACATTACTCTTTCTGAAGATGAATCAGCACAATTTTACAGCTTATTCCAAAAAAAGATCATTAAAAAAAAGCAGTTTTTATTAAGAGAAGGGGAAATATGTAAGTTTGAAGGTTTTGTAATAAAAGGGCTATTCAAGACCTATCATATTGATTCTGACGGAATAGAACAAATCCTGAACTTTGCCACAGAAGACTGGTGGATTACTGATATTGATAGTTTTACAAATGAACTACCGTCTCAACTGAACATAGAAGCACTGGAAGACAGTGAAGTTTTAATCATTTCTAAAAAAGACAAGGAGTTTGCTTACAAAAACCTGCCCAAAATCGAAAAGCTGTTTCGTGTAATGACACAAAAAACACACGTTGCCCTGCAAAGAAGAATGATTGATAACCTCAGCAAAACAGCAGATAAACGATATACTGATTTCATCGAGAAATACCCTCAGCTTTACCAAAGGTTAACCAATGTGCAAATCGCTGCATATTTAGGTATCAGTCATGAATTTGTGAGCAGAATAAGAAAAAAAATAGTTAACAAAAAATAATTCAGACTTCATTTATTGAACTTGTTCAATGTTTTGAAGCAATATGCTTACAGATATTTGTAACAGCCAATATGCTCAATTATAAGATAAAATTTAAACGATATTCATCCTCTTTATTATCCATAATGAAAACACAAATGCAAAATTTAAAAACCATTAAAATCAATACTGTTCAGCCTAAAATGGATAAACTGATCAGAAACAGCTTTGCCGCTACATTGAAAACAACGATATACGGATTTTTAGCGGCAGCCGTTGTATTGTCCTGCAACCGTAAAAACGAAAATCTCCCAGAAAAAAGAACATCAGCCAATTCTGAACTTCTCGGAAAAAAAGCCATTATTACATTTCCGGAAATGAGAGCAGAAGTAACTTACCACAAAGATTCAACGCTGCACTGGAAAACAACCGATAAAAACGGATTGATTAATGAAGGCGATGAAAAAATGGATTATAAGAAGCTGAGTGAAGATCTGCATTTCTTAAACTGGATAGAAAAAGACGGCTGGACAGTAAGTCAGGTAGTCAATACTAAAGATGGAACCGTAAAATCATTCTGGAGTTTTGCTGACGATTCAAGCCCGAGAGGAAAGAGAAAATCTTTATTTGTGGATGGAAAAATTGAGATGGTAAAGTAAGTACAACCTCAAAGCCTGCAACAAGACTGAAAATTTGTATAGATTAATATCCTTCAAATATAAATTCGAAACAATATTTGAATGCAAACTATCTTTGGTAATGACTTTTCCCGTTATTTTACAGAAAATTTAATTAAAACTTAATCATACTGACCTATGAGTTTAACTTTAGACGAAATACAAAATTTTAAAGGCAAATATCCGAAACAGATCTGGAGTCTGTTCTTCTCCGAAATGTGGGAACGTTTCTGCTTTTACGGAATGAGAGGAATGCTTGTTTTCTTTATGATCTCGCAGCTTAATTTTCATGAAAGTGAAGCCAATCTTCAATATGGCGCCACGCAGGCTTTTGTTTATGCGTTTACCTTTATCGGTGGTCTATTTGCAGATAAAATTTTAGGTTTCAGAAAATCTCTGTTTTGGGGCGGACTATTAATGATCGTCGGAAGTTTAATTCTTGCGACAGACCCTCACAAATTTTTCTTTCTGGGAATCGCGTTTACCGTAGTGGGAACAGGTTTCTTTAAACCCAACATCTCATCAATGGTCGGTCAGCTTTATAAACCGAATGATTCAAGAGCTGATGCCGGATTTTCACTTTTCTATGCAGGAATTAACCTTGGAGCATTACTGGGTGGATACTTTTGTATTGCCATCGGAAAAGGAGAGATTTTATCAGATGTAATTCCAGAAATGTTAAGATGGAATATTGCATTCGGATTAGCTGCAGTGGTAATGGTCATCAGTTTAATAAATTTTGTTTTTACCCAAAGAAGTTTAGGAACAATCGGGCTTCAGCCGGGACATCCTGAAAATGAGACAAAATCTGCACCTATCCCGAAATGGCAGGAATACGGAGTGTATGTTTTATCATTAATCTTCGTTCCGATTATCATGGTAATGGTTGCAAAAACAGAATATACAGATTATTTTATGTGGACAATTGGTCCGATTACATTAATCTATTTATTTTATGAAATGACTAAAGTGACTACTGCTGAACGAAACAAACTTTGGGCAGCCTTAGTCTTCATTCTATTCTCAATTTTATTTTGGGGAATTTATGAACAAAGCGGCGGTTCATTAAGTATTTTTGCGGCAAAAAATTTAAATAAAGATCTATTAGGATTAGATCCGAATGGAGTTAATAATTCCGGAGGTGCCTTCTTCATTATCTTTTTAGCTCCTTTAATCGGATTACTTTGGATTTGGTTGGGTAAAAGAAAAATTGAACCGAACACCATCATTAAATTTGGTCTGGGATTCGTCTTTTTAGGTGTGGGATATTATATTTTATTCGCCACCCGTTTTTTTGCAGATCTTCAGGGTATTACTTCTCTTAATTTCTTTACCATTGCTTTACTCGTTATCACTCTGGGAGAATTATGCCTCTCTCCCATCGGTTTATCCATCATGACGAAGCTATCTACAAAAAATCTTCAGGGAATGATGATGGGAATGTGGTTTCTGGCATCTGCTTACGGTCAGTATGTCGCGGGAATCATCGGAGCCGGTCTGGCGACTGCAAAAGAAGGTTCTACGAATTATGATTCTTTGATCACTTACACCGATGGATATAAACAATTAGGATTATATGCCGTAATTGCCGGATTGGTACTAATTTTGATTTCCCCGCTTGTGAAAAAATTAATGCAGGATGTAAAATAAAAATAGTAAATGCTTACATTTACTTCAAAATACCAAATCATGAAGAAAATTATAAGTTTAATAGCACTCTTTCTGGTCACTTTCAGTTTTGCGCAGGTAAAATGGATGACGATTGAAGAAGCACTGAAAGCACAAAAAGAAAATCCTAAAAAAATTCTTATCGATTTTTACGCAGACTGGTGCGGTCCGTGTAAGATCATGGATAAAAAAACATACGGACATCAGGTAATTTCTGATATGCTGAATGAGAGTTACTATCCGGTAAAATTTAATGCGGAAGATAAAAAAGAAATTGAAATTTTCGGCAGAAAGTTTTCTAATCCGAATACAGAACATAAGAAAGGAAGAAATTCCTTACACGAATTCACTCAGTATATGAATGTTGCAGCCGTTCCGAGTACGGTTTTTCTGGATGAAAGCGGTAATCCGATCACCATTTTACAGGGAGAATTATCCGCAAAGGAATTAGAACCTTATCTGGAATTTATTTCTAAAGATCTTTTCAAGAAAATACGTTCGCGGGAGCAGTGGGAAGATTATCAGAAAAAATTTAAATCTAAAATAAAAGAATAAAAATACAGGCTTTCAGTAATGAGAGCCTTTTTTAATTTCTAATTTTTCCCGAAATTCGTGGCTCCTAAAATGACTTTAGAAACCTCCATAGAATACGTAAAAGGAATCGGTCCGGAAAAAGCCAAACTTATCAAAAGTGTATTGGGAATTTCCACCGTGGAAGATCTGCTGAACTTCTACCCGCTCCGTTATCTGGATAAAAGCAAAGTTCACAAGGTTTCGCAGCTCGGAGACCTCTCCACAGACGTACAGCTGAAAGGAAGAATCACAAACATTCAGGAAATACAGACCGGAAAAACTAAAAGACTTTCAGCAAAATTCAATGACGAAACAGGATCAATGGATCTGGTATGGTTCCAATATTCAAAATGGCTGAAAGAACAGCTTCCTGTGAATAAGGAAGTTTTTATTTTCGGGAAAATCAATGTTTTCAATAATCAGTTTTCTATGCCGCATCCGGAAATAGAAATCGAAGAAAAGAAAGATTCCGAAAACAGGCTAAGACCAATTTATCCAAGTTCTGAAAAACTCACCAAAAGAGGGCTGAATCAACGATTTTTTCAGGTTGTGTTAAGAAATATCTGCAAAGAAATCCCTAATCTGATCTACGAAAACTTTCCGGATTATCTTTTAAAGGCATTTAAGTTTTTATCAAGACAGCACACCTATCTCAATATTCATTTTCCGAAGGATATGGAACATTTTGAGAAAGCCAATTACCGCTTAAAATTTGAAGAATCATTTTTCTTTCAGTTAGGATTCGGACTGAAAAAACTTCACCATAAAAGCCATACGGCAGGAAATCCTTTTCCGATCGTCGGAGATTATTTCAATGATTTTTATGAAAATCATCTTCCGTTTGATTTAACGGGAGCTCAGAAAAGAGTACTTAAAGAAATCCGGATGGATATGAAACGTCCCATCCAGATGAACCGTCTTTTGCAGGGTGATGTAGGTTCCGGAAAAACCATGGTTGCTCTTTTAACGATGCTTATAGCAAAAGACAATGGTTTCCAAAGCTGCATCATGGCTCCTACAGAAATTCTTGCTCAGCAGCATTATAACGGAATTAAAGAGCTCTTAGAAAAAACGGAAGTTAAAATCAGGCTTTTAACAGGTTCCACCAAAAAGTCCGAACGGAATAAAATTCATGAAGAACTGGAAAATGGTGAACTTTCTATTCTTGTAGGAACCCATGCCGTTCTGGAGGATAAAGTGAAATTTAAGAATCTCGGTTTGGCAATTATCGACGAACAGCACAGATTTGGGGTGGCACAAAGAGCAAAACTTTGGGCAAAAAATAAAATTCCTCCTCATATTCTGGTCATGACGGCAACTCCGATTCCGAGAACTCTCGCGATGAGCTTTTATTCTGATCTTGATGTCTCGGTTATTGATGAACTTCCTATCGGAAGAAAGCCTATCATTACGGCTCACCGAAGAGAAAAAGACCGAGCTTATGTCTATAACTTCTGCCGTGAGGAAATCCAGAAAGGAAGACAGGTTTATTTTGTGTACCCTTTAATTGAAGAATCGGAGACTTTAGATTACAAAAATCTGATGGAAGGTCTGGAAAATGTGATGGATAATTTCGCACATTACAATGTAACCATGCTTCACGGAAAAATGAAACCTGATGAAAAAGATGCCGCTATGAATTATTTTGCTTCCGGAAAAGCAGAAATTATGGTTGCCACAACAGTAATTGAAGTCGGGGTAAATGTTCCGAATGCTTCTGTAATGGTTATTGAAAGTTCTGAAAGATTCGGGCTTTCGCAGCTCCACCAGCTTCGCGGACGCGTCGGTCGCGGTGCGGAACAGAGTTATTGTATTCTGATGACTTCGGATAAATTATCTAAAGACAGCAGAACCCGCATAAAAACAATGGTAGAAACCAACGATGGCTTCAAAATTTCTGAGGTTGATATGCAGCTTCGGGGTCCAGGAGATATTCTGGGAACCCAGCAAAGCGGTGTTGTAGATTTTAAAAGGCTGGATCTTGTGAATGATTCTGCTATTATTAAGGCAACAAAAAAGACGGTAGAAAGAATTTTAGAAGCCGATCCACTGTTATCAAGACCGGAAAATCAGATCATTAAGAATTACTATCTGAGAAATTATAACGGTAAAAACAAATGGAGTAAAATCTCCTGAAAACAAAAAACCGCGAAAAGATCTTGTCTTCACGCGGCTTCCCCTTATAAAACTGTTATTTGAAGAAAATTTACTTTACTTCTTTAAAAATTCACTTCGCTTTTCGCTTAATATTTTGTGATGTGGTGTGTTGATATGATAATGTTATGATGTTTAAGCTTAAAAATTAAAGTAAAAAAACAAAATGAATTATGTTTCCAATTGCTTATTTATAAAAACTAACTAGGTTTCTGACAAAGGATTTGAAAAATGAAACGATATATTCCTTTGGCAGTACTGAGTTTTCATGATTGTACCGTTTTGTTTAAAGATCTTCTGCGCTTTTAATTGGAAATTATTATAATTCATTTTGTTTAACTAACATTGTGATTTATATAATTTATTTCAAGATTGAAACAATTGTTATTCATTCATTTATCGTTTTTTTGATATAATAAATCTGTGTTTCAATTTCGGTAATGCTTCACAGACAATATAAGTATCTTCTCTACTTAATTATCACCTTTGTGTGAGTATTACTTTACAAATATAAAACTTTAATTTTAATTCCAAAATAATTTAACCATAATTTTTCACAGTTTCATGATAAAATTATTCCTGTTGAATCCTGAAGTATGATACTGCCAGTTTATAGCAATAATTTCGTTCACTATTTTTTTCATATTATTATAATTATCAGGAAGTTCCATTACTATATTCGCTCCTTTAACCAGAAACTCATCTTTGTCTTCATTTTTAAAATTATCTGAATAAATAACAAGAATCGTATTATTAAACTTGATATCTCCTTTAATTTCAGATAAAAATTCAGAAGCATATTTTTCGATCATATCTTTACTGATCCATAATATTTCAGGAACAGGAATATCTTCTTCAGCCAATGATTGTAAAGCAGATTGTATATGATGAAGAACATTTGCTCTTATGGCTATTTTTGAATCCTTGAATATATTCTCAAAAAAAATCCTTTTTCCTTCATCTTCTTCTACAAGAATGATATTCAGATAATCTTTGATCATACAGCCTTCAGATATTGTTCATTTGTATGTGAGAATTTCCTTCTCAGTGCAATAATTTTCTGGAATTGCGAAGGCGTCATGCCGGTAGTATTTTTAAACTGTGTGCTTAGATGTGCCACACTCGAGTAATTCAGACGGTAAGCAATTTCCGTAAAACTAAGCTTTTTACTTATAATGAGCTCTTTTGCAAACTCTATTTTACGGATGATAAGAAAGTTTTCGATAGACGTATGGGTAATTTCAGAGAACAGATTAGAAAGATATCCGTAGCTGTGATTCAGCTTTTCAGAAATATAGATGGAAGCTTTTACAGAAATACCTTCTTCCGAAGAGATCAGCTCCACAATGGCATCTTTAATCTTCTGTACCAATGCAGCTTTCTGATTTTCAATAATTTCTATTCCGTAATCTTCCAGATTTTTTTTGAAAGTTATGTGCTGTTCCTGGGTAAGAGATTCATAGAATTCTACTTCACCAAAGTTCAAAAGCCTGTACTTGAGACCATGCTCCCGAAGCTTTTCGTCAAGTATTTTTTTACAGAGGGTATTAAAGTCAAACTTTACGTACATTTTCATCTTTTATAAATCCTTTTATGTTTATTGTAAATATAAAAATTTTATTTCAATTATATGTGATATAATTGAAATTTGTTATTTCTAGCATAAATAAAAAATTCCTGCATTAATTAATACAGGAATTTAAACACTAAGGATGAAAAAAAATATATACTGATAAAAAGCTAAAAAAGCTTAGCACCAAGCATATGAATGTACTGTTTTAGGTGATTTGGTATTGCAAAGATGGACAAAATAAATAAATCACATTTTATAGAATTATGTTTAAGATTTATAAAATTCCAATCTGCAGCATCTTAAAATACAAATTCCATCAGGAAATCATCCATAACAAAACCGTCTCCAATATTCAGAACCACTTCATCATACACTTTAAAACCCTGAGATTCATAGAACTTTTTAGCGTTATTTTCTTTATTTACATTCAGAATAATTCTTTTATCATTACTCTCAGAAATTTTCTGCTTTAAAAAATTCAGGGCTTCTTTTCCGAAACCTTTTCCCTTACTTTCAGGAACTAGATAAATCCTGTGAAGTTTGGTTGTCTGTTCTTCATATCCGTTTTCATATCCCATAAAGCCTTCAAAAGAATTGTTATTTTCATCAAAAATCAAGAAATAATGATAATCAGGATTCTTCAAATGTGTAGAAATTTCTTCTTTAGAATACATTTTTCCCAACATATAATTAATCTGTTCGGCAGAAATAATTCCTGAATAGGCACTTTCCCAGGATCTTCTTGCCAAATTCTGAATCAGAGGAATATCTTTTTCTGTAGCTTCTATTAATTTCATATAATTAAATTTTAAAAATTGAAAAAGGTGAAAGAACTTATCTTTCACCTGATATTTTTAGTATTGCTTCAAATGTTATTGCAAATTCACAGTTCATTTTAAAGCAGATGACTGCAATTCTCTTTTAAATATTCGCCATTTCAGCTTTAATTTTTACATGAAGACCTTCTGAAGCAGCTACCAAAGGAAGTCTCAGATAATTTTTGATGATTCCCATTTCTGCCAAAATTACCTTAACTCCACAAGGATTTCCTTCTGCAAAAATTAGTCTTGTGATCTCAACCAGCTTGTTATGAATTTCATACGCTTCATCCACTTTTTTATCAAAAGCTAACTGAACCATGGTAGAAAATTCTTTAGGATAAGCCTGTCCGATTACAGAAATTACCCCTGCTCCACCGGCCAAAGTTACAGGAAGTGTATATTCATCATCTCCTGAAACCAGATTGAAGCCTTCCGGTTTTTTTCTTAATATATCAAAATACTGAAGAATATTCGGAGCCGCTTCTTTAATCAGGAACAGGTTCGGAAATTCTTTTGCCAGACGCAGTGTTGTTTCTGCTTCAACATTCTGCCCTGTTCTGGAAGGTACATTATAAATGATAATATTTTTTCCTGTGGAAGCCAACGCTTTGTAATGCTGATATAGCCCTTCCTGATTAGGTTTGTTATAATAAGGAGACACAGAAAGTACTGCTGTAAATTCAGAAAGATCAGCTTCTTCAATCTGTTTTTTTACTTCAAGAGTATTATTTCCGCCAATCCCTAAAACCAAAGGAACGCGTTTATTATTAACCTTAATGATGTGTTCAACCACCTGTTTTTTTTCTTCAGCAGAAAGTGTTGCAGCTTCCGCTGTAGTTCCCAAAACAACTAAATAACTGGTTCCGTTTTCGATATTGTAGTCTACCAATTTTGTTAAACTTTCGAAATCTACGGATAAATCTTCATTAAAGGGCGTTACCAAAGCAACACCTACTCCTTTTAAAATGCTCATCTGTTAGAATTATTTTTGCCAAATTTAATCATTTACGAGAAGAATTTCTAATAATTAATAATGTTTTATTATACATATAATTATATTTGCATATACTAAAAAAAGTATGGCTAAGTTATCTGCTAAAATGTTTATCCAATAGACTGATAAGTACAGATGCTTTAATAAATAATTTACAGCGTATGAAAAATAAATTCTTGTTATTAGGAATTGCTCTGGCTACTCTTTCGGCTTGTAAGACGGCTTCTTCGGCTTCTTCCATGCAGATTGCGAATGTGAGAACGCAGAAAAATATTTCTATTAATAATGAGCTGAAAAATGATGAGGAATTTGTAAAAATTATTGAACCTTACAAACTGAAACTGGACAAAGAAATGAACCAAAAGATCTCTCATACCAATACAGATCTTACAAAACAGGGGGATAACAGTAATTTAGGCAATCTTTTAGCAGATTATACTTTCGACGGAGCTGATGTATGGGCAAAGAAAAATTTACAGAAAAATGTAGACGCAGCCCTCATCAACATCGGAGGAATCCGTACCACGATCGGGAAAGGAGATATTTTACTGAAAAGTGTTTTTGAAGTGATGCCTTTTGAAAATGAAGTAATTATCGTAAAAATGAAAGGCAGCGATCTACATGGACTTTTTGATTATTATGCAGAACATCAGGTAAACAATCCTGTTTCTCATTTATATATAGAAACCAATAATAAACAGCTAACCAAAGCTTTAATCAACGGAAAGGCAGTAAATCCGGATCAGGATTATTATCTTGCAACTTCAGACTATCTTGCATTGGGAGGCGATAATATGAAATTCTTCTCGAAAGGAGAAATGATTCCTACAGGAATGAAATTAAGAGATCTTTTCATTGATTATTTTAAGAAAAATCCTGAAGTAGTTTCTAATACAGATGTTCGTTTAAATTTTATCGGTAAGAAGTAATGGATAGAAAAAGTTTTTTAAAAGCAATAGGAGGCGGAACTTTAGCAATGGCTTTAGCTCCCAATATGATGATGGCGGAAGAATTAAACATTCTTGATTTAAAGTCCGCAACGAAACTTACTATTCTTCACACCAACGATCAGCACAGCAGAATAGAGCCTTTTGACGCAAGCTATACGAAAAATCCTAATCAGGGAGGTTTTGCAAGGAGAGCAAGTTTAATACAGCAGATCAGAAACCAGGAAAGCAATGTTTTACTTCTGGATTCGGGAGATATATTTCAGGGAACACCCTATTTCAATTTTTTCGGAGGGGAACTGGAATTCAAATTAATGTCGATGATGAAGTATGATGCTTCCACGATGGGAAATCATGATTTTGATAATGGACTGAACGGTTTTTTAAAGGTTTTGCCGAATGCAAAATTCCCTTTCATCTGTTCAAATTACGATTTCAAAAATACAGTTCTGGACGGGAAAACTTCTCTTTACAAGATTATCGATAAAAACGGAATCAAAGTGGGAATTTTCGGAGTGGGAATTCAACTCGACGGGCTCGTTGGCAAAAAACAATATGGAGAAACGGTTTACTCCGATCCTGTAGATGTTGCCCAACATTATTCAAACTTCCTGAAAAATGAACAAAAATGTGATCTTGTGATCTGCCTTTCACACATAGGCTACGATTACAAAGACGAACCCAATAAAATAAGTGATAAAATCTTAGCTGCCAAAACAGAAAATATTGATATTATTCTGGGCGGTCATACCCATACCTTCCTGCCGGAACCCCAGACTTTTACCAACAGAGCGGGTAAAAATGTTCTGGTAAATCAGGTAGGATGGGCAGGTCTTCTGCTCGGCAGAATAGATTTCTTTTTTGATACTAATAAAAATGTAAAACATATTTCCTGGAATAATCAGGTAATAGACAGCAGCATAAAAGCATAAGCATGAAAAAACTTTCTTTAATCTCTCTTGGTATTTTAGCATCCCTGCAAGTTGCACATGCACAGACTATTTCTTCAAAAAAATGGGCAGATTTATTTTCCTATAATAATATTCTTGCCATGAAAGAAGATAATGGAAAAATAGTTGCAGCAGCAGACAGCGGGATTTTTTATTATACCATTTCTACCGGCGAAATTACCAAACTTTCTAAGGCAAACGGTTTACATGAGGTTAAAGTTTCGGCTTTTGATTATAATCCACAGAATAAAATCGGATTGGTAGGTTATCAAAACGGTTCACTGGATATAATCACTCCGGATGGGATTACTTATGTTGTAGATATTCCTATTGCAACAGGATACAACGGAAGCAAAAAAATCAATCATATATCGATTACCGGCGATCTTGCTGTGATTTCTGTAGGATATGGAGTCTCAATTTTCGATTTAAAAAAGAAAGAATTTAAAGATTCAGCATTCTTTTTATCAGGAGGCGTTTATCAGGCAAGTAACGAAGCTACTATTTTCGGAAATAAAGTTTTTTCTGTTACCAATACCGGTCTTAGAAGCCATGAAATGAATACCACTTTTCCTGTCTTTTCAACATGGACTACGGAATTGCCGGGCTCATTCAGCCATATAGATTCTGAAGGAGTATTAAGTTTTTCTTCCGGAAATACAGCCTATCTTTATAATAACGGAACTCCGACTGCTCTATCACAATCCTTCACTAATGTACGTGATGTAGTTGTTACAAGTAACAATATTGTCGTTACAGATGCGAGCAGAGTGTATACATTCAGTACCAACGGAACTTTCAACGGGAATGTAACTTTCGGAGAAGAGTGCAATACTGCAACAACGGTTGGAAGCAGTGTTTATGGAGGAACTGCTTTTTCAGGAATTAAAAATGAAGGCGGAAATACTTTCAAGCCGGATGGTCCTTATCTCAATTATGCCTACAAAATCAGCCTCTATGGTGAAAATCAGATTTTGGTTTCAACTGGAGGAAGAGAAGCTCGGTTTAATACCGCAATTATCAATCCAAAAAATCCAGGATTTTATTATTTTGACGGAATGAGCTGGATATATCCTTCATATTTTAAAGGTAGCTCTACAATTTTTAATGTTCTGGACGTGGTAGCAGATCCAGTAAATCCAACTGATGTATTCTTCACAAACTATATGCTCAATGGTGCACGCGGAATTTATAAAATGAAATACAATGCAGGGAGCAAAGATTTTACTTTAGTCAAAAGTTATGATTTAGGAACCACCAATATCTTCACAAGACGACCTGTAGGTTTAATCTTTGATGATTCCAATAATCTGTTTGCTTCTATAGCTTTCTCTGGTGATGGTGCCGCACTTGGGCCTTATACTGCTATCGGAGCCTATGACAGAACAACAGATGATTTCGTGATAAAAAACACAACTTCTCAATTTGGAGCGGCACAAAAAGCTTTATATAGTGAAGGACTTCTTTTTATTCCTACGCCGCGAACTAGTAATTTTATAGCGTATGATACAAAGAAAACGCAAAGTACATCGGACGATACTGCCTATATTTTAACCCAGCCCAATGGCTTCCCAACCACAGCAAATGGAACGATTTCTGTAGCTGTCGATAAATCGGGGGACGCATGGATTGGTACAGATGTGGGATTAAGAGTTCTTTCTAATGCTGTTTCAGCAATAAAAACCCCTTCTACAGCAAAGATGGAACCTATCATCATAGAACAGAACGGATTGGGGGAAGAACTCTTCAGAGACGGACAGATTTTACAGATCGAAGTAGATGCTGGAGATCATAAGTGGGTTTCTGTTGACGGCGGCGGAGTGTATTATCTTTCTGCTGATGGACAGCAAACGATTAAACATTTTACCAAAGAAAATTCTCCACTCCCAACAAATACAATTACGGACATTAAGGTTGATAAAAAAACTGGAAAAGTATACTTTGTTTCTTATGACGGAATTGTGACGTATCAGGGAGATGTTGCCGATGTAACATCAAATTTTGGAAACGTTCTGGTATATCCAAACCCTGTAGTTTATTCTAATTTTAAAGGAAAAGTTACTATTAAAGGTTTAGCAGAAGTTACCAACATCCGAATTGCTGATGCCGCCGGAAACGTTGTACATTCCGCAGTGGCAAGAGGTGGATATTATGAGTGGGATCTTAATAACCAGAGAGGAACCAGAGTTGCCTCCGGAGTTTATTTTGTATTAATGACCAATGAGGACGGCTCCGATAAAGCTACGGCAAAGATTGCTGTCGTAAATTAATGAATTCACAAAGCGGATTTTTATTATCTTATATAAAATATGGTGAAAATGATGCGGTCCTGCATTGTTTCACCGAAGAGGACGGGTTTCAGCCTTATTTTTTAAAAGGAATTTACGCTAAGAAAAATAAGAAAAAAGCCCTTCTTCTTCCATTAAGCAAACTTAATTTCTCTTTAAATCCTGTAAAAGGAAACGGAATCCAGACAATTTCAAAATTTGAACTGATTAAAAGCAACGATATTTATACGGATATTCGCTGTAATACGGTTGTATTTTTTATTTCAGATTTTTTAAACCAAAATCTGAGACATGAAAACAAAAACCATCACATTTTTTTCTGTCTTGAAGAATTTACAGATGAGCTGGAAAACCGGAATTATCAGTCTCATTTAATTTTTTTAATTAAAATTTTAAAAATTCAGGGTGTTGCGCCATTACTTAATTCGGGGAAATTTCTTGATCCGGAAACCGGAACTTTCACGCTTGAAATAATGCATCAACTCTTTACTGAAGAAGTTTCAGCCATTTGGAAAACCATTTTATCGGCTGAAAATCCTTACAGTATTAAAATACATTCCAATTTCAGAAAAGAATTTCTCGACAGCTTACTTGTGTATTATCATTATCATATCACCGATTTTAAAATTCCTGCTTCTCTGGAAGTCATTCAGCAGATATTTGAATGATTAATACAGGAGAATTAGCGTTAAGTAAGATATTATTGATTTAAAATTCCACATTTTTCGGTGTTTCGGTTTCAGATTCTGCGATATTTTTTCTGGAAAATCTTGGCATTAAAATTTTGGCAATAAGTCCTGTCCAGCCTGTCTGATGTGATGCTCCTACACCGCGACCGGTATCTCCATGAAAATATTCATAGAATAAAATATAGTCTTTAAAATCCGGATCGGTCTGAAATCTGGGATACTGACTGTTAAAAGGACGGTTTCCATGTTCATCCTTCAAAAATAATGAAGACAGTCTTCTGCTTAAAGCCTCTGCAATTTCGTCAAGGTTGGAATATTTTCCGCTTCCGGTAGGATATTCCACCAAAAAATCGGGACTGTAATAGAAAAAGAAGCGTTGCAGACTTTCAATTATTAAAAAATTAATCGGAAACCAGATCGGACCGCGCCAATTGCTGTTTCCGCCGAATAATCCACTGTCGCTTTCTGCGGGAGTATATTTTACCTTATAATCTGTTCCGTTGAGATTTAGGGTAAAAGGATTTTCCTCATATTCTTTTGAAAGCGCGCGAACACCAAATTCGCTTAAAAACTGCTTCGAATCGAGCATTCTGCTTAATAATCTCTTCAAACGATGTCCTCGTAAAAGAGAAAGTAAGTGTTTGGATTCATTACCTTTTACTTCCCAATGAGAAACCAAAGCAGCCAGTTCAGGTTTATTTTCCAGAACCCAGGTCATTCTTTTCTTAAAATTCGGAAGTTTTTCAATCATTTCGTCATCGATAACCTCAACTGCAAACATGGGAATAAGCCCGACAATAGTTCTTAATTTCAGATACATATGATCTCCATCGCTCGAAGCAATGGCATCATAAAAGAATTCGTCTTCCTCATCCCACAAACTGAAACATTCTTCACCCATATTATCCAGAGAATTGGCAATTGCCAGAAAATGCTCAAAAAACTTCATCGCCATTTCTTCATACACATTGTTATACAAAGCAAGTTCCAGAGCAATTCTCATCATATTTAAAGCAAACATTGCCATCCAGCTTGTTCCGTCGGATTGCTCAAGATGTTCTCCGTTGGGAAGAGGCATATTCCGGTCGAAAACACCGATGTTGTCGAGTCCTAAAAATCCTCCTTCGAAAATATTATTTCCGTTGTTATCTTTTTTATTGACCCACCATGTAAAATTCATCAGGAGTTTCTGAAAAGCACTTTCCAGAAATTGCAGATCAGGATTTCCTTTCAGATATTCATCAATTTTAAAAACCCTGAAAACAGCCCATGCATGAACGGGAGGATTTACATCGCTAAAATCCCATTCATAAGCCGGAAGCTGTCCGTTTGGATGCATATACCACTCAAAAAGAAACAGTTTGAGCTGATGTTTTGCAAAATCGGGATCAATTAATGAAAAACTGATGGTATGAAAAGCCAGATCCCACGTTGCGTACCACGGATATTCCCATTTATCGGGCATTGAAATGATGTGTTCGTTGTTGAGGTGTTTCCACTCAGAATTTCTGATGTGTTCACGGGATTTTGGAGGGGGAGTCTGTGACGGATCTCCTTTCAGCCAACGTTCCACATTATAATGATAGAACATTTTGTTCCAGAGCATTCCTGCAAAAGCCTGTCGCTGAACCAGTTTTTCGTCTTCTGTTTTTATTCCGCACTGAATGTCTTCATAAAATTCGTCTGCTTCTTTTTGTCTTGAAACGAAAATTTCCTCAAAATCCTGAAAAGGCTGTTTTAAATCCTGATCCGAAAGTCTTAATTCAAACGTTTTTGTTTCTTTTGGCTTAAAATTTTCGTCGATGAAAAAGGAAGCCTTTGTTCCAAAATCTTTTGGATTTACAGACTGGGAATTTCCGTTGATGACAAAATCGTTGATTCCGTCTTTTGTATATTTTGACTGGTTTTGAGAATGATACAATCTTTCATTATTCGTTTCATTATCGCAGAATAATACTTTCTGAGCATTTCCTGCGTATACATTTTTGATTTCTAAATCCTGATGATTAATCCTGATGCAATCTGAATTTTCAGCATTCATCTGAGGTTTGTAATTATTATATCCCCAATTCCATGTATTTCTGAACCAGACTGTAGGCAGAATGATTAACGGAGCTTCTTGTTCTGACTTATTGACGACCGTTAGTTTTACCAGAATATCGTTCTGACTTTCTTTGGCGTATTCAATAAAAATATCAAAGTATTCGTTTTGGTCGAAAATTCCGGTATCGATTAATTCATATTCGGGATTTTCTTTTCCTCTTTCCGCATTGGTTTTTATGAGATCTTCGTAGGGAAATGCGTTTTGAGGATATTTATACAGCATTTTCATGTAAGAATGCGTAGGCGTGGAATCAAGATAGTAAAAATATTCTTTTACATCTTCACCATGGTTTCCCTGACCGTTTGATAAGCCAAAGAAGCGTTCTTTCACCATTTTATCTTTTTTGTTCCAGAATCCGACTGAAAAAACAAGCTTCTGAAGGTCATCGCAGATGCCGCAGATTCCTTCTTCTCCCCAACGGTAGGTTTTGGCTTCCGCAATGTCGTGATTGGTGTAGTTCCATGCATCACCATCTGCGCTGTAATCTTCACGTACCAATCCCCATTCACGGTTGCTGACGTAAGGTCCCCATTTTTTCCATGTAACGTCGGACAGTCTTTCTTTTTCTTTCATGTTTTTTTATAAATGATGATTAACCAATAATCTATGAATATTTTATTGTTTTGGGAAACCTCATAGGTTTTAAAAACCTATGAGGTTTTCAGAATGATAATTTAAATGATTATTTTAAAATTGACAGTGAAACGGATTCATCAGTAACAATTGATTTTTGAAAGACTTTCTTCTCTGCTTCGGCTGCAATGCGCTCCGGATTGAACGGTCTGTCTGAGCTCTTTTTGTAAGCTCCGGAAAAAGCAAAGGCACAAAAAAGCGAGTAGTGAAAGCCGGAATTGTGCGCCCAAAGAATTATCCCCCTGTTGAAAAGCTTTCGAAAGTTGTCATTCCGCCATCTACGAAAATACTGGCTCCGGTGATGTAATCTGCAAGATCACTTGCGAGAAACGCCGCCATATTTCCGATATCCTGTGGCTGCCCGATTCTGTTGTAAGGGATTAAGTCTAATAAGGAATTTAAAGCTTCGGGAGTACTCCACGCAGCTTTGTTAATGGGCGTCTGAATTGCTCCGGGACAAATGGAATTGACACGGATTTTGTCTGCACCATATTCCTGCGCCAAAGTCTGCATGAGCATTCTGATGGCTCCTTTGCTTGAAGCATAATTGGCGTGACCTGCCCAAGGAATGATTTCGTGAACAGAACTGATGTGAATAATTTTTCCACAGGCAACGGAACGCGAAAGATCGATACCACGGCGAAGAAATTCTTTAATGGCTTCTCTTGCACACAAAAACTGCCCTGTAAGATTGATGCCAATGACGGTATTCCACTGATCGAGCGTCATTTCGGTGAATTTTGCGTCTTTCTGAACGCCTGCGTTGTTGATGAGAATATCGACTGTGCCGAATTGTGAAACCACATCCTGAAACATTTTAATAACCTGATCTTCTTTGGAAACATCGCACTGATAGGTTATTCCGTTTCCGCCCGCATCGGTAATTTCTTTTAAAACGGCTTTTGCTTCATCTAAAGAGTGTTCTGAAGAGTGATTAACAATTACGGTTGCTCCTGCTGAAGCGAGTGATTTTGCAATTCCAGAACCAATTCCGCTGGAAGCTCCGGTAACGACAGCAACCTGGTTGTGAAGAGATATTTCCATGTTTTATTATTTGATGTTACTCAAATTTAGGTGAAAGTTTCACGCCAAACATGAAAATTCAAATTAAAAATTTCTTAAAGTTTACTTTTTTGCGGATTAAGCTAAACTCGTTTTATGGAATCGATGATCTTTTCAGAAATTATGTTTACAGTTTTTTGTACATCAGATATTGTATTCCGCTTCTGCCCATTCTTGTTTTTCCGTCGAATTTGTAGCCGACTTTAAGGTATAATTCGTAAGCAGAACTATTGTTTTGGTTCACTGCAAGAACAATCTCATTGCAGTCTCTGAAGTTTTCTCTAACAAATTCATCAAGAAGAATCATTGCAGCTTTTCCGATTCCTTTTCCCTGCAGTTGAGGATTTACAGAAAGGGAACGCAGTAACATGGAATTGTGATTGTCTGTGATATCTAATTTATCATTTCCGAAATCCAGCACAAAAAAGCCGACCGGAAGATTATTCTCCAGAATGGTTATGGGAAAAGCAAGGGTATCGCTTCGTTCTTCAATTTTCTGTAATGCCTGTTCTGCGGGAGCGGTGTATTGCAATTGCGTTTCGTCCAAAGTATAGCTTACTCCAGGAAAATCTTTCGGTTCAAAAAATTTTAATTTTACCATAATTTAATGATGATAAATGTTTTCATACATTACTCCTGCCCGAATTTCAACCGGCAGTTTATTTTCTTCGGGAACAACGGGACAATTGTAATCGTAAGCGTTGTAGGCACAGTAAGGATGATACGATTTATTAAAATCCAGAATAATGGTTTTGCCTTTCGGAACCGTTAAATCGAGATATTTTCCACCGCCATAGGTTTCTTTTTCGTTGGTGGCATCACGGAAAGGCAGAAATAAATGGTCTTTGTATTTTTTCTGTCTGATTAAATCCAGACTTTGATACAGCGTTAATGTATATGATTTTCCGTCTAACTGAAATGTCGCTTTTCCAAATTCTCTGTAAGGTTTTGTTTTTCCTGAAGATGTGGGAAGATCAAAGGGTTCTGCGTTTTCCGTTTTCTGGAATTTTGCAGTAATTCTGTATTTTAAATTGATCGGAAAGAAAGGATGCTGCTTAAAATTTTTAAAGTTATCTCCACGCAAAGGCGTTTCTTTCGGGTTTAAATATTCTGCATTGAGTTCTTTCTGAAATTTTTTAATTTCAGTTTCTTCTTTTGAAATCTTTTGAGAGAATATCAAAAGTGGAAAAAGTAAAAATATGAATATGTATTTTTTCATGAACTTAAAACTATGATTTACGATGAAAATTTTACTGTAAATAAGCTATTCAGCGAATTAAATTTTCAGTAAGATTCTGAAATTTTCACACGGTAGATGTCAGATGAATTTCGTTTAATGGATTCCACAAAAAACCCGCCTTCTTCCGGAATAACCTCCTTTAAATCAAAACTTTCACAATCTTTCGGCAATCCTGAAAACACGAGTGTAAACCAGAAATCTCTCATAAACGGAACCGGAGTCCAGTCGGGATAGATGGTAATATTTTCTGCATGAATTAGTTTGCTCTGATGTTCTGACTGATTATCAAAAAGATAGGTAGACTGCCAGATTCTGATGAAGTTCCCAAAGAATGGTGAAGCCGGAAAACAGCAATGTACAATTACCTGCCGTTCCTCTTCCATCTTAATCTGGAGGGATTCTAATAATTCTTTCACGATCACCGGTTTTACAATTGTTTCTGACATAATTTCTTTGTGAAGTAAATAGTCAGTTCCTCTAATTTAGTATTTTAATTTGAAATCTGACTATTCTTTAATCACTTTTTTTAATATTTCAGCTGCAATTTTTCTTTTGAATAGTTTCTTACTTTTTCTGTAAGTTCAGGATTGTCTGCCAGTTTCTGTCCATAAGAAGGCACTATTTCCAGCAGTTTTTCTTTCCACTCGCCATGAAGTTTTTCAGGGAAGCATTTTTCAAGCACGCTCAGCATTGCATAAACTGCTGTAGACGCTCCCGGAGAAGCTCCCAATAGTGAAGCAATGGTTCCTTTTTTATTCACTACTACTTCAGTTCCGAATTCCAGTTTACCGCCGTGTTTTTCATCTTTTTTAATGATCTGAACTCGTTGTCCGGCAACTTTCAGTTCCCAGTCTTCTTCTTTGGCATCTTTAATAAATTCTCTCAAATGCTGAATTCTTTGGGATTTCGTCATTGCCACCTGTTGAACCAGATATTTCGTTAAGGGAATATTATGCCACCAAGCTCCGAAAAGCGATCTCAAATTTTTAGTATTCACACTTTCAGGTAGATCCAGATAGCTTCCTTCTTTTAAAAACTTAGTTGAAAATCCTGCAAAAGGTCCGAAAAGAAGGGCTTTCTCTCCGTCAATAATTCTTAAATCCAAATGAGGAACGGACATTGGAGGTGCGTCCACCGTTGCCTGTGTATATACTTTTGCCTGATGTTTTTCCACCAATTCCTGATTATGACTTACCAGCCATTGTCCGGAAACCGGAAAACCGCCGTAACCTTCGCTTTCTTTGATTTCTGAACTGTCTAACAACGGCAAAGCATATCCTCCTGCTCCTATGAATACAAAATCCGCCTCTACCTCCTGTTTGTGATTATGAATCCTGTCTTTCACTTTCATTTCCCAGGTTCCGTCTTCTTTCGGATCGATGTCTTTAACTTCATGGTACAGGAAAACTTCAACATTGGAATCTTCCAGCAAATGTCTTCCCATTTTTCTGGTTAATGTTCCAAAATTAACATCTGTTCCCATATTCATTTTGGTTGCCGCCATTACTTCAGACTGATTTCTTTTGCTCATTACCAAAGGAATCCATTCTCTCAATTTATCGTGATCGGTTGAAAACTCCATTCCTTTAAACAGAACGGATTCTGACATTTTCTCATGACGTTTTTTAAGATATTCTGCATCTTTTTCTCCAAAAACGAGACTCATGTGCGGACAGGAATTGATGAAATCCTTCGGTTCGCTGATGTAACCTTTGGTAATTAAGTAAGACCAGAACTGTTTTGAAATTTCAAACTGTTCGGCAATACTTTCTGCTTTGGAAATATCAATGGTTCCGTCGGGTTTTTCGGGAGTATAATTAAGCTCACAAAACGCTGAATGACCTGTTCCAGCATTATTCCAGGCTGCTGTACTTTCTTTGGCAAACCTTCCCAGCCTTTCGAAAATAGCTATTTCGAGCTCAGGATCAAATTCGTGTAATAATGTTGCTAAAGTGGCACTCATAATTCCGCCACCTATTAGAACAACGTCGTATTTTGGTTTCGGCGTTCTGCTTGTAAGCGATTGTGACATAATTTAAATTTTATAGGTCAAAGTTCGGGAAAAGTTATTGAAAATCGGCTTTGTTAAACGATTTTAACATGAGTTTTTGGGAAAAAACCGAGTTTTTATTATTGTCTGTATAGTATTTTTTTAAAGGCTTCGGCGGCTTCGCCGCCGAAACCTTTAAAAAAAAGCATCCGCAAAGTTTGCGGATGCCCTGTATGATTTAAAATTCAGATTAATTCAGTTTGGCAGTTAGCTTTTTAAACTGTTTTTCTGCATTTTTCCCTTCGTATAAAATTCCGTAAATCGTATCTACAATCGGAAGTTTCAATCCTTTTTCCTTTGAGGTTTTGTAAATAGAATTGGCTGCATAATAACCTTCTGCAATCATGTTCATTGACTGGATTGCCGATTTTACGGTATATCCTTTTCCTATAAGATTTCCCAAGTTTCTGTTTCTGGAAAATAATGAATACGCGGTAACCAGTAAATCTCCGAGATAAGCACTTTCGTTCACGTCTCTCGGCGCTTCGTAGATGGCTTCAAGAAAAGTCTCCATTTCACGGATCGCATTGGAAACAAAAACAGCGGTAAAGTTATCTCCATATCCCAATCCACTCGCAATTCCGGCTCCGATAGCGAAAATATTTTTAAGAATCGCACTGTATTCGTTGCCTAAGATATCTTTGCTGGAATGCATTTTAATAAAATCTGAATTGAAAATATCCACCAGTTTCTGTGAAGCCTCATCTTCTACCGTTGCAACAGTAAGATAAGACAGCCTTTCCATCGCCACTTCTTCTGCATGACAAGGCCCTGCAATAACTGCCTGATTTCTGAAGCCTATTTTAAATTCATCTCTTAAATAATGAGCGACCACATCATTTACCTTCGGAATAATTCCTTTTATGGCAGAAACAAAAATTTTATTCTGATAATCACAGGTCATTTTCTCCAGCGTATCGGAAAGATAGATCGACGGTGTTGCCAAAACAATAATTTCACAGGCAGAAACCAGCTCGTTGACATCGGTTGTAAGCTTAAGATTTTTAAGATTGAAATTAACTGCTGTAAGATAAGTCGGGTTATGACCTCTCTGCTCAATCGCTCCTTTTACGTACTCATTTCTTACGCACCAGTGTACAACTTTGCAGTTCTCTACAAGCATTTTCACAATAGCAGTCGCAAAACTTCCACTTCCGACTACTCCTACCGCAACGTCATTTTTGCTTTTCTTCGGGTTCGATTCTATATTTGTTTTCTTTTTAGCCATAATAGAAATGTGAACTGCAAATATATTAAAACAAAGACGGAAAGAAGGATTTTCGAGGCATGATAAAACCCAAATTTAGACAAAATTAACACTTGAACACAATTAAATATCTAATTGACCGTTAATTACAGAAAAAACTAAAGTTTTGTTAAAAATAAGCCTGAAAGTTTATTTTTAATTAAATTTGCAGGCTTAAAACCGTTTTGTAATTATACTAAGAGAAGAAAAATGAAGAAATTTCTAAGCAGTAAAAAGAACATAAATGTGCTTTTAGGAGGACTTTTATTAGTAGTTTTTGCGCAAGGTATTTTCATTGCAAAGTTGTATTCGGAAAAGGACAACAAAAATTATGAAGTGAACCTTGTAAAGATAAACACTGAAAAAGACAGTGTAGATTACCTGAAAATGAAAACTGATCTTACACTGGTAGATCAAACCGTAGCGGAGCTGAATTCTTTCCTTAAATCTAAGGATGTTCCCAACGAAAAAGTTACTATTCTGAGCAAAGACAGTATCTCCAACTCTATCTATCTGGCAAAACAGGCAAACCGTTACAGCCAGTATCTGATGAACCTTCAGAAAAAGTTACTGGAAGTTCCTTTGGGAATGCCGACTGAAGGTTATATTTCATCTAATTTCGGAGTGAGAAAGAACCCTATTCCTTTTAAAACCGTTTTAGCTTCGGTAAAAAGCAGTGCTGCCAAACCTGCTGCTGTTGCTGTTGCCGCCGCGGCTCCGGAAGTAAAAGCTGAACCTGTAGAAAAAATCATAGAAGTAACAGACAGCTATGGAAACAAAAGAGAGGTAAAAGTAATGGTAACTCCGAAAGCTCCTTCTGCAGCTCCCGCTCCTGCTTCGTCAGCAAAATCTGTTGCAGCCGGATCTGAAAAACCAGTAGAAAAGAATAATGCTCCTGCAGAAGCAGACCAGATGCAGTTTCATAAAGGACTGGATATTGCCGTGGCTTATGGATCAGATGTCGTGGCAACTGCAGCCGGAACGGTTATTTTTTCCGGACAGAAAGGAGGATACGGAAATTGTGTGATCGTTTCTCACGGAAACGGACTGGCAACTCTTTACGGACATTTGTCGCAGTTGGTCGCTAAAGTGAATGATAAAGTGAAAGTAGGACAGGTTATCGCCAAATCCGGAAATTCGGGTCGTTCTACCGGACCTCATCTTCATTATGAGGTACATAAGAACAATACTCCGGTAAATCCAAAGTTGTTTATGAATCTTTAAATTAAGATCTAAAATATAGAGTTTCGGCGGCACCTTTGGTGCCGCCGAAACTTTAAAAACATATCTTAAAAAAATTAGTAGGCTGCTGTAAAACGCTCTCTGATGTGGTTATTTTGCTCCAGTTCATCTACTAAAACCACCGCCACATCTTCTACGGAAAGAACACTTCTTCCGTTTTCATCAAAAACAGGGCTCTCCAGACCGGTTCTGTATTTTCCGGTTCTTACGCCTGCCGTTCCCTGATGCATTTCAATTGCCGGACTGAAAAATGTCCAGTCTAAGGTTTCATTTTCTTTAATTTTGTTTAAATAATCTCTTGCCGCAGTTGCTCCCGGTTTTATCTCAGCAGGAAAATCTGGTCCGTCTACCAGTTGTTTTCCATCAATATAAAGACTTCCTGCCCCGCCCACAGTAATAAATCTTTTTACACCGGATTGTTCAACTGCTTTTTCGATATTTACAGATCCATTCAGAAAGTCATCATACAAATTAGGATTGGTCCATCCCGCGTTAAAAGCACTGATTACGGCATCATTTCCTTTTAAAGCTTCTGATAATTCGTCTGTTTTGTTTACATCAACGCTTTTAGCTGTTATTTTTTCGTTTTGCTCCACTTTTGAAGCATCTCTTACAATGGCTTCTACATGATATCCTCTGTTGGATAATTCTTTTACAACCTGAGTTCCTACAAAACCTGTCGCTCCTATTACTGCTACTTTTTTCATATTTTTTTATTTTTAATATTTAATTGTAATAATTTTTGTTACATTTTTCGTTAAAAAATTTTATTTGAATTGGTCGCTGAATTCTTTCAAAGATTTATTTCCTAAAAAATTGAGAACCAACTGATCTGTTTCTGAAAACAATATCCTAAGATGATTATTAATGTCTTTCCCTACAGGACAAACCGGATTCGGATTATTATTTTTCTTTCCTAAAACTTCCGTGTTCTTCACAGCCAGATAGATTTCAGAAATTCGTATAGAATCTGCACTCTTTGCCAGCTGACTCCCTCCTTCTTTTCCCTGTCTGCTTATAATTAAACCCGCTTCTCTTAACACACCAAGCTCTTTACGAACAACCACAGGATTGATATTGATACTTCCTGCTATCCATTCTGAAGTAAGCCAATCCTGCGGACTTTCCGCCAATAAGGTCATAATATGTATTGCCGTAGCAAATCTTGTATTGTTCATTGTAATTACTCAGCAAAGATAAATAATTTTTTAATGTAACAAAAATTATTACAATTAAATTTTGTTAAAGTATCAGACGATCAAGATCCAGAAGAAGATAATTGATGTTCTGATTGATGGTTCTGGTTGCGGACTGCATCTGGTTGAGCATTGCGGCACGGTTATGAAGATCATCTGAACGGTAAAATCCTCCGTCACTGAAAATAACAGATTCGTCTGCCTTTTTTCTGTCATCATCAAACTGATAATGAAGCCAGCGTTCTTTCATGCTCGAAATAATGGAATGCTGCTCCCTGTTGGAAAACTTTTTCTCTGTATACATATACCAGATAAACGGCGGGAAATTGGGAGATTGTAATGTACCATTCCATACATCTCTCAACAAATTTCTCTGATGGATAAACTCTACTTTTTTACCTTTCGGATTTAAAGTTGCCAAACCGAAACCTGCTCCCAAAACTCCTCCTCCAATATCAATAGCGTTACTCCATGAATTATCCTTTACAATTCCTCCCGCTACCGAAGCAGCAGCTCCTGTTACAATCGACAGCAGAATGAGTTTATTGTTTCTGGAATCGTTTAAGTTATCCACATAATTTCCGATCTGTGCTACTCTTTCGCCTTCACAGTCGAATTCTGCCGCAACCGCATCTAGTTCAGTTAAAGCAATGGTTATTTTGCTGTTGATTTTAGATTTAAGCTGTAACACTTTTACCTGAGACTCCAGAGAAGTATCTTTTTTAAGCTCCATGATCTCATGAACTTCGTCCAGATTATCCAGGGCATTAAGAATCAGAATACTCTGGTCAGAAAATTTATCTCTTAACTCTTTATTGGCATTAATAATGGAATCTGAATTGTACGAAGGAAGTTTATTACCGTAATTATACTTGAAAGGCGCTTTACAGTAACTGTCTTTGAGTGTGAGAATATTTTGCTTAATTGTCTGATTTTTCCTTGATATACAGGAAGTAAGCAACATACAGAATGCTGCGAAGTAAATTATCTTCTTCATTGATTGATGTTTTTGCGATTCGGGATTCTTATTTTTTATCTGTAAGCTGTAAACTTTCAGAAAACTAATAAGAATTGCTTTATTTAAATTTCAAGCCAGAGATAAAATTACACAAATAAAAAAATTTACCCGAATAACAGGTAAATTTTTAAGCTATTTTTAATAAAATTATTTCTTGATATCCAGCAATTCCACTTCAAAAATAAGCGTAGAATTCGGACCGATCTCTTTGCTGATCTGCTGATCTCCGTAAGCAAGATGCGGAGGAATAATCAGTCTCCACTTACTTCCTACAGGCATCAGTTGAAGTGCTTCCGTCCATCCTGCAATCACTCTGTTTAAAGGAAATGAAGCAGGGGTTCCTCTTTTCACAGAACTGTCGAAAACTTTCCCGGTGATGGTTGTTCCGTGATAATGGCATTTTACCGTAGATCTAGGGCCCGGCTTTTCACCATCGCCTTCCGTAATGATTTCATACTGTAATCCGCTAGGCAATTCTACCACGCTTTCTCTCTTGCCATATTCTGCCATATATTCCTGACCGTCTTTCAGGTTTTTTTCTGCCAATTCTTTTTTACGTTTAAATAACATATCTGCTACTCCCATAATTGATAATTTTTACAAAGATAGTTCTTTGTGCTGGAAGATGACAGCCTGAAGATGGAAGTTTTTTAATCATAGAAAATTTTCAAAATATATAAACCATTAGTTTTCAGTTTATTAAATTTTATTTTTTTACATCTTTAACTCAGCTTAAAAAATTCAAGTATCATTAATATTCTGTTAATAGGATTTCGGAAACTTGGCGTTATAATTGGACTTAAAAACTAAATGCCCAATCCATTACCATATAAAAAGGAATATGACAGACTGACTGATGAAGAGCAAGAGCTTCTGGAAATCAATAAAAAAAGTATTACCGATTTTGTTGAACAGTCCCCTTCTGTAAGTGATGTTCACTATGCAACAAGAAACGCCCATGCCAAAACGTATGCTGCTACCAAAGGAACTTTTCTGATCGATAAAAACATTCCTGAAGAACTTAAACCGTATTTTGATAAGGAAAAATACGACCTCGTTATCCGGTTTTCCAATGCGCACTTAAAGGTGGTAAAAGGAAAAAAAGATCTTCCTGCTTATGGTTTTGCAGTAAAAATAAATGATGAAAAAGGAAACGTCATTGCCAATTTTCCTTTGGTGAATTTTCCGTTGTTTCCGATTAATTCCGTGAGTACATTTCTAAAATTATTTACATCCGTTAATCGTTTTTTTGTGAAAAAATGGAGTTCTTTTTCTTTGCTGATGCAGATATTGAAAGTAATTCCCTCTACATTTACCTTATCATTTGTAAAAAATATATTTAAGCTCTGGAGCAAAAGAAATGATTTTTTTCTTTCGTTTGATTTTCATTCGGTAGGAGTATACAGACTCGGAGATTATATGATGAAAATTAAATTAAAGCCTCAATCTGTCAACAAACATTTCGGGAAAAAACTGAAGGTTAAAAATGCTCTGGAAAGCTACCTTAAAGAAGAAAATTTCTCGGCAGATGTTCTTATTCAGCTTTGTTATGATCTGAAGAATCAGCCAGTGAATAAACTCAATGTGGAATGGAAAAATTCACCTTACCTTAAAATTGGGGAAGTAAAAATTGAAAAGGATCAGCTTCTGAGTTCCGATTCCTGCGACAGTGAACTGCTTTCTTTTAATCCTTTTGAAAGTAAAATATTTTTTCAACCCGTCGGAAAAATCCAAAAACTCCGTGATGAAGCCTATAAAGTTTCTGTGCAAACGAGACGGAAAATTAATAAACTGCTGAAGTATAATAAGTAGTGAGAAAATGTGAATGGTTAATTTTGCTTTGCAAATAATCTGTTCTTAATGCTGATTCAAGAAGACTTTAAAAATTATTCCGGATATTTTCGTTCGTAAAGGCTTTTCGCTGAGCAAAATAACAGCATTTTTTTCAAAGAGGAAACCTTATTTATTTTTTATAACATTTGTCATTCCGCCTTACATTGTTTCGGAATGACAAATGTCTGATATTCAATCATTAAAATTGATATTAATTTTTTGAAGTAATTTTCTCGTATTCCTCCTCAAAGGTTTTTTTCCATTTTGCAATGGTCGTTCTGCTAATCTTATACTTCTTAGACATATAATTCGTAGAAAAATTATGCTTGTTCTGATATTGTAAAAGTTTAAGCATTGTTTTTTTATCGTATGTCTTCAGTTTTTGGTTTTTCTCCAGACTTTCTTTTGATTGTTTAAAAACCAATTCATTAAAATTCAAAACATCTTCAGTTGTTTTCAAATTTTTTATCAGACGCTGAACTTTCGGATCTTTCAGTTTATCGGGATCTTTTTCTTTAAGCATATCCTGATAAATCTTTGTATAATTTGGACGCATAGGATATTTTTTTACGTTTTTTGCAGCCATCGGTGAAGCGTACTTTTAGGAATGGAATATTCCTGAATAATTTCATTATGAGTCATTTCTCCGGATAGTATTTTTCCGATAATAAACTCTTTAATCTCTTGTGTATAAATGTTTTTCCTGAAATAAGGAATTTTGTCCGATTTGGTTTTTGTTTTGTCGACAGCAGAAGGCGGAGCATATAAAATAAGGTGAGAACTGTAGATTCTAAAGAAATCATACTCCAGAAGTTTAGAACATCTTAACAAAAGATCTGTTTCTATTGATGCACTTTCGAAAATTTTATCGACAGCTTTCTCATCTTTTTTTAGAAAACTACACATTCTTTCTTTACTAACTTCCAGTTCGTTAGCTCTCTCTTTAATAAACTGTCCTATATGTATGTCTTTGTATAGCATAGGTTTTTTTAAGCCTTAGTGATTAATAAGCAATTTACAGTCCGAAATCATAAAAATAAAGAAAATAAAAACTTCAGCATAATAATATTATACACGTTTTAATAATTGGTGGAATATTAAATCATAGTAAAAGCCCTGCCAAGAATTAACTGTAAATAATATATCGAAATTTAGATAAAGAATTCATGCCTTATATTGCATCACCTTCATTTATTTCTGTCCCTCATTATTCAATCAGTAAAACTTCAATATTCCGGACTTTTATAAGCACCAATAATATTTTCGGTTAAAATTTCATCATGTAAACTCTTTTTTTAATAATTTTAAGATCGTTCTTTTCGCTTTATTTAATTAATCATCAATAATTGAATTAAATATTTAGAAAAAATACTAACTTCTCTGAAATCAAATATAGAAAAAATTGGATTCAGTCCAAAAGAATGAGGTATAAAATTTTGTAAAAATCTATTTTTAGTTAAAATTTAATTAAATATGTGGTATGTATAGTGAAATATTATATTCCGCTATATTTGAAGAGACAATAATTTAAGGAGAAACATATTGTGAAATATTTAAAGTAGATCCCATAAAAATTGGACGGAAAATTTCAAGTCTATATCTTTGTGGCCAATATAAATATAAAAAGAAAAACTTCATCCGGAGTTACATTGCCTTAAGGATTTTATAAAGCTGTTTTCGGATAAAAGGAAATAGAAAACACTCTTTTTAAAGTTATTATTAAATCCTTAAACTTCATTTTTTAATGAAAAACGCTATTAAACTTTTCGACTTTTCGCAAAAAATCAATTTCAAAAATGAGCTTCTTGCCGGATTTACCGTCGCCATGACCATGATCCCGGAATCTTTGTCTTTTGCAATTCTTGCAGGACTTTCTCCTTTAACGGGTTTATACGCTGCTTTTATGATGGGATTGGTTACTGCAATTTTCGGAGGTCGTCCCGGAATGGTTTCCGGAGGTGCGGGAGCAACCATCGTTGTTTTAATCGCACTGATCAAAACCCACGGAGTAGAATATTTATTTGCAACTGTAGCTTTAGCCGGAGTTTTTCAGATGCTGGTCGGAATTTTCAGACTCGGAAAATTTGTGAGACTGATTCCGCAACCCGTAATGTACGGTTTCCTGAACGGTCTTGCTGTTATCATTTTCATGGCACAGGTAGAACAGTTTAAAATTACCGATGCAAATGGTGTTGTGACTTGGCTGCAGGGTTCTTCCTTATATATAATGTCAGGTTTAACGGCTTTAACGATTGCTATTGTTTACTTTTTCCCGAAAATCACCAAAGTTGTCCCTTCTTCTTTAATTGCTATTTTAATTGTTTTCGGAGTGGTTGTTGGTTTCGGAATTCATACAAAAACGGTTGCTGACATTGCCCACATCAGCGGAAATTTGCCTAGTTTCCATATTCCGAAAATACCTTTTTCATTAGAAACCTTACAGATTATTTTTCCTTATGCTTTAATTATGGCAGGAGTGGGTTTAATTGAATCTTTGCTGACTTTATCTATGGTGGATGAAATTACCAATTCAAAAGGAAACACCAATAAAGAAGCGGTAGCCCAAGGTTTAGCCAACGTTACCAACGGTTTTTTCGGCGGAATGGGAGGCTGTGCAATGGTTGCGCAGACTTTAGTGAATCTGAATGCAGGTTCCAGAGCCAGACTTTCCGGAATTATCGCATCCCTCACCATATTGGTAATCATTTTAGTAGGAGCTCCGTTTATTGAAAAAATTCCGATGGCAGCTTTGGTCGGTGTCATGATGATGGTTGCAATCAGTACCTTTCAGTGGGTTTCGATAAGTATCATTAATAAGATGCCGAAGTCTGATATTTTTGTGGGAATTACCGTGGCTTTAATTACGATTGTTCTACACAATCTGGCTTTGGCGGTTTTGGTGGGAGTCATCATTTCAACTTTGGTCTTTGCTTGGGATAATGCGAAGAGAATTCGCGCCAGAAAATATACGGACGAAAATGGTATTAAACATTATCAGATTTCAGGACCGCTGTTTTTTGGTTCAGTGACCACTTTTATTGATAAGTTTGATCCTGTAAACGATCCGGATCAGGTAGTCATCGATTTTAAAGAAAGCAGGATTGTTGATATGAGTGCAATTGATGCTCTGGATAAACTCTCTAAAAAATATGCACAACTAAATAAAAAACTCCATTTAAGACACTTAAGCGAAGACTGCCGTCAAATGCTTAAAAACGCAGAAGCCGTAATTGAAGTGAATATTCAGGATGATCCGACGTATAAAGTGATGCCGGAGAAGTAAGAGGGTTTTTGAGTTGGAGAGTTTGTGAATATTGGCTGGAAGATGGAAGTTAGAGGATGGAAGTTTAGAAATACTCCGCAAACATTTGACAAAATCCGTTAAATCTGTGGGAAATAAAATTTTGAATAAGCTGGAGCATGATGAGGGAAGTTTAAATTCATGCAAATCTCCGTGTAATCTATAGAAAATAAAAAATCTGCAAAATCAGCGGGAGAAAAAAACAATTCATCATTGATAGTTCATCAATAACCCAAACAAGGACTGCAAAAATAATTTACAGCCCTTGTCTTTTAGGTTACTAATGTATTTGCGATGAAATCAGGCACCAAAGTATAGTGCGACAGCTTCATGCTGATCGAAGCTCTACCGCTCGTTAACGTTCTCAGATCAGAAATATATCCGAAAGTAGAAGCCAGAGGAACTTCTGCCGTGAAAATTTTTCTTCCTGATTTTTCATCAATCGAAGTGATGATTCCTCTTCGTTTGTTGATATCCGCAGTCACCGCTCCGGTATAATCTTCAATCGTCTGAATCTCAACTTTCATGATAGGTTCCATTAATTTAGGTTTACAGGATTTTCCGATTTCCCGGAAACCATCTCTCGCAGCCATTTCAAAATCCTGCGCATGAGAATCATTACTGTGAGTAGATCCGTCCAGAAGCGTAACTTTCATGCTTTCCAGAGGATAACCCTGCAATGCTCCGTTTTCCATTGCCTCACGGAAACCTTTTTCAACAGACGGAATAAATTCATTAGGAATTACTCCTCCTTTGATCTGATTGATGAATTCCAGACCGATGCCATCATCATTTCTCGGTCCTATTTCAAACGTGATATCCGCAAACTGTCCGCTTCCGCCATTCTATTTCACAAGTTTTTCACGGTGCGTTCTGGTTTCGGTTAAAATTTCCCTGTAAGAAACTTTAGGTTTTCCCTGATTGATTTCAATTCCGTGATTCAACCTGATTTTTTCTAAAGTAACTTCAAGATGCAATTCTCCCAAACCGCTCAGTAAAGTTTCGCCCGTTTGTCGGTCTCTTTCTACGAATAACGATGGATCTTCTTCCTGAATTTTCGCTAAAACCAATACGAAAGATTTTTCATCCGCATTTGTTTTCGGCTCAATGGAAACCCTGATTACCGGAGCCGGAATCGTGATGGTTTCAAGCAAAACAGCCCGTTCAACAGAAGATAAAGAATCTCCGGTTTTCGCATCTTTTATCCCTGTTAAAGCCACAATATCTCCCGCTTTTCCTTCATCAACCGTTATCGTTTTGTCCGACTGCATCTGCAAAATCCTTGAAATTCTGAAACTTTCACCCGTTCTTACATTCTGAACCGTATCGCCGGATTGTATACTTCCCGAATAAATTCTCAACATCGAAAGTTTACCCATATGTTTATCAATCACCACTTTGAAAACCAATCCTGAAAAAATATCCTTTTCATTTCTTTCCAATTCAACCGTTTCTTCTGTTTTTGCATCTTTTCCTATCACAGAAGGCAACTGATCCGGTGAAGGAAGATAACTTACAATTGCATCAAGCAAAGGTTGTACTCCCTTGTTTTTGAATGCAGAACCACATAAAACAGGAACTAAATTTCTCGACTGAGAAGCTCTTTTTATGGCTTCAGTAATCATTTCTTCAGCAATTTCTGTTTCAGAATCCAGAAAATATTCAAAAAACTGTTCGTCAGATTCCGCTAAAGTTTCCATTAATTTCTGCCTCCATTCATGAGCTTCAGTTTTGTAAAGTTCCGGAATTTCTTTTTCCACAATGGTTTCTCCGTTTTCGTCAATCCAATACAATGCTTTTTGCTTAACTAAATCAATAACACCTTCAAAATGATCCTCTGCGCCAATCGGAATTTGCAAAGCCAGAGGAACTGCATTCAGTTTTGTTTTAATTTCATTTAAAACGGCAAAGAAATCAGCTCCGATTCTGTCCATTTTATTGATGAAACAAATCTTTGAAATTCCATGTTTCTCAGCCTGGAACCAGACATTTTCCGTTTGTGGCTGAACTCCCGAAGAAGCACAGAAAACTGCTACAACGCTGTCCAAAACTCGTAAAGAGCGTTCCACTTCCACCGCAAAATCAATGTGTCCCGGAGTATCAATTATGTTGATATCGAAGATATTGTCGTCTTTTTTCCACTGGGTAGAAATTGCCGCCGAAGAAATCGTAATTCCACGGTTTTTCTCCTGAATGTCTTTATCCATCGTGGTATTTCCTTCATCCACGTTCCCTATTTTATGGATCATTCCCGTGTAATAAAGAAGTCTTTCCGTGAGTGTGGTTTTTCCTGCATCGACGTGCGCTATAATCCCTATATTTCGTGTGTTGTATTTCATTTTGTTTAATTTAAATTGTTGATTTTAAGGTTGTAAAATGTCTTAAAACGCAAAGTTCTTTGAAAACTGTTTTTTATTTAAGAAAGCAAAGAGTTGCGACAAAGTCGCTGATGAAGCCAGCTTCTTAAAATCAATTTATTGATTAAAATCTTTGCTCACTTTCTTATTCAGTAAGAAAATTTTTGTTTGCGTTAAAAAATTAGACAACCTTTCCGAATGTAAAAGCTGAAAAGTAGGGTAGCGAAAAAGACCTATCTGAAACAGACAGGCCTTCGTTTTATTTTAGTTTTATAAGGTCGATCGTTATTCAGATAAATATTTAGTGCTACCAAAGTACACAGCTCTGATAGGATTGCTTAAAGTGATTATATTTATCATTTTTGTTGACATTGTTGATTGTTAACCGGTTGCAAAACTAGAAAAAATATTTTAACAGCAAAAACTTTTTTTATTTTTTTTAAACGACTGAAAATTCAAGAAATAAATGCTGAGTGTCAAATTATTTTTAACGCGATGATCGCCAGGTTTTGTTTAATTCTTTGAAAACATTTTCGTTCGCAAGGGCGTTTCACTCAGCCAAGGCGTCATGCTATCATTTGCTGAACGAAGTGCCTCTGCGAACGAAAAACACCCACAATAATTTCAAAAAATCTTTGAGGACTTTGCGTTTAAAAAAGAATTTTTTCGCTATCAGATATTAGATTCAAATTGCGGATAATCATAAAAATTTCTTAAAACACCAAACAACATTTATACATTAATTTAAAAATTCTATCTTTGGGAGGAATTGGCAATTTTTAAACACAAACCATGAAAGAAAATAATAACCATTTAAAACATCTTTTTCAAGAAAAAAGCTAAATAAAATTTTAACTGTACCATTTTGAAAACAGATATAGACATCCACAATCACTCACATTTTTCTTTTGATTTGTGGCTTACTTTAATAAAATCTCATCCTGAATTTAAAGCAAAAAGAGTTGAGCTGTTCTCCTCATTTTTTGACGTAAAAAAACCGATTAACGAAGTTGCGAAAGTCGTAAAATATTACGATGATCTTTGCAATTCTATCAATGAAATAACGGGAGGAAATATAGACACTTTTGAAATTTATTTACTGATCCTGAATGCATTGGAAGTTAATGTAAAACAATTGAGTAAAGACCATATGAACGATTTTTATCAGAAAAGCGAAGACTTATTTTTAGAGTATAAACCTGTTGTTATTTTTGAAAATTTACACCAGTTTTTTGATGAAATTAAAAATCAGGGAAAGACGATTAATATACTGAGCAATACAGGCTTCATCAAAGGAAAAACGATGAGGAAATTTCTGAGGATTGAAAATCTGGATCAGTACATTGATTTTCATGTTTATTCAGATGAAATGAACTGTTCCAAACCCCATCCGAAAATATTTCAGGAAGTTAAAAATTTACTGCCCAATCAGGATTTAGATATAAAACAGGTTTTACATATCGGAGATAATCCTTTCGCGGATTATAAGGGCGCAAAAGATTTTGGTTTCAATGCACACTTACTTACACACAAAATATAATTTATGAACAAAAGATACAGCTTACACCACATTCATTCGGCGGATGAATTTACTTTTTCACCCGAAGAATACAGCTATTTCAAGTATGGCGATAAGTCGTATGCTGAAAAATTTGCAAAAGAACTGTTCGAAGGATTTGTTTTTTCACATGAAGATATTTTAAATACAGATAAAGAGATTGTGGTATTGCCAAGTCCTTATATGGCGATTCCTACCGCTTCTAATTTTTTATGTTTTTACTTTAAGAAGCATCTGGATTTTTATTTGTTTCAGAAAGGAAAAAAATCAAGCATTTTATCGAAAATTAACAGAAATCATACCTATACGACAGATTATGGAAATTTAAGTTTTGAAGACCGTAAAAATCTCATCGCGAATGATACGTATTATCTGGATAAAGATTTTCTTAGAGGAAAACTTTGTATTTTTATAGATGATATTAAAATAACAGGAAGCCATGAATTTACGGTGAATAAAATTCTGAATCAGTACCATGTAGAAGCAGACTTTTTATTCATGTATTATGCTGAACTGATGAATTTTGATCTCGATCCTAAAATTGAAAATTACTTTAATTATTACGCAGTGAAAAATGTAGAAGATATCGCAGAAGTAATGGGAAAGCCTAGTTTTCAGTTTAATACACGAATTGTAAAATATATTTTAGGCTTAGATTCAGGTAATTTTGAGTATCTTTCGTCTAAAGTAAAAAAGGAACTGATGGATAATCTGCTGGAACTGGCAATCAGCAACAATTATCATTTAATAAAAGAATATAAAAACAATATAAACACTTTAACACAAACCGAATTATATTATGGCTATTAACTTACAGAAAGGACAGAGAGAAAATATAAACGCACCGAAATTTACGGTTGGTCTTGGATGGGATATTAACAATACATCTACCGGAACCGCTTTCGATTTGGATGCTTCTTTATTTTTATTAGGTGAAAATAAAAAGTTAATTTCAGATAATCATTTTATTTTTTACAACAATCTGGAGTCTCCGGACAAAGCAGTAATTCACTCTGGTGATAATCTTACGGGAGACGGCGCAGGAGATGACGAGCAGATTAAAATAGACCTTACAAAAATTGATCCTGCTGTGAAAGAAATTACCGTTGTGGTAACGATTCACGAAGCAGATTCCAGAAGACAGAACTTCGGACAGGTAAGAAATTCTTTCATCAGAATTTTCAATACAGATACCAACGAAGAAATTCTGAAATATGAATTAGATGAAGATTTCTCTATCGAAACCGCAGTAGAATTCGGAAGAATCTACAACAGAAACGGAGAGTGGAAATTCGAAGCAGTGGGAGCCGGACAAAGAGAAGGTCTTGAAAAATTTGTATCAATCTATCAATAATTTACCATGGACAATCAGGAAAATCAACCTATAGATCCGCTTGGATCGATCGAATCTTTAAAGACTTTTGAGCCGACTCCGATGGCGCCGCCACCAGGTATGGCTACACCAAGTACACCTCCTGCCCCATTGGTAGACAGAGACGGAAATGTAAATCTGAATCAGCTGAAAACAGATGAACGTCAGAAATATGAAGCCCTTGCAGATTCTATCGACGAAACCAATCCGGGATCTATCGTTAATTTCGGGGCAGACCTTCAGAGAACATTATCCAACCAGAGTGACAGTTTCCTTGGAAATGTAAGGAGATCAAATTCCGGTGAAGTCGGAGAATTGATTAATAATTTATTAGTCGAGCTGAATTATGTAGATGTTGAAGAATTAAATCAAAATAAATTCAAAAGTTTTTTAAGCAAATTGCCTTTCATGAAAAGTGTCATGACGCAGATCGAGAATTTATTTGCCAAATATGATAAAATCATCAACAATATCGATCAGATCGCTTATAAGGTAAATGCAGGAATCATTACTTCCACGAAAGATAATGCTGTTTTGCAGACGATTTTTGAAAGCAATGTGAATGCAATTAAACAGATCGAAGAACTGGTGATTATCGGAAATCTGAGAATTGAAAAAGCGGGAGCAGAATTAGCGCACATGGAAGCCAATACTCAGGAATTTCAGGATTATCAGATTGCAGATAAGAGAGATTTTATTGCAAGATTAGACAGAAGATTAGCGGATCTGAAAGTAGTTCGATTAATCATGATGCAGTCGCTTCCTCAAATCAGGCTGGTTCAGAACAACAACGTTTCTATTGCAGAAAAAGCGCAGACGATTTTAACAACAACCTTGCCGCTTTGGAAAAATCAGCTTTCACTGGCGGTGGCGATGTACAGACAGCAGCAAAGTATTGAAATTCAGCAAAAAGTTTCGGCTACAACAGAAGAAATTTTAAGAAAGAATGCAGAACGTCTTGGGCAGAACTCTATTAATGTGGCCAGAGCGAATGAACAGACGATCGTTTCTGTGGAAACACTGAGAGAAACAACTTCAAAATTAATTAATACATTGAACGAAGTGAAGCAGATCCAAAAGCAGGGTGCAGAAGGAAGAAAAAAGCTGGATCAGGATTTAATGACTTTGGAACACGAGTTAAAAGCAAACGTAAGAGGATAATAACGAGAGATAAAAAGTGAATGATGATGCTGTAAACATATTGTCTCAGAGCAAAAGAAGATTAACCAAACTTAAACTTCTCGCGAATTTTTTTGAAAATGTTGATATAATTTCGATCTACATTAAGACGGATATTATCCATAATCTTTTTCAGGAAAATAAGGGACTCGATTACAGCAAACTGGAACTTTTTCATCTTCAGTACACCGACAGTCTCATTGAACTTTTAACCAAAATTAAACGGCAGAAGGAAAATGATATGCTGGCGGTTCTTAATGAAATTGATGTTAACAGCAAATACATTTCCGGTTTTGAGGAAAAGCGTGTTGACGGCTTCGAAACAGACCGGAAAATGTACAGCGGTATTTTTTCTAATCAGCTGAAAAGCCTGTATAATGATCTTACGGAAGATAAATTTCGATTGAACTGGGATAATGTTCTGTATTTCAACAAAAAATATGCGGCAGAATTCTACCGTTCAAATGTTGATGAAGAATTGCTGAAGTCCGGTTCTTTTCCTGCCTATCAGTATAAAGATTATCAGATTGAAAGAAAATTATTGGGAAGACTTAACATTCAGAATTTTAAAGTCCGCTTTGTGTGTGGATACGCCATCGCGGGAAACGAATATGAATTGTTTAAGATTTTTCAGTCTGAAGATCATTTCATCTTCGATATTGAAGGCAGAAAAATGTATCTGATTGATCCTAAAAAACTGGAAAAACTAGATACAATGCCCAACGAATCAAATCAGGGAACAATTGTTTATCAGTTAAAAAGAAAGAATGAACAATTGGAACAGACGATGAACGAAAGGAAAAAAATATTACCGGAACAGGTCATTGCCGTACTTCAGGATTACATTAAAAATCTAGAAAATACAGACGTGATGAGTAAAATGTTCGACATTAATGAGGAAACCAATATTCTTCGCGCAATGCTGAATTTAAATTTAAATAATTAGTAAAAGTAAAAAGTTTTAAAATTCAATTCTTTACAAACTTTTTCACTTTACTGCCATCATTTGCTGAGTGAAACGCCTTTGCGAACAAAGATATGCAGAACAATTAAAAAAAATCTTTGCGAATCTTTGTGTTTAAACTAAGCACAGTAAAAAAAAATTAAAATTAGAACTAAAACAAAATATAACAATGGCTATTAACTTACAAAAAGGTCAGAGAATAAACCTTACAAAGGAAAACGGAACTACGCTTACACAGGCTTGTGTAGGAATCAACTGGGGGGCAATTGAGAAAAAAGGATTCTTCGGAGGGATTACAAAAGAAGCGGTAGATCTGGACGGAAGCTGTATTTTATACGATTCTAATAAAAATGCAACAGAAGTAATCTATTTTGGAAACTTAAGATCAAAAAACGGTTCTGTAAGACACAGCGGAGACGATTTAACAGGAGATGTGAATGGAGATGACGGTCTTGACAATGAGGTGATTACTGTAGATTTCAGCAATCTGGATTCCAATGTAGAACACGTTGCTTTGGTTCTGAACAGTTATAAAGGTCAGGATTTCGGGACTATTCCTTTCGCATCCATCAGAATTTATGAAGGAACGCCAACCAACGTAAGAGAAGTTTTTGCGAAATATGATATTGCGAACGATGCTTCTTTCAGAGGTCACGTTGCCATGGTGATGGGAGTTTTCTACAAAAGAAACGGAGAATGGAAGTTCAACGCGATCGGAGATCCTACAGCAGACCGAAAACTGCAGGAAACAATAGAAACTGTAAAGCAGAAATATTTGTAAAATATTAGTGTTTAAAATGATTATCAATAGGAACGGGCTTTAGCCCGCTTGCATTAAAAATAGGTTCCAATCCGGCTTTAGCCAAAACTTATTAACTATTGAATAAATTTTTAAAATAAAAAATAAAACTTAGCAATACTTGTACCCGTACAAATATTGCTTTTATCGTATAATAAGCACATTTAAAAGTGGACAAACATCAAGGTATTTTAGATCTTCATCCCGGTCTGGTTTGGGGATTTGCGGTAACGGTAGTTATCATGTTGCTTCTGGATTTAGGAGTTTTCAACAAAAAAAGTCATGAAGTTTCTTCCAAAGAAGCTACAATCTGGTCAATCGTATGGATCTCGCTGTCTATGGTATTCTCCGGCGTGGTTTATTGGGTTTTCAATACAGACGGAAGTCCCGAAAGTCATGCTTTGGCAGTGGAGAAATTCACGCAGTATCAGGCGGCTTACTGGATTGAGAAGGCGCTTTCGGTGGATAACTTATTTGTATTCATCTTGGTTTTCGGGTTCTTTAAAGTTCCGAAATACCTTCACCACAAAGTTCTTTTCTGGGGAATTATCGGAGCATTGATTTTCAGAGCAATTTTCATTTTTGCGGGTGTTGGATTAATTAATCTGACCTATCTGCCTGAAATGAATATTTTCGGACATCCTGTGAAAATCAATATTGTAATGACTTTATTCGGGCTGTTCCTTGTATATGCAGGAATAAAATCCTGGGGCGACGGAGACGATGACGACGAAGAAGATTACAGCAATACAGCAGGAGCAAGACTGATTAAGAGATTCTGGAAAGTTTCAGACAATTACGTGGGCGACAAATTCTTCACGGTACAGAACGGAATGAAAATGGCAACCCCGCTTTTGGTTGTTGTAGCGGTAATTGAATTTACAGACGTTCTTTTTGCAGTAGATTCCATTCCGGCAATCTTTGCGATTTCTAATGACCCGTTTATTCTTTACACCTCAAATATTTTCGCGATTCTGGGATTAAGATCATTGTATTTCCTGTTGGCGAATTTCATTCATATGTTCAGCAAATTGCCTTATGGTTTGGCAGTTATTTTATCGTTCATCGGAGTAAAAATGCTGATCGCACCATGGTATCACATTCCGTCTCCGGTTTCTTTGGGAATCGTTGGAGGAGTTTTGGTAATTTCAGTGATTCTGTCTTTAATCTTCCCTGATAAAAAGGAGGACGAAGACCAAGAAAAAATTGAAGAATAAGATTATTTATATCTAAAGAAAAAAATCCGAAAAGCAATATGCTTTTCGGATTTTTAATATAAAGATTACAAACGGGAAAAGAAAAGCGGGGCATCGTTCTGCCGGAGTCGAACCGGATAATCTTGCCGGATCAGTAGGCTTCATTATTCCTGCCCTTCGATTGGTGACGAAGTATCTTTTCTCTACAACACTTTATATTTTAAAACAAGGCAACAACCAGAAAGTGCAATGTCGTGCTCTAACCAACTGAGCTACTTTTCCTATTTTAATTTTGTGTTTTTTAAACTGTGGAAAAGGCGGGACTCGAACCCGCGACCCCGTCGTAATGAGCGAAGTAACACTATTCTACGGCACTTGTATATTATAAAACAGATAAGGTAAAAGGCGAAAAAGGTATTTTTGCTCTTATGAGCGCCGCTCTTACCCGATTTGGGCAGGGAGCCGGCAATTCTACATCTGCGAGAGACTTACGCTTTCTTTCGAAAACTTTTGCCCAGTTGGTTTTCAACCCAACCTCACCAGTTCGGTCGCCCGAATTACGCTACCTTAGGACCGTTATATTTACGAAGTAACCCTTCTCTACGACACTTATCTGTAAGTTTTTAAAATTAAAAAAAGAGGCAAAAGACGAGAAAACTCTTTATTATAAATCATTTTCAGATTTATTCTGGAGTCGAACCAACATCATTAAGATTAACCGAAGTAAGTTTTCTCTAACGGCACTCTTTATTATATCAAGGTAAAATTTCGTACAGACACTTACTGGCTTACATCTTACCATTAGACTACTGTTTTCACAGGCAGGATTTGAACCTGCATCTTAAGCGGGGAAACGAAGAATTTCTGTACTACGACACCCGATATTTTTAAATTTTCAATAAAAAGAGGCAAAAGGCGAAAAGACAGACATGCACCTGATCCCTACTGTTATTCAGGAAATTGCACTTGTTTTTTAGATTTTTTGATCTAAATAATTGCTGTTCGAAGTAAGCCTTTTCTACGGCACTCTTTTGTTTTTTAAATCAAGGTAATAATGTGAGAATCTTTCAGTGCTTTTGCTCTACCGTCTGAGCTACTCTTCCATTTTGGAACAGGCAGGATTCGAACCTGCGACCCAAAGATTAAATATCGAAGTATGATTCTGAAACGACACTTGATTTTTTATGTTTTTTAAATAGTTTTCTTAAAAATTACAAGGCAAACAGTGATAAAAGCTGTCTTAAAAACCGTCTAGCCACTCGACCACACCTTTCGGCGAAAGGATTCGAACCTCTGTACAAATCGAAGTAACTTTTATCTACGGCACTTGTAAGTAATTTTAAAATCGAGCAAAATTTTGAAAGAGACTTTTTCAGTTTGGATTCGAAGGAACTCTTTCTTACGGCATCGATTATTTTTTAAGTTTTTATGGTTATTGTTTTTTGTTACTGCAAAATTACTCTATTGGTACGCAATCTTTTTACGCAGTTAAAATTATTTTTTAAAAAAACCAAGTAACATGGTATAAGAGTTTTTGATATCAATTCAAATTTTAAGTAAGACGATGGAACTCTTATGATGACGACATTGGTTATTTAAAACCGGGCAATGTAACGAAAAGACTCTTGTTCAAGTCGAAATCAAAGGAATTCTTTTCTTACGGCACCGGTAATTTTTTTAAAGTAAGGTAAAAAATCAAACAGAGACTTACTGACAGAGTGATACCATTACACCATTCCGAATACTTGGAAACAGGATTCGAACCTGTATTGCTGTCCCTAAACGAAGAAATTCTGTTTTACGACACTTACTTTTTGGTTTTCCATTGGGTTTTTCTGTATTTTTTCCAGTTTCTCTGAAACTTAATTTCTTTTGAATTAATGGTTTTGTAGCCATGTGGAAAACACCAAGAACATCCCATTTCATCTCCATATAAAATTCTGGAAATCTGCACATTCGAAATTTTCTTCGGAAAGTCAATTAATCCATATTCATTGCTTCCGAAAGACTTCTTTAATGTTTTAATTTTTTTCATAAGTATTGAGTATTTAACCTCAATACAGTGTTCCTTTAAGCCATTTTTTATAGTAATTCATGGTTATCTGTTTTTGTTGATGCAAAATTATTGCGTTAGTGCGCATTCTTTTTACGCAGTTAAAATTTATTTTGAAAATATTGACCCGATAATCTCTCCCAGCTTAACAAGTCCTAAAAATGGAAGTAAAATAATTCCTCCAATGAGCAAATAAAGCCCTACATTACTAAAAAAGCTATCTTTAGATTCTGTATAATTTCCTTTTTCTCTTTGCTTTCTTTTAAAATCAGGAATATGCTTTGTTTTCTTAAAACTGTCAGTTTCCAGTTCCTTCAGAATATTTTTTGCGTATTCCGAAAGCTGAGTTTTATCTCCCCGAAAAACAATATCTTTTAAAATAGCATTTCCGGAATTGCTTAATGAATTCCTGTACATTTCAACTGCTTCTTTCATGTCGAAATTCTGAGGTTCAGATAAGATCCAAAACTTTCCGGCTTCATCTTTAAATCCTGAATCATAGTAAATCTTAGCCAGTTTCTCTCTCAAAGAAAGATCGTCGGGAAACTCATTGATCAGATTTCGAAGTCTGTCGCAGGCTTTTTTCTTTCTTCCCGCCTTAAGATCCTGTTCAATTCTGTAAAAAATAGTTCCCATTATTTATAATTATTCATTTGTTCGTTTTGCCTTGAAGCAAAAGAACCAAAAGTTCAAGACTTGGAAATTCCGGCTAAAAATAATCTACACTCTCTAAAAATTCTAAAACTTGCGCGAATTTATTATTTGTTCTTCGGTTCTGAATTTGTGTCGCGCTTCAAACAGTAGAATTTTCTTAATGTTCGTACAGTTTATTTTCTTAACGCCTACATTTCCCAGGTCGTTTTTTACTATTAATCTTTTTTTGTCATTGCGAGGAGCGTAGCGACGAAGCAATCTTTAGCTATTTGAATAACATTTCATTAAAGTTTGGAATTACTTTTTTAGCTAAATTTAATACTTCTTGATTTTGTTCTCTAATATAAGTTTGCTTTAATATGTCTGTTAAAAAGTTATTCAAATCATCTGTTATTTTAAAGAATTCAATAATCATTTCCCCTGTTTTATCTCCATCAAATTTAATTATTGTATTATAGTATAAATCTACATTATCACTAATATGGCCACTAATATTGTTTCTAATTGTTTTCATATCCGTTTCATATCTATACTCTTTCTTAAAAATCTTAATTGAATTATTAATATTTACAAAACTTTCTTTAAGATGAATAAGAGCTTTCTCGGAAAGTATATTCAAGAATTCTCTATATTTATTAAATGTTTTAAAACTTTCAAAAATAGTTAAGTAAACATTTTTAATTACATAAATCTTCTCCCAATTATTTGAAGCATTATAAAGCATTTTGCTAGATACAGCCAAATCGAGAGTAGCAATAGCGAACAATGAAACTACATCATTTATTTTCTTTACTAAGTCAAAACCATCTAAACACATCTCAATATTATTCGTATCAAAATGTATTTTTACACAATCAATTATTTTGTTTACTTTTCTTGCTGTATCTAACACACCTGTGAAAACAGTAACAGTAGAATCTGCAGAATCATTAAAGTTTTTACCTATGATTTTCATACTAATTATTTTTGTTTCGTTTTCTTTCCTAGCCCCGATTGCAACGACATCCTTTTGTGTAGCAAAGCGGAACAAAAGATATAGTGGAAAGCGGGATTAAGCTCCTGAAAATAATGGTTATCAGTTTTTTATTTTAAAAGCAGTGCCTTTTACAGCACTACTTTTTTTATCATTTCTACAGCAGATTTTTTGTCTTCCAAAGCGTTCAGTACATCGAAAATTTTGTCGGACCAACCTGCGATAAGGTATACATCGTTTTGTCTGATATCCAAAGGCTGTCTTCCGTAACCCGCCAAGTCAAAAATATACAATTTTGCATTTGGGTGAAAACTTTTGTATTGATTCCAAGAATCTTCGAAAGAATTTCGGGTTCCGTTGCTGTTCCAAAGCTGAGTATCGGTGAAAATCATTACTTTATCCACTTTTTCGCGTCTGTTCAGCAAATCTTCGATGACCAGATAACCGTTAGTAGAGTAACCTACTTCACCTTCTCTTTTATAGAATGCATCCACGTTTCTCAGGATACCGTTTTTAGGCATCGGAACTCTTTTCCATGTGTCACCGAATATTCCTGAAACCACATTTTTGCACTGCGACTGCAACATCATCGACATTAACAGACCAATATCGTACAGCAAAACTTTAGATCTTGGAGAAACCGGCTGTTGCATTGAAGCGGAAACGTCTGCCGCGATCACCACCGAAGTATCGAATCCAAAACCTTTGATATTTTTGGCACTCACCAAAACCGCATCTTCCAATGCTTCGAGAATTGATGATAGATAGGGCGATTTCATACTCTTCAGTTCTCTGTACGCCGACAAGAATCTGAAAGGCAGCTGTTTTGAATTTCTCACGGCTTTTTCATCCGAAAGATAGCTGCAAACTTTCTGCATCGCATCCGAAGAAACGTTGGCTTCCAGAATATTTCTGAGGTTTCGCAAAGTTGCCATATAGCCCAGTTTGTTACTGAAAATCAGTTCTTCCCATTTGTTTTTGAAGGCTGCTTTTCTTTCGGCATCATCGGCAAATTTTGTCTGTCCCAAAACGGAAAGTTCAACTTCCCAAGTGTATGGAGTTTCCAAAGAATCGTTGACGATTTTGTTGAAAATTGCCTGTTGGTTTTCATCTTTTGCTTTCGGGTGAACCAAAAACAAAGCATCTTTCAAGGTTACTTCTGCTTTTCTGTTGTATTTGGCAAACTGGTATTCATCAAATTTATTGAATGATTTTACCAGACCTTTCTGAATTTGCTTTGACAGCTTGTTGAGTTTTTTAAGATCTGTTCTTTCGTTTGCCAATTGGTAATACGCCAGCAATTCTGTGATTTCATCCGCTCTCTGAATAACTCCGTCGATGGTTCTGCTTACCAAGTCTGTACCTGAAGTCTGCTTTGCCAATTCGGTTGTCAAAACCAACGGAATGGAACGCAGGTACATATCTTTTCTTGCATAAACTGCCAATTTTGCAACGAATTCCGGATCATTTTTCTGAATCAGGGACTGAATTCTTGTGAGTCTTTCATTTCCTTTTTCATAGGTTGTATTGGATAATCCTGTTGTAACAACAGCACTGTATAGTTCTTCTGCAGGTGTCATGGTATAAGCTTTTGCACCTTCGTAGTTCGTTACTACTTTATTCTCTTTTCTTAAAAAATTAAATTTCATGGTTACTGCTTTTTTGTTAAACATTTCAGAGGATTATCACTTTCTCCCTGATTTCTGATGCAAAGTAAGGATGCTATTGCGCGATGTTTTTGCGTAGTATAATTTTTTTTGAAAAAATTTTTATTTAAACACTAATTGCACGAATTCTTGCAGTAATAAAAACAGATTTTTTATTCTGAAATCTCAGAACTCGTTTTAAAATAGATTCTTCATTCCGCCTTGCTTCATTCAGAATGACAAACATAACGCTGAACCAACAACAATCGACAATTAACATTTAACAGGCAACCAATAACCAGCAACAATCAGCCAAAAGAAAAAATCTATTATGCATTTTATATAAAGGAATTAATAATGAAGAGTTTTTGGAAATACGTTTTCTAGATTTGTTTCATTAAAATTTTAAACTCATGATTAAAGGATTGTACGAAACTCATGTTCAGGTGAGTGATCTGGAAAATGCAATAAAATTCTATACTGAAATTTTAGGATTGGAATTTGCCCACCAAGAAGAAAATCGAAGAATTGCTTTTTTGTGGATCGGAAAAAACAAGGAATCCATGTTGGGATTATGGGAGCAGAAGGAACATCTGCAAACAAGGCATTTTGCTTTTACCGTCGACAAAGAAGATATTCTGAATTATTCTGTCGAATTTCTGAAAAATAAAAACCTGAAACCTTACAATTTTCTGAAAGACGGCATTGAAAAGCCGATGGTTTTTGCATGGATGCCTGCTTTAGCCATTTATTTTAATGATCCGGATGGAAATCAGCTGGAATTTATCTCGGTTTTGGAGGGTGACGGAAAACCGGAGCTGGGTGTGCTTTCTTATGAGGAGTGGATGGAGAGGAAATAAAACTGTTTTATTTTCACACAGATTTCTCAGATGTATACAAATCCGATTAAAGAAAATAGATTAAATTTCATTAAAATCAGTGTTATCTGCAAAATCAGCAAGAGAAAAAAATTATTAATTGTCTATAAAAAACAAGACAGGCTTTGTATTCACAAAACCCGTCTCTATCATAAAAGTTATTAGTTTCTATTTTGTGAAGATTTCTTTCAGTTGAGAAACAATGTTGCTGTTTCCGGAAACGGTAATATCTCCAATCTTGTCGGCGATTTTCTCCATATATTCCATTTCTTTCAGCTTCCAAAGGACTTCGTTTTCTTCCATTAATTTCGCGGTATTCAGCAAGCTTCTTGTGGAAGCGGTTTCTTCACGTCTCATGATGCTGTTTGCCTGAGCTTTTTTCTCGGCAATCAAAACCTGATTCATGATTTCCTTTATTTCTCCTGTCAAGATCACATCTCTGATTCCCGCATCGGAAGCTTTCAAACCTAAATCTTCGGCTTTGTTTCCAAGATTTTCAAGGATTTCTTTTCCTACAGAATCTTTTTTCAACAATAATTCATCCAATGTTAAAGCTCCAACGAATTCACGCAAAGCCAACTGCATCAGAATATATAATTGCTTATCATATTCTTTATTTTCCATCAACGCTTTTTCGATGTTTTCCACCTGAAAACGCACATAGAAATTAATACGCAGCATCGCTTTATCTTTGGTCAACAATTCCTGACCTGCAATTTCCATTTGCTGCATCCTCATATCTGCCGATTTTACTTCGATGGAAGTTTCGTTGTTCCAGAAGTAGTATGTTCCGGCTTCAAGAACTTTGGTTAATTTTCCGTCAATTAACAGTAATCCTCTATGCTGATTGGATACAATAAATTTTCTTACATAATTTCTCAATCTTACATTTTCCAAGAGAGTCTTCGAAATATCTTCTGTAATTTCAACTTTCATCAAATTCACTTTCTGGAACTCTCTGTCTGCGATATCTACCCAAAATGCATACTGACCTACGTTTAATACATCTTTTAAACTTCCGTTTTCATATAGCAAAATAATTTCTCCGTCTTTTACCTCTACAATTTTCAAAAAATCTTTAAGCGGTTCAGATTTTATCAAAACAGTTCCGTTTTCATGGGATCCGAACTGTGATTTTAATTCATAGTTTGGATCTACAATTTTAACTTCAACAGAAGATTCATTATTCCAGAAAGAGTAAAGACCACTTTCCAAAACCTTACTCAGTTTTCCGTCAATTAATAGCAGACCTTTATAGTGAGAAGGCACAACAAATTTTCTAATCAGGCTTTTTAATTTCATATTTTCCAAAACTGTCTTGGAAATTTCTTGTGGAATCTCAACTTTAGTCAAGTCGATTTTTTGAAACTCTCTGTCCAAGATTGCTTTCCAGAATGCATATTGACCAATATTCAAAACGTCTTTGAAAATTCCGTTTTCGTACATCAGAACAATCTCTCCTTCTTTTACTTCAACGATTTCCAATAACGATTTCAGGTTTTCATTTTTCAACAAAAGATGAAGATCAGTATCAGAATTAAACAAAGATTTCATATCATAAATCTTTACAGACTTATTTCCAAAAATCCAGAAATTACCTTCTTTCAAAATATCGATCAGATATCCGTTTTTAAAAACCAAACCTGTTTCGTATGCTTTAATTTGTACATTTTTTATCATCTTCTTACTATTTTAATGGTTACTATTTCAATTAAAAGGAAAATCCGGAATCTCTTCTTCCAAAAACGGCGGAAGGAAAGCAATTCAGAAAAATTCATCGAGTTTGGAATTTTATTTTTCAAACTCATTTTCTAAATATTCAGATTTTGGGCGTGTCCCTCGTCTTGGCTTTACCAAAAGCCCGGGTCGCTACGTCCTCTTCTACTCCTCGTTCATCGCTTGCGCTCTTCACTGCGGGGTATCCGCTACCATCGCTCACGCGGAAAACCGTCCTTTTTAGAAAATTCATTTCAAAAATTATTCATTCTTCATCTCCATTTCATTCTCAGAAAACATCTTTTCTTGCTGGCTTTTTCAAAATGTTGATTGAACAACTGAAAAAATTCCAGACTTTTCCATGAACATTTTTAATGAGAACGTTCAAACTCGCTAAAAAAAAAATAGATTTTGAGTCTATTTCATCTACATTAAAAGTGTAGTGCTCTAACCGGACTGAGCTACCTCATTTGAAGTGAGGGTGGGAGTCGAACCCACGCTTAAAATGCTATTACTCTAACCTGACTGAGTTATATTTCCCCTAAGGAAATAGAAGGATTCGAACCTCCGACCCATAGCGCATGGCAGAAGTTTTCTGGAAAACTCCTCAAACCTTCAGGTCAAGCTGAACAGAACGAAATCATGTTTCTCAACAAATTCTTCTGCAATGGTGATATACCGAAACACCCAACAAGACCTGCCTGATATTTTGACTAAAATCTGTTTTTCAAAATTTTAGTGTTGTTTCATTTTGATGATGCAAAGTAAAAGGGGTATTGCGCAATGATTTTGCGTTGTAGAAAATTTGTAATATTTTTTGTCATCGCGAACTGAAAGTGAAGCAATCTGTCTTTTTATTGAGATTGCTTTACTTCGACAGGCTCAGCACAGGCTTACTTCGCTTCTTGCAATGACAGGTATGGAAATAAGAAACTCCCTTTTTAAAAGGAAGTCGTCGTTACATTTTTAGATTACTAAATTGTTACATTAATACTGTTGCAGGCACCAATGCAAAATTTTTGCAATATTTTTAGCATCATCTACACCTCTGTGATGGGTTCCTTCAAGTGTAAGATTTAATTCGCCTAAAGCTCTTGCCATTCCGACGCTTTTACGAATCGTGGGATGCAGTTCTCCAAATAAGGTTTTCACATTGATGTGGTCATCGCTCAAAGGATAATCCACTTTGAATCTTCTTGCCTGATTTTGAAGCATATTCAGATCGTAGTTTCCGTAACTTGCCCAGGTCAGATCTTCAGAATCGTATTCTGCTCTCAGAATATCTAAAGCATCTTCTAACAAAACGCCTTCGTCATCAAGCATCTGCTGTGTAATGGAAGTCAGTTCCGTACAGAACGGACTTACTTTCGAGTATTGAGGTTTTATTAAAATTCCCTCATTTTTGGAAATTTTTCCGGTTTTTGCATCCATGATACACACTCCGATTTCTATGATTTCGCTTTCCTGTCCTCTAGGCGGTCGGTCTTCCCAACAGGTGGCTTCGAGGTCTATAATTAATATGTTGTCTGTTGTTTTCATTGTTTAAAAATTTATTGTTTGGGCTGGAAGTTTGAAGCTGGAGGCTAGAAGAGAATTACATACTGTAAAACTTCCCGCTTCCATCATCCATCTTCCTTACCAAATTATTTCCCCAAAATTTCTCTTAAAATTCTGGCGGCGTTGTAAGCATCGTCTGCTCCGCTGTGATGATTTCCTTCAAAATCCATGTTCATATAATTCAGAGCTCTTTTCAAACCCATCATTTTATGATGTCCTATATATTTTTTGAATTGAAACATCACATTGATGTAGTTTTCGGAAAAAGGATTTTCGATACCGAGATAATCACACTGTTCCATGATCTGCTCTTTATCAAAGTTTCCAAAACCTGCCCAAGTAAGCTGAACTGAATGATATTCATCTCTTATTTTTCGCAGGCTTCTTCGAAATAAATTCCTTTCTCTTCGATAAGTTGCGGAGTAATTCCTGTAAGTTCTGTACAAAATTTATTGATTTTAGATCTTTCGGGAATTATAAATGCTTCGTTTTTTGGAAATTTCCTGCGTTGTTCTGTTTAATTCGCAAATTCCTATTTCTATAATATCGGTTTTTTGGCCGGCGGGAATTCTGTCATTTTCCCAACACGTAGCTTCCAAATCGATAATTACAATTTCGTTTGTTGTTTTCATGATTTTGATTTTAGGTTGGAAGATGGGAGCAGGAAGATGGAAGTTTCACACTATGAAAATACTTCCAGCCCCCAGCTTCAGACTCCCAACTTTTTAATTTCTCGGTGCAAACGGCGGTGTCCATTTTTTCCTTTTCATGATTTCCTTTACTTCCTCGTAAGAAACCGGATAAAAATTATGGCAATCTACTCCTACATCGAAGCTCAGAGCCATTTCATCGTCGGGTAATGTTCCGTGCGAATGACCGTAAAGCTGCCAAACGCCACGGTGTGAGCCGTTCCATGTTCTCATGGCGTAATGAAAAAGGATAATTTTCTGTTTGCCGTTGCTGTTTTCAGGCTCATCAATTTTCAGTTCGTGATAATCTCTGATGGAAGCAAATCGTTTTGGATAGGTCAACGCTGCACCTTCATGGTTGCCTTTTATCAAATGAATGTTTCCATTTAATCGGTCAAGAATTTCTTTCGTGAAATCCGGTTTGCCTAAACTCATATCACCTAAATGATAAACGGTGTCATCTTTACCGATCTTCTCATTCCATCTTTTGATGAGTTCTTCGTTCATGTGTTCCAAAGACTCAAAAGGTCTTTCGGAGAATTTTATAATGTTTTCGTGACCAAAATGATGGTCTGCTGTGAAAAATATGTTTGGTTTCATTTTTTTAATTGTTTGTTTTTAACTACAATATTTCACTATTTCCTCTGTCATTCTGAACGGAGCGAAGTGGAGTGAAGAATCTCTAAAATCTTTATATGAGATTCTTTGAACTTCGTTCGCATCCTTTTAGGCTGTGTCAGAATGACAAACTTGCTGATTAAAATTGCAGTTTTAGTTTAATAATATTAATTCGTTAAGGTTTCATCACCATCCACAGATCTTTGAAATCTGGAATGTGAGTTGTAATCAATGATGAGTTGTATCCGGAACTTTCTTTTACTTCACGGGAACCCCATTCACCACGCTGTCTGTAAGGAATTACTTCTGCCCAGACTGCTTTTGACGGATCTATCGCCAATAAAGCTGCCACAGTATCATGAAGTGCCTTTTCTTTGAGTTCCACTGCTTTAAGAAATAGCTTCAATCCTTTATTTTCATTTCGAAAAGGAATCAGGATTTCTGCATCTTTCTTTGTAAAAACAGCAGCGTGACAAACATTTTTGCTGATCATCCGTCTTTCGGTTATGGGTATTGAAAGCAGCTTTTCAGCAGCCAATGGATTTCCATTCAGATTGAATGTCGCACAGGTAATTTTTCCGTCAAATTTTTCCAGTCGATGTTCTTTTGGGACAATATTGTCGCCTGCAAAACCACCCTGACAAAACCAGCGATCGAAGAAAACTCCGGTTTCCCACAATGAATGCGGATTTGTAAGTGCTGCTCCCGTCAGTAAAGTACAATCAGGAAATTGATGGAGTGTTTCAGCCATAATGTTTGCTGCCGTATCATTCGCTTCTGAATCTTCAAATTTTCCGATCCAGTCTTGGTAAAAACCCGAAACACGGCTCGCCGAAGATTTTGGAGTTCCTGCACCGACGCGGACATCTTCCCTATCCAGAATTTGCAGAACACGTTTTACAAATCCTATCTGATCTTTTCCTCCCGGATGTACGGATACGCTTGCGAGATGAACCTTGGGATGCGTTGCCAAAACAGCCAACGTCATCGAATCATCAGGATCAGCCGTTTCCATATCGAAATGAAAAGGTAATTTATTTTGCATGATTATTTTTAGTTTTTTAATTTTAATTGAATAAATAATTTTAATTAACCTCAGCTCGGGATAAGAAATAAACTTAAATACCTGATTTATAAAATCATATTAATTTATCGCAAAGAAAAACAAAAGATTTTTTTTACTTATTGAAAGTTTACAAGCTAAACAAAGGCACTTCGTTTATTTAAAAAAGACAAAAATGGTATTACTTTGATAAGTTTTACGCCTTTGTATATCTTAAAAGCTGAATTCTTAATAATTGAAACTCTTTGTTTTACCTTGCGTTTAAGAAGACTTATCACGAACTCAGGTCAATTAATTTCCCTGAAATGCTTTATAAAAAGCGGTTTCAATTTCCAGTTGATCGCTTTCGACATATCGTCTTGAAAAGTGAATAGGAACGGCTTCTTTTACTTCACATTCTTTCATGATTTTACCGGATGCAGAAGCAAAACTGTGATGGTTGATCTTTGCAAATTCCTGATCTTCATCTTTGTAAAAAGTTTCGATGTACACCATATCCGCTTCCCTGAAAACTGTTTTGATCTTTTCATAATTGTCCTCGCAGACTGCGTGATCCATGATTACGCCTAGTTTATATCCTTTGTTTCGAGTCAGAAAGTGAAATAAACCGGAGGCTTTATAAATTGTTCCTTCGATTTCAATTTCTTTGTCGGAATCGTTGTTTTCAAAAGCTTTCTTCAGTTCGCTGATCCATTTTCCTTTTTTGAATTCTAAACCGTTTTCATTAAAAGTCACTGAATCTTTTTCCCTGAATAAATACGCGATAGAATCTGTTTTGTGATCCAAAATTGCAAAATCAACATTCACATATTTGTCTTCAAAAAGGAAATTCTGAGTTTCTATCAATTCCAGATTCCAATGTGGAGGACGAATTTTGTAGACATTAATTTCTTCTTTAGAAACGATTTCTCTAATCTCATATTCAATCGCATTTTCATCAATTAAATTCCAAGTGTAAGATTTTAACCTTGCTTCAATCTGCTGATGAATATTTTTCGGTCCGCAAATCACGATTTTCTCACCACTTCCAATCTGATGTCTGAAAATTCCGTCGAAATTGGAAAAGTGATCAATGTGAGTATGACTTATGAATATCGCTGAAACCGACTGTACTTCTTTTACCGTCAGTAAACTCGCTTCACCACAATCGCACAGATAATGCTTTGCTGAATTGGGTACTTTTATTAATATACTGATGTCTTCTTTTAATAGACTTTTTATTTCTGCCTGTAACATTTTTTCTAATTTTTTTTTGATTATCCGTTATCAATCATAATACTTGATTTTAACGCTAAGCACGCAAAGATTTTTTATAAACAAACTGTTTTTAAGGTTCGCAGAGGCGTTAAAACTTAACCAAGATCGCAGAGGTTTTTATTATGACAAATTAAAGACAATCAGATTTTTTTAACAATAATTAATTATTTCTGCTGTCATTCTGAATGGAACTAAGTGGAGTGAAGAATCTCTAAAAAAATATTGTGTAGATTCTCTGAACTTCGTTCGCATCCTTTCAGGCTGTGTCAGAATGACAAACTTTCTGCATATTAGTCAGATCAGTTTATGGTTCAATTTAACACGTAAAAAGTTCCGGTAAATATATTACCGAAACTTCATCTTTATTAAACAATAAGTTCTTTTACTGATATTCTTCGTACACCAAAATCAGATTTTCTGATTTTGCACATACGATTGTCAGCAGTATGATGGAAAACAATACCCTCCATATCATTTTCGGGATTGCTCAAAAAGCTCTTGATAAATTCAAAGTCCAGACTTTCTAAACTAAGAATATTTTTGCCATGTTTTACCAATAAATGACCTTTAATATTCTCAGGATTTCCTTGTATCTTTTCACCAATGAGTTCGTAGGTTCCATCTTCCACCCTGCCCAATTCAGCCAAAGCACTGAAACCTTCCCAGAAGTATTGATCTTCTTTTTTATCAATATCACACGCTACCCAATGCGGATGATGACCTGTAATAAGATCTGCTTCCTGACACGGAATTGCGCCTGCAGGAGCTGTTTTTCCTTTTTTGGCATCGTATCTTTTGTATAATTTACCGTTGATTACTGCACATGCAGAACCATCAAACTTTTGTGTAGCAATAGCTTTCCCATCAAAAACCCAGTTGTTTTCAGGATTAATTTCGTTAATAACTCTTCCTAAATTATGTATATCTTTTTTGAATAATGTACTTATCTTTTTCATTTTTAATAGTTTTAATCACAAAAGTTTTATTCATCAGCATAACTCTCAAAACTATACTTTTGTGGAAATTAATTCTTCTTTTACGATGTCAATCACTAAAGAATTCAGTTTTTTATTGATTCTTTTCTGTTCTTCTTTCTCAATGGTTTCGAAAACTTTCGGAAAATCTTTTTCAAAATCTTCTAAAATATCCTGCGCAAAAAGACCAATGACTTTACCAACCATTTTGGGTTCAAATTCGCCAATTTTGCTGACCACGTTGTTTAACCTGTTTACTGTTGCATATTTTTGAATTTCTTCCCAGATATTATGAGCTTTTTCGCTAAAGCTGATTTGCTTTTGAACGGTTTTTTCCTGTTTTCTTACCACTTTAGATTTCTCGATCCATTTTTCATTTTTATTTTTCAAAATGACTCTTGAGCCGTTTCCAAAATATCTGGTTTTCAAAGTTTTCAAAATGGTTCCCTCACACATATTGTTATCGATTTCAGGAAGCCCAAGCCAGCCCGGAATTTTAGAATCGAAAACATTCGGAAACTTCAAAGCATCTTCCAAAGTTCCCTGAAAAAGAATTTTTGCATAGAAAAATCCGGTTTCTTCGAAAATTTCATTCACCACATCGGTATCCAGATAAGTAGTTCCGTTCAATTTAATGTCGAATGCGTAAAATTCGTTGTGAGGTGCATATTCAACACCTTTCTGCACTTTTACCGCATCTTTTATGGGTTCCACTTGTTTGTGTTTGTAACCTCCACCGAACAATTCACCGTAGATTACGACCGTCTCTACATCCGGATGAATATTTTTCACTTTTTCGAATACTTCGATGACGTTTTTTCTGTAACGTTCTAAAATCTGATGTGCGTTGAAGAATTTTTCATCCTTTTCGATGAAAGCGGTTCTCTTCCCGATTTTAATTTCCTTTCCATCGGTAAAGAAAGAGAAATTAGCACCGTGAACTTTCTCCTGCACGATGAAAACCTCATCCCCAAAACCCTGAATCCTGATCTGATCGATTACCCGGGTCTGGTAAGCGTTTTCTATTGAGTTATATGTTTTGAAAATCATTTTTTTAATTTTTAGTTTGTTTTTACTTAAACCTCACAGGTTTTGAAAACCTGTGAGGTTTCACTACTGTCTGAAAAAGACAATCCAAGCATTCAAATCGCTTCTAATTCATTATTTTTCATCTGAGTAAGGTGTCGCTGAGCATGAAGCGAAAGGAAATAAATGTACTCGTACACATTGATTTTCCCCAGTTCATTTACTGTCATTGTCGTTTTGCAGAGAAGACCTTCCCCGTTTTTCATCAGGTCTAAATAACTTAAGCATTGATGATATTGCTGAGTAATTAAACTTCTTATTTCAGTTAAATTTAATTCTCCTTTCGGCTCCATATGTTCTGGTCTTATCCATTCAAAAGCTCCATATTCACCTACTTTTTCAAACTTTTCCTGATTGAAACGGTAATTTTTTATTTCAAGATTCAAATCAAGATGCAGATAATTCCGCATTGCTTTTTTTGAGCCCTTTTCAATGAGTATCAACAGATAAAAGTTCGTGAGATAAATATGTTCTAAAATCTGCTGAACTGTCCAACCTCCATTTGAAGGTTGAAAATTCAACGTTTTATTGTCTTTATGAAACCATTTATCAACCTCATAAAAACTGAGTTTTAAATGCGTTTTTATGTCCTGAATGAATCTGAAAATATCCATTATAAATTTTTAAAGTTTTTTAAAAGGCTTTCAATATTTTCTTTTCCGACAGGATTCATGGAATGGCAATAGAACTGTGGCAAATCCAAATAATTATCCATGCAATATTCTACCAGCCATTTTGCACAATCGTAGCCTGTTTTTTCAACAAATTCCTGAGAATGGGGCTTCAAATAATGTTCATCGGCAAGATCGTGGTCAAAAGAGATCATTTCCGGAAGTCCTTTTTCCAAAATCCTGTTGACAAACTGTTTGTAATTCCGAACGATATGCCAGTCTTTTCTGAGGAAAATATCCTGCTTGGTATAATGATATGCTTCAATCGGATATCTTATATCATCCAGAAACAGTAATCTTTTTGTTATTTCCATTGCTTATTTTTTAATTCGAAAAGTAAATATTCAAAGCTTTGATAATACTTTTCACGTTTGTATTCGGATAAAATCCGGAACTGTTGATGCAGTTGATTTCAACAATCTTCCATCCTTCATCTGTGAAGCAAATATCCATTACAAAAGCTTCTTCCAGATTGAAAAGCTGAATCATTTCATTGGCGAAATTCAATCCTTCTTCTGAAACTTTTTCCTCAAAAGGAGCATGATCATTTAATTTATAATATCCTGCATCAATAATCTGTCCGCCAACAATCCAAAGTCTTGCTTCTTTTATTGTTCGTTTTGCTTCAGAAATCTGAACCAAAGAATCTTCTGTAATTCTGTTGGTTTGATTTTGCAATGCTTCAAAAGCAAAATCTTTCCATTCCGTTTCGTTGAAGACTTTTCCTGTAAAAATTTTCGCTTCATTGTAAGGTTTGATGAATTTGAGTTCATCTTTTTTCCAAATCAATTCTTCTGAAATTTTATGAACGGAAACTTTGTGATTAAGAAGGTTTTCACCATAATATTTGGAATACACTTCATACAAATGATTACCTCCGTAAAAAGAACCTGGAAACCAATCTGTATTTTGCTTTGCCAATCTTGCAATCGTCACCGAACCGTATACGAAAACATCTTTTCTGTCTGTTTCGAAGTCAATTTTTTGTGCGGTTGGAGGAATATTAATTACGCTGTAATCAATATTTAATTCGTCCAAAGCATCAAAAATTCTGTAATGATCGGGATCTAAATATATATTAGCCTGAACTAAAAAATACATGATTATTAATTTTTTAAGGTTCTTTTATTTGTTTTTTACAATACCCGCCAATTCCAGTTTTGCATCTTCAGGAAATCCTGAAAGTCCGGGAATATCGTTGTATTCTACAATTATTTTTTCTCCGTTTTCTGTTTCCAGAATATCAATGGCAATAATATCTGCATTGATATTTTCCTGTAACAGTTTTATTTTTTCTATCCATTCTTTTTCGGGCTCGATGAGTTGATATTCCTGAGTTAAAGAATTGGCTTTCCAATATTTACCTTTTCTTTTCATTGCCCAGACTTTATCATTGACAGCCAGATAACGGATATCATATTGATAATCAATAAATTTCTCTGTCGTCACATAATCCTGATGAATAAAGAGTAAATCTTTCAGTTCTTCCCATTGTTCTTCGGTTGAAACCAGACTTTTTCCATATCCACCATGATGATTTCCAACTTTAACCACGAAAGGAAACTGCATTTCCAGATTTTTCAATTGAGTTGTATTAGTTGCTACATTAAAATCAATCACAGGTAATCCAAGCTTTTTTAATCTGTTTAACATGGATAATCTGTCGTAACCTATTAATAATGTCGAAGCTGAATTCACGCATGGAATTCCTGAATATTCAATCAATTCCAAAATATTTCTGTGTTTTGCTTCAGGATTGATCGCTCCCAATCTCCAAAAAATAACATCCGGTTTGCAGACTCCATTCTCATCAATAACATACAGTTCAGCATTTTTTACGATAAATTCTGAGGTCTGAACTTTTTTCTGAACCACATCAAATCCTGCAAAATAATCCTGCCAGTATTTTTCTCCGTTGATGATTAAAATTGTTTTCATTTTTTATTTGTTATTACTTTAAACCTCACAGGTTTTGAAAACCTGTGAGGTTTCTGAAAGCTTTAAAATAAATGTAGAAAATTAAAAACTCTAATTTCCATACATCCCGCTTCCAGCTATTTCATCACACCATCATATCAGCACAATTGGAACTTGCGAAGGCGTAAGGTTTTGCTTTAAACACATACCCCATTCCCAGAATATATCCCATTGCGTCTCTTAAGGCAACATTGGATTTGAAATCCGGATCGGTGTTAATGTCTGCGTGTACCTCCATTTCCACTCCATAAGCATCCAGAACAGCGCAAATGGCGTAAGCAATTTCTACGGATTTGTTCACCTCGTTCAGCATACGTTCTTTGATACTGATAGTCTGTATTTCTCTTTCTTTTCTGATAAAGGTAAACGCTCCTTTTCCCTCACGAATAAACACTACTGCCGTAGCATAATTAATGGCATTCCCGTATACATGGGAATCTGAACCTACACAAACCTTCAGTCGGTGTCCATTTGCCTGTTCGCGGATGATGGCTTCTTCTACCAGTTGTTTGATAGAGTTTTGGAAAATTTTCCCTGTCATGTTCTGCCATACTTGTTGTTGCGTTTCCATTTTTTCTACATGTTTTTTGTTTTGTTTAAATTTTAATAATTACGTCAATTGTAAATTGTAAATTCATTGTATTGTCAATTTAAAATTCACTTGTGAAGCAAATTCACCATTGACCATTAACATTCCTGCACTCCAAACCGGACTCGAACCAATACCATCAGTTTTGGAGACTGAGATGCTGCCATTACACCATCGGAGTAGTTTTTGTTGATTCATCAGGACTCGAACCTGAACAACAAGAGTCAAAGTCTTGTGTGCTGACCAATTACACTATGAATCAGTTTTATAAGTAATGAGTAATAGGTAATTAGTAATTTTTTTTGCACATAATTCATTACTTATTGCACATTACTTATTACTGATATCTCGTGGAACAGACAGGAATCGAACCTGTACCTTTAGTTTTTCAGACTAACGTGCAGACCTGCTACACCACTCTTCCCAATTTTATAGATAATGAGTAATTGGTAATAAGTAATATTTTTTGCCTGCAATTTATTACCCATTGCTTATTACCGATTACTTATATTCTGTACGGGAAGAGGGATTCGAACCCCCAAAACCTTGAGCCTAAATCAAGTGTGTCTGCCAATTCCACCATTCCCGCGGATTTCATTAGTAATGAGTAATTGGTAATCAGTAATAAAAATTATCTTCTATAAATTTATAATTCGTATTAACCTTAAATAATTACTCATTGCTAATTACTTATTACTTATATTTTTAGGTCCGAGAAAAGCCTGCCTATATTTATAAACTATGCCTGTAATGTTTTTTTAAAGATCTTCTGCGCTCGACAAACCTTTCTCTTTCCATTTAACCTATTTCTTTGTGAATTGTCAATCGTCAATTTACTTCGTAGTCAATTCTTAAAATTCACTTGTGGAGCAAAATTCACCATTCACCTATTCACTTTTCTGTACTCTATAAGGGAATCGAACCCTTGTTTTCTGCTCGAAAGGCAGGCGTCCTGAACCGTTAGACGAATAGAGCGTTTTTGTTGTGAATTGTGAATAGTCAATTTCTTTGCAGTCAATTCTTAAAATTCACTTGCGGAGCAAAACTCACCATTCACCTTTTCACTTTCCTGTACTCTATAAGGGAATCGAACCCTTGTTTTCTGCTCGAAAGGCAGGCGTCCTGAACCGTTAGACGAATAGAGCGTTTTTGTTGTGAATCATTAATCGTCAATTTTACTTCGTAGTCAATTTTTAAGATTCACTTGCAAAGCAAAAATTCACCATTCACTTTTCTTTGACCATCTGACCAGGAGTCGAACCTGAACAACAAGAGTACATTTCCTGCATGCTGCCATTACATTATCAGCGGTTTGGTGGAAGTAGCAGGATTCGAACCTACTCAGCAATAAAGCAACAGATTTACAGTCTGCCCCGACTCTCCAGCTTCGGCGTACTTCCCTTTTTTCGTGAGTAATAAGTAATTGGTAATGAGTAATATTTTCCAACTAACTTTTTAATCTTTAATTTTTGAAGAAAAACAAAGCCTGTCTTAATTTTTAGTTTGATGTAAGAACTCCTGCGCTCGACAAACTTTTTCTTTTTCTTCGGAACTAATCTCATTTTAGTTATTTGAGATGGTTATGGGGTTGTTCATAACCATTTTTATTCTTTTTTATCTGAATTCACGAATGTTTCACATTTCAAACCCACTCAGCTTACGCAACGGTTTTGCAGACCGCCCCGACTCTTCCACTTCGGCGAACCATCGTTTTTATGAGTAATCAGTAATGAGTAATTTCCCAATATTCTGATTATTCTTTTTATTTAAATTTTCATTAAAAAATAAAGTCTGTCTTATTTTTTTGTTTGATATAAGAACTTCTGCGCTTTGACAAACTTTATTTTCTCTAAAAATTTATATTATGTCACAACTTTTTTCATCTATTTTCAGTTGAGTTAAGAAAAAGCCTGTCTATATTATATCGTGTTTTTTTGGCTAAAGATCTTCTTCTCTCGACAAGCCTTTTCTTTTTCTCTTTGAAACAATTAACTTAGTTTGAATTGTGAATAGTCAATTATCAATTCGCTTTGCTTGTCAATTTTAAAATTCACTTACGAAGTAAATTCACCATTGACTATTCACTTTTCTGTACTCCATAAGGGAATCGAACCCTTGTCGTTCGGTAGAAAGCCGAATGCACTAACCTCTATGCTAATGGAGCAAACTGTCTGGAAAGCAGGGTTCGAACCTGCGACCTCCCGCGTCCAAGGCGGGTAAACAACCACCGTTATCTTTCCAGTTTTGCAGATTCACTTTCATTTTCTTTTCCGGGAGACAGCCGGAGCAGAAGTTTTCCGTGAATCTTTGCGGTCTATGCGAGAATCGAACTCGCAGTGCCCGAGAGACAGTCGGGAAGGTTAACCATTACCTCAATAGACCTTTTGTGATTCCGAGAGGATTCGAACCTCTATATTTGGTTTAGAAGACCAACATTCTATCCTGTTGAATTACGGAACCTTTTTGTAATCCCAGAAAGATTTGAACTTTCAACCCCCGATTTAAAAGACCGGTGCTCTAACCATTTGAGCTATGAGATTATTTTTTTATGTTGTGAATGGTCAATGATCAATTGGCAATTTGCTTTGCTTGTCAATTTTAAATTCACTTGAAACAAAATTCACATTTGACTATTCACTTTTTGTAATCCCAGAAGGACTCGAACCTTCAGCCTTTGGTTTCGTAGACCAACGCTCTATCCAATTGAGCCATGAGATTGTTTTTATATTTTGTGAATGGTCAATCGTCAATTCGTCTTGCTTGTCAATTTTGAATTCACTTGAAATAAAATTCACTATTGACTATTCACTTTTTTGGGGTATCTCCGGGGATCGAACCCTGTTCTCCGGTGCCACAAACCGACGCTTTACCAAATAAGCTAGAGAAACCATACAACCATAAAAAAAGCGCCTCTTTTCGGGAGGCGCTTTATATTTCTGGACGTGTCAGTTCATTAGCTGACCCATTTATATAAGCACCTTTTTCCCACAAATTCACTATCAAGAAGAATAACACAAGCATATCTTTGCCCCATCGGTTCTGTACCGTGTTGTCCTGAATATGAATTAGATATGTTATGTAATTGTTTCATTTTATTCTTGTTGTTTTAAAAATGTTTTTTGAAAGGCTTGAAAACCTGTTGCTTTCAATTTTCGGTTGCAAAGTAAATATGATTTTTTTTAACTCGCAAATTTATTTTTCATTTAAATGTTTGAAAATCAATTCATTATGTGGTAATTTTAGAATAGAGAATTTCCGTCCGCAATACTTTGCAGATGTCTCAAATACCTAAATGACTGTCTCTCATCGGGTTACTGATCACGCTTTATTTTCTTATTAATTGTTCATTTGTTATTAAATAATTTTCATTTTTATGGTTATTTTTTTTCATTCTAAATAATTTCTGCTCTAAAAACACAAAAAACGCCTCGGTAATCGAGGCGTTTTTGCAGTATTTTGATAAAATTTTTACGGTTTTACAGTAAATAATTTTCAAAGCAAGCACATTTCGCCTCATAAGATATCATCCATTCATATCCAAACGATCCCTTTAGTACAGGGCGATCGCATAGATTTAAACTGATATGTGCTCTTTGTATTGTCATTATTTTATGGTTGCAAAGATAAATCTTTTTATTAAAAGTTTTTTATTTTGTCATTGCGAACTGAAAGTGAAGCAATCTATATGATATCATTTTTACTTTGAGATTGCTTCGTCGCCTTGCTCCTCGCAATGACAAACAAATCAATTCCTGAATATCCTGTTCCTCCCCGTCTTATATCTGGAAATATCTTTCAAAATCACTTCATCATCCGGATTGAAATGCTTCAGTTCATTGACGATTTCTGAGCGGGTTGCTACTTTTTCGGCGATGATTTCGTAGGCGATATTTCTTGTGGTCGATTGAAGTTTCGGATCTTTTTTAAATTCGTGTTTCATAGCTTCAAGATAAGTAATCTTTTTCTCCGAAGGCGTTTTCTGATAAAGTTCCTGAATCTGCTGATCGAGTTTTTTCACATCAAAAATATTGGCAAAATAATTATTGAGACAGTTAAAAGCATCACGGTCTTCTTCCCAGCCTTTCAGCAGAATTTTCTGGGCTTCTTCGGGCAATTCCATTTTTTTACGGTAAATTAAAGAACCTTTTACCATCTGATTATTGTTTACATAATCGTCCACCACCATCTGATAATAGATATTGGCATTTTTGGCATCATTCATTTTCCTGTACAGATCGCCTACTTTTTCTTTCTGTTCGAGTTCTTTGTATAAATCGATTGCTTTTTTATACTGCTTTGCTTTTTCGTAGCAGTTTGCGGCTTCCGATTTATTCTTCAGTTTTTTAAGATAAATTACTGCGGCTTCATTGTATAAACCTCCATCTTCCAGTGTTTTTGCCCCGCGATAGTAATCTTTCATCAAGTTCATGTATACTTTTGCCGCTCTTTTATAATCTTTTTCGCTGATGTATTTCTGAGCCAGTTCTTCGTATTTATTCCTGATCTTATCGAAAAGGGATGCTTCCAGATAAAAATTTCCCCCTCCGTTCCTGCCTTTTCCCGAAGAGTTGTTTTCTTTTTCCTTTTTTTCCAACTGCATGAGTACCACAAAAATGATGAACGCAACAATGGCAAAAATCACTAGAGTTCCCACCACACTCCAAAAACTCTGATGGAAAAGCTGCGCCAGAATTCCGATTATTTTGATGATGGCGAGAATGAAAAATGCCGCCATAAATTTGTCTGTAAATTTCTGTCTATTCATCCTTATCAGATTTTAAAATGGTTTCATCTTCGCTGAAAAGACGGTAAAGAAGCAATACGATGCCGATAATAAGAATCCATACGAACCAGTTGTACCCGAACATTTCGATCAGCGGATAGAAAATATACGCCAACATGGCAACCAGAATAATCATTAGGAAAATCTTGGTTCCCGCCGGAACATTTTCGCCGCCTATATTCAGTGATTTTCTATTGACGAAAAAAGAATACAGTCCTACCGCACCTGTCATGGCAACAATCAGCCAGAAAATCTCAGCAAAAGAGGTTCTTTTTTCTTCCGGATTACTTTTTTCAGCGTTCAGTGTCGAAATAGCAGGCGGAGTCTGTGGAAGTTCTTTCGTTCCGTACAGCCTTCCCAATGAATCTTCTACCAAAATGGCTTTCTTTTTCATAATGGTTTTTACAACTCCTTCATCGGCAGGTTTCCCTGAACCTGATTTTTGAATGGAATCTTTAATTTTCTCTCTGATTTTTTCTTCATTCTGAGCCAGATATTTTACAATTTTCTTTCGGTACACTCTTTTTAATGAATCGGTTGCCGCATCTGTTTTGTCATTCAGCTTAAAAATATCATTCTGAATTTTATCAAGCGGTCTTCCTCCATTCTTGAGATATTCCTGATAACTTTTTTCACCCGGTTTGCTCATGCTTAAAGAGGCACTCATATGTTCTTTCATCAGTTCTCTCCGCTTTTTTCCGTACATGGAGTCGATTTTCATATCAATATCGGTAACTCCTGATTTGTACGCCACTACGGGAGCCATCATTGTTTTATCCGGAGTCTGAACTTTACCTGAAGAAATGGATTGCGATTCTTTAGCTCCATCTTTATTAAGATTCATAAAAACCCGGGCTAAGCCGATCATTAAAAGGACAACCCAGAATACCCAACGGTAATTTCTACCGGAAGATTTTCCGTTAAAATCGTCTTCATCTTTTTTACCAAAGAGTTTTTCGAGCCATGAATTTTTAAATTTAAAAATTCCGAAACCATCACCTCTCGAAGTTCCCATAATATCCAACGGAACGCCAAGTTCTACTGCTCTGTCAGGATATTTTTCGATATATTTTAGATATTTTTCGATTTCCTTTTTATTTCCCGTCATCACCTTTTTCATGTCAAAGGGAAGGTTTTTCATCCATTCTTCTTCGGTTTGCGGTTTTTCGAGAGATTCCAGAACTTTTTCATCGTCCATTTCAACGGTAAAACTTTCGATTTTCTGAGGAATCTGAACGCCTTTCGATGGCTTTCTTACTTTATCTTCCGAGATTTCCGGATTCTGAATGATGGAGATCCAGTCGATTTCTTCATTCAATTTAACCAAACCAAATTCGGGGTGCATGATGAGATATTCCGCATCGATATTCTGCCACTCTTCAGGATTTACTTTCGGATAAAAGACCGTATTTTCAGGAATGAAAAATCTATTATCGACGCATTGAAAATAAGAATTTCTGCCAATTTCGTTCGGAGCAAGATTTTTAAACACCAAAAAACATCCGTATAAAATATTCGGTTCTGTGGAAGGAATCGGGAACGACTGAACTTCATGTAAGTCTATTCCTAATATTTCCATCTCATAAAGCCATACAAGCGGTGAAGAACCTTTGATTAAAAGTCCTTTTTTGGGGTAGTTATTTTTCGGAAAAGGTTTAATTCTAAGTTCCATATTCCCAAATTTGATCTATAAACCGTTCCATATATTCAACATACATTTCTTTCATCGTTCGCACTTTCAAAAGTGTATTCTGTGGCAGATAGTATTCTGAGCCTCCGAATTCCGTGTTGGTTGCCAACGCCAGATTTCCATATTCTGTGGAAGGAATATAAAATTCGGGGATATTTTTGTTGCTGCTTTTAAAAGTCAATATTCCGCGATTGTCCGTAATAATTTCGCTTCCGTCTGAAAAGGTAAATTTATTTTTATTCTGCTCCGCACAGATTTCCAGCGGATAATTATTTCTGTAAAACGTGATGGAATCTTCGTTATATAATTTGTTTAATTCGTTATTTGAAATGACTAGCTTTTTTTCTGTATTGATTCCGATATTGTGGAAATTATTCAGGATTTTTAATCCACTGTGGATTAATTTGTTAAGTTCAGATCCAACTCTTAAATTATTTTTATAAATTTCTTTCTCATTCACAAATGCCTCTTCAAAACTAACATTTCCATCTATAGCAATTTTATTGCTGTAAGGAATATCATCCAAATGCAGATAAAAACTTTTATTAAAGTATATAAGTTGACTTTTAATAGGTATATTTCTTCCTGTCAAATTCAGCTCAGAATATTCTTTAGTATTTAAATTTAATTTGGAAATCAGCTTTTTATCGGGTTGATACTGGCATAAAATAAAGTCTCCCTGCTTATTTTTCGCCAACGCAAACTGACCTTTTGGCTTTACGGAAATATCATCAATTAAAATTTCGCAGCCATGATGCGTTTTATACGTGTCATAATAATTGCGGTTGTAATAATTGTCTGAAAGATAGGTTCTCAGCAACTGTTTTTTATTGCTTAAAATAAAAAATTCCCCTTCATACAAAAAGGTTGCGATTTTATTGATTGGCGCAGGAAACAAAATCGGATAATTGAAAGGAACATTTGCTTTTTTGCCGTTTCCTGAAAATTTACTTTCCCTTCTCTGTCTTCGTTCCGGCGGGTTTGCCCACAGTTCCTGCAACGGAAGCATAATTTTCTGGATGTGCTTTCTTGTTCCTTTATGATATTTGTAAAAGTTCAGCTCACCGTTTGCAGAAGTCGTCACCAAAAATTTCAGGCGGTCTCTGTTTTCTTGAATGATTTTCTGAAGATTTTGATGGCTTAAGTTTTCCTGATTCGTGATGAAAAAAACTTCCAGATCTTTTTCTTTATGTTCTTTATTAAAAAACTTTTCAAGTGCGCCTGAAACTTCCAGAACCGGACTTACATGATTGAGATTTTCCACTACTTCATCCACATTATCCAGAGATATCGGGATGATATTCTGTCCCAATGCAAAAACTTTGCATTCTGAAAGTGCTTTCGGATGTTTGATGACCGCAATTGCCGATGCAAACGCCAAAACTTTCGGGGTTCCCCAGTTTTTCAGAGAAGTATCAATTAAAATAATTCTTTCAAAAATATTTTCTTCGGGCGGAATTTCTCTTTGGATAAACAACGCTTCATTGTTCGCAACACGGTTCATGAAAATGTCGTCTTCATTGGCAAATTCAGACAAAAGCATTCTGTGAAGTTCACCTTTATTCGTCATATCCGAGATTCCTCCAATCGGCTGTTCTCCGGGCGAAAGATGACGCATAGGGATTTTCAGACCGCTCCAGATCCTTTTAATTAAACTTCCGACCTGAAACGTTTTCGGCTCTTCAATGAGTTCCTGAATAAAATCTTTATCGGTTTCAACGGTGGTTTCTTCTTCCACCACTTCATCTTCCAATTCCGAAATATCTGTGAAACCTTTCATGGCATTGATGATGGATTTTCTAGTCGGAAATTTATTCTGAAGAAGCGCTAAAGTTTTAATATCTCTGTTAACCGCAATGGAAGTCAGAGGCTTTTTAACAGCAGCTTCGCCGATGATGTGAGGCTTAGTTTCAAATATTTTTAAGATTAACCCTGAATTTACCGAGGAAACCCGATTGTGACTGTCTTTAAAAATGGTCTGTAAAAGAATGATTTTATTCTGTCCCCGCTTTAAAGAACTTCCGATACTGCTCAGATTTTCTAAAAATTTAATGGCAAGATCTACATCGGATTCATTTTCAGCAAAACCATCTTTCTGTCTGTTCAGATAATAAAAAACGCCGTCTAAGTTTAAGTAGCCATCATGAAGCGCATACAAAACAAGCAATAAAGAACCGAAAGGCGGAAGACCCTGTTCTTTAAGTTCCTTAAGAATTTCCATTACGTAAGGTCTGTACGCAATTGCGCCTACATTCGGAATCGAAATAAGGTTGTTTTCATTATATCGGGTGTCGTCCGGAACATCTTCATCGGTTGTCCACTCCCAGAAATAATTGATATATGATTGGAAATATGCAATTATATCCATTCCTGTGATTTTTCGGTCAGTCGGAAAGAGCTTACGGATAATTTGCGGAAATCTTCTTTATTTAGGTAAAGAACATTTCCGTTTTCGTTCCATAAAAGCCACTGATCGCGACCTGCGTTATATTTTCTCTGTAATAAAGAGCTCATGTTTTTAAATTCAAAATCGTACCCTGTCGGTAAAAGATGCCCGTCTTTTGACCAAAATGTTTTTCCCGGAAAACTTAATAAAGGTTTTCCGATAAACAAAGCATTGTCATTAATCACCATCCAGTTGATTTTCTCCAGCTTAAATTTCGGCAGTGTGATTAAGGTTTCCCTGATTTCTTTTATTGAGCATAACAACGCTGTTGCGGGATGCTCTTCTTCGCTCGGTTTCAGTTTAATTTCAATTTTTCCATCAATTCCGAAAAAATTATTATTGAATGACGGGAAAGTTAATCGCAAAGCTTTATCAATGGGAGTCCAAAGCAAAGCCGTTCTCATTTTTTTGCTGGGAACCAAAGCGTCTTTCCGGAATAAAAGTCCGTCTCTTAATTCGTACAGCAGGAAATTCGGCAACTGTTGAATTTCAGTGGAAACTGACTGTTCATCGGTGAAACCTTTCAGCCAGATCACATCTTCCTCCAAAGCGATCTGAACATTTTTCCAGTCGCGGATGGAGCCCAGAACATCTTCCTCTGCACGCGGAATTTCTGCCCAGAATTCTTTTAGACCGTTTGAAGAATCTTTTGCCATAGACTTTCAATTTCCTGTTGAATGTACTGTTTCTGCTCCGGATTTCTGATCCACTCGCATCGCGTCTGAAGGTATCTTAGTTTATCTTTAATGACATTCTGCTCTTCAAAACTTAAAGAACCCTGATTCCATTTTTCGACTAAGATTTTTACGTCTTTCATCACTTCTTCCGGATTCGGGGTTTTGTTTTGCAATGCCTGCGGATGAGACTTCGGATGTTCATCTTTTTCAATCGTTCTGTTGATGATTCCTTCGAGAATTTCAATCTGTTCTTCGGTATCCCAAATATGTTTCAGCACCCATAAATCTGATAAAATGGCTTCGTTTCTGCCACAAATTAAAGCACTTGCCGCGATAAGGTTCTGCAATTTTACGGCTCTACGGTCGGAAATAGCAATTCCTGTATTTCGCAGACTGATGATGGTGTTTAAATAGACTTCGTAAATAGGTCTTAAATCAACAGTTTTACACAAATCCTGAAGTTCTTTTATTTCGTGGGAGAGAATTTCGGGAGTTTCTGTTTCCAGATTATTTTCCAGTTTTCTTCCTGCTAAAAGCACCTGATGAAGAAGGTCGGGATGAACATAATCTACATTAATTCTGATAAGAAAACGGTCGAACAACGCATTCAAAGCTTCGTCTTCGGGAAGAACGTTACTCGCTCCCACGAACATGAGTGCAGGAAGGTGTTTGGTTTCTTTTCCTCTTTTAAAAATCTTTTCATTTAAAGCCATCAAAAGGGAATTCAGAATGGCTGAATTGGCATTGAAGATCTCATCCAGAAAAACCATGGATGCTTCGGGCATCATTCCTTCGGTATTGGTTAATAATTCTCCTTCTTTTAATTTTCTGATATCAAAAGGACCGAAAATTTCGTTCGGCTCGGTGAAACGGGTTAATAAATATTCGAAGTTTTTTCCGTCTTTCACGGTTTTTGCCAACGTTCTTACAATGGCAGATTTTGCGGTTCCGGGAGGTCCGTACAAAAAGGCGTTTTCTCTTGCCAGAAGACAGATTCCCAATAAATCGACGACATCGTTTTTTCCGACAAAGGTTTCTTTGACGTGGTTAAGAACGGTGTTTAATTTTTCTATATTCTGAGTCATTTGTTTTTATGTTATAATTTTTGACTTCTTTTTTTAATCGCAATTGTTTTTTAACGCAAAGTCCACAAAGTTTATTTTGAATACTAACTGTTTTTAAGTTCGCAAAGGCGTTCTACTTAGCAAAGGAAACAAAGATCTTTTTAAGTTCGCAAAGGTACTTCGACAAGCTCAGTATAAACTATTCATTTAACAAAGCGAGCAAAGGTCTAAATTTATTGTTATTTTTCTTTCTTGACGAAAATTATTGTTTTTTTGAACTGTTTTTTTAACACAACGTCCACAAAGTTTTTATTTACTTTCTATATATTTTAACCATTAAGATTTATTAAGGGTTTAAGATTAGTTAAGAGAAATAAATTTCTTAAGCTTGACTTTAATTTGCTTGCAAATTCTTAATTCGTCTTAACTTCTTACCTATTCTTAATGGTTTAATTTTTTGCGTGATTTTAGGTTTTTTAACGCAAAGACCGCAAAGTTTATTTAACTACTAACTGTTTTAAGTTCGCAAAGGTACTTTGACAAGCTCAGTATAAACTATTCACTTAACGAAGGAAACAAAGTTTTTATTTACTTTCTATATATTTTAACCGTTAAGATTTATTAAGGGTTTAAGATTAGTTAAGAGAATAAATTTCTTAAGCTTGCCTATAAACTATCCACTTAACAAAGCGAGCAAAGGTTTAAATTTATTGTTATTTTTCTTCAAAGTAAAAGGTTTTAGTTTTATTTAATAAAAAATCTTAGCAGGAAAAAGTAGATAAACTGGCTTATGGTCATTGCAAGTAAAATATCAATATAAAATGATAGCGGAAACATAAAAAAAGTCAGATCATATACAAAATAAAGCACAATCAGAATACCTATACTTATAAATCCCAAATATTTCCAAAGTGATGATATTGAATTTAACAGCAAAGAAATAATCATCAGCAATAAAACAACAAAGCACAGAAAAAATACTCTTCCATACATCTGATAATTTTTTGCAACAACAGGAATCAGTTGATTATAATCTATCTTTTTCGTAATCAGTTCATAAGCAATTACTACAATCTCTCTGCAAATTTTAACAGGATTATATCCCAAAATTAAAGCTACCGAAAAAAGAACAAAAACAAGTAAAGCATGATAGATATAATTAAGTTTATTTGACCTTTTCCGGGCATTTTTTAAGATCTCTTCATCATCCAGATTCTCTTCATCTTTAAATTCTATCGAACTTCCGGGAATATATCCGAAATTGATTTTAATGCCATTCTTTAAGGTGTAACTGTATAAAGGTTTACCAAAATGCATCAACATAGAAATCCCTTTTATGTCTTTCTTCAATAAAAATTTATTGATATAGTACGGAATAACACAGAATAAAAACATATAGGAAGCAATAAGAATTCCTGTTATAAGTGCCGAGTTTATTTCCATATTCAGTTTTTATTAAAAAAATTCCACCAGCTTTTCTTTTTTGGCTTTTCTGTTTTTTCTTCTTCTTTTTCTGCCTCTGCATTTCTTTTGTTGAATGAAAAAGCAATTCTGCGGTAAGGAACAGAAATATCGAAGTAAACATTGGAACCATCATCAAGCGTCAGAACATCCATTATTTTATCTTCTCCTTTAACGAGCCTCTGCATCGTATCTTCTTTATTGAAGTGATACCTTATGAGATCTCTTTCATCAGAAATTCTCGTAACAATGTAAGGTGAATCTTCTGTACCGTCACCGGTTTTTTCGATACATTCAAAAATGATCTTTGCAATGGACATTTCAATGTTCATTGCTTTTTCGTCGCCCAGTTCTTTATAGGCGAAAAATTTAAAGATATGAACACTCGGACTGAGCAAAATATTCACATTTACATATTTTACGACTTCCTGAAATTTTCCTTCATTTAATAATTTCTGAATATTTCCTGTATCTTCGGAATAAGGATCATATTCCGGATCGTTGATTACGAGTTCTCTACATTTCAGAAAAGTTTCACTGGTAGGATCGCTTAAAAATTCAAATACTTTTTCGTAGGTTTCCATTTATTGGTTATTGTTTTTTTGTCTTTTTGAAAAAACATTGTTTTTAACACAAAGTCCACAAAGTTTTTTTATCAACTAACTGTTTTTAAGTTCACAAAGGTACTTCGACAAGCTCAGTATAAACTATTCACTTAGCAAAGTCCACAAAGTTTTTATTTACTTTCTATATATTTTAACCATTAAGATTGATTAAGGGTTTAAGATTAGTTAAGAGAAATAAATTTCTTAAGCTTGCCTTTAATTTGCTTGCAAATTCTTAATTCGTCTTAACTTCTTACCTATTCTTAATTGTTTAATTTTTTGCGGTAATTTTAGGTTTTTAACGCAAAGTCTGCAAAGTTTTTTTTAAATATTTACTGTTTTTAAGTCGCAAAGGCATTTCACTTAACAAAGTAAATAAAGATTTATAATTAATTTATTTAATAAAAAATCTTAATGATAAAAAATATAAAAACCCGCTTACGGTAATTGATATCAGTAAATCTATATAAAAGCTAATAGGCAGTTCAAAATATTTGAGACCCATTACAACATAAGATCCTAAAATCAAAAACATGACCAGTATATTGGTAAAGACCGAAAATGGGGCTAATGCCAAAAGAAATGATACAAAAACAAAATACGTCATTGCCGCAAAAAACAGATAAAAATACTTCCCATACGTTATATATTGGCTGTTTACCATTGCTTTAAATTCTGAGAAACTCTGCTTTCCCGCTATAAGATCATAAAAATTTTCTATCAAATCTGTGAAAATAGTTATCGGGTTATATCCATACATGAGGCTTACAAAGCTTCCGACTACAATAATTAAAACCATTGTGACCACCTGCAACAAAGATATATTTTTAGCAAAATTTCTGAAATATCTTTTTCCTTCAGGAGAATCTAATGAAAAATCTTCAAGATGGAATTTAAGACCATAATTAAAAGGAATATAACCAAAGTTTATTTTTACTCCGTTTTTTAGGCTGTAGGAATAAAGAGGTTTACCGAATGTTGAAAATACGTGCACTTCATCTACTTTCAGCTTTAAAAATCTGCTGCTCAAATAATAAGCAAAAATGCAGAACAGAAAACCGTAAGTCGAAAAAATGATGCCGAGAGTGAAAGCTGTATTTATTTCCATATTTAGTTTTTACTTAAAAAATTCCACCAGCTTTTCTTTTTCGGCTTTTCTGCTTTTTTTCCTTCCGATTTTTCTTTATCCAAGAGAAATTTAGACCTCTTGTAAGCATCAGTAATATCAAAATACAATTCAGAACCGTCTTCAAGAGTTAATACATCTAAATATTTATCTTCATGCTGAATTAATCTTTTCTGAAGATATTTTTTGCTTAAACGAAGCTCCAGAAGGTCATCTTCATCGGAAGCCCTGATAACAATATAAGGATTTTCTATAGTTCCGTCTCCTGTTTTTTCTATACAATTCAGAATATTATGACAGATAAATACTATACTTTCTGCGGCTTTTGTATTTCCTATCTCATTTAAAGAAATAAATTTTAAAAAATGTGCTCTTGGACTTAATAAAACATTAATGGTAACGTAATAATTCAATTTATCATATTCCTTATTTTCATATAGCTTTTTCATGATTTCCAAATCATCAGAATCAGGATCGTAATCTGGATTAGTGATAATCAATTCTCTGTGTTTTAAAAAATTTTCCTTTGTAGGATCTGCTACAAAATCAAATACAGTCTTTTCTCTCATTCTCTTAGGTTATTGTTTTTTAGTTTTTTCTAAAGAGTTTCTGGTTTATCGTTTCTTTTTAAACGCAGAATCCGTAAAATTTTAATGATCCATTGTTTTTAATTCTTTCCAAAATACATCTTTATGTAAGCCAAATTCGGCAATCAGCAGATTATTGATGTAAGGAATTTCTGCAAGCCGATAGGATTTTTTTTCTACAATTCTTTCCAGATAGAGCTTTCGGTAGGTTTTGTCCTTTAATTCTTCTTCCCAGTTGATGTCTTCGAGATCGAGATCAAATCCTACTGCTGAATAATGGAACTGTTTTAAAATATTTTCCAGCATTTTCACCAAAGGATCTTCCGGATCTGAAACCTGTAAAGCAGAAACAATCTGTGGTAAAAACCGGAGTGATAAATCTGCGGACAAGATGCCTGAAACATCTCTTTTCCCTTTGAAAGACGGAATCAGTTTATTTAAATCTTTAGCCGTATTTTCTCTTATTAAATGAAGCTGCGCGCTGTGATAGACTATTTTGGCAGCCCAGACTGCTGTTTCTGTATCGCAGACAAGTGTGTCGGATAAAAATTCAAGCCTTTCTTTCTCAAACTCAGCCTGAAAATAATCTGCGGCATCCTGCTCTTCTTTTTTGGAAATTTCATGAATATCTGAAAAAATGGTGATGCATTCTTCTTTTCGAAGCAGAAATAAAGTGTCTAAAAAAGCTGATTTTTTTTCCATCATTTAACAAAAATAAAAAATATTCTTTTCGAATTGAAAATTTTGAAGGTAAGTTGATTATAAATCTTTAATTAAAAAACCATTGTTCAAGGATTAAGAAATCACAATTTTATATCTTTGCCCTTTCAAATAAAAAATTATGAGTATCCACATCAGTGCAAAAAAAGGAGAAATTGCTAAAGTTGTTTTACAACCCGGAGATCCGCTGCGTGCGAAATACATTGCGGAAAACTTTTTGGAAGATGCTAAACTGGTAAGCCAGACCAGAGGAATTTTATATTACACCGGGTTATACAAAGGGAAAGAAATCTCTGTTGGAGCAAGCGGAATGGGCTTTCCAAGCATCGGAATTTACTCTTTTGAACTTTTTACAGAGTATGATGTAGATACGATCATCAGAATCGGAACCTGCGGTGCGTATACCACAGACCTGAAAGTGTATGACCTCCTGAATGTGGAAAATGCAGCCAGTGAAAGCACCTACGCAAAATTCGCATGGGGAATTGAAGAGGAAAGCATTTCTCATCAGGGAAATATCTTCAATACGATCAACGAAACGGCAAAAGAAATGTCTTTAACGGCAAAAGCGACGAACATCCACAGCAGCGATATTTTTTACAGAAAAGATCCTGCAATTCCAGCAATTGCTACAAAATACAACTGTCCGGCGGTAGAAATGGAAGCTTTCGGATTGTTTGCCAATGCTAAACATTTAGGAAAAAATGCGGCAACGATTCTTACGGTTTCGGATATTATTCCTACCCACGAAAATATTTCGGCAGACCAGAGAGAAAAGGCTTTGAAACCAATGATTGAGCTTGCTTTGGAAGCAGGGATTAAGAGTTTGTAATCATTATCGATCATCCAAAATAAAAAGAGTTTTACATCATCTGTAGAACTCTTTTTTTATATCCTGAAAAAATTACGGACGACTTCCGTGGTTTCATCTGCGACTTCTGCTATGCTGATTTTCTTCAGATGGGCAATCGTCTGTGCTACATACGGTAAAAAGGAAGGTTCATTTCTGCGGTTCTGCATTCTCGGCATATTTTTCGGCAGCATAAAAGGCGCATCGGTTTCAATCATCATTCGGTCGAGTGGAACGTATTTTATAACTTCTTCCAAATGTTTAAACCTGTTCTGATCGCTGATGGCTCCCGTAAATCCTAAATAAAAGCCTTTATCCAGATATATTTTGGCTTCCTGTAAAGTTCCTGTGAAACAATGTACCACGGCTTTTGGAAGTTGAGACAAATATTCATCCGTTATTTCATTAAATCTTTTGAAGGCAGATCTTTCATGAAGAAAAAGCGGTTTATTCACTTCTATGGATAATTCAAGCTGGGCGCGGTAACATTTTTCCTGAACTGGTCTTGGTGAAAAATCCCTGTCGAAATCCAGTCCACATTCTCCTACGGAAACAACGTGGTCTTGTTTTAATAATGTTTTTAATGCAGAAATGCTTTCGCTGTTGAAAGATTTTGCATCATGAGGATGAATTCCTGCCGTTGAAAACAGAATCTCGGGATAATCTTCTGCAATTTCCGCAGATTCTTGGCTTCCGCGAACGCTCGTTCCTGTAAGAATCATCTGCTCTACTCCATTGTCGAGTGCGCGGTTGATTATTTCTTCCTGTTCGTCATAAAATTGTTTATTGGTTAAGTTTATACCAATGTCGATTAATGTGTTCATTTCTTTATTAAATTTAGTTTTATTGGATATATTTCTTTTGCCTTGAAGCAAAAGAAACAAAAATTCAAGACCTGGAATCTGAATGCTAAAAATTAATAATGTTCTCTAAAAATTCTAAACTCGCGCGAATTTCACATTTGTCCTTCGGTTCTAAATATCTCCCGCGCTCAAACAGTAGAATTTTTTTGACGTTCACATGATTAATTTTCTTAACGCTTCAGCTTCCTATGTCGGCTTAATGAAATAAAATCTGCGTCATCCGCAAAATCTGCGAGAGAAAAAGATTAATCATAAAATGTTTTTAAAATTTAAAAAACAGAAACAGGCAGGAATTGAACCTGCAACTCATCTTAGAATGATGCGCTTTTCCCTTAAACTACTGCTTCCGTATGAAAATTTAAGCGTTTATAATATCTTCAATCATCATTTTTAATTCAGGAAGTGCTTTTGAACTGCTTTCCTGTACTGAAAATAATGTTTTGCTTCCTTTTAAAATATAATCAAAATACGTATCGCTCTCAGGATTGATCAGGACGATCCATTTTGCACGTATTTTTACCGTTTCCACAATGTTTACAGGCAAAGCTGTTGATCCTGAAGTTCCGACTACAAATAAAATATCTGTATGGTCTGCAATGTTGTACGCTGTATCGAAATGATAGTATTTTTCATTATAACTTTCATCAAACCACAAAGTATGGGGACGAAGCCAGTTTCCGCACTTTTTACATTTCAGATCGTCGATATCATCTGCCGTTAAATCTTCGGTATACTCTTTAAACTTAATATTTTCAGGAAAATCGAAAGGTTCGCTGCATTCTTTTGAGCAACGGACTTTCTGCTTGCTTCCATGAATTTCATAGACATTCTGCGTTCCCGATCTTTGGTGAAGCCCGTCAACATTTTGAGTAATTAGCTTAAATCTTTCACCTAAAAGTTTTTCAATTTCCGTGATCGCCAAATGTCCCGGATTAGGTTTTGCTTCGGCAATCATTTTCTTCCAGAACAGATTGTACTGCCATACTTCTTCCTGATTCTGGCTGAAATATTTATACGTCCCGAATTCTTCCGGACGGTGATATTTTGTTCCTTTAATCCAGATTCCGTCGATCGAGCGGTAAGTCGGAAGTCCGCTTTCCGCAGAAATTCCGGCTCCGGTAAGGAAAGTAATGTATCCTTGTTTTTCTTTAAGGATTGTATTTAATGTTTCTTTTAATTCTTTCATGGTTTTTAATTTTTAAGGGAAACAGGCAAGATTTGAACTCGCATTTTCTCTGGGTTTGAGATATTTTTCCATTTAAATTACTGCTTCCATTTTAGGAGTATAGTAGGATTGAACCTGCAAACTTTTAGTGAAGTCAATGTTCTTACCAATCAGAACGATGTACTCATTGTGAAATGGGCAGGATTCGAACCTGCAGCCTCTGACTTGGAAGGTCAGCGCTCTTCCCTTGAGCTACCATTTCCGTTTTGGGAGACAAGCAGGACTCGAACCCGCAACTCATTTTAGAAGAATGTATTTTTCCATTTTTATTACTATTGTCTCCATTTTGGGAGCGCAGCAGGACTTGAACCTGAATTTCCGGCACGATAAGCCGGTGTCCTTCCATTTAGACGATGCGCTCTTAGAAACGTGCGGGATTCGAACCCGCAACATCTAACTTGGAGGGTTAGAGCTCTTCCATTGAGCTACCGTTTCTGTTTGGGGAGATAAGCAGGATTTGAACCTGCATCCATTCCGTGCAGGGAATAAATTTTTCCGATTAAACTATTATCTCCGTTTTGGAAAGCGTGTGGGACTCGAACCCACGACCTCCGCCGCGACATGGCGGTATTCTTCCTGCTGAACTCACGCTTTCTATTTGGAAACTCAACAGGACTCGAACCTGTAACTTTACATAGTAGATGCAATGTTTTTCCAGTTATAACTATGAGTTTCTTTCTAAAAAGTACAGGATTCGAACCCGTGACTTTCTGGGTGTCACCAGATGCTCTTCCTCTGAGCTAACTTTTTATATTTTACCAGTCATTAATTTTATAATTTTTCAATAAAACTCCGCTGAAATAATTTCCGTTGATTCCTTCCACAATCGGATGCAGAATTCTCGCGGCTCCGTCCACAGAATCCAATGGCGGAATGTATCCCTGCTCAAACTGTTTCTTTCTTAAACTTTCCTTCGCACCTGTAGAAATCCATCCTACATCTACTGCCGTCATATAAATCTGATCTTTTTCAAATTCTTTAGCAGAAGTAAGCGTCATCATATTCAAAGCTGCTTTCGTCATATTGGTATGCGGATGAAACATTGTTTTGTTGTTATAGCTGAAAATACCTTCTGAAGATGTTACATTAACGATGAATTTTTCTTTGAAAGAAGAAGCCTTCATTAAAGGTTTTAATTCTTTGATCAGGAAATACGGCGCCATGTGATTGATTAAATTCACCTCAACCAATTCGTACATCGAAATTTCTTCCAGTGTGGAATTCCAGCTTGTTTTATCCCGATTATCCACCGGTTGTCCGAAACGCGTTAAAGCGACATTTGTTTCTTCATTCTGCGCATATTCCAGTTTACCGACCTCTGCGGAAATGGGGGTTGCGTTCGGAATCAATTTATGATTGTTTTTAAACTCAACGAGCATTTCGTTTTCACGTCTGATGATCGGAAGGTAATACTGATCGGGATATTTAATCGTCTGTGCCGCATTATTGATGAGAATATCGAGCGTTTCAAATTTCGACTGATAAAAATCTATAAATTCCTGAATTGCCTTCAAATTTCTCAGATCGAGACCATACACCCAAAGTCTGTCTTTCCATTCTTCATAATCTGCTTCCTGCTGCAAAGTTTCCAGTGCCAAAGCCGGAAAACGGGTCGTCAAAACCAAATTGGCACCATTTCTCAGGAGCTTTAAAGCGGTTGCGAAACCTACCTTTACACGTCCTCCGGTTAAGATGACATTCCGTCCCGTTAAATCTGCCGAAAGAAAACGTTTTTCATAATTTTCATCCGCACATTTTGGGCATAATCTGGTGTAAAAGGAATGGGCGTACTGATAACTCTGGTTACAGCAGTAGCAGTTTTTGGGAATCTGTAATCTGGTGAGTTGGGTATCATTTTTTTCATCATCATAAAAAGCAGAAACTCCCGCCAAAGCTTTTTTCATCAGTACCGATTCTGAATTAATTTCAAGATCGTGCGTTTTCATCTGAGAATAACTTTCCAGACGGTTTTGCTTTTTGGCGTTCTTATGAATTTTCGTGATCAACCCAGAAAAAGTTTGATTGTCCGGATTTAGAAATGGCTCATCTTTCAGGGCTTTTAATACCTTGAGACATGATTCCCATTCGTTTTGCGTAAAGTTTTGGTTAGAAAAATCCATTGCTTTTTATTTTACGCTTACAAAATTATCTGCGTAATGCGCAATGTTTTTACGTAGAGATAAAAATTTTTAAAACATTAAGTTTTTTTAAATTCTGATTATCCGTAATATGCTATAACTAAATGTTGTTTGCTGTAATCATTATTTTTTTACCACAACGTACACTAAGGTTATCCACAAAGCTCACAACTATTGTGTTCCTTGTGAAACCTTTGGTGTTCTTCGTGGTTAAAATTCAAGTATGCTAAATAACGGATATTCAATTCTAAATAGATATGTTCAGTTAAGATTAAATCATTTTGATTTTAAGGTTTATAGTAAGAGACTTAATGACATATTAAATGATTCAAAAACTTATTGTAAAGAGTTTTCATCATTAATAAAAAACTCCAGAAAGCCGATCAAATGTTTTCCGCCGTGGCTCCATCGGATTCCGTGACCTTCTTTTTCTCTGACTTCAAAAACCAGTTCGTGTTTATAATGAAAGAAAACATTCCACCATGTGGTGTGGTCGAGAATGTAATTGATTTTCTCCATCACTTTTTGCTGCTTCTGCTGATTATTTCCTTTTACTTCGCCCCAGAAATCATCATTCAGCCGACCGACGTGTTTTTCCCACGCTCGCTGTGCGATGGTAATTTCGCTGTTGAAAGGTTTTTCACAGGCTTCGATCAGTAAATTTCTTAAAGGCGGAATTGCGTTTTCATCACGAAGACTTGCCGAAGTCAACCGTTGTCCTAAAATATTCAGCCAATGTTCGAAAGGAATTTCTTGCAATTGTTTTGCTTTAACGTCATCAGGATTTTCAGATTCAAAAACAGAGATGAATAATTTAAAACTTTCATCACGGTCGATTTTAATTTCTTCATTAAAATACGGCAGATCCCAATCTAAAACCTGATTTTTAAATTTCTGAATGTTTTTCTGTAAATTTTCAAGATGTTCTTCGGCTAGAATGGCGTGATATTTTTCTTTCCATTCCGCAGAAAATAATGATGTATATTTTTGAAATGATTGCATGGTTTCTAATTTTAAACACTAATAACACGGATGTTTCTCACAAATATCACAAATAATTTATTTATGCAATTTATGTTTACCCAAACACGAATAACACTAATATTTTTCACAAATATCACAATAAATTATTCGTGCTTTGTAGTGTTAATATTTGTGCAATTTGTGTTTACTCAAACACTAATGTTTTCGCAAATAGCACAATAAATTATTTGTGATTTTTAGTGTTTTTATTTGTGCAATTTGTGTTTACTTAAACTCGAATAATACTAATGTATCCGCAAATATCACAATAAATTATTTGTGCTTTGTAGTGTTAATATTTGTGCAATTTGTGTTTACTCAAACACTAATGTTTTCGCAAATAGCACAATAAATTATTTGTGATTTTTAGTGTTTTTATTTGTGCAATTTGTGTTTACTTAAACACGAATAACACTAATGTTTTTCACAAATATCACAATAAATTATTTATGTTTTTAGTGTTAATATTTGTTCCATTTGTGTTTTATATAGCATTTGTGTTTAAATCAACACATTTTAATAACATTAGCCGAAAGGTTTGCTTCCTGAATTAAATATTCGATGAGATTGAACCAGTTTTTGCAGTGATCCAGAATCCATGCATCTGAAGAAATCACAATTTCAGCATTTTCTGCTAAAAATTTATCGGGATTAAATTCCAGTTCAACGTTCCAGTTGAGGTTATTTTCAATGGCAAAATCCAGAATGATCTGCTTGATTCTTCCGCTGTTTGACACTGGTTTGTCGAAAATCCAGATCAGCTTTTCTGCATGAGATTTATGAAAAAATGAAGCAACAAGTTCAATGGCTTCCTGCGTCTGATTTACTCTTTTATAGGTTCCGAAAACACCGGAAAGATCGCGGAAACAGCCATCTGTTCCTTCAAAAATATAAGCTCCGGAAAGAAGACTTTCCAGTAAAATCAGGACATTGAAACCATCGAGATATATTGTTTTGGCTTTTAATTCAGAAATTTCCAGCTGTTTAGATTTTCTGTTCTGAAGCTGAGTTTCTGAAGCGGAAGCGCCTCGAACTGCCTGAATCTGTCTTGTTTTAAGGCGGTAATGATTTCCCGCCAGTTCCGACGAAGCTTTTTCAGCATAATTCCGGCTTAATAAATACTGCATATCCTGCACTGCCGATTTCATTTTCTCAAGCTGTTTTGCGGAACCGAATAAGGTATCGTCGCCCGTATTTTTTCCCCGATTTCTGTTGTTCATGTTTAGATCTAAAAGTTATTTTTCAGCGTAATTATAATAATTTGCTTCAGAATCGAAGATAACAAGAACATTTTCTTTTACTCCGTAAGTTGCCGTGTCGCTTATATAATCAAAACTTTCCGGTAAAGTTTCACCATTGGTTTTTAACAGATTGTATTTGTTGTCTTTTTTAAATACTCCAATAATTTTAGCCTGATAAGCAGGAGTAATACATTCGAGTGGTGTTGAAAGAATTAAGTTGAGTTTATTATTTTCATAGGTATAATAATTCCACTTACTGTTTTCGTATAACATGACATAATTTCCTATAAATTTTGCGTGTTCAAATTTTATTTTAAGAATCTCAGTCCCATCAGGCAGATAAAGACCATATTTATTTTTCTTTTTTAAAATCAGTAAGTCCTGATTTGTACTTTTATATATCAAATCCTTTTTAGAAATAATAGAATCTACATCTGTTTTAAAAACCGGTCCTTTATTTACCTCAATCAAGTTATATTTCCCGTTTGGGCTTTTTGATATAAAATAATCGGGCGTTGCGGGCTCTCCGCAGTAAATAGAAGATTCCCGGAAAATTCCGTTTCTTACATCATATCTGGTGACCTCATCAAATACTGCATATTTTTCATAAGAAGTCAATTTAACCGGATAGGAAGATAAAGAGTAAAAAATAAATCTTCCGCTCCGATCAATCAATCCCCATCGGTTTTTATACTTTACAACGGCAGTTTTTCCGACAAAAGGATAAGCCATTTCAAATCCGTAGGGAAATATTTTTTGCCTGGTTTTACTATTATAAAAATAAAATTCACGGGAACTGTCACCAGAATAATCATATAAATTACTGACAAAAACCGTATCATTATCAGTCATCCAAACGAAATTATCCAGCAGGTAAAGATCTATTTTATCTTTAAATTCAGAAATTGAATTCTGCGAGAAAAGGCTTCCCGAAAAGAATAATAAAATGAGAACAGTATATGATATTTTCCTTTGCAAATTCATGGTTATAAGAATATTTTTTACAAATTACAAAACTGTCTCAATTAACAATACAAAGCTGAAATTATTTATACTTGTTGTTGTTACAAAAAAATCTTAAGAAAACTAAACCGAACAATAGCGGAAATACGTTTTATTTTATGCAAATCTACTCTTTTCAACTTAAGCGCACTGCTTTTTAATACAAATAAAATCAGCCATTTAAGCAGACCTCTTTTTTAAAATGACAGTTCTTCGTTATAATATCATTACAATTGCTTTCTAATCTGCATAATTTGATTAAATTTACCTCAATAAGGTATTTCGTTTTGAAATACACGATTATCCTGAAAAAAGTTTTTATGAATAAAAAAAATGCCACGATATACGATATTTCGAAGAAGCTAAATGTAAGTGTGGCAACGGTTTCCAGAGCATTGAACGATCATCCGAGAATAAGTGAGGCAACGAAGGAACTGGTAAGAAAAACTGCCAAAGAGATGAACTATAAGCAGAACAATCTTGCCAAAGCCTTAAAAAGTGGTGAAACGAAGAATGTAGGAATCATCGTACCTTTCGTAAATACCAATTTTTTCTCTTCCGTGATCCGCGGAATTGAGGAAGAACTTTCCCCTTTCGGATATCATGTCATCATCTGCCAAAGTCATGAGGATGTTAACATCGAGAAAAGACAGCTTAATACGCTGCTGAATGCACAGGTGGACGGAATTTTCATCTCGGTTTCCAAAACCACGGTAAATACAGAACATATCCAAAGTATTCTGGATACTTCCAATACACCGATTATCTTTTTCGACCGTAAAAAAGACATTTCAGGAATCAGCACTGTAACAATTGACGATTATCGCGGCGGGTATCTTGCGACAGAACATCTTATAAAAGAGGGCTATAAAAATATCTGCCATTTCGCCGGCGACCTGAATCTTGAAATTTACCAGAATCGTCTGAACGGCTACAAACAGGCTCTTACGGATCATGATTTTAAGGTGAAGGAAGAAAATATCGTGATTACGGAAAGTTCTGTGGATGCAGGAATTGATGCTATAAAAAAACTATGGGACAGAAAATCTGTTCCCGATGCCATTTTTTCGTCCAGTGATTTTGCTGCGTTGGGAGCCTGTCAGGAACTTAAAAAACGGAACATCAAAATTCCTCAGGAAGTTGCCGTTATTGGTTTTTCGAATGAGCCTTTCACCCAGTTTATGGAGCTTCCGATCAGTTCTGTAGACCAGACTCCGGTCATGATGGGGAAAATGGCAGGACAGGTTTTTATCGAAAGTGTAAAGGAAAACAGCTTTGGTGTTTCCATCGAGAAAAAAGTGGTACTGGCTCCTCAGCTTCATATCAGGAAATCTTCGAAGAGGAAGTAAAAAATGATATGATTTTCCTAAATAACCGTTCTTTCGTAAAAAATAAAGGGACTATTCATCAATCAGTAATTCCGTCTTTTTTATAACGTTTCGCAGGTGTTCTTCATGTGTATCTGCCCAATTGCCCAAAGCTGCAATTACCGGAATTAAAGTCTTCCCGAATTCTGTAAGTGAATATTCAACCTTTGGAGGAACAACCGGATAGATCATTTTGGAAACCAACTCATGATCTTCCAGCTCTTTCAGCTGAATATTCAGAACTCTTCTGGAAGCATCGGGAATTTTACGCTGCAGTTCGCTTGGGCGCTTATAACCTTCGTTAATGAACCACAGCAAACGGATTTTCCATTTCCCGTAAAGCACTTCGCCGATCAGATCCAGACCGCAATTAAGATTCAGTGGAATTTTTCTTTCTCTCATATAACAAATTTAGATGAATGTACCAAAACATACAATAGGGGAAAAATTTATCCCTATATGAATCGGTTTTCCGTACTTGTACAAACTGTTTTTATCCCTCAATTTTGTCCTATAAATCATTCTTAAAAATGGAACAATTTAATTTCAACAACGAGTTATCCGGCAGGACTGCATTGGTAACGGGAGGCACAAAAGGAGCCGGAAAAGCTATTGCAGAAAGACTTTTGCAGGCAGGTGCAACGGTTATCATCACCGCAAGAAATGCACCGGAGGAAGAAAACAGCCATCTGCATTTCATTCCTTCAGATTTAAGCAAACCGGAAGGGATACAGAAAGTAATCACGGAAGTGCTTTCAGCTTACGGAAAGCTGGATATTCTTATTAACAACCTTGGCGGTTCATCTACACCGGCAGGCGGTTTTGCCGCATTATCCGACGAAGACTGGGAGTCTACTTTTCAGGCCAATCTCTTTGCTCCTGTACGTCTGGACAGAGGATTTTTACCGCAGATGATCGAGAGAAAAAGCGGTGTTATTATCCACATCGCATCCATTCAGGGTAAACTGCCGCTTTATGATTCCACTTTGCCTTACGCAGCTGCAAAAGCAGGATTGAGAAACTACAGTAAAAGTTTATCAAACGAAGTGACTCCTAAAGGTGTTCGTGTACTGACGGTTTCTCCGGGCTGGATCAATACAACAGCATCGGAAGCATGGCTGGGTGAAATTGCAAGAAACTCAAACAGTACTGTAGAGGAAGCACAGCAAAGCGTAATGGATGCCTTTGGCGGCATTCCTTTCGGAAGACCTGCCGAACCGAAAGAAGTGGCAGAACTGGTGGGTTTTCTGGTATCACCAAGAGCCCGTTATTTAACAGGAACCGAATTTGTAATCGATGGCGGTACGATACCTACAGTTTAATCATCTAAAAAAATAATACAATGAATTTACCAAAAGTAATAACAGATCTTGTAGAGGCACAGAATAATTTCGACAGCCTTGCTTATGCCGAGTGTTTCTCTGAAACAGCAGTAGTTTTTGACGAAGGAAAAACACATACGGGAAAAAAAGAAATTCAGGAATGGATAAAAGAAGCCAATGAAAAATACCAGTCTGTAATGGCTCCTGTAGCCTATTCTGAGACCGAAGAAATCCTGAAAGCTGAGGTGTCCGGTAATTTTCCGGGCAGCCCGATTGTTTTATCCTATCATTTGAAATTGGAGGACGAACTTATTCAGTCTCTAAACATCACCGGCTGATTATTGGCAGCTGAAAAAAGTTTCAAAAAGTTCAGGCTGAAGTGTATGCTTCAGCTTTTGCGGTCTGAAAGATTTTCTAATTAAGTTTGTCTAAACTCATTTTAGATGTAACCGCGAAAAAGACAAAAGACTTTATTGGATTTATTTAAAGTATTTCAAACGTCTTCGAAGATTTTTTCTCTTTGAAGACTTTTGAACTTATATGTTCTTTTTTCCATTTAAGCAGTAAACTTAGACCCCTAAAGTGTTACAATCTTTTGCCTCTTTTTCGGTAAAAAAGTTTAGACAAGTTTACTATTTAAATCAACTGTAGTACACTAAAAATATGTGGCGCATGAATAAAAATACAGTGAGCAATTACAAAAATATAGTGAGCAATAACAAAAATATACTGCGCTGAACTAAAAATACGCTGCGCTAAAGTAAAAATGTCGAGAACTCGAATAAAAATATAGTGAGCAACAACAAAAATACAGTGAGCAATGATAAAAATATACTGCGCTGAACTAAAAATACGCTGTACTAAAGTAAAAATGCCGAGAGCCAGAATAAAAATTGAAAGAAGTATCATAAAACGGCATTGAGTATTCTAAAAAAACTTCTGTTGTAAGAAAAAAATAAAGAGCCACATCGATTATGCAATGTATTTTAATGAATAGGATGTTTAAAGTAAAAAGAGGTTGCTCCTTTAGGAGCAGAATCTGTGTAGAAATAAGAATAAATTCGTCAATCAATCCATAGGATTGATATCTTAAATACGATAAATTTTCTAAAGATAGCGTTCCTGCGGAACGCAGAATGCCTTGCGAATATGTTTTCTACACAGATAAAACTCTATAGAGTTTTCTAGCATTTTACTTTAAACAACTTTGAAAATAAAAAGATATGCGAAAAACGTTTTTATGGCAAAAATTGTCTGGAAAAAATGCAGAAAAAATTATTACAAAATAATATATTTATCGCCCCGATGTTACTGTATATTTGGTTATTTTTAACGAAATTATTTTTCGGTTTATACATTATATAATACCAGAAATCAGCCTTTAATTAAAACCATGAACGACCTCGAAACTATTATAAGCAAATTAGAGAATACTCTCAACATCAAATTTGATAAAGTAGAGAAAGAAGATGAAAATTCTTGCTATATTTCAAGCAAATTAAATTATTTATCTCTTTCAAACCTGCATTTTGAAGATTTCTCCGCACTCGAACCTGTTTTTGAAACACTTTATACACTGATATTAACAGAATGTTCTATTGCCAATGCCAACGATATGCATCGCATGAAAAAACTGGAAACCCTTGTTCTGAAAAAATGTTCAATTTCAATGGAAGAAACTTTTGATCCGGACGTATCTAAAGCTAATACAACTAAGGGGAATTTTGAAAGTATATATCTGGAAGATATGGATGTTCCGCATCCAGGATTTTTCTTACCTGTTTCCAAATATCTTCATGATATTACATTTACAGAATGTACCGTCAGCAATGTTTACGAATTAAATCTTTTTCCTTCCTTATATTACTTAAATATAAATAATAGTCAGTTTATTACGTCTGAAAACGACATTCAATATAAGCAGGATTCCATAAAAAAACTCAATTGGCTGACATTTGAAAATATGAAATTGAAAAACTTCGATTCGTATCTTCCTGTGTTGAAAGAAATAACTGTTTTAAAATTATACGACTGCGAACTGGACAGCTTAAAAAACATCAGTCAGTTTCCACATCTGAAAAGGCTTCATCTTGATCCTGAATTAAAAATCAATGATCCCAATTCTGAATATGATAATTCAAAACAGTTTAAACTTAAAGAATGCATTATTCAGTCATTTGTATCATTTTATGACTGGACTCCGGATGTGGTACAGCCTGATTTTGATGCAAAACTGCTCCTTTCTGCAGCCCCTTATCTCCGAAATCTGACAGTAGAAGGATACAAACTGATCAATACAGATTATCTGAAACATTTGCCAAAGTTAAATCAACTCAATTTTGAAAAATGCACCGTAGATCTGGAAGATTATTTATCTGTGGCACCACAAATTAAGCGGATTTATTTTAATACTTCCGAAATAAAAAATCAGTACGCTTTCAAATATTTTACAAAACTCGAAAAGATAACAGTTTCAGTAGATCGTCCTGAAGATCGAAATTTAATAGATCTTGAGAAGCTTTTGCCTTTAAAAGAAAGTTTAAAGAAAATTATTCTTTGGAATACTGAGGTCATTCAGAACATTGATCAGATAACAAATTTTACTACATTAGAAGAGCTTGATATCAGCGCTGAATCTGTAGAATTTGCACGGAAAATACTGTCTATGGAATCTCTTAAAAATCTGGACCTGAATATTTATATTAAAGAACAGGAAACTGAAATTACTGAGCCCATTATTCTGGATTTGCACCATCTGAAAAACGTGGAAAAATTACATTTGGGTACCGTTGGAGATTTTTATTTTAAAAATCAGCCAAAAAATCCAATCTGAAAAGTTTAATAAAAAAACCGCCTCATGGAAATGAGACGGCTTCCTTTCAGATTTTTAAAAGTTTCCAAACTCTCTATACATAAATGGCTCCCAACAACTAATTTGTTATTATTGCATAATTAGTTTAGATTGGTCATTGGATAGAGCCCCTTTCTCATACTTACTCAAAAGAGGGAGCAGCTTCTACATCAACCAATTATACGATAAATTATTTATTCAATTTAGATTTAATCAATTCTATTTCTTTCTTAAGACTGGAAATTTCTGAATTTTGATTTTCAATTACTTTCTGCTGATCCTGAACTGCCTTTACCAATAAAGGAGTAAGCTTTCCATAATCTACCTGCCAAGGATTTGTCTGGGCATCTTCTCCTCCTACAGTTACTGCATTAGGAAATATTTTATATAAATCCTGAGCAATAAATCCTGTTACTTTTGTCTTAGTGTTGTCTGCTTTATAGTTGTAATCTTTTACCGAAATTTTCATCAGATCAGTTATACCTACGTCTGTGTTTTTAATATTTTCTTTGAGTCTCAAATCGGAAGTTGTATTGAAAGCAACAGCTGTTGTTGATGTAGGAGTTATACTTCCCTGAACGGTTGTTCCGTTTTTCATTGCTATAAAGGCGTTGTTAATCCCCGTAGAACCGTTAGTTTTAACCAATAAGATATTGGCATTGTCATTTCTCTGGCTGTTTATCCATCCGTTTCCAATTTCAGTAACATCTTCACTACAATTTCCATCCCATGTATGCCCCGTGTAATTTCCACTGGAACTAATACCAAATGCTCCTTTTACGTTTATATCTAATGAATTTGTAGTTGTAACCGTTCTTAATCCTATAGGTCCTGATCCTACAGCAGCATTAACAAGAAATGGTTCTGCAGTTGTGTTTCCTATTTCAAATCTTGCACTACCTTGATTGTACCACAGGTAGGTTTTTTTTGCACCAGCAGCATTTAAGAAATTAACATAAGAACCTCCGCTATCTGCACCTAATTGTACTCGTTGATCTAATGAACCAGACGCATTTTCTAATCCGATTTGAGCCATTGTAGAGACATCCAGCTGTGATTGCGGATTAACCAAACCTACCCCTACATTTGCAGTAGTACCTGCATTAATTACAGTCTTGGTTCCCATTCCATTGATGTTAAATCTACTGTTGGTATTATCCCAAGAAAGATTTGATTTTACAGTGGATTCATCAGTATAAAAATCAAACCATGCTCCTCCGGAAGAATCGGCATTTGTATAAGTGTGCGCTCCCGAACCTAATCCAAAACGTGCATCTCCACCTACATGCAACTGTGTCTGTGGTGTAGCGTAACCAACTCCTACATTTGCTTTTGTATTTCCTGCATTAATTGTGGTTACAGTTCCCATACCATTGATATTAAATCTACTATTCGTATTATCCCATGCAAGATTTGATTTTACAGTAGATTCATTCGCATAAAAATCAAACCATGCTCCTCCGGAAGAGTCAGCATTTGTATAAGTGTGCGCTCCCGAACCTAATCCAAAACGTGCATCTCCGCCTACATGCAACTGTGTCTGTGGTGTAGCGTAACCAACTCCTACATTTGCTTTTGTATTTCCTGCATTAATTGTGGTTACAGTTCCCATACCATTGATATTAAATCTACTATTCGTATTATCCCATGCAAGATTTGATTTTACAGTAGATTCATTCGCATAAAAATCAAACCATGCTCCTCCGGAAGAGTCAGCATTTGTATAAGTATGAGCTCCCGATTCTATTCCAAAACGAGCATCTCCTACTACATGCATTTGAGCTGTCGGCAGTATAGTTCCCACCCCCACTTTACCTTTAGTGGTACCTGCATTAATTGCAGTAACTGTTCCCATACCATTTACGGTAAATACATTTTGAGTAGGATTCCAGTTTAAGTTAGCTTTTGGAGTTGTAGTGCTTGTTCCATCGAAAAAGTCCATCCAAGTCCATCCTGTCGCGCCGGTTCCTGAAGCTCCCAAGTCGATATGTGCAGCCGAAGGTGATCCTTCTGTAATTTTTCCTGTTCTGTAAATAGCGGTTGTTTTATTACTTCCTGCGTCTGTATTTGTTCCGGAAAGATTCCATTCTGTTGATGTAGGAGCTATATAACTTACATAATTATTTTGTGCAGCATTATAGGTCCATGTTGTGCCATCTGTATTATTTATATAAATGTTGGTAGGGTCTAGAGGCACGTTGGGATTGTAAGTTGCTCCAGAAAACGCATTCGGACTGCTAAGTCCTGATCCCAATCCTGCAACATTAATAACGTCCCCCGTTAAAGAACTGCTACTGTTGTTGGATAAAACTACCCATTTTGTTCCATCCCAGTAATAAAATCCTTTACTATAGGCGGGAGTAGTAGTTGTCTGTGTTAAATACACCAACTGACCGTTGACAGATCCAGAAGTAGCCAGTGAATTTACGCGGGGTACCAATATACCATCTGTAGCCGTAACCGAACCATTATGATTTTTAGCTCTCACATCTAATGTTGCTTCAGGAGTCGGGGTGTTAATTCCTACCTGACTAAAACTCATGGTATAAAAAAATACACCAGATAAAACAAGTAATCTATTTTTCATAGCAAGTTCTTTTAATTTGTTAGTTTGATTATACTGTAAAATCTGTTACTATTTTCAGCATATAATCTTAAATATCGTTTCTTTTTCAAGAACAAAGTTATCGTGATTTATAAATCAATATCCATGATAAATAATCAAATTCCGAAAAACAATAAAAAAAAATAAAAGAATGAAAATCATATATATACAGCAATCATTTTCGGAAATTAACAAATGAGAATGATAATCCAATTTTTATAATTTATTTGAAGTTGTTTAAACTTATTTAGAGAAAAAAAAGTTCCGAGAAAATTAGTAATTTTGGATTGCAATTAAAAAGACCTAATAATCTGGAACATTAGCAGAGATAAAATAGAGAAGTGGATTTTACCCCATTTAAGCAAAGGAAAAAGAGGGCTTTCACGAAGTTTGATCAGTGAAAATAATTCAAACCATTATAAAAACGGCTGAAAACCGGCTGTCAGTGGAGAGAAATTAGACTATTTTCGGGGAAGAAAAAATAAGCTGACAAAATTAATAAATAGAGCAAGGACGACAGTTTCAGGAATATTTGGGCTCAGCTTTTGAGTCGCAATAAAAGGTTGTTGATATGTCGTGCGTTCAACCCGACGGAGACCAAACCCATTGCAGAATGGGCGGAGAATCAACAGGGTATCAAAGCAGGAAGTCTGCGAAAACCTGCGATATGATTTTTCTTTGCGACAATCATGGTCAAATGCTTTCGGTGGGAGATCTCCTAGAAATGGCAATCATCACGATATGAAATAGAAAACATTATGGGCGAGATCATTGAAATTTTTTCCTAAGCGGAAATCTCTCATAAAGGTCTTTTTTTGAATGCAGATTTGGGATTTGACTGTGAAAATTTAAGTCAAAAATTAAAAGTGGAGGAAATAATTGGTAATATCAAAACCAATCCCCGCAACGGAAAAACAGTAGATAATAATCATTATTTTGATGAAAAATTGTACGAAAGCAGATCTAAGCAAATGCTTGGCTAGACGGCTTCAAGACTTTGCTGATAAGATTTGAAACACTAGATATTATCTAGAAGAATCTGTACTTTTTGGCATTTTCCTTAAGACTAATCAAAAAGTTAAAAGCTTAAACAACTTCCTTGCATATTCTGAAATTTATCTTCTTTTTTCAGTCCTCACTGATTTTAATATTCAAAATATGAATAGCTAACTTTTATCAATTCATCTTGATAAAAACGAAGTATAATTATAAAAAGTCCCTTTTGATTATTTTGTACTTCATAAATCCATTCATTAGTATGTTTTTTTAATAAGTTATAATCCCTGAAGAACTTCACTGCTTCTGACTTAGTTTTACCAATTAGATCTTCATAATTATTAAGAACATCTTGAACAAGATATTTTTTCTCACCTATATGAACATTCAATATGTGTTCGTCATTCTGGAATAACATGATAATATTTAAAATTTTATCAAAAAAACTCATCAATTTATATTATTTTTTTTTTACAGAAACAATATATTTTTTCTTTGCTTTCTTTAGAGCCTGTTTAATTTTTTTTCAATAAAAGTTTTATAGCCGATAATTTGACCATGTTTTCTAATGTTTCCATTAAGAACTCATAATTTCTAGACAATCTTCTGTTATTATCAAACCATGCAAATGTGCGCTCTACAATATATCTTTTATGAACAGGCTTAAAGCCTGGCTTTCTCTCGTCTGAACGCATGATAACCTTATAAGATACCCAAATTTTTCTTTACAGCCTCTATAAACTCTCCTCTGTAACCGTCATCAGCGAGAATAACTTTTACAGGACTTAAAAAAGTAAGACAGGCTTCTCATTAATAATTCCACCGTTTTACCGTCATAAACATTGGCTACATTTACCATTATTGCTAATAGAAATCCGTTTCTGTCTACCACTATATACCGTTTAATTGACTTCGTCGAATCTTCGATTTCCTTTTACTATTTTGTTCCCGTCAAATCCGTTTAATGAACGGTTATTTCCCCATTTTGCACTTTGGCTGTCCATGATCCCTAAGCTTGGGGCTCTGTTTTGACCTTTGTTTAAACGTATTTTTCCTCGTATTTGAGCTAGCAATAAATCAAAATCTTCAGCATCAGACCATTTATTGTAATAGTAGTAAACCAACTACCATTTGAGAAAATCATTAGGCATCATACGCCATTGGCAAACTGTTTTTATGACATATAATAACGCATTCCAAATCACCATAAGAGAATATTTTCTTTTTCACTCTTTCAGATTCGTCGTTTTCTTTATATTGCCATTGGCTTTCTGTTAAATCGGTTGGGTACATTTTATTTTTTTCAAATATCCAACCTCGGAAAGCCTTTTAAAAAAATTTTTCATTAAAATTTAAACATGCTCTTAGTTTTACGTTAAAAAACTTCAAGGAGTTAATATTTTACATAAGAAAAATTTTTTTCCATTTGGTAATCGTATTTCTGCTTAGGTTGAAATGATTTGCAAGCTGAGAATTATTCAGTTTATTTTTTTTCTGATAACTTAGAATTTGAAAAATTGTTTCTTCATCATATGACTTGTGAAGTTGATTTCCGTTCTCATCAAGTGAGTTGCTAGATTTAAAGATTTTTTGATTGAGATGAATAATATCTAAGGCAGATACGAATTCTTTTTTAAAGAAATAATCGTAATCCTTTTTCTTTTCGGGAAATTTTTTTTCTATCAGATCCAGATAGATTTTCTTGTAATCAGGTTTTAATTTTTCCATAAAATGTTTTTAACTTAATTTTAGAAACTATATTGTCCTTAAAAAATATAATCAGTACGTATTTTGATCCCAACCATCCGGTTTTAATAATATAGGTCCAGACATTGGCGGGATAATAGTTAAATTCCTGTCCGAAATCCTTGATCAGCTGTATTTTGTCCTTCCCTAAAAGATGTTTGTAATCATTATTTTTCATGACCTTAACTGTTTGTTGCAAAGGAAAGATTAATTTCTTTCTTCTATTTTACCGGCAATATTGTACTTACTGATCCATTTATGCAGGGTAGTCTTAGGAATTCTGTAGTCTTCAATTATCTGCTTTTGGGTTTTCTCATTATTTTCCAACAGCTCCAATATAAAACCTATTAGTTCTTTGGTGTAAATATTTTTTCTAAATTGGGGAACAAGACTTTCCTTTTTTCTGTTTTTATTTTTGTTAAGTCTTTCCTGTGGTGAAAATAATATGAGGTGCTGCGTATATACACGAAAGAAATCATAATCTAAAATTTTACACCATTTGAGTAAAATTTCACAATCAATACTTTTCGCTTTGTACATTTCATTCACTTCCTTTTCTGTGCATTGGAAGAATTTGCAGATACGCATTATTTCGATATTTTTTTCATCAACCCTTATCTTAACTAAAGAGCCGATATGTATATCTTTAAAATCAATATTCATTTATAAAACATTTAAATCTCATTCTTATAAAACAACTTATTATTCTGAATTTTAACCACTCACTAGCTTTTTGTTCTAAAGCAAATATATAAGCAATGACCAATCAAAACAGACCTTTCTGTAGTTACAATCTGATAATAAAACATAATTTTTAACAACCTGTTTTCCAATTATTTATTACTCTCAAATTCAGAAAACGATTAGAATACTGTCATTTTAAAATAAAATTAGCGGGTTGAATTCAACCCGCTAAAATAAATTTAATCATTTGCGAAATTAGAATCTATTGGAATTTTTAGTTACCAGAAGTCTGTGTAATTTTTATATATGCTTTTGTAAAACCACAAACACCATTAGTACACGTAGTTGTATTCATGTTAGATGTATTGTTGAACAAACCTAACATAATTTCAGCCTGATACATAGTTCTATCATTTGGATCTGTGTTGGTCCACGTATATCTTCTGTGTTCTATATTGGAGCCATCCGCAATACCAAAATCTCCCCAAGGATTAACAAAATCTGTTACAAGACTACCCTGTAGTGTAAAATCATTCATTCCTGAATTAGTGGTACCACACCATTTTCCTAATGCATCTGTTGGAAATGTGGCAACATTTTTAGCATAAACTAATATAGCTCCCGACCCACTATTGTTATAATATTTTGCATCATGATTCCATGTTAAGCTAGATAATGCTGTATTGGGTCTTATTTGTACACTTACATTCCCCGGGATACCATTATAGATATCCCAGACTCTTATGGAATATTTACCATCCGGTGTAGTCGCCATAATGCCATAACCTGTTCTAGGGTCATCCATTTTAACCAATGGTCCCATTACGGCAGATTCTGTAATGGTTGCCTGAGAGCTGTTTCCTACTGTTATTGTACAGCTTTGTGATGCTGTTAAAAAAGGTACGGAAGAACTATTGATAGAAATTGAAGTTTCTGTAGGAGATGAAACGGTAGGTGTTCCGCTTACATTGAAGACTAAATTTCCTGTTCCTGCCTGTAACTGACCTCCCTGCAAAGTAAATGTTAGTCCGTTCACAGTCTGTGGAGTTCCGTTAGAATAAGATCCTCCGTTTCCTCCTGCGTATGGAATTGTAAGCAATCCATTAAATGGTGTCCCTGCTGTATATGCTTTTGGGGTTAATATAGCACCTAAGCAATTTACGCTAGCGACAGATGGTGAAATCAATGTTGAGTTATCTATACTTCTCCACTCTGTACCATTCCAGTACAAATATCCTTTAGTAGAGAGTCCTGCATTAGTTCCGGTATTGTAAACTAAAAGACCTGTTTTCGGCGAAGGTATAGTAACCACATCTGTATTAGAAGTTAATGCAACTTGAGGTGTAAGCATTCCTTTATTGGCAACTGAAGACATATCCAAAATTGAAGAAGCATTTGCAGAGGTAGCTGTGCCAATAACTACAGGTTTTGTAGATAAAACGGCTGTTCCACCGGAATTGTCTACCCAAACATCAGGAGTTGTATCGCTTAGAAAAACTCCTGTGCCAGAGGAAAGGTTTACCCATGAGGAACCATCCCAATAATAAAATCCTTGTGCATAAGTAGGAGATGAAGTATCTGCTATAAGATAGACTAATTGTCCATTTACTGTTCCATTAGCAACCAGTGAATTTACTCTGGGAACAAGTAAACCGTCTTTGGCGGTTACCGCTCCTAAATGATTTTTGCCTCTTAAATCCAATGTGGCTTCTGGATTATTTGTGTTAATTCCTACCTGCGAAAACATTACGGAACTAGCAATTAGAGAGCAGTAAATAAGTATTTTTTTCATAACTCGTTTGTTTAAAGATTTTTTTATTAAAGAATTTCTAAATTGTATTTTAATGGGTTAAGTATTTGTTAACTGTGCAAAGGTATTGGAATGAACAAATCAAAATACAAAATATGCAATCATAATACGATATTAGCTAATACACTCCAATCTACTGTAAGCCAATTCTTTAAAATACTTAAATTCGGATATTGGCTACCATAACAATGAAAAAAACATTATTAAATATAAGAAACTGACAAGTAGATTATTTAAGGAACAGTAATTATTTATTTATAATTTACAGTCTTTAGAAATTATCTTCATTAATTTCTGAAAATTCTATGTGATATTTGATATATATTTCAATTTTTTAGTTAAAATAATTGAAATTGTATAAATTAAATTATTAATTGTATTTTTATTTATTAATTTAGCTACGTTTTAATTTATTTTTTAAAAAAATAACAAATCAATAAATTGTACCAATCCTGTTCTAATGAAAGAGAGAGAAATTAATGCGAAAATAAATCAGATAAAGAAAGAACTTATTTCAAAATATATTCTTTTTTTATCATTTATCTTTTTAATATTTTCTTTAATATATACATTTTTTATAAAAGACAAATTCTTAGCATATTATATCTCTATAGGATTTCTTTTTTTAATCTATACTTGGAATATCATTAGAACAAGGTTTTCCATTGAAAAAACTGTCCATAACTTTTTTATACTTTATCCTTTATATGTTTCTTATCTTATTTTAAGATACTGGGAAGTAACTATGGTAAATTTTCTATATATTATTATTATTCCTTTAGGAGCATTTGTATTTTTTGGACGTAGAGAAATAATAGCATATACTATTTATGCATTTTCTATTATTGTAATACTTTTTGTTATTGTGCATGCTTCCCTTATAGAGATAGTACATTATAAAAGACAATCATTTACAGATATTACGGATCTTATTGTTATTGTATTTAATATGCTCACCATTACATTGGCACTGTATTACAAAGATAAAATCAGAACGTTGCGTTCTATGGCAGAGATTGCTAAAGTTAAAGAAGCTATTATCGTTTCTGACATATTCGATCAAAAATCAATTGAACGTTATGAAGAGTTGTTTGCAAAAATTGAGCAGACTATAAATTTAAATGGTCATTTTAAAGATCCTGATTTCAATCTTACCGACTTGTCTTCTAAAATGAAGATTAATAACGGATATCTCTCCAAGGCTATTAGGCATAAAGGTTTTACCAATTTTAACCATTATCTGAATTACCATAGGATTGACTTTGCAAAAAAACTTATTGCAGAAGCGGATTTAAAAAAGATTACAATTATGTATATCTATTCAGAAGCAGGATTTGGCAGCCAGTCTACGTTTAACCGTGTATTTAAAAATATTGAAGGAATTACACCTTCGCAGTATATCGATAAGATTGTTAAAGAGAGCGAAAACTAAAATTTGACTATCTTTCTGAACCTCTCTATCATCTTATTAGTGGTGGCAATAGCTCAGACTTTTCTGCATTTAGGAAGCCAGAATACAGCTCCGGGGAGTAAAAGACAGAACTGTCTTTCTATTCAGGTTGACTAAACTTTTTGCATAGCCCCCAACTTTTGAGCTTGATCCGATATATTTTTGTTTATCAAACAGTTACGAACAAAAAAAGTCGCCAATTTGGCGACTTGTCAGTTGGGTGGTCCCACCTGGGCTCGAACCAGGGACCACCTGATTATGAGACGATTATATATATTTTTCAATCTTTTACATTTATTTGTATTCATCTATTTTTCAGTAATTTAATAATAAATAAAACTCTTAACCTTTTTCATTTATTATTATTGTTCTTCAATGATTAAATCTAATTGTTGCAGTAATGTTGCAGCGAAAATAATTACTCTCTCGGTACTAATGTAAACTTGCAAAATCTGCAATTTTTGCAATACTATAATAATCCATCATCAGCAAAACTCATATAGTCTTCCTTTGTAATTATGATACTATCAAACAAAGTAATATCCATAAGCTTACAGCTCTCGTTTAATTTCTTTACAATGTTCAAATCTGCTGAACTTGGTTTTAAATTTCCACTTGGATGGTTATGAACCATTATAATTCCAGTAGCCATACATTTCAGTGCTACAGACAAAATAATTCTGACATCCACTAAGCTACTTGTCATTCCTCCTTTGGATAAATTATAAATTCCTAAAACATGGCTTGAATTATTAAGCAAAATTACTTTTACTTCTTCCTGCATTTGTATTGTTTCTTCATTCCAAAACTTTCTTATAATTTGAACAGCATCAAAGCTTGTAGTAATCTTTGAACTTACCATTTTGTTAGGTTTATAAGAAACCTGGATTTCAGAAACTTCTGATATAGTATTATTCATTTTTCTTTAGTTTAATTGTTTTGTAATAGTTTATTCTGATACATCAAAACAGTGAATTTCGTATCTTTCCTTAAAATCAACATCATATATTCAGGTAATTCGATATCCTGTATCTCTTCTAATTTCTGTTTTAAAAAACCTGCGATGTTACCTGGATATAGAAATTCAACTCTCATCAACATATCTGCATTAAAATATAACAGAATATGCTTTGTTCTTTGCTCTAAAATCTTATTGACCTCGCCGAAATATTCATAAGGTTCTAATGCCAAATCATTCTCAATAAATTCATAAGGTGGAATTGAAATAAGGTCAAATTCATAATCTGCATACTCACTGTCAAGTTTAAAAATTAAGTAATCATAAATATCTTTTTTCATTAATGTAAGGGTATAAAAAAAACCACCTCTTAGGTGGCTATTAATCAATTTTAGGAATAGGAATCATAGGTATAATTATCTTCTGCATTTCCTCTTCTATTTCTTTTAGTTTTTCTGGATAAACTTTTCTCTCATAAAAAAGCATTTTAAATGCTTCATCAAAATCAATAAGGTTTTCATAATATTTTCTGTCAATACAAACTCCGAATTCTCCTATTGGCGAGTTTCCAAAATGTGGATGAATTACCTCATCTTCATCAACTGAATAATCCAAATGGTCATAATAGAAAATAGCCAGTTTGTTGTAGCCAATATCAAAGTACTTTATCAACCAATTTTTTAGAAGTACATCATTATTACTAAAAGTATTGTATTCTTCAAGTGCAATTTTACAGATAGAATCTAACTCCTGTATTTTTACACCATATTCAACTTCTTCGTAAAAGTTCGTAAAATACCTATATCTCTTAGTACAATAATCGACTTCTTGTAAACAGTCATAAGGCAAACCATTAGCTTTCCATTGCTGACATTGCTCACAAAGATTCTCGGAATAATTTTTAACTTCTTTGTATAAATCGTTGTATTCATACAGCCAAAATGCAACCTTTTGTAATGTAAAAGGATTGTCGTTAAGTTCTTTTAGATGTTCGAGAGAATTAGGTATTTTTTCTTCCATATCTTAATTAGATATTATCTGATAGAGTTTTTGATTTTTTATCAAAATACAAGTAACTTGATGAGAAAGAGATTACTAATATTAAGAGTAAAGGTAAATATTGATAAACACGTCGAGTATCATAATCTTTAATATTATTTTCAGCTTGCTCCTTTCGGAAATCATAATTTTCTGAATATCCATCATCACCATTTTCCATAACAGTACCAAGCTTTAAATCCTTTTTCTTCTCTCTAAGAATCCATTCTTTCTTATCAAGTTTCAAAAGATTCTCGTCCTCATCCTTACTTAATTCCCATGAGCTTTTTGATGTTTTCCTATCCTGGTAGAAGTAATCAACTCTGCTAAAAATAAATGTAAAACAAAAAGTTATTACACTTGCAACAAGAAGTGATTTAATAATTTTTTTCATACTAATAATAATTATTATTGATGTTTAAGGCTAATTAATCAATTAGTTACTGATAGTCATTTGGTAAAATCTCAAAATCCAAAAGCGGTTTATCATTTTTATCAACAAGGAAGTATTGAAATGTAATATTTTCATGAACAAATGACTTATTCTTAGGATTATGCTTCGCCATATTAATAACATTTTGTTTCCATTGATTCTCATAGTTCTCAATTTCATTTTTAGATATATTATTAATGTCATAATCAGTTTTGTAAAAATACTTTACTTTTTTTCCTGCTAACTCTACATTATTTAAAGTCATTCCTTCTCCTGTTTTTAGAGGTAAATCTAATTTTGTCTGTTCTACAGTCATCATGACATCATAATATTCATCTTTAACTTCACTTTCAATTATTTTGGTAATAATATTTATAGCTATTAATATTAGAATAACAGTACCAATTGTAATAAGTATTTTCTTCATTTAATTAGTTTTTTAAATTTTTTCAAATATAGTAAAGTTATCATTTGCGATAACCACAAGATTGTATTTTATCTCCACTTTTGGCTATTAATCTAAAACGTGGATAAAAAAGAGTATCAAGTTGCAATAGGTAAGCGTATAAAACAACTTAGAGAAAAGAAAAATATTTCTCAAGTTGAATTAGCGGCTTTATGTAACTTTGAAAAGTCTAATATGTCCAGGTTAGAAGCTGGGAATACCAATCCTACTGCATATACTTTGCACATTATTGCTCAGAAGTTAGAAATTGAAACCTTTGAGATTCTAAAGTTTAAAACTCTATCCGAATAAGTTTTAGCTATTTATACATATCCTTCATTCAAACCTGGATAAGGGAAATCGTGTATTTTGTTGTTTTTAAAGTAACCATGCATCTTTACTCTTCAGGTACCCTCAAGTAAGGCTGAATAAAATTTAAGATATTCCGCATCAACCTGGAGTTGAATATCATCTTTCCAGGTACAGTAAAATCTTAATGCACATTTTTTCCTTACACTATATTATATAAAAGGAAATTTTGTGCAGCTAATAAATAAAAATGTCCAAATTTTACCTGAACCTATATATGATTCTACAGTAAAATTTGGATATTTTAGGAAATTTAATCAACCATTGATAAGTTACCTGGAGCTGAATATACTTTAGAAGTAGTAAGTTCTTCTGCTCTGTAAACATATCTGTGAGATAGTGTAATGATTTCTCCCGTATCTTGAATAGTGTACTCATAAGGCTCACATTCTTCTTTTACAATTGAACCAGGAAATTCTGAGCCAATTAAAGATTTACAGGTTTCTTCATCAAATGTTGATGTAATGGTGGCTTTCTTGGAAGTGGCATAATACATTCCTGTAGTTTTGCTTAATACCATTTCAATACCTCCTGAAACTTCAAGTACAAAGAATTCTTTGTTCTCTGCTACTCTTCTTTTGTAATTGATAATTCTTACCATTGTTTTTAATTTTTGAGTTAGAAATAACACCTCAAGAATTTGAAATTAAACAGCACAAATAAACCCAGCTTTCAACTTGAATTTATAATTGTTCCTGTAAATTTTTTGTTTTCTTATAAAGGTGCGGGGAATCTTCTTTTCCTGAAGATAGGTGGGGGCTGTTTAGCAAGGGAGTTTGTGAATGAATAATTTTTTTAAAAAATTTTTTTTATCGAAAATTCTGTAAATTAGCAATAAACATAACTAATGGCTAAAATAATCAGCCCTCAGCATATAACAGGGGAAAAGGGAGTTGTCAAATTTGCTTCCTTTTGTGTCAATCATTCTCCGTATTTAATTTTTAGAGAAGAATCAAAAAATGATTTTGGTATTGATGGTGAAGTAGAATTAAGCTCAATTAATAATGATAATAAAATTGAAGCAACAGGACAAATTTTAAAGATTCAGTTGAAATCAACAGTTAATGGTGGAAGCTACATAACAGAAGACAAGCCAGATTCTTTTAAATTTATAGCAAACTCTAATGACATTGAATATTGGAATAAGCACTTACTGCCTGTAATTTTGGTTGTATATATTGAAAAAGAAGATAAGTTATTTGCTAAAACAATAGATAAGACTTTAGCATCAAGTAAGACTAATGTTAAAATTATCTTTGATAAGAAAACAAATCTATTAATTGAAAAACAATCAAATTTCAATGAAACTATTAATCAGAATTTTGTTGATAGAATTCAATTTGGAGTAAAAGAAAAAATATTTACAAATATCTTCACAATAGACTTCCCAAAGTTTATTTATAAATATGACTGCAAGTTCAAAAACAATAAAGCTATTTATGAGATTTTAAATGACGAAGGAATTGATTTTCCTAAATTTACTATCAAATCAAATTTTCTTTACACTTTCACAGATTTAAAAATAATATCACCAACTATTCTCGATAAAATTCTTAAAAATAGAAAGGCAATTGAAACTAATCTTCCTTTAAAATTTATTCAATCAAAGAAAGATCATAGAAATATCATTATAGAAATTATTAACTCCCATCTTAAAAACTTTTTTTACAAAAAGAGGATTAGCTATTATCAAGAGCACAACAGATTTTATTTCTCGCTAATAAATAAAAACCCTTTAAAAACCAAAGTTAAGTCTGAGAATAAATCAACAGAAGTTTATGAGCAAATTTCATATTCAACTAAAGGTAAGCTTTATCAAAGAAGTGTTGTAAGCAAATACTATTACTTTGATACCTTCTTTTTCAAACATATCGGTTTTCAAATAAAGTATGAATGGTTTGATAATTTTTTAGTGTTAATAATAGAACCTAAATATCATTATTCGCAGGATGGTAAAATACCACTGGACAATCCAAAAAGAATTACAAGACTCAATAATCAAATTAAAGTTTCGGAGAGAAATGCACATTATAATAACCACATTACTTCACTCACAAATTATTTAGGTGGTAATTATTGGAAATCCACTGATGGTTTTGAAGAAATCGGATTTAAAAGGAAATTTTTTGATGTAAATTTTGGAATTAGAGAACTGAACCCTAAAAAGGTTTTTGATGAAGAAACGCAACAATTATCATTATTTGACTGATGGAAATACAATACTTAAAAGAACCACTAATTGAATTTGCAGAAGATTTTTTATGTGAAGACCCCAAAAAAGGTATTGAAGCTATGGGATTTTATTCTATAAGTAATAAATCACATAAATCGCAAATACAATATTCTGTAATTGGAACTAAAAAACAAATTAGTGATTATAAAAATTGGATTGAAAAATTTAGTAAGCCGATAGAATCTACTATTAATTATAAGTTAAGCTCTTTGAAGGTTAATACTGATGATAGCGATGATGAAACCTTAGAAATTGAATCCTTTTTCGGAGAAGAGGATTTTGAAGGAAATTATATTGAAGATTTAGACAGTGGTGATATTATAAACAAGAAAGCAAATCCTGATTTTCCTGGCTTTAATTCTGATTCATGTTTTCAATGTGAGTTTCTAAATGATGGTGATGACTATGTTATTAATTCAAAAAATATTACAGAAATTTTAGACTCTGATAAAAAGCAGATTCAAAAACTCATCGATATTTCTGAATTATATACTAAATGCTACCTGGAACTAATAGAAAATTCTACAGGAAGACCTGATATAATTATAGTATTAATTGGTAAAGATGTTTTCAAGAAAATTGGAGCGTTTACATTAGGGAATGTCTTCCATAATCTACGAAGAAAAGTAAAAGCTGATATATTAGCTACAGATAAAAATATACCTATTCAGATAATATTAGAAGAGACAATTGATGGAACTAAAAAAAGTTTACAAGACTTATCAATGATTGCATGGAACTATTGTGTAGCTCAATACTATAAAACTGCAAATTGTACACCATGGACAATAAAGGATATAGATGCAGACACTTGCTATTTAGGTATAAGTTTTCACAAGATTAATGAAAATGGAAACAATCATTTGAGGTCAAGTATTGCTCAAGCATTTAATAAGGATGGTAAGGGATTAGTTTTTACTGGTAAACAATTTGAATGGAGAAGTGAAAAAACAAGAGTTAGCACTCCACACCTTAAATATGATTATGCAAAAGAACTAATCATAAACGTTCTAAATCAATATAAACTCATAAATAAGCATACGCCAAAGAGAGTTGTAATACATAAAACCTCAGATTTTTGGGATGCTTACATTAATTCTGACTATAATGAACTCGATGGTATTATAGATGGAATAAAAGAAGTACTTGGAGATAATGTTGAATATGATTTGGTTACTATCAAAAGTTCACAATTAAGACTTTTAAGAAATAGTGACTATCCTGTATTGCGGGGTACGCTTTTAAAAGTTAGTAATGAAAAAGCTTACTTATATACCAATGGATTTATTCCATATTATGATACCTATCCAGGTGCTTATGTGCCCATGCCTCTTTCTATCGAAAACATTGGGGAAACACCTATTGTGGATATTTGCAAAGAGATTTTAGCATTAACAAAGATGAATTTCAATAATTGTAGCTATTGTGATGGATTACCAATTACTATTCAATTCTCGAAAAAAGTTGGTGAAATCATACAGTACTTCCCCAAAGACATTGAAAATCCACCAAACAAATATTTTTTTTACATGTAGATTATGAAGAGATTTATTACTTATTTTGATTTATTAGGATATAGAAATTTCTTAACTAATAATGATTCTGAATTACATCATAGAGTTATTACGCAAATGTATACACAAATTGATAGTGCACTTAATGAAACAGGAAAATATAAACAACTCCCAAATGGAGTTTTTGTAAACGATTTAACCAATAAGAAAGTTTCTTTTGCTAATTATTCAGACACGATAATACTTTGGACAGAAAGTGATTCCCAAGAAGAATTTGATTCAATTTTAAATGCAACTTATGAATGTAATTGGAGAATGAATGGTTTTCATTTTCCCGTAAGAGGTGTTTTAATATATGATGAATTGTTTGATATGAACTATTCTGGTAAAGAAGGTGGATATCATATTAATACTTTTTATGGTAAAGGGCTAATTAATGCACATGATAAAGCAGAATCTCAGCAATGGGCGGGAATGTTTTTAGATAAATCCGTATTTGATAAAGTTAAACTTGACGATAATGTAAGGAATAAATGCATCGATTATTCTGTACCTTTTAAAGCTGGAAAATCAGAAGAATTCGCTTTCAGATTAGGACAAAATGTTAATGAAGAATCATTTAGAAATGTTAGTTCGCACATAGAAGAGAATTTTAAAAGACATAATAAATGGGAGGATATCCCCTCCCTTAAAGAGAAACTTCAAAATACAATAAACTTCCTCGAATATCTAATAAATAAGTAACAACTTATAGTATGAGATTATATAAATATCGAAGTAATTTTAAAAGAGATTTAAAAACATTGTCTAAAGGTCAAATTTATGCGCCGACATATGATAATTTAAATGATCCTTTTGAAGGTATTTTTAATGATAGTGAAGATAAAAGCATAATTGAAATCTTTAAACCATTTAGTAATGAAGCTGAAAAAAGCTATAATAGTGTTTTAGAACAATTATATAAATCAGGCATATACTCACTTTCTAAAAATTATGATAATGAAACTTTATGGGCATTATATGCAGATTCACATAAGGGATTTGTAATAGAATATAACTTAACTACCCTAATTTCTGATTTTAATTTTAATGCAAATATACCTTTGGTTTATGAAGTAGATATTGACTATAGAAACAAACCTGCAAAAAGTAATTTATTACTATCATCTTTAAAAAAAGAGTTTAACATCACACCTTTAATTGGAACAAAATCAAAGCCTTGGGAAGTCGAAAATGAATTTAGATTAGTATTTGAAATGAATGGTTTAATTAATATTAATTTTAATTCTATAACATCCATAATATTTGGTTTAAGAACAACTGATGAAAACATTCATAAGACAATGAAGATGTTGAAAGGTAGGGCGATAAAATATTTCAAAATGAGTAAAATGGAAAATACTTATAAATTAACAAAAGTTTCCATAAAAGATCAATTTCAAAATTTCAAAATCACACCTAAAAGAGTTACTGTAAAAGATATTGAAATACCCAATGAATATGCTTATTTAAAAAAAGAAATTTTCAAAGTACTCAAAAACATTTTACAGCTTCCTAACATTACGGGGATATATAATTTTTATTTTGATAGTGAAGCTGTAAATCCTAAAATAAAGGTTTTTGTTACAACCACATTTGAAAAGATTCCTTTAAGATATTTTCAATATAAGGTAGAAAATAATAATATAGAATTAGATATATAATTTATATGAAACTCTACATTGATTGGAATGTTCTAAATGGAATTAAAAATGGACGATTTCAAGAATTTGAAAAAATAATTAGACAATCTGAAAAGTTTGTAATTGTTTATTCCACATCTCATATTTCTGATATAGCCTCAAGTTATTCAGATGAAAAGGAAAATCCAAACATTCAATCAGATTTAGAATTTCTTGCTGAAATAACAGACTGTATGTGTGTTTTCAATAATGGAAAAGATATAGTTCTACAACAAAATGAGCCTTTTCATATATTTGAGAATGAAATTGAAAGTAAAAATTTAACTGAAGATTTTTCTTTTAATAATATTTTTAGCGTTTTGGAGGACAATGGGGAAAATGCAGAAATGGTTGCACCATTAAAGACTATGATGCAATCTTTTCCTTTAGATAACATCTTTAAAGAAGCATTTGAAAATCCTCAAAGTACTGAAATAATGGATTCTATGTTCCCGGGTTTAAAAGACAATCCTACATTTGAAGGACTTTTTAATGCAATGGGCAAAATGTTAGAAAACCTCAATGAAAAAGAAGGATATAAAGACTTAAAAACTCCTTTTAAACATTTAAATGTTAATCAAGGAAAATTAACCAATCCTAATAACAATCCTTTTGATGTTTTGAATGAGGCTTACAAAAAATTAGGTATTGAAGAGAGTCCGTTAAAAAAAGACTATTATGAGAAGGGTAAAAATGCTCCAATATGGTTTGATGATATAATCTCTGCATATATTAGTTTAGATATGCATGGTTTCCATTCTGATGAAGTTAAAGTCACAGAAACAAAAAAGAAAACATTTAAAAACACTACCCAAGATTCTTTCCACACTGCATTTGCAAGTACTTGTGATTTTTATATTACAAATGACAAAAAGAACTATCAAAAAGCAAAGGCAATTTTTAAAGAAAAAAATATTTTCACTCATGTTTTAAAAGCAGATGAGTTTATCAATTTTTATAAGGAAAATCTTGAAAAGGTTGATTTTATTGCAAGTTGGAACAAATTTGAACAAATAGCAAAGTCAGGAAAATTCTACGATATTTCAGATAAAAATAATCCTGATGATTTAAACCAAGTCCATTTTTCTACTTTCAACTATTTTGGATATTTTAATAGAATATATCTTTTCAATTCTGATGAAGATAAAAATTCAATCAGTTTTATGTTTGGTAAAGAGTTACCGACAAATTGTTTGGGTGTTTTTTACAAGGAAATTAAAGAGATGGTTAAAATTATAGTTGATTATTTAGGAACTGATAGTAATGATAAAGGATATTTTGATGAATCAGAAATTGATGAAAATAATCATTGGAATGGTAGAATTTGGGATTTTGAAAAATTTCAATATAGATTAGTCCAAGATAAAAGATACTTTCAATTTTACTATGAACTTAATATAAATAACCAGAACGATTAAATACTTATGCACTACTATAATAAAAAGTAGTGGAATAATTTTTAAACTAATAACCATAAAAATTTTTATAAACATGTCATTTAAATTACTTGCAATTCGCCCTACTGACGGATGTGGCTCAAAATTTTTAAAAAATCTTCAACCGAATAGAATTTATAAGTTTTATAATGAATATATATTTAGCTCAGATAATAAAAGGATAGATTCTTATGATAAAGACATAATCATTTATTCTGAAATAGATGAAATTGAAAATCCAAATTCAGCACTAAATGATTTTTTTGGGAAAAATATAAATGTATCAGCAATTGTTGGAAAAAATGGTAGTGGGAAAAGTACATTAATCAATTTAATAGTTTCATCACTTAATCAATTTGCATTGCAATTACAATATGATGATAAAATAAAAACCACTGCCAGTTTAAAAACAACCGGTGAGTTAGAAGCTGAAAAAGTATTTTGTGAGTTATTTTACGAAATTGATTCTATTTTTTATGTTCTCCAAGTGAAAGATAGAGAGTGTATCATTAAAGGGGTTGGTGGAGATGAAAAACAGGATTTTGATAATTTTTTCTATACGAATATTATTAACTACTCTATTTATGCATTTAATTCTTGGGAATTGGGAGATTGGATAGATGGACTTTTCCATAAAAATGATTCATACCAAATTCCGATTGTGATAAATCCTAAAAGAGAAAGTAAAGATGATGGTATGGCAGGAATCATTGACGTGAATAATGAAAATTATTTATTACAGCAAAGATTATTAGCTACAATCATTTTGAATCCAGATTATACAATAACCAATAATTTAAGAGTACATAACATAAAATTAATAACTAAAGATAATCGTTATTTCCATGCTTTTGTTCCAGGAGATAGCAGTAATTTAATAAAATTTAATGATAACGATAAAATTGAAGCATCTTATTTAGAAATATTAAAAGACAATTATGGTTTTACTTTTTCAGTTAATAATGCAACTACACCACCTTTTCTATACAGCAATTTATATGAACTTTTGAGCGAATTTAAAAATCACTTCAAAATTTCTGATATAGAAATACCTTTTTTACAAAGTAGATTAGACTTATATATACTTTATAAGATAACAAGTATTTGCGATAAATATATTTTATATAAAGATTTTATTGATGAGGGCGAAAAATATGGTAGTTTAAAAAGCTATAATATTTCATTCAATAATTTTTTAGAAAAATTTTCTGGTAGTAAAAGCCATATTGTAGTAAAATTGAAACAAGTTGTGAATTTCATAAAGAATTATGATACCATATGGCGACATTTGATTGATGAAACCAATGAAAATTTAGTTCCTATTTTTGATCTATCAAACTTTCTAATAGAAAAAACGGAAGAAGGTATTCCTTTGTTAGAGTTACTACCTCCTCCAATATTTCAAACTAAAATTATGTCTGGAAAGTCCATTGACATTCTCGAAACTATTAGTTCAGGAGAGATGCAACTTATTACTTCTATCTCTTCAATTTTATATCATCTAAGTAACCTTAACTCTGTTGAAGAAGAAAAAGGTATATTGGTAAAATACAATTACGCTAATATTATTTTAGATGAAATTGAATTATATTTTCATCCAGAATACCAGAGAAATTATATCCACCGTTTACTAAAAGATTTAAAAAGCTTTAAGTTTCCAGAAATACATGGTATTAATATTCTTATAATATCCCATTCTCCGTTTATTCTTTCAGATATACCCAAACAAAATACTTTGTTTTTAGAAGTAGATAATAATTTTAGTGTATCTAAGGAATACCCATCTGATAATACTTTTGGTGAAAATATACACGAGATTCTATCTAACGGCTTTTTCTTAGAAGAAACCATGGGAGCATTTGCAAAAAGTAAGGTCACAGAGTTTTTGGAATTTGAAAAATATAACGAAGACAATAAAACTCAATATAAAGAACGTCGAGAAGAGTTTGCAAACTTGATTGATCTAATAGGCGAAAACGTAATTCGCCAAATTCTAAAAAATCATTTAGAGGATTTAGACAATAAATATTTCGATAAAAAAGATGATCTTGAACAAATTAGTAAAGAAATTACAAGATTAGAAATACTCAAGAAAAAAATAGAAGATGCATAAATTAACTTATCCTACCAATGTCACAAAATTAGAAAATTTTAAAAAAGAGTTTCAGAATCTCATTTTGAAAAGTAGCAAAATTGATATTCCTAAAATCCAAAATTTTCTTAATTCCATCGGAGTAAGAATTGTTTTCGAAGAGCTTTTAATAACGCCTCTTGAAGATTTAATTCAGTTAATCCCATTATCAGAAACCAATATATTTGATGGCTTGTCAGATGGGGAAAAAAAAACAAAAAAGGAAGAGCTCAGATCGTATTTCAATTACTCAAAATTTCAGCAAGATGAACTCTCAAAATTTTTCAATAATTATTCGATATCATTAAATATTACTGGTTGTAACTATTGTGGAATTGATTTTATAAATGCCTATATCCCATTAGATAATGACTATAGAGATTTTGAACATTTTATGAATGAATGTACTAAAGAAGATTTAATGAAAATTCATGGCATAGGAGACGTAAATTCAGATGACATTATTAATGACTATAAAGGGAAAATTTTAAAATATTCCGATATAAATACTGGTAGTAGTAAATACATCAATAAGATATTACTTCAGCTTACAGATGCGTCAGGTATACTAAAATTTGATTTGTTCAAAAATGAAAAGAAAAATCATCTTACTTTAGATCATTTATTGCCACAAAGTGAATATCCATACTTGAGCCTAAGTTTATTCAATCTTGTGCCAAGTTGTTACAGTTGTAATTCCAAGCTTAAAAATGATAAAAAAATTTATTCGAATTTAGATGAATTATTATTCACTTCACCGACAGGCTTAAAAACAATCAGTGATATAATATTCAAGATTTACTTTAAGACAGGATTTGATAATAAAAATTTACCCAAAGAACTAAATGAATATTCTATAAAAATTGAATCTCCTTATACAGAATATTTTAAAGTTTTTAATTTACAAGGTAGATATAATTTTCATAAAAATATATCTCATGAGCTTATTTCTAAGAGACGAATCTATTCTGATTCTCAAATCAAGGAAATTTTTGATTTATTTAATGATAAAGGAAAACCTATTTCCAAGAATGAAATTAAGACCCAAATATTTGGATCTGATATTTTTACAGTAGATAGTAATAAACCATTTCAAAAGTATAAAAAAGACATTGCTAAGCAGTTAGAAATAATTCCTCTTTAGTCATGATAGCTCACTGTTATTTTTGAATCTTTATCTCTTAAATATGTTCTTTTAATATAGCCCATTTGCTGAAGGTTTCTTAATGCTTCAGCATTTTCTTCTGTATTTGGAAGCTCAAATTTTTCCTTATTCAGAACTTTAGAATAAGGATTGCCAATTAATTTAATTGATTCATTCATTAATTGATCTGATATATATTCTTTATCAAAATTAAGGTATCGAATTTTAGCATATTGCTTTAACGTAGATTTCACAATACAATTTAAAAAATACTCAGAAAAGGAATGAAACTTTTGCTCATAAAAATTTATTAAAACCTTAATCAAAAACATTTCGTCTTCTGAACTATAACTTTTATCTTGCGTTAAATGATCAAAGATTTGTTTCTTTAAAAACCCCGAAATATTGGATGTCAAAATAGTAATCCAAGTGTAAATCAATAATACCAATGAATCATATGAGTTCTTAAGTTCTTCTTCATTCTTTTCAACAAATAATTCTAAATCTTTACCATGTAACTCAGATAAATTTTTATTATTAAAAACAATTAAATCATTATCAATTAAAATATTTATTCTACTGGATTTTTCAATTACAGAAGCATCATCAAAATTCTTCGTCATGGAATGAACCAAGTTATTAAATGACTCTTCTGATATCGCAGAATTTACAAGTGAAATATTAAATCTTTCGATAGTATCAGATACAATCTCCTCCTCTTCATTTAAAAAATGATCAATACATTTATCACTTAGTATTTCAAAATTAGGTTTGAAATTTAAAAACTCAATAAGAACATCATCGATTTCTTCAGATTTAGATTTATAGTATAGTAAAACATTTTTCCAACTTGGTTCTATCTTTTTCTCAATCATTAAAGTAGACCAAAATGTACTATTTTCTATTTCTGAGATATTTGAGAGTTTAAAGTTTAATTTTTCTATCAATAAATCAACATTTTCAGGTTTAACATTAGAATTGTTAATTAAACTTACAACGACATTAATTTCTTCTTCAGTATTATTTTCAAGTTTCAATAAAACCTGCTCGACATATTCATTTATATTATTATTATTAATATTTTGTTTTAAGTATGTAACGCTTGATTGTAATAGATAAGAATAGTTTGCTGTTTTATAATCCAAATCAATATTTTGAGAATTTACTTTTTCTAAGAAGAGGTTTATATTACTTATATTTATTTTATAAAGGTTATATTCAATTACTTTTATGACTATTTCGAAAATAATATCTCCATATTTTATTTTATTGAATTTGACACCTAAGACTTTTAATTTGTCAATTAATTTTTCCTTAGTTTCTTTTTCAAAATTATTCAGTAAAAAATCATCATAGTTATTCAGAAAGGTGTTTATTTTCTTCTCCTTATTAAGAAGTTTGATTGTTTCAATATCAAGATATTTCATTATAATATCTAAAACTCTTCTTTTCTTTTCAATAGTGAATTCTTCTCTACTATATATTAAATTCCAAAATCCTTCCCATATTGATATTTTTCTTACAAATTCTATAATTGTTCCATTTAAATCGGAAAACTCAATATATTTTTCGATAAATTGAACAGATTTATCTTTTTCACTACTTAATACAACAATAAACTCATCAAGCTTGCTTGAGATATTTTCATTGTCTCTATAATTAATAAGTAGGTAATCAAGAATATAGAAATTTAGTACGGATTCCTTTTTAAAATTGTTACTACCTAATTCAGAAATAAAATTCTTTGTTTTATCAATGCTTTCATTAAAGTCTGTTATTCCATCCTGAATAATTCTTAATTTTAAGTTATTGTCTTTTTCACTTATTGATTCAGGATAAAACAACGAAACATAAGTCGAGTAATTTTCATCAACATATTTATTCGTTATTAAAACCTTTAGAAGGCTATAATGCAGGTTAGTTTCTTCATCACTAATTTCATTTAATGCCATTTTTTTAACTTCAATTTCATTTGAAAATTCTTCTTCTACAGAATCAGTTTCTAATGATGGCTTCTGTTCAATATTCAACTTTTTATAACTATTAAAGATATCATCAAAATAATTATCAATTTTAGCTCTCTCAGATTTTTGAAACAGTTGGTAGATAGACGAGTTTTTTAAATTATTAATTTCAGCTTGAATCTTATCTATAGTAATTTCGTTATTTTTTAATTTATTATTAGATTTATGTATTATTACTTGTTTTCTTTCTTTATAAGGTTTTGGTGACACTTTTGCTTCTATATCACTGAATCTTAGAAATTCTTTCCTTATGTGATAATGCGATATCGCATTCAGCTCAACCATTCTTTCAAAACTCTCAGTAGTAAGCAAATCTTTAAATTCAATCTGAGAGTCGCCCAAATAATAAATATTTGCATTCTTGCTTAAAAGTAATATCTCATATAAATATAGCTTCCGTAATTCTTGGATATTATCTTGTTGTTCGTTAAGTATTGCTTTATTTTCAATTTTTAGGTCACTGATTTTATTTTCTAAAATCGCTTTCAGCTCAGAATAAAAATGAATTTTATTCTGAAAAATTGAATAAATTACTCCTTGTTTGTTTTGCAAACATTTAAATTCATTTGGATATATATTTTTCAAGACTACTAATGAAAATAAGCTATTCCCATTGATATCAGAATTCTCGTTAAATTTAATTTTATAGTAAGTTCTGAACTCATTTATAATATTGATAAGACTTCTCATATCATTTATATATGGAGCTATATCATAGATAATATCTTCAGAAATAATGTTATTTTCGATAAAATCCTTCTTGAGTCTTTTAATAAATTGTGTACTTGAATTACTATAATCAATAATTGGTATAATTGGAATTATTAAATCGAAAAATTTTGTTTTTTCATCATTCCTACTAAATAACTCGTCTTTAACCGCATAAACAAAAGTTACTTTTTGAAGAATATCCTTTGAATTATTTATAAGTATATTTAACTCTCTTAATTTTATAAAAGTTTCTGCAGCTGATTCAAATCTATCAATATCTTCTATAAAAACGACTTGTGTTTTAGTCTTTTCAAAAAAATATATTAATTCATCGATATGTTTATTAATTATCGAAATATCATTATGTTCTTTCGGTACAAATTCTGCGTCACTAAAACTTATTTTATTGATTTTTAGTTTAAAAATTTGTCTAAACAACTTCTTCAGTATGAGAAAGAAGCCTGTCAAAAAGATAAATTTTATTAATAGATGATAATATGAAAATTCTATCTTATCAGTTAAAATTAATTTATTATATATTTTATCGAAGAATATATATAATATTGAATATATCCAAATAATGAATAAAATAGCTTTTAATAAAATAAATCTATCATTATTAATACGTTCAAATCTTGAATCCTTCAAATTTCTCTTCTTCTCAAAATACAAAATTTGTTGAACAATACTTGTCTCAATATCAATCTCCTTTTGTTCATTTTTTTCAAACTTTCCAAGACTGATATCTAATGTTTTAAACTCCGGATTATTCTTCTTGAAAAGATTAAGAATTGTGCTTTTTCCTGTGCCAAAAGAACCAGAAATTGCAATATTTTTCACATTTTGATTTAAAATTCCCCATCTTATAGACTCTAAATAAGTTTTTAGGTTATAATTATCTTCATCTTCTTTGACAATGAATGGTGTAAGGTCTTCTAAATGATTGTAATTAGGATTATTTTTAGTTAGAATTTTGTTTTTTCTTTTTCCCAAACTAAAAATTGCTTTTGACAGAGCATTAAAATAAATTTCTGTCATCTGATTTTTAAGGGAAATGTAATTCTCATTTATTTTGTTTAAAATTACTTTTAGCACAAGTTATAGTTTTTTGCAAATTACAAATTATTAGGAAATTCTGCCCTACATTTCTGTAGGACAGTTCCTCTAACTCAAAAACCAATGATAATCAGAACTACCATTGAGACTTTGTTGAATACCTTTAGTGAAATCAAAAGCATTCAAATTTCTATCTAAAAATGTATCTATATAACTGCTCTTATTAGCTTGTGTAAAGAGATTGTAGAGATTCCATAGGTTTATATCTCCAGAAATATCTCTACAGAAACTTTCATCTTCATAATAATCTTTAGTAATGGCATTAATATGACCATCAGTAAATTGGAGTAATGGTATCTTTAATTTATCTTTTTTAGGTAAATGCTGATACAGCCTTGTTCTACCCAACAATTGAGCAAATTGATGCTCAGTTAATGAGTAATCTACAAACTGTTTCATTTCTGATAAATGTTTCTCTGCATTATAATTGCTAAGTACCTGGAAAAGTTTAGATTTTAGCTCTTCATAAGAGCTAACCTTCAAATCATCAACAAACCCATCACTCCAAACACAAAGATTACAACACACTTTATTCTGAAAACCAACAAAAAATTTAAACTTTTCAAAAGTCTTTTTATTGTACAAATTCTCCTGATTATAGGCTCTAACTCCACCAATTGTCAGTGATAACTCATTACCATTAATATTATCTGTAATGGTTGGAATCTTTATGATAAAAGCCATTCTTTCATAATAGATGGTTTTCTCATGGTCTAACAAATCCTTTACATTCTTATAAATAGCACCTGGAATCCTACCTTTAATTTGATGAGAAACCCTTATTTCAGGCTTAGTGAAAGAATGATTAGGAAATACATTAGCAATGCAGTTTTGAGATATTTCTATAAATTCCTGATGACTAATAGTTTTTTCGTTATCCTTGCTGAACACAGGTATAATGCATTCATTTTTCAAATGCTGCAAATGAACCCCCTGCGTATTGGCTTCTATAAAAGGTTTGTGAGCATATTCAATTTGAGTTTGTAAAGGTTCTGAGGGTATTCGTAAGTTACCTGGAGCTGGAATATATGTATCATCTCCAGGTAACATTTCAATTATTGTGTCGCTGACTGGTCTTAAATCAAAAGCCTGCTCTAAAGTGGCAGGCTTAATGTGTCTTAGTGTGTCCATTTGTTGAATAATTTTTAGGATTGGATAGTTGTATTAAGAAACTCTTTTTCTCCTCATAATGAGGTTTAAGGTTCTCTTGATATTCGGGATATTGCTTATACAAAGCCAGTAATTCAGCAATATTATTACAGTACTGAATTTGTTGAATTATCTGCTGCTCATTAAGAATATGCTGTTGTCCAGGTGTTCCACTATTACACCAATCTAAAATTAGCTTCCCTGTCAATTCACTTATCTGAAATTCAGGTTTGCCCATGAATAAGCCAGTCCTATCTTTACTTGATACTGCAAAATGTTTAATATCAATATCAAAAACCAGAGTAAATTCATAATCCAACCCATCTCTTTGAACTGATTTCAAACCTACTTTTTCAGGAATATATTTACCATCTTTTTGATTGAGTACATAGTCTTGCTTAGTTCTCATAGTGGCAATAACATGAGCATTGGCTTGAAGAATTTTATCTACAAAGGCTTTTTGTCTCGGTGTAATCTTTGCCCAGTTAGTAAAGCTATTTCCTGCTAATTTGGAATGAAAATCTAATAGTTCATCCCATTCATGAGAAATGGAATCAATAATAATAACCTCTATTCCTGCATTTTCACAAACTTCAATAGCTTTAATATAATTCTCAGGTGTAAATGGAGGTGACATTGTCAAAACATTGTAGTTACCTAAATGAGCATATAAATCAGCACTTCCATTCTCTGTATCAATTACAGCTACTTTTGACAAGTCACCATTTGTCAGTCCTTGTGCTATAAGTAAGGAAGAATAAGTTTTTCCTGTTCCTGATGCACCTTGCAGAGCCATTTTGATTTTGGCTCTTTTTCTTTCGCTTTGCCTTAATTGCATAATATTTTTTTGTTTAATGATTAATATTTAAAATGAAAAAAGGTTAAGCCAATTTGCCTAACCTTTCCTCCGACTTTTAATAGTTAAGATTATAAATCATCTAATGTTTTTACAGCATCATCTAATACATCACTGCCAAACTCTTTCAGATAAGTCATTGTAACCTGAACATTGCTATGTCCCATCAATTCAGAAATTATATCTGTACTTGCTCCCCTATTCTTCATAATTGTTGCAAAACTATGTCTTGCAACGTAAGAAGTTAAATGAGTTTCAATTTTAGCTATCTTAGCTATCTCCCTAAGCTTATTGTTGAATCTTGAAAGTATCTTATGCTTTCTATTTTCAATCTGCAAAGGTGTCATTTCATTGTGGAGCAAAATGGGAAATACATACTCTGATTTATTTCTATTACTATAGTAATTAATAATATCCTTTGCTTTATTATTCAATTCTAAACTAAAATCTCCTTTTGTTTTTGAACGAGTATAAATGATTCTATTATTTTTAATATCAGATTTTTTCAGCTTCATCATATCAACAAAATTCATCCCTCGTGTATAAAATGAAAACATAAAATAATGATAAGCTTCCAACAATTCAGGTCTATCAGACAAATCAACATTTTTAAATTTTCTAAAATCCTCTTCCGTCAATGCTCTTTTCTTAGTTTTTATTTTTAGTTTTGAAATCAAATATTCATCAAATGGATAATCTTCTTTTGACATTATTTTCCTTTGAATTGCTTTATTAATTAACGACCTTAATTCCCTCATTTTAAATGCAATACCACCATCTATATTCCCTCTTGACCTCATATCAACTTCAAACTTTTCTAAGAACTCAGGAGTTATATCAGTAAATTTAATCTTATCATTAGAAAACTTTAAAAGTGCATTTTTAGTTTCGCTATAAGCCCTTGCATTACCAAGCCTATGAGCTGTAGTTAGTTCATCAATAATTTCATCAAAAAAAGGAATTACTAATTTTCTATTTATTTGTTTTCCTCTAAATTTATCTTCAAATTCCTCGAGAGAAAAATCTTTATCATCCAACTGAAAATCTCTAACTATATCTTCAGCTTTGACTTTAATTTTATTAAGAATCTTATTTTCAGCTTTGTAATTTTGATGTCCTTTAAGAAACTGTTCATTTTCAAAATTTGCTTTATAGCATTTTAAACCAATATTTATCTTTTTTCTTTGACGTGCTTTTATGATTTGTAAATAAACAGAGTATTGACCATTGGACATAGGTCTACTGTCAAGCACTATTTTAATACTTGTATTCATCTATTTTAATTTTAAAGTTTAGGAAAAACTGCCCAAGAAGCTGGGCAGTTAAATTAAATTGCAGAAACTGCAATAATTGCAGGTTTACACCATCTTTCTATCTCTGCGATATTCACCATGTTTGACCGGAATAATTATTTTCTTTTTTTTCCATTGGCTTAATTTATCGTCAACCGTTCTGGTTGGAATACCTAAAGTTTCACCTTTTTGTATTGCTTCCGCTCTTGTAAAAGTTGATGGTAACGAAAAAAGAAATTGCTCATCATTTTCTGATAAGAATGAATCATCAAATGAATTAAATGTTATTAATGAATGTTTTAATAATGTCTTCGTAATTCTTAAAGCTAAGATAAAATCAACATTTTCACATAGCAACTTTTTACCTTCTATAATTTTATCTAAATTTCTTAATGCAGATAAAATCATTGCAATTCTATAACAAATAAGACCATGTCTACGTAAATTAGATAAAAATGAATGAGAATGTCCGTTTATAATTGTCTCATGTAAAATCTCAAATTCTTTTGTAAAAGCTTTATTTTGTGACTCTGTAAATAAAAATTCTATTTCACAATCTAATTCTTTCAGCTTCCCATAAAAATCAAATATTACAGAAGCTTCATTTTGAAATATAGTGTTGATATCATTTGTTTTCTTTAAAAACAAATCAGATTTAAATCCAGAGATCTCATCAAAAGAATAAACAATAAACCTGGAAAACAATCCATTCTCTTTAGACTTTATTAAACTTTTGAGCTGTTGTGGTGTTCCACTTAACAATATTGATAATTTTGGTTCTTTTATATCAACAAAAATATTCTCTAATTTTCTGCTAATTGATAAAGGCTCGTGATGAAATGCCTTACGTAATACATCAGAATAATTACTCCAATCATTATTTAGCATAATACTCATTGTATCCGCTTCTGATTCTATTATAACTAAACCATTCTGTGATTTAGATAAATAGGAGTACATTTCCGCAGTTGAAATATTGGCAGGTAAAATCTTGATTTCAGGTGAAGGACAATTTTCAAAATCTCTTTCTTTCGCTTTTTTCTTTTCTTCTCTACATTCTTTCTGCTCCTGAATGCTTAATTCCAATAACCTATCGTGAATTTTCTCAATTAGAATCCTTGACTTATTCATAACGCCTTTGCCAGATGCAGCAGGCGCAATAATTATTGAATAAAGATTCGAATAAACTTTATCACTGTCATAAACCCCATAAATATTAGGTAAACAACCACTTAACACAGATAATGATGATACTAAAACTATATCTCTTTCTCTTCCTTCAAAATTATTTGTTATATTTTTCAATACAGAGGGTAATAATTTATAGACTTTATCACCAATCATTTCATTAACAATTCCATTGTTATATTTAACTTCCTCCATACCTCTACATATTAATTTTACTTTCTAAAACTTTAGGAAAAATAAAGTATCCTTTACTATCATTCTTCATTCTATCATCGTAAGGAGGGCTATTTTTACTTTTCGCTACAACAGAAAAAGTCCCATTTGAATAAAAAGCTAAGTAATTTAACAAAACATCTCCCAATTTATAATCATATTTATTACTTAAAGGAAAAATTGAAATTTCAATTTTATTTGAGAAATAGGTAACAGCAATACCACGGTTAGTTTTTCCATTTACTTCATAAAGATAGCCATTAGATACAACCTCAGTAATTGAAAGGTTTTCAATAGTTCTTAAAATTCTTTTATTAAATTCATGAAAATCAATTTTAGCCTCATGCTCTATCGAATAATTTTCTAATCTCTTATACATCTTTTCTAACTTTTAAATTGTTAAGCATTATCTCTCCTAAGGCATCTATACTTTTGCTTTCATTTTGAAGCATCCAATTATCTAAATCAGATTTCTTAAAGTACAGTTTCCCACCATTAGGTTTATGAAATGTAATTTTTGATTCAGATGTCAATTTATACAAAGAACTTTCTGATAAATCGAGATATTGAGCAGCTTCCTTTGAGCTTAAAATATCTTTTGCTACGTAATCAGGCAAAATTAAATTGCCTTTGTCTTTATTTATATTCATTTCGATTGATTTAATTAAGTCCAGGCAGCCTTTATAAATTTTGGACTTATTATTTTCGAGACAAAGGTCTATAATGCAAAAGCTAAAAATAGTTGCAGACAAAAATGAAATTTGAATAAATTTTGTTGTAGTTGAAATTCAACTATTTAGTGAAGATACTTTTTGGTCTATCAATGTAAAGTCTCATAAGATTAACATCTATTGAATTAATTTCTTCCTCAATAGAATCTATCTGAATTTCTTTAATAGTAGAATTATATGGAATTTGGCAAATATGAAGAAAGCAGCCAATGAATTGAAGAATATAATAATCAGAAAATTGTGGCTTTTCAGTTTTGAAGAATTTAAATAGTTCTTGAACTAATCTTGTTCTTATAAATTCATCACCTTTACCCTTTTTTATTTGAATGGTATCTTCTAAGATTTGTTTTTTTCTGTTATGAAAATTTTCGATATTAATGTCCAAATATTTTGTAATACCATTCATTACATCGGTAAGAACTGACTGATTTTTAAATGGAGAAATCGGAAAGTTTTTTTTATTGAAATTAAATGAAATCGAATTGAGTTCATTACTGCTATTAAAAAAGTATTCTTCTATGATATTTAGCAAGTTTCTGTATTCATTATCTTCTTTTTTAAAATCATCTAAAATAATATCATTATAGGAATCTTGGTATATTATAAAAGCATTCTGTAAATTAACACCGATATTTAATAAAAGTGTCTCAAAACTTGATATATCAAATTTAGAAATAAGAGATTTCAATAAGATTAAAGTTCTACTTGAGATGGAAACCTGTGCTATATTAGAGATTTTCAAAAAATCCCATGTCTCATTAAAATCTTTTGAATCTAATTCAACAGAGATTAAATTACTTGATTCATTTGAATATGAACCATCGCTAAATACTTTGAAAACATAAATAACCGACATAATTCAAAAATAATAAAATGTTGCAGTATTGTTGCAGTCAAAAAATAAAAAAAGCACCTACAAATCTGTAAGTGCTTGATTTAAAAAGTGGTCCCACCTGGGCTCGAACCAGGGACCACCTGATTATGAGTCAGGTGCTCTAACCAACTGAGCTATAGGACCTCAAAACTTGGTTAAATTTTGTGTTTGCAAAAATAGTAAAATTTCTTTCACTACAAAATTTTTTATTGCTTTTCTTGGCAAAGTTCTACCAGCACGCCGTTTGTGGATTTAGGATGAAGGAAGACAACTAATTTATTATCAGCACCTTCTTTCGGCTCTTCGGAAATAAATTCAAAACCTTCTTTTTTCAGTCTTTGCACTTCCTCCAGAATATTTTCCACACCAAAAGCCAGATGATGGATGCCCTCTCCCTTTTTTTCAATAAACTTTGAGATCGGGCTATCCTCTTTACTCGCCTCCAAAAGTTCAATTTTGCTTTCTCCGGCAGCATAAAAAGAAGTAACCACCCCTTCTCTTTCCACAGATTCCTGTTTATAAGATTCCTTCCCTAAGAGCTTTGCAAAAAGTTCATCAGAAACGCCTAAAGATTTTACGGCAATGCCAATATGTTCTAATTTCATAAATATTTAAATAAATTAAGTCGTAAATTTGATACAGCGACCAGATTTCAAAGTATCAATTCAAACAAAAGTACTAAATTTGCAGAAATTATGGAAAGTAACAGACAAAGAAAAGTAGCACAGATTATACAGGAAGATTTCGCAGAACTTTTCCGCAAACAGGCTTCAGAAAGCAGACAAAGCATTCTGGTAACGGTTTCGGATGTAAAAGTAACGGCGGATCTGGGTATTGCCAAAATTTATTTAAGCATATTTCCGCAGGAACACCGCAAAGCTGTGATGAAGGAAATTGAGGAGAACAAGGCACAATACAGAAACTTCATCGGTCAGAAAATGGCGAAGCAGGTTCGTGTAATCCCTAATCTTAATTTCTACTTAGACACTTCTCTTGATGACGTTGAAAAACTGGAACAAGAATTGAGAGGTGAAGGTGACAACCCTATTCTGTAGCCCTTGAAAAACATCGCATTTTATATCGCTTCCCGATACCTTTTGTCTAAAAAAGGCAGTACTGCCGTTACGTTTATTACGTGGCTGGCGGTTGGTGCGATGACGGTTGCCGTTACTGCAATGTTTGTTATTATCTCGGTTTTTTCGGGGCTTGAAGATCTCAATAAAGAATTGATTTCAAATCTCCATGCCGATCTTACCCTTAAAAGTGCTTCCGGAAAAACGCTGAAAGATTTTGATAAAATAAATTCCGTTCTCAAAAACAATAAAGAGATCAGCAATTTTTCGAGAGTTATTGAAGAAAAAGTCTACATCAGCTATAACGGAAAAGGCGATATTGCTTATCTGAGAGGGGTAGATTCTGCTTATACGAAAGTAAATCCCATCAACAAAGATGTTTTTTACGGCGCTTATCCGAGTTTCAAATATTCCAATGAAGTTTTAATGGAAAACTCTCTGGATAACAGACTTTCGATTCCTGTACCCTCGACTTCGGATTATGCAACGATTTTTATGCCGAAACCGGGAACCGGCATCATCAATAAAGAAGAAGATATTTATAACAAAAAAGACATTCTCGTCTCCGGAGTTTTTGCAGGAAAAGACCAGCTGGACAATTATATTATTGCTCCTGTTGAATTAACTGAAGAACTGTTAAACCTCCCAAAACACTCTGCCTATCAAATTGTTATTAAATTAAAAAATCCGGAAAATGCAGATTCTGTAAAACAAAAGCTGATTTCCTCTCTTGGAAAAGGTATTGAAATAAAAACCAAAGAAGAAGAAAATGCAGCATTCTGGAAGATGATTAATACAGAAAAGCTGTTTATTTATTTAATTTTTGCACTGGTTATATTCATTACCACCTTCAATTTAGCAGGTGCCATTATTATTCTTCAGCTTGATAAAAAAGAACAGGCAAAATCCCTTATTTCCTTAGGATTTCCGTTAAGTCATTTAAGACAGGTCTATTTCTATACCGGAGTTTTAATTGTTATTTTAGGAATTATTTCGGGTTTAATTTTAGGAACGGGGCTCTGCTATTTCCAGCAGTTCACAGAATTTTTTAAAGCCAACGAAACCTTACCTTTTCCGGTGAAAATAGTAGGTAAAAATTATCTTATTGTTGCCGTTACCGCATCGTTATTCGGTTTTGGAATTTCATGGGCATTTTCTAAGATCAGCAAAGATTATATTACTAAAAATTAATACATAAGCTTTCATTTTTTCGTATCTTTGCGTCCCAATTTTTAAAAATGAAACGTAAATTATTCTCTTTTTTATTGAGCTTTGTCTTGATAAGTACATTCGCTCAGATTCCTACGGGATATTACGACGGAACTGCAGGTCTTACCGGAGCTGCTTTAAAAACCAAACTGAAACAGATTATCACAAACGGTCACATCGACAACGGTTATAACGGTTTATGGACTGGTTATGCAACGACAGACCGCGATAACATCGCTATGACAGGCTATGAAAACGACAATACCATTTTAGATATATACTCTGAAAATCCAAACGGCACAGATCCTTACTCTTATACTTATCCTGGCGGGCAGTGTAGCGGAAGCAGCGGTCCGGAAGGATTATGTTACAACAGAGAGCACGTTGTTCCACAAAGTTTATTCAACAGCAATACTCCGATGCTTTCGGACATTCATTTCATCAGACCAACTGATGCTAAAGTAAACGGAATGAGATCTAACTTTCCATACGGAAAAGTGGGAACTGCATCTTTCACTTCTTTAAACGGATCAAAACTGGGAACTTCTGTTTCTCCGGGATATTCGGGGACGGTTTTTGAGCCGATTGATGCTTTTAAAGGCGATATTGCAAGAATGATCCTGTATTTCGTAACAAGATATGAATCTCAGCTTTCCGGTTTCGGAACAGGAAATATGTTGGGAGGTTCTGCATTTCCGGGATTACAAACATGGGAACTGAACCAGCTATTGGCGTGGCATAATGCAGATCCAGTTTCTGCTACTGAAATTGCAAGAAACAATGCTTCTTACAATTATCAGGGAAACAGAAATCCATACATCGATCATCCTGAATACGTTGCTCAGATTTGGGGAACTCCCGTTGTTGATACACAGGCTCCGACAGCTCCTACCAATTTGGCGACCAGCAATCCTACATCCAACACCATTTCTTTAAGCTGGACAGCTTCTACAGATAATGTTGGCGTTACAGGATATGATATTTATAAAGATGGTGTTTTATATTCTACCGTTACCGGAACAACTGCTACGGTTTCAGGATTGAACCCTTCTACAACCTATAATTTTTATGTAATTGCAAAAGACGCCGCAGGAAATGCTTCTCCGGCAAGTAATACCGCTTCGGGAACCACTCTTGCAGGCGGACAGCCGGGCGGAAGCTGCGGGACAGAAGATTTCTCAAATATTCCTGCTGCCTCTTCAACCTACGCCACCCAAACCTGGACGAATAATAATATTACATGGACTGCAACAGATGCTAGAACAGACCAGACTATCAACGGTAAGGCTATTACTGTGAGAAACGGAAATTTACTAAGCTCTGCAGTTTCAGGAGGAATCCAGAGTTTAACGGTAACTGCACAGTTAAAATTCGGAGGAAGCGACAGTTCATTAAATGTTGAAGTAAACGGAGTTCAGGTAGGAACCATTCCTTATAATGCCGCAGCTCCTACAACTACTACAATTAATAACATCAATGTGAGCGGAAATATTACGATTAAACTGATTAATCCTGTTTCCGGAAACAGAGTGGCAATTGATGATCTAAGCTGGACTTGCTTCACTTCATTAGCAACTGTAGAAACAACCAAAGATAAATCTCAGTTTACGATCTATCCTAATCCTGTAAAAAACAATGAATTATTTGTAAAAGGAGAAAACCTGAACAGAATTTCAAAAGCTCAGATCTATGATCTTTCAGGAAAACTGATCGAAACGATTGAAAATCCTTTCAAAACTTCTAACAGAATTAACCTAAAAGGATTGTCCAAAGGAAACTACATCCTGAAAACGGATTCTTATTCCGCGAAATTTATAGTGAACTAAGACAAAAAAATATTTATATGAAAGGCCGGTTTTTCCGGTCTTTTTTTATAATTTTATCCTATGGATTCCAATAAAAAATTAGGCTTGATCGGGAAAAACATTTCCTACTCTTTCTCAAAAAAATACTTTGAAGACAAATTTCAGAAACTGATGCTGAAAGGCTATTCTTACAGTATTTTCGATTTAAATGAGATCGATGAAGTAAAAAATCTGTTCTCTGCTCCGGATTTAGCAGGATTTAACGTAACAATTCCCTACAAAGAAAAAATTATTGATTATCTGGATGAACTGAGCGATGAAGCGAAGAACATCGGGGCTGTAAACTGTGTATTGATTGAAAACGGAAAGAAAACAGGTTATAATACCGATGCTTTCGGATTTGAAAAGACTTTGCTGCTTCACAAAAAACCACATCATGATTCAGCCATCATTTTAGGAAACGGAGGCGCTGCAAAAGCCGTAAAATATGTTTTGGATAAACACGGAATTCCATCGGTTACGGTTTCCCGAAGCACAGAAATTAATTATGACAATTTAGATGCTGCTACCGTTGAGAATCATAAGCTAATTATCCAGTGTACTCCGGTAGGAACTTTCCCGAATGTGGAAGACTGCCTGAATTTTCCTTTTGAAGGTCTTTCAAAAAATCATCTGATTATTGATTTAATTTACAACCCAAACTATACCAGATTCATCATCAATGCCGCTGAAAAGGGAGCCAAAACAGTGAACGGTTATTATATGCTGGAACAGCAGGCAGAAAAAGCCTGGGAAATTTGGAACTTTCAAAAAAAATAACATAAATTAGTACTATATTAGCTTTTTAGCATTATATTTAGAGGATATTTTAATGCCACTCACATAAACGATTTGCTATGACTACAGAAAACAACCTTTCTGAAAACGAGGAAAACAAGAACTCTAACGAAGTCCTTCAGGAAAAGCCATTGGAAAACACAGAAGTTCAGGATGAAAATGTTCATCATGAAGACACAGAACATGAAGAAGAACATGAGGATGTAGACATTTCTCTTGCCGATGCCTTAAAGGAAATGGAAAGAATCATCAATGCGCCCAACGCAGGTGAGGATTTCAAAAAATTCAATCAGCTGAAAGAAAAAGCAAGTCATTACATCCATGATGAAGTGGAAGATAAAAAGCATGAGTATACAGAAGCCGGAAATGCTCCTGAAAATTTCAGCTATGAGCATCCTTCTCAGGCAAAATTCTCTGCTTTGGTGAATATTTTCAGAGAAAAGCATGATGCCTACCAGAAAGGTCAGGAAGAAGAGCAGAAGAAAAATCTGGAACACCGCCAGAGTATTATCGAAAGACTTAAAAACCTTTATACCAACTCCGAACCGGGAACCAATCTTTTCAAATCGATTAGAGAAATTAAAGAAGAATGGTCTAAAGCGGGACAGGTTGCAAAATCTGAATTCAGGATTCTCAACAACAACTATTTCCACCATCTGAACCAGTTTTATCAGATGCTTGATCTGAATAAAGAATTTCTGGAGCAGGAATACAGCCACAATCTTGAAAAAAGACAACACATCATTGAACGTGCAAAGCAGCTTGAACATGAGCCTGTAATTCAGAAAGCGCTGAATGAACTTCAGTATCTTCATAAACTCTGGAAAGAAGAGGCAGAACCGGTTGCCGAAGAATTCCGTGAGAAAACGTGGGAAGAATTCAAAGAAATCTCAAACAAGATTCACGAGAGAAAATCTGAACTTTCCGCAGCCATTGAAACGGAGCAGAACGAAAATCTGGAAAAGAAAAATCAGATCATTGCTGAAATTAAGAAACTTTCTGAGCCCGGAGAAAATCCCAACCATAATTACTGGCAGAATGCGATCCGCAGAGTGGAAGAACTTCGTTCAGAATTCCTGAAAACTGGAAGTGTTCCAAGAAAGCTTTCCAACCAAAACTGGAATGAATTTAAAACAATCCTAAGAGGATTCAACACAACAAAAAACACCTATTATAAATCGTTAAAAGGTTCTCAGCAAGCCAATCTGGAAGAAAAATTAAAACTGATCCAGACTGCGAAAGACAACCAGAATAACGAAGAATGGGACATCGCCGTTCCTTTGTTCAAAAAACTTCAGGAAGACTGGAAAAAAATCGGGCATGTTCCGAAAAGCATGACGAATAAAATCTGGGACGAATTCCGTGATGCGTGTAATGCATTCTTCAACAATTACCGTGAAAAAAGCAATGCTTCTACGGATAACTGGAAAGAAAATTACAAGCAGAAAAAAGCAATTCTTGATGAACTGAAAACAATCGGGAACGAGGAAGGCAGCATCGAAAGAATTGAAGCCATCAAAACCGCATGGAACAACATCGGAAAAGTACCGAGAGATAAAATCTCCATCAACACAGAATTCAACAAAACGTTGAGAGAAAAACTGAAATTAAATAAAATCAACGAGCTTGAACTTAAAGAAGAAGGATTATCTGAAAACCAGCTTACAGACAAAGCAAGAAAAATCAAGAGCCAGATTTCTGATCTTGAAGCTGAAATCGTAAAACTGGAAAACAATCTGGCGTTCTTCAAAAACCCATCAAGAGAAAATCCTATGTTGAGAGATACTTATGATTCTATCGACGAGAAAAAAGCTCATCTGGAAACTTTAAAACAAAATCTTCACAGCATTATTGCCGGAGAATAACAATATTTAAAAAACAAAAAGAGCGGAGCAAAGCAATTTGACTTCGCTTTTTTCATTCAGTATGCAGGACGAATTTTATATTAAAAGAGCCATCGAACTCGCTGAAAAAGCGACTGGAAAAACCTATCCGAATCCTTTGGTGGGAAGTGTAATTGTGCATAACGGTAAAATTATCGGTGAAGGCTATCATCAGAAAGCGGGAGAACCTCATGCGGAAATTAATGCTATTAATTCCGTTGAAGACCCATCTTTAATTCCCGAATCCACTATTTATGTTACACTAGAACCTTGTGCGCATTACGGAAAAACGCCGCCCTGTGCTTTAAAAATCAAGGAATTAGGCTTTAAAAAAGTGGTTATCGGAGCGATGGATTCTCATGACAAAGTGAACGGAAAAGGAAAAAAAATCATTCAGGATGCAGGAATTGAAGTGGTTTCAGGCGTTCTGGAAAAAGAATGTATTGATCTTAATAAAAGATTTTACACTTACCACGAAAAGAAAAGACCTTACATCATTCTGAAATGGGCGCAGTCCGGAGACGGATTTCTGGATAAAGACTTTAAGCCAACCGCAGTTTCAAATTCTCTGGTGAATCAGTTGGTACATCAGTTGAGAGCCGATGAACACGCCATTCTGATTGGAACACAGACTGCTTTAAACGACGATCCAAGTTTAACGGTAAGAAATGTGGAAGGCGTTAATCCTGTGAGAATTTTAATTGATTTTGATCTGAAAGTTCCTCAGAATTTTAAAATTTATAACGAAGAAGCGAAAACCATCGTGATTAATTCTGTAAAAGAAGAAATTGCAGATCATGTTCATTTTATTAAAACCGAAAAAGACAATTTCCTTCAGAATCTTTTGGAAGCTCTGTATAAAGAGCAGATTCAGTCTGTAATTATTGAGGGTGGAAAATTTACTTTACAGCAGTTTATAGATGCGAGTCTCTGGGACGAAGCGATTGTTATTAAAAATGAAAGTCTTCTTCTTGAGAACGGAACCCAAGCTCCTGTTTTTGACCAGTCAAATCCTTTTAAAACTGAATTTATCAGAGATAACCGCATTGATTTTTTCCTTCCGGAAAGTATTTAAATATTTAATAATCAAAAATTTAACATAATAAATATTTTGCAATTTTTCACCATTTTTTGAAATTAATTATGTAGCTTTATGATGAACTAAAAAAAATCATCATCATGAAAAATCTGAGAAAATTATCCAAGCACGAACTCAAAAGCGTTCTCGGAGGAATCGAAAAATGTTATTATCTTCAAAACGGAACAAAAGTGTGTCCTTGCAACATCCACACGCAATATAACTGCAATGGTGTATGTATTCCGATTGGGCAGGCTTGCTTAAACCCACCTATTTCACTTTAAAAATATTATATGAAAAATCTGAAAAAACTTCAAAGAAAAGAGCTTAAAAAGCTTGTCGGCGGAATAGCACCGGTTTGTTGTTCTTATTATCCGCCAAATCTACAAAGATGCTGTAAAACACCTTCAAGTATGAGCTGTCCTCCGCCTTGGCTAGAAGGAAGCTTTCCTTGTTAATCGAATAAAGAGAACTGTAACGGTTCTCTTTTTTATTGTCCGTTTCCGGGACTTTTTCTTAAAAATATTTTACCTTTGAATAATTATTCTAACATTCGAAAAAATATTTTTCCTCATTACATATGTTCAATTTTAAGACGATAGAATCTGCAGTAGAAAATACTTTATTAAAAGAAAAGGGAAGTAAATTTCTGGGTTTTGCATTCCCGGTGAACAACGAGGAAGAACTGAAACACGCTTTGGAAAAAATCCGTGCAGAACATCCGAAGGCAACGCATCATTGTTATGCTTTCAGAATCGGACTTAACGGAGAAAATTATCGCGCAAATGACGACGGAGAACCTTCGGGAAGTGCCGGACTTCCGATTTACAACCAGTTATTGGCCAATGAAATTACCAATGTTCTGGTTATTTCTGTCCGTTACTACGGAGGAACAAAACTGGGGGTTTCCGGTTTGGTAAAAGCCTATAAAGAATCGGCAAAAATTACACTGGAAGAAGCAAATATCATTACAAAAGAACTTGAAACGACCGTTGAGATTCAGTTTAATTTTAATCAGCAGAATATCATTTTCACTTTACTGTCGAAGTATGATGCAAAAGTCCTGCAATTTGATGCGAATGAAAACTGCATAGTAACCGCTTCTCTGAAACTTTCACAAAAAGAAAGCATCTCGGAAAAGCTATCCGAGATGCAATATGTTTCATTCACATTTAAAGATTAATCTCTTCTTCCCCCCATTAGTAAGGAAGCAAAATAAAGAAGCTGTACCAGAGAGCCGATCGCAGCAACAACGTAAGTTCTCGCTGCCCATTTCAAGCTGTCTTTTACGCCTACATATTCTTCGGTAGTTACCGTTCCCGTATCGCGAAGCCATTTCATTGCCCTGTTGCTTGCATCATATTCTACAGGAAGTGTTACAAATGCGAAAAGCGTTGTTAAGGCAAACATAATCACTCCGATCGTAAGAATCAGTTTATTTCCGCTTAATGCCATGATGACAAGTCCTCCCATGATTACAAACTGCATCAGATTGGAGCTTATATTGACTACCGGAACCAATTTAGAACGGAGCTGTAACATAGAATATCCTACTTTATGCTGAACAGCATGACCGCATTCATGAGCTGCAACAGCCGCTGCCGCTGCATTCCTCTGCATATAAACCGCTTCGGAAAGATTAACTGTTTTATTTTCGGGGTTGTAATGATCTGTTAACTGTCCCGGAACCGACATTACCTGAACATCATTGATTCCGTTGTCTCTCAGCATTTTTTCCGCAACTTCCTTTCCGGAAAGTCCGTTTCTGAGGTAGACTTTAGAATACTCTTCAAACTTCGATTTCAGCCTCCAGGAGACAAACCAACTCACCGCCATCGAAACAATAATAATCAAATAATAACCATTCATCTCTGTAATCTTTAATAATATACTTTTCATCCCATATGATGTAAAAACTGTGCCAAAGTATTGTATTAATTTAGCTATATTTGTTCCATAATTTCACGAAAGAATCATGTCAGAAATTTCAGTTATTGAGGTAAAAAACAGCGATCAGCTAAAGCAATTCGTAAGATTTCCGATGGATCTGTACAAAAACAATCCGTATTATGTTCCGTCTCTTATTAATGATGAGATTAAAATATGGAACCCGAAGGAAAATCCTGCGCTGCAATACTCTGAAGCCAAACAGTTTCTTGCATATCAGAATAATAAAATCGTCGGAAGAATTGCCTTAATGATCAATCATAAGGAAGAACGCGAACTAGGGATAAGAAAAGTACGTTTTGGCTGGATTGATTTTATTGATGATGAAAAAGTCTCTCAGGCACTCATTGGAAAAGCAGTTGAATACGCCAAAGAAAAAAATATCGAAAAGATTGAAGGACCAATGGGTTTCACCAACCTTGACAAAGCCGGAATGCTGACTTTAGGCTTCGATAAACTGGCAACGATGATCGGAATTTACAATCATGATTATTATCCGAAACATCTTGAAAAACTGGGTTTAACCAAAGAAAAGGAATGGGTGGAATTTGAAATTATGTTCCCGGATTCTCTGCCGGAGAAAATTTACAAATTCAATGAATTAATTTCCCAGAAATACCATCTGAAAGTTTTAAGATTTAAATCTAAAGAAGAAATCCTTCAGTATGTGGATGCGATGTTTGATCTGCTAGATGAAACGTACAAGCACCTTTCCACCTACACTCCTATTTCGGACGAACAAAGGAAAACCTATAAAGAAAAATATTTCCCTTTAATCGATAAAGATTTCATCGTATGTATTGCCGATGAAAATGACCATCTGATTTCATTTGCTATTACAATGCCTTCCTATTCAAAAGCTTTGCAAAAATCCAAAGGCAAACTGCTTCCTTTCGGATGGTGGCATTTTTTACAGGCGGGAAAGAAAAACGACAGGGCTAATTTTTACCTGATCGGAATTCATCCCGATTATCAGAGACGCGGTGTAACTTCCATTATTTTCAAAGAAATCTGGGATATCTTCAATAAAAAAGGAGTAAAATACCTGGAAACGAATCCTGAACTGGAAGAAAACAAAAGCATTCAGCTTCTTTGGCAGGATTACAATCCCGTAAACCATAAAAGAAGGAGAACCTACGCTCTGGAAATCAAATAATTTTTCATCATCAAAAAGTAGACTTATTGTAAGTTTTAAAATATGAAACCACAACTCATCATTTTCGGAATTTTAATTGCCGGATTTATTGCATACAATTTATTTTTCCAGTTACCGGACGACAGAACCAATACGGCGGTGAATATTATCTACGCAAGTCTCCTTTTTGCCTATATTTCCTTTATGGCGTATTCTCTCATTAGAAAAATGAAAAAATAATTGTTATTTTTAATGATTCTAAATTATCCGTTTTGCCTATTTTGGAGCCACTTTTAACCTCATAAATTTCATGCTTTCTTGTTTATTCGCTAAATTTGCAAATTGAGATAATAATGCAAAAATGAATTTACCTGAAAGTTATATTCCAATCCTTATACAAGCAGGTGTTGCGATCGGTTTCGTAGCCATTTCTTTGCTTGGAGCGCATTTTTTAGGTCCGAAACAGAAAAAAGGAAATTCTGTGAAAAACCAAAGCTGGGAGTGTGGAGTCCCGGTAGAAGGAAATGCAAGAACACCGTTTTCCATTAAGTACTTTTTGACGGCGGTATTATTCGTATTATTCGATATTGAAATCGTATTTTTTTATCCGTACGCAGTAAACTTCAGAGAATTCGGAATGGAAGGATTCCTTGCCGTTCTTACATTCGTGGCAATCTTTTTCATGGCATTTTTCTATGTGTGGAAAAGAGGCGCTTTAGATTGGGATAAATAAGAAATTATAAATTTTAAATTACAAATTTTAGATGGCGATTTTCGATTAAAGTTTACATTAACAATAATTTAGAATCTAAAATTTAAAATCTAAAATCTACTAAAATGTCAGATAACAAACCAGTAATAAGAACAGATGCACCTGCTCCGGAAGGATTTGAAGGAGAAGGGTTTTTCGCAACGAAACTGAGCAGTGTAATCGGGATGGCAAGAAAATTTTCTCTTTGGCCGTTACCATTTGCAACCTCTTGTTGCGGTATTGAGTTTATGGCTACGCTGAATCCAACATACGATGCTTCCAGATTTGGTATGGAAAGAAACTCTTTCTCTCCAAGACAGGCAGATATGTTGATGGTTTGCGGAACAATATCCAAAAAATTAGGACCTGTCCTGAAAGAAGTATACACTCAGATGGCAGAACCGAAATGGGTAGTTGCAGTTGGAGCCTGCGCTTCCAGCGGTGGTATTTTTGATACATATTCTGTTTTACAGGGTATTGACAAAATTATTCCGGTAGACGTTTACGTTCCGGGATGTCCTCCGAGACCTGAACAGATTATTGAGGGCGTAATGCAGGTTCAGGCTTTGGCAGAAAGCGAAAGCATCAGAAGAAGAGATATGCCTGAATATCAGAAATTACTAGATTCTTACAATATTAGCAACTAACGGAATGACAAACGAATTTGTATTAGAAGCAATTACAAGAGAATTTCCGGAGTCTGTTATTGCAAGTTCAGAGCCTTACGGAATGCTGACGATTGAGGTAAAAAAGGAAGACCTGAAGAAAATCGTTCACTATCTGAAAGATTCATCACTGGAAATCAATTTCCTTACCGATGTGTGCGGAATCCATTACCCTGAGTTTCCGGAAAAGGAAATCGGCGTGGTTTATCACCTGCACAACATGATGACGAACTTCAGATTACGTCTGAAAATATTCATGTCCAGAGAAAACATCGAGGTAGATTCTTTAGTGGAACTGTATGCAGGAGCCAACTGGATGGAAAGAGAAACGTATGACTTCTACGGAATCAAATTTAAAGGACATCCGGATCTGAGACCTATTTTAAATATGGAAGATCTTGGTTACCACCCGATGCTGAAAGAATATCGTTTGGAAGACGGAACAAGAACGGATAAGAACGACAGCATGTTCGGAAGATAAAAAAGCGAATGGCACCAATGGCAGCAAGCCAATAGCCAGAAGCAAATAGCTAAAAGCAATCATTATGAAAGATAACTCATTATCTAATATACTCAACCAATACGAAAGTAAGGAACAGATTGACGGACAGTTATACACCCTCAATTTAGGACCTACCCACCCTGCAACGCACGGTATTTTCCAGAATATCTTAACGATGGACGGAGAAAGAATCCTTCATGCAGAGCAGACTGTGGGATATATCCACAGAGCATTTGAGAAAATTTCAGAAAGAAGAAACTACTCTCAGATCACTACCCTTACCGACCGTATGAATTACTGTTCTGCGCCGATTAACAATTTAGGTTGGCACATGACGGTTGAAAAACTAATCGGCGTTGAAGTTCCTAAACGTGTAGACTATATGCGTGTTATTTTAATGGAGCTTGCAAGGATCGGAGATCACCTGATCTGTAACGGTGTAACGGGAATGGACTCCGGAGCAATCACCGGTCTTACTTATATGTTCATCGAAAGAGAACGTATCTACGATATGTATGAGCAGATCTGCGGCGCTAGAATGACGACCAATATGGGAAGAATCGGAGGTTTTGAAAGAGATTTCACTCCAAAATTCCATGAGTTATTAAAGGATTTCCTTAAAACGTTCCCGCCAAGATTCAAAGAATTCTGTACATTATTAGAAAGAAACAGAATCTTTATGGACAGAACCATCGGAGCAGGATCTATTTCTGCAGAAAGAGCATTAAGCTATGGTTTCACAGGTCCTAATTTACGTGCAACAGGTGTGGATTATGACGTGAGAGTTGCGCAGCCTTATTCTTCTTACCAGGATTTCGACTTTATCATTCCGGTGGGAACTTCCGGAGATACCTACGACCGTTTCATGGTTCGTCAGCAGGAAATCTGGGAATCTATCAAAATCATCAAACAAGCATACGAAAACCTTCCTGAAGGACCATTCCACGCGGATGTTCCGGATTTCTATCTTCCTGAAAAGGCAGATGTTTACAAGAAAATGGAAGCACTCATTTACCATTTCAAAATTGTAATGGGAGAAACAGATGTACCTAAAGGTGAAGTTTACCATGCTGTAGAAGGCGGAAACGGAGAATTAGGTTTCTATCTGGTGAGTGATGGCGGAAGAAGCCCTTACCGACTGCATTTCAGAAGACCTTGTTTCATCTACTATCAGGCGTATCCTGAAATGATTACAGGTTCTGTAATTTCAGATGCGATCGTTACGATGTGTAGTATGAATATTATTGCGGGAGAATTAGACGCATAAAAGAAATTATAGATTTTGGGTTATAAATTTTAAATTAATCTAAACTCTTTAAATATAAATTAATATCAAAATTGATAAGATTTTTAGAACTAAGATTTTCATCTAAAATCTAAAATCTAAAATCTAAAATCTTTAAATATGAGCGAAACAATAGCTTTTAAACCGGAAAGTTTAGCACAGGTACATAAAATCATCGCAAGATATCCTGAAGGAAGACAAAAATCTGCCCTTATTCCTGTACTTCATTTGGCACAGAAAGAATTCGGAGGCTGGTTAGACGTTCCGGTAATGGATTATGTTGCAGAATTATTGAGTATCAAACCTATCGAAGTTTATGAAGTAGCTACTTTCTATACCATGTTCAACATGAAGCCGGTAGGTAAATATGTTCTGGAAGTTTGCAGAACCGGACCTTGTATGGTTTCGGGAAGTGAAAAAATCCTAGACCATATCCGTACAAAACTGAACATTAAAGACGGACAGACCACGGAAGACGGAATGTTTACTTTAAAACCTGCTGAATGTCTGGGAGCTTGTGGATATGCTCCGATGATGCAGCTTGGAAAATTTTTCCATGAAAATTTAACGATAGAAAAAGTAGACGAGATCCTTGATCTTTGCAGAGAAGGACAGATCGCTTTAGACTAACAGAAATTTTAAATTCTACATTTTAGATTTTAAATTATTCACTTAACGTTTAATCATAATTAATGCAAGAAGCCAAAAGCCTATTGCAAGAAGCAAATAACAATGAGTAAAAAACTTTTACTTAAAAACGCACATATTGAAGGCATCCGCTACTTTGAAACCTACCGTAAAAACGGCGGTTACGAAGCTGCTGAAAAGGCTTTAAAAATGACTCCTGACGAAATTCTTGAAGAAGTAAAAGCTTCAGGACTTCGTGGACGTGGTGGAGCAGGATTCCCAACAGGAATGAAATGGAGTTTCCTTGCAAAGCCGGAAGGCGTTCCGAGACACCTTGTTGTAAATGCCGATGAATCTGAACCGGGAACATTCAAAGACAGATATCTGATGGAGTTTCTTCCTCACTTACTGATCGAAGGAATGCTGATCTCATCATACTGTTTAGGTTCCAATGTTTCTTATATCTACATCCGTGGAGAATATTCATGGATTCCGGATATTCTTGAAGAAGCAATTGAAGAAGCTAAGGCAGCAGGATTTTTAGGTAAAAATATTTTAGGAACCGGTTTCGATTGCGAAATTTACGTTCAAAGAGGTGGTGGAGCATACATCTGTGGTGAAGAAACTGCATTGCTTGAATCTCTTGAAGGTAAAAGAGGAAATCCGAGACTGAAACCGCCATTCCCTGCTGTAAAAGGACTTTGGGAAAGACCAACGGTAGTAAACAACGTTGAATCTATTGCGGCCGTTGTTCCAATCATTGAAATTACAGGAGCTGAATACGCTAAAATAGGAGTGGGAAGATCTACAGGTACGAAATTAATTTCAGCTTGTGGAAACATCAACAAACCTGGAGTTTATGAAATCGACATGACTATTACGGTTGAAGAATTCATTTACTCTGAAGAATATTGCGGCGGTATTAAGGACGGAAAAAGATTAAAAGCCTGTATTCCGGGAGGAAGCTCAGTTCCGATTGTTCCTGCCAATTTATTATTAAAAACCGTAAACGGAGAACCAAGATACATGAACTATGAATCTTTGGCTGACGGTGGATTTGCTACCGGAACCATGATGGGTTCAGGAGGGTTCATCGTTTTGGATGAAGATCAGTGTATCGTAGAACATACCATGACTTTAGCGAGATTTTACAATCACGAAAGTTGCGGACAATGTACACCTTGCCGTGAAGGAACGGGATGGATGTACAAGATTTTAAAGAAAATCGAGAAAGGAGAAGGAAAAATGGAAGACATCGATCTACTTTGGGATATCCAAAGAAAAATCGAAGGAAACACAATTTGTCCGTTAGGTGATGCAGCAGCATGGCCTGTTGCAGCGGCTATTCGTCACTTCAGAGATGAATTCGAATGGCACATCAAAAACCCAGAATTGTCTCAGACACAAAATTACGGTTTAGCACATTATGCAGATCCAATTCCTGCTGTAGAGAAGAACGCTTAAGATGAAAAAGATATTGGCATTAGGTCTAATGATGTCGGGTTTTGTTTTCGGACAGGTAAAAAAAGATACATTAGAAGAAAAAGAATATAAACTGGAGGCTACTCCATACAAAGCTGAAAAGAAAGAAAAACCTTTACCCTTAAGCAAAAAAGGTCAGGTTTTCGTTTTCTACGGATGGAACAGAGCGGCTTACAGCAATTCTGACATTCATTTCTCAGGAAACGGTTATGATTTTCAGTTAAACAATGTCTCTGCGAAAGACAGACCAACAAAATTCGGAATTGTTTATTTCGATCCAAGTTGGTTTACAGTGACACAATATAATTTCAGACTTGGTTATTTTATTAAAGATAATTTAGCTTTGGTTTTAGGAATTGATCATATGAAATATGTAATGAACCAGGATCAGACGGTTGGGTTCTCAGGAAATATTTCAGATCCGAAATATGCAGCCATGGTACAGAACGGGCAGGTAAATCTTGCTGATGAAAAGTTCCTTACTTTTGAGCATACAGACGGATTAAATTATGAAAACGTAGGGCTTGAAAAATACAAAAATCTAGTTCATAAAAAGAACATTGATCTGGTATGGTCTTATGGAGCCGGAATTGGGTTTATGTTTCCGAAAAGTAATGTAAAGCTTTTTGGTAACGAGAGAAGCGACCGTTTTCACGTTGCCGGAATGGGAACCGATTTAAGATCCAGTCTTAACCTTGTATTCTGGAAAAACTGGATGCTAAGAGCAGAAGTAAAAGCCGGATACATCAATATGTGGGACATTAAAACGACATTAAATAATAAACCGGATAAAGCCAGACAGGATTTTGTTTTCGGACAGGTTCTTGCCGGAATAGGATATACATTTAATACAAAAAAGTATAATTAAAACAGAGCTTAATTGCTAAGGCAAAAGCGAAAAGCATAGAATATGAGCGAAGAGGTTAAAAAATTCAAAATAACGATAGACGGACAGACTACTGAAGTTTTGCCGGGTACTTCTATTCTGGAAGCTGCAAGACAAATCGGCGGAAAATCTGTACCTCCTGCAATGTGCTACTACAGCAAACTGGAAACCAGTGGCGGAAGATGCAGAACCTGCCTTGTGGAAGTTTCCAAAGGATCTGAAGCAGATCCGCGTCCTATGCCGAAATTGGTGGCAAGCTGCAGAACCAACGTTATGGATGGGATGGAAGTAAAAAATCTTACTTCTGAAAAAGCTCAGGAAGGAAGAAAAGCAGTTACCGAATTCCTTTTGGTAAACCACCCTTTAGACTGCCCTATCTGCGATCAGGCGGGAGAATGTCACCTTCAGGATTTAGGGTATGAACATGGAAATCTTGAAACCAGAACGGAGTTCGAAAGAAATACGTACGATGCCGATGATTTGGGTCCGCACATCAAACTGAATATGAACCGTTGTATTCTTTGTGCAAGATGTGTACTCGCTGCAAACCAGCTTACCGGAGAAAGAGAACACGGAATTTTGTTCAGAGGAGATCACGCTGAAATTTCAACCTACTTAAATAAAGCTTTGGATAATGATTTCATCGGAAACGTAATCGACGTTTGTCCTGTAGGAGCATTAACCGACAGAACAGCACGTTTTTCAAGCAGAGTATGGTTTACAAAACCGATGAACGCTACCTGCAAATGTGATAAATGTTCCGGAAAAGCTGTAGTCTGGATGAAGGGCGATGAAATCGTGAGAGTTACCGCAAGAAAAGATCAGTGGGGAGAAGTTGAAGAATTTATCTGCGACACCTGCCGTTTCGACAGAAAAGAACTTTCTGACTGGAACATTGAAGGTCCGAGACATATCGACAGACACTCAGTAATTTCATTGAACCACTACGAAAAGCCTAAAGATGAACTGAGAGTTTTAGACAATCCGATGGCAAAGGAAATCAGTGAAAAAGACGAAAAATAATACTAAATTATAAATTTTAAATTATAGATTTTAAATGAATTACAATCTATAATCTAGAATCTAAAATCTAAAATTCAGAATGGATTTACTTACATTTAAACTTATACTTGTATTTGCGCTTTTCCTGCTTTCGTTAACGATTGCAGCCTACTCTACCTGGGCAGAAAGAAAAGTAGCTTCTATCATGCAGGACAGAATTGGTCCCAACAGATCAGGACCTTTCGGATTGCTTCAGCCTTTAGCCGACGGTGGAAAGTTTTTCTTTAAAGAAGATTTTACCCCTGCCAATGCAGAAAAATTCCTTTTCGTACTGGGACCGGCTTTGGTGATGTTTATTTCATTAATCACAGGAGCAGTTATTCCTTGGGGTAAAAGTTTAAATATTGCAGGTACTTCTTACGATCTTCAGGTGGCAAACATCGATGTTGGTGTACTATTCATCATCGGAATGGCTTCCATCGGAGTCTACGGAATTATGATCGGAGGTTGGGCTTCTAACAACAAATATTCATTATTAGGAGCGATCCGTGCTTCTTCTCAGATGATTTCTTATGAATTGGCAATGGGATTGGCTTTGCTTTCTATCATTATGATGACAGGAAGTTTAGACTTAAAAGAAATTACGGAAAGCCAGACAAACGGAAAACTATGGGGATTCATTCCTTGGGTTTCGGGTCTTAACTGGAATATTTTCTATCAGCCGATTGCTTTCTTAGTATTTATTGTAGCGGCTTTGGCAGAAACCAACAGACACCCTTTCGATTTACCTGAGTGTGAATCTGAATTGGTAACAGGATATTCTACAGAGTATTCTTCCATGAAATTAGGATTGTATATGTTCGGTGAATACGTGAATATGTTTATTTCGAATGCTTTCATGGTTGTTCTGTTCTTCGGAGGTTACAATTATCCCGGAATTGAATGGGTTACTCAAAACTGGGGAGAAAATACTGCCGGAATTTTAAGTATTGTGGCGTTTTTAATTAAAACCATCATCGGAATTCTGATCTTTATGTGGATCAGATGGACACTTCCGAGATTCAGATATGACCAATTAATGCACTTAGGATGGAAAACTCTGATTCCGATGGCATTGGTCAACTTATTAATTACAGGTGCTGTAATTTTAGCATTTGGAAATTAATTAATGTATCTAAACCTTATAGGTTTTAAAAACCTATAAGGTTTGTGTATGAATAGAATATTAAAAATTAAGATAACAGGCAAGATTCGTCTAAAATCTAATGTCTAACATCTAACATCTATAATTAAATGAAACTTACGAACAGATCAAAAGTTGTTTCTAATAAAGAAATGACCCTTGCTGAAAAAATCTACTTACCTGCGATTTTTACAGGAATGGGGATTACATTTAAGCATGCTGTAAGAACCGTATTAAAAGGTGCTCCCGCAGTATACTCGTATCCGGAAGTACAGAAACCGAGAGCAGATATCTGGAGAGGTCAGCACGTTTTGAAAAGAGACGAAGAAGGCAGAGAAAGATGTACGGCTTGCGGACTTTGTGCGGTAGCATGTCCTGCAGAAGCAATTACTATGACTGCTGCTGAAAGAACCAAAGAAGAAAAGCATCTTTACAGAGAAGAAAAATATGCATCGGTATATGAAATTAATATGCTGAGATGTATTTTCTGTGGTATGTGTGAAGAAGCCTGTCCGAAATCTGCGATCTATCTTACCGACAGATTGGTGGACGTGGAAACCAACAGAGGTTCTTTCATTTACGGAAAAGATAAATTGGTGGAAAAAATAAATGAAAGGATTGACATCACTGAAAGACAATCCGAGAAACAAAAAAATGCGGTAAAATAATGGATCAGTTTTTATTTTTCTTGGTGGCGTTTTTAGCAGTGGCAAGTGCGGTTTACTTCGTTTTTGCGAGAAATCCTCTGTATGCTGTTTTGTCATTAATTGTTACGATGTTTTCTATTGCGGGCATGTACATCCTTCTGAATGCACAGTTCCTTGCGATTATCCAGATTATTGTGTATGCCGGAGCGATCATGGTATTGTTCCTTTACATTCTGATGATGCTTAACCTTAATAAACAAGACGAAAGTAAGAAGGGCAATACTTTAAAATTTGCCGGAGTTTTTACAGCAGGACTTTTGTTAATTGGAGTTTTAGGCGTTTTCAGGGGCGTTCAGCAGAAACAGATCGTTGTTGAAAATGTAGACAACGGTGTTGGTCTGACGAAAAATCTGGGAAGACTTTTGTTTAATGAATATGTTTTGCCGTTTGAGCTTGCATCCATCCTTATTCTGGCAGGTATTGTAGGTGCGGTATTAATCGGTAAAAAAGATCTATAAAATTATGGGAGAAGTAAATACATTTATACAAAGCATCCCTCTGAATTACTTCATTATTCTTTCATCAGTATTATTCTGTTTGGGAGTTTTAGGAGTATTGCTGAGGAAAAATGCAATTGTTATTTTGGGTTGTGTAGAGCTTATGCTGAATTCTGTAAACCTTTTACTGGCTGCGTTTTCTGCATACAAAGGTAACGGCGACGGACAACTTTTAGTTTTCTTCATTATGGTGGTTGCTGCTGCGGAAGTAGCGGTAGGTCTGGCAATTATTGCTATGCTGTATAGAAATACCCGTTCTGTTGATGTAAGTATATTTAATAAATTAAGAGGATAAGAATGGAAAATTTAGTGTATGCAATAATACTTTTACCACTTTTAGGTTTTCTTATAAACGGACTTTTCGGAAAAAATCTTCCAAAAATTGTTGTTGGTAGTTTAGCTACAGCAATGGTTTTTGCATCTTTCTGCATCGCAGTAAGTATTTTCATGAATTTTGATTCTGAAAGCCAGCCTGTTATTGTAAAAGCTTTTGAATGGTTCAGAATAAACGGAGTTCAGATTAATTTCGGATTCCAGATCGATCAGTTATCATTAATGATGGTGATGATCATCACAGGAATCGGATCTTTAATTCACCTCTACTCTATCGGATATATGAGCCACGATAAAGGTTTCTATAAGTTTTTTACTTATTTAAATCTATTCATATTCTCTATGTTACTATTGGTAATGGGAAGCAACTACTTAATCCTGTTCATCGGATGGGAAGGTGTAGGATTGTGTTCTTATCTACTGATCGGATTCTGGTATACCAACGAAGAGTATGGTAAAGCGGCAAGAAAAGCGTTCATCATGAACAGAATTGGTGACCTTGCTTTATTGATCGGTATTTTCATGTTAGCTTCACAGACGAATGCTGTAGATTATTTAACAATCAAAGAAAATGCAGGAAAATTTGAATTAGACGGAACGGTAATCATTTTCATTACAACGAGTTTATTTATCGGTGCTACCGGTAAATCTGCTCAGGTTCCATTATATACATGGTTACCGGATGCGATGGCGGGACCTACTCCGGTTTCAGCGTTAATTCACGCAGCTACCATGGTAACGGCAGGTATTTATTTAGTGGTAAGATCCAACTTCTTATTCACTTTGGCACCAACCGTTCAGGGAGTGATTTTATTCATCGGATTCTTAACGGCGGCTTTGGCAGGATTCTACGCATTACGTCAGAACGACATCAAAAAAGTATTGGCATATTCTACCGTTTCTCAGCTTGGATTTATGTTCATCGCTTTAGGGCTTGGAGCTTATACAACAGCGATGTTCCACGTAATGACACACGCTTTCTTCAAGGCATTATTATTCTTGGGAGCAGGTTCTGTAATCCATGCGATGAGCAACGAACAGGATATGCGTTTTATGGGAGGTCTGAAAAAATACATTCCTATCACACATGCTACATTCCTTATCGGAACATTGGCAATTTCAGGATTCCCTTTGCTTTCAGGGATGATATCTAAAGACGAAATTTTAGTGGCAGCTTTCGCTAAAAATCCGGTATACTGGGTAATTTTATTTGTTTTAGCGGCTGTTACGGCTACGTATATGTTCAGATTGTACTATCTTACTTTCCACGGGGAGTTCAGAGGTACAGAAGAACAAAAACACCACTTACACGAAAGTCCTTCGAATATGACATTACCATTGATCGTATTGGCTGTTCTTTCTGTTTTGGGTGGATTAATTAACCTTCCTCACTTCATTGGTCACGGTCATTATGCCAAATTAATGGAATGGCTGAAGCCGGTTCTTACAGAGGAAAGCTTTAAACAAATGGAAGCAACTCTTTCGGGAGTTCCGTTTGGGGCTGAAATGATACTTTTAGGAGCAACAGTTGTAATGTTCTTCTGCGTTTGGTTCCTTGTTAAAAATACTTATGTGAATAAGAAAAAACAGGCATTACCGGAACAGCAGTACACAGGATGGGAAAAACTGTCTGCTAAAAAATTATACATTGACGAAATTTACAATGCATTAATTGTAAAAACTGTTGAAGGATTAGGACGCGGAGGAAAGATGTTTGATAAAGGGATTCTTGATCGTTTTGTAGACTTCGTAGGTGAAGGCGCTGAAGACAGCGGAAAAGCTATGAAGCGTATCCAGAACGGAAATGTTGAGAATTACATCTTAATCATGTCTTTGGCTGTGGGAATTATACTGATTGTTAACTTTATATTACAATAATGTCTGGTTTATTATTAACACTATTACTATTACCTCTGGTAGGTTCGGGATTAGTTTTTGCATGGAAAGATAAATCCAGCAAATATTTGGCACTGGGAATTGCGTTGGTACAAATGCTGATTACCTTCTACATCACTGCGGATTTTGATTTTAATCCTACGGTAGACAGCGTATTACAGCACGAGATCAACTATCCTTGGTCACAATTTATGAAGAGTTCTCTCCATTTCGGAATCGATGGGATGAGTTTACTTCTTTTATTGTTAACCAATATTCTGGCGCCCATCATTATTTTATCTTCATTTAACGAAAATGTAAGCTACAGAAATACATTCTATGGTTTAATTCTGTTGATGCAGTTCGGTCTTGTAGGAGTTTTCACTTCGCTGGACGGTTTGCTCTTCTACATTTTCTGGGAAGTAACTTTGATTCCGATCTGGTTTATTGCAGGAATCTGGGGTCAGGAAAATAAAAGATTTGAATTCACTACTAAATTCTTCGTTTATACTTTCGTTGGATCATTATTCATGTTAGCAGGATTGATTTATGTATACAATCACTCTGCCTCTTTTGCGCTGACAGATTTATATAATGCCCAGTTAAACGAAACACAACAAACCGTTGTATTCTGGTTCATTTTCTTTGCTTTTGCAGTGAAATTGCCGGTTTTCCCTTTCCACACATGGCAGCCGGATACGTATACCTATTCGCCAACACAAGGTTCGATGCTTTTATCAGGGATCATGCTGAAAATGGCGATCTACGGAGTTATGCGTTATCTTTTACCGATCACTCCCCTTCCGATTGCAGGAATTTCAGGACAGATTGTGATTATCTTAGCTATTGTGGGAATTGTTCACGGGGCTTTAATCGCGATTATCCAGACTGATATGAAGAGAATTATTGCATATTCTTCTTTCTCTCACGTTGGATTAATGGTGGCAGGTATTTTTGCTTCAGCCGTAATAACCTTAAGAGGAAACTTCAATATCGAAGGTGCTGAAGGAGCTTTGGTACAGACTTTTGCTCACGGTATTAACGTTGTAGGTTTGTTCTACTGCTGCGATATTTTATACAAAAGATTTAAATCAAGAGACATCAGACAGATGGGAGGTTTGGCGAAAGTTGCTCCTAAGTTTGCCGTATTGTTCCTGATCATTATATTAGGTTCAATGGGAGTTCCATTGACCAATGGATTCATCGGGGAATTTATTCTGCTGAAATCGGTGTACGATTTTAACGGATTGGCAGCAGTAATTGCAGGTCTTACCGTAATTCTTTGTGCGGTATATCTATTGAGATTCTACGGAAAAGCAATGTTCGGACAGGGTGATGAAGCTGTTTTAAGCACAGTAAAAGATCTTTCCGCAACAGAATTCTCTGTATTGGCAAGTTTAGCGGTTTTTGTGATTGTATTTGGTATTTTCCCACAACCGATAATCGAAATGGTGAATAGTTCGTTGAAGTTTATCTACCAATCAATGGTAAGCTAATTTGATATTTTAAGAAATGAGTGTTTTAATTATTGTTTTCCTAACGGCAGTTGTTGCGTTATTTTCAGGAGTTTTTGAACAAGGGAAATTCGCAAGGTACATTGGGATTTTGGGATTAATCATCGCATTATGGGTAAGTTTCATGCCGGAATGTGCTTTCTTCGGACAGTACAAACATATGTATGACTACACCGCCAATACTGCGCTATTCACAAAAATATCAATCGTAACGACATTATTGTTATTCTTTCTGGGCGGTTTTGCATTCAGCAACCACAGAAGCCACCAGTCTGAACTGTATGCTTTAATGCTTTTCGCTCTTTGTGGCGGGATTATCCTTTTCGGATATCAGAATATGGTAACGCTGTTCTTAGGAGTTGAAATCCTTTCTATTCCTTTGTATGTAATGGCGGGAGCTAACAAAACAGATTTGAGATCCAACGAAGCTTCCATCAAGTATTTCCTTATGGGCGCATTTGCAACAGGTTTCCTATTATTCGGGATTGCATTCATCTACGGAAGTGTAGGAAGTTTCGATTTATATAAAATTCAGGATTTCGGAGTTTCAAACCCTAAAGATGTGATGTTCATCTTAGGCGTTCTTTTGATTCTTTGCGCATTGGCATTCAAGGTTGCATTAGCGCCTTTCCATATGTGGAGTCCGGATGTTTATTACGGAGCGCCTTCATTAATCACCGCTTTCATGGCGAGTGTGGTAAAAATCTCAGGATTTTTCGCATTGTTCAGATTAATGACAATAGGATTTGGCGGAGTTACCGAAAACTGGATCAATGTATTCGGAGTATTCTTAATCATTACATTGCTTTTGGCAAACGTTATGGGACTGGCTCAGACAAATGCGAAAAGAATGTTGGCATACTCTTCAGTTTCTCACGCAGGATACATCGGTTTGGTATTCTTCGGAATGACAAGTCTTTCTACTTATAATCTAGCGTTCTATTTATTTGCATACGCTTTGGCTACAGTAGGAGTTTTCATGTGTCTGATTTATGTTGAAAAACTGAAAAGAGAAACCTCTTTCGGAGCGTTCAAAGGATTGGCAAAAACAGAACCTTTATTGGCAGCTACGGCAGCGATTTCCATGCTTTCAATGGCAGGAATTCCTTTAACCGCAGGTTTCATGGGGAAATTCTCTTTATTTTCTCAGGCAATGAATTCTCAACACGGAGTTTTCCTTGTTTTGATCGCTGTTTTAGGTTCAGCCGTTTCTATTGCTTATTATTTGAGACTGATTATTTCCATGTTCTTCTTCAAAGAAAGTACATTTAAATCTTCAGAAAAAGTAACGATCACGTACAATATCGTAGGAGTATTTGTTATTGTATCCATTGTTGTTCTTGGAGTTTTCCCGGATCTGTTTGCAAGACTTTTCGGATTATAAAAAATCATATTAAAATAGAGAACCACAACCTTTAAGTTGTGGTTTTTTTTTTACCTTTACTCTAAATTTCAGTTTTTGTGTCACAGCTATATAAAAAAGACACTCCATTTCAGGTTTTTATTTCGTTCAAAAAATATTTGGATGTGTTGGAACACATTCGATACAATGACCGTTTGGAATACCGTGCCAATTATGCTGAATCTTTAATTGAGAAAACCAAAAACTTCAATGAATTCCGCAACGGATTTCAGGATGTATCTCTATTGGAAAAAAATGAAGACCTCATCAAACTTCTTCTTGCAGACCTATTCCCTACCGGACTCACCAATAACGAAATAAAAGCGGCAAGCGTTCCGATTTCCAATGTCACCTTTAATTACACGGATCGTTTTAAAGCGATTTTGAAAGATGCCGGAAAAGATTTCGAAATCGGACTGCGTGATATTGATGATGATGAATTCTATGTTTTCTGCTGCTGTCTCATTTTACAGAGTTACTTCAAAAAAGATATAAAAAGTACCATTCCTTTTTATTATGATATTCCCAATGCGCAGGGAATCATGAAGCATTATAAAATAACGGTGAATGCCGATTTTACGGAAATATTTCCCGCAGAAGGCACAAAAATTCCTTCCGATGAAATTCTGGATATTCTGCTGGAAAATTTAGACGACTTTAAACTGTGGAAGAAACATTTTCCGCCGGAATCCTGGATTTTAAAAGGATTTACCATCATTTCTCTCGTTGACTGCACCAGTGAAATTGCACTCTCTGATCTGAAATCTACTATGATTGAAGTAGATACTGAAAATTTCTCGCAGGACGAAAATCTTATTGAAATATTTAAGTCATATTTTGATATTCCGGAGCTGAATTTTGGTTTGATGCTTTACAACAAGAAAGAACAGAAACTGGAAAAAATGCCGGTCTATGAAAATATTTTTACCAATCATGTGCTGAATTTCTGGATTAATTCTATTGACGAAGACACTAGAAAAAACACCATCATCAATCTGCACTATAATCCAAAGCCCATTGTAGTTTCTAACCTCAACTATCTTGAGGAAGAGGCAAAAGCGAAACCTTCTTTCAGTATTTTGAAGGAAAATAAGATCAATAGCTTTATGGTCATTCCGATTGTGAAAGACAATGAGCTTCTGGCTATTATGGAATTCACCTCGCCGATTCCCAACAGTTTCAACGGTCTGAAATTAAAAAAAATGGAATCATTCAGCAACATGATTATCTTCTCGCTGAGCCGGTTCAGTTTTGAAAAAAATTATCAGATTGAAGCAATCATACAGCGTGAATATACAACGATTCACGACAGTGTGGTATGGAAATTCAGAAACGAGGCTGAAAAGTATTTTAACGCCTCTCTTGGTAAAAAAATGTATTCCTTAAAGGAGATTTCTTTTAAAAATCTGACACCGCTTTTCGGATTTTCAGACATCCGTTCTTCTTCGGAAAAAAGATATAATCTCATGCTCGAAGATCTCAACCAGCAGATTGAATCCCTTCATGCGATTTTTAATTTAACCAAATCGGACTCGGAAAAATTTTTACCGGATTTAGATATTTTCGAAAATGAGCTCAATAATGAAATAAAAGCTGATACCGAACAGAGATTCCAGCGATTATTAAGGGAAGAAATTCATCCTTATCTTCAGGCAAAACTGGAAATAAAGTCTTCCAGTGAAGTAAAAGCTAAGATTAAAGATTATTTTGCACAGGTTTTCCATCAGACCGATCTGTTTTACGCCAACAGAAAAAGTCTGGATGATTCTATAACACTGGTTAACCGAAAACTTGCGGATGTTCTGGATGAAGCCCAAATACAGGCACAGCAGATTTTTCCGCACTATTATGAAAGGTTTAAATCTGATGGGGTGGAGCATAATTTGTATACCGGGCAGAATATTGCTCCCGAACTGCATTACCATTCTAAAATTGTACATAAACTTCGTTACTGGCAGCTAAAGACCATCTGCAATATGGAAATTGAATTCCATAATTTTAAGAAAGATCTTCCAGTTTGTCTTGATATTGCTTCGCTGATTTTTGTGTATAACGAAAAAATAGATATCCGCTTCAGAATGGACGAAAAACGTTTTGATGTAGACGGAGCTTACAATTCTTATTACGAAATCATCAAAAAACGCCTTGATAAAGCGCACGTAAAAGATTCCACCGACAGAATTACCTGCCCCGGAAAAATAACCATCGTTTATTTTGGTATGGAAAACCAGAGAGAATATCTCGATTACATCAATAAATTACAAAAGAAAGAAGTTCTCCGGAATGATATTGAATTCTTAAAAGTAGAAGATTTGCAGGGAATTACAGGACTTTTAGCATTAAGAGTTTCATTAGCACAATAAAAAACTCATCCGATCCGGATGAGCTTTAATCTTTTTACATTCTATTTAGAGGCTTAAAAAAGCATATCCGAAAGAGAGAACAGAAATTACGATTCCTGCCATAAAAATCTTATAGGTAATGGATAAAAGCCTGTATTTTCTGTCTAAAACCTTTCCTAAAAAATACAAATCTTTCACCATAGAATCATAGATATAATCGCGGTCTTTGATGAGAACATTCATTGCATTCTGATAATCATCAAAAATCATCCTGTTGAAATTTCCGAAGAATAAAAGATTCACCTTTCTGTCGGCAACATCCTGTAAGCTGAATTTTGCTTTAGTTACATTCGGTTTTGTGGATAATATGGCAAAAATGATGGTAAGAACCGCAGATAAAAGCAGGATAAAACTCGGAATAATAAGATGTGAATTCTTAGGCGTATCCAGCTTCGGAACCAAAACAGAAAGACAAACCGAAATGATGATGGCATTTACAGAAAGAAGGATATTCGCTTTGCTGTCGGCAATATCACTCAGTCTTGTATGGTTGCTTAAAGTGACTCTGAATAAAGTATCTACACTTCTGTCGGATTTCGGTTCTTTTTCCTTTGACTTTTTGTTTTCAGAACTCTCTTCTTTATCCTCATCTTTTTCCAATTTCTTTTTAATTTTTTTGATGTTCTTCTCCTTCAAAGGCTGCCATTCTTTTTTTGCATACTCTGTATAGAACTGATGTTTATTTTTCAGCATATCCAGATTTCCGGCATTCCATTCGTCGTTAGAATAGCATCGTACATTGGTTAGCTCCCACTCTTTTCTCAATGCATCGGAAATATCGTTATAATCGTGGCTTGCAAAATGGCTGCAGTCTGCGTCTTTCACTATTTTTTCCAGAAGATTTTGCGGAACGTACGTTATTTTAGTTGCTAAAATAAGCTTGGAAACATCTTCGATATAGTTTTCGGGATAGTTTTCCTGCTGCAGAAAATCTTTCATAATCTTTACTCCTGCTTCTTCATGATTTTTGGCACACTCTATGTAACCTGTATCATGAAACCAGAGAGCCAGAATCACTTTTTCCTGATCTTCATCAGAAACCGGAGTGTTTTTGAGAATTTCTTCGGCCTTATTTACTGTAAAGGTAGTATGTATAAAATTATGATAAGAATATACTGAAGATAGTTTATCTTTGAATAAGGTTTCGACATAGTCTTTGGCTTTTTTTAAAATATTCATCATCGAAATTTTATTAATGTAAATTTATGAATTTATCCTTTAAAACTCATCTAAAAAATACTTCTGTTATTATCAGAGTAGCATTGTCTGCCGGAGTTCTCTATTCCTGCGCAACATATAACGTAAAAAAGGGTAAAAACTTATCTGAAATTAAAAATTCTGATATAAAATCTGACAGCGATTTTAAAATATTCCTCATCGGAGATGCCGGAAATGCAGATGAAGCACAGGCACAGAATACTCTGAATCTGCTGAAAAGCCAGCTGGAAAAAGCTGACAGCAATTCAATGCTGATCTTTTTGGGCGATAATATCTATCCGTCGGGAATGCCGAAAAAATCTGATAAGGATTATGCTCTGGCAAAACAAAAACTGGAAGATCAGTTATCCATTGCCAAAAACTTTAAAGGAAAAACTCTGGTGATTCCGGGCAATCATGACTGGTATAACGGACTGGATGGTCTAAAAGCACAGGAAGAACTGGTAAAAGATTATTTAAACGATAAAAAAGGATTTTTACCAAAAAATGCGTGTCCCATTGATGACATCAGCCTGACAAAAGACATCAAACTGATTGTTATAGACACAGAATGGGCTTTGGTAAACTGGGACAAATATCCGGGAATCAATAAAAACTGTGATGTTAAAACGCGGGAAGACCTTTTCACGGAGTTTAAAGATTTAATTAATAAAAATCAGGACAAAAGAATTATCGTTGCGCTTCACCACCCGATTATCAGCACCGGAACTCATGCAGGATACACTTCTGTGAAATCCAATCTTTTCCCTCTGAATAGTAAAATCCCGTTACCCGGACTTGCAAGTGTTATTAATATCGTAAGAAGTTCATCGGGTGCAAATCCGGAAGATATCAACAACCAGCATTACGCAGATTTAGCCGACAGATTAAAAAGTATTGTTCAGGAAAAGGAAAATATTATTTTTGTTTCCGGACACGATCATAATCTTCAGTACCACGAATTCAGAAACATAAGACAGATTATAAGCGGTGCCGGTTCTAAGGTAGATCCTGCAACCATTGGCGAAAAAACAGATTTTTCTTACGGAGGAAGCGGTTTTGCTGTTTTAAATATCAGAAAAGATAAAAGCTCGGATGTAGAATATTTTTCAACAAAAAATAATTCGCCGGAACTGCTTTCCCATATTAAGGTGATCGATAAGCCGAAAGAATTCGTTAACAGTTATCCGGATTCTTTCCCTCCGACAGTTATTTCTACCATTTATCCTGAAAAGTTAACGCAAAAAGGAAAGTTTTATACATGGCTTTGGGGAGAACATTACCGAAAATATTACGGAATGCTTATTGAAGCTCCAACCGCCAATCTTTCTACGCTGGACGGAGGTTATATTCCTTTCAGAGAAGGCGGCGGAAACCAGTCTAACAGTTTAAGGCTGAAAACGCAGGACGGACAGGAATTTGTGATGAGAGGTGTTAAAAAAAGTGCAATCCGTTTTCTGAATAATATGGCTTTCAAGAAAAGCACCTTCGGAAACGAGCTGGATAATACATTTCCTGAAAAGTTCCTTTTGGATTTCTATACCGCCAATCATCCGTTTACTCCATTTGCTGTCGGAAATCTGGCAGATAAAATTCATCTTTACCACAGCAATCCGAGATTGTTTTATATTCCCAGACAAAAAGCTCTGGGACATTACAATCTGAATTATGGTAATGAATTGTACATGATCGAAGAGCGTTTTTCATCTGATCCGAAAACTCTGGCATCGCTTGATGATGCAAAAGATATTCTTTCTACAGATGATGTACTGAAAAATTTAAACAAAAATTACAAATATTCTGTAGATAAAGAAACGTATATCAGGGCAAGAATTTTTGATATGCTGATCGGAGACTGGGACAGACACTCCGACCAATGGAAATGGGCAGAATATAAAGATGGAGATAAGGTAATCTACAAACCGATTGCAAGAGACAGAGATCAGGCTTTCAGTAAATATGACGGGGCTGCTTTTAAGATCATCATGAATATTCCGGCAATACGCCATATGAAAACATTTAAAGATGATATTAAAAATGTAAAATGGCTTGCTATGGAACCCTATCCTCTGGATCTGATTTTCTTAAAAAGCTCTACTAACGAAGACTGGATTGCTCAGGCAAAATACATTCAGGAACATTTATCGGATAAAGATATTGATGAAGCCTTCACCAATCTCCCGAAAGAAGTTCAGGATGAAACCATTGCAGACATTCAAAGAAAGTTAAAATCAAGAAAAACAAAACTTGAAACTTATGCTTCACAATATTACGATGTGCTGCAGGAGAAAGTTCCTTTAACGGGAACGGTAAACCCGGACAAATTTGTGATTACAAAAACGGCAAATACCGTTAATGTAAAACAATATAAACTTGATAAAAACCAAGAAAATCCGGAACTGGTTTTCGAAAAAACATATGATGATTCCAAAACAAAGGAACTCTGGATCTACGGACTTGAAGATGACGACATATACGAAGTTTCCGGAGACGGAAAACCCAAAATGAACATCCGGCTGATAGGAGGCTACAATCATGATACGTACAATGTTGCCAATGGAAGCAAAGTAAAGATTTACGATTTTAAATCGCAGAAAAACACCTACAATACAAAAGGAGCAACAAAAAATATTTCCGACGATTACGATATTAATACCTATAACTACAAACATCCGAAATATAATTTTTTTGCGGGATATCCAAATGCAGATTACACTCCGGATGACGGAGCAATTCTCGGTGTATTACTGAATTATACCGTAAATAATTTTATCCGTTCTCCGTTTACCCAAACGCACAGCCTGAAAATTAATTATTACACAGCTACAGGCGGCTTTAATGCATATTATAAAGGGATTTTCAAAAAAGCAATCGGAAGCTGGGATTTTAATCTTGATGCAGGATTTACAACACCGCGCTTCGCAGAAAATTTCTTCGGATTGTCTAATGAAAGTATTTATGATAAAAAAGAAGATGACAGAAGATTCAACAGGGCAAAGATCTCTAAAATAAATTTTGCTCCTTCTGTTTCCCAAAAAAGCTGGAATAATATTTTCAACCAGTTTCAGCTGACTTTTGAAAATAATAAAGTACAGCGGAACGGAGACCGTTTTGTAGATCTTTCGCCGGATGTAAGACCCGAAGTTTTCGATAATCAGCAGTTTGCGGGAGGAAATTATACATTTAGTTATAAAAATCAGGATAACAACGCGTTTCCTACTTTGGGAATGGAATTTAAAGTAAATGCCGACTGGAAAGCAGACCTTGCCGATACGAAGCGGAACTTTTTAATCTTAAAAGGTACCCTCTCCATCAATCACAGGTTAGACAACCGCGGCAATTTCGTACTTGCCAATTCCAGCAACGGAATGTGGATTAACAATAATAATTTTGATTTTTATCAGGCTGCAGCAATCGGTGGAAACAACGGAATGAGAGCTTTCCGAAACGACCGATTCTCAGGAAAATCCTATTTCACCAATAATTCGGAGATCCGATGGGATTTTGGCAGGGTAAGAAACAATATTGTTCCTGCCAATATGGGGCTTTTACTGGGCTATGATGTCGGAAGAGTATGGAACGATCATGAAGATTCAAAAAAATGGCATCAGTCTGTAGGAGGAGGACTATGGCTGAGCATTGTAGAAATGTTCTCCGCGAGACTGAATTATTTCTACGGAAGCGACGGAGGAAGAGTTTCAGGAGGCGTGGGAATGACTTTTTAAAATTATAAAATAAAAATCCGCAGAAAGTTTCTGCGGATTTTGTTTTATTTAAAGAGGAAATTTATAAATGTTCCCTCCTTCTTTTCCATCCTTTTCATCGGCAATTAAAACTGTTCTATCGTCAAGATATAGAATAGCTTCTTTTTGAGAATTGTGGTTCAAGGGATGTTTCTGCAATATATAGGTTTCAAAATTTTTATCAAAAAAGGAGGAAAGTACATAAACATTTTTATGAGTGAGCAATGCTACTTGATTTTTGCTGTTGATAGCAGCAGAAGTAATTGCCGCATCGCTGTATCCTCCGGAAAGTTTCAGTTTTCCGATCAGTTTTGCTTCAAAATCTCCTGCTTTGTTAGGAACCTGAAAAACTAAAAAAGTACCATCGAAACCTTTGCTTCTGTTCTTGGTGAAAAGGTAAAAATTTCCATTCATCTCTACAAAAGCCTCACAATCATACAGCCAGTTGGATTTTTTTGGCGGAAATTCCGTCTGTCCTTCGTAATGAAATGTTGTGGTCTGGATTACTTTTGTGGATTTTTGTGAGGCATCTTTTAAATCAACTTTTAAAATGGATAAATTCTGCCTGTCGTTATCATTATTACCAAAATCGCCAATGTAGATATTTCCGGCGGCATCCTTCGTAATATCTTCCCAGTCGTGGTTTTCTGCGTTTTCTACCAAAACGTCACTCGTGAAATTTCCTTTTCTGTCCAGTCCGTAAATGACGTTTTTATTTCCTTGATCTTCAATTGCCCAGATGGTATTGTTATCCTGAGACAAAGTAATACCGGAAACTTCCTTTAGTTTTTTAGGCAAAGGAAATTCCACTTTCAGATCATCGGTTTTGGGAGCTTCCTGAGCTTTGGGATTACAGCTCAGCAATAAAAATGACGATAAAACGACGATGCGCAACATATTTATTTTTTTAATTTTTTAAACTGAAAATAAGAGAACCTTATATTTTTCTCTAATTTATTAATAATCTGCTGATGATGGAGGAAAAATCCTGCCGCCAAACCAATAAGACTTCCGATAATGGTATCCAATAATCTTGCCTTCATTAAAATTTCCACATCATGATGAATTTCACTTGCTGTTTCCGCCAGAAGAATCGTTAAAGGCGTGATGAAAACCACTGCAAAACCGTAGTTTCTTACAATTAACAATTCAATAATAAACTGTAAAACGGTGATGATAACAATCATGACGATCTTTTCGGGATTAAAAAGCAGAATCACCCATGCCAAGCCAATTCCGATGAAAGTTCCCAGAATTCTGTGCATATTTCTCTGTCGCACGTGCTCAAAATTCCTTCCCTGCATAATGGCGACTGCCGCAATGGAAATCCAGTAAGTATTTTTAAATTCAAGCAAATAACCAATGATTAAAGTAAGCGCCATAAAAAACCCGATGATGGTGCTTTCCACAAATTTTGTATATCTTCTTTTGTTGAAACTTCTTCTCGGTACGGTTACCACTTCGCTTTTTTCAATAAAAACGGAGTACAGAAAAGCGAAGGAACAGGAAAGGATTGCTCCCATTGCAACCAGTCCTACTCTTGTGGGGATCATTTCCAGATCAAACTTATAGGTACTCGCCATTGCTGCGACCATGATAAAGAAAAAATTTCCCGGCGGCGGAATTTTAAAATACGAAGAAATAAAATGCGCCAGAAAAGAAATAACGGCAACCGACAGCGCGGCAAAATAAATATTAAACCCGAAAAAAGAACTTACCGTAAAAGAGAAAACAATTCCGAAAGCACAGATCGCGAGATGAATCATTCTCTGTGTAATCGGCGCCGAAGTAAAATATAAAATCGTTAAAGCACCTAAACTCGAAAGCGCGCCGTAATTCGGTTTTCCTAAAAAATATCCGATGAAAAGACAGCTTCCGATGCACAGCGCGGCAAGAAAAGGAAAATGCCATTTCCTTTCCCTCTGCTTAAACTCCAGGAGATACTGAAATCTGTTCTGCGTCGGGTTCTGTACCTTCATTTACTGTAAACGTTTAGCTTTTTCCCACAAAACATCCATTTCTTCCAGAGACAGATCGGCAAGATTCAGCTCCTGTTCCACAGCTAAAGCTTCCATTTTCTGAAACCTTGAAATGAATTTAAGATTAGTTCTTTCAAGCGCAGAATCGGGATTGATTCCTGAAATTCTGGCATAATTGATTAATGAGAAAAATACATCGCCCAATTCCTGCTCTTTTTTATCCAGATCTGTTTCCGCATGAAACTCCTGAATTTCTTCATCCACTTTTTTCCACGCATCTTCCGCATCATGAAATTCGAAACCGATTCCTTTTACCTTATCCTGAATTCTGTAGGCTTTTACCAGACTCGGCAGACTTTTCGGAACACCGCCCAGAATAGATTTGTTGCCTTCTTTCAGTTTCAGTTTTTCCCAGTTCTGTTTTACTTCCTCTTCATCTTTCACTTCCGTGTCTCCGTAAATATGAGGATGGCGGAAAATTAATTTTTCGTTCAAAGAATTAATGACATCTGCAATATCGAAACTTCCTTTCTCAGAGCCTATTTTGGCGTAAAAAACCAGATGAAGCAGCACATCTCCCAACTCTTTTTTTATTTCCTGCAGATCATTCTGCAAAATGGCATCCGAAAGTTCGTAGGTTTCTTCCAGCGTTAAATGGCGGAGCGATTCCAACGTCTGTTTCTGATCCCACGGACATTTTTCGCGCAGATCGTCCATAATGTCTAATAATCTTCCGAAAGCTTCCAGTTTTTCCTGTTTGGTATTCATAATCGAGAATTCAAGTCTTACAAATTTACGGGAAATCTTTGTGAAAGTTCTTCTGTCCTGGAATAAATGAGGATTGTCGTTGGCTTCGGCTCCGCTCAGCCAAGGCTATTGCTCGTTCCTTTGTGATTCTTGGTTTTATTCTACAGACCATTGCAGTTGGCTGAGCGGAGTCGAAGCCAACTGTTTTGCTCATCCCATTTTAATTTTCGGTTTTATTCTACTGACCACCATAGTTGGCTGAGCGGAGCCGAAGCCAACGGTTTTGCTCATCCCATTATGATTCTTCGTTTTATTTTACAGACCATTGCAGTTGGCTGAGCGGAGCCGAAGCCAACGGTTTTACTCGTTCCATTTTGATTCTTCGTTTTATTCTACAGACCATCATAGTTGGCTGAGCGGAGCCGAAGCCAACATTACAATTCATTACATTTTGCGGTTGGCTTCGGCTCCGCTCAGCCAACCGATTACGCTTAGCCAACCTTATCCCTTCATCTTTTTTTGGCAATTTTCCACAATCAGCGGGGCGGCTTCCAGTAATTTTATGAGCTGGAAGTAGGGAATAATGATCTTCTTTTCCGTGTCACAACTGAAATTTCCCAACGAGAAATAAGCTGTTGCCGACAGAAAATCATCAAAATCCTGCAAAGTGCAGACTTTAAAAGTGTTCTGAAATACGCGCAACGGATTCCGTTGTTCTTTTTCTGAAAGGCTTATTGCTGTTTTTGGAAAACTGACTTCCGATGAAATTTTAAACTTCCTTTTTTTAGCTTTTTTAGCGATCTGATGAGCGACGAGAATGAATGACCGTAACGATTGATATAAATGGAAAATTTCGACAGGTTCTTTTGCGATTCGGGTGTTTTTCTGTACTGAAGATTGTACCATTTCATTGAGGGTTTCTTTCGTTGCAGCAAGATCATTGAACTGGAAAAAGGTTTCCAGTAAATTTATGGCGGTATGTTTTCTCGTTCCTGACCAGAATTTGGCTTCGAAATCTGTTTTTTTCTTTTTCATGAGCTGTTTTTGGGTTATCGTTTTTTATGAATTTCAACAGGTTGGTTTTTAATAGGTTAGATTTTCTCAAACGCGCGAAGTTGTTTTAAAATAGTATGCTTTAAGGCGCAAAGATTTTATCTGCGATAAAATTCATCATCAACATTATAAAAGAAAATCTTTGATTTTCTCCTTGCGTCTTAAAAGAATAGGACTTTTATCAAACCTTGCGCCTTAGCGTTTTTCCAATATTTATATAGATTCTTATTATTAAATTTAAACATCATCCTTTATTGAAAATCTTTGATTTTCTTGCGCCTTAAAAGATTTGAGATTAATAAAAAAACTTTGCGCCTTAGCGTTTTTCAACAAGAATATTCTTATTTATAAAAAAGCTTAAACAAGCCCTTTAAAAAATTCTAAAATCCGTTTGTTTTGATGGCAAAACTTTGCCAAATGGAACAACAGCGCTTCCCGATCTTTGGCAAAGAAACCTTTTGCATTTTTTAAATTCCTTTCGGGATGAAAATAATTTGGAAAATTAAAAGAAAGCCAGTACTTTTAAGGGTGATTTTTAGCGTACTTCGGCTTTCCTTTTGGCGTAAAGGAATTTCGAAGGGTAAAGGTTTTTGGGTAAAACTGTACTCCGGCTTCCTGCGTTTGCGGGCAGTCCCGGTGTAGCGCTGTTGTTGGTTTTGCAGCAGAACTCCGTTTATTCGGGAGGGGCTGAAAACAGCAGGGTTGAGATCTTCTTTTTCATCATCTGTGTATTTTGAAAATTTGTACCTGAAACCTATCCAAAGACCGCATTTTTACCGATGAAAAAGTGCTGAACTTTTTGTTGTCGGTTCGGAATGCGTCTTTTCAATCGGTCTTTCGAGGCTTTTGCTAATTCGCTGATACAAATGTATAAAAAATAAATTAAACTCTACTATGGTGGAGTAAAAAAATATGAATAAAATTTTTTCATTTGAAACAACTCAGTTTGATTTTGATTTTATAGAACACGTAAAATCATTAAGAAAATCTAATAAATGGTCACAAGAAGAACTTAGTATCAGAATGGGAGTTTCAAAGACTTTTGTTGGAAATGTTGAATCTTATACACAACATCAAAAGTATTCAACCCGCCATATTTCATTACTGGCAAAAGCATTCGGCTACAAAAATATTTCCGAACTCATGGACTTCCCCACTCCACAACACGACCGAATTAAAGTAACCGTGAAGCAGGTTTACAACGAAACCGGAACAAAGGTGATGGAAAGTGAAGTGGTGGGAATTGAGGGGATTGAATAAAAAAACTCCTGAGTTTTCAGGAGTTTTTGGTTAATGTATAATGTAAACTTATTATTTCAGTTATAAAATTCTATCGTTTTTTGAGATTTTATATTCTAGCTAATAGTTTTATTTAAATCAATATTAAGTAATGCCTAATTTATCTATGATTATTTTTTTTCCGTCAATTATGAACACGAAATGTTTTTCAGAATTTTCTATCAATTCTACTTTTCCATAGTGTAATTGTCTGTGGTGGTTCGCACAAACTGTCATTAGGTTTGTCATGCTTAAAACTCCCATTTTTACTTTCGAAACAGGTTCAACGTGATGCGTTTCAATGTAGATCTCATCATTTTCCTTAATGAATGAGTTCGTTAAAGTTCCTAATGCCTCGCATACAGAGCATCTGTAATTATTTATTTTTTTTATTTTTTTTGAAATCGCTCCACGTTCAATAAAATTTGAAATACGTTGTTTTATTTCAGGCTGTTGTCCTTTCATTTTCTTTTCAAGTTTTTCAATATCTCTTATTGTGTCCGCAGTTGTATCGGCTATAATGCTAATAAAATCCTGTAAATCAAATTCTTCTTTTGTTAACATTTCCAGTAATGGGAATTTATCAACAAAATATCTCAACTTAGTATTACTTTGATTCAATGATAATGCAAGTTTTATAATATTAAAAACATTATCAGAATTTAAATAATTAAATCCTTGTTGTGAAATTTTTTTTCCTTTTGGCAATAGGTTATGAATTTGGGCAATATCATTGTTAATAACTACTGGATTTTGAAAATAAATAATATCTTCTGGAAAAGCCTTTATATTTCCGCTGTCATATTTATTATAAAGTTCGTGTTTTGAATTGCGAGTAAACCACTGACCAAAAATAGGAAAGCCATAAAAACCAATTATTGTTTTACGATTAGCATTTTTATAGTCACTACTCGTAAAAAAAACAATCTGAACATTCTGAGAATTATTTACATCAGGTGGTCTATTGAACATTGGAGTATAACCGATGTAATAACCATCATCCTCTACTGGAAATTTATCGTGTCCAAAATTCAGACTTTCATGCATATGACCATGATCTTTTACATAATCATATTTTGATGTTTTTAAATCTTCTTCAGAAGGATGATCTGCCCAATCATTGCTATTCCAAGAAATAGATGAAAGTATTCCATAATTTAATATTGTGCTTTCAGTTTGCTTTACTTCCATATTTTCTATATTGATTAACGAAATTTATTTGAGTATAAATTGGCTAGAAAAATTCTATTGTTTTACAGTCTAACCAGTAGCAAAAACTTTTATAAAAATCAAAAATTGTAATAAAAAAAAAGTGATCAAAAGTTTTACACAATATTTCTAAAACATATCATAGAACTATTGGTTATTAACGATTGGGGCTAATTCTTTTTTTAATTCTTCAAACTCTTCTTTGCTCATCATATCAATTTCTAATAGTTCTTTTGCTTCTTTCAGTTTTGCAATCGCTTCTTCTCTTGTCATTTTTCTGTTTTTCAAAAGAATTTCTCCCGACTCAATACCCAATTCGGTATCCATTACACTTAAAAATTTATTTATTCCAAAAGCTCTACCATTTATTTCTCCTAAAATCATAACTACATATAATGGTTTATTTTTACTGCCTCTATGATATGTTTTTATTTCATGCACTATGACTTTCGTATTCTTAAAACTGTTATCTGCCATGTTTTGTGCATCACCATTCATAGCTGACATAATACTTCCAAATCCAGCGGGTCTACCCAATTGTATAAATTCGTAGGTTTTCTTTGAAGTGCTTCGTGATTGTGCTATCCCTCCTCTTAATCTATTACCATAGCTGCCTGAATAAGTTCTTGTATTCGTTTCTTGAGAGGTAGGAGCACCTAATATTAAGGTATCACCTACTTTAACACTATTTTTATCATTGGTAATATATTCCTTGATTTGAGTTCCATTTTTAACGGAATTGAAAAAATTTATATCCTGAGTATTATCGTAAGTCAATAAATTAATTTGTTCTTGAGCCTGAATAGTAATTATTGATATTAGAATAGTAAAAAAAGTAATTGTTTTTTTCATAGTTATTAATTTTTATATTTATTATACTTAATGCTTTTAACATTAGACAATGCATAAGTTAATCTACAATATAAAGAAATTTAAAAGTATTTATAAGCAATCAATAAACGAATGTAATAATAAGAAATTATAAACGTTTACGGCAATCCGTATTTATACGGAATTTTTAATAAGATATTCTTCATTACATCACAAAACAACAAAAAAACCTCATCATTTCTGACGAGGTTTTATATTTTAAATTCAAGTAAATGAATTATCCTTGCTTTCTGTGGGTGCTTTTAGGAGCAGATTTTGCGGCAGAAGTTGCTTTTACTTTTGGTGCTGCTGGTTTTTCTGCTTTTGGCGCTTTTTTAGGCGCTTCTTTTTCTACGTTTACTTCTTCCGTTGCTGCTTCACCTTCCAAAGTTTCTGGCTCTGCTTTTACGAAGCTTTCCGGCGTAATGTATCCTGCTTTCTGAAGGATGTTGTACCACTGCGCCAGTTTTTTGATGTCTGAAGCATACACTCTTTCGGTATCGTAGTTCGGAAGAGAAGCCGTCATGAATTCTTTCAGTTCAGCATCTGTTGCTTTATGGTGGATCGCTTCTTTGTAATCGTAGTTTTTAGCAATATTTTCAAAAACTTCGAACAACGGAACTTCTTTATCAAAGGTAAACATCGCGATGTTATCCAATAAACTTACCTGACTGGAGTTTCCAATGCTTACTTTTTTCTTCGTGGTAACGTCTTCAATAATAAATCCGTTTCTTAATTGTGAAACTAATTTGAAAAGTCCTGGTTTTCCTGAAATTGAAATTATTTTTTCTAACAGCATAATTTTATTTTTTGTAAATTCTGCAATCGGCATTCCGCCTTTTGCTATTTAATATTTTTTTTATTTTAATTCAAACTTTATTTTGGAAATCTCATCTTGTAACCGATGCTTACATCACCCTGAGTAATTTTCGACAGTTTCCCTTTTACAAGCTTCTTTTTCAAGGCGCTTAAATGGTCTGTAAACAAAATTCCTTCTATGTGATCGTACTCATGCTGAATTACGCGGGCTCTAATATCGGAAAAAGTTTCTGTATGTTTTACAAAATTTTCGTCATAATATTCGATCACGATGGTTCCTTTTCTTTTTACATCTTCTCTTACATCCGGAATAGAAAGACATCCCTCGTTGAATTTCCACTCTTCGCCGGATTCTTCAAGAATTCTGGCATTAATAAATACTTTCTTGAATTCTGCCAGTTCATCCTTAATATCCTCATAATCTTCATCTTCTGCCAAAGGACTTACGTCGATCACAAAAAGACGGATATCCAGTCCGATCTGTGGAGCAGCCAAACCAATTCCGTTGGCGCTGTACATGGTTTCGAACATGTTGCCTATCAATTCCTGTAGTTCGGGATAATCTTTGTCTATATCCTTCCCTACTTTTCGTAAAACTGGGTCACCAAAGGCTCTTATCGGTAAAATCATCTTGTTCTTTGTTCTAAAAAATTCTGCAATATGATGGTTGCGCTTACTTTATCTATTAATCCTTTTTCCTGTCTTTTCTTTTTATTCTTTCCGCTTTGGGAGATAAAAAACGAAGCCATTTTGGAGGTAAATCTCTCGTCGAAGCGGTGTACTTTTATCATCGGAAATTCTTTCTGAAAAACTTCAATGAATTTTAAAATATCTGTTTCCACTTCGGATACATTCCCCTTTAAATCTGTCGGAAGACCGATCACCACTTCATCCACCCGATTTTCACCGAAATATTTCGTCAGAAAATCAATAATTAATGAAGTCTGCACCGTCTCCAGACCGCTCGCAATAATCTGCATATCATCCGTTGCAGCAATGCCGCAACGAGCTTTTCCGTAGTCTATTGCAAGGATTTGTCCCATAGGTTTGCAAATTTAGTAAATTTTAATGATTTTATTCCAAACACAGTTTTTTTTATAAATCAATGTTTTAATCCGCTAATTTTTTTATAATTTTAATTCTTCAAAAACAAAATTATGAAGAAACTCATCCTCGTAAGACATGCGAAAAGCGACTGGCCGGAAGAAACGGAAGACTTTGACAGACCTTTGGCAGACAAGGGTTTAGAAGAAGCAATGCATATGTCCCGATTCATGAAAAACAATAACGTAGCGATCGATTACTTTGTATCGAGCCCCGCAGTACGCGCACTGAATACGTGTAAAATTTTCAACCAGGCTTACCAGATCAGCATTAATACGAATGAGAAACTTTATAATCCTTCCGAAAGCAATTTCGAATCCGTAATCTACGATCTGGACGACAGCCACGAATCGGTTGCCTTCTTCTCTCACAACAACGGAATTTCCAATTTTGCAAATTCCATTTCCGAAGATATTTTCCATTTTCCAACCTGCGGTGTTGCCGGTTTCGAGATCGACTGCAATTCGTGGTCGGAATTCGACGGAGCCAAAAAGAAACTGCTGTTTTTCTATTCTCCCGGAAAAATTTAATTAATAGTCTGTAAAAATTCCCTCCTTTGGAGGGGTGGCGAAAATTCGAAAGAATTTTTGACGGGGTGGTTTTAGAATGTAGATAAGTGAATTTGTGAATGGCGAATTTAACCACAAAAGTCGCAAAAGATTTTAACGCATCTATAGAATATGTAAAGTTCTCAAAAGAATAAAAATCAAAGATTTTTAAAAACTAATGTGTTCTAAAATATTCGCAAAGCTTGATTAATCTAATGTGACTTATGTGTTAAAAACTTTTTGAACCTTTATAAAAAAGCCTAAATAAACTTAATCAATAATTTTGGCTAAAGCCTTTTTGCTATCCTCCGAAACAAAAAGACGGGCTAAAGCCCGTCCCTATTGATAATCACATTGAGTGATTTTTCCCAAATTATTTTCTTCTCAGATCCAGATCATCAAAATCAAAACTGAAATCTGTAACGTCTGAAATAGGTTTTAATCTTGCAGATTGAGCTTTTCCTGTTTCATCATAATCGAAAATAATATACGCATCGGCATCGTAGCTTCTGTCGTCCCATTTGATGATGAATGAATTATTGGAATACGGAAGAAGTTCCCCTTTTAAACGTGGAGAACTTTTGCAGGAAATTCTGTAGATACTTCCCTGCTGCGCAATTTCCACATCACCAAACCACTGATCGTTGTACATTCCTACAAACTGCTCCGGTTTTGGCTGTAAATTTTTATCTTTTTTAAATGTTTCAGATTTTGCAAAAGCTTCTTTTTTCTGCTTATCAAAACTTTCTTCCATTTTTTTCATCCGGTCGCCGTAGGTTTTCAGCCAGTTGCGGTCTGCAATTCCCAGATAAGAATCTTTCACGGTATTGGTAATCGTGTTGAAAGCCGCTCCCGATTGCTGGTTTGTTAAAACAACAATTCCAAGCTTCATATCCGGAATCAGCGTAAACTGCGTTACCGTTCCGATCAGTCCTCCTGTATGCTGAACTTGTTTATGACCTTTCACATCGCTTAAAAACCAGCCCATTCCGTATCCGTAGAAACTGGTATCATAAGGATTTTTTGCCGCCACACCACTCGGAATCTGTAAACTCCACAACTGCTGAACGTTTTTATCTGAAACTAATTTTTTACCATCTCTCGTTGTGAAATTATTCAACAGGAATTCTGCCCAGGTTGTCATGTCTTTAATATTACTCATAATTCCTCCGGCTGCGTTGGCTGTTTCGTTCCAGTCGTGAGGAACAGCGATAGCTTTTCCGTCTACCGGTGCATGAGCATCAATTTTGTTGGCAACGGCTTTAGCTCTGTTATAGCTTCCGAAACTGGATCTCATTCCTACAGGTTTCATAATGCGCTGTTCAATAAATTCTGCCCAGCTTAAACCTGAAACTCTGTGGATTACTTCTCCGGCTACGATAAACATGATGTTATTGTAGTCTAAAGTTGTTCTGAAAGGATTTTCAGGCTTTAAATATCTTACGTTGTGAACGATATCGTTTACCGTTAAATTTCCGCCTTCCGGAAAGAACATTAAATCTCCCTGTCCCAGACCTAATCCTGCTCTGTGTGTCACCAGATCTTTAATGGTAACATTCTGCGAAACATACGGATCGTACATCTGAAATTCAGGAATGTATTTTGAAACTCTATCGTCCCAGTTCAGTTTTCCTTCATCTGCTAAAATTGCCAAAGCGGTGCAGGTAAAACCTTTGGAATTGGAGGCGATTCCAACCAATGTATTGTCGTCCATCGGTTGTTTGGAAGTTAAAGAACGTACCCCAAAACCTTTGGAATAAATTACCTTTCCGTCTTTGATCACACCAACCGACATTCCCGGAACATCGAAAGTTTTTAACGTATTCTGGATCAATTCATCCAGTTTTTTCTCTTCAACCTGCGCATTCGCAATCCCAACCGATAAAAGAAGAAGGAAAAAAGAAAGTTTCTGCTTCATTTTTAATTTTTTTCAAATGTAGTAAATAATGCGGTTTAAACATTTCATATTATCTCTAATAACAAAAAGTCTGTTTAAACTTTTACTTAACCGAAAAAGCAACAAAAGATGAACTAAACTTTGATTTAAAGCTTTGATTATTAATTTGTATTGATTCTACGAAACAAAATACTGAAATTTAAAAAGAACTTATCTGCAAAAGATTCTTCATTTCATAATGCTTCGCAAAATTTCATTCTGAATGACAGTTCTGAACCTAAAATTATAAGTTGGTTTAAACTAATTTTAAAATCCAGCAAAGAGAAAAAATCTTTGATTTTTTTAACTTATGTGCTCTCTTTTTCCATTTAAGTAGTAAACTTAAACAACTAAAGTGTTAAATCTTTTGCATCTTTTGTGGTAAAAAAAGCTTAAACAAGTTTATATTAATGAATGTCATTACAAGCCTCAAGGAATAACAGTTATCATTAAAGATGTTTATAAATCCTAAGAAAAAATAATTTCAAATCTTATCTTTGCAGAGAATTTTAAATAATGACGAAAATCCTAATCCTTTCCGACTCTCATTCATATATCGACGACCGTATTTTAGAATATGCAGGTCAGGCGGATGAAATCTGGCATGGCGGAGATTTCGGAAGTATGGATGTCATCGAGCAGCTTGAAAAGATAAAACCGCTGAAAGGAGTTTACGGAAATATCGACAATGCGAAAATCCGTTCCGAGTTTCCGGAAGTGAGTCGTTTTATGTGCGAAAATGTAGAAGTTCTGATGATTCACATCGGTGGTTATCCCGGAAAATATACGTCTTTGGCAAAGCAGGAGATTGCTGAAAAAGCTCCGAAGCTGTTTATTTCAGGACATTCGCATATTTTGAAGGCAATGTTTGATGAAAAAAACAATCTTCTCCACCTGAATCCCGGAGCGTGCGGAAAACAGGGATGGCATAAAATGCGGACAATGATGCGCTTTGTAATCGATGATACGGAAATAAAGGATTTGGAGGTTATTGAATTGGGACCGAAGTTTTAAACACAAGTTTCACAAATTTCATCACCAATATCACGATTTAAGAATGTAGAAATTTGTGAAATTATTTGTGTCTGTTGTGTTTTATAAAAAAATTTATGAAAATAGGCGATAAAGTTTCTGTAGTAGATGAAGATTTGAGCGGGGTGGTTACTTCCGTGAAGGGAAATATCGTGGTTTTTAAAGATGAATACGGTTTTACGCATCAATATCCAAAAGAGAAACTTGTTCCGAAAATTTTGGATTTTTATGAAAATACACCCATCATAAAAAAAGCGGAGCCGAAAAAAATAATTTCCAAAGCACATCAGAAAAATCATTTGGTTCTTGATCTTCATTTTCATAATTTAGTTAAAAATCCAAATGATTATACCAGTTTTGAAAGACTTTTCATCCAAAAAGAAAGACTGGTGGAAACCATCAACTTTTGCAGAAAACATAATCTGAAAAGGCTGGAAATTGTACACGGAATCGGAGACGGAGTTTTGCAGAAAATGGTATTCGATACGTTGGAAAGCCAGACGAATGTGGATTTTTATAATAAGGAAATACTTCATCATCAATCGGGTGCGGTAATGGTAGAATTTCACTAAATTTGCAGGAATCAAATTATGAATATACTTAATTTACTTTTTACCAAAGACGGATTAATCTACCAGATTGCTAAAAATAAGAGCATTGTGGAAGAGAAATCGTATTTCGTGGATGAAGAATCTCCGGAACACTTTATTTCGGATATGCTGGATAAAGTTCTTCTTCTGCAGAGATTTGATGAGATCCATGTGATTTCCGCGCTCAATCATTTCACGCTGATGCCGGAAGGTTTTTCGGAGCATGAAGCAGGATTTGATCTTATCGCTTTCAACGCTCCTGTGGATAAAGAAAAAGAAGAACTGATGCTTTCAATTAATGAAAAGTTTAAAATTCAGTTTTATTATACATTCCCGAAGCATTTTTATAAAAAGATTAAAGAACTCGCGCTGCCTGTTCAGTTTAATTTTTCCGGTGAAAAGTTTTTAAATTCCATTAATAACAAAAACAGCAAAGAAATTCACATCAACCTGTATCATAACCAATGTGAGTTTTTCGCGATAGACAACAAAAAAATTATTTTATACAACAATCTGGATGTAAATTCTGAAGTAGATTTCCTTTATTTCGTGATGTTTACTTTAAGCAAGATCGGTTTCGGAATCAATGAAACCAATTTCTACGCGTACGGAGAAACTACTGAGAACGAAACGTTTATTTCAGAGCTTCAGAAATTCGTCAAGAATCTGAAAATTGTATTTGATAATATTCCTTCTAAAAACTTTATATTAAATTAGGTCTCAGGAAACAGACGACAGGTATTCGTTCCTAAAACCTGCAACCTCTTACCTACAATCCAACAACTAAAAAAATGTATAGAATCATATCCGGCAAATGGAAAGCCAAAAAAATCGCAGCTCCGAAGAATTTTGATGTAAGACCGACCACGGATTTTGCCAAAGAAGCACTTTTCAGTATTCTGGAAAACACCTACGATATGCAGTCGGTTTCCGTGCTGGATCTTTTTGCGGGAATCGGTTCTATTTCGTTTGAATTTGCTTCAAGAGGATGTCAGGATATTACGTCCGTAGAAATGAATCCGAAACATACTGCTTTTCTTAATTCTACCGCTTCCGAACTTGGATTCAGTCTGCAGGTGAATGTTCAGCGGGGTGATGTTTTTGACTGGCTGAAGAAATTCAGAAACAAAAAATCTTTTGAAATTGTTTTCTCCGATGCTCCTTTCGAAATGGAAGAAAAAAAGTATCAGGAAATTATTTCTCTGGTTTTAAACAACAAATACCTGAAGGAAAACGGAATTCTAGTGGTAGAACACCAAAGCCGAATGAAATTTGATCATCCGAATTTAATCGACACCCGAAAATACGGTAATGTAAGCTTCAGCTTTTTTGAACCGAATAGGGATGAAGCCTGATTTCTTGGCTCTTATAATTGGGCTTCTATTTATACCTTTTTTATTTTTATTTTTCAGAAGCCTTTTTTTCAAATTCACATCTTATAAAATAATCTTTAGAATTTGTATTGCTTTATCAATTTTAGGCATAATAGCTTTACTAATAACAGATACACCGCAGAATAAGCCAAACTTTTATCTATTCTTATTCTGCCCTATATATCAATTTATTCTTTTGCATTTCAGTTTAAATATTTTTAGAAAATACAACGAAAGAGATCCAATTGATGCTCCCAGATTTTCTTCATTTGATTATGATAATGACAGGCTTTTTTACTTTACCTATATGATGTTGAGCTTATGTTTGCCAATAGCTGTATTAGCTTATTTTTTTCATTAGTTCACAATTTCTACTTTGCTGGAATTTTGTACCGCACTTTCGCCCCATTTTGCAATTTCTTTTAAAAGAGGAAGCAGCGTTTTCCCGAAATCCGTTAAGGTGTATTCTACCATTAAAGGCGGCTTTTCTGTATACACTTTTCTGTCGATAATATGATCTTCTTCAAGCTGTTTCAACTGTAAACTTAACGTTCTTTCTGTAATTGTGGGAATTAATTTTCTTAGCTCGTTGTATCTTTTTGCTCCATCAATCAGATAAAACAAAATAACCGCTTTCCATTTTCCGCCGATAAATCTCATGGTAACTGTTGTACAGCAAGGATATTCTTTATTATCTATGGAATACATTTTTTTCATACTATCATTTTAGACCGTTATTGCAAATATATCAAACATACATTAATTTTGTAACTATAAAAAATATAGTATAAAAATTATGAGCTTTTTAGAAAAAATGAAATCGAGATATACCGTAAAAAAGTATAATCCTCAAGGTACAATAAGTGAAGAGCAGATTCAGCAGCTTAAAGAAATTCTGCATTTAAGTCCATCTTCCATTAACAGTCAGCCATGGAATTTTGTATTTGTATCGGAACCGGAAACAAAAGCAAAGCTTGCCGAAGCCTCTTATTTTAACAAAGAAAAAGTATTGGACGGAAGTCAACTTATCGTTTTTCAGGCACTTAAAAACCCTGCAGATTTTGAAAAGCAGATTGAAGAACATCTTCCGGAAGGTTCGGTAACTTACTATAAAACTTTTGTAAAACCGAAAGGAGAAGCGGAGATCAGATCGTGGCTGAAACATCAGGTTTATCTTTCATTGGGCGTTTTGCTTTCTGCGTGCGCAGATATGGGAATAGATTCTACTCCGATGGAAGGAATTGAAACTGAAAAGTATGATGCTATTTTGAAGAACGAAAAATACGAAAGTGTTTTTGCCGTAGTGATTGGCGTAAAGTCTGAAGAAGATAAAAACCAGCCGGTTCGTACCCCGAAAAGAAGACTGGAAAGACAGCAAGTAATTTTGGAAATTTAATTTATTTAAATGCAAAGATTAATATAATCCCCAAAATTATTTAAGAGAGCAAAGAGTGGCGACAAAGTCGCTTATGAAGTATGCTTTATAAAATCAATTTTCAATTGATTAATTCTTAGCTCACTAAAAATAAACTTTGAAAAATAAATCTTTGCGTTAAAGAATCTTATATAGAAAAAGCTGTTTCAGATGGAGACAGCTTTTGTTTTTTATAATACTTTTAATTCTAAATCGATGGTTTTTCCGAAGAATTTCTTCGAGATTTTTTCGAAGTTTTTCGTTAAATCCGAAAGATAGAAATGGTAATTCGGTTTCAGATTCTGCTCATTCAGCAGATGATATTTATCGAGGATAATCTTCAGGTGGTTCGCCACAATATTCGGAGAATCAATTACTCGGACACGATTTCCGTAATATTGCTTGATTTCATCAATCAGCAACGGATAATGCGTACAACCCAAAATTAAGGTCTCAATATTCTTTAATTTACTGTTGCTTAAGTAATTGTAGATAATCGCATGCGTAATCGGGTGATTTTTAAAACCTTCCTCAATAGCAGGAACCAATAAAGGTGTTGCCAGTTCATCCACCTTGATCCATTTATTGTGCTTTCTGATGCTTTTTTTATACAACCCTGAATTCACAGTAGCTTTCGTTGCAATGACACCCACATTATTATGGATTTCATAGGAAACTTTTTCTGCAACCGGATTAATTACGTCAATCACAGGAACTTTTCCTGCAACAGACTGCATCACTTCATTCAGCGCATTTGCCGTTGCCGTATTGCAGGCAATAACAATCGCTTTACAGTTTTGCTCCAACAGAAAATTGGTGATCTTTGTAGAATATTCGATAATCGCTTCCTTCGATTTTTCACCATACGGAAGATGTTTGGTGTCACCAAAATAGATCAGATCTTCATTCGGAAGAAGTCTTTTTATCTCTTTGGCAACTGTAAGTCCGCCCACTCCGCTATCGAAAATTCCGATAGGCTGCTTCGGGGAAAGATGCGAATAATCCTGCTTTTTAGTTTTCAAAATTGAGCTGAAATTTTATACAAAAATAGTGAAATTGTTGGATGCAGAAGATGGATGTTACAAGTTTTTCACAAACCGTTCTTCCGACTCCCGACTTTAGATTTCCATCTTAGACGATGAACAGATCCGAAGCAATTCCGTCTGCCATAAACCAGTGTTTTTCCGGAATTTTAAGGTGGTTATTTTCTGTTACCAGAATTCCTTCTTCCAGCTTTGATTTGATTTCATTCTGAAAATGTTCTAAAATGCTATCATTAAATTTCTCCTTTAAGCTTCCCAGATCAACGCCCCACATTGTTCGTAAGCCAATCATAATCATTTCATTAAACTGATCGTTTTGCGAGAGAAATTCTTCTTCTTTAGCCAGAAGATTTGAGTTTAATTTTTTGATATACTGCTGATTGTTCGCGACATTCCAGCCTCTGACATCAAAACCGTTATAAGAATGTGCAGAAGGACCAATTCCCAGATATTCTTTATATTTCCAGTAGGAAGAATTGTGTCTTGAGTAAAATCTGGGTTTGGCAAAATTCGAAACTTCATAATGCTCAAAACCATTATCTTTCAGAAAATCCGATAAGTAGTAAAATTCTCTGTTTTGTTCTTCTTCCTTCGGGCTTTTTACTTTCCCTTTTGAGATCCAGTTTTCTAAAGCCGTTTTCGGCTCAACCGTTAAAGCATAAGAAGAAATGTGCGGAACTTCAAGTGCAATGGTTTTATTTAAATTCTCTTTCCAGATTTCCAGATTGGAAGTTGGCGAACCGTAAATTAAATCAATGCTTAAATTTTCAAAACCAAAATCCTGCGCTCTTTTGATGGAATCTTCGGCTTCGTTTGCAGTGTGTGTCCGATTCATTAATTTCAGATCTTCTTCAAAAAAACTTTGGGTTCCGACTGATAATCTGTTTATCGGAGATTCCGACAGTCCTTTCAGAAAGTTCTTATCCAGATCATCGGGATTCGCTTCTAGAGTGATTTCAATATCCTTTTCAAAAGTAAAATGTTTTAATACCTCATCAATTAAAGATTTAATTTCATCCGGCGAAAGAATGGAAGGCGTTCCGCCTCCAAAATACAGTGACTGTAAGTTTTTGTTTTGCAACTCATCTTTGCGGAGAAAGATTTCTTTCTTCATCGCAGCCAGCATTTCATCCTTAAAATTTAAAGATGTTGAAAAGTGGAAATTGCAATAGCAGCACTTTTGCTTGCAAAACGGAATGTGAATGTAAATCATAAAAAAAGCCCTGAAAAAATTCAGAGCTCAAATTTATTTAAATTAAATCAATTAATATCTATAACCTCTGTGGTTAATGAAGTTATCAAAGTTATATCCTAACCCGATCATGAAGCTGTTTCCTCCATATTCCTGAATATCAGACAAACCTAAGTTGTAAGTAGCTCCAATCATGAATTTGTTGAATCTTACTTTTACAACCGGAGCGATTTGTAATTGCTGGCTGTCGAATCTGTTTTGAACAGATCTGTAGCTTACCCCGAAAGAGAATGCATTGATGTCGTTAAAGAACGTTGCCATTAAGTTATAATCAATCGTTCTTGTAGAGTTTGTGTTCAGGTTAATTAAAGCTGAAGGTGTGAAATAGATGTTATCACCTACATGCCAGTCATATCCTAAGTTTAAGAAAAACTTGATTGGAGAAGGCTCACGTCCGTTTACGATCGCTTCATCGTTGGTAAGTGCGATATCGTTAACTGAAACTCCTGCGAAAATATTTCTGTAGGTAGCCTGTGCTCCGAAGTTTGCATATGCCATGAAAATATTACTTTCACTTCCCTGCAATAATGGATCTGAAGCATCCTGTGTGTTAATTTTTGAATAATCAAAATTCATGTTGTAGAAGCTAACGCTTGTACCGAAAGAGAACTGATCTTTTCTGTCTCCGTCGCTGCTAAGAGGAATAAAATATGAAGCACCTGCTGTAATACCACCTGCAGAAATAGGGCCGTTGCTGTCTCTGAATACAGATAAACCTGCTCCTACTCTATCAAAAATGTTCGCGTTAATCCCTACCGACTGAACGTTTGGAGACTCACTGAACTTCGAAAATTGCTGCTGATAGTTAAGATTAAGCTGCACATAGTCGGTCTTTCCGTATTGTGCCGGGTTGAACAAAAACTCACCGTCTAAAAGATACTGTTGATAGTACGGTAAAGTTTCTTGTGCTTTGTATGCATTTGACAAAAGAGCTAAACATACGATAGCATATAGTTTTCTCATAACAAATCTTGATTTCAATTCAACAAATATAAAAAAATTCTCAATATATTTTTAGTTTTCTAAATAATTTCTCCATTTTTTTACAGCATCCGCCATATCTTTCGGCATTGGGCTTTCAAAATATAATTCCTTCTTGGTAGTGGGATGTATAAATCCTAAAGTATGGGCATGAAGCGCATGTCTGGGTAAAATCTCAAAGACATTTTTTATAAACTGCTTATACTTAGGAAGATTCACTCCACGGAGAGGGGTATGCCCTTCATATCTTTCATCATTGAATAAAGTATGACCAATATGTTTGAAATGCGCTCTGATCTGGTGGGTTCTTCCGGTTTCAAGCTTACATTCTACCCAGGTCATGTATTTAAATCTTTCTAAAACCTTGTAATGCGTTACCGCATGCTTTCCCTGGCTTCCGTCTTCATACGTATGCATCTGCATCCTGTTTTTCGGGTGACGACCGATATGACCTCTTATTGTGCCTTCATCATCCTGTACATTTCCCCAAACGAATGCCCAATACAATCTTTTGGTTTTTCTGTCGAAAAATTGTTTTGCCAGAAAGCTCAGTGCATATTCATTTTTTGCAATCACCAATAATCCGGAAGTGTCTTTATCAATTCTGTGCACCAGTCCAACCCTGTCAAGATCGGATTTTTCGCCATTCTGTTCAAAATGATACGCCAAAGCATTCACCAAAGTGCCGTCCCAGTTTCCGAATCCCGGGTGTACTACCATTCCCGGATCTTTATCTACAACGATAAGATCGTCATCTTCGTATACAATATTGATGGGAATATTTTGCGGAATGATAACATTTTCCCGTGGAGGGTGCGCCAGAAGCACCGAAACCTGATCTCCCGGTTTTACGCGATAATTCTGTTTTACCGCAACACCGTTCACAATAACATTTCCCGCTCTGCAGGTCTGTGAAATTTTATTTCTGGAAGAATTCTGACGGAAAATCAATAAAAACTTGTCGATCCTCAACGGTTCCTGACTTTTGTCTACCGTGATGTTAAGGTGTTCATACAGTCCTTTATTTTCTTCATCAATATCAAGATTATCGATACTGTTCTGATCTAATAATTCTTCGTCCAAAAAATCTTCGTTATCTTCTGCCATTGTTTTATCTTTTATACAAAAGGCTTCAACATAATGAAAGTTGAAGCCTGTATTTTTTATAATATTTATCGTTTTATTCTATAACCATCTTTTTAGCTTTAGGCTTTTCTGCAGGTTTTGCAGGAGTTGCTGCAGATTTATTGCTGCTCGCTGGCTGGTTATTACCAGAACTACTACCTGTATTAGAAGTAGTAGTCTTTGGTTTATTTTCAGTTACCGGTTTCGTTGATTTTACCGTGGTTTTAGAAGCATCTGTTTTTGCTGCATCTGTAGACGGTTTAGGGGTTTCCCTTTTCGGAGTTACAGGCGGCGGAGGAATATCCTGTGACGGTTCCTGACGAACTGGCATTTCCTGATACTGGATTGGAGGCAGAGCAGTGTCTACTTTCATTCTGTAGGTAGAATTCAGCTGTTCTATTTTTGCACTCAATTCAGCCAGTGTTTTCTTACTTGCCCAAAGATCAATCTGCATTCCCTGATCCCGGACATCTCCGGCTGCAGGATCCTGATAATAGATAACATCAGATTCATCTTTGCTTCCGTCTTCGTGGTCCACAAGACCCACTTCAAACATACTTCTCGCAATAACCTGTCTCGCTTCCTTCACTGTTAATCCCACTACATTAGGAATCGCTATATTTCGTAATGGTCCTGAACCAATAACTACATCCACCACAGAGAATCTCGCCAGTTTAGTTTTTGGTTTTACTTCATTTCCGTTATATAAAATTCGGATAACCGCATCTTTCTGAATGCTTGGCTCGAAGATGGTGTCTCCAACTTTCAGACCTACCTGTTCCAAACGCTGGAAAGCAAGACCTGAATATTTATTGATTACATCCGGAACTTCAACTTTAGCCCAGGTTCTTGGATTTACTCTTAACTGGATCGCTCTTCCGTCTTTTACACGGGAACCCGGAACCGGATACACCTGTAACACCTGAAAAGGTCTGTATTTGGGATCATAGTTAAAACTGTCCACTTCATATTCCAATCCCGAATCATCCAATATTTTGATGGCTTCCTGTACAGATTTATTAACGATATTTGGAACGGGAATTTCCTGACCATGATTGGTATGATATTCTAACCAACGAAACGTAAGCCAAACCAACCCCACAAAAACACCGATGGCTACGACTAAGTTCAGTAAAACTTTCCAATTGAAAAGTGATTTAAGCATACTTAAAATGACTATAATTAGACAGCAAATATAATTAATAATTTTAGAATGTGCTTTTAATTTAACACATTTCACTTTTGATTTTAAAATTTCAGGATTTACGTTTACGCGTTGTATAAAATCATTAAATTTGCCTTAACTGATACTAAACAAAAATGAGCAAAAAACAAGTTGCCGTAGTGATGGGAGGCTATTCAGACGAATATGTTGTATCATTGAAAAGCGGACAATTAATCTATGATTCTTTAGACAGAAATCTTTACGATGTATATAAAGTAGTTATCCTGAAAGATGAATGGTATTTTTTAGGCGAAAATGAGCAGAAATTTCCTGTAAACAAAGGAGATTTTTCTGTGACTTTACATGAAAATGAAACATTGAAATTTGATGTCTGCTTCAATATCATCCACGGAACACCGGGCGAAAACGGAATTCTTCAGGCGTACTGGGACGCGATCGGACAGAAATATACGGGATGTGATTTTTATCAGAGTGCTTTAACATTCAATAAAAAAGATACTTTAGCGGTTCTTTCAAAATACGGAATTCCTTCTGCGAAGAGTGTTTATCTAAGAAAAGGAGAAGAAATTAAGGTTGATGAAATTATAGAAACTCTTGGCTTGCCTGTTTTTGTGAAACCCAATCAGTCGGGATCATCTTTGGGGATTTCTAAAGTAAAAGAAAAGGCTGAATTCCTTGCTGCCACTGAAATTGCTTTCAAAGAAGATGACGAAATATTAATTGAAAGTTTTCTTGACGGAATGGAAGTTTCTGTGGGTGTGATCGATTATAAAGGAGAAACAATTGTTCTGGGAATTACAGAAATCGTTCCTACCAACGAATTTTTTGACTATGAAGCCAAATACGAAGGAGCTTCTGAGGAAATTACACCAGCAAGAATCGACGATGAAACAAGAATCCGCGTAGAGGAAATTGCAAAAAGAGCCTACAATTCTCTTGGGATGAGTGGTTTCTCAAGAAGTGAATATATTCTGATGAACGGAATTCCTTATATGCTGGAAATGAATACGAACCCCGGATTTTCTCCTGCAAGTATTCTTCCGCAGCAAGCAAAAATCTACGGAATTTCCATCACAGATCTTTGCGGAAACGAGGTTGAAAAAGCTTTACAAAAAAATTAAAAGGCTGAAAGATGAAGGATAGAAGCCGGCAGTTTATCTCTCTATATTTCTCACCTCATCTTTCATAATTTATAACTATAATTTATCACGCATGAAAATTGCTGTTTTTCCGGGGTCATTCGATCCGATTACTTTAGGACATTACGATATCATTGAGAGAGCGGCACCGCTTTTTGATAAACTGATTATTGCTATCGGGCAGAATTCTCAGAAAAAATATATGTTTCCGCTAGAGAAAAGAATGGAATTCATCCAAAACTCAGTTGCAGAATTCCCAAACGTGGAAGTAGATTATTTTGAAGGTTTGACTGTTGATTACTGCTTCGAAAAAAATGCACAGTATATCATTAGAGGTTTAAGAAATCCTGCGGATTTTGAGTTTGAAAAAGCGATTGCTCACACCAACAGAACTTTAGCGCACAAAAAACTGGAAACGGTATTTTTATTGACCTCTTCCGGAAAGTCTTTCATCAGCAGCAGCATTGTAAGAGAAATCATCAATCACGGCGGAGAATATGAGCTGTTGGTTCCGGATTCGGTGAGAGTGCAATTATAAGTAATGAGTAATGGGTAATTAGTAATGAGTAATTTTTACAACTATGGATTTTAATCAGTTATTTAGAGATCGAACTAAAGATTTTTCGATTTCCATTATTAAATCGTTATCACCATTACCATATTCTGATGATCTTTCAGTAATCAGAAAACAAATTATAAGATCAGCAACTTCTGTAGCTGCTAATTACAGAGCAGTTGCGAGAGCAAGATCCGAAAAGGAAAGATTTGCTAAAATCTGCATTGTTGTAGAAGAAATTGATGAAACTCAATTCTGGTTAGAAATAATTGATGAGCTGGAATATTTAGATTCCGGAAAAATCTCACATTTAAGATCAGAATGTGATGAATTAGTAAAAGTAATGACTGCTTATAAATTTAAATTATCTCAAAATACAACACTGTAATCATATTACTTATTACCGATTACTCATTACCTATAACACATGCACGAACAGTTTAATTTTGCCATAGAAGTTTTGGGAACGATATCATTTTCGATGTCGGGAAGTTTTGCGGCAATGCAGAAACGGCTCGATCCTTTCGGTGTTCTGATTATTGCTTTTGTAACTTCTGTCGGCGGTGGAACCGTGAGAGATCTTCTGCTTGATATTCCGGTTTTCTGGATGCATGATTTACTTACGTGCGCATTGATTATTCTGACCAGTATTTTCACCATGATTTTTAAATCTTTTGAAAAAAACTTTCGGGTTACTTTATTTATTTTTGACAGTTTCGGGCTGGGATTGTTTACGATTATTGGCGTTCAGAAGGGTTTAAATGCAGATATTCATCCATTAATCTGTATCGGATTGGGAACAATTACAGGTTGTTTCGGTGGAATTATCAGGGATATATTGCTCAACAGAATTCCTTTAATTTTCAGGAAAGAAATTTATGCAACCGCTTGTATTGTGGGAGGTTCAGCTTTTTTACTGCTGACAAAATTTACGACTTTAACGTATACTATCGTTCAGATTTTCACCATTCTATTAATTGTTTCCATAAGAACTTTAGCCGTGAAATATCATTGGCAAATCCCGAAATTTTACGGGTATGAGAATAACTCTGAGATGTAACTGCCGATTTATTTGGCTGAAGCCGTCAACTTTGCACCCATAAGCCGGGCTAAATCCCGTCCCTATTGATAACAAAAAAGCACCTAAAAAATTTAGATGCTTTTATTTTTGATCAGGTTATTCATTAAAAGAATTTCCCTCTGTTTCTCATATTCGGGTTATGCATATGTTTCTGCATCGTTGGCATTTTCAATTGCTCCTTCATCATTTTAATCTGGTCGGTCATCATTCCTGCACTGTCTAATCGTTTTGCTTCGTCCAGAAGTTTTTGTCCTTCCTGTTTTCTTCCTTTAGAAATTGCTGCTGCAGCAAGATTTAAAGTTGCCATAGCTCTGTCATGCTTCATGTTAAGACCATACTCCAAAGCTTTTTTCATGAAAGGTTCCACTTTTGTAGGATGATCCTGAGCTTGTGTTAATCCCATTAAATAGTGGAAATATCCATACTGCGTTTTATGAAGTTGTTTTTTGTAATCTGTGATATTTTTAAGCCACTCTCCTGCTTTTTCCATATTCTGCTTTCTCAACTGCCAGAAAGCCAAAAGAATATATTCATTTTTAAAGAAAAGCAGAATAGGTGCTGCAGCCAAAAGGAACACAACGATTCCCCAGCCTAAGTTTCTCGTAAAGAACATCATATACAGTCCTAAAAGAATAAGAACCGCTGCAACTGCAATTTTTATATATTTATTCATTATTAAATTTTAGAAGTGCAAAGATAAGAAATTTAAGATTCAAAGTTTAAGGTTCAGCGTCTAAAGTTTCGTATTAAATCCTGAACTGAGAACTTTAAACATTAAATTCTTTCAAACGTTTGAAAACAGAAATCATACTGATTTTTTTCGTCTTTCTCATGGCAGATTTCGTCTGTTTTTTTCCAGATCTTCGGATCGATTTTTGGAAAAAAAGTATCGGCTTGAAGATCAGCTTTTACCAAAGTTACTTCCAGTTTATCAACAATATCCATCGTCTGTTCATAAATTTTTCCGCCTCCGATGATGAAAACTTCTTCATCTATCTTTTTAGCAAATTTTACGGCTTCTTTAATGCTTCCGACGATTAAAATCCCTTCTTCGAACCAGTCGGTTTTTCTGGACACAACAATATTGGTACGGTTGGGAAGCGGTTTCCCGATACTTTCATATGTCTTTCTCCCCATGATCACCGGATGTCCCGAAGTAATCTCTTTAAAATGTTTCAGATCTTTAGGAAGATGCCAAAGCAACTGATTTTCAAAACCAATTTCGTTCTTCTCTCCCATTGCCACCACAATTGTTGTCATTCAAATAAATTTTTACAAAATTAGCACATAATTTGTATATTTGGTTAGCACAAAACATATTAAAAAAATTCAAACTATGAAAAATAAAGGTTGTCTGAGCGCAGGAACTATTGGTATCGCTCTACTTATTATTGTCGCAGTTATTTTCTTCTGGGGCAAAAGTGGCTACAACAGCTTTGTAGACAAGGAACAGACGGTTAATGCAAAATGGTCTAACGTAGAAACTGTTTATCAGAAAAGAGCAAATCTTATCCCGAATCTTGAAAGAACGGTAAAATCTTATTCCAAATTCGAGCAGGAAACCTTAACGAAAGTTGTTGAGGCACGTTCTAAAGCAACTTCTATCAATATTGATCCTACCAATATGACTGAGCAGGATATTGCTAAATTTCAGGCTGCACAGGGAGAATTATCCGGAGCTTTAAGCAGATTGATGGCAGTGGTGGAATCTTATCCTAATTTAAAAGCAGATCAGCAATACATTAATTTCCAGAGAGAGTATATCGCGATAGAAAACAGCATCAGAACAGAAACTGTTTACTACAATGATGCAGCAAAAGATTATAATGTATCCATAAAGCAATTCCCGAATAATATTCTGGCGAATTTCACCAACTTTAAAGAAAAACCTTTGTTCAAAGCGGAAGCAGGAGCAGAAAAGGCACCTGAAGTATTCTCGGAATAATGGCAACCAGTTTCTTAACAAATCAGCAGATAGCTTCCCTCGTGGAAGCTATTCAGTCAGCAGAAGAAAATTCTACCGGCGAGATCAGGGTGCATATCGATTCCAATACGGATGAAGACAATGCAGAAATAGCTTTCAAAGTTTTTGAAGAGTTATGCCTGAATAAAACCAAAGAAAGAAATGCGGTGCTTTTTCATGTCAATTTCGAACAGAAATATCTTACCATCATCGGAGATACCGGAATTCATGCAAAAGTAAGCCAGTCTTACTGGGATCATCTGCACGACTATATTACGTCTGAATTTGCCAAAGGAAATTATTATCAGGCTTTAAAAAGCGGAATTCTGGAAACCGGACTGGAACTAAAAAAATATTTTCCTGTAACGGGAGAAAATCACAACGAACTTCCTAATGAAATTACGTTCTCTTAAAATAGTTTTTTCATTTTTGCTGTTATGCTTTTACACTTTTGTATCGGCACAATATACCATTCCTCCAAAACCAGACGTTCTGTATCCCGTTTATGACGATGCCAATCTTCTGAAGAAGGAGGAAAAAGATGCGCTTAATAAAAAACTGATCGCATTTGCAGACTCTACCTCAACAGAGATTGAAGTGGTTATTATTCCGTCTACAAAAGGAGAAGACATTAATTTTCTGGCAACCATGTTTGGTGAAAAATGGGGAATCGGAAAAAAAGATGTCGACAACGGAATCGTTTTCCTTATTGCAACCGAAGACCACACCATGTCTATCCAGCAGGGAAGAGCGGTGGAACAATATCTTACCGCATCTGTTGCCGGACAGATATTGGACTATATTGTGACTCCTCATTTTAAGCAAGGCGAATGGTACGAAGGCATTAATGGCGGGACATCGGCAATTATGGAAGCGGTTCAGGGGAAATTTAAACCTTTGAACAACCGTGAAAGCGGAAATGGAGACGGAAGTATTTTTAAAATTATCATCATTGCATTTGTTATCTTCATTATTATTGCCATCCTATTCGGAAACAAAGGAGGAGGAAAAGGCGGCGGAAATTATGACGACGACGATGTAATACTTTCCAGAAGAGGTCGCAGAAATTATCCGGGTGGATTTTTCCCTTTTCCGGGCAGCTTTGGCGGCGGTGGATTTGGTGGTGGAAGTTCCGGAGGCGGAGGCGGCGGTTTTGGAGGCTTCGGCGGAGGCGGAAGTTTCGGAGGCGGCGGTGCTTCAGGAGGTTGGTAGAATTTTAGTTTCTGTTTTAAATTTCTCAGTTTTTAAATTGAAATAAACAAATACAATAAATAATCGGTCATTTTGATCGATTTTTTTATTTATCAGCTTTTTAAAATTTTAATACGTTAAAAATCAAACTCATTTATTCCATTTATATCATTAAAAACATCCTTTTTACTATTAAAAAATTATTAAACTGCTACAAAACCCTCCTTTACTTCAAAAATTTTTCATTATATTTACGTAAAACAGGTTTATGAAGAAGACGTTGGTAGTTTTTGCGCATCCTTATTTAGAGCATTCCAACTCGAATGCAGAGCTCATTAATTTCTATGTCCGTCATCAGCATTTTACCCTTCGGGATATTTATGAAGAATATCCTAATTTTCATATTGCCGCTTTCAGGGAAAGAAAAAGAATAAAAAATTACGATCGTTTTATTTTCCAGTTTCCGCTCATCTGGTTCGGAATGCCGCCTTTGTTAAAACTCTGGATCGATGAAGTTTTCGACCGCGACTGGCTTAAAGAAGATCATCACAATCCTTTGGAAGGTAAAGAAGTTTACATTCTGGTAACCACAGGCGGAAAAGAAAGATCGTTCAGCAAGGAAGGAACGTATAAGTTTACGGTAGAGGAACTCATCAGCGGACTTATCGTCTCTCTGAATGTTTTTAAAGCGAACATTAAGAATATCAAAATCGTTTACGAAGCCAACAAACTCTCAAAAAAAGAAATTATCGTACACAAACAGCAGTTTGTAGAACTTCTCAACCAATAAAAATTTATGGAAACAAGCTTAGCAATGAACACTCTTATTTTCTTAGGCGTAGCCATCATTATGGTTCCGCTGGCTAGAAAATTCGGGCTGAGTTCTGTCATCGGGTATATTGCAGGCGGAATTATTATTGGACCTTATGTTTTAAAATTAACGGGAAAAGATGTTAACGACATTATGCACGCCAGTGAATTTGGAGTTATCATGCTTTTATTTTTAGTCGGTCTGGAGCTGGAACCCCGAAAATTCTGGGATATGCGGAAGAAGATTGTCGGACTCGGCTTAACGCAGATGCTTTTAACGATTTCCCTCCTATTTCTCGTATTTATCTGGACAGGCTGGAAGATTGATAAAGCCATTGCTATCGCCATGTGTTTCGCTTTGTCTTCCACAGCAATCGTGCTGCAGACTTTACAGGAAAAAAACAACTTAAAAACCTTAGCCGGAGAAGCATCTTTTTCCACTTTACTGTTTCAGGATATTGCGGTGATTCCTATTTTAGCAATCCTTCCGTTAATTGCCAATTACAAATCCAGACATCACGATAACGAAATTCAGGTGCTCATACAGACTCTTCCGGAATGGATGCAGTTCGCGACCGTTATTTTGGGAGTGGTTATTTTAATTTTACTGGGGCGGTATGTTTTTGTTCCTTTTTTAAGATATGTCTCGAAATCCGGAATGTCGGAGCTTTTAACAGCCTCTTCCCTATTTTTGGTCATCGGAGTTTCAGAACTGATGGTTGCTATTGGTTTGTCTCCCGCTTTAGGAGCTTTCCTTGCAGGAGTCATGTTAGCCAACAGCGAATTCCGCCACGAACTGGAAGCACAGATTGATCCATTCAAAGGATTATTGCTTGCCGTATTTTTTGTAAGTGTAGGTTCCACGATGAATTTTAACGTCATTCAGAAAGATCCTACTTTTATTTTCACCACCGTTTTTGCAGTTTTAGCCATAAAATTCCTTGTTTTATTTCTTATCGGAAAGTTTTTCAAAATAGATACCCCACAAAGCCTGTTTTATGCTTTTGCGCTTTCGCAGGTGGGAGAATTTGCTTTTGTCCTCATTAATTATGCTTCAAGTCTTTATCTTCTGCCTTCGGAACTCAATGCGCAGATGATGGCTGTAACGGCAATAACCATGTGCATCACGCCGTTTCTATTAATTATTAATGATAAACTTATTACTCCGAGATTCATAAAAGAAGTTCCTGATCCCGATAATGATTTTAATATTCTGGACGGTAATATTCAGCAAAAGAAAATCATCATCGTAGGATTCGGACATTTCGGAAGTACGGTCGGAAGACTTTTAAAAGCGAATAAAATTCCGGCAACGGTTTTAGACCGGGATTCTGACCGTGTAAAATTATTGAGAAGTTACGGTTTTAAGGTGTATTATGGCGATGCTACCAAAATCCCCACATTACGGGCAGCAGGAATTGAAGATGCCGAAATTCTGGTGCTGTGTCTTGATGATCCCGATGACAATAAATTTGTTGCCGATATTGTAAGAGAAAATTATCCACAGGTAAAAATCTTTGTGCGTGCCAAAAACAGAATAGATTCTTATGAATATTTAAACAGCGGAATTCATAATATCTACCGTGAAACTCTGGGAACCGCAGTAGATATGGCAGTCGACGTTCTTCATGCAACCGGAATGCGGAAATACGCAGCAAGACGTCTCGGACAGAGATTTATGACCATCGATAAAGCTTCGATCCGAAAATTGGCAAAATCGGATCATGATGATGAAATTCATCTTTTTACCACAAAAGAAATCCTCCTGCGAGAGGAGGAATTACTGGCGTATGATAATCTTAATTTTGATAATCAGCAATGGGAAGATTCTTCTAATGATGAAGAGGATGAAGATGAAAATTAATAGCTTACATTTGATTTAAATAAACTAATCAGTGATCATTTTAACGCTATCTCCACAAAGATTTTTATCTCAAACGTTTAATTTTCCGTTCGCAATGGCATTTCACTCAGCAAAGCATTACATTACTGAATCGATACGCTTCCGCCACTGCTTTCGTTTTTGGTAATATTGGTAACGTTTCCTTTTTTATACACATTCACGCTTCCGCCGGAAGATGCTTCTGCATTAATGGAAGAAGAAGCACTGATGTCTACGCTCGCTCCGCTGGATGAATCTGTTTTCAGATTCTGAACTATAACATCTTTGGCAGAAACACTGCTTCCTGATGAAGCACTGATCTCAGCATTTTTAGCTTTACCGGAAAGATCCAGACTTGCCGCAGATGAAGCATCTACATCAAGATCTACCGCCCAGATTTTTCCGTCGAAATTTCCGCTGCTGTCTATGGAAATAGTAAATTTATTCGCCTCAAGATCTCCGGAAACAGCTCCTGAACTGGAAACCTCAACTTCCATTTTATCCTGTACAAATTTATCCTTCACTTTTATGCTTGCCGCAGAATTGGCATTTAATTTTGAAAAATCTTTTGTGTAAATTCTTGCAGAAACATTATGGGAATCCATCACACGGATTCCTGATTTATAATGAATATGAAGTTCTCCTCCACTGTTATCTACCAGAACCTCATCGATAATATTTTTCGGAGCAGAAATTACTACCTTTTCAAAATCTGCTTTTATCACTTCAGCTTCGATTGCCTGTGAAACTTCGATTTCATCAAAATCACCCGTCACTTCTTTATGGCTCATCGGTCCGTTGTCTTTCGTTACTACTTTTTCCACCCAGTTTTTCTGTTCGTTGCCGTTATAATGTCGGTCATTTTTATCGCAAGAAGCCAGAAGTGCTATCGCCGAAAAAAGAAAAATAGTCTGTGATCTCATGTTTATTATTTTATGAATTAAGTTTTAAGTATCTTTATACCTTTATTAACAACTAATTTATGAAAAATATTACATCGGTATTATTAATTTCTGCATTAGCATTCAACCAATCATGTACAACAATGAAAAACACCGATAGCCAACAGGAAGTTCCAGCTCCGGACGCATCGCTTTCATCGAATCCTTTCATGAAAAGAAGCAAACTTCAATATGAAGCTCCTGAATTTGATAAAATTAGGAATGAACATTTTAAGCCCGCTTTTGATTTCGGTCTGAAACAGCATGACGCTGAAATTTTAAAAATCGCCAACAATTCTGAAGCACCAACGTTTGAAAACACCATCGTAGCTCTGGAAAAAAGCGGTGAAGTTCTGAAAAGAGCTCAAATCATATTTTCAAATCTTACCAGCGCCAATACAAATCCGACTTTACAGGCTCTTGATGAAGAATATGCACCGATCTTTGCTGCCCATTCTGATAAAATGTATCTGAATGAAAATCTTTACAAAAGAATAAAAGCGATCTCTGAAAACGGTTTAGACGCTGAAAGCAAAAGGTTATTACAATATTACAAACAGAATTTCGAAATTGCAGGAGCCAATCTTTCTTCTGCGGATAAAGAAAAACTAAAGCAGATCAATCAGGAACTGGCTTCATTGTCTACACAATATTCCAACAAATTGCTTGAAGCGAGAAAGCAAGGAGGCGTTTTCTTTACAGATGTGAAGGAACTGGACGGACTTTCCGCCGATGAAATTGCTGCGGCAGCTTCTGATGCCAAAAATGCAGGAAAACCGGGACAGTATCTTTTAGCATTACAAAACACAACACAACAACCTCTTTTACAGAATCTTAAAAACAGAGCAACAAGAGAAAAACTCTTCAAAGCATCATGGACAAGAGCTGAAAAAGGGGATGGAAATGATACAAGGGAAACCATTGAAAAATTAGCGAAATTAAGACTGAAAAAAGCTCAGGTTTTAGGTAAAAAAAGCTTCGCAGAATGGAAATTGCAGGATCAGATGGCAAAAACACCGGAAGCTGCAACAAAATTAATGAACCAGATTGCGACTCCCGCGGTAGAAACGGCAAGACGTGAGGCAAAAGACATTCAGGATCTGATCGATCAGCAGAAAGGAGGTTTCAAGGTTGAACCATGGGACTGGAATTTTTACGCTGAACAGGTAAGAAAGGCAAAATTTGATCTTGATGAAAGTGAAATAAAGCCTTATTTTGAAATTACAACCGTTTTGGAGAAGGGCGTGTTCTTCGCTGCGGAAAAATTCTATGGATTAACTTTCAAAAAGAGAACGGATCTTCCGGTTTATCATCCGGATGTGGTTACGTATGAAGTTTTCGATCATGACGGAAAATCCATTGCCATTTATTATCTGGATTTCTACACGAGGGATTCTAAAAACGGAGGAGCATGGATGAACAATTTTGTAGAGCAGTCTTATTTACTGGGAACAAAACCTGTAATTGTAAACTGCTACAATTATCAGAAACCGGCTCCCGGAAAACCTTCTTTGATCAGTTATGATGATGTTTCCACTATTTTCCATGAATTCGGACATTCTATTCACGGGATGTTTGCCAGTCAGAAATATCCTTCGCTTTCCGGAACAAACGTACCGAGAGATTTCGTGGAATTCCCTTCACAGATCAACGAACACTGGGCTTTAGATCCGGTCGTTTTAAAGAACTACGCTTTACATTACGAAACAAAACAGCCCATTCCGCAAACTTTGGTTGATAAAATTAAAAAAGCGGCAACTTTCAATCAGGGTTACATGACCACGGAACTGGTTTCTGCGGCAGAGCTTGATATGGATTGGCATACGGTGACGAATGAAAATCAGTTAATTCCAGTTTTAGATTTCGAAAAAGAGTCTTTAGCGAAGCACGGATTTACTTTGGCAACAGTTCCTCCAAGATATCATACGCCTTATTTTGCACACATTTGGGGCGGTGGTTATTCTGCAGGATATTATGCTTATTTATGGTCTGAAACTCTGGATAACGATGCCTGGGAATGGATTTCTAAAAATGGAGGATTGACAAGAGAAAACGGAGACCGTTTCAGAAAATACATTCTGTCTGTAGGAAATTCTGTTGACTTGAATCAGGCATTCAGAGATTTTACAGGACACGATCCGGATATTAAGCCTTTATTGAGAAACAGAGGTTTTATTAAATAAATTTTTAAAAGCATTCAATTTTTGGATGCTTTTTTTGATTCAAACACTAATGACACAAATATTTTTCACTAATAACACAATTAAATATTTCGCGGATTTCGCAAATGACCCAGATTTTAAAATTATAAAAGATAAAAATTCTTGAATTCGTGGCTAGCAAAAAGTGTAAATTTGTTTCTTAAAATTTAAAGCAATGAACTGTCCCTGCTGTTCCGGAAAGACGTACGAAGAATGCTGTAAACCTTATCATACAAAAGAAAAATTTGCTCCGACTGCAGAAGCATTGATGCGTTCAAGATTTTCAGCGTTTGCGATTCCGAACGGAAAATATTTGATGGAAACCACTTCGCCGAGTAAAAGGCAGTTTCACAATACGAAAGACTTACAGGAATGGGGAGAAATTAATGAGTGGACAAAACTGGAAATTGTAAATAAACCTTCTATGAATAAAGTGGAATTCAAAGCTTTTTACACTGATGAAAACGGAGAAAACCATGTTCATCACGAATTATCTACTTTTAAAATGATCCAGAACCGCTGGTTTTATGTGAGCGGTGAATTTCTTGATTAGATTAAAAAATTTCCCACTAATTTCACAGATTATTGATTCCCAAAATGAAAAATTTTTATGATTACCCGCTATTAAACATACTGTTTTTTTAACGCAAAGGACTCGCAAAGATTCTTTATATACTAACTGTTTTTAAGTTCGCAAAGGCGTTTCACTCAGCAAAGAACTCAAAGCTTTTTCCAATTATGACAAATTACGGATAATCATAAAAATCTTTGATTTTCAGCTTAGGTTTTCTAAAATATTTCCAAAGATTTGAACTGAAAACTTATGTGTAAAAAAAATGTCCAGCATTTCTGCCGAACATTCATATTTTATTGAAAAATTCTTAGTGAGCTTCGTTTCCGTCTACTCCGTGAGCGTGACCGTGAGACAACTCTTCTTCCGTTGCAGGACGTGTGTTTAAGATTTCAACCTGGAAATCTAACGTTTTCCCAGCCATCGGGTGATTAAGATCTGCTACTACAGCTTCCGGAGTTACCTCAACCACAATTGCCTGAAAGTTATTCCCCTGATTGTCGGATAATGGTAAAATTGCTCCTACAGGCGGAATTCCTGCTTCCTGGAACATATCGATCGGCAACTGAGCGATTGCATCAGGCTGTCTTTCACCATAAGCTTCTTCAGGCTTAATCGTAAAATCAGCTTTATCTCCAGCCTGTAAGCCGTGGATATTCTGTTCAAATTTTGGAATCATCATTCCTACTCCATACAAAAATGTAAGTGGATTTTCTGCTGTTGTTTCTTCTACAAGAATTTTACTTCCATCCGGCTCAATAGTATGTAGGATATACTTTACAGCTACAACGTGATTGTTTTCGATTGTCATATTTTATTCTTTTTTCGTGATTTCTTTCACGATTAACGGCACAAAGATACTGTTTTTGAAATCATTGACCGAAGAAATATTTATCTGTCTTTTTTTCTTTCGTTACGCTTTTTTTCTCTCTGTACAAAAAGATATAAACTTTCTACTTTCGATCTTGCCCAGTCGGTTTTTCTTAAAAATTTCAAAGATGAATTAATACTCGGATTGTCTGTGAAACATCGGATGTTGATCTTTTCACCAAGCTTTTCAAATCCGTTATAATATTCCACCAATTCTTCAAGAATGGCATCTAGTCTTTTTCCGTGAAGGGGATCTTTAGATTGTTGTTCCATGCTGTAAAAGTAGAGAATTTGTATCGGATGACAAACAGATGACTTTTAGACAAAATAAAAAAACGCCCACTGTTTTAATAATTTTCGACAAATTATAAATCAAATTTAATAATTTCGTTCAATGAAAAAGCTTTTACCACACATTATCCTCATTCCTCTACTTCTCACAATCCCGATTGTTTCTTCTCCGGATTTTGACGGGACACTGTCTGTTTTCAGGGTTCCTCCTTTTCAAAGGGAGTTTATTCGTTTTGTGCTGGTGATTATCTTTTTTTATGTAAATCTTAACATTTTTCTTCCGAAATTTTACCGGCAGAAAAAACATATCGCTTTTCTACTCTCTAGTTCGATATCTTTCGGTGTAATGGTGTTTTTACCTTATTATATATCATCAGGAAATAATTTTACGAGTGTTCCCTCTCAAATGCATAAGGAACCACAAGAAATGCCACCTAAAAATAATTTATTTCCGCAGCCACCAATGGATGGAAGACCTCCTTTTGATAATTCCGGTCCCAAACGAAATGACAGTTCTTACCTTCAGATAATTTTTGCTTCACTGCTGCCATTTCTTTTTTCGTTCTTATCCTCATTCTTTATTTATAGAAGTAATGAGAAAGAGGAACTGGAAAAATTAAAGGCAAAAGCTGAACTGTTGAATTTAAAATATCAGCTGCAGCCTCATTTTCTGTTCAATATTTTGAATTCTATCTATTCTCTGGCTTTATTAAAATCTGACGATACGCCTGAAGGAGTTTTAAAACTTTCTAATGTAATGCGTTATGTGGTGCAGGAAAGCAGTAAAGATTTTGTTGAATTAAGTCAGGAAATCGAATACATAAAAGATTATATTTCGCTTCAGCTGATAAGAACAGACAGCAGTTTAGATTTTTCCTATACGGAGATTGGAGAAACGCAGGGATTGAAAATTGCGCCTTTTATTTTGGTTAATTTTATCGAAAATGCATTTAAATACGGTTTTAATGCGGAAAAAAATTCTAAAATTTATGTAAAAGCTGTAGTTCAGGAAGGTACTTTAAATTTTAATGTATTCAATAATATTGTGAACGAAAACATAACGGATGAAAACAGCCTGAAAGTGGGACTGAAAAATACGATTGAACATCTGCAGCAGATTTATGGAGAAAAACAGACTCTCATAATAAATAATGACAGAAAAACGTACGAAGTGGATTTAAAAATAAATTTAGTCTGAAAAGTATTATGATAAAAGCAATTGCACTGGATGATGAGATTCTCGCGCTTAAAATTATTGAGAATTATGCCGGAAAAATTGAAAATCTTTCTCTGGAAAAAACTTTCAATATACAAAGCGAAGCACAGAAGCACCTCAACAAATATCCTGTTGATCTGATTTTTCTGGATATCGAAATGCCTTCCAGAAACGGAATGGATTTTTATAAAAGTATTTCTCAAAATATAAAGGTTATTTTCACCACTGCTTATTCTGAATATGCAGTGGATGCTTTCAGTATCAATGCGATAGATTATTTATTAAAACCTTTTTCTTTTGATCGATTTAAAGCGGCTGTGGATAAAGTAAAAGTGAATAATGAATCTGCTGATGTAAAATATCTTTCCATCCGTGCAGATTATAAACTTCATAAAATTAATTTTGATGATATTATTTTGATCGAAGGTTTAGACGATTACATTCAGATTCATCTTGCAGATCATTCCAAGATTACCGCACGTTCTTCTATGAAAAATATTCTGGAAAAACTTTCAGAAAAAGACTTTATACGAGTTCACCGCTCTTATATTGTTCCCATAAACCTGATTAAAACAATTGTAAACCGGAATATCCACATTGGGGAATTTATCATTCCGATTGGGGAAACATATAAAGATACAGTGATGAAACTGGTAAATAAATGATTTTATTCATCTTAAACTACCCCTCCAAAGGAGGTAATTTCTATTCGGCAAATTTTTGCTATTCCTTTCATATTATTCTTAATATTTCTTAAAAAAAATTCATTTACCGACACATTTTTACTGTTTACCTCATAAATTTCATAAGCTTTTTTTTTCAAAATATATTTGATACAGAAATTGATAATTGAATCAATACCATTCAAATAGTAACCTTTAAAAAAACATATTATGAAAACAATAGACAGAAAAGGGTTTTTAAAAACTCTTGGTTTGGCAGGTGTTACTGCGGTAGCAGCTCCTATTTTGATACATTGCGGAAGTGATGACGATATCGCGGATACCACAACGAGCTCATCTTCAGGTTCAGGTTCTTCTTCCGGATCATCTTCAACAGGATGTTCTGTTACCAATTCCGAGACTGAAGGTCCTTTTCCTACCAAATCACCTTCTACACTTGTACAGACTAATATTGTAGGAGACAGAACTGGTGTTCCGTTCACGATTACAATTACCGTTCAGAATACCAATGCAAGCTGTGCCAATCTTCAGGGAGCTATTGTTGATATCTGGCATTGTGATAAAGAAGGAAATTATTCTGAATATGGAGGAACAGCGATGCAGTCTGCCAATTATACGTCATACCATTTCCTTAGAGGAAGGCAGACAACCGATGCCAACGGAAAAGTTTCTTTCACAAGTATATTTCCGGGATGGTACAGCGGAAGAGCCACTCACATTCATGTTCATATTTATAATTCTGCAGGGCAATCTCTTCTGGTAACGCAGATTGCATTTCCGGAAGGAAATGACAGCGCAGTGGTTCAGGTAGCTTCAAGTACAGGATATAAAGGAATGAACGGATATACTTATAATGCAAGTGATAATGTATTCAGCGACGGAACATCTAATGAAATGTCTACGATTACAGGAAGTGTAAGCGCGGGATATGCTCTTACCCATACGATAAAAGTTTCGGCTTAGTAAAAATAAAACAGAGGTTGTTTACTATTAGTTTATTAGTTTTCCACAAAAAGCACAGATTTACGCGGGTGTGAAGTGATTAGATGTGTTTATCTGTGCAGTGTGGAATTCCTCAAAAAAATTCAATCAAAATGTTAGTTCAAAGTCCATCCAGAATTTTTAAATCTGATCTTTCCGTCTGGAGGAAAGAAAACTCATATGTTCTGAACGAGATGACTCCCGATGAACAGTCAGGATTGCACAAAATAACAGAAGTTGTTTTCGAGGAAAACGGAACATTTGATTTTAAATATCAAAAAAGTTCTACTGTTCTCATCATTGTGCTCTTCGGCGAAATTTACATTAACGATTTTGAGAAACCTCTTTCTCCAGAAAATATTTTTACTTTAAAGTCTGAAGAAGGTAATATGCTGAACATTAGAAATAACAAATCGGATGAGAAAGCCGACATTCTGATTTTTGAACTAAAAAGTATTAAAAAAGATAATTTCTTCAGCATTGAAAATCTGAATATAGACCGTAGAAATCATTTGATACAGATTTCTGAAAAACTGGAATATCCCAATTTCATAGGATTGTATGAAGGAAGAAAAGAAGAGGAATATGCTCTTCATCACAAGGGAAAATCAATTTTCGGAATGGTGATTAACGGTGCTTTTGAATTTCAGAACAGACTTTTAGAAACCAGAGACGCGATCATCATTTCTGAAATCGAAACTCTGGAATTTGAAGCATTAAGTGAAAATGCCCTTTTACTTTTCCTTGAAGTTTAATTTAAAATAAAAACTAAATACATGGACAGAAAAAATTTTTTAAAAAACTCATTCGGACTGGCAGGAATAGCTGTTGCTGCGCCTGTTCTTCTCCGATCGGAAATTTTTCATGAGGAAATGCTGCCCGAAAAATCTTCTCAAAATGTTTTAACCTGCAGTGTAACCAATTCAGAAACAGAGGGTCCTTTTCCTACACATACTCCGTCGAGTCTGGTACAAACCAATATTGTGGGAGACAGAACCGGAGTTGCCTTTACGATGAATATTTATATAAAAAATACCAACGGAAACTGCGCTGCCTATCAAGGAGTTCTGGTAGACGTTTGGCATTGTGATAAAGACGGAAACTATTCCGAATACGGAGGTACAGCAATGCAGGCTGCAAATTACACCAACAATCATTTTCTTCGCGGAAGACAGACCACGGATGCAAACGGACTTGTAAGTTTCACGAGCATATTTCCGGGATGGTATCAGAGCAGAGCCACCCACATTCATGTTCATATTTACAAAGCAGACGGAACTTCTCTTCTGGTTACTCAGATTGCTTTTCCGGAAGGAACAAGCAGTGCTGTTTATAATGTGAATGTCAACGGAACTTCATACGGCTATACAAAAGGAATGACAGGATATACTTATAATGCCAGTGACAATGTATTTTCAGACGGAACCAGCAATGAGATGAGTACGATAACAGGCTCTTTATCAGCAGGATATATTTTAACTCATACCATTTATGTAGCAGGAGCCGTTTTAGGAACTCAGGAAGCAACAAACACCAAAAATTTTAATGTGGGACAGAATTATCCAAATCCTTTCAGAGAAGAGACTATTTTCCCGATTACTCTTAACGAAAGATCAACAGTAAGTATTGAACTGTTTGATGTAAGCGGAAAAAAACTTTTCAGTGTCATCGACAAGCAAAAACTTGCATCCGGAAGTCAGCAGATCAAAATGACCAAAAACCAATTAAAATCCGGAATGTATATCGCAAAAATTACGATTGATAATACGAAAGGAACGTTTACAGAGAATCTTAAAGTTCTTGTAAACTGATCCACTTATTGAGTATTAGATATTTTTCATATCAATTTTGTTTAGGATCAGGGCAGAATTATTAAAAGCTGCCCTGTTTTATTAAAATTTAAAATGATGAAGGCTAAAATAAAACTTGCATTCAGGATTGTAATTGATCAGAATTCTGAAATTGTCTGGGATAGATACATCTTTGAAGACACGTATTTTGAATATAAAATTCAACATCAGGTTTTCGATGATAAAGAAAACCCGGTAAAGAATTACTGGGAATTGCTGAGAAAAAATCCTCATGCAGAAAGAATTCCATTTTTACTGAGTTCAGCAGTGGTGAACTATGTTGCCCAGCTTAACGGTGAGATCAGAAGTCTTCCGGATGTTTTGGGAAATACTTTTTTCCCGATTGAAAATTTCAAACTGGATCTTATCAGTTCCAATGTGGAAGATCCTTCAAAGCATAAAATAGGTTTGACTTTTTACACCCCTGAATTATTGCTGATTGATATTATCGACAATAAGTATCTTTTAAGCAAAAACACTTCAGGAGACTCTTTTGAAACGTTTATGTTTGCTTTTCATCCACAGGTTGCAATAGCTTCTTATACAGCTTTATAATTTATATTGATTAATTTCTAAACAACAGGACGTTGTTTCATTTTTACAGATGATTTTTATTAAAGAGAAACCTCCGCTGAAATTCAGCGAAGGTTTTGTTTTAAAGATCTTTGACAAGTGGTTTTACTTCTTTGCCAAACAGTTCGATAGATTTCATCATAAGATCATGCTCCGGAGCTCCCACATCCATGTGTCCGATAAATCTTGTAATGCCGAAAATTTCTTTCAGGTAAGCAATTTTATCTGCCACTTCTTTAGGATTACCGATGAACAACGCTCCTTCTTTGCTTCTTCCGCCGTCATACTGCATTTTGGTGTAAGGAGCCCAACCTCTGGAAGAACCGATTCTGTCCATCTGCGATTTATAATTGTGGAAATACCCTTCAATCACTTCAGGATCATCACTTACAAAAGTATGCGAATGAACGGCGATCTGCATTTTGGAAACATCATGACCTGCTTTTTTATATTCCTGTTTGTAGAATTCAATTAAATTTCTGAATTGTACCGGCATTCCTCCAATAATTGCCACCACTAAAGGCATTCCCAATTCCGCGGCACTTAAAACCGACTGCGGAGTTCCGCCGACTGCTCTCCAGATGGGCAGTTTTCCGTCATTTTTTGCTCTCGGATAAACGGTTTGATTCTGCATAGGTGCACGAAGTTTTCCTTTCCAGGTTACATTTTCCTGAGAATTGATTTTGAGCAGTAAGTCTAATTTTTCATCAAAAAGTTCCTCATAATCGTTTAAAGAATATCCATATAAGGGAAATGATTCAATGAAACTTCCTCTTCCAACGAAAATTTCAGCACGACCGTCTGAAATTAAATCCAGAGTCGAGAAATCTTCATATACTTTTACAGGTTCTGATGAACTTAAAACCGTAACACCACTCGCTAATTTTATATTTTTTGTAATACCTGCCGCTGCAGCCAGAACGATTTCCGGAGAAGAAACCGCATAATCGGGACGGTGATGTTCTCCCATGGCAAAAACATCAATTCCCACCTCATCCATGAATTTTATCTGCTCCAGAATTTCACGAATCTTTACACCTGCATCTTTATATTTTCCTGTTGTCTGGTCGAAAGCAAGATCGCCAAACATTCCTATTCCTAATTCCATATTGTTGATTTTATAGTACAAATTTACGGCAACCGAAAATCAGATGCATTGATGTTTGATAAGAATAGATTCTAAATAATTCTAAACAAAAAAATCCAGTCTATATTTACACTGGATTTTACTATTTACTTTTTCAGATTTTGGTCAAAATAATCCGTTACTTTCTGCATAAGATGTACTCTGTCTTTGCCGATCACGTTGTGCGGATGTCCCGGATATACAAAATAATCTAACTGAACACCATTATCAACCGCAGATTTAATAAATTTAACCGAATGCTGCCAAACCACAACATCATCCTGCGCTCCGTGAATCATTAATAATTTTCCTTTCAGATTCTGAACTTTATCCAGAAGATTGGCTGTTGCATAACCTTGTGGATTTTCCTGCGGAGTATCCATGTATCTTTCGCCATACATAATTTCGTACATACTCCAGTCGATTACGGGTCCTCCTGCAACGCCCACTTTGAAAACATCCGGCTTACGAAGCATGAAACTTGTTGTCATAAATCCTCCGAAGCTCCATCCATGAATTCCCATTCTTTCGGAATCTACGTAAGGAAGAGATTTTAAATACTCTACTCCTTTCATCTGGTCGTTCATTTCTGTGGTTCCCAGATTTCTGAAAACTGCCTGCTCGAATTTCAACCCACGGTTAGAAGAACCTCTTCCGTCCATCGTGAATATGATGTATCCGTTTTGAGCCATGTATTCGTACCAAAGATTTCCGGATGCCGGGAAAGAATTGGTTACTAATTGTAAATGCGGACCGTTGTATAAATAAACGATCACCGGATATTTTTTATTTTGATCAAAATTGGTCGGAAGAATCATTTTGCCATACAAAATTGTTCCGTCGTCGGCTTTTAAATTGATATTTTTAATTTCCGGACGCTGATAATTTTTCAGGGTATTTTCAGCGGTCAGAAGATTGTTTGTTTTTAAAGTATTCGTATTAATGATGTTGGCAACTCTTGGTGTATCGGCGTTGCTGTAGACATCATACAGGAAATTTCCGTCACTGCTTAACACTCCGGAATGAACTCCTTCTGCGTTATCCATTCTCTGCATTTTGAAATTTGTCCAGTTGATTCTGTACAAATGCTTTTCCAACGGAGTTTCTTTGGTGGATGTAAAATAGATTTCATTTTTCTTTTCATTGAAACCTAAAATATCCGTTACCAGCCAATCTCCTTTTGTAATCTGTGCAACAAGTCCTTTTTCCAGACTGTAATGGAATAAATGGTTGTATCCTGTTCTCTGGCTCTGCCAGATGAAATCTGTAGTGGAATTCGGGAAGAACGTTAAAGGATGTTGAGGTTCCACATATTTATCACTGGTTTCTTCGAATAAAGTTTTCACTAAATTTCCTGTCGAAGCATCATATTGATTCATTTTCAGGTAATTCTGCCCTCTGTTCAGAACGCCTACAAAAATATATTTTGAATCCGGACTCCAGGTAACAGTCGTTAAATACTGATCTTTTTCGCCTGCAATATTTAAGAAGGTTGTGTTCTGAGTTTTAATGTTGAAAACTCCCAGCGTTACCTGATGAGACGTTTTCCCCGCCATCGGATATTTAATGTTATGATTTACAGCAGGTGTTACAGACCAGTCGATAATCGGATAATCTGCAACCATCTTCTGATCCATTCTGTAGAATGCCACGCTCTCTGAATTTGGAGCCGGGAAAATTCCGGTATCAATTCCGAATTCGTTTCGGTGAACATTGGAAGCTCCATTCAGAATATTTTCATCGGTATCATTGGTTACTGCAATGGTTTTTCCGTTTTTATTAACAAATAAATTATTCTTTACCGTAAATGCAAAAGTCTGGTTATCCCCAAAAATCTTCATATTGGCAGCATTTTCGTCCAAAGCAACAGAATTTTTTGTTTTCCAGTCGCTGCCGGATTTTTCTACCCATACCATTTTTCCGCCGGAATTGAAATATCCCTGAGAATTGCTGATGAATTTAATCTGTGGAACTGCTTTGAATTTATTGTCTGCTAAATTCTTATTCAGTTGAGATAAAGAAACCAGCGTATCCTGTTTGTTGGTTTTCAGATCTGTGATTAAATATCCGCCCTTTACCGCCTGAATATAAGATTTTCCATCTGCAGACCATGAAAACTGCGAGATATTTTTAACGGCTAAATTGGTTCTCATCCCGTTTACTGCCTCCGCCATTGTAAATTTTTGGGTCTGCGCCACTGCGCTGCTTCCCAAAACCAGCATCCATAAAGATAATTTATATAATTTCATTGTATAAAATTGAATCCTTCAAAAATAAGAAATAAATATCAATGGTTAAGGAGTGTTAAAGCAAAATGGGAGTTTGGTTTTTTGTTGGTTGTTGATGGCAGTTTTCGGTTTTTTATTTTGAATTTATTTGAAGTAATTTCAATCTTACTAAATGATAAACTGAGAATTCTGTTTTTATTGGAGCCTGCTTCATTCTTATCACTTGTTAGGATTTTAACGCAAAATACGCAAAGGGATTATTTTAAATGATTTGGCGGATTTTCGTTCGCAACGGCGTTTCACTAAGCAAATGAGCAGTATGTCTTTTGTTCTGTAATACTACTATTAAAAGCATTTTCAAATCTTATTAAATCATAAACTGAGAATTCTTTTTTTATTGGAACCTGCTTCGTTATAAGCATTGGTTGGAATTTTAACGCAAAATACGCAAAGGGATTTTATTTTAAGGATTTTGCGGATTTTCGGGCGCAACGGCATTTCGACAAGCTCAGCATAAACTAAACTTGTCTAAACTTTTTTACCGCAAAAGATTGTAACACTTTAGGAGTTTAAGTTTGATACTTAAATGGAAAAAAGAGCACATAAGTTTAAAAAAAATCAAAGATTTTTTCTCTTTGCAGACTTTAGACTTTTGAAATACTTTGAATAAATCCAATAAAGACTTTTGTGTACGATTTTTTGAGATTGCTTTGCCGCTTCAGAACTACATTCACTGACCTTCAGTTTGTGCGTAATGACGGGTAATGAATAACCGGCTTTAATCCTAGCCGTGATTGCAGCATTTGTCTGAGCTCATTTCATTAGTTTCGGCGCGGCAAAGCCGCGCCGAAACTAATGAAATAGCGAGTGCGGAAAGCGCGATAAAGCTCCTTGATTGAGTTGGAGAGTTTTTAAGTTGGGGAGTTGGAGGGTTTGAGCGTGTGAGTGTTTAAGATTTTGAGTGTATGAGAATTTAAAGTTGTTTTGTTTTTTCTTAAAAAATATTTTGGGTTTTCTCGTTCATTGAAATGACAGGATTATGAAAAATACAGCGAAAAGCATTTCTTATCCTACGTCAATGATTTGCACTTCTCTTTTGATCTAAATTTGCAGTATAATTAACAACAAAAAATATTAATACAATGGCAACAAAATGGAACCTAGACCCTGCTCACAGTGAAATTACTTTTAAAGTAAAACATATGATGATCTCTAATATTAAAGGAAACTTTACAGATTTTACGGCTGAAATCGATGCGGAAGACGATACTTTTGCGAATGCTAAAACAACGGCAACTATTCAGACAGCATCCATCTCTACGCACAATACAGACAGAGATAACCATTTAAGATCGGCTGAATTCTTTAACGCTGAAGCCAATCCAACAATTACTTTCGAATCTTCTGCTTTGAACAATGAAGTAACAGGAAATTTAACGATTAACGGAATTACAAAGCCTGTAACGCTTGATGTGGATTTCAACGGAATTAATGTTGATCCGTGGGGAAATACGAAGGCTGGTTTCTCTTTCGAAGGGAAAATCAACAGAAAAGATTTCGGACTGAACTGGAATGCTGCGCTTGAAGCGGGAGGTGTAATGGTAAGCGAAGAAGTAAAAATCGCCGGAGAATTACAGTTTGTAAAACAAGCATAAAACATAAAAAATCAAGGTAAAAGAGCAAAGGAAAGTTATATTACCTTTGCTCTTTTCTGTTTTCGAGAATAAAAGAAATGAACCTCAACGATTTACAAAATATCAGCGAAAATTTTAATAATACCGAGAAAATGCCTGTTCTTTTTCTGGGACACGGTTCGCCAATGAATGCTATTGAAGAAAACCAGTTTGTACAGGGTTTTCGAAGAGCTGCGGCTGAAATTCCGAAACCGAACGCTATTCTCTGTATTTCGGCACACTGGTTTACACAGGGAACGAAAGTAACGGCAATGGAAATACCGAGAACGATTCATGATTTTGGAGGTTTTCCGCAGGCTTTGTTTGATGTACAGTATCCGGCTCCGGGAAATCCTGAACTGGCAAAAGAAACTGTAGAATTGCTTGCTCCGGTTGTGGTGGAAGAAGATCATAATTGGGGACTGGATCATGGAGCATGGTCGGTGATTAAACATATGTATCCGAATGCAGATATTCCTGTTATTCAGATGAGTATTGATTATACAAAATCTCCGCAATATCATTTTGATTTAGCTAAGAGACTCAATAAGCTCCGCGAAAAAGGAATTTTAATTATCGGAAGCGGAAATATTGTTCATAATTTGAGACTGATCGACTGGAGAAACATCAATACCGTCGGAGCCGGCTGGGATTGGGCGATTGAAGCCAGAGAGAAAACCAACAACTGGCTTTTGGACGGAAATTTCCGGAACATCATCGATTACCAGAAACAAGGAACTTCGCTGCTATATGCAGTTCCTTCTCCGGATCACTATCTTCCTCTGATCTATACTTTAGGACTGAAGGAGAAATCTGAAAGCCTCAGTTTATTTAATGATGAATTAATTGGAGGATCTCTGAGTATGACGAGCGTGAGAATAGGATAAAAAAAACGGAAGATAATTTTTCTTCCGCTTTCTTTTTTATTAAGGGTAATGCTGTTATTACAATCTTTGGATACCAACAACATGAGGTTGTCCGTTAATCGGAGCATAAATTTCTACAATAGCTTCCCAAACTACCTCAGAAGGCGGCATTGAAGCAAGACATTTGTAACGGTAGTTTGTTCCGTTTACCAATTGTGTAGATACCGATTGAGGATTATAGTGTACGCCTACAAATCCTTGCATTGCTTCATTAAATACTTTTTTATCTTCCGGTGTTAAAGGATGATAAGCTGTCCAGCCTCCTACTAATTCTTTTGTTTCCATGATTAATTATATTTTGTGTTCCTACTCTTTTGGCTTTTCGGATTTCGCCCCGTTTGAATGGTTTCTGGTCTCCAGGATTATTAAGTTTTGTTTGTGATCACACTTCAAAGTTACCACGTTTAAAATAAATATGTTAGCGTAGATTTACTCATTTTTTTAACTAAGTAGAAATACTTAATAGAATGATTCAGGAGAAATAAAAAAAGGAATATTGTTAATTAACAATACTCCCTTTTCTCTATTTTTGTTTGAATTTTTACTGAACTGCCTGTAACACATTGATATTTCCGTATCCGTAATCTGAGTTCGGAGTCGGATAATAGGTTGCAGACTGTCTCATTTTATTAATGACCTGATCTCTCGTCCATGAAGGATTTTTAGCCCAGACCAACGCCGCAATTCCTGCGGTGGAAGCCGTTGCTACGGAAGATCCTCCCACATAATCTGTTTGTCCGTTATAGTAACTCAGTACCGGAATATTGCTTCCCGAAGTTCTTTCCATCTGATAAGTAAAATCAATTTCGTTTCCTGAGTGGCAGACATCGCATTTCTGATTTGAAGTATTTTCTTTCACTCCTGTTATCGCTTGTGTTTCAGGCATCCATGCAGGAAAAATTACACCTACAAAATTGGTAAAACTGGTAGAAGTTCCACCTGCGCAGAAAATTAATTTTCCTTTTGAATACGCGTATTTTACCCCATCTTCAATTTTTCCGACAGAAAAGATATGTCCCATCGACATTGAAATAATTTTTACACTGTTATTATTTCCCAGTTCTGTAAAGGCAATTTTCACTCCGTTTTGCTCATGATATCCGTCCAGAACTACATTGGAAGCTGCTCTGTACGTTACCAGATTGGCATTGTAAGCCACACCAACCGGCTGTCCCTGATTATTTCTCGGAGCGGCGGCGGCAGAAGCCATGCTTGTTCCGTGTCCGCATTTGTCGGCAGAACCGTCGTATCCTGTACTCCACGGCCAGACTGAATCTACATACACTCCATTTTTGCTGATGGTTCTTCCTGTAGAAAGTCCGTTATTAAAGCTGCTTCCTAACAAAGACTGCTCCGGAGAAACACCGCTATCTATCACTCCTATCGTTACTCCAGCTCCTGTACTGTAACTCCATGCATTAATGATATTGTGTTTCGTGAATGACCATGGTGCTTTTGCATTAGGAGAAACGGTAGTATAATCTACGGCATTCAAAGCGGTAGATTCAAATCCGCATCCTGAAGAGCTGCTGCTGGATTTTGCAGTTGCCCCGAATTGTTTTTCGTTTTCAAAATAACGGTAATCTGCAGGTTCCAGATAACGGATGTTTTTCATTTTTCTGAGTGCAATCACCGTCTCCTGCTTCTCGATGGCAACATCAATCTGATTTAAATATTGATCCGAAGACAGTAAAATTCTGTCGGTCTTTCCTTCATATTTTTTAATCAGGTCTAAAATTTCGTTTTCAATGGCTTTGTTGTCTGCATCCAGACTTCTGTCGAAAGAAGAGCCAAATCCGATGGAAGCAATTTTATTTCCCTGAAAAATCCCGCTCCACAGAAAATGATCGGAAGATTCATTCCATGAAAATCTACCTTTTGTTTTGATGGTTTCGTTGATTTTTTCGTTGATCTGCTTTGCCGTTAAAGGATCTTTCTGAGTGATTTCTGTACTGGCAACATTGTTTTGAAGGTCGTCTCTGTTACATGAAGTAAAAACAAAGAACAACAATAAAAGGTAAAAAACATTTTTTCTCATATAAATACTATTTGATTGGTAAAACCAAGATATTAATTTACAATGAATTACCGAGCAACAGAATTTAAAAATTTATTATGCTTGAAATAATATTTCAAATTAAGTTACAAAACTTTTTCATAACAGACACTTTTATCAATTCCGATGTACTGTCCATAATTTGGAATTCTGGTGTAACCGCTCTTTTCATAAACGAACAATGCCTCATTCTGCTCGCGTGAGCTTTCCAGCACTGCTTTTGTATAATTAAATTCTTTTGCCCAGATTTCCAGTTCTTTAACGATGGCTGTTGCTAAACCTCTCTTTCTGAAATCAGGATTGGTGTACATTCTTTTAATTTCAACTGTTTCTTCGTTAAATTTTTTGAATGCTCCACAAGCTGCAGGAATTTCATCTATATAAATGACAATACAGTTTTTGATCATATCAATCTTGTTAAACTGATCGTAAAAACCATGATGTTCCCCATTACGAATGGCTAAATCCGCATCCAAAAGCTTTACTAAATTTTGAAAATCTTTATTGGAAGAATCTGTTCTTTTAATTGTCATGGCAATGGTTTTAGGCTAAATTAAAGATTTTGTTTTTAATTTTTAATACTTTTACAGTGGTGATGTTTTTTTTGAACACAAATGACATTAATATTTCACAATTCAACACAAATATTTTTTTTAAATCTTAAAAATAAAAAAGACTTCCATTTCCGGAAGTCTTTGTGTTATTTACTTATCTGATGAAGGCATTGGCGGTGGTGGAGATTGTAAATATCCTGAACTTTCTAAGTCAGCATTAACCGTTTGCATTACGCTCATCCCCCAATTTTTACTTTCATTTTGAATTTCAGTTATCATATCAAATGAATTTTGAATGAGTTTTTTACCTACTTCTGTTTTATAAAAAGCTAGTAATTCTTCAATTTCCTTTTCACTAAATCGACTGTCATATATGTTAATCACTTTATTCAAAAGATCATCAATATTAACTTTTCTTTCAATACTTTTCCAAGCGCTTTCAGGAACATGATTATATTTTTTCTTATAATCAGCAATAATATTTTTCTCGACTTCTTTATAAATAGGAAAAGTTCCATTTAAAGAAATAAGTTCTTTAATCTTATCTTGCTTTGTTTGTGAATAAGAATTTATACAAAACAAAATCATTGGTAATAAAATAATTTTTCTCATTTGTTTTTTTAAAATTAATTAACTATAAATTTTCTTTCATTTATCAATTCTGCGATTGCAAGCATGTCTTGTCCAATCAATCTGTCATCTTCAAGCTTAGCTACTTTTGAACGGAGAATTGCGAAGTTTTCTTCAATAATTTTTGAACATTTTGCTGGTCTTCGGAATTCTAAACCTTGTGCCGCAAACATAAGTTCAACCGCTAAAATATTGACCAAATTTCCAAGAACCTGATTGAATTTCCTTCCGGAAATACTTCCCATCGAAACATGATCTTCCTGTCCTAAACTCGTCGGAATAGAATCCGCAGAAGCCGGAAAACATAATGTTTTATTTTCCGTAACCAACGCAGCAGAAGTATACTGAGGAATCATAAATCCTGAATTTAAACCTGAACTTTCCGTTAGCAATCTTGGTAAGCCGTATTTTCCTTCCAGCAACAAGTAACTTCTTCTATCTGAAATATTTCCCAGTTCAGCAGCAGCTAAAGTTGCATAATCCAAAGGTAAAGCCATTAATTGTCCGTGGAAATTTCCTCCGGAAATAGATTCGTCCGCGCTTAAAACGATTGGATTATCCGTTACCGAATTCAGTTCTGTTTCTGCCATCATTTTCAGATGTTCGAATGCATTTCTGCTTGCTCCGTGAACCTGCGGAACACATCTCATAGAATACGGATCCTGAACACGGTCGCAGTATTCGTGTGCTTTAAGATTTTCAGAACTTTTTAAAAATTTAAGCATTCTTGCCGCTACTTTTTTACTTCCTTCAAACGGACGGATCTCATGCAGTTCTTTTTTAAACGGACTGGCTGAACCTCTGTATGCTTCAATACTCATTGCCGCCGTCATATCCGCAAGATCAAGCAAATATTCAAATTTTTCTAATCCTTTAATCGCATGAGCAAGAATAAACTGCGTTCCGTTGATTAATCCCAATCCTTCTTTCGGTCCTAAAACCAAAGGTTCGAGATTATTTTTTTCTAAAATTTCGGCTGTTTCAAAAATTTCATTTCCAACCCAAACTTTTCCCAGCCCTAAAAGCGGTAAAACAAGATGCGCCAAAGGAGCCAAGTCTCCCGAAGCTCCTACAGAACCCTGCTCCGGAACTACCGGAATAATATCTTTTTCCAGCATCAGGATCAATCTTTCGATCACTTCCAGAGAAACTCCGGAAAAACCTTTTGACAATGCATGAACTTTCGCTATCATCATAATTTTAGAAAGTTCTTTATCAATTGGTTTTCCTACACCTACCGCATGGGAAATAATTAAATTATATTGCAACTGCGCAGTTTCATCCGCCGATATTTTTGTATCGCAAAGAGGTCCGAAACCAGTATTGATTCCATAAACGCATCGGTCTGATTCTACAATCTGCTGTACATTTTTCTGGGATTTTAAAATCTGTTCTTTAGCGGTTTTGTTTAATTTAGCTTTATTTGGAGTTTTGCAGATCTCCAAAACATCATGGAAACTGAAAACATCTACACCGTATATCATTCTCAAAATTTTGTCTTAAAATTACGCATTTGGCAACGATTGGAAAAACTAAATTTCAACAGCATATATTTTTCTGAAAATAAGTGAATTAATTTGCTATTTTTACCGCAGAAATATAAAAATTAACATCCCCATGAAACTTAAAACTTTAGTGTTTACGCTGTTTTTGGTAAGCACAGCATCTTTCGCACAGAAAGTAAAATACTCCAAAGAAGAAATTAAAAAAATGGAACAGTACCTTTTTAACGAAGGTTTTAACGCTCCCTCTGTAAAAAAAACTTCTACCGTAATATTAAAGGACGGAACAACACACAAAGGTTTCTGCAGCAAAACATATACGAAAAAAGGTCAGATTTTCGAGGTTACCCTGAAAGACAGCATTTCTAAAAAGCCATCGGTATTTGTTGCCGATAACATCAGCGAAATGTATCTGTATCCGAATGAGGCGGAAAAAGTCGGGAAAGTTTTTAAATACATGGGAAACATCAGAAATTATCAGACCAAGAAATTAAAAAACTCAACCACAAAAGACCGCATTCATTTTGTAAATCAGAATGTTTCCCTTAAAAATAAGAAGGAAGACAAAGAATTCTTAATGCAGGTCATCAATCCGGATTTTGATGATATTATTTCCGTATATCATGATCCGAGAGCAAAAGAAACCGGCGGATTTTCGGTGATGGGTTCTCCGCAGTTGGGAGGCGGCGTTACAAAATCCTACTACGTAAAAAAAGGAGACAAAGTGATGTGGCTTCATAAAGATGATTTCGAAGACAATTATGATTTTCTTTTTGGCGACAATCCTGAGTTTATGAAAAAATATCCTAAGAATTCTGTGGAATGGGATTATTTCAGCTTTTTAGTGTATCAGTATACAGAAATGACCCAAAGCTAAATTTTTAAGTACAAAAGAATAAATCGTTATAAAGAAACTGTTTAATTACAATCAATTTTAACAAACATTATAAAGCTGCAGTATTTCTGCGGCTTTTTTTATGCTTCTAAATTCCGTAGTTTTGTTATATGAATCCTTCTTTAGAATTACAACTCAAAACTTTACCTTCCGAGCCCGGTGTTTATCGTTATTATGACAAAAATGATCAGCTTTTGTATGTAGGAAAGGCTAAAAATCTGAAAAAAAGGGTTCTCTCGTATTTCAACAAAAATCTTTCAGGGTACCGCATCAAAATCATGGTGGGAAAAATCCAGCGGCTGGAAACAACGATCGTTAACAGCGAATATGATGCACTTTTACTGGAAAATAATTTAATTAAGGAACATCAGCCGTTTTATAATGTCATGCTGAAGGATGACAAGACGTATCCGTGGATCTGTATTAAAAATGAAGATTTTCCGAGAATTTTTCTTACCCGTTCCAAAATTAAAGACGGTTCCGAATATTACGGACCTTACGCAAAAGTGCGTCCTGCAAAGATTCTTCTTGATACAATAAAGCATATTTACAAATTAAGAACCTGCAATCTCAATTTAGCTCCGAGTAAAATTGATGAAGGAAAATACAAGGTCTGTCTGGAATATCACATCAAAAACTGTGAAGGCCCCTGCGAAGGGCTGGAAAGCAAAGAAGATTATGATGAAAAAATAGATGCCATCCGCGGAATTATTAAAGGAGATTTCCGTAAAGCGAAAGAATATCTGGTGAACCAGATGATGAAATATGCAACAAATCTTCAGTTTGAAAATGCACAGATCATCAAGGAAAGAATTGATGCGCTTGAAGATTATCAGACTAAAAACACGGTGGTGAATCCGAGTATTGATGATGTGGATGTTTTTGGAATGACAAGTGACGAAACGGCTGCTTACGTTAATTTCTTTAAAATAAGGAACGGAAATATTATCCAGAGTTACACTACTGAGATCAAAAAAATCCTTGAGGAAAGCGACGAAGACATTATGGAGCAGGCTTTGGTGGAAATCCGTCAGAAATTCGATTCCCATTCAAAGGAAGTGCTTCTGCCTTTTCATCTGTCTATTGAAATTCCGAATGTAAAACTGATCGTTCCGAAAGTGGGCGATAAAAAACGAATCGTTGAGCTTTCCGAAAAGAATGCGAAAGAATACCGTTTAGAAAAATTAAAACAGGTTCAGATCGTTGATCCGGAAAGGCATACGAACCGAATTATGTCTGAAATGCAGAAATTGCTGAGAATGCCTGTTGAACCACGACACATCGAAGGTTTTGATAACTCAAATATTCAGGGGACAAATCCTGTTTCTGCGTGTGTTGTTTTTAAAGACGGAAAACCAAGCAAAGCCGATTACAGAATTTTTCATCCGAAAACGGTGGAAGGTCCCAACGATTTTGCTACAATGGAGGAAGTGATCTACCGCCGCTACAAAAGAATGCTGGATGAAGGGGAAGATCTGCCTCAATTGATTTTAATTGACGGTGGAAAAGGTCAGTTATCTTCTGCGGTAAAAAGTCTGAGACTTTTGGGATTATACGGAAAAATTACCATTGTAGGCATTGCAAAACGTCTGGAAGAGATTTTCTTTCCGGAAGATCCTATTCCTTTATATTTGGATAAAAAGTCTGAAACGCTGAAGATTTTGCAGCGTGTGAGAGACGAAGCACACCGATTTGGGGTGAAACATCACAGAACCAGAAGAAAAAATTCTACGATAAAATCTGAACTGGAAGAAATTCCGGGAGTTGGGGAAAAAACAATTGAATTATTGCTTTCAAAATTAAAATCAGTCAAGAGAATTAAGGAATCTAATCTTGAGACATTGGAGGAGATTTTAGGGAAAAGCAAAGCTAAAATAATTTATGATTTTTTCAACGAATAGAGATAAACATAAAATAAATTATAATTAATAAATAATTTTATGAAAATAATTTTTATAATATTTGTTAATTTAAATATTTTTTATAAATTAGATCAGGTTAACAATCACTTAACTCAAAAACTTCTTCATATTTAAATTTACAAAAAAAGTCCTCGTTATGAGGACTTTTGATTTTATGTATTATTGCTGTTACTTCTTATAAAATATTTCTTTGCTATAATCTCCGCCGGAAACAGGCATTTCAATCACGATATTTCCATTTTCGTAATAACCTAAAGTGGATTCTCCGTTTTGAAGTTTTACTCTGAAAACATCGCTTTTCGTTGTAGCCTTGAAAGTCGCAAACGGCGAAGAGCTGTTAGAATTCACCAGAATAAACTGAGAATTATCGATCTGGATCTTCTGAAGGTCTGTTTTTCCATTGCTGAATTTCAACGCCGTATTGTCTACAAATGAAGATGAGTTATTGGCAACAGTCTGTGCAGAAGTTGTGGTTACGGCTTCCTGAACTTTTGCCGGAGAAGTTTGCGCTACAGGATTAGCAGGAGAAATAGACACAAAAGTCTGTTTCAGTGCATCCTGATAACCTTCTTTGTATTCCTTAATGTTGGAAGCTCCTTTTGCAGATGAAACCACCTTATCGTTACAGTCTTTAAACTGAACCAAAACTTTGTTTCGTAAAAAACCACTGTCGTTGATGATATCTGCCATCAGAACATTGCACGGATTACTTTGCGCTTCAGCTGGCCATTGTAACTTATCCGAAGGAATTACTGTATAATTTTTACTTCTTAAAGTTTTTGTAAGCATTTCTCCCAAACCAAAATCTTCTTTAAATGTTGTAAATTTTGAAGGAAGAGAGATATATTTATAATCCGAAACCTTTTGTCCGAAAGCAAACATCGAACTGGCTGTTAATATGATAAGCGATATTTTTTTCATTTAATTTTAAATTTAATCGTTTCTGAACTGCCCGATATCCAGTTTCAGGGAAAAGAAATTGGAATAGAAATTAGATCCTCCGATTCCGGAATTGGTAATTGCATAATCCAGCGTAAGACCTCGGTATCTGATCCCGATTCCTGCACTTGGCTGGAAAGAAACTTTTCTTCTGAGATCCTCAATATCTGTAATCGACTGGAATCTGTTAACTCCCAATCTCACGAAAATCATTTTTTGGTAACCTAATTCTGCTCCTGCATATGGCGTTAAACTGGCAAAATCGGTAGAAACCAATGCGGCAGTTTTTGCGAAGTCTACGTTAATTCCCGCTTCTGGCAAAACGTAAACACTGCTGTTGATTTCAAACATTTTGCTTACGCCTGCATTTAATTTAGGCATCGTAAGTTCCATTTTATCTTTTGGCGCAGGGTTGAATTCTTCTCCGTTAACCACTGTGGAAAGTTCTTTCTGGTTGACGCTCCAGAAGTTCACGGTAGTGGTTGCATCTCTCAGCATCCCTCCCAGTTTCCAGCCGTTGTCCATTTTATAAATAGCTCCCACATCGAAACCGAAACCATATCCGTTGGCGAATTTCCCTACATTTCTGTAAACGATTTTAGCGTTAATCCCCACATCAAGCTTCTGATTTCCTCCCGGGTTGAATGCATAAGAAAGAATTGCGGCGTAATCGGACTGAGAGAATTTAGTGATTTTATCATAATCAATATTTCCTTCGGTGTCGATTAACTGTGTGGTATTTAATATATTATCTACTCCTAATCTTACAACAGAAACTCCGAAAACTCCCGTTTCCAGAACTTTGGCGTAAGCAAGGTAATCGTATTTTGCGATAGATTCGAAATATTCGGCGTGCATTGCTGCGCCCTGCCAGTCTTTTTCCACGCCCATTAATCCTGCGGGATTCCACATCGGAGAATAGACATCATCCTGATTGGAGATTACTGCGCCTCCCATCGCAAGACCTCTTGCTCCGGCTCCGATGTTCAGAAATTCGTTGGAATATTTTCTGATGATCTGGGATTGCGATATCCCGAAAACCAGAGAGAATGCAAGTAAAAAATATTTTTTCATCATATCAATTGATGCTTAATTTAAAGTTTTTTGTTTTTTAGCTTTTATCAATCCGTTAGCAATGATTGCCAGTATCATAACTCCTGAAGCGATGTAAAAAATCGGGCTCATGTGTTCTGATTCCCCAAAGATAAAAAAAGCTAGTATAATTCCGTAAACCGGTTCTAAATTAACTGTTAAAATTAATGTAAAAGGCGAAATATATTTCATGAGATTCACCGATTCCAACATCGGAAAAGCTGTGAAAACACTTGCCAGTACACCTATTAACGCAATATCGCGGTAACTTATTTCATTTATCGAAAAAAATTGTCCTGAGAAGAGATAGAATATTAATAAAATAAACCATCCTGAGAATATTTCATAAAAAATAATGTTTCCTGAGCTTGTTTTTCCAAACATCTTTCCGTTGAAAACCGAAAAAACGGTTCCGAAAATGGCACACAACACTCCGTAAAATATTCCTTCTTTGTACTGAAATTCTGTTTTAAATATTAATAAAATACAGGCGACAATTACCACTCCCATCACGACTTCCGAAATATCAATCTTTCTTTTGAAAATCAAAGGTTCCAGAATGGATGCAAATAAGGTGGATAAAGACAGACAGCTTAATGCAATGGAAACATTGGAAATTTTAATGGAGTAAAAAAAGCAGTACCAGTGAAGTGCCATCGAAAAGCCGATTGCAGCCAGCTGGAAAAATACTTTCTTCGAAACTTTAATGCTGTCTTTTTTAAAAACACGGATGTACACAAAAAGACAGATCGCCGCAAACAGCATTCTGTAAAAAACCAGAATGTCTGCATTTGCATGAATCAGCTTTCCCAAGATTGCCGTAAATCCCCACAAAAACACTATCAAATGCAATCTGAAAAGAGCCAATTTATGCATACCCTACCTTCTTATACTATTTTTGCAAAAATACAAATAGGTTTTACATTTCGTGTAATAATTTTCCAGTAAAACATTTTGATTTTGTAATAAAATTTAAACCATAAATCATTGTAAGAGAAAAAGGTTTGCGGTTCCTATTTAACATAAAATAAAAAAAACCCTGAAAATTTATTCAACTTTCAGGGCCTTCAAATAATAAACTATTAAAAAAATAAACTAGGAACTTAGAGGAAGTAAAGATTTCACTCTCACTTTCTCTATTGTAAAGTTAGCAAATTACGAACCATAAAAAATATATTTTTTGTTAAATATTTCATAAAATTCTGAAAACCAATTTATTAAACATTTGTTTACATCCATTTTCATTCCATGTAAAAAATAGTATCTTTAAACGGAAAAAATTGAAATTTTTATGGACATTGAATTCAACAAAAGAGAAGATCAGAACAGATTAAAATTATCCGAAATCAATCGCTTATTGACAGAAATTAAAAAGGGAGGTGGTGAAAAGAGGCTGCAGAAGCTTCGTGAAGAGGGAAAAATGACGGCAAGAGAAAGAATTGACTATCTTCTTGATAAGGATTCTGATTCCATAGAAATTGGTGCTTTTGCCGGATATGAAATGTACGAGGAGCACGGAGGCTGCCCAAGCGGGGGTGTTGTTGTGGTGATTGGGTATGTTTCTAAAAGACAATGCATCATTGTGGCAAATGATGCTTCTGTAAAAGCGGGAGCGTGGTTTCCGATCACGGGTAAGAAAAACCTGAGAGCTCAGGAAATTGCCATGGAAAACAGACTTCCGATTATTTATCTGGTGGATTCTGCGGGAGTTTATTTACCGATGCAGGATGAGATTTTCCCTGATAAGGAGATGTTTGGTAGAATTTTCAGAAATAATGCTAAAATGAGTGCTGCAGGAATTATTCAGATTTCTGCTGTGATGGGAAGCTGTGTTGCAGGTGGCGCTTATCTTCCGATTATGAGTGATGAAGCGATGATTGTTGAGGGAACGGGTTCTATTTTCCTTGCAGGAAGTTATCTGGTAAAAGCAGCAATCGGGGAAAGTATTGATAATGAAACTCTGGGAGGGGCCACTACACATTGTTCGATTTCGGGAGTTACAGATTACAAGGCTAAAGATGATAAGGATGCGCTGAACAGAATTAAGAATATCATGAAGTCTTTAGGAAGTACTGAAAAGGCAGGTTTTGACAGAATTGAAAGTGCTCAGCCGAAAGAAAAGACTGAAAATATTTTTGGGATCATGCCTGTTTCAAGAGCGGATCAGTATGATACCTACGATATTATAAAATGTCTTGTAGACAATTCTGAGTACGAAGAATATAAGCCTGATTACGGGAAAAGTATTATCTGTGCGACTGCCAGAATCGACGGCTGGTCTGTAGGAATTGTAGCGAACCAGAGAAAGCTTGTAAAAAGCGGAAAAGGGGAAATGCAGTTCGGAGGGGTAATTTATTCTGATTCTGCGGATAAGGCTACCCGATTTATTGCGAACTGTAACCAGAGAAAAATTCCTTTGGTGTTTTTACAGGATGTCACCGGTTTTATGGTGGGTTCTAAATCTGAACACGGAGGAATTATTAAGGATGGCGCAAAAATGGTAAATGCTGTTTCTAATTCTGTAGTTCCTAAGTTCACGATTATTACCGGAAATTCTTACGGAGCCGGAAATTATGCGATGTGCGGAAAGGCTTATGATCCAAGGTTAATTGTTGCGTGGCCATGGGCAGATCTTGCGGTAATGGGCGGTGCACAGGCGGCAAAAGTTTTGGCACAGATTCAGGAATCAACATTGAAAAAACAAGGAAAAGAAATTTCTGAGGAAGAACATAAAGAAATTCTGGATTCTATTTCAGCAAAATATAAGAAACAGACGGAAGCAACATATGCAGCAGCAAGGCTGTGGACGGATGCAATTATTAATCCTGTAGATACCAGAAAATGGATTTCTATGGGAATTGAAGCGGCGAACCATTCTCCGATTACTGAGAAGTTTAATCTGGGAGTTATACAGGTTTGATGATTAATTAATTACAATTGTAATTTGTATGCATGAATAGATTAATCTGCCAGAATTCTTTTTAACAGAAAAATGTTAAACAGCTTTCAACAAGATTAATTAGCCTGTCCGTTTAATAGAAATCAACTTATAATTTTTAGCTTTTTATTAATAGAATATCGATTCATTTAGCGATTTATCTATTTTGAAGGAAAGTGAGTTACGACATTTATTAAACGGGCATTCAAAATAATTTTATTATAAAAACACAAATAGTTATTATGCATTACAGAAGTCCACATTTTTCTTATCATGAAGCGAAAGGAATTTTAATAAGATTAAAAAGGCTTTTCAATATATATGCTCTCAGCCTTTGTATTGTGTTTATTTTTAACACTATACTTGTTTATACTTATGGTTTATACTTTTTAACCTCCATTCTGCTTACTTGTACAGCATTCATTTTATATTTAGTTCTTTCGAAAGCTATTTATTATTCACTCACATTCATGTATATTGCTTATGCTCTGTTTTCAGTGATCATATTTTATGTAAGCTCTTATGTGGGAATTAAATCCGGTATAGATCTGTACTATGTGAGCTTAATACTCTGTATTCCATATTCTGTTAATCTCAAGCTGCAATCCAGAAAAATGATGCCTATTTTCATTTTCATCTGCATTGAACTTTTAATTAATTTTTGTACAGACCATCGTCTTTTTTACAATCGTTCTTTGCCACAGGGACTGCAATCTAAAATATTTAAAATAAGTATTCTATTCAATATTTTAAACACGATTATCAGTACTATATTAATGCTTAATATTAAAAATTTTGTTCTCAAATTATATAAAACGAAAATAAAAACTGAGTCGAAATTACAGGAATTTGTAAATAAAAATAATGTTTCTCCTGATGATCTGTACGATTTAAATAATCTTGCCAAAGAAAACAGTTCTTTGTTTTTTCTGAAATTTTCTCAAACTTTTCCTTTTTTTATTCAAAAAATTAAGAAAAACTATCCTTCGCTAACTCACAATGAAATCATGGTATGTGCTTATCTGAAGCTTAATTATTCAACAAAAGAGATTGCTATCTATTCAAACTCGAGCTTAAGATCTATTGAGAATAAGAAGTACAGAATCAGAAAAAAAATAGAATTAGAATCTAAGGAGGATCTTGCTCTTTTTATTTCGAATTTCTAATTATAACTGTCCATAACTCTTTGGTATTTTTTGCAATATCAGGATTTAATGATTTTTATCCATCTAAAGCTATCATTTAAAGAATTGCTCTAAAACAAGCTGATTATACGAAGGATAAAGATAACCGAAGTCTTCAATGTTATCTTTTTTGATTGAATATCAGCGGTTGTATCTGTGTCTAATCTCAAAATTATTATTCGACAATTTCTACACACTTAGTTGTCTTCTTCAGGGTAATCTGTGAGTTATTTAAAGTCCGTGAAATATTTAAATCTTGATGTATTTTGAGATGGTTACCCAATCTTTTCCGTATTTGAATAAGTTTTGGCTAAAGCCCATTGTTTCTTAATTACTAAAATGAACTAAAGCCCAATCCTATTGATATTTTGTATTGTTTTTTCATCGAACTCATGTTCATTAAAATTCAGCTTTAAAAATTCAAATACTTCATAATACTGTCTCTTCTTTTTTATTGAAGAAACAGATAAAAATTGGGTCATCTATTTAAAAATGATTTTCGAATCATATTACTTCGTTTTCGTGTCGCTTTTCAATATACTTCATTGTACTTATTTAACATTTTGCCTACTCAAAAATAAATATAATTTACTCAAAAAATAAGTAAACCTATATTACATAAAAACATAATACACTGTAATTCAAAAATTTAAAATTCAAAAAAAATCACAAAGTAGATGTAAGTATATGGAATTTTCTCATCACAGGTTCATCTCTTTTATCTTTGAAACAGATGTTTAAAAAAACGCAGCCATACATTTTTCTTTATATTATGAATACAGAAAACAGCATATTATCAATTACAAAATAAAAGTAAAAGAGGTATAAAAACATCTATTATCATAGTATTAATTATAAAAGTATAAACCATTTATATTCTTTATTAAGTCAACACAGGCATCATTAAACACTAATTATTTTAATAAAATTTATAAACGCAGGCATGAAAAAAATGATATTTAAAAATGATATAAAGTATTTGTATACATTTATATTGTTAGCATTATTTATTCCGGGCAATATATTTGCTCAGGCGACATTAGAGTTTACTTCCGGAGCGGGGAACCCTACAGGTAGTGGTCCAACAGTTACTAATCAGGTTATTACCCTTCAAAAAAATACCGATAATCCTACAGGTAATACTTTTACAACATTTACGCCTACTACAACTGCTACATTTTCTTTAACAAATCAGGTACAAACAATGACTCCATCGCCGAATGTTGGAGTTGTGTTTGGCGGAACTAGCAATACAGCAGGATCATCTTTAGGCTCTTTTTCTCTATTTCCACTTATTAATTCCGTAGGATCTACAGGCAATACTAATTTCACTTCTGCAAATTCTAGCGCAGGTAGCGGGATAGAGGTTTCCGCAAATAGAAATATCACTGTTTATGTTTCAACATATCCCCTGCTTCAGGCTAATGCCCCACTTCCCTCAACTACATCTGTTAAATACAGATATGCAGATTTAGTAATTAATTTTAATAATCCCGTTAATAATCCAATAATCCATTTTGGAGGTTGTGGAGGAGGAACAGCAGGCGCTAGCGGAAGTTATTTATTACTTTCAGCAGAATTTGAACTTATGGATGCCGGCTTAACTTTAACAAGATTATCCGGATCTACAGAATTTACAGTTCCTACTCCATCCACCATTATAAATGGATCCAGTCAGTATAGTTCCGTTACGGGTTCTGGAGGTATGAGCGGATCAGTAAAAGTAAATGGGGAAAACATATCTTCTGTAACTTTTAGAATTTATTTAAGTGCTCAAGATAATTTATCTACAGCCGGATTACCTGCTGATTGGAATGCGGGTAATGGTTCTAATTTTCATACCGGAGATTTATTCACTATTGGTGTATCTGTGGGTGCTTGTAATGCAGGATTTACTGCTCCGGTATTAAGTGCAACCTCTATATCCAATTCCTGCCCTGCGACAACAGTAGATCTTAATTCTATACATACAGGCACAGTACCTAGTGGATCCAGTTTAGTTTGGTTTACCGATAATGCCCATACTGGGACAGCCTATGCTACACCTGCTGCTGCTGCTGCTGGTACCTATTACGCTTTCTATTACGATGCAGCCAATAATTGCTATAGCCCCGTATCTACACCTGTTATAGTAACCATTTCTACTTGCTCCGCAGCTTGTTATAAGCCAGCTGTTACATCAGGGACTGTACTTGATACTAAATTTGGTATTACGGCACTTGGCAGAGCGGGAGCAAATAATAGCAACTGGCCAATGGTAAGAAAAGGTGCATGGATTGCTCTGGAAGCCAAAACTAAAGGATTCGTTGTAAACAGATTGACAGCAGCACAAATAGCGGCAATACCTACTGCAAACTGCGTAGAGGGAATGATGGTATATGACACAACTAACAGCTGCCTGAAAATATATACCACTACTGATAATGGTGGTACATATAGCTGGCAATGTTTTAACACACAGACTTGTCCTGATGCAATTCCTATCGGAGCAGTTACAGGTATTAATTGTAATGGTGCTACGAATAATGGTATTCTTGTTTCCGGAACTACTGCTTCTGGCGTGAACTCTGTAATATCTTATACAGGAGGCAATGGTGCCGCTTATAGCGGACAGGTATTGGCTTCCACCGGTGTGACCGGACTTACTGCCACTTTAGCTGCAGGAAACTTTGCTTCAGGATCTGGAACGTTAACTTACGTTATTACAGGTACACCAAATAGTTCAGGCACTGCAAGTTTTACCATTAATATTGGTGGGCAGTCCTGTGTTTTAACAAGAACTGTTGCTGCCTCTGCAATAAACGTAAGAATAGCTCAATACGGACCATTTACCATCGGAAGTGCGGATCATCCTAATTTTAAACTTCAGCTTCTTAATACATCTAATTATGGACCTTCGGGAACATACACAGGAGCTTCAGGCTTTACCTTTACAGATATAACATCTACTCTTGGTACTCAAACGGCAGCACAGCTTAAAAGTAATTATGATATTATCAATACCGGATATCTTGCAATGACAGTTGCTCAGGCTCAAACTATTAAAGATTTTGTAAATCTCGGAGGTGTAGCAATTGTATTTTTAGACTCAACATCAAAAGACTTTTCATCCATATTCAATATTTTTGGACATACAGGAACTTCAGGAGATGGACAACAGCTAGCCACAGCTTCTTCTACAGAAAGTCTTAGCAGCTACTTTGGCAATACTTTAGGCGTGGCACTTTCAGGTTCAGATACTATGGGTAGAGTAATTTCATCACAGCTTCCTGCCGGCAGCAGAATTATAGCTACAGAAAATACAGGTGGGGGAATAGCAGTCTGGACAGTAGGAGGATATAACGGGAAAGTGATTTTTGTATGGGATGAAGGACTTTTCCGAAATCCTATCTCAGGAGCAAATATTGATACTGATCAGGAAAAATTTGTACATAATCTTATGGCTTACGCTATTGACAAAGCCAGAGGACTTTAAATGCAATTAATAAAAAAGATACATCTGTTAAACACAAGTGAGGAAGAGATCCTATTGCGGTAGAAATATCCTGCCGCAAAGGGTCTCAATAAAAACAATAATTTTTATACAAATGAAAAAGACCATATTATTCACATCATTATTTACCTCTTTACTTTCTTTTTCACAGGTAGCAATAGGTAAATCTAATATCACAAACCTATCTGTTTCTTTAGAATTTGGTAACGGAAACAGGGGCATATTACTCCCTTGGGTAACATCTGTCTCTAGTGTTACCGGTGCTGTAGATGGCACTATCATTTATGACATTACAGATAAAAAAATAAAATATTTAAAAGCTGGATCCTGGTTTGATCTTACGATAGATAATACAGGTATTGTTGACACTTCTCTGCAAAACACACTTACCGATGTATCTTCTGCCAAAACCTCGATAGGTACAAATGCAGCAACAGATTCTACACCTGGTATCCTGGTTCTTACCGACACAAATAAAGCAATGGTTTTACCAAAAGTTTCCAGCCCTCATCTTAATATCATTAGCCCATCTTCAGGAATGATGGTATATGATACAACAGCCCATCAGCTTGCCGTATTTAACGGTACGGTATGGAGCTTTTGGAAACCATAATCTTTCAATATTATATTATCAGTAGCCTTCAGCATAATCAATTGTTGTTATCTGTAAAGATTTTCTGCACTGCAATTTGGCTGGAGGCTTATTAAAAAATCCCCATAATAGATTGGCTCTTAATCATGGGGATTTTTTAATACATATTATTATGAAAAGAACACGCCCGTTCTGAATCTTTCCTTATTCAGTTTTTTATTCACAGCCAATCCCCAAAGAATAAATTCTTTTAAAAATAAAAGATCTTCAGGCTGTGTATTAGGTTGATATTTCTCAATGATATCGTCCAGCGGAGTGATTCGATTTAGATTTTTCGCGTAGACTTCGTCCGGAGATTCGTCGGTAATTTCTAAAAATCCGTCATCCTGTAAAAACCAATCGGTGATCTGGCTGAATGGTCCGTCTACATTCTTTTTCTCCAGTTTTTCTATTTTGGGGAAATACGTGGTAAACAAAGTTTTTACCGCATTATCTATTAAAAGTTGCGCCACAGATTCTGCTCCCTCCTGCTCTCCTTCATACACCAATTCTACCTTTCCTGTAATTGCTGGAATGACGCCAACAAAATCGCTCAGCCTTACTGAAGTCTTTTCTTCTCCGGTCAACAAGGCTCTGCGTTCTGCGGTACTTAACAAATTCTCGAATGCCGTGATGCTCATACGCGCACTTACACCACTTTTTGCATCTACATATTCACTTTCACGGGCTTCAAAACCAATTTGTTCCAGAAGATCTTTAGCCAAAGCCGGGACATACACTCCTTCTTTCTGTCGGCTGTCCAGACTGGATTCATATTTTGTAATTTCTTTCGCAATATTGATATTTTCAGGATAATGTGTTAAAATCTGCGATCCGATACGGTCTTTCAGAGGAGTAACAATACTTCCTCTGTTGGTATAGTCTTCAGGATTTGCCGTAAAAACAAACTGAATATCCAAAGGCATTCTCACTTTAAATCCACGAATCTGAACATCGCCTTCCTGTAAAATATTAAACAGGGAAACCTGAATTCTCGCCTGTAGATCCGGCAACTCGTTAATTACAAAAATACAGCGGTTCGCTCTCGGAATCATTCCAAAATGGATCACGCGGTCGTCTGCGTAAGAAAGTTTAAGATTAGCGGCTTTGATAGGATCTACATCACCAATAAGATCGGCAACGGTAACATCCGGAGTAGCCAGTTTTTCGAAAAATCTTTCATCGCGGTGAAGCCATTCAATGGGTGTATTATCGCCTTCTTTTTCAATTAATTCTTTTGCAAACCGTGAAATCGGGCTAAAAGGATCATCATTAATCTCGCTTCCGTCCACATAAGGAATCCATTCATCCAACAAGCTTGTCATCATTCTTGCCAGTCTTGTTTTGGCCTGACCTCGCAATCCTAATAAATTGATGTTATGCTTACTTAGAATGGCATGCTCCAATTGAGGAATTACCGTGTTTTCGTATCCGAAGATTCCCTCAAATACAGATTCTTTATTTCTAATTTTAGTTTTTAAGTTATCCCGTAATTCGTCTTTAATATGTTTTGATGTATAACCTGATGCTTTCAATGCACCAAGCGTTTTTATTTCTGGCTTTGCAGTCATTGTATTTAAATCTAATTGATAATTTTTATTGAGTTATAAATTTCTAACGGATTCTCTTTTTGCGGTTGGTTTCATAATCTTCAAAAATCATGTTCCCCAAACCATTCAGACCGGTGTAAAAAGCTTTTCCATGATTGGCTTCTGTAAATTCGCGTACAAAATGCTGTAAATAAGAATCCTGAGCAATCATGAAAGTAGTAATCGGGATATGGAGTCTTCTTGCCTGAGCTGCCATATTATAACACTTCTGAACAACATAATCATCCAGTCCGTAAGAATTCATATAATAAGTACCATCCGGTTCGCGCACACAGCTTGGCTTTCCGTCGGTAATCATAAAAATCTGTTTGTTGGTATTTCTTTTTCTCCGAAGAATATCCATTGCTAGCTGAAGCCCCGCAACGGTATTGGTATGATAAGGCCCCACCTGCAGATAAGGAAGTTCCTGAATTTTTACAGACCATGCATCATCCCCGAAAACAATAATATCTAAAATATCTTTCGGATAACGTGTTGTGATTAATTCAGCGAGTGCCATCGCCACTTTTTTAGCCGGCGTAATACGGTCTTCACCATACAGAATCATACTGTGGCTGATGTCTATCATTAAAACAGTGCTCATTTGTGACTGATGTATGCTGTCTTCAACAATCAGATCATTTTCCGTAAGATGAAAATCTCCGATACCATTATTGATTTGTGCATTCTTTAAACTCTCCGTAATAGAAATTTTTTCTACAGCATCTCCGAAATTATAATTTCTGAATTCTCCGGTTGAGTCTTCACCTGCTCCGCTTTTATTCGTTTTATGATTTCCGTTTCCGCTCTTTTCAAGATTTCCGAATATTTGTTTAAGTGCCTGTTTACGAATATTCTGTTCCATTTTTGCACTTAAGGTAACTCCATTACCACTACCATCAGGATTAATTTCTTCCCTAATATATCCTTTCTTCTTAAGATCTTCAATAAAATCTTCTATTATGTATTCAGGAGTGGTTAATTGGTATTCTTCATCAAGCATTCGAAGCCAGTCAATTGCTTCATCAAAATCACCTGAAGTATGCGTCAGTAAATCCGTAAAAATTTCCAGCAATCGTTCAAATACAGATCGTTCCGGTTCCTGATAAGTATTAAACCTAAAACCTCTTACAATATGCTCTTTCATATTATAAATTTACGATATAAATCAAAAAGCCTTAAGAGATTTAGTCTATTTTACTTTTTAAGAATAAAAATAATTGAATTAAAGAAAAGTTATCCACCACTTTAAGTAAAACGTTTTTGGTATGCGAAATATTTATTCATGAGCTTATTCCCGCTATCCACTGTATCTTTTTGGTTTCTATTGGAGCTAAGTAATGAGCAATGAGCAATGAGCAATGAGCAATGAGCAATGAGTAATGAATAATGAATAATGAATAATGAATAATGAAAGATAATTGATGAATGATGATTGATTATATCCTGGGGTTTCTTTACTTTTTACTTTTACTTTTTACTTTCACTTGTTCTTGTTTTTTTACTTGGCTCTTTTCCCTTTTTACTTTTTCCTTTTCACTTGGCTCTTTGGTTCTTCCCTGAAGTTATTCTTTGAGTTATGGGCATAAAAAAAGTCTCATAGAATTTAATCTATGAGACTTTTAAATAAAAACTGGCGGCGACCTACTCTCCCGCTTTCGCAGTACCATCGGCGCTGGTGGGCTTAACTTCTGTGTTCGGAATGGGAACAGGTGAGCCCCACCGCTAAAACCACCCTAAAGGTTGTATATAGCTGTTGGCTATTGGCTTATTGCCATTGGCCATTCGCTTTTTATCGGTAAATTTCATCACAAAGGCAAAACCAGTGTTGCACTTATAAATACTTAAGCTAAGTTATGATAAGCATGATTGCTCATTACCTATTACTCATTACTTATGAATAGGCTATAAATCTACGGGTAATTAGTACTACTCGGCTATGCTGTTACCAACTTTACACCTGTAGCCTATCAACGTGGTCATCTCCCACGACCCTTAAAAGATGTCTCATCTTGAGGCGAGTTTCGCACTTATATGCTTTCAGTGCTTATCTCTTCCAAACATAGCTACTCAGCGGTGCACCTGGCGGTACAACTGATACACCAGAGGTTTGTTCAATTCGGTCCTCTCGTACTAGAATCAAGCCCTCTCAAACATCTAACGCCCGCAATAGATAGAGACCGAACTGTCTCACGACGTTCTGAACCCAGCTCGCGTGCCACTTTAATGGGCGAACAGCCCAACCCTTGGGACCTTCTCCAGCCCCAGGATGTGACGAGCCGACATCGAGGTGCCGAACCTCCCCGTCGATGTGAGCTCTTGGGGGAGACTAGCCTGTTATCCCCGGAGTACCTTTTATCCTATGAGCGATGGCCCTTCCATACGGAACCACCGGATCACTATGTCCTGCTTTCGCACCTGATCGACTTGTTGGTCTCACAGTCAAGCACCCTTATGCCATTACACTCTACGCACGGTTACCAAGCGTGCTGAGGGTACCTTTGAAAGCCTCCGTTACTCTTTTGGAGGCGACCACCCCAGTCAAACTACCCACCACGCAATGTCCTTCCCTAAAGAAGTTAGGCTCCAAGTAAGTAAAGGGTGGTATTTCAACGTCGGCTCCACAAACACTAGCGTGCCTGCTTCAAAGCCTCCCACCTATCCTACACATTACTTACTCAAAGTCAATACGAAGTTATAGTAAAGGTTCACAGGGTCTTTTCGTCCCATTGCGGGTAATCGGCATCTTCACCGATACTACAATTTCACCGAGCTCGTGGCTGAGACAGTGCCCAGATCGTTACACCATTCGTGCAGGTCGGAACTTACCCGACAAGGAATTTCGCTACCTTAGGACCGTTATAGTTACGGCCGCCGTTTACTGGGGCTTCAGTCAAACGCTTCGCTTACGCTAACGCCCTTCCTTAACCTTCCAGCACCGGGCAGGTGTCAGACCCTATACAGCATCTTTCGATTTAGCAGAGTCCTGTGTTTTTGATAAACAGTCGCCTGGGCCTCTTCACTGCGGCCAGCATTGCTGCTGGCGTCTCTTCTTCCGAAGTTACGAGACTATTTTGCCTAGTTCCTTAGCCACGACTCACTCGAGCACCTTAGGATTCTCTCCTCGACTACCTGTGTCGGTTTTGGTACGGGTTGCTTCACTTCGGCTTTTCTTGGATCCGATTACACTATAACAGCTTCGCCCGAAGGCTAGGCCTTGACACTTCCGTCCGTCTTCTATAGCTACATCGAACCGTCCCCTTTTTAGTGTGAGCAAGTATGGGAATATTAACCCATTGTCCATCCACTACCCCTTTCGGGTTCGCGTTAGGTCCCGACTAACCCTCAGCTGATTAGCATGGCTGAGGAAACCTTAGTCTTTCGGTGAGGGGGTTTCTCGCCCCCTTTATCGTTACTTATGCCTACATTTTCTTTTCTATAAGCTCCACAATACCTCACGATACTGCTTCGGCGCCGATAGAATGCTCTCCTACCAGATATAATTAATTATAAATCCATAGCTTCGGTATTCTGTTTATGCCCGATTATTATCCATGCCGGACCGCTCGACTAGTGAGCTGTTACGCACTCTTTAAATGAATGGCTGCTTCCAAGCCAACATCCTAGCTGTCAATGCAGTCCAACCGCGTTGCTTCAACTTAACAGAAATTTGGGGACCTTAGCTGTTGGTCTGGGTTCTTTCCCTCTCGGACATGGACCTTAGCACCCATGCCCTCACTGCCGTAGAACATTTATTAGCATTCGGAGTTTGTCAGGAATTGGTAGGCGGTGAAACCCCCGCATCCAATCAGTAGCTCTACCTCTAATAAACTTATATACGACGCTGCACCTAAATGCATTTCGGAGAGTACGAGCTATCTCCCAGTTTGATTGGCCTTTCACCCCTACCCACAGGTCATCCGAAGACTTTTCAACGTCAACCGGTTCGGTCCTCCACTTTGTGTTACCAAAGCTTCAACCTGCCCATGGGTAGATCACAAGGTTTCGCGTCTAATCCTACTAACTATGCGCCCTATTCAGACTCGCTTTCGCTCCGGCTCCGTAACTTAATTACTTAACCTCGCTAGTAAAATTAACTCGTAGGCTCATTATGCAAAAGGCACGCCGTCACAGAATTAATCTGCTCCGACCGCTTGTAGGCGTACGGTTTCAGGTTCTATTTCACCCTTCTATTCGAAGTGCTTTTCACCTTTCCTTCACAGTACTTGTTCACTATCGGTCTTTCAGGAGTATTTAGCCTTGGAGGATGGTCCCCCCATATTCAGACAGGATTTCACGTGTCCCGCCCTACTCATTTATCATCTATGTATGCCTTTCATATACGGGGCTATCACCCTCTATGGCTGTTCTTTCCAGAACATTCTATTAAACATATAAAGACTTTTGGGCTAATCCGCTTTCGCTCGCCACTACTTACGGAATCTCTTCGATTTCTTTTCCTCCGGGTACTTAGATGTTTCAGTTCTCCGGGTTTGCTCCTCTTACGAGGTAATACATCTTCAATGTATTGGGTTGCCCCATTCGGACATCTGCGGATCAATTCGTGTGTGCCAATCCCCGCAGCTTTTCGCAGCTTACCACGTCCTTCGTCGCCTCTGAAAGCCTAGGCATCCGCCATACGCCCTTAACGATTTCTTTCCTATTTTTAGGTTACTCAAGCACTTATAAGTGCTCGGTTTTCTCTTTGTGATGTCTTTACCGTTAATGTCAATGATCTTAATTCTACTTCTGATCTAATTCGCAAATATTGTTTTTGGCTCTATCTGCTTTTTTAAAATTAAACCATCTATGATGGTGGAGAATAAGGGAGTCGAACCCTTGACCTCCTGCGTGCAAGGCAGGCGCTCTAGCCAGCTGAGCTAATTCCCCCTCTAGGTGCTGTTGGCTTCTTGCTAATTGCTGTTGACTTTTTTGCCATCAGCCATAAGCGATTTGCCAGCCGCCTTAATTAGTAGTCTCGGGCAGGCTCGAACTGCCGACCTCTACATTATCAGTGTAGCGCTCTAACCAGCTGAGCTACGAGACTTTGTATGAGTAATGGGTGATGAGTTATAAGTAATATACTTTTTCCCATTCTTCATTTCTCAATCTCTTTCCCTTTTACTAATTTCTAGTGGGTGTGTATTATGATATATCAACCAAATAAAAAACTAAAGCTTTACTTTAAGTAAGTACTTTGTACTTGCGTACTAATTTTGTTTTTCGTCTTTAAGACGCTCTAAAATGAGATGTTCCAGCCGCACCTTCCGGTACGGCTACCTTGTTACGACTTAGCCCTAGTTACCTGTTTTACCCTAGGCAGCTCCTGTTACGGTCACCGACTTCAGGTACCCCAGACTTCCATGGCTTGACGGGCGGTGTGTACAAGGCCCGGGAACGTATTCACCGCGCCATGGCTGATGCGCGATTACTAGCGATTCCAGCTTCATAGAGTCGAGTTGCAGACTCCAATCCGAACTGAGACCGGCTTTCGAGATTTGCATCACATCGCTGTGTAGCTGCCCTCTGTACCGGCCATTGTATTACGTGTGTGGCCCAAGACGTAAGGGCCGTGATGATTTGACGTCATCCCCACCTTCCTCTCTACTTGCGTAGGCAGTCTCACTAGAGTCCCCAACTGAATGATGGCAACTAGTGACAGGGGTTGCGCTCGTTGCAGGACTTAACCTAACACCTCACGGCACGAGCTGACGACAACCATGCAGCACCTTGAAAATTGCCCGAAGGAGGATCTATTTCTAAATCTGTCAATTCCCATTTAAGTCTTGGTAAGGTTCCTCGCGTATCATCGAATTAAACCACATAATCCACCGCTTGTGCGGGCCCCCGTCAATTCCTTTGAGTTTCAAACTTGCGTTCGTACTCCCCAGGTGGCTAACTTATCACTTTCGCTTAGTCTCTGAATCCGAAAACCCAAAAACGAGTTAGCATCGTTTACAGCGTGGACTACCAGGGTATCTAATCCTGTTCGCTCCCCACGCTTTCGTCCATCAGCGTCAGTTAAGACATAGTAACCTGCCTTCGCAATTGGTGTTCTAAGTAATATCTATGCATTTCACCGCTACACTACTTATTCCAGCTACTTCTACCTTACTCAAGACCTGCAGTATCAATGGCAGTTTCATAGTTAAGCTATGAGATTTCACCACTGACTTACAGATCCGCCTACGGACCCTTTAAACCCAATAAATCCGGATAACGCTTGCACCCTCCGTATTACCGCGGCTGCTGGCACGGAGTTAGCCGGTGCTTATTCGTACAGTACCTTCAGCTTTCCACACGTGGAAAGGTTTATCCCTGTACAAAAGAAGTTTACAACCCATAGGGCCGTCGTCCTTCACGCGGGATGGCTGGATCAGGCTCTCACCCATTGTCCAATATTCCTCACTGCTGCCTCCCGTAGGAGTCTGGTCCGTGTCTCAGTACCAGTGTGGGGGATCACCCTCTCAGGCCCCCTAAAGATCATTGACTTGGTGAGCCGTTACCTCACCAACTATCTAATCTTGCGCGTGCCCATCTCTATCCACCGGAGTTTTCAATAACAAGTGATGCCACTCATTATATTATGGGGTATTAATCTCCCTTTCGAAAGGCTATCCCCCAGATAAAGGCAGGTTGCACACGTGTTCCGCACCCGTGCGCCGCTCTCAAGATTCCGAAGAATCTCTACCGCTCGGCTTGCATGTGTTAGGCCTCCCGCTAGCGTTCATCCTGAGCCAGGATCAAACTCTCCATTGTATGTTTGTCTGACTCACTCAAAGTTTTGACGCTTTAGTTTTTCCTTACTTGGTTGTTATATTGTATGTCAATGATCTTCATTTCTTCCGCTTCCTACAAAACTCAGTATCTGTCGTTTTCGTTTCGTATTTGCGAGTGCAAAAGTAATAACTTATTTTGATTTGACCAAATGTTTTTCAAGAAAATTTTAAAGTTTTTTCTGTAACCTTAACCCCTCTCTAAACACTCAATCTATACTCTCCTGCGCTCCCCCGTTTAGGGACTGCAAAGATACAAATCTTTTTCATTCCCGCAAATCTTATTTTATATTTTTTAAAAAAAAGTTTAAAATAAAAGCCGCTTCAATCTGTAGCTTTAAAAAGACTTTTACCGTCTTCCCTCAGGATTCATTAAGTAATATTGCTTAGCTAAAAGCTCTTCTGCGCTTACTGATTCTCTATCGTTTTTCAGTGGGGCAAAGATAGGGGCTTTATTCCTTACAATCCAACTTTTGTTAACATAAATTTCATCTTTAATTCATATTTAATCCTAAAGCACTGAGTGACTGGGAGAATAATTTCTGTAATTTTAAACCATTGTTTGGTTTGCCGATGGAAAAAGCGGAAGAAGAGAAGTAAAAAAAGTCTTTTTCAACAAAGCAATTGGATTATTGAAGAGGAAAAATTCAATTCCTGAAAAGATCATGTCGTTCTGCTCAGCAACAACAGCGTCTTTTTTATTTAAAAAAAGTTTATTAAATAAAGAATAATTGAGCTAATTCAGTTTTTAAAGTTATGTATGTAGTTTTATTTTAAGAAGCATTCCTATATAAAATCATTCATATCATCATTTTACATAGTATCAAACAGATATAAGAAACGCAGTTACATAAACTTTTTAAGTAACTCATTTGATAAGAAGAAGAATTTTAATAAGGAAACATAGGAATATTGGGAAAAAGGAAGGTTTAGCGTATTTCTTATTGAAACCGGATACAGCAACTTGCTCCGTCTTGCCGTAGAATAAAATTTTTGAGTTATTATGAAGTTAAGAATAATAATGTCATTTATTTTTGAAGTTTTTCTTAACAAAATAATTCCGAATGGTACAAAATACAATGTCTAAGTTCAGACCATCATATTGATTAGTTCGATAATATTATTATCCGGCAAAATCATACTTAAAAGAAAAATGTAAATCCAAAAAATTGGCAGTCTAAAATTATTAAAGAGTTATACAAATTGCTTTAAATAATGTTACCTGATCCAGAATATTTTTAAATAAATACTTTTATTCAAATTTTAGAATATATGTCTGTCTGTACTTTTATTGAAAGTTGGTACTATGAATGAAAAGATCACAATAGTTTTAAAATCTTTGATTTTTATTCTTTGGACGGCTAAGATCATTCTGGAAATTTGCTGTATTATTATCTTTTATATCTTTTGTGTTAATTCTGAATTAGTTTAAACATTATAACAAATATGGTAAAACGTATAAATGTTAAGAATAAAAATAATTAATCAAAAACTGAAAATATAAAAAAGCCATGATGAATACCTATAGGTGAAGTTCTTTCTATTCATGAACTTTTCCCGCTATCCACTGTATCTTTTGGGTTGCGGACTCCGCTTAGCTCCGCCCGCAACCCAAAAGGATTGTGTTTCTATCGTGGCTGAGTAATGAGTAATGAGTAATGAGTAATGAGTAATGAGTAATGAGTAATGAGTAATGAAAGATAATTGATAATTGATGAATGATGATTGACTATATCCTGGGGTTTCTTTCCTTATTACTTTTTACTTCTTCCTTTTTCCTTTTAACTTTTGACTAGTCCTGAAAAAGGTTAACTAGTTTTATATCACAAATATACTTAAATCAGAGTAGGAATTTTCCTATTCTGATTTTGTTTTTTATAGGTTTTTAATTTCACATTATTTTTCATGTGTACTTGGTTTGGAATATTATAATGTAAAGAAAAATGCGGTCTTAAATTGTTATAGCAATAAATTGCTTGTTCAAGCTGTTGGGAAAGATTTTTAAAATTTTCAAAAGTATCAATCAATCCAAATTCATGTTTCAGAATACCATTCACTCTCTCTGCTATAGCATTTTCATAAGGATCCGAATTTTCGGTCATACTGATAAGCATATCACTTTTCTTGAGTGTTTCAGTATATTCTTTACTGCAATACTGCAACCCTCTGTCTGAATGATGAATGAGTGAATGCTTGTACAGTCGATTCTGTATGGCTTGCTTTAATGCTTTCAACGTAGAGTTGGTCTGTAAATTATCACTCAATTCGTATCCTACAATTTTCTTAGAATAGGCATCGGTAATCAGATGAAGATAATAATTCTTCTCTTTGGTCTTGAGATAAGTAATATCTGCAACCCAAACTTTCTCCGAACATTTCAATTCTTTTCCTTTGATAATATTGGGATATTTTTTCATCCAATGTCTGGAATTGGTTGTTTTAAAATAGCTGTGCCTTCTGGGAATTAAAAGATAATTTGATCTCAAAATGCTAAACAACTGATCCCTTCCTACATGAATTTCTTCCTTTTCAAAATCATTCTTAAGTAAAACATAAAGTTTTCTAGTACCTATTTTAGGCATCTTTTTACGAATTGATACAACAAATTCTATAACTCTTGTTTCATGATCTGTAGAAACAGGCTGTTTTTGTCTCTTGTAATAAGCTTGCTTACTGTAGCCAAACAATCGGCAGATATTCTCTGTTGAAAGAGTCGTATTTACCTTTATTTCCTGGATTGATTGGAACCAGACTTTTTTACAATCTCAACCTTAAGCTCACGCTCTGCAATTTCTATAAATTTCCTGAACACTTTGAGTTCTTCTTCCTTTTTGGCCAATGCTGCTTCAAGCTCTTTAATCTTCTGTTTCTGTGGATCTTTCATGGGTCTGCCTTTACTTAATTGTTTTTCATAAGTAAAGTTACCATATTTCATTAACCATCTGGGAATGCAGGAATTACCCCTGATATTATAGCGGGTTTGTAATTGTGATTTTGTATATAATCCCCGCTCATATTCGGAGACAACTTGTCTTTTAAATGCTTCACTGTATTCTTGAACAGGGGCGGATACTTTTTTTAATCTCATTAGGATGACTGGTTTTTTGGTATTTAGTAGTCAACCTTTTTCAGGACAAGACATTTATTCTTTTTTCCCTGACTCTTACTTAGGGGTATTATCTGGGGTATGGGCATAAAAAAAGTCTCATAGAATAAATTCTATGAGACTTTTAAATAAAAACTGGCGGCGACCTACTCTCCCGCTTTCGCAGTACCATCGGCGCTGGTGGGCTTAACTTCTGTGTTCGGAATGGGAACAGGTGAGCCCCACCGCTAAAACCACCCTAAAGGTTGTATATAGCTGTTGGCTATTGGCTTATTGCCATTGGCCATTCGCTTTTTATCGGTAAATTTCATCACAAAGGCAAAACCAGTGTTGCACTTATAAATACTTAAGCTAAGTTATGATAAGCATGATTGCTCATTACCTATTACTCATTACTTATGAATAGGCTATAAATCTACGGGTAATTAGTACTACTCGGCTATGCTGTTACCAACTTTACACCTGTAGCCTATCAACGTGGTCATCTCCCACGACCCTTAAAAGATGTCTCATCTTGAGGCGAGTTTCGCACTTATATGCTTTCAGTGCTTATCTCTTCCAAACATAGCTACTCAGCGGTGCACCTGGCGGTACAACTGATACACCAGAGGTTTGTTCAATTCGGTCCTCTCGTACTAGAATCAAGCCCTCTCAAACATCTAACGCCCGCAATAGATAGAGACCGAACTGTCTCACGACGTTCTGAACCCAGCTCGCGTGCCACTTTAATGGGCGAACAGCCCAACCCTTGGGACCTTCTCCAGCCCCAGGATGTGACGAGCCGACATCGAGGTGCCGAACCTCCCCGTCGATGTGAGCTCTTGGGGGAGACTAGCCTGTTATCCCCGGAGTACCTTTTATCCTATGAGCGATGGCCCTTCCATACGGAACCACCGGATCACTATGTCCTGCTTTCGCACCTGATCGACTTGTTGGTCTCACAGTCAAGCACCCTTATGCCATTACACTCTACGCACGGTTACCAAGCGTGCTGAGGGTACCTTTGAAAGCCTCCGTTACTCTTTTGGAGGCGACCACCCCAGTCAAACTACCCACCACGCAATGTCCTTCCCTAAAGAAGTTAGGCTCCAAGTAAGTAAAGGGTGGTATTTCAACGTCGGCTCCACAAACACTAGCGTGCCTGCTTCAAAGCCTCCCACCTATCCTACACATTACTTACTCAAAGTCAATACGAAGTTATAGTAAAGGTTCACAGGGTCTTTTCGTCCCATTGCGGGTAATCGGCATCTTCACCGATACTACAATTTCACCGAGCTCGTGGCTGAGACAGTGCCCAGATCGTTACACCATTCGTGCAGGTCGGAACTTACCCGACAAGGAATTTCGCTACCTTAGGACCGTTATAGTTACGGCCGCCGTTTACTGGGGCTTCAGTCAAACGCTTCGCTTACGCTAACGCCCTTCCTTAACCTTCCAGCACCGGGCAGGTGTCAGACCCTATACAGCATCTTTCGATTTAGCAGAGTCCTGTGTTTTTGATAAACAGTCGCCTGGGCCTCTTCACTGCGGCCAGCATTGCTGCTGGCGTCTCTTCTTCCGAAGTTACGAGACTATTTTGCCTAGTTCCTTAGCCACGACTCACTCGAGCACCTTAGGATTCTCTCCTCGACTACCTGTGTCGGTTTTGGTACGGGTTGCTTCACTTCGGCTTTTCTTGGATCCGATTACACTATAACAGCTTCGCCCGAAGGCTAGGCCTTGACACTTCCGTCCGTCTTCTATAGCTACATCGAACCGTCCCCTTTTTAGTGTGAGCAAGTATGGGAATATTAACCCATTGTCCATCCACTACCCCTTTCGGGTTCGCGTTAGGTCCCGACTAACCCTCAGCTGATTAGCATGGCTGAGGAAACCTTAGTCTTTCGGTGAGGGGGTTTCTCGCCCCCTTTATCGTTACTTATGCCTACATTTTCTTTTCTATAAGCTCCACAATACCTCACGATACTGCTTCGGCGCCGATAGAATGCTCTCCTACCAGATATAATTAATTATAAATCCATAGCTTCGGTATTCTGTTTATGCCCGATTATTATCCATGCCGGACCGCTCGACTAGTGAGCTGTTACGCACTCTTTAAATGAATGGCTGCTTCCAAGCCAACATCCTAGCTGTCAATGCAGTCCAACCGCGTTGCTTCAACTTAACAGAAATTTGGGGACCTTAGCTGTTGGTCTGGGTTCTTTCCCTCTCGGACATGGACCTTAGCACCCATGCCCTCACTGCCGTAGAACATTTATTAGCATTCGGAGTTTGTCAGGAATTGGTAGGCGGTGAAACCCCCGCATCCAATCAGTAGCTCTACCTCTAATAAACTTATATACGACGCTGCACCTAAATGCATTTCGGAGAGTACGAGCTATCTCCCAGTTTGATTGGCCTTTCACCCCTACCCACAGGTCATCCGAAGACTTTTCAACGTCAACCGGTTCGGTCCTCCACTTTGTGTTACCAAAGCTTCAACCTGCCCATGGGTAGATCACAAGGTTTCGCGTCTAATCCTACTAACTATGCGCCCTATTCAGACTCGCTTTCGCTCCGGCTCCGTAACTTAATTACTTAACCTCGCTAGTAAAATTAACTCGTAGGCTCATTATGCAAAAGGCACGCCGTCACAGAATTAATCTGCTCCGACCGCTTGTAGGCGTACGGTTTCAGGTTCTATTTCACCCTTCTATTCGAAGTGCTTTTCACCTTTCCTTCACAGTACTTGTTCACTATCGGTCTTTCAGGAGTATTTAGCCTTGGAGGATGGTCCCCCCATATTCAGACAGGATTTCACGTGTCCCGCCCTACTCATTTATCATCTATGTATGCCTTTCATATACGGGGCTATCACCCTCTATGGCTGTTCTTTCCAGAACATTCTATTAAACATATAAAGACTTTTGGGCTAATCCGCTTTCGCTCGCCACTACTTACGGAATCTCTTCGATTTCTTTTCCTCCGGGTACTTAGATGTTTCAGTTCTCCGGGTTTGCTCCTCTTACGAGGTAATACATCTTCAATGTATTGGGTTGCCCCATTCGGACATCTGCGGATCAATTCGTGTGTGCCAATCCCCGCAGCTTTTCGCAGCTTACCACGTCCTTCGTCGCCTCTGAAAGCCTAGGCATCCGCCATACGCCCTTAACGATTTCTTTCCTATTTTTAGGTTACTCAAGCACTTATAAGTGCTCGGTTTTCTCTTTGTGATGTCTTTACCGTTAATGTCAATGATCTTAATTCTACTTCTGATCTAATTCGCAAATATTGTTTTTGGCTCTATCTGCTTTTTTAAAATTAAACCATCTATGATGGTGGAGAATAAGGGAGTCGAACCCTTGACCTCCTGCGTGCAAGGCAGGCGCTCTAGCCAGCTGAGCTAATTCCCCCTCTAGGTGCTGTTGGCTTCTTGCTAATTGCTGTTGACTTTTTTGCCATCAGCCATAAGCGATTTGCCAGCCGCCTTAATTAGTAGTCTCGGGCAGGCTCGAACTGCCGACCTCTACATTATCAGTGTAGCGCTCTAACCAGCTGAGCTACGAGACTTTGTATGAGTAATGGGTGATGAGTTATAAGTAATATACTTTTTCCCATTCTTCATTTCTCAATCTCTTTCCCTTTTACTAATTTCTAGTGGGTGTGTATTATGATATATCAACCAAATAAAAAACTAAAGCTTTACTTTAAGTAAGTACTTTGTACTTGCGTACTAATTTTGTTTTTCGTCTTTAAGACGCTCTAAAATGAGATGTTCCAGCCGCACCTTCCGGTACGGCTACCTTGTTACGACTTAGCCCTAGTTACCTGTTTTACCCTAGGCAGCTCCTGTTACGGTCACCGACTTCAGGTACCCCAGACTTCCATGGCTTGACGGGCGGTGTGTACAAGGCCCGGGAACGTATTCACCGCGCCATGGCTGATGCGCGATTACTAGCGATTCCAGCTTCATAGAGTCGAGTTGCAGACTCCAATCCGAACTGAGACCGGCTTTCGAGATTTGCATCACATCGCTGTGTAGCTGCCCTCTGTACCGGCCATTGTATTACGTGTGTGGCCCAAGACGTAAGGGCCGTGATGATTTGACGTCATCCCCACCTTCCTCTCTACTTGCGTAGGCAGTCTCACTAGAGTCCCCAACTGAATGATGGCAACTAGTGACAGGGGTTGCGCTCGTTGCAGGACTTAACCTAACACCTCACGGCACGAGCTGACGACAACCATGCAGCACCTTGAAAATTGCCCGAAGGAGGATCTATTTCTAAATCTGTCAATTCCCATTTAAGTCTTGGTAAGGTTCCTCGCGTATCATCGAATTAAACCACATAATCCACCGCTTGTGCGGGCCCCCGTCAATTCCTTTGAGTTTCAAACTTGCGTTCGTACTCCCCAGGTGGCTAACTTATCACTTTCGCTTAGTCTCTGAATCCGAAAACCCAAAAACGAGTTAGCATCGTTTACAGCGTGGACTACCAGGGTATCTAATCCTGTTCGCTCCCCACGCTTTCGTCCATCAGCGTCAGTTAAGACATAGTAACCTGCCTTCGCAATTGGTGTTCTAAGTAATATCTATGCATTTCACCGCTACACTACTTATTCCAGCTACTTCTACCTTACTCAAGACCTGCAGTATCAATGGCAGTTTCATAGTTAAGCTATGAGATTTCACCACTGACTTACAGATCCGCCTACGGACCCTTTAAACCCAATAAATCCGGATAACGCTTGCACCCTCCGTATTACCGCGGCTGCTGGCACGGAGTTAGCCGGTGCTTATTCGTACAGTACCTTCAGCTTTCCACACGTGGAAAGGTTTATCCCTGTACAAAAGAAGTTTACAACCCATAGGGCCGTCGTCCTTCACGCGGGATGGCTGGATCAGGCTCTCACCCATTGTCCAATATTCCTCACTGCTGCCTCCCGTAGGAGTCTGGTCCGTGTCTCAGTACCAGTGTGGGGGATCACCCTCTCAGGCCCCCTAAAGATCATTGACTTGGTGAGCCGTTACCTCACCAACTATCTAATCTTGCGCGTGCCCATCTCTATCCACCGGAGTTTTCAATAACAAGTGATGCCACTCATTATATTATGGGGTATTAATCTCCCTTTCGAAAGGCTATCCCCCAGATAAAGGCAGGTTGCACACGTGTTCCGCACCCGTGCGCCGCTCTCAAGATTCCGAAGAATCTCTACCGCTCGGCTTGCATGTGTTAGGCCTCCCGCTAGCGTTCATCCTGAGCCAGGATCAAACTCTCCATTGTATGTTTGTCTGACTCACTCAAAGTTTTGACGCTTTAGTTTTTCCTTACTTGGTTGTTATATTGTATGTCAATGATCTTCATTTCTTCCGCTTCCTACAAAACTTAGTATCTGTCGTTTTCGTTTCGTATTTGCGAGTGCAAAAGTAATAACTTATTTTGATTTGACCAAATGTTTTTCAAGAAAATTTTAAAGTTTTTTCTGTAACCTTAACCCCTCTCTAAACACTCAATCTATACTCTCCTGCGCTCCCCCGTTTAGGGACTGCAAAGATACAAATCTTTTTTATTCCCGCAAATCTTATTTTATATTTTTTAAAAAAAGTTTAAAATAAAACCCGCTTTAATCTGTAGCTTTAAAAAGACTTTTACCGTCCTCTCTCAGGATTAATTAAGTAATATTGCTTAGCTAAAAGCTCTTCTGCGCTTACTGATCTTCTATCGTTTTTCAGTGGGGCAAAGATAGAGACTTTAACCCTCCGCTTCCAAATATATTTAACATAATATTTAAGCCATACACACGATTGTGGGTAACTTCAGGCGATAAAACACTGGTTTATTTATCTTTATAAGGATATCCATAGTTTTCCACATTAAACGATTTGATATTTTTGATTTTGAAAAACCGTTGGACGAATAATGAAATCATGGAAAAAAGAAGGAAATATTGCGTTCTGCGGGAAGATTTTGTTGGATTGAGGGGAAAATGGATGGATTTGAGGATGCAAGTATGGAAAGGAGGAAATTTGCGGGTGAAAAAAGGAGTTAAAGAGGAAAGGTTCATTGAAAAAGTTAAGTATTGACTTTTGAGATCATCTCTTTTCTTTATTATATATGTATTTAAAATCCAGTATAAGTTCAGCACCTCTTGAGGCACCTACAAACGAAAGGTTTGTCGGCATTTCAATAAGGTTTCCGAAATTCTTAGCCTCGATAGGAACGGCATCCTTTTGGGTTGCGGGCGGAGCGAAGCGGAGCACGTAACCCAAAAGATAAAGTGGATAGCGGGAAATAGCTTCTTATAAAGAAAGGAGTTTTTGAAGGGGAGAAAGTTCTAAAACTAAGGTGATATTTTTTAAGATCGACTTGTTACTTTAAACAACCTTTTTTTAGGGGCAATTAAAGAAATCGCTTAGCTAAAATTTTATAAAAATAGTATCCTATTAAGCAGCCCAACGTGTCGGCAACAATATCTAAAGTTTCCATTGACCTTCCCAATCCCATTTCTTCCTGAAGTATCTCGGTAAGAAATGCATAAAGCAAAATGATCTGAATGAAGTAGTAAAAACGGATTTTTGGAAAAGCAGCAATAAAAAGGAAACCTAATGCTGCAAAGATGCTTAGATGCAAAATCTTGTCTATACCGCTGAACATAAACCAATATTCGTGGTTTTCTTCACCGGGCTTGAGGAGCATATAAGTAAGAAATGCCCAATAAATGGGCAATATCTTACTGAATATTTTTGAAATCTTATCCAATGATTGACTGGTATTCTTCCGCAGAAAGTAATTCTGAATGATCTGCACCTTCAGCAACTTCTAATTTGATGATCCATCCGTTCCCATAAGGATCTGAATTTAATAATTCCGGCTGATCCTCCAATTCTGAGTTGAATTCGATCACTTTTCCTGAGATTGGCAAGAATAAATCTGAAACTGTTTTTACAGCTTCTACACTTCCGAAAACCGCACCTCCTTCAAGATCATCATCTACAGTGTCTACATCTACGTAAACGATATCTCCCAATTCTCCCTGTGCGAAGTCTGTAATACCGATTGTAGCAACGTTTCCTTCAATCTTGATCCATTCGTGATCTTTCGTGTACTTTAATTCTGATGGTGTGTTCATTTTTAATTTTTTATTTGTACAAATGTATTCAAAATTCCAGAAGGTTCAAATATCGGATATAAAAAATGTCCCTCAAAAACTGAGAGACATTTAAATTTATTTTCGTTCTAATTAGAAACCTCCTGAGTTTCCGAATGTAAACGTTGCAGAAATACCTGCTCTGATCGTTGACAACGGGAACGCGGTAGAGATTTTGTATTTAGAAGTCATCTGCTCATAGAATACTCTAAGGTTAAGGTTTTCAGAGACATTATAATCTGCTGATACTTTAATATTCATCAGTCTCTGTCCTCCGGTAATCTGAGAATCATCAAGCAGAATATTCGTAATACTGGTTTTACTGTCTCTCAGTGAAAAATCTCCTCTGATATTAAGGTCGCTTCCCTTTGCTTTTCCTCTTCCTCTCACGTTCGTCATTCCCAGTCTGAAGTTTCTGATGATATATCCTACTCTTACAACATATTCGCTGTTTGAATCCTCTGTTAAAGTATGGTTGACCAATCCCAGTAACAATGTTCTTAATCTGTTATACTGAATACCCAACTGGATATTGTTTCTCATCGTCATATCTACTCCAATCAGCGGCGAGAAGTTTTCTACGTAACCTACCTGAGCAAAAGTGAACGGATTGATATAATCATCATTAATATCTCTCTGCGTTGCATTGTAAGAATTAAGACTGTTGAAGTAATCTATACTCGACTGAATTCCTGTTGCTGTATAAGTTGCCTGATAAGAATGCAAAAGATCAAACTTGGAGAACTGTCCGTTAATGATCGGGATATTTCTCAATCCTGAGTAAGTGATCTTCCAGTTTGGAATCGGAAGCCCTGCCTTTTTAGGGTTTTTCATTTCTTTTACCGTTTTACCTTCAACTGCAGCCCGGAACGCAGGAATTAAAATGTATGCGTTTGAAATTCCGTATCCGTCTTTAAATCCGTTCGGTTCTAAAGCTCCCTGCATTTGCTGAGATAAAGCCTGTGCATTCTGTCTGATTGCCTGATAAATTGCCGCTCCGTCTTTGAATGCCGTTTTCAGTAAAACAACCGAATTGGAGTATGTTACCAAATCATTCGCAAATGTATAATTCGGATTGGCAACTCCTGTGTTCGGATCTCTGTAATTGAATCCTGTATGGGTAAAGTTGCGGTTGTAATTATGCAATGCGTTAATATCAATCCGAAGATCATTCATTGGTATTATCTGCAAATTGGCTCTTAACTCGCGCGTTGACATCCTCACATAAGGATCTGTCATAAATTGAGAATCACTCACCCATCCGTTTTCCATTACCGTTCTTCTGATATCCGCCTGCGAACCAAAAAGGAATCCGATGGTAGGACCTCCCAAAGTCTGTCCGTAACCATACCAGTTCGGAGCAGAAAGCAGCCCCGGAAGAACGGTTCCGTTATTTTCAGAGTAATTGATATCCAACTGCTTCATAGATGTTAATAAATAAGCCATGCTCTGAAGCGGCGTAAGTCTGGATTTAAACTTATATTTTTTATAAGCATATCTTTTCTTCTCCCACTGTTGGGTGTAGGCATTATTTAAAGAATCTATTTCCTGTTTACGCTTCTGAAGTTTCGTTGAAATATTTTTGAAATATTTAAACTGTCCAAAGAACTTCGTAAAATCTGCCGTCCCAGTTGCCTGAATAACATTGGTATTCTGCCCTACCGAACCTAAACTTCCATCCGGACTCGACAGCAATACGGTAGATCTTGCATTCCAGTTGTAGGTAAATCCGTATCCTAATTCTGCATCGATGAAATCCAGATAAGGAAGATACTGGAATGGTAATTTATAATTCAGCTGAACTCTGTGATTGTACAGTACCGGTCTTCCTGCTCTGAAAACATTTCCAAAGATAGAACTGTTGTCCATTGAGTTTACATCTACATTATCATTCAATGTTCTGGTAGCCGAGTTGATTTCCAGTTTTAAAGATTTAGTAAAATTAAATCCTAAACCATACTGCCATCCGAAATAGAAGTTTCTGTTTTTAATAGCAGCAAAGTCATCACCATAATTCCCTGTAAGAATCGCATCAATATTTCTGAACTGCAATTCGTTGTAATTTCTGTCGATTTCAGTTCTGAAAGAGAATCTTGTAGGAATAGGATTAAAGTTAAATTCTTTTACCCATCTTAAATATTTCGTAGACTTCGCGGTATCGCTTATCATTTTATTGAACGGACGGATTACCCAAGGTTTGAATGTGTAGTTGTAATCCACATACCCTCTGAGATATTGTCTGTAATTTTTCTTGGTATAAATATCTCTATAATAATCGTCGTTGTAAACCGCCGTTACCGATACGTTTTCGATATCGTAGAACTTAGGTTTCCTGTTCGGATTCATTCTTTCTTTATGCATATTCACAACACCTATGCTTCTTTGCTGCGTAAAGGTTCTTGCTACTTTTTTAAGCTGTTCCTTGTTAGCTGCTTTCTTAAACTCAACATCCGTATCCAGAGGATTGTACTTCGGATCTTCAATAGTCTGCGAGTAAGAATAATTCACAGGAATTTTAACTCCGCTTTTTTCAGGCAAAAACTTATCTACATTTACGGCTGTATTGATGCTGAATGCAGACTGAGTAGACTGATGTCTTTCTGCAGGTTTAGAATCGATGTTTCCAAATCCTACTGAAGTATAAGAAGCACTTGTATTCACGGTTGCAAAGTCTCCAAGGTTGAAGTTTAAGCTGGCGTTTCCTGCATATCCTCCGTCGTTTTCTATTTCGGAAAGACGGATTTCGTTTACCCAAAGAATCCTGTCGATTGAGACAGCTGTGGAAGTTCCTCTTTCAAAACCATTTCTGATACCTATCATAATGGTCGTGATGTTTCCTAAACTTGGTCGACCTTTAATGTAAAGACTTTTAAAAGTATTCCCCGGATCAAAAACCTCATCTTTTAATCTTTGTACAATTTGTGTCGGATGATTTTTATCTCTTCTTATTTTAGCATCAACAAAATCCTGAATATTTAAATCCACATCATTTTCCATTGGCCAGATTTCCATAGGTGTTGTAGCGGTAGATGGTGTAACGAAGAGTGAAGATTCATATTCATAATAGTTATCTGTGGCATCACTACCTAAACGGATGAAGAATTTGGTTTCTTTATTAAAACCGAATACTCTTTTACCAGGATCCTGAGCGTGTACAAAAAGTTTCAGCTTCTTGTATCTTCTCATATCCAGAGAAGTATTTTTAAATACCCCTCTCGCTTCAGACGGAGCAAGGGATGTCGCTTTTAAATATAAAGAAGCTTCATTCTGTCTTTGTGCCCCTGCATTACCACTTAAAATCTGTCTGTCGATTCCCGGAGGCAGAACGTAAGGCGGCTGATTCAGTGCATTTTCTTCAATATTTACACTTCCCACCTCAAAGTTATCGTTATTTGTAGTGAGTGTCCCTTCATCCGTAGCTCCTGAATTTCCCGTATTGGCAATATTTTTAGGATATTTTCTCCAGTCTGATCTCACCAGATCCATCGTTCCGAATCTTAACGTTGAAGTCTGATCGAAACCTGTTAATAATAATCTTGCAAATCTTACATTATTCAAAATAGAAGGGTCTGCATTACCGGCAGTTGTAACATATTTTGATACTGGAATTCTGAATAAATACCATTTTACCTGAGAAGTCTGCCCGTTCTGGAATGATGCCTGAACTGTTTTAACATCTACTATATTATTCTGTCCTAAAGTTAAGCTTCCAGGAGTTAAGCTTACCTCATACTGGTTATAGCTTTCCGTCTGATCCAAGTTGTAATCTTTATTAATATCTTCCGCATCCGGAGTCTGTGAAGAAACTTCCAAAGAGTTGCTTTGAGAGTTTCCTTCCGGACCTCTGAAATATTTGTATCGCTGAACCAGAGATGACGCCTGAGTTCCTGTGAACTTGTCTGACATATAAAACACAAAATCATCTACTGCAGGGTCGGAAACATTGGTAACCGGATTGATAAATGTATTTCCAAACAATGCTGCTTCCTGATCCGAACTTAAACCGTCATATCCCAAATCCTGAGCCTTTCTGTCTGCTCCTTCACTTGAGAAAGCGTAAAGAATCGGTGGCTGCTTCGGTTGGGTTCCCCAGTTTGATGCCGTAGTTGTAGACGGAGCCGAAGGAGTTGGCAATCCATTTTCGTACTGCATCTGTCCGTCTTTAAGTATATCTTCAGAAACATTTCCTAAATGCAGTAAAAGTTTTGGATTGGTACCCAAAGTATTTCCGTCTGCATAAGGATCCATCATCCAGAATTCAACATATTCGATGTTTGAATTTACGAAATTGGAAACGCTGATCGGTCTCATGATTCCCGCCCATCTCTGTGCTGTTGTTTCCGTATTAGGGTTCGAGTTGTAAGGACCTTTTTCTGCAGGATAATACGAAATATCAAAAGTATTGGTATACGTCTGTTCTCCTGCCACAAAATCTCTGTTGTTGAAAATTTCCGAGAACTGTACCCTTCTTGAAGCATGATTGGAAACCGACTGCGGAGTGATTCCTGCGGGAGCTTTTCCTCCTACTCCATAAAATCTAGGATCAATGTTATACCATGATAACAACCCTCTACCGTAACCTTCTGTTCTGTCATTATTTTTTCCGGCTCCTGTAAATAACGGATCAGACTGGTTCTTTTCAGGCTTTGAAGCCAAGCTCCATGCTGTAGGTTCTTTTAATGTAATTTTCGATGTGGTCTGTTCAAAATCATCAATATAAGACTGGTCGTTAATTCCTTTATTTAAACCGGGAAGTAAATAGGCTGCCTCCATTTTGAAATTCAAATTGGATGGTGCTTCAGTGTTTACAAGAGGGATCTTGTCTGTTAGTCTTGTAAGGAACGGAAGTTTATTGTTGTACATCAAGTTGATCCCTGCCATAGTATTGTTCACGGCTTCCTGACCATAATTTACCTTTTGGGTAAGTGGCGATTCGGAGTAATTTACAACGGTTCCTCCCAAGATAAAGTTTTCATTAAATCTTCTTTCCAGATTCAATCCCATAAATCTTTTTCTCTGGGTATTGAATGTTAACTGGTTCTCCAGTGAAATATTAATTGCCTGTCCGGATTGTTTTACCTGCTCATTGATGATGGTAACTGTTCCCAACATATAATCTACGGTGTAGTCTATCCCTTCGGTAAGCTGAACTCCGTTTGCGGAAACTTTTACCGAACCTTGAGGAACATTAACTGCTCCCAGAGAAATTCCCTGTCCCTGAACACCTTTGTAACGACCTTCAATGGTGTAACGCTGCGCCAGATTGCTTGATGTAGCCACTTGCTTTTGCTGGCTGTAAAGATCCGAGAACACATACTGAGGATCGTTAGTTCCTATTACATTCTGAATATAACTACCAAAAGGCTGAACTTTGGTGAAGATTACTCTTCCGGTTTCCGGTCTTATGGTAATTCCGTTAACAAAGTCAAAAACACCGTCTCCTGTTGAACTTCCGTTGTTCTGTAAATCTCCGTTGGCGTTTAGTCTGTCCCAGTTTAATAATTTGATTAAAGGAACACTGCTCACCTGTGGATTATTGGCAACCGGAAGATAATTAACCTTACCTCCGGATTGTGGATCTCTGTATAAAACATTCAGGATAAATCCATCCTTATTCACCTGTCCCGCATCTAAAGAATAGATGTTCTTCATCATCAGATTCCACATCGGAGAAGTGGTTTTTACCGTTGTATTCGGCTTCAGAAGTTTTGCCATTAAAACCGTACTTTCTTCAGAGAATTCCCCGACTTTATATACCTGATTGCTTCCATTCACCGTATAGGAGAAGGAAACTGCCAAAAGCTGATTATCATTAAGTTTCTGGTTTAATGAAATGTATCCTAACTGTGGCTGTAAGGTATATTCATTGGTATTTAATCTTCTTGCTTTTTTATTAAAGATAAAGTGTTCACCATCCTGATAAACTTCTGTTGTTCCTGTCGCAACCGGAAGATTCTGTCCATTGATTGCATTATATGTTGTACTTGCATCTCTTAAACCCGGTAATCCGTTGATTGTGGAATACAGGTTGAAACCCGGCTGGTTATTATCCGGAAGAATTCCCGGAGCATCTCCTAAATCTCTGATTCCGACAATACTTTTCTGGTACTGTAAATTGCTGTTTCCCTGATCCAAAACCCACACTTCCAGTCTTGTAATGCTGATCTTGGAATTGATCTGAGGATAGTTTAATAAAGCTCCGTCATATTTATCCAGGAAATAATGTCCCAAGAAATAGTGCTGGTTGTCTTCATAATCAATTGCATTTAATTTAAATGTATTCATTACGCCACCGCCTTGTACCGTAATATTTCTGGCTTCACCCTGCTGTTGGGAAAGTACCACTGTCCCGAAGGTTTTACCCAGCTGAAACTCTGTTTTAACCCCGAATAAAGATTGAGAACCACGGATCAGACTGGTTGAAAGCGGCATATTAACGTTACCGAATTCTACTCTTTTAATGATTTTATCTTCTCCCCCTGCACTTGGTTTATCTACATCCTGCAGACCTTTCTGCTGAAGATCTTTCCAGCTTCCTTTAGCCTGCCAGACAAGATTCATTCTGTTTTCAAAAGCAAAACCACTCTGGGTATCGTAATTGGCTTTTAGCTGAAGGTTCTCCCCGACTTTCCCCAATAATCCGAGCTGAATTCTCTGGTCGATATCAAATGTAAAACTCTTTCTGTTCTGTGGTAAGATTAATGGATTATCAATCTTCTGATAGAGTCCGGCAAAATCGAAAGAAGCATATCCGGTAGGAATGATTTCAATTTTATTACTTCCGAAAATGGTTTCGAAAAGCCTGTTATTAATTTGCAATGAAGGAATTAAACCTTTTCTAGCTGCATCACTTTTATCTTTCCGGAACATCAGACTATAGCGGTCTGACTTCTCTTTATAGTAAGCTTTCGTCTGAGCCTCCATCATAAACTCCTTGTAATCTTCAGGAGACATCGCAGTCGGTTGTCCGGTTATCGTATTTCCTACCTTTGGATATACGAAATACATTCCTGTTTTTATATCATAGTAGGCTTCATACTGTGTAGGATCTGCCAACTGATAATCTTTTTTGATAATTGCGGTATCGCTTACTTTTGCTGTAGCCCGCCTCTGTGCAAACGTAAATGTTGACACAAGTAAAAACGACAGGAACAGAATTATATTGAAATATTTATTATTCGCCACCAAATGTTAAATGTTTTTTAAAATTTGTTTTACCAACTCTTCTACTGAAATATCAGAATCCTGCTTCATGATTTTATCTGCAAGCTTCTCACTCATTCGCTTCGGAATGCCCAAAACTTCTAATGCAGATAACGATTCTTCCTTGATTTTATTATTTGCAAACGTGGAAATATTTTCTTCCGGATTGCTGTATTTCTGCACTTTATCCTTAAGATCTACAATAATTCTTTCAGCTGTTTTTGCACCGATTCCTTTCGCTTTCTGAATGAGTGCGCTGTTTTTTGATAATATTGCCGAAGCAATCTCATCAAGACTTAAAGTGGATAGTAAAATAAGTGCTGAAACCGCTCCTACTCCATTAACGCTTATTAACAGATTGAACATTTCTTTTTCTGAACGAGTGTTAAATCCAAATAATAAATGGGCGTCTTCCCGAATAATCTGCTGAATAAAAAGAAAGGTTTCTTTATTAGTTGTGAGGGTCTGTGAAGTCATTAAACTGATACCTACATAGTAACCAACTCCTTGTACGTTGATTACTGCGTAGGTAGGCGTAAGTTCCTGAACAATGCCTTGAAGTGAAAATATCATTATTAATTTTTATAACTCCCAAATATAGTAATTTAAACTAAGTTATGTTTTCATTTCACGCGCGAATGATTTTTAACTTAATTTTTAACTATAATTTTAACAATTGCTTCCAAAAACAAAAGACTCCGAAATCCGGAGTCTTTTAATTATTTCAAATATTGTTAACTTTCTGTTTACTTTTTATCTTTTTTCTCTCTTCTCTGGGCATCCAGAACTGCAATGGTGGCAAGGTTTACAATCTCATCTACGCTGGAACGCATCTGTAGAACGTGAACCGGCTGTTTCAGCCCCATCAGAATTGGTCCGATTACCTGTGCTACCTTCATTCCTCTGATGATCTTGTAGGATAAGTTGGCACTTTCAAGATTCGGGAAAATGAATGTATTGGCAGGCGTTGTTCCTAATTTTGAGAACGGATAATCACTTAAATGATCTGAATTCATCGCAAAATCCGGCTGAATTTCTCCGTCCACGACCATTTTCGGATATTTTTCGTGAAGGATGCTTACTGCTTTAGCTACTTTTTTTGAAGTTTCGGAGATGGCTGCAAAGTTTTCAAATCCAAGCATGGCGATTCTCGGTTCGATGGCAAAAGATTTTACGGTGAATTCTGCCATTTTAGCAATATTTACCAGATCTTCTGCTGTAGGATTCTGATTGATGGATGTATCTGCGAAGAAAATAGGTTTCTTTTCAGACAGGATCATCATCATTGCTGCTACTTTATCAACCCCTTTATCTTTTTCAATTACTTCTAAAACAGGTCTTAAAACAGAAGTATAGTTTTTAGAGAAACCAACGATTAATCCATCAGTATCGCCATGTTTCAGCATCAAAGGACCGAAATAATCTCTCTGGCGAACGAATCTTTTTGCTTTGTATTCGTTCATTCCTTTTCTCTGGCGAAGCTTCCAAAGTGTTTCTCTGTATTTTTTTCTGTTTTCTTTCTGGTCGTCGTCGCTCGGATCAATAATCGGAATATCAAGATTGATCCCGAAATGTTCCATCTGCTCTTTGATGTATTTTTTATTTCCTAACAGACTCGGATACGCAATTCCCTCTTCATATAAGATCTGTGCAGCTTTCAGAACATTGTATTCTTCTGCGTTTCCTAAAGTAATTCTCTTCGGATTGGCTTTTGCACGGTTCTGCATCATTCTTACCAGCTTCTCGTCTCTTCCCATTCTGTCGAGAAGGCTGTTTTCGTATTCTTCGAAGTTTGTAATTGTTTTTCTGGCAATACCGCTTTCTACGGCAGCTTTCGCTACAGCACTTGAAACTTTCGTAATTAAACGGTTATCAAACGGTTTCGGAATAAAATATTCTCTTCCGAACTGCAGATTCTGAATATTATACGCTAAAATTACTGCTTCCGGAACAGGCTCTTTCGCTAAATCTGCAATGGCATGAACAGCCGCCAGTTTCATTGCTTCATTAATTCCTTTTGCCTGAACATCCAATGCTCCACGGAAAATGTAAGGGAAACCGAGAACGTTATTAACCTGATTAGGATAATCGCTTCTTCCTGTTGCCATAATGACATCTTTACGGGTTTCAATTGCTACATTATAGGCAATTTCCGGATCCGGATTTGCCAATGCGAAAACGATAGGATTTTCGTTCATGCTACGCAACATTTCCGGTGTCATTACATTTCCTTTTGATAATCCCACGAAAACATCTGAACCTTTTACGGCATCTTCCAATGTTTCGATGTCTGTATGAGCAACAAAATCGATTTTTTCGGGAGTAAGGTTTTCTCTTTTATGGTTGATTACTCCTTTGCTGTCGCACATTAAGACATTTTCTCTTTTCAAACCAAGAGAAATATAAAGATTGGTACATGCAATAGCTGCTGCTCCTGCTCCGTTCACCACCATTTTTACTTCTTCAATCTTTTTATTGGCAATCTGAAGCGAGTTGATTAATGCTGCTGCGGAAATAATTGCCGTTCCGTGCTGATCGTCGTGCATCAAAGGAATATCCAGCTCTTCTTTCAGTCTCTGTTCGATATAAAACGCTTCCGGAGCTTTAATATCTTCAAGGTTGATTCCTCCAAATGTAGGAGCAATCCCTTTTACAATTTCTATGAATTTATCAGGATCTTTTTCGTTGATTTCAATATCGAAAACGTTAATGTCCGCAAAAATTTTGAACAAAAGACCTTTCCCTTCCATTACCGGCTTCGAAGCTTCTGCACCGATATCTCCCAAACCAAGAACTGCGGTACCGTTTGAAATAACAGCTACCAGATTTCCTTTTCCGGTGTAGTCGTACACCGTTTCCGGCTTATCATGGATTTCCATACAAGGAACTGCAACCCCCGGAGAATACGCCAATGACAAATCTCTCTGAGATGAGTGTGGTTTTGAAGGGATCACTTCGATCTTACCTTTAGGTTCGGCTTTATGATAATCTAAAGCCGCCTGATTAAAGTTCTTTTCGTCGCGGTGGGTTTTACTTGACATATAATGAATTTTGTTGTTTTTAATTATAATATATATTGTATGTGGTAGCTTACCAGACTTTCGATAGGCTTCTGAACAATCTGTCCCACAGTAAGATTAAGCTCTGCCGCTGCAGAACGTAAAATATCTTCGTAATAATAGGCTATTGACCCGATGAAATTGATCTCAGCATCCCTGGATTCCATATAAGGCAGAACCTGATAATCAAAAAAGCTAAGCATTTCATCATGAACCATTTTCTTTAAATACGGATGATCTTTTCTTTCTACCACAAATTTGTTGAAATCTGCCAAATACGCATTCGGTCTTGAAGTGTGATACATATTTTTCAGGGCTTCTTCTACGGTCAGCTTATACGTTTCTTCAAACTCCGATGACAGATCTGCGGGAAGTTTCTGCATAAAGAATCTTCTTACCAGTTGTTTTCCGATTGCGCTTCCGCTCCCTTCGTCTCCTACAAGAAATCCGAGAGAAGGCAACTGAATCTTAATGGTTTCTCCGTTAAAATAGCAAGAATTGGAACCCGTTCCCAAAATACAGACAATTGCGGGTTTTCCTCTGTAAGCCGCATAAGCTGCTGCTGTAAGATCTTCCTTAACAATAATTTCTGCACCGATAAATACTTTACCCAGTTCTTCTATAATGATATCACAATTTTGCTGAACACCACATCCGGAACCATAAAAATAAATTTTCGTGACCGAATTTTTAACGGTGCTAAGACTTGTATTTTTTTCAATTTCTGGAACAATAAGTTCTTTGTTGATGAAGTTTGGGTTGAAGCCAATGGTTTCTGTTTTCAGAAAGACCTTTTTAAAATCGTCCAAAATTACCCAGTCGGATTTTGTAGAACCACTATCAACAATAGCAATCATATTTTACATTTTAGTTTAAGGATGCTAAATTATGAATTTATCTTGTAAGATGACGGATTCTGAACATGACATATGTGTTATTTATAGTATAGCAAATCTGTACTCTTTTTTGTACAAACTAAAATGAACATAGAACCCAGAACAAACAAAAAGAGAGCCCACTAATTGGTAAAGCTCTCTTTCAGTAATTTTTTTCCAGATGCATTGTTATTGTTTTATGTCTGTTGTCTTTTTATCGTTAAACCGGATCAGCCAATCCTCAATTTCATCTTCCAGATAAGAGGTCTGAAGAATCATGGCATTGATGAAGTCATCGGGTACAGGTTCGTCTGTTGCATTTTCAAGATTCCATAGTTCATTAGACATATTTTCATACTCGGAATAGACACGTTTGAAGCGTGAATTTTCTCTTTCAAGAGCTTCAATATTTTGCTGCTGAAGCTGGAATTTTCTGTATTTGTTTTGACGTTTCATACAAATATTATTAAAATGTGATCGTAAAATTTTTTGATCGTATGCTTCTAATCGCGCATTACAAGATAGAAAAAACCATCAACACAAATAGTTGAAAATGAATTTATTATCAGGTCAGGTTTACATTATTCTGAAAATTAAATTTAGAAATAATTTTGAATCTAAAAAAATATTTAACATCTTTTTTTATCGGTTTAACATATAATTATAAATTTGCATATCATAAAAATCGGATGAGAGATTTAATACTACGTCAGAAACAGGTTTTGTTCTTCATCATTGCAGGAGGACTCAGTGCGGTTGTGGAAATCGGGAGTTTTAAACTCTTCAGCACTTCCCTTCCTCAGTTTTTTCCTCGCGAAACCAATTTCCACGGGATACATTATCCGCTAAGTAATATTTTTTCCACAAGCTGCGGAATCATCAGCAATTATTTCCTGAGTATCTGGTTTGTTTTTGAAAGAGGAAAGCACTCGAAAAGAAAAGAATTCGCTTACTTTATGATGGTTTCTTTTATTTCGACTTTACTAAGTCTCGGTTTTTTCCAGATTTTCTACAGTTATATATTTAAGGATAATATAGATTTGATTATTTATACGCTAAGTCCGGAAATGATCAGTAAAATTGCGGCTATTCTTCTGGTTTCGGTTTTAAATTATTCCATCAAGAAAAAAGTAATCTTTAACGGATAGGCTGTGACGAAAGTTTTAAATTACCTCTGGAGATTCTGGATGCTGATTTTAGCATTTGTCTTCACCATCCTTTTCGGAATTCCTGTTTATATTTTATCATTTAATAAAAAGCATTATAAATATGCTTACCGGTTTGTACGGTGGTGGAGTTACTGTATTTTTTTCGGGATGGGGCTTCGATATGATCTGACAAGACTTTCTGATCAGAAACTGGACAAAAATCAACAGTACGTTTTCATATCCAATCACACTTCAATTATGGATATTATGCTCATGTGCATTTTATGTGCAGATCACCCTATTTGTTTTGTAGGAAAAAAAGAACTGGTAAAAATTCCGATTTTCGGTACTATATATAAAAGAATCTGTGTAATGGTAGACCGTAAAAGTGCAAGAAGCCGAGCCGATGTCTACCGTAGATGTGCCGAAAAAATGGAAGAAGGAAACAGCATTGTTATTTTTCCTGAAGGCGGTGTTCCGGATGATACTTCTATTATTCTGGATGAATTCAAGGATGGTGCATTTACACTTTCTTCAAAACACAACTCTCCTATCGTCGTTTTTACTTTCATCGGATTAAAGGAAATTTTCCCATTTGACAATTCAAAAGGTTATCCCGGAAAAGCAAAAGTATATTATAACGGTGTCTTAGATCCGTCAGATTCACCAAGAGATCTTAAATTATCTTCTTTTGAGACAATAAAAAAAACACTCTTACAACACTATAATTAATAGAAATAATATATATTTGTTTTCAGAAATTTTCAACAAATATGTCAAATTATTCTAAACAAACTAATTGGGGACAATTTATCCCATTGGTTACTGTATTTTTTTTCTGGGGATTTGTGGCGGCAAGTAATGACATTTTGATCCCGGTTTTTCAAAAAGCCTTTAATTTATCTCAAACCGAAAGTATGCTTGTACAGATATGCTTCTATGTGGCATATACAGTCGGCTCTTTAATTTATATGCTGATCTCTGCGGGATTAAAGCAGGATTTGGTAAATAAAATTGGTTATAAAAACGGTCTTATAGTAGGACTGCTTATTTCCGCCGCGGGAACTTTACTGTTCTATCCGGCTGCTAATACGCATTCTTTCCCTTTAATGATTTCCGGATTATTTATTGTGGGATTAGGCTTTTCGCTACAGCAGATTGTAGCCAATCCTTTAGCGATTGAAGTCGGACCTTCTGAAACAGGTTCTCAAAGATTAACAATGGCAGGAGGAATTAATAATCTCGGGACAACGATCGGTCCACTCATTGTATCTTTTGCTATTTTCGGATCTGCAGCAGCAGCGAATAATGATGTAAGTGTTGAAAGTGTAAAAGTTCCTTATCTTATTCTGGGGGTAGCTTTTGTTTTGGTTGCGATCATGCTTAAATTTTCTTCGCTTCCCGCTATAACACCTACGAATACAGAAACTAAAGATGATATGGTAAAAGGAGACCACAGAAAATCTGCTTTTCAATATCCTCAGTTAATTTTAGGTATGATTGCTATTTTCGTTTATGTAGGCGTAGAAGTTTCTACCGCTTCTAACCTTCCTGCCTATATGGAAAAAAGTTTAAATTTTGAAACGAAAGACGTGGCACCTTATATTTCTTTATATTGGGCTTCTTTGATGATTGGTCGTTGGACAGGTGCGGTTGAAGCTTTTGATGTAAGTGCAGGTTTCAAAAAAATCTTACGATTTTTAGCTCCTTATCTTGCATTTGGTGTATTCTTATTGGTAAATGCCATTGCAAAGCACGATCTGTCTCATTTCTATGTTTACGGATTGATTATTATTGCGATGATTATCTGCGATATTATGAGTAAAGGAAATCCGGCAAGAATGCTTTTGATCTTCTCGGTTGCAGGAATCACTGCATTACTTATAGGAATGTTTACTTCCGGAATGGTTTCCGTATACGCTTTTACAAGTGTAGGTTTATTCTGCTCTACGCTTTGGCCGTGTATTTTTGCTCTTGCAATCAATGGGCTTGGAAAACACACCAACCAAGGTTCAGGCTTCCTGATCATGATGATTATGGGAGGAGGAATTGTAAGTTTCATTCAGGGGTATGTTGCCGATATGACGAATATTCACTTCAGCTATATTGTAGGTGTAATCTGTTTTGCTTATCTTGCTTTCTATGCAGTAAGAGTAAGCGGAATATTGAAATCTCAGGGAATTGATCTTGACAAAATCACGAAAGGAAGTGGTCACTAAGAAAACAGAAATACGATATAAAAAAAGGTTTTGGGCAGGTTTATTACTTGCCCAATTTCTTTTGTTTTATGCCTTCTCGAAATCTGCAATTATGATTTCTTTTTTTGAAAATTTATTTGAAATCCAGAAAGCAGTTCATCAGATTATCTTTTCGTGGATACCTTTTTCCTTTGGAGATGTGCTTTATATTTTGCTGGGAATTTTTCTTTTGTATTGTATTATTACATCATTTAAAAAGAAACGCAGAAATTCTTCTTTATTAAAAATGTTAGTGAGCATAAACATCTTCTATTTTTGTTACCAGATATTTTGGGGGATGCTGTACTTTCAGACTCCCATTATTGAGAAGCTTTCCAGCAAGAAAGAGCCGACTGTTGAAAAAGCCAAATTACTTTCGTTAAAATATCTTGCGCTATGTAAGGAAACCCGAGAGCTCACTTCCCAAGATAAAAACGGAATATTTATCATAAAAGATTTAAAAGCTGTTCAGGAAGAAATTCTTTATCAGCAGACAAAGCTTCCGAAAAGCATTTCAGATAAAAGGGCTTGTGAAATTAATTCATTTAAGCCGAGCTTATTTAAAAACATCATGAATTTTACCGGAATTCTGGGATATTACAATCCGTTCACAGCGGAAGCACAATATAACTCACAATTACCTCCCAGTTTAATTCCTTTTACTTCTGCTCATGAAAGTTCACATCAGCTTGGCTTCGCAAGAGAACAGGAAGCTAATTTTGTGGGATATCTTATCGGAATTCATTCGGAAAATACAGATCTTCGGTACAGCACAGAATATTTCACTTTAAAAAGCCTGCTGAATTTTATAGCAGATAAAGATCCTGAATTTGTAAAATCTGTTCTTAAGAATTATTCTCCTTCCATGAAAAAAGACAGAGCTTATGAAAAGGCTTTTGTCTTAAAACATCAGGGATTGCTGGACGACTTTTTCGGCTTTACAAATAATCTTTTCCTTAAAAGCAATCAACAGGAAGGATCAGTTACCTACTCCTATTTTATTGATCTTCTGCTGAATTATGAAGAGATCCGAAAAATAAAAGAATCGTATCAGGCGATACGATTCTAAAAACACAAATGATGAAAAAAAATTTATTACCTTGACTTGTTCCCTCATTCAAGGCGATGTAAAAGTACGATATTTTTCAGAAATACAAAAGTAATTTTACTTTTTTTAAAAACTTTATGAAAACTTTATGAATTTTTAAGTTTTTATGAGTTTATATAAAATTGTTTGGATTCAGAATAAATTTCTATAGAACACACAAAATTTTAATTTAATATTCTTTAAATTTTCCTTTATTAATCAAGATTTAAACTTTTTAATCTTAAAAATAGATGATATTTGATGTTATTTTACTAACAACACTTTCTTTTATCACTTTAAAAAGCAATTCAAAAAATAAAAAAAATTGAGAAGTATCTTTTGCTTCTCAACTTTTAACTATATACAATCAGAAAATATCTTTAAATTATTTCTGAGATTTTAAAATCTCATTTTCTTTTTTAAGTAATTCTATATCTCTTTTAAGCAGAGAAATATAATCCTCTAAGTTTTCTAGAACAGAATTCAGTATATTATAGTTTGACTTATGATTTCCAAAACTATTGTTAAAGCTTGAATTATCATTAAAAACAATTTCTGAAAACTCAGATTCTTTAATATCATCAACAGAAACATCCAGAGCTTTTGCCAGTTTCTCCCATTCGTCATCATAAATTTTCGATTTCCCATTTTCTTTACGCGAATAGCTGGAAGGATCTGTAGATAATATTTTTGCTATGGTTTGTTGAGATAGTTTTCTTTGTTTTCTAAGGTCTTTTAGTTTTTGTTGTATCATCACTCTGTGTTTATTTTGCAAATTTATAAAAAACCAAACGCAAAATTTGCAAAAAAATTGCAAGAAAATTGCAATTTTTATCCATTCGTCGTGAGATATTTTTTCATAGTTTTGAAAATCAATATTGATAAAGCGCTTTAAAAAAACTCATTTATATATGTACAGATATAGATGAAAACTGATCAGTAAAACCCTATGTCAGGGATTGTATGGCAAAATAAATTATTTAATTAAAAGTAAAGCACTCTTATTATGAAAAAATTAGAAAAATTAGTTGAAAAAAGTCTTTCAACTTCGAAAATGGCTTTTGTAAAAGCAGGTGATCAATGTACAGGTGGAGGTGCAACGAATTTTGCTCAACCACACTTATGTAGATCAATTAATACTTCATGGTCATCAGATTCTATAGATGGAAACGGAATGACAACATATACAGGATTTAAAGTAACCATGACTGAATGGGAAGAAAGCTGTCCGCCCTCATCAGACTTTAATTAATTTTGAAATCTAATAACGACCGCCTCTATCAGGCGGTCACTTTTAAAATCATGAAAAATATTATATTTAAAAAAATCTTTTTAGTAATTGCCCTACTATTATTAATTCCCAAATTAATTGCACAAGGAAATTTAAAATATAACACACATGTAAACCGAGCAGAAAATTCTATATTAGAAAAAGACTATGCTTTAGCTTTAATAGAATATAATAACCTAAGTTCTGAATTTAACAATCTTTATGGAAAAGATATATATAACGCATTGATTTGTGCAAATAAAGAAAAAAATTGGGAACAAGTTTTTTTATGGGCAAAATTATTTCTGTCTAAGGGAGCTGAAATAAATTTTTTTAATCAAAAAAAATTCGAAGAACTAAAGAAAACAAATCATTGGAAAAAAATTTTAAAATTAAATATTAAAAACAATATCAATGTTAAATTAAAAAAGAAAATTGATTCGTTAGTAAATATTGATCAAGGAGAATTTGTTCAATTAAAAGAAAAAAATATACCTGACATATATGATTTTACTGCTAATATTGATAAAGTTCTATTCAAATTAGACAAAGAATATAAAGGTATAACAGAAGATAATGTAGGTCTTAATATTACTAATGATACAATTTTTTCATTTTTGCCTACTTATAGTGTGTTACTGAGACACAGTTATCAATCAAAGAGAGAAAACAGTTATTTTAATTATCAGAAGCAAAATTTTAATCTTGAAAAAGATTTATTCTTCACAATTAACAGTTTTGATTTAATGCCAATAATATTGTATAAAAAAGAAACTTACTTTCTAAAAGAAGAATTTTTATCAACTGAAAAAGTTGAGCTATTAAACTATATACAAAAGGCAAAAAAAATATTAAATAAACCAAACTCTGATTTTATATTATATTATCCATGTTCAGAGATTGCTTCTTTTGCAAATAAAGAAAGTGAATTACAATTTAAAACAATTCTTGATAATTTTTATTATAAATAATGAGTATACTTATTGTTTCTGTACAAAATGATTATACAACCAATAAAGTACTGCATTGGTTTCAGTATTATAATATCCCTTTCAAAAGAATAAATATTGATGACACTATTGATATTATAGAAGAATTTGCAAAACTAAATTTTCAAGAATTTACAGGATACTGGTATAGAAGAGGAAATTTAATAAATTTTAATAATCATGATAATATAGATATAGAGATAAAAAAATATTTAAAAGAAAATAATAGAAAGATTATTGAATATTTTGAATATAAAATGATGAAGAAAAAGAATTTAAATTCTTTTTTTAATAGTGATCTAAACAAGTTAATAGTTTTAAAAATAGCAGAAGAATTACAGTTATCAATACCAAAATTTCAGTTATTAAAAAATACTAAATCCATTGATAAGTTTAAGAAAATTTATAAAACAATTGATAAAGATGGAAATATATTTGATTATAAAAATCAATGCGTATTTAATGTTTTAACACAAGAACATAGAGAAAATATAGATTATGATTTTTCTCCTACTCTTTTCCAAGATAAAATAGAAAAAAAACATGAAATAAGAATTTTTTTTATTGATGACAGCTTCTATTGTGCAGCAATATTATCTCAAAGAAACTCAGAAACAAGTATTGATTTCAGAACTATTGGAGAGCAAGAAAGAAATAGAATAATACCTTACTCACTACCTTCAACTATTCAAATAAAATTAAGGCAATTAATGGCAAAATTAAAAATGAACTCAGGAGTAATTGATATGATTGTCACATCTTTAAATGAATATATTTTTTTGGAAGTGAATCCTGTAGGTCATTTTGGTCTAATATCTTATCATTGCAATTATGGAATTGAAAAAAAAATCGCAAAATTTTATAAAAATGAAAAAAAATAATGAATTTGAAATTTTTGTTACTTTAAATAAAAATAAATTACCATTATATTTTAAAGATTTTCAAAAGTATGATCTGAGAAAAAATATTAAAAACAATTTCATAATAGAAAAAGTTTTTACTAACGATCAATTGCAAACAAAAACATATAAATTAGAAAAATTCTATAAACCCATATGCAGATTTTATTGAAATGACGTATTTTAAGACTTATGAAAATTGTATAATAACATTCGGAATTACAAGATCATTAATTTCAGATCTTCAATTTGGAAACTCGGAATTCATTCCAAACTCAATGGCAGAAATTATTCAAAAGCTGAACAATAACTTATCAATTGAATCACTATTGAAGGAATATGATAAAGATGATATGGATACAATAAAGGAATATCTTCAGTTTTTAGAAAAAAAAAATTTTGGACAATATTGTGATTCTCATGATATATTGTGCTTCTCACCTTTAGAAAAAAAGTTTTACTTTCCTGAAGAAATTTCGAATGTGATAATTGAATGTGGTCAAAATCTGACATTATTATATGATTTTTTATCACAAAATAGTTCTTTTTATTGTAAAAATCTATGCTTAGTTTTTTATGAATGTTTAGAAGAGAAAGATTTTTTGCAACTAAAAGAGATAATAACTGATTCAAACTTTCTTAACCTAGAAATTGTTGTAAAATACAATTCTCACTTAAATGAAGAATTTATTCGTATACTAGGTTTTGAATTTGCTAAACTAAGTAAATTACATATCCATAGTGCACCTTTTAACAAAGAAGTTTTATGGGAAGGTACAAATTTGATTGATATTATTTTCTCCATGCAAATTATTAATACTTTTAAAGCATGTGGTATTGTTAAAATGGAACATTTTGGAGCAAATATTCAAAAATATACAGAATCTTTCAATCACAACTCCTGCCTTCACAAAAAAATCTCCATAGATTCGGAAGGTAACATTAGAAATTGTCCTTCCATGCCACAAAATTTTGGTAATATTAAAGATACGACTTTAGAAAAGGCATTAGCTCATCCTGATTTCAAAAAATATTGGAATCTCACCAAAGACAAAATAGAAGTCTGCAAAGATTGTGAATTTAGATATATCTGTACAGATTGCAGAGCTTATACAGAAAGAACGCATACAGACGAAGAAGGATTAGACATATCAAAACCATTAAAATGTGGTTATAATCCTCATACAGGAGAATGGCAAGAATGGAGTACAAATCCATTAAAAGAAAAAGCAATAAATTATTATAAAATGGAAGAGCTAATTAAGAAATGAAAAATGTAATTATGAAAATTATAGAACAATTTTCCTTGTGATTATATCAACTATTTTTCGTTCTAACCAGCAGACACAGGCAAATAACCAGTGTCTTAATTTAATTGGAAATCCTAACAGTGGAACTAGATGTTCTTATGATTGTGGTTGCGATGGATATGGACATTAAAAAATATAGGAAGAGTTTATTACTCTTCCTTTTACTTCTATTAGTATTTGTAAATTGTCAAAAAAAGGACACTAAAAATATTAATAAGGTTGAAAATGCATTACGAATAGATACACTGAATTTAATTACAAATGTTTCATTTTATGATACAGGAACATTTGCTCTAAATACTCTTGTAAATAATAGAAATTTCAATTTTTCAATTTCTGGAACTAAAAAAAATGTAAGAGAAAGTAAAGAAATAGCACTAACAAAACCAACAGTGTTTGAATCCTATGCTCTGGTTAACGGAAAAACAAGAGTTCAAAGATATTTGGTTTTTAGTAAAAATGATACTTTAACATTTGAATTTCGTAAAAATGGATCCGTTTATACAGGAAATAAGAAAAATGCTATTCTGAATACCTTAATATCGGATAATACTATTTATTCTATTGAAGAACCGGATAATTCTGTTAATTACATACAGTCGCTTAAAAAAAAATATGACAATAATTTAGCTATAATTAAGCAAGATTCTATTAATTATACTGATTTTCAATACAAGACGATCAATGATTATTTAGAAATATATTTCTACAATAAACTTTTTAATGTAGATTTTTCAAAAATTACAAATCAGAAAGTAATTGAAGAACTAGACAAATACTTTGATATAGTTAATAGCAATATTTTAATATTAAACAGACTTAATGCCGTACAAAATAAAAGTTTAATAATAAATTTATTACGGTATATATCATTTAAAAATAAAAATCATCATTTGATTGATAACTTACAATTTCTTGATAAAAAATTATTTAAAACAGAGGCTTTAGATGGTTTTCTTTTGGATTACATGGAAAATGATAATACTTTAAGTAAGAATGATATTGATATTATGAAAAAGTATATCCGAGAAAGCAGCCTCAAAAAAGCCACTGAGAAAAGCAAAGGGAAAGTTCTGTCTAAAAATATACTAAACTCCACTATTAAAGATGCAAAACTAAACGAAGTTGCCATTAAAAATATATTGTCAGTAAAAAATGAAAAATTAATATTAGTGGACTTATGGGCTACATGGTGTGTGCCATGTCTTAAAGAAATACCTAATTGGAAAATAGCACAAAAAAAATATAGTGATAAAATAAAATTCATTCGTATTAGTATAGATAACGATCAAAAAAAATGGAGCGTGTTCCTAAAAAAGGATACAAATGATGAGTCCAATTATATTATCAGCAACTCTAGTCATCCTTTTATAAAATACTTTGAAATCAGCTCAATTCCAAGGTTTCTTTTATTCAATAATAATTTTGAGGTAATTTCAGATGACTTTGACAGACCAAGTGACAATAATTTTGACATTAAGCTTAAAGCAATTTTAGATGAAAATTAATTCTATAATAACGTTTATTTTCTTTCTATCGTTACTATCATGTGAAAAACATGCAAAAACAACCATAATCAAAGGTAATATTCCTAATTTACCAGATGGAACATTATATATATTCAAAGAATCCATGCTAAATAAATTAGATAGCATACCTACATCTAATGGGAAATTTGAGTTAAAATATAAGAACCAATCAAATATTCCAGAATATATTGGAATATTTCACATTGATAAAAAAAACGTGAAACGAGTTTTCGGGTTTCCAACTAATGTTCCTAAATGGGGATCTTCTGTTTTTATGACTGATCCTTTAATTGAAGTTTACGGAAGTATTGCAGAATATAAGCCTACCAATATAATGCCTCCTAAAGATGTCATATTTGTTTACAGCCCAAAATTAAAAATAGGAGAACAAACAACTGCTTTTTTTAATTCGGGTGATCCCATATTTAATTTTGATGATGCAACCCCATCAATCATTAATATTATAGAAAATAAAGTAAAACAATACCCATTTTCATATTATTTATTAGATAAAATTAATGAGAATAAAAATAGTTTTGCTCCAGAACAGGTTGACAAATTTTTAAAACTCTTCAAAGGAGAAATTACTCAAAGTACAACTTTTAAAAATTTATCCTCCTACAACAAAAAAAGATACACCGAGAAAAATACATCGCTTCCATCATTGGAAAATATCAGCGGTGAGAAATCTGCTATTTTGGATTCAAAATACAAAAAGCATCTGGTTGTTTTCTGGGCAAGTTGGTGCGGACCTTGCAGAGAGGAAATCCCTCTTTTGAACAAAATGTACAGTAAAAAAGATGAATCATTAGAATTTATTTCCATCTCAATTGATGAAGATAAAAATGCTTGGAAAAAAGCGCTCAATGAAGAAAAAATGGATTGGAAGCAATTCATCATCAATGGAAAAGATCCAAACTACGAAAAAATTCAGATGCATTTCAGATTAAATGGTGCGATTCCATATACTGTTCTTCTTGATAACAATTCTAAGATTTTAAAATCTACTGTCGGTCTATCCTCAGAGAAAGATTTGCTGGATTTTATCAATGATAAGAAGTAAAAAGATTCAAATTCATTATAAAATCGAATATAATATACTCACAAGCAATAAAATAAACATAAATCACGTTAAAATGAAAAAAGTATTTGTTTTTTTCAAACATCTGCTTATTTTTAATGAAAAATATTAATATGCTATTGGACAAACTCATTAACTATCTAAAACTCGACAAACAGGAGTTCCTTTTTCAGTTCAACTCACACCCAAATTATCCTTCTGCTCTGGCTTTCAGCGACACGTTAAATTTCATGGGCGTACGTAATGATGCTTACGAATTAGATAAAGAATATTGGGATGAACTTCCTGAAGAGTTTATTACGATAGTAGATAATTCGTTTTCGCTTGTTAAAAAAAACGGCACACAATATTCTATTTACTCAGATAAAGCAAAGACGTTAAATAAAGAAGAACTGCATAAAAAATCGACAGACTTTGTTTTACTTTTTGAAAAAGATAAAGTGGAGCAAAAAACCGTGACGAGCTATAAACCTTTTATTTATGCTATTTTTGCGGTCGTTCTAATTTATTCCGCAATTAATTTAGCATGGTATGAAGCAGTGTTCAACGTTTTATCGCTGGTTGGAGTTTATATTTCTTTAGAACTTTTTAACCAGAAATTTGGAAATACTTCTACCGTTATCGGAAGTATTTGTGGCGATACCGCAGGAAATCAGGCTGTAAATTCATGCAACAAAATCATTACTCAGGATAAAACAAGTATTTTAGGGCTTAAGTTTTCAGATTTTTCTCTGATCTATTTTGTCGGTCTTACTATTTTAGGATTATTTCTTCCTGTAACTTCACTTCTTATTAAAGGTTTTACATTTGCTTCTGTTATTGCAATCGGCTATTCATTGTATGTTCAGGGCTTTGTTGAAAAAACTTTCTGCCGTGTATGTCTTTTAATTATTTCTGTTTTAACAGCTCAGATCTTAATCAGTGTTTTACTTTTTCCGCTTATATCATTTGATCTGAAAACAGCTTTGCTTGGTATTATTTTGTGGATTGCTTTGTTTTCAATGGTGTTATACCTGAACAACACGCTTGAAGAAAAAGAAACACTACAAAAATCAAACGCAAAAAATTTAAGATTCAAAAGAAATTATGAACTTTTCAAAAGAGAACTTTTAGAAAACGAAAAAGTAACATTTTCTGATAATGAGACATTTTTTGTAGGAAGTAAAGATGCCAAACTGCACTTATCGATTGTTTCAAATCCATACTGTGGATTTTGTAAAGATGCTCACAAAATTGTAGAGAATTTACTTACAAAATATCCAAATGATATTTCTGTACAAATGAGATTTAATTATTCTCCGGATAAACAGAATGAGAAATTCACCAATCTGATTTCAGATTTCATGTATACCTACAGAAACAAATCATCGCATGAGTTTCTGCATCTTATAGAATATTGGTTTGAAAATAAAGATGAAAACAAAGTAAGACAAAAAGCAGGAATTACTTCCACTCAGGAAGACCTGGCTCCGCTTGTAGAAATGTCTGAAGAAAACAGAAATGCAGGATTAAATTTTACACCAATCATTTTGATCAACGGCTATCAGTTTCCGGATAAATATGATCGTGAAGATATTTACTATTTTATTGATGAATTATCTGAAGACGAAGAAATATAATTAATAATTAATTTTCGTAATACAAAATTCACTAATTTAGGAAAAATTTAAAGCGGAATCCGAAAAGCTTAAAAAGAGTAGGAAATCTACAAATTATTAATACTATGAAAAATCTAAAGAAACTTTCAAGAGAAAATCTTAAATCTGTAAAAGGAGGATATACACAAGAACATACAAAGTTTTGTAACTCCAGAGGGCTTACTCCATGTTTAAGCGGAACTGATGACTTTGGATGTCGTGTTGACGGGCAATGCGTCACTTTTTAAAAAATCAATTAAAATATAAAATATTATGAAAAATCTAAAAAAACTTTCAAGAGAAAATTTAAAATCCGTAAAAGGAGGTGTAAAAGAAGGGTGTCCTGGACCAAAATCACCATATTATCGTCCATATGCTACACAAGCAGAGTGTGAAGCAGCCACAGGAAAAACCTGCTCATATTCAGAAGATAGTTATTGCTTTCCTGCCGGATGGAATGCTGATCTTTAAAAATTAAAAATTTAATTTTTTGAAAGAAAATAGTTGTCGTCTTACCGGCGGCAACTTATTTATAAATAAAAACGTCAATCATTGAAATCTTTTCCTTTCTATCGCCAACCAGATTCTAAAGACTGCGGTCCTACCTGCCTTCGTATTGTAAGCAAACATTATGGCAAAAGTATATCTTTACAACAAATCCGTAACCTCTCTGAAACAACAAGGGAAGGAAGCAGTTTACTTGGATTGAGTGATGCGGCGGAAGACCTTGGTTTCCGCTCTTTGGGAGTTCAGATTAATTTCGAATCTTTAGCGGAGGAAGTTCCTCTTCCGTGTATTGTCCACTGGAATAAAAATCACTTCGTGGTTGTTTATAAAATAGACAAAAACAACAAAGTTTATGTTTCCGATCCGGGCTATGGACTGATTACTTATACCAGAGAAGAATTCATCAAGTTATGGATCGGTGAAAATGCCAATGAAAAAACAGAAGAAGGCATTGTTCTTATTTTAGAAACAACTCCTGCTTTTTTTCAGACAGAATTTGATGATCAGGAAAGTAAAGCCAGTTTTTCTTTTCTTTCAAAATATGTATTAAAGTATAAATCGCTGGTTATCCAGCTCGCAGTAGGTCTTTTGGCAGGAAGTTTACTTTCTCTGATTTTCCCTTTCCTTACCCAGAGTATTGTCGATGTTGGTATTCAGAATCAGGATCTTAATTTCATTTATCTTGTTCTTTTAGCACAGGTGATGCTTTTTATGGGAAGAATGGGAATTGAAATGATTCGAAGCTGGATTTTGCTTCATCTTTCAGCAAGGATTAATATTTCTATTATTTCCGATTTCTTTATCAAACTCATGAAGCTTCCGATCAGTTTCTTCGATACAAGAATGACGGGAGATATCATGCAGAGAATTAATGACCATCACAGAATCGAGCAGCTTCTCACAAGTTCTTCGCTGAACACTCTGTTTTCATTAGTCAATCTTATTATTTTCAGTATTGTACTGTTATTTTATGATTATAGGCTGTTTATCGTTTATCTTATCGGAGCAGCGGCTTACATCGGATGGATCAGTTTTTTCCTGAGCAAAAGAAAAGAACTCGATTACAAAAGATTTTCACAGGTTTCTCAGGAACAGAGTAAAGTGATTGAGCTGATCAACGGGATGCAGGAAATTAAAATGCATAATGCCGAGAAACAGAAAAGATGGGACTGGGAATTTCTTCAGGTTAAATTATTCAAGCTGAGAATAAAGTCTTTGTCTTTAGAACAATGGCAGTCCGTAGGAGGAAACTTCATTAATCAGATGAAAGATATTTTTGTGAGTTTCCTTTCTGCAAAATTAGTGCTTGACGGAAATCTTACCTTAGGTATGATGCTTTCTGTTCAGTATATCATCGGGCAGTTAAACAGTCCATTGCTTCAGCTGATCGATTTCATTAAACAATTTCAGGATGCTAAAATTTCTTTGGAAAGATTGGGTGAAATTCATGATAAGGATGATGAGGAGAATAAGGAAGAGCAATATTCCCACGAAATTCCGGAGAAAGACATTCTGGTGGAAAATGTTTCATTCAGATACACAGGTTCAGATGTTCCCGTGTTTGAAAATCTTACACTCAGCATTCCCTTTCAGAAAACGACGGCCATTGTTGGAGCCAGCGGAAGTGGAAAAACAACGCTTTTAAAACTTTTAATGAAATTCTACGAACCTTCTCAGGGAGAAATTCGATTGGGGAATACAAAACTTAACAATATTTCTCCGAGATTCTGGAGAGACCATTGCGGAGTGGTGATGCAGGAAGGCTATGTTTTTAATGATACTATTGCCAATAATATTGCTGTTGGGGAAGATTATGTAGATAAGCAAAAATTGAGGAGATCCGTAGAAATTGCCAACATTAAAGAATTCATAGAAGAGTTACCTTTAAGCTACAACACAAAAATCGGAAATGAAGGTTTGGGAGTAAGTGGCGGACAAAAGCAGAGACTTTTCATTGCAAGAGCGGTTTATAAATCTCCTGATTATATTTTATTCGATGAAGCAACTTCGGCTTTGGATGCAAACAATGAAAAAGTAATCATGGAAAATCTCGAACAGTTCTTCAAAGGAAAAACAGCTGTTGTTATCGCCCATAGACTTTCCACCGTAAAACATGCCGATAAAATCATTGTTTTAGATAAAGGAAAAGTGGTGGAAGAAGGAAACCATGCAGAATTGGTTGCTCTGAGAGGAGAATATTACCGATTAGTGAAGAATCAGTTAGAACTTGGAAATTAAATTTTAGGTATACAGCGAAATCCGAAAAGCTTACAGAGTAGGAGTAAATAACAAAAATCAATTTATTTTATGAAAAACATGAAGAAGTTAACAAGAGAGCATCTTAAAAATGTAAAAGGAGCTGGTGGTCCCACATATCCGGACGACTCTATTTATTATTGCCACTGTGGCGGAACCGGATGGTATATTGTAGAGGAAAAATCATGTATGGATATTAACGGGAATTATTATCCGCCGATTTGCCAATAATTCAATTTAAATCACATTCAAAATTACTATGAAAAATCTAAAAAAATTAACACGTAAAGATCTAAAAAATCTGAAAGGAAGCGGAGGTGGATTTTCGGGTGAAGGTTTAGGCGGTAGAGATTGTGGAGATTATTTCCCACAAGATCCTCCGATGCCGGGAGAGCCTTATAACTGCGGATGCAATTATCTTGCGTGGTGCGAAAAAATGTCTGCCTGTGTACACATGAACTTTTATAGTGCAGAAAATTGTCATCTTTAATACAAATTAAAACAAATTTTATTATGAAAAATCTGAAAAAATTAACAAGAAAAGATTTAAAAGATCTAAAAGGTGGAGGATTAAATGATTGCGGAGCATATTTCCCGCCAGAACCACCACTTCCGGGAGAACCGTATGATTGTGGCTGCAACCTTATGTGGTGCGCAAAAAGAAGTGCATGTATTCATCAGAATATGTACTCTCCGCAAATCTGCGAATAATTTGAAAATTTTAGATTTCAACTTAAATCTAATGTATAACAATAGCAATCTTCTTAACGGAAGATTGCTTATATTAAAGTATGGAAAAAGACATTTTAGATAATATTGAGCTTCGTTCTGAAAGTGTTCAGGATATTCTTACCCAGCCTCCTCATTGGATGATCCGATGGGGAAATACCATTATATTTTTAATATTGGTACTGATACTAATCATGAGTTATATTATAAAATATCCGGAATTCATTCCTGCGCCAATTATTGTGACTTCACAAAATCCACCTGAAAAATTAGAAGCCAGAACCAATTCTAAAATCGAAAAAATATTCATCAAAGATCATCAGGAAGTTAAAAAAGATCAGGTATTGATGGTCATGCAGTCTTCTGCAAACTACAAAGATGTTCTTGCATTAAAAAAAATAATCGATTCTTTATCTCCGGATCAACTATCATCGTTTCCACTAACCGAAACCTCCCATTTCAAACTGGGAGAACTTCAGGGAGATTATAATGGTTTTGCAAAAGCATTTCAGGATGAAGCCTTATTTACAAGATTGCAGCCATATGCGCCGGAAAATCTAGCCGCCAATCAAAGCCTATCCGAATACAGGGTAAGAATTGCTACTACCAAACAGCAAAAAAATCTTGAGCAGGCTAAATATGAGCTAACCAAAAAAAACTACATCCGTTCTCAGGAATTATTCAACCAGGGAGTTATCTCTTCCATGGAACTTGAAAATGAAAAAATAAAATACATACAGGCGCAACAGAATTTAGAAAACATCAATATTTCTCTTTCACAGATGGAAGAAGGAATTTCTAATTTAAATAAAACAAAAAGCGGAACTGCCATTAATACAGAGAAAGACAAGATCACCTACTCTACCCAGACTTTACAGTTGTTTGAACAGTTGAGAAAATCCCTGAAACAATGGGAACAAAACTATCTTCTTATTTCGAATACAGACGGTATTGCAAGTTTTCAGCAGTTTTTCGGCGAAAACCAGTTTATTAAAGCCGGAGATGCCGTTCTCTCCATTCTTCCTAAAAACAGGGAAAGATTAGTCGGCAGAATGTCTGTTCCGGCTACCAACTCAGGTAAGATTGCTTCGGGTGAAAAGGTTTTAATTAAGCTCGATAATTACCGTTATCAGGAATATGGAATCGTGGAAGGAAAAGTGCAGAATATCTCTCTTTCTCCCGATAAAGAAGGAAATTATTATGTAGATGTACTTCTCCCGAAAGGATTAAAGACCAGTTATAACAAAAATTTAGTTTTTGATAAAGAGTTAAAAGGAAATGCCGAGATTGTCACTCAGGATTTGAGGTTAATCGAACGCTTTTTCTATCAAATGAGAAAATTGCTAGGATATCAAAGCTAATACAGAATATAGAAACCGAAACGTAGTTGTTTCGGTTTATTTTTGCAGTCAGTTATATACAACTGGCTTTTTTTATAGATAAAAAAGTTCGACAATCATAAAATAAAAAGGTTTCAGAAATATCATGAAACCTTTTATTCATCTGTAGCGAAGACGGGAATTGAACCCGTGACCTCAGGGTTATGAATCCTGCGCTCTAACCAACTGAGCTACCTCGCCGTTTTGGTGGTGCAAATATACAAAAATATTCACTACCTCCAAATTTATTTTAACTTAAAATATTCCAAAACATCACCAACATGCTCTGGTTTACTGATTATCTTATTGTTAGCATCTAAAATAAAATATGTCGGAGTTGCATGAACATTATATGTATCTACATAACTGCTGTTCCATCCTTTCAATTCGGAGTCATTTATCCATGGAAATGCTGCAATCTTTTTAGAATAAGAATCTTTATCTACATCCAGAGACAAACCTACAACCTGAACGTTTTTAGTCTTTAAATCGTTATATTTAGCCAATAATTGAGGAAGTTCACTCTCACAGTGAGAACATGTGGAAGACCAGAAAATAACGACCTTTTTATCAGCCTTTACATCCTGTAAAGATTTAGCGGTAGTATTTACGGGTGAATTGAACTTATAATTAGGGAAAACTGCTCCCATCTCAACATTTGCGTTAGATTTCAAAGTTGAAGCCAGTCTGTCTGTTATGGTGCATTTAAGATTTTTAGCCAGATTGAGATATTTATCCTTGAAATCCTGCATATCATACACATCAAAAATATCAATTAACTCAGAAAGCACGGTCTGCCCGCGAGGAGTTTCTACTTTTAATCTGTCTAAAAGTTTATCTACAGATGCAGTAACATTGGTATTTCCACCTGAATTCAGATAACTTACTAAAACCGGTCTAAGTAATGAGGAAGTTTCCAGCATATCATTAGACTTATCTAAAAAATTAATGATTTCGTCCTGAGCAACTTTTTTAGATGCATCATTAGACAAAAATTTGCTGTAATTTGTATTATAGTAATAAATGAATGGATGCTGTGTCTGATCTATTCCCGAAGAATTTCCCGAAAGTCTGTTTATTTCAGTCTTTAATGCCTTTCCAAACTCTGTATTGTCTTTATAATATTCTTTGATCTGAGCTAAAGCAGGCAGAATAAGTTCCTTTTTTTGTGAACCTTCCTGAAGTTTACTCATAAGATCATTCGCTTCATCAAGATAAACAATATCTTTTATTTTATTAGCCTGCGTTTCAAGCTTAACACTTACATTTTTATTTTCTGAAATGAAATTGAAAGTATTATTGGAGTTGGGAAAATAAACTTTCATCATTCCCATATAATTTTTGGGATATTTAAAAGTCCATACATTATTTTTACTTTGTTCTTTGGTTACAATAATATCCTTAGAACCATTTAAAGTATATAAAATTGCGTCTTGATCTTTAAAATCGGCAGGAGCCTGAATGGAGACAGTAAACTGAGCCTGTAATGAAAATGCAGCTGCTAAAGCTGATATTGTAAAAATTTTTTTCATAACGTAAAAATAAAAAAACTCTCTGAGTAATCAGAGAGTTTAATATTATTTTAATAAAATTTTATGCTTTCTTAGCTGTATATCTTCTAGTAAAAAATGCTATAAATAAAACAGCAATAATTCCTAATGCATACACATACATGTCTATTGGCGAAGCAGTAGCACCCGGTCCTACTGTACCACTACCTCCTGTTGGATTAGGAGGCTGCGCCATGACAAACATTGCAGCAAACAGAAAAAAGATAGACACTAGTTTATTAATAGTTTTCATATTCAATTATTTTAAGATTTTCGTGTTAACAATATCTCCTTTATCCGAAACAATTTTAACCACGTAAGAATTTTTGATTTGCTGATCTAATTCAATCACAAAATCTCTGGTTGTTTCCACCGCCTTTTTAGAGATTACTAATTTACCACTCATATCATAAACTTCGATATCTGCTTTTTTCCAGTTTGGATCGAATCTAACAATGTAGTTCGTGATTGCAGGATTGTAAATAACAACAGTTCTGGATGGAGATTTCGTTTCGGTTGTTGCTAAAACTACATTTGGTTCTCCATAGTAAAGGTCATACTCTGCGTTTGTAGCGCTAGTAACGCCTCCTTGTATTGCTTGTTGTAAAGTACCATTAGCAGCTTTATAGTAGAAACCAATTCCGGTAGATAAGGCATGAGTTCCATCAGCTACTAGCTGTGCATTTTCTCTAATTTCAAACTTATAAGACTTAATCGTATTAAGGTCGTAATTTACTAACTTAATATTCTTGCCTTTGAAATTAAATTCGTTTGCCTCGTTTATATAAAGCCAGTACTGACCTGTATAGTTATTATCATATCCTCCGTTAACATCTTCTTCAAATGTTCCTAAAATAGCACCGGAAGACAAAGTAACCTGAGTTAATGCATTGGTAGAATGCCCAGTTGTACCGTTAGGATAAACCACGTAGTAAGTACGTGCTACCTCATTTCCATTTGCATCAAGACCAATCACACCTAATTGTTTTACTGTTCCGCTGCTGTTCTTGTTGGCTGCAACGCTATAGTTTGTACTTGCAGCTCTCGAATAGTAATTAAACCTTCTAAGATTAGCAAAATTGAAAGTATCTGCGCTAGTATTGTCCAATAGCTTAATTACAAATGTTCCCATAGGTCTTACCACAGTGTAATCTACATCACCTGTAGGAACTCCTGATGGATATGTAATAAATTTATATGAACTGGAACCTGTACCACCTGAACCACCTGTAGAACTCGCAGTCTGTACTCCCGACACTTCTAGTCTTACCCCCTGAATTTTTGTAAGATTTATTCCGTCTCCCACTGTAGCACCTTCGTTAACTGCAATTTGAGACAAATCTATATTAGTAAGGAACGGATTGGAAAACTGATAAATATTTCTTCCGTAGTTACCCTGCCAAGCAGTACCACCGCTCCCAATATGGAAACCATCCTGAAGATATGTATAATATTTTTCGTTATACATATTCGTAGCACTTCCTCCGGTACCAAAATTAATACCGTTACCCGCGTTTTGTAAAGTAACCGTAGTTCCAATATCCGTTAAAGGTCTACCTTTAAGTGTTCTTGTCGTATTGCTTACATCCAATCCCAATCCGCCAAGCATATAATATGCTGTTCCCGGATTCGCAACACCAAGTTTTGTAGTTATATCTACATTCATTGAAACTACTGTTGGATTGCTGTATGCAAGAATCTCGTTTTTAGAATATCGAGCATTGGTAAATGTTTTACCTAATTCTGCGCTAAGAGTAGAAGCAGTTTTGTCATAAAACGGTAAACCGATCTGTTGATAAGTTCCATGATTTACGGCTCTATATTCCTGATCCACAATACCCGTAATATTGGTTTGAGGAATACCGGAAATAAAAAGCTGTCCGTAAGTATAGGCCGGTGTAGCAGAAGAACTGTTCGTATTATAAGTTGCATAAGCGGTAGGCTCATTAAGCTTATTAACAAAATTACCGCCACCATTTGCCTCAGTTTTATTTACATTTGAAGCATCAATAGTTTTAAAAGAATCAGTAGATGTCCCGTCAACCATAAAGTTACCGTGATTTTCTACAATTCCAGATCCCTTCATCTGTAGGCCACCGCCACTGTAAACAAGTGTACCTTTACTTACATACGTAGTAGCAGCATCATCTACGTGTACTAGAACATTCTGCGCCTGAACAGAATTAATAGCTGCTAATAAACCAATAGCAAATAAACTTTTTCTCATTGTATATAAATATTTGTGTGTTAATACAATATCTCAAATGCAAAGTTATGTTTTTTTTACTAAAAAACAAAAATATTTTATGTATTAACAAAAATATTATCTTCCGTTAATATTATTTCTTTTTCTTCCCCTATAGAAAACATATAATCCTCAAGCACTTTTTCCGTAGTTCCTCTCAGCCCTCTTGCTCCTAAACCTTTTTCAATAGTTTCTTCAACAATTTTTTCAATGGCTCCGTCTGTAAATTTCAGATCTGTTCCGTCCATTTTAAAAAGCTCAATAAACTGGTTCACAATAGAATTTTTAGGTTCTTTCATAATTCTTACCATGGTTTCTTTCGTAAGTTTATCCAGGTAAGTAATGATCGGGAATCTTCCCAAAAGCTCAGGAATTAATCCGAAAGACCGAAGGTCAATGGCATTAATATTCGTTAATATATACTCGTCTTCATCCGTTTTATTGATTTTTTCTGAACTGAAACCAATTGCCTGTTTGTTCATTCTTCTTTCGATGATCTCTTTGATCCCGTCGAAGGCTCCACCCGCGATAAACAAAATATTCTGTGTATTTACCTGAATATATTTCTGATCGGGATGTTTTCTTCCTCCCTGTGGCGGAACATTTACGATACTTCCTTCCAGTAATTTAAGTAATCCCTGTTGAACTCCTTCTCCGGAAACGTCTCTTGTAATACTCGGATTATCAGATTTTCTGGCGATTTTATCAATTTCATCAATAAAAACAATTCCTTTTTCCGCTTTTTCCACATCATAATCGGCAACCATTAAAAGCCTTGAAAGGATACTTTCCACATCTTCGCCTACATAACCGGCTTCCGTTAAAATCGTAGCATCCACGATACAGAAAGGAACATTCAGTTCTCTGGCAATAGTTTTTGCCAGTAATGTTTTTCCGGTTCCAGTTTCACCAATCATGATGATGTTCGATTTTTCCAGCTCTACTTCTCTGTTTTCGTCCTGAGCGTGAAGTAATCTTTTGTAGTGATTGTACACGGCAATCGACAATTGCTTTTTTGCCTGATCCTGCCCGATTACGTACTGATCGAGAAATTCTTTAATCTCTTTCGGTTTCTTAAGTTCGTTTATATTTTCTGCCGGAGCATATCCTGATTTTGAACTGCTGTCCTTCACGATTGCATGAGCCTGCTCGATACAATTCTCGCAAATAAAGCCGTTTTGACCTGAAATCAGCATCTGCACTTCATTTCTCTTTCTTCCGCAGAAAGAACATTGGTTTGAATTCATTTTTTAGATCTAAATATATAAGGTATAGATTAAAGAAACTCGTAAAAATCTGCTTTACGAGTTCCTTTATTTTTAAGAATTAATTATTGAGTTCTGAATTTCGGTATATTCTTCACCCGTAAGTTTTAATCGCTCATTTTTAAAATTCATATCTTCCACAGTATTGAGCGGGATAAGATGAATATGTGCATGAGGAACTTCTAATCCTACAACAGCCACCCCAACTCTCACACAAGGTATTGCTTTTTTAATTTTTTTGGCAACTTCCTGAGAAAAACCCCAAAGGTTTTTGTATTCTTCGCTGTCCAGATCAAAAATTAAATCAACTTCTTTCTTGGGAACAACCAATGTGTGTCCTTTTACTAAAGGCATTGCATCCAGAAACGCAATAAAGTTTTCATCTTCGGCAATTTTATAAGAGGGAATATCGCCATTGATGATTTTTGTGAATATTGTGCTCATTTTAATTTAAAAATGTTAAAGATTAGAAAATTAAACAACAGTTATTTACAGGGTAATATCCAATACTTCAAAAGAAAGTTTGTTTCCGTTTGGTAACGTGATATCTGCGGTTTCTCCTACCGCTTTTCCAAGCAGTCCTTTTGCAATCGGCGTGTTTACTGAGATCTTTCCGGATTTCAGGTCGCTTTCGTTATCCGGAACCAAAGTAAATACCTGCTCCTGATTGGTTGCATTATTTTTAAGTCTTACCGTTGTAAGAATTGAAACTTTTGAAGTATCCAGCTGACTTTCGTCTATGATTTTTGAAGTGGAGATCACATCTTTCAGCTTAGAAATCCTCATTTCAAGCATTCCCTGAGCTTCTTTTGCCGCATCATATTCTGCATTTTCCGACAAATCTCCTTTGTCTCTTGCTTCTGCGATCTGCTGAGTAATTTTTGGTCTCTCTACAGTTTCCAACTGTTCCAGCTCAGCTTTCATTTTCTCTAATCCCTCCTTTGTAACATAGCTTGCCATAATTTTCAAAATTTAGTTTTAGTATAAAAAAATAATCCGACATTTGCCGGACAATGTTTTCGTGTAATAATCGTTTAATTTTTACAAATATATAAAAATTTAAATTGAAATGAAAAAAACTTTTTCAATATTATCTATCATCACATTATTGATTTTCAGTAATTTATCTATACATTCCTGCGGAAGCCGTGAAGACACCGTAAGTTGCTTTCCAAGTAATCCGATCAATGTTACACTAAATCTGAACCTTCCTGCTTACTACGCACTGAATCAGGTTGGTGGCTGGGTTTACATCAATGAGCAGCAATCCGGAACGAAGGGGCTAATCGTAGTAAGAGCATCCGACAATTCTTTTAAAGCCTACGACAGAAACGCGCCTCACATCTGTCCCGACAGCAATACCACTCTGGAAGTTCAGGACAACATCAGAATTGTCTGCCCTAAAGACAATGCCCAATGGATATTGTTAACCGGACAACCCACTGCGGTAGCCAATGTACAGCCGAAAACGTATCTTTACAATTATGATCCTTCAGGGAAAATTTTAAATATTTATTATTAAAAATGAAAGTTGTCATACAAAGAGTTTCAGAATCCAGCGTAAAAGTGGATGGAAAAGTGGTCGGGGAAATAGGACACGGTTTAATGCTTCTGGTAGGAATTGATGAAAATGATGAAAAAAGCGATGCAGACTGGCTTGTACAGAAAATTTTAAACCTCAGAATTTTCGGGGATGAAGAAGGGAAACTCAATCTTTCTGTTCAGGATATTCAGGGAGAGATATTATGCATCAGTCAGTTTACCCTTATTGCCGATTACAAAAAAGGAAACCGTCCTTCTTTCATTAAAGCCGCAAAACCGGATAAAGCGATTCCCTTATTTGATTATTTTAAAGAAGAAATTTCAAAATCCGGACTGAAAACCGAAAGCGGAATCTTCGGAGCAGACATGAAAGTTTCGTTAATTAATGACGGACCGGTAACTATTGTGATGGATTCCGTTACAAAAGCTTAAATTCGCAGAAAATATATTTACAATCAACAATGAAAAAAACGTTATTTACCTTAGTTCTTTTAACAGGAGTAAATTTTGCATTCGCTCAGAAATCTTATACAGACGAGCAGAAAGCGTCTTATTACATCGGTCTTGATATTGCTGAAAACATGAAGAAGCAGGGCTTTCCGGCAGATCCTGAATTATTGACACAAGGTTTTAAAGATGCTTTCGGAGATAAGCCAAGTTTATTCCCGAAAGAAGAAATGGGAGCCTTTTTGCAGGGCTTTATGCAGAAGCAGAACGAAAAAAAGCAGGCTGAAGCAAAAGTAAAAGCAGATGAAAACAAAAAGAAAGGAGCCGAGTTTTTAGCTAAAAATAAACTGAACAAAAACATTAAAACCACGGCAAGCGGTTTACAGTATGAAGTTCTTAAAGAGGGGGATGGTAAAGCAAAGCCTACAGCTTCAAGCACAGCTAATGTAAAATACACCGGGAAATTAATGGACGGAACGGTTTTCGATTCTACAGATAAAAACGGAGGACAGCCTATTGAATTAAATATTTCCAGCGTTATCAAAGGATGGACAGAAGGAATTCAACTGATGTCGAAAGGTGCAAAATACAGATTTTATATTCCGTCTGATCTTGCATACGGAGACAACGGAGCGGGCGGCGTAATTGCTCCGGGAGCAACCCTTATTTTTGATGTTGAACTGATAGATTTTAAATAATCTTTTCTATAAAAAAAAGCAAAAACGTCTTTCAGAAATCTGAAAGACGTTTTTTAAAATAAACTTTTATAAAAAAACTAATTCGCAGGAACGCTGCTGAAATTTAGTGCAATTCTAAGGTTCATGTCCGAACTTGTCTGGTTCTTCAGTTCATAAACCGTTCTTACGGTAACCCCCGTACTTTTTACCACCTCATCCAAAAATCCTGAGGTTGCAAGATCAAGATTTAAACTTGAAGCATCTGTAGAAATATTGGTTCTTGAAGCAACCAGTCTTTCTCCTGTTCCGCTCGATGAAATGTATACTTTTATCGATTTAAAAGCATTCAGGCTTCCTCCTGCCGGAGAAACTACGGAAACTTTGGCATCCGATATTCTTACGTCTTTAATCTTCGCATTGTTATTCCCTCCAAACCACGTCTGAACATTAGACGCAGTAGAAGTAGAAGAAACTTCTTTATCGGCGGGAACTCCTGTGGAAACTAACACATTGGCTGTATAAGGAAATGTATTCTGAACCAACGACTGCACCGTTTCACAACTTACAAGAGCTACTGAAGCTACTGCCGCCGTCAAAAATATATTTTTCATAATGATAAATTTTAAAGTTTTGCTTGCATAAACTGTACCAAAATGATGAAAATTATTCTACGCTTACGGTAAAACTGCCTTTTGTATTACCGGAAGCCATATTGCTTTTCCCGATGATCAGCCAGATTTCACCTTTATCTTTTACATCATAGGTAATTTCTCTTCCGAAAGGTCCGTCGAAATCTCCATTGGGAAGTTTAATCTGATTGAATCTGATATTGAAATCCTTTTCATTTGTTGAAATTTTAGCCTGTATTTTGGATTTATTGAAATTGATGATTTTCAGAATAAATTCCTGTCCGTCTTTCGTAAATTCTTCTCCTAAAGTAATCGGAAACTGCTCTGCATCTACAGTTCTGGTAATTTTACCATCTTTTACCGTTCTCATCACTCCTGTTTTAAGAACTTCTTTGGTTTTCGGTGCATTGTTGATTACAGAATCCTTCATCTTTACGGCTGCGGAATCCATTTTCGGAGCAGTATCGGGTTGCTCGCTCATGATTACTGAATCTTTATCCTGAGTTTCAACATAAGCAGATTCTTTTTTACACGAAACTATGAGTAACGGGATCAATACTAAGAACTTTTTCATAACAATTATTTTTTGAATACGATCTAAAACCGTCTTGATTTTTAAAGTTTATGGAGATGCCAAAATTGTTCCATTGACTGAGATTTTTCAATAAACAATAACCCTTTTTAATTTTTTATAACAATAACTTCCCTGTTAAGATTATTTACAGACTTCATCATAAAGTACATAAAATTGAGCATTACTCCCATCAAAACAGTTACTCCCCATGTTTTTGTATAGTCCATCGGATAATTCTTACAGCAATATCATTGAAAAGCCCAAAAGGATTGCTGAGAATATCCCAACTGTTCCACCGTAAAAATCTTCCCAGATAAACACCAAAACTCGCTATGAATAAAAACGAAAACGTAAGGAAGTTGATGATTCTTGGTTTAAAATAATCTGACAATAGTTTTTCAATGTCAAGCAAACTAACGAATCCACAAAATAATCCTGTCCATGCATACGAAAGAATGACCACCAAATCATACCAGATCGGAATTGCATTTCTACTTTTCAGATGAAAAAGGTCAGTAAGAATATATGGTGAATTGGGAAAAAATACAATCCAAACAGCGATTGCTACAGCAAGTGATAATTTACTTCTGATTTTAAAAATTACTAAAAAACTGCTGATAAAAAAAGGAATCCAGGCAAGAAACAAATTCCAGTTAAGAAATAAAAACACTTTCGTTTCACTGATGTAATATCTGGAAATTGAAAGACTGAAACAAAAAAGTGTCATTAATACCAACAATAAAGTGATTTCAAATCTTTTGCTATTTTTTAATTTTCTGATCATTTTTAAATTGATTATAGTTAAGTTTTTATTGACAATAAAAACCTCACAGGTTTTTGAAACCTGTGAGGTTTGACCGAAGATCTTCTTACTTTAAATTCTGATAATAAAGAACCTGAGAAAGAAATTTTTCATTTTTCTGGAATTTCACTCTTTCTAAATTCAGAATTTCGGATTTTAAGGCATTATCCTGATGTTCTTCGGCATAATTCAGCAATTGCTTCTCACTGAAATTAATTTGAGTTTTATGGTAGTTTAAAGCAAAATCTTTCCGTTTCATATTTTCAAAAGTGATGATGCCGCCCCAATTGATGTAGCTGCAAACAAGGATGACTCCGTAAATATACCATGCCATCGTATTGAAAAGGAAAACGTTTCTCCTCTGCTTTTGAATTTTAATAAAAGTGGTGACCAAGCCAATTAAAGCCAATATCAAAAATGCATAAACACCCAGTCTTTTGTAGGTAAAACCATAATTGATGATGTATTCTGAGTTTTTCACCATGGCAGAAATAACGAGAACAGCATTCAGAAAAATCCAGACTTTGGCTAATATTTTCATTAGTCCGGCTTTCGGATCAAAATTGAAATTCGATTTAAAGTAAAACATAATCACCAGAATCGACATGATGATTGAAAGAATGACTGCATTTACTCTTTCATGCGTTTCTTCGGAAAGTTTAACAGGACTTTTTATCGACTCATAGAACTGTTCATAATTATAGGTAATGATAAAAAAGACAAGCAGAACATTCAGCGCCAGTAAAGAAATTAGACCGCTCATTCTTTCAGCATCGAGATCAAGAAAAGAATAGGTGGCTTTCTGAATTTTATCTTTCTCCCCGAAATTGTTATCCAGCAATCGGTTGCTTTTGTAAATAAACCGTTCAACGGCGAAATTCCAGTAATTGAATGCGATAAAAAAGCCTAAAAAGATCATTGCCAACAATTGCCAGAAATTAATATCCAGCTCTACATTCGTGAATAAATTGGCAAAATGATCGCTTCCCGCGGAATAAATTCCGAAGAAAACGGAGATCAGAATTAAAGGAATTATTACAAAAGCCAGTGTTTTCTGCCACAAACCGGAAACGTTTCTTTTGGGAAGCCATGCATCGAAATTCAGGATTCTGAAAAACTCTGTAAAACAGTTTGTCACAAAAACCGGAACCAGCAAAAGGATTTTCATTCTTCGGTTTCGGGATCGGTATCCTAACAATAATAATGAAGTGATAACCGCCAGAAAGGACGGAAAATCTCCGTACCACGCAAACGCAGCACTCGAAATAATGCTCGTTACGAAAAGAAAAATAAACGTTTTGGTCCGGTTTCGTTCAGGCGTTCTGAAGAAAGTAAGCACGGCATAAATAATTCCGATAATTCCGAGATTGAGACCTACATTCTGATCATAAAATACAATGACAAAAAGCAGGGTCGTAAGAAATATATAGTGATGTGTTTTCATAGGTTAGTTTAAATGTTGGTGAAAATAAAAAAGTAAAAGGCGGCAATCGGAATATTCAACAAAATCAGCAAAGCTGAGTTTCCGTGAGATTTTTTATCTGAAACATCTGTTAAAAAAGTCAGCAATTCGGAGCAGAAAACAATCATGTTGATAACAACGGCAATAACGACATAATAAAATCCGAGCCAGACAAAAAACCAAGATTCGGAGATCCAGAATGCCAATAAGATGATGGTTCCAAGCAGCCACGAAATCAGAAACAGACCTTTTCCGACGGGACTAAATTTTACCCTTTCCATAATTAATATAAAACAGCGGTATTCTTCTGTTGAATGAAATCTTTCAGATGCTCAAAATTCTGCCAGAGCAAAGCTTCAAAATCCCACTGGTAAAACGGACGCATATTTTGTCCTTTTTTGTAGGCTTTGATGTAGAGTCTGTAATATTCCGGTAAAATGATGCTGCCCAAAACAATCGCTGCCAAAAGATGGGCGTTGAGTTTCCCGTTTCCTAACAGGAGAAACTGCATGGCGATTTCGTCCTCGAAATTGGTTCCACATCCTGTAATAAGATGATGAACATCGTGATTTTCCATTTTGGGAATCATCGTGAAACCATGTTTTTTATAAAATTCTCCCAGTTTTCTGCCCAGAGAATCTTCCTGAAATTCCAGCAGTTGTTTTTCGGTAAACTGCCACTGCCTTTTCTTTTTCTTGAAATAGGTTCTGTACAGTTTCTGGGTTTTATTATAGACGAACAGAAGAAATTTAACACGTATTTTTTTCATAGTTTATGAGTTTAAAAAATTAATTGAAACAAGCTGAACTCCAATAATGATATAAATTATTGCTACGGGAATATTAATCAGCATAATTCCTGAAGATTTAAGACAGGCATTGAGTTTACTCTTATGAACAATTCCGTAGATTAATAGAGTAACAAGAACAATCATATTAACTACAAATCCATATTCCAAAACCAAAATTCCACCTTCAACAAGTAAATCATTTTTAGTGAGAGCATACCCGAACAAAGAGATGCTTCCTAAAATAAATGAAAGCCAAAACAGAGTTTTCCCAATATTTATAATTGTTTTTTCATTCATAGTTTATAATTTTAATCGCTTTTAGTATAGACATGATTCATATCTGCGTTCAGAATAATTTTTGGCTTTTCAAAAAGTTTATTCGAAAAATAAGTATTACCTAATGCTGGTTCTCCATCACTTATATAATGCAATATAATTCTGGAAACAAGCCCGTTACTAACCTCAAACCGACCTTTCCCATAAAATCCGCTTTCAAAATGTCCGTCACGGAATAAGATCAAAGTATCCGGTTCATGAGGAGCTTCAACACAGCAAATCGGATTTTCGTAATTTGTATTGACGTATTTACCATACAGTGCCTTTTCTCTTAAAGGAAAATCTATGGTAAAAATTATGATCACCAATATTCCCAATGCAAAAATTTTAAGTCCCAGTTTCATCATTTATCCTTGTCTTAAAGTAAAAACCGTAATTTCCGGACGCACCATAAAGCGAACCTGAAAAGAATGTCCCAACGCACGGTTGATGTAAAGCCTTCTTCCATCTTCAAGATCAATTTCTCCGGAAATATATTTTCTGTTTTTCACGGGAAGCAGAGGCGTAATGACTCCGGGAATTCTGCACTGTCCTCCATGCGTATGTCCGCTCAGAATCCAACCCTGATAACCATTCCAGATATCTTTATCACAAGCATCAGGATTATGACAGAGAATAATATTTGCCTTGGAAGGATCATAATCTTTCATCACTTTATGCGGTGCAAAATTGGGTGACCATAAATCTTCAAAACCGATAAAATTGAGTCCGCTGCTTTCCTGTTGCGCATTATTCAGCATTGTGATTCCGAAGCCTTCCAGAATATTGCAGATATTGTCGGACGACTGAAGATCCTGCCAGTCTTTTCCGTAATCGTGATTTCCCAGAATTCCGAATGTTGCCAGATTTCCCAACACAGCGTGTTGCATCACTTTTTTAAGGTCTTCTGTTTCTTTAGCTCCTCCCCGATTAACAAAATCTCCTGTGTACACTACAAAATCAGGATTGTACTTTTTAGCTTTCTGAAAAGAATCGATAATGAAATTCCAGTCGAAGCGGGTTCCAACGTGGAGATCAGAAATCTGCATCAGGATTTTTCCTTCAAGATTTGGGGATAAATTTTTAACCGGAAGTTTCCGTTCTACAAACTCAAGCCAAAACGGTTCAATCTGCCATGAATAGAAAAGAGGAAATGCTCCTATTACAGAAAGCTGAAAGATCTTTTTTAAAAATGTTTTCCTGTTCATTTATGTTTTAGTTTTTTTACAACATTAGCTTCCCGCGAAAGGAGTTCCGAAAAGTCCGACTGCCAGCTCGATCCACACCAAAGCCAGAACTAATAAAATCACAAAGCAGATCAGCAGTTTATAAGGTAAAGCTTTTTTCGATCGGATGACCAGATTGATAAAGAATGCGGTTCCGAAAAGCAGTCCGCCCGCAACAGCAAAATCAGCAGGTGACCAATTCCAGCCTTCTGCAAAAAGATTGGCAAAAAATGCCGTAAGCATCAATAATGTAGGAACTGCGAAAATGATGGTTGTTTTTTGTTTTTCTAAAGTCATAATTTTTGTTTTAAATTATTAAAAGTACTTTGTATTTCAAAGTTTAAAAATAAAAAAATTAATCTCTATTTTCCGAGTAATTTTTCCAAAGCATTAAGATGTTCCGTAAAGGCTTCTCTTCCATTTTGGGTTACCCGATACGATGTTTTGGGTTTCTTGCCCACAAATTCTTTCTTCACTTCTATATATGCAGCTTTTTCCAGCGCATTGCTGTGACTGGCAAGATTTCCGTCCGTAATTTCCAGCAGGCTTTTCATTTCTGAGAAATCAACCCAGTCATTTACCATGAGAACAGACATAATGCCCAATCTTACACGGCTTTCGAATTCTTTATTGAGTTGATTTATATTTATCATTTTAATTTTATCCTTTCTATTCTGAAATAATCATACACTGTTGCATCAACGCCGATTGTTTCCTTTGTTTTTACATTTTCAACGGTTACAAAATCATGATCTTTAAAAAAGCCGGAATTGAAATGTCTGTTGATATTTTCATTCACTAAATAAATTTCTCCGACGTTATGATGAACTTTCCATTCGTTTTCCAACCCGCTTTGCTTCAATTTGAATTGAATAACAGAAGCTAAAAATGCCGAATAACCGATACAGTTTGCTTTTTTGGTTTCTACTAATTTATCTGTTTCATGATCACATTTATAAAATGAAAAACTAAGGGTAGAAGCAGTTTCCTTCAAAGAATTCTGAATGAGATCTTCTACAGACGTATTGTTTTCCGTTTCCTTTAACCGATTTTTAAGTTTTTCGTTAGTAATATCTAAAACCTTTCTTTCTTTAATTGTATCATAAGAGAAAAATATCCGGAATAAATAAGTTCTGCAGATAACCATTGCAAAAATAATGATTAAAAATATCCCCCACTTTTTCACAATTCTATTTGTATTTCTTATGCATTATCAATCCATAAACAATATGCAACGCACCAAATCCTATTGTCCAGAAAACCAGTCCCCATCCTAAAAAGAATAAGGAAATTAGCCCTAAAACAATCTGACAATAGCCTAAATATTTTATATCCGTTAAGGTGTATCGTTCTGCACTTACCAGAGCCAGTCCGTAGAACAGCAATGTTGCCGGAGCAATAAACACAAAAAGATGATGATAAAGAAGTGCCAGACAAAAGAAACCTCCCGTTATCAAAGGAACTGCAAAGGTAACCAAAAGTCTTTTAGTTGTCGCATCCCAGATCTTCAAACCTTTCTTTCTGCTTTTATTGGCTGTAAAAATATAACCACTGAGCAATGCCACACCTAGAATAACAACCCCAATGATGACAAGTTCTTTTACCAATGATGGTCTGAAAATATTTCTTTCCCCGTCAAAATAATCAATCCCCTCTCTCTGAAAAACAAAATAAACATATACCGCTCCGATAATTGCTGCTAAACCGGCAACAACTCCGGACAATCCGCTCAAAGAAATAAATCTGGAAGAACGCTCCATCATGGAGCGAATATGTGATAGGTCTTCGTGATAGTTTTTTGATTCCATAAAAAGAACTTTGAATTACAAAGTTAATATTTATTTTGAATCTGCAAAATATTTTTTTGAAAAAAGAATGTATAAAAAAGCCGCTGATTTCTCAACGGCTTTATGATTATTATTTTGCTCTTAATCTCTCTTTAATGGCTCCGATGTTTTTCTTAGCCGAGTCTTCCAGTATTAAACTGGCACTCATGTGAATTCTTGCAGGCATTAATTCATTGAAATGATCCGTTCCTTCCCATGAAACCTTTTTAATTAAAGCTAATGCATCGCTGCTTCTTGAAGCCAGAGTCTGAAGGAATTTTTCCAGCTTGGCATCCATTTCTTCAATGGTTTCTGATACCGAATGATAGATATTGTGCTGTTCTGCCCATTCTGCCGATCTGAAATCTGCATCAATTGCCATTGCCGAAAACTGAGACTTTCCGATTTTTCTTTCCACATACGGTCCGATCACGAATGGTCCGATTCCGAGATTAATTTCCGTTAAGGCTAATGCAGAGTCTTTGGTTGCAAAACAGTAGTCTGCTCCACACGCAATTCCAACTCCACCACCTGTAGTTTTTCCCTGAACTCTCACAACAACTATTTTTCCGCAGTTTCTCATTGCATTCAGAACTTTGGCAAAACCTCCGAAAAATTTTGTGGATTTTTCGAGTTCCTCAATTTCCAGAAGTTCATCGAAACTTGCTCCCGCACAGAAAGCTTTTTCACCTTCACTTTTTACAAGAATGGCTTTTACTTCTTCTTTCGCACCTTCATCCAGAATGGTCTGTGCTAATTTTTCAAGAATGGCTCCCGGAAGCGAGTTGCTTTTCGGAGTTCCGAATGTAATTTCGGCAATGTTGTTTTTTAGTTCTGATACTACAAATTCGTTCATTTTTAGTTTTAATTGGATTTACACAAAAATACTAAATAGAACGCGTTCTGAGAGAATAAACTTTAATAAATAAAACACCTAAATCCTGACATTATTTTCTTTCACACAAAAGAAACATGAAAAATACCGAAATTACAATATAAAAACCAATAAACAAATATCAAGATTAATAATTCAAACATAACCAATTTACACAACTATATATTTGTTAAATAAGACAAATAATTATTATATTTACAACAAATCCGTAAAAATACGTAATCTGCAATTTGGTATTTTCTACTCTATGGCAAATATTTCTATTGTTGTTACTTTGACATGTCAATAAGACATAAGTTTTTAAAGATTTTCTGGCGGTATCCGAAAAGCCATAAACAGAGTAGGAATTTTAAAAAAACTGAAAATTTATATTATCATGGATGACGAATTAATGGGCGTAATCAAGACGTTCGCAGGAAATTTTCCGCCGGTAGGTTATATGTTCTGCAACGGAGCTCTTCTAAGCATTTCGCAGTACTCTGCTCTTTTCTCGATCTTAGGAACCACTTACGGTGGTGATGGTGTCAGAACTTTTGCTCTACCCAATCTAAACGGACGTGTTCCAATTAGTGCAGGACAATCTACAACAGGGCAGTATTATGAATTGGGAGAAGCAAGCGGCACTCCTACAAATACACTTCTTGCCTCTAATCTACCAAGCTTCGCAAGTCAGTTAAAAGTATCTTCGGCTAATGCGACAACAGCTGTACCAACGTCTACAACATCTCTTGCAGTAAGCGGGACACAGGCAGGAAGAGACTTTTTGGCCGTTCCGAGCTTTATAAATGCAGCTCCGGATACTATGCTATACCCTCAGTCTGTTTTTTTTATCGGTCAGAATTTACCGGTTAACAATATGTCTCCGTATTTAGGAGTCAACTACATTATATGTGTGGAGGGAATTTATCCTTCAAGACCTTAATTTAACACTAGTACTAATAATATAAATACAATAATCATGGACGAAGAATTAATTGGAACCATCAAGCTTTTTGCAGGAAATTTTGCACCAAGAGGATATATGCTATGCAACGGTGCAATACTAAATATCAGCCAAAATCAGGCACTTTTCTCTATCTTGGGATCAGTTTATGGCGGAGATGGAAAAACAACATTCGCTTTGCCTAACCTCAACGGGCGTATGCCAGTTGGCGCAGGAACTTCAAACACAGGTAAAAGTGTTGTATTAGGAGAAGCTTCAGGTACTGTTACCAACACTCTGCTAAGCTCAAATCTTCCATCAATAGTAAGCCAGCTAAGAGTTTCAAAATCTAACGCAACAACTTCAACGCCATCATCATCGGCATCAATTGCTGTATCAGGAACTCAGGCAGGAAGAGATTTCACGGCTGTTCCGAGCTTTATAAATGCAGCACCGGATACGCCTATCAATTCAGCTTCAGTAACCTTTGCAGGTCAGAACCTGCCTGTTAACAATATGCCACCTTACCTTGGTCTTAATTATATTATCTGCGTAAATGGTATATATCCATCAAGACAATAATTAATAACCTAAAAATTTAAAATCATGAAAAGTACTATACTTTTTACCTTATCTGTTCTTTTTATTTCAGTCTTTTCTTTCGGACAGACCAGTACAGAACAGTTTGAGACGGAATCCAACGGAAGCGCAAGTTTTACTGATAACGGAGTAATTTTCAATATTCTGTCGCATGTTAACACATATGACATTCAGGCTTCTTATCCCGGTACAGGATGGAGCGGTACCGCAATTGACAATAACTATATCGACAACTCCGGAGCGGGTAACCAATCTTCCGGGACGTCTTTTAGTATCAAAACAACATCCAACCTATTTAAAGTAAACAGATTCTGGGTTTATTTAGGAGCAGCAAATACTTCACAGTCTGTAACGGGGACATTAACTATTACAGGTAAATTATCCGGAGTTACAAAATTTACTCAGACAAAAACTACAGGTTTTGTTAATTCTATTGCTGTTACAAACGGATATACTTTAATTGATATGACCAACCTGAACGGACAGAACTACAGCAATATTATAATCGACCAGCTGCAGATTACTGCGGGAGGAGGTTATCAATATATGGGGCTGGATTCTTTCACATGGGTAAAAGATACAGGAATTGTATTGTCTGCCAATGACGTAAAAGCTTCGAAAAAAGATTCAGGATTTTACCCTAACCCGACTAACGGTCCGCTAACGATCAAAACTAATGAAAATACTAAGTTTGAGGTGTACAGTCAGGCAGGGCAACTGGTAAAAACAATTGAAACTCAAAAAGGAGTAAATGAAACAGACATTTCAGAACTGCCAAAAGGTGTTTACACCGTAAAGTCTTCTAAAGAATCTTACAAAATTATTAAAAAGTAATACAGGCTATTATTAAAGTGAAACTAATAACCATGAGATTCAATAAAAGCATCTAATTGTACCTTGAAAGATTTTAAAGCATAATATTGTGATGATGTCCCCTGAGCAATCGGGGGATTATCATATTTTCCCTCGTTCCGGCGATATTGAATAATATCATCGTCCCGAAAACTCTTTGAGAAATTCAAAGAGTTTTATTTTTTTAGAGCAAGAATATACTTGTCAATGTATAATTGTTTGTCTTTGGATTTGTACTGCTGTATATATCTGGGATGTTCCAAAACCGTCATCTTACCAAATAAATTAGCTTCCCGATTTAATTTTAAAATGAAATCTGCATTCTTCTTACCTAAAACAAAGACTTCCGAAGTGTCGAGATTTAGAGATATATGTTTTCTTAAGGAATCAATCATAAATTCTTTTACGTCCCTGAAAAGCTCTTTATCGTCATAATAATTAGCATTGATCCAGCTGCCTTTCGATTTTCTGACGATCGCTAAAGGAAACGGTGAGTTTATATAAAAATCCTTATAAAATTCTTCTGCTCCGCCATACTGCTCAATCATATCATACATAAAAACCGAAGAAATTTCATGAGTATAAGCAGATTTCATCTTAATTCCGCAAACGATTTCCAGACGTTTGGTATCGGTAAATGGAACTCCTGTAACGCCTGCTCCGTGACGACTGGGGTTAATTCCTATCAGAAATTTTCTTTTGTTGGAATCATTGTAATATTTCTGATAAAACTTTTCCATGACAATCATGGTTTCAGGATTGTCTAAATAAGGATTAAGCACCTGAAAATCTTCGGGAAGTATTCCGGAATATTTTAAGTTTCGGTTAAATTCTACTACTTCCTCAGCAAAATTTTTCGTCATATTTGGTTTTTAAAAAAAATTATATGGCTGATCTTTTTAATCTACATCATCTTCGTCTCCATCTTCGCTTAAGGCTAATTCAATATCAATAAACTGGATGTATAATCCGCAAATACTGTCATTATTATCATAAGCAAAATATACCGGATAAGTACCGTCTCCAAAACCACTTGCAAACATAGGAATATGATAATTGGTATTCGGAACTTTCCAGTTGATCCAGTCTCCGGCATCTCTTTGATTTTCCGGATGGTATTTATAGCTTTGCTCGAAAAGTGCAGCGAAATAATCATCGTAAAAATTGTCGACATTAGTTTCATCCACAAATTTATCCACAAAAGGAAGCACTTCTTTATCCGTAATACAGCCTAAACCTGCATCCACACCAAAACCGAAATAATCATCTTCAGTAACGCCTTCCAATTCTTCAATTCCAACCAAGGCTTCCCTGTAAACAATTGGTTTTTCTTTCGTAAATTCTACTTTAACAACAGCATATCTATCACCCCAGTCTTCTGATTTTACCACAGCAATGGTTACAGGAAAATCACCTTTCGGAGCCTGAATAAAATAGGGCGATTGATTTCCGTTCAGATCAACAAGCGGATCTCTCACCACTATCTTACCGGAAGGAAGAGAAACATTTCCGATTTCCATCGTTTCCAATGGCTGCCCTGCAATTTCATCAGACGTAAAATAGGTTTCCAAATCCGTCGGACATATGAGAACATCTTTTACTTCTTCATATTTCCGTAGCCAGTTTTCGTTCATTTCTTTTGTTTTATGATATAATTAAGCCTGAAAATAAGGAATAAAAACAAGCGTATCAAATATCATTAAGTTTTTAACATAAGATTATAAAAATCCCTTTCAATATAGACTGAAAGGGAGTATTGAATTATTTAACTGAATCAGACTCATCAAAATGATACATGAAATATTGATTTTGTATCATTAAGAATCTGCACATATAACACATGCTCTTGGAGTAGTCGGCCAGATTCCGGGAATGCAGCAGCTTCCTTTAGGACAAGAAGTGGGCGTACAAGACCAATTAGGACCAGAACCTTCTATAGATCTTAACTGTGGTCTTGACAATTTTTTCAAATTTTTCATAATAATTTAGTTTTAATGGTTATTTCCTACTCTATATGCTTTTCGGATTTCGCATTCTAAAGTTAGCAATAAAATTATTTAAAAACAATTTAATCAAATAGTTATATAATTAAAAAGCAGCAATTCATTAAAGAATGCTGCTTTTTATAATCTTCTGAATTTAAATCAATCCAAACTGCTCAAAATGATGCGTAAAATGTTTCTTATGCATCAGTTCCCACATTTCCTTATTCAGTTTTCCGAATACGAAATTCATGTGTTCTGCCTGTGGATTTTCTTTGTAATAAATCACAAATCTTTTTAAATTATCAATGAAAGACTGTTTTGCTGCTTCAAAATTTTTATGTCTTAACTCTAATAGTTTTTCATCATCCGCTAAAAACGGCGCAGGGAAATCTTTCGGCATTTTTCTGTGGTTATACAGAGAATCCTGCCATTTTTCCAACTGTTCTTCAGGAGTGAAGCATTTATCAGCTTCCGGTTCGCCAAGACTTACCAAAACCCCGTGCTCCAGATGTTCAATCATTTGCTGAGGAGACATTTTACCCCAGCTTGGCTGAGTAGATTCTGTTAATCCATTCAGTATTTTCTGAATATTTTTTAAGTTTAAATCGATAAAAGGAGACTGTTTTGCCACTAATGTTAAAATAGTTGCCACACAAACGATCTCATCTCTCTGATTTACGACTTCAACTAACCATTTTACAACTCCGGAAGGAATATTTCTTCCTTTTACCCCTCTGTTGATTTTTTCTTTCGCCGTTAAATACACCGTAATCGTATCTCCTGCATAAACAGGTTTAAAGAATGAACAGTTTTCCAGTCCGTAATTTGCGATAACCGGCCCTTTTTTCCCTGAAACAAACAATCCTGCCGCTGCGGAAAGGATAAAATAGCCGTGAGCAACCGTTTTATCGAAAATAGTTCCTGTTAAACTTGTAGCATCCGTGTGTGCGTAGAAATGATCCCATGAAACATTAGAGAAATTTACGATATCTGCATCGGTAACCGTTCTTCCTGCCGTTTCCAGAGAATCTCCCACTTCAACTTCTTCAAAATATTTCTGGAAAGGATGTTTATCCGAATATTTTTTCTCAGCACCCTGCTGATAAATTTTAGTAATGGCAGTTAAGACATCCGGAGAACCCTGAATTGCCGTTTTCTGAAGGAAGAAATGAAGACCGTTTAATCCGCCCATTTCTTCACCGCCTCCTGCTCTTCCGGGACCGCCATGCATCAAAGTCGGAAGCGGAGAACCGTGACCTGTGCTTTCTTTCGCACTGTCTCTGTTCAGTACAAAAATTCTTCCGTGCTGCGAAGCCATTTTCCAGGATGTTTCGGCAACGAAATTATTATCATGGGAAACAATAGAACCTACCAAACTTCCTTTTCCTCTTTTTGCCAACGCCGCCGCTTCTTCAGCATCTTTGTAAGGCATTAATGTAGAAACCGGACCGAAAGCTTCGACATCGTGAGAGATATTTTTTTCAAATGGTTTATCATTTAAGAACAATTTCGGACTCATGAAAGCTCCGTTTTCGTAATCGGCATCTACCAATTCGTGCTTTCCGTCGTAAATTAACTCGGTTTCAGCTTTAAGCAAATCAACTTTTCTTAAAACCTCATCATACTGTTGTTTTCCAACCAAAGATCCCATTCTGGTTTCTCTACTCAACGGATTTCCGATTTTTGTCTGATCTAAAGCTTTAGATAAAGCATTCTGAACGTCACCAATTAAGTTTTCGGGAACAATAATTCTACGGATTGCTGTACATTTTTGTCCGGCTTTCGTCGTCATTTCGTTACGTACTTCTTTGATGAATAAATCAAACTCCGGAGTTCCCGGTTTTGCATCCAATCCAAGAATTGAACAGTTCAGAGAATCTGCTTCCATATTGAAACGAACGGCATTTCCTGCAACAGATGGTAAAGATTTTAATTTTCTTCCTGTATTGGCAGAGCCTGTGAACAAAACAGAATCTCCATCCTGCACATAATCCAGAATATTTCCCGGTTCACCGCATACTAATTGAACCGCCCCTTCAGGAAGAATTCCGCTTTCAATCATATCCTGAAAAACAGCGTTCGTTAAATAAGAACCGAAAGGAGAAGGTTTTACGATCGAAGGAACACCTGCTAACAATGATGTGGATAATTTTTCCAGCATTCCCCAAACCGGAAAGTTGTAAGCATTAATTTGTACTGAAACTCCTTCACTCGGCGTTAATATGTGGGTTCCCAAAAAAGTTCCGTTTGCCGAAATTTTCTGAGTATCTCCATCTACCCAAAACGGTGTATTCGGAAGCATTCTTTTTGCCAATCCTGAATACGTGAAGAATGTACCAAAACCTCCTTCAATATCTACCCAGGAATCAACGTGAGTAGCTCCTGTTTTATACGATAGTTCGTAATATTTTTTCTTTCTTTCAAGGAGATAAAGTGCTACTTTTTTCAACATTTCTCCACGATCGTAGAACGTCATGGATGAAAGGTTTTTATACCCTACTGTTCTTCCGTAATCCAAAGCCTGCTCAAAATTCAGACCTTCCGTGTCGGAAATGGCAACCTGTTCTCCATTAACAGCATTATATAAAGGAATTCCATTTCCGTTTCCTTCGATCCATTCGCCGTAGATATAGTTTTTTAACTTTTCCATATAGTTTTTAATTTAACAATGTATCAATCTTTGTTACACTGACACATTTTTATATTGTTACATTTTTAATTTTTCGGTTCCTGATACGGAAACAATTTCAATAAACCTTCATACAAACTTCTGTGTAGGATTGTTGCATGATTGTCTGTTTCCATCATTTTATATTCTATTGTCCAGTTTTTCTTGTTAGATTTTTTTAAAACATCAAATAAATCTTCTGCATCTTTTACCATTACAGGATGTTCCCCTTTTCCAACGGAAATGTAAATAAATTTTTTAATATCCTTAATTTTGGATAATAATTGAGGAGCCTGTTTTAGAAGACTTTCATCATCCCACCACAAACTCGGACTGATGATAAAGTAATTATTGAACAATTCAGGTTTTTTCAATAAAATTTCAGTTGCTAAAAGTCCGCCAAGCGATTGTCCGAAAAGATAATTATCTGTTGTTTTAAAATGACTTTCAATATAAGGCTTCAATTCTTTATCTAAAAAATTAATAAACTTATCTGAATGTCCCGTTGTAGGGTAATCTTTCTGTAAATCTTTCAAATCTGTATGAAAAGTGAAATCTTTCTTTCTGTCAATGTTTGCAATTCCAACCACAATGGTTTCCGGCATAGAATACATTTGATTAAAGAACTGAACCAAGCCTGTCACATGAATAAAATCTTCATTCATACTCCCATCCAAAAGATAAATGATTGGGTAAGATTTTGTTTTGTCAAATTTTTGTGGAAGATAGATATTCAAAGTTCTTTCTTCGTTTAAAATTTTAGATTTTATTGTTCTGATTTCTCCAATAGTCAGTGGTTTTACATTTTCAGTCTGGGCGAAAACAAGAGACTGAAAAGCAAACAGAATACTGCAGAAAATGAGAAGTTTTTTGATCATACTTTTCTTTGTTAATTGCTTTTTTAAAACCTCATAGGTTTTAGAAACCTATGAGGTTTGAGTTTTACTATAATTTATTCAATTGATAGAAAATCATATTCTATATTTGATTTATGATATTCTATAAAATCATTTACTGTTTCAAAATATTGCATCATTTCAGCTCTTTCAATTTTACTTTCTTTAGCCAAATTAATATAAGAATGATACGATGAATATTTCCACTTACCAATATCTTCAACAAATCCATGATTGACAGGATTATTATGAATATAATGAAGTAATTTCATAAAATATTTTTCATCGTTTATTCTTTTTCTCTTCAGATAATCCAGAAACAGAGAACCTTTTCGGTTATATCTTTTATTATAAGCTTTTGCGTAAGCATTCAACAGATTGCTAAACTGCTTCATTAAGTATTTATGTTCATCTTCATTTAAAATATCACCCAGTTTTTTAAATCTTACTAATAAATGAAAGTGATTTGGCATTAGACAGTATACATATATTTCAGCTATCGGAACAATATACTTTGCAAGCTTATCTAAAAAATATTTATAATTTTCTTCTTCTCTAAAAATTAAATCTTTTCCATTGGCATGAGTGTAGATATGGTATACATATTCACATTCAAAATTTTCTGTGTTTGACATTTATTTTTCTTCATTTGTGTGTTTTTATATTCAAACCTCATAGGTTTTAAAAACCTATGAGGTTTAGTAAGGGACGATAATTATTTCACATCATCCCAAATACTGTAATCCACCACTTTTGTAGGGATCTGCTGAACATATTCTGTGAAAGGTTCACAAGGCAAAATAGCATCTTTTCCTTCTCTTGCCAATTCCTGATACAGTTTTGTTCCTTCTGTTTTCCATTTAATCATTTCATCGGAAACATCGCGGATGATTTTTGCGGGACTTCCGACAATTAATTTTCTTGCATCACATCTGAAGTTTGCCGGAACAAAAGCTAAAGCACCGATGATACATTCATCTCCGATAAACGCTTTGTCCATGACGACAGAATTCATTCCGACCAGACAATTTTTTCCAATATGTCCGGAGTGAATAATCGCTCCATGACCGATATGTGCAGACTCTTCAAGTATAGTTTCAATTCCCGGAAAAACGTGTAGGGTACAGTTTTCCTGAACATTGGCACCGTCTTTCACTATAATTTTTCCCCAGTCGCCACGAATCACCGCATTGGGACCAACATAAACTTCTTCGCCGATTTCTACATTTCCGATGATCACCGCTTGCGGGTGAACATACGCGGAAGATTTTATTATCGGTCGAATTCCGTGATATGAGTAGATATTCATAATTTTAATTTGAAAATTTGAGAATTAGTTAATTTGAAAATTATTTTTAACGCAAGATCCACAAAGTTTTTTTGAAAATTTTTATGCATATTTTTCGTTCGCAAAGGCTTTTGACTCCGTCGAATCGTCGATTTCACTCAGCAAAGGCTAAACGTTAATTTAAATTAGCTAACTAGAAAAGTTGATGACGGTTTTAAGCATTTTCGAATTCTCAAATTTGTACATTTTCAAATTAAACTCGTTCAATAACCATCGCATACCCTTGTCCTACGCCAATACAAAGTGTACACAATGCATATTTCTTATCCTGCTTTTGAAGTTCCATTGCCGCAGAACCAACGATTCTGGCTCCGGAAACTCCAAGTGGATGACCGATTGCAATAGCACCTCCATTTGGATTTACTCTTGAATCATCATCTTTTAAACCCAAGCTTCTTGTTACGGCTAAAGCCTGAGCAGCAAAAGCTTCATTTAATTCAATGATGTCCATGTCGTCTAATGAAAGATTCAGTCTTTTTAATAGTTTTTGAGTGGCTTCTACAGGTCCGATTCCCATAATTCTCGGTTCAACGCCCGCAACAGATGATCCTAAGATTTTTGCTTTTGGCTTCAATCCATATTTTTTTACAGCTTCTTCGCTTGCTAAAATTAAAGATGCTGCTCCGTCATTCATTCCGGATGCATTTCCTGCGGTTACCGTTCCTTCTTTTCTGAAAGCCGGACGAAGTTTTCCTAGTCCTTCCATTGAAGAAGTCGGTTTGATAAATTCGTCGGTATCAAATATTTTAGGTTCGCCTTTTTTCTGTGGAATTTCAACTTTTACAATTTCTTCTGCCAGTCTTCCACTTTCCTGAGCTTTAGTGGCTTTCTGCTGAGACCAAAGGGCAAATTTATCCTGATCTTCACGGCTGATGTTGTGGATATCCGCTAAATTTTCAGCAGTTTCGCCCATTCCGTCAACGCCGTACATTTCTTTCATTTTCGGGTTGATGAATCTCCATCCGAAAGTGGTGTCAAACATCTGGCTGTCTCTTCCGAAAGCTGTACTTGGTTTTGACATTACATAAGGAGAACGTGTCATATGCTCTACTCCACCTGCAATATAAATTTCACCTTCCCCTGCAGCAATTGAACGGAAAGCATTTGCCACCGCAGACATTCCTGAAGCACACAATCTATTCACCGTTTCTCCTCCGATTTTATACGGAAGTCCTGCCAATAAAAGCCCCATTCTGGCAACGTTTCTATTATCTTCTCCTGCCTGATTGGCACACCCGAAAATAACGTCTTCAATTTCCTCAACAGGAACTTCAGGGTTTCTTGCTACAATTTCTTTAATAACAATGGCAGCTAAATCGTCGGCTCTTACTTCAGAAAGTCCTCCGCTTAATTTTGAAATGGGAGTTCTTATGTAATCTATGATGTATACGTTGTTCATTTTATTTAATTTGAAAATGTGTTAATTTGATAATTTGAAAATGAAAAAAGCATTAAAAAATAATTTTCAAATTGCTTCATTCTCAAATTTCCAAATTTTATAATTCTATTACTTTTTTTCCGATTTTATACACTGTTCCGACAAATTTTGCAATCAATTCTTCGTTTTGATTGGTAATTTTAATATCGTAAACAGCGGTTTTTCTGGTTTCATTGACCAAAATACTTTCTGCTCTGAAAGTATCCCCTTCTTTTCCGGCTTTGGTAAAATTGATGATGCAGTTTAATGCAACAGCAGCATCACCGGAATTGTTGGACGAAAAAGCCAGTGCAGAATCTGCAAAAGCAAATGTAACGCCTCCGTGAACCGTTTTCAGCCCATTAATCATTTCTTTTTTAATGGGCATTTCTATTAAACAATAATTTTCTCTGACTTCAATCAGTTTAATATTCATCCATTGGGAAAAATAATCCTGATCAAACATATATTTTGCAACCTGTCTCGGATTCATTTTAATTTTTGCTAGTTATTTTTTCAAATAATTCATCAGCCAACTTGTCGTAAACCGACATGGTCTTTCCAAGAATAATCTGATGGGACGAAAGATTTTCGGAATTTGAAGGATCTTCTGTTTGAAAATGTTCATTTAAATCAATTCCAAATTCATTTGCTAATCTGTTAATCAGTTCTTTATATTTTTCATTGAATTTGCCTAATAATTCAAGTTTTTCCTGATAATCTTCAATCGAGGAAAGCTCCTGATTTATATATTCTTTTTCAATGGTAAGCCTTGTTTCAAGTTCAGCTCTGAATGATTCTATATCCATCCTAAATAATATTATTTCATCAAATCTTTTCTGTCGGGATGTTTTAAATATTGTTTACCATCTTTATCAAAACACCAGACATCTGATATTTCTCTTAGCTGAAAAAATTCAAAATCTCCCTTATGAATTTTCATTCTATTCAATCTTCTGAGCTTTCTATTGGCTTCTAGTTTATTTTCCTTTTCTGATTCAGCAGTTGTTATTCCGATAATCGGAGTTTTTCTTTTTGACCTACTCATAAAAATCAATTTTATTGATTGATTATTCTTTTCAAATCTTTAATCCCATTTTCATAAGATTTTTTAAAAAGAAAATTAATTATAAAATATAAAAATCCAAATATCATCAGAAGTGGTATAAATAGGGAAAAAGCCTTTACTCCAAGTTCTAAAAAATTTATAATAATCAGAAAAAAGGGAAGCAAACTCCATATATAAATCAATATTTTAAATGTATTATGAAATTTTGTATCCAACCTTATTATTGTCTCACTTTCTTTCCGAACGAATCTTCCTTCATAAACACAGAAAATTCCTAAGGGCTTTTCTGAACTGATTATTTTGAAATAATTCTTATCTATATTTCCCTTGAAATATTTATCAGACCTTCTCATTGTCAAAGAACTGATCTCAGTATTATTTTTGATATTTAATAATACTTCTTCAATTATTTTTGAAGATTTTAATTCTTCAGATTTTTCCGGAAAAAACTTCATCCTATAATTTTCTCAGCAACGGACTTTGTCTGTATCTCTCTTCCTGATATTCTTCGTAAAGATCCTGCAAAGTTTCGGAGATTTTAGAATATCCTATTTCTTTTCCCCATGCCAATAAACCTTTGGGATAATTTACGCCTTTCTGCATTGCGAGTTCCAGATCTTCGTCATTTGCTACGCCTAACCTTTTTGCTTCTACGGCTTCATTAATCAGCATAGAAATAATTCTCATGAATATTTGCTGATAAAGCGCCTCATCTTTCACAGGTTCTGCTTTAACAGCTCCTTCCGAATAATCGTAAAATCCTTTTCCTATTTTTCTGCCGTGAAGTTTAGCTTCCGACATTCTTTGCTGAAGAAGAGACGGTTTGTATTTCGGATCGTAGAAATATTCGTTGTACACAGTTTTAGTTACCGAGAAATTCACATCAACTCCAATTAAATCCATTAACTCAAAAGGTCCCATTTTAAAGTTACCTAAAGTTTTCATGGCATCATCAACCTGTTCTACTGTTGCGATGCTTTCCTCAACAATTCTCAACCCTTCACCATAGTAAGGACGGGCAATTCTGTTGACGATAAATCCGGGGATATCTTTGGCAACAACAGGAGTTTTACCCCAATCTTTCATGAGACTGTAGATTTTTTCCGCTAAAGATTTTTCGGTTAACAAGGATGGAATAACCTCCACTAAAGGCATCAGCGGAGCCGGATTGAAGAAGTGAATTCCGATGAAACGCTCCGGTTTCTGTAATTCCGCACCAAGAGAAGTGATGGAAATGGAAGAAGTATTGGAACCAATAACACAGCTTTCTGAAACGTATTTCTCTAATTCTGTGAAAACTTTGGTTTTTATTTCTTTATTTTCGATGATGGCTTCAATGATCAGTTCACAATCTTTGAAGTCTTTTAATTCGGTGGCAATGGAAATATTGGCTAAAATTTCAGTCATTTTCTCCGCCGAAATTTTCTGTTTGTCGACCAGTTTAGTCAATGTTTTTTCCAAACCTACGGTTGCCGTTTCTACTTGTTTTGCATTAGCGTCATAAATCCAGACTTTGCATCCATTCGTTGCGGCTACCTGTGCAATGCCGATTCCCATGGTTCCGGCACCGATAATTCCTACATTCATATTTTTAATTTGAAAATTTGGAAATGAGTTAATTTGAAAATTATTTAAGTTTTGAACTTGAAATGATTTTAGATAGAATTAATAAAATTTCTTTTAAATCTGAAATTAATTTTTCACTGGGCGATTGTAAATGTGGAGACTTTAAACACAGTAAAAGCCAATATTCTGTTTCATCAGCTTCTTTAGCTGCAATTTTCAATTTATGGATAAAATCTGCTTTGCTTTCTGCATTTTGAGCTTCTCTAACATTAGCTCCAATCGAAGTTCCAGATTTGAAAATCTGATTTGCTAATGGAAATCTTTTAGATTCATACAAACCTTCTGAAAATTCAATGATGTCTAAAGCAAAATCAAAAGTCTTATTTACAATAATATTCTCTTTATCATTTCTCATTTTCAAATTCTCAAATTAACCCATTTTCAAATTAATTATTTCCCTTTATATTCAGGTTTTCTTTTCTGTAAAAAGGCACTTACTCCTTCTTTAAAATCTTCTGTTTCTGCAGCTTTCTGCTGCAGATCACCTTCTAATTCCAACTGCTGCTTCAGCGTATTGTCATAAGAATGTGCAAATGCTTTCTTGGTTAATTTCAAGCCAACAGTCGGCATATTGGAAACTCTTTCTAAAATTTCCATTGATTTTGAATTGAATTCTTCTTCAGTGAAAACTTCAGCAACCAAACCGTATGATTTAGATTCTTCCGCGGATAATTTTTTTCCGGTAAATGCTAAATAATTAGCCAATTGTCTTCCCAATAATTTTGGTAAAAAGTAAGTTCCGCCCGTATCAGGAATCAGACCGATATTGGAAAATGCCTGAGCAAAATAAGCTTTTTCAGTTGCCAGAACAAAATCGCAGATCAACGCCAACATTGCTCCGGCTCCAACTGCAGGACCGTTTACCAATGCAACAACCGGTTTTTTACAATGGGTAATTTCCATCACTAACGGATTGTAATAATCTGTTACAATTTTTCTGATGATATCGTTGTCATGATGTTCATTGCCCTGAACAAATGCATCATCAAGATTCTGACCGGAACAGAATGCTCTTCCCCTTCCTGAAATGGCAACACATCTTACCGCAGGATCTTCACTGCATTCTTTTACGAAATCTTTCAGATCTGATAAAGACGGCTTTGTAAGCGCGTTCATTGTTTCAGGCTGATTGAGATAAGCAATTTTTAATTTTCCGTCGAAATGCGACTCAATATCGAGTTGTGTATACATAGTTTTAATTTTTTATGATTAATGCACTAATTTAACAATAAAAATGCACCAATATATCAGTTTATAAGTATAACAATATTTAAAGCATTCAAAATTGTTATATTGCTACATTTTCAGATTGTTACACTCATTTAGTGACATTTAAAATAGTCAAATGGTTCCAGACAATCTAAACACTGATACGAAGCCTTGCATAGCGTAGACCCGAATCTGCTGATCTGTTTTGAGTTCATAGAACCGCAACGCGGACATTTTTTCGGTTTCCCGATATGATGTTCGTCGGCTCCTTTTTCGGGAGGAGTGATTCCGTACACCCGAAGTTTTTCTCTCGCTTCATCCGTTAACCAGTCCGTCGTCCAGATCGGAAACATTTTGGTCACTACTTTTGCCTCCCATCCGTTTTCCTTCATGATTTTGATGATGTCTTCCTCAATGGTAAACATGGCGGGACAGGCAGAATAAGTAGGCGTAATCGTTACTTCGCAGGAATTTTCGCTGGTAATTTTCGCTTCTCTTACAATACCCAATTCCACGATATTAATCACCGGAATTTCCGGATCGGGAACCATTTCTAATATTTCTAAAGGATTTTTCAATCTTCTTTTTATCTTAATTTTTACGTAAAATGTGCTAAGTTTTTTTGACTACCATTTTTTTTAATTCACAAAGGCGTTCTACTTAGCAAAGCCGTAAACTGCAAAATTGTTATGGTCGTTTGTTATTTTTAAACCTCACAGGTTTTTAAAACCTGTGAGGTTTGTGTTTCTACCACGTACAACCCGGATATGCTCTCTGCATATACTGCAATTCACAAAGGATATATCCAAAATATTCTGTGTGATATCCTGTTCTGGATTTTGGCTGCATGAAAGGATTTGTAGGATATTCTAACTGGAAATCTGCAAAATCTTTTTGAGTGATCGTTATAAATTCTTCATAAAGAGCATCGGTATTCGGAGCAATATTTAAAGCGACCAAATCATCTTCTCCTTCTGTTTTTGCAAATAGACCTTTGGTGTATTCCCAGATGTTTTCAATGGCTTTTACCAGACGGCTCTTACTTTCTTCTGTTCCCTGAGCAAAAATTTTCATCCAGGAAGCAGCGTGTGTGTAATGGTATTTTACCTCTTTTAATGATTTTTGAGCAATCGCCGCCAATTCTTCATTGGCTGAATTGGACAATGCTTCGTACATCAGTTTCTGATAGACTGCAAAAACATACACTTTTAAAATGGTCTGGGCATAATCTTCGTTCGGAAGTTCAGTCCAGTGTGCATTCACATATTCGTGTTCATATCTTAAAAAGGCGATATCATCTTCAGATTTTCCGTCGTCTAAAAGTCTTGAGGCGTAAACGTAAAAGTTGTTCGCCTGACCAAGTTCATCCAGCGCAATATTCGTTAATGCAATATCTTCCTCCAGATAAGGACCTTCACCGCACCACGCAGACAAACGCTGTCCCATAATGAAACTGTCATCTGCCAATTTTAATAAATAATTATATAATGGGTTCATTGTTTTAGCTTTGGGCTTTTGGCGTCTAGCTTTGGGCAAATTGCAAGCAGCTAACAGCCAATCGCTGTTTTACATATTCTTTACATCGTTCGGGATCTCGTAGAAGGTTGGGTGACGGTACAATTTATCATCAGCCGGATCGAAGAATGCTTCTTTATCCACTCCTTCCGAAGTTACGATGTATTTACTTGGAACTACCCAAACAGAAGTTCCTTCTTTTCTTCTTGTATAAACGTCTCTTGCGTTTTGTAAAGCCATTTCTGCTGTTGGCGCCTGTACAATTCCAACGTGTTTGTGAGATAACCCCGGTTTAGTCTGAATAAACACTTCCCACATATCTAAATTTGCCATAGTCAAATTTTAATTTTTATCTAGATTAGATTTTGAATAATTTTTACTTTAATTTGAACCATTAAGGACAATTAAGTTGTTAAGAATATTAAGTTTAGCTTGGCTTTAGATTTTGAATCAAAATGATTTTTCTTAATTCAACTAAACTTCTAAATAAAATCTTAATGGTTTAAATTAAGAAATTAGTTTACCTTTTCGTTCTGCTTCTCAGCGAAAGCTGCTGCCGCTTCTTTTACCCAAGAATTCTCTCTTTGAGCTTTTCTCTTCGTTTCGATACGCTTTTTGTTGGCAGGACCATTTCCTTTTAAGACCTCCATGAATTCATCCCAAGGAAGCTCTCCGAAATCGTAATGTTGCCTTTCTTCGTTCCACTTAAGATCTTTATCCGGAATGGTTAATCCCAAAAACTCAGCCTGAGCAACGGTAACATCGATGAATCTCTGACGAAGACTGTCGTTGCTTTCTCTTTTCACTCTGTAATTCATCGAAATTTTAGAGTTTGGCGAACTGTCATCGTTTGGACCAAACATCATTAAAGCCGGCCACCAGAAACGGTCTAACGAAGCCTGAGCCATTTCTTTCTGCTGTTTTGTACCACGGCAAAGAGCCATCAAAATCTCGTATCCTTGTCTTTGGTGAAAAGATTCTTCTTTACAGATTTTCACCATCGCCCTTGAGTAAGGACCGTAAGAATTCCCCATCAACATCACCTGATTCATGATTGCAGCACCATCAACCAACCACCCGATCGCTCCGATATCTGCCCAGCTTAAAGTAGGATAGTTGAAGATACTTGAATATTTCGCTTTTCCTGAAAGCATATCTTCATACGTTGCATCTCTGTCGGCTCTGATCGTTCCGTCCCCTAATGTTTCGGTTGCAGAATAAAGGTATAAACCGTGACCTGCTTCATCCTGAACTTTAGCCAACAACGCCATTTTTCTTCTCAATGAAGGGGCTCTGGAAATCCAGTTGGCTTCCGGCAGCATTCCTACGATTTCAGAATGCGCGTGCTGTGAAATCTGACGAACCAATAGTTTTCTGTAATCATCGGGCATTATATCTTTGGGTTCTACTTTATTTTCGTCGTGTACATACTGTACAAACTTTTCAATATCTATTTCCATCTTGTAATATTTAAAATGAAGGTAAATTTTAACGCAAAGTTCGCTAAGATTTCTTTTACTACTAACTGTTTTTAAAGTTCACAAAGGCGTTCATTTAGCCAAGTCCACAAAGTTTTAGAGTGAAATCTTATTATTTTTACATTGGTAAATTATTACATTGTTACATTAATTATACGTCATAATTAAGCATCACCACATTGGTTGTCGGGTGACACTGGCAGGTAAGAACGTAACCTCGGGCTACTTCTTCTTCGGTAAGTGCGTAGTTTTTTTCCATGAAGACTTCACCTTCCAAAACTTCGGCTTTACACGTACAGCACACTCCCCCTTTACATGCAAAAGGTACAGGAAGATTGTCTTTCAATGCTTTATCTAAGATACTTTCTTTTTTTGAATTCAGGTGGAACGAATATTCATCATCGTCAATGATTACAGTAACCATACTTTCAATATTGGCAATGGCTTTGAACTCATCACTCATTTCCTCCGTATTTTCTTCGTCAGGAGCAGTGAAATATTCAAATAGAACCTGAATTGCCGGTACTTTTTTATCTTTCTTTAAATAATCTGCAATTCCTTTGATCATTTCAGAAGGTCCGCAAATGAAATACGTGGCTTCTTTTACATCAATATCTGCATATCTTTCAAATAAATGTTCCAGTTTTTCAGGGGAAATTCTTCCTTCGAAAATCGGATCTTCATGCTTTTCACGGCTTACGAGATAAACTACTTTCAATCTTCCGTTGAACTGCTCCACCAATTTATCGATCTCAGCCTTTTTCATCACGTGATTCATGCTTCTGTTGCTGTAGAACAGATACGCGTTGGAATTCGGCTCCTGATAAAGACTTTCTTTAATATTCGATAAAACCGGAGAAATTCCGCTTCCTGCCGCCAAACCAATGTAAGTTTTTACGTTTGTCGGATGATAAGAAGTGTTGAAACCGCCCATCGGAGGCATTACTTCAAGAATTTCATCCATGTGAAGATGCTCATTGAAATAACCGGAAACTTTTCCGCCTTCCAATAATTTCACTAAAACTTCCAGCGTGTTGCTTTTTTCACTCGGCGCATTACAGATGGAGTAAGAACGTCTTTCTTCATTTCCGTTGATCATCATCCGGAAATTAAGATACTGCCCCTGTTTGAATCTGAATTTATCTTTCAGTTCTTCAGGGATTTCAACCGCTACATTTACTGCATCGTTGGTATCTTTCTGAACTTTTACCGTTTTAAGTTTATAAAATGAATTCATTTATTTTTTAGTATTCTGTTAATTTTTCCACCTTCGCATTTCGGAAGACTGTCCTGAGCATGAATTTTCACTTTTGTGGTAATTCCTACCCTCTTTTTTATTTCGTTTTCTATACTTTTTCCAAAGCTTCCGACAAAAATAGCATAATCATCGGTATTTTGATTTAAATTTTTCGAGGCAATCAATTCATCACCAATCTCAACATCAATATCCAGTGCAACACACATTTGCTCCTTTTCAACAGGAGTTAAATAATAGTTCGGAACGACTCCTTCTACATGAGAAAACGCTTCTTCAATCTGACTTGGATAAACATTTACCCCTCTTACAATCAGCATATCATCGGCTCTTCCCAGAATCGGACGCATCTTTACCATCGTTCTTTTTCCGTTTTCGTCATAGTAAAGACTTGTGATATCATTTGTCCAGTAACGCAGAAGCGGCATTGCTTTCTTCGTTAAAGTGGTAATCACCAAAACGCCTTCTTCACCAAACGGAACGGGCTCTTTTGTAACCGGATCGAGAATTTCGGGATAAAAATGGTCTTCCCAAATGTAAGAACCTCCTTTTTCCTCAAAATCTTCCATCGAAACTCCGGGTCCGATAATTTCGCTTAATCCGTAAATATTGGTTGCATGAACGCCTAATCTTTCTTCAATATGCTGTCTGATTAATTCCGTCCAAGGCTCTGAACCTAAAACGGCATATTTTAAACTGATTTCTTCTGCGGGGATTCCTCTTTTAGCAAATTCATCAGCAATGGTCAAAGCGTAAGATGGCGAACAACAGATTACTTCCGGCTGAAAATCCATGATGAGATCAACCTGTCTCGCCGTCATTCCTCCCGAAATAGGAAGAACGCTCATTCCCAGTTTTTCTGCTCCGTAGTGCAGTCCCAGTCCGCCCGTGAAAATCCCGTAACCATATGCATTATGCAACTGCATTCTCGGTTTCGCGCCTGCTGCATTTAAAGATCTCGCCACGACTTCGCTGAATAAATCAACATCTTCTTTTGTATATCCCACTACCGTTGGTTTTCCCGTTGTTCCGCTTGAACAGTGAATTCTCTGCAGTTCATTTTTCGGAACGGTAAATAAACCAAACGGATAATTGTCTCTCAAATCCTGTTTGTATGTTATCGGAAGTTTGGTAATATCTTCAATCGACCTTATTTCCTGTGGAGATATTCCTGATTCTTTAAATTTTCTTTTATAAAACTCCGACTTCTCCCCAAGATAGCTTACCAAATTTGCCAACCGCTCAGACTGAAGCTGTCTCAACTGATCGAGCTTAAGATATTCAACACCAAAATCCATAACTAACTAACATTTGTTAGGTGTAAATTTAATAAGATTTTGGAACGTGACAAAATTTTTATGATTTTCGTCAGATTTTTATTGATTCTAAATAATTAAGGCTAAGATTGAGGTTTAGTTTAAGCATGATTTTAATATGATTTTGTCATTCAGAACATAGACAGAAAGTTTACGAATACAGTTCGGAAGTGAAGTGAAGAATCTTTTTAAAGCAATAAATAATAGATTTCTCCTTCACAGAAATGAAAGCTTACTGCATGAAATATTGTTATTCAGAACGGAACAAAGTAAAGTGTGGAATATAAGCGAAGTTTTCATTATAGCTGTCGAAATTTCTACGGAATGACAATAACAATTTTAAATAATCTTAAAATAATTGTTGAGATTCTTCCTTCGTCAGAATGACAGTTAAACGGTTTATTTCTTTTGATTTCCCAGCAAACCAAAAAGAATTTTGTTCCTTATTTCATCGGTGATATCCGAACCGGATTCTATATTTCTTTTGAACCAGAAGTAGGAATTGTTTAAAGTATGAAGAATAAATCTCGTGGTAAAAGCGGGTGATCTTAATTCCCAGTTTTCAGCGGTATAAATTTCAGAAATCAACTGTTCAACTTCCTGCTGATAATTTTTTCTTAATTCGATGAATTCAGGTAATCTCTCTTCAAGGTGCTTCCATTCATTGGAATAAATGTGCGTGACATCACGGTTTTTAAGAACAACCGACAAATGTTTTTCAATGAAAAGATTGAGCTTTTCCTTTGGTGGAATATTGGTATTTTTTACTTGCTGAAGTTCATCAAAAAACTCCTGCGCAATGCCGAAACAGATCCATTCCAGAATTTCTTCCTTTGAGCGGATGTGCGCATATAAAGAAGCCGCTTTGATATTCAGTCTAGTTGCCAAATCACGAACAGAACTTCCCATGTAGCCTTTCTCCTTGAAAAGTTCCACGGCAACATCTAAAATTTTCTTCTGTTTTTCTTTAAGCTCCATTTGTAAAAACGCAAAAGTAATTATTTTGATTTTAATATTTGATTTTGAGAAGATGATTTTTAAACTAAGAATTAAAAGTAAAACACTGCATAATGTTTTTTCAAAATGATGAAATGAAAAATTATTTAAACCATTAAGAAGATTTAAGATGTTAAGTTCAATTAAGAAAAAATCAATAGATTTTTAATAAGCATTATTTTGGAAAGCGAAGCAGCTCTTAAATATTCTAAACTTCTTAATTAAAATCTTAATGGTTCAATCAAAAAATAAGGTTAGACGTATTTTGAGATTCAACCCAATCTGACGGTTCTTCCGATAATTTTCACTTAAATTCTTCGAATCGGAAATTTTGTCTTTCCAAAGCAGATTAAAAATAAAGATTTCGGAAATTTTGTCCAATATTTTTAAAAATTCAACAATAGAATACTTTTTGCGATAATGTACCCGAATTAAATGATTAAATAAAGATTAAGGGCATCAGAAATTAGAAAATCTGATTGAAAAATTAACATGTATTTGACGCTTATGGTCTGAAATCTGATGTCTAAAATCTAAAATTGGAAACTAAAAATTAAAGAATCAAAAATATACAAAATATGAACTTAAATCAATATACCGTAAAATCTCAGGAAGCGATTCAGGCTGCACAACAGGTGGCAATGGAATTTGGCAACCAACAGATCGAACCTCAACATTTACTGGAAGGAATTTTTCAGGTAGATGAAAATATATCGCCTTTCTTATTAAAAAAATCTGAAGCAGATGCAGCTTTGGTAAGAGAACGAAACCGCGAAAATTTAGAGAAGCTCCCTAAAGTACAGGGAGGCAACATTTACCTTTCACAATCAGCAAATAAAGTTTTGCTTGATGCGCCTAACATCGCTAAAAAAATGGGCGACGAATATGTAACGATTGAACATTTATGGCTTTCATTATTGGAAACCAATTCAGAAGTTTCGAAGATTCTGAAAGATATGGGTGTTACCAAGAGTCTTTTGGAAGGCGGAATTAAAGAATTAAGAAAAGGATCAAAAGCGACTTCTGCAAGTTCGGAAGAAACGTATCAGTCTTTAAATAAATACGCTAAAAACTTCAACGAATTAGCGGCGGAAGGAAAACTGGATCCTGTCATCGGGCGTGATGAAGAAATCCGAAGAGTGTTGCAGATTCTTTCCAGAAGAACTAAAAACAACCCGATCCTGATTGGTGAACCCGGTGTTGGTAAAACGGCGATCGCGGAAGGAATCGCCCACAGAATTATCAGCGGTGACGTTCCTGAAAATCTGATGGATAAAACATTATATTCTCTGGATATGGGCGCTTTGATTGCCGGTGCAAAATACAAAGGTGAGTTTGAAGAGCGTCTGAAATCCGTGGTGAATGAAGTGATTAAATCGGAAGGACAGATTATTCTTTTCATCGACGAAATCCACACTTTGGTGGGAGCCGGAGGCGGTGAAGGCGCGATGGATGCCGCAAATATTCTGAAACCCGCTTTAGCAAGAGGAGAATTAAGAGCCATCGGCGCAACCACTTTAAATGAATATCAGAAATATTTTGAAAAAGATAAAGCTCTTGAGAGACGCTTCCAGAAGGTAATGGTGGAAGAACCGGATACAGAATCGGCAATTTCTATTCTTCGTGGAATTAAAGATAAATATGAAGCGCACCACAAAGTAAGAATCAAAGATGAGGCGATCATTGCGGCGGTGGAAATGTCACAGAGATATATTTCAGACCGATTTTTACCGGATAAAGCGATTGATTTAATTGATGAAGCTTCTGCGAAATTGAGAATGGAAATCAACTCCAAACCGGAAGAGCTGGACGTTTTAGACAGAAAATTAATGCAGATGGAAATTGAACTGGCTGCAATTTCAAGAGAAGGCAACCAGACGAAAATCGATCATTTAAAAGAAGATATTGCGAAGATTTCTGAACAGAGAAATGAAATTAACGCCAAATGGCTGAAGGAAAAGCAAAAATCTGAAGATTTAACGCAGATCAAAAAAGATATAGAATCTCTGAAATTAGAGGCAGAAAGAGCTTCAAGAGCAGGAGATTACGCAAAAGTAGCGGAAATCCAATACGGAAAGCTGCGTGAAAAAGAGGAAGAGCTGAAAAAGCTTGAAATCGAAATGCAAAATCATCAGAATGAGTTAATTAAAGAAGAAGTAACTTCTGAAAATATCTCTGAAGTGATTGCCAAATGGACCGGAATTCCTGTAACGAAGCTGCTTCAGTCTGAAAGAGAAAAGTTATTGAATCTGGAAACCGAACTTCATCACAGAGTGGTTGGACAGGACGAAGCCATTACCGCTGTTGCAGATGCGATCCGAAGAAACAGAGCAGGATTGAGTGATGATAAAAAACCAATCGGGTCATTCTTATTCTTAGGAACAACGGGAGTCGGAAAAACTGAGCTGGCAAAAGCCTTGGCGGAGTTTTTATTTGATGATGAAAACAATATGACGAGAATTGACATGAGTGAATATCAGGAGCGTCACAGTGTTTCGAGATTGGTGGGTGCGCCTCCGGGATATGTGGGTTATGATGAAGGCGGACAATTAACGGAAGCCGTGAGAAGAAGACCATATTCTGTGGTTCTTTTAGATGAAATTGAAAAAGCACATCCTGATGTTTTCAACACTTTGTTACAGGTTTTGGATGACGGAAGATTGACCGATAACAAAGGAAGAGTAGTGAATTTCAAAAATTCGATTATCATCATGACTTCGAATTTAGGTTCACATTTAATTCAGGAGCGCTTCGACTCCGCTCTGCGTGACAAGGATGATAACATTAGTCCGGAAACTCTGGAAGAAGCAAAAGATGAGGTCTTTGATTTATTGAAACAGACGTTACGTCCGGAATTCTTAAACAGAATTGATGAGGTTGTATTGTTCCAGCCTTTGAGAAAAAAGGAAATCGGAAAAATCGTTACCTATCAGTTGAGAGGATTTAATGAAATGCTTTCGAAACGAAATATCATTATGACGGCAACTCAGGATGCTGTAGATTATCTGATGAATAAAGGATATGATCCTGCGTTCGGAGCAAGACCTCTGAAAAGAGTGATTCAGCAGGAGGTTCTTAACCGGTTATCGAAAGAAATTCTTGCCGGAAAAGTGAACGATGGCGACAGAATAACATTGGATTATTTCGAAGAGACAGGTTTGGTTTTCAGACCGACCGATTTATAAGTAGTTTTTTTCATATATATTATTTTTGAAGAATTTCCGCAGACCAAAAAATCTGCGGAAATTTTATTTGTAATATATCAGATGTGAAATACTTTATGAATTTTATATTCAAAAATATTTCTATTTTATATCCACCAATTCTACATCAAAAATAATAGTCGCTCCCGCAGGAATTGGCCCGGCTCCATTATCTCCGTAAGCCAGCTCTGAAGGAATGTAAAATCTGTATTTCGATCCTTTGCTCATCAACTGAATACCTTCTGTCCATCCTTTGATTACACCGCCCAGATTAATATCCATTGGTGCGCCTCCGTTTTTGTCGGTAGAGTCGAAAACAGTTCCATCCAGAAGCTTTCCTGTGTACTTTACCTGTACAATATCGGACGCTTTTGGTTTTGTTTTACCGTCACCTTCCTGCAGAACTTCATACTGTAAACCGGAAGCCGTGGTCTTCACTTTAGGATTGCTTTTATTTTTAGCAAGAAACTCCAGACCTTTTTTCTTATTTTCATCTGCCTGTACGCCCGCTGCAGCCTGCTTTTTTTCATGCTGTTTCTGCATAAACTCCTGCATAAAAGAATCCATTTCTTCAGCCGGCATCAGCTTTTTTCCTCCATCCATTTCTTCTTTAATAGCCTGAGCCAAAAGATCTGCATCTACTTTGAAGCCTTCCTGTTTCATGTTTTTAGCAATACTCAGACCTATATAGTAGGAAGCTTTTTGATCATCCGTGTATTTGCCATCCGCTGCAGTTTCGTCTTTCTTAGCGCATGAAACACTAAATATTGCTATGCAAAGTAATGCGATAGTCTGTCTTTTCATTTGATAATTTATTGTTTATGATTAATGAATTTAATAATCGCTGCAAATCTATCCAAAATCTTTATAATTTTAATTAAAATTTACAATCCGTAAAAACCCCATAAATAATCAGGAAAAAACCGTGTCGTATTCCCCTGAAATTTTACGAGATTTGCAATAACCAACTAACCTTTCACCTTTTTTAAAACTAGCTTTATGGAAACAAAACCAAATTTAGACAACTTAGAATTTGAATCAGCCGAATCAATTTCTAATCCCAACACGCTTCACTGCGATTTAATCAGAACTCTTGTAGAGAACTACAGAAAAAATCAGTTAGCGTGTGTAAACCAAAATTTAGGATTTGATGATGCCCACTCCATTCATTTTGATCTGGCAACGCTGAAAAAATTTATTTCAGACATTGAAAATGAAGCATTGAAAAACGATTCCCGAGTTACAGATCAGGATTTGGGAATACGATTTTATTATGCGGCTTATCCTAAAGAGCAGGACTGGAATATTATGTCGGGAACTCCGATCGGAACAGAATATGCGCAGAGACATACTTTAGTTTTGGTTCCTACGATGAAACAGGAAGACGAAAACGGAGAAAAACTCTGCTATGATTTCAATCCTTTAAGCACAAGCGGAAGCGGAGAGTTTTTAGCGATGGCTTCAGCAAGAAATTCCAGTTTGCAGGGAGATATTATTTGCCAGAATCATGGTTTGCTGAATCCTCCAAATGCTCTTAAAGTTGAAACATTTTAATAAATAAAAAGTTATTGACAATAATTTAAACACGATGACTGAACTGGAAACAATCTTACAAGATTCAATGATATGGGTAGAAGGTATTGCTGCTTTGATTTCAATATTATATTATTCCCGAATAAAAAACCAATACTGGAAATACTTTTCGTATTATTTAATTTTAATGTTTCTATGTGAAGCCATCGGAAAATGGGGCGAAAATTTCATTGATTACAGCAAACCAAATTTTTATAATTATTTTGTAATCCCTGTAGAATTTATATTTTTTTACTGGATTTATGCAGCAAAATCTTTTGGCAAGCCTAAATTATTTTATGTAATTTCTGCTTTGTATTTAATTTCTCTGATATTTGGAGACATTTTTTCTACCAAGAAAATAATTATGTCATTCAGCTATACATTTGGCTGCCTGATTCTTATGGGCTTAGTAATAATGGAATATTACAAACAGATTAATTCTTCGAATATTCTCAATTTCAGTAGAAATCCAATGTTCTATATTAATCTGGGGGTTACATTATTTTATATTGGAACTTTACCTTTTTGGACGTTTTTTGCTTATATCATAGTTTATAGAGAGATATACCATATTTATTTTTCCTACTTTTTACTTTCAGGAATCGTCATGTATCTTTTATTTTCAATTTCATTCATATGGGGAAAACAGAACTCTTAGTAACGTTAATTCTATTCAATATCTTTTTTGTATTGTTTGTGGCTGCGGTAATGGTTTATATCCGCAAATACAAACAGCGCAAAAAAGAATATCTGAATGAGATTGAAATAAAAAACGAAATTCACCAGAAAGAATTGTTAGCGACACAGCTAGAAATTCAGCAGGCAACGATGCAGCAGATCGGGCGTGAACTTCATGATAATATCGGTCAGAAATTAACATTAGTGAGCCTTTATACGCAACAGCTTTTGTATGAAAATAAAGTTCCGGAAGTAAGCGAAAGAATCGAGCAGGTTTCGCAGATTATTAATCAGTCGCTTCATGATCTCAGGAGCCTTTCAAAAACATTAACTGACGACAATATTAATCAAAAGGAAATCGTAACTTTAATTCAGGAAGAAGTAGACAACACCAATGCGTTTAAAAAATGCCATGTCGATTTTCAGCATAATTTTAATCAGCTGGATCTCAGCTTTGTGCATAAAAATGTATTGCTGAGAATTACTCAGGAATTTATTCAGAACAGCATCAAACATTCGGGCTGTAAAAATATTTTCATTAATCTGAACACTTCTCAGGAGTTACTTTGGGAACTGAATATTAAAGATGACGGCATCGGTTTCGATCAGTCCAGCATCAAATCCAACGGAATCGGGCTTACCAACATGAAAAACAGAGCCGAAATTATCGGGGCAGATTTTTGCCTTGAAAGTCAGAAAAATTTGGGAACTACGCTCAACATTATTTTAAAAAGACAGCCATGAAAAAAACGATAGTGATTGTAGACGATCATGTACTTATCGCAAAAGCTTTAGAAGGAATTATTGATAATTTTCCGGAGTTTGAAGTAATCTACGTTGCCGAAAACGGAAAAGACCTCATCCAGAAATTCGAAAACAACAGCAAAATTCCGGATATCATTCTTCTGGACATTAGTATGCCGATTATGGATGGTTTCGAAACGGTACTCTGGCTCAAGGAACATCATCCGAACATTAAAGTAATGGCTCTAAGCATGCAGGGTGACGATAAAAGTGTCATTAAAATGATCAAAAACGGAGCAAAAGGATATTTATTAAAAAACACACATCCTAAAGATCTTGAAAATGCCTTAACCAAACTCAATAACGACGGTTTTTTTTATCCGGAATGGGCTTCCAAGATCATTTTTTCCAATATGAATAATGAAGATGCTGCCAATAACGTGAAAATTTCCGACCGCGAAAAAGAGTTTTTAAAATACACCGTTACAGAACTCAGCTATAAAGAAATTGCGGATAAAATGTGCTGCAGCCCGAGAACGGTAGAAAGCTACAGAGATCAGCTTTGCGATAAATTAGATCTTAAAACCAGAGTTGGCCTTGCTGTTTTTGCTATTAAAAACGGCTTCGCAGAATCTTAAATTCAGAATAAACATTCACTCATATTTTTTAACTTAAATCTGAATCCTTTCTCCAGTGGAAAGGATTTTTTGTGCTGTAAATAACTTTTTTCACTTGCTAAAAAATCAATAAAAACATCATTTAAATACAAATAATACAGCATATTTTAAAAAATACTATTTATTGAATAATAAAATAACTCAACTAAAGGGTGAAATACTTGCATATATACTTCAAATAATATAATTTCATTGCCGAACAAAATATTATATTTTTTATGAAAAAACTATTATTCGGAGCTCTTATGCTGAGTTTCCTTTCTGCCTGTAACAGCGACAATGTTTCTAACCAAACCGAAGGATCTGAAAACACACCTGCTATTTCCGGAACCGCACTTCAAAGAGGCTGTGCTTCTGAAGAAATCCGACAAGCAGCGTTGAAAAACAGTTCGGAACTGAGACAGAAATATTCTGAAATAGAAGCCAGAACCGAAAGATTTGAAAACGATATGAAACTGGGAAAAGTATTATCCGATGGTACCGTTGAAATTCCGGTAGTGGTAAATGTCTTATACAGAACAACTGCTGAAAATGTTTCTGACGCCCGTATTGCAGAACAAATTGCAGTTCTTAATGCGGATTATGCAGGAACTAACAGTGATGTTTCAAAAATTCCTTCCGAATTTCAGGGGGTAAAAGCGGGTGATGTAAAAGTAAGATTCAGACTGGCGAATGTGGTGAGAAAATCTACTACCAAAACAAGCTGGAGTACCAATGATGCGATGAAGAAAGCATCTACCGGAGGGATTGATGCAACAAGCCCTTCTAATTATTTAAACATCTGGACGGTAGGAAATATGGGACAGATTCTTGGCTATGCAACTTTCCCTGAATCTTCCGGATTATGGAACGACGGAGTGGTAATTGCGTCTCCATATTTTGGTAAGACCGGTGCTTCTTCTCCTTTCAATCTGGGAAGAACAGCTACACACGAAGTAGGACATTATCTGAACCTGAGACACATCTGGGGAGATGCTAACTGTGGAAACGATCTTGTGGCGGATACTCCGACTCAAACTACTTCTAATGCTGGAAAACCAAGCTATCCTCTTTACAATACCTGCAGCGGCGTACAGAGATCTGTAATGTTTATGAATTACATGGATTATGTGGATGATGCAGCCATGTTTATGTTCTCTGCAGGACAGAAAACAAGAATGCAGTCTGTGGTAGCTTCTTCCGGAGCAAGATCAGGATTAAGAATTAACTAAACTTTATTGCTAATTTTAATATCAAAAATTCCGGCTGTTTCTCTGAAACAGCCGGAATTTATTTATCGTATTGTGTGATTACAGCTTTTCAAAATTTTATCACAATCCTTTTAATTTTGCCCCTATTTTTCAATAAGATTTAAATCATAACCTTATAAAAAAATAGAATGTTTCCTCTTTTTTTTAAACGTTCAATTCTATATGATCTATTTTTAAAGCTCCATTATACAGTATAATTGGTAAATTTTCCGAAACTGACAACTGTGACAAATTCGCAACAAATAAACCCAATAAACTAACAAAACAACAATAAAATATTGAAAAAATTAACACATACTCAATGATTTTAAATAAAAAATATTGCACAGGAATTTTAAATATTATAAATTCATCATCTTAAATTAAAAAAATTGATTATGAAAAAATTATTCATTGGTATTCTTGCCTTAGGATTTCTATCATCCTGTAACAGTGACAATGTTTCGAATCAGTCTGAAGAAGAAGCGGCACCTTCAACAGTCTCAAATTTAGTAAAAAGAGGATGTCCTTCAGAAGAAATCCGACAGGCAGCATTAAACAGCAACCCTGAGCTGAGACAGAGATTTGCCAAAATTGAAGCCAATACAGAAAGATTTTCCGAAGATCTTAAACTGGGAAAAGTTCTGGCTGATGGAACAGTGGAAATACCTGTAATTGTAAATGTTTTATACAGAACCGCTGCCGAAAATATTTCAGATGCACAAATCCAGTCTCAAATTAATACTCTAAATGCTGATTACTCTGCAACCAACAGCGACATCAATAATATTCCTGCCGAATTTACTTCTGTAGCAGCAGGCAATACAGGGGTTAAGTTCCGTTTGGTAACCGTTAATAGAAAATCAACTACTGTAAGAAGCTGGAGAACCAATGATGCAATGAAAAAAACATCTTCTAAAGGAATAGACGCCACAAACCCTACAAATTATCTAAACATCTGGGTAGTTGGAGATATGGGAGGCATACTTGGCTACGCAACATTCCCTGAATCTGCAGGACTTTGGAATGACGGTGTGGTAATTGCTGCCAAATATTTTGGAAACACATCCAATGCTCCGTATAATTTAGGAAGAACAGCCACTCATGAAGTGGGACATTATCTTAATTTAAGACACATCTGGGGAGATGCTAACTGCGGAAACGATTTGGTTGCAGATACTCCTACACAAACCGGCGCAAACTACGGAAAACCGACATATCCTTTGTATAATACCTGTACAGGAGTTCAGAGATCTGTAATGTTTATGAATTACATGGATTATGTGGATGATGCAGCTATGTTTATGTTCTCTGCAGGACAAAAAACAAGAATGCAGTCTGTGGTAGCTTCTTCCGGAGCAAGATCAGGATTAAGAGTTTACTAAACTTTCAATATACACAAAAAAAAAAGACTGTCTTTCGGGACAGTCTCTTCTTTATTAGGTAATGTACTGAAAAATAGTTGGTGAAATTCAGGATATATTTTAATAAATTATGGATGTTAATCCGAAGAGGACAAAAGCACTGGTGGAGATCAACTTTTCAGCAATAGGATTAATGTTCAAAACGATAGTTTTAAGGTGAGGTTTCCCTCACCTTTTCGTTTATTATCGGATGAACCTTATGGCTAAAAAAACTCTATTTTTCGTTAGAAAAATAAATATACCATTTGATGAAATTGATTCGGTTTTTCAATGTGAGACCTCTGTGCAGGTCGAGATGATTTTTTAAATGGCTGAAATATCCCTCAATACCATTGGTTGTTTTAGGAATATTGGGATTTTCCAGATAATGAAACATATTGGGCAATGCCCGTTTTATAGTAAAATACGATCGTCTGATAAGCTTGTGGGTATACCAGTATCTTTCGGTTTCAAGATTAATTGTTTTTTCATTAATATAATCCTGATGTCTCAAATACCAGTCGTTGAGTTCATTTTTCCACCAGATTTTATCGTTTTGTGTTTTAATTTTCAGTAATAATAAAACGTGTTTTCGAAGTTCCTGACCGGCAATGTGTTTAGGAAACTTTGTGAGCCAGATCAGGCACATTCTCTGAATATGAACCAGACATCTCTGAGTAATGATGTCTCCATCAGATTTATTTATGGCTTTCAAAACGCTTTTATGTCCATCTGTAGTAATGCTTTCCAGCTTTACGCCCAGCCGTAAAAGATTGTTTAAATCTTCCCTGATTTCTTCATAATGTTCTCCATCGGTAAAACGGATAAGCTGTGTATATCCATCAAAATCATCCTGATAAGCAATTAAACAGAACTGAGCAAAATAAGTTGCATCCATTCTTAAATTCACCTTTTCCCGTTTGATGATCTTTAAGGTAGGAGACTGCTCTAAAATGGTATAAAATGTTTTCTGCAAAGTATCTTTCGAATAACCGCTGTCTCTGCAAAGCGTTTTGTAGGTCTGCCTTTCCAATACCCATTTTTTGAACCAGATAAAACGATTTTTAATTCTCTGCTCCGTTCTGTTTTGAGTAAATAAAATCCCGCAATTTTTACATTTAAATCTTTGCTTTCCCCCTTGTTTTCCCCAACGAATTACCTCCAGGCTTGAACAAGACCAACAACGTTTTTTTGCCATTTTTCAGACAAAGAAAAAGTTTTATGAAACACGTTTCATAAAACTTCCTCCAAGCAGCCTAACAATGAGGTTTTGATAGGATTCTACCAACTATTTTTCAGTATTATGCCCTTTATTATAAATTTTTCGAATTATCTTTTGGTGTGTAATCCATAAAAATACCTCCGTCAAGATTTACCGATTTTACTTTTTTGGTAATCGGAACTGTAAGCATTGTTTTTTTCTGATCCTTTTCCCAAACCGATGGCGAAAAATGAAGCTTCTCTACACTTCCGTCTTCATATCCGATCTCTGCATCAAAAGGGATGGCAAAACCGCCCACATTATCCACATTTACCGTTAGAAGATCATTCATCTGAGATGCTGAAGACACTTTCAGGTCAATATAATTATTCGTGTAAAACCAGTTATTAAAGAACCAGTTCAGATTTTTTCCCGAACCCGTATTCATAGAATTAAAATAATCCCACGGAATCGGATGCTTTCCGTTCCAGTTGTTCATATAATGATGCAGTGCTTTTTTAAACAGATCATCTCCCAGATAATCTTTTAAAGCCAGATAAGACAAGGATGCTTTTACATAAGAATTGTTTCCGTACCCCGCTCCGCTTACCTGAGTACTCATCGTAATAATCGGCTGATCCTGTTCCGCAGAAGGATCATTGATCCATCTTTTTACCCTGAAATTTTTATAAAATTCTTTGGCTTTTGCTTCACCGTTTTCATCAATTCCGATTAAATATTCCAAAGTTGTTGCCCAGCCTTCATCCATAAAAGCATAACGCGTTTCATTGATGCCCATGTAAAAAGGAAAATAGGTATGTGCAATTTCGTGATCCGCCGTTAATCTCGCATCCTGAAAATCATCCGGAATACTGGTATCGTTAATCATCATCGGATATTCCATGTCTGCAAACCCCTGAATTGCCGTCATAGCATTGTAAGGATATTCCACTCCGGGCCAGTTTTTAGAAAACCAGTCGAGATTATACTGCATCCATTCCACATAATGTTCAAAATCCTTTGCATCTGCTTTGTAACCCGCCTGAACACTTGCTCTTTTCGTTTTAAGCTGTACACTTGCCGCATCCCAAACGTAATGACTGCTTAATGCAAAACAGAAATCGGTGATATGACTGGCTTTAAATTTCCACGTATTCCATTTATTCTGCTTTGTCACTTTTCCGGACTTCATTTCGTGTTCTGTCGCAACGTGAATAACTTTGTCGCTTTTTAACGAAGACTTATATCTTTTCAGATATTCTGGCTGAAGAACGGCATCGGGATTCAGGAAATCTCCGGTTGCCCAGACAACATAATTTTTGGGAGCAGTAATCGCAAAACTGTAATCGTTGAAATCATTATAAAACTCCTGTCTGTCGGAGTGCGGAAGCATATCCCATCCATTATAATCATCGTAAACAGAAACTCTTGGGAAAGAGTAGGCTACATAAAAAGTTTCAGGATCAATCTGCCCTTCTCTTCCGCTTTCTACAGATAAAGGATATTCCCATTCTATTTTAATTTCAGCTTTTGCTTTGGATTTTAAGGCTGAATTCAGCTTTACTTTTTCAACTGTTCCCCAATTTTCGCTGTTCACATTATATTTTTCACCGTTTACGATAAATGATTTAATATGCAGACCGGAAGAAAGAAAATCTTTGGAAACAACACCCGATCGCGGAGCCTGTGGTTTATGAAGATTATTAACAAATCTTATGGCAAGATCATTCAGATCATTTGGGCTGTTGTTGGTATAGACGATGGTTTCCTTTCCCGAAACCACCTTAGAATTGGCATCTACCTTTACCTCAACATTATAAATCCCTTTATTCTGCCAGTAATTTTTACCCGGAGCGCCCGACAGATCACGGGTTCCGTTTTCGTATGCTTTTTTAATATTTCTCGGCATATACAATTCCTGCGCGGAAAATTGCCATGAAACTAAAAACAATACACCCAAAACAAGCTTTTTCATTAAAATCTTTTTATAATAAGTATTTTATTTAACATAAAAGTAACAAAAAACGGCAATATAATTATTACCGTTTGTATTATTTTTTGATCGCTTACAATTAAGCAGAAATCATTTATTATCTTAAATATTTGACTGAAGCCATTTTAAAACATTAAATCTACCAAAACCGGAAAGTGATCCGATGGATACAGCAGATTTTCTCTTCTGTCGTTGATGTGTCTGTGAGATTTGATCTTAAATCCTTTGACGAAAATATAATCAATTCTGTCCTGCGGAATTTCATTTACATTGAAACCGGTAAAAGTTCCTTTCGGGCCGTAATGTTTTGTTTCTGAATGATAAAAACTGTCTTTCATATTCTGCGACATAATTTTTATCGGCTCCGAATCTTCCGTTAAATTAAAATCTCCGCTCACAGTTACCGGCAGATTTTTAGGATTGATTTCTTTGATCTTCTTTAAAATTAATTCTGAAGATTTCACTCTTGCTATATTTCCGATGTGATCGAAATGTAGATTCAGTGCCATGAATTCTTTTTTAGATTTTTTATCTCTGAAAACTGCATACGTACAAATTCTGTTCAACGCTGCGTCCCAACCTTTTGAAGGTTTTTCAGGAGTTTCCGAAAGCCAGAACGTATCCGATTTTAAAACCTGCAATCTGTCTGTATCATAAAAAATAGCCGAAAATTCGCCTTTCTCTTTTCCGTCGTCTCTTCCCACTCCTACATAATCATAGTTTTTCAATCCGTTTTTTATATCTTTCATCTGATCCGGCAATGCTTCCTGAACGCCGAAATAATCCGGATGATAATACGTAAGGAGATCTGCAACATCCTGTTTCCTGTTCGTCCACGAATTTTCTTTATCCGAATCTACATTCAGTCTGATATTAAAACTCATCACCTTAAGATTCTGCGAAAATCCCAATGCAAAAACCATCAGGAATACGATTGAAAATCTGTAATTCATAATCATCTATTTTAAGTAACAAAAGTAAGGCTTATTCCTTAGAACTGCCTCTAGAATTAGGCATTTTAATATTAAATTCAATTTAAAAACAAAAAACTCCGGAGTATTTTCCGAAGTTTTGATTTTTTATTTATTGATTATCCGTTATTAATCAAACTGTTTTTTTTAACGCAAAGACTCGCAAAGATTCTTTATATACTAACTGTTTTTAAGTTCGCAAAGGCGTTTCACTCAGCGAAGAACTCAAAGATTTTCCAATTATGGCAAATTACGGACAATCATATATTATTTAAATTGAACCATTAAGATGGATTTAAGGAGTTAAGAATATCTAAGTTTCTAATTTTTAAGATTTAAAAAATAATTTTTCTTGATAAAGCTTATTCTCTCAATTTAAACTTAATGGCTCAAAAGATTAAAATTATTCTTTATTAAATTTAAATTCTTTTCCGCCCCGCTTCAAGGTAAATGATTTTTTATCCTGACTGAAGGTTAAAGAAATCTGTACCATTTCCAGACTGAACGTATTGTTTCCGGTATATTCCAGAGGAAATTCCGGCTGTCCTGTTGCCTGAGCAAAAAGCTGATTGTTTTTCTCCGTAAATACAATTTTCATCGGAAGATCCTTGCTTCCGAAAGTTCCTGTAAATTCTTTAAGATTTACTTTTTCCATCGGTTTTGCATCAGCAGAACTCCATGTATTATTTTTAGAATCTACATCCGGAATCTCCGAATTCGGATCCAGTTTCACCTGATCGATTTCTTTTGTGGAATTAATTCTGAATGTCCATTCCGTATTTCTTTTCCAGACCTCGATTGGCAGTTTTACCATCTGCTGTGTTCCGTCTTTAAATTTAACCTGAACGTTGGTCGGCATTGGTAACTGTCCGATATTTTCAACCGTGATCTGGGCTCCGTTTTTAAAGTCTCCGTTAACGTATTTTACATTTTTAATGCCCTGATCGATCTTCCATTTGTTGATGAACCAGCCTCTCCAGAACCAGTTCAGCTCTTCACCCGAAACATTTTCCATCGTGTGGAAAAAATCCCAAGGGGTAGGATGTTTGAAAGCCCATCTTTCCACATAGGTTCTGAATGCTTTATCGAATTTTTCAGGTCCTAAAATAGATTCTCGTAAGATTTGAAGTCCCATTCCCGGTTTGAAATAAGCCAAAGCTCCAATGCTGTTTTCTTTCATATTATCCGGACCTACCATGATGGGTTCAAAACCGTCGCTCATAATATATCCGCTCATCTGCGCAATATTTTTCTTCTGGAAATACTCTCCTTTGTTGAAAGCTTCCGTAGAAAGTTCGTTGATGAATGTATTGAATCCTTCATCCATCCATGCAAACAATCTTTCGTTGGAACCCACAATCATCGGGAACCAGTTGTGCCCGAATTCATGATCTGTAACGCCCCAAAGATCGCCGCCTTTGGAATCCATGTGACAGAAAACAATTCCCGGATATTCCATTCCGCCTTCGTTTCCTGCTACGTTCGTTGCAGCCGGATACGTATATTCGTACCATTTTGCAGAGTAATGCTCAATCGCTGCTTTTGTATATTCTGTAGATCTGCTCCACGCATCCTTCCCTACACTTTCCACAGGATAAGCAGAAATTGCCAAAGATTTTTTTCCGCTCGGAAGGTTGATTTTTGCGGCATCCAGAATAAATGCCGGAGACGAAGCCCATGCAAAATCTCTTGCCTGATTGATTTTAAATTTCCATGTTTTTGTTCCTGAGGAATTGTTTTTTCCTAATTCAGATTCAGGACGGATCATCACTGTTTTATCACCATTTTTTGCCTGATCCCATCGGCTGATTTCTTCTTTGGAATATACTTCTTTTGAATTCAGCAATTCTCCTGAAGCCACCACATAATGATTGGCAGGAACGGTAATGTTTGCCGTAATATCTCCATATTCCAGATAAAATTCCGAAGCACCGAGATAAGGCAGCGTATTCCATCCCATGACATCATCATACACACACATTCTTGGATACCATTGTGCTATCGTAAAGATCTTTCCGTTTTTCGTATCCTGAATTCCCATTCTGTCGGAACCGTATTTTGGAGAAAGGAAAGAATATTCAATCTTAATTTTTGCGACTCCTCCCATCGCTTTCAGTTCTGCTGGAAGATCGATCTGCATTCTGGTATCAGTAATGGTATATTTCACATCCTTTCCGTCCAGTTTTACTGATTTTATTTTGTAACCGCCGTCAAATTCCTCACCGTGCGCTCCGTTTCGGCTTCCCGAAGTCGGTACGACTGCATTTCCTCTTGAATCTTTTGCAAATAAATTCTGGTCGAGCTGCAGCCATAAAAACCCTAATTTATCAGGACTGTTGTTTGTATAAGTGATTTCCGCAGTTCCTGTAAGCTCGTTTTTGGCTTCGTTTAGGCTTACATCCAGATTGTAACTTGCCGAATTCTGCCAGTAGGCGTGTCCCGGCTGTCCGCTTGCGGATCTTGTAGGCGTACCTGTCTGTGTATAGAAAAATGGTTTGAAAGCTTCTACGTAGCTGTATTTCGGGGCTTCCTGAGCCAATGCAGACTGTGAAAAGAACATCACGGCAAGCGCAGAAACAAGGGTTGGAATTTTGAAGTTCATATTACTATTTTTAATTTAACAAAGTAAACAAAAATAAGACTTCTCCGGACAGAAAAGTCTGATGTCTCCATTTATCTTGTTAAATTTCTTTGTCTTCTTCTACAGAAAGGAAATACTGCTCAAAATCTTTAACGGAAACCGGCTTTTCACTTTCGAGTTTTACGCCTCCGATGGTTTTATAGTGGGCAGACAATCTTACATTGTTTTTTTTCAGTTCTTTTTCAAGCTGTCTGATATCTGTATTTTTTTTGAGAACTGCTAAGTATGTTTTCATCATTATATCTGTATAAGTCCGTTTCCGATGTCTCTGTATTTCAAACCTTCGATGGGTTTTGCCTTCGTTTCAACAAGTTCCCAGATTTCTTTTGCCGATTTTTCGGGAAACTGTTCCATGTACAAAGCAATAAGCCCTGAAACATGCGGTGTTGCCATGCTTGTTCCGCTCATTGCATAATAATTGCTGTTTTTATTCTTAGAATTTTTGGGATAAGAACTGATGATATCAACTCCGGGAGCGCAGATATTGACGTTTCCTCCTGTTGAAGGATTTAAGCCCGCGTTGGAAAATTTAGCTACTTTCATCTGTCCATCAATCGCTCCGACTGCCATTACCGACATGGAGTTTGCAGGCATGGAAACAGGTTTGGGAACAGCGGGTCTGTTGCTGCCGTTTCCTGCGGCTGCAATAATGATGCAGTTGTTTTCCAAAGCTCTTGCTCCTATGGTTTCAAAAAGCGGAGAAGGTGCTTCATTCAGCAGAACCGGAGAAGCGAGTGAAAGAGACAGAATTCTGAATTTCTTTGTAATTGCCCAGTCTATCGCATCAATAACGCTGCTTGTGGTTCCTTTTCCTGCATCGGAAAGCACTTTTGCAATTTTTAAATTAGCGTCTTTTGCGATTCCGTACCGTTTTCCGTTGTCCAGTCGAATGTTTCCTGTTGCAACTCCTGCACAGTGGGTTCCGTGACCGTTCGGATCGCGGTTCCAGTCTTCTCCGGCAATGAAGGATTTCCCTTCAATATTTCTTCCGAAAAAATCGGGATGAGAAAGTTCGAGACCTGTATCCAGAATACAGATATCAACACCTTTCCCTGTGTACAATGAATTTCCCAACCCCAAAGCTTTGAGCCCCCACTCCATTTCCACTAAAGATTTCTGCGGTAACGGTTTGTTTATAATGTATTTTTCCAGCTCGGTAATTTTGTCGACAATCTCTGCGGACTGTTTTTTCAGTTCACTGATGATGGACAGTTCATCCGTCGAAAAAAAATCTCTTTCTTTTTCAAAATAAACGATCGGTTAGAATCGTTTTTTACAGCATTTTTTAACTGTGCTTCATCCTTATTTTCAACCACAAGAACGCCCAGATTTTTGTAAAAAACTCCGTTATCATCATCAATAACATCGTAGGAACGGTTTTCTGCGGAAAGAAATTCTGATGAGGTAATGTTTACATCCAGTTCGTTTTCCACTTTTTTGAGGGAATTTTTATGCTGATCTTCGAGAACAACAATGTATCTTTCTTTTTCCATGGGTTTTGTTTTAAATCTTTTATTCACCTTTTAACTTTAACACAAATGGCACTAAGTTTTTTTTACAATTAATTGTTTTTAAGGCTCACAAAGATGTTTGACTACGTCGAATCTTCGATTTCACTTAAATTAAGAAACACAGAGATTTTAAATTATTACAGATTAGTTTAATCTTAAAAGAATTTTTTCAAGAAGCATATAGATATCTTCCGAAATCATCTGTAATCTAAGTTTTTTATTAATTCCTGAAATCTGGGTGTTTTGTTTGATTAAAGAATTCCAGAAGTCTTCAATTTTAGGAACATTGGCGAGACTTTTCACGATTTCGTCGTTCAATATCCCGTTTTGATAGAGAGAAACAATTAATCCTGATAAAATTTCTTCTGCTTCATCCAGTTTTTTCTGCTCTTTGGTATACATTTCCATTAAAAACTTCTGTACACTTTCCATTGCACTGAATGAAAATCCCCAAGTCAGCTCACGTTTTCCCGAAGCTATTTTTTCCATCTGAACAGGATTAAATCCTCTTTTTACGGTGGAAATCATGTTCATGACTTTTAAGATTTCAGATTCGTACGTAGTATTTCCTTTGGTTTTCAGGTAATCTAAAAATTCATAGAGAAATTCCTCAAACTGCGTATCAAAATCGAAAGACTTCGACAGATATAGCTCCTGAACTTTATTAAAATGTTCCAGCAGTTCCTGAATTTTCTGTATCGTATGATGAACAAGTTCCTGCATTACTCAAAAATTATCTGTTCGACTTCTTTGCCGTCCTTGTCTTTAAAAGAGACGATTCTGATTCCTTCGTCTTCCATTTCTACGTGAAGATTAACGAAAAGCTTGTCTTTGTCTTCCGCAGAGTTGGTATTGGGATCAATGTAAATATTGTTGATTTTAGAGTTCACGAGGCTGAATCTGTTCAGCAAAGCAATGGTGAAAATTTCTTTCATTTCGTTCACTTCCGCTTCGCCGTTTCCTTCCTGTACGCGGAAAATTCCTGAATTTAAACTTTTCACATTCTGTCTGAGATCAACTTTAAGTAATTCGGCAGAAGGTTTTTTCCCAAATTTCTGGTCTCCGGCTTCAAGCGCTTTAAAAAGACGGGTAAATTCTTTGGTCTGAAGCTGTTTTTTGCTGATCTCCGTAATATTGAGGTTTTTCTCTTTATTGGCAAGACGGATTTTTTGGTTAACATCTTCCACAAGCTGATCTTCGCTGTACTTGAAATTGTACTTCGAATCTGCATCAATATCCGTGATCTTGATGGGAATATCCATTTTCACACTCGGAAGCGAATATCTCGGGACTTTAAAAAACTTTAAATACTCGTGTTTAGCATATTCTTTTGCGATCATTACCGCATTTTCGTCTGCTTTTTTACGAGCCTGAATTATCTCGTTGTTGAGATAATCCAGGTAATCTGATAATTTAATCATTTCTCGTAAAGGGTTTTTATTGTGCGAGTAATCCTAAAACTTTTTCCAATCCTGCAGGCATTTCGTCGTTGGTTGCTCTTACTTTTACGCCCAGAGAATATTCTTTTTCCACTTTAATTCCTGTGGCAGAAGTTCTTTTGTAAGAAACATCCACCTTGAATTTCACCGGTCCGAAACCTCCTGAAGCGCCCGCACTGATCCCGAATTCATCGCTTACATCTTTGGTATAAGTAGAATTTAATTTTACATTGAAATCCACTTCGCAGGTTTCAATTCTGAAGCTCGGAACATTTAATAATGCAATGAAAGGAACAGAGATTTCAACATCGTTCATTGTTTCTTTCGGGTTGGTGGAACTTTCAGGTTCTGCCGGATCAAAATCTGGGTTTGGTCCCATTTTTTTGTATTTGAATTCCGCCATACGAAGCTTGCTGTCGCTTCCATCCTGTTCGAATCCTACTTCTTTGATGAAATTTACGGTGCTGATGGATGCGTTCGACTGTGCTTTTACACACGCATCAAGCGGACCTCCAATGATGGTTGCAAAATCGATGCTTCCCAATTCTGCTGCAAAATCTGCACTTTCAGCTCCTGAAGTTTTGAAAACCTGATCGTCTGCCGCCATTCTTCCTGCCATCATTTTCATCACTTCCGAAGAAACTGCTGCGAAAGATTTTTCCCATTTCTCATCGTAATTTTTCTTGAAGTCTTCAATAATGCTTACCAATTCTTTGTTAGAAAGAGAAGAAAGTTCTGACGTTTCAATTCCCGAAACTTTTTCGTAAACTGCGGGACTTAAAGATTTTTCCAGTCCTGTTAATAAATCAATTAATTCACTTTTTGTTTTCTTGGTGTGGTTTGCTTCCAACACCGACTTTAATGTTTCCATGTTTTGTTGTTTAGGTTATTAAAAATTGATACTGCAAATTTATAGTCGTGTGTAACGAGATATCTCAGTAATTCACCTAAACTTTAACCGTGAAATCACCCAAATAAAAAAAAGTAGATTCCCCATCGAGAATCTACTTTTTGCTTTGTTTAAAGGATTTTGTAAATTTCAAACTAAATCCATTTTATATTTTTAATCAAATTGTCATTCTGACGAAGGAAGAATCTAAATATTCTTTTTTGGAGATTCTTCACTCCATTTCGTTCCGATCAGAATGACAGTGAAAACATTAAAATCTAAAATTTAATTTGATTTTTTTGCTTTAATCATCGCTTCCAGAGCATCCCACATTTCCTGCGGAATATCTTCCAACATGTTAAATTCACCTGCTCCCTGCAACCATTCTCCGCCATCGATGGTTACCACTTCACCATTCATATAAGCTGAATAATCTGAAACTAAGTAAGCGGCAAGATTTGCCAGTTCCTGATGTTCTCCTACTCTTCTTAAAGGAACTTTCTTTCTCATATCAAATTTTTCCTGCAGATTTCCCGGAAGCAATCTGTCCCATGCTCCTTTTGTAGGAAATGGTCCCGGAGCAATGGCATTGAAACGGATTCCGTATTTTGCCCATTCCACCGCCAAAGATCTCGTCATTGCCAAAACGCCCGCTTTTGCACAAGCCGATGGAACCACATAAGCAGAGCCCGTCCACGCATAAGTTGTAACAATATTTAATACCGTTCCCGAAGTTTTGGAATCGATCCAGTGTTTTCCAACGGAAAGGGTACAGTTTTTTGTTCCTTTTAATACAATATCCAGAATAGAGTCAAAAGCAGAATGGGTGAGTCTTTCTGTAGGAGAAATGAAATTTCCGGCGGCATTATTAAGAAGGATATCAATTTTTCCGAATTCTTTTAACGCAGCTTCTTTCATGGCTTCTACCTCATCCCAGTTTCTTACGTCACATGCAACGCAAAGAACTTTTCCGCCTGTTTCTTCTTCCAGTTCTTTTGCAGTTCCCTGTAGTTTTTCAAGGTTTCTGGACGTGATGACTACTTTTGCGCCTAACTCAAGAAAATATCTGGTCATTGCTTTTCCGAGACCGCTCCCTCCTCCTGTTACAATGGCTACTTTATCTTTTAAAGCTCCTTCACGAAGCATCGGCTGTGTATAAAGACTCATAATTTAGTTATTTAATAGATGAGTAAATTTAATATAAATATTTATTTCCGCAGCGTAAAAAGCTATGCAGGATATAGAATGCAGAAAAAAGCAGATCCAGCCTACCACAAAATCAATAACGAAATATTTTCAATGTTTACTAAATTTAATCTCTATAATTTCATTAAAACATTATATTTAATTCATTAAAATTGTACATTTGTTCAAAATAAAGCATAATTATGCCAAGTCTTACTCCTAAAACTACTGTGCTGGGATTTTCGAATGCTTATCATCTTCTCAGACGCACCACTTACAATATTACGAAAGCAAAGATTCTGGATTTTGCGGCCAAAACTCCACAGCAGGCGCTTGCAGAGTTATTTACGTTCAGCAATCCTGTTCCGCCTTCTCCGCTTAATAACGTGGGTGAAACGATTGTTCCCACTGCTGCAAATCCTACGATTACCGATACACAAAGTACGGCAAACAGCGTGAGGAATGATCTTTACTGGTGGCTTTACAGTGCTCTAAAGGATTCTTCTGCACAACATAAAATTGCTTATTTTCTTCATATCCTTTTTGTAACGGATGATAACGCTTCTTTCTGGACGAATTACGATTATAAGGAACTTCTAAGATTTCACGCCGGTGGAAGTCTTAAAGAACTGGCATTCAGAATAACACAGAATCCGAGAATGCTTATTTTCCTGAACAACAATGTGAATCTGAGCACAAGTCCCAATCAAAATTATGCAAGGGAATTTCTGGAATTGTTTACGATTTTAAAAGGACCGCAGATTGCTACGGGAAACTATACCAATTATACGGAAACAGATGTACAACAGGCAGCAAGAGTTTTAACAGGATTCTCTCTAACTTCATCGGTACATCTGGATAAAACAGCAAGACTTAACTCTCTGGATCCGGTAACGAATATTCCGACTGGTCAGGTAAAAGTTAACACGCACGATACGGGAACCAAAACTTTTTCGTCCGCGTTTGGAAATCAGGCAATTTCGGGAGGAAATACAGACGCAACGATTAAAGCTGAGCTTCAGAATTTCATCAACATGATTTTTAATCAGGATGAAACGGCAAAAGCATACTGCAGAAGAATGTATCGCTATTTTGTGGGAAGATTAATTACTCCTGAAATAGAAAATGGCATCATTGTTCCTTTGGCAGCATCTCTTAAAGCAGACAATTACAACATTATCCCTGCGCTTACCACTCTTCTGAAAAGTAAACATTTTTATGACGAAGAAGACAGCATCACGGGAGATCAGACCCTTGGAAACATGGTAAGAAATCCTGTAGAGCTGTATCTTCATATGTTTTCTCTGCTGAATCTTCAGGTTCCGCTGTATGAAGTAAATCCTTCTGCAATACACAGCCTCATGGGCGTAGTTGGTAATTTTTCTTCCAATATGGGAATGCCAGTCTTCAACCCGCAGTCGGTAAACGGATATGCAGGATATTACAGCAGCCCGAATTATGATAAAAACTGGATTACCACTTCATCCCTGAGAATTCGTTATAACAATACAATAGATTATTTCATCAACGGTCTTACTTACAACGGCTTTACATTTAAACTGAATAATGCATCCTTCGTAAAAGACAGCGGCTATTTTTCAAACCCGGGAAATGCAAATACGCTGATAACAGAATTTCTCCAGATGATGTTTGTGGAAGTTCCGGACGGCACACGCTACGATTATTTTAAAAGTGTTTTCCTGAGCAATCTAAGTCCTATAAACTGGCAGAACGAATGGAATAATTACATTAATACAGGAAATTCCAACAATGTAAAAATCCCGATAGACAGACTGGTAAAAGCCATCATTAAATCTCCTGAATTCCAAACAATTTAAGACCATGAACAGAAAAGATTTTTTAAAATTAATATCTCTTGCAGGTGTGGGAGCACCATTTTATCTCAACGGAATGCCTTCGAGGTTTATGAATCAGTTTTTGGATTTTCAGCTTAACTGTGATACGGTTAATGACCGTTCTCTGGTTATTTTAAGACTTGCAGGAGCGAATGACGGTCTTAATACAGTAATCCCGATCAGCCAGTACAGTACGTATGCCGCTTTGCGTCCCAACATAAAAATTGCCAGTTCAGGAACCGGAAGCTATATTCCGTTAGACAGTACAGTATCTTCCGGCAAACTTGTAGGACTTAATCCTTCCATGACGGGTTTCAAAAGTTTATATGATTCAGGCAAATTGCTTTTAATGAACGGAGTTGGCTATCCGAACCCGAATTATTCGCATTTCCGGTCAGAAAATCTTATGTTTGCGGGAAAAGACGGTACAGCAAGTAATGATCTGCTCGACGGTATTTTCGGAAGATATCTCGGCGCATTGTATCCGGGACTTGCCGGAAATCCTACGACCCTGAATCCTGATCCCCTCGCCATACAAATGGGAAACCTTAACCCATGTCTGTTTTATGAACATACAACGGAAAAGAATATTGAATATAATATGACGGGATTTCAGTCGAGTGTATTCAGTAATCTTAATTTAATAAATTCTGAATATAATGATCTTTTAGATTATATAAAAGGAATTGCTACAAGTATGGACGCTTATTATGACAGAGTGATGCAGGTCTTTAATGCCGGAAATAATTCCACGACCACTTATCCTAATTCATCGCTGGGAAAACAGCTGAAAACGGTGGCAAGAATGATTAAAGGAGGAAGCAAGACAAAAATTTTTCAGGTTAATTTAAGCGGATTCGATACCCACGTAAGCCAGGTACAGACCGGAAGTACACATTTGGGAAATCATGCGAATCTCTTGGCCGACATTTCCAATTCTGTTGCTGCATTTCAGGATGATATTCAGCAACTGGGAATTGCAGATAAAATCATGACGGTTACCTTCAGTGAATTCGGGAGACAGGTTCGCGAAAACGGTAGTATCGGAACAGATCATGGAGATCTTGCTCCGTTTTTCGTCATTGGAAATGCCGCCGCAGCGGGAATTTTGGGAGATCATCCCGTATTTACGAATCAGACAAGTTTTTACTATAACCAGAGTGAAAGAAGATATGATTACCGGCAGATTTTTGCCTCTCTTCTTCAGGACTGGCTTGGAGCAAGTACGAGTCTGATGATTACTTCGGAACTTGATTATTACGTTACGGGAAATCAAAAAGTGGATGTCATTAAAAATTCTCAAAAAGCCAATGCAGTATGTTCAACTTTGGGGACAGCCAATGTGGTTTCAGATAAAGGAATTAAGATTTATCCGGTTCCGGCAAGCCAGTTTGTTTATGTGGAATTTGAAAACAGAACATCGGGAAATATAAGATATCAGTTATTGGATATGAGCGGAAGGGTGATTTTCAGTTCATCAGAAAAACCAATATCCAACCGTATTGAAATTAATGCTTCGGGAATTCCTGAAGGAAATTATATGTTGAAAATTAATACGGATTCTGAAGAAATGAGCAGAAAAATTATTGTTTCGCACCATTAGAAGTTGAGCCTGTTCAAACTTTTTATTTAACCACAAAAGATACAAAAGATGACTAAACTTTTATTTAAAGCTGATCATTATAAATGAAAAAGTTCACAATAGTTTTTAAAAATCTTTGATTTTTATTCTTTTGAGCGCTTTGAATATTATTGAAATTAGCTTTAACGTTTTAACATTGTCTTTTGTGCCTTTTGTGGTTAATTCTGAAATTAGTTTAAAGTTTATTAAAAAAATTCTGAAATAAAAGTTTTAAAATAATTCAATTTAAATCAAAAACAGCCCGACAATTTCTGTCAGGCTGTTTTTATATTGAACAAGATTAAATTTATTCAGATTAAGAAGCAACAACTGTACCTTTAAAAGAAAGAGTCTTTGGAGTTTTGCTGTCGCTTGTGGTAACATTTACCGTTTTCATGAACGGACCCGCTGCTGCAGCGTTGTAGCTTGCTTCTACAAATCCTTTTTTACCAGGAAGAATAGGCGTTTTTGTATAATCTGCTGTTGTACATCCGCAAGAAGGTGCTACATTTTCGATAATAATAGGCTTCTTTGAAGTATTTGTAAATTCGAATCTGATGGTTTTTGGTTTTCCCTGAGGAATATTTCCAACATCAATAGATTCTGATTTCCATGTAACATCTGCAAGAATTCTTACAACCGGATTATTGTCAGTTGGAAGTGTATTTGCAAAAAACGGTGAAAATGCCAAAACAGCTAATAATGCTGAAATTTTTAAATTTTTCATGAGTATAAATTTTAATAATTAAAAAAAACCGATTTATTTTTGTTTTCACAAATGTAAGATGAATATTTGTATTAATCCTGTTAAGCGGTCTCAAACATTTGTTAATAAGTTGTTAACGATCAGAAATTAATAGATATTTTTGGATATTATTGTTCCTGTAAATGGAAATAAAGAAACTCAATATTATTATAACGCTTGGTTTTGTTGCTATTATCGGAATTCTGATAGCACAGCTTTTATGGACACGACAGGCTTATAATCTTGAAGACAAGAAATTCAATCAGACTGTAAACATTGCTTTACTGGAAGTGGTTGAAAAGCTTTCCGGCGGAAAAACTTCCTTTACCGAAAGCCCCGTTCAAAATATTTCGAATGATTATTACGTGGTAAATATCAATAATGAATTCCATCCTGAACTGCTTGAACATTATCTGAAAACTGAATTCACACGTTTTCAAATTAATACGGATTATGTTTACGCTTTATATAACTGCCACAGCGACCAGATGATTTACGGAAAATTCGTATCGAAACATCAGGAAAGCCCGAATGAAAAAGTGATTAAATTTCCGAAGCATAAAAATCTGGTGTATTATTTCTCCATCCGTTTTCCGGATAAAACCACCTATCTTATCAGCTCTTTACGCTTCTGGTATGTTCTTACTTTTGCCCTGATCATCATTCTTCTGGTGTATGTATATTCCATTTATACCATTATTCAGCAGAAAAAATTCTCAGAACTGCAAAGGGATTTCATCAATAATATGACGCATGAATTCAAAACACCTCTTTCTTCTATACTGCTGGCTTCAGAAGCTTTAACGAAGCAGGAGCAAATCAAGGAAAACCCTAAATTACAGACGTACACGTCCATTATTACGGATCAGAGCCACAAACTGAATAGTCATATTGAAAAAATACTGAATATTGCTAAAAATGATGCTTCTGGATTGTCTCTGAAACCGCAGCGAATTGTTTTAAAGCCTTTCATTCAGGAAATTGCAGAAACCGTGAAGCAGAAGAATGAAAACATTTCGATTGAATTATCTATTGATGAAGGTACTTCCGTTATAGCCGATGAATTTCATTTCAGCAATATCATTTACAATATTCTGGATAATTCTATAAAATACTGCGAAACCCAGCCTAAAATCATTATTTCTTCCTTAAATGACGCAAAAGGTTTATATTTAAAGTTTAAAGACAACGGAATCGGGATTCCTGCGAAAAATCTTCCTCATATTTTTGATAAATTTTACAGGGTAAACACTTCAAAAAGCGATGAGGTAAATGGTTTCGGACTGGGACTTTTTTACGTAAAAAAAGTGGTGCAGCAGCATAACTGGAAGATTTCTGTTGAAAACAACAATGATAAAGGAATTACCACCACCCTGTTTCTGCCATTGTAAAGAATATGTGTAATCATGGAAAAATCTAAAATTCTCTACGCCGAAGACGACAAAACTATCGCTTTCCTCATTCAGGACAGTCTGGAAAATCACTACGATATTTCCTGCTATTCTGACGGGAAATCGGCTTTGGATGCTTTTAACAGGGAATGTTTCGACATCTGTCTTTTAGATATCATGATGCCGGAAATGAACGGTTTTGAGGTTGCACAGCATATCAGGGAAAAAGATGCTGAAATTCCCATTATTTTCATTTCTGCCAAAGCATTGAAAGAAGACCGCATTAAAGGACTGAAAATCGGAGCGGATGATTATCTGGTAAAACCTTTCAGCATTGAAGAGCTTATTCTTAAAATTGAAGTCTTCCTGAGAAGATCTAAGAAAAAAGACTCTTCGCCACAAAAATACAGAGTCGGAAAATATGATTTTGATCCGAACAATTATACTTTACAAAATTCTGACAGCAAAGTAACACTTACTCAGAGAGAATCTGAACTGTTGTTATTTTTTATCCGTAATAAAAATACTGTTCTCAAAAGACAGGATATCCTGAAAGCAGTCTGGGGCGATGATGATTATTTTATGGGAAGAAGCCTTGATGTTTTTATTTCAAGACTGCGAAAAGTTTTTTCCGGTGAAGAAAATATTTCCATTGAAAATCTTCATGGGATTGGCTTTCGTTTTTCTGAGAAATGATTTTTTTATCTTTTGTTAATCGTAAAGGCACAAATTTTAATTTAAAATAAACGTTTTATTTAAAATTTAAAATCTTCTTTAATTTTTCGTTTATGCGTCTTTCCCCACTGCGAAAGTGCAATAATAACGGGTTTCAGGGTTCTGCTGTAATCTGTTGAGATATATTCTACGATAACCGGAGTCTGCTCTGCATGCACTACTCTTTTTACGAAACCATTCAGCTCGAGATCTTTTAATTCGTTTGAAAGAACCCTCGCCGAAATTCCGGGGATATTTCTCTGCAGATCGTTGAATCTTATATTCCCTTTATCCTGCAAGACAATAATGATTTTCAGTTTCCATTTTCCGCCGATTACATAGATTGCATCTTCAACGGCGGAAAGATTTTCTGAGCAGGCCTGCGCTGTGGCAGGACCTTCAAATTCGAGTGTATTTTCCATAAAACAGATGGTAACTAACCCAAAAGTTACCGCTAACCTTTTGTATACTGCTAACTTTTGATAAGCAAATGTACATAATTTTGCTAAAGAAATTTTAACATTTTAATAATGAAAAATATACTTCATATCATCTCAAGTCCGAGAGCTGAACTGTCGGCAAGCAGAAAACTGGGAAATGCCGTTGTAGAAAAAATTAAGGCAAAATACACAGATGCTGTTATAAAAGAACGTGATCTTGCTAAAGACCATGTTCCGTTTCTGGAAGAAAAACACATTAATACATTTTTTTCTCCGGCAGAAAACTATTCTGCAGAGCAATCTGAAATGAGCAGATATTCAGAAGGACTGATCGCAGAGCTACAGGAAGCGGACATCATTGTTGTTGATTCCCCTATGTACAATCTTTCTGTTCCGGCAACTTTAAGAGCTTATTTTGATTTCACTTCGCGGGCAGGATATACTTTTAAATACAGTGAAAATGGACCTCAGGGTTTACTGCAAAACAAAAAACTGTATATCGCTTTTACTTCCGGAAATATTTATTCCGAAGGTCCATACCAGATCTTTGACTCTAATGTTCCTTATGTAAAAAATATTTTTAGTTTTTATGGAGTTTCGGACGTGAGTGTAGTGCGTGCTGAAGGCTTATCTATTCCCGAAATTATGGAAACTTCTTTGGAAAAAGCAATTGAGGGTATTCGTATTGACTAATTTTTAACGACTGTTAGTAAATTGATCCTTGTTGAGGTTTTGAGCTTTAACAAGGATTTTTTTTGTTATCAAGTTTCGGCTAAAGCCATTTTCCGTTTTAAAATGGAAAAAGCGGACTAAAGTCCGCTCCTATTGATATCGTTCTATTTTATATTTATCACTCAACTTCAAAAAGCAAACGCTCCCCGAATTTCTGTTCATTGATTTTTCCGTTTTCGTAAACCAGATTTCCATTGACAAAAGTGTGGGTGACTTTAGAATGGAAATTCATCCCTTCCAACGGGCTCCAGCCGCATTTGTAAAGAATATTGTCTTTTTCCACCGTCCAGTTTTCGTTTAAATCAACCAAAACAAGATCTGCTTTATACCCTTCTCTTATGAAACCTCTTTTTTCAATTCTGAATAAAATGGCAGGGTTATGAGCCATTTTCTCAACAATTCTTTCTAAAGAAATTTTTCCGTTTTTGTAATTTTCCAACATTACAACCAAAGAATGCTGTACCAAAGGTGCTCCGGAAGGACATTTTGTATACACATTCTGTTTTTCTTCCCAAGTGTGAGGTGCATGATCCGTTGCAATCACATCAATTCTGTCATCCAGTAACGCTTCCCAGAGTCCGTCTTTGTCTTTTTGCGTTTTTACAGCAGGATTCCATTTGATCAGTCCACCTTTGGTTTCATAATCTTCATTGGTGAATGTTAAATGATGAACACAAACTTCCGCCGTGATTTTTTTATCTTTTAGAGGAATATCATTTCTGAAAAGTTCTGTTTCCTTCGCAGTCGATAAATGGAAAACATGAAGCCTTGCTCCTGTTTTCTTTGCTAATTCGATTGCTTTGGATGAAGATTTATAACAGGCTTCCTCACTTCTGATTAAATGATGAAATTTCACAGGAATATCTTCTCCATATTCATCCAGATATTTCTGAGTATTTGCTTTAATTGTTGCTTCATCTTCACAATGAACGGCAATCAGCATTTTTGTATTGCTAAAGATTTTTTCTAAAGTTTCAGGATTGTCAACCAGCATATTTCCGGTGGAGGAACCTAAAAACAATTTAATTCCGGGAACATTTCTTGGATTGGTTTTTAAAACTTCTTCCAGATTATCATTGGTTCCGCCCATCATAAAACCGTAATTGGCGTAAGATTTCTGAGAGGCAATTTCATATTTATCAGCCAACAACTCCTGTGTTACCGCATTCGGAACGGTATTGGGCTGTTCGATAAAACTGGTTGTTCCTCCTGCAATGGCTGCTCTGGATTCTGTTTCAATATCGCCTTTATGCGTTAATCCCGGTTCACGAAAATGCACCTGATCATCAATGACTCCCGGTAAAAGATATTTTCCCTCCCCATCAATAATCCGGTCTGCTTCTTCGGAAATTTGTGAATCTATTTTAGAAATTAAATCGTTATCCATTAAAACATCACCTTCAACGATCTTTCCTTCGTTAACGATTTTTACATTTTTGATTAAGGTTTTCATTTTTACTTTTTTTACAAATTAGAGATGGAGCTAAGCTGCCCACTTTGTCAAAGTTTAAAACTTTGACAAAGTTCTTCAAAATTAAGGTTTATGAATGAATTTTAATGCGGCTGATAAAAAATCAATTTCTAAATATTTACATTTGCATAAAAATTTCAGATTTTGAAAAAACTTCTTAACGAAACTATTATCTATGGAATCGGGGCGATTATGCCTAGGATAATTGTCGTACTGCTTAATTATCTGTTTATTAAAAATATCGACAATAGTGCTTTTGCCATTTTCACGAATCTTTATGCGCTGATTTCTTTCGTCAATATAGTCCTTTCGTTTGGTTTTGAAACCGCTTATTTCAGATTTTCCTCTGATAAAGATAATGAACAGAAGGTTTTCAACACCTCTTTTTGGTTTTTGACAGGTTTATCCTCTGTTTTTTTAATCTTGGTTTTATTATTTAATCAACCTATTGCAGATCTTTTTGATTATTCAAATACTCCGGAATTCATCAGATGGTTTGCATGGATTGCATTTTTCGACAACATTCTAGTTATTCCTCTGGCTTGGTTCAGATTTCATAACAGACCCATAAAATATACTGCAATCCGAGTAATTCAGGCTGTTTTTCAAAGTGCATTTGCAATTGCACTATTTCTTTATATACCTCAGGAATTTTCTTTGAAATTAGGCTTAAAAGAAAAAGTTTCTTATCCTTTTTACAGTAACCTTGCTGCAAGCTTTTTAGGGGTTCTGCTGGTTTTACCTGTAATTTTAAAAGTTAAATTTCAATTTTCAAAAGAGCTTTTTCTTCAGATGATCAAATATTCATGGCCGATTATGATTGCCGGTTTGGCGTTCATGGTAAATGAAAATTTTGATAAATTCATACAAAGATTTTTAATTGAAGATGGTGACGCAGGAGCTTATGGAGGATGCTACAAAATGGCTGTTTTAATGACGCTTTTCGTTACCGCTTACCGAATGGGAATTGAGCCGTTTTTCTTTAAACAAATGCAGAATGAAAACGCTAAACTTACATATGCAAAAGTGACGGAATATTTTTCTTTTTTTGCATCTGTCGTTGCTTTGGGAATCATCGCAAATGTTTCATGGATAAAACTTTTGCTGGTTCCGAACAGTTCTTACTGGATTGCCATAAATATTATTCCTATTATCGTTATTGCTAACTTATTTTTCGGAATTTATTATAATCTTTCGACTTGGTATAAAGTAACCGACCGGACAAGAGTCGGAACTTACATTTCATGGACAGGAGCAATTATTACCATTATTTTAAATTTTGCTTTTCTAAAAATCTATGGTTTCATGGTTTCAGCATGGGTAACTTTGGCAGCCTATTTTTCAATGATGGTTCTTTCGTATTGGTTAGGTCAAAAATACTATCCGATTCCTTACAGAATGAAGAAAATATCTTTTTTCATTGTGCTTTTGGCTTTATTTAGCTACATAATTGTTGAATTTTTTGACTACAATTTATGGATCGGAAATTTTTTATTCATCATTTACACCGGCATTTTAATCTATTCCGAAAAAGAAATGCTATTATCAAAAATCAAAAAATAACGGGCTCCGGATTTGCTTATAGCAGTTTCTGCATAACATCATACAAAAACATTGAAACTATTGGCAACAATACCACACTCAACGGTTTTATTGCTATCTTTATAAAAAATTAGAAATAACAAAAAAAACATATTTATATCATTTATGAAAATCATTGTTCCTATGGCTGGACGCGGTTCCAGATTACGTCCACATACACTGACTGTACCAAAACCTCTTATTCCGATCGCAGGAAAACCGATCGTACAGAGATTGGTGGAAGATATTGCTAAAGTTGCGGGAGAAACCATTGAAGAAGTAGCTTTTATCATCGGAGATTTTGGTCCTGAGATTGAAAAATCTCTTATTCAGATTGCCGAAAAACTGGGAGCAAAAGGAAGTATTTACTATCAGAATGATCCGCTTGGAACGGCTCATGCCATTAAATGTGCAGAACAGTCGATGACAGGAGATGTAGTAATTGCTTTCGCAGATACATTATTCCGAGCAGATTTTGTTTTAGATAAAAATTCAGATGGAGTGATCTGGGTAAAAAGTGTAGAAGATCCTTCTGCTTTCGGAGTGGTAAAACTGGATAACTACGGCTTCATTACAGATTTTGTGGAAAAACCTCAGACTTTCGTTTCGGATCTTGCGATTATCGGTATTTATTATTTCAACAGTGCCGAAAAACTGATGGATGAAATTAATTATATCATGAACAATGATATTAAAAACGGAGGTGAATATCAACTAACCACAGCATTGGAAAACCTAAGAACAAAAGGCGCAAAATTCACGCTTGGAAAAGTAAACGACTGGATGGATTGCGGAAACAAAAATGCGACCGTAGAAACCAACAGTAAAATTCTGGAATACGAAAGAGATGCAATGTCTCATTTTCCTGCTTCTGCTCAAATCGAAAACTCTTTAATTATTCAGCCTTGTTTTATCGGGGAAAATGTGAAAATTTCAAACTCAAAAGTGGGTCCCGGAGTTTCTTTAGGAAACAACACCATCATCGTTAATTCAAATATAGAAAATTCTCTGATTCAGGAAAATACAAGAATTAACCACGGAAATCTTTCCAATTCCATGATTGGTAATTCTGCACAGTATTTCGGTGTTGCAAGGGAAATTTCTTTAGGAGACTATTCGGTTCTGGATTTTTTATCTAAATAATTTTCCGAAAATATAAAATATTACCATAAATAAATTATCTTCAAGCCACACAAAATGTTTTGTGTGGTTTGGCGTTAATATTGCAACAATTTATCAAATTTTCCGGCATGAAAAAGTGGCTTCCATTACTTATTTTAACATTATTTCTTTTCAACTGTAAATCCAGAAAAACAGCCATGCAGCAAAATCAGAATATTGATAGTCTTGCTGTAAATGATGTACAGGATCCGGATAAGAAGGAAAATCATGTTGGAGACAGGATGGATTTCTACCAGAAAATCTATCTTCATCCGCAGTTCGATTATCTTAAAATAACCAGTAAAATAACTGCGGACAATATTAAAGTAAGTCCGCTGGATGCCATTATTTATATTGAAACCGATAAAAAAATCTGGTCAAGAATAGACTTCCTGTTTTTCAATGCAGCAAGAGCTTTAATTACTCCGGAAGGAATTAAGGCGATGGACAAATACAATAAAAATTACATCGATTCGGATTTTGAGTATTTAAATAATCTTCTTAACGTTAACTTTATTGATTATAAAAATCTTGAAAAACTTTTAGAAGGGAGAACGTTTTTCACTTTAAGCGACAGAAATGCCAAAATTGTAAAGAACAACGACGGCTACTTATTAGAATCCATTTCCAATCTCAAAATTTCTACAGAAAATATTGAAAGGGAGTATAAAATTATGATGCAATATTCGAATGATTTTGATCTTACCACGGTAAATTTAAGGGATGCTAAATCCAATGATGCCATGCAGATCGTATATAGTGATTGGGAGCTTCAGCCGAATAATGTAAAGTTGCCAAAAAATGTTAAAATAATTATAAAAGGAAGTAAAAACAGCCAGATTTTAATAGAAAATACGAAATTTGACTTTTCGAGGATGGAAACACCTTATTCTGTACCATCTAGTTATAAGAAAATCGAGATTCAATGATTAAAAAATTTAGCTTTTTAATAGGTATGTTACTGTTCGGATTCCACCATGGGCAGAATCTGAAAAAAGAGCAGCTGCAAAAGCAAAATGCCGAACTTAAAAAACAAATTGCACAAATAAATACAGATCTGGCAAAGACAAGAACAGAATCTAAGCTTTCTGTCGCTTATCTTGATAATGTGAACAAAAAACTGGCTTTAAGAGAAAAAGTTTATACCAATACCCAAAAGGAAAAAAGATTTATTGAAGACGATATCTATCTTCGTCAGTTAGAAATTAACCGTCAGAATAAAGAGCTAAAAGTCTTAAGAGACAACTATGCTAAAGTTTTGGTAAATGCCTACAAAAATAAAGGAGTGCAGAACAAGGTTACGTTCATCCTTTCAGCTAAAAATCTGGGAGAAGCAATCCGAAGAGTACAATATTTAAAACAGTACTCTGATTATCAGGATAAAAAAGCAGCTGAAATTACAAATGCCGCAGAAAAAATAAAGCAGACGATTGCCAGAAGACAAAATTCTGTAAAAGAAAAAGCCAATTTATTGGTAAGCCAGCAGAAAGATTTAACAACGATTAATGCAGAAAGGGCGCAAAAAGAACAGCTGGTTGCAGAATTCAAGAAAAATGAATCTAAACTTACTGCTGAACTAAGACAAAAACAGACTCAGTCGAAAGCTCTGGAAGGACAGATCAGAAGCATTATCGCCGAAGAAATCCGAATTGCCAAAGCTGAAGAGGAGGCAAGAAAAAAAGCCGAAGCAGAGAAAATCCGTTTAGCAAAAATAGCTGCGGAAAGAGAAAAAGCAAGAATCGAAGCAGAAGCAAAAGCAAGAGCAGAAGCGCTGGAGAAAGAAAGATTAGCTGCTGAAGTTGAAGCGAGAAAAGCAAGGGAATTAGCCGAAAAAAGAGCGGAAGAAGAGAGAAAACGTAATGAAGAAGCAGCCCGTTCTGAAGCTACAGCAAGAGATGAAGCCAGAAAAATAGCTGCAAAAAAAGCATCTGACGAGGCCGCAGCGAAGGCGAAAGAAGCATCCGACAAATTAACAGCCGCAAGAGCTGCGGAAGCAGCTTTAGCAAAGAAAAAAGAAGATGATAAAAAAGCTGCGGAAAGCAAGGCTATGACAAGTTATGGTGTTACAACTGTAGCAGGAAGCAATTTTGCAGACAGTAAAGGACGATTGGGATCTCCTGCTGACAGAGTTGGACAGATTACCCACCGTTTCGGAAGACATCCGCATCCGGTATTTAAAAATATTGATGAAGAAAATAACGGAATTAAAATTTCCGTACCATCCGGAACCAGAGCAAAATCTGTATTTCCGGGAACCGTATCTTCGGTATTGGCAAACAGCGACGGAACAAAAACCGTTATGTTAAGACACGGAAATTATTTTACCATCTATTCCAACCTTTCCGCTGTAAGTGTTTCCAAAGGACAACAGGTTTCCGCAGGAACACCTGTGGGCGTTGTAGGACAGGATTTTGACGGAACCTATACCCTTGATTTTCAGGTATGGAACGGAAGTACTCCGGTGGATCCATTAGGTTGGGTTTCTTATTAAAAAAAGACTAACTTTGTAAAAATTTTAGAAATGAATACATTAACAATACTGTCATTATCTTGGCAACATATTTTGATCGTAGCGATCATCCTGCTTCTTCTTTTCGGAGGTAAAAAAATCCCTGAATTGATGAGAGGTGTAGGTTCTGGTATCAAAGAATTTAAAGATGCTGTAAAAGAAGAGGACAAACCCGGTTCTGAAAACAAAACAACAAACAACAACTCTTCGAGCAACTAAAAATTCTTTACATTCAATGAATTTTACTGAGACTGCATGGAAAGTCTTCAATCAGGCTATTGAAGACTATCACGTGTCTGATGACGTTAACACTCTAATTAACAACCCGTTCGAAAAGGATACTTTGGAACGGATTTTGTATGCTAAAAACTGGATTGACACCGTTCAATGGCATTTGGAAGATATAATTAGAGATGAAAATATAGATCCCGCTGAAGCTCTTCAATTAAAAAGAACTATTGACGCTTCCAATCAGAAAAGAACTGATCTGGTAGAATTTATAGACAGCTGGTTTCTTAAAAAGTTTGAAAATATTACTCCTAAACCTGATGCAAAAATTAATACTGAAACAATCGCCTGGGCGGTAGACAGATTATCAATTCTGGCATTAAAGGTTTATCATATGTCGCAGGAAGCATACAGAGAATCGGCTTCTGAAGAACACAGAGCTGCCTGCAAGGCTAAACTGGATGTTCTTCTTACGCAGCATGAAGATCTTTCTACTTCCATTAATCAGTTGCTTGCTGATATAGAGAACGGAAATGTTAAGATGAAAGTGTACAAACAAATGAAAATGTACAATGATGAAAGTCTTAACCCAATCCTTTATCAAAAGGGGCAGCAAAAATGAAACGACTAATTTTTTTTGGAGTATTACTAATTATAACGTCTTCCTGTGCAACGGAAAAACAGAATTTTTCTCCGTTGTCTAACAGTTTTTATAGCGAAACAAAAGGTTCAGATTCCGATAAAGGAGACAAAAGCAGTATCGAAATTAATGTTCGTGATAATGTAAATGCTTCTGAAATATCCAATCTTATTGCTACTTTTCCACAGTTCAAGATTACCGCTTTAAATACAGAGATTACTACGTTGAAATACAGTCTTCAGAATTATCTGTATGCAATAGACGCCGGAAATCTTCAGGGAAAGAACAGAGCGATAAAAGACTTTGAAAAATCCTATAAAAAAATTCAGAAGCTCAGACAAAATCTTAAAGAGGACGATAACGAAGTTCTCAACAGATATTTGGTAAGATTAAAAACCAACATTTCTGCAATAGAAGATTCTGTAAAAAGAAATTAAAAAAAACTAATTGGAAATTAATGATTAAAATTCAGGCGGAATCCAACGTTCCAACGGAATACGGAACGTTCCGAATGATCGCGCTCTCTGAAAACGAAAACGACTGGATGCCTCATATGGCAATTGTTGCGGAAAATACGGATTTTTCCAAACCTGTAAACGTTCGTTTTCACTCAGAATGCATTACCGGAGAAGTTTTCCATTCCAAAAAATGTGAATGCGGCCAGCAATTAGATGCTGCCATGAAATACATCCATGAAAATGGAGGAATTATTATTTATCTTCGACAGGAAGGTAGAAATATCGGGATCATCAATAAATTAAAAGCATACTCTTTACAGGAAAAAGGTTTTGATACCGTAGAAGCGAATTTAAAACTTGGGCTTCCTGCAGACGACAGAAACTTTGGTGTGGCTATTGAAATCCTGAATTTATTGGGGGTACAAGATATCAATCTGCTCACCAATAATCCTGAAAAGGTAAAATATGTAACAGAAAGTAATATCCATCTCAACTCAAGGGTCCCTTTGCAGATTCCTGCAAACGAGATCAGTAAAGGATATTTGCAGACAAAAAAAGATTATTTCGGTCATCTTCTTGATGATAATGACAAGTAAATAATTATATAAAAAAAGCAAAGCTCCGGAATTTCTTCCGGAGCTTTTTTGTAATTATAAAAAACTGAAAAGATATATTCTTACTTTGTAACCACGGTGTTGATTACTTTAGAATCATCAAGATTATAATATTTAACTACACTGTTATAGTCTTCATAATTAACACCTGAATTTTTTGAACCGCTTGCAGGAACTAAAACAATTCTGAATTTTTGATTGTTTAAATACTGATTGGCTTCCGCAGTGGTTAAACCTGTTGCAAGATTGAAGTTCTCATCATCAATTCTGATTTGTACATTTTGACTGTCAAAAACAAAATTGTACTGAAACTCTCTGTTGGTAGGCATTCCCGTTGAATTAGGAATATATTCCATTTTAGGAATTAACTGCCATGCAGCACCTAAATTTCTGTAAACTAAAACTACATCTGTGCTTTGTATATTGATACCCTGTGTGAAGGCATAACTGTTTGCGGAAGTAAAACTGCCGGTAACATCACGCATCTTAGAATACGTATCATTATCCTGAGTAACAGTATCATTACTATTATCGCAGCTGAATATAAATAAGCTTACAAAAGCCATTATTAAGATTGGAAGAATTTTTTTCATTTTATAAAAGTTTAGTTGTTTATTATTTATAATCCGTATTCAAATCATATACCAAAAATTACAAAAACATTGTTTTCATGATTTTTTTAATTGTATTTTTGTTCTTATTCAAAAATTATGAAGAAACTTATTTACAGTTCACTTTTCATTTTCATATTCTCAAGCTCTAAAATATCAGCTCAATATCAGCCTAAAAACATTTCCAAAGACGATCTGAAAAAGGCAAACCAATGGGTTGACAAAACCTATAAGAACCTTTCTCAGGACGAAAAACTCGGACAGCTTTTCATTGTGGCACTTTACACCAACAGAGGAGAAAGTGAAATTGAAAAAGTAAGAAATATCGTCACCAATGATAAAATCGGGGGACTGATCCTGATGCAGGATGATGCAGCAAGAGAAATTACACTGGTAAATGAATTTCAGCAGAAATCTAAAGTTCCTCTAATGATCGGGATGGATGCGGAATGGGGACTGTACCAGAGAATTGCGGCCGCGCACAAATTTCCGTGGGCAATGACTTTGGGAGCTATTCAGGATAAAAGTTTAATTGAAAAAATGTCGGCTAAAATTGCGGAAGACTGTCACCGGATGGGCATCAACTGGGATTTTGCGCCGGTTGTGGATGTAAATACCAATCCCAACAACCCTATTATCGGAAACAGAAGCTTCGGTTCGGAAGTAAGTAATGTGGTGAATTCTGCATCAGCTTACGCAAACGGACTTCAGAATAACAATATTTTAGCAGCAATTAAGCATTTTCCAGGACACGGAGATACAAGCACAGATTCGCACACCGATCTTCCAGTGGTAACACACAATCTTGAAAGACTGAACAATGTAGAGCTTGCTCCTTTCAAAGCGTTGATGAATAAAGGAATCGGAGGCGTAATGGTCGCGCATTTATACGTTCCGGCTTTAGAACCCAATAAAGGAATTCCTGCTTCGGTTTCTAAAAACATCATCACCGGTATTCTAAAAAATAAATTTGGCTATAAAGGCTTAATTATTACAGATGCTTTAAATATGGGTGCTGTAGCCAACAAATATAAACCGGGAGAACTGGATGCAATGGCTTTTAAAGCAGGAAACGATATCATGCTGTTTTCGCAGGGAGTTGCAGAAGGAAAAAAACTAATTCAGAAAGCTATTGAAAGCGGAGAAATTTCGCAATCTCGAGTGGAAGAAAGTGTGAAAAAGATCCTTTTAACCAAATATTTTTTAGGACTTGATAAATACACCCCTAAAAATCCTGAAAATATTAATACAGACTTAAATAACGACTCTCACAAAACTTTAGTTCAGAATCTCTATTCAAATGCGATCACTTTACTGAAGGATGAAAAAAAACTGCTCCCATTAAACGGAAAACAAATATATTACGTTCCGTTGGAAGAAGCTCCTTATCAGACATTTGTCAATCGATTAGGTTCAAATATTACAATTAAAAAAGCTGATGAAATTGCTACGATTCCTGCAAATTCTACAGTAATTGTCGGTTTCCATAAAGATAATTCCACGGCTTACAAATCGTATAAAATTTCAGACGTTTCAAAAAAAGTATTATCCGATCTTACGAAAAATCAAAATGTGATTCTTAACGTTTTCGGAAGTGCATACGCCTTGAAAGATATTGACATTTCAAAGGTTTCTACCGTTCTGGTTTCGTATGAAAACAATGAAGACTCGATGAACGCAACAGCCGATGCATTCAACGGAAAAACAAAAATCCAAGGCAGGCTTCCTGTTTTGGTGAATGATACTTTGAAGGCAGGGATGGGAATGGATCTCATTCCAGCAATTGTAAAATAAAGGTGTAAATTCTAAAATTTACAACATCAAAACCCCAAAAATAAATGAAAATAGGCATACTTTGCTATCCCACCTACGGAGGAAGCGGAATTGTAGCAACAGAACTCGGAATGTCTCTTGCCAACAAAGGCTATGAAGTCCACTTCATCAGCAGTGCATTACCTGCGAGATTAGATATTACCAATCCGAATATTTTCTTCCACAGGGTAAATGTTCAGACTTATCCGCTTTTCCAGTATCAGCCGTATGATATTGCGCTGAGCTCGATGATTTACCGAGTGGTGAATCTCTACAAACTGGATCTGCTTCATGCACACTACGCGATTCCTTATGCTTATGCTGCGTTTACAGCCAAACAGATGCTGAAGGAAGATGATAATGATATTCCTTTGGTAACAACACTTCACGGGACAGACATTACATTGGTAGGACAGCATCCAAGTTACAAACACGCCGTGGAATTTTCCATCAACCAGTCAGATGCCATCACTTCGGTGTCGGAAAGTCTGAAAAGAGATACACTCCAGTTTTTTAAGATTAAAAAAGAAATTCAGGTGATTACAAATTTTATCGATAATTCTGAGTTTGATGAATGCAACGAATGCCAGAGAACACAGTTTGCCAATCCGGACGAAAAAATCCTGATCCACGTATCGAACCTGCGTCCTGTAAAACGTGTGGAAGAAGTATTGCAGATCTTCAAGAATGTTCAGAAAAAGGTAAAATCCAAGCTTATCATCATCGGAGAAGGTCCCGATATGGAGAAAGTAAACCAGTTTCTGGAAGAAAATCCGGATCTGATTTCGAAAATCCGTCTTTTGGGTAAAGTAAATGATCTTTACCGAATTTTACAGCTTTCGGATGTGTTTTTACTGCCTTCCGAACAGGAAAGTTTCGGTCTTGCCGCACTGGAAGCAATGGCAGCCAATACTCCGGTTATCAGCTCGAATGCAGGAGGAATTCCGGAAGTAAACATTCAGGGAGAAACAGGTTTTCTTGCAGAGATCGGAAATGTGGAAGCGATGAGCAATTACACGATTAAACTACTGAGCAACGATGAGCTTCTGGCGAAAATGAAAGTCAATGCAAAGGAACAGGCGATAAAATTCGACCTTAAAAATATTCTTCCGATCTACGAAGAAATGTACAGAACCACCATCGAAAATTTCAAAAGTGAACTTACCAAAGCATAGTTTTATATTGAAAAAATTTGGAATTGGAATTACAAAACCTCACAGGTTTTAAAAACCTGTGAGGTTTATACCATAAAAAAACAGTGGCTGCATTCATTTGGATGCAGCTTTTTCTGTATATCGAGTTTCGGAAGATTAACATTTTTCATGCAAACAATTATTTTCCATGAAAGAATTTATAAGTTTTGAATTACTTGTAAAATAATTTTTATTATTTATCTGATTTTTAAACACTTAATATTATTCAAATTATTTTTATTCTATATTTGCAGTAAACACTCATGACCGAAAAACTACTGCAATATCTCTGGAACTATAAAGTGTTCAAGCATTTCGACTTCAAAGATCTTGAAGGCAATCCTGTTGAAATATTAGACTTCGGAAAGTGGAATACAGATTCCGGTCCGGATTTTCTGGCGGCGAGGGTGAAGATCAATGAAATTACTTTTGTAGGAAATATTGAACTTCACGTAAAATCTTCCGACTGGATCTTTCACAGCCATTCACACGATCCCAACTATCAGAATATAATTCTTCATGTCGTTTTTCAGAATGACTGCGAGATTGAGGAACTGAAAAACAGAAACATTCCTACCATAGAATTAAAAGATCATATTGAAGAAAATATCCTGTGGAAATATGAAAAACTGATCGGCGGAACGCAGTTTATTCCCTGCGAAAATATTTTTGATCCCGGTAAAATTCCGGTTTATTTTCATGAAGAAAATGTTTTGAAAAAGCTGGCTGAGAAATCTTTAGAATTTGAGATGAACTTGGCACAGTTTAAAAATAATTTTGAAGCCGTTTTGTTTCATTCTTTAGCCTATTCTTTCGGATTAAAAGTGAATGCATTTATTTTCAGGCAAATTGCGGAAAGCATAGATTTTACCATCATTAATAAGATCCGGCAAAATGAAATTCAACTGGAAGCTTTATTTTTCGGTGTTTCCGGCTGGCTGGAAAATCCTGAGGATGAAACGATGAAAATCTGGAAGCGGGAATTTGATTTTATTAAGGCTAAATTCAACATTTCCAATCTTAAATTTCATCCTAAATTTCTGAGATTACGACCTCCCAATTTTCCTACGCTCCGTTTGTCGCAGTTGGCGAATCTCTATTTCACACATCAGAACTTATTTTCAAAAATCATTCATGTTAAAAATACAGGGGAGCTTTTCGAAATTTTTAAGGATGTAAAAGCTTCGGAATACTGGAATAATCATTATAATTTCGGAAAAATATCATCGGTAAATCATACCAAATTTGTATCGCGGGATTTTATAGAATTAATTATTTTAAACACCATTTTGCCTTTAAAATATACCTATCATCAATATCACAACGAAGAAATTGCAGACGAAATTCTACTTTTTTATAAAAACCGTCCGTCCGAAAAAAATTCAGTTATTACGGATTGGAAAAAGCTGGGCATGAAATGTAAGACAGCACTGGAATCGCAAAGCCTGATTTATCATTTTAAAAATTCCTGTGAAGAAAAAAATTGCTTAAATTGCGGTATTGGATTTAAAATTTTAAAAGAATCTTCAAATGCTTGACAATATCCGCCATAAAATGGAAAGAGAATGGTTTGGCGTTCTTACAAGAACGGGCGCAAAACTCGGAATTCCTGTTTCTAAACTGAGAGTTTTTTTCATCTACTCTACTTTTGCCACGGCAGGATTTTTCTTTTTAATTTATCTGGGACTGGCATTCACACTTTGGGTGAAAGATATTTTCATTACCAGAAGACCCAATGTTTTTGATTTATAATATGGAATTTTTACAAATTACTTCTACAGAAGATTACAGGGTTAAAGAGATTTTTGAGGCATACTGCAAAACGTTTCCGGAAGATGAAAGAAGAGACTGGAACAAATTGTCTCCGCTGTTCTCACACCCTAAAGTGAAAATAATTTCTGTGCTTCACGAAGCTAAAAATATTGGCTACCTCATCATCTGGGAACTCAGCCATTTTGCTTTTGTGGAACATTTTGAAGTGTTTGAAGAATTCAGAAGTCAGAAACTGGGATCACATATTACCAACTATCTTTTTGAAAATTATCCCAGAATTGTTCTGGAGATAGAACACGGGCATTTAACAGAAGATACGAAAAGACGCTATTCTTTTTATCAGAAAAACGGGTTCAGCCTGATTGATGAAATGTACGTTCAGCCAAGTTACGGCGAAGGAAAAAACCCTTTGAATTTATGGCTTCTTGCTAATTATCAGCCCGAAAATCTAAAGGAAGTAAAAGACGAAATCTACGATATTGTTTATCATTAAAATATAAAATCCGAAGTTTCAAATGCTTCGGATTTTTTTCCAGTTAAAAACTAATTTACCTGATATTCCAGCTTTATGGTAATACTTGCTTCCTTATCTTTTGAAGCGGTATTAAAGGTTCCTCCATAAGAATAATCTTCATTGGAATTCGGAGCCGTGATCTGGATAACGCCCATGGTTGCTTTTTTCAGATTTCCCAGGCTGCTTCCTGAATTTTCAGCAATTTTTTCCGCACGTTCTTTAGCATCTTTTGTGGCAGAGGCAATCATTTCCTGTTTCACCGTTGCTAATTTGGTATAAAAATAATTTGGCGAAGACGATGTAAATTCTATTCCTCTGTTGATAATTTCCGTAATATTTCTCGAAAGATTTTCGATTTTCGCAACTTCTTTACTTTCAATCGATACAGTCTGCGTAAGGTTGTATCCGGTAAATTCATTCTGAACGTTATTCCCGTTATTATCTGTATAATTTTTGAACTGTTTCTGGATATCAACAGAAGAAAAAACGATCTCATTTTGCTTTACTCCTTTTGATAATAAATAATCGTTGATGGTTTTTCGGTCTAAAGCCAGTTCATCATAAGCCGATTTCAGGTCAAAATTATTCTTAGAAAAACTTCCCGACCACGTAATAAGATCAGAAGTAAATTGCTTGGTTCCCAAACCCGTTACAGAAATGGTATTTTCAGATTTGTTTCTGTTTTTAATGGCGTTTCCTAAAAGTCCGAGACCGATAACGAAACCCAATGCTGCAATAGCAATCGAAAGAATGTTTTTATTCATAAAAATTTGTGAATTTGTTTGTTACAATAATTTTAATGTCTGTTTACTGAAACTATTGCATCAATTCTTATTCCAAATTTTAAGATTTTCTTAACATTTATTAATGATTTTTACTCTCTTTGATTCTGTTGACAAAAACAGGTATTGCATCGTCCATTCTGGATAAAGCTCCGGATAAATTTTTAGCTCTTACGAAAGTTCGCGTTTGCGGTTTATTCACAAATGCAAATTCTATAAATTCTGAAATTCTTTCGGCAGGAATGCCTTCTTTTGTAAAATATTCGTCTTCTACCCTGTTTCTTATCCACGCAATGTCTTCCTGAAGATCATCATACCTGTATTGACGCTTCATTCTTCTTGCGTCGCCACTGATAAGATCATACAATCCCTGAACATTCAGGCTTCCTAAAAGAATCGGAATTAAAACCTGCTTTACTTCTGCCGGTTTTTCTCGCATTTTCCCGACAGGCTGAGGTAATCCGACCGCATCTTCCACTATTTGTCCTTGATCGGTTTTTGCAACAGCCTTTGAATCTTTATCAAGATCTCCGGTAATTTTAGCCACTTTTACTTCTTCAATTTGTTCTGCAATTCTCGTAAGCTTAATATTCAGTTCTTTGTTTAAACCATACATTGCTTTTATGGAAGATCTTTCGAAACCGTTTCTTACAAACCGGATTTCGTCATCCGGCGAAAGAATATCTATGGAAAAGGTTCCGTCATCCGCGGTATACGTTTTTTTATCCGCAGAAATATTCATTATGGTAACGGATGGCAGACTTACTCCGTCTTCATCGGTAATCTTTCCCGAAATTTTTTGCTGTGAAAAACCATTCACAAACAGAAAAAGCAGAATAATAATTAACCTGATATTCATAAGATTATTTATTTTTGAGGCTGCGGCGATTTGTAGGCTGAAATTCTGCCCAACACTGCATTTTTAAACCGATTCATATCTGCTTCTGTACAATAGCCGTATTTCAGAATGTTTTTCCTTTCAAAACCTGTTCTTAAAATATAGAGAATAAAATGCTGAATCTGCGGTTTGGAAATCTGAAGCTCCTCAAAGAAGGTATTTCCTAAAGAATTTTGCAGATAATTCATCAGATCCACATCGTCCCATTTGTTTTTAACTTTCCCGAAACTGTAAATTCCTTTGGTTACCGGCTGTACAAATTCTCCCGGTCTGGCTGCCAAAACTCCCGGAGCCGACTTTTGGGACATATATTTTGCCAGATCGTTCTTCAGTTTTTCAACTTTTCTTGGCGGATTAAGATTTTTAGCATCGATCTTAATATCTCCGGTGATATTTTTCTTAATTTCAACTTCTGCAATAAGTTCCGCCGCTCTTATCATTGTTACATTCACCGGAGCCGTAATATTTTCCTGTGTAATTTTACGGTTTGTACGCTCGTAGCCGGCTTTTATAAAACGAAGTTCGTCTCCCGCTCTTCCCGAAATCATGAAATGACCATCACGATTCGTAAGAACCCTTTCATCTGTCCGGATGTTAATTACCGTTACTTCCGGCATCTCATTATTATCTTCGGAAGTTACTTTCCCGAAAATATAATTCTGAGCGTGGCTGTTGATGAAAAAAAGAGAAGCTAATACAAAGAATAGTTTTATTTTCACAGGTTATTTTTTATAAAGCAAAACTAAAGTTATTTTTAAATTAAACCATAAGTTTAACCACAGTTAACGTGTTTTAGGATTTCTTTTAGAATTTTATTTTTAAAACTGTTAAATAGCAGCAGAAAATTGTTAAAATTTCACTTAAAAATTAGCTAACTTGCACTTTGAATTCCACTAAAAATGCAAAATTCTTACACGGTAATTAATGCTTCGGCAGGTTCTGGGAAAACCTATGTTCTGGTGCAGAGGCTTTTAATGATCTGTCTTCGGTATCCTAATCAGCAGCAGTCGATCAGGAATATTCTTGCGTTGACATTTACCAACAAGGCAGCCAATGAGATGAAGGAAAGAATTCTGACGTGGCTCGGAAATTTTTCCAACGATAATTTTGCAGAAAATCCGGATTTAAAAAATATTCAGAAGGCATTTGAGGAAGAAGGTCTGAAAATAACGATCGATGAACTGCATCACCGCGCAAAAAAAATGCTGGATTATGTGCTTCATAATTATTCTACTCTGAATATCGGAACGATTGACCGTTTTAATTCCCGTCTGGTAAGAAGTTTTTCTTATGAACTGGGACTCGCCAAAAACTTCAATCTGGAAATTGAAGCGGAACCTTTTCTGATTGAAGCGGTTGATAAAATGCTCGATCAGATTGGCGAAAACGAAGTGATCTCCAACTCTTTCATGGATTATGTGGATTACAGTCTCGAAAATAATGAAAGAATAAACCTGAACAAAAGTCTTTACGGTTCGGCAAAAGAGTTCGTGAAAGATATTCATTACGAGCATCTTAAAAGCAATAAAGATTTCGACAGTACGAATTACGAAAACATCAAAGACACGCTCCGAAAAGAAATTGCCCAAAACAAAAAACAGGCGGTTGAACTCGCTACACGATCCATCGAATTATTCAGATCAAGGAATATTGAAATCGAAGATTTTGCACAGGGAAAAAACGGAATCGGAGGCTTTTTTACGAAAGTATTAGACTTTTATCATCAGAAAAGACCTGGTTTTCCTTTTCCTACGACTGCAGAAGAATCTGTTGTGAATAACTACCGGAAAGGAGCTTCGGCAAAATCAAAAAACAAGGAATCTGAAATTCTTGAAATTCTTGATCAATTACTGGATTACAGAATGCAGCTTATTCGGCTGTACATAGAAACCCAGAAAAAAGAGAAAATTTTATCCGCACTTTTACCTTTGAAGGTAAATAAAGACATTCAGGATGAGCTGAAGAAAATTGAGGAAGAAAACGACCTTGTTTTGCTTTCTAAATTTAATATTTTAATTAACGAAAACCTTCGGAATGAGCCTTCGGCATTTATTTATGAAAAAGTAGGTTCGCAGTTTCAGCATTATTTCTTTGATGAATTTCAGGATACTTCAGAATTGCAGTGGCAAAATTTTATTCCTTTGAGAGATCATGCCATTTCATCAGAAAATACTTCTTTTACGTTGGTTGGAGATCCGAAACAGAGTATTTACCGTTTTCGTGGAGGGGAAAGTAAACTGATGCTCGATATCATCAACAAAAAAGAATTTTCTCCTAAACAGGCAGATTTGCTGGTTTTAAAAGACAATTGGCGAAGTGCAAAAAATATTGTCCACTTTAATAATGAATTATACAAATTTCATTCTGAATCTTTAGCAGAAGAGCATAAAAATATTTTCGGAACTGATGCCGAACAAAACCCGAAATCTTCCATCGAAGGCCGTGTAAAAGTAAATCTGATTGAAAATCTCACCAATGAAGATTTTTACAACGATACGTCCGAAAGCATGAGGAAAGATATTCAGGAAATTCTGGATAACGGCTTTAAATTCTCGGACATTACGATTCTCTGCCGCGGAAATTTTGATATTTTCAGCTATTCTCAAAAACTGGGAAATCTGAAGGTAAATTACAAAGGGGAAGAAACAAATATTAAAACGATTTCCGATAAAGGTCTTACCTTAGAATTATCCAACACGCTTAAAGCCGTCGTTGAATTCCTGCGATGGGAAAGTAATCCGAAGAACAAGCCCAACCTCATCATGATGATGTATTATCTGAATAAACTGGGAAGAATTCAGATGAAAGATTTCACTTTGGAGATGAAGGAAATTTTAGGATTTGAAACGCATGAAGAGACCGTCCATTTTATTCAGGAAAAATATGCTCTGAAGATTAAACAGGACAATTTTCCGAGATTCAATCTGTACAACTTTGTTGAATATTACATTAATGAGTTTTCTGTTGAAAATAAAGAGACTGATTTCCTGCTGAACTTTCTTGAAATGCTTTTCAATTTCACACAAAATGCAGGAGCGAGTACGAAAGAATTTCTGAAATATTGGGATGAGGAAGCTTCGGCGTATACTATTCAGGCTTCGGAAAATATTGATGCAATTCAGATTATGACGATCCACAAAGCAAAAGGTTTGGAATTCCCGATTGTTTTTATCCCGATGATTAATAAAAACCGTGATGCCGAGTTCACCAATTGGTTTGAAACGAGCAATGACAGTGCTTTAAAGTCTGTGAATATTAATCAGTTCAGTAAAAATCTTGAGGTGTATGATGAGGAAATCCAATATTTCAATCTTCAGAATTCTTATAAAAACTTTGTAGACAGGCTGTGTCTGCAATATGTTGCGACAACACGACCTGTAGAACAATTGTACTTTTATATCCAAAAAGCGAATAAAACGTCTAACAATCTGGAATTGTTGGAGTTTTTACAATCTAAAAATCCGGAAAATCTGGAAGAATTTGATTTGTATGAAGTGAATCCGGAAATGCTGAAAAAACATTCAAGAGATAAAACCTCGCATTTTGAAACAAAGGATATTCAGAATTTAAAAAATATCAACGAAAAAAATACATCGATTAAAATTGCCACTCCGTCAAAAAATTATCAGGTACGGGTTGAAAAAGTAAGAATCGGGCTTTTCGTCCATGAATTACTCTCGCAGATTAATACAGCGAAAGACATCAGAAAAGTTCTGGAATGCTACGTTCTCGATGGTCATATAACCCTTAAAGAAAGTGCCGAAATCGAGAAAAATTTAAAAGAAATCATAGAAAATAACGCTGAATTTTTTGATGAAAAATGGCAGGTTATCAACGAAAAAGACATCATGATTTCCGAAAACGGTGAAAGCAGTGTGTATCGTCCGGACAGAATTTTAAAAAACGCTGAAGGTTACGTAATTGTAGATTTTAAAACCGGTGAAGAATCTGAGAAAAATGACAGACAAATTGCCCATTATAAAGATATTCTGGAAAAACTGGGAAAAAAGGTTTTGAAAACGCAGCTTATTTATTTGTAATGATAAATTGGATCAGAAAATATCATGTTTATTTTTGGATTATTCTTATTGAAATTTCGGTCAACTGGAAGATAAAAATGTCCTTCTCAAAAAGCCCGGAGTAGAAAATATACTGGAGAAAATTCCTTCTTCTGGCTGGTTTTGGGAAAATTACTTTTAAAACAAGTTTCGGGGGCACCAAAGGTGCCGCCGAAACTTATTATTATTTAAATACAGAATTAAGCTGTTGTATCCGGTGCGAAAACTCTCTGCGCCAATTCCTGATCAAAAAGATATAAAGCGGATGGATTATCGCTTACCATTTTGATTTTGGTAACCAACTGAGATGCACTTGCTTCTTCTTCTACCTGCTCGTTGATGAACCACTGCAGGAAAGAAGTCGTAGCAAAATCGCCCTCGTCATTTGCATTTTTCACAATATTGAAGATGCTTCTTGTTACTTTTTTCTCATGTTCCAGTGCTTTTTCAAAAATGTCGATTGCGCCTGCAAATTCGTGGGGTGGCTTTGCGATTTCTCCGATAATAATTTCTCCACCTACGTCATTTAAATAATCGAACATTTTGTCGGCATGCATTAACTCTTCTTTGCTCTGTACACGGAAATAATTGGCAATCCCGTCAAGATCCTTACCGGAAAACCATGCAGACATAGAAAGATAATATTGTGCAGCGTACTGTTCGTGAGCTATTTGTTCGTTAATTAATTTTGCAATTTTTTCGCTAACCATAAGTCCTAAATTTTCAGTCAAAATTAGGGAATAAAACCCCGAAATCAAAAGTTTTAGCAGAAATTAATAAAAAGGACGGAATAAATCCCGTCCTCCTACACATTAAAAAATCAAAATTATAAACTACTTAATTCGCATCCGGAGCAGCCGTGTTCATTGGCTTGTGCATCCTTCCGCCCTTCATTCCTCTTTCTTTCATTGCCACTTTTCTCTCTTCCATTTTTGCTTTTCTGTCCGCCTGCCATTTATCATATTGCTGAGGAGTAAGAATCTGTTTCATGTCGGCATCCATCTGTGCTCTTTTTGCCTTCATTTCTTCCATTTTAGCCTGTCTCTGATCTTTATTTTTTTCAAAATCAGCTTTCATTTCGGCTTTTCTTTTTTCGTGAAGTGCTTTAATTTTATCTACCTGAGCCTGATTTAAGTTTAAATCTTTCTGCATCTGCGCCATATGTTCCTGCTCTCTCTGCTGAAATCTTTCTTTCATTTCAGCTCTTTTAGCCTGTCTGTCCTGTGGTTCAGGAGTTACCTGTTGTGCCATTGCAAAACTTCCCATTCCGATAAATGCTATTGCTAAAACTAACTTTTTCATTTTTTTAAATCTTTAATTAATTGTTATACATCTTTTTGATTATTAGTTAAAATGAAAGTTAAAACACAAATCACATAAAAAAATGTTAAATTTTAACATTAATTTTTTAATGATAAAAATAAAAAAGAGCAGATCATAAAAATCTGCCCTCACACCACTTAAATATAATATATGAAAATTAATTTCTTGCAAATCCGGTTCGGAATCCGCCGTTTCCTCTGCTTTCTCCTCCCCCTCTGTTCTGTTCTCTGGGAGCTGAATTTTCGTTTCCTCTGAATCCTCCGTTGTTTCTGAAACCGCCTCCATTATTTTCAATTCTCGGAGCTTCTTCTCTTCTTACTTCTCCGCCTCTGAAACCTCCACCTCTGGTTCCGCTGTTTTCAGTTCGCTCGTTTCTGAAACCGCCATTGCCCCTAGTAGAACCTATTTCATTCCCTCCACGGAAACTGCCATTATTCCGTACTTCATTATCGTTTCTGAAAAACGGACTATTGTTTCTGTTTTCTGTTTGATTGCGGAAACCTCCGTTATTTCCATTTCCATCTCTTACACCGCCACGGAAACCATTATTAGGTCTGTCGCTTCCTCTTACGATATTAAAAGTAGGGTTATCATAGCTACGGAATCTAGTTCGGTCTACTCTGTAGATATTGATGTTTACATTTCTGTAGCGCGGCATCGGTCTGCAAATCCCTGCATAATGCGTTCTTCGGTAATTCTGGAAATAAACTACAGGGCTGTATCCTCTGTAATAATTATTCTGGAATACAACGAAAACTCTCGGTCCCATAATTCTTTCCAATGCATAGAATCTGTCATAATACCATCTGTCCGGATTGTATCTGTAGAAATTGTTCCATGTGGAAAAACTTACATACAGATTATTCAGTCTCAGGATCTGGTCTATCTGCCAACGATTAAGCCTGTTTTGGGCGAAAAAGCCATTCCAGTTGATGCTTATAATGCTGTTCCTGTAATCATTGTAATTGGTCTGGTAATAATCCTGTGGATAATAATCCTGCGGATAATTGTAGTAATAATCATCAGGGAAATAATTCTGATCGTCTTCATCGCTGTAATAGCCTCCGTCATTCTGATAATAGCCGTCATCTCCCCAGCCATTATTCGGATACTGCTGAGCAAACGATAAAGTCGCCATACCCAAAGCAAAACTGATTAATATTTTTTTCATTTCTATAGTCGTTAATTGGTTAATATAGTCGAATTTTCTCTTCTATCTTTTGGATATAAATAAAAAAAAGAAGTTAAATCTTCCGATCCAACTTCTTTTAATTTATCATTAACTAACTGATAATCAAATGTTAAATTTATATTCTCCCGCTATCTTTAATCCAGTAGGCTATTTTTTGATTGAAATCTTTCTGCTCCTTCAGATCTTCCAGATTAAGATGCATTCTGTATCTCCAGTAATGTGGAAAAACCGCAGGATTGTTGATTCTTTCATTATCCATTTTAGGATTGCGAAGATTTTTATCCGTTGCTAAAAACTCCTGAATCGGGAAAATTGCCAGCATCGAATCATTATAAAGATGCTGTTTCATTATAATTTCAGCTAAATGAGGATCCAGTTCTTCCGGAGCTTTTCCATACTGTACCAACTGCTGATTGAAATACTTTTGTGTAAGCGCAGGATCTTCTTTCCACCATTGTCTCAACGTCGAACTGTCATGTGAGGAAGCCGTAACAACATTCAGATAACCTGCATCTTTTGGATTATAAAAAGGAATATTATCCGAAGGCATTCTCTGAACTTTTAAAGCAATAATCGCGAGTTCATCCATTACAACAGGAACACAGTCCGGAACAAGGCCTAAATCTTCTCCGCAGATCAGCATTTCTGTAGCATTAAGAATCATCGGAAGTTTTTCCATCGCTTTTTCAAACCAGAGATGATCCTGTCTTTTGAAGAAATAATCGTGATAAAGGTCATAGATGGATTTTTTCTCCCAATCCGAAAGATATTTATAAGATTCTGTGTTGTACACATTAAATCTCGGATGATAAACAACCTGCCCGTTTCGTTCTTCAATTAAAAATAAAACATTGGCACAAAGAGAAATCAACTGATCTTCAATCGGACCTCGTGGATTTTTCTTAAAAAAGTCAGCTAATTTGCGCTGTGTATTAAATTCTTCTTTAAATGAATAGGTTCCGTTCTGGTTATTATTGATGAACTCAAGCGCTTTTCCACTGTTTTCGCCTAAATATTTCCAGAGAATCTGATCATTAATAAAAGGTTTGCAGTATCTGTCGAAATTAAAAGGAATATGTCTTGCACTGAATTCTTCCAGCGTAATAGGAACGGCAGGATAAAAATATCCTAAAATTCCCTGAGTTGCAGAGACCGGCATTCTCCATATTCTGAAAAATCCTAAAATATGGTCGATTCTCATCGCATCAAAATACTGTTCCAGTGCTTTGAATCTGTTTTTCCACCACTTGTAATCATCAGCTTTCATGGCTTCCCAATTATACGTAGGAAACTCCCAGTTCTGCCCCAATTCTGTGAACTGATCCGGCGGTGCTCCAGCCTGAAAATCCATTCCGAAAAGTTCAGGTTCCGTCCAAGCTTCCACAGAATGTCTGTAGATTCCGATCGGAAGATCTCCTTTCACGGAAATTCCAAGGTTATGCGTATAATCAATCGCATCCTTTAATTGCTTATGAAGCTGATACTGAACCCATGCATGAAGCATAGAAGCATCATAATCTTTACTTTTTGCAGAGAAAAATGCAGAAACCTTTCCTGCAATGTATTTTTTATGCGTTTTCCATTCGTTGAAATTCGGAGTTTTGTATTTATCTCTCAACACACAGAACGCGGCATAAGGAAGAAGCCAGCTTTCGTTATCTTTTATGAATTTCTTAAAGTTTCTGTCTTTGTAGATTTTTTCTTTATCTTCATTGAAAACGGCGGTCAGATATTTCCATTTTCCGGAAATCATCTTTTCGTAATCGATTAATTCTAATGAATTTAGTTCTGACTTTTCAGCCTGATAATCTTCAATTAAATCTTTCGGTAACGCAAAATCGAGATTCTCAATGGAAATATACTGCGGATGAAGCGCGTACACAGAAACTGCCGCATAAGGATAAGAATCTGTCCATGAATAATTTGCCGTTGTATCGTTAATCGGCAGAATCTGGATAATTCCGAGATTAGTTTCCTTTGCCCAGTCTGCCAGTTTTTTCATGTCAGAAAATTCACCAACACCGAAACCGTCTTCTGTTCTCAAAGAGAAAACAGGAACCGCAACTCCTGCATCGTGATACATCTGATACAGTTTAAACTTAAAATAATGATCTGAAACAATCTGTAAAACGTCTTTCGAATGATTTGGTAATGCAAATCTGTTTTCGCCGGTTTCCACATCGATCACTTTATCTTTAGCTGTATCGTAAAGACAATACTTATATTGAATAACTTCGTTTTCGGGAATTTCCAGAGAAGTTTCCCAAATTCCGAAATCAGTCTGAGACAAATGAATTACTTTTTCGTAATTCCAGTTTCCTAATGAAGCCGTACTTCCGAATACAACAATCTTCCAGTCCGGATTATAAATCGGAGCCTCTATTCTGAATACATGCGTATGCTTTTTCAGCACAGAAACTTTTTCCGGCTTGAAGGTGTTCAGTTTGTTGTAGAGAATTTTATTATTGAGATAATTTTCAGGGAAATTTTTATTATTCCATTCATCAAAAATTACAAATTCCTTGTAATTGTGCGGAAAAGTAAGATGATGCGGAACAAATTCCTCGCGAAGAATATTTCCTCTTTCATCAACAAGCTGATAGTAGTATGATATGGTTTTGGAAAAGTAATCTACCTCACACTTCCACAATCCGTTTTCTCCGTAAAACATAGCATGAGTCTGATGTACAGAGCCTTCGTCTTTGATCATCAATTGCAGATTTTCTCCAACTTTTGTACTGTAACCTACATTAAAGTATAGCTTCATTTATATTTTTTTATAAAAATACATTATAATCCTGAAAAATAAAACTTATTGAATATCAAATATTCATTAAAAAAACCTTTTCAAAATGTCTGAAAAGGTTTCTAAGCTTTATACAAAGTTAAAGATTATTCTGTAACTAAGATTTTCTTGTTTAATAATACTTTTCCGGATTCGTCGGTAATGTTTACCAGATAAGCTCCGCTGATTAGATTTTTAAGATAAACCTGTTGATTTAATAAACCGTCTTTTACAGATAAATTCTGCTTCATTACATTTTTTCCTGAGAGATCGAAAACATTCAGTTTAATATTTCCTTTTACAGCTTTATCATTTACATTGATGTTAATGTACTTTTCATCCACTCTTGTCGGATAAATATCCAGACTGGCAAAAGCATTATTGGAAATGGCTTTATCGTTCGCAAAATATTTACTTGCCAAATCATAAATATGCAGATTCTGCTCTCCTCCAAGCGGTTTTGCCTGTAAAGTAGCTAGATCCACTTCGTAGAGAGGAGCTCCTTTTGCACTTGCAATCACCACTTTCCCTTTTGAATTTACAGCAGATCCGTTTACCGAATAATTTTCAGGAATTCCTGCAATTTTACCCATGAATTTTGCTTTCATTTCTTTAGGTGAAACCTTGAAAACATTTCCCGAAGCTGAAAAAACATAGAAATTATTTTCTGCATCGGCAATTATATCTCCACCGAAACCCGTTTCAATGGTGGTAAAAGAATTTTTTCCGTTGGAACCGTCATCTTTGATGATTCCCAAGTCGTTAACCACATATTGATTTCCTTTTCTGCTGATCTGCAAAAATTGTGTCCCGGAATTGTTGATCGCGTAAATATTTCCGTCGTAGCCTGTCGTCATTCTCGTTACATGAGAATTGATGTCACATGAAGTAACTCTTGCCACACTGTTTTCCACCAATGTAATTTCCTTTGTTTTGGCATTTAAAACATAAATATTGGAAGAAAACATTGGCATATAGATCAGATTATTGTTGTAAGAATCATAAGCCAGCGTTGCCATATTTACAGCCTGTGCGTTATTGTAGGTATTTTTATCCTCGGTTACAGCGCCGTTTCTACTTTGTGAAAAAACTCTTGCAGAAGAATCTGCATTAAAAATCTGTTCTCCGGAAGTTCCGCTAGTTCCGTCGATGGCACGGAAATCATTGAAAACAATACTCTGAGTATCTTTCCCGACCAAAGCAAAAAAATCCTGCTGCGCCGAAGCGTTTGCGCCCATCAACAACAGGAATAAAGGGAATAAATGTTTTTTCATAGTCTATTCATTTAAATTTTTAATCATTTTATTATGACTAAGTTACGTAATTTTTGGATTGGATTATAATTTTTTTAGGTTGAGATTAAGGTTTAGGCTAAGCTTTGAAGATAGATTTCTCCTTCATCAAAATTCATAATTTTTAGATTCACAATGTATTTGTCATTCCGACGAAGGAAGAATCTTAAGCAGAATTATACATTAGAGATTCTTGATTACGCTTCGCTTCATTCAGAATGACAGCAGCGCACAAAAAAACTCTCGCAGATTTTGCGGATTTGGCAGATGAATGTGTTTAAAAATCTGCGTAATCTGTAAAATCTGCGAGAGATATATTAAAAGCTCTAAATTTTATTTTAATTCAAAACATAAGAAGTTCCGTCTCTTCCGTCTTTCAGTTCGATACCTTCTGCAAGAAGCTTATCGCGAATCTGATCGGAAAGTTCGAAATTTTTTGATTTTCTTGCCTGATTTCTCAACTCGATTAAAACTTTCAAGGTCTGATCCAATTTTTCGTTGTTATTTTCCTCAATCGTCTGAAGTCCCAAAACGTCGAAAACCAAAGCATTTAAAGTAGATTTTAGATCATCTAAATCTTTCGTTGAAACAGTTTCCTTTCCATCATTTAAAGCAAATATATATTTTACCGCTTCAAATAAGTGGGCAATTAAAACCGGAGAATTGAAATCGTCCGTTAATGCATCATAGGCTTTATTTTTCCACTCTTCAAGACTGAAACCGGATTGTTTTTCATCATTGGGAGTGACGCTATTCAGTACTTTAATGGCTTCCATCAATCTCGTGTATCCTTTTTCACTCGCAATCATGGCATCATTTGAAATGTCTAAAACACTTCTGTAATGTGCCTGCAAAAAGCAGAAACGAACGATGGAAGGATGGAAAGGTTTTTCGAAGAAATCGTTTTCTCCTGTCACCAACTGCATCGGCAAAATATAATTTCCGGTGGATTTGCTCATACGCTGAGAATTCATCGTCAACATATTGGCGTGCATCCAGTAATTTACAGGAGAAGCATCATTGCACGCTTTTCCCTGTGCAATTTCACATTCATGGTGTGGGAATTTCAGATCCATTCCGCCTCCGTGAATATCGAAAGTTTCTCCCAAATATTTTGTACTCATTGCAGTACATTCCAGATGCCATCCCGGAAAACCTTCTCCCCAAGGCGAATTCCATCTCATGATATGTGCCGGAGAAGCTTTTTTCCACAATGCGAAATCCTGCGGATTTTTCTTTTCACCCTGTCCGTCGAGATCACGCGTATTGGCAAAAAGTTCTTCTATATTTCTTTTTGAAAGTTCACCATAATTCAAGCCTCTACTGTTGTATTCCAAGACATCGAAATACACAGAACCGTTGCTTTCGTAAGCAAATCCTCTTTCAATTAATTTTTGAGTCAGCTCAATCTGTTCCACGATATGACCGGTTGCAGTCGGTTCAATATTCGGAGGAAGCAAATTAAACATATCCAACACTTTATGAAAATCGACGGTGTATTTCTGTACGATTTCCATTGGTTCAAGCTTTTCAAGACGAGTCTGTTTAACGAATCTGTCGTTATTCACGTCTCCGTCGTCGGTAAGGTGACCTGCATCGGTAATGTTTCTTACGTATCGAACTTTATAGCCCAAATGCATCAAACTTCTGTAGATAAAATCGAAAGAAAGGAAGGTTCTTACATTTCCCAAGTGTACATTGCTGTAAACGGTCGGTCCACAAACGTACATTCCTACATTTCCTTCCAAAATCGGTTTGAATATTTCTTTTTCTCCCGCAAGCGAGTTGTATATTTTTAGTTGCATTTTTTTAATTTGATTTAATGATTTTAAATTTAGTTTAAAGTTTTATTGATTAAAAGATTTTCATCTTTTAAAAGCAGCAGTTACAGCAACAACAAATAATGGTTGTTACAAATATCTTGTATGAAACTTTTTTAAATTTTATCATTATAATTTACTTCCAGAAAATTTCAGGTTTAATATAAAAAACGGTATCAATAAAATATAACACTCCTTTTTGTGTAATGACATTTTCGTCATGGAGATCTTCCAGAATAATTCCTAAGGAAGAGTTATAATAATCATTGTTTCTTATATTTTCAAATCCATTATTACCAAGAAAACTTTTAACTTCTCTGAGATCAGTTAACTGATCTAATTTAACAAATCTTTGTTTAACAACTGCATATAAACTGTCTGAATTCAAATAAAATCCAATTAATTCATATGCTGTATCCGGAAAAAAATAATTATTTAAAAGAAGATTATGAAAGTAATCCAGCCATGATTCATAGTAAATAGAATCATTCAGCTTTAAAACAAAACTATCATCTTTCAAATATACTTTTTGTTCCGCTCCTTCTGATACAAACAGATTAAAATCTATCGTATTATACCAAAAGTTATTAAAATTAATCCAATCGATTAACTATAATGTTTCTTTTCTTTTGAAATACTTTTCTTTTGAAGCCAGCCTGCCTGTTTCTTGGCTTCTTCTAAGGTAACCGGCGATTGTTTGGATAGTATTTCCATACTTAACTTCGCTCTTTCCTGAAAGGATATATTGGAGTTCATATTTAATATCATTTAACATTGTTAAAAATAGTACAATTTTTCATTTAATCCAATTTCGCATGGCTTCCCACATAGTGCAGGAACTCCTGTCTTGTGATAGGATTGGTTCTGAAAATACCGCTTAATTCTGCGGTAATGGTAGAACTTGCGGTATCTTTTATTCCTCTGCAGTTAACGCAAAGGTGTTTTGCATCAATGATACAGGCGACATCTTTTGTTCCTAAAGCTTCTTTTAAAGCGTTTACAATCTGCATCGTCAGCCTTTCCTGAACCTGCGGCCTTTTTGCATAATAATCCACAATCCTGTTAATTTTTGAAAGACCTATAACTTCTCCGTTCGAAATGTAAGCAACGTGTGCTCTTCCGATAATCGGCAGGAAGTGATGTTCACAGAACGAATAAACGGTGATATCTTTTTCCACCAACATTTGGCGGTATTTGTATTTATTTGAGAATGTGGAAATTCCCGGTTTGTTTTCTGGAAGAAGTCCTCCGAAAATTTCATTTACGTACATTTTAGCAACACGTTTCGGAGAGTCTTTCAGAGAATCGTCGGTCATGTCTAAACCCAGCGTTTCCATGATCTCCCCAAACAGTTCGGTAATTTTTTCTATTTTTTCTTCCGGTGATTTATCAAAAGCATCTTCCCTTATAGGCGTATGTTCTTTTCCTGTGAAAATATCATCGTCGTTATCCGTAAAATCAACCATTTTTATTTAATTTGCACAAAAATACGGATAAAATCTGTTCGTCATATTTAATTTGGGCGAAAAACATTATCTTTCGCGCCTACTATCATTTTACATCATGATTATTGCTGAAGAAGTACAAAACGAATCCCAGAGGAAGGAATTTTTAGAATTTCCGGCAAGGCTTTATCGAAAAGACAAAAACTATATAAGACCCAGAAATATTGATATTGAAGATGTTTTTAATCCTCAGAAAAACAGGTTTTTTAAAAACGGGGAATGCGCAAGATTTTTGTTTAAAAATAAAGAAAATAAAACCGTAGGCAAAGTTGCGGTTTTTATCAACGAAAGCTATCAGCAAAAACAGCCAACCGGCGGAATCGGATTTTTCGACTGTGTAAACGATCAGGAAACTGCAAATTTTATTTTTGATCACTGCAAAAGCTGGCTCCAGGAAAGGGGAATGGAAGCAATGGACGGACCGATTAATTTCGGGGAGCGTGACAAATTCTGGGGATTGGTAATTGAAGGTTTTATCGAACCTTTGTACGGAATGAATTATAATTTCCCTTATTACAAAGATCTTTTTGAAAACTACGGGTTTAAAATTTATTTTGAACAGCTTTGTTTTTCAAGACCTATTTTTGCCGAAGTTTCGAGACTTTTTACGGTAATGCACGCCAAACACAGTAAAAATCCTGATCTTTCCGCAAAACCCATGACGAAAAATAATCTGGAAAAATTTGCCAAAGATTTTACTGAAATTTATAATAAAGCGTGGGCTGCACACGGCGAAGGAAAATGTATGCAGGAATCTAAAGTTCTGAAAATGTTCAAAACCATGAAACCGATCATCAATGAACATATTTCATGGTTTGTTTATGAAAATGAAAAACCGATTGCGATGTGGATGAATCTTCCGGATACGAATCAGTGGTTTAAATATCTGAATGGGAAATTCGGGATCTGGGAAAAGCTGAAGTTTCTCTGGATCAAACAGTTTAAGAAGAACGAAAAAATGGTTGGTCTGGTTTTCGGTGTTGTTCCGGAATGGCAAAAGAAAGGTCTTGAAGGCTACATGATCTGGGAAGGAACACAGCATTTGAGAAAACATACGGATTTTAAAGTGACAGAAATGCAGTGGATTGGGGATTTTAATCCTAAGATGATTAAGATTGCAGAAAATCTTGATACTACAGTCACCCGAAAATTAGCGACATACCGTTATCTTTTTGACAGGAATAAAGAGTTTGAAAGACATCCTGTTTTATGATTTATAGGGTTTTCGGCGGCTTCGCCGCCGAAAACCCTATAAAAAAGTTCTGCATTCTGCAGAACTCTCAAATATTCATTTTTCACTTTATTAGAATAGCGCTCCGGCTACTTTTTTAATATTATCACTTTTCCCCATCGAATAAAAATGCAGAACAGGAACTCCGAATTCCAGCAGTTCTCTGCACTGTGCGATTGCCCATTCGATTCCGATTTGTTTTACGGCTTCGTTATTTTTGGCATTTTCGACTTCATTTATTAAATCTTCCGGAAGATCAATTTTAAAAACCTGAGGCAAAATCTTTAAATGCTTTTTCGTGGCAATTGGTTTAATTCCCGGGATAATAGGAACCGTGATTCCCATTTCTCTGGCTTTCTGAACGAATTCAATGAATTTTTTATTATCGAAAAACATTTGGGTCACGATATAATCTGCTCCTGCATCTACTTTTTGTTTCAGCCATTTCAGATCATAATTCATTGAAGGTGCTTCCATGTGCTTTTCGGGATAACCGGCAACGCCGATGCAGAACTTATTATGCTCATCACAAATTTCATCCTGATTATGCAGATATTTTCCTCTTCCCAGATCGTTAATCTGGTGAACCAATTCCATTGCACTTCCGTGACCACCCTGAGTTGGCTCAAAATACTGATGTCCTTTCATCGCATCGCCTCTGAGAGCCATTACGTTATCAATTCCGAGATACATACAATCCACCAGAAGATATTCTGTTTCTTCTTTTGTAAAACCTCCGCAAAGCAGATGCGGAACGGTATCTACATTGTATTTATGTTGAATGGAAGCACAGATTCCCAACGTTCCGGGACGCATTCGGGTAATTCTGCGTTCCATTAATCCGTTTCCTTTGTCGATGTAAATATATTCTTCTCGTGAAGTCGTAACGTCGATGAATGGCGGTTTAAATTCCATCAAAGGGTCAATATTTTTATACAGATCTTCGATTCCGATTCCTTTTTGTGGCGGAACAACTTCAAGAGAAAATAAGGTTTTTCCGTTTGCGTTTTTTATATGGTCTGTGATTTTCATTATCTGACTTTTAGAAATTTTAAAGTTTTTTCATGTTTTTCTAAAATTTTAAGAAAGTATTCCCCTTCTTTTAGATTAGAGATATCTATTTCAGATTTCATTTTTAGGTTATTCATTATTTTTTTTCCTGAAATATCATAAATATCAATATTATAATCTGAAATACCATCCGGAGATTTAATTTTAAGGATATTATTTTTTATAGGATTTTCAATAATACGAAACTCATTTTCACTCCTTTTGTTATCATTAATCGCTAAAGTCTGTAAATTTTTCAGGTCATTCCAATTCATACAAATTTTAGGCTGAGATATATAAGCCTTAAATCCATTATAAGTTGCATTATTTTGTGTTAAATAAATTTTGTTTATTGCTAATGAAGAATTAACATCACTTCCTGAGTAATTTGTATAATGAGGAAGCGGTTCATTTAAGCTTACATCCGGATTAATAAACAATGAAATATTATCATCTGATAAACTTGCGGAATTTTGTGAGTATTTAAAAACCAATAAATAGGTTTGATTAAAATTAAGAACCGTAGGAGCCACTTCTGTATCCATTTTTCCAAATCTTATTTGATATCCGTTTCCAGTTCCGGAAGTCATTATTCTAAATACAAGATTATTTCCTGAATGTAATTGAACAAAATCCAATGATGTAATTTGATCTGTTATAATTGCACTTTGCACGTTTAATAAGAAGGCAAAATAGTAGTTTGCTTCTGTAGTAGTTGTGTTATTTGCAAATATTTGTAATGGCGTATTTAGATTAGGAACATAATGTAATGCCTTATTTGTAGTCCCATAATTCAAATAACTCATTGGAAAGTTTTCCACCTGCATATGATTATTGTATGTACTTAAATACGGTACTTCACTCCATCCATATTGTCCTAACAAACTTTGTCCGGCTTGGTAATTTGAAATATCTGCTGAATAAATAATTTGTGCTCTAACAAGATTAGTAAGCATCATTAGAAATAATATTTTTTTCATCTTTTTTTTATCAATTTATGTATTATCATTTTTTTGTCTTTAATTATATGATAGAAAAATTAATCTGCTAAATTAGGATTCAACCACTTTCTCGCTTCCTGCAAAGAAATTCCTTTTCTTACGGAGTAATCTTTCAGCTGATCTTCTGCGATTTTCCCCAATCCGAAATATTTGGCGTGCGGACTTCCGAAATAATATCCGGAAACTGAAGCAGTCGGGAACATTGCTAAACTTTCCGTCAGGTAAACACCGATATTTTCTTCCACTTTTAGTAAATCCCAGATTGCGTGTTTTTCCAAGTGATCCGGACACGCAGGATAACCCGGAGCGGGACGAATTCCTTTATACTTTTCAGCAATCAATTCTTCATTGGTTAAATTTTCCTGATTGGCATAGCCCCAATATTCTGTTCTCACTTTTTTATGTAAAAATTCTGCGTAGGCTTCTGCAAAACGGTCTGCCAAAGCTTTTACCATGATGGCGTTGTAGTCGTCATTTGCTTTTTCGTATTCCTGTGCCAGTTCATCTGTTCCGAAACCAGTTGTTACACAGAAAGCTCCCATATAATCGGTTTTTCCTGAACTTTCAGGGGCAATAAAATCGCTTAACGCCAGATAATCTTTCCCTTTTGAACGTTGAGCCTGCTGTCTCAAAGTAATGAACTTCGTTTTCTGATTGTTGTTTTCATCAAAAATTAAAATATCATCCGTTTCGTTGGAATTGGCTTTGAAAATTCCGAAAATAGCTTTTGCCGTTAATAACTTTTCATCCAAAATTCTTTTTAAGATCACCTGAGCATCTTTGAACAATTCTTTTGCCTGAGCTCCTACAATCTCATCTTCTAAAATTTGCGGATATTTGCCATGAAGATCCCAGCTTCTGAAAAACGGCGACCAGTCGATGAAAGGCAATAATTCTCTCAGATCCTGATTTTCAACAACGGTAATTCCTAACTGATTGGGTGTAAAAATTTCTTCATTTTCCCAGTCGATTTTAAACTTATTCTCTCTGGCTTCTTCAATAGAAACGTAGTCTTTTTCCACCTGTCTGTTCAGGAACTTTTCACGGAATTCAGAATATTCACTTTTCAGATCATCAACATATTCTTTATTTCGGTCGCCCAATAATGAACTTACCACGTTTACCGCTCTGGAAGCATCATTGACGTGAACTACTGCGTTTTTATATTTTAAATCGATTTTTACAGCAGTATGCGCTTTTGATGTCGTTGCACCACCGATCAGCAAAGGGAAATTTAAATTCTGTCTTTCCAGTTCCTGTGCGATGTATACCATTTCATCCAGACTTGGTGTAATTAACCCACTAAGTCCGATCACATCGACTTTCTCTTCAATCGCGGTCTGAATAATTTTTTCAGCCGGAACCATTACGCCAAGATCTACAATTTCGTAGTTGTTACAGCCTAACACAACGCTTACTATATTTTTTCCGATATCATGAACATCTCCTTTTACCGTTGCCATCAAAATTTTTCCATTGGCTGGTTTTGTTCCGTCTTTTTCTGCTTCGATGAACGGCTGTAAATAAGCCACCGCTTTTTTCATCACTCTCGCCGATTTTACAACCTGTGGCAAGAACATTTTTCCGCTTCCGAACAGATCTCCGACAACGCCCATTCCGGTCATTAAATTAATTTCAATCACATGAAGCGGTTTTTCTGCCTGTAATCTTGCTTCTTCCACATCTTCCTCGATAAAACGGTCGATTCCTTTTACCAAAGCATGGGTGATTCTTTCCTGCAAAGGATGATTTCTCCATTCTAAATCTTCAAACTTTTCTTTCTTAACGGATTTATGTTTTTCAGAATAATCAAGAAGTCTTTCTGTAGCATCTTCTCTTTTATCGAGAATCACATCTTCAACAAGCTCCAGAAGTTCTTTATTGATTTCATCATAAACTTCCAGCATCGCAGGATTTACAATTCCCATGTTCATTCCTGCCTGAATCGCATGATACAGGAAAACCGAGTGCATCGCTTCTCTTACCGTATCATTTCCACGGAACGAGAACGAAACATTGGAAACTCCTCCACTTACGGATGCATACGGAAGATTCTGACGAACCCATCTTGTTGCTTCAATAAAATCGATGGCATTTCTGCGGTGTTCATCCATTCCTGTTGCCACAGGGAAAATATTTAAGTCGAAAATAATATCTTCGGCAGGGAAATTTAAACGATTCACTAAAATATCATAGGAACGTTTTGATATTTCGATTCTGCGTTCGTAGGTATCGGCTTGTCCCACCTCATCAAAAGCCATGACGATCACAGCGGCTCCGTATCTTTTGATGGCTTTTGCCTGTTTGATGAATTCTTCTTCACCTCCTTTTAAGCTGATGGAATTAACCACACATTTTCCCTGTGCAACCTGCAATCCTGCTTCCAGAATTTCCCATTTTGAAGAATCGATCATCAGAGGAATTCTTGCGATGTCCGGTTCTGAGGCAATCAGGTTTAAAAATTTAATCATGGAAGCCTTTCCGTCGATCAGTCCATCGTCAAAATTAACGTCGAGAATCTGCGCACCGCCTTCAACCTGATGCCGTGCAATATCGAGCGCTTCCCCGAACTTTTCTTCTTTTATTAATCTTAAAAATTTCTTTGAACCGGCAACATTGGTTCTTTCTCCAACGTTGATAAAGTTGCTTTCCGGTGTAATAATCAAAGGCTCAAGCCCCGATAATCTTAAATATTTCATCAATTTATTCTTCTAAAATAAAATATGCATTATTGGCATTTTGCTTCAGCAAATCGATATGTTTGCCCAAAGCGGTAAAAATCGGAAACCGTTTATAACCCAGATTGTGTTCTTTGGCAAACTGTTCGATTTCTTCTGTAATTTCATTATAATAAGCATAACTGTAATTCGGAAAAAGATGGTGGGCAACGTGAAAGTTGAAATTCCCCAAAATATTCCGCACAAACCAGTTATTTTCTTTTAAATCGTTGGTGACTTCAAACTGATGATGAAGCCAACTGTAAGGAAGTCCGTTTTTCTCATCCAGTTTCGGGAAGGCATTATCGGGAAGCGGATGTAATGGCAACAGGACAAAAAGGGCAAAAATACTCGCCGCAATTACCTGTAAAAACCATGCTTCCAAAGCCAAGCCTAAAGAGACTTTAAAAAACAGAACGGGAACGGCAATCTGATAGAAAAAATAAAACAGTTTATACGCCACCATTTTAATTTTTTCTTTTACCGGAATCGCTCCCTGCGTTTTCAGGATCACTCTTTCATTATCGAAAAAATCTCTGAAATCGCGGATAAACATCCAGTTGAACAGATATAAAGGATAAACCAGAAAGAAAAAGCGGTGCTGGTATTTCTGAATTCCTTTTGCTTTGATCCATGGAATAATTAGTAAAAGTCCGCTCTGCTCAATGTCTGTGTCCCAACCGTCTACATTCGGATATGCGTGATGGCTTGAGATGTGTCTTTTCTTCCAGATGTAGGAATTGGCTCCCACAAAATCGAAAATCTGTAAAACCAGACTGTTCAGTCTTTTACTTTTAAAAATATTATTGTGAGCAGCTTCGTGAATTAAATTCAGATAAATTAAAACCAGAGAAAGCCCCATCAGAATGAAACTCAGGATATAAACTCCAGACTGATCTGCATTTAAAAGTGCAAAGACATATAAACCAAAATAGACCAAAGGCAGAATAACCGCTTTGATCTGAATGTAAATGTCCCTGTTTTCGGGAATGGCTTCTACTCTTTGGTTCACTTTTTTTCTGAGTTCATTAAATAATCTGGCATCCTGCGGATCTTTAAAGTAAGTAGGTTTTTCCATTATATTTAATTTTGTGTGATAATTAAAGATAATATTAAAAACTGTTCCTTTTTTTCCTGATTTAATTAAAAAATTCTATTATTTCAGACCAATTCTTTCAATTTTCTTGGCGGATATTGCGAAACCAGATCTGCAATTGCCTTGATATGTTCCGGCGTTGTTCCGCAGCAGCCTCCGATAATATTGATTAATCCTTTTTCCACGTATTCTTTAATCTGTCCTGCCATATCTTCTGGAGTTTCATCATACTTCCCGAAAGCATTTGGTAAACCCGCATTCGGATAAGCTGAGACAGCAAATTCTGAATTATGAGCCAGTGTTTCCAGATAAGGCGTTAATTGGTTTGCTCCCAAAGCGCAGTTAAATCCTACACTTAAAAGATTTAAATGGGATACTGAGATCAAAAATGCTTCCGCAGTCTGTCCGCTCAATGTTCTTCCTGAAGCATCAGTAATGGTTCCTGAAACCATGATCGGAATTTTGATATTTCTTTCGTCCTGAAGTTCATCAATAGCGAAAAGGGCTGCTTTTGCATTCAATGTATCGAAAATGGTTTCTACCAAAAGAATATCTGATCCTCCGTCTAATAAGGCTTCGCACTGTTGTTTGTAAGCAACTCTTAATTCTTCAAATGTGATTGCTCTATAACCCGGATCGTTTACATCCGGACTTAAACTCGCCGTTCTGTTCGTTGGTCCGATAGAACCTGCCACAAATCTTGGTTTATCCGGATTTTTCGCGGTGTACTCGTCGCAGGCTTTTCTTGCAATTTTTGCAGATTCGTAATTCAGTTCGTAAACGAGATCTTCCATGTGATAATCTGCCATGGCAATGGTTGTTCCTGAAAATGTATTGGTCTCGATAATGTCTGCTCCCGCTTCAAGATATTTTTTGTGAACTTCTTCTATTGCTTGAGGCTGCGTTAAAGACAACAAATCATTGTTTCCTTTTACCGGATGTTCCCAGTTTTTGAAACGTTCGCCACGGTAATCTTCTTCTTCGAATTTATACCGCTGAAGCATGGTTCCCATCGCTCCGTCGAGAATTAAAATTCTTTCGGATAATGCTTTGTATAGTTGTTCTGAATTTTTCATTTATTATTTATTTCGTCGTGAATCAATTCGCTGATATTTTCCCATAGGTTTTACCTACGGCTATTGTTATTGAACCCTTCGGGTTCGTTGTTAATCCAACGCCTGTTTTAAATCTGCAACGATATCTTCCACATTTTCCAGACCTACCGAACAACGAACCAGACCGGCTGTAATTCCGACTTCGTTTCTTTCTTCATCGGATAGTTTAGAGTGTGTTGTAGAAGCAGGATGCGTTACAATGGTTCTGGTATCTCCCAAATTAGCGGAAAGGGAACACATTTTTATTTTATCTAAAAAGTTTCTTCCGCCTTCAATTCCGCCTTTGATTTCGAAGGCAACGATGTTTCCGCCTAATTTCATCTGCTTTTTCGCAATTTCGTAGCTTGGATGAGATTTTAAGAACGGATATTTTACCAGTTCTACATTTGGATGATTTTCAAGAAACTCAGCTACTTTTAAAGCGTTCTCGCAATGTTTTTCTACACGAATGGCTAAAGTTTCCAAACTTTTTGACAAAACCCAAGCGTTGAAAGGCGACATTGCAGGTCCTGTATTTCTGGCGAAAAGATAGATTTCACGAATTAAATCTTCTCTTCCGACTGCAACTCCGCCCAAAACACGACCTTGCCCGTCAATTAATTTGGTTGCGGAATGCACCACGATGTCTGCTCCGTATTTTATTGGCTGTTGCAGATAAGGTGTTGCAAAGCAATTATCCACAATGAAAATTAAGTTGTATTTCTTCGCAATCTGTCCGAAAAATTCTAAATCCAAAACTTCAATCGCAGGATTGGTCGGTGTTTCCAGATATAAAATTTTTGTATTGGGCTGAATATATTTTTCTACATTTTCTGCATCTTCTGCTTTGAAATAGGTTGTTTCGATATTCCATTTCGGGAAATATTTTGTGAACAAAGTATGCGTAGATCCGAAAACGGACTGACAGCTTACAATATGATCTCCGGCATTTAACAAAGTCGCAAATGTGGAGTAAATCGCTGCCATTCCTGTTGCAAAAGCATACCCTGTTTCTGCGCCTTCCATTTTGGCAATTTTATCGGTAAATTCTGTTACGTTCGGATTGGAAAAACGGCTGTATAAATTTTTTGGTTTTTCTTCCGCAAAGCTCGCTCTCATGTCTTCCGCATCCTGAAAAATAAAGCTGGATGTGAGATACAAAGGGGTTGAATGCTCATCAAACTGGGTTCTTTCAGTCTGGGTTCTTATGGCAAAGGTTTCAAAATTTTCGTTTTCCATTTCTATATTTTCCGTAGGTTTTATTTACGGTTGTTTTTTATTATTTCATGACATAGGTTTTACCTACGGCTACTAATGTTGAACCCTTCGGGCTTAAACGCTGTTTTATTTCGTTCCATAGGTTCTACCTACGGCTATTAATATTGAACCCTTCGGGTTCCTAGGTTCTTTTATTTTGTTTCACTTACTCTTAAAATGTCTCCGAAAACGCCTCTTGCTGTGACAATTGCTCCGGCTCCGGCTCCCATGATAACGATTGGATTTTCTCCGTAACTTTCGGTGTAGATTTCGAAGATAGAATCTGAGCCTTTCAGTTGTCCTAAAGCGGAAGTTGCCGGAACGGAAATTAACTTCACATCCAATTCTCCTTTTTCTTTCTGCAAATCTCCGTGAAGATCTCCCACATATCTTAAAACGTGTCCTTCTTCCTGATTTTCTTTGATTTTCTGATATTCCGCATCTAATTCGTCCAGTCTTGAAAGGAATTCTGATTTGGAAACAGAAAGCAGACTTTCCGGAACAAGATTCTGAATTTTAATATCTTCAAATTCGTTGATTAGGTCTAATTCTCTAGCTAAAATCAATAATTTTCTTGCCACATCGTTTCCTGACAGGTCTTCTCTCGGATCGGGTTCTGTATATCCTTTTTCCAACGCTTCATTGATGATAGTGGAAAAATTATCGTCTCTCAAAGAAAAATTATTGAAAACATAGCTTAATGTTCCTGAGAAAACGCCTTTAATTCTGGTAATATTTTCTCCTGAAAGGTGTAGAAGCTTAATGGTATCGATCAATGGTAAACCCGCTCCCACATTGGTTTCATAGAGATAGCGTCTGTTGTTTTTATTCAACGTATATCTTAGTTGACGGTATTCTGAAATGGGAAGGGTGTTGAAAATTTTGTTGGAAGAAACGAGATCGAAGCCGTTTTCCGCCAATGTGTGGTAATTTTTTACGAAGTCTTTGCTTGCTGTGTTATCCACAACGATTAAATTTTCAAGCTGATTTTCTTTGGAGAAATTAATCAGTTCCTGAACATCGGAAGGTTTTTCTGCCGTTAAAACCTCATCATTCCAATTGCTGTCGAATCCTTTTTTGTTGAATGCTATTTTCCTGGAATTGGCAACTGCAACTACTTTCAGATCTATTTTTTTTCGTCTTTTAATTTCTTCCGAAGATTCCAAAACCTGCTGTATTAAGGTTTTCCCTACGTTTCCGTGACCGATAATTGCCAGATGAACGGTTTTCGGTTTTTTAGAAATTTCAGATTCGATGATATTTTTTGCTTTTTCGTCCTGTGAAGATGTCACAACGATATTTACCCGTTTTTCGGCTGCAATCTGGTTCAAAAGCAATGGGAAAACATTATTTCTCGCGAGTTCCGCTAAAACTTTGTTGAAGTCTTCTGCAACAAATCCTAACACCGACACATTATTGATGCTGTAAATCTGGGAAACTTTTCCTGATTTTCTTTCTGGTTCAAATTCGTCAATCAGACAATTGACTGCTTTTTCGGAATCGTTTTCATGAACTAAAATGGAGATTCCGTTTTCAATTGCCTGCTGGGAAATTACTCCCACACTGATTCGCGCCAAAGTAAGCGCTTTAAAAATTCGTCCGTCAATCCCGATTTCACCTAAGAAATCTTCTCCTTCAAATTTGATGATGGATCTGTTTTTTAAAAATTTTATTTCTTTAGCATTAATCTTACTCATTTTTCAAAATATTTTTAATGATCGTATTTAATTGTTTATATTCCATTAAGAAGGCATCGTGCCCATGAACTGAGGTGATCTCGTGATAGAAAACATCTTTGTTTTTCTCTTTCAGCTTTTCAAAACACATTCGGATTTCTGAAGCGGGGAAAAATAAATCTGTATCTACAGAGATCATGTGCATTCGCGCCTGAATTTTATCTAAATATTCTTCATTGGCATTGATGTTCATCAGCAAATGATTCATAAGTTTATATGATTTTAAACTAAACCTTTCGTTTAAAGCTTTTCCGTGATAAATAAGCCAGTCTTCCGACTCTAATCTTTGCTTTTCCTGATTATATCTGTTTTGAAATCTGTTATTTAATGATTCAGGAGTTCTGTAACATAACATCGCATGAATTCTTGCTTTTTGCAATGGTTCATCGTTTTGGTTTAATAAAAATTTCTGAACCAGACATTGTGCATGCAGCCAGTCGTGGGTTTTAAAATCGCAGGCTACAGGGATGAAAATTTCGGTAAGATGAGGCTGTTTTACCAGCATTTCCCAGCCGATTCCGCCTCCTAAAGAACCTCCAATAATGGCGTGTAAACTTGTGATATTTAAAATTTCAAGACCTTTTAAAAAGATATTTGCAATATCCGAAGGCGTAAAATCTTCATATTCATCAATAAAAAAATCATCAAATCCGTTTCCGGGAATATTGAAACACAGAACGGTATATTGGTTGGTATCGATTACCTGATGTTCTCCAATCAGTTGTTTCCACCATCCTTTTTCTCCTGAAACATTGGAATTTCCGGTTAACGCATGGTTTACCAAAATAATCGGGGCAGAAAACAGGTCTTTCCCGAAAAGCTGGTAGCTCAAAGGGATATTGTATTCCTTCCTGGAATCTGTACGGTACGAAAAGTTAATATGTCTTAGTTCTGTTTTCAATTCTATTATTTAATACAATTGAAAATGCCACAGGAAATGGCTGAAAGAACTTCAGTGAGTTATCTGTCCAAAATAATTCTGGTAGAACGTAGCACCTTCATTGCCTGCGCAAAGGGTTGCTAAGGTTTCACAGGGTCTAATCCCTCAACCTTTCTTGATAACATTTTCAATATTTGAATGATCGAATGGTGCAAAGATAAAACTTTTCTTTTAAATATTTATAAAAATTTAACTTAATATGATAAACCCCGATAAACAGAAGGCTTTCAGGGAAATATTAATAATAATTCAAATTTAATGAGTTGGAATTTTTTCGTAAAAAAGCTAACTTCGTAATGAAAAATGATGAAATATGATTGCTGAAAAACAAAGATTACAAGACACAAACTGGAAAAACTGGGGACCTTACGTGAGTAATCGGCAATGGGGAAATGTACGTGAAGACTACAGCCCGAACGGCGACGCATGGAATTTCGCCAACCACAATACTGCAGAAAGCTATGCCTACCGCTGGGGAGAAGAAGGAATAGCCGGAATTTCTGATGCAAAGCAACTCTTCTGTTTTGCGCTCTCCTTTTGGAACAAGAAGGATAAAATGGTGAAAGAACGCTTCTTTGGTTTGAGCAATCCGCAGGGAAATCATGGAGAAGACATTAAAGAACTCTTTTACTATCTGGATAATACACCTACGCACAGTTATATGAAAATGGTGTACAAATATCCGATTAATGAATTTCCTTATAATGATCTTCTTTCCGAGAATGCGAAAAGAAGTAAGAAGGAACCCGAATACGAGATTTTCGATACCGGTATTTTCGATAAGGATGAATATTTTGATATTTTCATTGAATATGCAAAGGCTGAACATAATGATATTTTAGTGAGGGTAACTGTCTGCAACAGGAGTAATAAAGATGCTCCGATTATAGTTGCTCCCATGGTATGGTTCAGAAATAACTGGAAATGGGGCTATAATACCTATAAAGGGCAAATCAATGCTTCTCACGAAGGCTGCATCAATGTAAATCATGACAGTATTTCGGTTAAAAAGTTTTATTCAAGAAATATTCTGGCGGAAAGTGTTTTCTGTGATAATGAAACCAACAGTCCGAAATTATACGGAACGCCTTATCCGGGAAATTCTTTTTACAAAGACGGAATCAACGATTACATTACATACGGGAGCAATACCGTAAATCCTGAAAAGAGAGGAACCAAAGCCTCTTTTTTAATTGATGAAGTTATTGAGGCAGGACAATCGAAAACATTTGATTTCAGATTATCTCCTAATGAACTGGATAATCCGTTTTATGATTTTGATGAGATCTTTAGAAACAGAATTTCTGAAGCGGATGAATTTTATGATGAAATACAGAATGATGTAACCAGTGATGATGAAAAAAATGTGCAAAGACAGGCTTTTGCCGGACTATTGTGGAACAAGCAGTTTTATCACTATAATGTCGGCAAATGGCTGAAAGGCGATCCGAATTTTGAAGCTCCGAGAAACTTCAACCATTATGTCCGAAATACAGAGTGGAATCATATGCACAATAAAGACATCATTTCGATGCCTGATAAATGGGAATATCCTTGGTATGCGACATGGGATCTTGCCTTCCATTGTGTTCCGTTTGCCATTATTGATGCTGAATTTGCGAAAGGACAGCTTCTTTTATTAACTAAAGAATGGTATATGCATCCGAACGGACAGCTTCCTGCTTATGAATGGAACCTGAGTGATGTAAACCCGCCCGTTCATGCGTGGTCATGTTTCCGTGTATTTAAAATTGATGAAAAACAAAACGGAAAACCGGATCTTTTATTTTTGGAAAAGGTTTTTCAGAAATTACTATTGAATTTCACATGGTGGGTAAACCGAAAAGATAAAAATGGAAAAAATATTTTCGGAGGCGGTTTTCTAGGGCTTGATAACATCGGGGCTTTTGACCGGAATATGGTGTTAAAAGACGGACAGCATCTGGAGCAGGCGGACGGAACTAGCTGGATGGCAATGTACGCTCTGAATATGATGCGAATTGCCATGGAACTCGCACAATATTATCAGGTGTATGAAGATATGGCGATTAAATTCTTTGAGCATTATCTCTATATTGCCGAAGCCATGGAAAATCTGGGGGAAGGAACAAAAGGGCTATGGAATGAAGAAGACGGCTTTTTCTATGATGTGCTTCAGCTTGGGAACGGCGACAGTGTTTCCCTGAAACTGAGAAGTATTGTGGGATTGATTCCTATGTTTGCTGTGGAAATTATCGATCATCATCTGTTGGATAAAATGCCCAACTTTACCACAAGAATGGATTGGATTCTGAAAAACAAACCTGAACTTACGAAACTTGTTTCGCACTGGGAAGAAGAAGGCCATGGGAGAAAGCACCTGATGAGTATTCTGAGGAAAAACCGTCTGACAAAAGTTTTGACCAGAATGCTTGATGAGAAAGAATTTTTAAGCCAATACGGAATCCGTGCAATGTCGAAAGTATATGAGGATAATCCTTTTAAATTTTCTGTTCATGGCACCGAAAATATTGTGTATTATACTCCTGCAGAAAGCGACAGCAGAATGTTCGGGGGAAACAGCAACTGGCGTGGTCCGATCTGGTTTCCGATCAATTTTCTGATTGTTGAAAGTTTACAGAGATTCCATTTCTACTACGGAAACAGCATGAAAGTAGAATTGCCTACGGGAAGCGGTGATAAGAAAAATCTTGATGAGGTCGCTCACGATATCAGTAACAGACTTTGTTCTATCTTTCTAAAAGACGAGAATGGAGAACGTGCTTTCAACGGAGGAAATGCGAAGTTTAATTATGATGAAAATTTTAAAGATTACATTACCTTTTTCGAATATTTTCACGGAGACAACGGACGCGGCGTAGGAGCGTCTCACCAGACAGGATGGACTGCTACGGTTGCAAAGCTTTTGAAGCCAAGACTATTGATGTAATGGAGGTTTGATAATAAATTTAAAAGAGGCTGCCCAAACTTTTAGGACAGCCTCTCTTTTTTTATTGAACTTAGCTCAATCTAATCTTTTACACTTTCGCCATTTACAAAAACCTCATACCCTATTTCCACATTCGGTTCCAGTGTTTTGGAAACCGAGCAGTATTTCTCGAAAGACAACTGGGCTGCTTTCTGCGCTTTTTTAGGATCAATATGTCCTTCCAGAAGAAATTTAACTTTTATCGATTTGAAAGGTTTTGCATCATCTACTGGAATTCTTTCGCCTTCTACTTCTGCTTTAAAATCAGTGATTTCCTGTCTCTGTTTTTTCAGAATAGAAACAACGTCTATTCCGCTGCATCCCGCAACTGCCATCAGAACACTTTCCATCGGAGAAACGCCTTTTGCGCCGGGTTGTGTTGTATTATCCAAAAGAATTGAATTTCCCTGAGAATTGGTACATTCAAATAAAAAATCGTCGTTGATTCGGTTAAGTGATATTTTCATTTTTAAATTTATTTTTTAGATGTGGTAACCCCGATCATGACTCCGAAGTTTCCGTCTTCCTGCGTCCATTGCTGTTCGGGGCAATAGGTTCTGGAAACGAAGCCATCAAGATACAAAGCTTTTGTACAGCCTGATTCTTTAAATACGGAAGCAAAATTATAAAAATTAACCTCTTTTTTAGACATTATTAAAACTATATTTCCATCATTTAGAATTCCGACTCCATTTCTGATGTTGATATTTTTTGAATCTTTTTTAAATATTGGATTTATCTCTCCGTCAATCAGCAATATCGGTCCGGATTGTGTTGCGTATTTTATTTCAGGATTGTTCCTAAAAGCTTTTGTTTCAACAATTTCAGCTTCATTATTTTTTGTGAGATAAAATATTCCGTTAGGAGGGAGATAAAAATTTCCTTTGCCAGATAAAGTATCTGTTTTATTCAGGATTTTAAAATTTTCAATATACAATCCTTTGGGAAAGTTATTGGGTTCAAACATTCCGCCGTTCATGGCAAATATTAATTCTTTATTTTCCTGCTCTGTTTTATTCTTTAAATGAGCAATGCTTTTAAGAATTGTTCCGTTATCATCTTTCCAGTAAAAAGCGACATTTTGTATTTTAGAATTTACTTTAAAAATGACAAAATCATCCTCTTGTTTTATTTTCTTGTCGCAGGATAAAAAACAACAGATACATACTATGAACAATGCAATTTTTCTCATTTATAAATTTGCTTAAATCATTTGTAAATTTTGCGGTTCATTTTAAAATGAGATCCTTATTTAAAAATTACAAAATCCCTCTCGCTTTAATTTCCAGATATTTATTGATGACATCAATATTCAGATTTTCCGGTAAAGTGTACACTGTGTAAATTCCGTATTTGCGGAGTTCCTGAATGATCAGTTTCTTTTCAAACTCAAATTTTTCGGCGATGATTTCGTCGTATACTTCCTGCATACTTTCAGGATTTTTATGAATCAACGTCTGCAATTCTGAATTTTTGAAAAAAACCACGACGAGTAAATGGTTTTTAGCAATTCCGCGAAGATATTTTAACTGACGGTTTAAGCCATCCAACGTTTCAAAATTTGTAAATAAAAGAATCAAACTTCTCTGATTCAGCGAATATTTTACATCCTGATACAACCTGTTAAAATCACTCTCAAAGAAATCGGTTTTGATGTTATAAAGCGCTTCCGAAATTTTTCTAAGCTGTCCCGATTTATTTTCTGCCGCAATTTTATTTTCAGTTTTTTTCGAAAAAGTCATCATTCCGGCGCGGTCGCCTTTTTTCAGAATGATGTGGGATAAAGCCATTGTTGCATTAATTGAATAATCCAAAAGACTCAGTCCTTTGAAAGGCATCTTCATCGTACGTCCTTTATCAATCAGCATAAAAATACGTTGTGATTTTTCGTCCTGAAACTGATTAACCATCAATCGGTTTGTTTTGGAAGTGGCTTTCCAGTTGATCGTTCTGATGTCATCTCCCGGAACATATTCTTTAATCTGTTCAAACTCCATCGTATGTCCCAGTTTTCGGATTTTCTTGATTCCGCCCAACAGAAATTCACTCTGCAAAGCCATCAGTTCATATTTTCTTAGATGAATAAATGACGGATAAGCCGGTAAATTGGCATCTTTCTGAAAATTAAACCGTTTTGCGACAAAACCTAAAGGAGAAGAAACGTACACATTTAAACTGCCGAAATTGTACTCTCCTCTTTCCTTTGGCTCCAGAATATATTGAAAAAATATATTTCTTCCCGGTTCTATCTGTTTTTCGATTAAAAAATCTCTCTTCTGAAACTGAAACGGAATTTCGTCAATTACTTTGACATTGATTTTGAAAGCATAGTTGTTTTTAATATCAACTTTTACGGGATTTTCATCACCATTGGATAATTTTTCTGGCAAAATTCTTTGCGCGGAAATTCCTTCTTTCCTGTTGAAAACAAAAAGATAATCCACCATTGCCGCCAAAAAAACCAGAAGCAAAACGATGTGCGCTACCCACATGAGTAACGGAAAGAAAAAAGCGAGAACATACAGAATCCCCACTCCGATGAGCGTGAAGAAAAAGCGTGTATTGAGGTATAAGTTTTTCATGAACAATATTCAGCAGGATATTAGCTGAAAGCCATCAACTTTCAACTAACAACCAATTTCTATCTCGGAATCTCTATTCCCTCTAAAATCTGTCTGATAATTTCGTCTGCGGTAAGGCCTTCCATTTCTCTTTCCGGCGATACGATGACTCTGTGTCTCAGAACGGCATAACTGGCTTCTTTAATGTCTTCCGGCGTTACGAAATCTCGTCCTCTTAAAGCTGCAAATGCTTTTGATGCGGTTAACAAAGCCAGACTCGCTCTCGGAGAAGCTCCTAAATATAGAAACTGGTTTTCTCTGGTGTTGATGATAATTTTAGCGATGTACTCCATCAACTGAGATTCAACAATGATCTCTTTTACCAGATGCTGATAATTTTTCAGTTGCTGTGCAGTAATCAATTCGTTAACAACCTCTGTTTTATCCTCCTGCTTGCTTTCGTGCTGATTTCTGATAATGGCAATTTCCTGCTCCAAATTCGGATAACCCACATTTATTTTAAACAGAAAACGGTCAAGCTGGGCTTCCGGAAGTCTGTATGTTCCTTCATGCTCAATCGGGTTCTGGGTTGCCACCACAAGGAAAGGTTCTTCCATCGGATAGCGGGTTCCGTCCATCGTGATCTGCCTTTCTTCCATCACTTCAAACAAAGCTGCCTGAGTTTTTGCCGGAGATCGGTTGATCTCGTCAATCAGGATGAAATTAGAAAAAATAGGTCCTTTTTTAAATTCAAATTCAGAATTTTTTACGCTGAAAACAGAGGTTCCCAAAATATCGGAAGGCATGAGATCGGGTGTAAACTGAATTCTGCTGAATCCTACATCAATGGTTTTTGCCAGTAATTTTGCCGTGATGGTTTTGGCAACGCCGGGAACACCTTCAATAAGAACGTGACCGTTCGAAAGAAGTGCCGCCAAAAGATGTTCCACCATGTTTTCCTGACCAACGATTACTTTTGCAATTTCGGCTTTTACTTTTTCAAGACTTGTACGAAGCTCGATCATATCGATTCTCGACTGAAACTGATCTTCTTTTTTATCTAAGCTGATAGAAAATTCGTTTTCTATATTTGGGTTTTCAAAGTTTTCCATATCCTATAATTTATCAATAGAACAGTGTATCCAATTACCAAGTACCTTGAGAATTACAACACTGTTGTATTTTCAGATTGTTACATTTTTTTAAATAATTTCATCCAAAATTTTATTCATTCTCACAAGATCTTCCTTCATTACGTGCGCATAAGGATCCTGTCCTTTTTTAATCAGCCCAATGGCTTCATCAATCATTTCCGTTGGTTTTCCGGTTTTCAGATGGAGTTTTTTTGCAAATTCTTCATCTAATTTCTGGGTATCGATAAGGAGATCCATTCTTACTTTGTTCAGGAAATACTGTGCTTTTTTCGACATCATGTCATGAAAATCGCCTTCCTGAAGATAAAGATTTCCGATACTTTTCACAAAATCCATCGAGTTATTTTTCAGCGGTTCCACAATAGGGACAATGCGCTGCTTTCTTTTGGCATTAAAGAAAATAAACAAAGCCAGACCGCCCAGAAGAACCCACCACGCGTACTTTAAAGCTGGGTTTGAAAGGATAAACCTCAGCAGAAACTGCGAAGATTTCGAATTGCTTTCCAGAAACAACAATGTTTCTTTATCATCCAGATAAGAAAAAACGTCCTGTGCATATTTTACATTTCCGGGTTTCAGAAGATAGTAATTGGTAATAAAAAGCGGTTCGCAATGAACGTAAAAATAACCTTCCCCGAATTTTACTTTAATAAAATTTGCCTGATCGTCATTATTTTTTTCTACCGTTTTTCCCAAGACTTCAGATCCCGGTTTAATGAAAGTAAAACCTCTTCCGGATGGAAATTTATCCAGTTTAATGAAATCGTTCTGGTATTTCGTGTCGGTAAGTTTTAAAACATTTTCGTCCCGAAAAGAAATCATAGAATCATAATAACCGATGCTGTCGGAAATTTCTTTCGGCATTTCGCTGATAATCAACATCGCGTTGGAACCTTTGGAAACTTCTTCCAGAATCTTATTCCACGATTCTGTATCTACTTCATGCTCAATGACAAGGATATTATGACTGCCTTTTTCTTTATTCTGTGTATAATAATCGTAAGGAGTCTGATCTATTTTTTTAACTTTATTCTTAAAAAGATCTTTGATCTCGTTATTAAAAACATACAATCCGAACGGTGATTTCTGGTAAGTCTTGAAATTCTTCCTCCAATCCGTACTTTCTGTTTTGTTGACTTCAAACAACGCCAGAATAATCATCACCACGACGAAGATTACAGCATATATTTTGAAAGTTTTGTTCATGATAACAATTAATTACGGTTTAAAGGATTGATATTGGTTTTTAAATTTCAGGTAGTTTTCTTCATCAATAGAGAATTCTCCGTACCAGACATAATCGAAAATATAGGCAAGATCGTAAAAACTTTCTTTTAAGTGCGGTGCTTTCAGCTCTGCCGCATAATCTTTATTGGTTTTTTCCGGATTCCAGACGATGAGTTTCTTATCGCTTAATTTTTTTAAGAAAAATAAAAACTGATAACGCACTGCTGAACGGAAATCCCCCGATTTTTCAAATTTTAGAATACTTTCCGGGAAATTAATTTCGTGAATATTTTCATGAAGTTCTTCTTCGCGGATATCCACTTTCCGGTTTTTCTTTCCGAAGAATGAAATTCCGCCGTTCCCGATGAGATATTTAATAATAAAATACAGCAGGAAGCCAACAAGAACAATCACAAAAAGACGCATTAAAATCCCTGCGAAATTTCCGGATTTTGTAAATACGGTTTCCCCGAAAATACTGTCTAATAATTCTGCGAGCTTCTTCATCAGCTTCTGCCCGAAAGACATTCTGGGTTTTACCGTAGTATAATCGAAATCTTTGTCTTTGTATCTTGAAGGGATGTTGTCTTTAAATTTTTTAGGATAAACGGTGTTTTCCGTTACTGGATTTTTATACAATACAGAATCTGCACGGTACATATTCCTATAATGTCCCGTTTCTATCGAGTCCAGAAAAACAGCTCCTTCAGGAGGCAGATCGTCCTGCTGAGAAAAAACAGTTCCGAAGCTGAAAAAAAGCAGTAAAAGAAGAAGCCTATTCATTATTTCCTATTGTTTCTATTTCTGCCAGTTCCATTTTCTGATGAAGATCGGTGCGGCTGTCGTAATACATCAATCCTGAATTTACATACAGAACATTCATTAATATGGTTGAAACCAATGTTGAAAGTCCGTAGATAAAGAATATAACAATTCCGAAATTTCCGGAGAAAGGATTCTGTTCAAAATTCGCATCCGGAGCGGTTGTTGAAAGTTTAAGAATGTATAAAACCATCGGAACTCCGGATAAAAATCCGCTTACAATATAAAAAAGCAGTCCCAAAATAATGGTTGCTCCCCAATATTTCCAATAGGGAGATTTTTCTCTGCCATTAGGATAAGAAAACTGAGATCTTATAGCATAACTGAGGCTTTCGAAAAAACCTTTATTTCCGTTAAAATAATCGTAGCAGAGAAAAGTGATAATACTGAATAAATTCGGCAGGATAAAAAGCAGCAGAAAAATTCCAATGAAAAAAAATACCAACAGATAAGAAAATCCAAAAATAGCCGTTGCAACAGGCATTACCAAAAAGGTAAGTCCGAAATAGGCAATGAAAACTTTTTTAGAATTCACTTTAAAATCACTGATGATATCGTCTGTTTTTATTTCTTTATGTCCTTCCGCAACTCTTTTCATATAAAATACAGGAAAAAGCAGATTAACCGTCATTAGAGCTGTGGAAAGTACAAAAAGTACAATTCCAGCAATCATAATCAGTCCTAAATTATCCTGAAAATACTGTTCAAAATAATAGCTTTGTCCGCTCATATTCGATCCGAAAATGGCTCCAAAGAATTCTCTGAATCCTACCACCATCACAACGACGGTTAAAATAAGCAGCAAGCCGTTCAGCAGAATAAAATTTTTAAAATAATTCTTACCGTATAATTTGAAAAAAGCAAAAGTATCGCTGATGAAACTTCCGAAATCTCTTTTTTTATAAAACTGCATCCTGAATCTGGTTATTAATTTTTTTGCTGACAACAGACGGATAAATACAGTAGTAAAACCCGATGATTGCCAAAGACCCGAAAATAATAATTAAATTTAAAATTAAAGGCATTTTCAGGGCGTGTCTTGTTACATATCCCTCAATAATTCCTGCACAGATGGTGAAAGGAACCGTACTCAGGAATATTTTGAATGAATCTTTAAATCCGATTTTGAAAGAATTAAATCTCGACAGTGTTTTAGGGAATAAAATAGAGGCTCCCAGAATAAGACCGCACATCGCTTCCACTACCATCGCAAAGATTTCAAAAACTCCATGAAGCCAGATTCCTCTTGCGCTGTCCTTCAGTGCGCCGTAATCGTAAAAGAAATACTGGAAAGAACCGAGCATCACGCTGTTGTTCAGCAATGCCCAAAGCGTTCCCACTCCGCCTGCAATTCCGTAGATATACAGTCTTGCACCAACTTTTATATTGTTGAAAATAATCCCGATTGTACTTCCCCATGTAGAACCGCTCTGGTAAACTCCTACCGCATTTCCTGCCTTAATGTTTTCAATCGTCTGGTTCACATATTCTTCACCCAGAATAACTTTGGCAAAATCTTTATCGTAAATTCCGGAAAGCAGACCGATTAACGTAAATAAAGTAAAAAACAAAAAAGCATATCCCAAATATCTTCTGTACTGGTACACCAGCAAAGGAACTTCGGTTTTGAAGAAATGCAGAAATCTGTTTTCTTCTACCCTTTTGGTTTTATAAATTTTCTGGAAGATCTGTGCAGACAAATGGTTAAGATAAACCGTGGTATTACTTTTCGGGTAATACGTCTGTGCAAAAGAAAGGTCGTTAACGAGGTTGATGTACAGCGAAGAGAGATCATCAGGATTTTTTTTAATTTTCCCCTGAATAACCTGTTCGATTCCCAACCATTTTTCTTTATTTTGTTTAATGAAATAAACTTCTCTCATAATTGTAAGGCTAAAATAATAAAAATAATGTCTCAAATCGCGATAAATACTTCACAAAATGTAAATATTAATTTCAACATTGCGGGTGTTGGAGAAAGACTTCTTGCTTATATTATCGATCTTCTTATTCAAATTGCTTACACCATCGCTATTCTGTATCTTTTTTTCAATATTCTGAATCTGGGATATGTGATGGACGGGCTTGATCAGTGGTCGATTATTGCTATTTACAGCATTCTTCTTTTCCCGACTGCTATTTATCCGCTTGTTCTGGAAAGCCTGATGGAAGGGCAGACTCCGGGAAAAAAAGTCATGAAAATCCGTGTGGTGAAAATCGACGGTTATCAGGCGGGATTCGGAGATTATATGATTCGCTGGGTTTTCAGGATCATCGATATTTCTATTATCGGTCTTATCTCTGCCATTGTTTCCAAAAACAACCAGCGTTTGGGAGATATTGCATCGGGAACCGCCGTTATTTCTTTAAAAAACAACATCAATATTTCGCATACGATTCTGGAAAACATTAAAGAAGATTATGTTCCTACTTTTCCGCAGGTCATTGCTTTAAGCGATAATGACATGAGAATCATCAAAGATAATTATCTGAAAGCTTTACGAGTGGACGACCGACAAATCATCAGCAAACTTTCTGATAAAATTAAAGGAATTCTGAAGCTGGAAGTAGATCCTACCAAAATGACAGAAAGACAGTTCATCGGGGTTGTTATTAAGGATTACAATTATTATACGGGGAAAGACAGTTAGAAAGGCGAATTTGAAATATTTTAAAACCACTCTGCTTATAAAAACTCCCGCAGATTTTGCGGATGATTCTGAAAAATTCGTCAAATATTTTTTATTAATTTGATTTAGAAACTGCAATCTAAACGCAAAGAAAAAAGTTTTCACCTCATTAAAGAGAAGCAAAGGTACTCCGTCGCAGACGGATGATGAAGCCCGCTTCTTAGCAGATGAAATCTGCCTTCACTTTGCTGCCTAAATATATTCATTCTCAAAACAAAAACTTTGCGTTTAGATAATCCGGAACAAAGTTTGTCATGCTGAAAAGCATCTCTAAGATTATATTTGATAGATTTCTCCTTCGTCGAAATGACAGAGCTGTTTATGAAAGCTCCCGCAGATTTGGCGGATTTTGCAGATGATTCTGAAAAAAATATCAAATGCTTATACAAACATTTTTTTATTGATTTGAAGACTGCAATCTAAACGCAAAGGAAAAAGTTTTCACCTCATTAAAGAGAAGCAAAGATACTCCCTCGCAGACGGATGATGAAGCGCGCTTCTTAACAGATGAGATCTGCCTTCACATTGCTCCCTTAATATATTCATTCTCAAAACAAAAACTTCGCGTTTAGATAATCCGGAGCAAAGTTTGTCATGCTGAAAGGCGTCTTTAGGATTGTATTTGGTAGATTTCCCCTTCATCGAAATGACATAATATTCAAACTAAATCATTCTAAAACTACGTGTATAAAAGAACTGAGCAACCATTGCCAAAATCAACAGTACAAAATGCAATACTCTAATTTTTAGTTTATATCTACGGATGATGCAAAGAAAAATGATGTTGATAACGGATGTAAAAAGTATCGCCACATCATGCATATTTTTCACTTCTGAAATATCAATATCTAAAACGCAGCGCCTTACTGTTCCAAAATTGAACCTGCAAAAGTGAATGAATAAAGACAACATACACGAGAGGTATAAAATGATAACGTATTCTGAAAAATCTTTTACAAATTGGTTTCTTTCTTTACCAATCAGAGCAAAACCTAAATTTATAAGTGACAACAGCAAACAGGAAGTTATGGTAAAAAGAATATCATAATTCCCAAAATTCAGAAGATGGTACACCACAAAATACTGAATGGAAATATACAGCGCTCCCACCGTTACAGGAAGCCAAAAGAAATGATAAACGAAATAATTTAAATTTGATCTTTCCGGCATTTTAGTTTTTTGATAATGTTAATACTATTCAGAATTTCAATAAGATATTCTGTTCCATATTCATTAGATTTCCCTTTGTAAACTATAGAAATCTTACAATGTGAATCTTTGTGAAATGATAAGAGGGCATCTAAATTTTAGAAAGCCCTCTTTTGTTTAATTAAATTTAGTCTAAAAAATTATTGATATTTCTAATATTCCTGATGATGGCTTCTTCGCTTCCTTTTGGCGGAAGTTTTCCGAAAGTTCCAAAAAATGAACTTAAAGGATCATCCATTCTTTCTTTTCTTTTTTTGTAGAACTTCTCATAAGTTGTATCAATACCATTGGGTAAAGATCCGATAGGTTTTTTAGTATTTTTCAAGCCAACTAAAGAAAAATTAAAATAATTTTTATCATCATATATTTCTAAAATTAAACCTGGTAATCCTTTAAAGGAGTAAGGTCCTTCCTGAATTGGAATTTCGTCTGTATACCATGCTGTCATAATTTTTTTTCTGTATTTACATACAGCTTTTTTACATTGATAGCCCTGTATTATCTTCGATTCGGATTCCAGCTTCCACTCTATTTTATTATTGAGATCATAGCGATATCCATCTCTTGATATTTTATCATAAATGGTTACTTTTCCATCACTATAAAAAACTTCCGGTTTAAATTTAGCCGAAGGAAGAGCAGAAGCATTGATTACAACCTGTCCATCAACAGGATTATTCATACTTTTTTCAATCATTTTAATTCCTAAAGAATCTGCAAATGCTTTTTGATTGCTTTTGAAAATAGACGATTTCCTGCCGATTAATAAAGATGCAATTTCTTTTTTCTGAGTTTTAATATTGGCTGTATCAATTAAAAAGGTAACTAAATATTTACATTCAATATAAGAGCTGTCCGCTTTTTGGGAAAACAAAAAATTATTGCAAAATAATATGAAAAATAGAAATAACTTTTTAGACATCATTTAAAAATTTTAACCACCATAATCAGGCGAACCACAAACATATTCATTGTACAAAGCTCCGTTTTCTCTCATACAGGCATAGGCATGTGCTTTGGAATCTGCATCGCCCAGTTTATAACAAACCGTATCTACGGCATTTGCGCTAGAATTACACCAAACTACCATCAGATAAGATTGGCAATACTGCTGCGGAGTAGATTCCTTTTCACATTTTTCAGTTTTGGTCTCTTCTGTTTGCTTGGATGGTTTCTTTTCCTCCGTGTCTTTTGCACTTAAAAATCCTACAAAGGAGACGGTTGCAATTAAAAATAATTTTTTCATCTGCTTTTTTTTCATTTGTTAAACAGATCAAAAATAAAAATTTAGTACAAGTAAATACAATTTTCTTTTTGCGATTTTATTGCGATTTTTCGCAAAAAATTTATCTTTACACTAAACTTTACAGAAATGGAAAAAACAAAACTCATCGAAGCCCGCAAAAGAAGAAACATCAGCCAGGAAAGAATGGCAGACATCCTTTCTATGGATGTTTCCAACTACAACCGAAGAGAGAAAGGAACGGCAAAAATTTCTTTATCGGAATGGCAGAAAATTGCCGAAGTATTGGAAGTTCCTTTCGAAGAGGTTTATGAAAATGAAGAGAGTTTAGTTTTTATTTTTAACGACAATTCTACAGGTAATGGAATTGTTAATACCAATAATTACAACATTCCGCTTTCTTTGTGGGAATCTCAGAAGAAATACATCGATAAACTGGAAGCAGAAATTGAAGCACTAAAAGCAGAAATCGCAAAATACAAATAATCTTTCGCGGTGCAGTTTTTGTATTTTACGCTTCATAAAAGTTTAAGTTATGAGATTTGAAAATAATAAATCGGGCAACGGCGGTGTAATTTCTTTAAATAATGAAGTAAAAGAAATCGGAAGATTAACGTACACTATTTTCCCCGAAGACAGCAAATTCATTATTTCCTTCGTTCTGGTTCATCCCGAATTTGAAGGTCGCGGAATGGGAAAATATCTGGTAGAAGAAGCCATAAAGTTTGCCCGCGAAAACAACTGGAAAGTTTACCCGCATTGTTCTTACGCGCGATCTGTGTTGATGAGAATGAAGGATGTGGAAGATATTTTTTTACAGCGTTAAAACTTCATTCACCAATATTTCCTCAATATCATCCGGATAATCTACTTTCAGATGCTGATCGGAATTTACCCAATTCTGTATTTCTTCGAGTTTCAATACTTTAGAATTCGGAATTCCCATTTTGTCTAAAGCACATGCGTTGCATTCCTGCTCATATTGATTATGAATAGGAATTACGAACAGTTTTTTATCCATAAAAAGTGCTTCTGCGGGACTTTCGAAACCTGCATTGCAGAGAATTCCATCGCAGTTTTCAAACGCTTTTAAGTATTGAATTTCATCAATCGGAAAAATTTCAACATTATTTTCCTTAAACTGCAATTTGGAATATTTGGAAAAAACTTTCCATTCTACCGGAATCTGCTTTAAAACTTTAATGATATTTTCATCCGAAAAACTCGGAAGATACACCAGATAAAAACCTTTTTTGTCGGGATTTAAGTTTCGGATTTTCCTTCTGATCACCGGCTTTTTTATCTGAGGATGATAATTTTCGAAATGGAAACCAATTCTTCTTTCGCTGGGAACATAATATTTCAGCACCATTTCCCCGAAAAAATCTTTTTTATCCGGTTTCGGCGTTTCTTTAAACAACATGGAAGCCTGATGACTGAGTTCTATCATCGGATGTTTTTTGAATTTACAAGCCCATCCTGTTAAAGGTTCATAATCGTTGATGACTAAATCGTACTGAGAAAGCTCGATTTCGCGGATCGCTTTGAAGGCTTCTAAAAAACTATTGTCTGTAAACGTTTTTCGATAGGATAAACCGCCTGTTTTATCATAAAGAAGGGAAACGCCTTTGTGTTTGAAATTAATGTCGAAATCTGCCTTTAACTGCGACTGATGTCCGCTGATAAGTGTATCGACAGAAGCATATTTTTTCAGGATCGGAACAATTTCCTGTGCGCGTGCGACGTGTCCGTTTCCTGTTCCCTGAAAGGCGTATAAAATTCTCATTGGCTGAAGTTGGTTACTATTTTTAAAAGCTCATCACTATCGATTTCCTGAATTTCCTCTGCGGTATCATCTTTTAAAGAATCTTTATGTTCGTCATAATAAAAAATCTTCCACTCGTTATTATTGTACTCCAGTGCGGAAAGATTTTCGATCCAGTCTCCGGAATTAAGATACGTACAGGAACCTTTTTTATTAATCACCTCCCGAATCTGCGGCTGATGAATGTGTCCGCAAACTACGTAATCGTAATGATTGTCGATGGCAAGTTCGGAAGCTGTAAGTTCAAAATCTCCGATGTATTTTACCGCTTTCTTCACATTGTTTTTAATTTTTTTTGAAAACGAATATTTTTCTTTACCCATTTTCTCCAAAAACCAATTGACAACATTATTAATCACAATTAATAAATCGTAGCCTTTTCCTCCCAGTTTTGCAATCCATTTCGAATGCTGAACAGAGGCATCAAACACATCTCCATGAAAGATCCATGTTTTTTTATTGTCTATGTCTAAACAGATTTTATTACAGACTTTAAGCTTACCCAGTTGGAAGTCGGTAAACTTCCGGAACATCTCGTCATGATTTCCGGTAATGTAGAAAACATCTGTGTTTTTTGTGGCAAAGGACAATATCTTTTTGATGACCTTTAAATGGGGTTTAGGGAAGTAAGACTTTTTGAATTGCCAGATATCAATAATATCTCCATTCAAAACTAAAGTTTTAGGCTGAATAGAATTAAGATATCGCAGTAATTCTTTAGCCTTACATCCGTAAGTTCCCAGATGAACATCCGATATAACAACTAATTCGACGTTTCTTTTCATAGTTTTATGCAAAGAAACTACTTGAAAGTTAACTGTATATGAATGTTATATTATTTTTTTAGAGCGTTTCCATCAACTCTTCTGTAATTTCCATATTATGATATACGTTTTGCACGTCATCATCGTCCTCGAAACGCTCAAGCATTTTCATATTTGCCTTGAACTGCTCTTCGTTTACTTCTTTTGTATTGTTCGGAATTCTCTGAAGTTCTGCGCTTTTTGCTTCAATTCCCAGTTCATCAAGCTTGTGAGATAAAGAACCGAAATCTTCGAAAGCTGTTGTAATCATAACTTCTTCTTCGTCTTTTTCTACGTCTTCTGCTCCGCCGTCAATCATTTCCATTTCAAAATCGTCCCAATCCATTTTAATTTGAGATAATTCTATGGTGAAAATTCCTTTTCTGTCGAAGATGAAAGCTAACTCACCATTTTTACCAAGATTACCGTCAAACTTATTGAAAATAGCTCTTACATTGGCAACCGTTCTTGTAGGGTTATTAGTAGTACATTCTACGAAAAATGCAACTCCGCCTTGTCCGTAACCTTCGTAAGTAATTTCTTCGTAGCTTTCTGCATCTGCACCACTTGCCTTTTTAATCGCTCTTTCTACGTTATCTTTCGGCATGTTTGCTCCTTTTGCATTCTGGATGCATCTTCTTAATGCAGGATTAGATTCAGGATCTGCACCTCCGGCTTTCACCGCTAATGCAATATCTTTACCTATTTTAGAAAATGTTTTAGCCATTTTGTCCCATCTGGCCATTTTAGAAGCTTTTCTATATTCAAACGCTCTTCCCATTTTATATTTTTAATTTTCAACAAAATTACTTAAAAGTGAACGAAAAAAAAATACCCCCAGAGAACTGGAGGTATTTATATTTAGAAAAATTTAATTATTTTTTCTTTTTAGCCGGAGCTTTTTTCTTAGCTGGAGCTTTTTTCTTAACTACTTTTACCGGAGTTGGATCTTCGTAGTCTCTCTTTTTAAGAGATTCCCACTGAGCCGCATCTTCGATAGCAGTTACAACTACTTTTCTGTCTACTTGTCTTTCAGCATCAGAAGCAGTAGCAGGAATTTTAGCTTTAGCTTTACCTACACCGATTGATTTAAGAGCGTTAGCGTCTACACCTCTTGCATCCAAAGCAGCAACTACAGCAGCAGCTCTTTCTCTAGATAATTTCAAGTTGTAAGCTTCAGATCCTTTAGCATCAGTTCTACCTTCTAATAGATAGTTACCACCATCTTTTTTGATTAGATCAGCAGCAGAATCAAGAGCGCCTTTAGACTCAGCCTTGATAGTAGCTTTATTGAAATCAAAGAATACGCTACCAAAGCTCTTCTCTAATTCTTCAGCTGTTTTTGTTTTTGGCTTAGGACATCCGTTGTATTCTGGAAGACCTGGAACAGTAGGACAAGCATCATCTTTATCTAAGATTCCGTCTCCGTCTGTATCTGGCCAAGGACAACCGTTGTTTTCAGCAGGACCTGCAACTGTAGGACAAGCATCATCTTTGTCGATTACACCGTCACCATCAGTATCTGGCCAAGGGCAACCATTGTTTTCAACCGGACCAGCCACATCTGGACATTGATCGTCTTTATCTGGAACTCCGTCACCGTCAGTATCAGGACATCCTTGGAATTCTGGTAAACCTGGTGTATCTGGACATAAATCGTCTTTATCTAAGATACCATCTTTATCTCTATCTCTGTTACCAAATCTAAAGTTCAAAGATGCTGAAGCTTGCCAGAAGTTAGCAACGTTAGATTTGTCTCCCGGAGTTGATACATAATCTCCCTGAATACCTAAACCGAAGTTTTTAGTTAACCAGAAGTTAGCACCTGCACCAGTAGCAACTGTAAAGAAGTTAGCTTTACCGTTTTCGTTTCCGCTATCTCCATTCGCCACAACTTCACCATTAGCATCCGTTCTAGGGAAAGTAAGAGAAGTATAATCGTGTCTTAAATAGTTAGCACCAACTCTTAAATATGGATCAAACCAAGATTCTTCGTTCCAAAGAAGACCTGCAGCCTTCGCTTGGAAACCTAAACCTGTCATCAACATAAACTCTTTACCCATGTTGAATCTTTTGTTCTCAACATTTCCAACAGTAGTCTGCCAGTCGATCACCAAACCTTTACCGATGTTCCTAGCTACAGTAAGTTTTGATAATGGCGGAGTAATAGAGAAGTTGTTCATATTGAACATTGTCTTCGTCAAATTATTAGCAGAGAACGTATTACTGAAATTGGTTCTCTGTGCCAAATGGTTTTCCGCGTGAGCACCAACTCCGATCAACCACGGATTGTTGGTAGTCTGAGCGAACACAGTAGAAGCAACAGTAAGTGCCAATGCTGAAATTCCTAATTTTAGATTTTTCATAGAATTAAATGATTAAATAATTGATAATGCAAAATAAATATAATTTTTCTTTATATACAAAGTTTTTCAGATGATTTTTAACTTTTCTTTAATATTCTGTCGAGGTTTCGTTTATTTTCTCTATCTTTTATGCTCTCCCTTTTATCGAAGAGTTTTTTCCCTCTACCCAGCGCTATGAGAACCTTTGCTTTTCCCCTGTCATTGATATATAACTTAAGAGGTATAACAGTGTTCCCTGCATCCTTTAACTTTTTTTCTAATTTCTGTAACTCTTTTTTGTGCAAGAGCAATTTCCGTTCCCTTTTTGTTTTATGATTGTAAAAAGTTCCTAATTTGTACTCATCAATCATCATATTAATGATGTACAATTCCCCATCAATAAACTGACAGAACGATTCTGCGATAGATGCTTTTGAAGAACGCAAAGATTTTATTTCCGTACCTGTTAAAACCATTCCCGCATCGTATTCTTCCAGAATTTCATATTCAAATCTGGCTCTTCGGTTTAATATATTGACTGTTTTTTCAATCTTCATTTTAAAATCCTTTTGTATTTATAAGATGTAAAAATTTAATAAAGTTGCAGGTGAAATTTATCTTTTCTGAAATTTTTTTTCTGCGTTTTATTAATTTAATGAATGAAATATATAAAAAATACCCCACATTTAAAAACCTGACTATTACAATATTGCGAAATACCCAAATTCTTTTCGTATTTTTGCGCCAAATTTACAAAACTATATGTTAACAGTATCTAACTTATCTTTACAATTCGGGAAAAGAGTTCTTTTTGACGAGGTAAACATTATGTTTACGAAAGGAAACTGCTACGGAATTATCGGAGCAAATGGTGCAGGAAAGTCTACATTCCTTAAAATATTAACAGGAAAGCAGGACCCGACAACAGGACACGTATCTTTGGAACCTGGAAAAAGAATGTCTGTTCTGGAGCAGGATCACTTTGCTTATGATCAATTTACTGTGCTTGAAGCGGTTTTGAGAGGTAACAAGAAATTATTCGAGATAAAAGAAGAGATGGACGCGCTTTATGCGAAAGAAGACTTCTCTGATGAAGACGGAATTAAAGCCGGAGAATTAGGTGTAATCTACGATGAAATGGGAGGATGGACTGCAGAATCTGATGCACAGACCATGCTTTCTAACGTAGGTATTAAAGATGATATGCACTGGCAAATGATGAGCGAACTTGAGAACAAAGACAAAGTAAAGGTTCTTTTGGCTCAGGCGCTTTTCGGAAATCCGGATGTACTTATTCTGGATGAGCCTACGAACGACCTTGACATCGATACGATCTCTTGGCTGGAGGATTTCTTGGCAGATTACGAAAACACAGTAATTGTTGTATCTCACGACCGTCACTTCTTAGACACGGTTTGTACGCACATCGGTGACTTAGATTATGCTAAATTAAATCTTTACACAGGTAACTACTCTTTCTGGTATCAGGCTTCTCAGTTAGCAACTAGACAGAGAGCTCAGGCGAACAAAAAAGCGGAGGAAAAGAAGAAAGAACTTCAGGACTTCATCGCGAGATTTAGTTCAAACGTTGCAAAAGCTAAACAGGCAACTGCAAGAAAGAAAATGATCGATAAATTAAACATTGATGATATTAAACCGTCTTCAAGAAGATATCCTGCCATTATTTTCGAAATGGAAAGAGAAGCGGGAGATCAGATTTTAGATGTAAAAGGTCTTGAAAAAACAAAAGACGGAGAATTACTATTCTCAAATATCGATTTAAATCTTAAAAAAGGAGATAAAGTTGCTGTTTTGTCTAAAAATTCATTGGCAATCACAGAATTTTTCGAAATTTTAGCAGGAAATGTAGAAGCAGACAAAGGAACTGTTGCTTGGGGAGTTACTACAAACCAGTCGCATATGCCTTTAGATAATACAAACTTCTTTCAGGAAGATTTAAGTTTGGTTGATTGGCTAAGACAATTCACGAAAAATGATGAAGAGCGTCATGAAGAATTCGTAAGAGGATTTTTAGGAAGAATGCTTTTCTCAGGAGATGAAGCTTTAAAATCATGTAAAGTACTTTCAGGAGGTGAAAAAATGAGATGTATGTTCAGCAGAATGATGCTTCAGAAAGCTAACGTTCTTTTACTGGATGAACCTACAAACCACTTAGACCTTGAAAGTATCACGACATTGAACAACTCACTGTCTAACTTTAAAGGAAATATTCTACTGGCTTCTCATGACCACGAAATGCTTTCCACAGTCTGTAACAGAATCATCGAACTTACTCCAAACGGAATTATCGACAGAGAAATGACTTACGATGAATATCTTGCTGATAAGAAAGTAAAAGAATTAAGAGAGAAAATGTATTCTTAAAAATATTTAAAAACCGTTCAACTGCTGAACGGTTTTTTTTAACACTTCCCCTTCAACAATAAACTTTTCTTTTAAATTATAATTCCCTATTTTTGTGAAATGAGTCAAAAATGGATTTACAAGCCCGAACCCGATGAGGAAATTGTGGATGGATTAAGTTCGTCTCTTGGTTTTGGAACTTTTGAATCTAAACTCCTCGTTCTCAGAGGAATTGACAATTATCAAAAGGCAAGAGAATTTTTTAAACCCAACCTTAACGACATTCACAGTCCGTTTTTAATGGCAGATATGCAAAAAGCTGTAGAGCGGATCGCCACTGCAATTGAGAATGGAGAAAAAATATTGGTATACGGAGATTATGACGTGGACGGAACAACTGCCGTTGCACTGATGTATCTGTACCTCAGCAAAATTGTTCAGAAAAAATATTTAGATTATTATATTCCCGACAGAAATTCTGAAGGGTACGGAATTTCCACCGAAGGAATCGACTTTGCGAAAGAAAACGGCTTTTCGCTAATTATCGCTTTAGACTGCGGAATCAAAGCATTAGACATGATCAGCTATGCCAAAAGTCTTGATATTGATTTTATCATCTGCGATCACCATTTACCCGGCGAAGAAATTCCTGACGCTGTTGCTGTTCTGGATCCGAAAAGAAGCGACTGCCGCTATCCTTTCAAAGAACTTTCCGGTTGCGGAGTTGGTTTTAAACTTTGTCAGGGACTGAATACGATTTATAAACTTCCTGAAGCAGAACTGTTTGAATTAACAGATCTTCTTGCGATTTCCATTGCCGCAGATATCGTTTCAATGACCGGAGAAAACAGGGTTTTGGCTAAAATGGGACTGAAAACTCTTCGAAAAACGAGAAATTTAGGCTTAAGATTATTAATTCCTGAAGACAAGCTTTCTCATTTTGAAATTTCAAATATTGTGTTTGAAATTGCGCCGAAAATTAATGCTGCCGGAAGAATTTCGCACGGAAAAGCAGCCGTTGAGCTTATGGTTTCGGATAACCTGAAACACGCCCATCAGATCGTGAGCGACATCATGAATCTTAACGATGAAAGGCGTGAACTGGATATGAATTCTACCCTTTCTGCTTTGAATCAGGTTATTGAATCTCAGCAGGAAACAAAATATACAACCATCGTTTATCATCCGGAATGGAATAAAGGAGTGATCGGAATTGTAGCTTCGAGACTGATTGAAACCTACTACAAACCTACTCTCGTTTTTACCGATGGAAATAATGGGGAAATGGTGGCTTCGGCGAGATCAGTTTCAGATTTTGATGTTCACGAAGCACTGGATATGTGTTCGGAATATTTTTTAAAATTCGGAGGACATCATGCTGCAGCAGGACTTTCTATGGAGAAAGAAAAATTTGCGGCTTTCAAAGAAAAATTTGAACGGGTGGTTTCCGAAAAAATCAAAGAACATCAGAAAGAGCCTTCGATCACGATAGATTCGGAAATACAGATTGATGAAATCAACAGGGAATTTATCAATTTCCACAGAAAACTGGCACCTTTCGGACCTCATAATATGAAACCGATTCTTACATTAACGAATCAGAAAATTTCGGGGTATATCAAAACGATGGGGAAAGATAATAATCATCTTAAATTCTATATCAAGCAGGAATCCACCGGAAGAAATATTGAATGTGTAGGCTTTAAATTAGGACAGTTTGCCGATGATTTCAGAAATAAATATTTTGATCTTGCCTTTACGCTGGAAGAAAACCACTGGAAAGGGAATGTAACGCATTATCTGAATATTAAAGATGTAAAATTCAGGGATTAGAAGTTGGTTATGAAAAAAATTGGTTTATTTTTCGGTTCGTTTAACCCGATTCATATTGGTCATTTAATTTTAGCCAATTACATTCTGGAAAATTCCGATATGGATGAATTGTGGTTTGTGGTAAGTCCGCAAAATCCTTTTAAAGAAAAAAAATCTTTGTTAAAAGATCATAACCGACTGGATATGGTGCAGCTTGCGGTAAAAAATTATCCGAGAATGCGCGCTTCAAATGTGGAGTTTTCATTGCCACAGCCAAGTTATACAATTGATACACTTACTTATCTTCATGAGAAATATCCCGACTATTCTTTTAGTTTAATCATGGGAGAAGACAATCTGGAAAGCCTTCATAAATGGAAGAATGCTGAAACTTTAATTAAGAATCATCACATCATTGTTTATCCGAGAGTTTTTGAAGGTGAAAAGAAAGATTCTGAATACCTTCAGCACGAAAATATTTCTCTAATCAACGCGCCGGTTATTGAACTTTCCGCAACAGAAATCCGAAACATGATTAAAAGCGGAAAAAATGTAAGACCGATGCTTCCTCCCGAAGTTTTTGATTATCTGGATGGGAGCAGTTTTTATAAGTAATTTTATATTTAGAAAATTAAAAATTAGAATTTAGAATTAATAATTGCAATTTTTTTCAACTCATAAACCGAATTTTCAATTCAATACTATGAACTTCATCGAAAAATTTTTCTTAAAATATCCTCAGGAAAAAATCATTAAATGGTTTAAAAACATCTGCCTTGCAGAAGCCGTTTCGTGGTTTTTTCTTTTCACGGCAATGATATGGATCCGCACCAATCCCGATGAAATTCTTCCTATTGTCTACATCAGTACCATCGGAAGTATTCACGGTTTCTTTTTTTCTCTTTATCTGATCTTTTTACCTGCTGTGAGAAAAATTTACGTGTGGGACGATGAAGACAGCGTTTTTGCCTTAATTGCCGCCTTCTTCCCATTTGCAACCATCTGGATTGATAAAAAACTTGCCCGTTTCGACAGAGAGTAATACCTAAACATACAAAAAGGACCTTTTCGGTCCTTTTCTAATTTTAGAATGTAATGATTTTTACATATCGCGTTTCACATGACCAGTTGCTGTGAACGTATGGCTTCCTGTTGTATTGGTATAAGTTCCGTTAACTGTGAAATCAATATAATCTCCAACCACACCAAAAGTAGAGATATTGACGATTAAATTTCCGTTGCTCGGTGTAATCACTGCCCCCGAAAGCTCAAACATATAATCCGTAGTAAAACTTGCAGCAACGCCCATCATATTGTTCTGAGTCATGGAAAAGTATGGTCCTGCAGGATTTACAGAGTTTATTCTCAGCTGTTTCGATGGTAAATTCGGTGTAGGCGAAGTAAGTCCGGACCATTGTGCGTTAAATGATCCCAGAACATAAGTCACTGCTTGATTATCGATTTTATAACTTACAAATTCGCTTACAGAATTACAAACCGTAATATTTCCCAAATTAACCGTATTGGTAGTTGCTGTAAAAGTAACTTCTCCGGTAGTCTGAAGATTGGCAACATCAAATCCTTCATAAATAAACTGTGGATTTGAAGTACACGAATAAGTACTCATGGTAAAGCTTCCATTGGCATTTACAGGAACCGAAAGATAATTGAAATAATTTGTTCCTGCAGCATTTCGCAATATCACATAACCGTCTGTAACATCTGTATTGGCACAGGTTTTCAGATTTCCCTGGATGGTATAGCTTGTTGAAGCAGAAGGATTAATTGTAATATCTGCTATCGTTGTTATAACTCCTGCCGGAAATGGTCCTACATTGGAAGTATAAATGACGTTATTACAAATATCATAAACTTTTAAATTAAGGACTTCATTTGCAGGAACAATTCCCGAAACCATTCCCATATTGTCTGTTATACCATAAGTCTCATACGTTTGAGAAGCTCTCTTTAAAGTTACTTTAATATTCGGAAGAACCTGTCCCGCAGTATTTTTCACTGTTACTTTCATGGTTGCCTGCTGAAACTGAGCATCACAATTCCACCAGGAAAAATGGCTTACTGTTCCCACATAAGTATTTCCAACTTTTGTGGCAGAACCTTCCTCATTCCACATTCCTGTCTGTTCATTGTAAGACCAAAGCGGAATCGTTGCCGGAGAAGAGGAAGTCTGAGAAGCGTCAATAGGTACTGTAATTTCTGCGGTATGTCCGTTGGCAATCTGAAGATTCTGTCCGGAACTTCCTGTCAGCTGAACATGTACCATTCCAAAAGTCTCCATGACTCTCGCATTCCCGCCTGAATTTGTCGCAAGCAGTGATCCCGGCATCAATTCATTAAGATAGGGATTTGAGGATGCCAGATTAAACAAAGCAACCTTTACACTTCCTGTATAGGCATTTCCGTTCGCATCTTTAAAGCTTCCGTCGAACTTTACTTTTGTTCCGTTCGGAAGAGAAACCGTAGAACTTGAACCCGAAGAAATTGTGGAAGTTGTGGCAGCAGGAATCATCATGATGTTTATTCTGTTCATTCCATTGGTAGGAACCAGAACACGCGAAGCATTTACAAATCCTGCTTTTGTAACTTTTACATGGGCAAAATTTTCTTTTACAGAGGCATTTTTAAATGTAAAGAAACCTTTGAGGTTCGTGGTGACTGTAGCTGTACCTATGGTAACCGCAGCTCCGGAAACAGGTGCACCATTGATGTCTAAAACCACACCCTGAAAGTTTTTTTGTACATCATTTCCAAAATTATAATTGGATTGGGGATTCGACGTGTTGTTATCAATTTCCATGAAAGATTCATCTTTACAGGAAAAAATTAATGATAACAACAAAAAAAGGAGGTAAAATTTTCTCATATGCTAATATTTTTAAGTTTTAACTAAATTAATCATAAAATACGTTCGCTTTTCTTTTTATTGAGATTTTAATTAATTATTGTTTAAAAACTGAAAATTATTTGGAGCCGTGTAATAGAATTTAGACCTGAATTGTCTAAATAAATAGCAAACCTACTACGATTAAAAATTTTATACAAAATTTTACTAACTGAAAATCAAGTAGTTAAATTTTAATTAAAAACATTTTAAGTACTTTGTATTGCAAGATACTTAATTTATTATATATCTTTGCAATGTTAAATAATAACAAATACAAGCTATTAAAACTCTCTAAAATATTATATCATGAAAACGACCATTCTTATCGCAGCTATATTCTTCAGTGGATTATCTTTCGCACAGCAAACTAAAAAAGATACTGTAAAAACAAAAAGCATAGAAGGAGTTACTTTAACCAAGCAGGTTTTCAAAAAACAAAGCGACCGTTTTGTCTATGATGTTGCTGCCTCTCCGATTGCAAAAGGAAATACAACGTTCGATATTCTAAAGCAGACTCCCCTTTTGTCTACAACAGATGATAAAACGTTAAAGATTGCAGGGAAAAATAATGCGCTGATCTACATTAACGGCAGAAAAAGCAATATGGATGCAGAATCTCTGGTTCAGTTTCTGAAAAACACACCCGCAGAAAATATCCAGAAAATTGAAGTGATTACAGTTCCGGGAAGTGAATATCAGGTGGAATCTTCCGATGGGATCATCAATATCGTTCTGAAGAAAAAAATGAGCGACGGAACCAGCGGAAACATGAGAATGTCTAATACCCAAAGCAAATACAATGCAAGCAACGCCAGTTTCTCTGTCAATTACAGAAAAGACAAACTGGGAATTAATGCGAATCTTAGCGGTGGCGAAAATATCAATCCGCAGTCTTACATTCTCAGAAACCGATCTGAAAATGTACAGAATGAATCTGTAGGGAATATTGATGATCCAAACAAAAATTTAGGAGGATATCTGAATATTGATTATCAGTTGAATGACAAAAGTAATCTGGCTTTATCATGGAATACATGGGCAAACAAAAGCTACAATTCTACGATTGATCTGATGAACACGATTACAAAATATGATACTAACGGCAATATACTTTCAACCGCTTACACTAAAACCAAAAATAAAGAGGACGCAAGAAGTTACAACAATTCTGTAAATTTAAACTATGAAGTAAAGCTTGATTCTTTAGGAAGCAAACTGAACGTGAATGCAGCTTATCTTAATTATAAAAGATTTCAGTACACGAATAACAACACGCTGATTCAGGATGCGGCAGGAAATTTCAACCAAAACAGCAGCAAAATAATTCAGGATCTTCCGCAGGTTATCAATAATTTTTCCGGGACGGTGGATTATATTCAGAAATTTAAAAACGATTTTACGTTCTCTGCCGGGGGAAATTACAATAAAACAAAAACAGACAACGACACCAAAAACTATTCATATCCATACGATCTTTCCGGTAACCAGTTAGCTTCTCAAAACGATTTTAACCATTTTGTTTACAATGAAAATATTTATGGTCTGTATGTAACTTTTGAAAAGAAGTTTTCGGATAAGTTCTCAGGAAAAATCGGAGCCAGATACGAAATCACGAATAGCTTAGGAACTGCAGACAGCTGGAAAAACAATGTAGAAACCAATCAGCAGATCGAAAGAAATTATAATAATCTTTTGCCTTATCTAAGTTTCAATTATGCCATTAATGATAAGAACAATATATCTTATTCATTTTCAAGCCGAATGAGAAGACCCAGCTTTTGGGAACTGAATCCTGTAAAAAATCTTATTACGGAAGATAATTATACCCAAAATAATCCTTTCGTAAAAGCATCTTCTACCTACAATCAGGAGTTAACGTATATGTACAAAAATTCTTATTTCCTGATTCTGAATCATACGTATGAAAAAGACCAGATTACACAGGTTCCCTTGCAGAGAAGCTATATCGATCCGAAAACCAATCAGAAAAGAGTTCAGTTGGCGTACATCAGAACCAATTTCGGAGACAAGCAGGAAATGTCTGCCATGCTGGGAATTCAGAAATCTTTATTCAAGCAATATCTTACATTAAACTTCAATGCGGGGGTACAGTATAACATCAACAACGGAACATTAGATACAGATCCTACAACAGGACAGGTTTTTGATACTTATTTAAACAACAGAAAATCTGCAAGTATGTTGATTACCAGCAACAACACCATCCGTTTAGACAAAAAGAAAACATGGTTCTTAGGCGTAAATTTCTTCTATGTGGATAAACAGCAGATAGAACTTGGTATGCTGAAAAACTTAGCAAGTTTAGATCTGAACATTAAGAAAAACTGGAACGACTGGACGTTTGCGGTAAATCTGAATGATGTTTTAAGAACCAATGTCGTGGAAATTGAAGATTTACAGGCTTCCGGAAACTATAACTACATTAGAAACGACCAGTACAGAAGAAGCATTAATGTAAGCATTACTTACAATTTCGGAAACCAGAAAGTGAAAAAGGTAAGAAACATCGAAAGTGCTTCAGACGAAATTAAAAACAGAACCAGATAACAATCATTTCTTCATATAAATCATTTTTTGTGGTAAACTCGCTGAGAAATCGGCGAGTTTTTTTATTTTTAATTAAAATTCAATGATGAAGAGTCGTTTAATTGCTTTAGCTGGTTTATTTCTTCTTACACTTTTAGACTGTAAGCAAAACACCATTGATTTCGGAAGTGGTAAATCTTTCACCATAGAAAAAATGTTTCCTACGGAAAAGACAAGGAACAGAAAATGGACGTTTATATTCCTAAGGCTTCTTTAAAAGATAAAGACGTTTTCATCGTTATTCATGGCGGCGGTTGGCGCGGCGGAAGAAGATCTCAGCTTACGGATTTCACCTATAATCTGATGAAAAAATTTCCTGAACATATTTTTGTCAATCTGGATTACAGGCTTGCTTCATCCAAGCGTTTTGCTCTTCCGAATCAAACAGATGATATTGCCAGTGCCATGAATGGTTTAGAAAAAAACTTAAAAATTCATCCCAAATATATTCTTCTCGGAAACAGCGCGGGCGGACATTTAGCAATGTTGTATGCTTATAAATTTGATCCGGACAGAAAGGTAAAAGCAGTTATCAATATCGTCGGTCCCACTGATCTGAACGATTCAGGATTTAAAAATTATGAAGATTATGCTTTCGTAGAAAAACATTTGATTGATCCTAAAATCGTTGACAGCAAAACAACGCTAATGGACTTTGGAAGTCCGGTTTACTGGATTACTCCAACTTCCGCTCCTACCCTTTCTTATTACGGAATTAATGACCATGTGGTTCCACTATCTCAGCAAAAAACTTTAGACTCCACTCTCACAAAAAACAAAGTCTATCATGAATCTTATGAATTTACCGGAGATCATCTCGGCTGGGATCAGTCTTCCAATGCAGATTTTCTGGTCAATAAAATTGAGGGATTTATGAAGAATATCGACAAAAAATAAACGCTCTGAAAAACTCAAAGCGTTTATTAATATTTTATTCAGACTTAAAAATCTCCGATCTTTCCGAAACTCCATTCGCATTGAAAGCTTCGATCTGGAAATAATATGCGTCCGCTCTATCGGCTCCGGTGAAGAAATATTCGTTTTTTCCGTACACCATAATGCTTCCGTACAATTTCTCTGGAGATTTCCCCCAATAAATGACGTATCCGTCTGCATCAGAGTTCTGCTGCCATTTCATCCAGATGCTTCTTCTTTCGCCGTATTTCTTAGGATCTGATCTCAACGGAACAAAACTCTGAACTTTTCCGGGAACAGTTCCTGCTCCTTTTCCGAATACCCTGAAACCGCTTAATGCAAATTTTCCGGTAGGCATTTTAAGATTTTCCATTTTCAGAAATCTCGCTTTTGTAGGTTTTTCCAATTCTACATAATCATGAGGAACATCTTTGGTGTTTTTGCTTTTATCCACAATAACATTCCATTTTTTACCGTCATCGGAACCATAGATTTTATACTGATGCATTTTACCCAGCGTTTTCCCCATAAACTCAACATCCTGATCGGCGTAATTGATCTGAATAGCATTAATGGTAGAAACCTCTCCCAAATCCGTCTGAAACCATTCTCCGGAATTTCCTGTTTTGGCACTCCAGTACGTTTTAATATCTTCATCCACCGCATAATTGGAATGATAACCACCTAAAGTGGATGAAACCTGAACCGGCTTATTGTAATTCAGCAGCATCCAACCTGCAAAAAGTCCTTTAGAGAAATCTTTTCCCTGTGCGTATTGCGGAAGATACGTCGGATAATCTCCGTAAGCCGTGTTGCAGTACATTACATCATCTTTATCAAATCCGGCAGGCCAGATTCCTAAACGTCTTTCAAAATTATTTTTGGTTGATATAAAAATGGTAGAAATGTGCCACCAGTTTTTGTAATTATCTTCAAACGTTGCACCATGTCCTGCTCCTCTCGCAAAACCTCCCGGTTTGTAAGAAAACGGATTGTGCTGTTGATATTCAAAACCTTCCAAAGGTTTATTACTCACATACACTCCATCCGAATATCCGCTGAATTCCGTTGCAGGAGCTCCGTACTGAAGATAATATTTTCCGTTATGCTTCGTCATCCAAGCTCCTTCTACGAAAGGCTGCAAGAAAACATTATCATTGTATTCCCCGAATCTTTCCCAGCCGTGATCTTCCGGTTTTAGTCTGATCGTAGGCTTTACAAAACCTTCGGACTGAAGGGTATTTACTTTTACTTCAGTTCCCAACAAAGGCCATTCATTGCTTGATCCCCAATACAAGTACAGCTTGTTTTTGTCTTCATCGTAATGAAATGCAGGATCCCAAGCTCCGACTTTTAAAGTATCAACGGCAATTTTCCAGTCGTCTTTGGTGGGATTGGTACTTTTCCAAATCGGGAAATCCTGTTCCCATGTAGATCCGAAAACGTATAACGTATCTTTCATTGCCCAAACTGCAGGAGCATTCAGATCGTGAGTATATTTATTGTCTCTTAAAAATTTTCGGTGGACAAACTTCCAGTCGAGCATATCATCGCTGTACCAATACCCTTCCTGATTGGTGGAAAAAAGAAAGAGCTTGTTTTTAAAATTAACAATCACCGGATCGGCTGTTGCACGGTGTTTTCCCTGTTTTGAAAAAACTTCAAACGGAGTATAACCATAATCGATATTAATCGGGTTACAAAATGTCTTCTGCTGAGCATTTAAACTGAAAAATCCCAACAAGAGCATGAATGAAAGGAGGCACTTCTGCATTTTCATATGTTTTAACTTTGAAGGCAAAATTAGTTAACTTTTTTCGGTTTTCTCCAAATAAAGCCATCCAATAAGTAATGCGTAAGCTGAGGAACGACTAATAAAGGGACTAAAAACTGAAACCAGTTTAACGAAACATTCAGATTTAATGAAAAATGTTCGTTCCAGACCAAAATTTCCCATAAAAACTCTTCGAAAAATGCAAAAGCTAGAATAACGAGAATAAATAAAAATATCCCGAAAGCAGATTTGAATAAAGAAAGACGGTTTAGATTTTGATCGTCTTTTTGTTGAATTTCTCTGATGTAAATTAAAGCAATGTAAGGAATTCCGTGTGAAATCACATTCAGAAAAGTGAAAACCAAATCGTTGTTGAAATAAACAATTCCGAAATACCACGACAGATAGGTTCCGGAAATTAAGGCAATTTTCGGAATATTAAATTGTCTGGTTTTAAAGATTTCAAAAATAGTTTTGAATAGCCAAATCATTAAAATCCCGAAATATAAAATCTTAATAACTGGAATATAATCCGGAAGATGCTGAAGCCATTTGAATTCATTTTGTACAAACCACGTAAAAGCTCTCGGCGTTTTAAACCAATACAACATCGGAAAAATTGTGGCAGAATACACCGCAATCTCATCGATTCTTTTACTCCGGCTATTAGGTTCAAATCTGGCATAAATTCTCATGAAACCATATTGCTGCCTGATAAAATGAAAAACCGCCACCAAAGCCAAAACCGACCAAAAAGTAAGACTTCCGAACTGGTATAAAATCAATCCTAAAATCCAGCTCAAGGCAGGAATTCCATAATATAAAAGTTTCCTTTTCCTGACTTCTTCTTTAACGAAATACGTTTTAAATAACGTTGAATACACATGCGCTACATCCACGAAAACAATCAGGAAAAGCCATGTGTAAAATGAATAATGATTTTCCAGCACCTGAATCTGTTTCTGAAATAAGAAAACAATCAGCAAAATAATAAAAGGCGGCGACAGAATAAACCAGCCGTCTGTTTTTGCGTTATGGATCCAGGGTTGTTTCATTTTTATTTTTTGAGAAACCTTATTTTAATTTTAATCAATCAAATTGCTGCATCTGCTTTGCGGTTCTCCATCCCTGATAAAAAGCTTCCTCGAAAATTGAAATTCCTGAAAGGTCTGAATGGGCAAAGAAAATTTTTCCGTCAATCGGCTGTTTTGCCATTTCTGAATTTCCAAAAATCTGGTTCGGAACAGGCGCAATCATCGCATGACCGATTTTGTGAAACTGCATTTCGAGGATAAAATCTTCAATCATAGGATGGGCTTTTTTTAAATCTTCCAAAACAAGGCTTTTCAACTCATCTTCTTTCAGACCGTATAATTTTTTTCTTGCTTTTTTACAGTCATTGGTAGAAAAACTTCTGTAGTAGGTAATCACTTTTTCACCCATAATCTGGTTTACATTCTGATGCTGATCGTAAATATAACCCAAACCATCGGAACCATAAATTACATTATCCCAAGCCAATTCTTCATCTCCTCCGAAAACGTTTTGTAAAGTAATCGTTGTTAAAAGCCACGGAACATAGTTAAAATGTTCAGCTCTTTTATTGTTGAAAATTCTTTCGTTGACGAATTGCGGAGTCGCAAACAGAACTTTTTCAGCAATGATCTTTTTTGTCTTTTTCTGAATATTGTCGAAACTTAAAACCTCAACATTTTTATCATTAATTTTTACCTCAAAAACTAAATTATTCGATGAAGATTTTCCTTCTGTATATTTTGAAAAATGTTTTGCCAGTCTTGCATTTCCTTCCGGCCATGTGAAAACCTGATCTTTGTATTTTTTGCTCCAGTTGTTTTTTCTTCCCGCAAAATAATGAATTCCCGCCCAGGCCGAAACGTAATCGATTCCCAAACCGTAATCGTCGCGACAGGAATAATCTAACAGCCAGAGTAATTCTTCAGATGTAAAATTTTCCTGTTTCAGCCAGTCTTTGAAAATAATTTTCTCTAGTTGTAAAACCTCATCTTCCCGACTGGAATCGTGAACAGGAATGGCAAACCAATATTTTCCTTCTGCATCTTTTTTGTGCTGAAAGTGATCCATCATTTTAAAAAACCGGTCGAATTCCGCTTTTGTTTCTGAGGAAATTCCGTTTTGCGGAACGATATCATTTTGCCATGAATTTTTGAAAAACAACCGTTCCTGTTGCGGGAAAGTCATCTGATATTCATCTAAAATCGGATCACCGTTTTCATCGTGTCCCTGATACATTTTGCATTCATTCAGAAATTCGATGATTTCAGTATTTTCTTTATTCGGCAATGGCAAATAATGCGCTCCCAAAGGAAATTTTGAAAATTTGTTCTGTCCGTTGGAAGAGTTTCCGCCTAAATGATTTTCCATTTCGAGCAACAGATAATTGTTTTCCTGATTCTGGCTGAAAAATCTACACGCCGAAAGTCCTGAAATTCCTCCACCGACAACGAGGTATTTTGTGCGAATTTCTTCCGTAGGTTCAGGAAAATCTTTTGCCCAGAGTTTGTGCCCTAAAATATGATTGGTTCCGGTGATTTTAAGCAATAACGATTTGCCTTTTTTACTGCAATAGTGTAAAAAAGGAATCATGAGACTGCCCAAGAACAGGGTTTTAAGGAAATCTTTACGTGAAAATTGAGTGGGTTGAGTTGGCAAGATTTAATGGTTATTTTGAGATGCTTTCATAGTTGTCTTCAGGATTCTGAAAATTGTTGATAACTCTGTGGATTCTCAACATATCATCCTGATAATCATAAATAATGTAGTTATGTTTCGTTACCAAATATTTCATAAACCCTGTATCTCTATATTTTTCAAAGTATACATTCTGTGTTTCTAAAATACTTATAGCATCATCTAACTGATCAAAAAACTTAAATAAGACTTTTCGATTCCATTTTCTTAAAAGATAAGATTCAATATCATCAATATCTTGCTGAGCCGCAATTGAAATATCAACTTTCACCGTCTGTTAGTTTTTTTAATTTCTCTCTTTTAGCTTTCATAAAGTCGTGATAAGAGACCGTTCTTCCCATTCTGAAATCTTCTTCGGATCTTTTCAACGATTCTAAAATCTCTTCATGGGTTTCGTTTCTATAAACAGGTTCCATTACTTTGGCAATAGAAAGCAGTTCTTCGGAAGTAAATCTCTTTTCTTTCATTTTTTTAAAAAAGGTCGGCTTTTTGATCCCTGTTTTTTCGATAATGTAAGAAATTTTAAATGGTGAATCTTTCAGAATCTGATCGATGTTGTTCTGGATTTCTATATATTTTTCAATTTCAGCTATCATATTTTTACAATTTAAGTATCAATTTATGATACAAATATAATAAATAATTGACACTTTTCTATTGAACTTTACCCCATTCTTCATCAAAATATCTTACTAAAATCTGGTTATCCAATCGATTGACTTCAATATCTTTGGTTTTCATATCTTTCGTAAAGTAAGAGAGTTGTGAAAAATTATAATCATAAAATTTCAGATTCGGAATTTTACGATATATTTTATTGTTGATCGGCTCAAAAGAAGCCATTGAAAATCCCCATTCTCCGAATGACGGAACATACGTGTGATATGCAGAAGTAAAAGGAAAGACCTCGTTAATTGTTTTCTCAATACACCAGAAAGATTTTGGAGCAAAATAGGGAGAAGTAGTCTGTCCCACAATTTTTGTATCTAAAGTAGTGAGTCTTTCGAGTTCTCTGTAAAACTGTAAAGAATACAATTTTCTTAAACTGTAATTGGAAGGATCCGGAAAATCGATAATGATGACATCGTACTTTTTAGAGTTTTCTTTTACCCAAATGTAAGCGTCTTTATTTATCACTTTTAACTTTGGACTGGATAAAGAGCTTTGATTCAATTGGCGCATGGTTTCATTATTCCTGAAAAAATCTGTCATTTCTCCATCCAAATCCACCAAAGTGATGTCTTTTACTCCTTTGTATTTTAAAACTTCACGAACTGCGAAACCGTCTCCACCGCCGAGAATTAAAATATGATCGATCTTTTTAGCCATCGACATCGCAGGATGAACCAACGCTTCGTGATAACGGTATTCATCTACTGAAGAAAACTGCAGATTGTTATTTAAATATAATCTGAATTCGCGGCTGTTTCTGGTTAAAACGATTCTCTGGTATGGTGAGCTTTTAGTGTAAACGACATTTTCACCGTACAGTTTTTCTTCTGAAAATGATAAAATTCTGTCTGAAAAGATAAAGAGAGTGACAAGCAGAAGAAAGGCTCCGATTGATTTAACTCTTAATGAAACTGGTTTTGAAAGTTCATTTTTCAGATAAAAACATAAAAATATGGCAATGGAAATATTAACCAAGCCAAAAAACAGAGGGGTTTTTACGATTCCCAACTGCGGAATCAATACCAAAGGAAACAGAATAGAAGCCAGTAAAGCTCCGATATAATCAAAGGCGAAAACATTTGAAACGAGATCCTTGAACTGAACCCTGTCTTTCAGAATATTCATCAACAACGGAATTTCTACTCCAACCAGACAGCCCGTAAAAAACACAAAAAGGTATAAAACAGCTTCAAAATGAGCCAAAGTGTTAAACAGAATAAATAAAACCACAGAGCTTATTCCGCCGATAATCCCAACCAGAATTTCAATTTCTATGAATTTATCAATTAAATTTCCCTTGATGAATTTGGCAAAATACGATCCTACTCCCATCGAAAAAAGATAGACTCCGATGATGAAGGAAAACTGCTTCACGGAATCGCCCAAAAGATAACTCGCCAAAGCTCCCGCTACCAATTCGTAGATCAGTCCGCAGGTTGCGATGACAAACACCGAAAACATCAAAAGCAGTTCAAGAGGAATCCTCTTTTTATCCATGAATTGCTGCGCTTATGATCATTGATATCCCGATGATGAATGCTCCGAAAATAATCGCCAAAGCAGTATTTTTATTGTGAGCGATTTCGTGCCATGTTTTTTCCGGCGTTATTTTCTCAATAATTAAATAGCAAACCAGCAATATGGCTATTCCCAGAAAGGAATAAATCACTGAATTGATGACCGGTAAAAAGTTGATCTGATTCATAGTTTATATTTTTATTTGTGATAGTATCTGTAATAGCCTACTCCGGAAGAGTGATGTGTTCTTGTGGTTCCGTCTCTGTAGGTTTCTGTTTTTTCGCAGTCGCAGAATTGGTTGCCGTCAAAAGTGAGGTAAGTAAACCAGCCGACAAAAAAAACTCCGATGAGACAGAGAATCCAGTGTTCTTTTATGTAATTAATAATATTTTCCATCGTTTATGAGTAGGTGTAAGGTGAATTTGAACTGTTGTACCATTTTGATCTTTCGAAAGATTTTCTTCCGAACCAGACTGCTGCGACAAACGCGATCATAAACAAAAGAACAAACACAAAATTCCTGAAGGAAACAGGAAGCCATTCTGCCTTAATTTTAACAGATTTATTTTCGCTGACTGTAGATGTAATGGTTCCGGCTGCAAGGTTGGTATTCAAAAGGGAGTCGATATCCGCTTTTCCTAACGTCTGATGAACAAATTGTCCAAGACTGCTCACAGTGTCTTCCTTAATCATTTTTGAGCTTCCGAAAGCCGTTGTTTCCATCGTGCTGTTGTTGGTAACGTTAATGGTTCCGTTGCTATCTCTGGATAAGGTTAAACTTCCGTCTTGGGTCGCGTAATATGATGGAGGCATAACCTTTGGAGTTTCCTGTTTTTCTGCCGAAATAATAAAGTGGTATTTTCCGGGAGCAACTCCGCAGAAATTAAAACTTTCATTCTTTCTTCCTTCGCTCCAGTTTTCACCGTCTTCATAACCGTGGTATTCCTCGATGTCTTTTGAAGCAAACACAATTTCGTTGGTTTTCTCGTTCACCAATCCTAAACCGACATTTGCCCATGAATTATCCACATTGGAATATACCTCAACTTTTAACGGGGCAGAACCGCCTGATAAATCAAAGCTTTTACTGACCATTTCTTTATTGCGGACATCTGCAAAATTAATTTCCTGCTCGAAAACCGATTTATTGGTTCTCGTCCCGACTACATACAATTGGATCAGACTAATTAGTAATGCCGAAACCGCCATAATATTAATGGTGTGTTTTACATTTACATAAAACGGCTGAACAATTCCTATTCCTGAATAATTGGGAAGGTTAGAAATTCCGAACGCTTTTTTTACTTTGTATTTTGAGATGTGTTTGCCGAAGAAGAATTCAATTTTTCCCTTCGACTGCTCTTGGGAAATCATCTGAGTTGCATTCACATATTCCTTGTATGTTGCCAGTCCGAAATTCAGTTTATCTTCAAAAAAACCTGCAGCAGAATGAATGGTGCATTCTGTAGTTTCGTACCAGCGGTAATTTCTTCCATGCAGTTCCACTGCTTTTCCGTTCATCTTTTTCTTTACATCCATTGCATTAATGATATGAAGAAAAGTCCAGTGTCCATCACTCTCACTTAAGAAAGCATCTTCTCCTTTTGTATCTTTTAAATAATATTCTCTCCAAAAGATACTGGTTCCGTATTTTCGGATGATAATTCCGGTAACGGTATATTCTGTATTGTCGATGATTCCTTTCTGCCCGATATCCAATACAACATTTTCTGTAGGAACTTTGATGTGTTTCTGATGTTTATTATTTTCGACATCAATAAGATAAGAACAGGTCTTACAGACATATTCTTTTATATCGAAAGTAAGATCCAGTTTATTTCCGGATTCGCAGGCGGGACAAACGTAAAACATTTTTTATCTGTAAATTTTGTGTTTCTGAATGGTTTTAGCTTTAAAATAGTCTATTACTTCATCTGCAATTTTTTCAACTTTTTCTGTGTTATCCTGCAGATAATTGCAGAGAAAAACATCAAAAGTAAGTTGTTTAAATTCCGGCCACGTATGAATACAGAGGTGGGATTCTTTAAGACAAACCGCGGAAGTAAAGCTGTTATTTTCAAAAATATGACTGGTAATTCCTACAATTTCCACGTCTTTTGTTGCGAGCATATCTTTGGTAAATGCCAAGAAACCGTCACCGTCTATTAACAAAGCTTCTGACTCCGTTTCCAAAGTCAGAAGAATATGTAAACCTTTGCTGGTTAATGATTCCAATTCAATGTATTTTCAGCAAATATATTATTTTTTTGGTAAGAAAACTTCTGCAAGCATACAACGTGCGCTTCCGCCTCCGTTTACTTCAATGGTATTTAAATCTGAGTAGATGACTTCACAGTGTTTTTCAATTGCTGCAACCTGATCCTGATGTAAGGATTTATAAGCGGTTTCGCTCATCACCAAAAATTTCTGTCCGTCTTTATTATTTACCTGAAGCATATTTCCTGCAAACTGCTGCATCTGCTCTTCAGAAATTTCAATAATTTCTTTTCCTGAGTTTTTAATGGTTTCAATGACTTTGCTTCTTTCGAGTTCATCATCGATACAATCCAGACAGATTACCACAAATTTATCTGCTACACACATCATCACGTTGGTGTGGTAAATCGGAAGTCTTTCTTCTCCAACGGTTTGGAATGAATGGAAAACAACCGGTGTAAAACCGTACTTTTCGCAAAATTCTCTGAACAGGTTTTCATCCAGTCTTAAAGAAACCGAACCGTAAGCAATTTTGTTATCGTGATCGAAGATCATGCTTCCTGTTCCTTCCAAAAAATGTCCCTGTGTTTCAGGAAAAGACCAGTCGTCGATTTCCGCTACTTCAAATCCCTGTTCTTTAATGGTTTCAATGATATCGTCTCTTCTTTCTACTCTTCTGTTGGAAGCAAACATCGGATATAAAACCACTTTTCCGTCTTTGTGAAAACTTACCCAGTTGTTCGGGAAAATAGAATCCGGAGTGTGCGGATCTAATGTATCTTTTACTGTGATGACGTTAATTCCTTTGCTTCTTAATTTTTCAACAAAAGCTTTAAATTCAGACAAAGCTTTGAACTGGGTATCGAAACCTTTCTGCTCTACCTGAAAATAATTGTTTTTTGCCGTTTCTGCATTAAATCCGAATGCAATCGGCTCTATCATTAATACTGTATCTGTTGTCTGCATACTTTGGGTTTTATTCATTTTTAATTAAAAATGTGTGTATTGAAAAAGATAAAATTTCCGGATTCTTAGCCAAATTAATAAAATATTTTTTGCCACTAATTGTTTCTGCCTCAACTTCTGTTCCATCGAAATATCTTAAAATATATCTTTCTTTTCTTCTGATACTTCTTGATGTGCTCCGAAACTCTTGATAAATGTCTTTTGATGTTGAATTGCTTGTTATAACTTTTGTATCATCTGTGAAATCTAAATAACTATAAATTATTTCTTCGTCTTCATCAATAGCATATATATCAAAATTATCTATAAAATTCTTTGCCAGTTTCGGAGTAAATAATATTGAGGAAGAATATAATTGTGGATAATAGTATGCTGAGAGATTTTTTTTCTTATCTGAATAACCAACACCACAACTCATTCTAATTCTCTCTACATTTTTTCTGAAAACTAAAATCCCATTTTTAAGTTTATATTCTTTTTTATTTGGAAATTTCCTACTTATTAATGTTCCTTTTCCGTCGTATTTTCTTTCTTCCCAAACGATCCATTCATTAAAAGAATTTTTATAATTCTGATAAATAATTTTCTCTCTTACAATTTCATTCTCATCATAAAAAATTTGTCTGAAAGATAATCCCGCATATTCTAATTTTTCACTTACTTTTCTTCCATATTTCTTCTCAATCGTTAAAACAGAATCTCTTTCAATCCTAATAATCTGATGGTTCTTATAATTTTCAAAATGATATTTTGTTAATTTAGAATCTTTAGTTAAGGTAGAATCTACTTTATTGTAATTCTCAAATTTTTCCTTCCTAACTTCTGTATTATTAAAATATTTCTTAGTCCATATTCTACCGTTATCATACGTCTCTTCATAACTTAATTCCGGATTTTGTTCATTAAAGAAATATTTTATTCTGAAAACATTTAAAGAATCATTCTTGTTTGTATCAAACCTGTATGTTTCCTTTTCTTCATAAGATCTATTATTAAAATTTACTTTAGAAAATTGATTATAAACTCTTATTCGATTATCATTAACTAATCTCGAAATCTTGTTGATAAAATTACCTTTAAAATTCAATCTGAATTTTTCATTCTGCTTAGCTTTAATAGATGTTACGGAAATAAGTCGGTTCTCATCATCAAATTCAAAAAGGTCTTCTGTTAAAGAATCTTTCACCAAAATTGAATTTTTTGAAATGACCTGAACCAAGCGAATTACTCTGCCTCCCTTTTTAAGCTTTAAAGATTTAATTTTATTAATTTCTAAATCTTTAGCATTTCCATATAAGATTTCAGCCCAATTAATTTTTTGCTGAGCATGAACTTTAGATATGAATATCAGAAAAAAAAATAAAACTAATCTTTTCAATAAACTTTAATTTACTCTCTTACTAATGGCATTGTCGAGCAACGTAAAAGTCCTCCCATTTTAGAAATCTCGCGGTACGGAATTTCTTCAACGGTCATTCCCCATTCGTTTCTGAGGTGATTGTTCATTCTGGTGAATGCTTTGTCGGAAACTACGATTTCCGGAGAGATTGAAAAAATATTCGGGAACATTTCAAACATTTCCTCCGCTGTAACGTGGAAGCAGTTTTCTTCACCGAAAATATCAATAATCAGACGATAATCGCTTTCGTCTACAAATCCGTCTTTGTAAATAATACATTTATCCTTTCCAATGGGGTTGAATGTACAATCCAGATGTAAAATTCCTTCGTACGGTATTCTGTCGTTCTTTTTCAGTTCCAGATCGATGATTCTTTTTTTAGGAAAGTATTCTTTGAGAATTTCGATGGCATATTCGTTAGTTCTTGCCGTTTTATAACTTCTGTAATCTTCACTGAAACATGTTCCGATGAACAGAAAATCGTCCCAGACAATTACATCTCCACCTTCAATGTGTGCAGTTTCCGGAAGATTAATTATTTTTCTCCACGCCACTTTTTCAAAAACCGTTTTATACGCTTCCTGTTCGTCTGCTCGGTCTGCAATCACATTGGAAATGATCATTTTATCATCAATTACGAAAGCTACATCTCTTGCAAAGACCTGATTGTAGTCTGCAATAATGTCCGGACGAAGAACTTCTACATCATATTTCTTTAAAACCGCTTCGAAAGCGTTCATTTCATGAATGATATCCGACTCTTTCGGATATATGTTATTTTCGATAGAATGATACGATTTTGCATCATAACTTTCCTCTAATGTAGGAACTGCTCCCATTGAATTGGGCTGCCCTAAAACCACTGATTTCAGCCTTCCCGTTTCGTTTTTTATATTTAGCTTCATAAAGATTTATGCAATGCTACAAATATAAGTAAAGGACTGAATCTGGGAAACTTTTGTCCTGTTTTTAGGTGATCTGCGCAATATAAATCTATGAAATAATCTTCTTACAGTTTTTTACTTCAGCAGATTGATAGACTAAAGCATTTATTCACTTAAATAAGCGATTTTATCAGATAATTTTATTCACAATAATTGGTTATGAATTATTTTTTGATAAAATGTAAAAAGTTTTAATTAAAATTCCTACCTTAGTGATATAATTTCTGTAGAAATTAAAACATAAAACATTAACAATCAAACACCAAAAAAATCATGAACGCAAAAAAAACCGTGCTTCTTAAAGCACAAAAATTAGGCAGAGAGCAACAAAAAAACATCATTGGAGGAGCAACCACCGCAAGACGTTGCTGCGAATATGATTTTGAAACAGGAAAATGTACACTCTGGACTTGCGACAGATGTCAATGTCCATAACAGAAAATTAGACTTAAAGCCTGCTTTTGAAGCAGGTTTTATTTTTTAGTTTATTTTTGTACTTTATCATGAAAAAATCCGATAAATTTTTACACACTATCTGTATAGCAAAAATTAAACGAAGTACAATACAGCCTTATGATTTTAAGTGGACTCAATTCTATGAAGATGATTCAAAAGAATTGTTTATAGATTATCCAATTGAATTACTTGACGAAGAACGAATCATCTGCTCCACAATTATAAATGAAGATAATTTCAGTATTTTAACTACCAAGAAACTCATAACTTTAAAAAACGGTAGACTTTCTTTGGGAAGTTGTATTAATGCAACAGATAAATTGTATGGAAAATTCAAAAGTAAAACAAAGGACTTCTCCTTAGGCTCTGTAGAACTGGAAAATGGCGAAATTTTAGAATATTTTATTGAAACAGGAAGAGCTTCGATGATAATGATCCAAGGTGTAAAGACGATGATACAAATTACAACCGTAAAAAAATAAAAAAGTCTCCAAAGCTGAGAAATAAAAAATCCCAAAGCAAGCTTCGGGATTTTTGTTTATAGTAAGATACTGATTATCTGTTAACCATATCAATATAATCTCTTTTTGGAGCTCCTTGATACACCTGTCTTGGTCTTCCGATCGGGTCTCCTTTCAGTCTCATTTCTTTCCACTGAGAAATCCATCCCGGTAATCTTCCTAATGCGAACATTACGGTGAACATTTCTGTAGGGATTCCTAATGCTCTGTAGATAATTCCTGAATAGAAATCCACGTTTGGATATAGTTTTCTTTCTACGAAGTATTCGTCTTCAAGAGCTACTCTTTCCAACTGCATTGCAATATCAAGCGCTTTATCCTGAATTCCTAATGCATTAAGAATATCGTCAGCAGCTTTCTTGATGATTTTTGCTCTAGGATCGAAGTTTTTGTATACTCTGTGTCCGAATCCCATTAAACGGAAGTTATCGTTTTTATCTTTAGCTTTCGCAATGTATTTAGATACATCTCCTCCATCTTTCTCAATCAGTTCAAGCATTTCGATAACCGCCTGGTTTGCTCCACCGTGAAGTGGTCCCCAAAGTGCAGAAACCCCTGCAGAAACTGAAGCAAAAAGACCTGTATGAGCAGAACCTACCATTCTCACTGTAGAAGTAGAACAGTTTTGCTCGTGATCTGCGTGAAGAATTAATAATTTATCTAAAGCACCAACAACAACAGGATCGATTTCAAATTCCTGATTTGGCATTCTGAAAGCCATTTTGTAGAAGTTTTCTACATAGTTCAGGCTGTTGTCTCCGTGATTAAGCGGCAATCCCTGAGTTTTTCTGTACGTCCATGCGCAAAGGTGAGAGAATTTTGCAATTAACAATTCTGCTGCATGATCCATTTCTTCTTTAGAATTTACATTAACTGCTTTTGGATTAAACGCCGTTAACGCTGAAGTTAAAGAAGATAAAACTCCCATTGGGTGAGCAGAACGAGGGAAAGCATCCATGATCTTTTTCATCTCCTCTGCTACGAAATTATATTTTTTAATGTTTGATTCGAAAGAATTGTACTGATCCTGAGAAGGCAATTCACCGTGTAATAAAAGATACATCACTTCTGTGAAGTTAGATTTCTCGGCAATCTGCTCGATCGGATATCCTCTGTAGAATAATTCTCCTTTGTCTCCGTCTAAGTAAGTGATGTCACTAAGTGTAGCTCCGGTGTTCTTATACCCTAAATCAAGAGTGATTAGACCTGTCTGGTCTCTTAATTTTGAAATATCGATTCCTCTGTCTCCGATAGTACTATCCACAATTGGATATTCATATGAATTACCGTCGTAATTCAATATTACCTTGTTGTCTGACATTATTTAATTTATTTTTTTCTAAATATACTACTTATTACAAAATACGGCAAACTAAAAATTTCGCTTGCCGTTATTTATAAATTCGATTAATTATCTTTTGATTTTAAAAGCATCTAAGCCCGGAAAAACTGCGGTTTCACCAAGAGCTTCTTCAATTCTCAACAGCTGGTTGTATTTCGCCATTCTGTCTGATCTTGAAGCGGATCCTGTTTTAATCTGTCCGCAATTCATTGCTACTGCCAAATCTGCGATTGTAGAGTCTTCAGTTTCTCCTGATCTGTGAGACATTACAGAAGTGAATCTGTTGTTCTGCGCCATTTGTACCGCTGCCATTGTTTCAGAAAGAGATCCGATCTGGTTTACTTTTACCAAGATTGAGTTTGCAATTCCTTCTTTTACTCCTCTTGATAGTCTTTCAACATTGGTTACGAATAAATCGTCTCCTACCAACTGTACTCTGTCTCCGATTTTATCGGTTAACATTTTCCAGCCTTCCCAGTCGTTTTCCTGCATTCCGTCTTCGATTGAAATGATCGGATATTTCGCTGCCAGTTCAGCAAGGTAAGAAACCTGCTCGCTGCTTGAGAACTGAGCGGCATCCGGAGTCTGGAATTTTCTGTAATCGTAGATTCCGTCTTTATAAAATTCAGAAGCGGCACAGTCAAGCGCCAACATAATATCGTCACCCGGCTTATAACCTGCTTTTTCAATAGCCTGAAGTAAAGTATCCAAAGCATCTTCAGTTCCTTTGAAAGTTGGTGCGAAACCACCTTCATCACCTACTGCAGTAGACAGACCTCTTGAGTGAAGAATCGATTTAAGGTTGTGGAAAATTTCAGTTCCTTTTCTCAATGCGTGAGAGAAAGAATCTGCTTTTACCGGCATGATCATAAATTCCTGAAACGCAATCGGGGCATCGGAGTGAGAGCCTCCGTTGATCACGTTCATCATCGGAACAGGAAGGGTATTTGCATTGACACCGCCAACATATTTGTACAAAGGCATTTTCAATTCTGCTGCTGCTGCTTTAGCTGCTGCCAAAGAAACACCAAGAATTGCATTTGCTCCAAGATTTCCTTTATTATTGGTTCCGTCAAGATCAATCATAATCTGGTCGATAAGATTCTGATCGTATACAGGAAGACCTACCAATTCAGGGGCAATCACTTCTCTTACATTTTCAACCGCTTTAAGAACTCCTTTCCCCATATATTCTGAACCACCGTCGCGCAATTCCACCGCTTCATGTTCTCCTGTAGAAGCTCCGGAAGGTACCGCAGCGCGTCCCATCGCACCACTTTCCGTAAATACATCTACTTCAACTGTAGGATTTCCTCTTGAATCCAAAATTTGTCTCGCTTCTATGTAAGAAATGTAACTCATTGTTCGTTTTTTTATAGTTCAGACAAATTTAATCAATTTTTAACTTTTTAAAGCAAATGAATGGGAATTTATGGGGTTATTGTGAGTTAAATTTTAGTTAATTTTAATTATTTATAAAATATTGATCATCAAATAAAATCATCTCTACTTTATTCTATAATTTAATTTTACCCAAGCCAACTATTAGATTCAAAGCAACAATTAAATTTCCTTTCTTTTCATATTCACCATCAAAATTTTTACCGAATGAAAATGTAAGTCGTTGGTTTTTTGCCAATTCGTATTCAAAATTAAGAAGATATTTCCATGAAGATTCAAAGTCAGATTTATTTAGAATACTCCTATACATACACTCTCCACTCATTAGGAATTTCTCATCAAGTAGTTTTAACACTAATCTTGATCCCATATCTAAAGTATGAAGATTTTCTTTTTTCAGTGCTAGATTTGCTAATGGAGAATCCGGATTGTATAAATATCTTCCCATAAAAATCAATGTTGAAGAATGTTTCTCCCAATTATATCCACCTGTAACCCAACCTCCTACTTTTGTAACTTTTGAATTATTAAATTTATTATTATTAAAATCTAAAACTGTTCCCATTGATATATCCAGAAAAAAACCATAGCGTTCTAATTTAAGATTTTCAATATCTTTTCTGATTTTATTATCTAACTGTATATTCTCTATATTATGTTTTTCTTCTAAATATGAAATGCGTTTACCTTCATTAATAGTTATTTCGGTAATCTTAGCATCTGTCTCTAGATATTCTAGACCTTTTGTATCTCTAATATTTTTCAATTTTTGTAATAGAATCATTTTTTCATTATAATACCTCAATAAATCTGCATCATTTTCTATAAACTCAATTCTTTTTTGTTTAATTAAATGATATTTATATATTTCAGATAAGATATCTTCAGTTTCTTTATTAAAATCCCCCCTTACTATGGAGAATTTTGTTCCAATACCCATTTTTGACTTCTCCTCAATATTTGCATCTTCATCTTCTTTCAAATTTTTAAAACCAAATGAAATTATAAAGCTTTGTTTAAAAGTTTCATTAAATTTTGAATTATCAATTAAATTTTGATACTTGCCATTCAACTTAAACGGTGCTACATCTACAGCAAATGCCGCTGGTAAATTAGAAAAATTGTCTGATCCTTGTCTTAGAGAAATCATCAAACTTTTTAAATCTGTAGGTTTTTCAATGTCTGAATTTGCTATGCCTAATAAGTTTGCGCCTGGAGATGCCTGCGCACGTAAAACATCTAAATTTATCTCATCATCATCTTGACTAAAACACAAATGAGAAAACAAGAGTAAAATTAGAAGAACACTGAGTTTTATTGTTTTCATAATTTTTGATTTTAATAAAATGTCAAATAATATGTAAAGCTTGCTGTAGCCCCCTCATTTCCAACATCTACAGTATGCTTATCATCATAAAGAACTCTATTTTGTTGCATTATTTTAACCGTTAAAACAGTGTTATTATTTTCAGGAACTTGATTAGAATCTGTTATATCTGCCGCAATACAAAGTACATTTCCAATTAAATCACTACAAATCCCTAATATAATATTGTCGGTAGATGATTTTATAAATTTAACAGGCTCATTAGTTCTTAAAATTTTAATCTTTGCAGAACCAAATTGATTTTCACCACCAAAATAGATTGAAACAGTAACCTGAGAATTATCATTTGGTAAAAGAAGATTTTTAGTCACTACATAGTTACTGTCTTTTTCTGTGGAGCTTAATAAAGAATTATTTGTCATATTCATTTCCATAATCTTATAATTAAGGAGCTGTGTTTGAGCATTTAAAATTCTTACTGATTGATTTTTTTTTGTTTTCATGATTATTAGTTTTAAGGTTATTCTAATTTTTTAATTAGCCATTATTTTGATATTTTTTTATAACCGTATTAATTATTGCTTCAATAATTTTTTTGGCAAATAATGCAGATAATAAGCAATAGCATGTGAAAACAAAATAATCCATATAAGTTTCAAATTTTAAGATATTACTGTCTCCTGCTTTTAATATTAAAATGGAAAAAAATGATGCTATAATTCCAAAAAGAATACTTGCTATAATCGTTTTATTTTCATTGTTTATGTCTTTCTTCAAATCTTCTAACTGAGCATTCACTTTCTTCAGCTCTTCTCCAATCTGGTTACTGTCATTCGTTGCTTCGGTAATAGTTTCTGCTTTATCTACCAATTTTTTTGTTGTTTCTAAAATATCTTTCAGATAGGTATAAAAATTACTTGCATAACCACCCAATATGCCACAAACAATAATAATTACACATACTAATAAAGGGGTATTATTTCCGAAAACAACCTTCATATATTTTAAAATGTCCTCATTTTTTTTATTTTGAAGAGCTTTGTATTCATCATAATTGACTTTGAAATTTTCTTCCAGTAAAGTTTTAAGATTTGCGTTTGTGGAATCTTTCTTCAGCTCTAAAATTTTTGTGTTTTGAGTTTTAAGCAAATTTGAAATTTTGGCTAAATCCAAAGAATCTTGTTTTTCAATTAGCCCTTTCTTTGCAATAAAAACTTTTGATTCACAACTTCGTCCTCCATAATAATATATGTACAGACTCCCCATAACAAATACACAAAGTATCAGAATAGTAATCCACATTTGTTTTTTTTCATTTAAAGTTTTCATAGCTATTAATTTTTAAGTTGTTCATCAAAGTTCCTTTAAAAACAAATCTCTGTCAATTACACAAAAGGGTGATTTAAAATAAAAACAGCACCATAAAATGATGCTGCCTGTGTTTAATATTTAAAATTTCTTATAAATCGATTCTGAAAAACAGATGTGTTCCGTTTTCTGTAGTGACTTCGCAGTGTCCGTTTTGTTCCTGCATTCTCCGTTTCATATTTCGAAGTCCGTTTCCTTCTGATTTTTCGTGATTAATTCCTATTCCGTTGTCGGAGATTTTCATCATGAATTCTTTGTCTTTCTGGATGAACGACAATTTAATCTGATTGGACTGGCTGTGTTTGTAAGCATTGTTTAGGGCTTCTTTTAAGCATAGAAATAAATTTCGTCTCTGTTCTGTAGTGATTACTGTTTCCAAAACAACGTTTTCACTTTCTGTAAGCAGGAGAATTTTTGTTTTCTTCAAAAAATTTTGTGCATACATCTTTGAATAATCGATGAAGCTTCCCAAAGTATCGTTTCCTGAATTGAGGCTCCAAAGCATTTCCCTCATGGAAAGATTCATTTCTTCGGAGGTTTTCAGGAGTTCGTCGATGTCATTTTTCAGATCATCATTTTCTGCCCGTTGTTTTAAAAATTCTGCCTGCAATTTTAACGCTGAAATTCCTGCACCGAGATCATCGTGCATATCGTGGGAAATTCTTTCCCGCTCTGCTTCAATTGATTTTTGTTTTTCGAGTTCTTTTTGGAGGAGCTGGTTGTGGTGTTCGGATTGTTGGAGTTGGTTTTCTTTAATTATCATTTGCTGCTTTCTCTTGTAATTTATTACAACAAAAAGCATAAAAACGAGCAACAACAAAACGAGCAATGTAGCTGAAATATATAATGTAATTACAGATTTATCTAAATAAAGTATTGCACTCATTTGTTTTTGTACATTAATACTAGTTTTAAAAAAATTGCATACGTAACAATATTTACACTAGCAAAGAAGATTCGAAGATTTTGCATGAATTCTTTATCCTCATCTTGAAAATAAAATCTGGGAATTGTTCTAAAGAGATACATTAAACACCAAAGCAACATTGCTGTTCCATACCAGAAAAAAGGAATACTTTGTATTTTTTGCTGTCCAAATTTTTCCCTTTCCATGATTAAATAAAAACCATACAAACAGGCTATGATAACATAAAAACAACTTATAATACCACAGAAATCACTGTATTGCGAGAGACAATACTTGTTAAATGTCAAGATCAAGAAAAGGGAAATAATTCCGTAAGATAAAAGAAACTTACTTTGCTTAAAGTGGATTTGAAAAAAGTAATAAACGTAAGTTATATTAAGAATATCCAATAAAAAATAAAGACCTGTGAGATTACTTTGATTTAAAAACTTAGCAAAATATACAATACATTCAATACCAAAAATTATTGTAAAATTCAGATATAAATAATTATTTCCTATTCCATCAGCTTTTTTTGCACATGACAAAATAGTTATAATTAATAAAATTGAGTAGTACAAATATATCAGTAAATCTAAGGCCATTGTTGACCACGATTAAAATATTCGTCATTTCCATTAATTTCTGCTATTCCAGCAAAACTAAGTTTATTACCATAAACAGTTGAAAACATAGATATTTTTGTAGGATTTCTTTGAGCTATGTCTTTTGCATACTTAAGCTCATCAACGATGTGTCGTGTTGCACCTAAACCCTTAGAAGCTATTTTACTATCAAATCTAGAATGAAAAGTTGTCACAGCAGTTTCAAAATCAGTGGGTTCTACTTTTATAAAAAATTCATTTTCTAAAATATAAAAAGAGTCGTCTTGATAATAGTTATCTTCAACGGCATCTGATTTACTAAATCTAATTCCCAAACCATATTGAGATGATGAAGTAAGAACAAAATAATTATAAATAAAATCATAACTACTATTATCATTGATAACTCTCAAAAAACTGTTAGGTCGGATTACAATAGGATTCTTTGGCAACGGATCAATTGCAAAAGTACGATCAAATTTGTTTTTCATACCGTTAAAGTCCACAGAACTTATTGGTTGATAAGCAAATTTAGCCTTAAAATTTTTTAGTGCTTTCAACAAATCTTCATTAATCTTACCTAAAGCTAATTCATTCGAATTACTAATATAAATTTCTTCTAGTTCATTGATATTATTTTTAATCAATTGTGAAACCTCTACCTGTGTATAAATTCTCTTTCCCATAATTCTCAGTTTTTAAAATGGTTAAACTTATTAATAGCCTCCACTTTGTTGTTAACGTGGAGTTTTCTGTAAATGTTTCCGACGTGCTTTTTCACGGTATCGATACTTATGAATTTTTTATCGGCGATTTCTTTGTAGAGCAATCCTTGAGATAAAAGTTCCAGTACTTCTTTTTCTCTTTCCGTAAGTTCATCATACCCTTGTATTTCTGGGAGTTTTCTTTCGAAGTGGCTGAGAACTTTTCGGGCAATCGAGAAACTCATGGGAGCCCCGCCGTTGTATACATCTCTTATTGAGGAAAGGATCTTATCCATGCTTTCGCCTTTTACAAGGTAGCCCATTGCGCCGGCTTTTAAAGAATTGAAGACTTTTTCGTCATCTTCAAAACTAGTACACATGATAAACTGCGTTTGAGGCAATCCCTTCCTAAGCTTTTCGATAATTTCAATACCGAGCATATCCTGTAGCTGAATATCCATCATTACCACATCCGGAGAAAGGTCAGAAAGATTTTTTAATGCTTCATTTCCATCAAAAAACTGCGCAACGACTTTCATGTCATCCTGATAATTGATGACTTTCTTCAACGCATTGTTGTAGTTTTTTTCGTCTTCTACTATGGCTATGGAAATGCTCATGTCGGTTATTTTGTTTAAGACAAATTTCAACAGAAAACAAAACAAAGTCAATTACCCTTTTGTGTAATATTCAGAGTTTGAGTTCATGGCTTTTGGTTTAGTTTTTGTTTTTACTAAATTTAGTGAAAATTATTTTACAAACGAAAATATTTAACAATCAATACCTTAAAAAAATTAACATCATGAAAAATGTACTTTTGATCGCTATTTCAGCGATTTCTTTGTCGTTGATAAGCTGCAAAAAAAGTGAAGAAGGGAATAAAAGTGTGCTGAAAACTAATAATTCAGGTCCCATTTTGGCAGATAATGGCAAAATAGACTCAACGGTAAGCTATGATACAGATATTAACGGAAAGAAAAGTATAAAGACAGATTATGTGTATAAAGCTACCGACGGAAGTCTCGCAAAAGTTGTTTTTAATTACCCGGAAAAAACAATGAGTATAAGAAGCAATAATAAGACTTTCATCCTGAATAAAGTAGAATCCAACGGCAGTGAAACCGTCTACGAAAAAATGGATATGAAAGCTACTGTGAAAAAAGACAGCCTGATCCTGAATCAGGGGAACAATATCATCCAGCTTGTAAAAACCAAAATATAATGCATAAAAAACCGCTCAGTAATCTGAACGGTTTTTATTTTTATATCTGATGAATATTATTCTTCAGTTTTTTCTTCTGTAGAATCTGCAGCTTCAGCCGTTGGCTCAGCAGCTTTTTCTTCTACTACAGGAGCTTCAGCTACTACAGCTTCTTTCTTAGCTGTTGCAGATCTTCTGCTTCTTCTTGTCGCTTTTTTCTCTTCCGCATTCGGATTGTAAAGCTCGTTGAAGTCTACCAATTCGATAAGAGCAGTATCAGCAGCATCACCTGGTCTGAATCCTGTCTTGATGATTCTTGTATAACCACCGTTTCTCTCAGCGATTTTTGGAGCTACCGTTCTGAACAATTCAGCAACTGCTTCTTTATTTTGAAGATATGAAAAAACAATTCTTCTGTTGTGTGTAGTATCTTCTTTTGCTTTTGTTAATAGAGGCTCAACATATACTCTTAAAGCTTTAGCTTTAGCAACAGTAGTGTTGATTCTTTTATGCTCAATTAGAGAACAAGCCATATTAGAAAGCATAGCACTTCTGTGAGAAGCTGTTCTTCCTAAGTGATTGAATTTTTTACCGTGTCTCATTATTAATTATTTATCAGCGTCTAACTTATATTTTGCAACGTCGAAACCGAAGTTAAGACCTTTTGAATGCACTAATTCTTCTAGTTCTGTCAAAGATTTTTTACCAAAATTTCTGAATTTCATCAAATCAGACTTACTGTAAGAAACCAATTCTCCAAGAGTTTCCACTTCAGCCGCTTTCAGACAGTTTAGGGCTCTTACGGAAAGATCCATATCTGCTAATTTAGACTTAAGTAATTGTCTTGTATGAAGAGTTTCCTCATCATATTGGATAGATGCTTTTACAGCTTCCGTTTCAAGCGTGATTCTCTCATCAGAGAACAGCATGAAGTGATAAATTAATATCTTAGAAGCTTCTGTTAAAGCATTCTGAGGACTGATAGATCCGTCAGTTTCTATATCTAATACAAGTTTTTCGTAGTCTGTTTTTTGCTCTACACGATAATTTTCAATGCTATACTGTACTTTCTTGATTGGCGTGAAAATAGAGTCAATCGCAATTGTACCTACAGGTGCATTGTTTGACTTATTTTGTTCAGAAGGAACATACCCTCTTCCTTTTTCTATATTGAAAGTAATTTCGAAAGTTACATCACTGTTCAGGTTGCAGATCACCAAATCCGGGTTAAGAACCTCAAATCCGTTGACAGACTTACCTAAATCACCAGCAGTAATAACCGTTTGACCTGAAACTTTAGCAACAACCTGCTCATTCGATTGGTTTTCTGCCGTAGCTTTTAATCTTACCTGCTTAAGGTTAAGAATAATTTCGGTAACATCTTCGATTACTCCTGGAATAGTTGAAAATTCGTGCTCTACACCTTCTATTTTGATAGATGAAATAGCATAACCTTCCAGAGAAGAAAGCAACACTCTTCTCAAAGCATTACCGATTGTAAGCCCGAAACCTGGTTCTAGTGGTCTGAATTCGAATTGACCTCTAAATTCATCAGAGTTAAGTAAAATTACTTTATCGGGTTTTATGAATTGTAAAATTGCCATATTATTGGGTTGAGCAAAAATTTGATTAAAAAATTATTTAGAGTAAAGTTCGACGATAAGCTGTTCCTTGATGTCTTCCGGAATTTGGATTCTCTCAGGAGCAGAAACGAAAGTACCTTCTTTCTTCTCATCGTTGAATTGTAACCACTCATAATTTGCTTTAGAAGCTAATGCATTTGTAACCACTTCAAGAGATTTAGACTTTTCTCTTACTGCAATTACATCACCTGCTTTAAGCAAATAAGATGGAATATTTACCAGCTCACCGTTCACAGTAATGTGTCTGTGAGAAACAAGCTGTCTAGCAGCAGATCTTGTTTTAGCAAAACCTAATCTGTATACTACGTTATCCAATCTGGATTCGCAAAGTTGTAATAGAACTTCACCTGTTACCCCTTTACTTCTGTGTGCTTTGTCGAATAAGTTAGCAAACTGTCTTTCTAAAATACCGTAAGTATATTTAGCTTTTTGCTTTTCAGCCAACTGAACTGCGTATTCAGATTTTTTAGCACCTCTTCTTTTGTTAGGACCGTGTTGTCCTGGCGGTTGGTTTTTTCTTTTCTCGAAGTTTTTGTCATCTCCGTAGATTGCAGCACCAAACTTTCTAGCAATCTTAGTTTTAGGTCCAATATATCTTGCCATAATGGGTAAATTCTAAAAATTAAACTCTTCTTCTTTTTGGTGGTCTACATCCATTGTGCGGCATAGGAGTCACATCAATGATTTCGCTAACTTCAATTCCTGAATTGTGGATGGATCTGATTGCAGATTCTCTACCTGCACCCGGACCTTTCACAAACACCTTTACTCTTCTTAATCCAGCTTCGTGAGCTACAGCAGAGCAATTTTCAGCTGCCATCTGAGCAGCAAATGGAGTATTCTTTTTAGAACCTCTGAAACCCATTTTACCGGCAGAAGCCCAAGAGATAACCTCTCCGTTTTTATTTGTTAAAGAAATGATGATGTTATTGAAAGAAGCCTGAATATGAGCTTCACCAATAGCTTCAACTTTTACTTTTCTTTTCTTAACTACTTTAGTTTGTTTTGCCATAATTCCTAACGATTATTTACTAGCTTTTTTCTTGTTAGCAACAGTTTTTCTCTTTCCTTTACGGGTTCTAGAGTTGTTTTTCGTTCTCTGGCCTCTTAAAGGTAATCCAAGTCTGTGACGTATTCCTCGTTGGCATCCTATGTCCATTAATCTCTTAATGTTCAATTGCACTTCAGATCTTAATTCTCCTTCTACTTTTACGTTTTCAGAGATGTATGTTCTGATTGCAGCCAATTCATCGTCATTCCATTCGTTGACTTTCTTGTCTTCGCTGATACCGGCAGCTTTAAGGATTTCTGAAGCAGTGCTTCTTCCCACCCCGTAGATGTAAGTTAAACCGATAACGCCTCTTTTGTTTTTTGGTAAATCAATACCTGAAATTCTCGCCATAATTTAATTTTAGCCTTGTCTTTGTTTAAATTTTGGGTTCTTTTTGTTGATTACGAATAGTACACCTTTTCTGCGTACGATTTTGCAATCAGCGCTTCTTTTTTTAATTGATGCTCTTACTTTCATTTTGATAGTATTTATTTTTTAACAATAGCCAAATGGAACGGATGCTCCATTTGGCAGATTGTTTTAATATCTAAATGTAATTCTCCCTTTCGTTAAGTCATAGGGAGACATTTCTAATTTTACCTTATCACCGGGTAAAAGTTTAATATAATGCATTCGCATTTTACCCGAAATATGAGCGATGAGTACATGCCCATTTTCAAGCTCTACACGGAACTGAGCGTTCGAAAGTGCTTCCGTAATAACGCCGTCTTGTTCAATATGTTTTTGTTTCGCCATAAATTAATATCCAGTCGTTCTTGACAATTTAGACTGCATTAAGCCATCATAATGATGGTTCAGCAGATAAGTATTAATCTGTTGAACGGTATCTAAAATTACTCCCACCATAATCAATAGTGATGTTCCCCCGAAAAATAGGGCAAACGCATCTGTCTGAACAAAGGTTCCATGCACAATTGCCGGAAGGATTGCAAAGATAGACAAAAATATTGCACCCGGCAAGGTAATTTTTGATAAAATATCATCTAAATAATCAGCCGTCTCTTTTCCCGGTCTTACTTTCGGTACTAAACCTCCGTTTCTCTTCAAATCATCAGCCATCTGGTTCACCGGAATTGTAATTGCAGTATAGAAAAACGAGAAGATAATAATTAATAGCGCGAACAATACATTGTACTGCCAGCTAAAAACATTCTTGAAACCTGCAAGAAAAGTATTGGACTCATCTACTTTCGTTAATAAACCAGGTACGAACATCAATGCCTGAGCAAAGATAATCGGCATTACACCGGCTGCATTCACTTTCAATGGAATCCACTGTCTCGCTCCCTGCATAAGATTTCTGTTTACACCTCCTCTTGCCTGAGCTCTGCTTACATACTGGATTGGAATTTTTCTTACTGCAACAGATAATACTACTGCAAGAAGAACCACCAACATCCAGAAAATTACTTCAATAAGGATCATGATAGATCCCATACCTCCTTTTCCGTTCTGCACTGCCATTTCCTGAACGAATGCTTCCGGTAATCTTGAAAGAATCCCCACCATAATAAGGATAGAGATACCGTTTCCGATACCTTTGTCGGTGATTTTTTCACCTAACCACATTGCGAATACTGAACCGGCAACCAAAATAACAATACTTGGTAACCAGAACATAATAGAATTTGGCTCTACATAATATGCAGATGAGAACTGAGCATACGGTAAAAACAACTGAGTGATCGATGTTAAATAAGAAGGTGCCTGTACAAGACAAACTCCGATTGTTAACCATCTTGTGATCTGGTTCAATGTATTTCTACCAGACTCTCCATCTTTCTGAAGCTTCTGAAGATAAGGAATAGCCATTCCCATCAACTGAACAATAATAGAAGCAGAAATATAAGGCATGATACCTAACGCCATTACGGAAGCGTGGCTGAAAGCTCCCCCCGTAAACGACGAAAGCAAGCCAAGGAGACCTGCTCCTTGCTTGTTACCGCCTTGATTTTTATAATGCTCTAAGAGATCTCCTACTTCCGCAAGGTTAATTGCAGGTAATGAGATATAAGATGCGAATCTATACACAAGGATAATTCCTAAAGTAAAGAGAATTTTATCTCTTAGTTCTTTAAGACTCCAAATATTTTTGAGGGTTTGTATAAATTCTTTCATTAGTGATTATTATAAGGTAATTGCTTTTCCACCTGCTTTAGCGATAAGCTCTTCAGCAGATTTAGTGAATTTGTCAGCAGAGATTGAAACCGCAGATTTCAATTCTCCTCTACCCATAATTTTCACTAATTCGTTTTTAGTAATTAAACCATTCTCAATCATAACTTCTCTTGTAATATCTCCTGTGATAGATTTATTTTCAATTAAAGTCTGGATTGTATCCAGGTTTACTCCTCTAAACTCTTTTCTGTTTACGTTTTTGAATCCGAATTTCGGTAATCTTCTTTGTAAAGGCATCTGACCTCCTTCAAAACCGATTTTCTGAGAATAACCAGCTCTTGCTTTCTGTCCTTTGTGACCTTTTGTAGAAGTACCACCTTTTCCGCTACCTTGTCCTCTACCAATTCTTTTTGAATTGAAAGTAGATCCTGCAGCTGGCTTTATGTTGTTTAAATTCATTTTAAAATTATTTTAAAAATTATTTTTGAACTTCAAGTAAGTGACTAACTGCAGCTATCATTCCTAAGATAGAAGGAGTAGCTTCGTGTTCTACAACTTGGTGAAGTTTCTTAAATCCTAATGCTTCAAGCGTTCTCTTTTGGGTTTTTGTTCTTCCAATAGCGCTTCTTACTTGCTTTACTTTGATTGTTGCCATTGTTTTATATATTAACCGTTAAACACTTTACTTAGAGAAACTCCTCTCATTCTAGCGATTTCTTCAGGTCTTCTGATGTCCAATAACGCTTTGAAAGTAGCTTTCACCACGTTGTGAGGGTTAGAAGATCCTTTAGATTTTGAAAGGATATCGTGAATACCAGCAGACTCCAATACCGCTCTTACCGCACCTCCGGCGATAAGACCTGTACCGTGAGAAGCAGGTCTTAAGAAGATATCTGCACCTCCGTATCTGGCTGTAGTCTGGTGAGGAATTGTGTGGTTCATTACAGGAACTTTCACAAGGTTTTTCTTAGCGTCTTCCACTGCTTTAGCAATTGCAGAAGCAACCTCTTTAGATTTTCCTAATCCGTAACCGATAACTCCATCTTCGTTACCTACAACTACGATAGCAGAGAATCCGAAAGCTCTACCTCCTTTAGTTACTTTTGTTACTCTGTTAACAGCTACGAGACGATCTTTAAGTTCTAATCCTCCCGGTTTTACTCTTTCTATATTATCTAGTCCTAACATATTTTCCGAAATTTAATGATTAGAATTTAAGTCCACCTTCTCTCGCACCATCAGCAAGAGCTTTTACTCTTCCGTGATATACGAATCCGTTTCTATCAAATACAATATTTTCGATTCCTGCAGCGATAGCTTTAGCAGCAATAGCTTTACCTACAGCAGCAGAAACTTCAGTCTTAGTTCCGTTAGCGTCAACTCCTTTCTCTCTTGAAGAAGCAGAAGCCAAAGTTTTTCCACTGTTATCGTCGATTAACTGAGCGTAAATTTCCTTATTACTTTTGTATACAGATAATCTTGGCAATTCAGAAGATCCGGAGATTTTTCCTCTTACTCTTCTTTTGATTCTTATTCTTTTTTCTAATTTACTTAATGCCATAATACTTATAATTTATTAAGCAGATTTACCAGCTTTACGTCTAACAATTTCTCCTACGAATCTTACCCCTTTACCTTTGTATGGTTCAGGCTTTCTGAAAGAACGGATCTTTGCAGCTACCATCCCTAGAAGTTGGTTGTCGTGAGACGTTAAAGTAATAATTGGGTTTTTACCTTTTTCAGTCAATGTATCTACTTTTACTTCGTTTGGAAGCTCAAGCACGATACCGTGAGAGAATCCTAAAGCCAACTCAAGTTTTTGACCTGCGTGAGAAGCTCTGTATCCTACCCCTACTAATTCCAGTTTCTTTTCGAAACCTGTGTTTACACCAACAATCATGTTGTTGATTAACGCTCTGTATAAACCGTGAAGCGCTTTGTGTTGTTTAGCATCAGATGGTCTGTTTACATTCAGTTCTCCATCTTTCTGTTCTATAGTAATTCCTGCTGTAAGCTCCTGAGAAAGTTCTCCTTTAGGACCTTTTACAGTTACCACACCATCTTTTTCAGTGATAGTAACTCCTGCTGGAACTGTTATAATTGCTTTACCAATTCTTGACATTTTCCTGTGATTAAAAATTAATAAACATAGCAGATTACTTCACCGCCTACTTTTTCTTCTCTAGCTTTCTTGTCAGTCATTACTCCTTTAGAAGTAGAGATGATAGAAATACCCAAACCGTTTAGTACTCTTGGAAGTTCTCCTGAACCTTTGTACTGTCTCAAACCTGGTCTAGAAGCTCTTTGAATAGACTTGATAGCTGGTTTGTTGGTTTGCTTATCGTACTTTAAAGCGATTTTAATCGTACCCTGAACAGCGCTATCTTCAAACTTGTAGTTTAAGATATACCCCTGATCGAATAAGATCTTAGTAATCTCCTTTTTGATTTTCGATGCAGGAATTTCCACCACTTTGTGGCCTGCGCTTTGTGCGTTCCTTACTCTTGTTAGGAAATCTGAAATTGGATCTGTTACCATTTTTCTTTTATAAATTATTGGTTAAAGAACAATCAGTATTGTAAGGACTTGAAGAGTAAAATATCAGACCTCAGAAATCTCGGTCTGATATTTTTATCTTTAGTATCCAGACAACTTAATTGTCCCGATTTTTAATTAGTAATTATTACCAACTAGCTTTTTTAACTCCCGGGATAAGACCGTTGTTTGCCATTTCTCTGAAAGTTACTCTGGAAATACCGAACGTTCTCATGTATCCTCTTGGTCTACCTGTTAGTTTACATCTGTTGTGTAATCTTACAGGAGAAGCATTTTTAGGCAATTTTTGAAGTCCTTCGTAATCACCAGCTTCTTTAAGAGCCTGTCTTTTAGCAGCGTATTTAGCAACTAGTGCTTCTCTTTTGCGCTCACGCGCTTTCATTGATTCTTTAGCCATTTCTTAGTTCTTTTTAAATGGTAAACCGAAGTGAGTTAATAATGCTTTTGCTTCTTTATCTGTTTTCGCAGTAGTCACAAAAGTGATGTCCATCCCCTGGATTTTTTTCACTTTGTCGATTACGATCTCAGGGAAGATGATCTGCTCAGTGATCCCTAAGTTGTAGTTTCCTCTACCGTCGAAACCATCAGCCTTGATTCCAGAGAAATCTCTGATTCTTGGCAAAGCAGAAGAAGTTAATCTGTCTAAGAACTCATACATTTTATTCGCTCTAAGAGTAACTTTAGCACCTACAGGCATTCCTTTTCTCAATTTGAAAGCAGCTTCGTCTTTCTTAGAGATCGTACCTACAGCCTTCTGACCAGTGATATTCGTTAATTCTTCAACAGCATAATCGATGATTTTTTTGTCTGCTGTAGCATCTCCTAAACCTTGAGATAAAACAATTTTCTCTAATCTAGGTACCTGCATTACAGATTTGTATCCGAATTCTTTCATCATTGCAGGAACAATCGTTTCTTTATATGCTTTTTTGGGTCTTGCTATATATTCCATGTGTTATTTAAAATTATAAAGTTTCACCCGTTTTTTTGTTGATTCTTACTTTCTTATCTCCTTCGATTTTGTAACCTACTTTGATAGCTTTTCCGTCTTTTCCAACTAAAGCTACGTTTGAGATATGAATAGAAGCTTCTCTTTCAACGATTCCTCCTTGAGGATTTGAAGCTGAAGGCTTAACGTGTTTTTTAACGATATTAAGTCCTGCAACAACTACTCTAGGGTCTTTTCCTTCTTTTTTGATCACTTCAATAACTTCACCTGTACCACCTTTAAGACCTTTCTTACCTGTAGTTACGATTACGTTATCTCCTCTTTTTATTTTTAACTTTGACATTTTTTTACAATTTTAAATATTAAAGTACTTCAGGAGCTAATGAAATGATTTTCATATATTCTTTGTCTCTCAACTCACGAGCAACTGGTCCGAAAACACGAGTTCCTCTCATTTCTCCCGCTGCGTTTAGCAATACACAAGCATTGTCTTCGAATTTGATGTATGAACCATCTTTTCTTCTAACTGCTTTTTTAGTTCTTACTACTACAGCTTTAGATACCTGACCTTTTTTAGCGTTTCCTGATGGTGTAGAATCTTTGATAGTAACAACGATTTTATCACCAACTGAAGCATATCTTCTTCTGGTTCCTCCCAGAACTCTGATAACCAATACTTCTTTAGCACCTGTGTTATCAGCAACTTTTAATCTTGATTCTGTTTGTAACATTATTACTTAGCTTTTTCAATGATTCTTACTAATCTCCATCTCTTGTTCTTGCTCAAAGGTCTAGTTTCCTGGATTAAAACTGTATCTCCTTCTGCGCATTCGTTGTTCTCGTCGTGTGCAGTATATTTTTTCGTTTTTAATACGAATTTACCGTACATCGGGTGCTTTACTCTCGTAGTTTCACTAACAACAATAGTTTTTTCCATTTTATTGCTGGAAACCACTCCGATTCTTTCTTTTCTTAAATTTCTATCCATTTTAAAATGAAATTATTGTTTGTTAGTTAACTCAGTGTTTAGTCTAGCGATTGTTTTTCTCAAATCTCTGATTTGGATCGGGTTTTCAATTGGGCTGATTGCATGAGCCAATTTCAATTTAGAATATTGAGCTTTTGCTTCAGTTAATTGAGCTTGAATATCACCCGCGCTTAAATTTTTAATATCAGCTTTTTTCATTGTATTCAAAGATTAAAGAGGTTTAACAAAATCGTTAGCAACTACAAATTTAGTAACAACTGGTAATTTTTGTGCAGCAAGTCTTAAAGCTTCCTTAGCGATATCGTAAGGTACACCTCCGATTTCGAACATAATTTTACCTGGTTTTACTACAGCTACCCAATATTCCACAGCACCTTTACCTTTACCCATACGTACTTCCGCAGGTTTTTTAGTAATTGGCTTATCCGGGAAGATTTTGATCCATAGTTGACCTTCTCTCTTCATATATCTTGTCGCAGCGATACGAGCAGCTTCAATTTGTCTTGCAGTGATCCAAGCACCTTCTGTCGCCTTGATTCCGAAAGTTCCATAAGCAAGTTGACTACCTCTCTGGGCATTCCCCTTCATTTTCATCTTATGAACTCTACGGAACTTGGTTCTTTTTGGTTGTAACATAATTTCTAAATTTTAGATTTTAGATTTTAGATTTTAGATTTTTTTTATTTTAAAAAAGTAACGGTAATTTAAAATTCAAAATTTCTAATCTAAAATTTTAATTATTATTGTTATTGTTGTTGTTTTTTCTAGGTCTTCTGTTGTCTCTGTCTCCTCCTCTGTTATCTCTTCTGTCTGACTGACCTCCTTTTTTCTGTTGTCCCACTAATGGAGAAAGTTCTCTTTTACCGTAAACTTCGCCTTTCATGATCCAAACTTTTACCCCTAGTTTTCCGTACTGAGTAAGTGCTTCACCGATGTGGTAATCGATATCTGCTCTGAAAGTAGACAATGGAATTCTTCCTTCTTTGAAAGATTCTGATCTTGCCATTTCAGCTCCGTTCAATCTACCCGAGATCTGAACTTTGATACCTTCTGCTCCCATTCTCATTGTACCTGCCATCGCCATTTTAACAGCTCTTCTGTAAGAGATTCTGTTTTCAATCTGCTTAGCAATGCTGTCTGCAACTAATACTGCATCAAGCTCAGGTCTTTTGATTTCGAAGATGTTGATCTGAATATCCTTTTTAGTCAATTTTTTCAACTCTTCTTTCAGTTTATCAACTTCCTGACCTCCTTTACCGATGATAAGTCCCGGTCTAGCAGTAGTAATTGTAACTGTTACTAATTTTAATGTTCTTTCAATATAAATTCTTGAAATCCCACCTTTAGATAATCTAGCTTCAAGGTATCTTCTGATTTTGTAGTCTTCCGCGATTCTGTCTCCATAATCGTTTCCGCCAAACCAGTTAGAATCCCATCCTCTGATGATACCTAATCTGTTACCAATTGGATTTGTCTTCTGTCCCATACCTTGATTTAGTTTTCTTTATTACCTAAGATTAATGTAACGTGGTTAGATCTTTTTCTGATTCTGTACCCTCTACCTTGCGGAGCTGGTCTTAGTCTCTTCAATTGTCTTGCACTATCCACGAATATTTCTTTAACGATAAGGTTTGCTTCCTCGATGTCAGCCCCTTCGTTTTTCACTTGCCAGTTAGCAATTGCAGAAAGAAGTAATTTTTCTAATTTGTTAGAAGCTTCTTTCTTAGAATATTTAAGGATATAAAGAGCTTTATCTACTTGCTCTCCTCTAATGATATCAGCAACTAATCTCATTTTTCTCGGAGAAGATGGGCAGTTATTTAATGAAGCTTTAACAACGTCTTTGTTAGCTTCTTTTCTTGCGATTGCGCTATCTTGTTTTCTTGATCCCATGATTATCTGCTTCCTTTGTTTTTGTTACCACCATGACCTCTGAAAGATCTTGTTGGAGAAAATTCGCCTAACTTGTGACCAACCATGTTTTCTGTAACGTATACAGGGATAAAAGATTTCCCGTTGTGTACAGCAATAGTTTGTCCTACGAAGTCCGGAGAGATCATAGATGCTCTAGACCAAGTTTTGATAACTGTCTTCTTACCAGACTCTATATTTGCCTGAACCTTCTTATCTAAAGTATGATGAATGAACGGTCCTTTCTTAAGTGATCTTGCCATAATTATTTTCTTTTAGATACGATGTAACGGTTAGACACTTTGTTTTTCTTTCTAGTTTTGTAACCTTTAGCCGGTTTACCATTTCTAGATCTTGGGTGACCTCCAGAAGAACGTCCTTCACCACCTCCCATTGGGTGATCTACAGGGTTCATTACTACCGCTCTTGTTCTTGGTCTTCTACCTAACCATCTGCTTCTACCAGCTTTACCTGATACAGTTAATTGGTGATCAGAGTTAGAAACAGATCCAATCATTGCCATACATTCAGTAAGGATCATTCTGGATTCTCCTGAAGGCAATTTAATGATTGCATATTTTCCGTCTCTTGATGTTAATTGCGCTGAAGAACCAGCACTTCTTGCTAAAATAGCACCTTGACCTGGCTTCATTTCAACACAAGAAATTACAGTACCCAATGGAATATTTTTCAATTTCATTGCGTTACCTACGTTTGGTTCTACGCTTTCACCTGAAACTACTTTTTGATCTACTTTGATACCGTTTGGAGCGATGATGTATCTCTTCTCTCCGTCTGCGTACTCTAATAAAGCGATAAATGCAGTTCTGTTTGGATCGTATTCTACAGATTTTACAGTTGCTTCAACGTTTGCTTTGTTTCTTTTGAAGTCAATAATTCTGTATTTCTTTTTGTGTCCACCTCCGGTGTAACGCATGGTCATTTTACCTGTTTGGTTACGTCCACCTGACTTTTTAATACCAACTGTTAGAGATTTCTCTGGTTTGTTAGTAGTAATTTCCTCAAAATTGTTTACAATTCTGAATCTCTGTCCCGGGGTGATAGGTTTTAATTTTCTAACAGACATTACTATTATTTATAATTATAATTAATTTACAGCAAAAATATCGATAACCTCACCTTCAGCAAGTTTGATTACCGCTTTTTTCAATTTATTTGTCTTTCCTACTTGAAGACCTTTTTTAGTGTATTTCGAAGAAACCTTCGGAGCATAAATCATTGTATTAACGTCTGCTACTTTTACACCATAAGCCGCTTCTACAGCTTTCTTAATCTGGATTTTATTCGCCTTAGTATCTACCAAGAAAGAATAAGAACCTCTTAAATCTGTAAGGTAATTAGCCTTTTCTGAGATAACTGGTTTAATGATAATAGACATGATTTATTTCTTTAAATTTTCCTGGAATTTTTCTACTGCACCTTCAAAGAATACGATCTCACCTGCGTTTACTAAATCGTAAGAACTGATTTCGTTGTAGTTCATTACTTTAGCTTTAGGTAAGTTTCTTGAAGATAAATACACATTCTTGTTAGCTTCAGGAAGAACGAATAAAGATTTTTTACCGTTAAGTTCCAATGCGTTTAATACATTGATGAAATCTTTAGTCTTAGGAGCTTCAAAGCTCATATCTTCTAAAACTTTGATGCTGTTGTCTCTCATTTTCTGAGATAAAACAGATTTTTTTGCTAATCTCTTAAGAGCTTTGTTCAATTTGAATCTGTAGTCTCTTGGTTTTGGACCGAATACTCTACCTCCACCTCTGAAAGTTGGAGATTTAATATCACCATATCTAGCAGAACCAGATCCTTTTTGCTTCTTAAGTTTTTTAGTAGAAGCAGTAATTTCGCTTCTTTCTTTTGCTTTATGAGTTCCTTGTCTCTGTGCAGCAAGGTACTGTTTAACTTCTAAGTAAACCGCGTGCTGATTTGGCTCAATTCCGAATACTGTTTCGTCTAGAGTTACTTTTCTTCCGGTCTCTTTTCCTGATGTATTTAATACTACTAGTTCCATTTTCTGATAATTACATAAGAATTTTTAGCTCCCGGAACAGCACCTTTTACTACTAAAAGATTTTGTTCTTGATCCACTTTTAATACCTGAAGGTTTTGTACAGTTACCTGCTTACCTCCCATTCTTCCAGCCATTCTCATCCCTTTGAATACTCTTGAAGGGTCAGATCCGGCACCGATAGAACCTGGAGCTCTAAGTCTGTTGTGCTGACCATGAGTTGCCTGCATTACACCTCCAAATCCGTGTCTTTTAACAACACCCTGGAAGCCTTTACCTTTTGAAGTACCTGTTACGTCTACGAATTCTCCTTCGTTGAACAAGTCTACCTTTACTTCTTCTCCTACTTTTACTTCATCAACGAATTCTCTGTAGAATTCTACCAATTTAGCTTTAGGAGCAGAACCAGCCTTTTTGAAATGACCAGCTAACGCTTTACCAACGTTCTTCTCACTCTTGTCATCGAAACCTAATTGAACTGACTTATAACCGTCTTTTTCAATGGTTCTGACCTGTAAAACCGAGCATGGACCAGCCTGAATAACTGTACAAGGAATATTTTTCCCTGCTTCGTCAAACAAAGAAGTCATACCGATTTTTTTACCAATAATACCTGACATTGTTTATGTTATAATAAAATTTATCCTTTATTTATCACCATTTTTGGAGGTCTGAAGTAATTTCTACTTTTGAATATAGGCATACTACGCCCCTAAAATGAGTGTGCAAATTTATGAATATTTTTATAACTGACAAATATTTACAGTAAAATATTTTGATTTTTAGTGATTTACAGAAAAAACCTGGAATCGTGAGTTTTTAAATCATGTAAAAATATTCTTCCCACAGACTTTTTTGCAAAAACGAAAGAAATAGCCGGAAGAAGGAAATGATATGACTTAATCACTGAATAATTAAGGAGCCAGTTCAATCGGATTATTTTTCTTTTTAATCCTATCCTTTATTTGTCGCTCTGTTCCTGAATCGAAGCTGAAGCCTCCTTTAGCAATTTCAGAGACAAAATTTTCATGAAAATTTTTAAATGCTTTATAAAATTCAGATTTCTTTACCGTTTTTCCTTTAACTCTCTTTCTGGAAATCCACATCTTAGGCTTTTCTGAAAAGGTTTTATAACTCACAAGCTCGAACGTATATTGTTTTTTAGAATCCTCAATCTCCACAATCAGCCCCGGAAGACCATAAAATTTATAAGGACCATCAGAAACCGGAATTTCGTTCGTGAACCACGCTTTATAATCACGTCCCGCATACGTAACCAACGCAGCCTGACATTTTAAATTTCCTATTTCTTTTGTTTCATCGGTAATCTTCCAGTTAAAATCAGGCTTTTCTTCGTAAATAAAATTGTCCTTAATAATATAATCATAATAAGAAATATTGTTTTTTTCAAAGTTTTTAATGACGCGAAAAGTAAAATTGGTTTTAGGTAAACTTTTAGGATCAAGACCAAAAGCAAAACGGTTTGCTCCACCAGCTAAAGAATCTCTGTTATATGAAGTTACTCCCATAAACTGAGATTTTTCTTTTCCCCTCTCCAAAATAAAATACTCTTCGTTAGAACTGGATTTATCCAGAGAATCAATCTGATATTTCAAAAGATATACATATCTGGATTCAACATCATCGATATTTACCTTTTCCTGAGCGGAAAAATTAAAAATCGCAAAAAAGAATAAAAAAGTAAAAATTGTGATTTTATAAGACATCCTATTTATATTTTATGATTGGAGACTGCATTTACGTTCCTAAAAATATAAATAAACATTCTATAATCAAAATTAATTACGAATAATATAGAAAAACAAGACAATAATATTTTGAATTAAAAAATTACGCCGTATTTATTTAACAATAACACTGATGCCAATCTCTTCAAGTTTATTTTTATCCTCGTCTAAAATATCGCCATCTGTAATCAGAAAGTCAATTTTATCCAGATCTGCGATTTTTCCGAAACCTTTTTTATTCAGCTTGGAAGAATCTGCAAGAATCACTACTTTGTCCGAACATTCAATCATTAATTGATTAAGATGAGCTTCCGCAGCATTCGAAGTACTGATCCCGAAATCCATATCAATTCCGTCTACTCCCAGAAATAATTTATTGCACGAGAAATGTTTCAGAATCGTCTCAGAGATGGAACCCACAATAGAAGTCGAACTTTTTCTCACCTCACCTCCCAATTGTATAATATTAATGTTCGGATTATTGCAAAGCTCGATCGCAACACGTAAAGAAGAAGTAAGAACTGTTAATGGACCAAAATTTACCAGCATTCGTGCAAGATAATGCATCGTGGTTCCTGAAGCCAGAATAATACAGTCGTTCTCCTGGATCAGAGAAAGCGCACCTTTCGCAATATTCTTTTTAGCCTCTACATTGATATTTTCCTTTTCATCAACATTTTTTTCGTACGCATACCTCACCTGCTTACTTGCTCCTCCGTGATTTCGGAACAGCAATCCAAGACTTTCAAGGTAATTAAGATCCTTTCGGATCGTAACCGACGAAACATTGAATTTCTCACAAAGATCCTGAACCAGAATATGATCTTTTTCGTCTAATTCCTTTAAAATATCATTATGCCTTGGAAGCAATTTCTCCATTATGTTTCGTTTTCTCAAAAATACCATTTTTATTTTGATTCGAAAAATTTCATTTATTTTCTTTTTGGTTTCGTTTTTAATTTATAACTTTGAAAACGAAACATAACGAAATATTATGAAACGAAACGAAGAACTCAGCAAATTATCCACCGTTAAAGAATGGGACTTTATCATTATTGGCGGAGGAGCGAGTGGATTAGGTTCGGCACTGGACGCAACGAGCAGAGGATTTAAAACGTTACTGTTAGAATCTCACGATTTTGCGAAAGCAACTTCCAGCAGAAGTACAAAACTGGTACACGGTGGCGTAAGATATTTAGCACAGGGAGATATAGGCTTGGTAAAAGAAGCTTTAAAAGAAAGAGGTTTACTGGCAAAAAATGCAGCACACGTTGTAAAAAACCAGTCTTTCATTATTCCTAACTATACGTGGTGGGAAGGAATTTATTATAAAATAGGACTTTCTATTTACGATTTTCTTGCCGGGAAACTGAGTTTAGGAAGAACGAAATACATCAGCAAATCAAAAACCGTAGAGAAACTTCCGACCATCGAACAAAAAGGTCTGGCAAGCGGAGTGGTTTATCAGGACGGACAGTTCGATGATGCAAGACTGGCGATCAACTTAACACAGACGATTATCGAAAAAGGCGGAACAGCGGTTAATTACGTAAAAGTGATTAATTTAATTAAAAATGATTCCAATAAAATCATCGGTGTTGTTGCCGAAGATCAGTTTACAAAACAGCAATTCGAAATCAAAGCGAAAGTTGTTATTAATGCAACCGGAGTTTTCACGAATGATATCTTAAATATGAACAACCCGAAACACGGAAAATTTGTCGTTCCAAGTCAGGGAATTCATTTGGTTCTGGATAAATCGTTTCTGAAAAGCGATGATGCCATCATGATTCCTAAAACTTCGGACGGAAGGGTTTTATTTGTCGTTCCGTGGCACGACAGAGCTTTGGTAGGAACAACCGATACTTTACTGGAAAACGAAAGTTTTGAGCCAAGAGCTTTGGAAGATGAAATTAAATTTGTCCTGAATACCGCAAGACAATATTTAGCAAAGAAACCAACCCGCGAAGACGTAAAATCTGTTTTCGCAGGACTCAGACCTCTCGCAGCTCCGAAAGATGGCAGCAAAAGCACAAAAGAAGTTTCCAGAAGTCATAAAGTCGTTACTTCAGACACGGGACTCATCTCGATTATCGGAGGAAAATGGACGACCTACCGTAAAATGGCGGAAGACACGATTGATGAAGCCATGAAAGTTCATAACCTCGGAATAACCACTTCCAAAACAGAACACCTTTCGATACATGGAAATGTGAAACCCGAAATGGTAGACAGAACGAATCATTTATATGTGTACGGAGCCGATATTCCGGAAATAAAAAAACTACAGCAGAACAATCCTGAATTATCAGAAAAAATACATCCTGATCATCCCTTCACCATGGCAGAAGCAGTCTGGGCAATACGAAGCGAAATGGCACAAACCATTGAGGATATTTTAGCACGAAGAGTCCGGCTTTTATTTTTAGATGCAAGAGCAGCAATCGACAGCGCGCATAAGATTGCACAGATCATTGCAAAAGAAAACGGACATTCTGCAGAATGGGCAGATGAACAGGAAAGAGAATTTATCGAATTGGCGAAAGGATATTTACTGACTCCTTATTCTCCAAGATCCATTTAACCTTAATTTAAGATTACAGCATGAGTGAAAAGTTGATTCTCGCTCTGGACCAAGGTACGACTTCGTCGAGAGCCATTTTATTCAATCACAGCGGAGAAATTGAATTTGTTTCTCAGAAAAGTTTTGAACAGATCTTTCCTACACCGGGTTGGGTAGAACACGATCCTAATGAAATCTGGTCTTCTCAGGTTTCCGTAGCAGCAGAAGTTATTGCCAAAGCCGGAATTTCCGGAAGAGAAGTTGCCGCCATCGGAATTACCAACCAGCGTGAAACCACCGTTGTATGGGATAAAGAAGCCGGAGAACCTGTGTATAATGCCATTGTATGGCAGGACAGAAGAACGTCCAAATATTGTGACGAATTAAAAGAGCAGGGTCATGCTGAGAAAATTAAAGAAAAAACAGGTCTTGTACTGGATGCTTATTTTTCAGCAACAAAACTGAAGTGGATTTTAGACAATGTAGAAGGCGCAAGAGAAAAAGCAGAAGCCGGAAAATTATGTTTCGGAACAGTAGACACTTTCCTTGTCTGGAAACTGACGCGCGGAAAGATGTTCATCACCGATGTTTCGAATGCAAGCAGAACCATGCTTTTGAATATTCATACTTTAGAATGGGATGATGATTTACTGGAACTCTTCAACATTCCAAGAGCGATTTTACCGGAAGTAAAACAAAGCAGTGAAATCTACGGAGAAACAGCTACTACATTATTCTCCACAAAAATTCCGATTGCAGGAATTGCGGGAGATCAGCAGGCTGCATTATTCGGACAGATGTGTACGACTCCGGGAATGGTAAAAAATACGTATGGAACAGGCTGTTTCCTTTTAATGAATACAGGAACAGAAGCCGTTTTATCTAAAAATAATTTACTGACAACCGTTGCATGGAAAATTAATGGAGAAGTGAATTACGCTTTGGAAGGAAGTGTTTTTGTAGGAGGTGCAGCGATTCAGTGGCTGAGAGACGGTCTAAAGTTAATTCGTTCCGCAGAGGAAGTAAATACTTTGGCACAATCGGTTGAAGATAATGGCGGGGTGTATTTTGTTCCTGCATTAACAGGTTTAGGCGCTCCTCACTGGGATCAGTATGCCCGCGGAAATATCGTTGGCGTAACCCGCGGAACCACAAACGGGCATATCGCAAGAGCTACTTTGGAAGGTATTGCTTTTCAGGTGTATGATATTGTAAAAGCAATGGAAGCTGATTCCGGAACGGAAAGTCTGGAATTAAGAGTAGACGGCGGAGCTTCCGCAAGTGATTTGCTGATGCAGATTCAGTCGGATTTATTCGGATTTAAAATTACAAGACCAAAAACTCTGGAAACAACCGCTTTGGGAGCGGCTTATCTTGCCGGACTTGCTGTCGGATACTGGGAAAACATTGATGAAATACAGTCTCAATGGATCATTGATAAAGATTTCCACCCGCAACTGGAAAAAGAAAAAGTGGAAAAAATGGTAAAAACATGGACAAAAGCGGTACAGCGTTCTCAAAACTGGATCGAAGATTAACCTTTTAAAATAAAACTATGACTCCATTTACAGCAGAAATAATCGGCACAATGCTGATGATCCTTTTAGGAAACGGCGTAGTAGCCAATGTTGTTTTGAAAGGAACAAAAGGAAACAATTCCGGCTGGATTGTAATTACCACCGCCTGGGCACTTGCAGTTTTTGTGGGAGTAACCGTTGCAGGTCCCATAAGCGGCGCACATCTGAATCCCGCAGTGACCTTAGGATTGGCTTTCGCAGGAAAATTTTCATGGGATCTTGTTCCGACATATATTGCCGGAGAAATGATCGGGGCAATGTTAGGTGCATCTCTGGTCTGGATTTTCAACAAAGATCATTTTGCTATTACGGAAGACGAAGGGGCAAAACTTGCGTGTTTCAGTACAGGGCCCGCGATCAGAAAACCTGTTTCCAATTTAATCAGCGAAATTATCGGAACTTTCGTTCTGGTATTCGTGATTTTTCATTTCGCAGATCCAAGTATGACTTTAAATAATGATCCGACCGCAAAAATAGGATTAGGAAGTGTGGGAGCTTTACCGGTAACTTTATTGGTCTGGGCAATCGGTCTTTCTTTAGGAGGAACCACAGGCTACGCTATTAATCCGGCAAGAGACCTCGGACCAAGAATTATGCATGCACTTCTTCCGGTAAAAGGAAGCAGCGATTGGGGTTACGCATGGATTCCCATTGCAGGACCAATCATCGGAGCAGGACTTGCTGCGTTACTTCACGGAATACTGAGCTAACAACACTACTTTACTTTATGAAAAAACTAATCTATTTATGCCTGATTTTATCAGGCACAGGGACTCTTTTTGCCCAGGAAAACACAGAAACGGCAGAAGAAAGCAGACTGGATTTTACCACAAACATTCAGAATAACCATCTTTGGAGAGGTTTAATAATTACCGATAAGCCAGTTGTGATGGGAAATATTTCTTATGCTCTGGATAAAGATAAAAAATGGAAGGTCGGAATTTGGGGCGCATCTGCTTTAGCGGACGATAAAGATAATACACATTATAAAGAAATCAATTATTATGTACAGTTTTCCAACGGAAGATTTTATATTGGATTGTGGGATCTATTTAATTCAAGAAATATAAACACCACGGTGGCTTCAGATGATATTTTTAATTATTCCAACAGGAGAACAGCACATATTATCGATTTAAGAACCAATTATACATTTGGAGCTTCTTTTCCTTTAAATATTGAAACAGATATTATGCTGTATGGAGGAGCCAATGCAGGAGAAGTGGTTCTGGAATATGACGGAACATATAAAAAGAATAAATATTCAACATATATTCAGGCGAGTTATCCTGTTATTAAAGATAAAAAAGTAAATCTGGACGCATTTGTAGGAGCCGGATTTGCCATAAATGACAAAAGATTTCTTTACGGAAATGGAAAAAACAGTTTTGATATTGTAAATGTAGGCGTGAAGGCTAGTAAGACCGTAAAAATTACCGATCATTATACCCTGCCTGTTTCCATGATGGCAATGTGGAATCCTTCGAATAAGTTCGCAAGAATTCAGCTTGCTGCAACAGTATTTTAAAAAATTAATTGTTAGTAATGTACACACCATCTTTTTTTGAGGTGGTTTTTTGTTTTTATTAAAAAACTTTGTTTTTCGAAAATAAGTGAAACACCTTTGTTTATCTAAATCTACGGTGTTAATAATTTGAATTTTCTTTGTCTTTCTTTGCGTTTAGTTTCATCGCTAAGTTAAACAAAGATTATTTTTAAATATATAGTATTTTAAAGATAGACAATGGCATTTCCGCTTATAAAACGTAAAACAAAGAATAAAATTAAACTTTACAAAATCTTGTCATAAAAGTAATCACCGTGATTTTACGGTGTAATTTTTGATAGGATATTTTTAATTTTGAGAAAAATTTACTCGTGAAAAAACTTTTATTTCTATTCCTCTTTCTCTCCTCCTTACTTTCATTGGCGCAGTCGAAAGTTCCGTTTTTCGGGAAAAGAGATTTCAATATAGAAGATGGAGCCAACGATTCCGGAACACCTAGTTATTATATTAATATCAAAGATAACGGGGATGTCTATTTCGGTTTTGTGCAGATCAATCAAGCAGACGGAACAGAAACTCAGGAAGAAATCAATGCCGGAAAATATGATCCGAAAGTGATGAAAGTTTATTTCAAAACCTATAATGAAACATTTTACGTAAAATTTGATAAAGAAAAAATTTATCTGACCGATGAAAACGGAAAAGTAAAAAAGTCTGACGACTGCTGTCCCGTTTCTGAAATGGAAAAAACAAATTGCGAATGCTCAGGAATATTATACCAATGATGAAAGTTACACCACTTCTGTTAATTTTATTCCTTGCTGTTTCCTGTGGTAAAAAACAGTCTCATCCGTACACTTTTTATTACTGGAAAACCCGTTTGGCTTTAGACAAAACAGAGAAAGATGTTTTACATAAAGCAACTGATCCTTATTTATACACCCGATTTTTTGATGTTGATAAATTGGAGGGTAAGTTTCAGCCTGTCGGAGTTATTACTAAGGATCAGAGTTTCAGCAATGATAAAAATATTGTTCCGACGGTTTTTATTACAAACCGTGCGTTTCTCAACATTACCAATGAGGAAATACAGTTTCTTGCAGCAAGCATTAATGATTTAATTACAAAAAAGAGTTCAGAATATCAGTTGAAGACCGGCAATCAAATACAAATTGACTGCGACTGGACTGCAGGAACCCGTGATGACTATTTTAAATTTCTGAAAAAATTAAAGGATGTTTCAAAAAAAACGGTAACCTGCACACTTCGTCTTCATCAGGTAAAAGATAAAAATATCATGGGAGTGCCACCGGTTGAGCAGGTATTTCTGATGTGCTACTCCACTTCTTCACCGCTGGAAAATTCTGATAAAAATTCTATTCTTGATGTTAATACTCTGAAAAATTATCTTTCCAAACTGGAAAATTATCCTGTTAAAAAGATCGAGGTTGCCCTGCCGATTTACTCATGGGGAATTGTAACCAACCATTTGGGAAAACATAAACTGATTAATGCTTTGTCTGAAAAGGATCTTAAAAACCCCGATTTCAAGCGAACATCCGATACGGAAATTGAAATACAAAAGGACGGATTTTATTTCGGAAGTTATCTAAACAAAGGTTTCAGAATTAAAATTGAAGAGATTTCTGATGAGCAGCTTCAGGAAGTTATCCGTTTTCTGGAGAAAAAAATAAGCAACTTCACTATTATTTATTATCAGCTAGACAGTAAATTTGTTACAGGTCAGAACTTTAGCTTGTAAACTCAATCAAAATTCTGCGTAAATTGCATTATGCTTAAAAAGATAGTTCTTACACATTTCTTAAACGGATCAGCGTAAGATTTTTTAAAATAAACATACATTCATTAAAATTATAAACTTAAAAAAACACCATTAACAAAATGAAAAAGTACTTTCTTTCGCTCGCGGTTCTATCGCTTTTTTACAGTAAAACTGAAGCGTGCGCATGGTCTGATCCGGATTATGAATACTTCAATCTGTTTACGCAGAGTATCATCAAGGATAAATCGTACCTGCCTTTTCTTCACAGCTATTCAACAAGATTTTATACTGATTTTAAACAATCCCAGATTCCTAATGAAAATGTGGATGCCTGGAAAAAATTCTTTAATAATCAACTGACTTTCGCGGAGACAGATTATCTGGTGAATAAAATGAACATCAGTGATCTGAATGCTCTTAAAAATGGCAGCACGAACAATCAGCTTCTTACAAAACTCGGATCTGGTTTCTATTCTAAATATAAGGAAGCGATTGATTATCTGATTGAGGCAAAATATCTTGAACCGTACATGAAAATCAACTATGTTGAAAGTCCTGATTCTTTTTATTACCGTGAAAGCGAAGGTTCACAAAATGCAACAAATCTTGATTACAATAAAACCATCACGGCATTAACCTCTCTTTACAATGCGGCAAAAAATCCTGAAATTAAGCAGCGTTACGGATATCAATTGGTGCGTTTCAACCATTATACAAGAAATTACGAAGCAGCGATTGAAGCTTTCAAGAATTATGTTGAACCCATAAAATTAAGAGGAGCAACCTATTTTATGGCTCTCGATCAATTGGCGGGTGCACAACGCGGACTGGATCTGAAAAGTGATGCCAACTGGAATTTCTTTCAGGTCTTTATGAACGGTAAAAGCCGTAAAGAGTCTGCCTTCGTGTCTATGAAACTTTCGGACACTGCTTCTTTTAATAATATTATGAAAAGAGCGGGAACGAATGAAGAAAAAAACATGGCTTATTTTCTTTTAGGCTATGAAGATTTCAACAATCCGATTCCGATTATGGAGAAAATGTTTGAAATAGATCCTGATTCTGAAATTCTGAAAGTGATGGCGGTGAGGAGCATCAATGAACTGGAAAGAAACTATCTTCCGATTTATTATTACACCAACAATAATGAAAAAACTGCGGTAAAAGTCTCTGCAAACACTACAACGGATCAGCCTAAAACTGAAGCTGCGGAAGCTCCTAAAGAGGAAAAAATATCGTTCTGGCAGAAAATTGTGCGCTTTTTTAAGAAGTTATTCGGCGTTAAAGATAAAACGAGTACTGAAATGAAAGCAGATCAAAGCGATGATGAATTGCTGGACAACCCGAACAGAATTCCGGTTTTCAACAAGAATAATTATTACTATGACGATCAGACGAAAGATTTCTTAGATGATCTTGAAAAATTCACAAGCAAAACGAAAGAAAAATCTAAAGACGAATACTGGCAAATTGCAGATGCTTATCTGAAGTTCCTTAAAAAAGATTATAAAGCCAGTACAGAGATTTTATCCCATATTCAAACCAGCAATCCCGAATATCAGGAACAGATTAAAAGAATGAAAGTTCTGAATGACATTGTGTCCCAGCCTAAAATTGATGCAGCTTACGAAGATCATTTAATGAAAGATTATGCCGAATATTTTGTGGATAAACCGGAACCTAAAAAAGACAGCACAGAAACAGAGTACGATTATTACGGTGAGGTTCCTTCTACAAAAGATTTCCTGAAAGATGTTCTTGCCAACCGTTATTTCCTGCAGGGTGAAGACGGAAAATCTTTCCTTATGAGCAATACGCTTTCTGATCTTCAGTACAACCCCAACTCCAGTCTGGTAAAAAGTGTGGAAGATTTTTACAGAAAGCCGAACAAAACGAAATTCGAAGAACAGATTATTGCTAAAAATATTGATGATGTAGGAAATATCGATGCCTTTTTTGCAGTGATTTATGGTGACAGAGCCATGAGACAGGCAGATTTTGAGAAAGCTAAATCATACTATGCAAAAGCACAGAATTTCACAGGAATTCCGAGAATCAATTATGACTGGGACGGGAATTCTCAGAAAAAAACGCCTCATCAATACGGAACTGCTGAATACAATGGTTTCAGAAGTATTTCGGATCTTGTTTTCGGACATAATGTTTGGGAAAGTTATCAGAGTGCGCCTGAAGAAAGCATGGTGAAGGAAGATTTTTCTCAGTTTTCTTTCATTAAACCTATGATGAATAAACTTGAATTGGCAGATGCTTTAATTCAGCTTAAAAAAATAGGAAGCGGTGAGGACGAAAAATCAACAAAAGCCAATCAGCTCATTGGAAATCTTCTTTACAATACTTCTTCTTTGGGATATTACAGACAGTTATTTGTGATGGATGTTGACAATACGAATGGCGGAAAATATAATTTCTGGAATACCGACAGTGAAACGCCTTATCAGTACTACTACAAGAACTTCACAAATACTACTTTTATTGAACCTGATAATTTTGATCTGGCAATTAATTATTATAAAAAAGCCTTGAATACATCAACGGATAAAGAACAGAAAGCAAGAATTCTGTTTCAGATGGCAAGTGCGGAACAGGGGAAATATTATCAGTATGAAACTAAAAATCCTTCGAATGTAGATTACTCGGATCCAAAATGGAGCGAGAAAACAGATGCTTTCCAAAAGCAGTTAGATCAGATTAAAAATCAAAAATACAGAACGTATTTTGCCATGCTGAAAACGCAGTATGCCGATACGGAGACTGCAAAAAATCTGATGGGAAGCTGTTCTTATTTCGGGTATTTTATGAAGTAGAAATTGAAATTCCCTCCATTTAATAAATAAACCTCTGATCGCTCAGAGGTTTATTATTGTATGACTTTTAATTTTTACTTACTTTTTAACAAATTTGGTTTTAAGAGCAGTTCCGTTTTCATCTATGCTGATAAAATAAACTCCTTTTACCAAATCTCTCACAACAATTTTACCATCACCTACAATTCCTTTACCGATTAACTGACCAGGAGCGCTGTAAATTTCGTAAGTTGATTTGGATGAAATATTTTTAACGTTCAATATATCATCTACGGGATTTGGATAAATCTGTACTGTTTTTACATTCCCAACTTCAGCTGTTGATAATGTTCCAACATTGTTTTGTTTTACAGCATAAAATACATTTCCGATCGCAGAAACTCTTATATGTCCGCTTTTTCCGGCCAATGAAGCAGGAACAAATACACTTGCCGAACCTGAATTTGGAACAGATGCTGCCAAAACAGTCCATGTTGTTCCATTATCGTATGTGTAATCTATTTTAACATTTGCCACATTATAAGGCGAAGCAGTAGTTCCGGAAACTACCCAGGTAATTGTTGAATTTGCATTTGGTGTTAAAGTAGCTGAGTTTACAGTAAATGCAGCAGCAGAACCAACAACAATTGTTTGTGTAGCATATGCTGTCTGCGCCTGTCCGCCAACTTTATTATCCCTTACAGTTACTCTGAAATTTGTGGTTCTTGCAACAGTTGATGCCGCTTCAAAGTCGGTAGTATTTTTTACAGCTCCTCCCAAAACAGTTGATAATCTCGGGAAATATCTTGTGGGACTCGAGCTAGCCGGCCAAGATCTAAAGCTTGCCCCCGAAGAGGTATTCCCAATAGCAGAGGCTCCATCACCAGTTCCGGATGCTTTACCAATGCCATTAGCTAATGAACTGGAATTTACCTGCTCCCAGTTATATGTTAATGCATCTCCATCCGGATCGGTTGCAGATGCTGTTAAAACAAATGCTGTAGATTTAGGAATTGTATAGGTAGTCGTCATTGCCGTAACTACTGGTGGATTATTTGTTATTGGAGTTTCCACATCTACGGTTACTGTTGAGAGATTGGTCTGTACCTGATCAATACTTACGCTGTGGAAATAAGGATCAGAGTGTTGCTGAACATCTGTGTTTGTACCGGTAATTCCTGCATATCCCATGATTGTTGATCCTGATCCTGGCTCCACACAAACTCCTGTTCCTTCGTTATAACTGTATGTATGATTATCGCCTAACTGATGGCCTATCTCATGAGCAACATAGTCAATATCAAAACTATCACCCATAGGAACTGCATTTGCAGGAGATGTTATACCACTTCCTTTGTAGTTACTTGGAGAATTATATCCATATGCTACTCCAGCTGAAGTTGTGCAAGCATCAGTGCTTGAAGCCGATATTGTCGTAAAAGTTACATCGTTACTTCCAATACAGCCAATACATCCAGCATTTCCTCCACCTCCTGTGGCACCAAATAGATGCCCGATATCAAACGTCGAGTCTGTTACACCGTAAGTCCCTCCGTGAAGAACATTCATTAATTCATAATTCCATTTACACATGTAATCAGCATCACTGTACGGATCTGTTGCTGCATTAGTGAAAATAAGATTGGGAGCATTTACCATATTCAAATGCAGGTTAAATTCCTGCTCAAAAACGCCGTTTACTCTTGTTAAGGTGGCATTTATCTGTGTGAGCGCATTGGCTGCTCCGCCAAAATAGGCTGTATACTCTCCGGTAACAGACATTGCCAATCTTAAAGTATGATATTTCTGATTATTTGATTTCGCTGTTTCTCCTTTTGCCATTAAATCCTGCATTCTGGCAACGGACTGTTTGTCTTCTTTGGTATTACAGACAAATGCGTGACCATTTTTAGCAGTTTTTCCATGGATAGAATAAATGGTTTTGTCCGCAGATGCAGGTTCTATAAATTCATATTTGCCTCCACTAATAATCATGGATTGAAAATCGTTTGGAGCAACACTGAATCTAACATATTTGCTGGGATCATCAACTCCGGTTCCAACATACGATCCCAGATTATACTGATTGGCAATTTCATGATCAATTACCGGAAAACTGTTAACTGCAAATTTTTCAATCTTTCCTTCCAGTGTAGGAAGGCTAATGATAATTTTTGAACCGCCAACTTCCTGGGCTCTCAAAAGCTGGGTTCTAATCATATTAATATCTAAACTGTAATAAGCCGAATGATCGTCTTTCTTTGTAACAGCTTTTGTAGGAGCCGTTCTATTCCACTGCGCATTCGCCATTGTACCTGCAGCAACTAACAGCAGAAAAGGTAATTTTGTTTTCATTAAAATAATTTTAGAAAGGCAAATTTAGGATTTATTACCATATTTACATCTATAGCTGTAAATTATTTTAAATTTTAACTATAAAATATCCTTGAACTATTAAAAATATAAAGTATTATTCATTTTATTAATTTAACATAAAAATAAACTCATTCTATTTTTGTCATGGTTTCTGTTTCTGCAACCATTCTTCATGTTTTTTTCTGAAAGCATTATGCTTACGATCCTGATTTATTTTAGCAGCATCAATCGAATGTGAAGAATGGATATCATCATCCTCTTCTGCAAAATCCGCTAACTTTTCATAATAATAATGAAGCTGATCGAGCTCTTTTTCCGTTAAATCTTCAATATCTACAATTCTGTTGCTGGCTTTTTCGTTAGCCGCGATCAATTCATTTAATTTGATCTGAATGGCTTTGGAATCTTTATTCTGTGCTTTCTGAATTAAAAATACCATGAGAAAAGTGATAATGGTTGTCCCTGTATTTATAACGAGCTGCCATGTTTCGGAATAGTTAAAAACAGGTCCCAAAACGGCCCATATAATCACGATTAAGGTCGCCCCGATGAAAGCGTAAGAACTCCCTGTAAATTTTGTTGCCCAATCTGAGAATTTTTCGAAAAAACTTTTGCCTGATCTTGCCATTTTTCTTTGTATTAGTAAGTTAATAAGCATCAAAAACTCCGCCGAAAAGCCAATGTAAAATTGTAATTTTTATATCCGCTAGATTAATTATCCAAATGATATTCCTGATGATATTCCTGATGTTATTTATATTTCAATATTATTTTTTTACTTCAGGGTACTTCACTGCTTTATCCACTTCAATTGGATTATTATATTTTTTAATTCTATGCTGTTCATCAAAAGTATATTGCCGAAGTTCTTCCGGTTTGTAAATGATTCTGCCATCATCCAGTCCTAATTTGTTATTTTCGTCAATTTTCACGTCACCGTTATTGATAAATTTTATTGGATCAAGATAATAACTTAGCAACATGGATTTGTATTTAGAATATGGAATTTCTATTCCTCTTGATTTTGCATTTTTATAGAAGCTTATCAACTGTGTTTCGGTTAAGTTTTCTGATCTGTTCAGAGAGAAATGATAATTTTCTTTATCATCATAAATTTCAATAATCATTCCCGGTAAACCGTGAAATTTATATGGTCCTTCCTGAAAAGGAAAGTCTTTTGCAAACCATGCGATCCAGTTTCTGCCCCCAAATATTGCCGTAGCTTTCTGAGCTTGAATGGAAGATGAAACTTTAGTTTCCTTTTCAATTTTCCAATTTATTTTAGGTTCATCTATTAATTTGTAAACATCGTAGCTTTGAATACTGTAAAGAACATATTGTTTTGTTTTAATCTTTTTACTGAGCAAATCTGTAACCTTCCCGTTAAACGTCCTTAAGCCGGAAACTTTTTCTATAGAATCACTGACAAAAAAAGATCTTTCATAATAGAATGTTTCATCCGGATTAATATCAAGATAATAGTTGGCTTTCCTTACTTCAGCAGAAGTTGAATCAGGACGATAAACTACATCATAAATAAACCGATGAGTCTGCGCTGATAAAGATACGTAAAGCAAGACTGTTAAAAGTAAGAGTTTTTTCATAAGAATATTTTCGTAAATATACATAACAGCAAAGATCTTTTCCTTCACAAAAAGGATAAAACTAAAAAAATCCGCTCCTCAAAAGGAACGGATTTTATATAATCATTGCAAAGTATGCAATTATCACACTTTAATTTCAACATCTACACCTGAAGGAAGTTCTAACTTCATTAGAGCATCCACAGTTTTAGAAGAAGAAGAGTAGATATCCATCAATCTCTTGTGAGCTGATAACTGGAACTGCTCTCTTGCTTTCTTGTTTACGTGTGGAGATCTCAACACTGTGAAGATTCTCTTGTTGGTTGGCAATGGAATTGGTCCGTTTACAACAGCACCAGTAGCCTTTACCGTTTTTACGATTTTCTCTGCAGATTTATCTACCAAGTTGTAATCGTAAGATTTAAGTTTTATTCTGATTCTTTGTGACATTTTAATCTAATTTAATATTAACCTTTAGCCTTAGCGATTACTTCTTCAGCAACGTTTGTAGGAGCAGCTTCGTATTTCTCGAATTCCATAGAAGATGTTGCTCTACCTGAAGATAACGTTCTAAGAGAAGTTACATAACCAAACATTTCAGAAAGCGGAACGAAAGCCTTGATAACTTTAGCGTTGTTTCTGTCGTCCATACCGTTTACAGTACCTCTTCTTCTGTTAAGGTCACCTACGATATCACCCATGTACTCTTCAGGAGTTACTACTTCAAGCTTCATGATTGGTTCCATGATAACCGCTTTAGCAGCTCTACCAGATTCTTTGAAACCTAACTTCGCAGCCAATTCGAAAGATAACTGATCCGAGTCAACCTGGTGGTAAGATCCATCTTTCAATGTAATCTTCATAGATTCAACCTCAAATCCAGCTAAAGGACCGTTCTTCATTGCTTCTCTGAATCCTTTTTCTACTGAAGGAATAAATTCTTTAGGAATGTTACCTCCTTTAATTTCGTTGATGAATTCAAGACCTGTTTTACCTTCGTCTGCAGGACCGATTTCGAATACGATATCTGCGAACTTACCTCTACCTCCAGACTGCTTTTTGTAAACTTCTCTGTGGTTAGCTTTTTGTGTAAGAGCTTCTTTGTATTCTACTTGCGGCTGACCTTGGTTAACCTCTACTTTGAACTCTCTTCTCATACGGTCTACGATGATATCCAAGTGAAGTTCACCCATACCAGAAATGATCGTTTGTCCTGAAGCCTCGTCTGTCTTAACCTGGAACGTTGGATCTTCTTCAGCTAATTTAGCTAAAGCGTTACCCATTTTATCCTGGTCAGCTTTCGTTTTAGGCTCAACAGCGATACCGATTACCGGATCTGGGAAGATCATTGATTCTAGAACAATTGGGTTCTTTTCATCAGATAATGTATCTCCTGTTTTAATATCTTTAAATCCTACAGCTGCACCAATATCTCCAGCCTCGATATACTCAACCGGATTTTGCTTGTTTGCGTGCATCTGATAGATTCTTGAGATTCTTTCTTTGTTACCAGATCTTGTGTTTAATACATAAGAACCAGCATCCAATCTTCCTGAATAAGCTCTGAAGAATGCTAATCTACCTACGAATGGGTCAGTAGCAATTTTGAAAGCTAATGCAGCGAAAGGCTCCTCAACAGATGGTTTTCTTTCGATATCAGCATCAGTTCTTGGATCTGTTCCTTTGATATTATCCTTATCTAGTGGAGAAGGAAGATATTTACAAACAGCATCAAGCATGAACTGTACTCCTTTGTTTTTGAAAGAAGATCCACAAGTCATTGGGATGATAGAAAGATCGATAGTAGCTTTTCTTAAAGCTTCGTTGATTTCCTCTTCAGAAATTGAATCCGGATCTTCGAAGAATTTCTCCATCAAAGTCTCATCATAATCAGCAACAGCTTCTACTAATTTCTCTCTATATTCAAGAACTTCATCCTTCATGTCTTCAGGAATTGGAACTACTTCATAAGTTGCTCCCTGTCCTGCTTCATCCCAGATGATCGCTCTGTTTTTAATTAAGTCTACAACTCCTTTGAAATCTTCTTCAGCACCGATTGGTAAAACGATTGGAACTGCATTAGATCCTAACATTTCTTTTACTTGTTTTACAACGTTCAAGAAGTCAGCACCCTGTCTGTCCATTTTGTTTACGAATCCCATTCTCGCAACTTTGTAGTTGTCAGCAAGTCTCCAGTTGGTTTCAGACTGAGGCTCTACTCCGTCTACTGCAGAGAATAAGAATACCAAACCGTCCAATACTCTCAAAGATCTGTTTACTTCTACGGTGAAGTCAACGTGTCCCGGTGTATCGATAATGTTGAAGTGGTAAGGTTTTGTTTCAGGTAATTTCTTACCCTGATCTGTTGGGAAATTCCAGTTACAAGTAGTTGCAGCAGAAGTAATAGTAATACCTCTTTCTGCTTCCTGTTCCATCCAGTCCATTGTAGAAGCACCATCGTGAACCTCTCCAATTTTGTGGTTTACACCTGTATAGAATAAAATCCTTTCTGTAGTGGTAGTCTTACCTGCATCAATGTGAGCAGCAATACCAATATTTCTTGTAAATTTAAGATCTCTTCCCATTTCAGATTAGAATTTGAAGTGTGAGAAAGCTTTGTTTGCTTCCGCCATTTTGTGAGTATCTGTTTTCTTTTTGAAAGCAGCACCTTCTTCTCTTGAAGCAGCTACTACCTCATTAGCCAATTTCAAAGCCATAGACTTATCATTTCTCTTTTTAGAGTAGCTAATTAACCATTTCATTGCCATAGAAATTTTTCTATCTGCTCTGATTGGCATAGGAATCTGGAAGTTAGCTCCACCTACTCTTCTGGAACGTACTTCTACGTGAGGCATAACGTTTGTTAATGCATCTTTCCAGATTTCAAGGGCTGTTTTCTCAGTATCTCCTTTTTTAGTTTCTACGATATCCAACGCATCATAGAAAATTTTGAATGCGATTGACTTCTTACCGTCAAGCATTAAATTGTTTACGAATCTCGTTACCAACTGATCATTAAATTTTGGATCTGGTAACAACGGTCTTTTTTTCGCTTTCGTCTTTCTCATTGTTTCTGTACCTTATTTAATGATTATTTTTTCTTTCCTTTTGCTGGTGCAGCTGGTGCCTGACCTGGTTTAGGTCTCTTAGCTCCGTACTTCGATCTTCTCTGCGTTCTTCCATTTACACCTGCAGTGTCTAATGCACCTCTTACGATGTGGTAACGTACTCCCGGTAGGTCTTTCACCCTTCCGCCTCTAACCAATACTATCGAGTGCTCCTGAAGATTGTGTCCTTCGCCCGGGATATAGGCATTCACTTCTTTACCGTTAGAAAGTCTTACCCTTGCAACTTTTCTTAGTGCAGAGTTAGGTTTCTTAGGTGTAGTAGTATATACTCTCGTACATACACCACGTCTTTGTGGACAAGAATCTAGGGCAGCCGATTTGCTCTTCTTGGCAAGCGTGGCTCTTCCTTTTCTTACTAATTGTTGAATAGTAGGCATTTAATTGCTTTTTATTTTAGGGTGCAAAAATAGTAATATTTTTTTAATTAACAAGCAGTTATATAGAAATAATATTTTTATTTAAAATTTAATTAACAGATAGTTACGGTTTATCAACAATTGCAACACGAACATTCCTATTCCAGTGAAAATCTTTGATATTATTTTTAAGTTCTTCCAGATTATTTATTAATACAAATGGGTATTGTTAAAATAAGCAGTGGCTCCAGCATCATTATCTACAATTTTTGACTTTACTATATAATAATATGTATATAGAACAAGGTTATTAAATTGGTGCCACAAATTGGAATGCAAAAACTATCACATTTAAATTCATTCTAAAAATATCAAAGATAAGTATCATCAATCATGAAACCGCATTTTCGGCACAATATTTACTTAATTTTGTTTCAGAAAAATAAACTACAATATAGATATGAAAAACGCCAACATTATCGGTCTTAAAGAAACCGACTGCAAAAAGATTTCAGAAAAATTAAATATTCTTTTAGCTAACTATTCCGTATTTTATCAGAATACAAGAGGCTCTCACTGGAACATTAAAGGAGATCAGTTTTTTACACTTCACCCTAAATTTGAGGAACTATACAACAGTCTTGTTTTAAAGATTGATGAAATTGCAGAAAGAATTTTAACACTGGGTGCTACACCGGCTCACAATTATTCAGACTACCTGAAAGTATCAACCATAAAAGAAAGCGTGGAAGTAAGCGATGCTACGAAAAGTGTTGAAAACATTTTAAATTCATTCAAAGTAGTTATTGATCTTCAGAGAGAACTTTTAGATATTACTGATGCAGCCGGAGACGAAGGAACAAACTCTCAGATGAGTGACTACATTACAGAACAGGAAAAAGAAGTATGGATGTACAATTCTTATCTTGGGAAGTAAAGAAAAAAATTTTCCTTAAAAAGTAAAAAAATCACCTTACATTTAGGTGATTTTATTTTTAATAACTATATTTGCGTATAAATTACACAATTATGCACAACGTACGATTAAACTCTATTTTAGATAACGACTTTTACAAAATAACCATGCAGAATGCGGTAGTAAAATTATTCCCAAGCTCTGTAGTGAAATATGAATTCATCAACCGCGGAAAACATCAGTTTCCTGAAGGTTTCGATGTAGCTTTACGAGAAGCCGTTGATAAAATGGCAGAACTAAAGCTGACGAAAGACGAAAAAAAGTTCATGGCAAGAACCTGCCCTTACATTGATCTTCCCTACTTAGATTTTTTGGAAGGCTATCATTATGATCCTTCCGAAGTTAAAATTCATCAGGAAGGAAGCGATCTTTCTGTAACGGTTGAAGGGCTCTGGTACAGAACAATTCTTTGGGAAGTTCCTTTACTCGCACTCATCAGCGAACTTCACTACGAAATGAACCACATGGGAAGAGACTCCAATGAAGTAGTGATGAATAAAACTTTGGAAAAAGCAGAAACACTGGCGAAACTGGGCGTTAATTTTGCAGAATTCGGAACCCGAAGAAGACACTCTCATAAAGTTCAGAATCTGGTTATGGAGGCTTTAACACAGAAGAAAAATTCTACATTTATTGGTTCATCCAATGTACATTTCGCCATGAAATACAATGTAAAACCTATCGGAACCCATGCTCATGAATGGTTTATGTTCCACGCAGCGGAATATGGTTTCAAGATGGCAAACGAACTGGCTCTGGAACACTGGGTAGATGTTTACCGCGGAGATTTGGGAGTTGCCCTTTCAGATACCTATACAACGGATGTTTTCTTTCAGCAATTTGATAAAAAGTTTGCAAAACTCTTCGATGGTGTTCGTCACGATAGCGGCGATCCTCTGGAATTCGCAGATAAAACCATTGCCCATTATGAAAGACATGGCATTAATCCGCTATTCAAATATATTATTTTTTCAGACGGTTTAAATCTTGAAAAAGTAGAAGAAATCACCAATTACTGCAAAGGAAAAATCGGAGTTTCTTTCGGAATCGGAACTAATCTTACCAACGATGTCGGCTTAAAACCGATGAATATCGTCATGAAACTTATCGGCGTTCAGGCTCCGAATAAAGAATGGATCCCAACCGTAAAATTATCCGACGAACACGGAAAATATACCGGAGATCCTAAAATGATTGAATTGGCGAAAGAATTTTTAAGAATAAAAGAGTAATACGATGAGAAAATTTTCATTGCTGATAGGTTTGTCTCTATTTCTTTAATCAAGAACTGGCTACAGAACTGGGAGCCGATAAATACGGAATGAAGCCGTACGTAATCGTAATGCTAACGACAGGAACTACAAAAATTGAAGACAAGACAAAAAATGGCTGAATTAATGAAAGAACATTTGGCCAACATCGGAAAACTTGCTAAAGAAGGAAAAGTTGTAGTGGCAGGACCATTTACCTCAGATAACAAACAAAATTTTGAAGGGATGTTCATCTTCAATACAAAATCCCAAGAAGAAGCAGAATCATGGGTAAAAACAGATCCCGCCGTAAAAGCAGGAGTCTTCGGATACGAAATCCTGCCATGGTATGGATCCGCAGCTCTGCCTTTATACCTGAAGCACCATGAGGAAATTGCAAAAGAAAATCCTTAATTACTAAGGTCAATGAGAAAATTATCTTACGTTTTATTGTTACTATCATTAATCAGCTGCAAGAATAAATCTTCCGTATTCGAAGTAAAAATAAATCATGTTTCAAAAAATATTATTGATGAACTTAAGCATTTAAAAGAAGAGGAAACCAACTTTTCCGGATTACTTTATAAAGATGAAAAATACGAAGTGCGGAAAAGCTGCTCCGGTGAATGGGGAGGAACTGTTTATTTTAAAAACAGACAAAACAACGTCATTCATTATGCCGCAGCAACCTGCCCTGTTTCTGTAAATAAAATAAACGGAAAATATTACGTTTCGAATTCTTTAGCACATATGCAGGGATTTTCAGAAATTCTGGAAATTTCAGATCCTGAAAAAATGGAAATCACCAAGAAGATTCCGGTTTATCATCCCGATATTATAACTCGGGAATATGAATCAGAATCAACGTTAGGAACAAAAAAAATTCTTGACACAACCAGAGTTCTCATCATATCAAGTTTCGTTTATAACAAAAAACTGTATTCAATAATTTCAGGTATTGACGGAACAAAAACAACCATTTCAGAATTAAAAAATAACCGGTTTGAAACAGTAACTGAACTTCCTGAAAAGATTTTTTATTCAGAACCCATTATTGTTAAAAAAGCAGAGAATGATCTTGAATTATATTTCCAACATCCCCAAAAAGGAATTATGAAACTTCATGATAATAAAATTCAAATAACGTATTACGAAAAATAAAAAAACAGGCTGTCAAAATTATGACAGCCTGGTTTTCTAATAATCAATGCAAATATAAGGTTTACGGGCAAGTACACAACAATAAGGATTACTGCAGAAGGTATATCCCGGATTACAGACTCCGTATTCTAAAGGAACTTGGCAGTTTTCATAAAGCCCTCCTGAAATTGTTTTCAGCTCTTTTCGGTTTAAAGATTTTAAATTTTTCATAGTATTTTGTTTAATTTGCTCCTACTCTTAAGATTTTCGGATACCTCTATAATTCCTTTTATAGAGATTTAAATATACAAAATATTTTTACACAAGGTTTTCTTATCTTTATAAAAAAACAAAACATCATGAAAACCATTGAAGAAGTTCTGAAAAAATTAGATGAAATCATTATTTGGGCGAAAGAAAATCAAAGTCCTGTCGGATATTTTGCCTGTACATACAGAATTATGACGGCGCAGGTTCTGAAAGGAATTCAGCAGAAAAAATTTGAAGACAATCCGAGAATGACCGTACTGGATATTGCTTTTGCCACACGTTATCTTGAAGCTTGGGAAGCCTATTCGAAAGGACAAAAATGCACCAACTCCTGGTTTATCGCTTTTGAAGCGGCAAAAAACAAAAATCTCCTCATTTTACAGCACATTTTCTTAGGCATGAATGCGCACATCAATCTCGATTTAGGAATTTCCGCTGCTTCCATTATGCCTTACCGAAAAATCAACCCACTGAAAAAAGACTTCGAAAACATCAACAATGTGATTGCCTCCATTAATCAAAAAGTTCAGGATTCTTTAAACAAGATTTGTTATCCGGTAGAATTAATTGACAAACTTTCCAACGGAAAAGACAACGCTGTTCTGGACTTTGCCATTTCAAAAGCGAGAGATACTTCATGGGCAACCGCCGTTATTGCATCGAATACACCCAACTTTCTGAGAGAAAACGTTATCGGAATCGTAGATTATGCCGCCGCAAAAGTTGCCACCCAAATTTTGAATCCTAAAATCCTGACTCCTTCTTTATTAAAGGAATTGAAAAAATGCGAAAGCAATGACGTGGTAAAAAACATTGAAATTCTGGCTTCCACCAGAAACGTTTAAGTTTCTTATGTAACCTTAGAATTAATTCAATTAGAGTAAGACTCTTAGTTATTACCAAGTTTTTTCATCAAAATAGCTTCCATCTTTTCGTAGCCTTTTGCTGTAGGATGAATTTCGTCTTCGGTGTAGATCTTATCCAGTCCGTTTCGGGAATCTTTCATTTCCGAATGATAATCCACGTACGGAATATTGTTCTTTTTCGCATACGCTTCAATCATTTTGTTCAGGGCAATTACTTTTTCCGCCGGATGCATCTCTTTTCTCCAGCCGAAATCATAAGCAGGAAGTACCGAACAAAGTACCACTTTTATATTATTTGTTTTTGCAAGTTCCACCATCGAAACAATATTTCCAAAAACTTTATCCAGGGAAATCGGTCCCTGATTTTCCGCAATATCATTCGTTCCGGCAAGAATAATAACGCGTTTCGGTTTTAGATTGATAACATCTTCACGGAATCTCAAGAGCATCTGCGAAGTCACCTGTCCGCTAATCCCCCTTCCGACAAAATTATTCTTTGTAAAAAATGAAGGATCTGTGGAAAACCACCCTTCTGTAATAGAATCCCCCATAAAAATGGTATTGGGAATTGTCTTTTTGGCTAAAACTTCCTGATTTTGCTTTTCATATTTAGCATAATTGGCAAAATCCTGCGCTGAAAAAATGGATGAAAACATAATGGCTGCAATGCTTAAGAATTTCATGAAACTTATTTTTGATTTGAAAAGATGAAATAACGGAAAACAAATTGATCCTGCAAATATCTTTCCCGAAAAACCAAAACTTTTAGTTGATTAATTTTTAACCACAATGTCACAAAAGATTTTTAATTTTTTATTATACCGATAGCTTTGAATATCGTAATCAACATATTATAATTGAATACCCGTTAAACAACCTATTACTATGCACTGATATGAAAATCAATTATTTATAACAGACACTTCGACAAGCTCAGTGTGACACCTCTAATACTAAACGCTTAATTTCTAACAATGTCAAGCTGAGCCTGTTGAAGCTTTAGTTTAATAAGCGGACAATAAATATTATAATGATCTTTTGCAGCTTTTGCGGCTAAAAAAAATAATTTCTAATATAAAACTTACGGTTTTCCATAAAAGAAATCAATTTTCCTTTTTGTAATTTTGAAAAATGGAGATGACATATTTAATTATAGGATTTATAGCCGGGGGAATTCTTGGTGCGGTTATTTTATATTTCGCCCAGAAATCTTCTACCGTTTCGAGGAATTCTTATGATGAACTCAATAACTTACATATTAAAAACAGTTCCGATTTAGAAAATTCAAATCAGAAAATTCAGGAATTAACACAGAATATCAGCAGAGAAAAAGAAATCAATGCACAGCAAAGCGACCTTCTGAATGATCTGAAAAATGAATTTGCCAAAATTTCTGCGGAACATGCTTCTTTAAACACTCAGTTTTCCGAACAGAAAGAATTTAGCGCTAAACAGAATCTTCAGATCGAAAATCTTTTAACAGAAAAACAGACTTTGTTTGCAAAAAACTCAGAGCTTTCAGCAATTAACGAAAGCTTACAGAAATCTTTGCAGACACAGAAAGAAGAAATCGCAAAAATTCAGGAAGAATCTAAATTGCAGTTTGAAAATTTAGCCAATAAAATCCTTGAAGAAAAGACGGAAAAATTCACCACCTTAAATCAAAACAACCTTAAAACCATCCTTGAACCTTTTCAGGAAAGAATCGCGGAATTGAAAAACCGCGTGAACGAAGCCTACGAAAAGGAAAACAAAGAGCGTTTTTCTCTTGCCGAAAAAGTAAAGGAATTAGCAGAACTGAATCAGCAGATTTCTGAAGATGCGAAAAAACTGACGAGAGCTCTGAAAGGCGAAAGCAAAACACAAGGAAACTGGGGCGAAATGATTCTGGAAAGCATTTTGGAAAAATCCGGACTTGTAAAAGGAAGAGAATATTTTCTTGAACATGAACTTCGTGATGAAGACAACAAAGCATTGTTCTCAGAATTTTCCGGTAAAAAAATGCGTCCCGATGCGGTTATAAAATATCCCGATGAAAGAAATGTTATCATAGATTCTAAAGTTTCGCTCACAGCTTTTACCGAACTGGTAGACGAAACCGATCAGGATGTTTATTTAATGAAACTTAATCAGCATTTATCTTCCATTAAAAATCACATTACGCAGCTTAGTCAAAAAGCATATGATGATTATGGAAAATCTCTGGATTTTGTGATGATGTTTATTCCGAGCGAACCGGCTTATATTGCAGCAATGCAGGCAGACCAGAATCTTTGGAATTTTGCTTATGAAAGAAGAATTCTGCTTTTAAATCCAAGCAATCTGATTACTTCTTTAAAACTGATTGCCGACCTTTGGAAACGCGAATACCAGAACAGAAATTCCATGGAAATTGCGGAAAGAGGAGCAAAACTTTATGATAAATTCGTAGGTTTTATTGAAAATCTGGAAAAAGTGGGGAAAAATCTGGATCAGGCAAAAAATGTTTATAATGATGCTTACAAACAGCTTTCAACAGGAAATGACAATTTGGTGATCCAAACCCAAAAGCTTAAATCTTTGGGGATAAAAAATAAGAAAGATCTTCCGCAGAGTCTGGTGGAAAACTCTCAGACTACATTGGAAAATTTAGAAGAATAAAATTTACAACCTCAGATCAGCTCTGAGGTTTTTTATTTAACTGTAAATTTTAACTAATTTTGCAGGATGTTAATAGAAAGTTTTCAGAACGAAAAAGTAAAATACATTACCAAACTTCTTACCGATAACAGGTTCCGCAAAAAATCGGATGTTTTTGTAGTGGAAGGACAGCAGGAAAACGACCGCGCTCAGAAATATCATTTTGAACCGCTGGAATTTTTTATCTGTGAAAGTATTTTTCAGAAAGAACTTCCCAAAGGAAAAATTCATCTTGTCAGCGAAAAAGTATACGAAAAAATCGCCTATCGTGGAACTTCGGAAGGAATTATCGGGGTTTATAAAACAAAAGAAGCGGATTTATCTTCATTTAAACCAAAAGAAGATTCTACGATCATTATTGTAGAAGGTGTTGAAAAACCGGGAAATCTGGGTGCTATTTTACGGAGTTGTGAAGCCTTCGGAATTGATGCTTTGATTGTTTCAGACGGGAAAACCGATTTTTATAATCCGAATGTAATCCGCTCAAGTGTTGGTTGTTTATTCGGAATGGAAGTTTTTCAGGCAGAAAATCAGGAAACGTTTGAATTTCTTCAGAAAAATAATTTCAATATTTACACAACGATTATGGATGAAACTGCCGAAGATCTTTACAAAAGAGATTTTAAACAGAAATCTGCCATTTTATTCGGGACAGAACATTCGGGATTAAGTGATTTTTGGATCGGGAAAGGAAAGAACACATTGATTCCGATGGCAGGAAGCATCGATTCTTTAAACCTGAGCAATGCGGTAGCAATCACTTGCTACGAAACACTGAAGCAGAAGAAGGGATAATTTGGCTGTTGGAGATTACTTGATTGTTATTGATCAGATCAATTGACAATCATTACAATATAAGCATAAAAAAACCGTTCCACTGAGTGAAACGGTTCTTTTATTTTTGAGCTAGAATTATTTCTTAACTTCAGTTTTAGCGTCTTTAGCAACTTCTTTAACGTCAGCTTTAGCATCTTTAGCAACTTCTTTGATTTCAGTTTTAGCAGAATCAGTAGCAACTTTTACTGAATCAGCAGTAGCAGTTACTGTAGAATCAGCAGCTTTAGCTGTAGAATCGATAGCTGTAGTAGCAGAATCAGCAGTAGCTTCAGTAGTGTTAGCTTCAGTTTTTTTACAAGCAACTAAAGAGATTGCAGCGATAGCAGCTACGAATAATGACTTTTTCATAATAAATTAAATTTAATTTTGTTAATATTGTTTTATAAAATCTTTTCTCTGTTCTGTTATTTGAACAAGACAAAGGTAGAGCAGATAGAAAATTTGTTTAGGAAAAATAATTGTAATACCTTTGTAAAATAGTTTTACAAAAAAACATTACTGATAATCAATAATTTAATCATTTTAGAATAAATTGACGGACTTAGATCTATTACATTTTGAGCAGCTGAAAAAGGATGTCCAGGCTCAATATCTGAAAGAATACACTCCTTCCTATGACGATATTTCGAAATGGAAGGGTATCGACATCATTTATTTTCAGGAAGATCTCAGAAAAAAGGCAAAAGGGAACATCAGCGAAAAATCTTTTTATACTTATTTCAAGAATTCTCCGGTTACTAAAATGCCACGAATCGATATGCTGAATTTACTCAGTATTTATGCGGGATACGACTCATGGTACGAATTCAAAAAACAGCATCTTTTTGCAGGTGAATTGCTGCAGGATGATGAAGATTTGAAAGACGATGAGCTGAAAGAACTGGAAAAAACAGTTTCCGCATCTCTGGATTTACCTAAAGATGAAGATTTACCTAAAAAACAGGAATTTAAAGCCCCTGAAAACTTAGATTTACAAAAATCAACACCTGATAATCAATTAATTAATAAAAATCCAGAGACTGAAAAAATTTCTTTAGCAGACGCTGAAAAACCGAAGAAAAATTTCTTCAAAAAGAACGTTTGGGCAATTGTAACGACTATTTTAGTAATTCTTACCGGACTTTTAGGATTTAAAGATGCGATCTTCCAAAAAACTTATGTATACTGTTTTACGGATGCCGACAGAAATTTAAGTATTCAGCGTGAAATAGAAATTAAGGTAATCAAGGAAAACGAATCTCCCATTCTTTACAGAATAAAACCCGGAGAATGTTTCAGATATGCTACAAAGGATAAAAATCTTAAAATGCAGATCAGTTCTCCGTTTTATGAATATCTCGAAGTAAACCGAAATTTGGAAAATGCCCCTGAAGAAGAAACCATCGAGCTTAAACCTGATGATTATAAGATGGCGCTTTATTATTTTTCCACAAAGGATGTAAAAGGCGGAAATTCTGAGGAGCAGAATGATCTTATCACCCAAAAAAGAAGACAGCTGGAAAACCGTATCAGCAATAACGCCGTAATTACACAGGTTTACGACAGCGATATTTACGGACTTGAAACTTTAGACAAGGAAGATTACATCACTTTAGTCACTACACCTACAACATCACTTAAAAACCTTAATGTTATCGAAATGAAAACAGATAACAAAGGAAAAATTGTATCTATTAAATTTAAAATCTCAGCCAATGAAAACAATAAATAACTTTTTGTTTTTTATCATATTAATAGGATTCACCATGACTTCGTGCGTTAAAAAAGAAGAAAACGGAGGACAGAGTGATCTGGAAAAGCTAAGAAACACGAATAACAAAACGGTAAAAATGGACAGTACCCAGGCTATCAATTCCATTACTTCACAAAAAGTACAGGATGTGCTGGATTTGTCTACGTTATATCTTTCCGGACAGAGAAATACGGAAATTGATACGGCAATTTACTCTAAAATAGAAAAGTATTTCCAGAAGTCCGATTCTACTACCTTTAAGGATCTTTTTAAAGAACTCGAAAGCCTGAATGTAAAAAAAGTACGCGTCAGCAATCTGAATGTTTTCCAGAAAATTAAGGAAAAAGACACGCTGAATTTTGCCAAATTCAATGTGGAATATTTTGGAGATAAAAATAAATCTTTGGGAAATTTTGAACGGAATGCACAATACACTTTGGTGTCAAAACCGTCTCAGAAAAGCAAGGAATTTAAATTTTACTTTGTGAAATTTTACTCTGATGCTCCTGAAAAAGACAGTACCGCATCAGGTGTCACCAAATAATCGAGCGGAATATCATTTTCCCAGACATCATCGATAATTTCATCGGGGTTAAAATAATTAACTCCGATTTTTTTTGTCTCTTCCGATACTTTTTCAAAAAAACCATCGTAGAAACCTTTGCCGTAACCTACTCTATTTCCTTGTCTGTCGCAGTATAAAAGGGGCGTAATTACAAAATCAAAATCCAGAATACCAGAATCTTCATCAGAAACCGGCTCGGAAATTCCCCAGCTATTCAATTCAAATTTAGAATATGCAAAAATTTCTACCGAAATCAGTCTTGTATCGACAATTTTAGGGACAAAAACACGGATCTTTCTGCTTAAAAAGTAGCTGACGAAAATCTGGGTATTTACTTCCCTAAACTTCTCAATCGGAATAAAAATATGGATTTTCTGGTTTTGAGAAGGTTTAAAATATTCGATGAAATTTTTAAAAACCTTTTCAGATAACAAGAAAGCCTCATCAATCGACAAGGCTTTTCTTTTTTGTATATATTTCTTTCTTAATTCTGCTTTTAACATATCGATTATGCGTTTTCAGAATCAAGGATTTTGTACAATTTATCAGACAGACGAACTCTGAAAGGCAGTTCAAAAGTAATCTGATCTCCTGCTTTTGCTGTGTCGCTGAAAGCTCCGTTCACAAAAATCTGAGAGATGGTTATTTCCTGATCTCCTGTTGTGGGTCCTGAAATTAACACTTTATCTCCTACTGCAAGTTCATTGTTTTCAATTAAAAACTGAGCAATCTTAGATTTTGAATAATAATGCTCCGCTTTTCCGATTAATGTCTTTTTAACTTTTATTTTCTGGCGGATATCTTTTGTTTCAGCTTTTGCTAAAGGCTTATCCGGCAGATCTCCGGATTTTTTGAATTTCAAAGCTTCAGATTTTCCTTTTCTGAATACTTTATTTCCTACCTGAAGACCCTTTCTTTTAGCAACCTGCTCTTCCCAAGGCAAATGAATGGTTTCCTGACATTCTGTTGAACAGCAGTTTTCCATCGCTGCTTTACATTCATCACACTGGATAAACAATAAATGACACGCATCGTTCGCACAGTTCGTATGATTGTCACACGGTTTTCCGCACTGGTGACACTGCGCAATAATATCGTCGGTAATTCTTTCCCCTAATCTGTGGTCGAATACAAAGTTTTTACCGATAAACTTACTTTTTATACCTTCTTCTTTTATCTGACGGGTGTATTCGATAATTCCACCTTCCAGCTGAAATACATTTTTGAAACCCTGATGTTTGAAATAAGCACTCGCTTTTTCGCAACGGATTCCTCCGGTACAGTACATCAAAAGGTTTTTATCTTCTTTGAAATCCTGTAGCTGCTCGTTAATAATCGGCAGACTTTCTCTGAAGTTTTCCACATCTGGAGTAATTGCTCCTTCAAAATGCCCGACTTCACTTTCGTAGTGATTTCTGAAATCTACGACAATAGTGTTCGGATCTTCAAGCAAACTGTTAAATTCTTTTGCTCTTAAATGAACGCCTTTATTGGTAACATCAAATGTCTCATCGTTCAGACCATCGGCTACGATTTTGTTTCTGACTTTGATGGTTAATTTTAAAAATGAATGATTGTCCTGCTCCACTGCTACATTCAGACGAATCCCTTTCATGAAATCATATACTTCGAGAGTGTCGCGAAATGCCTCAAAATTATCCGCAGGAACGCTCATCTGTGCATTAATTCCTTCATGCGCTACGTAAATACGACCAAGCGCATCAAGTGCATTCCAGGCTATAAATAAATCGTCGCGAAACTTTTTGGGATCTTCAATTTTGGCATACGCATAGAAAGACAGAGTAAGGCGCTCTTTTCCGGCCTCATCAATTAATCGAGCTCTTTCTTCTGCGCTTAAGGTGTTGTACAGTTGCATGCTATAAACGTTTTAAGTGAGAAAATTTTTGCAAAGATAATTATTTTAAGATAAATCCGAAATATAAAATTTATCAGGTATACATTAAGATTGGTATTCTTTTGGCTTCATCATTATCAGTCTGATTTAACTTTATGACAATACAAACATCAATATGCCATAATGTCATTAAGATTTTTTTAAGGATCGTTAATTGAGATTTTAAAATTTATGGGATAATGTATAAATTATTGCAATTGCTGTTAAATTTTAGTTAAAAATGAAACATTACATACCAATTGCATACGTATTTAGCATTAAATTTGTTTACAGTAAAATGAAAAAGTTAACATCAATAAATAACAAAGAAAGATATACAATGAAGAGTACTTTAAAAAAACTATTACCATTTGCAGTAGTGGGAGTTATTTCCGGTGCTACTACCGTTGGAGGATTACAATATTTTAATCACGATTCCAACAGTGCAGATCAATCATATTTTACGAAATCTTCCAATGTTTCCTTTGCGGGAATGAATTCTGCTGCAGTAGGAGATGATTTTGTAAAAGCTGCCAAAACGACAGTTCCGGCAGTGGTAACCATTAAAAACTATCAGTCCAGAAGTACAAGCAGAGCCTCTGAACAGGATATGTTTGATTTCTTCTTCGGAGATCCTTTCGGAGGAAGAGGACAGCAGAGACAAAAGCAGCAGGTTCCCGATAATATGCCTTCAGGAATGGGATCGGGAGTAATTATTTCGCCGGACGGATATATCATTTCGAACAACCACGTTGTAGCAGGAGCCAATAAGCTGGAAGTTGTTTTAAGCAATAAAAAATCTTATATCGCCACTTTAGTAGGAACAGATCCGAATACAGATATTTCCCTTCTTAAAATTGAAGAAAAAGGATTACCTTATTTAAATTTTGCCAATTCCGATAATATTGAAGTAGGACAATGGGTACTTGCCGTAGGAAATCCTTTGGGATTAAATTCTACCGTTACAGCAGGTATTGTATCTGCAAAAGGAAGAGGAATCGGAATTTTAAGTTCACAGGGAAAAGCAGCCAATCCGATTGAAAGTTTTATCCAGACCGATGCGGCTATTAATCCGGGGAACTCGGGAGGAGCTTTGGTCAATACAAACGGAGATTTAATTGGTATCAACTCCGCTATTCAGTCTACCACAGGTTATTACCAAGGGTACGGATTTGCAGTTCCTGCAAACTTAGCGAGAAAAATTGTTGAAGACATCAAGAAATTCGGTATCGTACAGAGAGGGTTCTTAGGGGTAACTTCTTTAGATCTTTCAGACGATCAGCTTGTTGCAGCATACAATAAAGATAAAAAGACCAATTATAAATCCGGTTCAGGGGTTCTGGTAACAGGATTCGGGGAAAGCAGCGGCGCAGAAGATGCCGGATTAAAAGTAGGCGATATCATTACCCAGATTGATACAACGCCAATTACAGATTTTGCTGATCTTTCCATTGCGATCGGAAGCAAACGTCCCGGAGATAAAGTGACGGTAACTTATCAGAGAAACGGAAAACCTTCCACAACAACCGTTACGTTAAGAGATCAGAAAGGAGGCACTTCTACAAGAACCAAAGCAGATCTTAGTGTAACGGAAAAAATCGGAGCCGATTTCCAGAGTATTGATGATAAAACAAAAGCGTATTATGGGCTGAACAGCGGAGTAATCGCCAAAAATGTAATTGAAGGCGGTGAAATGGCTAAAGCAGGAATCGTAGACGGATACATCATCACAGAGATCAACGGAAAACCTGTAAACTCACAGAAAGACGTAGAAAACATTCTAAATAAGTTCACGGGAACTGCCCAGATCAAATACATGGATGACTACGGAAGAGGGTATCAGAGAGGCTTTAAAATGCCTTAATAAAAGAGCTAAACTTCACTTCATATCAAAAACTCGGCTGTCTCAAATGAGACAGCCGAGTTTTTTTAATCTTCAGAAACATATTATTTAATTGAAAAAGACATATGGACAATAAATCGGCAGACCAACCTTCCTGAAAGCTTCCTGCACCCCTGCAACAGCTTTTCCGGAAACCGGGAAAGGATGTTGCACCCCCGCCGCAAACTTTCCGGAAAACGGGAAACCTTCCCGCACCCTAGTAAGAAACTTTCGGGAAATTGATATAAAACAAAAAACGCTGCAGACTGCAGCGTTTTTATAATTATGATTTATTCATTTTTTCAGCGATTCTTCTTTTCTTCTTTCGTTCATAAATGACTTCTACTATTTTACCTCCGATCCACGAAAACGGGAAGAAAGTAAGAAAAATTGAGATTTTATAGAAGGTAGGATGATAAGGAAAAACAATAACATCCAGCATGGCTATAAAAAGCATAATGAAACCGATAAGAATAGCATAAGCCACCTTAGCATATTTTACGATAATGGCAGTTGCCACACCTCCCACTGTAGTTCCCAATCCGGAAATAAACAGCAGAAAGCCAAAAAACGCACCGTCGTTCTGCTTGCTCTGAAGAAATCTCTGCCAATGCTCAAACGGAGCAAAAGCGTCGAAATTTACCCATTGCGGAAATGCTCTTATCCCAAGAGTAATAATGAGTCCTGCAATTCCAAGACCTACGATAACCGCAATTGTATTTCTTATAAAGTTCATTAATCCTGATGTGCAATCATAGAAATTTCAATATCCACATTTTTCGGCAGGCAGGAAACCTGTACCGTTTCGCGCGCAGGGAAGCTTTCAGCATCCAGATAGGAAGCATAAATATCATTCATTACAGCAAAATCATCCATACTTTTAAGGAAAATGGTAGCTTTTACAACATTTTTAAAAGTCATTCCTGCTTCTTTAAGAATAGCGTCCAGATTCTTCATTACCTGATGCGTTTCCTTTTCAATCCCTTCTACCAGCTTTCCGGTTGCAGGATCTACAGGGATCTGTCCGGAAATATACAATATTCCGTTTGCCATATTGGCTTGTGAATAGGGTCCAATAGCAGCAGGAGCATTAACAGTGTTGATTACTTTTTTCATGAAAATTTATTTTGGATGCAAATATAAAATTTATATTCTATTTCTAGAATCAAATATTAGAAAGGTGCATTAGGCTGTGTAAAACTTCTGTCTTTATACTTCAGCGCATCGCTTAAGATATTGGCTTTGATGCCGATAAAGAAGTCATATACTTTATACTGCCCGAAAGGAACCCAGTTAAAATTAATGGTAAAACTTCGCTGATCTCTTGCAAAACCAATTCGGGTATATGCCAGTTTCTGCGTTACCATATCATAGTGCGTACTCCCATTGATGTTCCAATACGGGGTAAGTTTAATACTCCCGTCGAGCCCTACAGAAGCAAGCTTGGTCGGGGTTCTGGATGCCGAACTTTTCGTGTAGGCATAATTTGCATTTACGTTTAATGTCCATGCCTGATTGAAATGCGCATAATTATCATCATCAAAATAATAATTTTCATTTCTAACCTCCCCTTTTGTTTTATACTTTTTGGCATAGTCTGTTTTCTCACCAAAAATTTCGCTGCTCAGAGGATAAGACATCTGAACATTGAATCCCTGAACACTGAAGTACCCGAACTGCTCTGTTCTGATTCCCGCATCCTGCCCCGGAAGGAAGATAATTTTATACGGATCTAAAGACAAACTCGTATTAAGACTTAGCTTATTATTAAAGAAAGAAGACTGCCCTGTAATCGTAATAATAGAAAAAGGGTGATCTTTTGCTGCAAAATTATAATTTCCAGAAAGGTTCAGAGATTCAAAAATCTTTATCTTCTTCACGCCTGTAGAATCGCTTTTCGATCTTACTTTCATTTCCAGATTGTTTCCGATGTTAAAGCCTAAAGCTCCTACCAATCCTGTGGTCGGGCTTCCGATAATTCCGCCTTCGAAAATAGAATACGGCGTTAAAGCTCCGTTTGCATCATAATAATTTTTAAAATATCCATAGCCGGAACCTCCGAAATCCGGAGAATAGGTAAACCCGATACTTGGTGTCATCATGTGTCTGATGGCTTCAATCGCAGAACCTTTCTTAAAGTTTGCCTGCCCGTACAAAGTAGTCTGAATACTTGCTGTGGTAGAAAATGTAGAATATCCGGAAATTCCTTTATTGGTTTCCGTGATTACTTTATTCTGAAGCGGATCGTAGAATTTATTGATGGTTTTTGTAGTTAACGCATTATCAATATTCGCCCCTAAACTGAATGTGAAATATTTCGCAACAGTTGTATTGGTTCCTAAAGCAATGTTATTTTTAACTCCTGTCTGTAATTTATCCCACATTGCGGCTTTAAACAGTTCCCCTTCATTGGTCTGAACAAAATTAGATAAATTCACCCCAGTATTTACGGTTAAATTTTCAAGCAGACCGGCGCGTACTCCCGTTTTTGACTTAAATAAGTAAAACTGATTAATTGCCACGTTCATCTGTGGCAGACGCAGATCTGATAAACCGGTTGCAAAATTCTGAGAATACGAAGCTGTTCCCGTAATGGTAACCGGAAGCTTTAAAAATCTCTTTGTAATGGTAACCGTAGAGTTCTGCTGGGTGTTTAAAACATTCTGATTTAAGATATAATTGTTGTTCAGTGTATTGTTATAAAACTTTGTACTTACAATATCTACCGATGCCGAAAACGTGAGGAAAGGATTGGCTTTTGAATCCTGCGTATGTCTCCACGCAATTCTGTACGTTCCTGTTTTACTGTAATTATCCAGACCTTTGATTCCGCGAACCATGGTTCCGATATCTGCAGAAAAATTTCCGGAATAGCGGTATTTCTTTATATAATTCATTTCCGGCCGCAAATTCCAGCTTCCTTTCGTATAAATATCCGAAAGAATTTTCAGATCGAAATGCTCTCCTATCGGCTGATAGTAGCCCAGACTATTCAGGAAAAATCCTACATCCTGTCTTTCCCCGAAACTCGGGATCAGAATACCTGCGGATCTTTTGCTTGAAAAAGGAAGGATCGCAAAAGGCATGATGAGCGGAGTGGGAACCTGCTCTATATACATCTGAATCGGTCCCGAAACAATGGAAGATTTGTTTTTTGTTTTTACAAGTTTCAGATATCTTGCTCTTAAAAAATAATCTGCCGCTGTATCTTTTTTCTTAATGTAATAATCGTCGGTTGTATAATCTGCGCGGCTCATCGCGAAGATACTGTCGTTGTACTTTTTGGTTTTGTTTGCCGTAATTACTCCTTCACTTTCTTCGGTTCTTGCATTATAGGCAATTGCCTGTCTTGTTAAGGTGTTATACTGAAATTCTGTGGTTTCATATTTTTTCCCGGCCTGCGTTGTAATAACAGGCTCGATAATTTTACCCAGAGAATCCTGTTTTCCACGTGCATACATGAGATGTTTCTGCTCATCAATGGAAATATAGTCTGCATCAATCTGCATATCCTGATATTTCACCTGGGCATTTTTGTTCAGATACACCATTTTTTTCTGGAAATCTCTTCTCTGATAATCCGCTTTTGTCTGCAGCACAGATTCCAGAGGCTCCTTTTTCAGAACAATGGTATCTTTTTTGGAAATAGTATCATTAACCGCATTTTCAGGCAATTTTTCAGGCTTTTGCTGTGCTAAAAAATTGTTAAAAATTAGGATAATTAAAATTTGTAATATATTTTTGGAGACGGTTTTGACCAATTTTTTGTTATATTTATATGTAAACAATTAAGGCTCAAAATTAACATAAATTTTAAAACTGTAAGATGCACAAAGTAAATTTTAAAATAATTTTATCATTTCTCTTCATCCTGTTTACCAACTTTATTTTTTCGCAAAAGAAATTTACCATTGTTTTGGACGCCGGACACGGAGGAAGTGATTACGGAGCTAACAGAACCTACACGGATATCGGAAGGATCTCCGAAAAGGATGTAACGCTTGCTATTACCCTTAAAGTTGGGGCAATGCTGGAAAAAAATAAAGATTTTAAAGTAATCTATACAAGAAAGATCGACGAATATCCTTCGTTATCCGACAGAACCAATCTTGCGAACAGAAGCAAAGCAGATCTTTTTGTTTCCATACACTGTAATTCTTCCAAAAGACCAACCGCGTACGGAACAGAAACTTATGTACAGGGACCGGATCAGAACGACACCAATCTTGAAGTGGCAAAAAGAGAAAATGATGTGATTTTCCTTGATGAAAAAGATAAACAGACCTTTGGTTCTTATGATGCAAGCTCACCGGAGTCTTTAATCGCTCTGAAACTTCAGCAAAGCAAATATCTGGAATCCAGCCTTCTTCTTGGCGGACTGGTAGAAAATAATTTTGTGAATAAAGACAAAAGAAGTTCTCGCGGGGTGTTCCAGAAAAACCTGCACGTTCTCCGTATGAATGCGATGCCTTCTGTATTAATTGAAACCGGATTTATCAATCATCCCGAAGAAAGCCATTATCTGGCATCAGAAAAAGGACAGGAGGAAATTTCGGAAAGTATTTATCAGGCAATTATTGATTATAAAAAAGCAATCGACAGGAAATCCGGTGTTTCGGCAGTGGTGAAAAAACCTGAACCGGATAAACTGGCGGAAGTAGCACTGAAAAACGATTTCAGAATCCTATTGCTTAGCTCTCCTGAAAAATACAACGACGGAGATCCTGCTTTAAAAGGTTTAAATTACATCCTGCCTATCAAAGAGAACGGACAGTACAAATATTATTACGGGGTTACCAACCTTGCTTCTGTAAGAGATATCAACATTAAAACGGCAAAAGATGCAGGGTTTAAAAATGCATATGCAGTTGGATTTATGCCGAACCAAAAACTGAGCACAGGGTATTATACGATTGAAGTATACGTTGGTGAAAAACTCAATGGAAATTCTTTCATTCTTCAGACGCTGAAAGATGTGGAAAGAAACAAAGAAAGCGGAGTTTTCTATTATACATACGGAAAAGTGTATTCTCTGGAGGATGCAGTGAAATTACAGAAAGATCTTGAGACTAAAGGAATTAAGAATACCGTAATTCAAAAAGTTTTCAAATAATAAAAAATAATTTTGAAGTTAAAAAGTTAATTATTACTTTTGCAACCTCAAAATTTGGCCTATTCGTCTAGTGGTTAGGACTCAAGGTTTTCATCCTTGCAACAGGAGTTCGATTCTCCTATAGGCTACCAAATTTATATCATGCCGGATTTAAAAATACAAGAAGCAAAATTGCTTTTTAAGAAAATCCACTCTAACCCAAAAAGTTACGATTTAAAAATCAATGAAGGCGGGATAACAGGCAGTGATGATAAAATAAGTTTCAGACTTGACAGGACTGGAGAAAGGGTCACTTTTGAAGTAACGATTGACGGACTTACCTTCACCAATACCACTGGAGAATGGAACAACGCGATAGTAATGCTTAGCAACACTATCAAAAAAATAGAAAGAGAAGAAGAGAATATTAAAATAGAACAGGCAATAGATAAACTCAGAAAATATTTATCTGAAGAAAATTAAAAATTTTTGAAAATAAATTTGGAGGATAAAAAAAAAGTTTTTACTTTTGCACTCACATTTGAACGATATGGCAAATCATAAATCAGCATTAAAAAGAATCAGACAAAACGAAGTAAGAAAACTTCGTAACAGATACTACCACAAGACTGCTAGAACAGCAATGAAAGTGTTAAGAAATGAAGAAGATAAGGCTGCTGCTGCAGAGCAATTGCCAAAGGTTATCTCTTTGTTGGATAAGTTAGCTAAGAAAAACATTATCCACAAAAACAAAGCAGCTAACTTAAAAAGCAAATTAACTAAGCACGTTAATAAACTAGCTTAATAAGTATAGTTGGCCCGTTCGTCTATCGGTTAGGACCTCAGATTTTCATTCTGGTAAGAGGGGTTCGATTCCCCTACGGGCTACAAAACTTAATTACTACTCTAACCTGGTAATTAATAAGAGTTGAAACTTATAAAAACAAAAACTAACCCTGCGATTATTCGCAGAAATTAGATGGCCCGTTCGTCTATCGGTTAGGACCTCAGATTTTCATTCTGGTAAGAGGGGTTCGATTCCCCTACGGGCTACAAAAGAGATTCATTATTGGATCTCTTTTTTGTTTATTCATCTTGCAGAAAACCATCTATTTCATCCCATTCTTAATATTAATTACTACAGTTTAGAAAAGAAAAACCTCCACTGTACAATGAAGGTTTTGGGTAGAATTATATATTAAAGTTATATTCCGAAATTCACGAAAACGCTGAATCGGGATTTGGCTTCGATATCTCCTCCGGCAAGATTTGTGTAAGCAGGAAGCATTACTTCACTTCCCAAACTGAATTTTTTGTAAGAGGCTTCAAAACCCAGCTTTCCGTATAAAGCGCTTCCGGCGGTTTTAGGCATTACTTCTCCAAACTGTCTGTTCCAGTCGAAGACTTCCCCCTGCATTCCGAATTTTCCGGATAAAATACTGTTTTCATTTTTCCAGAGTCTGTAAAATCCTGTCGCTGCATAATTCCACTGGTTACCGAAACGGTAATGTTTTTTGTTTTCTGTTTTTAAAGTATAATCGGTGTTCAGCAGCACTGCCAGTTTATCTTTCTGAAATTTATAATTCAGAACCATCTGATAATCCCAGCTTCCTGTTCCGAGCTGAAAACTGGGATTTACTCCGGTGATTCCTTTTTCATCAAACTTTCCGATCGGAATTTTCACACCGAAACCTCCGTTCAGTTGATGGGAAGAATCTTTGGAATCGATAATCTGGTAGATTCCCATCACATTCGCATCCCCGATTCCTTCAATTTTTATATCTCCCTGTAATGTTTTCTTGGTGTGAAACTGAAACGGAATACTTGCATACACACTTACATTTTTAGCAAGCGGAATTTTTCCCCAAAGCTGAAGCGTATTGAAATACTGATCCTGCGTAAGATCATTGACGAATAAATTTTCTTTGGCTCTGTAATGTTGTGCAAAATATTTAACGCCGATAAACTGAGGATTTAGTAAAGATTCAAAACCGGAAGATCCGTTTCCTGCGGCGCAGCCACACGCATCGCAATCATCAAATATAATTGGATTAAATTCTTTTGGAATAAATAAACTGTCGCGGATTTCTTTTGCCTGACTAAAAAAGCATCCGGCTAAACCCAATGTTAAAAATACCTTCTTCATAATTTTATTATTCTGCAAATTTTGGGTTGGTTATAAAATTTTTATCGCTTAACGTTTTCAGAAATGTGATAATGTTCTGTTTTTCAGAAGCCGTCATAGGAATTCCGAGGTGCCCGTTTTGTTTCAGCAACGGATCGAGATTAGGCTGGTTTTCTACATTTTCAGAATAAAAATTCATGACTGCTTCTAAACTGTAAAATCTTCCATCGTGCATATACGGAGCGGTATATTCTACATTTCTGAGACTTGGAACCCGAAATTTCATATTGTCATTCCAATCAAGTGTTACTCGATATCTTCCTCTGTCGCCAAATTGTGTATTGTAATACATTCCCGTATTCCGATAACTTTCATCGGTAAATAAATCTCCCGAATGACAAGATGCGCATTTATTCTGAAACAGAGCCATTCCCTGATTTTCTTCTGCTGAAAATACTTCTGTTCCTTTTTTCATCCTGTCGTACTTTGAATCGGCGGAAATCTTGGTTGCCATAAACTGCGAAATGGCTTTGAGAATTTTTTCACCGGTTATGTTTTCGTCCCCGAATGCGGCTTTAAACATTTTCTTGTAATTTGCATCGGCATTTAATTTTCCTACGGCTTCAGGAAGAGAGCTGTCCATCTCAAAATCTGTGGTGATGGGAACCAGAGATCTTTCATCCAGATTGTGACTGACTCCGTCCCATGTATAATTTTTCAGAAATGCCATATTCTGTATCGGCGGTGCATTTCGGATGCCTAATCTGTCATCGATTCCATGACTTACGGTGTGACCGTGGTGCGTAAAAGCATATTCCTGAATATGGCAGAATCCACATGAGATGGTATTATTTCTGGATAATTTTCCTTCGTAAAAGAGTTTTTTCCCCAGTGCTACTCCATTCACCGTGACCGGATTTCCTGTAACGTCGAAAGTGATGTCCGGAAAACCCGCAGGTTTGTCGAGACGATAGGCTTCATCTTTTGGCAAAGGTTCAATAACCTCATCACTTGTGCAGGAAGTTAATGCAAAAGCCAGAAAAAATAGGAAAATCCAAAGAGAGCCGGATTGCCCTCTTTTGGATTGCTGAAAACAATTAATCATTGTGAACGTGGTCTACTTTAAACATTTTTGAAATATTGTTCGTCACATTCACCAGATGCTGGTTTGATCCCATTGCCATCTCATTGGAACTGTCCAATGTTAAAGCAGTTTGTCCACTTAAATATTGATTAAGATCTGCCAAAATATGAACGGAAGGGGTTATTTCTTTTGATACTCTCGCCGTTGTAGGAAAATCAAGGGTAATTTCACGGTAAAGATCTGCGGTGTTGTTTGCTGAAGTATTGCCCATGTTTCCACAGTGGTTCATGAATTCTGTAGTGGCTGAAGAGGTTCCGTATTTTCCTTCGAGTTTTGTGAAGATGTATCCTGCAGCCCAAGACCAAGCCATTCCTGCGGTTTTTGCTTTCTGCCAGAAAACGCCCTGTCCGCTTTGTCCCAAAAGATAAGCGGACTGACTGATGCCTAAACCGATTCTTACTTTTTTGTAATTGTTTTTAGGAATTTCTTTCAGGTTGATGTAATTGATTCCGGCAACAGCTTCTACCTGATCTATTATAAAGGCTCCGTTGTCGGGATCGTTGTAATGGTATTTGAATTCTCCTCCGTTTTCATCGATTAAAGTGATGTTGCTGATGACATATTTCAGGGTTGAAAACTGGTGTTTTTGTCCGGTAACGGAAGTTTGTGTGGTTTGGTTTAAAACGATGTCTCCCAAATTATTGAATCCGTTTTCGAATTTCAACTGAAGGTTTCCGGGAATGGAATCTGCTGCCTCATCTTCGTCGCTAGTTCGGCATGATGAAAGGGTGAATAAAGTAAGGGCAATAAAGAATAGTGATAAAAATTTATGGATTTTCATTGTTGATTTTTTAGTGATAAAATATATTGATATGCCCCATCGCGATAGGGATGGAAGCGGTTATCCTTTTTTTGGATTCTGACGAATGGAAGAATCTAAAAAAAGATAGTAGCGGACAGCCCGACCCGTGCAGCGGGAAAAGCCAGGGAAAGGGGATCGCCCAAAATGATAAAATGATGCACTAAAAAACCGGTGGTCTGAAAATAGGTTTTAAAAACAGAAAGGAATACGCGGTTTCGTACAGAAAGTGAGCGTTTGAAAAGAATGCGCTTTCTGCTGTATGGATTTTGGTGATTTCAGGAAGAAGATATATATCAAGGAGTTTCTGTCCTGAATTTTTTGTTTTGTTTAAAGGGGAAGAATCGGTGTCATTGGTTTTCGCAATCTCCTTGCTCAGATAACATTTTCCGTTACAGTGAATTTCGGGATTGCTTTTGTTGACACATAATACTTCGGAGATGTAATGATAATTTACAGCATATTCCACCAATGGCACCAGAGGTCTGAATACCACAAATAAGGTAAGAAATATGCTGCAAATTAAGTTCATTGGATTATTTTTTGCTGATGGCTTCTTCGTATCTTCTGCTGATTTCTTTCCAGTTGGTTACGTTCCAGATCGCCGTTAAATAATCTGCTCTTTTGTTCTGATATTTCAGGTAATACGCGTGTTCCCAAACATCGATCCCGAAAATAGGGGTTCCTTTTTCTTCTACAACATCCATTAAAGGGTTATCCTGATTGGGTGTTGAGGAAACAAATAATTTTCCGCTCTTATCCACAGAAAGCCATGCCCATCCTGACCCGAAACGGTCGGCTCCGGCTTTTGCCATCTTTGCTTTAAAAGCATCCATGCTTCCGAATGTTTCGTTGATTGCTTTTGCCAGTTTTACAGAAGGCTGTGTATTTTTTTCCGGGGTTAAAACGGTCCAGAACAATTCGTGATTGTAATGTCCTCCTGCGTTATTTCTTACGGCAGCCGGTAATTTTGAGGCATTCGACATGATTTCGAATAAGGTCTGTTTTTCCTGCGGCGTTCCTGCGATTGCCTTATTCAGGTTCGCAACATAGGCTGCTGCGTGTTTGGAATAATGAATTTCCATTGTCTGTGCGTCAATATTTCCTTCCAACGCATTGTAAGCATACGGCAACGGTGTCTGCTTAAACTGTGCAAACGCAAACTGCGCTGCAAAAACTGCACTCAGGGCAGCTACTTTCAAAATCTTCATAACGTTTTGTTTTTTGTGGTTTATTTTGGCTGGGAGATGGGTGATGGAAGCCTGAAGTTCTTTACATACTCCATAAAACTTCCAGCCTCTAACTTCCATCTTCCAAATCTCTATTTTAACAATTTCTTAATATCCTCTATCAATATTTCTCTGTCGGGATGGTATTTTCCGGTAAGCTTCGGCGTTTTTCCTTCCGGATCTCCATAGTTTAATCCCGAATAATATAAAATCGGCATATTGTCTTTATTATAACGGCAACGGATATTTCCTTCTTTATCCACAAGGGCAATCATTCCGCTGTGATTCAGGTTTTCACTTTCATCTTCCTTATCTCCGACATAGATATTGAACTGATATGCCAGTTTCCCGATATAGTCTCTGTCTCCGGTAAGAAAATGCCAGTTCGGTGATTTTACCCCGATTCTGTCGGCGTGTTCTTTTAACGTTTGCGGGGTATCATTTTCCGGATCGATGCTTATGGAGATGATTCCGAAACCGGGATTGTTGATTTCATCTTCAATGGCTCTCATGTTGGTATTCATCACCGGACAGATCGTAGGGCATCTGCTGAAGAAAAATTCTACCAGATAGACTTTTCCGAGCATATCTTTATTGGTGATGGTTTTGTTGTTCTGATCGGTCAATTTGAAATCCGGAACTTTCATTACGGTGTACAGATTCTTTTTGAAATATCCCATTCCGACACCGATTCCCACAAAAAGCAGAGCAATAATTACAATCGGAACGATTACTTTGCTTTTGGAATTGCTGGTCTTTTTATTTTTTGGCATATTTCTCAGGATTCTTTTTGAATTCGTCTTTACAGTAAGCACTGCAAAAACCGTACGTTTTATTTTTATAGACTGCCGTATCTTTCATATCGGCTTCAGTGGGCATATTGCAGATGGGATCTACTGCATTGGCAAATTTCACTGTTTTTGTTCCGGAATTTGCGGTTGTTTTTGCTTTTTTATGCTTTACTTTAGGGGTTTCCTGTGCACATGCCATTAATGAAACAGACAATAATGCTGTTAAAATAAGTTTTGATTTCATTTTTGTTTACATTGAAATTAATAATGTTTGAATGGATTGATTTCTTAACTAAACTTACTGATGAATTTCTTGCTTTATCCTTAATTAATCATAATGCTTAATTTAAACGCAAAGGTCCGCAAAGTTTATTTTAACTACTAACTGTTTTTAAGTTCGCAAAGGCGTTCTACTTAGCAAAGAACCCAAAGATTTTAATGATGACAAATTACGGACAGTCATATATTGCTTAATTTTAACGCAGAGTTTATAAGAGCTTTTGAATAGTAACTTCTTTTTAAGTTCGTGAAGGTACTTCGACAAGCTCAGCATAAACTAAACACTTAGCGAATGATAGCTAGAAACTTTATTCACTATTAATTCAGTTAAAGAATTACCTGAAAATAATATTAAACTAAAGGAGGATGGAATATTCTGGAGAAATATTCTGAAGTATGGAAATTGATATATCTCGAATCTGATTTTTTGTTTGAAACATCAAACTGATTGCTCACCGAAAAGAAAAGAATTTCATGGGAGATAAAAACATCAATTCCTGAAATTTTCACTGTCTGATTGTTATTGGACTGTTTTTCTGTTTTTGCCAGTTCTTTGGCAACGTAGCATTTTCCTTTGCAGGTAGATTGTGGAATGTTTCTGTTTTCGCAAAGGTTTTTTACGATGTAGTCATAATTAACGGCGTAATTAATCAAAGGCAAAACGGGACGTAATGCAATCGTAAAAATGATAAATATGGAAACGAAAAACTTCAATGCGATATTCTACTCTACAAATATACTACTGAAATTTTGTTTAAAGGCAAATTATGATGAAAGTCAGTTTTGGTAATGGTTTTTAATTGTACGCTTTATTTTCGCAAAGATTTCTTAGATTCCAAAGCTTTGGATAAATAATTTAAAGCATTAGAAATCTTAATAATCTGCGAGAGCTTTATATTTTCTCCCGCAGATTTTGCTGATAAAACTGATTGTTTTACCACGAAAACCACGCTTTTCACAGATGAGTAAGATACTTTATGATGACTAAAAAGAATCTGCGTAACCTGTAGGAGAAAAATAAATTTTGGCTAAAGCCGGATTGAAAAATTCATCCTTGTAAACGGGCTAAAGCCCGTTCCTATTGATGATTAAACAGCTTTTTGACAATATATTCGCAATACAATAAGTTTCTATCATCCTACTTCCCTCTTCCGGCTTATTAAAACCTCATCCGTTGAATTCTCACGGCATTCAGGATAGCGAGTAAAGCGACTCCGACATCAGCGAAAACGGCTTCCCACATGGTTGCCAAACCTCCGGCTCCAAGAATAAGAACAACGGCTTTGATGGAAAATGCCAGAATGATATTTTGCCACACAATTTTCTTTGTCTGCTTTCCAATGTTGATTGCCATCGGGATTTTACTCGGCATATCATCCTGAATGACAACGTCGGCAGTTTCAATCGTCGCATCACTTCCCAATCCGCCCATTGCAATTCCGACATCACTTAGCGCGACAACGGGAGCATCATTCACTCCGTCTCCTACAAAAACAACGGTTTGATTTTTTGCTTTTATTTCCTTTACTTTATTCACTTTGTCTTCGGGAAGCAGATCTCCGTAAGCATTCTGAATGCCTAAAATATCGGCAACGTGTTTCACGACTGAGGATTTATCTCCGCTGAGCATTGTGGTTTTTACTCCTAAAGATTTTAATTTATTAATGGTTAATTGTGCATCTGCTTTAACAGAATCTGCAATTGTTAAATACCCGACAAACTTGTTGTCATACGCAACCGCTATTAAAGTATACACAATATTTTCAGTCTGAATATCATATCTGATGTTGAATTTATCCATCAGTTTAAAGTTCCCGACCAGCAGCTCTTTTCCATTGATAACTGCCTTTAAGCCATAACCCGCAATTTCTTCTGCATTTTCCAACAGAATTGAGTGATCGACTTCTCCTACATATTCATGAATAGCCGTTGCTACAGGATGTGAGCTTTTACTTTCCAGAGCATTAACGAGTTTTAAGATTTCATCGGTATTACATTCATCATTAAAATTAACTTCCTGTACTTTGAACACTCCTTCCGTCATGGTTCCGGTTTTATCCATGACTACATTCTGAACATTTGCAAGAATATCTAAGAAATTGCTTCCTTTGAATAAAATTCCGTTTCGGCTTCCTGCTCCGATTCCTCCGAAATACCCCAAAGGAATAGAAATCACCAACGCACACGGACAGGAGATCACAAGGAAAACTAAGGCTCTGTACAGCCACGCTCTGAACTGATACTCTTCTACAAATAAATAAGGTATAAATGTAATTCCGATTGCAAGAAATACAACAATGGGAGTGTAGATTTTAGCAAATTTCCTGATGAATAATTCTGTGGGGGCTTTTTGAGCGGTTGCGTTCTGAACGAGCTCTAAAATTTTGCTCAGTTTGCTGTCTTTGTAAGCGGTTGTCACTTTTACTTCGCTTACTGTATTGAGATTGATCATTCCGGCCAAAACAGTTTCGCCTTTTGTTTTGGTATCAGGTTTACTTTCTCCGGTTAATGCAGAAGTATTGAATGATGCGGTTTCAGATAATAATTCTCCGTCTAATCCTAATTTTTCTCCGGATTTTAACTGAATAATGTCTCCGATATTTACTTTTTCGGCTTTTACAATTTGTGGTTTTCCGTCTTTTAAAACGGTTACTTCATCGGGACGCTGATCGAGTAAAGATTTGATGTTGGTTTTGGCTCTTGTTACCGCCATTGCCTGAAAAACTTCTCCAACAGAATAGAAAAGCATGACCGCAACGCCTTCCGGATATTCTCCTATAGCAAAAGCGCCTACGGTTGCGATTCCCATCAGGAAAAATTCAGAGAATACATCTCCGTTTTTTATGCTTTCAAACGCTTCTTTCAAAACAGGAAGACCAACAGGAATATAGGCGATTAAGTACCAAACCAGACGAATCCAGCCGGAAAACCATTCTGCTTTGATGAAATTATCCAAAGCGATTCCTATTAATAACAATCCAAAAGAAATGATTGCGGGAAGAAACATCCTGAAAACAGACTGATCTCCTGTATCATGAGAATGATCGTGATCATGATCGTGACCTTCGTGCTGATGTTGATGTTCTTTTTTCGGTTTTGTGTTGCAACATTCTTCCATAACTTAAATTTTTATTCAAAATTACAGTCAAAATGCGTGCAATACTATTGCAAACTTTCCAGACAGTTTTCGCAGATTCCTTTAGCAAAAAGCCTTATTTCATCAATCCTGAATTGAGTCTGTATATTTTCCGGGACCGAAATATCTTCTTTACAGGTAGTCTGTTTGCAGATTTTACAGTAGAAATGAAGATGCCAGTCTTTGTGGGTATGTTCATCGCATCCATCGTGGCAGAGCTTGTATTTTGTTGTTGCATTTTCCTGAATGCTGTGAACAATTCCTTTTTCTTCAAATGTTTTCAGAGTGCGGTAAATGGTTGTCCGGTCTGCATTTTCAAAATGATTTTCAATTTCCGACAGAGAAAGGGCGGCTTCCTGAGAACTCAAAAAATCATATACCAAAATCCTCATGCTTGTAGGTTTGGTATTCTTATTCATTAATTTATTCTCAATGTCCTTTTTCATACGATTTACATTTGATGGATCTGCCCTTTCAAAGTTAGCAGTTTTAAAATTTGCTTAATTGTTATAGAGCATAATTTATATAAACTTAGTGTAAGAATTCTTAATATTATCTCTGTTTACCTGAAAAATACAAATCTCAATCTTCCATACTGCGATAAAAATGTTCCACAGTGCAACAAAAATCTTTAACAGTACAATAAAAATGTTCCACAGTAGAATAAAAATACTTAATACTTCAGTAAAATTACTCAACACTGCTTTAAATATCGTGTAAAAAGTAAAATTTATCCTAAACAATACACCGTTTCATGTAAATACTAAATTAAAAATAATCAACAGTATTAATAATCTTCTAAACAGTGCATTAAAAGCATACAAACCTCTAAAGATGAGGGATTAAAGTGTATTTTATTTTCCGAATTTTTAAAATAATTATATAATGGGAATCTTAAAAGAAGAGTATGTGCCGATTGCTGATGCATTACTAACAAGTTTAGCTAGAAACTTAGCCATTTTTCAAGCAGAAAATCATTTGTTCAATGCTGCCTATCTTTCGGTAATGCAAAGCAAGACGGATGAGGTAAGGGCAAAGGAAACCGGAGACGCATTGCTGATACAGCAAAAGCAGACTACAAAAGAACTTTATACATTGGGCAAAGAACTTTCTAAACCTATGAAACTGCTGAACCTCGTCTTTGATAAAGCCGGAATAAAAAATTCTTTAACCAGCGAGGTGCTGAAAAAAGTAAACAAAAGAAATTTTGAAGGCGTCCTGATGGGGCTTAAATCTCTGAAAGACGTTGTTGCAGCCAACAACGCTCTATTAACATCCTATGGGATGAAAGCCGATACCGAAACGGTGCTTCAAAACGCGTTTGATGCCATTACCACAAAAAGCAATGAGCAGAGCAGCTTCCAACAGCAGAGGAAAGCCTTTACCTCTGCCAACAAAGGGATTTACAGGGAGCTGTATGTCTATATAGGTGACGTGGCAAGATTGGGAAAAATTATATTTCAGGGAGAGCAGAAGGCTTCAGAATATACCCTTGAAAACCTCATTGCTATGGTAAATTCTTCCAGAAAGAACAAATCTATAGATGATACCCAAAATAAAGGATAACCTTTGAAAAAAATTTTGATGTGTTATAAAAAGTAATATTTTTTATTTCTATATTAGCATCCATAATTTTAACGAAACAAGCGTAAGCTATCAATTTTGGTCAAAGAAAACCGCTAATCTTCTTTTAAGGACAAAATTTTGATAGACTTACGCCCGTGTATCTATAACTGGCACGGGCGAAGCCTTTCTTGTCCTTTAGGTTCTTAGCGGTACCTCTTTGCCAGATCGATTTTTGCTCCGTGCCTTTTGCATGATTCTATCTCCCGATTAATTTTTGTCTAAGGCTTTTTATTAAAATTAATACGACAGCTTTTGCCGTACTGCAAATTTATTTTTACACATGAAAATGTTTAATTAAAAAATCTGAAAACGATGAAAATACTGAATAGGTCGGGATAAAATAACCCGCAACACTATGGACAAAAATATGGGGTTTTCCCTGTATTGATTAGAATTAAAAAAATATAAATTCACAACTTTAAAAATTAATAACAAAATGAAAAAATCTTATTTCATAATGCTAATGGCATTAATGTGTATTTTCTCCTGCAGAACAGAAAACACTTCAGATACTCTATCTGATCAAACGCACAAATCGAAGTTTGATGCAAGCTTTAAAGAAGTATTACAGGCTGCAAAATCTCCGGATGAAAGCTCTTTGATGGCAAAAGTACAGGACTTTACGGAAGATTATAATCCTTCTGATTTTATCATGGATACAGCCAAAATAAAGAAAACCTTAAAGAATGGTGAGGTTACCGAATACGCAATATATCTAAAAAAGAAAAACGAAACTGAAATCGGAGTCTTTTACAATCTGGTATTTACTAAAAAGATAGACAGCTGGAAAAAATATTTAGTAAAATTTACCCCTGCTATTATTCCTGAGACCAATAACAAGGTTGGTTACAAATGCGAGTTTATTTCAAAAAAAGCACAGGCTTCCAAGTGCGGATCTTCTTTTTATATGACAGAGTATTTCCAATGTTGGGCAGGACATACTGATCCGGGTGACGGAGATTGTAATGGATGCTGGAGATTAGGATCTTATGGGATTGCAAATACGTGCGATGAGGAAGCTCCGGATGATTTTAACGGAGCAGGAGATAATTACGGTGGCGGTGCAACTCCTAATGTGGATGGGCTTATCCATGTGTATGCAGACCCTTCTCATTGGGCTCTGTATAACAGTTTATCGGCTAAAAATAAATTTAAATGTTATCAGGCTTTGCTTTTGTCGAGTGATACGAGTTATGTAAATTTTTCAATAGATTTCTTTAGTAGTAATCCTACGGTAACAATACAGCAGTTTCAGAATTGGTTTGTGAACTCTAATGGGATGCCTAAGATACATTTTGATAGTTCATTAAATAGCAATAATACTGAGCATTATAGTTCTTGGCAAGAATTTTTTAATACACAAAATAATGGATTTACAGCTAATAATTCGCTCTTTGAACTTGGAACAAATGATAATAATGCTGAACTTGGTGATCCATATCCAATAACAAATTCGAGAGTAAAACTAAGATTGATGAAGTTTAATGATTCTGGTGTTAGTATTAAAGTGCGAAGTTATAATTTAGGTACAAGTGCATTTAATATTCATGATATTGTTATGAATCAGTATGGAATAACATCATTATGGAGCTTTGTATATGAAGATCCTAATAATAAATGGGATGGTCCATTTCCTTACATCAGTAATGGTAATGTGTATGCTAAAATTAACATAAATATTATTGTAAAAAAAGGAGTAACTATTCAAGGTTTAAATGTAACAATTGATACTCCAATAAAAATTACTATTATTGTTAATCCTAACAATGGAAATATTATTGGTTCAACATTTTCCTTTTAAAATTACAAAATCATGAATAAGTATATATTTTTATTACGTATCGTTTTTATCATTGCATTCATAATTCATTTAATCATTAGATATTTGAATCCTTTTTCCGAAAAGGTAAATGATAAATTATTAGCAGTATCTCTTTATGTTTCTATTATAAGTCTTGTTAGTGTATTACTAATTTATATACTTAGATATTATTTACGAATACAAGATAGAAAATAATAGTATGGAAATAAATGAATTTAGCCTTGGATTATTTGTATGGCAATCTATTATTTTTTTTTGCTCATACTATTAATTTATTTTGTTTATAAAATTTACAAAAAGCTAAAATGAAAAGAAAACCGCAGAAAATCTCTGCGGTTTTAACTTTGTTAAATTTTAAAATACCATCAAATAAAATTTTAAGAATAGAGGAAATTTTGCATTTAAATGTGTTTTTAAAATGTGCTATCTTTGGATAAATTATTTTCAATGAAAATTCTTATCGTTAATGGTCCCAATCTGAATTTATTAGGAACCCGAGAGCCCGAAATTTACGGAACAGTTTCCATGGAGGATTATCTGGATCGTTTAAGAACCGATTTTCCTTCGCATCAACTGGAATATTATCAGTCTAATATTGAAGGGGAAATTATCAACCAGCTTCAGAAAGATGAATTTGATGCCCTGATTATTAATCCGGGAGCTTTTACACATTATTCTTATGCTATTGCCGATTGTTTAAAAAACATCCGTAAACCAAAAGTTGAGGTTCACATCAGCAATATTTATAAAAGAGAAGAATTCCGCCAGAAATCTGTAACAGCAGCAAATACAGATGCTGTTTTATCCGGTTTCGGAATGGATGGTTACAGACTGGCTATTCTGAGCCTGAAGTAATTTTCCAACAGAAATCTGCCGGAATACAAATAAAAAAATCCTCATCAGGCGATGAGGATTTCTATTTTTAGTTGGTTGTCTGTTCTTGTAACTGAGGTCCGGAAGGAATTAATTTTTTACCTTCTTCGGTATTGCAGTACTGCTCAAAGTTCTTAATATATCTTGAAGCTAAATCTTTCGCTTTTTCTTCCCATTCAGAAGCATCATTATACGTATTTCTCGGATCTAAGATTCCTTCAGAAACATTTGGCAATGCGGTAGGAACTTCCAGATTCATGATCGGAATTCTTGTTTTCGGAGCATTTTCGATAGAACCATCGAGGATCGCATCGATAATTGCTCTTGTATCTTTAAGAGAAATTCTCTTTCCTGTTCCGTTCCAGCCTGTGTTTACCAGATATGCTTTTGCACCGTGTTCTTTCATTTTCCCGATCAATGTTTTAGAGTACATTGTTGGGTGTAATGTTAAGAAAGCTTCCCCGAATGCAGGAGAGAAAGACGGTTCCGGAGAGGTAATTCCTCTTTCAGTTCCCGCTAATTTCGATGTATACCCGCAAAGGAAATGGTATTGTGCCTGATCTTCATCCAGAATAGAAACCGGAGGCAATACTCCGAAAGCATCTGCAGAAAGATAAACGATCTTTTTAGCGTGTCCTGCTTTTGAAGGCAGAACAATTTTATTAATATGATAAATAGGATAAGAAACTCTTGTGTTTTCTGTGATCGATCCGTCTGTATAATCTGAAACTCCGTTGTTTACCACCACGTTTTCCAAAAGCGCATCTCTTTTAATGGCTCTGAAAATATCCGGTTCTTTTTCTTCCGAAAGATCGATTACTTTTGCATAGCAACCTCCTTCATAGTTGAAAACCCCGTTGTTATCCCAACCGTGTTCGTCGTCTCCGATCAGATATCTTTTCGGATCTGCAGATAAAGTTGTTTTTCCTGTTCCTGAAAGTCCGAAGAAAAGAGCTACGTCTCCTTCTTCTCCTACGTTTGCAGAACAGTGCATTGAAGCCATTCCTTTTAGCGGAAGGTAATAGTTCATCATTGCGAACATTCCTTTTTTCATTTCTCCGCCGTACCATGTTCCTCCGATAATCTGAAGTTTTTCAGTAAGGTTGAACATCACGAAGTTTTCAGAATTCAGTTCCTGTGCTTCCCAGTTTGGATTCGTTGTTTTAGAACCATTGATTACGGTAAAATCCGGCTCACCAAAGTTTTCCAGCTCGTAATGAGAAGGACGGATAAACATATTGGTAACGAAATGTGCCTGCCACGCTACTTCAACGATGAACCTCACTTTTAGTCTCGTATCTGCATTGGTTCCGCAGAAAGCATCTACTACATAAATTTTCTTTGCAGCAGCAAGTTGGTTCAGCACTAAATCTTTACAAGACGCAAAAATTTCCGGAGTAGTCGGCAAGTTTACTTTCCCGTCCCAGAAAATCGTTTCTCTTGTAACATCATCCTGAACTATGTACCTGTCTTTAGGAGAACGACCTGTGAAAATTCCTGTTTTTACTGATACTGCACCAGATTCCGTAAGCTCAGCTTTCTCAAAGCCCTGATTTTCAGGAGAAACTTCAGCCTGATACAATTCTTCGTAAGATGGATTGTACACTACTTCGTAATTTCCTTTAATCCCTAATTTTTCTAAATCTTGGATGATTTTAGCGTGTTTCATTTTACTTATATTTTCTATTTCTTTTTTGGGTATAACAAAATTAAATATTAATTAATTGTTAAAGGTGGTTAAATATAATGATATAAGTCAGAATGACAAATAAAAAATAAACCTTATAAAAGATTGAAAATCAAGCAATTATTTCAGACCATCCGAAAATTGTGTGAAAACCTTTTCCCCAAAAATAGTCCTTAAAGCCGTCAAATTTTGAGCTCATTACAAAATCTCCTCCCCAAGCTCCCAAACTTTTGACAAAAACAGGGCAATCTGCGAAAAATTTAGCCTTAACTGTAGGAATTTCAAGAAAATCCGATATTTTTTGCTCATGAATCAACATTAGTTCAGAAAAATTTTCCAATTTATTGCATAGTAAAATATTTCTTGTAATATCCGAAAATTCATCAACCCGTTTTTGGGACTTGGTTTTAGACTTGTAAAAATTAATTCCTTCGCGGCTGTCCTGTTTTTGATTTAAATGGATAAAAATCAATTCATCTTTAAAAGAAGGATTAAAATTTACCTTTTCATATTTAATTTCAGGAACACTTTGATACAGAACCGCCGATTTCTCTTTTGCCACAGCAATATCGTATCCGCTTCCGCCCAGACTTATCTTATTTAAATAAAATGGATCGATCTCCGCCCACTCCGCAAGATTGGTCATTAAAGTAGAGCTGCTTCCTAAACCGTAATCTGCAGGAAACTGAAGGTTGGTCTTTAAATGGTAAGTAAAATTATTTTTGAATGTAATAGCAGAAAGTGACTGAACGTTTTTTAAGGTTTTTAAAATAAATTCAGCACTGGCTGGAATGTTGGTTTCTAAAATCTGCCAGTTCTGATAATCGATGACAGCTTTCAGCCATAATTTGTTCTGATGATAAGCTTCCCACATAATGAGAGATTTTTCATCATGAATTTCTTCAAAAGAAAACTCTTGTCCCAGCCTGGTAGGTACCGCTAAGACAAGAGCTCCGTCCATTGCGAAATATTCTGAAGTAAGCATCAGCTTTCCCGGTGAAAATATCTCGCCCATGATTTTATTAATTAGATTGCAGAAGCTACATCTACAGAAGAATCAATTTTCTTGATGAGTCCCTGTAAAGTTTTTCCCGGTCCCACTTCCACGAAGTTATTGGCGCCGTCTTTAATCATATTCTGAACAGACTGCGTCCATTTTACAGGACCTGTAAGCTGTGCAATAAGGTTTTTCTTAATTTCTTCAGGATCAGAGATTGCAGTTGTTGTAATATTCTGATAAACCGGAATGGTCGCTTTTCTGAATTTTGTTTTTTCTATTGCCGCTGCTAATCTTTCCTGCGCAGGCTGCATCAATGGTGAGTGGAATGCTCCGTTTACCGGCAACAGTAAAGCTCTTTTTGCTCCTGCTTCTTTCAGTTTTGCACAAGCTTCTTCTACAGATGCCGTTTCACCGGAAATTACCAGCTGTCCCGGACAGTTATAATTTGCAGGAACGACAATTCCGCTGATTGATGCACAGATTTCCTCTACTTTAGCATCTTCCAATCCTAAAATAGCAGCCATAGAACTTGGATTGGCATCACAGGCTTCCTGCATTGCTTTTGCTCTCTCGGAAACCAGCTTCAGACCGTCATCAAAAGATAAAACTCCGTTGGCAACCAGTGCTGAAAATTCTCCTAAAGAATGTCCTGCAACCATTTCAGCTCCAAGACCGTTCACAGCTTTTAAAGCAGCAACCGAGTGGATAAAAATTGAAGGCTGGGTAACCTCCGTTTTTTTAAGATCTTCATCCGTTCCTCTGAACATTATTGAAAGGATATCAAACCCTAAAATTTCATTGGCAGATTCCATCAGATCTTTGATGTCTTTTCTAGAATCGTACAATTCTTTTCCCATTCCTACGAACTGAGAACCCTGCCCTGGAAATACAAGTGCTTTCATGTATTAATTTAAAATATTATGCAAATATAATTATTATGTTAACAATATTCTTTAGCCTTTATAAATCCTTTTAAGGAACGAGCCTGATGACACGGTATCCCGTGTTTACATAAGCACCGTTTGCTTTGGATTTTACAAACTCAAATTTTGTGGCAAGCTGAGTCTGTACTTTATTCATCTGCCTGAAAATCTCTCCTTTTTTGTTTTCTCTGGTAAGCATATCATTTACGATATCAAAACCTACAATGGCAAACTTAGGAGGTGTTTTGCAGTATTTATTTTTATAAGCGGCAAGAATTTCTTTTTCAAAACTACCTTCTGTATTGATCTTTCTGTCCATAAGGTACACTAAGTGTGCCTGACTAAGATCGTCTACTTTTTTCTCGAACACCAGAGCGTAATACATACTGAATGCTTTTACTCCCTGAACTTCTTTAGACAAAGTGATTACTCTGCTAGCAAAAGCTTCTCCTGCTGTATCATTATCACTTGCTAAAATCGCGATCACCGGAGCAGACTGTCCTGTCATCATATTTTTATCAAGCTGAATATCTGCCGAAGAGTTTACGATGGTGATATTTGGATTTCTGAGTGTTTTCTCAAGACCTGCTTTAATATAATTGGCATTTTCTTTTTTAGAATCTGCAACTATATAGATTTTCTGATCCGAGAATGCAGATTTCACTTCTTCTACAATTTTATCGGCGTAAGTCTGATCGTTTGTTTCCACGATAATCAGGTTGCTGTAGTTGTATAATTCCGGAGAGTTGGCAAATGGTGCAACAATCGGAATTTTCTGGTTCTTTGTAAAGTCCAGAACATCTACAACGTTCGACTTGAAGAACGGACCGATAATTAAGTCTGTATTATCCGTATTTATCTGGGTTAATGAATTTCGGAACGAAGCTTCATTTCCGGAATCCACAATTTTTATATCTAATTTTTGTCCGTTTCTGGCATTTCTTTCAATAGCAAGTTTTGCTCCCGTAAGGAAATCTAAAGCCATGGTACGATATTGTGTTTCTCCTGTGCTGTAGCCAAAAGGAAGCATCATGACAACGCTTAACGCATCACCGTTTTTCTTTACATAGGCAGGATCCAGTTTTTTTATTTTTAAAACCATTCCTGTTTTTAATCCTTTTGAAAGTTCGGGATTAAGAGCAATTAATTCATCAATGGTAACGCCGAATTTGTTAACAATGGAAAAAACGGTATCCCCCTGCTGAACAGTATAGGTTACATAATCGTCTTCCGAAGAAACCGTGTTAGATGAAGATTTCTCATTGCCTGAATCTACCTTTGTTTTCGGATTTGAATTTTCCTGAAAAACATCAGCTCCGGAACTTTTTGTTCCTGACTTCTTTACTTTAATAGACTCTCCCGGTTTTAAACCTTTTTCTTCCAATCCGGGATTCAGGGCAAACAATTCTTCTTTTGTGATATTGAACTGTCTTGAAATTCTGTAGTAATTATCTTTCTGCTGTACAATATATTCGTCGTCCGAAGCTTTTACAGCATGACTTTCAGCTACAGGTTCCACAGGTTTTTCCACCGGAGAAGTATGTACGGCAACATTTTGTTCTCCACCATATTTCTTAATGCTTTCAAGAGGCAGGGTAACTTCATCCCCGATCTTCATATGAGCATCCAATTCAGGATTCAGTTTTCTGAGGTCTGTTTCAGAGATTCTGTATTGTTTTGTGATACCGTAAATGGTCTGCTTTGGCTGTAGAATAATTTTTCCAAGCTGGGAGTTACTTATGGGCTTTGAAGCAGCAGGTGTTTTTGATGAAGCAGAAGCTGCCTTATCATTTTTCACGGTAAGAACATCTCCAAGCGCCAATTTACCGTCCTTCACGTTAGGATTTAGTTTTAGCAATTCTTCTACAGTAAGACCGTATTTTTTAGCAATATTATAAGGAGTATCTCCTTTTACAACGGTGTGTGATTTTTGAGCGGACATACCCAAAACCATACATAAACTGGACAGAATAAAAAACCTCTTTATCATATTCGGTGATTATAAGTGCAAAAATACTTCTTTAAAATTAAATGACAATAATTATTGCTTTTGAAAAGACTAAGCTTGTGTTCCGATCAGAATTTCATTGGACTATTCTGATAGTACATTCGCTTCGGAACTAAAGGCTGTTTTACCTGAAATATTCTTCATCTCCTGTATAAGAGAGGCTAAATAATTTTCCATCATTTCATTTTTTTTTAAATGCAATAATAGATTCTTTATTCTTAATAAGCAATAACTATAAATTCTGACTTTTCTATTTCTATTTTTTCTAAACAAAAATCTAACCATGAATATCCATGATCTGCAAAAAATACGCTGAAATTATAAACCCTTTCCTGCCAATTCTTAGAAGGATTTACCTCCAAAAAAAGATTTTCCAGCCGCTCCAATAATTCACTTTTTTTTATTTTTTCTGCATGAAGAAGACGTTTTTTCATTCTTCTGAAGGATTTCAACTGTCTTACCTCTTCTGCTTTCACCATATTTCCGAAAGATTTTTCGGTGGTTTCGGCAATATTTTTAAGTTCGGCAAACTGACTGATGAGTATATTTTCCTTTTGCTCCAACATTTCCAGAATGGAATTATCTTCCAGCATTTTATTGTTGATGACCGTCGTAAAGTTCTGGAAGAAGTCTTCTACTTTCAGATTCAGTTTTTCAATTTTCCCCAATGTTTTTTCTTTTAAAAACAGCATAGAATTTCGGGGAATAAGAATCGGGAAAGGGATATTTATTTTTGAAAAGTAATCTTTGAGTTCCAGCCAATACATGATTTCTGCATTTCCTCCGATGTAGGCAAGGTTAGGAAGAATTGTTTCCTGATAAACAGGACGCATCAGAGCATTCGGACTAAATTTTTCAGGAGAGTTTTCAAGTTCATTTAAAATTTCTTCTTTGGTAAACTGAATATTTTTATCTACCACAAAGTATTTCTGACCGTCAAAATCTATTCTGTCTCTCGTGTCCGAAAGGTAGAATAAATTAATTTCGCGCGGATTTACCTGAACTTTTCCGTATTTGCCGGTCAAGAAATCTACTTTTTCTTTTGAATTTTTATATAAGCTGAAATTCAGCAGTTCATCTTTAAAGGTTTCTTTGATCTGATTTTTAAGGTCTTTGGAATCACCATCCAAAATCAGTAAGCCAAAATCTGAAAACAGTCTGTTAACTAAGATCTGGATTGCCTGAGTTAATGTATGTCCGGATTTATAAGCTTCTTTCAGCATTAAAATCAGTTCCGTCCCAAAAACATAGTCTTTGAATTCTCTTTCAAATTCAGATATGAAAAATGTATCGTTAATTTCTATTCTTCCAACCGGACCGCCTGATTTTTCGTTGATTTCATAAAAATTGTTCTCGGTTTTAAAATGATTAATTTCCGCAAAGTCGTGATCTTCGGAAGCCATCCAATATACAGGAACAAAGTTGAAATCAGGAAAATTTTCTTTTAAGTACGTACAGGTTTTAATGGTCTGTAAAATCTTGTATATAAAAAAGACGGGTCCTGAAAAAAGATTCAACTGATGACCGGTTGTAATGGTAAAGGTATCAGAAAGTCTTAAATGATCTAAATTTTCTTTCTGTTTAGAAGAAAGTTCAAGATGGGCAAGCTGTCTTTCTAAGTTACTGGCTAAGATATTTCTTCGATCCGCAGTGAAAGAATTCTGTTTCTGCGCGATCTGTTTTTTAAAATGATCTAAAGAAAATGTTTTTTCTTCAAATCCCTCAATATCATGATTTAAAAAATCTTTGATTAGCTGAGGTATGCTCTGGATATCCTGAAAAGATATTTTATTTATAGTTTTCAACTCTGTATAAATTTTAGTTGAACAAATACCATACAATTCCCATATTCAGCCTGAAATCGTAGACCGGATAGCTTGGAAATGCGTACGCTTTGTTGTGAGAAAGGAAGGTTCCTACCTGTTGTCCTTCAATAAAAAAGAACATTTTTTTAACTTTCAGATTAAAATAAACATCAGCAATCGGCTGTCCTCCGATAGAAAATGAATTGGAACCCGGCAAAATATATTCGTTAAGAATAGGGAAAAATTCTCTTGAAGCAAATTTTGAAAAGTAATATACTTTAAGTCCTGTCTGAATTTCGGCAGCATTTTTAAATGCCTTCGACTGGAAAAAGAAGTTCGCACGACCTATAAAACTTGGTAACGGAAGCAAATCTTTGTTGGTTAAGACATTCTGGAAATGTAATCTTGTATTTAAGTGAAATTTTCCGTAGCTGAAGGTAGCATCACCTCCGATCTGAGAAATATTAACCGGACTTCCGCTTTGCTGAGGCATGGCAATTTCGTCAAAGTACGTATAATTATCTATTCTGTAATAGTTGGCAAATAATTCTGTTTTGAACCACTTCAAGCCAAGACTTCCTCCGATTTCTGTAACGGTTTGGTTTTGGGCATTCTGAAAATAATAGTTGTAATTATTATAGACTGAGGTATTCAGCAGATAATTGAAGGATGGATATGCGCTTTGAAAGTTTACTTTCGCATTTACGAAGTAATCTTTTACCGGTTCAAATTTAAGGTTATTTGTCGTTTTTAAATAAGTTCCAAACTGGCTTCCGTTAGAAAACTCTAAAAATGAATTCAGCTGAATTTTATCGAAAAGTTTTATCTGTAAATTTCCTACTGCCCCGATTCGGCTTTCTTTAATTTCTGTCGGAATCACTAAAATCGGAAGTGTAATTTCGTTGGAACCAAATTTCAGCATCTGGTAACGGAGACCTGCATCAAGTTTAAATTTCTCATTGTCCCAAACCAGACTTACCGTATTGCTGAAGTTGTCCGAATATTTTTTTGAAGTAAGCGGAGCTCCTGTTACAAGTTCATCCGGAGCATCATACCAATAATTTTCCGCCGCGCTCTGGGCATAATAATATTTATTTCCCTGATGAGAAATGGTATGTCTTATTTTAAAAGGTATTTTTTCTGATTTAAACGGTGCAAACTGATGGGTTAAATAATATCTTCTATAGGAATACTGTGAGCTAGAAGATGCAAGATTTACCTGCATATTCTGTCTGTTTTTTGAATTGCTGTCGCCGTTCTGAAACAAACTGTCTACTGCAATTCCACCGTTTTCCTGATTGTTCACATTTTGATGAAGATAGTGTGCAAACAATTCATAATTTCCGCTTTTTGAGACGTAATGTCCTGTAAACAACGTATTGTTATTGGATGCCAATGAATTCCTGTACATTCCCTGAGAACGCAATCCGCTGTATTCCAGAGAAAAATTAAATCTTTTCCCAATATTCTGGGTGTAAGAAGATCTTAAAGCGGCTCCATTTTTCATTGCATTATGATAAATGAAGGTTGCGGTCGGCGTTTTTACGTCATAGTAATTGATATCATTAACGCCTAAAATCCAATACGATTTGTTGGTTGGTAATAGTGATAAATTTTGTTCGGCATTCACTTCATAGATAAGCGGATTAAATCCTGCCCCAATATTTGCAACCTGCGCTCTTCCAAAATTATCTTTATTGTTATACTGAGAAAAAATATACGTTTTATCGAAAGTCATTACCGTATCAAAGACTTTCTTTTCAGAAAATTGCTTCTGATAGAGATAATCATTAATAGTCGGTTTAAATATTTTTAAAGAATCTTTTTTCCCCGAATCGACTACGATCGTGTCTTTATCTTTAGGAAGCTTATTGAAGTCTGTTTTGTTGACGACTTGAGCTTTTAAAAACACTGATACCAAAATCAATAATACAATTGAATATTTCATAATGAAGATTGTTATGCAAAAGTAGGAAAATTGAATTAAGTATGTATATAGGTGATTATACTATATGATATTTCGGGACTTAAATTAAAAAAGACTGCCTTAAAGACAGTCTTATATAATTATGTTTTAATAAAAATTATAATGGATTTTGTTGAACTAATCCATTGCTTGCATCAATTTCAGCCTTTGGAATAAGATATTGCCATCTCTTATCTCCTACAGGAACTGAATACACATTATTTACAACCGTTGCAGAATGGTTTGTGGTAGCAGACGTTCCTCTATCTAACGGAAGATTTAATCTTTTTAAATCAAGGAATCTGAAACCTTCTCCCCAAAGTTCTATTCTTCTGCTGTCTAAAATTTCATTGATATATGCAGTTCCAGTATTAGAAGAAGCAACATAACTTGGGTTTCTGTTTAACATGAACTGATTAAATATAACTCTAGAATCAGCTTCTTTTCCAGGAATTCTAGCTAAAGCTTCCGCTTCTATAAGATACATTTCTGCTAATCTCATTAGAGGCACATCACATCTACTATCTGAAGTACTCACAGCTAAGAATTTCTGACTTGTATAAGCAAATTTGGCAAAATTCGATGGCAGTCCCAAAGCTGTATGCTGTCCTGTAGGATCAAAATTCTTAGTTCTTACATCTGTTGCCGGAAACTTTTGGAATAAAAGTTTATTAATTGCTTTTGGAGCGGTACGAATATTTGTAGAGTTATAATTTCTAGACATATAAGCCCCATAATTTCCAAAATAGTCTGTTTGATCTGCAACAATGTAAGAACCCCACATCCATTCACTATTAGACAGTGTATTAAATCCTGAGGTGTAAGTTGAATTTGACATTAGACTTATGTTATCCGAAGAAGGGAGAGTTCTAGCTAACTTTGCATTATCTGCTGCAATTTGATAATTTCCCTGCGTAAGAGCTACTCTTGCTTTTAACCCTCTTACAACCTTTATATCAAAATGAGATTTTGCCACTCTACCTGTATATGTTGTAAGAAGTTCTATGGATTTATCTAAATCTGCATTAACCTGTGCATAAACTTCCTCCACCGTATTTCTAGCTTTTGGCGTAGTTTCCAATGAAGTTCTAATCGGCACTCCCAGCTGATTATTATTAGATCCATTTGCATATCTTATACCATAAAGCTGCACAAGCATATAGTGGCAAAAGGCTCTGTAAGCATAAGCCTCAGCTATTGCTTTATTCTTTATTGTCACATCACCTGTGGCATTTTGTCCTAAGTTAATTACCGTATTCGCGTTACGGATCAGGGCATAATAAAATTGATATGGATAAAAATCGTTTGCTCCATTTTCATTAATCTGATCCTGCCATCTTACAGTAGTTATATACCATCCGTTCCCAGTGGAAGGAAAGACTAAATCCTCGCCTAAAGCATCCATCATGATCATAATTCCAGCCTGACCATTTTGACCCTGATTAGAATTTTGTCTATAATAAAGATCACGGTGCATCCCATTAATAATTGTCATAAGATTGTCCGCAGTAGAAACTGCGGATACATCACCTACAGAATCTGTAGGTACTGTTTCTAAAAAGTCTCCACTACAAGAAGAAACTGACGCTAATCCAATAGCAAGTACAAAATTAATTATATATTTTTTCATTTTTTTTATTTTTCCGATTAGAAAGTTACATTAAGTCCTAAACTATAAACTCTTGCAGGAGTATATCTGTTAGTTGTTGTCCCATTAAATGACTGTACAGGCTCTAAACCTTTACGAGCCGTTTTGGACCAAATATTTTCACCGCTAATAAATAATTTTAAACCTCTGATCCCGTATTGAGAAATATCTTCGGTATTGAAAGTGTAGGCAAGAGAAGCGGAGCGTAATGAAATAAAATCTGATTTCACCAACCATCTTGAAGAAGCGGCATTGCTGCTTACATAAGTTGAAGCGTCCATTCGTGGAACATTAGTAACTTGTCCCGGTGTTGTCCATCTTTCTAAAATATCAGTACTTAAAGCTCCTCCCTGTGTATAAGCAGACATTAAAGCTGCATAATTAGAATCATATGTTTTACCACCTATCTGATATGTAAACATCGTATTAAGTGATAAATTTTTATACCTTAATGTTGTTCCAAAGCTTCCATATAATTTAGGAATCGCTGATCCTGAATAATCATATTTTGCCTTTGCATAGTTTGTAGTTACCAAAACTCCATTTACAGTTCTTATATCAGTAGCTGGCGTATTTGCGTAAGCATCGTCTACTAAAAACAATGGCGAACCATCACTCGAATCAACACCATACCATTGTCTTAACCAATAATCATAAATAGAATGCCCTACCATCAGTTTTTTAGTTCCACTTATAATTTGTGTCTGCCCGTCAGGCAATCTCGTCAATTCATTTTTTATTGTTGATGCATTTACTGTTAAATCCCATCCGAAATCAGTTTTCTTAACTACAGCTAAATTTAGGGTTGCTTCAATACCTTTATTGAACATATCACCAACATTTGTATATACAGAGCTACCTGGTATACCTGCCGATACAGCTGTAGGAACAGCAAAAATCAAATCTGTTGTTGATCTCTTATAATATTCCACACTTCCTGAAATACGATTATTTAAGAAGGCAAAATCAACTCCAATATCAAATTGTTTATTTGTCTCCCATGTGATATTTGGATCTGAGACTAATCCTAATAAAATACCCGCTTCTGTAGCGTTATTATATCCTAAATTATATAAACTTTGATAAGCATAAAATGACAATGCTGAATTAGTAAAATTCTGATCATTTCCAACTTCCCCATAAGATCCACGAATTTTAAAATCATTTACAAATTTTACATTCTCCAAAAATGACTCTTTATTCACTCTCCATCCTGCTCCTACTGACCAGAAAGTTCCCCATCTTTGATCTGGTGCAAAACGTGAAGAACCATCTCTTCTAATTGATCCGGAAAGTAAGTATTTTTCTGAGAAATCATAGTTTAATCTTGCAAAATAACTCTCTTTTCTATAATTATCTGTCTGAGATGTCAGAGATGTTGGGGTAATAAAATTCACTAACTCATCATTATCAGAAGCGACTTGTCCCTGCTTATATCCATATAAGTACTCATAGATATATTTAATTGATTCATGCCCACCTGTTAAGTCAAAATTATGATTACCTAAACTCTTTTTATAATTGACAATCTGATTAAAAGTGATAGTTTGGTTTGTGACAGAAGTTCTGGATGCTGCACCAGCAGGAGCTGCATCTCCGATAATTTTGTTGGTATAAGTAGTATTCTTAAAATTTCTTATATCATAAGCAACGTTCATTGTCGCTGTTAAACCTTTTGCTAATTTAAATTCAGCATAAGAACGGGAATTTGCTAAAAATGTTTTAGAAAAATCTCTGTTTAAAAGAGTTTCCTGAATAACATGCCTTCCTGAAGCCGCATCAGCTCCTCTTACAGCAGCAATATCATATACCTTCTGCCCATTTGAATCATATAAAGTATTACCGTTAGCATCATGAGCATATGGACTATAAATTGGACCCATAGTTCTGGTCCAGCTGAACGGATTGATATATGAAGAGTTATTACTAGCGCCGTCTACTGCATTATTACCAAAACTTGATGCCGCAGACAAGTTAATTCCAACTTTTAACCAATCTCTCATTTGAGAATCAATATTTAGTCGCGATGTAAGTCTCTCATAATCAGATTTAATAATATAACCCGTCTCATTGAGATAACCAATAGAGGCAAAATATGTTGTTTTATCGGTACCTCCGCTGTAATTTAGATCATAACTCTGTCTGAAACCTTTTTTAACTAAATCTTTTTGCCAATCTAAATCAGAATATTTTAGAGATGCATTCGGATTCAATACCCCATCAACAACCAACTGATTATCAGCCACATTATAAACATTGTTTTTTAATACTGTGATCAGATTATTCGTAGCATAAGCATTAGCTGTAGCAATAGTTGCTGTTGGATTTGACGTTCTATATCCGTTTCTTAATGATTCCCAAACCAAAGGATAGTACTGAGAAGCATTAACTCGATCATATTCGGGAATTGCTCTTTCAGTAATACCCGTCAAAGCCGTAAAGTTAATAACATCCCTTCCTCTCTTACCTTTTTTTGTAGTAATTAGAACTACACCATTAGCCGCACTTGAACCATATAGTGATGTTGAAGCCGCATCTTTAAGAATCGTCATAGATTCTATATCATTAGGATTTAGAAAACCTATACCTGTTGGATAAGGTGATCCGTCAACAACATATAAGGGCTCGTTAGAAAGATTTACTGAACTAAATCCTCTAATTCTTACTGCAGGAGCACTTCCTGGTTGACCTGTAGATGTACTTACTTGTATCCCAGGACCTGCCCCGTCTATTGCCTGAGCAATATTCGTAATGCTTCGCTGCTCTAATTTCTTTGCACTAATTAGCGTATTAGATCCAACAACAGTTTCCTTTTTTTGCTTTCCATAAGCAACTACTACTACTTCTTCTATCTCTTTTGTAGATATAGTATCTTTCCTCTTCTGTTGAGCCGACACTACTTCCCCCAAAAAGAAAATAGCTCCAATAGTAAGCACTTTTAATTTCACATTCATATTAACAGTTTTTAATATTTTAACAAAAGCAAATATGTTAATAAATTTTAACATTAACAAATTTTTAACTTTTTATATTTTACATCATCTAAAAAAATCTCAACAAAATAATATGCCCTACATAGATGATTAAAATATTTTACATTCTATTCACTTAGGTTTATATTAAGTTTATAAATAGAGAAACATTTAACAATTAAAAAAAATTAATACAGAAATTATTTAGAATAATTATAAATTAAAAAAAATAATCCGACTTGTTCAAGTCGGATTATTGCCTCATATAGATAAAATATTATGTTATTTTAACTTTTTCTTCACAGCAACCTCTTCATAAACTTCAAGAATGTCACCTTGTTCAATATCATTGTAGCCTTTCAGGTTCAATCCACATTCGTAACCTTTTGTTACTTCTTTTACATCGTCTTTGAAACGTTTTAGACTTTCAAGTTCACCATCGAATTTCACGATGCCATCTCTAAGTAGGCGCACTTTTGACTGTCTTGTAACTTTTCCGGTAAGAACCATACAACCTGCAATGGTTCCCACTTTAGAAATTTTGAAGACTTCACGAATCTCAACATTACCGATAACCTGCTCCTGAATTTCAGGAGAAAGCATCCCTTCCATTGCTTCTTTTACCTCATCAATCGCTTTATAGATTACAGAATAGGTTCTGATCTCAATTTCTTCACGGTCCGCAAGATCTTTAGCATTTGCTCCGGCTCTTACATTGAATCCGATAATAATTGCATCAGATGCTGCTGCTAAATTGATATCCGATTCTGTGATCTGTCCGACACCAGAGTGAAGGATTTTCACGCTGATCTCTTCAGTTGATAATCTCTGTAACTGATCAGACAATGCTTCTACTGAACCATCTACGTCACCTTTAAGGATAATATTCAATTCCTTGAATTCTCCTAATGCAATACGTCTACCCAATTCTTCAAGCGTTGTATGTTTTTTGGTTCTGATGGAAAGCTCTCTCTGAAGCTGCTCTCTCTTGTTGGCAATTGCTTTACCTTCACTTTCATCTGCATAAACACGGAATTTATCACCCGCTGTAGGCGCTCCGTCCAGACCTAAAATAGTTGCCGGGATTGAAGGACCTGCTTCTGAAAGATTTTTACCTCTTTCGTCAAGCAAAGCTTTTACTTTACCGTGGTTTTTACCAGCTACCACATAATCACCAACTCTTAACGTTCCGGTTTGCACCAACATGGTTGCTACATAACCTCTACCTTTATCCAAAGATGCTTCGATAACAACTCCGTTAGCGGAACGATCAGGATTTGCCTTTAATTCAAGTAATTCAGCCTGTAATAAAACTTTTTCAAGCAATACATCGACATTGTTACCAAATTTAGCTGAAATTTCCTGCGCCTGAACATTTCCACCCCACTCTTCTACCAAAATATTCATTCCGGAAAGCTGCTGACGGATGTTATCAGGATTCGCATTCGGTTTATCAACCTTATTGATTGCGATAATCATTGGAACTCCTGCTGCCTGTGCGTGAGAGATTGCTTCTTTTGTCTGAGGCATTACATCATCATCCGCAGCAATTACGATAATTGCAATATCGGTAACCTGTGCACCTCTAGCTCTCATCGCGGTAAAGGCTTCGTGACCCGGTGTATCTAAGAATGTAATTCTTTGTCCGTTTTCCAGTTTCACGTTATAAGCACCGATGTGCTGAGTAATTCCTCCTGATTCACCAGCGATTACATTGGTTTTTCTGATGTAATCCAGTAATGAAGTCTTACCGTGGTCTACGTGACCCATTACCGTTACAATCGGAGCTCTTGGAAGAAGATCTTCTTCGTTATCAATTTCATCTTCAGAATCTGAATCTTCAAGATCTGCATCAGAGAATTCTATTTTATAACCAAATTCATCAGCTACCAATAATAATGTATCTGCTTCAAGTCTCTGGTTCATGGTAACCATTACACCTAATGAGAAACAGGCAGAAATTACTTCTGTAGGAGACACATTCATTAAACTTGCCAATTCACCAACCGTGATGAATTCGGTTACTTTTAATGTTCTGTCTGCTGCATCAATTTCCTGTTGACGTTCGTCCTGCTCTCTACGGAAGTTTCTTTTATCTTTTCTGTGTTTGGCAGATTTAGATTTACCTCCTTTATTGGTTAATTTTTCAAGGGTTTCCTTGATCTGGTTTTTAACTTGTTCGTCTGTTAATTCAACAGGCATTGTTCTTTGACCCGGTCTGTTACCTCCTTGTCCGCCTCTGTTGAATCCACCTCTGTTTCCACCTTGTCCACCCTGACCTTGAGGACGGTTTCCTTGTCCGCCCTGGTTATTTCCAAAACGGTTTCCACCTTGACCTCCCTGTCCTTGAGGACGGTTTCCTTGTCCACCCTGACCTTGAGGACGGTTTCCTTGTCCGCCCTGGTTATTTCCAAAACGGTTTCCACCTTGACCTCCCTGTCCTTGTGGACGGTTTCCTTGTCCCTGATTGTTTCCTCCTTGTTGGTTATTGTTTCCACCCTGCTGATTTCCTCCGCCCGGTTTCTCAATTCTCTTTCTTTTCTTTTTAGCTCCAGCTCCAGGTTTAGGTGCAAACTGAGTTAAATCGATTTTTTCTCCAACAATTTTAGGACCGTCAAGTTTTTGATAAACGGTTTCAATTTTTTGTGGTTCCTGAGATTCCTCTTCTGCTTTTGCAGGTTCAGTCGTTTTTTCTTCAGCTGGTTTTGCAACCGGTTTTTCAGCAACAACAGGCTGCGGAGTTTCTTTTACAGGTTCCGCAGGTTTAACCACAGGTTTTTCTTCTTCTTTCTTCTCCTCCGCTTTTGGTTTATCTTTTTTCACAGGTCTGTTTCTGGATTCGATCTGGGAAAGATCTATTTTATCCAAAACTTTAAATTCCTGCTTTTCAGGAGTTGCCTTTACTTCAGGAGCAGGTGCAACTTCTTCTTTTTTCTCTTCCACCACAGGCTGCGGTTTTGGAGCCGGAACTTCTTCAACTTCAGGCTTTTTAGGCTCTAAATCTATTTTACCTAAAATTTTAGTTTCCGGTTTGTTAGCTTTAGCTCTTATTACTTCAGGGGTTTTCTTTTCTTCAATTTCCAGCTTTTCTTCCGGAACTTTCGTGATCACCACCTCATGGGAAGCTTTACGTTGCTCGCCGTCCTTGGCAAACTCAGCCTCCAATGCAGAATATGCCGCTTCTTCTAATTGAGCGTTAGGATTGCTTTCAACCTCAATGCCCTTTGACTGTAAAAATTCTACTAATCTGGACATCGAAATATTGAATTCCTTAACCGCTTTATTTAATCTAATTTTTGGCATCTATATTATTTACTATTTTTTTTAATTCTTAAAATTAAAGTATTTCTTTTTTACTGTTTATTAAAATTTATTTACAAATCTTAATCTTCGAATTCTTCTCTAAGAATACGCTTCACTTCTTCAATCGTTTCCTCTTCAAGGTCGACCATATTCAGCAAGCTTACAGTTTCTTTATCTAAAACTGATTTTGCAGTAGTAAGACCTACTTTTTTAAACTCATCCAAAATCCACTGCTCGATATCATCGTTAAACTCTGTAAGTTCAACATCATCATCTTCGCTGGACTCTCTGTGTACATCAATCTCATAACCTGTCAACCAAGAAGCAAGTCTGATATTCTGACCCTGTTTTCCGATTACTTTAGAAATCTCTTCAACCGGAGTGTATACTAAAGCGTATTCCTGCTCCTCGTTGATATCAATTTTATTAATGGTAACGTTTCCTAAAGCTCTCTTCACCAAAATCTCAGGGTTTTTAGACCACTGAATAACATCGATGTTCTCATTTCTCAACTCTCTTACCACGCCGTGAATTCTGGATCCTTTCACTCCCACACAAGCTCCCACCGGATCTATTCTGTCGTCGTAAGCATCTACTGCAATCTTCGCCTTTTCTCCAGGAATTCTCACTACTTTTTTAAGAATAATAGTTCCGTCCTGAATTTCAGGGATTTCCAGCTCTAATAGTTTTTCTAAGAATTTAGGTGCAGTTCTGGAAATAATAATCTGCGGTTTTGAACCTTTGAAATCTACTGTTTCAACAATAGCTCTGATATTCTCACCCTTTTTAAAGAAATCGGATGGAATCTGGTTTTCTTTAGGCAAAATGAATTCGTTCCCCTCATCATCCAGCAAGATCACGTGCTTATGACGGATATGGTGGATCTCTCCTACTACAATTTCCCCGATTCTGTCTTTAAACTGCTCGTACAACATCGCATTGTTGTGCTCCTGCAATTTTGTAGCCAAGATCTGCTTTAAGGTAAGAATATTTCTTCTTCCCAACTGTGCAACTGGAATTTCCATCGTAAAATCTTCTCCCACTTCAAAAGTAGGGTCGATTTTCTTAGCTTCAGAAATCTCAATTTCCAGATCATCATCTTCAGACATTTCGTCTTCCACGATGGTTTTATTTAAAAATATCTGAAAATCTCCTTTATCAGGGTTTACAATCACATCAAAATGATCATCCGAATCATATCTTTTTCTCAAAAGTGTCTTCAGAGAATCTTCAATAATTGCCATAAGATCAATCTTACTGATCCCTTTTTCGTCTTTAAAATCACCGAAGGATTCAATCAACGCTATATTGTCCATTTATTCTTTTTTCTTTTAAAATTTAATTGTTACTAATGCTTTTTTAATCTCAGAGTACGGAATTTCTTTTTCCTCCTCCACATCCACTTTTCCTTTACCGATGTCTTTCGGTTTGCGGTAACGCAGGATCAGTGTGATCTTTTCTTCATCTACTTTTGCCAGTTCGCCTTCCGTTTTGGTAGAGTCATTCAGTAAAACTTCAATTTCTCTTCCGATATTTTTTGCAAACTGTCTTGGAGTTGCCAAAGGCTCGCTCAATCCTGCAGACATTACCTGCAGGCTGAAATCATGTTCTTCGCGATCCATATTAAATTCTATCGCGCGACTTGCATCAAGGCAGTCCTGTAAAGAAACACCATTGTCACCATCCAAAATCACTGTGATGTCATCCCCCGCAGAAATTTTCAGATCAATAAGAAACAGATCTTTTCTAGTCTCGAGGAATTCATGTAATAATTCTTCAATTCTTTTTCTAAACTCCATAAAATATATAAAATCCTGATGTACGGTACGAAAAAAGGCTTTCTTGCGAAGGCCTTCCCATTTTTTCCGTAAATCCACTGCAAATATACGAATTTTTATTAAAAAAGCAAAACATCTTATTATCAACAGGATATGTATTGCTCATTTACTGGAAATTAAAGACGGGCGTGATGGTATTTTTAGTATTTTTGTGGTTGAATTTTTTAAAAACATACATTTTGAATATTACTATTGTAGGAACAGGTTATGTAGGACTGGTTACAGGAACCACTCTGGCAGAGCTTGGCAATTCAGTATACTGTGTAGATATTGATGAAAAAAAAGTAGAAGGTATGAAAAACGGCGTAGTTCCCATCTATGAGCCGAATCTTGAAGAAATGTTCCTGAGAAATATACAGGCTGAAAGATTATTTTTCACAACCAATTTAAAAGAAGCTCTGGATAAGAGTGAAGTTATTTATTTAGCCTTACCGACTCCTCCCGGAGAAGACGGTTCCGCCGATCTTTCCTATGTACTGAAAGTGGCGAACGATATTGGCGAAATGATGACGGAATACAAAGTTATTGTTAATAAAAGTACCGTTCCCGTAGGAACAGCCGATAAAGTCCGTGAAGTTATCGCTTCAAAAACCCAGATTACTTTTGATGTGGTTTCCAATCCTGAATTTTTAAGGGAAGGTTTCGCCGTGGAAGATTCCATGAATCCTGCAAGGGTTGTTGTAGGAGCAAGCTCCGAAAAAGCACAGGAAATTATGGCTAAAATTTACCAGCCATTTACCAACACCGGAGTTCCTATTATTTTTATGGATGAAAAATCTTCTGAACTTACAAAATATGCAGCCAATTCATTCTTGGCAGTAAAAATTACTTTCATGAATGAAATTGCCAATTACTGTGAAAAAGTAGGCGCTGATGTAGACAAAGTAAGACTTGGAATGGGAAGCGACGACAGAATCGGTCATCGATTTTTGTTTCCGGGAATCGGATACGGCGGAAGCTGTTTCCCAAAAGATGTGAAAGCATTAATAAAATCCGGAAAGCAGGAAGATTTTAATTTTCAGATTTTAGAAGCGACAGAAAATGTAAATATTGCCCAAAAAGTAATCCTTGTTTCGGAGATTGAAAAGTATTTCGGAGGAAATATCGAAGGAAAAACAATCGCAATGTGGGGATTAGCCTTCAAAGCGAATACCGATGATATTCGTGAGGCTTCTTCATTAGATAATATTGCTTTGCTTTTAGAAAAGGGGGCAAAAATTGTTGCTTATGATCTGGTTGCCGAAAATAATGTTCAGAAATTATTAGGAAATAAAATCCAATACGCAAAAAACATGTACGAAGCTCTTGACAATGCAGATGCTTTGTTTATTGCAACAGAATGGCCGGAATTCAAAAACCCGAATTTCGAACTGATGGCAAAGAGAATGAACAATAAGGCAATTTTCGACGGAAGAAATATGTATCCGCTGGAAATTCCTGAGCAGAATGGTTTTTATTATAAAAGTATAGGACGTAAAACAGTTTTAAATTAATCAAATGAAAAATATAATCATTACGGGAGGAGCTGGCTTTATCGGTTCGCACGTGGTAAGAGAGTTTGTAAAAAACAATCCTGAAACAACGATCATCAACCTTGATGCACTTACGTATGCAGGAAATCTTGAAAACCTGAAAGACATCGAAAACGAACCCAATTATGTTTTCGAAAAAGCCGATATTACAAAACCTGAAGAATTAAGAAAAGTTTTCGAAAAATACAATCCGGATGCAGTAGTGCATTTAGCTGCGGAAAGTCACGTAGACCGAAGCATTACAGATCCGATGGCATTCATTAATACCAACGTGAACGGAACTGCCAATCTTCTGAATCTTTGTAAGGAATTCTGGACGTTAAATCCGGACCATACGCATGGAAGATTCCCGGATGAGAAGAGAACGAATCTTTTCTACCATGTTTCTACAGACGAAGTATATGGAAGTTTAGGCGAAACAGGTTTTTTCTTAGAAACTACAGCATATGATCCACAGTCTCCGTATTCGGCTTCAAAAGCAGCTTCAGACCATTTGGTGAGAGCTTACGGAAATACATACGGAATGCCGTTTATTATTTCGAACTGTTCAAATAATTACGGCCCGAATCATTTTCCGGAAAAACTGATTCCTCTATGTATTTCAAATATCATCAATGAAAAACCTTTGCCTATTTACGGTGACGGGAAATATACAAGAGACTGGCTTTTTGTCATCGATCACGCTAAAGGAATCCACCAGATTTTCAATGAAGCCAAAACAGGAGAAACATACAACATCGGAGGTTTCAACGAATGGCAGAATATTGATTTGGTAAGAGAATTAATCAAGCAAATGGATGCTAAATTAGGCAGAGAAGAAGGCTACTCTGAAAAATTAATTACTTTTGTAAAAGACAGACCGGGACACGATAAAAGATATGCTATTGACGCAACAAAACTGAATAAAGATCTTGGCTGGAAGCCATCGGTAACATTTGAAGAAGGCTTGGCAAAAACCATTGACTGGTATCTTGAGAATAAAGAATGGCTGGAACACGTAACGAGTGGAGATTATCAGAAATATTACGAAAAACAGTATCATTAAAAATTAAACACAGATTAAAAGATGAAAGGTATCATTTTAGCCGGAGGTTCCGGAACCAGACTTTACCCTCTTACCATCGCTGTCAGCAAGCAGTTAATGCCTGTTTACGACAAACCGATGATTTATTATCCTCTTTCTACATTGCTATTAGCAGGAATTAAAGATATTTTAATTATTACAACGCCTCACGATCAGGAAGGATTTGTTAAATTATTGGGAGACGGATCTCAGATCGGATGCAATATAGAATATGTGGTTCAGCCAAGTCCGGATGGTCTTGCGCAGGCTTTTATTTTGGGAGATCGGTTTATAGGAAATGACGCCGCTGCGTTGGTTTTAGGGGACAATATTTTTTACGGCTCAGAAATGGGAACTTTGCTTAAAAACAAGACCAATCCGGATGGAGGTGTCGTTTTCGCGTATCACGTTTCAGACCCTGAAAGATATGGCGTTGTAGAATTTGACGATAACCTTAAAGCCGTTTCAATTGAAGAAAAACCTTTAAAACCAAAATCAAATTACGCCGTTCCCGGATTATACTTTTACGATAACGAAGTGGTTGAAATTGCTAAAAACATTCAGCCTTCCGCGAGAGGAGAACTGGAAATTACTGATGTAAACAATGTATATCTTCAAAAAGGAAAACTGGAAGTAGGTGTTCTCGACAGAGGTACAGCGTGGCTGGACACAGGAACATTTGATTCTTTAAACGATGCTTCTGAGTTTGTAAGAGTAATTGAAAAGAGACAGGGCTTTAAAATTGGCTGCATTGAAGAAATTGCTTTCAGAAATAAATTCATCGACGAAGAAAAATTACTGGAAACCGCAACCAAATACGGAAAAAGCGGTTATGGCGAATACCTAAAAAAATTAGTCAATAAATAATCGACTAAATTAATACATTTTAAAACTATTGGCTTTACGGCTGATAGTTTTTTGTTCATAATAGTAAATATTAATATATTAGTTATACTTTTTCATTTTATGCAAGTAATAATTTACAACGCATACAAATTGAAAATCAATTAATTGTTATAAATTTGAAAAAAATCTACTTTGAAAACCGTAGTATACACATCTGATAAAGAAACACATTTTTTTAAAGAGCTTGTCTCTATTTATAAAGACATTCGATCATCTAATTTTTTAGCCTTTCAAATGACCAAAAGAGACATACAGGCTCAATACAGACAGTCATTGCTAGGTTTCTTTTGGATATTGGCTCCCGTACTTATTAATTCCTTGGTTTGGTTATTTTTGAATGGTTCCGGCGTTGTAAATGTAAATACTCCGGCTGGAATACCCTACCCAGTTTTTGTGATTTTGGGAACCACTACCTGGAACATCTTTGCTGAAACCATTCAAAGTCCTATAAATTCTGTCAATGCAGGAAAATCAATTATTTCAAAAATCAATTTTCCTAAGGAGTCTCTTTTAATGAAGGGACTATATACTACCTTGTTCAATTTGGCAATAAAAATGATCCCGGTAATTCTTATTCTGATTATTTATCAGATAACACCATCCTGGAATTTACTACTTTTTCCTTTTTACATTTTTTCATTAATAATTTTCGCATTTACCATTGGTCTTCTAATAACTCCTTTAGGGTTAATTTACACCGACATAAGTAAAGTTTTAACAACAGGAATTCCTTTCCTGATGTATGTAACTCCTGTTGTATATGCTGCTCCTTCGGTAGGATTTTTTAAATTTTTATTTAAGCTAAATCCTTTAACTTATATTATTAATGATACCAGAAATACATTGACAGGAACAGAAACTCAGTCTTTAACATTTACAATTGGCTTAACGGTTTTAAGTATATTTTTTTTACTAATTGGACTGGTCATTTTCAGAAAATCAATGCCAATCGTTATTGAAAAAATCGCAGGATAATGGAAAAGGATAACGAAATATTGGTTTCCGTACAGAATGTATCGAAGAAATTCAGCAAAAATCTTAAAAGTTCTCTTAAATATGGAGCTTTAGATATCATTCGAAGTACTTTAGGGCTACGCGTGAACAAAGATTTGCGTCCTCAAGAGTTCTGGGCTGTACATGATGTAAGTTTTGAGCTGAAAAGAGGAGAATGCATTGGACTGATAGGACATAACGGAGCCGGAAAATCTACACTTCTGAAAGTTTTAAACGGGCTTTACAATCCTGATAAAGGCAAGATTGTAATGCGAGGAAAAATAGGCGCTTTAATAGAACTAGGTGCAGGCTTCAATCCTATACTTACAGGAAGAGAGAACATTTACAATAATGCTTCTATATTGGGGTTTACAAAAAAAGAGGTTGAAGAAAAAATGAATTCAATCATAAACTTTTCTGAAATTGGCGAATTTATAGATACCCCTGTACAAAACTACTCTTCGGGAATGAAGGTTCGCTTGGGCTTCTCGGTTGCCGCTCATCTTGAACCTGATATCCTGATCATTGATGAGGTATTAGCTGTAGGAGATCTGGGTTTTATTCTGAAATGTTTTAGCAAAATAGATGAGTTACTCCCTCGTACTGCTGTTATTTTTGTTTCTCATAGTATGCCAATGATATCAAGGATCTGCAATGAAGTAATCTTAATGGATCATGGAAAAGTTGAATACTGCGGAAAAGAAATCGGAAAAGGGATACAGCTTTATTACAATAAATTTTCAAATAACCATCAAAATAAAGTATACGATACCAAAACTTTCGAATTAATTTCGGTTCAAACAGACCTTTTGAATAATAAAATTCATCGTCATAAGGATTTCAATTTAACATTCGAATTTGAGGTTAATGCTGCTATTGAAAGATTACCTATATTATATCTTGAGTTTAAAGATAAAGAACAAAAACCAATTGCTGGTATATCTGTAAAAGAATATAGAGAAAACATAAAAGAAGGATCAAAGATAACTTATAAAATTACTGTGAAAAATCCTCTTTTTACATTAGGAAAATATATATTAGATTTAGGACTCTATGATCCCTCAACAGAATCCCCTTATATCCGTATTAACAATATCATTGAGTTTACTGTTGGTGGCGAAAAGGAACAATGGATTCCCTTTGAATTAGAAAGCGAAAATATCATAACTTTACATTAAAATTTATTATGATTCCCGTAACCCAACCTTTCTTACCTCCTCAGGAAGAATATCAGAAATATCTAGCTGGCATCTGGAAAAGAAACTGGCTCACCAATATGGGGCCATTGGCAAGTCAATTGGAATTGGAACTGAAAGACCATCTAAAAGTTAACCATCTGCTATTTGTAACAAATGGTACTGTTGCCATACAAATGGCTATAAAAGCTTTGGATCTAAAAGGTGAAATTATTACAACGCCTTTTTCTTTTGTAGCAACAACAAGTTCTATTGTCTGGGAAGGATGTACGCCTGTTTTTGTGGATATAGATTCTAAAAGTCTCTGCATAGATCCAACAAAAATAGAAACAGCAATTACAGAAAAAACTACAGCTATTCTTGCAACTCATGTTTACGGTAATCCATGTGACGTTGAAGCAATAGATCAAATTGCTAAAAAGCACAACCTGAAAGTTATCTATGATGCGGCACATGCATTTGGTGTTGAGGTAAACGGAAAATCTATTTTTGAATTTGGAGACATTTCTACCTGTTCATTACATGCTACTAAACTTTACCACTCTATAGAAGGTGGATTACTTATAGCAAAAAAACCTGATGTATTAAAGAAACTGGCAACCATAAGAAATTTTGGAATTGCAAGTTTCGACTCTTTCTCAGATGTAGGGATCAATGGTAAAAATTCGGAGTTTCACGCGGCGATGGGACTTGCAAATTTGAAATACATAAATAATATTCATGATAAGAGAAAAACTTTGTCAGAATTGTATGACAAAAAACTATCCACTTTCAAATATAAAAAACCAATTTGGCATTCTCAGTCTAAGGAAAATTATGCTTATTATCCTATTATTTTAGAAAGTGAAGAAGTTCTTTTACAGCTTAAGGCGGAATTGGAAAGGCAACAAATATATACAAGAAGATATTTTTATCCAAGCCTTGCTTCAGCATTGCCTTATTTGCCAAAATTAGAATTGCCTGTAACAGAAGATATTTCCAAAAGAGTATTATGTCTTCCTTTTTATTATGATCTAACTCCTGAGGAAATAGAATATATTGTAAGAATCATACTTCGATTCCAAAATAATTAATATGAAAATTGCTGTAATGCAACCCTACATTTTTCCTTATATAGGATATTTCCAAATGATTAATGCAGTTGATAAATTCATTTTTTATGATGATGTAAATTTTATCAAACAAGGCTGGATTAACAGAAATAATATTTTATTATCAGGGAAAAGTTTTTTATTTACAGTTCCTTTGTCTAAGGCAACGTCATTTACCTTAATAAAGGATACTGAAATAAATGTAAAGTTATATGAAAACTGGAAAACAAAATTTCTATTAACACTTTCTCAAAACTACAAAAACGCACCATTTTTTAGTGTTGTTTATGAATTGGTAGCAGAAGTCTTTAATAAAAAAAATAGATCTATAAGCGATCTGGCAATAGACAGTATCCTTTCAGTTTCCCGATATTTAGGATTTACAACTCAGTTTATCATTTCTTCTCAATCTTACCAAAATCAAAATTTAGAAAGACAGGAAAGATTGTTAGATATTTGCAAACAGGAAGACGCAACAGATTATATTAACGCCATTGGAGGGCAGGAACTCTATAAACAAGAAGACTTTTCCCAGAAAGGAGTAGCCTTACATTTTATTAAATCATTACCTTTGGAATATAAACAGTTTAAAAATATTTTTGTTCCCCACTTATCAATCATTGACGTACTAATGTTCAATAGTATTGATGATATAAAAAATATTTTGAATAAATATGAATTAAAATAACATTATGGAAAAAATTGTAATTTTTGGAACCAGTCAGTTAGCCAGTTTAGCACATTTTTATTTTACGCATGACTCCCCGCATGAAGTGGTAGCTTTCACTTTAGACAGCGATTATATTACTGAAAATGAGTTCAGAGGTCTTCCCGTTGTATCGTTTGAAGAGATTGAAAAGCATTATCCGCCTTCTGAATATAAAATGTTCTTACCTATTAGTTTTAAGCAAATGAGCTTTCTCAGAAAAAGAAAATTTGAAGAGGCAAAAGCAAAAGGGTATAAATGTGTAAGCTATGTTTCCAGCAAAGCAAGCACATGGCCGGATCTTACGGTAGGTGAAAACTGTTTTATTTTTGAAGATAATACCATTCAGCCTTTTGTAACAATTGGAGACAATTGTGTTTTATGGAGCGGAAACCATATCGGTCACCATACTAATATTCATGACCATGTATTTATCACTTCTCATGTAGTTATTTCAGGATGTTGTGAAATTGGTGAAAATTCATTTTTCGGAGTCAATGCCACAGTTCGTGACGAAACCAATATTGGTAAAGCATCTTTAATTGGTATGGGTGCTATCATTACAAAAGACACACCTGAATTCAGCATTTGGCTGGGTGCAAAATCTACCATGAGAGACGATAAGAGTATTGATATAGATAGTATTTCTCATAAAACAAAAGGGTAAATATGTGGCAAAAAAAAGGAAGAATACACCATATTGATCATTACAACGACTGGATGGTTTCCCATGCATGTGTACCTACAGCATTATTACTGAATGAAGATGTTGTAAGAATTTATTATGCTCCAAGAAACTCAGAAGGAAGAAGCATTCCTACCTATATTGATGTTTCCGCAAAAAACCCTGAAGAAGTATTATATATTCATGATAAACCTGTTTTAGAACCCGGAGAATTAGGAACATTTGATGATGGCGGAATTATGCCATGTTCTGTTGTGCGGTTATCAGAAACCTGTATTTATCTTTATTATGTAGGATGGAATGCAAGTGTTTTGGTTCCTTACAGAAATGCGATAGGATTAGCAATCAGTCATGATAATGGGGAAACATTTGAAAAAGCATTTCCCGGAGCAATTGTAGAACGTAACAGAGATGAGCCGTTTTTTACAGCTTCTCCATGTGTTATTAAGCATAATGACCAATGGATCATGTGGTATGCTTCCAGTACAGGTTTCGTAATAAGTGACGGAAAACCTGAGCCATTATATGAAATTAAATATGCTCATTCTACAGATGGTATCAATTGGGTTCGTCCCAATATTACCTGTATCCCTCCTGCCGAAAAATATCAGTGTACAGCAAGACCTGCCGTGATTATAGAAGACGGAAAATATAAAATGTGGTTTACTTACAGAGGTTCTTTTGATTATAGAGATGGTAAAGAAAGTTACAGAATTGGCTATGCAGAATCTGAAGATGGGATAAACTGGAATCGAAATGATGCTCAAAGCGGTATTGAATTTTCGGATTCAGGCTGGGATTCTACGATGCAGACATATCCTTCGGTAATTGTAGCCAATAATAAAAAAATTTTATTTTACAATGGTAACGGTTTTGGAAAGACCGGAATTGGCTTCGCTGTATGGGAATAACTAAAAGAAAAAAAGTTAGCTGTCATGTAATAACATACAATCACATCAATTATATTTCAAAATGTATTGATGGAATTCTCATGCAGAAAACTGACTTTGATTTTGAAATTGTAATTGGCGACGATGTATCAACAGACGGAACAAGGGAAATTGTAAAAGAATATGCTTCCAGATTTCCGGATATGATTCGTCTGAATTTGAGGGATAAAAGAGGCACCGGAATTCCGGGTAAAGAAAATTTCATGTCCACGTTGGAAATGTGTGATGGTGAATATATTACTTTATGTGATGGTGATGATTACTGGACAGATCCTCTTAAACTTCAGAAACAAGTTGATTTTTTAGAGCAAAACAAAGAATATAATATATGTTTTCATAATGTAAAATATATTGATATTTCAGGAGGGGAGACGAAGCACAAAAATTTTAATTCAGGTTCAATCGAAAAAACCTTTACAATTGAAGATTTATCTACAGGAAATTTTATTGACGCTCCTTCTGTTGTATTTAGAAATAATGATAAGATTTTACCTTCGTGGTTCAAATATTCTCCAATAGGAGACTATCCGCTTCACATGATTAATGCTTCTTTTGGATTGATTAAATATTTTCCTGAAGAAATGGCCGTGTACAGAGTGGGAAGCGGTGTTTGGAGCACAAAAAGCAATATAGAGCAGACTGTAAATGCCATGTTTTGCATGACGCTTTTAATGAGCCATTTTGAAAGCAACATACCTGTTTTTGAAAATTTAAAAAAACAATATGATAATTTTAAAGCCATCCTTTCAAAACCTTTTGAAGATCAAAAGAAATTGGAGCTTAATATAAAAGACCATACCTTTTTAGAAAAAAATATCAGCTTAAATTATTTATTAAAAATACTGAAAATTAAAATCTTAAAGAAACTAAAGATAAAGAATTAAAAAATTACTTCGATGTTTCGAAAAATAAAAAATTTTATTTACAAAAAAATCTTCAATTTCATAGCAGATCTTGAAGAATTTGAGGAGAAAAAAAAATGGTGGCAATTTACCTCGAATCCTAATATTAATATTCACGAATCTTTCAAAAAGAAAGAAACAAATATATTTAAGGGAAAAGGAGTCTTATATGGGGATATTTCCATCGGTGAAGGATTTTCTTTACGAGACTATTGTAATATTTTGGTTTATCCAAATGCAAAACTCACAATAGGTAAGAGAGTTTTTTTTAATAATTTCTGTTCGGTTAATTGTTTAGAAAATATAGAAATAGGTGATGATACCCTTTTTGGAGAAGGCGTGAAACTGTATGACCACAATCACTTAATCATTAAAAACACCAACATTAGTGTCTCTAAAGATCAATTTTCTACTGCGCCCATTATTATTGGCAAAAACTGCTGGCTAGGAAGCAATGTTATTGTGCTTAAAGGCGTTACGATTGGTGATAATTGTATTGTAGGTGCGAACTGTATTATTCACAAATCTATTCCTGATAATACTATTGTTAAAAATAATCAAAATCATATATTAGAGACTTTAGTATGAGAAAAAAAATACTCTTTGTACTGCATGAAGCCACAAGATCTGGCGCACCAATCCTACTTTTAGAATTGCTAAAAGAGATTCAGAATGCACAGAAGTATGAAGTAGATTTACTTATTCTGCTAAATGGAACAATGGCAAAAGATTTCACAGATCTTGTACCAGCTGCTGTAAATATAAAACATTTTCAGCCTCGCCCTAATATTGTGACAAGAATACTAAGACGTTTCATTGTTTTAAAAAATGACTTACTGAGTCAGGAAGATTTGTATAATACTGCCGTCGAGAAATTATCCGCAAAAAACTATCACTGCGTTTTTGGGATGACTGTCGCTACATTAAGTATTTTAGAAAAATTTAAAGCAAAAGGGCTAAAAACAATATTGTACACTCACGAACTTCAGTTTGCATTAGAAAGTTTCTACGACGCCCATGATCTGTCTCGCAAAATATCTTCGTTAGACTCTATATTAGCAGGCTCTCAATCTGTAAAGGATTTTCTTACTCAAAGGTATAAAATCTCTGCCGGCAAAATTTCAGTTGCATATTCTTTCATATCAAAAGACAATGAGATAAAGACAAAAGCATCTGAACTAAGACAGCAGTACAATATTTCAGATGATACATTTATCTTAGGAACCTTAAGCACTCAAGAATTAAGAAAAGGCAGCGAACTAGTACCTTTGTTAGCAAAAAAAATAAAACAAAAAACTCCAAATCTTAAATTTAAGATTTTTAATATCGGTGGAAATGATTCAAATCCTTTTGTGAGATTTGCAAAAATAGATACACAAAAATTAGATGTTGAGGAAGAAGTTATTTTTGTTGAAAACACTAAAAATCCGAATGATTACGTTAACATTTTCGACTGTTTTTTACTCCCTTCAAGAGAAGATCCTTTTCCATTAGTAATGCATTTAGCTGCAGAGTTTAACAAGCCAATTGTTGGTTTTAAAGACTCTGGTGGTGTAGAAGAATTTTTGAATGGCACTAACTTGCTTGCAGATTATTTAGATATTGATCAATTTGCAGATATAATAATAAAAACTCACAATGATAAAATATTTCGTGAAAAATCGTTATTAAAAATTAAAGACAATGTTCATCAATTTTCAAAGGAAAATTCTATGATAACTATCTATAACGTAATTGACAATATATAATGCTTTCCATCATCATCTCATCCTACCAGCCCCAATATTTCGCTGCACTCGAAAAAAACATTGCGGAAACCTGCGGTGTGGAATTTGAAGTAATCAAAATAGAAAACCCTGCTCTAATGGGTATTTGTGAAGCTTACAACAAAGGTGCCGAGAAAGCAAAATATGACAATCTGCTATTTATACATGAAGATATATTGATATCGACAATGAATTGGGGAACACCTCTTATATTAAGCTTATCTGAAGCAAAAACAGGGATAATAGGAATAGCAGGCGGTACATACGTCCCGGCAGCTCCTTATGGTTGGTTTACTACAATGAATAATGCAAAAATTTCTATAATTCAACATAAAAAAGGAGGAAGTAAAATAATAGAAAAGACCTTCGAAACTAAAAAAGAAAAAGTAATTGCAGTAGATGGTGTTTTTTTAGGTATAAAAAAATCTATTTTCAACAAATTTAAATTTGATGAAAATCTAAAAGGATACCACGGATATGATACAGAACTAAGCCTGCGTATTTCTTCACAGTATCAAAATTATGTTACTTCAGAGATCCTTATTGAACATTTTTCTCAAGGAAATCCTGATCATAAATGGTTGGAAAGCAATATCTATACAAGAAATAAACTTGGCAGTAATTTTAATATTACAATAAATAAAGATCTTGAATATCAGATGTATGAAAGATTTGTTCGTGATTATTTCAAATATCATCCTAAAAATCTTTTAACTCTTATTCAAATTTTAAAGTTTTTTCCCATATTTAAAATTGGTCGCAGAAAATATTTGCCACTTCTTAAATTTACTATTACACAATAATGAGTCGCCTTGCCATTGTTATCCCTTACTACAAAATAGATTTTTTTGAAGAAACCTTACAATCTGTTGCAGCACAAAGCAACAGAGATTTTGTATTGTATATTGGGAACGATGCAAGTCCAGATGACCCCTTACCACTCATTGAAAAATATTTGAGTGATTTCTCTTATTTTTATTTTGATTACAATGATAATTTAGGAGGGAAAAACCTGGCATTGCAATGGGAAAGAATTCTGGAAAATGTTAAAGAAGACTGGTTCCAGATATTAGGTGATGACGACATTATTTCAGAAAACTTTGTGGAAGAGTTTTATAAAAATCTGCCTCAGATACAATATGAAAATATCTCCGCTATTAAATTTTCCCATAATATTGTAGATGAAAACAAAGCTATTTTACATTCCATAACAACTGAAGAAAGAATAATAGCTTCACCAGAATTATTTAAAAGAAAATATAAAGGGCAAATGCCTAGCAGCTTATCTGAGAATATTTTTACACTCTCGGCTTATAAAAAGCACAGGTTTCTAAAAATCCCTTTTGCATGGGGAGCTGATGATTATGCCATTCTGACTTTTTCGGGATTGAATAAAGTTTTTTATATTGCAAATGCTAAAGTTACTGTAAGAATGTCCACTTCCAGCATATCTGGCGATTTATCCTTACAGGCAAAAAAAGATCTTGGTTATCACATGATGCGGGAAACAGTGCTGAATAAATATTCAGAAAACTTTGACAAGAGCTTCCTTATAAGAATGCTGAATGATCATCTTCGTTTCTGTGAGAAAAACTTCCTAAGACCTCATCTAAGACTTTTTAAAATTCTTATGAAAAGAGGCTATCCGAAAAGATATTTCGATATGACTAAAACTGTTTGGTCAATCAAAAACAAAATAAAACACTCAAAAGGATGATTACAAAACGTAGACTCATGTTGCATTTAGATACGCTTTATCTCAAATTTTTAATGAAATTTGATGGTACTGTTCGTCACCAGATGCAGGATCATAAAAGTATTCCGGTTATCATCATCAATTTTAATCAGCTTTTTTATCTGAAGCAACTTGTTGATTTCCTGATCAGAAGAGAATTTAAAAACATCATCATTATTGATAATGCGTCTACTTACCAACCGCTCTTAGATTATTATTCAGAAATTCAGAACGCCGTAACCGTTGAAAAACTGAATACTAATTTTGGACATGATGTATTCTTTAAAAACAGAGACCTTCAGAAGAAATACGGAAAAGGATTTTATTTTCTTACGGACTCCGATATCGTTCCAAATAAAAATCTCCCGAAAGATTTTGAGACTGTTATGCTCAACTGTCTATTTAAATATTATAAAAAAGTAAACAAAATAGGTTTTGCAATTGACACCAAAGATATTCCCGATTATTATCCTTTAAAAGAAAAAGTTCGAACTTGGGAAAAACGTTTCTGGCAGGACGAACTTGAAAAAAATATTTATTTTGCTTTTATAGATACTACTTTTGCATTATATAAACCTAAATATCCTAAAACGATTTTTAATTTATTTAAGTTTATGACGGCCATTAGAATGGCGGGAGATTTCACCTGTAAACATGGAGGATGGTATCTCAATCCCAATGATCTCACAGAAGAAAATATATTCTATATAAAAACTGCCAACCAGTCTTCTTCATGGAAACTAGATGAAAAAGGGAACCATGCTTCAGATGAATATGATCACTTGCTAAAATAATTCTATGCTCTCCATCATTATCTCATCATACCAAAAACACTACTTCGATCAACTGGTTGAAAATATCAGGGAGACGATCGGAGAAGATTTTCAGTATGAAATTATTCAGATGTGGAACCCGAATCTGATTAGCATTACAGAAGCGTACAATTCAGGAGCAGGAAAAGCCAGATATGAAAATCTTCTTTTTCTGCACGAAGACATCATCTTTTACACGAGAAATTGGGGTCAAAGATTACTGAATCATTTACAAAAAGAAAGTACAGGAATTGCAGGAGTTGCAGGTTCGTCATATGTTCCTTATGCCCCGTCAAGCTGGACGGTTGCTGAAAAATACAATTCTGTATATATTTTACAGGGAAATAAAGAAAATACAGAGTTTTTTCACATCAATTCAACAGAAAAAAACAGGACTAAAGTTTTTGCTGTAGATGGTGTGTTTATGGCAATCAGGAAAAAAAATTATAATGAATTCAGATTTGATGAAAATTTGAAAGGATTTCATGGTTATGATTTGGATTTCAGTTTAAGAGTTTCCCGAAAATTCCAGAATTATATCATAAATGATATTTTAATAAAGCATTTTTCCGCCGGAAATCTTGATAAAAAATGGCTGGATGCCAATATAAAAGTTAAAAAAAAATTAGGATCAGATTTTAAACACAGAATAGATCCTGATGTAGAAAAAGAAGTATTTCAGGGTTTTTTGTATAATTATTTCAGATTTTATCCGGTTATTCGAAAAAATATTTTATTTACATTACAATTTTATCCTAAAAAACTTAATTTTAGAGATCATTTGGAAATCTTAAAAAAATATTATCAATACATAAGATATTCCGGAAATATCAACAAACACACAAAGAATTAAAATTTATTAAAAAGGCTTATCTGCATGATTATAGGAAACGGACTCATTGCCAACTCACTAAAAAATATCGATTCCAAAGAACATATTTACTTTGCTTCCGGAGTTTCAAACTCTCTCGAAACAAGAAGTTCGGAATTTGAAAGAGAATTTTCTCTTCTAAAAAACAGCATTATACAACATGAGGAAAATAAACTTTTTTATTTTTCCACTTTAAGTGTGAATGATCTTTCCAAACAGCAAAGTCCATACGTTTTGCACAAACTGGAAATTGAAAATTTCATAAAAGAAAATTGCAAAAATTACATCATTTTAAGGATCGGTAATATTGTAGGCAACGGCGGAAATCCTAATACTTTATTTAATTTCCTTAAAACACAAATTATGCATGGAAATAATTTCTTGCTTCATCAAAAAGCCAGAAGATTATTACTGGATATTGATGATATTACGAAATTTTTAGAATCAAACTGTGCAAATGTTAATAATCAAACCATTAATTTTGCCTATCCGTATTATTATGATTTAAAGGAAATTGTAGAAGCCATCCGGAACAAGCTTCAAAAAGAAGCAAATTATCAGGAATCGGATGAAGGAGATTTTTATAAAGTTGATTTTGATGAATCGGTCAACGATTTCTTTAGAGAAATAGATGCTGAAAATTATTTAAAAAATTTAGCTGAAAAATATATTTAGAACAGAACACAAATGCCTGAAATTTATTTTATTATTGTTACCTACAATGCCATGAAATGGGCAGAAAAAAGCTTTACCAGCTTAAGGCAGTCTTCTGTACCTGTTCACTGTATTGTGGTAGACAATGGTTCCACAGACGGCACACAAAAATACATTACGTCCAATTTTCCCGAAGTTGAATTGATTCAGTCTGAAAAAAATTTAGGATTCGGAAAAGCCAATAACATAGGAATCGAAAAAGCCTATCAAAAAGGAGCAGATTTCTTTTATCTGATGAATCAGGATGCATGGATTTTTAACGACAGTGTAGAAAAGCTCCTGAATGTTTACAATCTTCATCCCGACAAAAAAGAAATAGGCATACTGAGCCCGATGCATATCGACGGAACAGGAAATAAACTGGATATTTTTCTTGATAAATATATTGCTCATAATTTTGAGACACGTCTGATTTCTGATCTTTATTTTCAGACTTTACAGCCCTTTTACGAAATAAGCTTCATCAATGCTGCTCATTGGTTCTTACCAAAGGAGACTATTGAAATTATAGGAGGATTCAACCCTTATTTTTTTCATTATGGTGAAGATCTCGAATATGTAAACCGTATTTTATTTCACAAAAAGAAAACTTTTCTGGTACCCGAAAGCAAAGTAATACATGATGGAAAACAATCTCTTTCAAAGGTAGACTATACAAAATACGAAGACCTCCGAATAGAAACCAACATCATGAATCCGTCTATTCCGGATTCTCTGAAGGCCGAAAAAAAAGCCCTAAAGCAAAGTATGCTTAAAAATATGTTGACAGGAAACCTGAAAGTATACAAAACACTTCACAAAAAGTACCATAAAATTTTGAAAGAAGAAAAAATACTGACTGAACTTCGCAATAAGGTAAAAGAAGTTGGATTAACTTTTCTAAATGTGTAAATTTGAAGACATAATTCCCTCAATATAAATACAAATATGAATTTTTTTGAAAAAATCCAGAGAAAAATAAAATTAAACACTCATGCCGGAACACTCTACCAATGTCCGTTTTGCGGTTATAAGTCGAAAGATTTAGAAACTGTAGGTCATGATCTTCCTATACTTAAAAAGAAACATGTTATTGGCGGAGGAAGAAGAGCAGCGGGATGCTATAAATGCCACTCGCGTGACAGAGAAAGATTGCTTTACACCTTTCTTATCGAAGAATTAAGACTTCCATCCGATAAAAACATCAGCATTCTTCATATTGCACCTGAGCCAAAACTGTCGCAGGTTTTACTGAAACAAAACTTCAAAGAATATATTTGTGGTGATCTCTTTACCGAAGGATATAGCTATCCGGCACATGTTAAAAACATGAATGTTTTAGATTTAAATTTCCGAGACAATCATTTCGATCTTTTTCTTTGCAACCATGTTCTTGAACACATCCCCGAAGATATTAGAGCGATGAAAGAAATTTTCAGAGTTTTAAAGCCTGGAGGTCATGCGCTTCTCCAAGTTCCGATTTCTAAAAATTCTGCTGAAACGGTTGAAGATTTTACGATAGAAGATCCTAAAAAGAGAGAAGAGCTCTTCGGACAGTTTGATCACTGCCGAATATATGGACAGGATTATGTAACCCGTCTTGAAAGTGTGGGTTTTAAAATTAACAGAATCAACATTTCCGATAAATATCCATCGTATGGCTTAAATCCTGAGGAAGATTTGTTTTTCTGTGAAAAACCTTTCTTTAAAAATTCTGAGTTGTGATAAGTATAGTAAGTCCTGTGTATCGTGCAGAAAAAATTCTCCCAAAACTAGTGCGTGAGATAAATAGCATGATGCAAAAACTAAACACGGATTATGAGATTATTTTGGTTGATGACCGAAGTCCAGATAATTCGTGGGAGGTTATGAAAAATTTAGCAGGATTTCACCCGGCTTTAAAAATTTACCGTCTGAGCAGAAATTTTGGACAGCACGCTGCGATAATGGCCGGGTTATCAAAAGCCACGGGTGAATGGATTGTAGTTATGGACTGTGATCTTCAGGATCAGCCCAAGGAGATCGAAAAACTTTATTTAAAGGCTCTTGAAGGATATGACATTGTTCAGGCAAGTAGAGTACAAAGAAAGGATGGACAATTAAAGAAATTAAGCTCAAGGGTATTTTATAAGATTTTTAATTACCTTGCCGGTATTAAAATCAACAATGAAGTAGCTAACTTTGGTATTTATCACAAAAAAGTAATCAGACAGGTTTTAAATGTTAACGATTACATCAAATTCTTTCCACTTTTTATCAATTGGGTAGGTTATAGAGCCACCACTGTTGATGTAGATCATCAGGAAAGAGATGAGGGAAAATCATCATACAGCCTTGGCAAGCTTATATCTCTTGCTTTTAATGTGATTGTCTCTTTTTCTGATAAACCTTTGAAATTGTTTGTGAATCTGGGAGCTACAATTTCTCTAATATCATTTTTAGGAGGAGCATGGGTATTTATAAAAACTCTTCGAGGAGAAATAAGTGAACCTGGCTACAGCTCACTGATTCTTTCAATCTGGTTTTTATTTGGAGTTACTTTTATGTGCCTTGGTATTTTAGGAGTATATCTCGGAAAAACTTTTAACCAAACAAAGAATAGACCTGTATATATTATCGATGAAGAATAATCTTACCAAGCTCGAATGGGACAGCAATTTTTTCGCTAAAAATATTGGAGAATTACACATCATAGATGATGATCTAAGAAATCTGGAACTTAATGATAATCAATATGAATTGATTATTATTAAACAAAAAAAGGATTCAGATATCAAAATTGAAGGTTTTACAGAAACATTTAAAGAAACAAAGATCGTGTTTTCAAAAAAATTATGTAAAGAAAATACAGAGTCTTCACATGAAATTTTTGACACAGATTTTTTGCCGCAAGAAGATGAATATTTTTTTCAGCTTGCATACGAAAGTGGAAAATACAGCAGATTTCTATTAGATTCTAAATTTGGTGAAGCAAAATTCAGAGATCTTTATCAGTTATGGGTAAGAAATAGTCTCAATAAAAAATTTGCTATCAAAACTTTTTTCACAAAAGACAAGAATTTGGGAGCAACAGGTTTTGTAACAGTTCAGCAAAGTAACGCAACTGCAAAAATAGGGCTCATAGCTATACACCCCGAATTACAAGGACAAGGCATAGGAAAACATCTGTTAAAGAAAGCGGAAATCTATTGCAAGGAAAATGCAATGACTGAAATGGATATTCCAACACAGGAACAAAATGCTGGTGCATGCAGATTTTATCAAAAAATGGGGTATGTAGTAAAGGAGCGTATCATTTTAAAACATTTTTGGAAAAAATAATATGAAAAGCAAAATGATTATTGGAAGTGGGATGATATTCATTATCGTCCTATATTTTCCTTTTTTTATTTTCGGCGAGAATTCCTATCTAGGATATCCTGCAGATTATTTAGATTCTAATTCGGTCTGGATGAAGATTCTTTCGGAAAGTGGATTGTCTTTTTCAGCAAATAGCACTCCACTTCCAAATATCGAAAACCAGTTTAGAGTCAGCTACGGAAATGAGCTCGATTTTATTTATCTGTTGTATAAAATACTCACTCCTTTTTATGCTCTCGTTGTTAACAGTTTACTAATTTCGCTTACCGGATACGTTTCGCTTTTAAGTTTAGGAAAATATTTATGTCCTAAAATTAACACCTTTCTTTTAGTAATTGTTTCCTTAACTTTTGCTTTACTAAATTTTTGGCAATTTGGGGGTATCAGCACCGCAGCTACTCCAATAATTATAATGATATTGCTAAAACTATTAAGATATCAGCGTATTCATTTTTTCTATTATTTATTTGCCGCTTTTTACATTTTATATTCAAGTTTTATTGTTTATGGAATGTTTCTCATTTTCCTTTTAGGTATTTTCACAATATACTACAGCGTAACAAATAAGAAAATAAACAAATCAGCATTTGCTTTTTTATGTTTATTGGTAATGGGCTACCTAATAACCAACTATCGTTTTATTATGGAAACTGTAAACCCCACTTTTGTTTCCAATAGAAATATTGGTATAGCCGGTGAACTCATTTGGAAAACAGGCTTAGAAACAGTTTTCACAAGATTCTGGACAGAAAATAGCGATCACGCTCCGGCAAGACACCAGTTTATTGTTGCCTCTTTCTTTATCTATTGTATCTCTTCATTTTTTATCCCTTTAAAGAATATAAAGAAAACGATTGCTATTTTTTGTTTAATTATATTCAACTGCTTTTTTTCATACTTTAATATTAACCTGTTCCCAGGTCTTATAAAAGCTTTAAAGCTTGATTTCATGTTTGGTCTTACGCTTTACAGATTCTATTTTTTTAATGGTCTACTTTGGTACATAATATTGATTTTTATTTTAGAGGATCTCAGTAGCATGGACAAAAAAGCAATTACTATTACAGCTGTACTTTTTCTTTTTGTTAATTTTTATACAGTACTAAGGATTAATATTCCCTATCAAAATATCAGACATTCTTTCAGAGAGTACTACTTTTCATTTAAAGATTACTACATGATTGAAGAATTTAAAGAAATCTCTAAATTACTGCCGGAAGACAAATCAAAATACCGGGTCATAAGTTACGGCTTTGATCCTGCAGCAGCTCAGTATCATGGATTTTATACCGCAGATGGGTATTTTCCTTATTACGAAAAATCCTATAAAAACAAATTCCGGAAGCTCATTACACCCATATTGAATAAAAATCCAGAATTACGAATAAAATATGATTCTTATATGGGACAAAATTTTGTTTTTACCGACAATTTTGTTATTGGTCAACAGGTATTACAGAAATATTCCAAAGAGCCTAAGGAACTTCTTATTGATAAAGATGCCATTACTGAATTACATATCAATTACATTTTTTCTACAATACCCTTAACAAATGTATACCTCACTCCGTATAAAGTAATACATTCAAAATACTGGCAATATGTTTATATATATAAAGTAACATCCGATGAGTAGTAAATTTATCGTCTTTGCAATATTATTGAGTATAATACAAAAAACATTATATATTTAACGTTAATTTGTAATTGTTATAAACTCATTCGCAAAACACAAAGTTAAAAACAAATCAATATTTGAATAACATGATCCCTTTTAACAAACCTCACCTTACTGGAAGAGAAACCCAATATATTGAAGAAGCTGTAAAATCAGGAAAAATTTCCGGCAACGGAATTTTCACGCAAAAGTGTCATCAATTTTTTGAAGATACATATAAATTCGGTAAAGTACTTCTTACAACTTCTTGTACCGACGCACTAGAAATGGCAGCTATTCTTGCCAATGTTGAAGCGGATGATGAAGTTATTATTCCTAGCTACACTTTCGTCTCTACCGCCTTGGCATTTGTGAGACAAGGGGCAAAAATAATATTCGCAGATTCATATAAAAACAATCCAAATATTGATGCTGATCAAATTGAGAGTTTGGTAACTTCAAAAACAAAAGCTATTGTTGTAGTGCATTACGCAGGAGTAGCTTGTGATATGGAAAAGATTATGGATATTGCAAATCGTCACCAATTAATTGTAATTGAAGATGCAGCACAAGCTATTGATAGTTATTATACGTTTTCTGATGGCACCAAAAAAGCGTTAGGCAGCATAGGACATTTCGGAGCATTTTCTTTTCACGAAACCAAGAATATAATTTCAGGTGAAGGAGGAATGTTAACGATTAATGATACACAATACATTAATCGTGCAGAAATAATCTGGGAAAAGGGAACAAACAGAAATCAGTTTTTCAGAGGAGAAATCAATAAATATGGCTGGGTAGATACAGGTTCCTCTTTTTTACCAAGTGAAATAATTTCAGCATTTCTTTGGGCTCAATTGGAAAATTTAGAAGTCATTCAGGAGAAAAGATTGAAAATATGGAATTATTACTTCGACAATCTTAAAGAGTCTGATTTTATAAGACTACCAGAAATCCCTGTATATGCTACCAATAATGCTCACATGTTTTATTTACTTTTTGAAAATATAGAAAGTAGAAGCAAAATGATTGAGCATTTAAAGCAAAATCAGATTTTATCTGTTTTCCATTACCTTTCACTTCATAAAAGCGAATATTACCAAAACAAACATGATGGAAGAGTACTCTCGAATTCAGATACTTTTGAGAACACACTATTGAGAATTCCACTGTTCTATGATTTATCGGATAATGAAATGAATAAAATAACAACCGTTATACAAAATTTTCCAAAATAAAATTAATATGTGCGGAATAGCGGGAATCATCACGAACAACGCCAGAAATTATCATGAGGAGCTGAAAAAAATGACCGATGCCATTGCGCATCGCGGTCCGGATTCTTCTCATGCTGAATTTTATGATAATGCAGCTTTAGGGCATCGCAGACTTTCTATTATAGATCTTTCCGAAAACGGAAAACAGCCCATGTTTTCCTCTACAAAAAACGAATGCATCGTATTGAACGGGGAAATATATGGTTATCTCGACATTAAATCCAACTACTCTGAATATCCTTACCGCGGAAGTTCAGATACAGAGGTAATGCTTGCCATGTATCAGAGAAAAAAAGAACACCTCATCCATGATCTTCCGGGAATGTTTGCTTTTGCCATCTGGGACAACGAAAAACAGCAACTGTTCTGCTCAAGAGACCGATTTGGAGAAAAACCATTCTATTATGCTATCGGGAACAATAATGAATTTATTTTTGCCTCAGAAATCAAAGCAATACTCGCTTCCGGGCTTATCCGTCCCAAAGTGAGCAATCTGGCTCTTTCCCATTATCTTCAGCATGGCTATGTAAGTACATATCAAAGTATTTATGAAAATATTCATGCTCTTCCTCCTGCCCATCAGCTCATCTGGAAAGATGGCAGTATTTCGGTTTCAAGATATTACAGTCTTCCTAAGAAAGACAGAGCCTTAAGCTTATCAGATGCTAAAGAAGAATTTACTTATCTGTTAAAGAATGCTGTAAAAAAACAGCTTGTAGCCGATGTTGAAGTGGGAAGTTTTCTCAGTGGAGGTTTAGATTCTTCTTCCATTGTAGGGCTTGTTGCTGAATTTTTACCTAAACAGACAACGATTAGTTTCGGGTACGATCACGAATCAAGCGAACTTAAATATGCCAAAGAAATAGCCGATAAATACAATACCAATCACATTGAAGTTCACGAAAAAAAAGAAGATCTGGTAACTGCTCTTTTAAAAACTTCACCGTTTTTCGATGAACCTTTTGCAGATTATTCTTCAATTCCGCATTTTGAAATCTGCAGAAATGCAAGGAAAAATCTTACGGTTGTGCTCTCCGGTGATGTTGGAGATGAATTATTCGGCGGCTACAACTTCTACACCATTGAAAATAAGCTGAGAAATCATTTCAGTTACAAAAATATTATTGCCCAGTTTGGATTAAAACTGTATCAGAAATTAAAGCCAATTTCTTTTATCAGTCAACAAAATATTGAAAACAAAAATATTCTCGATTTTCATCAAAACTTTGTAAGAAGAGCTTTCTCAAAGCAAGAAAGACAGGCTTTAGGACTGCATTCAGATTATGAACAGCCTTACAGTTTTATCCCAGATCCGGATTCATTAAATGATATCATGCGATTTGATATCGAGGATTTTGTGCCTTCGAATATGATGGTAAAATCCGACAGAATGGCAATGGCAAATTCCTTAGAAGTAAGAACTCCGTTTCTTGATCTGGATTTTGCAGAATTCTGTATTCAGCTTCCGGAACAGCTTAAACTTAATAACAATAACGATAAGATCATCCTTCGCGAAGCGATGGGCTCTTACTGGACAGAAACCATCAGAAAACGTCATAAACAGGGCTTTGGAATGAGTGTTTCAAATTGGTTTGAAGAACAGCAGCTAATTAATTTTTCAGATGAATTATTGAGAGATAAAGAACAAAAAATCTTTAATTACATTGATTTTAAGGCTACTCAGAATTTGCTGACAAAAGATTATAAACACTGGTGTCTTTTACAGCTTGCTCTCTGGGCACATAACAATAAATCGTTTATATAATGTTGGGTATTTCTGTTATAATTCCTGTTTATAATGCTTCCCGATTTTTGAGGAAATCGGTAGAGTCTGCTTTGAGGTTTGAAGAAGTAAAAGAAATTATTCTGGCTGAAGATTGTTCTACAGATAATTCTTTGGAAATTTGTAAGGAACTGGCATCAGAAAATTCAAAAATTAAATTATTTCAACACCCGGACAAAGGAAATCATGGCGCAGGAGCGACAAGAAATCTGGGCATTGAGAAAGCCTCACAAAATTTTATCGCATTTTTAGACGCTGATGATTATTATCTTCCCAATAGGTTTGATGCAGAAAAAGAGCTGTTTAAAAATTCTGAAATCCATGGAATATTCGGTGCAATTGGCGTTGAATATCTTACTGAAAAGGGAAAAGAAGAGTATCAGGCTAAATTTAAAGATTCGCCACTCACCACAGTAAATTATCCTGCAGACGGGAAAGAAGTTTTTAGAGGATTATTAAACTTAACAGATAAAACATTTGGTTCCTTTTTTCATCTGAATTCCTTAACGATAAGAAAATCTGCGCTGGAAAAAAGCAAGCTTAGATTTAATAAAGATCTAAGAGTTCATCAAGACTCTGACTTTATCATTAAATTGGCTTACCACTGTCATCTTAAATCCGGGATTATAGACGAAGCAATCGCCGTAAGAGGCGTTCATGATGATAATAGAATTACAAAAATTATTCGCTATTCTCCACAATACAACCAAAGACAGCTTTTGTACTGGAAATCTCTTTACAATTGGGCAATCGAAGAAAAGCTACCTTTAGAATACAAAACAAGAATTTATCTTAGCTATAAGTCTTTTGATTTATCTCAGTTAAAAGGAATGTCAAAATACATTACCATTTTAATTGAAGGGATTAAAAATCCCCAAATACTAAAGACACAATATCGTTTTACGTATTTAAATTAATGTAACTTCTATGAAGAAAAATGATAATTTAATTCGGCTTAAGGCTTTAAGGTATGTTGTAACTTTCTCTAATATTACTTCATCTTTCTGTTTCTAATCAGCAATTTTGGTAAAAATCCATTTCAGGTTAATTTAATTTTAAAACTTATGAAAATCTCCGTCATCACTCCCGTTTATAACGCTGAAAAATATATAACTCAGGCTGTGGAATCCGCACTTATGTTTGATGAAGTTCATGAAGTTATTTTAGTGGAAGATAAATCTCCTGATAATGCCCTCCAGATTTGTCTGCAACTGGCTGAAAAATATGAAAGAGTGAAGCTCTTTCAGCATCCTGATAAAGGAAATCACGGAGCAGGACCATCAAGAAACCTAGCTTTGGAAAAGGCAACAGGCGATTTCATAGCATTTTTGGATGCCGATGATTATTATCTTCCCAACCGCTTTGATGCCGAAAAAGAATTATTCAAAGATCCAAAAGTAGAAGGTGTTTATGGTGCTTTGGGTGTTCATTATTACTCTGAAAAAGCAAAAGAACAGTATTATAGTCTTTTTAAAGATAATTTAACAACAGTTTACAAAAGGCACGATCCAAAAGATGTCTTTCCAGGACAACTTCATATGAGAGGAAGTTTTGGACTTTTCAGTATCGACTGTTTAACAATTAGAAGAGATTCCATGATCAAAAAGCTGAAACCTTTTTTTAAAACACATTTACGACTTCATCAGGACACAGAATTTTTATTCCGTCTTTCATATTATCTTGATCTTTATCCCGGAATTTTAGATAAGGCTGTTGCGATGAGAGGAGTTCATGAAAGCAACAGAATTACTGCTGTAGATTCTAAAAAAGTAAATCCTGCAACATCAAGAGTTTTACTTTGGAAAGAAATAAGTGACTGGGCACAAAATGAACCTTCCATTTCTGAAGATGTAAAACTTCATATCAAAAGAATGCACAGGAGCTATCAAATTGCTCTGGCTTCTCCACTGGAAAAATGGGGAATGATTGTAAAATATCTTTTTACAGATTACAAAAGTATCCGCTCCGGGCTTTACAATATTAATTTCAGAAAATATCTATTCCGTTGAGAATTTCTTTCCCATTAAATATTTTTTTTCAAAAAAATTATTATAAGTATAAACAACAGAGAAACCATTCTTCCTGTAAAAATGGTTTGCATTATTATTACTCTCTACCTCTAGTTCATAGTAATCTGTATCTTTCAATTCTTTTTCGAAAGCCTGAAGTAGTTTTTTTCCGATACCTTTATTCTTCATATTCCTGTCGGTCGCTATATATACCAACTGTATCTTACAGGCAGATGAATACTGTTTTGTAAAAAACTTAGCTAAGATCAGCATTAGATATTTGGGATGGAAAGCCAATGTTAATAAGGTGTTCCATATAAAATAAATCTTTTTACTATTTATAAATTCATTATAAAGTTTTTCTACGTCATAAGTCCCGAACACGAATCCTAAAAGTTCAGAGTCTTCCCATTCACCCAATAAAATGTAGTCTTTCTGTCTGATCTGAAATTTATAGAAAGTTTCTATAAAAGGTAAAGAATACTCAGACAAAAGGCTTGGAAGGCTTGTCTTTTGTATCTTGGCAATCTGCGGTATATGGCTTTCGTCCAGCTTTATAATCATTACTTCAGTACTTTATAAATAAGTTTCGGTCCCATAAAGTTAGCAAGAGCAAGCGGTAGCTTTTTCCACATATTGATAAGAAAATGTATCAGTTTTCCGTCTTCATCATTTTTATGATGAGTTTTATTAAAATAATAATAGTAAAGCTGAACTGGTTCTGCACCCCATGAAATTTTATAAATTGCGGTTCCCTGATCTTCTCTGCTTCTTCCCAAATCAAAGAAAGGAATTTTTTTACCTATTGCAAATTTGATGATATTCCAATACAAAGCGTTATTCAAAGAATATTTATTATATTCTTTCAAAGTGGCTGCATAAGGATGATGTATAGCATGATCATCATATATAAGACAAGCTGCGGAAACCGGTTTATGATCCAGATACATAATTATAAATTCAGCTTTATATAGAGAGTCTTCTGTAAAACCCTCAACGATGTTTCTGTAAAAATCTTTACTATGCGTTGGAGTGCCCAGATCTCTCCATGCCGTGGAAATCACTTTATAAAAATCATCCAGTAATTCTGCTTTTCCTGTTTTAACAGTATAATTAAGCTTTTCCCCTTTTCTTACCTGATTTCTTGTTTTGGATTTTACTTTCTTATTCCATACAAAATCTTCCCCACCGCTCAGATCAAGAAGATAAGTGAAATAATCTTTTATTAGAATATGATTAAAGTTTTCGGAAATATTAATCTTATCTCTTGTCTTAATAAGAATAGGTTTGTTAATATCTTTAAAATCATCTTTAGACAAAGGCTTTTCAAATTTAAATACTCCTCCGTCTGTAATATATGGTGAATTTGAAAATAAAGATCCGTTTCCGTATAAATTAATTTCATTTCCCTGAATATTTAATGTTTTAATATCCAGAGAATAGGTTTTGGCAACAATATTTTTCCAGTGCTTTCCTTCAGCAAACTTATACCATTGCTTCATAATTTTCAAATTTATTATTAAAACATACATTATATTCCTGAGTTCTGAAATCTGATCTCAGAAAGTTTATAAATCTTTTATCCAATCCGTTATAGTTCTTGTCCATCTCTATAATACCGGGATGAAGCATGATCTCAATATGATCATCATTCCCTTTTTCCAGATAATTAAAGAGGTTTTCCTCATTAATTTCACATGTATTCAGAATACTGTAAAATTTAATCTCATTTTTATTATCATTAAAAAGGCTCAGAAATCTTAAAAGCAGAAGCTTAATAATATTTGCCAGACTTGCTGTCCTCAAATTGAATTTAGAACTCGTTATAATATTTTCATTGATTTCCCGAATTCTCTTAATGGAATGTTTTTTCGCAAGTTTTTTTACTATTTTATTGATGGACGGAATGATATGGATATGTTCATGCCCATCGATATGATTTAAGAAAATATTATTTTTTTTCGCTTCCAGCAACTGGCTTTCTATTTCATGTTCCAGAGCATCCAGAACTTTCTTTTTTTTTGGCATCAATAGAAGCTTTACAAAACTTGAATTCAGCTTTCCGTCTTTCGCCAATACATTTCCTTCGTATAAAGCCTTTCCACAAGTAAGATTTACATGAAGACCTATTTTAAGATCCGGACAGACAGGAATGATTTCTTTTAAAGCATGATTAAAAAAATCTGTATTGCACATTAAACTGGCATGAGACAGATATCCATCCAAATGGGCATTTTTTATTGCTTCATTAACCCCCAATGAAAATCCCAGATCATCAGCATTTATGATTATTTTTTTTTTCATCGGCTAATGCTTGTTCTTTACTGAAAGATTATTTAAATTATAGAAAGTCTTAAAATTCATTTCTTCACTTGTATCTTTATTAATATTGCTATCAATATATTCTTCTCCGTTTTCTAAAAAAATTCTTCTGTTAAAATTCCCGAAAGTATCTGTGTAAAAATTAAAAGATTCTGAAAGTATTACATTTTTGGAAGTTCGTCTGGCTTCTGCAATCTGTGACGTAATGTAAGAATAGTTTTTTCTTCCATTATAAGATAACAATACACTTATAATGAAAAACGAAACAGAGAAACATGAGGTGAATATGTAAACTAAAGTGCTTATTTTTTGTGCCTTATACACTTCAACACCTTTAAAGTATATGGAGAATATAACTACAAGAAACATTGCATTGGTAAAAAACAACAGTCTTGTTCCTAATAAAGGTGAATAAGCAACTATGGGTATGCAAAGCAGTCCTAGCAAAAAGAATATAAGCAGTCTTATGAAAAAGATCTTTTGTATCGATTTTTTACGGTAGAGAAATAATACCAAAATAACAGATGAAACCAAAAAAAGAACCAATTCCAAATTGTAATATCTGTATAAATTCAGAATACTTTTGAAATTCTTCAGGTAATCCCATATATTAAACCCGTAGGATTGCTTACCCACAACTTTAAATTTAACTCTGTTTGCAGGTGCAAAAAATAACAGCAAATAACCGGCAACAAGAGAAATATGTGAAATAGCAATCTTATAATCTATTTTCTTCTTTTTTATAAAAAAATTCCAGAACAATGCGAGAAATGAAGCACCTATAAGAACAGGCGGTACATGTTCATTACACATTCCTATAAAGATTCCTGAAAAAATAATCAAGAAAATATTAACATGATGATTTTCTAAAATGTTATTGTTGTTAAGATAATATTCTGAAACTATAAATATATAGAGCAAATAAATGATCGTTGTAAAAGTATAATTTGTAATAAAAGGTGTATAATAAAACATTTCTCCGAAATAATTGATCAGAAAAATGAAGAGCCCTGCAATGATTATTAATTTTAAGAGATCATTCACATTTCTCAAAACCGGCAGTCTTCTTAAAGTCAACAGAAAAAAAACTACTATTAAACTATTGAAAGTCAACAATTCAAAAATAATTTTTAAAAGAAGATGCCTAGAAATCAGATTACAAAAAAATTGCCCGATTCTGGGATTTCCGACAAAATAAGCATTGCCGTATTCCTGAAAAACATTAAGCTTCGTAGGATACAGATAATAAAGTTCATCCCGTAAAGGCGGATAATACATAGCCGAAAGAACAAAACAAAAGTTGATAAAAGCTATAACAAAATAGGGAATATATTTACTCTTCATTTTTTATAATTTCATTGAAATATAAAGGTCTGTTTTTTACCTCAATATGAATTCGTCCTATATATTCACCAATAATTCCTAAAAAAAGAATGGTAAGAGAACTAAAAAAAATCGTAACTGAAAGTAAGGTAAGGAAACCTGTTTTTGGCTCATGATTTATGTGGCTTCTGTAAATGGAAAATATCAGAAACAAAAATGAGAAAAAACATCCTAAAAAACCTATAAATGTAGCTATCCTAAGTGGTTTTATAGAAAACTGAATAACACTGTCTATAGCAAGTTTATATAATTTCAGAAAATTATATTTGGAAGTTCCGGCATTTCTTTTTGGTGCATCAAATTCTATGATATGTGCATTTCTCAGCCCAATTAACGAAAGCATACCACGAAACATTCTGTCTGTTTCATTTAAGCCATTCATCCACAGAACATACTTTTTATCCAAAAGCCTGAAATCAGGCATATTTCTTGGAATTTTAACGTCAGAAAGAAAATTCAGTATCCAGTAATAAAGATTTCCCATGATTTTATATCTTAATCCGGCGTCCTCATTATCAGTCCTTTTAGTAAGTATAAGTTTCTCTCCGCCTAACCATAACTTTATAATCTGTACGGCAATTTCTGGAGGGTGCTGCATATCTGCATCCATAAATAAAACACTGAAATCTTTAGATTTATTTTCAGAAACTGTATAATTAAGACCTGCCGTCATTGCCAATTCATGTCCAAAGTTTGTAGACTGATTTATAATGACGATTTTCTCATTAATTTTCTGGCGTTTCAGTAAAACGTCTAAAGTATTGTCTTTAGAACCATCATTTACAAATACAAATTCATAATCCTCAAATCTTATTTTAGCAAGTTCTGATTCCAAGGAGTCAATTAAGATATCGATATTATCTTCTTCATTATACGCAGAAATAATAAAATAAACTTTTTTCATACAAGAATGTTTAAAAATTTCATTTCTTTATAATATACTGAGTATCGTTAAATATGAATAAGATATATCGTAAGTGGAAAAAGTATGGGAAAACATCATTTCTGTCATAGTTTTATTCATTTATGTTTAGCAAAAGTAAGTAATTTATCTAAATTTTCTTTAAATAATCTCTGCAGGGTTTTTCTATAAATTGATAAAAAAATCCTGAAATAATTATTAAAACAGGAATATAAATCCAGAAGATCATACTTTTATCATATATCCTGAAATAATCATATAAAAACGATCTTAAAATAAACAAAACAGGAATATGAACAATGTAAATAGCATAGCTTATTTCACCTAAATATTCCAACGGCTTTAAAGACATTATTCTGGTTAAAAACCCATTATTCATAGAGATTAAAACAATCAGCGGTACGAAAAACACAGCCATTAATCCATCATGATAATAAAGTGGTACAAACAGCAGGGATAAAACTATAAAACTGAAAACCAGTATTATTGCCCAGTCATAGTTTTTTTGTTTACAATTTTTAACAAAAAATATTCCTGCAAGGTTTCCGATTAAAAATTCATTAATATGCAGTAGCGGAAAGTAAGAAATAAAATCGTGACTTTTTGAAAATCTCCCTTCATACAATCCTGAAAACATAAAATAGTTGCAAAAAACCTGAGTGGCAATCCAGATTACAATACCGGTAATCCAGATGAATTTGTATTTTTTTGAGTAAATATAATTGTATAAAAAAGGAAAAATAAGGTAAAAGAAAAATTCTACCGAAATCGACCATCCCGGAAAATTCAGAATTAAAACTTTGCCGGGAAACCAGCTCTGAACTCCTGTCAAATATGCAATTATCGGCGAAAAAGCGGTTTCCTGAGACCGCGTAAACAGATACAGAAGTAATCCTATTACATACAATGGATAAATTCTTGCGACCCGGTTACGGTAAAAATCAAAGTAATTGATTTTTTCTTTGGAATGATACGCAACAATCATGATAAATCCCGAAAGAATAAAAAAATAACTTACGCCGATATTCGCCTTGGCAAAAATCTCCGATATATATTTTATTTTATAGACAAAAGCACCTTCACCATAGTGAAAAATCACAATTGCGATTGCAGCAAGAAATCTTGTAAATGTAATCTGACTAATTTTCACGAATCAAAAATACACTTAAAAGTTTTTATTTAACAAAAACACCAATGTATTTTCCTTCGTATTCAACGACTGTGGTTTCAATACTATTCTTTTCACAGAAATCCTGATAGGCAGAATTGTCTCCAATATCATCACTAATGAAAACTCCTCCTTTTCTCAAATGGCTGTAAAGTTCATTATAAGCCCAGAATCTTCCATTGTAACTCTTATCAGAATCATAATGTATAACGTCAAAAGACGCACTGTCTGCAAAAATTTTGGGAAGAGATTCTCTATCTGCAAAACGATATAATTTCCAGTGAGATTTCAGATTTTCAGGAACAATACATCCCACATACTGATCGCCGTCCTGCGCAAGATACGGCATATCTGAACTGTACAAAGTCCCGTTTCTTTTAGTTAAGGAAAGCAATGCAGCCAAAGAGGACCAACCATACGCAACGCCTGTTTCTACGGCATTTTTAGCGTTGGTAAATTCACAAGAATAATAAATCAGTTCCAAAGCTCCTGCTCCACCCATTTTAATAGGGCAATCATCCTGTCTTTTCTGAGAATCTTTTAAAACTTCAGCAAATTCAGTCTGGAAAGGCTCAATATCAATTCCGAAAAGCTGGGAAACCGCCTGTTTTTGCGAAACCGCTCTGGATGCAGCCCAGGAATTTGTTTTTTCTTTTCCTTTAAAGGCATTTCCCCGGTTTACAGTATTTTTTACAATTTTACGTCCTAATTCAGGGTAAAGATCGGGTCTTTTAAGATAGGCTACAAATGTTTTGAGAACTCTGGATATTTCGCTCACTGTGTTAAATTTAAGCCACAAAAATAAAGATTTTTCCGTTATCTTTAGGATATAATTATCTTTGTAAAAATTTATTAACACAATAAGATGAAGTTTTCTGTTCTGATTGCCAATTACAACAATGGAAAATTCTTTAAAGAATGCTATGATTCTATCATAGCACAAGATTATAAAAACTGGGAGGCGATTATTCTGGATGACGCTTCTACAGACGATTCCTTGGAGGTTATAAAAAAAATAACAGGCAATGATGAACGTTTCAAAATTTACAGAAATGAAGAAAACAGCGGCGTAGGAATCACAAAAAGCAAACTGATTGAACTGGCGGAAGGTGACATCTGTGGCTTTGTAGATCCTGACGACACTATTACATCCAATGCGCTTTCTTCAAGCATAAAAATTTTTCAAAAGCAACGAGATGTTGTTCTTACATACAGCAAATTTGCAAAATGTGATGAAAACCTAAAAATTCTGGAGGTTCCTAAAATCGCTCAGCAGGTAATTAATAACAGTCCGTACTTTTTCAACTGTCCAGTAAATATTGTGCATTTCGTATGTTTTAGAAAAGGCGTTTATAATCAGACAGAAAAAATGAACACGGAAATGAAAATTGCTGAAGATCAGGATTTATACCTGAAAATGTATGAAAAGGGAAAAGTAAAGTTTATTAATGAAACAAATTACCTGTACAGACTTCATTCCGGAGGAATTTCACAGAATGACAATAAGCCAAAATCCCGCGAATATTTTGCAAAAGTAATTTTCAACACCATGAAACGCAGGGATTTAACTTCCATCAACGGTAAACCGGTTCCGAAAGAATACAACAGTTCTCAGGAAATCTACAGTCTTTTGGAGTATCAGAATTCTTTATCATTTAGGATAAAAAAGAAACTAATCATATTTGCTCAACAAATCTTTAGTTAATGACGAAAAATAATAAAATAAAAGTACTTTTCAGGCATCGTTCTATGGAAATGGGCGGTGTGGAAAAAGTAGTTTTAAGCATGTTGAATCATCTTAATAAAGATAAATTCGACATGACGATCTGTTTAAATATGAATCAGGGAGAACTGAGAAACGAAATTCCCGCTCATGTAAGAAAAGTTCACCTTACTGAAGGCAGGGAAGATCTTTCAAAAAATCCGCTTATTCAAAAACTACAGTTAGCAAAAAGAAAATTAAGGCTTCAGAATGCTTTGAGAAATCCTTCCATCGCTCAGAAAACCCTTAATGACAAATATGATGTAGAAATTGCTCCTACTTACGCTGCTTTTTCTGCGGTTCTAAACTCTGTTAATAAAAAATCAAAGAAAATAGGCTGGTTTCATTCCGATATTACTTTGCCGAAACTTCAGCCTTTGGTTCCTGAAATTTTAAAGCAGATTCCACAGTTTGATTATTTTATTTTCGGATCTCAGCAAACGAAGGATATTTTAATTGAAACCTATCCTGATCTTAAAATTCCCGAAAATCAGGTTATTTTAAATGCGATTCCTATTGATGAATTAAAACAGAAAGCTTTAGCTTTTAAACCTGAATTGCCAGACAAACCTGTTTTCGTTTCCGTTGCGAGGCTTCACAGCCGGAAAGGTTTTCATAAACTCATGGAAGCGCATGCAAGATTACTGAAAGATGGTTTTGATCATCATATTATCGTGATCGGTGACGGTGAAGAAATGAATAATTTAAAGAAGCAGACAGAAGATCTGGGTGTTACGGAAAGCTTCAAATTATTAGGCTCTTCCATGAATCCTTATCCTCATGTAAAAAATGCAGATTTTTTCATTCTTCCATCCGAATCTGAAAGCTGGCCTCTGATTATTGCCGACAGTCTGATCCTTCAAAAGCCAATTATTTCAACCAACGTAGGAGGAATTCCCGAAATGATTGAGCATGGAAAAACAGGTTATCTCATCAATTATGAAACGGATGAAATGTATGAATCGATGAAAAAGTTTCTTACAGAACCCGAATTAATTGCCGAAATCAAGAAAAATCTCATCAATATTGAAGAACAGTTTGATAATCAGAAGATTTTTAATGCTGTAGAAAATATCATTATTAATTTAGCAAAAAAAGAACAATGATTTTCCTTTACCGTCTTATCCTGAAAATCCATACCACCTATCAAAAGATCATTCAGAAGATTTACATTAAAATTTCCATTTCACGAGGTTTGAAAGTTGGGAAAGATGTGATTTTTGTGGAAGCTCCGGATTTTGGCTCCGAACCTTTTTTAATTGAAATCGGCGACAGGACAAAAATTACGGCAGGCTGCAAATTCATCAATCATGATGGTGCAATGTACGTCATCCGAAGCATGGAAAAGTATGAAGATGCCCGAAATTTCGGAAGGATAAAACTAGGAAAGAACTGTTTTGTAGGAAATAACTGTATCTTTCTTCCAGGTTCGCAAATGGGCGACAATTGTATTTTGGGAGCGGGATCTGTGCTAAATTCCAGTATGCCGAACAATTCCGTGTATGCAGGAACTCCGGCAAAATTTATTTGTACTGTTGAAGAATATGGTGATAAAGCTCTTGAAAATAACGTAATGTATCCCCGAGAATTGGAACCTGAAAGAGCAAAATTGGAAGCATACATCAAAGAACACATTCCACATGTTTACAAACCTGTAAAAAAATAAATGGCTGAAAAAAAGAAACTCCTCATTCGCATAGGTTCGCTGCGTCACGGTGGCGCGGAAAAAGTTCTGGTAACATTCCTCAAAAATCTTCCGAAGGATAAATATGAGATCGATTTGTTATTGAATCTTAATTCCGGAAAATATTTAGCGGAAGTTCCGAGTTGGATCAATATTCTGCATCTTCATCAAGGCGAAATGATTACCACCAACCGTCCTCATGAAATCCCCAGAAAAGCAGCGCGTGTAATCCATGAAAAGATTCTTAAAAAATTTCCGAATCTTCTTTATAAGGGTAAATTAAAGAATAAGCAGTACGACATAGAGTTTGCTGCCATTCATGGGATGCGGGATGAAATTTTAGGATCTCCTTTAAAAAGTTCAAAAAAAATAGTCTGGATTCATAACGATCTTTCACAGGTAAAAGGTTATACCAATGATGAAATCCGTAAGTTTTTCGGTTTTGACAAAATCATGGTGATTTCTGAAAAAATTGAGCAGCTTTTTCATGATCTAGCTAAAAATGAAACGGAGAAACAGAAAATTGTAAAGATTTATAATCCTTTAGACACAGAAGAATTTATTTCAAAAGCAAATCAGCCAGTTTTGAATTATCAATTTGATGAAAATATTCCCACTTTTATTTCAGTCGGAACTGTTTTTCCACAAAAAGGATTCGACAGGCTATTGAAAGTTCATCAAAAACTTTTAGAAGAAGGTTTTCAGCACAAAGTTTTAATTGTTGGTGACGGTTATGATTTCGAAAATATTAAACAACTAAAATCAGAGCTTGGCGTTGATAAAACAGCGACGATGCTTGGTTTTACAGATAATCCTTATCCTTATTTTAAAAAAGCAGATTTTTATATTTTAAGTTCGAGATATGAGGGTTTTCCAACTGTTCTTTTTGAAGCGATTACCCTGAAAAAGAAAATTATTTCTACTGAAGTTTCCGGAGCAAACGAAATGCTAAACAATGGAGAATTGGGTCTTCTCATTGAAAATTCCGAAGAAGGAATTTATGATGGAATGAAAAAAGCCTTAACCCAGCCCGAATTTTTCGAACAATATTCAGAAAAACTTAAAAACTATGAAATGCCTTTTAATCTTGAGAATTCAGTAAGCAAAATTGTTTCTATTCTGGATGAATTGTAACTGATTAAAAATTTAAACCTTTAGAATTATTACATTTGTGGTATGACAGAAAACTATTCCATTCTTCAGAAAGATTTTTATAGAGAAAGCGGAAAATGGCTTTCTCCATTTCAGATCTGGGCAAAATGCATCAATCCGAACCTTCATTTTATTTATGTTTTAAGAAAGTCTCAGCAATATCTAAAAACACCGTTGCTGAATATTTTCTGGAAATTGGCTTTAAGGCATTATCAGATTAAGTACGGCTTTCAGATCTATCCCGAAACAGAAATCGGAGAAGGATTCTATCTGGGACACTGGGGAAGTCTGGTCATCAATCCGAAAGTAAAAATCGGAAAAAACTGCAATATTGCACAGGGAGTTACTCTTGGGCAGCAGAATCGCGGAAAAAATCAGGGATTCCCTGTCATCGGAGACGAAGTATGGATCGGAACCAATGCCGTTATTGTAGGAGGAATCTCCATCGGAAACAATGTCCTTATTGCGCCAAATGCCTATGTAAATTTTGATATCCCTGAAAATTCTGTTGTGATGGGCAATCCGGGAAAAATATATGAGTCTGAAAACGCGACAGAAGGTTACATTAATAATAAGGTCTAAAAATTAAAATATTTTATATTATTCCATCAAATTGTTTGTAATTTTATCCGGATTTTTCAAATTAATGTAAGAAAACAAAATTATATCTATATTTTATATGATTTTAAACAGATCTGAATATTAAACTTTGTTAAAAATAGTCTGTATTTAGCCAAAAATTATATTTTTGTACCATTATCGATTTAGTCTATTAATTTTAGAAATAATTTAAACTAAATAAATAATTAACCCTTTAAAGAGCTCCTCATGTCACAGTCGTATAAAGCTATTTTTGAAAATAACAGAAAATGGGTAGAGTCTAAAGTTGCGGAAAACCCTGAATTTTTCCATGATCTTGCCAAAACCCAGCATCCTGATTATCTTTACATCGGATGTTCAGACAGCCGTGCGACTGCAGAAGAACTTATGGGAGCCAAACCGGGGGAAGTTTTTGTTCACAGAAACATTGCCAATGTGGTGAATACTTTAGACATGAGTTCTACAGCGGTTATTCAGTATGCCGTGGAACACCTTAAAGTAAAAGACATTATTGTTTGCGGACATTACAACTGCGGAGGTGTAAAAGCAGCGATGACTTCTCAGGATTTAGGATTGCTGAATCCGTGGTTAAGAACAATCCGTGATGTATACAGATTACATCAGGCTGAATTGGATTCTATCACAGACGAAGACAAACGCTATGACAGACTTGTTGAACTGAATGTACAGGAACAGTGCATTAACGTTATCAAAATGGCTTGTGTACAGGAAAGATATATTTTAGAAGAATATCCCGTAGTTCACGGCTGGGTTTTCGACCTTCGAACAGGAAAGATCATCGATCTGGAAATAGACTTTGAAAAAATATTAAAGGACATTCAGAAAATTTATAACCTTACCAGTTCAGACTGGGTGATGAGCAGAAAGACCAAATAATTTTTATATAAAGAATGTAAAATGAAACTCTGGAGTATTATTACATTATTGTTTTTTCTCAACTTTACGGCTCTACCCGGTATTGCCGCAGTTTTTGGTTGGGATCTTACAAGAACCAATGTAATAATCAATGAAGAAGAGCCGCATTCCCATTTCTCAGCTTTTACTGTTTACGAAAAAACACTTCCTAAAACTTTGGATGTATTTGATTATCTTAAGTTTTATGAACCTTCACTGGAAGACAGATCGTTTGTACTCATAGACGATTCTTTTCATCTGTCTCCATTGCTTACCATATTTTCTCCGCCTCCGGAAGCGTAATTTTTACCGTTAGATTTTTTTGATAGCTATTCTTTGTCATGACATTGATATTGAATAAACACGTGCATTAAAAATTACATTTTCCAACTTTATAATGGGTCTGTTTACAAAAAAACAGATCACTATTCACAGCATTTTTACATGAAAAAAACATCATTAATCGGAGGAATTAAGGAGAATTTCCCTTCAGGACTCGTGGTATTTTTAGTAGCGCTTCCTTTATGTTTAGGAATCGCATTGGCATCGGGAGCACCGCCTCTATCCGGAATTATTGCCGGAATTGTCGGAGGACTGGTTGTAGGATCCATTAGTAATTCGAATATATCTGTTTCCGGTCCTGCAGCGGGATTAACAGCCATTGTTTTAACCGCTATTACAGATTTGGGCGCATTTGAGCTTTTTCTCTGTGCCGGAATTATTGCAGGAGTACTGCAGTTGATTTTAGGATTTATAAGAGCCGGAAGTATTTCCAATTACTTTCCTAATAACGTGATTGAAGGAATGCTTGCCGCAATCGGGATCATCATTATTCTGAAACAGATTCCTCACGCTTTGGGATTTGATAAGGATTATGAAGGACATGAATCTATATTCGATAATGGCCTCAATTTCGGATATTTTACAGAATTATTCGGAGCGGTTCAGCCGGGCGCCATTATCATTACTTTAATTTCGGTAGCAATCCTGATTATCTGGGATAAAGTTCCGGCTCTTAAAAGGATTAAAATGCTTCCGGGAGCTTTGGTTGCCGTTGTAACAGGAATTATTCTGAATCAGGTCTTTAAAATGACGGGAAGTTCACTGGAAATACAGACTCAGCATTTGGTTTCCTTACCCGTTCCGCAGTCTTTTGATGATTTTAAAAATCTTGTGACCATGCCGGATTTTAACGGATTCACCAATCCGAAAGTATGGATTGCAGGAGCAACGATTGCTATTGTAGCTTCTATTGAAACACTACTTTGCATCGAGGCTTCCGACAGGCTGGATCTACAGAGAAGAATTACCGATACCAATCTGGAATTAAAAGCTCAGGGAATCGGAAATCTAATAAGTTCGTTCATTGGAGGACTTCCTATGACTTCCGTAGTGGTGAGAAGTTCCGCCAATGCCAATTCGGGGGCGACTTCAAAAGCATCAACCATTATTCACGGAGTACTGTTGCTGATCTGCGTTTTATCGATTCCTTTGGTATTGAATTTAATTCCATTGGCGACTTTGGCAGCAGTATTAATTATGGTAGGTTACAAACTGGCAAAACCCGCAACATTTAAACATTTCTGGCATTTAGGGAAATTCCAGTTCATTCCTTTCATTGCAACCGTGGTAGCTGTTGTCGCAACCGACTTATTGAAAGGCGTTGGAATAGGTCTTGCTATTTCCGTTTTTTATATTCTTCAGGGAAATATGAAAAGAGCTTATTATTTAAGCCGTGAAAAACTGGATGATGCTGATGAAATAAAAATGAAGCTTGCGGAAGAAGTTTCTTTCCTGAACAAAGCAGCTATCAAAAAAACATTAAAAAACATTAAACCGAATTCTAAAGTCATCATTGATGCAAGGGAAACATCCTATATTGCCACTGATGTTCTGGAAATGATTCAGGATTTTGCCAATATCCGCGCAAAGGAAGAAGACATTACGGTTGAATTATTAGGATTTAAAACTTCATATAGGGACTACGAAAGAGATGAAGAGTCTCACATTTTAATTACACATAAAAGAGCGATGTAAGCTCAAAAACAATAAATTTTATACCTTTAAAAAATTCAATTTAATAAAAATTATATGAAAGCACATACATACGAAACACAGTCGACTATTACTCCTGAAAAAGCATTAAACTTTTTAAAGGAAGGAAACCAGAGATTTGTAAATAACTTAAAGGCTAACAGAGATCTTTTGGAGCAGGTGAACGCAACCCGTGAAGGACAATGGCCATTTGCAGTGGTGTTAAGCTGTATCGACAGCCGTACTTCTGCAGAGCTTATCTTCGATCAGGGATTAGGAGATATTTTCAGCATCAGAATTGCGGGAAATTTTGTTAATCAGGATATTTTAGGATCTATGGAATTCGGTTGTAATGTCGCAGGTTCTAAGCTTGTCGTGGTTTTGGGACACACGAAATGCGGCGCTTTAAAAGGCGGTCTTGATGCAGCAAAAATCGAAGGATTGGGAATGGATAATCTTAACCACCTGATCAATCATTTCAACCCGATTATCAACGATATTATCGAGGAAGGAGAAGAGCGTTCTTCTGCCAATGCAGATCTTCTGGAAAGACTGAACCAGCATAACGTAATTAATGCGATTGATGATATCCGTAAGCAGAGTTCCACCCTTAGAAAACTTGAGGAAGAAGGAAAAATTAAGATCGTGGGAGCCAATTACGATGTGGAAACAGGTGTTGTAACCTGGTTAGCATAAGAAATGTTATAGTTAGATAAACTGATTGGAAATTCTTGTAAAGTACAATCGCAAAGACCATCGGATTTCGGTGGTCTTTTGTTTTCTATTTAAACAGATAATTTTTAAAAATATTCAAAGAAAATAGTCTGTAAAATCTTACTTTTGATTTTTAATTTCCTCTTCATGAAAATACTGTTGAATATATTTGGGGTAACATTCTTTTTGTTTCTTAATACGGCTTTAAATGCTCAAAAAACGGTTTCCGATACTTTATCTTACGCAAAAAAGTTTGAAACCAATAAACAAAAATATATTGGAAAGCCTTTTTCTTTATTGCTGAAAGACATGACGCAGCTTCAGTTTAAAAAAGCAAAATCCGACATTAAAGAAGATAATGAAAATACTCTTCCGAGTACGATTTTCAGGTTTTCGGATAAAGAGGTAAATTCCCCGAATGAAGTCAGCTTTATCATTAAATGGAAAACAGACAATCTTCCTGTAACACCAATAGAATTTTTCGAACAGGAACACAATTACTGCTTTACAATTAATGAAAGAAATTTCTTTGAAAAGAAAATTATAAAAGATATTGTCGTTTACAAATAGTAAAAACCTCCGGAAATGGAGGTTTTGTTTTATCGTATAGAGAAATTTATTTTCCGTTAAATGCAGACATTGTATTATTGATTCCTGCAAATACAAATGACAGACAGGCTTTAGAAAACTTCTCAATTCTTTCCTGAAGCTTTTCGTTTTCTTCTTCATTCCACGTTCCCAAAACATAATCCACCTGTCTTCCTTCCGAAAAATCTGCCGAAATGCCGAAACGCAGACGCGCATAATTTTGGGTCTGTAGTACTTCGTTGATGTTTTTCAGTCCGTTGTGTCCTGCATCCGAACCTTTACCTTTCATTCTCAAGGTTCCAAAAGGCAAAGCTAAATCGTCTGTTACAATGAGGACATTTTCCAAAGGAATGTTTTCTTTCTGCATCCAGTAGCGGACTGCATTTCCGGAAAGATTCATATAAGTATCCGGTTTTAAGACCAAAACTCTTCTTCCTTTGTACTTTCCGTCTGCCATCCATCCGAAATTGGTGGTATTGAAAGAAACCTCCATGGTTTCCGCTAGTTTGTCTGCAACTTTAAATCCTATATTGTGACGTGTATTTTCGTATTCCGCACCTTTATTTCCAAGGCCGACTATTAAATATTTCATGAAGAAATTTTTTGCAAAATTAAGGGATTTCAAATAAAAAAACCCAACCTTCATGAAGATTGAGTTTTTATTATTTTTAAAAACAAATTTTTACAATGGCTTGTAGATGTAATTTACACCATATCCTTTTTGCATATAGGTTTGTGCATCGTAATTGTAATTTGTTGAGAATACTTTCGGAGTAGGAACCGGTGTCATTAAATCCGTAACAGAATATCTCTGTGGGCTGTTTGGTGACAAAATCCAGCTTCTTACATCATTAGCGTCTGTTGAGAGTAATCTTGAAATTTTGTAAGCTGCAGGAATTAAAGTAAACGGATTGATTTTAGTATCGTAGTTTGTAAACTCATACCCCAACTTTGTGGTTGCTGCTCCCATCGTTCCTGTAGAACCCATTGGACCATAGTTTCTTGTTACTTTAGAAACGTTATCCCCTGTATATTCATACTTAGTTTTTGAATAAGAAGTGTACACAAATGGAGTTCCTGAAGCTTCAGGTCCGTTTCTCATAATGATAGAATCCAGCTTAGCCGTTGCAGCTGCATATTTTAAAGTGTAAAGAGACTTTGTCTTTTTGTACAGAGTCTGTGGTCCCGGTGCTGTAGGAGTATATGGAGATGTGGTACTTCTTTTGAAGAAAGATCTGTTTTCTGAGATGGTTTCTATTCTTCCTGTATTTCCATAAGTAAACTGCTGTGTAAAGGTTACACTGTCTTTATCTAATTTTCCGTTTCCGTTAAGGTCTAAAAATCCTTTGAAATCGATTCGGCTTACTTTATCTCCGCTCCATGCTATGTCCGCAGTAGAATTCATACTGTCCGTAACTACTTTCGACAATTGCAGACCGTTATAATAATAAGTCGCTAAAGTGTCTGAGTCTGTGATTTCTCTGTATAAAGCTCTCGGACCGTTCAGTCCTGTATTGTTATTAATATCCACCAGAGGATTTCCGTCTTCATCCAATAAATCTTTACAAGAATGAATTGTAGAAATACCTACCAATAGTAAAACAAAATAAAAAAGTCGTTTCATTCCAATAGGGGATTATTTATTTTTTCACAAATATAATTTTTTTTTGAATAAAAATCACGTTTTTATTCATATTATCACAAAACTATTAAAAGATAATTATAACTTATAACGGTTTATAGATATATTTAATTGTCTGGCTCTGATCTGAAACCGGATAATTCTGTGAATCATACAGATATCCTTTAGGATAGGAAATGGCAGCTCCTGCAGGATTTTGTATGGTAACTTTCCCTACATTATTGGAAGACAGCAGATAAGAGTTCATCTGCGTCATGGTGGAAGACACCATTAAATATTCTTTTGGCAGGGTGGTATATGGATTTATTTTAGCATCATAATTCTCATACAGATAAGAAGTTGTAGAGGCTGTTGAGGCAGTAGGAGTTCCGCCGCTCATCAGCATAGTAGTATAATCTGCTTTTACGATATTGTTTGTCGAAAAAGTAAATTTAAGCTCTGTATAATGGGTGTAGGATGTACTTCCTGCCATTTTTTTCTTCTCAACAATTCTGTAAAGTGCTCCATTAGCATCATAATATACTGTAAAATCACTGTGATTAGCAAGTCCCATAATAGTCTGATCCATTGTAAATGCCGATAATTTTCCGCTTGTATACGTAAGTGCGTAGGTATTATCTGTAACGTGCGGAGTTACATTATCCTGAATTTTTATCTGAGAAATTGTAGTTCCCGAATACGTTACTGTAGAAGTAAGCGTATTGCTGGACGCAGCATCTCTTACGAAAACCTGAGAAAGCGCTCCTCCGTTAGTAACATACTCTTCCAGATCTTTTGTTCCGTTGTTTACTTTAGATAAAATTCGGGGACCTGTAATAGTACTTCCGGAAGTAGTATTTTTATTCTGGTTGGGCGGATCTTCCGTTGTATTATCACAAGAAACCACAAAAACAAGGGCAATTGCGGCAAAAGTTGAAAGGATGTAATTTTTGGTCATATTATTAATTTTTAATGCCGTCAAATATAATTTATTTTCTCCTATCAAAGCCTTAAAATCATCAAAAAAATATGTCTTAAAATAAAAAAAATCTAAAAACTTTCGCTTTTAGATTTTAATTTATGAATAATAAACAGTTTTTAATAAGGCTGTAAAACAGATGTTGTTAAAACTGACTGAGACATATCGGAATTCAGAAAGTTTGTATTTACGGCTGTACCTATTCCCAGAGTTCCGCTGTTTAAGTTCCTTTTTGTACAGGCAACCTTTACCGCATAGTTGTTTTTTGGAGTAACGTTGGTAAGAGTTGCATTCATATTATAAATTTTATAAGAACCATCTGTCCCGATTAAAACATCGGTTCTTACTGCTTTTAAAAGATCATCAACAAAAATTCCGCAGGCGAATCCCGAAGAAGAATTCGAATTATTGGTTTTCTGCGCTGTCGTCTGAAAAGTGAAAACTACTTTATTGGTTGGATTGGTTACCGAATAAGTGTCCTGAGTTCCCGTAAGCACCACCCAGTTAGAATTAATTGCTGAATTTTCTGTGTACGGAGAAGTAGAACCATTAGCGCCGCTAAAAGTAGCTCCTGTCTGATCTGAAACGGTATTCATGGAAAATAAAGCCATACTCCCCTGTCCGTCTGCAATTTTTATGCTCTTCCAGTCATTTACGCCAAGCTCAGAATTATTATGGAAAATACTTCCTGCTGTTCCTGCTGAGCCTTTAATTATGTTTGTACCTCCCATTCTCAACTCCCTGTTAACATTGAGGTCACCGTTTATATCAAGCGTACCTACAGGAGTTGTGGTCTTTATACCGACTTGAGCATAATATCCTATTGAGAATGCAGAAAATATTACTAAAGCTATTTTTTTCATGATTTAGTTTAAAATTGAATTAAATACTTGCGGTACTTCATAAACATCTACCTTAAGCGAAGACTGGGTAATAAAGCTGTCAATATTGGTAGCGACATTAATTCCAATACCTAAATTTGCCGAAGTGTTATAAGATTTTAATCTGGAGCACGCCACACTTACCGTATGCTGTCCTTTTGAAAGATTTTGTACCATCCCGATCTGGTTATGCGTAATAAATGTATTGGTAGCGCTACTTGCTTTCAGATTTCTCTGTCTGAGGTTAACCAGTTTATCGTCTACAAAAATTCCGCACGCATAATCTATGGAAATATCCGGAGAAGTATTTGCCGGAAAATCTGCCTGCACTACCGTTTCAAACTGAAAATACGTCTTGCTTTCTGTACTGTATACAAGAAATGGCTGCGATAAAGACGTTATTTTCTTAAACTGATTCAGACTGCTGTAATTTGTATCTTTCACAAGGGTGGTAGATCTGTTGGCACCATTGGTAGATTCTTCCGTACTGGAAAATGTAATCCCAGTTTTATCTGAAAATGAATTATTAAAAATCAAATAAAATTTATTAGGTTCGTATTCCGGAATACGAAGTGATTTCCAGATAGGAGGATTTCCTGCTCCCTGAGAAACAAGTATCTGATCGTTATTTCCCTGAGAAATACTGTTATCTGTAGGATTGAAAACAGACAATTTATCTCTGAAATTAACATCACCGTTTACATCAAGTGTAGATTTGGGAGTGGGAGTTTTAATACCAATTTGTGCAGAAGAAAGGATTCCTGCAGAAATACAGAAAGTTAAAAATATTTTTTTCATTGGTGGGTTTAGTTACTTTTATAGGTTACATATTCAATAATATCCACTTTGAGATCAGACTCAAGAGTGAATGCATTGGAAATTGTATTGGTATTGGATATATTCCTTCCGATGGTGAACTGGGAATCTGTATTGGAAGATTCAATCTTTCTACACGCAACCTCAATTTTCTGAGTACCTACAGGAACGTTCTGCTCCGTATAGTTCAGTGTAAAGATATAATCCTGAAAACCTCCTTTCTCAGTATTGTTGTTGGAAGTAACTTTATCAGGACGTACTGCAACCAGCTTATTGTTTCGGAATATACCACAGGCAAAAGTAACACTTTGGGAAGTCGTAGCAACAGGCGCTTTCAGTTCAATTCCTGTCTGGAACTGATAGGTAAGCCTGTTTCTTCCGTTTTTAATGGTAAAATTATTTTCCAGACCCGCAATTTTCACCCAGATACCGTTGGTAACATCAGCAATGTCGTTTCCTACAGAATTCTTATAAATTCCGTCTGCAGCGACTCCGTTAGATAACGTACTGATACCCACCTGATCGGAAGATAAATACGAGTTAATGAGCTTATACTGACCTTCTTCCATAAAGGAAACATTGATCGATCTCCAGCTTGGTGTAAGACCTTCGCCCTGAGAAACAAGGACCTGTCCGTTCAAACCGGGATTACCCAGCGTTGTTGTAGTACCTCCAACTCTCAATTCTTTTCTTAAGGTGGTTTTCCCGTTTACATCGAGAACAGAATTGGGAGTACTGGTACCAATTCCCACCTGAGCGTAAGCCTGAACAGAAAATAATAATCCGGCTACACAGCTATTTATAGTCTTTTTCATAATAAGGGACTGCAAAGATAAATAAAAAAACACACAAAAAGTAGAGTAGAAATACGTAAAACGATAGAAATTAACTAATTACAGCATAGCTGAAAACAGACTGAAATTAGAATTATTACTACTAACAACTGTTAGGATTAAAGCGAAAATTCAAAAACCCTCACTTTAATGTCTCTAAATAAGGAATTAGATTTGAAATTGTATTAAAATAAATGACTCACAAACAAACATTTATTTTATTGATATACAAACATTTATAAATAACAGACAATTTTACACAAGCTTGTAAATTTATCCATAAATAGTGAAGAATTATAGTATTTAAACGTTTTAAAACCTAAAATAAATTCGATTTTATGATCCAAATTTTTCGATAATAGTTCAGAATAAAAACACGATAAAAATCATGTTTCTGAAAGATTTTTATTCTAATTTGTCTCAATATTAAGAATTATTAATATTAGTGATGTAAAAATCTGTATTACAGATACCTTTCCGGAATATTAAAATAAAATGCCGCGTCGCAAATAACAACACGGCAGTATAAAATAGTATTCTGTTCAATTAAACTTCACTCTTCAGAATTGTTTTTAAAAGATCATTCACCTCATCCACATTCCCTACTCTGTCTTTCCTCATCATCAGCTGATTTCCTTCCTTTCCTGTCTTCTCTTTCAACTGTGCTTCTTTAGGATTCTTCGTTAAATAATTAATGATAGTCCTGAATTTATTCGTCTGGTAGAATTTATCCTGAGGATTTCCCGGAAAATATCCTAAAAAAACACCGTTTTTCATAACAATCTTTTCGAAACCTATATCTGAAGCAAGCCACTTCAGGCTTACACTTTTCAATAGATTTACAGCTTCTTTCGGCAATTCTCCAAAACGGTCGATCAGTTCAGATTCAAATTTATTCAGATTTGCCTCATTATCTATTTCCGCAAGTTTCTGATAAAGCAGTAATCTTTCTTCCGTATTTGAAATATACCAGTCCGGAAGCATCAGTTCAAGATCCGTATCAATATTAACGTCTTTTGTGGTTTTAAATAATTTGTTCCTTTCTTCTTCGTTTTCGAAAAGATTTTCAAATTCCTGATCGTCTTTCAGCTCTTCTAAAGCTTCCTGCATCAGCTTTTGGTAAGTTTCAAACCCCATTTCGTTAATAAACCCACTCTGTTCCGCTCCCAGTAAATCTCCGGCTCCACGAATTTCAAGATCCTTCATCGCAATCTGGAATCCGCTTCCGAGATCCGAAAACTGTTCAATAGCTTCCAGACGTTTTCTGGCATCGGAAGTCATCATATCATAAGGCGGCGTAATAAGATAACAGAACGCTTTTCTGTTGCTTCGCCCGACACGACCTCTCATCTGGTGAAGATCTGCCATCCCGAAACGCTGTGCATCATTAATAAATATGGTATTCGCATTCGGAACATCTACTCCACTTTCCACAATGGTTGTAGAAACCAGTACATCATATTTTCCTTCCATGAAATCCAGAACGTTTTTCTCCAGTTGTTTTCCTTCCATCTGTCCGTGTCCCGTAATTACTCTTGCATCCGGAACCAGTCTCTGGATCAGCCCTGCAATATCTTTCAGGTTTTCAATCCTATTGTTGATGAAATAAACCTGTCCGTCGCGCTGAAGTTCGTAGGAAACCGCATCTCTCAGAATTTCTTCGTTAAAGCCAATTAATTGTGTTTCCACAGGCTGTCTGTTTGGTGGCGGCGTTTTAATTACGGATAAATCTCTCGCTGCCATCAAAGAGAACTGTAACGTTCTCGGAATTGGCGTTGCCGTTAATGTTAAAGTATCAACATCTGCTTTTAAAGTTTTCAGCTTATCTTTTACTGAAACTCCGAACTTATGCTCTTCATCAATAATCAGCAATCCCAAATCTTTAAACTTTACAGAGCTGCTTGCCAACTGATGTGTTCCTATAATAATATCTACTTTTCCTTCTTTTAAAGCTGCAAGGGTTTCAGATTTCTGTTTTGCTGTTCTGAAACGGTTCACATACGCCACATTCACCGGAAAATCTTTTAGTCTTTCTTTAAAACTTCTGTAATGCTGAAAAGCCAGAATCGTGGTGGGAACCAAAACAGCAACCTGCTTTCCGTCTGTCGCCGCTTTGAATGCGGCACGAATCGCAACTTCCGTTTTACCGAAACCTACGTCTCCACAAACAAGACGATCCATCACCGTATCGGCTTCCATGTCTTTCTTCACATCGATGGTTGCTTTTTCCTGATCCGGAGTATCTTCGTAAAGAAAACTTGCTTCCAGCTCATTCTGAAGATAAGAATCCGGAGTGTAGGCAAAACCTTTCGCAGATTTTCGTTGAGCGTATAATTTTATTAAATCAAAAGCCAGTTGTTTTACCCTTGCTTTTGTTTTCTGTTTTAAAGATTTCCATGTTGGAGATCCGAGTTTACTCAGTACAATCTCTCTTCCTTCCGGACCGTTGTATTTTGAAATTTTATGAAGAGAATGAATGCTTACATATAATAAGTCTCCGTTTTTATACGTCAGTTTAAAACATTCCTGAATTTTCCCGTCATTATTCACCTTTACCAGTCCCATGAATTTCCCGATTCCGTGATCGATATGGGCAATGTAATCTCCGATTTTCAAAGACATTAAATCCTTCAGTGTCAACTGCTCAGATTTGGCAAAGGTATTCTTAGCCTTGTATCTTTGGTAACGGTCGAAAATCTGGTGATCGGTGTAGACCAGAATTTTATGGTCATTATCTACAAACCCTTCATGAAGTTCAGATTTAAAACTTTTAAAAGGAAGTTTGTGTTCCAGCTCTTCAAAAATCAATTCCAATCTTTCTTTCTGTTTTTCTGTGGAAAAAGAAATCCATGTATCGAAGCCTTCATTCTGTTTGCCTTCAAGATCTTCAATTAACAGTTCGAAATTTTTATTGAAAGCAGGCTGTGAAGTCTGGTCTATCTTCATTTCTGATAATTCAATAAGTCCTTCAATAGAAACACTTCCGAAATCAACCGTTTTAAATTTTTTATAGTCAAACAGAAATTCCTGATCGGAAATAAACAATTCCTGCGGCGATCTGTGTGCAATGTCCTTGCTTAATGTTTCATATTTTTCCAGAGATTTTTCATAAAATGCTTTTAAACGCTGCATTCCCACAATTCCGTTTTTAGAAATTACAAAACTCTCTTTGGGCAACAATTGTAATAAAGAAACCCGGCTTCCCGTTACCGTAAAATTCATATTGGAAACTAGCTGAAAATCCTTCACTTTGTCAATCGAAAGCTGAGTTTCGATATCAAAAGTTTTAATACTTTCCACTTCATTTCCGAAAAATGTGATCCTGTATGGTTTTTCATTGGAGAACGAAAAAACATCAACAATTCCTCCTCTTACGGAAAATTCTCCTGGCTCTGAAACAAAATCTGCCTGCTGGAAATGATAATGATTCAGCAATTCATCCACAAAATCAAAATCCAGCTGATCGCCAACTCTTATATGATGCGAAATCGCTTTAAAATCTTCCTTTTTTAAAACCTTTTCAGACAAAGCTCCCGCATATGCAACAATAACACGCGGAGATTTTCCGGATGTGATTTTATTGATAACCTCTGTTCTCAGAACAAGATTGGCGTTCTGCGTTTTTTCCACCTGATACGGTTCCAGATGAGTCGCCGGAAAATAGAGTACTTTATCTTTTCCCAACAGATCTTCCATTTCTGTGTTCGCGTATAAAGCGTCTTCCTTATCATCCAGAATATAAAGAATGGTTTTCTTTTGGGTAAGAAATAATTCGGCTACAAAAATAGAAACCGAAGAACCCGCGCTTCCTTTTACAGAAATATGTTGATTATTTTCCAGTTGAATAAAAATCTCTTTTCCGAATTCTTTCTGAAGAAGCTCTGGAAGAAATTTTTCGCTGATGGTTTTTAATTGCATAGATAATTTGGTATGAACGCAAAAAGCGATTTCGGGAGTTTTCCGAAACCGTTTTGGCTGTACAAAGATAAGGATAAATATTTTTCTTTTAAGAAGTTGGAAAGTTTTTAAACGCTTCAAAATTCTTAATTTTTTACTAAAATTTTAAATTAAAAGTTAAAAAAAATTTACTCCTACCACATGGCACTTTGTTTGGATAAACCCTTCTACAACCACTAAAGAAATATTATTATGAAAAAAGCAATCAGAATTTTAGGAGCATTCCTGTTACTATTCTTTGTAGTCACGACCGTTTCATGCAGCGACGACGATGATCCTGCCAACAATGACTTTTTCGCAGGAACCTACAAAGGAAGTGTCGGTTATAGCGACAGCGACAACAACATCAGTTCCAATGACGGAAGTGTATTTGTAACAAAAATTGCGAGCGGAACAAAGTACAACTTTGCATTCTCCAACGGAATTCCGGATCTTAACGGAGTAGAATTTAACAAACAGGGTGATAACACGCTGGTTATGGTAGGATCTACTGCAACATCGTACATCAGGATTGATAATAACGATCTGAAAATTTTATACATAAAAGATGGAAAAACCTGGACAGCGAACTGCACCCGATAAACCAACTTTTCATACATATGTTAGAACCTGCTTTTTCTTCGGAGAAAGCAGGTTTTTTATTTTAAAGGAAGTAAATTGGGATTATTGAAATCCAATCTGACATACTTATCTGTATTTTTGATGATAAGTTCTGTTGATTGTTCAGGCTTAATAATTGAATCTCCAACACTTATGTATTGATCCAAACTTTCAGAAATCATGATACTGTCTTTTTCATAAACAATGTAATGAATGCCGTGGTTATCATAGTTAACAAACTTCTTTGCAACAACAGATTTTATCTCTTTTTTCTCTATTTCTTCTTCATACGTTTCATCTTTGTACAGAGATTTATAAATGATTACAAATCCGATAGCAAAAATTACGACTAAAGTATTTTGCGCCTGCCTTTTCATCATATCAAATGTATCATTTAATCTTTTTTTAAGCTGTAATAAACTTTAGTTAAGTTTAAAAAAATAGATTTTTCAGTTGGAATTTTCTCTACCTTTGATTCAACAAAACAAACAAATTCTCTATGAAAAAATTTTTAACTGCAATGTCTATCGTTTTAGGACTTGGACTTGCTTCCGCTCAACAGACGGCTCCGGCTGCAACAAAAGCTCAAACGGTAAAAACAGTAAAGCCAGCTAAACCTGCTCCGGCAGCTACTGTAAAACCTGCAACAGCGCCAACCGCAGCAAAAATGAAAAAAGACGGAACTCCGGATAAAAGATACAAGGAAAACAAAAAACTGAAAAAGGACGGTACTCCTGATAAAAGGTACAAGGAAAACAAGTAAACTCAACATTATTAGTTGTTATTTTCATAATCAAATTTCGAAGAACCGATGCACACTCATTCATCGGTTTTTTTTGTGTCTTATTTTCTGAAAATGACCGCCAGTTGTTCAGTTATTTATAAATTTGAACCATGGTAAACTTCCTAAAGAAATATGCAGCTTTGATCTGGGCGAAAAACCACGTCCGGAAAGCAGAAGAGTTCAAAAAAAATGCGGAAAACGATCAGGAAAAGCTTCTCTTATCCTTAACGGAAACGGCAAAAAAAACGCTTTTCGGAAGAGAACATGATTTTGAAAACATCAAAACGGTAAAAGATTTTCAGGAACGTGTTCCGGTTTCGGATTATGAAGACCTTAAACCCTATATTGAAAGGGTAAAAAAGGGACAGGCAAATATTCTCTGGACCGATACTCCTGAATATTTTGCCAAAACTTCAGGAACGACTTCCGGCTCAAAATACATCCCGATTTCAAAAGAAGGAATGCCTTTTCAGGTAAAAGGAGCTCAAAGTGCGCTGTTTCATTATATTGCCAAAAAAAACAACGCCGATTTTGTACAGGGAAAAATGATCTTTTTACAGGGAAGTCCTGAACTGGAAGAAGTGTACGGAATAAAAACCGGAAGACTTTCGGGAATCGTAGCCCATCATATTCCCGATTATTTACAGAAAAGCAGACTTCCAAGCTGGGAAACCAACATTATAGAAGACTGGGAAATGAAGGTGGATAAAATTGTAGTGGAAACGGAAAAAGAAAATATGACGCTGATTTCCGGAATTCCGCCCTGGCTGATTATGTATTTTGAAAAGCTGATTGAAAAACACGGCAAAAAGATAAAGCAGATTTTCCCGAATCTTCAGTTGATTGTTACAGGAGGCGTTAATTACGAACCTTACCGCGATAAAATGGAAGAACTTTTAGGAGGAAAAGTAGATATTGTTCAGACTTTTCCTGCTTCCGAAGGTTTTTTTGCATTTCAGGATGACTATACGAAAGAAGGCTTATTGCTTTTAACCAATCATGGAATTTTCTATGAATTTATTCCGCTGGAAGAATACGGGCGCTTCGACTCCGTTCAGCATACCACAAAAAGACTGACGCTAAAAGATGTTGAACTGAATAAGGATTACGCATTAATTTTAACAACCAATTCGGGACTTTGGGCGTATTCCATCGGAGATGTCGTGAGATTTATTGATAAAAATCCGTACAGAATTCTCGTGAGCGGAAGAACGAAACATTTCACCTCGGCTTTTGGAGAACACGTTATTGCTTTTGAAGTGGAAGAAGCCATGAAAGCCACGCTGGAAAAATATCCTGCACAGATTACAGAGTTTCATCTCGCGCCACAGGTAAATCCCACTGAAGGACTTCCTTATCATGAATGGTTTATTGAATTTGAAAAAGAACCGGAGAATTTAAATTTGTTCAAGAGCGAACTTGATGACCAGCTCAGAAAGCGCAATACGTATTATGATGATTTAATTTCAGGAAATATTCTGCAGAAACTTCACCTCACAGCTCTGAAGAAAAATGCTTTCCACGAATATGCAAAGTCTCAGGGAAAACTGGGCGGACAAAACAAAACGCCAAGACTTGCAAATGACAGAAAAATCGCCAATTTATTAGAAATTTATAAACTTTAGGCACATTTTTTTGATTCCGGAAACGTATATTCGAAAAAAATTATAAATTTGGAAAACTAAAAAATAATAATGAAAGCATCTGTACTTTTAAAATCATCTTTATTAACGTCGTTATTTGTAATTTCATCTTGTGCAACCACAAAATATAGTATGGATACTGCTAAAAATGATTATTCTAATCTGGAGGCAGGAAAAGTATATACTGTAATGATGAGAGATGGTTCCAAAAATCAAAAAATGTTATTCCGTAACGTGGAAGGAGATAATCTTATCGGAACGAAAGGAAAGAAAGACAGTACAGTAGTAACTATTCCTAAAGCTAATGTTGCAGCCGTGAGAGACAGCAGAAAAGCAAGAATTACAACCGGAGCCACTATTATCGGAGCAGCGGGAGTTGCAGCTTTGGTATTCAGTGCTTCAAGAGCAGACTAAAATAGATTTTATCTTTTAAGTCTCATTTAATTTTTCATTTAAAAAAATGACCATAACAATAGCCTCAAGTTAATATTTGAGGCTATTTTTGTCGGATGATTTCATTTACCCCGCTTCAGACATTGAAAAATGTCGAATTCAGAAACCTTCTTACAGGCAGATTTTTTATTGTTTTAGCTTTCAGAATGCTCGCTACTTTACTCGGATGGTGGGTGTATCAGTTAACAAAAGATCCTTTTTCAATCGGTTTAATCGGACTTTCGGAAGTAATTCCTGCCGTAAGTTGCGCTTTGTATGCCGGTCACGTTATCGATATGAATGAAAAAAAACGGCTGCTCCTGATCTGCAATTATGTATACATTTTTTTAATCAGTCTTTTGCTGATCCCTGCTTTTTTCAATGTTAAAATGCATTTTTCGGGACATGAAATCACATACTTCATTTATGGGGTTATTTTTTTTACAGGTATTGCAAGAGCCTTCATCGGACCGATTATTCCTGTAATGATTCCTAAAATCGTAAAAAAAGAAAATCTCCCGAATGCTGTTACTTTAAATCAGGCAATATTTCTGATCTCTTCTGTTTGCGGTCACGCTGTCGGCGGTTTTCTCATCGGCTATTTCGGTGTAAAATGGACGCTTGTTGTTATTATTTCTCTGATCTTTCTGGCTTCTTTATTCTTTTTTCAGTTAAAAAAACAACATTCCGAATACAAAAAAGAGAATATTAACGTTATGGATAGTATGCGGGCGGGAATTTCTTACATTTTTAAAACCAAAGAAATTCTCGGAGCGCTGTGTCTGGATATGTTCGCCGTCCTTTTTGGGGGAGCCGTTGCCATGATTCCGGTGTATGCAACAGATATTCTGAAAGTAGGAGCGGAAGGATTCGGGTTACTGAATGCCGCATCCGACATAGGTTCAATGTGCATCATTACCATTTTATCGGTTATTCCGCTAAGAAAAAATCAGGGTAAAATTTTGCTTGGTGTGGTTACAGGTTTCGGGCTTTGTATTATCGGTTTCGGACTTTCGAATTTATACTGGCTTTCATTCCTTTTCCTTGTGATGAGCGGAATGCTGGACGGGATTTCGGTAGTGATAAGAGGAACTATTGTTCAGCTGAAAACGCCGGACAATATCAGAGGAAGGGTTCTGAGTGTGAATTCTATCTTCATTATGTCCAGTAACGAAATGGGACAGTTTGAGAGCGGATTATCTGCAAAATTACTGGGTGTTGTACGTTCTGTAGTGTTCGGAGGAACCATGACAGTTTTGGTTGCACTGATCGTAGGAACAACAAATCCAAAATTGAGAAAAATGCAATATTAGAGTAATATAAGCGTTTTTATTAAATAAATCTTAAAAACTTCAAATTAAAGTTAATAATTTTTTATATTTGTCTACAAAATATTTTCTATTATGGTAAAAAAATTATCTATTCTCCTTTCTATGGTGGTGGCTGCCTACGGCTTTGCTCAAACCTCCGCTGAGAAAGGACTGGAGACTCAGATTGCAAAATTAGAGTCTGCTAAAAAAACTGAAGACTTTCAGCAGTCCAAAGAGTATTTCATGAAATATGTGAACACACTTTCCAGAGGTACTGAAACAAAAAAAGAAGACTGGAGAGCATATTATTACACTGCATTATCATTAGTAAGAGCAGAAATCAATGCTCAGAGACAAGGTAATGTACAAAATATTGAAGAAACTTCAGGGCTGGCAGAAAAATATCTTGCCGGAGTATTTCTGAAAAATCCGAATAATGCTGAAGCCAACATTCTTTTGTCTCAAATTTATCTACTTAAATCATCAGACAATTCCGCGGACAGTGTTGCCAATTTAGCAAAAGCGAATGAATATCTTGCTAAAGCAGAATCTGAAGACAAAAACAATCCAAGGATTGATGTAATAAAAGGTGAGATTGCGTTTACTTCCAACAAAGAATTGGCAAAAACTTATTTCAATTCTGCTGCGGCTAAATTTAAAACGTATAGTAAAAAATCTAATCTCGACCCGAACTGGGGGAAAGAAGACATCAGTTACTATCTTTCTATTCTTAAATAATCTGTCATAATCAAGATAAATTCGACTATTATGAAAAAAATCTACCTTATATTACTGTTAATCTTTTCTCAATTCTTCTTTGCCCAGTCCGATTGTGCCACTGCAATAAGAGTATGCGGAAACTCAGATATTTCTTATTTCCCTACAGGTTCGGGAAGCGTGGACGACCAGGTAAATGCCAACGGAAGCTGTTTAAGTGGGAACGAACACTATTCCGTGTGGTATGAATTCACTGTTGCAACAGCAGGAACATTAACTTTTACTATTACTCCGCAGGCGCCTTATACCGCAGATTATGATTTTGCTGTGTACGGACCTAATAAAACATGTGCTACAAAAGGTGCTCCGATCCGTTGTAATTACGCGGGTGCGCAGCCTTTTCCAAACCAGACCGGATTACAGGTTGGCCTTACGGCTAATTCAGGAGCGTGGAGTCCTGCGATGAATGTTCTTCCGGGAGAAACTTACTATCTTATTGTTGATAACTGGTCCGGAGCAAATGCGGCAATGGCTTTTTCATTAACATGGGGAGGTACCGCTACATTAACTTCGCCATTCAACGATCCGGCAATTCAGCCCAATCCGTTTAATCCTATAGGAATCCCGGGAGCTAATGCTTCAGATCCTAGAATCATCGAGGTATGTGATATTTCAGCACCTTACAACTTCCAGACTAATAGTGCTAATATTGTTAACGGTAACCCTAACTTTTATGTAAAATACTACAAAACGTCTAACGATGCTTTAGCGGATACCAACGCAATTACTTCACCAATTATTGTTAATACGACCAGTACTTATTATTATACAATCCGTTATCAGGATCCAACGAATCCTAATAACCCTACTAATAAATGTTTCAACGTTAATGCATTCAAGTTTAAAGATGTTACCTTTAAAGCAACAAATGCGAGTTTAACAGCATGTAATAACAACAATAACGGAGTTGCAGTGTATAACCTTACCACAACAACATTATATACTCCAAACCCGAATTATACATACGTTACAAAGTATTATCCAACATTTACAGACGCTACTAACGGAACTAATGAGATTTTGAATCCTACAGCTTACACTTCTGCAACAGGAGATGTTTATGCAAAGATTACAACCAACTTAGGATGTTCTGATATTGCAAAAATTACATTAAACTTTTACCCGGTAGTTGTAGTTACAGATGTCACATTAAGATCTTGTTATATTGATACAAATCCTGCAACAGCTTCTTTCGACCTTACTTTAGCACCTGTAACGACGCAGGCAGGAACAAAAACATATTATCCGTCTCTTACTGATGCTATCAACGGAACCAACGCGATATTAAATCCTAGTACTTATATTGCTCCAAACGGTGTAGCTTATATAAAAGTGACCAATGGAAACGGGTGTTATGCAGTAGCAAAAGTAACACTGGTTGTTCTTCCTCCGGTATATTCTAGTGTGCTTGAAGATAAGATTATCTGTATGGAAAATAAGACGACATTAGATGCAGGTCCTGGATTTACAGCTTACAAATGGAGTACAGGAGCTACAACACAGGCTATTAACAATGTAACTGTAGGAACGTATTGGGTTGAGCTTAAAACAGGAAACTGCGTTACAAGACAGACTGTAAAAGTTTACCCTTCTGAACAACCGGTAATTTCCAGCATTGATATTACAAACAATACAATAACTGTAAATGTAATCGGAGGAACTGCTCCTTACAAATATTCTTTAGACGGAATCAAATGGCAGGATTCTAACGTTTTCGAAAATGTTGCCAGAGGAGACAATATGGTTTATGTAAAAGACGGCTATAACTGCGATCCGCTTACGGTAACAGTAGTTGTTCCGAACTTAATCAATGTAATTACTCCAAACGGAGATGGTGTAAATGACGTGATCGACTACTCTGCTTTAGCCGGAAAACAAGGTCTTGTACTAAGTATTTTCGACAGATACGGAGTAAAAGTAGGTCAGGCTGATAAATCTAACGGATACAAATGGGACGGAACCACAAAAGGTAAAAAAATACCTACCGGAACCTATTGGTATACTGTAGAATGGAAAGAGAATGATAAAAAGAATACCCCATTCAAATTCTCAGGATGGGTAATGGTAAAAAACAGAGAATAAATATTGCTAACAGATAAAAAACCGCTTTTCTCAAGCGGTTTTTTTCACATCATAAAGTTTAATTTTTTTTAAAATCTTTCTAATGAAGAAATTATTACTGCTGACTATCTTATTCTTGTCGCAAATGGTTTTCTCACAATCAGATTGTATTTCAGCAATTCCTGTTTGTGGAAATTCAGACATTTCTTATAATCCGAGTAGCTCAGGAACTGTTCAGGAAGCTACTTCCGCAAGCTGCCTGGATGTAGAACACTATTCCGTATGGTACTATTTTACTGCTGCTACAACCGGAACCATAGAATTCACGATCACCCCCAATACCGTTCCGGGAGTAACGCATTATGACTATGATTTTGCCGTTTACGGACCTAATATCAACTGCGCCACATGGGATTTCGGGAATGCTATTAAATGTAACTTTTCAGGACTCAGTGGTCCTACAGGATTAAGTTCAACCATCACGGGAAGCCAATGGGAAACTCCGCTGAATGTAATTGCAGGAGAAACTTATTATCTGCTTATTGATAACTATATTCCGAGTAATCCATACGGATTTTCTTTAACGTGGGGAGGAACTGCTTCTTTAACTTCAGCATTCAACAATCCTGCTTTAACGCCGAATCCGTTCATTGCACCGGGAACACCTGCTGCAAACCCTTCTGATCCGAACGAAATTCTTAAATGTGCTTTACCATCCATGTTTGATTTCAGCACATTGTCTGCAGGAATTATTAACGGTAATCCGAACTTTTCTGTAACATATCATTTAACAAGTAACGACGCCATTACGGGAACAGCACCTATTACAACTCCGATAATGGTAAATGCTACCACCTATTATTACAGAATTAAATATGTAGATCCCAACAACGCAAATAACCCTGTAAATGGTTGTTTCCAGGTTGGAAAATTCAAATTCAGATCGGGTAATATCGTTGTAAATAATGCCACCATCACTTCGTGTAATTATGATAATACAGGAATCGGTTATTTTGATCTAAATTCTGCAAACGTATACGGACCAACCAATGTTGTGAAAAAATACTATCCTACAATGGCAGACCTTACCGCAGGAACCAATGAAATTACCACTCCTTCTTCTTATGCATCACAGGCTCCAAAAACAGTTTTTGTAAAAGTTACAACTACTGAAGGATGTAGTGCCAATGCAGAGATTACCCTGCAGTTTTTACCTGCCCTTGCTGTCGTTCCGGCTACAGTAAAAGCTTGTAACAACAATAATGCAGGAACAGGCGTCTTTGATTTAACAGCTCCTGATGTTTACCCTACATCTACAAACGTTACTAAAAAATATTATCCTACATTAGCGGACCTTAATGCAGGAACCAACGAAATTACAAATCCTGCGGCTTATACTTCTGCAGCACCGAAAACAGTGTATGTAAGAGTAAGAAATCCTCAGGGATGTACAGGTTACAACCAGATTAGTTTACAGTTTAATCCGGTAGTAACAGTAAATGATGCTTCTATTGAAGAATGTTATATCGAATCTAATGTAACCACAGCATCATTTAACCTGACAACGCCAAGTGTAACTACACAGACAGGACAAACGAAGAGATATTACAAAACTCAGGCGGACGCCATTGCAGGAACCAATGAAATCTTAAATCCTACAACATACATTTCAACAACAGGAGTAGTGTATGTAAAAGTAATCAGCATAGAGAACTGTTATGCCATTGCGAAAATCAACCTGAAAGTTTTACCTCCGGTACAATCCGCTGTTCTTAAAGACAAGATCATCTGTATTGAAGATAAAACAACACTAGACGCAGGACCTGGTTTTGATGCTTACGAATGGAGCACTGGAGCAACAACACAATCTATTTCAAATGTACCTGCAGGAACATATACTGTAAAACTGAAAACAGGAAAATGCTGGACATTACAGCAGGTAAAGGTTACTGCTTCGGTACAACCAGTTATTACAAGTATAGATATCAATAACGATTCATTTACAATCAACGTAACAGGAGGAAAAGCACCTTATAAATATTCTATCGACGGAGTAAACTGGCAGGATTCCAATGTATTCACAGGTCTTCCGAGAGGTGAAAATAAAGCTTATGTAAAAGATGCTTATAACTGTAGCCCGATTAGCGTTCAGGTAACTGTTCCTAATCTTCTGAATGCGATCACACCAAACGGAGATAACAAAAACGACTACATCGATTATTCTGCTTTGGCTTATAAAAAAGATCTCGTTTTCACGGTTTACGACCGATACGGAAACATGATTTATAAAGCAGACAAGATCCGAAATTACACCTGGGACGGAACTTCCGGTGGTAAGAAAATTGTTACAGGAACATACTGGTACACGATTACGTGGACAGAAAATGACAAAAGCAATACACAGACGAAATACAGCGGCTGGGTTTTGGTTAAAAACATTCAGTAATAATTCAATCTGATTTTCAGAACATTAAATCACCTCAGTTTTGAGGTGATTTTTTTTGCTCTTCGCAAAACCCTTCTGGATAAAGGTTTCAAAAGTTATCCACAATTTTTTGTTAGTTACTCCGTTTCATTTGCTTTTCAAAAAAACTATCTTTGCACTATTATGGCGCAGAAAGAAACATTATCTTCTTTGACGAACGGAAATTTTGCAAAAGAACTCTCCATTGCAGACGGGAAAATGCCTCCCAATGCTCTGGATTTTGAACGATTGGTGATTGGTACTTTTTTAATTGATAAAAAAGGACTCGATCATTCGATAGATTTGCTTACCCCTGAAGTTTTCTACGATCCGAGACATCAGGTCATATTTTCTACCATTTTAAAATTATACGAAGGCAACCAGCCTGTCGATTTAATGACGATTATTCAGGAGCTTAAAAAAGAAGGCAAGTTAAGCTCTGCCGGCGGAGACAGCTACATCATCGATCTTACGATGGGAGTAAGTTCTTCTGCCCATATTGAATATCACGTCCGCGTTATTCTTGAAAAATATATTCTTCGAAGCTTAATCAATGTTTCGGCAAACGTAATTGACGCATCCTATAAAGAATCAACAGACGTTTTTGAACTTCTGGATAAAGCCGAACAGTCTTTTTTCGAAATCACAAACGGAACCATTAAAAAAGGATTCGATACTGCCAATTCATTGGTAAAACAGGCAATCGACACCATTAAATCTCTAAAAGATAAAGAAGGACTTTCCGGAGTTCCTTCCGGTTTCCGCGATGTAGATAAAGAAACCGGAGGATGGCAAAACTCCGACCTTATTATTATTGCAGCACGTCCGGCGATGGGGAAAACAGCATTCCTTCTGTCGATGGCAAGAAATATTGCAGTGGGACACAAAATTCCTATGGCTCTATTCTCGCTTGAGATGGCATCGGTACAGCTTATCACAAGGATGATTGCTTCCGAAACAAGAATTTCATCAGAAAAACTCAGAAAAGGAACTTTGGATGATGAAGAATGGGAAAGACTCTTCTCCAATGTTTCCGAACTGGAAAATGCCCCTTTATATATTGATGAAACACCTTCCCTGTCTATTTTCGACTTCCGCGCCAAATGCCGAAGACTTGTCATGCAGCATGGTGTAAAGCTCATCATGGTCGATTATCTTCAGCTGATGACTGCCGGAAGCGGCGGAAAAGGAGGAGGAAACCGTGAACAGGAAATTTCCATGATTTCACGATCTTTAAAAGCCATTGCCAAAGAACTTAATGTTCCTGTCATTGCACTTTCGCAGCTTTCCCGTAGTGTGGAGACACGTCCGGGGAAAAGACCTCAGCTTTCCGATCTAAGGGAATCCGGAGCAATTGAGCAGGATGCAGATATTGTATCTTTTATTTTCCGACCGGAATATTATAAAATTACGGTTTGGGACAACGATGAAGAAGGACAGGAAACCTCAACAGAAAATCAGGCGGAATTGATTATTGCAAAACACAGAAATGGTGCAACTGCCGATGTGCGTTTATCTTTCTTAAAACATTTTGCGAAGTTCGGTGATATTGAGGCTGCTTTTGACGGAGGAATGAGCGGAGGACGATATCCTTCCAACTTTGGAAAGCAGGAACCTAGCGGTTTTGATAAAATTAAAACAACAATTCAGCCGGGTGCAGCTTTTGATCTTCCGGACAGTTCAAAACTTTCAGGATCTTCAATGAATGATTTTGATGATGACGACGATTTTCCTTTTTAAATTCAGGACTAAGATTAAGGTTAAGATTTAAAAATGAAAATTGAAATATACACCGACGGAGCCTGCAGCGGAAATCCCGGAAAAGGCGGGTACGGAATTCTCATGCGCGTCCCTGAAAAAAATTATCAGAAAACATTTTCTAAAGGCTTCCGGAAAACCACCAACAACAGGATGGAACTTCTTGCTGTGATCACCGCTTTGGAAAAACTGAAATCTCCGGACAACGAAATTCATATTTATACAGACAGCAAATATGTTGCGGATGCCATTAACCAGAATTGGTTAGCCGGATGGATCAAAAGGGGCTGGAAAAACGTGAAAAATCCTGATCTGTGGAAAAAATTTGTCGTATTATACAATCTGCATAAACCAAAAATGCACTGGATAAAAGGTCATGCCGGTCACTTTGAAAACGAACTGTGCGACAAACTTGCCGTAACCGCTGCTGCTTCAGATAATTTAGAAATCGATACTTATTTCGAAAATCCTGAAAGCAACACTTTATTTTAATTAACAATTACAGCTAATCTTCAGAAAAATTTTCAGCATTCTTTCAGTTTCTTTACCATTTATTATAAAATAAATACTAAATAAGGCAAATTTAATATTAAATACATATTATTTAATTAGGATTTAATATATTTACACGTCTAATTTTAAGTATGCTAATAAATGAATAAAAAACTACTCCTTTATTTATCCCTCTTCTTATTTTGCTGCTTCGGAAAAATTTCGTCGCAAACCTATCAGCTTACCGGAAATCCTGTAAACACCACAGGCTGGAACATCGTTCCTTCTGCGGTTGTAAATACAGACTTTATACAGCTTACCGCAGACCAGATCAGTCAGGTAGGAGGTATAAAATTAGACTCTCCTATCAATCTTAAATATTGTGATAAATGGAGAGTGGAATTTGATTTCAGAATCGACGGAAACGGTACAGCTGCCTACGGAAGAGGAGATGGTATTGCTTTTTGGTATCTGGCAAATCCACCCGCTTCTTACACATCTGGCGGAGGATTAGGAATTCCTGCAAACTCTACCGGCTTAATGGTGGGATTTGACATTTTTAATAATACCACAGAAGCACAGATGAGTAAAGTCCATATCTTATATGGAATAAACAACACGGCAGGATCAAATATCGAATACAATACAACTCCCGGAAGTACATTTCACTCTCCGGATCTGAATCCTACGCAGCCTTTCGTCGGAACTACTTTCAGACACGTTGAAGTAAACGGACAGGTAAATCCTGCAGCTCCTGCAAGCTGGATCATTACGCTTAAAATCGACGGAACTACCATTGTAAGCCAATCATTTGCCCCTTCCGGAGCTGCAGCTACCATGACGACCGGCTATTTTGGCTTTTCTGCTTCTACAGGAGGAGCGAGTGCAAGACAATCAATTAAAAACGTAAAAGTTTATATAGACAAAGTTGCGCTTAACCAGACGTTGGTAACAGATACTTTCTGTCCGAATCCTGCAACAGGACAAGGAACGGTAAATTTAACATCTTATCAGGGACAGTTTGTAACCAATCCTGCCAATTATACGTTCTCATACAGTGTAGGCGGAACTCCGATTACGAATCCTACCAACTATCAGTTCAGCGCAAATACTTCAGTTTCTGTTTTAATTAAAGACAATACAGGATTGCTTTGTGATAATCCGGACGGTAAAATTCAGTTAAACCTTTCTCCTTTCACAGCAACCCCTGCAACACTTACGGAATGTAATAACAACAATACAGGAACAGCCACATACAATCTTACGCTTGCGAATGTGAACGAACCAACGGGTTCTACCAAGAAATATTATAAAAATATGGCGGATCTAAACGCCGGAACCAATGAAATTACCAATCCTACAACCTACACTTCTGCTGCGGGAACCGTATATGTAAAAGTAACCACTCCTCTTGGCTGCCAGGGTTCTGCTGCAATTACCTTAGCATTTTACCCTCAAATTGCTACAACAGACGCTACTCTGGAATCATGCTTTATCGATAATGCACCGACAACGGGTTTATTTAATCTTACACAGGCAATTGTAACTTCTGCGACGGGAGTTACAAAGAGATATTTTAAAACACAAGCGGATGCTTTAGCCGGAACCAATGAAATTCTGAATCCTGCAGCTTACGTAAGCACATCATCCGTAGTGTATGTAAGAATTACGAATGTGACCAATTGCTGGACACTTGCAAAAATTACATTAAAAGTTTTAGCGCCGATTTATTCTTCTGTATTGAAAGATAAAATCATCTGTATTGATGCTAAAACAACTTTAGATGCAGGAACCGGATTCGACAGTTACTTATGGAGCACCGGAGCAACCACACAATCTATCACGAATGTAACGCCCGGAATTTATTGGGTACAGCTGAAATCAGGAAGATGTACAACACAGCAGACTGTAATCGTAAATCCTTCGCAGCAACCAGTAATTGCTACAATTGATATTAAAAACAACACGATTACCGTGAATGTGAAAGGAGGAAAAACACCATACCAATATTCTTTGGACGGAATAAACTGGCAGGATTCTAACGTCTTCACAGGTCTTGCAAGAGGTGAAGTTGTAGTGTATGTAAAAGATGCCTACAATTGTACACCTATTCATGTTCAGATAACGGTTCCTAATCTCCTGAATGCCATTACTCCGAATGGAGACAACAAAAACGATTACATCGATTATTCCGCATTAGCATATAAAAAGAATTTAGTATTCACGGTGTATGACAGATACGGAAATAAAATGTACGAAGCCGACAAAATCCGAAACTACAAATGGGACGGAACTACGGGAGGCAAAAAAGTAATGACAGGAACTTATTGGTACACCATTACCTGGAATGAAAATGACAAAAACAGTACTCAGACGTCTTACAATGGCTGGGTTCTGGTAAAAAATATAGAATAACACTTTTTAAAGATCATTCGAAAAACGGATGATCTTTTTTTATGCCTTATTTAGAAGAAATATTTTATTTTAAACTTATTTAATTCGCATTCAATTCTTAAATTTGAATTATGAATTATTTAGAGGCTTTAAGCAGAAGATACTCTGTAAAAAAATTTAATCACGAAATTATTCCTCAGGAAACCCTGCATAATATTCTTGAATCCGGAAAATTATCGGCAAGTTCTCTTGGTCTTCAGCCTTACGAAATTCTTATCGTGGAAAGTGAGGAGATGAAGCAGAAATTAATTCCTGCATTCTACAATCCGTCACAGATTTCCACCTGTTCTCATCTCGTTGTTATTGTTTCCAAAAAAATTGTGGACGACAATTACATTAACGGTTATTTCCGGCATATTTCTAAAGTAAGAGAAACACCGCTGGAAAAACTGGATCTTTTTAAAAACAGCATCAATCAGCATATTAATCAAAAAACACAGGATGAAATTTTCAGCTGGGCAGAAAAACAGTCTTACATCGTTCTGGCGAATCTCATGTATGCAGCCGCAATAGAAAATATAGACACCTGTCCAATGGAAGGCTTCCGTCAGGAACTTATCGAAGAAATTCTGGAGATAAATACTGAAACCGAAAAAGTAAGCGTAACGCTCGCTTTAGGCTACCGTTCGGAGGAAGATCATTTTCAGCACATGAAAAAAGTAAGAAAACCAAACGAAAAATTGTTTAAATTTATTTAACTATTTAGACAATTGTCTTAAACTAAGGATATGATAAAAGCGGATGTATTAGTAATCGGTTCCGGAATTTCGGGACTTTCCTATGCCATAAAAGTTTCTGAGCAGCTTCCTGATGCCAAAATAATCATCGTAACAAAATCGGACGAAGATGAAAGCAACACCAAATATGCACAGGGTGGTCTTGCAGTAGTTACAGATTCTAAAAATGATAACTTCGAAAAACACATTGCCGATACAATGCGTGCGGGAGACGGCGAAAACAAACGCGATGTGGTGGAAATGGTAGTTAGGGAAGCTCCTGCAAGATTCAATGAAATTGTAGACTGGGGTGCGAATTTTGACAAGAAAAACGGCGAATTTGCTTTAGGAAGAGAGGGAGGACACACCGAAAACCGAATTGTACATCACAAAGATATCACAGGTTTTGAAATCGAAAGGGCACTTTTGCAAACCGCAAAAAGCAGTCCGAATATTGAGATTCTCGATCATCATTACGTAATTGATATCATTACGCAGCATCATGTTCCCGGAAAAGAATTAAATGAAGGCGATATCCATTGCTACGGAGCCTATATTCTGGATGAAAAATCCAAAACCATTAAGAAAATAACATCAAAAATAACACTTGTTGCAACCGGAGGAGCAGGACACGTTTACAAAAATACCACCAATCCGACGATTGCAACAGGAGATGGAATCGCTTTTGTGGCAAGAGCAAAAGGAAAAGTTTCCAATATGCAGTACTATCAGTTTCACCCGACCGCTCTGTACAGTAAGCTCGATGGAATGTTGTTTTTAATTTCGGAAGCCGTTCGTGGAGACGGAGCCAAATTAAGAACAAAAAGAGGTGAAAAATTCATGCATAAATATGATGAACGTGAAGAACTCGCCTCCAGAGATATCGTTGCAAGAGCCATTGATGCAGAAATGAAAATCACCGGAGACGAATTTGTAGGGCTCGATTGCCGTGAAATGGATCATGAAAAATTTCTTGAACATTTCCCGAATATTTATAAAAAATGCAAAGACGAAGGAATTGATCCTTTCAGCCAGCTTATTCCCGTTGTTCCCGCCTGTCATTATCTGATGGGAGGAATTGAGGTTGACCGCGACGGTCAGTCTTCCATCAGAAATCTTTTCGGAGTGGGAGAATGTACCAATTCCGGACTTCACGGAGCCAACAGACTAGCTTCCAACTCTTTATTGGAAGGATTAGTTTTCGGACACAATGCTGCCATGAAAACCGTTGAACTTTTAAACGAAAATAATTTCAACTTTGATGATCTGAAAGCCGTTCCGGAATGGAATGAAGAAGGAATGAAAATCATGGATGAGATGGTAATTATATCTTACCTCAGAAAGCAGCTTCAGGAAATGATGAGCGATCTGGTAGGAATTGTACGAAGCAACCGCCGTCTGAATATGGCTTTGCAAAAACATCAGGAAATCGCTGCCGCAGTGAACGAAATTTACCACTACTCTATTCTTTCGCCACAGTTGTCAGAGCTTAGAAACTTAACAACCGTTGCCCACCTCATCATTACCCAGTCTATGGAAATGACGGAGAATAAAGGTGCGTTTTATAATAAAGATCTGGCTTAAGAATAGCAAATACGGAGTATGGAAATCTTCAGTCTGAGAATTTTAACCATCATGAATCTTTTAAACTTTTTAAGAGTCATGTTGATTTTTATCGTTCTCATTGTACTTGGTTTTCTTATTTTTGGAAGCAAGCATCATGATGAAATCTATTTTCTGGGCTGGATGTTCATTTTAGCGGCTGTATCTTTTGGGGTTCGATTCTTTAATTATATCAAGAAAATTATCATTTCAAGAGCAAAATATCCTCTTCCATTAAATCTATTGTGCAATATACTTACAATGGGAAAATCTTATTATTTCGGAAAAGATCAATTCGATCTGGATGAAATTATAAATGATAACAAACTTCCTCAGACATTTTATTATATCAACAATCATCAACATCCGATTTTAGAATTTAAAAGAGATAAACTTCTTTTTCATGGGACAGAATATCAGTGGAAAAATATGAACTGGAAATATTTTCTGTACATAGAAAATCCTGATGCTTACAAACCGCGAGGAAAATATTTAATAGAATTTACAGCAACCAATCAAGACAATATCCGAATAAAAAATAAAATTGAATTCGAAAAAATAAAAGCTGATGAAAATGAAGTAATTTTGCTTTTTGTGATTCACGATTTGTTATTCGGAACAAAAGCATCTTATTATTACTAAAATTAAAAATATGAAAAGACCGGCATACGTAACCGATAAAGTTTTAAAACAGTTTATTAAAAACGCTCTTGAAGAAGATATTCAGGATGGCGATCATTCTACGCTTTCCACTATTCCCAAAGATTTGGAACAAAGTGCAAAACTACTGGTAAAGCAGGATTGCATTCTTGCCGGAGTGGAACTGGCTGAAATTATTTTTAAAACTTTTGATAAAAATTTAAACGTTGAAATTTTCGTAAAAGATGGTGATGCTGTAAAGGTAGGAGATATTGCTTTTATTGTAACCGGAAGTGCAAGATCTATTCTTTCAACGGAAAGACTGGTCTTAAACTGTATGCAGCGAATGAGCGGAATTGCAACATTAACGCATGACTGGGATTCCAGGCTCATCGGTACAAAAACAAAACTTCTGGACACCAGAAAAACAACTCCAAACTTCAGGGTATGCGAAAAATGGGCAGTTGCCATTGGCGGCGGAACCAATCACCGATACGGACTTTATGACATGATCATGCTGAAAGACAACCACATCGATTATAACGGAAGCATTACCAATGCCGTAAAAATGGCAAAAGACTACATCAAAAAGAATAAGAAAAAGCTTAAAATAGAAGTTGAAACCAGAAATCTGGATGAAGTTCAGGAAGCTATTGATGCGAAGGTAGACCGAATCATGCTGGATAATATGGACGTAAAAACTATGAAAAAAGCAGTAAGCTTAATTAATGGTTCCTGCGAAAGTGAAGCTTCGGGAGGAATTACCCGCGATCAGCTTAAAGAAATTGCTTCTACAGGCGTTACCTACATCTCTGCAGGAGCACTTACTCACTCAGCAGAAAATATAGATTTAAGCCTCAAAGCCGTGAAATAGCATTGAATTTTTGTTAAAAATGATCCCCTTTTGTTAAAAAATCAATAATGTGATTTTTTTCATGCGAAATATCAATTATTATTCAATACATTGTAAACCAACATTTTAAACCTTATTAAGAACCTTTAAAAATTAACATACAGTTAATATTAGTTAAAATAAATTTCCTCAATTTTGCAGAAAATTAAATCTAACTATTACTAACGATTATGAAATTAATCAACAAATCAATGCTAACTGCGATAATTACATTATCTACAGCTAGCGTTTATTATGCTCAACAGGTTAAAGACACTGTAAAAGATACAAGGTCTAAAGACATTGACGAGGTAGTGTTAATTGGAGTTGCTGATATCGCAAAAGATAGAAAAACTCCTGTAGCAGTTTCAACAATCAAAGAAGCACAAATCGTTGAAAGATTAGGAAATCAGGAATTCCCTGAAATCTTAAATACAACTCCATCTGTATATGCAACAAAAGCTGGTGGAGGTTTTGGAGATTCTAAAATTAACATTAGAGGATTCGCACAGGAAAATATTGCCGTTATGGTAAATGGTGTTCCTGTGAATGATATGGAAAACGGAGCTGTTTATTGGTCTAACTGGGCTGGACTTTCCGATGTAACTTCTGCAATGCAGGTACAAAGAGGTCTTGGTTCTTCAAAATTAGCTATCGCTTCCGTTGGAGGTACAATTAACGTTCTAACAAGAGCTGCTGATAAAAAACAGGGAGGAATTGTTTCTCTAGGTCTTGGTAATAATGATTATCTAAAAACATTATTTGCTTACAATACTGGTAAATCTGCAAAAGGATGGTCTTCTTCATTCTTAATGAGCAGAACTGCCGGATCAATGTATGCAGACGGAACTGAATTTGAAGGATATAACTATTATTTTGCCTTAGGATATCAGCCAAATAAAAAGCATGATTTCCAGTTTACAATTACGGGAGCTCCTCAATGGCACAATCAGAGAACAACCTATTCTACTATTCAAAATTACATCAAATATAATTCTGATAATGACGGAACTCCTAACAGAAGATATAATGCAGATTGGGGCTGGAGAAATGGTGACGTTTTATCAAACAGAGTAAACTACTATCATAAACCAGTAATGTCTTTAAACTGGGATTGGAATATCAGTTCAAAATCTAAATTAAATTCAGTATTCTACGCTTCTTTCGGTAGAGGTGGCGGAACAGGTGATTTAGGTAGAATTCCAACAGGTGTAGGTACTGCAACAGGAGGAGTAAATTCTTTCGTTGATGCAAACGGACAAATTGCATATGACAGAATTTTCGCTACAAATGCAAATGTTAATATGAATACTTCAGCTGCGGGTGCTACTTTAGTAAGAAGATCATCAATTAACTCCCATAACTGGTTTGGAGCGATTATTAGTTTCAATCATAAAATTAATGATAACTTAAACTTCACAATCGGTACAGACGACAGATATTATTACGGATATCATTATCAGGTAATTTCTGATCTTTATGGTGCTGCAGGATACAAAGATAATACTAACAAAAACTTTTATACTTCGCCAGGAAACTTATATACTGTAACTCCTAGAGTAGTTTCTAATGCTTTTAAGGCTGAGCCTACTTTCAATCCGTTCGGAGGAAAGAGAAATAGTATGGATGATATGGTAGGATATAATAATGATGGTGAAGTTCTATGGTATGGAGGATTCGGTCAGTTAGAATATTCTAGTGATAAATTATCTGCATTTGTTTCAGGAGCATTATCTAACCAGTCATTCCAGAGAATCGATCACTTTATCATCGATGGAGTTACCCTTTTAAATGGTCAGCAAGCAGGTTTCAGAAACTCAGCAACATCTACTGCTATTGCTCAGCCAACCGCTACAAATCCATTATTGTATGAAAAAACAGGCTTTAAAGATATTGTAGGATATAATGTAAAGGCAGGTGCTAATTATAACATTAATGATCAGCACAACGTTTTTGTAAATATCGGATATTATTCTAAGCAGCCTTTCCTTAATGCTGTTTACCCAAATAATAAAAACTACTTAAATCCGAACTTAACGAATGAAAAAATCTTCGGTGTTGAGGCAGGATATGGATTCCGTTCTGGTATCTTCACAGCTAATTTGAACCTTTACAGAACTGAGTGGAGAGACAGATTCTTAAGAAGAGGTAATCTATCTTATACTTATCCTGATCCGGCTAATCCAAGTTCAACAATTTCAACAACGACTGCTTATTCAAACCTTCAGGGAATCACAGAAATCCACCAAGGATTTGAAATTGAAGCAAATGCTAACGTTCACAAAATGTTAAGCCTGTTCGGTATGCTTTCTGTAGGTGACTGGTATTATAAAGGTAATGCACAAGGAAATGTATTTAGTGAAACAAATGAACTAATCAGTGCAGATACTCAGACACTTTATATAGATAAAGTTAAAGTTGGTGGAGCAGCACAAACTTCAGCAGCAGTTGGATTTACATTCAAGCCAACAGACTGGTTCTCATTCGACGGAACATATAGAGGGATTAAAAATTTATATGCTAACTTAAACCTTCTTAACTTCTCCAATCCGGATGCAGGAAACCAAGGTGCTTTAGAATTACCTTCTTATGGTTTAGTTGATTTAGGAATATCTTTTAAAATTAAATTAAACAATCCTAAACAATTCTTTACGATTAGAGGTAATGTTTATAACTTGCTGGATAAGACTTACATTGCAGAATCTAATACAAACATCAAAACCGGATTAACTTTAGATCAGTACATTGCGGTAAACAGACCTCTTCAATCAACCCCATTAACCACTGCTCAGATTGCAACATTAACGTCTAACTATCAGGCGTACCAAGCAGCAGGAACATGGAATGGAGTAAGCCAACAAAACCAAGTTTATTTCGGATACGGAAGAACATGGTCTGCAACACTTTCATTCAACTTCTAATAAATACATAAATTAGATTTTATAAATATCAATCCCGGCTTTTCGCCGGGATTTTTGCTATATTTGTGTCTGAAAAACAGAAAAAATAAATATGGACTTTTACAACATTTTACTTAATGCTCACAAAGGATTCGGATATCTGGAAATTCTTTTGGTGACGCTGTTTGTTATTGCACTTTTAGCAACCATGTTCGGATTCAGTGGAAAAGTAAATAATTTCCTTAAAAAGACTACTCTTTTCACAATGATCTTTTTCCACGTTCAGTTTCTATTGGGGATTGTGATGCTGATCATTAATTTCTCAAATGGTCTAAATATGGGTGAAGTGATGAAAAACTCAGCATTAAGATTTCAATATGTAGAACATCCGTTTTCTATGCTGATCGCCGCTGTTTTAATGACGATCGTTAACAAAAAAGTAAAAACAAACCCTACGATTTCTTTAGGAGTCGTAATTATGGGATTAATTGCCGTAGGTTTATTTGCATTCGCGTTCCCGTGGGCGAGAGTCTTCGGGGCATAAATATATTAACAAAATAATTTTTAATTAAATCAATGAAAGTAGCTGTAGTAGGTTCAACAGGAATGGTTGGACAAGTTATGCTTAAAGTTCTCGAAGAGAGAAACTTCCCTATCACCGAACTAATTCCGGTAGCATCCGAAAAATCTGTAGGTAATAAGGTGAAGTATAAACAGGAAGAATTTACGATTGTAAGCATGAAAGACGCTATAGCTGCCAAACCGGATATTGCTATTTTTTCTGCCGGAGGCGGAACTTCTCTTGAATTCGCTCCTCTTTTTGCAGAAGCAGGAACAACAGTAATCGACAATTCTTCAGCATGGAGAATGGATCCTGATAAAAAACTGGTGGTTCCGGAAATCAATGCAGATGTATTGACGAAAGAAGACAAAATTATTGCAAATCCGAACTGTTCTACTATTCAGTTAGTAATGGTTTTAGGACCTTTGAACAAAAAATACGATTTAAAAAGAGTCATTGTTTCCACTTACCAATCCGTAACAGGAACCGGTAAAGCTGCTGTAGATCAGCTAAACGGAGAAATCAGCGGAGACGATTCTATCGTAAAAGTATATCCGTACCAGATTTTTAAAAATGCATTGCCGCACTGTGATGTTTTTGCAGATGACGATTATACGAAAGAGGAGATTAAATTAATGAAAGAACCTAAGAAAATCTTAGGGGACGATACCTTTAATTTAACAGCCACCGCAGTAAGAGTTCCGGTTCAGGGAGGACATTCTGAAAGTGTAAACATCGAGTTTGAAAATGAATTTGATCTTGACGAAGTAAGAAAAATCTTATCTGAAACTCCCGGAGTTGTTGTTGTAGATAACGTAAAAAACAACGAATATCCTATGCCGCTGTATTCCGAAGGAAAAGACGAAGTTTTCGTCGGAAGGATAAGAAGAGATCTTTCGCAGCCCAAAACCCTTAATCTCTGGATTGTGGCAGACAATCTGCGGAAAGGAGCCGCAACGAATGCGGTACAGATTGCAGAATACCTTGTAGAAAACAACTTAGTATAAACTAACAAAACCAGAAAGAGTCTCAGAAATGAGATTCTTTTTTTTATCAAACCTATGAACCTTCATAAAAATAAAAGTAAAGATAAATTAGCCTTTCAGAAACTGATTGCCGCCTTTGGGATCATTCTATTCATCGGAAAGATTATCGCCTGGAAACTGACGAATTCCGACTCTGTCTTTTCTGATGCCATGGAAAGTATCGTAAATGTTATCAGTGCATTTATGGGGCTTTATTCGCTCTATTTGGCAGCAAAACCTAAAGACGAAGACCATCCTTATGGACATGGTAAAGTGGAATTTGTAACTTCCGGAATAGAGGGTGCTTTAATTGCCATTGCCGGAATCATGATTATCTACGAAGGGGTTCACAGCTTAATTGTCGGGAAAGTTTTAAATAAAATAGATCTGGGGATCTGGATCATTGCTGCAACCGCTATTATTAATTACCTGTTGGGTTATATTTCCATTAAAAAAGGAAAAGCAGAAAACTCTGTTGTTCTGATCTCTTCCGGAAAACACCTTCAATCTGATACATTAACCACACTTGGCGTAGTTGCAAGTTTAGTTATTGTCTATTTCACGAAAATTTATTGGCTGGATTCTGTAGTTGCACTGGGCTTTGGAGGATATATAATTGTTGTGGGCTATAAAATTGTCCGGAAATCGCTGAGCGGAATTATGGATGAACAGGACCCCGATCTTCTGGAACAGATCATCCAGATTTTGGAAGAAAACCGGAGAACGGAATGGATTGATGTTCATAATATGAAAATACAGCAGTTCGGGGCGAATCTTCATATTGACGCGCATATTACTTTACCTTGGTATTACAGCCTTCGTGACGCGCATAACGAAATGGAAAAAATGATTATTCTTTTAGCAAAAAATACAAAAAGAAGTGTAGAATTTAATTTTCATATGGACGATTGCAGACCAATTTCCTGCCCTGTCTGTCAGATATCCGATTGTCTGGTACGCGAAAAAGAGTTTGTAAAAAGAGTAATCTGGACACCCGAAAATGTAACTTCTGTGGATAAGCATACCATAGAAGATCATTAGAATATGATTCTATATATCTTTTTGTACCATTTATTTTCTATAATAAAACATCGGGATAATAAGAAGTAAAGTCAGTGGCTGGATTACAAATCTTCTCATGTAAAAAGAAAAAAGATATCCGATTTCAAATCTGTCATAAATACAGTACAAATAAATCGGAAATGTAATCGCAAAAATAATCGTAATTAAAACAGCTCCCTGAATTGTCCACTGCTTGTTTCTGAACCAAAAGTGAATTACAATGCATGAAAATAACAGATTCAGAATAAACCGGAAAATATAGCCGGGAATTAATTTTACCCACTCAAAATCCGGAAAAGGAAGATTCTTATTTGCTTCATGAAAATAATTGAGAAAAGGATCATAGAAAATTTTGTCTTCAAGTATTCTTACACTTATAAGACCAAAAACCCCTATTATGACTAAAATCCAATTAAGATTTTTCATTTTTTAAAGCAAAAAATTTAATCCAGACCAGCCAGAGTAAGACTACCGTTCCGTAAATAACCGCAGGAAAAATATAATCATGAGTTGTTTTACTGTATGCTTTGTAATCTAAAACAACAATATTAAGCCCCACAATTCTTAAAACATTAATAATATAAAGCAAAATAAGCCCCAGAATAACAAAGATGAAAGTTTTTTTTCCTTTGTAGAAGGCAAAAACAAATGCTACAAAAAGAATCATCACAGAAACGGCATTGCAGCCTTCCACCATTCTTGTAGGATATTCGTTCCGGACATAAAAATAAACCTGCTCACCTTTGATATCATTATACAACTGCGTCGGGAAACCCATAAAGTTCTGGATATGTCTCACCTGCTCCGCAATCATTCTGGAAAACGGATCGAGACCTTCTTTCTGAAAACTGTTCAGAAAAAACTGATAGGCTAGAAGCAGCACCATATAAATGATGATGAAACGCAGCAGAATGCTCAAAACAGGTTTAAAATCCTTTAGCATAATGCAAATATAGAAATTCGCCTGTAAATTATTATATTTGTGACATCTATGATTTCCGAATACGCCCAAAGATTTTTTGAAAATTATACAGGAAAAAAGCCTTCTGAGTTTATTACTTTAGCTCAAAGCGGCTCCGCAAGAGTAAATTTTATCGCAAAAGCAGATAAAAAGTATATCATTACCTACAACGAAAACATCGCAGAAAATGAGAGTTTTTTGTATTACTCTTATTTATTTTCAGATTTAAAACTCAATACTCCCGCAATTTTTGCAGTTTCGGAAGACCGGAAAATGTATATTCAGGAATTTTTAGGAGAAAATACACTTTCAGAAATTATCTCCAAAGAAGGATTATCAGAAAATGTAAAATCTCTGGTAAAGCAGACTTTGGAAAAGTTATATCAATTACAGATTTCAACACAGAATAAGGTAGATTACAGTAAAACTTTCGAATATGAAAGCTATGATGAGCTTCCCGTAATGCACGATCTGTATTATTTTAAAAATTTCGTGGCAGATGTTCTGGAATTAGAATACCATAAATCTACTCTACTGAAAGAATTTAAGAACATCGTTTTTCTCATCGAAAATCTGGAGCCGAAAGGTTTAATGATCCGCGATTTTCAGGCGAGAAATATGATGGTAAATGATCAGAAAGAAGTATCATTTATCGATTATCAATCAGCTATGAAAGGTCCGTTGATGTATGACGTGATTTCTTTTCTGTTTCAGGCAAAAGCAAATTTCAATGAAAGCTTTAAAAGTGAGATGCTTGATTATTACATTCATCAATTTGAAGATCAGGAAATTAAAAATCAACTAAAAATTTCGGTAAAACCAATTCAACTAATGAGATTCCTGCAGGTTTTGGGAGCTTACGGTTTCCGAGGACTGATCCAGAGAAAACAGCACTTCATTTCAAGCATCGAAAAGGGAATCGAAAATATTACAGTTTTTGCACAAAACTGGGAAAATATGAAAGATTATCCCGAACTTGAAAAAGTGATTAAACAATTGAGTTCAGATAAAACAAAATTGAAAATTGAAGAAATCCTAAACCATTAAGAATATATTTAAGAAGTTAAGCATCGTTAAGTGTTATGACGAAAAAAGAAATCACACAATTATCTTATGAAATTACCGGTTTTGCAATAAAAGTTCACAAAACACTTGGACCCGGCTTACTTGAAAGTATTTATGAAGAATGTTTAAAAATTGAACTCATTAAAAATGGATATGATGTAAAACAACAACTTTATACAACCATTAATTATGAAGGAGTTGATATTAAAACAAAACTGGTTGTTGATCTGCTCGTAAATGATACTATTGTTGTAGAATTAAAAGCAATTGAAGAAATTTTGCCTATACACGAAGCTCAGTTATTAACTTATATGAAAGTTTTGAAAAAGCCTCAGGGTTTATTAATAAATTTCTTTACCGATAATATAACCAAATCTTTAAAACCTTTTATTAATGAGTACTTTAAAGAACTCCCAAACTAAAATTTTGATTTATCAAAATCTTAAATAAACTTTACTTCTTAAATATAAATCTTAACGGTTTAAGAATAAATAAATAATTATAAAATTAAAAAAATGCTACACATCGACATACACAGTTTTTCGTATAAAAAAGGAGGAATTCCAAAGGATGAAACAGGAAACGGAGGCGGTTTTACGTTCGACTGCCGCGGAATCCTGAATCCCGGAAGAGTGGAAGAATATAAAAGCCAGACCGGAAATGACATCGGCGTTCAGGAATATCTGGAAACAAAAACTGAAATGCCTAAATTTCTGGAATTAATTAAAAATCTTATTTCCATTAATATTGATAATTATCTGGAAAGAGGTTTTGAAAATCTTCAGATCAATTTCGGCTGTACAGGAGGGCAACACAGATCGGTTTATTCTGCGATAAAAATCGCTCATTTCATTGAAGAAAAGTATGGTGAAAAAGTTGAAATCAGCCTTCATCATGACGAACAGCATCAACTTAATCATAAGTAATGAGTAATGTGCAATAAGTAATATTTTAAATTCGTTGATATTTTATTACTTATTGTTTTTAATTTAAACACGGTCATTTTATTACTCATCACCAATTACTCATTACCCATAAAAAAATGAAAGCACTTATTTTCGCAGCCGGAAAAGGAACCCGATTAAAGCCATTTACCGACCATCATCCGAAAGCTTTGGCAAAAGTGAATGAGATTCCGCTTCTGGAAAGAAATATTAAATATTTAAAAAATTTCGGAATCAACGATTTTGTCATCAACATTCATCATTTTGGAAATCAAATAGTTGATTTTTTAAAGCTGAATGATAACTTCGGATGTAAAATTGAAATATCGGACGAAAGAGAAGAACTGCTGGAAACTGGCGGCGGCTTGGTTTTTGCAAGAAAATTTCTCGATCATGGGGAAGACTTTCTAATCATGAATGCAGATATTCTTACCAATATTAATATCACAGAATTTGTAAAATACCATAAAAAGATAAAAGATTTTGCTACTTTAGCTGTATCGGACAGAGAGAGTTCGAGAAAACTGCTTTTCAATGATGATATGGTGTTAAGAGGCTGGCTGAATGTACAGACCGGCGAACAGAGACTTGCTGAGTTTAACAAGGGATTTAAAGCTCTGGCTTTCAGTGGTGTTCATTGTATTAATCCCGTTATCTTTGAAAAGATAAAAAGAACAGGTAAATTTTCTGTAATGGAAGAATATCTGGATCTTATGCAGACGGAGCATATTCATGGTTTTCTGCACGACAGCATTTTAATTGATGTCGGCAGACCGGAATCTGTAACGGAAGCCGAAAAACATTTTAAATAATTGTACAATGGGAATTGAAGGAACGAGAGATGAAAGTCTGGTAAATCCTGAATTGGATAGTAACGAAACAAAACTACAAAACAGTCTCCGGCAAAAAACCTGGGACGAAACCATTACAAAAGACAGCTGGATGGTTTTCAAGGTGATGGCAGAATTTGTGGACGGCTATGAAAAACTAGCTAAAATTGGTCCGTGTGTTTCTATTTTCGGATCGGCGAGATTAAAGCCTCAAAGCAAATACTACAAAATGGCGGTAGAAATTGCGGAGAAAATTACAAAACTAGGATTCGGAATTATCACCGGAGGTGGTCCCGGAATTATGGAAGCAGGAAATAAAGGAGCTTTTAATACTCAGGGAAAATCAATCGGTTTAAATATTGATCTGCCTTTTGAACAGCATTTTAATCCTTACATCAATAAATCATATTCGATGAATTTCGATTATTTTTTTGTAAGAAAGGTAATGTTTGTAAAATATTCTCAGGGATTTATCGTAATGCCGGGAGGATTTGGAACACTGGATGAGCTTACGGAAGCTTTAACGCTGATTCAAACCAATAAAATCGGAAGATTTCCCATCGTTCTGGTAGGTTCGGAATTCTGGAACGGATTATTAGACTGGTTTAGAACTACTTTACTGAAAGAAAAGATGATCCATGAAGAAGATCTTGAACTTTACAGAGTGGTAGACAGCGCAGATGAAGCGGTAGCACACATTAAGGCTTTTTATGATAAGTATTCTGTAAATGTGAATTTTTAATTGGCATATTATTTGTGACTTAAAACTAACAATCATGATTGTAAATTTATTATCTAAGATGAAAAAAATTTTATCTATATCAGGAATTTTAGCGCTTTTTGTGCTATTGAGTTTCACGTATGTAGACTTTTTCTCTTCAATGACTAAGGTGGATTATATTGATGGAAGCAAAACATTGAAGTTCACTACAAAAATGAATACAAATCACATTTCCGATGCTATAAAAATTAACCCGAATACGGCAGGATTTGAAGCAGAAGTTAAAAAGTATGTAAACAATAATTTTGATGTGTATGTCAATGGCTCACCGAAAACAATTACATTTACGGGAAGTCAGGTAAGCGGAGAAACAGTATGGGTATATTTTGAAACGGGAGGCGTTTCGGATATCAATACCTTAAGAATAAAGAATACAATCCTTTTAAGTGCTTTTCCAAAGCAGATTAACCTTGTTAATATTGCGTATCAGGGAATTCAGAAAACAATGAATTTCCAACGCGGAAAAGAGGTAAATGAAGTATCTTTTTAAAGACAATGAAATTAACAACGAAACCATCGCAAAAGCGGTGGTTTTTTGTTTGAGCTATATTCATTTATTGTTCCCAATAAAATCCGGTTGTCCAGTGCATTGCATTTAATTCCACTTCATCAAGAATAAAATCGTCCGGGAAATCTTTAAACCCAGATTTATTTTTTAATTCATTCATCACCTTTTGAGCTTTTTCATAGCCTGAAAATATTCCGATAAATCTTTCATCATCCAAATAGGTATTCAGTGTATAAGTATGGCTCAGGCAAAAAACAGAGTCTATTTGCAGCTCTTTTACCGATACTATACTTGCATCAACCTCATCTCCCGATTCCAGATAATCACGTCCTGTTTCTCCTATAGTTTCTGTAAATCCATCCTGCCAATGAACTTTATCTAAAATATATTTTTGAATTACAAAGCATTCCGGAAATATTTTAAAACCCGGTAATTGAACAGCCTTACTCTTTACTTTTCGCAGTTCTTCTAAATTCTTAAAATATCCTAATCTTTTAGATTCTGTATGGAAATCATCTGTATACGTATGATCTAAAACATAAACAAAATACTGCATATTCTATAAGTTTTGGCAAAAATAAAAAGGCTGCCTAAAAAGACAGCCTTTATACTATTTAAATTTTCAAAATTCTTATTGAACCTGAATGTTATCCAATTGGATTGTAGTGGTAACACCACTTCCGTTTCCTGTGTATTCGAATAATACAAATCCGTTACCCGTTAAAGAAGTCGGGAAAGTGTACATTCCTGCAGGAGCAATTGTTCCATAAGCACCTGTAGGAGCCTGTGGAATTGTAAATGCAGAAGTAATATCTGTTTTGGTAGCCTGAGTAATATCTCCAAGAGGAGTATAATTGGTTGTATAATATACTTTTAAAGCATTACCGTTAAAAAATCCTACGTTTACGTCAAATTTCAGTGTGTTTGCTGCTGTAAAATCAACAGGTACTGCAAAATAAGTTACGTAAGGACCAGTTCCTGAATTAGCTCCCAACTGGATGTATTTGTTTCCGCTGAAAGTTTTTAATTGCCAGTATCTGTTTCCTAGAAGCGGATCGTTTACATATTTAGGAAATACTTCAAGGTTAGCCGGAGATGTAGCATAACTCTCAAAGTTTTCAAGGAAAGCTCCTGAATAGGTAATTGCAGTTCCTCCTTTCGGCGGTGTAGCATCTACTCTTGTTCCTTTGAAGTTAATATCATTTGTATTTCTGATCAGCATCTGCCAAGTTGTATTATAACGGCTTACTACAAAAGTAATATCTCCGTTTCCTGTTGGTAATGTTTTAGATCCTTCAGAGAAGAAACCTGAATTTCTTAAAGTTACACTATTTCCTGAAGCATCTTCCAAAGTTCTGTCTGTATCTACTCCTGCTCCTGCCACATAATCGATAAATGTTTTAGCAGTAGGATAAATATCTGCAATGGTAAACTGTGTATTAGCAACTTTTACCAATGTATTGATATACTGGTCACTTTTTGCAGCAGCAAGGTTTGGTAATTCTAAAGGTTTAATTGTAACCACCTCAAGACCATTCCCGTTACAAACTCCGGAAACATATCTGCTTAATAAAGAAGCAGGAATTCTTCCGATTGAATACGTAGGATCTACAGAACCGATTTTTACAGTACCTCTGTCTAAACCTAATCTTAAACCTTTCGCATTAATTCTGATGTGCGCACCAACAGGAAAATCTGCATAGTTGCTGGATCTGTCAACCTCAATTTGTAAACCTGCAGTCGGATTTTCCGGCTTATCCTGGAAAGAAATTGTTTTATAGAAGTTTCCATTTTCATCTGAAGAAACTACATAACCATCAAAAATCTGGTCGTTTGAAATTAAAACATATCCTGTAGAAGGAGCCTGAGCTTTGAAAGCAGCCAAAGTCATTGTAGGAGCCGGGAATTTATTCTCACACTTGATTGGCGGAGTTTCCCACTCGTCTTTCTGAACACAAGATGTAATAGAAATCGCCGCAAATGCAACTCCTGCTACTAAACTTAAGTATTTCTTTATTGTCATTTTATTAATTTTTAAAATAATTAGTGAATTGATATTAAAATCTGAACTGTAAATTTACAAAATATGATCTTCCCTGAGTATACCAGTATTTTGGTGCAAACAAAGTGTATTCTCTATTCAAATCCTGAGAGAAGGTAGGATACACCGCATTTCTTGTTTGTTCAAATCCTCCTGTAATATATTTTCTGTTATTTAAAATATTATTAACTGTAGCAGAAATTAAGACATAGTATTTACCGATTACCCAAGATTTTCCTGCATTAGCATTCAGAAAGAATGACGAAGGCAATTTGTTTGGCTGAAGTACTTTTCTAAGATCACTATCTGTAAGCCCGTAATATGGAGTTCCGGTAACATTGTTCTGAACAAACGATTCTGTTCTCACCAAAGCTGCAGGATCTAAATAATTTTCATCAAAATAATTCCAGTTGGCACCTACCCACCAGTATTTCGGGTTGTTGTAACGGAAACCTACCGAGTAAGCCTGTTGAGGAGTTCCTCCCTGACGATAATTGTTAATGTATGCTTTTCCAAGATCTACATACGGAAGACCGTTTGCAAAAACACCTACTGCATCTGATGCAAAATAAGTTTTTGGATCATTCTTATAAGTATACTGTCCGATGCTTGCTAAACCTTGTAATGATAATGTTGGTAACACTTTAACATCAACCCCAAGTTCAACTCCCATATTTCTCTTCTTAACATCCGTCATTACCTGAGATACAAAAGCACTCTGAACATTGGTCTGGTTACCGTCTGCATCCACACTGTTTAATGGAATACCGTCTGCAAAGAATCTCTGAACTGTTGTTTCATTGTCTGTATCAACCAAATAACCTGTTAATCTTAGTTTTAAGAAAGGAGAAGAAATAACATAACTAAGGTCATTTGCATTTACCGTCATGCTCTTCACGTTGGGTGCTACAGATCCGTTTACTCTTGGATTTACAAATAAATCTTCCAGATAAGGGGCCTGATTATAATACGCTCCGTTATAAACAAAGAAGTTTCTACCGTTCAGTCTGTAAACGATCTGTCCTTTCAGACCGTAGTTCCAGTAGTTATAATCCATCCCTTTTCCATAAGAATCTTTGTATAAGTAATGATTGAAAAGACCTTCTCTGTTTGAAGAAGAATATCCTGCCAATGCAGATACGAATACATCAAAAGCTCCCGCTGTGAATCTTACACCCGGATTTACTTTTACTTCCTGTCTTCTGAAAATGTAGTCGTAAGTCATTTTATCACCTACTTTTTTCGTTACATTTTCTTCACCCTGATTGTATAATCCTGATTTTCCCGGCTGGTTTGTTGCAGCAAAAGGATCTCTGTTCAGTACAAAATCAGCACCTAAAAGATCGTTTACTTCTCTGTACTGCTCAGAACGGTAATTCTGATAAGATACGTTTAATAAGAATTTCGTATTATCATTAAAGTTGTGAACAAAGTGAGTAGAAGCATTCCAGATTTTATCATCACTTACATCGTTTACCAAATAATATAATGCTCTTTTACCTGTCTGCCCATAATAGGTTCCTGCAGGCTGCTGCATATTTCTCTGGTATAATCTGTCCCAGTTAAGCTGTGTAAAGTTCGGATCATTGGAAGTCCATCCGTTCATTGCTGCCTGAAAAGCCTGCTGAGCTGTTGTTCCTGTTACTCCTGTAGGAAGAGTTACAGAAGCATTAGGATCTAATGAATCGTAATAACTTGGTAAATTTCTGTAGTATGTAGGAGATGGATTCTGTACATTCTGCCAGTCCAGACGAGAACCTTTGTCTTTTCCGAACTGATAAGATACAGAAGTCCAAAGCGTATTGTTTTTATTGATTTTCCAGAAATCCTGAATCTGGAAGATCGGCTGGAATCCTTTTCTTACTCTTTCACTTCTCTGCTCTCCGTCCTGATATCCCCAATAAGAATTGTAATGAACACCTCTGTAGTTGTATACTTCCTGAGTACTTGGACTTGCAGTAGATCTTCTGTAAGGTGCACCGATGAAATTGAACGTCATCGTGTGCTTATCGTTAAATTTCTTTTCAATTCCTAAATAAGCTCCGTAAGCATCATAGAACGTTCCTTCCTGAATACCTTCTTTCGCCCATCTTCTTGCTCCCATTGCAGTAAATGCCCATCCGCTCTTACTCATTCCTGAGCTGTATCTTAGAGATGTTCTGTTTCTGTAATTTCTGTTGGTTAAAGACTGAGTAAACTGAAATCCTTTTCTATATTCACTCGCTTTAGTATTTTTATAAACCACAGAACTGTTTCCTCCAAATGCATATTCGGAAGGTGAATGATTTGAAGAAATTTCCGGGTATCTTGTAATTTCGTTAAGTCCTCCCCAGTTTCCAAAATCCACATTACCGTTATCAGACTTGATCATGGAAACACCATTTAACATAGTTTCTCCAAATCTTCCATCGATTCCTCTTGGGCGGAACCAATAAAATCCTAAATCAAACGCTGCGATTCTGCTGAAAATGTCCTGAGATGACTGCAGTAAACCGACTGTAGAAGCCTGTCCGCTGTTGCTATCCTCATCGTCTCCATCACTGTCAATGATTGCTAAACCTTGATCCGCGCTTGTAAGTGCAGAATATAGGGTAATCGTCCCTAAATCCTTTTTCTTCTCACTGTCCATTACATCAAACTCCATTACTTTGGTTTCGTAATTCGGTTTTGTAATCACAATTTGGTAATGCCCCGGCTTTAGGTCTACAAACTGGAAGTATCCGATTTTGTCAGCCGTTACATCATTGTCATTCCCTTTAAGATCTACTTCTGCCCTTTCAACGGGTTTTCCTTCGGCATCTTTTAAATAGGCAGAGACCGTAGTCTGTGCAAAATAGTATGACGCTGGAAGTAAAGTAAATAAAGAGACTAATGATAGTTTTTTAATCATGAGTATATTTATTTTTTAAATACTTTTCTTATTAATTCTCAACAGTTTAAAAGTTGGGGACGCAAATTTAGTCAATTTTTAGAATTTACAACTTTTTTTACGTTATTTTTTCTTAACATTGCAAGCTTTTAAGAATCATTATAAATAAAAACGTAAATACCACATTTTAAATTTACAAATATTTAAAATAGCGGGAAGTTAAAAAAAAGTAAATTTGCAGATTAAATAATATTAATAATAACTCTAAGAGAATGAAGAAATTTTTGAGTTTTTTTGCCATCATTTTTTCGATAATGGCATTTTCACAACAGCAGGGTAAACTGAGAAAAGTGGCCACTGTAGGTTTTTTGAATGTGGAAAACCTTTGGGACACGATTCGCTCAGCAGATTATATCGACGGAACTAAAGACATTAAAAACCCGGCTTTTCACAGAAGCATTCCATTGGATTCCGTTAAGTTTTTAGAAGCTGAAAAGTACGACGGACCGTGGAGCGACGGCGCTCTAATTGGGAAAAAAGTTGTAAGATACCAAGGAGGTTCAGAAGAATTTACTCCAAAAAGTGCTAAAAACTACAACACCAAAGTTTACAGAACAAAATTAGCAAATGAAGCTAAAGTAATTTCTGAAATGGGAGCACAGTATACCAAAACAGCTCCTGCAGTAGTAGGCTTAATTGAGGTTGAAAACAGACAGGTTATTCAGGATCTTATTAATGAACCGGCACTGAAGAAATATGATTACGGAATTATCCATTACAATTCTTACGATTACAGAGGAATTGATGTGGCTTTGATTTATCAGAAAAGAAGGTTCACTCCAACAAATTCTTTGAAAAAAGAACTGAAAGTTTTCGGTGATGACGGAAAAAGAGAATATACAAGAGATATCCTGGTTGTTACAGGCTTCCTTGATAATGAGAAAGTGGCATTCTTCATGAATCACTGGCCTTCAAGAAGAGGAGGTGAAGCTATTTCCCTGCCAAAAAGAAATGCAGCAGCAGCTTTACTAAAACAGCAGATGGACAGTGTAAGAGCTGCAGATCCTTCTACTAAATTATTTGCCATGGGAGACTTTAACGACGATCCTGTAAGTTCAAGCTTAAAAAATTATCTGAAAGCTCAGCCAAGCCCGAAAGATTTAAGTGATGCTAATCCTTACCTGAATTTAATGTATCCTTTGTACAAAAAAGGAGTTGCTTCATTAGCATATCAGGACGCACCCAACTTATTTGACCAGATCATTGTTTCTAAAAATTTAATTCAGGATCAGGTTACAAAAGATTATTCGGTTTATAAGGCTGAAATTTTCGCTCCGGCTTACTTAGTGAATAAAGAAGGAAATTACAAAGGCTACCCTTTCCGATCGTGGAACGGCGACCAGTTTACCGGCGGTTACAGTGACCACTTCCCGGCATTTGTAGTTCTCCAGAAAGAACCATAAAAATATAAGGCACTCAGATTGAGTGTCTTTTTTTTGTAACTTTATAAGATGAAAAATTTAGTTTTACTGTTAACACTTTCTTTATTTTCATTCAATTGTTCTGCACAGAGCAATCCTAAGAATGAAAAAGAAAAGTCGGAAATGAAACCATCAAAAAATGATGATGGCGAATGGGATCTTACGGTAATCGATACTCAGTTTGACTATTTTCTGAATGCGGTTGCAAAGCCAATCAGCCAATATTCTGAATCTTATCTAAAGAACAGAAATACTTTTCTTGTTACAGAATGGAATTCGTATTACAATTCCGGACGATACAGAAACGTCATTGAATCCTCGATTGATTATGATCCGAAGGAAAAATACGGTATTAAATTCGAATACAAACTGTATCAGGTTTTTGCATACGTAAACTGGAAATACGGTCTGAAAATGAACGGACTATCGGGAAGTGACACCACAAGATATTAAAAAAGGTTCAGAGCGATTCTGAACCTTTTTTTATGAAATAGTTGAATAATTATTTGTTGAATAATTCTTCTACTTTATCCCAGTTTACCACTTCGAAGAATGCAGATACATAATCCGGTCTTCTGTTTTGGTAATTTAAATAATAAGCGTGTTCCCAAACATCAAGTCCTAAAACAGGAGTTCCTTTTACGTCTGCAACCGGCATTAACGGGTTATCCTGATTTGGAGTTGAAGAAACAGCAACGGAACCGTCAGCATTTTTTACCAACCAAGCCCATCCTGAACCGAATCTTGTTTTAGCAGCATCAGAAAAATCTGTTTTGAATTTTTCGAAACCTCCGTAAGCATCAATAGCAGCTTTTACGTTTCCTATCGGTTCTTTGCTTCCGCCCGGAGTTAAAATTTCCCAGAATAAGGTATGGTTAAAGTGTCCTCCTCCATTGTTTCTTACCGCTGGTTTATCAATTCCTGTCTGGCAGATTTCTTCGATAGTTTTTCCTTCAAGATCAGTTCCTTTAATCGCATTATTTAAATTGTCTACGTATGCTTGATGATGTTTTGTATGGTGGATTTCCATTGTTCTTGCATCAATTGTCGGCTCCAATGCATCGTAAGCATATCCTAGTTTTGGTAATTCAAATGACATAATTTTATTTTTAATGTTATTACCCAAATTTAGCCATTATTTAATCTATATTCAAAAAATGGGGATTACTTTAATAAATCTTTAACATTGATATATTGATTTAGAATGAATTAAATTTTTATGGTAAGAAAGTCTAACGACATAAGGTTTATCAATTTTGAAAAATTTATTTTTGAATCAAAGCTGATAACAAATCAAAGGGTTCAAACAAGAATTTTTTCAGACTTTATTTTAATGCTATATTGAACTTTTTCAGGATCCCAAATTTTGTGGATATAATGAAGTATTGAAATATCATACAAAAACCCTAGCCTCGATTGCAGCAATTGTCTGAGCTCATTTAATGATTTCAGCGGCGGCTTCGCCGCCGCTGAAATCATTAAATAGCGAGTGCGGAAAGCGAGATAAAGCTTCAAAAGAATAATTTAATTTCAAACTAAAAACGAAAAAGCACGAACATTAAACGTCCGTGCTTTCTCTTAACAAATTAAATTCAATTTATTTATTCATCGACATCAGGAATTCTTCGTTATTCAACGTTCCTTTGATGTTTTTGTCTACAAATTCCATTGCTTCAATTGGATTCATTTCAGAAAGGTATTTCCTAAGAATCCACATTCTCTGAGAAGTTACCTCATCCAGAAGCAGATCGTCTCTACGGGTACTTGAAGCTACCAAATCAATAGCAGGATAAATTCTTCTGTTGGCAATTTTTCTGTCTAACTGAAGTTCCATGTTTCCAGTACCTTTAAATTCTTCAAAGATTACCTCATCCATTTTAGACCCCGTATCGATAAGAGCCGTTGCAATGATTGTTAAAGAACCTCCTCCTTCAATCTTTCTTGCCGCTCCGAAGAATCTTTTCGGTTTATGGAGTGCATTTGCATCAACACCTCCCGATAAAACTTTACCTGAAGCAGGCGTTACGGTATTATAAGCTCTTGCCAATCTTGTGATGGAGTCTAATAAAATCACCACATCATGACCGCATTCCACCATTCTTTGTGCTTTCGCCAGAACAAGGTTAGCCACTTTTACGTGCTTTTCTGCCGCTTCATCAAAAGTAGATGCAATAACTTCTGCATTTACGCTTCTTTCCATATCGGTAACTTCTTCCGGACGTTCGTCAATCAGAAGAACCATCATATACACTTCCGGATGATTGGCAGCGATAGAATTGGCAATATCTTTCAGCAACATCGTTTTACCGGTTTTTGGCTGTGCAACGATCATTGCTCTCTGTCCTTTCCCGATCGGAGCAAAAAGATCCACTACTCTTGTAGAAATGGTAGAGCCTTTTCCGGCAAGGTTGAATTTCTCCTGTGGGAAAAGCGGGGTTAAATATTCAAAAGCAACACGGTCTTTAATAAAAGCAAGATCGCGTCCGTTAACTTCTGTTGGTCTTAATAAAGAGAAATATTTTTCGCCTTCTTTCGGTAATCTTACAATTCCTTTTACAGTGTCTCCGGTTTTCAGACCAAAATTTCTGATCTGCGCCGTAGAGACATATACGTCATCCGGAGAAGAAATATAACTGAAGTCTGAAGAACGTAAAAATCCGTAATTGTCGGGTAAAATTTCCAGAACTCCTTCAATACTTACCATTCCGTCGAAACTGAATTCCTTTTTAGGAGCTTCATGCTGTTCCTCCGTTCTTTCAGAATGCTGCTGTTGCTGCTTATTCTGATGCTGGTTTTGGTTTTGATTCGGGTTTTGGTTATGATTTTGATTTCTATGCTGGTTTCCGTTGTTGTTCGGATTGTTGTTTTGTCCTTTTGGGGATCTAGCCTGATGTTGAGGGGAATTATTCGGCTTTTCTTCTGCTGGAGCAGATTCCTGAGATTCTGTGTTTTTTGGAGCTTCTGTTTTTTCCTGAGGCGCTTCTGTGTTGGCTGTATTGGCAGGAGAAACTCTTTTCCTCTTTTTCTTAGTCTGCGCCGCTGCAGTCTGTTCTTCTGTTGCTGCTGCAGGTTCTGTTTTTGTTTCTTCAGCTTTAGGTTCTTCGGAAACGGGTTCTTTCACCTCTGCTTCAGTTTTTTCCTCTGCTTTAGGTTTTGTTTCTTCCGCAGGTTTCGCTTCAGCTTTTGTTTTAGCTGCCGTTTTTTTAGGAGCAGCTTTTCTGGCAGGAGCCTTCGCAGGTTTCTCTGCCGGTTTTTCCTCAGTATTCATACTGGTTTCAGTAGCGTTGAAATATTCTTTTGCTACTTTTGGATTGGAGGCCTGAAAGTCAAGAATTGCAAAGATTTTGTCATTTTCAGTGCTGTTTCTTGCCACTTTAACGCCCAAATCCTTTAAGATTTTAGTCAGTTCCGTTACGGATTTTGACCTTAACGTTTCAATGTTAAACATATTTAGTGTAAAAAATGTAATTAATTGTGAATAAGAAAAGTAAGTCAGGTGACTGTTGTTTTCAAGTACATTCGTATAATGCAAATCTACACTTATTTTTGAATTGTGCAAAATTTATATTACTTTTGCGTAGAATTTAATATTCAATGCTACAAAGAATACAGACTATATGGACTTTTTTAGCAGTGTTGGCTGCTGTGTTTCTGTTCATTACAGGAGAAGATGTTGTTATTTCAGACAGCTTTCCTGTGATTAATATCGGATGTATTGTCCTTGTTTTGGTGGGAGTACTCAGTATTTTCAGTTTTAAAAACAGAAAAAGACAAATTCTGCTGAATAACATCAGCATTATTATAAACGCTTTGTTGATTGGTGTATTGATGTACTGGTTACTAAAATTATCCGGAGGAATAGATTTTCCTGAGAAGGGTATTGAGCCGGTTTTCTCATTAATTGCGGTGATCTGTCTGCTTATAGCAAACATTTACATTAAAAAAGATGAGAGGCTCGTAAAATCTGTAGACAGACTTCGATAACCTTACAACGATTTTTTGAGTGAGAACAGCTTCTTTTAAGGAGCTGTTTTTTATTTTGTGTAATTTTTCATTTAAAAACATTCGCATGCAACATTTCCGCTTATATTGCGACAGATTGTTTATAAATTATTAAAAATGAAAAAACTTACTTATCTTACCTTTTCACTTTTCTCTATATTTTCTTTCGCACAGGAAGTTTCTACGGAAAGAATACAGACTGTTCTTTCAACTCTGGCTTCTGATGAAATGAAAGGCCGCGAAATCGGAACTGCTGAAAATGATAATGCAGCCAATTATATCGCCAAATTATTTAAAGAAAACAATTTAGAGTACTGCACAGGAAATTCTTATCTGGTTCCTTTTGACTACAAAGGAAAAACAGCTTATAATGTTTGTGGCGTTAAAAAAGGAAAAACAGAAAAATTTCTAGGATTTTCGGGGCATTTTGATCATATCGGAACTAGCAACAATCCTCAGGACAATATTTATAATGGTGCAGATGATGATGCAAGCGGAATTACCACTCTGGTAGGAATTGCAGATTATTTCAAAAATAAAAATCCTGAGTTTTCTTTGGTTTTCATGGCATTTAACGGTGAGGAAAAAGGAATGTTGGGTTCCAGAGCCATTTCAAAGGATGAGAATCTGAATCCGATTTATGATAAAATGACAGCGCTGTTTAATTTCGAAATGGTGGCAACAGAATCTGCTTTCGGAAAGAACGCTTTGTTCATGACGGGTGATGAATTTTCGGATCTTGATGAATTATTTAATAAAAATGCCGCGAACGGCTTAAAAATAAATCCGGATCCTTATGCTTCAGAACAGCTTTTCTACCGATCAGACAACGTGAGTTTTGTAAAAAAGAAAATTATCGCCCATTCTTTTTCAACGGTTGATATGACGAAAGCGACGCATTATCACCATGAAAATGACGATATCCACGTTGTGGATTTTAATAATTTAACAACAATAATCAATAATTTCGGGAAAACTTTAGACAAACTTTCGCCCAAGAATTTTGCACCGAAGTATAATGATAAAGTTAGATTTTAAAAGTTAATATAAAAGCTGCCATTCTTCAGGCGGCTTTATTTTTTCCGAAAACTGTAACAAAATAAATGCTGCAGAAACTTATTTTATAAAGTAAAAGGCGATTAAAAACGTCTTATCATTTAAATTACGTAATTTTGCTATCCAATTTTTTCATTGAATGAACGAATATAAAAAAATATTAAAATTCGCAAAACCTCATCAGAAATATATTTTCGGAAGTTTATTTTTCAACTTATTATATTCTGTATTTCAGATTGCTTCATTAGGAACGATTCTTCCTGTTTTGGGCATGCTTTTCGGAACTATTAAAAGAGAAGATTTTGAATCTGCTCCTGTATATTCCGGAAACCTTACAGATTTATTTCCGTACCTGAAAAATTATTCTAATTATTATATTCAGACTTTGGTGGATGATTATGGTACGCTGAATGTTTTGGCATGGCTCTGCGTCATCACGGCATTTATGTTTTTGCTGAGAAACCTTTTCAGATATTTAGGATCTTTTCTGTTGATTAATTACCGTGTCGGTGTTACAAAAGATCTGCGCGGAGAAATGTATCGTAAGGTTTTAGCTTTGCCGGTTTCATTTTTTACAGAGAGCAGAAAAGGAGATATGATGTCGCGTATGTCCAATGACGTAGGCGAAGTGGAAGGCAGTATTTTAGGAAGTTTAGTGGAACTGATTAACGCTCCGTTTATGCTTGTGAGTACTTTAATAAGTTTGTTTCTGCTAAGTTCTGAATTAACGCTTTTTTCTCTTCTGGTTTTACCGGTTATGGGAACTTTAATCGCGTTAATCGGGAAAAGTCTTAAAAAAGATTCTCACGAAGCGCAGAACGAAATGGGAACGATATTTTCTATTGTTGATGAAACTTTAAAGTCTTCAAAAGTAATTAAGATTTTCAGTGCAGAAAAGATTATGGATAACCGTTTTATGGGTTCTATGCAGAGATGGATCGACAGTTCGATACGATTGGGAAGAAAGAAAGAACTCGCGTCGCCAATCAGCGAATTTCTGGGTTCTGTTACTTTTTTAATCATTGCATGGTATGGCGGGAAACAGATCGTTGTGGAACACAGCATTGCTCCTCAGGATTTTTTGGTTTTTTTAGGAATGTTCTTCCAGATTTTACCTCCGGTAAAGAGTTTATCTCAATCAATTTCAAACGTACAGAAAGGAGAAGCTTCTTTACACAGAGTATTGGAAATTCTTGAAGCAGACGTGAAAATTGAAGAAGTTGCTAATCCTGTAAGTATTTCAACACTTAATAAAGCTATTGAATTTAAAAATATCGGTTTTTACTACGATAAAGACCATGCTATTCTTAAAAATTTCTCTTTAAGTATTCCTAAAGGAAAAACGGTAGCTCTTGTCGGACAAAGCGGAAGCGGAAAAACAACGATCGCGAATCTTCTGGCAAGATTTTATGATGTTTCTGAAGGTGAAATTCTGATTGATGGTGTAAATATTAAAAATTTAAGATTAAAAGAATACCGTAAACTTCTCGGGATGGTTACTCAGGAATCTGTATTATTTAACGATACGGTTTACAATAATATTCTGATGGGGAAACCTGAAGCAACAAGAGAAGAGGTAATTGCTGCTGCCAAAATTGCCAATGCAGATAACTTTATTACGAATCTTCCTGACGGATATGATTCTAATATCGGAGATGACGGAGGAAAGCTTTCCGGAGGTCAGAAACAGAGGGTTTCCATTGCGAGAGCTGTATTGAAAAATCCACCGATTATGATTCTGGATGAAGCAACTTCTGCTCTGGACACGGAGTCGGAAAGATTTGTTCAGGATGCACTCGAAAAAATGATGGAAAACAGGACGTCTCTTGTTATTGCGCACAGGCTCTCCACTATTCAAAAAGCTGACTGGATTGTGGTGATGGAAAAAGGAGATATTGTAGAACAGGGAACGCATCATGATCTTATTGCGAAAAAAGGAGTTTATCACAAACTTGTGGAACTGCAGAACTTCGATTAATATCATAAAAAATATATCAAGAAAGAGTATTTCGAGAGGTTTTAAATTCCTTTGGAAATACTCTTTTCAAGTTAAAAGATTTGATACTTTTCAGCTATACTAAAGTGTATTCAATGTCTTAACTTACAGCAGAAAAGCCTCAGTAAAACCAATTACTGAAGCTTTAGATGTATAGTAATTTGTGCTTATTATTGGGTATTTATCCCATTGGTTTCTGCCTGCTTTATTGCCCATGCTAAAGCATTTGCAAAGATGATAGAATTCTGTACCTGCATTCCTCCCAATGCATATCCGTTGCCTGCATATCCATACGTCGACTTTTGTACCGGCAAATATCCTCCTGAACTTGGCGCAACAAATGGCTCAATAGTATTACTTGGATATTGATTACCATTGGCATTTTCGTTACTTAAAAATCCACCGTCTCCAAACCAGATAAAATTAAGCGAACTGTGTCTTAATCCTGAAATTCCCGTTCTGGGAGTTGTGCTGTTAATTGGCTGTGCATAACTGTAAGGAATAAATCCACTGGTAAGACCTGTAATATTAACCGTTGTAGAAGCGTCTTCTCCCCAGTTCTTTCCTCTCACATCTCCGAAAGGTCCGTTAAGTATCGGATCATTTGTATTTACAAGAGCATATACCGAACCAGCTCCTGCTCCATTAGCTGCTGAAATAGTAGGATCAGAGAAAATTGCACGCATCATATTTTGGGAAGAAGCAGCATCATCCTCAAACGCAATTACAACCCCTTTATTATTTAAATAATTTGCAATATACCCCGAAGCTGTTGCATCTGGTGTATAAGCATAGCTGATAATAACAATATCCGGTTTGGTGTTCAGTGCTGCTAATAATGTTGCATTAGAAGGTGCACCGCCTAAAGAAGTATGAGTATAGCCGCCGGATTTTACAACACTGGCTGCTGAAGTTCCAAAGTTTGTCGGAGAATCCATTAAACTTCTCGATGGCCCTGTAAAAGCACTGTAGCCGTAAACTGTTTCTAATCCGATGTGTAAAATTTTCTTCGATGGTATTGTCATTACTACCGTTACATTACAGGTAGATTCACCATCCGCACTGTTGGATGTAATCGTCATTACTTTATCAGCTGTGGATGTTGGTTTGCCCGTGCCGGATAATGTTATGTTCTGATTTCCTGTGGCAGTAAATATTCCTGATCCGCTGAAAGAAATTCCGTCTACTGTATTTGTTGTGATAGAATAACTTCCCAACGCCGTTACTGTAACAGGTAGTGTTATCGTGTTGCCTGCACCGAGAGCCGTTCCTTTTGTGTAAACGCCATTTACTGTTGCGCTTCCGCATGAGACAGAATAGGTTGCTGCTGAACTCAGTACATTCACCGTTACTGCCGGTGTACAGCTTACACTTACACCGTTTGCAAACAACTGAACAGTATCAGACTGAACCGCAGAAGGTGTTCCCTGCCCTGCAACCTGCACTGTCTGTATTCCTGTGTTTAGAAAAACACCTGTTGCGTAAAAATTATAACCATTGGTTGTGGTTCCCGTAATCGTATAGCTTCCTTTTTTGGTGACATTTACGGTTACTGTAAGATAATGTGATGTGTTAAGTGTTTTTCCCTGAATATAAGTACCACTGGCTTTTGTATTCGCACAATCTATTGTAAAAACAGACTTTCCTATTTGCCCGCAGACGCTTTTCCATTCATTGTCTGCAAGACTCCAGTAATTAAGACAGTCTTCTGTAGTATTGTAAACCGTAAGACCGTCATCATTCGCGGGATTGATGGTAATTGCATCCCGCTGTGTTACTGTAAGACGGGGAATTAAAATACCTTTGTTATTATTGACGGAAACAACGTCTAATACAGAATTTGGGTTGGGAGAAGCAGTATTAATCCCTACAGCACCATTGTTTTGGGCGAAAAAGTTTCCGAAAGAGAAGAACAGGGCAAAAAACAGAGTTCTTACCAGAAATTTTGTAGATTTTGTATTCATCATGTTTTATTTATGGATTAAAATTTGAAATAAAATATTTATTTTATAAGCAGAAGCAAAGTTATCATCTATTAGCTCGTTTATTAGCAAATTGTGGCACGCAATATCACGCGTACGTAGTAAAACTTACTGTTTTTCAATATCTGAAGAGAAATCATAATGACGAATAGTTATATCTTCATAAGAAAACTATTAATATTGACATCCGAAGGAATATTCAGTTTTTTCCGTATTCTGTATTTTTTACTCTCTACTGCTCTTATGCTGTTATTAGTACACTGAGCAATTTTTTTCGTATCGAAATCCAGTTTCATTAATGCACAGAAATACAATTCAGAATGAATAAGATTAGGGTTAATCTGTAAAATTCCCGGAATAAAACCCGGAAAGAAAACCTGAAACCTCTCAAAAAACATTACCGAATTTTTCTCTGCCAGTCTGAATATTTCATCAATATTTTCATCGGTAAGCTGATTAGCCTGCATCTGACTTTTCATTAATCTAGAATTGGTCTTCATCAAATCTTCAATGGTTGAATCTTTAATTTGTGTGTTTTCGAGAAGTCCATTTATTAACTCGTCTTTTTGGCTTATAAAAACAATATCCATTAAAAAAGAAACGACAGAAAATAAAATGTTAAGCAGCTTTATGGTAGAGTAATCCTTTTCTTTCAAAAACTTACTTCTCGGTAAAAAGCTGAAATCAAAATAAAGGCAGGCAATAAAATTAAAACTGATAAAAAAAGTCAGAAAATAAATTTCTTTTTTGTTTTTTCTGTAATTTAAAAAGAAAGGAATTGCAAAGAGAATACTGAAATAAAAGTATTCTACTCCAACGTTTTTTGAACTGTAAATATTAAAAAAACTTACAATAAGGGTAAGTAAAACCAAAATGCCTACCACTCCGAATTTGAGGGTTTTACGAAATGTTGTGGTTTTATCTTTAATTGAGATTAAAAGAATCCAGAATAAGGTAATAGTAATAAGGAATATAGAAATAATAATATCCCTGAAAAAAGTAATGATAAAGATAGCATAGAATAGAAAAAGAAAAAAAAGAAAAAATAAATAACGATTGATAAGTTGGTTATAATCATTTTCAAAATTACTTCTCTCTCCTTTATTGAAGATAAGCTTGTAAATCATTTTATGTTTTTTTATTTGTAGTTCAAGTAGCTATTTGTACAATTATTCTATACAATACCCAAATTATTCTTAGTTATAAACAAATTTTACAGAAAACAACGAATTGATTCTGAAAATATCAATCTTAAAATGATTTGTATTTAAAATAATTGAAGATCAGCTATTTAATTATATCAAAACTCTACATTACAAATATAAATAATTAAATATTTACTATAATTTTGAAAATATTATTTTTTATTTCTAGCAAATCAAAAAAACAACTAATGAATTTTTCTGCAAAATTAGCTATTGCAGTCAGTTTTTAAGTTTTTACAAATACTCAATTCTACTCACGCGTAGTAAAGCGTAGCCTTTTAAACCTTTACAGAAAGTGTTTTGACTTTTAAAATTGATTTTAGCCGTTTATCTCTTTTAAATATTCTCTGGGAGATTTGCCCATAATTTTTTTAAAAGCTCTGTTAAACTGAGATTGATGAACGAAGCCTGCACTTGTATAGATAACCTTTAAAGTGTATTTTTTATGAATATCTTTTTCAAATTCCTGTATAACAAAATTTATTCTGTAGGAATTGATAAAATCATTAAAGTTGGTTTTCCCTTTTTGGTTCAGAGCTGCTGAAATATAAGTTCTGTTGGTGTTTAACGCCTGTGTTAAGTCATAAATACTGGCATTAGAATTCAGGTAAAATTTATCCTTTTCGGTATAATCAATAATCCGTCTGTATAAAAGCATTAATTTATCTTCTTTTACTTCGGAGACAGGTAATAATGGAGTTTCTTTCTCTAAAGTTTCATTTTTCTGTTCAAAATTGTTCTGAATTTTTACACTATTAAATTCTATTGCATAATAGATATGGAATGTTAACAGAAAGAGGAAGAAGAAAAAGTGGAAGTATAAAGAAAATAAATTATAAATCCATAGAAAAAAAACAGTATTAACGTCCTTGCTTTTCCAACTCGGGAAGCTGTTCCATTCGAAAGAGCTGTACACCAATAGAAATACAACAAAAAAAAATGCAGAATAAAGAAAAGTATATTTAAAATTATTTACATAAGAAAAAGATATAGGGAATAAAATTAAATAAATAAGAGTAATTGGAAAATCCGGAAATTTAGATATTGAATTATATACGATCATTGCCATCTGAACGCAGTTGTTAAAATTAACAAGATGTTTGAATTTGAAATTATTTAAAAAATCTATTTTCCACAGCAAAATCAAAGACGATAAAAAACTTACTAGCGCAAGCAGGGTATTGTATTTGGTAACAATACCATAGAAATAAAAATCTAAAATTTTTATCGTTATAATTACTAAATCTAAAAATAATTTAATCCACAAATATTGTCTGATGAATACCTGACGTTTATTATACAGAATTTCCTTACTATAATTCATAAATATTAAGTGCCTATATACTTTATTAAATAAACAGAAAATTTAAACATAAAATTTTAGTGAAATGGAGTTCTTATTAATGTCTATCAGTATTATAGTATTTATTTTTATTTTTTTCTAATCTATATCTTAATAACTGCTACTTATCTGTTCGATATAGAATGTCTGTAAATTTAACTGCAGCTCACAGCCTCTACAATTTATGAAAGAATCATTTTTAGAGTTTGCTCCAATAAAATATTTCGGATTACATGTATTAATTCCTACTTGAGCGAAAAAGACCGTTGAAAATATTAAAATAGAGGGAATAATATTTTTTTTCATTGTTGTTCTTAGTGTAAATATTAAATAGTTCTGAAATTATAAATAAGCAAAACAAAAATAACAGTTTTAAAATTATGTCACCCAAATGAAATTTTTCCAAGGTAATAAATTAAACTATTTAGTAAAAAACAAAGATAAAAAATGCTACTTTAACAAAACGAAATATTTACAAAAACTACTGTTTTACAATATTTTAGACAGTAAATGAACTCATTCATCAATCCTCCGTTTATTTTTACATTTTAGTTTTTATTTGTATTTACTTTTACAAATGGATCAAACAATGAGGTTAACTCAAGTGTATGTATAATTTCAATATTAAATACTGCCGTTAAATAATTTCCACTTTTCATATCAATATATTATCAAAACTACAATTGTATTTTACCATATAATTCGTGTTTTAATGAAAGTATTGTGAACTTTATTGAGCAAAGTTTAGACTTTCTTTTATAATAATTTGGTAATAAATAGTCTGCGCTGTTTTTGTTTCAGAATATGCTTGCAAAATCCATTTGGCTCTATCATTTCATGCGCAATGGCTATCAAAAAAAGTCAAAAAACAATGAGCAAAAACATTAAAATAAAAGGTAAATTATATCCTTCTACCATAAGTTTAGTAATGGATTTGGTAGGCGGTAAATGGAAAGCTTTAATTTTATACCATCTAAAAGATGGTGAAAGACGCTACACTGAACTTAAAAACGAGATGGATTTTATTACAGATATGTCCTTAAGCTTATATTTAAAACAATTACGGGATGATGGTCTGGTTTCAAGAAAAGTTTACGGAAAGAAACCTCCATTAAAAGTAATCTACAGTTTAACCGATTTTGGTAAAACACTTATTCCTTTACTGGAAGCTATGGATAACTGGGGAAATCTTATATTAGAACAACAAAATAAAAACATCTGATGAAATTTTACCGACCTTCTTCCACGAAATTCAGCAGAAAGATTGACAATACATTGATCTCGGGATTTCCTTCAACGTTATAGTCTTTCACGGAAAAAGCTCTTAAGGATAAACATTAAGAGCTTATATTTGTTTTCTAAGAACTCTGAACATTATGGAACTCTGAACTGTTCAATTCTGAGATATGCTTTTGTAGTTGAACAGGTACCATTAGGACATGTGGTTGCATCTAAACCAATCGCAGCAGCATCATTATTTGAAAACATACACGTTAATACGTAGGCAACCTGAGCATTATCATTTGTGGTCCATGTGTAGGTTCTGAATTCAGGCTTATTTCCGTTATAAAGATTCGAAATTCCCCAAGCTGCTAAAACACCTTCCTGAAAAGGACCTCCGAAAGCAGTCCCATCACCTCCATACCATTTTCCTGCCTGAGGAAAAGGATTATCGTTATAAGCAGATACAGTCTCTGGATTACTGGAATTAGCAGTTGTACGTTGGGTTGAACCATTCCAGAAAATACTTGGTGTACCGGAGTTACTTCTTATCTGTAAGTTTACGCCTGAATTTAGGTTACTAACTCCATCTTGTACAAATATTCTGACAGAAAATTTTCCATCGGGAGAGGTAACATATTTGTGATATCCGGGAGCCGGATCATTTGTTGAAACCAAAGGTCCCAAAGTGATCGATTGGCTGTATTCAGCGGCAACCTGATCGCCTACTGCAGCACTGCAATTCTGACCACTGGTAAGAAACGGCACTAAACCATTGCCGGAACTCCCTTGTATAGGAAAAGTAATTGCTGTAGGGGAAGAAACAGAAGGTGTTCCCCAGACTGAGAAAGAAAGCTGGCCACTGCCTGTTGCAAGCTCTCCCGGAAGAAGTTTTATGTTCAATCCATTTACGGTAACTGTAGTTCCTTCCTGATAGAGACCGCCGTTACCTCCTGTATACGGGATTTTTAAAATCCCATTATAAGCTACCCCGCTGGTATAGGTTGCAGGAGATAAAGTCGCAGCGTTGCAGGTTAAAGAAGTTATGGTAGGCGCTTTTGTAGATTGATTATTAATTGTTCTCCATTCGGTTCCATTCCAAAAAACAAATCCTTTATAAGTTAAAGCTGCTGATCCGTTATTATAGACTAACATACTGGTTAATGGATTAGGGATGGTAACAATATCTGTGGTACTTGTAAGAGCTACTCTAGGAATTAAAATACCTTTATCTGCGGCAGTTAAATCTAATAATGCCGATGTATTCGGAGTCTCAGTTCCAATCCCCAGATTTCCGTTATCTTTTATAACAAAGGCGGTATTTAATGGTCTTACGGTAGATCCGTCAGATTTAGTTCCCAGTTTTACCATCTGGTTGGTGTTGTCATTTACAAATGCATCATTTGTAAGATCTCCGGCACTTCCTCCCCCGCTTAAACCTACCCAGGAAGAGATTCCGTCCCAATAGTAAAATCCTTTATTATAAATGCCGGAATTGTTTATTAGATATACCAGCTGTCCATTCACAGTACCGTTTACATTCAGTGCTGTAACTCTGGGAACAAGAATACCATCTTTACCGTGTACAACACCGGGAACGGCTACCCCTGCATTTCCGGTATCGTTTTTTCCTCTGATATCCAGCGTCGCCTCAGGAGATGACGTATTAATTCCCACTTGGGCAAAAGAAGAACAACTCAGCCCGATCAGATAAAAAATATAAAAATTTCTCATTTCGTAGTGTTTAAGTTAAGGTTATTAAAAAAGCTGCTAATTACATAAAAGAAAATTAGATGAATTGAATCATGCCGTAATAATGCATAAACTCATTATTATTCACCTGATTATCTCACACTTAATGAGACAAAATTATAGTATATATCAATCTCTACCAATACCTATCATTTTTGATAGGTTAAAATATTTAAAGCTTTTTTTTAAATTTAAATTTCAAAAAAATTTGGAAATCCTTTCAGATATTGATTTTTGAAAAAGAAAAAGAGAGGCTGAAAAACCTCTCTTTGTATTATAATAATTTTGTATCAATTTCTATTCATCCTTCATTCTGGCGATTACATCAAGACCTCCTTTCGTGATATCACCAATTTTACATACAATTTCTGTATCTAAAGGAAGAAATACGTCCATTCTGGAACCGAATTTAATGAAACCGAATTCATGCCCTGCTTTTGCAGCATCGCCTTCATTACAGTAGAAAACAATTCTTCTTGCCACATATCCTGCAATCTGTCTGAAAACCACTTTATGATTGGTTAAACTTTCCACCGCAACGGTTGTTCTCTCGTTTTCCGTAGAAGATTTTTCATGCCATGCTACAAGATATTTTCCCGGATGGTATTTCTTATAAATTACATTTCCTGAAACCGGATATCGGCAGATATGTACATTAAGCGGAGACATAAAAATAGAAACCTGAATGGCTTTTCCTTTGATAAACTCATCCTCTTCAACTTCTTTTATCATTACTACTTTTCCGTCTACCGGAGCAATCACATTCTCTTTGTGATCGAGAATTTCACGATTCGGAACTCTGAAGAACCAAAATACTAAACTGTAGATTACCAATAAAGGCAGAATGATCACCAATGACCACATTTCAAGAAAATAAATAGCCAGCGCACCCAAAATGATGAACAGGATAGTCGCAACGGTAATAGTTCCTTTTGATTCTCTGTGTAATTTCATGAGATTAAATAAATTTTTCTAAAATAAAGTACAAATATACGACAGGAACACAAATAATGAAACTATCCAGTCTGTCTAATACGCCTCCATGTCCCGGAATGATGTTTCCGCTGTCTTTCACGGCAAAATTTCTTTTCAGCTGGCTCTCCACCAAATCCCCGATCGGCGCAAAAGCAGCCACCAGAAAACCTACCACCATCCAGTTTCCGCGAAGATCCGGATGATAATGTTCTACAAAGTAAGACAGGATTAAAGTAAGAACAACACCGCCAATATAACCTTCCCATGTTTTTTTAGGAGAAATTTTAGGCGCCATTTTATGTTTACCGAAGAATTTTCCGGTTAAATACGCAAAAGTATCACTGCTCCAGATCAGGATAAACAGAAACAGAACTTCTAAAGAAAAACTGTTATCATAGCTTCTAAATTTGGGAAGCCCCAAAGCAAAGCTGAAAGGTAGTGCCACATAAATTACCGTGAAAATAAGCTTTCCGCTGTCAAAATATAATTCGTTCGGGAATTTAAATAAAGTAACGGCAGCAATCACAATAAGAGCCATTGCAAGGATTTCACTCAGTCTGAAATCGAAAAAGAAATCAAAATTGAAATACCTTTTCGAGAATACATAAAAAATAAAAATTACCAAAGGGAAAACAACAAACCGTTCATAGCCTTTCCCGAATTTCATGATTTTAAAACATTCCCAAGAACCGACTCCCATTAAAAGAGTGATTAATCCGTAGTACAGATATTGCTGCTTCACGAGATCCGGCGAAATACTGTTGATTAAATGAGCTCCAAGCGGAGTGGTACAAAGAATAATAACTGCTACGTAAACAATTCCTGATAAGGTTCTTTGAATGAGATTTTTGTCCAAGATGTTAAATTTTAAATCTGATGCTTAATCTTCAAGCAACAATAAAAACAGTTTTGTGTTGGTATGGGAAGAAGTATCCATTTTCGACTGTCCACCGCTGATGGAAGTCAGATTTTTGATATTTCCGTTTCTTTTGATCTTTCCCATCGCATCATTCAGGTTGTTCACAATCTGTGAAATATTCGCCATGATGATAATTTTATCCGGCAGTCTGGAAGAATGATAATGAAGGATATTATTGTGAGAAAGCATAATTCTTCCGTCGTACGCAATAAGATATTCGCAGGTAATGAAACTTGCATCGTTATTGCTCTGGAGTTCGGAAGTATAAGGCGTTTTTACGACATTCAGGAAATTCTGAAGGTCTTTATCCCAACAGAACATATTATGTATCCCTTCAATTTTAATAATCTGGTTCAAAGTCTGTAACGCCTCCGCTTCATCTGCACAGTAATTAAAAAAACCTCCGGAATGCGTAAACAGTTGGGCAAACTTATAATCGAGATCCGCATTTTTCAGCGAATCCCCTAGCTTTTCCAGGCTTTGTCTTTCATCCTGCTCCGGCTGGTTCGTAAGTTTGCTTACAATCTTCTTAAATAAATTCAATTTGATCTATTTTTAGTCAACTTTATACAAAAATATAAATTAATCGTATAGAAATCCAAAAACATACCGAGAAATATAAAAAAACCCGACAATTTCAGAACTGTCAGGTTTTGTGTTATTTAAATTTAAAGAAATTTTAAAGCTGTGTCGGGCTTTCAGGAGCCTGAATTTCACTGTCTCCTTCTTTTTCTTTAGTCAGAATCTGTTCTTGCGGTTCCTTAGCATCCGGAATCGTATTGGTAACAGGTTTCTCTGTTAATTCAGGATCCCATGCTCTCTTTCCGAAAATTTCTTCAAGGTCTTCGCGGAAGATTACTTCTTTTTCTAAAAGCTTATTTGCCAGAGCATCAAGCTTATCTTTATTTTCAGTTAAAATCTGAACCGCTCTGTCATACTGATTTTCGATAATTCCTTTGATCTCAATATCAATTTTCTTCGCAGTTTCTTCAGAATAAGGTTTTCCGAAAGAATATTCAGACTGACCTGAACTGTCATAATAAGAGATATTTCCAATATTCGGACTCAAACCATAAATAGTTACCATTGCCTGAGCTCTTTTGGTTACACTTTCAAGATCAGAAAGCGCTCCGGTGGAAATATTATTGAATATCACCTGCTCTGCTGCTCTACCTCCCAATGTTGCACACATTTCGTCCAGCATTTGTTCTGTAGTTGTTAACTGTCTTTCTTCCGGAAGATACCAAGCCGCACCTAAAGAACGTCCTCTCGGAACAATCGTTACTTTCAATAGTGGTGAAGCGTGTTCTACCAGCCATGAAATCGTAGCATGTCCAGCTTCGTGATAAGCAACTCTTCTTTTTTCAGAAGGTTTGATGGCTTTATTTTTCTTTTCAAGACCACCGATAATTCTGTCTACCGCATCAAGGAAATCCTGTTTCGTTACCGAAGCGTGGTTATTTCTTGCTGCAATTAAGGCAGCCTCATTACAAACATTCGCAATATCTGCTCCACTGAATCCCGGTGTTTGTTTTGCCAGGAATTCTCTGTCTACAGTATCATCAAGTTTGATTTTCTTTAAATGAACATCAAAAATCTGCCTTCTTTCGTGCAGTTCCGGAAGGTCTACATAAATGGAACGGTCAAAACGTCCGGCTCTCATTAACGCTTTATCCAGAATATCCGCTCTGTTGGTAGCAGCCATTACGATAACATTGGTATCGGTTCCGAAACCATCCATTTCAGTTAAAAGCTGGTTCAGCGTGTTCTCTCTTTCGTCGTTTCCGCCAGAGAAATTATTTTTTCCTCTTGCACGTCCGATGGCATCGATCTCATCAATAAAGATAATCGCAGGAGATTTTGCTTTTGCCTGAGCAAAAAGGTCTCTTACTCTTGAAGCTCCTACCCCAACAAACATTTCCACAAAATCTGAACCTGAAAGCGAGAAGAAAGGAACTTTCGCCTCTCCCGCTACTGCTTTTGCCAATAATGTTTTACCGGTTCCCGGAGGACCCACTAAAAGAACTCCTTTCGGAATTTTACCTCCCAGTTTGGTATATTTTTCTGAGTTTTTAAGGAAATCCACCACTTCCTGAACTTCTTCTTTCGCTCCTTCAAGACCTGCAACATCTTTAAATGTTACCTGAATTCTTTCTTTTTCGTCAAAAAGTTTTGCTTTCGACTTTCCGATGGAGAAAATCTGTCCGCCGGGTCCGCCTCCGCTTCCCATTTTTCTGAAAAGAAGGAAATAAAAGATCCCTAGAATTGCAATCCAGATTAATGCCTGAATTAAAAAGCTCGTTAACGGGCTTTCGCCTTCCGCATAATCTTTAGACGTTTTTATCGCCGGATTTTGCATTCTGATGGCATCAAATTTTTCAAGGAAAAGTCTAAGATCTCCATATTTAAGCGAGTAATCTGCCTTTGGAGCCATTACAAGCCCCGAAAAAGGATTCGATTTATCGTCTTTTTTTACAGTTGCTGTTTTCGCAGCCTGTGTTAAAAATACATCGGCTTTCTGAGCCTGTTTGTCAATTAAAACTCTCTGGACTTTTCCTGCCTGCATTTCTCTGAAGAAACCATCTTCATCGATTGTCTTACCGCTGCTGTCGCCCATAGAATTGGCTACAAAGAACAGCACAAGTGCCACAATCATGATAGGAAAAAACCAGTTAAATCCTTTATTGTTCATTTATACTTTTTAAAATTTAATAATTAATTTTCGATTTTCGTAATCACAGCATCTCCCCAAAGTTCTTCAATATCATAATACTCTCTTACTTCTTTCTGGAAAATGTGGACTACCACGGAAACGTAATCTACCAAAACCCACATAGAGTTTTCGGTACCTTCTACGTGCCAAGGTCTGTCTTTAAGGTCGTTTCTTACTTTTTTCTCTACACTTCCCGCTAACGCCGAAACCTGCGTATTTGAGTTTCCGCTACAAATGATGAACGTTTCTGCTACTGAATTTTCGATACTGGAAAGATCAAAGATCATGATATCTTCACCTTTTACATCCTGGATAGCCTCTACAATTTTATCTATTAGCGCTTGTTTTTCTACTGTTTTATTCATTAAAAAATACTATAATCTGCAAATTTATTGTTTTTCTTTTACTTTAGCCTTATTTTTAGCCTTTTAAAGTCTTAAAGTTTTCTTAAATGAGCGCACTGTTTTATCTGAAAGAATGTTCTTCTACTAATGACGAAATATCTAAGTTTTTACTTTATGAAGATTCAGATTTTATTGCACTTCACACATTCAATCAGACGAAAGGTCGCGGACAGTACGGAAATACATGGTCTTCAACGGCTGAAAAAAATCTGGCATATACTCTTGCTGTAAAAGCTGAACACTTTACAGTCTCGGATTTTATGTTCAATTATTATACCGCAATTGTCATAAGAGATTTCCTTGCCAATTTGACTGACAGCGATGTGAAAATAAAATGGCCGAATGATATGATTCTTAAAGGTAAAAAAATCGTCGGAATCCTGATTGAAAAGAAAAAATTTAATCAAAATCAATATTTCATTGCAGGAGCCGGATTTAATATTCTTCAGGAAAAATTTGAAATTCCCAATGCAGGATCGCTTTTAACGCAGACCGGAAGAAGTTTTGACCTGAATGATTTCACTTTACAACTTCATGATTTTTTAATCGAAAAACTGAAAAATATTCCTTCGGAAGAGGAAATTCTCAAACTTTTCAATGAAAACCTGTTTCGCAAAGACGAAATATCGGTGTTCGAACTTGAGAAAACACGCCAAAATGGCATCATCAAAAAGGCTGATGAAAATGGTGAACTCTGGATTGATCTTGAAAATGACGGACTACAATCTTTCTATCACAAAGAAATAAAATTACTTTACTGATTCGCTCTTTTAATGTAAAGAAAAGCAGCAAGCGGGAAAAAGATCATATTGGGAAGCCACATTGCCAAAGCCGGCGAAATACTTTTATTTTCCGAAACCACTTTTAAAGCTTCAAAGGAAAATACGAAAACAAAGGCTAAAGAAATCCCTAAAGCTAAATTAATCCCCAATCCGCCTCGTTTTTTCTGTGAAGAAAGCGACAACGCCAAAAACGTAAGAATAACGATGGAAAATGGCATCGAAGTTCTTTGGTGAAGCTCGTTTAAGTGCGCATTCAAGTTGCTGTTACCTTTTTCAGTTTCTCTTTTGATGAATTTTATCAGTTCCGGTGTTGTTTTATTTTGCCCTAAAAGTTCATTGGGGAAAAGCTCTTCCGGATCATGACCGTATTTTTTCTTCAGATCGAAACCGCTGGACAACTTTTCTGTATCGTCTTTATTGATGGTTTTTTCCGTGTAGGAATTCAGTACAAATTCTTTTTTGTCTTTATCCCACGAAACATCGGAAGCCTTTAACTCGTACGTCATTCTTCTATCCTTATCAAACTTCTGATAGACGAATCCCGAACCTCTTTTTTCTCTTTTATTCCATGAATTGATAAAGATATACTCCGTTTTGCTTAATTGCGCAGAAACGGGAGCCGTTCCTAAAACCTTCTCTTTATTGGTTGCATTGTAGGTATAGGCTTCAAGCTGATTTTTCTGAATATTCGCCCAGGGAAGTAAAAAGTGATTGATTCCCAATGACAAAACTGCAATAAACAGCGACGTAAGCAGATACGGTCTTGCAAACCTGTGAAAACTCGCTCCACTACTGATGACGGCAACAATTTCGGTATTATTCGCCATTCTTGAGGTAAAATAAATCACCGAAATAAAGACGAGAATCGAAAGGAACGTCATGACCAGATTCACGATCCAGAAAGGATAAAAATGAATCAGAAAGTACGTAACATTAAGTTTTGGATCCAGCGCCGTTGCATTTTCAATTCTTGGAATTTTCTGCTGTACGTCGATCACCAAAACAACAATAGACAGCAATATCAGCATGAAACTGAATGTTCCAAGGTATTTTCTAACGATATATCGGTCTATTATTTTAAGCATTTTACTGCGTTTTTATTTTTAATTATAATCTCTGACGAAGAATTGGAACTACAGAGTTTTTCCACTGGTAGAAATCTCCTGCTATAATATGTTCCCTTGCCACTTTTACCAAATCCAGATAAAAAGCTAAATTATGAATGGAAGCAATTTGTTTTGCCAGATATTCTTTAGAAACAAACAAATGTCTTACATACGCTTTAGAATATTCTCTGTCTACGAAACTTGTTCCAAATTCATCAAGAGGCGAAAAATCTTTCTTCCACTTCTCGTTTTTCATATTCATTACGCCTTTCCATGTGAAAAGCATTGCGTTTCTGGCATTTCTTGTCGGCATTACACAATCCATCATATCAATACCTAGACCGATGGATTCCAGAATATTCCACGGAGTTCCCACTCCCATTAAATATCTCGGTTTTTCTTTTGGCAGAATATCGGTAACCTCATCAGTAATTCTGTACATTTCCTCTTCAGGTTCGCCTACCGAAAGACCACCGATTGCATTTCCTTCAGCTCCGGCTTCCGCAATGACTTCTGCGGAAATTTTTCTTAAATCGGAAAAAGTAGATCCCTGAACAATAGGGAAAAGTCTTTGCTTGTGACCGTACAATTCAGGATTGTTTTCCGTCCATTCAATACATCTTTTTAACCAACGGTGTGTAAGTTCCATGGATGTTTTTGCCTGATTGTATTCGCATGGATACGCCACACATTCATCAAAAGCCATAAAAATATCGGCCCCGATCTGTCTCTGGATCTCCATGGATTTTTCGGGAGAAAACATATGATAACTTCCGTCGATATGAGATTTGAATCGGGCTCCTTCTTCAGACATTTTTCTGCTGCTTGCCAGTGAAAACACCTGAAAACCTCCCGAATCCGTAAGAATCGGCAGATCCCAGTTCATGAATTTATGCAAACCTCCTGCTTCCTGCATGACTTCCATCCCCGGACGAAGGTATAAATGATAAGTATTTCCCAGAATAATCTGAGCTTTGATATCTTCTTTTAATTCTCTCTGGTGAACTGTTTTTACACTTGCAACCGTTCCTACAGGCATAAAAATAGGCGTCTGAATCTTACCGTGATCTGTGGTAAGTTCTCCCGCTCTTGCCTTTCCCTCAGAGGTTTTTTCTATATTAAAAAACTTTTGCATCTTAAATTATCTCGATAAAGCAGGAGGATTCTGAAGATTTCCTGATTTATTTTTTTTATCCTTTACATACTGATCCGCTTTGGGATCTTTCTTTAATACTATTTTCTGGGCATCATCTGCAATACCGCTCATCTCTTCCTTCACCACATAATATTTGAAGCTTTCCACAAAATCCTGAGATTTTACATTATGTGTTTTCAGGATATATCTTGTTCCTGCCTCCAGATTCGTGTTGGGATACATGAAAGTTGCCTGATCGTTAATGGAAAGATCAGCCAGAATTTCTGCCATCTGATCTTTCGGGATCAGATTTTTAGGCTTATCGATGTAGTCTCCGCATGAAAACAGACACATCAGAACGAAAATGAAGATCAGTTTTTTCATAATCTGTTGATGATGGATTTCCATTTTAAATTTAAAACTCCAAAAACCGCTTCATGAATGATCCCGCCATTCATTTTGCTTTCTCCCAGAATTCTGTTGGTAAAAATAATAGGAACTTCTACAATTTTAGATCCTTTTTTAAAAGCTCTGAATTTCATTTCGATCTGAAATCCATATCCTTTTAATTTTACGTTATCCAAACCGATTTCTTCCAGAACCTTTCTTGAAAAACAGACAAAGCCTGCCGTAGTATCATGAATCGGAAGTCCCAAAACAAAACGAACATATTTTGAAGCAAAATAAGACAGTAAAACTCTTCCCATAGGCCAGTTTACCACATTTACTCCTTTGGAATAACGGGAACCGATTGCCATGTCTGCTTTTAAACAGGCTTCATAAAGCTTAGGCAGATCATTCGGGTTGTGCGAAAAATCGGCATCCATTTCAAAAATATAATCATATTTATTTTCGATCGCCCATTTAAAACCATGAATGTATGCTTTTCCCAAACCATCTTTCACCTTTCGTACCGACAGATGAAGATAATGAGGATAATTCTTCTGCAACTCCTTCACCAAGTCCGCTGTTCCATCAGGAGACGAGTCATCCACTACCAAAATATGAAAGTCATCTTCCAATGCAAAAACTGCGGAAATAATATTTTCAATATTTTCCTTTTCGTTGTAAGTCGGAATTATGACCAGTTTTTTCATTTCAGTTTGCAAAGATAGTTTATTTAACCTTTTTATTTTATACAAAATAATCTATAATTTTGCAAAAAAATTCCGTTGCCTTTATCACAAACATTTATAAATCATGTAAGAATACCTGAACATAACGATTGGGTAATCTTTATATTGTTGGGCTGTATCTTTTTATACCTTTTTATGATGAACGTCGTAGAAAGAGAAGCCAACCTGAAAGATTTTCTGCTTCAAAAATATTTTGATGCCAGTAACAACCTTCCGAGCTGGGTAATCACTTCCTGCGTTATTACACTCACGCTTTCGGTTTTAATTTCCCAGTATATTCCCGTAGTTCCAAAATATGTTGCCGATCTTCAGATTTTGGGGTATCAGCTTAATAAATTTGGCTTTTGTTTAATTGCGATCATATTTTTTTATGCAATAAAATCAACTTTAGGATTTTTATTTTTCCAAAGCATTGGCGACGGAAAGAAATGGACTGTTTTTTATTTTACCTCTACAAAATTTTATTTTGTCCTGTCTTTTTTGTTAATAATTTTATGTGTAACCCACTATTATTTCCCGATCGACAGAAATAAAATGTTTTTATATTACATTTTCTTTTTCTCTTTTGTATTCATTTTCAAGGTGTTTTTCTATTTATTTCACAAGAACAACATCTTACCTGAGAAATGGTATTATAAATTTTTGTATATTTGCACGCTCCAAATCGCACCCATTTTGTTGCTTTGGAAACTATTGTTTTTTTAATAACTGTCAATGATGAGAATAAAGTCTATATTGGTTTCTCAACCAGCGCCAAGTGAGTCGTCTCCGTACCTGGAAATTGCAAAGAAGGAAAAGATAAAGATTGATTTCCGCCCTTTCATCCACGTCGAAGGAGTTGACAATAAAGAGCTTAGAACACAAAAGATCGATCTTACGCAATATACCGGAATTATTTTCACGAGTAAAAACGCGATCGACCATTACTTCAGATTAGCTGAAGAGCTTCGTTTTTCGGTTCCTGATACGATGAGATACATCTGTCAGTCCGAAGCCATTGCGAATTATCTTCAAAAGCATATTGTGTACAGAAAAAGAAAGATCAGCTTCGGGGAAAAGAATTTCTCGGATCTTCTTCCGCTGTTTAAAAAATTCCCGAGCGAAAAATATCTTTTGCCATCATCAGATGTTTTAAGTCCGGATATTACCAAAACAATGGAAGCTTCTAATGTAGACTGGAAAAGAGCAATCATGTACAGAACAGTTTGCAGCGATCTTACAGACATCAATGTAAAGGATTATGATATGCTGATTTTCTTCAGTCCGCAGGGAATTAAATCTCTACAGCAGAATTTTCCGGATTTCAAACAGGAAGAAACAAAAATCGGCGTTTTCGGTGCAACTACTTCAGCAGCTGCAGAAGAAGCAGGGCTAACAGTAGATTTAATGGCTCCTACAAAGGAAACTCCGTCCATGACTATGGCATTGGAAAAGTATATTAAAGCATTACATAAATAAGTTTTTAATATAAAATATAAAGCAACCGTCTTTTCTTACCGGAAAGATGGTTTTTTTTTAACTAAATTTGAACAAGAATTAATATTGAATGGAAGCTCCAAAGGCAAAAAAAATAGAAAAAATACTTGAAACACACGGTGATAAAAGGTTAGATCCCTATTTCTGGCTCAACGAAAGAGAAAATCCTGAAGTGATACAATATCTTGAAGAGGAAAATGCATATGCAGATTTCATCATGAAAGATACAGAGTCTTTTCAGGAAGAACTTTTTGAGGAAATGAAAGCCCGTTATAAAAAAGACGACGAGTCTTTACCTTATTTCTTTAACGAATACTGGTATATCGTTCGTTATGAAGAGGGAAAAGAATATCCTATTTTCTGCAGAAAATACCAAAGTCTCGAAAACGAAGAAGAAATTATTCTGGATGTAAATATTTTGGCAGAAGGCGAAAATTATTTTGAGGTCGGAAGTGTTGCTGTTTCTCCAAACAACCAATTGGCATCATTTTCAACAGATAATGTGAGCCGAAGAATTTACACCATTAAATTCAAAAATTTACAGACTGGCGAAACACTTCCTGATGAAATTGAAAACACCACAGGAAAAGCAGTCTGGGCAAATGATAACGAGCATATTTTCTACATCAGAAAAGATGAAAGTTTAAGAGCTTTTCAGGTGTACAGACACAAGCTGGGAACAGATTCTTCGGATGACGTTCTGATTTTCCATGAAAAAGATGATACATTCGACGTAAATGTTTTCAAAACCAAATCTCTGGAATATATTTTCATTGCCAGTTCGAGTACCATTTCGGATGAGCACAGATTTATTCCTTCGGATGATGTTTTCGCAGACTGGACGATTATTCAGCCCAGAATAGATGATCTGGAATATTCGGTTGAACATTACGAAGATGAATTCTACATCATTACCAACGCAGACGAGGCTTTCAACTTTAAAATTGTAAAGACAAAGATCAATAACTGCGGAATAGAAAACTGGGTAGATGTAATTCCTCACCGTCCGGAAGTTTTACTGGAAGGTTTTGAGATCTTTAAAAACTATCTGGTTCTCGAAGAAAGAGAAGAAGGTCTTTTACAAATCAAGATTATTGACGAAAAAACGCAGGAATCGCATTATCTGCCATTTTCAGATCCTACCTATACTGCTTACATCGGAGTAAATCTGGAATTTGATACGGAAGTTCTCCGCTACGGCTACACTTCTCTTACACAGCCAAGTTCCACTTACGAATATAATATGAAGGAAAAAACCACAAAGCTTCTGAAACAGCAGGAAGTTTTGGGTGGAAAATTCTTTGCCGAAAATTATATTTCTGAGAGAATCTGGGCAGATTCCAGAGACGGAAAAGCGAAAGTTCCCATTTCTCTGGTTTACCATAAAGATACCCCAAAATCTGCGGATACGCCTTTACTTTTATATGGTTATGGAAGTTACGGACACACTGTTGATGCAAGTTTTTCGAATGTAAGGCTTTCTATTTTAGACAGAGGTTTTATTTATGCAATTGCCCACATCCGGGGTGGAGAATACCTGGGAAGAGAATGGTATGAAGACGGAAAAATGCTGTTTAAGAAAAATACATTTTTCGATTTTATTGATGCCGGAAAATTCTTAATTAAAGAAAATTATACTTCCTCAAAACATTTGTACGCGATGGGCGGAAGCGCAGGAGGATTACTGGTGGGAGCGGTAATGAATTACGAACCTTCTCTCTTCAACGGAATTGTAGCACAAGTTCCTTTTGTGGACGTTGTAACGACTATGCTGGACGAAACCATCCCTTTAACAACCGGAGAATACGACGAATGGGGAAATCCGAATGATGAAGAATATTATCATTACATGAAGGAATATTCGCCGTATGATAACGTGGAAGCTAAAGATTACCCAAATCTATTAATTACCACAGGATTACACGATTCTCAGGTACAATACTGGGAACCTGCAAAATGGACCGCAAAACTGAGAGAACTGAAAACGGATAACAATATCCTGATTTTCAAAACAGACATGAGCGCAGGGCACGGCGGAGCGAGCGGAAGATTTGAATCTTTGAAAGAAGATGCTTTGGAATATGCTTTCCTGATGAAACTGGAAGGTAAAATATAGGGATTATGTTTATTTTCCCGAAAAAACAGAATAAACAATAAAAAGAATTGATATATAATGAACGAAGCGGAATTATGGCAAAAAATAGAGCAATTCTTTATTGAAAATTTCGATACAGAAAAAAATGCTCCGATAGAAACCTACCTTTTTCTGATCGGACTTCAGGAACTGGGAAGCGGACAGCAAAAATACACAAAAGACGATAAGGTAAATCTAATCCACATTGCAGTGTGCAGATTACTGGAACCTTTCGGATATTATAAATTTTCGCATTACGATGACGACGGATATCCGCATTTTGATAAGCTGGAAGATCTTCCGGAACTGAAACCGAACGAACAGCAGCTTTTAATGAAAAAAGCAATTATTCAGTATTTTCAGGATGAAGAAATACTTTAGAAATAAAAAAAGGAGAGTAAATTTTTACTTTCCTTTTTATTTTATACACGGTGTTTATTATAACAAAAATTAAAAATTTATAAAAAAACGTTAAATAACGCCTTTTTAAGAAAAATTACACAATTTATTGGCGCGTTTTTTGTTTATCAAGTCATAAAATAATTAATTTTAACACTCATTATTTCAAAAACGATTAAAATAAAGTAAATGAATAATAAGTTCATCCCAATAATTTCTGTGTTTATGACGATCTCTTTGATTGTATTCGTTACACTCCAGTTTTATTGGCTGAAAAATTATTACGGAGCACTGGAACAGGAGTTTTCCAATAAAGTGTATTCCGCACTGGAAAGTACTTCCAAAAACATGGAAGAAATTGAAGTAGACAAATATTTAAATATAGATAATAAGGATTTCAGAAACAATATTTTAGCAAACAGCGATCAGCCTACTTTAACCACGATTCAGCAGGTAGAAGATTCCGGAACGCAGAGACAGATTATTTACTCTAAAAATATTATCGAAAAAAGTCAGCTTCCGATTTCCAAACAGGGAGATTCAATCAAGCTTACAAAATTGTATTCTGACGAAGCCGCCTATAAAATAAAAAGAGACACCACGAAACGCGAAATCCTTACCGCAGATATTAATCAGGATCTGGAAAACGGAGATTATGCGATGAAGGAATATGCAAAGATTATTGGAAATAATTTACCGATTAGTAAAAGAGTTGACGCTAAAATTTTAGATTCTGTTATTTCCAAAGAATTAAAAATCAGAGGGATCAGCGCAAAATTCGGTTATGGAATTATTGATAAAAACAATAACCTAACTAAGGTTTTTAATAAAGATTATAAAGAAAAGAAAGACAACAATACATATAGTTATCCACTTTTTACAGACCAAAAAGAAAGGACGCTGTACAGTCTTGCTCTTGTTTTTCCGAAGAAAGATTATTCTCTTGCAATGAACAACTGGCCGATGCTTTTGGGAACATTTCTTTCGCTGCTTACCATTTTGGGAATTTATATTATTTCCATTAATTATATGATGAGACAGAAAAAACTGGCAGAAGTAAAGACAGATTTCATCAACAATATGTCTCACGAGTTCAAAACTCCTCTGGCAACGATTTCTGTAGCAACAGACTCTTTGGCGAATGATAAGATTGCAACCAATCCGGAAAAGGTAAAATACTATTCGGAACTGATTAAACAGGAAAATCTGAGGATGAAAAAGCAGGTGGAAAATGTTCTGAATATGTCTAAACTTGAGCGTAATGAGGTGAAATTATTCCTGAAGGAAACCAACGTAAGAGAACTGATCAGAAGAACGGCAGAATCTTTCAGCCTTATTGTAAAGCAGAGAAACGGTACGCTGAGAGAGGAATTTAATGCAACGAATTATAATTTTAAAATTGATGAATTCCACATCTCGAATATGCTGGTAAACCTTTTGGACAATGCCAACAAATATTCGCCGGAAACGCCGGAAATCTCTATTAAAACAAGAAATGAAGGTCATTTTTATGTAATAGAAGTTTCAGACAAAGGAATGGGGATGGAAACCCAGAATAAAACGAAAATTTTCGAAAAATTCTTCAGGGAAGAAACCGGAAATATTCATAATGTAAAAGGACAGGGTTTAGGATTGTCTTATGTAAAAAAGATTGTGGAACTCCATAAAGGACAGATTATTGTAGATTCCCAAAAAGGAAAAGGAAGCACATTTACAATAAAGCTTCCGATGGCATAGATAAAATTTTTATCCAATAAACAAATATTAGAAAAGAGGAGAATGACTTGTTCATTCAAAATTATTAACGATTAATAGTTACAACTATGAGCAACAGAATATTATTAGTAGAAGACGACCAGAGTTTTGGGGCAGTGCTGAAGGATTATTTAACGATAAATAACTTCGAAGTTACTCTTGCTACAGACGGAGAACAGGGGTTGAAAGAATTTACGGAAAACGAATTTGATATCTGTATTTTCGACGTGATGATGCCTAAAAAAGACGGTTTTTCATTAGCAGAAGACGTAAAAAAAATAGATAAAAATACACCGATCATTTTCTTAACTGCAAGAAATATGAGAGAAGACATCTTGAAAGGATATCAGTTGGGAGCAGATGATTACATCACAAAACCATTTGATACCGAGCTTCTTTTATATAAAATTAAAGCAATTCTTCAGAGAAGTTCCACCTTAGAAAATGAAGAGCAGGAACAGTTCAAGATCAGCAATATTTTCTTTGATTCTATGCTGAGACAACTGAGAGTTGGTGACAACGAATACAAGCTTTCTCCAAAAGAAAATGAACTATTGAAGCTTCTTTGCATCCATAGAAACGATTTCATGCCGAGAGACTTAGCACTGAGAAAGATCTGGAAAAAAGAAAACTATTTTACGGCAAGAAGTATGGACGTTTATATTGCTAAGCTTCGTAAGCTTCTGAAAGACGACGAAGGACTGGAAATCATCAACGTACACGGAGAAGGATTCAGGCTATTAGTTAAGAATTAATTCTAAAAAACGACTATTATTATAAAATTAGCAAAGCATTTAAAAATGTTTTGCTAATTTTGTTTTATATGAAAACTACATTGTTGGGCATACTTGCCATTTCTATATTTACTGTATCGTGTAAAAAGGATGAGAGAGCGACTTATATCAAAGAAGAAGCCGGAGTTCAACAGCCTGCTGTAGCTGTTAATCAGACTCCTAAAGCTTCTATTCTTGATCAGGCGGGAATTAAAACAACAACAGGATCGGGAACGTCCACCGTTACTTCTCCGGGAATGAATCCACCACACGGTCAACCCGGTCATAGATGCGATATTCCGGTAGGACAGCCATTAAATTCTGCTCCTGCACAACCTCAACAGGGAACTCAGAATGTTGCGGTAAATGCTCCGCAGGGACAGACCATTCAGATTGATCCGAATTCTTTACAACCCGGAAAATTTGCCGTAAACCAAAGCGGAAAAGCAAAAGCCGTTAAAACTCCGAAAGGGATGAATCCGCCTCACGGAGAACCAGGACACCGATGCGACATTCCGATAGGACAGCCTTTAAACAGTAAACCTGCTCCAATTCAACAGCCTGTACAGCAGAATATGGCACAAAACACTCCGACTCCGGCTCCGACACCTGCTCCAACAGGTCCGAAACCGGCGGTAAATCCTCCGCATGGAGAGCCTTGGCATGACTGTGCGAAGAAAGTTGGAGAAGCCCTGTAAGAATTATGCTTATTTACGACGTCAGCCAGAACATAGGTGAAACTATTCATGAAGATTTTCTGATGGATAGTCTTAATCGATGCATTAAGCCACATCATCATAACTTTTTTGGTCTTGAATATCATGTCTCCGTAACATTGCGGGACAAGACGTTTCTTCCCTGTGTGACTTTAAGACATCTGGGAAAAGCGATACAATTACAGTTTGAAAGACTGCACAAAACATATTATTCAGGAGTAACTAACACAAACCAATTACCTCAGGATTACGTTCAAAAAGGGATTATTGAAGGCTTGATAGTTCAAGACAATACAGTTTCTCTGTCAGATATTGAGAAGATCGAAAAGTGTAAATATTCTTTTCCCGAAGAATTTCAGAAAAAATTCAGTTTTTACCCCACCCATTACTTTCTTGCTCAATTTGGTGACGGAAGTTTTGAAAATTTTCGTGGCTCCGAAACAGGATTCTATGAGGTTCCCGCTAACAGAGATTTGGAAGATATTGTAGAAATATTTAATTCAACTTTAATACTCGAAAATGGAAATATTATTGAATTAAAAAAATATATGGATTGGAAAAAAAACGAGAAAGAGTTTAAAAGAATTCATTTGGGAAACCTTTTTTCGCCTGCTATTTTGGAGGATATGAAGAAAAAGATTTTGAAGATAAATTAGCCAAAATCCGAATTAATTTTAGAGAATAACCATCATCATTAACATTTTTCCTACCTTTGTATGGTGAAATTTATTCAGTTTATATTCGTTATCTTTTGTCTGGGAATCTTTCTGATTCCTAAAGATAATTTCTATGCACAGAATATGCAGGAAAACTGTTGCAAAAAAGATTCTGAAATGAGCTGCTGTAAAAAAGATCATTCTCAAAATTCCAAAAACAATCATCACGAAAAAGAGCAGAAATCAAATTGTAACGACGATTGCTGTTCAACGTGTTTAGCCTGTTATACTTTTATAGAAACTCCTTTTTCAAAGAGTTTACAGTTAGAATATTCGTATTACAAATCGAATAAAAATTCACAGTTCGAATATTCTGATCCTTATCTTTCAAGCCGTTTAAAAGAAATCTGGCAGCCCCCGAAAATAGCTTAATTCAAAGCGAAATACAATATCAGTTTACCAGCATAACAATGATTGCTTGTGTTATCTGATTATTACATGGCTATATTCAAGCTTCAGTTAATTTAAATTTTAAACAAAATGAAATTATATATTTCCAGGATTATTCTTGGTGTATTCTTATTATCCATACAATTTATTTTTGCCCAGAATCTTTCAAAAAACCAGTTCAAAGTAAAAGGAAACTGTGAAATGTGCAAAGAAAGAATCGAAAATACCGCTAAGAAAGCAGGCGCAAAAAAAGCAATCTATTCAATTGATTTACAGGCATTAACCATTGAAACAGACAACAATGCTTCTTCTGATGAAATCTTAAAAAAAATCGCCGAAGCAGGTCATGACAATGAAAAATTCAAAGCCTCTGCTGAAACGTATGAAGATCTTCCGGAATGCTGTCATTACACCAGAGATTTACAGCCACAAACCATTGAAAATCATGCTAAAAAAGAAAATGAGTTTTATGTGAAAGGCAATTGTGAATCCTGCAAAGCAAGAATTGAAAAAGCCGCAAAAGATGCAGGAGCAGATTCCGCAGAATGGGATGCCGAAAGACAAATTGTAACGCTGAATTTTGATTCGAATAAAACATCATCAGACAAAATTTTGAAGAAAATTGCGGAAGTTGGGCATGATAACGAGAAGTATAAATCCAGCGACAACACGTATAAAAATCTGCCTTCATGCTGTCTTTACGATAGAGAAATTCCTTTTGGAGAAGCAAATCCGAAAGTTCATGCGGAAGAAGGAAATCCTTCTGCTCACAGTGATCACGCTGATCATAATGCAGCCATTGAAAATCACGGCAGTCATGAAAAAAATATTGAAGGCATTACGGTAAACGGATCAAAAGCAGCAACGTCTTTAAACAAAAAAGAAGCAGGACTTATTTTTAATATTGATAAAAAAGAACTCCTGAAAGCAGCCTGCTGTAACCTTTCTGAAAGTTTTGAAACCAATGCAACGGTTGATGTTTCATTCAGCAATGCCGTTACAGGAACAAAGCAACTGAAAATGTTAGGTTTAGATCAAAAATATACGAGCTTAACAAAAGAATTACTGCCCGAAATCCGAGGATTGGCTTCCGCTTACGGGCTGAGTTTCATTCCCGGAAGATGGATTGAAAGCATTCAGCTTACCAAAGGCGGAAGTACCGTTACGAATGGTTATGAAAGCATTACAGGACAAATAAATACAGAACTTCTGAAGAATGCCGAAAAGCCGGAAACTTCACTGAATTTATTTTCAGATTTTAACGGAAGAGCAGAAGCCAATATCACCAGTGTTTCGCCCATAAATGAAAAATGGTCACAGACATTTTTACTGCACGGAAACGGAACTTTCGGAGATACAGATATGAATGATGACGGATTTCTGGACAGACCGAAAGGAACGCAGTTAAATGCAGCTTATTTACTGAATTACAATGATCTGCAAAAGTCAGGTTTCGGTTCACATTTTGGAATTAATTTCATCAAAGACGAAAGAACTTCGGGACAGACCGGATTCGATAAAAAAATGCCACAGGAAAAACAATCGCTGTACGGAGTCGGAATTGACATCTCCAGATTTCAGGTTTGGAATAAAACAGGGTATGTTTTTAAAGGAAAACCTTACCAGAGTCTTGGCTGGATGAACCAGTACACTTTTCATCAGCAGGACAGCTTTTTCGGACTGAGAAATTACTCCGGAAAACAGCAGACGTACTATTCCAATTTAATTTTTGAAAGTATCTTGGGAAATACCAATCATAAATACAAAGCCGGAGCAAGCTTCATGTATGATGGATATGACGAAAACTATTTAACCTCAGCCATCAAAAGAAACGAGATTGTTCCGGGAGCTTTTGCGGAATATACTTTAACAGGTTTAAAATACACTTTGGTTGCCGGAGCAAGAGTAGATTTCCATAATCTTGCCGGAACGCAGTTCACGCCGAGACTGAATTTTAAATATGATTTTACACCACAGACGATTTTGAGACTTTCCGTAGGAAGAGGTTTCAGAACGGCAAACATTTTTGCCGAAAGTCAGCAGTATTTCGCATCTAACCGATCCATTCAGGTTTTACAGAACGGAGGAAATATTTATGGTTTAAGACCTGAAATTGCATGGAATTACGGAGCGAGTTTACAGCAGGAATTTAAACTTTTCGGAAGAAAATCTACTGTGGTAGCGGATTTTTTCAGAACGGATTTTCAGGATCAGGTGATGGTGGATCTGGACCGGTCTCCTCAACAATTAACTTTCTATAATCTTGAGGGAAAGTCTTTTGCCAATTCTTTCCAGACTCAGTGGGATTTCGTTCCTTTCAGAAATTTTGAAGTGAGACTGGCTTACAAATATTACGATGTTCAGGCAGATTATCTGGATGGAAGACGTGAAGTTCCTTTCATGGCGAAACACAGAGGTTTTGTGAATCTTGCCTACTCTACCAACAAAAACAGCAAAGGTGGATTCTGGAGTTTCGACACCACACTGAATGCAGTCGGAAAACAGAGACTTCCCAATACTTCATCGAATCCTGCGGAATTTCAGCTTCCTTCCTATTCCGAATCTTATGTTGTTTTAAATGCGCAGATTTCAAGGAATTTCAATAAGAAAATCAGAGCCTATTTAGGTGGAGAAAATTTAACGTCCTATTATCAGAAAAATGCCATTGTTGATGTTAAAAATCCTTTCGGAAATTATTTTGACGGCGGAATGGTATATGCTCCCATCATGAAAGCTAATTTTTATGTGGGACTGGATGTTACTTTTTAAGTTTTAGGATTTGAGAGTTTGAGTGTTTTTGAGTTATTGAGTTATTGAGTTGGAGTTGTAAGCTGAAAATCAGAATTAATATTATTTGCGCTTAGTTTAAACCATCAAGATTTCTGTTAAGGAGTTTAGAATAGTAAGATGAGCTTCGCTTTTTAGATTTATGCTTATTAAAATCAATTTGATTTTCTAAACTAAACTTAACCTCTTAAATTCTCTTAATGGTTCAGAAAATTCAGCAATCAAGTTTATATTATTAAGCATGATTTCAATAATTAATAGGATTGGAATCATGCTTTTTTGTACATTTATAGGAAAGCAAAAGGATGTCGCAAACACTTATCTTTGAAGACCAGTACAAGAAACTGGGATTCGAAACTTTTTCCGAAAACAATCTGCTCAATTTTAAAGACCACAAATACAAATCTGAAATTAAAATTTTCTATATTCCTGCAGGATACGAACTGTCTGTGGATTTTAGATATTATAAAACCGAAAATCCGGCTTTATTTTTTCTGACGAATCAGCATCTGCAAATGGAAAATGGAAACGACGAATCGCATATGATCTATTACAACCGTGATTTTTACTGCATTCAGATTCATGATAAGGAAGTTGCCTGTGACGGACTGCTTTTTCATAACGTGTTTGAAATTCCTTTTGTTGAACTCGATGCCGAAGAAAATTCTGCAATTCAACATTTATTTCAAAACATTAAAAACGAACTGGAATGGAAAGATTCTTCCGCAGAAGAAATGATCCGAACCTACGTTAAACAAATTATCATCCGCGCCACCAGAAAATGGAAAAAACAGAATCTGAATAATGATGAAATAAAAATTCCGGCGCACGAACTGGATGTTTTCAGGGATTTCAGCCGTTTGCTTGAAGTTCACTTTCGCGAAAAACATAATGTGGCAGATTATGCAGAAATGCTTCACCTATCCCCAAAAACACTTACGCACAAATTTAAAAATCTGAATCTGGAATCTCCCAACCAATTTATCATCAACAGAATCTTACTGGAAGCCAAAAGACTATTATTCTATACCGACAAAACGGTAAAAGAAATTGCCTACGATCTCGGCTATGAAGATCCTGCCTATTTCAACCGGCTTTTCAGTCAGAAAACAGGAAGCACACCTGCAAGTTTCAAAAAAAATTATATCTCGGGAAAAAAGTACAATAGTTAGTTCTTTTTGTGTATTTATCTGGAACGAAATCTGCAATACCTTTGTCACATCAAAATAACAATATTAAAACAAAAATATTATGAGACGTAACGCAACAGCCGTTTGGAACGGAACCATTAAAGAAGGAAAAGGACATCTTACCACACAAAGCACCACTTTAAACCAGACTCAGTATTCATTTAACAGCCGATTTGAAGACGGTGTAGGAACAAATCCTGAAGAATTATTAGCAGCGGCTCACGCAGGATGTTTCACGATGAAATTAAGCGCAGAACTTTCTCAGGCAGGCTATACTCCGGAAGAATTAACTACAAAATCTGTTATTACTTTGGATCCAAGCGCAGGAAAAATTACAAAATCTGAATTGACATTAACAGCTAAAGTTCCCGGAATTTCAGAAGAAGAGTTCCAGAAATATGCAAAAATTGCGGAAGAAGGCTGTCCGGTAAGTGCAGCATTCAACTTCGAAATTACTTTGGAAGCGACTTTGGCTAACTAAGAGTTTGAACGATTAAGATTTTAGTTAAGAAGTTAAGACTATTAAGCTCTTCACGTAAATTATTTAAAATCTTAATATCAGCATGAATAGGAACGGGCTTCAGCCCGTTTTTTCATTAAAAGAACAAATCAAAAGGCTTTAGCCAAAACTTAAAAAACTGAAGATTCAACTTAATTAACCTCAGTTCAGGATAAGAAATAAATTTAAACAATTAATTTATCGCAAAGAAAAACAAAAGATTTTTTTTTACTTATTGAAAGTTTACAAGCTAAACAAAGGCACTTCGTTTATTTAAAAAAGACAAAAATGGTATTACTTTGATAAGTTTTACGCCTTTGTATATCTTAAAAGCTGTATTCTTGATAATTGAATCTCTTTGTTTAACCTTGCGGTTAAGAAGACTTATCCCGGACTCAGGTTAATCTAACCTTTTTATTGGAAATTTAATGGTTTGATATAGATGGATATATTTAATCTCATTACAAAATATACCAATCGGTATATTTTGTATATATTTGCATCAATTCAACAGAAAATGTCAAAAGCAGAAAAGACAAGACAATTCATCATCGAGAAAACCGCAGCTTTGTTTAATACCAAAGGGTATAATTCTACATCACTTTCCGACATTACACAAGCGACGGGTTTAACCAAAGGAAGTATTTACGGAAATTTCGAAAACAGGGATGAAGTAGCTCTAAAAGTATATCAGTTTAACGCAGGTCTTCTGAAGAAAAATCTGCAAAAGTCTTTTGGTGAAGAATATCCTACCATGACTTCAAAATTATATGCTTTCATCGCATTTTACAGAAAAAACTGGAAAGTTGTCTTTCAGCACGGGGGTTGTCCTTTAATGAATGCTGCCACAGAATGTAATGATTCCTTTCCGGAATTAAGAAAAAAGGTCCGTCATTCTTTTCAGGACTGGATAAAAATGATTTCAGATACTATAGGGGAAGGACAAAAAAACGGAGAATTTAAGCCTGAAATTAATGCGGAGGAATTTGCATCCTTATTCATCATGATGATTGAAGGCGGTATTCTTTTATCCAAAACCACAGAAGACGAAAAATATCTCAACATCGCCTTAGACAGGATCTTACAGGTTATCGACAAAGAAATTAAACAAAATATCTCATAATTCATATGGATAAATTACAAATATTAAAATCATTCATCGGAAAAGAGTTTACAGAATCTCCTTCTCCCTTTATGAAATGGCTGAATCCTGTCGTTCTTTCGGCAGAAGAAGGACAATTGGAATTTCAGTATACAGTACGGGAAGAATGGCTGAATCCCATGGGAAATCTTCACGGAGGAGTTACCGCAGCCATTTTTGACGATGTTATCGGAGCCACCATGTTCTCTTTGAATGAAAAAAACTTTATTGTCACCATAAATAACAGCATCGATTATTTTTCAACAGCAAAAGAAAATGATATTATTGTAGCTGAAACTAAAATCGTCAAAAGAGGAAAGCAGTTTGTAAACGCACAGTGCGAAATCTGGAATGCAGATAAAACGCGCCTTATTGCAAGAGGAACCTCTAATTTATTCAAAATCAATAATTAAATGAAAAGAGTTGTCATTACAGGACTTGGCGCAGTGACGCCTTTAGGAAATAATGTTGAAGAATTCTGGAACAACAGCATCAACGGTGTAAGCGGAGCCAACAAAATCACCCACTTCGATACAGAAAAATTTAAAGTTCATTTTGCCTGTGAGGTTAAAAATTTTGATCCGAAAGTTCATTTAACACATAACGAAATCAAAAGAAGCGATCTTTTTTCCCAATACGCGATGTATTCCACAGCAGAAGCATTAAAAGATTCCGGATTGGAGCTTGAAAAAATGGATCCGTTCGACACCGGAGTAATCTGGGGAACCGGACAGGGCGGAATGTGGACGTTCGAAAGTGAAGTAATGGAATTTACCAAAGGAGACGGAACCCCAAGATTCAATCCTTTCTTCGTTCCTAAATTTATCGCCAACATGGCTTCGGGAATGATTTCAATGAAATTCGGACTTCAGGGAATCAATTATACAACGATTTCAGCATGTGCAACCGGAAATACTGCGCTGATGGATGCCTTTAACTACATCAGATTAGGAAAAGCCAAAGTGATTGTGAGCGGTGGTTCTGAAGCTGCGATTACCCCTGCTTCCATTGGAGGTTTCTCTATTATGAAAGCGATGTCTACAAGAAACGATGATTTTACAACCGCCAGTCGACCTTATGATGCAGAACGAGACGGCTTTGTGATGGGAGAAGGAGCCGGAGCCTTAATTCTTGAGGAATACGAACACGCCAAAGCAAGAGGTGCAAAAATGTATGCAGAATTGGTGGGAGCAGCCATGACAGCCGACGCGTATCACATGACGGCACCTCATCCCGATGGAGTCGGAGCCATTAAAGCGATGCAGTTGGCTCTACATGAAGCAGGAATCAACACAGAAGATATTGATTATATTAATCCTCACGCTACTTCTACTCCAATGGGAGATTTGGTTGAATTAAACGGAATCAATAAATTATTTAAAGGAAGTAAAAATCTCGACATCAGTGCCACAAAATCCATGACGGGGCATTTGCTGGGAGCAGCCGGAGCTGCGGAAGCCATACTTTCAATCAAAGCGATAGAAAACGGAATTATTCCGCCAACGATCAATCTTCACAGGATTGATGAAAACATCCCAAAAGATCTGAATATTGTTTTTGGAGAAGCGAAAGAAAAGAATATCAATTATGCTTTAAGTAACGCTTTTGGATTCGGAGGACACAATGCCACGTTGATTTTTAAGAAGTTTTCTTAAGCTTTTTGAATAAATCTCTGGAAGATTGAGCAGATAAAACAATTCTGTATCATCCACTCTTAATCAACGAAAAATAGTAATTTAATAGATTCTTCCTTCGTCAGAATGACAAACGTGCAGGAAATTTTTAATTTAGAAATAAAAAAAGCAGTCAAACCGACTGCTTTTCTGTTATGCTTTTAACCACTCCGATTTGGAAAGGTAATTCTGATCAGGATAATAAATAAAAAGAAGATTTCTTCCTTTAATGGTATTAATGATCGGTTTTGTTAAATCTCTCGGAACAGCAGGACAACCCCAGCTTCTGCCAATTCTTTTGTGCATAGCGGCAAATTCTTCGCTTACGTAATCTGCACCGTGCATAACGATAGCTCTTCTGTAAGCAGCATCATTAAATCCTTTGTCCATTCCAAGTAGTCTAAGAGAATAACCGTTGTCTCCGTCATACGTTGCATCCGTGATATAAAATCCTAAGCTGCTCTGCAACGAACTTTCCGTGTTAGAAAAATTCGTAGCAAATTCTTCGCCTGTATTTTTTCCGTGTGCTACTAATGAATTAAACAATACTTTTTTCTCATTCATGTCAATTACCCAAAGTCTTTTTGTGTTCGAAGACATAGAAAAATCGCATACCGTAAGTAAATGCGAATCTTCGTTAAGCAAACCTGCTTTCTTCATATTTTCAAAACCTGTTACCGCTTTGAAAAAAACTTCCTCATTAAGTTCGTGTCCCTGCTCGAAAACAATAGATCTGTATAATTCTTCTGATGAACTTACTGCTTTTTCGGCAGATTTCTCAGATTTCGTGTCGGCTAATCTTACAATTTTTTTTGTACTGATTTCATTCTTTTCGATTGCCTTTTTTGGAGACAAATAGAATGAAGTAGTAACGATGTAAGCTGCACCTAATAAGCTATACAATGCTTTCATTCACTATTTCACTATTATGTTAAATCCAATTGAGTCAGCAAATGTATAAAACATAATTAGGGTAAGCGTAATAACTCCACGAAGTTTAACGCAATTTAAGAAACTTTAACTTACTGATTTCGTGGGTACAAATCGGATTATTTTTCAGAATCTGCAACAAATTCAAGACTTACAGAATTCATGCAGTAGCGCAATCCCGTTGGCTGAGGACCATCATCAAAAACATGTCCCAGATGAGAATCGCATCTTTTACAGAGCACTTCTACCCTTTCCATTCCATAGGTAGTATCTCTTTTGTAATACACTCCTTCTTTATCTGCTTCAAAAAAACTTGGCCAGCCACAACTGCTGGAAAATTTGGATGTAGAACGGAATAAATGGTTTCCGCACACGGCACAGTAATATTCTCCAAATTCATCAAATTCATTGTATTTTCCGGTAAAAGGTCTTTCCGTAGAAGCTTCTCTTGCAATGGTGTATAAATCCGGAGCAAGAATTTTTTTCCATTCATCATTGGAAATATCGAGTTTTGAAGTGTCTGTTCTGGAGTAGTATGGATTGTTTTTTGCTTGGTTTTCCATAGAATTTTAAATATTTTTTATCAAAGACAAAATGTAAGCATCAAAACCGATGCCTTTGAGAAATGAAAATAACGAATTAAAAATTTTCACAACAATATTAACAGGTGAAATTTCACAACCAAATTTACTAAATTTGAGGATATGAATGATGAAGCCAAAAGAAAACAGCTCAGAAAATACAAAGCTTTTGCCACAGGATTATTTGTGTTGATGGCCGTTCTGTTTATCGGGACAACGTTGTTGCAAAAAACCATAGATTCTCATTGGATAGGTTACGTTCGTGCCTTTTCCGAGGCTGCAATGGTAGGAGCTTTAGCAGACTGGTTTGCCGTAACAGCCCTTTTCCGTCATCCGCTTGGTTTACCGATTCCGCACACCAATCTTATTGAAAACAGTAAGCAAAAACTGGGAGACAATCTTGGAAATTTCGTCGTAACGAATTTTCTTTCTCCGGAAAACATCAGACCTTATATCCAGAAATTAAAAATCTCGAATTTTGTGGGAGAATGGCTCGGAAAAGAAAAGAATCAGGATGTTTTGCTTAAAAACCTTTCGGATATTGTTCTGGATATTTTAAATAAGCTCGACGATTCGGAAGTAAGCCGTTTTATCAGCAAAAAAGTGTCTGAAATGACGGATACTATCAAACTGAACGCCATTTTAGGCAGCGGAATCAACTATCTTTTAGACAAAAACGATCATCAGAGGATTATTACCAATCTTTCTTCTCAGATTAAAAATTACATCGCTGAAAATGATGAAATGATTAAAGACCGCGTGAAAAAAGGAAGCTATACTTTTATCCCTGCTTTTGTGGATAATAAAATTGCGGATAAAATTACCACCGGACTTTCTGACTTTTTCAAAGAGATTGAACAGGATCCGAACCACGAAATACGAAATCTGATCACCCAGAAAATCTATGATTTCTCCCATGAACTTAAACAGGATCCGAAATGGGAAGAGGAATTTAAAAACATTAAAAATGATCTCCTCAAAAATGAGAAGCTGAATGAATATTCCAACGACATCTGGATTTCCATTAAAAATACGTTAACGAAAGAACTTCAGGACGATGAATCTTCATTAAAAAAATATCTGTCTAAAAATCTGAATGAATTTTCACAGAATTTAAAAAATGACGAAAATTTTCAGAAAAAAATCGACGATTGGGTTCGTGTTACCGCTTACAAATATATTCTTAAAAACACCCATCAATTCGGAAACCTCATCAGTTCTACCGTCGGAAACTGGCAGGGAAAAGAATTAAGCGAAAAGCTGGAGCTGGAAGTAGGAAAAGATCTTCAGTTCATCCGTGTGAACGGAACGATCGTCGGTGGTTTGGTAGGGCTGATTATTTATACGATTGCGCATTTTTTTCTTTAAAATCATAAAAAAAGAGTTCAGGCGAACTCTTTTTTGTTTTTCAGAAATTTCAACAAATTATACAGAGAGGCGACTTGCTCTCGTCAAAATTTCCTTATTAATATCTTGAATCAATTCCGGACCTTCGTAGATGAAACCTGTGTACAACTGAACCAACGTTGCTCCTGCATCCAGCTTTTCAAGCGCATCTTTTGCAGAATGAATTCCGCCTACTCCGATGATCGGGAATGCTCTGTTGCTTTTATCAGAAAGATATTTGATCATTTTTGTGCTTCTTTCACGAATAGGTTTTCCACTTAATCCGCCGTTTCCGATTTCCGCTAAAACTTCAGGTGACGTTTTCAGACCTTCCCGGTTCACTGATGTATTGGAAACTACGATTCCGTCGATTTTTGTTTCTGCAATCAGTTCAATGATTTCATCTAATTGATTGTTATTCAGATCCGGAGCAATTTTCAGCAGAATTGGTTTCTGTACAGATTTCGACTGGTTGATTTTTTTCACTTCCGTAATCAGTTCACGAAGGTAATCTACATCTTCCAGTTTGGCGTGGCTTCCAACATTCGGACAGCTTACATTCAGCACAAAATAATCTACGTAAGGATGAAGCCCTTCAAAACATTCCAGATAATCCTGCGTGTAATTTTCGGGAGAAGTATTCGTATTTTTTCCGATGTTACCCCCGATGATAATTTTTCCTTTGTTGCCTTTCAGTTTTTCAATCGCTGCTTCCAGACCGTCGTTGTTGAAGCCCATTCGGTTGATAATTCCGCCATCTTCAATTAAACGGAACAGTCTTTTCTTAGGATTTCCCGCCTGAGCTTTCGGCGTTACGGTTCCGATTTCTACAAATCCAAAGCCTAAATCTCCCAATTCATTAAATAAAACTGCATTTTTATCGAAACCTGCCGCTAAACCAACAGGATTTTTAAATTTCAACCCAAAAACTTCTCTTTCCAGACGTTTATCCTGAATAGGTTTCGGAAAAAATAGTTTGGTAAGAAATCCAAAATTTTTAAGCATCGAAAAAGTAAAATGGTGTACTTCTTCAGGATCGAATTTAAAAAGAATCGGGCGAATAAGCGATTTGTACATTGAAAAAAAGTTTTACAAAAATACTCATTTTAAAATTAATGTTCGGTTAATGTATGATATTTTATGGAAAAAGGTATTATCAATGGTATCTATAAAAATAAATATCTCATTGGCAAATCAATGGATAATTTTTGACGTAAAGTTTCAATTTTCTATGTTCTTGTATAAGAGCAAAGAGGAATCAACGAGTTGATTTGATGAAGCAATTTAGTTATTCGGTAAAATATAAACCTCATAGGTTTTTAAAAACCTATGAGGTTTGAATGAGTTCTAATAGATTTACAACAACAAGAAAGAGCCAGAATAATAGCTGTAAAAGTTAAGAATATGTACTCAAATCAAAATTCAAAATATCCCCTACTTTTTTGAAATCATCATCTATCGTGGCATTTACAGTAATTCTTTCGTTAGAAACCGGATGATTAAATGTCAGTTGATGCGCATGAAGTGTCATTTTGTTGATCTCAAATGTCTGAAGCCACAATTTATTCTGTTTATTGCAGCCATGTTTTCGGCATCCTAAAATCGGGTGTAAAATGTGTTTAAAATGTTTTCTCAGCTGATGAAATCGTCCCGTTTCAGGGATGGCTTCCACCAAACAATATCTGGAAGTCTGATGTTTTAAAAAGGGTAAATCGATCTCTGAAGTCTGCAGACGGCGATATCGAGTGACTGCATTTTGTTTGACTTCATTTTCGTTAACCAGATCATAATCAATTGTTTCCTCTTCCTTTGTCCAGCCTCGAAGAATGGCAATGTATTTCTTTTCAACCTGTTTTTCTTCAAACTGAGTGCTCATCATTCTTAGTGTATCTTTATCTAAAGTAAACAGCAAAACGCCCGAAGTTTTCCGGTCTAAACGATGGACAGGATACACTTTTTGTCCGATCTGCTTTCTCAGTTCCTGAATCGCATACGTATCGGCTTCTCCCGAATAAAAAGATTTATGAACCAACAATCCGCTGGGTTTGTTGATGGCAATAAGATGTTCGTCGCGATAAAGAATTTCTAACATCAGGCAAAAGTAGAAGATTTATATTTATTCTTCAAACATATGACCAGATCATTAAGAGAATGTTTTGAATGATTGATTCATGGTATACTCTGCCAAATACTGAAATTTTAACATTTAAAATGTTTTTTTGAAAAATATAATTTCTATTTTCGCGCAAATTTTTAACCATGAAAAAGCTATTATTTACTTTACTGCTGAGTATTTTTCCATTAATTTCTTTCGCCCAGAACTCAGATTCACTGAGGTTGGGAAAATCCAACAGAGAGTTTTTTATCAAAGGAAATCAGAAATTTAAATTTTCCGAATATAAAAAGGTATTTACCAATCCTGAAGCGCTGAACTATATGAAGAAAGCGAACACCAACAGTACGGTTTCTCAGATTTTCGGAGCGATTGGCGGTGGTTTTATCGGTTTCGGATTAGCAAAACAGATATTACGCACCAAAACAGCTTATCACAATGGCGTAGCTTACGAAGTAAAAGATAAAAGCGGCTGGGGATTGGTAGGAATTGGAGCAGGATTTGTGGGAATCGGGATTCCTTTCGCGATCAGTTCCGGAAAAAATCTGAAGAAAGCTGTGGATACGCAAAACCAGAATCCGGAAGGCGGAGAGGCAAAAACTGCTTCTTACAGGTTAGACATCACAGGAAACAGCATCGGATTATCCTACAATTTCTAAAATATACAGGAGCAGTTTTTACAACTGCTTTTTTTATGCTGTTCTTAGTAGTCCTGATTGAACGGCATGTCTGAGCTCTTTTTCTTTATTCAGCGTGGCGGCTCCGCCGCCACGCTGAATAAAGAAAAAAGCGAGTAGTGAAAGCAGGTTCCCGACTCCTGAAAATTAAAAATGTAAATATTTGCTGTCTATTGACGGCTTTTTTTATTGAATTTCATGGAATTGGGATTCAAATTCATATTTTTGCACTTTCAGACGTTAAAAAATTATGGCAAAGCAAGAAGATGTTTTCAAGAAAGTGATTTCTCACGCTAAAGAATATGGTTTTATTTTCCCTTCGAGTGAGATCTACGATGGTTTATCCGCAGTTTATGATTATGGACAGAACGGAGCCGAGTTAAAAAATAATATCAAGCAATACTGGTGGAAAGCGATGGTACAGCTTAACGAAAATATTGTGGGTATTGATTCGGCGATCCTTATGCACCCAACAACATGGAAGGCTTCGGGGCACGTAGACGCTTTCAACGATCCATTGATTGATAATAAGGATTCTAAGAAACGTTTCAGAGCAGACGTTTTGGTGGAAGATTACTGTGCTAAAATTGAAGATAAGGAGAATAAGGAGATTGAAAAAGCAGCAAAAAGATTCGGTGAGGCTTTTGATAAAGAACAGTTTGTGGCAACTAATCCAAAAGTATTGGAATACAGAGCCAAAAGAGAAGCGATTCTTTCCAGACTGGCAAAATCTTTAGAAAATGAAGATCTTGCTGATGTAAAAGCGTTAATTGAAGAGCTGGAAATTGCTGATCCTGACACGGGTTCTAAAAACTGGACGGAGGTAAGACAGTTCAACCTGATGTTCGGGACTAAATTAGGTGCTTCTGCAGATTCTGCAATGGATCTTTATTTAAGACCGGAAACTGCGCAGGGAATTTTCGTTAATTTCCTGAATGTACAGAAAACCTCACGTCATAAACTGCCTTTCGGTATTGCACAGATCGGAAAAGCGTTCAGAAACGAGATTGTTGCAAGACAGTTTATCTTCAGAATGCGTGAATTCGAACAGATGGAAATGCAGTTTTTCGTAGCTCCGGGAACAGAACTTGAATTCTACGAGCAATGGAAGCAAAAGCGTCTGAACTGGCATTTAGCTTTAGGTTTGGGTGACGAAAATTACAGATTCCATGATCATGAAAAACTGGCTCACTACGCGAATGCTGCAGCAGATATTGAATTTAATTTCCCTTTCGGTTTCAAAGAACTGGAAGGTATTCACTCAAGAACGGATTTCGATTTAAAAGCGCATGAAGAATTCTCAGGCAGAAAACTTCAGTTCTTCGATCCGGAAAGAAACGAAAACTATGTTCCGTATGTGGTGGAAACTTCGGTTGGTTTAGACCGATTGTTCTTGGCTTTATTCTCTCATTGTTTAAGAGACGAAGTTTTGGAAGATGGCTCAGAAAGAACGGTTTTATCTTTACCTCCGGCTTTAGCGCCCATTAAAGCAGCGATTCTTCCGTTAATGAAGAAAGACGGATTGGCAGAATATGCAGAACAGATTTTCAACGATCTGAAATATGATTTCAACTTATTCTACGAAGAAAAAGATGCGATCGGAAAACGTTACAGAAGACAGGATGCGATCGGAACACCTTACTGTATCACGATCGACCACGATTCTTTAACGGATCACACGGTGACGATAAGAGACAGAGACACAATGCAGCAGGAAAGAGTTTCGGTTTCAGAGTTGAGAAGAATTATCGACGAAAAGACAAGTTTCAGAAATTTACTTTCTAAAATATAGACCGAAAGCCTTGAGAAATCAGGGCTTTTATTTTTTTAAGAACATATCCCCGAATTTGCTATTTTTGAAATTCAAATTTTAACCATGAAAAAATTAATACTTTTAGGGTTGGGTCTTATTCAGACAATTGCATATTCTCAGACTCAGGATCTGGCTTCTTTAGCCTCAGGTAAAAATGTAGGGATGAATGCGCTGTTTGATACCAAAGACAATCTTTACGGCTATGTTTCTATTTATTCCTACGGGAAAACAGACAATAAAAAACAGAAATTCGAATACGTTATTTTAGATAAAAACCTGAATCCGGTTGCGAATAAGGAATTTGAAGCGGGACTTCTGGTTTCCAATTATTTCGGATATGTGGATTTTAAAGGGCAGATTATTCTTCAGCCTTCGGACATCAATTATCTTCAGGCTTTTTCCAAAGATGCAGCGGCTCCCGTTTCTATGGTCATAGATCCTAAGACCAATACAGTAAAGCCTAAAGTGTATTACGATTATCAGGAGGACGGAACGTTTAAAGAAATCTCACAGCCCAAAACTTTTAAAGAGGAAAGAAAAGAAAACCGCGCCGAGAAGAAAGAGAAAGGCTACAATTATGTTTCTGCGGTAGGAGAAATTAAGGAGGGAGGTTATCTGGCTTTGGAATACAACGATTACGGAAAATACATCAATAAAAACAGCCTGATTAAATTCGACGATAACAAGAAAGAGATCTGGCGATACAGCTACAATACAAACGGAGATAAAAAAGTTTTTTCGGATCTTACCATTTTGGAAAAGGACGAAAACCGCATCTACGGAATCCTGAGAAAGGTGAATGATGACGACAAAACTTTTTCTCTTCTGGTGATTGATATGAAAACCGGAAAAGAGCTTTCTAACAAACCGATAACGGGACTTTCGCCGGAAACCATTTATAATATTGATGCTTTAAGCGGAATTGATAATGACAAAACTTTTGACGATAAAGTGGTTTTGCTGGGAAGAAATTATATTTCCAAAGAGAACAGAGGCTTTGCAAGATTTATTCTTGATAAAAACAATTATAATGTAGATCTGAAAACCATCAGCTACAAACCGGATCTTTCCAACTACATTCCAAAACTGAGCGCAGACGGAGGCGTAGAAAACGGCTATTATCTTCAGACAAAGGATGCATATTTTATGAGCGATGGCAGTGTGGGAATTCTTTCAGAGAAATTCAAACCTGCAGGACAGTACAATGCTCCGAAAACGACCGATCTGGTTTACATCAACACCGATAAAGATTTTAAGGTAAAAGACGTACAGGTCTTTGAAAAAGAAAAATCGAAGTGGGTAAACAGCGATTATCTTTTTTCTCAGTATCTGAATGACGGTAAAGATGTTGTCTTTTTCTTCCGCGATTATCAGAAAGATCAGGTGACCAAAGAAAAGAAGTGGAATCTTTTTATCAATACGATTATTGACGGGAAATTCAAGCAGGAAGTTGTTCCTATTTCAGAAAAAGATAATTATGTGGTAACACCGTATGTAGCAAAAGAAGGTTATATTCTGCTGCGTGAATTCAATGAAAAAGAAAAATTCAATAAAATCCGTCTGGAAAGGCTGAATTATTAAGAGCTGATTTAAATTTTATACTAAATTAAGAATCCTGACCTTCGGTCAGGATTCTGTCGTTTGATAATAATCTGCAATATTTTTAATTTCATCGAGACTCAGGTTCCACATAAAGTTCAGGAACTGCTGATAGCTTTCACTTTGATTTTTGGGATCTACCCGATCTAAATATCGATTTAAATTGTAGTTTTTTCTCGCTTCATAAATCTTGGCAAAACATTTCCCGAGCCAGCTTTTATAATACTTTTCCTCTTCGTTATCCTGCAAAAACTGAAGACTTGCATAAATTCCGACTCCGTAATCTTCAGAGTGATAAAAATTGGGCAAAGTTTCCATTCTTGCGATTTTTTCTACCGTAGAATAAGAATCGGAAGGTTTTTCATCCGGAACATCATTTTTAAGTTCAGGAAACAATTTTTTGAGGTTATTGATTCTTAAAACCATTTCAGGATGAGATTTCAGAGAATCTTTATTCAGTTTTTCCTTGAAATGATTGTAATTATACAGAGAAAAATCTTCTTTTTTCAGCCATTTGTCTTTAAATTCCTGCTTCGGAAGATTGAAATATTTTTTGTAAGTTTCCAATTTCAGCTCTCTTGGCGAAATGGTATCAAAATCTTCCAGTTTTTTCAGAGCATTTACATATTCTGCTTTTTTAAAATCACTGTTTTTAAAAACCACATACCCTAAAGAATCAGCCTGCATTTCCTGCTTTCTGTTTTCAGCCCCTTTTCTGTAGATTCTGTTTTTCATCACATCAAAAGCCCTCTGATTACGGTTTTCCTTCGTCGATTTTATATCCTGAACAACCATTCTGTCCATTTTATCCTGTTCGATCATGCTCAGAAAAGTTTTCAGCGTATGCTCGGAAATTTTATGTCCTAATTCATGGGAAATTACGGCAGCAAGCTGATCGTCATTATTCAGCCAGTTGAAAAGCCCCATATTGATCACAAAAGTGCCGTCTGCAAAACAGTATGCATTCGGAGTGTTGTCTTTGGCGATAAGGATTTTTAAATTTTGAGGAATCTGGGAATTGTTTTTTCTTAACCGTTCAATAAGATTTTTAACCTTTGCATCAAACACAGAATTGAAAGCAAAATCTTTTTCCTTCACTTTTTTTTCAAATTCTTTATCGAATTCTTTATAAATTTTAGAAAGCTCATTTCCTGTCTTTCCCGGATAATCGGATCTGCTTTTTTTGCTTAAACTTTCAGTATTCGCCGTAAAATTTTTCAGAAATTCTTTTCTCTGGACGTAATCTGCCGTATCGAGCGGTTTATACATCTGTCCGAAAATGGTGATAATGAAATGGATAAGAAATAGGGAAATTAGTTTTTTCATCATTTTAGTTCAATAATCACAAAAATAAATCATTTCGTTTCATGTTTTCAAATTTATTTTAAATTTGTTTAAGATCAATTGCTATGACAATTCTTATTTATTTTGTGACATTTATTGTCATTGCCGTACTTCTCTTTTATGTTTTGGGATATGGTTATATTTTCAACGGAATATCCAAAACCTATTTAAGGGGAAAACTCAGCGCCAATATTGATGACGGAACCTTGTTTTCCGGCAACCTCATCGCTACAGAATCTCCTGAACTTTGGGAAGAATCTCCCGAATACAACAAAAAACAATTACCGAAAAATATCGTTGAAGATTTAACAAAATCCAATACCGCATCTTTTATTGTGGTGAAAAACGGAAAACTGCTTCACGAACAGTATTGGAACGGCTATAATCAGCTGTCGAAAACCAATTCTTTCTCCATGGCAAAAGCGGTTACGGTAATGCTTTTGGGCAAAGCGCTGGAAGAGGGAAAAATTAAAAGTCTTGATGATAAGTTTTCGGATTATTTTGAGGAATTTAAAAATAAAGATTTTGCTAAAAATTTAACTTTAAAACATCTGGCTCAGATGGAATCGGGACTGAACTGGGATGAAAATTACAAGAATCCTTTTCTGCCCAATGCGAAAGCTTATTACGGAAAAAATTTAATGAACGCTACTTTTTCGAGGAAATTTAAAGAAAATCCGGGGGAAAGATTTGAATATCAGAGCGGTTCTACGCAGCTTTTAGGTTTTGCCATTAAAAAAGCTGTCGGACAGTCTTTGGCAAGTTATTTATCCGAAAAATTCTGGATTCCGATGGGAATGGAGCAAAATGCAACATGGAGCACGGATGAAAACGGAATGGAAAAAACGTATTGTTGCATTCATTCCAACTCCAGAGATTTTGCAAAACTGGGACAGTTATTTCTTAACGACGGAAAAGTTGAAAATAAGCAAATTTTAAATCCGGATTTCATCAAGAAAATGCGTACTCCGACTAAAAATTCTGAGGAAATTTACGGAATGGGATTTTGGATCAATCATGACAATCCTATAAAGCATTATTACTTTTTAGGGCTTCAGGGACAATACATCATTATGATTCCTGAACATGATATGGTGATTGTAAGAACCGGAAGCTATAATAATCTTCCGAAAAACGACAGAGGAAGGCCGGATCAGGTGAGATTTCTGGTGAATGAAACGGTAAAAGTATTTCAATAAAAACATGGAAAAATACAGCCCGAAAGTTGATGAATACATTGAAAAATCGCAGGATTTTGCAAAACCTATTCTGAATTATATCCGAGAAACCGTTCACGAATTCTGTCCTGATGCAGAAGAAGCGATTAAGTGGAAGTTTCCCACGTTCCTGTATAAAGGGAAGATACTTTGTTCAATGGTTGCTTTTAAACAGTATTGCAGTATGGGATTCTGGCTTCATGATGAGATGTCATCGCTGAAAGAGTTTGAAACAGATACCGAAAAAACGAATATGTTCAGTTTGGGTAAAATTACAGAAACAGAAAATCTTCCTTCAAAACCTCAGCTTAAAAAGATGATTACTGAAGCAATGGAACTGACGGATATGGGCGTTACTTTGAAAAAAGCAGCTCCATCGAAAACAGAAACAGAGGTTCCTGATTATTTTCAAAATGCTTTGAATGAAAATGAAAAAGCTCTGGAAATCTTTAAAAAAGCTTCGCCCTCTTTCCGTAAAGATTATATCAACTGGATCACGGAAGCTAAAACGGAATCAACCAGAAACAAAAGAATGGAACAGGCTTTAGAGTGGATCTCTGAAGGAAAAGGCAGAAACTGGAAGTATGAAAAAAGATAGTTTTAAATTTAATGAAATCTAAAATTTGCCTCTTTAAGCGTATTATTTTTTAGAAAAGCCTCATATTCGGGAGACAGCTGTTTTCGTCCGAAAGTATTTTCGCCGCTCATGCTTCCGAGACGTACTTTATCTTTTCCGTATTTTCTGTTCATCGCATCCATTGCTTTCATCACCGGCAAATGCAGATTCTGTGTATCTTCTTCAAAAAGATTGATGAGCCTTTGATCTTCCGGTACAAAATCGTTCACAATAACGCCTGCTTTTTTATAGTGAAACCCTTCTTTAAAGATATCTTCAAACAGTTCATTTACGACTCTGCCAATTAAAATCGATGAATTGGTGGGATTGGGAAGAATTCTGGTTACCGCATTCCGGTACTCCGGAAGATCCTTCCTGAAACGGTTGGTCTGTACAAAAACCGTTACCATTTTGCAGCAGGTATTCTGTTTTCTCAGGCGTTCCGAACAGTACATCCCGAAGGTTTCCACACGTTCGCGAACATCTTCTTTTCTGGTAAGCATTTCCATGAAGCTTCTGGTTACAGCAATGGATTTTTTCGGAGACGGAGCATCCAACTCCAACTGACGGATTCCTTTCAGTTCGTTCACCATTCTTACTCCGTGAATTCCCATGATCTTCCGAACCCACATTTCAGGCTTTTGAAGAAGATCCCACGCTTTATGCACTCCATTATCATGCATTTTTACGGCAAGACGTCTTCCGATTCCCCAAACGTCACCAATTTTTAACCATTTTAAGGCTTTTTCAATTTTTTCAGGGGCATCTAAAATATAAATTCCGTTAAACTTTTCGGGAAATTGCTTTACAATCCGGTTTGCCACTTTACATAGAGTTTTTGTAGGCGCAACTCCTATACTTACCGGAATTTTTTCCTGCTCATCAATCTCATTTTTGATTCTGAGACAGTAGTCGTAAATATCGATATATTTGAAACTTTTCAGATCCAGAAAAAGCTCATCAATTTTATCGAAAGCTTTTGATAATGTGGATTATCGAAACTTAAAAAAAATCAAAAGCCCAAAGAATAAAAACATAATTATCAAACATTTAAACAATTAGCTTAGGACTTAGGCTTTTGATTTTAATATTTTTAGCCTAAACTTTTAAGAAAATCTTTAAGTTTAGGATTCTTTTCCCAAGATCTTTCTGTATTGCTTTCAGGAAGAACATTTACATAGACAGACTCCAAAGCCTCTCTTTTTTGTTTTGAATCAGCACGCGCATATATTTCAGTAGTCTGTATACTTTTATGACCTAAGAAATCTCTGATATAAACTATATTAACACCACCTTGTAACAAATGCATTGCTTTTGAGTGTCTTATAATATGAGGACTAATTGTTGCTGGTATTAGATTTTCATTTTGTAATCTGGCTATCGTGGCATATTTTTTTAAAATATATGTTATTCCAGCGGTTGTCAACTTTTCTCCTATTCTATTAAAAAATAATGGGCTCTTTTCTTTTCCAAACCTGTTCAATCCGAAATCTTCAATATATCTTTGTAAGAGATCTATCTGTTTTTTTTGTAATGGAATAATCCTTTGCTTATTTCCTTTACCAATTAATCTAATGGTACTAGGATTGTCAAATCTAATTGAATCCGGTGTTAGATCAGCGATTTCTTGAACACGAGCACCACTGTCATATAAAAGTGCAATTAAAGCTAAATCTCTTCTGGAACTTCTTGAGTCTAACGGAATCTGATCTAAAAGTAATTTTATCGCATCTATAGACAAGTAAGTAAGTTTTTCAGTTGTGTACTTCTTTAATTTTATAGAACGTATATTCTGCCATTCCGAAATTCTCATAGGTTCCTCATACTGCAGATATTTACAAAAAGATTTAATCGCTGCACATCTTTGATTTCTAGTTGAAATTTCATTTTCATGTTCTACCTCAAGCCATTTTAAAAAATCTAAAACTGCATTTTTATTTAAATGTTTGAGCTCTAAATTATCTGCATTTATATTTTTTACATTCTTCATAAATACTAGTAAAAGCGTGAAAGAATCTCTGTAAGCTCTTATAGTATGCTTTGACGAATTACATTCTCCTATAAGGTATCTTATAAAAAAGTTTTCCAAATGTTTAGCAAAATCTGTCATAGCTATTCGTATTTATTATATTTCATATCTGGAAAAACAAAGGATGTTATACTTCCTTTCTGTATTAAATCCGGGAACATTTCATCTGTTAGCCTAACATATGCTTCTGTGGATTTGATATTTTTATGTCCTAAAAAAACAGATATCATAGGTAAAGCACAATAAATATCTTCTCCACTTTTTACAAGTTTTTCCAAAGCATGTACCGCTGCAGTATGTCTAATATCATGTATTCTTGGCCTATTAAAGCATGGTTGTTTAGGAACATCACTATGTAATAATAATTGTTCAAACCATTTATAAATACGATTTGATAAACAGGGTTTTCCATTCTGAGTTACAAAAAAACTCTTGTCTGCGTCACATATTCCTCTAATAGGCATTGACTCTTTAAATTTTTGATATTGCAAAAGAACTTCATACAGCGAATCATTTATCGCAACTATTCTTTGTCTATCATTTTTAGAATCATTAATTTCAATAACTTTCTCTTTGAATTTTACATCTTCATTAGTGATACTTAATGCTTCACCAATTCTTATTCCTGTACTATAAAGTAGACGAAGGAAAGCTGGCAGAATGAACATTTGAGTTTTATGCTTATAATTATTAATTCTTAACTTATCAACGTTGGAAAAAAGCAAATTTATTTCCTCATGAGTATATATATATGGAATATAATCGTTTTGTCTACCCTCTTTTGGAGTATGTGGAATATAACATTCAATACCCATACGACACATATACTTGCAAAAACTTACCCATGTAGTATATTTTTTGTACAGATTAGTTGCTTTGTCGTTAAGACGTGTATCTTTCCATTGCAAAATCACCTCTCTTGTTATATGTAAGTTAGTTATATTATACTCAATAAAGAATCTGTCAAATTCAAGCATATAACATTTTAACATTAACCCTCTTAAAAGTCCTTTTTGTTCCTTTTCCCGTAAAAACCCTTCAATATACGAGGAAAAAGAACTTTTGTAAGTAAAATATTCATTTATCTTATCCATGACAAACCTTTTCCTTTTTGTGTATAAAAATTAATATCTACACTAGGCACATCCAATGTGCATCTCAACAAAACCGAGATATTAATATGCAAATATTGCATTGTGCTTTGTGAGCTTTGATGCCCCAGAGTCTCTGCAATAATTGGTAGTGGTGTTCCGTTATTCAACAGATTTGTTGCAAGACTATGTCTCAAGGAATGTGGTCCGTGCTTTTTTCTACTAAAATCTATATTCGCTTTTCTGAAATATTTATTAACTATAACATTTAGTCCTCCCTCTGTCATAGGAATATAGGGTGCATTACACCTTAAAAATATATATTTAGAATCTGACTTCGCTCTACCATTTTTTATGTAATCTACTATAGCTTCACCTACATCTATGGATAATGGCAGCTCTATTCTATCCTTTGTTTTGTATTGTTCAAATATTACCAAATTATTATCCCAATCAATGTTAGAAAACTTTAAAAATCTTATATCCGCTGATCTTAGTCCTAATCTGGTAGCTAATAGAATCATTGCATAGTCTCTCTTACCAGTTGCATACCTCCGGTCAACGGAAGATTCTATACATAAAATTTCCTCCAAAGAGTAATGCGATGTTAATTTTGTTGTTTTCTTAACTTTTATACCATCAAGAATATGTGCAGTATCATAACTAATAAGTTTCTGACTACACAAATCCTTTAATAAAGCTCTTAAAATAATTGCTGCATGATCTTTCCCTCCTGTCACAGAACTGATAAATGCTAAAATAAATTCTGATGAGATCTTAGAGAGAGAAAATAAACTTTCCTCCTCCATTCTGTGACAAAGCTTCTCCAAGGCAATGTAATAGTTTTCGCGCGTTTTTGAATTTAATCTTCTTTCAGTGGAGTATTTGTTTAAAAAGTCAAAAAGAGTAGGACCTATTTTTGTAGGTAAAACTATATAATAATCTTTTTTACTTTTTTTAACAATCCATTTTTCTTGAAGCATTCCATTTAGTAAATCAACATATCTACTATCAACTCTAAATTTGCATTCTTTTGTTATTTTGCTATTGCTTGGTTCTTCTCTGTATTCTAAATACTTCGCTCCTACATCTTTACTATATAAACTAATTGAAGAGTCTTGCATAAATTTTTGAAGTTTTAGAAATTGAGTAGAAAATTTCTTCTGAAGGGGACTTGAATTGACATACTTATTCATATACGTTTCAAGTTTTGAATGTAGTTCGTGAATATTTTTTTCCATAAATATTGATATAAAGTTTAACAAATTGTCATTTTGCTTTTGAAAAAAGTAATTTTGTCTATATATCAATATTATATACTAATCCAAATTTCATTTTTAAAAATCCACTTAGATATTTTTTTATTCAGTAATATTTTTTATATTTGCTATAATAAAATAAGATATAAGGGACAAAAGAATTCTCTTTTTTCCATATGATTTTTTATCGAACAATAAAAATCTGTTAGTGGTCGCATACTAGGCAGATTTTTTTTGCTTATACAAACTTAAAAAAAATTCGCATAAAATTTTATATTTTTTTGAAAAATACATAAAAAAATATAAAAATTAACAAAAAATCAACACCAAAAAAACTAAATTCATATTAATTATATTAGTTATTTAACTAATATAATTAATTTTGATAACAACAGCTAAAACCTGTAATAAAATACATTAAAGAAATTCAATATTTTATTTAGCCAACCTGAAAGTAGGATTAATCCTTTCTTTCATCGGAGTTAAAAATTTCACAATCCAATATCCCGATGTTCCTGTAGACTAGCTTTCATAATAAGTAATGATCCGTTAGAAAGGGGCAGGCTTTATTTGCTCTGGTGATGATCTTTTTCTGAAATCAAAGTTTCACGTTTATCTCATGCTAACCGAAGTAATTACAGGTCTTTTCTCGTATCTCGCTTTCAAAAGATCCCCTTGAGAACATAAGCTTCCTCCTGACTAAAAAAATTTTCTTTATATTCTAAAAAGATCTTCAGGAGATGCATAAAAATTTCTCTGCATTAAAAGACTTAACTGCTTCAGTTTAATTAATTTTAAATTATCATCTCTATTCTCATTTATATTTTATGTCTGGGTAATGCAATCTCATGCGTCTGCGGATAAGGCTTTCGAGAGGTCATGCTTACATCTTCCTTAATCTGGCGATGGATATCATATTGTTTTTCTTTATCATAAGAATACCGGGGATCGGGGATCATCGGCATCTTTGCCATTTTATGAATAGTAATGGTAGGAAAGTGAAAATCAACTTCAACCGTCCCGAGTAATAAATAACAACCACCTCCCTGAAAATCATATTCCTTTAAACTATTGGGAAAATGTGCGGTATCAAAATAATCACCGTTGATATCGATCCAAGTACCAAAATACATCGTCCCTTTTTTAGTGGGAACGTGTTTTCTGGAAATAAGATATGCTAACATTTTTACCTGTCTTTTATGAAATTTCAACAAGTCTTTTACAAATACTGATCCTCTGTATTTTGTCTTTAATAAATCAAAAGGACTACATGAAACCGGAAATCCAATTAATTCAATTTCATCAAATGCATCCTCGAAATTTTCTCTTTTCAGTTGTGGAAGTTTAAATTCCTGAACAGGTTCTTCAATTAACATTAACCCTCTATTCTCAGGTTTAAAATTTATTAATAGTAATCTTGCTTCAACAAGCAATTCATTTTTTGGTTTACAAGTAAACCGGAATGCTCCAATAAAAATTAGAATCTGTATCGTTTCAATCCCAATATTAATTCGTCTGATAAAGTCTTCTAATGATAAGTAATCTCCATTGATTTCACGTTCATTCACAATATCATGTGATACTTTTGTTTCCAATCCTTCTAATAGCATTAATCCCAAATAAATATCTGTTCCTTTTAATGTAGTTTGAATCTCACTTGAATTAACACATGGAACCTGAATATTTCCTCCTGACATTTTTGCTTCATGAATATAAACTTCTGTTCGATAAAACCCGCCTTGATTATTGATCACCGAAACCATAAATTCCAAAGGATAATATACTTTTAAATAAAGACTTTGATAGCTTTCTACGGCATACGATGCTGAATGTGCCTTACAGAAAGAATAGCCTGCAAAAGATTCGATCTGTCTAAAAGCTTCGGCAGTTAATTGTTCCGAATGTCCTTTTCTCTTACAGGAATTAAAGAAATTATCTTTCACCTGTTGAAGTTTTTTCAGTGATCTTCCTTTTCCACTCATCGCCCGTCTCAAGATATCACCGTCAGCTAACGATAATCCCCCAAAATACTGTGCAATCTTAATTACATCCTCTTGGTAAACCATAATCCCGTAAGTCTCCTTTAAATTTTCCTCGAATACGGGATGGAAATATTCAAATTTATCCGGATTGTTGTGTCGGAAAATGTATTCTCTCATCATTCCGCTTTGGGCAACCCCCGGTCTGATAATCGATGAAGCAGCAACAAGCGTACGGTAATTATCACATTTTAATCGTCTTAACAATCCGCGCATTGCCGGAGATTCAATATAGAAACAGCCGATCGTTCTTCCTATTGCTAAATACTCATTGCACTTTACTTCATCTTTTGACAATGCTGTATCACGAATATCCACCTTAATTCCTCTTGTCTTTTTAATGAGATTAACAGTATCATTAATGGTTCCTAAACCTCTTTGGGAAAGAATGTCGAATTTTTCAAGTCCAATATCTTCTGCCACATTCATATCAAACTGAACGATAGGGAATCCTTTTGGTGGCATTTCAAGTGCTGTATAATTGGTAATTGGTTCTTCGGAGATTAAGATCCCACAGGAATGCATACTCCTTTGATTAGGGTACTTTTCTAGTAATCTACCATATTTCTGAACCATTTGTACCACAGAATTTCGGTCATGAATTTCCATCGGTTTTGTAGCCAGGTCATCCAATTCTTCCTTGGGCAAACCAAATACTTTTCCTACCTCTCTAAAAATTGATTTGTATTTAAACTCAACATTAGTTCCACAAAACGCAACATGATCTCTTCCATATCGATCAAAAATATACTCCAATATTGTATCCCTGTTCTGCCAAGACCAATCGATATCAAAATCCGGTGGTGTTTTTCGGTTAAGGTTGAGAAACCTCTCAAAATAAAGATCCAGTTCCAAAGGACAGATGTCAGTAATTCCTAAACAGTAACTTACAATAGAATTCGCACCACTCCCTCTACCCACATGCATAAATCCCATACTATTACTGTAACAGATAATATCCCACGTAATTAAAAAGTATGAACAGAAATTAAGTTCATCTATTACTTTTAATTCCTTTTCAATTCTTTTCTTTGCGATTTCATGATTTAATCCATATCTTTTTTCCAGACCCGAATATGCTAATCGGCTGAGAAGTTTCAAATCTTCTTCTTTAGATTTGGTATAAAACTTTTTATTTTTAACTTGTTTAAAATTAAACTCAAAACTGCATGCATCAAGAATTTTTTTCGTACTGCTGATAATCTCAGGATATCTTTCAAAGATTTTAAGAAGTTCTTTGACAGAAATAAAATATTCAGATTGCCTACAAATTTCTTTCTTCGTTAATTTTGAAAGTAATGTATTATTATCGATTGCTCGTAAAATTTTATGTAATTCATATTCTTCATCAGTCCCGAAAGTAACAGAATGGAGAACCACCATTTTAGAAATATGTTTTTTATATTCAGGTCTGATTAAAAAATTCAATTCATCGATCCGTACACCTATAAATTCATCTTCTTTCAATATAGGTGGAATATTACTCATAGGATATATCACAAAAACATTTTTAAATTGAGGTGCAACCTCTGAAAGTTCTTTATTTTCACAATTATACTCTGTGATCATTTTATTCACTTCAGCGATGCCTGAAAACTCTTTTGAGATGGTTAGATAAAGAAGTTTACCATCTTTTCTTACTTCCATTCCTACAATAGGTTTAATTCCTACTGCTTCACATTCTTTCTTAAAATCATAAATCCCTGTGACCGTATTAATATCGGTTAATACCAATTGTTTGATCTCTAATTCATCTGCCTGTTTTACCAATTCTTCGATTGATAAAGTACCGTAACGCAGACTATGGTAGGAATGACAATTCAAAAACATAACTGAAAGATTTTTAGCGTTTATTTTCCAAATCAAAACCCGAAGCACGACCAACTGCATTAATTCCGAATCGGTTTTTTAGATAATCCATTGTTTGATATAAACTCATTTGTTCTTCGGTATCTTCAAATAGATCAATTTGATGATTACCATGCACAAGTCCTGTAAACCTTATTCCTATTAATCTAAGTCTCATTCTTCTAGTGTAAACCTTATTGAAAAGTTCCAGGGCAACTCTTGACAAAGTATGATCAGCGGATGTATATGGTACTTTGCACTGTTTAGTTTCAGTATCGAAATTGGCATACCGTATTTTAACTGTCACTGTTGAAGTCAGCCATTTTTCCTGTCTTAATTGATAGGTTAATTTTTCGACCATCCCGGATATAAGTCTTTTTAATTCGATAATATCCATTGTATCATTAGTAAATGTGGTCTCTGTTGAAATTGATTTTCTTTCAGAATAAGGTACAACGGGATTTTCATCGATACCGTTCGCCTTCTTCCAAAGTTCTTTCCCATTTACACCAATCATTTGTTGAAGAACCAATACCGGCATTTCTGATAATGTATGAATAGTACGAATTCCAATTCGTGACAATAACTGAAATGTTTTATCTCCAACCATTGGAATCTTTTTAATGGATAATGGATTTAGAAAAGGTTTTATTTCCGTTTCTTGAATTTCCAATCTTCCAACCGGTTTTGCTTCGCCTGTACCTATTTTTGAAACTGTTTTATTGGTTGATAAAGCAAAACTTATTGGAAGTCCGGTTTCTTTAGTGACAGCCGATGCTATTTCTTTTGTCCACTGATAACATCCGAAAAACTTATCCATTCCTGACAGATCCAGATAAAATTTATCAATACTCGCTTTCTCCATCACCGGAACTTTCTGTTGGATAATTTCTGTTACGGTATGGGATAAGTTAGAATACATTTCATAATCACCACGAATTACCTTTGCATCTGGACATAGTCGAAGTGCCATCCTTATCGGCATGGCTGAACGCACACCAAATTTCCTTGCTTCATAGGAACATGATGCAACAACTCCACGGTCTCCACCTCCTATAATTAGAGGAATACCGTTAAGTTGAGAGTTGTTAAGCCTCTCGCATGATACAAAAAAAGTATCCATGTCCATATGTACAATCGCACGATTCACTTTACAAAATTAGATACTATTTGTATCATTTTTTATATATTTGCAGATACAATTTGTATCAATGTCGATTTTTTCAGATAACATAAGGTTTTTAAGGACTCAGAAAAATTTATCACAGCAGGAACTTGCGGATCAAATTTTAATGAGCCGGGTGCGTTATTCTAAATATGAGGACGGACGTTCGGAAGCTCCTTATGAGCTGCTCATCAGAATTTCGAAATATTTTAATTTAAGTATTGATCTGCTTCTTACTGTGGATATTAGGAAATATCCGCTAGAAGATGTATTGAAACTACCGGACAACAGGATTGTCCTGCCAGTGGTCGTAGATCAATTGGGAAACAACAGCATTGAAATTGTCCCTCAGAAGGCATCTATGGGATATTTGTCAGGTTATAGTGATCCAGAATATATTGAAAGTTTACAAAGGATTTCATTACCCTTCCTTACAAATGGAAAATACAGAGCTTTTCCAGCTCAGGGAGATTCGATGCCACCATTTAAAGATGGCTCTTATATTATCGGAAAATATGTTGAAAATATTGATGACCTGAAACCAAACAAAAGTTATGTTTTTGTGACTTTGAATGATGGTATTTCTTATAAAAGATTTAAAGCTAAAAAGGAAAAATCAATAACTGTTGCTGCCGATAATTCATTCTACCAGCCTTATGATATATCTTTAAGCGAAATTGTAGAGATATGGCAATATGCTTCAGGAATCTTCCCTAACGATTTTGAACCTGATAACTTTGAAAACTATAACTTGAAGGATATGTTTTTAGTTTTAAGGAAGGATATTGAGCTGTTAAATCACAAACTATCAAAAAACTAATTATATTTTAACAGTAGATTATGAGATTTTATAATTTATAAGAGTTTGATCACTTAATTTTTATTTTTATTTCTCAAAATCTCATATTATAAAACAAAGTTTCATAAATTTATCGAGTATGAGTTTAATGTAACAAAATATGAAAATAGGATATGCAAGGGTTTCTACCAAGGATCAAAATCTAGATTTGCAAATTGAAGCTTTAGAAAAAGCTGGCTGCGAAAAAATTTATCAGGAGAAAATTTCCGGGACAACAAAAAATCGTCCGGAACTTGATAAAATGATTGATCAGTTCAGAGAAGGTGATGAACTTTATGTTTGGCGATTGGACAGATTAGGTAGAAGCTTAAAAAATATTATTGATCTCGTTCTAAGTTTAAGTGATAAAGGAATAATAATAAAAGGTCTTGTGGATGGGGTAGATACTTCTACTATTAATGGTCGTCTATTTTTAAACTTGATGGCATCTTTATCTGAATATGAGCGTGAGCTGATCCGGGAGAGAACAAATGCTGGATTACAATCTGCTAGGGCACGAGGTAGATTAGGGGGAAGACCAAAGGGCTATACTAAAGAAACAATTTCTAAATTAATAATTATGCGATCTGTGTATAAAGATCCAACCAAGGCTCCTGAGGAGATTTACAAGCCACTTGGTTTGACTAGAGCAACATTTTATCGTTATGCTAAAATTCTTGATAATCATACGAATGAAGAAATAAAGAAAATGGTAATTAAAAAATAATATTTGATTCGATGAAAAATAAAAATTTACTCTATATGACATCTCTTCTATTCTTAATAGTGTTTCTTTTGAGTTTTATTTTAATACAGATAGAAGTGAGAAATACATATATTGATATTATTTACTCAGCGGTTATCTTATCAACTATGGTCACTAGTGTAGCTTTATTTTTTAATCTAATACTAAATCTAAAAAACAAATATTCGGAAAGTAGAAGAGAGTACTTTTGACGGTATAATAACTTTAATTACAGGAGAAAAAATTGAAAGCGAATTTTTTCATAGGCTCTCAGATGATGTCTTTATTGACCGAAGAAATAAAACTGAATTTATTAGAGATAAAATTGTGAGTATAAAATATATTGAAGACCGAAGAAAGCAATAATATTAATAAATCTCAAAAACGATTCAAAAATTAACAAAAGAATAAGAACTATTTTGGAGCAATAACTACAAATTATGAATTTTACAAAATTAGTAGCCAGTGTATTTTATACAGACATTTCAGACGGCCTTAAATTATTTGTTGACTGTCTGCAATTTTCCATCGAACATAAAGATTTAAATATATCGCAACCTTATTGTGTATTAGGAAAAGACGGAATAAGAATTATGGTGTTTCAAGACGAGCAATTAGCCAAAGAGCATTATCCAGAGATTAGACTTGAAACGAATAATATTGAGGAGGTTTTTGCACAAATATCCGTATCTCATCCTAATTTGCTCCACCCAAACCTTAACAAAGTTACAGTCAGACCTTGGGGGGCAAAGGAATTTGCAATAAAAGACAATCAAATAGGTATAAGATTTCAACAATGGTAATGTTGAAATAAAAAATAAACAGCAAACCACAAACTACCATTGGTTTACTTATTCCGATACTAAGTAATCATTCGGCTATAATAAGATTAAATTGTTTTTCTTTTTATTGCTGAATGTTTGATGTGTTCTATATAGATGAGATACTTATTTTTGTCTCCAGACTTTTTGCAATTACCATAAACATTTAACTTATTAATGGAGAACAAAAATTCTAAAATTGATTTTGCTGATTACCTAAAAGCGTTGCAAACCGTAGGAGCAGAAGAGTTCATTATACCGACGAATTTAACCAAAAAAAGAGCATTATATTTACTCACCATAATGGAAAAAGTCGGAAAAGAATTAGAATGGTTTATGGATGTTAATGAAAATGATTCTGAATCATACGACACCTATCAAAGTGGAATTCAATGGGTAAAGAATCAAATTTTTAAGCGCTACTCTAGAGCTGAATTAAGTTTACAATAAAATCTAAAAAAACGATTATTATGGTTACTTTCAATAAGTATAATTATTTTTGTAGGAGCAGCCGGAGCCTCTGTAAGTGCTACAATCGGTCACCTGTTCTACTCGCATTATAATTAAGAGTTAGGTATAGATCTTCAGGTTTTATAAAGTTACAACCGCCTTTATGGCGGTTGTTCTTTTGGTATGGGGGAGCTTTCAAACGACAATTTTTTTTTCATTTTTTTTTTTAATAAAATATAATACGACGAGTTTTGACGCCACGTGAGGCTATCTTTGTTTCAGTAAGTAAGGGGGATAATCCTAGGCACTTTACGCTCTTATTTACTACAAATCGTAAAAATTAATATTAAAAAACAAGTAAAAAAAAAGATTATGGAAAATTATGGTCAGATTCACAACGAGATGATTGGAGGTATTATGAAAAACGTTAGGCTTTCTGCAGAGATGACTGCCGATCAGAAGAAAGAGATCGTTCTTCAGGGCTTTGTGGATACTTATGGAAAGGACAATGCGGATCTTTTTGCTCAGGGCTTGAATTTTAATAGTCCTTTTGAAATTGTCGATTCGATTAAAGGCAGGATATCCGGAGAGTTTGATACTGTTCTAAGAGAGGATATCGATTACCTTTTGAAAAATGACAATGTTGATTATAAGGAATTCCTAAACAAGAGGTTCGAAGAAGTAAAGCTTGATGAGAAAGAAATGCAGTTGTACAAAGATACTTCTTCTATCCTGCTAAGCTCAGTGGAGCTTTGGTCTTCTGAGGAAGGTTCGGGATATCTTGATCTTCTTGACAGCACAACAGAGAGTGTGACGAGAAGACCTCCGACAAGAGAACAGGTTGTTGGATACATCGGAGTCCAGGACTGGGTAGGCGGAGTCTTCGGAGGAATTTTAGGAGGTCCTCTGGGAGTAGCTGTAGGAGCAGCCGGAGCTTCTGTAAGCGCTACAATCGGTCACCTGTTCTACTCGCATTATAATTAAGAGTTAGGTATAGATCTTCAGGTTTTATAAAGTTACAACCGCCTTTATGGCGGTTGTTCTTTTGGTATGGGGGAGCTTTCAAACGACAATTTTTTTTTCATTTTTTTTTTTAATAAAATATAATACGACGAGTTTTGACGCCACGTGAGGCTATCTTTGTTTCAGTAAGTAAGGGGGATAATCCTAGGCACTTTACGCTCTTATTTACTACAAATCGTAAAAATTAATATTAAAAAACAAGTAAAAAAAAAGATTATGGAAAATTATGGTCAGATTCACAACGAGATGATTGGAGGTATTATGAAAAACGTTAGGCTTTCTGCAGAGATGACTGCCGATCAGAAGAAAGAGATCGTTCTTCAGGGCTTTGTGGATACTTATGGAAAGGACAATGCGGATCTTTTTGCTCAGGGCTTGAATTTTAATAGTCCTTTTGAAATTGTCGATTCGATTAAAGGCAGGATATCCGGAGAGTTTGATACTGTTCTAAGAGAGGATATCGATTACCTTTTGAAAAATGACAATGTTGATTATAAGGAATTCCTAAACAAGAGGTTCGAAGAAGTAAAGCTTGATGAGAAAGAAATGCAGTTGTACAAAGATACTTCTTCTATCCTGCTAAGCTCAGTGGAGCTTTGGTCTTCTGAGGAAGGTTCGGGATATCTTGATCTTCTTGACAGCACAACAGAGAGTGTGACGAGAAGACCTCCGACAAGAGAACAGGTTGTTGGATACATCGGAGTCCAGGACTGGGTAGGCGGAGTCTTCGGAGGAATTTTAGGAGGTCCTCTGGGAGTAGCTGTAGGAGCAGCCGGAGCTTCTGTAAGCGCTACAATCGGTCACCTGTTCTACTCGCATTATAATTAAGAGTTAGGTATAGATCTTCAGGTTTTATAAAGTTACAACCGCCTTTATGGCGGTTGTTCTTTTGGTATGGGGGAGCTTTCAAACGACAATTTTTTTTTCATTTTTTTTTTTAATAAAATATAATACGACGAGTTTTGACGCCACGTGAGGCTATCTTTGTTTCAGTAAGTAAGGGGGATAATCCTAGGCACTTTACGCTCTTATTTACTACAAATCGTAAAAATTAATATTAAAAAACAAGTAAAAAAAAAGATTATGGAAAATTATGGTCAGATTCACAACGAGATGATTGGAGGTATTATGAAAAACGTTAGGCTTTCTGCAGAGATGACTGCCGATCAGAAGAAAGAGATCGTTCTTCAGGGCTTTGTGGATACTTATGGAAAGGACAATGCGGATCTTTTTGCTCAGGGCTTGAATTTTAATAGTCCTTTTGAAATTGTCGATTCGATTAAAGGCAGGATATCCGGAGAGTTTGATACTGTTCTAAGAGAGGATATCGATTACCTTTTGAAAAATGACAATGTTGATTATAAGGAATTCCTAAACAAGAGGTTCGAAGAAGTAAAGCTTGATGAGAAAGAAATGCAGTTGTACAAAGATACTTCTTCTATCCTGCTAAGCTCAGTGGAGCTTTGGTCTTCTGAGGAAGGTTCGGGATATCTTGATCTTCTTGACAGCACAACAGAGAGTGTGACGAGAAGACCTCCGACAAGAGAACAGGTTGTTGGATACATCGGAGTCCAGGACTGGGTAGGCGGAGTCTTCGGAGGAATTTTAGGAGGTCCTCTGGGAGTAGCTGTAGGAGCAGCCGGAGCTTCTGTAAGCGCTACAATCGGTCACCTGTTCTACTCGCATTATAATTAAGAGTTAGGTATAGATCTTCAGGTTTTATAAAGTTACAACCGCCTTTATGGCGGTTGTTTTTTTGGTATGGGGGAGCTTTCAAACGACAATTTTTTTTTCATTTTAATATTGTGATCCGAATTAAAGAGGAGTTTCAATAGAAAGTAATTTTTCATCAGTGTCAAAAAAAAATTATTAAGACCTACTTTTAAGAGATATAATTACTTTTTTCCTCAAAGAACATCAATAGGTGCTTAAGCTGTGAACGCTAAGATTGGCAACCTGTTCTACTTATCTATTATTTTTTAAATAGATAAGATTTTGTTTGGGGTTTATATGAAAACTTTCTATATTGCATTAGTACTAATTTAAATTTAATATTATTATGAAAAATTTTGAATATTATACCAGTCCTAAATCAAATATTAAAGAGATAATTCCAATTGCATTAGAAAAGCTTAATTGGAATTATGACAGAAATGAATCTCATTATACCGTAAAATTTCCAATTAATCTTTATACTTGGGGATCCATCATGGATATTAAAATTATTAATGATTCTCAATTTAATGTAGAAGTACATCCAAAACTTCCCACTCAAATTTTCGATTGGGGTGATGGAAAAAGAAAAATTGATAAATTAATGTCGACTATTAAGGAAATACAATAAAATCAAAGATAAGCCATAGATATGAATTTAAAGAGAATTGGAACCATTTTATTAGGAGCTTTGGTTCTGACAATTATTATATTTATTATTGATATTTATTTTTATAATGATAATGAGTATAATAAAGGTAATATAAAAGAAATATTACTTTTATCATTTTTAAAAGGACTTGCAATTTCTGTAATAGTTAACGTTGTAAATTATTATAGAGCAAGGAAAGATAATTAAAATAATTGTAAAAGTTAAAAAAGCTGTCTGAAAAATATGAGGTCAATGGAAAACTAACCAAAAATCAAAAGGCTTAAACGGATTTTACGTTTAAGCCTTTCTGTTTGTTATATTCTGAATTTAAAACTTTTGAAATTCATTAAAATTCTCACAGCCTTTTTCGACTATTTTGAGCATTAATTTCAGCCTCATTGTTTGGATGTGACTTTTTTCAGTAACTTCGAAAATATAGGCAGCTTTTTTTATTAATTTACTTCTTTACTGTAGTCAATAATTCAATAAATTATTGTTGATTACTTTAAAGATATTGATAATCTACAGAATGTTAACAAAAGAGTTTTTTTAATAGCTCTTTATCTTTAATCGTTATTAATTTTAACTTCAAATGCTCTAATAGAATTTTCTGACAAATTAGAAAGAATATTTGTGAATTAAAAACATTCTTTCGTTAATTTTAAATCTCAAAAAACGATTCATATTATTTCACTTCAAAAAAAATTGCTGAAGATTTTCCCAGTAAAAACAAGAAGTGTAATTTTATTTTTGCAATTTACGGTAACCGCTATTGATAACAGATTATAATAATTATCTTTGATTAGGTCATATAAAACCGAAAAAATAATCTCGTGTGTTTTATCGCATATCCAATCAAATTTGAGTGGATATGCGATATTCTATATACATTAAGTTATGTGACAAATTTTCCACACCTCATATAAAAGAGAATGAAATATAAAATAGAAGATATAAATTTTGCGAAAATTTCTCCAAAAGCATTTGAAAATTTGTGCTATGTACTCCCCTTAAAACGAAAAAGCGAAATTGATTAATACGCAAAAAAAGCTAAAAAAGCCCATTAATAAAAGGATTTTGGATATATTTAACCCTCGGATTGAGAAAAAACGAAACGCCGAAAAATTACTATTTGCTACCATTTTATTACTATTAAAAAGAGATTTCCGCCATCATACAGCCCCTTTTCGGGGCTTTTTATTTTCTCAAAGGTACAAATTTACTATTCTACATAAAAACCTTGTAATAAGGCGTTTTCGTATGTTGGAATAAAATTATCTGATCATATTGATGAGAAAAATAATACTAGATTTTCTGTATTTGTAGATTTGCCCTTAAAATGATGCTTTTTGAGTTGGGGTTACAGTTGGGGTTACAGTTGGGGTTACAAAACCCGTTTTTTTTAACCGGATTCAGATGTATATAAGGGTTAAAAAAGATCAAAAAAAGCATCATTTTGAATTATTCAAGGGGGTATAGGGACATCGGGTTTTAAGTTTCTTATACTGATTATCAGCAATTTAAAACATTGTATTGAATCGAACACTTGCTTTTACCAATGCAATGGCAGTAATGTCTTTTATTTTAAAGTCTTTTGGTTGATGATGTGGATTTTGGCTCACCAGTTTCACCCATTCATTTCCGAGTTCTGATTTCTGTACATATTTGACTGTAACATATTCCTCCTGCCCCTTAGTAAGGATACTTAACAAGTACATTTCACCGAAAAATATATCATCCACCGTAATTTGCTTATATAGAATAATATCACCGGATTTTAAAAGCGGGTACATACTGTCACCGGTTACATTAATAGCCCCGTCACATTTTGGAAGATTGGGAATTTTAATGGTTTGCAGTGCTTTGTGAGGAGCTCCGCTGTCGAACAATGCCTGAAGCCCTGCCACAGCAGAAAAATCATAAAAGGGTACTTCCTGATTTTCAATAATTCCATCTTTTGTCTTTCTATTGATACTCAAAGGCGTTATAATAGGTTCTTCTTTGATCATATCACCTTTTCCATCAACAAACCATTTGAAATCAAATAAATCAGAATATTCTGAATTTGCAAGCTTATGAAAGAAGTCAAAACTCGGTTTTGCTTTACCGCTTAGGATATCATAAATAGTCTGCGGTCTATTGTAATCTAATTTCTTAGCAAATTCAGGAGCGTTAAGTCCGATAAAATCAAGCATTTTCTGCAGCCTTGAAGAAACTTCTGTATTTTCTTTCATTTTAATTTTGTTATTAAGAAAGTTCTGTATATCTTTGTCAGGACATTTGAACAAATTTATAACAAAAATTTGATTTATCATGGAAAATAAGCAAAAAGAAAAAATTTATTATGGCGACTATCAGCTGCTTGGAGAATTATTATGTGTCTCTTCAGACGCAGCCCGTAAGAGATTCAAGCGGAACGAAAAAGCCGCAGTAAAAGCAATGGGTATGATACAAGAAAACCGGAAGAAATTTGTATTAGACTACAGAAAAAACTTACAAATAGATTAGAATAGATTTATTAACACGTTAAAAAAAGAGATTATGCCACACAATTGGGGAAATATATTAGTTGTTACAAAGGACGAATTAATACCAAAATATTACAATACCCTTAGCGCGCTTAAAGTTGAAATTCACCGATACAAAGATTTACCTTACGGAATTAAAAAAGTTCAGAAGGGGGGCAATGGCAGACAGATGTATATTGACTTTGACAGCCTTTCGAAAGATGTACAGGAAAGCATGGGCGATCCGCGCAAAATGAGACACCCTTTACTTTCATTTTTTGAATTTGATGCCACAGCAGTACGTTACTATACCGATTTCAGATTTGAGGACGGCACACCGTTAAAAGAAAGTTTCAAAGAGGAATATATCACCAACGCCAGTGTGCTTATTGCAGCCGAAAGATTGAGACAGGCACGTTTAACCGAGTGGAAAAAATTAAGAAAAACATCCGGGCGCGGGTTAATGCCCTCTATCATTACCGATGTTACGACATTTAATGAGTTTCTGCCAAAGGTATACAACACTACCCACACCATCCCTTCATCCCATAGAGGCTTTGACCGGGTGTGGAAACCTTTCTTTCATTCTTTTGACGAAGGGCTCAATTTTGAAAGCCTGATTTCCGGCAAACTGAAAAACCAGAACCGAAAATTAATGACGGACGAAATGATGGCTTTACTTAATGATATGTTTGCAGGACAGGATTATAAACCTTCCCGGACTCAGGTCGCCGATCAGTATCAGGCTTTTTTAAATGGCGAACTGGATATTATCAGTAAAGAAACCGGAGAGCAGTACGACCGTACCAACCCGAATTTCAGGGAAATGTCCGATAATTCAATTATTGCATGGCTTGGAAAATGGGAAAACAAGATCGGAACCTTTGCCAAGCGTTCCGGTGACCGTCAGAAATTGATGCAGGAGTTCACTCCTCCACATAAGCTGACGAAAATTAAAGAAGCGGGAACGCTGATTTCCATAGATGACAGGCAGCCTCCATTCATGTATAATGAAAACAGGAAACGTCCCTGGTTCTATATGGGTATTGATGTGGGAAGCGAAGCATGGACGTGTTGGGTTTGGGGGAAGGATAAAAAAGGGATCATTATAGAGTTTTACCGCCAAATGGTCAGAAACTACTCAGAATGGAGCTTTAACCTTCCGCTTGGGTTGGAATGCGAAAGTTCACTAAACAGCGGATTTAAGGACACTTTCTTACGTAACGGGGCAATGTTTGACAGGGTGAACATCTATAAGAACCGTGCAAGGTCAAAAGTTGTGGAGCGAAAATTTGAGGAATTAAGATACCGCCACGAAAAAAGCCGATTAGGCTGGATGGCAAGACCACACGCCCTGAAAGAAGAAAATCAGAAAAGCGGAGAAGAAGAAATCATCATCCCTTTTGATACGATTGTAGACCAATCGCTCAGCGATATTGAAACATGGAACAATATGCCTCATTCCGTTTATACCGATAAAACAAGGTGGGAAGTATTTTGTGAAATGCAGAACAAAAATACACAGCCTACCAATTGGACGGCAATCCTTCCCCACATTGGTAAAACAGAAAAATCAAGCTGTAACGCCGGAATTATCAAATTCAGAAATACAACGTTTGTTTTAGGGCTGGATGGTGAAATTGCGCTGGGTGATGATTTAATAAGGCTCCTGAAGTATGTAAATGGCAAAGAGTTTACGATTTACTGGCTTGACGGGAACGATGGGAATGTTTTAAAAGCGATGATCTATTACGATGATTTGATGCTTTGTGATTTGGTTCCACAGCCGGAATATTCAAGATCAATCCATGAAAGAGATGAGCAGGGCGAGTTGAATCGCAGATTAATGAGTGCATACGAGAACACTGTTAACAAATTCATGGCTCAGCGTAAACGTGAAATTGATCAGGTCTTAATCATCGACCACCGTAAAAAAACACTGAACAATAAATTTCAGATTGCAGGTCGAAAAAAATATACGCCTAACAACAGTACCCCGGAGGAGGTGTTCTCAGACGCTGAGGAAAGCAGCTACAACCACAACTCGAATACATCAACCGTGAGAAGTTGGGCAGCCAATTTTTAATAAATCAAAAATAAAATAGATATGATAACATTAGAACAAAAACAGAACATCCGTACTGCAGTACTTAACGGCAGGGAAAAATTCAAAGGCACAGATACCGCTTACGCAAAATCATTGGGTATCGACAGCATGGCTTACGGTCAGATAAAAGATGGAATGATTGAGAATATTTTGTCATTGGGACAATGGCTGAATATAGGCAGTAAATTCCAAACGGCAAAGAATGACTACGAAATGAAATTGGTGAAAACAGAGGTTTACCTTGCGATGGAAGACAACTTCAATTTTTGCCAGGCTACTAAAACATCAATGATTTTGGTTGATGACTGCGGCATCGGAAAAACACGTTGTGCAATGGATATTGTCTCCAAAATGAAAAATGCGTTTTATATTGATTGTTCCCAGTCGCAGACTAAAATACGCTTTGTAAAACAACTGGCTGCAGCATTAGGCTGCGATACCACCGGAAAATATTATGACATTCTGGAAACGGTAAAATATGCCTTGAATATTATTGAAAATCCGTTTGTCTGCGTGGATGAGTTCGGAGATTTAGAATACAATGCCTATTTGGAATTAAAAGGGATCATGAACGCCACCAAGCATAATTGCACTTGGTACGCAATGGGAGCTGACGGGTTACGTGCAAAAATTACCAAAGGAATCAACAATCATAAAGTGGGCTTTGCAGAAATATTCAGCCGCCTTTCCGATGACTTCGTAACACTGGTTCCGAAAAATCCTGAGGAACGAAAAGAATTTTATTTAAAGTTGTTCGGGGATGTAGCCTATGTCAACCTGAAAAATAAAAATGAGGTTAACGAAGTGGTTAAAAAATGTATGGTCAAAGTCGCCAATCCATTTGAAGGAAAGCAAAAAGGGGAACAGGGCGGGCGTATCAAATCACTCAGATATTTAGAAACACTCTTAAAGGTCAGGGAATAATGAAGGCACTATCAGTAAAACAAGCGTTTTCCATTGTGTTTAAACTGTTTGAATTTACTGGACTTTGGCTTCAAGCTTTTGGAAAACCGGAAACCACCGGTTTTTGGTACTTGGGTGGAGGAGAAAAGAACGGAAAATCAACTTTCGCCATGATGCTGGCTAAATACCTTACCACATTTGGAAAAGTGCTTTATGTATCCGCAGAAGAAGGATTATCGAAGGACATTATCGCCGCCATGAAATTTGCGGGACTATCAGACAAAGACAAAAAATTTCACATTATAGATTACGAGCCGTGGGCAGAGCTTCAGGCTCGTTTTAGCTCCCGGAAATGCGCTAAAATTATTTTTATAGATAATTCAACCATTTACAGGGACGAGATCACAAGGAAGATGGTATCAGAATTGAAAAAGAACCATTCCAATAAATTAATAATAATGGTTTGCCACGAAGTGAAAGGACTGCCGGACAATGCTCTGGCAACAACATGGAGAAAGCTCGCTAAAATCATTATTCAGGCAGAGGGGTTGAAAGCCATTATTTCCGGCAGATGTCCGGGAGGGACATTAATGATCAATGAAGAAAAAGCAAACCTGTACTGGGGGACAAAATAAAATAAGAAAGACAATGAACAAAGACATATTATTAAAAATTCTACAACTGGACAGCCTTGTCAGGTTTTTAGACTGGAGCGAAAGGGTAAGGATCCATTTGTACAGAGGAGAGAAATTTAACTCTACAACGCCCAAAATTCTGGCAGCGTATGAGTGGATCATCAACGAAAACTGGGAGCCACCGGTGATGCATTACGGGGAAGACCGCTTTCAGTATTTCCATGATCCGGAGTTAGACCTGTGGGTTGAAGCTGAAAATTATTTAAACTATTTTCCGGAATACAAGCCGGATTTAACCAAACTTATATTTTAGGACATGGAAGCCACAGAATTATTGGACGAGATTTTGAAAAATTACACTTTGGCAACAACCGTCTCGCAGCAAATACAGGCTCATCAAAAGAATATAGCCCTTTTAAACGGCGAATCAAAGAAAGCCTACGATAAGGGGTATAAAGATGGAAAACGCGACGGAAAAAAGGAGAAAATCGACAACTTAATACAAAAGAACTAACTATCAAAAATAACAAATTATGAATATTAATGAACTTTTAGAAAGACCAATTAACGAATTGTCTGCAGAAGAAATGGAAGCGGTGCTGAACCATAAAAGAAAAATGGAGACGGAACAACAGGAAAACGAAAAACGCGCCTATGAAGCCGAAAGAGACAGTGATATGGGAGAATTGATTGCCTTAGCCCTTGAAGTTGAAAGCAAATCGTGTTTATTGAAAAAGCTTACTCATGCCAAGATGGAAAAACACCAGGAGAAATTAAATGAATACGGAAAAATCCGTAGCAATTCTAAAGGCGGCTTTACCTTAATGCACAGCGACAAAACCATAAGAATTAAACGCCGCCGCGATACACAACCCACTTGGGATGAAAGAAGCACCAAGGCTCTGGAACTGATCCACGCTTTCCTCTATGATACCGTTAAAAAGAGGGACAAGGATTTATTTGAAATGCTGATCGGATTTTTAGTAAAAAACAAAAAAGGTGATCTGGACTATGCAAGTGTAATGAATTTACTAAGCCATGAAACGCGTTTTGATGATCCAAGGTGGAAAGAAGGTTTAAGGCTTTTAAAACAGAGTTACAGCAATTTTCTGAAAGGTTACCAATATGATTTCGAGAAACAGAATGAAGAGGGTAAATTTGAAAGGATAGAACTCAACTTTTCGGCTCTGTAATAATTACAATTTCAACGTTTAAAATTATCGGGAAAATCCCGAATTTATCAAAATTAGAATACCATAAATACAATAATAATGGTTGATTTAAAATAAACTCCCTTATTGGCAAAGCTAATAAGGGAGTATTTTATTTATGTGGAGTATTCCTACTTCAATTTTACTATAACATCATTGGTAAACATTGTCGGGTTCCAGTTGTTTCTACTGCAAACAAATTTATATAGATCGTACGCTTGCTGCATATTTGCAATTCCACCCAATTCATAGGTTTCATTTTTAGCCTGATTGAAATAAACCGCTGTTCTCATAATTTCCTTTCTTGTTTAATAAAAATAAATCCCTCATATTGAGGTGTTTATTAAAGCAAATATAACTTGAAGCTTTTATATAAAGCAAGTAGATTCTGCTATAAATTGCTCCTTACTGCATAATAAAGAAGTGATTTTTTATCTATCTTAGCCGTAACTTAAAATTACAATGATGAAATTATATCTTTTACTATTTCTTTCTGTAGTTTCTTTTTCCTGTATGGAACAAAAGAAAACAGAGGAAACCCTGCAAGCTAAAAACAAAACAATTGACAGCTTAAAAGCCGAATTAAAAGACTGTACTGCACAAGCCAAAATAATGGCGGAAGTTCTGGAAAAAGAAAGAATTGAGCTGCAAAATAACAAAGCCACCAAATAGGTGGCTTTGAAGTTTACATACTTAAGTTTTGTTAATAATGAATGCTGGACAAAGCATAATCTCCATTCTCATAAACAATCGTCCATAATTCTTCAAAATCTACTACTTTCCTAATAAATATTCATATCTTTTTTTGAACTTAGCGTATCCGAGGATACGCTAAGTTTTTATGAATAATTTTTCAATTCTTCACTCAAATCCCTTGTAAATTCCTGTAAATTGACAACAAAACCTGTATTCTCATACACTGGGAAAACATTAATTAGACAATTATTATCTACAATAAAATCAATTACTTCATTTTCTAAATCATCGAGATTTAATTCTTTTATTGTAAATTCTTCCCAGCCATTAATTTTGCACAGCTCTGCGTACTCTTTTGCACTCCACAATGGTAATAATTTCTCATTTTCCAATTCTGAAACAACAAAATCTCCATTATCATTAACTAAAGTGAAAAAAAATTCCCAATCTGCTACCTTTTTTATAAAGTATTTATATCTTTCTAATGGTTCTAATTTTAAGATATTTTCTTTTTCTTTAAGATGCATTGTTTAATGTAATTTAAAGACTAGTGCATTTTAAAAATGCACTAATCAAAATTTATCTTAATAGGGAAGAGTCGAAACATCTTCATTAATCGGTTTTCCATCCGCATCAAATAAAGTATATAAACGTATCAATTCAGATGATAACATCTCTTGAAAAGACTTCCACTGAGTTTTAGAAGTTGCATCATCTGGTGAACCGCAGTGAACAATATTTGTATCTTTATCTATATATAATAGTGAACCATCCCATTGATATCCACCAATAAAAAAATAACTTTCTTTTGCGTTTGTAGGTCTTTCGTATATATTTGGAGTAATAATAGAAAACGGTTGCCTTGAATTTGCTTTTGGATCTCTAGTCAATTGCCTTCTCAACCCGTCTAAACTTAGTGTTGATGACAAAAAATTACCCCCGTTACTATAATTCGTAAGAAAATCTTTGTAATCTTTCGGAATACTTGTACCTAATTCTTTTTCAAGTACAACAATTTCTTCTTCTTGAATCTTTGGATATATAATATTTAACCAAGCCTTTGGTCCATTAAATGGCGCCATCCCTATCATCATAGCTCCATCACTCGAGCTTTCCAATCCTAAATTTGAAAATTTATATATAAGCTCATTAATTTTATTGTACATAACTAATTTGTTTTACGATTTTTTAATTCTCCCGTAGTTTTATTTCTAAAATTTCCGTTGTGCCTTTGTAAATGCTCTGTTTGGGTAACAAATTCAATATTGTTCGGATCACCTGCCTGACCTGGATGATGTTTAACGTTATTGATATGATGACCTTTCATTCCTTTTACTTTACCTGTTTCTTTCAGTTCTTTTAATTGAGCAGCTGTCCATCTCCTAGTACCTTCTGCACCACTTTCAACCAAGGCTTTTTCTTCTTTCCAAGCCTTTCTCACAGCACTTTGACGTTGACTACCAATACTTGATGCTTTTTTTACTGCACTTTTTATTTCCTCTACACCTTTCAAAGCTGGAGCTTTTCCTCCCTGAGACATCAACATTCCTTCAGGTCCTCCGGCGGCAGCTAACGCAATTGTTCCTAAGTCGAGCGCTCCGTTTACAGCCTTCTCCTTAAGACTTTCTTTAGGAACTCCTGTAACAAGTGTTAAAGAACCATCGGTATCAACCTCATACTTATTCCTTACCTTATCTCCGGAAACTAAATTATAGACTCTTACATAATTATTAGAAACAGAGGCACGAACACTATTTATTCCTCCCGCAATCATTTCTCCAAATTCCCAAGGATCGTCTGGTAAGCTAACCTGATTTACTTTCTTAGCTTCCAGCCCTTCAAGCTCTCTTGCGTCAATAACCCTGTTTTCAGAGAAATTGTAGTGTGACTGGTAAACATATTTCTCACTTAATGGGTCAACATTAAAGAATCTGCCGACATCCGGCATATAGTTTCTCCATTTGTAAGCATAAAATCCAGTTTCCTGCAATTCCTGCCCCTGCATTTTGAAGTTTTTGTAGGATCCCCCTCCAAAATAGGCATTCCCCGTTTTCAAATGATTCATCCCGAATGGGTAGAAGTCATTATTGTCAACAATCTCAAGAGCTCCTGCGCTGTTTCTTGCGTAAGAAAGTCTTACATTTCCCTGTAAATCTTTATACTGGTAAATATATTGATTTTTTACATAATCATAAAACCCTTCTGCCGTTGGGAAGAATTGTAAGTCGGGAGTCTTTATGGTAAGCAGTGTACTGGTACCTGTAGGATCAACCAAGCTAAAAGCCTGCGGCTCAAAAGCTCTTGAAGCCATCATCATTTCCGTGCTTCCGCCACCGCCTGTATTTCCGCCTGTTGTACTGAAATACTGGAAACCATCCAGATAATCCGTTGTTTCCTTAGTGGTAGTCGTCCCTATAATTCCTATCGAAGTTTTCGTAGTTTCTTTTCTTACTTTGCTTCCGTCTGCTCTATATTTTGTGGCAATATCAGTGGTAAGCTGTCCCAGATTTATCGTTAACGAGTTGGGCAGATTCATGTAATTATAACCGATGGCTGTAATGCTTTTATCGATCATATTTTTCATGTTTCCGTTTACATCATACCCAATCGTATTTCCCGCTGTTCCTTCATATCCGGTAGAGTTTCCGCTGATGTCTTTAATTTTCGTTGCCCTGTTTCCGGTGTAGTCGTAGGTAAGGTTATCAATTACCGTTGCCGTACTGCTTCCGTTTTCCATCACCGAAGTCCTGTAAAGATTGGAAATATTCCCATTCAGATCATACGTCAGAGACTCCATATTTTCCTTGCTGTAAGGATTCTGCGGATTCTGGTAAAAGCCTGCTGTTAATCTGTCTAACCTGTCATACGCGTACCCGTATCTTTTCGGTGTTGTTGATGGATTTGCACCAATAGATTCTATGGCTCTCCAGTCTACTTCGGCAATATTTCCGTTGTATTTCGGAACTACATTTTTCCCGGGGAACTGTGAAGAATCCGGATTCTGGATTCCCTCACGATTGGTGTATTTTATTTTGTAAGAAAATAATTTCCCGCCAAGATCGGCAGCTGCCATTTGGTTTTTATTGATATCGGTAAGCCAGCCACGGATATTGTAATTATAATCAATACTCTGTAGAGGCGCAGAACCCGAAGTAGAACCTACTTTTTTATTTACAATCTGCGAGAGGTCGTTATAGGTGTTTTCGGCAAGCAGTTCCTCCGGATTACTGTCTACCTGATGAAAATGTTTCAGAAGCCTGTTCTGGTCATCATATACAAATCTTTCCATAACCGTTACTCCGGTTTCGCCCTGCTTTCTGAGGTGGAAGGTATATTTTTTTAAAGGAACGCCTGTAAAATCCAGTTCAGTTTCGGTGTTGGTGTATCCTCCGAGATGGTTGGTGCTTTTGGTGGCAATTACCCTTCCAAAAGAATCGTAATAACTGTAGGTTTTCGTCCAGTTGTTGTCTTCAATATTTTTCACATAAGAAGCCGTGAGAACTCCATTGGTAGAAGCATCATTATTGGCATCCAATGTCTGGGGCAGGGTATACTGTCCTAAAATAGTCTGTGGTACAGCCGGAGCTTCAGGCGGGTAAGTATCATAATAATTAACAGAAAGCAGCGTCATGCTTCCCGTTGGGAATGCCTGTTTGCTGTAATACACATCCAGTCCCTGCAAATTGAAAGATGTAGTCGTTCTTTTTTCGTTATTATATGCATTCGCCGTCATATTGTTCAATGCGCTTTGCATTGCCTGCCTTGTAGCGGTATTGGCAAAAAAACCGGTATAAACTACTCTTCCGGATTCATCATATTTGGTGAAAAGCCAGCCTTTGCTTCCGAAATTATTGGTGGTTGTTCTTAAAAGACCATCCTGTGCTAAAACCGGACGATCCTGTTTATCGTATACTGTAAACTGCCAGTCTTTTCCAGGCAGTTTTTTCTCCACCTCTCTGTCTTGCCCGTCATAACGGTACTGGTAGCAAAGTTCATTTAAAATCGCATCTGTAATGAGGTTATTGTTATCTTCGATCTGTTTTACCGCCTTCGGTGTGATGATGAAAGCCTGCTGATTATATTCATTAAAAACATAATAGGTATCAATGTTTTGTAAACCGTCGTTCTTACGGATCAAAACTGTTTGCCCTCTTCCGTTCTCAAACTGGATAACAGAATTTCCGTCTTCATCGGTTACGGTATTTTTATACAGTGTTCCTGCGGGATAAAATCCTGAATTGGCAGAAGAAAGTGATACTGAGGAAACCGTATTGGAAACACCGCTCACTGTATTGGTTGAAGTGGTGGTCACAAAAGCTTTAACTTCGTTTCCTATATTGGTTTCGTATTTATATTTCTTTGTCTTTCCCGAACTCATTTTCCATTCCTCTCCCGGATTCGCTTCCTGCAATACCCTGTCTAAAGGGGAGTTTTCAATTTCCTTCTCTGTAAAAGCATTGGAAACGCCGTAATATGCATTGGCAGCCGTTTCATCGGTAATTCCGGTGTGGATGGAAGAGTTTTGAGAAGCTACAGGAATAGGCAATATATTTTTTGCCTGTCTTCCGAATCCGTCATACGTTACCGGCATGACCAGATCTTTTCCGGTAGCAGTGGCTTTTACATTAATGATCTGCTTAGGTCTTCCCAAACCGTCAAAATAAGTGATGGTTTCCGATTTTTTTGTACAATCCTGATTTAGACATGTGATGGACTGCACATAATTTTCATTGGATTGTGCAAAAGACATCCCTGCGAGCAATACGCCTAACAAGGATAATCCTTTTGATATTAAATATTTTTTCATTTCTGTGATTATTGCTTGAATTTGTAATTATTCTTTTGAGAAGTTTCCTGAATGTATGACCCTGCATTATTTTTTCCTCTGATATTTCCTTCTTTTAGTCTTCCTGCTGCATCATATACAAATGTTTGTCTAACTCCTAGTGATGAAGTTTTACTGGTCATTCCTATAAGTGGATCATACGTATAAGTTGTTATTTTCTTTCCTGAAAGAGCCGATAATTTTCTGAAATCATTCAGCGCATTTAAAAGAAGACCTTCTTTGCTGGGATCAGAAGCATCATCATTGGAAGCAGAAACAATGGCGTTGGTTGAAACGGCAGCCGTAAGCTGGTCATAGGTGATGTCTTCAATAGTGGCGATCGGCTCAGTCCTATTATAACCCCATACAATAGTTACAGGAGTTCCATCTTTTTCGGTATACTGAACGATATTTCCCTTGTCATCATATTTATCATAGGTTACATCCGTAGACATCGTGCTATTCAGTTTATCATACGACTTCTCAGACAATGGCAACACCAGATTTCCGGTCTGTGGTGTAGAAAGAGCTGTAGGATACACCGTTTCTGTTTTGCCCAGAGTTTTGGTAACACCGCCAACGGTTTGGGTCGTCGTTGTTTCCAATGGAATGCCGATCATGTTTTTACTGATCATTAACTGGTTGTTTTTTTCGTGGGCGTACTGGTAATTTGTCTCCGTGATGCTTCCGTCAGGAAATTGAGTTTTCGATGCGGTCAACTCATAAGAATTGATATTATTAAAGTTATTTGTTGTAGTAGTACTCACTACAGCATTATCAATATATTCTTTTGTAATCTTGGTCGCTTCGTAATTAAAATCTGTATACAGAGGATAATATTCATATTTATACTTGGTAACATCAAATAACGAAGTGTAAGAAATAACATCACGCGGTTCAATACTTACTCCTAACTCATTGCTTGTAAATGTTCCCTTTTGATTGTAGATAATACTGTCTTTTTTTATTAAAGAAAAACTATTGTTGCTTCCAGTTTTGTAGTATTCAATTTCCTTGAGATTTCCTATTCTCCATCCAAAATTAGGTGTTTTTAACCGGACATCAGAATTGGTCTCATTAATAGGTGGAATGAAGTTGTTGTCAAAATGATAAATTTTTCTGATTCTGTTTTGGTTATTGTCTACAGATTCTTCCGTCACCTTAGCATATAATACACTGTGCGAAGAACCACCTTTTAAAGGAAAATCAATCAAGCCATAAAATTTATTCACTCCAAAATAATAGTTATTCGATACTATCAAAGGATAACCGTACAGGATTCCGGAAGAGTATTTTTGTCCGTTTATAATATCTTCATATTTATATTCGGTTTTTAAAAGTGTATTATCATTGGAATCTTTTTGAGTGATTGACTTGATCCTCAGCCCTCCCGCAATATGGGAGGTTGGAGAATTATCAATCTCATAAGAAACTCCATTCTGATATGAAATTGTCATTGCAAACGAACCTTCTTCTTCCTGTAAACCTCCTTCATTAATAGTGTGGGTCATTCTTGTCGCTTCAAATAAATATTTTCCTTTTTGAAACAAATAAGGGGTGTTATTTTGTGTAGATGTAATAGAAAATAATAAATTATGACTCCCATCATTTTCAACCTTATAAACCTTAATATAAAACGAATTCATAAGGGAGCCTGGATTTGAAGGGTTTTGCGGTACTTGTTGGATGTAAGTATTCAGATCAGCGGTTGAATTTTTATCAAATATGATTTCTTGCTGGTAAATAGCATTTAAGGGAAGCGGAGCTCCCGTATTAGGATCAGCATTCTGTTCTGCAGCAAAGGTAATATTATGTGTTTCCAGAGAGAATAAATCATTATTCATCGGTGTCTCTGTAATGTCATTTATTCCCATAAAGGAATGATTCTCATATTCAAATTCCGTTTTACCTTTAGTCGGGTAGGTAATACTTTTTAAAGCTCCTATTTTTGAAAATTCAAGATCTACATTCCTTTCTGCTGTTCCTGCTTTTTTGTAAACATTTTCCAGCTTAAAATAAACATTGGGAATGAGTTCTGTATTGGTAGTCTTTCCATTATAATATCCAAAAAAATCCTGGGCAAAACTCAGTTTGCTTGGAAGCTGACCTGCATAATAATCAAAAGAATAGTTTCCGGTAAAAGAATTATTGATTCCGTATTCCGATACAGAATTTAACTTTAAACGGTAGTGTGACTTATCAAAATAATCAGTAAAAATATAATTATGACTTCTTGAATGATCGGATGATATAAAGCCATATTCATCATTAAAATAGGTGTGATTTAGCGAAAAACTTTTTACAGTTCTGCCATCATATTTCACATTTATCTTTTCATAGGAATAATTATTCTGATCTTTTCTGATCGTAGCTGATTTTTCAAATTCTATCTGGGTTTTATCATAGACTATTTTTTTTAGTATTTTGTCCTGAGTATTTGGTATGGAATAGATATTATAATCAATTCCTTCCTTATTTTGTGAATATATTCCATAAGAAACAGGGTAAAGATTCCCAACAACAACAGGATTTCCGTTAACCCATTGAACATTATTATAAGTGCCATTTGCAAAGTCCAGTGTATTAAACATATACTTGTATTGTCCGGCAAGCTGAATATTCTGTTTATTCATATCCGTTACGGGAACATAATTTTCATCATAAAAAAATTTCACTGTTTCTTTATCAGAAGTTTCTATCTTCACAAGATGCCATGTATTAATTTTAGGCTGCACTCCAGATGTATAGGCACTTTCTGTATTTATATTTATGGATCCAAGCTCGTCAACTACTGCGACATTATTGTCTTCATCATAGGATCTCCCAAAATAGTAAGTATTTCCTGAAGCATCCACGATTTTCATATCGATGATATTTCCGTTTGTAGAAATATTAGGAATGATTTTAATGTCACTTTGCGGAGTCTGAATGAATTTCTGAGTTTTAAAATCATAGTAAAACTTGAAACTTTGATTAAATAACGATACGCTGAATTCATCAGGTTCCGTGTCAACTGCATTACTGTTCTGATCCAGCCATGCGTTAGGATATGTGCTGGTTGCATTTGATGCCAGATTTTGTTTAGCCAGTGTATTGTTTTGATTGTAAAAATCGGGATCAATATAATTATCTTCTTTTCCGCGGATATTCCTTGTTACAAAACTCAGGCATGATAAATCCCAGCCAAGCCCTACTGAGCTTACCGTCTCGCTTACTTTCACGCCTTGTGAATTATAGACAAGGCTTATAGGAATAGAAATATTGTCATTAATATTCAGTGAATAAAGAGGAATATTTACATTCGCTGAGCCTGAGGATAACGAAATAGGCTTATCAATATATTTTCCTAATGAAGCTACGTCAGGAGATTTAGGGATAAAATCAAATTTTTTATCCTTTATCTGTTGATTCTGGCTATAAGCATTGAAGCTTATCAACATTAAAACACTTAATGGCAATGCGCTAAATATGCTGTTTCTTTTAATTTTCATCTTGTGCTATTTTTTAATCAATTTGGCATTCGCCGTTTTGTCATTGGTTTTCACCACCACCAGATACGCCCCCTGAATCAGCGGCTGCGTATTGATTTTGGTGATCTTATTTTTTGTTTTTACCGTTTCAAGCTTTCTTCCGCCCATGTCATATACCGCGATCTCTGCTTCAAACGCTCCCTCTTTCAAGCCCTCAAAGCCTAATTCAACGTACACATAATCCGTTACCGGGTTCGGGTAGATCCTGATATCCTGCTTTTCGATCAGCTGGTCAACCTGTTTATCGCCAAGCTTCATAATCTTCCAGTTTTCCTTCCCCAGCTCTTCTGCGCTTGTGCCTGCGAGTACAATTGATCCGTCACGGTTCAGCTTAATATCAGATAACCGTTCCTCTTTTTTTCGGGATTCTCCCTTCACATGCTTTCTCCACTGCTCGTTTCCATTCTGGTCGAGATACAGCATCCAGAAAGTTTCATCATCATTTTCAATCCTGCCTTCTGCCTGTGTGTAACCGCCCAGCAAGATGCCTTTAGACTTCCCGCCTCCGTCTTCCTGCTTCCCGGCAATGACACTCATTCCCATCAGAACATCCCTGTTTTTAAAGTTGTAGGATTTCTGCCACTGCTCATTTCCGTTTAAATCAATAGCCACCAACCATAAATCGGTTCCTTCTTCAATACCAACGGATTTATTTCCCGATCTTTCCGATCTGGATTCCCCTCCGAGCAGGTAGCCTGTTGAAGTCAGTGCCAGTGTTCTTACATGATCGTCGCCCTTTCCTCCGAAATTCTTTTCCCACTGGATCTGTCCTGTATTACTGAGTTTTACAATATAATAGTCCCCCTCGCCATAGTTTTCCGTCTTTTTTAAACCGCCCAGGTTGCTTCTAGAATAGATCCCTAACAAGGCTCCACCGTCTTTGGTGGGAATCATTTTTTCCACTTCATCCAATCCTTTTCCGCCTAAAATTAATTGGGAGAGTTCTTTTCCGCTTTTATCCAGCCGTACCACCAGTACATCTTTCGAGCCATAGCCTTTCGGTGAGTTCTGCACATTGCCGGCGACAAAGAATCCCAAATCCGTAGTCTGAATCACCGCCCTTGCTTCTTCATCCGCAGTACTGCCTATGGTTTTCTGCCATAATTCATCCCCAAATTCGTTGATTCTGATAAGCCAGAAATCTGATCCGCCTTTGGAATCCTCCTTTTTATCAAAACCTTTTGAAGAACTGGACGTAGCAAGTACTGCGAAACCTCCATCCTGAGTGCTGACCGTGGAAGCTGCCATATCGTGGTTGTTGCCCGAGAAATATTTTTCCCAGACAGTTTCTCCCTGCTGATTCAATTTCATTAAACGAAGATCGTAACCGTTGTTCTGCTTTTGACTGCCAAATGATGGTTGACTGTTGTCGGAATGGATGCTGCTGCCCGTAATTAAATACTGTTGGTCGATTGTGGTGGTAATTTGCGATAGGAACTCCTGGGTGGAAGAAGGGATGTCTTTCTGCCAGACCACTTCCTGGGCAGAAGAAAAACCTCCCAGGAGTACGCACAAGAGAAGTGCGCCTGAATAATCTTTTTTCATTGTGAATATCAAATTTTAAGTTGCTAATATATTTTTAATTGTGTGTTGTTTGCAATCCGTAAAAACCCCATATTTTGGGTTTGGATTTATCAGAATCATTTTAGCCTGACCGGTTGTTTACTTTCATTTTGATTGTTTTAAATGTTATTTTTTTTCTTGGTGACAAAGATATATTCGCAGAACGGCAGAACGTGTCGTATTTTATTGAAATGCATTTCAACTGCAAAAAAAATCTTTAGATAATAATAAGAAAGGCGCGGAGCAAAAGTCAATCCGTATTAGAGGTACTGCGAAGAACCCAATATCCCAGAAAGACTCCGCCCGCGCCCGATATAGGTACACGGGCGTAAGTCTATCATTTTTAGGGATATTATAGAAGATTCGCAGTTTTCTAATACCTAAATGATAGCTTACGCTTGTTTCGTTAAAATTATGCTTCAAATGTAAGTAATATTTCTTAAAACAGAATCACCGTATTTTTACGGTAATTTCAGGTTTAAAAATCACCTGACCGAAAAAAAAGCCGGCTTGCATAGAAAGAGAATACTTTTTACATTTGTAATTATGGCAGAAGTAAAACTTACAAAACAGGACAAAATAATCAAGCGAAACGACCGTATTCGCAAACGCTTCGCTTATTATACCGATACGAAACATTACGACAGTGATTATGCACTGGGATTACTGGAAGAGGAATATATAGGATCACTGGAACGAGATACCATTTGGCTTATTATCAGAAAAACCGGACATTATAAAAACCTGTAATGATGAAAAAACTAATAATCCTTTTACTATTTCCAATTATTTTTTATTCTCAGACTTCTTTAACCAATGACGATATTTACGCTGCTGCGGGGAATGAATACGAAACATTATTAACTAATATTGAAGCAGGTAATAATTTTCCCGCCGTATCAGAATTACTTCATAAGATTGGAATGGTAGATGATGAAACTTTTAAAACAAAATTTGATGTTTTAAATCAAAAATGGAAATATATAGAACAGGTTACGTCGGGAAACCAAAAGCCCAGAGTGGCTTATATAAATTGGACTGGTAAAAAGGTAAAAGGATACAGTCAGCCCATCATAACCAAACTTGAAATCTGGGGTGACACTGAATATATCATTAAATTTTATATAAACTTTTGGAGCCGAGCCATCAACTTTAAAGATACCAAGCCGGGTGAGACGGTGACGACTCGTTTTTTGTCCGATGTCGCTGCCCTCTCAGTAGGAACCAACGGACAGTCAAAAATAGTCGTTACCACGGCAAAAGATTATTATAAGTAATTACATTTTAACAATAAAATCAGACTGAATATTAACCTGCTTTTCCGGCAGGTTTTCTTTTGCAGCATATTTCACAATCGGTTTGGCATCCACTTTAATCATTTTGGAGCAGTTCGCCTTCGTATCGTCGGTAATGGTGGCTTCATATTCGTAAACCGTGACAATAACATTATTATGATCCAGGTCGTCCTCGTCAGCCACCTTTTTTAATTCACTGAATTTTGTGCCGCTCAAACCTTCCAGTGTGGCATCCACTTTTTCATTAAGATCAAAAAAAGCCAATGCCAGTTCCTGATCTATACTCCCCGTATAGCTTTCAGCATAATTCTCGCAAATTACACGCACACGGACAATGCCTTTTCCCACTTTAATTCCATTTCCCATGTCTGACCACTCGAAACGCATAAAAGCGATTAAAACAGCGGGTTTGGGAACCATGACAATATTCTCTTTTTCAATCTGCCCGCGGTCTTTATCAATATAGATCAATTCCTCCACCTGAGCCTCCAGATGGTCGGATATTTCTTTAAACACCATTCCTTTTATACTCATGAGATTATTTTTTTAAGTTCTGATAATATCATCCGATCCAGTGTTTTTTCAAGTGCTTTTGAGTCGCCAATAAATTTTCTCTGCGGGATCTCAATATATGTTTTTGTGGTGAGGGCGAGCCATTTCCAGTATTCTTTTCCTGATTCCTTATATTTTGCCCAGAAGAACCTGCGCATCTTTGGAGTGATCAGAATTTTCCCCCCTTCATTATGGATTTTGGCATAATGGTTATGGTTCCCTATTCCCACGACCACGCGCGATTCCGAGACCTGTATTTTTTTAATTTCCCTGCGCGTATTCCCGGAACGTACCATTGTGGTTCTCGCTCCGGGATAGCTGCTTTTTTTCCATTTCTGGAAAGGAACATCCACAAAGCCGCCAACGTTAAAATTTCGTTTAAAGAAATTCACCATGGTAATGGCGGCTTTCTGCGGAATGGTTCTTTTAAAATTCCTGTATTTTGCGCGGAGCCTGTCGAACTCCTGAGCATTATTCTGGTTATGCATTGGCTCTGATTTCTATATCGGCGATCATTTCATTAAATATCTGTTCCAGTACTTTTCTGATCTCCTGTGGGTTTTCTTTGATGTTGGTGGTCTTAATGGTGAGTTCCTTCACAAAGGACTGAATATTGAAAATCATTTTTTTTCCGTCCCCGCCGGTTCCGGCACCGGACAGGGAATTTTTGGCTTTGTCCTTTTTACCTTTCGCACTTCCTCCGGACTGCGGATCCAAAGCCGCGGCAGGTTTTCCACCCGGTGAAGCCAAGCCGGAAGGCGGCGGAATACCGGCGGCAGAAGTTATTTTGTTTTGAGTGGTGATCTTAACGGCTTTTTTAACCGGTTTTTCCAGTTCTTTATTCCATCCTTCATAAGCTCCTTTCATCGCATTAGGAATTAAAATCCCGGTTTCTTTTATAACATTAAAGCCTTTGGAGAGTGCTGATTTTATTTTATCGGTATCAAGGGTAAAGATGCCCACCAGTAAATCGCCTACACCTCCTAAAATATTAACAGCAATATCCCGGATGCTTTTAAAAACAGAATGCACGTTTCCTGTAAATGCGTTTAATACTCTTTGAATGACGGTCATTTTTTTCTCCCATGCATATAAGGCGTTGATAATTCCGAAAATGGCATCAACAGCCTTTAGTATGACCCCAATAGCTGCCCCCAGTATTTCACCGGCATACTGAACCGCCGGAGCAATAAGCTCCCAAACCCGCGTCAGCACTCCCGTGACGTTGGAAAGAAGCTGCGCCGCATTTCCTGACTCATACATTGCCGTAATGTTTTCCATTAAAGCTTTCCGGACATCATTAAATGCAGTTTCAACCCCGCCGATAATTTTAAAAAGCAATTCCAGAAGCGGGGTTAAAAACCTGATTACCCCGGCGATGCCTTCCATTGCCAATTTCGCAAAGTTGGTTTCCCCCGAAAGCTTGGGAAAGCCACTATTTCGGATTGCGTCAATCACAGGCTGAAAAGCTTCCGCTACCCCTGAAAGGGCATTTTTAACCGGTTCGGTGTAGTTCATCATCTGCGAGAGGAACCCGAACAGGTAATTTCCGGCATCCAATACACCAATGATCAGCGGACGGAATGTTTCTCCGGTTTTAAGCTTAAACTGTGTTAAGGCATTTTCCTGCCTGTTGATGGCGGATTGCATCGAGTTCATGGCTGCAGGTAAGCCCCCCTCAAAAGTATTTTTTAATTCTTTTGAAAATTTGGGCAGAAAATCCTCCGCCATAATTTTACCACTGTCTAACATTTCGTTAAACTGTGCCTGGGTCATTCCCATAGCTCGGGCGGCAATCCCCAACGCGCCCGGAATCCTTTCCCCTAACTGTCCCCTGAGTTCCTCGGCAGAAACTTTCCCTTTGGAAGCCATTTGCGAAAGTGCTAAAAATGCCCCTTCGCTCTGCTCCGCCGAGAGGTTCATCACCGACGCGGCAATTCCGACCGCTTCGAAAATATCCCGCGTCGCCTGTCCTTCGAGGGCAGTCCCTTTGAGGGATCCCGTTAAGGTCTGAAATCCCTTGTAAGAAGATTCCATATTAAGGTTAAGGTCTTTTATTGTTGTATCTAGAAACGCCATGTTTTTTGCCCCCTGCTGTCCGGAGGCAAAGACAATGGCATTTTCCATTCCCTCAAATTTGGAAGTAATCCCGGTGATTTCTTTTCCGAAGTTGATTACCGCACCCACCGACAAGGCGGCAAGAATGGCAATCCCGGCACTCTTTGCATACTGCGCGAGGCTGCTAAAAGTACTCTGTCCGGTATTTCTTAACCTCCCGATCCCGCTGTTGGCGGTATTGACGGCATTGTCAAGCCCCCTTGTTTCATTTCGTGCGCGGCTGATTCCATTGGAAAACGAGCGGTCGATCAGATCCAGCGCATACTGTAAACCGTTCATAATAGGTAATAAAAATGTTTGTTGTGCCGGTGGTATTCCGGATTATTTTCTTATTTTTATCCATGATTTATAACAAGTGAAATTATAATCCTTCACTTATTATCTCATTTATTCATTCATTTCTACAGCTCATTAAGAGTATAAACCTCCCTTGCGGAGGTTTTATTTTTGTCCTACCAGCAGCCCTCTGCGGGCAGTATCGGGATCACTGATCCACTCATACGCCGTAACCCGGACAGATTCGGTGGTTACTTTCAGGGCTCCGTCCGTATAAAAGCGTAAGAAAATCGTCTGCGGAACTGCCGTTGAATCACTCCAGTAGACTTCGTCAGGACTGATGAGCGTTTCGCGGATCTGCGTGAAGAGCATATCATCGGACTGCACGGTCATGGCATCAATCCATACAGGGAGGTTCTCTGCTGTGATGACCCTTGCCATTCCGGTTTTGTCGATATGGCTTTTTATGGTGACCGCTTTTTCGGGGTAGGTATTTTTTCTGACTTTTGCCCATTCTGAAAGCCCGTAATCCGCAATACCCAAGTCGTCCACATCAATAGGTTTGGTATCTTGCGGCAGCTTTTTTAAATAGCTTTGGGCGCGGGTAAAGACCTGATCACTGTCTCCCCAGTTGATATCAAAGCCCTGTTTCTGCATCCGTTCCCAGCCGTCAGGATCAATTTGTATCGCACCGTCAAAACTTGTAATTTCCCCGTCGTAATCATCGAAAACGTCCTCAGCGTCGGTGCGGCATTTCCAATGGAGCGGGGGCAGGAATTTCCATGAATCCGGATCCCTTTTGTCAAAGACTTTCCCGTCCAGACTCCGACAAATCACCGTCGTTCCGTCATCGATAATGGCGTTCAATCTCCAGTAAGGCGCAATTTCTACATCGTCCATCATTTCCATATACCGAGCCGCCATATTGGAGGTGGCATTCGCATGATCCCATTCCGTTTTCAGATACAATTCCTTATAGTTCGGAAATACTGATTTTGCCTTATTTCTGAAATCATTAAAACTTTTTACTTCCGGATCCTTTAACATCTCATTAAGCTCATAGACTTCCGCCTGTGTTTTATCAACCCCGAACCGGTGTATATTATTCATCCAAGCCCTCATCCGGCGGTGGTCGGTACTGTCAAAATCAAAGTTCATTTTCCCGAATCCCTGTTTTATTGCCTCTAACAAAGGGGTATGCGATGCCTTAAATTCGTTGTAGCTCCAATTGATGGTTCCGGGGTTTTCATACAGCTGCCGCAAAAATTTTTCTTCTGCAGGTGTTATATCCCGAATATTTTCCGGAAAATGAAAAACGGAATCATTCATACCTGCCGGGGCTGCCCGCCCCGTATTAAAATTTATATACCTGTTTTGTGGAATAGGCTGCGGGGGCTCACCATCGGAAACTTCTCCGACAATTTCCACATCCAGCTCGGTTTCGATCTGTTCCTTTTTGATTTTGTACCCTAAATCTTTAACTCCCTTAAAAATTTCCAGTCTTTCCTTCGGCGTTAATTTTTCGTTGTCATTCCAAATACAGGTGTCGTTTTCGTCAAAAGGATAACCCAGCCCGCGGAGCCACGGCAGGACATCGTCATTGATAAAAAACATCACAAAGGTTTCATCGTCCATGGTGATGAGCTTTTGAGTCCCGTTAATGATTTCCCCGGTTTTCGCCCGGCTTCCGGTGTCTTTTGCCGTTTCGGAATTCCCGTCAAAAAGATTGGCGAGCTCCTCGTTACAGGCTTTTCTTTTTTCATTAAATACATTAAAGCTGTCCCGGCTGTTGGACTCCTTAATGTCGATTTCCACCCCTTCGGGGAATCTTGCCCATCCTGCAGAACCCAAATCTTTTAACCATTTATCCACTTCCTTTTTTACGCGTGGATCCGTGGAAGCCACCTTTGCCGTACGCATCGGAATTCCGAACATCTCCTCGAACTCATCCCAGTTTTGCCATGAATGCTTTTTAAAAATCCATAACGGGATTGCTTTGTTTAAAAGTCCGATGGAATGCTCATGATGCACCCACAGCGTCCATTTTTTAAGGTTTCCCTCGGTAAAGTTTTCGCCCTGCAGATCATAAGGATTAATAAGCAGCTCGGTGGTTTCCGGTACAATATGATCCCGGTACACGAAAGACAGCTTTTTGATCAACCCGTTTTCGTCCAGTTCCTTCGGGTACATGAGCGTGTAAGAAAAATAAATACTGTCAAGGGTATATTTGATCAGGTTTTTAAACCATAGTTTTTGGATCAGCCTGGTTTTTTCTTCGTTAACTTCCCCGTCTTTATCGACAATGGCAACCGATTTATTGGAAACCCTGAGCTTACGGGTTTCACTGCGCCCGTAAATAAAAGGATCGTCCAACACTTCCTCCATAATGTCAATAAGCATTTTACGGCGTGGAAGCATGGGATCTATTGCCGCCGCCTTTGCCAGTTTCCAGTCTTTGATTTCCTTATTATATAAGGTACGCTGACGTTTGATCGCATCCACCATCCGGGTGACCGCTCTTTCATAGTCTTTATCCTTACTGCCACCGAAGGCATTGTGTAAAAAATCGGTGACCGCCTGTATTTTAAATTTCATTTAAAAGGTATTTAAAGGGTAATTAATAGCGCTCTGAATATTTCGGGTTGCTTCCGAATTCGATCACCTGACTTCCGGTTTCCCCGCCACTTTCTCCTTCGTCGGGTTTCTCCGGCAAATCCGGCGAAATATCCCCTTTGGCTACGGCTTTGAGCCAGTCTTTGGCGGCGTTGTAACGGATGATCCTCAGTTCAGGAATGACATCCGCGGCGGCATTGGCATGGAGATGGTAAATGGCAATATCCACCATATACATAATAATAAGCGCGTTCCTGTCGGCTCCGGCAGCGGAAAAGATTTCTACTACATTATACCGCTGTCTCAAATAGCTTTCCATTTCCGCCTGAGCGGCAAGCTCGGCTCGATGCTGAACATCTTCTTTCCTTTGGATGATAATCTGTTTAATCCAGTTCCGGATCTGTACTTCGTAGTCGGTTTCTGTTAAAAAAGGCATTGTTATAATTCTTAATAAGCGTTATCGTTGTTTCTTTCGTGTTTTCCTATACCGAGAGCGTCTTCGTTCCAGTCTTCCGAATCAGAAACAACAAACTGATCCAGAAAGAACCATGCGCCTTCGTCGGCATCCGGAGCGTCATCCGCGGTATTATATCCCGGTTCTATTCCCCTGACCTGTAAATTCCCTTCCACCATATCCGGATCGTTTTCTTCCTCTACATTGTAGACCACGTTTCCGGAGGAGTATTCCGGTTCCATTCTTACCATACGGGTATATTTATTGGGTTTTTGCCTTTCGTCGGTCAGGACACTAAGCGGGTATTTGTATTTTTTACAGGCACGTCGGAGGGCTTTCTTTACCGGTCGGGTGTAAAATTGTTTTTCCATATACCAGATGATCCCCACCCCGGGGGGCAGGTTTTTCTCAACTTTGATCATCCACTCGAAAACGTCCTCCAGTTCACAGCGTCGGGTGAACCTTTTAATACAGTAGCGTTTGAACTTATCCTGTCCCCAAACCGATACGGCTTTAAAATCCGAGGTCTGGCTGTTTTCAAAACTCGGATCAAAATACCCGATAATGATATCCATTTTGGAGAGGTGCGGAAGTTTGGCAAAACGGAAATATTTGTTTTTAAAGATTTTCCCTTCAATATCCGTTTCGTGAAAGAATTCCTGCTTGGCAAGAACAGTTCCCGCCTTGGCAATTTTCCGCAGGAGTTCCTGTAATGAATACCGCTGCCACCAGGCGGGCTTTCCGTTTTCGATGGCTTTTACTTTGGAATGGTAAATGCCCTCTCTTTTCTTCGCTCCGGGCTTGGTATCTCCCACGATATTGGCAAGGATAGAATTATGATGAATACGGTTCCCGCCCATCGCGAAACGCGCCCCTTTGATGCTGAGGGCAAAATACATGGCTCCTAAAATCTTTTTCACCACTTTATCCACCCTTTTCGGATTGTGGACAATGTCGTCATCGTCCACGTCATCCACCACACCGTAATTGGGACGTTTTTCGTTTTCCCTTGCCCCGCGCGGGGACTGGTCACGACCAAAGGCAAGGAACCGGATTCCTTCTTTTGTGGTAAAATCCCCGTCCTCCCATGACCCGAAATTATACTGCTCCCCAAAATCGTGGGCAAAAAGTTTATTGTATTGCAGCTGTGCCTGAAGATCGGATAACAGGTTACACGCGTCGTCCTCATTTTTCCCCATCAAAAGCATTCCTGTTAATTGCTTATGGGCGATAAGCCACATCGGTATAATAATCGTCAGGTGAACAGATTTGGCGTGTTCCCGCGCCCATTCGGCAACTCCGAAAAAGTTCGGATCCGCAAGGCAGGCATTGGCAAAGTCAATATGGAAGTCTGCGCAGTCCGCATCGGCATACAATTCAAAATAGGTTTTAACAAAATAATTATAATCGGTTAATGCCCTTTTAATTCGTAATTTTTGTGTTTCCTCGGTATCATTAAAGGCAACGGCGGCACTGTTCTGAACCTGTGAACAGAACTCCAGCCATTCGTTATAATCCCTTTTCGTGATGGTGATTGCCGACATTACTTTTCCCCGATTTTATAGTCCACATATTTTTTTTGCAAAAGGTTGATTTCCTTTGCCAGCTCTGCGTTTTGAGTAAAGGCGTACGTCGTGAAATCCTTAAATACATTAATGATCTGGCTGATGGTTACCTTTTTATTCGACAGCTTTTCAATGCTGTTGGCAATCTGAATAATATCATTGGGTTTGCTTTTCGGATCTTCACTCAGGGCGTGCGCCTTTTTATACAGGTTTTCGATGATCTTTCGGGCGGTAACCGTTGATGCGCTTTTAAGCAGATCCCATTCGCCCTCGGTTTTCCATTTACCCAGCGTTTTTTCTGTGACGTGAATGATTTCTGCGATTTCTTTCTGTGTTTTGTCCGTTTCCAGAAACAAGTCCTGAGCTATAGTATATTTCTCGTCATTGGTCAGCTTTTTCTTTTCATTCATTCCTTATATATATGAAGCAAAATTGCTTTATATAAGGGCTTTACCGAAGCCGGCTGTTAGGGGCTGTATGAAAATATACAACCACTGCATGAAAATATTCAGCCGCTAACCGTCAGCTTTTTTCGGGGTGTTTTTCAGCCAATCTTTGCCTTATCAAAATCAAAGAAATGTCTAAAAAGCCCTTTCATTATGAACTCAAAAATCAGGTATCCGGCAGTGCCGAAATCAGGATGTACGGGTACATCGGAAAATATGATGAGTTCGACTATAAAAGGTTCCAACAGGTTTTCAGGGATGCACTACAAAACAATAGTGATTTAACCATAAGAATGCACTGCGGGGGCGGTTCTGTGTATGAGGGGCTCGCCATTTATGACCTGATCCTGAATTCAGAAGGACATACCAAAGTCATCGTGGAAGGGATGGCGGCATCCATGGGCGGGGTGATCGCCCTTGCCGGTGACGAAATCGAGATGAACGATAACGCATTCTTTATGATGCACGCGGTAACCGCAGGATGTTTCGGAAATAAAAATGATTTTAAAAACGGGATTCAGCAGATTGAAAACTGCGAGGAAAGGCTCGGGAAAATCTTTGGTGAAAGAACAAAAGCGGATGAAAAGACCATTAAAAACTGGTTCGATTCCGGGCAGGATCACTGGCTGAGTTCCGATAAGTGCTTAGAACTGGGAATTTGTGACCGGGTGATAAAGCCTACCAAAAAAAGAAAAACTGGGCAGGAAGCCGAAAATATCACAAACAAAACTCCGGAAGAAGCCTTTGAATGCTTTAACCTGTATCCTGAACCCCCTGAAGACAATAATATTAATCAACATACTGAAATGAAAAAGGAAGCAATTTTCGCCGCTTTAGCCGCGGCAGGATTGGCGGGAAAATTAACCGCTTCGTCTTCGGATAAAGAATTTGAGCAGCATCTGGAAGAACTGTTCGGCAAGGCAAAAAGAACCGATGCGCTTGAAAATGAACTAAAGGAATTTAAGGAAACACAGGCGGAAGTTTTGATTTCCGCAGCCTTAAAATCCGGTAAGATCACGGGTGCCGAAAAGGACGAATGGATCAAGGATGCCACCCAAAATTATGCCCTCGTAGCAAAATCACTCGAAAGAATGTCCGGCAAACCGGATCCCAATGCGGGGTTAGAAAGACAAAAATCATTGGTGGACGGAGACAGACACGAACTGTTCAACGGACGTGAAAAATGGACGTTCTCAGAGTGGCAGGAAAAAGACCCGAAAGGTCTGGAAAGGCTTAATGAAGAAGCCGGAGAAGAATTTGAAAAATTGTTTAACGCCGAATTTGAAGACTAAAAAATGGCAGAATTAATAGACGGGTTATACCTGAACAAATTTGTAGCCCCACAATTACTGAAAGAGTTCAGAAACTATAACGATAAATTTCTGGCGGCACTGGAGCCGGCACCGGAAGGCGCGAAAACAGCGGACGGGCTTCGCCAGAATAAACTCATCAATAATGTGGGTTTTTATGTCAACAATACAGCTCCGTTTACGGCAAAGTCCATGAGCGGTAAAAACAGCATTATTCCCTGGGACAAACTGGATACCGACCCGACAAAGGTCAACGATGCCGAGATCAGGGCATTGGCATTTGACAAGAGATCGGAAGTCCGCGTTAAGCATTCACAGGGGTTCCGTATCGGAGTGCGTGATTATGTTTTAAACAAACTGGCACCGGTTCATCATGTTTCAGGAGCCATGCCGGTATTAAGAACCACAGGAGCCGTATTCAACGGAAGAAAAAGGCTGACGTTTCAGGATCTTATCAATTTTTACAATGAAATTGAAATATTGAACCTTATTGATGACGATACCTCTGAGTCGCCTAATTTCTGGAATATGATCCTGAACCCGGAACACCGCTCAGACCTTAAAATTGATAAAGCGGGAACTGCTAACCACAGGGATAATCTGGAATTTGACAAAGACACCGGGGAGTTCAAAAGGTTCTATAAAATAAGGATGTGGGAAAATAACGCGGCTCCCCTGTATTCGCCGACAGGGGAACTGAAGGCAAGGGGATCCATTAAAGAAGATGGCGACCAATATGCCTCAACATTTTTCTATTCACCCAATACGGTTTGGCATTTGGAGAAGCTCAAAATCCTTTACAAACCGGAATATCAGGATACCACCAATGCAGATCCGGAGTCTGAATTCAGACTGCAGGGATACGGGCTTTGTGATAAAAAGCAGGAGTATGGTTTTGGAGCCATCATTTCTGATAACGGTTAAAAACACTCACCATGAAATTATCTATTAAAGCCCTGGAAGTTGCGGCTACACAGATCGGGAAACAGGAAAACCCGCCCGGATCCAACTGGGGAGAACCGGTTAAAAGCTACCTCTCCAGTGTGGGGATCGGATTTGCCGCCCCGTGGTGCATGGCTTTTGTGTATTGGTGTTTCCGCCAGGCTTCCCAAATACTGAATGTTAATAATACGGCAATCAAAACAGGCGGTGTCTTAGCCGCCTGGAATCAAGCCGCTCAAAAAATAAAATCCTCTAATCCCGCCATCGGATCCGTGTTTATTATGGATTTTGGCAAAGGGCAAGGGCATACCGGTCTCGTTGAAAATTTCGACAAAGAATTTATTTATACCATAGGAAATACCAATGACGCCGGTAGCCGTGAGGGGATTAAAGTATGCAGGAAAAAACGCCTGCGAAAGACGATTAAAGGTTATTTAAACTACTAAAATGAAATCTTTTTTTAACGCTATATCTATTTTATTTTGTCTGGCGCTGTTGGTTTCCTGTGGAAGCAGGAAACCACTGCCGCCGGAAACAGTCTCCGACACTTTGGTTGTAAAACAGGTCATCCGGGATACGGTGCTGGAGATTCAGGCAGATTCTACGTATTACCATGCGTGGATCGAATGCATTAACGGCAAGCCGGTTCTAAGGGAGCCGAAGCCTGAGAACAGAGAAAAAAGAGCGAACAACCACGACCACAGTAAGGCGTTACAGAAGCCTGACGTTATCCTGGACGAAAGCGGAAAGCTGACCGTTGAATGCCGTAAAGAAGCAGAACAGCTCAAAGCACAGCTTACGGCTTATTACGAATCACGGCTGAAAGAACGTATCCAACCGGTTGAGATCAAAAAGCCCTTTGCATGGTATCATAAAATATTGATGCTGGCAGGCGGGATTTTTCTTCTCCTTGTCGGGTCTGTTATCATTATTACCATTAAAAATTCACTTCATGTCTGATAAAAAGAAATTTCAGGAAAAAGCCAATGCGCTTTTTGAAAAATACCCGGAGGCTGATAAAATTTTTATTTCAGAAAACGGACAGTGTTTTTTTGAAGAAAAGGCGGCTAAGGATTATCACGGTTTAAGAGGGTTTGAAAGTGAGCCGGAAGTCTTTTTTTGTGAAGGGTTTGAGGACGAGGACGATTCGGATCTGCAGGCGGCTTTACACAATTCTGAACTGGCACGAAAAGTCTTAGAAGGAATTATCGAAGATGTAGCGGCGGTTTGTGATCTTGACCGGGACTACGAACCGGCAAATGCTGACACGGACGAAACCGTTACGGCTGTTATCTCCCTTCGGGAAAAATATGCTGAAAAAGACCGCCTGCTGACCGAAATGGGTGCCAGGCTGGAGGAACTTTCAAATGCTGCGGCGGAAAACGAAAATCTGAAACAACAACTGGAAGCCGCCAATAAACAGATAGAAACTTTGAATAAAACAACAATCCCAAAAAACAGGAAAGATGCGTCCCAGACTGATCGTACAAAAGCTTAACGGCGGGCTTGGGAGAAGGAATCCCTCCGCCGACATGATAACCGGCAGCGTGATGAATGCCGTTGCCACTTCCGAAATGGTACTGGGAAATATCTACACCCTGAAAAATATTCAGGAGGTCGAATCATTGGGGCTTAGTGAGGAATATGACCAGACCAATAAGGTACTCGTATATGAAAGGTTACGGAGGTTCTTTGTTCACAACCCATCCATAACGGTTTATTTTATGCCCGTGGCTCAGGGCGTAACCCTGACGCAGATGGTGGATAAAGACAATCAATATTTAGCCAGATTACTCCGTGATAAAGCCGGAGAAATCGTTCAGGCTTGTGTTTCCTTAAACCCGGATAAGAATCATTCGCCGGTTATCGAAACGGGACTTGATAAGGACAGTATCGATGCCATTTTTAAGGCGCAGGCTCTGGCGGATGCCGAATGGGCAAAAGACCGCTACTGTGAAATCTACATTGAAGGCAGAAGTTTTTCAGGAACATCGGCGGCAGCTCTTAATCTGAGAACGCTCTTAAGCGAATGCCCGGACATTTCCGTGGTGATCGGTGCCGATTATCAGGTTTCCAGCCGGGACGACCTCTATAAAGGCTATGCCGCGGTGGAGGATTACGCTGCCATGGTTTCTAAGGCGGATGTTTCACAGAACGCGGGGGAACAGATCAATGATTTTAACTTAACCCATGTGGATGAGAAAACCTTTATCATTCCGGGACTCAGTTCCGGTAACAAACTGAGTGAGTATTCCGATACGGATCTGGATACCCTGGACGAAAAAGGCTATATCTATTTTGCGCCCATCGTTAACCTGGGCGGGATTTCTTCCACCGCGGGAATCTATATCAACGATACGCATACCTGCGCTAAAATTACCTCTGATTTTGCTTATGGGGAAAACAACAGGACGATCAAAAAGGCGATCAAGCTCGCCAAGGCAGCATTAACCCCGAAAGTGAAGGGACGTATATACGTCGATGAAAACACCGGGTTTATGGCTCCTGAAACGGTGAAGGACTTAGAAACCATTACCAAGGTTTCACTTGATCCGATGGTGGCAGCCGGAGATATCAGCGGCGGTGTGGATGCCTACATCAACCCGGAGCAAAATGTACTCGCAACAAGTGAATTTATCGTGCTGCTGACTTTTATTCCGGTGGCTATCGGAAGAAGGATTACCCTGAAAGTAGGTTTCAGAAACCCTTTAAATACTCAATAAAAATGGTGACTCAGACAAGAATCAACGGAAAATACAGGAATTACGGAAATGTCCGTATTACCGCTTTAGGGGCGACCTTCATGGGCGTTACCAAAATAGAATACAAAAGAACCGATGCCATTGATCCGGTAAAGGTCGTGGGAACCACCAAATCGGTAGGATATACACAGGGCGACGAAATCTGCGAAGGAAGCATCGGGCTTTTGAGTGAAACGGTAGACGCGATTCAGGCAAAACTGCCCAAAGGAAAAACCCTGCAGGACATTCCGCCTTTCCCGATCACGGTTTCCTATGTGGATGATACCGGGTTACAGGTCTGTCATGTCCTGTACGGCTGTAAGTTCAAAGAGAACGGAAGGTCGGCGGAAGCGGGAAGCAATGATGCGTTGGTCGTGGAAAGCCCGCTATACATTCACGATATAGACTTTGCAGCCTGATGAACCGGCAGGAATTAAGGGACAAATGCCGGGAAATGGGCATCCCCTTTACATCAAAAGACACCAACAATCAATTAACTGAAAAAATAAGACTTAAAAAAATGAAAAACGAAACACAGGAAGGTCATATCACCGCGGAACAGATCGCAGAGTGGAAGAAAAAATTTAAAACCGATAAACTCCACAAGCTGACGGTGAAAGATAAAGACGGAAATCCCATTGTCGGTTATCTGAAACCACCCGGAAGGGAAATCAAAGCCACCGCCCTTTCCATGTATTCGCAAAATAAAATTTTAGAATGCGGGGAATTTATCCGGGATAACTGCTGGCTTGGCGGTGATGAAAGACTGAAAATGAGCGGCGACATTGCCGATACGGCGGCAATACAGGCTTCGGGAATCATTAAGTTTTTAGAAGCGGAACTGGGGGAAGTTTAGGGCTTCCGATCAATAAGGAAGCCGGATTTGACTTCATCCGAAAAGTAAGTGCCCTGATAAGCTATCATTTTAAAATTCCTTTTCCGGAGGAACTGGACGACCAGACCTTCTGGAATAAATGGGAACAGCTGAAATGGGTACTGTTTTTTGAGAACAAAAGAGCCAACGCAAAAGAAGGAGAAAATGTCGAGTTATAATATTAATGTTAAAGAACTGATCAAACAGCACTTTCCGTTTACGCTTGGTTTTGCCACTCAGACCGTCGCAGATGCACTTTTTAACGGTTTTGATGATATACAGGTGCTGCCAACTAATAATGATCTTGCTAAAGTTTCCGTTATGGGAACACCGGTCTGGGATTTTATAGACCTGAAGCCTTCTTATATTGAAGGAACCGGTGAACGCTTCGGCGGGTATTCTTTTCCACTGGAAACGACCATTGAACCCATAAGACCTAAAAAGATTGTCGAAACCGATATTTTCGGGCGTGACGGAAATGTAGAGGAACTCATCGCACTGGATGACTGGCAATTGACCATTAGAGGGCTTTTGATCAATTATGAAAGCACCGATTACCCGGAACAGCAGGTCAAGGAATTACAACGGGTTTGTGAGCTTAAAACGTCATTACTTGAATGCGAAGGAACTCTGTTAACGATGCTCGGTATACATTATATGAGCATTCACAGGCTGACCTTAACGCCGTCGATTGGCTACTCGCATATTCAGGCTTTTGAATTGGAGGCAAAAAGTAAAACCCCTTTTATCATCTCCCCGTAATGGTACCCTGTATTGAAATACTAATCGGAACATTAAAGTTCACGGCAGCCACGGAAGTTACTATTAAAAAAAGCTGGCGAACCTTTACCGATACGGCAACCATTAAACTTCCGAAAGCCATCTATTATTATGACGGTAACGGCATTTTAAAACCGGTGGAACACCTCGGCAATTTCATAAAAGTCGGTGATAAGGTAGAAATCAGACTGGGGTACAACCGGCAGCTGTTTACAGAGTTTACCGGCTATGTGGCACGGTCACCAAGGATTAATATTCCCTATGAACTGATTTGCGAGGATGAAATGTGGCAGCTCAAACGAAAAGAAACAAGCGTGTCCATTGAAAACGCCACGGTACAGCAGATTATTCAGGCGGTCGCTCCAGGGTATGAACTGGATTGTATTGATGAAGTCTACGGAGATTTTTCGATGAAACAGACCACCGCCGTCAAGGTTTTTAATGAGCTTCAGGAAAAAGCGGGCATTTACACCTTTTTCAGGGACGGACGACTGGTGTGCGGTAAAATCTATTCGGACGAAAAGGTTTCAAAGGCTCAGCCGGTGTTTGAATACGGCGAGAATATTATTGATCACAACCTGCAATATATTTTCCCGGATGAAGCTAAAGTGAAAATTTATGCGAAAAGTAAGCAAAGTAATGGAACTTATGAAAGAATTGAACTTGGAGAAGAAGGTGGTGATGTTGAGCATTGGGATTTCAGTGCGGGATTAGATAAGGAAACTTTGAAAAAAAATGCAGAATCCCGATTGAAAAACAAAAAGACAAGAGGAGGTTACAAAGGCACTATAACCTCTTTTGGCTGGTCACGGGTGGAACACGGACAGGTGGTACAGGTACGGGATAAAAAATATGAAGAAAGGAATACCAAAAATTTCGTGGATGAAGTGGAGATCACAATGAGCGCAACCGGCGGTTACAGAAGAATAATTGAAATAGGAAAAACGTACAGGGATGGAGAGTTTAAAACAATTACTTAACAGGTTTCCGGTAGAGGTGGCAAATGCAAAAGTAATAGATGTAAAAGAAAATATTTGTCATATTATTTTAGAAAATTCCGGTCAAGAAATATGGAATTGTTCTATAAACTCTATTGTTGAAAATAAGGAAAATCAATTAACGGTTTATCCTAAAGAAGAAAGCATTGTTGTTGTAGGGTTAACAGGTGATGGAAGTGCCACCATTTTAGCCGTAAGTGAAGTTGAAAAGATTTACTTCAGGAACGAAAAAGCAGAATTCACTTTCGATGGTTCCGGTTTTCAGTTCAACCGGGACGGTGAAAATTTAAAGGAAGTTCTTAACGGGTTTCAGGACGGGTTCGGAAAACTCTGTGATGAGCTGGCAAAAGTGGTGGTTTCTATCGGGGTAACCCCTGACGTTCCGGCAATCATGCAGATTAAAAATGAAATTGTCAACACCAATAAACAGGCATTAAACAAAATTTTAACCTAAAAAATTATGAATGATATCCTACTGAATGAAGACAACGATATTTCCATTGTAAACGGTGATTTTCATATTGGAGAATCCGGACAACAGGAAATTGAAAGCCTACTCATTGCCTTTAAAGGGGAATTTAAAAATACCCCGCTTCTGGGCGCAGAACTGCCCCGAATGCTCAAGGCAAGAAATACCCGCCAGGGGATTACCCGTGAGGTCAACGAACAGCTAAAATATGACGGCTTTACCCGCATTGATTTTCAAATTGAAGATGCTGAAAATTTCACCATAAACGCCCAAAGAGATGCCCCTTAATAAAGCCCAGCTCATCCAAAGGCTTATTACGATGTTACATAAGCCATCAACGACCGGTAATGTAGAAACCGCGGCTCAGGAACTGGCGGATGCCATCGAGGAATATGTAAAAAGCGGAACTGTGACCGGAATTTGCGGAGGTGCCGGAAGTTCTTTAACGCAGGGAAAAGTAACATAATGAAAACAATTGTTTTAACTCATCAGACTATTCTGGACATTGCAATTCAATACACAGGAACCGTAGAAAACTGCTTTGCCATCGCCGTGGCTAATGGCTTGTCGGTTTCGGACGTATTATCTGCAGGATTACCCCTTGAAATTCCTGAAGATGTATTTAAAAATACGGACGTCCTGAATTATTACGATGCCAAGAACATACAGCCTGCAACGGGCTGGTCAGCCGAACAGGACAGCGAAATACCAACATTAAAAGGGATTGGCTATATGCAGATTGCAAACGGTTTTAAAGTAAGCTAATATGAACAGTACACTTCAGGAACTCATCGGACTTATCCTTTCGCTAAAAGAGGCAAACCCTTTTTTACAGGGGCTGACCTCCAATTCTAAAACAGCAGTCTGGCGCAATATGCTGGAAACGGTGGCTTTTATGATTTTTAATTTTCAGGAAGCCCTCAGATTGCACATGAAAGAAATTGACGATAAAATCGCTGCCCAGAAAGTTCCCAATGAAAAATGGTACCGCGAGCAGGCACTCCGGTTTCAGTATGGGTTTGAACTGGATCCGCTTTCCTACACCGGGGAGTTTCTCCCAACCTATGAAGACGGAAACGGAAATATCATTACCGCAACACAGCAGGAGATCGAAGATTCAAAAATTATAAAGTATGCTTCGGTTACTGCCAATATCAGCGGAAACGGGGTAAAAAAAATATCCATGAAAATTGCCGGTGAAAATATGGACGATGTGATTTCAGATGAAAAAGCCCTTGCTTTTAAATCGTATATCGAAAGAATACAGGCGACCGGAGACAATATTGTGGTGGTGAATTTCCTGCCGGATATTCTTTTATTAAAATACAGGATCTGTTTCGATCCCTTACTCCTGCATCCGGACGGCATGAGCATTCTGACGGCGGAGTATCCCGTTAAAATTGCCATTGAGAATTTTTTAAAAAACCTGCCATTTAACGGTGAGCTTTCTGTCGAAGCCTTGGAAAATGTTATTCAGGAAGTGAACGGCGTAAGAGACCTGCAAAAATTAGAGGTTTCGAGCCAATGGATCGAACCGGGAACCGGGTATGGATTATTCCAACCCGTTGAGATCAGCAGAATCCCCAAATCAGGGCGGTTTAAAATTGAAGACTGGAGCGGAATAGAATACATTAATTATCAGCCTGCCGAGTAATGAAAGATGAGTTATTTAATATCAGTTATAAACAGTTAGCCCTATGGTGGCTGCCTACTTCCAGGAGAAAACCGGTAACCCTTCATTTTTTGTGGTGCCTGATTTTCCCTCTTGAAGCATTATACATTGAGTTTCTGAAAAGAAGAAAACAGAATTTAATTAAAATGAATTTCAATTACCAGAAATTCTCTATGGAACGAAGGCTTAATGATGCTTTTGATCCATTGGAAAGAAGGATCCGGATTGTAAATGCCGTGCAGTATGAAGGGGTTTATTTGTATACGGAAGCCGAGGACAATCTCTATTTTTCCAAAACCCGGTGGCTTTACGGGGATGAAAATCCTCTGTACCTGCGAACGGAAGCGGAATTGTATTCAGAGTACGATTTTATCGTCAGGATTCCCGGCACGCCGATCAATATGCATCAGCTCAGAGCCGAGATTGACTTTTACAAATTAATAAGCAAACGCTACAGCATAGAAATCATACCATAATGAGAATTAATATCCAATTTCTTCAGACCGGCGGTGTTCCCCTCACCAACGATTTAATGGACGTGCTCCAGGAAGCATACACCATCTTCAATGTTTTGGGGGATGTAGCCGGGCATTTAACGATTCTCTCGGGCTGTACGCCCACCGGGCAGAGCGTAAGCCCCGGTATTGTGGTGATCAACGGGGACGTCCTCTATTTTGAGGGCGGACTGGTCACTGCTTCGGTGTATATCCATACGGCGCAGATCACCAAAACGTTTCAGGATCAGACCGATAAAATACTGATCGAAAAGAAAACGGTAAAATTCGGACTTTCTGCTCCTGACAATATGTGGAACTGGGGCGACTTTAAAAGACTGGACACGTTAAAGGTCATGATGGAAAAAATCAATGCCGCCGCAACGCAAGCCGACCTGAACGATATTAAAACAAGGCTTGACAAAGTAGAGCTCAAGACCGCTCCCATTGTTAACGGGGGGATTGCATGGTTCTGGCGCAAGCCCCTTTCTGAGATTCCGGCGGGTTGGAAACCCTGCACGGATTTTAAAGGAAAGACCATTTTCGGGCTTGATCCCAACGATCCTGTTTTTTCAACCCTGGGAACCACGGTCGGCAGCCACAGTAAAACCATCACCCAGAATAATATTCCGGATTATGTGATCCCTTTTTACGGAGCCACCAACAGCGGGCAGACCGCCGTGGGGAATGACCTTTCCGTTATCAAATGGAACGGGAAAGCCCCGGACGGATTCTATGACCATACCTACGGGATCAATTCCGGGGGAAAGGGAATGCCCATGGATGTCCTGAACCGCGGGGTCATTGTCGATTTTATAGAACCTGATTTTCAATAATATTTTACACCTCATGGCAACACCTTTAAATACACTTTTAAGCTGGTTTGAAACCGGGGATTTTCCCACACAGGCACAATTTCAGGCTTCATGGTCTTCATTCTGGCATAAGGATGAGTCCATCCCCATGTCGCAGGTTAGCGGGCTTGCCGGGCTTTTTGAACAGACGGCAAGCGCGCAAGCCCTCAGCAGCCATCTCAATGATTCGAATGCGCACGCCGGATACCTCGCAAAACTGGACGCTTCGAACCTGACCGCCGCCCATGTCAATGCATGGAAAAACAGGCTGGGCGTAGATGAGATTCCTGCCAATACCGCTCTGGTGGATATGGGACAGAGCCAGTCGGTATACAATAAAGAGCAGATCAATTCCCTTTGTATGCTGCTGGAAAACTATGTTAACAGCGACGGGAAAATTATGTCCGGAATGATTGAGGCGTTAGGTTTAACCGAGCTTATTACGGTAACACAGACTTCGCTAGCTTCTTTCATGGCTGATCATGCCAATTATACCTATGAAAAAAATGATATGATTGCCATTCCTGACGGAGCAGGAAATTATTCTTTATACATCTACAAAGGAGGCAGCAAAACGGCGGCTGATAATTATATTCCCACCGGATTAACGAATCTCACCATTGCAATGGTTCAGGGCTTACAGGCAGCTTTGGACGGCAAAATGAATAAGCCGGCGGCAAGCGGAAATTATTACGCGAGGTATTTTCTCGGGCAGGTTTCATGGGCTGCAATCAATCCCGCTTCCGGTTACCTGCTGTTCTGGAACGGAAATGATTTTACGGGATCCCGCATTTATACAGATGGCACGAAATTCGGCATCGGTACAACGGCACCTGCTGAAATGCTGCATCTCAGCAATGGAAGGATCCGGAGTAAAGCAGTGGTTTTTGATGAAAATACGGAAACCCTGCCGTATCAGATCACGCACTCAAACAGGCGTTATTATGGCTCGGATTTAACCGGAGCAGCCAGAATGTTTATGTACAGGGACTACGCAGACTATAAAGCACTTTGGGAAGGCTTTACCGACGCACAGAAAAATGAAATAAAAACGATCGCAAACGGTGGCTGGACGACCAATACCATGAGTGTAGCCATTATAACCCCGCCAATTGCGGCGAAACAGGATACAGCACAGTGGTTTGTAATGAGGGGTGCCAATCTGAATCTAAATCCCGCAGGTTTTGCCGTGTATCTGGTAGATGCAGGAGGTACTGAGTTTCAGGTTCCCAACAGTCAGGTGCAATTATATACCAGCGGTTTAGACCTTTCCTTCTGGTATAATTTTAAAGATTTCGCTTTGGGAACCTATAAGGTTAAGCTCTGGAACGGAGCAGCTTCTTATACAACCGGGGCGAGTGTTACCATTACTCTGGTTTCTAATGTAACCCCGATTGATTTTTCAGGGATGACATGGGAGAAAGTGTCAACCACTCCGGCACAGGTCAACAACACCATCAATGCCTCCGGTACAACGGTAAGCCATTATCCAAATTCAGGCAATGCACCATATACTGAATTTGAAACGGTTGTATGTGCAGCCAAGTCGGGTACAATAATTTCGGATAATGAAAATTTTTATTTGAAAGCTTCTGTTACGGTAGGTTCAGGACGTTTAACAAGCTGGGGGAATATCATCGGTGTCGGTCTTTCTTCCAATCCTCTGACTTTGGTAAACAGCAGTCAGGCATTTTCTAAAATAAAACAAAATAATGACTCCAGTTCAATGAAATATGGCTGGGCGGATATGTCGTCATCTCTGATATCGGGAGGCTTCAATATAGGACAATTCCAATCCATACCCTACGAAGTGATGATTATGAGAAATCAGGGCATTTATACCATTATCGTTTCCACAGGCTCAGTATCGGCAACTTTTGTAAAAAGTGGTTCAAACGGAGCTTTGTCTTTGTTGTATTACGGATTCAGTGCGGCAGATATTGACGGGATTACGCCTCCCACGGCGTGTACATCCAGTGTAAGTTTCATTGAAGGTTATAAATTTTAATAAATAAGATCATGAATACTGAATTAATAGTAACGCCTGAAGTGCAGGCAGTATTAGACACCATAAAAAACACCGGTAAATCATGGCATGAAATGATGCTTCCGGATCATCCGATGTATCCGCAGTTTGCAAGGAAATTAGTGGTAACAGGTTTTAATACGCCCGATATGGAAGGCGGGGAAGACCGTATTTACGTCAATGTCCGCCAGTACCTGATCATAAAGGACGGCAATATCATCCATAAACGGTTAAAAATGCCCGACTGGATGATCCATGAAGGAAATGTGGAACAGGTCATGGGAAAGGACGGTTTTTTAAAAGGCATCTACAGGACAACGGATGATGAAGGGCTGGTTACCGACGAAAAAGAAGCCATACTAAAAGCTCCGTCTGTTCAGTATATCCGTTTTCTGATCAAAACAAAAGCCGCACATCTGGTGGATATTTTACAGCAGTTTATGGGGCTGTATACAGAACTTTTTGATAAAGAAATTAACGAAATATAACAATGAAAGAATTGATAACGGAACCCATGGTTGCCTTTCTCGGAGCCCTTCTGACAGGACTGGCAGGATTTATATTCGGAAAGAGAAAACTCAGGGCGGAAGTTGCCGGGATGAACGCCGACAACGAAGGAAAGGAAATTGAAAACGCCGATAAACTGGTTAAACTATACAAGGAAGCTTTGGATGATCTGGGCATCCGCTACGAAGCCAAATTCAGGGAATTTTCGGATTTATCGGATAAAAAAGTACTGATGCTTCAGGAGCAGATCGATTTTCAGAAACAGATCAACGAACAGCTGAAAGCGGAAAATAATCTGTTAAAGGCAGAAAATACGATACTCAAAACAAAATTAAAAGAAAATGGGATTACCATAACCTCATAAAAACAAAGAACATGGCAGATTTTAAATACAAAGAGCAGCACGCGGTCATCATAAAGACGGACAGCGAAAAAGAACAAAAAGAATTGTTCGATAAACTAAAGAAAATGGGATTTAAAAATTTAAAAGTTGTATCCGTATAAAATCTTTAGGTTCCATTGGTCAATTAATATAATAATAGAAATCAAATGAAAATTGAAGTAAAACATACCTGCGAAAATTTTAATTCGTTCAGATCAGAAAAAGTGAAAAGTTTATTTAACGCTGAAAGCGGACACACATGGCAGCATACCGCCGAACTTCCGATTGAGGAGGAAGGATGGCAGATCGGGCTTATTGTCGGTGCTTCAGGAAGCGGCAAAACATCAATAGGCAGCCAAATTTGGGAAAATGGGATTGTAAACCTTGCCGAAGGTTGGAACTCTGACCTGCCGATCATTGAGGACATTGCGCCCGGCTCAGATATGAATACTGTAACGAGTGCATTGTCCGCCGTTGGGTTGGGTGACGTTCCGGCATGGCTCCGACCTTTTAAGGTGCTTAGTAACGGCGAACAGTTCCGCGCGGGGCTTGCACGCCTTATTTGTGAAGCCCCGGACAAGGTGGTGATTGATGAATTTACCTCGGTCGTGGACAGGCAGATTGCCAAAATTGGAGCCTCTGCCTTTTCAAAAGCCTGGCGGAAAACAAAAGGAAAACAAATTGTACTCTTATCATGCCATTATGATATTGTTGAATGGCTGCAACCTGATTGGGTCTATGACACCCGGACAGGTGAAGTAAAAAAAAAGCCTCAAAACGACCGCCTGTTAAACTTGACATTTGGAAGGTCAACGGAAGTTACTGGAAGTTTTTTAAACCGCATTATTATTTAGATTTAAAACATCCGCCCTGTGCCGAATATTTTGTCGGAACCGTAGACGGAGAATTGGTGTGCCACGTTGCGGTTTGCCCAAATTTTCAAATAAAAGGATACAGGGCGACCCGCTTGGTTGTGATGCCGGAATGGCAGGGAGCGGGAGTCGGAACTGCCTTTTTAAATGAAATCATGCAGTATCATCTGGAGGGTAAAGGAAGGTGTAACCACAAATATCCGACCTATTTTCATACCTCACACCCGCAGCTTTGCGGATACCTCAGACATTCTCCGAAATGGAAACAGGTATCGGCAAAACTTACCGGAGACAACAAAGCACGAAGTATTAAAACAATGTACGAAACGGGCAAAGGTTTTGACGGGGGCAAAAAGAAAACAACCGGAGGATTCGGGGGACATTTTAGAGCGGTACAGGGTTTTAAATATATTGGAAATGAAGAAATTTAAAGTTTTTATATCAGGTCAGAAGTTCTTTGCCGAAGAAGTTTTCAGGCTTTGTCAAAAATTAGACATTGAAATTGTCGGGGTTTCTTGCCCTTTAGATGATCAGTATATCGGAAAGGCTGCCCGCCGTTGGAATATTCCCATTATTCCCTCAGGCAGTTTAAACGCCAGCAATATGCCGGAGTGCGATTTGGGCATTACTGCACATTCGTTTGACTATATCGGAAAAAAAACAAGATATATTCCACGTTTGGGATGGCTGGGATATCATCCCTCTTTACTCCCAAGACATCGCGGGCGCAGCTCTATTGAATGGGCAATCAGAATGAAGGAACCGATTACCGGAGGGACGGTATTCTGGCTCAATGCAGGGATTGACAGAGGGGACATTGCTTATCAGGATTGGTGCTGGATTCCTCCGGAATACTTTTTAAGCCCTCAAAAATCCGCTGCAAGACTCTGGCGCGACACATTGCTCCCCATGGGAGTGAAACTCTTTGAATCAGCCCTTAATGATATTTTAAATGGCGTTATCAAAAGGACTCCGCAGGACAAAAGGTTCAGTACATTCGAACCCGACACCAATGTCAAAGATATATATCGACCGGATCTCTTAATGATAGAATATGAAAACAGCCACCAATAAGTGGCTGTTTTTTTATATGTTCGGCTTTATATTTTTCTCGGCAGTTTCGAAAAGGGCTTTGCGCTTTTTGGAATTGTTGATTGTATATGATTTGCTAGTAAATTATAATTTTCACAATTTGATTTGGCGAGATGGAGGTAGTGATAACGGAAGAGATATTGAAGCAAATTCAAATTATTCAAATCCTTTCAACACTATTGAGCAAAAATGGTTTTTTGAATGCAAACATTATTCAGCAGGTGTTCCACCAGCAGACTTAAATTCAAAAATCGCATGGGCCGACGCAGAACAACCTAACTTTTTAGTTTTTTTTATAAGCTCATATATAACAACTGCTGCCAGAACTTGGCTAGAAAAAATTTCCCATCAAAAGAATTATAAAATTCTAGTGGTCGAAGGACCTGATTTGAAAAATAGAATTGTTCAATATTCAGATTTAGTCGAACGCTATTTCTCTGAAAATAACTATGAAAAATTATTCAAGGATATCAAAGATTACAAAGTAAAATTTAATATAAATCCAAGTTATGAAGTTTTAAAAGAAATAATAGAAAATATTGATTTGGATAAATTAGATAAGGAAGATTTAGGATTTATAATCTTAAATTTTTACGACCAATACAAAGCCTTTGAAGGTAGGAATGATTATTATGGCGATTTTAATGGGAAAGTAATAATTAGAGTATTGGAGCATCTGAAAAAAATCATAACAAATGACAAACTCACGTCATTTGATGAATACAAAGAAAATTATGATGAACTTGGTGGAGCTGGTTTTTTAGATGAAATGTATTGGCTTGATAATGATGAATATGAAGGAGAAATGGAGAATTATAATTTTCAATATTATGATTTACATTTAAACAACAAAAAGGAACAAGAATTTTGGAAAGTCGGAAATTATGCTTTTATCATCTTTGAAGATGTGGCTTTTGAAATATTTAAGGATAGTGAAACAGAAATAAGAATAATAAAAGAATTTAATCCTGACAACCTTCCTGAAATGTCAATAAATCTTAGTGAAAATACAGTTGCAAATTATAAAAAGTATAAAGAAAAATTCGTCACATAACAGCCGTTTCTCGTAATTGCGAATTTTGTGGTAAGTTCACGTCTGCGTTTCGCAAGAATTTTTATCTTTAAAATAAAAAGTTCCCAAGTTCGCAACTGAAGAGAAGCGGAGAACGTTATCTACAAGCAAATACAAAATTCCGCATAAATGAAAACAATAAAAAAGTAATCATCAAAATAAAATTTTATATTAGTATAATAAATGGCTTTGCGAATATCGTATATTTTGGATTGACGCAATGTGTACATTTTGAAGTTAGCAGTTAATAAATATGGACATTGGAAGTATAAACATTAACATCACGGCCGCAAAAATTTGTCGCGACAATTTAAAGGACAAATTCTTAAAAGAATTGTTATCCAATTATTGTAGTTCTCTAGACCTAATATTGACAACATTATCAGTTCCTATTTCGTTTATGGCTCACGGACTTAGAAAATCTAAAGCGTTTCATTTTTCATTGCAGGATGCAAATACAATGGTAATGAACGGTGAAGGCATAAAAGAAAACGACCCGAAAAAGACAGCAGAAGAACTAATTAAATATTTTGAAGACCTTTTAAAAAACAACGACAAAAATCAAATAGAAAATGCTGTCACGGAAATCGAAAAATTGATTGAACAAGTTCCTATTCTTCGCGAATCATACAATAATCTTGGACTTAACGCATTAGTTAATAGTTGGACTATTTTCGAAGCGTTTGCAAAAGACTTATGGATTTACTGCTTAAACAACTATCCCAAAAAATATTTGTTTAACCTACTAAAAAACGGAAAGGATACTGAACAAGAAATTGATGGAATTTCTGGTAAGAACATTACAATTGGTCTTTTGGCAAAGTATGACTTTGATATTTCAAAAAACTTAGGTGATTTATTATCTCCCAAATACGATTTTACAAGTGTGAGAGGAATTAAAAAATCCTTTAAAGATTTATTTGCATTGAAAGACAATGAAATTTCGTTTTTTGACAATCCTCATTTATCACAACTTGAAATAACTCGCCATTTGCTTGTCCATAATGCAGGTATCATAGACGCAGACTATTTAAATCGCACAAATAGGATGAATGAAATCTTAAAAGACAAAATATCTTTGACAACAGAAGAAACAAGTGACTTAATAAATGCAGGTACCGAGACATTGAAAGAAATATTTTTACTTGCTGACAATAAATTAACAACTGCTAACGGCAGTTTGGCGTGATGGTGGGTGACGTGGGAAATTGAAGACCAGTGCTTCCATAAACTTTTGTGCTAGGTTGATAATGAAGTACTCCCAAATCTGCCACTACGCCAAGCTACGAAATGTTCTAGATGAAAAATTAAATCTCAAAAAACGATTGAAATTAAACCTGTATTCTAGATTTTTGAACTAATAATTAAAACTAAAAATAACCAATAACCATTCAACAAAACGGTATAATAATATACGAGTTTGTACTCTATGAGAATATGTAGAAAAGACAAAAATGAATTTGCAAAGGAAGAATTCTCATGAATACACAAATTAAATAAACAGATGAATAATAATACAGAAGAAAACTTTGATTTCAAGAGGTTGCGAAAGGTATACGGTTATCATGACAAAGCCCTGGATATAAAAATTTTAGATATCGGTTTTGAATTGAGTAAAGAATTTCAGGAAACATTTCCAAAAATGACAGAGTTGATCAATACCGCACGAATATTGAATTTAGAAATAAATCAAGTGCCACATACACTTTTCTCATGGACTTATAAAGGCGAAAGTTGTGGCTGGCTAAGTTTTTTTGAGGATTTTAGTGATCTGGATTTAGACATTATAGACGAACACCAGCTTGTGTTGAGCCAGATAGGTGGTATTGTTCAAGATTACAGTTATTTTAATTATAATTTTTTTTTACTACAAAAATATATTTTTACAGGGTATAAATGTATGAAAGGTTTAGGTGATTGGGCAAAAGATTATGAATTGGCTTGTACAAAAAATAATATTCCATTAAAGGATAGAATAAATCATGAAGAGTTGATAGTTTTTGCTAATGCATACAGAGGAAAGCTTACTGCATACCATCCTGTAACCAAGGAAATACTGCAGTTTATTCCTGAGGAACAAAATTACCCCCGGGGTCAATGTGGTTATTATAGAGAAAAAGTAGAGAATCAACCCGATGATACTTTCTATACTATTAAAGGTGTCAGGTATTTTACAGATTTTGTGGAACATCTTGCAGAGGAATGCTGGAAAGTTATTTTTTCTACTTATAATAAAGTTCACAAAATTTTAGAAGATAAACGATTGGACGAAGCAAAAGCAATAGCAGAAAGCCTAGCTGACAAAACAGAAAGAGGTTCGGTAGAAAACGTTATTGGAGAATTTTACTTTTACCAAGAGGATTATAAAACAGCATTAGACTATTATGTAATGGCATATAACAACGGATATTCTATTGATGACATTATTGATTATAATATTTGGGAAGTATGTGAGTTGCTAATGGAAAAAGATAACGATAAGGTAAAATGGTCTCAATACTACCTGAGTATGTATCCGGATGGCAGATATACAGAAGACGCAAAAATGAATTTGTAAATAATATTCTGAATAAAATCTCACAAAGCGATAAAAACTGACGAGAGTAATGAAGTCTATTTACTAAAATAGAGATATTTTTTTTATAAACTAAAGTGCATTCCTTTTAATGAGTATTCCACGCAACCACCATTATATATCACAGATTCATATTAAAAAGTTCTTTAATGAGCAAAATGAAATTTATTTGTATAATAAGTCAACCAAATTATTTCAAACAAAAAATTCTTCTAAAAGAATTTTCAGTGAAAAAGATTTAAATACAAAATATGAGAATGGTATAAATGATTATACTACAGTTGAGCAGCAGTTAAATCAATTTTATGAAAATGACTTTGATTATTATTATAATAACATACTTAGATTAACTGTTGAAAAAAACATAGATTTAGAAATACAAAAGGCTATTGTATATCTAGCGAGATACGGAGCGATAGCAAATTTTAGGAATCCAATTTATAAAAGTAGTTTAAAAAAAACATTTTTTAATGCGTTAAAACCAGCAATGGATAATGCAACGGAAACTTTAAAGAATAGTTTTTACAATTTTTTTAATAATAGAGGTGATTCTAAATATCTTGGGGGAGATAATTATCTTGAAATTGGCAATGAAATTGTATCAAAGATGGGACTACTTTATTTTATAATAGAGATACCTGAAAATGATAATGATTTTTTCATACTACCTGATTTTGGAGCATCTACACAAAGAAAAAAAATTAATAAATACATTAATACCGAGATAGAAGAAATTGCGTACATCAGCTTACCTTTAAGCAGTAGATTGTATCTTCATATTTATTCTGAAAAATATCCCGAAGGCATCAATAGTTCTGGAATTAAAAGATTAACTTCAGAACAAGTAAATATTATAAATAAACATAATTTAGTACTAGCAAATGATATAATTGCTTCCAATAATAAACAATATCTGGAATCACTTATTAACTTAACTAAATAATCTCAAAAAATTATAAAATTTGAGTATAGAAAAAAACATAGCAGTAACACCATTAATCAAATTTGAAAAACCGAATGAGAAATTTATAATACATGATGGTGATTTTGAATTAAGGAATTCCAAATCGGAAATTCTAAAAGTTAATGGAAAGATTTACTTTAAATGGTTCCCACATATAGGCCCAAAATTTAAAGGTGAAATTCTTAATGGTGAAAGTTGCTCTTCTTTTTTCGAAGAGGAAAAATTACAATTCATAATTAATAAAAATGTAGTTGCGGATTGTTATATCAGTAATCAAACTATTGGTGGAAATCATATTATTTCTGGTGGCTTTTTTGGCAATATTTTATTAGGCGACAAATCACTTTCTTCACAAAAATTTAAATTTTCTGTATTAAATATTGAAGATTTCTTCGGTGAAGACATTGAGTTTAAGACTGAACATACAACTAAATATTCCAAAGGTCGTATTTTATTAAAAAATAAAAAATTTGAAATATTAATAGATAAAGATTTCAATTATAAAGAAAAATTCAATTTATTAAAAGAAGAGGGAGGATTTCATATTTTATATAATGGTGAAATTAATTTCTTTAAAGATTCTTTAAATTACAAACAAATTAATGAAATTTTAGAGATTCTTAGCAATTTCTTAAGTTTCGTTTCTGGTAAAAAAAATGTGCCATTATTTGTTTCTGCAATCCATCAAGATGAAATTCTTTATCAAGATTATACTGGTTATCATAATTATCCATATGAATATAGACCATCTTGGAGCAACTTGTACACAACAGATTATTTAAACGATTTATTTCAAAATTTTTATGAAATTTGGAAGGTTAATACTGAAAGTAAGTTCTTTTTATCTTCAATAATTCATTGGTATACAGAAATTAATTGTAATAGTGGATATTCTGAAGGGTCACTAATATTAGCACAAACCGCACTAGAATTACTTTACAATTGGATAGTCATTGAAACTAAGAAATTAATCATTGGAAAAGATTCGGAAAGTATTAGTGCATCAAATAAAATTCGATTATTAATCTCTCAATTATCAATATCTTACGAAGTTCCAGCGAAATTCGCAAGACTTGAAAAATATAGAAAAGATAGTAAATTAACCGATGGAATTGAGGCAATCGTACAGATAAGAAACGCTATAGTACATTCACAAGAAGAAAAAAGAAAAAAATTAAGTGAAATAGACAATATGGCAATTTACGAAGCTGTTCAGCTAAGTTTATGGTATATTGAATTAAGTTTACTCTATGTTTTGAAATTTGATGCCAAATATTCAAATCGATGTTCAGTTGAATTAGTATCATCTTACAAATTAGAATTACCGCCTTGGAGCAAATAAGAACTTGTACCAACAAGAATTTTGAGTAAATGACATCTGCTTCCATTTGGTGTAAGTTGAAAGTTTGTGCTTTCATTTCGGGACTATCGCCAAACCGAAGAAAGTTTACCTATTGGTCAAAAATAATCTCAAAAAACGATGAAAATAAAAACTATTATAATTATGCTTTCATTTTTTACAGTGTGCTTTTTTAAAGCTCAAAGCGGAAAATTAGTGGAAGTCGAAAAACTTGGCTGGTCTATTAATATGCCAAATAGTTTTAACGATATGAATCAAAATAAAAAAGCGATTCAATATGTGGAAACAAAAGATAAAAGCCAAAACAAAACTGAAAACCCGAAAACTGAAAAAACTGAAGATATAAAATTTCAAGCTAAAAATAACACCTTTTTTATGTTGTTTTCTGATAGAAATAAAACAGTAGATAAGTTGGTTCAGGTTGCAACTGTAAATAAAAATACTGATGAACTAATTGAATCGATTAAAAAGACCAATGCAGACGCAAAATTTACAAAGAATATAACTAAAGATGAAATCGGAAAAACTTCTTTTTACAAAACTTTTATAAAAGTTGATCTAGGAAATAATGTTTCACAAAATTATATAATTTACAATGGAATAATAAATGGCTACAATGCGAGTTTTTGTATAATATATTTAAACGAGACATCTGAACTAACAGAATTATTAAATGCTTTTAAAGATTCGAAATTCAAAATTCAATAAGTTAATTACCGCCGATAGAATACGCTTTATTTAAAAGTTTTTCAATAATATAGAATCTCAAAAAACGATTTATTATATGCATTTTAATCAAAAAGTGAGAAATTACAGAGTTATTTTAGATTAATTTAAATTGTATAATTGGTATTGTTAGATTATAAGATGAGAATTCAGAATTTCTACAAAATTGAGATGTAATATTGCTTGTTCGCAAATTGATACATTTTAACCTTTATTTACCGTTTAATGAAAAGAATAATTACTCTGGTCATTTTATTAGTTGCAATTACTTTTTCAAAAGCCCAAATCAAAATTTTATTCGATGCCACTAAAGCTGAAATGGCTGGAAACGGAGATTGGGTCATAGATGCCGATTTACATAATCTTAAAGCAAATTCCAATGGAACTGTCACTGTTGGCGGATCGGATTCCAATCCCCAAAAAACTCCCACTCCGGCACAAAGTGGTATCACGGCAAGTACGTCCGAAACTTATTGGACCGGTGCTTTGAGTGCGTGGGCAGTAGATTTGGTAAAAAGAGGATATATTGTAGAAACGCTCCCTTACAATGCCATAATTACTTATGGAGACCCTACAAATGTACAGGATTTATCCAATTATAAAGTTTATATTATTGATGAGCCTAATCTAAAGTTTACAACAAGTGAAGCTAATGCTTTGATTAATTTTGTAAACAACGGCGGTGGATTATTTATGATCAGTGATCACGATGTAAGCGATCGGAATGGGGATGGCTGGGATTCTCCTGGAATTTGGAATGATATCCTGAGCAATAATACAATACAGACTAACCCTTTCGGGATCACTTTTGATTTACAGAACATCTCACAAACGAGTACCAATATTGCAAATCTTCCAACAGACCCTATTCTACACGGTTCTGCAGGTACACCAACACAAATCCAGTTTAGTAATGGGACGACAATGACACTAAATAAGGCAGCTAACCCATCTGTAAAAGGATTAATATTTAAAACAGGCTCTTCGACAACAGGTACTACCAATGTTTTATTTGCAACGGCTACTTATGGACTTGGAAAAGTTTGTGCTTTGGGAGACAGTTCCGTTCCGGACGATGGGACAGGTGATCCTGGTGATACTTTGTATAATGGCTATACAGGTGATGCCAATGGAAATCATAAGCCATTACTATTAAATGCGACTATATGGCTGGCAACAAGTTCTTCTAATTTAAATATAAATGATTTGTCATACGTAACTGGCGATATAAGTATTTACCCGAATCCAGCTTCAGATTACATTTACATCTCAACAGGCAAAGATTCAAATAATTATCAATATTCGATAACGGATTTCTCAGGTAGAAATCTAGAAACAGGAATAGTAACCTCAGGAAAAATCAATGTTGAAAAATACAATTCAGGAACCTATATTTTGACAGTGAAGTCAGCTTCAAATAGTACAAAATCATTCAAGTTTATTAAAAAATAAGCTATCGTAATCTTATAAATTTTTAGCTACCATTTACTTTGCATTTTATTGTTTTTTTTGAGTTCATTAAAAATTCAACATTTCTACAAAATTATGTTCCAATTTTACCATATTAATTTAAATCAGAAAAAATGAAAAAGTCATTGTTAGTAATGTTATTAATATGCCTATACACTTTGGTGTATTCTCAGGAAAAAATAAAAACTGAAGTCCCTGCAGTTGTAGAAAAAGCCTTTATGAAAGCCTTTCCCAATACAAAAGCAAAATGGGAAAAAGAAGATGGCAAATATGAAGCAGGATTCAAGTATAAAGGAGAGGAAATGAGTGTTCTTTATAATGCACAGGGCGTTTGGGAAGAAAAGGAAATAGAGATTAAAGTAAGCAAACTTCCGGTAGGAGCTTCATCTTATGTGGAAAAAAAACAATTGGGCAAAATAAAAGAAACTTCTAAAATTATCAAGGCAGATGGTTCTGTAATGTACGAAGCAGAAGTCAAAAGCGGCGACATTTTGTTTGATACCAAAGGTAACTTTGTAAAACTGGTAAAAGATTAGGATCTGATAGAAAATAAAAAGAATTATAAAAGCTACTTGTATGAGTGGCTTTCTTTTTTTAAATGAGTCGGTATAATTTTAAAATTCAAAATTTCTTCAAAATTATTACTCATCATTGTATAAAGTACTTGTAATGGATAAAATCAAATGATTATTTGATAACTATACAAGTTTTAAATTATACATCATTAATGAATAGTTTATTGGAAGCCGTAAGCTCTTATGTGACATTATTTCTTTCTGAAAATCTTTCAGATGAACTTATTTTTCATAACATCAATCATACATATGAAGTCGTTGCTGCGGCAAAAGAAATAGGTTCACATTGTGTTCTTTCGGAAGATGAAATGTTGGTGCTGGAGGTTGCTGCTTGGTTTCACGATTGTGGCTATGCCAATACTTATATCGGTCACGAGGATGAAAGCAAGAAAATCGCTAACGATTTTTTGGAATTCTTCGGTTGTAATAAAAACTTCAAAGAATCTGTTTTATGCTGTATAGAATCCACCAAATATCCTCCAAGACCATCTTCATTAGTTGAAAAGGTTCTTTGTGATGCTGATCTCTATCACCTAACAAGAACCAATTACCAAAAGTATGAAAAAGCATTAAGACAGGAATTTGAAACATTCCTGAAAACGTCATACAGTGACGAAGATTGGCACACTATGAATTGCAGATTTCTCGCTGGTCATTCCTATTACACAGAATTTGGTCAGAAGGTTCTTGCCCAATTAAAAGAAATCAATGTCCGAAACATTTGTCATAAATAATTTAAATCGGAATTAAGAAAATTAAGATGTTAAAATTTATTCCTAAATCAGTTTTTAGCATTTTTCTGCTAACTTCTGTATTCGTAAAAGTTGTTGCGCAAAATAACGGTCCTATTCTGGCACAGCAGCCAAAAATTGACAGCATTGGCAATATGGATGTTGAGCTAAACAATTTAAAATTTCAAAGCTTGATTGTCCCTACTGCGTTTATCGGTTACGGGATCGCAAGTTTGTCAGTAAAAGGTATAAAGCAATTGAATTTTTCGACGCGAGACGAAATTAATGAGCACAGACCAGATCATATTAAACTGGATAACTATACACAATTTGCTCCTGCCGCATTGGTTTATGGATTAAATGCATTAGGAATGAAAGGAAAGCATAATCTGCGGGACCGAAGTACTATATACGGAACCTCGATGTTGATTACTTCTGCATTGGTAATTCCGTTAAAGCATATGGTAAAAGAGGAAAGACCTGACCAATCCAATAATTTGTCATTTCCATCAGGGCATACGGCGATTGCGTTTGCATCTGCTCAATTTATGTTTCGAGAATATCAGGATACTAATTTTTGGTTGGGAGTTTCCGGCTATTCATTTGCAGTGTTTACAGGTATTTATAGAATGCTGAATGACAAACATTGGGTTGGAGATGTTGTTGGAGGTGCCGGTTTCGGGATTCTGTCAACTGAATTAGCTTATTGGCTCTATCCCAAAATAAATAATTTTTTGAGCGGCAAAAATAAAAATTCCAGTGCAATGGTAATGCCTTTTTATCAGAATAAGATCATCGGAATAGGTTTGGTGAAAAATTTTTAATCAAGTATCTATGTGGTTCTACTATGCTTTGTTATCGGCATTATTTGCAGCACTTACGGCTATTTTTGCAAAAATGGGAGTGTCTAATGTTAATTCCAATTTGGCAACAGGAATCAGAACTGTTATCATTCTGGTATTGGTTTGGAGTATCGTATTTATAAAAGGTGAAGCAAAAGATATTAGTTCATTGTCGAAATTTAATCTTATTTTTCTTACCCTTTCCGGTGTTGCAACAGGATTATCGTGGTTATTTTATTTTAAGGCTTTACAGATAGGAAAAGTTTCGCAAGTAGCGGCTGTAGATAAATTGAGCGTAGCCATCGCCATTATCCTTTCCATACTATTTTTCAAAGAAACGTTGACGTTTAAAACAGCGATAGGAGCTTTGCTTATTATCGGCGGAACTATTTTATTTGCTCTGAAATAGTATTAAATCTCTTTAATATCAGTCAAAATTCAAAATGTTTACAGAATTTAGCTGAATTTTTGCCGTATAATAAAGTCTACTGTGAAACAATTATCAATTCTTTTAGTATTACTATTTACAATAACAATTAATGCACAAGCCATAGCCGGAAAAGAAGCTGATTCTTTAAAAATCAATCGGGTTAAGACTATTCAGGAAGTTGTTATCAACGGAAAAAAACCGATTGTCGAAAATAAAGTTGATAAAATTATTTACAATGTTGCCAACGACATCACATCTCAGAATGGTTCAGCGATCGAGGTTTTGAGGAAAGTGCCACAAGTGACGGTAGATGCAGACGGAAATATAGAATTACAGGGTAATCCTAATGTGAGATTCCTGATCAACGGAAAACCTTCCGGCGTATTTGGAAACAGCCTAGCCGATGCACTTGCTTCAATTCCTGCAAGCCAGATCAAAAGTATCGAAGCAGTGACCACTCCCGGAGCAAGATACGATGCACAGGGAACGGGTGGAATCATCAATATTATCCTTAATGAAAATAAAGTTAAAGGGATCAATGGGTTGATTAATACTTCCGCCGGAACACGTTTTGAAACTGGCTCATTAAATCTGAATTTCAGAAACAACCACTTCAGTCTGAATGCTTTTTTCAGCGGAAATGCTCAATTGAAATCAAGAACACCATCGTCTCAAAACAGAATTTCGCGCGATTCTTCCTCACAAACTCAAACCCGATTATTGCAAAATGCTTTAAGCTATTTTGAGAGACACGGTTATCGTACGGGATTAGGATTTGACTGGTCGATTAATAAAACGAATACTTTGTCCGGTTCCATTTCTTACAACGATTTTGCAAACAAAAGTGTCGGTTTGATTAATCAGGAACAGTATATTACTGATTTTTTTAATTCAACAGAACAATCATCAATTGGTTACAGAAATTCATATAGTCGTTCTTCAGTGAACTCCATTGATGGAAATATAAGCTACAGAAAAACATTTCTGAAAGAAGGAAAGGAGTTGACGGCAGATTATGTGATGAGCTACGGTTCTCCTAAAAGTAATTATTTGCAAACTCAGAATTTGGCAGGATCTTTATCTCCTTATGATGGCATTTCAGGTAGCAATCCAGGAACGGATGTTAGCCATAATATATCGTTAGATTATGCACAGCCAATAAAAGATAATCTTACATTGGAAATGGGTGCAAAAGCAATATTTCAGCATATTATAAATAACACTGATGTGAATATTTTAAACACTTCGTCAGGGCAATATGAATCGGATCTCAATCAGTCCTATCACTTGAAATATGATATCGGAATTTATGCAGCATATCTTTCTTCATCATTAAAATTATTCAATTGGCTGGACGTAAGAACTGGAGTACGTTACGAATACACAACAGTGAAAATCGATTATCATAATACCAATATTCCCTCATACAGTCTGCTTGTACCGTCATTCATTTTATCCCATAAATTTGATAGTGCGGAAACAATAAAACTTGCTTATACGAGAAGAGTTGAAAGACCTGAATATTCTGAATTAAATCCATTTTTAAATTTCAGCGATCCTCATAATATCACAACAGGAAATCCTGCATTAAAGCCAGAGATAGGGGATAATATGGAGTTAGGCTACAGCAAAAATTATGAAAAAGGTGCTAATGTTTCAATTACCCTTACAGAAAAAATCAACAGTCAGGATCTCAAGCAAATCACGACTTTTTACCCAACATTTAATGTTAACGGAACAGATTACACTAATGTTTCAGTCACTTTAAGAGAAAATATTGGAAAAGAGTATAATTCCGGAGGTATGTTATCAGGTTCTGTTTATTTTTTTAATAGTAAATTAAATTTACGAGGAAATATGATGGTTTTTCACCGATTTATTGTAAGTGATTATTTTGGAAACGTAGATATGGGTATTCGATATCGTTTAAACTTGAACTTTACTTATCAGTTTCCAAAGGATTTTATAGTAGAAATATTCGGAAATTACAACTCGCCTGCAAAAAATATTCAGGGTAAAAATCCTCAGTCAATTACTTATAACGTTGCTGCAAGAAAACAGTTTTGGAACAAAAAAGCAAGTATTGGAATTACAACTACTAATCCTTTTAACCAATATATTAAACAGGCAACAACTGTTAAAACATATGATTACAGTTCATATTCTGTGCGGTATTTGCCACTTCGTTCGTTCGGGGTTAGTTTCAGTTATAAATTTGGTAAAGATTTTAAAAAAGAAAAAGACATCAGTGATGAGTATTTAAATGGAGCGATTCAAGGAACTTAAACGCCGCACTCTTATATAATAAATATATGGGTATAATATATAATTACTAAGTATTTAAACCTGAGAATAATATTTTATTGAAAAATTTCTGGATTAAAATCTAACTTTCAAATTTTGTAAGCTGATTGTTTTTGTAACAGTAGAATTCATAGGAAGGTTCGTTTCTAAACGTAAAAACTTTTTCAAGATGAATGATATCAAAATGATTTTTCAGCGAAGCATATTTGGTTTTAAGATGAGCCGGCAATTCTTGCGGATGAATTGGTCTTTCAATTTCCAATCCCTCATCAAAGGCGAATTCAATTATAAAATCTGTTGACCGCCACGAAATAATGGATTCGCTTTTTGCAATCGTAACGCCCAATTTATTTTGTTGGATGATTTTGTCAGAAGTTCCTATTAATAAAATTATTCCTGAAACTACCATTGCTCCGTAACCGACTTTTCTGAAGATACTTTCACTAAGAAGAGGAAGAATATATTTAAAAGTATAAGATGAAATAATGGTTGCCACCGCAACGGCTATTCCCAGCCATAATGCAAGATTGGAATAGAGTCCTAGCGAAATATAAATTATCAATTTAATTAGATGAAGAAAAACTTCATTGGCTGCTCTGGTAGCTACAATTTCTTCTTTTTTCAATCCAAACTGCAAATAAAAACGATTAAACAAAAGCCCTATGGCGCCTGTAATTCCGGAAACAAACCCTGCAAGAAAACCAATAATTGCCAAGACATATGTAGGAGAAGTGTTGTCATCTTTTTCATTGTCCTTAACTTTTTTGAAAAGCTGTGGAACATTGGAAACCAGAAAAAAAGCCACAATCAACTGCAGATAATTGGGGTTGATATATTTAATGAGATAAGCACCAATCAAAACTGCAGGAATCGAAAACGGAACGAACCAAAAGAAAATCTTCCAGTTGATGTGTTTTTTGAAAACTGCAATTCGTGATACAGAACTTGTAAATGTTCCGATTGTAAGAGAAAATGGAACTACAGAAGCTGGTAATAAAAGATTAAGAATCGGAATCAAAATGAGGCTTGCACCACCGCCGCAAATGGCGCTCAGCCAAAATGCGAAAATGGTTCCGAAGAACAATAAAATAATTTCAATAAACATTTTTATCAACAAAAAGGTTACACCATAAATTTTACTTAACAAAGATGCAATCTGATTTTGAAGATATTTTGAAGAAAGTAATTTCACTTTCATCTTTTATTTTGAATCTTTAGTTGACAGTTTGATCATGCACGCATAATAAGTTTGATGAGCCAAGCAACTTATTTTATAGGCTCTTTGAGAAAGACTATTAGCCTAATGCTGAAAATTTACAGAAAATATCCTGTCGATAATCTTTTAAAATTGTATTAATCATTATTGTTACCTGTTTGTAAATGGGTAAAGCTAAATTCAATTTTGAGGAAATTCCGAATTTATAGTTTAACAGAAAAAATGTGGTTGTGGTTTTCAAACCTGTACTCAATACTCCAGTTCTGAGATTTACATATTTCTTTTACAATAGCTAATCCAAGTCCACTCCCTTTGTTTTCTTTTGAGAATCCTGAAAACCTTTTGAATAGCAAATCCGTATTCAATTTCTCTGTTCCCGAATTAGATACTTCAAAAAGAGATTGCATTAGTTTAATTCCGATTGAACCATAAGCGGGAGTATGTCGAATAGCATTTAAAATCAAATTATTAATCAGTACTTCTGTTAATCCGATATTACCATTGACTTTAATCTCAGATGAAATTTCACTTCGAATAGTGAGGTTTTTTTGTTCAAAGTGTTCCTGCAGGATTTCCATACTTTGATTCAATAATTCATCAAAATTTATTTTGGAATTCTCAAACTGCTTGTTTTCAATCTTTGCCAGCAATAAAAGGTTCTTATTGATTCTGGAACTTCTCGACAAAGCCCGATTCATTTCCTCCACAATATGATACTGTTTTTCTGTTAAATCATCATCCTGCATAAGAATGTCTAGCTTATTTTTTAGAATTGCCAGAGGTGTTTGAAGTTCATGGGAAGCATTTTCTATAAACTCTTTCTGAGTTATGAAAACCGACAGATTATGTTCCATTAACCTGTTCAATGACTGGTTCAGTTCATCAAATTCGGTAACGTCTGTTGGCGGCAATTCGATTTTTGTCTGATTATTGAGATTGAAGGTTTTCAATTTATCCAAAGTTGCATGGAAAGGTGTCCACACCGATTTGGAGAGCCATCTGTTCAAAATCAATAATCCGCCGACAATCAGGATAAAAAGTATAACCGTGGTTCCTGAGATGAAAAAGATCGTTTCTTGAGATTCTTCGATATTGGTTTCTATACTAAAGCGATAAGGCTTTCTGTTAAGATAGATGATCTTTGACAAGCATTGAAATCTGTCAACCTCTTCAAAATGAAGAAAGTCATGAGGTTTTTCGATGATATAAACACTGTCTTGGAGAGGATCATCCATTTCTGCCTTTTTGATATTTGTGGCAGGTTGTACTTTGTTCCACAACTTTATCGTTTCATCAAGTTTTTCATCGGATAACTTCAAACTGTTGATTTGAACCATTGTTTTTTCCGCAACAATTTTATTGTGCTCATCCAGCTCATTTTTCCAAATAGCATCTACAATAAGATAATAAATGGGAATACTTATGACCAAAATAATCAGGACATAAATGATGAAAGGTTTTGTTGCTTTGTTTAAAAGTGGTTTCAAATCGGATGCAAATTAAGAATTTTCCCACTTATAACCCGTGCCATAAACTGTTTTTAGATACTTGTCACAACCGGCGTCATGTAGTTTTTTTTTTAAATTTTTTACGTGCGCATAAACAAAATCATGATTGTCTAACATATCTGCAAAATCTCCGGAAAGGTGTTCTGCCAAAGTACTTTTTGAAATGACTTTATTTTTATTACCTACAAAATAAATCAACAGATCAAATTCTTTTTTTGTCAATGTAATGATTTCTTTATTGACTGAAACTGTCTTTGCCAGAAGGTCAATCTGTAATTCATTTTGACTGATAATATTAGAATTATTAAATTGTTTTCGTCTGATTACAGAATAAATTCTCGCCATTAATTCCGACAAATGAAATGGTTTTGTAAGATAATCATCTGCTCCAAGCTGCAATCCTTTTATTTTATCATCCAAAGCATTTTTTGCAGAAACGATAATAATTCCGTCTTGTTTATTTTGTTTTTTTAGTGCTTCCAAGATTTCCAGGCCGTTGCCGTCAGGAAGCATTATGTCAAGGATGATGCAGTCATACTGAAATGTCTCTATCTTATACATTGCCTCATAAAAAGTGTACGCAAATTCACACAGGTAGTTTTCTTCAGAAAGATATTCTGCTACACTTTTGGCTAATTCGGTCTCGTCTTCAATTATCAGAATTTTCATCAGTAATATATTTTATAAATATCTGAACTTTTATCCAATAAATTTATATATTGAATTTAGTAGAAATTTTGAAGATTAAAAAATACATATAAGTTCATTTAGTAAAGAAATAATTTCTAAATTACACTTCTGCGTAATATTTATAGGGATATTCCTTGCTAGCTCCAACTAAACATTCGCTAAAGTTGTAAATAAAATTGTAAAAAAACACTTCAAATAGTACAAAATCATTCAAGTTTATTAAAAATAAGCTATCGTAACCTTATAAATTTTTAGCTACCATTTACTTTGCATTTTATTGGTTTTTTAAGTTCAAACCTGTTTAAAATTATAAAAAACACCAAACATTCAGCAAAGTCAATTTAATTATAAACTATTGGTTTAAATTATAATTTCCATGTAAAAACTCTAATAGTTAGATTATGATCCTGCTTACTGTTTTATTCAATAACATTTTATAGCAAATAATTTAACCATATTTTCAGATGTCTTCATTAAGAATGCACAAATTCCACTCAATCTTTGATCATTATAAAACCCTAAAAATGCACGTTTCAAACATCCTATTCACGGTTAGATTAGAATTAGTTTCTTAGATCATCTAAAGAAATACAAATCTTAATAATATACCTATTTAATTCTTTATGGCATCTTTAATTTAAGAAAACGCTTAATAAAGTTTAATCCTTAATTTAAAGAAAACTTTTTTTTAACTATCAAAAATATTGATGAAAATTTATCCCTTTGTAATAATTGCTGAATGTTTGGTGTATTTATAAATTCTAAAAAATTACCGAATCGACATATATATTTTATCAAAATATTAATATCATAAGCACGACTAAATATCAATACATTACAACGTTTTTAGCTTCTAACTTGTAATAATAATTTTCTTTTGATAATCAATTGAATACACCTCATAATCAGACTTATCCACATACGCTGTGGATATCTCTATAACACGCTGGCTTTTAAAATTATACAATTCGAATTTTGCGGAAAAACATTGTACATCATGCTCTTTAAATAATTCCTTATACTTAAAAGCTGGAGCTGCCATCGGAATTCCCAGATCTTTAGCTTCTTTACTTCTGGACACTACACAGCCATCGTTGTTGGAAAGTACTACAACAGGCTTATTTTCTAGTTTCGGATCAAGCGTTCTTTCGCAGGAAACAAAGAAATTATTGCAATCTACCAAAGCATACATAATTGTTGATTCTATAGAACAAAATTAGATACTATTTGTATCATTTCTAGTATATTTATAGATACAATTTGTATCAATATCAATTTTTTCAGATAACATCAGGTTTTCCAGGACTCAGAAAAATGTATCGCAGCAGGAATTGACTTCTTATTATAAAATCATTATAATTTCGGTAGAAAATGCTTTTTTAAGCTGTATAAGAACCAACTTGTTTTCCTTCTAATTCAATAAAAATTTTGTATCACTTGTGGCTCTAAAAATGTCTAAATTGTAGAAATGATATTTAATGTACAATGCATTTTGAAAATATAATTGATATATCTGAGGGAATTGATGATGTCCCCTAAATTTGTAAAAATTGTGGATTGATGAACTATTTACTAATAGAAATAACAGCAATTGATATATGCCCTCAACAATTTCTAAATGTTGAGGGCTTTTCTATTTAACGCAAATAATTGATCGTGTAGTTATTTTACTACATGAACTTCCGTTTTCCACTACAAAGAAAATTTTTTCGCCGCTGTAGATTTGTAATGTTCAAAAGAGAACAATTAAACAAAGAATAAAAAATTAAATAATACGATCATGACAAAACAAATCGCCATCGCAGCATTAACTATCGGAGCATTCATTTTAGGAACTAACAATGCCCAAGCTCAAAATACTACAGCGACCACAACAGTAAACATTACCCTGAACGATGTAATTTCTATCGATGCGGGAAGTACTGCAATCGGGAACACTGTAGATTTCAATTATGTTACTGCAGCGGATTATAACTCTGATCAAACGATAACTAAAGCCAACTCTTTAAAAGTTACTTCAACGAAGAACTTTAATGTTAAAGTAAAAGCAGGAGGTGCCAATTTTATGAATGGAACGAACCTGATTCCTGTAAATGTTTTAACCATCAAAGCAGCTACAGCTTCCGGAACTATGGGAGGAACAAAAAGTGCTGTTGTTTTATCCGCAACAGATCAGACATTAGTATCAAATGCTCCGCTTGGAAGTGCCTTAACACTGAATTTGGACTATACCATTCCGGCAGCAAAGTCTTCTTCTTCTGACATTTTAGGTAAACCGGCTGGAACTTATACGCAGACAGTAACTTATACTGCAACAGCTTTATAAAAAAATTTCATATTAATATTTTGTGATTTGGTGTTTCGAAGGCTTCCTAAGGGAGGCCTTCGATTTTTTACATATCAATACCAATATAAAGAAAATTCAAAATCCGGGAATAATCATTTATCAGCTGTAAGGTAAAATTTATGTTTTTAAACATTTTAAATCTAGTTAATAAATCACACCAAACATTCAGCAATTTATTAAGCCGTTTTATATCTTTTTTAAGCTGACTAGTATATTTAATAAGAATTATCCAAACATTATTATGAAAATTCATATTGATTATCAACCCATTAAGTAAGTAGATATTTTTAACCATTGATAATATTTAACTTTTGATAACAAGAAACAAAGAAATTATTGGAATCTGCCAAAGCATACATAATTGTTGACTCTACAGAACAAGATTAGATACTATTTGTATCATTTTCAGTATATTTACAGATACAATTTGTATCAATGTCAATTTTTTCAGATAACATCAGGTTTTTAAGGACTCAGAAAAATTTATCACAGCAGGAACTTGCGGACAAAACATTAATGAGCCGTGTCCGGTATTCGAAATATGAGGACGGGCGTTCTGAACCGCCTTATGAACTGCTGATCAGAATTTCGAAGTATTTCAATATCAGTATCGATCTGCTTCTTACGGTAGACATCCGCAAATATCCGCTGGAAGATGTATTAAAACTTCCGGATAACAGAATTGTTCTTCCGGTTGTGGTGGATCAATCGGGAAACAACAGCATTGAAATTGTCCCTCAAAAAGCATCGATGGGTTATTTATCCGGTTACAGTGATCCTGAATATATTGAAAGTTTACAGCGAATTTCTTTACCTTTCTTAATTAACGGGAAGTACAGGGCATTTCCGGCAGAAGGAGATTCAATGCCGCCTTTTAAAGACGGCTCTTATATTATCGGGAAGTATGTTGAAAATATTGAAGATCTAAAACCGAATAAAAGTTATGTTTTCGTGACTTTGAATGACGGCATTTCTTACAAAAGATTTAAAATCAAAAAGAAAAAATCAATAACAGTAGCTTCAGACAATTCATTTTATAAACCTTATGATATTCCTTTGGGAGAAATTGTTGAAATCTGGCAATATGCATCTGGAATTTTTCCGGAAGATTTTGAACCTGATAATTTTGATAATTATAATTTAAAAGATATGTTTCTGGAGTTAAGAAGAGATATTAAAGAAGTGAATGATAAATTGAAGAATTAAAAATCAGGGTAAAAGCTTCTTAGCCATACCGGACTTTTAATGTAATTATTTACAGTAGATTTTAAAATTCAGACTTTATTCGATGATTTTTTTAAAAAGCTTTAATTAATCTGTTCCCATTGATTATTAATACTCTGCAACCAAAGCACAGAGTTTGCAGCAATAGTTGAAGTACTTCCTCCAGAAATATTATTATAAGCTGATATCGAGGGGGTATTCGTAGTCGGATTTTTAATGATGTACATTCTGCCGTTACATAAACTTGCAGAAGGAAGACTTATGTTATGATTTCCTCCCAAAATGACAGTGAAGTTTAATTCGGTTAATGTTAAGGATGCGGTAGTAGTAACAATCGGTAAAGAAAGTGATCCTGAAATCTGCAGTGTTGAATTAGGAACGCTTCCAGCCATATTAATTCCCACCCGGACTGTATTATCCAATCCTGTACCCTGCAGACGAAGCATTTCGATATAGGTCTGAGAGGTATAGTTGTATTTATAAAAAAGGTAAGGTTCATCGCCGTCATCTCCTACCAGAAAATCAAATCGTCCATTTTCTGATGATCCATTACTTCCAAGTTCAAAAAAATCGCTGGAAGCAGCAGATCCTCTCATTCTAAAATTACCGTTGCTGTCTGTAAAGAAAACAGGTTTATAGATGGCAGCGTTATCTGCCTGAAATTGCAGGGCAGAATTTCCTGATGTCCCTCTCATATACATAGTAGATGCAGTTGTAGAGTTATAAGGGCTGGGTTTTGAGCTTTCCGTAAGCCCTAAAGTCTGCCTTGTTCCCAATTCTAGCATTTCGGTATTGTTGGAACGCAGCTGTAAACGCACATCATTCGTTGTACCTAACAAACTGCTTGCCGAAGCATTCGTATTACCAGTGAGGAACCAATTGTTAGTGGCTGCATCTGTGGAAGGCACCCACGTATTTGTCGTACTGTTCCAGCTTAAAACCTGACCGTTAGTCGCTCCCATCTGTCCCAGAGAATATGGGCTAGATGATGTTCCGTTACCGGAAAATATGGCTGCAGTAAAAACCGGACTTAATGCATTCACGGTACCGTTTCTTAAACCTATATAGATCTGGCCATCATCAGTTGCTTTGTACAGGTTACCTTCTGCTGCATTAGATACAGTAGAAGCGGATGCTATACTTTCCTGTCCAAAAGAAAAGATATTGATACAAATGACAAAAACAGCAGAATAAATTCCTTTCATTTTTATTAATTTATACGTTGCCAGTTAGTTCCATCACTCTGAAGCCATAAAATAGAGTTTGCCGTAAGTGCTGTTACAGCAGTTCCTGACAAGTTTCTGTATGAAGAAATTGCCGGAGTATTAGCCGTAGGATTCTTTATTACATACATCCTTCCCGTACAGGTATTTGCTGCAGGTAAAGTTATGGCGTGGTTTCCTCCGATAATTACTGTAAAGTGACTTTCAGTAAGTGTTAAAGCCGCTGTAGTTGTAATTGTTGACGTGGATAATGATCCGTTGTTCTGTAAAGTGGAATTGGCTAAAGCACCGGTATTTATTCCTACTCTTACATTGGTATTGAGACCATTCCCTGATAAGCGCATTAACTCAACCGTAGTGGCTGTAGCGCCATTGTATTTATTAAAAACAAAAGGCTCATCTCCATCATCCCCGATTATAAAATCGAATCTTCCGGCATTGGATGCTCCGCTGCTTCCCATTTCAAAGAAATCAGTTCCGGCTGAAGAGCCTCTTAGTCTGAAGTTTCCGCTGCTGTCTGTATAAAAAACAGGCTTGTAAAAACTCGCACCTCCTGCTTCAAACTGTAGCGCCGAATTCCCTCCTGTTCCGCGAACATACATCACCGATGTATCTGGTTGATTATAGGGATAAAGACCTGTACTGCTGGAATCATACAGCCCTAAAGTCTGTCTTCGCCCTACTTCCAGCATAGGGGTATTGTTTGATGCCAACTGAAGTTTTACGTCGTTAGTAGTCCCCAGAAAATTACTGGAAGTTGTATTGGCATTTCCGGTAATCAGCCAGTTAGATGCAGCTGCCGGTGTTGCAGGTTTCCAGCTGTTAAGGGTAGAATCCCAAGTCATCACCTGTTGGTTGGCAGCTCCGTTTTGAGCCAGTTTAAGAGGATTCGCTGCCGTACCTGCTCCCGAAAGTGTCACATTATCTACAACGATATTCCCTCCCACTAATTTAAGAGTTCCGTTTCGCAGACCTATATAAATCTGCCCATCATCTGTTGCTTTATATAAATTCCCTTCGGCTGCTGTTGCAAATCCTGTTGCCGTTGGTATAGTCTCCTGAGCAAAAGAATCAATAGCCGCGAAATTTAGTATGATAAGAAATATTTTGCCTAAGTTTAAAATTTTCATTTTTAAAGAATTACAGTTTTTCTACAATTAAAGATGAACCATTAGCAACCAGCTGAAGGGTTCTGTTCGTGGTGTTCCAAACCTTTCCCTGCACTCTTAAAATATCATTAGCATTAAGACTCAGTATTTTCGTTACTGTTACAGAACCTCTTGGGTCTGCACTGTTCCTATGAAACGTGAAGCCTGAAGTTCCTGCAACATCGGTTCCGTTTACCTGAAGTTTGTACTCTCCGGTAGCCTGAGAATTTGTAGTGACGGATGCAGATATACGATAAGTTACCCTGTACTTTCCTGCATTGGTAATCGTAATTGTTCCTGAGCCCGCAGTATAACCACTGTCTACAACTCCGGCGGTGGTTATTAACATCGTTGTAAATCCGGCTGCTGTAGCAAAAGTCTGTGTTCCTGCCGCATCATATATTTCTGCTACACTTGAAGTAAAGGGTGTAGACCAGCTTAAGGCACTTCCTGTTCCGTTTGATGTTAGGACCTGCCCTGCCGTTCCGGGTAAAAGAGTTTGGTAAACAGTTCCGTCTCCCTGCAAAACAGCGCCGAAAGCGGGTACAGATGTATTTCCTGTACCTCCATTGGATGGTTTTAAGGTTCCGGCCAAAGTAACAGCTCCTGACGTTGAAGTGGAAGGAGTTAATCCTGTAGTTCCTGCACTGAAGCTGCTTACATTTGAAGGGACACTTATAGTACCGTCTGGCGCTACATTTAATCCGCTACCTACTTTTACTCCTCCGACAGAAGAAGCTGTAGCCGGATTTAATGTAATTGTATTAGCCGTATTGGTAAGCCCCGTTGAGAAAGTTAAAGCATTCTGCTTATTATTAAAGATATTCCAATCAGCAGATGATAAATAGCCATTAGCCGAAGATCCTGCCTGAGAAATTGAGAATACACCCGTTAAATTATTATAAGCTAACGGTGATGCTGCCGAAAAATTTGATAAAGTTAATGATGCTCCTCCTAACTGTTTCCAGGCTGTGCCGTCCCAGAATATAAATCCCGGAACCAGACTTCCGTCATTTGCAGTTAAATAAACCAATTGGCTGTTTGTAGTACCGGATGCATTGGAAACCTGATTTACCCGAGGAATTACGATTCCATCTTTAGGGTCTACAGCTCCTCCTGAATTTTTTCCTACTATTTCTAAAGTTGCTTTTGGTGTTGTTGTGTTGATACCCACCTGAGAATATGATACGCTACTACATAGGAGTAATAATACCTGGATTATTAGATAATTATTTTTCATTTAGTGTTTTTTTATTTTTCAGGAATGATCTTCTTCCCGAAAAACAAATATAAAAGAATTTTTGTAAAAGTTAAATCAATTTTCAGCAAAAATTTTCCTTTTTAACTCATTAAATTCTTTTTACACCTCTACTCTTTAATATTGATAATAAAAATGTTAGAGTAAAAAAATATTTAAAGCAATAACTTTTCACAAATCCCAACTTACACATTTTAATAATTTAGAGGAGACAAAAAATTATAGAGAATCTGCGATGCGCCTGTTTGTTTAGGATTAAAATAAATTAAGGCGTTAAACATATTTCTTTCCCAATTAAATTAAGTTGTCCCAAAGCAATCTATACAAAGTAGAATATCCTTGAATAAGCTAAGCTATTTAGTTATGCATCAGCATTCAAAAGAAATCTAACACAGACATTGAAGAATATTTAATACAACAGACGTATAAATAAAGATTTTTAACCCTCAAATCATATACCATAATAAAAATCTAGGACTTTAAGATTTTTTGGCTAAATTTACACTACGACCGGACAGATAAAAACACACTTCCAATTACACCTTTGATGAAAGATACGTAAATATACATAAGCCCTTATCATTGAGTGAGTTTGGAGTATAAAAACAAAAAACTCAAATGAAAAGAATTTTATTAGTAGATGATCATAGTATTGTAAGGCAGGGAATGAAGTATGTCATTAAAAGCATCATAGCACAAGCTGAAATCTTTAATGCTGATGACGTTAAATCTGCTATAGAGCTTATTAAAACTTCGGCTGTAGATTTCATATTTCTGGATATTAGCTTTCCTGATCAAAATATATCTACAACAACTGTAGAATTGATGAAACACATTTTACCCAATGCTAAGATTACAATTTTTTCTGCAATGGATGAGGAAATATATGCATCAAGATTTATAAAAGCGGGAGCCGATGGGTTTATCAACAAACTATCCAGCGATGAAGAACTTTTTTTTGCCTTAGATTACTTTTTTAAAAATGGAAGATACATTAGTGAGAATATCAAAAGTAAAATAATAGACGATTATTTAAACAAAAAGACCAGCAGTCAGATATCCCTTCTTTCCGATAAAGAATTAGAAGTATCCCAGTTTATCATTAAGGGATACTCTACTTCCAGTATAGCAAAAACAATGAATCTGAAAAAATCCACTATAAGCACATACAAAAAGAGAATATACGAGAAGCTTGAAATAAGCAATATTGCAGAACTGTTCGAAATATTTTCAATTATATAACGTCAGCCATATTTTTACTTCCAATCCGCCGCCCAATCTGTTTTTGAGTTTCATTTTAACTCCTGTTTTTTTAACTATTTCTGTAATGATTTTATAACCAATACCCTTAGAACTATCTACATCGGTATTCTGATAATTGTTTATTCTGCCAAGTTTTTCAGGATTCATCCCGTTTCCTGTATCCTGTATAAAAACAATTATATTTTGTTCTTTCTGATATGCAGAAATAGTTACCGTACCAATAGAAGTATATTTAACAGCATTATCTATCAGGTTATGAAAAAGCATCTCCAATAAAGCCTTGTTATTATTGAAAACAATGTTTTCGTCTACATTATTAATGAGATCTATATTCTTCTTTGCAGCAAGATTACGGAAAATCATGATTTTCTCATGGATAAGCTGCCTAAGATTGATCGTTTCCCTGTATTCATCATCCGTTAAAAATAATTTGGTATAATCCAGACTATTTAAAACAAAATGATACAGCTCTTCCGTGGTCTCCTGCGTGGAAATTAATGATTCTTTAATCTCCATATCATCTGTAGTCGAAATCAGACTTTTCAGGTTTAAATTAATAAACCTCAGAGGACTCTTAATATCATGGCAGATAAGGCGGGTTAGTTTTTCCTGATTTTCCAGCTTTATCTTTAATTTTTCTTTGGACTTCTGTAATTTATCCAGCAGAATGACCAGATCTTTTGTATGATTTTCTATTTCTATTCTTAGCTTTTCCTTTTCTCTTTCAATGTAAAAATTTCTTATCTTAATAAGGAAAAAAACCATTAAGATGAAAAGTATAAAAAAAGCAACTTTGAAGATCCCGGTTTCCCAAATTTCAGGTTTTTTATAAGGATCTACATTCCCATCCTGAAAATCTGCAAATAAATTATTTAGAGCTTCATCAAAAAATATATTATTTTCAAATAAGGTAAAAGGATCAAAGACATCCGTTCTTCTATGAATATTATTTACTTCTCTTTGGAAAAGCCGTCCATTATCTGAAATATAGCATTCCAAATTCTTTTTTTTCTGCTGAGAAAAAAAAAAGGGAAAAGAAAAAGATAAAAAGAACAGCAAATTTTTTCATATCATTTACTACAAAAATATAAAATAGTTGCAGAAACTATATATAAAAAATTCTACAAAAAGAAGTAGAAAAAATTCTACACGCAAAGCTTTTATAAGTTCTTTATTTTATCCGTTTAAAAAAGTTTAACGAAGTCTGAATAATCAGAATCGTACAATAAATAAATCTCTTATTATAAAAACTATTTTTTTTCAACCTGCCATTTTCTGCCAATTAAAAATTCAGCAAAACGGGAATTATAAGAGGGTAAGAAAGTTCTGCACAGCTTGAGAACAGGAGGAATTTTCGGTTTTTAATACCTCAAAAAATATAATAATGAAAAGAGATTTATTTCGTTTTATTTTTATTTTACGGTTATTTTTTGTAGAAATAGTTCTACAAAAAGAAACTTATTTATTCTACACAATCTGTTTTTATTACAGCATATTTTTGTACAAAGCTTCACTACGTGTGTAAATTGATAATTAATAAGATATTTTTTAAAAACACTGCCTTTTTATTAAAAGTAGTGCTTTTATTATTAATTATTAATTCATCTTTTTCATTTTCTCAAGTAAAATTTGTAAATGCTGCTACATCTGATGATTCAGAAGCAAATACAACCCAGACCTACATTTATAATAAAGATCTTATTGTTGTAACAGGGGATGCAGTAATTTATGAAAAAACGAACGAAGAAGAAATAACCATAAGCAAATCCGCTAATCCGGAAAAAAAAGCGACTAAGAATAGATCCGGAAAAAACAAGCTGATAAGCAAGAAAAAAAACACTAAAAAAGATTCCGGACAATGCATCGCCAAAAGCAATTGTAACTACACCCCTCATCAGGACCAGAATAATTCCACAATAAAAAATAAAGGAGGCAGTTCTCTGGCTTCTGTAGACAATAAAACTCAAAAAGAGATTATCTTCCATTTTGGATCTTCCCCTTTTTTGGGAAGACTGTGGAGAGTTCATAAAAAGTTTTACCATTACAAATTTTATAATTCGAGTTTAAAAATTTGTAAAAACTCTTCAAGAGCTCCGCCATTTGCTGTTTGATTATCCAATGGCTTTGATTTTGGGCCATCAGACTATTTTGAATATTCAAATAAAGCATACAACCTATTTTAATTTTACTAAAATGAAGATATCATCTACCATTATATTTTTATTTTTTGCCTCTGCAATCAGTGCACAGACAGGAAATATCGGAGTAAATACTACTACTCCTCAAAAAACCTTACACGTTAACGGTTCTCTACAAGTTACAAACGAAATAAATGTAGGGGGCAATTCCTCTACAGCAGGAAGTGCCGGTACAGCAGGACAGGTTCTTACCTCTGGCGGAGCCGGAACAGCTCCCACTTGGGCAACAGTTCCTGGAGCCGGTTCTACAACCAACACACTTACCAATACTACCAATACTATTACCAGCACAGTAAATGGATTAGTTGCAACTGCACCCGCAGTAAATACTGTAGCTAACACTACCGTACTTACAGGAAATAACAACAGCTTGGTAACTACGGTAAACGGAGTCGCGAGTACTTCTGTAAACGTCCCTAACCTTTACACTGCAAACGGAACTCTTACTGCAAACAGAACGGTAACACAGGGAGCTAATACACTCGCATTTACCTCAACAGCAACGAATGGATTCTCAGTAGACGGCACCACATTTTCTGTAGATGCGGCCAATCATGAAGTGGGGATAGGTACAGCAGCGCCCAATACCAATGCGGTATTAGATCTTACTTCTACTACAAAAGGGTTATTAATCCCAAGACTTACATTATCAGCTCTTAACAGTGCGTCTCCGCTTTCTGCGAATGTAGCAGGAATGGAAGTCTATAATACCACTACGAATACTGCCACTTCCGGACAGGAAGTATACCCTGGAGAATATGTAAATAACGGGACCACCTGGGGAAGAACTTTAAATTCCGGTGATGTTAATGTTATTGCAGGAGCAGATGGCACAGACGCCATTGCCACTACATCAACGATTACGGTTCCGGCAGCAGGAGCTGTAAATACAGCCATCTATACCAACACATTTACCCTTACTAAACCTTCTTTAGTTACTTTCAGTGCAAGTGTTTCATTCAGAATGCTTAGCAATACTACCGATACCACAGTATCTAAATTATATCGTTCATTTTGGGAGTTCACATCGCTTCCGGCGGGCTCTACACTGGCAACGGCAACACCATACGGACCAAGTAGTGCATTATATTTTGGAGCGACAAATGCCACATCAGGAATTTTTGAACTTACCCCTAGTGTAACTCTGAGACTCATTGCAGGAACTTATACAGTACAATTAACGGGAAGAGCGGCAGAACCTACATCAGGAACCGGCTTTACCGCAAATTTTGGAGCCGGAAGCAATGATAACGTAAGCATAACAGCGGTACCTATAAAATAATCGTATCTAATTTAGGTTATCTACCATAAATAATAGAATACGATAACCGTAACTTCTATGTCTTACTAAAATCTAAAGAAATGAAAAAGATAATTATAGCATATACTTGTGTTCTCGGAACATTCATATATGCACAGACAGGAAATGTAGGCGTGAATACAACCACCCCTCAAAAAAACCTCCATGTTAATGGTTCTCTGCAGGTCACAAACGAAATTAATGTAGGAGGTAATGCCTCAACAGCCGGAAGTGCGGGAACAGCAGGGCAGGTTCTTACCTCTGGCGGAGCCGGAACGGCTCCCAGCTGGACAACAGTTTCAATTACGCCAATTACCACGAATACCCTTACTAATACTACCAATACTATTACAAGTACAGTAAATGGAACAGCTGCTACTGCACCCTCAGTAAATACCGTAGCTAACACCACAGTACTTACGGGAAATAATAACAGCTTGGTAACTACAGTAAACGGAGTCGCGAGTACTTCTGTAAATGTCTCTAATCTTTATACTGCGAACGGAACCCTTACTGCAAACAGAACGGTAACACAGGGAGCTAATACACTGGCATTTACCCCGACAGCGACCAATGGATTCTCAGTAGATGGCACCACATTTTCTGTGGATGCAGCCAATCATGAAGTGGGGATAGGTACAGCAGCACCCAACACTAATGCAGCATTAGATGTTAATTCTACCAGCAAAGGACTGCTGCTCCCAAGAGTAACATTATCCGCAACCAACAACGCCTCTCCGCTCTCTGCCCATGTAGCGGGAATGGAAGTCTATAATACTGCTACGAATACGTCCACTACGGGACAGGAAGTATATCCCGGAAAATATGTAAATGATGGTACTGCGTGGAGAAGACCTTTAAATATCAATGATATAAACATTGTTGCAGGAGCAGATGGTACAGATGCCATGGCTACTACCGCCACGATTACAGTTCCGGCAGGAGGAAGCGTGAATACCACTCTATACACTGCTACATTTACCCTTACGAAGCCTTCTTTGGTTACTTTTAAAGCCAGTGTAGGGTGTGGTATGACTGGAACCCCGGCTAATGATACTGCAGTTTCTAAACTTTACCGTTCTTATTGGCAATTTACATCTCTTCCTGCGGGATCCACACTGGCAACCAGCACCCCTTATGGTCCCAGCAGCGGATTGTTTCGTGGAACTACATTTGCAATTTCAGGAGTTTTTAACATGACCCCCAATGTCGCCTTAGCATTAATTCCGGGAACTTACACAGTACAGTTGGTAGGAAGGCTTACAGATGCTACAGGAGGAACAGGTTTTACGGCTACCTTAGGTAGTTCTGCTAATGATAACTTAAGTATTACAGCACTACCTTTAAGATAATGCAGAGGTACAGCCAGTAAATATAATGGTAAGACACAATGTTTCTCACTATTATAGGCTGCCATCTGGTCTTCAGGATGTTTGGAATAAATGTATCTGCTGTTTCTTTTGAAACCTGAAAACAGATCTTATATTCTTATCATCCTGAAGACTTTTTTATGGGAAAAGAATTTCAGAAGCAGATAAAAACAATCTGAGTATCTTTCAGCAATCCTAACGCTTAATTTTAACACATAGTTTAAGTTTTTTAAGCAAAAAATTATTTTTCAAGCTCAAAATAGAAATAGCCGATAATGTGATTTGACTCTATTTTTTATATTAAAATTTCGAGCTTTTTTCGGTATTAGTCTTTAAACATTCTGTTATAAAATCAGGATTCAAAACATTCTGCATACTATATTCTTTCTGAATTTCATTCTATTCCAGACTTTCATTTTTTCCATAATATTCGCGCCCATATCAAATGATTTATTCAGATACAAATCTTTTAAGCATCTTCAATATTACATCATATAATGTGTTCATGCATTAATTTTCTGCCCACTTTCAGCAGACAGCTGAATCCTTTTAAGCATAATTCTATTATTGTCATTTTCCAAAAAAAATCCAGATTTGCTTGTTAATCTTCCGGTTAATAAAAGTTCTCCTATCAATATTCATTTAGACCAAAATTCATAAAAACACGTCAAGTTTTGGCGCTGTCGGTGTATAGCTTTGTATTTCAAAATCATAAAAATATTTGATAATGGATAAAGCAACTTTACAGAGAATTGAAAAACTTCACCCTTATGTAAGAGAGGAAGTAAAGAAGATAATTAATGAATGCGACAAAGCATTAACGGGCAGAGCAAAAGTACGAATTACACAAGGTTTAAGGAGCTTTGAAGAGCAGGAAAAACTTTATGCCATCGGAAGAATTACTTCAGGAAAAAAAGTAACCAATGCAAAGGCAGGACAAAGCATCCATAATTACGGATTGGCTGTAGATATCTGTCTGGTAATTGACGGAACAACGGCAAGTTGGGATACCGCCAAAGACTGGGATAATGATCAGGTTGCCGACTGGTACGAGTGCGTAAAAATTTTCGCAAAGTACGGATGGGACTGGGGCGGAAACTGGAAAACCTTTAAAGATCTTCCGCATTTTGAAAAGAAAAATATTGTAACAAAGAAAGGATTGATAAAATCATCCTGGAGAACGCTTTCTAAAATGCCCAGAGATAAAGAAAACTACGTCATACTTTAATTCTCATTTATTTGAAAATTATTTTTAATACGTCAAGTTTTGTCGCTTCCCCGATCTATCTTTGCTTCAGTAAGATAACACTAAGACAATCATTATATCAAGCTAAAACCAATAGTTATTTCTCCTGAATCTATTGGTTTTACTTGTCTAAAATTGTTAAATGTTTCTTCAAAAAAGAGAAAAATCATATGAAAAAAACAACCATTCTTTCTTTGGACGGAGGCGGAATCAGAGGAATTATCACCTGCATTATTCTGCGTTACATAGAAGAGCAGCTTCAGATTCATGACAAACCAAGTGCCAGACTTGGTGATTATTTCGACTTTGTTGCGGGAAGCAGCACCGGCGGACTGATTGCTTCGATTATTCTTTGTCCCGATGAACACCGAAAAGCAAAATATTCTATCCAAAAAGGATTAGAATTATATGCTGAAAAAGGTGGTGACATATTTCAGGTTTCTTTTTGGGAACGTTTGGTAAATCCTTTCGGACTTCTGAACGAAAAAATTTCTCAGGAAGCACTTGAAAAAAACCTGAATGATTTTTTTGGAAATTTAGAATTAAAAGAATTAATAAAGCCCTGTTTAATAACTAGTTACGATATAGAAAACCGAAGAGCAAAACTATTCAATTCGTGGAAAGCCAGTTTAAGTACAGATAATTTTTATGTAAAAGACGTGTGCAGAGCTACTTCTGCAGCTCCGACGTATTTCAGCCCGGTTCAGATAAAATCGATGTACGGGCAAATTTTCAGCTTAATTGATGGTGGAATGTTTGCTAATAATCCGGCTTTGTGCGCCTACGCAGAAGCAAGAAAAATTCCGTTTGCGGAAGTTCTGAAAAATCATCAGAAAGCCAATCATCCAAGCGTAAATGATATGATTGTTATTTCTATTGGAACGGGGATCGAAGCGAGATCATATTCTTTTAAAAAACTGGAAAAATCCGGAAAAATAGGCTGGGTAAATCCAATAATCGATATTTTGATGTCTGCCAACGCAGAAACAGTAGACTATCAGCTTTGTCAGATGTTCCAGACTTTAGGACTGAGAAATCAGAAAAATTATTACAGACTTAATCCTTCTTTAAAAAATGCTTCTCCCGCAATGGATAATGTAAAAAGATCTAATATTGAAAATCTGATACAAGCCGGATTAAGCTATATTGATGATAACAGAGAAATCTTAAATCAGATTGTTCAAAAACTCATTAAAAACAAAATATAAGCTATATACATTATAAAACATCGATATAAGCTTTTTTAATTATATTTAAATAATCATGAAAACAATATTCACATTTATTATTCTCAATATCCTATCTTTCATTGCAGGCTGTTTTATTTTTTATTTTTTGTTAGACTACTTCAATCCTCCGGTCACAAAAGATGGACATCCATATATGCCGATTGAAAATGTAATATGTTCGGTAATCGCTGCTTTTGTTTTTACTATTCTGTTTTTTGTATTTATTAGAAAATATATTTCAGAAAATTTTTAATTTTTTAGAAAATAATTAAAAATACGTCGAGTTTTGACGCTTTGGGTAAATATCTTTACCTCAGAAATTAAAAACAATAATCTAAAAACTTACAACGATGAAAATTTTAATACAAAAAGAATATTAATAATTACACTTTCAGTTCTGAAATTATGATCTTCAGAATTCTTTCTCTTTAATCCATCCGGCTTTTTTACTACAAAGAATCATTCAGTTTTCTCACTGGATAGGATAAGACTATGTTCAAAATAAGATTAGTTTGCTAGCACTAACTATATTTCAATTATTATTAACATTTTAAAACCATTCACAAATTATGGCAAATTTAGTACAAGAATTAAACAGTTTAGATTTTAGTGTTTACATTGGTGGTCCTTTGCAGGCTGCAGTAAAAGCACAACACGACGCTTCGATTTCCCAGGTTAATTTCATTAAAGAAGTAGGCTTTACCCCTGCGGTTCCCGCTGCAGGAAGTACTCCCGCAATACCCTCTCAGTTGAGATATGTAGATTTTAATTATGAAAAATCTCTACCCAACCCGGATTATGGTAAAACACTTCAGGACCTGAAAGACGCAGGAAGAGTAGAAGCTTCTGCAACCGCTATACCTGCTACCATTAATGTATCTCAACAATTTCTAAAATCAGCCGTAAATCTAAAAGTTCCTTTCCTTACGATGCTTACGATTCCGGCTTTGAGAATTGATGAAGTGACTATTGATTTTAATGCGAAATTGAATTCAGTAGAAACACAAAATGTATCTAGCGAATTCTCAGGAAATGCTTCTATCAGTGCAAAATTCTGGAAAGTAAAATTCAATGCATCCGCTTCTTACAAGAAGACGACTTCAAGTACTTCAACTACAGAAAGAACATACACTTTGGGTGTACATGTAAGAGCTGTAAACGATGAACTGCCTGCTGGTCTTTCAAGAATTATGGATATGCTGGAAGACAGTATTGCCGCTGTTTAATTTAAATTTCAGGGTGGTTGCTTTGGCAGCCATCCTTTTGCTTCATTTTTTTTAATACTAAAAACTAACTTATTATGCCGACATTAAAAGAATATTTAGGCGGAATTGTATCAGAAATTACCGCAGCCAGAAAAATGGCAGATATACAAACATTAGAGATTGCGAAAGAATATGCTCAGGACGATTTGCTAAAACATTTCTCTGTTCCAAGAATGAAGGTAGGAACAGTAGAACTTACAGTTCCTTTTGCAAAAGCACCGGCATCACCGGTTTTATCTTTCGCTGAGTTTACCTATGACGAAATTTTAAAAGCAGCCAAAACAGATTACGATCCTTCTGATACAGACAGTGATAAAGAGCTCAAGGCACTTCTTAGTGATAAGCAGGTTCAGTATAATAGCGCCATTGCAGAAATGAAACGAGAAAATATTACTGATGTCACTCAAGCTCACATGAAGTATTTTAACAGTATCCCTAAGTATATTATAGAGCTTTGTACTTCACTTCCAAACTTCAAATGGAAATTGGTAAATCCTGATCAACTGCAGGAAAGGCTTTATTCCCGAATGTTTCAGGAAGCAAAAAAAGCGATAGAAGACAAACCGAATAACCCCAACGAGGTAATTGTAGAAGCAAGTAAACTGATGGATTTGGATCCCAAATGTATCATTATAGCGAAAATGAGTGTCACCGAATCCGGAATGGAATGGTCCAGACATGAAGATATTGACGGTAACATAGTCGAAACATTAATTCCTGAATAAATATGAAAAAATCACAATTTATTTTGATCAAACAACTGAAAGAGAAATTGCTCCAGTTTCCTTCTATTGTTTCGAAACTGGAAAAGAAAGATCCTTATTTTATCGACTCGTTATTGGTCTGGCTGAAATCTGCTGAAGATATCTTTTCTTCTTATAACATTAGTGCTGTTTCCGAGCTGGCAGGTTTCAGGGCAAAAATTCTCGCTGCAAGAATAGGTAACGAAAGAGGAGGCAATATTAAAAAAAAACAAATTAAAGCAGCTTCAGATATTCTGTATGATCTGCAAAGTACGGTATTAACAGTATTAATGCCTTTTGAAAAGAAAATAGACGACTGTCGTGAACTTATAAAACAGCTGCTTACACTTCTAAAACAAAAGGGAACAATACATTACAATCCTCAGGTTTCTTTTGAAGTATTTGTTAATAGTGTATGGCAGACCATACTTATCGATAATGAACTGAGCTTAGGAGCCATCAAATTAAAATCTATACTGTCTGAAACAGACATTATTATGGTTGTTGGCGATGAGATCGAAATAACGGAATTTATGTGACACTATTTTTGCGCATTATCTATTGCAGAAAATAACTCAATATTTGGGTTATTTTTTTTCATCAGAAATAAATTTTTAAATATTAAAAAAATACGTCAAGTTTTGACGTTCACCATGTCTACATTTGAAGTATAAAACAAAACACAAAGTATCATTTAAAAAAATAAATTCTCACTCAACGTATCTATGCTGAACAGCCCAAAATGTATTCAATTTTTTAATGCCAAACACCAAAACAAAATGAAAACACAACATCATTACTCAGACATTATTTTCGACAGAAACCGCTACACTATTGAATGGAGCGATATTGAAAATGCCGAAACAGATTACGACAATTATCTTAATGACATTAAAACGTCTTCCGACGGAGTTTTAAAAATGATGACATTCAAAAATATATATATCAATTAAATTTTAAACATATCAAGTTCTGCTGCTGTTCAGCAGTCTCTTATACCACCATTTCTGTTTCGTTTTTCTAAATTCAATATTCTTAAAATGCTGAACAGCCGGAACTTTGTTTAAAAAATACCACCAAATTAATACGCAAAAATTACATATATTATGATAACAAAAGAAGCACTAAAACTCTACTTTGAAAAGGGAGATTACCCTACACAAAATCAGTTCTGGGAATGGATGGATTCGTATTGGCATAAGGAAGAAAAAATACCACAGGATTCTGTTGAAACATTTGAAAAAGTGATTCCGCTTTTTGACGGAGATAATTTAATTGGATCCGGGATTAAACTGATAATACCATCCAATACAAAGAAGATTTTTGTGGCTGCATACTCGTATGAAGGATTTAACTATCAAATAAGAGAGGTCATTTTTAATGAAGGTTTAGAAGAAATCGGGCAATATGCTTTTAGCAATCAGAACATTAAAGTTATTAAAACTCCCTCTACATTAAAACTCATTGGATCTAATGCTTTTGATAGTCAATCCAATACAAGAGGAACAGGGGTTTTAGAAAAAATCATACTCAATGAAGGTCTTATAAGGATTGAAGATTCTGCCTTCTTGAATTATAAAGCGGCAGTTAATGATCTGTATATTCCAAACACAGTACAATCAGTAGGAAAAAATGCTTTTTTAATTCCTTCATTACAAGCGGTGTCTGCTCCTGCAGGGTTAGATCTTAGTGCTTCGGGAATTCCTGCAACAGCAGTGATTACGTACAGATAAAAAATAATCTTATAACAAATATCACGAAACTCATATCAATTCTAAAAATAATCTTTAAAAAAATTAAAACACGACAAGTTTTGTCGCTTTAACCTCATATATTTGTGGTAGAAGCTTTTAACAATGAAAAAAGATTTTTATCTCACAAGGTACGCCTTAATTATTAAAAGACTGGAAGGTTCTCCAGCGACTTATTCTCAATTGGAAGAATACCTTCTTAATTCCTTCGAATTTCAGGATGCGGGGATTAAAAGCTACTCTATCCGTACACTGCAACGAGATATCCGGGAAATTTCAGATCTTTTCAATCTTTCTATTCATAACAAAAAGAAAGGTGATAACCGGTATTATATCGAGAGCCGCCCGATTATGGAAGTGGATGAATATAATCAAAAATTACTGGAGTCTTTTCAGGTAAGCAACGCCCTGAATCTTCATCCTGATTTTTCAAATCTTATCTTTTTTGAAAGCAGAAAACCAACTGGCGTTGAGCATTTTTATGACCTTTTCTTTGCCATCCGTAATAAAAGAATTGTTTCTTTTGAACATTACAACTACAAAAATAAACTGATGACTTCAAGAAAAGTCCATCCGCTGGCTTTAAAAGAATCCAAAGGAAGGTGGTATCTTATCGCTATCGACACAAAAGATAAAATGCTGAAATCTTTCGGATTAGACAGAATTAATTATCTGGATGTTTCTAAAAATACTTTCAGAGAGAAATACAAATACAATTTCAGAGAACATTTTAAAAATGCTTTTGGAGTGATGAATCTTACGGAACAGAATCCACAGAAAATTGCCTTGAAGTGCAGCAGACATCAGGGAGAATATATCAGAAGTTTTCCGCTTCATCAGTCTCAGAAAGAAACCAAAGAAACACCGGAAGAAATATTTTTTGAGTTTTTCCTGCATCCTACGTACGATTTTTTGCAGGAAATTCTCTCCTTCGGAAAAGAAGTTCAGGTACTGGAACCTAAAGTTTTAGTTGACGATATCCGCAAACATCTGCAGGAATCCTTAAACAGGTATCTTGAAAGCTAAAAAACTTATTAAATTGATCCATTTTTTTGATTACATTTACATAAATATATCAAAGTGAAATCTTTTTTTGTTTTTCTTTTTTGCTGCGGTTTTTCTTTCTGTTTTTCCCAACAGACTGAAGAATTTAAGCTTATTAAGAATTATTACAACCAGCACCGTTCCATGCTCGGCAAAGAGTTTAAGAAAAAATTTGATGCCGAGACAGACAATTATCATAAGGCTTCTATAAAGGTCGACTATATGCTTTTTATGCAGAAAATGGACAGCATAGAGAATGTTGCGCTTACAGGAGCTTTATTAAAAACAAAAAATCTCGAAGATCTTAATAAACTAAAATTATTGAAAACTCCGTCCGCTGAAACTCCTGCTATTCCTTCTGTTGTTATCGATAAGATGGCAGATTATCCGGGAGGAATTAATGAACTTCGGAAAGAAGTTGCCAACCTTTTTTATCTCGGGGGTGTATATTCTGATGTAAAAACCGTAAAGGCAAATGTTGCATTTATCGTAGAAAAAGACGGAAGTATAAGTAACGTTCAGGCAGAAGGAGATAATTTTACCTTTAACAGACAGGCAGAAATTGCTCTGTATTCTGTTTCTCAGAAGTTTTCTCCGGCTATCATTAACGGCGGTCCGGTAAGATACCGTTTCCGGCTCCCACTCACCATGAATATTGAGCAATAAATGTTTACCGACGAATATTTCATGAAAATGGCTCTTCATGAAGCCGAAATTGCACTGGAAAAAGATGAAGTCCCCATCGGATGTATTATCGTTTCAAACAATCGGGTGATTGCAAGAGCCCATAATCTTACCGAAACATTAAATGATGTAACGGCTCATGCAGAGATGCAGGCCATAACTTCTGCAGCCAATTTTCTGGGCGGAAAATACTTAAAAGACTGTACGATGTATGTTACAATGGAACCTTGCGTAATGTGTTCAGGGGCATTGTCTTGGTCACAAATTTCAAAAGTCGTGATCGGAGCACGAGACGAGCATCGAGGATTCATCAACAAACACCTTTCACTTCATCCAAAAACAGAAATCATCACAGGTGTTTTAGAATATGACTGTTCTTTAATTGTGAAAGAATTTTTTAAATCTAAAAGATGATATAAAAGTTGAGGCTGAGGTTTAGGATACTTTTTATCAATGTTTTTTTTAAAATCTGAACCTCAACTTTTACTATAAATTTTTCCCCAGAAAATATAGTCCTTTCAAAGTATGCAATCTGTCCATCACGTGAATTTTATCTGTTAAAGGCTTGTAGACGTGGGAAACTCCTCCTGTAGCTACCACAAAACAATCATCATTCACTTCATCGTTTATCCTGTCGATAAACCCTTCCACCATTCCCAGAAATCCATACACCATTCCGCTCTGCATACAGGTTACGGTATCTAATCCCAAAACTGTTTTTGGCTTTACCAGCTCTATTTCCGGAAGCTGAGCTGTCTGGCTGATCAGAGAATTAAGAGCGGTAACAATTCCCGGAGCAATAATTACCCCTAAAGTTTCCCCACTTTCCGCAACACAGCTCGCTGTAAGTGCTGTTCCGAAATCCAGAACAATTTTTTTCCTGTGCGGATACATATTATGAGCAGCGACAAGGTTTGCATAAATATCCGTTCCCATCTGTTTAGATTTTGCCTGAACTCCGGAAGGTGTATTTCTGTCTACAATTACGGGATGAATATCATGAATTTTTTTTATCGCCGCACTCATCACTTTTGTAAGCTGAGGTACAACGGAACCGATAATGACTTTACCAATTTCTTCAGGTTCAATTTTATAAGTCTGATACAGCATCAGCATTTGCGCATACAGCTCATCTGTCGTTCGGTAAGGTTTTGTATTAATTACCCAGGAAATCTCGCAGTTATCTTCGTTAAAAAGCCCGAATCTGATGTTGCTGTTTCCTATGTTTATTACAATTGACTTCATTTATTTATTTTCAAAAAGATGGAAATCTCCGGTTAATTTTAAGGCACTAAATTTAATGATTTTAATAAAAACACAGTCGATGTTCGGGATAAGTTTTGTTATACTTAAAAAACAATTATTTATATTTAGATCTAAAAATCACTTCAACTCAATTTTCATGAAAAAACTGATCCTTCTATTTTTATTTCTTTGGGGAATAAACAGCTTCTCTCAGACTGCCGCTGCTGCAAAAGAAGTCTTTGAAAAGCTTAAAAAAGAATCCAAAACTGATGGAACCGACAAAACAGTGTATAATATTCTAGACGAGTTTTACAATAAAACTTTGCAGGCGGAAAATGATGAAATGACGAACGAAACTATAGGAAAAATTCAGACTCTGATTTCTAATCCCGATACTAAAAACATCCACATTCTTTTGCTTTTTTTGATGTATCAGCAGCACATCAGCCAGACTGCCGCTGTCGGGAAAAAATCAAACCCTGAATTTCAGATCGAAACGATGAGCTTGCTGGAAGAAGAAACAAAAAAAATTTATGGAAAAATCCCAGCCATTATTTATATCTATAAATACGAATCATTCGACAGTGGTGATAAAAAACAGGAAGCCAAAGCGGCAGTTATTCAGGGATTAAAAGAATATCCCGATTCTGTTCCTTTAAAAGTTTATCATTACCTCAACACCAAAGATGAAGCTTTAAAAAACGATTTGATTAAGAACCATTCTAATCATTGGATGGTAAAGCAATTTGGAATTCAATAAAAATTCACTTTCAATTATCACGTAATATCGTATAAAAAAATCCCTGAAAAAACTCTTCAGGGATTTATTATGCTTCATTAAATTTAATTCTATTTCACCTCAACGAAATTATCCGCCATATTAACATCAGCAAGTCTTTGGCTGAAATCTATTCCTAAAACAGACAATTGTGATTTTGTATAAGGTACAGTAATCGAATATTCTTTCTGAGTCCAAGGCCAATATGGCATTGTTTTGAATTCTCCGTAAGCATCTTTTTCCTTCCACGTACGAGTCATGTTCATAGGAATCTGGTAAGTAACCATTTTCTTATCGGTCGTCATCACACTGAAATCAATCGGCATCGGAACCTGCCCGTTATTCACCAAAGTAATGGTGGTAGATTTTGCATCGTATTTTACGTCTTTGATTCCGTAATCAATTGTTTTTGTGGTATTGATCCAATAATTCTGAAACCATTTCAGATCCATACCCGAAACTTTCTGGGCAATATGTAAGAAATCTCTGTCTGAAGGATGTTTCAGCGCCCATTGATCGTAATACTGCTTCAATGTTTCCGCAAGATTCTGTTCACCCATAATGTAACCCAGCTCAACCAGATACAATTCTCCTTTTACATAAGAAGCATACGTATAGGAAGTTCCGTTATCATGATGATCTCCCAACCAGATTGCCGGTTCTTCGATACCTTTTTTTACAAAATTTCTGTAAGCATTTAAAGAATTGGCAAAAGGATTCGGAAGTTCTTTTGCAGGAGGAAATAACTGATTCATGACATATCCTTCCGCATAACTTGTAAATCCTTCATCCATCCACGGACGCATCGGTTCGTTGGTAGCCAACATTTGCTGATACCATGAATGAGCTCCTTCATGAGCCATTAATCCCATCAATCCTTCAATATCATTTGCTTCGCCTAAGATCATGGTACACATTCCGTATTCCATACCTCCGTCTCCTCCCTGAATGAAAGAATATGTCGGATACACATATTTCCCGAAATGGGAATTCATCAACTGATAATATTTCGTGATGTAAGGCTGTGCTTCTTCCCAGACTTTTGTTTTATCGTTATTCTGATATACTAAGAAAACTTTCGGACCTTGCGGAACGTCAAAACTTTTTACGATATAGTCTTTATCTGCAGCCCATGCAAAATCAAGAATGTTTTTAGCGCTCCATTTCCATGTTGCTTTATTTTTATCTGCTTTAATTTTAGCATTGGCATCATACCCTTTTACTTCAGAAGGATTTTCCAGAATTCCTCCTGCTCCGATGACATACTCTTTATTGATTTTAATGGTTACATCAAAATCCGAAAATGGCGCGTGAAATTCTCTTCCTATATAATCAAATGTCGCCCAACCGTCGTAATCGTATTCTGCGATTTTCGGATACCACTGCGTCATCGTCATATCCACTCCTTCCCTGTTATTTCTTCCGCTTCTTCTGATTTGCTGCGGAATTACCGCATCCCATTCTAAAGTAAATGTAGTGGATGAATTAGGTTTAATCGGTTCCGCAAGATAAACTTTCATTACCGTCTCCTGAACTTCAAATTTCAGTGTTTTGCCGTTCTGTTTAATCCAATGGATATTTTGTGCTCCTTCCTGATCTTTTGGGATAGAAGCTAATCTTGAAACGCCGTCTTTCTGCAGTCTTGAATCTCCGTTTTTTCCTTGTCCTGCAACTCTCTGATCCATCATCGAATTGGGTTTGAAAGCATTCCAGTACAAATGGAAATAGACAACATTCAGTTCGTCCGGAGAGTTATTTTTGTAATCTAAGGTCTGTTTTCCTTCGTAGGTAAACTTTTCAGCATTTACATCAATATCCATCTTATATTTCGCACTCTGCTGATAATAATCTCCCTGCTGAGCATGAAACTGTGAAATGATAAATGCAAACAGGATTGCAACCGATTTTTTCATTTAAAATTTTATTTTTTCTAAAGATAAGTATTTAAAAATAATAATCTATTTAAACACGAATATCACTAATATTCACACAATTTTAAGCACAAATAAAAATTCGTGTGATTAGTGAAAAATTAACGTCATTTATGTTTAATTCAACAATTTTTTAATCAAAGTAATCTGTCCCAGATGATAATAGCAATGCTCGATCATGCCATCTATATTTCTGAGATAGGTTCCGTACTTTTCGTCTACAAAACCTTCATTTATTTTCGAATCGGGCATTTTCTCTAATAAATCCGCGAAATTTTCGGCATCGCTTAAAAATTTACTTTTCAAACTTTCCCACTGTTCCGGAGATTCAATTGGAGGTAGGTCGAAGCTGAATTGGTCTCTGATTTCCAAATTGCCACCTTCAAAAACATTGATTAAACCAGCAATATAATAATCAATATGAAAAGTAAGCATTGCGATGGTATTTAAAGAATCTACTTTGGCTGTTGCCTTTTCCCAAGAAACATCGGAAAGCTGATCTCTGAAGTTGGTATTTGCAATCCATAAACCATCTAATGTGACCTCCCGGAATCTTTTGGCTAATTGTGCTGTTGAACTCATCTGTTTTAATTTTTCTTAAAGATATGTTCTTAAACACAAATTTCACAAATAAAAACCACAATTTTAGACACAAATAAACTTAGTGAAATTCGTGTGGAAAATTCGTGCGGCTGAGTTTACTTTCTTTAAAGCAAATGTCTTAAACACAAATTCAATAAATAATAATCATAATTTTAGGCACAAATAAATTTAGCGAAATTCGTGTGGAAAATTCGCGTCATTCGTGTTTAAATAAACTGAATTCGTGCCTCAACAAAAAACCTCAAATGAAGACATTCGAGGTTTATATGTATTGAAATTAATCAGACTATTTTTTCGCTGAAGATTCTTTTTTTCCGCTCTGTAAGATCTTTTCTAAGATTCTTAAGGTGATAAGATACGTTGGTTTTACTCCTGTTAATCCTAAACCTCCCGAAGAAAGGGTACTTCCTGTTTCCAAAGGATTATCGGATGCGTAATAAGCATACATCACGAATAAATCCGGAGTAATGTGATGTCTGATTTTAGATGCCACCTGAATGGCTTTCTGGTAATGCGCTCCTTCCATCTCAAGACCGATCGCTTTCCATGAAGTATTCATAAAATAAGAAAGAATATCCCTGTTCTGAAGCGAAGTTCCCAAAACAGTAATCATCGGACCTTCGAAAGCTTTTAATTCATCATCTTTAAAATCATCCAGCTTCAGGGCATTTTCGAACGGATAATTATCTGCTGTTCCTTCAAAAATATGTGAAGTAGGGATCATGATGTCGCCTTTTCCTCCGGCAAGAATTCCCGCTTTCCCCATGATGGAAACAGATTTTACCTTCATCATATACACTTCGCCTTTATGTTCGTAAGGTCTCAGCAATTCGTCCATCACCTCGTAAGCCTGTTCTCCGAATGCATAATCGAAAACCATTACGACATCATCTCCCGCAAATTTAATATCCTGAAAAGGCGTATTTCTGAGATCTGTTTTGCTGAGGTCGATGATCTGTACATCAATATTACTTCCGCTTTTGTCATTAATGTAGATCATCCCCTGTTCCAAAGCGTATTTTGAAACTTTATCGCGAAGTTCTTTTTTGTCGGAAATTTCTCCGTACATTTTATAATCTACTTCTTTATGATCTTTTTTCTTCAATGCTTCGTTGGCATACAGCATATTTTTCACAGAGTGCATATTCGCAGAAATAATGTGAAGCGGTCTCATGTGAAGATTATTTTCAAACAAAACTTCTTTCACTTTATTTGCCCACTTTTCACCAAAATAGTGATGCCCTACTCTTTCCTTTAAAATAGCACTGAAATGAATTTCTCTTTCTCTCGTCTGTTTTGCATCTTCCAGACTTACTTTCGCAAGGTTGTAGATGATTTTGAATAAACGGTCAGGATTTTCATCATCCCCGAAAGTATTGTAAGCCTTTAAAGTTTCATCAAAAGTTCTTCCTATTAAAGAAGACAAATGAATAAGGGCAACTTCTTTTTCTCTTCTGCTGAATTTTTTCTCCCCTTTCACCACTTCTTCAATAATCTTGAAGGCTCTTGTCGGTTTCCAGTTTTCATCCTGAATGAAAGCCAGATTACGGACTTTATCTGCCTCAATGAATAAAAAGGTAAGGTGGGTAAGAATATCATAAATTTCCGAACGTCCCAAAAGAACTTCAATGTTCATCTGGTGTTCATCGATTCTGTAACAGTTTCTTCTTCTTTTTTTAGGAACAATCGGTTCGAAACTTCCTTTATCAAAACCTTCGTCTGATGTAAGATGAATGAAGGCGCATTCTTCAATTCCTTCTGGAAGTCTGTCTAAAACATACATCAAACCATCGAGTTCCAGTTTCCCTGGAATACTCATGGTACCGTAAATTTCCGGATTGATCGTCTTCAACAAACTTCTAATGCTTTCTCCTGAAACTCCGCTCGGCTTGAAAAAACCTCTATAAAACAGGTGTCTCATAGAAATGTAAAGTCTTTCAATTGCCTCGGTGGTTTCTCTTGCTCTAGAATTTGTCATATATTTAAAATTTTTATAAAAAGTCTGCTAAGTTACGAAAAATATTTTAAATGAAATTTTTAACTTAACAATCAATGTTTTAGTGAATCTCACTTCATCAGTCTACAAATATTTTACTGTCTTAAAATTAAGATTTTCGCCGCTTGTTTTTAAAAGTTTCAGGAATAAATTTTCTTAATATTAAATTCTACATTCAGAAAAAGCATCCTATATATAATAAGGTATGAATGTAATTTTGAAAGTCAGCCCCTCCAAAAACTACAATTATTTTAAAATTATATTAAATTTTAAAAACACCCCTTAAATTTTCAGGGTAAAATATTTTTCAATTCAATTTTTTTGTAAATTTGCCCCGTAAAAATTAACCTAATATGTCAACTTTAAGATTCAAAGCGTTAGAAACTTTACCATTCAAGGACTTCAGAAGAGATAATTCTGTAGAAGTTCCTGTAAAATTATCAGAATTATTCTGTCAGAATGTTTTCTCAGAAGAAACGATGAGAGAATATTTAACGAAAGAAGCATTCCAGTCTATTATGGATGCGGTAAAAAAAGGAAGCAAAATCCAGAGACACATTGCAGATCAGGTTGCGGTGGCTATGAAGGATTGGGCAATGAGCAAAGGTGTAACGCACTACACACACTGGTTTCAGCCTTTAACAGGTTCTACGGCAGAAAAGCACGATTCTTTCTTCACTCCGATTGAAGGTGGAAGAGCGATCGAAAGATTCAGCGGAAATTTATTGATTCAGCAGGAACCGGATGCATCTTCTTTCCCGAATGGAGGTATCAGAAACACTTTTGAAGCGAGAGGTTACACCGCGTGGGATCCTACATCTCCTGCGTTCATCATGGGAACTACTCTATGCATTCCTTCGATCTTCATCTCTTACACAGGAGAAACTTTAGATTATAAAGCACCTCTTTTAAGAGCTTTGAACGCGGTAGACGAAGCTGCAACCAACGTAATGCAGTATTTTGACAAAAACGTAACGAAAGTAACCCCAACTTTAGGTTGGGAGCAGGAATATTTCCTAGTAGATTCTGCATTATATCAGTCTCGTCCAGACCTTGTATTAACGGGGAAAACTTTATTAGGGCACTCTCCTGCAAAAGGACAGCAGTTGGATGACCACTATTTCGGTTCAATTCCTACAAGAGTCATGAATTTCATGAAAGAACTGGAAATTGAATGTATGAAATTGGGAATTCCGGTTACAACAAGACACAATGAGGTGGCTCCAAACCAATTCGAGCTTGCTCCGATGTTTGAAGAAGTAAATGTTGCTGTTGACCACAACTCTTTGTTGATGGACGTTATGGCAAGAATCGCTCACAGACATCATTTCCATATTTTGTTCCACGAAAAACCATTCGCTGGCGTAAACGGAAGCGGAAAGCACAATAACTGGTCTTTAGCAACCGATACAGGTGAAAACCTTTTAAGCCCGGGAAAAAACCCTAAGAAAAACTTACAGTTCTTAACGTTCTTTGTCAACACAATTAAAGCAGTTCACGAATATGCAGATCTTTTAAGAGCAAGTATTGCTTCTGCAAGCAACGACCACAGATTGGGTGCAAACGAAGCTCCGCCGGCAATTATTTCCGTATTCATCGGAAGTCAGTTGTTCAGAGTTTTGGAAGAGCTTGAAAAAGTAACGGAAGGAAAACTTTCTCCGGACGAAAAAACAGATTTAAAACTAAATGTTGTTGGAAAAATTCCTGAAATTTTGTTGGATAACACAGACAGAAACAGAACTTCTCCATTTGCATTTACAGGAAATAAATTCGAGATCAGAGCGGTAGGTTCTTCTGCAAACTGTGCAGAATCTATGACGGTAATGAACACAATTGCTGCAAAACAGTTAAACGACTTCAAAAAAGAAGTTGATGCTTTAATTGAAACAGGTCTTAAGAAAGATGAAGCGATCTTCAATGTATTAAGAGAATACATCAAACAGTGTAAAAACATTATGTTTGAAGGAGACGGATATTCTGATGACTGGGCTAAAGAAGCGGAAAAGAGAGGTTTAAACAACTTAAAAACAACTCCGGAAGCCCTTAAGCAGGAAATGGACGAGAAATTCTTAGCGCTTTACGAAGAGATGGGAATTTTCACACACAGAGAAGTTGAAGCAAGAAACGAAATCAAATTAGAAAAATATTCTACGGTTATTGATATCGAAGCAAGAGTATTAAGTGATATCGCAAGAAACCACATTATTCCTTCTGCTTTAAATTATCAGAACAGACTGATCGAGAACGTAAAAGGGTTAAAAGAAATCTTCGGTGACAAAGAATTCAAATCTTTGGCAAAAGAACAGATGAGCTTAATTACAAGCATTTCTGAGAATGTTTCTAAAATTAAAGTAGGCGTTGAAGATCTTATTAAAGCAAGAGAAGCGGCAAAAGCAGTTACAGAGAGCCAAAAACAGGCTGAAGAATACTGTAATAAGGTAAAACCTTTATTCGACACCATCAGAGATGCATCAGACGATCTTGAAATGATGGTAGATGATGAGCTTTGGCCAATGACGAAATACAGAGAAATGTTATTTACAAAGTAACATTTGTAAAGTTCCATATTAGTGAAACTCCCCTATTGATCGGGGAGTTTTTTTTATGGGGTTATGAATTCTTTTTTAAATCGAATACAAAAGGTGTTATAAAAGCATTAAAAAGTAGAGTTAAAAACCTGAAACAGCCGAAAAACCAATCATTTATTAACAAAATTTATAATGGGGTATTTTGAATTAATTTGATTGCCTTTCCTTTATTCTACCATAATCGGTGATAATTTTGTTAAAGAATCTTAATAAAAAAAACCGCACACCTACCCAAAACAGGCGGTTGCGGTTTATTTTTTTTTAACATACGTAAAAATTATGTTAAAATGTGTTAAATAAAGAACCTGACAATTGTCATATCGGGGCTCTTTTACTCGGATTCTATATTTTTGTATTGCTTTTGAAAATATACTATCCTTTTTTTAACACGGTAATCAAATATATATGAAGAAAAGAGTTTTGTTTTATCTAGTTGCTTTCGTCTCTACTGTATCGTTACAATCGTGTGTTACAAACTACGTAGTTTCAAAACCAGCAACTTACGCTAAAGAATACAAAACAGATGCCAAACTTGCCTCTCTTGAAACAAACAAAATGGAGCAGGATAAGCAGAAATTAATCAACTCATTTCTTGCAGAAAAGGCAGCTACTTTAGCCAACACAAAAAATTCTATCAAAAATTCTGAGATTGCAAAAGCAATCAAACATAACGCAACAATCGACAACATCTTAAACGAAGCACAGACTTATCTTGGAACTCCTTACCGATATGGAGGAATGACAAGAAACGGAATCGACTGTTCAGCTTTCGTTCTTTCAGTTTTCGGAGCTGCAGCAGGTCTTAGTTTACCAAGAGTAGCTGCTTCACAATCTGAAGAAGGTGAAAGAATCGAGAAAGAAAACCTTCAGAAAGGAGATCTTATTTTCTTTTCTCACGGAAGAAGAATTTCTCACGTAGGAATCGTAGAAAGCGTAACTGAAGACGGAGAAGTGAAGTTTATTCACGCCGCAACTTCTAAAGGAGTCATGATTTCTTCATTAAATGATTCTTATTGGGGTCCAAAATACAGATTCGGAAAGAGAATCATCAACGAAAACGGAGAAGCTTACAATAATCTTGCAACAACAACTCCGGCAGCAAACGCAGCAAGTTTTTAATTTTAAATAATTGATTTAAATAATGAAACCATCAAAAATTTTGATGGTTTTTTTATTGTTCCGTTTTTAACTACCCCGTCTTTTGCTTCGCAAAATCCACCCCTTCAGAGAAGGGGAATTGCTTTTTCTAATACTAAGAAGATAAATAATTTGCTTTTAGTTTCACAGAGCCGTTTCACTCATAAAAGAGCTTAGATAATTTTTATCTCATTTTGTTATTAAAATTACTGTGAAATTGAACTCCTGCGGAGTTCTGATTCTGCATTCTTCATTTATGCTGCACAGATACAATTCCTACGGAATATTTATGTAAAGAAAATCCAAAGATAAAATGGTATTAGACAGCAAAACGATCAACGATTAACCATCAACAGTAACCTATCCGTTTTTATCAATTTCAATATCGAATTGATGAAGGAGTCCATGAATTTCAGAAAGCGAAAATTTAGCCTTTTTAAGCCTGTTTGAAGCCGGATTTATGGAATAGCTGAACGATGTACGGAAATCCGCTTTTTCAAGGTTGGTATGGTCAAAAACAGCTCCGGAGAGATCGCATCCGGCAAATATTGCGTTCGATAAATCACATTCGGAAAAATCAACCTCAATTAATTTTGAATTTCTGAATAGTGTTTTTTTGATTGATGTTTTATAAAATATGGAATTGTTGAGAAGACAGCTTTCAAATGTAAACGATAATCCGAATTCGTTGCAGTCGTTAAAATGCAGTCCGAACATTTTACACTCTTTAAAAACCACCTCGCGAAAAGCTGTTGAAACCAGATTCATCATGCTGAGGTTGCAGCCAATAAATTCGCAGTCGTTAAAATTATAGCCTGAAAGATTGGCGTATTCTAAATTACAGTTTCGGAAAGTACAGTTTTCGTATTCGCCATTGTCTAAAGGCTGCGTGAAATTTTTGTTCTCGAAATGCTGATCTGAAAAATAGGATTCTTTCATAAACTTTGTTGAGAGTTATTTTATCTCACGAATTTAGCCGATTCAAGTAAGAAAATTAAAACATACCATTTTAAACTTCCATCATTAGACTTCCGGCTTCCAGCTTTTAAACCAGACTATTCTTATCCGAATAATTCAGTTTAAAGAAAATAAAAGTCATCATTGAGAACGCCAGTAAAGAACTTCCTCCGTAACTGAAATACGGCAACGGAATACCAACAGTTGGGAATAGCCCCATTACCATTCCTAAATTGATGGTAAAGTGCATTAAAAGAATTGAGGCAAAGCAATATCCAAAGACGCGGTTAAATCCCGATTTCTGCTGCTCGGCAAGATAATAAATCCTTCCGATGTAGATCATGTAACAAAGAATAAGAACAGCGCTTCCTACAAACCCCCACTCCTCACCTACCGTACAGAAAATATAGTCGGTTTCCTGTTCCGGAACAAATTTCCCCTGTGTAACGGAACCTTCACGGTATCCTTTTCCCCAAAGACCTCCGGAACCGATAGCGGTTTTGGAATACAATAAATTATAACCGGAAGTATCTCTGAACGCTTTTTCACCTTTAAAAAGAACCTCAATTCTTTCTCTCTGGTGTTTCGGCAGTTTTTCTAAAATATAAGGCGCACCGAAAGCCAGACCACATAAAAGCAGCACCGAACCCGCAATACTTGAAATGGAAATAATATTCCACGACATTTTGTAATAATTCATTGTAATGTAACCTCCGATGATCAGAACGATGGTAATCGCAACCCAGATCGGATCTATTGCCAAAGAGACGAGGAAAACCCCTGCAAAAAGAAATCCTACTCCAAACAGAACTCCGCTCAATCCTTCACGATACAAGGCAATAAAAAAGGCGATAAAAACCAACATGGAACCAACATCGGGAATGGCAAGAACGACAACAGCCGGAATTCCTACAATAGCTAAAGTCGTTAATAGAGATTTCCTGTTTTTCAGATTAAATTCCGGTCCGGAAACATAATTTGCGAGCATTAAAGCGGTTCCTATCTTTGCAAACTCAACGGGCTGCATGGTAAAACTTCCGAATTTATACCAGTTTTTCTGCCCGAGGATTTCTTTACCAAAAGGAAAAAGCCCGACCAGAAGTAGAACACCACCGATGTAAATAATTCCTGACATGTTTTCGAAGAACTTGCTTCGTCCCACGAAAATCACCAATCCGACGAACAGGGAAATACAGAAGAAAATAAGCTGTTTTTCTCCTAATTTCTGGTCTACACTGTAAATATTTGCGATGGCAAAAGCACAAAGCAGGAAATATAAGCCAAGACCTAATTTATCTATTCCTTCTGCCCATTTCATTGTTTAGCAGGTTTTGTTTTATTATTTTTCGTTTCGATGTCTATCTGTTTCTGCAGTTTTGCTTTCTGCTCTTTTACAAATTTCAGGCTGTCCTGTATTCTTTTCTGCTTGAGAGAATCTACCGGTTCTTTGTATAAACCTTTACGCTTCAGATCCGCAATCCACTGTCTTTTGTATTCAGGCATAAAGCTTGAGGAAGTCATTTTTTTGTAGAGATTTTCACGCTTCAGATCGCCTGTAATAAATTTTTCGGCGATTACCGTTGAGGCTGGACCTGCCCAGGTTGCTCCAAATCCGGCGTGTTCCATTACCGCTGCAACCACAATTTTAGGTTTATCAGCTGGAGCAATTAAAACAAAAATGGAATTATCTTTTCCCTGCGGAACCTGTGCAGTCCCTGTTTTTGCAAGCTGGGTAAAATCGTTTGATTTTAAGCCATGTGCCGTACCTCTTAAAACTACCGCTTCCATTCCTTTCAGAACGGGTTCAAAATGTTTTTTATCAACCAAAGTCTGATGCTTCTTTTTGAATCTCGGATCAGGATTGGGCTTTCCGTCAATCGATTTTACGATATGCGGAGTGTAATACCATCCTTTATTGGCGATTGCTGCCACATAATTGGCAAGCTGAAGCGGAGTTACTAATACATCACCTTGTCCCATTCCGTTGAAAACAGCCCCTGTCGCCAAAGGATCCCAGTTTTTAGGATCTTTTTTAGAACCGCTTGCTTTATAAATAGAAGCCATTCTTTTTTCGTAAAATTCTCCGGTTGGAATTCTTCCTTTTGCACCTACAGCAAAATCATTATTCAAAAATTCTCCTACTCCAAAGCTGCTCATGATCTTTTTCCATTCGTCAACTCCTTTCGAAGGATTTCCGGGATATTTATTGAGAATTGCTAAATAAGCGTACGAAAAGTAACAGTTACTCGAAACCTGAATAGCAGGAATCAGAGGATCTGCACCACCATGACCTTTAATTCTCAAGCCTCTGTAATTAAATCCACCACCGCAAGGGAAGATTGTATTTTCGTCCATTACACCCATCTGCATCGCAGACAAAGCGGTTAACAATTTAAATGTGGAACCGGGAGGATAAGCCGCCTGTAAAGACCGGTCGAAAGTCGGTTTGTTCTCGTAGATCGTATCTTTGGATAAAGCGTATAGATTTTTCGATTTATTCGGTCCTGTAAAAAGATTCGGATCGATATCCGGTCCGGTTGCAGCCACCAGAACTTCTCCGTTATTGGGATCAATTGCTACAATCGCACCATGCTTATTGACAAGCATTTCTTCAGCAATTCTCTGCAAATCGTAGTCTATGGTAAGTGTAATATCTTTTCCTGTGATAACGTCTTTGTCTAAAGATCCGTTTTTGTAAGGTCCTACATTCCGCAGTTTAATATCTTTCTGAATGTATTTCATTCCCTTCACTCCGCGAAGGTCTTTTTCGTAGGCTTTTTCAACCCCTGTTTTTCCGATGAAATCTCCGGGTAAATAATAGGCAGAGTCTTTTTTAATTTCTCTTTCGTTAACTTCACTGGTATATCCCAAAAGATTTCCCGACGTAGAAACTTCATACTGTCGCTGAGGTCTTGAAACAATGCTGAAAGCGGGATATTTGAATATGATTTCCTGAACTCTCGCAATATCTTCACGGCTTAGATTTTTCATGAAGGTCATGGGAGTCAGCTTAGAATAATATTTTTCTTTTTTAATATTTTCGATGGTTCTGACGAAATCATTTTTCGAAATCTTCATCAGGTTACAGAATCCTACGGTATCAAAATCGGGACGCATCAAAGCCTGAGTGAAGGAAATTTCGTAAGCAGGCTGGTTTCCCACCAGAATTTTACCGTTTCGGTCAAAAATGACTCCTCTTTGCGGAATAACGTATTCAATTTTAATGGAAGTATTGGCTGCATTTAAAGCATAACGATCCGTAAACAACTGTAAATAAGCAATTCTCGCCACAAAAATCAGAGCGATAACGATGAGAACGGAAAAGATTTTTAAATAACGTGTGTTCAAACTTTTTGTTTGATTTTAAAGATTAATGCGTAAATAACTATAAATATAAACGAAATTAAACTAGTTACCAATACATTAAGCAATATTTCAAAAAATCTGCTGAACTTGAAGAATTCAATGTACTGAACTAAAAGCTGATGCAAAAAGATACTTGAAAATAAAAACAGTAAAAACTGCGCCCACTGCAGGGACTGAAAAGAGAAAAAATCTGTGGAAGTATCTGTAGAAGTTCTGAAAATCAAAGTCCTGAAATAAGCAATCAAAGTGGTTGCAAACGCATTCATCCCCCAGGTTCCAAGAAATGCATCTACGGAAAGTCCGATGAGAAAACTTAGTGCTAAAAACTGAAATTTATTTCTGAAAAAAGGATAAAACATAACGAATACGGGATAAAGTACAGGAGTGTACTTTCCGAAAATGGTAATCCTGTTCAGTACAAAAATCTGTAATGAAACAAGAAAAATCATAATCAATATATCCGTAAATAATGTCCTGCTAATCATTTTCCTTTTTTATTACAGCCTGCATGGTATCCTGAATCTTCTGAACTTCAGCTTTTTTAAGATTTTTCACCACATAAACTTTGCTTAAAGCTCCCATTTTTTCACTTAGTTCCACCGAAATATCCCAGAATCCGGTTTTATTATCCACAGAATATCCTGCAATAGTTCCGATCTGTACTCCTTTAGGGAAAATCGCTGATTTTCCGTCGGTAACCACAGTATCGCCAATTTTCAGGGCAACATATTTTGGAATATCAGCCAGATGCATGACTCTGGAATTATCTCCGTTCCATGTTAATGTTCCGAAGTATCCTGAGTTTTTTAAGGCAGCATTGATTCTGATTTTGTTAACACTTAAAACTGACTGAACCAAAGCATAGCTGTCTGTAGAATTAATAACGATTCCGGCGATCCCTTTCGGAGCCATCACGCCCATTTGCGGAAAAACACCGTCTCTGCGGCCTCTGTTGATGGTAAAGTAATTATTTCTTCTGTTGATACTGTTGAAAACAATCTCTCCGTCTACAAAAGTATAGATTTGTCCGCCTCCGATGGTATCATGAACTTTTCTGAACATTGGATTTTTCGCCCCCTGTTTTCCGTAAAGTTCCACCATTAAGGCTTTATTTTGGGCCACAAGATCTTCGTTGATCTGTTTCAGCTTCAGATACGAAACCCCTTCATCAATATATCCCGAAACCCACGAATTGAAAGCAGCAGACTGCCCTGCAATCCAGGATTTCTGCATGGCATTTTTAGAGAATATCAGAACAAGAGCAATAATTTGCAGAAATATAAAGAAGACAAATAGTGCATTCTTTGAAAATAATCTCAGCAAAAATCCCATTCAGACGTGTTTCGTAAAAGGTTAAAATTATTTAATTAAGAAATTGAATTTATCCATATTCTTAAGTGCAATACCGGTTCCGCGAACAACTGCTCTCAACGGATCTTCTGCTACAAATACAGGAAGACCTGTCTTTTTATGCAATCTGTCTGCAAGACCTCTTAATAATGCACCGCCACCGGCAAGATAAATTCCTGTCTTATAAATATCTGCCGCCAATTCCGGAGGAGTAAGAGAAAGTGTTTCCATTACCGCATCTTCAATTCTGATGATTGATTTGTCCAATGCTCTGGCAATCTCTTTGTAACCCACCATAATTTCTTTTGGCTTTCCGGTAATAAGGTCTCTTCCCTGTACCGGAATATCTTCGATATCTACGTCTAAGTCTTCAACAGCAGAACCAACTTCGATTTTAATTCTCTCTGCTGTTCTTTCTCCGATGTATAAGTTGTGATGAGTTCTTAAGTAATAAGCAATGTCGTTGGTAAATACATCTCCTGCAATTTTTACAGATTTATCGCAAACGATACCTCCCAAAGCTACAACAGCAATCTCTGTAGTACCGCCACCTATGTCGATAATCATGTTTCCTTCAGGTTTCTGTACATCGATTCCCACTCCTATCGCAGCAGCCATTGGTTCATAGATCAAACGAACTTCTTTAGCGTTTACTTTCTGGGCAGAATCTCTTACCGCTCTTTTTTCAACCTCTGTGATTCCGGAAGGAATACAGATAACAATTCTTAACGCCGGCTGAATAAATTTCCCTTTAATTCCAGGAATTTTTTTGATAAACTCCTTGATCATGTGTTCAGAAGCATGGAAATCAGCAATTACCCCATCTTTCAAAGGGCGGATTGTTTTGATATCCTCATGAGTTTTCCCCTGCATATGTTTTGCCTGTTCACCCACGGCAATCGGTCTTCCTGTCGAACGTTCGATCGCGACAATAGACGGCTGGTCTATAACAATTTTATTATTATGGATGATAAGGGTGTTGGCAGTACCAAGGTCTATCGCAATTTCTTGCGTAAACATATCGAATAAACTCATACTTTTACTTCTGATTTTTTAAAGAGTTACAAAGATATAAATTTAAGACAACCCAAGAAATTCCGCGAGCATATAATTTGGTTAAATTTTTATTAAAATTTGTAACAAGCTATTAACTTTTACCGTAAGCATTTACAGGATTTATTTTAAGCTGGATCTAAGGTAAATGCAGGCTTAATGCGGGTAAACCGACAATGAAAAGTAAATCCTGTATGGTGAAATATTTTTCGGGAAGAATGAAATGGTAAAAATTTATAATTTTTTCAAAATTAATTTTAACGTTTATTAACAACAAAACATTGCTTTTCATAATTTCCCGAAATAGTTTTTTACGATAATTATCATATACATTTTCAGAAAGTAATTTGCTAAAAAAAACGTAAATTTGCGACGCTTATGTTACAATATTCAAACATACATCAGACGTCTAATTTTGCTGTACTTTCCGTTAGTTTTGAAAAAGCTGACGCAGAAACAAGAGGTAAATTTGCATTTTTTGATGAAAACATTAAGAATTTCGTTGCCCGAATCCATAATGAAGATTTAGGGGATTCCTTTGTTGTTTCTACTTGTAACAGAACCGAAATCTATACCACTTCTCCCAACTATCTTCTGGTTGCGGAAGAATACTGTAAAACCATCGGGGTTAATCTGATGGATTTTCTTCAGTTTGCGAATATTTTAACGAAGGAAGAAGCTTTAACTCATCTTTTCAGGGTTGCAGCCGGACTTGAAAGCCAGATTATCGGAGATTTTGAGATCATCGGGCAGATTAAAAAAGCCTACAACCGCTTCAAAAAAGAAAGACAGAACTCTAATCCCTATCTTGAAAGAGCGATTAATTCTGCCATTCAGATTTCGAAAAGAATAAAAAACGAAACCGGAATTTCCAACGGAGCAGCTTCTGTTTCTTATGCGGCGGTTCATTATATCTTAAACAGCCAGAAAAAAATTACCGAAAAAAATATTCTTCTGCTTGGCGTAGGAGAAATCGGGCAGAATACGGTTGAAAATCTGGTAAAACACGTCTATCAGCCGAAAATAAAAATTGCCAACAGGACTCAGGAAACTGCAGCTAAGATTTCCGAGAAGTACAATATTCCGCATATTGATTATGCCGATTTTGATAAAGAACTGGGCAATACAGATATTCTTATCGTTGCGACCGGCGCAAGACATCCGATCGTGAACAGGTCTCATTTCCCGAACGGAAAAGAAACTTTGGTAATTGACCTCTCGATTCCGAATAACGTGGATAAAAATGTAACGGAAAATGAAAATGTAACGCTGATCGACGTGGATGAACTTTCCAAGCAGATTCAGGCAACCATTCAGCAGAGAGAAAAAGAGATCCCGAAAGCCGAAAAAATCATCAAGGAAATGACGAAAGACTTCCTTGAGTGGGAAAAAAAGAGAAAACTGGCACCCAATATCCATCATTTCAAAGCGGTTCTTAAGAATATGGAACGTAATGAAATGCATAATTTTTACAAAAAAAATAAATACATAAACATCACGGACATGGAACTTTCTGATAAAATGATCCAGAAAATTACCAACCGTTTTGCAAAATATATCATCGATAATCCTTTAAAAGCCGAAGAAATTAGTAAATTAATGCACGAAATATTAGTTGAACAACCAAACAACGAATTCAATGAAAAGCATTAGAATCGGAACCAGAAATTCTGCATTGGCACTTTGGCAGGCGAGAGAAGTTGCGAGACATCTTCAGAACAACAATTATTTAACGGAAATCGTTCCTATCGTCTCTTCGGGTGATAAAAATCTTACACAGCCTCTATATTCATTAGGGATAACAGGCGTTTTCACCAGAGATCTTGATGTTGCCTTATTAAATGACGAAATTGATATTGCTGTACATTCTTTAAAAGATGTTCCTACAAAACTTCCCGAAAACCTTGAGATCGTTTCTTATCTGGAAAGAGATTTTCCGCAGGATGTCCTGATCCGAAAAGAATCGGCAAGAAATAAAGAACTTCACGAGCTTAAACTGGCAACCAGCAGTTTAAGAAGAAGAGCATTCTGGCTGAAAAACTTCCCCAATGCTGAATTTTCGGACATTCGTGGAAATATTCAGACAAGGCTTCAGAAGCTGGAAGAAGGAGATTTTGATGCGACCATTCTGTCTCTGGCAGGAATTAAGAGAATGAAAATGGACATTGATTATGAAATGATTCCGTTTTTAATTCCGGCTCCGTCGCAGGGAGTGATTGCTGTCGCAGGGCATTCAGACAAAACTGAAATCAATGAAATCATCAGACAGTTTACCAATCATAAAAATACGCAGATCTGTGTGGAAATGGAAAGAAATTTCCTGAGCACTTTGGAAGGAGGCTGTACCGCACCTATCGGAGCATTTGCAGAACTTTTTGAAGACCAGATCCGTTTCAAGGCAGCGCTTTGTTCTCTGGATGGAAAGAATAGCATCGCAACCGATGAAAGCTTCATATATAATAATGAAGAAAATTTCGGGGAAAAATTTGCAAAAACTGTTCTTGAAAACGGCGGAAAAGAATTGATGGCGGAAATTAAAAGCCAGATCTAAAATTCACTTTTTACATTTTAACTTTTAAGGTTCCGGATTTCTATGAAGAAATATTTCTCAATATTTATTGTAGTTCTTTGCGTGTTTTTTGGAAAAGCACAGAATCAGTTTGCCCAAAAACTTTCTAATGCGGCTTTAAGCCTTACAAAAGACCGTGTAAGTTATGATCCCGCCTATTTCAACATCAAATATCCGAACGGAGACGTTCCTGCGGACAAAGGCGTTTGTACCGATGTTGTAATCAGAGCTTACCGAAAACTGGGGATTGATCTTCAGAAAGAAGTGCATGAAGATATGACGAAAAATTTTTCAAAATATCCTAAAAAATGGGGACTGAAAAAGCCCGACACGAACATCGACCATCGCAGAGTTCCCAACCTGAGAGTGTTCTTTGCCAAATTTGGAAAATCAAAATCCATTGAAACCAAACCGGAGCTGTATGTTCCCGGAGATATCGTAACCTGGGATCTTCCGGGAAATTTAACGCACATCGGGATTGTGGTGAACAGAAAATCGGCGGACGGAAAAAGGTATCTCATTGTACACAATATCGGAGGCGGACAGGTTCTGGAAGATTGTCTGTTTAAGTTTACCATTACAGGACATTATCAATATCAGAAATAATAATGAGAAATGTAATCTGTTTATTGGTTTTTATGTTGATGGGTTTTGTATCAGCTCAAAAAAACGAACTGAAAATCATCAATAAGCCTATCAATTATTCTGAAGAAAGAGTTCGTTTAAGTTTGGAATATCTGAAAGAGCATCACGGTTTGGTTCAGAAAATACCAACGATTGTTCCGAAAATGATCGTTCTTCATTATACGGCAGGCGGAAATGTGGAAAATAATTTTAAATATTTCAACAAAACGCATCTTGAAAATGCAAGAAACACTTTAAAAAAGCAAAGTACGCTGAATGTTTCTTCACAATTCATCATTGACAGAGACGGAACGGTTTATCAGTTGATGGAACCGAATCAGTTTGCCAGACATACGATTGGTTTGAATTACTGTGCCATCGGAATTGAAAATATCGGAAGTAAAAAAGAACCGCTTACGGACAAACAGGTTTCCGCGAACGCACAACTCATAAGATATTTAACCCAAAAATATAAAATAGAATACCTCATCGGACATTCGGAATACGGAATCTTCAGAAATTCAAAACTCTGGAAAGAATCTGATCCGAATTATTTCACAGGAAAAGAAGATCCAGGAAAGGATTTTATGAACAAAGTAAGGCTTCAGACCGCCGATTTACATTTAAAAGATAAACCATAATGAACATTTTATTTACCAAAAACCTAGATCCTGCGATTGTAACCAAAGAATTGGGAGACAGCATTTCGTTTGATTGTGTTGAGGTAATTAAAACAAGTTCTCTAACGGTTGAGTCTTTTGATCTCAAAGATTATTCATTGATTTTTACCAGCGCAAAAGGAGTAAGCTCCTTTTTTAAGAACGGATTTAAACCCAACGAAGATTTTACGGCGAAAAACTACAATAAAATCTACTGCGTCGGTGAAAAGACGAAAAAAGAGCTGAGAAAAAACGGTTTCGGAACGTTTAAAGTCCTTAAAAACGCGGAAGAGCTTTCACGGTTTATCATTATGCACTGTCAGCAGGAAAAATTCCTTCATTTCTGCGGAAACATCGCATTAGACGTGCTTGACAAAAATCTTCCCCTTCAAAACATCAGCTACAGAAAAATAACGGTCTACAATACGGAGGAAATCAATCCGCTGATAAATGAAAAATATCATGCCGCAGTGTTTTTTAGTCCGAGCGGAGTTCGTAGTTTTGCAAATCGAAATTCTTTTGGGGGTATGATTCTGGTTTCCATTGGAGAAACGACTGCCAATGAGCTCAGAAAGCATACTTCAAAGCCTGTTTTGGTTTCGGAAGGAAGCACATTACTGTCTGTTCTGAAGCTGATCCGAAAAGAGATTTTAAATAAAAATTGATATTTTAATTGTCATTCTTGGCAATAAAGTCTAGTATATTATGATTAAAAACGACCTATACTTAAAAGCACTTCGCGGAGAAACCGTAGAAAGACCGCCGGTTTGGATGATGAGACAGGCTGGAAGATATTTGCCGGAATTTATTGCATTACGCGATAAATACGACTTCTTCACAAGATGTCAGACACCGGAACTTGCTTCCGAAATTACCGTACAGCCGATCAGAAGATTTCCTTTGGATGCAGCGATTTTATTCTCTGATATTCTCGTTGTTCCGCAGGCAATGGGAATTGATTTCAAAATGAAGGAATCTGTAGGTCCATGGCTGGATAATCCGATCAGAACGATGGAAGATGTGCAGAGTGTGGTGGTTCCGGATGTGAATGATACTTTAGGTTATGTTTTTGATGCTATTGAACTGACTTTACAGAAATTGGATAATGAAATTCCGTTGATCGGTTTTGCAGGTTCTCCGTGGACGATACTTTGCTATTGTGTGGAAGGAAAAGGAAGCAAGGCTTTTGATATTGCTAAATCTTTCTGCTTTACGCAACCGGAAGCGGCACATTTATTACTTCAAAAGATTACTGATACAACGATTGCTTATCTTAAAAGAAAGGTTGAAAAAGGAGTTTCTGCGGTTCAGGTTTTCGATTCCTGGGGCGGAATGCTTTCTCCGGCAGATTATCAGGAATTTTCATGGAAATATATTAACCAGATCGTTGAAGCTTTAAGCCCTTTAACGCACGTTGTGGTTTTCGGAAAAGGATGCTGGTTTGCTCTGGAAGATATGGCACAGTCGCCGGTTTCTGCTTTGGGTGTTGACTGGACGATTAAACCTGAGTTTGCAAGAACTTTAACCAATCATACAATGACGCTTCAGGGAAATTTCGATCCTGCAAGACTGCATTCTACTCCTGAAACAATTAAAAAAATGGTGACGGAAATGATCAACCGTTTCGGAAAAGACCGTTACATTGCCAATTTAGGACACGGAATTTTACCGAATATTCCTGTGGAAAATGCAGAAGCGTTCATCAGAGCGGTGGTGGATTGGAAACCGAATGCTGAGTTTTAGTATTTAAATACACATACAATAAAAAATCCCTTTCAAAAAACCAATTGAAAGGGTATTTTTATGAGTAAAATAATCAATAATTACGGCATAATACTGAAAAATAGTTGGTAGAATCCTATCAAAACCTCATTGTTAGGCTGCTTGGAGGAAGTTTTATGAAACGTGTTTCATAAAACTTTTTCTTTGTCTGAAAAATGGCAAAAAAACGTTGTTGGTCTTGTTCAAGCCTGGAGGTAATTCGTTGGGGAAAACAAGGGGGAAAGCAAAGATTTAAATGTAAAAATTGCGGGATTTTATTTACTCAAAACAGAACGGAGCAGAGAATTAAAAATCGTTTTATCTGGTTCAAAAAATGGGTATTGGAAAGGCAGACCTACAAAACGCTTTGCAGAGACAGCGGTTATTCGAAAGATACTTTGCAGAAAACATTTTATACCATTTTAGAGCAGTCTCCTACCTTAAAGATCATCAAACGGGAAAAGGTGAATTTAAGAATGGATGCAACTTATTTTGCTCAGTTCTGTTTAATTGCTTATCAGGATGATTTTGATGGATATACACAGCTTATCCGTTTTACCGATGGAGAACATTATGAAGAAATCAGGGAAGATTTAAACAATCTTTTACGGCTGGGCGTAAAGCTGGAAAGCATTACTACAGATGGACATAAAAGCGTTTTGAAAGCCATAAATAAATCTGATGGAGACATCATTACTCAGAGATGTCTGGTTCATATTCAGAGAATGTGCCTGATCTGGCTCACAAAGTTTCCTAAACACATTGCCGGTCAGGAACTTCGAAAACACGTTTTATTATTACTGAAAATTAAAACACAAAACGATAAAATCTGGTGGAAAAATGAACTCAACGACTGGTATTTGAGACATCAGGATTATATTAATGAAAAAACAATTAATCTTGAAACCGAAAGATACTGGTATACCCACAAGCTTATCAGACGATCGTATTTTACTATAAAACGGGCATTGCCCAATATGTTTCATTATCTGGAAAATCCCAATATTCCTAAAACAACCAATGGTATTGAGGGATATTTCAGCCATTTAAAAAATCATCTCGACCTGCACAGAGGTCTCACATTGAAAAACCGAATCAATTTCATCAAATGGTATATTTATTTTTCTAACGAAAAATAGAGTTTTTTTAGCCATAAGGTTCATCCGATAATAAACGAAAAGGTGAGGGAAACCTCACCTTAAAACTATCGTTTTGAACATTAATCCTATTGCTGAAAAGTTGATCTCCACCAGTGCTTTTGTCCTCTTCGGATTAACATCCATAATTTATTAAAATATATCCTGAATTTCACCAACTATTTTTCAGTACATTACCATAATTACTTGATTTCTGTAATGAATTCTTCTTTTGGTTTTCTTACTTTGGTTAAATTCACTAACCAGTCGTTAGAAGCATCTCTGTACCCGATAGGTAATAAGAGTACGCTTTTTAAACCTTTTTCCTGCAGGTTTAAAACCTTATCAACTTCTTGCGGAATAAATCCTTCCATTGGGGTAGAATCTACTTCTTCGAAAGCGGCTGCAATAATCGCTGCTCCAAAACCGATATAAGCCTGTTTTGCGGCATGAGTGAAGTTCTCTTCAGCAGATCTTTGCGGATAGATACTCAACAGCATTTGTCTGTAATTTTCCCAACCTTCATTTTTAAATCCTCTTACTTCATTGGTAAGATCAAACATTCTGTTGATTCTTTCTTCTGTGTAATTATCCCACGCTGCAAAAACCAACAGATGCGAACAATCTGTAATCTGCGGTTGATTCCACGCGTGAGGCTTGATCTGTTCTTTAACTTCCTGATTGGTTACAACAATAATTTCAAAAGGCTGTAAACCACTTGATGTAGGCGCCAGTCTTGCAGCTTCTACTATTTTATCCACTTTTTCCTGTGGTACTTTCTGACCGTTCATTGCTTTGGTAGCATATCTCCAGTTCAGTTTTTCAATTAATTCCATAGATTAAATTTTAACTCCACAAAATTAAATGATGTACCACAATTTTTGATCTATGATTTTCAAATTTGATTTATTGGTATTATCTATAATGCAGAATTCTCTTCCACCGGAATGGAAATCTGATCGGCAAAATACTGCTCCAGATCTTTCAGAGTTTCAGGATTGGTCTGAATATCTTTTACCAATTGCCCTTTGTTTACCACTACAATTCTGTTGCAGACTTCTGTGGTATGCGAAAGATCGTGGCTAGAAATAAGAAAAGTCACTCCGTCCTGTTTAGACAGTTCTTTAATTAAATTTTTAAGCTTAATCTGTGTGGAAGGATCCAGATTGGCAAAAGGTTCATCCAGAATAATGATTTCGGGATTTCCGATGATGGCGCCCACAATTCCAACTTTTTTCTGGTTTCCTTTGGAAAGATCACGGACATATTTTCCCGAATTTAAAATTTCACCGCTGAAAAGATCATGAAACTGTTTTAAAAAGGCATCTACAGAAGCTTTGTTCTGCCCTCTCAGTTCACCGATGAAATAGAAATATTCTTCCGGTGTAAGATATCCGATGAGGAAAGAATCGTCTACAAAAGCAGAAACTTTGTTTTTCCATGCTTCAGATTCATTTACTTTTATCCCGTCGATGCTTACAAATCCTGTAGAAGCCTGAATAAGATCAAGCATTAAGCTGAAAAGAGTGGTTTTTCCGGCTCCGTTGTTTCCTACCAGACCGAATGTTTCCCCTTTCGGAATTTCCAGATGTTCTATATTTAAAACGGTTGCTTTACCGTATGTTTTTGTTAAATTATTAATGGTGATCATATTAATCTTTGTTTTTGAATGCTTCTAATGTACTGTATTTTTCTACCTTGTAGTGTTTTACGATAATATCGAAGATCTTTTCTCTGATGAAAAATCCGATTACTCCCAGAACTCCGATACTGATAACTCCCGGTGTAATACTGAAAAATTTCTGCATCAATGCGAAAACAAGCATCGGAAGAAACATCTTCGGAATTAAAAGCAGAAGCGCTTTTACGTTAAAGCTGTTTTTCTGTCCGAATCTTTTTTCTTTGGCATTAAGATCCATCTGCGTTTTGTTAAAAGCGCCCGACCAAAGTGTAAACTGAGAATTTACTCCGATATTGTAAATTCCGGCAGCGAAGAAGGTGAGATACATTTCCCAACCGAAATAGGCATAGCAAACCGCCAGAATCATGGAAAAAGCGGTGACAATATTCATCAGCCACCATTTTGCTTTCAGGTATTCTTTGTAAGGAACATTCAGCGTCATCATCAAAGGATAGTAAGAGCTGTCGAAAGCAGGAACCCTTTGTCCGAACATAAACTGAAATCCTCCGGTTACAAATAATCCCATGAACATCATCATTGCAGGTGTTTTGTAAATCGGTGACGAAAACATCAGCAATCCGTAGAAAAGAAACATAATGCTTCCCCACAAAATTCCTTTCGTTACCTTATTGCGTTTCAGCATTTTAATATCGTTATTGATGAACGTTCCGATTGCTCCGTATTTGTTGAGAAAGGTAATATTCTCGGTTCTTCCAATTTCTTTTTTAGCTTCCAGACCTTCATCCAGATAAAATATTTTCCGGATATGGTTATAGCAGATTTTCCACAACCCGAAAAACAACCCGATTGAAATCACTACAAAATAAGGCCTTTCAAAAAAATTATAAAAAAACTGCTCAGAATAATCCAGAACCGGAACAATATTGTAATACGCCAATCCTGCAACTGTTGCAAAAATACATCCGACAAAAATGGCAATGGTTTCTTTATCGTTAAAAAGAATGTTGATAAAATTATTCAGGTAAAATAACAACGAAATCCCAATGAGCCATCCAACAACGCCTAAAACATCATATCCGTTGAATAATGCAATGATGGAAAAAGTAATCAGGAACAGGGAATTGAACCAACTGAAAGCTGACAGAAATGTTTTTCCCAGCATATAATTCACCAATGTCTTTTTGGGAATATTGAGCGTAAGAAACGGCTTGATATTCTGTGTCGGCAATTCCTGCCATATATATTTGGCAATGAGATCAACCGCCCACGCTGCAATCATGAATTTTGAAACCACTTTAAAGGGATTCTGATGCATTTCTTCCTGTATAAAAAAAAACGCGACAAATGCCCCTCCAACAAGACAAGCCATAAAATAAAGAATCCCGATAAAACGAAGAATCTTCATTGCCAGATTGATTCCTAAAGAACTGCCCCGAAAAAAGCTTTTGATTTCTAATCTGAGGAATTTTAAAAACATAGCTATCTTTTATTACATTAGTTTGTATAAAGATAGAATTGTTACAGAAATTGAATATTGTATGGATGGAAAAAGAAAACCGCAGAAATTTTCTGCGGTTTTCTTTTATTTTTCATTTTCCAACTTATCCAATCTTTTCTTTATAGATTTGATTGATCTAATAAGATATATTCCTCCGATTAATATAGCAATGTATAAAATAAAAGTTAAAGTTTGAATAATAATAGCACTAGAACTTGGTGATGAAATAGTAGTTTCCATATGTGAAATTTTAATTTGGTAAATCTATGAAAGTTGCTGAAATTATTTGACCAGTGGTTTGATTTATTTTTATCAAAACTTTTGCATAGTTTTTATATTTAACATCAATACCAACGACAGAAACTCCTACTTTTTCATATCCAAAAACTTCCAATGTCAAAACATTGTTGTTGGTATTTGAAGTATAATTTGATTGTGCCCATTCGTATACAAATCCCACTCCAATATATTCTTCAGATGCTACAGAATCATATGTCCATAAATTATTTACCTTTTTTAATTTAATTTCAATATTAATACCAGTATTATAAATACCCATCCTGTTAACTCTAAGTCGTGTAATTTTTTCTTGCCCATTATCAAAGATAGTACTATTAGAATATGATGAATTACTTATATCATTAGTTAGAAAATTTTTAAAATCGCTCATTGTATTAAATACTAACACATTATTTGAACTTGTAAAATTTTCAAAAATAAGATTAGGATTTCCATTTGGATCCAAAAACCAATTCTGAAACTGCTGTATTGTTACCGTAGAGTTGCTACTAAAGAAATCTATTGAGAAATTCACATAACTCGTATCACTCGACAAAAGTAAAGCCTGATAACATTTAAATTTATTCTCTGCCGATAAACTGTTATACAGAGCCCAATGAGAAGGGTCTGCATACACATGGATAAGCCCATCCACATTAGGAGTTGCACCGCCACCGTAATTATCTCCTGCTCCGTTAAAATCATCCGGAGCTTCCTCATCGCAGGTATTTGCAATACCATAAGAGCCTAATCTCCAGCATCCATTACAATCTCCATCATTGGAGTCTGTATGTCCCGCCCAACATTGGAAATACTCTGTCATATAAAAAGAAGATCCACACTTGGAAGCTTGTGCTTTTTTTGAAATAAACTCGCATTTGTAACCAACCTTGTTATTGCTCTCAGGAATAATAGCAGGAGTAAATTTTACTAAATATTTTTTCCAGCTGTCTATCTTTTTAGTAAATACCAGATTGTAAAAGACTCCGATTTCAGTTTCGTTTTTCTTTTTTAGATATATTGCGTATTCGTTAACCTCTCCATTCTTTAAGGTTTTCTTTATTTTGGCTGTATCCATGATAAAATCAGAAGGATTATAATCTTCCGTAAAGTCCTGCACTTTTGCCATCAAAGAGCTTTCATCCGGAGATTTTGTAGCCTGTAATACTTCTTTAAAGCTTGCATCAAACTTCGATTTGTGGGTTTGATCAGATAGAATATCTGAAGTGTTTTCTGTTCTGCAGGAGAACATACACATTAATGCTATAAGCATTATGAAATAAGATTTTTTCATTTTGTTATTAATTTTTAAAGTTGTGAATTTATATTTTTTTAATTCTAATCAATACAGGGAAAACCCCATATCTTTGTCCGTAGTTTTGCGGTTTATTTTATCCCGACCTATTCAGTGTTTTCATCGCTTTCAGATTTTTTAATTAAACATTTTCATGTGCAAAAATAAATTTGCGGTACGGCAAAAGCTGTCGTATTAATTTTAATAAAAAGCCTTAGACAAAATTGATCAGAAGATAGAATCATGCAAAAGGCACGGAGCAAAAGCCAATCGGTTAAGAGGTACTGCGAAGAACCCTGCATCCAGAAAGACTTAGCCCGTGCCAGTTATAGATACACGGGCGTAAGTCTATCATTTCTTTGGATGCATAAAGAAGATTCGCAGTTTTCTTAATCCAGTATGATAGCTTACGCTTGTTTCGTTAAAATTATAAATCAAAAGTAATCATTTTTTTGAAATGAAAAACAGCTTTGTTTTTATGTTAAATAGACCCCAAAATAAAAAAGACCTCTGAAAATCCAGAAGTCCTATATCTTTTATTTCGTTAAAAATTATCCTATCAATTCTTTCGCCTGCGCCAAAGCCGCTTCGGTAATCTTACTTCCGGAAAGCAACTGGGCAATCTCGTTCAGCTTTTCTTCGTCACTTAATGGAACTATAGTAGACTGAGTTTTTCCGGCGATGTCCTGTTTCAGCACTTTGTAATTGTTATTTCCTTTTGCGGCAACCTGCGCTAAGTGAGAAATAACGATAAGCTGCATATCGGCAGACATTTCCCGCATTAGATTTCCAATCTCTTCGGCTACTTTTCCGGAAACTCCAGTGTCGATTTCGTCTAAAATTAAGGTTGGAAGTTCGTCACTTTCTGCAATGATCTTTTTTACCGCCAACATTACCCTTGATCTTTCACCACCGGAAATTGCTGTCTGTATCGGCTTTAACGGAAATCCTGAGTTTGCCTGAAACAAAAGCTGGATATTTTCTTTTCCGAACGGGTTGAATTCGGAGGTATCAAAAAGTTCAATATCAACTCTGGCTTTTTCTAGCCCCAGTTTTTTGAGTAAAGATTCTGCTTTTTTGATGAAAACAGGGATGCTCTTTTTTCTGTTTTTCGAAAGCTTTTCAGCCAAAGACTGAAGTGTTTTTTCTTTTTTGGAAATATTTTCTTCTACCTCCTCAATCTGAGCCTCCAGTTCGGACGTGCCCTGCTGTTCTCCGGCTAACTGATCTCTGATTTCTTTGAGTTCCGTAAGATCGGAAACATTATGTTTTACAAAAAGATTATTGATTCTGTTGTTTAATTCAACCAGTAACGCTAAATTTTCCGGATTTACTTCTATGCTTTCCGCTTCATCTTCAAGCTCGGAGATAATGTCTTTTAATTCTACAAAAGACATTTCAAGCCTTTCATCAAGTTCCGCAAAACTCTGTGAAACTTCCGCAATTTTAGCAAGTTTATTTTTCGCTTCATTAAAAAATGACAAAATTCCTACTTCTTCCTGATGAAATCTTGATAAAACCTGAGCCAGATTATCGGAGATCATTTCCGCATTTTCCTGAATGGAAAGCTGATTCTGAAGTTCTTCATAATCTACATTATCCAGATGAAGTTCCTGAAGCTCGTTCAGAAGAAATGCTTTATAGTCACTTTCTTTATTGGAATCCGAAAGCTGAGTCTGTAGTTTTTTAAGCTGTGTTTTAAGGCTTTGAAAATCTGAAAATTCATTCTGATACTCATGAATGATTTGTTTGTTTTCAGAAAGTCCGTCAATGATTTTAAACTGATATTCTGCCGTAAAAAGATTCGACGTTTCAAACTGGGAGTGAATGTCGATCAACTGAGAAGACAGTTCCTTTAAAATATCCAGTGTTACAGGAACATCATTAATAAATGCCCTCGATTTTCCGGAAGGTAAAATTTCCCTGCGGATAATGGTCTGATGTTCATAATCCAGATCATTTTCGATAAAGAATTTTTTGAACTGATTGTTCAGGGAAAATTCTGTTTCTACGATGCTTTTTTCTTCTGCTTTTGAGATCGATTTTACATCTGCTCTTTCGCCCAGAATCAGTCGGAGCGCACCTAAAATAATAGATTTTCCCGCACCGGTTTCTCCGGTAATCACCTGTAAACCGTTGTGCAATGATACTTCAAGCGTATCAATAAGGGCAAAGTTTTTAATGTAAATTCTCGAAAGCATTGATAATAGCGATTATTTGGCTATTGCAAATATAGAACTTTAGATTTCAGAATTCAAGAGAATTACTGTTTCCATTTATTCCATCTGGCATCAATATTTTTTGGCGAAAGGATGATCATTTCATTCTTAAGATCTCCTAAAACAATTCCTCCGTTATTTCCGGAATTGAAGATATTGAAAATCTCATCTGCCTTGGAATCCATGAAAAGATTGAAGAAATATGCCTGCTGGAAAGAGTTTTCGTATTGTTTTAACTGCATTAAAGCATCAAAAATTACTTTTTTACCCTGGCTCTGATCCTGATTGAAAAGATTATCCAGTCCGGCTCTGTGATAAGAATAAATCGTAGCGCGAAGCTGGCTCCAGTTCGGGCTCATAATTTCTTTAATCAGAATAGAACGGCTTCTCGGCTCATTAATCTGCTTCCAGCCGTCATAGGTATTCTGAGATTCCCCGTTCTGTGCAATCTGCTGTGCTTTCTGATACCATTGTGTTCCTGCCATCGACTGAAAACTGTCTGCATCCATTCCCAAAATAACGTACACATAAAAACTGATGACATCAATTAAATTTTTTCCGGAAAACTGTCTTTCGTTGAAGATAAGGTTTTCGTTTTCCACGTAATCGAAAGAAAATCTGGTATCCTGAAGGTTAAGCAAGGGAGATTCATACGTGGTGTTGAAAACCGGACGAACTGCCTGTACCACAATACTTCCTTTGAAACGGTTTCCGTCTCTTTCGCTGATCACAATGGCGAAGTTGGATTTTATTTTTTCAAAATTCTGCAGTCTTTTTCCTGTCCAGCTAGTATTGTTGATGAAATCTCTCAGACTTTTCTCCAGAGCTTTGTAGGCAGACTGGTTACTTCCTCCCAATTGCTGGGAATTCACCTGTACCGTTGCCAGTAACTCCTGAGAAAAACTCTGACTGAATAAAAACAGAAGTAAAAATATGCTTAAAAATTTTTTCATTATCTTCTAAAAATTGAGAACGGAAATTTATTAAAATTATTTTAAAAGTTGAGACTCAACAAAATCCAAAATGTCTTTTGCTACCTCTTCTTTAGATTTCAGATCAAATTCTGTTTTTTCCGTTTTGGTAAATATCTTTATTTTATTGGTATCATTTTTAAAACCGGCTCCTTCATCCCGAAGCGAGTTTAAAACGATCATATCCAGATTTTTCTTTTCCAGTTTTCCTTTGGCATTTTCCTCTTCATTCTGAGTTTCCAATGCAAAACCGACCAAAAACTGATGGGTTTTCTTTTCACCCATGGTTTTAAGAATGTCCGGATTTTTAACCAGTTCGATCGTTAAATTTTCGTCATTCTTTTTGATCTTTTCCTTTGCCACTTCTTTCGGAGCGTAATCTGCAACGGCAGCACTTGCAATTCCGATGTCTGTTGTATCATAAAATTCCAGAACTTTCGATAACATTTCTTTTGCTGAGGTTACTTTGTGTAATTCAATATTTTTATTATTGATTTTCTGAGAGCTCGGTCCCGAAATTAAGATTACTTTTGCGCCTCTTTTTGCGGCTTCTTCCGCCAGAGAAAACCCCATCTTTCCAGAGGAATGGTTTCCGATGAATCTCACAGGATCAATGGCTTCATACGTTGGACCGGCTGTAATTAAAACCGTTTTTCCGGCTAATGTTTTTTCAGTTTTGGAGTCAAAAAAATCTTCGATTGTTTGTGCTATGGTTTCCGGTTCTGCCATTCTTCCCTGCCCGATTAATCCGCTTGCCAGTTCGCCGCTTTCCGCCGGAATAATATGGTGTCCGAAACTTTCTGCCAATTCCAGATTTCTGGTTGTAGACGGATGTGCATACATATCCAGATCCATTGCAGGAGCAATAAAAACAGGACATTTTGCAGACATATACGTTGCAATTACGAGATTATCGCATAACCCATGAACCATTTTAGACAATGTACTTGCCGTGCATGGCGCAACAATCATGACATCTGCCCACAAAGCCATTTCCACGTGACTGTTCCACGTTCCGTTATCGCTGTAAAAGTCTGAATAAACCGGCTTCTTAGATAAAGTGGAAATACTGAGTTTCGTAACGAAATTTTCTGCATCAGGCGTCATAATCACCTGAATTTCGGCTCCTTTTTTTACAAAGTCACGGATCAGAAAATGGATTTTATAGGCTGCAATTCCTCCGGAAATCGCGATGAGAATTTTTTTACCGGAAAGACTCATTCAATTTTAATTTTTAAGAATACTAAATTACTTATTTTTTCTCACAAAGCCGTCCAAACAACAAAGGTCATAAGAAAAAGATTTTCTTATGACCTTCATATATAAAAAATACACTGATTTTTATTTTCTCTCTTCAGTTTTTCTGAAGTACACATCATCGTTCAGCCATTCTTCAATTGCAATAGAAGTCGGCTTTGGAAGTTTTTCGTAATGTTTAGAGATCTCGATCTGTTCTCTGTTTTCGAAAACTTCTTCCAATGTAGAATTGTGAACAGCAAACTCATCAAGCTTATTGTGAAGTTCTGTACGAATTTCAGCGTTGATCTGCTCTGCTCTTTTTCCCATGATAACAATCGCTTCGTAGATTGAGCCTACTTTGTCTTCAATCTTATCCTTATCGTAAGTAATGGTATTTACTTCTGCTTTTGTATCTTTTACACTCATTTTGAGAATATTATTTTTATTTAAGTTCGCAAATTTACGAATTATCTTTTAATTTTGAAAGTCGCCGCCGGCGGAGGTGTGCTAAGCGCTGCACTGTCCCTCTGAATCTGCATTGCTTTCTTCTCTGCTTCTACCTGATCTTTCTCCTGCTGAATAGTTTTTGCCTGTTCTGCATTCTTTGCTTCCAGCCTTTTCTGTTTTTCTGTTAAAGCAGCAATTCTTGCTTCCGTATTCTTCTTAACTACCGCAAAATCTTTCTTTTCTTTTTCAAGCTTACTTCTGATTTCCAAAGCAGTTTTAGCAACTTCCGTATTCGGCATTTCCTTTTCGATCTGTTTTGTGAAAGATAACGCACTTTCTATACGCTCATCTTTAAGATCATAAATAGATTTTGTAGCGAGCTCATAACGGGATTTTACGATGTAATCATAAATCTGCGGACGAAGTTTTGTACTCGGAAAATCTTCCAGAACGTTTTCAAATGCTACGTTGGCTGCTTTGTATTCTGCCATTTTATAGTATTGTCTTGCATTTTCATACGCTTTGAATTCAAGCTTGTAAGACAATTCGTCAATAAGAGTATTGATATTTTTAGATCTTTCTGAATTAGGATAATTATTTAAGAAATCCTGAAGTTCATTAATCGCAGTTTGTGTGGTAGACTGATCCAGATTATAATCCATTGAACCTTCGTAGTAACACAGAGCAGACATATATGCCGCCTCTTCCCTTCTTTTATCCTGAGGAAAGCTGATCGCAAAATTTTTAAACTGATTTCCCGCTAATCTGTAGTTTTTGTCGTAATAATTTGCATACGCCGAATTAAAAACCACATTGGGAGCATCATCTGTTCCTGCAACAAGGTTCGGAAGCCTGTCGTAAAGTGCTAAAGCGTTTTTCCACTTCTTTTTAGCAAAGTTTTCATTGGCGGTTTTTAAGATAAGATTTTTATCCGCACTTTTCATTGCTCTTTCCTGCTTACTTACGCACGAAGCTACTACTGCTACAGTAAAAATACCTAAAATATATTTTTTCATATAAAAAGTTCAACAGTTTTCGGATTATTCAGCCGATTTACTAATTTGCAAAAATATAACTTTTTTGCCAATAGATTTTTTTTTATGATTATTTAACGTAATTTTAGTCTGCAGCGTATCCCAAAATGGCAAAAACCGTCATTAAAAGATTCATTCTCACTTTTTTCTCTGCTTCCTTTGTGTAGGTTTCCTCGCTTTTGTTCGGAACATACAATTCATAAAAATTCCGGTTGCGGATCACGAATAAGGTGGAACCGATAATGGTTGTTAAAATATCTTCAGGTTTGGGAGTGAAGGTAAAAACGCCTGAAGCCACGCCTTTTTTAATGACTTCGTCTAATTTTTTAACGAAAAGCTGATAAAAATCCAGCAGTTCATCTTTTAAATTTTCTGTATGGCGAAGTTCCTGCGTAACAAACCCATGGAAATAATTATATTTAAATAACTGAGAAACAATATATTTAATAATTTCTTTGAGCTGCATTTCCGGCTTCCCGTCTTTAATGGTATCTGCAAACTCTGAAAAAGTCTCTCTTGTTTTTAAAACCCTGTACTGATAAAGATACGACATCATCTTTTCTTTCGAGCCAAAATAATAAGAAATCATTGCAACATTAATATTTGCCTTCGAACAAATATCTCTGACGGAGGTTCCCTCATATCCTTTCTTTGCAATAAGTTCTTCCGCGATATCTAAAATATGTATTTGCTTTTCTGTAAATTTTTTCTTCATGAAGTGCACTTTGAGTAAAGTTATGAAATTTTTAACAAATTTATAAACGTTCGTTTAAGAAATTTACGTTAAATCTAAATTAATAGTATTTTTGATTAATGGATTTTTTTGACTTTCATCATCATAAGAAAAATATGCCAAACGGAATTTACAATCTGGATATTGAACAGATTCCGCCGGATTTTCCGTATTCAATAGGCATTCATCCGAAAGATATTGATGTGAATAATCTTGATAATCAGTTTAAATGGATGAAAAACATGATTTTTGAAAACTGTTTTGCACTCGGTGAATGCGGTCTGGATTCTTTCGCTGAAACCGGAGAGAAAATTCAGGAAGAAGCTTTTTTAAGACAGATAAGGTTTGCAAATGAGGTTAAAAAGCCAATAATCATTCATTGTGTACGGAAGTTTTATGAAGTGATTTCTTTTAAAAAATATTCAGAACAGCCCATGATTATTCATGGTTTTAATAAAAAAGAAAGGATAGCGGAAGATCTGCTGAAAAATAATTTTTACCTGAGTTTTGGAAAAGCGGTTTTGTATAATTTATCTTTGCAAAATACTTTGAAAATTACTCCTTTAGATAAAATCTTTCTGGAAACCGACAATGACGATTTCAGCATCGAAGAATTGTATGAGAAAGTATCTGAAATAAAGGGAATTTCGCTGGAAAATTTAAACAAACAGATTTCGGAAAATTTAGAGACAATAAAAAATGGATAAATACTGGTTGGAAAGAACGGAGCTTCTCTTAAAAGAGGAAGGTTTGGAAAAGTTGAATAAAGCAACAGTTTTAGTTGTCGGTTTGGGTGGTGTCGGTTCTTTTGCGGCAGAATTTCTTGCAAGAGCCGGAGTCGGAAACATGACGATTGTAGATGGTGACACGGTAGATATTACAAACATTAACAGACAGTTGCCTGCTCTACATTCCACAGTAGGAAAACATAAAGTTGAGGTAGTTGCTGAAAGATTGTTAGACATTAACCCAAAACTTAACCTCATCAAAATCAACGAATTCCTGAATCCTGAAAGAATGGAAGAAATTCTTGACAATGGAAAGTTTGATTATGTTCTGGACTGTATCGACAGTGTAACGCCTAAACTTTGCCTGATAAAAGCAGCAAAAAAGAGAAAAATAAAACTTGTAAGTTCTATGGGAGCCGGAGGAAAAACCGATCCGAGCAAAGTGATGGTGAAAGACATCAGCAAAACCCAGAACTGCTATCTTGCAAAACAGGTAAGAAAAAGACTTCGAAAAGAAAAGATAAACAAAGGATTTAAATGTGTTTTCTCTGATGAGCTTCAAAAAGACGACAGTTTAAAAATGACGGACGGAACAAATTATAAAAGATCTTTTTACGGAACCATCAGCTTTATTCCGGCAATTTTCGGGTTGTATGCCGCAGCGGAAGTCATCAATTATTTAACCAAGAAAAATTAATTTTTTACCGCAGATTTTACGAAAGTTTCGGATATTTTTGTCTGAATTTTTAAAATCTGTGGGAAAAACATCATACAAATCCTATCTTTACAGTCCGTAAATGACAAACTTCAGATATCCCAGAGCCGAAAAACTCAAGAAAAATACCGAGATCTCTTTACTTTTCGAAAAAGGTAAATGGAGAACGAATGGGAATCTGAGAATCATTATTCTTAAAAACAAACCGACAACACCTGTAGAAAGCACGAAATTTGCGGTTTCGGTTTCCAAAAAATATTTTAAAAAAGCGGTTCACAGAAACCGTATCAAAAGGCTTTTAAGAGAATGTTACCGTCTGAATAAAGATCTTTTTAAAGAAGCTTTCGGCGATAAAACAATGGCGATGATGTTTTGGGCATCTCCGGAAATGCCCGAAAAATTTCAGGATGTAGAGGCACAGTTTATCAAGCTTTGTCAGGCTCAGAAGAAGTCTTAATCTTTTCTATCGCTTAATTTTCAGGTTGAATTTCATTCAACAGTATTTTTATCAGAAAATTTCTCAGAATTTATTTTTTTGTACCTTCGGGAAAACAATCAATCTGAAAATTAATATGTTAGACAACGTTCCTTATTTACCTTATCTCCTGAGTGCATTTATTGGTATCGGACTGGCTGCAGCAAGCGGATTCAGAGTATTTCTTCCGATGTTTGCCGTAAGTCTTGCTTCGTATATGCACTGGATTCCCATGAACGAAAATTTTGAATGGCTTTCCGGACTTCCCACTTTAATCACCACCGGAATTGCAACCGTTGTAGAAATTTTAGCCTATTATATTCCTTTTGTAGACCATTTGCTGGATACGATTTCTGTTCCGATGGCGACGATTGCAGGTTCTGTTTTGTTTGCCAGTCAGTTTGCAGATCTTGGAACTTTTCCACAGTGGGCTTTAGCTTTAATTGCAGGAGGGGGAACTGCAGCAACCATCAGTTCAGGCTTTGCGGGGCTTCGCGCTGCATCTACGGCAACTACGGGAGGCTTGGGAAATTCGGTCGTCGGAACAGCGGAAACAGCCGGAGCAGGAATCATGGCATTTCTGGCAATGGCAGCTCCTGTTATTGCCGGAATCTGCGCAATTTTAATTGTTATAGGAGTTATCCTGTTCGGGCGAAAACTATGGCGGAAATTCAGGAAAAATAAAGAACTTCCTCAACAGACATAAAGGCAAAAGAGCGGAAAAATTCTCCGCTCTTTTGTTTATTTTGCTTTCCTGTTATAATTTCCAAGAAGAATTCCCAAAGGACCTATGACGGGAAAAAGTATTAATGCCAAATAAGGCAGAATTCCTGATTTTGTTCTCAACAGAACAGCAATTGCCGCAATGTATAAAATAATGACCGCAACCGCACCAAGAAGGATTTGAAAAGCGTTAATTGATAATAAGCTCATTCTATCGTTTTTAGGTTATCCTTTGGTTCTGAAATCTTTAATTTCCTGAATTTTACCTTCGTAATATTTTTTCTTTTCGGGAGTTTTCTTAATCAAAATTTCAAATGCTTTTATAGCTTTAGTGTATAATTTCTGCTCAAAATAAAGATTTGCCAGAGTTTCTGTCATCAAATGCGAGATATCGTCTCCTTTTTCTTTCACGACAAATGTACTTTCTTCTTTTAACTGACTGATTCTCGGATTGTTTTCGATAAAAGTTTCAATCACTTTTGTTTTCAGATCGGTTTTCTCCTCTTTAGGTTTTTCTTCCGTTCTGTCGATTTTCAGCCAGCTTTGCCATGTATTGATGAAACCCGGAACATTACTGTCGAACGTGTTCGGTTTGGCTGTTTTTGCAGGTTTTTCCACAGGAATTTCAACTGTATTTTCTTCTTCTTTGCTTTCCTGTTTGGATTCTTCTGTCATTTTTTCTTTTTCTGGTTGAGGAATCGTCCATCCCGATCCGAAAAACGAAACGTTCATTACCGGAACTTCCTCTTTATTTTCTTCTGAATTCTCAGAAATATTTTCATCCGTGTTTTGTTCAACGGCATCTTCAGAGATTTCGGAAACTATGCTTTCTTCAGAATTTGGCTCAGTTTCGGCTTCTGCTATTTGCTTCTGCTCTGCAATTTCCGGTTGCTGAATTTCCACTGTTTTATCTGCTTTCCGCTCTTCAGTTTTAGGCTGCACAACTTCAGAAGATTTACTGATCAGAGAATCGGGAAGGTTGGAATCGAAAGACATTGGTTTCCATGCAGATTTCACTTCAGTTTCTTGTTTTTCTTCAGTGATTTCGGCTTTTGGTTCTTCAATCTGTTCAGAATCGTTTTCTGCTGCATTTTCCGTTTTAATTTCTTCCTGAGTTTCCGTTTCAATAGGTTTCACCTCAAAACTTTGGGTTTCGGCAAAACTGATGTCGTGGCCGATATTTTCAGGTTCTTCTTCTTTTTTATGTTCTTCCGCAGCTGCTTTTTCCTTCATTTTCTTCTCCACTTCCTCAATCAGACGGCGCATTTCGTCTTCATGTTTATTGAGGTTAAGCTGAGGTACTTCTGCAATTTTATCTTCTGTATTTGCCTGAATTTTTACTTCCGGAAGGAAAGATTCTGTTCCGTGGAAACTTAGTTCAGCATCATTCTGAACAACCTTTTCTTCTTTCTCGGATGAAATTTCATCTTCATCAATAATGGTTTCAGGCGTAAATTCTGCGGACTCTTCTGATGAAATTATTTCTGAATTTTCAGACTCATTGCTCTCATTTTCCGGTTCTTCAACAGATTCATTTGCAGAGACCTGTAATTCTGGAAGGAAAGTTTCTGTTTCATGGAAGCTTAATTCTGATTTATCTGAAATTTCTTCTTTTTCAGTTTCATTACTTAGATTTTCCTCTTCAACAATCGTTTCAGTGGTAAATTCTGACGTTTCTTCAGAAGGCTTTTCCTCTGAGTTTTCAGCTTTATCTAAAATATGATCAGACTGCTCTTCTGTTGATTTATTTTCTTCTTTCTGAATTGCAGATGCAGCTTCCTGTTCAGAGAATTCTGATTCCGAATTATCTGGAATTTTCTCTTGCGCAGGCTTAGAATTTAAGTTTTCTTCTTCAACGGTAGTTTCAGGAATGAATTCATCATTTTCTTCTACAGCCGGAATATTTTCAGTCGGTTTTTCTTCCGAAGCATGCTCTTCTTTTTTCTCAGCTTTCTGAGTTACGATAGAACCGGATTCCAGCGTGGATTCAAGATCAATTGTTTCAAAAGTATCATCTTCAAGAAAATTTTCTTCTCCTTCGAACAGAATTCTGTTTCGTTCTCCGTTTACATACAAATGCTTAATTTCTTCTCTCGGAGGCGGAAGAATGCGGTTTTCTTCTTCTGATGTAAAGATTTGCGGTAGCGTTTCCTCAACGATTTGCTGCTGAGTTTCAGCCACAGGATTTTCTTCTCGTTTAAGCGGAAAACTACCCGCCTTTGTCTGATACAAAATCTTAAGCGGATTTTCCGCAGGAATGATTTTCTCCATTACCGTTTCCTGTTTTATTTCAGGTTTCGGCTTCTGCTGAATTTTACCGTTAATCAGCTGATAAAGAATCTTTTTATCTGTGGTATAAGCAGCTGTTGTAGAAAGTACTTTCTGATAATTGTCTTTATCATACAGATGTACCCCATACAAATACAACGCTCTGATATTCTGAATATAGGGAAAAGAATTAATCTCTTCTTTCAGAAGATTGAGATCCTCTGACTGAATGTTTTTCGGGGTCTTTAATAATTCTAAAACTCTATGATTCATCTTACCAATTCGCTACAATATCGTTAAATATCTTGTTTATAATTCTGTCCGTCGCAATTTTCACCTGAGAAGATTCTATCTCAGACTGGGAAAGGCTGCTGTTGAACACCGCTTCATCACTGTATGTTCTGTCGAAACTCAGCTCCGGATGAAGCTTATTCTCGTAATGAACTTTCACCGTGATGGTAAGTTTGTTCTGAGATTGCTGTACAACTCCTCCTGTACTCTGATTGGTAACCGTGTTGGAACCAATCGTGGTCGGTGTAATAGAATAATCCGTTATTTCACCTTCCACCAGAATGTCGGGATTTTCCTTTGTCCCTTTCAGAGTAGTTCTCTGAAGGAATCTGTTCTGGACATCTGTTGAAAACTGTTGCGACAATGTGGGATTTACCAAGGGGGCATTATTGGGAAATTCATTGATCTGAATTGTTTTTTCATCTTTAAGAGATGATCCCGTAAAACTGTAACACGAATTCAGCACTGACAGACACAGTACTAAAAGCCAAAATTTTGGCTGTCCTATTTTAATATTTTTAATTTTAAAATTCATTTTTAATTCCAATTTCCTGAATTTCGTCATAAGTAACCTGCTTTAAAGCATCTTCATACGCAAAATAGTGAGAAGCATATGCAAAAGGTATTGTAAAAATCAAGCCAATAAAACATGCGATAACACCTAACTGAGATAAAAATGCTACTGCCAGTGAATATAAAAAGATGGACCAAAGGTTTCCTTTACTCATCACAGAAGAGATTTTCCATGCCTGTTTAATCTCTGTAACTCCTGCAAGGGAAATTAAAGCGGGCATATAAAAACCTTTCAGGGCTACGAATAAAATCCCAACATACACGAAGAACATATAAATGAAAAAAACGGCAGGTGCTCCGGCGGAAGGATCTTGTTCTCCAATTGCGACCATCATGATAATCATGGGAATATAAATGACCATTACTCCGGCGAATAAAATAAGCTGGATCATGAAGTAAGGCGTGAAATTATCAAAATTGAAAATATCTCCTGCGCTTACCTGTCTTCCGGCTCTTAAATCACGGCAATATTTATAAAAATTTCCCACTGCCAAAAGTCCGCAAAAAGGAATGATCGACATAATCATTGCAAGGAAGAAAGCGCCCAACAAATTTCCAAAATTTGCTTTGTAGAATTCGTATCCGTCGCTGATGTAATTTCCTAATTTGAAATTGACCGGTTTTGCATTAATTTTCACCATGATTTAATTTTTAGTTTATTATTCTTCTAAGTTATACTGTTTTATTTTTCTGTACAAAGTTCTTTGGGAAATTCCCAGTTCATCCGCTGCCTTATTTCTTCTTCCTTTATGCTTTTCCAGCGCTTTGATAATCAGGTCTTTTTCGTTATTCTGAAGCGATAAAGATTCGGGTCTGTTTTCTTCAATTTCAATATCTTCAATATCTTCGTAGCTGTTGTCCGGCTCTGAAATAATTGTCGGATTCTGAACTACCGGATTATGATTATTATTGTTTTCAAAATACAGTAAAGAACCGGGAGCCACATTCTGCTGTGTTTCAGGAGTATAAATTCTGTTGATTAAATTTTTCTCGTGACTGCTCAGATCAGATGTTCCTCTGTTTTTTATCAATTCCGAAGTTAAGGATTTTAAATCATTAATATCGTTTCTCATGTCAAATAGAATTTTGTACATGATTTCTCTTTCGCTTCCGAAATCGTTCTGCTTTGGCGTATTCGGTGTATTGACAACCATGGGAAGGTGTGATTCCATGGGAATATATTCCGCCAGTTTTTCAACTTCTACGTGTCTGTTTCTTTCTACGACCGTCATTTGTTCTACCAAATTTCTTAACTGACGAATATTTCCGGGAAATGTATAATTTTCGATGTAATGTACTGCACTTGGCTCAAGTTCAAGTTCCGGCATTCTGTATTTTTCAGCAAAATCGATGGCAAATTTTCTGAAAAGCAAATGAATATCCCCTTTTCTTTCGCGTAAAGGCGGCATATCGATCTGCACTGTATTGAGACGGTAATAAAGATCTTCCCGGAATCTTCCGTCCTGAATTGCCTTCATCATGTTCACATTCGTTGCAGCGACAATTCTTACATTGGTTTTCTGAACCTGTGAAGAACCTACTTTCATAAATTCGCCGCTTTCCAAAACACGAAGTAAACGAACTTGTGTCTGTAAAGGAAGCTCTCCCACCTCATCTAAAAAGATCGTTCCGCCATCGGCAACCTCAAAATATCCTTTTCTGGTTGCTGTAGCTCCTGTAAATGCTCCTTTTTCGTGTCCGAACAATTCGGAATCAATCGTTCCTTCGGGAATTGCTCCACAGTTAACGACAATATAAGGCTGATGTTTCCTTTTGGATTCTGAATGGATAATTTTCGGAATAAATTCTTTCCCTACTCCACTTTCCCCGATAACAAGGACTGAAATGTCGGTTGGTGCGACCTGAATGGCTTTTTCCAAAGCACGGTTTAAAGCCGGAAAGTTCCCGATGATTCCGAAACGATTTTTTATATTTTGAAGCTCGTTGCTCATAAGTAAATTTTTAGATTATTGATTTGAATTGGATTTACATTAATCTCTGTAAATCTGCTGTTTGGTTTAAAAATAATTGAGTTTAAATTTAACTTACAACGTCTAAATAATCTTTATTTCTGACTTTTGAAACTCTGGTTTTAAAATATAAAATTTCAGCGAAGAGATTTTCTCTGCTGTTCTTTTCAAAGTTTTTCAGGAGCTGATCATGTTTTTCCTTTTCAGAAAAATCTTTTCCTGTTTTATCGTGATGAAAATTGTTCTTTTGTTTATTTGAAAAAATTTTACCGATAAGATCAATCGCGTTATGCTTTTGACTGATCGTTTTATTCTGTACAGGATTTTCTTTTGTACAGGTTTTCTGCAAATCTTCACAATCCTGATTTAAAATCCGGTTATAAAGCTCATAAAGCTGTTTACAGTCTTCACTTTCGGCTGTTCCACTGGAAATTTGAGCCGAAATATTGCTACAGATTATTACCAACAATACACTTAGGCAATATTTATGAAATTTTTCCATTGTCTGAGTTTAAAATGTTAATAAAATCTTGTTTACTTGGCAGTATCGTAAAATATTTACTTGCAAAAATCTGTTCGTTATCTTCCGGTAAAGTATATCTTACCAAAGCTTCACTTTTATCCTGACAAAGAATAATGCCTATGGTCTTATTTTCACCTTCAAGGCGTTTTTCTCTGTCATAATAGTTAACGTACATCTGCATTTGCCCAATATCCTGATGTTTGAGTTCCCCGATTTTTAAATCTATTAAGACAAAACATCTCAAAATTCTGTTATAAAACACCAAATCTATACGGAATTGCTTTTCATCAAAGGTTATTCTGTCCTGTCTTGCAACAAAGGTAAATCCGGTTCCTAATTCCAGAAGAAAATGTTCCAGTTTATCAATTAATTCGGACTCTAATTCATTTTCAGAATAATGAGGTTTTTCAGATAAACCTAAAAACTCCAGAACATAAGGATCTTTGATGAGATCTTTTGGCTTTTCTATAATCTGTCCTTTTTCAGCAAGCTGAAGAATCTCTTCTTTATTTTTGCTCAAAGACAGTCTTGCATATAAAGCGGAATCATACTGTCTCTGCAATTCTCTTAGGCTCCAGTTGTTTTTATAACTTTCAATTTCGTAGAATTTTCTTTCATTAGGGTCTTTTATTCTCATTAATTTTAAATAGTGAGACCATGAAAGGTTGAATTTAGCAGACTCTGTCTGGGAAATTGTATTTGAAGAATTCGTCAACAGTGTTGACGAAATTAATTTTACAGATTCGTCAGACACTGTCTGACGAATTGAATAAGACAAAAAAAACATCCTCATCTGTTTAAGATTTGTTTCTGAAAATCCTTTACCAAACTTTTTAGTTAAATTTTCAGAAATAAACTTAAGTTGCTCTCTCCCATATTCTGCCCGCTTTTCCCCATTCTGTTCATCTTCAACAATCATTCTTCCTATTTCGTAATAAGTAAGAACAATGGTTTGATTAACGGCAACAACAACTTTATTTCTGGCATTTTCCAATAACGCAGAAATATCATTTAAAAGTTGCTTTGTCGTTAAATCGTCAGACATATTATTTTGAAACCGTTTCTCCTAAAAGTGTGCCCTGTGTATTGTCAAAAACAAAAACGTCCACAATGTCACCAATTTTCTGCCCTTCCAGTTTATCGAAAACGCAAACTGCATTCTGGGAGTTTCTTCCTTTCCACTGGTTTTCATTCTTTTTGGAAGTTCCTTCAATTAAAATCTGGTGAACTCTTCCTACATAAGATTTCATTCTTTTTCTGGACAGTTCTCCCTGTAAGGCAATGACTTCTGCCAAACGTCTCTGTTTAACTTCTGCCGGAATATTGTCCTCCATTTTTTTGTGAGCAGGAGTTCCCGGTCTTTCTGAGTAAGCGAACATATAACCGTAGTCGTATTCCACTTCTCTCATTAAGCTTAATGTATCTTGGTGATCTTCTTCTGTTTCGCTGCAGAAACCGACGATCATATCCTGAGAAAAAGCAACTTCGGGAACGATTTCTTTTGCTTTTTTAATTAAATCTAAATATTCTTCACGGGTGTGCTGCCTGTTCATGGCTTCCAGCATATTGTTGCTTCCGCTCTGAACCGGAAGGTGAACGTATTTACAGATGTTATCGTGTTTCGCCATCATTCTGAATACATCCAGACTCATATCCTGCGGATTAGAAGTAGAGAAACGGATTCTCATTTCAGGAACGGCTTTTGCAACCAAATCAAGCAACTGAGCAAAATTCACGGCTGTAGCTTTCTGCATTGCAGATGCTTTGGCGAAATCTTTTTTAGGACCGCCTCCATACCAAAGGTAAGAATCTACGTTTTGTCCTAATAAGGTAATTTCTTTATACCCGCTTTCCCAAAGGCTTTTGCATTCATCCAGAATAGAGTGCGGATCACGGCTTCTTTCTCGCCCTCTCGTGAAAGGAACGACGCAGAATGTACACATATTATCGCAGCCTCTTGTAATCGTAACGAACGCCGTAACTCCATTTCCGCCTAAACGAACCGGATTAATATCTGCATACGTTTCTTCTTTCGAAAGAATTACGTTGATTGCATCTCTTCCGTCTTCAGTTTCTTTTAAAAGATTAGGCAGGTCTCTGTATGCATCGGGACCAACTACAAGATCTACCAACTGTTCTTCTTCTAAGAATTTTGTTTTTAATCTTTCTGCCATGCAGCCCAAAACGCCAACCGTCATGTTTGGTTTTTCTTTTTTCAGGTTTTTGAATTGTGAAAGACGCATTCTTACAGTCTGCTCGGCTTTTTCACGGATGGAACAGGTATTTAGAAGAATTAAATCTGCTTCTTCTGCTTTTAAAGTGGTATTATATCCCTGTTCATTAAGTATGGATGCCACAATCTCAGAGTCAGAGAAATTCATCTGACAACCGTAGCTCTCCAAGAATAATTTCTTTGAGTTTTCTGCTTTTTCCGCAATGGCAAAAGCTTCTCCCTGTTTTGTTTCGTCTATATATTTTTCCTGCACGATAATCGAATTTTAGGTTTAAAATTTAACGTCTAAGGTTCTACACATACAGGTTTGAACTCAAAACATTAAATTCTGAACTTATTGAATTTGCAAAGATACAAAATATTGTGACAGAATGTCAGGATTATCTTTCATAGAAATTTGTAGAAAAAATTATGGGATAAACTATTTTCTCTTTTATCGGAATGTTGGAATATAAAGCTGGCTTCCAGACTTTTTTAAGTCGAGACAAAGTTCTCAGAAAATCGATATTAAATTTTGGATCATAAATTTCGGGATAGATTCTCGGGTTTGTAATTTCTCCTTTTTGATTGATATAAAACTCCAGATTAACGTTCCCGTTAATATGATAGTCTGCAAACAAACTCATAAATTCATCATGGAAATCCTTTCTAAATCTCTCATACCCTTTTGGATACTGTGCAGACAAAACATAATTATCCGCATTATATCCTTCTTTATAATTTTCCATAACATCTTTCGGATACAATATGAATTCTGCCAAAGCACCGAATTTTCCTCCTTTAACTTCAGCAGGTTTCCAGTGTTTCAGGTTTTTCAGAAGTTCGAGCGACAGATCGTATGCACATCTGTTTTTTGCAATATTTGCAGTGTCGTTGTCTTTTACCAGCTTCACAGCCGCATCTTTTGTTACCACAAATCTTGGCTGATAAATTTCCTGATCACTGCATTTTTTAAAATTACCTTTAGACAAATAATCATGGGCTTCTTTATAAAAATTCACCGGTCCGCCTTCATAAAATTCCTGATTTTTAGGATATTCATCTAAAACCTGAGCATTCGATACAAAAAAGATGATGATTGCAGAAAAACTCAAAAACTTTTTAATCATGGTCATAAGTATTGGTACTGAAATTCACCTTCATAACAAATTTTGAATCGACCGGAACACTGTTCTTTTTTGCGGGAGTCCATTTTCCTTTTACTTTTTTCGCCGCATATTTCATGTCGTCGATAAACATTTCATTGTTTTTGAATTTCGGAAGGACATCGATCTGACTGATTTTTCCTTTGGCATCAATATTAAACACAAAAGTCACTTTTCCCTGAATGGCATACAGAGCCATATCAATATAGGCATGAACCATATTCATGAATTCTTTCTGAAAAGCCTGATCGCCTCCCGGAAATTCTGCTTTTTGATAACTTTCCGCTGCCTGTTGAACCTGAGTAGTATTTTCTTGAGAAAAGCCTTTACCGCTTATAAGCAATAAAGGTAAAATTAAAAGATATTTTTTCATGGTTATTAAAAGTTGTCTTATACATCTGTTGCTATGGAAGACAGATTCATTTTTATTTTGATCTGAGATGTTACAGGCTGTCCGTTGCAGCTTGCAGGAATCCAGTTTTTCTTAATTCTTCTTACCACATATTTCATATCATCAAAAAATACCTGACTGTTTGAAACTTTTGGAGTTCCTTCGATATTGGTTACTTTTCCGTTTTGGTCTACGGTAAGGGTAAATGTGAAATCACCGTTCAGAACATAAAAATCTGTATTCAGGTAATCGTACATATATTTTCTCAGCATTTCTTTGTAAGCCGGAATTCCGCCTTCAAAACTTGCCGCCTTAAAATCGTTACAATTTTTTACAGCAACCTGCAGCAAAGGTTCTTTTATATCTATTTTGAGAATATTTTTATTGTTCTCCGTCATAAAATTATCATCTCTTTCTTCTACATCATTAAACTGTGCTATTGCAAAGTTTGATGCGAAAAACGTAAGAAGTACTAATATCGTTCTCATAGGATTTTTCATTAAAATTAAATTTACTTAAACAAAGATACTACTTAAACCAAATAGAGAAAAGTATTATCTCATGATGTGCATTACAAAAGATCTTTAATGTGTTTGTAATTGCTTTTCACAGTGTCGAGTGCTTCTTCCATTTTTCCTCCCAACATAAGCTGAGCCATGGATTTTGTCATTCCTAAAATCTGAGCGGCTTCAATTTTCGGAGGTAAAGCCAGTGCATTCGGATTGGTAAAAATATTTAAAAGATAAGGACCGTTATAATCCAGACATTCTTTAATGGCAGCTTCCACATCTTCAGGTTTATTTACATTTTTTCCGGGATATCCCATTGCTTGGGCAATCATTGTAAAATCAGGATTAATCATATCCGTTTCATTGTCCGGCATTCCTCCTACTTCCATTTCCAGTTTTACCATTCCTAAAGATCGGTTATTGAACACAATAATTTTCACCGGAAGTTTATATTGAAAAATCGTTGCCATATCTCCCAAAAGCATAGATAAACCTCCGTCACCGCATAAAGCAACAACCTGTCTTTCAGGATACGCTAAAGACGCTCCAATTGCCATCGGCATTGCATTCGCCATCGAACCATGATTAAAAGAACCGAGCATTTTCCGTTCTCCGGTTCCTGTGATGTATCTTGCACCCCAAACACAGCACATTCCTGTATCTACTGTAAAAATGGCATCTTTCTTTGTTAATTTATCCAAAGTATGGGTAACAAATTCCGGCTGAATGGCATTTTCTGTTCCCGGATCTTTCACATAGGTTAGCTGATTTTCTTTAACCTTTTCATAAAACTCAAGTTGCTGTTTAAGGAAATTGGCATCAGTCTTTTCTTTCAATAATGGCAAAAGTGCTTTAATGGTTTCTTTTACATCGCCCGTTAATCCCAATTCCAGTTTTGCCCTTCTTCCCAAACGTTCGGGCGCTTCATCAACTTGTACAATTTTGTTTTTGACGGGCATAAATTTCTCGTAAGGAAAATCTGTCCCCAGAAGAATCAGAAGATCGGCTTCGTGCATGGCATGATAAGCAGAAGGGAGTCCCAAAAGTCCGGTTAATCCGACTTCATTGGGATTATTCGGCTGAATAGACATTTTTCCGCGGAAAGAATATCCCACCGGAGCTTTTAAATATTTTGAAAGCTCAACCACTTCAGCATTGGCATTTTCCGCACCGATTCCGCAATAGATCGTTACTTTTTTACTTTCGTTGATTAAATCTGCGAGTTCTTTTAATTCTTCATCTGAAGGACGAATAACAGGATTTGTTCTGAAAATTTTATTGGAAGTCACCGCTTCTTCTGCATCCAGTTCCGAAACATCTCCCGGAAGACCGATTACCGCAACGCCTTTTTTGGAAATTGCATGCTGAATTGCCGTCTGTACCGTTCTCTGAACCTGTTCCGGTCTTGTAATCATCTGGTTGTAATGACTGCAGTCGTCGAACAACTTAATAGTATTGGTTTCCTGAAAATAATCCATCCCCATTTCTTCACTTGGGATGGTGGAAGCAATAACGAGCATAGGAACATGAGAACGGTGTGCTTCGTAAACCCCATTGATTAAATGAACGTGTCCCGGTCCGCAGCTTCCGGCGCAAACTGCAAAACCATCCAGTTCCGCTTCCGCAGCAGCGGCATACGCTCCGGCTTCTTCGTGCCTTACGTGAATCCATTCGATGCTGCTTTTTTTTACGGCTATATTTAAATGGTTTAAACTGTCGCCTGTAACGGCATAAATTCTTTTCACATTGGCGTTTTCAAGCATTTCTACAATTTGCTCTGCAATATTTTTAGCCATATTTTGATATTTTAGTGTTGATGTTTAAGAAAAATTTTTGGCATGGACTGATAATGTAGAGATGTAAAGATTATGCCAAGAGCGTAAAATAAATATTAAAAAACAATAAAAAAGCTCCGCAAAAAATGCGGAGCTTCCATATATCTTCGAGCCGGATTATTTTGTATTCTGATTCGCAAAAGAGTCTCTTCCCTGAAACGCCAGTCTGCCGTCTGAAGTTTTCAAATCTCTTCCGAAACTTAATCCAACGGAAACTTTTTTTGGTTGATTTACTGCAAAATGCTTTTTCATTCTGCCCAAATCTCTTTTTACTTCTCTTTCAAATCCTTTATCATAAAGCTCAGGCAAAAGTTTAACGTCGGTAATATCTCCGTTTTCATTTACTTTAAAATTCAATGTAAAATCACCGTTTGCCTGAAATGCATTTGCTGTATATCTCAAATTATTGGTGAGATCATATTCAAATTTTTCCTGTCCGCCTTTGTAAACATTTTCTACCTGATTTTTAACCGAAGAAACATTTACATACGTCTGGGAAAATGAAAAGGCAAAAACTGTTACTGCCAAAACTGAAAATATTTTTTTCATAAATTATTACTATTTTGTTTTATAAAGTTAAGCCTTTTTTAAGAATCTACAACACCTCGATCTGATTTTTCAAAAGATCTTCGAATTCATCTCTTTTTCTGATAAGGTGGGCTTTTCCGTCTAAAAACAGAACTTCGGCAGGTTTTAATCTTGAATTAAAATTGGAACTCATCTCAAAACCGTAAGCTCCTGCATTGTGGAACGCCAGAATATCGCCTTCTCTTACTTCATTAAGCTTTCTGTCCCATGCAAAAGTATCCGTTTCGCAGATGTTTCCTACCACGGTATAAATTCTTTCCGCTCCTTTCGGGTTCGATAAGTTTTCGATCACATGGTAAGAATCGTAGAACATCGGACGAATCAGATGGTTGAATCCTGAATTCACCCCGACAAAAACAGTTGCCGTTGTTTGTTTAATCACATTGGCTTTCACCAGTAAATATCCGCTTTTTCCGACAAGGAATTTACCCGGTTCAAACCATAATTCGAATTTTTTTCCGGTTGATTTTGAAAATTCGGAGATTACTTTTTCCACTTTTTTTCCTAATGTTTTTACGTCGGTTTCTTCTTCCGTGTCCTGATAAGGAATTTTAAATCCGCTTCCCATATCCAGATATTTCAGATTCGGAAAATGTTCGGATAATTCCAGCATGATCTCCAAAGCCTGAAGAAAAACATCCGGATCTTTGATCTCGCTTCCGGTATGCATATGAAGACCTTCCACATTAAGATTGGTAGATTTCATCACTCTTTCGATATGACGAACCTGATGGATGGAAATTCCGAATTTACTGTCGATATGCCCTGTAGAAATTTTATAGTTTCCGCCGGCAAAAATATGCGGGTTGATTCTTACTAAAATCGGGTAAGAGTTTCCGTATTTGTTCCCGAACTGCTCCAGAATAGAAATATTATCGATATTGATGTGCACCCCGAAAGTCATCGCTTCTTCGATCTCGGCAAGATCTACACAATTGGGCGTAAAAAGTATTTTTTCTTTTGGAAAACCTGCTTTTAATCCAAGTTTTACTTCATTGATGGATACACAATCTAATGAAGCTCCCAGATTTTTCACATACTTCAGGATGTTGATATTGGTAAGCGCTTTTGCTGCGTAGAAAAACTTTGTGTGTTTTAGGAAAGAAGAGGTAAGTTTCTCGTATTGTGTTTTAATGGATTCGGCATCGTAAACATACACCGGGGTGCCAAACTCATTGGCAATCTTTAATAATTCTTTTGAATTCATAATTTCTTTTTAGCATAAAAAAGGCAGATTCTTCGAAAAAAGAGTCTGCCATTAACATTATTTTTTATGCAATACAACTCTTTTATACATTCCAAACCTTAGAGAACTTCACAGTTCCCTTTTTACCGGTTTTATGTTGTTTAAAATTTAGCATTGCTTTCTTTAATTTTTTACAAAAATACTAATTCTTTTTTACTTTTAAAAAACTGATTTTAAAATGATTCCTTTCAGATTCAGCCGTGTTCTATTATTTCGGTAAAGGCAGGGTTTCAAAATCTCCCCTGAGCAAAGCTAGCTGCAGCTCATTAATGAGGTCTGCAGATTGTGAAAGCAGATCGATCTTTAATTTATTAACCTTGCTTAAGGTCTGAATCTGCGTAAAAAGTTCATAAAAACCATAAGAAACCACTTTTCCGTTTTCGATAATCAAAAACAGTTTTTCACCCAGTTTTCTGCCTTGTCCTAACCAGAGTTCATTTCGTTTTCTGAATTCGATTTTCTTTTTAAAAACCTCTATATCATTATATTCTTCGAACTTTCCGATGAACTGTACTGCTTTCGAGCCTTGTGTAAAAGACCTGAATTTTAAAATCGGTTTTTCCAGTTTATTCAGCTTGTTTTTTTCCACGACGTATTTTCCGTTTCTGCAATACAGACCGAATGAAAGAATTTCTCTTTTTTTAATTCCTTTAGAATTCAGAATTAGTTTGGCAATGATATCCGTTCCTGTAAGTTCGTAATTGATCTGTTCAACGTCTTTCTGAATGGTTTCCCACTTTTTAGATTTGGAATTAAAAACTTTTTTTGAAAATTTATTAATGTCCTGAACATGATCGGAAAAAATGATCTTTCCCGCTTCATTCTGAAAATATACAAAGCCTTTTTCATTGGGAAGATCCTGCGTTAATTCCTTGATTTTGTTGATGTAAGTCTTGGAATTGGTTTCATCATGCTGCTTCTGAATGATTTCGTTTTCTGTGTCTTTTGAAATCAGAAGTTTGAATAATTCCAGCGTTGCTCTTGCATCGCCTTCTGCTCTGTGATGATTGGTTAGAGGAATTCCTAAAGATTTCACCAATTTTCCGAGAGAATAACTTACCTCATCCGGAATCAGTTTTTTAGCTAAAGGAATTGTATCTAAAGTATTGATTTTAAACTCATAACCCAACCTCTGAAACGATTGACGAAGCATTCTGTAATCAAAATCTATGTTATGACCTACTAAAGTTGTATTTGCCGTAATTTCAACAATTCTTCGGGCTATTTCATGGAATTTCGGTGCTGTTTTAACCATTTTCGGGGTAATATTGGTTAATTTCTGCACAAAAGGGGTAATATCACTTTCGGGGTTTACCAATGAGATAAACTGGTCCACAATTTTCTGACCGTCATATCTATAAACCGCAATATCAATAATGCATTCTTTCCTGTAACCTGCACCATTACTTTCTATGTCTATTATTGAATACATTTAAATTTTTTACAACTTCTTTTTAGATTAACGATTCATTTCCTTTACTTCTGGAAACATAACTTATGCCAATACATCAATAGCAATAAGGCAATTCTGCTAAAATAATAAAAATATTTATCTTCGTCTTCCTCCCAGACCAAGCATTCCCAGGATTGCTTTTGCTCCTTCACGCATCAGTGTGCTGGTAAAGGTTCTTCCCGCCCTGCTCTGTAAAACCTGCTCGAAAATTCCGGGTTCTTCTTTTACAGGCTTTGTCTTCTGGTTAGAACTCTGCGATGCTTCCTGTGCAGCCTGTTCCATTCTGCCCACTAAAATTTCATATGCAGATTCGTTATCCACTACTTTATCATATTTGGCAACTAAAGCTGATCTTTTTGTTAAATCTGAAATTTCCGCATCATTCAGAACGTCCATTCTGGATTCTGGTGAAATTAAATAGGTATGAACCAGCGGTGTCGGAATTCCTTTTTCATCCAGAGCGGTAACGAAAGCTTCCCCGATTCCCAGATTCTGGATCAGCGTTGGAGCATCATAAAATTCTGTGGTCGGATAATTTTCTACTGCTTTGGAGATTTCTTTTTTATCTTTAGCGGTAAAGCCCCGCAATGCGTGCTGAATTTTCAGACCGAGCTGAGAAAGCACCGATTCCGGAACATCACCCGGAATTTGCGTGATAAAATAGATTCCGACTCCTTTTGAACGGATCAGTTTTACCATGGTTTCAATCTGTGAGACCAAAGCTTTTGAAGATTCATCAAAAATTAAATGCGCTTCATCGATAAACAAAACCAGCTTCGGTTTTCCACTGTCGCCTTCCTCCGGAAAGGTCATGTAGATTTCCGCAAAGAGCGAAAGCATAAATGTTGAAAACAACTGCGGCTTACTTTGAATGTCTGCAACTCTAAGAATGTTTACTACTCCTTTTCCGTCTCTTGTTTCCAGTAAATCGTGAACGTCAAAACTCAGTTCTCCAAAGAAACCGGAAGCTCCCTGCTGTTCCAATGCAACGATGGATCTTAAAATCGCGCCCAGAGAAGCAGAAGCTATCGAACCGTAATTGGAAGAAAGTTCAGCTTTTCCCTGTGGATTTTCTGAGACGTACTGAAGCACTTTTTTCAGGTCATTCAGATCAATCAACGGAAGACCTTTATCATCACAATATTTAAAGACAATCGACATGATGCTTTGCTGAGTATCGTTCAACTGTAAGATTTTGCTTAATAAAACCGGACCGAATTCTGTAACAGTGGCCCTTAATTTCACGCCTCTTTCGCCGGAAATGGTCATTAATTCTACCGGAAAAGCCTGTGGATTGTACGGAAGCTGCGTTTTGGCATATCTTTCCTGAATGGCAGGATTTTCAGTTCCCGCTTCTGCGATCCCCGAAAAGTCTCCTTTAATATCCAAAACCAGAGACGGAATTCCCTGATGCGAAAGCTGTTCTGCGAAAACCTGTAATGTTTTTGTTTTTCCGGTTCCCGTTGCTCCGGCAATTAATCCGTGGCGGTTGATGGTTTTTAACGGAATGGTAACATTAACTTCCGGAACGACTTCGCCATCCAGCATTCCTTTTCCTAATATAATATGATCTCCTTTGGGAGTGTATCTCGCATTTAATTCTTCAATGAATTGTGTTTTGTCTGCCATTTGCTCTTTTTTAACCTATAAATATAAAGTTTTTTGTAAAATCTGACCACGATGAATCATTAAATTAATTTCCATTGTGAAATATTTCATATAATCAATAAATTCACCAATTCTTTCAGGAATTTTCAGACAGGAAATCGTAAATTAGAACAAATAAAAACTTTATAGATTTATTCTATCAGTATCCATTTTTTATTTTGATGGTATTTAAAAAAATAAACACGATTTTTGTATTTCAAATATAAAACATTAAAACGGTTACAATCACATAATGAAAGTCGAACAAATATACACGGGATGTCTGGCTCAGGGTGCGTACTACATCGTATCTGAAAATGAAGCAGTAATTATCGATCCTTTAAGGGAAGTAAAGCCTTATCTGGATCGTCTGGAAAAAGACAATGTAACTTTAAAATATATTTTTGAAACACATTTTCATGCAGATTTTGTCTCGGGACATCTGGATTTAAGTAAGAAAACAGGTGCTCCTATTGTTTACGGACCTACCGCTCAGCCTGAGTTTGAAGCTATTATTGCAGAAGACGATCAGATTTTTGAAATAGGAAAAATAAAAATAAAAGTTCTTCATACACCCGGTCATACGATGGAAAGCACGACTTATCTTCTGATTGACGAAAACGGAGTTGAAACAGCCATCTTCACAGGAGATACTTTATTTTTAGGAGACGTGGGAAGACCGGATCTTGCCCAGAAAGCAGGAAGTATTACTCAGGAAGATCTTGCAGGAATTTTGTACGACAGTCTTCAGACAAAGATTATGCCTCTGGATGACAGCATTACAGTTTATCCGGCTCATGGAGCGGGTTCTGCCTGTGGAAAAAATATGCAGAAAGAGACGGTTGATATTCTGGGAAATCAGAAAAAAACAAATTATGCTTTGAATCAGCCTGATAAAGAATCTTTTATCCGCGAAGTTCTGGACGGTTTAACGGCTCCACCGAAATATTTCGGGATGAATGTTGCCATGAACAAAGGCGGTTATGAAAGCCTTGATGCCGTAATGGATAAAGGTTTAACTGCAGTTTCTGTTGAAGATTTTGAAGCTTTTGCGGAAGAAACAGGCGCGTTAATTTTAGATACCAGAAGTCCAGGCGAGTTTTATAAAGGATTTGTGCCGAATTCTGTAAATATCGGATTAAAAGGAGATTTTGCACCATGGGTAGGAACGCTTATCGTTGATGTAAAGCATCCTTTGCTTCTTATTGTAGACAAAGGCATGGAAGAAGAAGCCATTACAAGACTTAGCCGCGTTGGATTCGACAATGTTCTGGGCTATCTTAAAGGAGGTTTTGAAGCATGGAAAAACAGCGGAAAAGAAACAGATGAGGTAAAAAGAATTTCTTCTGCAGAATTTGCAGAACTTTATAATGAAAACTCAAAAGTAATTGATGTTCGTAAGATCTCGGAATATTCTGCCGAACATATTGATAATGCTTACAACAAACCTTTGGACGTAATCAGCGACTGGGTTCACACGATTGATGATTCTGAGCATTTTTTCCTTCATTGTGCAGGAGGCTACAGAAGCATGATTGCAGCAAGCATCCTTAACTCAAACGGAATCAGAAACTTTACTGAAATAGAAGGAGGTTTCGGCGCAATTAAGAAAACGGAAAAATTCCCGACTTCAGATTTTGTATGTCAGTCGAAAACAATATAATACCTCTTTTTTGAAATTATCATTGTAGTAAATATAAAGTCATGACACTTTAGTTTATTGACTGAAAAGCATTTAACAGCACAAAGTTTTCGGTAACCTCCGTTTTTTTTAAGTGATTTTAGATAGTAAGCTTTTCGGATTATTAAACTAAAGTGTTTCTTTTTTAATAAAAACCACCAACTATGTCTCAAGCATTTCAGGAAATTATCGATTCGGAAAGACCTGTTCTTATCGACTTTTTTGCAACGTGGTGTCAACCCTGCAAAGTACAGTCGTCTGTTTTAAATACCGTAAAAGAAAATATAGGAACTTCGGCAAGAATCATTAAGGTAGATGTGGATCAGTATCCTGCTCTTGCCAATCAGTATGGCGTTCGTGGTGTTCCGACATTAGCTATTTTCAAACAGGGAGAGATGCTGTGGAAAGAAAGCGGCGTGCATGATGTAAATACATTGACTCAGCTTCTAAAGCAGTATACATAAAAATAAAGATTAAGGCTAAGATTGAAAAAATTTTAGCTTTAATTTTGATATATTTTCTTTAAAATTCAATTGAAAATGAATCGCGGTCATTTAAAAACTGAAAATGGCTTCTGAAATCTTTCAGTTCTTCTAAATTTAATTCTGCTGTTACAAGATTTCCGCTCTTTTGTGAAATTTCTTTTCCGTCTGCAAAAAAACAGTGTGAACTTTCCTGATAAAACAGGTTATTTCCATCGGTCCCGATTCTGTTTAATCCAAAAACGAAGGACAGATTTTCAATAGCTCTCGCTTTTAACAGATGTTCCCATGCTCCTACTCTTTTTTCGGGCCAGTTTGCCACATACAAAATCGCATCGTAATCATCATTATTTCTTGCAAAAACAGGAAAACGAAGATCATAACAAACCTGCAAAAGGATTCTGAAACCTAAATAATTTACAATCACCCTTTCTTTTCCGGGAGTGTACACTTTATCTTCTCCTGAAAACGAAAACAAATGTCTTTTATCATAAAATTCAACCTGAGAATCGGGCTGCACAAAATACAATCTGTTGTAGAATTTTCCGTTTTCCTCAACCGGAGCGCTTCCGCAGAATGCAGCGTTTTTTTCCTTCGCCATTTTTTTTAAAAACTCCATCGATTCCAGATTTCTGTCGGAAACTTCGGAAGCATCCATACAAAACCCCGTTGAAAACATTTCAGGCAAAAGAAAGAGATCTGCCTCCTGATTCTGCAACTCTTTTTCAATAATGTTAAAGTTTTCTGCTTTGTTTTTCCAGATAATATCTAAATTCAATCCTGTAATCTTCATAAACTTTGTTAAAAAACTTCCCTAAAAATACGATTTTTCAATGATTTCGGTTTTATTTTTGTTGCGAATATTTAATCGATAAAAATTAGTAAAAAGTAAAATTTATGAAGAAGTTATTTTTTATGTTTGTTCTCATCCTTACGGGAACATTTGCCAATGCTCAGGCGTGGACAGGAAAAGGAGATCAGAAAATCAATGCCGGACTCAGCGCATGGGGCTACGGAACAGGAATTACCGGAACTTATGATTATGGATTGAATAAACTAATTTCCGTAGGAGCCGGATTGAACATTTATTTTGATAATTATAAAAATAATGATGATAAAAACCGTGCTTTTGTATTCGGAAGAATCAATTTTCATCTGAAAGACGCTTTACAGCTTCCTGAAAAACTCGATATTTATCCCGGAGCAGATGTAGGAGTTGTAGGAAACAGTTTTGGGTTAGGAGCCCACATTGGAGCGAGGTACTTTTTTACTGAAAGAATCGGCGTTTTCGCAGAAGTCGGCAACAATGGCAGTCTCGGAGTTTCGATTAATTTATAATAAATCATCCCATTATATGACAAAGCTTCTCGTTTCGGGGAGCTTTTTTATTTGGCATAGTTTTGATAATTGTTACCTTTGCAAATTAAACATAAAAAGCATTAATGGAAATAGCAATCAAACTGTTTCAATTTATATTGAGCATTTCTATCCTGGTTATCCTACACGAACTTGGGCATTTCTTACCCGCCAAATACTTTAAAACCAAAGTTGAAAAATTCTATCTGTTCTTCGATCCATGGTTTTCTTTAGCCAAGAAGAAAATTGGCGAAACGGAATACGGAATCGGATGGCTTCCTTTCGGAGGATATGTAAAAATTGCCGGAATGGTGGATGAAAGCATGGATACCGAACAGTTGAAACAGCCTGCACAACCATGGGAATTCCGCGCAAAACCGGCTTGGCAAAGGCTGATTATCATGTTGGGCGGTGTTACGGTGAACTTTTTCTTGGCTTGGTTAATTTACTCGTGTCTTTCACTTTTTAACGGTGAAACATACACAGATCTTACCAAATTCAACAACGGAATCGGAGTTACGGAAGCCGGAAAAAAAATGGGATTCCAGAATGGTGATAAGATCATTAATATCGACGGAAAACCTGTTGAAAGACTGGAAAATGCTTCCATCAATATTCTTTTAGGAGATAATGTAACGGTACTTAGAAACGGAAAAGAAGTAACTTTTCCTGTTAATAAAGATGGCGTTGCAGAAGTTTTAAAACAAAGAGAGGCTAAACTTTATATTACGCCGAGATTTCCAATGATTATCGATTCTCTGGCAACTCCTGTTTCTCAGGCTTCAGGGCTTAAAAAAGGAGACCAAATTGTTGCGATTAACGGAAAACAAACACCTTATTTTGATGAAGTAAGTTCTTCTTTATCTGAAAATAAAGGAAAAACGGTAAACATAGAAGTTGTAAGAAACGGAAAACCTGAAACAATTGCTGCATCTGTTGACAAAAACGGAAAATTGGGTGTTGGTGTAGATCAGAAAGCATTAGCAAACTTCATTACAGATAAAAAATATTCTTTCGGGGAATCTATTCCCAGAGGTTTTGAAAGATCTATTGAGTCTTTAACGATGCAGGTGAAACAGTTTAAAATTATGTTTAACTCTAAAATTCAGGGATACAAAAATGTAGGAGGACCGATTGCTATTGTAAAAAACATGCCGGTAGATAAAAATGCAAACGGAGAAATTTCCATCAATTGGGCTGCATTTTGGGGCTTTACTGCGATGTTCTCGGTTTGGCTGGCATTCCTAAACCTTATTCCTATTCCAGGACTGGATGGAGGACACGTTATTTTCACTCTTTATGAGATGATTGTGGGTAAACCTGTTCCTCAGAAAGTTTTAGAAAATGCACAGACGATTGGTGTTATCTTCCTGTTAGGCTTGATGTTAGTAATCTTTGGAAGCGACATCTTCAAGATCTTCGCGGGGAAATTATAATATTTTTACAAAATTTTAAAAAAATATTTGCAGGGTACAAATATTCGTCCTATATTTGCACCACTTAAAACAAAGGACATTCCTCCTTAGCTCAGTTGGTTAGAGCATCTGACTGTTAATCAGAGGGTCGCTGGTTCGAGCCCAGCAGGAGGAGCCACAAAATGAAACACTTACGAGGATCGTAAGTGTTTTTTTATTCCTGTTGCAAGAATATTGCAAGAACTTTTCAAAATCATAAGTCATTTTAAACTCGTAATATTATTTTTAATTAAATCAAATGACTGTTGATTTCAAAAACCGTATCCAAATCCATTGAGTCTAAATAATGCTGAGTAGTTTTAGTGTTGGAATGGGATAACATTTCTGATATTTTATCAATAGAAACCCCACTTCTTTTTAAAACTGACGCATAGGAATCTCTTGCGGTCTTGAGTTTCAAAGGAACGGAAAGTTCTAATTTTTCTGATAATTCCGATAGTGAATAATTAATCTGTTTTCTAAGTTTACGATTATAATAATCAAAGTTCTGCTCTGAATATCCTTCTTTTAGAAAACCCAATACAAATTTACTGTTTCTATCACCTACTTTTTGTAGCAATAGTTCCAGCTTCCTGTCAATAGGAACAACAACATCCTTTTTTAAATTTTTTCTTGTTTTTTCAGTTTTTTTCCTGAAAAACACAAAACATTTTCCATTTTGCTGTTCCCACCTCAATCTCAATAAATCGGCAAAGTTGATCCCATTACAACGGTAAAGAAGTTCCCAAATATTTCTTGCAAATTCTTCTTCAGGATTTGCAAAATTTTTAAAATTTACGATCTTTTCAATTTCTTTATTTGACAACACATATTTTTTGGGAATATATTCTGTAATCTTATATCCTTCTGCTGAAAAAGGATAAACATAATCTTTTGGTATTATTTTCTTTTTATTGCAAAAGTAATTGATAACCGTTCTGAGATCCCGTAAATTGGAATTAATGGATGATATAGACGTTCCTTTCCTAAGTCTCTTTTTTTCATTAGTTACTAAAAACTCTTTGTCAATCTCGGTAATACTAATCCCGGAATTTCCTCTCAAAAAAACATTCCGGGAATGCTCCATATGTTTAATAGTTCTAAAACTCAGATGCTCATTTTCTGAAATGTACCGTGTAAATAAGTCTGATAGTTTTAAAGAGGTAAAAATCTGTTCATTTTTTAAATCAGTATCTTTATTGAAAAACTTAGTTTTAATCTTATTCCGGTCAAAAAAATCAAGTTCAGATATTATTTTTTCAGCTTGAGAAACCCGTTTAATGCATTCATGGCGGAATTCTACTGATTTTTCCTCCATATTCTTTTTATCAAAAATATGAGAATACTGTACCTCTGTTAGTTTTGCGATATTGAGATACAATTGATTTTTACCTTCAATAATACGGATGCTTAGATTATAATTATTATTTTTCAGTTTAACTCTTTTGTCGAGTACGAGACTACATGTTGCCATTTTTGAAAATATTTAAATTTAAACCACTAAAACCGGAATTTTCACTTCTTTTTTCATTTTTCCGCCTTCATCAATCCAACGGTCAATCTCCTCTTTACTGAATATTAGTTTTTTTCCAATTTTTTTAAATGGTATTTGATTTCTGTTTACTTTTGAGTAAATCGTTGCCTTTGTGAAAGGGATATATTTTATTAATGAATTGAGATCCATATATCTGTTTTCTTGCATAGTTTTGATATTATTTTGAAAACAAAGGCATCGCAATGCTAAGCCTTTGTTTTGATTTTGCCAAAGCGGCAGTTAAAAATTTACGTTTTTTCAATGTAACCATACCCAAATTCAAGACATGACTTATTCTGTTCACAAAATCTGTGAATTAAAAAATTTGATAAAAGTTTAGATTAAATTATAGGAAACGGTAAATAAAAATTTCCTGATGGTTATTGAAAACCTTTAGGCAGCAAGATCAATTTGATCATCTGAGGAAAGAAAATCTTTTCTCAAAGAAGAATATTCATTTTCATCATATTCAGAAACACCCTTTTCAAGAATTTCTGAGATTTTGGCAACGTTTTTTTCATACAGTTCACTGATAATCACTTTACGGTTCAGCATCAATGCCGCTCTTCCTGTTGTTCCAGTTCCGCCGAAGGGATCCCATACAGTCCCGTTTTCAGGAAAAAATGATAAGATAAATGGAATGGGTAGCAAGGTTGGAAACGACCCGAAAAACCCATTCTGAAGACCATCCTTCTGTGATCTCTCCTTTGAGATATTTAACTTTAAAATTTGTTCAATGTCGTTATCACATAGGAAATTTCTCATCGTTTTATAGGGATTAGAAATATGATATGATTTCTTTTTGCCCAAACCTTTGTTTCCCTGTTCTGAACAACCACTTTTAACGGTTGCTGATTTTTCTGGATCAAATATTCTCAGTTGATCGTAGTAATAATCCGGTGATTTGGAAAATATAAGAATAGATTCGTATGAATTTGTAAAACGTGAAGTTTCGTTACTTTGGGGCTTAGGATTTGATTTTTGCCAGATAATCTGATCAATAAAAAAGAAACCAGCCTTCTGCATCTCTAAAATCAATAACGCAACGACACCAACACAAATTGAACCTTTATAGGTATCATGGAGATTGATAATGATAACACCATCCTCAGTCATATGATCTGCCCCTATTTTCATAACATCAACAATATTTTCTACGAAATCTTCACGTTTTTTCTCTCTTCCAATTTCCAACTCAGATCCTATATCTCTACTTCCCTTCGAAATATTATCTTTTCCATATTCTATTAGGTTGAAATAAGGAATTGAGGTAAAAATACCGTTGATCAATGTTCCTTCCGGAAACTGAGTATCCAGACTGTTACCGGGAAGTATTAAATATCTGTCTGAAGAAATATCATTTAAAACAGTGATTTCAGATGTTCCCCTATCAACTTTAGTATTGTATTGACGCATCATTGACTCTGCTTTTTTTAAGTCATAGTTTTTACTGATATATCCTTCAAGAATTTTAGCCTCATTTTCCTTTTGGAGGTCATAATTATTTTTTGGATCTGCTAAAATATCAAGACATTTTTTTGCTCTGTCGAATGATATTTCATTTTCTAAAAGTCTTGTAGAAAGATTAAGGGCATTCTCCGGATTTTCGTTATCGAAGACCAATGATCTTTTTGCCGTAATAACATTATTTCGTCCCCATCCTCTGCCATATTGTTCAGAAACGAATCCATACTTTTCATTACATGAAATTTCATCCTCTTCATTACCATCTACCACTCTCAAATAGTGAGAGAGTAATCTTCTGCGTTCCTCAACAGTTGGAACCGATTTCAGATTAAATTCAATAATCCAATCTTTGACTTGGTCTTTCGAGTTGGGTGTCTTTTCAATAATTATACAGTCGATTTGGTTTAAATTTAAATCCTGTAACGCTAAAAATCTTAAAACACCATCTACAATGACATATTTATCGTTATACCTGAAGACAACCAGAGGAATATAACATCCTGTCTTCTCAAACTGTTCCTGTAATTTTTTAATGAACTGTTTCTTTTCTTTCCTGTCAAATAACTCATCCCATTCTTCCGGAATTTCAATTTGATTTAATGATAATTTGGTTACTCTGTTAAATAACGGCAAAACTACCCCTGCTGTAAATGTTTCTTTGTGCATGATATTATTGTTTAAATATTATGATGCAAAGTAACAGGGGTCACCAAAAAATGTGAAGACAAATTACATTACAAACCTCGTTTTGTAACGTTACAAAAATGACGATTATTTTGTTTTGCCTTTCTTTAAAATGTATTTCTGATCCATTGATATAATCTCCTTTTGAATATTGATTTTATAGTATTTATCAACAGAATCATCGAAAGTATTGATCATGTAGAACTCCGCTAATTTCTCACCGACAGTCTGATTAATTTCCTTATTGATAGAATTTTTTTCTTTTAAAAATCTTTTATACCCATAATCGTTTTCAAATAATTTCTTTACGATTTCATCAACCTCTTTCTGTTTTAAAACTAAAATATGATCTTTAATCTCCTCCTTATCTCTATTCTTTAAAGACTTTGTTGGTGGATATTTTATCTGAACATAAATTTCAGTCAGATCTTCTTTATATTCGTCTAATTTATTTGTTAGAATACCATTTAAATGATTCAGAAAAAGGTAATATAAAGATTTAGGTTGGGGACCCAGACTGATCTTATGTTTTCCTATCGTAAGTATTCCTTTTTCATCCACACATATCGGTTCTTTTGGAATCTGGTTTAGAATTAAACTAAAATTATCCACCATCGAATTCCGTATAGAATCTATAATTGATTTCAAATGGCTTATAACAACAATATCAATATTTTCACTCAAAATTCTCTGTACACACGAGTCACAGATATACCCCTGACGAAGTTTAAACATGATGTCTTTCTTGTTACCACAAAAATCATTAATACAACCTATGGATTCCTTATGGATATTAGGTTCAGTATAAATATTATCGATATTTAATTTCATTAAAGACTGAATAATATTCTCGACAATTTGAAAGGCTATCCCATACTTTGAATCTTTATCAGAAAAATATTCCCAATCGTTAGAATCCACAAATATATTATGACCGTTAAAACCACTGAACCAATTCTCATCATGTTTATTTGGTGATATTAATACAGCATAATTATCGGTTGGGATTTTATTAATAATCCTGTACATATTGAGGATTTCCCAATACTGTCCGAAGGATAAACGTTTTTGCAAAGAATAATCCTTAATCTGTAGTTGAAGTATTTCGGTGGGTATTGTTTCTCCCTTTATAAATTTTACCGTTCCGGGAACAGTGTTAAGTAATTTTACAACTTCATTCAGTTCTTCCTTTGGACATTGAGGAAGGGCAGTGACAATAATATTCATGCTGAAAATTTAAACCCTAAATGTAGCGACTGTTTGGAAAATAAACAAGAAACGCTAAAAACTGCTAAAGTTTATTGTCTTTTTTGGTTTTTCAATTTTTTGCGGTTATATTTTTATTAAGAGTGGTTTTCCACTTCATAAACTTTCCAAATAAATAAAAAATGGAAGAAAAAACATTTAAATATTCTGTAAGTAACAGAATATTCAACGAAAAAATAGAGGATGGTTTGTTTAAAACTATTTATAATTCAATGATTCCGATAAAATCAACAATAGAAGAATTTTCGAAACTAATTTTAAAGCCAGAGGCACACAGTTGGTGTGGTGGTACATTTTCAGGATTAATAAATGATAATAACTGGATTGACTCTTCGATAATTGGAATGGACTTCGATAAAGGAGAAATAACACTAGATGAAGTGTATTATAAATTCAAAGAATTTGATATTATCCCAAATCTTCATTACGATACGTTCAGTAGTTCGGAACATCTGCATAAATTCAGGGTGGTTCTCTTTTTTGACACCCCCATTACATGTAAGAGAATTTATACAAAGATTTTGATTACTTTGGAAAAGTTATTCTACACGGATCCTAACTGTAAAAACCCTTCTAGGATTTTCTATGGTGGTACGAATGTTCATATAACTAATAAAATTCCCCTTTCTTTAGAATATTTCATACAATTTATTGATATAAATACAATTGCCAGAGATAATAATCTTACTAGAGGAATTACAGATACCAGTTCAATTGATGCTAATTTTTGTAAACCCTTATATTCTAATAATAAGAATGTACATTTTTTAGCATCACATAATAAATTAAATTGTACTTCTATAGCAGGGGAAAAAGTAATTAATTGGGATAAGGCGTGCGAAAAAATAAAAATATTAAATGATTTCAATAGTGGAAAATGGTTATATCATCAAGAATTATTTGGGTTGGCAACCAATTTAATGTACGTGAGAGGAGGATTAAAGAAGATGAAATCAATCATGAATAAATTTAATAAGACTGGTAAAACAGATTATACCAAAAATAATTTTGCCATATTACCTTATGTGAAACTTAAAGGATATAATCCGATTCCAGTTCATAGGTTTTCATCCCATCTGGAAGATCAGGAGATTCATGATATTATAACAGAAGTTCGCAATATCCGGGGACATATCGAGGTCATAACACCGGTAGAGAATATAAGTCTCAAAGAAGCAGAAAATAAAATGATTTCAAAATTCAATGAGGTTATTTCAAGTGAAGAAACCGGTAAAACTTATATTTTTTCGTTACCAACCGCCATTGGTAAAACCCGGTTACTTGAAAATGTAGAAAAGTGTATCATTGCCTTACCTACCAACCATTTGAAAAATGAAATAAAGGAAAGAATGAAGGTTAATTATACTTACTCACCGGATTCGATTGAGTTTAAAGACTCTTTTCTCAATAAAAAAATTGAATATTTTTATAAGATCGGATTACCAAAAAAATCAATGAAAATCATACGGAATATTGCCGAAGGAAAATATCTTTCCAACAAGGAAGATGTACAGTTGGCAATAGATTATTGTTCTCAACTTGATCTGTGTGATAATCCAGACATAACCGTTTTATCCACCCATAAAAGAATAATTAATTCTGATTGTCTTTTGCACAAAACCGTAATTTTCGATGAAGATCCTTTAAATACTTTGGTTGAGATAAAAACAACTTCAATCAAAGATATAGCTGGAGTGCAGTATTTCTACACCCCTTTAAAGTCAGTAGCAAATCATCTTTCAGATATTAAGGAAGGAATCTATGAAACACCATTCTTTAATATCGATCAGGATGATTTATTTAAATTTATTGACGATAAAAGAATATTGGAAACCAATGTGTTTGATTTTCTTAACAGTAAATTCTTCATCAAACATGAGGGTTCTATTCATTACATTATGAAAAAGGAATTACCGGAAAATAAAAAGAATATTATCCTATCAGCAACTATTCCAATTGACTTTTATAAAAAACTGTATCCAAATATTGAATTTGAATCTGTTGATATAAGAAATGTGGAACAGGTTGGAAAGGTCATCCAATATACCGGACGTTCATGTTCAAGAAGTGGTCTGGAAAGATATGGGGAAACTGTAAGTAAAGAAGTTGGGGAACAAACAGTAATTACTTTTCAAAGACTTAAAGGATTATTTAAAAATCCAACCCAAGATATCCATTTCGGGAACTGTTCAGGATATGATTATCTCAGTGGTAAAGATTTGGTGGTTGTAGGAACTCCGCACCGTAATAATATCGAATATTTCCTCCTCGCCAAACTTATGGGAGTAGAATTCGATTACTTCAACTCACCGTTCCGTTATCAAAAAATTGAATACAATGGATTTAAATTTATGTTCAATACATTTGATAATGAAGATCTCCGAAATATTCAACTCCAGTTAATAGAATCAGATTTAATACAGGCAGTTGGAAGAGCAAGAACACTAAGAAATAAATGTACAGCACTGGTTTATTCAGGATTACCTTTATCAATAGCAGACGAGTTTATCATCAAAAAGAAATCTGCATAGTCATCAAAAAAACTCAATTTTTAGGCAAAAAAATTGAAAAATTTTTATTTTTATTTTGGGTATCAAAATATTCTAAAGGTTTTTCTCCAGTTTAATATTAAATAACACTTTTCTGAAATTTTAGTGAAAAACTGGAAAAAAATAATTTTGAGATATTATCCCCCCTATCGAACCATAGTAATTAGGAGGAGGGAACGGAGGAAGGATTTAAGGCAAGGGGGGCAGGGGGTTATATAATCTACAATTTGAAAGGTGTTAATTCACACCTTTCTTTTATATATAGTAATTTTGATACATCCGGAAGATAGAATTGTTTTGCTCCACACAAGCAAAATAAATTTTCTATCCGGAGATCATTCAATTCATGTACAATTGTAACTATAGATTTCTACAGGACCTGCACTAAAAAATATTTTGCTCTTCAGTTTACTGCAGTTACCGGGGACCTTGAGTGCTTAATTTTATTCTGCTCTCCAATTGAAAAAAACCAGACTCAATTCCTGATCAACAATATTTAATTATTATTCTTTACAATTCTGCGGTCTTAAAATTTAAAACAAAAACTACATCTGTTTTTAAACGCTAAATAGTGCTAAAAGCATAGGCAGAACGTCCATTTCGCCGTAAATTTAATCTGAAATTAAAATTACAACAAAAATGAGGGTTAAATATAATAGAGTTTCTACTTTAGGTCAGACAGGAAATCGTTTTGAAGCAGATACGGATAAATATGATTTGGTATTATTAGACAAAGTTTCAGGCACAGTAAATTTTAGAGACCGAGAGAACGGACGGATCTTAATTGATCTTGCGGGAAAGAGTCAGATAACTGAAATAGTGGTCGAAGAAATTTCCCGTTTGGGTCGTAATACAAGAAACGTACTCGAAACACTCGAGATCTTTGAGGAGCATGGGATTAATGTGGTGGTAAGAAACATGGGACTACAATCCCGACCTAATGGAGAGAAAAACCCTATATGGAAAGTCATAATTACGATAATCTCAAGTTTGTATGAGCAGGAACTTAGTAACCTAAGGGAAAGGATCGCCGCCGGAAAATTAATCGCCCTTCAGCGAAATGTGCGATTTGGCCGTCCCACCGGGTCTAATGAAAGTGATGCAACCTTCATTAATAAACCAAAAAATAAAAAGGCGTTGGAATATCTGAAAAAAGGAAGAACATTAAGAGAGATTGGAAAACTACTTGAAATGTCAACTAAAACAGTACAGAAAGTAAAAAAAGTTGCTGTAAAACTTGATATGATGTAAATGTAAGTAATGTTAATCCATCCATTTAACCTTAAATTTTGAATTTTTCAAAAAAAACTAGCACTTGCTTGTTAATAGGTACGGTTTTTTTCGGTGCAAAATAATATTGTTTTTTATATTATAATTGAATGAACACTGTTATATGTTCCCAGATAAAGATTTTTATTTTCCGGTTTAAATTTCAATCTTTTATGATTTACGGCAAAAATGTACCTTAAAGGTACCGAAAAGTACATATAAAGTCTTAATAACTTAACATAAAGTACACTTTCAACTGATTAATTTTGAGTTTTGTATATTTTGCTACAACATTTACGAAAATAAATTTTCACTTTAATGATAGACTAATTATATTTGCTATTGATAAGATTAAATAATCCTATCAAATACATTTCGAACACATAGAACGCTTGTCTAACGACATTCCTCAGGTAAATCTGGTACATTTAATTAGGGGGAATATGTTAGCAACTCTCATGTCATATCTATATGGCGTGGGGGTCTGCTACTTATTTGACCCTAACGGTTTACCAGAACCTACCTGATAGAATAAGTTTAGTAGTCCTCACGCTTTCTTTATTAATTAACAACTCTTTTTCGGGACTGAAAGGAAATAAAACTTTAACTATGAAAAAAGTTTATTTATCTCTATTAACAGTAATCTTTTTAGGTTCATGTTCAAACAATGATTCTGAAACTACAGAAGAAAATAAAAATCAATCACAACAATTTATCGGTAAATGGCACCGTTACAAAACGGTAATTCTCAACGGTAAAACCGACACTCCCCTAAGTTCTTACGATCATGCTAAATGCGAAATAGAAGCAATACATGAGTTTACAACAAACAGTAAATACTTATTGACAAATTATGTTTTAAATTCTTCCACTCAACAATGTCAACAAATAGGGAGTATAGAAACATATCCTTATTCTTATAATGCTACAACAAATATTTTAGATATTGATGGAGAACGTTATTACATTAAACATAGTGATTCCAAGGAATTAATTCTTCAGGATTATGAATATTATGATCAAAATGGTGACGGAACAAAGGAGAAAAGATTAGATTACTATAAAAAATAAACCACCGAAAACCGAAATTCATCATGAATTATTTAAACTACCTTGAGAATCTTGATTTCGAATCAATGATTACAACTTCATTTCTATTGCCTTTCTTCGCTATAATGGTGGTTGTTAAAATTCTTTCCGCAATAATTTTTTCTTTCGTCCCGGATGATTATGACGATGATCCTTATCAAGTTACCGTATTTTCGAATATACTTTTGTACTTCATTTTCTCTTTCTTTATTGTAACAGTATATGATTATAATGATAGGAAAGGGATATTAGATTTCCGGTATTCTCAAAATGTATTTGAGGAAAATTCTAAAGAATTCGTAGTGAAAGAAGATACTAAATTAGAAAATGATCAAAACATTAATATTGAAGATCTAAATTCTTTTGAAAGTAAAACATTTTCTTGGGATGATATAGTAATTACACCCGAAGCTGAAAGACTAATAGATAATGCAAACCTAACCGAGAAATATGTGGGATTATCATCTGAGGATATTATCAAACTAAAAAAGATAATGAGTGACCCGAATCCCGATCCACTATCTAAGGCTGAAAACAAGATCGAGGTTGGAAGCACTGAATGTAAATGGTGTGAAAAAAAGATTGATATCAAAGCGATTATTTATACTTCAAAGGATTTGTTAGGGGTAATTGTAAAACCTAAGTCTGAAGACCCTTTTGAAATGATTGCTTCTGTAATGACGGTTTTAACAGTTAGTCCCCAAGCCTGCATTGAAAGTTATGAACTCCAAGATACAAATCAACATAAATATCAATTTATTGTAACCGATGAAAAAGAATTTTGTTCCTTAAAATGTGAGAAAGAATTCAAAAATAACAGAGGATACTAAAATTTAAAATAAACTTATGAAAACATTATCACTTATTGGAATTTTGATCAGTATTTTAGGAATTGTATTGTGTTTAGGAATTATTGATAATTTTGTCGCATACGGGAACAAACTTATTGACTATTTAAATTTAAACCACAAAGAAATTAAACACGAAATTTTCTCGATAACTTCCGTTTTAGATACCGGTAGAACTATTTGTTTTGTTTTAATGGGTCTTTTTGCATTCAATCTTTTTGTATGTACTAAAGTTTACCGTTCCAGAACTTAAGATATGTATTCCAAAAATATTAATACAAGTCAAAAGAGGCTGTCTCAAAAGTACCCTCTCTCTCGGACTCCTGTTTGACAACTTTTATCATTTAGGAGATTCTCAGAGCATTAGTTTACCTTTTGGGACAGCCTCTTTATTTTTTTCCGAATTGTTTCTTGGCAGTCCAATTTCATGTTCCTGAGGATAAGGCTTTCTAAAAGTCATACTTACATCTTCTTTAATTTGACGGTGAATATCATATTGTTTTTCTTTATCGTAAGAATACCGGGGATCGGTGATCATTGGCATCTTTGCCATTTTATGAATAGTAATGGTAGGAAAGTGAAAATCAACTTCAACCCTTCCGAGTAATAAATAACAACCGCCTTCCTGAAAATCATATTCCTTTAAACTATTGGGAAAATGTGCGGTGTCAAAATAATCACCGTTGACATCGATCCAAGTTCCAAAATACATCGTCCCTTTTTTAGTGGGAACGTGTTTTCTGGAAATAAGATATGCTAACATTTTTACCTGTCTTTTATGAAATTTCAACAAGTCTTTTACAAATACTGATCCTCTGTATTTGGTTTTTAATAAATCAAAAGGACTACATGAAACTGGAAGTCCAATTAACTCAATTTCATCAAATGCATCCTCGAAACTTTCTCTTTTCAGTTGTGGAAGTTTAAATTCCTGAACAGGTTCTTCAATTAACATCAAACCCCTATTCTTAGGTTTAAAATTTATTAATAGTAATCTTATTTCAACAAGCAATTCATTCTTTGGTTTACAAGTAAACCAGAATGCTCCAATAAAAATTAGAACCTTCATCGGTTCCATCATAATATTAATCCGTCTGATAAAATCTTCTTATGCTTTATAATCTCCACAAATTTTCAATTTCCATAGCAATATCATGAGATACTTGATTCAAAATTTCCAAATCTTTATCACCTCGATATATCATGGAAATGAAAGCATACATTTCAATTTCTTTTTTAATCCTTGGGATAAATTTACGACGCACTCATCTATGCCAAAAATAAAACAAACTCATAATCAATATATTAAAAAATAAGTTTAAATTTGCACTTCTATTAAAATCAAGATGAAAAATAAGATTGCCTTAGTTTTAGGATTATTCACAATAGTTACTGTAAAATCACAGAACACAGTACGCCCCGCTTCCGAAATATTTTCAGATTTCAATGGTTATTGGAGAAGCTCCAACAATGCAGTAATACCCAATAACAATCATAATTTACTTGCCTTTACTTGGAATGCAAATGGAATTAATAATATTAACACACCCATAACTTATTCTACCGGAGTTAATAATTCGGCTTTATCCAGCAATAATATTCCTTTCACATCTGCCACATTTATTTCATTACCCATTTACACAATCCCCTCTCCAGGTAGCGGAACTTTTATTGGGGTAGGACAAGCATTTGGAGGAAATGGTAATGTAACGCCGGTGCCGGTTAATAATAATTTAGTACAATATCTTACTGATGGTATTAACGGTTTAGGTTTAGGAACTGCTATTTTTAATATACCACAAGGCTCTAACATTGCCTTCAATACGATGGGAATTGTTCCCACATCAATCGGAGATGGTGTACCGGATCTTATTTTTACTCAGATGGGACAACCCAGCAGTACATCAGATGTATTTCACTTTCAAAATGGTCCCACCCCATCAGATCCGATGGTAGGAACTCCTTATTCGGTAGCTTTTGGTGCAGAAGTAAATGGTATACCGGTAGTTCCGTCTATTGGTAACGCCTGCTGGAAATTTTACAGAGCAAATGTATCGCCTCCTCTTTATGATGCAGGAACTTCAAGTGGATGTACGAGAAACATTAGAGTTATCGCTTTAGATTGGTCTGAAATGGGAATAACGACCGCAAATTATCAGAGTGCAACAACATTAATTCAAACATATTCAGGAACATCAGACCCTGCTTTTATTGGTGCTTATAACGCTGCATCAATTACTTTTGCGTCTACTTTTAGCGGAACTGTCTTTAATGATAACAATGCAGGAACTCCTGATGGTAACGGATATCAGGGAGCAACTGTTAAGCTCTTTAATAATGGAGTAGAAATAGGATCAAAAACAACTGATGTAAACGGATATTATTATTTTGACAATATAAACATCAATACTTATCCCGGTCCTTACACAATTCAGTTAACAGAGCCAACAGGTTTTAATGTTGTAGGTAATAAAGTGGGAACTACTGCCAACAGTTTCACAGCAACAATCTCTAACAGCATTTCTTCAGGGAATAATTTTGGAATCAATCAACCTCCTGTAGCGGTAGATGATAATGCTTCTGTTGGTAAAAATATGTCTAAAACATTCAGTATCGTAACGAATGATTATGACTTGAATTCAGGGTCTTTAATATACTCTACAATTAATCTCATCGCTCCCTCTGGTGCAACCAATATTATAACTTCCGGAGGATATACGAAAGGATTTATAATTGCCGGACAAGGAACTTGGCTGGTAGATAATCTTGGAAATCTAACATTTACCCCCGCTATCGGATTCTTCGGAAACGCTACTACCGTTAATTATAATATTAAAGATTTAGCCGGGCTTACAAGCAATAATGCCTCAATTTTCATCGCTGTAGATTACTGCATAAAACCAGGAGCGTCAGGAATTCCTGATGGATATTCAAAAGTAGGAATTACTACATTAAAAACCCGTAACAAAAACTGGCCCGAAGGCCCAACAATCAATGAAGGAGGTGTTCCCAATGGTTTTATTGCGTTAGAATCTAATACAAAAGGACTGGTTATTACCAAAACTACAAGTACAGCAAATATTATTAATCCCCAAAAAGGTATGATAGCATATGATATTACAGATCAATGTATAAAACTTTATAACGGAACTACTTGGAAATGTATAAAAAGAGCGTGTAACGATTAAATATAAAATATGAAAAATATAAAAAATACAAAAACATTCTATATAGGCAGTCTTATATTTTGTTCTTTAACCTTATCCGCCCAGGTAGCCATTGGTAAAACATCAGTAAATGGAAACAGTACACTGCTGGATTTCGGGGGAGCAACAGCTACTAATTCTCCGACAGATGTTGAAACCACTAATTTCAAAGGCATCATTCTCCCTGCATTAACAGCAACTCCTACATTTTCTGCTACCACTCCAACTACTAATAATCCACAAAACGGAACATTCATATTTGATAAAACTTCAGTAAAAGTGAGAATGTTTACTAATGGTAGTTGGGTAGATATGTCAGATACGGGAAGTTTAACCAATCTTACATCCAATACAAGTGCAGAGAGTGGGAATGGTGTGATAATAGGTTCCAATATAAGTTCGGCTACGGGAGTACTTGTTTTAGAGTCTCCCAATAAGGCAATTATATTACCTCACATTAAAAATCCTCATACAACAGTAAAAAGTCCCTATGCTGGTATGATGTGCTATGATACAGTAAGCAATTCGATTGCGGTATATGATGGCAGTAACTGGAACTATTGGAAATAAAAATCTTTACCAACTCTACGCCTCTGTTTTTGCTTTAATAACTGATAGAAGATTTTAACGGAGCACAGAAAGGATTCACAAAGATGGAGGTTTCCTGCGGAACGTCGAAGACTATTCGAAATACCCCGAACCTATTCACTTTTAGGAAAATAGCAACAGTGGCAGCAAAGCTTAAATTTAAACATAATATTCTGAATATAAGAAGTGATTCAATATCCTTCAACTCCACCAAAATAAAAGGGTATAACACCATTTAAAATCTAAAAATATTTTATAAATTGCTCAAATTCATTCCGTTTCATTGATTGCCTTTGTGGTGATTGAAATGGTGGTCACAAAATTTAATTATTTTTTAAAACATATTTTCTTACCGCGCTCGACGAGATCATTACATCCTTCTTGAATTTTCTTTACATAAAAAAATGTACGGAAATTATTGATGATGATGTGTACTTACAAACCTTCTAAGAATGGAGTCTTGCCGGTTTTGGCGGGATATAAATTTTAAAAAAGTTGCAAGATTTATTGCAAGACTTTTTTAGTAAATGGTCATAGAACATATTAAATCATCAAAGAAATGAAAGTACTATATTTTTTCAATCATCTCATATTCAGAACCTTAAAATCAAAAACACTATGACTGTTAATCAGAGGGTCGCTGGTTCGAGCCCAGCAGGAGGAGCCAAAAAGACTTACAGAAATGTAGGTCTTTTTTATTTCTGCGATTTTGCATCACATCAACTCAAAAATAATTTCTTAAAAATCATCATATTTTAACAAAACAATAACTATAACACCGTCAAAACGATGATGTTATTTTTATTACATTTGCAGTTTTGTATTTAAACCATTAAAAGTTTAAATAATATTTATTTTTTTATAATAAAAGTGCATACTTTTTGTTATGCAAATAGCTTGAAGAAACAACAAATGTTAATTAACAATTCCAAATATTATTCCCTCTTTTTATTTCTATTTTTTGCAGATCTCGTATACTCACAAAATTTGGCAAACGGCAGAATTGTAGACGCAAAGACCAATAAGGAGGTCTCAGGAGTAGATATTTTCATTAATGAAAATCAAAAACCATCTCTTACAACCACTTCCGGAAAATTTACCGTACAGTCAGACAGCCTGATTTATAAACTCAGATTTTTAAGAAAAAATTATTCTTTAGAAAGTGTTGATGTAACTCCACAGAATGCCAGCAATATTTTTGTGAAACTGGCTCAGGAAAAAGTCGGGAGTATACAGGAAGTTGTTATTCATAACGAAAAACCGAAATATAAAAACAAAAAGGAAAATCCCGCTTACGCGATCATGCAGAAAGTCTGGGAACGGAAGAGAAACAACGGTTTAGATAAATTCGACACCTATACCTATAAAGAATACGAAAAAATTCAGTTTGATGCCAATAATCTGGACAGTGCATTCATGAAGAGAAAAATCTTCAATAAACTTGAATTCATTTTTGATTATAAAGATTCCACGGCAAGCGGAAAAATTGGCCTTCCTATTTTCCTCAATGAAGCCGTTTACGAAAATTACGGAGAAAACAGACCTTCCAAACGTACAAAAAGGCTTCTCACGGCACAAAAAACATCAGGTTTTCAGGATAACCAGATCATTACTCTGATGGCTAAAAACCTTTACCGCGACATCAATATTTATGATAATACTTTAAATTATTTCGACATCGGATTCCCAAGTCCTGCCGGAGAAACAAGCTTCAGTACATATGATTATAATCTGGTAGATACTATTTCAGTACGCGGAGAAAATGCTTTCAAAATCCGCTATCAGCCGAAAAGGACAGAAGTTTTAGCATTTCAGGGATATCTTTATATTGATACAGACAGTTATGCAGTTTTGGGTGCAACCTTAAAATCCACGCAAAAAATTAATGTAAATTTTATTAACGGAATTTCTACAGAACTGGAATATGACAATCCCGACGAAAATACTTTTTTGCCGAGGAAATTTGTTACAGAAATTGAAATGACTCCTTTTTCAAAAAAGAAAACTTCAAAAAGCATTATTGCCAAAAGATCCGTAGATTATTCGGAATACCAGTTTAATAAACCGCTTGAAGACAAAATCTTTAAAAGAAAGGAAGAGGAATACAATGATAAATTTGTAGAAAAAGATGATGCGTATTGGGTAAAAGCAAGACCTGATTCCCTGTCAAAAAGCGAGCAGGGCATTTATGATATGCTTGATAAGCTTGAGCAGACTCCAAAATTTAACCGTATTGTAAAACTTTACGAAACGCTGGGTTCCGGATATTATAACATTACAAAAGGTATTGATTTAGGTCCTATTTTTTCTGTGTATGGAAAAAATCAGGTAGAAGGCGACAGGATACGAATTGGAGCAAGAACCTATTTCACACGGAACGATCCCTGGAGAGTTCAGTTTTACACCGCTTATGGATTCAAAGACCAACAGGTGAAATATGGTGTTGAAGGAAGATTTATGTTTAACAGAGTAAACCGTTTTACGGTAGGAGCAGGAACAAGAAGAGATATTCTACAGCTTGGCGTTCGGCTGACCAATGATGACGGAATTATGGCAAGAACGTTTGCTTCTTCAACGATTTTTGCAAGAGGAGAAAACGCTTCACTAAGCTCGATAAACCAGACAAATGTATTTACTTCTATTGAACCCTGGAAAAATTTTCAGATCAGACTAGACGGAACCATGCAAAGCATTAAATCGGCAAATCCCGAAGGATTTAATCTCATGTATTACAAAAACGGAGATTTGAGAAAAACAACCAATGATTCGCATTTTACATTAAGCTTAATCGCAAGACCGGGAGCAAAATTTTCCCAGACCGGAATCGACAGACACGAACACGGAACTCTTGCCCCCACTATTGTCTTGAAATACACAAAAGGTGTTGAAGGTTTATTCGGGTCGGATTTTAATTATAACAAATTGCAGTTCCTGTTTTATAAGCCTTTTCTGATCGGAAGCTGGGGAAAAACAGTAGTCAGCTTTGAGGCTGGAAAGAATTTCAATACCGTTCCCTTGGCTTTACAGAACGTAATTCCGGGAAACCAGTCATATAGTCTCGCTCAGAATACATTTGCACAGCTTAATTACTATGAATTTGTGGCTGATACGTATACTACGCTTCATTTAGAGCATCATTTCAACGGGAAAATCCTTTCTTATATTCCTTTGATCAAAAAATTAAAATTAAGAGAGATTGCCTTCATCAGAGGAGCTTACGGAACATTAAGCGACGCTTCTAAAGCGATTAATGTGGAAGGATTCAAATATTCTGCCCCAAGTGAGCATATTTATTATGAATACGGTTTCGGGATCGAAAATATTGGTTTCGGAAACCTTCGAATTTTCAGAGTAGATTTCAACTGGCGCGGAAATTACCTCAACAGACCGGATATTTCAACTTTCGGAATTAAAGCAGGTTTTCAGGTCGGCTTTTAAAATACAAAACTCCTTCAGCGCGAAGGAGTTTTTTTTTATTTCTTAAGATTCTTCACCATAACCTTTGCAGCTATTGCAATGCGCTACAATGTACACAATTTTACATGGCGGTCTCTGCCCTTCCGGAAGTCTACAATACACATCGCAAGGTAAGCATCCCTGATCCGGAGATGCTCCTCCCATTACATTTTTAAGATCCTGTCTTTGGATTTTTTTTAAATTTTTCATAGTTATAGATTTTTATAAAGTTGGTAAAACAGCCTCAAAAAAGAGGCTTGAATTCTTTAGTTTAGCAATCACAAGGAGTATCAATTACCGCATTCAGACAATGTGCTTTTTGCCATGCCGTCCAAGTACACCATTCAGAACACCAACTGGCTAAGGCAGGACATTTTTCTCCTCCAGCAATTGTTTTAAGCTGTCTTTTTGTTAATTTTTTTAGATTTTTCATATTAGTTTGGTTTAATTTGTTGCCTACTCTGTCTGCTTTTCGGCTTACGCAATATATTCGTTATTTGATAGTTACCAAATATATAAATATTTCCCGTTAAATTGAATAAATATAAAAACTTTAACTTTTCCTCACATCAAAATACAAAAAAGCCTCAGCAAAATTGCCAAGGCTTTTAATTTTTATAAAACGCTTATATATTATGCGTTTGCTTCTACAGATACGAAAGATCTGTTATTTGCTTTCTTTCTGAAAACTACTTTTCCGTCAACTAATGCGAACAAAGTGTGATCTTTACCGATACCCACGTTTGCACCTGGGTGGTGTTGAGTACCTCTTTGTCTAACAATGATGTTACCTGCAATAGCATCTTGACCACCGAAAATCTTTACACCTAATCTTTTAGAGTGAGATTCTCTACCGTTTTTGGAACTACCAACTCCTTTCTTGTGTGCCATTTTATTTTAAGGTTTTTTGGTTTAAAAAATTATTCTGCGCCTTCAGTTGCTTCAGCGTCAGCTTTTTTAGTTGTCTTTTTAGCAGGTTTTTCTGCTTTTTTAGCTCCTTCAAATCCTGTAATACCAGTAATCTGAATTTGAGTTAATGATTGTCTGTGACCATTTTTCACTTTGTAACCTTTTCTTCTTTTCTTTTTGAAAACGATTACTTTATCAGCTTTTACATGATCCAGGATCTCTGCCTCTACAGTGATTCCGCTTACAGCTGGGGCGCCTACCGTGATTGCTCCGTTTACAGTAAGAAGTACTTTATCAAAAGATACTTTTCCTCCTTTATCTCCTTTTAAACGGTTTACAAACAACTTCTGGTCTTGCTCAACTTTGTATTGAAGCCCTGCTATTTCTACAATTGCAAACATTGTTTATAAATTTTTAGTTATTTCGAGGTGCAAATATAAGAAATATTTTCTAATCTCTTCAAATTCAATTCAATCTTTTTTAAAATAAAATTTTACTATGTTTTGAATATTTTTTCACAATAAAGTGATATGAAATTCCTTTTTATTTTTTATCTTCGTTTTCACCAAAATATTTGTATATATGAAAAGAAAAATCCAATTCCCGATTCTTTTGGGAGCCATTGCTGCACTTTCTCTGTCAGCATGTAACGACGACACCATGGAAACACCTGTACAACAGGAGCAAAAGGCAGAAAGCTTAAAGCCGGAACAACCGAATGGTCTGGAGAAAGTCTGCTATTATGTTGATAACAACTGGAGTTCTTCATCTGTACTGCTTACTTCATTACAGAATTCTACAGACACCAATTTTATGAATTCTCAGATGACAAAAATTGCAAGCATGTGGGGAAGGAGCAATCCTACATTGAGATTTGTGAATGATCCTTCGAATTTTAATTCTACCTACAATGCAATTTCCTATTCTACAGGAAAAATCTATTACGGCTACGCTATTTATTACGATGCAAAAGCAAAAGGCGGAGACATTGTAAACGCGATGATTCTTGCTCATGAGTACGGACATCAGCTTCAGTACATTTTTGGACTGCCTACAGTAACAGAATCTACGGCAAGACCAAACGAACTGGAAGCAGATGGCTTTGCAGGATATTATCTGAGAAGACCAAACGGATACAACCAGACAAGCTTTACGCAGATTGCAGCCGCTTACGAATTTGCACAAAGCATTGGCGATTACCAGACTACAAGTCCGGGTCACCACGGAACTCCCGCACAGAGAAGATCTGCTGTTCGTCTAGGATTTTTACTGGGTCAGTACAGCCTTACTGCTGCAGATTTCGATTATAACTTCTTCTATTATTATCAGGGAGTATTGAACGGAACTTACAAAATGGCAAAAAATACGCAATATCCTGAACTTGATGCTTATATGCAGCAGTATCTTGAGGAGCTTAAACAAATTCAGACCGGAGAAATCTCTGCCGAAGAATTTAAAAACCTGAAATAGATTATCATTTTTTGGAAATATCTTTCTCGAAGAGACAGGGACACGATTCCTGTCTCTTTTTATTTGTCTGCATATTCTTAAAGTTTATTACTTTTGAAACATCATATCAAAAAAAATGAACAGAGACCTCTATATTGATTTCGCAAAAGGACTGGCTACCATTTCCATCATTTTCATCCATACCGCTTTCTGGTCGGGGCAATTTTATATCCAGCCTGAAGTGAGGGTTTTCTCTTTGGTATTTGATGTTGCATTGTTTTACGCATTAAGCGGAATAACATCCGGTTCCAATATCGAAAAAACATTATACAGGCTGCTGAAATTGCAGATCACATATATGATTTTTGTAACTCTTCTGTTCTTTCTGGATTATTTCTTCAAAGTTTTCGGATTAACATTTTTTTCTCTGGAATGGCTGCAGAATTTTTATTCGACCTTCGGATCAAAGTATGCCACCATAAGTATTTCTACCACTCCGCAATGGGAAAATTTAGGAAACTGGTATCTCCACCAATACATCAATGCAGATACTTTTCCTGTGGTAATGGGAAGTTTCTGGTATTTAAAAGTATATTATATTTTAACCGTTTTTGGTGTTTTAATATTAAAATTCTTTCCGAAACATGTTAACTGGTTCATTGGGCTTTGTGCCGGATTGACCTTATTATTTAATATTTTTCCGGAAATTTATCCTTCCGGACAGGTGGGATATGTTGCTTTTTATCTGACTGTTTTTCTGATTGGAAACAGAATGAAAGGTAAAAAAATTCCGGACAGAATGGTTCCTGTATTATACGGATTTGTTGCGATTGCGTTAGCCGGACTCTTCGGATTTTACGGACCGGAAATATTTTACAAAATCAATAAAAATAAATTTCCGCCTCAGATTCCTTATATTATCTGGACGCTGTTTTCTCTGGTAACGCTTTTTGTTTTTTATAACAGGTTTAAGATCACAAAAGAAAATGTTGTGACCTACATTGGGAAAAATGCGATATTTTTTTATTTTGCACAGGGAATAAGCTCTTCACTGGTTTACTTTTTAGTCGTTCCCATGAAACAAAATATGTCTTGGTGGATTTTAATGATTTTAATTTACGGAATCAATATTATTTTGGCATTCATCATTTCAGCCGGCTTGAAAAAAGTTGATGAATGGGGTTGGAAAGCTTTAGAGCTTTTAAGAAGCAAAACTGCATCTCATTAATCCCTTTCTCTTCCTCCTCTTGCAATAAGTGCTATGATTACAATTAAAACAACAGCTCCGATAATAATGTAAGTAGGATTTGCATACCATTCTGTCGTTGTAGTTGTAGTTTGTTCTGTTGTTACGGTTCCGCCTCCCGTTTTAGTTTCCTGTGCGAAGCTGAGCGCTGACATAAAAAGAACAAAAATTGCTGAAAGTAAAGCCTCTGCTTTAGATTTTAAAGTTGTAATAGTTTCCATTGTTTATATTTTAATTTGGTTTTTTATTGAAAACAAATTAAATACCAAGATTTTTAAATTATTAAGAAAAATATTTTTTCAACGTTCTGAATCTTTAAATAAACTTTAATCGTATTGCAAATTATTTTAATTTTACAGAAAATTTTAAAACATGTTTAAGTTGAAACTTCCTACCGATCCAAGGTGGGCAAATATTGCAGAAGGAAACATTGAAGAAATTTTAACGGATCATGCGTGGTGCGAGCAAAAAGCAGCTACCAATGCCATCGGATTAATCACAATGCTTCCTGAATATCCGGAAATCGTGACGGAACTTCTTGCCATCGCACAGGAAGAACTGGAGCATTTTCGTCAGGTTCATGAAATTATAAAAAAAAGAGGATATACTTTCGGACGTACCCGAAAAGATGACTATGTGAATGAACTGGTGAATTTTATCCAGAAAGGCGGCAACAGAGACGATCTTATTGTCGATAAAATGCTTTTCGCAGCTATGATTGAAGCCAGAAGCTGTGAAAGATTTAAAGTTTTGACTGAGAATATCAAAGATGAGGAGCTTAAAACTTTCTACAGAGAACTGATGATTTCAGAAGCCAACCATTACACCACCTTCATCGGATTTGCAAGACAGCTTGGAGACGAAGAAAAAGTAAATAAACGATGGGAAGAATGGCTGGAATATGAAGCAAAAGTCATAAAGTCTTACGGAAAAGGAGAAACCATCCACGGATAAATAGTATTTAGATTGAAAAAACTGACGTTTGAAAATATTGCCAATTTTTTCCTGAAAAATTTCTTTCAGGGACTAGTGATTATCGGCCCCATCGGACTGACAATTTTTGTTATCTGGTATATTGTAACGTCTATTGATAACATTATTCCTTCCGTTGCAAAGGAAATTCCCGGTCTTGTTTTTATCTCGACCATTTTATTTACCGCACTTTTAGGCTTTTTGGGAAATAAATTCGTTGTCGGAAGATTCTTTTTCGATTCCATGGATCGCCTTCTTGAAAAAACACCCGGTGTAAAACATATCTACACCCCTACTAAAGACGTAATGTCCTCCTTCGTAGGAGACAAAAAAAAATTCAACGATCCGGTCTGGGTAAAGACCAACGAAAATCCTGAAATATGGAGAATCGGGTTTTTAACGCAAAAAGAAATGGCTGATGTTGAAAAACACAATTATGTTGCGGTTTATCTTCCCCACTCTTATGCCATTTCGGGCTGGGTAATCGTTACGGAAGAAAAAAACATCAAACCTGTTGTAGGGATGACGGCTGCTTCTGCAATGAAATTTGCGGTAAGCGGCGGTGTTGCGGGGTTCCATTCCGATGATAATATTTTCAAGGCACCGGAATAGTCTTTCTTTTTATTCTGAAATAATATCACAGAAGATATTATCTATTTTACATTTCCTTCAAAGGGCTGATTTTAGCAGTAAGGAAACATTCTTTTCATATTCATTAACGGATAATCCTGTTTTCACAAATAAAAAATTTACGCAGATTATTCTGTTTTAATGAAAATTTTACAAATTAAAAAACAAAACTAACAACAATAAAAAGATGGGCAAAGTTGCAATCATAGGAGCCGGTGTATCCGGACTGAGTATGGCAAATTATTTGGAAAAAAATAATATCGACTATCATCTCTACGAAAGAAGAACCCCAAACGATCTGAAAGGACATGGATTTATCATTCCCAAAGAAGGAATTGAGCATCTTTCAGCTATTATTGATATTAATGATCTTTACGCCAGAGGAAGTTTTCTGAAAAAATACATCCATTACAACCAAAGCGGCGAAATTCTTTCCGAAAAGGATCTGGATGATGTTTTTGTCGTTTCCAGAAGTACTTTAATTGAGATTCTTGCGAAGAGAATTCCATCAGATAAAATCTCTTACAATTCAACTGTGGCACTGAATGGATTTTCGGAGGGAAAAGCACAAATTACGCTGGACGAAAATAATACTTTAGAAGCAGATGTTGTCGTTGCTTCAGACGGATCAAGAAGCCGTATCAGAAGAACCATTTTTCAGGACGAAATCATGAGAGCCGTTCTGGAAAATGAAGTGGTAAATATCATCGAAAATGAAGAACTCGCAAGCCGAATTGAAAGCAATTTCCTGAAATTTCATCACGAAAACGGCGGACTTACTTTTGGTGTTTTAAAACTTTCTTCTACAAAAATTCTTTGGTACTGTCAGTTTGATATTACCAAACATTTCATCAACGAAGATTATAGTCCGGACTGCATTAAACAGTTTATGCTGGATAATTTTGGCGGCTGGAATACTCTTGTTTCATCCATTATTGAAGGTTCAAGTTATGAAAACGCTCATATCTGGAGAGTGTATGAACTTGAAAAATTAAATCCTTTTTACCATCAGAATGTCGTTTTCATCGGCGATGCTGCACATCCGCTGATTCCTTTTACAAGTCAGGGTGTTACTTCTGCGTTGAAAGATTCTTTCACATTAACAAATCTTTTAGCCGAAGGAAATGACCTTCAGGAAACGTTCAGAAAATACGAAGAAGACCGAAAGCCTGAAATCGAAACCCACATCAAAAACGGAAGAGCTTTACTGGAGCAATTCCTTTTACCTCTGAACGAACAGCCTAAAAATACCTTACCAATTTCATATAAATAAAATGTTCACAAACAACGATATCAATTTTGAAGCGCTGAAAAGAAAAGCCTACAACGGAAGATGGGCAACTCTGGAAGAAGGTATTATCCCTTTAACTGCAGCAGATCCGGATTTCAGAATGTCTAAAGAAATAGAAAACGGAATTATAGAATATATTAAGGACGGCTATTTGAGTTATGGCCCGTTCTCCGGACTTCCTGAGTTCAAAAAAAGTGTTGCAGAGCATTTTAATACAGGAAAAAAAGGCAGCTTTACTCCGGAAAATGTTTTGGCTGTAAACAGTGCCGCAATGGGAATGTATATGGTTGCCAAATATGTGCTGAATCCGGGAGACGAAGCGATTATTTTCGATCCGGTGGATTTCCTTTTCAAAAAAACAGTGGATTCGGTTGGCGGAAATATTAAATTATGCGCGGTAGATTCCAAAACAGGAGATATCGACTTTGAAATGCTGGTTTCTTTAATTTCTCCGAAAACAAAACTGATCAGCATCTGTAATCCCCACAACCCTGTAGGAAGAGTGTATTCCAAAGAAATTTTACAGAAAATTGCAGACATTGCGGCGGCTCATGATCTTTGGGTAATGAGCGATGAAATCTGGAGCGATATTGTGTACGACAAAAAAGAATTCAACACCTACTCTTCTGTTTCCGAGAACGCTAAAAAGAAAAGTTTTACTGTTTTCGGATTTTCAAAATCATTCGGAATTGCAGGATTGAGAATTGGTGCGGTTTTATGCAACGATCAGGAATTATTGGATGATTTTACAGAAAAATCCATGTTTAATTCAACCATCGAAGGTGTTTCTACACTGTCGCAGATTGCGGCAAGTGTTGCGATAGATAAAGCAAAACCATGGTTTAATGATTTTCTTGCGCATTTACAGAACAACAGAGATTTAGCTTACAGTATGCTTAGCAATTCGGGTATTTTAATTCCTAATCATCCTGAAGCAACATTTGTTATTTTCCCTAAGATTAACAATGGAATGTCCAGCGACGAATTTGCACAACATGTTTTAAAAGAAGGAAAAGTAGCGATTGTTCCCGGCTCGGAACGATGGTTCGGAAAAGGCGCTGAAGGACACGTCAGAATATGTTTTTCAACTTCGCAGGAAATTCTCTCCGAAGGATTGAACAGAATAATCAACAGTTTTTAAAAAAATATGAAAGCGGATTCAAATTTATTGAATCCGCTTTTTATTAAAAAAAATATTCAGAAATTCATTTTTTTCTTAAAATTATACCGATTCTATTTTTCTACATAATCACTGTTTTTATTTAATTTAAATACATTTATCAAACAAAACCATATTTTATTACTGATTTAAAAACAAAATTTAATATTTTTGATATAAATGTCAATTTAAATCCAACGAAATATGAAAATTAAATACATAAGTGCCTTTTTTCTTGGAGTATCTTCTGTTCTGTATTCTCAGCAGACCAATGATACCATCTCTAAAGAAGGAAAAATTGATGAGGTAGCCATAACAGGAAGCAGGAATAAAAAAAGAACGGTTGTAGACACTCCGGTTCCGATTGACATCATCGACATTAAGCAGGTAAGCCAGTCAACAGGGCAGATTGAAGTCAACCAACTTTTACAGTTTTCTGCACCTTCATTTAATTCCAATAAACAATCCGGATCAGACGGAGCAGATGCAGTAGATCCGGCAACATTAAGAGGACTTGGTCCTGATCAGACATTGCTTTTGCTCAACGGAAAAAGATATCATCAGTCTTCATTAATCAACCTTTTTGGTACAAAAGGCCGCGGGAATACGGGATCTGATATGAACACGATTCCTGTAGGTGCGATAAAAAGAATTGAGGTTCTTCGTGACGGAGCATCGGCACAATATGGTTCAGATGCGATTGCAGGAGTAATTAATGTAATTTTAAATGACCGTAATCACGGTTTTGAAGGCAATGCTTTTTATGGAGTCAATCTTTTTAAAAGTCCGGGAGATCATGATGTGGTTTCTGACCGGAAAATAGACGGAAATACCTTTGATTTTTACGGAAATTACGGAACAAAAATAGGTTCTAAAGGCGGTTTCGGAAATTTTACGGCAGAATTTGTGAATAAAGAATATGCGATCCGTAATGCCAATCCTGAAAAATACGATGCTCCGAGACAAAGATTCGGGGATGCAAAATCACAGAATTTTTATTTTTTCGGAAATATTGAGATTCCGATATCGGATAATTTAAAATTCTATTCCAGACAAGGATTTTCGCACAGGAATACAAACGCATATGCATGGACAAGAAGTGTGGACGCAGACGGAAATATTCCGCAGGTTTATCCCAATGGCTTCAATCCCGTTCAGGATACAAGCATTTCAGATTTCACGTTTGATAATGGTTTAAAATTTAAAGTTGCAGAGTGGGAAGTTGATGCCTACAATGCGTTCGGAAGTAACAGGTTTACATACCAGATCGATCATACCATCAATGCAACGCTGGGTGTAAAATCACCAACGAGTTTTGATGCAGGAGGACATTCTTTGCTGCAGAATACAACAGGCTTCAATGCAACCCGACAGTTTTCGGTTCTGGAAGGGCTGAATGTGGCGTTCGGATCAGAATTCAGATATGAAAAATTCAATATTATCAAAGGTGAAGAAGCTTCTTACGCTATGTATGATGTGAATGGAAATATTGTGACGGTAAGTACTCCTTCAACATTATTGGTAATCAACCCATTAAGCGGAAATGTAAGACCGGGCGGTTCTCAGGGCTTTCCCGGATATTCTCAGGAAATTAACAAATCCAGAAATAATTTTGCAGCGTATGTAGATACCGAACTCGACATTACCAAAAACTGGATGGTAAGCGTTGCCGGAAGATTCGAAAATTATAATGATTTCGGAAGCACCCTGAATGGAAAACTGTCTACAAGATACAAAATAACACCACAGTTTGCATTCCGCGGCTCTTTTTCTACGGGATTCAGAGCTCCTTCTCTGGCTCAGAAATATTACAGCTTACAGTTTACCAATTTTCAGGGCGGAAATCTGGTAACAATTCAATTGGCGTCTAATGACAGTAATCTGGCAAAAGCAGTAGGAATTCCGCAGCTTAAACAGGAAACTTCTGTGAATGGAAGTGCCGGATTTACCTTTAACACAGGGAAATTTACGGCAACAGTAGATGGATATTACATCAAGGTAAAAGACAGAATTGTTTTAACGGGAAATTTCTCGCAGGATGATGATGCGATCGGAAATATTTTAATTGAAAACCGCATCGATCAGACTCAGTTTTTCACCAACGCAATAGATACAAGAACTAAAGGGCTTGATGTTATTTTAAGTTTTAACGAAAATATCGGAAAAGGAAAACTGACGGCAACATTAGCCGGAAACTACAACGAAATGGAGATCACAAAAGTGAATACTTCCGACAGGCTGAAAGGAAAAGAAGACATTTATCTCAGCCCTAGGGAAAGAGCTTTTATTTTAGCTTCTGCACCGAAAACGAAGATCAATTTAAACCTGAATTATAAGATCAGTAAATTCAATGCTAATTTACAGCTGGTTAGATTTGATAAAGTGACTCTGGTAGGCTATAACGGACCGGACGATTACCAGACTTACAATCCGAAAGTCACGACAGATCTTTCTTTTGGTTATGAATTTTCCAAAAACATCAATCTGACTATAGGAAGCAAAAATTTATTCAACAGATACGCTACTTTACAAAGAGATGCTGTTTCATCCGGAAACACGGAATCAGGAGGTATTTTTGATCCGGTACAGATGGGATTTGCAGGAAGACAGGTTTTTGCAAGATTTAATTTTAAATTTTAATCTTTATATCATAACAAATAATGGCTTCTGGAAATTCGGAAGCCATTATTTATTGAACAAAACTATTATTTTTTAGAAATTTTATACAATTTTCCACTGTCTGTAACAGCGTACAGATTTCCGTCGCTTCCATTGAGAACATCTCGGAATCTTTCGTTCTGATCTTCCAGAAGCCTTTCTTCTCCTATCACTTTATTGTCTTTCATTACAATCCGGCTGATGTGTTCTCCGCTTAAACAGCCGATCATTAGATTCCCTTTCCATTCGTCGATATTTCCGGTGTAGAACGTAACTCCGCTTGGCGAAATCACAGGATCCCAGTAATAGACAGGCTGTTCTGTTCCTGCTTTTTGTGTTGTCCCATTGTTGATTTTATCTCCGGAATATTCGATTCCGTAGGTTACATCTCCCCAACCGTAATTTTTTCCGGGTTTTATTAAATTAATTTCATCTCCGCCTCTCGGTCCCATTTCTACATCCCAGAGATTTCCGCTCGGATCAATTGCCAGACCTTGCGGATTTCTTATTCCGTACGCATAAATTTCAGGTTTAAACCCTGTTTTTCCTATGAAAGGATTTCCGGGAGCCGGCTTCCCTTCCTTTGTTATTTTTAAGATTTTACCTAAATAATTATCCGTTCTCTGCGCATAAACTCTCGTTTGCTTATCCGATCTTTCTCCTGTACTTACAAATAAATTTCCGTCTTTATCAAATGCCAATCGGCTTCCATAGTGCTTGTCTCCATCATACGTCGGAGTTGCTCTGAAAATAACTTTTACTTCAGAAATTGTTTTTAAATCCTGAGAAAGCTTTCCTTTTGCAACAGCGGTATGATTTCCATTTTCATAAGGTTCTGAAAAACTGAAATAAATGATATTGTTTGTTTTAAAATCAGGATCTAAAGCCACGTCAAGCATTCCGCCCTGCCCTTTCGAATCTACTTTAGGGAAGCCTTCGATTTTTGAAATTTCTTTTCCGTCGGCAGAAACCACATTCATGTATCCTCTTTTATCTGTAATTAAAAATCTTCCGTCCGGTAAATTGATAATTCCCCAAGGATTCCCCAGATCTTTATTTAAAATTTCGATATTATAAGGCGTTGAGGTTTTTACAGCTTTTATTCTGGTCTGTCCGGCAAAAGCAGGTTTATATTCCGGAGAATTAGGCTCTTTTGTTTCTACGCTTCCGTCTTTCCCGAGCTTTTGGGCATTAAGTGTATTTTCTTTACATGATGAAAATATGAGAAAAACACTGATTGCTGAAATATAAAGTTTATTGATTTTCATTGAATTAGGATTATTATTGAATTTCAAATGGAAAAATAGTGCCATAAAATTTGGCAGTTTAAATTTTTATTCTACATTTGTAGAAACAAATAACAACTCGTAGAATATGAAAGAAATAAAACTGACCGATTCTGAGAAAGATATTATGGAAATTCTCTGGGAAAAAGAAAAAGTTTTCATGAAGGACATCTTAGAATCGTACCCCGAACCGAAACCTGCCACCACAACCATTGCCACCCTTCTGAAAAGAATGCAGAATAAGGATTTTGTTGGCTACAAATTGTATGGAAATTCTCGCGAATATTATCCAAAGATCGCGAAAGGAGAGTATTTCAAAGAGGAAATGACTTCCATGATTGACCGTTTTTTCAACAGTTCCGTAACGCAGTTTGCATCGTTTTTTACTTCCAATGCAAAGCTTTCCCAAAAACAACTGAAAGAACTCCGTGAAATTATCGACCAGCAAATCGACGAAAAATGATGATCATTTTAAAAATAATTCTGTGTTCTTCCTTGCTTTTGACTGGATATTACGTGTTTTTGCAGAAGGAGAAAATGTACGGTTTCAACAGGTTTTACCTTTTGCTTTCCCTTGTATTTTCCTATACCGTTCCATTTATTTCCATTCAATCAGAAACTTCAAGACCGATAACTCGTTTACAGAACACTATTGAAGCAACACAACAGATTATAGACATTACACCGAAACAGGAAAGCTTTAACTGGATGAATCTGCTCTGGATAATCTACGGAACTGTAACATTGATTTTCCTGATTAGAACTATATTATCATATTTAAAATTAAAAATCTGAATGGTGAAAAAATGATCTATCAGAATCAAAATATCATCATCACAAATGAACCTATTTCGCCTTTCAGCTTCTGGAATACGATTTATTTAGGCAGAAACTATCTGATTGACAATAAAATAGATTCCAGAATATTTCTTCATGAAAAGAGCCATCTGGAACAGAGGCATAGCATTGATATCATTATTGTCGAGATCATAAAGATAATTACATGGTTCAATCCTGCCGTCTATTTTTATAAGAAAGCAATAATTACCAATCATGAATTTCTGGCAGATGAATCTGTTTTAAAAAACGATTTTGCCATAAAAGACTATCAGAATTTAATTCTGGAAGAAATTATTTCAAGCCAAAACTATAACCTTACGCATACATTCAATTTCAAAAACACCAAAAAACGATTTATTATGATGAACACCAAAAAATCTAAGCTGGCAGACTTAAAAAAAGTAATCAGCATTCCGGTTTTGCTGATTGCTTTCGGACTATTCGTGCAGAAAACCTACGCCACTCCGATGGAGAAGATGATCGAAAAAACGCAGGAAACAATATCAGAACCTGTGAAAAAACAGATTGCTGAAAGTAATGAACCCATTACTAATGTTGTTAAAAACGAATCTTTAAACCCAGAAAGTGGAATTACTGAGCAATTAAGTGAAAACATTATTGATGAAGGAGTTATTCAGGATACCATCCGACCGAAAGAGGGTAAAAACATGGCAACAAAAGATGAGGCAACTTTACTTCCGCAATATCCGGGTGGAATTAATGAAATGAGGAATAAAATGTCGAAAGCATTTGACGCGTCTAAAATGAATCTAGGCAAAGAAACGTACAGAACTGAAATTAACTATATTGTTCTGGAAGACGGAAATATTGCGGATGTGAAAGCATCAGGAAACAATGAATCATTTAATGCAGAAGCAGTAAATTCTTTCAGAAAAGCTAATGAAAACATCGTCTGGAAACCCGCAGAAAAAGAGGGAAAACCTGTTCGTTACAGCATGAGAATTCCGCTAATGATGTCTTTTCAAAATTAGAATCGATTTTTTTAAATAAAACAGGATTCAGATTGAGTGCTGTTTTGTTTTGAATATAATCACGCATCTTATTCTAATGAATCTGTGGTATAAAATACTTCCCAATGTCAAATATATCTTTCGTATTTTTGTTAGGATAACATCACAATTTTTATGAATTTCAAACTTCAATCAGAATATAAACCTACCGGAGATCAGCCACAAGCGATAGAAAAGCTCACCGAAGGCATAAAAATCGGGGAAAAATACCAGACGCTTCTGGGAGTTACCGGATCCGGAAAAACATTTACCGTTGCCAATGTGGTGCAGAATGTACAGAAACCAACCTTGGTTTTAGCCCACAATAAAACTTTGGCAGCACAGCTCTTCATGGAGTTTAAAGAATTCTTTCCTGAAAATGCCGTTGAATATTTCGTAAGTTACTACGATTATTATCAGCCGGAAGCTTACATCGCCACAACCGGAACTTACATCGAAAAAGACCTGAGTATCAACGAAGAAGTTGAAAAATTAAGACTTTCCGCAACCGCGAGTTTACTTTCAGGAAGACGTGACGTCCTCATTGTTGCCTCAGTTTCATGTATTTACGGTATCGGGAACCCTACGGAATTTCACAAATCTTTAATTTCTATTGCGATCGGTGAAAAAGTGACAAGAACCGCACTGCTCCACTCTTTAGTTAACGCATTATATTCCAGAACATTAAATGAGTTCCAAAGAGGAACATTCCGTGTAAAAGGAGATGTGATTGATGTTTTCCCTGCTTATGCAGACAATGCGATCAGAATTCAGTTTTTCGGGGATGAAATTGAAAAAATCCAGAGTTTTGATCCGGTTTCGGGAAATGTAACAGGCGCTTTTGATCAGATTCAGATCTATCCTGCCAATCTTTTTGTAACATCGAAAGAGACTTTGAACGGCGCAATTCGTGATATTCAGGATGATCTTGTAAAGCAGGTTGATTTTTTCAATTCGATTGAAAAACCACTGGAAGCCAAAAGATTACAGGAAAGAACCGAACTTGATCTGGAAATGATTAAAGAACTCGGCTACTGTTCCGGAATTGAAAACTATTCGCGATATCTCGACGGAAGGTTACCGGGAACAAGACCTTTCTGTTTATTGGATTATTTCCCAAAAGATTATTTGATGGTGATTGACGAGAGCCACGTTACGGTTCCTCAGGTTCACGCCATGTACGGAGGCGACCGCAGCCGTAAAGAAGCTTTGGTGGAATACGGATTCAGGCTTCCTGCGGCAATGGATAACCGTCCTTTGAAATTTGAAGAATTTGAAGCCATTCAGAATCAAGTAATCTATGTTTCCGCAACTCCGGCAGATTATGAACTGGAAAAAACCGGAGGTGCTTATATTGAGCAGATTATCCGTCCGACCGGACTTTTAGATCCGATTATTGAAATCCGTCCTACCCAGAATCAGATTGATGATTTAATGGAGGAAATCCAGAAAAGAGCAGATCTTGATGAAAGGGTTCTGGTAACGACGTTAACCAAGAAAATGGCGGAGGAATTAACAAAATATTTTACCAAATTCGGGATCAGAACACGGTATATTCATTCCGATGTGGAAACCTTGGAACGTATCCAGATTATGCAGGATCTGCGTGTGGGACTTTTCGATGTTTTAATCGGGGTAAATTTATTGCGAGAAGGTCTGGATTTGCCGGAAGTATCTTTAGTAGCCATCCTCGATGCGGATAAAGAAGGGATGTTGAGAAGCCGAAGATCGATGATCCAAACTGTTGGTCGTGCCGCGAGAAATCTTAACGGAAGAGCCATTATGTATGCCGATAAGATCACCAAATCGATGCAGGCAACGCTAGATGAAACAGAATACCGCCGTGCAAAACAGATGCAGTATAATGAAGAGCATGGAAAAGTACCTGTCGCATTAAATAAAAAAATCTCGGAAAGTCTTGTCGGAAGAAGTAAAGATTTTCCTGATGAAAAATATACCCAGAAAGAAATTCTTCAGAAAGTTGCCGAAGCAAAAGCAAGCTATACTTCTGAAGATATGGAAAAGGTAATTGCGCAAAAGCAGAAAGAAATGGAATCTGCAGCAAAAAATCTTGATTTTATTAAAGCAGCTAAACTGAGAGATGAAATCGCTGCTTTGAAAGGATAATAATTTGGTTTCGGCGGTCGCGGCTTTGCCGCGACCGCCGAAACCTGAATATATTTAAAAACCAACCAGCTATAAAATGAAAAGAGTAACAGGAATCGGCGGAATATTCTTCAAGTGTAAAGATCCGAAAGCTTTAAAAGAATGGTATACAACTCATCTTGGAGTTGATGTTAATGAATACGGCGCAACTTTCGAATGGAAAGAGGCTGCGGAATCCAATCCAAATGGTTCTTTAACATGGAGTCCTTCTCCTGAAACCACTAAGTATTTTGAGCCTTCCACAAGGGACTTTATGATTAATTATACGGTTGATAATCTTGAAGCTTTAGTTGAAGAACTGAAAAAAGAAAATGTTGAAATTTTAGACGAGATCGCGGTTTATGATTTTGGAAAGTTTGTACATATTCTTGATCTTGAAGGAAATAAGATTGAGCTTTGGGAGCCTAAATAATTTTTGATTTATTTTGAGATAAAAAAAGTTTCGGCGGCATCTTCGATGCCGCCGAAACTTTTTGCTAAAATTTATACGTCTTTGTTTTAGGCTTTTGAAAACTCACTACTCCTCCCCGAATTGGAGCCAGCAAATCCATTAAACCATTCAGTTTTATTTCGTAAATCGTTGCTAACTGCATTCCCAGCTTGCCTTTTGGCATTCCTTTTCTGCAAAACCATTCAAGATAGCTTATCGGCAGATCCGCGAGAATGGTTCCTTCGTATTTTCCGAAAGGCATTTTAACAACGCAGATTTCCTGTAGTATTTCAGGGTTTATTCCGTTCTCCATGTTATATCATTAAATCTATTTTACCTTCCAGTTCTTCATTTTTGTTCGGAAGTTCAAGTTCAGGAGTATCGTCATCCGAAAACTCATTTCTGTATACCTGAATCAAAAGCAAAGTTAACGAAATTAAAATCGGACCGAAAACCAATCCCATGAATCCAAATAAATTCATTCCCATAATAATTCCGAAAACAGTGTTTAAAGGATGGATATCTTCTAATTTCTTCAGAAGCGTAAAACGAAGCACATTATCGGTTAATCCTACAACAATAAGGCAGTAAGCGGCCAATCCCAGTCCTGTTCCCGTATTGCCCTCTGCAATCATATAAATGCAGACCGGAATATACACAATTGCTGCGCCCACCACAGGAACCATCGAAGCAGCTGCCGTTAATGCAAAAAGTAAAACAGGACTCGGCGCATCAAAAATAAAATATCCTACCAGTGCAACAATACCCTGTCCGATAGCAACCACGGGAATTCCGATGGCATTTGCCATGATAAGCTTTCTCATCTTTTCGCCGATCATAGATACATTTGCTCTTTTCAAAGGAGCGGAAGACGACAGAATTCTTTCAAAAAAACGCGGCTTTGCCAACATAAAATAGAGAATAAAATACATCGACATAACTACGGTTAATGTATTTACAGTTCCGCTGAGAGCTTTTGTAGAAAACTGCCCTACGTTGCTTTTCAGCTTGTCCATATTTTCTTTGCTTAAAATATCGAACCCTACTTTATCGAAAATATAAGTATGAATTTTTTCCAGAAATACGTTAAACTTATCCATGTAAGCCTGCGCATTTCCTAATTTCTCAATTAAAAGATCTCCAATAAAATAAATGGGAAGAATAAGAATGACTAAACTGGCAAACATCAGTGTTAATGACGCAAGCCACGGTTTCCAGTTTTTCTCCTCCTGCAGATAAAAGTTATACTTTCTGCAAACCACATAGATGGTAATTGCTCCCAGAACAGAAGGGATAAACAGCGCAAGATTGTAACAGATTAAACCTGTAAGAACCAAAATGATAGCAAGAAGAAATACCTGCTTTATTTTAACGCTGCTGATTTGTTCATTTTTATTCATTATTTGTTAAATATTATTTGTCTTGGTTTTCCTAAATGAGCGCAGTACAGAGAATACATGACTGCAAAAATGAATGGTGCCGTTACAATAATTCCAATAAAGCAAAGCACTATTCCGGCCATTGATAAAAGGAAACCTACAAATGTTGCGCCAAGGAATACTCCGTAATTTTCTTTTACGATATTAAATGACTTTCCCAAAGCATCCGTTGCAGATGCATTTTCAAATAATAAAATCGGGTAACCCAGCATCAGAAAAGGATAGACAAAAATAATCGGGAATACACAAAGAGAAAGAGCAACGGAAGAAATAACTCCTGCCAGTAATGCGTAAATCAGGATATTTACAAAATTTTGTTTGTATCCGATAAAAAGATCAGAAAACTCGATAGGATTTTTTGTGTTGTATTTATTCGTCATGTAAATTAATCCCACATACAAAGGAGAAAGCAGAAGCCCTAAAACTCCGGATAACGTTAAATACAAAGGCATTCCCGGCGCACTGAATGCGCTAAAACTAGAATAATCGCCGGAATCCCGCATATCTTCGAACATTGCCGCTGAATTCACCCCGGAAACAGACTGAATAATGGCACCTAAAATACTGTAAATAATCATTGCAATTACTGCATACAGGAAAATACCTTTATACATTTCGAAAGCATGAGAAATAATGGATCCTGTACTTTTTTCCGGAACAGAACCCTGCTGGTCAAATTCATTAAATTCTGACATGGTGTAATTTTTTAATGTTATTACTACCAAATTAATATTTTTTTAGCAGAAATACATTAAAAACACGTCAATTTTATTCTTTTTCGGAGAAAATGGTTTTATAAAGTGAATAAATCATTGCATTCCAGAACGGAAAAGTGAATAAACCTCCTATAAAGAATAAAGTAAATCCAATGTATTTAAAAATTACTGCAACCATCACACAGACAAATATTTCCAGAAAATACATCTTCAGTGCTTTAAAATTCAAAGAAATCGATTCGAAGATGGTTCGGTTCATAAAAAACATCATAGGAGCTACAAATATTGTAATGCAAACCCAGATTACAGGCAAAATTAAAGTATTGAAAATCATGGCATAGATCAAAAACCAAAAAAGACCGTAAGAAATATATCTGAAGAAATTTGTGCCGTTATAACCTGCCAGCAAATCTCCGATCTCAATTTTCTCTTTTAAATCAATCTTTCTGAAAATCTGAAAAAATCCGAGATTTAAAGGATAAAGAAAAACCAGTGTCCCCAGTAAAGCATAGCTGAAATATCGAGAATTATCTGTTTGCCCAAGTTCTGCAGCTTTTGCTAAATAAGCATCCATTCCGTTTTTATAGGCTTCCAGAAGTTCCTGCTGCTGATCCAGAACTCCGAATTTTTCTGCAAAGAAAAACATTGAAGTAAAAAATATGGCAAAGTAAAGCACCGAAAACATCAGCTGAAAAATCAGTGTTTTATTCCAGTAGAAAAATGCCTGCTTCAGTATAAAATCTAATCCCGGTTTCTGCGGATATTTGTTTTCCATTAAAAAAATTTTGTGCAAAAGTAAACATCAATAATTACTTTTGCGGAATGTTTTCGGCGAATCATCAAAAATTTATTGAAATGGATGAACTTTCACTACAGAAAGTTCCCTACTTTTTTATCATTGATTTTCTTACGGAGAATGTTGAAATCTTTAAAGAAGATGAAATTGAAAATTCAGGCTTATTAATTGATTTTCAAAACTTTTCAAACGTACAAACAAAGCCTCATTTAAACAAAAAAGTAGAATGGATTTCTTATCCTGAAACTTTGGAAAGCTTTAAAACAGGATTCGATAAAGTTCAGAAAAATATTCGCTTCGGAAATTCTTATCTGGTAAATTATACCCGAAAAACTAAAATTGAGACGAATTTAACACTGAAAGAAATATTTTATCATTCTTCCGCGAAATATAAAGTTTTTTATAAAGATTTTTTCGTATTTTTTTCTCCTGAAACTTTTGTAAAGATCAACGACGGAAAAATTTTTACCTATCCCATGAAAGGCACTATTGATGCTTCTCTGGATAATGCGGCAGAAATTCTTAAAAATGATAAAAAAGAGAAAGCCGAACATTACACAGTGGTAGATTTGCTCCGAAACGATCTGAGCATGGTGGCAGACGATGTGAAGGTTGACAAATTTCAATACATCGATTTCATCAAAACAAAACAAAAAGATTTGTATGCCATGAGTTCCGAAATTTCAGGAAACATCAAACCTGAATTTAATGGAAAACTGGGAAGCATTATGAAAAAACTGCTTCCTGCAGGTTCTATTTTGGGAGCTCCAAAACCTAAAACACTGGAAATTATTCTGGATGCAGAAGGTTATGAAAGAGGATATTATACAGGAGTTTGCGGTTGGTTTGACGGAAAAAATGTCGACAGTTGTGTCATGATCCGTTTTATTGAAAAAGAAGGAGAAGAGTTTTTCTTTAAAAGCGGGGGCGGAATTACACACATGAGCAGGTTAGAAGACGAATATCAGGAAATGAAAAACAAAATCTATGTCCCAATTCATTGAAAGCATTAAAGTAGAAGATCAGGAAATTTATTTGCTTGAATTTCATCAGAAGCGTGTAGACCAGACTTTCGCCCACTTCGGGAAAGAAGGCACAATAGATCTTGCGAAGGTGTACAAACATCTGGATCATGATGAAGACGGTCTTTTCAAGCTGAGACTGGTGTATGATCTTGATAAAAAGATCCGTACCCAGATGATTCCTTATGCAATTCCTGAAATTGATGATTTCCAGCTGGTGGAAAACAACAGCTATGATTACTCTTTTAAGTTTGAAGACCGGAAAGAACTGGAAAAAATGAAGATGAAATCCAAAGCGGAAGAGATTATTATCGTTAAAAACAATCACATTACCGACACTTCATACTCCAACCTTTTATTTCTGAAAGGCAAAGACTGGTTTACACCTTCAACTTATCTTTTGAACGGGGTACAGAGACAAAATCTTTTAAAACATAAAAAAGTAAAAGAAACCGAGATCACTTTACAGAATATAAAGCAATTCTCTCATTTCCAAATTATTAATGCAATGAATGATTTTGACGAAAACTTCATCTATCCTTTGGACAGAATTATCAATCTGCCGGGAAATGAAGAATATTTAGATCTTTAATTTTCTTTCAGGAAGTTGAAATAAGATTTCTGTATATCTGCATTATGTAGAGCCTGCGTATTGATTTCCAATATTTTAGGCTGAACATCCGGTTTAAAGAAATTTTCAAGAACACGGTCTAAAGTTACCTCTTCATCTACTCTTGTGTAGGAGAATCCGAAATGTTTGGCTAAATACTCGGCATTTTTATGATGCTTTGTAGCGATAAATTCGTCTAACGTATTCGGATTGGCATTTCCCGGTCCCGGAATAATTTTGAAGATATTTCCTTCGCCGTTATTAAAAATCATGATTCTTACAAACGGAGGAATGTACTGATTCCAAAGTCCGTTAATATCATAGAAAAAACTTAAATCTCCGGTAATCAACAAAGTAGGATTAGAATTTTTGATTGCAAATCCCATTGCTGTAGAAGTGGAACCATCGATTCCGCTTGTTCCTCTGTTGCAGTAGATTCTTCTTTTGCCGTAATCGAAAAGCTGTGCATAGCGTATTGCCGAACTGTTGCTGAAATGAATATTGTAATTTTCAGGAACAATTTGTGCCGTTTTATTGAAAAAATAAAAATCTGAAAAATCCACGGAACTTATGAACTTCTCATGTTTTGCATCCTTTTTATCTCTTAAAACATCCCATAGATTGAAATAAGGTTTAGGTTCGAGATTGACAAATTTTAATAATTTAGAAAAGAAAACTTCAGGTTTTACCTCGATCTTTTCAGTCAGGGAAAAATACGTATCCGGCTGCCATACAGGATCTAAATGCCAGTGCTGTTTTGGCTTTGCCTTTCTTAAAAACTGTTTTACTTTTTTGGAAACAACGTTTTGCCCCACTGTGATCAGCAAATCCGGTGCATACATTTTAAAATCTTCTTCCGTGAAATTGAAAACGTATCGGTCTATATGTCTGAAAAATTTTTCGTGGTATAAATTTGAATTTGCTTCACTCAACACAACAACCGTGTGATTTTTAACCAATTGCGTTAGCTGATTTTCCAATTCCGGACTGTGATCTTTGGTTCCCACAAGAATCATGATTCTTTGTGAAGTATTCCAGTCTGCAACAAGGTTAGAAGGAATTTCGTATTCTTTCTGTTTGATTGTTCTTTCAACCGTCGGGAAAGTCGGCAATTCTGAAATTAATTCATACAAAGGTTCTTCCAGAGGAATATTGATGTGAACCGGACCTTGTTTTTCAATACAAAGTTCAATGGCTTTTTTAATGATATCAAAATTAATGTCTTCCGCATTTTCCTTTCCGTCTTCCAAAAGCTGAAAATCTCCGTAAGAATGCTGATGAAAAAGATTATTCTGACGGATCGTCTGTCCGTCGAAAATATCCACATAATCCGTTGGTCTGTCAGCAGTTAACACCAAAAGCGGAATATTGGAATAAAAAGCTTCCGTGATCGCCGGATAATAATTTACGGAGGCTGAACCACTTGTACAGGTAACTGCAACAGGTTTTTTCTCGCTCATCGCCATTCCCATTCCTACAAAAGCCGCACTCCTTTCGTCCACAATACTGTAACAGTTGAAACTGTCGATCTCTGAAAAATGAATCGCCAAAGGTGCATTTCTGGATCCCGGGGAAACAATGATATCTGAAATTCCGTATTGCTGAAGAAGGTGTGCAAGTATCTGAATACTTCTTTTGGAAGAATATTTTTTCATAATACAAATTTAACTGATAAATGCGTAACACGAAATAATTTTTAATTTAAAAATCTGTAATTTAGCAGTTCGTAAATTTCTAAAAATGGATAAAATACCTAGTGTAGACCTGCGTGATTTCCTTTCGGGTGACCCGGAACGCAAACAGAAATTTGTAAATGAAATCGGAAAAGCTTATGAAGAAATTGGTTTTGTAGCCTTAAAAGGCCATTTTCTTGATGACAAATTGGTGGATGAACTGTATGGAGAGGTAAGAAACTTTTTTGAATTGCCAACGGAAACGAAACAGAAGTATGAGATTCCGGGAATTGGCGGACAAAGAGGCTATGTAGGATTCGGTAAGGAGACTGCAAAAGGCTTCAAAAAAGGAGACTTGAAAGAGTTTTGGCATTTCGGACAATATGTGTCTGATGATTCCCAATACAAAAGCGAGTATCCGGACAATGTAATCGTTGAAGAACTTCCAAAATTCAACGAAGTAGGGAAAGAAGCTTTCCAAATGTTGGAAAAAACAGGACAGTATGTTCTGAGAGCTTTAGCGCTTTATCTTGGTCTTGATGAATTTTATTTTGATGATAAAATTGCAGAAGGAAACTCTATTTTAAGACCTATTCATTATCCGCCGATCACGGAAGAGCCGGATGATGCGGTAAGAGCTGCTGCTCACGGAGACATTAATCTGATTACTCTTTTAATGGGTTCTCAGGGGAAGGGTCTTCAGGTTCAGAATCATAACGGAGAATGGATCGATGCGATCGCAGAACCGGATGAACTGATGATTAACGTTGGAGATATGCTTTCGAGACATACCAACAATAAGCTGAAGTCTACGATTCACAGAGTGGTAAATCCGCCAAGAGAATTGTGGGGAACTTCAAGATATTCAATTCCTTTCTTTATGCATCCCGTGAGTTCAATGTCACTGAATGCTTTGGAAAACTGTGTAGACGAAAACAATCCTAAACTGTATGAAGATACAACAGCAGGAGAATTTTTACACGAAAGATTAATTGAATTAGGATTAATTAAAAAATAAATACAGACCGGGTAATTTACCCGGTTTTTTTTATGCCTTTCAGACAGCAAGAAATGATTAGACAATATAAAAAAGGAAGGTAATAAACACCTTCCCTTTTCTTACTTTATAATCTTTATTATCCTGTAATACAGTAGAATTCAGGGCATGGAGTAGATTGTGTAAAAGTACCCCACGGACAGATACATGTATAAGTATCTCCGCCACCGCCGGGATTTCCCGGATCTCCTCCCGGATCCTGATACGGTACACATTTTCCGCCAGAACAGATTTCATTTGCGCCACAGCCGCCCGAACCGGAACCGCCTCCTTCAATACAATACGCAGGACCGTAGCCCGCAGAAATTCTTTTTTTGTCTTCTCTTGAAAGCTTTTTAAAATTTTCCATAGTTTTTTGATTTTGATGTACTCCTACTCTGTCAGCTTTTCGGAAACCGCTTTAATATGATAAATATTTAACTATAAAATTCTAAAAATATTATTCACCAATATATGAAAATTCATTCATATTTTATTTTCATTGAAAAATTAATTAAAATATCCCACAATAGTTTGATTTATTAAAATTTTGATTATCTTTACATTAGTATCAAATTTTTAACTAAAACAATATGAAAAATTTAAAAAAACTAAGCAAAAGCCAGTTAAAGGGAATTAAAGGAGCAGGAGGAATTAAGTCTTTTCCGGATGAACCGGATTTTTGTATGTATGTTTGCGGAGACATCGTTGTATGCGCTGCATGCAGCAAAGATTTCGAATGTCCTGTAACGGATATGTAGGCTGCAAAAAAGTTATAAAAAAACCGTTCCTGATTGGAGCGGTTTTTATTTTTGTGAAACTGTTAATCAAACAACCTCAGCTGCTGATCTTTTGCTCCTGTAAAACCTTTAATGGAAAGTTTCGGAAATTCTTTTCCATCGAAAAACTTTTTTCGCCCTATTTTAAAGGTATTATGAATCATTTCTGCAATATTTCCTTCTCCCTTTTGTCTGTCGAAGAACTTTTTCTCACCTAATTTTCCGCCCCGCATAGAACGGATCAGATTTAAAACTTTCTGAGCACGGTCCGGAAATGCATTTTCAATCCAGTTCACAAAAACCGGCTCTACCGCATCATTTAATCTTACCAGAGTGTATCCGAAACTTTGCGCTCCTGCTTCAGAGATTGCTTTTAAAATGGTTAAAGGTTCATCGCTGTTTAATCCTGGAATAATCGGCGCGACCATCACATTGACAGGAATTTTATGTTCAGACAGAATTTCTATGGCTTTCAGTTTGTTTTTTGCAGCACTGGTTCTCGGTTCCATCTTTCTTCGAAGTTCCTCATTGATGGTGGGAATGCTAAGAGAAACGGACACAAGATTTTGTTCGGCTAGAGGCTGCAGAATATCGATATCGCGAAGAACCAAAGCGTTTTTTGTAAGAACATGAACCGGATGTCTGTAATCCAGACAGACCTGCAGTATTTTTCTGGTAATCTCAAAGTGCCTTTCTGCGGGTTGATAACAGTCTGTATTTCCTGAAAGTAAAATGGGAGCCGGTCGATATCCTCTTTTCTGAAAAAACTTTTCTAAAAGTTCCGGCGCATTTTTCTTCACCATGATCTTCCTTTCAAAATCAATTCCTGCACTGTATCCCCAATATTCATGAGTAGGTCTTGCAAAGCAGTAAGAGCAGCCGTGTTCACAACCCTGATAAGGATTCATGGAGTACTCCATCGGAAGATCATCACTTTTTACCTGATTGACGATGCTTTTAGGGAAAACTTCGGTAAAAGAGGTTTTTACAGTTTCGAAATCATCTTCTTCAGGCTCAAAGGTATATCGGTCGAAACGGTTGATAACATTTCGCTGTGCGCCCTGACCTTTTATGATATTTTCGTTCTGCATTGATGATGTAAAATTAGAGTGGAATGATGATAAAATGATCAATTTTAACATTAAAGTTTTCCACAAGAAAAATCCGAAACTTTAAAAGCTCCGGATTTTAACATGATTTAGATATATTTTTTAACTACTTCAGTGCATAAAATTCTACTCCGTGATATTCATCATCGTAGTTTTTGTCTTCGAAATGTCTGTGATAATCCGAATAGGCATCACTGTATTTTTTATCTTTTCTGTGTAATATTTTTTTAATTCCTATGATACTTAATACTGCCAAAAGACCAACTCCTCCTGCCAGTAAAACTCCGACTTCTTTTTTCATATTCTGTCTGATTTATATACCGTCTTTATTGCAAAAAGCATACCCAACCATTTTCTGTCATTATAATTTTTGTTAACAAATACTGAAAAAAATTTAAAATTGATTTGTTATTGCCAATACCACATAAAATAAAGCAATGGTTTAATTATTGTACTTTGAAGAGAAAATAGTATTATGGAAAGCACAGGTAACATTGATAAAATGACAACATTAAGCCAGGTGATGGCAAAATTGGCACAAAGAGGCGTCCACAGAGAATTCCGAATGAATGAAAACTGTGAAATGAAATTTGAAAATTCTGAGAGAGTTTATCAGCCTACAGATCTCACCATTATTAAAACATATCGTTTTGAAGGACCAAGCAGCCCGGATGACAATGCTGTTCTCTATCTGGTAAAAGATTCTGACGGAAATATAGGCATGATCATCGATTCTTACGGAGCAGACAGCAATTATCCCGGCGAAGATTTTGATAAATTCCTAAGAGAAATTGCTTTTGACGAGACTGAAGATTACAATTACTAAAGTTTAAATACGATGAAAATCCGGACTTATTCAGTTCCGGATTTTTCTTTTTTCTTAAAGATTCCTTTCAGGAAACCTTTCTTCTCGGTTTCTTTTTCAGACTGTTCCTTTTTATTCTGATCCGGATTCTTTTTTATCTCCTGCCCGATTTCTTTTACAGACTGTTTCATGCCTTTTACATCTTCTTTTACATTTTTCACTGTCTTTTTGGCATTCTCAACCGTTTTTTTGGCGCCATCGATATTAATTCCGATCAAAGTTTTTTTCAATCCCTGCTCAATTCCTTTCCAGAAAAGATTGAAGAACGATTTGGTAGGATCCCTCTCTACATTTTCTATCTGCACATCTTCAGGAAGCTTTCCTGAATCTGTTTTTACCAGAAGATTGGCAACGGCAGTTAAAAAACCTTTCTTTTCACGGTTGTTTTTATCCAGAATGGCAATTTTAAGATCTTTATGTTTCAGATTAAAACTTCCGTTCAATCCTCTTGGATCTCCTCTGAAATTGAACAGCATTTCCTGAATAGTTCCCGTTGCCGTTACATGAAGATAAGGACGGATAAAAGGATTGATTCCCTGCGCCGGAAGATTGGTGGTTCTTCCTGAAATAGCAAACACATCACGCTGATCGGCAACATCGAAATTCCAGTTTACGGAAAGCGGCGCAAGTTTCATAAAAGAACAGTCTATTTTTATGTCCACTCTTGTCGGCTTTCCTTTCATTTTGGCAGAGTTGAGGTTTTTAACATTCATATTAAAGTTGCTGAATGTCAGTTTTCCCGGTCCCGCACTTTCAGGCGTATCTTCTTCATACACGAGAACAGAGTTTCTAAGATTCAGATTATTGATTACCATCGGAATTTTTATAGAGCGTAGCAATCTCGAATACAAAGGTTTTTCTTTAGGATCGTCTTTCGGGATTTTACTTCTGAAAATATTGGCATCCGCAGACTCAATGGTTACATTAGAAGCGTTAATCGATTTATTGTCAGAAAACAGATTCCATGTTCCGTTTGCTGTAATCTGATTTACTTTAATATCGTATAAATCTCTTTCCACGGGAATCATTTTGATAAACTGGGATCTCGAAACGATAGGCTTCATCGCAAACTGAGAAAGCCGGATGTTATTTTTATCCACCTTCAAAGCGCCGGAAGTCATATGATAAAACTCCGTTTTGTAAGCGAAATTGCCTGAAGTCAGCGTATAGTTTTTTACATCAACCGCTATTCCTGAGTTGTCCGGCTTTGAGGTAAGCTGAATATCATTAATGGCTGCATTCAGTTTACTAAAACTCAAGGGCTGATTGTTTTTCTCATAGGTAATATCCGAATTTCTCAATACTACTTTTCTGATGATTACCGGAAACTGAATTCCACTGAGATTGGCTGATTTTTTTGCTGCCTGTACTTCTCCTGCTTTGATGCTTCCTTTCACCTGATCTACTAAAACATCTTTTACATCAAGATTCAGTTTTTTATCAACGGATTCCCATTTATTGATGTTGAAACCAATATAGTTTGCGACAAGATTCATTGAGGTTTTTCCTGCTGCTGAACCATTCGGAACTACAGAAATATTTCGGATTTCTCCTTTTTTCGGATTTAAAGTAAAGCTTTTTAAGTTAAAATCCTGATGATCGGAGTACAAAATATCCTGCGCTGAAAACTGAAAATCTTTATAGCCTACCGGAATAAGCTCTTCTCTTGTTTCTTTATCAAACTTCAGTTTATTGATGTTAAGATTTGCCTTTTTGGTATAGAGAAGCTGATCTCCGTTAGGTTTCATCACCTGAACAGTGGCGTTGTTCAATTTTATATCTTCGAGATCAATATCAAAATTAACTGGTTTTTTAGGCTTTACCGGAGCTGCATCTGTAGTGTAAATCTTAAAATCAGGATTATAAAAATTTGCGTTTGCCAGAGAAATTTTATTCTTTTTCAGAACAATATCTTCGAATTCCATTTTTTCGATATTAAACTGAAAAAGCTGCGTCTTCTTAGGATAATATTTTTTAAACTGCTCAAAAGTAACGAGTGGAGTGAGTTGAAACTGATCAATCGACATCTGTCCGTTTTTTGTTTCTATTTTATTGATTTCCAAAGCATACACATTATCAGGACGGAAGAAAAAATTACTTCCTTTAATGGTATACTGATCGAAAACGACAGGCAATTTATCTTCTACAGCTTCTTCCGTCATCTGAAGGTTTTCCACATACAGATTCAGATCCTGAACCGAAAAGAATTTCTGCTTCGTAAATCTGAAAATGCTGACATTTCCTTCATTAATTCTAATGTTGTCAAAACGTACCGGATTTCTTTTCTTTCCCGTTTTTGTATCAACCGGTTTCGCAAGAATAATATTCAGATTGGGTTTTGACAGGAGTAAATCCGAAGAACTGATCTGCTTGTTAAAGATGGCATCATAAATCCCGAAACGGCTTATCTTCAGGGTATCAATTGTTCCCTGAAGTCCGATAACATTAAAGTTTTGCGGATTTTTGCTGTTTACGGTAATCCCTGTGGAAAGAATATTTCCCGACACCAGATCCACATCCAGACTTTTGTAGGAAACTTTATAATCTGTATTGTTTTTTATGTACTGCGGAAGCCTTGTTTTCAGCCATATATTCAGTCCAAGATTTGCCAGTAAGATAACTGCAAACAGAATTCCGAGAGCAAGAAATAATTTTTTTACCCATCCTTTCATTTTTTGTGATTTGGTTTTAATTCAATATTCTATTAATTTTTAACAGTCAATTCAATTACATACCCTTCATGTCCTCTTACGTTAATAAACTCACCTCCGTCGAAACCTAAATACTGCCCTTTAATTCCTGTTAATTTCCCTGTATATTCAGGTCTTTTATCAAGGGTAAAAGAAGTTACTTTTTCAGGTTTTTCAAACGGATAATCGAATCTCCACAGATTTTCTCCTTCACTGTAGAACTTCTGGAAATCTTCAGGAAAATATTCTTTTATCTTCTGCTGAAAATCGGCAAGATCTATCTCGTCTTCAAAATCATCCTGAAGCATTTTCTTCCAGCTTGTTTTATCGGCAACATGCTGCTTCAAAGCAACTTCTATCATTCCTGCTTCATATCGGTTTTCTGTTCTGGCAATCGGCAGCGCAAATGTGGCACCCTGATCGATCCATCGTGTAGGAATCTGTGTATTTCTTGTAACTCCTACTTTTACTTCTCCGGTGTACGCAAGATAAACGGTATGTGGCTGTAACTGAATTTCCTTTTCTACATCCAAATCCCGTTCCGCAATTCCAAGATGCGCTGTGGAAAGTTCGGGACGAATGATGGTGTCGCTTGCATAAGGACTTTCAAAGAAGCAGTTTTTGCAGAAACCCATTCTGTAAATCGGTTTATTTTCGCCACAGTTTACGCATTGGTAACCTGTATGTTTTATGGTAAGTTCTTTTCCGAAAAGTTCATTCATGTGAATCAGATCACCGGAAAGATTGAGATAATATTGGATCGGCTCGTCGTGGAAGCTCGTCATCTTTAAAATTTGCCCTTGAAACTGCATTGTATTAAGTTTAAGTAAATATAAAAAAATTAAAATTTATTTGATTTTGTTCTCAGATTTCAGCAGATTGATTTCTGATTTTAAAGCATCAATCTGATTCTGGAGTTTTCTTACGTCCGGATTATTCATATTTTCAGAATGTGGCGAATATTGCCAGATTAAATGAATGTCTTTTACCAGATCATTATGTTCATCCAGCCTTTTTTTGCTGAGGGAAACGCTGTCATTCAGCACCGTAATTCTCAGAAAATTGCTTTCACCTTCTTTAAAAGGTTCATAATTGATGATGGCGAGTTCCGGATGATTTTCTCTGATCTTTCTGATGTAATTTTCAGACCGTTCTTTCAGTGTTTCTTTTTCCCATTTCTTTTTTGTGAGTAAAACACTCGGAAGCAGAATAACAACAGAAGCCAGACTTATAATTAATGAATTCTTTCTGTTCGCAGCTTTTCCTTTTTCCATGTAGTACTTCTGATAACCGAGTACGAGACTCAGAATCCACGTGCCTACCGCAATAAAAAAACAATTGATGAGGTAAAAATAAAATCCGCCCCAGAAATATTCCCAGTTTCCGTTAGCAATCCCGAATCCTGCTGTACAAAGCGGCGGAATACAGGCGGTAGAAACCGCAACTCCGGCAATTACTTTTATGGCTTCTTTTCTTACAATTCCTAGAAACCAAGCAAAACCGCCCAGCAAAGCCAGAGAACAGTCGAAAATAGTCGCTGTTTTAAAACTTTCCAGTTGGGATGTCTCAGAATGAAAAGGAGAAACAAGGAAATACAGCGTGGAAGAACAAAGGGCAACAATAATCATCAGAAGCCAGTTGAAAACGCCCAGCTTTATCAGATGTCTGTTTCCGATAGAAAATCCGAATGCAATTCCTACAACAGGTCCCATTAAAGGAGAAATCAGCATCGCTCCGATTACTGCAGCAGAACTGTTGATATTTAAACCGATGCAGGCAATTCCCATCGAGATCACCAGAAGCCAGAGATTGTGTCCGCGAAAGTAAATTCCCTCTTCAATTTCCTGAAAGGTAAATTCTTCCTCTTCTTCTTTGGGCAGGGTGAATAATTTTTGAAAATTAATCATTTATGATATTTATAGCAAAAGTATAAAAAGAGCATCCAAGTATTTTAATAAATTTGTGGAATTAAAAACCAACAAATGAATTATCTTATAACCGGAGGAAGCGGTTTCATAGGTTCCCATCTTGCTGAGCAATTATTGAAAAAAGGACATTCTGTCATAAACATTGACAATTTTGATGATTTCTACAGCTATCAGATAAAAATTCAAAATACTTTAGACGCTATTCAATATTTTTCGGATTTTGAATACTCCGGAAAAGATAATGATATTAAAAAACTAATTTCTCTTTCGCAATCAGAAAATTATAGACTGTATTATCAGGATATCCGCGATAAAAAAGGACTGGAAGCAATATTTACCCATCATAAAATAGACGCTGTTATTCACCTTGCTGCACTTGCGGGAGTGCGTCCATCCATAGAAAGACCTCTGGAATACGAAGAAGTAAACATCCGAGGAACCATGAATCTTTGGGAACTCTGTAAAGATTTCAATATTAATAAATTTGTCTGCGCTTCCTCATCAAGCGTTTACGGGAATAACGAAAAAATTCCTTTTTCTGAAACCGACAATGTAGACAATCCTATTTCTCCGTATGCAGCAACAAAAAAATGCGGTGAAATTTTAGGACACGTTTATCACGATTTATACAAAATAGATATGATCCAGCTCAGGTTTTTCACGGTTTACGGGCCCAGACAAAGACCTGATCTTGCCATTCACAAATTCACAAAATTAATTTCCGAAGATCAGGAAATCCCCTTCTACGGAGACGGAACCACCGCAAGAGATTATACTTATATTGATGATGTTGTTGACGGTATTTTAAAATCAATCCGCTATCTGGAAAATCATTCAGATGTTTATGAAATTGTTAATCTGGGCGAAAGCGAAGTAATTAATTTAAACGAAATGCTTTCCACCATCGAAAAGACGTTGGGAAAATCTGCCATCCGCAAAAATCTGCCAATGCAGCCCGGAGATGTCCTGAAAACCAATGCCGATATTACCAAAGCAAGGACATTAATTGGCTACAAACCTGACACAAACTTCCAAAATGGCATAAAAAAATTTGTGGAATGGTTTTTGAGAAAATGACCTCAGTAAGCCCGGGAAAGTACCTCAAACACTTTCTGAAGGCACACGGTGAACAAAATTTAACAAAAAGAATTGAAAATCAAGTATAAAAAAGCATATAATATAAGCTAATTTTATACTTTTGCAAAAAATTAAAAAATTATGTACTGGACATTAGAATTAGCTTCATACTTAAGTGACGCACCTTGGCCAATGACTAAAGCAGAGCTTATCGACTATGCAATCAGAACTGGTGCACCAATGGAAGTAGTGGAAAATCTTCAGGCTATCGAAGATGAAGGAGAAATTTATGACGCGATCGACGAGATCTGGAGCGATTATCCTACGGACGAAGATTATCTTTGGAACGAAGACGAATATTAATGAAAAGCATTAAGCTTTAGGCACTGCTTAGAGCTTTTTTGCCCTTTTTTATATATTATTTTTACACAATAAGTGTTATTTAAAACGCTTAAAGGATATCCTTTTAAGCATAAAGCAAAAAATTTATGAGTTTTTTAAACAAAGTTCTAAAAGGGTTTTTGGGAGACAAAAAAGCGCAGGACCTAAAAGAAGTAAAAAAAGTTGTAACAAAAATCAAAGCTGTTGAACCCGCTATTCAGCAATTGTCTGATGACGGTTTAAGAGATAAAACTGCTGAGTTTAAAGAAAATATTAAATCTGCAACCAGCAAAATCACAGCACAGATAGAACAGATCCAGGAGCAGATCAAAAATTCGAAAAACGTAGACGAAAAAGAAGCGCTTTTCTCGAAGATTGAGTCTCTGAAAAAAGAATCATACGAAATTGAAGAAAAAGTTCTGAGCCAGATTCTTCCTGAAGTTTTCGCTTTGGTGAAAGAAACAGCAAGAAGATGGGCGCAAAACGGAGAAATCCGCGTAACGGCTTCAGACTGGGACAGACAATTGGCTGCCGCAGGAAAAGATTTCGTGGAAATTCAGGGCGATCAGGCAGTCTGGAAAAACTCATGGGACGCTGCAGGAACTCCAGTAAACTGGGATATGGTACACTATGATGTACAGTTCATCGGTGGGGTAATTCTTCACAGCGGAAAAATTGCTGAGATGGCTACCGGAGAAGGTAAAACTTTGGTAGGTACGCTTCCAATTTTCTTAAATGCACTTCCGGGAAGAGGAGTTCACGTAGTAACGGTGAATGACTATCTTGCGAAAAGAGACTCGGCGTGGATGGGACCATTATACCAATTCCACGGAATGAGCATTGACTGTATCGATAATCACCAGCCAAACTCAGACGGAAGAAGAAAAGCATACAATTCAGATATTACCTACGGAACGAATAATGAATTTGGTTTCGATTATCTGAGAGACAACATGGTAACTTCACCTTCAGAACTGGTACAAAGAGAACTGAACTTTGCGATCGTGGATGAGGTAGACTCTGTATTGGTAGATGATGCAAGAACACCGTTAATTATTTCAGGTCCGGTTCCGCAGGGAGACAGACAGGAATTTGATGTTCTTAAACCTTCTATCGACAGAATTGTTGAAGTTCAGAAAAAAACAGTTTCCACTATATTTAATGAAGCGAAAAAATTAATCGCTGCCGGAAATACAAAAGAAGGAGGATTTAAATTGCTTCAGGCTTACAGAGGTCTTCCTAAGAGCAGACAATTAATTAAATTCTTATCGGAAAGCGGAAACCGTGCATTGCTTCAGAAAGTAGAAGCGCAGTATATGCAGGACAACAACCGCGATATGCCGATTGTAGATAAAGATCTTTACTTCGTTATTGAAGAAAAAAACAATCAGGTTGATCTTACAGACAAAGGTGTTGAATACATGTCTCAGGGAAACTCTGATCCTAATTTCTTCGTTCTTCCGGACATCGGAACTGAAATCGCAGAACTGGAAGCTAAGAATTTATCTAAAGAAGAAGAATTTGAAGCGAAAGAAAGACTTTTCTCCGATTTTGCAGAAAAATCTGAAAGAGTCCACACGATGAGCCAGTTGCTGAAAGCATACACATTATTTGAAAAAGATGATGAATATGTGGTTATTGACGGTGAAGTAAAAATCGTTGATGAACAAACAGGTCGTATCATGGAAGGAAGACGTTATTCAGACGGTCTTCACCAGGCGATCGAAGCGAAAGAAAATGTAAAAATCGAAGCTGCAACGCAGACTTTTGCAACCATTACTCTTCAGAATTATTTCCGTATGTACAATAAACTTGCGGGGATGACGGGTACTGCGGAAACAGAAGCAGGCGAGCTTTGGGAGATTTATAAATTAGATGTAGTGGTAATTCCTACCAACCGTCCGATTTTAAGACATGACAAACAGGATTTGGTTTACAAAACCAACAGAGAAAAATACAATGCTGTAATTGAAGAGGTTGAAAAACTGACGGCAGCAGGAAGACCTGTTCTGGTAGGTACAACTTCTGTTGAAATTTCACAGTTATTATCAAAAGCCCTTCAGTTACGAAAAATTCCTCATCAGGTTCTGAACGCGAAGCTTCACAAAAAAGAAGCGGAAATTGTTGCCGGAGCAGGACAGCCGGGTGTTGTAACCATTGCAACTAACATGGCAGGTCGTGGTACGGATATCAAGCTTTCCAAAGAAGTAAAAGAAGCGGGAGGCTTGGCAATCATCGGTACAGAAAGACACGATTCAAGACGTGTTGACAGACAGTTGAGAGGTAGAGCAGGAAGACAGGGAGATCCGGGAAGTTCTCAGTTCTATGTTTCTCTGGAAGATAACTTAATGCGTTTATTCGGTTCTGAAAGAATTGCAAAAATGATGGACAGAATGGGACATAAGGAAGGTGAAGTAATTCAGCATTCTATGATCTCAAAATCCATTGAAAGAGCGCAGAAAAAAGTAGAGGAAAACAACTTCGGAACAAGAAAGAGACTTCTTGAGTACGATGATGTAATGAACAAGCAGCGTGACGTTATTTATAAAAGAAGAAAGAACGCTTTGTTTGGAGATCACCTGAAGTACGACATCACCAATATGATCTTTGACGTGGCAAATTCTATCGCAGCAAAAGGGAAAGCGACAGGAAGCTATAAAGATTTCGAATACGAGATCATCAAAACATTTACGATGGAATCTCCGGTTTCTGAGAACGATTTTAAGAATAAAACGGTTCAGGATTTAACGAACATCTTATTCAAAGCAGCTCAGGAAGATTATCAGATGAAACTGAACTTACTGAAAGAAAAATCTTTCCCGATTATCGAGAATGTTTATCAGAATCAGGGTTCAATGTTCAGAATGATTCAGGTTCCGTTTACAGACGGTCATAAAACAATGACGATTGTAACCGATCTTAAAGAAGCTTATGAAACGCAGTGCGACAGCTTAATCAACGATTTTGAAAAGAACATTACGTTATCCATCATCGATGAAAACTGGAAGCTTCACCTTCGTGAAATGGACGATTTAAGAAGATCTTCTCAGGGAGCTGTTTACGAGCAGAAAGATCCATTGGTAATTTACAAGCAGGAATCTTTCCACTTATTCAGCGAAATGATTGATAAATTAAACAAAGAGATTATCTCATTCTTATACAAAGGTGAAATTCCTGCATAAGAATTATTAACCATACTTTAAAAACCGTTACAATTCAGTTTGTAGCGGTTTTTTGTTGCTCTCTCCTTTTGCTTTTATGACAAAAATCAATTTTATTATTTATTTAGAATAATTAAAAACAATATATTTGCATAAAAATTTAGGGTTTCATGAAAAATGTACTGATCTTTGCTTCGCTGTTAGGTTCTATGCTAACGTTTGCTCAGGAAAAAGATTCCATTAAAGGAAATGATATTGAAGAGGTAATTGTAAACGGAAAGTATTACAAGAAATATGTTGAAAAGGAAGGTTCTTCTTCTATACGTCTGGACGAAGAGTTAATCAAGATTCCTCAGAATGTTTCTATCATTACAAACAGAGCATTGGAAGATCAGCAGGTTACCACTTTGGGAGACGGTGTTCTTAGAAACGTTGCGGGAGCTCAACGATTAGAACACTGGGGAGATATGTACACCAGAGTAAATATGAGAGGTTCCAGAGCCGCAGCTTTCATGAATGGAGTAAATGTAACTTCAAACTGGGGACCGCTTAGCGAAGATATGTCGTATGTAGACCACATTGAATTTGTAAAAGGCCCATCCGGATTTTTAATGTCTAACGGAGAACCGAGCGGAATTTACAATATCGTTACCAAAAAACCGACAGGACAGTCTTTAAACGGTTCTGCAAGAGTAACTCTCGGAAGCTTTAATATGTACAGAGGAGAAGCCGATGTAGATACTAAAATTACAGATAAAGTGGCTTTCAGATTAAATTTAATGGCTCAGAATAAAAACAGTTTCAGAGACTATGAATTTAATGACAGATACATCATTAATCCTTCCTTGAAGGTAAATCTTACCGATAAAACTACTTTAACAGCAGAATATATTTACCAAAAAGCAAAAATGTCTGAAGTAGGTTCTGCCTACGTTTTCAGCTATGAAGGTTATGCCACAAAACCGGTTGAATACACCATGACCGATCCCGGAATTGCACCCACCAAAGTGGATAATAATACCGTAAATGTAAATCTTCAGCATAAATTTAACAGCAACTGGAAACTGACTTCACAGCTTACTTATGTGAATGAATATACCTTGGGAAGCGACATCTGGCCTTCTCAATTTTTACCGAATGGAGACATGATCAGAACGCTTTATTTCTGGGAAGCCAGCAATGTGATGAAATTCGGACAGGTATTTCTGAACGGTTATTTCAAAACAGGAGCTGTTTCGCATAAAATCCTGACAGGGCTTGATCTCGGATCTAAAAAATATTTGGCAGACTGGAATCAAAAACATAATATGGACACAGCCGCCAAACCTTTTAACATCAATTCCACAACATACAGCCCGCCTTCCAACGGATATGCACAGTTTGATACAAGCACTTCTCTGGAAAGCAGAGCAACTCCTTACGGAACTATTGAACAAAACTATACCGGATTGTATATTCAGGATGAATTAGGATTTTTTAATGATGCTTTAAGATTAACCCTTGCGGCGCGTTATACGAATGTGAAAGAAAATTCTTACGGAACCAAAGCAGAAGCAGACAAAATTACGCCGCGAATCGGAATAAGCTATTCGATTGATGACAATACTTCTGTCTATGGTTTATACGATCAGTCTTTCGTTCCTCAGGCAGGATTTTTCAGAACCGGAGGAATTCCTAAACCTATTACCGGAAACAATATGGAAGTGGGGGTAAAAAGAGACTGGTTCGGCGGAAAATGGAACACTACATTGTCTTTATACAACATCATCAAAAGAAATTCTACGGTTGCAGATCCTGCAAACAGCGCTCTTGAAAACTTTATCATTGATTTGGGTAAAACAAGAGTTCAGGGAATTGAATTTGATCTGAAAGGTGAAATCACAAGAGGATTTAACGCCATCTTCAACTATGCTTTCACGGAAAACAAAATCACAGAATCCAATGATCCTGTAAGCAATCCTGTAGGAATGAGAATTCCGGGCTATGCGAAACACACGATGAACGGATGGCTGAACTATACCTTTACACAGGGAACTCTGGAAGGTTTCGGGTTATCTTTTGGGGGAACCTATCTTGCAGACCGAAGCAGCTGGAACTGGGCAAATAGCGGAACGCAGAAAGACATGGACGATTATGTAAAATTCGATGCAGGACTTTCGTGGGAAAACACAAAATTCAGAGTCGGACTTAATGTCTTCAATGTTTTCAACAGGTATCTTTATTCGGGATCGCCATACGGAGCCTACTATTATTATCAGGCAGAAGCCCCGAGAAACTTCAGACTTTCTGTCGGATATAAATTTTAATTATCAATCATAAAAGTTAGCCTTTCCGGAGGCTGACTTTTCTTTCATTAAAAGTTTAATAAAAAATGAGGAAAAAGCATCATCACAAAAAAAAGCCAGATGCCTTTAAAAAATGGACGGGAAAACTGCATTTGTGGCTCGGTCTTGGAGTTGGATTTTTGATCTTCATTATTTCGATAACAGGAGCATTGTACGTTTTCAAGGATGAAATTGAAAATGCAACAAGAAAAGAAGTGATCTATCATAACGAGCAGAACATCGATCAGAAACAGATTCTTCCGATAAGAACACTGGAAAAAGCAGTGGTGGCGCAGGTAAAAGAAAAATATCCTGTGCATTGGGTGAATATTCCGATTGATAAAAAGATGTCTTACCTCTTTTACTGGTACGAACATGATCCGAAAGGCTGGAATTATTTTGATGAATTTCCCATCTATAAAGTAGCTTATGTAAATCCTTACAGCGGAAAGGTTTTGGGAACGTACGACGAGAAAAACGGATTTTTCCAGATCGTTAAAATGATCCACTGGAGTTTTCTCTTAAAGCAATCCTGGGGAACCTATGTTGTGGGAATTCCTGTCCTGATCTTTGTATTCATGCTGATTTCCGGAATCATTCTCTGGTGGCCTAAAAATAAAGCGGCAAGAAAACAGCGTTTCTCATTCAAATGGAAAAATGTAAAAAACTGGAAAAGAAAAAACTATGATCTTCACAATGTTTTAGGTTTTTACGCTTCCGTTTTCGCGCTAATCTTCTCCATAACCGGATTATTTTACGCCTTTCTATTCGTTCAGTCATCAATATATTTCATCTTTTCAGGAGGAAAAACCGCTTATCCCGACTTTTCATCCATCACAACAAAAGCACCGATTGAATGGAGAACCGAAGGAACTTTAGACAAAATAAGCAATACCGTTAAAGCAAAATATCCCGATTCCTATAATTTCTCTATTGATCTCGGACACGAACATATGGATGACCACGAACATCCGAATTTTGAAGTCTATGTAAAACACCTCTCCTATTCCTATCACAAAAGCAGCAGTTTAATCTTTGATGAAAACTCTGGAGAACTGCTTCACACGCACGATATGAAAGACAAAAATTTCGGCGAAAAAACAGTCGGAGCCAACTACGATATCCATGTCGGATCTATATTGGGACTTCCCACAAAGATCATTGCTTTTATTGTAAGTCTGATATGTGCCTCATTACCCGTTACAGGTTTTATGATCTGGTGGGGAAGAAGAAAAAAGAAAACCCCGAAAACAACATAATATTTTTTTTAAATAAATCTTTGGTTAATCGTCTCAGAATACAATCTTTTTTATAATTTTAACCTTTTAGAATTTTAGAATAGAATGTCATTAGTAGATTTGTCAAAAAACGTTGCGCTCGGAATTGATATTGGCGGAACGAACACAAAATTTGGAGTGGTAAACCACAGAGGCGAAGTTTTGGAAAAAGGTAACATCCGTACAGAAGCCTATCCTACAGTAGAAGAATATATTGACGCTTTATACGAGGCGGTCTATCCTCTGATCGAAAGCCACGGAAAAGATAAAAACTTCGATGGGATCGGTGTCGGTGCTCCCAATGCCAACTACTATACAGGAACCATAGAACAGGCTCCCAATCTTCCGTGGAAAGGAATCATCCCTTTTGCTGAACTGATGTCGGCAAAATTCGGGCTTCCGTGTACCATTACTAATGACGCGAATGCCGCAGCCATCGGAGAAATGCTTTTCGGCGCTGCAAGAGGCATGAAAGATTTCATCATGATTACTCTGGGAACAGGCGTTGGAAGCGGAATTGTTGCAGGAGGAAAACTCATCTACGGACACGACGGATTTGCCGGAGAGCTGGGACACACCATCGTAAAACCGGGCGGAAGAAAACACTGGAGCACGGGTTCTGAAGGCTGTCTTGAAGCGTACGCATCGGCAACAGGAATTGCGATTACCGCAAAAAAAATGAGAGCCGAATTTCCTGAATCTTTACTCAATCAGTATCCTGAAGAATCCATTAATTCTAAAACTGTTCACGAATGCGCTTTACAGGGCGATCCGATTTCTATTGAAGTGTTCCGGTATACCGGACAGAAACTGGGGGAAGCTTTAGCTAATTTTGTAATGTTCTCTTCTCCGGAAGCCATTCTTTTATTTGGCGGCGTCATAAAAGCAGGAGATTTTATTTTAAAACCTACGAAACTTCATATGGAAAGAAACTTACTTCCTATCTTCAGAAACAAGGTAAAATTGGTTTTCAGTGAACTGGACGAAGCGGATGCTGCTATTTTAGGCGCAAGTGCTTTGGTTTGGGAAAAATAACCGGAACATTTTGATTATCTGCGTCTGATTTCCATTAAACTTTTTAACGCAAAGTCTGCAAAGATTTTTAAATAATACAGGCATCCTTTTTTAAGGGTGCTTTTTTTGTTTTTATTTCATCTTTAGAGATGCTTCGACAGGCTCAGCATGACATCGCTGATACTAATCTCTACGAGCAACAATTTGCAGCACTGCCATCCTGAGCGCGAAGCAGTCGAAGGATTTCTATACTATCTCAATATCTTTATTAAATTATCTCGCAGATTGTTCTGATAATGCAGATTTTGGATTTTTATTTGATGAAAATACTTTTGAGAATTGTGTTTGAAAATATTTGTCTCGGCGCGACATTGCCAATATCAAGGACTTTATAAGCAACAATTTGCAGCGCTATCATCCTGAGCGCGAAGCAGTCGAAGGATCTCTACTCTACCTCAATACTATTATTAAAATTTTCACGCAGATTGTGCAGATAACGCAGATTTTCGGGCTTTTATTTGTGAAAACATTTGTGATGATTGTGTTTGAAAAAATTTGTCTCATCTATCATGACAATTTGAATTTTGAACGCCTGATTGAAAAACTTTTCCTTATTTTTGATAGGTTTTTTCTCCATCTCTCACAGGAGAAAACAAGAAATTACAATAATTAATTTATGGATAACAACAATTTAGAACAGATTACTTTCGGGGGCGGATGTTTTTGGTGTGTGGAAAGCTGTTTCAATATGCTGAAAGGAGTACAGTCTGCGGTTTCCGGATACTCGGGAGGTCACAAAGACCATCCTACGTATGAAGAGGTATCCACCGGAGAAACCGGACACGCGGAAGTGGTACAGATCACTTACGATCCTGCTGTTATTTCTTACGAACAGTTAATGGATGTTTTCTTTTTCCTTCACGATCCTACTCAGCTTAACAGACAGGGAAATGATATCGGAACGCAATACCGTTCTGTTATTTATTACAAAGACGAAGCGGAAAAGGCAAAAGCTGAAGCGGCAATTGAAAAATCCAAAGAATCCGGAAGATGGCAGGGAACCTATGTAACGGAAGTAACGAAATTCGATAAATTCTGGGCAGCGGAGCAGTATCATCAGGGATATTATAACGAAAACCCGACTCAGCCGTATTGCAGCGCTGTGGTAGGACCGAAAATTCAGAAGTTTAAAAAGCATTTCGGCGAATTGGGAATGCTGAATGAACAATAATTTATTGTTTATCCGTGATCTGTCATCGCAGAAAATTTAGCACAGACGATTTTTAATATCGCTAAACAGATAGCGTTAATATCATAGAATTCGGGCGGTTTCCAAAGGAAACCGCCCGAATTTCTGTTAGCTATTTATAGATTTTTTACCTATTCTTCTTCCAGTATAGCGTTTTTTCCGGCATATGTTTCAAGGATGTGTTCTGTAACATCTTTTAAGGCTTTTTCATTTTCAGGATGTTTTCCAAAACTCGTAAAAAATTCCACATGGTTTTTGCTTTTATCATACCAGACTTTTCCCATTGCATTGTCTACAGTAAGTGTATCTGGTCTCATAATCTTTTTCATATTGATAAATACAAAATCACGCATCGGTACAACCTCAGCACGAGAATGGACAGAACTGCTGTCTGTTGCCATGTATCGGTCTTTATCCCAATACATATAAGGTTTGTCTGTTGCAGGAGAGCCCCATCCCGACATCCAGCTAAGAGGTTTTGGCATCTTATTATTGGAAAAAACGACACCTCCTGTTGCCATTAATAAAACGAACGTCATTTCTAAAATACCTAAACCATTTTTCTTGATAATGTCTGATAATATAACGGTTGGAGTTACGTTAACAATTACTTGAAGAATTTTTTCGGATAATTCATTAAAGCTTAGTGACAATGTTTTTGAAGCATCATTATTTAAATTTACCCTATTGCAAAAATCTTTAAAGTTATCATATCCGATATATTTACTTAAATTATCCAAAGCGACATCATCAATGTTATAGTCTGTATTTTCCTCAACTAAACTTTTATAATATCTTACATAAGCCCGTTCTTCTCTTTCAAAACCATATCGCTCCTCAAAAAGAGAACTAAGGTATGATGAAATAGAAGTTTTATTTCCACGAGGGATCTCATTCTTGGCTGTTTCAAACACTGTATTTACCAAAAATCTTTTCTTCTCATACATAATTTTCAGGTATTAATTATTTGCTGTCCAAATTAGACAAAAATTGGACAGCAAATTTACGGTAATCCGTAAAAATCAAACATTTATGCATTTATGTGCTGTCCATCGTCTGTCCGTAGATTTCAGCAAATCTATCAGATATTTGTAAAAGAAATCAGGGACAAAAAAATAATTAAAAAGAAAAACAAAAAAACCTGATTTCAAAAATTACCAGATAAAACGGAAGAAAACTCCGGGTTGGGAAGCAGATGTTTCTCTTCCGTTTTTGAAGGTTCACTTCCCAAAAAAAATTTAAGAAGCGCTTCGAAAATTTTAACAGTGTACAGCTCGGGATTAACCTCCTGAGAGGAAGAAAATTTTTCAAACCCTTATAAAATTTTTAGGAAATGATCCAGATTATATTAATGCTATTAGGCTTAGCATTCGGGCAAAATAATGCCAATACTTCAGGTAACAATAACAGCAATGATAACGGACAGTCAACAACGCAATTGGCAGATCCGGGAACGGGAACCAATCCGGGAGACGGAGTCGATCCGGATGGACCGGGAAGCGGTGGACCAGTAGGCGGAAATACAGGACAAACTCCTCCTCCTTTCACAAATCCATAAAAATTTTTAGATAGGACAGATTGCATAAATCTGTCCTTTTTGTTACATTGCATTTAAAACTTAACCATTATGAAAAGAATAATTATATTAATAATTTTGTTTCTCATAACTTCTTGTAAGAAAGAAAACAATATTCAACAAATAAATACTTCAGTACTTACAACAAATCCTTTTCTGGAAAAAGCAAAACAATTCAAAGAGGAAAATCTTATTGATTCTGCTTTTTATTACTTTAATTTATCCAAAAATTCATTCTTAGAAGAAAATGACTCTTTAGGTGTGGGCAGATCTTTAGTCAATATGGCGATCATTCAAACAGATGAAGGAGATTATTTTGGTGGTTTAGAAACTTCCTTTGAAGCAAATAAATTTATCAAGTATAAAAAGGACAGTAATGTGTTGAGAACTCTTGCTGCTAATTACAACAACATAGGTATTGCTTCTAACTATCTAAAAAACAATGATGACGCTTATAAATATTATCTAAAAGCAATAAGAAATGCTGTCGATAAAAATATATATGTTTATTACAATAATATTGGTGATAATCTCATAACTCAAAGAAAATTTAATGAAGCCAAATATTATTTGGAAAAGGCAATGAATACAAGAGATAGTAGTGTATTAGCTAAAGTAATTAACAATCTCGCAAAAGTAAAATATTTAAGCAATGATAAATACAATCCTTTACCTGAACTAAATAGAGCTTTAGAAATTAGAAAAAAGAAAAATGACAGTTTCGGACAGAATTCAAGTTACGAAACCTTATCCACTTATTATTTGTTAAAAGATAAAAATATTTCTTTAAGCTATGCAAAGATGATGTTACAAAAAGCTATCGAAAATAAAAGTCTTGGTGATCAAATTTTAGCATTACAAAGAATTATTTCACTAGATCCTAAAAATTATTTAACAAATTTTCAAAAATTAAATTCAATAGTTGATAGTCTCCAAACAAAAAGAAATAGAGATAAAAATCAATTTGCAACTATTCGATATGATCTAGAAGGAGAAAGAGCTAAAGGAGAAAAACTAAAAGCAGATAATGAAGTTCAGCAAATAAAAAACAATGCAAAATTAGTTTTTTTAGCATCACTCTTAATTCTTGGCTTTATCTGGTACATAAAAAGACAAAAACAATTAAAACAGGAAAAAGAGCTCGAAGTCAAAAACACACAGCTTAAAATGTCGAAAAAAGTGCATGATGTGGTTGCGAATGGGATTTATCAGGTAATGGCAAAGATTGAAAATCAGGAAGATTTTGATCGTGAAAAAACTTTGGATGAACTGGAATTTGTCTATGAAAAATCCAGAAATCTTTCTTATGAAAAAGCGGGTGAAGAAAAAGAGTTCAGTCAGGAAATTTCAGAACTTATCGCATCCTTTAATAACGCAAGTGTAAAAACTTTTACAGCAGGAAACAGTTCCTCTGTCTGGACAAATATTTCTGCACCGGTAAAAGAAGAAATTTATCAGGTACTCCGTGAACTGATGGTTAACATGAAAAAGCACAGTAAGGCAAGTCATGTAGCCGTAAAATTTGAAAAAGCGGATCAAAATATAGAGATTCAGTATAAAGACAACGGGGTGGGAATTTCCGGAGACCTTATTTATAAAAACGGACTGCGCAATACGGCTTCCCGCATAGAAGGAATCGGCGGGAACATTACTTTTGAAACAAAAATTGAAAAAGGACTGAAGGTAAATATTTCCTTCCCTTCTTCATAACCGTTTTGTTATGTTCAGAAAAACTTTAATTGTTGAAGACCAGGAAGTAGCAAATCTGGGAATCATGAGTACCTTAGAAGAATTATTAATTCCGCGTTTCGATTTTGTAACATATTGTGACGAAGCTCTTCAAAGACTGAAAACTGCAGCCGCAGAAAATGCACCTTATGATCTGCTGATTGCGGATCTCTCTTTTAAAAAAGACCATATTGCACAGAAACTGAAAAACGGGCAGGAATTGATTTATGAAGCCAGAAAAATTCAGCCCGATCTTAAAGTGGTGGTTTTTTCGGTAGAAAGCCGATCGAAAATAATTGATGATCTTTATAAAACGTACCACATTAACGGATTTGTAAGCAAAGCAAGAAATGACGGAAAAGAACTTAAGAATACCATTAGAAAGGTATTTAAAGGGGAAACCGTGATGTCTCAGGATATTTTAAATGCGATCCGGAAGATTCCCCGTGATCTTGATGAGTACGACCTTAAACTTCTTGAGCTTCTTTCCAAAGGATGCAAACAGAACGAAATTCAGACTTATCTGAAAGAACATCGGATGGAACCATACAGCATCCGATCGATTGAAAAGAGGCTGAATGAACTCCGCGAAATCTTCTGTGCGAAAAACAATATCGAGATGATTGTAATTTGTAAAGATATTGGTCTGATTTAATTTAAAAATGAAAATCGACTGTTTTTCGTTATTTTACGTGAATCCGTAATGGAAGAATTATAATTGCATCTATTTTTGAGGTCTTAAACCTTTATATTTAATTAAACCTTGTAACCATGTTTAAAAAAATTTTAATAGCCGAAGATCATGAAAGCATCAATATTTCCGTACAGAAAACACTCGAGGATCTGAATATTCCCATAGTAGATTATGTATATTACTGTGATGATGCTATAGGAAAAATCCAAAAAGCTCTGCGGGAAAAGCAACCTTACGATTTGCTTATTACAGATCTTTATTATGAGGAAGATCATCACACCCAGACTCTTAAAGACGGTAAAGACCTCATCAAAAAAGCAAAGGAATTGCAGCCGGACCTTAAAGTCATTGTATTTTCGGCGGAACGTAAAAGCGGAGTGATCGAAAATCTTTTCTCAGACTACCAGATCAACGGATATGTACAGAAAGCCAGAAACGATTCCAAAGACCTGAAAAAATCTATCGCATCCGTTTATATAGGAGAAAACTACCTTTCTTTTGATCTGAAGCAGGAGATGAAAAAATTCAATAATTATGAATTTTCAGCCTATGATATTGTTATTGTCTCTCTACTTTCCAAAGGAGTACTGCAAAAAAATATTCCAACCCATCTTAAGGAAAAAAACATCAACCCGTCAAGTTTAAGCAGTGTCGAAAAAAGATTAAACAGCCTGAAAGAAGACCTCAGTGTTAAAAGCAATGAGCAATTGGTCGCATTTTGTAAAGACATCGGAATCATCTAAAAATATCAATCAAACAATACAGCCTTTCAATTTTGTTGAAAGGTTTTTTATTTTTTGCCCGTTTTACGGAAAGCCGTAAAAATTACTCATCAAAGCGTGATACTTTTGGAACAGAAAAACAACCACAATAATTATTATGAAAAGATATTACGTACACACAAAAGCTCAGGAAAACGGAGACCATGAAGTACATTATGAAGACTGTATCTTTCTTCCGAATCCGAATAACAGGAAATATTTAGGCATGTTTTACAGTTGTGAAAGCGCAGTAAAAGAAGCAAAAAAAGACTATGCAAAAGCGAATGGATGCAAAACATGCTCTAAAGAATGTCATACCACATAAAAATCAACACCCATGGGAAAATTCGTCATCACGCAAAGAGTAAACAAAGAGTATCAGTTTAATCTGAAAGCCGCAAACGGTGAAATTATTTTAACAAGCGAAGGCTACGTTCAGAAAGCTTCGTGTTTAAAGGGAATCGGATCTGTAAAAATTAACTCTCAGTACGATTTCAGATACGACAGAAGAATCGCTGTAAACCAAAAAGATTATTTCGTTCTGAAAGCAAGAAACGGCGAAATCATTGGGAAAAGTCAGCTTTACAGCACAAAATCCGGAATGGAAAACGGCATTGCTTCCGTAAAACTGAATGCTCCGGAAGCAGAAATTACAGATGAAACTTTAAAAAAATAAAATCATGGATCTTAAAATTAAACTGGAACAGCTTCACCAGAAAGTAATCGGGCTAAAAGACCAGATCGGAACAGAAGAAGCCACAAAAAATGCTTTTGTGATGCCTTTTATTCAGATTTTAGGATATGATATTTTCAATCCTACAGAAGTGGTTCCCGAACACGTTTGCGACATCGGAACCAAGAAAGGCGAAAAAGTAGATTATGTCATCAAAAACAATGATGAGCCTATTTTCATCATCGAATGCAAACACTGGAAAGAAAGTGCAGATGCCCACAATTCTCAGCTTCACCGGTATTATCACGTTTCCAAAACACGATTCGGCGTTTTAACGAACGGGATTGTTTACAATTTTTACACGGATCTGGAAAAGCCCAATATTATGGATGAAAAGCCGTTTTTCACGATCAATATTGAAGATCTGAAAGACAGTTCCATCAAAATTCTGGAAAGCTTCACCAAAAAAGACTACAATCTGGAAAGTATTCTGGATTCTGCGGAAGCTTTAAAATACATCAAAGCCATCAGAAAAGAATTCGAAAAAGAAATTGAAAATCCGTCCGATGAACTGGTAAAACTTCTTGTGAACCGTTTCTTCGAAAAGCCGTTAACAGCAAACCGAATGATCTCGTTTAAAGAATACGCCAAAAAAGCATTAACGACTTCTATTAATGAATCCATCAGTTTCAGGTTAAAATCTGCTTTAAGCATTAATGAACAGATCGAACAGCGCGAAGATGATGTAAAAACTTCGCAGCCCATCCATGAAACCAGCGAGTCTAAAATTGTAACCACAGAAGAAGAACTGGAAGGTTTCCAGATCGTAAAAGCCATTCTGCGGGAGAAAATACCTTCTTCAAGAATTGCTTACAGAGACACGTTGTCTTACTTCGGAATTTTACTCGACGACAACAACCGAAAACCGCTTTGCAGACTGCATTTTAATACCGCTAATAAATATCTGGAGATTTTCCACAACGGAAAAGATGCCGGAGAAAAAGTTTTATTAAACAGTCTGGACGAAATCTACAACTACAGAAATCAGCTTCATCAGACATTAGAAAATTATAATTAACCATGAAAAAACTAATACCCTTCATCATAATCGCCTTCGGTTCTTTTCTTTTAAACTCTTGCTTTAAAGCAAACGACAATATAGGACACGAAGGAAGATGTACAGGCTCTGCCAATTGTACAGCGTGTTCCAACTGTTCACGGTGCGGACACTGCAGCAGCGGCGGAACCTGCGGCGTTTGCGGCGGCGGCTCTTCAGAAAGTTATTCATCCGGCAGAAGTTCAGCAAAGAAAAGAAAAACTAAAAAGCATAAAACTTCCGATTCTTATACTTCTTCAAAAACAAAATCCAATAAACCTCCAAAAGTTTTTATTGATGAGGTAAACGTAGACCTTAGTTCCAACCGATACATTACCGGAATAGCAACCACCAATATTTACGAAAAGCCATCTATGAAATCTCCCGTTCTAGTAAGAGTTTACAAAAACGAAAAGCTGATTCCACTTTCCAAAGAAGGTTCATGGTACAAAATAAAAGTAAAATCTTCCGGGAAGAAAGGTTATGTTTTTTATAAAGATGTAAAATAACTAAAAACAAAATATCATCATGAACTTAAAAAAATTTTTAAATGAAGAACAAGATCCAAAAGCCGTCGAAAAGCTTTTAGGGAGAATTAACAGTCTGCTCACCTCGCAGGAAACTATGGAATACATTGCCGTTCAGAAAAAACCGGTACTCAATTTATCTCCGGACTGCATCGCGCTTACCAACAGAAGAATTATTTTCTGCAGACCCAAAAACTTTGGTTTGTCTATGGATTTTCAGGATTACAGCTGGGTAGATGTTGCAGACTGCCATATTAAAGAAGGGATTGTAGGTTCAACTTTTATGGTAAAAACAACACAACATTTTACCAATATGATGGATTACCTGCCTAAAAACCAAGCCCGAAAGCTATACCAGTTTGCGCAGGAAGTGGAAGAAAGAATGCGGGGTGTAAGAAGAGAAAAAAATCTTGAGACCTTAAGAGCTTCCGCAGGAGGGGTTACCGTAAATAATGCAACGCCCATTATTACACAGCCTCAGATGTTTCAGGAGGAGAAGAAACCTTTATTGATTGAAAATGAAGATCCTTTTGCTTTATTACAGAAACTGAAAGGACTAAAAGAAAGCGGAGTTATTTCTCCGGAAGAGTTTGAAACAAAGAAAAACGAAATTCTATCCCGAGTTTAAAAAAATTATGAAATCAAAATCTACCGCCGCCTTACTTGCTTTTTTCCTTGGAGGAATAGGCATCCACAGATTTTATCTGGGGCAGAACATTATGGGAATTCTTTACCTGTTATTTTGCTGGACTTTTATTCCTGTCATTATTTCCGTTATCGATTTTTTTGCATTTCTGTTCATGTCTGAAAGCCGTTTTAATTACAAATATAACCTTCGGACAGGATTTTAATAGTACAGCATATGAAACCATTTCTCACCTTCTGTGCGTTATGCTGTTTCATCGGTATCTTCAGACTTCCTATAGAATATTATACTTTTCTCAGAATCCTTGTTTCCGCAGGAGCTTTATTGGTTTTGTACAATACATTAACCTTTAAGCAGCATTACTTCAGTATAATTTTCCTTATCATCCTTATTCTTTTCAATCCTGTGCTTCCCATTTATCTGTTAAGGAAAAGTGTGTGGATTCCGATTGATGTTGTTACAGGAATTTTATTTCTGCTGATAGGTTTCGTGGAAAAAACCGAGCAGAAAAAGGAAGAAGAAATTACCGGGGAAACTTCACAGCCTTCAGTTCCCATCCATCAAAGAGCTGTATCCAGAGACCGAATTATTAATCCTAAAAAACCAAAGGAAGAAGACAATCATGGAAAATAACAACATTACGGAACATCTTAAAGCGCATTTCTTAAGGCTGTATCAAATGGCGATCTGTGATGATGATTTCAGTGCCCTTGAACTGAAAATGCTTTATAACTGCGCCGAAGAAAGAGGCATTTCATCAAAAAATTTAGACGAGATCCTTCTGAACCCTCTCAATATGAAGTCGCTGATTCCGCAGACAATCGAAGAAAAAATAGATTATCTGTACGATCTTACCGTTATGATCTGGGCAGACGGAATTGTTTCCCCGAATGAATATACCACGATGCAAAAGTACGTTCTGATGTTCGGGTTTATGGAAGAAAATGTAACCGCCATCGTAGATTACCTCATTGAAGCGATACGAACAGGAAAGCCTAAAAGTGAAATTTTATATGAACTCAAAAACTAACCATCATGGATACCACCAGTATAAAAAATTTATTTAAACTAAAATCTGTTCCCGCAGAACCCAAAGAAGAGCAGCTTCCGAAAACTGAAGTAAATACTGAGGAAGAGTCTTCCGAGGAAACACGCAAAAGAACCTACCACGAATCCGGCTATCGGGACAGTTCCCGAACCAGCGGAAACCATTCTACCCTTTCCATCTGTCTGGATGCCGTTTACTCGAAATTTCAGAATGAAGAAAAAGAAATGGTGGAAAAACAGCAACAGCTGAAAGAGTCTTATGTGAATGAACAGAAGAACCGCGAAACAGAAATTAAAGCACTCATTGTTTCGCAGGAAACCAAGGAAGAACAGCTGAAAATCAAAAACAGGGAAGTAGAAAGCCATCAGCAAACCATTGAAACCTTAAACTCAGAAATCATTGATCTTCCCAGAAATCCCGAAAAATACAATGTAAAAGCCACAAAAGGAGCTTCAGCAAAATTTATCATTGGTTTACTTCTTTTAATCCCGATAACTTTATATTTAGGAGTATTTTATATTTCAACCTCCTATTCTGCATTCTTTAAAGGTTTTGACGCAAAAAGCACTGTGATACAAAGTGTTTTTGATCCACAGGCATTAGCTAAAGCCTGGAATGATGGTTCAACCGAAGCTGCTTTTGTTGTTTTAATTCCTTTTGTATTTCTTGGATTAGGTTTTTTGATCCATATGTTTGGAGAGAATAAAACTACAGCCAATTATATCAAACTCGGTTTATTACTTATGGTGACTTTTATTTTTGATGTCATTTTAGCGTATGAAATTGAAAAAAAAATATATGATGTAGAAAAAACTTTTGATTCTCTTCCATTCGATCTTAAAATTGCTTTTACCAAAAATCAGTTTTGGGAAATTATCTTCGCAGGATTCATCGTGTACATTATCTGGGGACTCGTTTTCGACTTTGTAATGAAAGAGCACCGCGAAAAGGATAAGATTAAAAACGAACAGGAAATCAGACAGAAAAGAGTAGAATTTTTTCAGGAAAAAATTAATGTTTTAAAGAAAGAAATTGAAGAAATTCTTGCGGCTATCGGAAATATAAAAGAATCCATCATTAAAATAAGAGGAAGAATTGAGGAACTTCAGAATATTATCGACGGCGTAATTATTCCGACCAAAGATTACAAGCTGTATGCTTCGGAATATGTTCAGGGCTGGATCACGTTTATCGGAGAGAAAATTGCCGTTTCCAGAACGGAAAAACAGACCATGATTGATGAATGCATTTCTACGTATAATACCAATCTGGAAACTGTAGGAGCCAATTCGGACAATCAGAACCTTGTTTATTTATCATCCTTATAAATTACAGAATATGAAAAAAATATTTTATTTATTAATGATTATTTCTTTAGCTTCATGTTGCAAAGATAAAACAGGCAAAACTGAAGAGGGAACAAAAAATCCTGTTGTAGTTGATTCAAACAATATTAATGTCAGTATTTTAATTGATTTATCCGACAGAATCGATCCTAAAACGAACCCGAATCCCACAATGGAATATTTCCAGAGAGATACCGAGTACATCAAAGCGATTGAAAAAGGATTTTTAAACCACATCAAATCTAAAAAAATCATTACCTACGAAGATCAGATGCAGGTTTTCTTCAATCCGGAACCTTTAGATCCGAAAATGAATGAACTTACCAAAGAGCTGAAAGTTTCCTTTGATAAAAACACTCCCAGAAACTATTTTGATCAGGTGGATAAAAAATATTCGGAATTACCGACAACGATCTATCAGTCAGCGATAAAAGACGGAAATTATGTAGGTTCTGACATTTGGGAATTTTTTAAAAATAAAGTAAAAGATTACTGCATTAAAAACGACCACAGAAACATATTATTTATTCTTACCGACGGATATATGTACCATGAAAACACAAAATTTTCGGAAGGAAGCAAAACCTCTTATCTTACCGGCAAACTCATAAAAGCCAATCATCTTACGACTTCCAACTTTAAAGAAGTTATAGAAAAAAATAAATTCGGCTTTGTAAAAGCAAATGATAATCTGAACAATCTCGAAGTCATCGTCTTAGGAATCAATCCGGAAAAAGGAAATCCTTTCGAAGAAGCCGTCATCAAAGAATACTGGGAAAACTGGTTCAAAGAAATGAAGATTAAAAATTATCAGATCAAATCTGCGGATCTTCCTTCCAATTTGGAACCTATTATCTTAAAAGCCATTTCCGGAAAATAAAAATATTAGAGGCTGCATCACAACTCGTGAAAACAGCCTTTTTTTTATGTTTTTCTCGACCTTCTGTCTGAGAATGGTTTTTTTTACATACGATTCTCAACCCACATCATTGAGTTATAAGACTTCCTCCAACCGTTTTATTATACTTCTTATACTTTTTATTCTAGTCCGCTATGCTTTTATTTCGGTTCTCGGCATTTTTGCTTTAGCACAGTGTATTTTTAGTTTAGCGCAGTGTATTTTTATCATTGCTCACTGTATTTTTGTCATTGCTTACTCCATTTTTGTTATTACTCACTATGTTTTTGTTGTTGCTCACTATATTTTTATTGTTGCTCACTGTATTTTTGTCATTACTCACTACATTTTAGTTGTTGCTCATTATATTTTTATTCATGCACTGCATATTTTAGTGTACTACAGTTGATTTAAATAGTAAACTTATCTAAAGGTGCAAAAGATGGTAATACTTTAGTGGTTTAAGTTTAAAGCTTAAATGAAAGAAAAGAACACATAAGTTAAAAAAATCAAAGATTTTTCAATCAATTTTATCAAAAAGTCTGTTTAAACTTTTATTTAACCGCAAAAGGAACAAAAGATCTATTAAATTTTTTATTTAAAGTTGATCATTACAAATTAAAAAGAAAACAATAGTTTTTAAAAATCTTTGATTTTTATTCTTTTGAGTGCTTTAATTATCTTGGAAATTCGCTTTAACATCATCTTTTGTCCCTTTTGCGGTTAATTCTGAAATTAGTTTAAAGATAAAATCTTTGCGCTTTTTATAAAATATATATTCAGCTTCTTGCGTCTTGACGAAAAATCCAACAACAAAAAAGCGAAGAATCAATTCCTCGCTTTTCTTTATTTTCTGAGCATTTCCGTATGCGGAATGTCGTCTTCCAGATATTTTTTTCCCGTATCTTCAAACCCGAAATCTCCATAAAATTTCAGCAGGTAATCCTGCGCAGAAATCCTGATTTCAGAAGTCCGGAAACGGTTTTCGATCGTTTCAACCGCATATTGGATCAATTGCCTGCCTAAGTTTTTTCCTCTCGCCTTCTCTGTGGTTAAAACCCTTCCTATTGAAGCTTCATTATATTTTATACCCTTGTCGAAAATCCTGCAGTTCGCCAAAACTTCGCCGTCTTCTTCTGCCCAGATGTGAATTGCTTTCTGATCATAACCGTCTAAATCCGGATAAGGACAGTTCTGCTCCACCACAAAAACATCAATTCGGGCTTTTAAAACCGCATACAGTTCAGGAACCGTAAATTCGTCGAAGGTTTTTACTTTCCAGATAATATTACTCATCAAAGCTTACATTGTTATTGATCAAAAATTCATTGGTTTTCTGGATGAAACTTAAAATTTCATCACCACCCTCCTTCTTTTCTGCTGAGGTTACATATAATTCCGGCAGATCTTCCCATGTTTTATGAAGCTCTGCTTTATAATCCTCCACATTTTTAATCACAACATTCGGCTTTAGCTTATCTGCTTTTGTAAACACGATGGAAAACGGAACTCCGCTTTCACCGCACCATTGGATGAATTCCAGATCAATATTCTGAGGTTTATGTCTGGAATCTACCAAAACGAAAAGATTAACCAGATTTCTTCGGTTCAGAATATAATTCGTGATGAGCTTTTCAAAATCCTTTCTGATCGATTTCGAAACTTTTGCATATCCGTAACCCGGCAAATCCGTGAGATACCAGTTTTCGTTCACTAAGAAATGGTTGATAAGCTGGGTTTTTCCCGGAGTCTGAGATGTTTTCGCCAGATCTTTATGATTCATCATTGCATTGATGAGCGAAGACTTTCCTACATTTGATCTTCCGATGAAAGCATACTCAGGAAGATTCGGTTCCGGGCAATCCTGCCATTTTCCGCTGCTCTTTACAAATGTTGCTGTTTTAATAACCATTTTGTTGAATATTTTTAGAAAAACAAACCATTAAGAAAAGCTCTTAATGGTCATTTATATTGTAATTAAACTTTATCTTTTACCCAGTTATAAAGAATTTCATTAAATTCATCCGGCTTTTCCATCATCGCTGCGTGACCACAGTGATCGATCCAGAACAGGTCTGAATTCGGAATAAATTTATGCATATCTTCCGCCACCTCAGGAGGAGTTACATTATCCTGTTTTCCCCAGATCAGACAGGTTGGTGTTTTAATCTTTGGCAGATCATGCAGCATGTTGTGTTTGATGGCACTTCTCGCCAGCATCACCGTTTTTATCCCCTTCATTCTGTCATTTACCACGGCAAAAACTTCATCTACCAGATCTTCTGTAGCAATAGAAGGATCATAAAAAACCTCTTCTGTTTTCTTTCTTATATAGGAACGGTCATTCTTTCTCGGGAAACTGTCCCCGAAAGTTCTTTCGTAAAGCCCTGAACTTCCCGTAAGCACAAGATTTTTAATAAGATCCGGTCTGGACAGGGTAAGGATAAGCCCTACATGCCCTCCCATAGAATTGCCTACAATCGTTACCGGAGCTTCAATATGGGTTTCTATAAATTTGGCAATATATTTTGCTAAAGTCGTAAGATTAGTATTGAGTACCGGCAAATCGTAGATCGGCAGCTGAGGAACATATACTTTGAATCCCCTGTCTGAAAAAAAATCTACCATCTTATCGAAATTACTCAAACCACCCATTAACCCGTGCAACAGCACCAATGGATGTCCTTCCCCCGCTTCTACGAAAGTATATTTCTTTTCTTTTTTTGTACTAAATATCATAAAATGCCTTAATAAAGCCTTGCAAAAATACAAATTAAACCTCAAAAATATTTTGATTACCCTAATTTAAAATAAAAATAATATATCAAACTCTTTTTTAACTGTTTTTTTGAAAATCTATTTATTATGGCGTAAATAAGAGGTTTATCAACGTCCAACATATCAACCCATTACACCATCAAAATTAAATCTTTAATAAAACTTATTAACATTAAGGGAAAAAGTGGGAAAAAGTGGGAGATTTTAGAAATTATTATATAAATTTGTCCCAAATGAACAGTTTCATTGGAACATATGAGTGTAAAATTGACGACAAAGGCCGGTTAAAAGTTCCTTCCTCTTTAATTAAACAGATGGAAAACTTCGACGACAAGGCGTTTGTAGTCAAAAGATCTGTGTTCCAACCCTGTCTGGAAGTTTACCCCATGAATGCATGGAATAAAGTGATGGGCAAAATTAATAAACTGAACAGATTCATTAAAAAGAATGCTGATTTCATTAGAATGTTTACGGCAGGTGTAAAAATTGCGGAGCTGGATAACGCCGGAAGGTTACAGATTTCTAAAGACCTTACTGTTTTTGCAAATCTTCAGAAAGAGATTGTGATTACCAGTGCAGGAGAATTATTTGAGATCTGGGATAAGGACGATTACGAAAAAGTAATCTCCATCAGTGAAGACGATTTTGCGAATCTTGCCGAAGATGTAATGGGCACATTCGAAGAAGAATAACTGCGTTGTAAAAACGTAAAAAAACACAACTAAAACATGTATCATAACCCCGTTTTGCTGAAGCAGAGTGTTGATGATTTGGTGACGAATCCAGACGGAATATATGTGGACTGTACTTTTGGTGGCGGCGGCCATTCAAGAGAGATATTGAGCAGACTTTCGGATAAAGGAAAACTGTTCAGTTTCGATCAGGACTTGGACGCACTTAAAAATACAATTGATGACCCGAGATTTACGCTCATCAATCAGAATTTCAGGTTTCTGGAAAACTCCCTGTTGATTTACGGAGTTTCTCAGGTAGACGGAATTCTGGCAGATCTGGGTGTTTCCTCACATCAGTTTGATGAAGCCGAAAGAGGTTTTTCTACACGAAGCAATGCTCCGTTAGACATGAGAATGAACGTCATGCAGGGTCTTGATGCCAAAAGAGTGATTAACGATTACGATGAAGAGCAGCTTGCCGACATTTTTTATTATTACGGTGAATTGAGAGAAGCAAGAAAACTGGCAAGAGATATCGTTCATCACAGAAAAACAAAAAGTATTGATACAACAGAAGATCTGAAAAAACTCTTCAGTTATCTTCCGCCGCATAAAGTGAATAAATTTTATGCACAGTTGTTTCAGGCAATACGTATTGAAGTCAATCAGGAGCTGGAAGTTTTAAAAGAAATGCTTGTTCAGGCATACAACGTATTAAAACCCGAAGGGAGACTGGTGGTTATCTCTTACCATTCTTTAGAAGACAGACTGGTAAAAAGATTTTTGAAAAACGGAATGTTTGAGGGAGAACCCGAAAGAGACATTTACGGAAATTATAAAAAAGCATTCGAGCTGGTAAAGAGCAAAGCCATCATTCCCGATGATAAGGAGATTGAAGAAAACTCAAGAGCCAGAAGTGCTAAAATGAGAACAGGAATAAAAGTATAAAAGTGAATATGTGAATTGTGAATCGTCAATTTTAGTTCAATTCAGAAAACCTGACGATTACCACAAAGTGAATTCACTGCAAAACAAATTGACATTTAAATTGGCAAAAAGAACAACAAATCGTCCTCAGAAGAAATTAACTTTTATAGACATTATAAAAGGAAATTTCCTGAACCGTGATGAGATTAAAATACATTATAAGTATTTTCTGCTGTTGTTTGTATTGATGATGGCAATGATCTACAGCAATCACCTCGTCAATAAGAAAATTAAAATTGTTAACGCACTCAAAGAAGAAACAGAAGAATATAAATCGCGAAACGCTTACGCACAAAGTAAGCTGATCAAAGTAAAAATGGAATCGGAGCTGGGGAAAGAGGTTGCACGGGATTCTTTAATGACCCTCGAAAACCATCCTCATAAATTGCTAATAAAACTGGACAGTACAGATGCAAAAGCAAAATGAATACGACAACAAACGTAAAAAAACGTTACGATGGGGCTACCTCTTTGCAGTGGTGGCTTTGTGCGTGTTTGTAATGTTCCTTGCGCGCATCGTTATTCTTCAGAATACGAACGTTCAGGAAATTAAAGACGATTACATCAACAAAAACTATCGCGAAGCCACCCTGAAAGCAGCAAGAGGAAATCTTTTTGCTTCGGACGGCTCTATTCTGGCAACAACCGTCATGCGTTACGACATCTATCTGGATTTCAAAACGATGAAAGACACCATTTATACGAACAATATTGGTGCTTTAACAGATTCTCTCAGCAAAATGTTCGGAAAGCCAAGAGCAGAATTCAGAAAGAAATTTGATGAGCAGAGAAAAAAGAAAAATCAGTACTACACTTTGGTTAAAGGACTAGATTTTGACCAGTACGACAGAATCCGCAAATTTCCGATATTCAAAAAAGGCAAAAACAAAGGAGGTTTTATCGTAGACCGAAACTATAAAAGAGAATTGGCTACCTCAGAAATTGGAGCCGGAACCATCGGAATGGACGACGGCGTTCACACAGCAGGTCTTGAAGGCGCTTTCTCTAAATATTTAAGAGGAACAGACGGAAAAAGACTGGAGCAGAGAATCAATTCCTCCCAGTGGAAGCCGATTGATTACTGGAAAGTGCAGGAACCTGTTGACGGAGAAGATGTTTATACCACATTAGACCTTAGAATTCAGGATATTGCACATTCCGCTTTACAGAAACAACTCGTGAACTTCGAAGCAAAACACGGAACCGTGATTGTAATGGAAACCGAAACAGGAAAAGTCCGCGCCATGGTTAATTTAAGAAGAACTGACGATGGAGATTATGTAGATTCTTATAATTATGCCCTGAAAGACAACATAGAACCGGGTTCTACCTTTAAAACCATTTCACTTTTAGCAGCAATGGATGACGGTTTTATCGATGAAAATACAACTGTAAATGTAGGAAACGGAATCTGGGTATACGCAAAACAAAGGATTTCGGACGGTCACGGCGGCGGAACGTATGACATCAGTGATGTTCTGGCTAAATCCAGCAACGTAGGTTCTGCAAAATTAATTACAAAATATTACGCCGAAAAACCTCAGATTTTCTTAGATCATTTAAGAAGATGGAAGCTATTTGATAAAATGAATATTGAACTTCCGGGAATCACAAAACCAAAAATTTTAACTCCCGAAAGCAAAAGATGGAATGCCGCAACTCTCGCATCCATTGCCTACGGATATTCTACAAACATAAACCTGTTGCAGTTAGCCACTTTCTATAACGGAGTCGCAAACAACGGTAAAATGCTGAAGCCTTTATTTATTGATAAAATTATGAAGGATGGGAAAGTAATGTACACGGCAAAACCGGAAGTAATGGTCAACAAAATGGCATCCGAAAAAGCCATTAAAATGATGACCAATGCTTTAACAAAAGCTGTTGAAAAAGGAACGGCAAAAAGTATTTTCACACCAAATTTAAAAATGGCAGGAAAAACAGGAACCGCAAGGTTTGAATACTGGCTTCCTGGTCCGATGAAATACCGCTCGTCATTTGCAGGCTTCTATCCTGCTGATAATCCGAAATATACCTGTTATGTGATGATCAGCGAGCCGAATACATCAAAAGGGTTTTATGGAGCTACCGTTGCAGCACCGGTGTTTAAAGAAATTGCAGGAAAAACTTTCCTGAAAACCCCGCAGAATATTGAAAGAGAAATGCTTGTCGACAAAAAGGTAAACCTGAACAAAATGGTAGAACCTAACGTAAAAGTCGCAGTAAATAATAAACAGATGCCGAATGTTGTAGGACTGATCGGTAAAAATGTGATTCCACAGTTGGAAAACTTAGGCTACCGTGTAGATTTTAAGGGGGTGGGAAGAATTAAAGAACAGTTCCCGACAGAAGGCACAACCATAAGCAGAAACCAGAGAATTTATCTGTCTCTGCAGAATTAAAAAAAGAAAAGAACCCGAAGGGTTCAATATGAATAACCGTAAGTGAAACTTATGGAACAAATAAAGAGAAATGCAGTTAAATGATTTATTAAAAAGAATTCCGGTATTAGAAATTCATGGTGACGACAGCCGTGAAATTTCAGAATTGGTATTCGACAGCAGAAAGGTTACGGAAAACTCCTTGTACATCGCAATGAGAGGAACAGTTGTGGACGGACATTCATTTATTGCATCTTCGGTGGAAAAAGGAGCAACAGCAGTTGTTTGCGAAGAATTCCCAGAACATCTTGATGAAAATGCTACCTATATTAAAGTAAAAGATTCATCTAAAACTTTAGGTCATTTAGCGTCCAATTTCTACGGTAATCCTTCAGAAAAACTAAAATTAATCGGAGTAACAGGAACCAACGGAAAAACTTCTGTTTCTACCCTGCTTTTTGATGTATTTAAAAATTTAGGATATGATTCCGCTTTGCTTTCGACAGTTGAAATCAGAATCGGAGAAAAGATCATTCCGGCAACACACACCACGCCTGATGTTATTACCATCAATAAAATTTTAGCTCAGGCGGTTGAAGAAGGTTGCGAATTCGCTTTTATGGAAGTAAGCTCCCACGGAATTGCCCAAAACAGAATCGAGGGACTTCACTTTAAAATTGCCGGATTTACCAATCTTACCCATGATCATTTAGATTATCATAAAACTTTTGACGAATATCTGAAAACGAAAAAGAGATTTTTCGATCAGTTGGAAGATTCTGCGGTTGCCATCACCAATGTGGATGATAAGAACGGAAATGTCATGCTTCAGAACACAAAAGCTACAAAAAGGTCTTATGCTTTGAAGACAATGGCAGATTTTCACGGAAGATTACTGGAAGTAGATTTCAACGGAATGCTGCTGAATTTCAACGGAAAAGAATTCTGGACAACACTCACCGGAAAATTCAATGTCTACAACCTCTTATTGGTTTTCGGAATTGCTTCCGAGCTGGGTTTTGAATCAGACGAAATTTTACAGGCAATCAGCAAACTAAAAAGAGTGTCCGGAAGATTTGAGACCTTTAAATCAGACGGCGGAATTTTCTTCATCGTAGATTATGCACACACTCCGGATGCATTGGAAAACATTCTGGACAGCATTAATGATATTAGAACAAAAAACGAACGACTGATCACCGTTTTCGGATGCGGAGGCGACAGAGATCATTCAAAAAGACCTGAAATGGGAAATATTGCCACGAAAAAATCAACGTTGGCAATCATCACCTCAGACAATCCGAGAACAGAAGATCCGGCATCAATCATCAAAGAAATCGAAGCCGGTGTTGAACCTCAGAATTTCAGCAAATACACTTCCATTCCGGACAGAAAAGAAGCCATCAAAATGGCGATAAAGTTTGCAGAACCGAAAGATATCGTTCTCGTAGCCGGAAAAGGACACGAAACCTATCAGGAAATAAACGGCGTGAAACATCATTTTGACGACAAGGAAACGATTAATGAGCTGTGGCAGCTTATGAGTAAATAATATAAATGATTATTGATAATTGATTAATGATGGAAAATAATTACAATCAGATTTTTGCTCAAAGAACAAAAACTTTAGCAATAAATATAATCAATAGTTTATCAGACTTGCCGTATTCTGATAAAGTATCCGTAATCAGAAAGCAGATTTTTCGTTCAGTAAGTTCTGTAGCAGCCAATTACAGAGCAATGTGCAGAGCCAGATCAGATAAAGAGAAATATGCTAAAATTTGTATTGTCGTAGAAGAGGCAGACGAAACAGTATTTTGGCTGAAGTAATTCAGGAAGTTAATATAGCTTCAAAAATAATGAGAGATGAGCTTATGAATGAATCTTTGGAGATTCTTAAAGTAACATCAACTTATAAGAACAAATTAAAGAGTAAGATTATTTAATATCGGTTAGATATCAATCATCAATTATCAAATATCAATAATTAAGAAATGCTATACTACCTATACGAATATTTAACCAGCATGGGAATCCACGTTCCCGGATTAGGACTGTTGAAATACATCTCCTTCCGTGCAGGAATGGCGGTTCTGTTTTCTTTAACCATCGCTTTGGTGTATGGAAAAAGAATCATCAACTATCTGAGAGCAAAACAGATGGGAGAACTGGTGCGTGATCTTGGTCTGGACGGGCAGAAACAAAAAGAAGGTACTCCTACAATGGGAGGTCTTATCATCATTTTGGCAACGTTAATTCCCGTTTTGCTATTTACCAGAATTACAAACGTTTACATTGTTCTTCTGATTGTTTCCGTGATATGGATGGGTGCAATAGGCTTTTTGGATGATTATTTAAAAAAGATCAAAAAAAACAAAGACGGTTTAAGTGGTAAATTTAAAATTGTTGGACAGGTCGGATTGGGTTTAATCGTAGGAGTTACCATGTATTTTCATCCCGATATTACCGTAAAAAGAAAATATGCAGACGCAAAAGTGGTAAACAGAAATAATGTAGAGCAAAACTTTATGCCTACCGAAAAAATAACTGTTTCCACCGTTCCCTTTGCTAAAAATAACGAGTTCGATTACAGTGGAATTCTGTTTTGGATGAACGATAAAGACGCCCACGAATGGGCTTGGATTGTTTTTATTCCTATTGTGATTTTCATCGTAACGGCTGTTTCAAACGGAGCCAATATTACCGACGGAATTGATGGTCTTGCCGCAGGAACCAGTACCGTTATTTTATTAACGCTCGGCTTGTTTGCCTATCTTTCTGGAAACATCATTTTTGCTGATTATCTGAATATTATGTTCCTTCCCAACATGGGAGAAACCACCATATTCGTAGTCGCAATGGTAGGAGCCGTAATCGGATTCTTCTGGTACAACACCTATCCTGCTCAGGTTTTCATGGGCGATACCGGAAGTTTGATGTTAGGCGGAGTTATTGCCGTTTTAGCGATTATTTTAAGAAAAGAACTCATGATTCCTGTACTTTGCGGAATTTTCCTGATCGAAAATATTTCCGTGATGCTTCAGGTTGTCGTATTTAAATACAGAAAAAGAAAATTCGGGTTGGAATATGCCCAAAACAATAGACTATTCAGAATGTCCCCTTTACATCACCATTATCAGAAGGGAGGCTTTCATGAAAGTAAAATAGTGAACAGAATGATCATCATCGGAGTAATGTTGGCAATTGTATGTCTGATCACATTAAAAATGAGATAAATTTTGTAAAAAGTAAAAAGTATTGATGTAAAAAGACACCAGATACATTGTACGTTTTACATTTTACATTTTACAAAAGAATAAATATGAAAATAGTTGTTTTAGGAGGAGGAGAAAGTGGTTGCGGAGCTGCCTATCTGGCAAAAAAGAAAGGAATGGAAGTTTTTCTTTCCGATAAAGGAGCCATCAAGGATAACTACAGACAGTTTCTGAACGAGAATGGAATTGAATTCGAAGAAGGAAGCCACGATGAAGAAAGAATTTTAAATGCCGACTGGATTGTAAAAAGTCCGGGAATTCCGAAAAAGGCAGAAATGATTCAGAAAATTAACGAGAAAGGAATAAGACTTTCTTCTGAAATTGAATTTGCTTCGGAATTTACAGATGCCAAAATCATCGCCATCACAGGAAGCAACGGAAAAACAACAACAACGTCTCTCATCTACTACATCCTGAAAAACGACGGATTAAATGTAGGTTTAGGCGGAAATATCGGGTACAGCTTCGCAAAGCAGGTTGCCGATGAAAACCATGAATATTATGTTCTGGAAGTAAGCTCTTTCCAGTTGGACGATATTCAGAATTTCAGACCATATATTTCTTTATTGTTGAATTTGTCACAGGATCATCTGGATCAGTACAATTACAACTATGAAGAATATGCACTGGCTAAATTCAGAATAACGGAGAATCAGGAAAATGATAACTTCTTCATCTACAATAAAGATGATGAGATGAGCAAAAATATTCTTGAAAAATTAGAAATTAAAGCGAAAATGATTCCTTTCTCCACCAAAGAAAAACTGGAAGAAGGAGGTTTCATTAACGGCGAAACCATTGAGGTAAAACTGAAGGATACTTTTTCAATGAAACTTGATGAATTATCTCTTCTGGGAACTCACAATGTTGCCAACAGCTTAGCTGCGTCAATTGCCGGTAAAATATTGGAAATCAACAATGAAAGCATAAGGAATTCATTAATGACTTTTCAGGCGGTTGAACACAGACTGGAGCTTGTAACTGAAATAGCGGGTGTAAAATACATCAACGACAGCAAGGCAACCAATGTTAATGCAACGTATTACGCTTTAGAAAGTATGAAAACTCCGACCGTTTGGATCGTTGGAGGTTTAGATAAAGGTAATGACTATACTGAAATTGAAGAATTAGTCAAAAGAAAAGTAAAAGCAATCGTCTGCTTAGGAATTGATAATGAAAAGATTATCAACTTCTTTAAAGACAAAAAAGAATTTATTTACGACACGTCGAGCATGGAAAAAGCAGTGGAAATCTCAAAATCTCTCGCTGAAAAAGGAGATACGGTTTTACTGTCTCCGTGCTGTGCAAGTTTTGATTTATTCAAAAACTATGAAGACAGAGGTCATCAGTTTAAAGAGCAGGTATTAAAAGCCAATGGCAATTAGCCAAAAAGCCAACAGCATTATATATGAACGAACAAGACACAGAAAACAGATTTGAATTCCTGAAGGGCGATAAAGTACTTTGGATGGTCATTCTTGTGATCTCCATTTTCTCTATTTTCCCGGTTTATTCTGCAAGTTCGAATCTGGAATATATCGTCAACAACGGGACCACAACCGGTCACGTTATCAAACATATGTTCTTCGTAGTCTTAGGTTTGGGAATCATGAGAGTAGTCGGAATGGTAAAATACGAATACATCGGAAAACTCAGCAGCATCATGCTTGGTTTAATGGTTATTCTATTGATTGTCACCATGTTCACAGGACAGACCATTGACGGAGCCAGTGCTTCACGATGGCTGAAAATTCCCGGAACACCAATTTCATTCCAGCCGTCTTCCTTTGCTTTTTTAATGCTGATTATTTATCTGTGCAGATATTTAACCAAGAAAATAACGCGGGAACGACTTCCGATTGAGAATATCATGTACATCTTCGGTCCGATTCTGCTGGTTTTTGTTCTGGTGGCAAAAGACAATGGTTCAACCGCATTGATGATTTTAATGGTTTCCGTGATTGTGCTCGTCATCGGACAGTTACACTGGAAATATATTGCAGGATTTATTTCTGCATCATTCATCGCAATTGTTCTGTTTTTACTGGTGGCTTTAAACACCAACTTAATTGGAGGAAACCGTGTTCACACGTGGATGAGCCGTATTGAAACCTTTACATCAAGCAAAGCAAAAACTGCAGACGTAGATGACGAAAGTGTAAAAGCTAAAAATTATCAGGTGATGATGGCAAAAGCTGCCATCGTACACGGCGGAGTTACAGGAATGGGACCCGGAAAAAGTGCTTTAAAACAAATGCTTCCGCAGTCTGCCTCCGACTTTATTTTCGCCGTGATTGTAGAAGAATACGGAGTGATCGGAGCTGTTTTTCTGGTAAGTTTATATTTAATTATGATAATCCGTATCGTCATGATAGCCAGTAAGATGCCCGCTTTTTTCGGCTCTTTGCTCGTTCTCAGCCTCGGAGTAATGATTTTTATACAACTGTCTGTAAATATTGCAGTTGCTGTTAATTTAATCCCTGTAACAGGGCAACCGCTGCCTTTAATAAGTTACGGAGGAACCTCAATGTTGGTAACATATTTGCAGTTGGGAATTATTTTAAACATAAGCTCCAGAATTCAGATTTACGATGAAGAAGGAATGGGCAAAAAACAAAGCATAGCGGAGATTAACGACATTGCTTAAGACAAAAAAATTTATAAAAAAGATTTAAACAGAAATGAATAAACCATCAGCAGATAGCCAAAAACCAAAATCCATCCGTGTATTATTATCGGGAGGAGGAACAGGAGGACACATCTTTCCTGCTATTGCTATTGCGGACGAAATCAGAAAAAGATTTCCCGATGCTGAATTTTTGTTCATTGGAGCCAACGGAAAAATGGAAATGGAAAAAGTTCCGCAGGCGGGTTATAAAATCGAAGGAATTGATATTGCCGGAATCAACAGAGGAAATCTTCTGTCGAATTTAGGATTGCCTTTTAAAATACTAAAAAGTTTATCCAAATCGAAGAAGATCATTAAAAGTTTTGCTCCGGATTTTGCCGTGGGAACAGGAGGTTTTGCAAGCGGACCGGCTTTGTACGAGGCAAGTAAACTGGGAATTCCTATTTTTATTCAGGAACAGAATGCTCATGCAGGAGTTACGAATAAAATTTTAAGTAAAAAAGCAAAAGCCGTGTTTACCGCTTATCCGAAAGTGGAAGGATTTCCGGCTGAAAAAATAAAATTTCTGGGGAATCCAATTCGTGAGAATATCATTTCCGGAATGCAGGAAACCATTCAGGCAAAAGAAAAAATGGGCTTGGATAAAGATAAACTGACAATTTTATCTGTCGGAGGATCTTTAGGCTCAAGAACATTAAATAACGGATGGAAAGACAATCTGGAAAACCTTAAAGAAAAAGGTTACCAGTTGATCTGGCAAACCGGAAAGTTAGACTACAGCGAGTTGTCTTCCGACCTCCAGCTTCCAGCTTCCATCCAGCTCAAAGAATTCATCAAAGATATGGAAACTGCCTATTCTGCCGCAGATGTCATTGTTTCCAGAGCGGGTGCAATTGCCATTTCAGAGCTGGCGGTTGCACAGAAGCCGGTTTTATTGGTTCCTTTCCCTTTTGCAGCGGAAGACCATCAAACCAAAAACGCAATGAATCTGGTTGAAAAAAATGCAGCCCGAATGGTAAAAGACTCTGAGATGAAGGACAAATTCTGGAATACCCTTTCAGAAATATGCGAAAATGAAAAAGTAAGAAAAGAAATGTCTGAAAATCTGAAATATTTTGCCAAACCAAATGCAGCAAAAGAGATTGTAGACGAGATTTTTAAAGTGATAAAATAATGCCACACGAGCTTTCTACATATAGAAAATTCATTTACGAAGATGATGCTTTAGAATTAATAAAAATTCTGGAAGAGAATCATATTGCTTATGAATTGGCAAATAATTCTTCACAATTAGACTCCAGTTTTGGAGGCGATATAAATACAAAACAGTTTGAATTAAAAATTCAAAAAGACGATTTTAGTCAGGTAGAGAAATTAGAAGAAGATTTGGTTAAAAAAGAAATTGAAAACGTAGATCAAGACTATTACCTTTTTGATTCTTCTGATGAAGAACTGATTGAAATTGTAACAAAAAAAGAAGAATGGAACAAATTTGATTATTTACTCGCTCAAAAAATATTAAAACAAAGAGGAAAGGAAATTAGCCCGGAACTTTTAAATGTGATAAATAAACAAAGAATTAAAGATCTTTCAACTCAGGAAGAAAGTCCGACTTGGTTAATAATAATCGGATACACTTCTGCCTTTTTTGCAGGATTTTTAGGCGTATTTGTTGGAGCTTATTTAATATATTATAAAAAAGCTTTACCAAATGGTGATAGAATTTATGGCTTTGCTAAAAAAGACAGAAGCCACGGACAAAACATTCTAATTATCTCTGCAATAGCTTTTTTTGTATGGATTGGAATAAACTTTTTAGTTAAATTATAATAAATGAACAATTTAGAAACATATCAAAATTTTTACTTCGTTGGAATCGGGGGGATCGGGATGAGTGCTTTGGCGCGTTATTTCCATGCTTCGGGCAAAAAAGTTTCAGGCTATGATAAAACCAACACGAAACTTACTCAGACTTTAATGAGCGAGGGAATTGATATTGTTTTTGAAGATGTCATTGATGAAAAAATTACGTCGCTTCACAAAGAAGATACGTTAGTTATCTACACTCCGGCGATTAAAAAACTGGACATATTAGATTATTTCAATACCAATCAGTTTGAAGTATTAAAACGTGCAAAAGTTTTAGGATTGATTACGGAAAACACAGATTGCATTGCTGTTGCCGGAACTCACGGAAAGACAACGACTTCTACCTTGGTTTCACACCTGTGCAAAGAAGCAGATTTGCCTTTTTCATGTTTTCTGGGAGGAATTTCTGAGAATTTTAAGTCAAATTTCCTCTACAACGGCTCACAATATTCAGTTGTGGAAGCAGATGAATACGACAGAAGCTTTCTAAACCTTTCTCCGGATTGGGCAGTTATTACTTCCATCGATGCGGATCATCTGGATATTTACGGAGATAAAAATACCATTGAAGAAGGATTCAGACAGTTTGCAGCTTTGGTTCCTGAAGACAAACAGCTTTTTGTAAGAAAAGGAATTGAAATCGGAAGACCTCATCAAACCTACGCTGTAAACGAAGTGGCTGATTATTATTCAGATAACCTGAGAATGGAGCATGATAAAATTTATTTTGATTTCCATACGCCCAACGAAACGGTAAAAGATTTTGTCTGGGAAATTCCGGGAATTCACAACGTAGAAAATGCTACGGTTGCGTTGGCTATTTTAAACAATTTAAGAGTAGATTTCGAAACTCTGAAAAAAGCAATTGCCAATTTCAAAGGAATTAAAAGAAGATATACAAAACATATTTACGAAAACGGTAAAATCTACATCGACGATTATGCGCATCATCCGACAGAAATTAATGCCGTGATGGGTTCAATCCGGACGTTTTATCCTGAAAAGAAGTTATTGGTCGTTTTCCAACCTCATCTTTTCAGCAGAACAAGAGATTTTGCAGACGGATTCGCAGAAAGTTTAAGTAAAGCTGATGAACTGATTTTGCTTGATATTTATCCGGCAAGAGAACTTCAGGAAAATTTTGAAGGAATCACTTCCGATTGGCTGCTAGAAAAAGTTAATTTAGATAAAAAAGAAGTTTCAACATTAAGCGAAGCTTTCAGCAAAATAAAAGAAAAAGATTTTGACATCCTTCTTACAGTAGGGGCAGGAAATATAGACACACTGTATGATCCTGTTTGTGATTGGATAGAGAAAATTTAATTATTAAATATAACGCAACGGACACAAAGAATTTTTTGAAAACAAGGAAATTTGTTCGCAAAGGCGTTTCACTCAGCAAATGATAGCTGAAAATATCATTTCAGAGTAAATAAAACACACAATGACAGAAAATGAAATTTCAAACATTGTTTTTGATGCAGGGATGAAAGTGCACCGAAAACTGGGAATCGGACTTTATGAAAATGTTTATGAGCAATGTTTAATTCAAGAGTTAAAAAATAGCAGATTGTACATTGAAAGTCAAAAAGATATTAGTGTCAATTATGAAGGTTTAATTATTGAGAAAGCATTCAAAGTTGATTTATTAATTGAAAATAAAGTAATTATAGAAATAAAAGCAGTTCCGAAAATTAATAAATATCATTTTTTCCAAATTCTTAATTATTTAAGAATCACAGAAATGAAATTAGGGATGATTTTAAATTTTCATTCTACCTTATTTAAAGACGGAGTAAAAAGAGCAGTAAACAAATTATAAAAAATATTTTCGGCTATCATTTGCTGAGTGAAACGCCTTTGCGAACATAAAAATAAAAAGCAAGAATTTAAAGAAAACCCTTGCGCCCGTAGCGTTAAAAAAGCTAAAAAACAAAAATGAAAAATAAATACAGAATATTAAAAATTGCCATCACAGTAATCATCCTTGGATTCCTGTTGAGTTTCTCCTTGAAAAAATTCAGCGGACAGAAGATTACGGACAATAAAATTTCTGTGAAAATGAATGAAAAAACACCGGTTTACTTCATTGATGAAAAAGATATCCGGGAAATTGTAAAAAAGGAAAACCCTTCTGGAAAAGTCGGGGATCTTAATATTCCCGCGCTGGAAAAAAAGATCAACAATCTTCCGGCGGTAGACAGCGCAAATGTTTATTTAAACCTGAACGGAAAACTGAATTTAGACATCAAACAGAGGGTTCCCGTTTTCAGATTAAACAAAGAAGGCAGAGATTTTTATGTAGATGAAAAAGGAATAGAATTTCCGATCTCCAAAACCTATTCTCATCCTTGTATGTTGGTGACAGGAAATGTAAAAAAAGAAGAGTATGAAAAACTTGCCGAACTGGTTGAAAAAATAGACAAAGACGATTTTAGTAAAAAATACTTCATCGGAATATCCAAGGACCGAAATGGCGACTATAATCTTCTTACCAGTGAAGGAAATTACAAAGTAGAGATCGGGGATTTAGATAATATCGATTTTAAGGTTAAAGGATTTAAGGCATTTGTGGAAAAATATCTTGTCTATCAGGATCCTGAGAAATACAGTATGGTTTCCATTAAATATCAGAACCAGATTGTAACCACTCTTAATCCCAATTACAAAGAAAACGACAGTATTTTAAAAGCGGCGAACATAGAACTGGCAAAAGCTCCGGTTGCCGTCACCAAAAGTACCGAACCAAAGCCGAAAGCTGAAGTTAAAAAAGAAATTAAGAAAACGGGGAATCCTTCAAAACCGAAGCCAGCCCAAGCAAAAAAAACTGATAAACCAACGGCGTCAAAACCGAAAACTAAAGCAAAAGTTAAGATCGAATAAAATAAAAAAACATCAATATACATAGGCAAAAACCTATGATCCTTATTAAAACAGGAACTGAAAAACAAAAAAATCAAATCGGTATAAAAATGGAAAATCAAGAGTATTCAGTAGGTCTGGACATCGGGACAACAAAGATTGTTGCGATTGTCGGAAGGAGGAATGCACACGGGAAAATAGAAGTTCTCGGTGTAGGAAAGGCGAAAAGTCTTGGGGTTCACAAAGGTATTGTGAATAATATTTCGCAGACCATTAATTCAATCAAAGCTGCTGTGTCTGAGGCACAGTCCAGCGCAGGAGTTCCGATCCGTAAAGTTACGGTAGGAATTGCAGGAAAACACATCCGTTCTCTGCAGCACTCCGATTATATTATGCGTGAACATCCGGATAAATTCATCACAGACGACGACATTGAAGCATTAAAAGATCAGGTAAAAAAACTGGTGATGCTTCCTGGAGAAGAAATCATTCACGTTTTACCGCAGGAATACAAAGTAGATTCCGAAGGTGAAATTCAGGAACCGGTCGGGATGCACGGTAAGCGTTTAGAGGCCAACTTCCATGTGGTTGTAGGACAAATGGGAAGCATTCGCAATATCGCGAGATGCGTGAGAGAAGCAGGGCTTGAAATGGAAGCACTTACGCTGGAGCCTTTGGCATCCTCTGAAGCGGTTCTTACAAAAGAAGAAAAAGAGGCAGGAGTTGCTATTGTAGATATCGGAGGCGGTACTACAGACATTGCAATTTTTAAAGATAACATCATCCGTCATACCTGTGTAATCCCTTACGGAGGAGGAATCATTACGGAAGACATCAAAGAAGGCTGTTCGATCATTGAGAAACACGCGGAACAACTGAAAGTAAAATTCGGCTCTGCGGTTCCTGAGCTTGAAAAAGACAGTACTTATGTTACCATTCCGGGACTTCACGGAAGACCGGATAAAGAAATTTCTCTGAAAACTTTGGCACAGATCATCAATGCGAGAGTAGAGGAAATTCTGGAAATGGTAAATACAGAATTAAAGGCGTACGGAGCCTTTGAACAAAAGAAAAAACTGATTGCTGGAATCGTATTAACGGGTGGTGGATCCAACCTGAAACACCTTCGTCAGCTCGCCAATTATACAACAGGATTCGACAGCAGAATCGGATTTGCAAATGAGTATGTGGCGAATGATAAAAATCAGTATCTTAAAGGTCCCGAATTTGCGACTTCCATTGGTTTATTAATGGAAAGTTTAAAAATAAGGGATAAAAAGCTGAACACGGTGGAAGACACTCCTGTTTTGGAAAAAGAGCAGCCGGAAAATGCTGCTGCACAAGCTGCGATTGAAACTTCACAACCCACTCCGCAGGAAGTTGCGCCGATACAGGAACAACAGCCTAAAGAAGAACAGCATGAGAATAAAAAGGCGGCAAAACTCACTTTCGGGCAGTCGCTGATGGAAAAAGTAAAAAAATTCTTTGAAGAAGTAGAATAAAATATAAATGATAAAAGATCAGTGATAATTGATGATTTATTTTTAATTAAAACAAAATCATTATTCATTTATCGCTTATCAATTATAATTATTAAAAGAAACTAATTATGGAAAACATAGGTACACAAGGATTTTCATTTGATTTGCCAAAAGGAAATTCATCAATCATAAAAGTAATCGGTGTTGGAGGCGGTGGAAACAATGCGCTGAAACACATGTACGAAAAAGGTATTCACGGAGTGGATTTCGTGATTTGCAATACAGATGCCCAGACTTTAGATAACAATCCGGTTGCCAACAAGGTACAGCTGGGAACTACCATTACGGAAGGTCTTGGCGCAGGAGCCGATCCTGAAGTGGGAGAAAAATCTGCCATCGAAAGCATCGAAGATATTAAAGCTGCAATGGGACAGAATACCAAAATGGTTTTCATCACTGCCGGAATGGGTGGCGGTACAGGAACCGGAGCCGCTCCCGTTATTGCTAAAGTAGCCAAAGATATGGGAATCTTAACGGTAGGAATTGTTACCGTACCTTTCAGTTTTGAAGGGAAAAGAAGACTGGAACAGGCTGAAAACGGTCTTGATAAATTAAGAAATAACGTTGACTCATTAATCGTCATCAACAACGATAAATTAAGACAGCAATTCGGAAACCTTGGATTCAAGCAGGGATTCTCAAAAGCCGATGAAGTTTTAACAAACGCTGCCAAAGGAATGGCGGAAGTTATTACGGGTTACTTTGATGTTAACATTGACTTTAGAGATGCTAAATCTGTGCTTCAGAATTCTGGGACGGCTTTGATGTCTACAGGAATTGCTTCCGGTGAAAATAAAGCTGAAGAAGCGGTTAAAAAGGCGCTTGATTCTCCACTATTGAATGACAACAAAATTACAGGCGCGAAAAACGTTCTGTTATTGATCAGAAGTGGTGTGGAAGAAGTGACCATGGACGAAATCGGAGTAATCATGGATCATATCCAGAAAGAAGCAGGAAACACCGCAGATATTATTTTCGGGGTGGGAGCAGACGAAGAACTGGGAGATTCTGTAAGCGTTCTTGTAATCGCAACAGGTTTTTCTAACGATAACAAAAAATTTGCAGGACCTACAGAGAAAATTAAAATCAGCCTGAACGACAGTTTCGATACTCCAAAAGAGTCTCCTTTCAAAACCAGAGAGGAAAGACATTCTCACGCAGAGCAGGATTATGATTTCGGAGGTAAAAACCTTTTCAGATTGGACGACGAAGACCACGACCATCCACAGTTTGGGGTTACGTCTACTGAAAAAAAAATGACTATTGGCAACGAAGAGACTAAAACTGAAATAAAATTCTTTGATAAAGAGGAAGATACGGTTAATAACACTCAGGATTGGAGAAATGATGATGAACAGGAAGAATCTTTCAGCTTATTTACTTTAGATGAAGAAGCAGAAGATCCGAATGATCTGGAAATAGAATCTTTTAAGTTCGATTTTGATCATAAAAAAGAAGAACCACAGTCTAATACTGCTTTCAATAACACTTTTTCTGAAGAAAAACCTGTTGAATTCAGCTTCTTCGTGAATGAGCCTGTAAAAAATGAGCCTAAATCTGATTTCGGACAGCCAAAAGCAGAACTTGCAGCAGTCAACGAAGTGAATCAGCTTACAGAAGAGCCGTTTCAGAAAGTGGAACATTTCTTTCAGCATCTGAAAGAAGAACCTGTTGTTGAAAATAAAACAGAAACAGAAGCTCCGAAACCAGCGGAAGAAGAATTCACCTTCGTGAATAAAACCGTAGATCAGGAAAGAGTAATGGAAAGAAGAAACAAACTGAAGGAGTTCAATTCCCGTTACCAGAGTTTCGACAGCTCCAGCGAGTTTGAATCTGTGCCTGCATTCAAGAGAAAAAATATTTCCATTGAAGGAACCAATGCATCAGACCAGAATATCAACACATATTTGTCTGATAACAACGGAAATATGCAGATAAGAGAAAACAGATTTTTAAATAAAGATGTAGACTGAATTTAATTTGAAAATGTGGTCATTTGAGAATTTGAAAATTATACATTCTCGATTCTAAAATAATTACATTTTCAAATTGTCTCATTTTTCAAATTATCAAATTAAAACCATGAGTTTAGAAAATACAATAAACGAAGCTATAAAAACAGCAATGAGAGCCAAAGACAAAGTGGCTTTGGATTCTCTTCGTGCTGTAAAATCTCAGATATTACTGCTTAAAACGGAAGCGAGAGGAGCAGAAGTAAGCGCAGAACAGGAAATTGCTATTCTTCAGAGAATGGTAAAACAGCGTAAGGATTCTGCCGAACAGTTTACTGCACAGGGAAGAAATGATCTTGCCGAAGTAGAGGAAGCTCAGATGAAAGTGATTGAGCAGTTTTTGCCGAAACAGCTTTCAGCAGAAGAACTGGAGGCAGAAATGAAAAACATTATCGCTGAAACAGGCGCTGAATCTATGAAAGATTTAGGAAAGGTAATGGGAATTGCTTCAAAATCTTTAGCCGGAAAATCGGACGGAAAAAGCATTTCCGAGATGGCGAAAAAACTGCTTTCATAATTGCTGATTGCGGGTAATTTTTAGTTGAGTGGTCTTCTATCCATCAACTGGCAACCAAAAACCATCAGCTATTTTATAAGGATATTCAACCTTTGCATATCGATTTGATTAAAGAAGCCCGAAATTTTTCAGTTTCGGGCTTCATTTATTTTTTTCTGAGTGACATCAATTATTGCTCAAAATAAAAGCAAAAACTGAAAGAAAATAAATTGAGAGGGATCAGTGTAAATATTTTTTCATGGTCAACTGTTTTCAGAATCATTTCAAATTTAGTAATTATTTTTGATAATTAACATATTTAATTTAAAATTTTATAATTATTATTAAACTATTAACATTCAATTCATTTTGTTTTCCAAAACTACCGATAGTTTTTATATATTGATGAAACGTAAAGAATTGCTTAAATTTGTACTTTACAAAAAACAAAAATATGTATCCACAAGATTTAGTAATGCCGATGAAGGCTGAACTTACAGATAAAGGTTTTGAAGACCTGACCACTCCGGCTCAGGTAGAAGAAGCATTAAAACAATCAGGAACTACCCTTTTGGTCATCAATTCCGTATGCGGATGTGCTGCAGGAGCTGCAAGACCAGGAGTTGTATATTCTTTAACAGGAGACAAAAAACCTGATCATTTAACTACTGTTTTCGCAGGTTTCGATACAGAAGCTGTTGTTGAAGCGAGAAAACATTTAGCACCGTTCCCTCCAAGCTCGCCTTGCGTAGCATTGTTTAAAGACGGAGAACTGGTTCATATGCTGGAAAGACACCACATTGAAGGAAATCCTGCAGGAGCAATTGCTGCGAACCTTCAGGCTGCTTACGACGAGTATTGCTAGTAAATGAGCATTTCAGATATAAACCGTTACAATTTGTAGCGGTTTTTTTTATTTTATCATCATAAAAAAATTCTCTGAAAAATCAATTATTGTTATATTTGTTGGAATGGCAACGAAAGCACTTTTCAATACTGTAGTCAATTGGTTTATCCGGCAGAGGATAGATCAGATTCAGAATTTCATGAATCATCCTATTGAAACACAGAAAGGTATCTTATTTTCCCAGTTATTTCATGCAGAAGATACGGAGTATGGCAGAAAATACGGTTTTAATTCCATTTCGAGTTATCAGGACTTTAAAAACAAAGTTCCGGTCGTTACCTACGAAGAAATGGAGCCTTATATTGAAAAAGCAAGACAGGGACAGAAGGACGTAAGCTGGCCCGGTTACATCAAACATTTTGCAAAATCTTCGGGAACCACGAATGCCAAAAGCAAATTCATCCCGATTTCTGCGGAAAGCCTTGAATACTGCCACATGAAAGCCGGAAAAGATATGGTTTCCATTTATGCCAATAATCATCCGGAAAATCAGCTTTTTAATTATAAAAATTTACGTCTGGGCGGAAGTTCTGAACTCTACGCGGATTTTAATACCAAATTTGGCGATTTATCCGCTATTCTGATTGATAATCTTCCTTTCTGGGTAGAAGTAACCACCACTCCGAGTAAAAAGGTTTCTTTGATGGGAGAATGGGAAAGCAAACTCAGAGCCATTACGTCCGAAGTTAAAAATGAAGATGTAGGAAGTATTCTTGGAGTTCCGAGCTGGATGATGGTTCTCTTACAAAGGGTTCTGAAGGAAACTGATGTTCAGAATATTTCAGAACTGTGGCCGAATCTTGAAGTGTTTTTCCACGGAGGAATCAGCTTTAAGCCTTACAGAGAACAGTACAAACAGATTATAGGAAAAAATATCAATTACTATGAGATCTATAATGCTTCTGAAGGATTTTTCGGAATTCAGGACAGATCGAATAGTGATGAAATGCTTCTGATGCTCGATTACGGTATTTTTTATGAGTTTATTCCGATGGATCAGTTTCATTTTTCCAATCCGAAAGTCGTGAGCCTGGAAGATGTGGAAATCGGGAAAAATTATGCAATGGTGATTACGACAAACGGCGGATTGTGGAGATATCTCATTGGCGATACCGTTATTTTTACCTCAACCAATCCGTTCAGAATAAAAATTACGGGAAGAACGAAACATTACATTAATGCTTTTGGGGAGGAGTTGATGATTACCAATGTAGAATCTGCCCTTTCTAAAGCCTGTGAAGAAACCAATGCATCCGTTTCCGACTTTACAGGAGCTCCTGTTTTCATGAAAGAGAACGAAGGCGGAGCTCATGAGTGGATTTTTGAATTCCGCGAAAAGCCGGACAATTTAGAGCGTTTTATAGATGCTTTTGATAATCATCTTAAATCCATTAATTCTGACTACGAAGCCAAACGTTACAACAATATGACGCTGAAAAGACCGATTGTTCATATTGCAAAGCCCAATCTTTTTTATTGCTGGCTGGAATCCAAAGGCAAACTGGGCGGACAAAATAAGGTTCCCAGACTGAGCAATGACCGAGAATATATTGATCCCTTACTTGAACTGAACAAATAAAAAAACCGCAGAAAAACTGCGGTTTCGTTTTTTATAAGAAGATGTTTATTTGCTTAAATCCTCTTTTAATTTTTTAGCGCCTTCTTCAACTTTGGAAGCTCCTTTTGCTGCGGCACTTTTCACATCTTTTCCTACTTTATCAGCCCCTTCTTTGATGTCCTGTCCTGCTTTCTGAAGATCCTGTTTCGTTTTGTCTGCTGTTGCATCTATTTTATTTTTTGCATCTTCGGCAGCATTATCAATCTATTGTCCGGCAGCATCAATTTTAGCCTGAGTATTTTCTTTCACTTCATTAATTTTTGCCGAATCTACTCCGATTCCGTTTTCTGAAACAGTAGTGGTGGTGGTAATTGTAGATCCGTCCGGATTTTCAACAGTTTCGGTTTTTGATGTAGACTTTGTACATGATACAACTACTGCTGCAATCATCAGTACAGATAAAATGCTTTTTTTCATACTTTATAATTTTTTTTAAAACGTTTTTTGTGATTTATATTATGCAGATTTTACTTCCGCAGAAGGTTCAGAACTTTTCTTTTTCTCCTCGTCTGTTTTTTTCTTTTCTTCATCTGCTTTCTTTTTATTTTCTTTCTCAAGCTCCTCTTTCAGCTTCTTTTCCTGCTCCTGAATTTTCAGTGCTTCTTTTAATGAATCCTGATACTGTTTTGAAGATATCCTGATCTGCCTTGCTACATCTACAGAAACCGCGCCATTCGAAAAAGAATCGATTGCGGTGGTATCATAATTTGCTTTCGGACTGTCTGGAGGATAAAAATCTGCCGGTTCTTTTTTTGAACAGGACATTACAATTGCCGAGAAAATAATAGCTGCAAAAGATAAATTTTTCATGGAACTAATTTAACAGAAATTCTGCAATTACAGGATAATGATCCGATAATCTTACTGAATTATCTACTTTATAGCTTAAAGGAATAATTGATTTTGAACTGAAGATATAATCGATTCTCAACGGAACCTTATAATCATGAAAACTTGAGGAGCTTCCGTTTCCCGCCGCCAAGAAAGCATCCTGAAGATCTTTTCCCAGATTATAGTATTCATAAGAATTGGGAACAGAGTTGAAATCACCCGCCAGAATTACAGGATAGGGTGAAAGATCCACCGCTTTTCTTATTTTTTTGATCTGGTCTTCGTGTGCTTTAAAAGTAGGAATCATATGCGAGAGCAGGGTATTGATTTTCCCGCTTTCTTTTTTCAGTCCGTCGAACTGAAGCATGGATTTATGCAACCGGAAAGGTTCAAGATAAACATTAACAATTCTTACAATTTTTCCGTTGATATCTACATCCGCATAAAATGAATTACCTCGCGATTTATCCGTAATCAATTCTTCCTGTCTTACAATTTTATGCTTAGTTTTTAAAATAACAGAAGGGTATTTTACCAGATCCTGCCTCAAGGCACGATTGGTATCTTTTTCCTGAACCAGAATGATATCTGCATTCTGATCCTGGATATATTTCTTTACTTTATCCCAGCCAAAATCGCCGTATTTTACATTAAAAGTAATCACTTTTATATCTCTTATTGATTTCTGACTTTCTGTTTTCGGGGTAAAGTTGATCCATCTTCGGATAGGATTATAAAATAAAAATGTTCCCAAAACAAATGCAATGGCAATTTTTTCTTTTCTGAAAATCCAGATCAGTGTGAAAATAATATGTAATGAAATAAGATAGGGAAAACCCAGAGAAAGAAGATTGAGATTCCCAAGCAGGTTAGGCGGAACCCATGCGTTCCCCAATGTACACAGGAGTAATATACCAACAATAATATGGAAAAATAACAATACTTGACGCGGCTTCATGAAAACAGTCTAAGGATATAGTGCTTTTCAGCAAAAATCCTACCATAAGAGAAACATTAACTGTTTTTATAATTTAGTTTTGCAGTTTAAATGTCGCAATAACAGGATAATGGTCTGAAAGTTTCGCAGAACGGTCGACTTTATAACTTAACGGTTTAATGGATTTTGAAGCAAAAATATAATCGATCCTGATCGGGAATTTATAATCATGAAAACTGGTGGCACTTCCGCTTCCGGCTTTCATAAATGCATCTTCAAGATCTTTTGATAATTCGTAATACTCATAAGAATTGGGAACCGAATTAAAATCGCCTGCCAAAATCACAGGATAAGGCGAAGATTCAATACTTTCTTTGATGGGAGTAATCTGTTCCTGATGCACTTTAAAGGTCGGAATCAGTTTTCTGACAATACCTCTCAGCTTCTGCTCATCTTCATCACTATCACCATTCAGCTTTACCATACTTTTATCAAACCTGAAAGGCTGAAGATAAACATTAATGATCCGGTAGGTTTTTCCATTGATCTCAATATCTGTCTGCGTTGCATTGCCGTTTTCATAATCTCCAAGCAAATTTTTCTCAGCAATGACTTTGTGTTTTGTAAAAACGCTTGTAAGAAGGGTTTTGCTGCTTTGCCTCAGATCTTTAAAATCATATTTTTTATTAACCATCTCCTGGAACAGAACAACATCTGCATCCTGACTGTTGACGAAATCTTTAATATTTTCTTTTCCTAAAACACCGTTTTTAACGTTGAACGTGACAATTTTTAAATCTGCTTTTTCATTTTTGGGCTGAGAAAAATTAATCCATCGCAAAACAGGATTGAAAAAGAGCAGACCCGCAAAAAAAAAGACAAAAGCTCTTTTCTTCCAACTGATGATCCAGAAAATGGTAAGTAGAACGTAAGCAATAATCAATAAAGGAAAACCTAAAGAAAGTAAATTCAGCCAAGGAAATATTTTGGGTGAAACATACGCATTCATTAACATTCCGGATAATAAAATAAATATTCCGGTATGAAGGATGAGAAAAATAAGACGAAGAATTTTCAAGAGGTTTAATTAAATCTGTACAAATGCTTTCTCCAAATTCTTGCCAAAATAAAACCTACGATCGCTCCTCCTACGTGAGCCAGATGCGCAATTCCGCCTCCGTTTCCGGAAACTCCCAGATAAATAGAGCCAATAACAACGACCGGCAATACATATTTTACTTTCATAGGGATCGGAATAAACATAATTCCGATTTTTGCATCGGGATAAAGTGTAGCAAATGCTGCCACAACACCAAATATCGCTCCGGAAGCTCCCACCATTGGAGTTCCCATAATGCCATTCAGCTCTCCAACCAATTCCTGTTGTCGAAGTACAGCCTGAGAAGAACCTGAATATTGTACAGAGGAACCTGAAAGATATTCATTCAGATTAAATCCTAACTGCTGCAATTCGCTGGAAATCTGCTGAACCTCAACAAAATTCCACAGATTGAACAGGAAAAAGGCTCCCAAACCACTTAAAAAGTAAAGAATTAAATATTTTTTTTCTCCTAAGCTGTTTTCCAGTATAGGTCCGAAACTAAATAAAGTAAACATATTGAAAAGGATATGCATGAAGCTTCCATGCATAAACATATGTGTAACTATCTGCCAGGATTTGAAAAATGGCGAGAAGGGATAAAAAGCAGCAAGATATCCTACAAATCTATCCTGAAACAGCAAATTGGCTATAACAAATACAGCAACATTGATGATGATTATATTTCTCGTTACGGGAGGTATACTGTTAAACATAGCTTCTAAAATTTGTTTTTAAAATCATTAAACGGAACTTCGTAGAAACATCTTTTTCCGTTGGGTAAAAATTCCGGAAAGCCCAAAGCGGTAAAATCCTTGATAAGCTGCTCCGCATCTTTTTTGTATATAAAATCGAATCTTGATTTCGACTGCAGCTTACTCCACTGGTTCTGATAATACTGCATGAATTCTTCCTCAGATTTATACTCCAGAATTTCAAAAAGGTTTTCAAGGAACTTCATGACCTGCGTTTCTTTCAGTCCTTCCGGAACCGCATCTATTCTCAACACACTTTCGTGGGCAATGCTCATTTCAAAACCAAGCTCAGGAAGATATTTTTTAATGGAATTATATTTCGCTTTTTCAATCTCATTCATATGATATTCGAGAGAAAAGAGCAGAGCATGACCGTTGGTTGTTCCTTTTTTTACAGGTTTTGTATTTTCAGAAACCACAAGTCTGTGCATTCTTCCCAGATCGAGCATTAGTGTTTCATCCCCTTTGTTGAAAAGCCAGTATCCGTTTGGCAACCTCATCAGATCTTCATCAAAATCTTCATCCTCAAACAGATTGATCTTGGAAGGTTCTGCGGTAATATTCTGATGGTACATTTCCGTAAGGTTCTGAATTTCCGCCTGTGCAACTTCACGTTCTTCAATAAAAGGATTGTAGTCTTTATCTACGATGATTTCCGGCATTTTAAGCGTTGTTCCACCTCCACTGTTTCCTTTACTCGGGAACGTTTTGTGCATAATTTCATCAAAGTGAGGATCTTTTTCAAAATCCAGACTTGGCGAAACGTTATAAATTCCCAGAGAACGTTTAATGGTGGAACGCAACAGAGCAAAGATCAGATGTTCGTCTTCAAACTTTACTTCTGTTTTCTGCGGATGGATATTAACGTCTATTTTTTCAGGATCAATATCTAAGAAAAGAAAAAACGTAGGTACATAACCCGGCAACAATAATCCTTCAAAAGCTTCCTGAACGGCTTTATTGAAGTATGGGCTTTTAAAATATCTTCCGTTGACAAATAAAAACTGTTCGCCTCTTGTTTTTTTCGCTCCTTCCGGTTTGGCAACATACCCGTGAAGTTTACACCAGATAATATCTTCTTTGATGGGAATAAGCTGCGGCTGCAGTTTTCTTCCGAAAACATCCACAATACGCTGCATCTGGCTTCCTTTTCTTAATCTGAAAATAGGCTCATCATCATGAAAAAGGGAAAACTCAAGCGTTTCGTGCGCTAAAGCAACTCTTTGAAATTCGTCGATAACATGTCTGAATTCTACGTTGTTGTTTTTCAGAAACTTTCTTCTTGCCGGAACGTTGTAGAACAGGTTTTTAACCAGAAAATTAGAACCTTCAGCCGTCTGAACAGGATCCTGAAACTGGAAAACCCCGCCTTCGATGTAAATATTCGTTCCGATGGTAGCGTCTTTCTGTTTGGTTTTTAATTCCACCTGAGAAACAGCAGCAATCGAAGCCAGCGCTTCGCCACGGAAACCTTTGGTAGAGATTTTAAAAATATCTTCTGTCCCGCGGATTTTTGATGTGGCGTGTCTTTCGAAAGCCATTCTCGCATCTGTTTCAGACATTCCTTTTCCGTCGTCTACAACCTGAATCAGATTTTTTCCGGCATCCCGGATAATCAACTCAATTTTTGTGGCATCTGCATCGATGGCGTTTTCCAAAAGTTCTTTCACAATGGAAGCCGGTCTCTGCACTACTTCTCCTGCCGCAATTTGGTTGGCTACATGATCGGGTAAAAGCTGAATAATATCTGACATAAAAAACGTAAATCAACTTACAAAAATAGTCATTCAAAATAAGAATTAAAACTATAAACTTCTGAATTAAAATTAATTTATCAACATATCAACATTCCAGCCATCATCCGGATTCAGACAAATTGTCTCGTTATCGGGGTTTTCCTAAAAACACAATCCCCCAATTGCGTTATACAATTAGAGGATTGATTCACAGCTAGTTTACACAAAATTAATACTGATATTTATATCTCTTATTTAACATTGTCTGTTTAATCCGGCAAAGCTTTACAAAAAGTATTCAGAATGTTATCAAGAATTTTGATCTTTTACGCTAAGCTTCTGCCCATTTTATTCATCAAATACAAGCTTTCTTTTCTTGTCTCTCTTCTGCTCTTTAATCACCGGAATTCCGTGGATTTTATCATAAAAATACGCCATCAGATTCGGTTTCTTATAAATTTTGCTGTACCGGTATTTCGTATTGAAATGTCTGATATGAATTTTGTAAGCATCATAACCAATTACCACCAGCAAACACAGACTGATTACATAAAACACCCTGAACTCAAGATAATAGTAGGTTAATCCTGAAAAAACCGCACCCAAAACATAGGAAATCATGATGCTCATCAACAGTTTCGCTCTTGCTACCAGTTCGCCGTTTTTTCTGAATTTTTTCTGCGTAAACATGGAGAATAAAATCCCGAGATCGGTGGTTGTTCCTGTAAGGTGAGTGGTTTTTACCGAGAAATTAGAAATACTTGCCGTTAAACCATTCTGCAAACCTGTTGCGAATAACATTAAAGCGACCAGATATTCCGTTTCTTCCAGTGTTTTCCGGTAATAAAACTGTCCGTAGATTCCCACAAACAGTAAACAGGCAATTTCAAGAACCAAAGGCATTGCATGGGCGAAATATTTACTTTTCTGATTGAATGTAATCACAATAAAATTCGACACAAATCCTCCGAAAAAGAACAGGAAGATCCACATTCCCACCACCGCAACCTGCGACCAGTTTGCCTTGCTGATTTCCGCTGCAAGAATAGCATAATGCCCCGTTACATTGGAGGTAAAAGAGAGAAATATCAACAGAGAAGCAATGTTTATAGTACCCGCCGTAAAAGCAGTCAGCGTTCCCAGTCTGATGTTGTCTCCCAACGTTCTGCTGTTACTATAATTCCTTAGCATTTTTCTAAATTTTTAAAGTTCTTCGGTATTAAGCTTCCACAAAGATTTCCGCCAGTCTTCCTTTTTCCGGAAGGCTTTTGCGAACTTCAACTGAAATTTCCTGAGATTTCAAATCTTTACACTTTTTGATGTAAGGAATAAGATCGAACTTACTATTGCCACTGCTTTTAATAGATGAAGAATAGTACGCTTCTTCTATATTTTCCGCTTTCACATAATTATTGAATGTTCTCTGGAAACTGCCGGTGAAAATATCGCACACAATTTTATTGATTAAATGAGGATATTTATTTTTGATAATTTCATAGGCATCACAAAATTCCTGCGGTCTGATTTTATTAAAAATGGTACTTTTCGTATTGAAGAGAAGATCTCTGATGGAATCTCCCATATCATACCCCGAAACCAAAAGAATGTTATATTGATTCTGGTCTTCTGAAGCCTCTTTTTCTCTCATTACTTTTTTCAGAATGTTCAAAGATTCAAGAGAATAATCGGTGGCTATTAAAATCGTCTTGTTCATATTAATGAGATTTAGGTTTATATTTATCTTTTTTGATAATACAAAACTAAAACGACCAAATTAGAACGTCTTTGGAACGGAATTAAAATGTGATTAAAGAGATTAAAATACGATTAGAATCTGTTAAAAAGAATTAACAGTTTAAATGAAAAAGAGTGAAATTAACGATGATTATATTAGATCTCTTTTCCGTCTGTCTGCATACTGTAGAAATTCGGGAAACGCAACTGAACGGTCGTTCCTTGATTTTCGTGCGAGCTTACGATTAGTTCTCCACGATGTATTCTCACGATATTTCTTGCCAATGGAAGTCCGATTCCGTAGCCTTCATAATTTTTGGTGTTGGAAGCCCTGAAAAAAGGATCGTAAATTTTATTCATTTCCTGTCCGGGAATTCCGATGCCGCTGTCTTTTACAATAATGTAGACATCCGAATCCGTTGCTCCCAAAGAGACTTTAACCTGCTGAAAATTAGAATATTTACAGCCATTCTGGATAATATTCGCAACCGCAAGATGCAGCAACTGTTCGTTGCCCTGAACTTTCAGTTTTTTAGGATTGTCGGGCAACATACTGATATCGAGATAGATATTATTTCTGGAATCTATTCTTCTGAGGGTTTCAATGACATCCCAAAGCAACTGATCGATCCGCACTTTATCCATTTTCTGGATTTTGCCGTCAAATCCGGTCTGTGCGATCATTAGCAAAGCCTTGATTTTTTTGTCTAATTTTTCGGCTTCGTTCAGAATGATTCCTAAAGTTTCTTTATACTCTTCATTGGTTCTGGAAATCGAAAGTGCCACATCTGCTTCACCCATAATCGACGTTAACGGCGTTCTCAGCTCATGTGAAACATTTCCGATCAGGTGATTCTGGGTTTCAAAAGAGGTTTCGATGCGGTTCAGCATTCCGTTGAAAGTGTCGATGAGTTCGTTCAGTTCTTTATTATCGGGTTGTGGTTCCAGACGCAAATGAAGATTTTCGGAACTGATTTCCTTTACTTTTCCTGTAATTTTAAGGATGGGCTTGAATAATGTTTTGGATAAATAAAAAGAAAAGATCATACTGAAGAACAGCGAAAGAACGATGCAGGTAATCAAAGTTCTTTTTAAAAAACCGAGATAGTAAACCACATAATGGTTTTTGGCGGATGCGATGGCAATATAATTTTTATCATCATGCTTAAAAGTCTGCCCGATATAGTAAAATTCTTTGTCATTAAAATTCGCCTCGCCTTTTTTTACAATGCTTTTAAAAAAATAGTCCGGAATATGAACCTCATCCGAAATTTTCTTAAAGTTTGAGTCAGACGGAATTGCAAAAACATAATCCCGCTCCATCGGAAGCTCCTCATCGTTTAATCCGTTTAGAATGTAATTTTCCGGAAGATCCAGATTATCTTTGCCTTTTTCGATCTGAATAATGGTGGTGGTACGGATTTTCAAAAGCTCGTAAAATCTCTGATGCGAAAAGTTGACAATCGAAAAATACACCAATCCACTGAACAGCAATATGATGGCGGTAAAAACCAACATCAGAAGCACCATCGTTTTGGTCTGATTTGTGACAACTTTATTAAACATCTTTAAGATTTTTTCAGCACATATCCCATTCCTATTACTGTATGAATCAGCTTATTATCTTCCTGATTGTCGAGCTTCTTTCGCAAGTAATTTACATAAACATCCACAACATTGGTTCCCAGTTCATAATTCACGCCCCAAACCGCTTCTAAAACTTCTGTTCTCGAAATGACTTTTTCAGGATTGTTTAAAAAATACAAAAGCAGCTTGTATTCTGTTGAAGTAAGTGAAATTTCTTCGCCCGCGCGCGTAACTTTCTTGGTATAATCATTTAAAACCAAATCTGAAAACTGATACACATATTCATTATCTTGTTCGGTTTCATCCGTTTCCTGATGGTTCCCGTTATTACTCCTTCTCAGTAAAGATTTAATCCTTGCCACCAGTTCTATGAATTTAAATGGCTTTACGAGATAATCGTCCCCTCCGCTTTCCAAGCCCAAAACAATGTTCTCTGAAGTTCCCAAAGCGGTTAAGAAGAGAATCGGAACATTCTGATTGGTTTTCCGGATTTCTCTGCAGACTTCCAGCCCATTCATTTCCGGCAGCATAATATCTAGTATGACCAGATCAAAATCATTCGACTGCACCAATTGAACGCCGGTTTTACCGTCAAAAGCCACAGAAACTTCGTATCCGCTTTCCTGCAGCCCTTTTTTGATAAATGATACCACACTGGTTTCGTCTTCGATGAGGATTATTCTTTTCATTTGAAATTTGGAATTAGACAAAAATAGGGAAAAGATGGGAAATGAAATTTTGGATGTTTGAAAAAAAAGCTGCCTCAATTTTAAGACAGCCTCTTCGTACTAATTTAATTTTTCATGATTTTCTTAACCTTTATTATGTTCCTATTCGTTATTATTTTTAACAGATATTCACCTTTAATTAAGTCATTCGTATTAATTGTTTTCTGCAATAAGTTTCCTTGTTTGAGGAGTTTACCAGAAATATCATACAGCTCATAAGATTTCAGATCTTCCCCTTTAACCGTAATAAAGCTGTTAAAAGGATTTGGATATACATCTATGGTAATATCTGCTTTTATATCTGGATTTTTTCCGGAAGTATTTTTTGCTGTGCGATTTGTTGTTGCTGCAATTCCCGTATTAGAAGCTACTCCTAACAATTGTCCGAATTTTGATTCCTCTTTCACACATCTCACATTCATCGCATTCATCGGATGATTGATAAATGAATCATTCATTGATACAAGCTTTGACGAGGTAAGACTGTTTGTCAGAAACGCCATATTATAGGCAGTTCCATAAGAGTTGGCAGATCTTAATGTTGCTGTCCACACTCCTGAAATACCTAATTTCATAGCCACAGAAATGGCATCATTATTACTAAAGCCTCTCAATCCTGTTACAGGATAGTTTCCGATTTTATATTTCAGGTTCGGATTACTTGTATTAGCAGAATTACCAAACTGATATCCATAGACCGTGCTAGTATTTTTAACCGTATTGCCTAAATAATAAGGAACACCACCATTATAAATATCTGTTGGATTTTTAATCTCAAAATCCACTTCCTGTACAATCCCCATACTGTGAATTCTAAACGGATCTACTGATGCATTCTTTTTATAAAACCCATTATACCATGGAGAACTTCCTTTATTATCATCTAAATGATTCGGGTCATTAGGATCATTGTCCACTACTCCAATTGATGTATCCGGAACTCTCCATCCTCCCGGACAAGGATCAAATACAGACTTAGATGCAGCATGCCCCCATCTGTCCATCATTTGGTTAGGAGTAGAATACAACCAGTCTTGACCATAAAAAGAATTGAGACTTGACCGGTTTGTATATTTTGTACCCGGAACCATAAAAGCCAGAGGATTTTCTGAAGCATATTTCAGATTATTCATTATTTTTTCTGCCTTAGTAATTCCTACATTACCATAATCTGTATCTCTTCGCCTGATGTAAGTATTTTCATAGGCATTTCCCGTAAGTTCAGAAAACGATGATGGATATACATTTCCACTGGCATCAGGTCCTGATGAAGTCCAAATACTGTAATTTCCTGTAGCAGCCATTCCATTGGAGACAATTAGACCTGGAGTAATAAAGCTGGGTATAGGATCTTTTCTACCCCACTGATACTGCATTCCGCCAGAATTATTAATCATTGTTAATTCTGCCGGTGTTACAGATTCTGGATTAATAACATTCGGAAAAGCATCTGTAGCACCAAGATTTCTATCCATAAAGATATTTTTCATTGGCTGAGCTCCGGAATTTGTAAAATTAACATAATTGGCATTAGCAGGCAATAATACATCTTCTGTCTGATATGCAACTTCATCCACATTGGTATTGGTTACCCAGATATGCCAACTCCAGTAAGCAGGAGCAGAAACACTTCCGTTATGTAATGAAACTACTGCATTTCCTGATTGATCCGGAGCTACTTTTACCGAGATGTAGGCATCCTTTATATTTTCCTTGCTAGTCGGAGCATTAATTACTTTGATATTAGAGATTAAAGATCTGTTATCTGCCCAATAAACATTTACTTTAAGGCTACTGAAATCACGCATTCCATGATCTGAAAGGTATTGATTATAAACAGAGAACGCTTTACTAATCGGGATTTTTATTTCCCTTTCTGTAGCTGCTCTAGTAACTAAATATGTATTCGGATCTTTAAGTCCTTCCGTATAATTTACATTCGCTACATTAGTAAAGAAACTGGTCGGGAAATCATATCCTTTCGCATATTTATCTTCTACACAACGACACGCCATAGCTCCTGACAAGCCCATAGATTCATATGCATGGGTATAATATTTACCAATCATATTAGGATATAATGTAGCATCAGGTTTTGACGTAAATTGTCCAGCATCTCCATAAGCATAAAAAAAGTATGAATAAGGAGTGGATGAAGCAGCAACTGTAGCAGACTGAACAATAATTTCGTGAGGATCCTGATGATAAAAATCACCGGTAGAGCCTACTACATATTTGCCATTACCCGGATAAATTCCCATATTTCTTGGAAAACTTCCTGAATAGGTGTTTGTAAAATCTATACCTAAGTTATGATAAATTTTTACTCCGTTTAAAGCCTGATTAATTGTGGTTGGCTTAGTATTAACAAAAGATGCTAAATCATTGGCCGGGTTGCCGGAATCTCTTCCCCACGGAGAAAAAGTATTGCTAACTGTTGTTGCAAATGTATTGTTTATGTAAGATGGTACTCTCCAGTTATTCGGACAAGGATCATAGGAAGTTTTTGGTTTGTAGGTATTGACAGTACTTCCCGCTGTATTGGTAGCAAGCTGAGAATTATCTCCCCAAAGATCAGATTTCTTTCTTGTGGCATTATCAGCACCTATGTTTTGAACAAACCACGCATGTCCGGCTACTACATTTGTAAAAATAAGGTCTAAAGGATTATTTACAGAATATTTAATATTGCTATTAATGTCATTATAAGGTCTCTGCATACTTGTTATCTTGTCCGTTGTACCATTTCCCGTATAATCATACAAATGTTTTTTCGTACCTATAGTTCCACTAACCTCATATTTTGAGTTATCTTTATATTCAAAGGCCGGAAAAGGATCTTTTCTTCCCCACTGATACATTAAACCACCTGATTTATCCCAGTTATACCCTGTAAAATCTTTATTTGTAGCACCAAGATTCCTGTCCATCCACTTTGGAATAAATTTCTTTACAACCCCATTTTCTAAATAACTTGCTGTCTCTACACCCGCTCTAACATTTCCATAGGTTACACCATTTGATGGATCGTCTGTAACCCAAACATGCCAGCTCCAAACAATTTTATTATTAATTTTAAATGCTACTACAGCATTTCCTTCACCTTTTGCTTTATTTATCTCTACCTTGATTTTTGCATCCTCACCGGATCCTTCCATTGAGAGGCTATAATTTGAAGAGCGGATAAGACCGGCAACATCTTCCCAGTAAACCTCTGCTGTTGGTGTACCATTAAGGATTGTGGCATCATTCAGCAATCCATTCTGATCTTTCCACATTGCGTAGGCTTTCTTCACAGGAATATAAAATCCGTCATTATTAAGATTAGGATCAAAAATATAACTGTTGGGAGCTAATCGCCAATCTCTTACTGCTGTAACATCTATTTTCCCGTTTAATGTTATCTGTCCACATCCTCCATTTGTAGCGACAGAATAATTAAATGTACCTACAGCCGTTGGTGTTCCGCTAATTGTAAGAGTATTGTTATTTACAACTCCTGTAACTCCTGAAGGCAAACCATTTACAACTACACTTGCAGCATTACTAAATGTATAAATAATTGGTAGAATTTGTGTATTTACATCTACTGTCTGTGTATTAGATCCAGATGATAATATTAAAGCCACAGGAGAGTTTACCACCACATCTATTTTTGCTCTTGCACTCTCACAGCCATTTGCTGTCTGGCTGACATAGTAAGGAACAGTACCGGAGTTAGCAGTTGACGGCGTAGGTGCGGTCGCACTTGCTGTTCCTCCTGTAGATGCTGTATACCATAACAAGCCTGTTCCGGTTGCTGAAAGCGGAGAAGCCACTGCATTCTGACAATAACTAACAGGAGAATTTACTATCGGAGAATCAGGAGCAGCATTTACTATGACATCTATTTTTGCTCTTTCACTCTCACAACCATTTACTGTCTGGCTGACATAGTAAGAAACAGTACCGGAATTAGCAGTTGACGGCGTAGGTGCGGTCGCACTTGCTGTCCCTCCTGTAGATGTTGTATACCATAACAGACCCGTTCCGGTAGCTGAAAGTGGAGACGCAACAGCATTCTGACAATAACCAACAGGAGAATTTACCTGTGGTGAAGGGTTTGTACAGGATTGCGGAGTATAACTTACTAATCCCTGAGCATTCAGGGCATTGGTTACATTTCCATTATTCGTATATATTTTTACTTTTATAACGTATGTTCCTGCAGAAAGTGGCTTATTCAAAACTTCGGGACTTCTAGAGTTCAGCCAGCCTTTAGCTCCATCACTCATCCATGTAGTCTGTGTGATTAATTCTTCTGTATTTGGCGAAACATCTGTTTTTACGAGGTATGTCCAGTTCCGCACAAAGCTTAATGACCTAAAGTTAAGTGTAGCATTAACCGCACCATCGGGTATTGTAAAACTCTTGCTATAATAATAGTAATAGCCATCTCCAACAGCAGCCCAACCATCTTTATCAGTAATCCATCTGCTTTGTAAAGCTCCGTTAGTTATCGTTAAAGCAGCAAAAGACCATCCTGTATAAGTGTGTCTTGTTTTAGTATTTACGGCAGATGTTTCTCCCGGTCTTACAACAGACCAATCCGGATCGGTTACTGAAACTCCGTCGGTAACATCCGGTGGTGGTGCGTTCATCAGTGTACCGTCATCATTTTTTCCGGTACTTAAATCTATTGTTACGGTCTGGGATAGTAGAAATCCCTGCCATAACAATAATGATAACAGAAATAATTTAATTTTCATTTGTTATTTTTTAATTTGTACTACTCTTTTGAAGGATTTTCGTTTACTCCTGATGCAATATGTATTTCTAAATTTTCGGTGTTTATGCAGACAATGATCAATTTATCTATTATTCATATTTAAAAGATTATTCTTTATAAAAAACAGAATATTAATTCTGACTATGGTGAAATTTATATTCAAACTTATTTAAAGATTTGATTTTGTAAAATAAAATGTTCATCATATTTATAAATTTGGTATTCAATCCCATTAACAAGACAATAATTAAAATACTGAAATACAACCAATTAAAATAAAATCATTGTGGATTTTCTTTTTTGTTGAAAAAACTTATACTTCTTTAAGGATTATTAATTTTTAAGTAAATTTGGATAGAAAAAAACACATATGCTCTTAAAAAAAATACTCGTTATATTTTTTTTTATTTCTGTAAAAATTTATTCTCAAAGCCTAACTGATCTAAAAGATTCTCATGAGATCGACAGTTTAATAAAAAAAGATCAATGGGATCTCGTACATCACAAACTGAGTAACGAAAACATCAACTTCAAAAGGCTTTCAAAATATAATACAAAATATGATTTGCTGATTAGAATTGATTCAGCCTCTTCTTTATATGGAAAGGGGAAGTTTTCTGAGGCAGAAAAATCTGTATTCTCTTTTTTGGATTTACTTCAGAAAAACAAGAATAAAATCGCTTTTTCTTATTATGAAGCATTAAAACACATTGCAGTAACAAGACTTTTTTATATTGAAAAAAGAAAAGGAAATATAGCACTGGGACTAAGATATCTTAACAATTTAACCATAGGAATGAGTCCAGTATATAAAAAGAAACAATTAATCTTTTTTGCTGTAGCGTATATAGAGCTAAGAAATTATAAAAAGGGGATTGATCTTCTCAGTATACATTTAAATGATATTTATAATGATCGTGAGAACAGACTTTACACAAAGTTTCTGAAGGCAAAAGAAATTGCGGCGGCTTATAATACGAAAAGTGATGCTTTTATCAATTGGTACAAAGATACGGGAGCAATAAAATTTCTGGATTCCGCGGAACAAAACTATGAGAAAGCTTATCAGCTAATGAAAAATTCCGGGAATTTTTCAGCATATTCTAAAGCTCTTCACAGAAGTAGAAAAGCTCAAATCGCTTTACTCAAAAAAGAATATAACCTTTCGTTATCTCTTTTTAACGATTGCGAAAAAGATTCTGTTTTAATGAAGAAAAGTTTTTCTAAAGAAATAGTCTGGATTTCTAAAGCTGAAATATATACCAATCTTAAAAAAAGTGATTTAGCATTCAAATATCTTAGAAAATTAACCACTGATATTCAGGACTCCAAATGCTCATATGAAAACAAGCTTAAAGTCTATTATTTATTAAGTATCAATTATGAACGTAATGGTAATAATGAAATGGCATATAAGTATGCAAAACTGAGCTTATCAGAAATAAACAAAGAAAACGCTCAAAAAAATACCGGAAATTTTTTCATGGGGATTTATGAAAAAGAAGAGATCAAAAATATTTCCGAAGAAACACTCAAAAAGAATAATAAGAATTTATTTATATTTTTTGCATCATTAATTCTGATATCTACTCTTTTTTATATAATATATTATCAAAAAAGGAAGAATAAAGATGAGATTATTAAAAATAAGAATCTCTACAAAATCGGACTCAATACACAAAACGATGATTATCAAAAACCTCATACTCCTATAGAAAATGACACGGTTTCTAATATTCTCTTAAAACTTGACTCTTTAGAATTAAAAAAGAAATTTTTATCCAACAGCTTCAAACTTGCCAACGTTGCTAAACAAATGAATACCAACACTACGTATTTATCACAAATAATAAACCAGTATAAGGGCGTATCATTTTCTGAATATGTAAACAATCTTCGAATAAATTATATTTTAACAGAATTGGAAAAAAATCCTGTAATCCGTAAATACAATATTGAAGTAATATCTAAAGAAATAGGATATAAAAGCTGCACTACTTTCATTAATGCTTTTAAAAAAAGGGTACACATGACCCCCTCTGAATATATTAAGAAACTGGATAAAAAAAATCTTTAACAAATAAGGGAATATTTATAATTCCTCATCTTAAACCAAAAGATCTTTATAGAATCTTGGAAAAGCTGAAACAAAAAAAGCCTTGAAATTTATTTAATTTGAAGGCTTTTAATCTCATGCAGCACTTAAACCCGCGCGATGGCGCGACGAGAGACACATGATGTTAAATAAAAGAATTTAAACGCATTACTCTATTTTTTTTCATCAGATAATGTTCTTAAAAAACTTATGATGTCCCGCTTTTCTTTTTCAGTTAATTTCAAATTTTCAAAAGGCAAAGTCTGATATTTCAGCTTCATTCCAATACCATTTCCGCCGCCTAATCTGTAAAATTCTATTACTTCTTCCAATGTTTTATATACTCCATTGTGCATGTAAGGTGACGTTTTTTCAACATTTCTTACAGTTGGAGTTTTAAAAGAAAATTGGAGTTGTTCAATTTTATTTAATCCATATCTGCCTTCGTCATCATCAATAGCCGCATTTTTCCATGCGATATTTTCCGGAACACCGATAACTTCAGATTCGGAGTTGTTAAACCAGGGTGGAACAGTTCCGTTATAAACAGGAATAAAATGACAGGTTGCACATTTGGCTTTACCGGCAAATAAATTAAATCCGTTTTCTTCGCTTTCCGTAAGTGCTGCTTTGCCTGAAAAATATCGATCTATTTTGGCACTAAAGGGCATTAAACTTCTCACATAAGAAGCAATAGCATTTCTAATTTCATAGGGCGTTATTTCTTTTTTATCGGGAAAGGCTTTTTTAAATAACTGAACTAAATTTTTGTCTGTTGTAATTTTATCTTTAATTTCTTTCGGAGAAAGATTAAACTCATCCGGGTTTTTCATGACACTTTCAATTTGGTTTTCCAAATCTTGCGAACGCATATCATAAAAAAATGATTTTTGAAATGATGAATACAGCAATGTTGGTGAATTCCGCCTGATGTTGTTGCTATGAATATTAACTACCGAAGTCTTTTTGCCGTCTGTAAAAGCATATTCTGCATTATGACAGGTTGCACAGCTCATTTTATTGTTTCGTGATAAATTCACATCATTAAACAATATTTTTCCCAATGCTGTTTTTTCTACAGTTGATTTTGATGCTGCATATGGGGAAAATGCATCAGGATTGAGTTTTTTTCCCTGCATTAAATCGGATAAATGCCCATAAAATACTTTATTGTCTTTGAAATGTGGAGTCTGTTCAATAATAGTTTTAAATTCATGTTCAAAAGCAACGCTCATCGGCATTAAATGATTTTTTATAAATTCCAGTCTGTTAAAAGTATTAAAATCGCTGTTTTTATTAATGTATTGTCCCGCTTTTTCAAAGGATTCAATTAAACGGGGATTTATTTCCTGTTTATTGGTTTCACAATACAAAGTATAAAACTCTTCTATTCCTTTAATGCCATCTTTGGCTTCATTCATAGAATTAAATGCTACGGGAGAATCAAAACCTGTGACTCCCAAGGTTGCAATTCTAATGATTTGATGTTGCATCAATTCGTAAAAATGATGATTCTGAATGGGTAAATCTTTAAAATTCTGATGAACAAATTTTAAATCTGTCTTTAAAATATTAATCTGCTTTTTTAGTTCGTTTCTGTTTGTGGGATCATTGAAAATTATCTCTTCTATTACCTGAAAACCCGCTGCATCGTTTACAATATTATCATCTGTTTTGATTTCTGGTAGAGCGGGACCGTTTATTCTTCTTGAAAGACCTTGAAAATAGTACTCTACAAAGGGTTCTATTTCTTTGTATTCTTTCCTTGCTTTTTTAAAGTTTAAAATGAGCTCTTTTTGACTTCTCGTGCCTTCCAATTCTGTTAAAGTATTACTTAGTGTATCTATCTTTTTTAAAACAGTTGTTCTTAATTTGTTCTCAAAAGTCTGGTGTCCTTTATCTGTACATGAAAAAACAGCAGCTAAAAATAGCAGTATAATTATTGTTCTAAGCATTGTTTTACTTTTGTTAGTATAAATAAAAAACTTTCGCTTATTTAAATTGAGCGAAAGTTTTTCTAAAAAATAAATGATATTTTATCTGGGTACATTTTTCAGGATAAGCGTTTGTCCTCCTGCTTTATAAGGCTGAACTGAAATCGCTTTACTAGGATTTAAAAATTTATCTCCTTCTACCCAAGAGTGTGCATGTACATTGATGGTAAACGTACCGGGAACTCCTACTACATCAGAAATATCAACCATGGCACCGTGTTCCCAAAGACCATATTTAGTATCACTTGCAGGATTATACTTAGTTCCTAACATATCCGCATCTCTGTGTCTCATATCCATGAATACTTTTTTGGTTCCTGTTGCAATGTTATACTGCCATATCAATGAATTATGCGTTGCTTCCGGCCAATAAGAATCTCCATCTTCCTGAATATATACATAATTCTCTGTAACACACAGGTTATCCGGATTAATAATATCAGTCCCTTTTACGTTAGCTCCGGAAGGTGAAACATCCCCGTCCGCAATAATTTTTAGCGTTCCTTTAAGTGGATCATTGGCATCCAGTTTTAACTGATAAACTCTTCCCATATATGTTTTCTCGGTAGAACCACTTACACCGGTAGCTGTGAAATAAATCTCTCTGTTGTTAGTAACTGAACCTTTTCGGTAATCCAAATCTTCCACACGGGCAAACTGTATCGATTTAAGACTTGAATTTAGGTTTTCAATTTCAGTCCCTGTTAAGTTTTTGGCATTGGGTACCTCTACAAACTCTACAGGGTAATTGTTATTCCATGTCATTGAAGTTTCAATCTGGTTCAAATCCGTTCTTCTTAAAACATATAACTTACCATTATCCAAGTCTCCGACTGTGTTGGAAACATATAAGTAAACCTGTGCGTTGGAAGCATCTTCGCCAACAATAACCACCGTTTTTCCGGGGTAAGCATTTTTTGTTAGAGGGACATAGTTCTCAGCACTCATTTTTCCCATAGCTGGCTTCGTTCTTGTATTGTTTGATGGCATTGCGGCAGCTAAAGGATCAATTGCATGGCACATTGCATTCACATTAGACTCACCTGCCGTTAAAAACATTGGACCAAAACCATGAATTTCCGGAGTAGCCATAGAAGCAGAACAAAGTCTGAATCCACCACCATCAGAATTTACAATATATTCACCTTTGGTAATGTTTAGTTTTTTGTCTAAATACAATCTGGATACCGCCCATGTATTTTCGTGATTAGTCACCATTATGTAACCACTTCCATCTGGATTTTTAATGAAACCCTGACCGTCAGGAGCTCCACCATAAACCATATTTCCGGAGTTTGGAATAACATCTTCACTACTTACCAAAGTGTAAACCCCTACTCCTGAAAAATCAGATCCCATTTTAACAAAGGACGGAGTAACCGACCGGTTTTTGAATTCTATTGTTTCGTCCGGAGATGTTGTATTATCATCATCTTTACAAGCAAAAAAAACAGAGGCTGCAACAGATGAAGCTAATAAAACCAATACTGTACTTTTTCTCATCATAATTTCAGTTTAATTATTTTTGACAAAAGTATTGCTCGGTTATAAATTGAATATTAAAGTAATATCAATATATTATTACTAATGCTCCGAAAAATTATTTCATAATCAAGGATCTGTTTAAACAGGTTTTATAATAAATGTCTCAATTGTTAAAAATCTGAGCAGAACAAAAACACTTTTTAAAATATCATTTTTACCGTTTTATAATTTGTAAACAAATCATTCCGAAATCATCACATTACTTCCTTTCGTATGCGCATTCATATGTGGCGCGTAATAATTCTGGATCGTGGTAATTCCGTTTGAGAATATTCCGGATGCATTGGCGACATAATCGTATTCGAAAACATACTTCCCTTTCGGCATCTGTTCAATATAAAAATTCGTGGATGCATCTTTGGTCGACTGATAATAGCCCAAACCATTTTTCCACTGATACCCTGAAAGTACATCCAAAGGCTCAAATCCTGCGGCTCTCATGTCTTTGATGTGAATGAATTCCATCGGTCGGTCTGTATTTAAGATCATTCGTACCGTCACTTTATCGCCTATTTTCAATGGAGTTTCCGGAGTGATTTTCTGTAATTCTTCCCCGTTCACGGTTTTTACTTTTCTGTACAGTTCTTTGGTGACGGACAGGTAATTCTCGGAAGATTTGATCTTATCCAGATCTTCGTAATATTGCCAGAACAAACCTCCCTGAACAATTCCTGCGCCTGGTTTTGTGACGGTAACGGTGGCTAAATTCTTATCTAAAACATCCGATTTCACGGTAGATTTCACATAACCTGTTGCCTGAGTCTGTGGCTGAAGCTCTTTTCCGCCCCAAATAATGGTTGCTTTATCACTTTCCGCAGTCGTCCATGATTTTCCTGAATTTAAAATCGTAAAAATCACCTCTGAAGTTCCTCTTGAGCTTCCCCAGGAATTCACTTCTTTCTGCGTAATCAGCCAGATTTTCATGTCTTCAATGAACTTCTGATCGTTGGTTTTCAATTTATTAAATGCTTCCAATGCTCCTGCATGATTCACCACTTTCGAGCTGAACCAGCCCCAGTCATCAAGATTCTGTTTCCAGTACACCCCCTGTGTTTTTGAATCTACCGAAGTTTCTTTTAAATAATTTAATAATTTATCTGAAACCTCTTTTAAACCATAATCATTCATCAGTAAAGCGGCACGATGCAGTCCGAAGAAGGTAAAATGTGTAATTTTCATCGTTTTTACGTTCTGTTTTACCATGGATTTTAAAGTGGCTCCTTTTCCTTTTAACGGATACTGTTTTTCCCAGTAATTTCGGGTGTCGAGATACTCTAAAGTCCAGTTATTGATTACATTTTCTTTTCCCGCACTGAGCGAAGTCGAAGTGTATTGTTCAATTTCATTATCTGCGTATTTGATCAGGTTCGCTACCAATTCATTTTCTTCGGGATTTTGGTAATCTTTTACGTTATCTTTCAGCCAGACATTGATTTTCCCTAAATTTTTCAGAATGTACAATGATGTGGAATACGAACTCGGATAACCTTTATACCACGAAAATCCTCCATCCGGATTCTGCAGTTTCTCTAAATCTTCCCAATCCTGCTGAATTGAATTTTTCATTGAATTGACATCGAACAGCAAAGCCAGTTTCGACATCTGTTCTTCTTCATTTTTGCTTTCCAGAACCCAAGGTGTTTCTTCCAGTAACAACTGTTTCAGTTCCTGATTTTTTTCAAGACTGGAATTCAATAATCCTTTATTCTGATATTCTTCGAAAACGGTTTTCAGTTTCGGATTGGCTTTAAAGATTTCTGATGCCAAAACATCGGCAAACCATTTATTAAATACAACATCCGCTGAATTGTTCCGGTCATTTTTCAGGCTCGGAAGCGCAAACATGATTTCCCAAATCGGGTTGGTCGTGAGTTCCAGCGTATTGGAGACATTGGAAATCGTGGTTGAAGTCGCATTTTTAAGGTTTTCCAGTTCAAATGTTTTGGTTTCGCCTTCTTTTACAAAAACCGGAACCGCATCGGTTACGAGCATTCTGTTCGGTAGAACTGCAATTGCTTTTTGTTCCCCATCGGAATATTGTCCTGCTTTTGCCACCACTTTTAAAATAATAGATGAAACATTGTTTGGCACTTTTATTTTCCATGTCAAGGCTGAGTTTCCGTTTTCATTTAATTCAAAGTTCTGAATGCTTGAATTTAAACCAAACTGAGACGAAATATCTTCATTGGTGAAGGCATCCAGAATCTGCAAATCTGCTGAACCGCTTAATTTTTTATTGGTTAAGTTCGATAGTTTGGATTGAAGATTCAGTTCATCCCCTTCTCTTAAAAATCTTGGATAGTTTGGCGTTACCGAAAATTCTTTCTGCGTTACGACTTCTTTTTCCAGCGTTCCTGCTTTTGCGTCTTTCGTATGCGCCAAAAACATCAGTTTCCATTTTGTAAGTGCTTCCGGAGAAGTAAATCCAAAGCTTACATTGCCTTCGGAATCGGTTCTCAGATCCGGGTAGAAAAATGCGGTTTCGTTTAGGTTTTGGCGAACGGGGATATTGGTTAAAGTGTTTTCGTTTTCTAAAACCGAAATTTCGTCACCTTTCGCAATTTTATGATGTATTCTTTCTCCTTCGAGTTCGTTCAAAACTATGTCTCCGGAATATCCACATGCTCCGCCCAAAAATGTTAACCCTTCAGGAATATCTCCCTCATACCAATTGAAATATGGCGGTTCTATTGAAAAAGATCTTACATAAGGAACCTCTTTTGAAGCAAATCTCGCACTAAGATTATATTTAACTTTGTAAGACATTACTGCATAATACGGAACATAATGCCTTTTCCATTCGAAAGTATTTATAGAAAACTGATCTAAAGATCTGTCATACATTGTTGCCAAGATTTCTGCTGTCAAGCTGAGCTCAGTTGAAGCCTTTTTATTATTTTCTGTGATTTTGACTGTCCATTTTTCTTTAGAGCCCGGTTCAATCTTATCTCTGAAAACTATTGTTTCGATAGTAAGAGGATTTTCGTTTTCTTTTATTTTAAGAGTAATCTCACTATGCTGTACTTCATTGTAAGCAATGATCTGAAACTGAACATTAATTTCTGAAATATTTTTATTTTTAGGAACTTCAACAATATAGTTTAATACGCCATTTTTTAATTGTTTTATTTCAACTGTAGTGTTTCCCAGACAGTCCTGTAAAAAGATATATACCAAAGCATCCGGAATTGCAGAATATACGTAGATATTGGCTTTTTCACCCCTTAAAAATTCCTTCTTTGGATCTACAACATTCAAAAATACCCTTTCTTCTTTTAAGGAATTTTTATCCCAAACATTAAAGCGCTGAGATGTTTTGATCAACTCTTTATTCTGACTATCATAAAGTTTCAACTCATATCTCCCGACTTCTAATTTTCCTAAATCTAAATTGGCTGCCAATTGTTGGTTATCTGTTTTTGGATCATAGATTTTATCGAGAATCACTTTTTCTATTTGTCCCTCTTCCTTATATTCGTCCTCATCAAAATAGTCATGCGGAAACTTGGCTATAAACTCTTCTTTAGAAAATTGTGATAAATTCTGAATTTTATCTTCAAACATCTTTCTAAAAATCCTGTCTGGCGACTTCAGTTTGGAAAGTTTTATATGATATGGCTTTTCAACATCCTGATTATTATAATTTTTTGTTTCAACATTAATTTTTATATTTTCGTCTGTAAAAGCATCTTTAATTTCTTCGGCTTTGATGTAATAAGGAACTGAAGCCACATTTATTTCAACAGAAGCCGACTGTGTTTCTCCATTGATATCCGTAACAGACGCTTCAATTTTAAAACAGTCTACCTGAAGACCTTTTAAATATGTATTTTCTTCAAAAGTTACAGAAATCGTGAATTCCCCGTTCTCATCGGTTTTCACCTTTCCCAGTATAGAGTTTCCATAGTAACCGTAACTTTTTTTATAATGGCTGAAGAATTTCCAGCGGATATCATTCTCTGTAATTTCATAGTTTACAACTATATTACGGAGGGGAACATCTGAAAATGATATTGCTCTCCCCTTAAGTTCTACCGTTTGCCCATATTGATATTCTCCTTTTACTGGCTCGAAAGTAATCTCAAATTTCGGTCTTTTATATTCCTCTACAAGAAAAGTATGAAAACAGTCTGCTCCGTCCTCAATCATTAAAGCAAAGGTTCCGTTTAGTTTTCCTTTAGGCAGAACAAAGCTTCCGTGATAAGAACCGAATTCATTGGTCGTAAATTCCTGTGAAGAAATTTCCTCTTCGTTTCCATCGGTTAAAACTATTTTTTGTTTTATTCCTTCGACAGCCGATTCCGTTTCGTTTTCTATTTTAGTATTAATTACCTTAAAATAAACGGTTTGTCCCGGTCGGTAAATCGCTCTGTCGGTAAAAATCTGCGGTATGGTTTTATTAAGGATATCTCTTGTTTGCTCTTCTGAAAATTTTCTTCCCCATATATCCAGAATTTGAAAATCATTAGTTTTTGGATGATGGACAAGATATTTTCTATATGAATTATTTACATCTGACGGAATTTTAAAGATACCTTCATCATCCGTTTTGGCATTCAGTTTTACCAAATCCTGATCTCGAAGATATTCGAAAAAAACAATTTCCTCGTTAGAAATCGGTTTTCCATTTTCACTGTTTACCAACCTGAATGATTCCGGAAAATCATTTCCATCTTTATGATGGTAAATTATTTTATAATCGGATACTGTGAAAAAATAGTTTCTGACTGAATCGCTTTCAGCTAAATCTTTTGAAGAAAATTCTGCAACATATAATCCCGGAGATAAAGGTTTAATCTCCAGAGAAGTTTTCATCTCTTCATAAATTTCACAGTGAGGAAGTGTATAATGTTCTTTTCTGACAAGTGTTTTTTCAATTTCATGGTAATATTTTCCTTCGGAATAATAATCTCTTGTATGCTCAATAAAAGATTTAAAACCGCCTTTCACTTTATAAATATTCAGAATAAAATCAGAAGTATTGCGATATTCTGCTACTATATGAATCGGTTTATTGCTTTGTACCTGTTCTTCAAAATTCAGTCCCAATTTAGGACTGGTCATTAAATCTTCTTTGTATTGAATTTCTTGTAAAAACGGGGATTTTGGAAACTGTTTTTTTGCCTGATCTGCAATTTCAAGAGCTTCTCTGGATTTATCATCATTCCTGTATATTGTCATGATGTCCCGCATCATTAAAACTTTGTAATCTCCGTCAATATCAGATTTCAGAATAGTCTGCAACTGTTGCATTTTATTCAATTCTTTATCTAACGAACTGAGATAGAGCAATTTTTCGTGCATAAAATACAACTTCGAATTGCCCTCATTTTCATTAATCAATACATCGTAGATTGTAAGAATCTTATTTTCATTTTCTTTCAGTTTGTTCTTCGTAAAAAAAACATCGTCTGAGAGAAAATTAATTTTTCTCATTAAATACCAGTCATGCAAAGTTTTATAATAAGCAATATCTTCCTCATAACCTCTGAAAAGCTGCCTGTACTTTTCAGTTGAAATCTTTTTAAGAGATTCTTTTTTCAGGTCGTTTTTTCTGAAACTTTCGGATATATAGTTTTTAAAGTCAAGTACAGTCCATGTTTCAATTTGAGACAAATCCTGAGAATCTATATTGGTAAGATCTTCTCCTGAAAAACTTGCGTTGAAATAATCAAGAGCAAAAGTACTGACGAGAATTTCGTACAGTATTTTTTCTTCTTCTTGTAAGGACTCTTCCGAATCATGCACTTTCTGCAGAAAATGGGAAATTCTATTATTTTCGTTATCTTCAAAATAGCGAGCATAATGTATGCCTGCAAATTCATTTCTAAGAGAAATTATAAGCTGTACCACGTTGGCTTCCATCATATTATGTTTTTAATATTTTTATCGTTATTTAAGAAATTAAAATTAATCTGAATAATGAAAATGGAGAATCGTTTTCTTTTTTAAATCCCAAATTCATCTTTCTCCCAAATCCATAAATTTACGCTTGGTAATCCACAGTAAATGGCAATTTCAGGACGATTCAATTGTGATTCAAGATTAAGTTCTTTGGAATTATTCACTAATAAATTGACTTCCCTTAAATTAGGCAAAGTATTCAGCACCTTTACGTCTGTAACTTTTGTTTGGTATAAATCCAAGCGCTCTAATTTTTTTAATGCTTCTAATCCTGAAATATCATTTACCTCATAGCTTTCCAATAATGTTAACCATTTCAAATTGGGAAATTTCCAGATTTCTTTCAGATCAATTTTATTCTGAAGAGAAGATAAATCTAGTTTTTCAAGGGATGGTAAAGTTTCAATGGAAGACAAATTCTTAATTGCACTATTTCTCAAATCCAAAACTTTCAGCTTTTTCAGGGTTTTTAATTGCAGCTTCTTTATGTGTTCAAGCTTCAGAAATTCCAAATTAGGAAACTGGCTCAGCCCTTTCACCGCACAATCTTCATGACTGTAAAAACTCAATCTTTTCAGTGATTTCATTTTTGGAAGCATATTAATGTCACATTTCCCGTCACTGCTTATCTCCAAAGATTTTAAACGTTTTAAATGTTCAAATCCCGTACAATATAAATTTGATTCACTGTAGATATTTAAAAACTCCAAGTTTTTCAGATTTTCCAAATCGATAATCTTCTTTGTTTTTTCTATCCTTATTTCTAATTTTTTTAATTTTTTAAAAGTAAGAATAGATTCCACAGTCTGTAACGAAATATTGTAACCTATTTTTAAAGATTCCAGTCCTGTAAATTTTTCGATGGGATAGTTTGTGGGTTTATCCTGAGATTCATAAAACTCCAGCTCTTTCAGCTGTTTTTTTAGAGGAAACAGTTTTGAAAAAATTCGGGTATCTTTACTATCTTTTCCAAAACCGTTTAATTCAAAACTTGTCAAATTAGGAAAATGCTTAAAATAACTATGTTTTTTAATCGCTGAATCTCTAACCTCTACGCTCTGGATTTGTTTTGCAATGGATAAAAATGCATCCACATAAAACTTAGATTTATCAAATGTGAGATGATGCAACCTTTCAAATTTTTCCAGATTATCAATTTTTTTTCCTTTAAAATTGGTAAAATGTATATGATTAATATAATTTCTGATCCCTAATACATTTTTTAGATCGAGCTGCTTTTTATCTTTCACGAAAACAAAACAGGTAATTTTTTTATTAAAAGGATTTTCCAATTTCCTTATGTCTTCAACTATCGTATCATTATCGAATCCAATTTCTTCAAGCTCCTTAAGCTCAGAAATTCCTTCAAAATTTCCTATACGGCAGTTTACAAAATCAATATCCCCCACCGATTTTTTAAAGGGTATAAAAGAAATATCTTTAAACTGCGAGTCGGAAATGCTAATCCTGTAAATTGATTTTTCTTTTATTTTTCTTGGATGATAGGTGAAGGTTATTTTATCAAGATATAATACAGAAATTCCTTCTATATTGCTTATCTCCTGAATGTTTTCAATATGACAGTTTTCAATAGAAAAGCTATGGTGTCCTTTACTAACTGATGTAGGAAAGCAATTCAGCCCGCTTGCATCAAAATTCATATTAGAAAAATGAATTTCACTTGGAAAGTCTCTCGTTACCTCACAGTCATTGTTTGTGAACGTCACATTATCCAAATGAAAAGAATAACAATTCTCCAACTTCAATAATTCTGAAAAATTGGAAATGGTAGAATCGCTGACATACAATCTTCCTACATTCCTGATCCACGGCAAGATGATAGAAAAATCGTCAATTGTTAAATTTTTGAGATCTATTCTTGATCTTGCATAATCTTCCCAAGGTTCTTCCCCTAAAATTTCTTTTAATCTTTTATAAGCTTCTGATGTTTTATCTGTTTGATGATTTTCTTTCATTTTGAGTGGTTATTCTGTTTAAATATTAATCTTACTTTGCTTCTTACGGATCATTTAAATTCCAAATTCATCTTCTTTCCAGATGAAAAACATAACACTCGGCAATGCATAATAAGCTGCTATTTCGGGACGATCCAATTGTGCTTTGAGATTTAGTTTGTAATTTTTTACTGCCAAATTCACTTCTTTTAAATTCGGTAAAGTGTTCAGAACTTTCACATCTGTAACGTTGGTTTGGAATAAATCCAGACGCTCCAGCTTTTTTAAAGGCTCCAAACCGGAAATATCATCCAGTTCTTCACTTTCTAAAAATCCCAGCCATTTCAAATTCGGGAACTTATACATTTCCTTCAAATCAATATTATTCTGAATACATGATAAATCTAATTTTTCCAGAAATGGCATATTTCCAAAGGAAGAAAAATCTGTGATGTTACTGTTATACAAATCCAGAACCTTTAGCTTTTTCAAAGGTTTTAAATTCACCTTACCGACTCCTTGAAGGCTAAGAAATTCCAAATTGGGGAAACGGCTAAACCCTTTCATTTTAGAGTCATTTCCATACAAATTCAGCCTTTTTAAAGATTCTATTTTGGGAAGTGTTCTGAGATCGAACTTTTTATCATTGATGATCTTGAGAGATTTTAAACGTTTTAAATTTTCAAATCCTATAAACTTTGTCCTCGAATTAAAAATTAAAAACTCCAGCTTTTTCAGATGTCCCAAATCGAAGATCTGTTTGGTTTTTACAGTGCTTATTTTTAGCTTTTTCAATTTTTTCAACTGCATAATAGATTTTCCCGTTTTCGCAGAAATATCATAACCTAACTCTAAAGTTTCGAGTGAAGTAAATTGTCCGATGGGATAATCTGGAGCTTTCTTATCTATTTCATCGTGTTCATAAAAATCCAGACTCGTCAGCTGATCTTTTAACGGAAGTAATTTTGAGAAATTTTTTATCTCTTTACTCTCTCTAGAGAAACAGAGTGATTCAAAACTTTTCAAATTAACGAATGACCTGAAATAGTTATGTTTTTTAATCTCAGAATCTCTCATCTTCACTTTTTGAATCTGATTGGCAATAGGCAGAAAAGCATCGACATAAAATTCAGATTTATCAAATGAAAGAGTTTTAACCATTTCAAAATTTTCAAGATTCTTTATTTTTTTCGCTTTAAAATCGGTAAAGCTTAATTCATTAATATAATTTCTGAGTGAGACTGCATTTTTTAAACGAAATGGTTTTTCCGCCTTAATGAATTGACAGGTAATTTCTTTATTGAAAGGGTTTTCTAATTCTTCCTTGTTCTCAACAACCGTATCAGTAGTCATTTCAATTTCTTCAAGTTTTTCAAACTCTGAAATTCCGTTAAAACTTCCGATTCTACAGTTTTTAAACTCAATGTCTGTTACTGATTTTTTAAATGGTATAAAAGAAATATCTTCAAACTTGGAGTTGAAAATATGGATCATGTAGATTGATTTTTCTTTTACCTTGGTAGGGTTACAAGTAAAAGTTATACTGTCGAGATGTAGTGAATAAAGCCCTTTTATATTATTGATTTCCTGAATATTATCAATATGACAATTATTAATAAAAAGATGCTTATATCCTTTACCGGATGACGATATATGGAAACTGTTAAAACAACCTGCATCAAAGGTCATATTTGAAAATCGGATTTCATAAGGAAATCCTCTGTTTACATTACACTCGTTGTTTCTGAAAGTCACATTATCCAGAGTGAAACTGGAGCAACTATCTATTTTTAACAATTCGGAAAAATTGGCAATGGTACAGTTGGTAAGTTTTACTTTTGTTACTTTAACGAGGTACGGTAAAAACTTTGAAAAATCCTCAATATCGACGTCATTGAGATGTAAATATTGAAGTAAGTTATATTTTAAGTAATCTTCCGGTTTTATTCCTAAGATCTCCTCAATTTTCTGCGTTTCTTCATCAAGAACCGTTGATCTATTTATTTGATTCTCTGTATTTTCAGTACTCATCGTTTACATGTTTTTATGGTTATTATTTAATGAAAATTATTTTATTCAGCCCTTAAAACGTTTTAATAATCGCCTGATACATCTGCTTCAGCAATTGTATCAATTTCAAATTTTAATAAAAGGATCACATTTAGACCTGATCTTTATAATTTTTTAGCTCAATAGAATTCTGCAAATAAAGAATAAAAGGAAATAACAACAAAGCGGAAAAAGAAAATTTAACAACTATGGTATTGGATATATTATATCAGAGATTTTTGGACATAAAAAAAGCCCTCTTAAAAAGAGAGCTAAATCGCTGAAAATCAGCTTGTACCCCAGGCGGGACTTGAACCCGCACGCCAAAAGAGGCACAGGATTTTAAGTCCTGCGTGTCTACCAGTTCCACCACCAGGGCAGGCGTGGAGCGAAAAACGGGATTCGAACCCGCGACCCCAACCTTGGCAAGGTTGTGCTCTACCAGCTGAGCTATTTTCGCATACTGTGCGGATGAAGGGACTCGAACCCCCACGCCTCTCGGCACCAGATCCTAAGTCTGGCGTGGCTACCAATTACACCACATCCGCGTTGTTTATTAAAGAAAACTTATTTTTAAAAGAACTTGTTTCGTTTTGTCGTTTTCAGTGGTGCAAAGATAGGATAAATTCTTTTACCTCCAAACTTTTCAGGAAAAAAAATTAAAATTTTTACATTTTTTTTTTCACGTAGCCTTTATTACGATTGATTTTCTTACTTTTACAACGTTAATTAATATGATATGGAATTACAAGGAACGGTAAAGAAAATATTTGATGCTCAGACTTTTGCGAGCGGTTTCCAAAAGAGAGAAATGGTGATTCTGACGCAGGAGCAGTATCCACAACCGATAAACATAGAATTTTTGTCTGACAAGATTAGTTTATTGGATAATTTAAGAGAAGGAGAGAATGTAAAAGTAGGAATCAACATCAGAGGAAGAGAATGGGTTTCTCCACAGGGCGAAACAAAATACTTCAATTCCATTACAGGATGGAGAGTAGAAAAAGTATTCGATAATGCTTCAGAACCTACACAGGCAGCACCATCGCAGTCTGCTTCCCCGGTTTCTAACGAGAATCCTTTCGCAGATGACGAGGATGACGATCTGCCTTTCTAATACAATAGATAACACTGAAAATACAAATCCTGCTTTATCAAGTGGGATTTTTTTTGAAAATGGTTCGATTAGACGAAAACGAAATTTCATTTCCCGATCCGCAGGTTTATGACGGACATGAGGGCGTTATTGCTTTTGGCGGTGATCTTTCGATCGACAGGGTGTGGTTTGCCTATCAGCTCGGAATTTTCCCATGGTATAATCCTGATGAGGAAATTCTCTGGTGGTGTCCCGATCCGAGATTTGTGCTGTTTCCGAAAGAGATCAGAGTCTCAAAGTCGATGCGAAAAATTCTCAACAGGAATATTTTTACTTTTTCGGAGAATAAAAACTTCAGAGAGGTTATCAGAAACTGTCAGGAAATTAGCCGGAAAGGACAAACCGGAACATGGCTTTCGGATGAATTAATGGATGTTTTCATCAGGCTTCATGATTACGGACTGGCAAAAAGCATTGAAGTGTGGCGGGATGAAGAATTAGTCGGTGGTTTTTATGGTTTACAGATCGGAAATGTTTTCTGCGGCGAAAGTATGTTTGCCAAAGTAAGCAATGCTTCTAAAGCCGGATTTATTTATTTCGCTGAAAAATACCAGAACAGCATCGAACTTATTGACTGCCAGTCTCACACAGATCACCTTGAAAGTTTGGGAGCCAGAATGATTCCTAAAAAAGAGTTTTTAAAAATTTTATACGAAAACAATGAACGCAGATAAAGAAAAATGGATCCTCCTGATTGTACTCAGTATTATCTGGGGATCGTCATTTATTCTGATCAAAAAATCTCTGGAGCATTTCAGTCCTTATCAGGTGGGCGCTTTACGAGTACTTATTGCAGGAATTATTCTGATGCCTGTTGCAATTTCAAAATACAAGCTTTTTCCCAAGAAGCATTTAAAATGGCTGATTTTAGCGGCTTTTACGGGGAATTTTTTCCCGATGTTTCTGTTTCCGATTGCAGAGACAGAAGTAAGCAGCAGTATTGCGGGAATTATCAATTCTATGATGCCGATTTTCGTGATCATTGTGGGCGCTCTGATCTGGAAGTTTGAAACAACAAAGAAACAGCTTATCGGGACTTTAATTAGTTTCAGCGGAGTCTGTTTACTGGCTTTTGGCGGAGACGGAGAAGGCGGAAAATTTAAACTGATTCCTATTGTACTGCTTCTTCTGGCTACTTTTTGCTATGCTTTAAGTACAACAACGGTAAAATCCAAACTTATGGAAGTTTCGTCAACAGTTTTATCAGCTTTTGTGTTTGGATTTGTTTTATTTTTTCCTTCGTTAATTGCTTTAACATTTACCGGATTTTTCTCGACATTCAGTTTTGATGAAAGTAATCTGACGGGACTGTTTTTTGTAAGTCTTCTATCTATTTTCGGAACCGGATTAGCTATGATGATGAATTACCGCCTGTTAAAAGTTTCAACGCCATTATTTGCATCAACGGTAACTTTACTGATGCCTATTGTTGCAATCATCTGGGGAATTCTGGATGGCGAAAAGCTTTCGGTTTTACAGTTTGTGGGGGCAAGTATTATTATTGCCGGACTCATCTTTTTAAGGACAAAAACAAATGTTATCAAAAAATAAATCCTGCAGAAATGCAGGATTTGTATTGTGTCATCAGAAAATCAAATGACTAATTTTTCTTTTTAACTTTTGCCTTCGCTTTTTTAACCTCATCTTTAATGAAAGGATACTTTTTCTGCATATCCGTTACTAAAGAAGGATCAAGCTCCAGTGCATTCTGAAGAGATTCAACGCCTTTTTCCTGATCTTTAAGGTTGAAATAACAGTTGCTGAGCTGATAATACAATTCGGCTCTGTTATGTGATTTTAAAGCTTCTTTTAAAACGATGATCGCTTCCTCATATTCTCCCAAAAGCATTAAAACTTCCGAGTAAGCGTACCAGTTGTAGAATCTTGAAGGTTCCACATCCACCAGCTTTTTAAGACAGGAAAGACTTTCCTCGAACTTACCTGAATCAATGAACAGAAATGCTAATCTTTTCTGATAATCAAGGTTATTTTCGTTAAGATAGGTTGCTTCTCTTGCAAAGTGCAACGCTTCCGTCATTCCGCCCATTTCCTCGTAAAGATACGACTGCTCCATCATGGAAAGGTAGAACTGCGGATCTTCTCTTAAAGATTTCTGGAAAAAGTTTAAGGCAACGATAGGCTGCTTCAAAGCTTTATAACACAGCCCGATTTTATAGAAGGTAAATGCTTTGGTATATTCCAGTTCCAGCATCTCTTCGTAAACTTCAATTGCTTTTTTATACTGCCCTAAAGCTTCATAACAGGCTGCTTTATTGGCATAAACTCCTACAGAATTGGAGTTGATCGCCAGCAAATAATCGTATCCTTTTATTGCTTCTTCGTAATTTTTTCTGTTGAAGTAGAATTGTCCGTACTCGAACCACGCTACTTCAGAATAGGCAAATTCATCCAGATATTCATTCAGAAAGGCTATAGCTTCCTCACTCTTATTAAGATCTGCAAAGCACACCATGCAGTTTTCCAGCGAATATTCATCCGTAGGATCTTCTTTCAGTGCTTTTCTGTAGTGTTTAAGAGCGTTAAAAGGGTCTCCTAAATTAACATATTCGTCCGCAATAAAGTTGTGGAGGAAATTTTCTTCTTCCTTCAGCTCCAGTGCTTTTTTACAAATTTCTATGGATTTTTTAGGATTTCCTAAATTCGAATAATACTTTGCGTAGCATACCAAAAAGTCTGTGTTTTCCATTGAAGAACCTTTCAGCTCATCGATAAGGTCTTTCGCCGCATTATAATCTTCCCATTCTAAAAGAACTTCAAGTTTTTTAATCTTAATGTCCAAAGAATTGGGATGAAGCTTCAAACCGTAATTCACCGCCATATCGGCGTAATTAAAGTCTCCCAGCTCCAGGTAGTAAACAATGATGTCTTCCAATTCTTCTGTATCAAAGTAGAATTCATCATTATTTTCCATCATTTCTTCGAACTTCTTCACAAGTTCATTTCCAAAATACTCTTCCAATACTCACATCCTTCGTCGGCCAATGTCTGAATATGCTTACAAACCTCGACAAACTTTTTTAAATTAATATTACTTCTGAAATTTATGATTCAAAATGTATGCAAAGTTGCGAAATTTTTTTGACATTTATTTTCGTAAATTTCTATCTGAAAGATAGTAAAAAGATCATTATCATCAAAGAATTGTGGATAAAAAAGGAGGAGTTATTGTTAATTTAACATAATGATGAACGCTTTTTGCGAAGATTCAAATCTTCAATAATTTTTGAAGTTTTCAACTTTTAAACAAAAAAACGGAGCTAAGAAAGCTCCGCTGTTATTTCAAATTAAATTAAACTTTTAATTTTTGCGATGATATCGTCTCCTAATTTATCGGCTTCTTCCTGAGATTTTGCCTCTGTATAAATTCTGATGATCGGCTCTGTATTTGATTTTCTGAGGTGAACCCAGTTGTTTTCAAAATCGATTTTCACACCATCAACGGTAGAAACTTCTTCATTCTGATATTCTTTTTCCATTTTGGATAAAATATCATCTACATTGATTTCAGGCGTTAATTCGATTTTCTTTTTGCCCATGAAATAGCTTGGATAGCCTGCTCTCAGTTCGGAAACCGTTTTATTTTCTTTTGCTAAATGGGTTAAAAATAAAGCAACTCCAACTAAAGAATCTCTTCCGTAGTGAAGATCTGGATAAATAATTCCTCCGTTTCCTTCTCCTCCAATCACGGCATTTTTTTCCTTCATTAAGGTTACTACATTCACCTCTCCTACGGCACTGGCAAAATATTCGGAATTGTGGGTGTTTGCCACATCCCTTAAAGCACGGCTTGATGAAAGGTTGGAAATTGCCACTCCGTTTTTATTTTTCAGCAAATAGTCTGCAACGGCAACCAAAGTATATTCTTCACCAAACATTTCGCCTTTTTCATCGATTAAAGCCAGTCTGTCTACATCCGGATCAACAACGATTCCGAAATCTGCGCCTTCTTTTTTTACCAGCTCACAAATGTCTCCCAAATGTTCTTTTAACGGTTCCGGATTGTGCGGAAAATGACCGGTCGGTTCACAGTATAATTTTACCGTTTCGCAACCCAATTTATCCAAAAGCATCGGAATTGCAATTCCTCCAGTAGAATTAACCGCATCCAAAACCACTTTGAAATTTTTAGCTTTAATGGCTTCTGCATCTACCATCGGCAAGTCTAAAATCTGCTGAATATGAATATCAAAAGCATCTTCTCGTATCTCATATTTTCCCAAATCGTCCACTTCTGCATAATTGAAATCTTCGCTTTCTGCCAAAGCCAAAACCTCAGCTCCATTCTCTCCGCTGATGAATTCTCCTTTATCATTCAGCAATTTCAAAGCGTTCCACTGTTTCGGATTGTGGGAAGCGGTGAGAATAATTCCTCCGTCTGCTTTCAGTTCGGGAACCATAATTTCAACGGTGGGTGTTGTGGAAAGACCTAAATCTACTACGTTAATTCCAAGCCCCTGTAAAGTTGCCGTTACCAGAGAAGACACCATTTGTCCGGAGATTCTTGCATCTCTACCGATAACCAGGGTTAAATCTTTTTTATTTTTATTGTTCTGAAGCCAAGTTCCGAATGCGGAAGCAAATTTTACCACATCAAGCGGTGTTAAATTATCGTTTACTTTTCCGCCAATGGTTCCACGGATTCCTGAAATGCTTTTTATTAGTGACATTAAGTATGTTTTTATTTATATTCTTCTGAAACCATTTTTCCGACGTGGTTGAAATGGAATCTTTCGCAAAAATACAAATAAAACCTGTGAGTTGATTCTGAAAAATATTCCTGAATTTTTAAATAATCATTAAAAGTCATCTTATTTCAATCAAATATAATGAGGACTTATTATCTGATGAAATTACGGTAGAATGGAGAAAAGCACAACATCTTGATATCGGTTGTTTATTGAGATTGCTTCGTCATTTCATTCCTCGCAATGACAGAAAGTAATGATTATGGTAAAAAAGCTAGCCCCGATTGCAGCATTTGTCTGAGCTCATTTTAGATTTTCGGCGGCGGCTTTGCCGCCGCCGAAAATCTAAAATAGCGAGTGCGAAAAGCGGGAAACAGCTCCTGAAAAATTTATTCAAGATCTACGAACACCCACAATCTTTATCGCATCCGTTTCTTTTGGAACTGAACTTTTTCGGTGCGAAATTCTTTTTCAATATTCTGAATAAAGAGTAGCACGCGAATGCAACGATCAGTAAAACAATGATATATTGTAAAAGTAAGGAAGTATCCATTATTTTAAAATCTGATATACTATCATCGACACAAAATATGCCAAACCGGTCATCATAGCCACCTGTAAGCCAGTCCATTTCCAGCTTTTGGTTTCTCTGTAGACTACTGCAAGTGTAGAAACACACTGCATTGCAAATGCGTAAAATAAGAGGACGGAAACTCCGGTTGCAAAGCTGAAGACTTTCTCACCGTTCGGTTTTACGTCGCGTCTCATTTTATCGATTACTTTTACTTCGGGAGCATCATCTTCAAGACTGTACAGGGTAGACATGGTTCCCACGAACACTTCTCTTGCCACGAAACTTGTCAGAATTCCGACGCCCATTTTCCAGTCGTAGCCTAAAGGAGCAATTACCGGCTCAATTCCTTTTCCCATTTTGGCAAGGTAAGAATGATCCAGTTCCACATTGGTTGCCACGAACTGATCCGGCTTCTGTTTGGGTCCGAAATAGCTTAAAAACCAGATGATGATGCTCACAATGAAGATAATCTTTCCGGCTCCTGTAATGAATTCCCATACTTTGCCTAAAACCATTTTGAAATCATATGCAAAAAGTGGTTTTTTATAGGTCGGTAAATCCATCACAAGATAGGTTTTCCCTTTATTTTTGATAAATCTTTTGAGAATGGATGCGGAAAATAATGCGACTAAAAATCCTAACAGATACATTCCCATCAAGACCAAAGCCTTGTATTTTATTCCTAAAAATGTTCCGTCTGAAATAATAAGCCCGATAATGATGCTGTACACCGGAAGTCTCGCAGAACACGTCATAAAAGGTGTTACTAAAATGGTAAGCAGCCTTTCTTTTAAATTTTCTATATTTCTTGTTGAAATAACTGCGGGAATTGCACATGCCGTTCCCGAAACCAAAGGAACAATACTTTTACCATTCAGTCCGAAAGGTCTTAAAATACGGTCCATCAGGAAAACGACTCTTGCCATATATCCTGAATCTTCCAAAAGATAAAGGAAATACAGTAAAATTCCGATTTGTGGCGCAAAAACCACAATCCCGCCGATTCCCGGGATAATTCCGTTTGAAATTAATGAATTAAGCGGTCCTTCCGGTAAATGTTCTGAGGTGAAAGCGGTTAGCCATGAGAAGAAACTGTCGATCCAGTTCATCGGATATTCCGCTAAGAAAAATACACTCTGGAAAATGATTAATAAAATCAAAAGAAAAACGACGTATCCCCAGAATTTATGAACCAGTATTCTGTCTAGTTTTTCTGTTAAAAGTTCTTTGAACTGCGGTTTTTTAGAAATAACATCAGACAGAATTTTATCTGCAAACTGATATCTTCTTACCGTTTCCTGCACCTGCAGTCTTTTGGGAACCAGACTTTTGGAGTCCGGCTCGTTGATGAGTCCTACAATAGATTCCAGCTTCTCCAGATCTGTTCCCAGAGAAAGGCTCATCCACGCTTTATATTCGTTTTCAAATCCTTTGTGAAGAGATAGTTTTCTGATGAAATCTTTGTGCTCGGAAGGGGTTTCAAAAGAGATCTTTTCGGATGTTACGAATTGATTGTTGTAAACGGCTTCTTTTATTTCCTCAATCCCGATCTGTTCTTTAGCATTGGTCTCAAAAACTTTTATCCCTAAAGACTCAGATAATTTTTCAATATTGATGGTAATTCCTCTTCTTTCAGCCTGATCAATCTGATTAACCACCAGAATCATCGGAATTCCCAAATCCTGAATCTGCTGAAACAAAAGCAGTCCCCTTTTTAAGCTTAACGCTTCGAGAATGTAGATAACTCCGGCATAATTTTGCTGTTCATCAATAAGAAATTTAGAAAAAATAGCCTCATCTTCCGAACTTGGATAAATGCTGTAAGAACCCGGCAGATCGATGATTTCTACCTCTTCATTTTTGTAACTGTATGTTCCGGAATGGCTTGCTACGGTAACTCCTGCATAGTTTCCGGTCTTTTGCTTTTTATTGCTCAAAGCATTGAAAACCGTGGATTTTCCGACATTTGGATTCCCGACTAAAAGGATCTGTTTTTTGTGAGCGCTCTGCATTAATTCAATTCTTCAACAATGATATAATCTCCTTCTTCTTCACGAAGAGCAATACGGCTTTTTTCATCTCCAAATTCTACGTACATCGGACCTCGGAACGGAGCCTGATACAAAATTTTGAAGAAAGTTTCCGGAAGAAGCCCCATTTCAATGATCTTATTGGGCATTTTCAGGCTGTCGTTATCATACCCTACAATTTTTCCCAGTCTGTTTTTGGGAAATCCGCTCAACTTATGTAAATCCTTATGTTTCAAAGCCGATATTTTTGTACGTGCAAATATACGCTATTTAAATTTAATCTAAATAACGTGTGCTATGAAAAAAATCAACCCAAATGCATGAAAACATTTGGGTTGATTCAAATATAATTTAGTAAATATGAATGTTACTTTTTCTTTTTGTCTGTAGAAGCAGACTGGGTAAGCTCGATAGGATTGTTGTTGGCATTGAAGAAATCCTTATACATTTTTTCCTGCTTTTTCATCATATCTCCGATTGTCCCATCCATTCCCGGAATTGTTTTGGACATGATCTCCTGCGTCATCATTGGTCTTGCAGTAGCGAAAGGATCTTTCTTGAACTCGTTAAAGGTTTTTTCGAATTTTTCTCTCGGCATGTCGGTTACTTTTAAGCTCATGTTGGAAATTTTTTCTGCATAAGAAAGTTCTTCCCAGTTTGGCAATTTTCTGTTTCCCTGAAGCACCCATGAATAGTTTTTTGCATCATCTTCCACTTTCACGATCAGACCGGGAAGTCCTGAAAACTTATAAGGACCATCCTGAAATGGCAGTTCTGTAGTGAACCAAGCCGTCCATTTTCTTCCTCCGAATTCAGCCGTTGCTTTTTGTGCATTATAGGCTCCGATTTTTTCTTTTTCGTTAGAAATTTTCCAGTCGAATTTCGGAGTTTCCGTATATGCAATTCCCATTGGTGAAAATCCGCTTGCAATTCTTTCGATATACTGAATTTTCATATCAGGATATGTTTTCACCACTTTTTCTGAGAATTTCGGCATTCTGATAGACTTGGACATATCTTTAAATACTCCCGATTTCTGCATTGCTTCAATCTGAACTTTCATGATAGAATCCTGAGCAAGCATCGTATAATCTCTGTAAATTGATCTGTCTTTTACGATATCTAAAACCGTCATTACCTTTTCCAGTTTTGCAGAATCACTTTTCGGCTTGAAAGTAAGTTCATAAAAAAACCGGTTGGCAGTTTCTTTAGAGTCTTTGTCCTGTGCACTTACCAATACAAAAAATGCAACCAGAAACATTGAAAATAGTTTTTTCATTTTAAATAGAATGTTTATACAATTAGTTATCGGTTTCAGATTTTTGTTACAGATTTTTTTAATTTGTTGCTGAAGTTTCTTTTATCAAATAAAAAACCAGCCTTTGAAGACTGGTTTCCATTTTATTTAAAGTTGAATTTTACGGTAAACATGACCTGACTTGGACGAAGCTGAATTCTTGTGTAATTGGTATTTGTTGCATTAATTTCATACGTTTCAAATACCCTCTTATTTGCGATATTCATCCATTTCAATTCGAAATCGATTTTCTTTTTAGCCCATGTGAACTGATAAGAAAGATCATAGAATCCATTATTATATTTTGCATTAGCTGCATTAGTATTCACCTGATCCCAATTAAATCCAATAGTGTGGTTTTCTATAGGATAGAAGAAGAGTCCTAAATTATGGGTAAAACCTCTTCTTGCTGCATTGGAAACTACATCTCCCGTACTTGTCTGCTTTGTTCTGGAGAAACTTGCATTATAATCAATGCTCATCCAACTGAAATAGGTGTTGTTAAATTTTACTCCAAAAGACTGGCTGTTGTTCTTGTTCGTATAGGAAGCATTATCCAGGAAAGCGTCAGATTTTGCTGTATTATTACTGTAGCTAACAGAAGCATTTGTTTTGAATTTCGGGAAATATTTTCCTACTTCTACATTATATCCATTATTCAGAACATGATTATCCTGTTCCTTATACTGCATAATAGTATATCCTGCTTCGTTGATTGTAGGATTGGATATTAAGTTCCTCTTTGCATCAGAAAATCTGTAGTTAATGTTAAAGAACAAATTATTCAACGGATTTCTGTATTCGATTCTCGTTCCTGCAGATTTATTATTATTCTGAGGAATCGGATTGTTAATATCCATCGCACTGATTCCCGCTGGAGAAGTCATTAAAAATCCTGAATAAGCAGTGTTTATTTCACCAAAATTATTATTAACATTAGCATTTACGGAAGCTTTCCAGAAAGATGCAAATGTATACTGTGCAAAAATACTTGGTTCAAATGTCACTTTATTCACTTCTTTGGAAACCAGTCTTATCGGATCATCTGCTTTAATATTATTCGAGTTTACCGGGAAATTAGCATACAACATCCACGAATCGCTCTTATAATTCACCCCTAAACTTCCATAAGGTGTCGCTGTAGTATATTTCAAATCATTATTGTACTGTGAAGCTGGTGTAGGATTTGGGCTGGTAAAAGGATTTGTTATAATATTTGACAAACTCGAAACTAAATTAGTCGATTTAAAATTAAATCCAACTTCCGGAGTAAACGTCCATCCTTTTGTAGAAAAACCAATATTTGCAGAATGATTGGCTTCAAAAGTTTTAAGTCTTAAATTCTGACTTACAAAAGATGTAGATGTAGGAAGAAAACCGGGAATTGCCAGATAGGAAGCCGGTGAAACATCCAAAGTCTGTCTGTCTGTCTGGTAGCTGATGTACGATAATACATTTACCATTTTTTCTTTCCACGGAATAATGGTACTCAATGAGTTTTGGAAAGAAGTTGTAGGCGATTCTACTGCTTCATCTCCATGCGCTGTATAACTGCTTGCAGAACCTTTTACTGTTCTGTCAACAATCCCTCTGTCGGCGTTCCAATACTGAGAAAAGCTTGTCGTGTTTTTAAAGAATCCTTTTTTAGCGTTTTTAGTAAAAATTAATTCTCCTTTTGCCTTGTCTGTATAGAAATTATTGCGGATATTCTGTAATATTGTGGACGCTGGTCTTTTAGGCGTTGCAAAAAGATCCTGTTCATTATAAGATTCTCGTTCCACCGCATTGTTGGTATAATTGGCATTCGCTTTCAGCTCCCATTCTTTTTTCTTATCGATATTGGTAAGATAATTTGCAGATACATAATGAACGCTGTTCATGAGATATCTTTTTACCGGAAGATTCGGCGTACTTGCATTTTCTACATTCAGCCAGTCGTTTTGGGTTGCGTTGATTCTTCTTCCTTCAAATCTGTTTCCGAAAGACAGAATATTTCCTTCGTTTTCTACCTGTTCGCCATTATTGTTGGATTTGTAATTAACCACCCACTGACTTTTCTGTCCGAAGAACATCGGTGTAAGTTTTACATTCCATAGAAGCGGGCTTCCTCCAACTCCTACTTCTCCTCTCCCCGTCATCGTCACAGAATTCTTCAGCTTGATATTAATGGCTGCCTGATCGGAAGGAACCTTATCCTGTAAGATTTTTACCGGCTGGTGATTTTCCAGTACCTCAACTTTCTGTACCGCATCTTTCGGAAGCGAGTTGTTGATGGTTCCGTAACCACCTTCCATTAAGTCTTTTCCGTTAACGTAGAATTTATTGATTGCGTTCCCCTGATAAAGAATCGTTCCGTCTGTATTGACTTCAATTCCCGGCATTTTTTTCAAAACATCGGCTAATGTTCTGTCGCTTTTGCTGTCGAATGCCTTGAGATCGTAGGAAATGGTATCTCCTCTTGCCGTAACCATTTTTGTTTTAAGCTTCACCTCTTTAATTTCCGTTGCTTCGCCTTCCATTTTGAAGTTGAGCGTCTGATCGCTGTTGCTGATCTGCTTCGTTAAAGGCCGCTGGTTGAAAGCCTTTACTTTAAGGTCTACATTAGATTCTCCGGAAGTGAAGGTGACTTTGTATTCTCCTTTTGAGTTGGTAATTCCGTAGGCAAGAATAGCATCTTTTCCCGGCTCTTCCACCGTTACACTAGCACTCGGGATTCCCACTCCGTCTTCATCCGTGATCTTCCCCGAAACTGTTTTCTGTCCAAAAGCAATCACAGAGAAAAAAATCATCAGGAATAAAGATATTCTCTTTTTCATAATTTATTATTTGCTTAATTAGTTAATGGTTAAAGCGTTTTGTTACACGAGTATAAAGATTGCATTTATAGCAAAAAGTTAAAATCTTTTTATCACTACAAACATAGTGATATTTTTTTGATGTGTTGAAATTTATTTTTTAAAGTAAAGTTCCTTTCCTGATGAAAAATTTTCTATGCATTATGCTCTCAAATAGTATTTAATGAAAAGACCGAATTTTTGAAGTGTTTTATTATTAATTCTTTGGCTAATTGTATACATTTGTAAAAAACAATTTCATCTATGGGAGTAGGAACTAATCTTAAAAAGCTGAGAAGCAAAACAAAACTTTCTCAACAGGAAATTGCCGATATGTTGGGATTAGACAGAAATACATATACCAATTGGGAAAATGAAGCAACGGATATTAAGTCTCAATACATTCCGAAACTGGCTGAAATTTTTCAGGTGAAAATTCAAGACCTTTTTGATGATCAAAAAGACACGACATACAATAATCTTGAAAATGCTGATTTGAAAGACAATTCGATTGGTCAAAAAGATTTTCAACAGGGAATCATTATCAATATTACAGATTCTGAAGCAGCAAAAGTAATCAGTTCTCAGATTCAAGAACTGATAAAAAGTCTGAAAAAATAAGTCGGTTTTTTATCTGACATTTGTGTTTTGAGCCTTAGATTTTAAGGCTCTTTTTTTATTATTCAAAAGGTTTTAGCTCCAAAGGATTGTTGTACATTTTTTTCTTTTTATCAAATATTTCCTGAGTTTGCTTCCTCATCTCCTCATCCATTTGTGGGAATCCTGCAAGGGTAAATTCCATGTTATATCTTGCCTGAAGATAATTTTTTTTGTTCATTAATTTATAAGGGGAAAGATTAAATGTAAATTCATCAGAATTTTTTTCGACTTTTATTGCTGTAAAATGATAATCATCCCTTGTATCATACAATTCAAATATTAATCCGGGTAAACCTACAAATTTGTACGGTCCTAAAGATTGAGGATAATCTTTAGAAAAATACGCAATCCATCTTCTCCCAAACTTGTTTGTTGCTGCCATTTGACATTTAATTCCATTGATTATTTTTGTATCACTGTACAAAACCCATTGCAAAGGCTCACCTTCCTCATAACGAAATTTAGATTCCATTGTATTAGTAAAAACTGTAGTTTTATTATTAACTCTAATAATTCTTTCCCGAAAATAGTCACTAATTGCCCTTGTATCTATTCCCTTAGTTTCATATTGTCCCGTATCATTTAAATAATTTTGTGCCGCACCAAAATAATAATCCTGAGAGTTTCCTACTAAAACAAATTTTTGATTATGTTGATATTTTTCTCCCAATTGAAGTTTAGAATCATAAGTTACTTTTATAGTAGGATCAAATGCTACTTTTTGAGAAAAAATAACTGAAAAAATTGGTATAGCAAAAAATAAAAAAAATTTCTTCATATTGATAATATAGATATTGAAGATAGGCGGAATAATTCCGCCTACCAAATTAATTTAAGGATTAATAGTCACATCTGGTCGTACTCCACATTCTACTTCATTAACTGAAGCAATATAGCTTGCCATTTGACTATATGTCCAATTATCTGGAAAAGACGTGTAATGTTTCACACCACAAGTTGAATTCCAAACCGCCTGAACTCTCGCAAACGCCATAACGGAAATTCCGAACATGGCGCAAAATAAAATTTTCTTTTTCATAGAATTTTTTCTTTTAATTGTTAATAATAATTTTTCCCTAGCTATACAATTTTATCTAGAATAAATGTATAGTTCGGATGATGCATCATTATGACTTTAAAGAAATACATTCTGCAATCGTATCACAAAATGTTTCGCGAATTTCCATTTGTGTCATATCACAAAACTATGAATAATAATGTAAAACTATTGCATAAGAAAATCGGCAAATTAAGCCTTATTTTTTAGGCATGACAAAAAAAAATTTTATTTCAAAAATTAATAAAATTCATTAAAATTTATTTTGCGTTTTATAATTGGATACCTTTCATTGCTTTTTTTAGAATGAGATAGAAAAAATTCTATCTTTTCCCTTATATTATTCTCTTCAGGGCAAAAACCAGTTATAAATATTTTTTTATTTTAGCGGGAAGAAATGAATTTTTATTCATCAAATTGTGTTTTTACCCTGCAATTCTTTTTTGCAGGGTGTTTTTTTTAAAAAATTGTGCTTATAGAAATATTTCGCATTACTTTATCTTAGTCTAAATAGTTAAAAATGATTTGAATCATAGATTAAAAAAAGCTTAAATCTGTTAACATATATTTTTATTTAATAATTTTGTAACATTAAATTTTAAGAAATGGGAATTAATTTAAAGCCTATAGATATTGTAGATGACATTACTCAGGAAGAATTCATTGAAAAGTATCTGAAGCCGAGAAAACCTGTTGTCATTAAGAACATGGCAAGAAAATGGCCAGCGTACCAGAAATGGACCATGGAATACATGAAAGAAGTAGTAGGCGATGTGGAAGTTCCGTTGTACGACAGTTCGAAGGCTGATCCTGCAGCTCCCATTAATGCTTCTGCAGCCAAAATGAAATTCGGAGATTACATCGATCTTATCCAGAGAGAACCTACCGATCTTAGAATTTTCCTTTTTGACCCGATAAAATTTGCCCCGAAACTTCTTGAAGATTATATTTCTCCTAAAGAATTAATGGGAGGATTTCTGGACAAATATCCCAATATGTTTTTCGGAGGTAAAGGCTCTGTAACGTTCCTGCATTTCGATATTGATATGGCGCATATTTTCCATACCCACTTTAACGGAAGAAAGCATATTCTCCTTTTCGATTACAAATGGAAAGAGAGACTTTACCAGATTCCTTATGCAACGTATGCGTTGGAAGATTATGATATTGAAAATCCTGATTTTACAAAATTCCCTGCCTTAGACGGTGTAGAAGGTATTGAATGTTATCTTGAACACGGAGATACTTTGTTTATGCCAACCGGATGGTGGCACTGGATGAAATATCTGGACGGAAGTTTTTCTATCTCCCTTAGAGCCTGGGATAAATCCTGGGCAGTGAAGGCACATTCTTTATGGAATCTTACGGTACAGCGTAAATTTGATGACATCATGAAGAAAAACTTCAAGAAAAAATACATGGACTGGAAGGAAAAAGTGGCTGTAAAAAGAGCAGAAATCGCCCTGAAAAGAGGCTTACCAAGATAAAAAAAAGACGTTTCGGCTGAAACGTCTTTTTTATTGATTAAAATTACCTGATTATTTTCTCAATATTTCCTTTTGCACAGTTAAAAGCTTCTTCTGCTTCTTCGTAAAATATCTTCATTGAGATCTCAAACCCGCTTGCCATAAAAAAGGTAACGTGACCTTCAATATTGTAGCTCAAAAAGCCAATATGGTTTACATTAATTACCAATGGCTGCCCCATAACCTTTGCTCCTTCCAGTGCATTGGGCTTTTTAACATGGATAACGCTCGACGCTTTAACATAGATCAAACCGTCTGATGTTGTTTTAATTATATAACCCACAACCTATTTTTTTTGTAAAGGTATCAAATAAAATCACATGAAAAAATCCCCGAAAGATTCGGGGATTTAGTCAAAAGTATTAATATTTATAGTGATTGGTGTTTTTCCTTTAAAAAGTGATAAAAAATATTCCCGAATTGCTCCGGGAAATATTTTATATCCCTTATTTGTTTATTTTTTAATAGTTGCGTTTTAGTATTCAACTACTATGCCAAGAATATCAAAGAAATTAAAAAAAATATTTTTTTTGTTTTTGATACCTCATTAGAAGATTTACCCTGAAAACGGCATATTTTTAGATTAGCTCACTGTAACACACCAAAAAATATACATATGAAAGCAACTGCACAATCTGAAAACATCAATTCTCATTTTAACAGGGAAGTTGAACGTCAAAAAGCGCTTAAAGCACTTGAAAAAGCTAAGAGTATCAAAAGAAAAGTTGTTTTTCTTCCACAGGGAGCAACAGGAAATCTAAACTACAGAGATTCATTCTAAGTTTACTATCAAAAAAATAAGCTGCAAAAATTTTGCAGCTTATTTTTTATACTAGTTTTGTAAGTTCTTCTGCCAAAAGCTTTACCTGAAGCGGTCTTTTCTTTTTATCAACATCCAGCCTGTTGTAAAATCCGGTTTTCACGATCACCAGCTTTTTCTCGGGAATCATGATAATAAACTGCCCTAAAAAGCCATAAAAAAATCTGTAATGATGATCACTTTCATCATCTGCCCAGATTGTGTAGCAAAATGCATCGTTCTCTTTCGTGGGCGATAAAAGTTTTTCACAATATTCTTTGCTGATGAGCTGTTTTCCTTCCCACTCTCCTTTCTGCATAATGAATTGTCCGAGTTTTGCAAAATCTCTTGCTACGGCATGAATACAGCAGAATGCTTTTTCAACGCCTTTTTCGTCTATGCTCCATTTTGCATGAGATTCCATTCCCAAAGGCTGCCATATTTTTTCTGAAAGATAGGCTGCAAGATCTTTTCCTGTAGCTTCTCTTAACGCAAGACCTAATAATTGTGCTGCAACACTCTGGTATTCGTATTTTTCGCCCGGCCTTTCTTTAAAATCTATCCCAAAAGCCTGCTCCGCAAGATCGTCTACGAAATACTGTCTGGAATTCTCTGCGAAAGGATGATGGTATTCTTCTTCCCAATCCAATCCTGCCTGCATCGTCATCAAATGTTTAAAGGTGAGATATTTTCCGAAACGATTGTTTTTATATTGTGGAAAAACGGTGGAAATCAACTGGTTTTCAGATTCAATATATCCGTCATCTATCGCACAACCCGTTAAAACAGAAAGAACGCCCTTCGCCATTGAAAAGGAATTCATTAAAGAAGAAGCATCATGATCTTTCCAGTATTCTTCGTGCAGGAGTTTTCCGTCGTGAATTACCAGAAGAGAAGAAGCCCTTGTCTTTTTCAGCTCTTCCAAAACTCGTGCTGAAAGTTCTTTTTTATTGTAACTTATGTGTTTCTTCCATCGTTTCGGATGTCTGTTGTGAATAACCCGTGAAGGAAATTTTTCCTCATCATCTATTGAAGGAGTAAAAGGTCCTTTTTTTAAATTGATCGCTATAGCTTTAAAAATATATCCGTATCCCGAAAGAAAAACCACAGCAACAAATGCTGAAATTCCGGCGATACCTGCGGTTAGAAGTTTCCTCATAGTAAGTTTGAAAAATTGATGTTCAGATAAAATCTTAATAATCAACTATTCAAAGTATATGCCGCCAATTTTATGATTGGATTTTTTATTGTGCTGCATTATTAACAAGTAATTCTTCCATATTTCGGGTGACTTCGTTGCAGGAAAAACAGGCTTCTTTGCCATCCTGAGAAAACCATCTGCATTGCGAACGGATCGGACAAAATGATAATTCAGTATTTTTTGGAAAATTCAGATCCTGAACTTTTTTAGACAGAGAACATCTGGACTCTTCATGGTTCCATTGTCCGCATCCTTTTTCCACACATTTTCCGGTGAAACGGAATCGCTGTTCCAGATTTTCATTCTGCTCAATAAAATCTTCTGTAACGGTAAGAGGGGTTATAAACTGAACTCTTCCGTCTTTATTGACGACTCCGAAAAGCTGCGCCCCAACTTTTCCAACGTAGCTGGGACACATCTTTTTTGAAGAGTTAAAACTAGCCTCCATAAGCTTTTATCTGATTATGGATGTCTGTAACCTGCTTGGTAATATCAATTCCCGGCTTGAAAATAATGATTCCCCAAGGAAACCAGTCTTTCACTTTTAAGGGTTTAGTCAGTTCTCTGAAATTTCTGTGCGCGCCGAAAGCCTGTGTGTTGTCTACTTTAGAAAGTTCGGAAAGCACTACATTCTGAATTCCCTTGTCAATGTTTTTTAATTGTTCGTCGGTAAGGTCTACGCCTTCAAGAGAAACGAAAAATTGTTTTTTGGTTGCCATAATTGTCGTTTTTATTGGTTTTGTTTACCAAATTTCGATTTATAAAAATGAAATCCAGTCCGTAAAAACAACAATTTTACATGGGAAAAATACGGAATTTAAACACTGATTATCAATAAATTAAATCAATTTTCAAAATTTATAAGATTCTGTAAATCGGAAATTGTCTAAATGTTTTTTCTTCGAAATAGGGAGAATTTCTGTAGATCCAGTCGAGCTGGGCAGTTCCGTCGTCCGCAAATTTTTTATCGGCTGCTTTTCTGGCTTCGAATTTCTGTTTTAAATCTTTATCTTTTTTCAGCAATTCTGCGGCGGTATCTTCGAAAATATAAGCTGAATAATATTCTTTCTGGGCTAAAATACCGTCGAAGAAATTCCAGTTGAAAAAGGAATCCAGCGCTTCCGGTTCAAGGGTTTCAATAATATATTTTACACCTTCCTGATCGGTCGGAACGATATAATCTCCTGCTAAAAAAGCCATTTTTTTATCCGTTTTATCTACCGTTGTTTCGAAATGCAGATAATGTCCTTCATATGGATTTTTAACGGTTTTAAAATCATTGATTCTGTAAGATTCCACCGCAATGGTACTGTCTTTCTGAAGGGTCTTCATCTGAATTCTATTTCTTTTAAATTCCTCAATAACACGATATTGTGACTGTGGAATGACATAATATTTCGGAATGGTGATATAACCTGTAGGAACTGCAGTTGTAAACAGCCTGATGTTTTTTGTGAAAGGTTTGTTTCTGTCGTAATAGAGTCTCGGTTTTCCGGAAATTTCACTGGGTTTGTATTTTCCCTCAAAACCTTTAAAATCCATGGTCGTGTATTTTGCAGAATCTATTTTCCAGCGGATTCCGTACTGTTTTCCGGCTTGGTACTGTTTTAGATTTTCAATTCTGAGTTGTTTTATTTTCTGATAATCCTGATCTAAATTCTGAAGGTTCACCAACATATATTTGTACGTTGCATTCACTCTTTTGTCGTAAGGTTTCAGCATATGCGTTTCAGGAACGGTTCCCAGAGAATTAAACAGCGAGGTATATCCTGTAGAGTATCTCGGAGAATCTTCAAAAGAAGCAAAGCCAACTTCCGGAATATCGCCATGAATATTAACGTAAGGCGTACTTTCGTAACCCAGTTTTTTTAAGTCGTTTAAATTTTTAGCCTGATAGCTGTTGTAAAAATATTCGCCCAAAATATTTCCCAGACGTTCTTTAAAGGTAGAAATATAAGTAAATGTATATTGATAATCTGCTCCGTTACTTACGTGATTATCAATGAAAACATCCGGTTTCAGCCACTGATAAATTTCCTGAAAACTTCTGGCGTTTTTGGTATCTGCTTTAATGAAATCTCTGTTCAGGTCATAATTTCTGGCATTTCCTCTGAAACCATACTGTTCCGGACCGTTCTGGTTGGCTCTGGAAAATGATCCGCGATTGAGCATTCCGCTTACATTATACGCTGAAACGGCAGCAATAATGAAATTCTGCGGTGTTTTGATTTTCTGAGTTGCCAGATTTTTCATCAGCATCATGGTCGCATCAATTCCGTCTGGTTCGCCGGGATGAATTCCGTTATTGATGAATAAAACGGCTTTGGTTTTTCTTAATTTATCAAGGTCTTTTTCGGGAAAAGGGTTGTAAATGACCACATAAATTGCTTTTCCGTTGTCGTCTTCTCCTTTTTTAAGGTACTGAATGGTGTTGAAATTTTTAGCTAAATTCTGATAATAGCTGTTCATTTCATCATAAGTAACCGTCTGATTTCCATTTCCTTTTTCAAAAGGGGTCTGAAATTGAGTCTGGGCAAAGATGAATGAAGAAGTAAGCAGCAGGAAAAGATATTTCAGTTTCATTGGGTGGTATTTTGGACTTTAAAATTACTTAAAGTTTGTGAAACCTATTATTTTTAACGCAGAGACCGCAAAGATTTTATTAAAAAAATTTGAAAATATTCTTCATTCGCAAAGGCGTTTACTAAGCAAAGGTGTTTGTTACTTTCCAGAATTGTCATTCACTTTGCTGAATCTCATGAAGAAAGAATCTATCTCTGAATAAGCCTTTTTACTACGCTCGTAAAAATGCGGTTTATATTGTTAATGACATTACCAATGTGTATTTTGCTCCCGCTGATTTTGCTGATTGCGCTGATTTTAAGTATAAAAAATATCTTCCCAATTTAGAGAAGATATTTAGCGGTTTTTGGGTTTAACAGTATAGTTATTTCTGCCTTTTTCATTCGGATAAAGCTCCGGAAGGGGATCGCTTTGCCAGAATTCTTTGGAATCGACATCCATGATTGTTAATGCTCCGGTGAATGCGGCTCCGGTATCTATATTCCAGACATTCGCTTTGTTGATGGGCTCTTTACTTCCCAAATGCAGTGTAGGTGTATGACCAATGAAAATTTCATGATATAAAAGCAGCCTTTTCGGATAGAATTCGGAGTCTTTCGCCATAGTTTTATCCATTGCAACGGCTGTTTCCCACAATGTTCTGTCCCAACGGTAATTGCTGGAATACACTTCTTTTTCGGGACCGTGCATGGACGAATATCCTGCGTGAATAAACAGTCGGTTTTTATCGTCGACATAATAGTTTTTCATCCGCTGGAAAAATTCAAGATGAACTTCAAGTTCTTCCAAAGAGAAATCTGAATAGCTTTCTACCGTACTTTTTCCGCCATTGAAAAGCCATACATCTTCACTTTTGCCGAAAGCAAGCCAGTCTTCCGTCCATGCATCATGATTTCCTTTGATAAAAATACATTCCTGCTTTTCGGCAAGTTCAATTAAAAACTGAATGATCTGCGAAGATTCACTCCAGCCATCAACATAATCTCCGAGAAAAATCAGGGTGTCGTTTTCTGTAACAGTGGCTCTGTCCAAAACCTGCGTCAATGCTTTGAATCCTCCGTGAATGTCGCCTATTGCTAATGTTCTTTTCATATTTTATCTCCAAACACTAAATTCATATCTTATAAAATTTCGAAAACAAAATTTTTTAACTTCTTCAATACAGTTTTCCCCAGAAAAATTTTTAATGAAGAATTCTTTCAATTCCTCAAAAGATTTTAAGCCTTTCATTAATTTCAACTGAATCAGATTTAATCTATTTATTGTTAAATAATACTCATAATCAAAATTGCCCGTAATTTCCCTTACAACATCTCCACTTTCACATCCATAAATTACAATTTTATCTTCTATTGAAAAGGTAATTATAATATTAAAATGTTCTGTTTTTAAGCTGTATAATTCAAATTGGCAATCTTTCATTTATTTAAATCTGTTGTGATAATTCGGGCAGGATTCCACAATTTCCATTGCTTCAACTAATCTGCAATTCTTATGTTCAACAATAAAGTATAAAATACGTACGGTTCCCGCTCCTTTTCCAAATAATTCATTAACTTTTTCTTTTAAATCCTCTTTTTCAGGAGAAAAGTCTTTTACGGCTTCGTCAAATTCTTTAGCTGTCATTTCGAAATATATTCTGCATCCACAAAATCCGTAAGCCAGACTTTGTTTTCGGAAAGGTAGAATACGATTCCGTCTTCGTGCATTTTTCCGGTTGCAATGGTTAAAATGACTGGTTTTCCGTGACGCATTCCGACTTTGGTTGCGGTTTCTTTATCCTGACTTAGATGAACGTGCTGTCTGTTTCTCTTTTCAATTCCTTTTTCAAAGATGGATGCAAGATTGGTTTCTGCGGTTCCGTGGTAAAGAAATTCCGGTGGCTGTTGTGGTTTCAGCGCCAGATCAATATCAATTGAATGTCCCTGATTTGCTCGGATTCTGGTTTTATCCTCGTTTAAAATAAAGCGTTTTTTATCGTTGGTTTCCACCACCTCATCCAATTCTTCCAGTGTGAAAGCACGATTTTGTTTTGCACATTTTTCCTGTAGTTCTTCCACATCTGCCCATCCGTTTTCGTCTAAATTCAACCCGATAACTTCGGGTTTGTGTCTAAGCACCAAGCTTAGGTATTTGCTTATTCTTTTTTTATGTTGTTCGTTCATTTTATAAATCGTTAATTATATGTTGTTCTTTTATTTTGTGGATAAAGGATCCTAGCTTTTTATTAATTGCGTGATATTGAAAATAATCTTATTTTAAGGACTCATACATTTTTTTATCGTTATCTTTCACACCAGCCAGAATAGCATATTTTTCATATTTGATTGCATAATAATCTCTATCATTATTGTCGTTTTCAAGAGCGATATAATCATTTATATCTTTATCAATAATATTATATGACTGGAGCTGAAGCCTTAAAATATACCCTTCTTTTCCTTTATTTCTATTTTTATAAATTTTCAATAAACCATCAAAATCTTCTTCGTTCAAATCATTTACATTTTCGGCACCTTTGCTTTTGCAATAATTTTGAGTTAAAAGCTCTATTTCTTCATAATCTTCTTTTAGTTTTTGCTGAATTTCAGAGTTTATTTCACAGTTATTTAACTTTCTCCAAAAAGCATCTTCCAAATATCCCTCTCCCAGCTCTCCACCACTTGCAAAACTAATTTTACCATACTCTCTGATTGCTTTTTTAAAATTTTCATTTTGATTTCCATGAAAAAATAAATTCCTGAGATACATATTACTTCCAAAATGATTTCTTTCCGTTCTAAACTGTGTTAAAATTGTTTCATCTTGAATTTTACTAATTTTTTCAGCTCCGTAATCCTGAATTAAAAATTCTATTGCTTCATCTAATGTATTAATCGATGATGTTCTTTCTTTAATTGTATTATACTTTTGTGTTTTGGATTTTATATAGTCTTCAGTATTTAAATGATTGTTTTTTTCTAAAAATACACTAAACTCTTCGTTTAATTTAATGAAATAATCATCGGGAATAATCTTTCGGGATTTGGTTTCTAAAAAATACTCGAGTTTCTTTTCGTAAAATCTTTCCTCATCCTCAATACAATCAATTATAGTTTCATCAGAGAAGTTTTTAAAATTTTTTCCAAAAAAAACATCATTTATTTTAATCTTTCCTTTTATTCTGTTGTCTTCCGTTGCAAAACTTACAATAAATCCTATATAATTGTACTGCGGATTATTAATGTAGTTTTGAAGTGCGATTTCTTTAGATTTTTCTTCCGTATTTACAGAGCCCGTTTCTAGATCTTGAAATGAAAATTTTTGGAAATTGTTTTGGCCAAGAAAAATAATTTCCTTTTCTGTAACAACCTTATAAAGTATTTTATTTTTCATAATATTCCTTATCTAATTTATCACACAATTTCTCAATATCATCCTTTCTCGCCAAAACATCAACCCACTCTTTCGGAATACTTTCAAAACCATAATATATTCCGGCAATTCCGCCTGTGATGGCTCCGGTTGTGTCGGTATCTTCTCCCAGATTGACGGCTTTTAAAACAGCTTCAGCATAATTTACTGAATTCAGGAAACACCATAATGTGGCTTCCAGACTGTGAAGAACGTAGCCTCCTGAACTGATGGAATCTTCATGATATTCTGAAATATCATTCTTTAAAATCCTGTCAAAAAGCTGTATCTCCTTCAGGTTAAAGCCCTGAATTTCTGCAAATTGCAATACCGCTTTTTGAGTGTGATGATACGCTTCTTTTTTATCTTTTCCTTTGATTAATTCAATGGCAAAAATTACATAAACAAAGCAGGCAAACACTGAGCGAAAATGTCCGTGTGTGATTGAAGAAACTTCTTTTACTGTCTGATAGAGTTTTTCAATATTTTCTTCGTCTTTAAGGTAGAAAGCCAACGGAAGTGTTCTCATTAAAGAACCGTTTCCGTTATCTTCTTCGAAAATATTTCCCGAAAATTTTGCGCTTTCTCCTTTTATTAATCTTGCAACAGAATGCCTTGTTGTTCCGCCAATATCGAACAATCTTCCGTGAGCCGTCCAGTGTCCGTATTTTACCCACTTCACAAAGCTTTGTCCTATTTTTTCCAGATTATATCCTTTTGTTAGGTTTTCGGCAATACAAAGCGTTAACGAACTGTCGTCGCTCCATGTTCCTTTCGGCTGGTTCCACGATCCGAATTCACGCATATTTTCAACAGGAAACGCTTTTAAAGTTTCTCTGGTTTTAAATTCCACCGGAACGCCTAAAGCATCACCCACACAAACTCCGAAAATTCCGGCTTTTACGATATTTTCCACTACGCAAGATTTACCAGTTTGTCAAAAAGCAGTTTCATTCCCTGCGTTGCGGTTTCTTTCATGACAACGGCTCTCTGTCCGTACCCGAAACCTGTTTCGTTTGGGTTGATCACGATTAAAAGACAGTCATCCTTGATATCATGTAGCAATCCCGCTGCAGGATACACCTGTAAAGAAGTTCCGATTACCAAAAATATATCGGCTTCTTTTGCCATTTTCGTAGCTTCTCTCATCAGCGGAACGTCTTCTCCAAACCAAACAATAAATGGTCTTAACTGCGCTCCGTCTTCTGCTTTATCGCCGATGTTGATGTCATCTTTCTGCTCGTAAATCAGGTTTTTATTGCTGCATGAACAGGATTTGAATAACTCGCCGTGTAAATGTAAAATATTGGTTGAACCTGCTCTTTCATGCAGATCATCGATATTCTGGGTAATGATCTGAACTTCAAAATATTTTTCCAGTTCTGCCAATAATCGATGTGCATCATTCGGCTCTACTTCGTGAAGCTGTCTTCGTCTCTGGTTGTAAAATTCAAGAACCAAAGCTCTGTCTTTTCGCCATCCTTCCGGACTTGCCACATCTGTGATGCTATGATTTTCCCAAAGACCATCTCCGTCTCTGAAGGTTTTTATTCCGCTTTCGGCACTGATTCCGGCGCCGGTTAATATGGTTAGTTTTTTCATTTGTTTTAGTTTTTATTGTTTTTGTATTATTTTTAACGCAAAGACCACAAAGTTTTTTTTTACTACTAAACGTTTTTAGTTCGCAAAGCCGTTTCACTTAGCGAAGCTCACAAAAACTATTATTCTGTATTATTCTTTTAACAGTGTTCTGTAAATTTCCTCATTTTCATCATCAAAACAGACGAAAATAACTTTTTCAATGATCTCCGATGTAAAGTTTCTCACCTCATCTATGGCAATTTTTGCCGCCAATTCTTTTGGGAAGCGATAAATTCCTGTGCTGATGTTGGGAAAAGCGATGGTTTTCACATCCAGACTTTCTGCCAATTTCAATGAATTTATATAACAATTTGCCAATAATTTTGATCCTTTTTCTTCATCTCCGTTCCAGACCGGACCAACGGTATGAATGACGTATTTCGCAGGGAGATTTCCGCCGGTTGTAACGACTGCTTCTCCTGTTCTGCATTTGCCTTGTCGGTTTCGGATTTCTAAACACTCATCAAGAATCTTTTTTCCTCCTGCCCGATGAATGGCTCCGTCTACTCCGCCACCGCCCAATAAGGAAGAGTTGGCTGCGTTAACGATAGCGTCTGCTTCTATTTTGGTGATGTCTCCTTTTATTAATTCAATGTTCATAAAATTTGCTTTTTTTCCAATCCTCAACATTCTTTGTCCAATCCGGAATTGATGCTTCATCGCAGCTTAAAATACTTATCCCTCCTGCCATTGCGCAGGTTGTATCTCTGTCGCCTAACACTGAAACTGTATTCCAAAGACATTCTTCAATATTGTTCCGGTATCTCGAAAGCATCCAGAGTACAATCGGAACGGTGTCCTGAGCGGTCATTTTTATTCCGTTTCCTAATGTTTTGACCAATAACTCAATGCTTGGATTTCCGCCTAAATATAAGACTTTGTTCAGTTTACTTTTCATATCAGAATCCTTCAATTCAGACTGAATTTTCTGAATAAATTCCTGTTGATTCAACTGTATCAATCCTAATTTTTCCTGAATGACAAAAGCTGCAGCTAATGCAATAGCTTTTGTGCCTTCCATCGCTTCTTTGTTGGCATGGGTAACTTCACAGGACAGTTCTGCATTTGTTTTAAGCTGATCCAGATCATCATAAAAATAAGCTCCGATTACAGAAGCTCTCATCGCTCCTCCGTTTCCCATAGAACCCTGTCCTCCAAATTTTGAATAAGAAGCTTCTTTCCAGTTTTCACCATCCTTTACAGCTCTGAAATATTGATGCATTGAAGGTCCGTAACCTCGGTTAATATCAAAATAATAATTTTGGGTAAACTCTTCCGCCAGAAAATCCTGATTGATTTGTCCGAATTCTTCCAATGATTTGAAAACAGCAATTGCCATAATGGTATCATCCGTAAAATCCAGAGTGCTTTCAGGAATGATTCTTTGATGGATGAACGTTCTGATCATACTTTTTTCACCAAAGAAACTTTCGCCAAAAGCATCACCAATGGAAATCCCCGTAAGTGATTTTGAAGCGAGTAAGAGTTTATCTTTCATTATTTTAACCTTAATTTCTTATTCAAATCCTCATCATCAAACAACAACGGTTTTTCTTCCGGAAGAACTAAATTGTCTAAATCGTCTTTCAAAACAAACTGATGCTGTTCTTTAACAAAATCTGAAATATCTTCAATGAAAAGGAGGTCTTCTTTTGCAAAAGTTTTGATGAAATCATTTCTCAAACCAATCTGAATCGCTCTTCTTTCCAGTTTGTTTCCGAAAGGATCGTGATCCGGATCCCATTGCAGTCTCACAGAAGATTCTTTCACCTGATTTTGCCATTCTTCCCTTGAAATTTTTAATTTTTCATTGTATGAAGAATAGACTGCATTTTTCAGATAATTTTTAAATGCATCCATCTTCAAATGAATGGCGAGAACAGATTCCTGTCCTTCTTTTGTTCCCCAGCCGTTTCGGAACATCATCCAAAGGAAGTTGGGTTTTATCCAGGTCATTCTTTCTAAACTGAATCCACCTCCGAAATATTGATTTTTAACGGCAAATCTGCCTATTTCTTTCCGATACGACTGGTAGACAATAATTTTATCTTCATCGTACTGAGCCATAATGTGATAGCCTTTTTCCGGCCAATCCTGTAGCTGTTCTTTATATTTTTTTAATTTAAAATCCATTTTCATAATAATCTTCCTGTTCCTTTTCCCAGATAGTCCTATAATCTTCTGTTGGAAAATTGTATTGATTAATTAAAATATCCATATCAAAAGCTTCTGTCTGAGGAAATAATAAATAACCAATTATTTTATTTAATCTTTCAACAACAGTATCAATGTCCTGTATGCTGTCAAATACAATTTTTTCAGAAATTCTTCGTTCAAGAGAGGGAGAACCCATAATTTGTACTCCTCCGAAAAAACCTCTTACCAAATTCAGATAAGCATTTCTAAAATATATTATGCTTTCCAAAATTTCTTTAAGACTTTCTGTTTTAATATCTTTAATCTCATAGCCTGCTCTTATCGAAGATTTTATCATATCTGAAATTCCGTGAGCAAAACGATAATCTTTAAATTCATTAATAAATTCTAACTCATAAAAGTGTTTCAGGTCTTTGATCTGGATATTCAGATATGCAAAAACAGAACATATTCTCCTGAATCTTATCTGCTGAGAAAGTAAGAGCTTTGTAGGATCATTAAAATAAATATCCGATTTTTGATGTTCTAAAACATATTGAAAATCATACAGCAATTCTAAAATTTCTACCGTTATTTCTTCTCTTGTAATTTTCATGATATTTCTTCAAACGGCTTTATCATTTCCTCTTTTTTCGAGAGAATGGCAAAGACCACTCTTTTAAATTTATTTTTATACTTCCCAAGAAGATGCTTTTTGAATAATTCGGCAATTTCTTTCGGATCATTTTTGAAAACTCCGCACCCCCAAGCTCCTAAAATTAAGGTTTCATTTCCTTTGTTTAGAGCTAAAGCGAGCATTTTATCGGTTCTTACATCCATTGCTCCGAAAATTTCATCCGCTCTTTCTGGTTCCTGACGTTTCACAACGCCTGCGTTCACTGCGGGAGAGGTGATGAAATTGCAGAAAACAGGCTGATCCAGCAATTCTCCTTTATCTTTCCTGAAAACGGGAACTTTCGGGCTGTAAATCATCATATCTGTGTAAAAACACGATTCCATGGCACGGTGGGTTTCGTAATATTCCCAACCCTGAAGCAGACTGTCGTGAAGTCCGGAAGTTCTTGCCAGACTTTCTTCCTGCGCTTCTGCTCCGTTAATGAAACCGCCACCTGGATTTTTCGCTGATGCAAAATTCAGGCACATGAGTTTCTCCTGATCTTCTTCTGCGGCTAACTGTAAAATGGCTTTCAGGGAACTGCATCTCCAGACTTCAAACTGAGTCTCGAAGTGGGTTTCCGGAAGTTCGTTTTTTGTCATTTCCGACAGTTCTTCCGAGGAATACAAAACGGTTTCTTCAATACAGTTCTGCATTTCATTTTCTATACTGATTTTTTCGTTGTTTTCGTTGATATAATATTTTTTAGCTAAGATTTCCAGTGTATCTTTCGCCATTCCTTTATTTGTCATGGTTAGTTTTTTAATGTTTGCCAATAGATTTTCCAGTTCTTCATTTGCTGCTTTTTTGAAGTCTTTTCCCATGAAAACTTTCGTCACTTCAATCTTTCCGACAATTGCCTGATTAAATTCTTCCAGTTCTTCGGAAGGAATCCAGAGTTCGTTATGATTTCTTGCTCCTACGTTTTGTGCGGGATATTTACAGACGGTTTCTTCTATAACTTCAAACTTCGTTACAAAACCTAAATAATTCCCGGCTTTGTCCCGCGTGTTCCACTTTTCGGCAATTTCTGAGGCATAGTCTTCGTTTAAAACAGGATAGAAAATCGGCTGCCAGTTTAGTCGTGGAGGGAATTTTCTGTAATTGCTTTCGATGATTAAGAGCATTTCTTTTTCTCCGACGGGCCTGTATAAAGTTGTTGTTTTCATGTTATTTTTATTTTTTAACGCAAAGTCCGCAGAGTTTTTTGTTACTACTAAATGTTTTTAAGTTCGCAAAGGCGTTCTACTTAGCTAAGATCTCAGAGTTCTATTAAATTTATTATTTTTGATAATGATCTGTTTCATTAAACTTGAGCATTTGTTGCGTCGCATTTTAAATATTTTATTGTTTTCATGGTTTGTTTTAATTTTTTTAAACGCAAAGTCCGCAGAGGTTTTATTTACTACTAAACGTTTTTAAGTTCGCAAAGGCGTCCTACTTAGCTAAGATCTCAAAGATTTTTTGCCAAATTTTAAATAGTCAATTATTCGAAATCATAAACAAAAAAAGCCACATTGTTTTTCAGCAGTGTTCTTTCGATAATTGGCTCGATTTCTTCCCATTTTCCGCCTGCCAAACCGCAACCGATTCTTGGCATATGAACTGTCGCATTTAATTTTTTTGCTCCATCAGAAAGCTTTTCAAGGCATTTTTCAACGGCTTCATAACGAATCGGGGAAATTCCTTTTGAATTGGTTTTTATTTTATGCTGACCAATCATGTTGCAAATCCAAATATCTTCTTCAACCTGAACGGTCTGGATTTCTCCGAGATTAAAATTTTCAGCATCCTGAAACCATTTTCTATACTCGTTTTCCGGCTTTTTCCAACGATTTGAAATGGCTAAGACAAAACCTTTTCCCCAACCTCCGATGTCGTTGCAGATGTGTGCGATAATTTTGTTTCCTTCAGCTTGAGGGTTTGTTGCGTCGCCTTTTAAATATTTTATTGTTTTCATGGTTTTTTTTTAACGCAAAGTCCGCAAAGTTTTTTGTTACTACTAAATGTTTTTAAGTTCGCAAAGGCGTTCTACTCAGCTAAGATCTCAGAGTTTTATAATATGGAAATGATCTACTCCTTCAACTTGAGGGTTTGCTGCGTTGCATTTTAAATATTTTATTGTTTTCATGTTGTTTTTATTTTTTAACGCAAAGTCCGCTAAGATTTTATTTATCACTAACTGTTTTTAAGTTTGCAAAGGCGTTCTACTTAGCTAAGCTCTCAAAGATTTTTTCTACATAAGATTTCAAATTTCTGATAATACCTGATTTGTTGCGTTATCTTTATCTTTCAAATATATTATTGTTTTCATAGTTATTATTTATTTAAAACTAAAACGGCTTCATCGTCAGAAAGCCTGATTTCTGCTGTTGCTCCGCTGTTGAACTGTAGAAAATCCTGCTCAATTCCGTCACTAAATATAAAACCATTATTCGGCATTAGTGATTCGATGATTAATTTGTTTCCTTTTTTCAGTTTTCCGCTGCAGATATCGGTCTGCGTTCGGATGCTTTTGAAAGGTTCTCTTACTGCAAAATACAAATCTTCTTCATTCAGCTGCGGATATTTTAAAGCTGTTTCGCCTAAAATTCCGAACGCCATATTGAAAATGGAACTCAGCCAGCCTGTACTTCCTGTTTTTGTGGAAATAATGATTCCGCTGGAAGAGTGCATCTCTTCTTTTCCGTTCAGCATGATTTTATATCGTGCGGAAGAATGGGAAGAAATTCCTACAAATAAATCATTCACTGCCCGTAATTTTTGTCCGTCATTCAGTACGGCTTCAGCAAACTTCATTTTTTTTGAACTAAAATTTCTGTTCATCACAGCTTGTACTCCTTTTAAAAAGTTTTTTGCTGTGAAGGGAAGTAAAACGCCGTCATACCTTTCGGGATCGGGATTCACCGCAATGATGGGAATGTGTTTGGAATATTTGGCAACATTGGCTACCAAACCGTCCTGTCCGACCACCACAATCAAATTGTTTTCGGAGAAAATGTAGGAGGGAACAAACTCTCTTTCAATCACTTTATTTTTAATGATTTTGGAAAGCTGGGTCTGAACTTCCAGAAACGACTGACCGAATTTTTCGTGTTCATCCACATATTCCTGAAAATTTCCTCCGGAACTTTCAATATAAAACTTCGCCTGAGCCTGCGTGTTGAATCTTTCCACCAGAGACTCAAGGCGGGTTTTATTTTTAATAATGATGGCGTATTCTACTTTCATTTTTTTAATTATTCAGAAGTTTTTTTTTAACGCAAAGTCCGCAAAGTTTTTATTTTACTACTAAACTTTTTTAAGGTTCGCAAAGGCGCTCTGCTCAGCAAAGACGATAACCTATTTTGTCATTTTTTTGGAGACTGTTAACTGCTTCCAACTTCGCTCTTCCTTCTTCCAGCCTTTTACTTTTTCAAAATAGTATCCAACAAATCAGGACTTATATTCAGGTTTCCTATTTTCCCGGCGTTTTCTGCCAATTCTCTGAACGCTAAAGCGATGTTATTTCTCGCATCCTGTCTTCCGCTCAAAGCAGTGAGGACTTTCCAGTCGATTTCTTTGTAAGGCTTTAAGGAAGTTTCCAGAATATAACCTTGAGTCTCTGCTTCTTTTCTGTCGTTTTCCGTTTTTTGCTCGATCAGTTTTTTTCTCTGGTTTTCTACAGAAATATCGGCGGCAATTTTCATTTCACGAAGAATTCTGTTGTTTTCTTCCTGCTGAACTTCGGTTTCCATCCTTTTTTCTTCAATCTGCTTTTGCTTTTCTTCAACCGCAATTTCCGTATTCAGTTCAGATTCCTTGATCTTTCTTTCCTGTTCCACTGCAAAATTTCTTCTTTCATAAATCGCTTCATCGGCTTGCTGCTGGAGTTTTTCCCTTGTTTCCGTTTCCAGCGCTCTTGCCATTTCGGGAGTGGTCTGAACCGCTAAAATATTGGCTCCCAAAATTTCAATTCCCATGCTTTTAATGGATTCGGAATCGATTAATCCTTTCAGAATATGATCTTCAATCTGTTTGGCAGAACGGATAGCATCTTTTAAATTGAGCTGATGAATGAATGATGAAGTCGCTGTCTGTGCGAGATTGATGATTCTCTGGTTCAGCTTTTCAATGTCATTCTTTTTGTAAACTCCTTCTCCATCCACGGTAAAATCCAGCGTGTTGGAAAGAGCTTTCGGATCGGTCACTTTATAGCTGATCTGTCCCTGAATTTTCACGGTCTGATAATCGTTCGTGTTTTCATTAAAGATAAACGGCAGATCGTTACTTCCCAACGGAATCGCTACAATAGACGAATTGGGAGCGAAATAAAAGAACGATAAGCCTCTTCCTTCTCTGGCGATCTTTCCATTTTTAAAATGAAGAACGTACGTCATAGAATCAAATTTGATGTGTGTAAATCCAAACATAGCTTTATGATTTTTAGTGAAACAATTTGTTAATTTTCGTGTATTTTTTACGCAAATTATGGGTAAAATTTTTTACACTTTTATTTTATTCAGAGCAAAACACTTTTCGATATTTTTTAATGTTCCGCTTTTTCTTTTTTCATCGGTATTGAAATCAACCGCCAGAAAATGAGTGCATAGATCAATTCCAAAGGTATCTCTTTCATAATTTGAAGTAAAACCTCCGATAACTTTCCATTTTTCAGCTTTTGTTTTAAAAGAATTGGCAAAATATCTCGGTCTTCTTCCAACATGAAGAATGGTTACGTTCTCTGTTTTATCTTTTAAAAATTCCATCATTAACGTATCGGTTCCTGAAAAATCACCAATGATAAATTCACAATCATCAAGGCTGAATTTCTTTAACGGTTCAATATAAAACTGCTGAAACTTTTCCCAGGATACATTTCCGTTTCCTGAGACATATATCTTTTTCATTTTTAAATCTTTAAATACATTACATCTGTTCTTAAAACATACTTTTGTCCGCAGATCAGTGTTTTTCCTTCGTGTCTCAAAGGATGATAGAAAACCAATGCCGAACCTTTCTTCGGAGCTACAGTGAACAGATTTTCAAACTCTGTTTCTCCGCCTTCAAAATCGTCATTCAGATAGATTAAAAAAGTGTAAAAGCTTTTTTCATTCTCATTTCTGATGTAGCTTCCATCGTGATGCATTTTAAACTGCTGTCCCGGAGAATATTTATAAATTCTGAACATTTCATTAAAACCCGAAACTTCATAATTGTCATGAATCTGAGGAAGAAATTCAACTGCTCTTTCATAAAGATTTTCGGCTAAATTATTATCAAAAATCATCAATCTGTCGTTGTTTCGGATTCCTTTGTTCATGACTTGACGTCCTCTCATATTGATTTTTGCTTCCTCAAAGACTTTATCCTTCGTCATTTCAATATAATGATCGCATTCCTGATCGGAAAGGAAATTTTCTATTAAAAATATCTGAGGATGGAGTTCTTTTTTTTTCATGATTTCTAATTGGTTTACGGTTATTGTGTTTTTACCCTCTTAATTCGTCTCTTACTTCCATCAAAGCAAATCCTAATAAATTTTCACCATTCCATTTTGAAGGATCTTTTGCTTTTGCATTGGTTTCCAGCATTCCGATTCCCCAGATTTTGTCGTACGGACTTGCCTCAACTAAAATTCTATCGGCTGTTGAAAGCAGAAATTCTTTAAATTTTTCGTTTTGAGAAAACTTTAATAGATTTCCTTGTTTTACAATTTCATATTTATGCTCATCCCAAACTTGAGGATCAAAATTTCTGACTTTTCTGCCTAAACTTTTTGCCTGATTCGGAGTTTCTGATTTTAAAATTTGCTCTAAAATTTCATGATCATTAAATAATCTCGCTTTTCCGGCCATCATATAATGTTCTGCTGTTTTGTACATGATTCCGTTTTCTTCAAACTCAAAAGGAAACCACTGACTGAAGCAGGCTTTTGTAATTTCATCTTTCACGGTGTGTCCCCAAAAGAAAAGAAATTCTGGATTTTCTTTTTGATGAAATTTTTCGATGGTATTATTTAATGTATATTTCATGATTGCGTTATTTTTACACAAATTTAAAGGAATATGATTTTATCTTCCAAATTTATTTGTGTTATTTTTACGCTAAATATTTTAATTGATTGATTTTCAATGTTAAAAATTTATTTTATTGAAACACGAATGGCGCAAATTTTATTTATGCTTTAGATTTTGGCTAAAGCCGGTTTGAAATTATTTTATTTAAACACAAGGGGCACAAATGTTTTTCACAAAGGACACAAGTATTTATTGGTTTTATGTTTAGGCTAAAGCCAATTAAGATTTCTGAATTGAAAAATTATTTTATTTAAACACGAATGGCGCAAATGTTTTTCACAATGGACACTAGTATTTATTGGTTTTTATGTTTAGGCTAAAGCCAATTGAAATTTTATTGAAAGAACGGACTAAGTCCGTTTCTATTGATATTGATATTGGAATCGTAATTGACTTGGTAAGCTGATTTTTTTTAAACACAAATGGCACAAATGTTTTCGCAAATGGCGCAAATTTTTAATCAATTAATATAGAGGGTAAAATATATACACACTGTGTCATTCTAACGAAGGAAGAATCTATTATTGAGTTTAAAAACTCTTCATTCCGCTTCGCTTCATTCTGAATGACAGCGAACACAGAAAAGAATTTTTCGTGAAAATTCGTGTAAATATTTGTGCTTTTTGTGTTTAAGAAAAACTATTTGATTTCGAAATAAAATCCCTGCTCTTCGAGTTCCCTGTATTTTTCCTGATTGAAGGTGAAGAGTTTTCCGGGTCTTCCGCTGCCTTCTTTTTTAAGATTATTGGTTTCGTTAAGCAATCCGTAGCTCATGATCTTTTTGCGGAAATTACGGCGGTCTATTTCTTTTCCGATGATGGTTTTGTATAGGTTTTCAAGATCAGAAAAGGCAAATTCATCGTTTAAAAGATTAAAACCGATCGGCTGATACTGGATTTTCGTGCGAAGTCTTTTTAAGGCAATATCAATAATGGATTGATGATCAAAAGCCAGTTTAGGGAGCTGATTCACGCTGAACCATTGTGCATCTTCCGCATCAGAATCAGCAAACAACTCATGATAAGATGGATTGACAAGTCCTAAATAAGCAATAGAAACAACGCGGTTTCGGGGATCGCGGCCGACGTTTCCAAAAGTGTAAAGCTGCTCCAAAAAATCGGGCTTTATTCCTGCTTCTTCGTGGAGTTCGCGTTTTACGGCATCATCAAGGTTTTCATCATCCAAAACCAGACCTCCGGGAAGCGCCCAACCTCCTTTGAAGGGCTCAATATTTCTTTTAATGAGAAGGATCTGCAGATCTTTTTTATCAAAATATCCGAAAATTACTGCATCTACAGCCACTTTTATATCCTGTAATTTTTTTGGAGACTCCATTGTTTTAATTTGCGTTATGAATACACAAATTTACGAATTCATATCTTAAAAACAAAAATCCGCAGAAATAATCTGCGGATTTACTTTTATCTTTTGCCTTTTTACTTGGCTCTTTCACTAATCATTCAGCTTCAAAACAGCCATGAACGCCGATTGCGGTACTTCTACTCTACCAATCTGCTTCATTTTTTTCTTACCTTCTTTCTGCTTTTCCAAAAGTTTACGCTTTCTGGAAATATCTCCTCCGTAACATTTTGCGGTAACGTCTTTTCTTAACGCTTTAATGGTTTCTCTTGCAATAACTTTCGTTCCTAACGCTGCCTGAACGGCAATATCAAACTGCTGTCTCGGAATCAGCTCACGAAGTTTTTCACACATTTTTTTACCAATGTGATAGGCGTTTGAATCGTGAATCAATGAAGATAAAGCATCTACCATATCTCCATTGATCAGGATGTCCATTTTTACAAGCTTGGAAGCTCTGAAACCGATCGGATGATAATCGAATGAAGCATACCCTTTAGAAATGGATTTCAGCCTGTCGTAGAAGTCGAAAACCACCTCAGCCAAAGGCATATTGAAGATTAATTCTACTCTGTCTGATGTCAGGTAACTCTGGTTAACAATTTCTCCTCTTTTTTCGATACAAAGTGTCATAACAGAACCTACAAAATCTGATTTTGTGATGATAGAAGCTTTAATATAAGGTTCTTCTACTCTGTCCATCGTGGTAGGATCCATCATTTCCGAAGGGTTATTAATCATAATCGGAACTTCAGGTTCTTTTTTGGTATACCCGAAGTAAGATACGTTGGGAACCGTTGTAATCACGTTCATGTTGAACTCTCTGTCCAGTCTTTCCTGAACAATTTCCATGTGAAGCATTCCTAAGAACCCGCAACGGAAACCAAAACCAAGTGCAGCAGAGCTTTCAGGTTCGAAAACCAGAGAGGCATCATTCAGTCTTAATTTTTCAAGAGAGAATCTTAATTCTTCAAAATCTTCAGAGTCAATCGGATAAATTCCGGCAAAAACCATTGGTTTCACTTCCTCGAAACCTTCAATCGGTCCTGCTGCAGGTTTTTCAAAAGAGGTGATTGTATCACCTACTTTTACTTCTCTAGCATCTTTAATTCCGGAAACCAGATATCCTACATCTCCACATTCTACCGATTTCTTAGGAACCTGTTTCAATTTCAGTGTTCCCACCTCATCGGCTCCGTATTCTTTTCCGGTTGCGAAGAATTTAATTTTTTCGTTCTTAGAAATACTTCCGTTTACCACTTTGAAGTAAGCCTCAATTCCTCTGAACGGGTTATAAACCGAATCAAAGATCAAAGCCTGAAGCGGCGCATCCGGATCTCCTACCGGAGCCGGAATTCTTTCTACAATCTGCTCAAGCAAATGGTGAACTCCTTCTCCTGTTTTTCCGGAAACTCTTAAAACATCTTCATAGTCGCAACCGATCAGGTTCATGATTTCATCGGTTACTTCTTCAGGGTTTGCGGAAGGAAGATCAATTTTATTCAGAATAGGTATGATGGTTAAATCGTTTTCCAGTGCCAGATATAAATTACTAATCGTCTGTGCCTGAATACTCTGTGCTGCATCTACAATTAGAAGCGCTCCTTCGCAGGCAGCAATGGAACGGGAAACTTCGTAAGAAAAATCTACGTGTCCCGGTGTATCAATAAGGTTTAAAATATATTTTTCTCCTTTATATTCATAATCCATCTGGATCGCGTGGGATTTAATGGTAATTCCACGTTCTTTCTCCAAATCCATATCATCCAGTGTCTGAGACTGCAGTTCTCTCTGAGTCACCGTATTGGTATATTCCAAAAGACGATCCGCCAAAGTACTTTTACCGTGGTCGATGTGGGCGATTATGCAAAAATTTCGTATGTTTTTCATTTAAGAATCTTGTAATTTGCAAAGATAACAAAATGCAGGATAATTCCTTAGTCTTAATTTTGAAGAACAAAAATTTAATTCTGCCCTTTTTTAATTTCCAAAATTTACGAAATGCGGGATATCTGTTGTAAAGCCGTTCATTGGCAAAAGATTGTTCCGGTTGCTGTTGAAATCAAACAATGAATTATTGTCAAAAGGAACTTTTGGGTAATAGGTGAAGGAAATCTGAATCCGGTTGAATACCAGAAAAGGATTATTAATGAGAACTCCGATTCCTATTTTTGTATTAACGTTTGTTTTTAACAATTTTTCATCCGGTCCCGCCAACCAGCCTGCTGCAGCTGTTAAGTAAGGACTGAAATGAAAGTTTTTCCATGTTTTGTTTACGAAAAGCTGAAGCTGATATCGCAGAACGAGTTTTTTTGTCCCTATATAATCTGCACTGTACACCGGAAACTCATCACTGGAAGAAAGATTGATGCGGTCTCTGTAGGAATAGTTTTGCTGTGGATTTCCCAAAGCTAATGTGGGAGAAAAAAAGTGTCTCGCACTGGCAAACTTCCAATCCATAAGATTGGTAAAATAGGTGGCATCCAATCGGAAAGATTCGCGGTTTTGTCTTTCCTCATTGAAAAATTTCCCGAACTGTGCTTTCACACTGAAATATCCTATATTGGTAAAATCTCCGTGTGCTAAAGAAATTCCGGCATACGGAATGATTCTGTTGTTTCTGGACAAGCCTCCCGCTGTAAGGCTCGCCGAAGTTCCGTACGCAATATCTTCCGGAAGATCGTACTGAAAGATATTTTTCTGAACAGAAAATTTTCGCTGTATAAATCCTACAGACGCCAGAAAACTGCTGTAAGAGGTAAAATAATCGTACTTGTCTATTGCCGGATTATCCTTGTACTGATAATTTTGAAATCTTCCGATTAAAGCAATATTGCTGGAAACCTTTTCTGAAGATCTTGAGGCTATAGGAATCTGGTAACCTCCCCACAAATTCTGACTGTACACTTTAATCTGAGCTTCGGGAAAAGCTGTTTCGGATTCTATAGGCAGCAAAACGCGGCGCATGAAGTATTCAAAATTAAATCCTCCCGCCCATTGGGTTAATGGGGAGAAAAAATCGCGCGTTGCACTGAGACTTATTCTTTCATTTTTAGCAAAATCCCGCTCTCCCAGAATCTGTGCATTAATGTAGGAACCCCATAAATTGTATGCGGTGTAACTTCCGAGTAAATAATTCTGTTTTTCTTTAGAATCGTTACGGTAAAGAAAGCTTAAGTCATGCCCCAGTCCAAGAAAATTTTCTTCGGTAACGCCTAATCCGATTTTACTTCCGGAATAGCTTGCTCTGGGTTTCAGACTCCATGAATCCAGCACTTTTACGATAACATCTATAGAATCTCTGGTGGAAGTACTGTCAGAAATACTGATGTTTACTCTGTTGATAAAAGGCATTGTTCTCAGCAGACGTTCAGACTCGTAGATTTTCTGGGCATTGTATTCTTCTCCCTTTTGGAAAAGTAAATAATTGTTAACCGTGGAAATTCTTGTATTGGAATGAAGATGATTGGTAAACCAGTCGTACCATCTGGATTTCTCTTTTTTATCCCGAGAACCGTATCCGAAAGGATCTATGGTTTCTATTGTAATATTTCTGATGTATTTTCCGTCATATGTTTCCTGCGCTACTTTTTCGGTGGTTGTTTTTACGGAAACGGAATCTGCTTCTCTACGAAATATAAAGCGGTGAAGGAATTTTGTAAATTTTCTCTTATCTGAAAATTTTTCAATTTTGTAATAGATTGAATCCTTTTTTTCCTGTGCCTGAAAAAAGAAGAAACAATTAAAAATAAGAGCTAAAATTACGATAGACTTGTTCATTTACCTTCTGAAGTTGCAGTATTTTTTAGTATCAATTTATAAGCCAATAAAATTAAAATTTAATTTCGTTTCTACTTTCATAAACATTAGGACAAATCCGGACTGTTTTCAAAATAATTTTACTTTTTGATGTAAAAACTACAAATACGGAACATTCTCTTTGATGAATGAAGTATCGTTTCTTATTCCTTTCATTTATAAAAAGAGAAAAAGAGACGCGTTGTCTCTTTTTTATAAGCAATCTATTTATTTTTATCAAAGTTTGCAGGTAAAATATATTCTCCTGTTAGCATGTCTATTCCAACTCTGTAATATTTTGCATTCTGCTTTCTGATTCTTGAAATAGCCAGATCTATAACTGAGACAGCCAAAGCTGTTATTAAGCCTCCTCCTGCTGCTCCTGCTGCATAGTAATTGGTTTGTTCTGGAAATAATTCTTCCGCAGCGGCAGTGATAAAATATCCTTCTTCATCCTTTTCGATTTCTATAAGGCTTGTTGGTGTCTTTTTATAAGCGATTCCGTTATCTATTACGGCAAAATAATCTTTGAAATTATCATACCCGTCAATCCTTTTAACCCCCTTTATTTTACCTTCATTATTTTTTCTGACAATAAGTTCCAAATCTTTTTTCTGATCTACAAATGATCTGAAGTCCATATAAACTCCGTTCGTAAGAGAATCAGCTTTATAAATCGGCATTTTTTCCGTTATATTCTTTTCATAGTCTTCCAGTTCATTTTCGGCTATAGGATAGTTTAGAGCCTTTACATCGTAAGAATCATTAATAATATTGGATAATTCAGCAGATATTCTGGCAGCAATAGCTCTAGTAATATAGGCATGATCTCTCTGCATAAAGTCTTTGGAAATATTAAACTTTTTTAAAAAATAATATTTATCATTTCTTTTAAGAAAAGTAACCATTTTCATTTGCAGATGCCCCATTTGTGATCTTTCGGTTGGAATATCTTTTACTGCAAGTTCTTCGAGAATAAGATAATAATCCGTTTTTCCTGTTTCTTTATTATTTTCCGCAAACCACTCAGTAAATAATTTTTCAAGATCATCTTTTTCAAATTTTACTTCATAAGGATCTTTCCTGTGCGATACAATTCCAATAGTTTTATCTTTTCTCTTATCTAATAGAGTAAAAGATTTAGCAATATGATTTTTGTCTTTGATATTATTTTTAAGTTCTATATACTGAATTTTCTGTGCCGTTAGAAAGCACGAAAACATCAAAAATAGAATTATTTTTTTCATAGTTAAAAATTTCATTAAAAATAAAGTTTTAATTTAAAATTAAACAACCCTCACAAATAAATTGCAAGGGTCGTCCAATATTAAAAGCAAGTTTCCGACATTGGTAACCTGTTTTGAATCTGTAAAGTTATTTATCTTCTAATGATTAGATATGACCAAAATTCTTTTTATGGTAATTGATCAAAAATATCATTAAAATCGTACTCACCTGTCATCGGATCAATGTAAATTTCCTGAGGATTATGGCTCAGCTTATTCGGATTAAAAAGTAATGCATCTGCAATTGCGCCTGCCAATCCAAACATGATCCCTAATTTAATATCATATTGAGGCGGAAATAAACTGCTGGGTTTTGCGACGATATAAAATCCTTTTTCATTTTTTAACAGTTCCTGAAATCCGGAATAGGTATTTTTAAACGCTTTTCCGTTTTCTACATAGATAAACATTTTACGGGAAGGAATTTTCATCTTCTTTCCGTTTTCAGTTTTTACAGCCCTGTCTAATGTTCCATTTTCCCATCGCTCCAAAGTGTAACCTTCTTCCGGAGTCTGCCTGAAAAACGAATTGTAATCCAGATAGATTCCTTCTTTCAGGGTTTCATTTTTAAATGCAGGATAATTATTTACATAGCTTTGATAATTGGAAATATCATCCAAGGTAAGATCATATTTTGAAGGTTTGGATTTATGTGTTTTTTCAAGATACAAAGAAAAAAGATGATGCATATTTCTTACCATCGCATCAGCAACATCTCTGTGGCTGAACATAAATGTGGTGTCTTTTTTATACAGAAAATGATATTTATCTCCTTCCTTCACAAAACTTTGCAGGGAAAATTTCATGGTTCCGATGTTTTTCCTTTCGTACGTTTCTTTTACAGATAATTTAAGATCATTAAGAACTAATACAAAATCCTGCTTCCCTCCCTTCAGATTACTTTTACGGTACCATTCGGAAAGATCGTCTTCAGGACTGTTCTGAAACGAAACTTCTCTCATTTCTTTGCCATCTCCAAAAGGCAGAACCCCGATGGTTTTATCTTTTCTGTTATCAATAACAATTAATGTGTTGTAATCTCCTTCTCCATTATTAGGAATATCCCCTTTCAATTTTATTATTTCTTTATTCTGGGCAAAAGAAATAATCATAAGACAAGTCGTCACAAGTTGCAAAAATTTTTTCATCATTAAATTTTTTAAATTAAAATTATTCGGTAAAAATATATTCTCCGGTAAGCGGATCAATATAAATGGCAGACAGATTTTCAGGTTTATCTATTTCTGTTTTTCTGGAATCGAGTGCTGTCTTCTGTTCGGTTAGAAAACACGAAAACATCAAAAACAGAATTATCTTCTTCATCGTTAAAAATTTTCGCAAAAATATAGTTTTAATTTAAAATTAAACGACCCTCACAAATAAATTGCAAGGGTCGTCCAACATTAAAAAAATAAACTATTATGGGTTTTGTCTTGGTCTTAGAGCACTACCGCTGCCACTATTCCCAAAAGGTTTTCTTTCATTCATTTTATCTCTCATCATTCCTTCAGACTGAAAAAGTTTCAAAACTTTTTGGCAAGGTATTACCTTCTGCATTTTATCTGCATATTTTTTTCTGTTATCAAGCAGCTTCTGCCCTACTTCGAAACTCTGCTGAAGCTTGGCTTTCGCTTCTTCATCGGATAGATCTTCAGGATTAAAATCTGAATTGAACTGACTTTTTATCTGCTTTTGGCTTTCCAGATATTCATTATAAATATCGGTAAATTCATCTTTATCGTTAGGATCAATATCCAGATTTTCCATCACCATATTGTTTCTGAATTTCATCAGAAGTGCCTTTCTTTCCTCAGGAGAAAGATTATTGATGATCTCCTTTCTTTGCTTAGGATCCATCTTTTTCCAGTCATAATCTGTCCTTTGGGCATTCAGACCAAAACTATAGATAATAAAAAGCGTAAATAATATCTTTTTCATTTTCTTTTAATTATATAAGTCCAGATAAACATCCTGTGTAGAATTGCTTGCCAACTCCGATATTTCGGAATTTGAGAAAGAATCCAGATACTCGTTTATCTGAGCCTCATTTTGTTTCGAAACAGATGGTGAAGATTTTGGTTTCACTTCATCTGCTGTCTTAGCCGATTTTTCTTCTTTCGCTAAAGACTTATTATTATCCTGACTGCTATCTGTCTGATTATTATTTTCAACAGAAGTTAAATCCGATTTTAAGGTTTCGTAAGCAATCTGGCTCTCCGTTTTCGGTTCCTGAAGGTTTACAGCAATCTGCTCCTTTGCCGGATCGGCGGGATCTCCGTTATTGAAAACAAATGTCGCTCCAAAAACCAAAGCAATAGACGCCGCTGCTGCATATGCCCAGTTCAGTTTAAAAATCGGTGCTTTTTTAGCAGGCAGAATACTTTTCACAACGTTATCCTGAACGGTTTCAAATATATTTTCCGGAACGTTATAAATATTCTTACGTTCCAGTTGCTCAAGATCAAAATCATTGATCCCGCTCAATACCTTACCCTGAATATTTTCAAACAAATTTTCAGGGACTTTGTATATATTTTTGCGTTCCAATTTTTCCAGATCAAAATCTTTCATGCTGTTGTTTCTCAAAAATTATCTTTCGTAATTCTCTTTGATATATTCTTCTATCTTCTGTTTGGCATAATGATAATTTGTTTTTAATGTTCCTACCGACATATCCACAATTTTGGATATTTCTTCGTAAGGCAAATCATCATAATACCGCATCATAAATACCAGTTTCTGCTTTTCGGGCAGGCTTTGTATGGCATTCTGCAGCAAAATCTGTATTTCTTCCGCATCACCGTCTGTATTGTCTGCAATAAGATTCTGCATATGGTACTCCGGATCTTCATCCGTTTTCTGCATTTTTTTCAGTTTGTTCACCTGCTGCAACGCCTCATTGGTGGCGATTCTGTACAGCCATGTGTACAACTGGCTGTCATTTTTAAACTGATGAAAATTCTGATAAGCTTTAATAAAAGTTTCCTGCAAAGTATCCTGAGCAAGATCTCCGTCCACAATAATTCTTCTTATGTGCCAATACAATCTACTCTGATAAGCATCCATTAAGGCACGAACTCCTTTTTCCTGAGTTCGCGGATCTTGCATCAACGAAATAATCTCCGTGTCTTTAATCTTCATAGGATGCTTTCATTGTTTTGGATTACAAAAATAATTGAAAGTTAAATTACTCCTTCAATTTTTAGTCCAAATATCATAATTAAATATATGAATTATTTGAAATCTTTACCGTGTATTGCTTACTATAAGAAACTATATATTGGCAGAAATGCTTTATCAAAGGACATTTATTATTAAAATATTGATCTTTATAGTAAAAAACTACAGAAAAATATTTATTTTAAATCCCGATTCTCGAACGTTAAAATTAATTAATTCTGCTTTTAAGAATGAAGTTTCGTGTTTCAAATCACCGTAAAAACTTATATTTGTTTTATGCAAATTGTAATTATCGGTTCAGGAAATGTCGCCTATCATCTGGCAAAAGCATTTGTTGAGAATAACATTCCTCTGGCTCAGATTTTCGGAAGGAATGAAGAGGAGTTAAAAAAAATTTCAGAAGAATTAGAAATACCCTATTCAACTAAAATTTTAGTCGATTCAGATTTATACATCATTAGTGTAAGTGACAATTCTGTTGAAGAAGTTTCGAAAATGGTTACTAAAAAAGATAGTCTTGTAGTGCATACTTCCGGATCTTTACCTAAAGAAAGCCTGAAAGGCGACTACCGAAAAGCAAGTTTTTACCCTTTGCAGACCTTCTCAAAACTGAAAGAACTGGATTATTCTAAAATTCCGTTTTTCATCGAAACAGAAAACGAACAGGATAAAAAGTTACTTTTTGAAATTGCGTCCAAAATTTCAAAGAACGTCATGGAAAGTACCCATGAAAAAAGAAAGTATATTCATCTTACTGCAGTTTTTGCCTGCAATTTTGTAAATCATTTGTTTACAAGGGCTAAAGAGATTTCGGATTCGCAGGAAATTCCTTTTGATTATTTTTTACCGCTGATTGATGAAACTGTACAGAAAATTTACGAAATTGAGCCGCGATCTGCCCAGACAGGACCCGCAGTAAGAAATGACAAAAGAATACTGGAGCTTCACGAACAATTACTGCATGGGGAAAGCCTGGAAATTTATAAAACAATGAATCACTCAATTCAGAAAATGTATGAGTTATAAGGAGAAACTAAAAAATATCAAAGCGTTTGTATTCGATGTAGATGGTGTTTTCACCGACGGAAGCGTATATCTTATGCCCGGCGGAAATATGTGCAGGGTAATGAATGTTCTGGACGGATATGCTGTTGTAAAAGCATTAAAAAACAATTATCTGATCGGAGTAATTACCGGCGGGAACGATGAAATGGTAAAACACAGAATCAATTACCTTGGTATTGAAGATTATTATGCCAAATCTCACAACAAGATGGCAGATTTTGAAGATTTCAGAAAAAAACATCACCTTAAATACGATGAAATTTTAACAATGGGAGATGATCTTCCTGATCTTCAGATTCTGAAGAATTCTGCCATTTCTGCCTGTCCGGAAAATGCAGTACCCGAAATAAAAGCCATTTCCGATTATATTTCGCCCATCAAAGGAGGAAGCGGTGCTGTACGTGATGTAATTGAACAGGTGATGAAAGTTCAGGGAAACTGGCACGATGACGACGATACACAATCTACTTAATTTACTGTAAATGAAATTATTATTAGCCTCACAATCTCCGAGAAGAAAAGAACTTCTGGCAAGTTTAGGATTTGAATTTGAAGTCGTGAAAATTGATTGTGAAGAAATTGTTCCTGAGCACATTAAAGTAGGGGAGTCTGCTGCTTATTTATCTGAATTGAAAGCAAATACATTTCGAAGTCTTGAAAAAAATGAAGTCTTACTGACGGCAGATACCGTTGTAGCCATTGATGATCAGTTTTTGGGAAAACCACAGAATGAAGAAGAAGCAGGACAAATGCTAAAACTACTTTCCGGAAAAACCCATCAGGTTTACACAGGAATTACCATAAAAACCTCAGATAAAACCATCACGAAGACTGATGTTGCGGATGTGGAATTTGATGAAATCACAGATGGTGAAACAGACTATTATTTCCGGAATTACAAACCTTTCGATAAAGCAGGGAGCTACGGCATTCAGGAATGGCTCGGAATGGCAAAAATCAGAAAAATAACCGGAAGCTATTATACGATTATGGGACTTCCTACTCATTTGGTTTACAAAATTTTGAAAGAAATAGAACAAGTTTCCCCGTAAAATTTTATTATTTTTACAAAATCATCAATTCTACTGATAATAAAAAGTAGATTAGCGAGTTATATTTAATAATGAAAAAGAATATTTTATTCCTTTTGATACTCTGTATCGTTGCTTCATGCGCCACTAAGGTGAAAAAGCCGGAGCAGCGGTCTAAGTTTATGAAAGGATTTACCACATATTACAACACATTATTTAATGCAAAAGATGCTTTAAATAATGAGTTTGAGACCCGCGATAAAGGACATAAAGATAATTTTTATGCGCCTTATATTCCCATTCTTACCTATGAAGATCAGCCTTTGGGAAGTGATCTGGGACAGTCTGCTGCATTTGCAGAAAACTCCATGAAAATGGGAGAGATCAACCGTCCTCAGCAAAACAGCGATTCCCGCGGCGGCCGTACTCCGGGAATACCTTCAGGAATGCCCGGAAATCCGATGTCAGGTGGGCCGGGTTCAGCTACAGGAGAGCCGAGCCAGCCCGAACAAAAAGGAGCAACGACTCTGGAAATTGCAGAAGCAAAAGCTTTGAAAGCAATCAACAAATATTCCGTACTGAGACATGGAGAAGAGCAAAACAAACAGATTTTTGATGCGTATATGATTCTTGCACAGGCGAGAATTTACAGGGGAAAATCTCTTGAAGCACTTGATGCGCTTAATTATGTTTTTACGCACATGAAGGATGATAAAAGGCTTCCTTTAGCCAGAATTTATCAGGGTTTAGCGTATGATCAGATCAAAAATTACCATAAAGCTCATGAGACTTTTGCCAAATTAAAAGGGGATAAAATTTCCAAGCAATACGAAAAATTATTAAGCATTTATTACGCTGAATCTCTTTTGGATGCCGGAAAAAAAGAAGAAGCAGTAAAAGAGCTGGATAATGCTTTTGAACTGAACAGCAACAGAAAACTAAAGAGCAGAATTGCTTATCTGAGAGGTCAGGTTCTGGAAGGGCTTAACCAGAATGAGAAAGCCAGAGAAAGCTTTATGGCTGCTTATAAATACGCCAATGATTTTGAATTTGAGGTAAAATCCCAGATCGAAATTGCCAAAACCTTCAACGGAAACGGAGATTACAGCGGAGCAAGAAAATACCTTGAAGACATCAGTAAAAAAGGAACTTACGGATCGCGAAAGAATGAATTTTATTATGCTTTGGGACTCATGGCAAATAAAGCCGGAAAAAAAGAGGAAGCTCAGGAATTTTTCAGAAAATCTCTGAAAGAAAAAGTTTCCGACGGGCAGATCCGAGGTCTTACATACTATGAAATCGGGAAGGGATATCTGGATAAAAACGACTACATCGGAGCCGGAGCCTATTATGATTCTGCATTGGCGGTAATGACGTATGAACCTTCCAAGGTTCTTCTTACGGATCAGTCAACCTACATCAAAAAGATTTCAAAAAACTATTATCTGATCAAAAAGAACGACAGTATTCTTAATCTGGCAAAAATGTCTACCGATCAGAAAACAGATTTTTTCAATAAATACATTGCTAAAATCAAGGCAAAAGAAGAAAGAGAAGAACTGGAAAGAAAACGTGCAGAAAGAAGCAAAGGATTTGATACGGGAGATTATAATGCAACTTCCATATTTGCCAACAGCTCAAATTCTTTTGAAGATTTCGGAGTGGCAACCAAAGGATTTTATTTCAGTAATACAGGAATCGTTTCTAAAGGAACACAGACCTTTAAACAGACCTGGGGCGACAGAGCTTTGGTAGATAACTGGCGTTTTTCCAAGAAAATGGCTACTATTGAAGATTTAAAGAATGATGCTTTGGGAACTACTGCAGCACCAAATCCGAGACGTTTTGAACCGGCTTTTTACATAGAGCAGATTCCGACGGATGTTGCAAAACTGGATCAGCTGAAAAAGGACAGAGATACCGCTTCTCTAGGTTTGGGAATCATGTATCAGAATTATTTTACCAATACCCCTTTAGCTACAAAAACCCTGTATGATCTGGTGGATGTAAAACCTGAAGAAAAAGTAATGCTGCAGGCTTTATACGAGATTTTTGCCATGAATTATGAAAAAAATCCACAAGCTTCGGAAAGAGCAAAACAAATTCTTTTAAAGGATTATCCTTATACATCATACGCTGAATTTGCAAGAAATCCTAAGAGCAATTCTTTCGTAAAATCTTCTGCAGATGTAGAAAACCAGTATAAACAGGCATTTGCCTTATATGAATCTGAAAAGTTCGGGGAAAGTAAAGATCTTATTGACCGTACGATACAGCAAAATCCGAAAGATGCTTTAGTTCCGAAATTATATTTGCTGAATGCATTTAACTCAGGAAAATCGAGTGGGAAAGAGGTAATGATTCTCCAACTGGAACAGATTGCCCTGAATTACGGTAAAACTCCGGAAGGCGAGAAAGCCAAAGAAATGCTTAATTATCTGAAAAGTGATCTTAGCTTTCAGGCTACTGACAACAGAGGAAATTCGATCCCTCAAAATCCGGGGAATTCTGGAAGCAATATTCCTCAGCAACCGATGCAGCAGAATAATGAGATTGGCAAAACTCAGAAAATGCAGGGAAATAATTCCCAGAGCCAGCAAATGAACAATAATGGAAACGGTCCTCCAAAAAAACCGAATAATATGCCCGCCAATACAGTACCGGCAAAACCACAGTAAAAATAAAAAGCGAAGAACTACTCTTCGCTTTTATTTTTTTTCTTTACTCCATGAAAATCTTTGAGATAGAAAGGCTCAAAATAAGCAATGTCCTCAAATTCTTTCTGCTCTATTTTTGCAAGTGCTTTTTTTACTAAATATTTTGCAGAAGGATAGGAATTTTCATCAAATACGGCATTTGGAAGCTGTAAAATCTCTTTTGCTTTCTTGGCTCCGTCTCCTGCAAACAGTATTTTTTTATCTTTGAATTCTTCAAAAGATGTTTCATCTAAAATCTTAGCCTCTGTTGCAAAAATTTCTTTGCCTGTTTTCCCGTCATAAACGGCCGTATAAACCTCCATTCGTCTTGCATCAACTAAAGGTATTATCAAATCGTAGTTTTGATCTAAAAAAGGCTCTATGATACTTTCCATAGAATTTACTGCAATCAATGGAATTTTCAGTCCGTAGCAAAAGCCTTTTGCAGAAGCCGCACCAATTCTCAATCCGGTATAAGAACCGGGTCCTTTCCCAAGACAAACCGCTTCAATCTCCTTCATGGAAATTCCGGCTCCTTCCAAAGCCCATTCTACAAAAGTATGCAGACTTTCGGACTGTTTGTAGTTTTCAGAAACTTCTTCCGTTACACACAACAGTTTTTCATTATCGGAAATGGCAACAGAACAGTTTTTTGACGAGGTTTCGAGATATAGAATTTTCATTTTTCAAATTTAAAATCAACAACAAAATCCAAATTGATTGTTTCAGTGCAAATTTATGGCTTTATTTCCACACTTTGCCTGCTCCAGAGTTTCCATACCGATTTCTCTTTTTCCAGATTTCCAGCAATGCAAGAATCATTTCGAATTTCTGGCTTTTGTAGGTTCCTGAAACTTTTATTTTTCTTCTCAGTGAGCAGATATTTTTATCTTTTTTAAGCTCTGAAATTTCAATCTGTTCAATCTTATCATAAATGACTTTTTTCGAACTGAAATCTCTTTTAAAATCCGAATAGTTCTGAATCCATCCATTGGAATGCCCGAAAGAAACATTATCTTTGAACAAATCTAAAACTTTGGAATCGTTATTCTGTATCAGAGAATCAAGTTTTCTTGTCTGAAAAAGCAGTTGTTTTTCGTCTTTAGAATATTTCTGGGCATATCCGAAAATACAATAGAAACAGAGTAAGAAGGGTAAAAGTTTCATTTTGAAAAAACTCAGATTAAAGCTTTCTGTGGATGGTTCTTGGTTCTGCCTGAGCAGAAGGGTAGATCGTCATATCCGAAATACAGACGTGTTTCGGAGCATTGACGCAGTAAGCGATTGAATCTGCAATATCTTCAGCTTTCAGAGGTTCATAACCGGCGTAAACCGTTGCTGCTCTTTCGCTGTCTCCTTTAAATCTTACCATTGAAAAGTCTGTTTCTACCGCTCCCGGCTGAATATTTGTTACTTTAATTCCGAATTCCGTAAGTTCGATACGCATTCCTTCGGAAATAACATCTACTGCTTTCTTTGTAGCACAATAAACTACACCATTTGCATAAGTCTGTCTCGCAGCAACGGAACTGATGTTGACGATATGTCCTGAATTTCGTTCTTTCATTCCGGGAATAATCATTTTAGAAACATACAGAAGTCCTTTCACATTTCCGTCGATCATAGAATCCCAATCATCTGTTTTTCCGGCAAACAAAGGATCTAATCCATGAGCATTTCCGGCATTGTTAACTAAAACATCGATATTTTTCCATTCCGAAGGAAGAGAACTGATCGCTGTTTCCACTTCTTCCAGATTTCTGACATCGAATTTTAAACTAAATATTTCGGTATATTGTGAAAGTTCTTTTTTTACATTTTCCAGAACTTCCGACCTTCTTCCGCAGATAATTATTCTGTTTTCCTGTTTTGCCAGAAGTTCGGCGGTAGATTTTCCGATTCCGGATGTTGCTCCGGTAATTAATATTGTTTTCATTTTTACTTTTTATTTTTGAATTGTATTATGGTCTTTTAATCTTTTCATCAGAAGTGTATAGATCCAAAATTCAAACCATGGAATACACATTAAAAGCACCCAGATCAATAAAATTCCTTTTAAAATGGTCTTAAACTGCGATTTTAAAATCATTAAGAAGAGATTCTGAATTTTCTGAACGATGGATTTTTCAATATTTTCAGGGTTAAGTACCACAAGTTTTTCTGATATCGTATTAAACTCTCCATAAGAAAGCTCATTCGTAATACCTCCATTGGGAACGGAATCCAAAATTCCATATATAATGAATGAATAGATTTTATCTCCATACCGATTCACAAACATGGAAGCCATCCAGTTTTTTGGAAGATCTATCATATCATTTTTAATGTGGTATGCTTTCGCGATATCAATGACTTTAATCTTTGTGTTGTTATTTTTCTGACTGAGATCTTTAACAACTTTTCTGAGGTCTTCAATAAAAACTTTTTTAAACCTGTTGTCTTTAAAGATATAGTATGTACTGGAATTATAGACCTGCTCGGAAATGGAATAACTGTCTTTCTTTAATGCAGAATACACTCCACAAAATAATCCAATTTTTAAAGAAAAAACGATGTTGACAATAAAAATGGCAGGAATATAAAGTTTAACAAACCAGTTGTAGTATTTCTGGCTGCGCGATAAAGCTTTGTATTTTTTTAGGATGATGACCAGAAATGAACTTATCAGCAAACCTAAAACAAGGAAAAGGAAGCAGAAAAGAACAATTTTTAAAGGATAATTCTTTAAAACGTATCCTACAGCGTTGTATATTGTTTCCCAATGTATATTCTGCATACTCAGTTGGCGTCAAATGCTTCAAAAGCATCAGTGATATGTTCGATCATCAGATTTTTATTTTCGTCGGGAAGAACGGAAATGATATCAAATCGCACTTCCTGATTTTTATTGTATTCTTCCATGAAATAATTGGCAGCCGAAACAATCAACTTAATCTTTCGTTTGTTTACGGCTTCCTGTGGAAGATTAAACACATCGGTTGAACGCGCCTTTACTTCAACGACCACAATTAAACTATCTTTTTCGGCAACCAAATCCAGTTCTGCTTTCTGATACCGAAAGTTTCTTACCAGAATTTTGTAGCCGTTTTTCTGTAAATATTCAGCGGCCAATTCTTCTGCTTTTTTACCAAAATCGTTGTGATCTGCCATTACTTAAAAGATAATTTCTGTTTTCTTGAAATCCAAACCTCTTTATTTTTGCAATCCCAGTAAAATTGTGTTGTAGAAAGGCTAGACTGTTCGAGATTTGAATATAACGAAATTGTATCATCCAATTTATTTGCATCAATATGAATTAATTTATCAATTGTAAAACCTAAATTATTCTCTAATTTAAAGGTTTTATAATGTGTAAAATCAAATTTACTATCATCAAATAATTTCCCTGTGTCTCTATATTGATATAAAGTATAGTGTTGGTTTTTACAAGGACATTTCTCTGTATACTCTAACTTCAAATTTCTTTTAAAAAAGATAAAATATACACTCAAAGTTATCAGAAATAATATAAAGAGAATGCCTTTAATTATATTTTTATCCAAAATATTCATTTAGATGCTCTCTTCATTTTGTCCGTTTTAAAACTCAATCTTAGCCTTATTCTTAACCTCCAATCTCACATTTCCACCAATAATCAACGGTCTGTTGTCTTTGATATGTCCATTCGGGAAACCGAAAACTGTTGGGAACTCATACTTTGAAATTCTGTCGGTAATTAACTTGTAGGCAAATTCATCAAAGCTTTCTTCGTATTGTTTATTTTCTTTTTCATCGCCCATATTGGTCATTCCACCGATAATCAAACCAGAAATTTTATTAAAAACTCCGGCTAATTCAAGGCTCATAATCATTCTGTCGAGAGCATAAAAATTTTCGCCGATATCTTCAATGAAAAGAATTTTATCTTTAAAATCAAAGGAATATTTCGTTCCTAAAAGCGCATAAATCAAGGCTAAATTTCCACCGACCAACTGTCCTTCACCGTTTCCTTTTTTGTTGAACTGATGAGAGGAGAGGGTATATGTAAGAGATTTTCCTTTTAAGACATTAAAAATAAGATCGTAGCTTTCTTCGGTAACACCAAAGCTCGATGTTTTTACTGTCTGTCCATGAATCGATGCAAAACCTCTTTTCAGCAGATAACTCTGGATCACCGTATTGTCTGAATAGCCAATGTACCATTTCGGATTTTTGGCAAAGTTTTTAAGATTAAGCTCCTGAATGAGATGCTGACAACCGTAACCGCCTCTTGAAGCCCATACTGCAGAAATTTCGCTGTCGTTGAGTGCCCAGTTCATGTCTTTTAATCTTTCCTGCTCCGTTCCTGCGTAATTGTATCCGTTTGCATATTTCGTGTAAAGATGTTCTCCCAAAACGGGTTCGAAACCTTTACTTTTAATCATTTCGATTCCCTTTTCAAGCTGGGAAGATTCTACGGATCCTGCGGGAGAAATAATGGCTATTTTATCGCCTTTTTTCAGGGATTTGGGAAAGATTATTTTATTCATTTGTCTTTTTGTATTTTACTTCAGTTTTCTCTGCTTCTTCCAGTCTTTTATCAAACTGATTAAATTTCTTAAAGCTCTGCAAGAAAATAAAGAAACTGAATATGATGAGAATTCCGCCAACAATTCTTCTGATTCTGTTGGCTAATTTTTGGGTAAGTCTGTCGTGAAACTGCTTCGCAAGGAATATTTTTACCAGATCGATAAAGAGATACGTTCCGATGACGATTCCGATGTATAAAATGAAATTACTGGTATCCGGATACTGATTTCTCACCGAAATAACGGTGACAAGCCAAAAAAGGATGACTCCGACATTCAGAAGATTAAAGAAAAAACCGTTGACGAATGTTTTAAAATAGTTCTGATTGATGAATTTTTCTTCTCCGGGAATATGCATCTTGGTTTTGGTAACCATCATCACAATTCCATACACAAAGATCAGAATGGCGGTAATCCTGTAAAATCCGGGATGTTTATCAATAAGTGTTACAATATCTGCACTCGCATAATAAGCAGCCAAAATACACAGAAGATCTGCAGAAATAACGCCTAAATCCAGTGCTAAAGCATGTTTCGGACCTCTCGAAAAGCTGGTTTCAATTAAAAGGAAAAAAATCGGTCCTATAAAAACCAGACTCAGCATGAATCCTAAAACGATGGCAGATAATATAAGTTCAAACATTCAGTGGTGTTTTCAATGAAATAATTTCATCTATTTATACAAAGTTAGTTTTTATGTTGTAAAAAGCAAATATGAAAATGATTTGATGTTATTAAAAACAAAAGCCACTGTTAATAGTGGCTTAATAATTTATCTTATATTTTTAATACGGATCATTTAAACAATTTTCATTGTATTTGAATTCATAATCTGTTCTGATCTTTAAACCAAAAATACCCCTTTCAAAAGTATAAGTAATTTGATTTTTAAATAACATCCTTTTATAATCAATAAAGAAACTTCTTGTCATGTAAGAGTATTCATAAGCATTGTCACTTAAATAAATATAAGTTGTCTTTCCTTTTTGATGACTGCCTCTTCCTCCAACTTCAGCGATCATATTCTTAAAGCAATATGTTTCTTTCTGAGGATTCATTCCGGTTATATAATTAATCAGAAAAAAGGCATTTATGATCATTGGAAATGTGACTCCAAAGAAATAATTTTTACCTAAAGCTCCTATTCTGATAATATTTTTACTGATCAAAATATTACTTATAATAACCAGAATAATAATAATTCCTGCAAACCAATAAAAATTAAATACCGTTTTAAATATTACAGTAAATACCAAAATGGCATTAAGAATACTAAAAACAATATATTTATCAATTTTAGTCATTAATCAACAATCTTGAAATCCAATTGTTTTTGAATCAGATTTGCCTTTACCACTTTAATCTGAACCTGATCTCCCAACTGGTATTTTTTACCATGCCTGTTTCCGTACACAGCGTGGGTTTTTGCATCATAAGAGTAAGAATCGTCGGTTAAATCTCTTAATTTGATTAATCCTTCCGCACCGTTTTCCGGAATTTCTACCCAGAAACCGAATTCCGCAACACCCGAAATAACCCCGTTGAAAGTTTCTCCCAAATGTTTCTCCATAAATTTCACCTGCATGAATTTTATCGAATCTCTTTCCGCATCTGCTGCCAGTCTTTCCATATAACTGCAGTGTTTTGCTTTTTCTTCAAGATCTGCCTTGTTCGGAGATTTTCCGCCATCAAGATAATGCTGCAATAATCTGTGCGCAATTAAATCCGGATAACGACGGATAGGAGAGGTGAAGTGGCTGTAATAATCGAATCCCAATCCGTAGTGACCGATAGGTTCTGTAGAATAAACCGCCTTGCTCATGCTTCGCATCGCCAGAGTTTCGATCATATTTTCTTCGCCTTTACCTTTTACATCATGCAGTAATTTGTTTAAAGATTCTGCTACTTTTTTGGTATTTGCTAAGTCCATTTTATATCCGAAAGTCGAAACAAAATCTCTCAAAGATTCCAGTTTTGCAGGATCCGGATCGTCGTGAACCCTGTAAATAAAGGTATTCTGTGAAATTTCCCCTCTCTTGTTCAGAGAAACAAATTCCGATACTTTTTTGTTCGCCAACAGCATAAATTCTTCGATCAAATGATTGGAATCTTTGCTTATTTTAAAGTAAACTCCAACAGGCTCGTTGTTTTCATCCAGATTGAACCGTACTTCACTTCTGTCAAAAGTAATCGCTCCGTCTTTGATTCTTTTCTGACGCATGATTTTTGCCAGTTGATCCAAAACGAGGATTTCTTCTTTGAAATCACCGTCTTTTCCTTCAATTCTTTCCTGCGCTTCTTCGTACGTAAATCGTCTGTCTGAATGTATTACCGTTCTTCCGAACCACTGTTTTTTGATTTCAGCTTTGTCATTCAGCTCAAAAACGGCTGAAAAAGTAAATTTATCTTCGTGCGGACGAAGCGAACAGACATCATTACTTAAAACTTCCGGAAGCATCGGTACAACACGGTCTACCAGATATACTGAAGTCGCTCTCTGGTAAGCTTCATCATCCAGAATTGTTCCCGGAACCACATAATGCGAAACATCGGCAATATGAACTCCGATTTCCCAGTTTCCGTTGTCTAATTTTCTGATGGATAACGCATCATCAAAATCTTTTGCATCTTTCGGGTCGATGGTGAAAGTTGTAATTCCACGCATATCCCATCGCTTTGCAACTTCTTCTTCGTTAATGCTTCTGTCGATTTTATCCGCATCTCTTTCCACTTCTTCAGGGAATTCGTACGGCAGTCCGTATTCGGCAAGAATAGAGTGGATCTCCGTTTCATGCTCACCGGGAGCTCCTAAAACCTGGATAATTTCTCCTTCCGGATTTTTATCTCCCGGTCTCCATTCCGTCATTTTTACGATCACTTTATTGCCGTCTTCCGCACCTCCGAATTTAGGTTTTGGAACAAAAATATCGGTATTAATGGTCTTTTTATCACAAACCACAAAACCAAAATCTTTATGAGGAACGATCTGCAAAGTTCCCACGAATTCCGTTCTCGTTCTTTCCAGAACTTCAAGAACAGAGCCTTCCAGCTTTTTACCTTTGTAAGTGTAGGTTACAATTAATACTTTATCTCCCTGTAAAGCATCTTTTACATTCTTTGAGTGTATAAAAATATCATCTTCAAGACCTTCCACATTTACATAAGCATTACCGGACTGGTTGAAATCGATAATTCCTGTTAATGTTCCTTTAATATTAAGGTTAAGAACGTATTTTCCTTTTTCGGCTTCTTTTATTCTTTCGGCAGCCTGCAATCTGTGCAATGCCTGAATCACAAGTTCTCTCTGTCTCGGATTCTTATAATCTATTCCGTCTGCAATCTGCTTATAGTTGTAGACTTTCGTCGAATTTTCATTCATAAATCTAAGGATCAGTCTTCCGATTTCCTTTAGTTTATGTTCGTTTTTCTGACTTATATATTTTCTTTTTTTTGCCATTTTAATTTGTAATTAGTTAATTTTAATTCCGATCATTTCAATCAGAATGATTTAAAAATACCGAATAATCGTAAGATTTTTAAATCTTAAAGTTTAGTTTATTGGTAAAAACCCATCAATTTTCCTTCCATTTATTCTACAACGGAAGTTTTAGTTTTGTATAAATTTAATACAAATATGGAGAAGAGTGGAGAAAAACCTTTTAATAATGTGTTTTTAAATTTTCTACAGGCTTGTATGGAAATAATAGATGGTAATTTCTATTGGACGCTGCAAATATACAAAATAAAAAATAAATAAGGCTTGCAAATTGATTTACAAGCCTTTATACTTTTAGCAGAATGCAATTTTATCAACTCTGTTCTGATGTCTGCCTCCTTCAAAGTCTGTAGAAAGGAATTTTTCAGCAATTTCAATAGCCAATTCCTTTGATATGAATCTTGCAGGGATCGAAATCATATTGGCATCGTTGTGCTGTCTTGCCAAGGAAGCAATCTCCGGCATCCAGCAAAGAGCACAGCGAATCTTCTGATGTTTGTTGGCGGTGATCTGAACTCCATTTCCGCTTCCGCACAGCAAAATTCCCAGTTCATTTTCTCCGTTTTCAACCGACGTAGCTGCCGGATGTACAAAGTCCGGATAATCCACACTGTCTGTGGAAAACGTACCAAAATCCTGAATTTCAAATCGTTCAGAAAGATAGTTCTTAACAATCTCCTTGTATTCATAGCCTGCGTGGTCTGCAGCAATTGCTATTTTTCTTTTCATAATACTTGTATTAAGCCTTTAATAGATTTATTCCACACAAAGTTAAGTATAATGTGGATAAGTCTTAAATTTTTGGGAGTTAATTGTGAAAACGCTTGTGGGTAACTGTTGAAAAAAGTTCTAAAACTAAAGTTTCGTAACATTGAAAAATTTTGTAATGGAATTTTACTTTCATAGATCCGACATTTTTTTTCACAAAGTTATTGGGGAGAATTCTCAGGATTTTCCATAAAATATTTATTAATAATAGTAAATTCTGAAAGTTACCCACAATTGTTAATAACGATGTGAAATACTCTAATATCAATGGATTACAATGTATATAAGTTGTGAATTGGCTTAAAATTAAATGTGGTAAAGTATTTCATTAAAATTTATCCCCTAAACTAACAATACTCAACAACAGTATCATTTTTCTTTTTTTAAGAGAAAAGAAATTATGTTGATTGACGAATGATGAGTCTGCGGGAAACTTTTTGAAAACTTTTCAAAGCTTGAATCGTTCTGAAAATTTTAAAATCTTACATTTGTGAAACAAAATTTGAACGAAATGAATGAACTCGACCTGCCGGAAAAAATGAAGCCAATGGATTCTCAAAGTCGGTTCACTTTACCCGAAAAAATATAAAATGTACATATGAAAACAATCAATGATTTCAATTTCAATGAAAAGAAGGCGCTTGTAAGAGTGGATTTCAATGTTCCGAAGGACGACCAGCTTAAAGTAACAGACAATACGAGAATTGTTGCGGTAAAACCAACCGTAGATAAAATCCTTAAAGATGGCGGTTCTGTAATTTTAATGGCTCACTTGGGAAGACCAAAAGGAGAGGTTAAAGACGAATTTTCACTGAAACATATCGTAGACGAGGTTTCTGAGGTTTTAGGACAGGAAGTTAAGTTTGTGGACGAATGTGTTGGAGAAAAGGCTGAAAAGGCTGCTTCTGAGCTTAAGCCGGGAGAAATTCTTTTGTTGGAGAATCTGCGTTTTCATAACGAAGAGGAAAAAGGCGATGAAGCTTTTGCAGAACAGCTTTCTAAATTAGCAGATGCGTATGTAAATGATGCATTCGGGACAGCTCACAGAGCGCACGCTTCAACAGCGGTTATTGCTAAATTTTTCCCATCAACTAAATTTTTCGGTTTATTGATGGCTAAAGAGCTTCATGCGATTGATAAAGTATTAAAAAGTGGTGAAAGACCTGTTACAGCTATTCTTGGTGGTTCTAAAGTTTCAACTAAAATTACCATTATAGAAAATATTTTACCGGCAGTTGATAATTTAATCATCGGAGGAGGAATGGCGTTTACTTTCATTAAGGCTTTAGGCGGAAAGATCGGAACTTCATTAGTGGAAGAAGATAAGTTACCTTTAGCACTGGAGATTTTAGAAAAAGCGAAGGAACATAAAGTGAAAGTTTATCTTCCGTCTGATACAATAATTGCTGAAAGTTTCAGTAATGATGCCGACAGAAAAGAAGTAGATATTTATGAAATTCCTGAAGGTTGGATGGGACTGGATGCAGGTCCGAAATCTAGAGATCAGTTCAATGACGTATTGTTAAATTCCAGAACGATTCTTTGGAACGGACCGATCGGAGTTTTCGAAATGTCGAATTTTGCGGCAGGAACTGTTGCGTTGGGAGACAGTATTGCCGAAGCTACAAAATTGGGAGCTTTCTCTTTAGTTGGAGGAGGAGACAGTGTTGCGTTTGTGAAGCAATTCGGTTACGGAGAAAAAGTAAGTTATGTTTCTACCGGTGGAGGAGCGATGTTGGAAAGTCTGGAAGGTTTGGAACTTCCGGGTGTTGCTGCCATTAACAATTAAGAAAATTAATTTATATATTTTAAGTCCGCTGATTTTTCGGCGGACTTTTTATTTTTGCTCAACTTGAAATTTTTTTATTTGATCATGTGTTATTAATTTTACTACTTTTTAACGCAAAGTATCGCAAAGATTTTTTATATACCAGCTGTTTTTAAGTTCGCAAAGGCGTTTCACTCAGCGAAGAACTCAAAGTTTTTTTAATTATTATGAAAAAGAATTTTTTATTTTCAAATTTCAGTTTAGAATACGAAGAACAAATTAAAAATTTTCATTTTTGATTTATCAAAGAATAATTTGTCAAATTTTGAAAATTACCAGTAAATTGAAATTTCTAGAACTGACCAAAATTTTTACTGATTCATTTTTACTTAGTACTCGAATGTGCGTTATTTTCAAAATTAGTAAAAAATTCAAAAAATATAATGATGGATTGTATTGATCAAAATTTTCAATATTCTCAAATAGCTAAAAATTGAAATTTTTAAAATATTTTTGATTTTTCTCATTTTACATAAAATTCAAATTTGCTTTATGCGAAATGTGTTGGGGTAAAAAAAATAGAGTCAAATCTTGAGTTACTAACTTTTTACTAACAGATTTTAGAATTCTGGAGTGATTTTTCAAAAAATTTAGTTTTGTGAAAAATATATTCTGAAAATTTGACTCGGGTAGGGGAGTCGATAAAAAATAAAATCCCGGACAATTTCCCGGGATTTTGATTTTCATGGCTCAAATTCTGAAAAAATGACCTTCAGAAATGGCTTAAATTTCGATTTTCTACTTTTTTTCGATAATGTATATCAAACTTGAAAATTCGTTCGAAAAAAGGGCTTTTACGTTAGAAATCGTTCCGAAGATCGTTGCTTTTAGCCAAAACAGGGTTGATTTTTTATATTTTTCGCTTAGCATAGAGATGTAATAAGAATCTAAAATCAACGGTTTGATTTTTCTCATTTTCCAGTTTGGTTTTTTGGCAATCAGATTTTCCATGCCTTTTTTTGAAAAATGATAGATGTGTCTCGGAACATCATAAGCCGCCCAATATTCTTTATAATGTTTCGCATCGTAAGAAGTAGGATTGGGAACGGCAATAATTAATAGCCCTTTGTCTTTTAATTTACGGTTGAAAATTTCGAGCATCTCGTCCTGATTTTCGATATGTTCAAAAACATGCCATAAAGTAATTGCGTCCAGACTTTTATCTTCAATGGAATGAATATTATCTAAAATAGCAGCTTTTGAAATTTTATTCTGCGCTGCTTTTCTTGCATCTGCATCCGGTTCAAAACCGAAAGTTTCGAAATCATTTTCTATAAACTTTACAAATTCTCCGGCTCCGCAACCATAATCCAATACTTTTGATCCTTTGCTGATTCGGTCTAAAAGTATATTTTTTTTGTACTGCAAATTAAAGGACTGTAAAAATTTATACAGTTTTTCTTTGAGACTTCCGGAATCCTGATGATGGGAAATATAATCTTCACTTTCATAATATTTTGAAATATTGGATGGAATAGGGGAGGTCTTGAAAACTCCTTTGGTATCTGTTTCAATAATTTCAAAAATTTCCTGCGATAGAAAATGATCTTTTATTTTCATTTGATTTTTCTTTAAAATTAAAAATTAAGATATTCAGACCTTTGTATAAGCTCATAAATACCTTAATTTTGATTGTATTTTTATGAATGTTTCACGTGAAACATTTTCGTTTTAGCGTCCTAAATAGACCAACAAAACGTTAATATCTGCAGGCGAAACTCCGCTGATTCTTCCAGCCTGTGCAATTGTTTTTGGTTTTACATTCGTCATCTTCTGCTTTGCTTCTGCAGAAAGACTTGAGATTTTTGTATAATCGAAATCTTCCGGAATTTTTATGTTTTCCAGACGGTTTAGTTTGGCAACATTTTCTTTTTCTTTCTCAATATAGCCTCTGTACTTAATATTCACTTCTGCCTGTTCTCTTACTTCGTCATCAAATTTAGAAGAAACTTCGTTGATAAAGTCGATCTGATCCAGTTTTTCTAACGTCATATTCGGTCTTGTAAGAATCTGCGCTGCTCTGTAAGCCTGATCAACAGGACTGCTTTCGATCGTTTCCAGAATAGGATTAATTACTCCCGGCTTTAAAGAGGTTTCCCGAAGAAAGCTTTCAAGTTCTTCGCTCTGAGCGACTTTCTCATTCACTCTTTTTAAGCGTTCTTCTTTGGCTAAACCTAAATCAAAAGCTTTTTGCGTTAATCTAATGTCTGCGTTATCCTGTCTTAAAAGAAGTCTGTATTCTGCTCTTGAGGTAAACATCCTGTACGGTTCTTCTGTTCCTTTTGTGATAAGATCATCAATTAAAACTCCGATGTAAGCTTCGTCTCGATTAAGGATAAATTCATCCTGTTCTTTTACTTTGTTGTGAGCGTTAATTCCGGCAATAAGACCTTGTCCGGCTGCTTCTTCGTATCCCGTTGTCCCGTTGATCTGTCCCGCGAAGTACAAGTTATCAATTAATTTTGTCTCCAAAGTATGCTTCAATTGGGTAGGAGGGAAGTAGTCATATTCAATGGCATAGCCCGGACGGAATACCTTTACGTTTTCGAATCCCGGAATATGTTTCATTGCTTTGATCTGCACATCTTCAGGAAGGGAAGAACTGAAGCCGTTTACATAGATCTCTACTGTTTTCCAACCTTCAGGTTCTACAAACAACTGATGTCTGTTTCTCTCTGCAAAACGGTTGATCTTATCTTCAATACTCGGACAATATCTTGGTCCTAAACTCTGAATCGTACCATTGAACATTGGGCTTCTGTCGAAACCTTCACGTAAAATATCATGTACGGTTTCGTTGGTATAAACGATGTGACAGCTTAATTGTTTGGTTAATTTAGGGGTATCTAAATAGCTGAATTTTTGAGGATTTTCATCTCCTTTCTGTTCTTCCATTTTAGAATAATCAAGACTTCTTCCGTCTACGCGGGGTGGGGTACCGGTCTTCATTCTTCCTGCTTCAAAGCCTAAAGAAACGAGTTGTTCTGTAATTCCAAAAGCTCTTGGTTCGCCCATTCTTCCGCCTCCTAATTGTTTATCTCCAACGTGGATCAAACCATTAAGGAAAGTTCCGTTGGTAAGAACTACAGAACGTCCTTTTATCTCTATTCCTAATGACGTAACCACTCCGGCAACTTTATTATTTTCGATAATAAGCTGCTTTACCATGTCCTGAAAGAAATCAAGATTGGGTGTATTTTCTAAAGCCAAACGCCATTCTTCTGCGAAAAGCATTCTGTCGTTTTGTGTTCTTGGTGACCACATGGCAGGACCTTTGGAAAGATTCAGCATCTTGAACTGGATCGCAGATTTATCTGCTACAATTCCGGAATATCCTCCCATCGCATCGATCTCTCTTACGATCTGTCCTTTTGCAATTCCACCCATTGCAGGGTTGCAGCTCATCTGTCCGATGGTCTGCATATTCATTGTAATAAGCAACGTTTTTGAACCTAAATTTGCTGCTGCAGCGGCGGCTTCACATCCTGCGTGACCGGCACCGACTACGATTACATCATATATTTCTGAAATCATTTTTTTTGCTTGTTTTAAGCCTTAATTTTTACTCTTTTTTACAAATGTTTCACGTGAAACATTTGTAAATTTTATTGTCTTAAATCTGTTCTGTTGCGCTTTATTTAGCCCCGATCGCAGCATTTGTCTGAGCTCATTTTCTTTTGAAAAAAGAAAATAGCGAGTGCGGAGAGCGGGATTAAGCTCCTAAAAAAACTTAATGGTATTTTGCTAAATAATGATCTTCTTTTCCTCGCATCTGCAGTTCTTCTTCTTCTGTTTTATCTTTATATCCGCAAAGGTGCAGAATGCCGTGAGCCAAAACTCTCCGTAATTCTTCTTCGTAATTTCTGGATAGGGTAGAAGCGTTGTCTGAAATGCGCTGCAAAGATACAAAAATCTCGCCGCTTATGGTCTTCCCTTTTACATAGTCAAATGTAATGATATCAGTATAGTAGTCGTGCTGTAAATAATCCTGGTTTACCTTGAGTAAATATTCGTCGTCACAGAAAATATAATTGATCTCGCCCAACTTTTTTTCTTCTGAAAGAATAAGGTCTTCCAGCCATTTTTTGTATTCTGTGTTTACCGATTCGGGTAAGTTTTCGTAAAAAAATTGTATCATTTCGTAATTAAAACCAGTGTCCTAAAATAACACTGAATATGCCTTTTTGATTGTTTTTAAGTGAATGGCTGAAGTTGATTTTGATCTGCCCGAAAGGAGATTTGTATCCAGCCGTTAATCCTACTGAGCTGAAATTTAGTTTTACCGCATCCTCAAAAGTTATATCATTGGAAAGGTTGGCAAAAGAGAAATTTCCGCTCAGGAAATAGTTTTTATTGAATTTAAACTGAAGGTCGTTTGAAATTAAAACCACATTATTGCTGTTCAGCTGAGCAAAATAAAATCCTGAGAAGCTTCTGTAGTTTACGATATTCTGTTCAAAGATTCCGCCCAGTCTGTATTTGTAAAAGTCGGGAAGGTTTTCGCCGATGGTAATTCCTCCGTAAAGATTGAGTCTGTATGCAAACTGTTTTGAAATCGGAAGATTAATCCTGATATCTGCTTTTACCTGAACGAGTCTTTTTTCTACTTCCGATTTTAGTAGATCGATTACTTTTCCTTCTGCGTTAATATAAATTCCGCGGGTAGGGAAGTCTCTGTCGTTTTGGGTATCGCTTTTCAGAAATACGTACGGATTGAGAAATCTGCTGTATCTTTTATTGTCTCCGTTGAATTCCGCTTCGAAATAATCGTGACTGATTCCGCCGCCAATGGCAAATTTATCTTTCCAGATCGACTGAATATAAGCTTCATTTCTCAGCCATATCCATTTGTCGACTTCATTGTTATTGACATCTTTCAAATTAAAGCTCATTCCCGAAGAATAAATTCCGAAGCCCGGAATATATCCGTTATCAATAAAATAGTTTAAATAATATCGGGGTTTATCTCCCACAACAATGTCCAGCGAAAGATTTGAATTTCGAGATAAAAGTCGTTTTGCTGAATAGTTTAAAAGAAGTCCGGTTTTGAAAATTTCGTCGTAATGCAATCCGAATTTTAGAAAATGTCTTGCATCGTCTTCGGTAACGTAGAGCTTAAGGTAATTTGAATTGTTTCCGGAAATTATATCGTAATTGATGAATTTGTAATTGTTGGTGGCGACCAATTTATCAATCTGTTTATTGATGCTTCCGTAGGTTTGGAGAGAAGGGAGCCGCAGTCCCATTTTCCCTAAAACATAATTTTTACCGTAAATTCTGCTTCCTTCAATTTCGAGACTGTCGATTTTGTAGACATTGGAGTAAATAGGGCTCATTTGCTGTCTTATTCTGTCGAAAGGTCTCTTGGGTAGCTGATCGAGAATATCGACGTATTTTAAGCCTTCTACGTAGCCGCTGTCGAGAATTTTTTTCTTATCATCGTAGCTTGTGGCTGTCATGCCTGTTAAATTAGGTTTAATGTTGATATCGGTATATTGATATTGTCTTTTGGTATCTTTTTTAATTCCGAAATCAATGACCTGATTTAAGATGGCGATAATGCTGTTCAGATCTTCACGTTTGGAAAGATCCTGATTGAGATCTACCCCGATAACGATATCAATTCCTTTATCTTTTAAAGGTTTGGAAGGGTAGTTCACCGTCATCGCTCCATCAATATAAATACTGTCGTTAATTTTTACAGGATCCATGAGTGATGGAAATGCAGAACTTGCCATAATCGACTGTACCAGATCTCCTTTTTCAAAAATCTGCATATTGCCGCTTTCCAGATTGGTGGCGACACACATAAAAGGAATCGGGAGTTTTGAGAAATCATCGATGTTGGAAACATTTTTGAAAAGTTCCTTCAGCAGATAGACATTTTTCTGTCCGGAACTGATGGAAGAGGGCAGTGTAATTTTTCCGTTTTTAAGAGGAATAGACAAAAGATATTTGTCAACAGATTTATTAAAGAAAGTTGTTTCCTGTCGTTTTGCTTTGGGATTAGTGATTAAAGAATAGAAATCGGTGTCCATTACAATCTTTTCTATCTCTTTTCCGGAATATCCTGAAGCGTACAGTCCGCCGACAATGGCTCCCATACTTGTTCCTGCGATGTAATCTACTTTTACCCCGAGAGAATCCAGTATTTTAAGAACACCAACATGAGAAAATCCTTTAGCTCCGCCACCTGCGAGAGAAAGTCCTATCTTAGGATTTTTCGGGATTACGAGATCTTTCTTTACTTGAGAATGAATCATAATCAATTGAAAGGCAAATAAAATCATCAGGAGCTTTCTCATAGGCTAATCTTTTACATAAATCCGTTTCACGCGGGGCGAAATGGAGGTTAAAACTTCATAGGTTATTGTTTTGCAGTAGTCTGCGAATTCTTTTAAACTGGGTTTTGCGTTAAAAATGGTAACAGTATCGCCTTCCTTTACATTGGGGATATGATCTACGTTAATCATCATCATGTCCATACAGATGCTTCCTACAATCGGAGCAAGGGTTTTTTGGATTCCTACATTACCGACGTGGTTTCCGATTAATCTTGGGATTCCGTCTGCGTATCCTACAGGAATAGTGGCTATTTTCGTCTGATGATCTGTTTTAAATCTGCGGCTGTAACCAACTGATTCTCCGTTTTCTACCAAAGAAATTTGAGAGATTACCGTTTTAAAGCTTACCACAGATCTCAGCTGTTTCTGTATTTCACTATTTGGTGATTCTCCTAACATTCCGATTCCGATTCTTACCATATCATATTGATGATTGGTGTAATTGGTTATTCCTGAAGAATTTAAAATATGTCGGATAGGAGTGTACCCCAATTTTTCTATCAAATAGGTTGAGTTTTTTTCAAAAGTTTCAAGCTGATGGAATGTAAATTCTTTTTCATCCGGCAAATCTGAAGAAGAAAGATGGCTGAAAATACTTTGAACTTTTACATTCATTGAATTTAAAGTCTCACTTAACTGATCCAGTTCATTGCCTTTAAAACCAAGACGATGCATTCCTGTTTCCAGTTTGATGTGAATCGGATATTTTTTATCATATCCCGATTTCTGAACGGCTTCATAGAATAATTCCAGAACTCTGAAACTGTAAATTTCCGGTTCCAGATTATAGGTGATCACGGTTTCATAACTATGCTGTTCAGGATTCATAACCACAATAGGAACTGTGATTCCTTTTTTTCTGAGTTCTACGCCTTCATCAACGAAAGCGACTCCAAGATAATCTATGTGATGATGCTGTAAAAATTCTGAAATTTCATAACTTCCTAAGCCATAAGAATTTGCCTTTACCATCGCCATCATTTTTGTGGCTGGTTTTAATAAAGATTTATGGTAATTGATGTTATGAAGAATGGCATTCAAATTAATTTCTAAAACCGTATCATGTTTTCTGAGCTCAAGTAGATCTTTAAGTCTTTCGATCTCAAATTTTCTTGCCCCTTTTAATAGAATGATCTGATTTTCAATTTCTGTAAGGTGTTTACTTTCAATTAATTCCTGAGCATTGATAAAAGTAAAAGTTTTAGCTTTAAATAATTCACTAAATTTTGATATTTCATCACCGATCAGGAAAACAGAATCGAATTTCTGATCGTTTACAAGTTCTGAGACTTCTTCATACAGTTCTTTCGAATTGGAATTTACCCCTACAATATCTGTAAGAACCAGAGATTTTTTCGGTTTGTTGTATTCATTGAGAAATTGAAGCGCTGTTTTCAGAGAATCAAGATCAAGGTTAAAAGAATCGTTGATGACAATATTGTTCTCAATTCCTTCAATCGCTTCAAGTCTCATTTCAACAGCCTTTAAAGCGTTGATTTTTTCGACGATCTTTTCGTTTTCAATACCAAGTTCCTTTAAAACCGTTACAAGCGCCAAAGCATTCGTTAAAGTGGCTTCATCTCTCTGATGAACCGGAAAAGAAATTTCTTCGTCGAAATAATGTACCGTTACATCTTCGTTTTTCGAATTATTGTTTTTGAAGTAAACTTCGTTGTCTTCCTTAAACCCGTAAGAAATTAATTTTTTACTTGAATATAATTCTTTTATTTTTTTGTCAACCAAAGGATTATCTCCGTTATAAATAACCGTATCAGAGTGTTTGAATAATTTGATCTTTTCATCAATCAGCTCCTCTTCCGATTGGAAATTGGCAAGATGAGCAGTTCCGATGTGAGTGAGCAGACCAATCTGCGGATGGAAAATATTTTCGAGCTTTTCCATTTCGTCTGGCTTTGAAATGCCTACTTCAAAAATTCCTAATTGATGAGAATTATTAATCTGCAGCAGAGAAAGCGGAAGTCCGATCTGGGAATTGAAACTTTTCGGGCTTTTTACCGTTGGAAATTCATTCCACAGACATTGATACAGCCACTCTTTTAAAATCGTTTTTCCGTTACTTCCTGTAATTCCGATTGATTTTAAATGAGCATTTTCAAAATGAAATTTAGCTAATTTCTGAAGAAATTCAACCGAATTTTCAACAATGATCCACGTAATATTTTCAAACTGCGGATGATGATGTTCGGAAATGATGACATTTATTCCACGGTCGATAGCAGATTCAATGAACTTTTCTCCGGAATTTTTTGGAGTATTGATCGCTATAAACGCAGTATTTTTAGTAGAATAAATAATTCTGCTGTCGAAAGCGATATTCCTGATTATTATATTTTTGTCTCCAATAATCTTCGCATTGGTGATTTCTGCGATATGGTTTGTCGTGTAGTTCATAAACTACTTTTCTGTAATTAGGTTATAATTAGAATCAGGATTTCGGAAGTTATTAATCATATTTAAAAGATTTATTTGATTTCCTGAAATTTCATAAATGATAGAGTTGTGTTTCGTAATTAGTAATTTGTGAAACGCTGTGTCTTCATATTTCTGATGAATAAGATTTCCATTTTCAAGCAAAGAAATTTTTCTTTCTAAAATTTCATAAAAATCTTCCAAAACATCGAACCCCCAGTTTTCAATAAGAAAATCTTCTAGAATTTCTAAATCCGATTTGGCTCTATTTGTCCAAAAAATATTCATTTTTCTTTTTTGCAATTCTTTCCTTTGCTTCATTCATCACTGCCATATGTTCAGTTATCCGTCCGTTTTTTACGTCGTCTAAACCTTCCTGAATAGCATTGAGAATATCATCATGCGAAATTTTTTCCGGCTCTATAATTTCCGCAATCTTCAGCAATTCTTCCGGAAGAAATTTTTTCTCTTTCATTTTTCTGAAAAACGTAGGCTCGGAAATTCCGCTTTTCTCGATGATGTATTTCATTTTGAAAGGCGAATTTTTCAGAATCTCGTCAATAGAATTGCTGATCTTGATGTAATTTTTAATTTCTAATATCATTTTCTGATAGTTTTCACTATTAAATTTTAAACAAAATTAATAATAAATTTGATATTAAATCTCTTTTTTATTCAAAACTTCATCCACAAAAACTCTTCTGCTTACCGCATCGTAAGATTCTGTTTCTCCGAGTTCTACAAGATCTTTTCCTTCGGAAGTTCTCATAGAATAGTTGGCTAGATTTCCCGTTCTTCTGCAGATTGCGTGTACTTTTGTAACATATTCTGCAGTTGCCATCAGATTCGGCATCGGTCCGAAAGGTCTCCCGAGAAAATCCATATCCAGACCTGCAATAACCACTCTTATTCCGCCGTTTGCCAGTTGATTGGCTATATCCACAATGCTTTCATCAAAAAACTGTGCTTCATCAATTCCTACTACATGACAATTGGAAGCCAGCAAAAGAATTTCGCTGGGATTTTCTACCGCCGTGCTTCGGATTTTATTCTGATTGTGCGAAACCACATCTTCATCCGAATAGCGCGTATCCAGTTTTGGTTTAAAAATCTCCACATTCTGCCCTGCCATTTCAGCCCTTCTAAGCCTTCTGATCAACTCTTCGGTTTTTCCGGAAAACATTGAGCCACAAATAACTTCCATCCAACCACTTTGTTTGGAATGATTAATTGTATTTTCTAAAAACATTTGTTAAATTAGCCGTATATTTTTAAGATCAAAAGTAAGCAATTTTAACAAGATTCTTCTATGCAGAACATCCAAGATTTAAAGGAAAAGATTTTTTTTGAATCCAAGAATATCATTGGTATTCTGGATAAAATAAGCAACGTAGACGAACTTTCGTCAAAGCAGGATCTTGTGGAAGAGCTTGCCAACAGGATTTCGTTTCTCCGGCTGCTGGAAAAAAATATCGAGTATTTCGGAAGTGAAAATTCTTCGCTGATTTCAGAAAATAAAGAAAAATTTTCTTCACCTGCTCCTTTGCAGGAATCCCATGATTTCAGCAGTGAAGTAACAGAGGAGGAAGCTATTTTCAATAATGAGCTTAATGAAATTGACGGAAGCGAATCCGGAAATTATTCAAGTGAAGTGACTGAAGAAGAGGCAATTTTTAACAATCAATTAAATGAGATTGTAGAAGGTGAACTTCACGAAACTTTAATTAATTTTGCAGAAGAAAATTCGCAGGATGAAATTCAGAATGATCTGAAAGAGAATGAAGATGTTTTCAATGCTCAGTTAAACGAACTTGATGAATATGAAACTTCTGAAAACAGCGGAGCGGATCTGAATTTTGTGGATGAAGAAAGAATTCTGGCAAATTCTGAACCCGAAAATGATGAAGAAATCTCGGAAGAAATTTTTAATGACAGCAAAACGGAAGAAGAAGTTATCTTTAATCATCAGTTAAATGAAATTGATGAATTTGAAAACGAAATTTCGGACAATCGTGGAGATATTCTGAATGATTTTGATGAAGAAGAAAAAATTCAAAACAATTATCAGTATAAAAATGAAGAAGAATCTGAAAAAATCCCGAGTATTTTCGATGGGGAAGTTTTAGATGAAAATGAAGAAATTTTAGTGGAAGAAAATGATAATCAGTATTCTTCTCACACAATGATGGAACAGGGCGAATTGGCGACCGATACTTCAAATGCTGAAAACATCGTTAACGAAATTAAAAATGAAGCTTCTGTAGAAGAAAAACAGGAATCTTCAGTTTTAGCGGAAATTAATGACAGAAGAAAAATTGTTGAGATCAACAAACCTGTTTCTGAAGAGAAAGAACATTTAAAATCTGATGAAAGCTTTGAAAATCTCGAAGCCTATCATCATGATAAAAAGATAAAACTGGCCAATATCAAAGGTCTGAAAGCGGTACAGTCGCTTTTTGATGATGATCATCTTGAAAGAGATATGCCGGAAAAAGCAATTCCTGTTGAGAAAAAAGAAGAGACAGGAAGTATTTTAAAGACCAATATTCCAACCGATTTTATGGAAGCGGAAAAGAAAAAGCCTGAGTTTAAGCTTGATTTGAATGACAGGATTGCTTTCACAAAAACACTGTTCGGAGGAAGCCAGACAGAACTGAATGAAGTGGTGAATAACCTGAACAGTTTCAGAACACTGGAAGAAGCTAAAGAATATCTGAGCGATCTTTATTATGCCAAAAAATGGAATAAAGTGGACGAGTACGCGCAGAGACTTTGGATATTGGTGGAAAATAAATTTTTATAAACTAAATTTTGAGCGGAATCCTATATTTTGTTCCTACACCGATCGGGAACCTCGAAGATATGACCTACAGAGCGGTAAATGTACTGAAAGAGGTTGATTATATTTTATGTGAAGACACGAGAACTTCCGGAATTCTTTTAAAGCATTTCGAGATTTCCAAGCCTCTAAAATCTTATCATTTACACAACGAACATCAGACAACGGAAAAAGTAATTACAGACCTTAAAAGCGGTCAGAATATTGCCATTATTACCGATGCAGGAACTCCCGGAATCTCAGATCCGGGTTATTTGCTGGCAAAAGCAGGTTCCGATCATCATATTGAAATGATCTGTTTACCGGGAGCAACCGCTTTTGTTCCGGCTTTGGTGGTTTCGGGATTACCGAATAACGAATTTCTTTTTGTAGGATTTCTTCCTCAGAAAAAAGGCAGACAAACGAAGCTTAAACAGCTTGCAGAAGAGAAAAAAACAATCGTTTTATACGAAAGTCCGCATAAAATTAATACCACACTGGAGCAGATTAAAGAATTTTTCGGCGAAGAAACCAAGGTTAGCTTAAGCCGTGAGATTTCCAAAAAGTTCGAAGAAACCAAACGAGGAACAATTCTTGAACTCATTGAGTTTTCCAAAAGCAAAACGTTAAAAGGTGAGATTGTTCTCATCGTAAATAATTCAATTTAATTGAAAAATTTAATTTTCGTACTGCTTTCGTCGGTCTGTTTCGGGCAGACGGATCAGTATAAACAGATACTTTTAACAAAAAAAACAGGCAAAGAAGTCCGTTTCTATTCCAAAGGATACGGAATGATTTCTGATGCCAAAACCGGAAAATCTGGAATTGTAGATTCTCTGGGCAATATCACTTTTGAGTATCCTGCAAAAAGTGAAATTTCACATTTATGGAAAAACAGGTTTATTCTGAGGGTAAAAGCGGGAAATTCCAATGGAAAAACGGCGATTATTGATGCGAACGGAAAGGAAGTTATTCCGATGGATCTTTTCAAATTCAGAACCTGGGAAAATAAAGACAGGCTGATTTATTCAAAGAAAGGAAAGGAATGTGTTTACGATTTTAACGGAAAAGAAATTATTCCGTTCTCAGAAAAAATAGTTTTTGGAAGTGAGAACAGATTCTTTGTTAAAAATAACGGAGTCTGGCTGATTTATGATTTTGACGGAAAACAAATTTCAGACCGTCCTTTTACCGATGATCTTCGTTTCTACAAAAGCAGAACTTATCTTTCGAAAGGTGAAAAATCCGGAGAGGTTATTGATAATAATGGTAAAACCTTAAGTACGATTTCGGATCATAACGTGGACAATATCAATGCGTTTCCTTATTTGGTAACTTTGGATGTTTCTAAAAATAAATATGGTATTATTGATGAAAAAGAAAGCACCATTGCCGATGAAATATACGATCAGGCTTTTGTGGGCAGAGAATATATTTACCTTACCAAAGAAGATAAAGTAAGCATTTTTTCTAAGAGAGAAGGGAAGGTGTATGATCTTGATTATCATTATGTAAACCCTCTTTTTAATGGGTTGTTTAAAACCTCTCAGGATCAGAAAAATCCTAAAACTGCCGTTGTGCGTCTAAACGGAGAAGTTGTTTTTCCGAAGGAATATGACAGGGTAGAAGGATTGAGCATTGCAGGAGAAAAATATCTCTATCTGAGAAAAGACGATGAAGAGAAAATTCTGGATAAAAATTTAAAAAATATCCTGAATGACGATTACCAGATCGAAAAAATATTCCCCAATACATTGATTGTCAATAAAAACGAAACCTATTATACATTTTCACCAAAAACAGGAAATTATAAAGAATTAAAAGGATTTAAGGAAGTAAAACCTTTTGAACTTTATCCCACATTAGTCGGGAAAAACATAGACAATTTCTACGGGATGATGGATGAAAGCGGAAATGAAATTGTTCCTTTCGTCTATGATGACATCACCACTTTTTTAGGTGTTAATGAATTTGTGGTGAAAAAAGATAATAAATTCGGTGTTACCAACGACAAAAATGAACCTTTAACGGAAATTGTCTATGATAAGTTTTTTCCGGATAAAAAAGGCATCAGACTTACCAAAGGAAAAGAAACAGAATTCATTTATTTTACAGAACAAAAAGACAGAAGTTTTATCGATTAACTTATTTAAAGTGGCTTTATGACAAAAAACAGTCATAAATTTTCGCTAAAAAAGTGATTTAAAATGCATTGAATAACATTTTGTAATATCTTTGCGCACTGTTTTATTTCTGTAAAATTAAATGCTGTATATTAGCCAACTTTCAAAAGGCTAATACGTTATAAAGAAAAATAATTGTCATATATGAAACTATTAGAAGGAAAAGTAGCGCTAATTACGGGAGCTACACGAGGAATCGGAAAAGGAATTGCCGAAATGTACGCCGAACAGGGTGCAAAAGTAGCATTTACTTACGCCGGATCTGTAGAAAAAGCGAAGGAATTGGAAGCAGCTTTAAGTTCTGTAACTCAAATTAAAGGATATCAGTCTGATGCATCAGATTTTGATGCCGCTCAAACTTTAGTGGACGAAGTAATGGCTGAGTTTGGAAAAATTGATATTTTGGTAAATAACGCAGGAATTACGAAAGACAATCTGCTTTTGAGAATGTCGAAAGATGACTGGGATAAAGTAATTAAAGTAAATTTAGATTCTGTATTTAACCTTACCAAAGCGGTAATTAAGCCCATGATGAAGGCAAAAGCAGGATCAATCATCAACATGACTTCTGTAGTAGGGATCAGCGGAAATGCAGGACAGGCAAACTATGCAGCTTCCAAAGCAGGAGTTATCGGTTTCACTAAATCTGTAGCATTAGAATTAGGTTCCAGAAACATCCGTTGCAACGCAATTGCTCCGGGATTCATACAAACTGAAATGACGGATGCTTTAGATGACAAAGCAAAAGAAAAATGGAACGAAGCTATCCCGATGAAAAAACTGGGACAGACCAGAGATATTGCAAATGCATGCGTATTTTTAGGAAGTGAAATGTCTTCTTACGTTACAGGACAGACGTTAAACGTTGATGGAGGTCTTTTGACATAAAATATATGAAAACGGTACAGAATATTACCTTATTCTTGTCGGTTTTACTACTAATCGGTCTGGTTTACTTTTCTTTTTTTAATGTATATCAGACCGATGATTATATCTATTCCTATGGAACAAAAAAATTAGGATTTCTGGGGAATGTCTGCGATTTTTATATGCATTGGGGAGGAAGATATTTTGGCTATACCATTAATATGCTGAATCCTGTTTCTAAAGATCCGTTCAATATACTCCCGAAAATTTATCCCATATTTTTACTCAATTCATTTCTTGCAGTCGTCATTTTAAATTTCAGACTATATTTTAATTATATCTTTACAGAAGCACTAAAAAAGAGCCTGTTATTTTTCTTTATTTATACGGTTGGATTAATCAGTTTACCGGAACATTATTTTTGGATTACAGGATCTAATGTCTACTTTTTACCAGTTATTTTATCGGGTCTTTTACTCTTTTTTTACGGAAAGTTTCAGCAGTCACAAAAAAAACTGTTCTTCTTTTTAAGTGCTGTTGTCATTTTTATTCTGATGGGTGCAAATGAAATCATTGCGCTGCTTTTGTTAGGAGCATTGAGTTTTATATGCTTTGAAAAACCATCAAAAGAAAATAAAATTCTTTTAGCCATCGGAATTATCGGATTTCTTATCAGCTTTTTAGCTCCCGGAAACTTCAACAGAATGGTAAAATCTGATGATGCTTTTTATTGGATGTGGACGAAAAGAACCGCTTTTTTCACTTTTAATTTTGGCTATATTTTTATAAAAACAGTATTTCTTATTCCTTTATTTACTGCTTTGTTTTTTGAAGAACTTACTGCCTTAAAAAGTAAAGTGAAATTTACCAAAGCTTTCGTAATTTGTATGATTTCATTGCTTCCTTTAATGCTTTTAGGCTATCTGATCAATATTGTGGGAAGACAAAACGATAATATTGTCATCTTCTTTTTAGCTACCCTTTCTTTTCTTTTACTATACAAAAAGGAGAATTTAAAAAGACTTTGGTGGATCAGTTTGTTTGTCATCTTTCTGCCGGAAACAGATTTTTTCAGTCAGAGTTATTCAGGGTTTAATATAGATTACAACATGAATAATTTCGTTAAAGAAATTTTTGTAACCGATTTAAAAGAATATGATAAGGAAATAAGAGACAGAATTACAGTCATTCAGAATTCTAAAGAAGATTCTTTAAAAATTGATAAAATAAAAGAAGTTCCCAAAATCCTGTACTTTGATGAATTATCTTCCGCAAAAGAAGAGAAAAAGTACGTTAATGATCAGTTGGAAAAATTTTTCAGCAAGAAAAGCATTGTTGTAAAATAAGCGCTATTTTTCCTGAAAAACTTTATCATAAATAAGCTTTACCTGCAAATCTCCGAATCCGAAAATTCCCAGCTTCTCACGGAACTTTTCAAACACCTCACTAAAATCTGTTATACCGTTCAGGATTAAATTTTGAATAAAAACTTCAGGATTAATGTTTTGATAAGTTGCGATCAATTCAGGTAAAAAATGAAAGCAATCAGATTGAATTTCAGAAAGTTGCTTTAATTTATTTTGATGATTACTTTGATAAGCTTCCCATAAATTCAGCCCCAATTCAAGATCCTTTTGTTTAAATAAAACTCTTGAGGTTAATGTTTCTTCCAAATCAAAACGGTCAGAATCCGAAAACCCTTTCCATTGGCTTTCTTTCGATGATTTTGGAAAAATCCTGTAGATGTTGATATTTTTATCCTTCGGAATCAGCGTTAAGCAAAACCACATATTAACCTGACAAAAAAGATCATCTTCAAACCAAAGATGTACCTCAGAATCTTCCGGAATCTGCATTATTTTATTGAATTCTGAAACCACTTTACGGTAATAATTTTCTTTTGTATCACCATAATTTTCAGCAATAAATTCTGATCTTACTTTCCAGAAAACATCCAGATTTTCAGCCTGTAAAGAACCTGTAACTAAAGCTTCTCTACAAATAATCATCTCGCCGGAAATTGTTGTTTCCTTCAATTGTTCAGCGAGACAATCACCGTTTGTAATGTTAAATATTTTGTTCAATTGTTACTCTTTAAATATCTGATTTTCCTGCTCCTGTACTCTGATGAACGTAGTTCTTTTCGACAGCTCTTTCAGTTTTGAAGCCCCCACATAAGTACAGGTAGAACGAACGCCGCCTAAAATATCTTTTACCGTTTCCAGAACCGGACCTTTGTAAGCTACTTTTACGGTTTTTCCCTCCGAAGCACGGTATTCTGCAACACCTCCCGAATGTTTATCCATGGCTGTTTTTGAGCTCATTCCGTAAAAAAGTCTGTATTTTTTACCGTTTTCTTCCACCATTTCGCCACCGCTTTCATCGTGTCCTGCAAACATTCCGCCCAGCATCACAAAATCTGCACCGCCGCCAAAAGCTTTCGCCACATCTCCCGGAACTTTACAGCCGCCATCCGCGATAATATGACCTCCTAAACCATGTGCTGCATCAGAACATTCTATAATTGCCGAAAGTTGAGGATATCCCACTCCGGTTTTCACTCTCGTTGTACAAACCGAACCGGGACCAATCCCGACTTTAATGATATCTGCGCCGACTAAAATAAGCTCTTCCACCATTTCTCCGGTTACAACATTTCCCGCAATGATAATTTTATCCGGGAAATTTGCCCTTGCCTTCTTCACAAATTCCACAAAATGCTCAGAATAACCATTGGCTACATCAATGCAGAGAAACTCGATTTTAGGATGCAGATCGAGGATGGTTTTTATCTTTTCTTCGTCTGCTTTTCCGGTTCCCGTGCTTAATGCGATATACTGATAAATGTTTTCCGGCTGAGAATTTAAAAAATCTGACCATTCTTCCACGGAATAATGCTTATGAACCGCTGTGATGATTTTTTCTTTTGCCAGTTCCACCGCCATTTCAAATGTTCCCACTGTATCCATATTGGCAGCAATCACAGGAACGCCTTTCCATTTTTTTCGGGTGTGTTTAAAGGTAAATTCTCTTTCCAGATCAACTTCAGAACGGGATTTCAGGGTAGAACGTTTCGGACGGAACATTACATCCTTAAAACCCAGTTTAATATCATATTCTATTCTCATAATTCGGATAATTATTTTAATTAAATTTATGAAAAAGATTGATTCTAATCTTTATTTAAAAGGATTTTATAAATTATTTAATACAATTTGAACCTTTATTTAAAAGCTAACTAAATCATAAATACGATCAGAAAAATCGACATATGAAGCTGAAGCGTTAAGAAAATTACAATTTATTTCGTTAAAAAATTCCCACTGTTTGAAGCGCGGGGCAAATTTTTAATCAAAAGACCCCAATTGAATTCGCGCAAGTTTTGGGAATTTTAGGAATGAATTTTAATTTTTAGCATTCAGATTCAAAGTCTTGAACTTTTCGTTCTTTTGTTTCAAGACAAAAGAACCACATATAAAATTTAAAGAAATTCGAATAAGTTTTAATTAAAAACAATACTTTTGAAACCATGGAATTTCCTGTGACCTTTCACCTATTTGGTAAAACTATTCTCGCTCATCCGCTGTTTGAAGCGGCAGGAATTTTTATCGGAATGCGGTTTTATTTTTATCTAAAACAAAAATCGAAAGAGAAAATGTCTTTCAATACTTCGGCAGCTGTATTAATTGGCGCAACTGCGGGAGCATTAATCGGATCAAAATTAATTGGAAATCTCGAAAACCCCATCAGACTTTTAGAGCATTTTGATCTGAAAACCATCTGGACAAATAATACAATTGTTGGAGGATTGGCTTTTGGCTTAATTGGCGTTGAATGGGCAAAAAAAATTGTCGGGCATAAAGAAAGTACCGGAGATTTGATTGTCTATCCACTGATCTTAGCAATGATTATTGGCAGAATCGGCTGCTTTCTTACCGGAATTCATGAAGAAACATACGGAATTCCTACTGATTTTATTTTCGGAATGCATCTGGGAGACCAATTTCTCAGACATCCTGTGGCATTATATGAAATAGCGTTTCTCATTCTTTTATGGATCGTTTTAAAAGTTATCCAGAATACAAAAAAATATCCTTCAGGTTTCGTTTTTCAGTTGTTTATGGTCAGTTATTTTAGCTTCCGGCTGTTGCTGGACTTCATCAAGCCGAGAGTAGAAATTTTAGGAAATTTAGGAACCATACAGCTTGTTTGTATAGCTGTAATTTTCTATTATTTCTTAAAATTGAGAAAAACAAAATTTGTAACTTCACTTTAAATATCAAATCATGAAATTACTCACATTTCTTGAAGTCGGAGATCTTGGTGGTCTTGTTGTAATAATTATCGGGATTATTGTCTTTGTATTATTGATGATATCGCTTGTTGTTGCTGTAATTACAAAAGTTATTTACGAATGGAATAATGAAAGAAAATTTTCAACCGGTCAGTTTTGGATGACTGTTCTGATTTCCATGCTTGTTGGCGGATTGATCAGTGGTTTTGTTTGTGGTGGAATGTAAAAACAGTTAAGAATGGATTTGTTGATTTCAATAATAACAGCACTTTTTATATTCGGAGGAATTATTTTTGGGATTTCATACCTAGTGGGAAAAATTACCGAAGCTATTTTTCATTGGAAGAATGAAAATTTTTCAAAGAAACAATTTTGGCAGACTGTCACTATTTCCATGCTTATCTGTTTGATAATTAGTGGAATTATTTGCGGAGGAGTTTTATAAATTAAAAATTATTATGCCAGTAAGAAATTATACGTATTACGATTATACCATAAGTCTTTGTCCCGAATGTCTGAAAAGAGTGGGAGCAAAGATCATTATTGAAGATGAAGCAGTTTTTATGACGAAAAGATGTCCGGATCACGGATTTTTCAAAACTAAAATTGCTTCAGATGTTCAGTATTATAAAAACATCAGAAATTACAATAAAGCTTCTGAAATGCCCCATCATTTTGGAACCGATGTAGAATTTGGCTGTCCTTACGATTGTGGTTTATGCGTTGATCATGAGCAACATAGCTGCCTTTCCATTGTGGAAGTAACAGATCGGTGCAATCTTACCTGTCCCACCTGTTACGCAATGTCTTCACCGCATTACGGAAGCCACAGAAGTCTGGAGGAGATTGAAGTGATGTTTGATGTGATCGTTAAAAATGAAGGCGAGCCGGATGTCGTTCAGATCAGTGGAGGAGAGCCGACAATTCATCCGGAATTTTTCAAAATCATGGATATTGCGAAGTCGAAACCCATTAAACATTTAATGCTGAATACGAACGGGGTAAGAATTGCCAATGATCCCGGTTTTGCCGAAAAACTGGCAACGTACGCTCCGGAATTTGAAATTTACCTTCAGTTTGATTCCTTTAAACCGGAAGTTCTGGAAGATTTCAGAGGAAAAGATTTAACAGACGTACGAATGAAAGCTTTAGAGAAATTGAATGCTTTAAATCTTTCGACTACCCTCGTCATTGTTCTTCAGAAAGATAAAAATATTGACGAAATCGGAAAAATCATTGATTTTGCACTGAAACAGAAATGCGTCCGCGGAATTACTTTTCAGCCAGTAGAAATTGCAGGAAGAAACCGCGAAGATTCTGCTCATGAAAAAATTACTTTAACCGAAGTAAGACAGGAAATTCTCAATCAGTTTCCGCTGCTGAATTCGGACGATATCATTCCGGTTCCATGCAATCCGGATGCTTTGGCAATGGGATATATTCTGAAACTGGAAGGCGAAACGATTCCTTTAACACGATACATTAATCCTGCTGATTTACTGAACAATGAAACCCGGAATACCATTGTTTACGAACAGGATACCGGATTGCAGATGCAGCTTCTGGATATTTTCAGCACCGGAATTTCTGTAGATAAAGTAAAACCTAAAGTTAATCAGTTATTGTGCTGTCTTCCTGACGTTTCCGCACCCAATCTGGATTATGATAACCTGTTCAGAATCATCATCATGAACTTTATGGATGCGCATGATTTTGATGTCCGTGCTGTGAAAAAATCCTGTGTTCACATCGTAAATAAAGACCTGAAAATGATTCCTTTCGAAACTATGAATTTATTTTACCGCGATGATAAAAGCAAATATCTGGAGGAATTGAGGAAAGAGGATAGAGTTTTATTTTAAGACATTAAAGAATGAGATCAAGGATTAATATCGAATCATTCATGATCGTATATTTTTTAACGTTTTTATCTACAATAGTCTTTACTTTCATTATTATAGATGATTTTAGAAGTTTTAAGATATTATATATTCTGAGAGATATTTTTTTTGTTTCAGCATTGATTTTATTTTGGAATTTTTTCTTTAAAATTCATACAAAAATTATAATAACTGATGGTATGATTATCTGTAAAAAATTTTTTAAAACTGAAACAATTAAGATAGATGATCTAGATTTTTGTTTTGAAAAAAGGGAAAGAGCCAAATATCAGTCGTACAATGTTTTATATCTTGTTAAAGATAATAGAGTGGTAGAAAGAATTTCAAGTTTTGATTATTCCAATTATATTGATCTTAAAAAAGAACTTAATCTAACAGAATATCAATACATAAGATTTTCCGTCTTTGATATGATTAGAATTTTATTCGGTGTAAGAGTTTCTATTGCAAAAAATAAGGCGTAAAAAAAATTTACGCCTCAATATTTATGTTTAATCAAACTTCATCACTTCATTCAGCGTATTCATATACTCGTAAGCTGTAAGATCGAATTTCACCGGAACAATAGAAATATATCCGTTTGCCAAAGCGGTTTCATCAGCATCTTCAGATTCGTCCATATTGTTGAAATATCCGGTCAGCCAGTAATATTTTTTTCCGTGAGGATTTACCCTTTCATCAAAGCTTTCTTCCCATTTTGCGTGTGCCTGTTTGCAGACTTTCACCCCTTTTATTTCCTCTTTCGGAAGTTTCGGAATATTTACATTTAATACAATTCCTTTCGGCATAGGGTTTTCCAGAGTTCTTTTCACAATATTCTGAATGTATTCTTTTGCCTGCGTAAAATCGGCTTCCCAACTGAAATCCAGCAAAGAAAATCCGATAGCAGGAAGACTTTCCACACCCGCTTCTACCGCAGCAGACATCGTTCCCGAATAAATCACATTAATGGATGAGTTCGCTCCGTGGTTGATTCCTGAAACCACAATGTCCGGTCTTCGCGGAAGAATTTTATCAAGAGCCATTTTTACACAGTCAACAGGAGTTCCGCTGCAAGAAAAATCCTTTTGCGGACCGTCGAGATGTACTTCTTCGTAACTTAAAGTAGAGTTTATGGTAATCGCATGACCTTTACCGCTTTGCGGAGAATTGGGTGCTACAACAACTACTTCTCCGATTTCGTTCATAAAACTGATAAGATTTCTGATTCCCGGTGCTGTAATTCCGTCGTCATTCGTAACCAGAATAAGTGGTCTTTCCATATAAATTTTTTAATTGTAACAAATATACTATAAAAGACTTTCTGCGGAAAAAACTTTGGGTTTAAATATTTTGGAGTGTGAAATAATGGTTTTTGAATTTTTGAGCTTTTAAACCCTACTTTCAACAGTAAAAATTAAGATAAATCCTGATCTTAATAAAATTCCTTAAAAGTAACAGATATTTAGAAATAAGGTATTAAATTTGATAGTTTGTAACGGAGAATAAAAAATAACTACTTATTACAATACTTTTTTAAAATTAATAAAATACATTACAGATTTATGTGGAAAAATTTTAAGCTAAATAAATTTTTACTCCTAATTCCATTAACAAGTCTAATGTTTTGTTTCAACTCGCCAAAGAATGATGACGAAAAGATGCAGACGATAATGGTGAGCGTGAAAAATACACTTTCTTATTTGCATTACAGCCCAAAACCCATCAACGATGCCTATTCTAAAGATGTTTATAAGCATTATTTTGAGATGGTAGATCCGGGAAAAAGATATTTCATTCAATCGGATATGGATGAATTCGGGAAGCATGAAACGAAACTGGATGATTACATCAACCAGGGAGATCTTACTTTCTACAAACTTACCATCGACAGATTATACCAGAGAGTAAACGAGATCGATAAAATCACGCAGGATATTTTCAGCAAGCCGATTAATCTGGAAGAAGATGAAACGCTTATTTTAGAACCGAAAATGAAAAAAGTTCCTGCAAACAAGCAGGAGCAGTATAACGAGTGGAAAAAATTCATCAAATATAATATCCTTCAGGAAATAGAATCGATGAACAGCAAAGAAGAAGCTCAGAAAGAGAAAAAAGATTCTGTACAGAAATACAACCTGAAAGATACCATAAAATATCAGCCTCTTGCGCCGGATCAGAAGCTCAAAAAAGCAACCGATGAGGTGAAAGATCTTGTGAAAGAAACCTTTACGAGATTCAAAAAGAGAAAGAAAATGGACTGGTTTACCGTGTATATGAATGCCTATACGGAGGTTTTCGATCCGCACACCAACTATTATTCTCCAAAGGATAAAGAAGATTTTGATACCAATTTCACAGGAAAAGTAATCGGAATCGGAGCGATCATTCAGGAAAAGAAAGGAAATCTTTATTTGGGCGCTTTAACGATAGGCGCTCCGGCATGGAAATCCAAACAGCTTTCTGAAGGGGATAAAATCTTGAAAGTAAAATCTAAACCGAAAGAAGATGCAGTAAATGTCGTAGGAATGCTTTCTGATGAAGCCGTAAGACTCATCAGAGGAGAAAAAGGAACTCCGGTTACTTTAACGGTTCAGAAAAAAGACGGAACGATAAAAGATGTAACCATGATCCGTGAAGAAGTTGCCATTGAAGATACTTTCGCGAGAAGTATTATCGTAAACTCTCCGAACGGTAAAAAATACGGTTTCATTAATTTACCAAGCTTCAACGCAGATTTTGAAAATCCTAACGGAAGAAATGCTTCAGATGATATTAAAAATGAGATCATTAAGCTTAAAGCTCAGGGAATTGAAGGGATTGTTCTGGATCTTAGAAACAATGGAGGAGGTTCTTTAACGGAAGTTGGAGACATCATGGGACTTTTCATGCAGGCGGGACCGTATGTACAGGTAAAAGACGGAAACGGAAAAATTCAGACCTTAAAAAATAAAAATGAAACTCCGATCTGGACAGGACCATTGGTAATCATGCAGAACGAACTTTCTGCTTCAGCTTCTGAGATCTTAGCAGGAGTAATGCAGGATTACGGAAGAGCAATGATTATCGGTTCTCCGCAGTCTTTCGGAAAAGGAACCGTACAGACTTTTGTGGATCTGAACAGATTCTTAAATACAGAAGACGATTTCGGATCCTTAAAACTTACCATCCAGAAATTCTACAGAATTACAGGAGAATCTACCCAGAGAAAAGGAATTGTTTCAGACATTCAGATGAAAGATTTCTTTACCTATGCGGAGATTGGAGAAAGATATGACGATTATGCTTTGGCTTGGGATAAAATTCCTTCCACAAGTTTCCAGAAGCTTAATTATTTCAACATTCAGGCATTGGAAAAAGCAAGCAACGACAGAATGGCTAAAAATGCAAAATATCAGTTGTTGTTAGAATCTGCTCAGTGGAGAGAAAAACTGGATAAAGAGGAAACCATTACTTTAAATATCAATAAATTCAATGACGTAATGAAGCAGAGAAAAGCGCAGATCGAAAAATTCAAATCATTAACGAAATTTGAAAACGGTCTTCAGTTTACGATGTATCAGAACGAAATTGAAAGAGAGAAAAAAGACGAAGCTTTTAAGAAAAAATCTGAAATCTGGATCAAAAATCTTAAGAAAGATCTTTACCTTCAGGAAGCAATGAATATTATTGCAGATATGAGTGTAAAATCTTAATATTCAGACAAAATATAAAAAATACCGCTAACAAAAAGTAGCGGTATTTTTTATTGATAGAAGCGAAAAATTATTTAATCTCCAAACAACCCACTCTTCCTCCTGCATTACCGGTTGGCTGCGTATGAAAATCGTCTGCCGCGGCGTGAATAATCATTCCCTTTCCGATAATATTTTTAGACTCATCAGAACATCCGAGACACCATTTGTTGGTTTTAAAAGTCAGCGTTGCCACACCATCCTGATTGGCAACAAGATTTCCGATATCTCCCATGTGGAAATGCTCTGCACCCCATTTTCCGTGATCGTTTTTAGATGGATTCCAGTGTCCTCCCGTTGAAGTTCCGTCTGCTGCGGAGCAGTCTCCTTTTTCATGGATGTGTACTGCATGAATTCCAGGAGTAAGATTCGTAACATCCAGTTTCATAATAACTTCGTCTCCTTTTTGGGTGAATTTTGCCGTTCCGCCTGTTTGAGTGTTGCTCTTAGACAGAACCTGATACGTCTTTGTTGTTCCGCATGAAACCGCAAAAAACGCACATCCTGCCAATAATGCTAATGTTGTACCTTTCATTTTTAAATGATTTAAAGTGATTGTCGGATAAAGTTAGACAACATTTTTCAAAGCACATTACAATTCCTTTCTTTTTTCATCAATAGCAATAAAAGACAAATCATTTTCATCCGATGTCGATACCTTTGCAGGAAATGCTTTTAAATTGGAAGAATACAGAAAAAGAATGGTGAAAGCTATTCAGTACATTGATAACAATCTCAATACCGAGCTTTCCTTAGAAAAAGTTGCGGAAGTTGCAGCGTATTCTCCCTTTCATTTTCACAGGATTTTCCGACTGATAACCTATGAAACCCTTCAAAGCTATATCATCCGCAAAAGAATTGAAAAAAGCGCCTTTTATTTAGCCGTAAAAAAGAATATAAGCGTAAAAGATATTTATCTTGAACTGGGATTCTCCAGTCATTCTGCTTTCAATAAATCCTTTAAAAAGCATTACGGCAAATCTCCCTCAGAATTCAGAAAATCGGCTCCTGAAAAGTTTCATAAAATTCAATTAAAACAAAGCAAGAACGGACAAACGGATGCAGTTTTCCAACAATACATTTGCAATATGGAAAACCTGTTAAAATGGACCGCAATGAATTTAAAAATTAAAGTTACCGAACTTCCGGAAATGAATCTGGCAGCAGTAATGAGCCTTGGAATTGCTAATGTTGAATCCTCTTACAATACCTTAATAGATTGGGCAACAGAGAAAAAACTATTTCCCCGAGAGAATCTAAAAATGATTTCCGTTTATCACGACAGCTTTAAAGTGACCCCTCCCGATAAAGTAAGAATCCACGCCTGTATGCTCCTGCAGGAAAAGCAGCAGCAGCAGGAAGACCAGATTTTCCCTGAAACCCTTGAAGCCGGAAAATTCATAGTCGGAAGTGGAGAAGTCACCTTAAATGACTTTGAACAATGCTGGGTTTCCCTTTTTCTATGGATGAATGAAAACCATTATTCTGTAAGAAAAGCCTTTCCTTTTGAAATCTACCACACCAACTATAAAGAACATCCCGAAGGAAAAATGCTCGTCGATTTCTGCATTCCCATCAATTAAATTCAACGCAGTTTAATAATGTAAATAACCTCAGTTTGGGATAAGGAATAAGTTTAAATAATTGATTTATAGTATTATATTAATTTATCGCAAAGAAAAACAAAAGATTTTTTTACTTATTGAAAGTTGGTAAGCTAAATAAAGGCACTTCGTTTATTTAAAAAAGGCAAAAATGGTATTACTTTGATAAGTTTTACGCCTTTGTATATCTAAAAATCTGAATTCCTGATAATTGAATCTCTTTGTCTAACCTTGCGTTTAAGAAGACTTATCCCAAACTCAGTTTAAATAGTAGTAACATTCCCCTCCTTTGGAGGGGTGGCGAAAATTCAAAGAATTTTTGACGGGGTGGTCAATATATTTTCCTAAAATAAATCTTATCATCATAAAATCAAAAACAACCATTCAGATTCCAAAAACGACCACTCAGCAACAAAAATTTAAAAACAACCAAAATTCGTCATACTTTTGAATCGAAATAAAACAGCTATGAAAACAAAATTATTATTTCTTATCACTTTTTTATCATTTGCACTAAATTTCGCCCAAACCAGAATTTCGGGAAAAGTTACGTACAAAAATAGAGGAGTAGGAGAAGTAAATGTTACCCTGAAAAATACTTACGACGGAGCCACAACCGATTCCAACGGAAATTTCTCTTTTGAAACTTCAGAAAAAGGCAGCCGTGTTTTAGTTTTTACCCATCCGAAATACATTGATGTTGAAAAACCGATTGTGATTGAAAATCAGGAAGTTTCTGTAAATGCGGAACTGAAAGAGCAAATTAATGAAATTGATGCAGTAGTGGTTTCGGCAGGTTCTATCGAAGCAAGTGACAAAAAAAGATCAACAACATTACTTACGCCGATTGATATTTACACAACAGCCGGAGCGGACGGACAGATTACATCGGCATTAACGTATCTTCCCGGAGTTCAGAAAGTAGGCGAAACAGAAGGTCTTTTCATCCGTGGAGGAACAGGAACAGAATCCAAAATTTTCATGGATGGAATTTTAATCAATAATTACTTTTCCAATTCGGTTCCGGGAATTGCAGGAAGAGACCGTTTCAATACCTCTCTTTTCAAAGGCAATGTGTTCTCAAGCGGCGGATATTCTGCATTGTACGGTCAAGCTCTTTCGGGTGCGCTTATGCTGGAAAGTGTAGATCTTCCGGATCAGAGTTCTTACGATTTCGGTGTTTCTCCGATCTTTTTAAACGCCGGATTTCAGAGATTGGGAGATAATAAAAACTATTCTTACGGAGCTAGTCTTGGCTATTCCAACTTAAAGCTAATGCAGGAAATCTTCAATTTCAACACCAATTTTTCCGAAGCTCCACAAAGTGTAAACAGCGATCTGAATTTCAGATTTAAAACAAAATCAGGCGGATTTTTCAAATATTACGGAAAATACGATTCCAACAGAATGGCAGTAGAAACGCCGAGTCTGGAACCGGAAAATTATGACCAGTCTCTCGTAAAACTGAAAGGAAAAAACACCTATCATAATCTTTCTTTCAAGCAGAAATTCGGAAAATATTTACTGAATGCAGGAGCATCTTATTCCTATAATCAGTCAGACCTTGATTTTTCAACCCAAAAAGATGAAATCCAAACCGGAAGCACGAAACTTCTGAATGACGGAAATTATATCAATTTCAAGACCGTTTTAGAAAGAAAAATAAATAAAATCAGTGCGTTACGAGGAGGTTTTGAACTGAACAGTACCGGTGAAAAATTAAACTTTAACGATTTTGTAACGAAAAACTACAAAGACCTGATCTCTTCAGCTTTTGCCGAAACAGATTTAGGATTCAGCAACCAGTTGTCAGCAAAAATAGGAGTGAGAGCAGAGCATTCTTCCTATCTTGGAAAAAGCAATATTGCGCCTAGACTGGCTTTAGCTTATCGTCTTGCCAAAGACTGGACAACCTCATTCGCTTATGGAATTTTTTATCAGAATCCTGAAAGCAGATATATCAACGGTCCTGCAAACTTAGACTTCCAGAAGTCGCAGCATTATATCTTTCAGGTGCAGAGAACAACGGAAGGAAGAAGTCTGAGATTTGAAGCTTTTTACAAAAAATATGATGATCTTCTGAAGGTAAAAAACCTACAGTATATTGACGGACAGAACCAGTTTGTGCAGACAGCGGATAACAACAGCGGTTTTGGCTATGCAAAAGGACTGGAATTATTCTGGAGAGATAAAAAAACATTCGACAATATCGATTACTGGATCAGTTATTCATTCTTGGATTCAAAAAGAGATTTTATGAATTATCCGATGAGTTTAAAACCGAATTTCGCTTCCGAACACACCCTTTCCGCAGTAGCCAAAAGATTTGTTACGGAATGGAAAACAGGCTTCAATATTTCATACACCTACGCAAAAGGTCGCCCATATTACGACATCGCAACACAGGATGTGAATGGTGAACAGAAATATTTCGTAAGACATGAAGGAAGATTAAAAGATTATAATGCTTTAAATTTCAGCTTGAATTATCTTCCGAATTTAGGAAAGAAAGGTTCAAAAACATTTACGGTTCTGGTACTGAGTGTAACCAATATTTTAGGATCTAAAAATGTGTACGGCTACAATTTCTCAATGGACGGATCAAGAAGTTCTGCAGTAGTTCCTCCGGTAAATACCTTTGTTTTTGTAGGAGCCTTCATCAGCTTCGGAGTCGACAAAACGCAGGATGCCATTAATAATAATCTGTAAAAGTTATTTCAATTCAATTAAAAATATATCTTTATTCAAAACAAAAATTAATTTAAAAAAATTAGAAAACATGAAAAAATATCTGTTAACCTTTGCTTTAAGTCTGATCAGTTTAACCGCTTTTGCTCAGACAGATTATGAAAAAGTAATGTCTGATAAAATTGCCAAAATTGAAAACTGTAAATCTCTTGACGAATTCCAGACTCTTGCCAATGATTTCGACAGAATCGGAAAAAAAGAAACCAAAGAGTGGCTTCCTGCTTATTACGCTGCATTTGCGTACATCCAGAAAGGAAGAATGCTCATGAGAGACGGTAAAATGTCTGAGCTTTCTGCACAGGCAAATATCGCAGAAAAATATCTTGATCAGGCAGAAAGTATTGCCGGAAAAGACAATGCTGAAATTCACCTGTTGAGAAAAATGTCGTATTCCCTTAAAATGATGGAAAATCCTACGGAAAGATATATGACAGACGGAATGAAAGCCATGGAAGAATTGAGAAAAGCAGAAAGTCTGGATCCCGGAAACCCTAGAATTGCTTTAATAAAAGCCGAAGATACTTACTTCACTCCGGAACAGTTTGGCGGAAGCAAAACAAAAGGGAGGGAACAGTTTAAAGATGCTTTAGCAAAATTTACGACATACAGTCCAAAATCTAAAATCGCTCCGAACTGGGGAAAAGCAGAAGCCGAATATTTTATAAACGGAGCCGCGAAATAATGTAAAGTTAAGCTAAATATACGAAGGTTCAAATAAAGGACTAATTTAATAGTCCTTTATTTGAATAAGTTATATAAGAAAAATGCAGTGACAATGGCTGTTGTAAGAATTGTAAACATTGAATAATTAGTTGTTTTATTTATTGCTTTGCCAAGTTTATCAACATTACTGAAATCATCTAAAATATTTGCTTCCATTCTACTTTTCTCCATCATTTTATATTCAATAAATATTATAATACCTAAATTAATAATTGGAACTAAAATTAGTTCCATTGGAACATCATCTTTAATTTTAGCTATTGCAAAAAAACCTGCAATCATAATGTTATTGAAATTAAACAATTTATCATGTATTCTATCGAAATATTTTAGAACATCTCGAGTACCATCGTATGATGTCTTTTCTAAAGAAGCCATTGATTTATCTATATCCTTAAATATTTCATCAAGGTTTTGTCTCCGTTTTTCAAAATCTTCCATAAGTATTTTTTTTTGGTTTAAAGTTTAAAAACATCTTCATATTCAAATCAAATTCCACTAATTTAAGCACATATTTGACAATAATATCAAAATGAAAATAAAACCTTCTTCGCGGAAGGTTTTTTTCTGCCCTTCAGTCACAAAAAATAACGGTTCGGCTAAAAATAATTTTTAATACTTTAATTAAAGCCTAATTTTGAACCAAGAAAGCTCACAATGAAATACAAAAGCATTATTATATTACTCTGGATATCGCTGGCAACAACATTTTTCTTCTTTTTCGTTTTTAATGACGAAAAAACACTGGAAAATTTTGCCATTACCCTTTTGGTGTCCACAATGTACTCATTCGTTCTGGGAATTGGAAACGGCATCATCAACGATTTTCTCAACAGGAAATTTCCATGGTCCGAAACCACAAGGACGAGAGCGATTATAAGCATAGTCTCTATTCTTATTGCCAATACGGTTTTGGTGTATTTCTGCAATTATATGAATTTTGTGGTGATCCAGAAGGCAACAACTACAGAAGAATTCTTTTCTGGCAAATACAACGTTTCCAACTGGTTCATGATTAATATTGCCCTGCTCATTTCAGCTTTTCTTCATGCAAAAGGTTTTGTGGAGGAACTGAGAAAAACTTCAAAGAAAGAAGTTGTCGAGCAGAAGTTAATTGCCAAATCTGCCAATGCACAGTTTGAAAGTCTTAAAAACCAGTTAGATCCACATTTTTTATTCAATTCTCTGAATGTTTTAAGCTCATTAATTGATGAAAACCCGAAACAGGCGCAGAAGTTTACTGCCTCAATGTCAAAGATTTACAGATACGTTTTGGAGCAGAAAGACAAAGAACTGGTTACCGTAGAAGATGAGCTGGAATTTGCCAAAACCTATTGCGAATTGCTGAAAACACGATTCGAGGACAGCGTAGATTTTGATTTTGATGTAAAAAAAGAAGATTACCGAAGATTTGTCGTTCCGCTGTCTTTACAGCTTCTTCTGGAGAACTGCATCAAGCATAATTTTGCCACTTCTTCAAAACCTCTCATCATTAAAATTTTCTCTGAAAATGATACGTTGTGCATTGAAAATAATTTACAGGTAAGAGAGCAGATCAAAGAAAGTTCAGGGATCGGTCTTGCAAATATTGTACAGCGCTATTCTTTACTCACCAAAAGAAATGTTTTTATAGAAAAATCTGAAGATTACTTTAAAGTAAAACTTCCGGTACTTTCTTCTAAACCGGATGTTGTAAGTGAAATAGCCGAAACTAAAAATGAATCTTACGAACGTGCGCACAAACGGGTGAAAGAAATAAAAAGCTTCTACGGAAATCTCATTTCTTACTGCATTATCATTCCTTTTTTAATTATTTTAAATCTCATCACCAGTCCGGATCGTCTGTGGTTTTACTGGCCGATGTTAGGTTGGGGAATCGGGCTTGTTGCTCACGGAATGAGTGTTTTCGCTATTGGTAAAAGCTGGGAAGAAAGAAAGATCAGGGAAATTTTAGAAAAACAAAACAGAACATTAAAATAAGCATCATGGAACCGATAAGCAAAGATGATTTCAGATATAAAGAAGCGGAAAGACAGGTAAAAAGAATCAAAAGATTTTACTTTTCCGTCTTCATTTATATTGCGGTTAATATTTTCATTTTATATCTGAATTACACAGAATTAAAACCCAATGAATCTATTTTTCAGTTAAAATTTTTTGCGCTTCCATTTTTCTGGGGAATCGGAGTTGCCATTTCGGCAATGAGAACGTTTATTCCGAGTTTTATGCTTGGAAATAAATGGGAAGAAAGAAAAATTAAAGAACTGATGGAAAAGGAAAAAAACGGCAGATAAATTGTTCATCACTTCCAAATACCGTTTGATATGAAAACTTTACAGATTCTTTTTGCCATTTCTATGGCCGCATGGTTTTTAAGCGAATTTCTCTACAAAAACATCCTGAAATCCGGTGAAAAAGACAATAAAAAGGATAAATCTACTCTAAACCTGTTATGGATTGCCATTCCGCTTTCAATTGTAAGTGCCGTTGCGGTTTCTTACGTTATACGGTTTCCCATTTCTGATGAGGTCTGGATCTATTATTCAGGAGCCGTTCTGATATGGATCGGAATTATTTTAAGGTTCATCATCATTCGTTCTTTGGGAAAATATTTTACTGTTGACGTTACAATTAAAGAAGATCATAAAATTAAGAAAGAAGGGTTTTACAAATATCTCAGACATCCGTCTTACGCTTTTTCATTGCTTACTTCGTTGGGTTTGGGGTTGTATTTAAACAACTGGCTCTCATTGGCTTTGGCTTTTTTAATTCCCTTTATTGCATTCAGCTACAGAATGAATGTCGAAGAAAAGGCTTTAATCGAGCAGTTCGGAGAAGAATATCTTGATTACCGGAGAAAAACGAAAAAGCTGATTCCTTTTGTTTATTAAGTTACTTATTTACTGATTTTTAATCAACAAAATCAGGAAAGTTGTTTAAAGTAAAATGGTAGAAAACTCTATAGAGTTTTATCTGTGTAAACAGCATATTCGCAAGGCGTTCTGCGTTCCGTAGGAACGCTATCTTTAGAAAATTTATCGTATTTAAGATACCAATCCTATGGATTGATTGACGGATTTATTCTTATTTCTACACAGATTCTGCTCCTAAAGGAGCAAACACTTAACTCCATAATTAAAAATCCTTGCACTGTCATTTCGACGAAGGAGAAATCTAGTCAGTTTAACAATCATTTGATATAGAAATTGATTACAAATTCTAGCTAAAAAACACACTATACTTTCGCGGTATTCCTAACCAAACAACTAAAAACATAAAATCAAAAAATCCCGATTCTCCGTTGAGTCGGGATTTTTACAATTCAGGATGCATATTCTACGGTTCGGTCATTTAAAATTGATTTGTGGCTGTTTTCCGACCTACATTTGTCTCAACAAAAACAAACAATTAATCTTTAAAAATAAAAAATATGGAAACTTACACCAACAAAGAAGAATTAGCATACGAAAAAGCATCAAGAAGAGTAAAAGAACTGAAAGGATTTTACGGGAACCTTACTTCGTATTGCCTTGTGATTTCATTTTTAGCTGTGTTGAATCTTTTAACATCGCCACAATATCTTTGGTTTTTCTGGCCAATGTTAGGATGGGGATTAGGTCTTGCAGCGCACGCAGCCGGGACTTTCGGGATCGGAAGAGACTGGGAAGAAAGAAAGATCAAACAACTGATGGACGAAGAAAGAAAAAATACGAAATCTTTATAATCAGCATTCAATTTTAACTTTAAAAATAGATTATTATGAACTACAATCAGGCACAGGAAAGAGTAAACGATCTTAAAAAATTCTATAAAAGCCTTTTATGGTTTGGGATCGTGGCAGTAATTATTTTCGGAGACGATATTTTAGAAAAAGGAATATTTAATTTTTCATTGTGGAACGGATCAATCATTCTTACCATCTGGGGAATTATTTTAACCGTAAAAGCCGTAAAACTGTTCCTTCTGGACTCTGAATGGGAAAGAGAAGTGATGGAAAAAGAAATGAAAAAATCAAAAGAGCCGCTGAAGTTTTAATATTGGCAATTTTTGATTACTTTTATTTCGAAATTATAAAACTAAAACAGGAACTCAATGATCAAGACTGTTATTATCGAAGACGAAAAACCCGCTTCAAGGAAACTGGAGAGAATGCTTAACGAATTTCCTGAAATAGAGATCGTTGCGAAAATAGAATCCGTAGAAGAAGGAGTACAGTGGTTTTCGGAAAATGAACATCCGCAGCTCATCTTTTCAGACATTGTTCTGGGAGACGGTCTGTCTTTCGATATCTTCGAAAAAGTTCCGACAAAAGGATTTATCATTTACACGACAGCTTTTGATCAATATACCTTAAAAGCATTCAAACTGAACAGCATCGATTATCTTCTGAAGCCGATTTTAGATGAAGATCTTGCCGGAGCAATTGAGAAATTCAAATCATTTATTCCTTCAGATAATTCCGTCAATTCACAGGAAATTAAAGAGTTAATTAAAAAAGAAAAAAGTACGCTTTCCAGAATTCTGGTGAAGATAGGCTATAATCTGAAAATTGTACAGACACATGAAGTAAGTTGCTTTTTCAGCGAAAATAAAATTGTTTATTTGCAGACTCAGGAAAGAACGTATCCTTCGGATTTCACACTGGACGAACTGGAAGAGGTGTTGGATGAAAAGAAATTTTTCCGCGTAAACCGACAGTTTATTATTAGTTCAGATTTTATTAAAAACATCCACACTTCACCCAATTACAAGGTTGAACTTGAATTTCAGCCACAGGAAGAAATTACTGTCAGCCGCGACCGCGTAAAAGATTTTAAAGACTGGTTGGTAAGTTAAAACCCAAAACAAAAAACTTTAAACCCAAAAACTCAGATCTATCAACCATCAACTATGATCAACTACCTGTAATCAATACGGTTAGATTCCGTGTCTTCAAGCTGTTTGATAATTGATTTCGGGATTTCATCGCTGTCGATCGGGAAACTGATGGAGTCTGAAATAAAAGTTTTGCGGTCTGCTTTCTGAAAGATTTCAAACAGGGCAATCGGTTCCTGATTAAAACTGATACATGTACTTATAAAATGCAACTCATGGAGCTTATACTCTGGATTTTTCAGCTTTTCCTTGATGTCTTTTATTCTTGAGATAAAATGACGCTGCCGGATGAACGTATTGCTGTTCATGATGATAAAAACATAATCGGAATAGGCTGTTATTTTTCCAAAATATTTATGACGGTCACCGCCGCTTCTTTCGACGAAATATTCTCCGGACGTTTCAGATTTGTAGATTTCTGTCGCAGAACGCCAAATCCGGTCTTCTTTTGCCTGTAAAGGATTTTCCGGAAGATTTCTGTTGTAGGAATACCAACAGCCGACAAGACGATCCAGCAAAGCGGTGTTTGGCTTTACATTATTCATATCAATCCTCAGATCGTTAAAATTGAATGATTCTGTATTGGAATTGATAAAATCGATATAACTGGAATATCCCAAAACTTTTACGATTGTGCTTAATTTAGCAAGATTAGGCTTACTTAATACTGCATTTTCATTTTGATAATATTTCTTTAATTTGTTGATAATCAAATGCTCATAAAGGTAATTTGAACCTAAAAGATCCGGGCTTTTTTTACTGTTTTTCTCTGAATTTTCCTGGATAATCAGATCATTAAGTTCTGCAACGATGTAAGACCATTCGGTTTTGGAGACATGTTCCCAATGATGTTTTTTCAGAAAATGCAGAGCCAGAAAATTCATCAGTTTTTCTATGTGTAATAGATCTTCTTTTTTCATTTTTAATTTATAAGACTAATATAAGATAATTTTAAAACCAAATGAGACTATTGCAAGACTTTTATATCTCAACATCCAACGATATTTGAGTAGAAATTAAAAGTTAAAACAATGGAAACAAAAATTGTATTACAAAATGATCCTCTCTGGAACAGGCTTCAGGAATTCTCATTGGATGAATCTGCTGCCGATTTTCCTTTCTCAAAGAAACTGGCAAAAGAAGAAAACTGGACAGAAATATTTACCCGAAAAGCAATTGATGAATACAAAAAATTCGTTTATCTCTGCTGCAAACTTCCAAATGGTGCTTCGCCGAGCGAAATTATAGACAAAGTATGGCATATGCATCTCATTTACACGCAAAACTACTGGGAAGAATTCTGTCCGGAAGTTTTGCAGCAGAAACTGCATCATCAACCATCACAAGGCGGAGAAAGCGAAAATGAAAAACATAAAAGCTGGTTTGCGGAAACTTTAGAAAATTATGAGAAAATATTTGAGCAGGAACCGCCGAAAGATATCTGGAATCCGGTTCAAATTCCTTCGAAAAAAAGAAAAATATCTCCTTTTCTTAAAATTTGTCTTCTTTTAAGCAGCGCTTTTGTAATTTATTCCTGCACGGAAAAAAGCAGTGAAGGTTTTAGTATCTTCTTGAGCTTAATTTTCTTCTTTATCATTATTGTGGTGATTATAAAAGCATTCAGCAAAAGTAACGGACCGAATAAAGATAATAAAGATAACGGAAGCGACGGCGGCTTTTTTTACACCTGCGGAAGCGACAGTTCTCACGGTGACGGAGGTTCCGGTTGCGGCAGTTCCTGCGGCAGCAGTTGTGGAAGCGGATGCGGTGGATGCGGAGGTGGAGGAGATTAACCGAAATACAAAACACATGAAAAAAATCCTTATCCACACAATTCCGGTGCTCATAAGTCTGATCTGGCTTATTGCAATCAACCATACTTTAGATCCGATTTCTTTGAAAGGACACTATTTTCTCAAATTCTATTTCATTCTCGTCCTTGGATTTTATGCCTCTGTTTTTGCGCTGAAATTTTTTGGAGAAACCATTTCGAGAACAACTTTTTACTTCCTGATTTCTATATTTCTATTGGGAGTGGTAAAATTCGCCAGAGGAATTTTCTTAGGAAAACCAATCGGTTATTTAATGATGATTTTAATATTGGAAATTATTGTATCTGTGTTTCTTAATTTGTTTTATGTAAACCATAAAATGAAATAGAAATTGATGTTTTTTCAAACAAAAAACCCGAAACTAAAACGCTTCGGGATTATTATTTAGATAAGATTTATTTTAGGAAATAACTCCGCTTCCGATCAGCTCTTCGCTGATGTACCACGATGCAAACTGTCCTTCTGCAATGGCAGACTGCGGTTCTTCAAATTCCACATAGAATCCTTCTTCAAACTGATATAAAGTTGCTTTCTGCAATGGCTGTCTGTATCTGAATCTTGCCATTACTTCCATCGATTCTCCGTTTTTCAGTCTCAGATCTTCACGAACCCAGTGCAGTTCAGAATTATCAATTTTTAAGGCTCTTTTAAGCAGTCCCGGAAACTGATGTCCTTCTCCCACGAAAAGAATATTGTTTTCCATGTCTCTGGAGATGATAAAACAGCTTTCTTTGTGTCCGCCGATTCCAAGTCCTTTGCTTTGTCCGATCGTGAAAAACTGAGCTCCCTGATGTTTTCCGATAACTTTACCGTCAGTCTTTTTGTAATTGATTTTTCGACTGAGGTATTCCAATTCTTCCTGTTTTGACGAAAATTCAGGCATTTCTTCAGCAAAGAGGGGAGAATCTTTGAAAATTTCCACGATTTCACCTTCTTTCGGAACCAATTGCTGCTGTAAAAACTGCGGTAAACTTACTTTTCCGATAAAGCACAATCCCTGAGAATCTTTTTTGTCGGCCGTTACCAAGCCGATTTCTTTGGCGATTTCTCTAACCTGAGGTTTTGTAAGTTCCCCAATCGGAAATAATGCTTTAGAAAGCTGATCCTGACTTAGCTGACATAAGAAGTAGGACTGATCTTTATTGTTATCTTTTCCGGCAAGAAGATGGAAAATTTCCTTTCCGTTTTCATCGATCGTTGAATCTACTCTTGCATAATGTCCGGTTGCGACTTTATCTGCGCCCAGAGACATTGCCGTTTTCATAAAAACATCGAATTTTACTTCTCTGTTGCACAGAACATCAGGATTCGGAGTTCTTCCTTTCTGATATTCGTCGAACATATAATCTACGATTCTTTCCTTGTACAGATCGCTCATATCAATCACCTGAAACGGAATTCCAAGCTTTTGAGCCACCATTAAGGCATCATTGCTGTCCTCGATCCACGGACATTCATCTTCCAGCGTTACCGAAGCATCGTTCCAGTTTCTCATAAACAAAGCCACTACTTCATGACCTTGCTGTTGCAGCAGATACGCTGTAACACTGGAATCCACTCCTCCGGATAATCCTACTACTACTTTCATGTTATTTCAATTTTACGAAACTCTTAACGGGAGTTCTTAGTTTGACGCTGCAAAAATACAATTAAAAAGATTCGCAAAAAAGTGATAATTTTAGACATCGATAAAAACAATTTAAATATGAAAAAACTGATTATTTCTTTATGTGCTTTATGTTCAGGGTTATTTTTTTCTCAGGTTGCTGTAAATGCTTCTCCTGAAAATAATAATCGCTGGACTTTCGGAGGCGGAATCGGCTTTGGTTTTGGAAGCAACAATTACTTTAATCTTTCAGCGGCTCCAAGAGTGGGTTACCGACTTACGGAGGATCTTGAAGGCGGAGTTTTGGGAAGTGTTTCCTGGCAGAAATCAAATGCTTACAGTTCTACCATGTTTGGAGTTGGTCCTTTTCTGAATTATTATATTGCAAGAACCTTTTTTGTAAGTGCCAATTATCAGCATTATTTCATCAACTATAAAGATAAGTTCTATGATTTTAAAGCCAATGCGGATGAAGATGCCCTTTATCTTGGAGGAGGTTATATGCAGAGAATCGGGAATAATTCTTATCTACAATTAGGTTTGATGTATAATGTTTTATGGAAAGAAAATTCGAGTATTTTCTCCAGTGGTTTGGTTCCGAATGTAGGATTTGTGGTGGGGCTTTAGGAATAAATTTTTTCCAGAAGATCAACCAGAGCAATACCGTCTTTTAACAGAATGGCATTGTTCTCTTTTCCCTGTAAGAATTTGAAAATTTCCTGATACATTTCTTTAAGATTCTCTTCATTAGAAGTGGATGGAATTTCAAATTTATCCGGACAATCTGCAATATGCTGGAAAGTAATTTCATTGAAATATTGCCCTGATATTTTAAGAGTGCCTTTTTCTGCGATAATATTGAGCGAAGTCTCCTGATTTTTTTCAAAAACTGAAGTGGTGAAATTGACGGAAACCTTTGTTCCTGTTTTACCCTGAAGAATAAGTAGGGCAGTATCTTCAATTTCTGAGATATTAAAGTTTCTAAAAGAGGTTAAATCTCTGAAAAGAATAGTGAAATCGTCTTTAAAAACGTAACACAAAAGATCCAGAAGGTGAGAAAATTGAGTATATAAGATGCCGCCGTCCATATTCTTTTTTCCCTTCCAGGAATCTTTAATGTAATATTGCTCACCTCTGTTCCAAAAAGCGTTAAGCTGAATATTATATATTTTTCCTAGTTTTTTAGAATCTACAATTTCGCTTAGGAATAAAGTTACGGGTGAAAATCTGTTCTGCATCACCAGAAAAACATGGCTGTTATTTTGATGTGCAGCTTCTCGAAGAGTGGATGCCTGCTCCATATTAAACACAAACGGCTTTTCAATCAGTACGTTATATCCGTTTTCTAATAATGTTTTTGCATGCTGAAAATGCAGATGGTTTGGTGTCGCCACTACAACCAGATCTGTATGTAATTTTTCTTCCAGAAAATGCTCCAGAGAATGAAAGTGTGTTTTGGAGTGAGATTCTGCATGCGAATCTATTTCTGCATTAATGTGGATGTTGGAAATCTGCTCAAGAACCGCCTTATGCTTTTTTCCCATAAATCCTGTTCCTAATATAGAAATATTCATATTCTTCAATTGAGTTGTAAAAATAGTAAAAACTTAAGATTTACAAATGCTAAGAGTATGTTTAAATAAATTAAAAAAAAGCATCAGGAACTTTCCCGATGCTTTTTTATTATGATTAAATTATTTGCTTACGATTGAGAAGACTTTTCTGCGGCAGATTTTTTTGGCTTAGAGCTTTTTCCTGCCAAACCATCTTTTGCTTCATTCAGATCAAGAACTACCGTTTCTCCTTCTGTCAATTGTTTGTTTACCAGCATTTCTGCCAATAAATCTTCAATATATTTCTGGATCGCACGTTTTAATGGTCTTGCTCCAAAATCTTTATCCCATCCTTTTTCAGAAATAAAGTCTTTTGCTTCTTCAGTCAATTCTACTTTATATCCTAATTTTTCTAATCTTGAATACAATTTGTTTAGTTCAAGATCAATGATTTTCTTGATATCTTCTTTTTCAAGAGAATTAAAGATCACGATATCATCAATTCTGTTCAGGAATTCAGGCGAGAACGCTTTTTTAAGTGCATTTTCAATTGTACTTCTTGCTCTGGAATCCGTTGTTGATTTTTTCGCAGAAGTTCCAAATCCGACTCCATCACCGAAATCTTTAAGATCTCTGGTTCCAATATTGGAAGTGAGAATAATGATCGTATTTCTGAAATCGATCTTTCTTCCTAAACTGTCGGTTACGTGTCCTTCATCTAAGATCTGCAACAGGATATTGAATACATCCGGATGCGCTTTTTCAATCTCATCCAAAAGAACTACAGCATAAGGTTTTCTTCTTACCGCTTCGGTTAACTGTCCGCCTTCCTCATATCCTACGTATCCCGGAGGCGCACCCACCAATCTTGAAACGGCAAATTTCTCCATGTATTCACTCATATCGATTCTGATTAAAGATTCATCAGATTCGAAGAGTTCTCTTGCCATTACTTTAGCCAACTCGGTTTTACCAACTCCGGTTGTTCCTAAGAAGATAAAGGTTCCGATTGGACGGTTTGGATCTTTAAGACCGGCTCTGTTTCTTTGAATTGCTTTCACAACCTTTTTCACCGCGTCTTCCTGACCAATAACTTTTCCGTTCAGGTTTCCATCCATTCCGGCAAGTTTATCAAGCTCGTTTTTACCAACTTTCGTTACAGGAACACCGCTCATCATAGAAACCACTTCTGCTACATTCTCTTCTGTTACGGTTTCTTTTTTCTCTTTTACATCTTTGTCCCATTTATCCTGAGCAGAATTCAGTTCCATCTGAAGCCTTTCTTCTTCGTCTTTCAGTTTTCTTGCTTCCAGATAATCCTGCGCTTTTACTGCTTTTTGTTTTAATTCCTTAATTTCTTCGATTTTCTTTTCAAAATCTATAATTTCTGTAGGAACTTTCATGTTTTTAATATACACTCGAGATCCAGCTTCGTCCATCGCATCAATCGCTTTGTCCGGTAGGAAACGGTCTGTGATATATCTTGATGTAAGATTTACACACGCAGCAATTGCTTCAGGTGTATAAATTACATTATGATGCTCTTCGTATTTATCTTTGATCTGGTTTAAAATCTGAACGGTTTCATCAATAGAAGTAGGTTCCACCATTACTTTCTGAAATCTTCTTTCTAATGCGCCATCTTTTTCAATATACTGACGGTATTCATCAAGCGTTGTCGCTCCGATGCACTGAATTTCACCTCTCGCCAAAGCCGGTTTGAACATATTGGAAGCATCTAAGCTTCCTGTTGAACTACCTGCACCTACAATGGTGTGAAGCTCATCAATGAATAAGATAACATCTCTGTTTTTCTCCAGCTCCGTCATGATTGCCTTCATTCTCTCTTCAAACTGACCACGGTATTTTGTTCCCGCAACTAAACTTGCAAGGTCTAAAGTGATCACGCGTTTTCCGTACAGAACTCTGGAAACTTTTTTCTGCTGAATTCTTAAAGCCAGACCTTCCGCGATGGCAGATTTTCCAACTCCCGGTTCACCGATCAGTAAAGGATTATTTTTCTTTCTTCTTGAAAGAATCTGAGAAACTCTCTCAATTTCTTTTTCACGACCGATAACAGGATCCAGCTTTCCGTCTCTCGCCAGAGAAGTTAAATCTCTGCCGAAGTTATCCAAAGTAGGCGTTTTGCTTTTTGCAGAACCTAAGTTTCCTGTAGGCTTTCTCATCTGCTCAAAGTCCTCTCTTTCGTCATCGTCGTCGTAAGCACTCATCTGTGGTGCCTGTCCGGAATTTTTTAACATAGTCTGATATTCTTTTGAAACTCCTTCGTAATCAATATCATAAGCTCCTAATATTGTAGAAGTAGGGTCCTCATATTTATAAAGAATGCCTAAAAGCAGATGAACGGTATTAATTTCATTGCTTTTGTATTGTCTGCATTCAAGCTCAGCACGTTTAATGGCATGATCTGCCATTTTCGTGAAAGAAATATTGGTAACCTCCTCAGAAATAGGATTAAGACTTGCTGTATTTAAAGTTTCAATTTTTCTTCTGATTTGTGTAAGATCCGCATTAAGGTTTTGAAGGATTTCTTTTGCAGAGTTTTCTGTTTTTATAATACCTAAAAGTAGATGTTCTGTATTAAGAAATTCACTCTTGAGCCTTTTCGCTTCGCTCTTGCTTTGTTTGAACACCTGGCTCAAACCTTGTGAAAACTTATAATCCATAATATATCTCATTAGAATAAAAGCAACATTGCCATTTATTCATTATCTAAATTACAAATATTTTACCAAAAAGCAATAAATGACTTTATGGCAGAAAAAATTTTATTATCTTATTGAAAATGATTAAGTTTGTCCTCCCGAAATTTTTATTCATGAATTCTGATTTTGCTAGCTATATAGGATATTCTGCATCTGTTTTTATTGTATTGAGTTTCATCTTGAAAGATGTAAGAAAAATCAGGCTCGTAAATATGTTCGGCTGTATATGTTTTGTCATTTACGGAATATTTAGCGGGATGCTCTGGCCGGTAATTATTCCGAATGGACTTATCTGTTTTATTCAGATGTATTATCTAATATTTGGTAAGAAAAATTAATGAAGAAGAAAATAATAACCTCGGCATTCAGCAATCTTTATACGGATCAGAGAATAGAGAAAGTATGCAAAACCCTTTTCGACAGCGGGTATAATATAGAACTTATAGGGAATGACTGGGGAGGAAACGAAAAAATGGAGCGCCCGTATCCGTTTGAAAGAATAAAAATAAAATCTAAGACTTTAAAAACGGCATATTTTGAGTTTAACTGGAAGCTTTATAAGGAATTAAAGAAAAAAGCTGACAAAAATACAATTCTTCATGCCAATGATATAGATGCGCTTCTGCCAAATTATCTTATTTCAAAAAAATTAAATATTCCTTTGGTTTTTGATAGTCATGAAATTTTTACGGAAATGCCTGCAATACAGAATAAGCTTTCACAAAAGGTTTGGAGGGTATTGGAAAAAAGCATTGTGCCCAAAATTAAATTCATGATGACAGAGAGTGAAAGCTATGCCGAATGGTTTAAGGAAAAATATAAAGTAAATCCTGTTGTTGTAAGAAATATTCCAAGAGAAATTATTTCTACTCCCGAAATTCCGGAAAATAATCCTAAAATAATTCTTTATCAGGGAGCGGTTAACCAATCCCGCGGAATTGATAAGGTAATCGTTGCTATGCATTCTATTGAGAATGCTGTTCTCAAAATTGCCGGAGATGGTCCTAAAAAAAAGGAGTATGAAAATCTTGTCATAAAGGAAAAGCTTCAGGATAAAGTTGTGTTTCTTGGAAAGCTAAAGCCGGAAAATCTTAGAGAAGTAACAAAAACAGCAGATACAGGATTCAGTCTGGAAGAAAATAATGGGGTGAGTTATTACTATTCTCTTCCCAATAAAGTCTGCGATTATATACAATCCAGAGTACCGTTGGTGATGATCAATTTCCCTGAAATGCTTCGTATAAAAAAGCAGTTTGATATAGGTGAAGTTGTTACAGATCATGATCCGGAGAAAATAGCTGCGGCTTTGAATAAAGTTCTTGAAAGGGGACGCCTAAACTATAAAACTGAGCTTGAAAAAGCGGCAAAGGTATTTTGTTGGGAAAACGAGGAAACCAAAATCTTACAGCTTTTTGAAAAAGCTTCTCTTTAGATAACTCTACTAAGTTTGTCATCCTACAAGGATCTAAGCTTGATTCTTTTGAGACGGTTTATTCATATTATTTTATGTTTTTTCAGAAAGACAAATTTAGCTATGTCAAATATTTGATATTGATGACTTTAATTTTAGCCCCGATTGCCGCGACATCCTTTTTTGCATGGGAAAAGAACGGACAAAAAAGATACAGCAGAAAGCGGGAAGAGCTCCAAATAAATGAAGCATATTTTAAATTTGGCTATCTTTGCAGAAAGAAATCGGTTTACAATGACTATTAAAGAAAAACAGCAGGAAATCATCGACGAATTTGCTTTTCTTGAAGACTGGGAGCAGAAATACGAATATATTATCGATCTTGGAAAAGAGCTGAAAGGTCTTTCTGATGACAAGAAAACAGAAGAAAATCTGATCAAGGGCTGTCAGAGTAAAGTCTGGATTGATGCCGAATTTAAGGATGGAAAGCTGTTTTTTGAGGCAGATTCGGACGGGATTTTGCCGAAAGGTATTGTTTCGCTTCTGGTAAGCATTTACAGCGGTCATTCTACACAGGAAATTCTGGATTCTGATTTTGAGTTTATTTCTGAAATTGGCTTGCAGGAGTTTCTTTCTCCTTCCAGAGCCAATGGTTTAATGGCTATGACGAAGCAGATTAAATTTTACGCAGTCGCATATCAGCTGAAGTCTTAATCTGTGACACGAATTTTAGCATACCGTTTTTCTGCTTTTGGAGATGTTGCGATGACAGCTCCCGTCTTCCGTGAGTTTTTAGAGCAAAATCCGGATGTGGAAATTGTAATGGTTTCCCGAAAGAATTTTGAAGCTTTATTTGCTGATATTCCGAATGTTATATTCAAAGGAGTGAATCTTGATGACTATAAAGGAATATTCGGATTGAGACGTCTTGCCAATGAATTGATTAAAGAGTTTCATCCGGATCTTATTGCTAATCTCCATGATGTAATCCGCACGAAGATTCTGGATAAAATTTACAGAAGAAAAGGACTTAAAGTATTCAAAATCAATAAAGGCAAAGAAGAAAAAGAAGACCTTACGAATGTATGGAATTTAAATAAAGTTCAGCTTAAGAAAACCGTAGAACGTTATGCGGATGTTTTTCGGGAAATGGGCTTTAAAGTTGAACTTTCTCATAAATTGAGACCTATCTCTATTGAAAAATCTGGAATTGGATTTGCGCCCTTTGCTCAGCATCGCGGAAAAATGCTTCCGCTTGAAAAATCTTTTGAGTTGGCTAAAATTTTAGCACAAAAACAGACAGTATATTTTTTCGGAGGAGGAAAATCTGAAACCGAAACGCTGGAGCAGTGGGAGAGAGAAATCCCGAATACCTTCAGTTTAGCCGGAAAGTTGAGCCTTGAAGAGGAATTGCATAAAATTTCTCAGTTAGAATTGATGGTTTCCATGGATTCTGCAAACATGCACCTCGCTAGTCTTATGGGTACAAGATGCGTTTCCGTTTGGGGACAAACTCATCCTTTTGCAGGTTTTTTAGGTTTCGGACAAAGGGAAGAAGATGTGGTTCAGGTGAAAGACCTTACCTGCAGACCTTGTTCTGTTTTTGGGGATAAAGAATGCTATCGCGGAGACTGGGCTTGTCTTGAGGAGTTACATGTGCAGAAAATAGTGGAAAAGATTTTATAAATAGGGCCTTCCGATTCTGTGGAGGCTTTTTTTAATCAGTCTTACACAGAAGATATAAAAACAAAAAAGTCTCCCTTAAAAAAGAGAGATTTCTGTGGGTCCTGAGGGATTCGAGTTCTTTTAGTTTACATATTGATATGTAATGTCTTACAAGCTTTTCTTAATGAGGGTATGCCTAAAAGTATGCCTTTTTACTCTATAAGTATTTTTAAATATGGAAATGTGTTAGAGAAGTAAATCAGTCTAATTTCTCTACTAGCTGGAAAATAGATATTCCAATAAACTACCTTTCTGGTTATAAACTTGTGTATAATCATGCCATCAGGTAGGATTTCAAGGTTTATTCTTGTTGCCCTATCTGATAAAGCCTTATTTATTCTGTTATAGTAATGTTCTGATTTCTTGTCAAATTCTAGTGTTACAACTTCCAATATATCCCAAAAGAATATTAATTCTGTTCTATGAGGTGTAAAGTTTAGAAACTTCTTTATTTCACTTCCTACCCATAAATAGCTACAATAAGCATTATCAGGTATGCTGTCTGCAATACTCATTAGGTTTAATTCCCAGTTGTCGTATTGATATCCAATTCTAAATGGTATTCTTGGTTTCATAGTTGGTAAATAAAAAACCACCTGAAACAGATGGCTTAATATAAAATGGTTTAAAATAGTTTGATATCACTGAGTTATATTTATGATTTTATATGACAGGTAAGAGCCCTCTATTTTTTTCTTATTTAACAGTATTAAAATCCCATTTTCCTTAATCTTATCAGAAACATAGTAGAAGTCTTCAGGCTTGTTCATATCTTGCATAAGTAAAGCTCCCTTCTCCATTGTTTTTATATATCTTACTCCAAATCCTGTAGAACCTTCTGGCATTTGAAACAGGATATAATAACTCTTATAAAAGTCATCATATTCAATTGAAAGAACTTTTCCATAAGGTCTTTCAAATAGCACTTTTTTAGTTTTTGCATCCTGAGCTACTAAATAGATGTCACCTTTCATATAGGTGATTTTATCTGTTTGAGCTTTAATAACAATTGCAAGGAAAAACAATAATAGTAATGTAGCTTTTTTCATGGTATATATTTTTATGGAAGTTCTATTTTAGGAATTTTATATGAGTTTAGAAATTCTATTATCTCATCTGCATTAGCTTCTGTAAGTCCTACTTTATCATCTATTTGAAAGAAGTGCTTCTCTTGGATATCCAGTATATCATCTTCATCATCTATGATAACATAGTTTTCTAAACCTCCTTTTAAAGTTTTGTGATAATCTCTAATCCATTTAAGAATTTCAAGACCTCTCGGAGCTAGTTCAAATGTGTCTTTATAATGAAGTGATTCTGTAAAACTGATTATCTCAACATTCAGATTAACTTCTTTAAATAACTCATTAATTTCCTCTAAGTTTCTTATAAGTCTCCATGCAGAAGACAGGACTACTTTAGCACCAGTACTACTTATTATTCTGTTTAGCGCAATAACATTTCTTGGGTCAAAGTGAGAATTCTCTTTATGATGGGAATGTAGGCTCTTATTTTTGTAATACTCTGCATTATTTAAGACACCATCTATGTCAACGAAGATAATTTTCATGCATGTTTCTTTTTAATAATCATTCTGAATAGGAGATACAATATTCCAATAGCTCCTAGAGCAATTAATCCCCATTTTAAATACTTCTTTCTTTCATATTCCTTCTGCATTTGTTGAAGAGTTATATCATCAGGCATTTCATAAGGACTAAGCCCATTAGCTTCTGCCATTTCCTCATACTTTTTTGGAAAAGTCTTGATACTTTGAGAGGCACTGCCATAAAGCCCAGATTTATCCTCTCCATAGGTGTTAGGAGCTTCTGGTTTGTGTATATCTTCCTGACTCTCAGGCTCAGAAAATAAACTTTTTAGTTTGTCTTCTGATCTAGTACTTGACTTATTTTGACTTATATCTCCAATTTTTAGTATTCCATCATAATTTCTAAACCCTTTTATCTTACCATTCTTAAAAGTAACAGTAGCTATGCCTTCTTCTCCATATCTCCAAATCTCCTCTCCAAATTCCTCATAGACCTCTATAGAGGTAGGCTCATCTTGCACTTTCTTTACTTCCTGTTTAGTAGAACCTATATTGATATATTGTGCATACAGAGTATTGAAACTTGATAACAGAAGAATAAATAAAGGTATGTTTAAGATCTTTTTCATTGTTGAGTTTTTTGGTTGTTAATTTATCTTTTAATATTCCTTATGCCTTACGGGAATCCATAATATAATATTGTCATATATGGCATTAAATCACAAACATAATAATCTTTTCTTGACTTGCCAAATATGTCAAGTATGGAGAAGTCAGAATTATTAAAATCTGTGGGCAAAAAAATACAGGAAATAAGGAATAATAAGGGTTTAACCCAAGTTGAGCTAGTAGGAAAAATTGAAGGTGAAATTGATACTACCAATATTTCAAGAATAGAAGCAGGAAGAACCAATCCAACTCTTTTTACTCTTTACAGAATAGCAGAAGCTTTGGAAGTAAAACTTTCTGATCTGGTAGATATTGTCTTAATAGAAGAGTAGTTCTTTCAAAATTTGGCTATTATACTATATCTTGAAAAATAAGAAGAATGATATTTCTATAATATTAGAAGGAATTACATCTGTGATGCATTTGCTCTTTTATACAGTGACAAAGTGATAAAATATTGAAAGACTTTTTTAAAAGATTTTATATAGAAACTCCTTATACAACAATAGAATATGTTAGAAAACTCTCTGTTAATATTGTCACTTTATCACTTAATTTTAAAATGTAAATATTTTAAGATTAATATTTATAGTAGTCCTTCATCAGCAAAGCTGTAATAAGATTCCTTATTGATAATTAAATGGTCAAGTAATTTAATATCTAAAAATCCACATGCTGCTTTTAATTTACTTGTAATATCCATATCAGCTTTGCTTGGTTTCAAACCTGTACTGGGATGATTGTGAATTAGGATGATATGAGTTGAAACAGACTTTAATGCAACAGATAGAATTAACCTTATATCTACTATACTAGAAGATATACCTCCTTTTGATAAGCTATAAATACCTATAATTTTAAGTGCATTATTAAGAAACATAATTTTAACTTCTTCAAACATTTCAATTGTATCTATATTCCAATTATTGAGAGCTACTTTGTATGATATTTCACTAGTAGAAACTATAGTATCTATTATGTTAGGAGAATAGGAAACCTGTATTTCTGATATTTGATGATGTTCCATAAATAAAAAGAATTAAGTGGGGAATTATAGAATAAAAACTTCCAATCTCGTATTTACACTGTATAGCATAGAATACGATACTGGAAGTTTTATGTGATAAAGTTCTATTTTGAACTCTAAGATTAATCTGCTAATACATGATCATATTTTCCATTAGTAGAAAAAGCTTTTAAATCTACTTCAAAGTTGTCAGATGAAACCTCATTAGACTTTATTGAGCTAGAAGGAACACTACTTTCCAGAACATACACGAACCTGTGTTGCATAATAATGGATTCTCCTGTTTCTTTAATAACATACTCATAAGGCTCACATTTTTCTTTCTGAACACTGCCCTGAAGCTCAGTCCCAATTAAAGCCTTACAGGTTTCTTCATCAAATGTAGATGAAATGAAAGTCTTTTTGGCTGTAGCATAATATTGGTTGGTCTTTTGGCTTAATACCATTTCAATTCCTCCTTGAACTTCTAAAGCACAAAATGTTGTACCATCCTCTCTTTGTCTTGCTTTGTAGTTGATAATTCTTACCATTGTTTTTAAGTTTTTGAGTTAGATTTTCACCTTTCCTAAGAGATATGTTCAGATTCAACTATTGTTCTAGAAGAAATTTATAGTTTGCCTGAAACTTTATTTTCTATTAGAAAAGGGACGGGAGAGATTCCCTCAAACATAAGTACGGGGGCTTAGTTTTCAGGAGGAATGAGCTTTCGAATGGCTTTTTAAAATTTGAAATGTAAAAAATTTCTGTAAAAAGTGTATTTTTGATAAAATAACCATATCAATACTTTCAAATGAGTCTATTAGATAAATTCAAAATTGTTAAACCACGTGAAAATTCAGGTTCAATGGCATCTAATAGATTTGATTTCCAGAAGAACTGGGCAATATGTAAACTTATTGAATTACTTTCTAATGGCGATTCTGATTTCTTGTTAGCATTTGAATATCATGAGGATATCATATTACTTGATTCAAGTTCAAATCCTAGCCAGATAGATTTTTTTCAGATTAAAACAAAAAATAAAGGTGCTTATACACTAAATGAAATTTTGAAAAGGAAAAAACTCAAAACAGAAGATTCCGGTTCAATATTAGGAAAGCTCTTTATCAACAGAACAAATTTTAATGACGAAACAAATAGTTTAAATATTGTTTCAAACACTTCGTTCAAACCTAGTGGGATATCAAGTGGTACATTCTGTTGTAATCAGCTTAACGATAATGAGAAAAAAGAGATTGAGAAAAGTTTAGAATCTGAACTAGGAATTAGGTGGCTTGAGGAATTTTTAGATATTATTTTCTTCCACACTTCAGATTTAACAGTTAATCATCATAATGAAATCACGAAAGATAAGTTAAATAAACTTATAGAAAATAATTATTCATCAGATGTAAAGTTCAATCCTTCACTTGCTTATAGAACAATTTTTGATGAGGTTAATAGAAGAAATAATATTGAAAAAGATATTAACAGTTTTGAAGAATTAATTAAGTATAAAGCTATATCAAGGGAGGATTTTGAAAAAATGTTAAATATTGTAGTTTCTGTACCAAATAAATTAGAAATGTTAAAAACAAGAGTTTTCAACTCTTTAGATGCACTTGGAATAAATGTATTTCTACGTAAGAAATTAGTTGAAGCATGGAAAGATGCTGAAATTCAATACTTAACAATCAATAATGTTTTTTTCTTTAAATGTATAGAAATAATTAAAAACTCAATAGATACTAATTTGGAAAGTCTACAAGGAGATACTTTTGAAAGCTTAGAAATTATTTATACAGATATAACTTCTAACAAAACAATAAAGGAACAAAAAATATTTAATGAATACTTTTTGAAAGCTATCATTTTAAAAGAATTTTATGATGAGTAACAATTTTCACAAACTAATAAGAAACCTAAGAACCAGTAAATATGAAAAGATTAGTCTTCGAGGAGATTCAGATATTGTCTCACAGAGAAAGAAAAGCAATAAAAATACAATTCAACCCAAAAAAGACAATAATAAAGGGAGCTAATCAAGTTGGTAAGTCAAGTTTAATTAAAAGTATTTATTACACTTTAGGTGCAACACCAGTAAAATTAAATACAAACTGGACTAAAGCAGAGCCTATAACATATCTAAAAATGAAAATTGACACATTGTCAATTTCTGTATTGAGATATGATAAATCAAGGTATGTAGTTGTTGATGAAAATGGAACTGTTGTTTCACATAGTTTTAAAAGCCTTTCAGCATATCTAAACTCACTCTTTGATTTCAATTTATTTATATCTAATAGAAATGGTGAACCAGAAAATCCTCCAACTCCATATCTATTCCTGCCATTTTATATTGACCAAGATAAAAATTGGAATGACAGTTGGAATGCTTTTAATGGTCTACAACAATTTAGTAATTGGAAAAAACCTCTTTTGGACTATCATTCGGGTATAAGAGGTAATAAATATTATGAGACAAAAACTGAATTAGATGCAACTAAAATAGAGTTGGATGAAACTAAAAATGAGATTGAAACTTTAAATAAGATTCTGCGAGGAATAAAGGAAAAACTACATAATGATGATTTTAGTATTACTGTTGATGACTTCAGTAATGAAATCACAGAGCTTTTAGCAGAGTGTGAACTTCTAAAATCAGAGCAAAATAAGCTGAAGCAAAAGTTAACAGATTTATATAATCATAAATCAGTAATTGAATCTAGGATTGCAATTGTTGAAAATTCAATTAAAGAAACTCAAGCTGATTATAAGTTTGCACTAAATTATGTGGATGAATCTATTGATTGTCCAATGTGTGGGGCTCATTATGAAAACAACTTTAATGAAAGGTTTTCAATTGCTGAAGACCAAGAAAAATTAGAAGAGCTTCTTATAGAGTTAAAAAATGAACTACTTAAAGTCGGTGAAAATATTTCTAAGTATGATAAATCTTTTATAGAGAAAAAGATAGATTTTGAAAAAATTGAAGAAGCTTTAAATTCTAAAAAGGAAGAAATTAAACTTGCTGATATTATTGAAAATGAAGGAAAGAAAAAAGTCAATGAGATTTTCAAGAATGAACAAAATTTAGTTTATCAAAAGATTGGAAATGCTAGAACTAGATATGAGCTTTTAGAAAAACAACTTAAAGATATTAATAAAGAAGGAGAAAATAAAAAGCATAAAGTAATGCTATCTTACAGATCTAATCTTAAAAAATTTCTTGAAGAGCTAAATATTGATACAGAAAAAACCAATCCAACAGTTTTTGAGAGAATGGATGCTAAAATGAACGAGCAAGGAAGTAATCTACCTAGAGCCTTATTAGCATATTACTTTTCAATATTAAAAGTTATGAATAGCTACTCTACATCAACTTTTTGTCCAATAGTAATTGATTCCCCTAATCAGCAAGAACAAGATGGAGAAAACAGAAAGGCTATAATGAATTTTATCTATAATAATCAGCCTGAAAACTCTCAGCTTATTTTAGGTTTAGTAGATGATATTGACACCTCACTATTTGATGGAGACATTGTTATGTTAGAAGATGAAAAATACTCTTTATTAAAAGAAAAATATTATAAAGAGGTAAGTGACGAGCTTTCTCCAATTATTTTAGATGGAGTATTTAATGATTTACTTTGATATGAAGATATATCCACTCCAATTTGGAGTGGATTATCAACTCAAAAACCAATGATAATCAGAACTACCATTGAGTGTTTTCTGAATACCTTTTGAAAATTCAAAAGCATTCAGATTCCTATCTAAGAAAGTGTCTATATAACTGCTCTTATTAGCCTGTGTAAAGAGATTATACACATCCCAAAGATTAATCCTTCCATCCTCTTGCCTACAGAAATTCTTATCCTCATAATAATCCTTAGCCATAGCATTAATATGGCTATCATTAAAATTCAGCAGAGGAATATTCTGCTTCTCTACTTTAGGCAAATGCTGATATAACCTACTTCTACCAATAAGTTGAGCAAACTGATGTTCTGAAAGATAATCTTGGGTAAGTTCTTTCATTTCCATAAGATGAAGCTCTGCATTATAATTCTGCATAGTTTCTAATGCCTTAGTATATAAATCTTGTGAACTTCCAACTCTCATATCTTCAACAAAGCCATCACTACTTACACAGAGATTCATACAAACCTGATTTTGAAAACCTATAAAGAACTTAAACTTTTCCAAAGACTTCTTATTGTAAAGGTTTTCCAAGTTATAACTGCGTACTCCTCCAATAGTAAGAGAAAGGTCATTGCCATTTACAATATCAGTAATAGTGGGAACTTTAATAATGAAAGCCATTCTTTCATAGTAAATAGTCTTTTCATGCTCTAAAAGTTCTTTTACAGGCTTGTGGATTGCACTTGGAATTCTGCCTTTGATTTGGTGGGAAACTCTTATTTCAGGTTCTGTAATACTGTGATGAGGAAATACTTTCTGCACAGCACTTAAGACAACTTCAATAAATTCCTGATGCGCAATAGTTTTCTCATTGTCTTTAGAAAATACAGGAATAATACAATCATTCTGTAAGTGATGTAATGTAGCTTCTGATGTATTGGCTAGTATAAAAGGACTTGGCTCATTTTCTTTTCTTGCTTCTACAGCAGAAGAGACTACAGGATTAGGCATTAAAAAAGCCTGAACTGGTTCTTTAGATTCAGGCTTGGTTTTAATATCTAATTCATACTTGTCAATTCTATTCATTCTACTTGGGTAGATTACTTCTGCATCTTCAAAATCATCATCTAAGAAAATATCTCTGATTGGCTTCTTGGCTACATTCCTTAATTCTAAACCACCATCATTTTTTCCTATTATGTTAGTAGAATTTGAAATATCAAAAGCTTCTTCTAATGTAGCGGGTTTAATGTTGTTTTGAATGTCCATTTTGTGAAAAGTTATTTGGGTTAGTTAAATGAATAAGTATTGATTTCCTTGCTTCAAAATCTGGTTTTAAAGAGATGTGATATTGAGGAAATTGCTTATACAAGGCTAAGAGTTCACCTACAGAATTACAATTTTGAATAGCATTATAAACCTCTACCTCTGTAGCTTCTATCAGGTTAGGGGATTGTTGCTGATTAGAGTTATTATTAGGGTTACTTCCTGAATTACACCACTCTAAAATCATTTTACCTGTTTCAGGGGTAATAAGAAATTCAGGTTTATTCATAAATAATCCTGTCCTGTCTTTAGAAGCCTTAGCAAGATGATTTTCATTAATAAGCTCGAAGTTTATAGTTAGCTCATACTCAAAACCTTCTCTTGTTATTTCCTTAGTTCCATGTTTCACAACTTGGGTTTTACCATTACTCCCTATATCAAGGGAATAATCTATTTTCCTTCTAGTAGTTGTAATTATATGGCAGCTTGACTGCAATATCTTATTGATAAAGGCTTGATGTCTTGGTGTCACATTTGCCCAGTCTGTAAATCTTCCACCTAATTTCTCGTGAATTTCTAAACATCCTCCTGTACCATTCCATTCATGAGATGCACTATCAATAATTACAACTGAAATTCCTGATTTCTCACATAATTCAATAGCTTGAATATATCTTTCAGGACTATAAGGTGCTTGTAAGTCTAATACATTGTAATTACCTAAGTCAGAATACAGAGAAGCAGAAGAGTTTTCAGTGTCTATGACAGCTATTTTGCTCCAGTCATTTGTAATTCCATAGGCTAATTGTAAGGCAGAATAAGTCTTTCCAAAGCCTGATGCTCCTGATAAACCAAGTCTTAACTTGACTTGTTGTCTTTGTGATTGTTTTAATTGCATAATAAATAGTTTGTAAAAAAAATAGAGTCAAAACACAATTTGGCTATTAGCTTCAATTGTGCATGAATAGGGCAAAAACCCTTGAAAATGTCAAAAAAAAGCCTTATCTTCGCGAGGCAAAGCTAAGTCCCTAGCGGGCTTCCTCCTCTGAATTCGTGCGTTGCTAAATCAAAGATTTTTAAGATGGGGGAGATTTAAAAAGAACCCCCTATGTCTTAACCTGTAAATTGTAAGTTCCTTCTGGAACTATAGAATATAGATGTAATGAAAATGTCCACTTTTCGTATTGTATAATATTACTACTACGAAAAGTGGACATTTTTTAGAATAAATCTTCTAGATTGGAATATACTTTTAAATTATCTAAGTTGATATAATTTTTAATTTCTAGTAGATTTAATCTAGCATTAAAAGGAATTAACTTTATGGATCTTACTGGCTTAACATTCCTCCTTCTACCAAGAAAGTTTATTTTGGGATCAGCAACTCTTTCTTCTATATCAAGAAAGTCCTCTCTTAAGATGAAATAAAATGTTTTTAATTTGCTCTTCAAGGATTTACTTTCCTCAAATCTCCTTTTGAATTCAAAAACTCCAATTTCTAAGAGTTTATCAGCCTTATACAAGTTGAGTAATTTTCTAATTTTTGCAATGTCTTCTGTTGTAAAGAATTCTTCATAATAACTTGAAGGAATAAAATGATAAGAATCACCACCTCTTCTATACTCATTAAGGGATGTTATCATCTTTTCTCTGAAATAATTGAGTGTTTGATAGAACTCAACTCTGTTTTTATAAGAAATATCATCTATAGAGTCAATATCTAAGTCTTTGGTATGAGCTATTGCATCACTAAAGTAATCACCTCTTGAGTAATCCTCATCATATAAAGATTTTAATTTACCTTCTTTTAGCTTATTAGTAAAAAGTAAAAGTTGTAGTTCAAACTTCTTTGCTGGTGGTGTTCCTTCAACAATATTTTCAAAAGAATCTCCTCCTGCTTTCTTATAGAGTAGCTGATAATCCTTAAATAAGGATGTTTTAAAGTCATTATAAAAAAGTGAGAAATTAGTAAATGGAGCTAATGATAATGCATAGTCTTCCCCATAAAAATGATTGAGTACTGTGTTTAGCATCTCTTGGACTCTACCTTCCTCAAATTTTATAACTGGTCTAAAACTTATTTCTTGTAGTCTACAATTAATAAATTGATTAGTTAATGCACTATAAGTTAAATATGAGCTTATATCCCCTCCAAAGAAAGGAATTTCATTAGCAAGGAAATCTTCACCTGTTTCCAATTTAAACTCCTGAAAGGATGGGAAAAGGAGCCTTGGCAAAGTGTTACTTCTAGATAAGGAATCTATTGTTATAATCTCATCTTTTACATTTCCTTTTAGCTTATTCTCATAGAACTCTCTTAAAAGAAAATCTTGTCTATTTAATTTGATATATTTTACCTTGCTATCAGGAGCTTTGTAATGCTGAACTAGATTATAATACTGTTTAAAAACTTCCTTCTGTTCTGTTGTCATGCCAGAATGATCCAAACTGTCATAGTGAAAATGGTCTGGCTTAGGTAAAACAATATGTATTTCCCCCTTAGTTCTTTGCCTTGCTAATGCTTGGATTACAGAGTTAACACCTCCTGAAAAGATGCCATACTTATTTCTAAAAGGTAATCTGGTACTTCTAGAAGGGAATATTATTACAAATGCGTGATTGTCTTTTTTTATACTAACACCTGTTTTGAAATTGGTTCCTACATTACATTTCTCATCATCATATTGATTAGTAGGTTCAGTATTTTCTTCTCTTTGATTAGTATTCAGTTCAGAAGTACAATCTTTTATCTTTCCATAAGTATCTAGAAGTAACTTTCCAATTTCATCCTTTGGATTGATTAAGCTTTTAGCTAGGTTTTTAGAATAACATAGTATGTCAACATTTTTCTTACGGGTTATCAAGCTTTTAATTAAACTATCTATCTCTATGGTTTTAGAAGTAAAATTGTAAGCAGAAGAGTAGTATAAATGTAAAGTACTTTGTTTATCAACAAATCTCACTCTTTCAGACTCAATAATCTGAATTTTATAGTTTGTAAGTTCAGCTAAATATTCTATTACAACCTTAGAGGCTTCATTGTAAGTAGCACTTAGTATAAAATTCTTTTGAATCACATTTCTCCATTTCCATAAGTTGAATATATATTCTTGTTGAAAGTTATGATAGGAGTCATGTATTTCATCATAAATGAAAACAACCTTTATTCCTTCCTTTTCACAATGGGTTACGAGGGTATTTATATACTCTCTTTTGATATCAGAGTTTTTAAATCCATCTTCTCCTGGATTTCCTAATAAAGTGTTTGCTGTAACAACCTGAATTTCTCTTTTAGTATAGTCAATACCAGTGCTTCTTCCCAAGTTATCATAACTATAAATCTGATCAGCAGGAACTCCTGATTCCTCAATATCATCACAATACTGTTTAACTAAACTTACAAAAGGAGAAACAACAAAAACTAAATATCTTTCATTTGAGTCAAAGTACCTTTTTACAGTTTGAATTATAGCATATGATTTACCTTGTCCAACAGGAGCATTGATTACTACAGTGTTTTTATGTGCAAGTTCTAAATGGGTTTGTAAGGTATCATTTATATAGCCATTAGTATCAGGAGATATTAATATTTTGTCCCCTCCATTTTCAATTTCAAAATCAGTTCTTGGAACTCTTGTTCCCGAAGCATCTAAAGTAAACATGAAATCTTCAGGATTAATCTCTTTAAATTCTATAGGGAATGAATCAAATTGATTCAGCTTAGCATCTAGTAACATAATTGAAAATTAACTCTCTGTAAAAATACAAAGAGTTAATAATACATAATACTTATTTCAGCTTAGAATTTAACTTACTCATCTGTTCACCAATCTTCTTTTTAACCACCTTAGCATAATGTTGTTGAGTAATCCCTATCTCTGAATGCCCTAAAAGCTCACTCACAATTTCCATAGGAACATCATTGTAAAGTAGAATAGTGGAAGCGAAGGTTTTTCTTGCCAGATGATGAGTTAGATTTTTTGCTATACCAACAATCTCAGCTATCTCCTTTAAATAGGAGTTGAACTTCTGATTCGTAATTACAGGAAGGAGCTGTGTCTCTGTTCTATACTTGTCTAAAATACTTTCAGCTTTGGATAGTAAAGGAATGTCATAATCTCTTTTAGTCTTTTGCCTGTGAATATGAATCCACTTGTTACTGTCATAGCCTGTCTGAATATTACATGCCTTAAGATTTGCCATCTCTGTATATGCTAATCCTGTATAACAGCAGAAAATAAACATATCAGCAACTTGCTGTAATCTTTCAGAAGCAAACTGATACTTTTCTAACGCTTCCAGTTCCTCTTTAGATAAGAATACAACTTGTTTCTTAGGTTTCCTGTTCTTGTAGAGTAGGAAAGGGTCTTTAGCTAAATAATCCAGTCCTACAGCTAACTTTACTATCTGCTTAAACCTCTGTATGGTCTTATGAACTGTATTCTGTTTAAACTGCTTTTCAGCCTTAAGATAGAATTCAAACTCAGTAATAAATGCCATTGTCATGTCTTTCAGAAGATAATCTGATTTGTTGTACTGATACTTTATGAAAGACTTCACATGAGCTTGTGTCTGGTAGAACTTAGCTACAGATACTTGTGTGGTAGAAATACCTATCAGTTTTTCCTGTTTAGTAATATGGAGGTGAAATACTTCCATAATAGATTTTTCCTGCTTGATATTCTCACCTTTGTACTGTCTGTAAATATCATCTACATCAAAGTCCTTTTCCTGAACCTGAAGGAATAAAAAAGCCTGATTAATGTCTTGTTTAATCAGGCTGAGTTGTGTGTTGATTTGGTTGTTATCTGAATTAGGTGGATGTGCTTTTTGTTTTGAAGCTATCCAGTTATTAGGGTTAATAAATAGTCCTGTTGCAAACTCATATCTTTTTTTCTCATAAGTTATTCTACATCTAATAGAACACTTACCTAATGAATTTATTCTACTTTTTGCAATCAAGAATAGAATACTAATCTTATTAATGTTCATTGGTGTATAATTTAAAAATGTTGATGAATAGGAGGTTTATAATGCACACCTCAAGAAAATAATGCACACCTTTATGTATACCTTTAGTATGGTTAAAGAGAAATTTTTGAGAAGATAACTTCTGCAAGTTCTTACTTAGAGAAAAAAAGGCATACTTCACATATAGAAATAAAAAACTCCCTATTAAAGGGAGTTTAAGTGGGTCCTAAGGGATTCGAACCCCTGACCCTCTGGGTGTAAACCAGATGCTCTGAACCAACTGAGCTAAGAACCCGAATTTTTTTAAAAGGTTTCGTTTCCTTTTCTGTGGGTCCTGAGGGATTCGAACCCCCGACCCTCTGGGTGTAAACCAGATGCTCTGAACCAACTGAGCTAAGAACCCTCTTTATCGTTGTTTCCTCGATTAGAGTGGTGCAAATATACGACTTATTTAGAAATCTCCAAATTTTTTTCTAAAAATTCTCCCACTACAAAATTGCTTCCGCCGATAAAAATCATTTCTTCATTTGTACATTCCTCTTTTGCAGAAAGATACGCCTGTTGTACAGAATCGAAAATTTTGTAAAAAATTTTCGCATCAACCAGTAAATTTTCATAATCTTCAGGGTGTCTTCCGCGATGGATGGCTGGTTTTGCAAAATAAAACTGAGAATTGTCAGGTAAAATTTTCATGACGTCGTCTATTTTTTTGTCATTCACGAAGCCTAAAATAATATGTTTGCGCTTATCGATGGAATTTAATTGTGAAAAAACATATTCCAGACCTGCCTGATTGTGTCCTGTGTCGCAAATCGTCAATGGATTTTCTGAAAACTGGAACCATCGACCGATAAATCCTGTGTTTTGGTGAACATGAAGAAGTCCTTTTTCAATATTTTCATCGGAAATGGTGTAATTTAATTTTCTTAATTCATCAATTAAACATAAAACGACCTTAATGTTTTTCTCTTGATAATTTCCTTTTAAATCAGATTTTAAACCTGTTCTTAGCAGGGAAGCATCAACAAAAGTCGCATTTTCTTCATCAGCTTTATTTTTAATAATATTTTTTACGGCTTCGTTTTCATCTCCGGAAATAACAGGAACTCCCGCTTTTACGATTCCTGCTTTTTCTCCTGCAATTTCTTCAATGGTATCTCCTAAAATATTCTGATGATCCAGCTGTACATTTGTAATGGCTGAAACCAATGGCTTAATGATATTGGTAGAATCCAGTCTGCCTCCTAAACCGACTTCTATAATCGCAAAATCTACATTTTGCTGATAAAAATATTCGAAAGCCATGATCGTGGTAAATTCGAAAAAGGAAGGACGAATATTGTCAGGAAGACTTTTCAGTTTCCGGATGAAATTAAATACAAATTCCTTGTCGCAGTTTTTTCCGTTCACTTTAATTCGCTCTGTAAAATCAATGAGATGGGGAGAATTATACAGACCTATTTTATATCCCGATTGCTGCAGAACAGAAGCAAGCATATTACTGGAAGAACCCTTGCCGTTCGTTCCGCCAATGTGAATGCATTTTATTTTTTCCTGAGGATTTCCAAAAAAATCGCAAAGTTTTATAATATTGTCCAATCCCGGCTTGTAAGCTTTCTGCCCGTCTGTCTGATAATTAGGAGCCTGAACGAAAAGCCATTCTACCGCTTCCTGATACTGTTCGTTTGTCATGATACAAAATTCTCAAAAGTTTTTTAAAAAGAAATATTAAAACTGTAACTTTTTTATATTTACTTCGTCTAATAGGGAAAAATATATAGAGTATGAAAAAGGTTTTGACTATTATTTTGGGATTATCTTGTCTGGCTGTAAATGCCCAGAAAAAATGGTCTTTGAGAGAATGTGTGGATTATGCAACCAAACATAATCTTCAGGTGATCCAAAATGAATATTCGAAACAGTCTCAGGATCTGAATCTTAAAATTGCAAAGAAAAATTATCTTCCCTCTGTTTCCGGTTCTGTGGGGAACACGGTGAGTTTCGGGCAGACTTCTTTTGGTACGGGAAGTTTAAGAAACGACAGATTCAGTAACAGCGCAAATCTTGGCGCAGATATTTTGGTTTACAATAACGGAAGGCTTGAAAAAACCATCAGGAAAACAGAATTTGATGTTGAAGCCAGCCAATATGATATCGAAACCATTAAAAACGATATTTCTCTTCAGATTGCACAGCAGTATTTAACAACATTACTGAATAAAGAAATTGTAAAAATTTCTCAGGCAGCTGTTGAAAACGCTCAGAAGCAGTACGACAGATCAAAAATTACCACGGAGATCGGAACAACAGCACAAACGGTTTTAGCAGAAGCAGAAGCCGGACTGGCAAGAGAAAAACAAAACCTGAAAACAGCCGAAATTAATGTAGGAAGAAGCTTGTTTGCTTTAGCACAGCTTTTACAGCTTCAGGAATATAAAGATTTCGATGTAGAAGATGTAAATGTTTCAGATCAACTGGCTCCTCAGCTAAAATCAGTAGATGAGGTTTTAACGACAGCTTATGAAACGCAGCCACAGGTAAAAGCTGCAGAAAGCAGAATAAAAGCCGCAGAAGCACAGACAGAAGTTTCTAAAACCGCTTTTTGGCCAACTGTTACAGCAAGTGCAGGAATAGGATCTTTCTACAATAACCTTTTAAATACAGATAATGTAGGTTCCGCTCTTTTCTATGTGAAAGAGCAGGGATTCTTTTCTCAATATAAAGACAATTTCGGACAGCAGGCAGCCCTTTCTGTTAATATCCCGATCTTCAATAAAGGAATTACAAAACTTCAGGTAGAACAGTCTAAACTGAATGAAAGTCTGGCCAAAGTAACTTTGGAACAGCAGAAACAGACAGTAAGACAGAACGTTCAGAAAGCACAGTTTGATGTGGATGCGAATTATGAAATATATCTTTCATCACTTCAGGCTGAAAAAAGTACAAAACTTGCGCTGGAATTTGCAGATAAAAGTTATGCAGCGGGAAGATCTACGATTTATGACGTGAATGTTGCAAGAAACAACTACGCCAATGCACAGGGTTCCGTAGCGCAGGCAAAATATAATTATGTTTTCAGTCTTAAATTGTTGAATTTCTATGCCGGAATTCCATTAAGTTTGTAACATGTCTATTCAGTCATTAGAAAAATATTTACCACAAAATACACTTCAATATTTAAAGATATGGTTTGCAGACTATTATATTCATATAAAAGTCACACGCAACAGGAATTCCAAACTGGGAGATTATCGTAAACTTCCGGATCAATCTCATGAGATTACGATTAATTCCACATTGGTTCCACAATTATTTTTCTTTGTGTTAACCCATGAATTAGCGCATCTTATTGCTTTTGAAAAATATGGCAGAAGAATTTCTCCGCACGGAAACGAATGGAAACACACGTTCAGGCAGATGCTTTTGCAGAGTCTTGAAGTATATGAAGAAGATTTAAGACCCGTCATTGTTAAATTTTCGAAATCTCCGAAAGCCAATTTTATGGCAAGTCCGGAGCTGGTAAAATATTTTCATGCTGAAAAACAGGATGATACGCTTGTGTTTATTGAAACGCTTCAAAAAGGGGATTTCTTTATCTACCGAAATGAAAAATACCTTTTAGAAGGTCTAATTAAAAAAAACTATCTTTGTAAGAACTTGGCTACAGGAAGAAAGTATTCTTTCAAGCCTTTGGCGAGAGTAGAAAAATACACATAAGAATGTCAAAATCAAACAGATATTGCGTCATTATGGCAGGTGGAATCGGAAGCAGATTCTGGCCTATGAGTACGCAGAAATTTCCGAAACAGTTTCAGGATATTTTAGGAGTGGGACGCACCATGATTCAGCAGACCTATGACAGGATCAGCAGAATTATTCCTAATGAAAATATATTTGTTATAACGAATAAAGAATATGTAGAGCTTTCGCATCAGCAATTGCCGGAAATTCCGCAGGAAAATATTGTGGGAGAACCTCTGCTTAAAAATACGGCTCCGTGTAATCTTTACATGGCGAATAAAATTGCAGAAGCAGATCCGGAGGCAACTATGATTGTGCTTCCTGCAGATCATTTAATTTTAAAAGAAGAAACTTTTCTGAAAAAAGCAGAACTGGCTTTTGAAATTGCTGCAAAGAACGAATATCTCGTTACGTTAGGAATTACCCCTACAAGACCTGATACGGGATACGGATACATTCAGTTTGTGGATAAGCATGATTCTGATTATTATAAAGTAAAAACCTTTACGGAAAAACCGATTCTTGAGATTGCCAAAAGCTTTCTGGAAAGCGGCGATTTCCTTTGGAATGCGGGGATTTTTATCTGGAGCGTAAAAAGTATTCATCATGCTTTTGGAATGTATCTTCCGGAAATGACACAGCATTTTATGGCTTGCGAATATAATGCAGACAGTGAAAAAAGCTGTATTGAACTGATTTATCCTAAAGTCCAGAAAATATCCATTGATAACGGAATTTTAGAAAAAGCACAGAATGTTTATGTAATTCCGGCAGATTTAGGCTGGAGCGATCTGGGAACATGGACCTCCGTTTATGAAAATGCGGATAAAGACGAGAATCTGAATGCAGTAACCTCTAAACTGCCGATTCTTACCTACAATGCGAAAGGAAATGTAATCCGTATGAAGAATAACAATAAAGCAGTGGTTATCGATGGACTGGAAAATTACATCATTGTAGATACCGATAAAGCTCTTTTAATCTGTCCCAGAGATCATGATCAGCTGATAAAAGATTATGTTTTAGACCTTAAAAACCTGAAGAAAGGAGACAAATTCATGTAAAATAATTCCATGTTTTCCTCGTTCTGTAATTATGATAAAATTGATAAGAAAATTCTGGGTATTCGGTTTTTTGTTTTTGGGAACATTTTCTTACGCGCAGGAAAAGAAGCATTTTTCGAACGTTTCCAATATTTTGCAGAATATTATTCCGAATGTTAAAGCAACTTCCTGGCTTTTGATTCACAGAAGTTATGGCAAAGATCAAATCCTGAAACAGTCCGGAGAGCCAATTGATTATGTTTCCCCAGCGTCAGGATTTAATATAGGAATTGCAGAAGAGGATGAATTTTACTACATTGTTTATGTTTCGGGTGGAAAAACAGAATACGTTACCACTCTCGAAGGGCTTAAAAACTTTGTGGGAAAACCCGATGATATTCAGGATGCTGCCATTTCTGCGGCTACAGACGGTTATATTATTGATGAGGAATTCAGAGATATTGCGGCGAATTATTACGAAGATAAATCCAATTATTATCTGAATTTAGGAAAACTCACTTCAACAGAATGTCCGTATCAGAAAAAACACTTTACTTTAACCATCAGTAAATCAACAGGAGCGATTACGGAAGCTAAAGATAACGGTTCGTACATTGAGCTTTATAATAAAAAATGCACCAATAACCCAAGATTGCTGAAGATCGAGAAAAAAGAAGAACCCAAAGATGAGCCTAAAAAGAAACCCACAAGATCCACAAAACGGAAATAATTTTTACGAAACAGAACGTCTGATTCTTCGTCCGATGGCTTTGGAAGATGCGGAATTTATTCTGGACCTTTACAACCGTCCGAAATTCATTCAGTTTATCGGGGACCGTAATCTGAAAACCATTTCCGATGCGGAAGATTATATCAGAAACCGCTTTCTTCCTCAGATGGCAAGATTAGGCTATGGAAATTATTTAATGCTTACCAAAGAGGGAAATCATAAAATCGGAGGGGTAGGAATTTTCGAAAGGGAAGGATTGGATGTGGTAGACATCGGCTTTTCACTTTTAGATGAATTTGAAGGAAAAGGGTACGCTTATGAAGCTGCTTTAAAGATAAAATCAGTCGGAATGGATGATTTCGGATTGAAAAAGATTTCTGCCATTACAACAAAGGACAACTTTTCTTCTCAGAAATTAATTGAAAAGCTGGGGTTAAAATTTCAAAAATTCGTCACCATTCCCAACGATCCGGAAGAACTGATGTATTACGAAACAGAATAGGATAGTTTACGGTAATGTACTGAAAAATAGTTGGTGAAATTCAGGATATATTTTAATAAATTATGGATGTTAATCCGAAGAGGACAAAAGCACTGGTGGAGATCAACTTTTCAGCAATAGGATTAATGTTCAAAACGATAGTTTTAAGGTGAGGTTTCCCTCACCTTTTCGTTTATTATCGGATGAACCTTATGGCTAAAAAAACTCTATTTTTCGTTAGAAAAATAAATATACCATTTGATGAAATTGATTCGGTTTTTCAATGTGAGACCTCTGTGCAGGTCGAGATGATTTTTTAAATGGCTGAAATATCCCTCAATACCATTGGTTGTTTTAGGAATATTGGGATTTTCCAGATAATGAAACATATTGGGCAATGCCCGTTTTATAGTAAAATACGATCGTCTGATAAGCTTGTGGGTATACCAGTATCTTTCGGTTTCAAGATTAATTGTTTTTTCATTAATATAATCCTGATGTCTCAAATACCAGTCGTTGAGTTCATTTTTCCACCAGATTTTATCGTTTTGTGTTTTAATTTTCAGTAATAATAAAACGTGTTTTCGAAGTTCCTGACCGGCAATGTGTTTAGGAAACTTTGTGAGCCAGATCAGGCACATTCTCTGAATATGAACCAGACATCTCTGAGTAATGATGTCTCCATCAGATTTATTTATGGCTTTCAAAACGCTTTTATGTCCATCTGTAGTAATGCTTTCCAGCTTTACGCCCAGCCGTAAAAGATTGTTTAAATCTTCCCTGATTTCTTCATAATGTTCTCCATCGGTAAAACGGATAAGCTGTGTATATCCATCAAAATCATCCTGATAAGCAATTAAACAGAACTGAGCAAAATAAGTTGCATCCATTCTTAAATTCACCTTTTCCCGTTTGATGATCTTTAAGGTAGGAGACTGCTCTAAAATGGTATAAAATGTTTTCTGCAAAGTATCTTTCGAATAACCGCTGTCTCTGCAAAGCGTTTTGTAGGTCTGCCTTTCCAATACCCATTTTTTGAACCAGATAAAACGATTTTTAATTCTCTGCTCCGTTCTGTTTTGAGTAAATAAAATCCCGCAATTTTTACATTTAAATCTTTGCTTTCCCCCTTGTTTTCCCCAACGAATTACCTCCAGGCTTGAACAAGACCAACAACGTTTTTTTGCCATTTTTCAGACAAAGAAAAAGTTTTATGAAACACGTTTCATAAAACTTCCTCCAAGCAGCCTAACAATGAGGTTTTGATAGGATTCTACCAACTATTTTTCAGTATTATGCCGTTTTTACTTTAATTTAATCGCAAAAGCCACAAAAAAGATTCAACAGTTTTTAAAGATCTCTGATTTTTATTCTTTTGAGCCTTTTGCGATTAAATTAAAGATATTATTTAAAAACTATTTCAAAATCTGTGCAGCGTGATCTTTCGTTTTTACCTTATCGATAACTTCTGTACAGATTCCGTTTTCATCAAAAACAAAAGTGGTTCTTACAATTCCCATAAATTCTTTTCCCATGAATTTTTTCAGCTGCCAAACCCCAAATTTTTCAATAATATCACGCGTTTCATCGGCAATGATATCAAAAGGAAATTCAAATTTCTCACTGAATTTTTTCTGATTTTTTACAGGATCTGCACTTACCCCCAACAATTCAAATCCCTGTTTCTTCAGTTCAGAATAATTGTCTCTCAAATTACATGCTTCAGCAGTACATCCCGGCGTGTTTGCTTTCGGATAGAAAAAAACAACAAGTTTTTTACCGATCAGATTTTCAGAATGTACCGTTTCACCATCCTGATTTGTTCCTTCAAATTGAGGTAATTTATCTCCGACTTTCAACATAATGATTTATTTTTGTTCAAATTTAATGCTTCCATGACAAAAAAGCAAAGAGCTGAACTCGTACAGACTGAATTAGAAAAATTATATCCTGAAGTTCCCATTCCGTTGGATCATACCGATCCTTATACTTTAATGGTTGCTGTTGCACTTTCTGCACAGACAACCGATAAAAAGGTGAATCAGGTAACGCCTGAGCTTTTCGCGGTGGCAGGAACCCCACAAAGAATGGCAAAGCTGGAGGAATGTCAGATTAAAGAATTAATCAAAGAAATAGGACTCGCCAACACCAAAGCCAAAAACCTTAAAAGAATGGCAGAACTGCTGCTGGAAAGACACAATGGAGTAGTGCCGCAAACCTACGAAGAACTGGAAGCCCTTCCCGGAGTTGGTCATAAAACCGCATCCGTTGTGATGAGTCAGGGTTTCGGATTTCCTGCTTTTCCGGTAGATACCCATATCCACAGATTAATGACGCAGTGGAAACTGACTTCCGGAAAAAACGTAGTAGAAACCGAAAAAGACGCCAAAAAACTCTGGAAAGAAGAAGTCTGGAATAAACTTCATCTTCAGATTATTTTCTATGGAAGAGAATATTCTCCCGCACGCGGAAACGGAGCCAAAGATTTCATCACCAAAATGCTGTTCGAAAAATAAACAGTCTTTTCCGAAGCCTGAATTCCCCTCCTTTGGAGGGGTGGCGAAAATTCGGAAGAATTTTTGACGGGGTGGTTAAATAGATGAAGAAGCAAATCAATCCAGCAATCTCCGGTGATAATTAATCTGTCCCAGATGATAACTCAGATGCCCGAAAAGATGGATCAGGAAATATTCCGTCGTCATTCCATAGCCCAAAGGTTCAAGCGGATATTGCTTCTGGAGGTCTTCATCAGACAGCCTTTCAAGCGTAATCGTCACCGTTTCGATCGTCTTTTCAATCTGTTGAACTAATTCCGTTCTCGGAACATCTTTTAATGAAAATTCAAGCTCCCTGTTTCTTGCATACCCGGAATTTCCCAAAACAGCGCCCACAAAATGGCTGAGATTTCCCACAATATGTAATGTTAAATTCCCTGCAGAATTCGATATCTTCTCCTCTGTTTTCCAGAGGTTTGCTTCATCATCATAAGATTCAATCTCCTGTTTCAGTTTATTTAAATCCCTTAGGAATAGAGATGTTAGACTTACTGTCATAATTTTTCTTATTTAATTTTTGTTCTAAAATATCCTTTGAAATTTTTTGCAACTAATGAATCTATAGTCGTCTTATAGTCTATAAATCCATAAATGCTGTCATTTTTTTGAAACGGGTACTTATTAAGAACCAATTTCTGATAAACCGGATGAGAATTGATAAATTTAATTTCTCCTTTTAATGTTTTTGGGTCAATATCTTGAATTAAAAACTGATCATTAAAAATCTTTACCAAAACTCCGTTTCCAAAATATCCGTTATAATTATTAAGCCAGATATTGATGGTGTCTCCTTTGTATTCAGTTTTGCATTTATAATCTTCAAAACTGACTGATCTTGTATGATAGTACCCATCAGAAAAACTAGATATCTGTGAAATATAAGCGGTTCTTGTTGCACTTTCAACTTTTTCACTGTTAAATAATTTAAGCTCAGGATATTTTGAGAGAATTCTGAATGTATCGTTTTTACTTAAATTTTTATCAACAGTAATCTTTTCAGACTGTATAATTTTATTATTTTCAGATTTACAGCTTAAAAAACACAATCCCAAAACTGAAACTATTAAAAAAAGAAATGCTTTTATCATGTTTTGTTTTTAAAACATAAAACTAAACAAAAAGCCACAAAAATTAATTTGTGACTTCAGTTTTTTAATGAGGAATTTCTTCTGTTAGGATTTTGTTTCCACTTTTGTCATAATAAATGCAGGAGTACTTTTCGAGATCCACGATCCATTTTTCAATACCGGTTTCTGCACAATCTTCACAGAATTTCATATAATCCGTCTCTCCTTTCTGATGACTTTTAAGCTGCTGAATAAACTTTTCTTTATCCACAGTATTTTCAATCGTAAGATCAGTGTATTTTGGCTGGGATTTTGTGGCGTAATCATGTTCTCCAAAATATTCGGTATGGCTGTCTTTTACCCATGTTTCAAAAGATTTCACGCCTAATTCCTTAATTTCTTTGATGTAATTTGGAAAATCTGCTCCTGTTTTTACTTTGCTGTGAGCAGATTCAATTTGTTCTACTGTAAACATCTTTTTTCGTTGTATTTTTTTATTATTCAATTTTAGTTGTTTGGGATCCCGGCAAAAATTATTTCTGTTTTTTCGCCCAAAGTTCCATTTTTCTGTTCAGAACATCTAAAGGAAGACAGCCCTGACTTAAAACTTCATCATGGAATTTGGCTAAATTAAATTTACTTCCCAGTTCTTTCTGGTATTTCTCTCTCAGCTCACGGATTCTCAACGAACCGATTTTGTAGCCTAAAGCCTGTCCCGGCATTGCCATATATCGTTCCACTTCTGCTGTTGCTCCCGCTTCGTCATAGGAAATATTACTTAAAAAATATTTAATCGCCTCTTCACGGGTCATTTTTCCGGTGTGGAGACCCGTGTCTACAACCAGTCTTACCGCTCTCAGCATTTGGTCGCTCAGATATCCCATCTTCTGATAAGGATCTGTATACAATCCGAATTCCGGTCCTAAAGTTTCGCAATAATGCGCCCATCCTTCACCATAAGCTCCGAACCAGCCGAATCTCATGAATTTTGGCAGTTTGGTATTTTCCTGCTGTAAAGAAACCTGATAATGATGTCCCGGAATGGCCTCGTGTAAGAACAAAGATTCCATTCCTGAGGTCACATTGAATTTTGAAGGATCTGGAAGCGGAACGTAAAATATTCCCGGTCTTTTTCCGTCAGGAGTTCCCTGTATATATTCTGCGCTTGCACTTGCTTCCCTGAATTTTTCTGTCTGTCTGATCTCAAATCCCGTTTTTGGCGTTACGGAGAACATGGTTTTCAGCTTTGGAGTGATCTTCGTTAAAATTCCGTTGAATGCAGCCAAAACTTCATTTGAAGTCTTGTAAGGCATTGCTTTCGGATCTGTTTTTACATAATTGATGAATTCTTCCAGTGTACCCGTAAAACCAACCTGCTGTTTTACTTTTTCCATTTCAGCGCGGAGCATGGCAACCTGCTGAAGTCCGGTCTTATTAATTTCTTCAGGTGTTTTATCCGTTGTGGTCCAGCTTTTTGCATAATATTGATAAATTTCCTTTCCGTTGGGTAAGCTGTTGTAGCCGTCTGTTAATCTTGCTTTTGGTAAATATTCTTTTTCTAAAAAGTCACCCATTTTTGTATATGCAGGAATAATTTTCTGTACAATGGCATCCTGATAAAGCTTTGAGAACTTTTCTTTCTGTTCGTTTGTGAAATTTTTCGGAAATTTTCTGATCGGTCCGTAGAAAATATTTTTATCAAGATCGGTTGTTGTAATTTCTTCTGCTCTCATCTGAGGAATCATCTTTACCACCAGTTTTTTAGGCAAAACCATTTTATTATTAATGCCTTCGCGGAAATTTTCAGTGGCGGCGTTCATCCATTCCGGAAATTTTTCCATTCTTTTCAGCCAGTCGGTGTAATCTTTTTCTGTTTTAAAAGGCTGGCTTCCTTCACCGCTTCCAAACAAAGGGAAATTTAGCGGAAGACCGCCAAACTGAGTAAAAGGAATGTATTCCGGATGATAATTGTAAGCTTCAATTTTGTCTTTTAGCGTAAAGTTGAGTACATCATACACAACCTTATCATCATCCGAAAGGTTTTTATAATCTACATTTTCCAGCTGCTTTTCCACAGAACGGTAAAAGGCAACCTCTCCGGATATAAAATCTTTATCAATATTAATCGGAAGCTGATCGTTGTACCGCAGGTCCCCCTGAGAAGTAGCGTCCAAAGGATAAAGTTTTAAATATTGCTCATAATAATTGGAAGCGATGGTGTCCAAATTAGATGGAGTGACTTTCGTTAAAGGAGAATCTGTTTTCTTACACGATGCCAGACTTAAAATTAAACCGGCTCCTACAATTGTTTTTGAGATGATGTTTTTCATTTCATAATCTTTAATGGACAAAAATAAATATTATATCAATGTAAAATTTCTCTGTGAGAAAATTAAGACTATAAAAATGAAATTAACCAACTAAACGGGTTTTAATGTAAAAAAGTAACATTATCGATTTTGAATTTTGAAATTTTAAATATAGATGTTAAATTATATGAATTATGTTTTGTTATTTTTCATGTAAAAAATATATTATATTGATTTTTTATTATGAAAATTGAATTATTTATGTTGTATTTCTTGTGTTATTAATTTTTTCTATATTGATAATTCATTAATGAATGATTAAAATTGTTGCAAAATATATTGATAATTGATTAATTTCATGGGAATAAATAATTCAAAGAGATATGAATAAAAAACTAATTAACCTCGTGATTGCTTTAACAGGAGTCTCAACAGTGTATGCCCAGATTGGTATAAATTCAGCTTCGCCCAATACAACTTTTGATATTATTGCAAAAACCAGCGGGACAAGACCTGAAGGTATTTTAATTCCAAGATTAACGGGAGACCAGATTAAAAACATGGAGAATCTTTTGGGAAGTGCCCAAAATTCTATGATCATTTATGCAACGAGCGCAGCATCCAGTCTTACGGCAAGTACCATTGATCTTACAGCTCCGGGATTTTATTATTATAATTTCGGATTAACAAAATGGGTGGCTCTTAACAATTTTGGTACAGCCGCAAAAGTGCCGATTTCCGGTCTTATTGACGGAACTGCAAATAATTCTATCGACAGTAAAAACTTTGCCCAGACGTGGGATTGGACTACAGCAACTACCCAGGTTCCTCTCACATTAAGAGCAAATGCTTTAACCACAGGAACTTTGCTGGATATAACTTCCGCAAGTACTTCGTTGAACTCAACCAATGGATTGGTAAGAATCATCAACAATGCGGCACCTTCTGCGGCGGGCGGTATTTTTGCGAGATTTCAGCCGAGTAATGTTGCCGGAAGCGGAATGTCTCTCCTTAATAACGGAAACTCAGGGTTCGGGACAGCAACTCCTTCGGCAAAAATTCATATTTCGGAATCAGGCACAACCAATCAGCCCGCGGCAATTATAAGTCAGTCCAGCAGTGCCGCAGATACGGGAAGCTTATCCGGCACAGGATCCAAAGGATTTTATATTGATATGAGTTCCGCTACTTTGGACAGGGCATTGGTAATTAATCAAAATGGAACAGCTGCGAATTCAAGAGGATTAAATATTACAATGGCTTCCGGTAATCCTGCAGTTGGAGGGTTTATTAATCAGACGGGAACAGGAGAAGGTTTCAGAGTTCAGAATAGTAATACAGCAAATAATAATACAGGTGTTTTTGTCTTGCATAGCGGCGCAGGAAGTGGAGTTTATGCCAGCGCTGATGCCGCCGGATCTGATGCTTCTACATCTGTTTCTACAAGAAGATCAATGGTTTGGGGGGATAGAATAATTGGAAGTGCGGCAGGAAATAATGCAGGGGGTGGCTATTCCGGACCAAGTTCTGCAGCGACTACTTTAGCACACGCAACGCTTTATGGTTCCATGGGTAATGCAACAACTACTGCAGCTACAGATACCTATATATTCGGTGTTTTAGGAGAAGTGCTTTCTGTTTCAAGTGCAGCAGCAGTTGACAGATCCGGTGGAGTATTGGGGAACTCGCAGGTTTCAGGTACTTTTGGAATATTGGGATACCGAACTTCAGCATCGGCTAATGCAGGAGTTTACGGAAATGCTGCCATGTCTACCGGAACCGGAAGATTTGCAGGTTCTGATGCTTCAGGATTCGGCGTAATGGGAGTTGGTGATCTCATGGGAGCAGCTTTCAGAGGAAATGTTTACGGGATTAATGCAAGCGGAAGCCGTTACGGAATGTATGTTGACGGAGCTACTTACACAAATAATATAATCGCTAACGTAAGCACAGTGGAAGGAAGTGCAGAAAGAGTTACTACCTATGTTCCGACATCTACAACAGCGGACATTTACACAAGAGGAACCGCAGCTGTTGATGCCAGTGGCAGAGTGAGTGTGTCATTCGACAAAAAATTCTCCGATCTGGTAGCCGAAAATTCTGTCGTGGTAACAATTACTCCGATCGGGAAAAGTTCTTCGATTTATCTTGAGCAGGAACCTTCAAAAACAGGATTCAGTGTTAAAACGGATGACAACAGTCAGGTAAAATTCTCCTATATTGCTGTAGGAACAAGAAAAGGTCTTGAAAATGTTCCGGTTCCAAAAGAAATTCTGGCGAAGGACTATGACGAAAATATGACCTCCGTACTTCACAATGAAGCTGATACTTCCTCGAAAGGAAAACCTGTCCACTGGAATGGTTCTGAACTGAAATTTGAAAGATCTGCAGGCTCATCAGGCAACACAAGGATGAATAAGCTTCAAAATAAAACCGAAAAAATTGAATAACCTTCTTCAATAATAATTTTTTACAGAAGTATCGTTATCAAAAGGCGGCACTTTTTTATAAACTTTAAATTTTAAAGTCTCTTTACATTAAATTTAAAACAGATTTTTAAAAAATACTTTTCAAAAAATTTTTCACGTTCAATCTATTTTTTATCTTTGTTGAAAACGTTTAACAATCATATTATTACCGCTCTTTTTTTTAAGAAATAATGAAAGGGATTTTAAAAATTTACCATCCGGACGAAACGCTAAAGTACAATATCAGAAATACTTATTGCAAGGCGGTCTACAGCAACCAACAACATTTCCTAGAGGTTGAAATTATTACGGATGACAGTCTGGATCATGTAGAGGATGATTCATTACAGTATAACTTTCCACAGCTTTCTCTTGAAGTGTTCGATTTTCCTATTGATTCTGCTGAAATAGAGGGAAAAACCATCACCATTAATGATTCTGATGAAGATACTTATACGGAAGTAGACCTTTTTGATGACGAAGAGGCTTTTATTTACGATAACGAGCTTCAGTTTGAGAAAAATGAAGAAGGAGAGCTTCAGGTAATCTGGAAAGGAACCATTGATGATTTCTACACCGGATCAGAAACGCCCATTCCTTTCAGGCTGAAATGTGAATTTAAGCAGGAAGAAATTGAGGTAGACGAAGATTAATTATCTTTCTTTATCCCCCGTTTTTATATCAGATTTCTTTTCAAATCATTTTTGGAAAGAAATTTGCTGTTTATGAAAATAATAAACTTTAAGTTGTTTTTAAGCAATTTTTAAGAGTTCAATTCATAATATTCCATTACTTTTGTCGTTACAACCTTTATAAAAATACACTTTAATGCTGTTAACGGAACTTACTCAGATTTTATTTGCCCAGGTTGCTGCACCTGCAGTTGCGGCAGACGATTTAGAATTCTCATTTTGGAAAATCATGTTTCACGGAGGAGCTTTCGCTAAAATAGTGATGGTAACCGTGTTGCTGCTCGGTGTTTTTTCCGTGTATCTTTTCTTTGAGCGTTTTTTCTTTATTAAAAGATTAACCTCAAAAACAGATGCCAATTTCATGGATAACATTGAAGATTTTATTAAAGAAGGTAAAATTGAATCTGCTGCGGATTATTGCAAGAGACAGAATTCTCCGGAAGGAAGGATTTTAGAAAAAGGAATTTCCAGACTGGGACGCCCTGTCTCTGATATCGTAAGTGCGATGGAATCTCAGGCTCAGGTTGAGGTTGCCAATATGGAAAAGAACCTGAATCTTTTGGCGGTAGTTCCAAGTATTGCTCCGATGTTGGGATTATTGGGAACGGTAATCGGGATGATCATCGCTTTCTTTAATTTATCTCATGCAACAGGATCTTTCTCTCCGAAAACTTTATCTGAAGGTATTTATACAGCATTGGGACAAACGGCAGTAGGTCTTGCCGTGGCAATTCCGGCAAACTTTTTTTACAATTTATTATTAACACGAATTGATAAATTTGTACTGAAAGCGCAAAACATGTCCGGCGAATTTTTAGATCTTATCAATAAACCGTTATAATTTTTTCTTATGAAACCGAAAGGTTCCATCTGACAAACATAAAATCAGAATCAACAGATGAAAATTCAGAGAAGAAATAAAGCAAACCCGGAATTCAGTTTAGCAGCAATGACAGATGTTATCTTGCTGATGCTGATCTTCTTTATGGTAACTTCTTCGGCAGCCAACCAAAGTGCGATCGATGTGAAATTGCCAAAAGCAGATACCGCAGCAGACAATATTCCGAATCCTTTGGTGGTGAGCGTAAAACCGGACGGGTCTTATTTTGTGGATGATAATCCTGTGAACAGAGGCGAATTGGAACAGACCATTGTCAATAAATTAACGGGTCAGGCGAATAAATCTTTCACCATAAGAGCGGACGAAAATACCCTTCATAAAGATGTGGTTTTTGTAATGGAAATTGCAGAGAAAAATAAATTCAATATTGCCATTGCAACCGTTAAAGATAAATAACTCTTCAGGAAGCAGGATCTTTTAAAATGAGAAGTCATAGTATCAATAAAAATGAGCAAAACAAAGACAGAATAAAAAGCGCCGTGCTTTCTATTCTCATCTGGTCTGCCATTCTCTTATTTGTTTTTCTGTATAAACTGAAACCGGAACTGGATGAACAGCCAGAAGTTATTACAACCATGCTGGTGAATTTTGGAGACAACAGAAACGGAAACGGGATAGAAGAACCGGCAGATCAGCCGGGAAGCCTTGCTGCTGCGACAGAAGAAGTCACTCCTGAACCCGCAGAAACCACTGTGCCTGAAACCAAGACCGTTATACAGCCTGATCCGCAGCCTGAAACCAAAAAAACAGAAGCGAAAGAAAAAGTCATAACCGGAAACAATACCAAAACTTCTGTTCCGAAAAAAGAGGAATCCAAAGCAGAAACTAAAAAGACTTCCACAGGTACCTCTGCAGCCAAAAACACTAAAAAATCCGGTGCCACAACCGCAAATTCCAAGATAGGAAATGGAGACGGCAAAGGAAACGCTGCTATTGGAAATCTAATCAGAGGACGCGGAACAAAAGCAGGAAGCCAAGGCGACGGAAACGGAATCGGAAATGCAGGAGATCCTTTAGGCGGAGACGGAAATGGTGACAGCAAAGTAGGAATCGACAGAAAACTGGTAGGATTCATCCCCGGAACGATGGGAAGAGGCGGATCGCAGCCTGCAAATAGCTGTACGGCAAGCGGAACGATTACCATTGCTTACACCGTAGATAAAGCAGGAAATGTAGTTTCGGCGAGAAGATCGGGCGGAACTTCGGATCCATGTATCAGTTCGAATGCGATATCGTGGGTTAAGAAATATGTAAAAGCAGAAAAAGCGAGTGTTTCTTCCACCGGAACGTATAAAATTACTTTTTAAAATACAGAAGCACTTTACTCAAGTGCTTTTTTTATTTCTGTAATTCTGTTAATAACCGGAAGTGCAAATATTCCGCTGGTTTGGAGATACAGTTCATAGAATGTTTTTGCTTTATCTAAAAAATCTTTGTTATCAGATTGTTTTCCGTTAAAATAGAAAAGGTTTCCTAACATTTCATAGTAATCTTTATGGTCTCTTTCCTGTCTTTCATTAACAATTTCTATGATTTCCTCTTTCGGTTTTGATGAAAGCGTTGTAAAATCAAACTTGAAAATATCTTTCATTAAAGATTCAAAATCAAGCTCTTTCTGCATTAAGCTTTCTTCAGGTTTATCCAAAATCAGCTTTTCTAATGCCTGAGTTAACTGGCGTATTAATCGTAGGGTGAATTCTTTATCTGTGATCATTTTTTTCTTTATTTAAAAAGTTATCAATTTCCGGGGTTGAGTCTGTTTTAGATATAAAATTGATCGTTCCTTCTTTACTTCGATAAATCTTAGTAGCTAATTTTATACCGATACCAGTGGCTAAAAGAAGAATTACAATCGCAATAACGAGGGTGAAATTATTAGGATTGGAAAAGTATATTATCGCCGAAATAGCTGCTCCAATCAAAAACGGAGACAAAAATATTTGTAATCCACCGATTAACTCAGTCGATTTTTCAAAAATATTTCGATTGTGATTACTCATAATTATGCAAAAAACAGATAAGCCAATATGATGGAAGTAATAATCCCCACCAAATCAGCTAGAAGCATAGCAATTACTGTGTATCTTGTATTTTTTACGGCTACTGCTCCAAAATAAACAGCAATGACATAAAACGTCGTATCTGAGCTTCCCTGAAGAACAGCTGCCAATTTTCCCTGAAAACTATCTGCGCCGAAAGTTGTCATGGTATCAACCATCATTCCTCTTGCTCCTGATCCGGACAAAGGTTTGATTAAAGCGGTTGGAAGTCCGTCTACAAATCTTGAATCTAAGTTTGCAGAATAGGCAACCCATTTCATCCCGTCGATAATCACGTCAAATACTCCGGAAGTTCGCAGCAATGAAATGGCAATAAGCATTCCGACCAAATAAGGAATAATCTTTACACACGTTGTAAAACCTTCTCTGGCACCTTCAATGAAAGCATCAAAAACATTAATTTTTTTATAAACAGCACCAAGAACAATGGCTAAAAATATGAAAAGAATTAAACCGTTGCTTAATACTTTGCTGAAATCATCCAGTTCATCCTTGCCTAATTGAGTAAGGTATAAAACCAGCAGTGCTATTATTGCAGAAATTCCGCCAACGTAGCCAAGAACTACAGGTTTTAAAAGGTTGATTTTCTGATATAAAGAAACGACGATCATTGCAGCTAAAGTTGCTGCAAATGTAGCAATCATGCACGGAAGAAAAATATCCGTTGGCGTTTTTGAGCCCATTGAAGCGCGGATTGCAATGATGGAAACCGGAATTAAAGTCATGCCTCCTGCATGAAGACAAAGGAACATGATCTGGGAGTTACTTGCCGTGTCTTTATTCGGATTTAAAGTCTGCAAACTTTCCATCGCTTTGAGACCAAAAGGAGTGGCTGCATTATCCAGACCAAGAAGATTGGCACTGAAATTCATCAGCATATGTCCGAAAGCGGGGTGATTTTTAGGAATGTCGGGGAATAATTTTGAGAAAAAAGGCTGAATTAACCGGCTTAAAAGATTGATTCCGCCTGCTTTTTCCGCAATGCTCATGAACCCCATAAATAAAGTCATAATTCCGATAAGTCCGAGACAGATCTTCACTGCTGTTTCAGAAGTTCCGATTACCCCATCCGATTCCTGAACACGGTACACTTTTACATCCTGCCTTAAAGAATCTGTTTTGTAGTGAATTCTACTGTCCGCAAAATCATTTTTTTTCATGAGATTGTCCCGCACAATAGGAGAGAGTGCATTCATTTTCTGAGTGGCAATCTGTACGGTATCACCGCCTTTACCTACAACCATATCATTGAAAATAGTTTTGTAGTTGCCTGATGAAACGTATTTTATACCTGCAATGGCAATGGCAATGATAATGAATGCCGACCAAATTCTGCTGAGAACCATTATTTAAGATTATTTTGGTTCTAAATGTAGTAATTTTTAAGCAAAAGTATTTATTCTGGCAATTAATTAAAAAAACAAAACTTTAGCTGCGAAATAGAGAGCAATAATACTTAAAAGTATTATTATAACTCCTAAAAGTGTAAAATGGGATGGAATTTTATCCATTAGATTTTTCTCATTTTTCATCTCTATAATCCTAACTCTAATTGATTTTGTATTAGTTCAAAATATTTTCCTCTTATCTGTATAAGTTGATCATGATTTCCTTGTTCAACAATTCTTCCACTATCTAGAACAATTATCTGATCCGCATTTTTTACAGTAGAAAGTCTATGCGCCACTACAATCATTGTTTTATGTTTGAAAAAATTATCAATATTCTGAACAATTATTCTCTCATTTTTAGCATCAAGAGAATTGGTGGCTTCATCAAAGAATAGATAATCGGGATTTTTATATATTGCTCTTGCAATAAGAATTCTTTGTTTTTGTCCCTGACTCAGACCGACTCCTTCTGAGCCTATTATAGTATCGATTTTTAAAGGTAGCATATCAATAAAATCCGAAATATTAGATAAAGCAACAGCTGTATTTAATTTGCTTTGATCAGGGTTTTTCTCCAAGGCAATATTATAAGCAACTGTATCTGAAAAAATATGACTATCCTGAAGAATAACCCCGCACTTTTCTCTCCATACTACATTTTCAATTTCTTTCAGAGAAATTTCTTCCAAGGATATTTTCCCCATTTGCGGAGTGTAAAACTTTAAAATCAGTTTTAAAAGTGAGGTTTTTCCGCTTCCGCTAGCTCCTACAATTGCTGTTGTTTTTCCCTTTGGAATAATTAAGTCAATATCATTTAAAATAAAATGAGAGTTGTCGTATGAAAAACTCACATTTTTTAGGGATATATCAAAAATTCGCTCTAAATAGCCTATCTGACTAATGTTTTCTTCATCTTCCTTATTATGAATTTCATTGAGTCTCTCAAAACTTATTTTCACTAAGTGATAGCGCAGAAAGAAAGTGATAAGTTGTGAAATAGGATTATTCATTCCTCCAATAATATAGACGATTGAAAGCATGGTTCCTACTGTCATTTGTCCGTTCATGACTGCTAAAGAAGATGTAAAAACAACCAATATATTCTGAAAGAAGTTAATAAATTTATAACTTTCATATTTTTGATTTACTTTAAGCTTCTCAATATTATTTAAATAGATATTAGATTGTATTAAACTCCATTCTTGGCGTTTATATTCTTCAAGGTTATTTAATTTAATCTCCTGCATCGAATTAATAATCTCATAGATTTTATTTTGATCGGTAGATTGTAGAGAGAACGTTTTCTGATCTAATATTTTTATTTTTTTAAAAAAATTAAAAATCCAAGTCAACTCTAGCGAAGTTCCTATCAATACAATAATAAATATTGTTGAATTAAAATAGAGTAATACTGCAGAGTAAATGATAATGCTGAAAAATGAAAAAACGGTCTGGATAAGATCCTGAGAAAGAAACTCTTCAATTCTTTTATGATCCTGTATTCTTTGTAAAAGATCTCCTGTGTTTTTACTATTGAAAAATTTCAAAGGGAGCCTCATTAGCTTTGCTAAAAAATCTGAGATAATCGATAAGCTTATTCTGCTACTAATATGAATGAATAACCAAGATCGATAATATTCTAACACTACTCTGCTTATAAAAAGCCCAATTTGTGCAGCCAAAATTAGATAGATTAGATTAACTTGTTTTAAAGCGACTCCTTTATCTAAAATTTTTTGTGTGAAAAATGGAAATATAAGCTCAATACATGATGAAACTAAAAGAGTAATGGCAATTAGTAAAAATTGAGTTTTATGCTTTTTAATATATTGAGTTATATACTGAAGATTTCTGGATGTATTTTTTTTGTGCTCATCGGATTTTTCATGCAGATTTTCTGTAGGTTCGAGAATTAATATAATTCCTTTTTCTTTTTCCTGAGTCCAGCCTTTTAAGAATTGTTCTTTGGTGTAAACAGTTTTTCCAAAGGCGGGATCTGCTACGTATACTTTTTTTGGAGTCATTTTATAAACAACAATAAAATGATTCTGATTCCAGAAAAAGACAGAAGGAACATTAATATTTGATAATGCTTCTTCATAACTTAACTTTACTGGTAAGGCATCGAAGCCTAATTCTTCGGAGGTATATTTGAGATCAGATATGGTAATCCCTCTTTTGGAAATGTTACTTTCTGAAAAAACAGAGTCAGATAGCAAAACACCATAATATTTGCTAACCATTTTAAGGCAAGCTAAACCACAATCCTGGCTATCTAGTTGTTTTATAAAAGGGAAACTTTTCATCAATTTTTTTATGATTTTTAAGCGAATTGATTGACTTCAACTAAAAATATATTTTTATTGTGAGGAAATATGATTAATTCATGGCAAAACTTTCCAGTTTTTTCACGTAAGATGGTTCCTGAATAGTAGGAAGTTTTTCATCGATTATTTTTAAGGCTTCTTCATAGGTAAGTTTCTGAATACCTGTTTCTTTTATAAGATCTTCAGGTAATGAATCTATAACTTTATTCTGAATATGTGTAATAAGCATTAGAAGATCATTACAATATATAGAAGGATTATTAAATCCGTTTTTAGAGCTGTAGCGATGAGGTAAATATCCTCCGCCACAAACTTCATGAATGGGGCAAGCCAAGCATTTTTTTGGTAACATCTGCTTACTATTATAATATACGTCAATAAGATCGCTTTGGAAAATATCGTCGAATTCGTTCGTGTGGAGGTTAAATTTATGTTTCGTAAAGCTTTCGCCACATATTTTTAATACATCTAAAGACTCTATATCTCCATTAGTTTCAATAACAGCCAATTTGTTATATCCCTTTCCTGAACTTTCAGTACCGTTTTCTGATCCGAAGATGTAATTAATATAATCTTCAAATTTTATTACAGAAACTTTGTTTTCATCATCTTTGAGGTTATACCAATAGTCAAATAATTCTATCAGCCATTCTGCATTTTTAAGTTTGGGAACCTGATCTATACTATCATAGTTTTCATCCAGTAAAAGAAGATTGATAATAGAAAAACCTAAATTTCTATATGTTTCATAAAGTTCAACTGGAGAAGACATGAAATTAATAACAGATAAACAGCCTAATTTGTAATCTAAATATTTATTGGCAACATCCATTCCCTTCTTCACTCTGTCAAATGTACCTTTTCCCTTTTTATCAATCCTGAATTTATCATTAACTTCTTTTCCTCCGTCTAAACTTACTCCAATCCCAACACGATATTTGCTAAATAACTCACAGTGTTCTTTGCTTAAAAGCATTCCATTAGTCTGCATAGCAAATAGGATTTCTATATCATCATTATGTAAAGAATGTAGCGTCTGAAGAAAAAAGGTAATATCCTTTATGTTCATTAATAGAGGCTCTCCGCCATGTAACACAACAAAGAATTTTTTTAATGAGTGCTTATGGCAATGATTTTTTATCTTTTCCTTGAGAGCCAGAATCGTTTCCTTAGACATAAATTTTGGCTGAAGTTTATAAGATTGGTCTGCGTGATTATACATATAGCAGTATGTACAGTTGATATTGCATCTTCCCGCTACTTTTACTACAAGTGCTTCTATATTCATTGGTTACTAGGTTTTTAAGAATAAAAAAGAAGAGAAGGATATACATAAGAAGCATATCCTTCTCATATCTATTAGAAGAAAGTTTTAATAGTTCTCTCGTGGATAATTCTATCATAAACCACTTCAGAATAACCGATTACTACCGGTCCTGCAGCTCCCATCCTGTTTTCAGAATCCAATTGTAAAACAGCTTTTTTTAGAACATTGTTCTTAATTAAACCAGAATTTTTTGCTAAGTTCTTAGTTTCTTTTTTGTTGAATGTAAACATGTTAAATAGTTTTTAGGTTAAACAGTAGAATCATAGTTTAAAGAGTATAATTCCTAGATTTTCACTCTTGCTTGCAAGCGGGATATTTATTTGTAGTTTTCATACATTGTACACTATATGAAGAACTACAATCAAATCTTTTTAATTGGCTCTCTTTTTCTCTTCTTCGTTACTTAGTTTTCTGGATTGTATTTTTAGTGTTTTTCCAAAATTCCAATTTACGGAGATTCTTATTTTTTGAGTATCACGATAATCAAAGTTTTCCTGTTTTATACCATTTACAACCTGTGTAAATGTCATTTTATAGGTTCGAAAAATATCCATTATGTTTAAAGCTATCTGCAGTTTTTTTTCCAGAAGTGACAATTTTAATCCAGTATTGAAATAATAAAAAGATGACATTTTATAGCTGTTCGCAATTGAAGGAGACTGGTAGTTAAAACCAAGTTCTGCTTTTAATGTTTTTGCGGAGTTCAAAGTGAAGCTGTTGTTAGAGCTTACTGATGCGCTCCATCCTGAAAGGTCTGTCAGGGTATTGGGAATATCTGACATTGTTTTTGTATAGAAAATATTTGCCTGATTATTACTTTCCCACCATTTCCATTTATTGAAAAGATAACTTTCCAGTATTCCCAGATTTATCTGCTTATAAAAGTTACTCGGTATGATCGCCTGAACGGGATTATCTGCCGAAACATATGTAACCTGATCAAAACCATTATTGATATAGCTTAAATATGCCGAAGCATAATTGTTTTTATAGCTGTATGATATTTCAAAGTTATCTGTAAAATAAGGTTGTAAAAAAGGATTTCCCTCTCCATAATTATATTTTGTAGTATAAAATCTGAAAGGATTCAGATCAGAATAAGTTGGGCGGTCAATCCTTCTGTTATAATTAAACCCAAATACACTATTTTCATTCATTAAATAATTAATATATAAAGTGGGAAACAGTTTAGTATAATTATTTTTATTTGTTTGGTCTAATGTTTCAGAATAGCCTTTTGTTTGTGTGTTTTCTAGTCTAAAACCAAGCTGCGTTTCCCATTTTTTTGATAGTTTTTTACTTCCAGATAAATATATTGCCTGCGTATTTTCCTTATAATCAAAAGTATTGCTTTTACCAAAGTCTAAAAAAGGATTTCCGTTTGTTGTATTAAAATATAAAACATCACTTTTATTATTAATAAATGAAACTTTCGCTCCAAAAGATAGAGTTGCCCATTTTAACGGAAATTCTATATCAGCTTTTGAAGAATAAATTTTAATATCTTGGCTACTTAAATTATTTGCCGAAAGAAATGTCTTAGCATTATAATCACCCGGTAAATACGACGATGTAGAAAACTGATTATCTGCATTAGAATTAAACGTAAAATAATCTACATCAAAAGATATCTTTTTGCCAATACTATCTAGTTTTGTAATAGTATGAAGATTAACTGCATGATTATTTTTTCTCACGCGTAAATCTGAAGGAGTAATTATCAGGGAGTCTAATCCTTTCTTAGAGCTTATTTGAGAAGAATTGTCCCCTTTTCTAATAGGATTATTTATACCTCCTAAATACTGTATCCCAATAGTCGTTTTTTTGCTTATCTCATAATCCAAGGAAAACCGGCCACTTAAATTATCTCTAAAACTTCTTGATTTATTAGTTTCAAACCATGTATAGTTCGGATAATAAAGTGTATACTCCTGATAAGGTGCTGTACTTCCGTTTTCATAATCAAAATTTGTAGTGAGGGTAACTTTTTTCTTTTGATAATTAAGTCCTGCGCCATAATTTCCTATAGAATAGGTAGCTTGGGTATAGCTGGTTTTAAGGTTTCCACTAAGATAATTCTCCTTTGCTTTTTTTAGTTTGATATTAATGAGACCACTGTTTCCTTCCGAATCATACTTTGATGGAGGATTTGTAATTACTTCAATATTTTTAATGTCTTCAGATTTAATACTTCTCAGAAAGCTCAGAAGATCATTTTCCGAAAGCTGGATAAGCCTGTCATTTACCATGATAGAAACCTTGCTTTTGCCAATAATGCCTATCTGGTCATTAACTACTTTTACACCAGGAATAATTCCCATAGTTTCCAAGGCGTCACCACCGCTTGCGGATATAGAATTTTCTACATTAAAAACCAATCTGTCTATTTTTCTTTCAATTAATTTCTTTTTACTAGCAATACTTACGCCCTGTATTTGCGATTCTTTTAGTTCTGAAATCAAATTTTCGGTTTTATTTTCTGTAATACTAATCTCTTTTTTTATAATTACTTCTCCGTCCTTTACTACTGATAATTTATAAGTGCCCTTCTCTGGAACAGATATTTCATAATTTCCGTTACTATTACTTATTGTATTCTTTTTTATATTTTCTTTTATTAAGGATATTTCTGCGTATGCAATTCCCTGATTTTGGGAATTGACAACTATGCCGCTAATTGTCTGGCTTTTTATAAAAATTCCGAAGAAAATAAATGTTAAAAAAAATAATATGTTTTTCATGGTTAATATCAAAGATAATGAGCCAATTTTTTTTATTAGCTACACAAAAGTGTAGTTTTTAATAGAGTCTGCAAATACTACACTTCTGTGTAGAATATCCAAGTCATAATTTTTTACTAGATAAATATTTTTTTTAAGAAAGTTCTTTAGACTTTCATGTTCTAAAATAATTGGAATGGTTTCAGAGCCTAAATAGTGAATAGAATTAGTAATAGGATGAGCATTTATACCTAAAATTTTTAAAATTTTTAAAAGTTTAGCATCACATTCAGCAATGGCTAATGTATTTTCTTCACTGCATACATCCTGAATGGCGAAAGTCATTAATGTTTTAAATAAATTGATTCCACCTTCTTTACGCCCCTTTTTAATTGCAAACCTTCCGATATGCCAAATATTGTACTGCTCACTATCGAGAAAACTGCTTAACTTAACAGAAAACATTTTTTCAATAGGCAATATATCTTTCATGTTCCATTTTAAAGTTCTTATGGACCCAATGATTTGATTATTATTTTGTGCAACAATTATTCTTGAATTGGAAAAACTTTTTTCTTCATTCAGAACATATTCAATTTCCTTTCTAATAAAACTTGGATCATGACAAAAATTTTCATTGTGGTGTGAGAAATTTTCCTGTACAACAAATTCTGCAAGCTTCCTCAATTCGGACTTTTCTAAGACTGAAAATTTAATAGTTTTCATGGTTTAGTGATTTTTGATTAAATTTATTTTGATTTTTATGGGACATTACTACACTTTTGTGTAGATTTGTTATCAAAAACATAAAACTACACTCGAGTGTAGTGTGCTTTGTATATAAAAATATTGTATGGATGAAATCAACCAGTTCTTTTCTGATAGAAATACTGTGAATAATCTTTCGCAGAATGAACTTCTACAGACTTTTGATTATCTGGAACCTGTAAAAGCATTTGCCCGAATTACCTATAAAAGTCTTTATATAATAGATTATCAGAAAAAAAGTTTTGATTATGTTTCGGATAACCCTCTTTTCTTATGCGGTCATACTCCTGACGAAGTAAAAGAGTTGGGTTATGCCTTTTATTTTAAGCATGTAAAAAAAGATGATCTCCAGTTGTTACTGAAAATTAATGAAGTAGGATTTAATTTTTATGAAAATATTCCTGTTGAAGAAAGAAAACTTTATACAATTTCTTATGATTTCCATCTGGTAAAAGATTCAGGAAAAAGTATACTGATTAATCATAAGCTTACACCTCTATTTCTTAATAAAGAAGGAAAGATATGGAAAGCAATGTGTATTGTCTCTCTTTCGCAAAATAATACGTCAGGAAATATTCAGATTTTTAAAGATGGAAGTGATGATATCTGGTTATTCCAGCTATCGTCAAATAAATGGGAAAAAAGTAAGAAGATAAAACTCTCAGACAGAGAAACAGAAATTTTGCTTCTTTATGCGCAGGGTCTTACCATTAATGAAATAGCAGAAAAAATGTATCTTACAGCAGATACAATAAAATTTCATCGCAGAAAGCTATTTGATAAAATTAATGTACAAAATATTACAGAAGCTTTGGCTTATGCAACCAATAACAAGCTTATTTAGCTAATCTGCAATAGTTTTAAAGTAAAATTCTGGAAAATACCTGCTTTTTTTCTCAGTTGCTATTTTATACAAAAGGGTAGTACACATCCCGGCAACGAGCCATGAACCTATTGATAGTTGAGGAGGAGGAAGAGTTTCTTGTTCATTTTTATAATCATTTACTATTTTAGCAAGCCATGATACTTCTTTTTCTTTTTGAGCTAATTCTTCCATAACAAAATCTACAACTTTTAATTCATTCAATTGTTTATTGTGACCCAAAATTTGAAAATTTTGTCCATTTGGGTGTATTGCGGTTACTAAGCCTGCCCAACCTAAATTATAAGGATGAATGACGGGAATTCCTTTTTTTTGTGCTATTTCATCAAAAACAATAGGAATGTCTGAAGTAAAGTCTAATGCATTAAAAGCAACCTTTATATTTTTTAGGATTTTATTAACGTTATTATGATCAATAAAGTCACTTATATATTTGATGTCCGCTTCCGGATTAATTTCTTTTAACCGTTTATCAAGAGTTTGTGCTTTATTTTGGTGTAAATTTTTTTCGGTGAAATTCTGTCGGTTAAGATTAGATCTTTCGACTATATCCCCGTCAATAAGGGTTATATTTTCAAAGCCAAAACGTAAAGCGCATTCTGCAATATTGCTCCCAATTCCGCATCCTGCGAGAAGAATAGGATAATTTTTAATAATACTTTGTTCGCTATTATTTACATAAAGTCGGTTTCTTGAGTATCTTTCGTTCATGGTGTATTAGTTTAAATTAATATTTAAAGACGAAATTATTTCGTTTTAAAAACTAATACAATATAATCATATCAATCCAGATAAACCAGAAACCCCTCAAAATCATCATCCAGATTTTTCAGAACTTTAGCATCTTTCATTTTCTTTTCTAAGCCTTCAATGAAAAAACTTTTCTCGAAAAACTGGCGGTGAACTCCCGGAAGCAGCTCTTTAAAGTAATCCATTCCGAATTTATTGTTGTGAAGATCCATTTTGGTTTCCAGAGGTTTGTTCGGGAATAATTCTTCGTGCATATCGGTGATTCTTTTACAGAATTTCAGCGCTTTCTGAGGCGAAGAGACTTTGGAGCAGTACATCGCAATAAAACAGCACCAAAGAGCGTGTCTGAATGCATTTCCCACACCATTGGTAGATGCAGTTTTAGGGAATTTTTTCTGAGCAATCGTATATGCCTGAACGGTGGCATGAAAACTGAGCAATGAGAAAACAGGATGAGGAAGAACAAGCGTTAAAAGACGGATAATCTTTTTAAAACTCATACTTCGGATGGTACTGAAAAATATCTTGAAAGTTCTCATAAATAAAAATCTCTCCCTAATTAGAGAGAGATTATGTTATTTTGTTACAATTATTATGCTTTTACAGCTAATAAATTCACTGTTTTAGCAACAGTATCTCGGATTTCTGTTCTTTTAACGATAAAATCTACAAAACCTTTTTCCTGAAGGAATTCTGAAGTCTGGAAACCTTCCGGCAAATCTCTTCCGATGGTTTCACGGATAACTCTTGGTCCTGCGAAACCGATTAAAGCTCCCGGTTCAGCCATAATAATATCTGCTGTCATTGCGAAAGAAGCTGTAATTCCGCCAAAAGTAGGATCACAAAGGTAAGCGATGTATAAAAGTCCCGCTTCTGAAAGCTGAGCCAGTTTAGCCTGTACCTTAGCCAACTGCATCAAAGAATACGTTGCTTCCTGCATTCTCGCGCCACCGGATTGGCAGATAATCATATAAGGAAGTTTTTTCTCGATACAGTAATCGATCGCTCTTCTGATTTTTTCTCCCATTACGGAACCTAAAGATCCACCGATGAAAGCAAAATCCATACAGGAAACCACCATTTCAGTACCTTTTACAGTTCCTACTGCGTTTCTGATGGAATCGGTAAGTTTAGTTTTAGCTTTTACTTCTTTCAGACGGTCTGTGTAAGATTTAGTATCTTTAAAGTTCAGAATGTCAATACTTTCAACATTGGCATCCAGTTCCGTGAATTTGCCTTCATCGAAAAGGATATCAAAAAATTCTGCACTTCCTATTCTTACATGGAAACCGTCTTCCGGAGAAACATAGTTATTTCTCTTCAATTCGTCATGCTCCACCACTTTTCCTGATGGAGTCTGATGCCAAAGACCTTTGGGAACGTCTTTTTTCTCATCAGTAGATGTCGTAATATTTTGTGCTTTTCTTTTAAACCACTCGAATGCCATATTGTTTATATAATTGATGAAAAATAAACGATAAATGATGAAAAAACTGTTTAATAGAAATCAATTATCAATCATCATTTATCATTAATGATTTTTATTTTAGCGTATTTACGTTATTTAAATCTTCAAATGCCTGAACCAGTCTCTTAGTGAAAGTTTCCTCACCTTTTCTTACCCAAACTCTTGGGTCATAGAATTTTTTGTTCGGTTTTTCTTCTCCTTCAGGGTTTCCGATCTGAGTTCTTAAATAATCGATATTGTTTACCATATAATCTCTGATTCCTTCTGTGTAAGCAAACTGAAGGTCAGTATCAATATTCATTTTAATTACCCCGTAATCAATCGCTTCTCTGATTTCTTCCAGAGTAGATCCGGAACCTCCGTGGAATACGAAATTAATAGGCTTTTCAGCAGTTCCGAATTTCTCCTGAACATATTTCTGAGAATTATCAAGGATTTTTGGTGTAAGAACCACATTTCCTGGCTTATACACTCCGTGTACATTTCCGAAAGCTGCTGCAATCGTGAAGTTGTCGGAAACAGCTTTTAACTTTTCATAAGTGTAAGCGATATCTTCCGGCTGTGTATATAATTTAGAATTGTCTACATCCGAATTATCTACACCGTCTTCTTCACCTCCTGTAACTCCGATTTCTACTTCTAAAGTCATTTGAAGTTTAGCCATTCTTTCGAAATACTGAGCGGAGATTTCTAGATTTTCTTCTAAAGATTCTTCAGAAAGATCCAACATGTGAGAAGAATACAGAGATTTTCCTGTCTGCTTGTAGAATTCTTCGTTAGCATCCATTAATCCGTCGATCCAAGGCAATAATTTTTTTGCAGCATGGTCTGTGTGAAGGATTACCGTTGCTCCGTAAGCTTCTGCAAGGGTATGGATATGTTTTGCTCCGGCTACAGCTCCTAAAATAGCTGCTTTCTGGCCGTCGTTGCTTAACCCTTTTCCTGCGTTATAAGCAGCACCTCCGTTAGAGAACTGAATGATAACAGGTGAGTTTAGTTTTGCTGCAGTTTCCAAAACCGCGTTTACGTTGCTGGAACCAATTACGTTTACTGCTGGTAATGCAAATTTGTTTTCTTTAGCATGCTGAAAAATATCAGTAACTAATTGACCTGTGGCAACTCCTGCCGGGAAAATTCTGCTCATGTTTTGCTTTTTAATATAAATTATTAGGGTGTTTTTAAATTCCTGTAAAGGTAATAATTTTTAAAATATTCTTAATTTCTTTTATCTCTTCCCCAAAGTAGCTTCTGGCGGATGGTTTCATAGAAACTTAAATTATTTGGCTGAACGAGTAATATCTGAAAATCCGCTTTTTTAATCACGATTTCCTGATCCGTTTCAATATGAATCAACCGGGAATCCAGAGAGAGAGAATATTGTGAAACGCGGCTTTCGACACCGAATTTAATTTCCACGCTGTCATTCACCACCAAAGGTCTTACATTAAGATTATGCGGTGCAATAGGAGTGATAACGAAGTTCTCGTTGTTCGGAGAAATAATCGGTCCTCCACAACTCAACGAATACGCTGTAGAACCGGTAGGGGTGGAAACGATAACACCGTCTCCCCAGAAAACATTCAGAAATTCATTATTAATATAAGAATCTACCGTAATCATGGAAGTGGTTTCCTTTCTGGATACCGTAACGTCATTTAAAGCGTACGGGAAAAAATCCTCCAGAACAGGCGAAACAACCTGAATTACAGAACGGCGGCTTGTTTTAACATCGCCTTTCAGAATAGAATCCAGTTCTTTAAATGCTTCTTCTTTGGTAAAACTTGCAAGAAATCCTAATCTTCCGGTATTTACCCCAACGATCGGGATTTCAAGATCTTCAATAAAGGTGAGAGAATTCACAATCGTTCCGTCTCCGCCAAAAGTGAAGAAAAGATCAACTTCTTTCTCCAGAAGGTCTTTTTTATTATTAAATGTTTCGAAAATCTTTGAAAACTGAAGCGCTTCAGCCATCTCATCGTACAAAACAGATTTTACACCTCTGCTTTCCAGCTCGGAAATAAATTTGCTTAAATATAAAAAAGTATCAAGATCTTTTTTCTGAGAATAAATGGCTGCCTTCATTAGTTTTTATATTTCTATGAATTTCTGGAAAAACCCGAATCTGTCCTGCAATAAGTCTGATTTTTCATCAGAATAGTACTTCTGTACGATGCGGTAATCATATCGGTCGAATGTTTCATCAATAGAACTCAGATTTTCATTGCTGATCTTTATCGTCACCTGAATCACTTCATCCGACATGAAGCTGATAAACGCGCCGTAAAATTTAGAATTATTGCTTTCTACAATATTGGCGATCTCCGTCATCGAATATTTTCTTGCCGGAGTTTCTACCGTAAGAATGGCTCCCGATTCGGAAAACAGCGGATATTTTGAAAAATCCTGGAAAATATCCTCACAGCTAATATATCCCAGATATTTCTCGGATTTATTAATAACAGGAATCACGTTGGAATTAAAGGTATAGAATATTCTAATGCTGTCCATAATATTGTTATCCTCCAGAATGGCAAAACGCTCGATCTGATGTTCGAGGTTTTTCAGCGTCCCTTCCTCTTCATACAGGAAATCCTGTGCAATCGCACCGTAAAAATGATGGGATTTTTTGATGAAAATATGAGAATATCCAAATGCTTCTAACATTTCCCTCGCTGATTCTATCGAGTCAGAAAGGCTGAAACACGGGAAGTCTTTTGAGATATAATCCTTGATAAACATTGTGCTAATTTATAAAAAATTAAACGAAACTTTTCTTCAAAATGATACTTTTTTTCAGGAAAATAAAAAAAAATAATTTTAAAATTTGTTGGTGTAAAAAAAAAGAGTACCTTTGTCGCCTTTCATTTTTACTTTTTATTAGATTTATTTCAAACTGCACTGTCTCTTAGACATATGCAGTTTTTTTATTTTAAAGCCTTTGCAAATTCCCACATCACAATTCCTCCGCAAACGCTTACATTTAAAGAATGTTTGGTTCCCAACTGAGGAATTTCAAGGAAAGAATCAATATTCGGCAACGCTTCATCGCTTATTCCTTCCACTTCATTTCCTAAAATCACCGCGTATTTTTTTGTTTTATCGATGGTGAAATCTGTGATCATCTGGCTGTTGGTCGTCTGCTCGATTCCCACCACTTCAAATCCCTGAGATTTTAAATCATTAATGGTTACATTTATATCATTTTCATGACTCCAGTCTACGCTTTCCGTAGCTCCCAAAGCGGCTTTGTGGATTTCACGGTGTGGCGGCTGCGGCGTGATTCCGCAAAGGATAATCTTCTGAATTAAAAATGCATCTGCCGTCCTGAACGTTGCACCCACATTGTGCATGCTTCTGATGTTGTCTAAAACTACTACCAAAGGAATTTTCTCAACCGATTTAAAGGTTTCCACATCAATTCTGTTGAGTTCTTCCAGTTTTAATTTCTGTACCAATTTTATTTTTTTGTCAAAATTAGGTATAAATATTTACGATTTTCAGATAAAAACGGATTTTGTTATTTTTTAGTACCCATGATCTGATGAACGTTTTTCTCAATATTCTGGGCAATGGTTTCCATCGGAATATCGTTTTCGTCATTATTAAAAGGATCTTCAATTTCTTCGGCAATCAGCTCAAGACTCATCAGAACATAATAAATGAATACCGTAAGCGGAATAATGTAATTTCCGATATTGATGACATAAGCAATCGGCAGTGCGAAAACATACAGAATGATAAACTTTTTGATGAACGATGAATAAGAATACGGAATCGGCGTATTTTTAATTCTCTCGCAACCGCCGCAAACATCCAGAAAACCGGAAAGCTGGGTGTCGAGATACAGCATTTCAATATCCGAGATTTTTCCTTCTTTCTTTAACTGATTTAATTTGTGACTCATCAGAATGATAATTTCACTTGGTCCATGATTTTTCAGCTCTTTTTCGATTTCGGAATAATCTTCATCCAAAGCCAGTCGGGTAGATTCTTTAGATAAATGTTTTGCTAAAAAGTGAGGAAAAAACTTTAAATATCTTGCAATTTGCTCAGCATTCTGTCTGTCGTCGCCCAAAATAGTATTCACTTTTATGGCAAAATTACGAGTGTCATTCACCAGTTTTCCCCACAGTTTTCTGCCTTCCCACCATCGGTCATAAGCCGTGTTTGTTCTGAAAACCAATAATAAAGAAAGTACAAAACCTAATAGAGAATGAATTAAACCCACGTTGCTGATCCCTGACTTTGAATTAAGCCGGAAATGTTCAATTTCAAGATATTCTACACCCCAAGAATACAATCCGACGAGGATCATGCTTGGAAATAATATTTTTAAAGTGTCGCTTTTATGAAGGCTGAAAAGGATTTTCAGGAAATGTTTGGTGTTGTAAACTCTCATAGATTCTCTTAGTCTTACAAATATAATTTTTTCATTTTATCCTGACTTTATCAATAACTAAAATCTTAAGACGCACAATTGTTGTTTTGCTATCATTTGCTGAACGAAGTGCCTTCGCGATCAAAAAAATATGGATGAAAAATTGAAATAAAATCTTTGCGAATGTCGCGTTGAAAAATAAAATCTTCATCATGCTAATTTCAAGCAGAATTAAATTAAAAAAAATCCTTGTAGCAATATATTGTCTTTAAATTTCCCCAAATTTCAGAAAAACACTATTTTTATTTCACATTAAAAAATACACACCAAATGATTCTCGAAAGTGTAGATATTGTTAACGACATCAGTAAAGACGATTTTCAGAAAAATTATTTCAAAAAGCATAAACCGCTTCTGATTAAAAATTTTGCGAGCCGATGGGATGCCTTCGATAAATGGAATTTTGATTTTATCCGTGAAAAAGCGGGTGAACAGGAAGTTCCTTTGTACGATAACAAGCCTGCCGACGCGAATAAAAGCAGCGATGCTCCGGTTACCAGAATGAAAATGAAGAATTATATTGATACGATAAAAAGTAAACCTTCCGATCTCAGGATTTTCTTTTATATCATTACAGACAGGCTTCCGGAACTGCTGAAAAACTTTACGTATCCAGATTTGGGAATGAAATTTTTCAAACGTCTTCCAACCTTATTTTTCGGAGGGAGTGAAGCGCATGTTCTGATGCATTATGATGTAGATTTGGGAGATTTTCTGCACATTCATTTTGAAGGGAAGAAAAGAATTCTGTTATTTGACCAAAAGCAGTCCGCTTTTTTATACAAAGTTCCCTTGTCGGTTCATACCATTTATGATATAGATTACGAAAATCCGGATTACGAAAAATTTCCCGCCCTGAAACATGCCAAAGGTTTTGAAATTTTCATGGAACATGGCGATGCGCTTTTTATTCCCGGCGCGTTCTGGCATTTTAACCGATATTTAGAACCCGGATTTTCAATGTCGCTTCGTGCATTACCCAATAAACCGAATGTTTTCGCGAATATGTTGTATCATGTTTTTGTCATGCGATATACCGATAAATTAATGCGGAAGCTTTTCAAAGCAAAGTGGGTGAATTACAAACAGAAGTGGGCATATAAGAAAAGTTCGGAAGCTTTGGCTAAACATTCTTAATGATAAAAGAAATTTCTTTTTTAAGTTGTAAGTTTCAGACTTTCCTTCTACTATTTTATTTCATATTTTTACCGACCCAAATTTAAGAACGATTGTAATGGCAAAGGCAGCGAAGAAAGAAACCCCGTTAATGACGCAGTACAATACCATCAAGGCGAAATATCCTGATGCGCTTTTGCTATTCAGAGTAGGGGATTTTTATGAAACTTTCGGGCAGGATGCCGTGAGAACGTCACAGATCTTAGGAATTGTTTTAACGAAAAGAGCCAATGGTGAAGGTCATATCGAACTGGCTGGTTTTCCGCACCATTCGGTAGATTCTTACCTGCCAAAACTCGTAAGAGCGGGAATGAGAGTTGCGATCTGCGACCAGTTGGAAGATCCGAAAATGGTGAAGGGAATCGTAAAAAGGGGAGTCACGGAACTGGTAACACCGGGAGTTACGTTCAACGATCAGGTTCTAAATTCAAAAAAGAACAATTTTCTTCTTTCCCTTCATAAAGAAAAGGAAAAATTCGGGATTGCTTTAGTGGATATTTCTACAGGGGAATTTCTGGTGAGTGAAGGAAATCTGGAAAAACTGCTTCATATTGTGAATACATTTGATCCGAGTGAGATCATTTACCAGAGAAGTGTGCAGATTCCGGAACAGATTAAAAATAAAAATGCCTTTAAACTTGAAGATTGGGCATATCAGTATAATTTTGCCTACGAAAAACTGACGAATCACTTTAAAACCAATTCGTTAAAAGGTTTTGGAGTGGAAAATCAGCCATTGGCAATTACCGCAGCAGGAGCGATTTTCGCTTATCTGGTGGAAGATACGCATCATAATTTACTGTCTCACATCACCAAAATTCAGATCATTCCGCAGGAAGACTTTCTGATGATGGATAATTTTACGCTGAGAAACCTTGAAATTGTGTATCCAAGCAATCCGCAGGGAAAATCATTATTAGATATTATCGATAAAACTTCTACTCCGATGGGAGGAAGATTGTTGAGACGAAGAATAATCTTACCGTTAAAATCAGTGGATGAAATCAACAGAAGATTGTCTTTAATTGATTTTTTAAATGAAAACGACCATCTTAAATATGAAATTTCCCAATTATTAAAATCAATTTCTGATCTGGATCGACTGATGGGAAAACTGGCAGCGGAAAAAATTTCACCGAAAGAACTGGGGTATCTTCGCCAGAGCTTAATCAATATCCATAAAATCAAAGCGTTGCTTCATCCTCATGCCGACATTTTGGCTTGGCTGGATCCGTTGTATGATCAGGATGAATTGATAAAATGCCTTCAAAATCATCTGAATGATGAACTTCCGGTGAATTTATCGAAAGGAAACGTCATTAAAGAAGGAATTTCCGAAGAACTGGATCGCTTAAGAGGACTGCAATCCAAAGGTCGCGGTTTTCTGGACGAAATGTGCCAAAGAGAAATCGAAAGAACAGGAATTTCGAGTCTGAAAATCGATTTTAATAACGTTTTCGGTTATTATATTGAGGTTCGAAATACCCATAAAGATAAAGTTCCAAATGACTGGCTGAGAAAACAGACGCTGGTAAATGCAGAACGCTACATTACAGAAGAACTGAAAGAATATGAAAATCAGATTCTTGGAGCTGAAGAGAAGATCGGCGTTTTAGAAAACGAACTGTACCGAAATGTATGTTCCGAAACGATGGTTCACATCGATCAGATTCAGGAAAATTCTAAAATTATTGCACAATTGGATGTTGCCGTTGGTTTATCCGAACTGGCTGTTTCTGAGAGTTATACCAAACCTGTTTTAAATGAAAGTTTTGCGATTGATTTAAAAGAAGCAAGGCATCCGATCATAGAAAATGCCCTTCCTTTAGGCGAAAAATACATTCCGAATGATATTTTCCTAGACAAAGACTCTCAGCAGATCATCATGGTAACCGGACCGAACATGGCGGGTAAATCGGCAATTCTTCGTCAGACTGCAATTGTTTGTTTATTGGCTCAGATCGGAAGTTTTGTTCCGGCAAAACATGCGGAAATCGGGGTTTTGGATAAAATTTTTACAAGAGTTGGCGCAACGGATAATATTTCTGCGGGTGAATCAACTTTCATGGTGGAAATGAACGAGGCAGCGAATATTCTGAATAATATTTCCGAAAGAAGTTTAATTTTACTCGACGAAATCGGGCGCGGAACTTCTACCTATGACGGAGTTTCCATTGCTTGGGCGATTGCGGAATATCTTCACCAACATCCGACTCAGGCAAAAACACTGTTTGCAACGCATTATCACGAGCTGAATGAAATGACCATAAGTTTCGAACGCGTGAAAAATTTCCACGTTTCCATTCAGGAGAATAAAGGAAATATCATCTTTTTAAGAAAGCTGGTTCCGGGAGGAAGCGAACACAGTTTCGGTATTCATGTGGCGAAACTGGCGGGAATGCCTTCCAAAGTCGTGAACAGAGCCAATGAAATTCTGAAAACGCTGGAAGCAAGCCGTTCCCAAAGCGGAGGTTCTTCTGAAAAGATCAAGCGCGTTACGGAAGAAAATATTCAACTGTCTTTTTTTCAGTTAGATGATCCCGTTCTGGAAAGCATCAAAGAAGAATTAACAAAAATCGACATCAATACATTAACGCCGATTGAAGCGTTGATGAAACTGAATGCGATTAAGAAAATGATTGGAGGATAGTTTCTGTTCTTCGTAAATTATTTGAGATTTATGCTTACAGGAATCTGAATCTTATTTCTTACGAGATAACCATTCTGTTGTGCCGGAATCCATTTTCCCTGAACATGTTTTACGGCTTCTTCCAGAGCAGCATTAAAGCTGTTGTTTGATCCTAAAGCTTGAATTTCTATAAGACTTCCATCCTTTTCAACAGTAAAATTAAGCATTGCAGTAAGCGTTTTTTCCCGCTTTTTTACTTTGACGGATTCGAGTGTAATAAGATTTTCAACTTTTTTAATAAATGCTTCTCTACCCTTTGGAAAATATGCTTCATGATCCGGAGGATAATAACATATTGTCGTAATTGGGATTTTTTCAATTTCTTTTGGTTGGAATGGAGCAGGAATATGGCTGCTTTGTGCGAAAAACAGGGCACCGAAATTAATCATCAGAAACAAAATCAGCCATCGTTTTAATCCGAAATTTTGTATGAAAATTTTCATATTAAAACTTAATCAAATTTCTTCAAAGTAAGCGGAAAAGTATAAAGAAATCTTACCGGTTCTCCTTTGATTGTTGCCGGTTTCCATTTTACAAAAAGTCTTCTTACTGCAATTTCTGCGGCTTTGGAGTGTTTCGGATCGTCTCCCATCGCGGTTACATATCTTACATAGCCTGTTTTTTCGACAATGAAATAAACTCGGGTATTGATTTTTTTTGATTTTACATCAATTACATCCATTTTCTCTGAAAACTGTTTTTTAAAAGTTTCCATTCCACCGGGAAATTCGGCAGGAGAGTCAGCTTTTGTAACGGCATCTTCCAGTTTCATTTTTGTTTTTAAAACGGCATAATCCGGAATGTCTGTTACCGAATTATATTGAGTCTGTGCAAATAGAAAGACGCTTACAAATAAGCCCAGAAAGATAATCAGCTTTTTCATATAATTGTGTTATGAGAAATAATATTTTTAAAGCATCAAAAATAAAGCCGAATGAAAATTGATTTTTAATAATAATCAGTGAAAATCATTGGTTTGATTCGGTGTAATGATCCATCTTATTAATAAAATCAATAAAGAAAGAAGAGCCATCACGATAAATCCTGAAAAAAATCTCAGAAAATGAGTCTTGGTGTCATGATCAATCTGCTTTATTTTTAATTTTGTAAGGGTTATAAAACCTACATAATACATAAAAAGCACTACAAGTGGAAGGAAAAGAATTGGCATTTCGGGTTACATTTAATTACACATATTTTCTGGCTACCGTTTTTATATTTCTGACTGAAGTTTTAATCGCCACCAAACTCAAAGATATTTTCTTTGTGAGAGCCTATCTCGGAGATGTGATTGTTGTGATGCTGATCTATACTTTCATCAAAACATTTTTCAGAATTGAAGATAATAAAAAATTGATTCTCGGTATCCTGATTTTTTCTTTTCTGGTGGAATTTGCCCAATATTTCAATATTGCTGAAAAATTAGGCTTCCGGAAAGGAAGCCTGATGTATATCGTGATCGGAAATTCGTTTTCGTGGATTGATATTCTGTGCTACGTTGCTGGATGTTTGTTACTTTTTGTTTTTGTAAAATTTCAGACAAATCCTCAAAAAACACATTAAACTATCTTCCGAAACTGTCGTATTTATCTTCAGCGTATTTGATGAAGCGGTTCAGTAAAGCTACGTTTTCCTTTTCAAGAGGAGAAAGTTCGCTGTCTACATTATTGGAAACCGGAATATACCAGTCGGTCTGCTCAAAGAAATTTCGATACGTTTGCTTTTTAAAAGCATAGCCGTGTCTCGCGAAAACTGCGTTTTTAATGATTTCCATATCCAGTTTTCGGAGGTTTTTAAGATCTTTTTCCGTTAGTTTCTGCTTGGAAGCATTGATTTTGAAAACAGCATCTGATGCAATTCTGTTTTTAGATTCTGTGTAGGTTTCCGTTTTCCCGGTTTCTTCATCGGTATATTTTTCTACGAAATCCTTCGGATTTTCCCAGTCGATGAGGTCGTTGTTTTCATTCAGCATGAAATTCGGGTTGTATACAAACTCTTTTTTCACAAGCTTTAAAGTTTTATTCGGAGCTTTTACGGCCGATTTATTAAAGGCATTCCAGCTTCCGGTAAGACTGTCGTTGTTTAATTTTACCTCAAATCGTCCGTCGGTCTTATCATTTCCGGGTTCATCCAGAATAAAAGATTTTGAAGTTTCGTTAAAAACGCCTCTGAATGGTCTTTGATTTCCATCAACAATACTTTGTCCGTAGACACTGTCTTTGGTAATCCTGTTGATTTTCAGGGCAATTCTTTTATAAATTTCACCTTCATACGTTTCGCCGTCTTCGGAGGTAATCATTCCTTTTCCTGCAAAATCGCCCATATAAATTCCGTAATATTCTTTGTAAACTTCGGGAACTGCTACAGAATCCTTCTTTGCTGTAAGACTGTCTTTTGAAGGATCTTTTGTTTTTACATCCTTTTTACAGGCGGTTAAACCAATTGTAAATAAGGAGATTAACGATAATTTTAAAATTTTCATATGTATTTTTTTGCAATTAAATATTCAATTAATAAGATGTTCGGAATCCAGCCCAGCCAGGCAATAATCTGATAAACATCCATCGGATTCGGGTGGAATAAATATACAATAATTACCTTCCACATTCTTAATGTTACCGCGGAAAGTGTCAGCGCAAAACTACGCCACATCCATTGTTGATGTTCTTTAAATTTTTTCTGTCGGGCAAACTGAAACGCTTTAAAAGTGAAAAACCACCACAAACAACCGAGAATGACAAAAGAAATTTTCGATAAAATTCCGCCATTTGCAAAAACCCCCATATAAATTCCCGAAGGAGCCGCGAAAAGCAAAATCAGAAAAATGTAGATCTTTCCGGTGTTTTTGTGGAAACTTTTTATGGCGAAATCTTGTCTGAGAATCGCTAAAAATCCACTCAGCAAAACAAAAATGCTTGTGTAGACGTGAGTGTAGAAAAAATAAAGATATTCCGGTCTGGTGGTAACTTCCGTCTGTTTGATCATTAAAAAACTCACATCAGAACGCATCGGAATATATTCTAACGTAATTTTCAGCATCAGCCAAAAGAAATATCCAAACCCAATAACTAAAAGGATTTTAAAGGTGTTCGAAATATTTTTTTTGACGGAAAGCATTTTTAATTATAGGGTTTCATGGCTGAAAGAATTACCGCTACTTTGTCATTCTGACGAAGGAAGAATCTAAGTTATAATAATTAAAGATTCTTCACTAAATTTCATTTCGTTCTTTATCTACTATTTTTCTTACTCAAAATTCATTGTAATAGGTAACTTAAATTTATACTTAACGGACTGTCCATTGATTTCTGCAGGTATCCATTTTGTTTTTGACATTGCTTTTATCGATCGCTCCATTTCCTTATTCATAGATTTATTGGCACCAATAATTACAATATCAGTAATAATTCCTTCTTTGGAAATTACAAATTGCGCTTCAGACTTTATCATGCCTTTGGCGTTTATTTTACTTCCATCAAAGGTTTTGCTGAAATTTGTTCTAAAAGCATTTATTCCTCCTGGATATTCAGGTATTTTATCTACCTTTTCATAAACAGTATCGTTCGAAGGATTTGTTTCTGGTTTCACAACAACAGTTTCTTGTGAAAAAATTTTTATAGAACTAATTAGTACAACAAGTACGAGTAATTTTTTCATGTTATATTTATAAAATTATTTACCTTCAAAAAAATCCATCACCAAAGAATTGAAAAGCTCCGGTTTTTCTGCAACAACCGAATGTGTCGAATTAGGAATAATTGCTAATTGACCTTTTGGAATAGATTCAGCAATTTTTACTGTATGCTCCGTTTTTATGACATCTTTATCTCCTGCCATGATCAAAGATGGACACTGAATTGCTTTTAGGTCTTCATATTTTAAGTTAGGATATTTTAAATCCAGATTATAAAGATCGATATAGACATCATTCTTACCATTTTTATTTTCTTTGATAAGTCGGGCAAGTGTTTCTTTAGAATCTTTGAATTCCTCATCTGTTACCCCTTCAGGAAATATATTGGCTCCTGAACAGGCAATTTTATCAACCAGATCAGGATGTTGTAAAGCCATTAAAATCGCAAGAATCCCGCCGTCGCTCCAACCTAGGATTTTTACTTTTTTGATGTTTTGCTGATCCAGAAACTGTTTCAGATCTTCCACCTGAATATCAAAAGTAAGCTCTTTTGTTTTATCATAAGTAGATTTTCCTCTTTCTCTGCAGTCAACGATAATTACCTTGTATTTCTTTGAAAAATCATCAACCTGATTCATGAATGCGCTGATCGACTGTCCGTTTCCGTGGAGCATTAAAAGAGGTTCTCCTTCACCATATGTTTCATAATACATTTTGATGCCGTTAACCTCTGCAAACTTTCCGTGAGGCATATTACCGATGATGTTGCGTGCTTTAATCAGTAAAGATTTTTTTCCGGTAAAAGGCTTATTATCGGAAGCAGTAATGCTGAAATTTTTTACATGGGTTATTTTATTTCTTCCGATTCCTTCTGCCCAGTTTTTTTCGAAAGCTATTTCTTCTTCAAATCCTGCATTTTTTAATGGAATATTCATCCATTTTGCATTTTTAGGATTAAGAACTTCAAGTTTAAAATCATCAAAATAAAAATCTCCGTTGTCTTCTGCAAATGCACCAATATTAAGAGTTTTTCCATCTGGATTTACAGTTCCTTTTATTTCATAAGAATTCCATTCCGAGGTAACTTTTATATCCGAATAAGCCTGATTTTCAAAGAATCCAGTACTATTATCCAATTTATCAATTCTAGCCCAAATAGCGCATTTGGCATTATTGTCGTTCTCTTTTCTGATTTTTGCGGATACCCGAAATTTCCAGTTTTGTTTATCCTGCACGTTTAAAGATTGTGTAATTGCCGTCCAGTAAGAAACTACAGGTTTATCCTGAGCCTGAATTCCTAAGGATAACCATAAAATGAGTAAGCTAATAATTTTTTTCATTGTATATGTTTTTTATGTTAATTAATATTATTCAAATCCTGCGCAATCAGCCAAGCCTCACTCCAGCAAGCCTGAAAATTAAATCCGCCGGTTACCGCATCAACATTTAATACTTCTCCGGCAACGTAAAAGTTAGGTAAAATTTTCGAAGACATATTTTTAAAGTTAATTTCCTTTAAATCAACGCCTCCTGCTGTTACGAATTCATCTTTAAACGTCGATTTTCCGGTGACATTAAATTTCTTTTTGGATAGATTTTCAAGAATGGTCTGTATTTCTTTTCCTGAAATCTGGGCAATCTGTTTATTCAGATCCACTTTTGAAACCTCCAGAATTCTCTGCCAGAATCGGTTGGTAATATCAAATATTTTCGATTGTCCGATGGTTTTCTTTGGATTGGATTGTTTGAAGTTTAAAAATAGTTCTTCCGCATCATCAATTGATTTTGAAATAAAATTGACTTCAATTTCAAAATTGTATTTTACTTTCGCCAGATTGATTGCTTCCCAAGCTGAAATTTTCAGAATGGCAGGTCCTGAAAGTCCCCAATGCGTAATAAGCAAAGGTCCGCTTTCTTCTGTTTTCAGCTTCGGAATGGAAGTTTCCGCCATTTCAAAGCTTGTTCCGGCTAAATCTTTCAGCAAATCATCTTTAATATTAAAAGTAAAAAGCGACGGAACCAGATCAATAATTTTATGACCTAAATTTTCAATCATTTTTAATGATTTTGGCGAGCTTCCGGTTGTATAAATGATAAAATCAGCTTCAAAATCACCTAAACTGGTCTTAACGATATATTTTTCTCCCGATTTTTCAATTTCTTTTACAGAACATTTGGTTTTCACTTCAACATTTTTCTGCTGAATTTCATGTAAAAAAGTATTGATGATCGTTTGTGAAGAATTGCTTTCCGGAAAAACCCGGTTATCATTTTCTATTTTTAACGGAACACTTCTTTGCTCAAACCAGTCCATCGTATCTCCCGGCTGAAATTTGGTGAAAACACTTAATAATTCCTTGTTTCCGCGGGGATAAAACTGTACCAGTTCTCTGGGGTCAAAACAGGCATGAGTCACATTGCAGCGTCCTCCTCCTGAAATTTTTACTTTCTGAAGAACATCCGAATTCTGCTCAAGAATGGTAATTTTATATTTTGTTTCGTCAAGATTCGAAGCTGCAAAAAAACCTGCCGCGCCACCTCCGATAATGATAATTTGTTTCATAATACTTTTAATAATCTTATGCTCAAGATTACTTTTGCAAAACTACAATTTTTATAAACCATCTTATTTGAGTAATTTTGAGGAATATAATTTTTCATTTTTACAGTGAAATTATTGACTGCCAAAAATGGTTTTTGTGATAAAAAATCATACAATTTATATTTAAAACAAAAAGTAAATGAAATTCTACCATACATTTGAAGTTCGCTGGAGCGATCTTGATGCCAACAAACATCTGGCAAATTCATCTTACGTACAGTATTGTGCGCAAACCAGAATGGCTTTTATGAAGCAGGAAAAAATGGGCGTTACCCAAATGAGCCGATGGGGAATCGGTCCGGTAATCATGCACGAAAGATTTTCTTTTTTTAAAGAAATTTATGCAGATCAGACGGTTATCGTAAGTCTTGAAATTGATGGCTGTGCAGAAGACTGTTCTATTTACCGTTTCGTACACAAGTTTTATACGACTGATGGCGAGCATTGTGCCACTGCAGAAGCAACCGGAGTCTGGATCGATATGATGCTGAGAAAAATGACAACACCGCCCGATGATGTGGTGGAAGCTATGAACAAATATAAATCTCCGGAGACCGTAGTTTTAACGAGGGAAGATTTTAAAAAACTTCCTTTCCGTCCTGAAAATGTTGATCCGGCAGTATTTGCTGTTTAAGATGTAAGGTTTTGAGTTTATTGTTTTAAGATTACTCATTACCCATTATTTATTACTTATAATTAAAAATATGTTTGAAGATAAAGATCCAGAATTAACGCCAATTTCCAAACTCGGAGAATTTGGTTTAATTAAACATTTAACGGAACATTTTCCTCTATCCAACGAATCTTCGGAGCTTGGAGTGGGAGATGATGCGGCAGTAATTAATCCCGGAAATAAGAAAGTGGTTCTTACAACAGATGTTTTGGCGGAAGGTGTTCATTTCAATCTGGGATATGTGCCTTTGAAACATTTAGGTTATAAAGCGGTTGTTGTAAATCTCAGTGATATTGCAGCGATGAATGCAACGCCAACTCAGATTTTGGTTTCTCTTGCTGTTTCCAATCGTTTTCCGGTGGAAGCTCTGGAAGAAATCTATTCCGGAATTCAGACCGCTTGCGCAAGATATAAAGTTGACTTAATTGGCGGAGATACAACAAGTTCCAATGCCGGTTTGGTAATGAGCATTACGGCAATCGGGATGGAGAATGATGAGCATATTGTGAAAAGAAATACGGCAAAACCAAACGATCTTTTGGTCGTAACCGGAGATTTAGGCGGCGCTTATATGGGACTTCAGATTCTTGAAAGAGAACACGCTGTTTTCTTAGCTGATCCGAATATGCAGCCGGAAATGGAAGGCTACGATTATATTCTGGAAAGACAGTTGAAGCCTGAAGCAAGAACCGATGTAAAAGGGATTTTAGAACAACTGGATATCAAGCCAACTTCTATGATTGATGTTTCTGACGGTCTGGCTTCTGAAATTCTTCATCTTTCAGATCAGTCGAAAGTAGGATTCAGATTGTATGAAGAAAAAATTCCGATGGATAATTTAACGATTACAACGGCGGATGAATTCAATTTAAATCCTGTGATGGCTGCTTTAAGCGGAGGTGAGGATTACGAATTATTATTCACGATTTCGCCAAATGATTTTGATAAAATTAAAAACCATCCGGATTTTACCATCATTGGTCATGCCGTTGAAAAAGAAGACGGAAATTTTATGGTGGCAAGAGGTTCTAATCAGTTGGTTGCTTTAACAGCGCAGGGTTGGGACGCTTTTCTGGGAAATCAGCAAGGATAGATAATTTTACTGTTTAGATATTAAAAAACCACTGCAATAGCGGTGGTTTTCTTAGTAATTAATCTTTCTTAATGTCTGCTTTTACATTCTGGTAGGATTTGTCTACTGCATCTGCACCTTTTTTAGCCGTTTTTTTGGTCCATTTTGCTGCATTTTTAACGCCTTTTTTGGTTGCATCATAACCTTTTTCTGCGGTTTTGCCGGTCCATTCTGCCCCGTCTTTGGCAGCCTTACCTACGGCTTTAGCATCTTTTTTTACCTCCTGCTTTACAGAATTTGTTTTTTGTGCAGATACTCCGATTCCGAATAAAAGAATCACTGCTGCTGAATATAATCTCTTTTTCATTTATAAAAATGTTTTTTTTGATTTTTCAACAAAAATCAGACCAATAATGTATAAAAATTTCAGAATAATTTAGTATCAGTGGATCATAGAAACATTATAAGCAAAAAAGTTGTATTGTGAAGGGAATTTAAATATCGTGCGACTACTGCTTTTGTAGTAGTTTTTTTGTTTAATTTGCAACAGTCAAATGATTTACAAATGAGATTCTTTATTGATGAGAAAAATTATTTTTTATCTAAAATTTTAGATGAATCAATCCTTTTCAACTATACAACCTCCTGGATTTTTTATGATCGGAATGAAGATCTGCATATTGATAATTATTTTGAAAAAGACAAAAAGATTTATTCGTTTCTATGGGCATATTCAGAGGATAATATTCTGTCTAAAATAGATGAATGGAAAAGAGCTTTCAAAAGATACGAAATAGAAATTCCGAAGGGAATGAAACAATATCAGAAGGATTATTATTTAAATTCCGGAAGAAAAGTGTATTTGGATGTCGTAGAGTCTGATATTAATTCTACAGAAAAAATGTTTAAGAGTTTTGCAGCTTTTAATAACGCAAAACATTTAGCCCAAATCATAGTTGATCATACGGTAATTTTTGATGATTTAGATTTAACATTTCTGGAGGATGAAAAAGCGGATAAGTTTAAAAAATATTTAAGTCTTTTGGATTCGGAATTCATTCATGCTATTGTTTTAAACGGGTATCATCATGCGGGAGAATTAATAAAAATTTTTGTTCATAAAAAGAACAATATAATTCTAAAAAATGCAGACAGTATTCCTTGGAATCTTTTTGAAAATACTTATGTTGAAAGAAATTTTAGTTGGTAAATGAAGGTAGAGAGAATTTTTCAAGATTTGGAGCATATAAGGAAAGATTTGCTAAAGATGTTATAAAAAATCCGGCTCAACAAAGCCGGATTAGTTATATAAATTAGAACTTTTTAAGCCTTCGCAATATTCAGAATCACTTCCATTGCTTTCTCCATACTTTCCAGAGCCACATATTCATATGGTCCGTGGAAATTGATTCCTCCCGCAAAAATATTCGGACAAGGAAGTCCCATGTAAGATAACTGCGCTCCATCGGTTCCTCCGCGGATTGCTTTAATCTTTGGTTCGATTCCTGCTTCTTTCATCGCTGCCGCGGCAAGATCTACGATGTGCATTTTTCCTTCAAACTGCTGCTTCATGTTTCTGTACTGCTCTTTAATTTCAATTTCGGCAGTCCCTTCGCCGTGTTTTTTGTTAAATTCAGCTACTTTTTCTTCCATGAATTTCTTTCTTGCCTCAAATTTATCAGCGTCGTGATCACGGATGATGTATTGCAATTTAGCCTCAGAAATATCTGCATTTAACTCCATTAAATGATAAAAACCGTCAAAACCTTTAGTCGTTGCAGGCGTTTCATTGGCAGGAAGCATCTGTGCAAATTCAAAAGCCAGTAAAGCGGCGTTAATCATTTTTCCGTACGCGTAACCCGGATGAACGCTCAATCCGTGGATTTTTACCACTGCTCCTGCAGCGTTGAAGTTTTCATATTCCAGTTCACCAACTTCTCCGCCGTCCATCGTGTAAGCAAATTCAGCCCCGAATTTTGCCACATCAAATTTATGTGCTCCTCTTCCGATTTCTTCATCAGGCGTAAATCCAACGGCAATTCTTCCGTGCTTGATTTCCGGATGAGCCATTAAATATTCCGCAGCCGTTACAATTTCTGCACAGCCTGCTTTGTCATCGGCTCCAAGAAGGGTATTTCCGTCTGTGGTAATTAAGGTCTGACCGATATATTTTTTTAAACTTTCAAATTTTGATGGCGATAAAGTAAATCCTGTTGTCTGATTCAAAACCAGATCTCCTCCGTCATAATTTTCCCAAACATGCGGTTTTACATTCTCTCCGCTGAAATCCGGTGAAGTATCGTAATGCGAAATAAATCCGATGGTCGGTTTGTCATTATTCTCAAGATTTGAAGGAACATATCCCATGATATAACCATTTTCATCGATCGATACATTTTCAAGACCTATCGTTTTCAGTTCTTCCGTGATGTAGTTGGCGATGTTCCACTGTCTTTCTGTAGAAGGAGTGGTTTCGCTTTCTGCGTCGCTGGTTGAATAGATTTTTACGTAATTAAGAAAACGGTTCAGTAGCTTTTCTTTCCACAAAGGGCTGAATTCTATTGCGCTCATTATATTGGTATAAATTTCCTGTAAAGTTAGCAAATTTGATGCTCAGAATATCTTATTTGTATTCCATAATAGTTTTGTGAAGTGTTTTTATTTGTGTAAAACAATGAAATTCAGTTGTTTATTGTGTTTTTGCATAACTCTTAAGAACTTGTTTAGTTTTATTATATTTGAGAAAATCTAAATGTAAAAAATGTTTCTTACAGAATGTCCGCGTGATGCAATGCAGGGGTGGGGAGAATTCATCCCGACTGATAAAAAAATAGATTACATCAATTCTCTTATGGATGTGGGTTTTGATGTTCTGGACTGTCTGAGTTTTGTTTCTCCGAAAGCAATTCCGCAAATGGCAGATTCTGATGAGGTGGCGGAAAACATCGATAAATCCCGATCCAATACCAAAGTTTCTGCAATTGTTGCCAATTACAGAGGAGCTGAAAAAGCATTAAAACATCAGTCGGTAGACATTATCGGCTTTCCGTTTTCCATTTCCGAAACTTTTCAGCATAGAAATACGAATAAAAATCAGGAAGAAGCTTTTCAGGAGATTATTAAAATGCTGGAACTGGTAAAAAATGAAAACAGGCAGCTAAATATTTATTTTTCAATGGCTTTTGGAAATCCTTACGGCGAAATGTGGAAGTGGGAAGATGTGGATTTCTGGGCTCAGCGATTTTCTGAAATCGGAGTTAAAGAGATTTTACTTTCTGATACTACGGGAGTTGCAACGCCGGAAACCATTTCTCTTTTGTTCGGAAAAATTCCTTCAAAATATCCTGAAATAAATTTCGGAGCACATTTTCATAACCGTTACGAAGATTCTTACGCTAAGCTGAAAGCCGCTTACGATCAGGGATGTACGAGATTCGACAGTGCCATCAAAGGAATCGGAGGCTGTCCGATGGCGAAAGATGATCTGGTGGGAAATATGCCGACCGAACAGGTAATTAATTTTATGAGCGTAGAAAAGGCAGACCATAAACTCAATCTGCTGAACTTCGAAAGTTCTTACAACAAAGCGAAAGATATTTTTCATTTTTGAGGTATGACTAAGCTTTTTGTTACCATACTGATTGTTTTTTCTTCTGCGGTTTTTGCCCAGAAAGTAGAAAAACTGTTCAACGAAGAAAAATTTAAGGAATTAACCGGGCTTGAAAATGAAAGTCCTTCTTTTACAGGAGAAGAGCTTTACTATTTGGGATTTGCTTTTTTCAGGGAGGAAAATGACGACAAAGCAATAGAATATTACAACAAAGCTTTAAAAAAAGGCTTTGATAATGCTCTCGTATATTATCACATCGGATTGTCCCAAATGTATCAGAAAAAGTATGATGAAGCTCTGAAAAATATAAATACAGGTTTGGAGTCTGATCCTTTGGCTGAGTTTTATTATGAAAAATTACGGATTTACAGTATCAGGGAAGATGCTGTTAATCAGGAAAAAACGTTTTTGGAAGCCCTTCAGAAATCTCGTCAGAAAGATAACTGGTATGTAAAAATAGTCCTATTTGCAGGCGGTTTCTATTATACACAGAAAGAGTATGCAAAATCTGAGAAAATCTATAAAGAAGCTTTGACATCATTACCAAAAGAATATGAACTGTATACCAAGCTGATAAAATCTTTAAATGTTCAGAATAAATTTTCAGAGGCAGATTCCTATTTTGAGAAAATGAGAACTTTCTATGAAAATAAAGAGCTTCCGGAGGATGAAATGAAGTTCAAAAATCTTAATGTGGATCAGTTCGACTGGAAAAACCAGGTTGTGAACATCCATAAATATTTTGAAAAGCCAAAAGAGATGCTTCAGCCTTTGTATGTCTTATATTTAATTAATGAAAAAGGAGACAAAGTAGAGCGTAAATTCAAAATTGAAAAAACGGTTCAGATAGAAAAAACAGATCCGCAATTCGTCATTTGTGAAGAAACGAAAAGCGGACATTCCACTTATCCAATCGGTTTTAAAGATGCCAGTTTTACTTTGGAAGATCTGAGAAAGGAAATTACGGACGTTCTTAATAATAAATACAGAGTTGCGGCTTCTTTCGAACATAATTAAAAAACAAATATGCAATCCATTATCTCACCTTCAGAACTAAAAAATCTTCCAACAGAAAATCTTATCATTCTTGATGCAAGAGCAGGAAAAGACGTTTATCAAAATTATCTGAATAAACATATTAAAGGAGCGAGATTTATTGATCTGGATAAAGATCTTGCTGAAATCGGTGAGAACGGTGCTTTTGGAGGAAGACACCCTCTTCCGGAAATTAAAAAATTTGCAGAGATAATTTCAAATCTGGGAATTTCAGAAAATAACCATATTGTTGTTTACGATGATAAAAACGGATCAAACGCTGCTGCAAGAGCTTGGTGGATGCTGAAAGCTTTCGGTTTTGAAAACGTTCAGGTTCTGGATGGCGGATTTCAGAATGCTGAAAAAGAAGGGCTTGAATTTTCTTCCGGCGAAGAAGCTTTCGAAAAAGCTGACCTGATTCATAAAGAAAACTGGCTACTTCCTGTTTCAGATCTGGAAACTGTTGAAAATGAATTAACAAAAGAATCATCGACGGTTGTAGATGTAAGAGATGCGTACCGTTACAGAGGTGAATCTGAGCCGATTGACCTCGTTGCAGGACATATTCCCGGAGCAATTAATATTCCTTTTTCTGAAAATCTTGATGAAAACGGAAACTTCCTTTCACCGGAAATTTTAAGAGAAAAATATTCAAAATTGCTTGAAGGAAAACCCGAAAATCTGATCATTCACTGTGGTTCCGGAGTAACGGCCTGTCATACCATTCTGGCTTTGGATTACGCAGGATTCAAAATCCCGAATCTATATGTAGGATCATGGAGCGAATGGAGCAGAAGAGAAGGGAAAGAAATTGCCACAGAATTATAAAAGCTTCCACAGACCGAAATCTGTGAAAGCTGAAGTGAAGGGTTGGTTAATAAAAAGGTGAATTTTTCTCTATTTTGTAACAGCTAAAGCTTCAAAATAATTTTTAAAGGAATTGATTTCCAGTGCGAAAACGCCGTCGTTTCCAATCATGTTAATCGGTCTCCAGAAACTTCCGTCGAAAAAGCTGATAAGTCCCTGATAAGAATTCAAACCATTCGGTTCAGTAACTCCCCACGGATTTCTCAGGATGATGTAGTTCTTTCCATTGAAAGTAGACCAGCCTAAAACCGTATAAGCGTGATTTCCAACGATATTAGAACCGGTATAATCTTTTCCTGATCCATAAGTCCATGCAACCATCGGATTAATGGTCTTGCAGCTCATTGAGTTTTCTCTTACTACCCCGAAAAGATCAAGCGCAGTTCTCGGTGAAGTGTAGTAATAATACGGTGTTTTATTCGTAAGTTGTGCAACAGCTTTTGCAGGATCTCCGAAAGCCGTTTTAGAAATATCCGGTTTATCGTCATTTACATTCGTGATCCATTTGGCAAATGCTTTTTCATAAACAGCCGGCCAGATTTCTCCCGCATCGTTGCTTCTGCAATATACAGGATTGTTATTGGAAGAGTTAATAATCGTATTATCAGTAACTTCCACAAGTCTTGTTGCCGCATCTTTTCCTCCGCCTTTCGTGAAAAACTGAATGGCATTGGTACGGTCGGTTTCTCCGGTTCCGGTGGCTCTCACTTTATGCTGAATAGTATAAGGATCTGCCCATGCAATAGCAGAAATAGCGGCAATAAAATAACAGTTGGCTACTGCACCCTGAATCGGGTCATTATACTCCGTCACGTCGTTGAAGAAATTTCCTCTGTCGCTCCACGAAGTTCCTGCAGGTGTCCATCCGTTGGCATTTCCCATCCCGAAAATGATATTTTTAATAGAAGGGGAGAGCACTTTATTGCTGATGGTGTTATTCAGCTTTGGGATATTCAGTACCACTTTTACATCGCCTTTGTCTAATCTGGCATTTTTTACAGCGATGCTGTTCAGGTCTTTTATTCCGGTACCTGAAAGATCATTGAGTGTTTTAATATTCGAAAGATTTACAGTTTCCAGCTTATCTGCAGCTCTTACTTTAATATCATCAGATTTCATAACTTTTACAGTGTTGTCGCTGTTAAGTTGCAGTCCGGCATACAAAGGAGAATTAAATTTAATGTCAAACAGTTCTGCGTAATTGGTTTCCAGTGTTTCTTCAAGAATCTGGTACGATTTTGCGTCTTTCCAGTCGAATGTTCTTCCGGTGATAGCTTCAGTTAGTGCATAAGGATTAATAACTCCTACAAACAGTTCTTTAGGTGCTTGGTCCATGATAATTGGTTTTAAAGGTTAAGGTTAGAATTAATTTGGTTGATGAAATCGGGATTGTACAGATATAAAAACCGGTTGAACAGAGAAATTCCGAAATCATCATCCGGATGGATCTCGATTTTTTTTGAATTCACCTCAATAATTCTCTGGCTTCCTCCCACCATTAAAGGATCTTTTACAGAATCTTTAATTTTGCTGATTAAAGAAAGAAGCTGAAGAAAAATTTCTGTGTTGAATTTTCTTTGCTCAGATACAATCATTTTTTCATCTGTTTCGTAACCTCTGAAGATTTTCAGCTCGGCATTTCCGTCCTGTTCGGAAAATATAATCTGATATCGGTAAGCATACTGTGGCGGAACACTTCCGTTATTGAACGATACGATGATGGTATTGGCTTTCATACTGTTGATTTCTGAAACCAAAATTATATCAGATTCATATTCTGTATGTTAGGGATTTCACGAAATGTATATGGGGAAAAAACGGAAAATAAAAAAAGCTGCTTCAAAATGAAACAGCTCATTATTTTTTAATGGAAAATTGCTTAAAGAAATAAAATTTTAAAGCATTCCAAGCTCAAATTTAGCTTCCTCACTCATCATATCTTTGTTCCAGCTTGGTTCAAAGGTAAGCTCTAAGTCTACACTTTTTACATTTTCCACTTCTGCAACCTTATCTTTTACCTCCTGCGGAAGCGTTTCTGCAACCGGACAGTTAGGCGTTGTTAATGTCATGATAATTTTTACGTCCGCTTCATCGGAGATCTGAACATCATAAACCAACCCAAGTTCGTAGATATCTACCGGAATTTCAGGGTCATACACGGTTTTTAAAACACCGATGATTTCCTCACCGATGTCAGCAATCTGATCGTCTGTAAATTTCATTTTTTAATCTAAATTGATGTACCTTTTCAACAAATCTTCCTGACGCATGCGCCGGAAAACATTCGCCAAAGTTAAGACATCTTTTTCACAATAGTCAACTATTCTTTGCAAGTCTTTCTCTATGTAGTAGATTGATGAAACCATTGAGCCGTCAATATCATCTTTTGGAGTGGGAATTCCGAAAACATGAGCCAGCAGTTCCAGAGACACAAAACTTTTGTAATCCCCGAACTTCCAAAGCTCCATTGTATCGATATGCGGAATTTCCCATGGTTTCTTTCCGAACATCTGAAACGGAGTAGGAGGCATCATCCCATTGATTAAATATCTTCTGGCAATCCAGGGGAAATCGAATTCCTTTCCGTTATGCGCACATAAAATGACATCTCGAAGTCTCGGGCTGTTAAAAATTTCTCCAAATTCCAGAAGCAGCTTCTTTTCATCATCACCCGCAAAGCTTTTGATCTTCAGCGTATCGTTTTTTTCGATCATTCCGATGGTAATGCAGATGATCTTCCCGAATTCTGCCATAATTCCGGCTCTTTCCACATAAAATTCCCCCGGAGAAACCTCATCTTTTCTCTGGAATCTCGTTTTTTTATCCCAAAGTTTCTGTTCGGTTTCAGAGAGTTCTTCCCACAATCCAAATCCCGGAACCGTTTCAATATCAAGAAATAAAACTCTTTCTAAAGGAATATGCTGTATCATTTTTATTCTTCGTAATGATTTGTTAGAAACTAAACCTCACAGGTTTCAAAAACCTGTGAGGTTTTTCTATATTCACAGATGTTTTTAAAAACTTATCCTACCTGCATTCCGTTCTTTGCCGGCAATGAAGGGGTTAAAAGGGTAACGTCTTTTTTATCATCTCCATAAACACCCAAAACCAGACATTCGCTGAAAAAATTGGCGATCTGTTTCTTAGGAAAATTTACCACTGCCAAAATCTGCTGACCGATCAGTTCTTCCTTCTGATATAATGAAGTAATTTGAGCGGATGATTTTTTAATGCCTAAATCTCCAAAATCTATTTCTAGCTGATAAGATGGATTTCTTGCTTTCTCAAAATCGTTCACAGAAATAATGGTTCCGCATCGGATGTCTATTTTTTTCGAAATCTTCCCACGAAATTTCGGGTTTTACAATCATGATAATGTGTTGATTAATTGTTCTACTTCAAGTTTCTGTTCAGCATACTTTTTCTGCAGTTCAGAACCTTCGCCCATTCTTTTATAATATTCAAGTGCTTTGCTGCCGAAATCTTTTTTATAAAAATCGGATACTTCAGGAATCTGAGGAAAAACCTTATGAAAAAGCATTTCGTAATATGCCTGAAATTCCCTTTCGCTTTTTTCTTCAATAACGTGTCCCGGAGCTTTCTGCCGTACATGCAGCATTTCGTGGGCAATTAAATTTAAAACCAGATTCAGATCAAAATCGAACAAATTTTTAGGGATCATTACTTTCTGGGGACCTCCTAAAACGCCTTCTGCTGTTAAGACAAGAGAGTTTGGAAAAACCTCATCGCGAAGACCAAATCCTTCGAAGTTGTCGTGTTTGAGATTGAAGGAGCGGATAATGTATTCTGCTGCATCAATGATCTGGTCGTGTTCCCTGTAAGCTTCTAAATGTAAAGCAACCTGTTCGAAATTCATCTTTTAAATATGTTTTAACAAATGTATTAAAATCCTGAAACTTAAGAATTATTTCATTCAATTTTCGTTAAAGATCATCATGTTTTATTTTTTTAACAACATCCTGAATGTATAACAAAAAACCTCCTAAAAAGAATAGAAGGTTGCTAAAAACACATAAATGATAATGAAAAATTTTATTTTTACTCGCCGAGTTAGTAGGAAAAAAGAAAAAATGTTACAGGAAATTTTCTGATTTTTCAGAAGTGATTTTACATCGAGAATTTTTTGTAACATTTTAAATTTTATGCTACAAACTGTGAAAAGATTCTGAATTTTAATTTAAACTATCCGGAATTTTTACACAGTTATAGTTCAATTTAAGTTTGCAAGGGCTCGGATCTTAGATCCGAGCTCTTTTTGATGTATGAATATGACGGTTACTTTTTAATCCACCATTGGCTGTCCTTTCTGTCGGAACGTTTCACGCCGTTGTTTAAAGTATAGGCAAAACCAACGCCCAATGTCTGTTTCAGCTGTGTTTTCTGAACCTGATTATGGTCGTACATTACATCTACAGTAATGTTGGACGATATAAATTTGTTAACCTTTAAATTTAAGATCATTCCATACGCAAGAACCAGTCTTTCCGGATGATCCAGATAATTGGAGAAAACGGATGCTGTATTGGTAATATTTACGTTCTCCATCAAATTGAATTTATAATAGGCTGTTCCCAGAAAACCATATTGTAAAATTGATGAATCGCCATCGGCTTTTAAACCGTAATTTCCTGCAAGCTGAAGATCTTTATCCAGCACAAAAGCCCATCTCGCGTTGCTCGGACGAAGGGTTACATTAATATTGTCATTGGGTCTGTAGGTAATCCCCATCCCGACATTCAGATAACCGGGAGCCATAAAATTGGATATTTTTTTTGCTTCCGGATTATTTCCGTCCTCATATCCTGCAGAAAACTGAGAAATTAGACCCGCTCCTACAGAAAGATACCAGCTTTTTGAAAACTTCCTTCCGTAATTTGTGGAAACATTAATAACATCCTGCGTTTTTCTTACACCAACACCTTTCGTATCATTTTGTCCGTAATTTAAAAGAATGATGTTTTCCCAAAGATCTTTATCTTTTTCATACGTAATATTGTAATCCAGTGCAGCAAGCCATCCTACATTGTTGGCTCCTCCGCCGACCCAGTTTGAGAAAGCGGCCTGATTAATCATCAGCGACTGTTTTCCTAAAACCGACCAGTGTTTAATGGTATCTGCTTTAATAGTTGCGGTGTCTGTAATGACAACCTGTGCGTTGCCGAAAATTCCCAGAGAAAGAGAGAGAATTAATAAAAACTTCTTCATGAGTTCAGGATTTCATTGTACAAAATTCCTTACAAAAATATTAAATATAATTTTTATGAATGTAAAACCAGCTTTAAGAAGTGAATGTGATCAGGCTTTTATCCGGTTTTTGAAGTTGTTTTTTGAAGTTTTCAATGACAAAATAAAAGGAATTCCTTCGAAAGCAGTGAAAATCATTACTTTTTGGCTGAAATAAATTTCTGAAGAGAGATTTCATCGCCAATTTTTCCGAAATTTATCGTTGGCTTTTCATTTGACGTAGAATCTTCATGTTAAAAAACAATATAATTTCCAAAAAGGCTCTTTTATATCCTTTGCTGATGCTTTCAGCGATGTGGCTGGGCTTTTTTCTGCAGATGCAAGGCTTTTTTCAGAGCTGTTTCGGGGCGATTATTCCATTGTTGCCGGAAGGCTTGCTGGGAATTATAACGTCACCTCTTCTACACGGAAACATGGAGCATATCGTAGGAAATTCTATCCCGATCGCGGTGCTTATGTTTTTACTATATCAGTTTTATCCTTTGGTTGCCAATAAAGTTTTTATCACGGGATGGCTTGCTACAGGATTTTTGGTTTGGCTTCTTCCGCCAATAGATATCATGACGGGAGATTATCTTTATACCTGTACCATCGGAGCAAGTGGAGTAGTCTATGTTCTTGCGTTTTTCCTTTTTTTCAGCGGGGTTTTTAAATGGAATATGAAACTGCTCACGATTTCTCTGTTGGTTGTTCTGTACTATGGAAGTCTGATTTGGGGAATGCTTCCCGAAGAACTTTTCTCCAATCTTCAAGAACCCAGTAAAATTTCATGGCAGGCGCATCTTGCAGGTGGAATTGTGGGAGTAATTCTGGCTCTCTTATTTAAGAAAGTAGGCGATAAAAAGAAAAAATTCATCTGGGAATTTCCAAACTATTACAGTGAAAAAGATGATAAACTCTGGCAGGAATACAAAGAAAACCATCCCGAAGATTTTATGGAGCTGCCTTACAAAAAGAAAGACGATATCTGGGAAAGACTGGATGAACTTAGAGGCAAATAATTTTAAAAATTTTCTACATTTGTGAAAACAACACAAATGTATTCTGAAGAACATCTTTATTCCATTGCTCTGCGCGAGTGTAATTTAATCGGAGATATCAACTTTTATAAGCTTGTGCGTATTTTCGGAAGTGCCAAAAATGCCTGGGAAAATACCAAAAAGGAATACAAAAAGCTGGACGGATTCGGCTCTAAAATAATTTCAGACATTGGAAATCCTGCTCATCTGAAGTTTGCTGAAAACGAACTGAAGTTTTGTGAGACCAATCAGATCAAAATTAATCTAAGACATCTCCATGATCTTCCTAAACTCTTAAACGAATGTGATGATGCTCCTGTAATTCTTTACCAAAAAGGACATTTTGATGATGCTAAACCAAAAATAAGCATGGTCGGAACTAGAAATATGACTTCCTACGGAAAACAATTTATTGAAGATTTTTTTAAGGAAACGTCATCCTGTAATTTTATTTCCGTGAGCGGTCTGGCTTTGGGAGTAGATAAAGAAGTTCATGAGCAGTCTCTTCATCATCAGGTTTCTACGGTTGCGGTTTTAGCGCATGGTTTCCACACATTGTATCCTTCAAAAAATAAAAAATTATCCGAAAAAATTCTTGAAGAAGAAGGAACTTTATTCACAGAATTCAATTCATCCAAGAAGCCGGACCGCGAAAATTTTATTCAGAGAAACAGAATTGTTGCCGGAATTTCTCCTGCGACAATTGTGGTAGAAACAGCTTTTGGAGGCGGTTCAATGAGTACAGCAACGTTTGCCAATCAATATAACCGCGAAGTATTTGCGCTTCCCGGAAAGATTACAGATAAACAGAGCCAAGGCTGTAATCATCTGATTTTTTACAACAAAGCTTCGGTCATTTCCACGGTAAAAGATCTGGTTGAAAATTTAGGATTTAATAATCCGGAAGGCAGAACGGGAGAATTATTTCCTCATAGTGAAATTTCAATCCAATTAACTGAAAATCAAAATGAAATATTTAAAATAATATCTGAAAATCCATACATTTCTCTGGATGATCTTGCTGATAAAACCGATCTCTCTTCACACAAAATTTTGCCTGTAATTTTAGAATTGGAGCTTTTGGGGAAGGTAAAATCACTTTCGGGGAGACAATTTTTAGCAACCTGACAATTAACGATTTCTTAATATTGCATTATTTTAAACATAACATTTAATTTTTAATAAAATTAATGATTGAATTGCTGATTTAATAATATTAAGTCATTATATTATTAAATTTTCAACAATTGTTATTTAGGGTGTTGTGAATCTTGAAAAAAAAATTAAATTTGTTGGCAATAATATTCAACCCTAATATATGGAACAATATAATATTGACCAGAAAATCCAAGAATTTATAGCAAAAATTGAGGCAAAAAACCCTAATGAGCCAGAATTTTTACAAGCAGTAAAAGAAGTTGCGGTAACTGTAATTCCGTTTATCTTAACGAAAAAGGAATATACGGGAATGAAGCTTCTTGAAAGAATGGCGGAAGCTGAAAGAATTATCATCTTCAGAGTTCCATGGGTTGACGATAAAGGAGAAATCCAGGTAAACAGAGGGTTCAGAATCCAGATGAATTCTGCGATCGGACCATACAAAGGAGGAATCCGTTTCCATCCTACCGTAAACCTTTCTGTTCTTAAATTTTTAGCGTTCGAGCAGGTATTTAAAAACTCTTTAACTACGCTTCCGATGGGAGGTGGAAAAGGAGGTTCAGACTTTGATCCGCAAGGGAAATCTGATATGGAAGTAATGCGTTTTTGCCAGGCTTTCATGACGGAAATGTGCAAACACATTGGTCCTGAAACAGACGTTCCTGCAGGAGACATCGGAGTAGGAGCAAGAGAGATCGGATATTTATTCGGGCAGTATAAGAAAATCAGAAACGAGTTTACGGGAGTTCTTACAGGAAAAGGTCTTGCGTACGGAGGTTCATTAATCCGTCCTGAAGCTACAGGATACGGAGTGGTTTACTTCGCTGAGCAGATGCTTAAGACAATTGGACAGACTTTCAAAGATAAAACGGTAACGGTTTCAGGTTTCGGAAACGTAGCTTGGGGAGTTATTAAAAAAATCTCTGAACTTGGTGGGAAAGTTGTAACGATTTCCGGACCGGACGGTTATGTATATGATAAAGACGGAATCGACGGCGATAAGATCGATTATCTGTTGGAATTAAGATCTTCCGGAAACAACAGAGCGGAAGATTATGTGAAGAAATATCCTTCTGCAGAATTCTTTGCAGGAAAACGTCCTTGGGAAGTGAAGTGTGATGTTGCTATCCCTTCTGCAACCCAAAACGAATTAGATCTTGACGATGCTAAATTATTGGTGGAAAACGGATGCGTTTGTGTAACAGAAGCAGCAAACATGCCTTCAACACTTGATGCAATTAACTATTTCTTAGACAATAAAGTATTGTTCTCTCCGGGGAAAGCTTCTAACGCAGGAGGTGTTGCGACTTCAGGTCTTGAAATGACGCAAAACTCAATCCGTCTGAACTGGACTTCTGAAGAGGTTGATGCAAGACTGAAAGAGATCATGATCGGAATTCACAAAGCGTGCAGAGACTACGGAAAAGAAGAAGACGGCTATGTAAACTACGTAAAAGGTGCCAATATCGCCGGATTCGTGAAAGTTGCTGAAGCAATGTTAGCTCAGGGAGTAGTATAAAATACAAAGGTTGGGAAAATTCCCGACCTTTTTTCATATAACCTGTTCCCGGGATTATAAATGGGAAAAAAGTAAAAAGTGAAAGGAGAAAGCGTTGATTATTCAGCGCTTTTTTTATTTTTAACGCTACGTTCGAAAGGTCTTGTTTTCGAATGATGCGGAATATTTTTCGATCGTAAAGGCATTTCATTCAGCTAATGATAATCATTTTAACTCAAATGAAATTAACATCTTCATGTCATTTCGACATAGGAGAAATCTATAACGTCTCAACCAAAGACAGATTCTTCACTTCGCTACGCTTCGTTCCGAATGACAATAAGAACTGCCAAAAAGTGAAAAATCAGTACATTTAATTCATGAAAAAGACATTTGAAAATATTGATGAATATATTGCTCTGTTTCCGGAGATTCGGGATAAATTAGAAAATCTCAGAAAACTGATTCTTTCACAAAGTTCTGAAATTGAAGAATATATTGGTTATCAGATGCCTGCTTTCAGATACAAAAATAAGCCGTTGGTCTATTTCGCAGGATATAAAAAACATATCGGATTTTATCCCGGAGCAGAAGGAATAAAAGAATTTGAGGCTGTATTTAAAAAAAGCAATTATAGATTTTCAAAAGGAGCGGTACAGTTTCCTGTAAATGAGGATCTTCCTGAAAATTTAATCAAGAAAATTGTTCAGTTCAGACTTGAGGAAATACATCACAAAAAATCCTGAAAAATGATTCAGGATTCTCTTTATTTGCATATCGATTATTTATTCAAAATTTTTATATTATGTTAAATACAGCTTTCATACAAAATTTCCTGTTTATATTTCTTTTAACTTGATTTATAATTATTTAAGATAAATTATAACGTTTGCTATTTACAAAAAAATCCTGAAACATTATATTTCAGGATCTTCTTTCTACTTCTTAAAAATTTAAATACTTACTTTTTCTTTTTGGATTTCTTCTCTTCTTTTATAGCGTCTGTGGATTTGATGGTGTCTGCTACAACTTCGGTATTGGCATTTACAGTGGTTTCGGCAGAGGCTGTTGTGGAAGGCGTTGCTGCTTCAACAGTGGCAGTGGTTCCTGTATTTTGGTTTTGACCGGATGCTCCGGAAGTTGTTCCCCAGTTTGTGGTTGCCTGTGAATTCTGCTGGGTCTGAGTAGTCGATGGATTATTAGAATTTGTGGACGGGTTTTGTTGTGATGTTCCCGTCTGAGCCGATACTGCGATTACTCCGACTAATGTAAACGCTGCTGTTAAAACTAACTTCTTCATAATATTAATATTTAAATGGTTGTTTAACTTAAACGCCGGCATTTTGTCTAATATTATGCGTGAAGTCTTTATTTAACGGACTTTATAATTATTTAAGACTGATTTTGAATTGGATATTATTTTCCTAAATTTTTCATAATTCGTTCTACAAATTCGTACGCAGCAGGGCAAATGACAGTATTTTTAATCATTAAATTATTGATCTGGTAGATCTTTTTTCTGTCGGTATGAGGATATTCTCTGCATGCTTTCGGGCGGACATCATAGATGGAGCATGTATTGTCTTCATTTAAAAAAAAGCAGGGTAAATTCTGAAGAACTTTATCATTGTCTTCATCTACACGAAGAAATTTTGCTTCAAAATCGGCAGGTTTCATGCGGAGATGCCTGGAAATTCTTTCAATATCCTTTTCGGTATAAAGCGGCCCCGTTGTTTTACAGCAGTTGGCGCACTGCAGACAGTCTATTTTTTCAAAAACCTCTTCATGTGTTTCCTGAACGATATAGTCCAGATTTTTTGGCGATTTCTTTTTCAGCCCCTCCAGAAATTTTTTATGTTCTTTCTGCTTTTGTAATGCCTGTTTTTTATAAAATTTTAAATCCATTTATTCTTTTTCTTCCATGAATACCGGAAGTTCTGCTTTTTGATAGTCACTTATTTTATCCAGATTCAGCACCGTGGAGAGATTATCTTTATCAGGATAATACATCGGGATAAATTTTGCACCGTATACGATTTCTTTGGTTACATAAGAGGTTCTCTGCACTACCGTATTTGAAAAAACCTCGTCAAAAGCGCGGATATGAACAATAATTTCAATTCCTGTATTTTTAAAATCGTCTTCTGAAAACCCGTAAAAAGGAGACTCTTCATCAATTTCATGTACAATTGTCCAGTTCAGAGCCAAAGTATTGATTTTGCTGAGCTGCGTTTTCAGCTGATAAAAATTAATTTTCGGAGAGCTGTTTTCCATCACCTCAATGGCGGTAGTAATAACAACATCTGCATCCGTTAATGCATTGTTTTTATAGGGAGCCAGCCTGAACATTAATGCTGAAGTTTCTTTAAAAGGTGCGACAACGGCAACATCAGAAAACTTCAGATACGCTCTCGGTCTTGAAAATCTTCCGTAAAAAAGTCCCGTGGCAATGGCAAAGGTAAGCAATCCTAAAAAAGCCTCAAAAGTAGCCACCAGACTTGCCATGAAACCTACCGGAGCAATTCTTCCGTATCCTACTGTGGTAAACGTCTGGGAGCTGAAGAAAAACACATCGATGAATTCATTTACCGGATTACTTTTATCGATTCCTGTTAAATGTTCTACACCAATGAGATAATAAATTAAAGCAAAAAATAAATTCACTAAAACATACGCAATCACCAGATAAGAAAGAAAATTGAATGTGGATAAATCCAGCATCGTATGATACCAACTGTATCTGTTGAAAATATTCACTCCTTTTCTGTTAACGTTCGGAAGACCGTCCTTATTAATGAATCTTCCCGAAACATTGCTGCCAAAACCACTGTTTTCGGTGTTTTTCTGCTGAATTTTTTTTCTGAATCCCCGTGCCATTTTTATATCATTTTTGTTTTTACTTTTTCTGTTGATTCTAAATTTGAAAAATAAGTTAATCTACCGATTTATCCAAAATCAACATACAAAGATAAAATATTGTTGTGATGAAATTTGCAAAAGCCTTTATGAAAATTTTTAGTTAAAATATGAAAATTTCAGCTTGATTTTAATGGCAAAAAGCAGCTCGTAGAATTCTTTCATTTCTTTCTGAAAAAGGTTAAAAAATAAAACAATTTTCTCTTCAAAATTTCCAAAAAATCTTTCGAAAATTTTTCTCATTGATTTTCAATTATCTATGAGTTTTTATCGAAAATAATTATAAATCAATTTAATACGACGAGTTTTGTCGCCATGCCGGACGATATTTGCAGTATAGAAAAACAGAGAAATGAAAAGAGACTTTGAAACTCAGGGTGGACATACTTTAGCCTGAAGACCACCTAAAAAAATAAGGCTAAAACCTGAAGTGACTCTACTAAAAAGAGGCTTCAAATCTTAACCTTTATAAAACCAAACAAATTTACAAAATGTCAGGAAAAAACAATGCGTCTCAGACGCTTTTCAGATTCGTGAGCTTAAGAAATCCACAGCTTACAGAAACCAAAGAAAGAAATTTAGGATTTATCCACAGACCAAAAGGAGTTACCGGAGCTTTCGATACTGCCGTTGCAGGAAAATCTTCAAGAGCATCAAAGCTCTCAGAAATGACAAATGCGGCAAGAACATTCAGCAATTCAGGATTCGAAACCGAAAAGAAAATTGAAGAAGGAGAATTCGGGAAACTTCTGATCATCGGGAGAAAGATTTCTAAAAGAGAAGAACTTAACGCTAATGAATTAAGCTATGTAAAAGATTATTATTTAAATCTTATCGATGCGAACAAAGAGCTTACAGCAGATGGAATCAAAATCTTTTCAACTCTTTGGAACAATTATATTTTCCAGATCGTTACTCAGGGAGATTTCTATGTGAAAGAAGCAATCAGCCATATTTTAATGGCAATCCATATTGGCTTTGCCCAAAGTATGAATTTAGCGGATCCTGAAATTATTAAGGTTAACGGATCAAAACCATTGGAAAAAGCCTTGGACGGAAAAATCGTTTTGCCTAAGTTTTTATTCTCTGAAGATGTCGTTACTGCTGGATCTGTTTCTTCAAGAGCCGCTTCCGGAACATCGGCTAATGTTTTGAGTGCAAGAACTTCGCAAAGATTAAAATCTGAAACACAGGCTTTATTGGCTGCCAACAAAGCACTTCATCAAAAAGAAACTTTGGAAAAGCTTAACGCAGAATTGGAAAAGCTTCAGAAGAAATATCATAAATCCTCATATCAGGCTTATCAGGATGAATATGCAAGATATCAGGAAGAAAACAGGGAAGCTCTGGAAGCCTATGAAAGAAAACTGGCAGAAATCGAAAGTAAGATCACTGAAGACACTCCGGAAGAAGAAAAAAATCGGATGTATGAGGAATTGAAGAGATATGAGGTCGCTCCTTTTCAGTTTTCTTATAAAAATGAGATCAATTTGCCGGATCTGAAGGAAAAACTTTCCCCCGAATCTTTTGATATCTTCATCAAGCTTTTTGCAGAGTTTGATCACCAGAAAGCCTCCGAAGAAGCTGTAAAAGACGGAGTCAGAATCCTTTCTGACAATACTTTAAGAATCGGTTCCCAAAACATCACGCTTGATGATGAATTAGAAAGTTATTCAGATGCCTTAAATATTGTTGGAAGTCATATTTCTTCTTCTATGCAGACGGCTCTGGAAAACTCACCACTTCAGCAGCAGCAGTATGTTAACCTTGCAGGAGCATCTGTTCCGGTGGTACAAAGTACGGCAAGAACACCGATGGCATATAGTTTTTATGCTCACAATACATTCGGATTTGCAGGAACAGGAGGATTTGTTAATTTCTCTTTTGAGGTCGCAGATTCTTCATGGAGTGTGGCTTCTGTAAAGATTATTGCTACAACCGATACCGCAGGAAGTTTTGAAGAAAATTTCAGCAATATTCCGGTAATTAATGATAAAATTACACTACCAACGTGTCTTATCAATAAATTCAGAGCAAATCTTGCTTTCAGAATCGAAATTATTTTTGATAATGGAAGTAAAGCATCCGCAGATCTTGGACAATTGTACCCAAAAGAAGATATCAGTCTAACCGGAATGCTTACTCTGACAAGAGGGGTAGCTGAAAATCCGGAAGAACCGGAGAATGTAAAAATCCAAAAACGCAGAAACTTCGGAATCAAAAGACTTGGTGTCGCTGATTATCTGAAAGTCGTGCAGAGTGTTCATGCGTATGTTCCGGGAGAAGTTTCCAATATTGAGAACGTGATGGCAAGTGAACTGAGACACAAATCTTCTGTAGCAAGGGATTATTCTGAAATTACGGATACGACTTCCAAGTCTCAGGAAACAGAAAAAATCTCAGATACGACCAAAACTTCCAGAACGGATATGCAGACGGAGGTGGCCAAAGAACTTGAAAAAGACCAGAGTATCACTGCTTATGCAAGATATAGTTATGGTGCAGGTAAAACAGTATTTGAGATGGGGGCAGACTATGCGAACAATACAGCTCAACATGACAGCACGAGACAGGCAGTTGCTAAATCTCAGGAAATCACGGAAAGAGCGATGGAAAGAGTTTTAACCAAAGTTTCTGAAGAAAGGATACAAAAGATCATTAAAGAATACACGGAAACCAATGTTCATGAATTTGACAACAGAGGAAGGGTAACCAAAACGGATAATGCCGATGCAGCGCAGCCTAAACATATTACAGGGGTTTACAGATGGATCGACAAGAAGATGAAAAACCAGATTTACAATTATGGGGTACGTACTATGTTTGAATTTATGGTTCCTGAACCTTCAAGACTGCACCGTCTGGCAGTTGCCGTTGCAAAAGCGCAGGTACTTACGGCTCCGGTAGATCCGAGAACCGCACCGGAAAGAGCATGGACAATGCCAAATCCAAAGTCTGCAACTATTGAGCAAATCCAGCACTGGGCACAGATTTATGGAGTTACCCTTACAAGTTTACCAGATTCCAATAAGTCAGTTTCCGATACTAAGGTTAGTGGAGGAGATACAGGAGTGATGGAATATGCTGTCCCACAAAATTATATTTGTGAAAGCTTAAGCGGAAGAGTGGAATATGTAAGAACAAAAGGCTGGCATAACGCAAAAGTATGGGTGTATCATCCAACCAACGGATCAGAAATAGCTTATACTTCAAATGGCGGAACTTCATTTGGAACATATGGGGGAGTCAATACGGAAGGAAGTGTAAAAGTACCTTACAAAGGAAAATACTTATCTACTGTAACATTAATGATCACTCTAAACTGTAGACTTTCAGATTCATTCATTCAAAACTGGAAAACAGAAAGTTTTAACGCTATCATTAAAGCCTATGAAGAAGCGTACAAAAAGTTTCAGGAAGAACAAAAACGTTTAGACGACGAGCAAAAAGCTAAAGAAACAGAAGCTAAAGAAAAACAGGGGAATTTCTACCGTTATATGGAGCATGCTACCCTGAAGCATAACTGTATCGCTTATCTGTTGCAGGATTACCTTAACTCAAATACATTAGGCTATGAATCAACAAACGCATTGAATGATAATACCAAAATGGATAACTTCCAAGTATACCTTAATGATAATCTTGATCAGTATGCTGCTTTGGCAAAGTTCATGGAACAGGCATTTGAGTGGGAAATCATGGATTATACCTTCTATCCGTACTATTGGGCGAACCGTAAAAGCTGGCAGGAATTCTACCTTACCGAAAGTATGGATCCTTTGTTCAGAAGTTTCCTTCAGGCAGGGATGGCGAGAATCATTGTAACTGTAAAACCGGGCTTTGAAGCCGCTGTACAGTTCTTTATGGAAACAGGAATTATCTGGAACGGAGGTGCTGTTCCTGTGATCGGAGACCCAATGTATATGTCTATTGTAGACGAGATGAGACAGCCTACAGGAGTTCCGCAAGGGAAATACTGGATCACAAGAGTTCCTACAACCCTTACGATTCTTCAGGCATCTTCTACAGGATTACCGGTTGATCCGCTGCATCCGCTTCCACTGTTCCGTGAAGATTATCCGGAAAATTGTGAAAACCGTGATGAACTGGAGTTTGAAACAAGCTTCAAATTGGATACAGAGGCGCAGTTGGCTCATAGTGATGGAGCGACAACGTTGCCAAAAGAGCTAACTACCATTTTCAATAAATAATAAATGTTTAACCTGCTTTCTCAACAAATTCCTCTTAAAAAAGGGGAGTTTGTGAGAAAGTTTTAAAAATTAATATTATGTATTATTATAGACCAATAGGGGTAAACTCTGCCAAAATAATGGCAGATGAAGAGAGAGAGGAGGGAGAAAATGAAAAGAAAGAAAATTTTGATACTATACTGCCAGGAAGAATTAAAACTTATACAGAAAATATTGTAGTTGTTGGAGCAGAAGTTCATGATAAGTTACCTGTAAACAAATTAATGTTCATGGCACAAGCAATAAGAACGGTAAAGCTTGAAAGTGTTCAAACTGTTTTGTATTTTAAACAGGGATATTCGAACACAATGATTGCAGAGTTCAAAAAGTCTTTGAAATATTTTAAACCAAATATAGCAATCATAGAAATTACAACAGTTAAAGAATTGATAAATTATCTTAATAGCGGCGGTATTACAGGAAAATCTAATCTAAGAATGAAACCATATAAGAATTCACTATTTAAAGTAAAAAATGTATACATTTTTTCCCATGGAATGCCAAGCAGAATAACATTCTTACTTGACTGGGATCTTTACAAAACTAATAATAAAATTATTTCTTCTGTAAAAGCTGAAGATAATGAATTAAATTTGAAAAACTACAAAACAATTAACCCTAATGCTTTTGTCAGAGAAGGTTACGTCTGGAGTTTTGCTTGCAGAACTGGGATAGGTCCGGAAGATACTTCTGATATTGAAATATTCACTTGGAACAAAGATGCTAGTTTAGCACAGAAGTTAGCAAACAGTCTGAACGTCCATACTGTTGCATTTTTACGAAGAAGTAATTATGAAGATACCTGGGGAAGTCGTTTTGATAGAGCTGGCTTAAAAATTAAAAAATATTTTGAGATTGCGGATGATGATGATTTTAAAAAATATAAAGATTCAGACAAAATGATTGACAACAAGTATCATTGGAATCCTTTAGGAGCTTTTAACGGAGTGAAAGCTGGGAGCACCCCTAAAGGTCCTCCTGAAGGGATGACAATTTTTTCTAAAAAAGAAGATAATTAATTGTATTTTTGTTAAAAATTCACCATGAGACAAAAACAGTTTTTATTTATTTTATTGATCTTATCAGCAGGCTTTACTGCTTATTTCGGATATATTTACTTTTATTCAAGTGACATTATAGATTACGGATTATATTGTGGCGATGGATTTACAGAATGTTATGAGGTGGTAAAAAGATGGATTAAAATCCATACAATAATCTTAGCCATTATTTATATTATTTTTTTCTTAGTGCAAAGAAAAAATCAGCATGTAGAACAAGAGATTGACTTTTGGACACTTTTGCTAATTGCTGGTATAAATATATTTCATTGGAATGATATTAACTCTTCTTGGGGGATTTTAGCATTACCTTTAAATAGTTTTTTACTTCTTTATTTTTTATTTTTTAGAAGCAGTGTAAAAAAATATATTTATGTAAGCATTCTTTTTTATTTCTTGATTTATTTAAACTTAGTACATAATATTTCTGAACTGTTTTACTACAACCAGAAATATAACAGCTATGAGAATTACTTATATATTTTTAATACCTTATTATTGCTTGTATTTTTAGTTCTTAGAATTAGAGATTTATTGAATCTAAAAAAATAAATAAGAACAAAATAGGTTGTCTCAGAAAGAGGCAATCTTTTTGCTTTTCGTAAATTAAAATCGTAAAAACTGGAAAACAACTTATGTTAACAGAACAGGAAATCAACCGGATTGCTGAAGATCATATTGATAAATCCAGTGAAAAATCCGGGATTAAGCTTTCTCTTTTCAAAGAAGCTACTATTAAAAAAATTATGGAATGATTTTTTTCTATGTGAGCAAAAAATTTTATGAGACAAGAGATGAAAAGTATAATACATTACTTGGAAATGTTCCATTTTAGTCAAAAATATTGATGGAGAAATTATAGAATTTGGCTCTGGCAATACGATCGAATATTACATTCAGGAATACGAAGCGGGAAGATATTGTTAGAATTAATTTATTAAAATGAAGAACTCTTTTACAGAATATTTAATAAAAAACGGATGGATAGAAGTTAGTTTTTTAACATATCAATTTCAAGAAAATAAATCTGTAGAATTGTTTTTTGATACTTCAAATCAGATCGAGTTATATATCAATAAAAAAAGAATATCTGGAAAATATCTTAAAAGCATTGAAGATTTAGTGAGTTTTTTATCTGACAACAAATTAATATAACCTGCAGATAATTGTGTACAATTCTAACGAATAAACAAAATCCCAAACCTGAAATGTATCAACCCAGCCACAAAACATTCCCACACAATTTTATGCTAACTTTGGTGTATGAAAAAATTAGAATCAAGAGAAGATATTGAATATCTGGTGAATTCGTTTTATGCCAAAGTCGTTAAAGATGAGATCATTGCATTTTTCTTTAATGATATTGCTAAAGTAAACTGGGACAGTCATTTGCCGAAGATGTATTCGTTTTGGGAATCCATTCTTTTCGGACAGATGTCGTACAAAGGAAATCCGATGGGCGTTCATTTTCCGATCAATGAAATTAAGGCGATAGAACAGCATCATTTCGATCGTTGGCTGAATCTCTGGAAAACAACGGTTGAAGAAAATTTTGTGGGCGAAAACGCAGATCTGGCAATTTACAAATCTGAAAATATTGCCAAATTAATGGCTTTCAAAATGGAACTCGCAAGAAGACTCTAATGGTTTAAAGTTCTGCGCTTTAGGTTTAATTTTTTTTAGATTTAAGGCACAATTACCGTGAAAATGTAGGCTGCAAGGTTTACCAATAAAACCGTTCCGTAGAGAATATTTGTTTTTCCGCGGCTTAAAGAAAGCATCACGATAAAAACAGAAAGAGAAAGCAGAATAATATCTTTCTTGTCCAGACCTAAAACCAGCGGAATATCATACAGGATACAAACCACAGAAACCGCAGGAATCGTAAGTCCGATACTTGCTAAAGCAGAACCCAGAGCAAGATTTAAACTCGACTGGATCTGGTTGCTTCGAGCCGCCCGAATCGCCGCAACACCTTCCGGAAGCAGAACTACCGCCGCGATAATGACTCCGACCAGAGATTTTGGAGCGCCCAAACTCTGCACCATATTTTCAATTGTGGCAGAAAGTCCTTTTGCCATCATCACAACAATCGCCAGACAAATCACCAGAAAAGTAAAACTGATTGCCGTTTTTGAAACCGAAGGAATATAATTTTCTTCTGATTGCTCTTCAGGAACAATAAAATAATTTCTGTGACGGATCGTCTGAACCATCAGAAAGACACCATAAATCACCAGACAGGCAATAGAAACAAAAATTAACTGTGCCTGATTATAAAAAGGCCCGTTTACGCTGGAAGTGAAATTCGGGAGAACCAAAGTCAACATGAGAATAGAAACAATACTAGCCAGATAAGTTGTAGCGGAAGTTCTTGCGAAAAACTGTTCGTAATATTTCACGCCGCCCACCAAAATACAGATTCCTAAAATTCCGTTGAGAATAAGCATTACCGCGGCGAAAACCGTATCTCTTGCAAGCGTAATCGCCTGATCTCCTCCCGCAACCATCAGCGAAATAATCAGCGCAACTTCAATGATTGTGATACACAGCGCAAGGATAATAGTTCCGAAAGGTTCACCTACTTTATGTGCGACAACTTCCGCGTGATGCACTGCAGATAAAACACTGCCCGTTAATAAAATTCCGGCAATTACATCAGACAGAACACCCGTCCCTATAAGTCCGGAAAAATAATAACCAACTGCGAGAATGGGAAAAATATACGTATAATGTAAAAATTCTTTCAATTTCATAACTGTTCCTAAAATACAAAAAATCGATGACTTTTGAAATGTCGAAAGAAAATATTAATGGTATTTTAATGGCTCCAGAAATAAAAATCCTGAAAATCCGTCAACATATGAAACAGTAGTCCAATGGCTATAATCCTTATATTTCCTTTAAAGAAAAGCATCAAAAAATATACTGCAATGGCGTAATAGGAATGTAAAAAATGAAAACCGATGCTTCCGCGGTTAGGATCAAAAATAGGATCTGCAAAAAGATGATCCAAATCTACCAGCATCGTTGCCAGAAGAATAAGGTACACTTTCTTCCAGTTTTCCCTGTAAAACAGTAAAGCAATAAACACCGGAAAAACGAAATGCAGGAAATAATGTGTAAGCGTTTTCAGTAAGGCAATATGCGAAGCATCCATTGATTTTTATTTTTTTACCACCTTAAAATCAAAGGAAGGTCATCTTTTTTAAACTGTACTTTCAGACAATAATCCTGATCTCTGTTTCCGTAAAAAATATAATCAATATCGGAAATCATTTTCTTTTCCTTAGGTGATAATGTTTTTAAAAAAGACAGCAATAACGGATTATTTTTTACAAAAATATAATTTTCATTCAGATTGAAAGACTGCTGAATTGGTTTTCTTGTAGATTTTATTTCAAAACCTTTGCTTTTCTGAGTGATGAGGTTAGGCTGAAAAGGAATTGCTGTGAACTGTTTCTGGGCATTGATCCATTTTTTATTCTGAAAATACAGTTCTGTCTTTTCAGGGTTTAAGCTTTGAAAATCAATGATATAATTCGGTTGAATGATCTTTTGAAATGTTTTCTTTTCAACTTCATTAAAATTGTCATCGTAGCTGTAGGTAATAATCGTGTCATTCACCTCTTCCAGATGTACAGAAGCTTTTAGCTTACTGATAGATGAAGAATCTGCAAAAGTTTTGTCAAAAAGAAAGGTGAAGTTTTTAATATTTTCAGCATTAAGTTCTGTCTCTAAAAAAGAATCGGTCTTCAATAGTCTTGAAATAGCAGGAGAGGGATCGTAATAATCAGACTGATTTCTGATTTCAATTTCATCGTGTCTTAATTCGACAGAAAGATTGTGGCTGCCTTTTTTTGTGTTCAGAATAATGCTTCCCAATCCATTGGTAACGAGCGCGTCTGCATCAAAAAGATTTGCCTGAGAACTGTGAAATAACTGGTTGTTAATTCGCTCAAAATCATCACTGGAACTTCCGATAATAAGGTTTCCTCCAAAAATTTTAATATAAACCTGATCTTTCCTGAATACCTGATTTCCCAGATCCGTAAACTTCTGCTGTTTCAGAAACAATAAAAAAGTCTTCGTGTCTTCCAGTTCAAAAACACTGTACCAGTTCGAAACTTTTGAATTTTTCAGATGAAAAGCCTGTAAAAAATCGGGAATTTTCACTCCCGATTCTTTAAAAGATATTGTATTTTTCTCTTTGCTTCGAAACCATAAAGAAGGATGCCCTGCAAGACTGTAAACATATTCTCTTGTCAGCTTTTTTGTATCAATCAGAATGATTGCATCTGCTTCCTGCGGAGAAAAAATCTTCGTATTTTGTTTATGGTAAAAAACGAAATACATCATCCCCGCAAAAAGTAAAAAAACGAAGGCAAAAAGTTTCTTTTTCATTATAAAATAGGCTGCTTTTTATCAGATTCTTTCATTTTATATACTTCATCAAAAACATCGAAGAAATACATTAAACTGTTTTCCGAAGCATTTTTAATATTGTAATTAACTTCTGTTTCTATTTTTTCTCCTTTGGCTTCTGTTTTAAAATACACTTCGCCCAGATTTTTCTTCAGAAGATCCAGCGTTTTTCTTTCCGACGGAGTTTTAAACTCTTTCTCAAGTCCAACCATTAGTTTTTGGATGTCAAACCTTCCCGACAAAGGATATTTCGCCGAATCTTTTGCCCATTTTTCAGAGATTTCCGACTGGTTTTTAGCTGAAATATTCTCTGTTGAGGTCGTTGTGTAGACAATTCCGTCCTTTACCGTAAAGAATAACTTGTCGAAATATCCGTCATTTTTTCCTTCACTGAAGGCATAGAAATCTCCGTTTTTAGAGAATTTCTTAGCCGTTACTTTATTCGTGGTCAGCATATCGAAAATACGGTTCCAGTACCCTTCATTTTCCGTAGCAAAAGCAAACGTGAAATTCGGAACAGCGATTTCTTTGGTTTTCTTCACTTCCTTTTCATTATAATCATCATCGTATTCATAATCCGTGTATTCTACGGTTTTGGATTTCAGTTCGTTAAGGACGAAAATTCCGTTTCCTGGTGCGATCTTGGTAATGGCCTTTTCATCCAGAACAATCTTCATGGTTTCCATTAAAAGTTCCATTTCTTTCTGATAATCGCCTTCTCCGGAATCTTTCAACAGGCTGTACATCAGATCAAAATACTTATTTCCGTCTACATTAATGGCATAATATCCGATGCTTTTATCGTTGATGAGAGCCGTCAGCTTTTTATTCTTTTTCCCTCTGTAAACAGAATTGATGCTCTTCTGAACCGCCTCATTTTTATGCTGATAACTGTTCACCAGTCTTACTTTATCGTTATCAAAATACAGATTATAAGAAGAATTGGAATTGTATGCTTTCCCCATAAGATTTCCGAAAGGGTAGTGGCTCATAATTTTACCGTATGCTCCGTTATTTACGATTCTTCCATAATCCGTATACACAAAAACATCAGAATCCGCATCCCGGAAAGACAATATTTCTTTGGAAACATCGAGCTCCGGCGCAGAGCTGAAATAATCATCAAAATCCTTTTCCGCCAGTTTCTTGGTAATTTTAAACTTTTCGATCTTCAGAGAGTCCATTTTCTTCTGATAAGTGCTGTCTTCTTCCGTTTCCTCACTCATTTCTTCCTCCATATGCGGAAGAGTGTATTCGCTTTCTTTTTCAGAATAATTTTTGTCACTGGAATCTTTTTCTTCTTCCGGATATTTGTGATGCTTTTCCAGATATTTAATGTCTTTTTCTTTCTTGGCAATTTCGGCCTTGTATTCTTTAATGTCTTCCTTTAGATACTGAATGTCATCTTTCAGATATTTGATCTCTTCCTTGTAATCGAATGCTTTTTCTGCGTATGCGCTGTCAACCGCAACGGCTGCGCTGTCCATAACAATTGCCGCACTGTCAATTGTTGCAGCGGCACTGTCTGTCATTGTTGCTTCATCATTCCAGTCGATTTTATAAGGTTTTTCATAGCTGATTAATTTCAGAACCGCTTGCTTATCATTCCATGCAACAAACAATTCATCATCGAGATTAACGTAAGAGTAATTTTTTCGTTTCGAAATTTCCAGTCCTTTTTTCTTGGATGAATTAATGAATTCCTGAAATTTTTCTTTGTTATCCAGCAGAAAATGAGCGGTATATGTCTTTACGGAATCGTTGAAATTGGCGTAATGATATTGTGTGGCATCATATTTTATCCCAGTTTTGGAATAATCGTTCCACGAAGCCTGTTTTTCTTTATCTTCTTTGGCTACTTCAAGCAGAAAAGGATTCAGTTTCTGCCAGTTGATTTTCTGGTTAAGTTGCTTTCCGTTAATTTCCATATAAAAAAGAACGTCCTTCGGAAGCTTCATTTTCTGTTGCGAAAAGATGGAGCTGAAAGCAAAAAGTAAAAGTAAAATTTGTGTTTTTTGTAAAATAGATTTCATGGTTGTCGATTGAAATTATTGAAAGAGAATGGTATTTTGTAATTGTTTTTTCTGAAGGATAAAATCCAGAACGTTGGCCTCCAGTTTTACCGCTTTTTTGTTCGGAGAAAGCAGGTAAGAATTATTGGTCTGAGCTTTTATGGTATTCTCAAACTGCATTACGGAAGTATATTTCGCATCGTTAAAGACTTCCTTATCCGCTTTGTTCATCTTGTCGTAATCGTTTTTAAAACTGCTCACTTTATTTCTGGTGAATGTTTTTTTCTCCGGACTCTGACTGTAAAGCTGTACCGGAACCATTTTTCCAACGATGTTTTTCGCTTTCAGCTGTTCCAGTCCGGCATTGATGTTTTCAATTTTCTTGAAGTTACAGCTTAGTTTGATAATGTAGTTATCAAAATCCATTGAAGTCTTCACATTCGAAATTCCGGGAGTTGCTTTAAAAATTCTTGCCGCTTCATTAATTTTAGCTTCAATTTCAGACCTTTTGGGAACTTTTTTACCGTTAATTGTTTCCATTTTCGAGATGGAAGCCAACCGTGTCTTGCTTTTACTGGCGTTCAGAATAAGTGAATATTCTCCGCTGCCATCTGCTTTTACGTTGATTTTATCTAAAATATCAAAACAGCTTGTAAGAAGAAACAGTGGCAATAATAAGAACATCTTTTTAATAATGTTTTTCATATTTGAGTTTTTTGCGGTTAAATAAAGTTGTTGTTTTAAATTCTGCCTTTCAGATAATCCTGCCGGAGATCTTCGTCCAGTTTTTCTATAGCGTACCGAAGACTCGTTCTGGGCATTTCTTTGTAATGTGTATTCAGGAAATTAATTAATTCCGCTTCGTTTTTTTCTCCCATTTCGCGAAGCAGCCATCCGTTGGCTTTGTGCATCAGATCATGGGTGTGTTTAAGATTTTTGGTAACAAATTCTTTGGTAAGATCAAACGATCCTTTTTTCACATAATGCATCGTTCCTACAACAGCTATTCTTTTGTGCCACATTTCTTCAGAATCTGAAAGCGTTCTCAGTAATTCATCTTTCTGATTTTCAAAAGCATAGCGTCCCAGAATTTTATAACAGCTTGAATCTACCAGATCCCAGTTATTAATGTGCTGTAAGTGATTCAGACAAAATTCCACAATGTCATCTTTTGCCGCTTTATCCTTTGTTTTTTCAAATTTAGAAATTAACATGAATAAAGCCGTCAATCTGTGTTCATGATATTGGGAAGACAGTAATTTGCTGAGTTCCTCCATCGAAATTCTGGCATAGAATTCTTTTGCAACAGAACGCTGATCCGGAACTTTTACTCCTAAAAACAGATCGCCTTCTCCATATTCTCCTTTTCCGTTTTTGAAAAATTTAGCAGAAGAATCTGCTTTTTCCGGAATTGAAAGCTCATTTAAAGCTTCTTTTATTTCTTTTAAAATTATACTCATTTGATAATTAATGGTTTAGTCAACATTATGTAAAGCAACACCTTCCTGTTCCTCTTCTTCTTTTGCAATCTTCTTTGGATTGGCAACTTTGGCAATCGTAAGTCCCTGAACAATAATCGAAAATACAACTACACAGTAAGTAATGCTTAAAACAATCGTACTGTTTTCATTTTTCGGAATAGAAAGAGCCAGAGCAATCGAAACTCCGCCGCGAATTCCTCCCCAAACCAAAACTTTTACCGTTTGCGGACTGAATCTTGTTCTGAAAGACATAAATTTGGTAGGTCCCCAAATTGAAATAAACCTTGCCAGTAAAACTACGGCAATCGCTACTAATCCCGGAATCATATAATGGCTTAAGTCTTTGATCATCAGTAACTCAAATCCGATAAAAAGAAATAGAACAGCATTCAGGATTTCGTCGATAAGTTCCCAGAATTTGATCAGATAATCCTGTGTTACAGATTTCATTTTGAATTTTACATTAAAATTACCCATGAACAATCCGGCGGCAACCATGGTTAAAGGTCCCGAAATATGCATCTGTCTTGCAATAAGATAACCTCCCATGACTACAGAAAGCGTCACCAGTACGGAAATAATATAATCGTCCACTTCACGCATCAGTCGGGAAGTAATCCACCCCAGAACAACGCCGAGTAAAAGTCCGCCGCCTGCTTCTTTCAGCAATAACAGACCGATGCTTTCCATATTCAGCGTTACTTTGTTTCCTATCGCAAGCTGAAGAACAACTGTGAAAACCACAACCGCCATCCCGTCATTAAAAAGCGATTCTCCGGCAACTTTGGTTTCCAGAGATTTTGAAACATTTGCCTGTTTTAAGATACTGAGAACAGCAACCGGATCGGTAGGAGAGATCAGTGCGCCAAAAAGCAGACAGTAGATGAAAGGGAGAGAAATCCCGACAAGAGGCAACAGATAATACATGCCGAAACCCACCACAAAGGTAGAAATCACGACTCCTGCCGTTGAAAAAATCACGACAGGAACAAACTGCTCTTTGAGATCGTCGATATTAATATGAATTCCTCCCGCAAACAGAAGGAAATTTAGCATGGCTCCCATCAGAACTTCTGTAAAGTCGATCCCGGTCATTAAATTGTGAAGATGTCCGAAAGTTATCGGCAAAACCGTTTCTCCGAAGGAAACTAAAAATATGGAAACCACAATGGCGATCACCATAATTCCGATGGTACTCGGAAGCTTCAGAAATCTGTAATTAAGGTATGAAAATATGGATGCTAAAACAATTAAGGCTGAAAATGAATAGTATAATTCCACTAATTTGGTGTTTAAATTTTTTTGTGATTAATAATCGATATATAATACTTTGATGTAAACTTTATTACCGTCTTTTTCCCAGATATCAAGAATTCCGTCTTTTGCGGATTTTGATCCTCTTGTATATTCTTTTCCGAGATTCAGGATGTTCAGCAGAATATATTCGTCGCCTACTGAATTCACAAGATACGGTGTTTTTTCTGTTTTTCCGTCTCCGGAAGACTTCATTCCGTCGGTTAACGCGCGGAACTGACTGAGATGATACAGGAAATTTTCACCGTCTTTAATGCTGTCATATGCTTTCAGAAGAATCAGCAGAATATCCAGATTGGTAGGATCTTTATCATACAACGCTTTTCCCTGTTTAATGCAGTCCTCAAAATTATTATTTTTGTAAACATCGGCTAAGCTTTTAAACGCTTCATCCGTTGTAAAGAGCAGATTTTCCCTGAAATTTCTTCCGTAGTAAAGATGCTGTGCTTCAAGCGTATCTAAAGATTTCGGATAGGCTTTGTATTTAAAAATCAGCTTGTTGTAGTTGTATTGAGACTTTTCGCTTTTAAGGTCTTTCTCTATCGCTTTGAAATCTATTTTTGATTTCTGAGCAAAACCATTAAGCGAAATCAGAAGAAACAGGAGAAAAAAGGAATGTTTCATCGGTTCTTTTCTATTTTGTATTTGTTGTATAACACGAGCATGACAAATCCTAAAACCAGCCGGAACAAAGCGGGCATGAAATAGGTTCCGGAAACATATCGGTCGTTGGATATTTTTTCGTAAAGAAAATAAGTCAATAAACAGAAAGGAGAAAGCAGACCTTTGCCGTAGAGATAGATTTTAAAGAAAAGATGATTAAATTTAAGATCTGTAAAGAATGATAACAGTGCCAACAGGCAAACTGCGACTGTTATCATTCCTAAAATCTTTACTATCAGAATATCCGTTTCTTTGCTGATTCCTCCGATGCTTCCCAAGAAATTAATTCCTACCACGATCAGAAAAAAGTAATAGAATGTATTGTTGGAAAACAGTCTGTTCATGAATTATTGTTCTTCATGATCTTTTTCTGCACTTTCTTCCTCATCGTTATCGAAATATTCGAAAAGGAAATCGTTGTACGGGAATCTGGAAATATGGATCTTCATCACTTCGTCATAGATCAGCTTTTTCATTTCCGGGAAATTTTCTTTCGTAATGGCAGAGATGAAAACCGTCGGATATTTGGATTTTGCCATCCATGTTTTTTTCCATTCTTCCAGAGAAATATTCTTTTTCGTAGATGGTGTTAAATCATCCTCGTCTTTCTTCTCATAGCTGAAATCATCAATCTTATTGAAAACCATAATCATAGGTTTTTGATGGGCATTGATCTCCATTAAAATCTGATTGACAGAATCAATATGATCTTCAAAGCTTTCATGAGAAATATCCACTACGTGAATCAGCAGATCCGCTTCACGAACCTCATCCAATGTAGATTTGAACGATTCAACCAATTGGGTAGGTAGTTTTCTGATGAATCCAACCGTATCCGTTAAAAGGAATGGTAAATTTCCGATCACAACTTTTCTTACCGTCGTGTCCAATGTGGCGAAAAGTTTATTTTCTGCAAAAACTTCAGATTTAGACAAAGCATTCATCAATGTAGATTTCCCGACGTTGGTGTATCCTACCAAAGCGACACGAACTACTTTTCCGCGGTTATTTCTCTGGGTTGCCATCTGTTTATCGATGGTTTTCAGCTTGTCTTTTAACAATGAAATTCTGTCGCGAATGATACGTCTGTCGGTTTCAATTTCTGTTTCTCCGGGACCTCTCATCCCGATTCCCCCTTTCTGGCGTTCAAGGTGGGTCCACATTCTCGTTAGTCGGGGTAAAAGATATTGATATTGAGCGAGTTCTACCTGTGTTCTTGCGTAGGATGTGGTGGCTCTCTGGGCAAAAATATCAAGAATAAGATTGGTTCGGTCTAAGATTTTGACTTCCATTTCTTTCTCTAGGTTTTTAAGCTGCGAAGGAGATAATTCGTCGTCAAAAATAACGGTTCCTATATTGTTTTCTTTTACATATTCTTTAATTTCCTGCGCTTTACCGCTTCCGATGAATGTTTTGGAGTCCGGCTGCGTAAGCTTTTGTGTAAAACGCTTATCTGCCGTTGCGCCGGCTGTAAAGGCTAAAAACTCCAGCTCATCCATATATTCCTGAAGTTTATCCTCATCCTGATGCTGTGTAACAACACCTACCAAAACTGCCTTTTCGTAATTATGTTCTTTCTTTTCTAGCATTAAATTCTGTCTGTATTTGTGAGATTTACAAGATACTATTTTTCATGAAAAAATCCAAGACGAATTTTTTGTGGTAGGTATGGCGGGCTTTCTGGCAGAATTCTGAAAAAGCGGATTTTGATGCCTTTGAACGATGCTAAGAAGGGGGAGAGTTATAAATTTAAAAGATACTTAAAAGAAAGATTTATAGATTTTTATGAAAATGTAGTTGAGTTATGTCGGTGCTATCTAAACTCTATTAAATTAATAAAGTTCTTATTGTAAGTCTCCCCGAACGTTGGAAAGAATTATACCCTCATTTTGTTTTGTAAAACTATAAAATATTTCATTGCGGTGATGTTGGTGTTGAATGATTTTGTTGGAAAGGAGAAAACTCGGAGATGGAATTCTGTTTAGACGAGTTTTCCTTTTTCAACAAATATTGCATTGGAGAAAGATTCTGTAAACTTTCGTGTGGTCTTTTGTTATTATAATGTTCCACCCATTCCGTGGTAATTTCTCGTACTTCTACTAAATTGTTGAAAATTCTGGCATCCAAAACTTCGGTGCGGTAGCTACGATTGAATCTCTCAATAAAAGCATTCTGTGTAGGTTTTCCAGGTTGAATATATCGGATTTCAATCCTATGCCTGTGGCACCAATTTGTGAAAACACTACTCGTAAACTCTGGACCATTATCAGTTCGAATTGCTTTGGGTTTTCCTCTTTCTTTCACAATCCATTCCAACAAATCCGTCATATGAATCGCTCCGATGGAAAGCCCAATCTCAATCCAAATTGATTCGCGGTTGTAATCATCAATGATATTCAATGTTCTAAATCTTCTCGAATTGAAAAGCGCATCACTCATAAAATCGATACTCCAAACTTCATTGTAGTTTCTTGGAACTTCCAGATTTTTTCGTTCTCTCGAAGCCAATCTTCTCTTGCGTTTCCTTAAAAGATTCAATCCTAATTTTTTGTAAATACGATACACCTTCTTGTGATTACAGGAAAAACCTTGATTCCTCAGACTATGAAATATTTTCTTGAATCCATAGCTAGGATGTTTCTCTGAAAGTTCATTCAGCCAACCAATGAGTTCTGTGTCTTCCTTTCTTTGGGGCTGATAATAATAACTGCTCCTTTCCAAATTAAGAGATTTACACGCCTGCCGGATGTTTATAGGATATTCTGACACAAGGTAATTCACAACTTCTCGTTTCGTAGCAGGCTTTACCACTTTTTTGACAAAACGTCCTTCAATGCTTCATGTTCCAAGCTCAAATTGGCAAACATCTTCTTCAAACGATTGTTCTCAGATTCCAGTTCCTTGATTTTCTGTAGTTCTTTGGTAGAAGTTATCCCACCAAATTTCTTTTTCCAATCGTGCAAGGTTTGGTAGTGGAAACCGTATTTTCGAGACAATTCTTTTGCGGTCTGCCCTGATTCATACTCTTTCAAAATTGCCAAAATTTGGCTGTCTGTAAATTTACTTGTTCTCATATCCTAAAATTAATTGTTTTTTCTCGTTAATCTTAGGGGTATAAATTGTCCAGTTTTTAGGGAGACTTACATTATTATCAAGAGGAATACTTCTTTTCTATACATAAAAAAATGCCCCTGAAAAGTGTTTAACTTTTAGGGGCAATCCAAAAACTGTGGATTTTTTATTGTTGCTCACGGATTATAAATCCGCGAGATTGGGTATAGCTTACATTATTAATCTTCTGTAATATTTTTCTATTCAGGGATTAAGTTTTTATAAAACTTTACTTTTTCATAATTACTCAGGAGCCGGAAGACACACTTCCATATTAACTGCTAATATCCATAGCTTCATTATAAGATATTTTAACTCTAGATTCTTGTAAATCAATCCCATAATTTTCGTTGTCTATCTCCTCTACTATATAAAATTGGTTATTACTTACCAAAATCCATTGATAAGGATCATCACCTTGATTACTTACTAAAATATCTTCATTTAAATATTTAGATACTTCAAAACCAAATAAAAAATTATTAAAAAAAACTATACTATTTGTATTATTATCAACGTATACATTTAGTTCAGTGCAGAATTCAGATACGTTATCTAATAATCTGTTTTCAAATTTTATCTTAAAATTGTATGTATTTAATAAATTTCCTATCAACTCTTCTTCACACTGAAAGATATTACTTAACATTTGAATTAGATGAATATCTTTTTTATTTTCTCTTAAATAACAAATATAGTTTTCCATTAATGTTTTTTAATAAATTCTCTAGCAAAATTAATATCTTCGGAAGAAACACCAGCACCCTTTAGCGCTTGCTCTACTCTTTCTGCTGGTACTTTTTTAATTAATTGAATAGCTTTAATTTGTCCTTGTGATAAATCAATAAACTCAGGAATATTCATCTGTAACAATTGTATTTCCTTCTCTTTTAAACATTCCTCCCACATAATTTCCTTTCTTATTTAATGAAAGAACTAACTTTTGGTGTGGAGAAGCTGCACCATACCTACCATGAGGCTTTCCTACTAAAAAAGTATTTGAATCAGCATCAAATACAAACTCTATCATAGTACCTTCTTTGGTATTTTACTCAAGACTTTGAGCTTCGTTCTCAACAACTTTGGTAATACCTGCTGTAGTAGGACTTAATAATTTATTTTGTATCACCGCTTCAATTACGGCAGAAATCATTTTTCCTGCATTCGCCTCCTGAGAGTGGTGAACTGCGTAACTAAAAGCTCCATTATTCGAGTGGCAAGATAAGCATCCTTTCCAAATTAATCCATCTGATCCCGTATTATCTTGAGTATGCCCCTTAAATATTCTATTCGTATGAGCCTCTGGCTGACGAAAATCCTATTATAATTTCCAAAAGATATTCTAAATAATTAAAGTCATTCAATCCTTTCCATTTTTGTTCTTCTAAAAATATATATACAAGATTCTTAAATACATGCAAATCTTTCCATTCTAATAGCTCTTGCTTTGAAAATATATTATAATTATATTTAAATAGTTGTTCATTTTCATTTGAAGTAAGCAAACCAAATCCTATTATATCAGATTTATTATTATCTATTGTCATTGATCTAATTCTATTTGAATATTGATAATACAAATCAATATGTTTAAATAGTTTCCCTTTTGCAGAACACTTATCAAGACAATCTAAGTGAACTCCGGCATCACTAAAAATAAATAGATTATCTAACTGGTTACTTATCAGTGGAGGAATTAATATATACTCTCTTGATTTATTCAGGACATCATTACATAATGGACATCTTGATTGGTTTTCAAATATAATAGCCATAAATTAAGGTTTTTCAATAGGTTTTCGAATCATTAGTGGTTTAGGATTAAATCCTTCAAAAATATATTGCTTACTCTGATTTAAACTTCTTAACGCATTAAAGTCACCTACACTTGGTCCTGTTACATAAGGATGTGTATGTCCATAAATCAAAGATACTTCCCCTAATTTGAATTGTATACCATGTGGTCCTCCACTTACTATAACCTTTTCTCCAGGAGCAATACTATTTGGACCAAGTTTTACAACAGCATGTTCAACACCCGTAGTCAAAGTCCTATTTTGACAAAAACTTATTAAGTCAGCAATGCTTTCATTTTCTCTAACTTCTCTAACAATATTCATAGGTGAAACATATTCTCCCCCATTCCCTATAATAATAGCTTCATCATTTATACCCGCATTTAGCGGAGTAAATAAATATGTCTGTAAAATAAATTGTGTTACTAACCCTACACTTTTCCCAATACCCGCTGTAGAAGAATTTTTCACTGCGTAAGTAAATGCTCCATTATCTGCGTGACAAGATAAACATCCTTTATAAATTAAGCCATCGGAAGCAGTGTTGTCTTGGCTCCATCCTCCAATATTTTGTGGTAGAATAAATTCATATTTCCCTCTTTCATGCCAACCACCTATTTTGGAAGTTAATAAAGTATTCTGACTAACCTGTTGGTAATGTGTATTTCCTTCATCCCAAGAAGTATTCTGATAATCCTGTTCAGACATTTTGGTAGGAATGCCAACTTCCAACCTATTATTTACTTGCAACCGGGTATTGGATTTATATCCCTTATCAACTCCTCTTCCAAACAATCCAGTAAAAAAGTCCCATGCTCTTCTCACAAAACTTCTTTTCTTTGGATCTCCGGGACCTTCACCCCCAATTCTTTCCCCCATCATCCCTGTAGGATCGGCATAGTTTACAGGATCGTTCCAGACATAAGCATACGGTGAACCCGTGATATCTACCAGCGGATCTACAGAAAGCCAGAAGCTTCGTTTAGGATCGTAATATCTTGCACCATAATAGTAATATCCTGTTGCAGCATCAAATTCTTTACCATTAAATCGATAAGGGTTATCGTAATCCTGATTGGATGTTCCCATCAGCAGTTCTCCGTACGGCATATACTCGTACCAGTTGGTTACTTTTCCTGCGCTGTTTACCAAAACCGAAGCACTGCCCAAATGATCAGGATGAATCCAGTACATTTCAAAGTCTGTTGGCTCCGGAGGAGTATAGGTACTCATACATTCAGATTGTAAAAACTCGCTCCACATATCACAGATATTCTGTCCGCCAGCAAGGGCGTTGGAATACATTTCCACGAGTTTCTTATGGCATTCTTCATTATGGTCTTCCTCAAAGATCATGATCTGCTGTTCCACAATATAAGAACATACCGTAGGATCACTGGTCACTGAAACGGGTGGGGTATAGGTTCCCTGAGAATCTTCATTGGTTACCCAAACTCCCTGCGGAAGCCCTGCCTGTATAATAATATCGTTCACCTCTTCCGAAAGCGCAACGGCAAGATCGTCATATTCTCCTGCTAAATTAATCTTGAACCTGTGGGTCGGAATACGGCTTACTCTGGTTGCTATTTTTTGGCTTCCCATGTAGTAATGCTTACTCATGGTTTTTTCACTCAGAACAAGATAACCATTGGGGTAATAGATAAAGGATCCCATCTGGGTCGTTTCATCCGGATTGTTTCCGTTCACATAAAGCTTTTTGGAAACGGCATCGTTTTTAAGGATTCTTTCTCCTGCAGCATCATACACGTAGTAGTTTAGATTCTGCTTTTGTGTAACTACCGCTTTTAGTCTGTTCTGTTCGTCCCAGAATAAGCTTCTGTAAGGACCTGCAATTACTCCGGGAATGTTCTCGGTAATAGAGGTGAGATTCCCATTAAGGTCATAGGTGAAGTTTTCTTCACTGTATACTGCCGGCAAATTAGAAAACGACGATCCACAGTCTAACGGGGAATTAAAGTTTTCAAACTTCGCATATCTAATAGATGATACGGCATTTGGGTGATTGGGATTATCATACTTGTATTCTGTTTTTTCACCTAAGTTCGGAGGATACTGGCACGTATTATTACTTATATAGGTTTTCAGTCCATGGTCTTTAGCCATGATATTTCCTACAGCATTATACCCCATATCCAGTTTATAGTACTTGGTGTTTGCCTTTCCTTTAGCCGTAATTTCTGCATTACTTAACCTTCCGAACAGATCATAGTTATATGTTTTTTGTGTAGCAATAGCAATATCCATAGATGGATAATTGCCCGCCATAGGAGTCGTTCCATTAATTTTCGATACATTTCCGTTGCCATCGAAAGTATACAGGCTTCTCAGGATATCCGGCCCGTTGTTATACAGAAGTGCCAGATCTTTTGTCCTTCCCCAGGGATCATACTTATAGTCTGTTCTCGTTCCGTTACCCGCAAGATAAGAGGTCATCTGATCCCTGTTATTGTAAGTCATGGAATAAGCAATACCATGAAGCTTTATTTCTCCCGGCAGCTTGCTCTGGATATTATCCAGAAGACCTGCCATATTATAATTATAGGTAACTTCTTCGGTATCCGGATAGGTAATCTTATTAATTCTTCCCAGTGGATCATATACAAAGGATGTTTTAAACATCTTTGGAACATTATTAGGAGCCACCACCACGCGGGTGTTCTCTTTCACCTGACCTGTGATATTATATTTAAACACCTGGGTTCCTGTACGGTCAGTCTGTTTTATAAGCCTTCCTGCTGCAAAATCTGCTGCTCCAGGCGCACCATATTCGAAAGACACTGTATGGGTTGGATACACTATTTCTTTAAGCTGGTCGTAATAATAGTGGTAATTTACCTGCTGTCCCAAAGAATTGAGGACTAAATTATTAGAAGAAATCATTTTTCCGCTTAAATCATACTTGAAAGTAGATTTACCTGCATCAGGCTGTATAACAGAAGTCTGCCTTCCCAGCATATCGTATGTATAATTGGTATCATTGTTACCGGCATCTTTCATTCTCACCAACTGCCCCAATAAATCATACTCATAGCTTGTCCAGATATCCTGTCCTCCTCCGGTTTGTTTGCTTGAAGTCGTTCTTCCCTTTTCATCAGTATAAGATACGCCGGTATTTCCTAACGGACTCTGCGATCTTGTTGCAAACTGGGTTATCCCGTTTCTGTCTGCTCCAAACTCGTAGAAAATCTTTGTCTCCAGATTTTGCGATCCGTTATTGGTAACCACATTATTCTGTATAATACTCACAGGACGATCAAGATCATCATACGAAGTAGTTGTATACGTCTGCGCTGCCTGATCTTCAGAAGTCAGATAATCATCAAATTTCCTTAGAGAAGCCATGATATTAGTTCCTGTAGTAACTTTATCTCTGATAATGGTCTTCATCGGTCTTCCCAAACGGTCTTTGATCTGATAGATATTATTGGCAAAATAATAGGTTCCGTTCTCTTTTTTAAAGAGCTTTTTCATCATTAGTCCCGCTCCCCATCCATCACTGAAAAGGCTGCTGAAATAATTATCTGTAGGAGTATTCCCGTTAACAGAAGGTGCTTTTCTCTCAGTAACTGCTACCGGCATTACATCCAATGGATAATAATACATTTTTACTGTCCAGTCTCCATCCATTGGTGAACGGTACTGAGTGAGTCTTCCGAAGCTGTCATACTTATACTCCGAAGTTACTCCGTTAATATCCGTTACGACAGTCGGAACCCCAAACAGATAATTATTATCATATTGTGTGGAAGATGTATAGCCATAGGCATCAGTGGTCTGCAGCAGATAGGTGTGATAAACCGGATCGTATGAATAAGTGTAAAACATTCGCTGCGTATTTATTGACGCCGGCTGGGTAACCTTGGTGAGATTACCATAGCTATCATACTCCATATCATAGTCTGCGGTTTCCGTTCCCAGATACTTCTTAATCTTTTTAATATTTTGAGCAGCATCCAGTTCCGTCGTGTTTTTTCTTGCCACCTGTCCTCCTATAGTGATGGTCTGTTCCGAAGGAACCCCTACAATATTCTTTACTCCGGGAGCATGATAAGTAACATTCATCTTCACATCATCTGAAGTATTACTCATGGATATGCCTCTGTCTGTAGATTGAGTTACATTTCCGTATTTATCATAGGAATCGATGGTCTTAATCGTTGTCTTGCTATGGCTATTACTTCCCGAATATTCGGTAAAAGAAGACTCTGTTTTGTACAATAAAGGAATAATTCTTCCTATATCTTTATACTGCGGTTGTGCCTGATTCTCCGTAAGCTGGTAACCGGAAGTTGAGCTTTGACCAAAATATCGGTAGGTATTTTTTGTTTCTGAACGTTTTCTGTTCTGGCTGTCCAAAAGATAAGTAGAACGAACCAGCCCTTTTTTATAGAAGTACTGTCTTACTTTTGTATCGTCATAATTAACATAGAAATCACTTTCGTTTCCATAATAATTCGTTTCATATTCGGTAACGTGGGTCTGATGAAGTGCCAGATCATTGAATACTTTAGTCTTTATAATTCCAAATCCTAAAAACTCTCTTTCCCTTCTGTCATGAACACCTGCCTCGTATTCAAACCCAAATTTTTCTCTTGGTTTTACTTTCTGAGGATCATTAACTCCGGCCGGAGCAGGTAACGTTGTATCTAATGGTCTGAAATTCCAGATACTTACACCCGTCATTACCGTCTTGGAAAAAGGCATCTGATAGGTACCCCCTACCATAGTATTCAGGCTGTTGCTTTCATTTGTATAGTCGTAATTTATTTCTACTGCTCCCTGAAGAGGATTGTCAATACGAACCAATAAATTGGCTTTTGCTAAATTGTTATGATAATAGGTTAAGTTTGTATCTGCATCAGAAATAAGCAAATCCGGATAACCATCCCCGTCAAAATCCCGTAAATCCACTTCCTGCTTATTGACGGATTTATCTTTACTGAAGCCTCCTGATAAACATATTTTTAGTCCAAGACACGCACATAACGTTCCGAAAAAGTTGGATCCTGAAGAATTCTGTTTATTACTAAGACTGAAGTCCTTATTAAAATTCTCCGGTGAAATAAATGACGTTCCGTTATTTATCCAAATTTCGTACGTATTGCCATTTTTTACAATTTTATCGGCAAGTCCGTCACCATTAACATCAATGATTCCTATTTTAGCGGTTGAACTGGATTTCGAAAGACCTATACCCCCTGCCCAGCTTCCGTTAGCCATACTAAATCCGCCTCCTCCGGAAACGGCAAATGAATCTCCTTTGGAAACATCAGCAACATTCCATCCATAAGGATCATACGAAAAACCATTGCCATTGTTAAGATAAACATTACCTCCTGAAATATAATCGATCAGGCTGTCTCCATTCATATCCGCCCAGACTCCGTTACCTTGTCCCCAGGCTCTTCCTATGGTTAGATTTGCGCCTACACCCAAAGCGAAAGAGGAGGAACCGGTATGCATATCTTTTTCACCGCCTACGTAGAAAAAGACATCAGTTGTATTACTGAATTTACCAACAGAAGGCGAAGCCGAAAGTCCTGCCCCCAAAATATATCCTTTATTTTTAATTTCTTTTTTATCAATACCTGACACGGCAGACAACTGTCCCAGATTATTGGTTTTCTGGAAAAAGCCTCCTGAAATAACATCAGGATACTGGTCTCCATTAAAATCCTGGAAATAATCTGCTGTCTTTTCTGTGGAATATCCTGCATGTCCGCTAATCCCCAGCCACGGAACAATAGATCCTGCAACATAGGCATGGAAGGCATCTGATTTTGAACGGAGAATAATTCCTCGAGGATTAGGAACGGCATATACCGGATTATGAATAATTGATGTGCTGTCCGCAATCAGTCCTAATGAATAAGGCTGTTGAATATCTCCCGTAAGTTCTACCGACTCAAGAGGAGAAACATAAGCATATTTATCCGCATCCAGCTGCAATGGCGTAAAATATCGGTTGTTATTCTGCTGAATAATATAATTAGTCATACAGGTATAATAATCCGCTGCCGATGGGTTACATGGAGAAGATCCTCCCGGTTGTGGCATAGAGCCATAAGGATTGGTATTGAATTCACTTTCCCGAATAGGGCTGTCCGGATATCTTGAACCATTATAAGAAAAACCACCCCATCCCTGATACACCAATCCCGTATTCATATTATAATGGGTATTATCTGACCGGTATGCAAAATAATCCGCTTTATGCTCTGTATCAGCATAAATTGAAGACTGAGAAGGCGGATCAAAATTCGAATTATAGATATTGGGATTTAATTCTGCTAATTTCTTAGCAACCTGATAATCCGGGGAACTGATTTCAAAATAAAACGATCGGGAATATATACTTGAAAAATCTGTTATAAATCCTCCTAAGGCATCACAAAGATTAACAGAAGGAATCTGCATTACGTTATTAACAACATCCACCGTATTTTTTGTTGTAAGAATGTTTCCGTAATAATTAATCTTTAGCGAAAAAGTAACTTTCGTATTATGCATATCCGGAAGATTAATCGTAAGAGGCTGATTGATGCCACCAGTAAACTTCGGATACAAAATAAATCTACAGTTAGAAAAGATGTTATACTTTGAAAAATTTTTCGGAAGATTATTCGTCAGTCTTTCAGAGTAAGGATTATATTGTACCAATGCCTTTACATCAATCGTGTCAGTATCAGATGTTATATTCATCTTCGGTTTCCACTTGATCTTTTCCCACGAAACATTGGTATCTGCTGAAACATCAAAGCGCAGCATGGTCATGGTAGAATCTGACGGATTCTGGTTGACCATAAGATTCGCAATATCATACCCTGCAATCTGGTTATTGGCAGGAGTAATTGTATTTAGGCTGTTTCCTTTTGGCAATCTTTGGTGATAAATCAATGTGGAGGGTGGAATAACCCCTGTTGTATCTGAAATAGACTGCACCGATTTATAAATTTTAAAATCTACATCATCTGTGAAAGTCTCATTAGCAAGGGTTCCCCAGGTAATTTTTACTTTGCTTTTATCCCCAATAACATTATCTTTTTTAGAAGAAGCCAGATAGTGACCTGAAGAATTAAAATTAAAATAAAGATTTCCATTTGCGTCTTTCTTCGTCAGATCTGAGGTAGAAACTCCCGGCACGGATGTATACTCGATTCCGGTAACCGATTGTATTCTGTCTCCTGTTGGATCTACCCTGGAAGAGGCTATTAAAAAAATCCGTTGTCCCTTTTCCACGTGGGTAGATGCCGTAAGATATTGTGGCTGTCCCGGGCTATACAGGGTAACGACAGAAGAAAGAGAAGCTGAAGGAGAAGGAATAAATGCTGAGTTATCTTCATTTGCCTTTGTCAGCGAGCCTTTTTCGATCCAGACATCCACTCCATCCGGAGACTGCTGAAGCAGAGACACATACTGGGTAATATCTATTTCTCCTGTTACCGGCGCTTCCCACATTCTTACAATATTAGCCTGTGATGCAGGAAGTCCGGGACTGCTGATGGTATCCATAACCGCAGGACTTCCTTCCAGAATGGCATTAGGTGTTTCTTCTGTCACATTGATAGTACTGGAGGCAGGCTGGGATTTAAACTGAGGAGCATCGTTTCTTATTTTACCAAAGAAAACTTCCCCATAGTTGACCATATCAACCAGTCCGTCTCCGTTGACATCTGAAAAGTAGGTTGGAGAATTAGTTTTTCCAAATGAATAATTTAACCCGACAGCTCCTTTTTTGAAAGAATACTCCAAGCCCAATGTTGTATTATATGAATTATGCCGGATGATTGGGGTTTCATTTGGAAGCCCTATCGATGAATATACACTGCCAAAAGATGATTTCGTATTTCTTCTGAATTTTATTGTACCGTCAGCAGCATAAAACGCTTGATCCAGCAATCCGTCTCCGTTCAGATCGATAAGTTGGTTTTTACCGTAGGATCTATTGTCGTCATAACTTCCCGTTATTCCGATCGTTCCTTTTTTATTCGTTCCAGCACCAATACAAAATCCCCATCCAAAGCTTAAAGATCCCCTGATGTTTTTATTTTTCGCATAACTCCCGCCGATAAAACTGGTGTTCCCTCCTGAAAAAGAACCCACATTACTATTATCTTTTGGAGTATTATAAACTCTTGTAGGAAATTTATCAAATACAGGAACTCTCGTATCATAAGTCAGAAAGTGCCTGTTGAATAAATTTCCATTGCCATCCTTTTGAACGATCTCAGTTAAAAGTCTTTTGGAGAACTGACCTAATAGAACGTTATCTAACTGATACTCTCTAATTAACGTATTCGCTCTTTTTACCGTAATTTTTCTTAGTATTTTGGAATCGGATAACTTTACTCCCAGCTTATTATTGATAATCATATCAGGTCTTATCCCAGGCTCATTTTCAAAATCAATAAAAGTATTATTGCTGTAAGCAATTCGGGAAAGATATTTGTTCTTTCCTCCTCCTTCATACGTATCGATATAAGTATATGTTATGGTATTCCCGAATCGGTCGGTAACTTTGGTTAAATACCATTTAACAATATTTCCTGAGGTATTATTTCCCGGGTTATTGGTTAATATATCCTGATATTCCTTTTTGGTTCCGCTGCCGTCAAGGATTTCCCAGGTGTATGCTCCGGGAGAATTTCCTTTACGGATAATTTTATAGCCTTCTTTTATCCCATTCCGATAATAAAAAGATCTGTCAGTTGCTCTTGCTTCTGCATAGGGTATCTTGTTGGGCAGATAATCATCTTTAAACACCAGCTGCTCACCGGCAATGGTATAAATTTCAGATTCATTGGTGCTGCTGAATGTAGGAACTCCCCAACGTGTATCAAGATCAATGGTTTCCACGGGGATATCCCATCCCGTTCCGGCCCATCCAAATTTATTATCACTGTTGTACACCAGAGATACGCTTGGCTGGAATCCTCCGATTCCTGCAGGAATTTCTATAGGATACTGTACATTGGCACTTCCCTGCTGATTAGGGGTAGGCGGAGAAATAAGGTTAATCTTCGATCCCGGATTGGCAATAGGCATATCATCAAATCCTGTAGGCGCTGAAGCACCAGTTTCCGGGCTTTCCGGTTGTCTGGATACTCCTGCTATATAACGAGCCTGTTTCAGCAAAGTATGCAGAACGATATATTTTTTAGCCGTATTGACACTGTCTATATTTGCCTGAAGCCATCTTTTCTGTTTATAATCAAACGTAAAGGCAGCAATATCTTCTTCCTTATATCCTTTGGGAAGCTTATCCTTATCATAAGGAAGATGAACCGTTACAGACCGGGACGTTTTGTTGGTGAGAAAAAAACCGGCATATCCGGAACTTACATTCACTGTTGAAAGATCCAAAGGCGGAAGATCAATGGTTCTTAATCCCGTCACAATACTGGACGCATCTTTATAAATAAGATTAACTCCTGAATCACGGTAAGAGTCTACGGAAGAAATATGATCCTCTCCTGATATATCTTTAACAATGTTTTCTTCTAAAACCGAAGCCTTATTCTGTATAAAAGCAACAGGAATTGAAAGATTCTCTTTTTTACCGAGAGACAGATATTCAAATTCATTACCTTTCAGGGCAATCTTTTCTCCCTGAACTTCAACAGCCGAAATTCCTGCAGAAGGATTGACATATCCTCTGATATAGCATACTTTATCATTGTATACTTTTGAAACAATTTCATATGCCTTGTGCGAAGCCGTTTTGTTTTCTACAATTCTTACATTTTTAATATGATAGTAGTCTCCTTTTCCTAAAGAATTAAACAATACTGTATTATTCCCTTTTTTCAGAAGACCGGCATCTATATTCTCAGAAACCTCACTCCATCCGGATTTTTTGTATTTTATATATCCCCCGACTGCAAAGCTCCCGTTGATACTTCTTGTGACTGAATTAATGTCTGAATAGCCGTCTACCTCATACTTTAATGCGTAGGACTTACCCGGAAGTATATTTCCCAGATACACATCAAAGATATTATCGGAAGCATCTTCATCTCTTTCACCATCCTTATTTCCGATCTCACCGATAAAGCCAGATTTCACAAGATTTGAATTGGTAAACGGAACTGCCGGATATCCCGCAGGGGTTATGAGTCGACCGGCATTAACCGTAAAGCCTTCTGACCATGCAGAATCTTTTTTATTTCCGGATAAAGAAGTAAGATCTGGAGTTTTGCCTGCCTTTAAATTCTCTCCTTTCAGGGAAGGCTTTAAGAAGCCGCAATCTATTTTGAAGGAATTTGCATATTCCTTATGGTTCTTTACATTTCTTTCGCTCTCTGTATTTCTGTGGGAAACGGTATAAAAAGTCCAGCTGCACAACGACAGAACAATGGGTATGAAAACCGGAAGCATTTCAAGTTTTTTGTTCCCGGAAAATAATTTTTTTAAAGGATGATTCATGGTATTCGTGTTTTTTAATTAATAAGGAAATTAACGCCTTTTCCTTCCTCAGGAATAAATATTTTAATATTATAATAACCAACAACAGGAGGAATATTCATTGGAATGGTAAAGTCTGCTGAAGGAGGATATTGCCCCTGTTTAATCAGAACACCCAAGCTGTTGAATATTTTTATGGTAAGTGGTTTAATGGATTTTAACTCCACCTTTACGGTGAGGTTTCCGTCATGGGACGGATTAGGAGACACGCTGATTTTCTTAAATAAGGAAGTACTCTGTAAGGCATTATAATCTGCCTGAGTTAATACAGAAAGCGGTTTATTAACTTCACAGCCCAGTTTGTTTTTTATTTTAAGCTGATAGGTTCCCGTTCCGTTTAACAGGAAAGGAGCGGTACCGGTCGTCTGACCTGCCGGTGAAGTCAGAACATATTGATAGGAATCTGTATTTAGATCCAATTCTATAGGATTTCCCTGCCACACATAATGATCGTCAATATTCTGGTTAACAATACCTTCCAGATCAAATGTTCTTATAATATCGTTTTGTCCGGATTTCTGTATAATCAGCTTATAATTGTCCGGCAACAGATTATTAAAGACAATAGGATTGGTCGTTCCGGAAGTTGGAGCTACAATAACCTGATTACTGTTCAGGCTTTTTAGAGAATAGCTGAAAGGGAAAAGATCTGAAGGAACGGAAACCTTTACAATTCCACTACCCAAATCATTACAGGTACTCACCATCTGAATATTCTGCTCGCTCTGGGAATCTTTAAGATTGAAAGTAAAATACTCGGTGCCATCATGGTCAATGTCCCACATGATATCTTTAAATATATACTTATCTCCGATTTTCTCTCCTAAAATGTCGGTAGAAATATCATTCTGATAATTGCTTTCATTGGCAAATAGTCTTAATATAACCTTATCACTTGGAGAAAGCCCGGAAAGAGTAAGATAGAGATATGTTTTTACAGTCTGAGTTCCTGAATTTTTTATCTGTGCTTTCCACATTCTGAACATGTCCCGTTTGGGATGTGCGGAAAGGAGATCGGCTTCTTTGAAGCTGAAAGACTGGTTGTTATCTCCCCACAAAACGAAAGTCCCCTGATTTAAAGTTTCCGGATTCTGATAATTCGTAGCTTTTAAGGTATTTAAAGACATAATAATATGTTCATCTTCAGAATTTTTTGACTGCTTTTGATAAAGACCAAAAGCATCATCTCTTCCAATGCCTGTAATCCTGAAATTGTAATTCTTATTTTTTTTGGAATCCCACAGGATATCGCCTGCATAAGAAACATAATTTTTTTCTGAAATATCGTTTATAGTGATACCATACTTCACAGAAAGATAGGTTTCTATTTTTTGTTTGTCAATTGGGGAAAGATTATTATCGAACACTAAGATCTCAGGAATAAGAAGGGTAGGATCTGTTTTTTTATTCAAAAGAACAATCGGGTTAATTTTCTTGCCGGTATCGGTTTTGGTAAAAGTCAGGATTTTAGAACTTAACTGAGGGCTGTTTATCCTTAATGTATCTGAAAAATCATCAATCCCCAGACTGCTGATCACGGAACTTCCTATTTTTCCGTAGACCTTTTTATCCGTTCCTCCAAACTTATTGCTTACAAAAAATAAAGAGGGCTGGTTCAGGTTTCCGTCCAGTTTCTTAAAAAATGATCCATGAACAGGATCTTTTACCAGATGATAATTCATTAGCCTGCCGGTTAAGGTGTCTGTAGGAGCAATACTATCCTTTACATTGTTTTTGCGGAAAGAAAGTCCTGCAACGCCTCCAAAAACGGTGGTTTGGGAAAACAGGAAACAAGATACAAATAAGGTTATTAGTGTTAATATTTTACTCATGATTCTGAAGTTTACAGGTTAATACATAGAAATTAGTTCAAAGTTTGCAATTCTCTTGGGCGCGTGCAAAGACCTAACTGGTCAAATGCTTATTACAACTAGTCAAATTCTTTTTGAGAAAAAAGACTGGTTGAGTGCAGAAGCTGTTTCCAAGGAATTTTTTGTTGTGTATTTGAGAAACTACCCGAAGGGAAGCACAGAAAAGGGACCTCTGTATAATTTTTTTTCATATTTAATGTTAGTTTTAAAGTAGCTAATATACTGTTTTTGATTATTTTAAAGTCATCTTAAATAATTTTTTTTTCTCCAGATCGATTTTATTTGTATGTTAAACATTGTTATTTTGTTTCGTCATATTTATTTTTTGGGTTAAAGCGCATATTCGGAAATATCATTTTTTCTTTCTTTCACAAAGCTAATCTCCCGAAACGACAAAACTTGACGTATTGTATAAAAGATACATTTTTTTGAAAAATGTTGAAAGAATCATAAAGAAATCATTACAACGAAATTTTAAAATACTTTTCCATTCAATTGTAACTAGTTCTGATGACCTTATTTTTTTCTTTTAAAAAAATTCCGTCATAGGCTGTAGTGATCATCTGCAGATTCGGAAATATAGGAGTCTGTATTTTTAGATTGAGGAACAATATCTTTTGGGATAAAAGATAGGTAATTAATATGGAATTTCTTTTCTACTGTATGTGATCAAAAAGTACCAATGCTACTGAATCTTTTAATTAGAATGGAGCTTGGGGAGTAAAAAGCAGAATATTTTTTCTATTCAGATTAGCTAACTTTTTGCATAGTCCCGAGATTTTGATACTGATCCGAAATAATTGTAAAAACCTTTGATGAACCGAAAAAAAAAGACCTACATTTCTGTAAGTCTTTTTGCTCCTCCTGCTGGGCTCGAACCAGCGACCCTCTGATTAACAGTCAGATGCTCTAACCAACTGAGCTAAGGAGGAATGTCCTATTGTTTTAGTAGTGCAAATATAAATGGAATATTAATATCAAGCAAATTTTTATTTTAAAAATAATTAAAAAATTCCTTTGTTGATGGGTGGTTTGAGGGTTATTTAATTATATGTCAGTTAATTAAAATAGAGGGTTGAGGTAAAACTTCTGTCGTGAAATTCAGTAAAAAAGAAGCTGTATTTCTGCAAATTTTTTTTGCTTCCCCTCTTTATAATATTTGGGGTTTGTTTATTTTGAATTTCATATATTGGATTGAATGACAATTATTTGTGAGGCTGAAATATTATTGTTTTCTACGAGTATTCGAAATGGTTTTAAGGAATATTTGCCTTTATAAAATGTATAGCAGAAGATACAAAAAGTTTGATAAGAATTTTATGCCTGCAGTGTTTTAGGAATCTCAAATGAAATTCTGTCTGAAAATTCATCAATAAAGCCTTGTATACTTTCTGTTTTCGTCATTGGGAAGACCTTCCGATAATGATTGATTTAAAAATTTTTAGAAGGTTTTGCTGTAAGTATACCACACTGAGCGGAGCCAAAGCGTACAATGAAGCAAAAATACTTTCATAAAATTCTCCCGAAATCCTTCGACTGTTGTTCGGTGTTCCTTCGGAAAAAATCCCATTTTTCCGAAGCCGATCCGAAGAAGACCCGAACATGATCCGAAGAAATGGGTTTTCAAACCGGTCAAAACCGGTCAAAAGCAGTCAAAACCCGTCAATATTTTTTTATAATCGTGAAAACACAACGGAATGCTGTAATTTTAGTTCGTTAACCGGAAAAATTTAGAAAAGAATGAATGAAATTATAATAACTGAAAAGCGGAAAGCTTTAAAGTCAGTAAGGGTAATAGAAAATAAATTTAAATCAGTCCCAGTCTGCGGCAATGAATTTCATGCTGCTTCCCTGATCATTTTTTAAAGTCAGAAAATGTCCTTCCACTTTGTAATGATTCATTGTTTTAATATTCCGGGAGAAATCATTTTCCAGTTTCATATTCGGGCACGCCATTTCTGTGGAGGCAACTTGCGAAATTTTTAATTGACTCTCCTTTTTAAATTCAGATGTAAAAAACAGTTTATTGCATCCCATAAAGGCGGAAGTTTTTATTTTTCCGTTTTCAAGAGGAGAGGTAAGATCAATTTTAGCATTGCTTTTTATTAATTCTTCTTTAGAGTAACTGCCAAAAGAAACCAGCATCCATTCTCTCTGGATCTGTGGATTTTTTACGGCTGCGGAAGAGCAGTTTAAAACAAAACTCAGGCACAAAACTGTTAAAATTGCAGTGAATATCTTTTTCATAAGCCACCGGAATCCATTTTCATACCATTCTCAGACATCAGACAGTAAAAAAATTACTAAATTAGCGACACAAAAATTATTTTATAAAATGAAAAGAATATTACTACTATTCACTTTCCTTTTAAGTTTTGTCCAGATGAGGGCAGACGAGGGAATGTGGCTGTTAATGCTCGTGAAAAGACTGAATGGGGTAGACATGCAAAAAGAAGGATTGCATCTTACACCGGAAGAAATTTATTCTGTCAACAATTCGAGCTTAAAAGATGCAATTGTAAGCTTTGGAGGATTCTGTACAGGAGAGATTGTTTCTAATCAGGGTCTTATTTTCACCAACCACCACTGTGGATACGGTGCTGTAGCAGCAGCTTCTACACCGGAGAAAGATTATCTGAAAAACGGTTTCTGGGCAATGAAGCAGAAAGACGAATTCAATGCTAAAGATCTTTACGTGAGATTTTTGGTAAGAATGGATGATGCTACGCAAAGAATCAATTCTAAATTAAACAACAATATGTCCGCTGCAGAGAGAAAAGCTGTGATCGACGCTGAAACAAAAGCGATCCAGTCTGAAAACTCTGAGAACGGAAAATATACAGTAGTTGTAAGAGACTTTTTTAACGGAAACGAATTCTACTATTTCGTTTATCAGGATTATAAAGACATCAGATTGGTGGGAGCTCCGCCTTCTGCACTGGGAAAATTTGGAGGTGATACCGATAACTGGGAGTGGCCAAGACATACGGCAGACTTTACAGTTTTCAGAGTATATGCTGATGCAGCGGGAAATCCGGCGGAATATTCTCCAGGCAACGTTCCTTTAAAACCAAAACATTTCTTACCGGTTTCTCTGAAAGGTGTAAAGCCCGGAGATTTCTCTATGATCTTGGGATATCCGGGAAGAACCAACCGTTACCTGACTTCTTACGGAATTCAGCAGATGGTAAACAAAGACTATCCGGCTTGGGTTGAAGCGTCTAAATTAGCCATGGATGTAATGAAGAAGTACATGGATAAAGACAAAGGAACTCAGCTGAACTATGCTTCCCAATATGCTTCTGTAGCGAACTACTGGAAAAACAGACAGGGTACTATTGATGCCGTTATTAAAAACGGAACCATCACAGACAAGCAAAAGATTGAAGAAAGATTTAAAACATGGGCGGTACAGCCTGAAAACGTGGTTGAGTATGAAACAGTTTTAGAAGATATCGGACTTTATTACAAGCAGACTTCAGACAGAAATGTGGAGAGAATGTACATGACGCAGCTTTCCAGAAATTCTAAATATTTCGCACTTGCACTGCAGGTAGGAAATGTTCTTCAGGCGTATGCAAAACAGGATATGGCAGGAAGACTGGCAATGAAGCCGAAAGTAGAGGCTGCATTGAAATCAGCCTACGAAAACATCAATATCAAGCTTGAAGGCGAAATGATGAACTCTATGGTAAACCTTTACCAGACAAGAGTAAACAAAGATGTAGCTTCTGAAACCATAATGGGACTGGATGCTAAAAATCTTTCGAATGTAGCGTATTCTTCAATCTTCGCCAACAAAACTTCTGCAACAAACTTTATGCTGAATCCTGATCCTTTGAAACTGGATGCAGATCCGCTTTGGAAAATTGCAAACGGAATTATGGCGGATCAAAAAGCTTCTGCTGAAAGATTTGTAAAAATTGATGATAATTTTGCTAAAAACAACAGATTATTCTTAGCAGGATTAATGAAGGCAATGCCTGAGAAAAAATTCTATCCGGATGCAAACTCTACCATGAGATTAACGTATGGAACGGTAGATAAATTGCCGATCAGATCAGACAGAAACTACTTCGGAATTACCGATAACTATTATACTGATATGACAGGTCTTGTAGGAAAATACAAGAAAGGAGATGAGGAGTTTGATCTTCCGCAGAGAGTGATCGATCTTTATAACCTTAAAGATTTCGGTCAGTATGCAGATGCAAAAGGTTATATGCCGGTAAATTTCCTTTCCAACAATGATATTACAGGAGGAAACTCCGGTTCTCCGGTAATCGATGCAGACGGAAACTTAATTGGTATTGCATTCGACGGAAACAGCGAGGCTTTAAGCGGAGATATCGTTTTCGAACAGGAATGGCAGAAAACCATCAACGTAGACGTTCGTTTCGTTCTTTGGACGATCGATAAATACGCAGGTGCAAGAAGACTTATCGACGAATTACAATTGGTAAGAGACGGTAATACTCCTGCAGATACCAAAACAAAAATGCCAAAAGAAGCTCCTGCAAAAGCAAAGAAAAAATAATCTTTAAACAGATATTAAAGCCGCGAAACTTTACTTTCGCGGTTTTTTTTGCTGAATTTTTATTACTTTAACCCGATCAAAAAATACATTATTAAAAAATGAAAAGTAAAATTTTCGGGGGCTTGCTGATATTTTTAGCATTATGGAGCTGTCAGAAAAAAGAGAAGGAAGATTTGAAATCTTTACAGGACAAGGATTCTTTACAAACGATTATTAAACAAGACAGTTTACATAAAGAAAAACAATCAGAAAAAGAATCATCTAAAGTATTTACAGACGATTTCCTGAAAATTGAGAATGCTCAGGTGAATGGAAATGATATTGTTCTGTCTCAGGAACAGTTCCAAAAGCTTTATTCAAAACACGATTCCATTAAAAGTGAAGTGTGGGACTGCGGAAGCCCTTTTGAATGGCTTGATAAAGCGTGGATGGAAAAGATATACGGAAAGGATCTTTTGAGCTTTGACGGTAAAATAACAACTTTCTACACCGGCAATGCTGAGTTTATTTCAAACAATCATAAGGTTATTTTCAGCAGTGCGAAATCCGGAAACAACCGTTTTGAAATCAGATCGCATCATATCATTCTTACTAATAATACAACCGTTGCCGAATTTCAAAAGCTATTTCCCAAACTGAAAATAGAAGATACGGATCGGAAGAATATTCAGAGCTTCAGTATTCCGGTTGGAAAAGAAACAGAAGATTCATTTATGTTCTATTTCAAAGACGGAAAACTGGATAATTTTAATCTATGGTGGTTATTGTGCTAAATTTTAAGCTATGAAAACAGATGATATACAATTTAAGGCGGTTATTAAGCAAAATGGCAAAATGAATGCGGCTTTTGTGGAATTTCCTTTTTCTACAGAGGAGCTATTCGGCAAAAAAGGACAGGTAAAAATCAAAGCGGTTTTTGACGAAAAAGTTGAATACCGGGGAAGCCTCGCCAAAATGAAATCGGAGTGCCATATTTTAGGCTTAACTCAGGAAATAAGAAATAAACTCAATAAGACTTTCGGCGATGAGGTTTTCGTTTCTCTAACGGAAGACAAAGAAGAAAGGATAGTAGAGATTGCGGAAGATATTGTATTGCTGTTTAATGAAAATCCTGAAGCGAAAATATTATTCGACAAAATGAGCTATACCCACAGAAAGGAATATATCTGCTGGATTGAAGAAGCAAAGAAAACGGAAACCAGAGAAAACAGAAAGCTGAAAATGATTCAGATGATTCTTGAAGGAAAAAAAGGAATTTAAAAAGTTCCGTTATCCATTGAACAGGTCTTATCATAGATGAAAAAGTCCGCTCATTATTTTGATTCAGACTTTTTTATTTAGGCTGGCTTTTTTTAATTAAACCATAAAATGAATAGTCAGAAATTGTTTCACGCCACCATTAATCACCGTAATCGAATCTCCATTATGATGAACAGTTACGCCCAGATCATTCATTATCTCTTTAAAATATCCACTTTCCGTATTGGAAGAAACGATATTTTTCTGCCATGAAAACTGAGCCGTCTGATCCTGATTATTTTTAATAATTAAAATACCGAAATCATTTCTGAGAATGGCAGTGTCTATTTCCTCCACCGAACTCTCATGCGGAGCAAAATCTTTTGAGAGAAGAATAATGGATTTAAAATGATGTTCTTTAGTCTCTTTTTCCGAAATTTCTACAGCAGTTTTCATTATATTATTTTGAGTTTTATTCTGATCTTTTTTGCAAACATGAATCTTCATAACGACAAAACTTGTCGTATTTAAAAAGAATTGATAAAAAATTTCGGGGCAGCAAAGCTGCCCCGAAACCATAAAAAATAATAATTAAAATATAATTTGATCATTGGTGTCCGTTATTATCCGTTCCAGAATTCTCGGTCTAAACTTCTGTATTGGATGGCTTCTGAAACATGATGAGAAAGAATATTCTCAGATTCCTCCAGATCGGCGATGGTTCGTGCTACTTTTAAAATCCTGTCATATGCACGGGCGGAAAGGTTTAGTTTTTCCATTGCTGTTTTAATAAGGCTGAAAGAAGCCGTGTCAAGTTCACAGAACTTTTCAATTTCTTTCGGTCCTATTTGAGCATTATAGCTGATTTTTAAATCTTTATAACGTTCTCTCTGTGCTTCGCGGGCAATGAGAACTCTTTTTCGGATATCTTCGCTTTTTTCACCTTTTCTGCGTTCTGCCAACTGTTCAAATTCCACTTTCTGCACTTCAATGTGAATGTCTATTCTGTCCAGAAGCGGTCCGGAAAGCTTATTCATGTATCGCTGCATTTCGTAGGTAGAGGAAGTGTTGTTGGGATCATCCGGAAAAAAACCGCTTGGGCTCGGATTCATCGAAGCAACGAGCATAAAGCTGGCAGGATAATTTACCGTAAATCGGGCTCTTGAAATGGTAACTTCACGATCTTCCAAAGGCTGTCTCATTACTTCAAGAACCGTTCTTTTAAATTCCGGCATTTCATCCAGAAACAAAACCCCGTTGTGAGCCAGTGAAATTTCCCCAGGCTGCGGATAACTTCCTCCGCCAACTAATGCAACATCCGATATCGTATGATGGGGAGATCGAAAAGGACGAACCGTCATGAGTGATGTTTCCGTTCCCATTTTTCCGGCTACGGAATGTATTTTTGTTGTTTCCAGCGCTTCTTTTAAAGTTAAAGGCGGTAAAATACTCGGAACTCTTTTAGCGAGCATTGTTTTTCCGCTTCCGGGAGGTCCGATCAGGATGATATTGTGTCCTCCTGCTGCTGCAACTTCCATCGCTCTTTTTGCTGCTTCCTGTCCTTTCACTTCAGAAAAATCAAACGGAAAATCATTAATTTTTTCCTGAAATTCTTTCCGCGTATCTACTTCGATTTTTGGGAGTGGTTTACCTTCATTAAAAAAGTCAATAACTTCTCTGATATTTTCCGCGGCAAAAACATCAAGACTATTCACAATGGCTGCTTCGCGGGTGTTTTGTCTGGGCAGGATAATTCCTTTAAAACCTTCTTCGCGTGCCTGAATTGCTATGGGGAGAACGCCTTTAATGGGCTGTAAAGTTCCGTCCAGAGAAAGCTCCCCCATAATTACGTAATCCTGAATATTTTCGGCAGTAATCTGATCTGAAGCGGCAAGAATTCCGATGGCAATACTCAGATCATAAGCAGCACCTTCCTTTCGGAGATCTGCAGGAGCCATATTGATGGTAATTTTCTTTCCGGGAATTTTAAAGCCTACGTTTTTCAGCGCGGCAGAAATTCTGTAACTGCTTTCTTTAATGGCGTTGTCCGGAAGCCCTACAAGATGATAGCCAACTCCGCCTGTATCTACATTTACTTCTATCGTAATGGTTTGTGCAGCCACACCGTGAATGGCGCTTCCATAGACTTTAATCAGCATTTTTCTGTGTTTTTGTAAATGTAGAAAAATTTTTAAATAATGATTTTCTTAAAACAATTTGCCTAAACTTTTAAAAATAAAAATGTAATTCCCTTAATATTCAGTTTTTAATCGGAATTTTCTTTCAATTGATCAATCAGCCGAAAAAAATATTCTTTACGGTTAAAATTTTTAAGAATGAAAAAAAATAAGGGCTGATCCCAGACTATTGAATTAATGATTTCAGGATTTAGGTTTTTAATGAAGTTTTAATAATCAATATAAATAGCTACAAAAAAAATCAGATGAGAGGTAGCTTATATGCTTTAAATAACACAAGTTGAGTTTACTTTAAAGTTTAAAAGATTCTTTCTCAACCTTTCCAAAAACATTCTGCAAATCTTTCTTACTGATTATCAGAAAACTGTAAAAAAATAACAAAAATATCTGAAAATGAATTTAATACGTCAAGTTTTGTCGCTTCCCCGATGGATATTTGCAGTATAGAAACAACACAGAAAATGAAAAGAGACTTTAAAACTCAAGGTGGACATAATTTAGCCTGAAGACCACCTAAAAAAATAAGGCTAAAACCTGAAGTGACTCTACTAAAAAGAGGCTTCAAATCTTAACCTTTATAAAAACAAAACAAATTTACAGAAAAAATGTCAACAAACAATTTAAATACCAATATAATGCATCGCAGACGCTTTTTAGATTCGCGACCAGCAGAAACGCGGAATTATCTGATCCTAAAAATTTGGAAAGAAGATTTATCTTTAGGAAAGATACTCAGAAAGGAGTATTTGACCAAAAGCTGAACGCATCTACTTCCTTGCAAAAACTTTGTGAAGATCCAACTGCACTTCCATTAACAATAGAAACAGAACAAACCTTAAAAGCAAAAGATGCTGTATTTTATGATCAGGCAGTACGGATAGCGAGAATAAAGCAACTGCATCTAAGGCAGAATTTGATGCTAAAATCAAGGAATACAAAGATTATTTGGTAACAACTAATACATCAATGCTTGCAATAGACTCAGGTCTTTGGGATAATTTAGTTTATCAGGCGGTTACTCAGAAAGATTTCTATTCAAAAGAAACACTAATGCAGTTTTTGCATCTTAATCAAATTCTCTCAGTTTATACTGATGGAGCCGAAGATGTATATAATGATGTCATCAAAGCAAAAAATAAAAGCTGTTCCAAAAATGAAACAGCCTTCTTATTAATCAATTATATATTGTTAAAACTCTATATCAACCTGAAGCTTCTCTGCCAGAAGCTTTGAAATCTTTTCTTTTAATGGCTCGATGTCAATGTTCTGCATGGCATCGTTCGCAAAAGCGTATAACAATAACGCCTGAGCTTCCTTTTTAGAAATCCCTCTTGCTCTCAGATAAAATAACGCATCTTCATTCAATTGTCCTACTGTACAGCCGTGAGAACATTTTACATCATCTGCAAAAATTTCAAGCTGAGGTTTGGTATCAATTGTTGCTCCTTCGCTGAGTAAAACATTGTTGTTTTGCTGATAAGCATTCGTTTTCTGGGCAATTTTATCAACGAAAACCTTCCCGTTGAAAACCCCGTGAGATTTTCCGTCGAAAATACCTTTATAATTCTGGTAACTTTCGCAATTCGGTTGATTGTGGTGAACCGCCGTGTGATGATCTACCAACTGATCTTTTCCGATAATGGTAATTCCGTTCATGAATGAATTGATATTCGATCCGTTCTGGATGAAATCCAGGTTGTTTCTCACAAGTTTACCTCCGAAAGAGAATGTATTTACAGTCGTTAAGCTGTCTTTTTCCTGTTTTGCGAAAGTATTGTCAATTAAATAAGAAGTATCGTTGTCGTTCTGTAATTTATGCCAGTCCGCTTTTGCATTCGGATAAGTAAAAATTTCCGTTACAGAATTTGTCAACACATAAGTGCTGTCAAAATTGTGATGACTTTCAATAATTTCCACTTTGGCACCTTCTTCTACGATTAATAAATTTCTCGTATTGTAGAATGTGTTTTCTTCCTGATTCTGAGAAATATAGAAAACATGAATCGGCTTTTCAATCACTACATTTTTGGGAACTTTAAGAAAGAATCCGTATTTGCAGTATGCCTGATTCAAATTCGTGAAAGCAGATTGATCTTCAGCAATCCTATTGAAATATTTCTCGAAAACATCTCTGTGTTTCTCATCATTCAATGCATAATTGAATGAAAGAAACTCAACATTTTCAATGGAAACTTTAGATAATTCTTTATGAAGTTTACCGTTCACGAAAGTAATCCAGTCGAAATTCTCTTCACCTAAGTGCAGATGGTCCAACTGTTCTTTGGTGATGTTGTGACTTTCTTTCGGGAAAAAGTTATAAGCTTTCTCAGTAATTTCCTTTAAGTTGGTATATTTATATTCTTCGTCCTTTTTTGTAGGAAAACCAGCTTTTTCGAACCTCTGAAGAGCTGCTTTACGATCTTCATCCAGAAATCTGTGACGAAGGCTCTCCAAAAATTCATTATGGTTTTGTATGATCTGTTCTTTTAATGCCATTACTGGTATATCTGTGGTTTGCACCATTTTTTCTTTTTTTGTTTGGCTGAAATTGTTAAACTAAGAGATCAGATAAAATCTCCGAATTTTTTAATCTTTTAATTAATTTAAAAGCCAGTCGTACCCTTTTTCTTCAAGCTCTAACGCAAGAGATTTATCACCAGTTTTGATGATTTTCCCGTTCGCTAAAACATGAACAAAATCAGGCTGAATATAGTTCAGCAATCTCTGATAGTGAGTAATCAGGAGAACTGCATTTCCTTCATTTTTGAAAGCATTTACACCGTCTGCAACAATTCTTAACGCATCAATGTCCAATCCTGAATCAGTTTCATCCAGAATAGCCAGTTTCGGATCAAGCATCATCATCTGGAAAATTTCATTTCTTTTCTTCTCACCTCCGGAAAATCCTTCGTTTAAAGATCTTGAAAGGAAATCTTTTTTAATACCTAATTTTTCAGATTTCTCACGAATCATTGCCAACATCTCTTTTGCCGGCATTTCTCCCAATCCGTTAGCTTTTCTGTTTTCGTTCATTGCTGCTTTGATGAAGTTGGTTACAGAAACTCCCGGAATTTCTACCGGATACTGGAAAGAAAGAAAAATTCCCTTGTGGGCTCTTTCTTCAGGAGCATCTTCGATGATGTTTTCACCTCCGAAAATAATTTCTCCGTCTGTAACTTCATAATCTTCTTTTCCTGCGATTACAGAAGAAAGGGTAGATTTTCCGGCTCCGTTCGGTCCCATAATGGCGTGAACTTCACCCGGCTTTATTTCAAGATTAATTCCTTTTAAAATTTCTTTGTCGCCGTCTTCAATTTTGGCGTGCAAGTTTTTTATCTCTAACATATTTTCAAATTTATCGCAAGGGCAGACTAACATTTATCTTTTATAATCCTAAACCATTGATTACAAAAGTACTTACACTTGCAAATGAAATACTATTTTTATTTATTTTGAACATTAAGAATTTAAACAAATCTTTAATGCGTTGTTTTGTCATTTCGACGAAGGAGAAATCTATTTTAACTTAGATTCTTCACTCCGCTTTGCTTTGTTCAGAATGACAAACAATGTGTCAAACTTAAGGATAAACATTACCCCACAGAACCTTCCAAAGAAATCTCAAGCAATTTCTGAGCTTCAATGGCAAATTCCATTGGCAGTTTATTTAAAACTTCTTTGCTGAAACCATTTACAATCAGAGCAATAGCTCTTTCTGTATCAATTCCTCTCTGGTTACAGTAGAAAATTTGATCTTCCCCGATTTTTGAAGTCGTTGCTTCGTGCTCCAGTTGTGCAGTCGGATCTTTAATTTCAATATACGGGAAAGTATGAGCTCCACATTCATTCCCCATCAGTAAAGAATCGCACTGAGAGAAATTTCTTGCTCCTTTTGCAGAAGGCATTACTTTTACCAGACCTCTGTATGAATTATTGGATTTTCCTGCAGAAATACCTTTGGAAATGATGGTAGATTTGGTATTCTTGCCAATGTGGATCATCTTGGTCCCTGTATCCGCATACTGATGATTGTTCGTCACTGCGATAGAGTAGAACTCACCGATGGATCCGTCGCCCTTTAAGATACATGAAGGATATTTCCACGTTACCGCAGAACCTGTTTCAACCTGAGTCCATGAGATTTTTGCATTTCTTTCGCAAAGTCCTCTTTTCGTTACGAAATTGAAAACCCCTCCTTTTCCTTCTTCATTTCCCGGATACCAGTTTTGTACGGTGGAATATTTAATTTCGGCATCATCCATTGCGATCAGCTCAACAACCGCTGCGTGAAGCTGGTTTTCATCTCTTGACGGAGCTGTGCAGCCTTCAAGGTAAGAAACATAACTTCCTTCATCTGCAATCACAAGTGTTCTTTCAAACTGACCTGTTCCTGCCTGATTGATTCTGAAATACGTAGACAATTCCATCGGACATCTTACGCCTTTCGGAATGTAGCAGAAACTTCCGTCAGAAAATACTGCGGAATTAAGAGCTGCATAGAAATTATCTCCTCTCGGAACTACTTTTCCAAGATATTTTCTTACTAAATCAGGATGGTTTTTTATTGCTTCGGAAATGGAGCAGAAAATAATTCCTTTTTCCATTAACGTATCCTGAAACGTTGTTTTTACAGAAACGGAATCCATTACAATATCTACGGCAACACCTGAAAGTCTTTTCTGTTCTTCGATATTGATTCCTAATTTTTCGAATGTCTTCAGCAATTCAGGATCTACTTCGTCCAGACTTTCCAGTTCAGGTTTTACTTTTGGCGCAGCATAATATTTAATCGCTTGAAAATCAGGCTTTTCATATTTAATATTTGCCCAGTCCGGTTCAGTCATTTTCTGCCAGATTCTGAACGATTCCAGACGCCATTCCGTCATCCATTCCGGCTCTTCTTTTTTAGCAGAAATTGCACGGACGATGTCTTCATTTAAACCCGTTGGGAAATCTTCGTAATCGATTTTTGTTTCCCATCCGAATTCGTATTTTTTATTTTCCAGATCGACTCTTAGATCGTCTTCAGTATATTTATTCATTATTTTTTTTTAAGATTTTAGAAGACAGATTTCAGATCTGATTTTTTATGTACATCTGAAATCTGCATCCAATGTCTTTTTACAAAGAAAAACTCTCACCGCATCCGCAGGTTCTGGATGCATTCGGATTGTTAAAAACAAATCCTTTTCCGTTTAAACCTCCTGAATATTCAAGAGTGGTTCCAGCCAAATAGAGGATTGATTTTTTATCTACAATAATTTTAATATCATTGTCTTCAAAAATCTGGTCGGCATCTGTTTTTTCGTTATCAAACTTCAGAACATATTCTAAACCAGAGCATCCTCCGCTTTTTACCCCTACTCTTATATAGTCTTCAAAAGGCTTAAAACCATCTTCTGTCATCAGCTGAATGGCTTTTGCTTTTGCTTGATCTGATACTTTTATCATTGTATTTATTTAGAATGATTTAATAATGCAAAAATACGAACTAATTTCCGCAATCTCAAATCGAAGATATCTATTTTAATGATTCTGTTCTTAATAGATGTGTTTCGCGGATGAATTTATTGTTAAAAAAGTTTAAAGTTTCCACAATAGAAACGCTTTAGGTAGTTTTTGATTTAACTTTGATCTGGATTTTAAATCTATAAATAAAACAAAGATTTCACGTTTTTTTTGTGTAGTCTTTAAAATTACGGTTTACAAAAAATATACTATAAATGAAAAAATTAGGCATTCTTGCTTTGGCTCTGTTCATGCAGACCGCTTTTGCACAAACCAACAGATTTGTATATCAGGTGACGATGAAACCCGATGCATCCAATAAAAATGATACCAAAACAGAAAATGCGTATCTGGATATTTCTCCGGAAAAATCTGTTTTTTATTCCGAAAACAGAATTAAAAGAGATTCTGTCATTCAGGCAGCCATACAAAGTGGAGGAGCAAGAGGTTTTAACAGAGATCAGATGGAAGCTTTACGGTCAAACATCAATTATTCTGTTGAAAAAGATAAGAAAAGCCAGAAAATAACCTTCAAAGACAGAATCGGAAGAGATATTTATACTTACGAGGAAGACCGCCCGATCAACTGGAAAATTGCTTCAGAAACCACAAAAATCGGAGATTATAAAGTTCAGAAAGCAGAAACAGATTTTGGAGGAAGAAAATGGACGGCGTGGTTTACCACAGATCTGCCTTATCAGGACGGACCATACAAATTCGGCGGACTTCCCGGACTTATCGTGAAAGTAGAGGACGATAAAGGAGAATATTCTTTCGATTTGATGAAAAATTACAAAATCGCAGACTTTCCGACAATGAGCCAGTTCGGAAATACCATTAAAGTGAAAAGAGACGATTATGTAAAACAGCAGAAAAAATTCATGGCAGATCCGATGTCATTTATGACACAAGGCGGCGGAATGGGTGCGCCGATGAGGATTGACGGTGGTGGAGGAAACCGTGGCGGCGGTGGATTCGGTGGAGGAAATTCCGGGGATTTCAGAAAACGTATGGAAGAAAGAGTAAAAGAGGAAGCAAAAAGAAACAGCAACCCGATAGAATTACAATAAAAATTAACCCTGAAGATTGGTTCTTCAGGGTTTTTATTTGACTGATTTAAATAATTATTTCAAAAGCTGATTGAAAGTATCTCCCTGTCGGATGTCTCCGGTGTTGTATCCTTTCATAAACCATTCTTTACGTTGCGCAGATGATCCATGCGTAAAGCTTTCCTGATTAACGTATCCCTGTGATCTTCTCTGGATATTATCATCACCTACCGCTTCAGCAGCTTCAATAGCCGACTGAATATCTCCGGGTTCCAAAATGTGCTTTTCAGCATCCGTCCTTTTTGCCCATACTCCGGCGTAAAAATCTGCCTGAAGTTCTGTGGCAACAGAAACTCTGTTCATTTCTGCTTCAGAATACTGTCCGCTTCTTCGTAGCTGATCTACTTTTTGCGTTGTTCCTAAAAGCGTCTGAACATGATGTCCAACTTCATGTGCCAAAACATAGGCTACCGTAAATTCCGTTACTTTAGCGCCGAATCTTTGTTGAAGTTCATTGAAAAAGCTCATGTCCATATAAACAGACTGATCTGCAGGACAGTAAAAAGGTCCCATTGCAGACTGTGCCACTCCGCAGCCGGACTGTGTAGTCTCCGAAAAGAGGATAATTTTCGGTGGAGTATACTGCATTCCGTTTTCCTGAAAAACCTGATCCCATGTCGTGATGTTCCATTTTCCCATCATGTCTATCATTTCTCCGATTTTTTTGTCTTCCGCAGTCAGTTCTCTCTGCTCTGTTCTCGGAGATCCGGAACCTGCTCCCGAAGAAAGAATTGAGGAAGGATCTCCTCCCAGAAAGAATATAATTGCAGCAATAATAAGCGTTCCCAGTCCGCCTCCTACAACGGCTCCGCCGCCAAGTCCGCGTCTGTCTTCCACATTACCGCCTCTGTCGTCCGTCCATCTCATAGTTTGTATTTTTTATTTGTTGGTAAATTTAAAAATTTAAACCATACAATTTTTGTGCGGATTATGATATTTTCAAAATATTTATCGATTCAGCTGATTTTTTTTCAGCCAGAAAGAAGTCGACTGATACGCTGAAATCGCTGCATCCACCATCGGCTTATTCTGTTCCTTTTCTTTTAAAGGATTTTCATCAAAATAAATATTAAATTCCGGAGCAAGATTGTTTTTCTGCTGAACCAGAGCGTATTGCTTAACCTTTCTTACCGGAGAAATAACCGTTAAATAATTGTCCTTCACAAATCCTAAATCCTGATAGGTTGCAACATAAGCTTTCGGCTGAAATTCTTTGCTGAAAACGTCCTGTCCTAAAAATTTCGACTGATAACTGAAGTTCAGCAAACCGAAAACAGTAGGCATCACATCAATCTGAGACATGGTCTGAGTAAATTTCTGCGGCTGGATAAATCCTTCTGAAAAAACCATTGCTGGAATTCTGTATTTATCCATCGGAAGTTCTGTGTCTCCTGCGCTGGAAGCACAATGATCTGCAATGATAACGAAGACCGTATTTTTATACCAGTCCTGTTTTTTAGCCATTTCGAAGAATTTTTTCAAAGCATAATCTGTGTATTTTACACCGCCTTCACGGGATTTTGCATTTCCGGGGATATCAATTTTTCCTTCAGGATAGGTAAAAGGTCTGTGGTTGGAAACCGTCATCCAGTGATTGAAGAACGGCTTTCCGGATTTTGCTTCGGCATTCATGGTTTGGATGGCTTTTTTTGCCATGTCTTCATCGGCAACACCCCAAACGTTTGCAAACGTAATTTCTTCCGGCTTGAAATTATTTCTGTCGACAATATCATATCCGTTTCCGGCGTAGAAATCCTGCATATTATCGAAATAGCTGTATCCTCCGTACAAAAATTTCACATCATATCCTTTTGATTTGAAAACACTTCCTGTGGTAAATTTATTTTTGTTGTTCTCTCTTTTAATAATGCTTTCTCCGGCAGTAGGAGGAATGCAGAGCGTTAACGCTTCAAGACCGCGGACGGTTCTGTTTCCGGTAGCGTAAAGATTGGTAAACATTAATGATTTATCGGCCAGACTGTCTAAAAAAGGAGTGATTTTCTGTGTATTTCCATAATGTGCTAAAAAATCTGCGGATAAACTTTCAATAGAAATTAAGACAACATTTTTTTTCAGTTCCGGTTCTGCAGAAACAATATTTCTTTTCAGGACAGGTGGAGCAAACTGGCTTAAAAAGTTTTTTTCTGCCTGATTCTGATTGATTTCGGGATAAAACTGAAAATAATCCAGCTCATTGTGGGTAAATGCCCAATAGAATTTCGGAAGACCGTTTGCCTGAATTTCTTCTTCAAAAACACTGCTTCCTTTCATTTTTGTAGTGAAATTTAATCCAAATAAGCTTACTCCAATCAAAAGAATAAACGATCCCAGTAAAATAAATTTCTGCTTCACATCCGGAAGATCCAAAAGCTCTTTTTTAGTTCTTTTAAAAATGAAAAATGTGATCGAGAGTGTTACCAGAAAAATTACTGAGAAAAGAGGAACCACAGGGTAGCTTTCCATGATGTTTCCTATTACTTCATTGGTGTAAATGAGATAATCTACCGCGATGAAATTATATCTCAGTCCGAATTCGTTATAGAAGAAATATTCGCTTACTGCGTTGAATACGATGAGTAAAACGTACAGAAAAAGCGTTATGAAATAAAGTACATTCCGTATTTTCAAACGTTGTTTCGGAAGGAAAAGCATTAATGCGAAGCAGATAATTTTTAAGCCGATAAAAGCCAGCGCGATTTCTGCAACCGAGCCGCCGTATTGTTTGAAAATATTGTTCGGAATCAGAAGGATGTACAGAAAAAACAGGACTAAAATCCCCAAAATGATCTGTCCGTAAGGTTTCTGATATTTTGAATTGGATAAAAATAAAAAATAGAGGGCTAAAAAGGTGCTGGCTAAAATAAAAACCAAAGCATCATTGAGAACACCTACCAAAATTATTTTTAACACTTCAAACACCCCAAAACTGGCTGTGGTAATGGGATGGAAGAAAAATACAATCCTTATGATTAAAGAAATGATAAGGTAAAAGACTCCTAAATAAAGGAATGGTTTTGTTTTCTGAACAAACATTGTTATGATTTGAATATGAATTCTTACAAAAATAAGTATTGAATATTATTTGAGCGCATAATTTTTAAAAATACCACAATATAATATTCGGGAGATAACTTTCTGGGACAAAAAAAGAACTATTGAAGAATAGTCCTTTTTAATATTTTTCAGTTCGGAAAATTACGAATTCCCAAATCCGATGTTCCCTTTTCTGCCCGAAAGATTCTTTTTAAAATCAATCATCTGCAAAGCCGTAACTGCTGCTTCAACCCCTTTGTTTCCAAGATCGCCGCCGCTTCTTGCAATCGACTGCTCTTTTGTATCGTCCGTTAAAACACAGAAAATAGTCGGAGTATCTGTGAGAACATTACAATCTTTAATTCCCTGTGCAACCGCCGAACAAACGTAATCGAAATGAGGCGTTTCTCCACGGATCACACATCCGATTGCAATTACTGCGTCAAATTTTCGCTCTTTACAAAGCTGCATACTTGCATAGCTTAACTCAAAAGCTCCCGGAACCGGAAAAAGAGAGATTTTTTCAGATTTTACTCCTTCTTTTTGAAGGATTTCCAGAGCTGCATCACGAAGATTGTAGGTTACAAAATCATTCCACTCAGAAAAAACAATGCCGATAGAAAAATCATCGGCATTGGTTATGTTAAGTGGCTTGTAATCAGAAAGATTAACTGTTGCCATTGTTTAGTAATATTTAGTCATTTCAATATAAGAATCAGACATTCCGTTGTCGTAGTCCTGATATTTTTCGTCAATTGTTGCAAAATACTTTTTAGCTTCTGCATTTTTCTTTAATCCTAAAGCTAAGATACCGGCTTTTCTCGTAAAATAATACGTTGTGTAAGGATCGTCTGAAGCTGATGCCGCTTTGTCTAATAACTGAAGTGCTTCATCATTTTTGTTAAGACCGGATTTTGCATCTGCCATTGCTCCATATTTCATTGCCATCAATGTTTTGTTGTCAGATGAAAAACTATCTAAAAGATCATAAGCTTCCTGAAATTTACCTTCTTTGAATTTCACCAAACCTGCGTTGTAAGCAGAAAGCTTTCCTACGTTGGTTGCAGAATATTCGTTATAAGTTCCTAAGAAACCCGGATTTGCAGCAGATTTTCCGCCTAAAGCCTCTTTATCTTTACCGTCAGCAAGATTTTTCTGAGCAGCCAGGAAACTTTTTACAGCTTCTGCATTTTTAGGAGTTACAACAAATTGCTTGTAACCGAAGAAGCCAAGAACTCCTAAAATAAGTAGTCCGAAAACAATTCCCAAAGGTTTTGAATATTTTTCAAGGAACCTTTCTGTGTTTAAAGCCTCTCTGTCAAGATCTTTAAAAAACTCAACAGTTTCTTTACCTTCCTGCTCGTTTGTAATTTTTGCCATAAATTATTAAAAATTGAAATGCAAATTTAATTGTTTCTGAATGATTTACAAAATACTTTATGTGTATTGTTGATTTTATTTGAATAATTAAAGGAAATTATTACAAGTGAATGAGTGAATTATGAATAGTTAATCATGAAAAATGCTCCGGAAAACGAATTTCAGAGCATTTTATATTATTTTTTAAAATTTAATATTCTAAGATATGATAGATTTCTGCATTAAACTTTTTCAGTTTTTCTTCGCCTTTTAAATCTTTCAATCCAATTAAAAAACTGAACTGAGAAACGGTTGCGCCTTGTTTTTTAACCAATTTTGCAGCGGCTTCAGTTGTTCCTCCGGTTGCTAAAAGATCATCATGAATCAAAACTCTTTGTCCGGATTTTAACTGTCCTTCTCGGGTTTCGATAACAGCATTTCCGTATTCGAGATCATATTTTTCCGAAATCACGGGTGGTGGAAGTTTTCCTGCTTTTCGGATTAAAATAAAAGGAACTTCCAGTGCAACAGCGATGGCAATCCCAAAAAGATAACCTCTGCTTTCAATTCCGCATACTGCATCAACTTTTCCTTTGCTGAATTGTACCAGATCTGCAATCACCTCTTCATACAGTTTCGGGTTTAGGAAAATGGGAGAGATGTCCTTAAACTGAATTCCCGGAATCGGAAAATCAGGTATATTTTCGATGGTTTCTTCCAGTTTTGTGATCAGCTGCTGCGATGCCATTTTTTACGGATTGATTTTGTAGCTGGAAATTTTCCAGTCTCCGTTTACATTTTTAAGTCCGAAAGTTGCTTTCAGAGATGTTGTTTTTCCACTTTTATCCGTTACATCATACGTTGCACTTACGCTTGCAGAAGTTGCATTGGAAGCATTGGTGGTGATGTTTTTTACGCTTACATTTTTCACCGAGCCAAATCCTGAAGTCGGATTTGAGAACGACTCATAACTTCCCCAATTCGGGTTGCTTGCAGAGTTGTAAGCTGCTTTTAAGTTTTGAGCGCTTACGTTATTTAAAAATCCTGAAACAGTGCTTTTTGGATCTGCAGCCGGTTGTTTAGGTGCGGCAGGAGTTGTTGGAGCTGTTGCGTTCGGATCTGTTGCAGAAGGAACGCTTGCATTCGGGTTGTTCGGATCGATTACGGCAGGATCCTGAATAACCGCTGTTGAATCTACTTTCGGAGCAGCCGGAACTTTCAGTAAAAGAGGATTAACATCCAGTCCGATTTTTGTCATTTTGAAAGTTTTCGCAGTTGTTTTTACAGAAACCGTGATATCGATTTTATTATCAACAACCTTAGCTGCAGGAAGTGAAGAGAATTTTAAATTAAATCCTTTGAAATTGTTATCCTGCATTAAATTTTTAGCCGTGGAAAGCTTTACTCCATTGCTGAATACTTCCAGCGTTGCTTCCAGACCAGCTCCTGTAAAGGATACAGGATTTCCGGCGTTATCAACTAATCTCGGAACAATCTGAAGCGCAGTAGGAGCTCCGGTTCCATCATCTCCTGTCGGTCTTGTGGTAATGCTCAATGAATTGGCTTTTACGTCATTCGAATCGCTTTCTTTAGCCTTGTCATTTCCGAAGATATTCATTTCTCCTAATGAAGGCGGTGCTGTACTTGCCCATTCGATTCCGTTTTTTTGTGCTACCTGATCTGCCATTGCCATAATTTCCGGCACTTTTTTACCGTCAATCAACTGTCCTAAAGCTTTCAGTTCGGCAACATCTCCATCAGCTTCCACTCCAAAAGTTTTTAGGATGTAGAGCGCTTCGTTAAATTTAATTTGCTTAATAGTAGGTAAACTTGCCGTCATATCATTGATACTCGACTGCAAAGTTTTAGTATTGGTAGCATCTACATGATCTTTCTTGCATGCTGTGAAAAGCAACAGGCTGAAAATTAGTAGAAAAGAAAACTTTTTCATTTTTTTTTCGGTTTACCACAAAAATAATAAAACCATTATTAATAGAGGATTTTATTTTTTATTTTGTTGTTCTTTTAGCTGATCTCTGAAAAACGAACTGAAAACAGTCTGCATATTCGGAAAAGACGGATCTTCCCAATATTTTGTTGTGTAACTGCTTTTATTGGTATTCAAATTTACACTTTCGATATCTTTATCATTTCTGAATTCTATTTCCACAGGATAAAAATTGCTGTATAAGATCAACTGGTTGTAGTCTGGCTCACTTTTGTGCTTTAATTTGACAAATCGAATGTCGTTAAATTCCAGAAGATCTCTTAAGGTTTTATTGCTTTCTTTCTCGTAAGAAGCATTTGAGATTACTCTTATATCGTAAAAACGGTATCCTAAAATGTTTAGTTCTTTTTCCTGTAAAGCACTGTGGGCAATTTCGATCTGATCTTTCCGGTCACCTTTCAGTTCTTTAATGACGGCATTTCTTTTTTTATATTCCTGAATATTTCCAAGGTCTTTCATCTCAGGTACATTCATCATTCTGCCATAATCAAAGGATGCTGTCGATTTTTTATCGATATTTTTTTCTTCAATCCTGAATGCTCTGTACTGTTCTACATTGACGCTTTTCAGTTTTTTTGTTTCATTATCAAAAATGTAAGTAATGATTCCGTCTGTGTAGCAGTTTAACTTATTGTTTACAGTAACGTAAGAGTTAAAGTTTCCTTTTACAAAAATATATTTTGCGGGTTTATTATTTTTTATGATCACACGTTCGATATCTTTTACCCTGTCATCTACTTTAATGATTTCTTTGTCAAAATCTGCATAGGACAAAGTAGCGATAGACATATTATCGTAGATCAGCTGAAACTTTTCCTGATCCGGTTTTATGGATTGTTTGTCTATTTTTCCATCAATATCGGAGTAGGCTACAATACTTCCGTCTTTCCCAAACACCGAAATCTTAGGAAGTGGTTTATTGGTTTTTTCCGAAATGAAAGTGATGCTTTGTGCATTGACGAAATTTACAACGATTGTTAAAAATAATAACAGTAGATTTTTCTTCATGATTGATACAATTAATGTTTTTTTAGTTAAATCATTCTTAGTTTAAGACAATTAAAATTCAGAAAGGCTGCAGGACAGTTTTAATTTTTAGTGCATAAAAAAAGACTGATCATTACAATCAGTCTTTTTTCTTTTTATGTTGTTACAAATTCCTTAGAAAGGATATTCATAAATTTCAGATTCGTGTAGGTAAGGGTTACCTGTAGGGATCAGTTTAAGTTTAGATAGTGCTGAAAGCACAGTGAACATAAATAATCCAACTACGAATAAGATTGCTCCTAAGATCAGGATAAATACTTCAGGAGTTTTCCAGTATGGTCCTACTGTTCCCGGCATTACCATATTGAAGTAATCTAAGATGTGACCACAAATTACCACTACTGCCATTGTTGTAACCACTTTGTAGTTTCTCTTGATGCTGCTGCTCACCAATACCAATAATGGTAATAAGAAGTTTACAATAAGCATTGGTAAGAAAGTAGGAGAGTAGTGCTGGAATCTTCCGAAGAAATAGTTAACCTCTTCCGGAATGTTTGCGTACCAGTATAACATGAACTGTGCAAACCATGTATACGTCCAAAGCATACTGGTTGCAAATAGGAATACTCCTAAATCATGTAAGTGGTTATCGTTGAATTGAGGAAGGAATCCGTTTTTCTTTAAATAAACACTTAGAAGAATGATTACCGCAATACCACTTGAAAGGCAGCTCACCATTGAATACCAGATATACATGGTAGAATACCAGTGTGGGTCAATAGACATCAACCAGTCCCAAGCCCAAGCTGCAGAAGCAAAACCGAAGAATGCAATATATCCTACTGCCCATCTGTAAAGCATTTGATATTCTACTCTTGATTTTGTTTCGTCTACTTTTTTAGACTGAGCTTTCAGTTTCCAAGCGAAGAAAGAAGCTCCTAATACGTAGATGAAAGTTCTTACTGCATAGAAAGGAATATTTAAGAAAATTCTTTTTTCAAATAAGATCACATCGAAATGAGCAGAATTTGGGTCTGTTAATTCCGGATCCATCCAATGGAAAAGGTGACCTTGGTGTGTGATGTTTAAAATCATTAAAATGATTAAAATAGCACCACCGTAAGGAATATAAGAAGCAATAGCTTCCATTACTCTTGTAATGATAATTGGCCAACCTGCGTGTGCAGCATGCTGAATAGAATAGAAGAATAATACGCAGCAGCTTACTCCAAAGAAAAATACAGCTACAAAATGTATTGCCGCTAAAGGCTGGTTATGAACCTGAAGAGTAGCATGCTCAAGGTGAGCTGCGTGATCCTGAGGTCCTACCATTTCACTAGAATGCGTAGGAGCTGTATGACCAGAAGCATGAACCGCTTCCATCATGTGTTCTATTTTCTCAGTAGTAATTCCTTTATTCATAAAGAAACCAACCGCAAAAAGAACTAAACCTACAACAAGAAGGATTATAGAAGTTGATTTTAATTTTGGTGAAAAACTATACATTTCTTTTCTTATTTTTTAGTTTCGGTAGTCATCGTTTCAGATTTCGCAGGGGCAGCCGCTGTCGTGGCTGTTGCTGTAGCCGCCGCAGGTGCTGCAGCTCCTTTTTTGAAAGCATCCATTACATACATGGCAACTCTCCATCTGTCTCCAGCGTTAAGTTGTCCTGCATAAGATCCCATTGCGTTTCTACCGTTGGTTATTACATAATGAACAGATCCTACAGTAATATCTCTGTCTGCATAGTTTGGTACACCAGAGAATGCTCCGGACTGAACGATTGGTCCCTGTCCGTCTCCTCCGACACCGTGACAAGCTGCACAGGTTTTCTCAAAAAGACCTTTTCCTCTTTCGAGATCTTTTGCTGCGTTTGCAGGGTTTAAAGGAGAAGCTGTTACTGTTTTAGAAGCATCATAACCAGCATTGTATTCATCCGGTGTTTTTGGAAGTAATCCTTCTTCGAAGACACCATCTTTATTTTGAGCTACTGATCCTTCTACAGGAGAAAGACCTGTTGCAAAATTATTTTTAACAAAAGCAGGAATTTCATTTTCATGATCTGAATAAGCATCCTGAGCTTTCATCAATGGATCGTAAGCTACCGGAAAATACATATCCGGGAAATAGACCAGCGGAGTATTCTCTTTTGGTCCGCAAGAGTTAAGTAAAACTGTTGTTAAACCTAAAACTGCTGTAATTTTTAATACATTCTTTTTCATTTTAAGCATCTTTAACAGTTATTTCTTCAACTCCAGTTTCAATAAGCAACTGCTTTACAGATTCCACATCTTCAGTTACAAATTCCATTAAGAATTTATCATCCGTTGTTCTTGGATCCGGGTTTTGTGCAGGAGCTCCTGGATACATTTTGTTTCTTACCAAGAAAGTTAATGACATCATATGCGCTGCGCAGAATACCATAAGCTCAAACATAGGTACTACGAAAGCCGGCATATTGTGAGCCCAGTCGAAAGCTGGTTTACCTCCAATGTTCTGAGGCCAGTCGTGGTTCATTACATACCATGTAAGAGTAGCACCGATCGTAACTCCATAACAAGCGTAGATAAAAGCGGCATCAGAAATTCTTGTTTTCTTTAACCCTAAAGCTTTATCTAGTCCGTGAACCGGAAACGGAGTATAGACTTCGTTTATTTTGATTCCTTTATCGTTGAATGCTTTAACGCCGTTCATTAAATCGTCGTCGTCAGCATAAAGTCCGTATACAATTTTAGTGGTGCTCATCTCCTTCTTTTGCTTTATAAGTTTCACCTGAGATTTTCAAAATCGATTTTAATTCAGCCTGTGCAATTACAGGGAATGTTCTTGCGTATAATAAGAATAATACAGAGAAGAACCCGATTGTTCCTAAATATACACCCACATCAATGATTGTTGGCTTAAACATCGTCCAAGAACCAGGCAAGTAATCTCTTGAAAGGTTGATAACGATAATGTCGAAACGCTCAAACCACATACCGATGTTGATAATTAATGCAACAATGAATGTCCAGATAATGTTCGTTCTAAGTCTCTTGAACCAGAAAGAAGCAGGAACAACAAGGTTACAGATAATTAGTGACCAGAAAGCCCACCAGTAAGGTCCAACAGCAGCACCAGGAGAAAGATATGTAAAATCTTCAAATCTTGATCCTGAATACCATCCGATGAAATATTCAGTTGCGTAAGCTACAGTTACCATACCACCTGTTAGGATGATTACGATGTTCATAATTTCGATATGATACATAGTGATGTAATCTTCAAGGTGACATACTTTTCTGGCAACTAACAATAGCGTCTGTACCATTGCGAATCCTGAGAAAATCGCACCGGCAACGAAGTAAGGAGGGTAGATCGTAGAGTGCCATCCTTTAATAACCGAAGTTGCGAAGTCAAAAGATACGGTAGTGTGTACTGAGAATACAAGCGGAGTTGCCAAACCTGCAAGAACCAAAGATAGTTCTTCGAATCTTTGCCAGTGTTTTGCTTTACCACCCCAACCGAATGCAAGGAAAGTATAAATTTTCTTAGTCCAAGGCGTTTTCGCTCTGTCTCTGATCATTGCAAAGTCAGGGATCAATCCCATGAACCAGAATACTGTTGATACCGAGAAATACGTAGAGATCGCAAATACGTCCCAAAGTAGAGGAGAGTTGAAGTTCCCCCAAAGAGAACCGAACTGGTTTGGTAAAGGGAATACCCAATATCCTACCCAAACTCTACCCATGTGGATAACCGGGAAGATTGCCGCCTGCACAACCGCAAAGATCGTCATCGCCTCTGCAGATCTGTTTACAGACATTCTCCATCTCTGTCTAAATAATAATAATACCGCTGAGATTAGGGTTCCGGCGTGACCGATACCAACCCACCATACGAAGTTAGTAATATCCCATCCCCAGTTAATAGTTCTGTTTAGTCCCCATGCTCCAATACCTGTTCCGATAGTGTAAGCGATACATCCGAATCCATAGATGAATAGAACTAAGGCTGCATATAATGAAATCCACCATAATTTACCTGCTCTTTCTTCGATAGGTCGTGCAATATCTTCCGTGATATCGTGATAAGTTTTGTGACCAATAATTAGAGGTTCCCTTATCGGAGCTTCGTAATGTCCTGACATTTTTTACCTATTTATTATTTAAACTTTATTTTTCTACTCTGTTTCTTACTTTAGTGTGATAGAACACATTTGGTTTTGTTCCGATCTCTTCCAGTAAATAATATCTTCTGTTTGAAGCATATTGCTTTCTCACTTCAGATTCTTTGTCATTCATATCTCCGAACTTGATTGAACCTGTAGAACAAGCTTTAGAACAAGCTGTCTGGAACTCTCCGTCCTTCACGATTCTATTCTCTTTTTTAGCTTCAAGAATAGTAGTCTGAGTCATCTGGATACACATAGAACATTTCTCCATAACCCCTCTCGTTCTTACCACAACATCCGGGTTCAGAACCATTCTTCCAAGATCGTTATTCATATTGAAGTCGAACTTGTCATTCAGGTTATAAGTAAACCAGTTGAAACGTCTTACTTTATAAGGACAGTTGTTTGCACAATATCTTGTACCGATACATCTGTTATAAGCCATGTGGTTTTGTCCCTGCTTACCATGTGAAGTTGCCGCTACCGGACATACAGTTTCACAAGGAGCGTGGTTACAGTGCTGACACATTACCGGTTGGAAGATTACATCAGGATTATCAGCAGGGTGATTCAATGCACCACCTTCTTTGTTGAAAGCTGTTCCGTATAATTCAGGAACTGCCATTCCTTCTTTTAATCCTTCATAAACTTCTACCTTCTGTCTTGCAGAATAGTAACGGTCAATTCTTAACCAGTACATATCTCTCGACATTCTGATCTCTTCCTTACCTACAACCGGAACGTTGTTTTCTGCCTGACAAGCAATGATACATGCTCCACAACCAGTACAAGAGTTCAGGTCAATCGATAAGTTAAAGTGAGGACCATCCGTGTCATCAAATGCATCCCAAAGATCGATTTTTCTTGCAGGAAGTGCTCCACTGATGGTGTGGTATTCCAAAGGCTTATTCCATCCTTTGTGTTCATCATCAAATGCTACGTTTAAGAACTCAGCCAAAGGAACTTCTTTAGCAATTTCGTAACGTCCCATTAATGTATTCTGAAGCTGAATCCCCGCAAATTCGTGATCTTCTCCTGTTTTTTCGATTTTAACATTAGAAACAACTAAGTTAGAACCGTCAAATAAAGGATAAGCATTTACACCGGTATCTGCTGTCGCTCCTGAGTTTTTCTTACCGTATCCAAGCGCAAGACCTACTGATCCGTCTGCCTGTCCCGGTTGTACGAATACAGGAACATCTTTTATTGTTACTCCGTTTACAGTAAGGTTTACAAGAGAACCGTCTAACTGCATTCTCGCGTTAAGATCGTTATCAATACCCAATCTTTCTGCGTCTTTCGGAGACATTGTTAAGTAGTTATCCCAAGACATTCTTGTAATTGGATCCGGTAATTCCTGCAACCAAGGGTTGTTTGCTTGAGTTCCGTCTCCCATTGCTGTCTTAGTATACAATACCAATTCTAAATCTGAAGGTTTGAAACCTCCTAATTCAGCAACAGCCTGTGCACCGTTTCCTCCTGCGTAAGATAATGTTGTCGCATTTGAAGAAGCATTGATACCGTTATATAAAGCTTTGTTGAAAGAAGTTGCTCCTAAGATAGAAGTGGCATTTGCCTTTAAATAATCATAATAATTATTAGCAGCATTGTTTTTACCATTTTTCCAAACCAATAAAGATTCTTCAATCTGTCTTGATTTGTAAATTTTCTGGATCGTAGGCTGCATTAATGAATATACTCCTGTTTGAGGTTCAAGATCTCCCCAAGATTCAAGCCAGTTGGCTACAGGAATTACAGCTTTCGCTGCTTTATACATTTCATTTTTCTTATCTGCAACTGCAATTACATAAGGAACTTTAGATAATGATTTTTTGAAATCTTCTCCTTTGTGGTAAGAGTAAATAGGATCTACATTGTTTGCGATTAATACGCCAACCTGTCCTCCGTTTACCCATCCAAGGAATTCCTCGAATCTTGCTTTATCAAAATCTTTTAAGAAGTTGGCTTTCCCGGTGAAAGCTACAGATCCTAATTTTTGGTTGATTAAGTGAGCTAAAACCTGAGCTCCTTTAGAACCATCAGCGAAAACAACTGCTTTGCTTCCTTTTGCCAATAATTCTTTTGCGATTTCAGATGCAGCTTTATCAGAGGTACCACCGCCAACGATTGCGTTGTAAACTTCAACTAAAGTCTTGTTTACCTGGCTTGGTTTTAGTCTGATTCTTGAATCTGCGTTTGCTCCTGTTAAAGACATATTGGATTCAACCTGAATGTGTCTCAACATATTTTTTCCCGGAGTTCTTGCCACTGCGTAAGAAGATTCTAAGCCTCCTGCGTTGTAATCTCCTAAGAAATCAGCCTGGAATGCAACCACCAATTCCGTTCCTTTAAGGTCGTAAACAGGCAATGCTCTTGTTCCGAAAACTTCCTGAGCTGCGTCTAATGCTGCAGCATAAGGATAAGCATCATAGGTTACTAATTCCGCTGTAGGATATTTAGCTTTAAAATCTGCAAATAATTTTTTGAAAGTAGGAGAAGCAAAAGAATGGGATAATAAAACGATTCTTTTACCTGCAGCTTTAGCTTCTTCAAGTCCTTTGATAACGAAGCTGTCTACTTTGTCGAAAGTTTCGTCTTTTCCTTCAAATTTAGGCTGTTTTACTTTATCATTATCATAAAGAGAAAGTACACTTGCCTGAGCTCTTGCATTGGTTTTACCTAAATCTCCTGCTGCCGGGTTTGGTTCAATTTTGATAGGTCTTCCTTCTCTTGTTTTTACTAAAACACTTGCGAAATCGAAACCATCGAAATACGTCGAAGCGTAATAGTTAGGAATCCCCGGAATGATTTCATGCGGCTTTACCACATAAGGAATCGTTTTGATTACCGGAGCTTCACAGGCAGCCAATGTTACCGCTGCAGTAGAGAAACCTAATAGTTTTAAGAAATCTCTTCTTGAAGTAGCAGAACCGTTCTTTTCCGCATCATCAAGGAAATCTTCTACCGGAATTTCTTCCTGGAACTCTTTCTGAGCCAGCTTATTGTTTAAAGCCGGATCTTTAAGTTCGTGAATACTTCTGAATTGTATTTTGTTTGAAGCCATTTGATACTTCTAATTTTTAGTTATTAATAATGACATTTACCACACTCAAGACCTCCAATAGCATCTACCGTAATCTTACCACCATCTTTAGGGTACTGTTTTTTCAACTTGTCGTGTAGATTCTTGAAGTATTCTTTATTATAACCGTTGTTCATGTCAACTTCTGTAGTTCTATGACACTCGATACACCATCCCATTGTAAAGTCGTTAGCCATTTGCACAACATTCATAGTGTCGATTTTTCCGTGACAAGCTTTACACACAACATCAATTTTGTTGTCAGGGTTCTTTTTGTTGAAAGAATTGATGATCGCCTGTTCACCTGCTACAACGTGCTGTGCGTGGTTGAAGTATACGAAGTCCGGCATGTTGTGGATTCTTGTCCATTCAACCGGCTGTGTTTTTCCTGTGTACTGTTGTTTTGCAGGATCCCAGCCTGTAGCGGCATAGATTTTCTGGATTTCTCCGTCATAGAAAGCCTTGTCTTTACCAGGCTCCATATAGTGCTGTGCGTTATATTCAGAAATTGTTCTGTGGCAGTTCATACAAACGTTCATAGAAGGAATTTCAGATACTTTACCGTATTTTGCACTGGAGTGACATAACTGACAGTTGATTTTCTGTTCTCCCGCGTGGATTTTATGTGAGAAATAGATAGGCTGTTCCGGCTTATATCCTTTGTAAACCCCGATCCACATGATCCAGTTCCAGATTCCATAGGTTGCCAGAAGCGCAAGGATTGCAATTAATCCTTTTCCTACATAATGATATTTTGCATAGATTTCGCTGAAGGATTTAACTCTTGTTTCGTTAAGACCAGCTAAGTCTTCAGATTGCCCCAGTTTTACTAATTGTCTTAATTTTAATAAGATCCAAACTAATAAAGCAGCGATTGCTAAAAGAGAAATGATTACTACGTTTGTAGTTGTAGAGTTTTGAGGTGCAGCCTGTGCTTCACTTCCTGCTTTAGCATCTTTTCCTGTTGTAGCAGCTGGTTCTGGAGCAGGAGGATTAGTAGTGTACGCTAAGATATCGTTGATATCCTTTTCTGAAAGTTTCCCTTCAAAAACCTGCATCGCCGCTTTTCCATTTGCTTCGTATACTTCATTGGCATACTTGTCTCCGGAAGCTCTAAGTTTCTCATTGTTTGTTATCCATTTTTGAAACCAGTCAATGTCTAGATTTTGATCTTTTTTCAGTCTTGCAACTACTCCTCCCAGAGCAGGACCTACAAGTTTTTTGTCTAGTGCGTGACATGCAGTACAATTCGCTTTGAAAAGCTTTTCACCATTCTTAGGATCACCGTCCTGCCCGTAAATTGAAGCACTGGTCGATAGCAATAAGCCTATTGCGATCAACGTCTGTCTATAATGCTTTCTCCAACTAATCATTTAAATTATCTTATGTTAGTAAATATTGAACATTCAATCAATCCCGCAAAAATAATATATTTAACAGGAATTTAACGGTATATGGAAAGGGGAAAATGTCATTTCCTTTTAATTTGTAATTATTCTAAATAACCACGTTTGGTATAATTTTTTAATTTGTATAAATTTGCGGAAACAAGTTTAAATGAAAAATTTAATCAAAATAATTTCGGTGGTTTCTGTGCTTGCATTTTATGGTGTTGATGCACAACAGGTTGTAAAAAAAGATACTTTGTCTGGGACAGAGCTCACCATAACGATGGATGCTAAGGTAAATACTGCTTTGGAAAGTATCGAAGATAAGTGCTCCAAAACAGCTTCGTCAGTTTCTTTACGAAGTGATGATGAGGATTATACTCCATCAAAACCTACTAAAATTTATGTTCCTAACAGAGAGCTTACCAACGCTGAAATATGCAGAAAAAACCCCAGAATTTTAGGTTTTAAGATTCAGATAACAACAGTGAAAAGTAATGAGGAAGCCAATGAGGTAAAAGCTTATTTCAGAAAGAGATTCCCTAACCTGAAGGTGGAAACAGATGCTTCTCTAAGACCGAATTATAAAATTCTGGCAGGAAGTTATTTCACAAAACAAAGTGCAGCTTCTGATCTTTCAAAGGTAAAAGAATATTTTAAATCGGCGGTTGCGGTGCAGTACAGAATTTTCTGTGCGGAAGCAAAATAATTTAAAATTATTCATACAAAATAAAAGCTGGGAAAAAATTATTTCTCAGTTTTTTTGTTATGTTTATAAAATTTAATTTTTCAGAAGAAGAAGTTAATTTTTAATAAAATTTATTTAAAAACCAAAAGAATTCTGTCATTCTTAAATAGTTATTCGTGATAAGATAAGCAAACAGAATGATGAAAACAGCTGTTAAAAACGATAATACTTTTGGCGATTCTTTATAAGCAAAAAACAGCCATCCAATTAATAGAGGATAAATAAAAACGAAATGACCTCCGTAGATGTAAGAAGTGTGAAGTCCGAAACGCATAACGCAGTGAATGATAACATCCAACAGAAATGAAATCATTAAAACCTGAACGAGTTTATTTCTGAAATTTTTAAAATAACTCCAACAAATCAATGTCAGTAAAACAGCAATAAAAATATAGGGGATCCATGATGAATAAACGGTCATTATCATCCCTTTGTAATGATAGCCGCTCATATTGTGTTTGTCGCGGATAAGGAAATTTGAAAACAGAATATTTCCGCCAAAAAAGTACGAAAGAATCATATCCCAGGTCGGCGTGGAATTTACATTGGAGAATTTTTCATACTGTTCATTGGTTTTGCTGAAGATGTTTTCGTAGTTGAAATTAATTCTGTTCAGATAAAGCAAAATGAAACATATGCAGGTAAAAACTCCTCTTAAAACTGCATTTCCGAATTTTTTCCAGTCTTTAAAAAGGTTCTTTTCAAAAGCTACGGGTATGAAAACTTTTACAATATTTGTTACCGTTAAACCTCCTATGGTAATTCCTGAAAAAGCCAGTGCCAAAGCCGGAATTCTCTCTTCTTTTTTTAGTTTTATAGCGGAATAATGATTAAATAACGTTAGAAAAAACAAGGTGTAAGTAAAATTTTCCGGCGTAAAAGAAAGGAGAATATTCGTGGAAAATGCTCCGAAAAACAAAATTAGTAAGATGCTTAAAGCTAAAGGAAGTCGGATAATATTCTTGAGATATTTAAACACCTGAAGAACGCTTAGGCTTACCGCGAGATTACTCATCCAGGCTAAAGCAAAACGAAAATTTCCATCCATTTTGCCATTAGAGAAAAGCAGAGCCAGTTCTCTAATCCAGTTAAAAAAATAATAGGAGAGGGGATGTCTCTCAAAACTTCCGCCCGTCATTATAATCGATTTATTATCAAAACTGAAATAGGCATCCCACGGAATTCTTGCATCAAAAATAATTTTATGATGAATCGCAATGTATGATCCCATATATCCGTACGCAACGAGAAAAAACAGAAAAACAATAAGCTCAACTCCGGTAGACGGAAAAAGCAATTTAAAAAAACCGATAAATTTTGTTTTGAATTTTGACACCTGCAAAAACTTTCTGCAAAAGTAAAATAAAAAACCCACCAATTCTGATGAGTTTTTGTATTGATTTTATGATTTTAAAATTAAGAACTGCAGGACAGCATCGAGCATCCCGAAACGCCATCATAGCCGGAAGGTCTTTTCACTGAAAATTCAGGATAAATGGTGTGGTAAGGATTTTCTAAAGCGTGAGTCAGTTTAGTAAGCAAATCGGTTTTACCGTTATTAATTTCTTCAATGCATTGATACAGCAGATAATTCCTAAGAATAAATTTCGGGTTGGTTTTATGCATTATTTCCAAAGATTTTTCTCTTGAAATAATATTTTTTTCTAACCTTGACTGATATGTTTTAATAAAATCCTCCAGTTTCGAAAGTTTTTCTTCATTTAAAAATGTATAAGAGACATTTTCAAATTGCTGTCTGAGATCTTTTTGGTCATCATATTTTTCAAGCTCATTGAAAAATAAGGTGTAATCTAGCTGAAGATCCTGCATCAGACTTTGCCAAGCCGTGAAAAACTTTTCGTCGCTTGTTAGCAACTGATCAAAACCAAATTTTCTGCAAAGCATCCTGTCGTGCGATTCCCAGAAATAACTTCCGTAATCATTTAAAACATCTTCCAGAAATTTTTCATCTTTAATTAAAGGATGAAGTGCGTTTGCCAGTTGCCATAAGTTCCATTGGGAAATCTGTCCCTGTTTTCCGAAAGCATATCTTCTTCCGGGAAGGTCGGTGGTGTTTGGAGTGAAATTTAAATCGTATTCATCCATCATCGAATAAGGTCCATAATCGATCGTTAAACCTAAAATTGACATATTGTCGGTATTCATCACCCCATGAACAAATCCCACACGATACCATTCCACCATAAGATCTGCCGTTCTCCTGCACACATTTTCGAAGAAATCTTTGTACTTCTGAATCCCTTCCGAAGAAATTTCTTTAAAGTAATGATGAATGGTGTCATCTGCAAGTTCCTGTAATGTTTTATATTCCTGCTGAGCAGATAACAATTCAAAATGACCGAAACGGAGGAAGCTTTCCGCGATTCTTATGATTACCGCTCCTTTTTCCAGTTCCGGATTTCCACTGTACATGATATCTCTTACGACATCCTCTCCGGTAAATACCAGACTCAATGCTCTGGTTGTCGGAACTCCTAAGTGAAACATTGCTTCACTCATTAAATATTCTCGAACAGATGATCTTAAAACGGCTCTTCCATCTGCGTGTCTGGAATAAGGCGTTGCGCCGGCTCCTTTCCACTGTATTTCGTTTCTCTTTCCTGAATTGTTTTCAATTTCTCCTGCAAGAATGGCTCTTCCGTCTCCTAATTGTCCTGCCCAGTTTCCGAACTGATGTCCTGCATAAGCGGTGGAGTAGGTTTTGATATTTTCGGGTAGATGAGTTGCTGCAAGAAAATTAAGATCTTTATCCTCAAATTTTCCAAGTCCTATTGCTTCTGAAAGTTTTTCGTTGAAAGCAATTAATTCAGGGTTGTTAAAACCTACTGGCTCAACGGTGGAGAATAAGACTTTGGGCGTGTTTCTCTGTAGGGTATTACCTGAGAAGTCTCCTGGAAATTTTTTTATAAAGGGTTGCTGTATATTTTCGATATTCATCCTTCAAAGGTATAAATTAAAAAGAAAAGACCTTTCAAATGATTGAAAGGTCTTGTGTATTTCTAAAAAAGAATTTATTTATTATTGAAGTCTATGTCTTCCCCCGTATTCAGGTTTTCGTTTACATTTTCTTCTTTTTTACCGGATGTTTTTGGTCCGCTTGGATCTGCCGGTTTCGGATTTTTAATCTCATCAAGCGTCTGTAATCCGCCATCATCTCCATAACCTGCTCCTAATCCTTTAAGGTTTGAACAGCCGTCTTTCCACTCCGAAGGTTTTACGAATTTATCATCCGGAGAGATTTTTAAGCTTTTATCTGCCCATACTTTCTTCATGTAGATCGCCCAGATCGGCAATGCCATTTTAGCTCCCTGTCCTTCTCCGGTTCCGTAGAAGTGGGTGGCTCTGTCTTCCCATCCAACCCATGCTCCGGTTGCCAGTTTCGGTACGATCCCCATAAACCAACCGTCTGAGTTGTTCTGGGTTGTTCCTGTTTTACCGGCGATTTCAATATCTTTTGAAATTCCTTTTCTTCCTAACTCTCCTGAAGCGGTTCCGTACTGTGCCACACCTTTCATTAATTCAATCATGGTATAAGCGTACAGCGGATTCATCACTTCTTTAGGTTCTACATTTACTTCTTTAATTACTCTGCTGTTGGCATCTTCAATTCTCCAGATCATTTCCGGTTTGTTGTAGTTTCCGTAGTTAGCAAAAGTACTGTAAGCTCCAACCATTTCGTAGATGGTAATATCCGAAGCTCCAAGAGCCATTGGTAAACTTGTGGAGATTTCTTCCGTTACTCCCAAATCTCTGGCCGTCTGAATTACGCTTTGTGTTCCCGTCATTTCGGCAAGACGAAGCGCAACAGGGTTTTGCGAGTGTGCCAATGCATCTTTTAAAGTAAGCATTCCACCTCTTCCCGGAACGTGATAAGTTCCTTTGTTAAAGCTTGCATTAGATATCGTAGAACAAGGGGTTAAACCTAATTTCATAATTGCAGTTGCGTAAACGAAAGGTTTAAAGGTTGAACCTACCTGTCTTTTACCCTGTTTAATGTGGTCATATTGGAAATGCTGCCAATCGATTCCTCCAACCCATGCTTTAATTTCTCCTGTTCCTGGAATTACAGACATCAATCCGGCCTGCGCCACTTTCTTGTGCCATCTGATAGAATCCCAAGGAGACATTTCTACCTCTTCTTCTCCAGCCCACGTAAATCTTGATGTTTTAACAGGTTTTTTAAATTCCATTAGAATGGAATCTTCCGGCATTCCGTCTGCTTTAAGAAGTTTGTAGCGTCCTGTTCTTCTCATTGCCTGAAGCATCAGATCATTCACCTGCTTATCATTCAGGTAATAGAATGGCCAGTTTTTTCTTCCTCTCTGTTCAGCGTCAAATCTTTTCTGAAGATCCGTTAAATGCTCTCGGATTGCCTCTTCTGCGTATTTCTGCATCTTGGAATCCAGAGTGACGTATATTTTTAACCCGTCTTTATAAAGATTTAATTTCTTGCCGGTTTCTTTTTCGTAATCGTCAAGATATTGGTCTATTTCCTTTTTCAGATAAAACTTATAATAGGCTGAATAATCATCATTAATATTTTTAATTGGATGATAATCTATACTTATAGGTGTTGCTACTGCTTTATTAAAAGTTTCCTGATCTAAATATCCTGTTTTAAGCATCTGATCCAAAACAACATCCCTTCTTGCTTTTGCTCTTTCGGGATTTCTCATGGGGTTGTTTTTTACAGGATTTTCTAGCATGGCAACAAACATTGCGGCTTCTGGTAACGTAAGCTCAGACGTTTTCTTATTAAAATAGATCTTCGATGCCATTTCAATTCCGTTGGCATTATATAGGAAGTCAAATTTGTTAAAGTACAGCGTAACAATTTCTTCCTTGGTATATCTTTTTTCAAGACTTACGGCAACAACCCATTCTTTCAGTTTTTGAAAAACAGCTTTTATTTTATTATCAGCTCTTTTTCCTGTGAACAGCAATTTTGCCAGCTGTTGTGTAATGGTAGAACCTCCACCACGACCTCCACCAAAAACTACAGCTCTTGCAACTGACTGTAAATCAATTCCGGAGTGTTCTTTGAAGCGCTCATCTTCTTTAGCCTGTAAAGCATAGATTAAATAAGGCGGGAGATCTTTATAAATAATAGGCTGCGTTTTCTCTTTTTCAAATTTACCCAAAAGAACCCCGTCTGAAGAGTAGATTTGTGAGGCAACATAAATGTCGGGATTTTCAAGTTCCTTTACATCCGGCATTTCTCCAAGAAACCCCTGCGATACAGCAAAGAAAAGCCCTGAAATTCCTAAAACCAAAGCAAAGAATCCGATCCAGATAAATTTTACCCACCTTTTCCAGGTAGTATCTTTCTTTTTAGGAGGAAGAGGGAAGGTTTTCCCTTTGTTCCCCGTATTTTGTTTGTTCACTTCCATTGATGATTACGGTTTAGCCGTTTCTATTTTTACTCCAATGTCTTCAATTCCCGGAAGGTTGTCGTTTCTCATTGCCTGAGTAAGACCGATTTCATATTTTCCCTTTGCCGGAAATTTATAATTCAGTTTATATTGAAACAAAGTTTCCTTTGTGTCCCCAAAACCTGTCCCGAGCCATTCTCCGTTAGGTTTTGCCAATACATAATTCAACGTATCGGTTTGCTTTTTCTTACTTTGAAGGTCGGTGAAATTAACGATGAACCTTATATTGCTGTAAGGATAATTGTCGTTATTTCTTACAACAAATATAATATTTTTCGGATTTTGAGGATCTGAAATTTCAAGATTAAATTTTTGTTCACTTTTCTTGTTCCATTTGTTATCAACGGAATTCATAAAAACTTCTCCTTCGGTGGAAGAATTACAGCTAAAGAAAAGAATAAGTGTAAATAATCCTAAAATTTTACGCATTGTTATCTTTTTTTGGAGGAAACTTCTTTTTAAATTTCTTTTTATTCGGGTTTGGTTTTTTCTCAATTTCAGCACCTGTAGTAGCAGCTTCTGCTTTTTCCAACTGAGCTTTCGGCTGTTGAGGCTTTTGCTGTCTCTGTTGGTTATTGTTAGAATTTGCTTTTGGATTTTGCTGCTGTTTTTCCTGTCTCGGAAGCTTTTCAGCAGATTTTTCACTTCTTTCAGGACGTTCCTGTCTTTCAGGTCGATTGTTGTTTTTCTTCTGACCCTGCTGATTTTGGTTATTCTGATTGTTGTTATTCAGTCTGTTCTGATTTTTATTCCTGTTTCCTCTATTTTTCTTTTCGAAACGGTCTACATTATTTTCCTGAATCAAATCAATGCTTGCAAAAGGCGTTTCCGGCTGCTTAAGATCTTCCAGCGGAAGTGTTTTCTCGCCACGTTTATTTTTAGAAATCAGTTTTTTAACCAGATCGATATCAAAATCGTACCATGCAATTGAATTTTCTACATAGGCAAACCACATTTTCTTTTTGAAAACGTCGATTTTAATGCAGAAAGCTCTTCCTTTTTCGGTATCCAGAGTGGTAGAAGAAGAAGGGAAATTACTTAAAGCATCCAGATAACTGTCTAATTCATAATTAAGACAGCATTTTAGCTTACCGCACTGTCCGGCAAGCTTCTGAGGATTGATGCTAAGCTGCTGATATCTCGCCACATTGGTATTTACGGATCTGAAATCTGTTAACCATGTGGAACAGCAAAGCTCTCTTCCGCAAGATCCGATTCCGCCTACTTTTGCGGCTTCCTGTCTGAAACCGATCTGTTTCATATCGATTTTTGTACGGAAAGCTCCGGCATATTCTTTAATCAGTTGCCTGAAGTCCACACGGTTATCCGCCGTATAATAAAAAGTAACTTTAGAGGCATCGCCCTGATATTCCACATCGGTGATCTTCATTTCAAGACCCAGTCTGTGTGCAATTTTTCGGGCTTCTATTTTTACGTTATCTTCTTTTTTTCTTGCTTCCTGCCAGACTTCCAGATCTTTCTGATTGGCCTGTCTGTATATTTTTAGTGCCGATTCTTCAGAACATTTCTTCTTTTTCATCTGAATCTTTACCAATTCTCCGGTGAGACTTACCACACCTACATCGTGTCCGGGACTCGATTCTACTGTTACTACACTACCTATATGTAACGGAATATTATTTACATTTTTATAAAACGATTTTCTGTCATTTTTAAATCTAACTTCTACAAAATCACATCGGTTCGGTGCGGGATTGTTGATGTTAGAAAGCCAGTCAAAAACACTTAATTTATAACTATTACCACAGGTATTTACATTTTCACAGCCATTCGCGGTTTTCTTGGGTCCGCAAGAATGTGCAGAATCGCCGGATGTCTTACATCCACAACTCATATATTATATATTTAATTTGCAAATTTATGATTTTTATCTTTATGAGGTCTAAAATAATCAAATATTCGGGAATCCCTTTGTTTAAAACTAAACAAAATGAAATGCAGATGAAATAAATCTGCTTAATCGTTTAATAATGATAATTTTAGATGTGATCTTACTTAAAGTATTATTTTAAACATAATTTTCTTTTGCATTGACGTTTAAAATTTTATGATTTATTAACAGATGTAACCAAAATAATTTTATATTTGGGTTATATAATAATAGTCTATGAAAAAAATAGTAATATCAACAGCTTTATTGGCAGGCGTATTATCTTATGCAGGAGGCTTCAGAGTTTCTCTTCAGGGGGTAAAACAGTTGGCAATGGCTCATACCAGTGCACACGCTGAAGATGCAAGTGTAACGTTCTTCAACCCTGCAGGTATGTCATTTATTCCTTCAAAACTAAGTGTTGCAGCAGGAGGGTTCGGTATCAATTCTAAAGTAACGTACCAGAATCTTTCGACACTGGAATCTTATTCTACAGACAATCCTATGGGAACACCTATTTACGCTGCTGTAGCTTATAAGGTTTTAGATAACCTTTCTTTAGGGTTTAACTTTTCAACACCATACGGTAGTTCTGTAAAGTGGCCGGATAACTGGGCCGGAAAGGAAATCGTGCAGAATATTGAGTTGAAGGCATTCTATTTTCAGCCAATGGTTTCCGTGAAATTATCTCCTTGGGTATCCGTAGGAGCAAGTTATATTTATGCTAAAGGAACTGTAGACTGGACTAAGGCAGTTACGCAGTTAGGCGGTAATTTAAATCTAAAGGATGATAAGGCTTCTGGACATGGTTTTGGACTAGGCTTCTATTTCAGACCTGAAGAAAAACTTGATGTAAGTATTGCTTACAGATCACCGGTTTACATGAATGCAGATAAAGGAAAGGCTACATTTAATATTTCTCAGGCGTTGTACTCCTCAGTAAAGCTAGATGCTAACGGACAGGACAATTTTAAAGCAGTTCTTCCTTTGGTTGACGAATATACGATCGGGGTAACTTATAAAATAACTCCAAAATGGCAGGTTTCCGGAGATTTCAATTATTACGGCTGGGAAAAATACAATAAACTTACATTGGATTTTGAAAACGCATTGGCAGGAAATCAGGCAGATGATCCTACAAAAAACATAACACCTAAAAACTTCCATAATTCAAAAGCTTTCAGAATCGGTACTCAATATATGATAACGGATAAAATTGCTGGAAGACTTGGATATTACCATGACGAATCACCTTATGATAACGCTCATTTCAGTCCAGAAACGCCGTCTTTCGATGCTAATGTGATGACAGGCGGGGTTGGATTTAAATTCAATAAGCTGGGTGTAGATGTTTCTGGAGCTTACAGTTTCCAAAAATCGAGAGATATAAGCAATGCATTTTATAATTTTTACGGACAGGCTAAAGCAAGAGCATTTTACTTTGGTTTAGGTTTGTCTTATAACGCATTTTAATTTTTAATCAAGAATTATGAAAAAAATATTAATTTCTACGTTCGCTGTCTCAGCTTTATTACTAAATGTAAGTTGTGATACCGACTTTGATACTGATGTAAAGGACGTGGTGGTAACTTCCGGAGAAGCCAATTTTTCTAAATATGTATCTTTAGGTAATTCTCTTACATCGGGTTATAGAGACGGAGCGCTTTATTCGGACGGACAAAACGAATCTTATCCATCAATGATTGCAATGCAGATGAAGCTTGCAGGAGGAGGTGATTTCAAACAGCCTTTAATGCCGAATAATATCGGAGGGTTTAATAATATTCCGGGATTTTCAGGGAAATTGGTTCTGACTGTTGTGAATGGCTCTTTAACACCAGTTGCTTCTGCTCCTGCAGCGGCACTTGATAATATTTCTTCGGGAGCACCTTATCAGAATTTAGGGGTTCCGGGTGCAAAATCATTCCATTTAGGTCTTTCTAATTACGGTATGCTTAATCCTTTTTATGCAAGATTTTCTACCGGGGTAAGTCCTGTGGCAGCTGCGGTAGCTCAAAATCCTACATTCTTCTCTTTATGGATTGGAAATAACGATATTTTAAGCTATGCTACAAGTGGAGGAACGAACTCTACGACAACAGGAGGTGTTACAACATATACACCTGCAGTATTTCAGAATGGGAATCTTAATCCGGCAACTTACGGATCTAATGATATTTCTGATCCAAATGTAGTTGCATCCAGTATCAACTCTTATGTAACGGCTCTTACGGCAAACGGTGCAAAAGGGGTAGTTGCCAATATACCAAGTGTAACAGCGATTCCTTTCTTTACAACGGTTCCTTACAATCCGCTAACTCCTGCTGCTTTAGGATCTAATCTTACTACGCTTAACACAAACTTATACGGTCCGCTTAAGCAGGCGCTTACCGCTTTCGGTGCAGGAGACCGAATTAATCTATTATCGTCTACTTCATCAAACCCGGTTTTGATCAGAGATGTTTCTTTAACGAATTTATCGGCCCAGCTTACTGCAGCACTTACGCCATCTTTAGGAGCTCCTACAGCTGCGGCTTTCGGACAGATCTACGGACAGGCGAGACAGGCAACCGCAGAAGATTATATCCTTCTTACAACGAGAGCAGTAATTGGCTCTACTAATCCAAATGCTCCGGCTTCAATTAATGTATATGGTATTTCTTATCCTTTAGAAAATCAGCATGTACTTTCAAAAGCAGAAGCAGCAAACGTAGTAACAGCTATGACAGCCTATAATACTGCGATTAAGTCTATTGCGGATACTAAAGGACTTGCTTTTGTAGATGCCAATGCTAAAATGGTAGAGCTTAATTCCCAGTCCGGAATTTTGTATGACGGAATAAGATATACAGCAAAATTCGTAACAGGAGGAGCTTTCTCTCTTGATGGGGTTCACCTTACAGGAAGAGGGTATGCGATTATTGCGAATGAATTTATTAAAGCAATTAATGCTAAATATAAATCTACATTACCACAGGTAAATCCAAACAATTATTCAGGAGTAAAATTCCCATAATAAAAGGATAAATAAAAACTTAGAAACCACAGGAGCAATTCTTGTGGTTTTTTTTTAAATTTGCAAATCTTTAAAAAGTAAAAATGGCCGATCAGTTAAGTTATCTATTTTCTACAAGGACGAGTAAGGACTTGGCAGAGAAAATTGCCCAAAATTATGGGAAAGAATTAGGAAAAATCAACTTTCAGACATTCAGCGACGGAGAATTCGAACCTGTTTTAGACGAATCCGTAAGAGGGGGAAGAGTTTTCCTTATTGGATCTACATTCCCGCCGGCAGACAATTTATTAGAACTTCTTCTGATGATTGATGCTGCTAAAAGAGCTTCTGCTAAAAGTATTACCGTGGTGCTTCCATATTTCGGGCTTGCAAGACAGGACAGAAAAGACCAGCCAAGAGCTCCAATTGGTGCTAAATTGGTGGCAAACCTTTTAACCGCTGCGGGAGCTACAAGAATTATGACGATGGATCTTCACGCAGATCAGATTCAGGGTTTCTTTGAAATTCCGGTAGATCATCTGTATGCTTCTACTATTTTCGTAGATTACATAAGAGATCTTAATTTAGCAAATCTTACCATCGCTTCTCCGGATATGGGAGGTGCAAAAAGAGCCAAAAACTATGCAGGTCACCTTGGTGCGGATGTAGTAATTGCTTATAAGGAAAGAAAAAAAGCAAATGTGGTGGAAGAAATGTTCCTTATCGGGGATGTGGACGGAAAGAATGTTATCCTTATTGATGACATGATTGATACTGCCGGAACGCTTTGCAAAGCTGCAGACATCTTAATGGAAAAAGGGGCAAAATCTGTAAGAGCAATGGCAACGCACGGAGTGCTTTCAGGAAAGGCTTACGAAAATATTGAGAACTCAAAATTATTGGAAGTTATTGTAACTGACTCAATTCCTGTGAAAAATAATTTGTCATCTAAAATAAAAGTGCTATCTTGCGCCCCATTATTTGCGGACGTTATGAAGATGGTTCACGAGCATCAGTCGATTAGCAGTAAATTTGTTATTTAACTGATTTTTAGAAGTTTGCAAATTTAATTTGAAACAATTTTTTAAATTTTTTATAAATGAAATCTATTACAATTCAAGGTACAAAAAGAGAAAGCGTGGGCAAAAAGTCTACAAAAGCTTTACGTGATGCTGAATTAGTTCCTTGTGTTGTTTACGGAGGTGAAGCTCCTTTGAATTTCTCTGCTACTGAGAAATCTTTCAAAGGTTTGGTATACACTCCTGAGGCACACACGGTATCTATTGAGGTTGATGGTCAAACAATTCCGGCTGTTCTTCAGGATATTCAGTTTCACCCGATTACAGACAAAATTCTTCACGCAGATTTCTATCAGTTAGCTGACGATAAGCCAGTTATCATGGAAGTTCCAGTAAGAATTACAGGTCGTTCTAAAGGTGTTGTAGCTGGTGGTGTTCTTCGTCAGTCTTTCAGAAAACTGAAAGTAAAAGCTATCCCTGCAAACTTACCGGATGAGATCGTTGTAGACGTTACTCCGTTAAGAATTGGTAACAAACTTTATGTTGGAGGTATCAAAACTGAAGGATACTCTTTCATGCACCCGGACAACGCAGTTGTAGTAGCTGTTAAGATGTCTAGAAATGCAATGAAAGGAGGTGCGGCAGCTATGGATGATGACGATGATGAAGAAGTTGCAACTGAAGAAGGAGCAGCTCCTGAAGCTACAGAAGCAGCAGCAGAATAAGAATTTCTTATTGAGATATAGAAAACCTGTCAATTTTTTGACAGGTTTTTTTTATGACTAAAAGATAAATATGATGAGTTCAAGTCTTGGTTAATCTTTTATACGTGAAACGTCTTTGTGAAACTAAAAAGTATCAATTAACAAAAAACTTAGTGATCATTGTGTTCAAAATAACAAATTTATTTAAATCATTTTCATAGCTATCACTCGCTGAGTGAACGCCCTTGCGAACCAAAATGTCTACAATAAAATGAAAATTCTCAGCGATGTTAGCGTTAAAAGCAAAAAAGAATATTTCACATCGAATTTTTCTATCAAACAACAACAATCAACTCTCAGCTACAATCCGAAAAAAAGCCGTAAATTTGAAGAGTTCTAAATAAGAACAATTTAATTAAAAAGTTAATAAATGTTTGACATTCAGGAAATCAGAAGTCAGTTTTCTATATTAGATCAGAAAGTGAACGGTAAACCATTGGTTTATTTGGATAATGCGGCAACCTCTCAAAAGCCGGATTCCGTTTTGGAAATCTGGAATAAATATTACACAGAAATCAATGCGAATGTACATCGTGGAATTCATACATTAAGCCAGTTAGCGACTGAAGAAATGGAGCTTTCAAGAAGAAAAATCCAGAAATTCATCAATGCTGAACACGATTTTGAGGTAATTTTTACCAAAGGAACGACAGAAGGAATCAATTTGATCGCCTATATTTTAACCCAGAAATTAAAAAAAGACGATGAAATTATCATCTCTTATCTGGAACATCACTCCAATATTGTTCCGTGGCAGATGCTTTGTGAAAGAACCGGAGCGAAGCTAAGAGTAATTCCTATGGATGAAAACGGAATTCTTCAGCTTGATGTATTTGAAACATTTCTGAGTGAAAAAACAAAAGTAGTTTCTGTTAATCAGGTATCCAATGCTTTAGGAATTATCAATCCGATTGAAGAAATCATTGCCAAAACAAGAAAGAATACCAATGCTTACATCGTTATCGACGGAGCTCAGTCTGCGCCTCATTTTACTCTCGATGTTCAGAAAATGGATTGCGACTTTTTTGTTTTTTCAGGACACAAAATGTATGCTCCAATGGGAACCGGGATTCTGTACGGAAAACAGGAGATTCTTGAAGATCTGCCTCCATTTCACGGAGGAGGAGAAATGATTGCCACGTGTTCTTTTGACGGAACTACTTACGCAGGTCTTCCTTTTAAATATGAAGCAGGGACACCCAATGTAGGTGGGAACATTGCTTTGGGAGCTGCCGTAGATTTTATTCTGAAAGTAGGGCAGGAAAATATTCAGAATCATGAAAATGCTTTGCTGGAATATGCCCAAAAACAGCTTTTGGAACTGGAAGGAATTAAAATTTATGGGGAAAAAGCCAACAGAACGGGAGTGGTTTCTTTCAATCTTGAAGGAGTCGGAATTGCTTCGGATGTAGGAATGATTCTGGATAAACTGGGAATCGCCGTAAGAACGGGACATCACTGTACACAGCCAATTATGAATTTCTTCAATATCGCGGGAACCGTAAGAGCGAGTTTCGCGGTATACAATACATTCAATGAAATTGATGCTTTGGTAGAAGGCGTGAAAAAAGCACAGAAAATGTTAAGTTAGACTTAGATTTTTTTAATACAAAACGGCCAGATAAATTTCTGACCGTTTTCTTTTTGTATGCAGTCTTAATTGACTTCCGAATCGCACATTTCCATCGGAACAAGACATTTTGTGGAAAGACACGGATTTCCGCTTGGGATCTGAAGACAGCACGCATGATATCCGTTATACGTAATGTGGTACGTGTTTGCCGGACAGGTATGACCCCCTAAAACCTGCTTTAAATTTTCTCTCTGAACTTTTTTTAGATTTTTCATAATACTTTGTTTTATAGTTGTTTATGATAAGTCACTAAGATATGAAAAATTATTTAAATGATATTTTTAATTAATTTTAAAAAATAATTTCCTATAGTGTAACCTTTTTCGTTTTTAATTGTCTTACTAATAGAAACAAATAATTATGAAGCTTTTGTTCGGAAATAAAAAAGATGATTTGCTGAGCCGCCTCAAGAGGCAGGAACCGGCTGCGCAGAAAGTTTTTTATGATCAGAATGTAAAGAAATTTCTGAGCATCAGCAGAAGTTACGTTACAGATTTGTATCAGGCAGAAGACTGCGTTATCAAAGCGTTCTGTAAAATTTTTAAAAGTATTGAAACCTTTAGAAATGACGGAAGTTTTGAAGGCTGGGCGAGAAGAATTGTCGTGAATGAATGTCTGAATTTTATAAAAAGCCACAAAACCGTTTTTTATCTGGACGACATCAGTCAGTCTTATCTGGAAGAAATTTATGAAGAAGATGTCACTTTTGATTTCAATGCGCAGGAACTTCTGGATCAGCTTCCGGATGCGTACAGAATGGTCTTTAACCTCTATGTTCTTGAAGATTATTCGCATCAGGAAATTGCAGATACTTTGCAGATTTCAGTTGCGGTAAGCAAAACGCAATTATTTCGGGCAAAAGAAAAGATGAGAAAAATTTATTTTCAACAACAAAAAGCACTGAAAAATGAACACTACTAAAAATAATATAGAACATCATATCAAAAAGCAGATTTCTGAAAGAGAAATTACTCCTTCGAGAAATTTATGGTCCGAAATTGAAGCCCAGTCGGAACGAAAAAGCTCAAAAACAAAAATGAATTGGTATTTGGTGGCGGCTTGTCTGGTTTTAACGTTCAGCTTGGGAGCAGTTCTGTTTTTTAATAAAGAAAATAAAGAAGTTGGAAAATCTGAAATGGCTGCTGAGATTAAAAATTCAGATATTCAGAATAAAACTCAGGAACAAACAGTACAGTCTCCTAAAAATTTAGATCAGAAACAGAAAGAATCTTTTATAGCAGAAAATATTCAGGCTGAAAAAAAGAATGAAGCTGTAAAGTCACAAATTATTGTAGAGCAAAAACAAATGCCTTTAACAAAAGAAAATGCTCCTGAAATTATTGCCAATATTTCTAAAACCGAGCCTGAAGAAATTATAGCAAAGTCAGATTCGGTAAAAACTCAAGGGAAAAGAAAAAGATATGTTGATCCTTCCACATTACTTTTCTCGGTAGAACATAAAGACGTTATCGAAAAAACCAAAGAAAGCAATGTAGCAACCATTGATCTGAACGGAAAATAATACTTCAAATTTTTAACAACTAAAAAAATAATACTATGATTAAAAAAATGATCATGATGGGACTATTGTGCCTTTTATCTGGTACAGCCTATTCTCAGAAAAATCTTACCTTAAATCTTCAGCCTAAAGAAGATACGGAAGTAAGCCCGATAGTAAAAGAAAAAGTAGATGAATACGCCCGAAAAATTGATTCAATTATTCAGGAAGAAAAAAAGCTGATGGAAGCAGAACTGCTGATTCTTCAGGCTAAAAATCTGGATAAAGCTGAATTCGACAAACAAAAAGCAATTATCGCCGATCGTTTTTCGGAAAAAATTGATCAGCGAATTGAAGAACTCGGTTTTGATCTGGATTCTGTGATTCAGAAGCAGGTAAGATATTCTCTTCTGAATTCTGATGTAACTTCCAACGAAGAAATTAAAGAAAAACTTCTAAAGAAATTCCGTCCGACTAAGAACTTCACCGCCTATTTTTCTTACGGAGCCATGATTCTCACCAACAATAAATCAGATAATGATCTGGATAAAAACTTAGGATACGCGGGAAATCTTGAATTTGGGCTGAAATTCAATTATCAGTTCAGCAGAACCAGTCATTGGGGATTAATTTCCGGGCTTGGATTTTCATGGAGAACCTTAAACATTGATAATAACAGGTTTTTTGCCAAAGACATGAATTCGGATGTTTATCTTTCGGCCTATGATAAAAATTTAAGCAAAAGCAAATTGCGGACAGGCTACGTCATTGTTCCTTTGGGGTTGCAGTATAATTTTTCTAAACTGAAAAGCGCAGGAATGGATGTTCAGTACAGAGATTATCAGAAAGGTTTTAAAGTAGGTGCAAATGTTTATGGAGGAGTAAGAATGTCTACCAATAACATTATTAAAGGCGAAGAAATCAGCCAGAGAGAAAGAGGGAATTATCAGGTGAATCCTTTCATTTACGGAGCGCAGTTTACCGTTTCGTACAGCGATTTCAGCATTTTTGTAAAAAAAGATTTTGGTAATTTTTTTAAGGATAATCAATTTGAAAATGACAAAGCTCTGGTTATCGGTCTTGCTTACAAATGGTAAAAACACGTAACATTCATATATAACAGAAAACCACAGGACAAATTTGTCCTGCGGTTTTGCAATATTTAATAATTTAATTCTTAGTTTATTTCAGGCTTCTTACCATATCTTCAGGTTTTACCCACTCATCAAACTGTTCTGCGGTTAAAAGTCCCAGATTTACAGCTTCTTCTTTTAAGGTAGTACCGTTTTTATGGGCGGTTTTAGCAATTTTTGCAGCATTTTCATAACCGATGTGTGTGTTCAGAGCTGTTACCAGCATCAGAGATTTATCAACCAGTTCTTTAATTCTCTCACGATTGGGTTCAATTCCGACTGCACAATGATCGTTAAAAGAAATACAGGCATCGGCAATCAGTTGAGCAGACTGTAAAAAGTTATAAGCCATCACAGGTTTGAAGACATTCAGTTCGTAATTTCCCTGTGTTCCCGCAAAAGAAATGGTCGTATCATTTCCTAAAACCTGAGCACAAACCATTGTCATTGCCTCATTTTGCGTAGGATTTACTTTTCCCGGCATAATGGATGATCCCGGCTCATTTTCCGGAATATGAATTTCTCCAATTCCTGAACGAGGTCCGGAAGCTAATAATCGGATATCCTGAGCAATTTTAAATAAAGAAACAGCTAATTGTTTTAAAGCTCCGTGAGATTCTACAATCGCGTCATGAGCTGCCAAAGCCTCAAATTTATTTTCTGCGGTTACAAAAGGAAGATTCGTAAATTTAGAAATATATTCCGCCACTTTTACATCGTAACCTTGAGGAGTGTTTAATCCTGTTCCCACCGCAGTTCCGCCTAAAGCCAGTTCAGAAAGATGAGGTAACGTATTTTTTAATGCTTTTAAACCGTAATTTAACTGAGCGACATACCCTGAAAATTCCTGACCTAAAGTTAAAGGCGTTGCGTCCATTAAATGCGTTCTCCCTATTTTTACAATATCTTTAAACGCTTCCGATTTTTCTTTTAAAGTATCTCTTAATTTTTCTACAGCCGGAATGGTGGTTTCCACTACTTTTTTATACGCTGCGATGTGCATTGCTGTTGGATAAGTATCGTTGGAAGATTGCGACTTATTCACGTCATCATTTGCATGGATTTCAGATTTTTCGCCTAAATTTCCACCGTTGTTAACGTGTGCTTTATTGGAAATTACCTCATTTACATTCATGTTGGACTGCGTTCCCGAACCGGTCTGCCAGATCACCAAAGGAAACTGATCGTTAAGTTTTCCTTCTAAAATTTCGTCACAGACTTTCGCGATCATATCTCTTTTTTCGGCGGGAAGAACTCCCAGATCAGTATTGGTAAAAGCGGCTGCTTTTTTTAGATAAGCAAAAGCTTCGATGATTTCATGTGGCATGGAACCTTCCGGACCAATCTTAAAATTATTTCTTGAACGTTCCGTTTGGGCTCCCCAAAACTTATCTGCAGGAACCTGCACTTCTCCCATCGTGTCTTTTTCTATTCTGTAATTCATGTGATTGAAATTTGTTTAGTTTTGATTTAACCCCAAAAGCACAAAGAATTATTAATTTTAAAAAGTCAAATTTCACAAAATGAAAATCGAAGATTTTTAAAACTAATGTGTTCTTCTAAAGCATTATTTGTTAAACTTAAAATAACTAAAGTGCTTAAAAGCTTTTGCGTCTTTTGTGTTTAAAATATCTTCGTATAAAGTTAATGAGAAAAGAAAACCCTCGCAATTTATAATCATTATAAATATCAATCTAAGTTACTGATTTTACTCATGCTTTTTTGAGTAAGCCGTATTTTTGCACCCAAAGAAAAAAGTAAATGGATTTCAGATATCAGGATCCGTATCCGATTCTAAAGGATGATACGGTATACAAAAAATTGACTTCAGACTACGTAAAAGTTGAAAAATTAGGAGACAGAGAAATTTTAACCATTGATCCGAAAGGTCTTGAGCTTTTAGCAGAGGAAGCAATGGCAGACGTTTCTTTCATGCTCCGTTCTTCCCACCTTGAAAGTTTAAGAAGAATTATCGACGATCCTGAAGCTACGGACAACGACAGATTTGTAGCTTACAATTTATTACAGAATGCAGCGGTTGCTGTGGAAGGAGCTTTACCTTCGTGTCAGGATACCGGAACTGCAATTGTAATGGGTAAAAAGGGAGAAAACGTTTACACAGGCGTTGATGACGGAGAATATTTAAGCAAAGGAATCTACAATACGTACCAGAAAAGAAATTTAAGATATTCTCAGGTGGTTCCTTTAACGATGTTTGATGAGAAAAATTCGGGTTCCAATCTTCCGGCGCAGATCGATATTTATGCTAAAAAGGGGGATTATTACGAATTCTTATTTTTAACAAAAGGAGGAGGTTCAGCAAACAAGACCTTCTTGTATCAAAAAACAAAGTCTTTACTGAACGAAAAATCTTTGGAAGAATTCATTAAAGAGAAAATTTCAGATTTAGGAACGGCTGCTTGTCCGCCTTATCATTTGGCTTTGGTAATTGGCGGAACTTCTGCGGAAGCTAATTTGGCGGCGGTTAAAAAAGCATCAGCAAAATATTACGACAATCTTCCGACAGAAGGAAATGAAGCAGGACAGGCGTTCAGAGACTTGGAGTGGGAAGCGAAAGTTCAGAAAATCTGTCAGGAAAGTGCAATCGGAGCACAGTTTGGCGGAAAATATTTAACACACGACGTCAGAGTAATCAGATTGCCGCGTCACGCCGCTTCCTGTCCGGTCGGAATGGGAGTTTCCTGTTCAGCAGACCGAAATATCAAAGGAAAAATTACGAAAGACGGAATTTTCTTAGAGCAATTGGAGCAGGATCCGAAGAGATTTTTACCGGCAACACCGCCGCATCTGGAAGAAGCCGTAGAAATCAACCTGAATCAGCCGATGTCTGATATTTTAGCAGAACTTTCAAAATATCCGATCAAAACAAGACTGAAACTGAACGGTACTTTAATTGTAGCCAGAGATATTGCCCATGCAAAGATCAAAGAATTACTGGATGCCGGACAGCCAATGCCTGAATACTTCAAAAATCACCCGATTTATTACGCGGGACCAGCAAAAACTCCGGAAGGAATGGCTTCAGGAAGTTTCGGACCGACTACTGCGGGAAGAATGGACGTTTACGTAGATGAATTCCAGAGCCACGGCGGAAGTATGATTATGTTGGCAAAAGGAAACAGAACAAAAGATGTTACCAATGCGTGCAGCAAATATGGAGGTTTTTATTTAGGTTCCATCGGAGGTCCGGCTGCTATTTTAGCAAAAGATAACATTCTTTCTGTTGAGGTGGTAGATTTTCCGGAATTAGGAATGGAAGCCGTAAGGAAAATCGAAGTGAAAGATTTCCCGGCGTTCATCATTACGGATGATAAAGGCAATGATTTCTTTGCAGATCTTGCGCACTAATTAGTTTAAAATCAAAATAAATAATAAAATAGGACGTATATCTTTTGTGTAAAAAAATAAAAAGTCCTATTTTTGCCTAAAATCTTTAAGAAAATGATAACGATTTTATCAGCATTTTGGCCGTTTTACCAGTTCCTTTGGACAATTTTCTTCATTACAATGTTCCTTGTAGGATTTTGGTGTATCTTCATGTTCTTCGGGTTGGTAATTCCAATGTGGCTAACAGAAGGTTTAAAAGAGTACTTCGGAAAAGTAAAACCTTTTAATCCGGAAGATATCAGAAGCAAGCAGCTGAATGAGCAGGATGGTGTAGAAGTAATCTACAGCAATCCTAAAGGAAACGGACCTTTCTTACACGATAGTCACGGACACGGACATCATTAATTGATTGTCATTGTTTTCTCACCTGAATTCTGAGAAAGCAATATCAAAGCAAAACAACATATATAAAACCACTTAAATTTTTTAAGTGGTTTTTTTATGCATATAATTCATCTGTCAGGTATTATTCTAAGCATAATATTTAATTGGCTTAAAGTTTTGTTTTTTTATGAAAAGGTGAAAATTTTTCAAAAAATAAATTACTTTAGTATTAAATTAAACTTAAAAGGACGAATTATATGAAAAAATTCTATTCCGGTATATTGTTGTTTATCTTAGCCAATGTCTTTGGGCAGATCAGCTATACAATTACCCCGAATCCGTTTAATGAAACGGATGCAATAACATTAACCGTACCCGGAAATCAGATTGATGAATCGGCGTGGGGAGTTTCAAACAATGCTATTTATATCTGGACATGGTCTTTGGATACCAATTATCAGAACAGTCAGGATTGCCCTACAAACGGGAGTTGGAACAATTCCAATGAACTTAATCGATTAAGTTATAACGCTGCGACAGACACTTATTCATTGTCTTTTACACCCACAACTTTTTACGCAAGAACAGGAATCGGAAGATTTGGTTTTTTACTGAAAGATAAAACCGGTGCACATCAGACAAGTCCGGATATTTTTGTCAACGTCGGAGTTTTGAATTTAACCATGACAAATCCTGCGGCTAACAGCTTAACGTCTGTACCTACAGGAAATTCTATTAACATTACAGCGACAACCAGTGTAAACGCAACTTTTCAGCTTAAAGCTAACGGAACCGTTGTAAATTCTACTTCTACAGCATCAACTTCATATTCTTACAACTACACTGTAACAGGAGATGCTAATATGGAATTAATTGCTACTGATGCCAATTCAAATTCCAAAAATGCCACATTTATTTTACAGGTTCCGAGAAATGTGGTTTCTGAAGCGATTCCGACGTGGATAAGACAGGGAATCAATTATCATCCAACCGATAACACGAAAGTAGGACTGGCTTTGTATGCTCCGTCTAAAAATTTCGTTCATGTGATCGGAAGTTTTAATAACTGGACAGTGAATGATGCTTATTTGATGAAAAGAGACACAACAAATCCGGATCTATACTGGATTGAACTAAGCGGATTAACACCTCAGCAATTGTATACTTTCCAGTACAGAACCAATGATTTGAGAAAAGTGGCAGATCCGTATTCTCCACAGATCCTGTCTTCTTACGATGACCAATATATCTCTTCTACAACTTATCCTAACTTACCTGCGTTTCCGGCTGGGCAGGGTTTTGAGGTTTCTATGTTTAAAACAGGACAGACTCCTTATAACTGGCAGGTTACGAATTTCCAGCGTCCGGCAAAAGAAAATCTTGTGGTGTATGAATTATTGTTAAGAGACTTTACGCAGGAAAAAAACTGGCAGTCTTTAATTAATAAGATTTCATACCTGAAAAATCTGAACATTAATGCGATTGAATTGCTTCCTATCATGGAGTTCGAAGGAAATCTTTCATGGGGTTATAATACTTCTTTCCATTATGCATTGGATAAAGCGTACGGAACACCGGAAAAATTCAAAGAATTTATTGATCTGTGCCACCAGAATGGAATCGCAGTAATTCTGGATATTGCTTTCAATCATGCAACCGGACGCTCTCCGCTCGCAAGACTCTGGAATATTGATCCGGATGGAGACGGTTATGGAGACATCGCTGCCAATAATCCTTACTTCAATCAGGTTCCTAAACACTCTTATAATGTGTTTAATGATTTTAACCATACAAGTTCTTCAACTAAATATTACGTTGAAAGATGTCTTCAGCAATGGTTGACGGAATATCATGTAGATGGTTTCCGTTGGGATTTAACCAAAGGATTTACACAAAGCTGTTCTGAAAACGACGAAACCTGTACAAACGCTTATCAGCAGGACAGAGTTGATATCCTGAAATATTATGCAGACAAGCAATGGGCTCTTGATCCGAATTCTTACATGATTTTTGAACATCTGGGAACCGATGCGGAAGAGCAGCAATGGGCAAACTACAGAGTTGCAGAAGGAAAAGGAGTGATGATGTGGAATAACCAGAATGGATCTTATAACCAAAATACAATGGGGTATAAAGAAAACAGTAATTTCGACAGAATGAATCATACGCTGCATGGATTCTCTGAAATGAGAGCGGTAGGTTATGGAGAAAGTCATGATGAAGAAAGGTTAATGTTTAAAAATCTTGCTTATGGTGCGGTAAACGGAAGCTATGATGTTAAAAATCTTAATACTGCTTTAGACAGAATGAAAGCCTTCGGAGCGACGTTCTTCACTATTCCTGGTCCTAAAATGATCTGGCAGTTCGGAGAGCTTGGTTATGAATTCAGTATCAACAGATGTGCAAACGGAACCATTAATAGTGGTTGCAGAACCGATGAAAAGCCGATTGCATTTACTTTAGGATATGATACGGATGTGAACAGAAAAGCGGTTTACGATACCTGGGCGAAGATCATCAATTTAAGAAATGTATATCCTGTTTTCAAATCAAAAACATATACTGTAGAATCAAATAATCTGGCAAATGATCCGAATGGATTAATTACAAGAATTTATGTGTACGACAACGCAATTACTAACGGAGTGAAAAACGTGGTCGTATTGGCAAATTATACAACGGCTGTCCAGAGTGTAGTTCCGTATTTCCCATATGTTGGGCAATGGCAGAACTTAATGGATAATTCTTTATCTAGTATAACGTCTACAACAGTTCCGATTACTTTACAGCCGGGAGAATTCAGGATTTTCGGAAATTATGTGGGAAGTTTATCTGCAATGGATGTGAATGTCGAAAATAAGCTTTCTTTACAGATTGCGGATAACCCTGTGAAAAATGGTCTGGCTAAATTAATTTACCACAAAGCGAAGAACGGAGAGATTTTTATCTACGATATGAGCGGTAAAAAAATGGATTCATTTAAATTGAATAATGAAAACGGCACCTATGAATTAAAAACAAATTATCCGGCAGGAACGTATTTGGTTCATTTGAAATCAGATACAGGAATTTCAATCCAGAAAATGATTGTGAAATAACCTGTGGATAACTTCAAAAGTTTATAATAAGAGATCGCGAAAGCGGTCTCTTTTTTTGTTTATTCATATTTTATCCGCAGTAAAAATAGAGGTTGTTAATATGATACTAACGGCTTTTCAATACCTTATTCACAATTTTTTCCACATTAAAAAAGAAGGTTTTCCATATCTTATTCATACCTTACTCATAGGTTATTCATATTTTACTCACAATTGAAAAATTATTTATCGACAATTAATTTTTCTATACTAACATCCAATTCACGCATTGCTAATAGGTAATTCACGCGTTATCCACATCTTATTCACAATTTTTATAACTCTGAAAAATTCAAATTTCAAATTTTTTTGCAGATTAAAATTATTAGTCTACCTTTGCGGTAGATTTATCGAGAAAGGTGGAGGGATTTGGCCCTGAGAAACCTTAGCAACCGACATTTTCTGATGAAAAGGTGCTAATTCCAACCCGATTGGGGGAAGATAAGTGAGTCAGTATTCCGTATGAATTCCAGCTTCTTGAAGGTCTTTATGTTTGTTTCGGCAAACCATTTAAATTAATTTTTTAAAGCACTGAATAGAATGAAAAAACTCAGCGTAAGCGTACTCCTTTTGGCAATAGGATTTTTATCCGCACAGGAAAAAGAACAGCAGATAGAAGATGTCGTAATTGTAGGAAACCGAAATGCAAAACGTACAAAACTGGAAACTCCGGTTCCCGTAGACATCATCAACATCGAAAAAATACAGCAGTCTTCACCGCAAACTACCGTTCAGGATTTACTGAATTATGTTATCCCGTCTTTCAACTCAGTCCGGCAGTCGGCTTCAGACGGTACAGAACATATCGATCCTGTTACTTTGAGAGGAATGGGACCCGATCAGGTTCTGGTTCTCGTTAACGGAAAAAGAAGACATACTACTTCTTTAGTTAATTATCAGAATACAGTCGGAAACGGTTCGGTAGGAACAGACTTAAGTACTATTCCGGTAATCGCAATCGACAGAATTGAGGTTCTGAGAGACGGCGCAGCGGCGCAATACGGCTCTGATGCCATTGCAGGAGTTATTAATATTATCCTTAAAAAGAATCTCGGCGGAACTGCCAGTCTTAATTACGGAATTTCCGGAAGAAATGATGGTGAAACGTATCAGGCAGCAGCGAACTACGGAACTTCTTTAGGGAAAAAAGACGGTTATATCAGTTTGTCCCTGCAATTAAACCAAAGAGGAAAAACAACAAGAACGCAGAATCATAATCTCGATATTTACGGAGATAATTTCGCATATGATTTTGCTCCGGATTTTAATGCTGCAAAAGCGCTGGACGATCAGAAAATTCTTGCCAATGGTTTAACCCGGGATGATTTTAATTTCCAGATCGGTGATGCAAAAATAAAGCAGGCACAGTTATTTTTTAATTCCGAATATCCTTTGAACGATCAGTTTAAAATATATTCCTTCGGGGGCTTCAGTATCAAAGAAGGGCAGGGCTACGGTTTCAGAAGATTGCCGAGCGAAACTTCAAACAATGTCTATTCTATTTATCCGAACGGTTTTCAGCCGACTTTAGGCTCAAAAATCTATGACATTTCCTATGCAATCGGAGCAAAATATAATAAAAACGACTGGTTTTTTGACCTTAGCAATACATTCGGAAACAATACGTTCAATTATGATGTAAGCAACACCGTCAATGCATCTTTAGGAGCTAAGTCACCAACAGATTTTTATGCGGGAGCACACAGTTTTCTTCAGAATACAATTAATCTTGACGTTTCAAAAAATATCAGAAACTTCAATGTTGCATTCGGTGGAGAATTCAGGTTTGAGCAATACGACATTAAAGCAGGAGATCAGGCTTCTTATATGAGATATGATATTTTCGGAAATCCTGTGACGGCGACTACCAATCCGGATAATATCTCCGGAGCAGGAGGAGCGCAGTCGTTTATTGGATTTTCACCACAAAACGCACTTTCAAAATCCAGACATTCAACTGCAGTTTATGCGGATGTTTCTTATGATCTGGATAAGAAGTTAAATGTAGACCTTGCCGGAAGGTTCGAAAACTATTCAGATTTTGGAAGTACACTGAACGGAAAATTAGCGGTAAGATATGAGTTCGCAAAAAATTATGCAATTCGTGCTGCGGTGGGAACAGGTTTCAGAGCACCATCTCTTCAGCAGCAGTATTTTAACAATTCTTATGCAGATATTTCCACCACAGGAAATTCAATTGTTACCAAAGGAATTTTTAATAACGACAGTGAAGCTGCAAAAGCACTTGGCTTCGACAAATTAAAACAGGAAACTTCGGTGAACGGAAGCGTAGGATTTACTTTAAAGCCGATCAATAAGCTGTCAATCACTTTAGACGGATATTTAATTAAAGTAAAAGACCGGATCGTGATTACAAGTAATATTACAGACGATCGACTGGCGGTGTATGGGGTGGAAAGCGGAAGATTTTTTGCCAATGCCGTGGATACGGAAACCAAAGGAGTAGATCTTGTAGTTGCCTACGACTGGAAAATAGGTAGCGGAAATTTAAATATCAATCTTGCCGGAAATTATACCGAAACAAAAATTACAGATTTTCATTTCCCGGCTAATCTTCAGACACCGCAGAATGAATTTTTTGGGCCGGATCAGATCAATATCATCGAAAGTTTATCGCCTAAAACCAAAGCTTCTTTAGGATTGAATTATGGAGTCGGAAAATTTAATTTTCTGGTGAGAAATACTTACTTTGGGAAAGTGATCCGCGACGGATATCCGTTTGGAGGAGTTCAGGAGTTTAATCCCAAAGTAGTCACCGATGTGAGTGTAGGATATGATTTCACAAAAAATATTAACTTAACCGTCGGAGCCAATAATGTGTTTGATGTCTTTCCGGATCTTCAGATTTATGAAAATTCGTATTTTGGAGTTTTCAAATATGCTCCGGTGCAGATGGGAACTCTCGGAAACTATTTCTTCGGAAGGCTTAATTTTACATTTTAATTAATGAATTCAACTTCACATCAGATCGGCTGGAAAACCGCAGTGGCAATTGTCGTTTCGAATATGATCGGAACCGGAATTTTTACAACACTCGGTTTTCAGCTTACCGACATTACGAATACCTACAGCATATTCCTCCTTTGGTTCATTGGAGGAATTCTTGCTTTGTTTGGAGCCTTTTGTTATGCCGAATTAGGTTCGCATTTCAAAGGGAACGGCGGAGATTTTATTTATTTGAAAGAAACCTATCATCCGCTTTTAGGCTATCTGGTAAGCTGGATTTCTCTCATCATCGGTTTCTCATCTCCCGTTGCACTGGCTGCTTTGGCGATGTCGAAATACCTTTCTGCTTTCGATGTTTCTTTTGGAAACAGCTTTGCCATCGGAATCATCTTTCTGGTTTCCGTTTTTTTGTCATTCAGCTTAAAAGCTTCAAGCAGATTTCATAATTTTTTTACACTGATAAAAATTGCGTTCATCATTGTTCTCATCATTATAGGAATCGGAATTTCAGACTCGGAAGCTATCGGAAACAGCCTGAAGTTTGATGATTCATGGCAGAAAGAAATCATGCTTCCTGCTTTTGCCACGTCTTTGGTTTTTGTAACGTATTCTTACACGGGTTGGAATTCTGCTTCCTACATTGCGGGAGAAATAAAAGATGTTCAGAAAAACCTACCGAAATCACTCATTGTAGGAACTGTTTTCGTAACTGTTTGTTATCTCTTGGTTAATTTTATCATGCTGAAACATACTCCGGTAAATCAATTGGCGGGAAAAGAAGATGTGATGGGGGAAGCTGCCAATAATATGCTGGGAAATACTTTCGGTAAAATAGTTAATATTTTTATTGCTTTACAGTTAGTCGCTACAATCAGCGGTTATTTGTGGGTAGGTTCCCGTTTGACGCAGGCTTTTGCAAAAGAAAACAGACTCTGGAAATCTCTATCGGTCGGAAATAAAAAGGGAATTCCTGTCCGTGCGATTTTTGCCCATGCCGTAATTGCAACGTTGATTATTTTAACGGGAAGTTTTAAGGAGATCTTTGTTTATACCGCTTTTATTCTGCAGTTATTTGCCACTCTGGCAATTTCTACGGCGTATTTCATTAAAAAAGAAGACCGGAAGATATTCAAATCCAATCTGTTTTATATTTTTCCGACGGTTTTTTTGTTATTCAGCATCTACATTCTGTATTTCACGTTGATCCATAATCCTAAAGAAAGCATTATCGGATTAGGAATTGTTGCTGTGGGAATTGTTTTGTATTTAATTGATAAGAAATTATCCGTTGATTTAGATTAATTGTAAAACAATTACAAATTGTTTTTAACGCAGAGTTCGCAAGGATAATTGAACTGGCTTTGAAAAAAAATGTTCGCAAGGGCGTTTCACTCAGCAAATGATAGCAGAATATATTTTTAAAATCATTTTGAGACGTCTTAATTTAAAGAAGGTATCATTCGCAAAGAATCATTTAAACGTTCTCATCACTTGCTGAGTGAAACGCCGTTGCGACCGAAAAGTAATTACAATCATTTAAAAGAAAATCTTTGCGAACATTGCGCTAAAAAATTGAACCATTAAGATTATTTAAGAAGTTAAGTTTGTGAAGATTATTTGAACTTTTGATTTGTAAATCTTAGCGTTAAATCATTACAATTAAGTATTGTTTTTAACGCAGAGTTCGCAAGAATAATTAGACTAGCTTTGAAAAGAATCCGTTCGCAAGGGCGTTTCACTCAGCAAATGATAGCAGAATTATATTTGCAATCATTTAAAAAGAAAGCTTCTGCAGACATTGCGCTTGAAAAAGCGGTTAATTCAAAAACTGTTGCGAACATTTCGTTAAAAAAGATTCTTCAATACGCATACGCTTCATTCAGAACAACAAACTATTAGTTTTAAAATTGAATTAATAATCCGTATCTTTGCACCCACAAAATTTTCATAATGTCTAAATCATTAATTCCAAAATTAGAAGCTATAAAACAGAGATATAATGAGGTGGCAGACCTTATTATACAGCCTGATGTTATTTCAGACCAAAAAAGATATTCTTCTTTGAACAAAGAATATAGCGATTTGGGGAAAATTGTAAAAGTTTACGATCAATATAAAGGAGCGTTGGATACCATTGAAGAGTCCGACGAAATTATTGCTGACGGATCTGATAAAGATTTCGTGGAACTGGCAAAAATCGAAAAAAACGAAGCGCTGGAAAAAATTCCGGGACTGGAGGAAGAATTAAAAGTTTTATTAATTCCTAAAGATCCTGCAGATGATAAAAACGTTATCGTGGAACTTCGTGCCGGAACAGGAGGTGATGAAGCAGCCATCTTCGTGGAAGACATTTACAGAATGTATTCCATGTATTTCAAGACGAAAGGATGGAGACACGAAATCACAGATTCTAACGAAGCGGCGAAAGGATACAAAGAACTTATCATGAAAGTGGAAGGGGAAGGCGTGTACGGAATCATGAAATTCGAATCCGGAGTTCACCGTGTACAGCGTGTTCCTGAGACAGAATCTCAGGGAAGAGTTCACACTTCTGCCATTACCATTGCGGTTCTTCCGGAAGCTGAAGAAGTGGATGTGGAAATTAATCCGGCAGATATCGAAATGCAGACTTCACGTTCAGGTGGAGCAGGAGGACAGAACGTTAACAAGGTGGAAACTAAAGTTCAGCTTACGCATAAACCTTCAGGATTGGTGGTGGTTTGTCAGCAGGCACGTTCCCAGTTAGCCAACCGTGAACTGGCGATGGAAATGCTTCGTGCAAAATTGTACGACATCAAATTGCAGGAAGTTCAGGGAGATATTGCGGCGCAGAGAAAGACCATGGTTTCTACGGGAGACCGTTCTGCGAAGATTAAAACGTATAATTATCCTCAGGGGAGAGTTACCGATCACAGAATCAACAAATCGATGTATAACTTAGATGCATACATGAACGGAGATATTTCTGAGATGATCGATGCCGTCATCATGGCAGAAAACGCCGAAAAAATGAAAGGCGAAGAAGAAAGTTTATAAAATCTTTACCATAAAATCTTTTTTAAGTCTCCGGAGTATTTCGGAGACTTTTATTTTGAGCTTAACTGAATGTTTAAAATATTGACGGCTTAAATTTCTTTTAATCAGTATTTTACATCTTGTCTGTAATGCTTGTTTAAAAATAATTCTGTGAAAATCTGTTTACATGGTATAAATAATGTATTTTTATATTAACTCTTGATGGTTCAGGAGTTTTTTTATACACTAAAACTGAAAATGTACCGTACTTATGAAAATGCTTAACATTGCCTGTCTGGCAATATTTCTCTTCTCTTTTGGGAGCTTAAAATCCCAAAATATTCTAAAGCCTGAGAATGTTTTTAATCTTTATTTTAATTCTTTTGTAAAATATGATGATGAGTCTGTAAAAGAACTGAACAGCTATCTTATTAATTTTCTTGGGAAAGAAAGTACCCACAAAATGAAACTTAAGGACACCTACAACGAAAAGATTGATGAGTATACGAAACTTTTTCTTGCGGGTCTTCCTGTAAACGTAGCATCTGAATGTTCGGTTGAGGTTAAAAATTATTTCAGTGCTTTGATGCAGAATTTTGCCAATGCAAAATACAGGGTAAAAGAAATTAAAATCATAAATGATGAACGATTGAAAGGAAACGGATTTTCTGAGGTGACCTATGAAGTGAGTTTTAATGTGCCTTCTCATAACCTGATGCTCAATATGGGAGATATTAAAAATATTGGCGCAGGAGAAATGAAGAAATACCTTATTGATGTTACCAACGAAATAAAAAAAGCGGACAAATTGGTTTCTACAGAACAGAAATTCAATTTATATCAGGTGAAAGTTGGAGAAAATATTTATTACTGGAACGGCGGACCGCAGGAACTGAACTGGAAAATGAATGAATTTTATCTGAGAAATCTCAATTAATCATATAAAGCTGTCTTTAGACGGCTTTTTTTATTCGAAACAGATTCCTTATTTTTGGGAAAATAGCTTAATATGAAATTCACACCCATTTTACTAACAGCCGGAGTTCTTTTCTCGGCGACATTTTATGCACAAAAAATGAATTACCCAAAAGCAGTTAAAGGAACACAAACCGATACCTATTTCGGAACTGCCGTTGCAGATCCGTACCGAGATTTGGAGAACGATTCTGAAGCCACGAAAAAGTGGGTAGATGATGAGGTAAAACACAGTCAGGATTATCTTTCGAAAATTCCTTTCAGAGACGAAATCAGGAATCAGTTAAGAGACATCTGGAATTATGAAAAGATTTCGGCTCCTTTCAAAGAAGGAGAGTATACCTATTATTATAAAAATGACGGATTACAGGCGCAGTCGGTTTTATACAGAACCAACAATAAAACCAAAGCTACCGAAGTTTTTCTGGATCCCAATAAATTTTCTGAAAAAGGAACCACATCGCTTTCACAGCTTTCTTTCAACAAAAAAGGAAATCTGGCTGCGTATTCTATTTCGGAAGGAGGAAGCGACTGGAACAAAATCATCATTATTGATGCAATTACAAAAAAGCAGATTGATGAAACTTTGGCTGATGTAAAATTCAGCGGAATTTCATGGCAGGGTGATGAAGGTTTCTATTATTCAAGCTATGATAAGCCAAAAGAAGGAACGGTACTTTCCGGAATGACGGATAAACACAAAGTATATTTTCATAAACTGGGAACCAAACAATCTGAAGATCAGTTAATTTTTGGCGGAGACAAAACACCGAGAAGATATTTAGGGGCGGGAGTTTCCGAAGATCAAAGATATCTGATTATTTCCGCAGCCAACGCAACCAACGGAAATGAACTTTACATTAAAGATCTTAAAAAAGGCGGCGATTTTATTCAGATTAATAAAGGTTTTGATATCAATGTAAGCATTGTTGATACGCAGGGTGATGATCTGTATATTTTTACGGATAAAGATGCTCCGAATATGCGTCTGGTAAAAACAACCATTAAGAATCCGGCTCCTGAAACATGGAAAGATGTTATCCCCCAGACCGAAAATGTTTTAGGAATTACAACAGGAGGAGGATATTTCTTCGCAACCTACATGATTGATGCGATTGATCAGGTAAAACAATATGACAGAACCGGAAAACTGATCCGTGAAATTTCTCTTCCCGGAAAAGGAAACGTATCCGGATTTGGAGGGAAGGAAATTGAGAAAGAGCTGTATTTCTCTTTTACGAATTACATCACTCCCGGAACAACATATAAATTTAATGCAGATTCAGGGAAATCGGAAGTGTATCAGAAGCCAAAAGTGAAATTCAATCCTGAAGATTATGTTTCTGAACAGGTTTTCTACACTTCAAAAGACGGAACCAAAATTCCGATGATGATTAACTATAAGAAAGGAACAAAGCTGAATGGTAAAAATCCTACGATTCTTTATTCTTACGGCGGATTCAACATCAGCTTACAGCCTGCCTTTTCTGTAGTAAATGCGATCTGGATGGAAAATGGCGGAATCTATGCCGTTCCGAACATTCGCGGTGGCGGAGAATACGGTAAAAAATGGCATGATGCAGGAACGAAGATGCAGAAAAAAAATGTTTTTGAAGATTTCATCGCTGCAGGAGAATATTTACAGAGCAAAGGCTATACTTCCAAACAGTTTATGGCACTTTCAGGAAGATCAAACGGCGGTTTGCTGGTAGGAGCTACTATGACGATGCGTCCGGATTTAGCCAGAGTTGCCTTTCCGGGAGTGGGCGTTCTGGATATGTTGAGGTATAATAAATTCACTGCAGGAGCAGGCTGGTCTTATGATTACGGAACTGCGGAAGACAACAAAGAAATGTTTGACTATTTAAAATCTTATTCTCCGGTTCATAATGTAAAAGCAGGAACGTGTTATCCATCAACCATGATTATTACCAGTGATCATGATGACAGGGTAGTTCCGGCACATTCTTTTAAGTTTGGTGCAGAATTACAGGAAAAACAGGCTTGTAACAACCCGATTTTACTAAGAATTGAGAAAAATGCAGGACATGGAGCCGGAAGATCTACAGAACAGGTGATCGGAGAAAATGCAGATCTGATTTCTTTTGCGCTGTATGAAATGGGGATTAAAAAACTACAGAAATAAAAATTCTCTGCTTAATATTCTAAATAAGGCATGAGAACAGCTACTGAATTAATGTATTATTCATTACTACGTTGATTCAGTAGTATTGTACAGATCTTCATTCAAGACAAAAGAAATAAACCTGCTGGTGCAAGAATATTAAATACGGGTGCAAGAATCTAACTTATTGATGCAAGAATATAAAATACTGGTGTAAGAATCTAACTTACTGGTGCAAGAATATTAAATACGGGTGCAAGAATCTAACTTATTGATGCAAGAATATAAAATACTGGTGTAAGAATCTAACTTACTGGTGCAAGAATATTAAATACGGGTGCAAGAATCTAACTTATTGATGCAAGAATCTAACTTACTGGTGCAAGAATATTAAATACGGGTGCGAGAATATAACTTACCGGTGCGAGAATATAACTTACTGACGCAAGAATATAACGTACAGATATGAAAACCGCCATTACAGGAGGGAAATGTTTTTCCTCTTCATTAAATTTCAGAAGAAGGTTATAGCAGTTGTTTGTAGTTTTGACTTATTTCTTTAATTGATATTGGAAAATGACGATTAATGAGTACATAAAAAGCGATTTTGCAGTTTTGCAGTTTCGCTTTTTTTATTTAAAAAATATTCCCTCAAAAATGTGTAATTTTAGCCATCTATTAAATCTGAAATTATGAGAAGGGCAGTTCAGAATAAAACTCCTCAATTCACTATTACCGAAAAGAAAACAGAGGTCTATCCTTTTGAGAAAGACGGCTTACAGTTAAAATCTTCTTATACGGCAGAAGACGTTAAAAATCAGGAATTAACGCAGACTTCTCCGGGAATTGCACCTTATTTAAGAGGTCCGTATTCTACAATGTATGTTCAGAAGCCATGGACAATCCGTCAGTATGCAGGTTTTTCCACAGCAGAAGAATCCAATGCTTTTTACAGAAGAAATCTGGCGGCGGGACAAAAAGGGCTTTCGGTAGCCTTCGATCTGGCGACACACAGAGGATATGATTCCGATCACGCGAGAGTTGTGGGCGATGTTGGAAAAGCGGGAGTAGCAATTGATTCTGTGGAGGATATGAAAATTTTATTCAATGAAATTCCTTTGGATCAGATTTCGGTTTCCATGACGATGAACGGAGCGGTTCTGCCAATTCTTTCATTCTATATTGTGGCGGCAGAAGAGCAGGGCGTTTCTCAGGATTTGCTTTCAGGAACCATTCAGAATGATATTCTGAAGGAATTCATGGTGAGAAATACCTACATTTATCCGCCTGCACCTTCGATGAAGATCATCGCCGATATTTTTGAATATACTTCTCAGAATATTCCGAAATTCAATTCCATCTCAATTTCCGGTTATCATATGCAGGAAGCAGGAGCCACTCCGGTTCTGGAAATGGCTTACACGCTTGCCGATGGATTGGAATATGTAAGAACAGGAATAAAAGCGGGAATGAATGTCGATGATTTTGCACCGAGACTCTCCTTTTTCTGGGCAATCGGGATGAATCATTTTATGGAAATTGCCAAAATGAGGGCAGCAAGATATATCTGGGCTGAATTATTAAAGCAGTTTAATCCTCAGAATCCGAAATCTTTAGCTTTAAGAACACACTCACAGACTTCAGGCTGGTCTTTAACGGAACAGGAACCATTTAATAATATTACGAGAACAGCAATTGAAGCATTGTCTTCTGCACTGGGCGGAACACAGTCTCTTCACACGAATGCTTTAGATGAAGCGATTGCGCTTCCTACAGATTATTCAGCAAAAATTGCAAGAAATACACAGATTATTCTTCAGCAGGAAAGCGGAATCTGCGATGTCGTAGATCCGATGGGCGGAAGTAATTTGGTTGAATCTCTGACTCAGCAAATGATTGAAGAAGCCATGAAATACATTGATGAGGTGGAACAAGAGGGTGGAATGACAAAAGCCATTGAAGCCGGAATTCCGAAGATGAGGATTGAAGAAGCGGCAGCGAGAAAACAGGCGAAAATTGACAGTGGTGAAGAATTTATCATCGGGGTTAATTCTTTCAAATCAGAACTGAAGCAGGATGCCATTGAAATCCTGGATATCGACAACACGGAAGTCCGCAGAAAGCAAATCGAAAGATTAAATAAAATAAAGGCAGAAAGAAATTCTGACGCGGTGAATGAGATTTTAAATGAGATCCGTGAAAGTGCCAAATCAGGAAAAGGAAATCTTTTAGCCTTATGTATTGAAGCCGCAAGAAGAAGAGTAACGCTGGGAGAAATGAGCGATGCGATGGAAGAAAGTTTCGGGAGATACAAAGCCAATATCAGAACAATTTCAGGAGTTTACGCCATGAACGCAGGGAAAAACGAATATTTTGAAAAAGCCTTACACCTTACTCAGAAATTTGAGGAGGAAGAAGGGCGCCGTCCACGATTAATGGTCGCCAAAATGGGACAGGACGGTCACGACAGGGGAGCAAAAGTAGTCGCAACCGCATTTGCAGATATGGGATTCGATGTGGATGTGGCACCATTATTCCAGACTCCGGAAGAAGTGGCAAAACAGGCGGTAGAAAATGATATTCATATTCTGGGAGTTTCTTCTTTGGCAGCAGGTCATAAAACTTTGGTTCCGCAGGTTGTTGAGGAGCTTAAAAAACTCGGAGCAGACGATATTACCATTGTGGTGGGAGGGGTAATCCCTCAGCAGGATTATGAATTCCTGTATGCGAACGGAGCAGATTTTATTTTCGGTCCGGGAACCAATCTTCCAAAGTGCGCAGTAGATATTCTGGATAAATTTTTAAATTAAATTAACCTTTTCACCAGATAAATTGCACAGCTTTTGTACTGTACCCCATAATCAAAAAACAAAATATTATGGCTTATACAGTAGTTTCGGTATTTCCTGTAACAGTAGATACAGAAGAGATTAAAAAAGATTTAAAAAACAACGGTTTTGACGATGCAAATATCATTATTTCCAGATCAAACCTTGAAAGCGGACTGTCAACCGACAATTATCAGGAAGATGAGCAGACCAAAGGATTTTTCGAATATACTTTTGCCCACGACGACGAAATGCTTAATGCTTACAGAAAGCACAGCATCGGAAAAAACAATGTGATTGTATATGCGGATAATCTGGAAGAGGCGGTTTCTGCAAATTCAATCCTGAATAAAAACGGAGCTTTGCAGGTATACAGAAAACCAGCGGAAGAAAAAACAGATATTCCTGAAGGAATGACGGAAGAGGAATATAACGGAATTATTGCAAAGGCAAGACATAATATTTACTTCTTAGGATCAGAAAGAGTTTACCATTCTAACATCATTAAAGGAATGGATGATCCGATGGATGATCTGGGATCGAAAGATTAAATATAAAAATTAAAAAATAAGATAGGCTGCTTCAGAAATGAGGCAGCCTATTTTGCTAAATATTATATGAAAAAAAAACAATTAGGGTAGCAAAACTTTATCAATTGCATGGATAATTCCGTTGCTGCATTGTACGTCGGTTACAATAATATTAGAAACTCTGTTGTTGTTATCTGTAATCTTAGCACCGCCTGTTGTGGTAATCTTAAAACTTCCACCCTGGAAAGTTGGAACCATCATATTGTTTGTAAGATTATTAGATCCTACATTGGCTCCGGTAACGACGTGATATTTCAAGGTATTTTCCAAAGTCGTTTTTGGAATGGCTGCTAAATTAGCCGCTCCGATTTCTGTTAGCAAAGAAGAAAATGCTGTGTTGGTAGGTGCGAAAACCGTAAACGGAGAATTGGCAGTTCCGCTTAAAATTCCAACAAAATTAGGCATATCACTTCTTGTAAGAGCAGAAACCAAAGACGTAAACTGAGGATTTGCCGTTGCATGAGTAACAATAGTTGGCAAACCGATTACCGCATCTACTTTGTGGATCACTCCGTTGTTGGCATCAATGTCTGTAGCAACAACATTCGATACGCCATTAATTTTTACACCGCCATTCGTATTGATAAACATACTGATCGGTCTTGTGGAAGAAGCAGATCCCATAGCAAGAGTAGAAACATAGCCGGTAGAAATTGCTGCTGCTTTTACTTCAGAATTCAAAACGTGGTTCATCAGCAAAGTTTTTAATGCCGCCGTAGGAACGTCATTAAGACTTGCATATCCGTTTGCCTGTAAAAAAGTTGCAAAAGCTGCATTTGTTGGGGCGAATAATGTAAAAGTTCCGCTTTGGTTAAGAGTTGCAGAAAGACCTGCTTTGTCGATGGCAGCTTTTAAACTGCTTAAGTTACTGTCTGAAGAAACCAGTTCATAAGTTGTTTTCTCAGTCATCATGTTGTCATCATTGTCATCGCAGGAGATAATACTAAGCATAGCAACTCCTGAAAAGAGTAGAGGTTTAATGAAATTTCTCATAATATTATTTGTTAAGATGTAAAAACACATAGACAAATATTATACCTTTTTATTTGTTTTAGTAAAATAAATTTAATGTTTTTTGTCAGTTTATCTTTTAATTCATAAAAAGAGATGGATGAAAAAAGGAGTTTCGATTAAAAAAGAATTATAGATTTAATAAAAAAACTAAAAAATAATTTTGATATTCAGAAAATTGTATATATTTGCAACGTAAAATAAAGTTTAACCATTTAAAAACAACGAAGTAATGTTCATATCCAATCAGCTTTCAACAGTAGGATTGCCTTTTGCAAAGGCGAGGCTTCGTGGTTTGGTACACTCTTAGAATAACAGTACAATGAAATATCACCCGAAGTCGTAGAGATTTCGGGTTTTTTATTGCGCAATATTTCAAACTCAAAAACAGTTTTCCCGAAAAATCTTTTTAGTATTTAGGATTTCTTTCGAATTAGCAGATGATTTTTATCTGAAGCTATTTCCAGCTTTCCGCTGTATCTTTTTTGTGGCGACCGGAGCGAAGCGCAGGTCGCCACAAAAAAGGATGCCGCTGCAATCTGGGCTAGAAAGAGATGCCATTGAAGAAACCTCATAGGTTTTTAAAACCTATGAGGTTTAGATAAAGTCAGCCAATATTTTGCCTGGCAAGATGTAATATGAAGTTTAGAAAATAACATTTCTGAGCCTCACTTCTAATGCTGAATTAATGGAAAAAGATAACCTTCTGTATTCCCGGATAAAAACTCTTAGGAGCAGAAAAAGAATTATAAAAAAAGATGTAGAAAAACAGATCAGGAAAAAATATAAACGTCATAGAGAAGTCTGGAAATTAAGAAGGAATATTCCGCTCATTCCGCTGGAAAAACCTTATCAGAAAGGATTTGTAAGATTTTTTGTTGTGAGAGATGATGTAAAACGTTCTAAAGATGGCGATTTCTTCGAAAATCTTTTAAAGAAAATCAATACGGAAATGTACTCTGACACCCGAAAATTTCTAAAAAAGAAAAGAAAATACGGACGAAGAATTTACGTGGAAAAAGAACAGAAAACTGTAAACGTTCTTCCCTGGGAATGGGATAATCCAAAGTTTGGTTTAACGGAACGCGAAAGGCAGTATTTTGTAAAAAGAGAATATTACGCTTATAACAAAAAACTGATTAAAGAATATTATGAATTCATCGAGCCGTGGAGATTTGTATTGAGAGTAAGACCGAATATCATTACGCACTATAAACCTTTAGATGAGGATTTAGAAAGAGAATATAATGCGTTAGACTCCTATTTAAATCAGCACAAAGTAATAGGGATTATTCAAAAAAACATTTATGGAAAACCGGATAAATGGAGGGATAAATACAAAAGGAAAACTAACGTGAGAAAATATTTTAATTATAGGATCTCCGCAGAAGAGCTTGTAGAAATATTTACAGACGGAGAATTTTAGTTTTTCGGAGAAATCATCAAAAAAAACATTAAACGATGACCTGGAAAGTTGCAGAAAGAAAAATAGGAAAAGCAGGAAATACAAAACAACAGCTGAAACGGCAGCAGGAGTGGAACCGTAAATATGGCGAAAACTGGCAGATCGGATATTTTATAAATAATGAATTTGTAGCGCAGGAAGATGCTTTGGAAATCATCTATTATAAAAGCTATGAAGAACATTTTGAAAATCATCCACAAGATTTATCAGAGCTTATTCATACAGCCAAAGCCTTACGGAATCCACATGCGGAAATGACGGGAGGAACAGATTTACAGGTTCCTGCTATTTATAAATATTTAAAAACTAAAAAACTTACACTCTTGGGTAATGAGATGGTAGACATAGGAACGTATGGAAGCAGATCTCATAAACTCAGTGTAAGACTTAGTCCTCTTACCATTAAAGTAACAGGAAATCCCAATATGACATTAGAAAAATTCTGGCAGGATAAGAAATGCCTTGTCGTTTGGGAAGACAATTAAAACAAAAACAATGGGAAATTTAAAACTTAAAGGAAAAGATATATTAAAATTAGGCTATCCGAATAACCAGAGTGTCAACATCGCTTTGGAAGTGATGAAAAGGAACTTTGCCACAAAAAACATCCATCACGTCAAATCTATTCTAAAAGATATTCTGGTGAATCCCGAAAATTTTGAAAAAGATTTAACCTTCGGACAGATTGCGGAAGCTTTGCTTTCATCCAGGAAAACCGAGAAAAGAATGCTCAATACCCATCGGGCGACATTTAATATTTTCGGAAACAATATTTCAGATGAAGCAAAAAATCAATTATACACCGCGCTCAAACTTCCAATTTCAACACAGGGAGCTTTGATGCCCGATGCGCACAGCGGATACGGGCTTCCGATCGGAGGCGTTCTTGCGGTAGAAAATGCCGTAATTCCTTACGGAGTCGGGATGGATATTGGCTGCAGAATGAGTCTCAGTATTTTGGATACGCCGATTTCATATCTTGAAGGAGCAAGAGATAAATATGAAAAAGCCCTTGCCGAACATACCAAATTCGGAATGTACGAAATACACAAATCTCACGTCGACCATGAAATTTTCGACAGAGATACCTTCGATATGATTCCGATTTTAAGAAGATTAAAAGGAAAAGCCATCAAACAAATGGGAACTTCGGGCGGCGGAAACCACTTTGTGGAATTCGGAGAAGTTGAAATTACGGAAGAAGATGAACAGATCGGACTTCCGAAAGGAAAATACCTCGGAATCCTTTCGCACAGCGGTTCGCGTGGGTTGGGAGCAGAAATCGCTCAGTATTATTCCAGAGTTGCGGCAGAACAGTGTCCGTTGCCGAAAGAAGCTCAACAATTTGCGTGGCTGGATCTGAATACTCATCTCGGATTAGAATATTGGACCGCAATGAATCTGGCGGGAGATTACGCTTCAGCCTGTCATGACGATATTCACAGAAGACTTGTAAAAGCGGTAGGAGGAAGAGTAAAAGCAAAGATCGAAAACCATCACAATTTTGCATGGAAAGAAATCCACAACGGAAAAGAAGTAATCGTTCACCGAAAAGGAGCAACTCCGGCAAATGAAAACGAATTGGGAATGATTCCCGGTTCCATGACGGCAAAAGGATTTATCGTCCGTGGAAAAGGAAATCCGGATTCTCTGAATTCCGCTTCTCACGGAGCCGGAAGAGCCCATTCAAGAGGTGAATGCAGAAGCCTTTTTACTCAAAATGATATTAAAAAAGAATTAAAATTAAAGAATGTCACCTTAATGGGCGGAAATGCAGAAGAAGCACCGATGGCATACAAAGACATCAACGAAGTGATGAATGCACAAAGTGAACTGGTCGATATTCTGGGAACTTTCCAGCCGAGAATGGTAAGAATGGATAAGTAAAATGGTTGTTAGTTTTTGGTTGATGGTTCTTAGAATTTTTAACGCCATCAACTGACAACCATCAACCGCCAACAAAAAACAAAAAAAATGGGAGCACCACATAATATAAAAAGATACGGTGAAGTCTGGCCGGAATTTAGGATTCAAAGCGGACTCGAAATTTTAGAAAAATTAAAAGATAAAATTATTATTTCAGGAGGTTGGGCGTGGCATTTTATGTCTGAACCCGGACATACGGAATACAAGCACGCGCACGACCATAAGGATATTGATGTTTTTGTGAAAAAAGAAAACGTCGCAGAAGTTGTCATCATCCTACAGCAGGAAGGTTTCCAAAAGGTCTGGACAAGATACGATCATCTTCAGAGCGAAGAGAATTTCCGAAGATATGAGAAAACAGTTGAGCTGGAAAACGGAAAATTCCACAGGATCACAATCGATTTCTTTGAAAGAAATGATCTTGAAACTGTTGAAGCTAACGGATTTACCGTCGTAAAGCCTGAAGTTTTGCTCACGTTCTACAGAAACATTCATTCCAGCGATAAATGTTGGGCAGTTATGGCTGCAAAAGATTTACTGGAAAAAAGGATTGATCCTATCGGTCATCCGAAATTAAGTGAAATGCCGAAATAGATTGAAATGAAAAAAATATACAAACAGGAACATTTCAGATATTACGAAAACTTTCTCGTAGTCTGTCCGGATTGCGGTGAAGATGCTGTCGTGGAAAATGAACACAATTATAAACAGGCAGTTCTGAAATGCAGACATTGCGATTTACAGAAGAATGCATTAGATCTTGTGGTGTACAAAGCTTTTGTCAATCTTTACTGCCCGATTTGTGCACATCCCATTCGTTATGAGCAAGGCAACTTAAAAGAAAAGCCTAAAATAAGTAATGTAAAATGCGATGAATGTGATTCTCAATTTCAAATTCAGCCAAAAACTGAAAAGTATTTGAATTCTTTTCCCAAAGAAGAAGGTTTAATTCACGATCCTGTTTTCGGTTGTCCGTATTATTTTCAGACAGATTTTAAAGGGAAATTATTCTGGGCGAGAAACAGAGAGCATCTGTTGGAAATGGAGAATTATGTTTCATCAGATTTAAGAACAAGATTACCTTACAGAATGCGAATGGTAGAAAGATTACCGACATTTATTAAAGAAGCCAAAAACAGAGAGGCAATTTTAAAAATTTTACAAAAATGGAAAAACTCATACAAATAACCTCAGGAAGAGGACCTTTAGAATGCCAATGGGTGGTGGCAAAAGTTCTGAAACACTTTCTTCAAGAGGCAAAAGATAACAATATAGATTACGAAATTATTCACCGTGAAAATGGCGATGAAAACCTCACGTTAAAATCGGTGACTTTGCTTTTACAGTCAAAAAATCTTAATGGATTTTTAGATAGCTGGTTAGGAAGCATTTGCTGGATCGGGAAAAGTACATTCCGGAAATTGCATAAAAGAAGCAATTGGTTTATTGGCGTTTTTGAACTGGAAGGATTGGAGAAAATCAATTTTAATGAAAAGGACATTCAGTTTCAGACAACCAGAAGTCAGGGAAGCGGCGGACAAAACGTAAATAAGGTAAATACCGCAGTTCGGGCAACGCACATTCCGACAGGACAAAGTGTTTTCGTTCAGGATTCGCGTTCACAGTTGGAAAATAAAAAACTTTCGATTGAAAGACTTAAAGCAAAAGTCCTGGAACAGAATATCATCCAGCTTCAAAAGAGAATGCAGGAAACTTGGAATAACAATCTGAATGTTCAGCGTGGAAATCCGATTCGTACATTTTCCGGAACCGACTTTAAAAAGAGTTATGAAGACAAATCATTCAAAAAACAGAGAAGTCAACTGAAAAACGAATTAAAAAACTACAAAAATGACCTTAACTAAAAATAAATACTATTTTGAGGCTTTAGACAATTACCCGTACAGTTTGCCGGAGTGTCTGGAAGCATTAAACTATGCGTTGTCTTATGATCCTGAAGATGCAGACAGTCTGTGTCTGATGGGAAGAATATACAGCGAAATGTTATTCGATTATGAAAAGGCAAAGCTGTACTTTGAAGAAGCCATGCAGTGTGACGTGACGAATCTTAATACACCGCAATATTATATTAAATGTCTTCTGGACAACGAAGATTATCAGGAAGCAGAAAAATTGATCGATTTTTCATTGAAAATCAAGGGAATTGACAAAGCAACCTTATGGTTTTACAGAGCTTTACTTTCCGAAAAAAGAGGAAGTTTTGCCAATGCTTTGAAATTTTTAGATGAATCTGCAAAATACTGTTTTACAGAATACAGTTTGAATGTGGTGAAAGACCGCAAGAAATTCGTCAAATCAAAAATGCCGAGAAAAAAGAAAACTAAAAAAGAGAAGGAGACAAAATAAGTCTCCTTTTTCGTATTTTTAATAATGGAATTAAGATTCGAACGCAGACTGTTATATTTAAAAGAAACATTTTCAATTGCTTATGGAAACTATGATAAGAGGGAAGCCTTGCTCATAGAATTATCTCATCAGAATTGCAAAGGTTACGGAGAATGTGTAACCATCGATTATTACAGGATTGATCTTCAAAGTTTTGTTTTAAAATTAAAAGAAATTCAGATTCTCATTGAAAGTCAGGAGATAATTCATCCAAAACATTTTTTTACATTTTTATCGAATTTAAATCTGCCTCCGTTTTTACTTTCTGCATTGGATTGTGCGTATTGGGATCTTTTCGGTAAGCTGGAAAACAAAAGTTTTATTGAATTAAATCATCTTCCGTCAGATAAATTAGTTGAAAGTTCCATTACCATTTCTGTTGGTGAAATCGATCATCAGATTGAAAAAATCGAAAAAAGCTCATGGAATAAATTCAAAGTAAAATGTAAAGGCTTAAATAAAAATGATGTTGAAAAACTATTACAGTTAAACCGAAATATTGCTTTAGATTCCAATGCAAGTTTTACGGATGAAGATTGCATTTGGCTTCAGAATAATCCTGAAGTTCAAAAATTTTCTTATCTCGAGCAGCCAAGACCAATCAATAATTATAAAATTTTAGAAAAAGAAGGTTTTGCAAACTGGATGGCAGATGAAGATTGTCAGAATTTAGAATCATTAGACAAATTAACTCCCTATTATAAAAGCATCAATATCAAATTAATGAAATGTGGCGGGCTTACTCCTGCATTGGAAATGACCAGAAAAGCCAGAAAATTAGACTACAAAGTCATGATTGGCTGCATGACGGAATCTACCGTCGGAATTTCTGCTGCCTGCAATCTAACCGCACTTGTTGATTATGCCGATCTGGACGGCGCGAATTTAATCTCAAATGACTATGCGACAGGAAGTTTCGTTAAAAACGGAAAAATTATTTTATCTACAAAATCAGGTTTAGGAATTGAAATTAAATAAGTGAACAATAAATCGTCAATCCGCTTTGCTTATCAATTTTTTCTCTCAGTGCTTTCATTCGCTGAGTGAAACGCCTTTGCGAACGAAAAATAAACAGATTAGAAATCAAAAAAACTTCGCGCTTTTTGTGTTAAAAATATAAAGAAGAATCCAAAATAAAAATAGACTTCATGTGAAGCCTATTTTTTGTTTGCTGAAATTAGATAATCATAAACCATTTGATGCTGGTCGTCACTCAGTTTAGCTTTAGGAGCCATTCTGCTGAGCGTATTGATCCAGCCCTGATCGTCGTGTTTTGCAGGATCAGGCAATTTATGACATCTGTTGCAGGAGTTTTCAAAAATTGTTTTCCCCTGTGCCAATTGTTCGGATGAAGTATATTTCGGTCCTGTTACCGCTGTACTTTTTGGTCCGCAGGAAATTAACATTCCCGCAACGCTTAAAACAATACCTAAAATCAGTTTCTTCATAAAAATATTTTGTTGTGATTTACTTTTTAGCAGATACGATATAATCGTAAACCCACTGATGCTGTTCATCTGTAAGCTTCGCTTTCGGCGCCATCGAATTCATAATTCCTACCCACTGAACCGAAGTATGAGAAGCCGGACTTGGTAATTTGTGGCATCTTCCGCAAGAGTTTTCGAAAATTGTTTTTCCTTGTGCAATTTGTTCTGCTGTAGAAGTGGAAGCTACGGGAGTGGCTGCTGTGGAAGCTTTTGGAGTACAGGAAGCCAGTAAAACGGCAGCAAATGATGCTACAGCGATAAGTTTTTTCATGTTTTTTAACTGTTTATTCAAACAAATGTAGGAAATTCCCGTTTCCATTGATGAAATTGCACATAATTTAGAAGAAATAAAAATTACAAAACCAACTATAAAGAAATTCCCCTCCTCTGGAGGGGTGTCAAAAATTCTTCCGAATTTTTGACGGGGTGGTTAGAGTAAATTAGATTCTAAATATTTTATTTGAAGCTTTTTCCCGCTTTCCGTACTCGCTATTTTATGAATTCGGCGGCAGCGAAGCTGCCGCCGAATTCATAAAATGAGCTCAGACAAAACTCCAATCGGGGCTAGGTCAGAGTTTACTTACAATATTTCTGATCATTGTAATGAAAACCAAATCTAAAAAAACTCAACTTAAAAAATTCCGCAATCAAATACATTCCCTCTTGACCGTTCCCGTTTAATTGTCTATTTTTGAAACAATGAAATTTTCTACAGAAGAGCTAATAGAAGGAATAAGATCGGGTAATAAACGCCTGGTCGCAAAAGCCATAACATTAGTTGAAAGTAAAAAAGCCGAGCACAGAACACAGGCAGAAGAACTCCTTAAACAAATTATGCCTTTCACGGGAAATTCGGTTAGAGTAGGAGTAACAGGTGTTCCGGGAGCCGGAAAATCTACATTCATTGAAAATTTTGGGAGACTTGCCATTGCCAATGGTAAAAAAGTAGCGGTTTTGGCTATAGATCCGAGTTCAGCCATCAATAAAGGAAGCATCTTGGGCGATAAAACCCGAATGGAAGAACTTGCCAAAGAAGAGAATGCATTTATACGACCTTCTCCAAGTTCAGGATTTTTAGGCGGAGTTGCCAATACCACTTTTGAAACCATGATGATCTGCGAAGCAGCAGGTTACGATTATATTCTCATCGAAACCGTTGGAGTAGGGCAGTCTGAAGTTTTGGTTGCCGATATTACGGATGTCTTTTTATTCTTAAAAATAATTGGCGGCGGAGATGAACTTCAGGGCATCAAGCGCGGAATTATGGAAATGGTAGATGTTATTTTCATCAATAAAGTCGATCAGGATAATCTTCAGAAAGCCAAAAATACCAAACTGGAATTAAAAAGAGCCTTAGATTTTATTCCGCCAAAAGAAAAAGACTGGAAAGTGCCTGTTTTACTGGGATCCGCTTTAAGCAATGAAGGTCTGAATGATGTTTTCGAAAAGATCAATGATTTTATAGATCTTAAAAAGAAAACCAACCGCTTCGAAGAAGTAAGAATTCAACAGGCAGAAAAGCGTTTTGAGTATTGGGTTCAGGAATATATTTTAACAATGATGAAAAAAAATAATTCTATTGAAGAAGCCTACATTCAGCACAAAAAAAATGCTTCAGCCATGATTTCTAATCCCAGTACCGAAGCAAAATTATTTGTTGAAAAATTTTTATCTGAGCAGTAAAATTAAAGCTTTTCTTTCTGCACTTCATTTTTTGTAATGTATCCGTCGTAAGAAATCGGCTGTCTGTCGTTGCTTCTGATGGATGTAAATGCTTTTCCGTTTTTGAAAACCTCAATATTAATTTCATCTACCGAGCTCTGGTCATTTACTTTAATTTTGATGAGCGATTTTCCTCTCTTTCCTTGAGATTTAGTCACTGTAAAATCTTTTGAAGTAAATCTGTAACTGTTTTGGGTGGTGTTTCCATAAGTAGGGTTAAAAACTCTTCCGAAATAAGGAAGCGTTACTTCAAGCTTATCCTTTCTCAGATCAATAGAATAATTACTTCCCGAAAGATCCAGAATTCTGGTTGCCGTAGCATTCGGCATAGAGCTCATAATGTTGATAACGTCATAATTGGTAGGTGTTGCTCTTTCTGCACGGAAAGAAAAATCATCAGAATTAATAAGAGCTGTTACACTCTGAGAATCGGTAGCGGTTTGGGAAGAACAGTTCTGGAAGATCATCAGAAATCCAAAAATACATATGATTGAAATATACTTTTTCATGTTACTAAAATAATTGTTAAATTTAGATAGCAAATTATATGCAAATATATTCTTTAAAATTATTTTGGAACAAAAATTGTAAAGGTTGAACTTATACACTCGCACTATGAAAATAAAACACATTTTTGGAATCGGAGCCGTAGCTCTGTCGGTCGCTGCCTGTACTACAAACCCTATTACGGGAAGATCTTCTCTGCAGTTGGCAAATAACTCGGAAATTATGACCATGTCTGCTCAGGAATACAAAACAACACTAGGAAAATCCAAAGTGATTTCCGGAACTGCAGATGCAAAAAGAGTGGTAAGTGTAGGTTCCAGAATAAAGTCTGCTGCCGAAAGATATTATCAGCAAATTGGGCGTTCTGCAGATCTTGCGAACTACAAATGGGAATTTAATCTTCTTCAGAGTAACGAACTGAACGCATGGTGTATGCCGGGCGGAAAAGTTGCCGTTTATACAGGGATTTTACCGGTTACAAAGAATGAAAACGGACTGGCTGTCGTAATGGGACATGAAGTTTCTCACGCTTTGGCAGGACATGGAAATGAGAGAATTTCTCAGGCTATGATTGCACAGTACGGCGGACAGATTTTGGGAGGATCTATCTCAAATTCTCAGTGGGCAAGTGTTTTTCAGCAGGTTTACCCTATCGGTTCTCAGGTAGCCTTATTAAAATACGGAAGAAATCAGGAGTCTGAGGCAGATCAGATGGGATTATATCTGATGGCAATGGCTGGTTACGATCCTAGAGAAGCAATCCCGTTCTGGAACAGGATGGAAGCTGCATCTACCGGAGCCAGACAACCGGAATTCCTTTCTACTCACCCTAATCCTGAGACAAGAATTTCAGATATTAATAAAAACCTGCCTAAAGCTTTGGAATATTACAGGGCTGCAGGAGGTAAAATGTAAATTATACAAAATTTTAATCTTGAGTAAAGCCTTGTTGAATTTTAATAAATTTGATAGGGCTTTTTAATTTAAACCACTTAAACACAACACTATGAAAAATTTAACCATTATCGGACTTGTGCTGTTAGCTTTGTCTATACTGCTGTTTTATTTAACATCTAACAATTTTACAATAAATGATCTTCAGATGTCTCATATCATGGGAATTCTGGGGGGAATCGGAATTGGTTTGATTATCGGAGGAATGGTAGGCTATGTAAGTAAAGGAAGTGCGATAAAAGCTGAGCAGAAAAGAAAAGAATTTAAGCAATTGCAAAAAGATAAAGAAGATCTGGAAAAACAGGCGGCAGAAATTGCAAGACGAGAAGCAGAACTTCGCAGTCGTGAAAATCAAAATCCTCAAATCTAATGATCTGAGGATTTTTTATTAAGTTATTATTTTCGTCAGTTAAAATTTATATCCGACACCTACCATAAATAAATTCGGTCTGTTATCATATCGGATTTCCTGTCCGGAAACTTTGTTGATAAAATTTCTGGAATCTTTACTGAAAGCGCCTTCATATCTTGCATTCACAAGAAATTTTTTAATTTCCAGCTGAGCTCCAAACTGGTAACCTACTGTAAAATTGTCTTTTGCGTTTTCCTGAAAATCGTTATAAGTATTTTCTTTACTCAAATTATAGCTCGCTACCGGACCTGCATACACTCCCAGAAAATCACCTAAAACTTTATGCCCGATTAATACGGGTAAGTCCAGACGGTTATTTTTAATATCGAAAGTGGTATTTGATGCAGGATCTGTAAAATCACTTTTAAAAGTAGTGTAATACAATTCCGGCATTAGAAAGAACGAGGCAGGAAGATTTGCCTTTAAAGAAAGACCAATATTGAAACCTACATTATTTTTGCCTTCTCCTTCAATTGCCTGATTTACGGTTCCTTTAATATTTTTCCACGAAGGAGAACCTGTAGGAAAAATCAAATTTGCTTTTCCTGCAAGAGAAATCTGCGCGGAAGCCAACATAGAAAAACCTATTAACGCTATACTAAATGCCTTTTTCATTATCTTCTATTTTTGTAATTGTGTTATCAATCGTTTTATTATTCTCAAGCAGATATTCTCTCAGTTCTTTAAATAACTCTGATGAATAAACGAAATCAATGAGATTTTTATTGCCTGCCGTAATCAGAACATCCTTATTTCCTTCCCATTCTTTGATACCAAGCCTCAGATAAACAATTTTCTCGCCAATTGTCATTACAGAATTCATATCGTGGGTATTGATAATCGTTGTCGTGTTATATTCTTTGGTAATTTCGAGCAGAAGATCATCAATTACATTAGACGTATAAGGATCAAGGCCCGAATTGGGCTCGTCACAGAAAAGATATTTCGGATTATTTACAATAGCTCTTGCAATCGCCACACGCTTCTGCATTCCTCCGGAAATTTCAGATGGAAATTTTCGGTTGGCTTTATCCAAATGCACTCTTCCGATAACATCAAACACCCTTTTTTTCTTTTCTCTGAATGTTAAATTTGTAAACATATCCAGCGGAAACATAATATTTTCTTCCACCGTTAAAGAATCAAATAGGGCACTTCCCTGAAATACGGTTCCGATTTCTGAACGAAGATGTTGTTTTTCCTCACGCGTCATTACGTTAATATCTTTTCCGTCGAAAAGAATTTCTCCCGATGTTGGCTGATAAACATTCAATAAACTTTTAAGGAAAACCGTTTTACCGGAGCCACTCTGTCCGATGATTAAGTTTACTTTTCCTTTATCAAAAGTGGTTGAAATTCCTTTAAGTACTTCAACTTCATCAAAACTCTTTTTAAGATCTTTTACCTCAATCATCAGCTTAAAATTAATTGGGTTAATAACAATTCCGAAAGGATAATAAATACCATTGTCCAGACTACAGCCTGTGTACTTGCTCTACCAACTTCCAGCGATCCTCCTTTCACATTATATCCGAAATAAGAAGGAACTGTTGCAATGATAAAGGCAAAAACAATAGTTTTGGTAAATGCATAATAAATAAACAGATTAGGCATATACATTTGGATACCCACAACATAATCGTTTGTCGTCCAGTTTCCCGTTAAAATTCCTGCAATATATCCTCCTACAATACCAAAAACAATACTAATGGCAATTAATAAAGGATTAAAAATTACACAGGCAATAATTTTAGGGAAAATCAGAAAGTTGGGAGAATTTACTCCCATAATATCCAAAGCATCAATCTGTTCGGAAACTCTCATTGTTCCGATACTGGAAGCAATGTAAGAGCCTACTTTTCCGGCTAATATCAGGCTGATAATAGTCGGGGAAAATTCCAGAACCAAAACCGCTTTCGTGGCATATCCTACGAAAGAAGGAGGAATCGGGAAAGATGAAGCATCGAAGTTATTGAACATCTGGATCGCAACAACTGCTCCCACAAATATTGAAGTGAAGATCACCAACCCAAAAGAGTTGACTCCCAAATCGTTTATTTCTCTCATAAACAGCTTCCAGAAAACCCTCATTTTCTGAGGCTTCTGAATAGATTTACCAAGAAGAAGGATGTATTCTCCTACAGCTGTAAAAAACTTTTTTAACATTCTGCTAAATTAGACTTTTTTTATTGAATTAGATTGAAGTTGAGACCCGAACGAAGCCTCACTTTCAACATTAAATTTTAGTATATCACAATGTAGACCAAAAACATTATTTTGCATTTTTATCTCCTGTAAGAACCAGCAAAACTGTTTTTAAAATAATCACAAGATCCAGCACAAAACTCCAGTTTCTTACATAGAAGGCATCTGCTAAAACCCTTTTGTTCATTTCCACTTCCACATCTCCGGCATCTCCACGAAGTCCGTTTACCTGAGCAAGACCGGTAATTCCGGGACTTACAAGGCTTCTTAAACTGTATCTTCCGATTTTAGGTTTGTAATAATCGTCTACAGCCAACATATGCGGCCGCGGTCCTACAATCGACATTTCACCTTTCAGAACATTTATAAACTGTGGCATTTCATCCAGACTTGTTTTTCTTAAAAATTTCCCGATCGTTGTAATCCTTGAATCATTCTCTGAAGTGGTTTTCGTGGAAGATTCATCATTCACAACCATGGTTCTGAATTTAATACATTTAAAAACTTCTTCATGAAAACCATATCTTTCCTGAATAAAAAAGACGGGACCTTTCGATGAAGACCGTATTAAAATGGCGATAATCGGAAAAAGCCACGAACAGACTCCCACCAAAATTATTACCGAAAAAATAACATCAAAGGTTCTTTTCAGTAAAAAATTGGAGTAGTAATCGAGAGGATATTTTGCCTGATTGAGAATCGGCTGTGTCTGAATATAGCCAATATCATACAGAAAAAAATTATTCTGAATAATACTCGGAATCAGAGAAATATGCACTTTGTTGGCTTCAGCCAATTTAAAAATTTCCCTTTCCTGCTTTTCATCATATCTGTTTTCAGTCGGAATAAATAAAGTATGAATTCCGTTTGTCTTCCAGAAATCAATCAGTTCCTCAGCATTTATTTCTGCATTTTGATAGTCGAAAATTTTATAACCGTAATCTCGCCTATCCTTTAAAATATTCTTTAAAACTTCCGTAGAGCTGTTTTCACTCAGGAACATAACATTTCTGTGATTGATTCCGAGACTTCTGAAGTATTTAATTCCAAAATAAATCAAAGATTTCGCAAGGAAAATAAAGAAAAACAGATAAAACGAAAGCCAGTAAATATCCGAATTAAAAAATACATTGTAACTCACCTTTCCGATAAGAAAAACTCCCAGAATGAAAAGTAAAAAATGGATTAAAAGTCTTTCTAAAAATAAAGTATAGGTAAGATTTCTCGGGATATTATAAATCTTTGTCCTGCCGCTGAGAAGCATCCAGAACAGAAATAACAATGCCAGAGAAAATAAATTCTGATACCATGTTTCCTGATTGTATTTTAAACTTTCATTTCTGCTCAGAAAAAAGAATATAAAAATAGATGCAATAACCATAAGGTCAAGCAAAACGATGATCGATTTCAGGTATCTGGAGTATCGAATTCTCTGCATCTATAGGCAATTACGGATACGAAAGGCTAAGTTACATATTTTTTATGGGATATTCAGATACTTATGGGTCTGAACTGATGCTCTCCACTTCGGATTTTCCAAAATAAAGTCTGTAATTTTAGGATACATTTCATCCCTTTTGCTCCATTCGCTCTGAAGATACAATGTGCAGTTTTCCGATACCTTTGCAGCCTGTTCCTGAGCGAATTTAAAATCATTATTGTTGAAAACAATGACTTTCAGCTCATGTGCTTTGGTATAAATTTCTTCCTTCGGAAGTCCGGTTTTCTTTGGAGAAAGGGTAATCCAGTCGATTTGTCCGCTCATCGGATAAGCTCCCGAAGTTTCGATATGGATGGAACAGCCTAATTCTTTTAACTTTCCGGTTAAAATATCAAGATTCCACATCAGAGGTTCTCCTCCTGTTAAAACGATTGTTTTACAATGTTTAGCTGCGGTTTCTGCAATGTCTGCCGCATTCATTAAAGGATGGAGATTCGGATCCCAGCTTTCTTTTACATCACACCAATGGCAACCGACATCGCAACCACCTAATCTGATGAAATAGGCTGCTTTTCCGGTATGCGCTCCTTCTCCCTGAAGAGTGTAAAAATGCTCCATTACAGGGAGCATTTTACCTTCTTTTAATAATATTTCTTCTGTTAAATTCATTTTAAATTAGTCGTTATAGACCGAAGTTTTATAAGCAATGATGGTGTTTTTCATCAGCATCGCTCTCGTCATAGGTCCTACTCCTCCCGGAACCGGCGTGATCCAGCTTGCTTTCGCAGCACAACTGTCGAAATCTACATCACCCGCCAAATAATATCCTTTTGGAGAATCGTCGTCTACTCTTGTAATACCAACGTCCACAATTACAGCTCCGTCTTTAATCATTTCACCTTTTAAAAAATGAGGATCGCCTAAAGCCGTGATTACGATGTCTGCTTTTTTAGTATATTCTTCGATGTCTTTTGTATAAGAGTGCGTTAAAGTTACCGTAGAATTTCCCGGGAAATCTTTTCTTCCCATTAAAATACTCATCGGTCTTCCTACAATTTTACTTCTTCCGATGATAACACAGTCTTTACCTTTTGTTTCAATATTGTATCTTTCCAACAGCGTTAAAATTCCAAACGGTGTTGCAGGTAAAAAAGTATCCATTTCCAAAGCCATTTTTCCAAAATTTTCAGGATGGAAACCGTCAACATCTTTTCTCGGATCGATTGCGTTGATAATTTTTTCCTGATCGATCTGTTTTGGCAAAGGCAACTGAACGATAAATCCGTCTACTGCTTTCGACTTATTTAATTCATCGATCTTTTCCAATAATTCAGATTCTGAAACGGTGCTTGGAAATTTAATTAAGCTCGATTGAAATCCAACTTCTTCACAATCTTTTACTTTTGCATTTACATAAGCCTTACTTGCTCCGTTGTTTCCCACAAGAATGGCTACCAAATGCGGCGCTCTTCTCTTGTTGGCAAGAATTTTTTCTACTTCAGCTTTGATTTCCTGTTTTATTTCTTTGGATACTTTTAATCCGTCAAGAATTTCTGCCATTTTTACTTTTATTACTTTTTATTAGATTTTTATGGATATTTTTCCGGATTCTGGTGTGTGCAGAAGACGGAGAGGATATAAATCATTTTTTCATCTTCACTAATTTCATAGAAAATAATGTAAGGAAATTTCTTTACAGTGAAAGCTCTTACATTTCTGTGCTTTTTCTGAAAATACGGATTTGTAATTATTCTATCAATTGCCAGATCTAATTGTTTATTGAAGTTTTTTAAAACTTTTACCGAGATATCAGCATAATACTTTGTTGCTTCTTCAATATCTTTTTCGGCAGTGGGCAAGAATTTATAACTAAAGTCCATATTTAGCTCTGATTCTTTTTAAAGATTCTTTGCCATCTATTGCTTTTGATCGGTCTTGTTTTAAAGCTTCATCAATTACCCTTTTCATTTCATCCGTCAGCTCAAAATCATCCTCATTTTTTTCAAAGCTGATTTTCATTTTTTTCAAAAGATTTTCCATTAAAGTTTCTTCTTCTTTATTTTTAAGATGGATGGTAATGGTACTCATATCTTTGTATTTTTAATCAAAATTAATGAAAATCAGCAATAATTTATTTGTTTGCTTTATAATAATTAATCAATCCGTTGGTTGACGAATCGTGAGAATTAATCGTCTCATTATTTTCAAGTTCCGGTAAAATTTTATTCGCTAAAACTTTTCCTAATTCCACACCGAACTGGTCGAAACTGAAAATATTCCAGATCACCCCCTGAACAAAAATTTTATGCTCATACAATGCAATTAACTGTCCTAATGAAAAAGGAGTTAATTCATTGATTAGTATTGAGTTAGTTGGTGTATTTCCGTGGAAGATTTTATAATTTAATAAGAATTCAATTTCTTCTTCAGATTTTCCTGAAGCTTTTAATTCTGCTTCTACTTCTTCTTCCGTTTTCCCGAATGCAAGAGCTTCAGTCTGAGCAAAAAAGTTCGCCAGTAATTTATCCTGATGATCAGAAACTTTATTCGGGCTTTTTGCATACGCAATAAAATCTGCCGGAATCAATTCTGTTCCTTGGTGAATCAACTGATAGAAAGCGTGCTGTCCGTTTGTTCCCGGTTCTCCCCAAATAATTGGTCCTGTCTCATATTCTACAAATTCCCCGTTTCTGTCCACACATTTTCCGTTACTTTCCATATCACCCTGCTGGAAATAAGCAGGAAAACGGTCTAAATATTGCGAGTAAGGAAGGATTGCATGAGTGGTTGCTGCATAGAAGTTTCTGTACCAGATTCCGATCAGTCCCATTAAAACAGGAATATTTTCCCCGAAATCAGCCGTCTGGAAATGTTGGTCTGTATCGTAAGCTCCTCTTAATAATTGTTCGAAATTTTCATAACCCACTGCAAGAACGATACTTAAGCCGATTGCACTCCAAAGCGAGTATCTTCCGCCAACCCAATCCCAGAATTCGAAAATATTTTCCTCTGCAATTCCGAAGTCTTTAACTGCTTGTACGTTAGTGGATAAAGCGACAAAGTGTTTTGCTACATCTTCCTGTTTTCCGGCTTTTAAGAACCAGTCTTTCGCAGAATTGGCATTCGTCATTGTTTCTTGAGTGGTAAATGTTTTGGAAGCAATGATGAATAATGTGGTTTCAGGATTTAAAGTTTTCACAGTTTCCGCCAGATGATTTCCGTCTACATTGGAAACAAAATGAACGTTTAACCTTGTTTTAAAATGCTTCAGAGCTGAAACTACCATCACAGGTCCCAAGTCTGAACCTCCGATTCCGATGTTCACCACATCTGTAATTTCTTTTCCGGTAAAACCTTTGTGATCTCCCGAAATAATGCTTTCGGAAAAAGATTTCATATGATCCAGTACTTTTTTGATCTGAGGCTTGATATTCTCGCCGTCAACCAGAATTTCTTTATCTGAAAAATCCCTCAAAGCAGTATGAAGAACAGCTCTTCCTTCCGTTTCGTTAATTTTATCTCCCGAAAACATTTTAGAAATCGCATCTTTCAGCTCGCATTCTTCTGCAAGATTTAAAAGTAGATTTTTTGTTTTGGAATCAATTAAATTTTTAGAATAATCAAACAAAAAATTAGGTCTTTTGATTGAAAATTCATTAAAACGGTTCGGATTGTATTGGAAAAGGCTTCTTAAATCGAAATCATTGTTGGCAAATTGTTCGTCAAGCGCTTTCCAGCTATTGGTTTGAGTAGGATTTATTTTTGATAGCATATCTTTAGAAATTAAGGTTTTGTGACTTCGGATTCAGGATTATTGAATACCAAATCCTCGTGCAAAATTATTGATTTGCAAATTTACGGAATTTTAGTTCAATCGTATTAATGGATGATTAAAAATCAAGTATATGAGCTTAATTTGTAATTTCAATTTCCATTGACAGATTATGAGCATTAGCAAATTTATAATGTTGATTATTGGAAGACTGAATGTTATCCGAAGTCCTCCCAAAAGTATTTCCTGATGAAGAGCTATAACCAAAGAACCATGGATTTACGCGGTCAACAATTTTGTTCCTTTCTTTTGTTCCGTCAGAATGAATAACAGTTATTTTATCCTGATAATGATTTTGTTCATTCATAATCCATTCAACACCAATGAATAAACCTTCTTTTGGAAATGTAACAGGATTCTTAGAAAAATCTATCTCTGTAATGTTTTTTCCTTTTTTGCAGGTTACAACAATATTTTTAAGTTTTTCAGTTCCTGTATGGCCTTCCACATTTTCATACATAACCAGATTGAAAACCGCATCCTGTTTTGTTTTTTTTACATCTGTAAGTATTTTAATCTTTTTGATAAATTTTTTTTCTGTTTTATCTTTATTGGCAAAAAAATTAAGAACTTCCCACGTTCTTAGTCCGGACATAAACCCAAAATTATCTTCTTTAAGGCTTCCGATAATATAGCTTTGCGTAAACTTAGGTTTGGAAATTTCTACTCCTTCTATATCTTTGAATTTTGGTTTGAGAAAATAAATATTATCTTTTTGGGAAATATAATAGTTTTCATACCCAAACGATTCAATGTGATCAATTTCTTCATCTTTTTCCAAGGTTACATCTCCATTTTGTTCTGTATTTTTATAATAATCTTTTCCTTTTAAAATAATTTTAGCGTAAGGAACATTGGTTTTATTTTCGGCATCTAAAACTTTAATTTGAGTTTGGGAAAAGACTGTTGTTGAAAGTAAAACAAATACAGAAAAATTAATTTTTTTTAACATGAGCGGTTATTATTTTCTTCTTAACGGAATCTTATCAGATTTATTGAGATTTCATAATGTTTCTTCGATAAAAATTAGTTTAACACTTTATTCAAATCGTAAAATCACTACTTTTAATAAAATTTTCATCAGACTATGGTTAACAGAAGAGAATTCATAAAAAAATCAGGAGCAGGAATTGGTTTCTTTGCGATTCCCAATTCTGTACGATTTATATTTTCAGACGAATATATTTCCAAAAGACCTCCAATGAGCGAGAGAAAATTTACTTCAGTAGCTGTTGAAAAAACCATTAAAGCCATCAAAAAGTCAATTGCAGATGAAGAATTGGCGTGGATGTTTGAAAACTGTTTCCCAAATACACTTGATACAACCGTAAAATTTTACCGGAAAAATAATAAACCTTATACCTATGTTATCACGGGAGATATTGATGCGATGTGGCTTCGTGATTCTTCGGCGCAGGTTTATCCGTATTTAAGTCTTGCCAATGAAGATGAAAAACTGAAAAATCTTCTTAAAGGCGTCATTAATAAGCAGGTTGAATGCGTTCTTCTTGATCCTTATGCGAACGCGTTTTTCGATAATTCAGACAAAATAAGCGAATGGAAAGACGATTCAACGCAAATGAGACCCGGAATTCATGAAAGAAAATGGGAGATCGATTCACTTTGCTATGTCATGAGATTATCTTACAATTACTGGAAAATAACAGGAGATTCTTCCATTTTTGATTCCGACTGGAAAAAAGCGATGCTTTTAATTTTACAGACTTTTAAAGAACAGCAGCGAAAAGATTCAAAAGGTCGGTACAAATTTCAAAGATCCAATGGAAATCCTTTGGATACACAATTTGCAGGAGGCTATGGAAATCCTACAAAGAAAGTGGGGCTGATTCATTCAATGTTCAGACCTTCGGATGATGCGACTTTTTATCCGTTTTTAATTTCTTCTAATATGTTTGCGGTCGTTTCTTTGAGGGAAACTGCGGAAATTTTTTCTGAAATTTTTAAAGATGAAAATACCGCCGCTCAGTTTAAAAATTTAGCTGAAGAAGTGGATGAAGCCATTCAGAAATATGCAGTTTTAAATCATCCGACTGCCGGAAAAATTTACGCCTTGGAAATCGACGGTTTTGGAAATGCTCTTTTTATGGATGATGCCAATGTCCCGAATTTATTATCCATTCCGTATTTGGGTTACAGATCCAAAGAAGACGAGATCTATAAAAATACCCGAAAATTTTCTTTAAGTAAAGCAAATCCTTGGTTCAGTGAAGGTAAATTTGTCAAAGGAATTGGCGGACCGCACATCGGAGAGCATAAAATCTGGCCTTTAGGTTTGATTATGCAGGCTTTGACAACGGATGATAACGAAGAAATTGTATCCTGCCTTAAAATGCTGAAAGCCACACATGCCGGAACCGGATTTATCCACGAATCTTTTGATGTAGATAATCCGAAAGATTTTACAAGATCATGGTTTGCGTGGGCAAATACATTGTTTGGAGAATTGATTTTATATCTCCATAAAACAAAACCTGATATCCTGAAAAGAAAGTTTTAAACATAAAAACCTCCGGATTTACCGAAGGTTTATTGTAAAATTTAAAATATATATAGATAACCGAAGTTAGGATCGCTAAATTTCTGTACTAGGCTGTTTTTTTGCAGGTTTTCTTTTTCTTACAAAATAAACAGCGGCAATTCCGATTAATACAATTGGCCAGACTGTGATGAGTCCTACTACAATTTTCTGGATCAGATAATATCCTTCCACAAAAGCTGATTTTGCACTGTACAGAAAATCAAATTTGTACTTGTCGTCTATGCTTTGTGTATTGGTAACAGCGATTTCTGCTATTCGTATTTTGGGTTCTTTAATGTAAATGTCAACAGTGCTGTATTTCAGCATATCGGTCATATTCATGCTTTCCAGTTGCTGGCTGTTTCCTTCCTTCATATTTTCATCGCTCATGGTTACTTTGTCTTTATTTACTTTCATCTGAGCAATATTGTCGGTTGTTTTTTTGTTTCGCTGAGCTTCCAGAGCAGAATATTTAATATTTGCCGTTACATCTTCCGCATGAATCGATCTTGCATTCAGGAACAGTTTTTTATTGTTAATTAAAGTCAGCAGTTCGCCCAGTTTTTCTGTGGGAACTCTTACCTGCATGGCATTTTCGGACTGGTATTTTTTTATCAGCATTGCCTGTTCGTCTGATGTGTTGTAAGTTTCTTCAGAAACCACGTTGCTTTTTAGGTCGCTGTGTGTTACAAATCCACCCAATTCCTGAACCGATTTTTCGATTGAAATTGTTGCTTCGTACACATCTTTCACTTCCATATTTACATCTGCTGTTTTAATGAACTGTTTGTCTTCTACCTTCATCGTTGCAACAGAAGAAACGCTGTCTGAAGTTATTGCTGCTGCGGAATCTGCGGTTGCATATTTTTCCAGTTCTGAAGAAGAAACTTCTCCTTTTTTACATGAATAAAACCCTAATAAAATTGCTGTTGCGATGGTGAGTCTGATGTACTTCGTTTTCATAGATATAGATTTTTAATGTTTTGCTTATTCCAAAGTTCAGACAGAATCATTTGTAATATTTGAAAATGAAACGTAAAAATTCTGTAAAGAAAAATTCCATTTTAATTATTTGAAATTCAGTATTTTGTAAATTATTAACGATTTGGATACCCTATTTTCGGAGTAATTTTTGCTGTTCTTTTACAAATCAAACACAACAAATTATTATGTCAAATACTTTTTCCAAAATCCGAAACGCCATAGAATTATTCAGATCCATAGATTTTGATCAGTTAAGTTCAATTTCTCAAAAGGTAAATCTTCCCAAGCTGATGGAAAATTTCTCCAAATTAGATGATAAACAGCTTAACGGAATGATGAAAATGCTCGATCCTCACAAAAAGAAAAAGGAGCTTCCCGAAATTGACGGCGATTTTTACGATATATATCACACATTAAGCCCTGAACAGCGTGAAATTCAGTTAAAAGTGAGAGCATTCATGGAAAAAGAAGTTAAACCACTTGTTAATCATTATTGGCTGAGAGATGAATTCCCGCATGAATTAATCCCAAAATTTCAGAAACTGAATATCTGCGGAGTTACTTACGAGGGTTACGGCTGTCCCGGAATGCCTTTTTTAATGGAGGGTGTTATTGCGATGGAAATGGCTAGAATTGATGCTTCCATTGCTACCTTTTTCGGAGTGCAGTCCGGTTTGTCAATGGGTTCCATTTATATCTGCGGTTCAGAAGAGCAAAAACAGAAATGGCTTCCTCAGATGCAGAGATTTGAAAAAATCGGAGCTTTTGGATTAACAGAACCCGAAGTTGGCTCCGGAGCTGCAGGAGGATTAACGGTTACCTGTAAAAAAACGCCAGAAGGCTGGATCCTGAACGGACAGAAGAAATGGATCGGAAATGCAACATTTGCAGATTTAATTATTATCTGGGCAAGAGATTTAGATGACGGCGAAGTGAAGGGGTTTATCGTAGAAAAAGACAATCCCGGATATTCCGTTGAAAAAATCAAAGGAAAAATGGCGTTGAGAATTGTTCAGAATGGGTTGATTACGCTGAAAGATTGTTTGGTAACAGAAGAAAACAGACTTCAGAATGCCAATTCTTTTAAAGATACCGCAAAAGTACTGCGAATGACGAGAGCCGGAGTTGCATGGATGGCAACAGGATGTGCAAGAGGAGCGTACGAAAGTGCGTTGGATTACACAAGAAAAAGAGAACAGTTTGGAAAACCGATTGCTTCTTTCCAGATGATTCAGGGACATTTGGTAGAGATGCTTTCCAATCTTACAGCAATGCAGACCATGGTTTTCAGGCTTTCCGAAATGCAGGATGAAGGAATTTTAAAAGATGAGCACGCTTCTTTAGCCAAAGTTTTCTGTACTATGAGAACCAGAGATATTGTTTCCAGAGCACGTGAAGTGATGGGCGGAAACGGAATTCTGCTCGAATATGATGTCGCAAGATTTGTAGCCGATGCGGAAGCTATTTATTCATATGAAGGAACAAAGGAAATTAACTCCCTTATCGTAGGAAGATCAATTACAGGTTTCAGTGCATTTGTATGATATTAAAAATGAATGGTCAATAATCAATTCGCTTTGCTTGTCAATTTAAAAATTCACTTGCGAAGCATAATTCACAAGTGACCCTTCAATCTTTTATTTCACTAAGGTTTTATATTTTTCTTTATTATCAATAATCATCCAAAGATTGATAAGGAAAAGAACTCCGACAATTGACATTCCCATCGGAGATTTGTCTAAAGTAAAGATATGGCAGACAATTCCGATCATTACCGGAAGAATAATAATGGCGCCTAAAGCTCTCGTTTTAGGAAAAATAAAAAGCAGACCGCCTATAACTTCGACTATTCCTGTAAGCGGCATCAGCCAACTGATTTCTCCAAATGCGGCAAAAAGTTTCATTTGTTCGGGAGTCGGCTTTTCCATTGGCATATAATTGAAAAATTTATTTAATCCGGCATTAATAAACATTAATCCGAAAAGAAGAGACAGGATAAATTTTACGATTTTCATGTTTTCATTTTTTATTAAAGTTAAATAAAAATACAATTGGCTGATTAAAAAGAAAATAAAATTTAAATAAATTCTCTGTTTTGAGAAATATTTAGTGAACTATATGGATTGATTTAATATATTTGTTGCACAATACAAATAAAACTAAATATTATGCTGAAAAATCTTAAAAAACTAAATCGTGCAGATTTAAGAGAAATTAAAGGAGGCGGTGGCGCAGAAAAATGCGATATCGGACCTGTTGGATGTCCTTGTAAAATTCCGCCGGGCGATCCTTGTTTAGGTGGAGGAGGAGATCCCGGAAATCCTGGAGACCCTGTAGGATATTGTCCGGACAGTGGACAGTATATCTACTGTACGGAAGTTTGTCCAAACGGATTACAGCCGCTTTGCGCATTGTAACAATAAAAAAGAAAGCCTTCAAAATTCGAAGGCTTTCTTTTGTTTTAATCCATTTCTTTTAATGTGATATTTTTGGAAATTTTATATGTCTTTTTCTTTTTATTGGGTTTTTCTTCTTCACCCAGCAATTTTCCCCAAGGCTGAAGTCCCTGAACTCTTTCAAAAATAATCTTAATAATAGCAATTGCCGGAATACATAAAAACATGCCTGCAATTCCCCACAAATGTTCTCCGATAAGAATTCCTATAAAAGAAAATAATGCGTTGATCTTTACTTTTGAGCCTACCACAAACGGAAGGACAATATTTCCGTCCACAACATGAACCGCAATATATCCTATCGCTACATAAATACAGGTAGAAGGAGTAGAAGTTGCGAAAGCGATAAAGCAGGAGATCAGTAAACTTATGCAGATTCCGAGATAAGGAATTACATTTAATAAACCTGTGAGAACACCCAGAAGAATCGCATATTTAACGCCTAAAATTGTAAGGACAATAGAGGTAAGAGTAGAAACAATCAGAATCTGAAGACAAAGTCCGATGATGTATTTTTTGGTCATAACTCTCACTTCGCTTACCACTTCCTGAACACTCGTTTTGTGTTTCTCGCTAAAAACCGTGATAATAAAGTTGTTTAAAATTCTTCTGTAATTTAGAATGAAAATGAAAAACAGAATAAAAAATACAAAGAAACCTAAACTTGAAGAAAATACTCCAAAAGTGAATCCCAGAATAACTCCAGAGGAAGATAAAAGCTTATTTAAGCCCTGATCAAGATAGTTCAGCTGTTCATCTATTTTCACATGAAAAGTTCTGGAAACCCAATGCTGGATATCTGCAGCCACGGAGGTAAACTGCTGTTTGAGATGCGGAATATCTTTACTGAAATCGGAAAGCTGTGATCCGAAAAAATAAATCAGACCTGTTAAGATAAGCAGCATCATTAGAACTGAAGCAATGGTAGACATTGATCTTGAAAATCTCAATCTTCTCTCCAGAAAATTGGCAACAGGCAAAAAAAGCATAGCCATTAAAAATGCCAGAAAAAACGGAGCTAAAATACTCTTTCCCAATGAAATGAGGTAGCCTAATCCGATGATGGAAATAACGACCAGCGTAAGTTTTACAAGAAAAGGAAGTCGAAGTAAATTCATGGTGTGAAAATCTGTTCTATAAAAATAATAAAAACCGTTCGAGTTAAGTGCTTTAACCTTTAAATCTTTTTCAACTCATTAGAAAAATGTATGCCATTTAATAAGGCTGTTTACCTTTAGTAAAAAAACAATAAAAAACACATCTCAAATCTGAGACGTGTTTTTTATTTAAATGATAAGTCTGAATTATTTTTCCAGTGCAATTTCGATTACCTCTTCCATTCTGCTAACGTAATGTACATTCAGATTTTTCAGGTAATCTTTTTTAATTTCTTCCACATCTTTTCTGTTGGCTTCACAAAGAATCACCTCTTTAATTCCGGCTCTTGTTGCTGCCAGAAGTTTTTCTTTAATTCCACCCACCGGAAGAACTTTTCCTCTTAAAGTAATCTCTCCGGTCATGGCAAGATGAGGTTTTACCTTTTTATTTTTAAAAGAAGAAACCATTGAAGTCAGCATGGCAATTCCTGCTGAAGGTCCGTCTTTTGGTGTTGCACCTTCAGGAACGTGAACGTGGATGTTTTTCTTTTCAATATCATCCTGAGAAATTCCAAGTTCATCATGTTTCGCTTTAATATATTCCAGCGCAATGGTTGCAGATTCTTTCATCACCGTTCCTAAGTTTCCGGTCATGGATAATGAACCTTTTCCGTTACTTAAAATACTTTCAATGAATAAAATATCTCCTCCTACACTTGTCCATGCAAGACCCGTCACAACGCCCGGAACTCCGGTAATTTCCGATAAGCTTTTCGGTCTCGGAACGCCTAAAATTTCATCTACTTTTTCAATGGAGATTTTAGGATCGTAATCTTTCACCAAAGCAGTCTGCAAAGCTACCCAGCGAGCAATTCCTGCAATTCTTTTTTCAAGAGATCTTACCCCGCTTTCCGAAGTATGTGCTTCAATAATATGTTTTAATTCAGCATTGCCAAGCTTGAACGATTTAGAATCCAAGCCGTTTTCTTCCTGCTGCTTTTTAATTAAATGTCTTTTTGCAATTTCAATCTTTTCCTCTAAAGTATAGCCTGCAATCTGAATGATTTCAGTTCTGTCTAACAATGGAGTCTGAATGGTTGATAATGAATTTGCCGTTGCAATAAACATCACTTTAGACAAATCATAACCCATCTCTAAGAAATTATCATAGAATGAATTATTCTGTTCAGGATCAAGAACTTCTAAAAGTGCCGAACTTGGATCTCCATGCAGTCCCTGTCCGATTTTATCCATTTCATCCAAAACAATAACAGGATTGGAGGTTCCGGATTTTTTGATAGACTGAAGAATTCTTCCCGCCATCGCGCCAATATATGTTTTTCTGTGGCCACGGATCTCGCTTTCATCATGAAGCCCACCCAAAGAAAGTCTTACATATTTTCTTCCCAATGCATCCGCAATAGATTTTCCCAATGAAGTTTTACCAACTCCCGGAGGTCCTACAAGCAAAAGGATAGGGGATTTCATGTTGTTTTTAAGCTTTAAAACCGCCATGTGCTCCAGAATTCTTTTCTTGATATCCTCTAAACCGAAATGGGCTTTATCTAAAATTTTCTCCGCTTTGGCAATATCAAAAACATCTTTGGTGTACGTTTCCCAAGGAAGGTCTGTGAAAAAATCCAGATAATTTCTCTGAACATTATAATCCGGTGAATTCGGGTTCTGACGCTGTAGCCTGTTGATTTCCTTTTGGAAATGTTCCTCTACTTCATCGCTCCACTTTTTGGATTTTGCTTTATTAATCAAATCTTCCACATCGCCTTCCGGTCCACCTCCCAACTCTTCCTGAATCGTTCTGATCTGCTGGTTCAGGAAATATTCTCTCTGCTGTTTATCAAGATCCTTTGATGTTTTCTGATGAATCTGGTTTCGCAGTTCCAGCTTTCTGAAATCTTCATGCATCATTTCATAGCACTTATTGGCCCTTTCCATCAGATTTTTTTCTTCCAGAAGTTTCTGTTTGTCTGAAGACGGGAAGTTAGCATTGGTGCAGATGAAATTCAGGAGATCATCATTGTTGTTGATGTTTTTTATGGCAAAATTCGCAGCATTCGGAATGTTGGGATCCAGCTCAATAATTTTAAGGGCAAGATCTTTTACGTTTTCCAGCAATGCTTCGTATTCTTCCTTGTTTTTAGGCTTAGAATCCTTTAATTTTGATATTTCTGCTTTAAAATAAGGCTGTTTTTCAACAACTTTCTTTATTTTAAAACGGTGAAAGCCTTTGGTAATAGCCGTGATATTCCCTTCCGGAAGTTTAATGATTTTGATGATCTTTGCCAAAGTTCCGGTCTGGAACAAGTCTTTTTCGGCAGGCTGTTCAAGATCTGAATTTTTCTGGCTTACGATTCCGATAAAATCGCCGTTTTTCTGCGCTTCTTCCAATAACTGAATAGATGCTTTTCTTCCGGCAGTAATCGGGATTACAACATTCGGGAACATCACCATATTTCTTACAGGAAGGATCGGGAATATCTTTTGCTCAGAATTTTTTTCTGTTTCCGCAAGATCATCAATGTTGATTTCCTGAGCTACAATATCAAATCCGTCGCTTATCATTTCTTCTAAACTTATATCTTCAAATTCTGTCATAGTAAATCGAATGACAAATTGTCATTATCGTTTTAATTCGTTAACGTGAAATTTCATAATATGTTTTAAAAAGGCAACTCATATTATGTGTGCTTAAATTCCACAAGACTTATGCCATTTGTTTTTTGCTAAAAAATACGGTCAAAATTTCCTTTTTCATAAAAATTAAATTTTAAAAATTAAAATAAAGGTCTTGTATTTCCGTAATTTCTTAAAAATGTGTATTTTCGCAAACTGATAAAAAACTATAATTTATATAATGGCAATTTTAGGACAAATTAGGAGTAGACCTTGGCTTTTGATGGGAGTAATTGCACTGGCGCTTTTGGCGTTCCTTGTAAACCCCGACAGTATTGATAAGGTTTTTGGTAAAAATCCTGATGTTTTAGGAAAAGTGAATGGTGAGAAAATTACCCGTGAAGAGTTTAACGATCAACTTTTCGTGCTGCAACAACAGGCTGAACAGCAAGGTCAACCAAAAAATGGTCTTGAAGAGCAGGCATGGCAATTGCTTGTACAGTCGAAACTGATCAAACAGCAATTCGAGAAAATGGGCTTCGAAATGACGGATGATTATTTCTGGAACCAGATCCAGTACGATCAGATGTTTGCACAGCAGAAGCAGTTTTTTGATGAAAAAGGTAATTTTAAGACACAGGAACTTAAAAAACAAATCGAAGATATGAAGGCTGCTTCGCTGGAAAGTTACAACCAGTGGTTGAAAACCAGAAAATCAATCGAGTACAGATTGATGGCGAGACAGGTATTTGCAAATGTTTCTACCGGGATCACGACAGGGAAAAAAGAAGCGGAAGAGCTGATGAGAGAAAGAGATCAGTTAGCGGATATCGATTTCGTGAAAGTAGATTATGCAACCTATCTTCAAAAAAATAACATCAAAGTTACGACTGAAGATTTAGCTAATTATATTAAGCAGCATCCGGTAATGTTTAAGGCTGAAGAAAGCAGAAACATAGGAATTGTATATTTTCCTTCTAAGCCAAGTCCTGCAGATGATGCAGCCGCTCAGAAAGAAATAAATAAATTATTCTCTGTAGGAAGCGATGCGAGCGGAGGTTCTGAAAACTTCCAGAATACAAAGAATGACTCTATGTTCATTATGGCAAATTCTGATATGCCTTTCAATCCGCAATATCTTAAACCTAACCAATTGCCTCAGGCTATTCAGGCTCAGCTTCCAACTGCAGCAATCGGTCAGACTTTTGGTCCTTACAAAGAGCAGAACTTTTATGTAGTTTCTAAACTTTTAGATAAAAAGACTTCAGATTCTACATTATCAAGACATATTCTAATTGCGTTCAAAGGAAGTCCTGCGGGAGAAGGCGTTACAAGATCTAAAGAACAGGCTAAAAAATTAGCAGATTCTATCGGAGCGATTGTAAAAGCTAATCCCGGGAAATTCACAGAATTCCTTAAATTGTCAAACGATCCGAATTCTGCCGCTCAAGGCGGTAGTTTAGGATGGACAACTCCTGAAACGCCTTTCGTTCCTGAGTTCTTAAAATATCTGTCTGAAAATCCTAAAGGTGCGACAGGTGTTGTAGAAACGCAATTCGGTTATCACATCATCAATATTGAAGATAAAAAACCGGGAGCTATGGCTTACAAAGTGGCAAACCTTGTAAAAGCGATTAAACCTTCTGATGCTACAGAAGCAGAAGTAAATAAGAATGCGAGCAGATTTGTTCAGCAGGTTCAGGGGAAGTCTTTCAACGATTTCGTGAATATTGCTAAGAAAGCAAACTATCAGTTCTCTAATCCTAAGCAGGCGAAGAGATTCGACGGTCAGCTTCAGGGATTGGGAACAGACAAAGATTCGGAAATTCTGGCATGGGCTTTCGACAAGAAAAGAGAAAAAGGAGATACTGAATTATTCACAGTAGACGGAACAGGAGATAAAATTGTAGTTTACTTAAACGGTAAGCAGGAAAAAGGAACTGCAGATCCGGAATCTGTAAGAGATCAGATTGAAGTTGTAGTTAAAAATAAACTGGCTGCAAAACAGATTTCAGAGAAAATCGGGAAAGCAGGAAATTTAGATCAGATTGCTAAACAATTCGGAACGACAAAACAGTCTGCACAGGTTAACCTGTTAAATCCTTCTGTAGCAGGTTCTATGGAGCCTAAAGTTGCAGGAGCAGCATTCGGAGTGAAGAAAGGACAGCTTTCTAAGCCGGTTGAAGGGGGAACAGGAGTTTACGTTCTTATTAAAAAGAATGAGATCACAAACAAACAGCCCGGAGATCTTAAACAGTTTACAGAATCTGTTACCCAAAGAAATGGAGGAATGTTCGGACAGGCTTGGTTAAAGAGCTTACAGGACAATGCAGATATCGAAGACTACAGAATCGAGATCTGGAACAAGCTGGGTTCTCAGCAACAATAAAAATAATTTTTAAGATAGATAAAAAGCGGCAAAGTTTTTGCCGCTTTTTTTGTGTGTAACGCAGAGCAATAAAGAAAAACATTCAGTTAAATGTAGTATATTTGCTCATTAGAAAAAATTTAGCAAGTGAAGTTCAGTAAAGAATTAAAAGCTGGTGTGATCGCACTATTAGCCATTGTTGGTTTTGTGGTGCTTTTTCAGTTTATGAAGGGCAGAAGCCTTTTTACTACCGACAATATATTTTACGCAAGATATGATAACGTAGAAGGTCTGGCTCAGTCTTCGCCGGTTTCCATTAACGGGTTAAAGGTTGGTCAGGTAGATAAAATTATTCCTAATACATCCAAAGACGGCAAGATTGATTTTATTGTAAAAATTACAGTAGATAACAATTTTGAGTTTTCAAAAAATTCAACATTAGAGATTTTTGAACCAAGTTTAATGGGAGGAAAAGAGATGAGGATTAATCTCATGTATGGAGGACAGACGGCAAAAGACGGTGATACTTTAAGGGGTGCTTTTAAATTGGGAACTTTAGGAAGCCTGTCTTCTCAGGTAGGTCCTGTAAAAGATCAGTTACAGGTTGTATTACACAGAGTAGATTCTTTGATGACCAACGCAAACCAGCTTGTTGATGCCCAAAACAGACAGGAGATTAAATTACTACTGGCGAATCTTAATAAAACGGTTGCCGCTTTACAGACTACTGCAGGAAGCGTAAACTCATTAGTAGGGCACAATGATCCTAAACTTCAGAAAGTATTGGATGATGCAAGTCTTACCATGCAGAGCGGAAAAGTAACTTTAGATAAATACGGGAATTTAGCAGAAAGTATTGATACTAAGAAACTAAATGCTACCATTGCTAATTTAGACGCGACAGTCGGGCAGTTAAATAATGTAGTTTCAGGAATCGACAGAGGTGAAGGAAGTTTGGGTAAAATTATGAAAGATGATCAGCTTTACAATAACCTGAATGCCGCTTCCAATAATCTGAATGCTTTAATTGAAGATCTGAAAGCACATCCCAAAAAATATGTTAACTTCTCCGTTTTCGGAAAAAATAATAAAGACTAATTTTTTTAAACCATGCATTATATCCCTAATATTATTTTTCTGATTTTATTAATTGCAGGTTTTGGACTTTTTGTAAAAAGTCTGCAAAAGATATATAGAAACATCAGATTAGGACGTGAGATCAATCGCAGCGACAGAAGAGGAGAGAGATGGGCAACGATGGCAAATGTTGCGATGGGTCAGAGTAAGATGACAAAACGTCCTGTAGCCGGAATTTTACACCTTTTTGTGTATGTAGGTTTCATCATCATCAATATCGAGCTTATTGAGATTGTGGTGGACGGAATCTTCGGAACGCACAGATTTTTATCAACCATTTTAGGAAGCACAGTTTATGGTTTCTTCACCGCCACTTTAGAGATACTGGCTCTTTTAGTGGTAATCGGGGTGGTACTCTTTTTTATCCGTAGAAATTTTTACGGGGTGAAAAGATTAACCATGAAAGAACTTTTAGGATGGCCAAAAGAAGATGCAAACTGGATTCTGATTATCGAATTTGCTTTAATGATGGCTTTCTTTACGATGAATGCTTCAGATTTTATTCTGCAGTCGAATGGTTACGGTCATTTTGTGAAGGTTGGCTCTTTCCCGATCAGCGAGATGACGTTCGTTCCGTTTCTTGAGGTTTTCAGTTTCAGCGACGGATTTTTATTCGGAGTAGAACGTGCAGCGTGGTGGTTCCACTTTGTAGGGATCTTATTCTTTATGAACTACCTTTATTATTCAAAACATTTACACATCATCCTTGCTTTTCCGAGTACATGGTATGCAAATCTGAATGAAAAAGGAAAATTCAACAATCTTGAGTCTGTAACGAAAGAAATTAAACTGATGATGGATCCGAATGCAGATCCTTACGCAGCTCCGGCAGAAGGAGAAGCGGAAACACCTTCAAAATTCGGAGCTGAGGATATTTTTGATCTTAATCAGGTGCAGCTTCTAAATGCCTATTCCTGCACGGAATGCGGTCGTTGTACTGCGGTTTGTCCGGCAAATATTACAGGCAAAAAATTGTCTCCGAGAGCTATCTTAATGAAGACAAGAGACCGTCTGGAAGAGGTAGGAAAGAATATCGATAAGAACGGAAAATTTGTAGACGACGGTAAAAAACTGTTGAACGATTACATCACCAAAGAAGAATTATGGGCTTGTACAACCTGTAACGCATGTACAGAAGCTTGTCCGGTTTTACTGGATCCGCTTTCCATTATCTTTGAAATGAGACGATTCCTTGTTATGGAGCAGTCTGCTGCACCGCAAGAACTGAATCTAATGATGACGAATGTAGAAAACAACGCTGCACCTTGGCAATACAATCAGGCAGACCGTCTGAACTGGGCAAAAGACTAATTAATGTAACAATCTAAAATGTAACGATGTAGCAATCATTTCATGAATAAACTGTTACAATGTTATTTTGGTAAACTGAATTAAAATGGATTTCAATATAAAAACAATGGCAGAATATGCTGCCGAAGGAAAATCGCCTGAAGTTTTATTTTGGGTAGGTTGTGCGGGAAGTTTCGACGACCGCGCTAAAAAAATTACGAAAGCATTTTGCAAAATTTTAAATAAAATAGGCGTGGAATTCGCTGTACTTGGGCAGGAAGAAAGCTGTACAGGAGATCCCGCAAAACGTGCAGGAAACGAATTTGTTTTCCAGATGATGGCTCTAACGAATATTGAAATTCTGAACGCTTATGAAGTAAAAAGAATTGTTACCGCTTGTCCGCACTGCTTCAATACGCTGAAAAATGAATATCCGAATTTAGGCGGAAATTATGAAGTGATGCATCACACTCAATTCCTTAAAAAATTAATGGAAGAAGGACGTCTGAAAATTGAAGGCGGCGCATTCAGCGGTAAAAAAATTACATTCCATGATCCTTGTTATCTGGGAAGAGCCAATGATGAATATGAAGCACCGAGACTTTTATTGGAAAAACTGGATGCCGAACTGGTGGAAATGAAGCGTTGTAAAACCAACGGGCTTTGTTGTGGAGCAGGAGGAGCACAGATGTTCAAAGAACCCGAAAAAGGGAAGAAAGACATTAATATCGAGAGAACCGAGGAAGCGTTGTCATTCGAACCGAAAGTAATAGCAACCGGATGTCCTTTCTGTAATACAATGATGACGGATGGTGTAAAACACTTCAATAAGAATGATGAAGTTGCCGTAAAAGATATTGTAGAACTTCTTGCTGAAGCAGAAGATTTATAAAAACTCAATAAAACATAAGCTCAGGATTTTCCTGAGTTTTTTGTTTGGTGATAATTCCCTCTATCCCGGATTACGGTATGAAGAAAAAATTGTAATTTTACCTTTTAAATTGATTAAAATGAAGATTGAAGAATCTAATATTGTAGAAGCAAACGACTACAGAGTAATAATATATCCTGCATCCAGACCTTTTGAAACAAAAGAAGCAAAGCAGATTACAGAGAAACTTTTTGATTTTCTGGCGACTTGGGCGGCTCACGGAAAACCGCTTTCTTCCTCTTTTAAAATTGAGAAAAATCAGTTTATTATCATCTGTGTAGATGAGGAAAAAGAAATGGCTTCAGGGTGCAGCATCGATGCATTGGGAAAGGTAATGAGAGAAATTGATGAAGAATATCAACTGGGATTATTCGACAGAATGAAAGCGAGCTTTATAGAAAACGGAGAAGTAAAAACTTTAAAACTGAACGATTTTAAATCAAAAATAAGAAACGGAGAAATCTCTAAAGATATTCAGGTTTTTGATTTTTCTAAAAATACCTATTTAGAATTTATAGGGAATTTTCTTTTGCCATTCGACAGAAGTTGGGCGGCGGGAGTTAAATAAAGCTCATAAGGCATTAATAAAATAGAAAGTGGAAGAGTTCCACTTTTTTTGCTTTGTGTATATTTGAAAACTTTTATAATCTGATCGAAGAGGATGCAGAAAATACTTTTTTTAACTACTGTTCACCGATATGACGATGACAGAATATTCCACCATCAGGCAAAAACGTTGCGGGATGCCGGAAATGTTGTTAAAATTTGCAGTCTTTCTTCAGAATTCAAGGGTAATGTCGATGGCGTTGAAATAGAGTCTTTTTCGATCTTGGGAAAAAGCAGAGAAGAAAAAATCAAAACTTTCGAAAGGATATGCAATTCTTTTCAGCCCGATTGTATTATTTGTTCTGAGCCGTTGGCGGTAATTGCTGCCGGAAAGGTTAAAAAACAGAAAAAAATCAGTATTGTATATGATATTACGGAATGGTACCCATCGATGAGAATGGTAGAAAATTTTTCCTTTCCTTTAAATATCGCCCATGCTTTTAAATTTTTTCTTTTTCAGCTATATGCTGGATTTGTGAGTACTCATTTTATTTTTGGTGAGAATACCAAAAAATTTCCGCTGGCTTATTTTTTTCCTTTTAAGAAGTCAATAACCCTGCCTTATTATCCTGATGACAGTTACATTCATCAGAATATTAAAAAACTTGAAGAAAATAAAATCTGCCTTTGTTATACAGGTCAGTTTTCAGAAGAAAAAGGGATCGGAAATTTTTTTGCCGCTGTGGATTGTTTAAGAAAGAGAAAGCCTGAGCTCAAGATCTCAATTCTTATAATTGGCGCTTCAAGAAAAAAAAAAGATGAACAGTACTTTTCTGATCAGCTTAATAAATATCAGTTTAGTCATATTACAATTGAAAAGTCTGCCTCATTCAAAGCTTTTTCCAAAGCCTATTCTGAAGCCGATATTTGTTTTGATCTTAGGGCTATGAATTATGAAAATCATCATTGTCTGCCGATTAAAATATTTTATTACATGGCTTCCGGAAAGCCTGTGATTTATACAGATCTTAAAGCGATACGTCAACATCTTGATGTTTCGGAATTTGGTTTTCTGGTAAACCCCAAAGATTCTGAAGGTATTGCAAATAATATTCTTACCTATATTCAAAATCCTGAATTATATTCGCTTCATGCGAAAAATGCGAGATGGATTTATGAAAAAAAATACAACTGGAATATTATTAAAAATTCATTCTTAAACTTCATCAATAATTCAACGAAATAAGATGAAGCAAAATACTATTGTTAAGACCTTTCTTTCCCGATTTTTAATTCTGATATTAAATTTCGGACTTGTGATTTATTCTACAAATAAATGGGGAAGTGAGGGTAAAGGGATTATTTCACTTGTGATTGCGGATCTTACCCTGATCAGTTTTTTTGCTAATGTTTTTGTGGGAAGCAGCATGAGCTATTTTGCCAAAAGATATAGGACAGAAGCTATTTTACCTTTTGCTTACATTTGGGCTGTTTTAATGGGGATTTTAATACCGCTCATTTTTAGTTTCAATCATGCCTCAGAATATTTAATTTATCTTATTGGGCTTTCTGTCTCATCATCCTTGTTAGCGGCGAACGTAAATTTATTTGTTGGCCAGCAGAATATTAAAATGTTCAATTTATATACAGCTTTACAGCAAATTGTTCATATTATTTTTATTTTAATTATTGTTTATCTTGTTAAAGTAAATTCTGTAACGGTTTATTTTGTAGCACAAATAGCCAGTTTGGGAGTTCTGTTTATAGCGAGCGGCTTACAGATTTTTAAACATTGTAATATAAGACGAATTTCATTCTCCGGAAAAGTTGGCGGGAAATTATTGGATTATGGATGGAAGACTCAGCTGAGTGCTTTTTTACAGTTTTTAAATAACAGGCTATCATTTTATTTTCTTGAATATTTTAAAGGAATTGTAAGTGTGGGGATTTTTTCGGTAGGTATCGCTTTTTCAGAAGCAATTTGGACGGTTAGCCGAAGCCTTTCCGTTATACTTTATTCAGATGTCGTGAACAATAAAAACTCCAACGATGCTATCGAAAAGACAAAAGTTTCGTTAAGAATCAGTTTTTTAATTACATTGGTTTTTATAACCATAATGTTGCTCATTCCGGGGCAGATATATTCCATGATTTTCGGAAGAGATTTTAGTAAAACCAAAGAGATTATCCTTTTTCTTTCTCCCGGAATTCTGGCAATCGCGGTAAGTAATATTATTGGTTACTATTTTGCAGGGATTAACAAATTAAGAATCTTAAATGTAAAATCTTTAATAGGACTTATTTTTACAATAGTATCTTCATTTTACATCATTCCTAGATGGGGAATTCGCGGTGCATGTATTATTACCTCTGTATCATACTGCATTTCTTCCGGCATTCTGTTTTGGAGATTTTACCAGATGACGGAATTTCGTTTTCAGGATTTCATTCTTTCTAAAGCAGAAATTAATTTACTTTTAAATAAAGTCCTGAAGAAAAATAGAACTCTCAAATAAAAATAAGTTTTATCTTTGTTGGAAATGAGGAATATTGTTTTTGGATTTCTGGTGATTTTTTGTGCCTTTCTGAGCTGCAGAACGGATGACGATGATTTGCAGAAAATCGATCAGATTTTGAATGTTTATATGAAAAACGGAGCGGGACGCGATCTTTTTCATGCTAAAAAAAACCAGACCTATTTTACCTATTCGTTAAATGATGTAAACGGAACAAAAGATGTTTCGCCTGTAAGCAGTACTCTGCGCGCTACTGCAGATTCCACTCTTTTTATTGAATATATTGCAGGAGCCAAAAGAGTAGGGCTGGATACGCTGGATCCGAACAACAAAACCTATCAGTCGGTAATTACGGTTTCACTGGTGAAGAGACTTAACAGTACAATTCTTGATACCATTAATGAAACCCTCAGAATTCAGTATCACATGACTCCTTCGGTTTTTGAGGTCTCAAAAGTTTATTATAACGATACTTTAAGGTTTACTAAAACACCGGGTTCCCCGAATGTTGTTACAATCGTAAAATAATAATTTATACATTTGCAAAACTGTTGACATTTAATGTTCAACATCCTAATAACTAACATCTAAATAAAATGTTACAAGTCAATTTTTTGCGCGACAATAAAGAGCGCGTTTTAGAAGGTCTTAAGAAAAGACAATTCAAGAATCTTGAGTTGGTAGACGAGGCTATTGCTACCGACGAAGAAAGAAAAAAAATTCAGTTTGAATTGGATTCCCAACTTTCCGAAATCAATAAAATCTCCAAAGAAATCGGACTTTTAATGAAAGAAGGAAAAAAAGAAGAAGCAGAATCCGCAAAATCTAAAACAGCGCAATACAAAGAGTCGACGTCGGAATTGAAAGCTAAGTTAGATGTAAAGGAAAAAGAATTAATCAATATTCTGTACCAATTACCGAACATTCCGAATGAAAAGGTAAAAAATGGGGCTTCTGCGGATGATAACGAAATTATATATCAGTCTCACGATGTGGAAGGTCTTGGCGAAGGAGCAATTCCTCACTGGGAACTGGCAAAGAAATATAACCTTATTGATTTTGAATTGGGTGTAAAGATTGCAGGAGCAGGTTTTCCGGTATATTTAGGAAAAGGGGCAAGATTGCAGAGAGCTTTGGTTCAGTATTTTTTAGATAAAAATGTTGAGAAAGGATATATGGAAGTAAATCCTCCTCACGTTGTAAACGAAGCTTCAGGATACGGAACGGGACAGTTGCCGGATAAAGAAGGGCAGATGTATTACATTCAGGCAGATGATTTATATCTGATTCCTACCGCAGAAGTTCCGGTAACGAATCTCTATCGCGATGTATTGTTTGAAGAAAAAGATCTTCCGGTTAAAAATACAGCCTTTTCTCAATGCTACAGAAGAGAAGCGGGAAGTTACGGAGCGCATGTAAGAGGTTTGAACCGTCTTCACCAGTTTGAAAAAGTTGAAATCGTAAGAATTGAAAAACCGGAAAATTCTTATGCCGTATTGGAAGAAATGGTAGAACACATTAAAGAAATTTTAAGTGATCTTGAATTACCATATCGTGTTTTAAGACTTTGCGGAGGAGACACAGGTTTTGCTTCTGCCATGACGTATGATTTCGAAGTATGGAGTGCAGCTCAGGAAAAATGGCTTGAGGTAAGTTCTGTTTCCAATTTTGAAACTTTTCAGGCAAACAGACTGAAATGCCGTTATAAAGCAGACGGAAAATCTCAGTTGGTGCATACCCTGAATGGTTCTGCAATGGCATTGCCAAGAATTATGGCTGCTTTACTGGAAAATAACCAGACCGCAGAAGGAATTAAACTTCCGAAGAAAATAGCGGAATATGCGAGATTTGATGTTATCAATTAATAATAGTAATGCCCTCTCACTGAGGGCTTTTTTTTAATATTTTTTATAATAGATTAATGAAGAAAATTTCTGAAAGTATTTTACTTTTCTGTCTTGTTTTATTTTCATTGGCAAAGAGTTCAGGATTTAAACATCGTTTTACTGAATCAAAATTTATAGAAATAGCAGGTATCGTAATAGATTCTGATAGCCTTACCCCGCTAGAAAATGCGAAGCTTTATGATGAAAAAGGAAAGCTTGTATCGACTACGGATTCTAAAGGTTACTTTAGCGGAAAAGTAAATTATTCTGAGAAAGGAGGAATACATTTTAAGATCAGAGTTGAACACAATGGCTATTTTTCCTTTACTCAGAAGGAAAATTGGGCAAATTTAGGAAATGTACGATGTATTTATTATTTCGGACTTGAGATAGCATCCGGAAAATCAATGAAGAATTCTTTTTCTGAAATGAAATTGAACAAAGACCTTACATATGAATCTGTTTTAGCAGGATTCGAATCTGTTAAAAATAATCGTAGATTTTATCATAAACTTGCATTGGCAGGAAGCAATAATGAGAATGTTTTTTTACGATCGATCAGAAGCATTATATCATGAACAATACAGGATGGCTGCTTATTACTTCTCCAGATGATAAAGTCTCGGTCAATAAGAAGAAAATAATTAAAGCTTCTGAATTGAATGCATCAATTAAAAGAAAAGATATTAAAAAGATGAGTTCTTCGGAATCAAAGGATTACTTATACGAGATATTTACAAAATAATGATAATAAAAAAGGAAACCTATTGAGATTTCCTTTTTTTATTTTCTATTAATGACAATTTACTTTACTATGATCGTGAGTGTTGTGATCTCCCGGCAAATGACAGTCTCCCTGATTATCTTTTGAAATGGTCATCGCTTCTGCCCTCGGAGAAATGTAGGGAATTCCCAGTTCCATTCCCCGGACAATAAAAAGTCCGCCCAAAATAATCATGACAATCGGAATCACTTTTAAAACTTTCACCCTGAAAGCCTGATTCATGAGATTTCCGACCAAAACTACCGCGAACATAAACGGAAGTGTTCCCAAACCAAATAAAGCCATATACAAAGCGCCCTGCCATATTCCTCCGCTTGCTAAGCTTGCCGTTAAAGCCATATAAACCATTCCGCAGGGTAAAAAGCCATTCAGAAGACCTGTAGTGAATCTTGAACGGTAATCTGCCTTTTGAAGCAGTCTTCCCAAATTCGATTTTACTTTGAATAAAAATTTTGAAAAAAACGGAACTTTAGAAGCAAAATCTTTTCCTCCGAATGAAAAAACAGCCATTACAATAAGCAGAATTCCTACAGCAATCGTAAGATATCTCTGAAAACCCGCCATTTCAAAGCCTTCTCCAATAATTCCAAGAATTGCTCCTAAAAGGGAATAGGTGAAAATCCTGCCGAACTGGTACGTAAGATTCTGAAGGTAGAAATTGGTTGCTTGTTTTTTTGTTAATCCCATCGACAATGCAATAGGTCCGCACATTCCGATACAGTGGAATCCAGATGCGAAACCCAACCCGATTGCCGATATTATAAGTGCTATTTCCATATCACATCATAATCCATTCTGTAGTCTGTTTTATCTTTTGTCCAGCTCAAACGAAGGGTATAGTTCCCCAGTTTCAGAACCTGTGCAGGAATTAAAAAAGACTGATTGGTATCCAACTGTACGGTTTTATGAACGTCCAGATTCTGATCGTCGGTTCTGTTCAGTACAAATTTCACTTTGGTATTAGAGTTATTGTAGTCTTTCGGAAAAGTAATCTTAATTCCTGAAGTATTTTGGCTGTAAACAGGTTTTTCCTTCAGTTCGTCTGCTCTTTTCTTGGCATCAATTACATCCTGATATTTCAGTTCTTCTTCATAGTAATTATCGGTTACCATTTCAGAGTTCTTCTGTCCGTTTGGAAAAAGGAACATCATGGATAATATAAAGATCATAAATGATGCTAAAGCGATAATTACACCGTGTCCCCAATTAAAGTTTTTCATTTCTAAAAATTAAAATTGTAATTTGAATGGTCCTTCAAAATATGTTTTGTATGAATCTACCAGTTTCCCCTTCATATCATAAACCCCGATCGTGATGTTCTGCTTGGAAAGCGTCATTTCATTTTCCGGGAAGCTGATGTTGATGGTTCCTTTGGTAATTTTATCTCTGTCTACCGGAATCTTGCTTGATGCACTGTAGATCACCTCTCCATGTTTCGGCTCAATTACTTTAATGGTTACAACTTTTTTTTCGTTGGTTTTATTTAAAAATGTATAATTGTAAGTATTGGTAATTTTTCCGTCTCTCACGAAGAACGTACTTCCTGCCGGTTTAATGAATTTAGCTTCCATTTCGGCTCTGCTGGTAAGAAGATATCCTAAAAACCCTGTAAGCAGTAAAAGAACGACTGCAAAACCTTTCATTCTTCCCGTGAATTTAAACTCGGTCTGCTTTTCGATTTCGTTCTCGGTGGCATATCTTATCAGTCCTTTCGGAAGACCTACTTTTTCCATAACTTCATCACAGGCATCTATACAGGCTGTACAGTTTACACACTCCAGCTGTTGTCCGTCTCTGATGTCTATTCCGGTAGGACAAACCACCACACACTGATGACAGTCTATACAATCACCTTTTCCAGCTGCTTTTCTGTCTTCTCCTTTTCTCCATTTCGCTCTGTTTTCACCTCTTTTAAAATCGTAGAAAACATTAACGGTATCTTTATCAATCAAAACGCCCTGTAACCTTCCGTAAGGGCAAACCAATGTACAGACCTGTTCTCTGAACCATGCAAACACAAAATAAAATGCTGCGGTTAAAAGGATCATAACGATAAAGTTGGTAGGATTGGCAAAAGGTCCTTCAGAAACAATTCTGAATACTTCTTCATACCCAACAATATACATGAACATGAAATGTGTAATGATTAAGGAAATAACAAGAAAAATCGTCCATTTAAGGCTTCTTTTCCAGATCTTTTCGGTGTTCCATTCCTGTCTGTCCAGCTTCATCTGCTTGTTCCTGTCTCCTTCGATAAGATAATCTATTTTACGGAAAATAAATTCTAAAAAAATTGTCTGAGGACAGATCCATCCGCAGAAAATTCTTCCGAAAGCCATCGTAAAAATAATGATGAATATTAACGAAGTAATTGCTCCAAGCGTAAGGATGAAAAAATCCTGAGGGTAAAAGGGCTGTCCGAAAATAAAGAACTCCCTGTCAATTACATTAAATAAAATAAGAGGATTACCATTAATTTTAATAAATGGCACTGCAAAATAAATGAGCAGTAAAACATAACTTACAATGTTTCGGTAGTTGGTATATTTTCCTTTTGGTTTTCTGGGAAATACCCACTTCCTCTTACCGGATTGTTCCATTGTCCCGATAGAATCTCTGTAAGTTTCAGGGTCCAGAACTTGTCCCTGTCCGCCGCGTACTTCTGTTTCTTCTATATCTGACATGTATGATAGTTTTTAAAAAAAGAAAAACATAATTCGTTACTATTTTTATTTAATAACAAACTATGTTTTTCATATGTTTTAATTTATTTAAGTTAAATTATTCTTTTTCCCAATGTGCTTCTGTTCCCTGAGGAGCTGCACCACCCTGAGCCTGTGTTACCGGAGGTAATTCCTGGTTGATGTGATATACATACGCTGCAATCTTTTCAATTTCAGCACCCGAAACCTCTCCGTTTTTACCAAATGCTCTCATCGCAGGATTGTTAGGAGAACCATTCCAGTCCATGTGGAAAACGTTTTTGAATAACGTTTTCTCTGGCTGATTGATCCAGTAGTTATCAGTAAGGTTTGGACCAATACCTCCGCCACCGTCTTCCTTATGACAAGATGCACAGTTTGTTTTAAACAATTCTTTTCCTTCTGCAATATTATCAGCCGAATATTTAGCTGTTTCTATTGTTACAGGAGGCTGCTCACTGTTGTATTTCTCAATTGCTGCCAATTGTTCTTTGTATTCTTTTTCATATTCGCTTAATGGATGTGCAAAATCTGTGAAAGAGAATGCTGCTACATATACAATACAAAAAGCAGTCCCAAAATAGAATAAACCTACCCACCATTTTGGCAATTGGTTATCTAACTCCATGATTCCGTCGAAACCGTGGTCGATAAGGATATCCTTTTCTTCTGCTGCAGATTGCTTTTTGAATGCTGCATTATATAATCTTGTAAAGTAAGGTACTTTCTTTTCAGCCAAATAAGCTGCCTTTTCTTCTGGAGATAGTTTTTTGAATTTATTATTCTCAATTAAATCTCCGATTGCACTGTGGATATAAGCTAAAATTCCTCCGATAATTACGGTTCCCCAGAAATAAGGAGAGGTAAGGAAATCGTAGCTCTGTACAAAAAGATAATAAAAAACTATTAAAAGTCCAATTATTATTACAATGTTTATAACAACCGGTGTTCTTTGTTTCATAATAAGTAGTTTAATTTTTTAAATTAAAATCGTCATCATTGTCATCCTGCAGAGGAGCTTCCTCTTCTTCCTTGTAATATTTTTTAGGCTTGCTAAAAACATAAATTACAAGAGCGATGAAGAACAGCATAAAGAAAATCAGAGCCAAAGTCTGGTAAAAACCAGCATTTTCTGTATTGGATAAGATGTCTTTAAAATTCTGAGGTATCATGATGTGAACCTTTTAATATATTAGTTATTACTTGCTGTTTTGATTTCAGTGGTCTTAATGTCCGTTCCTAATCTTTGAAGATAGGAGATTAGTGCTACCACTTCTTTTTTCTCCAGTTCTCCTTTAGGTTTTTGTGCATATGCCTTTTTCAAATCTGGTGCTTCAGACATGATGTCTCTTACGATTTTTGAAGCCTGGTTGTTTGCCCAAGAGTTTGCAGAATCTATTTCAGCTTTTGTATAAGGGACTTCGAAAGCACTCTTCATCAGCTTCATTTTGTCAACCATTTTAGATCTGTCTAAATCTGTTGCAATCAGCCAAGGGTAACGAGGCATGATAGAACCTGCAGAAGTTGATCTCGGGTTATACATATGTTTGTAATGCCAAGAACTTGGGTTTTTACCCCCTTCTCTGTGCAAATCCGGTCCTGTTCTCTTAGATCCCCAAAGGAAAGGTCTGTCGTATACGAATTCACCTGCCTTAGAGTACTGACCGTTTTTACCGTTAAATCTTACGATCTCATCTCTGAATGGTCTTACCATCTGAGAGTGACAGGCGTTACATCCTTCTCTGATATAAATATCTCTACCTTCTAATTCCAGTGGAGAATATGGTTTTACAGCTGAAATAGTAGGTACACTTTTCTTAAGAGACAGGGTAGGGATAATTTCTACCATACTACCGATTGAAATCGTTAATAAAGATAAAATACCTAATAATACAGGAGTTCTCTCTAACCAAAGGTGAGTTCCTTCTCCTTCTTTACGTTTTCCGCTGATATTTGCTAATGCTGGTGCTTCAGCAGGTACATCTTTCTGGAATGATCCTTTTCTTACAGTAGCCACTAAGTTTACCACCATTAAGATTGCTCCCGAAAGATAAAATAATCCTCCTACGAATCTCATTTTGAAGTAAGGAATAATAGCTGTTACAGTATCCAGCCAGTTTTTCCACACTAGAGTTCCGTCCGGGTTGAACTGCTTCCACATTAATCCCTGAGTAAACCCTGAAATATACATTGGCACCGCATAGAAAATGATACCTAATGTCCCTAACCAGAAATGCCAGTTAGCTAATCTTGTAGAATATAATTTCGTTCTCCATAAGATAGGGATCAGGTAATAGATAACACCGAATGCCATGAAACCATTCCATCCTAATGCACCTAAGTGTACGTGACCAATAACCCAGTCTGTAAAGTGACCGATTTTGTTAATGTTTTTTGTTGCTAAAAGTGGTCCTTCAAAAGTTGCCATACCGTAGCACGTTACTGCTACAACAAAGAATTTAAGAATAGGATTTTCTCTTACTTTATCCCAAGCTCCTCTTAATGTAAGAAGACCATTAAGCATACCTCCCCAAGACGGAGCAATAAGCATGATAGAGAAACCTGTTCCTACCGCCTGTGCCCAAGCCGGTAAAGCGGTATACTGAAGGTGGTGAGGACCAGCCCAGATATAAACGAAAATTAAAGACCAGAAGTGAATGATAGACAGTTTATACGAGAAAACCGGTCTGTCTGCCGCTTTTGGTAAGAAATAATACATTAAACCAAGAACCGGAGTCGTTAATACGAATGCAACCGCATTGTGACCATACCACCATTGTACGATGGCATCTTTTACCCCTGCATAAGCTGAATAAGATTTCCATCCTGTGAAAGACAAAGGTACTTCAAGGTTATTGAAGATGTGCAGCATTGCTACTGCGATCCATGTACCGATATAGAACCAGATCGCTACATAAAGGTGTCTTACTCTTCTTTTAGCAATCGTTAAGAACATATTGGCTCCGAAAATCACCCAAGAGAATGTAATCAGAATATCAATCGGCCATTCGTGTTCCGCATATTCCTTAGAAGTGTTGATTCCCATAAAGAACGTAACGTAGGTTACAAGAATCATAATCTGCCATGTCCAGAAATGGATCCAGGACAATGTATCACTGTACATCCTTGTTTTCAGTAATCGCTGTAAAGAGTAGTAAACTCCCACATAAACGATATTCATTACGAATGCAAAGATTACAGTGGTTGTGTGCAGCATTCTGATTCTTCCGAATCCGAACGCTCCATGAGTATTAATCAATCCCTCAATACTTCCACCTAAACTCTTAATGGTTGTATCGTCTGTTCCAAAAAAGAATTCCGGAAGCTCAGGATAGAAAAGCATTAATGCCGCCGTAAGTCCGAACAGAAATCCTATGATCCCGAAACCAACGGTCGCATAGAGGAATGCCCGAACAATACTGTTGTCATAACTAAACTTTTGTGTTTCCATATCAACTATTCACTTTTTTCTTCAATTTTTCTTTTCTCCTTTTCATCATCGCCTTCTTTGTTGCCAGATTCTTCTTTTTCCTTTATCTCATCGGAGTCGAAGAGTATTCGTACAGCCGGAGACTCATCATCTTCAAACTGTCCTTTTCTGGCATACACTATAAACACGACCAGGAAAACTGCAGCCAAAGAAACGCTGCACAGGATCATTAAATATAGAATATCCATTAGACAACAAAATTAACGTATTTTCGGGTTTCAAATTTAGTGAAAAATAATGACTTTCATCACGAAATACGGCTTTTGGCTAATTTAAAACGAATCTAAATAAGTTGTTTTAAGCCCCTTTTTTGAAGTATTTTCTTCCCAGAATCCAAGTCGAAAGTGTAGTGAATGAAACCACCGTAATTGAACTTGCAGGCATAATTAAAGCAGCAAAAAGCGGATGCATATGTCCTGTAACTGCGTAACTTAAACCAACAATATTGTAAAGAAAACTGATTATAAATGTGATTTTCACAATCGTGATAGATCCTTTACAGACATTCAGGTATTTATCAAGGCTTACCACTTTTTCACCGTTCATAATAACATCGGAAGAAGGGGTAAAACTGTTGGAATCATCTGCAATCGCAATACCTACATTGCTTTGTTTTAAAGCTCCGGCATCATTCAGTCCGTCTCCAAGCATCGCAACTTTCATATTCTGATTCTGAAGGTTTTGAATATAATTCAGCTTGTCTTCAGGGTTTTGATTGAAAGCCATTCCTTTGTAATTCGGAATTAATTGCTTTAATTGATTTTCCTCTGAAGAATTGTCACCACTCAGAATGAAAACTTTATAATGGGTAAGTTTTTTAAACAAATCTTTTAAATTCTCGCGGTATTCATTCTTAAAGATAAATTTCCCTAAAAATTCATTGTTTTTACTGATATAAACGGCGGTTTCAAGGTTTTTTGATTCCTGATTATTGTACCTCGCAGAACCGATTTTGTAAACACTTCCCCTTACACTTGCTTCATAACCCTTTCCTGAAATTTCCTGAAAATTTTCAACCGGGAAATATTCATCTTTTGTCTCTATGAATTCATATAATGATTTTGAAAGCGGGTGATTGGAATTTTTTAGTAACGTTTTGATATTCAGTAAATCAAATTCTTTTATCTCAGTGCCTTCAAATTTTATATTTGATTTTTTTCTGTGCGTAATAGTTCCGGTTTTATCAAAAACAATCGTATCTAATTTGGCAATTTTCTCAATTGTTAAAGTATCTTTTACGTAAAATTTATTTCTTCCTAAAATCCTCATAATGTGCCCGAATGTAAACGGAGCAGACAACGCTAGCGCACAAGGACACGCGATGATAAGAATCGCAGAAATTACCTGAAACATTTTCTCCAGATCTACAGTGTACCAATAGATTGCTGAAAGTAAGGCGATTCCTAAAATGATAAATGTGAAATATTTACTGATGTTGTTCGTTAACGTATCAAGTCCGGTTTCATGTTTTTTAAACGCTTCCTTATTCCAAAGCTGCGTAAGATAACTTTGATCCACATTCTTAATCACTTCAAGCTCCAGTGATGATCCGATCTGTTTTCCTCCGGCGAAAATTTTATCTCCCGGCTGTTTGCTGATGCTTTCGCTTTCTCCGGTAATGAAACTGTTGTCAATATTACCTTCACCATTAATTAAAATTGCGTCCACAGGAATAATCTCCTGATTTCTTACCAGAATCCGGTCGCCCACTTTAACTTCAGAAAGCAGTATGTTTTCCTGTTTACCTTCGAAATCAACTTTTGTAACCGCAATAGGATAGAAAGATTTGTAATCTCTGTCGTATGAAAGCGCATTGTACGTTCTTTTCTGAAAGATTTTACCCAAAAGCATGAAGAACAGAAGTCCGCATAAAGTATCAAAATATCCGGGACCGTAATTCGTGGCAACTTCATACAAACTTCGCCCGAAGAGAACAATAATTCCCAAAACAATCGGAACATCAATATTCACGATTTTATTTTTCAGACCGTACCAGGCTGATTTGTAATAATCTGAAGCAGAATATACCACGACAGGAATTGCCAAAAGACACATCAAAGCCCTGAAAAGCCCTTTGTAATGCTCCATCCAATAATCTTCTCCGCCAACATATTCCGGAAAAGCAAGGAACATCCCGTTTCCGAAGGCAAAAGCCGCAATAGCAAACTTTACCAGTAGGGATTTATCTAAATTTTCAACGTTTTTATCGGCGGTTTCCAGACTGATAACCGGTTTGTAGCCTAAATTCGTTAAAAAATTAGCTAATTCGCTTAATTTTAAATCGTTATGGTTGAAAGAAATCTGTAAGGTCTTTCTGGTGAAGTTAACCTGAGAATATTTGATGTTTTTATTTAATGTATGAAGACTTTCCAAAAGCCATATACAGGAAGAACAATGGATTACAGGAATTTTAAAAGTGACTAAACTTGTGCTTCCTTCAGAAAAATCCGTTACCTTTTCAAAGATTTCAGGAGTGTCGAGATATTCAAACTGTGAGGAACTTTCGTCCGGACGGATTCCTGCACGTTTATTTAATTCATAAAAATTACTTAAGTTGTTCGTATTCAGAATTTCATAAACAGATTTGCAACCGTTGCAGCAGAAAGTCTTTTCATCAAACAAAATTCTTTCCTTTTCGATCCCTTGACCACAATGAAAACAGTTCTCGCTCACCTTCATAAATTATTGAACTACAAAATTATAACAATTTTTTTTGTTTATCGAGTTAAAAAGTTCTATTTTTGTGATAAATGTCATATAAAATGTCGCAGGAACAACAAATTGCAATCGAGGAGAGGTTCGCAAGAGTTTTTAATGATAAATCATTCAAGGAAAGGCTTTCCAGTGCTGATTTTGAAAAATACATTAACGCTAAAAAGAAACTGAGTTTTCAGAAACACGAAACTATTTTCGAAGACGGGGAAACGCCAAAAGGCGTGTTCGTTTTGGAAAAAGGAGCAGCGAAGTTATCAAAATCGGGAGCTTTCGGGAAAGATCAGATCCTGAGATTCATTAAAGAAGGCGACATCATCGGTTACCGTTCTTTGCTTTGCGGAGAAAATTTTCAGGCGAAAGCAGAAGCTATGACGGATATTGAAGCTACTTTTTTACCGGCGGATATTTTTATGTATCTGTTAGAAGTAGATTCCCAGCTTTCCTTTGTGATGCTTCAGAAAATAGCTTATGAACTGGGAGAATCTTCCAATACCATTACTTTCCTTGCTCAGAAAACCGTAAGAGAAAGACTCGCGGAAATTCTACTGTTATTAGAACAGAAATTAGGAGTTGATCCCGAAGGATTTATCAAAATTTCTTTAACAAGAGAAGAAATCGCCAATATTATCGGAACCGCAACCGAAAGTGCAATCCGTCTGATCTCCGAATTCAAAGGAGACCATCTCATCGAAGTAGACGGAAGAAACATCAAAATTCTCAACCACGACAAATTAATGAAACTAGGTCACGTAGTTTTATAAATCATACAAACTTGAAGTCGGCTAAATGCCGACTTTTAACTTTTAAAAAATAGATACATTATGTCTGTTCATTCTGAAATTAAAAAAGTTACAACTGAAACCTTGCGTAAAATGAAATTCGACAAGGAAAAAATAACGATGCTTACGGCATACGATTATACCACTGCGAAAATGGTGGATGCGGGAGGAATTGATGCGGTTTTGATCGGAGATTCTGCGGCAAACGTAATGGCAGGTTTTGAAACCACACTGCCAATTACTTTGGATCAGATGATTTACCATTCTCAAAGTGTAGTCAGAGGAACCGACAGAGCTTTGGTGGTTGCCGATTTACCTTTCGGAACGTATCAGAGTAATCCCGAAAAAGCTTTGGAATCTGCCGTAAGAATGATGAAAGAAGGAGGAGCTCATGCAGTAAAAATTGAAGGCGGGAAAGAAATTTCAAAATCAATTAAAAAAATTATCAATGCAGGAATTCCTGTAATGGGACATTTGGGATTAACACCACAATCGATCTACAAATTCGGAACATATAAAGTAAGAGCCAAAGAAGAAGCAGAAGCAGAAAAATTAATTGCAGATGCACAGCTTTTGGAAGAATTAGGATGTTTTGCGGTGGTTTTAGAAAAAATACCGGCAGATTTGGCCAAAAAAGTAACGGAATCTATTTCTATCCCAACCATCGGAATCGGAGCCGGTGCGCATTGCGACGGACAGGTTTTGGTATATCATGATATGGTGGGAATGAACAAAGGATTCAGCCCGAAATTTTTAAGAAGATATCTGGATTTGTATACAGAAATCACCGGAGCCGTTGCGCAATACGTGAAAGATGTGAAAACTCAGGAATTTCCTAACCAAAACGAAAGTTATTAATGGATCATCAGAAACTTCAGACCATTCAGGGTGTTATTTCTATTCTTGCCGTAGTTTGTCTTGCGGTGGGATGGTTTAAGCTATTTTCTCCGGATATTAATGAACTTCTTTCCAAGAAGATATTTTATATCATTGTAGGAGTGAGCTTCATTTTACAGGCACCTTTATTGCTTAACAGGAAATTTGTTTATCCGATGTACGCCGCTGCAGCACTTTGCATTATCGGTGCATTTTTACCTTACGAATCGAATCTTACAGGAATGAAAACCATCGGTCTTTTGGCAGGGGTAATTATTTCTTTTGCCAACAGATCCAATTACCGTCAGTAGAACATGGAGGAACAGATTGTTTATGAAGACAACCATCTTCTCGTAATCAATAAAAAAGTCGGACAGCTTGTACAGGGAGACAAAACCGGCGATGATTCTTTATTGGAATTAATTAAAGATTTTATAAAAAAAAGAGATGACAAACCGGGAAATGTATTTCTCGGTTTGGTTCATCGTATAGACAGACCGACTTCAGGTCTTGTGATTTATGCTAAAACTTCCAAAGCACTGTCCCGTCTCACGCAGATGGTGAAAAACCGTGAAGTGAAAAAAACATATTGGGCAGTTGTCGCAAAAGAGATGATTCCCAAAACCCAAAGACTGGTTCATTATTTAAAGAAAAACGAAAAAAATAACAAAGCCATTGTTTTTCCAAAAGCAACTGAAGGCGCAAAAGAAGCCATTCTTACGTACAACGTTATCAAAACTTTGGATAATTATCTTTTATTAGAAATTGATCTTGAAACAGGAAGACATCATCAGATCAGAGCACAGTTGTCAAAAACAGGAGTTCCCATTAAAGGCGATCTGAAATACGGTTCGCCGCGTTCCAATCCCGATGGTGGAATTAATCTTCACGCCAGAAAACTGGAATTCATCCATCCTGTTACCAAAGAAAATATTCAGATTATTGCTCAGGTTCCTCAAAATGATGCCGTTTGGAGAGCTTGCGAAGAGTAAATTTCCGTAAAAACACTTACCCAAAAACAGGGATTTTACTGTAATGATTATTGTTTTTTAGAAATAGTTTTACACTATCAATCTAAAGAACAATAATCATGCTTACATTGGGACAACTTAAAGAAGCTACCTGCTCAAAAACGGCATATGCTTCGCAATTCTTACCGTACGTTATAGCAACATGTGATAAATTTTCCATTAACACGCCTTCACGAATGCTTAACTTTCTTGCACAGGTCGGTCACGAAAGCGGTGGATTGTTTTACACCGAAGAACTCGCGAGCGGAAGCGCTTATGAAGGGAGAGCAGATTTAGGAAACACTCAGAAAGGAGATGGTGTAAAATTTAAAGGAAGAGGGCTCATTCAGATTACGGGAAGAGCAAATTACAAAGCCGTTTCACAGGCTTTAGGAACTGATTTTGTGACAAATCCTACGCTCTTGGGAGGTAAAAATGTTACGAAATGCAATGCTGCTCAGCTCAAAAACGCAGCAGAAAGCGCGGGCTGGTTCTGGAACACCCGAAACCTGAATGCTTTGGCAGATCAGATTGATATTACCAAAAGTATTGATGCCGGAAATAATCTGGTTGCTTTTAAAAAGATCACAAAAGCCATTAACGGAGGATACAATGGCTTGCCCGACAGACTGAACCGTTATAAAGCCGGATTAAGTTATTTTCTTTAATTAAAACAATTGCCATGAAAAATCTATTATTCTTAGTCATTTTTCTTTTAATCAATAACTTTTCTGCCCAAAAACCTGTTCTTCATGATCTGAAAGATCCCAAAATGCATGCAGGCTGTTATATCGATGGGAAGAATAATCCGGTTGCTAATTTATCTGAAGACGAAGGAGCATTATTTAATTTTAACGGAAAAGATGAAATTTTTCCTTCCATCAAAGGGACAAAAGAATATCCTGAAGCATTCGGAAACAAAACCTATAAAATTTACATCCGCGAAACCAAGTCGGTAAAAGACGGAGAATCCTGCATTGAAAATAAAATCTATTCAATAAAAATCATATATAAGAAAAAGGGCTATTACTATTCCAGGAAAGGAATGTGTGGCTGTTAATTCTCTAAATGCGATCACTTAAAGGCTATCCTCATCATATGAGATAGTCTTTTTTATTTTTAGAAGCTGTTTCCCGCTTTCGCTACTCGCTTTTTCGTTTTTTTCGGCGCGGCAGCGAAGCTGCCGCGCCGAAAAAAACGAAAAGAGCTCAGACACGCCGCTCAATCGCGGCTAGATTGCCGTGCCTGTTTTCAGCATTTGAATTAAGATCAAAGCCTCTGCACAATCCGCAAAATCCGCGAGACATAAAAGAAAATCTTCACGCTTCGCGCAGCAAATATATTTGCCTTTGCTTACTAAACTAAGACTCCTAAATAAGAACTCTTTGCGTTAAAACCAAAACCTCTGCACTATCCACAAAATCAGTCAGCTAAAATTAAAAAATCAATCCAAAAAAGAATATTTTCCAAGCTTCGCGCCGCAAATTTATTTGCCTTTGCTTACTAAACTAAGAAGTCTTAGTAAGAATTCTTTGCGTTAAAATTAAAGCATCTTTGTCATTAGCAAAATCAAAGACTTCCGACTTCCTTCCCTCATAAAATTTTGCCCATTTCAAAAAAATGTCTAACTTCGTCCCATACTTTAGGGGTGTCCGTTGAATAGACGGGCTGAGAATTTACCCTTTGAACCTGATTTCTAGATCATACTAGCGTAGGGAAAAGTGAGATGACTTTGCTGTACATTCTACTGTACAATCATGGGCATTCCTAAAGTGTTTTTAAAAATTTAGGAATGGAGCTCACAATCAATCACACGACAAAAAAGTTCGAAAAACTTCCCGAAAATCTGGAAGAGCTTCTTGCTATGGAATTACCTGAAAAGAAAAAAGGAATTGCTGTAGCACTCAACAACCGTATTATTCCGCGGTCATTCTGGGCGGAAACATTCCTCAACGATAAAGATTCAGTTTTAATTATCACAGCCACTCAGGGTGGTTAAAAAAATATTTTTATGGCTCATAACATCACACGTTCACCGTTTCCGAACTCAAAAAAAATCTATGTTGAAGGGAAAATTCACCCGATCCATGTAGCGATGCGCGAAATACAGCTCAGTCCGACAAAACTCAGCAACGGAAAAATGGATGAAAATCCTCCTGTTACCATTTATGATACATCAGGACCTTATACCGACGAAAATTTTGAAATTAATATCGAAAAAGGACTCCCAAGAATCCGCGAACAGTGGATTTTAAACAGGAATGACGTAGAAATTCTGGACGGAATCACTTCTGAATACGGAAAAGCCAGACTTTCGGATTCAAAATTAGATCAACTGCGATTTTCATATAATCATAAACCTAAAGTAGCCAAAGAAGGAAAAGAAGTTACCCAATTATACTACGCAAAACAGGGCATCATCACTCCCGAAATGGAATACATTGCCATCAGGGAAAATCAAAGAATTGAGCAGTTGGATTCTGTTTCAAAAGACATGGCTTTCCAGCATCCGGGAAACAGTTTTGGTGCAAAAACGCCGAAAAATAAAATCACACCTGAATTTGTAAGAGACGAAATTGCAGCGGGAAGAGCCATCATTCCCAACAACATTAATCACCCCGAAAGCGAACCGATGATTATCGGACGGAATTTTTTAGTTAAAATTAATGCGAATATTGGAAACAGTGCTGTTTCATCAAGCATTGAAGAAGAAGTGGAAAAAGCAGTCTGGGCTTGTCGATGGGGCGCAGACACCATCATGGATTTATCAACTGGAAAAAACATCCACGAAACCAGAGAGTGGATCATCAGAAACAGTCCGGTTCCCATTGGTACCGTTCCGATTTATCAGGCATTGGAAAAAGTAAAAGGCGTTGCAGAAGATTTAACGTGGGAGATTTTTAAAGATACCTTGATCGAACAGGCAGAACAGGGTGTTTCTTACTTCACGATCCACGCCGGAGTTTTACTGAGATATATTCATTTAACAGCAAAACGGGTGACAGGAATTGTTTCCAGAGGAGGTTCAATTATGGCAAAATGGTGTCTGTTTCATCACAAAGAAAACTTCTTATACACACATTTCGAGGAAATCTGCGAAATCATGAAAAAATATGACGTTGCCTTTTCTTTGGGTGATGGTCTTCGTCCCGGTTCAATTGCCGATGCCAATGACGAAGCGCAGTTTGCAGAACTGGAAACTTTAGGCGAATTAACGAAAATTGCCTGGAAACACAATGTTCAGGTGATGATCGAAGGTCCCGGTCACGTCCCGATGCATATGATTAAAGAAAATATGGAGAAGCAGTTGGAAGTGTGTGATGAAGCTCCGTTTTACACTTTGGGACCTTTAACAACAGATATTGCACCGGGTTACGACCACATCACTTCAGGAATTGGAGCGGCAATGATCGGTTGGTTTGGTTGTGCCATGTTGTGTTACGTTACACCGAAAGAACATTTGGGACTTCCGAACAAAGAAGATGTAAAAGTGGGAGTGATTACGTATAAATTGGCGGCTCATGCTGCAGATTTGGCAAAAGGACATCCCGGAGCACAATACAGAGACAATGCGTTGAGTAAAGCGAGATTCGAATTCCGGTGGGAAGATCAGTTCAATCTTTCTTTAGATCCTGAAACCGCGAGATCTTATCACGATGAAACGCTTCCGGCAGACGGAGCAAAAGTAGCTCATTTCTGTTCGATGTGCGGACCTAAATTCTGTTCCATGAAAATTACCCAGGAAATTCGGGAATCTGCCGAACAGGGAATGCTGGATAAATCGCAAGAATTCATCGAAAAAGGAAAAGAAATTTATATATGATCGTTGTAATCACTCCTGAAGAACTGGTTCAGAATGAAACTGAAATCATCAATGCATTATTTGAAGAAGGATTGGATTTGCTTCATATCAGAAAACCCTCCATCAATTCGGAAGAAATGAAAGATTTTATTCAACACATACATTCTGAATTTCATCACCAATTGGTTTTGCACAGTCATCACGATTTAGCTAAACGTTTTAATATTTCAAGATTTCATTTCAGAGAAATTGACAGACGGAATGATTTGTTTAAATCTTTCGCAGATCAAACGATTTCCACTTCTGTTCATAATATTAAAACTTTTAATGAATTATCTGAAGATTGGGAATATGCTTTTATCAGTCCGGTTTTTCCGAGTATTTCAAAAAAAGGATACGGAGAAAATTCGAATATTTTGAATGAGATAAAAAAACGGAACAATTCAAATGTAAAACTGATTGCTTTGGGAGGAATTCATGAAAAAAATATCAATGAATTTTTCAACAGCAGAATAGACGGAGTGGCTTTGTTGGGAGCAATTTGGGAAAGTAATGAACCTTTAGATATTTTCAGAAAATGCAGAAAGAGCGTCCTTTCGTAATGAGCATTGCCGGTTTCGATCCAAGCGGTGGAGCCGGTGTATTGGCGGATATTAAAACATTTGAACAGTTAAAAGTTCAGGGATTGGCTGTCTGTACAGCAATGACTTTACAAACAGAGTCCGAATTTTATACTCTTCAATGGCAGCCGATAGATGAAATTGTATCAGCAATAGGTGTTTTAATGAAAAAGTATAAAGTTGAAGCGGTGAAAATCGGAGTGGTAAAAGATGCGGAATTTTTAGCTCAGATTGTAAAAAAGCTTAAATCGATTAATCCTGAAGTAAAAATCGTCTGGGATCCGGTTTTAAAAAGCACATCGGAATTTTCCTTTTTTGATTTGAATACCATTTCAGATGTAAAAAATGTTTTAGACCAAATTGATTTAATCACACCTAACTATTATGAATACAACGTTTTGAAAGAACATCGTCTTTTTCAACCATCAGAAAATGGATGTTCCGTATTAATAAAAGGCGGACATCGTGAAGATAAAATCGGAACAGATATTTTAATTCAAAACGGAAAAGAAATATTTATTGAACTGAGTGAGACGTTTTCTGTATTTTACCCGAAACACGGTTCAGGCTGTGTGCTTTCATCCGCAATTGTAAGTCATTTAGCAAACGGAGAAAATTTGCAAAATGCCTGCAGAAAAGGAAAATTATACATCGAAAAATTTTTAGCAAGCAATCCAACTTTACTAGGTTTTCATTCTTAAAATGTATCATTAAAAATCTCTATCATTTGCTGAATGAAATGCCGTTGCGAACGAAAAATATGCAGAAGATTTTTAAAACTAACCTTGCGTCTTCTTCGCGTTAAAAGAAAATTATATTAAATAAATAATGGAGAAATTACAATACATCTCTCAAGGTTCAAAATTAGAAGATCAGGAAAAGAACATCCGGAAAGCTCTAGATTATGGCGCAAAATGGATTCAGGTTCGCTGGAAAAATACACCCGAAAAAGATTTCATAAGACTCTGTGAAATTTCAAAAAAGTTATGTTCAGATTATCAGGTTGTTTGTATCATTAACGATCATGTTCAGATCGCAAAAGACGTTGATGCGGATGGAGTTCATCTGGGACTGAAAGATATGTCAGTAGAAAAGGCGAGATACATTTTGGGAGAAAATAAAATCATCGGAGGAACAGCCAATACTTTTTCAGATATTCTTCAGAGAATGGTCGAACGCTGCGATTACATCGGATTAGGTCCGTTGAGATTTACTTCTACCAAAGAACAATTAAGTCCGATATTAGGATTTGAAGGTTATGGTGAAATCATCAATAGTTTAAAAGAAAAATCAATTGAGATTCCAAAAATTTTTGCCATTGGTGGAGTGGTTTTGGAGGATATCAGACAGTTACAGGAAATCGGAATTTATGGTGTTGCTGTTTCCGGACAGATTACCAGTCAGCCTTTTGTAATTAGAGAATTCAGAAACATTTTAGAATTCAAATAACTCTTATAAACATCTAAATTAAAAAGTAAATATGAAAAATCAACCTTTAAAAATAGCCGACAGAATATTTGAATCGAGATTATTCTTAGGAACAGGAAAATTCGGAAGCCTGTCGGAAATGACTAATTCTATCATCGCTTCTGAAAGCGAATTGGTAACCATGGCTTTGAAAAGAATCGATGCTCATTCTTCGGAAGACGATATTTTAAGCGCATTAAAACCTACAAAATCTCACCTTTTACCCAATACTTCAGGAGCGAGGGCTGCCAAAGAAGCTGTTTTAGCGGCACAGTTGGCAAGAGAAGCACTGGAAACCAACTGGGTGAAACTGGAAATTCATCCCGATCCGAAATATCTGTTACCCGATCCTGTTGAAACATTGTACGCTACAGAGGAACTGGCAAAATTAGGATTTGTTGTGATGCCATACATTCATGCAGATCCTGTTCTGTGCAAACGTCTCGAAGATGCAGGAACAGCCGTTGTCATGCCTTTAGGAGCCCCGATAGGAACCAATAAAGGATTAAAAACACTGGATTTTCTGGAAATTATTATCGCTCAAAGCAATGTTCCGGTTGTGGTAGATGCGGGAATTGGTGCACCTTCCGACGCGGCAAAAGCAATGGAAATGGGAGCCGATGCGGTTTTGGTAAACACAGCCATTGCGGTGGCGAAGAATCCTGTAAATATGGCATTGGCTTTTAAAGAAGGAGTGATTTCAGGAAGAAGAGCTTTTGAATCCGGTTTGGGGGCAATTTCACATCATGCAGAAGCTTCAAGTCCACTGACTTCTTTTTTGTTTGATTAAAATTAAATGAAATGAAGAGTTTTAAAGATTTTTTTGAAAAATACCAATGGGATGAGGTGAAAACGAAACTTGAAAAAGTAACGTTAACCGATGTTGAAAAAAGTCTTCAGAAAAAGAATAAAACCATCGAGGATTTTTTGAATTTTCTGTCGCCTGTTGCTTCTCAAAAACTGGAAGTGATGGCAAAAATGACTCAACAGCTTACCCAAAAGCGTTTCGGGAAAACCATTCAGTTGTATGCGCCGTTGTATCTTAGTAATGAATGTCAGAATATCTGTACTTACTGCGGTTTCAGTCTGGATAATTCCATTAAAAGAAAAACACTTTCTGATACTGAAATTCTGATTGAAGCCTCCGTTTTAAAATCAATGGGCGTGAATCATGTTTTGCTGGTAAGCGGTGAAGCCAATAAAACGGTCGGAATAGATTATTTTCTAAATGCCATTCAGCTTTTAAAGCCTCATTTTGCGAATATCTCGATTGAAGTTCAGCCTTTATCGGAAGAAGAATACCGACGGCTTCATGAAGCAGGAGTACATGCGGTTTTGGTTTATCAGGAAACCTATCATCAGGATGTTTATAGAGAATATCATCCGAAAGGAAAAAAGTCGAATTTCGACTTCCGACTGGAAACACCCGACAGAATTGGAAAAACCGGAATTCATAAAATAGGGCTCGGTGTTTTATTGGGGCTGGAAGATTGGCGTGTTGACAGTTTTTTCAATGCCTTACACATCGATTATCTCCAAAAGCAATACTGGAAAAGCAGATATTCAGTTTCATTTCCGCGCCTCCGACCTGCGGAAGGAATTATTGAACCGAATTTCATTATGTCCGACAGAGATTTATTACAGCTCATCTGCGCTTACCGAATCTGGAATGAAGATTTGGAGATTTCTATTTCCACAAGGGAAAATGAAAAGTTTAGAAATAACATTATTTCATTAGGTGCAACAGCGATGAGTGCTGCTTCCAAGACCAATCCAGGAGGTTATGCTGTGGATAAAGAGTCGTTGGAGCAATTCGAAACCAGCGACGAAAGAAGTATGGATGAAATCAAAAATATAATTAAAAAATCAGGCTACGATCCGGTAATGAAAGACTGGGATGTGGTTTATAGCGGAACTTAAATTAGAAATTTGAACCATTAAGATTTTATTAAGGAGTTAAGTTTAATTAAGAAAATATTTAAAAATATTTTTTTAGTAATTCAACTTATTTTTATTTGCTTGCAAATACTTAATCTTTCTAAACTCCTTAATAAAATCTTAATGGTTCAAATAAAAATAATCAATGAAAAAAGAAGACATTTTTGCACGATACAGCCGACAGATTTTCATAGAAGAAATCGGATTGGAAGGTCAAAGAAAAATAATGAATTCTAAAGTTTTGGTAATCGGAGCAGGAGGTTTGGGAAGTCCCGTTATTCAATATTTGGCTGCTGCAGGTGTCGGAACTTTGGGTGTCGTGGATTTTGATGAGGTGGAACCCCATAATTTAAACCGACAAATTATTCACAATGAAAAAACGGTCGGAATTTCTAAAGTAAAAAGCGCCGAAATGTTTGTCATAAATCTAAATCATCAAATTAAATTCATCGGAATTGAACAAAAAATAGATGAATCAAACGCAGAAGAATTGATTTTCGGATTTGATATCATTGTTGATGGTTCTGATAATTTTAAAACGAGATATTTAGTTAATGATGTTTGTGTACAACTAAAAAAGCCTTTGGTGTATGGAAGTATTCTCGGCTTTTCGGGGCAGGTCGCGATTTTTAATTATAATGGCAGTAAAAATTTAAGAGATATTTTTCCGGAACCGCCTTTTGATGAACAGCTTCCGGATTGTGACGGTTTGGGCGTTTTAGGTGCTTTACCCGGAATTGTAGGAAGCATGATGGCGAATTTAGCTTTGAAAATTATTACAGATTTACCATTGCCGTTGAATCAGTTAACATTGATTGATACGTTGAACTGGCGTTTTCAGACTGTTGATTTTTAACTTGAACACAAATTGCACAAATGTTTTGCACAAATCGCACAAATATTCTAAGTTTTGGCTAAAGCCTTTCTTTGGAGCGTAAAAAAGCGGACTTTAGTCCGCTCGTATTGAATAAACACTAATGGCACGAATGTTTTTACACAGATCACACAAATTTTCTAAGTTTTGGCTGAAGCTTTTCTTTAGGGCGTAAAAAAGCGGACTAAAGTCCGCTCCTATTGATAAAATAAATACTTATCAGTTTCAATTTTGCTTAATCATTATAAATCAAAATTATTCGTGAAATTTGTGCAAAACATTCGTGCAATTAGTGTTTAGAAAAAAAACTACTGTCCCTGCTGCATCACACCGCCATTTTCATCTTTCTTCGTCTGATTCAGGATGTTTGCATCTTCTTTTGCCAATTTGTTCTTCGTCGGGATTTTGTAATTAACAGACAATCCGAAATTTCTTGAGTCGTATTTCGTTCTCAGCATGACCGTTTCTCCTGAAGGTGGATTGGAGCGAACCTGCATCAATTGTCCGTTGAAAATATCATTGGCAAAAACAGAAACCGTCAAACGATTGTTCATAAATTTCTTCGTCAGCGTAAGATCCACAGAATTGTTGAATGGCTTTTCCGCGGTGAAATAAAAATACCCTGCTTTTGGAGTCAGATAACTGTAATTGGCGGTTAATTTGATCTCCTTCGGTAAAATGATCTGCGTCATCAGATTCAGAATCCAGAATCCTTTATTATTCAGATTGTCAATATCATGCTTCTGATAACCGGCATAAATATACATGAAGTTGATCTTATCCGGATTGAAATTAAACTTCATAATTTCGCTCAATGGTTTGCTGAAAATCATGAAAGGAACCGGTAATCCGACATTGAAATTGTGGATTTTCATTTCAGAAATATTAATCTGCTCGTTGAACAGGTTTTTTCCGTCTTTTCTGATGATCTGTGCAACCTGATTTTTTGCTGAACTTACACTGTATCCGATAAATGCATAATCGAAAGCCGAAATTTTTATTTCATAATTATCAAATATCGTTGGCTGAAGATTCGGGTTTCCCGTTACCTGTGTATTCGGTCCCTGAAATGTGGTGTTGTTCGGGTTTAAGGCGGAAATACTCGGCAAATTTATCTTTTTATTATAATTTGCTGCTACATACACCTGATTCATCAGATTGTACTGAACACTTGCGTTCGGGAACAATTTAAACTTGTTAAAAGGAAGAAGATCTGCCTCAATAAGATTTTTGTTGTTGTAATATCTTGTAACACCGGAAATATCATAATTTTCAGCACGCGTTCCCAAAATAAAATCGAACTTTTTCAGCTTAGCCTGAAACTCCAGATAAGTTGCTGTTGTTTGTCTGGTATATTCTAAATTTGTGATTCCTTTGCTTTCCGTATCAAATTTCTGATGCTCGTACAATCCTCCCAAACTTACTTTTCCACCGTCCAGAATCTTTAAAGGCTGAGAATAATCTACCTTAAAATTGGCGATTTCCATATCCGATTTGTTGTTCAGTTTATTTGAAAAAGGAATTCTTGGACTGTTTTCAACAGGGTTGGTATAAACCACATCTGTAAAAATATTATCCTGAATAAATTTACTGTCGGATTTTGTAAAACCAAACTGGAAGTCCAGCTTCTGAGATTTTTCCGTGAAACGTTTCTGATACGTTACCACAGCTTCCTGTCTCAAATTGTCGGTGTGAGCTGCATCAAAACTGGAAAATTTTCCTTCTCTGATAATATTCGGATTCAGATAATAAGGAAGATCTGCAAGTCCGTTGCTGGAAGTATAATTATCATTGTTATTATGATAAATATCATAATTTAAAAGCAATCTGTCCTGTCCGAGATCAAAAGTAAGCCCGGATTTTGCAAAATATCCTCTTCCCACTCTGTCCGTATTGCTTAACATTAAATTATCCTGATTGCTGTTCAGCATGCTTTCACGGTAATTCTGACCAACATTCAGTTGCCATCCGAAAATTTTATTTCTCGCATTCAGATTCAGAGAGTTGCTTGTTCTGCTTCTGAATTTATCATAATTAGTAAACGAATAATTTCCGGAATACGTTGCCGTTAAATATTTATTCGCATTCTTATTCGTAATAATATTCATGATCGCGCCTCCGGAAGTGGCAGGAAATTCCGCACCGGGCTGTGTGATCACTTCAATTCGGTCTACAGAATTGGCAGGCATTCCTTCAAGAAAAGAATTAAGCTCATTGGAAGTAATGTTCAAAGGTCTTCCATTTAAATAGACATCCAGAACTTTTCCCTGATACATCATTCCTGCTATATCGGTAGAAACCAGTCCGGGAAGTTTTTTGATGCCTTCCAGAACGTTTCCATTATTAAGCTGCGGCTGTTCCGAAAAATCGAAAATCGTACGGTCTGCTTTCTGTTCAACGGCTTTTTTAGTTTTGGTAATGGTTACCCCTTCAATTTGTTTTTCTTTGGTTGTCTGGTTATTCGTTTTTTCCTGGGCAAAAGAAAAGATACTGCCCAAAATTGATAACGCAATAATCGCTTTTTTCATAATGTCTTTCTGGTATTCTATTAGACATCGAAAAAAGTACTTTTGTTACATTTTTATTCTCTTAAATTTAAAATCTATACCCTGCTGAAATAAAGAGGCGGAATAATCCGCCGTACTGATCTCTGTCTGAAGCAGATAAATTTTTAACAATTCCGGCTTCCAGACCAGCTTCCACAAAGATATTTGATAGAAATACATATTTTTCTCCAACTCCGGCTCCGATTCCTAAAGATGATCCCCATTTCTCATTATTTAAAGTCTGACCATTGTCGTCAAGCGGAGAATATTTGTTTCTGTTGTAAATAGCTAATGCTTCAATAAAAAAATCTTTTGCAATACCTTCATTATCCGTGTAAAATCTATAATATGGCATAACCGCATATTTTTCTTTCCATTGATATATAAAGTAACTTCCTATTCCGGCATTGTAATTAATAATTCGCTCATATCCGATATCAATTCTTGATTTAAATATTCCATAGGCATTAATTTTCACTTCGTTGTTTTCCTGAGCGAAAGAGAGTACAGGAAGAAACGATAAAAGCAGTAAAAGTTTTTTCATAGATCAGTTTTACAGTTATTTTTTAAAGCCTAAAAATAAACTAAATCAATATAAAATAAAAAGCAACTTCAATCTGAAGTTGCTTTTTTAATGATTAATTAGATCTAACAATTAATTTTTCTCCTGTTGTTTTATCAGATTTAAAGCAGAACCTGCCTTAAACCAGTCAATTTGCTGATCGTTGTAGGTATGGTTTGCCATCACAATGTCCTTCGTTCCATCTGAATGGATGAATTCTAAAGTCAGTTGTTTTCCCGGAGCAAACTGATCAAGATCTAGGAAATTGATCACATCATCTTCCAGAATTTTATCATAATCTGCTTCATTGGCAAAAGTAATTCCCAACATTCCCTGTTTTTTAAGGTTGGTTTCATGAATTCTCGCAAACGATTTTACCAAAACAGCTTTTACGCCCAAATGTCTTGGTTCCATCGCTGCGTGTTCTCTTGAAGAACCTTCCCCATAGTTTTGGTCTCCCACGACGATGGATGGAATTCCTGCAGCTTTATAATCTCTCTGTACAGCAGGAACTTCTCCGTATTCTCCTGTCAGCTGATTTTTAACTTTATTGGTTTCCATGTTGAATGCATTAACTGCTCCGATCAACATATTATTTGAAATATTATCAAGGTGACCTCTATATTTCAGCCATGGTCCAGCCATAGAAATGTGGTCGGTGGTACATTTTCCGAAAGCCTTTATTAAAAGTCTTGCCCCTGTAATATTTTTGCCGTCCCAAGCCGGAAATTCTTCCAATAACTGAAGTCTGTCTGAAGTTGGGCTTACATTTACCTGAACAGAAGATCCGTCTTCAGAAGGCGCCTGATAACCATTGTCATCTACCGCGAATCCTTTTTCCGGTAATTCAAAACCTTTTGGCTCGTCTAATTTAATCTGCTCTCCCGCTTCGTTGGTTAAAGTATCGGTAATTGGATTAAAATCCAGTCTGCCCGAAATTGCCACAGCCGCTACCATTTCCGGAGAAGCTACGAAAGCATGCGTATTTGGATTTCCGTCTGCTCTTTTCGCAAAGTTTCTGTTGAATGAATGGATGATTGAATTCTTTTCACCTTTTTCAGCACCTTCTCTGTCCCATTGTCCGATACAAGGACCGCAGGCGTTCGTAAAGATTCTTGCATTCTCAAACTTTCTGAACGAATCTAAATATCCGTCTCTTTCTGCGGTAAATTTCACCTGCTCAGAACCCGGATTAATTCCCAGAATTGCTTTCGGTTTTACTCCTTTTTCTACTGCGTCTTCCACGATAGAAGCTGCTCTTGATAAATCTTCGTAGGACGAATTGGTACAGGAGCCAATCAGTGCCCATTCTACTTCTAAAGGCCATCCGTTGGCTTCTGCTTTTGCTCTGAATTCAGAAACAGGCGTTGCCAGATCAGGAGTGAAAGGTCCGTTTAAGTGAGGAGTCAGTTCAGAAAGATTAATTTCAATTAACTGATCAAAATATTGCTCAGGATTTGCATATACTTCAGGATCTCCTGTTAAATGTTCTGCAATCTGATCTGCAGCATCTACAACATCCTGTCTTCCGGTAGACGAAAGATATCTTCTCATGGAATCATCATATCCGAAAGTAGAAGTCGTTGCTCCGATTTCCGCTCCCATATTACAGATCGTTCCTTTTCCTGTCGCAGAAAGAGATTCAGCTCCTTCTCCAAAGTATTCTACGATGCAGCCTGTTCCTCCTTTTACGGTAAGAATTCCTGCTACTTTTAAGATCACGTCTTTTGCGGAAGTCCAGCCGGACATTTTACCGGTTAGTTTTACCCCGATTAATTTCGGCATTTTAAGTTCCCAAGCCATTCCTGCCATTACGTCAACTGCATCTGCACCACCAACTCCGATGGCAACCATTCCTAAACCTCCTGCGTTTACGGTATGGGAGTCTGTTCCGATCATCATTCCTCCAGGGAAAGCGTAGTTTTCCAGTACAACCTGATGGATGATTCCGGCTCCCGGCTTCCAGAAACCGATTCCGTACTTATCACAAACTGAACTCAGGAAATTGAAAACTTCAGAGTTTTTGTTAATTCCCTCCTGCAAATCTTTGTCAGCACCTACTTTTGCCTGAATAAGGTGATCGGCGTGAGCCGTTGAAGGAACAGCCACTTTTGCTTTTCCTGCCTGCATAAACTGGAGCAGCGCCATTTGTGCCGTTGCATCCTGCATTGCCACTCTGTCCGGTGCGAAATCTACGTAAGAATTTCCTCTTTCGTGTGCCTGTGTTGCGTTTCCTTCCCAAAGGTGGGTATAAAGGATTTTTTCTGAAAGGGTAAGAGGTTTTCCCACTACTTTTCTTGCCGCAGCAATTCTTTCCGGGTAACGCTCGTACACTTTTTTGATCATATCAATATCAAAAGTCATATCTGAATTTATTTTTCTTCTGTTTTAATTATTTGCTCTTTGCTATTAAATAAATTAACATCATTAAATTATCAAATTCTATTCCTGTATGCTTTTAAAAAGGATAAAAAATGATAAATAATTCTGAAAATTTCCAACCTTCAAGTTAAGAAAAAATAAAATTTTTGGGATTGATCTAAGTTAAAATAATTTTTGCAAATCTTTAAATGGAAAGATTCTAAATAAAAAATTGAAAGATTCTACATCTTTACGAGTAAAATCTTTCAATTCTATAAATTGTTAAAACAGCCTTTACGGCTTACTTGTAAGCTTTTTAGTGAGCGCTTGTACTTGTAAGTTCTTTAATCGAAGGAACAAAAGTAGTAAGATCAATGCCTTCAACCGCTGTTTTATACTCATCGATGCTTGGAATTCTTCCCATGATCGCAGAAAGTACAACTACCGGAGTTGAAGCTAATAGAGATTCTCCTTTTTTACGTTCAGAATCTTCAACCACTCTTCCCTGGAAAAGACGGGTAGAAGTGGCTAAAACCGTATCTCCTTTTGCTGCTTTTTCCTGATTCCCCATACAAAGGTTACATCCCGGTCTTTCTAGATACATCATGTTTTTATATTCAACACGAGCTTCGCCTTTAGGAGCATTATCGTCAAACTCAAAACCTGAATATTTCTCTAAAAATTCCCAGTCGCCTTCAGCTTTTAATTCATCAATGATGTTATAGGTAGGAGCAGCCACCACAAGCGGAGCTTTAAATTCTACCGTACCGTTTTGTTTTTCAATGTTTTTAAGCATCTGAGAAACAATCTTTAAATCTCCTTTGTGAACCATACAAGATCCGACGAAACCAAGATCTACTTTTTTCTCACCACCGTAATACGTTAAATCTCTGATGGTATCGTGCGTATATCTTTTAGAAACATCTTCGTTGTTTACATCCGGATCGGCGATCATTGGTTCTACAATCGCATCAAGATCTACAACAACTTCAGCGTAATATTTAGCATTGGAATCCGGAGTCAGAGCAGGTTTTTCACCAGATCTGATTTCCTCAATTCTTTTATTAGCCTTGTCAATTAATCCCTGAAGAACCTGATTGTGGTTATCCATTCCTTTATCAATCATGATCTGGATTCTGCTTTTTGCAATTTCCAGAGACTCGATTAAAGTAGCATCTTCAGAAATATTAATGGAAGCTTTTGCTTTCATTTCAGCCGTCCAGTCTGTGAAGGTAAATGCCTGATCGGCAGGAAGTGTTCCGATGTGAACCTCAATAATTCTTCCCTGGAACACGTTTTCTCCTCCGAACTGTTTCAACATCTGAGCCTGAGTTGCATGAACCACATCACGGAAATCCATGTGTTCTTTCATTGTTCCTTTGAATGTTACTTTTACAGATTCCGGAATTGGCATTGATGCTTCTCCTGTCGCCAAAGCAAGGGCAACAGTTCCTGAATCTGCTCCGAAAGCAACTCCTTTAGACATTCTCGTGTGAGAATCTCCTCCGATGATGATTGCCCATTCGTCTACAGTAATATCGTTAAGAACTTTGTGGATAACGTCTGTCATCGCATGATATTCACCTTTCGGGTCACGTGCAGTGATCAAACCGAATTCGTTCATGAATTTCATTAATTTAGGAATATTAGCCTGTGCTTTTTTATCCCAAACTGAAGCGGTGTGACATCCGGACTGGTAAGCTCCGTCTACTACCGGAGAAATTACCGTTGCAGCCATAGATTCCAGTTCCTGAGCCGTCATTAAACCTGTAGTATCCTGAGAACCTACGATGTTTACTTTCACACGTACATCGGATCCTGCGTGTAAGATTTTACCTGGAGTTTTTCCTACTGCATTTCTGTTGAAGATTTTTTCAACCGCAGTAAGCCCCTGTCCTTCGTGAGAAATTTCTTTAGAAGGTGCAAAAACTACCGGAGCTTCGATGCCTAAAACTTCAGCAGCGAATGTCTGTAATTTTTTACCGAACACGATGGCGTAAGATCCACCCGCTTTAATGAATTCCATTTTCTGCGGTGTGAAAGATTTTGTAAGATCAATAAGTTCCTGATCTCCGTTGTATAATTTTTTCTCTTTGGTATTGATGGTTAAAACCGTTCCTGTTGCAACAGAATAAGTCTGCTCAAGAATAGGTTCGCCTTCTTCGTTAAGAACAGCGTTTCCGTTTTCGTCTACTTTCTTTACCCAGTTTTTAAGATCGATTCCGATACCTCCGGTTACGTCTACTGTTGTAAGGAAGATAGGAGAGATGCCGTTTGTTCCTCCAACAATAGGAGCAATATTTACGAAAGGAATATAAGGACTTGCCTGTTTTCCTGTCCAGAGTGCAACGTTGTTTACACCGGACATACGCGAAGAACCAACTCCCATTGTTCCTTTTTCTGCGATAAGCATTACGCTAGCATCCGGATGTTTTGCCTGTAACGCTTTGATTTCTTCCTGCGCCTGAGGCGTAATCATGCATTTACCGTGTAATTCGCGGTCTGATCTTGAGTGTGCCTGATTACCCGGAGAAAGTAAATCGGTAGAAATATCTCCTTCCCCTGCGATGAAAGTAACTACTTTAATTTCTTCAGCAACTTCAGGAAGTTTTGTGAAGAATTCTGCTTTTGCATAGCTTTCCAGAATTTCTTTTGCAATTTCGTTCCCGATATTGAAGGCTTCCTTCAGACGGGTAGTATCTGCTTCATAAAGGAAAACCTGCGTTTTCAATACTTCTGCAGCCTGTCTTGCGATATTTTCGTTGTTTCCTAAAGCCAGATCCAGCAATACTTCGATAGATTTTCCACCTTTCATGTGGGATAACAATTCGAAAGCAAAAACCGGAGAGATTTCTTCTACTACAGATTCACCAAGAATAATTTCTTTTAAAAATTTAGCTTTTACACCGGCTGCACTCGTGGTTCCGGGTAAGGTGTTGTAAATAAAAAATTTAAGAGAATCAGCCCTGTATTCGTTTGCTGTATCTTTAATCTGCGCGATGATCTCGCTTAATAATTCTGCACTGTCAATCGGCTTTGGATGAAGCCCCTGAGTTTTTCTTTCTTCAATCTCTTGGATGTAATCCTGATAAATATTCATAATAATAGAAATCTTTTCAATCTTAATCGGATGATAATCAATCTTAATCAAAGGAAGATTATCATCGTGTGTTTTCCGGCAGAATTATTATTTTTTGTTTATTTGATCTAAGCAAGAAGCTGAAATTTTTAGATAGTATATTAAAAATGACTTCTTTAAGACGTCTGTCATAATAAACGCCTGAAAACGTGCCCAAATTTACGGAATTTTACAATTTTTTCAAGTTTAAATTATTTAGATTCTTTATAAATATGTATTTTATATTTTCTATTTTTGGCGATATTTTTGCAAACAATTGATGATTATGAAAAATGTAGCTTCGGTTTTATTCCTTTTTATTTCGGTTTTTGTTTTTTCTCAGGCTAAAACAGTGAAGAAATTGCCTTCGAAGACAGGTTCTAAAACTGCGGTTAAAAAATCATCAGAAAAGGCAAAGCTTAATAGTGATCTTCCAATCATCACCGAAGAGCTTCCGCTGTTAATTCCGAAAAAACAGGACGGCAAATTCGGATATGTGAACCAGAAAGGAAAATTTATCATTCAGCCGGAATATCACATTGCGGTATTTTTCTACGAAGACTGTAATCTTCTGAACTCTCCTAATGTAAAACTCAGAAAATTCGGGACTGCGGATTATGCGACAGTAGAGAAAGATGAAATTTCTTACCGGGTAGACAGAACAGGCAAAAGGGTGTATCAGTATAAACAGTCCGATTTGGCAAAATGTCCTCACAAAGAATATGTTCAGCAGCTTTTTCAGGTGTATACGATGAATGGTTTTTTCGGAATCATCGAAAAAGCGACGTTTGAAAATCCATATGACTACAAACAGTTTAAAATTTATCCTCAATACGACTATCTTTTTATTTTAGAAGGTGATGATGTTGCCAATCCCATGATTATTGCTTCAAAAAATAATATTTTCGGAGTCGTGGATGTGAATGGTAAGGTGATTATTCCGTTTGAATATTCTGATATTAAACGAAATTTTAGCTGGAAGCTTGGTAAAATGTTCGAGGTTTCAAAAGACAGTAAGAATTATTATTATGTAGATTCGCAGAACAGGACCTATTAGATTTAAACATGAATTTCAAGAATCTTTCTCCAATAGCGCAAGTTTCTAATTAAATGATTTTAGTGAGTAAAAATAGACTGAAAAACGTAATTTTCCAGAGTTGGTAAATTTTTCGTAATTTCGCGGCTGAAATAAAGGGGTGCTGTAGCAAGCTGAGATTATACCCAATGAACCTGGAACGGGTAATGCCGTTTAGGGAAATTAAAAATGAGCAATAGGTAATGAGCGATGAGTAATCTTCATCATATTACTTATTACCGATTACTAATTACTCATCATAATCCGCCCCTTTTATTCATTAAATTTTAAAGATTTATAGAATGAAAGGATTATTTTTTTTAGGGCTTACCGTTGGCTCTTTCGCTTTTTTACAGGCGCAGAATTCCGATTCCCTGAAAGTAAGGGAAATTGAAGCCGTTAATTTTACCAAAAGACTTCCTGTTGCCAAAGAAATCATCAATGTTCAGAAAGATTTGGACAGCAGGAATTTAGGACAGGATCTCCCGATTTTACTGAAAAATCAGACTTCCATCATTTCAACTTCAGATGCCGGAAACGGAGTGGGGTATACAGGATTCCGGATTCGTGGTGTTGCGGGAAGCGCCATCAATGTCATGATGAACGGCGTTCCGTACAACGATTCCGAAAGTCAGGGGACATTTTTCGTGAATGTTCCGGATCTTACGAGTTCGGCGTCACAGATTTTAATTCAGAGAGGGGTGGGAACTTCCAATAATGGTTCTGCGGCTTTTGGAGCAAGCATCAATGTACTTTCCAAAGATCCTGAAGAGAAGTTTTATTTTAAAACAGACGACAGTTACGGATCTTTCAACACCTATAAATACTCTGCGGAAATAGGTTCCGGAAAATTCTTGGGAAACCGTCTTTCTGTAATGGGAAGATATACCCACATCAATTCTGACGGATATATAGACCGTGCTTTTTCAAAATTAAATTCTTACAATCTGACCGCTTTGTATGAGGAAGGAAATACAAGAATTCGTTTGATGGCTTTCGGAGGAAAAGAAAAAACGTATCAGGCGTGGAACGGAATCGATAGGAAAACATGGGAAACCGATCCTAAATTTAATTATTCGGGAGCGATTTACGACTCAAATTGGGAAAATATTGTCGGATTTTATGATAATGAAACGGATAATTACAGACAGAACCATTATCAGTTGCTTTGGGAACAGAAATTCAATGAAAGATGGAATCTGGAAACAACGGTACATTACACCAAAGGAAAAGGATATTATGAAAACTATAAGCAGGACGCTAAATTTTCGAAATATAATCTTCCTAACTTCATCAACGGTTCTCAAACCTTGACGAGAACAGATTTTATCAGAAAAAAATGGCTGGATAACGATTTCTACGGAGTTGTTTCTACGCTTTACGGAAAATTGGGAACAGTTGATGTGAACTTCGGAGCCGTTGCCAATCAATACTACGGAAGACATTTCGGCAATGTAACGGGCGTTTTTCTTCCCCAGATTGATGAGCATGAATATTACAGAAACCGCTCTGTGAAAAACGAAGTTTCAGGTTTTGCCAAAGCACTGGTAAGAATGAATGATTTTGAATTTTTCGGAGACCTGCAATTGAGAAATGTAGATTATGATACAAAAATCATCACGGCAGGAGATGGAGAAGGCGCTGATTTAAATAAAAACTGGCTGTTCTTTAATCCAAAAGCGGGGATCAATTATAAAATTTCAGCAGGAAAAATTTTCGTTTCCTATGCACATGCGCACCGCGAACCGAACAGAGATGATCTGTTGGCAAATAATGAAGTAAAGGCTGAAAAGCTTCACGATTTCGAAGCCGGAGTAGAAAAGCAGTTCGGGAAAGTGTCTTTTACCGCAAACTTATATTATATGTATTACGTGAATCAGTTGGTTTTAAATGGCGAACTGAATAATGTGGGTGCTTTCATCAGAACGAATTCCGGAAAAAGCTACCGAAGCGGAATTGAGCTTGGAGCTTTGGCAAAGCTTTCCAAACAGTGGGAACTTTCCGGAAATGTGAGTTTCAGCAACAACAGGAATTTAGATTTTAAAGTAGAAACAGAAACAGGCGTTAAAGATCTCGGAAATACACATATTTCTTTTTCTCCGGATGTGATTGCCAATTTAGGTTTGAAATTCAATCCGACACAGAATTTCCAGTTTGCATTAATAAATCAGTATGTCGGAAAACAATATCTGGATAATTCGCAAGATGAAAATTTACAGCTTAAAGATTATTTTTTAACCGATTTTAATGCGCAGTACCAGTTTAAAATTAAAAATAACGAGATTGCCCTGAAGCTTTTGGTGAATAATTTATTCAATAAAAAGTATGTGAACAACGGAGCAGTTTATGACGGCTCTCCATATTATTTTTCTCAGGCAGGAACGAATTTTATGTTTGGGATCAGCTGGAAAATTCAGTAAATATTCAGGCTATATTTAAGATTAACTATAGAATGTAAAGTTAGATTTAAGACTGCTTCGGCAGTCTTTTTTGTTGTTTTTCAGTTTTAAAATCAATAGGAACGGAATTTGGCGTGTTTTCAAAATTAAATTCTGTAAAATTGGTTTCATCCCAAAATATAATTCATATATCTAATAATTTTAAACATAAATTCATCATCAATAAATCTCTCAAAAAGTCGTGAAAAAGTCATAAATTTGCTGCCAAATGAATATTTCAGCTTACATTTTAGAATATTTGAAACAATTCGGGACCGTTATTGTTCCGGATTTTGGCGTTTTTTCTTTGGAAAATTCCAAAGCCATTATCAATTCCGAAAATGGGAGCATTCTTCCTCCTGCAAGCAAAATCGTTTACAGTTCCGATTATGAGGCGAAATCTGATGATTTGGCATCTTTTATTGCGGGGCAGAAACAGATGACTTTGGAAGCTTCAAAAACAGATCTTCAGATTCAGACCGATTTTTGGAAGAAAAAACTGCAGGCAGATCAGACACTTGAAATTCAGGGTTTAGGAGTCCTTTTTGTAGAAGACGGCAAAACACATTTTAAAGGAAACAGACTGCAATCGGATCATCCGGATTTTTATGGTCTTGAAGAAATTAAGATTTCCGATATTAGCAATAAAAACATTCCGTTAGCAACTTCTCTGAATACTGAGAAAGATTATCAGTTTAATAAATCTATTCTTTGGGCTTTTCTGGTTATCATCCCGATTTTAGGAATCGTATACGTAGCATACACGCAGCAGGAACTTCTTTTCGGAGAGAAATCTTTTGACAAAGCCAATATCTCTGTACAGACAAAAACACACAGAATTCAGGATACTGTAAAAGCTCAGCCAAAAATAACTCCGGTTCCGGTTGCAGATTCTTTAAAGAAAGATTCTGTAGCACCGAAAACCATTCAGCCCGCAGTGAAAAATGCGGCAAAAGTTCCGGCAACTCAAAACAACACTAAGACAACGAAATGGCAAAAATAAAAAAGGCGTCAGAATCTCTGACGGTGATGACGAATATTGTACTTCCGAATGACACCAACCAATTGAGAAACCTTTTCGGAGGAGAATTATTGGCAAGAATGGATCGATGTGCTTCGATTTCCGCAACAAGACATTGCGAAAGAAGAGTCGTAACGGCATCCGTAAATCACGTTTCATTCGATCATCCGATTCCGGAAGGAGGAATTGTTGTGATGGAATCCAAAGTTTCCAGAGCTTTTTCCACCTCAATGGAAATCTATGTAGATGTTTGGCTGGATGATCCGATCAATCATAAAAAAATTCAGACCAACAAAGGAATTTATACCTTCGTTGCGGTAGATGAGTTCAACAGACCGATCCCGATTCCAGATATGGAACCTGAAACAGATCTTGAAAAAGAACGATATGCAGCAGCACTGAGAAGAAAAGAACTTTCCCTGATTCTTTCCGGAAGAATGAAACCTTCTGAATCTATTGAACTTAAAAAGCTTTTTCAGGAGCCGAGCTGATTAAACACAAATAACACAAATGTTTACACAAATTTCCGCAAGTAATTTTATTTTGTAATTACATTTAAAAAGAAATTTGTGTTTTAGATTATTATAACACAAGATGAAAAATGATATTTCTGAAAATGAAATCTCGAAAATAGTTTATGAGTCCGGTTATTTAGTTCATAAAGTTTTAGGACCCGGATTGCTGGAGAGTGCTTATGAGGAATGTATGCTCTATGAACTTCAAAAGCAGGGACTTTTTGTTGAAAAACAAAAACCAATGCCTTTGATTTATGAAGATGTGAAATTAGATGTAGGTTACAGGCTCGATTTATTTATTGAAAATAAATTTATAATAGAAATAAAATCCGTTGAGTTACTGAATGATGTGCATTTAGCTCAGATTCTTACCTATCTTCGATTGAGCAATTCCAAACTTGGAATGTTGATTAATTTTAATACCCATCAGTTTAAAGATGGTGTAAAAAGAGTAATTAACGGCAAATTATAGTTTAGTGCCATTTGTGCAACAATATTAGTGTCATTAGTGTTAAAAAAATGAGAATTTTACTCCTCGATAAAAACCATCCCTTAATTACCGAACAGCTTTTAGCTAAAAACTTTATTCTGGAAGAAGATTTCAGCTCTTCTTATGATGAGGTTTGTGCTAAAATTGAACAATATGACGGAATTATCATCCGAAGCAGAATTCCTTTGGATAAGAATTTTTTAGAAAAAGCTAAAAATCTGAAATTCATTGCAAGAGTAGGAGCAGGAATGGAAAATATAGACATTCCGATGGCTGAAAAACTGGGAATTCAACTAATCAATTCTCCGGAAGGAAACAGGGATTCTGTGGCAGAACACGTTGTCGGGATGTTGCTGATTTTAATGAACCGGCTTTTTATCGCTTCTCAGGAAGTGAAAAACGGCATCTGGCTTCGTGAAGAAAACAGAGGCGACGAACTGTTGGGAAAAACAGTGGGACTTATCGGTTATGGAAATATGGGAAAAGCCACAGCAAAAAGACTTTCAGGTTTTGGCTGCACCGTGATTTTTCATGATATTCTTCCTGATCTTTCGGATGAATTTGCAACACAGGTTTCTTTGGAAGAATTAAAGGAAAGAGCCGAAGTTGTAAGCTTACACATTCCATTAACAGAACAGACGTATTATCTGGTGGACGGTTTGTTTATCTCTGAGATGAAAAACAATTTCTATTTTGTAAACACAGCAAGAGGAAAGAATATTGAAACGAAAAGTTTAGTTGAGGCATTAAAAGCGGGTAAAATAAAAGGTGCCTGTCTTGATGTTCTGGAATACGAAAAATCTTCTTTCGAAAATCTGGAAACAAAAAATGAAGACCTTCAATACCTTCTGGAATCCGACAAAGTAATTGTTACTCCGCATATTGCAGGATGGACGGTTCAGAGCAAGGAAAAACTGGCGCAGGTGATTGTCGATAAAATTGTGGCACAGTTTGCTTAGCCTTGAAATTCAGTAAGATTAGAAATAAATTTTGACGATACTATTTTATGAATTATTTTTCATTTTTATTTATGTTAAATAATTCATAATTTCCATTCAGGAGATACGAATTATTTCGAGTTTTATTAAATTGCCGCTCATTTTCGAAACTCATGACGAAGCGTAATTTTATCCTTGTACTATCTGCCTTTTTATTTCTTTTTTCCTGCAAAAAAAAATCTGAAAATCAGGACAGTGTCACTGAAAGCACGACCAATCTTCCCAATTACGGAAATGTAGATGTAAACAAAGTTTTTACGCCCGCGGAAAATCAGGTTGCCAATAAGGCTTCACTGGCAAATTATATCAACAGCTATTATCAGAAAGTTTGGGAAAACGGTGATCTGAGCGGGGGAATTTTAGTCGCGAAAGGAGATAATATTATTTACGAAAATTACAGAGGCTTTGCCAGAGAAGGAAATCAGAACCCGATTGATAAAAATACACCGCTTCATGTGGCTTCCGTTTCAAAAACGTTGACCGCAATGGCAATGCTGAAGCTCGTTGAAGCAGGAAAAGTGAACTTATCCGATCATCTTACCCAATATTTTCCGGGTTTTCCTTATCCGAATGTTACCGTTAAAACGTTACTCGACCAAAGAAGCGGACTTCCGAAATACGAATACTTCATCACTAAAATTCAGCCGGCTCCCGCAGAACTTTCAAAAACGTTCCTTACCAATGAGGATATTTTGAATATGATCATTAAATATAAACCGGATCTGGCAAGAGAAACAGATACCGGATTTATGTACTGCAACACGAATTTTGCCATGTTGGCTTTAATTATTGAAAAAGTAACGAAAGTTCCTTTTCCTCAGGCGATGAAAGAAATGGTTTTTGATCCTCTGAAAATGAAAAACTCCTATATTTTTCAGGAAAAAGATATTCCTACGGCGTCACAGTCTTTTTATTACGGAGGAAATAAACTGTATCCTTTAGACAGGCTGGATTTAATTTACGGAGATAAAAATGTATATACCACACCGCGAGATTTATACAGTTTTTCAAAAGCAATGTTTTCGAAGGATTTTTTAAAGCCTGAATTGATGCAGCAGGTTTTCACGCCTTACAGCAATGAAAAATTCGGAATGAATAATTACGGTTTCGGCTTCAGGATGAAAATTTTTGATAACGGAGAAAAACTGACGTATCACAACGGTTGGTGGCACGGAACGAATTCCGTTTTTGCGCATCTTCTGAAATCTAAAGTTACCATTATTGCTATCGGTAATAAATATTCCAACAGAGTGTATACCGCTTTGGCTTTGTCTGGATTGTTTGAAGATTTTCCGCCTCAGAAAGATAAGCTTCACAGCGTAATGAGCGATGATCGCGATACATTGAAAGGTCATAGTGAAGTTTATGGAGAATAATGTTTATTTTTGCGTAAACATCTTCATGAAAAGAATTCTTTTTTTATTGGTTTTCGCTTTTCTTTTGCAGTCTTGTGCAAGAGTAGGTTCTCCTGTCGGGGGCGCAAAAGATTCCTTGGCTCCGAAATTTTTAAGCTCAAATATAGATTCTTCAAGAGTAAATGTGCCGAGAGATATAAAGCAGCTAAGAATAGATTTTGACGAATACATTACGTTAAAAGACATCAACAAAAACCTGAATATTTCTCCGCCGATTAAAAATATCACCAGAATTGTTCCTTCCAATATTGCCAACAAGTTTATCCTGATCCAGTGGAAAGACACTTTACAGGCGAATACAACGTACAATTTTAATTTCGGAAATTCTATTGCAGATAATAATGAAGCCAATATTCTGAGATATTACAATTTCGCGTTTTCTACCGGAGACAAGCTTGATGATCTTTATGTAAGCGGGGATGTAAGAGATGCTTTATCCATTAAAAAAGCCAGTGAAAATAAATTTGTTGTAGGATTGTATCAGGTAAAAGACACTATCAATTACAGACAGAAACCTTACTACATTACGAAAGTTGATGATGATGGCTATTTTGAGCTGAATTATCTTGCTGCCGGAAAATATAAAATCATCGCGTTTGAAGATGAAAACGGAAATTCCATGTACGATCCGGGGAAAGAAAAAGTAGGCTTTCAGAAAGATCCTGTTGTCGTAGAAAAATCGGTTTCAGGATTAAATCTGAAATTATATCCGTCTAAAAAGCCGGTGAAATACCTTGAAATGAAAGAGGCTCCGGGAGGAGTTGTGATGACTTTTGAAGGAAAACCGAATGAAGTTACCGTAAAACCTTTAAACGAAAAAATAAAGGATTACAAAGTAACCCACGCTCCGAAGTCCGATTCCGTAAGAATCTGGTTTGATGCCGTAAAAAGTGAGGTAGGACAGACTACAAACGAGAATTTAAAGTTCGGGTACAATGCAGGAATAGGAAAGAAAGACAGCCTTTACAACGCCTCGTTGTTTTACAGATACAATGCGAAAAACGCAATGGATATCAACAGTGATAACGGCGGTGCCTTGCTTCCTCCGAAAGAAGACTTTAAAATCCTTTCCAATTATTATGTAGATAAAATAAACACCGATAAATGGATTTTCAGAGTTGCAGGAGATTCGCTGAACACTGTTCCTTTTACCGCAAAAATTTCAGAGAAAAATCCGTATCAGATTTTGGTGAAAGCAGATTTTATTTCAGGTAAAAAATATCAGCTTACCATTCCGAAAGAAACCGTTTCATCATTTTTTGCTAAAAATTATCAGTCGAAACGTTTCGATTTTGAAGCTGATAAAGTCGAGAATTTCGGAAGCTTAAAATTTATTCTTCAGAATGCTCCGAAATCAAGCTACTGGCTGCAGCTCTTGGACAGTTCAGATAAAGTGTTGTTTCAGAAATATACCAAAGGAAGCGAGGTTAAATTTGATATCCTAAAACCCGGAGAATACATTGTAAGGATTTTAGTGGATAACAACGGAAACGGCTTTTGGGACGAAGCAGATTTCCAGAACGAAACTTTTGCAGAAGATTCCTACATTTACTACAAAACAGCCATCGTAAGACCGCTTTGGGACAGCAACGAAAACTGGGATCTTAAAGATACAAGAGTTCTGGATCCGTCAAAAATCAGTACACCGAAAGCAGAGCCGAAATCTCAGCCTAAAGATGCTAATAAGCTTGATCTGAAAGGAAATGATGCTTTGGTAACGCCTTCAAGATAAATATGAAAACATTTAAGAAAATATTTTTCTGGACTTTGCTGGGATTTGCTTTAATTCAGTTTATTTCAACAGATAAAGTAAATCCTCCGGTGGATCACAAAGTTAATTTTGTGGATGTTAAAAAAACGCCTGCAAAAATTCAGGGATTGCTGAAAGGAGCGTGTTACGATTGTCATTCCAACGAAACGGTTTATCCTAAATATGCTTATATTGCGCCAATTTCATGGTCTGTGAAAAGTCACATCAACGAAGGACGTGAACATCTTAATTTTTCAATTTGGGATACATATAATAAAGATTTAAAGCAGAGCATGCTGAGTAAGTCGATCCAGACTATTCAGAATAAAACCATGCCGATGCCGGGTTATATTGTTTATCACAAGGAAGCTAATCTCTCCGATGCAGAAAGAGCTTTACTCATTCAGTATTTTGATCAGATGCTGAAATCCAAAACCTATTAATCATCTTAAGTTTGATATAAGAATTTAAAAAGATGAACAGTTTAACTATTTGATTTTCAAAGTTCTTGCCTATTCATGCGATCAATCGTTTTTGTATTGCTTGGATAAGCGAAGCAGCATTGTTTATCTTAAAAGCATTTCAGAGAATACTTCTCCGTTTTCCTTTGCGATAAAATAATCAGATTTTGAAAATCAACTTAAGAATCTTTAATTTAACCTGAGTTTGGGATAAGTCTTATTAAACGCAAGGTTAAACAAAGAGATTCAATTATCAAGAATTCAGTTTTAAGATATACAAAGGCGTAAACCTTATCAAAGTAATGCCATTTTTGTATTTTTTAGGTAAACGCAGTGTCTTTGCTTAGCTTACCAATTTTCAATAAGTAAAAAAATCTTTTCTTTTTCTTTGCGATAAGTTAATATAATGTTATAAATCAATTATTTAAATTTATTTCTTATTCCTAACTGAGGTTAATTTATGTTGATCATGTAAAGCAAGGGCATAAAAAAACTCCCGCAAATTTTACATATTCAGATACATCTGTAAAATCTGCGGGAGAATATATTTCAGGAATATTAAATATTCTTCAGATACTCTTCAAAAAACTTTTTCTGAGAATCAAAAGCAATGTCCTCGAGATTCATTTCTTTTAAAGGAATCCAGACTGCTTCTGAAATTTCAGACAGTTCAAGGTTCACTTCAAATTTTTCCGGAACGCGGTATTCATAAAAAAGATCAATGGTATTATAATCAATCTCTTTGTACTGATAGACGTTTGGAAGGCTCGTTAAGTATTTTAAATTTGAAATATCAACATCCAGCTGCAGCTCTTCAAAAAGTTCTCTTTTACAGGTTTCTTCTGCACTTTCCTTCGGATCTACAAAACCTCCTGCAAGATCGAGTTTTCCCTTCTTAGGATCTCTGTTTCTTCTTGTAAGATAAATTTCATCATTATATCTTATTACCACAGCTACCGCTCCGGCAACGTTGTTATATAATGTGAAACCACAGTTTTGGCAGCTCCATTTTCTTTCTCCATCCCACTGTAAAGATTCTTTGCCGCATTTGGGGCAATATTTCAATATTTTCATTGAGTTACATTAATATTTCTCGGGTGATAAGACAAGATCACATCACGCAGCTCCTCTGTTTTCAGGTGGGTGTAGATCTCTGTCGTTGTAATGCTGGAATGTCCGAGCATTTCCTGAATATAACGAAGATCTGCACCATTCTGAAGCAAATGGGTTGCAAAAGAATGCCTGAATGTATGTGGTGATATTTTTTTGCTTACACCCGCCTTGTCTGTTAATTCTTTTATAATTAAAAATACGATTACTCTGGACATCGATGTTCCGCGGCTGTTCAGGAATAAAGTGTCCTCATATTTTTTATTGATTTTACTTTTGGAACGTACTTCCTGAATATAATTTTCCAAAAGATCTGCCGTATAATCTGCCAAAGGGACGAAACGTGTTTTGTTTCCCTTTCCGTTTACCTTGATGTACTGCTCTTTAAAATTGATATTGGAAATTTTCAGATCAATAAGTTCCGAAACGCGAAGTCCGCATCCGTACAGAACTTCGATGATACACTGGTTTCTCTTTCCAAGATCAGAGTTTACTTCAATCGCACTGATGATCCTGTTGATATCGGGCAGACTTAAAGTATCCGGTAAGTAAAGTCCAAGTTTCGGACCTTCAAGCAGAGAGGCCGGATTGTCTTCACGGTATTCATCCTCCAGTAAAAATTTGAAGAATGCTTTAATGGAAGAGATCCATCTCGCCTGAGATCTTTCGCTGAATTTTTGTTTGGAAAGATTGAAAATGTATTCCTGCAGATTTTCGTAGCCTATAGTATCGGGCCCGACGTTGCCCAGATCTTCTTCTGCGTATTCTTTTAGTTTTCTGATGTCTCGAATATAGGCGTCGAGAGTGTTTTCTGAAAAGTTTCTCTCGAATCGAAGAAAGATTTCAAAATCCTTAATTTTTTCATCCCAAGTCATGTTGTGTTATTTTTTTAGTTCACTTTCCGAAATTTGCTCTATTTCAATATTGTGGTTTCTTAAAAATGATATCCCGTCGTCATCCGAATATTCATTGATGTAGACAAGTCTGGTAATTCCCGCCTGCAGAATCAGCTTACTGCATTCTTTACATGGCGAAAGCGTTAAATACAATGTTGCACCTTTTGCAGACTGCGTGGAAGCTGCTAATTTTAAAATAGCATTCGCTTCTGCATGAAGTACATACCAGTGTGTTTTCCCCTCACTGTCCTCACAGCAGTTTTCAAATCCTGAAGGAGTACCATTATAACCATCTGAAATAATCATCCTATCTTTTACGATAAGAGCTCCTACTTGTTTTCGTTTACAGTAGGAAAGTTTTGCCCATTCCTGAGCCATTTTTAGATAAGCTTTGTCAAACTTATTCATACCGCAGCATTGTTTGTTTCGAAATAATTTGTATTAAGGGTAAAAAGTTTAGAAGCTTGGCTTTCTTTTTTCAAGAAAAGCAGAAACTCCTTCTTTTTTGTCGTCCATTTCAAAAAGCTCTCCGAAATATTTAATCTCAGTTTCAAAACCTTTATCCGTGTCCGATAAGTTTACAGCATGAATTGCTTTCGAAATTGCCATTGGTGAATTGTGGGCAATAATGTTGGCTAATTCTTTTGTCTTATTTAATAATTCTTCTATTGGATACACTTCATTTACCAGTCCGATTTCTTTTGCTTTTGCTGCAGGAACCATTTTGGCAGAGAAGATCATTTCATTGGCAATACCTTTTCCTACAAGCTTCGGCAGTCTCTGGGTTCCTCCGTAACCGGGAATTAATCCTAATGTTACTTCCGGAAGCCCCAGTTTTGCATTTTCCGATGCGTATCTGATGTGGCATGCCATGGCAAGCTCAAGACCTCCGCCTAATGCAAAACCGTTTACGGCTGCAATTACAGGCTTGGTCATATTTTCAATTTTATTGAATAAAGTATTGTGTCCGTTTTTGGCAAGTTCTTCTGCCTTTTCCTGTCCAAAATCACTGAATTCTTTAATATCTGCTCCGGCAACGAAAGATTTTTCACCGCTTCCCGTAAGAATAACTACTCTGCAGGATTGGTCTGAATCTAATTCGTTCAACGCTGAACTTAATTCGCTGATCGTTTTAGCATTGAGTGCATTTAAACTCTCAGGTCGGTTTATTGTAATAATAGATATTTTATCTTCCTTATTTAATAATATATTTTCGTAACCCATTTTCCACTTTAAAATATTATTCTGTGCAAATTATGAATTTTTTATAAAAAAAAGGAAAAAATATTGATTTTTTTTCCTTCTGATTGAAATTATTGTTTAAGATACTTATTTCGTGTGGTTCATCATATTTGCATCAATAATCACATTCAATTGAGAAGCTACCTTCATGCCCAATTCAATATTGGCTCTGAAAAAATGACATAACTGTCTGTTAATGATCTCGTCTCTTTTAGGTCCTGTAATTCCTTTCATGCTTCCAACGATGTTATTTACAAGGTTTTGTCTGTCTTCGGTATTCATTGCCTTGGTATATAATAATCCGGGTTGGGTATAATGATCGTCATCATTTTCGTTTCTGTTGTAGCTTGCTACATGTGCACTGTCCAGTTCATATTCGAAACTTTTATAAGCAGGATCCGGTTTAATATCATCAAAACTGTTCGGATGATAATTCGGTTTGTCCTGATAATGGCTTGAATCTGCCATAAATCCGTCTCTCTGATAATTATTAACCGCAAAAGGGCATCTGTTAACTTCCAGCAGATGAGCATTTACGCCCACTCTGTATCGGTGCGCATCCGGATAAGAAAATAATCTTCCCTGAAGCATTTTATCCGGCGAAAAACTGATACCGTCGATTAAATTGCTTGGCGAAAAAACAGATTGTTCCACGTGTGCAAAATAATTGACAGGAACTTCGTTCAATTCCATTTCTCCGACTTCAATTAACGGGAAATCACTTTGGAACCATACTTTGGTAATGTCAAAAGGATTCCATCTGAAGTCTCTTGCCTGTTCTTCCGTCATCACCTGAATGTACATCGTCCATTTCGGGAAATTTCCTTCCTCGATGGCATTGCAAAGGTCTTCCTGAGCGAAATCCGGATTTTCCCCAGCCATTTTTACCGCTTCATCATTCGTGAAATTTTTAATTCCCTGTTTGGATTTTAAATGAAACTTAACCCAGACTCTTTCGTTCTGAGCATTGATCATAGAGAATGTGTGAGAACCGAAACCGTGCATGTGTCTGTGTCCGTAAGGTGTACCTCTGTCCGACATTAAGATCAAAACCTGATGAAGAGATTCAGGATTCAGGCTCCAGAAATCCCACATCATAGTTGCGCTTTTCAGATTGGTTTTCGGAACTCTTTTCTGGGTATGGATGAAATCCGGGAATTTTTTCGCATCCTTGATGAAAAAAACCGGCGTGTTGTTTCCAACAAGATCCCAGTTTCCGTCTTCTGTGTAGAATTTTAAAGCAAAACCTCTTGGATCTCTCGCGGTATCTGCACTTCCTTTCTCTCCGCCTACTGTGGAAAAGCGGGCAAACATTCTGCATGAATTGCCAACTTTAGAAAATAATTTTGCTTTTGTATATTGGGTAATATCGTGGGTAACCGTAAAAGTTCCGTAAGCTCCCGTTCCTTTTGCATGAACAATTCTTTCCGGGATTCTTTCTCTTACAAAATGAGCAAGATTTTCCTGCAAAATGAAGTCCTGCAGCAGTACCGGACCTCTTGGACCGACTGTCTGGGAATCCTGATGTTCGTAATAGGGAGCGCCGTTACTTAAGGTTAATTTTTTAGAATCCATAGATTTATGATTTTTGTGAATGATTTTTTAACTGCTTTTGTTTATGTAAAGGTACTAAATATCAAATTTACTTGAATTTTTAATTGCAAATGGCAAAAACATTTTATCTTTGTCATAGATAATATTAATCAGATGAACATTCAGCAACTCGAGTATCTTATCGCGGTTGATAAGTACAAACATTTTGGGAAAGCGGCTCAAGCATGCTTCATTACGCAACCTACACTAAGTGCAATGATACAGAAATTTGAGGACGAACTGGATGTGAAGGTTTTCGACAGGACAACGCACCCGATCCGTACCACAGATGTGGGGCTTCAGATCATTGATCAGGCGAAGGTGATTATAGAATCTGTCAATGAACTTAAAAATAAAGCCAATCTTTTAAACAATATTTTAGGAGGAACCATCAATATCGGAATCATTCCTACCGTTTCTTCTTTCATCCTGCCTACGGAAATTTTCAAATTTTTGGAAGAAAATCCGAAAATCCAAATGAATGTAAAAGAAATGACAACGGACAACATCATCAAAGCTTTGAAAGCTGGGGAATTGGATGCCGGAATTATTTCAACACCATATGATGCGGCAGATGAATTTTATCAGGATTTCTTATTTAATGAAGAATTAATGATCTACAGTTCTGAGAAAGAAGCCAACAAGAAAAACTCTTATGTCGTTCCTGAAGAACTGAATGTAGAAAAAGTGTGGCTTCTTGAAGAAGGAAACTGTCTGAGAAACCAATTCGAAAATATCTGTCACTTAAAAGAAAATACATTAAAGCCCAAAAACTTAGATTTTCTCGCTTCTAATATCCAGACTTTGGTTCATATGGTGGATAAAGTGGGAGGAATCAGTATTTTGCCTGAGTTGGCTCTTAACCAGCTTTCAGATGTACAGAAGGAGAATGTTTTCAGATTTAAGAAGCCTTTCCCGTACAGAGAAATCAGCATTATTTACTACAAACCAACCTTTAAGCAGAAAATTATTGATGAATTGTCGCATTCTATCAGAAATTCTTTAGAGAAAAAACTGAATTATCACGAGAATCCGAAAGAATTTGTAAGCATAAAACCGCAATAGTGTTTTATGTTAAATATCATCAAATCATCAATTTAAAGAAAAGATAATAAGTAGACAAAAATTTTGAGTATTAAAAAATAGTACTTAAATTTGCCAACGTTTACGAACGAGGAAAAATTTGACCTGATTGCAACCTCTATAAAAATATGCTAAAACAGTATTCTTTTTTAGACCTTCATTAGACAATTTATTCTTATTTTTCTTCGTATATTTTTTTAATCTAAAAACAAATAGAATAATATGTCTTATTTATTTACATCTGAATCTGTTTCAGAAGGACATCCGGACAAAATTGCCGATCAGATTTCCGACGCATTAATTGATCATTTTTTAGCATACGACAAAAACTCAAAAGTAGCTTGTGAAACTCTTGTAACAACAGGACAGGTGGTTTTAGCCGGTGAAGTAAAATCTGATGCTTATCTTGATGTTCAGACGATCGCGAGAGAGGTAATCAACGGGATTGGTTATACAAAAGGAGAATATATGTTCAACGGAGATTCTTGTGGGGTTATTTCTGCGATCCACGAACAGTCTCCGGATATCAATCAGGGAGTAGACAGAGTGGTAACGGATGAGTCTTTCGAAGCTAAAGCGAATGCACAGGGAGCGGGAGATCAGGGAATGATGTTCGGATACGCAACCAACGAAACGGCGAATTACATGCCTTTGGCTCTGGATCTTGCACATACTATTCTTAAGGAACTTTCTGCGATCAGAAGAGAAGATTCAGAAATTAAATATCTTCGTCCTGATGCAAAATCCCAGGTTACTATTGAATATTCTGACGATCATAAACCAATCAGAATCGACTCTATCGTAGTTTCTACACAACATGACGATTTCGGATCTGAAGAAGAAATGCTGAACAAAATCAGAGAAGACATCAAAAATATTCTGATTCCTAGAGTAGTTGCTTTACAGACAGAAGAAATTAAAGCGTTATTCAACGATCAGATCAAATATCATATCAATCCGACAGGTAAATTCGTAATCGGTGGTCCTCACGGAGATACAGGTCTTACAGGAAGAAAGATTATCGTAGATACGTACGGAGGAAAAGGAGCTCACGGTGGAGGTGCATTCTCAGGAAAAGATCCTTCAAAAGTAGACAGAAGTGCTGCTTATGCAACAAGACACATTGCTAAAAATCTGGTGGCTGCAGGAGTTGCTGACGAAGTTTTGGTACAGGTTTCTTACGCAATCGGGGTTGCTGAACCTTGCGGATTGTACATTAACACGTACGGAACAGCAAAAGTAGATCTTAACGATGGAGAAATTGCTAAAAAAGTTTCTACCATCTTCGATTTGAGACCTTACGCAATCGAGCAGAACTTAAAGCTAAGAAACCCGATCTATCAGGAAACAGCTTCTTACGGGCACATGGGAAAAGAGCATTATGTTGCCAGCAAAACTTTCAATAAAGGTCATAAAAATGAGCTTACTCTGGAAAACCTTGAGTTCTTTACATGGGAAAAATTAGACAAAGTAGAAGAAATTAAAGCTTCTTTCGGAATTTAATTTAAACTTATACAATATAAATAGCTGCTTTATCTTTTGATAAGGCAGTTTTTTTTATTTTTACATTAAATAAATTTGAAGATGATAAACGCCAGATTTGCAATCGCAATCCTTTCCGTATTTTTCCTGAGTACATTTGCTAAAGCCCAGTTAACCGTACATAAAATGATAAGCGTAGGATATACGTACCAAAACCAGAGTTTCGGGGAAATAGGAGGGAAGCTGCTTTTCTTAAAAAATGATGATGTTATTTACCGTTTGGGAGCTTCCGCATTAATGGGTTCTGCGCATTCCCAATTTGCTGTCATGCCTAAAATTTCAGCCGATGTTCTGTTAAATTTTGAAAAAAATGTAGATTTCAACCATTCTTACTATTTTCTGATGGGAGCGGAAGGAACCAACAAATATATTGCTCCGAAGGTAGGTGTTACGCTTTTCGGGATTCTTGATCTTACGGGAGGATATGCTTTCCCGATCGGAAACAGCGGAATAAATGGTAAGGAACTGAAGGGGATAAATGTTAATTTTACATTAAATATCCCTACTGTATTCATTCACGATATGTTTAAGTAGATTTTTTTAAATTTTTCTCGTAAAAAGTTAATAAATGGTTAACAGTTATTAAAAATTTATTATATTTACACCATAGAAAAATTGTATCCGCCTATTGATTCGACTTTACTCTGAAGAATTGTTTTGTATTTACAGCTGAAGCCAGATAAAATATCTGGAATTACAGTCAGCAATATTTATTGAGAAGAAGTTATGAAATCAAAATCGGATAGTTTACTAATTTCCCTTTACCAAAAAGGAGACGAAGAGGCGTTGTCTACCCTTATACACCGCCATCAGAGAGAGTTGTTTACATTTATTTTTTACAAAATTAATGATGAAGATTTAGCAAATGATGTGTTTCAGGATACCTTCATGAAAATTATCATTATGCTGAAGGAAGGACGCTATAACGAAGAAGGAAAATTCATTCTTTGGGCGAAAAGAATTGCCCATAATCTTATTATCGATCATTTCAGGTTAAAATCTAAAAATATGAAAGTTTCAGAAACTACTTTTGAAACGGACGAATATTCTGTTTTTGATCTTTTGAGAGAGCCTTCCGAAAATATCGAGGATCAGCTTGTAACCAATCAGATTCAGGAAGATCTTTTAAAAATGCTTCAGTTTTTGCCTGAAAATCAGCAGGAAGTAATTAAACTAAGATTTTTTGACGGGTTAAGTTTTAAAGAAATTGCGGATCATACCGACATGAGTATCAATACTACACTGGGAAGAGTGCGCTATGCTTTAATCAACCTGAGAAAAATCATGGATGAAAATAATATTATCTTAACTAGATAAATAATAATTTCTGAAAATTCCCGTTTTTAAGGAAAAACATTTTCGCCTATGAAAAAAAATGATTCCTTAAAAGTGAAAGCTTTGAAACCTAAGAAACAAACCATTGAGTTTTTACTCAACTTTTCAAAGAGCGTCGAGGTAGTGAAAGCCAAAGGCAAGAATTATCCTGTATCCAAAAATTAAAATTATTAATTTTGTGCTGTATGAAAATTCAGCACATTTTTTTTGATCTTGATAATACACTTTGGGATCATCGCCGCAATGCGTATTTAACGATAAAAGATCTTTTTGAGAAGGAAGAAATCGGGTTAAAGTACAATATCATGTTTGAAGAATTCCATTCTGTTTATCATGAAATTAATGAAAAACTCTGGGAAGATATCCGCGATGGAATTATCGATAAAGAATATCTCAGGAAACACCGTTTTTACGATACCTTTAACCATTTTGGGGTTGATGATCCGGAATTGTCGATGTATTTTGAAGAACATTTTTTAGATAAAATTCTCAATTATAATGAGCTGGTAGAAGGAGCAGAATATATTCTGGAATATCTTAAAGTAAAAAGTTACACACTGCATATTATTTCAAATGGGTTCAAAGAAGTTACGGAGAGAAAATGTATTTTATCCGGCATTGATAAATATTTTCAGACCATCACAAGCGCAGATACAGTTGGTGTAAGAAAGCCACGTCCCGAAATTTTTGAATATTCTCTGAACCTTTCAGATGCCACAAAAGAAAACAGTATTTTAATTGGCGATGACTGGGTTGCAGACGTTGTCGGTGCTCAGAATTTTGGTATGGATGTTATTTTCTTTGATGTTTTTAAGGAAAACAAAACCGAAGAAGGCTTGAAAGTAATTACTCATCTTTTGCAGATTAAAGAGTATTTATAAGAGTTTCGGCGGCACCGAAGGTGCCGCCGAAACTATATCTTAAAGCTTGGAACATTAAATTCCCAGACTTTCTCTCACTCTTTTCATCGTTTGCGTAGCAATCACTCGCGTTTTTGCTGCACCTTCCTGAAGTTTTGCTTCCAGTTCCTCAAGATTGTTCATATAATAAGAAAAAAGTTCTCTTTCTTTTTCAAATCTTGTTAAAATAAGATCCAGAAGCTCTTTTTTCGCATGACCGTAACCAAAGTTTCCGGCTAAATATTTCGCTCTTAATTCTTCAGTTTGTTCCAGAGTAGCAATTAGTTGATAGATGGCAAAAGTTTTATCGTTTTCCGGATCTTTAGGTTCTTCTAAAGTTTTAGAATCCGATTCGATGCTCATTACTTGCTTTTTCAGTTCCTTTTCAGGCAGGAAAATATTGATGATGTTTCCTCGCGATTTAGACATTTTGTGTCCGTCAACTCCGGGAACGTACTTTGTATTTTCCTGAAGTTCAGATTGAGGCAAAACAAAAACTTCACCCATCTGATTATTAAATCTGGAAGCGACATCACGCGCAATTTCCAAATGCTGAAGCTGGTCTTTTCCTACCGGAACAATTTCCGCATCATATAATAAAATATCTGCAGCCATTAAAATCGGATATGTAAACAAACCTGCATTCACATCCTGCAAACGGTCTGCTTTATCCTTGAATGAATGCGCCAAAGTTAATCTCTGATAAGGAAAAAAACATGATAAATGCCAAGAAAGTTCACAGGTTTCAGGGATGTCGCTCTGTCTGTAAAAAAATGTTTTTTCGGTATCTAATCCACAAGCAAGCCAAGCCGCAGCAATCTCGTAGGTATTCTGTTTCAGTTCTTTCGCGTCTTTAATCTGCGTTAAAGAATGCAGATTCGCGATGAATAAAAATGATTCGTTTCCTTCCTGTTTCGATAATTCTATCGCAGGAATAATTGCACCCAACAAGTTTCCCAAGTGAGGTGTTCCGGTGGCTTGAATGCCGGTAAGAATTCTTGACATTGTTTAAAATTTATATTTAAAAATTAATGAACTGCAAATTTAATTAATTCTCCCTCAGATTCCATGAATTTACAGAGATGTTTATGTTTTATTGTTTGTGGTATTCGTGAAAACATTAGTGTTATTTTGTGTTTGGAAAATTTAAACGCAAAGATTTTATTCAAAAGCTATTATTTTTAGTAGGCAAAGGCAAATAAATTTGCTGCACGAAGCTTGAAAACGGAGCTTCATCAAATCAACTTGTTGATGCTTCTTTGCATATTTAGAGAAGTAATTATTATCAAATTAAAAACTTTGCGTTAAAAATCTGCAAGAAAAAAATATTAAGGAATTAAAACCTTATCCCCGCCAAATTTCGGTTCAACTCCTAAAAGAAGATCCAGATACGCTTTTGCTTTCGCCAGATATTCTCTCAGATTCGTCTTCAGACCTGCGTATTTATTCACGTCGGGAGCATTGTATCCGAAAGCTTCCATGCCGTTTTGTTGGGCTAAAAATACCGCCCTTTCATTATGAAATTTCTGTGAAACAATAATTAATTGATTTTGCCCGAAAATCTCCTTCGCGCGTACAACAGAATCCAGTGTTCTGAAACCGGCAAAATCCAGAAAAATATTATCCTTTGGAACTCCGTATTCCATCAATGCCATTTGCATATCTTCAGGTTCATTATAGTTTTTCTGGCTGTTATCACCGCTTACAATAATGTATTTCGCCTTTCCGCTTTTATACAAATCGGCTGCCGCTTGAATTCTGTTATAAAAATAGGCATTCGGTTTTCCGTTGCTCAGTGTTTTTCCTGTTCCCAGAAGCAATGCCGTTTTCATTTTAGGAACTTCTGAGATATTGTATGATATATGGGCTTCGCTGTCTTTTTTAATGCTGTAATTCGCCCAGGCAATAAAAATAATTCCTGCAACAAAAAGAAGCAGGAAAATTTTAAAAATGTTTTTAATTAATTTTTTCATCAACAGTATATTCTTTTAAAATTCCAGACCGTTCGGAAATGCTTTTTTTCTGAAAATCAATAGTAAAGCAGCTCCCACTGTAATCGCCGAATCGGCTACATTGAAAATGTATTTAAAAAATTCTATATGTTTCCCTCCGATTAAGGGCCAGTTTTCAGGAACATTCCAGTCTACCAGCGGAAAATGCAGCATATCAACTACACAGCCTTTCATAAAAGTAGAATATCCTTCCCCGAAACTGGTGAATTTCGAAATTCCTCCATACCCGATCCATCTGTTGATGCTCTCATCATAAACTGTTCCGCTGTCAAAAATAAGTCCGTAAAACATTCCGTCAATCAGATTTCCGATTGCTCCGGCAAAAATCATTGCCATCGGAATCAGAAGATAATTGGATTCTCCCCGCTGTAACCATTTTTTAAACAAATAGATCATTCCGCCGATCAGGATAATTCTTACCAGAACCAGAAAATATTTTCCGATAATGCCTCCGAAATGAAGTCCGTAAGCCATTCCCGGGTTTTCCACAAACGTTAATTTAAATCCCGGAAATACAGAAATACTGTCATCAAGATTAAAATGCGTTTTTACATAAATTTTTGAAGCCTGATCTATTAATAAAATAAGCAAGGTTACAAATGCTATCTTCTTCATTATAATCCTTTTGGTTTGTAAGGTTTTCCTATCTTTTCGTTTCTTTTGTCAACGATCTTCTTTACCGTTTTCTCGTTGTGATGGGTATTCTTGGTATGGAATTTTTCGAACTTAATGTTCATTTCTTTCAAAACACTTTTCAGGGCAGTAAGCTCCATTGCGTTTTTGGTGTGGACTATTATGGATTCCATTTTTTTTTAATTTAAATTTTACTTTTTAGACAATTCGTCAAGTCTTTTTCTGTCTTTTGCCGACAGATCATTCACTCCGTTTTTTCCCATCTTGCTCAGAAGACGGTCGATCTCTTTTTCCCTTTCCCGTTTATCAGAATTAAACTGATCGTCAATCGTATAATTACGCTTTTCATCCGGAAAGAACCTGTTTTTAATCCGGTCTCTGTTGAAAAATGCCAATACAACGGCAACGATAATTCCTAAAATTAATAATTCGCTCATGGGTAGATATTAAAAATTAGGTTTATAAAGTATTCCTCGAAATACGATATAAACCCAAATTTATTGTAGCTAACCTTGTGGTTATTTCTGCATATTTTTCGCTTCAATGCTCAGCGTAGCATGAGGAACCGCCAACAGTCTTTCCTTCGGAATAAGTTTACCCGTTACTCTGCATACACCGTAAGTTTTGTTTTCAATTCTTATCAAAGCGTTCTTCAGGTCACGTACGAATTTCTCCTGTCTTCCGGCCAAAATAGAATTCTGTTCTTTACTCAACGTTTCAGCGCCTTCCTCAAATGCTTTGAAAGTAGGGGAAGTATCATCCGTACCGTTATTCTGGTCGTTGATAAAGCTCTCTCTGATCAGTTGTAAATCCTTTTCAGCCTTTTCTATTTTTTCCTTAATGATTGCTTTAAACTCTTGTAAATCAGCATCACTGTATCTTACTCTTTCGTCTGACATGTTCGTTTCTCTTTTTTAATAAAATTATGAAATGGAATTTGAAAAACAATAACTATAAGTTAATTTTTTTCAACATTTATCTTAAAATTAACCTCATCTATTTCGATTTCGTTAAAATTTGAAAGTGAAGATACAATTTCTATTTTATTTGACAAGACTTCGGATGAAATATATTCTTCATTTTTCTTGATGTCATCAATGAAAGGAGCGTTTTCTTCCAAAGAGATCGTAATTCTGTCCGTCAAATCGAAATCCTTCTCTTTTCGCAGGTTCTGAACTCTGTTGATGAATTCTCTTGCGATACCTTCAGATTTTAATTCATCTGTTAGCGTCAAATCTAATGCCACAGTGGTTTTTCCGTCGGAAGTTACCGTCCATCCCGGAATATCTTTTGTGGAAATTTCCACATCTTCCGGTGTGATTTCGTAACCCTGCACATCAATTTTTCCTTCTTTTTCCAAAGTGGAGATATGTTCTGCGGTGAAATTGGTAATTTCTCCACCCACCGTTTTCATGTCTTTTCCTAATTTTGGACCTAAAGCTTTGAAGTTCGGTTTGATCTGTTTTACAATTAAATGCGACGCTTCTTCAGCATTAATTAACTGTAATTCTTTAACGTTTACTTCCTGCTTAATTAAATCTGCAACCGCAGAAATCTGCTCTTCCGTTTTCTTATCCAAAACAGGAATCAACACTCTTTGAAGAGGTTGTCTTACTTTCAAACTTTCTGCACGTCTGATGGAAAGAACTAAACTTGTTATCGTCTGTGCTAAATGTGTTTTTTCAACCAGATCTGCATCAATTAAACTTTCATCAGCAACAGGGAAATCCGTTAAGTGGATCGATTCCGCAGTTTCTTTTCCGGTTACTTTATTTAAATCCTGATACAACTGATCCATAAAGAACGGAGCGATTGGCGCAGATAATTTAGCAACCGTTTCAAGACACGTATATAAAGTCTGGTAAGCTGAGATTTTATCTTCAGAATAATCTCCTTTCCAGAAACGTCTTCTGCAAAGTCTTACGTACCAGTTGGATAAATTGTCATTCACAAAAGTATTGATCGCTCTCGCTACTCTTGTCGGTTCGTAATCTTCGTAGAATGCTTTAACTTCTTTAATTAACAAATTCAGCTCAGAAAGAATCCATCGGTCGATTTCCGGTCTGTTCTCAACTTCTTTTTCAGAATAATTAAATCCGTCCACATTCGCATACAACGCAAAGAATGAATACGTATTGTACAATGTTCCGAAGAATTTTCTTCTCACTTCATCAATTCCTTCGATGTCGAATTTCAGGTTTTCCCACGGATTTGCATTGGAAATCATATACCAACGTGTTGCATCCGGACCGTAAACCGCTAAAGTTTCAAACGGATCTACCGCGTTTCCTTTGGATTTTGACATTTTCAGCCCGTTTTTGTCTAAAACAAGCCCGTTACTCATTACATTTTTATAAGCAACAGAATCAAAAACCGCTGTTCCGATCGCATGAAGCGTATAGAACCAACCACGAGTCTGGTCAACACCTTCCGCAATGAAATCTGCAGGGAACGCTTTATTATTATCAATTAATTCTTTGTTTTCAAAAGGATAATGCAACTGCGCATAAGGCATTGAACCGGAATCGAACCAAACGTCGATCAGGTCGCTCTCACGCTTCATTGCTTTTCCTGAATCTGAAACCAGAACGATTTTGTCTACAATGTTTTTATGCAGATCCACAGACGCATAATTATTCTCAGACATATCTCCGATGATGAAATCCTTAAACGGATTTTCAGTCATCAATCCTGCTTCTACAGATTTTTCAATCTCGTTGTATAATTCTTCTACAGATCCGATGATCTTTTCTTCCTTCAGGTCTTCTGTTCTCCAGATTGGCAAAGGAATTCCCCAATATCTTGAACGGGAAAGATTCCAGTCGTTTACATTCTCAATCCAGTTCGCAAAACGTCCTTCTCCTGTAGATTTCGGCTTCCAGTTGATTTCTTTGTTTAAATCTACCAAACGGTCTTTTACAGCCGTCATTTTCACAAACCATGAATCCAGAGGATAGTATAATACAGGCTTGTCTGTTCTCCAGCAATGCGGATAGCTGTGAACATATTTTTCTACTTTAAAGGCTTTATTTTCAGTTTTCAGCAAAATTGCCAGTTCCACATCCCATGATTTTTCGGGTGCAGTTCCTTCATCGTAATATTCGTTCTTGATGTATTTTCCTGAGAATAATTCAGGAACATTTTCTCCCTTGATAAATCTTCCCTGTAAATCTACCAGAGGAACAAGATTATCATTTTCATCTTTTACCAACATGGGCGGAACTCCGGCTTCTTTTGCCGCTTTCGCATCATCTGCACCAAAAGTAGGCGCAATGTGAACAATACCTGTTCCGTCTTCAGTTGTTACAAAATCTCCTAAAATTACTCTGAAAGCTTTTTCAGATGTGTCGTTTGGCGTAAACCATGGAACCAACTGTTCGTATTGCGTTCCGGTTAATTTTTCTCCGGTAAATTCTTTTAAAATCTGGTAAGGAATGGTCTTGCTCTCCGAAGTATAATTTGCGAAGTCTTCATCAGTTCCTTCCGCATATTTTTTTCCGAAATTTTTATTCAGAAGAACTTTTGCCAGAACTACAGTTACCGGCTGAAAAGTATACTGGTTAAAAGTTTTAACCACAACATATTCAATATCTCTTCCTACAGCCAAAGCTGTATTGGAAGGCAAAGTCCATGGTGTTGTCGTCCATGCAAGAATATTTACATCTCCTTCAACATCATTAAACAGATCGGTAGATTCTTTTTTTACTTTAAACTGTGCAACAATCGTAGTATCCGAAACATCGTGATACGTTCCCGGCATATTTAACTCCGCAGAAGAAAGTCCGGTTCCTGCTTTTGGAGAATACGGCTGAATCGTGTAACCTTTATACAGCAAATCTTTGTTGTACAATTGTTTCAGAAGCCACCAAACCGTTTCCATGTATTTTGATTTGTACGTGATGTACGGATCATCAAGATCTACCCAATATCCGATTTTTTCAGTAAGGTTATTCCATACATCTGTATAACGCATTACCGCTTCACGACACGCTTTGTTGTAATCCTCAATCGAAATTTTTCTGCCAATATCTTCTTTAGTGATTCCTAATTCTTTTTCCACACCAAGCTCTACCGGAAGTCCGTGCGTATCCCAACCCGCTTTACGGAAAACCTGCTTTCCGTTCTGGGTCTGATAACGACAGAAAATATCCTTCAACGCTCTGGCCATTACGTGGTGAATTCCGGGCATACCGTTTGCTGAAGGCGGACCTTCATAAAACACAAACTCAGGTTGCCCCTCACGAATCTCAACACTCTTATTGAAAGTTTTATTCTGCTTCCAGAATTCTGCGATGTTCTCGGCTACGTCAATAAGGTTGAGGTTTTTGTACTCTTTAAATTGGCTCATTGTAATATATCAATATCGTTGATTAATTAAGTTGGCAAATTTACTAAAATTTGTCGGTTTATAATATATGTTTTATTTTGATATTTCCTATTAAAAACTTCTGTTTCAGAAAAATAAATGAAAAGATTAATTTTTTGTGAACAATCAGGGGTTGATTATAAACTTTTGAAGAGTTTTTTAAACACAGATAGCACGAATGTTTTCACAAATACTGCGGATTTCTTATGGGTGTTTATCGATAGGGGCGGGCTTTAGCCCGCTTCAATAGTAGTATTTCAAATTGGTTTTAACCGAAACTTACATTTTTGTTTATAAATTAAACGCAAAATTTATTTAATAAGCGATATTTCCAGGCTTCGCGAAGCAAATTATTTGCCTTTACCTTCTAAAATAAAAAAAATACAGAACAGGAACTTTGCGTTAACACTTATCGCAAAATGCTTTTCAAGAATAATAAAAACAAGTCATCATCGAAATCTGCAGGAAAATAAATCTGCATAATCGGCAAAACCTGCGACAAATTAAAATAAACTAATAAATTTGTCCTTTAAAAATAAAAACCATTGGACTTTTATCCATCCATCGAAAGATCAGACATTCAGGAAATAAAAAAGTTTCAGGAGCAAAAACTTCAGGAGCTTTTGGCTTATCTTGAAACTTACTCGCCATTTTATCAAAGATTATTCAAAGACAGCAATATCAATATTGCTGATATTCAGACTTTGGAAGATTTGCAGAAAATTCCGAACACGACGAAGAACGATATTCAGCAGCATAATGATGATTTTTTCTGTGTGACTCCCGATAAAATTGTGGATTACAGTACGACTTCAGGAACACTGGGAGATCCTGTAACATTCGGATTGTCAGATAACGATCTTGAAAGATTAGCGTACAACGAAGCTATTTCCTTTGCGTGTGCAGGAATCAAAAAAGGAGATGTAGTACAGATGATTACCACGATCGATAAAAGATTTATGGCGGGACTTGCCTACTTTTTAGGGCTTAGAAAAATGGGAGCAAGCGTAGTAAGAATGGGACCGGGAATTCCCGAACTTCAATGGGATTCTATTTTCAGATACAAGCCGAAATATTTAATCACCGTTCCGTCTTTTTTGCTAAAAATGATCGATTATGCCGAAAAACACGGAATTGATTATAAAAATTCAAGTGTTCATGGAGCTGTGTGCATCGGAGAAAGTATCAAAAATCAGGATTTTACCGATAATATTCTTTCACAGAAAATTAAAGAAAAGTGGGATATTAAACTTTTCTCAACCTATGCTTCGACGGAAATGAGCACCGCTTTTACAGAGTGTGAAGAACAAGTTGGCGGACATCACCATCCGGAATTAATTATCACCGAAATTCTTGATGATGAAGGAAATCCCACGAAAGAAGGCGAAAGCGGAGAATTAACGATCACTACGTTGGGCGTTGAAGCGATTCCGTTGCTGAGATTTAAAACAGGAGATATTGTAAAAGCACATTATGAGCCGTGTAAATGCGGAAGAAATACGATGAGGTTGGGTCCTGTAATCGGACGAAAACAGCAGATGATCAAATACAAAGGAACCACATTATATCCGCCTGCGATGAATGATATTTTAAATGATTTCAATAAAATTCTCTGTTATCAGATTGTTATTCAGTCGAATGAAATCGGGTTGGATGAAATCATCATTAAAGTAAGCACAGACAGCGATTCCGAGAGTTTTGTAAATGAAGTAAGAGATCATTTCAGAGCAAAATTAAGAGTGAGTCCGAAAATTGAACTGGTAGATTTTGATGTTTTATCTAAAACGGTATTTAACCCGAACAGCAGAAAGCCGATTGTCTTTTTAGATTTACGAAACTAAAAATAACGGAGATTACGGGATGGCGTAAGGTTATCGCTTTCTTAGAAATTAAATTTGGGAAAAATTTTAAACATGAAAAAAATAATCTCAATTTTAATCTTTCTTTTTACATTGATCTGTCATGCTCAACATGAACCAAAGTTCGAAAATGATACTTTAACGACTTCAACAGGATTTAAAGTCTATGAAGGGCTTAGTATAAAAATAGGAACAGGCTCAATGAATGACGGGGATTTTAAGTTTATCAGGACAAATGCATCGTCACTTTTCAATTATTATTCAACAACAGGATATCAGGGATTGGCAAATCAGGCGAATTCATTTCGAAGAAGCAATTCAGGTCTTACTTTTAAAGTTAAAAAAATAATGACCAGAGGAAATAAGAAGAACGGATATGTGTATTATGCGAAAATCGGTCAAAGTTTAATTAACTATGAAATGGATGTTGAAAATGCAATTAAATCGGGTGAAATTGTTGTTCCCGAAGAATTTTTACCTAAAACAAAAAATCAGATTCAGGAAATTATAAAAGAATCAAAATACGATAAACTTAAAAAAATTAAAGAGCTGAAAGATTCAGGAGTTCTTTCCGAAGAAGAATTTCAAAAGGAGAAAGAAAGAATCATGAGCGAAAACTGATTTAGAAATCAATTATTCAAATAAACAAAAACGGTCTGAAAATCTCAGACCATTTTTTATGCTTGTTGTTTTTCTGTCTTAATAAATTCCGCCAGATTTTTAATTGCCGTATCATGAATTCTCACAAAAGTATTCTTCTTGTTCCAGACATAACCCGCCAAAACTGCACAGATTTTTCTCTTCACATCAGGATTTTCCGGCTGGTGAAAAAATAATTCCTGAAGATTTCCGGTGTACCATTCTTTTACATACGTTGTGAAAACATCAACTCCGTATAAAATATAGTCTGCAAATTCCTTTTGCCAGTCTACTTGTTCGCCGTTCAGTTGTCTTAAGGCTAATTTTGCAGCGGTCATTCCGCCTTCTGTGGCAAAAGCCATTCCTGAAGAGAAAACCGGATCTAAGAATTCCGAAGCATTTCCTGTTAAGGCAAATCCGTCTCCGAATAATTTTTTTACCGAGCACGAATAATCTTTCAGATGTTGAGGTTCAAAAAGAAAATCTACATCCCCGAAACGTTTTACATAATAATCCGAAAGGGAAATGGCTTTTCTCAGAGCTTCTGCTGTATTGCCGTTTTCAGAAAGTTTATCAATAAAATCGGTTGGTCCTACAATTCCTACACTTGTGTTTCCGTTGGAGAACGGAATTACCCAAAGCCAGACTTCCGTTTCGATAATATCAAAAGAAATTAAAGTTCCTTCCGTACCTTCTTCCCGGTTAATATCTTTTACATGAGAAAAAATCGCAGAATGAGGAGAAAGTTTTGAAGGTTTTTCTAAATCTAAAAGTCTCGGTAAAACTCTTCCGTAACCGCTGGAATCGATCACAAATTTTGCATGAATTTCTTTTATTTCGCCGTTCTTATTTTTTACAGTCGTTACAGAATCTGTTCCGTTGAACTCAATGCCGATCACTTCCGTTTCAAATTCAAGGTCAATTCCTTTATTAATGACTTCCTGAGCCAAAACATTATCAAAATCCGCTCTCGGAACCTGCCATGTCCAGTCCCATCCTTCCCCGAATTTATTGCTGAAATCAAAAATGCAGACTTCGTTGCCTCTTAAAAAACGTGCTCCCAGTTTCTTCTCAAAGCCCATTTTATCCAGAGCAGGAAACAGTCCGGCTTCATCAAAATGATCCATCACACGAGGAATCAGGCTTTCTCCAACAACCAGTCTTGGAAATTTTGTTTTTTCAACAACTTTCACGTTGACGTTGTTCTTCTTTAAGTATGAAGAAGATACGCAGCCAGACGGTCCGGCGCCGATTACAAGAACGTCAACAAATTCTTTGCTCATCTTTGATTTTTTATTTTAATAATAACTTCTATCTTTGCCGCAAAATTAATGACAATTAATTAATAATTACAAAATTATCTATTTATTACTTTTTAATTAATGAAAATAAATAACTTTTTAGAACTGAGTGACTTTAAGAAAGTCATCATCAACAATGAGAAAATAGAACTGGATGATACACTTCTTGCCAGAGTGGATGAGAGTTTTCAGTTTTTAAAAGAATTTTCAAAAAATAAAGTAATATATGGGGTGAACACGGGTTTCGGACCCATGGCGCAGTTCAAGATCAGCGATGAAGATACCCATCAGCTTCAGTATAATCTTATCAGAAGTCATTCTTCGGGGATTGGAAATCCGCTTCCGGCAGACGAAGCAAAAGCCTGTATGCTGGCAAGACTGAATACCTTATCATTAGGAAAATCGGGCGTTCATCATTCTGTAGTAAATTTACTTAAAGAATTAATAAACAGAGATATTACGCCGCTTATTTTTGAACATGGAGGCGTTGGCGCAAGCGGAGATCTGGTTCAGTTGGCGCATCTTGCGTTGGTACTAATCGGGGAAGGAGAAGTTTTCTACAAAAGAGAAAGAAAATCAACGAAAGAAGTTTTTGAAATCGAAAACTTACAGCCGATTCAGGTAGAAATCCGTGAAGGTTTGGCTTTGATGAACGGAACTTCCGTGATGTCCGGAATTGGAGTCGTTAATGCGCATAAAGCGAATCAGTTAACTGATATTTCAATCAAATTATCTTGTGCGATTAACGAAATTGTTCAGGCTTATGATGATCATTTATCTGAAGTGCTGAACGGAACCAAACTTCACGAAGGACAGCAGAAAATTGCAGAAAAAATGCGTGCTCATTTGTTTGACAGTCAATTAATCAGAAAAAGAGCCGATCATTTATATACTCACTTTGAAGAGCAGGAAAAAGTTTTCAAGGAAAAAGTTCAGGAATACTATTCTTTACGATGTGTTCCTCAGATTTTGGGACCAGTTCTGGATACGTTGGAATATACGGAAAAAGTATTGGAAAACGAGATCAATTCGGCGAACGATAATCCGATCATCAATGTGGAAGATCAGCACGTTTACCACGGCGGAAATTTCCACGGCGATTACATTTCCCTTGAAATGGACAAGCTGAAAATTGTGGTCACCAAATTAACAATGTTGGCAGAAAGACAATTGAATTATTTACTGAATTCTAAAATCAACGAAATTTTGCCTCCTTTTGTCAATTTAGGTAAATTAGGATTCAATTTCGGAATGCAGGGTGTTCAGTTTACGGCTACTTCCACAACCGCAGAAAGCCAGATGTTATCAAACCCGATGTATGTTCACAGTATACCTAATAATAATGACAATCAGGATATTGTAAGCATGGGAACCAATGCAGCGGTCATCTGCAGAAAAGTAATCGAAAATGCATTCGAGGTATTGACGATTGAAGCCATTACCATTGTTCAGGCAATAGAATATCTTGGTTTTCAGAATAAAATTTCATCAGCAACCAAAGAACTGTACGATGAAATAAGAAAAATAATTCCGGCTTTTTCTGATGATATGGTAATGTATCCTTATCTGGAAGAAGTGAAGAAATATTTAAAGGCAATGTAATTTTTTAAGGAAATTAATTGTCATACTTAAGGAAAGAAAATATACATAAAAAAACTAAAACTACATAAGCAACACATGAAATGTGCAATCGTCACAGGAGGCTCAAGAGGAATCGGAAGAGCCATCTGTATAAAACTGGCTGAAGAAAAAAACTATCATATCTTAATCAACTACACTTCAAACGAAGCGGCAGCTAAAGAAACGCTGGCTAAAGTGGAAGAACTGGGATCTACCGGAGAAATTTTGAAATTTGATGTAGGAAATGCCGAAGAAACCCAAAAAGTTTTAACAGAATGGCAGGAAAATAATCCTAAATCCGTTGTTGAGGTGATCGTAAACAATGCCGGAATTACAAGAGACGGATTGTTCATGTGGATGCCGAGTGAAGACTGGAACGCGGTGATTAACACCAGTTTAAACGGGTTTTTCAACGTGACGAATTTCTTTATCCAGAAACTGTTGCGCAATAAATACGGCAGAATCATCAATATGGTTTCTGTTTCCGGAGTGAAAGGAACGGCAGGACAGACCAATTATTCTGCGGCGAAAGGAGCTTTGGTAGGAGCTACAAAAGCGCTGGCTCAGGAAGTGGCGAAAAGAAACATCACCGTAAACGCGGTTGCACCGGGATTCATAAAAACGGATATGACGCAGGAATTTAATGAAGACGAATTAAAAGCAATGATCCCTGCAAACCGATTCGGAGAAGCAGAAGAAGTGGCAGATTTAGTCGCATTTTTAGCGTCTAAAAAGTCATCGTACATTACAGGCGAAGTCATCAATATTAACGGAGGAATCTACTCATAAAATCAGGTGGCAGATAAAAGGAAGCAGTTGTGAGCTGCAACCTAAAACCTAAAACCTAAAACCTTGAACATTACATGGAAAATAGGGTTGTCATTACCGGAATGGGAATTTATTCCTGCATCGGAACTTCTTTGGAAGAAGTGAAAGAATCTTTATTTCAGGGAAAATCCGGAATTCATTTAGTAGACGAAAGAAAAGAATTTGGTTTCAGATCGGGATTAACGGGCGTGGTTCCGAAGCCGGATCTCAAAAATCTTCTCAGCCGCAGACAGCGCGTAAGCATGGGCGAAGAAAGCGAATATGCTTACATCGCAACGCTTGATGCTTTACAACAGGCAAATATAGATCAGGATTTTCTAGACAATAACGAAGTCGGAATTTTATACGGAAACGACAGTGTTTCCAAGGCGGTAGTAGAATCGATCGATATTGCGAGAGAGAAAAAAGATACAACGTTAATGGGTTCAGGAGCTATTTTTAAATCCATGAACTCTACCGTTACCATGAACCTTTCGACCATTTTTAAACTGAGAGGGATCAATTTAACCATCAGTGCAGCCTGTGCAAGCGGTTCTCACTCTTTGGGACTGGCTTTTATGATGATTAAAAACGGTTTTCAGGACATGATTATTTGCGGAGGAGCACAGGAAACCAATAAATATTCGATGGCGAGCTTTGACGGTTTGGGTGTTTTTTCAGTACGCGAAAATGAGCCCACAAAAGCATCAAGACCTTTTGATAAAGACAGAGACGGATTAATTCCGAGTGGAGGAGCAGCAACTTTAATTGTTGAAAGTTTAGAATCTGCCCAAAAAAGAGGAGCCAATATCATTGCGGAAATTGTCGGGTATGGATTTTCTTCCAACGGAGGACACATTTCCACTCCAAATGTAGACGGACCTGCTTTAGCAATGGATCGGGCTTTGAAACAATCCGGATTATCGGCAAAAGATATTGATTATATTAATGCTCATGCGACATCCACACCAATTGGTGATGCCAATGAAGCAAAAGCCATTTACGAAATTTTCGGAAGCGAAGTTCCCGTGAGTTCCACGAAATCAATGACCGGTCATGAATGCTGGATGGCAGGTGCGAGTGAAGTAATTTACTCTATCCTGATGATGCAGAACGATTTTGTAGCCCCGAATATTAATCTGGAAAACCCTGATGATGAGGCGAAAAGGATAAATTTGGTTGCTGAAACAAAAAGTCAAAAAATTGATGTATTTTTGTCGAATTCTTTCGGATTTGGGGGAACCAACTCCGCATTAATTGTTAAAAAATTTAATTAAAAACATGGAAAGGGAAAAAATTGTTGCTGTTGCCAACGACTTTTTAATCAACGAATTTGAAGTAGACGGCGATGAAATAAGCAATGATGCAAACTTTAAAAAAACGCTGGGTTTAGACAGCTTAGATTATATTGATCTTGTGGTAGTTATCGAATCTAATTTCGGAGTGAAATTAGGCGAAGCAGACTTCAAAAATATAGTGACTTTTAACGACTTTTATACCGTGATCGAAAATAAGATTACTGAAAAAAGTGTATAATTGATTTAGCTTCTTTGCGTTAAGAACAAAAAATATGAACAAATGGAAAGGTAAATCTAAAGGGACGATTCTGGGCTATAAAATTTTCGTCTGGTGCATTAGAAATATCGGGATCAGAAGTTCATATGTGGTGCTTTACTTTGTTGCATTCTACTATTTTTTGTTCGAAAAAAACAGCAACAAGTACTACCGTTATTATTTTTCAGAAAGACTGAAGTATGGCTTCTGGAAAACAAAAATTTCTTTATTCAAAAGCTATTTCACTTTCGGAACCGTGCTTATTGATAAAACTGCTATTTCAGCAGGATTGCGCGATAAATATACCTACGAATTTGATGGCATCGAAAACCTCAGAAATCTTTTAGCCGAAAAAAAAGGAGGAGTTCTCATCAGTGCGCACATCGGAAATTTTGAAATTGCCGAACATTTTTTTGCCGATATCGATTTCGACTGTCAGATCAACTTAGTGACAACAGATCAGGAAGTTACAGTCATCAAAGAATATCTTGAAAGTGTTTCCGTAAAAGCGAGCAGCATTAAATTTATTTACGTGAAAGAAGATATGTCCCATATTTTCGACATCAATGAAGCCTTGTCTAAAAACGAGCTCATTTGCTTTACCGGAGACCGTTATTTTGAAGGTTCTAAATTTTTAGAGGGCGAATTGCTAGGTAAAACAGCAAAATTTCCTGCAGGACCTTTTCTCATTGCTTCCAGATTAGGCGTTCCCGTTGTATATGTGTATGTGATGAAAGAAAAAAATCTGCATTACCACTTATACGCAAGAGTTGCCCAAAACGTCAAAAAACGAGATGCACAGGGACTTTTGAATTCCTATACCCAAAATCTCGAATCCATGATCCGAAAATATCCGCTTCAATGGTTCAATTATTTTGATTTTTGGGACGATATTAATTAAATTTCCTACTTTTACCTTCAGAAAACTAATATTTAACTCAAACATTAAATGATTTAGAGATTTAAAATAAAGTCCTGAGTTTCCTTTTATCTTTGCTGAGTGTTAACGCCTTTGCCTCAATTTTATGATTGATTCATTGGATTCGGCGAAACTTCGTTTTGCGAACCTAAAAACAGGAAGCGATTAAGAAAAATCTTTGTGGGCTTTGCGTTTTAAAATTCAAAATCATTAAAGACACTTTCCTCCTTGAAAAAAACGTTCGACATACTCGTAATCGGCAGCGGATTGGGCGGTCTTGTTTCTGCGCTTGTTCTGGCGAAGGAAGGCTTAAAGGTATGTGTTCTGGAGAAAAACAACCAGTACGGCGGAAATTTACAGACCTTTTCCCGCGACAAACTCATTTTCGATACCGGAGTTCATTATCTCGGCGGACTTTCCGAAGGGCAGAACCTTCATCAGTATTTTTCCTATCTGGAAATTATGAACGAACTCCAGCTTCATAAGATGGATGAGAACGGCTACGACAAAATTACTTTCGGAGACGATGAAACCGAATATCCTCACGCACAAGGCTACAGGAATTTTGTTGAACAGTTATCAAAATACTTTCCTGAAGAAAAAGACAATTTAGAAGACTATTGTGAAGAAATTCAGAGAGTTTGCAGTCAGTTTCCCAGATATAATCTTGTGGGAAAAGACAATTATAACGAGGAAATTCTTCACTTAAATACCAAAAGATTTATTGAATCTTTAACCTCGAATAAACAGCTCCAGTCCGTTTTATTGGGTTCTAATTTTTTATACGCAGGAGATTCTGAAAACGTTCCGTTTTACGTTCATGCACTTACTGTAAATTCTTATATTCAAAGTGCTTACAAATGCATAAAAGGAGGAAGCCAGATTTCAAAACTTCTGATTCGCAGGCTTCGTGAATATGGAGCGGAAGTACACAAACATGCTGAAGTTTCCGAATTTATTTTTAATGAAAACAATATTTTATCAGGAGTAAAAACTTCAGGAGGAAAAGGATATTTTGCAAAAAAATTCATTTCAAATATTGAAATTCGTACAACCCTGAAACTTCTTGGTGAAGAAAGGCTTAAAAAATCATTCATCAACAGAATTATAAGCTGGGAACCGGTTCCGTCATGTTTCAGTGTTTATCTCGTGATGAAACCGCAATCTTTTAAGAATTTTAATTATAATATTTACCATTTTACCAATGAGGAAATGGTCTGGAATGCCCATCGTTATCAAAAAGAAAAATGGCCTGAAACGTATATGCTTTCTTCCACAGAATCAAGAAATAATCCCGGTTTCGCAGAAAGTCTTACTGCTATTTCCTACATGGATTTTCAGGAAGTGGAAGCATGGAAAGAAACCTTTAACACTGTTGCAGACGAAAACGAAAGAGGAGCATTGTATGAAAAATTTAAGCTGGAAAAAGCTGAAAAAATGATCGACGCTTTAGAAAAGAAATTCCCTGATTTAAGAAAATCGGTTAAGCGTTTTTATACGTCTTCACCATTATCTTATCGCGATTATATCGGAAGTTTTAACGGAAATATGTACGGCTACATGAAAAGTTCCGAAAATCCTCTGAAAACAATGGTTTCTCCACGCACGAAAATCGACAATCTCTTTCTTACGGGACAATCCGTCAATATGCACGGAATTTTGGGCTGTACGATCGGCGCATTCAATACCTGCGCAGAAATTCTCGGAAAAGAGCTTATTGATGAAAGATTAACACAACTGATTAATAAAAATAAAGGTGAAAAATAGCGAAAATGATATACCGTTTGTTGTCATCCGGAACGAAATGAAATGGAGTGAAAAATCTAAATTGTTTTTTTTGAGATTCTTGCTTCGTCAGAATGACAAGATTCAATGTTTTCGAAGTAGCGGATCTCTAATCTTAATTTTTCTCAGTCTAAACCTTATCCTTTTCCTCAACTCTTGCGGAATAAGAAAATCCATCAAACATATTCCCGATGTAAAACAATATTCGCTTGATGTTCCGAAGGTTAACAAAATAAACGATTCCACTTTTAGTTTTAATCAGAATTATTTAACAAAAAATAAGCAGCAGATCTGGGAACTGTATATTCAGGGAAATCCTCTGCAATTAGGTTACAATAACGGAGCTTTAACCCAAAATCTGATGCAGAAACAGGAAGAAATTTTCTTTTCCAAAATTGAAGGATTTGTCCCGTCAAAGTTTAAACAAAATTTACTGAGAGGTTTCCTGAAATGGTATAACCGTAAAATGTATCTCAATGTAAGGGAGAATTTTCAGGCAGAAATCTACGGAATGTCTCAATATTCTTCGGACAAATATAATTTTATCGCACCAAAGTTTCTGCGAAGTATGTATCTCCACGGTGCGCACGACATTGGTCATGCCATGCAGGATTTAATGATGGTGGGCTGTACTTCTCTTGCGGTCTGGAATGAAAATACAGAAGACGGAGATCTGCTTATTGGAAGAAATTTCGACTTTTACGTGGGAGACGATTTTGCTAAAAATAAAATCATTGAATTCGTTCAGCCCGAAGACGGAATCCCTTATCTTTCTGTGACTTGGGCAGGAATGATCGGTGTAGTTTCAGGGATGAACAAAGAAGGGATTACCGTTACCATTAATGCCGGAAAATCTAAAATTCCATTGACCGCAAAAACACCGATTTCTCTGGTGACAAGAGAAATTTTACAATATGCCAGAACCATTGATGAAGCAATTGCCATTGCCAAAAAGAGAAAAGTCTTCGTCTCGGAATCTATTCTGGTCGGAAGCGCGAATGATAAGAATGCAGTAATTATTGAGGTTTCTCCGGATAATTTTGGTGTTTACAAAGTGAAAAATACGAGCCGTGTTTTATGTACCAATCATTTTCAATCAGAGGCTTATAAAAATGATAAAAGAAATCTGGAACATATTGCGGAAAGTCATTCAGAATACCGCTACGAAAAGCTGCAGGAATTTTTAGCAGAAAATAAAAAGCTGAATCCCGAAAAAATGGCTGTGATTTTAAGAGACAAATCCGGCTTGAAAGGAGAGAAGATAGGGTTTGGAAACGAAAAAGCCATCAATCAGCTTATTGCGCATCATGCTGTAATTTTTTCACCACAGAAAAAATTAGTCTGGGTTTCTGCGAATCCTTATCAGTTAGGAGAATTTGTCTGTTATGATCTGAATGAAATTTTTTCGGATAAAAGATTAAAAAGTGGTGCGTTTGCAAAATCTGAACTGAATATTGCAAAAGATCCTTTTCTCGACTCTCCGGAATTTAAAAATTACGAACAGTACAAAATGATGAGTGGAGAAGTAGAAAAGGGAATTGAAGGAGATGTTTTGCTTACCGACGATTTTCTGCCCCATTATCAATCTTTAAATCCTGATTTCTGGCTCGTTTATTTTCAGGCAGGAAAATATTATTTTAGCAAGAAAGAATATGCCAAAGCAAAAACAGAATTTGAAAAGGCTTTAACCAAAGAAATTACCACCGTTCCGGATAGAAAAAATGTGGAAAAATATCTGAGAAAAACAGTGAAAAAACTGAAATAAGGAGTTTAATCTGTATCAGGACTTACTTTATTCAGGAAAAGAAAAGTTGCTACCCCTAAAATTGCAGAGGCTGAAGTTGCCAGAATAAAACTTCCGATAACGTACTGCAAAAGATTATTTTTTACCAGATCGAAGTTCAGTTCCTGACTGAAAATATTGCTGTCTCCATGTACAAAAGGAGAACCTAAAAACAGGGATGCCGCAATGATAAACGGTATAAAAGGAGGTAAACTTACATTGGATGCAAAAAAGGCAAGTACTTTATTTAGTTTGAATAATACAGCCAGAGAAATTACAATCAGCGTATGAAATCCCCAGAACGGAGAAAAGCCCACAAAAACGCCCAGAGCAATCGAAAAGGCTTTAATCCTGTTGCTTCCGTCACTTTCCAGAACATCTTCTTTTATGAATCTTTTAATGCTTTTTTTTTTGAAATTATTCACGAAGTTTCGCGGAATAATATAAAGTAAAGTGATGGTAACCAGAATAGTATTCAGAATACTGATCCTCGTAAAATCTTTAAAAGGTCTGAAATGAGAAACTCTTTCCGCGGGATCGTAAAGCACCTTCACCGGAACATTTTTTACCGGAACGTGTCTCCACGCAGTTCTTACAATAATTTCAATTTCAAATTCAAATTTTGGTGTAAAATATTTCTTGGGAATTTTGTGTAAAGGATATAATCGATAACCAGATTGGGTGTCTTCAAGCTTGATTCCGGTTTCAAACCAGAACCAGAAATTAGAAAAACGGTTTCCGAAACTGCTTTTCTTCGGAATTCCGTCCTGAGACATATTTCGGTTCCCAATCAATAAAACATCTTCCTTTTCATTCAGCAAAGCCTCCACAAAAACAGGAATGTCATCCGGATAATGCTGTCCGTCGGAATCAATCGTAATGGCGTAATGATAACCGAGTTCTTTAGCCTTTCTAAAGCCAATTTTTAAACCATTTCCTTTTCCTTTATTCTCCGGTAAATCAATGACTTCGATCTGCGAATAACTTCTTAAAATTTCTCTCGTAGAATCCGTAGAACCGTCATTTACAATAATAATGTCTTCCGTATAATCCAGAACACCATCGATTACCCTTTTCAGAGTTTTTTCATTGTTATAAGTAGGAATTAAAACACAAATTTTCTTTTCAGAGATTGCATTTCGTACTTCGGAAAGGTTCATGTAAATAGTTGGTTAATAGTGTTTTATTTAAAATTTAACTTTTCAGTCTCCGTCATGGTTTTAGACTGTGCTGCAAATTTTTTAATATAACTTTTTAAAGCTGAATTCTGTTTGCTGTAATTATTGATTAGAAATACCTTATCATCTTTAAGACTTCCTCTGTATCCGACGATTTTCGGAATGTTTTCCTGAACGCTTATGCGGATCAGTCTTAATTCAGCATTATTCGGATTGCTTTTAATAACCGCTTCAAGATTGGTTGCTCCCGATTTTACCAAAGCTTTCCTGTTGTTTTTGGAAATTTTTGCCTCCATAATCTGCGCCGCTGCTTTGTATCCCTGAATGGCTGCATCCGATCCTGAAGTTTTTTCAGCTAAACTGATGAATGCTTCTGTGTTTGCATTGGAACTGCTGGCTTTGGCGTAGCTTTCTCTCAAAGATTCAAGACCCGACTGAAAAACAAGCATAAAAGCGGTGATGAACGAAAAAATTAATTTCATTTTGTCAATTTTTGATAATTTACCGACATTTTTAATGCAATAGTCTCGCCAAAAGAAGTCGTGTTCTTTACTTTTACATCTTGTTCATTTTCAGTGATATCAAGCTGAATTTTAAGATCAGGCGTTTCAAAAGGATTGATGATTGCCATGAACTTTACATTCGATGCCGTTTTTAAGAATAATGAAGATCCTGTGAATTCTTCCGTAAGTTCCTTCACGATCTGCATCATACAAACTCCCGGTGTTACAGGATTTCCCGGAAAATGTCCCTTAAAAATATCGTGATCTTTATTCAGGGAAATCTGAGCGGTAAAGCTTCCGTTTTCCGTCTTTTCGTAGGATTGTAACGTATAAAAGTCTGTAAGTATTGTCTGCATGATGTATTCTGTTTCAGTTGTTTGAAATCTTTTTCTGAATTTTAAAATTTCAAAAAATTTAGTATTTAAACCTTCGCGAAGATATGTTTTTTTGAAAGGAAAAGAAAATGGTTTTGGTCATCAACATCAATTCTATTTCTTAAAATGGAACGTGTAATAACCGCCAATCTGAAAAACCATATTTGAATTGGAAAACAGGAAGGAGGAATTTTCGTGATCCAGCATCGACGCAAAACCTTTTTTAATTCTTACTTCAATCCCCAGATTTTTAAAAATATCATAACCAAGACCCCCTGAAAAACCAAGATCGAGTCCGGAATTGTTTTCGCCGACAGCCAAATCCAGAAACGGACCGGCAAAAACACTGAAATTTTTGATATAAATTTTGTTTGTAAGCTGTACTCCGATAAAATTGTAATGCAGTCTTTTTTCCGGAAGAACTCCGTTTTCTGTAGTGTACTGTAAATTGGTTCCCTGTCTGGAATAGTTAACTTCCGGTTGCAAAGCATAACGTTCTGTAAATCTAATGTTTCCCTGTAATCCAATATAAAAATCGGTTATCGTTTTCAGGCTTGTATGAATTACTTTTTCCGGATTTTCATCTTCATGGAGATAAAAGGTTTCATTGCTTCGGTTCGTAAGATTGGCAAAATTTACTCCCGCTCTTATTCCGGGATTGAAAGTAACCAGGGCTGATAAAAATCCGGAGATCAGAATCAGCAAGGCAAAAATCTTTGTTTTCATGTAAGGTTATTGGTTTTCGGTGATCTGGAATAGTTTTATATTGATTTTAAAATCTTTATGTTGTAAATTAAGACTGTCTGCAAACGTATTTTTCTTTGCATCAAATGTAAAATCGATCTTTTCCTTCTTGTTTTTCGTATAAACGATTTGTTTTAACAGATTATTTTCTTTGTTGAAGAACAAATAATACCCCTTCTTATCCATTTTAGAAAGGTAAATCTTAGAATTTTCGTTTTCAAAACTTTCTGTTACCGGATATTTCTGCTTCAGAAGCTGCTGAAAATCATTCCTTAAAAAATTAATCACGATTTTCTTATCCAGATCCGGAAGAACATAATTCAGCTTAAAATCATCCTCAGAAATCTCAAAATCAATCAGTTTATTCCCAAAATCAGAAGTCAGAACCACACGATGGGTCGTTTCGCTGATTTTTTTGATAATTAAAATTCCGCTCACATGATTTTTATAAATATCCATCTGACATTTATACACATAATCTTCTTTGGATGAAAAATATAAATTTTCCACCGTTTTTTCAGAAGACGGAATCGGTTTTACAGCAGTTAGCGTGTACGTTTTACACGATGTAAACAGAATGAAAATCAGGCTATAAGCTAAATTCCGAAGCTGCAACAGGCGCATTGATCTTGGTGTTTTTGAAAACAATATTCGTGGTGTCTCCCGAAGCTTCCGTCATATTAACCTGTGAAACCGTGGATTTATTTTTCGGAAAATGAAGCTCGATCTGCTTGATATATTTCAGAAGCTGAGCCGATTTTGGAGTGAATTTAGCAATGTTTGAAGTCGCATTCTTCAGGTAAGAAACAGAGAATTCCGGATCATTGAACATCTGTCCGTTTGAACTTCCGACAATAAGTTTGTTGATTTTTTCAAATGTTTTGCTTTTTGCATCCACTGAAGATTTTTTACCCTGATCATTAATCAATATTTTGTTGTCTTTAAAAACAATACTGTATTGATAGGGTTTTGTGTACTTCCAACTCAACATATTCGGTGTTTTCAGAGACATTCTTCCGTAGGTGACAATGTTCTTATCCAAAAAATCCATCTTTTTGGTCTGGATAAAATCTGCCTGTAACGTTTTTATTTCTTTGGTTTCCGATGAAACTTTAGTTACAAATGCTTTCGCTTCCGCTCCCGACATTGCCGTGTTTTGAGCAAAGACAAAAGTCGAAATTAATAAAAGAGTGCTTAAAGCTATATTTTTAATCATTGTTTAACGTCTTTTAAATTTAACCACAAGGATGACAGGGGTTTCACAACGAACACTATTAAAGAATATTTATTAATAATTCTTGTGTTCTAGGTGAAATCCTTGTGGACTTAGTGGTTTTCAAATTTATCAATTGTAAAAGTTGAATAATTTTTCTGCTTCAAAAATACTAATAAATCCTCCAAAACATTGTACGTTTTTTGTGAAGTATCGTGAAGAAGTACAATGCTTCCTTTTTTTAAATTTTTCGTTACTTTCTGGTAGATTTTTTTCTCATCTTCTGTCATCGTATCAAGAGAACGGACGTTCCATCCGATGCTTTTTTTGCCGGTTTTTTTGATGGCTTTGGCAATATTCGGATTGGTGACACCGAAAGGCGGTCTGTACAAATTGGTTTTTAAATTTCCAGTTTTAAGCATCACTTCATCACATTTCTCAATTTCCTCAACCATCTTTGAAGTCGATAAAAATCCGGTATTGTTAGAATGTGAAAGAGTATGATTTCCAACGGTATGACCTTCCGCAATGATCCGTTGAAAAGTTTCAGGATATTTTTCAATCTGTTTTCCGATACAGAAAAAGGTTGCTTTTACCTCGTTTTCTTTTAAAAGATCTAAAAATTTTGGGGTGAATTCAGTCGGACCATCATCAAAAGTCAGCGCCACTTCTCTGATTTTCGTTCTTTTATGCGTAATGCTGTTGACAAAATATCCCAGTTCAATATCAAAAGAACCCCAAATTACAAGCGCAGAAAACAGCAAAAAACAGAACAGATACACCCAAAAACTTCCGTGAAACGCAAAAATAAAAACGTTGCAGAAAAGATAAAATAGGATAAATAGATAATGCTTCATCTTTATTGTCTTTAAATTTTTGGTTTAAATATTCACAATCTGTATCCATGCTGTCATTCTGATTGGAGCTAAGCGGAATGAAGAATCTCAAATTAATATTCTTAATGTTTACGCTAAAATAAACCATTAAGTTTTAGTTTAGAAGTTAAGATTATTAAGAGATTTCTCCTTCGTCGAAATGATAATTATGCTGTTTTTCTTTGCTAAATAGAATACTCCTGCGAACTGAGCCTATTTTCAATCAAACCTCACAGGTTTTAAAAACCTGTGAGGTTTTAATTTTATGCTTTTCCAACAAAACCAAGCTGTGTTTATTTCCTCTTCAATACTTGTAAAGCAATATGTCTCTTTATTTTTTAAGTTTCAAACCTCACAGGTTTTTAAAACCTGTGAGGTTTTAATTTTAAGCTTTCCCCAACAAAACCAGACTGTGATCATTTCCTCCTAAATGATTGTAAAGCAGAATATTTTTAATTTCTTCTTTTTTAAGATCGTTAATCATCATCACTTCCGGAATCTCCTGATTTTTAAGAATATGACAAGCAATAAACGTAGAAAAACCACTTGCAGTATTAAATTCTCCGCTTAAATGTTTGTAATACAGCAAAGCCGAATTTTCAAACAAACCCATTGCATTTTTATAATAAACATCCGATTTTGAATCTCCGCTGAAACCTAAAATAACCGCATCGATATCTTTATTCGTTAAATTATTTTTAGCTAGAAAATTTTCAATAAACTGCTGAGTTTCTTCTAAATCTAGTTTGTTAGTGATCTGAATATCTCTTAATAGAGCGTAAGAGCTTTCTGTTTTTTCCTTTCCTAAGACAAAAAAACTTGCGCCTTCTCCCCAAATAACACCTTCAGTTTCAGAATTCAGAAAATCAACGGGAAGATTTTCTTCTTTTTTAATGGTTTTATTTAATTTGTACAGTTCCATCACTCTTTCCGTCTGTTCATCGGTGGAACCAACCAGAACGTTTTCAGCTTCACCGTCATTGATTTGTAATTTTCCGTCTAAAAACGAAAATTCCAAAGATGAAGAAGAATTTACATAGGTGAAATTGTACGCATGACATTGCAAACCCAAAGCGATTTGTCCTGCAACCGTATTGTGAGTAGACTGAATAAAATAAGTCGGAGTCAGAAACTCTTCATGATTATCCAGCACATTTTTCAGAAACTTTTCCGAATCCTGAGAACAGCCCATTCCTGTTCCTGTGATGATCGCATCTGGATTTTCAATTCCTGCTTCTTTTAAAGCATATTGAGAAGCTACGGAACTCATTTTTACCGTTTTAGACATTCTTCGGATCATTGCCGGAGGAATGAATTCTTTGTAAATAGGTTCAATCGCTTTTAAAACCTGAACTGAATTTTCAGGTTTGAGATTCCGGAAAAAATCTTCATTTAAAGTGTCCTGAACAGAAATACAGGCTGCACTGTTGATGTAAACGGCACTCATGATTTTGAGAAAATTAAAGTGGAACAATTTCCTCCAAAACCAAACGAATTGGAAAGGACGTGGTTGATGTTTTTCTCTTTAAGTTCCGTTACCGGTGTTAAATCAAATTCTGCCATTTTTGTTTTAAAGTTCAGATTCGGGAAAATGATATTATTTTGAATCGCCAAAAGAGAATAGACGGCTTCAATTCCAGCCGCAGCAGCCAGCGTATGACCTGTAAATGCTTTTGTAGAACTAAATTCGGGAACATTGTTTTCCCCGAAAATCCGGATCATTGCAATTCCTTCCGATAAATCGTTATTTGGTGTTGCCGTTCCGTGAACGTTGATGTAATCGATATTTTTTTTATCTAATCCCGAAACTTTTAATGCTTTTTCCATCGCTAAATAAGCTCCCTGTCCGTTTTCCGAAGAAGCAGTTTGGTGATGCGCATCATTGGCATTTCCGTATCCCGAAAGATAACCCAGAACTTTTTTATTTTCTTTTTTTACGACTTCATCCGATTCAAGAACGATGAAAGCGGCAGCTTCACCCAGATTCAGACCTTTTCTGTCGTTGTCGAAAGGCGTATTGTAAGAATCTGTAAGAATCATCAACGTATTGAAACCGTTCAAAGTAAATTTTGAAAGAGAATCTGTTCCGCCGACAATTACCCGGTCTAAAATACCGTTTTTAATGAGTTTTGCGCCCATCATAATCGCATTTGCTGCCGATGAGCAGGCTGTACTGATGGTGGAAACCATACCTTTTAATCCAAGATAATCTGCAATTAGTAAGGATGAATTTCCTGCGTCGTGTGAGTCAATGTATTTTTGCTTTTCAGGAAAGTCTTCGTAGGAATAGAAATATTTTTCGGTAACATCCATTCCTCCAACACTGGTTGAAGAAATCAGTCCCGTTTTATATTCATTGATATTTGAAATTCCGGCACTTTCTACCGCTTCTTTCGCAGCCGTCATTCCCAGCAGAGCAGTTCTCGTTGCATGATGATCTTCCTGAAGCTGAAGTTTTGCGGCAAGTTCTTCATTAGACAATTTGATTTCGCCTGTTTTGATATTTCCTTTATGGCGCGTTTCAAACAAAGTAATGTCTGAAATACCGTGCTTTCCGGAAGTCAGCGAACTCAGATTTTCCTCCACATTGTTTCCAATGGCGGAAATGATGCCCATTCCTGTTATGGCAATTTTTTGACCCATCTTTACAAAATGTATCAATGTATCAATGTAACTGTTGACCAATTGCTAGACTGTTGCATTGATACATTGTTAGATTGAATTATTTTGTTCTGTTTTCTTCGATGAATTTTGCCATGGTTTCGATGGACGTAAAAATCTCCTTTCCTTTTTTCGGATCTGCTAATTTTATTCCGTATTCTTTATCCAAAAGCACGATCAGTTCCAACGCATCAATAGAATCCAAACCAAGACCTCCACCGAATAAAGGATCTGTATCTTTGATTTCTTCTACTGCAACGTCTTCTAAATTAAGAACTTCGATGATTTTGTGCTTTAATTCTTCTCTTAAGTTTTCCATAAAATTAATTTGAAAATATGTTAATGAGACAATTTGAAAATGTATTAAATGTTATGCCTTATTGATATGATTTTACATGTTCAAATCAGCGCATTTTCAAATTGTCAAATTTATAATGTCAGCAAATATACAAAAGCTTTGTAACTTTCCTGATATAGTTCTACCCAGCCGCACAATACTTTATCTGCCTTTCCGGACTGTAAAAGCTGTGCTGAATAATTGTTTAAAAATTCTTCATCCAATTCATCCAAAACAAAAAACGCATTTTCGGTCTGCATTTTGTGTCTGATGCTGATTTCGCCCACGCAGATATTCGGTAAAGTATACACAAAAACCGCGGGACTCGGAAAGTAGTTTTCCTGAGAATTGATGCTTTCCTGATATTTGAAATCCGTGTCTAAACTTGATGATCTGTTCGCAAAAACCAAAGCCGTTCTGCTGTGATCTTCATCTTTTAAAATCATTTCAGAAACAAGAAATGCGAGTTTGCTTAAGTTATCCATTTTATGAAATTTAGGATAATTCAGCGCTAAACTTTTATAAGCTTCTTTCGCAAAGTCTGAAAAATTTTCAGTTTGGATTTCAAAAATAATGTCATTATTGAGTACTATTTTTGAATTTTCTATGGTGCAGATGTCTGTTTTCTTCATGAATAAAGTTTAAGGCTTTTTTGTTGGATTTTGATGGGTGTTGAAAACAGCAAAAACAATAATATGATCTCCTATAATTTGATAAATGATCACATAAGGAAACTTCTGAATGTAAGCCTCACGTAAGTTTCCTTTTTTTAAGGGAAAGTGAAATGGATGATTTTGAATTCTTAAAAAATAGGATTCAACTTTTTGTATAAATTTTTCACCAAGTCCGGTCTGTTGATTTTCGTACCAAAGAGCTGCTTCTAACAAATCATTTTCAGCATTCGGAGATAAAGAAAAGTGGTAAATCATAATTTTTTCATCAATCTTTCTTTCACCTCTTCCCAGCTCGATGTTTTTACTTCTCCTTTCATATATTTTTCACATTCTTCTTCAATCCGATCATAAACATAATCAGGAACTTGCGGATAATCTAAAGATTCTAATTCTTGATCTCCCTCTTCAGCATCAATAATTCCTTTGAAAATGCGCAAAATTCTTTCATCTGCACTATCAATGAATTCGTGAATTCTTTTTCTGATGTCTACTGTAGATTCCATTTCCTAAAACTTTAATTTTATAAAATTACAAAATTATTTCTAGCATTTTTCCAAAACAATCGCGGCATTGCATCCTCCAAAACCGGAAGCTGTTTTCAGAATATATTTAATTTCTGTGGATTGGTTTTCTCTGATAATATTCAAAGGTTGAGAAGTTCCGGTTTCTTCAAAATTTTTGGATGGGATTAAAGTTTTATTCAAGGCACTTTCCATGGAAATGATACTTTCCAGCAATCCCGATGCGCCTAAACAGTGTCCGTAATAGGCTTTTAAACTGTTTAGAGGGATATTTTGTAAATTCATTCTGTTGAAAGCGATCGCTTCCATTTCGTCATTATAAATGGTTGCCGTTCCGTGTGCGGAGATAAAGTTTATTTTTTCTGCTGAAACCTGAGCTTCTGTCATGGCGTTTTTAATGCTTGCAAACAATCCGTCTCCCGTTCTCGAAGGTCCGGAAATATGGTTTGCATCGTTAATAGCAGAGTCTCCCAGAATTTTAAAACTAAAATTTTCGTTTTCATCTCGTTTTGAAGTGATGTAAACCGCGGCTGCCGCTTCGCCAATATTAATTCCGTCACGGTTTTTATCATAAGGTTTGCAAATACCGGTTCCGATTGCCTGAAAAGAATTGAAGCCTGAAATCACAAATTCTGAGATTTCGTCTCCGGCAATAACAAAAGCATTTTTATATTTTCCTGCCTGAATCATATTTTTGGCAACACTTATTGCCATTACTCCCGAAACACAGGCGTTAGAAACCACAATCGGTTTTGTTTGAAATCCGAAAAAATCAGCTATTTTTTGTGCTAGATTGGAAAGAAAAACGCTTTCGGGTAATGTTTCCTGATTTTTTAACAAGCTGATATTTCCTTTGGTGGTAGATAAAATAAAAGCGGTTTCTTCTGAAATCGGGTGTTTTTCAACCAAAGGTTTTAAACTCAGCAAAAACATTTTTTCAAGCCTTGTAAAGCTCACGTTGTCACTGGCTAAACTCTGACTCTCCGATTTCTGTGCGGAGTTGAAGAACCTGTTAAATTCTTCATCTAATTTTTCAGAATCAATCATCGAAGCATAAAAAGGCTCTTGATTTTCGATGATTTTATGTAAACCTACACCAGATTTTCCTTCAACAAGAGCATTCCAGTTTGAAGAAACATCAAAACCCAAAGGTGTGATGCAGTTGTAGTCTGTAATGTAAACTTCTTTCTTCATCAGAGTCCCATTTTATCTTTCCATTCCTGAAAAAAATCAGGATTATACAAGCATAAATTGTTGTCGGAATCCAGAAAAACCTGAATGGTTTCACCTGAACAGACCAATTTATTTTCTTCGTTGAAAAGCTCGTATTTATAAATCAATTTTGCAGAATTTGAATTGACGAAAGTTGTGACAATCCTGAACGTTTCGCCATATTTTAAAGGCAGAAAATGTTCGCAGGTGCTTTTTACAATCGGCGTTACAAATCCCGCTTTCTGAATATCAAGATACGTTAAACCGTGCTGTCTTCCGAAAGCTTCTCTTCCGTCTTCAAAATAAGCGATATAATGTCCGTGCCATACAATTCCCAACGGATCTGTTTCGTTGAATCTTACTCGGACTTGTTCTGTACAAGTTAAATTTTCTTTAGACTGCATTTTGTTTTCTTTTTTTACCACAAAGGGCACAAAGGTTTTCACAAGGTTCACAAAATAAATTTTTCACATTTTCTTTTTCTGTGTTAAAAAACTTGTGTTTTTCGTGGTGAATAAACCCCTAAGTTCACAAAGTTATACACAATGTTCACAATAAATATTCTAAATTTTATATCGTTCCGTTGATTAATCTTTTAATCCCATTTTTAAATAAAACTGAGTTAAAATTAATCAATAAACCCAATTTACAATTGCTTAATTTTAAATACGTTAAAACTTGAGCAATATGAATTTCATTTAATGATTCTACGGATTTTATTTCAACAACAACTTTTCTCTCAACCAATAAATCAATCCTATAGCCAATGTCAAGTTTTATGTCATCATAAATTAATGGCATTGGTTTCTGTTTTTCTATCAGTAATCCGGATTTCTGTAACTCATAGTACAGACATTCTTAGTATGCGCTTTCTAAAAGTCCGGCTCCAAGTTGGCGATGAACTTTTAATCCTGCATCAAAGATAACTTTTGAAACTTCATTTTCATTCATATCATTTTGTGTTTTATAATTATTTTTACCACAAAGGTCACAATAGGTTTCACAAGGGACATACAATAAATGCTTGAGCCCTTTGTGAAAACTTTGTGCTCTTAGTGGTTAATCCTAAACAGCATTTTGTTTTCTTTCATAAAATAATGAAATAGCGACCATTGCTATATAAAATAAAAACAGGAAAATGATTTCTTTCGCAATTCCTCCAATTCCGCTGTTTCTTAAAATAATGTCGTAATAAGCATTTAATCCCCAATTCATAGGAGAAAATTTGGCGATGGTCTGCATAAATTCAGGCATTAAAAATACGGGAACCCAGATTCCGCCGACCGCTGCCAAAACCACCACAGAAGTCGCACCAAACGGAGCCGACTGTTCCTGCGTATTGGCTACCGTTCCTAAAAGTACACCAAATCCGATGGCTGCCAAACCTGCAAAAATAGTCACGACAATAAGCGGAAACATTTTTCCGGTAACGTCAAATTGCGGAAGATCCATGTATGGGAAAAGATAAATTCCCACAGCAACCATCAGTAAAAACTGGATGACACAGATGATGAGATACGTAAATGTTTTTCCTAAAATATGAACGAAATAGGGAGTCGGGCTGATTCTTGCTCTTACGCTTGTTCCCTGGCTTTTTTCTTTTACAAGGTTAATAGATAAAGGAACGACAATGAAAAATATCGCAAACAACGCCCAAGCCGGAACATTGTGCTGAACGGAATTCGGCATGATGTCTGTTTTTCCTTTTTTCGGAGTGATTTCTTTAAAATTGATTAAATTTTTAGTTTTTCCGAGATCTTCCGTAGTTCCCAACTGATCCTGAAAGGCTTTGTAAATTTTTTTGTTCTCAATCTCAAAAACCATTTTGTTCACAGCAGTCATCACATTGTTTTTGAACCCGATGTTGGTTGCCGGATCAAAATATAAATGAATATCATCAGATTTAACGGGACTTTCTTTCACAGATGTCGGGTCATTTTCAAGCCCAAACGAACTGACAATGGTCTGAACTTTAGATTCTACATTGGAATTGATGTTCTTCGTTAAATTTTTCGGAATAACAATCGCCATCTGATAATCTCCTCCGAAAACGGCTTTTTCGGCAGATTTTTCCGTAAAATTGGTAAGAAGTTCGAACGTTTTACCATTTTCGAATTCTTTTTTGATGTTTTGTGAAATCTCAGATTTGTCGTTATCAATAAAAATGATCGGAATTTTCGTGCCTTCCAGATTTTTAAAGGTAGAATCCTGAATTAAAGTAATGGTAATAATCAACAGCAAAGGCATCACAAAAATGATGACAATTCCTCCGATATCTCTTTTCAGCAAAAGAATCTCCTTGATGAAACTCCGCCACAATTTATACAACAACATCTCGTAATTCTTTTCCGGTTAATGATATAAAAACGTCTTCTAAATTTTCCGCATTGGAAACCTTACTGATTAATTCTTCAGGTGTTCCGACAGCATGGATTTTACCATGATCGATGATGGCAATTTTGGTACAGAATTCTTCCGCTTCGGAAAGGTGATGGGAAGTGTAGATGATGCACGTTCCTTTTTTATTTAAATCCAAAAGATAATCGATAATCGCTTTTTTAGACTGAACATCCACACCAACGGTCGGTTCATCCAGAAACAAAACTTTCGGGTTATGAAGAGTTCCTGCAATCAGATTACAGCGGCGCTTCATTCCTCCGGAAAATTGTTCCACTTTTTTGTCTGCAAATTTCGACAAACCCATGATTTCCAGAGATTCAGTGATCGAATTCTTTAAATTTTTGTGACTCAATCCGTAAAGACTTCCGAAAAACATTAAATTTTCTCTTGCCGTTAAAGTCGGGTACAAAGCATACTCTTGTGGAACAATCCCAATGATTTGTCTCAGCCTAAAACCGTTTTTCTGTGGCGAAAGTCCGTCAATTGTAAAATGTCCGGAAGTCGGTTTTATCAATCCTGAAAGCATGGAAATCAATGTTGTCTTTCCTGCGCCGTTGGGTCCGAGAATTCCGTAGATTTCGTTTTTGGCAATACTCAGCGAAATATTGTTTACAGAAAAGTCTTCTGCATTTTTATATTTTTTGTAGAGATTTTTTATTTCTATGAAATGTTCCACGTTATATTGCTTTTCTCAGTTTTTTATAAAAAGCTTCTTCCAGATCGGCAATGTGAAGCATTGATTTTGATAATTGGTTATAAATATCGCTTTTGGAGTTCCTGTTTTTGTACACTCTTGCAATATCCACCGCAAAATCTCTCCAAAGATCACCAATTGCCGTAATTTCTTTAGAAAGTTCTCTTAATTCATCGTTTTTAAGAATAACGGCTGCTTCCTGCAAAAATGCACCGTAAATAAACCTGAATCCGCCGCCGCCGGTTCCGATTTCTTCCTGCATTCTGATCAGTTGTCCCAGATAATGATTGGTAGTTTTCGTACCTTTTTTGGCTGCCCATTTCGGAATGCTTCTTGCTACCCATCTCATGGCTTTCACCCCGATAATAGGAACCGGAGCCAGCATATTTTTACAGGTGTCTTTGATTCCTTTTTTTATGGCTTCTTCCAGATTTACATGATCCGGAATGTAAGTAGGGTAGTACATATGACCTTTCGGCGGAAGTGCTCCTTTGGCGTATCTCACTTTTTCCAGCTCGGCTTCAGTAAGGGTTGTGGTGTAATCCATCACAGGATCGCTGATCAGGAATTTTCCGTTTTCTTTTCCGTAAACCACGAGATTGTGAGCGTTAAAATGGAATTTATATTCTTCTGGAAAATAAGTAAGGTTAAAAACACCCACCTGTAAACCTGTCGGAATATTATTATTGAGGTTTCTTTCCAAAGCTTTTTGTGCTTCAGCAGGATTGGAGAATTTTTCTCTTTTGATTTTAATTCCCAGTCTTTTTGCGGCTTTGCTGAAAATGGCTCCCGGCATCGGACGATAGCTGAAACCCGGAGCAAAATTAACTTTCAGGAAAGGTAAATACACAAAAAATAATCCGGAACCGATTCCGAAGATCATAGGCTCACTGAGCTTCAGTCCTTTATTCAATAATAAATTGGAGGCAACACCGTTTTCGCAATGTGCAGTCTGGTGATGTTCAAAATTAAGTTCCATTCGTCTCTTCTCTTTTTATCGCGGGAAATACTTGGTTTTCATATTGTAGAGGTTCTTTCTTCGTCAGAATGACAAGCGAAGCAGCTCTCTACTTTTAAACTAATTATTTAACCCTTGAAGTTTTTTAGTTCATCCACCGAAATACCGAAAGCATCGGCATATTTTTTCAGTACGGAATCGCTTAGTGTTTTAAATATTTTTGGTTTTCCGTGTCTTTTTACACGCCACTGCCACATTCCGACATAGGCTGCAAGAACCTGCAGATCCATTTTATTCAGCTCCATGAAATAGACAATCGGGCTTGCTGCATTGTTAGCAACATTTTGTCTTGCTTCTTCAATTCTTTCATTAATTAAAGCCAAAGATTCGTCCAAAGCAGCTTTTTTAGCTTCCCAGCCGGTGCTGTTTGCGGTCGTGTAGTTGTTATTTTCATCTGTAACATACAAAACCTCAGTCATATTCGCTGACTTTAAGTTGCTTTCGTCTTGTGGAAGGTCTTGTTTTTTCATTGCTTAATTTTTTACTTCCTGAATAAATAGAGTAATTTCTGCTCTTATCAGCAATTCATCATCATTGAATGTCTCACAAAAAATCTGACAGATATTTTCAAACTGCGAAACCAATGATGCTTTTGAAATAATTTTATCGCCGACTTTGGGCAAAGTAAATATTTCAATTTTTTTTATGTTGGTAATGAAGCCAATTACTTTTGTTTCTGTTTCCGGATTTTCAAAAAAGCTCTGCCCTAAAATTGAGGAGCAGGTTTGTGCAGCATTCTCTATGAGTCCTGCTTCAACGAATACATTATCGTGAACAAAAATGTTGTCTTCTTTTATTTCGAAGGAAGTAATTACTTTTTCTTTCGTCAATTCCAAAATATAGTCCGTCATTAACATCGGTTCGCGATGCGGGAGAAAGTTGTGGATATTGATGATGTTTTCTTCCTTGATTTTCATTGAAATTTCTATTTTATTTTACCAGACCTCATAGGTTTCAAAAACCTATGAGGTCTATCTAAGTATACATTACATTACAACCGTTTTCATTTGAGATTTTGCAATAACCTCATCGTTCAGCTTTGTTACAATATCTACTAAAGTTACGCCCATCATTTCATTGATAATAGAAACTTCGGAAGTTAAGGTATCGCTCAATTTAGGTAAAATATACGCTTCAAAGGTTTTAATGGCTCCGATATATCCTGTAGGAGCTTCTTTTCCTAAGAGGTAAAATTTATAGCCGGTGTGTAAAGCCACACTCTGCGCCTGATGTTCTATCAAACCTGAAGCCTGAAAAATGCCGTTCTGAACAAAAATATTGTCTTCTTTAATTTCAAAACCTGAAATCAGATGGCTTTCTGAATATTCTAAAATGCTGTTGACCATCACAAAAGGAAATCGCTGCGGAATTAAGCTTTCCACAAAGTCCTGATCGGAGGTTGGTAATTTGTTTTCCATTAGCAAACCGTTAGCAAAGCACAGGAATAAGCAAATCTTCCGCTTTCAGGAACACAAAGCAATACTTTTTCTCCTTTTTTCAGCTTTCCGGAATTCATTATTTCTTCCAAAGCTACAAAAATAGAACCTGCACCGATATTTCCTACTTCGGAAAGATTGTAATACCATTTTTCCCAAGGGAAATCCAGTCCTACATTGGCAAATTCTTCTTTAAGCCCTTCTTTAAAATATCCTGAAGAAATATGAGCCAAAACATGGTCGACTGATTCCGGATCAAGTTCATGCTTATCGAAAGATGATCTTAAACTTTCAGCACCTTTTACCAGAATATATTTATCTAAAATTTTCGTGTCCTGTTTCAATGCAAAAATAGACTGTTTCAGCCATTCGTCGGACGGATAATCTGCCCACGATTTCAGGCTTCCGTCTTCCTGCTTTTCGCAACCTGCATACATACAGGCTTCGATCTCGTGTGCATAAGAATAGAAATCAATCCATTCTACTTTAAGATTTATTGCGTTTTCTCTCGGTTTATTTTCAAGTAAAAAAGCTCCGGCTCCGTCGGAAAGCATCCATCTTAAAAATTCTCTTTTGAAAGCGATGATGGGTCTTTCTTCCAGTAAAGCGAGGTTTTCTGCTTCATGGTTGAATTTATCCGCCGTCATCCAAGCCGACATTCTTTCGGAACCTGCGCAGACTGCTTTATCCTGAACTCCAGCTTTTACAGAAAGAAATCCGTAATTCAAAGCATTCATTCCAGAGTTACACAATCCGGTTGCGGTATTTATTTCAATAGATTTCCCGATGTTCAGTTCACCGTGCACCATGGATGCGTGAGAAGGCTGAATCTGATCCGGAGAAGTTGTTCCTACGGATAATAATTTCATGTCTTCCTTTTTGAAATTTTCGTCAAAAAGTCCTTCAATTGCTTTGGCTGTGATCTGAGCATTGGTATGTGTAGGATTTCCTTCTTTATCTAAAGCATAATATCTTGTCGTAATTTTATTATTTCTTAAGATCAGAGCTTTTGCTTTAGATTTTGCACCGTTTATATAACCAAGATACGTTTCCATTTCATCATTAGAAACCGGCTCATTGGGTAGGTATTTTGATGCTTTTGTTATAAATACGTCGTACATTCTATTTTATATTAATTCCTTGTAAATATTCTCTTTGTTTCTTTCTTTTAAACCAGAAAACAGGTGTTGTTAATAAGTGTAAAACCAATACGATAGGAGAAATAATCCATATCGCCGCCATCAAATATACCTTAAAGAATTTAATAAGCAATGGTCGTTTTTCTTTTTTCTTCATGATAAGTCTGGACCAGATGGTGAAAATTTTGTTTCCCACTTTTTCCACTCTTACCAGAAAAGCGCGGATTTCCACGGCTCCGTTTTTCACAAGATCAGGCTGTAAAGTATCCAGATCATTTCTGCTGAAATGTTTTTCAATAATTTCCCCGTATTTTACAGAACCTTTTATTTCTTCATCCGAAACTCCTGCGGCAGGAAGAATTCCCGATTTTTCTTTTTTTCCGGTAGTCAGCCAGCGAAGAATCGTAAGAACACTGGTGTAATTGTCGTGTCGGTCTACCAAAGCGATATTTCCTACTAATTTCGCATTCATATTTTTTAAATATACCTTCAGCTTTTCCTGAGAATACATCCACATATTTCTCGTTGCCGAAACGGTAACAACCGGAGTGTCTTTCAGGATGTTTTCTGCAAAACCGCTTTTCAGGAATGAAATGATCGGGATGGAAGGTGTTAAATACCAAACCTGATAACCAAAGATAATCAAATCAAATTTTTTGCTGACCACGTCTTCCGGCGGCGGCAGAATTTCACTCGGGATCTGAAGATAAGATTCCGGAAAGGTATTGAAGAATACATCATTCGGCCACGGAAAAGGGAAGTCTTTTTTCAGCGTAATGTTGTAGTACGTTACACGGTACTCTTCCTTTTTGGCTTCAAAAGGGCGGGCAATATTTTTTACAATATCGGTAAGCTGTCCGGTTTGTGAATAATATATAACGAGTATATCTTTTTGCATGGGTTCTCCTTAATCGTTTACAAAAATATGCTTTTCATATTTATTTTTCAGAACGAAATACTTTTAAAGCTTCTGAACTGAATTTCAGTGTATAATTATTATTTTCCGGTAACGTATTTTTCACATTCATAAAAATGATGGTTTCAGGAAGATTTTCCATTCGGTCTGCTTTGAAGTTTTTATCCGAAACCAGAAGAACGTCTATCTTTTTATCAATTTCCGTACTGTTTTTTATGTATTTAATTTTCCTTCTTTTTACCAAATAAATCTGTTCGGCGATTTGCCTTTTTTCTTCATCTTTCATTAAGCTGAAGATTCTTCGGCTCGCCTGCTGAAGTGTAAGTAAAACGTCTTTCTGTCCGAAATCATCTGCAATATGCAGGATGTTTGCATCTTTCGGAATATGTTTATTCAGTTCAAAATAAACCGATTTATTTTTGTTAAAATCTTCTTTTACTTCCTGTACCACTTCATTATCTTTATACAGATAGCTCAGGAATAGTTTTTTTTTAAAATAATTTTCATCTTCCAGCTCACTTCGGAACTTCGCAAACTGTTCCCTGAAAAAAGTGTTGATCTTTTTTGTTCTTTCGGAATAATTTTTCCCGAAGCGTTCGTCATTTTTATCAATTCTGTCGCCCACTTTTACGGTAATTGAACCGTCGTAAATGATAAAGTCTCCTTTTGGCTGTACTTCAGAATTTCCGTGAATGTAAACCGGAACCACATCCAGCCCGAATTCTTCCGCGATATAAAACGCTCCTTTGTGGAATCTTTTGATATCGTTGGTATAAGAACGCTCTGCTTCAGGAAAGACAACCAGAGAATATCCCTGATCTACTTTTTCTTTCAGTTTTTCCATTCCGTTTTCAATACCCTGAGAAACGGGATAAAATCCTAACGCTCTTACCATCTTTCCGAAAATAGGAGAGTTGTACACCCAGTCATTCACCAGATAAATGATTTTATGCGTTGTCATGGCTAGAGCCAATGTATCCAGAAACGAAGTGTGATTAGCGATAATGACTGCAGGTGTGCTGAAATCTTCATTCGGGTTTTTAATGAGCTTTTTCTTTACAAATGGATTCGTATAAAGAACAGAAGTTAAAAATTTGGCTAAAATTAATTTAATAAAGTTTAATGTTTTGCCTTTCGACCGTTTTACAAACAGGCTTCCGATGGCAGAAAAAAGCAATCCGCCTAATCCGTAATACAGAAAAGACAATACTGCATTGAAAAATAATCTGAAGGTAACCGGAGAAAGTCCTTTTTTAGCCCTGTTTGTAATCAGCAAACGGAACCAGAACGGATATAAGGTTGAGGTGATGATGATTACGGAGAACATCCCGATTAAAGCAACCAAAGCTAATGAATGCAAAGCAGGATGTTTGGCGAAAATTAATGAACCGATGGATAAAATCGTCGTGAAAACCGCCAGAATAATGGAGGTTCTGTACGTTGGAAGTTCGTTTTTTCCTGTCGTATGCTCTTTCTGCATTGCCTGTGTAAGGAAAATACTGAAATCGTCGCCGACTCCAAAAACCAGAGTGCAGACAACGGTGCTGAAAATATTCAGTTCCAGACCTAAAAAGTAAAGAATTCCCGCTGTAACCACTCCTGTTAAAACAATCGGAAACATCGTAAGAACCGTTAATTCAAAGTTTCGGAAGAACACAATGATGGTTAAAATAATCGCTAAAAGGGAATAATTGATTAACGTGTTAAAATCATTTTTCAGCAAGCCTAGAAAGTTTTCGTTCATTTGCTGACGGTCGATTGCCAAAGCATCATGCTTTTTTTCAACGTCTTTAATGAAGGCATCTCTTTTCTTTTCGTCTACTTTTACCACATTGGAAACTGTGTAAAAATTGTTTTCCTGACTCAGAAATTCAGAAATCTGAAGGGCTTTTACCTTTTCGTAATCTTTTAAAGTTAACGTAGAGTAGCTTTTATTTAAATTTTCATTGAACTGATCGAAAGCGGAACTGTTAAATCCGAATTGATTTCCGTTTTTAATTAATTCAGAAACTGTCTGGTTCTTTTTATTTTCGTCCCAGAATTTTTTCCAGTTTTCAATTCTTTTTTGCTGGTCTTTTTCAGAAATAACCACATTCCCAAGGGAATTATAGCTTAAAATTTTACCTTCTTTTTTTTCTTTTTCTAAAAACTGGCTCAGCTCAGAATTTCTGGATAAAGCCTGTTCTTCAGAATCACCGTAAGAAATCGTGTAGATGGATTTTGAAGTAATATCGGAAAGTTTCTCCAGTTTCGCTTCGCTTATTTTTAAATCTTTCGGAATATAATTCAGATCGCCGATGTCTTCATTAAAACCTACTTTTCTGAATCCGAAAAGACACGCAATAATAATGACTGAACAGATAATAATTAAAGGTTTGTTTTTTTCGTACGGATACGAACCGATTTTGTCGATAAAGTTTGTATTGACTGCTTTTTCTTTTTTCTTCGGATGGTACAGTTGCGGAATGATAATTAAAGCCGTAACGGAAGATAAAATAACCGTTATCGCGGCGAAAAGTCCCAGATCTTTCAACGCTTCCGAACGTACAAAAACAAGGCATAAAAAAGAAACCGCCGTTGTTGCGCTGCTTAAAACAATAGGCTGGGTAATTTCTTTGTAAAGCTCTTCAATATTGTTGTTGTGCTTGTAATGCGTCAAAATATGAAGGGCGTAATCAATCGTAATTCCTATCAAAATGGCTCCCACGCTCAGAGAAATTGCCGAAATTTTATCTTTAACAAAGTATAAAATCAAAAGAGCAAGCAAAACTGAGAAAACCGTCGGAAGAAATACAATAATCGGTGTAAAAACATTCCTGAAATAATAAATAAGGATCAGCAGAAGAACCGTCATCGAAATGATAACCGTATTCTGAATGTCTTTTTTGATCTGTTGTGCATTCGCAACCGCAATAACAGGCGAGCCGAAATAGCTGATTTCTGTTTTTCCTCTGAATTTTGTGTTGAGGTTTTCTTTGATGGTGTTTAACTGATTAACAAATGTTTCGTTGTTTTTGGTGTCGTTGCTTTTGTTTTTGGGATCAATAAAAAGCAGCAGGTTTTTTCCGTCTTTGGTTACGATGTAATTGTCTTCCAGCTTAAAATCTTTGCTGATGTTTAAAGCGTTGAGTTTTTTGATTCCCAGAAAAGTAATTCCGAGCGGATCTTTTTTAATGAATTCTTTGGTAACAAGACTTGTTGGCGAAACCAGAGAAACGTAGTTGTTTTCTACCTGTTTGGCAATACTGTCTTTCTGAAGTTTTCTCTCAATTTCTTTGTAATCGTTTTCATTCAGAAATAATGGCAGATTCTGATTGACGAAATCAAAGGTTTCCGAAATTTCACTGTCATTTACTTTTCCCTGAACCGAACCGATGTATTTTTCCAGAGGTTCAATTTGATGTAAAAAAGAATCCGCAGTCTCCGAAAGCTGAAAATTTTCTTCTTTGGATCTGTTTTCGATAATCACGATGATCTTGTCTGAAAAATTGAGCTGTTTCAGAACTTTTGCGGTAAGATCGGATTTTTCGTTTTTAGGAATAATCTGATTGATGTCTTCCTCAAAATTGATCTTCGATGCGAAAAACAAACACAAAACGGCAATTCCGACCGAAAAAAATACGGACAGAAGTTTGTTTTTAGAGATCAGATAATATAAAAATATGAAAAAACGATGCATTACATTATAAAAATCAGGTTTGCAAATTTAAATTTTTCGGGGGGAGTTCAAAATTTTTTATCACAAGTTTTATCTGAAAATCAATAAAATATTTAGTAAAAATGAAAAAAAAATATACTTTTGCAAAAGTTCCCAATTGATGAAGCGTGTTTTAAAACAAAAATTGACTAAGTCTGAACTTAGGTTTTGATATGTTTAAACTATTTGATGAAAAAATAAACGGATTTTTATTTATTATAATCTTTCCTTTCCTTCTCTTTTTCATGTCCTATTACGGATTTGAGACTTCTTACGTTGTAGGAATTAAGTCTTGGGAAAAAGCGCCGGATTTTATGTTTTCGTCGGTGTATGCATACCGTGTAATCCCGAATTACCTGAGTGTACACGTTACAGAAGCGATAACTTCCATTGTAAATAATGATCTTCCTTTTGCAAAAAGTTTTCTTTTGAAGCAGGGTTCATTGTTTTACCACAGTACATTTTTAATCAATGTTTTCTTTTTTCTTCTGACTTCAGTAATTTTAGATAAAATTCTTGAACTGAAGCCCGTAGAAATTCTTTCAAACCAGAAAATCAGAAGAATGGTTCATCTTATTGCTGTATTTTTTATCGTTATTCTTCAGTATGTTCCGACCAATTGCGACTGTATCGCGATCTTTTTTTATGTTTTTGGGATATTTTTAACGTTAAAATATTTACAGCATAAAAAACCTACAGATTTATTGGGATTAAGTATTGTGATATTTATTTCAACTTTTGTGCGGGAAACCGCCTGTCTCAATATCGCTTTTTTTGCAGCGGTTTTTATTGATCCTGAAAATCTGAAGAACAAGAATTTCGCTTTCATAAAAGAAACTTTTTTGCTGGTGATTGCGTTTGTGCTTCCTTATATTGCTTTAAGGCTGGTTATTCCGCAGAAAGCTTCTTTTGTGGAGGGAATTTATTTAATTAAAAATTTCACAAGTCCTTATAATCTTACAGGACTTTTATTCGGAATTTTAGGTGTCTATTTCAGTTACAGTTTTTCTGATGAGACCGGAAAGATGATGATGAAAAAATATTTGTTTTTTGCGCTGCCGTATCTTTTAATGATTACTTTAGTAGGGCTTTTCTGGGAAACCAGATTGTTTATGCCTTTGCTGATTACGGGAATCGTAACGGCTTCTTATCAGTTTAAAAATAGTTTACCGGAAAGATGAGTTTACTGCATCCATATTATATTATTGCCATTCTCTATATGCTGTTTTTCAGCTATCAGGAAGTTTTTCATGGTAAGGTTGAAAAAAAATGGCTTTGGTTCTTGGGAATATATCTCATGATTATTGCAGGACTTCGCGATCAGGTAGGGCCGGATTACGGTAGTTATCGTGGGATTTACGTGTATTCGGATACCAAAGATTACATCTCGCTCATTATGAAGGGTTTGGGAATGAAGGGGCCTCAGCCGATTGAAGTAGAGTGGCTGTATGTATTCATCAATAAAATTTTGCTGAATGTCTTCGATGCGCCGTTTTATATTCTAACCTTGGTTATTGCCATTCTCGCCGTTTACTTTAAAGTAGAATATACGGATGATAATACGTTTTATCCGTTTACCTTTATGCTTTTCATGTTCATTCCCGGCTTCTTTATCGGGGAAAGCGGTCAGATCCGGCAAAATCTTGCTTCATTTATTGCTTATTTTGGAATAAGATACATTAAAGAAAGAAAACTGATTGCTTATCTTCTCTGTATCTATCTTGCAGCGGGGGTGCATACGGTTTGTTATATCCTAATACCGATGTACTGGTTGGTAAGAATACCGCTGAACAGATTTGTAATGCTTTTTATGATTATTACCTCTGTTTTCCTGTCTCCGTTTGAGGTGTATCGTGTCTTTGGGGATTTTATGACGAGTATTGCTTCAGACAGTACCGTTTCCATAGGTTTTAACGGTTATGTAGATGAAACGGTGGAAAGGCTTAACGGGGCGATCGGTATTCCTGAAGTGATGATGGCAATTCTCACCTTTTTCCTTTTTGTTTTTGATGAAAAGATGAAAGAGAAATTTCCTTATTATGAATACCATCGTGCTTATGTTGTAATCGGGGTTTGTTTTTATTTCATTTTCAGAGATAATCCTATTTTCTCTTCAAGACTTGCAGGAGTATTCATCGGTTTTGCGTATATTATCATTCCCAATGCAATGTACGTGGTTTCGGAAAATACAAAAAAGTTGATCTATGCTTTTATAATCGCTCTTACAGTGTTCAACTTTGTCGTTTTCTCCAGCTTTAAGAATATTGTAAACGGAAACTTCACATGGGATCTTTATAAGAATCATATTTTACCATAAAATGGCTTCAGACCTTTGTAAATAAAAAAGACAACGCAAAACAGCATTGTCTTTTTTTATTTAATCATCTGCCGAATTATCAGAGTATTAAAATTAATTCAACTTTATAACTAATATGTAAAAATTTGACGAAAATGCCTTAATTTCGTATAACCTAAGTTTGAAATGAGATATTAGCATCTATAATTATAAATTGTAGATGATTGTTTTGCAAATTTATTTTATTATAATGTACTTTTATAAAATAATCTGATTTTTTTAATAAGGGTTTAAATGTTGTACTAGGTTGATAACATCACAAATTCAAGGATATGAAAAAGTCATTTACAAATCTTGCGGCACTTATAAGTTGCCTGTTTGCATATGAAGCTTATGCAAAAGTAAGTCCTGAAACAAAGAACTCTGGTTGGACAGTATCAAAAAAAATATATTCCTCATATTCAGATTCTTTAGTGAAATCTTCACAGAAAGAAGATCATCTTGTTTCCATTAATGGAAAATTATTAGCTGCGGACTGGACAAAAGCGCCCAACAGTTATATTTTTGACCCAACACAAAGCAGCAGTGGTATTTACATTCCAGTAAAAAAAGCTTATGCAATGTGGGGACAGGATAAATTACTGGGCGGAACAGGAATTCCTTCCGGTAAAATAACGGCAGATGTTCTCTGGGAGGATGTTCATGGCTTAATAAAATCGGATCCTGTTTATCAGCTTGAGATAATAGATTCCGGAGAATATGCTAAAATTAAAGTTCCGGTAAATAAATCTAAAAAGGGAAATGCTGTCATTGCCTTCAGGGTAGATGGAGAAATCTATTGGTCGTGGCACGTTTGGGTTACAGATGACCCTTCCAACGGATCTGCCTATAAAAGTTATCCCGAGGTGAAAAGACAAAAAGCAGACGGAACCATCGAAACGATTCCCGATGAGGAATGGAAATGGATGGACAGGAATCTTGGAGCGATAAGCAGTTCTATCACTGCAAACGACTGGAACAGGAACGGAGGACTGTTGTATCAGTGGGGAAGAAAAGATCCCATTCCGCCATTGGTTTACCGAGGGAATGATTTCTACGAAGTTTCAGGATCAATAGGAAGGGTTAGACATAGGGGAGCCAAAAACTTTACAGGAGCTGCCAATTTTGATAATTTAAGAAAATTTGTACTGCTTTCCAATGCAACGGTTTCCAATAATCTGAAGCTGTCGGTAAAAAATCCTTTGAGTTTAATCTACGTCAATAAAGATGATAACTCAGGAATTGCTTATTATAACAACAATGCAAATCTGATGGTCAATTGGTTTGGCAGAATGCCGGGCTTAAATGACAGCCAGCTACCGGAACTCAATCTTTGGTCAGATAATTCTCTGGGAAAAGTTACTTCAGGATATAATAAAGATATTGGTGCGCAGCCTTACCGGAGCAAATCTCCTTACGATCCCTGTCCGAACGGATGGCGGATTCCTTCGGTATTGGTAGCCAATTTAGCTTCACCTGCTTATGTTGATGATATCCGGGTAGATTTTTCTCCGTTCGGCGTAAGAACAAATATGTCCAAAAATGTTTTTGAAAGCAATAATTACCATAAAATAAAGCCTACGGATTCGGGAACGCCAAGTTTTATGACCAATTTTAAGCTGTATCCAAATTTCGGTTTTGATCTTTCAAATGCAGGAGGTTTGGATATGGGAATTTTTCCCGGAACGGGAGCAATTGTTTGGAATGCGCATCAGGGGCAGTTTACGGATCAGCATCAGACCACCTTATGGACGGCAACGATGGCAAGACATTTTGATGCTACGCCTTCGGTAGGAGCAAGAACACTGTTTTTAATTCCTGATAAAATGCAGTCGGATATTCCGGATCCTAATTATCCTGATGTAAAAGGTCGGTACTGGTATTTTCCGCTTGCCGGAAATTCTACAACGGATGCCGCAGGCTGCAGATGTATAAAAGATCCTTTATATGTCGTAAACGAATATGATTTCCCTACAGAATATATCGTTCCTGAAACTGAATATCGGGAAGGAATCAACAATCCGAATACGTATCAGGTTGTAAAAAATACTTCAGCTTTTACCGTGGAGATTCCTGTTAGCAAAGCCTTTTCTGTACAAAGTCAGCTTCTGAATAACAAAGATATTTTAAACTCAGTTAACTTTAATAATCTTAAAGCCAATGTTCTGTGGACAACCAATACAGGTTTAGTGAATAGTGTTACCATTGTTAATCCTTCACCGGCTTCTCTGGGGGCAATTTCTTCCTCCAAAATTGCAGTTACCATTAATCCTAACCAAAGCGGAAATGCGGTCGTTACCTTGCATAACGGAAGCATCACAAATCCTGTATACTGGTCATGGCATATCTGGGTAACAGACACGGCAGTAGGTTCTTATAATTATACGACCGAACTGCCTGTAACTTCAGTGACGAACTATGTAAATTATGTTCCGAAAGCAGATAATGTATTTCAGACGGAATTCATGGACAGAAATCTTGGTGCGACCGATGCTTTCCCTGTTGTAGCCAATCCGTTAACGCCAACTGCAGCAGAACTGGCAAAAATTAAAGCTTCCACAGGACTGCATTATCAGTGGGGAAGAAAAGATCCGTTGCCGATCTTCCAGTATGCAGACGACAGAACGTCTCATCCTGTTTATCTTGGAAATACTGCAAACGGAGTTTTAACCTACACAACACTTTCAGCGGCTTCCTACAATGATTTAGCAGGAAATTATATTGTGCCCTACAATACCTACAGCAATTCGGCAAATGCCAGTGTTTCGGCTGCGGATAAAATTTCAGATAAAGTTTCAAAAGTATTGTCGTACTCTGTGAAAAATCCATTGGTTTATATGATTCCGAGTGCGTTTGCTCCGTATAATTCATCAAATCCTTTGTACACCAACGGAACCGACTGGCTTGCCAATGAACCGAATCTTGCACCAGAACGATGGGGAAGAGGAGGCAAAAAATCTCCGTTTGATCCTTGTCCGGAAGGATGGAGAATTCCTGATCTTACCGGAGTTATGGTATCAACGGGACAGGATTTCGGATTCACTCCATGGTATAAAAAAGATAAAAATGCAGCCACTTCATACAGCATCATTACAGATTATCTGGGACAGAGAGTTAGAAGAAGTGCTTCTGCGAGTTATACCATCGGATATATGTTTAACGATTCGTCTTACAAAACAGGAAACTATCCGAATTCCGGATCGCGTGGTTTCAGAAGTGTAACGGCAAACCAAACGGCAACAGGAACGTATAATTTCATCAATTATCAGTATCCCGGAGTGTGGACTGCCGCTCTGAATTCAAATTATATCGGAAGACCGGTTAATATTTTATTTGATGCCGCTTCTACCGCCAACCGAATGATCGCTTTTCATGATAACAATGATCCGTATTTCGGAATGAGCTGCCGTTGCGTAAAAATTAAATATGATACGGAAGGAAATGAAGAAGGGGTAATTCCTAAGCTTCAGATCACTTCTTTGCCAGCTTCAAAGCCTTCTGCGGCTCTAAGTAAAAATGATGTTCAGGCGATCAGAGAAGATAAGATTTCATTCTTTCCGAATCCTGTGAAAGATGAACTTCACATCAAAACGCAGGATAACAGAGAAGGATATTATTATCAAATTTACAATATGTCCGGACAACTGGTGAAATCCGGAAAATTTGAAAACGGAAAAACCAGTCTTTCGTCATTAATGACCGGAACCTATTTGCTGAGAATTAACGATTCAAAAGAGATAGTAAAAATCATTAAGGAATAATTGATATAAAATAGCAACCCGAAGAGAAATAAAACGGTAATTAAGTTAAAATCATTATTTTTGAGTCTTAAATAATGAAAACAAACTGAAAGCTGTTTTTGTTTCTCTTTTTTTGTTCCAAATTTTTCAAAACACATTATGAGGCTAGAAAAAGTCGTATCGAATTTCAATATTAAAATTGGTATCTATTTTTTAATTGCCGTTACGGCTGTTTATACGCTTGTATTCACTTATTATTACAATTTTAAGGACGACGGATATATTCTTGGAGACTGGCTCATTAATTATCAGGATGGCGGTTTCAAGAGAAGGGGTCTTTCCGGAAGTTTCTTTTTTCTGTTGCAGGATCTTACAGGATTACGGCTGAATTATCTGGTTTATTTTGTTCAGTTTTTAATTATTTCAGGGTTTTTCTGGCTGTATACCAAACTCATCCGATATAAAGTTACCGATCTGCTTTATTTTTCACTTTTACTGTCTTCTATTGGTTTTGTGGGACTTTTAAATACAGTAACCTATGTCGGAAAAAAAGAATTTATTGTTTTTCTTTTATTTGCATGGTTTACCTACTTATTAGATAACGATAAACTATCGAAGAATAAAGAATATTTTTTCTGTATCGCACTTTTCATCACCACATTTCTGCACGAAGTTGTTTTGTTTTATGTCCCTTACTTTGCGATTGCTTTATATCTGAAAACAGGAAAGTTTGAATTTAAAAGATATGTCAAATATTTTCTTTCTGTCGGAATTCCTACAATTCTGATTCTCGCTTTTGGTAAAAACGTAAATGAAGGAATGTCTCTTCATATTCTCGCTGAGCGTGGAGTGCATCCCACCTACGGAATTTTTTACTGGAACATTAATGAAAGAGATTACATCAGACAGCACAGCAGTGAATATATTCTCTATTTTTTAAGTTTAGCGATAAGTATTTTTCATATAGGCTATTATTTAAAATTTCTAAACAACCGAAAGGTTTTATCTATATTGTTAATCGGAGCCTTTTTGTTTTCATTTCCCCTGTTTTATCTCGCCATCGATTGGGGAAGATGGATGTATATTCATATGATGATGATGATTGTTCTTTTTGCTTTGCTGTTAAGGAAGGAACGCAGTATTTATGCTTTCGAACCGATTGTTATTAACCGTAAATTTTACATCACCCTTTTCATCATTATTTTCTCATTATTATATAGAGTAGAGATGTCCGGAAAGGGCTTTACCTTCGAAGGAATTATCTACAGAGTCTTCGTTGCGCCGCTTGAATTATTAAATAAAATGTAATTCAAAAAAACTATCTAATAAAAAAACTTTACTTTTGCAAAAATTTCTGGAATGTCGAAAAATTTAGTAATCGTTGAGTCACCGGCAAAAGCAAAAACTATTCAAAAGTATTTAGGTAAGGATTTCGAGGTAAAATCAAGCTTCGGACACATCCGGGATTTGCCTAAAAAAGGAATGGGGATTGATCTGTCGACCTTCAGTCCGGATTACGAAGTTTCTGCTGACAAAAAGAAATTGGTAACCGAACTGAAAGCTGCCGTGAAAAAAGCCGATATGGTCTGGCTGGCTTCCGATGAGGACCGTGAAGGAGAAGCTATTGCGTGGCACTTGGCGGAAGAACTGAAACTGAAGCCCGAAAACAGAAAAAGAATTGTTTTCCACGAGATTACCAAAAATGCCATTCTGAAATCTATTGAAAATCCCAGAGATATCGATCAGAATCTCGTAAACGCTCAGCAGGCAAGAAGAGTTCTCGACAGGATCGTTGGTTTTGAAATGTCTCCGGTTCTATGGAAAAAAGTAAAACCAGGATTATCTGCCGGGAGAGTACAGTCCGTTGCCGTAAGATTAATTGTGGAGCGAGAAAAAGAAATCCGTGAATTTGTACCTAAAGCAAGTTTCAAACTGGACGGAATTTTCTTAAATAAAACACAGCAGGAAATTTCTGCAAAGCTTAAAAAGGATTTCGACAAAGAAGAAGAGGCTGAAAAATTCCTTGAACAGGCAAAAACTACCGAGTTTAAAGTTTTAAATGTTGAAACAAAACCCGGAACACGTTCAGCTTCTGCACCTTTTACCACTTCTACATTACAGCAGGAAGCTTCTTCGAGATTAGGATATAATGTAACCAACACCATGCGTCTTGCGCAGAGATTATATGAAGAAGGATACATTACCTATATGAGAACCGACTCGGTAAACCTTTCTCAGGAAGCGATTGAAGGCGCAAAAAAACAAATTGTCTCAGAATACGGAGCGGAATATTCTGCACCGAGAAATTATACCACAAAATCGGCTTCTGCACAGGAAGCGCACGAAGCGATCCGTCCTACAGATTTTGCTGTGAAAACAGTGGGAGATGCCCAATTGAACAGATTATACCAGTTAATCTACAGAAGAACACTCGCTTCTCAGATGGCAAATGCTAAAATTGAGAAAACGGTGATTGAAATCGGGAATGCAAAACTTCCGCAGCATTTCGAAGCACAGGGGGAAGTCATTATTTTTGACGGTTTCCTGAAAGCTTACGGAATTGTAAAAGCAGAGGAGGATGACGAAGAAAACAACGAAAAATTGCTTCCTAAAGTAACCGTAGGAGAAACTTTAGACTATAAAAAAATAACGGCAACCGAAAAATTCACAAGACCGAGCGCAAGATATACCGAAGCAGGTCTGGTAAAAAAACTGGAAGAATTGGGAATCGGTCGTCCATCGACGTATGCACCGACCATTCAGACCATCCAGAATCGTGAATATGTGGATAAAAGAGAAATTGAACCGCAGACGAGAGAAGTGGTGAAAATTTCTTTGGCAAATGATACCATTAAAAAAGAAGTCCTTGACGAAAAATTCGGAGGGGATAAAAATAAATTCGTTCCAACGGACACAGGTGAAGTGGTAAGTGATTTCTTAACCGATAATTTTAAGGAAATCTTAGATTACGGTTTCACGGCAAGAGTAGAAGAGAGCTTCGACGAAATTGCAAATGGTGACCAGAAATGGAAAGAAATGATGACGAATTTCTACTCGAAATTCCATCCGAGAATTGAAGATGTAGAAGAGAATGCAGACCGGGCAACCGGAGACCGACTTTTGGGAGTAGATCCGAAAACCGGAAAAAATGTTCATGCAAGAATCGGAAGATTCGGAGCAATGATCCAGATCGGAGAAACAGACGATGAAGAAAAACCGATTTTCGCTTCGTTAATGGCAGGACAGAATATCGCAACCATTACTTTTGAAGAAGCACTCGAACTGTTCAAGCTTCCATTCGATTTAAATGAAGTGGATGGACAGCCGGTTTCTGTGGGAGTTGGAAGATTCGGACCTTATGTGAAGTGGGGCGAAACGTTCATCAGCATTCCAAAAGGGGAAGATCCACTTTCTGTAGATCAGAAACGTGCCGAAGAGATTATCAACGAAAAGAAAATTGCCGATGCGCCGATTGCCACTTACAAAGGGGAACCGGTAACGAAAGGAACGGGAAGATTCGGACCTTTCATCAAGTACAAAGACATTTTCGTAAACGTTCCGAAGCGATACGATTTTGAAAACCTTTCTCAAAGCGACATCAATGAATTAATTGATGCCAAACTGGAAAAAGAAGCGAACCGATACATTCAGCAATGGGAAAAAGAAAAGATCTCCATTGAAAACGGAAGATGGGGACCGTTTGTTAAATTCGGAAAGGCAATGTTCAAGATTCCGAAAAAAGCGGACGATACCAAATATGAAGGAGAGGAATTAAAAGAAATTTCTCTTGATGAGGTTAAAAAATGGATTACTGATCAGGATCCGAAAGCTTTTGCAGAGAAAAAGAAACCTGCGGCAAAGAAAGCAACAACCGCTAAGAAAACAACCACTACCAAAAAGGCAACTTCAACAAAGAAGCCTGCCGCAAAAAAGTAGATAGATTGTAAAAAATAGAAAGCACAGATTTTGGTCTGTGCTTTTTGTTTTTCTATGAATTCATGTTCAAATTAAAGCAATAATTCATTCGCTTTTAATCGAATACAGGTTTATTTATCAAATGATTTTATAAATTTGAGAAAACAAAAAAATGAAGGAAGCCCCAAATATATATCAGCCGATTATAGATTATTTTGAACGTGTTGCCGCTTTAGATGAAACCGAAAAAGATCTTGTTAAAGAGTTATTTACCTATCATAGCTTTAAAAGAAAGGAATTTTTATTGCGAGAGGGAGAAATCTGTAATAAGTTCTGTTTTATTGTAAAAGGCTGTATGCGGATGTATATGATCGATGAAAAAGGGACCACTCACATTCTTCAGTTCGCTGCTGAGAACTGGATTATTGTTGATGCTTTGAGCTTTAGACAGCGTACTGCTTCAAACCTCAGTATTGATACCCTGGAAGCTTCCGAAGTTCTGTACATTACACCGGAAAACTTAAAGTTGTTATACGAAAAAGCGCCGATATTCAATTATATTATTCGTGATCTGCTGGAGAAACATTTAACAACGATCCAGAGAAGGCTTTTGCAATACATGAGTTCTACGGGCGAGGAAAGATATCTGGCTTTCCTGAAAACATATGCCCAGTTTGCCAACAGGCTTCCGCAAACCCAGATTGCAGCTTATTTGGGCATTACTCCGGAACATTTAAGTAAAATACGCAAAGACATTACCAAACCCAGACATTTTATTTCTTAAGATACATTAAGGGTAAGAGGCACTGTGCCGTTCTACATTTGCATTATCAAATTAAAATAAATGGAAATGCAAAATGTACTGGTTGTCTCAGGACACCCCGATTCAGAAAATTCTTATGCCAATACAGCCGTTTTAGAAAATATTTTAAAACTGTTTCCCGATGCCGGAATAAGCCGTTTAGACCAGCTTTACCCCGATTTTCAGATTGACGTAAAATCTGAGCAGGAAAAACTTGTAAATGCGGATGTCATTATCTGGCAGTTTCCCCTGCACTGGTATTCTTTTCCGGCTTTGATGAAAAAGTATATTGATGATGTGTATGCTTTCGGTTTTGCACACGGCGCAGGCGGAGATAAGCTGAAAGGTAAAAAGCTGATTCTGTCATTCACTACAGGCGCATCAGAGGATTTGTATGATTATGGAAAAGCGATGAATTATCCGGTTGATGATTTTTTACCTCCGCTTATTCAGACCGCCAAACTTTGCCAGATGGAAGTTCAGGAGCCTGTTTATTCCATGGGAATGCAATATATTCCGGGCGTTTATCCCTTTGAAACTTTAGAAATTATAAAAGCCAAGGCTAAAGATCATGCCCACAGATTAGCTACCCTGGTGAGTGAAATGCTAATGACTAAGAAAGATTAAACACAAATTTCATTCATAGAATTATATAACAAACTAAAAATAAATTCAAACAAAACAAAAAGATGAATACAGTATTAAAACCCGTTCTTTGCGTTGTTACAAGCAATAATGTAAAAGGATCTACAGGTATTCCGACAGGATTCTGGCTGAGCGAATTAACGCACGTTTTAGAACAATTGGAAAGATTAGGTGTACCCTATGAATTAGCTTCTGTTAAAGGTGGGGAACCTCCCGTTGATAAAGACAGCTTAGATGCGTCTGATCCCGTAAATGAACATTATCTGAATGATGCGGAATTTCAGCATCAGTTAAAAAATACCATTAAGATCGATGATGCAGATGCTTCCGGATATTCCGCAGTATTTTTTGCAGGCGGTCACGGTACCATGTGGGATTTTGCAGACAGCGAAGGCATACAGAAAGTGACGAAAGAAATTTATGAAAACGGAGGCGTTGTTTCTGCGGTTTGTCACGGTCCTGCAGCATTAGTGAACGTTACGCTAAGTGACGATACGTATCTGGTAGACGGTAAAAAATTAGCTGCTTTTACCAATGACGAAGAAGCGGAAGTTCAGGCTACGGATATCGTTCCTTTTCTTCTGGAAACCGCTTTGATTAATCACGGAGCATTGCATCATGCAGCATCGAACTGGACGAAAAATGTAATTGCAGACGGACGTCTTATTACAGGACAGAATCCGGCTTCCGCAGCAGGTGTGGGAGAAGAACTTGCAAAACAGCTTACCAATAACAGCAAATAAAATTCAGCGATGAAAAATTTACCAAAAATAGCATTAGGAACATGGTCTTGGGGAGCAGGTTTTGCAGGAAGCGATCAGGTTTTCGGAAACCATTTAACCACCGGTGAGTTAAAACCCGTTTTTGATACGGCCGTGAAATCCGGACTGAACTTATGGGACACCGCATTGGTTTACGGCATGGGATCTTCAGAAAAAGTACTGGGAGAATTTATAAAAGATTATCCGCGTGAAGATCTGTTCATATCGACCAAGTTTACTCCTCAGTTTGCAAAAGAATCGGCGAATCCTGTGGAAGAAATGCTTCATCAAAGCTTTGAAAACTTAGGAACAGAGTATGTCGATTTTTATTGGATTCACAATCCCGTAGGAGCGCCCAAATGGGTTTCCCACCTTATCCCTTTATTGAAAAGCGGAAAGGTGAAGAATGTAGGAGTTTCCAATCATAATCTGGAGCAAATACAACAGGCGAATGATATTCTGGCAAAAGAAGGCTTTAAAATTTCTGCCGTTCAGAATCATTACAGTTTATTGTACCGTTCTTCGGAAGATGCCGGAATTTTAGATTACTGCAATCGCAACGATATCACGTTTTTCGCGTACATGGTTCTTGAACAGGGAGCTTTGTCTGGAAAATACAATACGCAGAATCCTTTGCCTGAAGGAAGCGGAAGAGGTAATACATACAATAAGATACTTCCTCAGTTGGAAGAGTTGACGAATGCAATGTGCATTATTGGAGAGCATAAGAATGCTTCAGTTGCACAAATTGCTGTGGCTTGGGCGATCGCGAAAAGAACTTTGCCTATTATCGGAGTTACTAAAATCGATCAGGTAGAGGAAATGGTAAAGGCATCCGTTATAGAATTGTCTCAGGATGAAATGGATACCCTCGAAACACTCGCCGCAAAAGCAGGTGTAGATACCAAAGGTTCGTGGGAAGAATCTATGGTGTAGTTTTTTGCTTACCCTGTAAAATATAAATGTATTTCTTAAGATAGATTAAGGGTAAGAAGCCGATACGCAGCCTAAATTTGCAGTATTAAAACAGTTGATAACAATTTAAAATGATAAAAAAATGAAAACAGTAATCGCAAACGTAATTAACGATTTAGCTAAAATTCCAAATCTGGACGAATTAATGCCTAAAGAAATGGCAAGAGCAACAGAATTGGTAGAACAGGGAATTTTAAAACATCTTTTTATAAAAGATGACCACACGGGAGCCGTATTGGTTTTAGCAAATGTAAATGCAGAAGAAGCTAAAAAAGTAATGGAGTCTTTCCCGATGTTTCCCCAATTTCAGGAAGTGATCTATACAGAAACAGAACAGTCGTTTTAAGCCTGAAACAATAGAAAGCCAGTAGTATTGCTGACTTTCTATTTTTACTAAATCGAGTTTTTTGTTCTGAATATTTCTGCAGGCAAACCATTCATTTAAAATAGGATAGGCACAAAGATCAAAAATAAAATACGGAAAAAATGAATCTTAAGATCACAATAAACAGCAAAGTATTTAAGGTTAATTTACAGGATAACGCCACTGCTAAAGCCTTTAAGGAATTATTGCCTCTTACGCTTGATATGAAGGAGCTTAACAGCAATGAAAAGTATGCGGAATTGCCTGAATCTTTGCCTGTTAAAGCATACAGTCCAGGTAAGATTCAGAATGGAGATCTCATGCTTTATGGAAACAATGTTGTCGTGTTGTTTTATAAAACGTTCTCAACTTCTTACGCTTATACCAAAATTGGAAATGTAGATCATGCAGATGATTTGGCGGATGCTTTAGGCTCAGACAATGTACTTGTAAAATTTGAATCAGACTCACCATATGAAACCGTTTATAATGAAAAATAGAGTCAAAATATTTATCATGACCTTATTCGCTTTAGGAATCTCCTTCAGCCAGGCTCAGCAGTCAAAAACTAAAAAATTAAACACAATGGAACATTCAGACCAATATACTTTCCTTTTGCATGAAAATGTACTTCGCAAAAAAGTAAGCTTCAAAAACCGTTACGGAATTACCCTTGTGGGAGATCTCTATACTCCAGAAAATGCGGGCAACAAAAAACTTCCTGCATTGGTGGTGAGCGGACCTTTCGGAGCTGTGAAAGAACAGTCGTCAGGATTATATGCAAATGAACTGGCTTCCCGGGGTTTTATCACCTTAGCTTTTGATAATTCTTTCACAGGAGAAAGCGGAGGTGAAGTCCGTAATGTCGCTTCGCCTGATATTTTTACGGAAGATTTTTCGGCGGGGGTAGATTATTTAGGATTATTGCCGAATGTAGACCGTGAAAAAATTGGGGTTATGGCAATCTGCGGATTAAGCGGAATGGCATTAACTGCCGCGACAAGCGACAGCCGGATAAAAGCTGTAGCAACGGCTTCTATGTACGATATGTCCAGAAGCATTTCAAAAGGATATGCCGATTCTTATACTGATGAACAGCGTCACAAAATTATCGATTATCTGAGTGAGCAACGCTGGGCAGACGCGAAAAACGGTACATATGATGTGGCTTTGCATGAAATTCCGTTTGATGATAAAGGAAACTTAATCATTATAAAAAGCGGATTGCCGGATCAGCTTCCTCCCGATTCCAATCCTGTTTTAGCGGCATTTTACGATTATTATAAAACGCCGAGAGGATTTCATCCGAGATCTGTTAATTCTACAACAGCCTGGACGGCTACAACGCCGGTTGCGTTTTTCAATTTTCCCATGGCAGCCAATATAAAAATGATTTCACCGCGTCCGATCTTGTTGATTGCAGGAGAAAAAGCGCATTCCCGTTACTATTCTGAAGATGTCTATACATCAGCTTCCGAACCAAAGGAATTGTATATTGTTCCCAACGCTAATCATGTTGATTTGTACGATAGAATGGATAAAATTCCATTTGATAAAATTGAGGCTTTTTTCAAAATGAATTTGAAATAGAACTAAAAGTCTGTCTAAAAAATACCAAGGGAATCCGCATCAGTTCTGATGCGGATTCATCTGTTTAGAAACCATATTCGGAAGTCCGGCGTTCCGTAGGAACGCTATCTTGTTAAAATTTTTTTCAGAAGAAAATTTATGATGGCATTTTTATTATTCCTCATTGAAATAGATTTTAAATAAAAGATGTTCCGAGATTTCCGCGTCGGCAGATATGAATTCAATTATAATAAATCCTTCTGATGGTGGGTTGGTGTTAATTTATATTTCAAAGTATATCTAAGTAGCATCATTGAGTATAGATGAGTATATTTCCTTAAGGTTTCCTTTGTGCATTTTCTTTTTATTTGCAAAAAAATGCAATGAAAAAATTAATATTTTACTTCCGATTTCTCATAAACGGACTTACGGGAACAAATTCCGATGATATTTCTGATAATTTTTTTACGATAACCGGATTCGGCAAGGCTGTATTGTCTATCAATACATCTCTACTGTGTAAGGAATATCCTCTCTAAAAAAAATCGTGGTTCATCGAAATGAAAATAGTATCAAATTTTAAAGAAATCCATATAGGCTCATATGTTAAAATGAGAGTGGATGAATTGGATATAGATTTAGTACGGATATGCAATTTTCTGAAATGCTCAGAAGCTGAGGTTGCAGAGATGTATAGAAAAGAAAGCATAGATTGCAATGTACTTTTAAAATGGAGCAAATTACTGAATTACGATTTTTTCAGATTGTATTCCCAGCACATTATATTGTATGCTCCACCTGTTAAAGCATCCGATTCCACAAAGATATCGTCTCTTCCGAAATTCAGGAAAAACATATACACTAAGAATCTTATAGAATACATTTTGGAACTTATGAGATCCGGAGAGAAAAGTGCAGACTCTATTATGCGGGAATACGGAATACCCAAGACAACATTATACAAATGGAAAGCCAAGCATGATGAGAACAATTCCTGATTATAAGAAAATTTATCATGACATTATTTTAAAAATATGTCCTGAAAGGGAAACGGAGTTTAAGTATTTTTTAGATAAAGAGACTTTGTTATCCTGGGATATAGTGAAACTTGATAATTTAATTTTTAATAAGAAAGATCAGGACTCTGTAGTATTTAATCAGAGACACCGATCATATGATGATGAGACGATTCTGTACATCATAAAATATCAGAAAGAGCATAAGATGAATAATTTTCATACTTCAAAGTATTTTAGAATCAGCAGAAACACTTTAACGAAATGGAAAAAAATATATAAAATTTAATTATATCAGAAAAAATATAGGTACTGTTTAGAATATTTAAATCATTCATTTCTAAGTTAAATTTTTTATTAGGTACAATCATCCGTCTCACAAACATTTGTGAAACGGATTTTTTATGAACAAAACGATAATTTGTATTGATAAATCAGGGAGTAATATCCATTCTGAGCTCATAAGTATACGTACGCAATTCCGGTCTGATTTTGTCACTCACCGGATATCATTCCGTATTTGGTATTCGAATTCTTTAGGGAAACTTCTCTATATTGGTTTTTACAAATTCATAAAGACGTTCTTCAAGGAGCGGTTTCAGGAGGATAAACTTCTCTTCTGCTGCAATAAATTCTTTATTGTTGCGCAGCTCATTGGTTGCTTTTACGTAATTATTATGGTCTTTTGAAGTTTCGTATTTTTCGTAAAAAGAATTTGAAATATTCTGAGCTTTTTCCAGATAATCTGCAAGTTGAGTCAGATTCAGCTTTGTTCTCATTTGTTCAGTTACCATGTCGAGATGATGAAATAAAGCACTCTCAAAATCTTCCCAGTTTTCAAAATAGAGCCATTCCATTACAGTTACAAAACTGTATAATTCGATTGGAAAATCTTTTATTTTGTTGGGAGCATTCAGAAAATTTCTTTTCCAGTCATATTTTTTTACAATTGCTGAAAAGATTTTATCCAAAGCTTCCTCCTTATCATGATCTTTCTTTAAAATAAGTTCCGTTGTGGTAAAATATTTAGTTTCAATTATTTTGATGGTCTGCTTAATATCAAAATTATTTTCCCGAAGATGATGAAGAGCAATTTTAGCTTGTATTCCGGTCTTATTCACAATGATCGAAATACGTTCTTCTGTAAAATATTTTTCAGCTTTATCTGTATTTCCTTCGGCTTTTTCTAACAAAGCCAAACCCTGTCTTTCTCCGATCGGGATTCGCTGCTGTAATATTTCAAGCTTGTCTTTATACATTTTATTCATGCGGAAAGGATTTTAGGATCAATCAGCCAACCAGAGTGCTGTCGGTAATTTCCCAGTTGTTTATCTCTAAGATTACCTGTGTAGAACCAAACCTAAGCCTTCCAATCGCTATTTTCCAGGATACAGGATCACTGAAACTCTCCGGAAGATCAATTTCATGAATGTTTACAGGCATTTTATAATTTACCAGACCTTTAATATCTTCTGCATGAAAATCTTCAAGATCAGCTCTTGCAAAATCCTTGTATTTTTCTAAATGAACATTGAGCAATTCCAACAGAAAATCAATATGTTCCTCTTTTAATTTTGTGAGTTTAATTTTATTCTCATTTCCACCGTGTGTTCTTAATTCTTTATTAATGGGGGCTAAAAGTTTTTTTAATTCGTCTCTTTTCGTGCTGCTCATGTATTTTTGTTTTAACGGTTAATTTAGAATCTGAAATTTAAGATTAAAATTTTTATCAGTTTTAAAGAATAAACGATTTTGATTTTTAAAGTGCTTTAGTATTTAAAATGAGATAAATAAGAGTTCTAATATTTTTGTAAGTTTGCGAAAACAATGGAGACTACAAATGAATTTTGAAGATTTTATCATTTCCCCAAGAAATTTCAGGACAGAAAACTGGCATATCGGGGCAGGAATCACGAAGGAAATAAAAGAAGACAGTATCGTACTTCTTTTTGTTTCGGATTACAGAGGCGCAAATGGGGATGCAGAAGTTCAGGATTTTACAGGGATCAGGAATGAATTCTATAAACTCTCACAGCTCGATTTTGAAATTCCGATAGTTGATCTTGGAGACCTTGTTTCCGGAAAATCTGTTCAGGATTCTCATTATATTCTGCAGGAAGTATTGTCTGCCTGTCATTACAAAAGAGCCATTCCGGTGATTGTGGGCGGTTCCAATGATTTTGCTTTTTCGCTTTTTTCGGCGCTTAATTTCCATACCAAAAGCATCAATTATACCCAGATCAGCAATATTATTTCCCTGAAACAGGGCGAAATGATTAATGAACATACCTTTTTAAGCAAGATTTTCGGAGCTAAAACTTTTTCTATTAAAAATTACCATCATTTAGGCTATCAGAAACATCTGAATGAAGCAGATTCAGTAAGATTAATCAAAGAAGTTGAATTTGATATTATCCGCCTTGCTGAAATGATGAATTCTACCGAAAAAACAGAACCCTTCTTCAGAAAAGCGGATCTGGTGACAGTAAATTGTGATGCCATCGAAAGTTTCAGCGAACCTTTTTCCATGAATCCGCAGGTAAACGGACTGAACCGGAGAGAAGTCTGCGCATACATGAAGGAAATCGGTTTAAGTGAAAATTTAAAGTCTGTCGGGATTTTCAACTATAATATTTACTCCGAAAACCAGCTGAATCAACAGCTTCTCGCACAAATGATCTGGTATCTGATCGAAGGAATCAATATTCAGAGATCACACCCGAAAGAAAGACATTATGAAGTGTTTTATGTTTTGGTAGACGACAGACAATATGCCTTCAAACGGGATACTTTCAGTAATCTCTGGTATTTCGGGGACGATGAAAATATAGAAAACTGCGTTCCCTGTTCCCGAAAAGATTTTGATGATGCCAAAAAAGGCTGGCTGAATGCACGACTGACGAAAATATAATGTATGAAAAATGTTCCCTCAAAAGTTTCTGTTATTGTTCCCGTCTATAATGTCCAAAATTATCTCGCAAAATGTCTGGATTCATTAGTCCGTCAAACCTATCAGAATATTGAGATTCTTGTCGTAAATGACGGAAGCAAAGATGATTCTGAACACATTATTCAGGAGTATGCGCAGAAATATCCCGAAAAAATTAAGCCTTTTATAAAAGAAAACGGCGGTTTGAGTGATGCGCGGAATTTCGGCATCGATCAAGCAACAGGAGATTATCTCGGATTTGTAGACAGTGATGATTATGTTGCGCCTTCCATGTTTGAAGAAATGGTACATCTTGCTGAAAAACATCAGTCGAAGATCGTAATCTGCAATATTCAGAAAGTAGATGAAAACGGAAAAGTAACGCAAAAACTTACACAGATTCCCAATATGCCGGAAAAAATTGATCTCGGAAATAATTTTTCCGTTTTTTCCGATCTCAGCTACTTTGCATGCAACAAATTGTTTAAAAAAGAACTTTTTAGGGACAAAAGATTTAAAAAAGGGGCGCATTTTGAGGATATTCAGTTAATCCCCCAGCTTTTGCTGGAATGCGACACCATTTCTCAAACGCAGAATTTCCATTATCAGTATCTTGAACGTACCGATTCCATTACCAAAACCCATACGGAAAAAGGACTGGATATTCTGAAAGCGGTAATAGATGTAGAAGAGGTTTTTGAAAAGTCCGGATATTCCGGCAGAAAGAAAGAACTTAAAAATTTTCAGATTTTTGAAGGAGTGTATTCTTTTCTGGCTTATCTTGCTTTTGTAAAAGACGAAAGAACTTTTTATGATATGTCGGCAAAATTAGAGATATTTATCAAAGATAGAGAACTGAAATTGAAAGATATATTGAATTATAATCGTTTTGATAAGAATTATCTGCTATCTTTGCCACTGAAAAAAAAGATATACTATCTGTTGTTTTTTGCAGGGCAGAAAAAACTGATAAGAAAATTAGTGTAAACACAAATGTAAGTACTGTGTTACTTAGCTCATAAGCCAGACACAAGGTTTTTAGTCGTTAAGCCTTCAAAGTACTTGAATAGAAAAAAAATGAAGAATTTTGAATTGTTCTTAAACCAGTCAGGGATTCCTATTTTTTATGTAAAAGTAGGCTTTGGTTTTTTATTTTCTTTTTTAATCACCTATTTTTCCGTTCCCACGATCATTAAAATTTCCCGCAGGAAAAATTTAATGGACGAACCTGGGGTAAGAAGTTCCCATCTCCGAAAAATCCCTAATCTTGGCGGGATCGCGATTTTCTATTCTATCGGAATCTGTGCTTCTATTTTCGCTTACGAACTGTTTGATCTCTATAAATTTCTATTCGCTTCCCTCGTTATTTTGCTTTACATTGGAGTAATGGATGATATCGTTGTAATGAGAGCCTACAAAAAACTGGTAGCACAGATTGTGGTATCTGCGTTTATAGTTATTGGCTCAGATATAAGGATCAGAAGCCTTTTCGGAATTTTCGGGATCTATGAAATGGAGTATGTTATAAGTGTTATTTTCAGTATTTTGACTTTTATAATCCTTATCAATGCATTCAATCTCATAGACGGAATTGATGGGCTTGCCGGAGGGTATTCTGTTATCTGCAGCGCGCTTTTCGGGATCAGTTATTACAGATTGGGAGAATATAATTATCCTCTGGTTGTTTTATCTACAATTATAATAGGAGCAGTTCTGGCATTTTTGTATTATAATTTATCCAACTACAGAACCAATAAAATATTTATGGGAGATACGGGTTCCATGCTTCTGGGATTCCTTCTTGCTTTTACTTCCATTTGTTTTATAGACATTTTTATAGATAAAAAACTTCCCGGAATTCCAAGATATCACCTCCAGTCTGCACCTGTGGTAGCGGTAGCAATATTAATTTTGCCCATTGTAGACACTCTTAATGTTATTATGGTAAGATTAATTAACAAAAAATCTCCCTTTGATGCAGACAAGAATCATATCCATCATAAACTGTTAAAACTTAATCTTACACACAGAAGATCAAGCTTTTATATTGTTGTATATTATCTCTTTATTGTAACGGTAGCCTATTATCTCCGACATATAAATGTAAATCTTTTATTATTGATTGTACTTTTTCTGGGTTTTTTGGGAGCTTATATTCCGGATTTTATTTATCTTTTGAAGAAGAATAATAAAAAGACTATCAATTAAATCTTTACTTTTGCAAACAACTTGAAAAATATGATGAAGAATTGTAAGCATTTATTACTTTTAGCCCTGCCACTTTTAATCACCACATCTTGTATTACTACAAAAGATGTAAGATATATGCAGCCCAGCGAAAGCCTTGTAATTAATGAGGAAGGTTTGATCCCCTATAATATTCCTGTCTACAGAATTACAAAGAACGATATTTTGAACCTGAACATTGTGACTACGCCTAAAGGGGACGCCGCACAGTTCTATTCTTCCCTGAATACTTCAGGATCTGGAGCCGCTACCAATTCCATTGCTAATGGAGGAGGTGCTTCTTCGGGAGGGACAGGTGGAAATAGTACTTTTTACTTTAACGGATTGAAGGTTGATAACAACGGAGATATTAATGTTTTCGGAATAGGGTTTATCAAAGCGGAAGGAAGGACCATTGCGGAGGTGAGTAGTGAAATTCAGGATAAGGTTAATGAAAACTTTCAGGAAGGCAAGTCTGAAGTACGCTTAAATACCAACGGAATTACATTTTATGTCTTGGGAGATGTTGAAACCACAGGCGTTACCGGCGAGAAAGTTGTTCACAAAAATACACTTACTATTACAGAAGCAATTGCAATGAGTGGTGGATTAAACAGAACTGTTGACCGAAAAAACATTGTCATTCACCGGAAATTACCTGAAGGAATTAAAAAAGCAATTATTGATCTCACCCGTGAAGATGTAATGAATTCTCCATATTTTTACGTTCAGAACGGAGACGAAATTTACCTGAATACAAGAGCGAAAAGTCTGAACGGATTAGGAAAAGATCCTATCCAGACTTTAACAACAGGAGTTTCTGTGATTACAACAGCCTTATCTATCTACCTACTTTTAAAAAACCTTTAATACTATGATTCCGGGAAAAGAAACAAAGGTAGAGAAAGCAGATTCTCACAAAGAAAAGCACGGCAGTTTTGCCTTATTTGATGTTGAGCACTTTTTACGCAGAATACTGAGAAATTGGTATTGGTTTGTTTTAATGCTTTTTATCGGGTATGGAATTTCGTGGATGTACAGTAAATACTACGCTCAGAATATTTATGCATCGACCTTGTCTTTAAGTATTTCCAATAATACTTCAAGTTATTTCACGCCCAGCCAGTCTATTAATTTTATCTGGGGACAGGGAGGAAATCAGGACGGGGTATATCTGAAAAAAATGCTTTTATCCAGAACCCACAATGAGTTTCTGATAAAGGAGCTGGATCTTTTTGTAAATTATTCCACAAAAGGACTTATTAAATCAACTTATCTGGATAAAGATGATTCTCCCGTTTTTTTACAGGTAGACAGAAAGCATGGGCAACAGGTAAATTATCCTATTACATTAATTCCTAAAGGAGGGGATTCTTACGAAGTCGTATTACCTGAAGAAGGACAATCTCAGAATTTATATAGTTTTGAATCTGAAAGTTATACAACCATTGATCCTTATGGAAGACCTGCGAATAAAATTATTCGGGTAGGAGAGTGGTATACTTCTCCTAATTTGAGATTCAGACTGTTAAAAAATCCTGTGAATCCAAAAATTAAATTAACCAATATAATTGTAAATTTAAATACGGTTAATCAGACGGTTAATGATATTGTTTCCACAATCGGAGTGGAGTTTGATAAGGAGATTAATACCATCATGATTATCACCAAGAAAGGTTATAACCTTAACAGTACGGTGAATTTCCTTAATATGTCCGTAAAACAGCTTCAAAAGAAAAGACAGGCTGATAAAGTTTTGGTGGATCAGAATACCAATGTATATTTAAAGCAAAATCTGGATAATATCAGAAAAAAGTTAGATTCCAGTGCCAATGTTCTTAATTACATGAAGACAACCGAAAAGCTTTATGATATTAAAGACAGAGATGAAAAATCATTAACAGAAATTAAAGATCTTGAAGCCAAAAAAGCTGATATTGAAAGCAAAATAAGCTCCCTGAATCAGATTAAAAACAGTCTGGAAACCCAGAATTTCGAAAAAATGATCAGCACTAATGCTGCAGGTTTCCAGGACGGACTTTTCAGTGCTTCTGTAGCAGAACTGAAGGCTTTATATCTTAAGAGAAGAGAAATGGCTTTAATTTACAAGCCAAATTCTGAGCCGATGAAAGAGATCAACAGATTGATTGATGAGGCCAGAATCAGTTCAAATGGTGCTTTACGAAATTATTATACTGCTTATTACACAGAAATTAATAAAATTAACCAAAAAGTCGGGAATGCAAATTCCGAATTGGCAACATATCCTGAAAAGCAGAGAAAATATCTAGATGCAGAAAGAGGATATAATATGATTGAGGCTACCTACAACAGCTTGCTTACGAGACAGAACGATACAGAGCTGAGAATGGCGGGAAACCAGTCGGATATCAGTGTAATAGATCCTGCTAAAAATGTAAGCCAGCCACCAATTGGCCCGAATGTAAAAGCTACAAAAGCCGCAATTATAGGAGGGCTTCTTGCTTTGCCATTACTGTTTATTTTTATTGGAGAAATATTAGATAGTAAAATTCGGAATATTAAAGAATTGCTTAATGCAACTAAAATTCCGCTTCTTGGAGTTATCGGAAATAACAATCATGAAAATATGCTTACCGTTCTGGATCAGCCAAAGTCTTCTGTTTCGGAAGCGTTCAGAGGGGTTAGGGCAAATGTAAGATTCTTATCCGGAGAAAATGATGGCAGCAAAGTAATTCTTGTTACTTCTTCAATTGGGGGGGAAGGTAAAACCTATGTTTCTATCAATTTGGCTTCCGTTTTGGGATTAAGCGACAAAAAGACCATTCTTTTGGGGATGGATTTAAGAAAGCCTAAGATATTTGGTGATTTTAAAATTGATAATAAATATGGTATCTCAAATTACCTTACAGGTGAAGTGGGAATAGATCAGATTATCAATAAAACAAGAATTCCAAATTTGGATGTGGCAACCTCCGGTCCTATTCCTCCGAATCCGTCTGAGTTGCTGATGAGTGAAAAAAACATCAAATTTATCGAAGACCTTAAAAAAATATATGATTTCATCATCATCGATTCTCCTCCGGTAGGTCTGGTCGCGGATTCTTATGAGCTGATGAAACACTCGGATGCTAATATTTATGTAGTCCGCCATGAATACACAGAGAAGTATATGCTGAAAATGATTACAGAGAAATACCATACCGGAGAAATCGGACATTTAGGTCTTGTTTATAATGATTATAATACAAAACAGGGCTATGGATATGGTTACGGCTACGGTTATGGCTACGGATATGGTTACGGATATGGTTACGGTTATGGCTATTTTGATGAAGATAAAAATTACAGAGAACCAATGCTGATAAGAATTAGAAATAAAGTTCAGTCAATATTCAATAAAAAATAATACATTTAAGCCCTCATCTAATGGGGGTTTATTATATCGTGATAATTTTGATTCTATTAAAAAAAGAATAATTTTGCTACTTTATCGTTTACTTTATAACAAATTATGTTTTTTTGTTTATTTTTAACTAAACATTAAGATTATCATTAATATAAAAAAGTTTTATATTTGCAAAAATTAAATTTTAAAATAACCATAAATCCATATTCTTTTATGAATAGAAAATTATTGTTTAGCTTCCTTGCCGCTCTAGGAACTGTGGTAAGTGTTAAAGCACAAAGAAACGAACTTGGAGTTCGTCTAGGTATGAGTAACCTAGTTGGGGATATAGGGAGAACGAATTATATTTTACAAAAGCCATTGGATTTAAGTAAAGTTTCAGATTGGGGTGTTCCTTTTTATGGTGGAATTTTATATAGATTTAATTTTAATCCTCACCAGACTGTAAGATTGGATCTTGGATATAATCAGATCCAGTTTAATGACAAGGTGGCGAAAGAAGAATATAGAAAAAACAGAAACTCATTCGGGAAAAACAATGTATATGAGGCAAGTTTGGTCTTCGAATACAATTTCTTTCCGGTAAACAACGAGCAGAAAAGTATGGTGAGCCCATATATTTTCGGAGGGGTAGGAGCATTAATGTTCGACGCTCCCAAAGCTACGATGATTAATGATTTCAGAAGAGATGCAGATGGGGTGGCTCAGGCTCCTATTAATGAACTGGATTTTACAACAACTCCGGTGTATTCTACAGGAACCAAAACTACAATGCATATTCCTTTTGGAGTAGGTTTAAAATATAAATTTAATTATAACTGGGCGCTTTTTGCAGAAGCTACATTCAGATATACGCTTACAGATCAGCTGGATTACAGCAAAATCCAAAGCAAAGATGTGGTTGCTACATATAACGGAGATATTCTCAGCCCCGTTACAGGCGGATCTCTTCTACAGACAGATGCTTATTATGTAGTATCTAAAGAAAGAGAAGCTGCGATTATAGGAGAAAGAAACGTAGGAGATTTTAAGTCTAAAGACTGGATGAATACCATTAGTTTAGGACTTACCTATTCGTTCGGAAGACCTCCATGTTATTGTGATTAATATGTCGTTGATAAAAGATAAAATAGATCCTGAGAATTTACCACAGCATGTGGCTATCATCATGGATGGTAACGGAAGATGGGCAAAATCTCGTGGCGAAGAAAGAACTTTCGGCCACAGAAATGCCATTAATGCTGTTAGGAATGCCATAAATGCGTGTAATGAAATACACATTCCGTATTTAACTCTTTATACCTTTTCTTCGGAAAACTGGAACCGTCCGGCAGAGGAAGTAAATACTTTAATGAATTTACTTGTAGAAACCTTATTGCTTGAAGCGGAAGAAATTTTCAGCAAAGGATTAAGAATGCACGTTATTGGAAATCTCGAAAAACTTCCCTCACTGGTAAAAGATCAGCTTTTACGCGTGGTGGAACTTACAAAAGAAAACACAAAAGGCAATTTGGTATTAGCAATCAGTTATGGTTCGCAGCATGAAATACTAAACGCCGTTAAAAGCATTAGCGAAGACGTAAAGGAAGGAAAGGTAGACATTGAAGATATTGATGAAAAATTATTCGAAAGTCACCTTTACACAAAAGATTTTCCGCCGGTGGATCTTTTAATAAGAACCAGCGGAGAAATCAGAATCAGTAATTTTCTCCTTTGGCAGATTGCTTATGCAGAGCTGCAGTTTTTAAACGTTCTGTGGCCGGACTTTACAAAAGATATTTTCTTTCAGTGTATTGTGGATTATCAAAACAAAGAAAGAAGATTCGGAATGACCGGAGAACAGATAAAAATTCAGTAAAATTTAAGAAAAGAAAGACTACGATAAAATGAAGTTTAGACTATTACCCATCATTATGTTTGTTGCTTCTGCACATTTTTATGGACAGGTAACTCCACAGGACAGCACACAGGTGAGCAATTCTGTACACGCAGAAAACCAAGCAGGGACGTACACCTTAAAAGACATCGTTGTAGATGGGGTTAAAAAATATACGCCGGCTCAGATCCTGAGATTTACAGGTTTGGTGAAAGGAGAATCGGTAGATATTCCGGGGCAAAAAATCAGCAATGCGGTAAAAAAACTTTGGGACACCCAATCTTTTTCTGAAGTAGAGGTTTATGTACAAAGCATTGAAGGCGAAACCGTTATTCTGAAGTTTTATCTGCAGGATCTTAAAGATCTTGGAGAAGTAAAATTTACAGGTAAAGGAATCGGAAAATCCAAAAATGAAAAAATGGCTAAAGATAATAATCTGAAGCCGGGAACAAAAATTACACAGAACTTGGTGTCAAGCCTTAAAACAAACGTTCCGAAAGATTTCATTAAAAAAGGATATGCCGATGCTAAAATTTCGATCCAGGAAAAAGTAAATGCAGGAGATCCTAATTTAGTAGACTGGACGATTAATGTAGATAAAGGCAAAAGAATCAAAATCGATCATATCGAATTCGAGGGAAATCAGTATGTATCCGACAGAAAACTTAGAAAAAAAGCCTTTAAAGAAACAAAACAAAAAAGATTCGGAATTGGAGGAATCCTGAAATCTTCAAAATTCATTGAAGACAAATATCAGGAAGACAAACAAAACCTGATCAATTATTATAACTCTTTAGGATACAGAGATGCTGCCATTGTTTCAGACTCAGTTTGGAGAAACAAGAGAAACAATTATGAGATTAATGTAAAACTTAAAGAAGGTAAACAGTATTACATCGGGGATATTACATTTACCGGAAATACCGTTTATTCTACAGACTATTTACAAAGACTTTTAGGATATAAAAAAGGAGAAATTTACGATGCGGTAGGTTTCAATAAAAAAGTAGGTGAAGACGGAGGTAAAGAAGACGATTCTGATCTCAAATCTCTTTATATGAATAGTGGATATCTTTTTTCTAATGTAACACCAGTAGAAAAATCGGTAGATGGAGATAAAATCAACCTTGAAATTCGTATTAATGAAGGAGAAAGAGCAACATGGAATAAAGTGACTTGGCAAGGTAATACAACTACTCATGATCATGTTATTCTACGTGCTCTTAGGACAAAGCCTGGTGAGCTCTTTAAAAAATCTGATATTAAAAGGACTTATTTCGATTTGGCAGGGATGTCATTCTTTGATCCTCAACAGGTTGGACAGGATATCCAGCCAAATCAGCAGGACAATACGGTAGATATCAACTGGAAGTTAGTAGAGAAAGGTTCTTCACAGGTTCAGTTACAGGCAGGTTACGGAGGTAACAGCTTTATCGGAACTTTAGGTTTAACGTTCAATAACTTCTCGTTAAAGAATTTCCTTAAATTCAAAGACTTTAAGCCGGTTCCTCAAGGTGATGGACAGACGTTATCTCTTCAGGCACAGGCTGGACAATATTTCCAGAATTACGGAGTTTCATTTACAGAACCTTGGTTGTTCGGAACAAGACCGACTGCGCTTTCTGTAAGCTTAAATAACTCACGAGTAAAATATTCTGATGTTTACGGAAACGCACAGAAACTTAACATCTTCTCCGCTTCCGTTGGTTTAAACAGGTTGCTGAAATGGCCGGATGATTATTTCTCATTGTATACAGGTCTTCAGTACCAGAAGTACGACTTTAAGAACTATCCGTTCCAGTTTGGAGATGCCACAGAATATTATGGTTCTGCCAACAACTTAAGCATCAACTTAGGATTAAGCAGAAACTCGGCAGGTATCGACCCGATTTTCCCGACAGTAGGTTCCAACATAGACCTTTCGGTGAAATTCACATTGCCGTACTCTGCATTCAACAATAAAGATTATTCTACTTTAAGTCCTACGGAAAAATACAAGTGGATGGAATTCTATAAAGTGAAGTTCAAAGCAGATGTTTACAATGAAATTATTGGAAAACTGGTTTTGAGATCTTCTGCTGAAATGGGCTTCATGGATGGATATAACTCTAAATTGGGAGCTCCGCCGTTTGAAAGATTCTATGTAGGGGGAACCGGTTTATTCGGAGGTAGATATGACGGTAGAGAATTAATTCCGTTAAGAGGTTATGAAAATGCTTCTACTTACGGAGGAACTTCTCAGGACATTACTCCGACGGGGGGAGGTACTATTTATAACAGATTTACGTTAGAATTAAGATACCCGATTTCATTGAACCAGACAGCAAAAATTTATGCATTAACGTTCGCGGAAGGAGGTAACGTTTGGAATTCTTGGGGAAATTATAATCCTTTCCAGTTGAAAAGATCAGTGGGTGTTGGTGTGAGAGTTTATATGGGAGCATTTGGTTTAATTGGATTTGATTTCGCTTACGGATTCGACAAAACAGTTTCGGGAACTGAGCCTTCCGGATGGAAGACGCACTTCTTGATGAACCAATCATTATAATCCACCTTATGAAAAATTTTAGAATTGTTTTATCATTTGTTTTATTCTTGCTTTTCGGTCTAAGCAACGCACAGAAAGTGGGTGTTGTGGATACGGAATACATTCTGAATAAAATGCCTCAATATAAAGAAGCTGAAGCAAGACTGAATGCACAAATTGATACTTGGCAGTCCGAACTTCAGAACCTTCAGTCTGAATACGAAAGAAAAAGATCTGCTTTTGAAAGTGAAAAAGTTCTTTTGATCGGAGATCAGCTTAAACTGAGAGAAAAAGAAGTAATGGACCTGGAAAAAAATATCAAAACAACAACCAGTTTACGTTTTGGTGCTACCGGAGAAATTAAGAAACTGAGAACGAATCTGGTTCAGCCTTTTCAGGATCAGATTTGGGAAGCTATCAAAACAATGTCTGAAAAGAACGGTTTGGCGATAGTTTTAGATAAAACAAGCAATAATGTTATTTTTCTTCAGAAAAGATCCGATTATTCTGATAAAGTTTTAGCAATCTTATTGAAAGATGCTGAACCAAAAGAAAAAGGCAAAACAAAAAAATAAAAGTTTAACTTTTATTACATTTACAAATCTAAAAACAAAATTAAATTATTTATTTACCAGTTATGAAAAAATTAAGTGTATTATTTGCAGCGGTAATGATGGTTGTATCGGTAGGTATGGCAAAAGCTCAAAAAATTGCAACTTTAGATGTTATAGGAATTCTTAACGCAATGCCTGAAAAGAAAAAAGCAGATGCTGATCTTAAAACTTTCTTAGATACAAAACAGGCTGAAATTAAGAAAAAAGCAGATGCAGGACAGGCTAAACTAAAGCAGTACTCTGAAGAAGCTCCAAAGAAAACAGCTGAAGAAAACAAAGCCAGAGAAGCAGAATTGGCAAAAATGCAGGAAGAAATCCAGCAGATGAACGATAAAGCTCAGAAAGATTTTGTTGCTAAACAGGATCTTGCTTACGAACCAATCGAGAAAAAACTGAATGAAGCAGTTTCTAAAGTAGCAAAAGCTAACGGTTATGATTATATTATGGATGCAAATTCTTCTGCATTCGTATTCAAAGGAGGACCGGATGCTACAGCTGCAGTGAAAAAAGAATTGAATATTCAGTAATTTTTTAGAAATTAATAAATATTTATAAAAATGAACCATCTCACTTCGAGGTGGTTTTTTTATTTTTGCGGAATGGAAAAAGAAGTATCAACCACGGTAAAGGTCAGATTCAGCGACTGCGATCCCATTGGTCATTTAAACAACGTGAAATATCTGGACTATATGTTCAATGCCAGAGAAGATCATGTGGAAACATTTTATGGTTTCACCTATGAAGAATACACCAAAATGACGGGATGCACGTGGATTGCAATTCAGAATGAAATAGCCTATTTAAAGGAAGTACGATATAATACCTCCGTTATTATCAGCAGCAAGACCATTGAAGTGGCAGACAGAACAGCAAAAGTAGAGATCCTGATGAAAAGTTTAGATGAGAAAACAATTCATGCAGTATTATGGGTTACGGTAATCTACTTCAATGTTAAAACCAGAAAATCGGAAGTACATCCCGAAGAAATTAAAGAAACATTCAATAAGTTTTATGTAGATTTGGAACAGAAAGACTTCCAGTCGAGAGTTAAATATTTAAGATCACAAAACGCGAGAAACTCATGATGAAAAAAATTTTAGTAGTAGGAGGAAACGGGCAGCTAGGAAACTGCATCAGAAAAATAGCTCCGGATTTTGAACTGGATTATGAATTCATTTTTACAGATTCGCAGACTTTAGACATCACCAACGAAGATCAGATCAATACTGTTTTTACAGAAAATAAACCAGATTACTGTATCAATGCTTCAGCTTATACAGCGGTAGATCTTGCAGAAACTGAAAAAGAAAAGGCTTTTGCTGTAAATGCAGATGGAGTGGCTTCCCTTGCACAGGCGTGTAAAGATGCTAAAACAACTTTTATCCACGTTTCTACAGATTATGTCTTTGATGGAGAAACCAATTTAAGTTATTCCGAAGACGATTTCACAAGTCCGATCGGAGTTTACGGAGAATCCAAGTTGAAAGGGGAAGAGCTTGCATTGGAAATTAATCCGAAAACAATCATCCTAAGAACTTCATGGCTGTATTCCGAGTTCAATAAAAACTTTGTGAAAACAATGCTCAATCTTTTTTCTCAGAAAGACGAGTTGGGAATTGTAGCAGATCAGTTCGGGCAGCCTACCAATGCAAATGATCTGGCAGAAGCCATCATGAACATTATCGAAGCAAAAGAAAAAATATACGGTGTTTTCCACTTTTCAAACTATCCGGAAACCACATGGTTTGAGTTTGCAAAAAAAATAGCTGAATTTTCTAAATCTTCAGTTAAATTAAATGAACTAACCACCGAGCAATATCCTACACCGGCAAAAAGACCCAAAAGAAGTACAATGTGTCTGGATAAAATTGAAGAAACGTATAAAATAGAACCTAAATATTGGGAAAACAGTCTTGAAGAATGCATTACTGTTCTTACAAAATAACCTATAATAAAGAATGAAAAATTTCATCATAATCATTTTCGCCTTTTTTATCCAACTTTACAGCGCACAAAATGTATATCTTACAAAAGTTGTAAAAACCAAAGATAATACCGACAGATTTCTATATACAATTAATGAAGAAACAAAAGATGCTGAATATTTGGGCGAAATTGAAGTTCAGGGGTTCTGGAAGTACGATGATGAAGTCTTTTCATTAGTCTATAAAAAGGCAAAAGAAATCGGAGCCAATGCATTTTCATGGAAACCTTTTGAAAATATCGATGGCACTCCTCAGAATTTTAATCCTTCCAATTACAGATTAAATCTTTATTTTCTTCCGAAAGAACAATTTAAAGATCAGACGGGATATATGTATATCTTTGCTTCTTCTGAAAAAGATCAGAAAATAGCCATCAATAAAGCAGATTATATTATTCCTCCCAGATCATTTTTAAAATTGAAAACGATCCCGGGTGAAGTCTACACAATCTCGACAAAAAAATTATTAGGCTCCACCATTAAAATCCAGCCTAAAGAAAATAGTTCCAATCAGTATTTCCAAATTTCGTCCGCAAAAATAAAATCGGACGAAAGTGGAGTAGGAGGGCTTAATCTGAAAAGCGGGGACATCATCGGTCTCGAAAAATCCTACGGAGAATTTTTAAGCACTATATATAATAAAGAAAAGCAGAGTAATTAAACTCTGCTTTTTTGATTTTTTCAATAAACCTTTCCTCTTTAACTCCTTTTTTCACCCGCAAATTTCCTCCTTTCCATACTTGCATCCTCAAATCCATCCATTTTCCCCTCAATCCAACAAAATCTTCCCGCAGAACGCAATATTTCCTTCTTTTTTCCATGATTTCATTGTTCGTCCAACGGTTTTTCAAAATCAAAAATATCAAATCGTTTAATGTGGAAAACTATGGATATCCTTATAAAGATAAATAAACCAGTGTTTTATCGCCTGAAGTTACCCACAATCGTGTGTATGGCTTAAATATTATGTTAAATATATTTGGAAGCGGAGGGTTAAAGTCTCTATCTTTGCCCCACTGAAAAACGATAGAGAATCAGTAAGCGCAGAAGAGCTTTTAGCTAAGCAATATTACTTAATGAATCCTGAGGGAAGACGGTAAAAGTCTTTTTAAAGCTACAGATTGAAGCGGCTTTTATTTTAAACTTTTTTTTAAAAAATATAAAATAAGATTTGCGGGAATGAAAAAGATTTGTATCTTTGCAGTCCCTAAACGGGGGAGCGCAGGAGAGTATAGATTGAGTGTTTAGAGAGGGGTTAAGGTTACAGAAAAAACTTTAAAATTTTCTTGAAAAACATTTGGTCAAATCAAAATAAGTTATTACTTTTGCACTCGCAAATACGAAACGAAAACGACAGATACTGAGTTTTGTAGGAAGCGGAAGAAATGAAGATCATTGACATACAATATAACAACCAAGTAAGGAAAAACTAAAGCGTCAAAACTTTGAGTGAGTCAGACAAACATACAATGGAGAGTTTGATCCTGGCTCAGGATGAACGCTAGCGGGAGGCCTAACACATGCAAGCCGAGCGGTAGAGATTCTTCGGAATCTTGAGAGCGGCGCACGGGTGCGGAACACGTGTGCAACCTGCCTTTATCTGGGGGATAGCCTTTCGAAAGGGAGATTAATACCCCATAATATAATGAGTGGCATCACTTGTTATTGAAAACTCCGGTGGATAGAGATGGGCACGCGCAAGATTAGATAGTTGGTGAGGTAACGGCTCACCAAGTCAATGATCTTTAGGGGGCCTGAGAGGGTGATCCCCCACACTGGTACTGAGACACGGACCAGACTCCTACGGGAGGCAGCAGTGAGGAATATTGGACAATGGGTGAGAGCCTGATCCAGCCATCCCGCGTGAAGGACGACGGCCCTATGGGTTGTAAACTTCTTTTGTACAGGGATAAACCTTTCCACGTGTGGAAAGCTGAAGGTACTGTACGAATAAGCACCGGCTAACTCCGTGCCAGCAGCCGCGGTAATACGGAGGGTGCAAGCGTTATCCGGATTTATTGGGTTTAAAGGGTCCGTAGGCGGATCTGTAAGTCAGTGGTGAAATCTCATAGCTTAACTATGAAACTGCCATTGATACTGCAGGTCTTGAGTAAGGTAGAAGTAGCTGGAATAAGTAGTGTAGCGGTGAAATGCATAGATATTACTTAGAACACCAATTGCGAAGGCAGGTTACTATGTCTTAACTGACGCTGATGGACGAAAGCGTGGGGAGCGAACAGGATTAGATACCCTGGTAGTCCACGCTGTAAACGATGCTAACTCGTTTTTGGGTTTTCGGATTCAGAGACTAAGCGAAAGTGATAAGTTAGCCACCTGGGGAGTACGAACGCAAGTTTGAAACTCAAAGGAATTGACGGGGGCCCGCACAAGCGGTGGATTATGTGGTTTAATTCGATGATACGCGAGGAACCTTACCAAGACTTAAATGGGAATTGACAGATTTAGAAATAGATCCTCCTTCGGGCAATTTTCAAGGTGCTGCATGGTTGTCGTCAGCTCGTGCCGTGAGGTGTTAGGTTAAGTCCTGCAACGAGCGCAACCCCTGTCACTAGTTGCCATCATTCAGTTGGGGACTCTAGTGAGACTGCCTACGCAAGTAGAGAGGAAGGTGGGGATGACGTCAAATCATCACGGCCCTTACGTCTTGGGCCACACACGTAATACAATGGCCGGTACAGAGGGCAGCTACACAGCGATGTGATGCAAATCTCGAAAGCCGGTCTCAGTTCGGATTGGAGTCTGCAACTCGACTCTATGAAGCTGGAATCGCTAGTAATCGCGCATCAGCCATGGCGCGGTGAATACGTTCCCGGGCCTTGTACACACCGCCCGTCAAGCCATGGAAGTCTGGGGTACCTGAAGTCGGTGACCGTAACAGGAGCTGCCTAGGGTAAAACAGGTAACTAGGGCTAAGTCGTAACAAGGTAGCCGTACCGGAAGGTGCGGCTGGAACATCTCATTTTAGAGCGTCTTAAAGACGAAAAACAAAATTAGTACGCAAGTACAAAGTACTTACTTAAAGTAAAGCTTTAGTTTTTTATTTGGTTGATATATCATAATACACACCCACTAGAAATTAGTAAAAGGGAAAGAGATTGAGAAATGAAGAATGGGAAAAAGTATATTACTTATAACTCATCACCCATTACTCATACAAAGTCTCGTAGCTCAGCTGGTTAGAGCGCTACACTGATAATGTAGAGGTCGGCAGTTCGAGCCTGCCCGAGACTACTAATTAAGGCGGCTGGCAAATCGCTTATGGCTGATGGCAAAAAAGTCAACAGCAATTAGCAAGAAGCCAACAGCACCTAGAGGGGGAATTAGCTCAGCTGGCTAGAGCGCCTGCCTTGCACGCAGGAGGTCAAGGGTTCGACTCCCTTATTCTCCACCATCATAGATGGTTTAATTTTAAAAAAGCAGATAGAGCCAAAAACAATATTTGCGAATTAGATCAGAAGTAGAATTAAGATCATTGACATTAACGGTAAAGACATCACAAAGAGAAAACCGAGCACTTATAAGTGCTTGAGTAACCTAAAAATAGGAAAGAAATCGTTAAGGGCGTATGGCGGATGCCTAGGCTTTCAGAGGCGACGAAGGACGTGGTAAGCTGCGAAAAGCTGCGGGGATTGGCACACACGAATTGATCCGCAGATGTCCGAATGGGGCAACCCAATACATTGAAGATGTATTACCTCGTAAGAGGAGCAAACCCGGAGAACTGAAACATCTAAGTACCCGGAGGAAAAGAAATCGAAGAGATTCCGTAAGTAGTGGCGAGCGAAAGCGGATTAGCCCAAAAGTCTTTATATGTTTAATAGAATGTTCTGGAAAGAACAGCCATAGAGGGTGATAGCCCCGTATATGAAAGGCATACATAGATGATAAATGAGTAGGGCGGGACACGTGAAATCCTGTCTGAATATGGGGGGACCATCCTCCAAGGCTAAATACTCCTGAAAGACCGATAGTGAACAAGTACTGTGAAGGAAAGGTGAAAAGCACTTCGAATAGAAGGGTGAAATAGAACCTGAAACCGTACGCCTACAAGCGGTCGGAGCAGATTAATTCTGTGACGGCGTGCCTTTTGCATAATGAGCCTACGAGTTAATTTTACTAGCGAGGTTAAGTAATTAAGTTACGGAGCCGGAGCGAAAGCGAGTCTGAATAGGGCGCATAGTTAGTAGGATTAGACGCGAAACCTTGTGATCTACCCATGGGCAGGTTGAAGCTTTGGTAACACAAAGTGGAGGACCGAACCGGTTGACGTTGAAAAGTCTTCGGATGACCTGTGGGTAGGGGTGAAAGGCCAATCAAACTGGGAGATAGCTCGTACTCTCCGAAATGCATTTAGGTGCAGCGTCGTATATAAGTTTATTAGAGGTAGAGCTACTGATTGGATGCGGGGGTTTCACCGCCTACCAATTCCTGACAAACTCCGAATGCTAATAAATGTTCTACGGCAGTGAGGGCATGGGTGCTAAGGTCCATGTCCGAGAGGGAAAGAACCCAGACCAACAGCTAAGGTCCCCAAATTTCTGTTAAGTTGAAGCAACGCGGTTGGACTGCATTGACAGCTAGGATGTTGGCTTGGAAGCAGCCATTCATTTAAAGAGTGCGTAACAGCTCACTAGTCGAGCGGTCCGGCATGGATAATAATCGGGCATAAACAGAATACCGAAGCTATGGATTTATAATTAATTATATCTGGTAGGAGAGCATTCTATCGGCGCCGAAGCAGTATCGTGAGGTATTGTGGAGCTTATAGAAAAGAAAATGTAGGCATAAGTAACGATAAAGGGGGCGAGAAACCCCCTCACCGAAAGACTAAGGTTTCCTCAGCCATGCTAATCAGCTGAGGGTTAGTCGGGACCTAACGCGAACCCGAAAGGGGTAGTGGATGGACAATGGGTTAATATTCCCATACTTGCTCACACTAAAAAGGGGACGGTTCGATGTAGCTATAGAAGACGGACGGAAGTGTCAAGGCCTAGCCTTCGGGCGAAGCTGTTATAGTGTAATCGGATCCAAGAAAAGCCGAAGTGAAGCAACCCGTACCAAAACCGACACAGGTAGTCGAGGAGAGAATCCTAAGGTGCTCGAGTGAGTCGTGGCTAAGGAACTAGGCAAAATAGTCTCGTAACTTCGGAAGAAGAGACGCCAGCAGCAATGCTGGCCGCAGTGAAGAGGCCCAGGCGACTGTTTATCAAAAACACAGGACTCTGCTAAATCGAAAGATGCTGTATAGGGTCTGACACCTGCCCGGTGCTGGAAGGTTAAGGAAGGGCGTTAGCGTAAGCGAAGCGTTTGACTGAAGCCCCAGTAAACGGCGGCCGTAACTATAACGGTCCTAAGGTAGCGAAATTCCTTGTCGGGTAAGTTCCGACCTGCACGAATGGTGTAACGATCTGGGCACTGTCTCAGCCACGAGCTCGGTGAAATTGTAGTATCGGTGAAGATGCCGATTACCCGCAATGGGACGAAAAGACCCTGTGAACCTTTACTATAACTTCGTATTGACTTTGAGTAAGTAATGTGTAGGATAGGTGGGAGGCTTTGAAGCAGGCACGCTAGTGTTTGTGGAGCCGACGTTGAAATACCACCCTTTACTTACTTGGAGCCTAACTTCTTTAGGGAAGGACATTGCGTGGTGGGTAGTTTGACTGGGGTGGTCGCCTCCAAAAGAGTAACGGAGGCTTTCAAAGGTACCCTCAGCACGCTTGGTAACCGTGCGTAGAGTGTAATGGCATAAGGGTGCTTGACTGTGAGACCAACAAGTCGATCAGGTGCGAAAGCAGGACATAGTGATCCGGTGGTTCCGTATGGAAGGGCCATCGCTCATAGGATAAAAGGTACTCCGGGGATAACAGGCTAGTCTCCCCCAAGAGCTCACATCGACGGGGAGGTTCGGCACCTCGATGTCGGCTCGTCACATCCTGGGGCTGGAGAAGGTCCCAAGGGTTGGGCTGTTCGCCCATTAAAGTGGCACGCGAGCTGGGTTCAGAACGTCGTGAGACAGTTCGGTCTCTATCTATTGCGGGCGTTAGATGTTTGAGAGGGCTTGATTCTAGTACGAGAGGACCGAATTGAACAAACCTCTGGTGTATCAGTTGTACCGCCAGGTGCACCGCTGAGTAGCTATGTTTGGAAGAGATAAGCACTGAAAGCATATAAGTGCGAAACTCGCCTCAAGATGAGACATCTTTTAAGGGTCGTGGGAGATGACCACGTTGATAGGCTACAGGTGTAAAGTTGGTAACAGCATAGCCGAGTAGTACTAATTACCCGTAGATTTATAGCCTATTCATAAGTAATGAGTAATAGGTAATGAGCAATCATGCTTATCATAACTTAGCTTAAGTATTTATAAGTGCAACACTGGTTTTGCCTTTGTGATGAAATTTACCGATAAAAAGCGAATGGCCAATGGCAATAAGCCAATAGCCAACAGCTATATACAACCTTTAGGGTGGTTTTAGCGGTGGGGCTCACCTGTTCCCATTCCGAACACAGAAGTTAAGCCCACCAGCGCCGATGGTACTGCGAAAGCGGGAGAGTAGGTCGCCGCCAGTTTTTATTTAAAAGTCTCATAGAATTTATTCTATGAGACTTTTTTTATGCCCATACCCCAGATAATACCCCTAAGTAAGAGTCAGGGAAAAAAGAATAAAGTTAAAAGGAAAAAGGAAGAAGTAAAAAGTAATAAGGAAAGAAACCCCAGGATATAGTCAATCATCATTCATCAATTATCAATTATCTTTCATTACTCATTACTCATTACTCATTACTCAGCCACGATAGAAACACAATCCTTTTGGGTTGCGGGCGGAGCTAAGCGGAGTCCGCAACCCAAAAGATACAGTGGATAGCGGGAAAAGTTCATGAATAGAAAGAACTTCACCTATAGGTATTCATCATGGCTTTTTTATATTTTCAGTTTTTGATTAATTATTTTTATTCTTAACATTTATACGTTTTACCATATTTGTTATAATGTTTAAACTAATTCAGAATTAACACAAAAGATATAAAAGATAATAATACAGCAAATTTCCAGAATGATCTTAGCCGTCCAAAGAATAAAAATCAAAGATTTTAAAACTATTGTGATCTTTTCATTCATAGTACCAACTTTCAATAAAAGTACAGACAGACATATATTCTAAAATTTGAATAAAAGTATTTATTTAAAAATATTCTGGATCAGGTAACATTATTTAAAGCAATTTGTATAACTCTTTAATAATTTTAGACTGCCAATTTTTTGGATTTACATTTTTCTTTTAAGTATGATTTTGCCGGATAATAATATTATCGAACTAATCAATATGATGGTCTGAACTTAGACATTGTATTTTGTACCATTCGGAATTATTTTGTTAAGAAAAACTTCAAAAATAAATGACATTATTATTCTTAACTTCATAATAACTCAAAAATTTTATTCTACGGCAAGACGGAGCAAGTTGCTGTATCCGGTTTCAATAAGAAATACGCTAAACCTTCCTTTTTCCCAATATTCCTATGTTTCCTTATTAAAATTCTTCTTCTTATCAAATGAGTTACTTAAAAAGTTTATGTAACTGCGTTTCTTATATCTGTTTGATACTATGTAAAATGATGATATGAATGATTTTATATAGGAATGCTTCTTAAAATAAAACTACATACATAACTTTAAAAACTGAATTAGCTCAATTATTCTTTATTTAATAAACTTTTTTTAAATAAAAAAGACGCTGTTGTTGCTGAGCAGAACGACATGATCTTTTCAGGAATTGAATTTTTCCTCTTCAATAATCCAATTGCTTTGTTGAAAAAGACTTTTTTTACTTCTCTTCTTCCGCTTTTTCCATCGGCAAACCAAACAATGGTTTAAAATTACAGAAATTATTCTCCCAGTCACTCAGTGCTTTAGGATTAAATATGAATTAAAGATGAAATTTATGTTAACAAAAGTTGGATTGTAAGGAATAAAGCCCCTATCTTTGCCCCACTGAAAAACGATAGAGAATCAGTAAGCGCAGAAGAGCTTTTAGCTAAGCAATATTACTTAATGAATCCTGAGGGAAGACGGTAAAAGTCTTTTTAAAGCTACAGATTGAAGCGGCTTTTATTTTAAACTTTTTTTTAAAAAATATAAAATAAGATTTGCGGGAATGAAAAAGATTTGTATCTTTGCAGTCCCTAAACGGGGGAGCGCAGGAGAGTATAGATTGAGTGTTTAGAGAGGGGTTAAGGTTACAGAAAAAACTTTAAAATTTTCTTGAAAAACATTTGGTCAAATCAAAATAAGTTATTACTTTTGCACTCGCAAATACGAAACGAAAACGACAGATACTGAGTTTTGTAGGAAGCGGAAGAAATGAAGATCATTGACATACAATATAACAACCAAGTAAGGAAAAACTAAAGCGTCAAAACTTTGAGTGAGTCAGACAAACATACAATGGAGAGTTTGATCCTGGCTCAGGATGAACGCTAGCGGGAGGCCTAACACATGCAAGCCGAGCGGTAGAGATTCTTCGGAATCTTGAGAGCGGCGCACGGGTGCGGAACACGTGTGCAACCTGCCTTTATCTGGGGGATAGCCTTTCGAAAGGGAGATTAATACCCCATAATATAATGAGTGGCATCACTTGTTATTGAAAACTCCGGTGGATAGAGATGGGCACGCGCAAGATTAGATAGTTGGTGAGGTAACGGCTCACCAAGTCAATGATCTTTAGGGGGCCTGAGAGGGTGATCCCCCACACTGGTACTGAGACACGGACCAGACTCCTACGGGAGGCAGCAGTGAGGAATATTGGACAATGGGTGAGAGCCTGATCCAGCCATCCCGCGTGAAGGACGACGGCCCTATGGGTTGTAAACTTCTTTTGTACAGGGATAAACCTTTCCACGTGTGGAAAGCTGAAGGTACTGTACGAATAAGCACCGGCTAACTCCGTGCCAGCAGCCGCGGTAATACGGAGGGTGCAAGCGTTATCCGGATTTATTGGGTTTAAAGGGTCCGTAGGCGGATCTGTAAGTCAGTGGTGAAATCTCATAGCTTAACTATGAAACTGCCATTGATACTGCAGGTCTTGAGTAAGGTAGAAGTAGCTGGAATAAGTAGTGTAGCGGTGAAATGCATAGATATTACTTAGAACACCAATTGCGAAGGCAGGTTACTATGTCTTAACTGACGCTGATGGACGAAAGCGTGGGGAGCGAACAGGATTAGATACCCTGGTAGTCCACGCTGTAAACGATGCTAACTCGTTTTTGGGTTTTCGGATTCAGAGACTAAGCGAAAGTGATAAGTTAGCCACCTGGGGAGTACGAACGCAAGTTTGAAACTCAAAGGAATTGACGGGGGCCCGCACAAGCGGTGGATTATGTGGTTTAATTCGATGATACGCGAGGAACCTTACCAAGACTTAAATGGGAATTGACAGATTTAGAAATAGATCCTCCTTCGGGCAATTTTCAAGGTGCTGCATGGTTGTCGTCAGCTCGTGCCGTGAGGTGTTAGGTTAAGTCCTGCAACGAGCGCAACCCCTGTCACTAGTTGCCATCATTCAGTTGGGGACTCTAGTGAGACTGCCTACGCAAGTAGAGAGGAAGGTGGGGATGACGTCAAATCATCACGGCCCTTACGTCTTGGGCCACACACGTAATACAATGGCCGGTACAGAGGGCAGCTACACAGCGATGTGATGCAAATCTCGAAAGCCGGTCTCAGTTCGGATTGGAGTCTGCAACTCGACTCTATGAAGCTGGAATCGCTAGTAATCGCGCATCAGCCATGGCGCGGTGAATACGTTCCCGGGCCTTGTACACACCGCCCGTCAAGCCATGGAAGTCTGGGGTACCTGAAGTCGGTGACCGTAACAGGAGCTGCCTAGGGTAAAACAGGTAACTAGGGCTAAGTCGTAACAAGGTAGCCGTACCGGAAGGTGCGGCTGGAACATCTCATTTTAGAGCGTCTTAAAGACGAAAAACAAAATTAGTACGCAAGTACAAAGTACTTACTTAAAGTAAAGCTTTAGTTTTTTATTTGGTTGATATATCATAATACACACCCACTAGAAATTAGTAAAAGGGAAAGAGATTGAGAAATGAAGAATGGGAAAAAGTATATTACTTATAACTCATCACCCATTACTCATACAAAGTCTCGTAGCTCAGCTGGTTAGAGCGCTACACTGATAATGTAGAGGTCGGCAGTTCGAGCCTGCCCGAGACTACTAATTAAGGCGGCTGGCAAATCGCTTATGGCTGATGGCAAAAAAGTCAACAGCAATTAGCAAGAAGCCAACAGCACCTAGAGGGGGAATTAGCTCAGCTGGCTAGAGCGCCTGCCTTGCACGCAGGAGGTCAAGGGTTCGACTCCCTTATTCTCCACCATCATAGATGGTTTAATTTTAAAAAAGCAGATAGAGCCAAAAACAATATTTGCGAATTAGATCAGAAGTAGAATTAAGATCATTGACATTAACGGTAAAGACATCACAAAGAGAAAACCGAGCACTTATAAGTGCTTGAGTAACCTAAAAATAGGAAAGAAATCGTTAAGGGCGTATGGCGGATGCCTAGGCTTTCAGAGGCGACGAAGGACGTGGTAAGCTGCGAAAAGCTGCGGGGATTGGCACACACGAATTGATCCGCAGATGTCCGAATGGGGCAACCCAATACATTGAAGATGTATTACCTCGTAAGAGGAGCAAACCCGGAGAACTGAAACATCTAAGTACCCGGAGGAAAAGAAATCGAAGAGATTCCGTAAGTAGTGGCGAGCGAAAGCGGATTAGCCCAAAAGTCTTTATATGTTTAATAGAATGTTCTGGAAAGAACAGCCATAGAGGGTGATAGCCCCGTATATGAAAGGCATACATAGATGATAAATGAGTAGGGCGGGACACGTGAAATCCTGTCTGAATATGGGGGGACCATCCTCCAAGGCTAAATACTCCTGAAAGACCGATAGTGAACAAGTACTGTGAAGGAAAGGTGAAAAGCACTTCGAATAGAAGGGTGAAATAGAACCTGAAACCGTACGCCTACAAGCGGTCGGAGCAGATTAATTCTGTGACGGCGTGCCTTTTGCATAATGAGCCTACGAGTTAATTTTACTAGCGAGGTTAAGTAATTAAGTTACGGAGCCGGAGCGAAAGCGAGTCTGAATAGGGCGCATAGTTAGTAGGATTAGACGCGAAACCTTGTGATCTACCCATGGGCAGGTTGAAGCTTTGGTAACACAAAGTGGAGGACCGAACCGGTTGACGTTGAAAAGTCTTCGGATGACCTGTGGGTAGGGGTGAAAGGCCAATCAAACTGGGAGATAGCTCGTACTCTCCGAAATGCATTTAGGTGCAGCGTCGTATATAAGTTTATTAGAGGTAGAGCTACTGATTGGATGCGGGGGTTTCACCGCCTACCAATTCCTGACAAACTCCGAATGCTAATAAATGTTCTACGGCAGTGAGGGCATGGGTGCTAAGGTCCATGTCCGAGAGGGAAAGAACCCAGACCAACAGCTAAGGTCCCCAAATTTCTGTTAAGTTGAAGCAACGCGGTTGGACTGCATTGACAGCTAGGATGTTGGCTTGGAAGCAGCCATTCATTTAAAGAGTGCGTAACAGCTCACTAGTCGAGCGGTCCGGCATGGATAATAATCGGGCATAAACAGAATACCGAAGCTATGGATTTATAATTAATTATATCTGGTAGGAGAGCATTCTATCGGCGCCGAAGCAGTATCGTGAGGTATTGTGGAGCTTATAGAAAAGAAAATGTAGGCATAAGTAACGATAAAGGGGGCGAGAAACCCCCTCACCGAAAGACTAAGGTTTCCTCAGCCATGCTAATCAGCTGAGGGTTAGTCGGGACCTAACGCGAACCCGAAAGGGGTAGTGGATGGACAATGGGTTAATATTCCCATACTTGCTCACACTAAAAAGGGGACGGTTCGATGTAGCTATAGAAGACGGACGGAAGTGTCAAGGCCTAGCCTTCGGGCGAAGCTGTTATAGTGTAATCGGATCCAAGAAAAGCCGAAGTGAAGCAACCCGTACCAAAACCGACACAGGTAGTCGAGGAGAGAATCCTAAGGTGCTCGAGTGAGTCGTGGCTAAGGAACTAGGCAAAATAGTCTCGTAACTTCGGAAGAAGAGACGCCAGCAGCAATGCTGGCCGCAGTGAAGAGGCCCAGGCGACTGTTTATCAAAAACACAGGACTCTGCTAAATCGAAAGATGCTGTATAGGGTCTGACACCTGCCCGGTGCTGGAAGGTTAAGGAAGGGCGTTAGCGTAAGCGAAGCGTTTGACTGAAGCCCCAGTAAACGGCGGCCGTAACTATAACGGTCCTAAGGTAGCGAAATTCCTTGTCGGGTAAGTTCCGACCTGCACGAATGGTGTAACGATCTGGGCACTGTCTCAGCCACGAGCTCGGTGAAATTGTAGTATCGGTGAAGATGCCGATTACCCGCAATGGGACGAAAAGACCCTGTGAACCTTTACTATAACTTCGTATTGACTTTGAGTAAGTAATGTGTAGGATAGGTGGGAGGCTTTGAAGCAGGCACGCTAGTGTTTGTGGAGCCGACGTTGAAATACCACCCTTTACTTACTTGGAGCCTAACTTCTTTAGGGAAGGACATTGCGTGGTGGGTAGTTTGACTGGGGTGGTCGCCTCCAAAAGAGTAACGGAGGCTTTCAAAGGTACCCTCAGCACGCTTGGTAACCGTGCGTAGAGTGTAATGGCATAAGGGTGCTTGACTGTGAGACCAACAAGTCGATCAGGTGCGAAAGCAGGACATAGTGATCCGGTGGTTCCGTATGGAAGGGCCATCGCTCATAGGATAAAAGGTACTCCGGGGATAACAGGCTAGTCTCCCCCAAGAGCTCACATCGACGGGGAGGTTCGGCACCTCGATGTCGGCTCGTCACATCCTGGGGCTGGAGAAGGTCCCAAGGGTTGGGCTGTTCGCCCATTAAAGTGGCACGCGAGCTGGGTTCAGAACGTCGTGAGACAGTTCGGTCTCTATCTATTGCGGGCGTTAGATGTTTGAGAGGGCTTGATTCTAGTACGAGAGGACCGAATTGAACAAACCTCTGGTGTATCAGTTGTACCGCCAGGTGCACCGCTGAGTAGCTATGTTTGGAAGAGATAAGCACTGAAAGCATATAAGTGCGAAACTCGCCTCAAGATGAGACATCTTTTAAGGGTCGTGGGAGATGACCACGTTGATAGGCTACAGGTGTAAAGTTGGTAACAGCATAGCCGAGTAGTACTAATTACCCGTAGATTTATAGCCTATTCATAAGTAATGAGTAATAGGTAATGAGCAATCATGCTTATCATAACTTAGCTTAAGTATTTATAAGTGCAACACTGGTTTTGCCTTTGTGATGAAATTTACCGATAAAAAGCGAATGGCCAATGGCAATAAGCCAATAGCCAACAGCTATATACAACCTTTAGGGTGGTTTTAGCGGTGGGGCTCACCTGTTCCCATTCCGAACACAGAAGTTAAGCCCACCAGCGCCGATGGTACTGCGAAAGCGGGAGAGTAGGTCGCCGCCAGTTTTTATTTAAAAGTCTCATAGAATTTATTCTATGAGACTTTTTTTATGCCCATAACTCAAAGAATAACTTCAGGGAAGAACCAAAGAGCCAAGTGAAAAGGAAAAAGTAAAAAGGGAAAAGAGCCAAGTAAAAAAACAAGAACAAGTGAAAGTAAAAAGTAAACGTAAAAAGTAAAGAAGCCCCAGGATATAGTCAATCATCATTCATCAATTATCAATTATCTTTCATTACTCATTACTCATTACTCAGCCACGATAGAAACACAATCCTTTTGGGTTGCGGGCGGAGCTAAGCGGAGTCCGCAACTCGAAAGATACAGTGGATAACGGGATAAAGCTCATGAAAATAAAATTATTTTATTGAAATTATAAGTCGCTTATTGTAAAGATAATCTGGCTGTTATAGCTTGTAGCAGGAAGTGTAACAGATACTCCGGAAAGCTGTAATTGTACTGGAATATTGGAATAGGAGGCTAACGACAGTACAGCTGTAATTCTAAATAGTTCTATATCCGCCGTTGGTGGAATGATGGTATAGGTTGTACCGCCGGAAATTGAGCATGCAACGCAGGTTGTAGTTCCGTCTCCGGTTCGTTTTGCGCTTAAAATAAGATTAGAATTCCATATAGGATTGGCAATATAGTGCATGCTTACTTTACCATTGGTTAACAATAAGGGAACGCTTGCAGCCAGAATAATTTGGCTTGTAGAACTTTCGTAAGTTCCGGCGTAATTATCTCCTGCTTCAGTTATAGATGGAATTGTAACCGTCCAATTTGTTCCGCCTACAGTTAATGTACGTTGTGATTGTAACTGAGAAAATACAATCATAATCACAATGAAAATATTTTTAATAATAAATTTCTGTAAATACATCATTTTTTCTTTATTCTGTTATCGTATAAGTAATGATGACCGGTGTGTTTGATCTGGCATCTAAGTTAGAATAGTTGTTAATTCCAAGGGTTATGATCAGCTGATGCCCGTTATTTGCTCCGTTTCCTGTAAATGCACCGCCGATTCCGCTTATTATGGTTTGAGCTGATGTTGTAAGTGTAATCTGAGGAGAAGGTACTCCCAGCGTTCCTCCGCCTGATCCTGTTGCAACGGCTGCCATAATTTTAATGTCGATACCGGGAATAGTTTGGTTAACAGATGCCGTAATTCTGCGTGCTAATCCAGAAGGAGCAATTGCAGATGTATAATTGATCCATTTTGAAGAATTACTTGCAGGTGCTGTTACAGCATTTCCGGCTTCGGAAGGTGCGGTGTAGTTTAAACTAATTGCTCCGGAAGGTTCAATATCCATAAGTGTTACTACAGGCAGACTAATGGCAACACTTCGGTTTCCTGATGTTTGAGAAAATATCTTGCAGGATAATGTAAGAAAAATTAAAAATATAGATACTGAATGCTTCATTTCTTTTTTCTGAATTCGTTATAAGTTACTTTAATTGGCTCCTGCTGAAATTTTATTTCCGATTGCTGTTTTATAACATTGATGATTAATGTTTTTATTTCTGAAGGTTTCAGGACAAAATCAAAATGATCTACCGGAATTTTATACTTTTTGTCCAGTCCGTTTCTGTAAACTTTTACTTTCCATTCTCCCGGCCGCAAATAGGTGAAATCAAAATTTTCTCCGACATCAATTATTTTGCGGTAAATCTGATTTCCGTTTGATATTTCAAGCATAATGCTTTCTCTTTTCTTATTAGACAGATGAACAAAGTCTGGTTTCGGACTTTCAGAATATTCGATTTTTCCCTGAATCTGTGAAGCACTTGTTAAGCCAAAATTAAAGATATTTTCTCTGTTGGATATTGTTACTGAGGCGGGAAGATCAATATCCGGAATGTCATTGATATCGCCTGTAGAACGGTCGATCTCTAAAACATAGTTTCCCGGAATTACATTTTTAAATACAAAATTTCCGCTTTTATCAGTTACTGATAAATAATGCCCTAGTAAAATTCTAATTCCGTCTACTTTTTTTACTCCCAAATTGTTAATTGTTCCGTAAAGCGCAGCGTAATCTGCTGTTTTTTGAGTCGGAATATCCAGTCTTGCGGTATAACGAAGAGAGAAGATAAAATCTTTATTGCCCAGTTCTCCACGCTGTAAAGTATATCTTCCGGAAAGATCAAATTCATGTCCCGGAAAGATCTGCTGATGAAATATTAATTCAAAAAGATTTCTGTCTGCAAAATATTCTTCTGGCATATAATTGTTCTGATAAGATAAACTGAAGTTTGTTTTTTGTGAGAAACGGCTCAGAATTCTAACTCCGTAATACATCTGCTTCTGATTTTGCATCTGATATCTTGAAGTAACAGCATAACTTCCATAAATATTAAAGGAGGTTCTGAATTTTTCAAATCCTACATTGGCGGTGTAAAAACTTGAATTGCCAGAAAAGTTCAGAAGATAGTTGTTGGTTTTGCCAAACTGACTTTCAAAATTAAGTTGAAAAATTCCCAGCTGCTGTTCCATGCTGATTCTGAAAAACTGTTCCTTATAATCAAATTCCTTTGGAATCAGACGGTCTTCGTATCTCTGAAATCCATTGAAGATCGTTATAGAACCTTTTTTGGTGTATCTGTACTGAATTCCATACTGTAGATATTTTCGGTATGGCGCGGCGAGAAGCAGCGTGTCGCGCTGAAAGTTTTTTGCATCCTGAACATAATTGGCAAGTATATTCACTTTATTAAAAATCTGAAATTGAATATTTCCGTTAAATGTATTTGTATTGTTAAAGTACCCTGCATATTCTGGAGAGGAATGCATATACATAAGATTTCCGCTGATTTTATTAAAATTGGCGACTGTTTGCAGCATAAAAGCACTTCCTTCAGTTTTTCCGGTTTTGCTGTAAGACGTTTCACCGGAGATTTCAATGCTTTTATTTAATTTGAATTTTCCCGCTAAATAAGGCAGCTGCGCGTCCGAATGAAATCTGAAGCCGGAGAAGCTTAATAAAGAATTATCTTTACGGGGAATTTTGTATAAATAGCCGGCTGTAATTTCCGACTCTTTAGCAATTTTAATTTTTGAGTATATATTAAATTCATCCTGAATATCCCGGAAAAATCTGGGATGATTGTAAAAGCCTCCGAAACTTAATTTTTCTGTATCATAAAGAACTTCTGCGCCACGACCGTACCTTGCATATTCCGTTAAAAATGAAGAGAAATAATTTTTATCTCCGAGATGAATAAAGAAATTTTCTCTTTTGTAATTCACAAAATATTCCTCATATTTCGTGAAAGAATTAAATGCCACAGGATTTTTTGTCACCGCATGAAATTCAATAATATTTCTGTTTTCTTTATCCAGACTGCCTTTTCCGTAAATTTCTCCCTGAAATCCGTTTTGAAATTCGCCTCGGTTCTGCATTCCGGTAAATGCCAGAGAAAAGGCTGCAGGAAGTCTGTGGAATATATCTTCTTCTGATGGTTTTACGGAAATAATTTTTACGCTTGTATAAGCAGACTGATTTTCTTTCGGGTTATCTGCAGAATAAACAGAGAGCATAATATTCTGCATTTCGTTTTTACCTAATTCCGGGTTTGTTTTTTTTAAAACTGTAATTATTTTTTGTTCACTGGCTGATAAAATCAGTGATGTATTTTGATCAATTATTGCATTTTTGCTCTCAAGAATCAGGTTTTCTGTAAAGTTTCCATTGTTTTTTAAAAGAAAAGTAGAAATAATAGTTTCTCCCGCCTTCACAAATTCCGGAGCATTTAATGAAGTGAGTGAAAGTTTTCGGCTTTCTGAAATTATAAATTCAAAATGCTTTGAAAATCTTTCGCCGGTGCTTTTTTCGGAGCCGTACAAAGTGATTCCGTATTTTCCGTGAGGAGTTTCAGATGCTATTTTTACAGGAACAAGATAGATGGTTTTCTCTGCTGGTGAAATTTCAATTTCTCCTTTCGTAAGGATAGGAATAATATTCGGATCGGAAGTTTCGACGGTAAGATTATATGATGTACGAACAGAAAATTTATTTTCTACAGTAAAAGGAATAGAAGTAATACTTCCCGGCAGCAGACTGTCCTTTTTTTCAATAAAATTTTTTGTCTGAGAAAAAAGGAATGCCGGAAATAGCGTAAAAATATATAATGCACGTATTTTAATCATTTTTTACGTCGAGTTCTACATTGAGAGCAAAAGAATTTTCATCTTCATCTGTAGCGATAAGAACGGCTTTATACTGAGCCGGAGGAGTTTTTTCCAGATCAATGTAAAAAGATTTTGATGTTTGGGGCAGCAGACCCATTGCCTGACTGGAGAAAGTCCCTGCCTTTTGTCCGCTCTTTTTATCATACATTTCAATTACCACGATAGGTTTGCAGTAAAGATTTCCTTTATTGGCAATGGCAACTTTCAGAAGCTGTCTGCCATTTTCTTTTTCAATTTTTACCCCTTCGAATTTAAGATCAGGTCTTGCCTTTTCCGTATTCAGATCAGTAATTACCTGAATGGCATACCGGATAACAGAAGTTATATTTACTCCCTGTTTATTATCGTTTGGGGTTATTTCTTCTATAGGTTCCACAATAATAACGCTCCAATAACTTCCGGGTTCAGTAATTCTATCCGGAACCATAATTTCATAATAAACCTCTGTCGTTTCCTTTGCTTTCAGAACAATCATATTGGTGTTCATCTTAATCCAGTCTGCATTGGTTTTTAGATTTGTATGAGGAGCAGAATATTGAATAGACCCATCCGACTGATAACTGAAATCCTGAAGAAATAATTTTACACTTTGCGGCAGGTTGCTTGTGTTTTCAATAGCTATTTTGCCTTTATAGATTTTTCCGTTTTCAACTTTATAGGTATGGGAAAGTCCGTTCAGAACTACAATACCCGCTTTCAGGAAAGTAAACTGAATCAGGAAAACAGAAAACAGAAGGATACTCTTTATCATAAACTATGTAAAGTTTTAAGTTTGAAAAACGACTATACAAAACAGAGAAGAAATTGGCACAACTTCTTCCTGTCTGTATATATGGGAAATGTAATAGTTAGTTGTCCGAAATCGTATATGTAACGGTGGCAACAGTATTGGCGGCTGCCGTTAAATCTGCATAGGCAGCAACACCACCCGGAGTACTTCCGGGAACTAAAGCGTAAGTAAGATTATGCCCGTTATTGGCTCCGTTACCGGTATATGCACTTCCGATTCCTGAAATGATGGTTTGGTCTGCAGTACTTAATGTAAGCTGTGCAGAAGGAGTTCCTAAAGTTCCTGCTCCGGATCCTGTTGCAGCTGCTGCGGTTACATTAATATCGACGCCGGGAATTACGGCATTTAATTTCACAGAAACATTACGGGTAGGATCTGCTACAGATTTTATGGAAGAATAATTAAGCCATAGGGTGGTATTGGCTGCGTTTGCTACGATTGGGTTTCCGGCTTCAACTGGAGCTGTAAATCCTAAAGTAATGTTTTTACTGGCAGCAGGTTCAATGTCTACCAATGCTACTTCCGGAACGGAAATCGTTAAAGTGTGATTGTCTGTGTTGGTGTCCTGTGCGCTTAAATTACCGGATACAGCAATGGCGGCTAAAGACAAAGCTAAAGTGAATTTAAATCTTTTCATGGTGAAATATTTAGTACAATGAAGTTAATAAGTTTTAAATTAATATGCAATATTTTTAACAATAAATTTTTATTGTTATCATTTATTTATCAATAACTTATAATTTTAATTGTTTATTCAAATTAATGATAAGGGTAGTGGAATTTTATAATTTTTGCCCTGTACAAAAGGAAAGTCTTATAAAACTTTAGCTGTTTTTATTGCAGAAAGATGGGAAAGAAATGGTGAAAAAAGTTAAAATTAAAATCTGCTCAGGATTCCCCAATGGATTTTAATATCATTGAATTTAAAAGGATTTCCGAACTCGTTACCATTGGAAAGCTGGAAGCTCATTAGCCCGATCGGAATAAAGAAATTAAAACCCAGCCCCACACTGTAGAGTTTAGGCTTTACATTCAGAGATTTATTATTGAGCTGTCCGTACTGCCCGAAAACATCAAAAAAGGCCTGACTTCCGATGAGATAACGGTACTCTAAACTGCCGTAATAAAAGAAATCTGCGGCAAGAGAATTTTCATTAAAACCACGCATGGAATTCCAGCCTCCGAAGCGGTACAATTCGTTGGCAGAAAAGTCAATTTTAGAATCCATCATAGCCCCTTCTGCCTTGAGGTTGAGGAAATGATTTCCGTTAATATGATAATTATGCTCTCCAAAGAAGTAAAACTGATTCTGTGGAGATTGTATATTTTCTTTGGTATAAGTGGTCGTTAAATAATCGTATCCGGCGTTTATTTTGGTCTTGTAAAGGAAAAGATCAATATCGGTAGGCTCTACCATTTCAAACCAGATTCCGATTCCCTTTTTGCTGTAATCTTTACCCTGAACATACAACGTATCGATGATGCTGGAACTTTCGAAAGTTCCTCTCAGTCCCAGTTTGTTTCGGGAGTTCAGATGATAATAAAATGCGGGAAGAGCCTTCACATTGGCAAAAGTAGAATCCTGACGGAAAATATTCACCTTCATATTGAGACCAACGTTGGATTTGAAAAGATAGGGGATATCAGTCTGTAAATCAAAAGTCTGTCCTTTATCCGGATTTCTCTGCCAGTAAAGATTGATAAGCTCGAAGCTGTTGAAAATATTTCTGAAATTTACATTCAGGGTTCCGTTCAGCGTAAATTTGTCTGTTTTATCATTTCCGAAACCAATGACCCCGTCAAAACTGTTGGTTTTTTTCTTTTCCATGAAAAGGTAGATGCTCGTGGAATCTTTAGTGAATAACGTTTGCGGAGGACGCTCCAGAGCAACAAACTGATGACTCTGAAATGATTTATTAATGGCAATCAGGTTTTTATCGTCGTAGGTTTTCCCTTTAAATTCTTTCTCAAGATTTTTAATGAATCTTTTGGGAACGCTTGTGTAGCCTTTTACCACGAAATTATCGATGGTTCTTTTATTGTTTTTGTTAATATCTATTTCAACAACAGGATAACCGTTTTTCTGACCTTTGTATTTCGATTTTATTCTGCTGAATGCAAAACCTTCATCAATATACTTTTTGTTGATGCTTTTTTTGGTTGAATCTAAATTTTTGGTAAAAAACTCTTTCTGGAGCTTCGTTTTATCTGAAATAGAATCTGAAATATTAACGTAAGTCTGATTAAAATTTTTCCCTTTATCGTAAAATATTTCTGTGCTGTCACCTTTTTTTCTGACTTCTTTAAGCTGAGTAAAAAAGTAATTGGTCTGAGCCAGGGAATCCAGAAACTTCACTGCTGAAGCGGAATCTTTTACCTTTTTCTTCACCTTGGTTTCAGAGTCGATCAGGAAATAATGCTTCTTCTGCGCCTGTACAAAAACGCAAAACAGTACAAAAAATATTTTTAGAATTAATTTCAATGTTACATTTTTAAACCATTAAGATTTTATTTAAGAAGTTAAGAATAGTAAGCTAAACTTAAATTTTATACATTTAGAATAATAGAATAAGTTTTCTTAGGAATGATCTTAACTTTTAATGATTGTCCGTAATTTGTCATCATTGAAAAACCTTTGAGTTCTTTGCTGAGTGAATAGTTTATGCTGAGCTTGTCGAAGCACCTTTGCGAACTTAAAACAGTTGGTATATAAAAAGAATCTTAGCGATCTTTGCGTTAAAATTAAGCATTATGATCAATGACGGATAATCAAACAACTTTTTAAATATTCATTAGATTAATTTTTTTTAAAATAACTGAAACTAAGCCAGTTTATTGTATTTCTTCATCAAATTTTCGTAAGTTCCCTGCGGAAGAATCCATTTTAACGGAACTCCGATTTTCTGTCCGAATTTACCAAAATAATAATGTGCTTTCCATTTATTTTTGCTTAAAAGCTGATCTATATATTCTGCCACTTCCAGAGGTTCTGTTCCGTCACCCACGTGAGAATTCATTAAAGCGTATACTTTCTCGAAAACATTTTTATAAGGTTCTGAAACTTTTGTTCTCACTCTGTTTTCTGCGATATTGGTTTTAATATCTCCTAAATGAAGCGAGCAGACATTTACATTCCAAGGATAAACTTCGTATCTCATCGCTTCCGTTACTTTATCCAAAGCCGATTTTGAAGCCGAATAAAATCCGCGGAAAGGAAGTCCCATTTCACTTCCTATACTGGAAACATTGATGATCTGCCCGAATTTGTTTTCACGCATTTTCGGCATTACAGCGCTCATCATTTGTACAGCTCCGACCAAATTCAGATTAAACAGTTTCAAAATATCTTCTTTTGAAGAATCTTCCACAGCTCCTACCATTCCCATTCCGGCATTGTTGATGAGAACGTCAATTATGTTTTCTGTTTTCAAAACTTCAGCAATCGCATTTTGTACGGCTTCATTATCCGTAACATCAGTGGGAATTGATTTAAAATACTGACTTTCGGTGTGTTTTCTGCTTAAGCCATAAACTTTATGACCCTTCTTCCCGAAATATTCTGCTAACACGAAACCAATTCCTGAGGAAGTTCCGGTGATGATGATGGTTTTATGTTGTGACATCTGATTGTATGTAAATTTAAACTCTGTTGTCATTCTGAATGAAACTCAGTGGAATGAAGAATCTGTTTTTAGATTTCTCTTTCGTCAAAATGACAACTATAAATTGATATTATGTGTAAATATTATTCTTTAATTAATAAATTTTCCAAATCCTCCCAAAACATCGGATACGATTTCTCCACAACATCTTCCTCTTCAATATTTAATTCTTTGATCAGGCAAAATGGAGCAAAGCTCATCGCCATTCTGTGATCCTGATACGTTGCAATGGAAATATTTTCCTGAGGTTCGTTGAAGCTAATGGATTTAATCGTCAAATCTGTAAATTCTGTTTCCGTACCCAGCTTTTTCAGTTCATTATGTAAAGCTAAAAGACGATCGGTTTCTTTTACACGCAAAGTTTCCAATCCTGAAATTTCAAAAGGAATTTTCAGGGCTGCTGCAGTTACACAAAGCGTTTGGGCAATGTCCGGACAATTATTCATATCCAGAACGATCTTTTCGGGAAACTGAAAACCTTCAATTGGCTTAAGCGTGAGTTTATGCTCCTGTTCCGTGAAAGTCGTTTTAATTCCGAAAAATTCTTCATAAATCTTTACAATTGCCGAGTCTCCCTGTGTAGATTCTTTGTAAAAGCTTTTCAGATGAATGGTTGTTCTTCCCAACGCAGCAAAAGAGTAGAAGTAAGATGCCGAACTCCAGTCGCTTTCGACTTCATAATTGATAATTGACGATTGACTATTCACATCAAATTTTTCAACTTTGATCGTATTTCCGATGAAGCTGCTTTTAATTCCGAATCGGGTTAAAATGTTGAGCGTCATTTCAATATAAGACCGTGAAGTCACTTTACCGACTAAATTTATTTCCAGTCCGTTTTCCAGTTTTCCGGCAATCAGAAGAAGAGAGGTGATGAACTGGCTGGAAATATCCGCCGGAACATCCACTTTGGTCTCCGTAATTTTTCTTCCGTGAATTTTAAGAGGCGGAAATCCTTCATTTTCCAGATACTCAATTTCTACACCCAGATTTTGCAGAGCAGTAACCAGATTTTTGATCGGTCTTTCTTTCATTCTCTTGGAACCCGTAAGAATTGTTGTCTTTCCTTCCTGAATAGAATAATAGGACGTAAGAAAACGCATCGCCGTTCCCGCATGATGAATATCCACAATTTCCGAATCTTCAGACAGAGCTTTTTTCAGAAGTTGTGTGTCCTGAGAATTCGATAAATTCCCGATTTCTATATTTTTAAACAGACTTTCTAAAATCAACAAACGATTCGAAATACTTTTCGAACCGCTGATCTGTATGGTTTTGTTTTCCTGTAATTTTGATTTTTCTAGCTTCTTCATTATTCTTCTAAGTTGAAAGCCCGAAGCTGGAAGATGGAGGTGAAAAGTTTAGTTTAAAAACTTCCGGCTTCCAACTTCCGGCATCCGGCTATTTTAATTTTTCATTATTCTGATGGCGGTCCTTGTCGCGATCCGTCTTGATCTTCATTTTTCTATCAAAAGCTTCCTGCAGATTAACTCCGGTCTGATTGGCCAGACATAACGTTACAAACAAAACATCTGCCAGTTCCTCGCCCAAATCTTTACTTTTGTCGCTTTCCTTCTCGCTTTGTTCTCCATATCTTCTGGCGATGATTCTCGCCACTTCGCCTACTTCTTCCGTCAACATTGCCATATTGGTCAATTCATTGAAATAACGAACGCCAATGGTCTTAATCCATTCGTCAACTTGCTGCTGCAGATGTGTAATTTCCATTTATGGTTTGTTATTGATCTTTTCTTCTAATGCAACTATTTTTTCTTCCAGTGTTTTTATTTCTTCTTCATGATAGGCAGAATCTCCGATGTTCGCAGTAAAATCTGCAAATCTTTTCAGAAGCTTTCTTACCGTGAGATACACAATAATTAAAACGGCAAAAGCCCCGATTTTTACAATATCAAAATCCATTTTTTAAAAGTATTGATAAGCTCCCACTGTAGGATTTGAAGTTCTTGAAACATTGGCTATATCTGTTGGAACAGTTGCCGCAACAGCTGTACTTCCTTTTCCGATTGCCGGAGAATTCTGTTTTACCCTCAGGTTCATCTTGGCTGCGAAATAATTAACAAACAGCGGATCCAAATTTTTAAGAGACTGAATAACTCCCGGACTTGTATTAAAATCAAAACCGGCTTCCGAAGTTCCGGAATATTTAATGAGACAGTTCTGAATGGTAAAATTAAATAAATTCGGCGGAGTCTGTTCAAAATTAACAGAATTGTCACGGTCGGAATACACGATGCTGTTTCTTAAATTAAAGATCAGTGCTCCGTATTCTTTCACTCCGGATGTATTCGTCCATTCATTAGCGGCTAAGATTCCGTTTCGGTTATAAGAATGCAGAAGATCCGAATAATTGGCAATCGTACAGTGGGTAAAGTTATGCGTTCCTCCCTTGAAGATTCCTACCGCAGATTCTCCGCAATTATTCATCACAAGATTTTTTGCAGTAATTGTAGAAGCAACGGCATAAATTCCATATTCCTGAAAGGTGTGGATAAAAGAATTGCTGATATTGGCACTGGTCTGTTTCATGTCAAGACCTTTTGTTCCTCCGAAGAGCCTTGCATAATTCATATTAAGGGTGGAACCTGCTTCCATTTTAATAGAATTCCAGTTTTTAGGAATTGTATCGTAGGCAGGATCATTTCTGTCTCCGCGAAGTGTAACATTGTTGGCTAAAGTACCGTTAATATTCAGTGTGGCTCCCGAAAGTACTTTCATTCCGCTGTTTTTGTGAAAATAGACTTTTGTTCCCTGTTGAATATTCAGAATAACATTCTGGTCAATCGTCAAATCTCCGTAGATAATTTTAGCTTTATTGTTATTCCATGTTGCATCGGAAGTAATAATATTCGGATTCGTAGGTGTTTTTATAAAAAATTCCGCATCCTGAACCACAGAGAACAATACAACCTGTTGTTGTCCTACAGGACTCTGGAATAATATCTTATCTTCGGCAATCGCTTCAGGACCGCTCGCTTCCGGTGCAATTTCAACGAAAATATACAGACTGTCTTTTTTTCTTAACGGGACATCCTTAAAATCATATCCCGGTTTTCCGTCCACATTGATCTTATACAGAGAAGTAGCCCCTTTTTGAAGGTGAATTCGAGGGATCAGAATATCTTTGTCTTCATTATTATATACTTTTACCGCATATGTTTCTGAACGAACCTGATGATAAACCGTATCGCAGAAAACCGTGTCTTTGGAAAAGCTTAGTTCCTGAGAAGGAGCGTCGAAACTGATGTCGTCCTTATTACAAGATACAGCCATAACAAGCATCCAGAAAGAAAAAGCCAGTAATAATTTGAATTTCATCGAAATTAAAGTTTAAATAGATTTCAAATTTAACGAAAATACTTTGAATTTCTTATGAAGAAAAAAATATTGATTGTCTATTTGTAATTTTAAAAAATTATTGTATTTTTGCACCCTAAAATTAGCAGAGAAATATCCATTACTATTTCGAAAGCAAACTTTAATTTTTTAAAAATTGTATTATGAAAAACGGAATCCACCCAGAAAATTATAGACTTGTTGTTTTCAAAGATATGAGTAACGACGAGGTGTTTCTTTGCAAGTCTACTGCAGAAACAAAAGATACTATCGAGTACGAAGGACAAGAATACCCATTGATCAAAATGGAGATCTCTTCAACTTCTCACCCTTTCTACACTGGTAAAGTGAAGTTAGTTGACACTGCAGGTAGAGTTGATAAGTTCATGAACAAATACAAAAAATTCGCTAAGTAATTTTTTTGTGATCATAATATTTAAAAGTCTTTCGGTTTCCGGAGGACTTTTTTATTGTATTTTTGTTTAGACGTTAAACATTCATTTTAAACTAAAAACTGAACGATGCAATTAGTATTTTCAGATGCACAATATTGGGAAGATTTTCTTCCGCTTACTTTTACACGTCCCGTTGCAGAAATGCGATGCGGAATCCTTACTTTCTCTGAAAGATGGCAGAAAATTTTAGAAAACACCGAGATTTCTTTCTTCACGGAAATGTATCTGCAGGGAAAATTTCCAGAACCAGCAAAAAAAGAAAGTCTTTTTCTGGTAACGAATTTTTTACCGACAGAAAATGTGATTCAGCAGATCAAAGATCTGAAACAGGGAGAAGCATTGGTTTATGAAGACGAATTGGTCGCTGCAAAAATCAATATGGATGGTTTTTCTCTGCACCAGATCGAAAAAATGACGGACATTAAGGAAGAACTTATTTTCTTTAAAAAACCTACAGATCTTTTTACTTATAATAAAGAAGCTATAGATTTCGATTTTGCATTGCTTACGAAAGGCAGAGTTTCTCAGGAACTTTCTTCAACCAATGGATTTTTAGGGAATAAAGAAGATCTGTTTATAGAAGAAGGAGCACAAATTGAATTTTCAACCATCAATACAAAAACAGGCAAGATCTATATCGGGCAAAATGCTGAGGTGATGGAAGGCTGTAATCTTCGGGGCCCGATTGCGCTTTGTGAAGAGTCTAAGTTTAATTTAGGTGCAAAAATTTATGGGGCAACGACAATTGGTCCTCATTGTAAAGTTGGCGGAGAAGTCAGCAATATTATTATTTTTGGATATTCCAATAAAGGTCATGATGGTTTTGTCGGAAATTCAGTGATCGGAGAATGGTGTAATCTGGGAGCAGATACCAATTCTTCCAATCTTAAAAATAATTACGCTCCTGTAAAATTGTGGAACTACAGAACAAAATCTTTTGAAGATACAGGATTGCAGTTTGCCGGTTTAATTATGGGAGATCATTCTAAAACAGCGATCAATACACAACTAAATACAGGAACTGTAGTTGGAGTTGCTTCCAATATTTTCAAAGAGGGTTTCCCGCCGAATCTGGTGGAAAGTTTTTCGTGGGGCGGTTTTAAAGGCGATGAGAAATTTAAATTAGACAAAGCCTACGAAGTAGCAGAACGGGCAATGGCAAGAAGAAAAGTGCCTTTAACCGATGAAGATAAGGCTATTTTTAAACATATTTTTGATGCGTATTAATACGATCAATAAAGGAAACTTCAAATTTTTTTGAAGTTTTTTTATTTTTAATGTAATAAAATGTAAAATCCGGTTGTCTTACTTATAGAAACAAAACTTATGACTCAAGAAACTTTCAGAAGTACGGTATTCATTCTCAAAGATGAGATGTATCGCTTTGCGAAAAGGTTTGTCATGAGCAGTGATGAAGCAGAAGACGTGGTGCAGGATCTTATGATTAAATTCTGGCAGAAGAAAGATGAGCTGGAGCAGTTTGGGAATTTAAAATCATATGCCCTGAAATCGGTCCGGAATGAATGCCTTAACAGACTGAAGCATCACGATGTAAAGTTAGGATTTGCAGATATGCAGCTACACCGTTCCGAGCTTTACAGTATGGAAGTCAATAATTTAAAGGAACACATTATCGGTTTCATTAATCAGCTTCCGGAGAAACAGAAAATGGTAATTCATTTGAAAGATGTAGAAGAATATGAAGTCTCGGAAATCGGCGAAATGCTGGAAATGGAGGAAAATGCAGTAAGAGTGAATCTTATGCGGGCAAGACAAAAAGTAAAAGAACAAATTTCACAATTGACGAGCTATGAGCAACGAAAAATTTCAAGATAAATACGAAGAAATCTTCCATAATTTAAAGGAAGAAAAAATAAACTGGGATTTTGATGACTTTCTGAAAAAAGCACAAGGAAAAGAAGAGGATAATCAGGAAAATGAAACACCGGTTATCCCGATTGATACGAAAACAAAACCATCGTTCCCGAAATGGTTCTGGATGGCTGCAAGTGTAGTTTTGCTTTTGAGTGTTGGTTTGATATTTAAATATACTCAAAATTCAGATGTAGAAAATCAGGCTCAGATAGTTGAAAATCAGATAAAAAAGCAAAAAGATAATTTTATCAAGGAAAATAGTGAACATACGGAACAGGTCGCGGTAAATCTGCCGAATGATTCAGTTTCCGGAGCAAAAAAAGATTCTGTACTTCAGGAAAATCCGGTTGCCGACAAAGATTATCTGGATGAAATTTTACCCAAAAGAGGAAGGCTGAAGAAAGAAAGAAAACCGAAGTATGTCTATAATTCCTCTAAAGCTTCAGATTCTACAGGATATAAAGATTCTTATGTTATCGTCAACGGAAAAAGAATCGAAAATGTAGAAGAAGCAATCAACGTGACTAAGTATTCATTTCAAATATTTGCAAATAACGTTAGTGAAAAATTAGCAAAACCAGCCGTCGTAGACGACGATTATTAATTAACCTTAAAGATTATGCACCTGATCAGGCAATAATAATCAAAAATAAAAATTGACTCATGAAAAAGATATTCATAATATTTGCACTCGCTTTTTCCCATTTCTTTAATATTTACGGGCAGGAAAAAGATAAATTAGATCAGCTTTTTGATAAATATCAGGAAGTGGAAGGAGTAACCTCCATTAAAATTGCCAAACCGATGTTCGGAATGTTAAGCAGTCTGGATCTTGGAGATGCTGAACTGGATCAGATCAAACCGTTATTATCCAAAATTAACGGACTGAAAGTTTTCATTGCCGAAAAGCCACAGGACGGAAGCTCTTCCAAAGGACAGAAGCTGTCGCAAATCAACAAAGACATTTCTTCTTATTTAAGCAATCTGAAGTACAGTGAAATTATGACAATGAACAGTAACGGTGCTAAGATTAAATTTCTTTCGGCGGAAGAGAAAAACGGAATTTTGGATGATCTTTTGCTGAGCATCGATAGCGGAGGAGAAGAAAACATTCTGGTAAAACTGGACGGAAAACTTTCGATGAATGATATCAATAAAATCATCAATTCTACAGAAACAAAAACAAATCCGGTTACCAATACCAGAAATAACCTCACTTCGGAAAATACTTCTTCCTATCTGAATGGCGAATCCAGAAATGTGGGCGAATTCTCAGGAATTCAGGTGAGTACAGGTGTAAATTTGGTGTTCAAACAGGAAAGTCCTACCAATGTAAAGGTAATTGCCGATGCCGATAAGCTTCAGTATATTGTAACAAAAGTAGATAATGGTGTTCTGAGAGTTTATGTGGATAACAAAGGGCAGAAAAATTTAAAGTTTAAAAACATCAGTGTCAATGTTTCTTCGCCAAGAATGGATAATATTAAAGCGTCTTCGGGAGCAACTTTTACCACTATTAATTCTGTAAAAGAAGATAATCTTACCATTGATGCATCTTCTGGTTCTGTAGTGAAAGGGAAGTTTAATATCTCAAATAATGCTTTAGTGGAAGCGTCTTCAGGAACAAGCGTAAAAGTTGAGGTAAATTCCAGAAGTTTAGTATTTAAAGGATCAAGCGGTTCTGATACAAGTCTTGAGGGAGAAGCCGGAACAGCAACTTTCGATATCAGCAGCGGTGCAGTATGTAAAGGTGAAGATTTTCAGGTAAAACAGGTGGAAGCAGAATCAACTTCAGGATCCAGCCTTTCTGTAAACGTTACCGATAAATTAAAAGCGAAGGCTTCATCAGGCGGAACCATCCGATACAGAGGAAATCCGGAAATTACTTCAGACATCAGCAAAATGTCAGGAGGAAGTTTAAAACCCATCAACTAAAAATTTAATTTAAATCCAAATTGCCATGAAAATATTAAAAAACCTTTTTTTTGTTGCTTGTGCAATGTTCATGTTACAGTCTTGTATTGTTTCTTCGGGAACGGGTAAGATGGCTTACTTTTCAGATTCGGGAAACGATTTTAAAGGAGCAAAATTTACTACCATCAATGTTCCGATGTTTTTAGCAAAACCTGTTATTAAAAAAGCATTAAGGGAAGATGGTGAAGATAACGAAGAGATGATCCGCCTGATCAGAAAAGTTTCAAAAATTAAAGTTTTGACTGTTGAAAACGGAGATAAATCGATGCTGAATGATTTTGCAAAGTATTTAAACAACAATAATTATGAAGAATGGGCAACCATAAAACATAATGGAGAAAATGTAAATATCCGCGTGAAACAGAAAGATGATGTTATTAAAAATATGCTGATTACTGTAAATTCAGACAAAGAGCTTGTTTTTTTAGATGTTCGCGGAAATTTTACAGCCAATGATATTTCAAAAATGATTGCTTCGGCATCCGATAAATAGCATTTCATATTTATATTATATACCCAAATTGTCTTTGTACAAAAAAACGTTTCATAAAAAGGAACGTTTTTTTTTGATTTAATGTATTGATTATTAAGTTTTATTTAAACTATTAAAATCGATTTTCGTATTTCGGTAAAATACCTTAATTTTGCAAGAAAGTAAAGATGTCTATTCATAACAAAATTGTAGAGACAGCCATCACTTTCGATGACGTGCTTCTAGTCCCTTCTTATTCAGAAGTTTTACCTAATCAGGTTTCTTTAAAATCAAGACTTACCGACAAAATTACGCTTAATGTTCCGATTGTTTCCGCTGCAATGGATACCGTTACAGAAGCTGAACTGGCAATTGCACTGGCAAGAGTTGGCGGTTTAGGATTTATTCATAAAAACATGACGATCGCTGAACAGGCTGCACAGGTTAATCGTGTAAAGCGTTCGGAAAACGGAATGATTTCAGATCCTGTTACGCTTTCAAAAGATCATACTTTGGCTCAGGCTAAAGAAACAATGGCGAAATATAAAATTTCAGGACTTCCTGTAGTAGATGCCGAAAATACTTTAATCGGGATCATTACCAACAGAGACGTAAAATATCAGGAAAATCTTGAGATGAAGGTAGAAGAGATCATGACGAAAGAAAAGCTGATTACTTCTGATAAAAATACCAATCTGGAGAAAGCGAAAGAAATTCTTCTTAAAAACAGAGTGGAAAAGCTTCCGATCGTAGATGCTGAAAATAAACTGGTAGGATTAATTACCATTAAAGATATTGACAATCAGTTAGAATATCCAAATGCTAACAAAGATCAGAGCGGAAGATTAATCGTTGGAGCAGGAGTTGGAGTAGGAGAAGATACACTGGAGAGAATTGAAGCACTTGTAAAAGCTGGTGTTGATATCATCGGTATCGATTCTGCTCACGGACATTCCATCGGAGTTTTAAATAAAATTAAAGAAATAAGACAGGCATATCCTGATCTGGATATCGTTGGAGGAAATATAGTAACGGCTGAAGCGGCTAAAGATTTAATCGAAGCCGGAGCCAATGTTCTGAAAGTAGGAGTTGGTCCCGGTTCAATCTGTACAACGAGAGTGGTTGCAGGAGTAGGAGTTCCTCAGTTATCCGCAATTTACAATGTTTACGAATACGCAAAAACGAAGAACGTAGCAGTAATTGCAGACGGTGGAATCAAGCTTTCTGGAGATATCGTAAAAGCGATTGCAAGTGGAGCAGGAGCAGTAATGCTAGGTTCGCTTTTGGCAGGAACGGATGAAGCTCCGGGTGAAGAAATCATTTTCCAGGGTAGAAAATTCAAGACTTATCAGGGAATGGGAAGTCTTTCTGCGATGAAGAGAGGAGGAAAAGAGAGATATTTCCAGAGTGAGGCTAAGAAATTCGTTCCGGAAGGAATCGAAGGAAGGGTTCCAAGTAAAGGATCTTTGGAAGAAGTGATTTTCCAGTTAACAGGAGGTCTGAGAGCCGGAATGGGATATTGTGGTGCTAAAGATATTGAAGCTTTACAGAACGATACAAAAATGGTGATGATTACAGGAAGCGGATTAAAAGAATCTCATCCACACGATGTCATCATCACGCAGGAAGCCCCTAATTATTCTTTATAACAGAGTATAATAAGCAAAAAATAATATTAAGGCTATCTCAATTTTGTTGAGGTAGCTTTTATTTTATCTTTTTAAAACTGAATTTTGGCTTGATTACGTAGTTCAGAAACCGACCTTTTGATTGAACGGAACGAAATCTCTCGAATATATCAGCAGGAACTTCAAGATAATCATAAACGGAACCTGACTGATAGATAATTCTTAAGATTTCAGTTTCAGGAAAGTAAACGTAATTAAGAATAACAGAAGAAGGCATATTAATTTTATTGTATAATTAATAAAAAAGCCACTGCAATAGCAATGGCTTCCAATCTTATTAGAACGGAGAGACAATACAAGATCCCGGTGGAAGATCAGCAATTCTTCTGCATCCTCCGGGCCCGCAACAAAAAATTGTTGCATCACCGCATCCGAAGTTTTCCTGATTTGCATCACACATTTTGAATCCTCCTTTGATGCTTTTTAAGCTTTGTCTTGAAATTTTTTTAAGATTTTTCATAATAGATTGATTTTGATTTGTATTCGGCTCAAATATATAAAAAATATCTTCTTATTCTTTAAAAATCTAGAAATTGTGAATTATTTATTTTTAATAAAAAAACCTCCGCTTTTGGCGAAGGCTCAATAATTTTAAGGGTAAAATTTATTTCTTTACAAACTTAAATTCGTGAGTCTGAAAGTTTTTAGTATTGATCTTCAGAAGATAGATTCCTGCACTCAGTTCAGAAACATTTACTTTCTCATTAAATTCTTCAGATTTCACAATTTGTCCTGCCATATTGTAGATCTGGACAGATTTGCCATCTTTTATACCGGAAATTCTGATAATTTCTGCAACCGGATTAGGAAAGATCTGAATGGCAGAAGCACCGTTTCTCACATCAGAAGTTGCAAGAGATGTACTGTGCAGATCACCCGTCATTGTTGCATTGGAAGTCGTAAGATTTCCTCCGCAGGCTCCGTTTGTAACGGCTGTATTTTCAACCCAGGTTCCAAAAGTTATCGCTGGTGGATTAGATACAAAGTTATTGTTTCCTGTAGAATTATAATAGATCAGATTCGGATTTGTGAATGTCCCGTTTCCCTCATCTGCAAGAAATTCCCATCTTGATAGTGCATTATTCCACTGAATTTTAAATTCGCAGGTTCCCAATCCTCCGCAATCCTGATCTCCTGTTACCGGAGTGGTAATATAAATTCCTTTATTATAAGCATCAAGACCGGTTTTTGTAAAAACAAAAGTATTACTGGCATCAAACAAAGTATGGCAGCCATTAAAGGTAATTGTCTGCGCAAAAACCGAACTTCCTAAAGCAAGGCATAATAGGTAAAAAGTTTTCATGCTGATATTTTAGAATTGGGTAGGGAAAATACCTTGTAGAGCAATAATACACTTCAAAGTCACAAAAGGTGGTCTGTTTTCGTGTGGTTGTCCTCCTCCTGTCTGATTAATCATGGTAGACTTCATAGTAGTGTTTGCGCTTGCATCAGAATATTCTTTGTCCAGCGTTTTTGTGTCTGCAGGAAGATTATTCGTAGGAGAATTTTGGTTTCCGTCTGCCGTTACAGCATTTACTGTGTGTGAGTGAGGCGGCATTTGTGTCACCTGAAGTGTTACAGATTCTGTTCCTCCGCTTTGTCCCATCGTGTAGTTGGTAGGTCCTCCCGGAGCCTGTCCTTCGTGTACCAAAACTCTTCCTCTCATATCAGGTAATGCGAATGTAGTAGTCCCGTTACCTCCGTAAGTTGTTCCCAAAAGAGCAAACAGAGCCTGATTTTGCGAAATCGATAAAAGTTGTCCGTTACAGGCAGCCCAGTTTTTCGGAACGAAATTGTAAGGTACGAATGCGATTTGTCCTAAGAAAGGTTCTGTAGCCTGTGCTTTTAGAATAGAAGTAGATGCAATGCTCAATAGCAGAGTGCATCCGAATACAAGTTTCTTCATGATGAATAGATTAGTTTTAATTAGGTCCTGTAAAGGTAGATATTATTCTACATATTTTTATTATATTAATAAAAAACCTTTCAGAACTTGCTGAAAGGTTTCGTTTTTAATAATAGTAACGGGTTATTTTTGAAGATTGTCTTTAAAGTCGTCGATCCTGAAATCTGTTAACGCATTGCCTTTTTCCACTTTTTCCTTAGCGTACAGCCTGAAATCGTTTTCTGTTTTTTCTAAAAGATAATCGTAAGGTCCGACGTGGGAAATTAATTTAACCAAAACCGGAGAAATTTCAAGACAGATAAAAAGCCCCATAATGAACGTGGCAGCGAGACCAATGATGGCAGAGTTTTTTCCTAATTCGTCCAAAGCCTGAAGTCTTGCCGCAAACCCGTTGAATTTATCTTCAAAGGTTTCTGTGGATTTTCTTTCGGTTTCCAGATTGGTGTACACTTTAGAAATTTCTTTATCTAAATATTCCAGTCTTGGAGCAGCTTGTTTCTGGTAATTTTCCAGATCAAGTCTTCTCTGTTCTTTCAGTTCCTGTTTACGTTTTGCATTAGGACCGAAGCCTTCTTTTCCGCTCGTTAATCCGGACTGTTTTCCTAAAATTTCTTTTTCGAGCTCTACAGAAGCAGAATCATACGATTTTTGATAGCTGGCGATTTTATCGGAGATTTGTTTCTTTTCAGTTTCGAAAGGTCCGCTTTGCTGAAGAATTCTTCCGTTCATTTCGCCCTGAAGCTGTTTTTTATTTCTCTGAATAATCGTATTCAGTTGTTTGTTTACCTCCTTTTCAAAAATTTTAAGTTCCAGAGGTTTTGAGATGATAATTCCTAAAAAAGTTGCAAGAATTAATCTTGGAATTGCCATTAACATCTGATTCCACCATGTTCCTGTTTTTTTGATGGAAGAAACAATGTATCGATCCAGATTAAAGATCATCAATCCCCATAAAATACCAAAGCCAATCGCTGTCCAAATGTCGTCAAACACCGTATACATAGCGTATCCTGCGGAAAGCGTTGCAAATACAGCGGTAAAAAGTACAATTCCTCCGATCCCTGCGAACTTGTTCCATTCGCTCGGTGTTTTTCTCAGAATATGAATGTTTCCTCCGGAGCAGACCATCAGAAACTTTTGGAACCAATTGATCTTATGATTCACCTGATTTATAGTTTGTTGGTTATTTTTCATGATAGAAAATTTATACAAATGTACTACTAAAAATCATACCAATGTAAAAGATAGTATTATGTTTTACCAAGTATATTTAGTTTTTGATTTAATTATATGTAAATCAATTGTTTAAAATCATTAAATATAAATTTCTTATCTTTATGTATAATCACTAAATATCTTAATATGAAAAATGTAATCTGCCTTTCTCTGGTATTGGCTTCTTTTGCGCTTATTTCCTGTACAAAAGAAAAATCAATAGATGATGATCTGAAAGAAGTTGCCGCAAATATTAACAAAACAACACCTCAGAATCTTACTGATGGAGTTCGTCTCGACAGCGTTTCTGTACAGCCCGGAAAAATTTTTAAGTACAATTACACGCTTACCGATGATGTAAAAGAGAGTGTAAGTCCTCAAGAGATCGAAAGTTTCAAAGTCAATGCGAAAGAGGGAGCTCTGAAAGTCATAAAAACATCACCGGACATTAAAGAATTCAGAGATAATGATGTAACAATGGTATATATGTATTACGATAAGAACGGAAAACCCACCGCAGATTTCAAAATTACTCCAGAAGAATATAAATCAAAATAAGCAAAACAGTCACTCACAAAAACTATTTATTTGTGAGTGATTTTATTTCAGCCGATCCGGATTCTGTTTTAAGAAACTTTCCCAACCGGTGTAAGATTTTGTATCTGCAATCGTCCCTGAATTAAAATGATGACATACCGCAACAGCCAATCCATCGGAGGCATCGAGGTATTTTGTGGGAAATTCTTTCAGATTTAAAAGATTTTGCAGCATTCCTGCAACCTGCTCTTTACTGGCATTTCCGTTTCCGGTGATCGCCATTTTTATTTTTTTCGGAGAATATTCTGTAATCGGGATATTTCTGTGAAGACTTGCTGCCATCGCAACGCCTTGCGCACGACCTAATTTCAGCATACTCTGAACGTTTTTCCCATAAAAAGGAGCTTCGAGAGCAACTTCATCAGGATGAAATTCGTCAATCAGTGCCAAAGTTTTATCAAAAATATATTTAAGTTTGGTTTCGTGGTTCGGATACTTTTTCAGCAATAATTCATGGATGGAAATCATTTCCATTTTTCCTTTTTTTATGGAAATAATTCCAAAACCCATCACGGTTGTTCCCGGGTCGATTCCTAAAATAATCTTCTCTGCAATCATTGCTTCAAAGATATGAACTTTCAGACTTTTAAGAATGAAATTTTTTGAATCATATTTTACAGCAGTTCCAGTGTCTTTTCTGCAATAGGAATCCAGTTTTCATCATGTCGAAGCAAAGTGATTTTGTCAACTAAGAATTTAGTTTTGTATTCTTTTTCTTGATATTTCTCCCATGCTTTCAGATAGTTTTCCCACGTCAGATTTCGAAAACCCACCGTTACATGAGGGTGGAAAGAATAATTCATAAAGTTGAATATCTCTTTCACCCGAAGATAAAGATCATTGAGTTGTTCGTTGGTTTCAGGTTTCACAAAGACTACGGGATTTTTAGGATGGGCAAAACTTCCGAAACCATTCAGTTCAATTTCAAAAGGAGAAACAGCAGTATCAATCTTCTGGAAAGCTTCCAGAATGTCATTTTCTAAAGTAACCTTTCTGGAAAACGGCGGAAACAAAGTAATGTGTGCTTCATTTTTCAGAGCTTTGGAATTGTCAAAATTTAATGCAAAGTCTTGTTTGAAGATTTTAACCTCTTCGATAATATTTTGTGGCGGATAAATGGCGATGAAATAAAGCTTTTTCATTCATTGAAATTAAGAATTTTAAAATTAATTATGATACATAAGAAAATTATGTATAGATTTGCTAGGTATAAAAGATGAGATATTGAAAAAGAACAGTCTTTATAAAGGAACCCTTCAAAACATTATCCTGAAACTTCTTGCCAAGGAAGTGAAAATGTATGGTTACCAGATTACACAGCGTGCAAAAGAGCTTACACAGGGTGAGCTTGAAATGACGGAAGGTGCTTTATATCCGCTTCTGCATAAGCTTGAGGCGAAAGGAATGATTTTATCTGAAATCCAGAAGATCAACGGAAGAGACCGGAAATATTATCTCCTGACTGAAAAAGGAAAAAAACAACAGGCAGAGCAGGAAACGGAAATGAAAAATTATTTGTTTAACCTCAATACGATTTTTAATATATGATAACCAAAGAACAGGAACATCAAATAGAAGTATATTTAAATTCAAAAAAGCTGACTGCCCAGATTTTAGCTGAAGTGAAAGATCATTTTATTTCTCAGATCAGTCATCTGATGCTGTTTGAAAACTTAAGTTTTTCCGAAGCTTTTCTGAAAGCTAAAGTCAGTTGGAAGAATGAGTTGGAAATGGTAAACGCAGATTTTCTTTCGTTCAAAAAAATAGCCAGAATCGAAAGAGTTATTTTACAGCAGAGGTTTAGAAAGATTGCCGTTCTTTCTTTCATTCTTGCAACAGCAGCAACATGCATGATGTTTTTAAATACGGATGTTTTTTTTACAGTTCAGATTGTATTATTGGGGAGCTTAGCAATTCTTTTGGCATATAGTTTCATTACTAAAAAGATGAAATTTTCCAATTATATCGCCATGAGCTTTCATCCTTTACTGCTTAGAAATCTATTTTTCGGAGTGCTGATATTTGCTTTTGGATCTTTTATAACAGCGGAAAACTGGAAAATAATGGATATGAATGTTTCAAAATTTCTGTCGGTGTATTCTTTGGCGGTTCAGCTTCAGTTATTGTATTTCAACTCAAAGAAAATTAATGTTTTGATTTAAATTTTTAAAATGATGACTAAAGAACAGGAAAAGGAGATTACAGATTATCTTATTTTTCACAGACTTCCTCTTGATATTTTAGTGGAAGTGAAAGATCATATGATTTCTCAGGTTACTGATATTCAGATAGAAGAAAATTTAAATTTTCAGGAAGCTTTTCATAAAACCCAGAAATTGTGGGAAAGTGAATTTAAAATGACGAAATATTCTGTTTTCTACAGTGAAGAAATTCCGGTTATTGTAAAAAAAATAGCGAAAGCCAGATACAATAATATTCTTAAACGATCATTGTTATTGGGATTGATTTCTTTTGCTGTCAATATTCTTTTAATTTTTTTAGCCAATAATGAGGAAGTTTACAGTAGTCTTTTCAAAATACAAAATGGATTGTTCGTTCTGTTTACTTTTGGAGTCTGGTTTTTTAATCGTAAAATCTGGAAATATGTAAAACAGGATTTTAAATACAGAGGCAGACTTTTTTATTCTATGTATCAGCAAAATACTGGCTTACTGGTTGTTTCTATGACTTCAATGGCACAGATCATTTCCAAGAAAGGTATTTATCCGTATCTGTTTTTCAGAACTAACGATCACAGCGAAATTATTTTTGTTCTGGCAACGTTAGTTCTTCCTTACTGTATACAGGTAATGATTATTTTCGGTCTTATGAATTTTTTCGAACATAAAAAATCATTAGAAAAAATGAAAAACTTTCTGAATCTTTCTTCTGAATAATCTACATTTTCATTGCATTTCCTTTTGAAGAATTCATCTCCGAAATGGTACTTTCCAGAGCATCTGTGATTTTTTTGATCTCAACGTGAGGTTTAAAAGTAAATCCTTTTCCCTGTTCTTCATCCGAAATATTGGAAAGAATAATAACCGAAGTTTTTGTTTCCGGATAAAAGATATTTAATGAAGGAGAACCTTTAACATAACCGCTGTGAAAAAATGCCAACGGTTTCCCGATGTTGCTCATAATTCCGTAGCCGTAACCCATTTTCCCGAAAATCGCATGATGTCTTTCTGCGCTTTTAGATTCAAACTTTTTCAGTGTTTCAGGACGGAGGATTTTTCCGCTGTATAAAGCATTATTCCACGCATGAAGATCGTTAATGGTGGATAAAATTCCGCCTGCAGGAACTCCGATGTCTTTACCGGCAAGTCTTTTCGGCATATTCTGGATTTTTTCGAAGTTTTTTTGGTTGCCTAAAAAAGCTCCGGCAAAGTTTTCGCCTTCAAAAGAGGTTGCGGTTGAAGAATGATTCATTCCAGCTTCTTTGAATAAATCCAGAATATTTTCGTCATACGATTTACCCGAAACTTTCTCCACAATTTTTCCCAGAGTATTAAAACCGTCATTGGAATAAAAAAAATCTGTTCCGCTTTTAAACTGGAGCTTTCCGCCTAAAGTATTCAGTCCCGAAGTATGATTCAGAAGCTGATGAATGGTAATATTTTCGTAATTTTTGTTTTGAAACTCCTTTAAATAAGTTGAAACTTTATCGTCTACATTCAGTTTTCCCTGTTCCATCTGAAGCAGAATTAAAGCAGCGGTAAATTGCTTGCTTACAGAACCGATGGCAAAAACAGTACTGTCATTAATCTTTAACTGATCTTTGAAATCTGCAAAACCCTGATTTTTTCGGTACAACTCAACAGAATCTTTAAAAACAGCGACACTCCCGTTAAACTGATATTTTTTGAAAACAGAATCGATCTGGTTTTTCAGAAGACTTTTTTCGAAAGCAATCATGGTGCTGTCTGCAATTGCCTGTCGGTCAGTTATTTTTGCAGAGGGGATGAATTTTATTTCCTTTTCACATGAAATTAGACCGATAAAAAGAAAAGCAGAAAGAGTAGAAAAGAGAAAATTTTTAATCATTTATTGTTTTTCTTTTGGGAAGCAATTTTTATGCCTTGTGAAGAAAAATTACAGAAATAATTATTTTACAAAAACAATAAAAATATCTTTTACCAGATCGCTTTCTGTGAAAAATTTAGTAAAAGGTTTTGGAATGTAATAAATGGAGTATTTGCTGCTGTACAAAGAATAGCTTTTGTTGAAAAGTTTATAATCCAATCGCTTTCCGTGCAGAAAAATGACAGAATTTTCTTCTGCATAAGGCGGTCCGAAACTTACTTCACCTAATTCTTTATAAATTCCGTTATCCGGAAGTTTTATGACGGACTTTTGTGTGATTTCATTTCTGCTGAAAACTTTCAGTTTTTGATCGAAATTATAAGAAAAAGGGCTGAATTCCAAAAGATAATTCTCTTCCTGAGCTAACTCCTGAGGAATTTCCAGTGAATAAAAACCGTCTTCGTTAGTTTCGGTGGAATATACTTTATTAATGGTGATTAAATTTACATACGCTTTAATTGGCTTTCCTTCTTCGCTGGTTACAATTCTTCCGGAGGCTGTTAATTTTTCGCCACCTTCTGTGTTTTTTCTTTGAATTTTTTCTGCGGATAAATTTTTTCCGGTAAGAATGACCTGAGTTTTTGCAACATCTTTGGTCTGCGCAGCAAGCGTATTCATTACGCTTGCCGTTAAAGCGATTCCTGCTGCAACTTTTGTAAAAGTATTTTTTCTGTGTGAAATGTGTTCAGGAATTGAAAAAGTTTCTTCCCGTTTTTGTTCAGGCTCTTTGTTAATGAGTATTCCGCAGAACTTTTTGCCATGATTTTGCTCTGCGATACATGAAATTTCAGAATGAGTAAGCTTGGTAAGATCGTATACTTTTTTCGAACACAAATCGCAGAATTTTCCTTCCGGAATCGTGTGCATGTTTTTCAAAGATTCTTCACAGGGTTTTTCAATTCTAAGATAAGGTCTCATTGTTTAGTTTACACAAAAACGGAAAAACACAGGAATTATTTTAAAATCAAATCACAAAACCAGAAAACGTATTCTCCAGTCTCGGTTTCGTCAGATTTCGGTTTTGGATATGTTTTTTTAACGATTTCCCCGATCTCGAATTCAACAGGACTTTTAAAAAGAGGTCCGTCAAAAGTAAAAGTGTGAAATTCTCCATTTTCTCCGCAGGGATCTACATTTTTCGGTAAATCTTTAATAAAGTCTTTATCAATAATTCTTCCTGCAAAACTTTTGTCGAGATAAGTCTCGTTCACGCAGGTAACAATCGTTTTGAAACCCAGATCTAAAAATTCGTGGATGAGGTTAGTGGTATTGATTTTCCACAATGGAAAAACAGCTTCCATCCCGATCGATTGCAGTTGCTCTTCTCGGTATTTTTTTAAATCTTCCAGAAAAATATCTCCGAAAATAGAATGCGTAACGCCTTGAGATTGTATTTCCGTCATGGTTCTGCCCATAATTTCGCGATATTCTTCCATAGAAGGTTCTTTGGGAAGTTCCATTTTAATTAAAGAAAAGCCTAAACTTTCTGCCTGTTTTTCCAGTAACAAAACATGAACGCCGTGCATGGAAATTCTCTGATATTCTTTATTAATGCTTGTCAGCAAAGAAATAACATCAAATTTTTCTTCTTTTAAAGTTTTATACAGAGCTAAGGCAGAGTCTTTTCCGCTGCTCCAGTTAAAGATGGCTTTCGGTTTCATTGTTGAGGTAATATTTTTCAAAAATAATCAGATTGATTCAAAATTCACTTTTCATTTTTATATTTATTGGATTTGTTATTTTTCATTAATTATTGTTTTATTTTAATTAAATATTAATAAAAATTCATATATAATTTTATTTTAGTCAGTTATAAGAATTTATGGTGTTTAATAATGTTATATATTTGCAGTTGCTAATTTTTGTGCCGTGAAAAAGTTTTTTTTATTTCTATCGATTGTATTTCTGAGTCGGGCGAATGCTCAGAATGTGGGAATCAATTCGCTTACACCGCAAATGACTCTGGATGTAAATGGTGTGGCTTCTACCGTTACCAAAGCAGACGGAATGAGAGCGCCCAGAATAACGTTGGCTCAGCTGAATGCAAAGACAGGGTATAACTCCAGTCATGTAGGTGCTTTACTTTATGTTACAGATATTACAGGAGGTTCCACGGTATCTGCAACAGCACAGATCGCGACGGTTGGATATTACTATTTTGATGGTACCGCATGGCAATCTGTAGTTGCTAAAACAGGAACAGCGGTTTTTATTGCTTCACTGGGAAGCGGAAATGGTTCTGCAACAGCGGCTAGTATCAATTCCGGTGGTTTTACAACGGTTCCTCTTTCAACCGTAACTAAAAATGTAGGCGGAGGAATCTGGAGTCCTGCAACCAGCACATATACTGTTCCAAGTTCGGGAACATATCTCATCAAATCGAGTATCAGACTTGTAGATGGAAGCCCAAGTAGAAATGTGTTTCAGGCGGTGCATACTGATAATTCAGATATTCCGGAGGGAATCTGGAATACCAACTCGGGAAACCGCTGGACAATGCTTTATACAAGAATTGCCTATTTTAACAAAAACGATCAGTTAAGACTTTATATGTATTCTGACGGAGCAGTAGCTAATATTTCTGACGCTTCGTTAAATATTGTTTTGCTAAGCCAGAACTAAAGTTCTTTTGAAATATAATAAACCCCTTCATAGAATTTCTGTGAGGGGTTTGTTGTTACTTTATTTCTTCAGGTGTTAGCCATTTAACGGGACAATCCTTAAAATATTCATTAATCGCAGGAACTGCAATTTCAGCTTTAGGATGAACATCGTGAAACAAGATAATTCCCTTTCTCCATAAAAGCATCAGCGTAATAACTCTTGAAGAGACCTGTTGTGAAGATATTTTTTCACTCCAGTCCTGCGAATCGATATTCCACAAAAGAACAGGCTGCTTGTTTTTTATTAGATATTGTATCATCTCCTTGCTTCTTTGTCCATAAGGCGGACGAAAATAAAACGTCTTATGATTAAAATCAAAAACATCTTTAACAATACCATTGCTTTCGTCAATCTGTAATTTCCAGTCGGGAAGATACTGATGCGATTTATGAACCATACTGTGAGAGCCGATCCAGTTTTCTCCGTACATAGATGAAACACTGTTTTTGCTGTTTGCAGCAATTCTCTGTTGTAACTTATCTCCCGATAAAAAGAAAATACCTGTTAAGTTTTGCTCTTTTAAAACGTGAATCAACTGATCTGTATGACCGTTTTTTAGAGTCGGACCATCATCGAACGTGAGAAGATAATTTTTGTCATTTAGTTCAAAACCATTTTTCTCGCTTGGATCTAATGTGTTGATTTCGCTTGTCCTTTTATTGGATTTTGCAGCCAGCCGCAGGCACTCTAAAATATATGTTTTATAAAAACTTTTAGAATTCTGATACCAGTTTTTTAGATTTTCAGGTAATCCGCCTGAAAGCTTTTTTGTTACCAAAACCAGTTCCGGATAAGTGGGATTTGTCTTTACAGAAACTACCTCCGAAAGCGCATTTGCCTCTAAGCTTTTAAAATTTTGAACCAGACGATCCTGAGTCTGTTTTTTCCAGATTTTTACCCCTTCGGAAGTTCCGTCTTTTACGGCTAAAGTTTTGAATAATTCCGTTTCGTTGGAAGCATTAATTTCAGTGAATGTTTCCAGAAACACCAGCATTTCCATTTTGGAAGCAACATCAAAATCTTTACTGCTTTTCATGGGTAAATTCCAAAGATCACGATTGGCGGTCGCAATGTTGGATGGACCTTGTGAGAAGATAAAATCTGAAATCAGAATGAACAATAAAAGTAATTTTTTCATTATCTCATTTTTGATTTTACTCTCAGAATAGCTTTATCGTAGACCTGATTTTCCTTATTTTCTTTCGCTAAGCCATAATAATAAAGGGCTTCAGAAAATTGTCCGCTGTTTTCGTAAATTTTCGCAATATTATAATAAGAATTTGCTTTAATCGTATTGTCGGCTGCAAATTTAATGGCTTCACGATTTGCCCATATCGCTTCTGCGTTTCTTCCGATTTTGCTGAACGCAAGTCCGAGATTACTGTAGATCTGCCCGTCGAAAGGATTATATTCCAACGCTAGTTGATAATAATTAACCGCCTGTTCTATTCTGCCGGAATGATAAAAATTTTCGCCCTGTTTATTAATGTCGAACGCTGTCTGTCTGTAGTTTTCGGTGATAGAATTACTTGGTGTTGAAGAAGACCGGTAGTTACTTAATAAGCTTCTCACGCCTTCCCATGAAGCAGAATTTTCAAAATTATTGATATCAATAATGTTTCCGGATTCATCAATCATAAAAACAACCCAAACTGTCCCTTTTTTATATTTTGGCACATCATAACTTTTAATCAGGGTGTTTCCTATATAAACATAAACTTTTGCATTGCTTATATTGGAAAGGTTATCATTATCCATTCTGTTTTTATCGGAATAATCATGAACCGCATAAATATATTTCTTGTTTTGAGCTCTTTTTTCAATCGTAATAGTTTCAGGACCAAAACTGTCTGTATCGTCTACATCAAGATTGGCGTTTGTTCCTTCTTTGTGATAATAGCAAATATGATTGTTCGGATAGGAAAGATGCGAGTCCAGATCAGAAGGAGATTTTCCCCAGCTTAAAACAATTCTCATTCCGTCCAGATCTTCCATAACAGGGCTTAAAGCATACGTCAGACCGCCAAAAGGACCTTTTGTAACCAGTGTGGAATAGCCTTCTTTTTTGATGATTAAAGTGATCTCATTGTTGGCATCAACAAACTGTGGAGGAATAACGGCTTTTCCTGAAGCATCCGTATTGACCGTTTCTGAAGTTTCTCCGTTTTTCTGGAAGATAATTTGTGCATTGGGAATAACCTTGTCTTTAACGACTGCACTTAAAACCAATAACTCATTGTTCTTTTGAGCAAAAATAAAGGATTGCCAAAAAACGAACAGCAAAAGAATTTTTTTCATGGAATGTTTTTATTTAATTGGCATCAAATATAAAAAATCCTCCAAGATTTTGAAGGATAATATTTCATATAGATTTAAGATTATAATTTACCAGAATTTCTTTACTGTTAATATTTTTTCGACTGAATTTCTTTAACGGGAATAAATGCTCCGTTAAGATAATCTATTTTCTGTTCAAAAGGATAAGCAGGATTTGATGTCATTAAGACTCCTACAACGCCGAAAAACATTCCGATACTCAAATTTCCGATATTGGGACTTCCGGATCTTAATTTTCCGACGAAATAATAATCGTTGTCTTTTTTTTCTGCCTTCGTGAAAAGATTTTCGATAGGAAGATAAACATACAATTCCCCTTTGTAAATAAGGGCATACACTTCATCTTTCTTTATTTCTTTTTCTTTTCCGTCTGCTGTTTCAAATATTCTGTGAATTTTGGGTTGGTTTCCGTAAAATTTAACGCTGCTGATTTCCTGTTGAGGCTGCTGGTTTTTCAGAGAAGTATAATCTTTGTACAGTCCGTCTTTCAATTCAGAAGAATTGAAGAGGCTGATTGATTGTTTATAGACATCATCAAAATTTTTAAGCTGTTCCCATGTGTAACGCTCTGTTGTATTAGGTTTTTTCGCTGCATTTTCGGTAATGAATTCTCCCAGCATTTCGCTGCCTTTTCTTAGGATTTCTTTCGTTACATCGGCTGATTTATGCTCTGTCACAGTATCTGTTTTTTCAAGTAAAGAATAGGTTCCGTCATCATTTTTTGCAAAAAGGAAACCCTGGAAATAACAATACCCAAATTCTGTAAATGCTTTTGATACTTCAGCAAAATACAATTGTTTAAGATATAAAACCAGACTTCCGTTTTCTGCATTTTCTCCGTTTATGCTGTTTAGAACATTTTGAAACTGATCAGAAAGGGGAGACGTAGGAACTACTCTGGCTTTTGCATTCAATGCGCCCTGCTGCACAATTCCAACGGCTGTTGTATCAATTCTGGCATCAATAATTGTAATGGTTTTATAATAGCTTTTCTCTGCTTTTTGAAAAGGCGGGGTAATCGTAAAATCTTCCGTTCGCTTCTGGGCAAATAAAATGGCAGATAAACATAGGAATACAAATAGTACATTTTTTCTTAAAAATATTTTCATGATGGTTGTTTATTTTATTTTACTAACGGTTTAAATGGATGATTAGTCTATAAAAGTATAAAAACCTCAAAGAAAATTCTCTGAGGTTTGATTTATAAATCGTAAAAAGGCAGCTGAGCAAAGTCGAAGCTACATATTTCTTCTGTACTTTCCACCCACTTCAAACAAAGCATTGGTAATTTGCCCAAGAGAGCAGTATTTCACGGCATCCATCATCACTTCGAATAAGTTTTGCTGATTGATTGCGGCGTGTTGCAGGGTTTTCAAAGCGGCTTCCGATTTGTCTTCATTGGATTTCTGGAAATTATGAAGCATTTCAATCTGGAACTGCTTTTCTTCCTCTGTTGAACGGATGACTTCTCCCGGACGAACTGTTGGCGAACCGTCTTTTCCTAAGAACGTGTTCACTCCGATGATCGGATATTCTCCGGTGTGTTTCAGCCATTCGTAATGCATCGATTCTTCCTGAATTTTTGAACGTTGGTACATCGTTTCCATTGCACCCAAAACGCCGCCTCTTTCTGTAATTCTGTCGAATTCTGCGTAAACAGCTTCTTCCACCAGATCCGTTAATTCTTCAATAATAAATGAACCTTGTAGTGGATTTTCGTTTTTCGCCAATCCTAATTCTTTATTGATAATCAACTGAATTGCCATCGCTCTTCTTACCGATTGCTCAGTAGGAGTCGTAATTGCCTCGTCATAAGCATTCGTGTGCAATGAATTACAGTTGTCGTAAATTGCATACAACGCCTGTAAAGTTGTTCTGATATCGTTGAAGTCAATTTCCTGCGCGTGAAGCGAACGTCCCGAAGTCTGGATGTGGTATTTCAGCATCTGGCTTCTTTCGTCTGCTCCGTATTTCAGTTTCATTGCTTTTGCCCAGATTCTTCTTGCCACACGTCCGATTACCGAATATTCAGGGTCGATACCATTCGAGAAGAAGAACGATAAATTTGGTGCAAAATCGTTGATATCCATTCCTCTTGACAGATAATATTCAACATACGTGAAACCATTTGCCAAAGTAAATGCCAACTGAGAAACCGGATTGGCTCCTGCTTCCGCAATGTGATACCCTGAAATGGAAACGGAGTAGAAGTTTCTTACTTTTTCTTTGATGAAATATTCCTGAACATCGCCCATTAATCTCAAAGCAAATTCAGTAGAGAAAATACAAGTATTCTGAGCCTGATCTTCCTTTAAAATATCTGCCTGAACGGTTCCACGAACAGTTGCAATGGTTTTTGCTTTAATTTCTGCATACACATCGGCAGGAATTACTTCATCTCCTGTAATTCCCAGTAGTTTTAAACCTAAACCGTTATTGGAAGGAGGCAATTCTCCGTTGTATTTTGGTCTTTCTAAACCTTTATCGTCGAATTTTGCTTTTAAAACTTCCTCAACCTTTGCTTCAAGCTTATGCTCAACAATATATTTCTCCACATTTTGATCGATGGCTGCATTCATAAAGAAAGCCAACAACATCGGTGCAGGTCCGTTAATTGTCATTGAAACCGAAGTTAATGCATTCACCAGATCAAAACCTGAATATAGTTTTTTAGCATCGTCCAAAGTAGCAATAGAAACGCCCGCATTTCCGATTTTACCATAAATATCCGGCGGTAAAGCAGGATCCTGTCCGTAAAGAGTTACCGAGTCAAAAGCCGTAGATAAACGTTTTGCAGGCATTTCTGCAGAAACGTAGTGGAATCTTCTGTTGGTTCTTTCAGGACCTCCTTCTCCGGCAAACATTCTCGTTGGATCTTCTCCGGTTCTTTTGAAAGGATAAATTCCTGCAGTGTATGGGAAACTTCCCGGAAGATTTTCCTGACCTTTCCATTTGATGAGATCGCCCCAGTCATTGTATTTCGGTAAAGAAATTTTCGGAATTCTTAGGTGAGATAAAGATTCTGTTGAGGTTTCCACTTTAATTTCTTTTCCACGAACGAAATAGGAATAAAATTCAGCTTTGAAAGCTTCTTTCGTATCGTCCCATGTTTTAAGGAAGTCGATGTTTTCCTGTTGAAGTTCTTTTTCAGCTTTCTGATATTCAGCATCTAAAGTTTCATTGGAAAGAAAATTTTTAACCCCTTCAATATGATACATTTTTCTTGCTAACTCAGCCTGTTTTTCAACATTCGCATCGTATTGTCTGTTGTTTTCAACGATTTCGGAAAGATAACGGACTCTCTTTGGTGGAATAATCGTTACTTCGTCGGTAACTTCCTGTTCAACAAATGTTTTTAAATTTAAATCAGCAAATTTATCATTGACTTTAGAAACCAGTCTGTTGTATAATTCCGTCGTTCCGTGATCGTTAAACTGAGATGCTTTTGTAGCATAAACCGGCATTTCATCCAATGACTGTTCCCACAGCAAATGGTTTCTCTGGAACTGTTTTCTTACGGCTTGAAGGGCGTCAAGAGCGCCACGTTTGTCAGATTTATTTAAAGCAACCAAATCTGCATAATCCAACATATCGATTTTTTCCAGCTGTGTGGAAGCTCCGTATTCCGGAGTCATTACGTACATCGAAACATCCGCAAAATCAGACACTTCCGATCCGGATTGCCCAATTCCTGAAGTTTCAAGGATAATAACATCAGGATGTGCCAGTTTCAAAACATTTAATGCAGAATGAATGAACGGAGAAACAGAAACGTTGTTTTCTCTAGTTGCCATCGAACGCATATAAACTCTTGGATCATTGATTGCATTCATACGGATTCTGTCCCCCAAAAGTGCACCTCCTGTTTTCTTTTTCGAAGGGTCAATTGAGATAATCGCAATTTTTTTATCGGTGTTTGAACGCAGGAAACGTCTTACCAATTCGTCTGTTAAAGAAGATTTTCCGGCTCCTCCGGTTCCTGTGATCCCGATAATCGGAATATGTAAGTCTTTTGATTTTTCGTCGATCGCTTTTACCAGCTCAGGTTTTTCTTCTGAAAAATTTTCAACTGCTGAAATGATTTTCGCAATACTTGTCGAATTTTCAAAACTGATGGAATCCAGATCTTTTACATCAACATCTTTTCCTGTTGCGAAGTCTGATTTTTGAACCAAATCATCAATCATTCCCTGCAAACCAAGTTCACGGCCGTCGTCCGGAGAATAAATTCGGTCGATTCCGTAAGACATGATATCTTCGATTTCTTCCGGTAGAATTACACCGCCGCCACCACCGAAAATTTTGATCTGCGGAGAGTTTTTCTCTCTTAAAAGGTCATAGATATATTTGAAATATTCATTGTGACCACCCTGATAAGAGGTTAATGCAATGGCATTTGCATCTTCCTGAATCGCAGTATTTACTACTTCTTCAGCCGATTTGTCGTGTCCAAGGTGGATAACTTCACATCCTGTTCCCTGAATGACACGGCGCATAATATTAATGGCAGCATCATGACCGTCGAATAGCGACGCAGCCGTCACGATTCTGACTTTATTTTTTGGAGTATATTTTTGGGTTTCCATAAAAGATTTAGAAAATTTCTGAATTTCCAAATATAATAATAAAATAGAAACCCGATGTTTAATGTTAATGTATTGTAAATTATTAAGTTAATTTGGTTTGATTAATTATTTTGAACTTCATTTAAACTAACATTTGTTAGAAATGATAACTGCTTAGAAGTTACGCCGCTGATTTCTCAGAAAATCTTTCACAGAATGATATCATTAATTTCTATAATTTTGCATCACATTAAATAAGGTATGAAAAAGGCATTGCTGTATTTCGCACTCGGAACGATTCTGAGTTTTTTAATCAATTATTTCTTTTACAGTTCAGAAAATATCGGACTCGACATTTATTATGCCATTGCCTTTGGTTTTGCATGGGGAGTTGCCTATTATCTGGATACGCCCAATTTTACTTTGCCCCAAAAGCTGGGATTGTCTTTTGTTGCCATGGGAATTTTAGTTCTTGTGGGAGCTTTAATTTTTAATATTGAACTGGCTATTCCTTCCGTCCTGAAATTTTCGACGGTTTTTGTGGCGTATTATTTAATTGCAAGTTTCAGAGCCAGTAAAACACTGCGCGATTAATGCATTGTTATAAAACTTACATACATCAATATTAGGAACATACAGAAAAGCCCGAATAAATTTACAATAAATAAAAGTATTCCTTTTACAACACTTATGCTTCGGGCATTTTCATAAACTCTGTGATGTGCTGCAAAAAAATATACCAGCATATAAATAATTGCTGCTGAATAGAAGAAAAATCCCAGAATACTGAAGAAATTATTATCCGGCAGAAATGATGCGAGATGTGAAATGAATATCATAATCAGGATGCTCAACAATAAAAAGGAAAAATAATGAAGCGTAAAAATACCATGATCAAAATACCACCATTTCTTTTTATTGTGAAACACCCAAAGAAAAAAGGCAAAAATAGGAAGATAGACAAATAATGCTTTTGGAAGTGTGTGTACCATGGTTTCCTTGAATTTGTCGAAAATCTCATCTTTTTTTAATCCCCGTTCCTGAAAATGAAATATTTTTTTCGCAAAAGGTTTCATAAACACATATACAGGCTTTTTATCCTGATTTATGATGCTTAAAGAGTCATACTGATTCATCGTAGTCGCTCCTAAAATGCTCATTTTGCCGTTTTCTGTCATTCCTAATGCATCCGTTTCAATGCTGTTTCCATTGATTTGAGTGATTTTTATATCTTTATTTTGTTCAAAAGGTTTCTCTTCTTTCAGCTGATTTTTTTGGATTGAATATTTCAGACTGTCCGTAAACTTTGTAATCTTATCATCCTGTTCTTTTTCTTTTAAAATCTGTTCCTTTTTGTCCTGTTCTGAAAGTTCTTCTTCTGAACCAGAAAATAGAGTAGGAAGGAAAAAAGTAATAAAACTGATGAAGATATATAGTTTTACGGGAGCCACATACAGTTGTCGCTTTCCTGCAAGATATTCTTTAGTTAATCTCCCGGGACGCGTGAGCAGATATTTTATGGTTTTCCAGAACTGCCCGTCATAATGGGTAAAGTCTTCAATGAAATGAGTGAAAAGATAATGGAACGGTTGTTTGGGCTCCGTGTTTTCCTGTCCGCAATGAGGGCAGAATCTTTCTTCAACATGGTGTCCGCAGTTAAGACACGTTTTATCTTCTCTAATTTTTCCGTGGCTCATGATATAATTATGGATTTCAGCAAATATAATTATTTAAAGAAATTAAATAATCAAATCGATATGTTTTTGAGGAAAATATTAAATTTAATTAATATTTATCTTTAAATAAATTTGAAATTTAGGGTTATTGCTGAATTTATCATGTTATTTATTAATTCTTTATTCTTTAGCGAAAGAGTCAATTTACAGCTGTTAACTTTATCATTCTGTTAGCGTTGAACAGATAATCAGCCTATTAAAATAAAATATGTTTTTGCATTCTAAAAATAATTTGTACCTTTGCACACCCTTTTAGGGGAAAATTATGTTTAATCTTTAACTAAAACGTGTGAATACATTAAGTTACAAAACTGTTTCAGCGAACAAAGCTACTGCTAATAAAGAATGGGTTGTGGTAGACGCTGAAGGACAACCGTTGGGAAGACTAGCTTCTACGGTTGCAAAGATTTTGAGAGGTAAGCACAAAACGAACTACACACCTCACGTAGATTGTGGTGATAACGTAATCGTTTTGAACGCTGGGAAAGTAACTCTTTCCGGAAACAAGTGGAACGACAAGACTTATATCTGGCATACAGGTTACCCTGGAGGACAGAAGTCTATGACTGCGGCTGAACTTCAAAAGAAAGATTCTTTAAAAGTATTGGAAAAATCAGTAAAAGGAATGTTGCCTAAAAACAGACTTGGAGCTGCGATCCTTAAGAATCTTTACTTATATGAAGGAACTGAGCACAAACATGAAGCTCAACAGCCTAAAACAATTAATGTTAACGAATTTAAATAATTAATATGTCTACAGTTCACAAAATCGGAAGAAGAAAAACTTCTGTAGCAAGAGTTTATGTAAAGCCAGGAACTGGTAACATTACAGTAAACGGTAAAGATGCTAAAGAATACTTCTCTACAGATGTAATGGTTTACAAATTAAACCAACCATTTATCCTTTCTGAAACTGTTGGTCAGTATGACGTTACCGTAAACGTATTCGGTGGTGGAAATACAGGTCAGGCAGAAGCTATCAGATTAGGTATTTCAAGAGCTTTATGCGAAATCAACGCTGAGTTCAGATTAGCATTGAAGCCTGCTGGTTTACTTACAAGAGACGCAAGAATGGTGGAAAGAAAGAAGCCAGGTCAGAAAAAAGCAAGAAAGAGATTCCAATTCTCAAAACGTTAAGATTTGCTGTTGGCGAATGGCTTATGGTTGTTTGCTACAGAAATGTATTAATTTTTATTTAAACTTAATCTCGGCGAAAAGCCAATTGCCACAAGCAAAAAGCAAAACGCCAATTGCCCGTTACGTTTAGCATCCAAACGCTTCTCCCATCTAAAGAAGTTGTTGATTGTTTAAAAGACGGAAAGTAAACTAACAAAAACAAAAAACATGGCAAAAGCAAATGTAAAAGACCTTCTAGAGGCTGGTGTACACTTCGGTCACATGACTAGAAAGTGGAATCCAAATATGGCTCCATACATTTTTATGGAGAAAAATGGTATTCACATTGTAGACTTACATAAAACAGCTGTTAAATTGGATGAAGCTTGTAACGCTTTAGAAAAATTAACTTCTGCAGGCAAAAAAGTTCTTTTCGTAGCTACTAAGAAGCAGGCGAAAGAAGTTGTTGCAAAACACGCTTCTGAACTTAATATGCCTTATATTACAGAAAGATGGCCGGGAGGTATGTTAACAAACTTTGTTACTATCAGAAAGGCTGTTAAAAAAATGAACTCTATCGACAAAATGAAAAAAGATGGAACGTTCGAAACTTTATCTAAAAAAGAAAGATTACAGGTAGACAGACAAAGAGCTAACCTTGAGAAGAACTTAGGTTCTATCGCAGACATGGTGAGACTTCCATCTGCTGTATTCGTAGTAGATATCATGAGAGAACACATCGCGGTAACTGAAGCTAAGAAATTAGGTATTCCGGTTTTCGGTATTGTTGATACCAACTCTGACCCAAGAAAAGTAGATTTCGTTATCCCAGGAAACGATGATGCTTCTAAATCTATCGATATGATTCTTAGCGTAGTTTCTGAATCTATCAAAGAAGGTCAGTCTCAGAGAAAAGCTGATAAAGAAAAATCTAAAGAAGAAGGAGAAGTAGTATCTGCTGATAAAGATGCTGACTTTGATGCTGAATAATTAAAGGTTTTCTTTACTATAGAAAAACGTCGAATCTTAGATTCGACGTTTTTTTGTTTATGTCTATTAAGGGCAAACAAGCATTCCTGGGAAATTTGGATTATCTACACCTATTCTGCATACTCCTGCACAGCATATTTCAGTTTCTTCATTACAGCCGTCACTACATTTTCTATAACCTCCTTTAATTGTTCTCAATTCTTTTCTTGAAACTTTTTTCAAATTTTTCATAGTTCTTAATTTGTAATTTTCCTACTCTGTATGCTTTTCGGATTCCGCAATGATCTTTTTCAAATGTAATGAATAATTTAATATGTCACTATTTTTTTGATAAAATATTTTTTGCTAATTAGAAACCTTCACATTATAAGATGAACTGATGAACTTTGTTTTATTGTAAACTGAATTACAAACCATTCCAGAAATATTGTAGTTTTGGTTTTTCGGAACCATTGCAGAACCTATTTTATTGGCGCCAATCGGAATTTTCTTGAAATAATTGTTACCGCTGATCGTAAGAACCATATTACAGCGCGAATTATTTTCAACTGTAATCGAAGTATTCGGGCTGTCTTCCGAACCATTTAGAAGATCTGTTAGAACGGCTGCTGTTTCCGATTTATATGTTTTTATTAAAGTCTGATATTCTAATTCAGTCTGATTAGCAGATGGATTCCGCACACCTGCAGAAGTAGGCGGCGTACTCTTCACAGAATTGTTTGTCGTTCTGTAATGGGTGGCTTCACAACTGCTTAAAACAAGAATAATAAAAACTGAAGGGAAAAATTTTTTCATACGAAATTTTCTTAGTGTAAATTTAAAAATTACTTGCTTCCCAACATTGCTTTATTTTCAGTTTGTACCGGATTATTAATGGTTAAAAAAATACTTTTCCTGATGTCTTTCTGAGAAGAATATAAAACATCACAAACATGACTTGTAAGTGTATAATTTCCTTTATTGATAACAATGGAGTTTTCACCTTTCGCCGGAACTGCCAAATTATAAAAATCCTTTCCCTGAATTCTTAAAACAATATTGCAGTCTGAATTATTTTTAAACAAAAGAATAACTTCTTTGCTGCTGATATCTTCATTAAACATCGCATTAAGCAGTTTTACGGTTTTATCTTTATGTTCAGCCGGGGTCGAGGCAATCAGACGTTTAAATTCTTCTGTTTCCGCTGCATTAGAGTTTCTCATTAAGTTATTAGAAATCTCGGAAATAATAGGTCTTGCAGTCATTGGTTTGGCATCTTTCTTTCCTTTAGTCCATTCCGAGTTTTTTAAAGCAATCAGTTTGGATTTTAGTACGCTCCTTTTGGGATCATCGGGATGAGCTGTTTTCAGGTAGTTTTCAATTTCAGCAATATTTTTACTTTCTAATATATTTTGCGAATGGTTTTGTACGCTTGCTGAATTGCAGCACACGAGAAGTGTTGTTGAAATTACCAACAGAATTTTTTTCATGATTTATCTTATTCTTTTTGAATAATTTTTGTGTTTTTATACAGTGGTAAAAGGATGCAGAAGTCTGCAGCCTTAATAATTTTCAAGTAATTTATTTACGTAAAAATGTAAAGATAAATCAGATTTTATAAAGTGTTTTTCGAAATAATAATGTCTTTTTTCATCATCTTTTTTGTTTAATTAATCCTGAATTTAATATATGTTATTGTTTTTCCTTTTGCTGAGAAAAGTTCCTCGTAATAGGTTTTTATATCTCTCAAATGCGGAGTATTCGGATCATATTCCAAGGCTCCGTATATATCGTGATGAGCAGTAATGATTTCATAACCTGCTCCCTGCAAAAATCCTAAAGTATATCCGTGAAGAAATTCCGAATCTGTTTTCAGATGAACAATGCCGCCGGGTTTCAGAAACTTTTTATATCTGTCTAAAAAATCGGGGTGAGTTAACCTATGTTTGGTTCTTTTGTACTTAATCTGCGGATCAGGGAAAGTAATCCAGATTTCATCAACCTCATTTTCTGCAAAAAAATAGTCTACAAGCTCAATTTGTGTTCTTAAGAATGCTACATTCTTCATGCCGTTTTCTACGGCTTCTTTAGCGCCGAACCAGAATCTTGCCCCTTTAATATCAACTCCGATAAAATTCTTCTCTGGAAATGTTTTTGCAAGCCCCACCGAATATTCACCTTTTCCACAACCCAATTCCAAAACGATAGGATTGTCGTTTTTAAAGAAATCCGTTCTCCATTTTCCTTTAAGATCGAACCCGTTTAAAGCATCTTCTCTTGTTGGCTGAATAACGTTTGGTAATATTTTGTTTTCTGCGAATCTTGCTAATTTATTTTTACCCATGAGAAATTTATAAAATCCTGCAAAAATAGCGAATTTTAAGCAAATGCTTCATTTTTAAATCTGAAAAAGATTATTTTCTGGCAGAACTTCCCAAAGCCACCATTAAAGGTTTCTGAATCGTTTTCTGGGATGCATACTGGGCTCCGCATACTATACTTGTAAAAAGATAATCGCCTTTCTGTATCACAATCGAATTGTCTCCGTGCGAAGGCACAGGAAGTCTGTATTTTGTAGTGCCGATTCCTTCCATACGTACAATAATATTACAGTCGGATTTATTCTCTATCATCACGATACATTCTTTCGCATTGGGATCGTTATCAAAAAGAGAATTCAGGATCTTTACGGTCTTATTTTTATGCTCTGCCGGATTTTCTGCCATAAGCATATTAAATTCTGAAGCTTCCGTATCAGGAATTGCTTCAGCAGGTTTCGGGTTTACAGATGGTGTAGCAGAAAAAGCAGGAGCGATATAAACGTTTTTTGGATTGCTTGGTGTATAAACTACAGCAGATTGTCCAACCTGCAGTTCTTTCTGATATTTTGCAATCTGTTTTTGTTTGATGATGGCATTCATCTCATCGAAAGATATTTTGGTAGAAGGTCTTCTCTTCAGCATGGCAAGCCAGTCCTGCATTTGCTTTACTTTCTGGTCTCCGGGCTGTGCGTTTTTTATGTATTCTTTCATCATTTCCATCACGCGGGGTTTCAGGACAGATCTCCGCGGATCATCAGGATGGGCATCCCTCAGGAAAGCATTAATTTCGTAAATATTTTTACTTTTTAAAATTTCACTGTAATCTTTCCCTTTCGACTGAGCAGAAAGAATGATGCACAGAGTCATACTAAAAAAAATAAATAGCTTTTTCATTCACTGGTATTAAAGTGTAAAAGTAAATATTTTTCTCGTTTAATTGATTTATTTTTAGGGTATTAGTATTCAAAATTGCAGGGCAAATTACTTCAATCGTAATGAACATTCAATTTTTTCTAAATTTAAAAATAATTTTAAGTAAAACAAAAAAATGTACATCCCGGTTGGAAAATGTACATATTTTTTGTTTGTATGATATGAAATTTTATTTCAGGACATCCTGAAGATGAGAATTTCTTAATCGTCTTTGGTAAATCGGAAGATATTTTTCTATCGGGATTTTTATTGCATCAAAATTTCCGGCAATAACGTAAGGTTCTATATTTTCTGAACTATAGACAAACTGCAGGAAATTATCTATTAGGTTTTCAGGAATTTTGAATTTTGTGAAGTAATCTTTCCCTAAATAATTTTTAATCTGCGTTACAGAATTATTCATTCTTTCATAGGCTACATAACGCTGCTTTTTCTTTCTTTCTCCGGATAAAATATCATAAATACTTTCCAGGCTGAAGGTAAGTCCGCCGTCCCGCAGACCAGCAACAGGAAGTTGTGGCGGAGTTCCGTCTCCTTTAGGCTCCGGAAGACCAATTACTTTTTTAATCGCTAAGGCCTTATCTTCTTTTCTTATAGAATTAACATCATACCGTAAATTTCCGGTAGGCTTAAAACGGCTGATTACAACCTCCTGAATATCATGGTACGCCACCTTCAGCTCAACCAGATTTTTCTGATCCATCATTTCAGGAGTAAGTTTAATATCTTTTCGCTCAGTAATAATGGAAGTGAAGCGGATGACATCGCCCGGATTGGCAGAAATAGAAAAATCACCATTATAATCACTTAAAACAGTTTTCAGTGTGGTAAGATTCGTAACATACATCTGGTTTAGATATAAAACTGAATTATCTCTTAGAAAAACTTCTCCGGAGTATGTTTGTGCATTAATTTTTGCCAGAAAAACTAAAAGCAGCAGAGTGAATAGCTTCTTCATATATACCGCAAAATTACGCAGAAAACCAACAGGCTATACCTATTTTAGTAGTGAAAACAGGTTAAAGTTATATTAAACTTTAATTCGGAATTGTTAATGAATGTTAGAAGTATGCTTATAAATTTAAAATGTGTGAAAACTCTTACGGATTCTTCGACTAATTTAATAATTCTTTACCAAAAGCCAGCTCGTATATTTTACGGTTGTGGTACCCCCAAATTCTGTCCAGCTGATGAAATACCAATATGTAGCTGTATTTACATGTCTTCCTCCGATTTTTCCGTCCCATGTAAACTTATTGGACGGTGCTCCACGAAATACTTCTGCACCATATCGGTCGAAAATTCGGAAAATTACATTGTCATAATTCATCAGGTCAGAATAATTTATCGCATCATTGTAGCCGTCAAGGTTGGGTGTAATCGTATTGATAAGATTTATAATAACAAAAGGTCTTGTGACTTCTTCACATCGATTTGTATCCCGAATGTGGAGAATATGATTTCCTCTCGGCACATTCATGAAAACATTTGAACTCTGCCAGTTTACACCGTCCAGAGAATATTCATAAGGCGGAGTTCCGCCACTTGCTCCTATTGTAACTGTACTTCCATTAATTTCAATCATTGTGATAACAGGAAGGGAAGATTCTGCAACGGTTACGCTTTGTCTGTAAGTACAGCCTTCTGCAGTAAGGTCTACCCAATAATTTCCAGGTGCAACATTGCTTATAGATGATGTTGTAGCTCCTGTACTCCATAAGTAACTGTCGAATCCCGGTCCTGCATCTAAAGTGGTAAATGTTTTAGGACAGATTATTTTATCTTTCAGAATCAGTGAAGATTTCGGAGTTTTTACCGTTACAGTGATTGAAGCAATATTAGGGCATACTCCGGATTTCTCAAATCTTATAAAAATCGTCTGAGTTCCTGATAAATTCATTGGATTTACGATCTGTGCCGTATTATTTTGAGCATCCGGAAGCGTAGGATGAAAAGTTACTGTAATAGACGGATCTGTTGTAAACTGACTGATATATGGCATCAGGTCAATAATTTTAGTTCCGTCCAGATTATCATCACACATCGTAACAGCATGCGTGGTTTTAATTAAAGGAATTTTATTTCCAATAACGAAAACAAGCGGCTTCACAACAGGAGGACAGCCGTCCGGAGAATCCACTCTTATATAAATTGTAGTGGTTGTTGTATAAGACCAGTTATTGGGTAAAGTATTCGTGTTTCCGGCGTTGGCATCCGTTAGGTTGGCGTAATATCTTACATTCGTAAAATAAGTCGGATTGTTTAAAACAAGAGGGGTGATGTTAGGCAGAATTACATTTACTACGCCGTCCAGATTATCATCACAAAAAGTCCCTGTATAATTGTTAACAACGTTTGCGAAAGGATAAAGATTAAGTGTAATCTGAGCTATTGCTTTACATCCAAGATTATTTTTTACCACAGCATAAACAATAGTTCCGTTTGCGGCAGTGTAAGAAGTCGTATTGGTAATTGCTGTTCCCGGGGTTTCGTTCTGGGCATCCAACAGATTCGTATAATAGGTAATCGTTACCGGAGAATTACTGGTAATATTTGCTGTTGTTAAATTAAATACTCCCTGTCCGGAACCGTTATCACAGACTTTTAATGTTACATTATTAACCGTTAAAGCCTGAATGTTGATAGTAACAGTTACCGTTTCACAGTCTGGAAAGTCAGGATTGTTTCCACAAAATGTATAAGTAAATGTATCTGTTCCTGCAGTTCCGGGATTAGTAACGGTATACGTGATGATTCCTGTGGTTGCATTTACTGTCGCCGTTCCTAAGGTTGGAGCCGTAAGCACAGCAACCGTGGAAGGAACCGGAGTCTGGGTAGAACTGGTAAATGCGGGAGTAATTGTTTTTGTTGTACAAACATCGTAAACCGCGTTAGACAATTTTGTACAGTTCTGTACTTTGTATTGTGCAGTAATTAAAGGGGCGCAGCTTCCCATTGTTACCGAGCAGGTATAATAACCGGACTGAGTGGGCGAGTAAGAAGCTCCTGTAGCTCCCGGAATTAAAACTCCGCCGACATACCATTGATAGGTGTCATAAATTACAGGATCTACCGTAAGTACAATTCCCGGAGCACAGTCTCCACCGGATTTTAAAATTACAGGCTGCGTGGGAAATCCAGCAAAAAAACCGCCATATCCTACTGCATCACTTCCCGCATTAATTCCCGCTGTTATCGCTTTAGACGAAACAACGGTTACTGTTCCTGCGGTATTCGGAATGCCGTAAGTTACCCAGTTAAGAGTTCCCGTCATATTGAAAGGACCTGTTGAAATCGGGGGTGTAACTCCATTTACGGTAACTACTGCACCTCTTTCTGTGATGAGATTTAATTTTGTGGGAACATTTAAAATACCATTCGGATTCCCGTTGGAATACACAAAGTTTTCATCAATTAATCCAAGTTCGTTAATCTGTTTCGGTAAGTAACAGTTCAGAGCAGGAATAAAATTGAATCCGCCTGTTGCCACTTCATTTCCTGCGGTACTCGCACCCGCAAGAACCTGATAAATATAGACGTTCTTGGTTGTTTTAATGTATAAATTATAATGTCCGCTCCCCTGAAGCTGATATTTGGAATCAGGAATCATAAAATATTGCCCTGTGTTTAAAGTAGCAACAGGAACAACTTCGTTATTCACACGGATTTCCGTATTGTCTTCGGTGGCAATTACCAAAGCACCTTCCATGTTTGATCCTATACTTCCGTTGCCTTTTACCAAAGCGAATTCATTTCCTAAGCGGTCTACCGGAACTGACTGATCCATGAGAATATCAGAACTCTGAGGATAATTTCCTGCATATTGTCCATTGAAATTTCCATTGGTGACGTTGATGTTTTTATTGGCTGTAATTTTGGCACCGATAAATCCGTCAAAGTTTCCTGTAATATTTCCGATTCCGTCGATGATGTAAGATTGTCCTTTATTTAAATTGAAAGTAATCGTAGGGTTTGTTGCTCCGGTGGTTCCGTTTGAAAACTGTACGGTGGGTTTGTACCCTGTTATGGTAACCGTAGTATTGTCTTCAGTTGCCAGAACACTCGTCATAAAATTCAGGATTGAATTACTCACGGAGATTGGTGCATTGGCTGCATAAAAAGTTTTTCCGGTGGAAGGAATTCCTTTTGAAGTAATAATTTCAGCATGATTAAATACCGAAAATCTTAGGTTGGCGTAGAAAGGAAATTCTGCTTTTACATAAAGTCCTTTGGTTGTTGGGGTAAAAAGATCTGTCTGCTGGGATGTAATAATATAATCTCTTAAAATATCAACTTTTTGAGGATTTCCTTTGCTGATTGTTGCCGTGGCAATTAAAGTATTGTTGTTATAAATTTCTACCGGAAAAGGCGTAGTACGGTTAGTAGAAAGATATAATTTCTGATTGGGATTTGAATTTCCTGTACGGTCTACCATGGGCGCAAACCAGTGTTCTCTATCCAATTGTGCAAGTGTAGAGGTGAAAAACAGAATTAAAAATAGAAAAGATAGAATTTTCTTCATTCAGGTATAGCCTTTAACACAAATTTAATAATAAAAAGCTTTCTGAACTAAAAAAAATAAAAAAACCATGATATCAAATCATGGTTTTTTCGGAGAATATTTTTTAAAGAATATTTAAAATTAATTTCTGTTTTTCACTAGAATCCATCCGGAATATTTAATCGGAGTCTGCTTACCGTTTGGCTCGTTCCAGCTTACATCGTACCAATAGTTTCCTGTAGGTACTTTTTTGCCGCCCACTGCGCCATCCCATTTATATCCGTTTTCTTTATTTCCCTGATGCATTTTTGCTCCGTATCTGTCGTAAATATTGAACACAAGGTTTTTCTTGTTTCCTAACGCGGAATAATCAATCATATCGTTTACACCATCTCCGTTTGGCGTAATTACGTTAATAAGATTAGGTACGGTAACCTCTACCTGCATTGGAGAACAGTTATAAGAATCCTTTACGTAGAACGTATTATTTCCTCTCGGAACATTTGTAAGTACATTAGAATCCTGCCAGTGAATATTATCTATTGAATATTGGTAAGGAGCAGTTCCTCCCAATACATTTACCGTAACGGTATTGTTTGAAATATCAATGTTTGAAATAACAGGCTGTTCTGAGGCGTATACTTTTACCGTCTGTCTTGTTACGCAATTTCCGGTTTTAAGATCTACCCAGTAAGTTCCTGTAGTGACATTGCTGATCGACTGTGTAGTTGCTCCTGTACTCCATAAATAGGCAGTAAATCCGGGACCTGCATCTAGCGTTGTTTTATTTTCAATACAGATAATTTTATCCTGCAAAATACTGGAGTAAACCGGAGGGAGAACAATTAATGTAACTTTGGCAATTCTGAAACATCCGTTTGCGTTGCTTACTTTTACGAAAACGACTCCGTTTGGTGCAATATAGTTCGCCGGATTAATGATTTCATTGGTTCCGAGCTGTGCATCCGTTAAAGAAGGATAATATTTTTTTGTAATTCCTGTAGTGGTAGATACAAGAGCCGTTGTAAGGTCAAATAATGCCGTAGCAGGATTAGACGGAATAAAACATGATCTCAGTGTTGCATCCGTTACTGTAGGACTTGCAGAAACAGTTAACGTTAAAGTTACCTGCTCACAATCTGTAAAATCAGGATCATTTCCACAGAATTTATAAACAATAGTATCTATACCCGTAAAACCGAAATTAGGTGTATAAATGATGACTCCGTTCGGATCAATAACCGCAGAACCATTTGTTGGAGGAGTAACAATTGTTACGGTGCTCGGGACGTAAGTCTGAGTAGAATTTGTAAAAGACGGAACCACTGCCTGGAAGCCTTCGCAAACTGTAAGAGCTTTTGTGGATTTCTGAAGACATGTATACACTTTATAAACCGGAGTGATGGCAGGAACGCATGATCCCACAGTAATTCTTACCGTATAATTTCCCGCTACTGTCGGAGTATAGCTATTCGAATTGGCTCCGGGAATAGGATTCCCGTTTAGGAACCATTGGTAGGTTTCATAACTGTCGTCCACTTCAAGAACAAGTCCGGGAATACAGTCTCCCGTCTGTTTTGTAATTAAAGGGATAGAAGAGAATCCGGCGAAATATCCTCCGTAACCTGCCGTACTGTATCCTCCGTTTACTCCGGCTGTTACAGCTTTTGTTGAGGTTACCGTCACATTTCCTGTAATTCCTGTAATAGCATAAGTTACCCAGTTCGTATTTCCTGTTAACGGATAAGGTCCCTGAGCAGCAGTTGGAGTGGCTCCATTCACCGTAACAGCAGCTCCGGCTTCTGTAAGAATATTAAGCTTTAAGGTTACTCCGGAAACACTAGGCATTTCGTTGATCTTTCCGATCTCATCAATTTTTCTCGGAAGGAAACAGTTTAACGGCGGGATATAATTGTATCCTCCAGTATTATTTTCCGTTCCTACACCCACCAATTGATATAAATATACATTTTTGGAAGTAGAAATAAACATATTAAAGTGTCCGCTTGCACCTCCTTGCTGGATGTAGTTTGTTTCATTAATTCTGTACCATTCTCCTGCATTGATTGTGGCAATAGGAGCGGTAGCTCCGTTAATGAAAATCTGTGTATTGTCTTCTGTCGCAATTACAATTCCACCCTCCATGTTTTCTGCCGGAGCGGTAGACCTTGTCTTTACCATGGCAAAGGTATTCCCGAGTCTTTCCACAGGAACAGACTGGTCCATAATTAAATCTGAACCGCTTGAACTTAATGCTCCGAAATTTCCGTTTGCACTTCCGTTGGTTAATGTGATGGGTTTGTTCGAAACTACTTTTGCCCCGATGAATCCGGTAAAGTTTGCCGAGGTACCATTGTTTCCGGCCATAATGTAAGACTGACCTTTGTTCAGTGTGAATGACTGTGAGTTGGCTCCGGAAGGAGTTCCCCCTAAAAATACCAGTCCGGAAGTATTCCATGTAACAGTAACCTGAGTATTGTCTTCCGTTGCTAAAATACCTGCCGTGAAATTATTAGAAGTACCCGTCCCTGCGTTTGTATTGGGAGGATTAGCTACAAAGAATAGTTTCCCGATTCCGGCCTTCCCTTTAGAAGTAATAATTTCTCCGTGAGAAGTCTGGGCGGATCTTAAAGTACAGTAAAAAGGTTTGTCGCCTTTTAAGTACAATCCTTTTGTAATGACCTGAAGGGCTTCCGATGGAGTTGTTGCGGAAATAAGATTTGCGGTCACTGTATACGTTTGAGGATTTCCTTTGCTGATGGTCACAGTAGTAAGCAGTGCATTGTTGCTGTAGATTTTCACATCAAACGGGGTGGTAGAGTCAGTAGAAAGATATACGGCATTGGTATATCCTGTTGTGGATGCATAATAAGGCGCAATCCAGTGCTCAGTATCCCTCTGTGCAAATATGGTACTAATGCTGAAAAACATTAATACAAAAGACAGTAGAATTTTATTCATAATTATAGAATTAGGATTCGTGCAAAAATAACGGAATTTTCTGTTATACCTTCAAATTATATTTGTTAAATGATAACATTATGTCATAAAAAAGCCACGATTTAGATTCGTGGCTTTAATAATTCTTTTTTTTAGTCTTTTAGTCAATATTTTTTACAAGGATCCATCCTGAATATTTGATTGGTGTTTTTTCCTTGTTGGGTTCATTCCAGTTGATGTGGTACCAGTAGGTTCCCGTCACAATTTTCTTGTCAAAATGTTTACCGTCCCACTTGTAATTATTGAATTTATTTCCTGTAAAGATTTTATTTCCGTATCTGTCATAGACCACGAAACTTAAATTTTCTTTGTAAGCAAGCTCGCTGTAATCGATGAAATCATTTTTATTATCACCGTTCGGCGTGATGGCATTTAATAAATTCGGTACGGTTACTTCTACAAAGATCGGGGTACAGTTGTATGCATCTTTCACATAAAAAGTATGCTGTCCTCTTGAAAGCCCTGTGAATACGTTGGAATCCTGCCAGTTTGCTGGAGAATCGACAGCGTATTTGTAAGGCGCCTGTCCTCCTGTCACCTTTACCGTTGCGGTATTGTTTGAAATTTCGATTTCTGAAATCACAGGATCCACCGCTTTTTTCACGCTTACAAACTGTTTTACAGAACATCCGTTGTCTTTAAGGATAACCCAGTAATCTCCAACAGGAACTCCCGATAAAACCTGAGTGGTTGCTCCCGTGCTCCACAGATAGGACTGATAACCCGGTCCTGCATCAAGATTTGTTCTGCCATCGATACAGATGATTTTATCCACAAGAACAGCTGATCTTTTCGGAGGAATCACCACGAGGTTCACTTTGGCAATAGCATAACATCCGTTTGAGTTGTAAACCCTGATGTAAACCGAAGCATTCCCTGAAACATATGCCAAAGGATTTAATATTTCATTGGTTCCGTTGCTTGCATCTACAAAAGTAGGATAATACTTTTTGGTAATCGGCGATTCGGCTGAAACATTGGCAAGCGAAAGATTAAATGCAGCTTTTGTTTCATTATTTTCAAGGTAACATTCGCTGATGGTAGCTTCCATTACCACCGGAGTCGGAAGATAGGCTAAAGTAATTTTAGCATTTCCTGTACATCCTTCGTTGGTGGTTACTTTTACATAAACATTTCCTGCTGCCGAAAGATAACTGGCAGGGTTTGTGATTTCGTTGGTTGCTGCATTCAGATCGGCAAGGGTAGGATAGAACTTCTTCACAACCGGAGTGTAAGTTGTTACATTGGCTGAAGTAAGATCAAAGAACCCTTTACCGTTGTACTGGCATGCTTTGATAGTAGTATCTGTTAAAATAAACGGTACTACGGTAAGATTTAACGTTACCTTTTCACAGTCTATAAATTCGGGAGCATTTCCGCAGAATTGGTAAACGATGGTGTCGGGACCTAAATATCCGGGATTCGGAATGTAGGTAATCTGCCCAGAAGAGTTTACGGTTGCTGTACCGTTTGCAGGATAGGTAAGAATAGTCACCGTACTTGCCACGGGAGTCTGTGTTGTGGTGAACGAGAAAGCAGGAGTAATGACTTTCGTAGCACATGCATTAAGAGCAGCAGTTGTGTTTTTTACGCATGAAAAAACTTTATAGATCGGTGTTGTTACCGGCGGGCATGTTCCCATGGTTACTTTCACGGTATAATTTCCGGCTACGGTAGGCGTGTAGACGTTTTGTGTAGCTCCGGGAATCGGGTTTCCGTTCAGATACCACTGATAAGTTTCATAGCTGTCGTCCACTTCAAGGATAATCCCCGGAATACAGTCTCCTGTCTGTTTTGCAATTAAAGGAATTGAAGAGAATCCTGCAAAATACCCACCGTAACCTGCGGTACTGTATCCTCCGTTTACTCCGGCTGTTACAGCTTTTGTTGAGGTTACCGTCACATTTCCTGTAGGGTTATCAATAGCATAGGTTACCCAGTTTGTATTTCCTGTTAACGGATAAGGTCCCTGAGCGGCAGTTGGAGTGGTTGCGGGTCCGCCATCAATACTGTACGTAACTGCGGCTCCTGTCTCTGTTAAAATATTTAATTTTAAAGTGATGCCTGAAATACCAGGCATTTCGTTGATCTTTCCGATCTCATCAATTTTTCTCGGAAGGAAACAGTTTAGCGGCGGAATATAATTGTATCCTCCTGTATTATTTGCTGTACCTACCCCTACCAATTGATAAAGATATACATTTTTAGAAGTGGAAACCAGCATATTGAAATGTCCGCTTGTTCCCTGCTGAACATAATTAGTTTCATTGATTCGATACCATTCTCCAGCATTGATTGTCGCTAACGGAGTGGTTCCGCCATTTACAAATATCTGTGTGTTGTCTTCTGTCGCAATTACAATTCCGCCCTCCATATTTTCTGCCGGAGCAGTAGACCTTGTTTTTACCATGGCAAAAGTATTCCCTAGTCTTTCCACAGGAACAGACTGGTCCATAATTAAATCTGAACCGCCAGAAGTTCCTGCACCGAAATTTCCGTTTGCACTACCATTGGTTAAACTAATGGGTTTATCCGAAACAACTTTTGCCCCGATGAATCCGGTAAGGTTTGCCGAGGTACCATTGTTTCCTGCTAATATATAAGACTGTCCTTTATTTAAAGTAAAAGTTTGAGAATTTCCAGTAAAAGTTGAAGGAGCCCCTATGAACTGAATTCCTGAAGTTGTCCATGTAACAGTAACCTGAGTATTGTCTTCCGTTGCTAAAATACCTGCCGTGAAATTATTAGAAGTGCCTGTTCCTGCGCTGGTATTAGGCGCATTGGCTGCGAAGAACAGTTTCCCGATTCCGGCCTTCCCTTTTGAAGTAATAATTTCACCATGAGCGGTCTGAGCAGATCTTAGAGTACAGTAAAATGGCTTATCACCTTTCAGATAAAGCCCTTTATTGATTACAGTAAAAGCATCTGTTGTAGCTGTAGCTGTTATATTTACAAGAGGAACCGAATACGTTTGAGGATTTCCTTTGCTGATAGTCACAGTAGTAAGCAGTGCATTGTTGCTGTAGATTTTCACATCAAACGGGGTGGTAGAGTCAGTAGAAAGATATACGGCATTGGTATATCCTGTTGTGGATGCATAATAAGGTGCAATCCAGTGCTCTGTATCCCTCTGTGCAAATATGGTACTAATGCTGAAAAACATTAATACAAAAGACAGTAGAATTTTATTCATAATTATAGAATTAGGATTCTTGCAAAAATAATAGAATATTTAATATGTTCTTAATAATATTCTCAAAAAAAAACTTATAAATACATAAAAAAGCCACGATTTAGATTCGTGGCTTTAATAATTCTTCTTTTTAGTCTTTTAGTCAATATTTTTAACAAGGATCCATCCTGAATATTTGATTGGTGTTTTTTCCTTGTTGGGTTCATTCCAGTTGATGTGGTACCAGTAGGTTCCCGTCACAATTTTCTTGTCAAAATGTTTACCGTCCCATTTGTAATTATTGAATTTATTCCCTGTAAAGATTTTATTTCCGTATCTGTCATAGACCACAAAGCTTAAATTTTCTTTGTAAGCCAGCTCGCTGTAATCGATGAAATCATTTTTATTATCACCGTTCGGCGTGATGGCATTTAATAAATTCGGTACGGTTACTTCTACAAAGATCGGGGTACAGTTGTATGCATCTTTCACATAAAAAGTATGCTGCCCTCTTGAAAGCCCTGTGAATACATTGGAATCCTGCCAGTTTGCCGGAGAATCCACAGCGTATTTGTAAGGCGCCTGTCCTCCGGTTACTTTTACCGTTGCGGTATTGTTTGAAATTTCAATTTCTGAAATCACAGGATCTACCGCTTTTTTCACACTTACGAACTGTTTTACAGAGCATCCGTTGTCTTTAAGAATTACCCAGTAATCTCCAACAGGAACTCCCGATAAAACCTGAGTGGTTGCTCCCGTGCTCCACAGATAGGACTGATAACCCGGTCCTGCATCAAGATTTGTTCTGCCATCGATACAGATGATTTTATCCACAAGAACAGCTGATCTTTTCGGAGGAATCACCACGAGGTTCACTTTGGCAATAGCATAACATCCGTTTGAGTTGTAAACCCTGATGTAAACCGAAGTATTCCCTGAAACATACGCCAAAGGATTTAATATTTCATTGGTTCCGTTGCTTGCATCTACAAAAGTAGGATAGTACTTTTTGGTAATCGGCGATTCGGCTGAAACATTGGCAAGCGAAAGATTAAATGCAGCCTTTGTTTCATTATTTTCAAGGTAACATTCGCTGATGGTAGCTTCCATCACCACCGGAGTCGGAAGATAGGCTAAAGTAATTTTAGCATTTCCTGTACAACCTTCATTGGTGGTTACTTTTACATAAACATTTCCTGCTGCCGAAAGATAACTGGCAGGGTTTGTAATTTCATTGGTTGCTGCATTCAGATCGGCAAGGGTAGGATAGAACTTCTTCACAACCGGAGTGTAAGTTGTTACATTGGCTGAAGTAAGATCAAAGAACCCTTTACCGTTGTACTGGCATGCTTTAATAGTAGTATCTGTTAAAATGAACGGTACTACGGTAAGATTTAACGTTACCTTTTCACAGTCTATAAATTCGGGAGCATTTCCGCAGAACTGGTAAACAATAGTATCGGGACCTAAATATCCGGGATTCGGAATGTAGGTAATCTGCCCCGAAGAGTTTACGGTTGCTGTACCATTTGCAGGATAGGTAAGAATAGTTACCGTACTTGCCACGGGAGTCTGTGTTGTGGTGAACGAGAAAGCAGGAGTAATGACTTTCGTAGCACATGCATTAAGAGCAGCAGTTGTGTTTTTTACGCATGAAAAAACTTTATAGATCGGTGTTGTTACCGGCAGGCATGTTCCCATGGTTACTTTCACGGTATAATTTCCGGCTACGGTAGGCGTGTACACATTTTGTGTAGCTCCGGGAATCGGGTTTCCGTTCAGATACCACTGATAAGTTTCATAGCTGTCGTCCACTTCAAGGATAATTCCGGGTACGCATTCCCCGGTTTTTTTCGCAATGATCGGAATAGAAGAGAATCCTGCGAAATAGCCTCCGTAACCCGCTGTTCCATATCCTCCGTTAATCCCTGCCGTTACAGCTTTTGTTGAATTAATGGTTAAGTTTCCTGTCGGATTTTCAATGGCATAGGTTACCCAGTTTGTGTTTCCTGTTAAAGGATAAGGTCCCTGAGCAGCAGTTGGAGTGGTTGCCGGTCCGCCATCTATGCTGTATGTAACAGCAGCTCCAGCTTCTGTAAGAATATTAAGCTTTAAAAAAGTAATATTGCTTGTTGCGATGCCGGGCATTTCATTAATTTTTCCCACCTCATCAATTTTTCTCGGAAGGAAACAGTTTAGCGGTGGAATGTAATTGTATCCTCCATTGTAAGAGAATCCCTGAATGCCTATGAACTGATATAAATATACATTTTTAGAAGTGGAAATGAACATATTAAAATGTCCGCTTCCCGGATTTTGTTCTACATAGCTGGTTTCATTGATTCTGTACCATTGCCCTTCATTAATTGTGGCAACAGCAGTAGTGGAACCGTTGATATATATTTCAGTATTGTCTTCTGTCGCAATTATGATTCCTCCTTCCATATTCAAAGTAGGATTGGTTGCTTTGGTTTTTACCATGGCAAAAGTATTTCCGAGTCTTTCCACCGGAACAGACTGATCCATAATTAAATCGGAACCATCAGAAGTGTTTGTTGCAAAATTTCCGTTCGCATTTCCGTTGGTAAGGGTTACAGGTTTGTCTGAAACCACTTTGGCGCCGATAAATCCATTTAAATTGGCTGAAGTTAAATGATTTCCTGCCAAAATATAAGACTGCCCTTTATTCAGAGTAAATGTCTGTGAGTTTCCTCCGGGGGTACCTCCGATAAAAACTAAACCTGCGGTATTCCATGATACGGTAACCGACGTATTATCTTCTGTGGCAAGAATTCCTGCAGTGAAATTATTACTGGAGCTGTTTGCCGTACTGGGAGTTGCCGCTACATAGAATTTTTTCCCGATCCCTGCTTTGCCTTTCGAGGTTATGATTTCACCATGAGCGGTCTGAGCAGATCGTAAAGTGCAGTAAAAAGGCTTGTCGCCTTTTAAATATAATCCTTTTGTCCCCACTGTAAAAGCATCTGTGCTTGTTGTTCCGTTAATAAGACTGGCGGGAACAGTATAAGAAACAGGTGCTCCTTTTGCAACTGAAACGGTCTGGATCAGGTTATTATTGTTGTATATTCTTACATCAAACGGAGTGGTAGAATCCGTGGAAAGATACACTGCATTAGTGTACCCGGTAACGGATGTGTAAAACGGAGCGATCCAGTGATCTGTGTCTCTTTGGGCAAAAAGCGCGTTAATCGTACAAAATATTAATACGAAAGACAGTAGAAATCTTCTCATATACAATTAATTATGATTTCTACAAATTTAAAATAATATTTAATAAATGTTAACGAAAAATAAAAGAAAGTTTGAAATTTATTAATGATTCTTAATTAAAATCCATCCTGAGTATGAAACAGGTAATTTTGTATCGGGTTCAATCCATTTTAGCAGATACCAGTATGTTCCTGTAGACAGAGGTCTTCCGTTAATCTTGCCGTCCCATCTGTAATTTTTATCCGAAGATCTGTATACAGGAGCTCCGTAACGGTCTACAACTTCTATTGAAACATTTTGCTTAATTCTTAAATCTGAATAATCCAACACATCATTTAGCCCGTCTCCGTTTGGAGTAATTGCATTGATAAGATTTAATACTAAAAATTCTTTAATAACCGGTGAACATCCGTCTGCACTTACAACATAAACAGTATGCATTCCTCTGGATAAACCCGTGAAAATATTAGAGGTCTGATAATCAATTCCGTTTAATGAATATTTATATGGAGGAGTGCCCCCTGTAACGGTAACGGTAGCATTATACCCTGAAACCTCAATTTTAGAAATAGAAGGAGATTCAGCTGTGGTAATCTTTACATACTGTCTGTATACACATCCGTTAAATCCAAGATCCACATAATAATTTCCCGCTCCGGCAATGATGGATTGTGTAGTTGCTCCGGTACTCCATAAATAAGAAGTAAATCCGGCACCAGCGTCTAATGTTGTTGTATCATTAGGACATATGACTTTATCAGCAAGTCTTGTAGATTTTTTTGGTGATTTTAAATTGATTGTTAAAACTCCCGTACTCGGACATTCTGTAGCGGAAGTAAATCTGATGTAAAAGGTATTTGTTGCAGAAATATTCTGGTTTGGTGAAATCGCATTGGTTCCCGCCTGTGCATTGGCCAATGTAGAGTAGAACGTAAGGCTTACTCCTGCATTCGCCGTAAAAAGGTTTTTGTAATCATTTAAATTTACTGCTTCAGAACCACTAAGATCACTATCACAAACATCTGTTGCTGCATTTGCTGTAATTAAAGTAATTCTGTTTCCGATAGTAAAGTTAATCTGACCAAAAACCTGAGGGCAGCTTCCTGTAAGTGCATCCACTCTTACATAAACAGTAGTGTTAGCTGTATATGTCCAGTTTGCTGGAAGTGTATTGTTATTACCCGCATTTGCATCAGCCTGAAGTAAATAATATCTTACATTAAAGTTTGCAGAATTGGTCACAATAACAGGAGTGATGCTTGGGAAATTCACGTTAACGATACCGTCAAAATTATCATCACAAAGGGTCGCATTATAATTACCTGTGTTAATATTTGGAGACGGAGTCGTAGTTAATGTAATTTGTGCGACTTTTGTGCAGCCGTATGATGATGTTACATTTGCATAAATGGTTCCTGCCGGTCCCGAATAATTTCCCGGTGCTGCAATGGGAGTTCCTGTTAATGCAGCATTGGTGAAATACTGTACTGTAGTTCCCGAATCCGGTGTTACACTGGCTGAGTTTAAATTGAAAGTCCCGTTTCCGTTGGTATCTGCGCATGAAGTTAAGGATGCATTTGTGGTCTGCAAAACATCCGTATTGATGATGATTTTAAAATATTCAAAACTTGCAGGGCTTCCGTTTCCTTCTATGTAATAAATGAAACTGTCCGTTGTATCTGCTGTAAGTCCTGCATTGGGAGTATAGGTGATTTGCCCCGTTGCAGAATTCACAGTTGCAGTTCCGGAAGTAGGAGCCAAAATAATGCTTGTATTACCCGGAACAATAGCCTGTGTAGAATTAGTAAAAACAGGCGAAATCACTTTTGTATTGCATGATCCTATATTATAAGTCGTCGTTGTGATCGGAGGACATAATGTATAGGAATACGGATCTGTAAGCAGAGAACCACAATTATTTTTAGAAACCATACAGGTATAGTTTCCCGCGCCGTATAATTCAGGATTGATGGAATATGAAGTGGCTCCCGGAATAGAATTTCCATTCAGATACCATTGGTAATTGTCGTATGTGTTATCTACCTGTAATAAAATCCCGAGATAGCAATCTCCGGTTTTTGAAATCACAGGGACAGAAGAAAATCCTGCAAAATAGCCTCCATAACCCACTGCGCCACTCCCTGCAGCAATTCCTGCGGTAACAGATTTGGTAGAATTTACGGTAACAGTTCCTGTAATATTAGGAACAGTGTAGGTAACCCAGTTAGGATTTCCGTTGACAGGATAAGGTCCGTTAGCGGTAGCAATCGGATTTCCGTTTAAAGTTACGGTTGCTCCAGTCTGGGTGATAATATTGAGGCGGGTATTAAATGTCTGACTTCCGATTTGATTGATAAATCCTATTTCGTCTACTTTATTGGGCATAAAGCAGCTTAACGGAGGAATAAAGTTCATCCCTCCTGTAGCGTATTCATTGCCACCTGTTGTAGAAGAAACTCCTGCTAATAACTGATAAACATAGATGTTATTATTGGCAGAAATGCTCATGTTATAATTGTCTCCGGTTCCGTGCTGTATATAATTATTACTTGGAACCATATAATACTGTCCCTCATTCAGTGTAATGCCTGTAGCAATACCGTTAATTGTAATTTGGGTATTGTTTTGTGTTGCCACAATCAGGGCTGTTTCCATTTCGGAAACTACGGTTCCGTTTCCTTTTACCACAACAAATTCTTTTCCCAGTCTGTCTGTAGGGGCTGCCTGATCCATAAGGATATCGTTGTTGGTAAAATTTAAATTGGTATAAATTCCGTTAAAATTTCCGTTGGTTACAGAAATAGGTTTCGTAGATTGTATTTTCGCCCCGATTAACCCATCAAGATTCACTGCCGAATCTGTACTTAAAGCATCTACGATATAGGATTCTCCTTTATTTAAGGTAAATGTTTTTGTAGGGCTTGAGGAGCCATCAGAGAAAACAACATTCGGATTATATCCTGATATCACAACCGAAGTATTGTCTTCCGTAGCAGTAACTCCTATGGTAGAGTTTACATAAGTTGCAGCACCGGTAATAGGTGCCATTCCTACGTAGAACGTTTTTCCTAATCCGGCTAAACCTTTAGAGGTAATAATTTCAGCGTGATTGGGAACCGAAAATCTATAATTGGCAAAGAATTTTTTCGTTCCTTTCAGGTAAACTCCCATTGAATTCGGACTAAATAAATCCGATGGATTAGTAGTGATTAAAAAACTGTTTGGAATACTTACCTGAGCGGGATTTCCTTTACTAACCTGTACTGTGGTATAAAGAGCATTGCTATTATAAATTTGTACGCTGAAGGGAGTGGTTTCATTGGTGGATAAATATAAATATCCCTGAAGATTCCCTGTTCCAGACTTTGAAGCCATCGGAGCAAACCAATGATCGGTGTCAAGCTGTGCATTGAATAATAGACAAAGAAATGTACAAATGGTTAGTAAAAGTTTTTTCATATTTCTCAATAAGGGATGCAAATGTAAGTATTAAAAGTCAATTTTTTATATAAATTTTAATTAGTAATTTCTATAATTATGAATATTGTTGAATATTTAATATTTTTTTAATAATTGAAAAGATATTTAAATATTAATAAAAAATCCTGATGATTTTAATTCATCAGGATCAGTGGTATAGTGTAAAGTAAAAAAGTTATTCTCTGTTTTTTATTAAAATCCATCCGGAGTAAGAAACCGGAAGTTTTGTATCGGGTTCAATCCATTTTAAAATATACCAGTAAGTCCCTGTCGGAAGAGGTCGTCCTCCTGATTTTCCGTCCCAGATATAGCTTTTATCTGTAGATTTATAAACAGCAGCTCCATATCTGTCTGAAATTTCAATCGACACGTTTTGCTTTATTTTCAGATCAGAATAATTGAGAACATCATTGATGCCGTCTCCGTTCGGGGTAATTGCATTGATAATATTTACAATTAAAAACTCCTTAACCACAGGTAAACAACCGTCTTTTCCTAAAACATAAACGGTATGAATTCCCCTTGAAAGCCCCATAAATGTATTGGAAGTCTGATAGTCTATTCCGTTTAACGAGTACTGATAAGGAGGAGTTCCGCCTGTAACATTTATTGTTGCATTAGAAGCTGTTACGTTGATGCTGGTGATTGTCGGAGCCTGCGAAGTCGTCACATTTACATACTGACGGTAAAAACATCCGTTAAAACCTAAATCTACATAATACGTTCCCGCACCGGCAAGAATAGTCTGAGTAGTTGCTCCTGTACTCCAAGTATAAGAACTGAATTCCGCACCCGGATCCAATACCACTTTTTCTGTAGAACAAACCACTTTGTCAGTAAGCTGACTGGATTTTTTAGGCGATTTAAGTGTTACATTAATTATTCCTGTATTCGGACATTCGGTTCCGCTTACAAATCTTACATAGAAAGTTTTTGGAGAAGTAATCGTCTGGTTTGCAGGAATTGTATTAGTGCCATTCTGAGCATCCGCTAAAGTGGCATGAAAAGTTAAAGTAATGGCAGGATTAGTGGTAAATAAATTTTTATAGTCATTAAGATTTACGTTTTCAGAACCGTTAAGATCATTATCGCAAACATCCATATTCACAACGTTGGTAAGCAGCGTAATTTTATTTCCTATTTTAAAATTAATCTGTCCGAAAGCCGGAGGACAACTTCCTCCCGCTGAGTCTACTCTTACATAAACGGTAGTATTTGCTGTATACGTCCAGTTTACAGGCAGAGTGTTACCATTTCCGGCATTTGCATCTGCCTGACTTAAATAATATCTTACCGTAAAATTCGCAGCATTGGTCACAATCTGAGGAGTAACGGTTGAAAAATTCACGTTAACAATACCGTCAAAATTATCATCACAAAGACTCGCATTATAATTTGCGGTGTTAATATTAGGCGATGGAGTGCTTGTTAAAGTAATCTGTGCCTGTCTGGAACATCCATTCGCAGAGGTAATATTTGCATAAATAATTCCTGCAGGTCCTGAATAATTCGCAGGGTTAGCAATCTGTCCGGTTAAATTAGAATTGGTAAAATAAGTTACCGTCACTCCCGGATCAGAAGAAACATTGGCTGTGGTTAAATTATAAGTTCCGTTTCCATTGGTTACTGCGCACGAAGATAAAGTGGCATTCGTAACGTTAGGCAAAGGATTTACCGTTAAAGTAATCTGAGCTGTTTTTGAACAGCCTGCTGCGGAAGTTACATTGGCATAAATAATTCCTGAAGCTCCCGAATAATTCGCAGGGTTTGTAATCTGTCCTGTTAAATTTGAATTGGTAAAATAAGTTACTGTAACTCCCGGATCAGAAGAAACGTTAGCTGAAGTTAAATTAAAAGTTCCGTTTCCGTTGTTTCCGGCACAAGATGTTAAAGTCGCGTTATTCGTGTTGGGTAAAGAATTTACCGTTAAAGTGATCTGAGCGGTTTTCGAACATCCGTTGGCAGAAGTCACATTCGCATAAATAATTCCTGATGGACCTGAATAGGTTGCAGGATTGGTAATTTGCCCCGTCAAATTTGAATTCGTAAAATACGTTACCGTAATTCCCGGATCAGAAGAAACATTGGCTGCCGTTAAATTGAACGTTCCGTTTCCGTTGGTTCCTGCACAGGAAGATAAAGTGGCATTCGTAACATTAAGCAAAGGATTTACCGTTAAAGTAATCTGAGCTGCTTTTGAACAGCCTGCTGCGGAAGTTACATTGGCATAAATAATTCCGGAAGCTCCCGAATAATTCGCAGGGTTTGTAATCTGTCCTGTTAAATTAGAATTGGTAAAATAGGTTACCGTAACTCCCGGATCGGAAGAAACGTTAGCTGTGGTTAAATTATAAGTTCCGTTTCCGTTGGCTCCTGCGCACGAAGATAAAGTGGCGTTCGTAACATTAGGCAAAGAATTTACCGTTAAAGTAATCTGAGCTGCTTTTGAACAGCCTGCTGCGGAAGTTACATTGGCATAAATAATTCCTGAAGCTCCCGAATAGTTCGCAGGGTTTGTAATCTGTCCTGTTAAATTTGAATTGGTAAAATAAGTTACTGTAACTCCCGGATCAGAAGAAACGTTAGCTGAAGTTAAATTGAAAGTTCCGTTTCCATTAGTTCCGGCGCAAGACGTTAAAGTCGCGTTATTCGTGTTGGGTAAAGAATTTACCGTTAAAGTGATCTGAGCAGTTTTCGAACATCCGTTTGCAGAAGTCACATTCGCATAAATAATTCCTGCCGGACCTGAATAGGTTGCAGGGTTGGTAATTTGCCCTGTTAAATTAGAATTCGTAAAATACGTCACCGTAATTCCCGGATCAGAAGAAACATTGGCTGCCGTTAAATTGAACGTTCCGTTTCCGCCTGTTCCTGTACATGAAGCCAGAGAAACATTATTAACATTCGGTAAAGCATTTAAAGCTAATGTAATCTGAGCAGTTTTTGAACAGCCGTACTGTGAAGTCACATTGGCGTAAACAGTTCCTGCCGGTCCGGAATAGTTCGCAGGATTGGTAATCTGTCCGGTTAAATTAGAATTGGTAAAATAGGTTATCGTAGTTCCCGGATCAGAAGAAACATTTACAGAAGTCAGATTATAAGTTCCGTTTCCGTTGGTTCCTGCACAGGATGCTAAAGAACCGTTATTTACCTGTAAAACATTTGTATTAATAATGATTTTAAAATATTCAAAATCAAAAGGATTTCCATTCCCCTGAACGTAATAAATGAAATTATCGGTACTGTTCGTTGCAGAAGGATTGGGGGTATAAGTAATTTGCCCTGTTGTTGGATTTACCGTAGCAGTTCCCGATGTTGGCGGTGAAATGATACTGGTAAGCGATGGAACGATAGTCTGCGTAGAGTTTGTAAACGCCGGAGTAATCACTTTTGTGTTACAAGACCCGATATTGTAAGTTGTAGTGGAAATCGGAGGGCATAAAGTATAGCTGTAAACTCCTGTTAATCTGGTTTCGCAGTTGTTTTTTGTAATTAAACAGGTATAATCCCCTGCTCCGTACAATTCTGGATTGATTGAGAAAGAGGTTGCTCCCGAAATTGGATTTCCATTTAAAAACCACTGATAAGAATCGTAATTATTATCAACCTGTAAAAGAATTCCTGCGTAGCAGTCGCCGGTTTTTGTAATCGCCGGAACAGATGAAAACCCTGCAAAATACCCGCCGTAACCTACTGCACCGTTTCCGGCTGCAATTCCTGCCGTAACAGGAAGGGTAGAATTTACTGTAATATTTCCGTTAACTCCCTGAAGAGAATAGGTTACCCAACCCGGATTTCCCGTTACTGGATAAGGTCCGCTGATCGCGCCGATGGCACTTCCGTTAAACGTTACATTGGCTCCTGTCTGGGTAATGATGTTAAGTTTGGTATCAAAAGAATTACTTCCTATTTTATTGATAAAGCCGATTTCGTTAATTTCTTTTGGTAAAAAACAGCTTAAAGGAGGGATGAAATTCATTCCGCCGGTTGCATATACCGTACTTCCTGAAGTTCCTGCAAGAAGCTGATAAACATACACATTATTATTGGCAGAAATACTCATATTGTAATGTCCGTTCCCCTGATTGATATAGCTGGTTCCCTGAACAATGTAATATTGTCCTGCATTCAGTGTGACATTTCCTAAAAGAGTACCGTTTACGGTAAGTTTGGTGTTATTTTCCGTGGCAATAACCAAAGCAGCTTCCATTCCGGAATCGGCAGGTCCGTTTCCTTTTACCAAAGCAAATGTTTTTCCTAATCTTTCTACAGGAACAGCCTGATCCATCAGAATATCCACATTGCTGTTGTTCTGTGTGGTATAGATACTGTTGAAATTACCGTTGGTTACCGAAATAGGTTTATTCGCCGTAATTTTTGCACCAACCAATCCTGTTAAATTGCTTGAGGACAGATCACTCTGCGCTTCAATGATATATGATTTCCCTTTATTGATGGTAAAAGTTCTTGAGGGTGATGAAGTACCGTCAGAGAAAATAACGTTCGGATTGTAACCGGATAATGTTACGGTTGTATTGTCTTCCGTTGCAATAAATCCAATGGTTGAATTAACGTAAGGTTTTGCGGTTGTATTCGGGGCAACGCCTACGAAAAAGTTTTTCCCGATTCCTGCCAAACCTTTAGAAGTGATGATTTCTGCCTGATTGGGAACTGCAAATCTGAAGTTGGCAAAGAATTTTTTAGGACCTTTCACCTGTAATCCCATTGATCTCTGTGTAAAAAGATTGGATGGAGTAGAGGCAATCATATAATTGTTCGGAATGGTAACTTGTACCGGATTGTTTTTACTCACCTGAACAGTAGAAAACACCGTATTGTTGTTGTAAATCTGAACAGAAAACGGAGTCGTTTCATTGGTGGATAAATACAGATAGCATTCCGGAGTACCCTGAAGAGAACTTGCCGACATTGGCGCAAACCAGTGTTCCGTATCCAGTTGGGCATTAAGAATTAAATAAAAAAAAGAGCAAAAGATTAGTAGAAATTTTTTCATGTCTAATAATAAGGGCTGCAAATCTAAGCATTAATAATCAATTTTTTATGATGATTTTTATCTAAATAACTCCATTTAATGTAATTTTTAAATATTTAATAATGCGTTAATATTTAGACGGTTCGCTATTTTTGGCATAAAAAAATCCCGATGAAAAAAATCATCGGGATTAATATTTTTAATCTTAAAAAGATTATAAGCTGATTCTGATAAATCCTGTTACTTTAAGATCTGCATTTACAGACTTCACATAGTCAGCAACTGACATAGAGCTGTCTTTAATGAAATCTTGGTGTACCAAAGTATTGTCTTTGTAGAATCTCTGCATTTTACCTTTAAGGATATTATCGATAATGTTTGCCGGTTTACCTTCTTCTACAAGTTTGTGTCTTTCGATTTCTAATTCTTTATCGATGGTTTCCTGAGAAACAGAAGTTTCGTCTAGAGCGATTGGGTTCATCGCAGCAGCCTGCATAGAAACAGATTTTGCAACTTCGTCTGCTCCGTCTACTTTTGCAGAAAGAGAAGTGATGGCAGCGATTTTGTTTCCAGCGTGGATGTAAGCTCCTAAGTAAGGACCTGTAATTCTTTCGAATGCACCGATCTCGATTTTTTCACCGATAACACCTGTTTGCTCGATTAATTTTTCAGCAACAGTGATTCCGTGGAAATCTGTAGCCAATAATTCTTCTTTAGAAGCAGCAAAAATTGCCATTTCAGCCAATTCATAAGCTAGTTCGATGAAAGCTTCGTTTTTACCTACGAAGTCAGTCTCACAATTTAAAGAGATAATAGCACCTAACGTGTTATCTTCGTTTACTCTAGCGATTACTGCCCCTTCAGTAGACTCTCTGTCAGCTCTGTTAGCAGCAACTTTCTGTCCTTTTTTTCTAAGGATATCTACCGCTTTTTCGAAATCTCCTTCAGCTTCAACTAAAGCTTTTTTGCAGTCCATCATACCTGCACCTGTTTGGTTTCTCAATTTTGCTACGTCTGCAGCAGCTGGTGTATAAGACATAATATCTATTATTTTTTTTATTTAAGATTAGTATTAATTTTTAGCTTAATTTTAAAGCGATGCAAAGATAATGATTTTAATGATAAACTAAAAAATGACTTTTTGCGTTATTTGTATATTTAATAAATTTTTAAATGTTTACTTAATGAAAAAAATATTTCTCCTCATATTTCTATGCATTTTCACTCTCGGGTTTTCGCAAAAAAAGAAAAAAACGAAATCCAAAGGCATCGTAGAAAAGGAAACTGCCATCATCTATACAGAAAGTGATGCGGAAACCACTGCGGAAGCAAGAGTGATTGCAGGATTTCTGAAACAAAATCCCGGACATGCCAAAACAGATTATTTCAAAAGAAAACTGATTGCCATCATCACGGCAGGAAATTCTCCTGAAGCCAAGCCAACCATTAAACCCTTAAGTGAAGATAAAATAAAACAGATGGTTTTGGATAACAACAGCCTGAACAATTCTAAAACCATTGCAGCCAATGCTTCTAAAGCGGAAAGAACGGTAAACTACGCGAGTGTTTCCGGATCGAATAAAAAATCTTCCGGAGCAAGTGAACAGAATAAAAAGACAGCAGCCATGTTAACCCATCTTTTTAATAATGATCCGATGGATAAGGAAGCGTATATCAATATTAAAAACAGGTCTAAATGTAATCTGATTGTAAAGATCAATGGGAAAAAATATTATAATCTGGGTGTTCCGGCAAACGGACAAAACTTTTTATTGGTAGAAAAAGGAGAATATATTTTAACCACAATGGTGTGTGATGCCAAATATTCGTCCCTGAAAAAGATAAACAAAGATATTGAGATCGAGCTGAATCTGAGTGAATAATTGAATAGAGAAAAGAGCTAAAAAAAACCGGTTAAGAAAATTTTTCTTAACCGGTTTTTTAATTTACAGGATTGTTGGAGTTTCCAGCCTGATCTTTCCAGAATTCTACCTGCTCCTTTAATTCTTTTATACGTTCTTCGTAGAGTTCAATTACCTTTTCTGATAAGGAATTTATAGTATTAATAGTGCCTACAAATTGAAATGCCATTCCTCCTTTTTGATCTGTATTTTCTTGTTCAAGATTATTGGCTTCATCCGTAAGAAAGTTCTCAGGTTTTATTTCAAAAATTTCACTTAATTTTTCAATATGATGTACCCATGAATTGCTTTCCCCGCTTTCTATGCGTGCATAGGCAGACTGGGAAATGTGTAGTTTATCTGCCATATCATCCTGAGAAAACCCTTTGGATTTTCTTAATCTTTTTATTTTCTCAGCTACGGTATTTGTCATCGGTATAAATATTTAAAACAAATATAGAAAATTATTTCAAATCACAGGCTTTACCCGATAATCGGGTAATTTTATGCAAATATAGGTTTTTGGGGAAGTGTTATTTTTCACATATTTGTAGAGTAATTTAAAAAAACAGTATATTTAACCCATTAAAAAAACAACAAATAACTATGACGAAAAAAATGATTTCGTGGCTGTCCTTCATGGCAGTGTTTCTTTTTCTTCTGCACTCCTGTGTGCACGATGAGATTTATTCTTCTTCCGATCCTGCATCTGCAGAGTACCATTCTAAAAGTCTTTGGAAAGAAGATGAAAAGTACATTAAAAATGTAATGAAAATTTACTCCGAACATGAGGACAACATCAAGAAATTTTCCGGAACTCCAGACTGGGATTATGCCATGAGTATGGGAAGATATGATGAATCTTTTATGGTGGTTCCCATCATAGAGAATGGTAAAGTAGTAAATACATTGGCTTGCGCAAGGTTCGATAAAAAAGTTTACTTCCGTTACGAAAATTCTGAAACCAATGAGGCTTTTTTCCAGAACATCATCTACGGAAAATATACCCGGTACAAAACAGAAGCGGATAACACCAAAACAAACACACAGAAAGGGATAGTTTGTATAACCAAAACGATATCCATGTGGTATCCTGATAACGAGTCTAATCCTAATGCGGGAGGTTATTGGGAAACCAACTACTATACCAATTGTTATAACTTTCTAGATTATTCCGGTCCGGGATGGGAAGATAACGGTGGCGGAGGCTACGACTACGGCGGTGGTGGAGGAAGTGGAAATAATGACCCGAATAATCCTAATAACCAGACGCCCTGCGAGAAAACGAAAAATATTATAAATAATACGGCAATTAAGGCGAAAATTGATGATCTGAAGACAAAATCTACCGGAAGTTTAGAAAATGCGTATAAATTTAAAGCAGACGGTACAACATCTAACCTTATTGTAGGAGGAAAACATGAAGTAGATTTTGGTGATAAAACAGGATTTCAGGGAGGATATCATAATCATACTACAGGGACTGAAATGTTTTCTCCAGCTGATATAGAACAATTGCTTCAATTTGCATTGGCACAAGGAAATTATGGAGATCCTTCAAATGCATTTCTAGGAATGGTAGCTCCAAATGGCTTTCATTATGTAATGTACTTCAATGGAAATTATCAGGATGCCTTAACAAGTTTTTCACAAAATGAAATAGATGAAATTAAAAAGGACTTTCAAACAAGATATGGTTTATACAACTCGCTCGGACAAACAGGTTTAGAAAAATTATTTTTCAGTGCTTTGAAAGATATGAATCTTGAAGGAAAAGTTACTTTGCAAAGAATTGATAATAATGGAATGATAAATACTATAATAAAAAATAATGATGGAACAAGATCAGATATTCCTTGTTCATAAAAATGATAGACAATGAAAAAAATATTGCAAAAAAAATCAACAGTAATATGTTTTGTATTACTTTTTGTTTTCTCGTGTAAAGCACAACAAATTTATCCTCTTAAAACTGACTATACAGAGATACCTCAAAACTCTTATTTAAAGGACATAAACCATGAATTGGATTCATATGTGGGAACTTGGAAAACAAATTTTAATGGCAAAATAGTTACAATCTTTATTACTAAAGAAGATCACAAGTTCTTTAATGGAAGTAAGTATAAATACTATAGAGACATACTTACTGTAAAATATATTATAAAAAATAGTTCGTATGTAATTGAACAAGATACGCAAAATATGAACATTTCACCAGAACAAATAAGACACACTATTAATAGTTTATGGGGAGAAGATAACGGCAATAAAATTTTATTTTATTATGGAGGAACTAATTGTGGAGTCGGTTGGGGGAGTATTTATTTAAAAAAAATAAACTCTACACAACTTTCATGGGAATATATTCCTAATAGCACAATCATAGATAGTAGTAAATGTCCGCCGGCAACAGATACAACTATTTATCTACCAGAAACAAAAGATTTAATCTTTACAAAACAATAATATAAGCCTCTCCAGAGGCTTTTTCAAAAGATGATATATGAGACCAATATTATTAAAATTCTGTCTGATTCTATTAGTTTTAATAATGAATTTTTATAATTCTCAAACGGTAACTTTTAAAGGTGTTGTTAAAGATTCATTAGGGACAAATGGTATTGCCATTAGTGTTAATGATACCGTAAGGAAGTTTAGGGACAGAGCTTTTAAAGACTCAATATTTAAAGAAAAACATTGGGATAAATATGACGAATTGATTCATAATCAAAATCTCTTTACATATCCTGATTCTATTGGAAACTATACAATAACAGCAAAGCTTACAGATACGTTATATTTTTATAAGAGAAAATATACCACCCAAAAATATAAAATTGAAGATATTGTAAAAAATAAAATTAAGGTGAATTTAAAGCGTTCACCTTGTATACCCAATAAAGAATGTAATCAGGATAAACCATCAAAACTATATATTTTCATTGGAAAAAAAATAAATGTTTCTTCTGTAGATACTTCTAAATATTGTGGAGAAATGATGGACAGTGAATATAAGGCTGAATATAAAATCGAACAGGAGTTTGAAGATCATTATCCTGAGAAAGAAATTATTTTTACGGCATATGATCATAATAGTAAATATGAATACATGTTTCAACATTATGAAAATGTTTTAATCTTTATTGGGGAATATTGTGGAGATTTAATTCAGCTTAAATATCAATTTTTTCCAGTGTATAAAACAAAAAACGGAAGATGGGCAAGTCCTGTAGACACTTACATGGAACCATATTATAAATCTGATCAATTTACTCCTGTAAATATTCTTTTCGATAAATCCGTAACTTTTGATGTATTAAAGACGACTAAAAATCCATCTGATGAGCAAATTGAACAGTTGAAAAAATTCAAATTCCCTGAAAAATACTTTAAAATAGAAAACGGAAAGGCAATACCTATTATGGGAAGATATGCGGAAGATTTAGTAAAACTCTGGAAAGAGATTTCTGAAAAGAATAAATAACAAAATTTATTAAGTTGATACTACTACTAATCTTTCCCCTGATTTGCCTACCAGAAACAAAAGATTTAATCTTTACCAAGCAATAGTGAAAGTTAATCTTTGTTTTGTACAATAAAAATAAAAACCGGTTAAGAAAAATTTTCTTAACCGGTTTTATATTTTATCCTTTAAATTGCCCCATCGCGATGAATTTCTCCTGTCTCTGGGTTTCAAGTTCTTTTCCAGTGAATTTTGAAAAGGCTTTAATGTTCTGCAATATTGAATTTTTAAGGTTCAGATACGTTGTTTCCGGATCGTAATGCGCGCCTCCGAGAGGTTCTTCCACAATTCCGTCGATGAATTTTTCTCTTAAAGCATCTTTCGGAGTCAGGTTCAGAGCGTTTGCCGCATCTTCTTTATGATCCCAGTTTCTCCAAAGGATGGATGAACAGCTTTCCGGTGCAATTACCGTATACCAAGTGTTTTCCAACATATATACTTTGTTTCCTACACCAATTCCTAATGCTCCGCCACTCGCTCCTTCCCCAATAATGTAGGTGAAAATAGGAGTCTTAAGCATCGTCATTTCAAAAATATTTCTTGCAATAGCTTCTCCCTGTCCTCTTTCTTCTGCTTCAAGACCAGGATAAGCTCCCGGTGTATCTACCAAAGTGATTACAGGAATTCTGAATTTTTCTGCAAGCTTCATCAGTCTTAAAGCTTTTCTGTATCCTTCAGGATTCGGCATTCCGAATCTTCTGTGCTGTCTTTCTTTTGTAGTTCTTCCTTTCTGAGTTCCGATGATCATTACTTTCTGACCGTCCAGGGTTGCTAAACCACCGATCATGGCAGGATCATCTGCGAAATTTCTGTCTCCGTGAAGTTCTAAGAAACTGCCTTTATCCACCATTCCGTGGATGTAGTCCAGTGTATAAGGACGATCCGGATGACGGGAAAGTTGTACTCTTTGCCAAGGGGTAAGATTTCCATAGATTTCTTTTTTCTTTTCTATGATTTTATCCTCGATCTGGCTACATGCTAATTTTACATCAACACCACTTTCTTCTCCTACTAAAGAACAGGTTTGGTATTGGTCCATTAATTCTTTTATAGGAAGTTCGAAACTTAAATATTCCATTCTTGAAGTAAATTAAATCTTTCAAATTTATGAAAAATTATCAAAAACTATTTAAAATTATTTACTGCATTGTTTATTCTGGAGATAGTCTCCTCTTTTCCAAGAAGTTCCATAATGTCCGGAACATCTGGTCCTTTCAGTTCTCCTACCAACGATAAACGTAAAGGCATCATCACTTTACCCATTCCCAGACCTTTATTTTCCGCGAAATCATGAACCGTTTGCTTAAGATTTTCAGCATTAAAAGCAGCTCCTTCAAGATTTGAAGCCAATTCCCCTAAAATTGCCGAAGTTTCATCATTCCAGGCTTTTTTAGATGCTTTTTCGTCATAAGAAGTGGGGGCTTCGAAGAAAAACTTTCCGTTTTCATAGATGTCTTTCGGGAAAGTAGCTCTTTCCTTCATCAGCTTAATCACTTTTAACAGTTTGTCGTCTGACAATGTTAAATTTAAATCTGAATTTTTAAGAATATTCAATAATTCATCATCCGAAGTTTTCTGGATGTACTGATGATTGAACCATTCTGCTTTTTCTTTGCTGAATCTTGCCCCGGCTTTATGAACTTTATTCAGATCAAATTCTTTTGCCATTTCATCCAGAGATAAAATTTCTTTATCGTCTGCAGGAGACCAGCCTAAAAGCGCAACCATATTGATAAATGCTTCAGGAAGATATCCGCTTTCTCTGTATCCTTTGGAAACATTTCCTGTTGCAGGATCTGTAAAATTCAAAGGAAAGACAGGAAACCCGAATTTATCGCCATCTCTTTTGCTTAATTTTCCTTTTCCTTCAGGCTTTAAAATCAAAGAAAGATGGGCAAACTGAGGCGCTTCCCAACCCATTGCTTCATATAATAAAGTATGCAGTCCCAGAGAAGGCAGCCATTCTTCACCACGGATAACGTGAGAAATTTTCATTTCGTGGTCATCGATGATGTTGGCGAAATGATAAGTCGGCATTCCGTCGTTTTTTACCAAAACTTTGTCATCTAAAGTATTGGTGTTCACAGATGAATTTCCTCTGATGATGTCTACAAGATTTAATGTCCTGTCGATTGGCATTTTGAATCTCACTACATACGGCGTTTTTTCATCCAGCAATTTCTGAACTTCCTCTTCAGAAAGTGCAATGCTGTTTCTCAAACGGTTTCTGGATTTATTGTCATAAGAAAAAACTTCTCCTCTTGCCTCATATTCAGCACGGATCTCGTCCAATTCTTCAGCGGTATCAAAAGCGATATAAGCATAATCTGTTTTTAAGATCTGCTCTGTATATCTGTCATAAATGTCTCTTCTTTCAGATTGTCTGTAAGGTGCAAATTTACCTCCTTTTTTCGGGCTTTCGTCGGCAATAATTCCACACCATTCAAGGGCTTCTTCAATGTATTCTTCTGCTCCTTCAACGTATCTTGCGGTATCTGTATCTTCAATTCTCAATACAAATTCACCTCCTTGGTTTTTAGCAAAAAGATAATCGTATAATGCGGTTCTTACGCCTCCTAAATGTAAAGGTCCCGTAGGACTTGGAGCAAAACGTACTCTTACTTTGTCCATTTTAAATAAAAATTTTTGCAAATTTACTTAAACTAATATAAAAAGGTACATTTATTTGCGATAAAGTAATTTTAATCATGTATTTGAATGATTTAATTTTAGGATAATAAAAATCAATTAAAATAATTTCCTTTTCGAAAAATAACAGATATAATGCTGTATTTTTGTGGAGTTTTAAATTCACCATGGCACAAGTTAAAAAACAGAATAAGTTATCTTTTTATATTAAGGGATTTGCACGAGGATTATTTCCTGTACAATCTTTTGAAAAAAAAATTGATGATCTCCATAAAACAGTCTCCAAAGAACAGCTTAAAACTGTTGAAAAAAGAGTAGACTATTACAATAAAATTTCCGTTGAAACTCTGGTAAATCATTCCGGAACTACGATTGCAGATCTTTTGAAGCCCAAAACTCCGAAAGCCTATTATTTTGATACCTATGAGTATGCAAGATATTTTCCGAAAGATTTAAAGATTGATTTTGCATTTGGTGATGTCAATACCATCCTTGATTTTCCCAAAATAACGAAAAGCCGTCCTATTCACGGAAATAATGAAAACAATATTTTACTGAATCTGGACAAAGCAAGACATTTCGTATCAGTAAAGGATAATCTTAATTTTTCTGAAAAGAAAAATATCATGATCGGAAGAGCGGCAGTTCATCAGGAACACCGAAAAAGATTTTATGAAAAATATTTTCACAATCCGCTTTGTGATCTGGGACAGGTAAACAAAAACGGAAATCAGGAATGGATAAAACCTAAGATTTCGATCGGGGAACATCTGAAGAATAAATTTATTCTGAGTCTTGAAGGAAATGATGTTGCGACAAATTTAAAGTGGATCATGTCTTCGAATTCCATTGCTGTTTCTCCTCCTTTAAAAATGGAAACATGGTATATGGAAGGAACTTTAAAACCGGATGTACATTTTATCGGGATAGATGAGAATTATGAAAATTTTGAGGAAAAGCTCCAATATTATATCGATCATGAAAATGAAGCTTTGGAAATAATACGAAATGCCAAAGAATACAGAGCGCAGTTTAATGATAAAAATGTTGAAAATTTAATATCACTTTTGGTATTGAAAAAATATTTTAACTACATTCGCTAAAAATTATTAGAAAGATATGCTAGAAATCGGAGAAAGACCTTGGGGAAAATATTATGTTTTAGCGGATGAGCCACATTATAAGCTGAAAAGAATAGAAGTAAATCCGGGACAGAAATTATCTTACCAGTATCATCACAAAAGACAGGAACAATGGACAATCATTGAAGGTGATGCTACCATCGTTCTGGATGATAAGGAGATCAGTTTATCTTACGGTGAAAGTATTTTTATACCTCTTGGCGCCAAACACAGAATAATGAACCTTTCGGATAAGCCGGTTGTATTTATTGAGGTACAGACCGGAACGTATTTCGGCGAGGACGATATTGTGAGGCTTGAGGATGAATATCACAGAGACTAAACTTGCCGAATGAAAAAAGAAGTATCTTTCTTAATTGGCCTGAAAAATAATCTGAAGTATACCATTTTTTTTTACGAAAACGTAAGGAAAATATATCCAAATGTGGAAATAGTTTTTGTTAGCTTTGGAAGCACAGACGGAACGCACGAATGGTTAGATCAACTTCAAGACCAAAATCTAAAATATTTTTACTCTGATGAAAGTAAGACATTGTCTGATACTTATAATAAAGCGACCAAGCTTTCAACTGGAGAATATGTTTGTTTTTTGCATAATGATATGGTTTTAGGAAAGTATTTTCTAAATAATCTTGAGAAAGGCTTATTAGAAAATGAAATAAATTTTTATAAAGTCATAGAGCCACCAATTTTTACAGGAGATTTCCGTGATTGGAAATTAAATCAGGATTTTGGGGAAGCTATTGAAACATTTGATGCGCAAAAATTTTTCGATTTTGAAGAAAGTTATCTCACTGCTTCGAATAATTTAACTACTCCTACAAACCATATTTCTTTCTTTTTATGTGCTAAAAGATCAACATTGTTAGAAATCGGAGGATTAGATAACCTCTTTAATCCGATGTTCTGTGAAGATGATGATTTAATTATACGTTTAAAATTATTGGGTTTAAGAACTGTTCAGTTACACAATGCTTTGGTTTATCATTTTGTAAGTAAAACTTCAAGATTTTCTGAAGAGTACAAAAGTAAAACAGAAGCAATTGAACAAAGATCTAAAAGAAATTTTATCAGAAAATGGGGCAGTAAAAGCAGTTCAGAAATTTCTACGAAATATGACATAGGTATAATTTTAAAAAAAGGGAATTTCGCACAATTGTATGAATTAGAACCTTATGCAAATACTATTTATGTGGATTTTTCTTATGACGAATATATTGAAAAAGAGCAAAATTTAACAAAATTTGATCTGAAAGAGAGAGTAAAACCGCACACAAAAATTCAACATCATGATGTTATGATTTTTGTTGATGGGCAGTCTTTTAATGGCAAAACACTCAACACAATTTTAGATCTTTCTTCTATTATCAAAGAAAATAAGAAAAATTATCTAAACCCCAGTATTTTTATTAAATCGTTTTTGAAAATTATAAAACCCTATCGTCCTTTAATATTCTTTAACAAACCACAAGGTATAGAAAAATCGATGATCTTTAAAAACCTTGAAATTTAATGAAACTGCTAAGAAAAATATTACCCCTGCCTGCTATCTCCTATGCGATTACTGTAAATAATGAAGCTGAAGAGATTACAAGACTATTGGATATTTTACTCCCTCTGATTGATAAAAAAGACGAGGTCATAGTTTTGCAGGATATTACAAGAAAAGATGAAAAGGTTACCGCTATTTTAGATAAATACGGAGAAAAAATTATAAGAATTGAAGCTTGTCTTGATGGCGATTTCGCTTCATTTAAAAATAACCTTATAAAGGCTGCCAAAAAGAAATATTTATTTCAAATAGATGCAGATGAGTATCCTACGGAATATCTTATAAAAAATCTTAAAGATTATTTACGTAATAAAAGCAATATAGATTGTTTCTATGTGCCGAGAATAAATATTGTGGACGGTATTACAGCGGATTATATCCAAAAAATGAAATGGGATATAAATAATAAAGGATATATTAATTTTCCAGATTATCAATCGAGAATTTTAAAAAATAATAAGAAGATATTCTGGAAGAACAAAGTTCATGAAGTTTTTTACGGATATAAAAAGATCGCAGAGATGCCTAAGGATTATAATTTTTGTCTAATTCATTATAAGAGTTTTGAAAAACAGAAAACGCAGAATGAATTTTACAATAATTTAGAATTGGATTAATTTAGTCCTCCCAAAAATATTTTTTATTTTTTCCACTTATTTTATTTTGAAAATTTTTAAACTTAATTTTTAGTTGTACACATTTCAGGCTCCTTATTTTATCAAGTTTTTCTTTTAATGATTTGTTTTCCTGTCTTAAAAGTATTTTCTCCTTTGTTTCTTCATTAGTCGAATTTATCATCATAAGATTATTTTGGATGATTTCAACTCGATGTTTTATTTTATCGCCAATAGCTTTTGGTGATAAAAATTCCTTTACATAATTTTGACCGTTTTGTGCAATACTTAGGGCTAATTCTCTGTTATTAAATACAATTGACATTTGTTGAGAGGCATCATCAATATCTGCATCTGCCCAAAAATCTTTATCGGAACTGAAATAATATTCATTTCCAGTTTTTATTAAATTATATTTTACAGGAAAATAATTATTGATATTCATAAATTCTATATTAGCAGAATAGGCAGTTGCAATAACGGGTTTTCCCAAGTACATAGCTTCTGCCATTGTTAGCCCAAATCCCTCGGAACGATGTAAAGAAACGAAACAATCGCAACAATTAATAAGACTATAAAGCTTTTCATTTTCAAAAATTTCTTCGATTAAGATAATACTTTTATTATCTATAATTCTATCAGTAATCAATTTTTTATCTTCAGGGAATTCTTTGCTTATTGACGTTTTAATTATCAATAATGTTTTATGATCATTTAGCCCAAAAGCTTTTTCATAAGCATCTATAGTTGCTATCGGATTTTTTCTTTTGATAGAACTATGATAATCAAACATTGTCATAAATATGAATTTATTGTCAGGTAGAGCAAAGTCTTTTCTTTTATAAGGAGTATCTTTAATTTCTATAGAATGCATAATTTTAATGACAGGGCAAGGCGAAACTTTTGCTATAGCTTCTGCACAAAAGTTACTCGGAACCCAAATTTCATTAAATAAGTCAAAATAAGTTATAAACTCCTCAGGGAAATTTTCTAATTCCCATGCCCAGAAAGCAATATTGTATTTATTCTTAAAATAGTTTGGACTTACCGTTTTTAAAGTATTGGAAAGATTATCTGGATTTATCTGGATCAGATTTATCTCAAAAGGATTTTCTTCAGAAATAATTTGGTGAAAATTGATCTCACGAGTTGTCTCCGGCATGATCAAATTAAAATCATTTACTACAAAAGGAATTTTTGCAGATTTTATAGCGTTTATGTTTGCTCTTACAGCTGTTCCGAGTCCTAAAACTTTGTTTATGTATCCAGAAATATTTATACCAATATTTTTACTCATTTTAGTTGATTTTTCTTTTTTGAGTTAAAGAATCAAGAGAATTCAAAATTGAGTAACTGATGGGATAATCCTTTCTAAATTCTTCTTTATAGCGTGTGTACTCTAATTCAATTTTTTTGGTGTTTTCTTCAAAAATTTCTTTTAAAAATGTTGGTTGTTTGGAAAGATATAAATTTTTTACATGAGCTTCTGCCAATCTTTTTAAAATTTTTTTGTAAGCTGAAAAAGATTTTTTTCCAATTAATACTTCATAAGGCTTTAGTAGCATTTTCTTTTTTTTCTCGGACTTTTCTATGAAAACATTTCCAACTTGTTGATTGACATGTATTCTGTAATAAAAAAGTTTTTCATGTAAGATTACAAAAGAGTTTTCATATGCAGCACAAGTTGCTAACCACTCATCATGATGATAATTTTCTATGACAGGAAAAGGTACACATCTTTGAAAAAACTCTCTTTTTAAAGCCATTGTTGCACCAGTCGCAATATTAGAAATTTTTGTTATAATGTCAAAATAACTTATTAGAATGTTATGCTCCTGTAAAAAATAAGGAATATCCCATAAAGAATAGGCGTCAATCTTTTTTCCATATTCATCAATCCCAAAACCATTAGAAGCAATGACTTCTATTTCAGGATGAGTTTCAAAATAGTTCAGATATTTTTCGACTTTATTCTCAACCCAGATATCGTCCTGATCGCTAAGAAAGATAATTTCATGGGTGCACAAAGAAATTGCTTTTTCAAAGTTTTTTACACTTCTTAAATTTTTTTCGTTGATATGAATTTGAAATAGTTCGGGATATTTTTCTTTGTAAGAATTTAGTATTTCTACTGTAGCATCAGCCGATCCGTCATCGCATACGATGATTTCATCGACAGGATGAGTCTGATTCAGAATAGAATCAATTTGTTGTTGTAAAAATTTTTCACCGTTATAGGTACAAACCGCTACAGAAGTTTTCAAATAAATCTTTTTTAATTACTATTCAGAATATGCTTTATCCACTCAGTGAAAGAATATTTTTCTCTTATTTCACTGGGAAGTTCCACGAAATCCTGTTTTAAAAAATGTTCTGCCTCATGAATGTTTTCATTCGAGAATACAAAGATATTATTAGGATTATAAAAATCATAATTTTTCACCAAAGGATTGTTGGTAATCAGTTTTTTCTGATAACCGACCGCTTCAAAAACCCTGAATGAAACTCCGTTGTGCATGGAATTCTGAAAATCTAATATCACGTTGGATTGCTGCGTGTTCAGGATACTGTCTTTAAAATCCATCCCTGATTTTGTGAAATGGACAGGAAAGTCACTATACTTTTTATAATACTTTGATTTGCTGCATATGATATTAATGCTGCTTTTAAGACCAATCTTTTTAAAAATTAAAGATAGCTGCAGTAATTCATTAATACGGTCTTTCATAAAAGTTCCTACAAAAAAGATATCCTGTTTAATTTCTTTTTTCGGATGCAGGTAATCGAAGTAAAAATTATTAATAGGTTGTACATTAGGATACTTTTTTACATCGTTACTGTCAAAAACAAAAAAACGATTAAAATAAGGAATCATATTTTCAGCCAACGGAAATCGCTTCATTCCATCCCATTGATAACCAACGGTATGATTGCTTTTAGATTTGATTTTTTGAAGCACATTTTCACTGAAAAGATCAGGTCTTACTACCAAAGCATAATCTGCAGATTCAATTCCGTCAAGAAAAGTAATTTGTGGACTTTCTTTTTCCAGTGCGGTGATTATGGCTTTATGAGTTTTATTCTTACTAAACGTTTTTTTATAAAGATGAATAAGAGAATCTTTGGTTTTAAGTTTGATCTTGGAATTATCGTGCTTCACCAGATAGACTGTAAAGCCCAAAAACTCAAGATTTTCTTTAAAAACCTGAGGAAGTCCGAAATGATCCGGAACTGCTAATATGATGCTTTTATCATTGAAGTTATTCATGCTTTATATAGAATATCCTGCTTTAGAGAAGTAAGGTTTCCAGAATTCTCGTTCTTTATTCCATCGGTGGCAGCCAAAAGGAAGCCTGCCGTTATTGATCTTCAGTGCTTTCTGCTGCTTGTTTTCAATAGAAAATCCACACGCTTCTTTATAGTCTGGTTTAGAAAAATTAATTCCATTTCTTTCCGGCTCTATGCTGAAAAAACCATCTTCAGCATAAAATTCACATGAATTTTCTTCCCTCAGATATACTTCTTTAGCTTCAGAAAGCTTTTGTAAAGTTTCGATAAATTTTTCTCTCTTTCTTAAAGATAATCCACCGTTTCCTACCTTATTGTACAACAGAGATTTATCTTTCTGCCATTTTGAGTTGCCTTTAAAATTGATGAAAGCTTTTAATTTTGCCAAACCTCTGTCCGAAATAAGCTTAAGCAATGGTATCTTCTCAGAACTTCTGATCCAGGGAGCACCGATATAATCAAAGTCTTTCCTGCACCAATCCAGAAGCTCGTCTTTAAACACGAAACAGTCAGTCTGGTAAATCAGTAAATATTTTTCCGAAAAGCTGTTGTAGAAATCTACACTCAGCATAAGACGGTTGTAGCCATGGATGTTTTTAAAATAAACATCGTCAAACGCCAAAAATCTGGAAGTGAACATTTCATAATTGCTCACATCCAAACTTTTGGGATGAATAAAGGTAATTTTGTGATTTTTTAAAACATGAAATGCCTGATTTATCGAAATCAGATCGTCTGCATCAGGTGTTTTTTTGTATATCGGAATAATAATTTCTACCAAAATAGGTCTATTCTAAAATAGTTTTTTCAATAATTTTCACACAATCCAGCAATTGCTCTTCTGTGATCACCAAAGGCGGTGCCAAACGGATGATATTTCCGTGAGTTGGTTTTGCAAGAAGTCCGTTTTCTTTTAGCTTCAGACAAAGATTCCATGCCGTGGAACTTTCCGGAGTATCGTTAATTAAAATGGCATTCAGCAACCCTTTTCCTCTAATCTTTGTAATGAGGTCTGTTTTTTCAATAATCTTTTCAACTTCGGAACGGAATAATTTTCCCAGTTCTTCCGCTCTTTCAGAAAGCTTTTCTTCTTCAACAACATCTAAAGCGGCAACAGCAACTGCACAAGCAATTGGGTTTCCTCCAAACGTAGAGCCGTGCTGTCCCGGTTTAATCACATTCATGATCTCATTATCTGCTAAAACTGCTGAAACAGGATACATTCCGCCGGAAAGAGCTTTTCCTAAAATTAAAATATCAGGTTGTACATCTTCGTGATGACATGCGATTAACCTCCCTGTTCTTGCAATTCCTGTCTGAACTTCATCGGCAATAAAAAGAACATTATGCTTTTTACACAATTCAGAAGCATTCTTTAAAAATCCGTCATTCGGAACATATACTCCTGCTTCACCCTGAATAGGCTCTACCAAAAATGCAGCAATATTTCCTGCTTCTCTGTTCAAAACTTCTTCTAAAGCTTCAAGGTCGTTGTAAGGAATTTTAATAAATCCTGGAGTAAACGGGCCGTAATTCTGGTTCGCATCAGGATCATTAGAGAACGAAACAATCGTTGTGGTTCTTCCATGAAAATTATTTTCACAAACTACAATTTTTGCAGCATTTTCAGAAATCCCTTTTACTTCATAACTCCATTTTCTGGCTAATTTTACCGCCGTTTCCACTGCTTCAGCACCGGAATTCATCGGTAAAACTTTATCAAAACCAAATAGGGTAGTAATCTTTTTTTCGTATTCCCCCAATTTCGAATTGTAAAAAGCTCTTGACGTTAAAGCCAGTTTCTGAGCCTGCTCAACTAAAGCTCCTACAATTTTCGGATGAGAATGACCTTGGTTCACAGCAGAATAGGCAGAAAGGAAATCGTAGTATTTCTTTCCTTCCACATCCCAGACAAAAACACCTTCTCCCTTATCTAAAACAACCGGAAGAGGGTGGTAGTTATGGGCTCCGTGTCGGTCTTCAAGATCAATGAAATATTGTGAGTCTTTTACTGTTTCTACTGTTGACATAAATTTAGGTTTTGTACAAATTTAAACATTATAATTGATATGAATAAACAGAAATCTTCTACTGAAAAATTTCGTGGGAAAAGTACATTTTAATGACAGAACAGATTGTTTTGGAAATTATTATTCCAATCACTTGTCAATTACAGTTTAAATATCTTTTCGTTTTGATTTTAATAAAAAACCGCCCCAAAAATGAGGCGGTTCAAATATTTTAAATAATCAATCTTAGTGATTATCATATTTTCTGTCCATCACAAAATCCTCCATGAATTTTGTAGTATAGTTTCCTGAAAGGTAATCCTCATTATCCATCAGTTGTCTGTGGAAAGGAATTGTTGTTTTTACACCCTCAATATAAAATTCCTCCAGTGCTCTTCTCATTTTTGCAATAGCTTCTTCACGCGTCTGAGCCGTTGTGATTAGTTTTGCAATCATAGAATCATAGTTAGAAGGAATTGTATATCCTGAATAAACGTGCGTATCCACTCTTACTCCGTGTCCTCCAGGAATATTTAATCCTGTGATTTTCCCCGGAGAAGGTCTGAAATCCATGTAAGGATCTTCCGCATTAATTCTGCACTCAATTGAGTGTAATTTCGGATAATAATTGATTCCTGAAATCGGAGTTCCTGCAGCCAGAAGAATCTGTTCTCTGATCAGGTCATAATCGATAACCTGTTCAGTGATAGGGTGCTCTACCTGAATTCTTGTATTCATTTCCATGAAATAGAAATTTCTGTGCTTGTCTACAAGGAATTCTATAGTTCCTACACCTTCATATCCAATGAATTCTGCAGCTTTTACAGCAGCTTCTCCCATTTTTTCACGAAGTTCGTCCGTCATGAAAGGAGAAGGAGTTTCTTCCGTAAGTTTCTGATTTCTTCTCTGAACCGAACAGTCTCTTTCAGAAAGGTGACAAGCTTTACCAAACTGGTCTCCCGCAACCTGAATTTCGATATGTCTTGGCTCTTCGATCAGTTTTTCCATGTACATTCCTCCGTTTCCGAATGCCGCTACAGCTTCCTGAATCGCAGATTCCCAGTGGTCTTTAAGGTCTTCCGCTTTCCAAACGGCTCTCATCCCTTTTCCGCCACCACCTGCAGTTGCTTTGATCATCACCGGATAACCAATTTCCTCAGCAGTTTTAGCAGCGATTTCATAAGACTCGATCAAACCGTCAGAACCCGGTACGCAAGGTACCCCTGCAGCTTTCATGGTTGCCTTAGCGTTTGCTTTGTCTCCCATTTTTTCAATTTGTTCAGGAGTCGCACCGATGAATTTAATACCGTTCTTTTGACAGATTCTGGAGAAGTTAGCGTTTTCAGATAAGAAACCGTAACCTGGGTGAATTGCGTCTGCATTGGTAATTTCCGCAGCAGCAATAATGTTAGGGATTTTAAGATAGGAATCTTTGCTCATTGCAGGACCAATACAAACCGCTTCATCAGCAAATCTTACGTGAAGACTGTCTTTATCTGCAGTAGAATATACCGCAACGGTCTTGATTCCCATTTCTTTACAAGTACGTAAAATACGCATTGCAATTTCGCCACGATTGGCTATTAATATTTTTTTGAACATCTCTCCGAAATTTTAAATTATAAATTTTGAATTTTAAATTATTTTAAATGAAAAGGATTCATCTAAAATTTATAATCTGTAATCTAAAATTCCTTAAGATGGATCTACTAAGAATAAAGGTTGGTCGTATTCTACAGGAGTTGCATCGTCTACTAAAATTTTAACGATTTTTCCGCTTACCTCAGATTCGATCTGGTTGAATAACTTCATTGCCTCGATAACGCAAACAACTTTTCCGTTAGAAACCTCATCACCAACATTTACGAACACGTCTTTGTCCGGAGATGGCTTTCTGTAGAAAGTTCCGATCATTGGAGACTTAATGGTCACGTATTTGCTGTCATCAGATGCAGCTTCTGTACTTGCAGCAGGTGCAGCAGCAGGAGTTGCAGCAGGTGCAGGAGCAGCCGCTACTTGTTGAGGAGCTGTGTGGTAAACCGCAGGTTGAGCATAAGCAACTTCGCTTCCAGCCAATGGAGTTTTAATAGTGATTTCGAAATCTTTAGTTTTGTATTTTACTTCAGAAACTTCTGCCTTAGATACAAACTTGATAAGATTTTGGATGTCTTTAATGTCCATAAAATTGATATTTGATTTTGTTCCAAAGATACCAAAAAAACATAAAAAACAACAAAAAACCGCCAAATTTTATCAAAATTGGGCGGTTTTTGTATTAAAATGAGTGTTTTTCGAGGAAAAGCGACTCTTAGTTTTCTTCAGTAGATGCTACTTCTTTTTCCAATACTACTTTACCTCTGTAGTAAAGTTTTCCTTCATGCCAGTGAGCTCTGTGGTATAGGTGAAGCTCTCCTGTTGTTGCATCTTTAGCTAATTGAGGAACTACAGCTTTGTAGTGAGTTCTTCTCTTATCTCTTCTTGTAGACGACTGTCTTCTCTTTGGATGTGCCATTTTGTAATAACTTTTTTAATTGATGAGCGATGAGATTCATCATCTCATCATTAAACTATTTAATTTTTATTCTTCAAATTTTTCAGTGCGTCCCATCTCGGATCGCTTTCATGTTCTTCCTCTTCCTGACTTTCTTTTGGACTGAACTTTTCCAGAATGGCAAGATCATCATCACTTACATTCGGAGAAATCTTTTTCATCGGAATAGAAAGGGCTACGTTTTCGTAAATCAGTTGTGCGATGTTAAATGCATGATCTGAAGTCGGAATGGTGATTACGTCTTCTTCACTGTCATCATACTCTTCGCCAAACTTTACCAAAACTTTGATCTGGTTTTCGATAGGATGATCGAAATTTTCATTCGAAATATCACAAACCAGTTCTACTGTTCCCTTTACCTTGATCTCAAATTCTAAAAAAGTAGAATGCTTGTCTAATAAAACATCCACTGTAATTTTAGGATCTGTAAATTCCTGTTCAGTGTCAAATAATTGAAAGAACTCTTTATCTATCTCAAACCTGAACTCGTGCTTGCCGGTTTTTAACCCGGAAAAGCTTACGTCATAGTTTCTTAACTTGTCCATAAAATGGAGTGTGCAAAAATATGCAATTTTTTTATAATAACAAATAAAATTTCTAACAAATTAATTTAAAATCTTTATTAAAGATTTATCCTTCAGTTTCATCCGGTAGATCTTCATCTATTCCGTTGTCTACTGCTATTTTTCTTGGCTGCAGACGATTGCCCATCAGTTCATTGTATTCCGTTCTGTTTCTGAAAATTTTAATGGCAGTGAAAATAGCTTCCGTAAAACTTTGTGCATCAGCAACATTTTTTCCTGCAATATCATAAGCTGTTCCATGATCCGGAGAGGTTCTGATGAACGGGAGTCCTGCGGTATAATTTACCCCTTCTTCATAAGCCAGAGTTTTAAACGGAGCTAGTCCTTGATCATGATACATCGCTAGTACAGCATCGAAACTTTTATATTTTCCGGGCTGGAAAAAACTGTCTGCCGGAAAAGGCCCGAAAGCAAGAATTCCGTTGTCTGAAAGTTCCTTAATTGCCGGAGCAATAACTTCAATTTCTTCTTTTCCGATCACTCCGCCGTCTCCAGCGTGAGGATTTAAGCCCAGAACGGCAATTTTAGGTCTGGTAATATTAAAATCTTCAATTAAAGTCTGGTTTAAAACTCTGATCTGTTTTTTAATTTTTTCCTTGGAAATATTCTCCGCAACCTGTGCAATCGGAATATGATGCGTTGAAACTGCCACCTTCAGATCTTCCGTTACCAGAAACATCAATCCTTTTTTATTGAATTTCTCTTCAAAATATCCTGTGTGACCAGCGTGTTTAAAGCCCATTTTCACCATTTCATCTTTATTGATGGGTGCTGTAACCAAAACATCGATTTCCCCTTTCAGTAAAGCTTCGGTAGCCGCTTCCAGAGAATCGATCGCCATTTTGGTAGATTCTTCCGTAGGTGTTCCCAGTTCTACCATCGAATTTTCCTTCACCAGATTTACCATATTCAGTTTTCCTGCATGTGCCTGTGAAGCTTCGTTGATGTAGTTAAAATTTAAATTTAACTTAAAAATATTTTTCTGATAGGTAAATAATTTTCCCGAACCAAAAATTACAGGAGTGAAAAAATCCGTAATGGTTTTGTCTGAAAGAGATTTCATGATGATTTCGGGACCGATGCCGTTGAAATCTCCGATTGAAATTCCTACTCGTACTTTATGGTTTTTTGGGCTCATTTTGATTATCTTTGAACATTATAATTTTACAAATTTAGCAAAAAATAATATGTTCACAGGAATTATTGAAGCAGTTGGAGTAATTGAGAAGATCGAAGAAAACGGAAGCAATATAGATTTTACCTTAACATGCCCGTTTACCAACGAATTGAAAATAGACCAGAGTCTTGCACACAACGGATGTTGTCTTACGGTTGTGAAAATCGATGGAGACCGATATGTTGTAACCGCCATCAATGAAACTTTAGAAAAAACAAATCTTGGAAAATGGCAGGAAGGAACCGTAGTGAACCTTGAACGCTGCATGAAAATGGACGGAAGACTGGACGGGCATATTGTTCAGGGACACGTAGATAAAACCGGAGAAGTGGTGAATATTGAGAATAAAGACGGAAGTTATTTTATCACGATGAAGTATGAAGATAATGGTAGTTTTGTAACTGTTCCGCAGGGCTCAATTACAGTAAACGGAATAAGTTTAACCGTGGCAAAAAGTGAAGATAAGGAGTTTTCTGTAGCGATCATTCCGTATACATGGGAATTCACAAATATGAAATATTTAAAAATTGGAGATAAAGTTAATCTGGAATTTGATATAATTGGTAAGTATATTGCTAGGTTAATTAAAAAATAGCGGATGTCAATTAATGTGTATAAAGGATATAGCTTAAGGAACCGGGTTTTTTTCGGTTTCCTGTTGGTTTGCCTTTTAAGTGTTGTCGCTTCTTCGCTGGTGCCTTACTTTGTTTTGAAAGAAAATTATGAGAAACAGAGTGAGATTGATATGCAGAACAAGACAGGTACTGTAATGAGTTATCTGGATTATGAACTGAGCAGAGTACGTGTAAAAACCGATGATCTGAAGAAAGTTCTGGGAACTAAAATTTATGAGATTGGTGATATTAATCATCATGATATCTATATATATGATCTCAAAGGAAATTATATTTTGTCTAATCGGGAAGGTAACCATATTGAACAAAAAATGGTTCCTATTAACATCATCAACAAGATTTTAGCCACAAAAGCACGAGTTGATACCAAAGGTTATGATGCTAAAAAAGATGCAGTACTCACTTCCTCGTATTTATTGTTGAAAAATAATGATTTAGAACCTATAGGTATAGTTTACATTCCGCTTTATCATGATGAAGCGGCTTATTTTGATGTCTTAAACGTTTATGTAAAGTATATTGTTCTTGTAGATGTTTTATTGATTTTGTTCAGTGTGTGGTTTAGTTGGGTGATGTCTAACAGTTTAGCAAAAAATATTACGAAATTCTCGGATATGATTACCCGCATTACATTGTTTGAAAATGAAATGCGTCCGATCCGTTACTATAAAAACGATGAACTGAATGCTTTGGCAAGAGCATATAACAGAATGATTCTCCAGATTCAGGATCAGAAAGAGAGGCTTCGTTTTAAAGCTTCGGAAGAAGCATGGAGAGAAATGGCAAAACAGGTTGCGCATGAGGTGAAAAATCCTTTAACTCCAATGAAATTGACCATTCAGAATTTTGAAAGAAAATTTGATCCCGAGGATCCGAATATCAGAGAAAGAGTAAAACAGATGAGCAAAACCATGGTCGATCAGATCGATTTGATTGCAACCGTAGCTTCTGCATTCTCGGAATTTGCCAAACTTCCTGAAAAAAACAATGAAATCATCAATCTGAACACTGAGGTGGAAGATATTCTCCGTGTTTTTAATGATGATAGTATTTTCATGCATTCCAATAAAAGCAATATCATGATTAATATGGACAGAATCTATTTGTCCAGAATCATTACCAATCTTGTAACGAATGCAAGACAGGCGGAAAGTGAAGAGCGAAAATTAATCATCAATGTAGATCTGGAACAACATCAAAGGCGTGTAATGATCTCTGTTCAGGACAACGGAATCGGAATTCCGGAAAATATTTACGAAAGGATTTTTGAGCCGAATTTCACCTCAAAAAACAGCGGAATGGGACTTGGTCTTTCCATGGTAAGAAAAATGGTGGAAGATTATAAAGGAGAAATTACCGTAAAATCCGAAGTCGGAAAAGGATCGACATTTACCATCACATTACCGACTAATTTATAGTGAAACCTTTTACATTCAGACAATTTGAAATTCAGCAGTCTAAAAATGTCTTTCGCGTAGGAACAGACGGCGTTTTGCTGGGGGCTTTAGCGGATGTTGAGAATGCTTCCAAAGTGTTGGAAGTCGGAACAGGAACCGGATTAATTTCGATGATGTTAGCGCAAAGAAATAAAGATACCAGATTTTTAGGAATTGAAATCAATGAAGAAGCGGCGCATCTCACCAAGCTTAATTTTGAAAATTCACCTTTTGCTTTAAGATTAGAAAATATTCATCAGGATTTTAAATATTTTGAATCCGAAGAAAAATTTGATCTCATTGTTTCCAATCCGCCGTATTTTGAAGTTTCCGACTCAGAAAAGGATAAAATCGCAAGGCAGACCGTTGAATTGAATTTCCGACAGCTCATTTCAAAATCGTCTTCTTTGCTAACGGAAAAAGGAATATTTTCAGTCGTTATTCCTGTTGAAGCCGGAAACGCTTTTATTCAGATTGCGAATGAAAATCAGCTTTTTTTAATTAAAAAAATCAACATTAAAGGCATTGAGAACTCAAAAACAAAAAGACTGATTCTTGAATTTTCTTTAAACGAGCAATCGTTCGAAGAACTCGAATTTACTATAGAAAAAAGTCCGAGACAATACTCGGACCAATATCTTGAACTCACTAAAGAGTTTCATGTTTTTAGAAAATAAAACCTATTTTTAACCATTAAGCCGTTTGTTAAGGAGTTAAGAATATTAAGTAATCCTTATTTTGAAATCAATAATTTAAATTTAATCGATTTTTTAAATAAGCTTAACTTCTTAAATGTCCTTAATGGTTAAATTTTACTCAAATAACTCTGCTGTATCAAGTACGGAAACTTTTCCGTCTTCACATCTTATGGCTTCACCCGGAAAATTCTGGATCATATGATAATCGTGTGTTGCCATAACAACAGCCGCTCCGTTTTCAAGCGCAACCTGCTTCAGTAAAGTCATGATTTCATTGGACGTTTCCGGGTCAAGGTTTCCTGTAGGCTCATCCGCAAGAATAAGATCCGGATGATTCAGAAGCGCTCTTGCGATGGCAATACGCTGTTGTTCCCCTCCTGAAAGTTCGTGCGGCATTTTGTGCTTCTTGCTTTTCATATTTACGCTGCCAAGAACTTCGTTAATTCGGTCTTCCATTTTTGTCTTATCGCTCCATCCTGTTGCTTCCAGTACGAATTTCAGGTTTTTTTCAACCGTTCTGTCAGAAAGCAATTGGAAATCCTGAAAAACAATTCCTAATTTTCTTCTCAGGTTCGGAACATCGGAAGCTCTCAGTTTGGCAAGATCGAAACCTACCACTGCGCCGTGTCCGGAAGCTAAAGGAATATGCCCGTACAAAGTTTTCAGCAGGGAACTTTTTCCGGAACCTGTTTTTCCGATAAGGTAGCAGAATCTTCCTTTTTTGATGTTCAGATTCACATCAGAAAGAACCGTGAAGTTTTTTTGGGCAATCTTCGCGTGCTGTAAGCTGATGATATTGTCTCCGGCGATATTTGTATGTGGCATAATTCAGTTTTAAAGTACTTTTTCTTAAAATTTTTTCAGATTTTAAAAATAGGAAAAAGAAGAATAAATAACCTAAATTTTGGGAAAATTTAACAACAAAAAATGCCTGAAAAACTACTTTTCAAGCATGATTTGTATATGATAATAAAAAGATTATCTCTTAGCGCGTGAAGCACTTACAGTTAAACTCTTTCTGCCTTTAGCTCTTCTCGCAGCCAAAACTCTTCTTCCATTTGGCGTAGACATTCTTTCTCTGAAACCGTGTTTGTTTCTTCTTTTTCTTTCTGATGGCTGGAATGTTCTTTTACTCATTACTATATGTTTAAATCGTAATTATCTATTAATTTTCAGGTTGCAAAGATATGGAATTTTTTAAAAGTTGCAAACTTTACAAATCTTTTTTTTTAAAAATTACACTGTTTTTTCATGCATTCTTTGCAAATGCCGACGGGATGCCTACTTTCCCGATATTATAAAATAATGCACAATGATTTGTTTAAAAGCTCTATCTTTGGAAACTCAAATTTAAAGAAAAAATAAACATCATGATGTTTACACCAGCAGAACTTTTAGAAATCAACAAGTTACTTACTCCGGAGCATAAAATTGTAATTCTTACCCATTATAATCCGGATGGCGATGCTATTGGTTCCAGCCTTGGTTTAAAACATTATCTGAAAGCAAAAGGAATTCATGCAGAGGTTATCGTTCCGAACGATTTTCCTAAGTTTCTGAAATGGATGCCGGAAGCAAAAAAAGTGCTGATTGCAGACTACAAAAGAAAAGTAGCTTCTGATCTTATTTATGAAGCAGATGTTATTTTCTGTCTGGATTTCAATGCACCTTCCAGAATCGGGATTTTGGGAGACTGGCTTACGAATTCCAGAGCAAAAAAGATTCTTATCGACCATCATCAGCAGCCTGAGAAATTTGATTTTGTTTATTCCGATACCGTAATTCCTGCGACCTGTCAGATGGTTTATCATTTCATAGAAGCGATGAATGATGAAAATCTGGTGAATAACGATATTGCAGAATGTCTTTATACCGGAATTATGACGGATACAGGAGGTTTCAGATTCCGTTCTACCAGTGCAACCACACACAGGATTATTGCCAATCTCATCGAACACGGAGCAGATCCCGCTATGATTACTTCCAATACATGGGATACGAATACTGTTTCCCGTCTTCATTTATTAGCCCTGATTTTAGGAAGAATAGAAGTGGTAAAAGACGGAAAAGTAGCTGTTCTTTATTTAACAAGGGAAGAACTGAAGGAATATGGCTTCCAGAAAGGCGATACGGAAGGTTTTGTTAATTACGGACTGAGTATTTTAGGTGTGAAAATGGCAGCATTCTTTATGGAAGATCTGTATGAAGATTTTATTAAAATTTCTTTCAGAAGTAAGGATGATATGGATGTGAATCAATTCTCAAGAAAATATTTCAATGGAGGAGGTCACATCAATGCAGCCGGAGGAAAATCTTACGAATCTTTGCAGGGAACTATTGAAACATTTAAAGTGAAAATAGAAGGAGAGGAGAGTTTGTAAGTTTGATTTAGGTTTAGGCTGAGATTGAGGTTAAGTTTAAGGTTTAGGCTGAGAAAGCTGCATATATTTTTTATTCAGAAAGAAATAAAGTCGGGTAAAGAATCTGGATTTTATTGATTTTAAATTCCTGAAAAATAATCAACGCACAATTTAAATCTTCTTCTGAAGAGATGGATTCTTCGCTCCTGAACTACGTTTTTGCAGACATTCATTCTGTTCGCAATAAAACTCATTCACATTCTAAAAACTCTCAACGCTATAACTCTAAGACTCTAAAACCCTCAACTCTAACCTCTCGAATATCCTTTTTCCTCAAGTTCTTTACAAGTGTATTCATAAACTTCCTGAAACATAATATCTAAAAATTTTTTGTTGAAAAGACTGAATTTCGTCATTTTCGGAGGATCAAGAAAAATATCACAGGTCTTAGCTTTGGAATACACGGATTTTGCGATCGCCAAGTGTAAAATCCGGTCAAATTCTTTCATTAAGCTCATTCTTTCAAGACTGTCATAACTGATAGAATTAACGTGCGAAGCAATCAGAAAATCGCATTTGTCTACAATGGGTTCAATCGGAAGATTGTCTAAAACACCACCGTCTACATAAATTTTTTCGCCAATTTTCACCGGAGGCAAAACAAAAGGAACGCTCGAAGAAGCTAATAACGGGATGAAAAGTTTACCTTCCGAGAAAAAATCTACAATTCCGTGCGTCATTTCAGTGGCGGCAACATACAGAGGAATTTTTAAAATGTTAAAATCATCTTCCGGAAAATGATCGGTGAAGAGTTTCAGAATAAATTTCAAGCTGAAAATTCCGTTTTTGGAAAGTTTAAGATAAGACCTCGAAAAAAAAGTTGTCTGTTTTACGATTTCCATCATTTCATCCGGAGATTTCCCGAAAGAATAAAACGCTCCTACAATTGATCCTGCACTGGTTCCTGAAATAATGTCCGGTTTCAGATCATACTCTTCCAAAGCCTTTAAAACCGCAATGTGAGCAATTCCGCGCATTCCTCCGCCTGAAAGAGTCAGACCGATGACGGGTTTCTTTTTTTTGAAAGAGAAAAAATCCAGCATATTAAAAGACCAAATGTTTCGGCATATTGTGAAGAAGCTCCGTATTGATGATCTCTGCACAGATTTTTGGCTTTTCCCAATGTCCGTTGTGTCCGCAATCAAGAATGTAGGATTTAATGTTGGTGCGGTCGGGAAGATGTTTAATCATGGTTTCGGTTTTCACTGCATTATCGTGCTTTCCGGCAAGAACCAAAATTTTTGCCTCAAGATTTTCCATAATATGCTTTTTGTCCGTTCGTTCCACCATTCCTTTTACGGAAGCCAATGCTCCGAGATTATTCGTAGAAAGGGCAACTTCCAGAGCGGTTTCTATTTTTCCTTCCAGAATGTCTTTCTCGTTCGGATTGAACAGATTCGGAACTCCCGCTCTTGCGTAATGTGCGAAAGCATCTTTAATGATGCGGTAACTTTTGATGCGTTGTTCTTTCTTCTCAGCATCATCAGGAAAATACGTGGAGAAAAATAAAGTTAAACTTTTCAGGTATTCAGGATATTTTTCTGCGAAAGCCAGAGAAATGTAACCTCCCATCGAATGTCCGAGTAAGTGAATTTTGGTTATATTTTCATGATCCAAAACTTTTTTTACCTCTTCCGCCATCAGTTCCATCGTCTGAACTTCCGCAATGATTTCAGATTGTCCATGACCGGGAAGATCTATTTTTAACAATGAAAAATTGTCGGAAAGATGAGGCTCCATATCGCTCCAGATAGAAAGATTTTCCATAAAGCCGTGAAGCAGAACCAAAGTTTCTTTTCCGTTTCCTTTTCTCTCGAAGTTCAACATATTTCAGTAATTAAAAGTGGATGTCAATATATTCAACAAATCCCGAACCATTTACCATATCCTGAAGTCGGTATGTTTTTCCGCCGTCCTTTGACATGAAAGTTTTTGTTCCTTTTCTGGTATAAGGTTTTCCGTTGTCGTTTGCCGAAATACTTTCTGTAATTTCTCCTGTAAAATTCATGTGTTTGTCTGAAACAACTGCCATAAATCCTTTTATTTCTACGGTGTTTTTTCCGGAGCTGATATTTCCTGAAACGTCGTAATGGTCTCTTTCGCCATCAATTTTTTTGAAATTTACAGAACCTGAATTTTTAATTGAATTATGGGTGAATTTATGAGATCCGCTGAAATCTTTAAAATGATTTTTGGATTTTATGCTGTCGTTGATTTTTGTTCTCGCCGCGTTAATGGAATCGATGATTTTTATACTATCAGTCTTATCGGAAGTAGAAGTTGCTTCTTTTTTGGAGCATGAAACAGCAAAAGCGGCTAAAACAACTGCGGTTAAAAAGTTTTTCATTAATGAATAAATTATACTCAAAAGTAAATAAAAAATACAAGACTAAGTTTAAAATCGATTCAGTGTATTGACTAATTAAAGCATTTTTCCATTTTCATCAAAAGAAGTCCATTTACCTGTCTTTTTATCGTCTTTGTATTGACCTTTTGTTTTTATTTTTCCATTCTTATAATATTCACAATATTCTCCATTTTTCTTTTCAAGCATATCTTCATCATTAAAAATAAAACTAATGGAATATTTCTTTTTAATCAGGCTCGTATTGTTTTCATAAAATTCATGTACTGTCAATTTGTTTTGATTTTTTAAAGGATATTCTCTGCGGATGATTTTATTATTAAGATCCCGAATGTCGCGGTACACTAATCTGTTATGGAAATAATAATTAAATATTTTATAAGATTCTTCATTTTCGTACCATCCCCAACCATTAAACTCTTTATTGTTCTGTGTGTTTATAACTTTATAAAGATCATTGTGTTTATTAAAGTGTAAAGAAAGATTATGATGCTCTATAGTATCTTTTATTTGAGCATTTAAAAATAAGGTAGAGCAGAGAATTATGAATATTGCTTTTTTAATCATTTTTAAAAGAAATTTATAAATAAAAAAGAGCATTTTAAAAATGCCCTTCTTATTTTATCTGATTAATTCTTCGTAAACTTTCTTTTCCCAAGGTTTAATGTCGGTAACTCCGTATCGTTCTTTCTTCGAAATGGCAATGTTATCCAGAACATCTACAAAGTTTTTATAGTTTGCGTCGTCTGTAGGTTCAACGATAATGGTGAATTTTCCCTTGTTTGGAGCGTTATTGTAGGCTTCAGAAATAATTTTAGTGATATTAATTCCGCTAAAATTTGTTTCTTTTAGATTGTTTTTATTTAATTCTTCCTTATAACTTTGATGATAGAAAACTCGATTATCTTTTCCTAAAATAAAGGTGATTTGATTTTTCTGGTCAATTACAACATCACTAATTGTTGGTGGATGTGGATCCTTCGCAGGCAGTCCTAAATCCATCACATTAGGTTTTGTAAAATTCGTGGTAAACATGAAAAAGGTGATGAGTAAAAATCCTAAATCTACCATTGGAGTCATGTCAACTCGGATCAGTTTTTTTCTTTGTTTGCTTCCTCCCTGCTTCTCTTGTGCAATAACTTTAGCCATAATTAATAGTTTTTAAAATATTAAACAATTTTCAATAAAGGGTGTTGTATCTCTATTTTTATTTTTGAATCAATGCAAAGTTTATACCTAAAATTTAAAAATGGTATTAATTTGACATTTTTACTGTGTGTTTTTATTTAAATCTTTTAAAATCAATATATTAAAAAAATAACGGTTTCTAAAGCCTAAGAATTTATTAAGCAAAGTTTCTGCTATCATTTGCTGAACGAAGTGCCTTTGCGAACAGAAAATATTTTCAACATATATCAATAAACTTTGCGTATATAGCGTTTAAAATCAATTCATAAAAAAAGCCTTACCAAAAAATTGATAAGGCTTTGTGTATTTTAAATTAAAATTATTTATTTTTCTTGTAGTAATTTACCCCACATTCAAGGAATTTTTTGAATTTTTCTTTCTCCATATATCCTGAAACCGGCATGTTGATTACTTTTCCGTCCGGCGTTAATAAAACATAATGCGGCTGGGAATTATTATTGAAATTCACCTGCTGGAAAAGACTCCATCGGTCACCGATTGTTTTTACTTTTTTCACCTGTCCGTCACCAAGATCAATTTTTGTTTTCTGATCTTCAGGAAGCTCTTCTTTATCATCCACATAAAGAGAAGCCAGAACAACGTCGTTTTGAAGAATTGGTAAAATATCCGGTTCGCTCCACACAAATTCTTCCATTTTTCGGCAGTTTTCACATCCGTACCCCGTGAAGTCAATTAAGATCGGCTTGCCTTCTTTTTTCGCTAATTCAATAGCGGTAAAGAAATCGTGTTCAGGATGCATTCCCAGAATTCCGTCTTTTTCGTCATGGAAATAACTTACATTTAACGGAGGTAAAATTCCGCTTAACAGTTGCAGTTTTGGTCTGTCAGAAGGAATTAATCCCTGAACCAGATATACCACAAAACCAATTCCTAAAATCCCTAAAATTTTTCTGGTAACAGAAATTTTCGGTTTCTTGTCGTCATGCGGAAATTTGATTAATCCGAATAAATAAATGGCTAAACCAATGGCTACGACAATCCAGATTCCGATAAAAAGCTCTCTTTTAATGAAGAATGTTTTAGAAACCAAATCTGCTTTGGATAAGAATTTTAAAGCAAGAGCCAGTTCCACGAATCCTAAGACAACTTTCACCGTATTCATCCAGCCTCCTGATTTCGGAAGACTTTGCAGCGCCTGCGGAAATAAGGCCAGCAAACCGAAAACAATCGCCCAAGCCAATCCGAATCCTGCCAAAGCAAAAGTAAGCAGCATCGGAACATTCGCCGAACCTGTAATCGCACTTCCCAATAAACTTCCCAAAATAGGACCTGTACACGAGAAAGAAACGATAACCAGCGTTAAAGCCATGAAGAAAATTCCGATAATTCCTCCCGCTTCTTCCGCTTTTGAAGATTTATTGGCAATAGAACTTGGCAAAGTAATATCATAGTAGCCGAAGAAACTTCCCGCGAAAAAAATGAATATGATGAAGAACGCAATATTCAGCCATACATTGGTTGAAATTTCGTTGAAGATATTTCCTGCAATTCCATCAATTAAATGGAAAGGAACGCTCAGTAAAACAAAGATTAAAAGAATGAAAAATCCATAGATTAAAGCATCTCTTTTTCCTTTTGCCGGATTTTTATTTCCTTTGGTAAAAAACGAAACCGTTAAAGGAATCATCGGGAAAACGCACGGTGTTAACAAGGCAATTAAACCTCCGATAAATCCTAACAGCAGATAAGTCCAGTAGTTTTCGCTGATTTTTGATGATCCTGTTCCGCAGTCCGTTAATGGTTTCTGGAAATTAATGGATTCTATTTTTAAATTTTTAGGATCAAGTTTTTGGGTTTCCGCACTTGGAACAGCAGGTTGAACAACATTGCCCAACGTATCCACAACTGGCTGCAAAGAATCTTTTGCCGTTGTTTTTTCATCGGTTTTTACTTCCTCAGTCGCACCTTTTGGCGTAACCTGTTTGTTGAATTCTAATGTGTTCGGAGCAAGACAGACTCTGTCGTCACAAGTCTGATACGTAATTTCAGCAACAACATCTCCCGGTTTTGTTCCGTCTTTCAGCTTAAATTTCTGTTTGAAACCTGCGGTATTGGAATAGAAAATGATTTTTCCGCCGAAAGCCTCAGAAAATTCTTCATGCTTTTTACCCACTTCGGTAAATTTCCCGATCAGTTCTATGTTTTTCCCTGAAACTTTATAATCAGTAGGAATTCCCGTATCTTCAGGAATATCTTTGGAGTAAATATGCCAACCGCTTTCCATGGTAGCATTAAGGACGGCTTCATATTGATTGTCGCCTAGTTCGTTGATGGTAAATTTAAATTTTACAGGATTTTTGATTTGTCCCGAAACTGCAAGGGTAATAAAAAAGAAAAGCAGCAACGGGATTTTATAAATCGAAGAGAATTTCATATTGTAATTTTATGTAAATACTTTACTACAAAAGTAACTGTTTTTTGCAGATTAATCAACCGAAGAAATCTTCCTCAGCCTTTTTTCTATGGCAAGATTGTTTTTCAGCGCAGAAAATCCCTCTTTTACATCCAGATAAGGAAATCCGGTTTCGTGGTTTTTTCTGCTGATTTCTGCCATGATGTTCCAGTGTTTTGCAATTTCTTTCCATGCAAAAAATAAGGAGTGTTTCGGATCGTACATATGCGTTGGTTCGCTTTTAGCACCGTTTATTTCGATGATTTTTAAATTCTTTCCCTCTTTTAGAAGTTCCAAATTTTCAAACATCACATCCAGTCTTCCGAAATAAAAGCCATTCACTTTGGTACAGATTTCATCTATTTTTTGTTCTAATTTTTCGGTAACTTCACTTGAAATATCAATAAATTTCGCGCCTCTCGTATGGCTTCCGAACGGGATCAGAATTATTTCTTCGTTTTCAGGAACTGTTTTCTGCATTTCGCTTCCCATTTTCTGTTCTATGGCTTTGATCTGGAACGCACTTCTGGGATTTTCCATCACCAGTTCTCTCAACGTTTTTCTGCCGTTTCCTTTTACGGAAAGAAATTCTTTTTTCACCATTCCTGTAATCTTTCCTTTTTTTTCGTCCGGAAAACGGTGGTAAAAAATCCCGACTTCATGCTGATAATTTATTTTTTCCTGAATTAAAAAATCACAGGCATTATTTTTTTGATAATCTTCCAGTTCGTTTAAATTTTCAACCTGAACAACGCCCAAACCTTTCAATCCGATATTGGGTTTTACAATAACGGGGAAATTGATGGTTTGTGATTTTAATTCAGATAAAATTTCGTTAAATGAAATTTCTGAAGACACAAAAACCGTTTTCGGGATCCAGTTTTCGGGAATCAGATCGTAGATTTCTTTTTTGCTTTCCATTGCCATTCCTCCGTATCTTATAGAAGGATTTGCACCGTGGAAGAACAACAGTGTTCTTGCTTTATATGCACAGTATAGCCAAACCGGAAAAAGCGGCAGGTAAATGGAAAAAGTAGACCAGTATTCCCAATGTGCAATTTTATGAAGGCGATGTTTGAGTTTCATTTTTGAGGGAAATTTTTTCGGGTTTAGAATCTGGGTTCAGTCGGTCGTAATGTTTCAGTGTCGTTTCATCGGAAATAACGAGCTGTGTCGTACTGATGGTTTGTATCGTATTTTGTCTTTTGATGGTAATTCCGTTTTCCAGATCATCGGTTTTCTGATGATGGAAATCTAAAATATCTTCTTCGGAAATCGGCTCGATTTGCAGAAATTCTTTGAAAATTTCCCTTCTTTTTTCCTGTGCTTTTGCATCGTACAAAGTTGCGGAAGACCAGATGCACGGAAGATGAACGTCTAATGTTTTAAAATGTTTTTCGGTTCCGTTCCAGCGAAATTCCGCCAATTGTTTTTCCTGAAAAATCACCAACGTAAAAGGTTCAATGTTTTCTAAATCAATAAATTGTAAAACGTTGAAAATGTTTTCTTCATTCATTAAATCCAAAACAATCAGTCCACGGCTTTTCCGGTAATTTGTTTTTACCGGATGATTTTCAAAAGCACCGTTTAATAAAATGAGGACATTTCCGTTTTCTGAAACCGCAAACCAAGTTCCGTTTTTGGTGGCATCTTTCGGATAAAAGATACCTTTTTCACGATGAATTTCCTGTGCAGAACGATTGGGTTTCTCGTCCCTGTTGGAAGTCAGAACAATTTTATTTTTAAGCGGAAAATACGTTACAGTACACATTTAGTTTAAATTTTGGGTTTCTCTGTATTGAATTGTTGAAGGGGCAATTCCAAAATTTTTGTTGAGAAGATGGCTCATTTTAATTTCGTTAAAAGCTACTTTTATCAAAGCCTGATGATGAATGCAATGCTCAATATTGTACAAAAGTTCCCGAAAGAAATTGGTCGGAATTTCTAAAGAAATAGTTCCCACGGTTTGATGCATTGTCAAATTTTTGTTGGGCAAATTAATGCTGAAAAGTATTTCGGAAATAATTTCTATTGCCTTTTCAGGATTCTTTTCCAGTTCCGGATTTCTCTGTCTTTCGTCATAATTAATCTGATTCGTGTGGTAAGAATTCCGTAAAATTTCCAGAAACTCAATAATATGTCTTGTGTGACCGCCAATGGTAGAACCGTCCAGAGAAGGAATACTCTGAGTGTACATTTTTGCCGAAACTTTTCTCAGTAAATTCTGTTGTTCGGTAAGGATCTCGTGTAAGATCGCATAAACCGATTGGTCTTTATTCATACTTTCCTTTTTTAAATTTAATTAAAAGAATCACACAGAAAACAAAAACGGTAAGCGCAAGGTAAAACAATTTTCCGCCATCGTTATTGGTATCGATTCCCAGAATGAAAATGTGTGAGGCAATTGCTCCAATCATCGTTACCAGTCCCAGAACGGCACCCCAAAAAGTGGTTTTAGGGTTCAGAATTAAAACTGCTGTGATGAGTTCCAATACTCCTGAAAAAATCCTTCCGAAAGGTTCTGCGTGAAGTTGGGAAAAAATGGCGACAGAATCCGGATGAGCCGTAAATTTGAAGAATAAAGTCTGCAGTAAAATTAGGGCGGGAATTAATCGTAATGCCCAATTGATATAGTTTTTCATATGTATATTTTATTGTTTTTAAAGGTCATATGTTATCGCTACATCTTCATCGGTGTTTGCTTCCAAATTCGTTAATGGCGATTTCATATTTGTAATGTTATTTTTTCTCCAGTAAAGCGTAAGAAAACAGATGATTGTATTGTTGACAATGAACGACTGCGTATTTGTACTCATCGAAATTTACTGAACCCGTAAAAGTGTAGGTTTGTCCGCCGTTCACAGATTTCAGCTTACCTAAAGAAACAAATTGCGATGGCTGCTGTTCTTTGCTTACATACACGTAAAGATCCGGACCGTTGCTGATGGTGAAGTTTTCATTTAAAACCAATGTGAAGACTCCGTTTTTTTCATAGATTTCTGCTTTTCCGTTAACGTTATTTCCGTAAGGTCCCTGCATAAAATCTCCGGAATATTTTAAGACCGAATTTTCAGGAGCCATTTCCATTAAATCTTCTGTTGCAGTGCTTTCTCTGAGGCAGGAAACCAAGAGAAAGGACGCAAAAATAAAGGTGATCATTGTTTTCATAATTTCTGATGTTTTTATTTGTTGTAAATTTTCTGATTAAAGAATTTAAAATTTCACTCTGTATTCAACATTGGCAATGAAGCTTCTCGTCAGTCCATCGGGTCTGGATGTTCTCACGACAAAAGGAATACCCACATTAAGCTGAAGTCCATTTCTTCGGTTGATTTCGTAATCCAGATAGACATTTCCGTTCAGTGTAAGTCCTTTCGAATTGTTAATTTCCAGTTCTACATTGTTTTGGTTGGTAAAACGGTCGTTCTTCAGGTGATAAATAGGCAAAATACTTGGCGTAAGTCTTATTTTCGGATGAATCATTAAAGGATAAGAAACTCTCAGCAAAACATCGCCGCTTCTCTGGAATTTATTGGTGGACAAAAATCCTCTCAGTGCTGAACTTGCGGGATACTGTGATGCCAGAAACTGATTCTCGTTCTGCGTTAGAGGCTGTTGAAGAGCGGCAACTAACTGGATTTTTTTGATTTCGTAACCCACACCTACAATTAAATCCAGCGTTCCTAAACTGGACTGATAATCCATTGGCAACGGGATATTATTCTTAGATTTCCCTGCATCTGACAAAGGGATTTTCGCACCTAATGTAAATTTTAGTTTTTCGTTAGCTTTATAATTGGCATTCAGAAACAAATCAGAAAGCCCAAAAGTGGAAATATTATTACCGTTTTGCGCCAAAGTCGTCAGTTTTGCATCAACTCCAAATTTATCATTGATTTGTCTGTTGTATTCCACATAATTCCCGAAAACAGAAATCGAATTATCTGCTTTACCAAAGAAAATTCCGGTTTTAATCTGATTATGATAAGTTTTGATGCTGTCATTGTTATTCGGCTGAAAACTGTTAACCGTACAGAATCCGGCGTCACTGCATCCCTGTGCAACTAAATGATTGCTTTGCAAAAGCAGTAAAAAAGCAGTTCCCAAGAAAATTTTAAAGGTTTTCATATGTAGATATTTATTTTTTTTGTGAGGATTAATTGGTCAGTTTTTTCCAGTTTTGGTCTGCACTTTTTTTCAGTTTTGCCTCGTTCTTGTTCCATGAAGTCAGGGTATTGTTGAAAAATTTATTGTAGAACAGGTGTGTTTTTCCGTCAATGATTTTAAAAGTCGTGGGATTGATTTCTACTTTCTCACCATCATCTCCCATTGCAAAAGCGCACCAACCGCCGTAAACAGGTTCGTATTTTGCGGGATCTTTTTTCAGGAGTTCTTTATTTTTTTCCGAAGAAGTATAATAAATGGCTCCGTTTACATTGACCGCAAATTCTTTTTTCCCTTTTACCGCTTTTTTCTGTTCGATGTAAGAAACGGGATCATAGCACTGAATTGCCAGTTTGTTTTCTAAATTTCTATGTTCTGCTTTTTGGGAAAATGCCAAAAAAGGAAGCAGAAATACGAGAATAAGGGTGATTGTATTTTTCATGATTTTTTAATTAAAGTTGTTTATATAAAATGTTTTAACCGCAAAAGAATCAAAGGTTTGCATCGGATTTTAGATTTTCAAAAGTTTTCAAAATATGCGTTTTTGCTTTCTTTTATGTTTCTTTTTATTAGTCATTTCTTTTGCCACTTTTGCGGTGAAAATTTTTAATTAAAGTTGTTTTAAAATATCCTCCAGTGAAGCTCTTTCTTTGTAATCGGGATTGAAATGTCTCCAGATGATTTTTTGATTTTCATCTAAAATATAGGTCGCAGAAATGGGTAATCTTCCAGACTCATCGGAACGGCTTTTCTTGAAATCGTCTCCAAGATATTTTTCGTAGAAGTCGAGCGTTTTTTTCTCGGGTGTGTACAGAACATCAAAAAGTTCTGCGATTTTGTAGTTTTCATCATACAAAACGGAATACGCGGTTTTGGTTTTGCTGATGGTTTTTGCGATAAACTCAGGTTTTTCGGGAGAAATGATGACCAGTCTTGTGTTTTTCGACTGTAATTCGGGAGCAAGATTTTGTAGATTTTCAACATATTTATTACAATACGGACACCATTGTCCACGAATGAAAACCACCACGGTTTTCTTTTTTTCCTGAGACAGAGAAAATGTTTTTTCAAACTGATCTTTTGCTGTAAAGTTGGGAATCGTTTCACCCACCATTTTGCCCTTCACTTCGCTGATTGTCGGTGTTTTTTTGTCTGAATTTCTTTTCTCTGTAACCGACTTTCCGATATTTAAAAATTGTGCAGCGTTGTAATATCCATATTCGTACTGCACCAATTCGCCGTCCTGGTCTAAGAAAAGAAAGGACGGATAATTAACGATTTTAAATTTTTTGGCAAGCTCTGTTCCTTCTTTTTCGGCATCAATATAAAGGCTGATGAAATTTTTATTGAAAAATTCTCCCAGTTCAGGATTCGGGAACGTATTCTTTTTCATCAGTTTACAGGGACCACACCAAGTGGTGTACAGATCGATGAAGATGAGTTTGTTTTCCTGTTGTGCCAATTTTTTGGCTTCTTCTAAATTTTTAGTCTGAAATTGAATTCCGGTTTTGCTTTGTGCATTGAACGAAATGGCAACTAAGAAAAAAAACGTATAAATTATTTTGGTGAACATAAGATAAAGTATTTACTATGAAGTTCCCAAAAGCAGAAAAAATCACCCGATGAAAAGGTGATTTTTTAATTATTTTATTTAAAGTACTGATAATCAGTTTTAAAAATTATCGTCTTTTTTTATTTTCCGGATTTGTTCTACACATTTATGCTTTTGATTTTGCGCATTATGCTTGGTAGAATACTTGTATTTTTCCTGTATTTCTTCCATATTTTTATTCTTCATAAAAATATCGTGGATGAGGTTTTGGCAGTGCGAAGAAATTTTATTGATGTAATCATTAAGTTTATCATAATAATTCCTTTCGTTTTCTATTGCCTGGTTGATCTCTTCTTTGTTTTCAAAATAATAGCTTTCGTGCATTTCCACAAAAAAGTTTCGGTTGCGCAATTTTTTCAGCCAAAGGTTTTTGGAAATTCCGGTAACGTAGTTCGCAAGACAAGTGTACGCTTTGAAATCGTCATCGTACAGTTTTTCGTACAGAATAATCAAAGCATCCTGAAAAACATCTTCAGCATCTTCCATATTTCCTTTATTTCCCAAAACAAATTTCCGGGTATAAACGAAATATTTTTGATAAAGAACGCCAAAAGCAACATTGTTGTCTTCTTGGAAATCTTCGATGGCTAAAGCATTTGTTTTTCTTTTATTCATCGTATCTTCAGTGTTTTTTTTGTGTCTTTGGTCGCCATGAAATTTCTGTCCTGCCGGAAAGGAATAATTCCGAGTACGGAATCTTCGCCATCGGTAAGAAGCCAGATTTTTTGCCTTGCTAAAATAGATATTTTTTCGTCCCTAAAAAACTTAGAAACTTTCTTTTTTCCTGAGAATCCCGCGGGAAAAAATTCATCACCGTCTTTCTGTTTTCTTAAACGCAGTGGGAAACGAATTTTCTGAGCATCAAATTCCCACTCAAAACTTTTATTGATTTGCTCAATTTCAATTATACTTTCGAGATTAAAGGTAATTTGGTTTTCAGAAAAATCAAAATTTTCCATCAGAAGAATTTCATCATTACTTTGCTCTTCAGGTTTCCATTTTCCGTTTTCCATTTTTTTGCTTACAACCAGTTCGTCATAATTGACGATTAGCCGATAGTCTTTTGAAAAAAAAGTGCTTCCGTTTTCAGCTTTAAAAATTTTCGGTATTTCTTCTTCCTGATTGAAACCATATTTTTTTAAAATCTCAAATTTTACAAAATCACTTTCTTGATTCAGCTTGTTTTTAGATAAAACTTTATATTCTTTGTTAAAAACGGAAATCCTGTTTTCGATCTCCTGAATCTGCTGCTGAACAAAATCTTTGGTCTGGTTTAAATAAGAAGAGCTTTTTTTGAAATTTTCCAGAAAATGATCGTTGGTTTCCAGAAGTTTCGGAATAATTTCGTTTCGGATTTTATTTCTTAAATAATCATTTTTCTTATTAGACAGATCTTCACGATATTCAATATTATTTTCTTCTGCGAATTCGTAGATTTCTCCTTTTGTGAAATTTAAAAGAGGTCTTAAAATATGATTGTCGTTTGCCGGAATTCCGCTCAATCCGTTAATTCCGGCTGCTTTTGAAAGATTGATGATGAAAGTTTCCAGTTGATCGTTCAGATGATGCGCCGTAACAAGAAATTCAAGATTTTCTTCTTTTTGAACCTTTCTGAAAAATTGATACCGCAGTTCTCTTGCCCAAAGCTGAATAGAATTTTCCGGCTTCTGATCTTTTTCTGAAACTTTGTATAAATGAAATTTAATATCGTTTTTCTCACAAAAATCCTCCACCGTTTTCTGATCCAGATCCGAGTCTTCTCCCCGAAGTTTATAATTGATATGAGCAACCTGAAAACGAACGTCTAAGTCCTTAAAACAGTGTGCTAAAACCATAGAATCTGCACCTCCGCTCACCGCAAGAAGATAGCTTCGGTTTTCGGGGGAATCAACAATATTTTTGAGCTGATTTTTAAAGTGGTCTAGGTTCAGCATGGATCTCCGGAATTTCTTTTATGCAAAGATAATTCATATAATTAAAATGAATTTCGTTACCTTTGGTTCGTCTAAAAATGATTATTTATGAAAATTTTTAAAATTTTAGCAGTATCTGCAATGGTGTTGGGAATGACATCTTGTATCAGCAAAAAGCAGTATGATGCATTAAGCTCAAATTACAAGCAATGTATTGAAAACGTAGGTGAAAGACAGAGAGAAATTCAGGAACTGAAGTCTCAGAATTCAGCTTTGGCAAGTGAAAATAATTTATTGAAAAGTCAGCATGATGCTTTGAAATCTTCATTAGATGCGTGTCTTTCGAACTCAGGGAAAAGCTCTGCGAATATCGACAAGCTGGTTGGAGAAATCAATGCGTCAAACTCTTATATCAAACAGCTGATCTCAAGCAATGCAAAAAACGACAGTTTGAATTTGGCATTATCAAACAAACTGAAAAGATCGTTGGATAACGTAGCAGACAGCGATGTTCAGGTGAAAGTTCTGAAAGGGGTGGTAATGATATCGCTTTCAGACAAAATGTTGTACAAAACAGGAGATTACAACGTTTTACCTGCCGCTCAGGAAGTGTTAGGAAAAGTAGCTAAAGTAATCAACGATTACGATAAATATTCTGTCCTTATCGAAGGAAATACAGATAACGCTCCTTTAAGCTCTCCGAATTTACCAAAAGACAACTGGGATCTTTCTGCTTTAAGAGGAACGGCAGTTGCAAAAGTTCTTCAGACTCAGTTTGGAGTAGATCCTGCAAGAATTACTGCTGGTGGACGTTCCGAATACAATCCTAAAGCGACTAACATGAGCGTTTCGGGAAGAGCGGAAAACAGAAGAACAGAGATCATCATTATGCCTAAGCTTGATGAATTTATGAAACTTATGGATATTGCTCCTAAGAAATAATTTAAGATCAACATTCAGTTATAAAAAAATCCCGAAGCAATTCGGGATTTGTTTTTTTGAGATAAATCAAATTAGTTCTTCTTTTTTCAGCAAAGAAATAATTTTTTGAAAAAATGAATTGGATATTTCCGGTTTAGTTTTTTTAGAAAAAGAATCCACAGTGCTTTTAGGCACTGTAGTCTTCTGATTTCTCTGGTTAATTTGTTTTTTCCCTGCAAGCATTATACCGTGTGTTTTTACCCTTCAATGCAAAGTTAGGCTTATTCGCAGACGAGACCATCCGTATTTTTACGGTAATTGCCATGGGGATTTTCCCATGTCTTCAGAATCTTCAGGATTGTTCCTGCTTTTTTGTTATATTTAAGTAAATTTGACGGAACTAAAATTTGCAGCATGAGCTTTTTTGAAGAAAAACTTCCTGAAATGGACAGGTATCTGGAAACACACGCTTCATCGGAACCTGAAATTCTGAGAAAACTGAGAAGGGAAACATATCAGAAAACTACACAGCCACACATGATTTCCGGTTATCAGCAGGGAAGATTGCTAACCATTATTTCGCAGATGATGCAGCCGAAAAATATTCTGGAAATAGGGACTTTTACCGGTTATGCAACGCTTTGTCTGGCAACGGGAATGGCGAAAGACGGAAAAATTACTACTTTGGATGTGAATGAAGATTTAGCGTACCTTCCAAAAAAATATTTCGCGGAAAGCGAGTATGCTTCTCAGATTCATTTTAAGCTTCAGGATGCAAAAGAATTTTTAAGAGAAACCGATGAGGTTTTTGATCTGGTTTTTATTGATGCTGATAAAGAAAACTATGCAGAATATTTCAGATTAATAAAGCCAAGAACAAAATCGAGCTCGGTGGTGATGTTTGATAATGTTCTCTGGTATGGAAAAGTTCTGGAAGAAAACCCGAAACAGAAATCTACGCAGGTCATTAAGGAACTGAATGATTTGATCGCAAAAGATGATGATTTTGAAAATCTTATTTTACCTTTGCGTGACGGGCTGAACTTTTTACGCAGAAAGTAATTTGAGGTTGAGTGAAGGTGAAGATTTTACAGCGTATTTTCTCAACCTGAACTAAGTCTTAACCTTTTAATCGAAAAAATAAATGGATAAAGGAATTTGTGTTGTTACAGTAGCTCCCGTTCGTGCAGAAGGTTCGGACAGAGCAGAAATTGTTACGGAAATATTGTTTGGGGAAAGTGCAGATATTCTGGAAGTGAATAAAAATTGGACCAGAATAAAAATGCATTATGACGGCTATGAAGGATGGATGGATACGAAACAGCTGAAACCTGTAACAGACGAATATCTGGCTAAAAGAAAAGTAACCGTTGTGACTGAAGATTTCTCTTCTGTTTTAATGAACGACGGCAAAACGCTTCTTTCCATGGGTTCTGAAGTGGAATTTCCTGCTGTAGCATCGAGAAGAAGCCACGACGTGCGCGAAAGTATTGCTTTAACGGCAAAAGAATTTCTGAACGTTCCGTATTTGTGGGGTGGTAAAAGTTTTTTTGCGGTAGACTGTTCAGGTTTTACTCAGTTGGTTTACAAAATTCATGAGATAAAATTACCGAGAGACGCTTCGCAACAGGTTGAAGCAGGGGAGTCATTAAGCTTTGTTGAAGAAAGTCAGCCGGGAGATCTGGCATTTTTCGAAAATCCGGAGGGAAAGATTATCCACGTCGGAATTATGCTGGATAACCAGAGAATTATTCATGCTTCCGGAAAAGTAAGAATTGATACTTTGGATTCTACAGGGATTTTCAATAAAGAAATGAACAAACATACACATAAACTGAGAGTAATAAAAAGTTTGCTTTAATTTAAAAATCTGTCTGAAATGGAAAATATTCTCTTTACGGTTTTTGATATTTTTAATTTCGGACTGCTCGTTTTTTTGTGGTGGTTTACAGTAAAACATTATAAATCACTGCCTCAGATTATACCCATTCATTTTGATTTTGACGGAAAAGCGGATAATTTCGGAAGTAAGAAATATGCCTTTTTAATGCCTGTCGTTTTAACCGGACTTTACTTCTTATTTGCTTTTATTGTGAGAGATCCGGAATCTGCTAACTATCCGGTTAAAATTACTGAAGAAAATCAGGATGCCCAGTTCATGATCATGGAAATTTTTATCAGATGGCTGTTCATGATGATCACATTGCTATTTTTAAACAGTCAGGATTATATGTTCCGGTATTCTGTTGATGAAAACGTAAAACCGAGAGTTCCGATGTCTTCGGCAATCTTTTCGGTGATTGGAAGTTTAATTATTTTGTTCGTTTTTGTAGGTATTTTCAAATGATAAAATCTAAAAATAATTCCGAACATTATATCTGGGGAGATAGCTGTGATAGCTGGATTCTGAAAAACGATGTCCATTTATCCGTAAAACAGGAAATTATGCCTTCCGGAACTTCAGAAAAGCTGCATTTTCATCATTTTGCAGAACAGTTTTTTTATATTTTAAAAGGCAGAGCCGTCTTCTTTATTGATGGTGAAAAGTTATCCGTAAAAAGTGGCGAAAGCATCAACATCACACCAAAATCTAAACATTATATTGCTAATGAATCTGACGAAGATCTGGAATTTTTAGTTATTTCCAGTCCTTCGACTGATGATGATAGAATAAACATTAAATAACTCATGAATAAAACTCTATTAGAGATTACACAGACGAAAAATACGGGTCTGTCCGAAGTTTTGGTCAATTGGAAAAATTATGATCAGAAGACTTTTATTTTGTCTTTGGCGGAACTGAAAAAAAGAAATGTTCCTGTTAATGAGCAAATAGAATCTCTTATTTCCGACTTTTCACAAAACGCAGGAAAGCCTTATGAAGAAATAGAAAAGGAATTTTTTGAAACCAATGGGGCGAAAGATTATGCTGAATATGTTTCTGAAAATACAAAGGTTCCTGAAAAGACGGATGACGAAAAATTATATCTTGAACAATTAAGGAGACTGAGAATAGCACAGATTGAACAACAAGAGCAAAAACAGGCGAAGAATGATGTCTTATACGGCGGTCTTTGGTTTGCCGGAGGATTAATCGTTACCATTGTTTCGCTTAGTAATGGAAACGGAGGGATTATTGCTTACGGAGCGGTAATTTTTGGAGGGATTCAATTTTTTAGAGGTTTAAGCAAAAGCTTGTAATAATGTCTTTCTTTTACAACATATTTATCCATCTGCTCATCTTCGGAATGAAGGTTTTTTCTTTATTTAATGATAAAACTAAAAAAGGCGTTGAAGGCAGAAAGCAGTCTTTAGAAAAGGTAAAATCCGGCTTTAAAAAATCCGATAAAGTGATCTGGATGCACGCTTCAAGTCTTGGAGAATATGAGCAGGGACTGCCTGTTTTGGAGCAACTGAAAGAAAGGTTTACCGATCATAAAATTTTAGTCACTTTCTTTTCTCCATCCGGTTATGAAAATGTGGTTAAAAAGAAACCTATTGCGGATGTGATCTGTTATCTTCCTTTTGATAAAAAATCTGCTGTAAAAGAATTTACAGATCAGTTTGATGTTCAACTATTTTTTACGGTGAAGTATGATTATTGGTATAACCTTCTTTCTGAACTGAAAAATAAAGGAGCAAAAACGTACGTGATTTCAGCTTTGTTCTATGATCGGCAATCATTTTTTACATCTTATGGGAAATGGTTTGTAAAGCAGCTTCAGGAAAATATCGACTGGTTTTTTCATCAGACGCAAATGTCCTTTGCTTTGGCTAAAAGCATAGGATTAACGAAATCTTCGGTAACAGGAGATACGAGATTCGACCGTGTAAAACAACTGCGGCATCGTAACAATCATGTAGATTTTATTAAAGATTTTGTTGGCGAAGATAAAACCGTGGTTTTCGGAAGTTCGTGGCAGGCGGAAGAAAAGATTGCACTGGAAGTTTCGCAGGGAAGTCCTTACGCAAAATTAATTATTGCTCCGCATGATCTGAAGAGAGTTTCCCATTTGAAACAGCTTTTTCCGGAAGCCATTTTATACAGTGAGATTAATTCTGGAGAAAATTTTAACTCGAATATTTTAATTATCGACAGCATTGGTCTGCTTTCAAAGCTCTATTCTTACGCGGATATTGCAGTTGTGGGCGGAGGTTTTCATGAGGCGGGACTTCACAATATTCTTGAGGCGGCAACTTTCGGTGTTCCTGTAATTTTTGGTAATCATTACAGGAAAAATCCTGAAGCAGACGGTCTCATTTCAGCCGATGGCGGAAGATCTTTTGAAAATGCAGGTCTGGCTGCAGATTTTGTTCTGTTTTTAATTAATAATGAAGATTCCCTTCAGACAATGTCTGAAAATGCTGAAAAATTTGTCTCTGAAAAGCCTGATTCTACAGAACTGATTCTACAGAAAATTTTATCGTAAAAATCCCTGATTTTTAATGTCTTTGATGATCTGGTCAAAATTTTCCGGAATCTTATCGCTTGTCAGCCAGTTAAAGTCGATTCCATTGTTAATGAAAAGCTTAGAGAGGTATTTGTTCTCAAGGATTTTATCTTTTAAATTATCCAGATGCTCATCAATTTCCATCCAGTAATCTACATCCAGTTTTTTTGTTAAAAGTAAGGCTTTCACTACTTTATTAATGATGTAGAGATATAATTTGTAAACATTATCAAATCTCTGGCGGCTCAGCTCTTCGTTATATTCTAAAATCTTATTAATCAACAATAAATTAAGAGAAACTTCCCCAAACTTATCGGTTGTTATTTTTACGTGCTCTGTGATTTCAGCGCTTATTTTACGGATAATTCCAAGGAAATATTTCTGATTGCTGATGTATTTTGATGCCAGTACAACTTTTTCAGAAACAATTTCTTCCATTGCGTCCCTTTTGTTATCTGTAGTTTCAGGATCAATAAGTTCGAAGTATAGTTTTTTAGATAAAAGTTTGTCTTTTTTTAATAATCTGAAAATCAGGCGGTCTTTTTCTACAGAAGAAAAATTGCTCAGGGCAGCCTTGAACTCTTTTGAATATTCCATTCAATAAATTTAATTAAAAATTTTCGAATATTTTAAAAATCCGTTGAATGCCCAGTTTGCCGTATAATACAAAGACTTTGTAACGGAAAATCCCATGAAATCTTTATACACCAGATATTGATCTCTGATGATGTTTTTCTTCTTTCTGGAAACGCTGTTTTCGCGCATCCTGTATTTAGCGAGTGTTTTATTCAGGGGATAGCCTTTCGGGATTTTTTTCAGAAGATTCAGCCACATTACATGATCTTCGCGTTTGCTTTTTACAGGAAAGAAAAATTTTCCCACTCTTTTCGTGTCGTACATGGTAGAAACCGGAGCCAGTCTGCAGGTTTTAAGCAGGTTGGAAAAGGTGACGATTTTGTCGGCTTCAAAATCTTTTAAAATCGGTTCCATCGTATGTTCATCACATCTGGAATAATTGCAATATACCAATTCTGCATTGTTTTTATCCATAAACCCGATCATCTCCTCAAGATATTCGGGATACCAGAAATCATCGGAATCCAGAAATGCGATATAGCGTCCTTCTGCTCTTTCGAGGCTTTTATTTCGGGCGTTTCCTGCGCCGCCGTTTTTTTCAAGAACGTGTAATTTTATTCTGGGATCATTGTACTTTCGGATCAGATCAACGGTGTCATCTTTAGAACGGTCGTCCGAGATCAGCCATTCCCAGTTTTCATACGTCTGATTGAGTACAGACTGTATGGTTTCCTCTATAAATTCCGCCGAATTGTAGGAGGGGGTAATTATTGAAACTAAATCTTTCATCCTGTGTTTTTATAAAAATTTTTTCTCGTAAAAATGCCATGAGCTTACCCCAACAGCAATAACAACCATCATACAAACAACAGCCATCACGTAAGGATTGTAATCTTTAAATAATCCCAGTGTGGTAAAAGTTCTGATGATCGGGAAGTGGAAGATATAAATTCCGTAGGTAAAATCGCCGTACTTTCCGAAATTATTTAAAAATTTAAAAGAATACGCGATATACAGAACGATAACCCCGATCATCATCGGAGAAAAAAGCTGAATCTCTGTAAATAAATCAATCCACACTGTTGCTATGGCGATAATAAAAAGCGTGTTTTTGTATTTAATAAATTTATCGAAATTAAAATAAATCAGCATTCCCGGTATAAAATAGGAGAGGGTTCCCGGAAGCTGTTTTGCCATTGAAATTTTTCCCTGATGTTCAAAATAATTAAGATAAACAAGGGACAGGAAATACAGGATAATTAAACTGATGTTTCTGTATTTATTGTTTTTTCCGAACAGTAAAAATATAAGCGGTACTGCAAAATAATAGCACATTTCTATTTTCAGTGTCCAGAGTGCTCCGTTCACTGCCTGATTTCCGAACACTCCGGGAAGCCACGGTGCTTTAAAATTTAAAAAGATGGAATTCCAGAAAAGATATTTGTAAACCTGCGTATTGGTAAAATATTCTCTGAAAGAATAACTGCTTACAAGGCTGAGTAAAATGGCACAAAGAAAAACAACCAGTAAATAAGCGGGAACAATCCTCCTGATTCTTTTGCTTGTGTAGCTTTTGAGACTGGAAGAACGCTCATAACTTCTTGCAATTAAAAAACCGCTCACTACGAAAAATCCGAAAACAGCAACTTCGATAGGACTGTGCTCCAGAAATTTCAGCTCCGGAGAAACGCTTAAAGCTCCGAGATGTCCCAAAAAAACGATAAAAGCGAGGAGAACACGGATAAAATCAAAATTGTTTTTCGTAATGTCTTGCATTTGCATTTGTTTGCTACAAAAATAGTTTTTTTCGCAGAAACATAATATTGAAGACGATGAATGTTTGCCAAATCAGGGAAAAACATCCGTTTTAAAATATCAATACACAGAAAATAATAAAATTTAATAATATTTCTTTAAAAAAATTGTATAATAATGTAAATAAATCATAATTTTAGCGCTTGAAAAATTTGATATATGAAGAAATTAGCATTATTATTTGCAGGTTTATCATTATTTGTAGCGACAGGATGTAATAACAACGACGAAACGGTACTCGAGGCTCCGTTGGTAGGAGTCTGGCAGCCGGTGAAAAAAGTTGTAACTGTGGTTGCAACAGGGCAGGTTCCTGTTTCCGACGGTATTTCTTTTGACACAACTTGCCAGAAAACTTCAAGATGGACGTTCGCTTCCGGAAATGCAGGGAAGAGAACGGATATGGGAGACAGCGCAACACCGGGAACCTGCACGCCGACTTTCGACAGAACATTCACTTATACTTACGATAAAGACAGCAAAGCTATTCAGATAAAATATCAGGGTATCGTTCAGCCGGATCAGGGAAAAATCATCAGCATCAGCGATACTGCATTAAATATCATGTTTGAAGATAAAACAGATCCTACAAAATTCCATTCTGAAACCTATACATTCAAGAGAGTCACTCAGTAATAGTCTGATTTATCAATATAAAATACAAATCTCATCCACGGATGGGATTTTTTTGTACATTATTTAATCAAATTTAAATTTCCATTTCTTTTAAAATCATTATTTTTGTGCATCTTGATTTTGGAATTAATAATGAAAATTAAATCTGATCTCTAAAGTCTAACATCTAACATCTATTATAAAAAGTGTTTTACGATCATCAGCAGATAGAAAAAAAGTGGCAGAAGTACTGGGAAGAAAATCAGACCTATAAAACTTCCGATAACACAGACAAACCTAAATTTTATGTTCTCGATATGTTTCCGTATCCATCCGGAGCGGGACTCCATGTAGGACATCCTCTTGGATATATTGCTTCCGACATTTATGCGAGATACAAAAGACATCAGGGTTTCAATGTACTTCACCCTGTTGGTTACGACAGTTTCGGGCTTCCTGCTGAACAGTACGCTATTCAGACAGGGCAGCATCCTGCGATTACGACTGAGCAAAACATTACAAGATACGAAGAGCAGCTTAGAAAAATTGGTTTCTCGTTCGACTGGAGCAGGGAAGTGAGAACATCCGATGCTTCTTATTATAAATGGACACAGTGGATTTTTATTGAACTGTTCCATTCATGGTATAATAAAGATACCGATAAAGCGGAACCTATTTTATCTTTAATTAAACGTTTTGAAGAAAAAGGAACGGAAGGATTAAATGCCAATCAGAACGATGAATTAAATTTCACGGCTGAAGAGTGGAAAGAAGCTTCGGAAATTGATAAAGAAGACATCTTATTAAATTACCGTTTGGCTTACAGAGCGGAAACCACCGTGAACTGGTGTCCTGCTTTGGGAACCGTTCTGGCAAATGATGAGGTAAAAGACGGAAAATCCGAAAGAGGAGGTTTCCCGGTTTTCCAAAAGAAAATGATGCAGTGGAGCATGAGAATTTCTGCGTACTCTGAAAGATTATTGCAGGGATTAAAAACTCTGGACTGGCCACAGCCTTTGAAAGATTCTCAGGAATACTGGATCGGAAAATCGCAGGGGGCGCAGGTGAGATTCAATGTGGAAGGACATGACGAAATCGTTGAAGTATTTACAACAAGACCGGATACGATTTTCGGAGCAACTTTTATGGTTCTGGCTCCGGAAAACCCTTTGGTGGAAACCATCACAACTGCAGAGCAAAAAGCTGAGGTAGATTCTTATATTGAAGAAACTTCTAAGAAAACGGAACGTGACAGAATGGCGGACGTGAAAAATGTTTCGGGGGCTTTCACGGGAAGTTATGCTTTAAATCCTTTCAGTGGAGAAAGAATGCCGATCTATATTTCAGATTATGTTTTGATGGGTTACGGAACAGGTGCTGTAATGGCGGTTCCTGCACATGACGAGCGCGATCACAGATTTGCAAAGAAATTTAATTTAGAAATAAAGAAAGTAGTGGAAACGGACGAAGATGTTCAGGAAGCTTCTTTCGATTCTAAAGATTCTGTTTGCGTAAATTCTGACTTCTTAAATGGATTAAATTATAACGATGCAAAAGCATTGATTATTTCAGCTATTGAGAAAAAAGGAATCGGACACGGAACAACGAACTACAGACAGCGTGATGCGATTTTCTCAAGACAAAGATATTGGGGAGAACCGGTTCCTATCTATTATAAGGATGGAATGCCTTATACATTGCCGACTTCCGCTTTGCCTTTGGAACTTCCGGAAGTTGAAAAATATCTGCCGACTGAAGACGGAGATCCGCCATTGGGAAATGCAAAAACATTTGCATGGGATGAAGCCAACCAAAAAGTAGTCGACACCAATTTAATTGATGAAAAAACGGTTTTCCCTTTGGAATTATCTACAATGCCGGGTTGGGCAGGAAGCTCATGGTATTTCTTAAGATACATGGATCCGAAAAATGAAAAAATGTTTGCCTCACCAGAGGCTTCAGATTATTGGGGACAGGTGGATTTGTATATCGGAGGAAGTGAACACGCAACAGGACATTTATTATATTCCCGTTTCTGGAATATGTTCTTAAAAGACAGAGGATATATTAATCAGGATGAGCCTTTCCAGAAGTTGATTAACCAAGGAATGATTTTGGGGATGAGTGCTTTTGTTTATAGAGTTGACGGAACTAATCAATATGTTTCTAAAAATTTAGCAAAAGATTATACAACTCAGGCAATCCACGTTGATGTATCATTATTAAAAGGAACTTCTGATGAATTAGATACTGAAGCTTTTAAAGCCTGGAGACCGGATTACGCAGATGCGGAATTTATTTTGGAAGATGGAAAATACATTACAGGTCGTGAAGTAGAAAAAATGTCTAAATCAAAATACAATGTAGTAAATCCTGACGATATTTGTAATGAATACGGAGCAGACGGTTTAAGATTGTATGAAATGTTCTTAGGACCGCTGGAGCAATCCAAGCCTTGGAACACGCAGGGTCTGAGTGGAGTTTACGGTTTCCTTAAAAAGTTCTGGAATTTATATTTTGACGGAGATACGTTCTCGGTTTCCGATGAAGAACCAACCAAAGCAGAATACAAAGTTTTACATACCTTAATAAAGAAGGTGGTTTATGATATTGAAAACTTCTCTTTCAATACGTCTGTCTCTTCTTTTATGATCGCTGTAAACGAACTGCAAAAAATAAAATGCAACAAACGCAATATTTTAGAACCTTTAGCCGTTATCATTTCTCCGTATGCACCTCACATCTGTGAAGAGCTTTGGAACTTATTAGGGCATCAGGATTCTATTGAATTTGAAAAATTCCCTGTCCTGAACGAGGATTACTTAGTGGAAGACGAAATTTTGTATCCGGTAAGTGTAAACGGAAGAATGAAGTTTAAAATTTCAATTTCTGCACAGCTTTCTCCGAAAGAAGTAGAGGAAATTGTACTTAAAGACGAAAAAATGCTGCAGATTCTGGAAGGTAAAACCCCGACGAAAATCATTGTAGTTCCTCACAGAATTGTGAATATAGTAATTTAAAAAAAAATTAACATTGGCAAATTAAAAAAAATGAAGGCTTAAATTTTTTGATTTTTTAACGTAAATGCTAAAATTGAAAAATATTACCAAAAAAAGAGAAAATAATTATAATATCGAAAGTGTATTAAAATTTCTTTATCAAAAAAATGGCAAATGTTTATTTAAGACTCTTGCATTTTAATTATTTTTGCCTTTAATTTACACCTTGTAAAATTTTAAAACAATATAATTTAGTTAAATATGGAAATGAATGTTTCAAAAAATGATGAGCAAGTAATTGCTAGAAAGTCGGGAGGTTTAAACCCAGCTGTAATTATTCCTATTATCTTTGCGATAGGAATTTGTATTTATTTATTCGTTTTGGGAAGTCCAGGTAACTTTAAGGATGCCGATAAGTTAGGTGCAGGGTCTGTTGCTTTCTCTGATGTTGAAGGAAAAGACATTCACCCGGAATCGTTCTTAGGGATTATCTACAAAGGAGGGGTTATTGTACCTATCTTGATTACTTTCATGCTTACCGTTATTGTTTTTTCAATTGAAAGAGCTTTAGTTTTAGGTAGAGCAGCAGGAAAAGGTAACCTAGATAACTTCGTTGTACAGGTAAGAAGCTTACTAAACCAGAACAAAATTGATGAAGCTTTAGAAGAGTGCGACAGACAGCAGGGTTCTGTTGGTAATGTTGTAAAAGAAGGTCTTACGACTTACAAAGCTTTATCTCACGATACTACTTTAAACAAAGAGCAAAAAATGGTAGCGCTTAACAAAGCAATTGAAGAAGCGACAACTCTTGAAATGCCAATGCTTGAGAAAAACATGATGATCCTTTCTACTTTAGGTACTGTTGCAACGTTAGTAGCACTTTTAGGTACGGTAATCGGGATGATCAAGGCGTTCTTCGCATTAGGTTCAGGAGGTGGTACTCCGGATGCTGCTGCACTTTCTACTGGTATCTCTGAAGCTTTGATTAATACAGCTTTAGGTATTGGTACTTCAGCAATCGCTATTATCCTTTATAACTTCTTTACTTCTAAAATCGACGGATTAACTTATAAGATCGACGAGATCGCAATGAGTATCCAACAGTCTTTTGCTGAATTCAACTAAGAATTTTTAGCAAGGAATTTGCAGTAAGTAAAACGAAGTTTAATTAAAAATCATTAATAATAATGGCGAGAGTCAAACCAAAAAGACATGGAGTAGTGACGGATATGACGGCAATGTGTGACGTTGCGTTCCTGCTGCTTACGTTCTTTATCTTGACCACTCAGTTTAAAAAACCTGATGTGGAGCAGATTAAACCGCCATCTTCAATATCAGAGAAGTTACTTCCTGATGCAAGTTTGATGACCATCAACGCTACTCCGGACGGAAAATTTTATTTTCAGCCAGTAGAAAATGCATCTGAGAGAATACAGCTTTTAGACAATATGGGAAGAAAGTATGGAATTACTTTTGACAATAACGAAAAAGCTGCATTCCAGAAAGTACAAGCAATTGGGGTTCCTATGAACCAGCTTAAAAGCTATCTTGATTTGCCAGATGACGAGCAGAAAAATTTCAAGAGTCCTACAGGGATTCCTATGGATAGTACAAATAAGCAGTTAGTAGACTGGGTAAAAGAAAGTTTGAACGTAAATCCTGATTACAAATTAGCAATTAAAGGAGACGTTACAACAGAATACCCAAAAGTGAAAAGCTTATTTGAGGGTTTAAGAGATATCGATTTTCTTAAATTTTGGTTGATTACATCACAAGAAGGTAAACCTAATGAATAATATCATTTAGAAATGGCAGAAGTACAAGTACAGGAAAAGGGCGCCAAAGGCGGCAAGGTACGTTCCAAGAAACAGAGTACCAGAGTCGATATGACTCCGATGGTGGACTTGGGTTTTCTATTGATTACCTTCTTTATGTTCACAACCACATTCTCTAAACCGAATGTAATGGATTTGGGTCTTCCGGCAAAACCGAAGGATGAAACAAAAAAACCACCTCCAACAGAAATTAAACTTTCTAACTCTATATCTTTATTATTAGGTAAAGACAATAAGATATTCTGGCATCAGCAGGACAACACGTCTTTAACAGATCAGAATCTTAACGAAACTACTTTTGATAGAGAAGGAATCAGAAAAGTAATTGAGCAGGCAAAAGCAAACGCGGCAGATAAAACTAAATTTACGGTTATTATTAAGCCAACTGACGATGCTGTATATAAAAACTTCGTAGATATCCTTGACGAAATGGCAATTACAAAAAGCGAGCAGTACGGTGTTACTGATCTTAAACCTTGGGAAAAAGCTATTTACGATAAAAAAGTGGGTAATTCTGGAGCTGCAGCAGCAACTCCGGCTACTAAGTAATTTAAACCATAAAATTGTAAATCTATGGCAAATGAAAATGTATACGATCCGAATCTTACTTTAGATGAGATTGTATTTGAAAATAGAAACAAGGAATATGGTGCATACGATTTAAGACATCAGTACCCAAAACTTCTGACAAAATCTTTCATCGTTGGAACAGCATTATTCCTTATTGCTGCTTTGTCTCCATTTATCTATCTTACCATTAAGAGACTTACTGCTCCGCCTAAACAGGAAGTTAAGGCTGATCTGGTAGATGTTCTTCAGGAAGATAAAATTATTGAGCAGCCAAAAGAAGAAGAACCACCACCACCACCTCCGCCAAAAGAGGAAGAGAAAATTGAAATTATTCAAAACGTGGTTCCAGAGCCTGTAAAAGCTCCAAAAATTGAAACACCGCCGCCACCAATTTCTAAGCAATTAGAAACAACAACTGGTCTGGTAAATCAGGAAGGGGTAAAAGCTCCGGCTTACACTCCGCCGCCACCGCCGCCATCAACAGGTACAAAGGCGTCTACCGCTGAAGTAAAACCACAGGTAAGCGATACTCAGGTTTATACTGAAGTTGAGCAGACTGCTGAATTCCCTGGAGGTATTAATGCTTTCAGAAATAAAGTATCCAGTAACTTTGATGGTTCAGCAATGAACGGAGATGAAGGTACTGTAAAAACTGAAATTACCTTTGTAGTAGAGAGGGACGGAAGTATTACTGACGTTAAAGCAAGTGGTGGAAATTCTGACTTCAATGCTGAAGCAATCAGAACCATTAAGTCTATTAAAAATAAATGGACTCCTGCTAAGATTAACGGTCAGTCTGTACGTTACAGATTCAGATTACCTTTAACAATGAATTTTGAAGGATAAGATTTATCTTTAAAATAATAATTAAAAAAGAGAAGCATTTGCTTCTCTTTTTATTTTTTTTGGTATTTTTGTTATATGATGTTCAATTGGTTATCTCTGGTTACGGGATTATTTTATATCGTTCTGGGAATTGTAGTGATATTCTACAAATTTTTCTTTACAGTTTTGGATCCGGGAGTTGCCTACGCGCTAGGTGGACTTCTTATTTTATATGGAATTTTCAGAATTTACAGAGCAATTACTAGAATTAAAAATTCAGGAAATGAAGAATAGTATTAAACTTATAATGCTGTTTTTCGTTAGCATTGTAGCAGTAGGTTGTAAAAAAGAAGATAAATCTGCGTCATACCATAAAGGTGAAATGACAATTCTCACCGATGAATCTTTTAAAAGTGTAACAGAGGCTTTAGCAGAAGGCTATATGATCAATTATCCTGAAACAAAAATAAAAGTAACTACCAAAAAAGAAGATCTCGGATTTATTGATTTACTTAACAATAAAGTAAGAATCGCTGTAATGTCGAGAGATCTTACTCCTGAAGAGATTAAAGAATATGAAAAACAGATTGAACTGAAATTTCTGCCCGCAAAATTTGCAGCAGATGCTGTTATTTTTGTTGTTCCCAAAGATTCTCCCAAAGAAAAGATTACAATTGATGAGATTCAGAAAGGATTACAGTCTGACGATAAAGAATTTATTTTTGACGGAGCAAATTCCAGCAATCTGAATTTTGTTGCGCAAAAGCTTAAAAAACTCCCAAAAGATTTAAAATTTTCAGTCATTCCGGGAAGCAAGAATATTATTGAAGAACTCAATAAATATCCTGATAAAATAGGGGTTATCGGTCTTAATACTTTCAGCCGTCCTTATGATAAGGAATCTGAACAGCTGAGAAGTATGGTGAAAATTCTTCCTGTTGAAGACAAGGGAAAACTTTACAATACAGATTTTGAAAACCTGCGTAAAATGAATTATCCATTTACAAGAGTCCTATATTTTTTAACAAACGAAGGAAACTTCAATCTTGCCAATGGTTTTATAAGGTATTCGTGCACACAACTTGGACAGATGATTGTTCAGAAAGAAGGCTTGCAACCTTATAATCTTTACAGAAGAGAAGTTCAGATGCGTTAAAAAGTATTAAATTAATCCTTTAACCAAAATAAATGTATTATTTTGGTCTGAAAATTGTGTATTACTTAAATTGAATTTTGATTAGAAAATATAAAATGAAAGATATAATGAATATGAATGTAAAGAAGCTTGCTTTTGGAGCAGCTGTAATGTTTTTTACCAACTTTGCCGTTGCACAAACTGTACAGGATGGTATCAACAGTATCGATAGTGATAAATATGCTCAGGCAAAAACTAATTTTACGAACATGATCGCTTCAGCACCTACTGCAGAAAACTATTTCTATTTAGGGAATACGTATCTGAAGCAGGGAGAACCTGATTATGTGGCTGCAACTGAGAATTTTAATAAAGGTCTTGCAGCAGACAGTAAAAGTTATTTAAATAAATTAGGTTTAGCAACTGTAAAACTTGGAAAAGGAGATAAAAATGCTATTGCTGAAATTCAAAAAATTGTAACAGATTCAAAAGAGAAAGATGCAGAAGTTCTTTTCAGAGCAGCAGAAGCATTGACTTTATTTGAAAAAAATAACTCTCCTGATCTTGCAATTCAGTATTTGAATAAAGCGATTGAAAGAGCTGAGAAAAAAGGAGTTCCGGCTCATTACTATTATACTTTAGGAGATGCTTACAGACTAAAAAGAATGCCCGGAGATGCAATGTCTGCTTATGACAAAGCTCTTCCTCTGGCTAAAAATAAAGCGTCGGTTTATACAAGAATTGGTACTTTATGGATGGCTGCACAACAATGGCAGCAAGCTAAAACAAGCATAGATAAAGCAATCGCGACAGATCCTTCTTATGCTCCTGCGTATAAAGCTCTTGCTGCTTATGATATCAGATATCAGCAAAATGCAAAAGCAACTCAGGATCTTATCAACTATACAAAATATGCTGATGAAGATCCATATACTCAATTAGAAATTGCAAAGCTTTATTTTACCAATGAAGACTATGCAAATTCCAAGCAGGTTTTAGATAAGATTTTTGATAAGATCAATGATCCTATTAAATTTAAATTAAGAGCGTATCAATTATATGCTGACGGAAAATATGCAGAAGCAAAACAGAATATGGATAATTTTGTTTCCCAGGCTGATAAATCAAGAGTACAACCTGCAGATCAGGGGCTGCAAGGGCTTATCGCAGCAGGTTTAGCAAAAACTGAAAAAGATACCGCTAAGAAAGCTGCATTAACATCTGAAGCACAACAAAAAATAGCTATTGCAAAAGCTGCAAAAGATGAAACATTAAAGTGGGATATGGAATTGGTGAAAATAGCAGGAGGAGGCGCTTCTCAGGCTGACATTGATGCAGGACCAACAAACCCTACAATCGAAGGATTGAAGCAGAAAGTTGCAGCGAATGCCCAGGATTCAGACTCTCTATTTAAGTTGGCAACAGCCTATCAGGATGCAAAAAACTGGAACGGTGCAATCGCGACATGGCAAAAAATGAATGCTTTATTGCCTGATTGGGCACCTGGTTATTACAGTTTAGGTTACTCTTATCAACAAGCCGGAAATAGTGATGCAGCGAAAATGGCATACGAAAAATTCATTAGCACTGTGAAACCTACAGAACAGGATGCCAATAAGCAAACTCTTGCTTACGCTTATTTTGCTGTAGCATATATGTCTAAAGATTCAGACTTGGCAAAAGCAAAAGATTATGTTGCAAAATCTGTACAGTTGGATCCAACTTATCAGGACGCAGTAAAATTAAATGCAGAAATTAATAAATAATTTAATACAATTATAAATAATGAAACTTCCCATTCTTAATGTTTGGGAAGTTTTTAATTTAACCCTATCTTTGATAGTATGAAAACAGATATACTAGCTTTTGGTGCGCATCCTGATGATGTAGAATTAGGATGTGGAGGAACGATAGCCAAAATGGTTTCAGAAGGAAAAACCTGCGTTATTGTTGATCTTACGAGAGGAGAGCTCGGAACGAGAGGAACTGAGGAAACCAGAAAAAATGAAGCATTAGATGCTGCAAAAATTCTCGGTGTTTCTATCAGAGAAAATTTAAATATGAAAGATGGGTTTTTGGAAAATAACGAGGAGTATCAGATGAGGATTATAAAAATGGTTCGTAAATACAGACCGGAAATCGTCTTTTCTAATACAACTGATGACAGACATCCAGATCATGCAAAAGGATCGAAATTAGTTTCGGATGCGTGCTTTTTAGCCGGTTTAAGAAAAATCGAAACAGTTTTGGAAGGCGAAATTCAGGAAGCATGGAGACCAAAACATATTTTTAACTATATGCAATGGAAAAATGTGGAACCTGAATTCGTTATTGATATTTCAGAATTTCTGGATGCGAAAATTGAAGCTTGTAAGGCTTTTAAGACTCAGTTTTATGATCCGGATTCTAAAGAACCGGAAACTCCGATTACTTCAAAAAACTTTTTGGACAGCTTAACCTACCGAGCGATGGATTTAGGAAGATTATCGGGAGTGGCTTATGCTGAGGGATTTACGTCTGAGAAGCTAATTGCATTGAAAAATTTTGACGGAATTGTTTGGTAATTAAAAAATCTTTCCTATATTTGCACTCACAAAACGGTGATTGTAGCTCAGTTGGTTAGAGCGTCGGATTGTGGTTCCGAAGGTCGTGGGTTCGAGACCCATCATTCACCCAATAAAAGTACACTTTTTAAAAGTGTACTTTTTTACTTTACAACAGATTTTAATTTCAACAAATTAAATTAAAAGTTTATTCCTGAGATTTTCTTGCGTATATTTTTTTTGATCAAGTGCAAAAGTTGGGGGCTATGCAAAAAGTTTAGTCAACCTGAATAGAAAGAAAGTTTTGTCTTTTACTCCCCGGAGTTGTATTCTGAAGTTTTTTATTTTCGCATTAAAAGATTCCGCAGCTGCATTGGTGCTTCTTGCTTCAAAATACAGGTGAAGCAGACTTTCTTTTCTTCAATTTTACAGCATTATAATATTCCGCTAAGTATTATGGAAGCAAAAAATTGGTAATTCTTGTTTGCTGAACATATAACAATGTTGTAAAGAAAAACATACAGGATATTATATCTTTTTGTAATATTGAGAAGTTAAATTTTACCTATTTTCTATATAATTAAAGAAAATCAAAAAAAATATGTAAAGTAAGTTCTGGTAATTAGTTTTGCAGATTACAAATAATATGATACATTCGTTAAAAAAACCATGAAAAAAACATTGAAATTTTTAAAAAAAACGATATCATACTTTATTATTTTTTGGTTTATAATATTCGCAATATTATATTTAACAGGAAATAAATATTTTTTTAGGGCAGTTAGATTAACTTATTTACAAGGCAATACAACATCCAATATATCTGATGCAAAAGACTTTGATGTTAATACTATTAAATCTTCAAAACCCCAAGATTGGGAACTACATCCAAATTACAATAAAGCAAAATTGTCAAATGAGTTTGTAAAAGAATTAGAAAAATATAAGACTGCTGTTTTTTTGGTAATTAAGGATGGTAAAATACTTCAGGAACATTATTGGAGGCCATACTCCGAAAAATCCCTGACCAATTCTTTTTCAATGGCAAAATCTTTGGTGACGCTTTTAGCTCAAAAAGCAATTGAAGATGGGTATATTAACAGTTGGGAACAACCTATTACAGATTATTTACCAGAATATAAAAATGATCCCAATGCTCAAAAATGTACCATAGCTGATTTATCTAAAATGACTTCGGGTTTTAATTGGAAAGAGGATTATTATTTTCCATTAAATCCAACTTCGAAGGCGTATTATGGAAAGAATATGGACGAAGTAATTCTGAACAGAAAATTTATACAAGCCCTAGATACAAAATGGAAATATCTTAGTGGAAACACCCAATTATTGGGATATATAATTAGTAGAGCTACAAAAAAAACTTTGTCTGAATATTTATCCGAAAAATTTTGGAAGCCTTTGGGAATGAGTCAAGATGCAACATGGACAGTGGACCATACAGGAGGTATTGAAAAAGCTTATTGTTGTGTTAGTAGTTGTGCGAGGGATTTTGCAAAATTTGGACAGTTGTACTTACAAAAGGGAAATTGGAATGGAAAGCAATTAATAGATAGCACGTTTTTAGAAAAAGCAACCCATCCTAATTCTCTATCTCCCGGAGTATATGGTTATGGTTTTTGGATGGATTATACACATAAATATCCATTTTATATGATGAAAGGACATTTGGGACAATATGTGATTTGCTTACCCAAACAAAATGCCATTATTGTCCGTTTAGGAGAAAGTAGAACAAAAGAGCTTGGTGAAAAAAATAAGTTTTTAACGAAAGATATTTATCTGTATATTAATGAAATAGAAAAATATTGAATTAATTTTTTGTTAAATTCATACTTTAGTGATATTTTTAAACGTTTTTTTAATACTTTAGCCAAAAAAGAAAAACCAATGATTAAAAAAACACAAGAAAAGTAATATTTATTATTTAGACTTAAAACTTCTTTTAATTATTTTCTTTTGTCTTTTTATCTCTCTTTATCTCTTTTGCGCATATTGATATGTGACTTAAGGGGCGAAGCCATAAACAACCATGATCTCTTACTCAAATGAATTTTATTGAAGGATGGTATGTTATTTATACCAAGTCTCGTTACGAAAAAAAAATTGCTCAAAAATTGACAGAAGAGAACTTTAAAGTTTTCTTACCACTTAATTCAACGATATCTCAATGGAGCGATCGTAAAAAGAGGATAGAAAAGCCTCTTTTTAGTTCTTATGTTTTTGTTTATCTAGAAACAATTAAAGATTATCTGAAAGCTCTAACTGTAGATGGGGTTGTATTATTCATAAAGTTTGGAGGTAGATTAGTTAGAGTTCTTGACGAAGAAATTAACAGTATTAAAATATTTTTGAACCAATTTTCTCAGGTTGAACTTAAGAATTCTTTAGCTATACAAGTCGGAGAAAAGAAGAGGATAATATCCGGTCCTTTTGAAAGTTACGAATGCGAAATTATAAAAATAGATAATAAGCAAAAGATTTGTGTAAGGATAGGTTCATTAGAACAAAGCCTTATTGCTGAAATACATTCTTACCATTTAATTTGAAGAATCTTCACAGATTATTTTCATCAATTTTATGAAATGAACTCTGAAAATTAAGTATCTGAACTGATTTTTAAGTTTAAATAGAATGTTAATAGACTACTGATTTAATGATTTTAGTCTATATTTTTCATGATTCAAATGTAGATTAATTCGAATAGATCATTTCAAAATTCAAGAAATAGTGCATGATTTCATTAACTAAATGAAGCGTTATAAATACAAAAAAAGATAAAAATAAGTGACAAGTACACAGGATAAACAGTATTAAAAATATCTATTTATTCTGTATAATTAAAGCAAACTCAATACTGAGATTAATTTCTATGATTTCAAGAAAGATAAAAATGGTCTCACACCGAATAAATCCTAGTTGTTAAAAGGTTTGCAATAAAGAATCTAATATAAAGATAATAACGCAAAACTTTAAATACATTTTAAATTCTTAAAGAATACTTCCTTTTCTAAAAATAGATAATGATAAATTATTAGATAAGTATTCATATAAATTTGAATTTAATTCATCCTTATAATTCAAAATATTTTTTAAACCAGCATAAAATAAGTGTAATAATGGGAGATAATCAGTTTTTATCCAATAATTTTTGGAGTAAAAAAATTAGATATAAAGACAGAGCTGTTTTTTCAAAGAAAGAGATAAATAATCTTAAAATAGAAATATCTAAAAATGATTTGAAAGATTTCATTAAGATATCAAAGAACAATCATCTTTCAAAGTTCACAATAATTTCGTCCATCTTTTCTTTTTTGATAAAAAAATATTTTTCAAGCTTTCAAAATATTGTAAAAATATATCCTTCCAATCTTCTTAATTTAGAAAAGCTTGTGCTGCTGGAAATTAAAGACAATGATATTGTAACATTTAAAGAATTATTGCAGTCTACGGCTAATGAAATTAAGGAAACATTTTCTTACAAAGATTATAATTCTACAGAATTAGAGCTGGATTCATTTTCAAATTATTCAATCAAATTCGGTTCAGAAGTTCATGATGTAAATGATATAAAAGATAATGTTTCTTTGTTATACGAAGAAACTGATGATAAAATAATTCTAAGCATTTATCATCAGGAAACTAATCAAGAATATCTTCTAGAAAGCTTGCTTAATAATTTTGAAGATATTCTTTCTGATTATGAATCATTTCTAAATCGAGAAATAAATTCTTATTCTCTTACTGATTCTAAAGCAAGAGAACAGATTCTTTTAAATTTTAATGCTACAGAAGTTACATATCCATCTGATAAAAATGTTCTAGATTTATTAGAGTCTCAGGTTATTTCTAGACGCAATTATACAGCTGTTGTATACAAAGACAGAGAACTCAGCTATGAGGAATTAAATGAATTGTCCAATCAATTAGGTCATTATCTCATAGATAATTATAACATTCATGGTGATGATTTAATTTGTATAAAACTTCCTCGAAGTGAGAAAGTGATCATCGCAATATTGGGAATTTTAAAGTCTGGAGGTGCTTATGTTCCAATAGATCCGGAGTATCCCAATGAAAGAATAGATTATCTTTTGAAGGATACAGGGTGTAAAGTCTTAATAGATGAATCTTTTTTATCAGAGTTTGAAAATCAAAGAAAGAATTACTCAATTAAAAATCCTGAAATAACCATACAATTGGATCATTTGGCTTATGTAATTTATACCTCTGGTACTACAGGTAATCCAAAAGGTGTAATGATTGAGCATAGGAATTTATTTCATTCGACAATAAATAGAATTAATTTCTATTCCATTGAAAGCATGTTACTGGTTCCTTCTTTTTCCTTTGATTCTTCAGTAGCTGTTATTTTTGGCGTTTTATGTAGCGGTGGAAGGCTGTTGCTTGAAGATAATAATAAAATAAAGGATTTAGAATATATATCCAATCAGATTATAAAATATAATATTGATGGGGTTTTATGCGTTCCAAACTATTATTCTAATTTAATTCCATATCTTAATGAAAATGGTGCTGGGAAAAATAATTTAAAACATATTATTGTAGCAGGAGAAGAATTAGTAAAAAACTTAGTATTAGATCATCAGAAACACAGTAAGGCTACATTGTATAATGAGTATGGTCCTACCGAATGTGCGGTTTGGTCATCTGTTTCTGTTGTAGAAAATACTAATGTAAATATTGGACGATCCATTCCAAATACTGAAATTTATATTCTCGATGAAAACAGGCATTTGTTACCGATTGGAGTTGCCGGAGAATTGTATATATCGGGTGCAGGTCTGGCTCGTGGATATTTGAATCTTCCAGATCTGAGTTCTGAAAAATTTGTTGCTAATCCTTTTGTTGATGGAAGGAAGATGTACCGAACGGGAGATTTGGGACGCTGGTTACCAGACGGGAATATTGAGTATCTGGGGAGAATCGACCATCAGGTAAAGATTCGGGGACATAGAATAGAACTTGGAGAAATTGAGAACCAGGTATTTTCTTATAATACTTCAATTAAATTTACTATAGCTGATGTTAAAGAACATGAGGGGGAAAAGAGTTTGGTTGTTTATTATGTAAGTGATACTATTATAGACAAGCAGAAATTATCTGAATATTTAGAAAGCAAATTACCTCAATATATGCTTCCAAGTTTTTATGTAGCCTTGGAAAGCATGCCCTTAACCAGTAATGGTAAAATCGATAGAAAAATGCTTCCTGAGGTAAGTTCAATAGATTTAATAAAGACAGAGTATATTGCTCCAAGAAGCTCAGAAGAACACGCTTTAGTATCTGTTTTTGAACAAGTATTGAAGTATAATCCTATTAGTATCCGTGATAATTATTATAATCTGGGAGGAGATTCAATAAAATCAATTCAGATTGTATCAAGATTACGTCAGCTCGGTTATAACCTTAAGGTAGAACATATTTTACGCTATCCTGTATTAGAAGAGCTAGCTCGTTACATTACAATAGATGTTTCCGAGATTAACCAATCAGCAGTTACGGGAGATAGTGTTCTTACCCCTATCCAAAGATATTTCTTCGGGAATGAAAATATAGTTAATAAAAACCATTATAACCAAGCTGTTATTTTAAAGAGCAGCGAAAGACTTTCATATTCTGTATTGGAATCTTCAATCCAGTCTTTAGTTAATCATCATGACGCTTTAAGGATGTTGTATCGTGAGGAGAATGGAAAATGGAGTCAGTATAACTCAGGAACAGAAGGGAATCATTACCATTTTGAATATTTTGATGTAAGAGAAGAGGGTTCTCTCGAAGCAGAACTTGCTTCTTTAGAAAAAATAGGCGAGCATCTCCAGAGTAATATAGATATAGAATCGGGTATTCTATTCCATATAGGCCATGTTTCGATGAGCGATATGGATAGAATAATATTAGTTATCCATCACTTGGTTGTAGATGGAGTTTCCTGGAGGATTTTGCTGGAAGATTTAGGAAACTTATATGACTCTGGAATTAAAGGAGTATCTTATGAACTTCCATCCAAGACAGATTCTTTTCAGAGTTGGGGCACCACTTTGGAAGCTTACAGTAAGAGTCCTATTCTTTCCAAAGAGTATTTGTATTGGGATAGTATAGAATCAGATGTTTATCCTGCTATAGCCACTGATTATACTTTGAACGGCAAACATATTTTAGATACCAGCATAAACTTTTCGTTGAATGAAGAGTCTACGAAATTATTACAAACCCATGTAGGTAAAGAGTACAGTGCAGAAATTAATGATGTATTATTAACGGGTCTGGCATTGTCACTACAAGAGGAGTTTGGAATTAATAAGACTAAAATCTTAATGGAAGGTCATGGCAGAGAGGCTATGAGTACAGGTCTTGATATCAGCAGAACAGTAGGATGGTTTACCACTTTATATCCTTTTAGCCTTGATATCAGCAATAATAACCAACCGGCTTTAGTTAGTGTAAAGGATGGCTTACGGGGAATTCCAAACAAAGGAATCGGTTACGGAATCTTAAATTATCTGGGAGATTCATTTTCATCAACAAATAACCCATCTATTCAATTCAACTACCTAGGAGATTTTGATGATGCTATAGGACATCAGTTTTATTATAGCTCAGAGTCTATCGGCATTTCGGTATCTGAAGAAAACCTTGGAACGGACATTTTATTAGATGTTTCGGGAATTACGATTAGTGGTAAAATGAATCTCACGATCCGTTATTCTAGTAGTGTCTTTCATGCAGCAACAGTTCAGAAATTGATGGACAATTATCAGAGTCATTTAGAAAAAATGATTCATAAGGAGAAAGAATCAGAAGTAATTTTAACCCCATCGGATCTTACTTATAAAGAGTTGCCATTCAATACTATTCAGGAGATTAATAAGAGTTTTGATATTGAAGATATTTATGAACTTTCTCCGATGCAACAGGGATTGTATTATCATTGGATGGCGGCTCCGAAAGGATCTGCATATTTTATGCAGACCTCCTACAGATCTAAATTCGAGGGTTTTGAAGTATTAGAAGTAGAAAGAGCCTTTGGAATTCTTGTCAATCGTTATACGGTTTTACGAACTTCATTTGACAATCGTTTTGGAGAAGTTCCTTTGCAGATTGTTCATAAGAAAGCACAAGTTGATTTTGAATACCTTACCATAGCATCTGAAGATTCTTTAGAAATCGATCTGGAGAGTATTAAGCAAAATGATATTACCCGTGGTTTTGACCTGAGTAAACCTACTCAAATGCGTCTAATAATAGTTAAATTACCAAACGATACATATGAGTTTATATGGAGCTATCACCATATTGTAATGGATGGCTGGTGCTTAAGTATTCTAATCAATGATTTCTCTGCAATACTAGATTCGGTTAAGCAAGGTCTGGAAATCAATTTACCGGAGCCTCAGAAATATTCTGCTTATCTTAAATGGCTTGGAGGAATTGATAAAGACTCTTCAATGCTTCACTGGAAAAACTATTTAGAAGGAATTAGCGCTCCAACCCTCATCCCTTTTGAGAAAAGAACCAAAGATGAGTTGCCTCATTTCGTTACCGAGAAATTTAATGTAACGGGAGATGAATTTAAAGAAATTAGCCAGCTGTGCCAAAATTTGGGAGTCACTCTCAATACTTATATACAAGCTATTTGGTCTTATCTTTTAAGTAAATACAATTCTTCAGAAGAAATTATATTCGGAGCTGTTGTGTCGGGAAGACCAGCTGAGATTGATAACATAGAGCATATGGTAGGGTTGTTCATCAATACCATTCCTGTAAGGATTTCGGTTAAAAATGATGACACACCGTATAGCTTATTGAAGAAAGTACATCAGGATTCTATACAAAACACAGAGTATCATTTTAACAGCTTGGCTGAAGTACAATCTTTATCTCCTTTAGGTAAAGATTTGTTGAGCAACATTATTATATTCGAAAACTATGTGAAGCAAGATGTCAGTAATACGTCTAACTTGGGTTTGATTGATGAAAATGTAGATACTTTTGAACAAACAAATTATGATTTTAATATTGTCGTAGTTCCTGGAAGGAATAATTTGTCCGTATATTTTAAATACAATGCATCTGTATTCTATGAATCTTTAGTAAAATCTTTAGTTAGCCACTTTAAACATTTATTAGGACAATTTGTAGCTTGTCCTGATCAGCAGATAAATAACTTCAGCTATTTAAGTACTTCGGAAGTAAAAGAATTATTGGATGATTTCAATGAAACAGAGATTTCTTATCCTTCAGAAGAAACTATTGTAAGCTTATTTGAATCCCAAGTTGCAAATACTCCTGATAATATAGCTGTTGTTTTTGGAGATATAAACCTGAGTTACCAGGAATTAAATAAACAATCTAATCAATTGGCTCATTATCTTAGTGAGAAGTATGATATAAAATGCGATGATCTAATTTGTATTCAGTTACCACGTAGCGAGAAGATGATAATTTCAATTCTTGGGGTTTTGAAATCAGGAGGAGCGTACGTGCCTATTGATAATGATTATCCTCAGAATCGGATTGACTATATAGTAGAAGATACAAAGTCGAAAGTAATTATTGATGAAAAATTTTGGTTAGAGTTTAATCTTTTAAAGGATGATTATTCGGTTGATAAACAGGATGTTGCTGTTAAGTCTTCGGATCTAGCTTATGTAATTTATACCTCTGGTACTACAGGTAATCCAAAAGGTGTAATGATTGAACACAAAAACGTAGTAAGATTATTTTTCAACGATAATGCTCTTTATGATTTTAATAGCAATGATTCATGGACATTATTTCATTCCTATAATTTCGACTTTTCAGTATGGGAATGTTATGGTGCACTCCTTTTCGGAGGTTGCTTGCATGTTATTCCAAAAAGAGTTGCTCAGGACGTAGGAATGTTTTTAAATTATCTAATAACCAATAAGATTACAATATTGAATCAGACACCTGCCGCATTTTATAACTTAGCAGGGTATGATCGGGCGTTTAATCATCAAGAGTTGGCATTACGTTATATAATTTTTGGAGGTGAAGCGTTGAATCCTTATTTGCTTAAAGACTGGCAAAGTAAATATCCAGATATAAAATTAATTAATATGTATGGAATTACTGAAACTACTGTGCATGTTACTTATAAAGAACTTAGTGTAAAAGATACTAATTCTGTTCTGTCAAATATTGGAAAGCCTATCCCAACACTTAATTGCTATATTCTCGATGAAAACAGGCATTTGTTACCGATTGGAGTTGCCGGAGAATTGTATATATCGGGTGCAGGTCTGGCTCGTGGATATTTGAATCTTCCAGATCTGAGTTCTGAAAAATTTGTTGCTAATCCTTTTGTTGATGGAAGGAAGATGTACCGAACGGGAGATTTGGGACGCTGGTTACCAGACGGGAATATTGAGTATCTGGGGAGAATCGACCATCAGGTAAAGATTCGGGGACATAGAATAGAACTTGGAGAAATTGAGAACCAGGTATTTTCTTATAATACTTCAATTAAATTTACTATAGCTGATGTTAAAGAACATGAGGGGGAAAAGAGTTTGGTTGTTTATTATGTAAGTGATACTATTATAGACAAGCAGAAATTATCTGAATATTTAGAAAGCAAATTACCTCAATATATGCTTCCAAGTTTTTATGTAGCCTTGGAAAGCATGCCCTTAACCAGTAATGGTAAAATCGATAGAAAAATGCTTCCTGAGGTAAGTTCAATAGATTTAATAAAGACAGAGTATATTGCTCCAAGAAGCTCAGAAGAACACGCTTTAGTATCTGTTTTTGAACAAGTATTGAAGTATAATCCTATTAGTATCCGTGATAATTATTATAATCTGGGAGGAGATTCAATAAAATCAATTCAGATTGTATCAAGATTACGTCAGCTCGGTTATAACCTTAAGGTAGAACATATTTTACGCTATCCTGTATTAGAAGAGCTAGCTCGTTACATTACAATAGATGTTTCCGAGATTAACCAATCAGCAGTTACGGGAGATAGTGTTCTTACCCCTATCCAAAGATATTTCTTCGGGAATGAAAATATAGTTAATAAAAACCATTATAACCAAGCTGTTATTTTAAAGAGCAGCGAAAGACTTTCATATTCTGTATTGGAATCTTCAATCCAGTCTTTAGTTAATCATCATGACGCTTTAAGGATGTTGTATCGTGAGGAGAATGGAAAATGGAGTCAGTATAACTCAGGAACAGAAGGGAATCATTACCATTTTGAATATTTTGATGTAAGAGAAGAGGGTTCTCTCGAAGCAGAACTTGCTTCTTTAGAAAAAATAGGCGAGCATCTCCAGAGTAATATAGATATAGAATCGGGTATTCTATTCCATATAGGCCATGTTTCGATGAGCGATATGGATAGAATAATATTAGTTATCCATCACTTGGTTGTAGATGGAGTTTCCTGGAGGATTTTGCTGGAAGATTTAGGAAACTTATATGACTCTGGAATTAAAGGAGTATCTTATGAACTTCCATCCAAGACAGATTCTTTTCAGAGTTGGGGCACCACTTTGGAAGCTTACAGTAAGAGTCCTATTCTTTCCAAAGAGTATTTGTATTGGGATAGTATAGAATCAGATGTTTATCCTGCTATAGCCACTGATTATACTTTGAACGGCAAACATATTTTAGATACCAGCATAAACTTTTCGTTGAATGAAGAGTCTACGAAATTATTACAAACCCATGTAGGTAAAGAGTACAGTGCAGAAATTAATGATGTATTATTAACGGGTCTGGCATTGTCACTACAAGAGGAGTTTGGAATTAATAAGACTAAAATCTTAATGGAAGGTCATGGCAGAGAGGCTATGAGTACAGGTCTTGATATCAGCAGAACAGTAGGATGGTTTACCACTTTATATCCTTTTAGCCTTGATATCAGCAATAATAACCAACCGGCTTTAGTTAGTGTAAAGGATGGCTTACGGGGAATTCCAAACAAAGGAATCGGTTACGGAATCTTAAATTATCTGGGAGATTCATTTTCATCAACAAATAACCCATCTATTCAATTCAACTACCTAGGAGATTTTGATGATGCTATAGGACATCAGTTTTATTATAGCTCAGAGTCTATCGGCATTTCGGTATCTGAAGAAAACCTTGGAACGGACATTTTATTAGATGTTTCGGGAATTACGATTAGTGGTAAAATGAATCTCACGATCCGTTATTCTAGTAGTGTCTTTCATGCAGCAACAGTTCAGAAATTGATGGACAATTATCAGAGTCATTTAGAAAAAATGATTCATAAGGAGAAAGAATCAGAAGTAATTTTAACCCCATCGGATCTTACTTATAAAGAGTTGCCATTCAATACTATTCAGGAGATTAATAAGAGTTTTGATATTGAAGATATTTATGAACTTTCTCCGATGCAACAGGGATTGTATTATCATTGGATGGCGGCTCCGAAAGGATCTGCATATTTTATGCAGACCTCCTACAGATCTAAATTCGAGGGTTTTGAAGTATTAGAAGTAGAAAGAGCCTTTGGAATTCTTGTCAATCGTTATACGGTTTTACGAACTTCATTTGACAATCGTTTTGGAGAAGTTCCTTTGCAGATTGTTCATAAGAAAGCACAAGTTGATTTTGAATACCTTACCATAGCATCTGAAGATTCTTTAGAAATCGATCTGGAGAGTATTAAGCAAAATGATATTACCCGTGGTTTTGACCTGAGTAAACCTACTCAAATGCGTCTAATAATAGTTAAATTACCAAACGATACATATGAGTTTATATGGAGCTATCACCATATTGTAATGGATGGCTGGTGCTTAAGTATTCTAATCAATGATTTCTCTGCAATACTAGATTCGGTTAAGCAAGGTCTGGAAATCAATTTACCGGAGCCTCAGAAATATTCTGCTTATCTTAAATGGCTTGGAGGAATTGATAAAGACTCTTCAATGCTTCACTGGAAAAACTATTTAGAAGGAATTAGCGCTCCAACCCTCATCCCTTTTGAGAAAAGAACCAAAGATGAGTTGCCTCATTTCGTTACCGAGAAATTTAATGTAACGGGAGATGAATTTAAAGAAATTAGCCAGCTGTGCCAAAATTTGGGAGTCACTCTCAATACTTATATACAAGCTATTTGGTCTTATCTTTTAAGTAAATACAATTCTTCAGAAGAAATTATATTCGGAGCTGTTGTGTCGGGAAGACCAGCTGAGATTGATAACATAGAGCATATGGTAGGGTTGTTCATCAATACCATTCCTGTAAGGATTTCGGTTAAAAATGATGACACACCGTATAGCTTATTGAAGAAAGTACATCAGGATTCTATACAAAACACAGAGTATCATTTTAACAGCTTGGCTGAAGTACAATCTTTATCTCCTTTAGGTAAAGATTTGTTGAGCAACATTATTATATTCGAAAACTATGTGAAGAATGAACCTAATGAAAATTTTGAAAATATAAAAGTTTTTGACCAGTCCAATTATAACTTTACATTAGTAGTAGAACCTTACGAAGATTATTTACATATAGATTTTGAATACAACGCATCTGTATATTCTTCTTATATCAAGGTTTTAGTTTCTCATTTTAAAAATACACTTAACCAATTTAAAACTCATATTAATACCCCACTTTCAGAAATTGATTATTTAACTTTTGAAGCTCGTGAAGAATTATTAAAACACTTTAATTCCACCTTGGTTTTATATCCCGAAGATAAAACTATTGTAAGTTTATTTGAAGATCAGATAAGTCTTACCCCAGACAGTACTGCTGTTGTTTTTGAGGATATTAGATTGAGCTATGCAGAATTGAATGCCAAGGCATCTTGCCTTGCCCATCAGCTAAAAGATACTTATGGGATTAAGAAAGGCGATCAGGTAGGAGTGATGCTTAATCGAGGTGAGAATCAGATTATTTCTATACTGGGGATACTAAAATTAGGAGCAATTTATGTACCTATTGATGCTAACCTTCCTAAATCGAGAAAAGAGGTGATGACATCTGGTTTATCTTTACTAATCACTGAATCTTACTATTTCTTTGATCTGGATTTCTATTCTGGTAATTCATTTTCAATAGATTTAGAGTTTACAGATGAAGATGCTTCAGATTTCAAGTCCGAAGTTTTAGGAAAAGATGATATTGCCTATATCATTTATACCTCCGGTTCCACCGGAGAGCCCAAAGGAGTTTTGAATACCCATCGAGGTATTTTGAATACGATGCTTTTCCAGAAAGACTTCTTTGAAGTACCCTCGTGTGAAAATGTAGCTCAGTTTGCTTCTTTTTCATTTGATGCATCTATTTCAGAGATATTTATGACACTGCTTTGTGGCAAGTCTCTTCATATTCTTAGTGATTCAGTGAGAAAAGATGCGTATGCTTTTGAGGAATATGTAGAAAAACACTCGATCGATTTAGTGACCTTGCCTCCTGCCTTTTTCAGTTTATTAAATGTCAATAAGCTTCAGAAATTAAAGGGATTAATTACAGCAGGGGAATCGGCCGTTATCGTTAAAACAAAAGAATACCTAAAGTATGGTACTTTCTACAATGCTTATGGACCAACCGAGACAAGTATTTGTGCTACTGTATATAAAATAGAAAAAGGGAGTGAGCTGAAATCATCTGCCATACCGATTGGCAAGCCTATTGCCAATACTCAAATTTACATTCTTGATTCACACGGTCATTTAGTACCTATAGGTGTTGTTGGTGAGCTTTACATTTCGGGTTCAGGACTGGCCCGAGGCTATCTTAATCTTGAAGAATTGACAGAAGATAAGTTTTTAGACAATCCATTTGTTCCAGGAACAAAGATGTACCGTACGGGAGATTTGGGACGCTGGTTGCCAGATGGTAATATTGAGTATTTAGGCAGAATTGACCATCAGGTAAAGATACGTGGGCATCGGATAGAGCTGGGAGAGATCGACAGTTATGTTTTAACTTACAATGCAGATATAAAGAGCGTAGTTACTGAAGTTAAGGAACATGGAGGAGATAAGATTCTGGTGGTATATTATGTTTCCGGCTCCCCGATAGATAAGCATGATTTATCACAATATCTTGCAGGAAAGCTTCCCCAGTATATGCTTCCGGGTTTTTATGTAGAATTGGATCATATTCCTTTAACGAGCAACGGGAAGGTTGACCGAAAGAGTTTACCTGAGGTAAGCAGTACGGATATGATTAAAAATGAATATGTAGCGGCGAGAAATGAAGAAGAACAAGTGCTGGTTTCTATTTGTGAGCAGGTCTTAAAGTATAGACCTATCAGTATTCGAGACAATTATTATAACCTTGGAGGAGATTCCATAAAATCAATTCAGATCGTTTCCAGGCTTCGTCAGCAAGGGTATAGCCTTAAGGTAGAACATATTCTTCAGTATCCGATTTTAGAAGAGCTGGCAGGTTATATCACGACAGATATTGTTGAGATTGATCAGTCTGTTGTTATAGGAGAAAGTATACTTACTCCTATCCAAAGATATTTCTTTGAGAGTGAGGATATTGTTAACAAGAATCATTATAACCAGTCTGTTATCCTAAAGAGTACAGAAAAGCTTTCGGTAGCTGCATTAGAAACTTCTATAAAACGTCTTGTCGAGCATCATGATGCCTTGAGAATGGTTTATAGCGAGAAAGCTGGATTTTGGGTTCAATATAATTCAGGAATAGAAAATAATCACTATCATTTGCAATCTTTTGATCTAAAAGATAGCGGAAGTAACTCAGAAGAATTATCCCGATTACAAGAGATAGGCGAGGAGCTTCAAAGCTCCATAGATATAACTTCAGGAGTTCTATTTCATGTAGGCCATGTATCAATGAGTGATGGCGAGCGTCTTATATTAGTGGTTCATCACTTGGTAGTTGATGGTGTATCATGGCGTATCTTGTTGGAAGATTTAGGAAAGTTATACAAATCGGAAGTTCAGGGGCTATCTTATGAGCTTCCCTCCAAGACAGATTCTTTCCAGCGTTGGGGTAACGCATTGGAGGATTATAGCAAAAGCTCAGCATTATCTAAAGAGCGTTTGTATTGGGAAGGAATAGAATCCGAAACATATGCTTCCATTACTACGGATTATCCGGTGAAAGGCAAACAGATCTTAGAAAACAGCTTAGGTTTTGACCTGAATACCGATACTACAAAATTACTACAAACACTTGCGGGTAGGAAGTATAATGCAGAGATCAATGATGTTTTATTAACCGGCTTAGCATTGTCTCTAAAGGATCAGTTTGGAGTATGCAAGACGAAAGTTTTGATGGAAGGCCATGGTCGTGAGACTATGGGTACAGGTTTAGATATCAGCCGTACGGTGGGTTGGTTTACCAGTGTGTATCCTTTTAATCTTGATATCAGTGATGATAGCCAACCCGTCATGGTAAGTGTAAAGGAGGGTATGCGAGAGATTCCGAATAAAGGAATCGGTTATGGTATTCTGAATTATCTGAATGAGCCATTTACTCCAAAGAGTTTGGCTTGGTTACAGTTTAACTACCTTGGCGACTTTGATGATGCAGGAAATTATGATACAGGAGAATCTCAATCATTATTCAGTTATAGTTCTGAAAATATAGGTCCTTCCGTTTCCTTGGATAATTTATTTACAGATATCTTACTGGATGTTTCCGGGATGACGGTTAATGGAGTAATGAATATCAATATTCGTTTCTCGAATAAAGTATTTACAGCAAATACGATAGAGTCTCTTTTATCAGCATATCAGTCTCATTTAGAATCTATGATCAGAGAAAGCGAAGATTCATCAGTGGCTTTAACCCCATCAGACCTTACTTACAAATACAAAGGCTTATCATTCAGTATCATTGAAGAAATCAGTAAAGATGCTGAAATAGAAGATATTTACGAACTTTCTCCGATGCAGCAAGGATTGTATTACCATTGGTTAGTAAATCCTAAAGGTTTGTCATATTTTATGCAGACCTCCTATCGTGTTAAGGCTTCTGACCTAGATTTATCTCTGATAGAAAAGGCATTTGGAGCATTGGTTAACCGTTATACCATTCTTCGTACTTCCTTTGAGAACCGTTATGGAGAAGTTCCTTTACAGATTGTTCATAAAGAGGCTCGAGTTGACTTTAAGCATTTGATCCTGGCATCCGAACTTGAATTAGATAATATTAAACAAGGCGATATAGACCGAGGTTTTATTCTGAGTGAGCCTACGCAGATGCGTTTACTTGTGGTTGAATTACCGGATGGATATTATGAGTTTATTTGGAGTCATCACCATATCATTATGGACGGTTGGTGCCTGAGTATTTTAATTAATGATTTTTCCACAATATTAGGGAGCCTTCAAAATGGTATTTCGATTCCGTTACCTGATACAGAGAAATACTCATCCTATATTAAGTGGCTTGAAAGTGTGGATAAAGAAGAAGCTTTAGCATATTGGAAAAACTATCTTCAGGGCATTGATTCCCCTACATTGATTCCTTTTGTTAATACAGATGAAGCATCCTCTTCCCATTACCTTACCGAAACCCTTAGCATAAGAGATCATGATTTTGGTGCTATTGAAAATTTCTGCCAAGATTTAGGGATTACATTGAACACTTACGTTCAAGGAGCATGGTCTTATCTTTTAAGTTCATATAATTCCTCAGAAGAAGTAGTCTTTGGCAGCGTAGTATCCGGAAGACCTGCAGAGATTCCAGGTATTGAGAATATGGTGGGCCTTTTTATCAATACGATCCCCGTATGTGCACGAATTGGGGAAGAGGATACTCCACGAAGTTTATTAAATCAGATTCATCAGGATTCTATTCAGAGTAGCCGTTATCACTTTAATAGTTTGGCAGAGATCCAGTCTTTATCCTCTTTAGGAAAAGAACTGATAAATCATATTATTGTTTTTGAGAACTATGTAAAGAATGATAAAGGTAATGTAGAAACAAGTTCATATGCGGGCTTATCGTCTGAGTCAGTAGGTTCTTTTGAACAGACAAATTACCCCCTTACGATTGTAGCAGTTCCTGACCATGGCGGTCTGCATATTGAGTTCCGTTATGATGCTTCATTGCTTTCGACATCCTCAATGAAGTTTTTGGTATCTCACTTTAAAGAAGTACTTCATCAGTTTGTTTTTTCTTCTGAAATTCCGTTAAAATCTCTGGATTACATAAGTTCTGAAGAAAAGGCAATTTTGGAGTCATTTAATTCTACGGAAGTTAACTACCCTAGTGATGAAACCATTATAAGTTTATTTGAAAAACAGGTATTAATAACGCCTGATCATATAGCGGTTGTCTATGAAGATATTTCATTGACTTATTTTGAACTGAATGCAAGATCGAATCAGCTGGCTCATTATTTACGTGAGAAATATTCCATAAATGGAGATGATTTGATCTGTATTGAACTTCCTCGAAGTGATAAGATGATTGAGGGTATTTTAGGGATATTGAAGTCGGGAGGAGCTTACGTTCCAATTGATGTAGATTACCCGCAGGATAGAAAGGATTATATTTTGGCTGATACCAATTCTAAGGTAACAATAGACGAATCTTTTCTTTTGGATTTTGAATTGGTAAGAAATTACTATTCGACAGAGAATGTAGATATATTTATCAGGCCGGATCATTTGGCTTATATCATCTATACTTCGGGAACGACAGGAAATCCTAAAGGGGTAATGATTGAACATAAAAATGTGGTTCGTTTATTGTTTAATGATCATTCGCTTTATGATTTTAATAGTAATGATTCCTGGACATTATTCCATTCCTATAATTTTGATTTTTCGGTATGGGAGTGTTATGGCGCTTTACTCTACGGAGGAAGTCTTCATGTAATCACCAGAAAGACAGCTCAGGATCCTGGCTCCTTTTTAAGCTATCTTATCAAGAACAATATAACTATATTAAACCAGACCCCAGCTGCTTTTTATAACCTGTCGGAATATGATAAATTATTTAATCAAGGGCAGTTGGCTTTGCGATACATAATCTTTGGAGGAGAGGCCCTTAATCCTCTTATGCTACAGGATTTTCATCGTAAATATCCGGAAATCCGTATGATTAATATGTACGGAATCACAGAAACTACCGTCCATGTTACCTATAAAGAACTTAGCGCTGCAGATATGACACGCTCTTTATCTAATATAGGCAAACCTATTGCGACATTGGGCTGTTACATACTAGATAAATATCATCACATTGTACCTATAGGTGTTGTTGGTGAGCTTTACATTTCGGGTTCAGGACTGGCCCGAGGCTATCTTAATCTTGAAGAATTGACAGAAGATAAGTTTTTAGACAATCCATTTGTTCCAGGAACAAAGATGTACCGTACGGGAGATTTGGGACGCTGGTTGCCAGATGGTAATATTGAGTATTTAGGCAGAATTGACCATCAGGTAAAGATACGTGGGCATCGGATAGAGCTGGGAGAGATCGACAGTTATGTTTTAACTTACAATGCAGATATAAAGAGCGTAGTTACTGAAGTTAAGGAACATGGAGGAGATAAGATTCTGGTGGTATATTATGTTTCCGGCTCCCCGATAGATAAGCATGATTTATCACAATATCTTGCAGGAAAGCTTCCCCAGTATATGCTTCCGGGTTTTTATGTAGAATTGGATCATATTCCTTTAACGAGCAACGGGAAGGTTGACCGAAAGAGTTTACCTGAGGTAAGCAGTACGGATATGATTAAAAATGAATATGTAGCCCCAAGTACAGAAACTGAACTGCTATTGGTTGAGCTGCTATCAAAAATTTTAAATTATCAGAAAGAAGATATCAGTATCCAGACCAATTTCTTCGATATGGGATTAAATTCATTATCCATTGTAAAGTTCTCTCAGCTTTTACGCAAAAATTTTGGTTTAGAGATAGACATAGCCAAATTCTTTTCTTATCCAAACGTATCAGAGTTAGCCCAGTTTATACAAAACATGAGTTCATATACTGAAGAAACCACAGTCGAAGATCAAAACCTGTCGGATCATGTAGATAACCTTATTGATAACCTTTTCGAATAAATTTTACCATGCAAAGAGAATCTTTAAAAAGAGATATAGCAATAATAGGTGTTTCATGTATATTTTCCGGTTGCGATAATCCCCTTACATTTTGGGAAGAACTCGCCAATGGAAATGAACTGATTGAATTTTATACAGATCAGGAATTATTGGAAAGCGGAGTAGAAGCCAAGACCATTCAAGATCCTGGGTATGTAAAAGTAAAAACATTTATAGATCACTCTGATAGCTTTGATTATTCATTTTTTGGTTACACCAAGGATGAAGCTAACAGTATGGATCCGCAAACCAGAATTTTACATCAATTGGTATGGAATGCATTTGAAGATTCATGCTATGATCCATCAAAAATTCAGGACAAAGTAGGTTTATATCTTACTGCTCCGGATAATTTCAATTGGATCGCTCATACAACTATTAATAAAAAAGATACAGTTGATCCTTTTTATTTGTCACAAATCAACAATAAAAATTTTTGCAGTTCTTTAATTTCATATAACCTGAATTTAAAGGGACCAAGTATTTTTATGGATACTGCATGCTCAAGCTCACTGGTGGCTATACATACTGCATGTAGGGCTTTGTTACTAAGAGAGTGTTCCATGTCGGTTGTAGGAGGAATTGCCTTAAATACCAAAGATGAAAAAGGGTATATGTATGAAGAAGGTATGATCTCTTCTAAAGATGGGCATTGCAGGGCGTTTGATGAAAATTCTAGTGGAACAGTAGGTACAGAAGGTGGTGGTGTGGTTGTATTGAAGAGATTAGAAGATGCTCTTAATGATAACGATCAGATCTATGCGATTATAAGAGCAACTGCCGTTAACAATGACGGAAAAAGAAAAGTAGGATACACAGCACCCAGCATATCAGGCCAAGTTGATTGTATAAAACAAGCTCATAATTTTGCTAAGGTTTCCCTTAATGAGATTTCTTATATAGAGACTCATGGTACCGGGACAAAACTGGGGGATCCTATTGAAATAGAGGCTCTTAATAAGTCATTTAATTATGATCAAACTTTAACGTGCGCCATAGGAACTGTAAAGTCTAACTTAGGACATACTGGTAATGCAGCAGGGATTGCTGGAATTATTAAAACAGCCTTATCTTTAAAAAATAGGATAATACCACCATCTTTACATTATGTAAAAGCAAATTCAGAAATAAGTTTTAATAAGGGGCCATTTTATGTTAATACTCAAGCAAAACTATGGGAAACGAAAGATAATGGTCCATTAATTGCGGGAGTAAGCAGTTTCGGAATTGGGGGAACCAATGCTCACGCAATTTTAGAAAATTTTGTACCTGATCATACAAACAATCATAAGGATAAACAGGTAAGTAATGTCATAGCCTACTCTGCCAAAAGACCTGAAGCTTTAAGGCAATATTTTACAAAGCTAAAAAAAATTATCACCAAAAATCATGAAATTAACCTTTCAGACCTTTCCTATTCTTTAAACACAGGAAGGGCTCAATTTGATTATAGAAATACTGTCGTTTTCAAAGACAGAGAAGATTTATTAAATAAACTAGAAACTAAAAAAGATCTCTACCAAAAAGCAAAATCTTCTCAGCCTATTGTTTTTATATTTCCCGGGCAGGGAGCACAATATTTTAAAATGGGAGAACAGCTTTATCAACAAGAAGAGGGTTTTAAGCAGTATATAGATCAAGGGCTTTTAATTCTGAAAAATAAATTTAATACAGATTATTCTCACATCCTAGGATATGGTGGCACTGATATTTTCGATCCTTTAAAAATTAACGAAACAAAATATACCCAACCTTTATTATTTCTTATTGAGTATGCATTGGCAAAATTTTTTATTGAAATAGGTATAAAACCTTCATTAATGATAGGTCATAGTCTGGGAGAATATGCTGCTGCATGTATTTCTGGAGTACTTTCTTTTGAAGACGGATTATTGTTGGTGGCAGAAAGAGCTTTGCTGATGAGTAAATTACCAACCGGGAAAATGATGGCCGTAAATGCTTCTTTTGAACAAGTAAAAAATGAAATAACGAATAATGTTTCAATCGCAGCGATCAATTCAGGTCATACAACAGTTTTATCAGGAACAGAAGAAGATATTCAGGAGTGTATCAATATATTTAATAAAAAAAATATTACAACCACACTTTTAAAAACCTCACACGCTTTCCATTCTCATATGATGGATGATATTTCTTCAGATTTTGAAAATTTATTTTCTGAAATTAATTTATTGGAACCAGAAATTCCATATATATCTAATCTTACTGCCAATTTTATTTCAAATGATGAAGCGAAATCATCTCAATATTGGAAAGAACAAATGCTGAATACAGTTCTTTTTGAAAAAGGGATTAAAAATATTCTGAGGGAGTCAAAGGAGTATATATTCATTGAATTAGGGCCTTCTACATTAACAAATGCAATTAAACAAAACGAGTGTTATAAAGATAATGCCATTATTAGAGTATTGCCAAAGTTCAATGAAAATGAAGAACAGAAGTTTTTGCACAAAGCTTTGGGAGAATTGTGGCAATCTGGTATTAATATAGATTGGAGTAAATATTATCAAAATAAAAGGAAAAAGAAAATTTCATTACCCACTTATCCATTTGAAAAAAATAAACTGGATTTTCATGTCAATCCTTTTAAGCAATTTAACATTGATAATAACTCTTTGTTTTTAGACCTTTTATATCAGAAAAAGTGGAAGAATAGTCAATTGTTTAAAGATGCAAAAGAGGAGAAGGCAACCTACATTATTTTTTCGGAAAACAGTGATTTATCGCAAAGTATAATTCTTGAACTGGCAAGCAGGAAAATTGACTTTATAGAGTTAGAAAGGAATGATTTTTTTAATGAAAATGAGGAAATAAATCTAGCAAATGTTAAGGATTATTTGGATAGAATTATTAATACTGATAGTACTAATTATCAAATTGTTTTCACTTGGAACATACAGGATAATCTATTAAGTGCAATGGTTTCTGTTTTCAAATTATTTAATATCATCGGAAAATTTTTAATCTCTAAGGATTCAATGTCAACCCATAAGATTACTTTATTGGGTCATTATAATAACATGGAAATTAATGAAAATAGCAATATAACATTACTATCTTCTTTTAGTCAGCTATATGTATGCGCACAGGAAAATAAAAATATATTCAGTTTTCTTTTAGATGTTCCGTCAGGAAATGATATTTCTTATCAAAAATTAATTGATGAAATAAAATACAACTTTTCAGATCCTGTTGTAACTTATAAAGGAGATCAAAGATATATTCCTTTTTACGAAAGACGGAGTGAGGAAAATTATAATGTTCAGCTCGATTCCAAAGTTATTCTTGTAATTGGAGGTTTTGGCAAAATCGGGACAATTTTGATTAGTTACCTGTTAAAAAGCAACGCTAAAGTTGTTGTTGTTGGCAGAAAATCAGTTGATAAGTTGGATGAAATATTCAAAAGTAGAATAGGGAACGAGGTGTCTTATTTTACTTCTGATATTTCTAACCTTGAGGCTTTTGGATCAACAGTTACTCTTATAGAACAGGAATGTGGAAAAATTAATGGAGTATTAAACTTAACTGGAAGCCCTTCGGACGACTCTTTAAAACTTATAGAGCATATTGATGTGGAAACGATTCAGGATCAGCTGTCTTCAAAAGTTCAGGGAATTATCAACTTATATGAAATTTTCTCCAGCAGAAACCTTGATTTTGTATGGATTAGTTCCAGTTTATCAGCGGTACTTGGTGGTCAGACCTTTGGAGCTTATTCCGTAGCCAATTCTTATATGGATTATTTTATAGGTAAATCTAAGCCTGAAAATTGGACCAGCATCAATCTGGACGGGTACAGTGAGGGAGCAATAAATGATATTAAGCTCATTGAAATATTTAAAACCACAGTGTTTTCCAATGCACAAAATCATCACATCGTTGCATCTATTAAAAATCCCAATCAGTACCTGACTTATGATTATAAAATACAAGATAGTCCGGCAGATTTTATTTCCTCAGCCAATCTATATAGCACCGATTATGTAGAGCCTGTTTCAACTACAGAAATTAAACTTTGTAGATTATTTAATACCTTTTTTGAGCCTAAAAAAGTTGGAACTAAAGATAATTTCTTCGAATTAGGTGGAGATTCATTAAAAGCAATGACCGTTTTGAAAAGTGTAAATAAAGAATTCAATCTGGAACTAACTCCCCAAGATCTTTATGCTGCCCCTACAATAAAAGATCTTGCCCTTCATATAGAAATGATATTATTTGTTTCAAAAACAGTAGTCAGCAATGAGCCGGACCGAAAGACTATCATCATATAAATCCTATTCTTTACCATTATATGTTAAATTTATTAGAAGAATTAAAAGATAAAAATATTTACATTTCTGTAAAAGATAATAACCTTGTTATTGACACCACAGAAGATATTGAAGAAAGTCTTATCAAACGAATTAGGCTTTATAAAGAGGAGATCATATCCTATATCCTAAAGCATAATTCTAATAGCATTACCAAACATACCGCTACCGGAAAAGATCATCCTGTTTCAGATGCTCAGAAAAGGTTGTGGTTACAAAGTCTTACTGAGGAAGGATCTAAATCTTATCATATCAATTATCCTATTGAGCTTCCTTCAACTTATAATCTGGAAATAGTCAGACTTGCTGTTTTACAATTGATCAAAAACTTTGAGATTTTCAGAACGGTATTTAATCTTAACAACAAAGGAGAAATAAAGCAAAGCGTTTTAGAGGAAGATAATACAGGATTTGATGTTGAAATTATTGATCTTAAGGATGAATCAGATGCTATAAAAGTAATAGAAAATGCTGTTCAAGACTTGAATTCATTGGCATTCGATCTGACTAAAGGATCCTTGCTTAGATGTAAAATTTTTGAGCTTAAAGATAAGATTGTTGTATATTTTATCTTCCATCATATTATTATTGATGGAGTGTCTTTGAATATTATAAAGCAAAATATTTTGAACTATTATTTTGCAATATTGCATTCAGAAGAAATAAGTACTCCAAAGTTACAGTATCTGGATTATACATATTGGAAACTTGAGGCAGTTAATAATGGAAGTTATAATGTTGCGCAACGATATTGGGTAGAGCTTTTGTCTAAAAAAATTCCAACAATCGATTTACCTTCTTATGTTAAAAGACCATCCGTTAAAACATTTAACAGCTACTCATTAAAGACAGTTATTTCTTCAGGACTTACCCAAAAGTTGGAAGCATTTGCTAAAGATAACAAAGGAACTTTAAATGTAAGTTTACTGAGCGCTATTTATGTCATATTAAATAAATATACTTCAGAAAATGACATTACATTAGGGACTTTTACTTCCGGAAGAAATCATCCAAGCCTTAATGAAATGCCTGGGCTTTTTGTGAATACCATCGTACTAAATACCGTATTGGAACCTCAAAAAGATACTTCAACAGATATATTCAGAAAGGTAAAGGAGTCTTTTACAAAAGCTTTTACATATCAGGATTACCCTTTTGATTTGTTAATTGAAGATTTACAATTATCCCCAGATGTTTCGAGAAATTCCTTATTTGATATCACTGTGGTTTTTCAGGATTATCTGGATAATGAACTCAATGAAATATACAATGATGAAATCGTAGAAATAGGATTTACTAAGAGAGCTTTTGATATTAACTTTGAGTTTATAAATAAAGGATCTTTTTTAGAAATGATTACAACATTTAATGTAGACATTTATAACAAAGAAACAATTATTGGATTTATATCTCACTTTAAAGAAGTACTTCATCAGTTTGTTTTTTCTTCTGAAATTCCGTTAAAATCTCTGGATTACATAAGTTCTGAAGAAAAGGCAATTTTGGAGTCATTTAATTCTACGGAAGTTAACTACCCTAGTGATGAAACCATTATAAGTTTATTTGAAAAACAGGTATTAATAACGCCTGATCATATAGCGGTTGTCTATGAAGATATTTCATTGACTTATTTTGAACTGAATGCAAGATCGAATCAGCTGGCTCATTATTTACGTGAGAAATATTCCATAAATGGAGATGATTTGATCTGTATTGAACTTCCTCGAAGTGATAAGATGATTGAGGGTATTTTAGGGATATTGAAGTCGGGAGGAGCTTACGTTCCAATTGATGTAGATTACCCGCAGGATAGAAAGGATTATATTTTGGCTGATACCAATTCTAAGGTAACAATAGACGAATCTTTTCTTTTGGATTTTGAATTGGTAAGAAATTACTATTCGACAGAGAATGTAGATATATTTATCAGGCCGGATCATTTGGCTTATATCATCTATACTTCGGGAACGACAGGAAATCCTAAAGGGGTAATGATTGAACATAAAAATGTGGTTCGTTTATTGTTTAATGATCATTCGCTTTATGATTTTAATAGTAATGATTCCTGGACATTATTCCATTCCTATAATTTTGATTTTTCGGTATGGGAGTGTTATGGCGCTTTACTCTACGGAGGAAGTCTTCATGTAATCACCAGAAAGACAGCTCAGGATCCTGGCTCCTTTTTAAGCTATCTTATCAAGAACAATATAACTATATTAAACCAGACCCCAGCTGCTTTTTATAACCTGTCGGAATATGATAAATTATTTAATCAAGGGCAGTTGGCTTTGCGATACATAATCTTTGGAGGAGAGGCCCTTAATCCTCTTATGCTACAGGATTTTCATCGTAAATATCCGGAAATCCGTATGATTAATATGTACGGAATCACAGAAACTACCGTCCATGTTACCTATAAAGAACTTAGCGCTGCAGATATGACACGCTCTTTATCTAATATAGGCAAACCTATTGCGACATTGGGCTGTTACATACTAGATAAATATCATCACATTGTACCTATAGGTGTTGTTGGTGAGCTTTACATTTCGGGTTCAGGACTGGCCCGAGGCTATCTTAATCTTGAAGAATTGACAGAAGATAAGTTTTTAGACAATCCATTTGTTCCAGGAACAAAGATGTACCGTACGGGAGATTTGGGACGCTGGTTGCCAGATGGTAATATTGAGTATTTAGGCAGAATTGACCATCAGGTAAAGATACGTGGGCATCGGATAGAGCTGGGAGAGATCGACAGTTATGTTTTAACTTACAATGCAGATATAAAGAGCGTAGTTACTGAAGTTAAGGAACATGGAGGAGATAAGATTCTGGTGGTATATTATGTTTCCGGCTCCCCGATAGATAAGCATGATTTATCACAATATCTTGCAGGAAAGCTTCCCCAGTATATGCTTCCGGGTTTTTATGTAGAATTGGATCATATTCCTTTAACGAGCAACGGGAAGGTTGACCGAAAGAGTTTACCTGAGGTAAGCAGTACGGATATGATTAAAAATGAATATGTAGCGGCGAGAAATGAAGAAGAACAAGTGCTGGTTTCTATTTGTGAGCAGGTCTTAAAGTATAGACCTATCAGTATTCGAGACAATTATTATAACCTTGGAGGAGATTCCATAAAATCAATTCAGATCGTTTCCAGGCTTCGTCAGCAAGGGTATAGCCTTAAGGTAGAACATATTCTTCAGTATCCGATTTTAGAAGAGCTGGCAGGTTATATCACGACAGATATTGTTGAGATTGATCAGTCTGTTGTTATAGGAGAAAGTATACTTACTCCTATCCAAAGATATTTCTTTGAGAGTGAGGATATTGTTAACAAGAATCATTATAACCAGTCTGTTATCCTAAAGAGTACAGAAAAGCTTTCGGTAGCTGCATTAGAAACTTCTATAAAACGTCTTGTCGAGCATCATGATGCCTTGAGAATGGTTTATAGCGAGAAAGCTGGATTTTGGGTTCAATATAATTCAGGAATAGAAAATAATCACTATCATTTGCAATCTTTTGATCTAAAAGATAGCGGAAGTAACTCAGAAGAATTATCCCGATTACAAGAGATAGGCGAGGAGCTTCAAAGCTCCATAGATATAACTTCAGGAGTTCTATTTCATGTAGGCCATGTATCAATGAGTGATGGCGAGCGTCTTATATTAGTGGTTCATCACTTGGTAGTTGATGGTGTATCATGGCGTATCTTGTTGGAAGATTTAGGAAAGTTATACAAATCGGAAGTTCAGGGGCTATCTTATGAGCTTCCCTCCAAGACAGATTCTTTCCAGCGTTGGGGTAACGCATTGGAGGATTATAGCAAAAGCTCAGCATTATCTAAAGAGCGTTTGTATTGGGAAGGAATAGAATCCGAAACATATGCTTCCATTACTACGGATTATCCGGTGAAAGGCAAACAGATCTTAGAAAACAGCTTAGGTTTTGACCTGAATACCGATACTACAAAATTACTACAAACACTTGCGGGTAGGAAGTATAATGCAGAGATCAATGATGTTTTATTAACCGGCTTAGCATTGTCTCTAAAGGATCAGTTTGGAGTATGCAAGACGAAAGTTTTGATGGAAGGCCATGGTCGTGAGACTATGGGTACAGGTTTAGATATCAGCCGTACGGTGGGTTGGTTTACCAGTGTGTATCCTTTTAATCTTGATATCAGTGATGATAGCCAACCCGTCATGGTAAGTGTAAAGGAGGGTATGCGAGAGATTCCGAATAAAGGAATCGGTTATGGTATTCTGAATTATCTGAATGAGCCATTTACTCCAAAGAGTTTGGCTTGGTTACAGTTTAACTACCTTGGCGACTTTGATGATGCAGGAAATTATGATACAGGAGAATCTCAATCATTATTCAGTTATAGTTCTGAAAATATAGGTCCTTCCGTTTCCTTGGATAATTTATTTACAGATATCTTACTGGATGTTTCCGGGATGACGGTTAATGGAGTAATGAATATCAATATTCGTTTCTCGAATAAAGTATTTACAGCAAATACGATAGAGTCTCTTTTATCAGCATATCAGTCTCATTTAGAATCTATGATCAGAGAAAGCGAAGATTCATCAGTGGCTTTAACCCCATCAGACCTTACTTACAAATACAAAGGCTTATCATTCAGTATCATTGAAGAAATCAGTAAAGATGCTGAAATAGAAGATATTTACGAACTTTCTCCGATGCAGCAAGGATTGTATTACCATTGGTTAGTAAATCCTAAAGGTTTGTCATATTTTATGCAGACCTCCTATCGTGTTAAGGCTTCTGACCTAGATTTATCTCTGATAGAAAAGGCATTTGGAGCATTGGTTAACCGTTATACCATTCTTCGTACTTCCTTTGAGAACCGTTATGGAGAAGTTCCTTTACAGATTGTTCATAAAGAGGCTCGAGTTGACTTTAAGCATTTGATCCTGGCATCCGAACTTGAATTAGATAATATTAAACAAGGCGATATAGACCGAGGTTTTATTCTGAGTGAGCCTACGCAGATGCGTTTACTTGTGGTTGAATTACCGGATGGATATTATGAGTTTATTTGGAGTCATCACCATATCATTATGGACGGTTGGTGCCTGAGTATTTTAATTAATGATTTTTCCACAATATTAGGGAGCCTTCAAAATGGTATTTCGATTCCGTTACCTGATACAGAGAAATACTCATCCTATATTAAGTGGCTTGAAAGTGTGGATAAAGAAGAAGCTTTAGCATATTGGAAAAACTATCTTCAGGGCATTGATTCCCCTACATTGATTCCTTTTGTTAATACAGATGAAGCATCCTCTTCCCATTACCTTACCGAAACCCTTAGCATAAGAGATCATGATTTTGGTGCTATTGAAAATTTCTGCCAAGATTTAGGGATTACATTGAACACTTACGTTCAAGGAGCATGGTCTTATCTTTTAAGTTCATATAATTCCTCAGAAGAAGTAGTCTTTGGCAGCGTAGTATCCGGAAGACCTGCAGAGATTCCAGGTATTGAGAATATGGTGGGCCTTTTTATCAATACGATCCCCGTATGTGCACGAATTGGGGAAGAGGATACTCCACGAAGTTTATTAAATCAGATTCATCAGGATTCTATTCAGAGTAGCCGTTATCACTTTAATAGTTTGGCAGAGATCCAGTCTTTATCCTCTTTAGGAAAAGAACTGATAAATCATATTATTGTTTTTGAGAACTATGTAAAGAATGATAAAGGTAATGTAGAAACAAGTTCATATGCGGGCTTATCGTCTGAGTCAGTAGGTTCTTTTGAACAGACAAATTACCCCCTTACGATTGTAGCAGTTCCTGACCATGGCGGTCTGCATATTGAGTTCCGTTATGATGCTTCATTGCTTTCGACATCCTCAATGAAGTTTTTGGTATCTCACTTTAAAGAAGTACTTCATCAGTTTGTTTTTTCTTCTGAAATTCCGTTAAAATCTCTGGATTACATAAGTTCTGAAGAAAAGGCAATTTTGGAGTCATTTAATTCTACGGAAGTTAACTACCCTAGTGATGAAACCATTATAAGTTTATTTGAAAAACAGGTATTAATAACGCCTGATCATATAGCGGTTGTCTATGAAGATATTTCATTGACTTATTTTGAACTGAATGCAAGATCGAATCAGCTGGCTCATTATTTACGTGAGAAATATTCCATAAATGGAGATGATTTGATCTGTATTGAACTTCCTCGAAGTGATAAGATGATTGAGGGTATTTTAGGGATATTGAAGTCGGGAGGAGCTTACGTTCCAATTGATGTAGATTACCCGCAGGATAGAAAGGATTATATTTTGGCTGATACCAATTCTAAGGTAACAATAGACGAATCTTTTCTTTTGGATTTTGAATTGGTAAGAAATTACTATTCGACAGAGAATGTAGATATATTTATCAGGCCGGATCATTTGGCTTATATCATCTATACTTCGGGAACGACAGGAAATCCTAAAGGGGTAATGATTGAACATAAAAATGTGGTTACACTAATCTATTGGTCACAAACAGTATTTCCGAAAGAAGATTTTGATATTATATATGCTGCGACTTCTTATTGTTTTGATATTTCTGTATATGAAATGTTTTTAGCTCTTTCTTGTGGTAAGAAGCTAAGAATCTTACAAAATGCTTTTAAAATTAGCGATTATGCAAAAGTAGATAAGAATATTTTAATTAATACGGTACCTTCAGTTTTATTGAGCATTTCTTCAGAAGAATTATTTGAAAATGTAAAAATTCTGAACTTAGCAGGCGAGGCGTTAACTTATAAGCATATTCGCCATGTTCCTTTAGAATCTTTAAAATTATATAATATTTATGGACCATCAGAAGACACTGTTTATAGTACCTTTTTTAAAGTTAAAAGAAAAGCTGTTACAGTTCCAATCGGCAAGCCTATATCAAATACTCAGGTTTACATACTAGATAAATATCATCACATTGTACCTATAGGTGTCGTTGGTGAGCTTTACATTTCAGGTTCAGGACTGGCCCGAGGTTATCTTAATCTTGAAGAATTGACAGAAGATAAGTTTTTAAATAATCCATTTGTTCCAGGAACAAAGATGTATCGTACGGGAGATTTGGGACGCTGGTTGCCAGATGGTAATATTGAGTATTTAGGCAGAATCGACCATCAGGTAAAGATACGTGGGCATCGGATAGAGCTGGGAGAGATCGACAGTTATGTTTTAACTTACAGTGCAGATATAAAGAGCGTAGTTACGGAAGTTAAGGAACATGGAGGAGATAAGATTCTGGTGGTATATTATGTTTCCGGCTCCCCGATAGATAAGCATGATTTATCACAATATCTTGCAGGAAAGCTTCCCCAGTATATGCTTCCGGGTTTTTATGTAGAGCTAGAGAGTATTCCATTGACAAATAATGGTAAGATTGATCGTAATAATCTTCCTGCAGTATTGTCAAAAGATTTAATTAAGAATGAATATGTAGCCCCGGTTACAGTACATCAGCGTATTTTGGTAGAAGTCTGCGCACAGGTGCTTAAGTATGAATCAATAAGTATCAAGGACAATTTTTATAATCTAGGGGGAGATTCAATAAAATCAATTCAAATTGTATCAAGACTACGCCAGCAAGGCTATAGCCTTAAGGTAGAACACATTCTACAATATCCTGTATTAGAGGATCTGTCTCGTTATATAACGAGTGAAGTGGTTTTGATTGATCAGTCAGCCGTCACAGGCACCTCTATTTTAACCCCTATCCAAAGATATTTCTTTGAGAGTGAAGACATAGTTAACAAAAGCCATTATAACCAATCTGTTATTTTAAAAAGTATACAGCGGCTTTCATTCTCTTCTTTGGAAGCTTCTATAAAACGTCTTGTTGAACATCATGATGCATTGAGAATGGTCTATAACAATGTGGAAGGTATCTGGACCCAATTTAATGCAGATGCTACTTCTAAACATTATAGTTTTGAGTATTTTGACTTAAGAACAAGCGCATCAAGCAAATCAGAAGAACTTGAAAGTCTACAAAAGATAGGAGAAAATCTTCAAAGCAATATTGATATAAGTTCGGGTATTTTATTTAATGTTGGACATGTTTCCATGAAAGATGGAGATCGTATTATATTAGTGGTTCATCACTTGGTAATTGATGGAGTATCATGGCGTATCTTGTTGGAAGATTTAGGAAGATTGTACGAGTCCGTAGTTCTGGGCTTATCATTTGATCTTCCGACCAAAACAGATTCTTTCCAAAATTGGGGAAAAGCTTTAGATGAATACAGCAGGAGCTTAGAACTCTCTAAAGAACGTTTATATTGGGAAGGAGTAGAGTCTAAACAGTATGATACTATTGTGACGGATTATCCGGTATTAGGGAAGACTATTTTAGAAAATACGCTTGGCTTTACTTTAACATCAGAAACTACAAAATTATTACAGACCCGTGCGGGAAGGAAATATAATGCGGATATTAATGATGTTTTACTGACTGGTTTAGGATTAGCGTTACAAGACTATTTTGGTGTAAGAACTACTAAAGTTCTAATGGAAGGTCATGGTAGAGAAGTAATGAAGACTGGTCTTGATCTCAGCCGAACAATAGGTTGGTTTACCAGTGTATATCCTTTTAGTCTTGATATCAGTGATGAGAGCCAGCCATCTTTGGTAAGTGTAAAAGAAAGTTTACGCCGTATTCCCAATAAAGGAATTGGTTATGGTGTGCTCCATTATCTACAGCAAGAGATTCTTTCTGTGTCCAAAGCGAGTGTTTTATTTAATTATTTAGGAGACTTTAATGATATAGGAGCTGGTGATTCAGGTACAGAAGCTATAACTTCTTCTATATTGAGCTATTCATCAGAATACATTGGCTCACCGGTTTCCCGCGATAACCTTTTAACCGATATTTTACTAGATGTTTCCGGCATGACGGTAAACGGCGAGATGAGTATTCATATCCGTTTCTCAGGTAAAGTATTTAAAGAAAGTACAATAGAAAGGTTATTATCTTATTATCGTACCCATTTAGAAACTATGATTAAAGAAAGTGAAGCTTCATCAGTGGTGCTTACTCCCTCAGATCTTACCTATAACAGATTGCCATTTACTACTCTTGCAGAAATGAGTAAAGATTCAGAAGTAGAAGATATTTATGAGCTTTCACCGATGCAGCAGGGATTGTATTACCATTGGCTGTTAGATACTAATAGTTCTGCATACTTTATGCAGACTTCATATAGAATTAAGTCTGTAGATCTGGATTTATCCCATGTAGAAGAAGCGTTTCGTATATTGGTTAACCGTTATACAATTCTACGAACCTCTTTTGAGAACCGTTATTGGGAGGTACCTTTACAGATTGTTCATAAGAATGCTCGTGTCGAGTTCATGCATTTACAGTTAGAATCGGGATATCAATTAGCTTCAATTAAAAATGACGATATACACCGTGGTTTTAATTTGGGAGAACCGACGCAGATGCGTTTAATGGTTGTGGAATTACTGGATGATTACTATGAGTTTATTTGGAGCCATCACCATATCATTATGGATGGTTGGTGCCTGAGCATTTTAATCAATGATTTTTCAACCATTTTACAGAGCCTTCAGCAGGAAAACACTTTGTCCCTACCAGAACCTGAAAAATACTCTTCGTATATTAAGTGGCTAAGTACTGTAAACAGGGATTCTACTTTGGAGTACTGGAGAAGATATCTTGATGGTTTAAGTTCAACAAATCTTATTCCATTTGAGAAACCAAAAGAAAACATTGGATATGATCTAGCATCTCATGTCTCTTTTATAAACCGTGCGACATACAAAGAACTTGTTAAGTTCTGTCAGGATTTAGGAGTGACCCTGAATACATATGTGCAAGCAGCATGGTCTTATTTGTTGAGTTCTTATAATCATTCTGAAGATATAATATTCGGAGCCGTAGTCTCAGGAAGACCTCCGGAAGTATCAGGAATTGAAAGTATGGTAGGTTTGTTTATTAATACCATTCCTATTCGTGTTATTTTTAACAGTAATGATACTCCACGAAGTATTTTAAATAAAGTTCACGAGGATTCTATAAAAAGTACAGATCACCATTACCTCAGTCTTGCAGAGATACAGTTGAAAAGAAATCTAATCAATCACATTCTCATATTCGAAAATTTTTTAATGAGCAATGATATAGCAAATAACAGCGGATCTAATAAAATGACAGTAGAAAAGTCTAATCTACATTTACAGACTACCTATGATTTTAATTTTGAAATTTTACCTACAGGACAGGACATGCGGATTTTGGTTGATTATAACAAAAATGTTTTTGATGATTATTCAGTTGCCAATATTGTAAAGACATTCGAAGATATTTTAGTGTTTTTTAAAGATAATATTGATCTTCCACTACATGAAGCCAAAGAAAAGTTAGAAAAGCAGAGTATATATTTTAAAGCAGTTGTTCAACAAAACATAAAAGAAATCATAACCTCTATGGATGCTGATTTTATCAAACAAAAAAATTCAAAAAAGCTAAGTGCATTTATAAAAAAATAACAATTATGGACAGATTAAGCAAATTAAAAAACCAGAACAATACTCCAGTATCTTCAGACGATAATATTTTAAAAGATTTTATAAATGAAGAAAAATATCCTTTTGTAGTTCAGGCATCGGATTCTAATATTAATTTAAAAGATTGGCTTAAAGAAAACAGCGAATATTTCGATAAACATTTATTAGAGTATGGAGCCATATTATGTAGAGGATTTAATATTGATACTGCAGAAAAATTTCAAGATTTGGTTTCAGTTTTTGAAAAGCCAGCTTTAGAATATAAGTTCCGCTCTTCACCTAGGTATTCAATAATGAATAACGTATATGTTTCAACAACTTATCCTAATAGTTACAGTATCAATATGCATAGCGAGCATTCATATGCACCATCACCGCCAGATAAGATTATATTTTGCTGTATTCAGCCTGCATCATTAAAAGGGGAAACACCTATAGCAGATAACAGAAGAGTACTGGGGAATATAAGTGAAGAAATTAAAAATAAGTTTATGGAAAAAGGAATTCTTTATAAAAGAAGAATGAATGGCTTGTTAGGTTTGCCATGGCAAGAAGTTTTTCAAACAACAGATAAAAATGAAGTAGAAAGAGAGTGTGAAAAGAATGGTATTTCTTATAATTGGCTGGATGAAGATGATTTGGTGGTTACTTGGAAAAAGAAAGCTATTATTGAGCATCCTGTCAGTAAAGAATTAATATGGTTTAATCACGGAATGTTTTTCAACAGATACAGTTACGACGAAATATTATTGTCAGCTATAGATTCTGATGATGAACTCCCCAATAATACTTATTTTGGAGATGGACAGGAGTTTACAAAAGAAGAATATACTGAGCTGTATGAAGCTTATAAGAAAGGAACAGTATATTTCCCGTGGGAAAAAGGAGATGTACTGTTTCTGGATAATTATCTATCTTCTCACGGAAGAAATTCATACGAAGGAGAAAGAAAAATCATTGTTTCTATGTGCTAATTTCATATGAAAATATATTAAATAAATGGAGAAAGTTAAAGGATATAAATTGTCCGAAAATCAGATCAATTTGCTGTCAGTAGGATCAAATAATTTAGACCAGTTCTATAATCAGGTTATTATAAAGATAGAAGATAAATATTCCAGGGAAGACATTATTACCCAAATTTATCAATCCATAAAAGAGCACGAAGTATTATCATATAAAATATTTTCAAGAAATGATCTAACAAGCACTATTCAGTTTGAAGAGGATGGAGAAATTGAAATAAAAGACTGGCACTACGATTATGATGTTGATTACGAGAGCTTTATGCGGGATGTTCAGACGGGTTTCGGACATCGTTATAAATATTCGGAGGATAAAGCGCTTAGAGTGGGGCTGGGATTAGTTTCAGGATATGTTAAATATATCGTTATTCGTCTATATTCATTGTTTGGTGATTTATATAGTGGCTTATATTTGTTGAAAGAAATTAGGGAAAGGATGACGGACCAATATCAACACCAGAATAAAATAGAATTTTATAATTTTTCTTCCTGGCAAAATGAACTTTTGGAGGAGCCTGAAGAGGATGCTAAGTTGTTTTGGGAAATTTATAACGCAACGCCGGAAAATAAGGTTATCCCATTTGGAGGGAAAGCTGAAGTTTTTACTCCGGAAAGAAAAAATATAATTTCTGTCAATAAAGAAAACTACTCTGATCTAATAAAAAGACTGGATAACTTTAACTTACGCGTAGAGACTTATTTAGTATTATGTTTAAATAATTATCTTTCTGTTTATAAAACTGATGATAAAGAAATTACTATCGGCTATGTAAATCAAAACCGGCAATATGATGAGCTTATTCATACCATAGGATACGTGAATTCTATGTCAGCATTAAATCTTAAAGCCCATTCCTCTGGTTTTACTGTATCGGAAAATGCGGTAAGAATTGAAAAAGATATTGAAAATGTAAAAAGTTGGGCAGATTATTTTACTTTAAACAGGAAAAAACAAAACAAAGTATATTTTAAATACGGTTTTGAATATATCGACACCAGAAAAGTTTTGAATCATACGAATATTGACATCGTTAATATATACTCTGTACAGGATATTTTTGACTGTAAGTTTACTGTTATCGATTCAGGTGAAGATTTAACGGTAGATCTGTATTATAATAGTGCTGTTTTTTCACCACTGGAAAAAGAACTTATTGAGGAGCAATTCAAAAAGATTTACCATCAATTACTACACGAACAAAAAGCAGTTGTAACTCAGGTCGATGAAAAAATCACTGCCTTGGCTAACAATACTTCTGTAGCGTTTCCTTCTGGAGATACCGTTGTAAGTTTATTTGAATCACAGGTTTTGAAAACTCCTTCAGCGGTTGCTTTAGAATTTGAAGGGCTTGAGCTTAGTTATGAGGTGTTGAATGAGCGATCCAATCAGTTGGCTCACTACCTTAGGGCTCATTATCATATCGTGTCTGAGGATTTCATCTGTCTGCATCTTTCCCGTAGTGAGAATATGATTATTTCGATTCTGGGGATATTAAAATCAGGAGCAGCTTATGTTCCTGTCGATGTAGATTATCCTGCAGAAAGAATAGAATATATCATCAGTGACAGCAATGCAAAAGTCGTAATAGATGAAAAATTTTTATTGGAATTCAATCATTGCAGAGAAGATTATTCCAAAGAAAATCCATCTGAAGTAAATACAGGTGATAATTCGGCTTATGTAATTTACACTTCCGGAACCACAGGTCATCCTAAAGGAGTTTGTGTAAGCCATATCAATCTTCTCAATTATGTTTTATGGAGTAACAATTTTTATTTCAATGCTGATGAACGGGGAAATTGGGGTATGTTTACCTCTGTTTCGTTTGATTTGTCTGGAACTGCAATTTTCTGCTCTTTAACAAGAGGGAGCAAGCTTTTCCTTGGAAGCCCTGATGATGACAGTTTACAGTGTCTTCTTACCATGCTTGAGCATAAAGAAGTAGATATTCTTAAACTTACTCCATCTCATATTTCCTTATTGAAGACTGCGGAAATTAAATCATCTCAAATCCGAAAAGTCATTTTAGGAGGAGAGAAGCTTCATAATGATCATATCCGTACTCTGTATTCCCTCCGTGAAGACATTGAAATATACGACGAATATGGACCTACAGAAACCACCATAGGATGTATTGCCTCTCGGATCGTAGATTCAGCCGTAAGCATAGGTAAACCCATATCCAATACTCAGGTTCATATCCTTGATGCTGACGGGCATTTAGTTCCGGTTGGAGTTCCCGGAGAACTTTATATATCAGGATTAGGAGTTTCTAAAGGGTATTTAAATCTTCCAGAGCTAACATTAGAGAAGTTTGTTGCTGATCCATATGGATCAGGGGGTAATATGTATCGTACGGGAGATCTTGGCCGGTGGCTTTCAGACGGTAGTATAGAATATCTGGGCAGAGCGGACGAGCAGGTTAAGATAAGGGGTTACCGTATAGAGCTTGGGGAGATTGATAGCCATGTTCTTTCTTACAGCCATGCTATAAAAGCAGCGGTAACAGCAGTTAAGGATCATGAAGGAGATCAGAGCCTTGTGGTGTATTATGTTGTGGATGGCGATATGGATAAGAAAGCGCTGTCTGCTTATCTGGAAAATAAACTTCCTTCCTATATGCTTCCCAACTTTTATGTTGAGCTTGAAAGTATTCCTTTAACGGGTAATGGAAAGACAGACCGTGATAAGCTTCGTGATGTTACATCATCAGATTTGATTAAGCATGAATATGTAGCTCCTAGTAATGATGTTGAGAGACAGCTGAAAGAAATATGGGAAGAGATGCTGGGACTTGATAAAATTAGTGTTACAGATAATTTCTTTGAACTGGGTGGGCATAGTTTGGTTTTGATAAGAATTATCAATAAAATTAAAACCACCTTCAATAAGACCATTTCCATAAAAGACTTTATGGAAAATCCTGTAATTCAGCTGCTGTCGAAATATTTATCAAGACAGAAAAATTCTGAGGGTTTTATATCAATTCCTAAAGTTGAAGAATCACAATATTATCCTGTAAGTCCTACCCAATACAGACTTTGGGTGATACAGCAAAATGAAGAATCTTCAAAAGCATATAACATAAGCCAGGCATATAAATTAAAAGGTGATCTGGAAGCATCAAAACTTGAAGAGTCATTTAAATATTTAATTAACAGATACGAGATCTTAAGGACAGTTTTTGTTAATATAGATGATACCGTCTATCAGCAGATTTTACCTTTTGAAACCGTTAATTTTACCATAGATACTGTTGATTTGTCATCTTCTCAGGATAAAAAGATGGAGCTTACTGCATTTTTAAATGCAAAAGAAATTGAATTTAAATTAAATGAGTTTCCCCTGTTTAAAATTCATCTGATTAAGATGAATAGTAATGAACATATTTTATGGTTTAATATTCATCATATTATTTGTGACGGCTGGTCAAATAACTTATTTGCATCAGAAATCATAAAAGTATACAATTCTTTATTTAAAAATGAAGAAATCAATATGACAGCCCTGAATATTCAATATAAAGACTATGCTGACTGGATAAATAAAAAGAATATTGAGGGATTCAAAGAATATTGGCAAAAATCCCTTTCCGGAAATATTCAAAAAATTGAAATGCCATTTTCAAAAAAAAGAAATAAACAGCAGACGTATAATGGAGATACAGCTCAATTCCTTATTGGGGGTGATGATATGGCAGATATCAGAGAGCTGTTGAACAAAAACAATATTTCACTGTTTACTTATCTTGTGGCTTGCGTCAAAGCATTACTATATAAATACACGAAACAGAGTGATATTATTGTTGGAACCAGCTTTTCAGGAAGAAACCATCCGGATCTTGAAAACCAATTAGGTCTATTTTTAAATACCCTTCCTCTGAGGTCAGTAATTTCCAAAGAAGATACTTTTGATTCTTTTATAAAAAAAGAAAAAAAGATAATTACTGAAGCATTTGATAATGGGGATTATCCATTTGAACAGATGTTGTCAGATATAAATTATCAGAGAGATATAAGCAGATCTGCACTGTTTGATGTTGCGGTTGTTCTTAATAATTACAATAGCATTTTCCTCTCTGAAAAGTCAGATACAATTGATGGATTAATGATTGAAAGTTATCAGATTGAGTATGGAATTGCCAAAACAGATATTGAATTTAGTTTTTCAGAGTCTGATAGCGGACTGTCAGCTGTAATATTATACAATGTTGATTTATACGATAAGGAAGCTATTGGAAAAACGATGAACCATCTTAAGAATATCATACAGAATAGTATTAAATATCCCGATCTTCCTCTTCAGGAGTTAGAATATTTAAGTCCTGAAGAAAAGAAACAGCTGATAACAGATTTTAACAATACTTCTGTAGCGTTTCCTTCTGGAGATACCGTTGTAAGTTTATTTGAATCACAGGTTTTAAAAACTCCTTCAGCGGTTGCTTTAGAATTTGAAGGGCTTGAGCTTAGTTATGAGGTGTTGAATGAGCGATCCAATCAGTTGGCTCACTACCTTAGGGCTCATTATCATATCGTGTCTGAGGATTTCATCTGTCTGCATCTTTCCCGTAGTGAGAATATGATTATTTCGATTCTGGGGATATTAAAATCAGGAGCAGCTTATGTTCCTGTCGATGTAGATTATCCTGCAGAAAGAATAGAATATATCATCAGTGACAGCAATGCAAAAGTCGTAATAGATGAAAAATTTTTATTGGAATTCAATCATTGCAGAGAAGATTATTCCAAAGAAAATCCATCTGAAGTAAATACAGGTGATAATTCGGCTTATGTAATTTACACTTCCGGAACCACAGGTCATCCTAAAGGAGTTTGTGTAAGCCATATCAATCTTCTCAATTATGTTTTATGGAGTAACAATTTTTATTTCAATGCTGATGAACGGGGAAATTGGGGTATGTTTACCTCTGTTTCGTTTGATTTGTCTGGAACTGCAATTTTCTGCTCTTTAACAAGAGGGAGCAAGCTTTTCCTTGGAAGCCCTGATGATGACAGTTTACAGTGTCTTCTTACCATGCTTGAGCATAAAGAAGTAGATATTCTTAAACTTACTCCATCTCATATTTCCTTATTGAAGACTGCGGAAATTAAATCATCTCAAATCCGAAAAGTCATTTTAGGAGGAGAGAAGCTTCATAATGATCATATCCGTACTCTGTATTCCCTCCGTGAAGACATTGAAATATACGACGAATATGGACCTACAGAAACCACCATAGGATGTATTGCCTCTCGGATCGTAGATTCAGCCGTAAGCATAGGTAAACCCATATCCAATACTCAGGTTCATATCCTTGATGCTGACGGGCATTTAGTTCCGGTTGGAGTTCCCGGAGAACTTTATATATCAGGATTAGGAGTTTCTAAAGGGTATTTAAATCTTCCAGAGCTAACATTAGAGAAGTTTGTTGCTGATCCATATGGATCAGGGGGTAATATGTATCGTACGGGAGATCTTGGCCGGTGGCTTTCAGACGGTAGTATAGAATATCTGGGCAGAGCGGACGAGCAGGTTAAGATAAGGGGTTACCGTATAGAGCTTGGGGAGATTGATAGCCATGTTCTTTCTTACAGCCATGCTATAAAAGCAGCGGTAACAGCAGTTAAGGATCATGAAGGAGATCAGAGCCTTGTGGTGTATTATGTTGTGGATGGCGATATGGATAAGAAAGCGCTGTCTGCTTATCTGGAAAATAAACTTCCTTCCTATATGCTTCCCAACTTTTATGTTGAGCTTGAAAGTATTCCTTTAACGGGTAATGGAAAGACAGACCGTGATAAGCTTCGTGATGTTACATCATCAGATTTGATTAAGCATGAATATGTAGCTCCTAGTAATGATGTTGAGAGACAGCTGAAAGAAATATGGGAAGAGATGTTGGGACTTGATAACATTAGTGTTACAGATAATTTCTTTGAACTGGGTGGGAACAGCATGAATGCCATAAGAATTATCGGAGAAATACAGAAAAGATTAAACAAACTACTGAAAATAAATGTCTTTCTTGAGAAACCAACTATAAGTGAGCTGGCTTTAATAATCAGCGAGATGGAAGATAAAGAAGAGGATGTTTTCAGAACCATTATTTAAAGTAAAAATACAACAGAATATATAGTATATGGAAGAATTGGATAATAAGTATTATTTGAAACTTAATGTGATCATTGAGCCTCTGATCGATTTTTGGTACGCCTGGTCACACCTTATATCTCCGGCTACTGCAGCAATGAATATTAAAAAGCGCCATCTCAGAATTATGGACTCTTATATTAAAAATTCTAAAACCCACAGTATAGCTGTTAAAAATCCTAAAATGCTAGGAGGTCCGTTTATGGATTATCAGGATGAAAGAGTAGAGGAAATCACAAAATTATATGATGACACCATTCAAAAAAGAAAGCATTTATTAGAACTGGATGAGGCATTAAGAGAGCTAAACCAGATTTTACAGGTAGAAATGAAAGGATTTTCTCTGAACAAGATGTATGATAAAGTCCCTGAAATTCTGAAAGGGTATGTAGAACTTTATTATGACCTGAATAATAATGTTAATTACAGACTCATCGAGCCGTTATTATACCAGAGTAAATATTATGATGAATCTTGTCAGTCTATTGCATTACAGCTTATTGATGCAGATGATTCAAGATCATTTGTATTAAGTACACCCAGATTACCTGAAGATCATGTTATTCAATTGGAAATTCCTTTCAAATCAGAAGTGATTGACGAATTGTTCAGAATGAAAAAAATTCCAGGAAGCTATGAAAGCATTAAGAATCTTTTAAATATCCCTGCTGAAAAAGAAGAGCATTTCAAACAGTTTTTTACAACAGAAAAACCATCTGAATTCAAGGCATACGACGGACCTGGCGTCAGAACCAGATATTTTGGTCATGCCTGCGTTTTGGTAGAAACAAAAAAGATATCAATACTGGTAGATCCGGTAATAAGCTACGATGGCTATGAAACCGATGTAAACAGATATACCATTAATGATCTTCCTGAGGAGATTGATTACGTTTTGATTACACATAACCATCAGGATCATATTCTTTTGGAAACCCTATTGCAGCTTCGCCACCGGATAAAAACAATTATTGTTCCAAGCAGCAGCAAAGGAAATTTACAGGATCCGGACCTTAAACTAATGTTTAAAAAAATCGGATTCAATCAGGTTATTGAGCTTCACGAGCTTGAAAGTATTGAAATGGAAAACTGTACGATCACAGGGCTTCCTTTCTTAGGAGAGCATGCTGATCTAGATGTGAGAAGTAAACTGTGTTATCATTTCTCTTTGCATAATGGAATCAGGCTTTTATTTGCAGCAGATTCATGTAATATAGAACCGAGAATTTATGAAAAGGTAAAAGAAGTTGTAGGCGAAGTGGATGTATTGTTTTTAGGAATGGAATGCGAAGGAGCTCCTTTATCTTGGTTGTATGGACCGTTGATGTATGAAAAGCTGGATCGGGATAAAGACCTTTCCCGACGCCTGGCGGGCTCAGATTATAATCAGGGTATGGCTTTTATCGATATTTTTAATCCTAAAGATGTGTTTGTATATGCTATGGGAATGGAACCTTGGCTGGTTTTCATAAGTTCTATAAAATATACTGATGAATCCAAAGCAATTGTAGAGTCTAATAAGCTTTTGGAAGAATGTATAGCGAGAGGAATTGGTGCCGAAAGACTTTTTGGAGAAAAAACGATAGAATATCTGTAAGGATACATATGGTAATAATTATTACTGTTTTATACTTATCATCTTTTACACTAATGTAATTATCCGTCCGTACTGCTGAAGTATAATGTCTGATGATTATTAACATAACAAAAAATTATATGAAGAGTTTCATTGAAAAATTAAAAGAAAATAATATTGAAGTTTTATTAAGAAGTGATAGCCTTGAAATAGTTTCTTATAAAGAAAGTATTTCAGAAGAACTGTTGGAAGAAATAAGAACCCATAAAGATTCTATCGTTCAGTTTTTAAAAAGTAATTCTTCTGACCATATTTTCAAAGATATTAATGGTAATATTCATTATAAGGCATCTTATCCACAAATAGAAATATGGGCTGCGTGCCAAGATTCAAAGTCTTCTGCAGCGTATCACCTGCCTTCATTTATTCAGGTTGAACATACTTTGGATATTGAAACTCTAAGAAAAGCTCTGCAATTTGTTGTTAATAAATATGAGATATTGAGAACGAATTTTACTTTGAGTATCTCCGGTGATTTGCTTCAGGTCATTCATCCTGAAAGCAGTATCAATGTGGATGTAATAGATTACAGACATGCAAACTATGAAAAAGGCATAGCATTTATCAATCAGGATAATCTTATCCGGTTTGATCTGGAAAAAGATCCGCTATTAAGATGTTTTTTAATTAAGCTGCCGGGTAATCAAAGTTTATTTTACTATAATATACATCACATTATATCAGACGAATGGTCCGGTAAAATATTTGAAAATGAAGTGTTTATTGCTTATGATGCTTTCTTAAATGAGAGCGAGAGCAAACTGGAAAATACACCCTACAGATACAGAGACTATATAGACTGGTATCAGACACAGTTGAATAAAACGGATCATCATAAACAGTATTGGAAAGATATCTTATCACCGTTACCTGATGTTCTTCAGCTTCCTACGAGCAAGCCATATCCTTCATTCAGGACTTATGACAGTATTTCTGCACGGATGTTCTTATCAGAATATGAAACCAACCTGCTCCAAAAACTTTCACAAAAGCTTCAGGGAAGTTTATTTACAGGGGTACTTACAATTTTAAAAGTACTTATTTATAAGTATACCAATAATGATGACCTCATCATTGGATCTCATATGGCCACCAGAGAAAGAGCCGAATTTGATAAACAGATAGGTTATTTTCTTAAAACTCTGATTCTGAGAAATACAGTTTCCGAAACAGATAGTTTTAACAGTCTGTTTAACAGGATTAAGAAAAATCTGATACCGGCATATGAACATTCTATATATCCGCTAAGTGAGATCTTAAAAGATATTAATTTCAAAAGAGATCAAAGCAGAAGCTCCGTTTTTAATATTTCAATAACTTTTCATGACGAAAGAAAAGATCCACATCTTACACAGGAAATTTATACCAACATCATTGAGGAAGCGGAAAGCACCTGTAAATATGATATAGAATTCCATTTTGGAGTAGTTAATAGTCAGTTATACATACGGGCAAACTATAATACAGAAATATATGAACCTCATATCATTCATAGCTTTATCAGGCATTACAGAGAACTCATATTAAAATTCAGCCAGGCTCCGGATATTTCTATCAGCGAGATAGATTATCTGGTTGACGGAGAGAGGAAAAAAATTCTGAAATTGTTCAATAGAACAAGTGCCTCTTATCCTGAAGAAAAAACACTGGTAAATCTGTTTGAAGAACAAGTAGAAAAAACTCCGGATAATGTCGCTGTTTTTTATGAGGGTAGAGAGCTGAACTATTCAGAGCTGAACTCCGTATCCAATCAGCTGGGGCACTACCTTCGGGATCAGTATGCGATTCAGGCAGATGATCTGATCTGTATCAAGCTTCCCCGAAGTGAAAGAATGATCATCTCAATTCTGGGAATCTTGAAATCCGGAGGAGCCTATGTTCCTATTGATATTGATTATCCGCAGGAACGTATTGATTATATTCTGAAGGATACGGGAGCAAAAGTCGTTATAGACGAATCGTTTTTATCAGATTTTGAAAAGGTAAAAGATGATTATTCAGCCATCAATCCTGACTGTGCTGCAAAACCCGATAATTTGGCTTATATCATCTACACTTCAGGAACTACAGGAAATCCTAAAGGCGTAATGATCACGCATTCCAATCTGATGAATTATGTTTGCTGGAGCAATGGTTTTTATTTTAAAGAAAATGACCGGGGTAACTGGGGATTATTTACCTCTATATCTTTTGACCTTTCCGGGACTGCTGTTTTTTGTTCTCTTTCAAGAGGAAGCAAATTATGGCTGGGAAGTTCACAGGACAATAGTCTGCAGTCCCTTTTAAATGCATTGGGGAATGAGGAAATAGATATTCTTAAGCTGACCCCGTCCCATATTTCTTTACTTAGACATGCTGCAATCAGTAGCACAGGGATCCGTAAAATTATTTTAGGAGGTGAAAAGCTTTATAAAGAACATATCAACATCATTCAGTCAATCAGTGATAATATAGAAATCTATGACGAATACGGACCTACAGAAGCAACTATCGGATGTATAGCCCATAAAACAGATGGGTCAGCAGCCTCCATAGGTAAACCCATTTCCAATACTCAGGTTTATATTTTAGATGACCATCATCAGTTGGTACCTGAAGCAGTAATTGGTGAATTATATATTGCGGGAGCAGGTTTGGCCCGTGGATATTTGAACCGTTCTGATCTTACTGAGGAAAAATTTATACCGAATCCATTTGTTGCCGGAACTAAGATGTATCGTACAGGAGACCTTGGACGATGGCTTCCTGATGGAAGAATAGAATACATGGGAAGAATTGACCACCAGGTAAAAATAAGGGGGCATAGAGTTGAGCTGGGCGAAATTGAGAGTCATGCACTGTCTTACAGTAACTCGATCCGGAGTGTCGTGGCGGAAGTAAAAGAGCATCAGGGAGACAAAAGCCTTGTGGTCTATTATGTAAGCGATTCGTTGATAGATAAACAGAAATTATCTCAATATTTAGAAACCAAGCTGCCCCAGTACATGCTTCCCGGTTTTTACGTTGAACTGGAAAGTATCCCATTAACAGGTAACGGAAAAGTTGACCGTAAGAACTTACCTGAAGTATCGTTAGCAGACTTGATAAAGAATGAATATGTAGCTCCGGTTACAGAAGAACAGCGTATTTTGGTGGAAGTCTGTGAGCAGGTACTTAAGCATAGCCCTATAAGCATTCGTGACAACTATTATAACTTGGGTGGAGATTCAATTAAGTCAATTCAAATCGTATCCAGATTACGCTTATATGGATATTCTTTAAAGGTAGAATATATATTACAGTATCCTTTATTGGAGGAATTAGCCCGGCATATGACTACTGATGTTGTAGAAATCGACCAGTCGGTAGTCACAGGGGATTCTATTCTTACTCCGATTCAAAAGTCATTTTTTGAAAACGAGGATATTCATAACAAGAATTATTATAATCAGTCTGTTATTCTCAAAAGTCAGGAAAGGCTTTCAGGAGCAGCATTAGAATTATCCCTGCAAAAGCTTGTCGATCATCATGATGCATTGAGAATGGTATACACAAATAAAGAAGGAATGTGGAGACAGTTTAATTCTGATACTTCACGAAAACATTATCGTCTTGAGTATTTCGACCTGAGAACAAGCACATCTGAATCCGAAGAACTTGAAAGTTTACAGAAGATAGGAGATGCACTGCAGAGCAGTATTGATATCACTTCAGGAATTATATTCCATGTTGGTCATGTTTCCTTGAGAGATGGTGACAGACTGATTCTGATTCTTCATCATTTGGTAGTAGACGGAGTTTCATGGCGTATATTACTGGAGGACCTGGGAAATCTGTATGGATCAGAAATCAAAGGAGAACCATATTCTCTGCCAGCGAAAACGGATTCATTTCAGACGTGGGGCAGAACATTGGAAGAATATAGTAAAAGTCAGGCTCTTTTGAAGGAACGCAGATATTGGGAGAGCATAGAATCGGGGGACTACTCTGTGCCGGAACCAGATTACTTAGTAAATGGTAAACAAATACCGGATAAAAACATAAGGTTTACTCTTACAGCAGAAGAGACCCGGTTATTAAAAACACGTGCAGGCAGAAAATATGGAGCAGAAATTAATGATCTGCTGCTTACAGGTCTGGCGCTGTCATTACGGGAACAGTTTGGAATCAGTAAGACCAGGGTGATGATGGAAGGGCACGGAAGAGAGGCTGTCTCCCCCAATATAAATATCAGCCGTACCGTAGGCTGGTTTACCTCTGTTTTTCCATTCTCACTGGATATCAGTAATGCAGAACAGCCGGAATTAGTGAGTATTAAAGAAGGACTTCGCCGTATTCCGGACAAAGGAATAGGCTATGGGGTATTACATTATTTGGATAAAAGAATCTCCTCCGCAGAGATCCCTCCTATACAGTTTAATTATCTGGGAGATTTTGATGATATTGGTAATGGTACGATAGAGAATAATGCTTCAGCGTTTCAATATTCTTCTGAAAATATAGGAGCAGCCGTACCCGCTGAAAATATGTCATCAAACATTTTGCTAGATGTATCCGGGATGACCGTACATGGAACAATGAATATAGATATCCGTTACTCAGATAAAATATTTACAGAATCTACTCTTAAAAAATTAACAGAGTCTTATCAGCGTCATCTTCGTATCCTGATCATGGAACATGGAGAAGAAAGAATACTAACTCCTTCTGATCTTACCTATAAAGGACTGTCTTTTAAAACCATCAGTGATCTTAACAGGGGAAATACAGTAGAAGATATCTATGAGCTTTCACCAATGCAGCAGGGATTGTATTACCACTGGTTTGTTGATCCGAAAGGGTCTGCCTATTTTATGCAGGCTTCCTACAGGATCAAGTCTCCTAATCTGGATCTATCATTGGTAGAAAAAGCTTTCGGTATTTTGGTCAATCGCTATACAATTCTTCGTACATCGTTTGACAATCGGTATGGTAATGTTCCGCTTCAGATAGTTCATAAAAAAGCCCGGGTAGACTTTAAGCATTTTATTTTGGAATCAGCAGCGGATTTAGATGATATTAGACAGGGTGATATTATGCGCGGCTTTAATCTTAATGAGCCTACCCAGATGCGTCTTATGGTCGTTGAGCTGCCTGATGGGGCATTTGAGTTTATCTGGAGTCATCACCATATTATTATGGACGGATGGTGTTTGGCAATTCTGATTAATGATTTTTCTATAATTTTAAGTTCACTGCAGCAGAGAATAGAAATTAATTTGCCGGAACCGCATAGATACTCATCCTATATAAAATGGTTAGCAAGAATTGATAAAGAAGAAGCAATGGCTTATTGGGAGAATTATCTTAAAGGAATCAATGCTCCAAGTCCGTTACCTTTCGAAAAACAGGTAAAAGAGGAAACGCCCCGTTTCATTGCAGAAAAATTCATTATAGGAAAAGAAGAATTCCTTTCTGTTAATCAGTTTTGCAAGCATTTAGGAATTACACTGAACACTTATGCTCAAGCCATATGGTCATACCTGTTAAGCTCTTATAACGGAACGGAAGATGTTGTATTTGGAGCAGTAGTATCTGGAAGACCGCCAGAGATAGAAGGTATTGAGAATATGGTAGGATTGTTTATCAATACAATTCCGGTGCATATTAAAGTGAGTAAAGAAGATACCCCTCGCAGTCTTTTGGAAAAAGTTCACCAAGACTCTATTCAGAGTACAGGTTATCATTTTAACAGTTTGGCACAGATTCAGTTATTATCGCCTTTGGGCAAAGATCTCATTAAAAATATTATTGTTTTTGAGAATTATTTAAAGAATGAAGAAGCAAATGCTGAATCTTCATCCACTGCAGGGCTTGCTTCAGAAAATGTAGAATCATTTGACCATTCCAATTATGATTTCAATTTTGTTGTTACTCCGGATAAAGACTGTCTACATATAGAGTTCAGATACAATTCATCGGTATTTTATTCTGAAGGGGTTACCAATCTGGTTTCCCATTTTAAGAAGGTGCTGAGCCATTTTATAACCTCAGCAGATATATCATTGTCAGAAATAAATTATCTAGTTGACGGAGAAAGAGAAAAAATTCTGAAATCGTTCAATAATACAAGTACCTCTTATCCTGAAGAAAAAACACTGGTGAATCTGTTTGAAGAACAGGTAGAAAAGACTCCGGACAATGCCGCTGTTTTTTATGAGGGTACAGAGCTTAACTATGCTGAGCTGAACGCCTTATCCAATCAGCTGGGGCATTACCTTCGGGATCAGTATGCCATTCAGTCAGATGATCTGATTTGTATCAAGCTTCCTCGAAGTGAAAGAATGATCATCTCAATTCTGGGGATCTTAAAATCCGGAGGAGCGTATGTTCCTATTGATATTGATTATCCGCAGGAACGTATTGATTATATTCTTAAGGATACGGGCGCAAAAGTCGTTATAGACGAATCGTTGTTCTCAGATTTTGAAAAGGTAAAAGATAATTATTCAGCCATCAATCTTGACTGTGTTACAAAACCTGATAATTTGGCTTATATTATCTATACTTCAGGAACTACAGGAAATCCTAAAGGAGTCATGATTGAAAACAGAAGCGTAATCAATCTTATAAGCGCTCAGTCTCATCAGTTTCAAATTGATGACAAAGAAAGAATTCTTCAGTTTTCCAATTATGCCTTTGATGCATCTGTGGAACAGATATTCCTTGCTCTTCTAAACGGAGCAGCGCTTTATCTTATTTCAAAAGTACAGCTTATTGATTATCATTCTTTAACCGTATTTTTAAAAGAAAATAAGATTACCCATTTTCATGCGGTTCCTGCTGTAATAAGAGAGGTAAAGCCTGATGAAGGATTTTCTTTAAAAAGAGTAATTGCAGGAGGAGACGTCTGTAGCAGGGAGTTAGCGGAATCCTGGAGTTCCATATGCCGTTTCTATAATGAATACGGCCCTACTGAAACAACGGTGACTTCGGTTGAGCTAAGGTTTGATAAAGAATGCCATTTTTCTATTGGTAGGCCTATTTCCAATACTCAGGTTTATATTTTAGATGATCATCATCAGCCGATACCTGAAGGAGTAATTGGTGAGTTATATATTGCGGGAGCAGGTTTGGCTCGCGGATATTTGAATCTTTCTGATCTTACTGAGGAAAAATTTATATCGAATCCATTTGTTGCCGGAACTAAGATGTATCGTACAGGAGACCTTGGACGATGGCTTCCTGATGGAAGTATAGAATACCTGGGAAGAATTGACCATCAGGTAAAAATAAGGGGATATAGAATTGAGCTGGGTGAGATTGAGAGTCATATACTGTCTTACAGTAACTCGATCCGAAGTGTCGTGGTGGAAGTAAAAGAATATGAGGGTGAGAAGAACCTTGTAGCTTATTATGTAAGTGATTCGATGATAGATAAGCAGAAATTATCTCAATATTTAGAAACCAAGCTGCCCCAGTATATGCTTCCCGGTTTTTACGTTGAATTGGAAAGTATTCCTTTAACACATAACGGAAAAGTTGACCGCAAGAATCTTCCTGATGTACTGTCAAAAGATCTGATAAAGAACGAATATGTAGCTCCGGTTACAGAAGAACAGCGTATTTTGGTAGAGGTATGTGAACAGGTGCTGAATCAAAAATCGATAAGTATCAAGGATAATTTTTATAATCTGGGTGGAGACTCTATCAAATCGATTCAGATCGTATCAAAGTTACGTAAGTACGGATACACCCTTAAGGTAATGCATATACTGCAACATCCGGTTTTAGAGGAATTATCCGATTTTATAACAGCTCATGTTATCCCTGTTGATCAGTCTGCTGTAGCAGGAAACGTTGTTCTGACCCCTATTCAGAAGCATTTTTTTGAAAATAATGAAATTGTCAATAAGAACTATTACAATCAGTCCATACTGTTAAAAAGCGATGACAGACTTTCCGGGTCTGTTATCAATAGTTCTGTAGAACGTTTGGTAAATCATCATGATGCACTGAGAATGGTATACACTAATGAAGAAGGAAAATGGAGCCAGTTCAATGCTGATACCTCAGCTAAACATTATCGATATGAATATTTTGATTTAAGAACAGGCATGTCCGAATCTGAAGAACTTGAAGGTTTGCAGAAGATAGGAGAAGAGCTACAGAGCAGCATTGATATCACTTCAGGAATTTTGTTCCATGTTGGGCATGTTTCCATGAGAGATGGTGACAGACTGATTTTGATTCTTCATCATTTGGTAGTTGACGGAGTTTCATGGCGTATCTTGCTGGAAGATCTTAATAATCTGTATCATTCAGGTATTTCCGGGACTCATTATAACTTTCCCGCTAAAACACATTCTTTCCAGAAATGGGGTCATGTTTTGCAAGAATATTCAACGAGTAAATCTCTTTCGGAAGAAAATGAGTATTGGAACAGTATAGAATCGGAAATGTATCCAGCTATTTCTACAGATTATAATTATAGTGGAGAAGGAAAGTATACACTGAACAGGAATGCAGGTTTTAGCTTAAATGAAGAGTCAACAAAGCTTTTGTATACAAAAGCAGGTAAAAAATACGGAGCAGAAATCAATGATCTTCTGCTTGCCGGGCTGGCTTTATCATTAAAGGTACAGTTTGGAATTACTAAAACCAAGATTCTGATGGAAGGGCACGGAAGAGAAGAGATTTCTTCAGGCACAGATATCAGCCGTACAATAGGATGGTTTACCAGTATGTACCCTTTTTCACTGGATATTAGCAATGAAAGCCGCCCTGTGATAGAAAGCGTAAAAGAAAGTTTACGCCGTATTCCTAAAAAAGGGATTGGTTATGGAGTTCTTTATTATCTTACAAAAAGTATTATTTCTGGTTCAAAAGCCTTGATACAGTTTAATTATCTTGGAGATTTTAATGATATCAAAGCAAATGATGCCGAAAAAAATATTTCTCATTTTCAGCTTTCGTCAGAAAATATTGGTCAGGCTGTCCCTTCGGAAAATTTATCTACAGATATTTTGATAGATATTTCCGGGATGACTGTGAATGGAGTTATGAATATAAATTTTCGTTATTCTGATGAGGTATTTACACCGGAATCAATTGAAAAATTATGTGCTCTATTTGAAAGAAATATTAAAAATATAGTGAATGAAAGTGAAAATAAAGACTGGGCATATGGGGATGCTATACCTGTATCGCCTAATCAGTATTATTTGTTTAGAAACCCATATTCATCAGTTAGTTTTAATATAAAAATAGATCAATTTAATGATAAGCATTTTGAAAATAAGCTTAGAAAATCAATTTCCAGTTTTCCTTTTTTAATGACAAAATATGAAAAAGAAGGAGATTTTTATATTCAGCGCTATTTATCTGAAAAAGAAATTGTAATAAAAATTCGAACGGAAAATATACAGAAGAAATCTGAAAAAGAAATTGAGAGAATTGGTAAGGAAATGATGCTCAGTCCATACAACGTACTGGACGGAGAACTTATCAGGGTGTTTATTATTAAAACTGAGGATAAAGACCCATGCATAGCTTCAGTATTTTTTGGTTTACATCATTCATTATCAGATGATTACACGGCGAAATATCTTAAAAAAGCATTAGAGAATTATTTCAATACCGGAAATGATATTGCGGTACATCCTCATCATTTTAATTTTATTGATTCTCAGGAAAGCTTTCTGAAATCACACGAAGGATTAACATTAAAAGATAAACAGATTCAAGAAATATTAAAAACACCATTATATCATCATAGTACGAAAGAGGGGTCGGATATTGTTTATTATCAGAATTTCACGATTAAGGAGTTTTTTATTACGGGCGAAGATTTTGCAATTTTTCAAAAAATATCTCAAAAAACATTACTGCCGTTCAATGCATTTTGCTTATCCATCTTTTTGAAACTCATTAACAGCTATAATGATCAAAGCAGAAGATTTTATGGGGTTACAAGCAATAACAGAGAAAATTCAGAATATGAAAAAATACTGGGGGTTTTAACTAATTTAATCATTTTATCATATCCTGATTTTAATACTTATTCAATTCCGGAAATACTGAAAAATTATGGAGGAATGATAGAGGCTAGAACAACACAAAAAATTCCTTACGAAGTAATCAGGAAAGAGATACAAGTAATGAAAAATAAAGAACTCGAAAGCAATATTTTAGCAATATATAATTATTTTAATCAAAGCGGCGAAGCAAAGGAGCATAAAGGCTTTATTGAATATGAAATGCCAATAACCGATTTTGATGGGCTTAACTTCAAAGTCTTTGAATATTCTAATGGAGTTCTGCTTCACCTATCATATCCTATATCTGGGAAAGCAATCAATTTCTCAAAATATATTCAGGAATTCTTAAATTTTATAAAAACACAATAGTCACTTACACTATGTATATGAAAAATTCTAAACTGTTATATCTCTTAACTCTTTGTATGCCATTATTTTTTTATTCTCAATACAAAATAGAAGGTAGAGTTTTAAATAAAGAAAAAGAGCCGATAAAAAACATAGAAATTTTTTTTTCGAACAAAAGTCATGATAAAGATAAAAAAGTAATTACTAATGAGAATGGCAGCTTTGTTACCGAACTTGTAAAAGGTACTTATAATATGGTTATACGTGATTCTGAATATAAGTATTTTGAAAAAGTAATTAATGTTGATTCTAATATGAAAACAGCAGATATAGAATTACAGTCTTTATCTAAAATGATTGAAGAAGTAAGACTGACATCCTCTCCAAAAATGGCGGTTCAGAAAATTGACAGAGTGGTATTTAATATCGAAAATAATGCGCTTGCGAATAAAGGAAATATTTTTGAATCTTTAAAAATGGTTCCAGGACTGGTTTTGAAAAATGACCAGATTGCTATGTTAGGAAGAGATGCTGTAAAAGTAATGATTGATGGCAGAATGATTAATCTGAGTGGAGATGATATAAAAAATTTCCTTAAATCAATCCCCAGCGAAAACATCAAATCGGTAGAGGTTATTAGCAATCCCTCTGCACGTTACGAAGCAGAAGGAAACAGTGGAATAATTAATTTAGTTCTTAAGAAAGCAAAAAATAATTCTTGGAGTAATAATATGACACTTTCCCAAGATGTTGCAAAAGCAAAATATGTCCTTAGAGCAGCAAGCAACAGTTTTACTTATCAGAAAAATAAAATTAGTTTTTTATTCAATTTACGGTATGATTACGGGGATATATTTGTAAATCAACGTTTAGACACATATTTCTCGGAACCATATCTTACTGATTCTGGACAAAAATGGAACTATAATCAGCTTTCGGGAAGGTTTTTAATCGATTATGAGCTTAGTTCAAAAACCAAATTTGGAGTACAGTATTTAGGAGCTGTAAACAATAATTATGTTGATGATCATTTAAATACAACAGTCGCCAACAGCAATTTAATACCTAAATATTTTTTAAACGGAGATGGTCATACTCATGATGAAAATAATAATCATCTATTAAATTTCCATTTGGACCAGAAACTAGATACTATTGGTAGAAAGCTTAATATAGATCTAGATTATCTGAGTTACAATACTGATAAAGGAAATATAATACTTTCTAATAAATATGATACAGGGAATAATTTTGAAGGAGTGAATTTCTTCAACCGGGCCATTTCTGACCAGATTATCAATAATTATAGTGTAAAGTTTGATATTGACCATCCAGGAAGGGCAGTCAACTTTTCCTATGGAGGGAAGCTCACTTTTACCAATACAAGATATCAGCTTAATAATTATGATTTGTTAGCCAATGCAGCCCTTCAGTCAAATCAGTTCAAATTTAACGAGGATATTCAGGCTTTATATATCAGTGGGACAAGAAAACTGTCCGATAAGTGGGAGTTACAGGCAGGTTTAAGAGCAGAATATACCCAGACAAAAGGGTATTCTGTTTTGATTAATCAAACTGATTACAATAAGTATTTTCAGCTTTTTCCTTCCTTATTCGTTAAATACGATATAAATAATAAAAACAACTTGGTGCTGAGTTATGCACGAAGAATACAAAGACCATCATATGGACAGCTTAATCCTTCACGTTTCTACATGAACAGTCAGGCTTCCTCAATGGGAAATCCTTATTTAAAACCTTCTTATGTTGATAATGTGGAATTATCCCACACTTACAGAAATCTTACTTCAAAAATGACATTTAATATAAACTCCAATGCTTTTGATGTAATTTTTAAGTCAAATGAAGCTACTAAAGAACTTATTTCCACATATGATAATTATTATCGCAGTTATGGATATTCTCTTACAGAATCATATGAATTCAAAACATTTTCCTGGTGGAAAACGTATGTAACTCTTTTCATGAACTATTCTTATTCGCATAATATTAAAGACTATAATCTGCTGATGAGAAACGGATTGGAGTTTTTTGGATCGCTTAACAATTCTTTTAATTTGAACCATTCAAAAACGTTGACTGCAGATCTGAATTTTTGGTATGGTTCGCCATACAACAGGAATGCCTATCATTATTCGAAAGGGAACTCACTTGATGCTGCCATCTCTTATAAAACGCCATATAAAGGATTAAATCTAAGCTTTGCGGTTTATGATATATTTAATTCCAGTCCGCGCATGATGACCTCAGAACTGAACGGGATTGTACAAACTTATGTATCTTATAGCAATAACAGATTTTTCAGACTTTCTGTAAACTACACATTCGGAAATGATAAAATTTCCAAAGAAGAAAGAGGGTTTGGTAATGAAGATGAAATAGGACGAAGCAGATAATCTTAAAAAATAACTGATACGCTTTATGAAAAAAGTACTGGTCTATACTGATCCATTCAGAGGAAATATAATTCCTACCCTAGGAATCAGTGAAAAACTTCGCCAAAAGGGAATTCATGTTCATTATATCGGTGTACCGGATGTAACAGAAATAATATCTGGAACATCATTTCCGTTTACCACTGTTTTTGAAGACTATTATCCGAAAAATAGTACCTATCTCTCAGGTAAAATTAATGCAGATGTTATCCGGACCATTATTAATGGGGAACTTAATGGGTTAATCAGTAAGCTTAATCCATCAGCTATTATTTTTACAGCTTATAATCCGATAGAAGCAGCCACTTTCTATTTAAAATACAAGATAAAGACATTTCTGTTATATTGTCATTTTCCAGTAGATAATGACCTCAGTAAAAAATCATTAACAGACAAGATTAAAGAATGGAGTATCAATATGCTGATGGATGATAGTAATCTTGAAGCCACTAATCTTCTAATTGATCTTATCATTAGCCAAGGATACACCATGAATTCTTTGAATGATATGCTGTCTGTTTTTGAAAACTTCTATAATGTAGTTCCAGCTTCAGAAGACTTTTTAATAGAAGATGCAAGCATAAAAGAAAATGATTTTTATATAGGAGCCTGTATACCTGAGCAGAATATATTTCACTCAGATTATGATATTCAAAAGCTAGAGAATGAACTTTTTGAACAAAGGAAATCAAAAAAAACGATAGTTTATTGTTCCTTAGGTTCTTGGGCAGAGCAAATAGATAAAGAAAAAACTCAAAAAATTTTGCAAATGGTTATTGGCTCTTTTCAGCAGGAAGCAATGAAAAATCATATTCTTAATATATCTGTCGGAAATCTTTTTGAAGACTATAAATCTCATGAATCGGATACCATAAGGATTCATAAATGGCTTCCTCAAATGACCATGCTTGAATATTCTGATCTGGCTATTATACATGGAGGGATGGGAGGCGTTAAAGAATGTATAATGAATGAAATTCCTATGATTGTTATTCCATTAGGCCTTGATCAATTTGAAAATGCAGACCGGATAGTTATCCATAAACTAGGAATTAAAATGGATGTTTCTGCTTTAAATAATCACGAAATTATTTTCACAATTAAGCAGCTTCAGAATGATACTGAGATAAAAGACGGCTTATCTAAAATGAAATCTAGTTTTGAAAAAGCATCGGAAAATGATATGTGGATCAACCTTAACAACGAAAAATTAACAACGAAATAATGAATAAACAACTTTTTTTGTTACACTTTGCAGGTGGCAATAAATATTCTTATAATTTCTTACAGAGCAAACTAAAATCAGATATTGAGTTTATCCCGATTGAGCTACCGGGCAGAGGAGCTCGGTTTGAAGAAAACCTTATTAGAGATAAAGAAGAAGCAATACAGGATCTGTTTTTACAGATAAAGGACAAAAGAAATGGTAAGCCTTATGTAATTTATGGGCATAGTATGGGGGCAATATTAGGATTCTCAGTAACCGAAATGTTGGAGAAAGAAAATGATGCACCAAATTATCTGATCGTGTCTGGAAACCCGGGACCTTTAGAAGACCATAGTTTTTCTCTTCGGTATAATTTGGATGATGAAACCTTTAAAAAAAGAATTGCAGAGTTAGGAGGAGTTCCCGATGAAATTATTGAAAATCAGGAGACATTTGCATTTTTTTCCACTATCATGAGAGCTGATTTTGAATGTGTTGAAAAAGATCGGCAGTATGAAAAGAATAAGATTATTCAAACACCTATTTATGCAATAATGGGAAGTGAAGAAAACTTATCTGCAAGGATCAGGAATTGGGAAAATTTTACAAATTCTTCTTTTAATTATTTGATCTTTGAAGGAAATCATTTTTTTATACATCATCATAGTAGAGAAATCGGAAAGTTAATTAATTATTGTTTCGTTTAGTTCATAAAATTTAGTTATGCTAAAAATAAAATCAAAACATATCGCTCTGATATCTGTATATGCTTTAATAAGCAGTTTATTGAGCTTTGGTATTATCTATATAATCAATAATACGCTGTCAAATAAATTTTCAGTAAACGGGTATATTTATATTGCATTCTTTTCTTTTGTAATTTATGCCTATTTATTGAATATTTTCTTTCAAAAGCAATTGAACAAAATAACGTTTGATTTGCTAACTAGAATGGAAAAACAGCTGTTTCAGAAAATTTTGGAAACCCCTTTGGTAAAAATTGAACAATGGGGTACTCAGAGATTCTATACTGCAGTAGAAGACATAAGAACCTTTTACGCATTACCAGGAGTAATTACTTCAGCATTTTCTTCTCTACTGATGGTTATACTCTGTATAGGATATCTCATAAGCCTGTCCTGGATATCGGCACTAATTATTATCTTATGTATTATCATTATTGCAGGGATGTACTATCTTGTAATGAACCTTTTGTCAAAATCCATAGAAAAAATTAGAAAATATAATGAGTCTTATTTTGGATATGTGCAGGATGTAGTGAACGGATTTAAAGAATTAATGATAAGTGATAGAAGAAAAGAAAGATTGCGTGAAGACTATGTTTACAAAAATAGAAATGAGGCGTATAAATTGGATTTTAAAATAAGTTTTTCCTTCCTTTCAATAGGGCTTATTAGTCAGTATGGGATGTATCTTATTATAGGAACGATTCTCTTTATTTTACCAGAACTCGGCTGGCTTAAAAAAGAATTTGTAATTCCGTATGTTCTTGTTTTACTATTTATTGGTGGCCCAATAAACGCTATTATCAATCTTCAAGACATCGTTACCAGATTATTTGTTGCCAACAAACGGATGAACAGTTTTTATGAAGATTTTAAAAATGATAATGCTAATAAGAAACTGAATGTAGAACTTGCTGTTGATTTTTCAAAATTAAACTTTAAAAATATCCATTTTAATTATAAAAATAACAATGCGGATGCCAATTTTGAGTTGGGACCTGTGAATCTGGAAATCAATAAAGGAGAGGTTATTTTTATCGTTGGCGGAAACGGAAGTGGAAAAAGTACCTTCATTAATATTCTTACAGGTTTATATGTGCCTGATCAAGGGGATATATTTTTTAATGAGAAAAAAATTGATTCAGAAAAAGAAATTCAGAATCTTATTTCAGCTGTATTTACAAGTAATCACCTCTTTTCTCAAAACTATGATGATTATGAGCTGAAAGATAATGCTAATTACAAAAGATTACTTGAAATCTTTAAACTTGAAAATATAGTAAAAGATGATTCTGAAGAATCTGCAAGAAGACAGTTTTCTAAAGGACAAAGTAAGAGAATGGCTTTGATTTTTGCATTATTGGAAGATAAGCCAATTTTGGTACTTGATGAATGGGCTGCAGATCAGGATCCCTATTTTAGGAAATACTTTTATGAACAATTAATCCCGAAATTGAAATCAGAAGGTAAAACAATTATTGCTGTAACACATGATGATAGATACTTCCAATATTGTGATAAGTTGCTGAAGTTTGATTACGGTAAAATCGTAAAAGAAGATATTCCTGAGAATTTTCAAAACGCATATTTTTAATATTTACATTTTATGAAGTTAACTCTTCCTCAACAGGATATCTTTTTTGAACAGTTATTATATCCAAATGCACCCATTTATAATATAGGAGCCAAAATAGAAATAAAGGGCGAAATATATCTTAATACTCTTCAAAAAGCTTATCATGAAATGATTTGTCAACATGATGCCTATAGAAGTTTTTTAAGAGAGAAAGATGGTATTGCTATTATAAACATATCTGAAACCCCCAGAAACCTAGAGTTTGTTGATTTTTCAGATAGCATAGATTCCGTGTCTAGAGCTGATGAATATATGCAGAAAGAATTTTTATTGCCTTTTGATTTATTAAAAGATTCCTTTCTGTATCGGTTTGTTTTGGTAAAATGTCATGAGAATTTATATTATCTTTTTTCAGTATATCATCATATTATCACTGACGGTTGGGGTACGTCCCTGATGTTCCAGAGATTAATTAAAAATTATAATGACCTGCTGAATTTTGATAAACTACAAGAACAGTATCCTTATGAATATAAAAAATTTATTACAGACGATCATGCGTATCAGAATTCTGAGGAGTATCGAAAAGACAAACAGTATTGGAATGAAAGATATCGGGATTTACCACAGATTATTTTTAACAAAAAAGAGACTGCAGAAAAGAATCTTACAGAAAGTGAGCGCAAAGAGCTTATTGTTAAAAGAAAAGATTATAATAGACTTATAGAAATAGGTAAAAAACATAATTTTTCTACATTTCACAGCTTCTTGGGACTACTTTTCTTTTATTTCGGACGAATTAATCACAGTGAAGATTTTGCGATCGGGATTCCAGTACTTAACAGAAACAGTAAAGTATTTAAAAAAACAGTAGGACTGTTTATGGGAGTTTCTCCTTTAAGAATTAAGCTGAATTACCAGAACAGCCTGATAGATCTTATAGAAGATGTGAAAAAGCAGTTAATGTCAGACTATAGGCATCAAAGATACCCTCTCGGGAAAATAGTGCAGGATTTAAAACTATATGGCGAAAAAGATAAACTGTTTAATCTCACATTTTCCTATGAAAAACATAATTATGCTGACCATTTTGCAGGGACGGTAACTACAGTACTTCCTCTTACCAATAAATCTGAGAGAGTAGCATTAGCCATTTATGTGAGAGAATTTGATGATGAAGAAAACATAAAGATAGATTTCGATTATAATAAGGCATATTTTGATGAATATTCCATCATACAATGTACGGAGCACATCAATCATATGATTTTAAATATAGAAACGCTGGCACATCAATCATTGAAAAATATTTCATTCATGTCTGTGGGAGAGGAAGAAAAACTTTTTTCATTTAATGAAAATGCGATTAAAATAAAATATGATGATAATGAGCAAACATTAATTGACTTGTTCAGCAGAAGGGTTCTGGAGTTTCCTTGTAAAGAAGCCATAGCAGATGGTACATTATCATTATCTTATACAGAAGTTGACAGTATTTCATCTCAGGTAGCCCACTTTATCCTAAATAATTACGCTTCCGAAAATGCAATTGCTGTTTTACTGAATCGTTCAGCCTATATGGTATGCACCTTGTTGGGGATAATGAAGGCCGGAAAAGCTTATATTCCACTTGATCCTGAATTTCCTGAAAGCAGGCTGCAATATATTGTAGAAAACAGTAAAGTCAGTCTCCTCATATCTGATGAAAAAATTCAGGTTGAACTTACAGATATCAACAGAATTTTTTTGCGTAATATTCTTGAACACAGCCATGAAACCTCTGAAAAGAGAGTTAGATCTGAAGATACGGCCTATATTATCTATACTTCCGGCTCTACCGGATACCCTAAGGGAGTTGAAATAGGACATGCTTCCCTGCTGAATCTGTTAAAAAGCATCAGCATCCAACCGGGAATAAATGCCGTAGATAAATTATTCTCAGTCACAACATATTCCTTTGATATTTCTATTCTGGAGTTTTTTACCCCTTTAATTAACGGAGCAACACTGTATATAGCTGATGAAAATATCCTAAAATACCCCACAGCCACAATACATGAGATAGCCCAAGTAAATCCTTCCGTCATCCAAGCAACACCAAGCTTTTTCAAGAGGCTCATCAGCTTTGGGTGGATACCAGATTCAGGATTAAAAATATTATGTGGTGGAGACCTGCTGAGTAAGGGACTGATCGAAGAGCTCATCCCGCACTGTCATGAAATGTGGAATATGTATGGACCTACGGAAACAACAATATGGTCCTCAACTAAAAAAATAGAAAAAAATACTTCCCCTCAGAATATAGGAAGTCCAATTGCCGAAACGTCTTTTTATATTTTGGATGCAGATCTTAACCTTTTACCCATAAATTCCATTGGAGATATTTATATCGGAGGAAAAGGCCTTGCGAAAGGATATTACAATAATGAGCAGCTTACCTCGGAAAGGTTTATAAAAAGCCCTTTTAGACAGGGAGATCTGATGTATAAAACCGGAGATGTCGGGAAATGGAATGAAGCCGGCGAAATCATTTTCTTCGGAAGGAGTGATCATCAGGTTAAAATAAATGGCTACAGAATTGAACTGGGAGACATTGAAAACCATATGAACACCATTGAAAATATTGAGGATTCTATAGTAGTGGTTAAAGACCATGATGGCGAAAAAAATTTGGTAGCTTACGTAAAGGCCCGTTCAGAAGTGAGCATTTCGAAAATTTATGATATACTGAGTTCAGACCTGCCCTATTATATGGTTCCTCAGTTTATTTTTTCCGTAGAAGACTTTCCGCTTACTCCTAATAAAAAAATAGACCGGCAGTTGCTGTCGGCTAAAGAGCTTCCTTCTTTGCAAGAAGGGGGTAGCAAAAAGAAAATTGATAATGATTTGCTGATTCAGGAATTAAAAGTAATCTGGAAAGAAGTATTACATCTTCAGAATGATCTTAAGCCGGAAGATAATTTTTTTGAATTGGGAGGACATTCTATTTTGGTTACCAAATTAACGAATCTGGTCAATAAAAATTTCTCAGTTCAGATATTAATGAAAGACGTTTTTGAAAACCCGGATCTTTATTCTTTATACCATTTCATTCTGAAGAAAAAAAATAAACTTGGAGTGATCCCGGCTGCGCCGGTGCAGGATTTTTATAAAGTAACTCCCACACAAAAAAATATATGGTTGGCTTGTCAGAGAAAAGAGGTTTCACCAGCATTCAATATGTTTATGGAGTTTGATGTGGTAGGCGTTATTGATATTGTTTTACTGGAAAAATCTATACAGAGCATGATATCGGAAAATGAAATATTAAGAACCAACTTTGCATTGCATGAAGACACCATCTGCCAGAAAATCAATGCTTTTGAAAATGTTCATTTTTCCTTAGAGATGAATGAAGTAGATAATGAAGCAGACTATAAACATATTGTCAACCAGTATACTGGTTTTTGTTTTGATCTTGAGAAAGAAATACTCTTAAAATTAATGATTCTAAAGCTTGGGGAAAGATATAAGATTCTTTTTCTGACCCATCATATTATTTTTGACGGAATTTCTACGGAATTATTCATTAAACAGCTGATTTCCGTTTATAACAATCCCTCCTTTGTCATAATTCCGGCTCATACTGAAATACAGTTTAAAGACTATAGCCACTGGTATTATCAAAATACAGATATTGAAAAAAATAATCTTTTCTGGGAAAAATATGTTGAGGGGTATCAGTATGAACCTTTTCTGAAGAAAGAAGCTTCAGTACCTGAGAGCTATACAGGGAATATATTTACTGTTTCTTTAGATAATTCCTTGTCAGCTCGCTTAAATAATCTGGCAAAAGAAAAAAAAACAACTCCTTATGTTTTAATGCTGACTTCCTTGTTGGTATTGTTAAATAAAATTTCAGGACAGTCGGATATTTGTATAGCAACTGTTGACTCCGGAAGGTCAGTTCCTCAGGTAGACTCCCTTCTCGGGGTTTTCATAAAAAGTCTTTTATTAAGAGTGAAGCTCGGAGAAGAACAGTTTACTGAAATACTTGAGAAAGTGACCCATGAATTTTTAGAAGTCAATAAGTATGAAGAAGTTTCAAATAATACTTTTTTGAAGCATCATGTTGATATTATGTTTGTAGTCCAGAATCCTGATTTTAGTTATCATACGATTGATGGGTTTTCAGATTTTTCAATACAGACTGTGGAACAGGATTCGGTTTTTAATAAATTTCCTGTTATAATGAATGTTATTAATGATACAGACCAGATCCATATGGATGTCAGCTATAACAAAAGCCTTTATAAAGAACATATAATCAGAGATTTTTCCCAAACCTATATTAACTTCTTGAAACATATTTTATCACTAAACTCTGAGCTGGATTCCGGGTATAAGGACTTTTTTTATGTTAAAAATTCCTTTGATATTGATTTTGATTTTTAACTATGCTTACAATATATTATTCCTTTATTAGAAAGGAAGTTCATGAGTTTTTGATGTCAAATTACAGATACGAGCTGAGTAGTGATTTTCAAAACAGGATTTTGAGGTATAAGAATTGGTCGGATGCACAATTATCACTTTTAGGCAGGATGATGCTGTTTGATATCCTGAAAAAAAAATATCGCTTACATATGACAGATAATGACATAAGATTCACTAAAAATAAAAAACCATTCTTTGAAGACGCTCCTATTAATTTTAATATTTCACATGCTCACCATATTTCTATTTGTGGAGTAACAGAAGACGGGGAAATAGGAATTGATATTGAAAAAATTCAGCCTGTAAAAATCGAAGATCTTGGCTTTTGCCTTACTCCAAATGAAAAGAAGAAAATCAACGAAAGTATGAATAAAGATCAGTTGATTATTGATATATGGACAAGAAAAGAATCCCTGATAAAATTGATAGGTAAAGGCCTTACAATTCCGCTGAGTGAAATTGAAACCCAGTCTGCGGAAGATAATGATACACTGCTCTATAACGGGCAGAATTTTAATATCAAAAAGATATATATCGCAGATGATTACTGTTGTTATGTGTGCTCAGAATTACCCATTAAAGATATATCTATAAATGAATTTAAAAATTAATTACTCAATATGAAGACCTCGAAAGTATTTTTTTTACTATTTATCATGATATCCTCATTTTTGTTGGCACAAAAAGAAGGATATACTATTACCAAGACAAAACCTTTTTTCGATGAAGAACACCTGAAAACAGATAAAACAATAGAATGGGGATATCTTTCTGTTCCTGAAAACTGGACAGCTCCAACAGGTAAAATAAAAATTGCATTTACTGTTCTCAAAAAGAAGAAAAAATCATCTCAGAAACCCTTATTGTATATAGAAGGTGGTCCCGGGCAATCAGGAATTGGAACATTCGGATATTTTCGTGATCACCCACTGAGAGATTACTCCGATATTATATTGGTAGACGCAAGGGGGGTAGGAAATTCTTTACCTAAACTATGCCCGGAACTGGGAACAGAAATATTTAAAATTTTATCCTCGAATGAATCAGCCACCGCTGATGAGAAAAATAGATTATTTGCAGCAATGAACTGTAAAAATGAGCTGATAAGAAAAGGGATTAATCCTGCTAATTATAACAGTATGAATATAGCCAATGATCTGCATGCGCTTAAAACAGCATTGCATTATGACAAATGGAATGTTCTTGGAGTTTCATACGGAACCTATATTTCACAGGTATATGCCAATTCATTTCCTGATGACTTCAATAAAATGATTTTAGATTCATCTATTAATAATATTTCTGAATATTATGATAAGATCAATGATCATTATGTGAAGGAATTAAATATCTTATTCTCAAAATGTAAACAGGATCCAGTCTCAAATAAAAAATTCACGAATCTCGAAAAGACCTATTATGACGTGATTGCAGATCTGGATAAAAGACCATTGACGGTGAATATTCCCAAAGATCTTCTGGAAAAAGGAAGTTTTACATTCAATAGTGAAGACTTTAAACTCGTTATTCATCAGGCTTTATATAATAAACAGATGACGGAAGTACTACCAGTGATTATTACTTTGTTTCATGAAAGAAATGCAGCCGCATTAAGTTCGGTAGTCGGTGCATTTTCCGGGGTTTTCCGGGCTCTGGATTTTGGAACCTATTACAGTATGTTGCTGAATGATGCATTACCATACAGTTCATTAAAATACTATGATGAAGATGCTGCAAAATATCCGGGATTAAAAGGTGGTTTGTCATTTTACAGAAGTGATTTTCTTATCAATAGTCAGTGGAATACTAAAAGTATTCCGCAGAATATTTTAGATTATAAGAAAATATCTAAAATTCCAACGATGATTCTGGCTGGAGAATTTGATCCTATTACCCCAGTTTCAAATGCTCAGTCATTAGCCGGATTGCTGAATGCAGAGCTAATCATATTTAAAAATGAAAACCATGCCCTTTTATTCAATCAGGAAGGAAGCGGATTAATTAACAACTTTATTAAAGATTCCTATCAGCAAAAGCCGTCAGTTAAAATCATGAGTACCTATAAAACAAATTTTGTGACGGATATTCATGTGAATCCCGGAGTTCCAAAGCTGGCAATGTTTATTGGGAATTTTGATCTTCTGAATTTTGCTCCTTTAATTTTGGCCTATATTCTTATGATTATCGGAATCGTTTACTTTTCAATGCAGATGATTAGGAAAAGAAAAGAAGAGGGCTTATTCAGCAAATTTTTTTACGGGCTGCTTATCCTGTCATGCTTACTGGCCATTATAATAATGGGTGGGTTTATTTATGCTATCCAGGATGCGGCAAGCTCTAACTTCTTTATATGTGCGTTCGGAATAAAAGAAAAGTTTAGAAGTTTGTTTACCCTTCTTACGGTATATGCTGCGACTGTATTTTTGTTGGCTATATTCCTCATAAGAATCAGTAAATACCAACACAAAGTTATCATAATATCCCTTGTTTTTTCCTTAATATTAATCCTTTTTTACTTCTATTACTGGGGATTTTTTAATTAATATCATATGAAAATAATTCAGAGTTTTTGGTCGAAACCAAGCTATAAAAAGAAAAATGTAAAACTCCATGATCGGAATAATGGAGGGTGGACTGACAAAAAATATAACTATTTCAGCTGGGCATTGAGCTGTTTACAATTTAGAAAATATTATGATGATGTAGAATTAATTACTGATGAAATAGGATATAATATTTTAATTGAAAAATTGAAACTGCCTTATACGAAAGTAGATGTATGTTTGGATAAAATCAATCATTATCATGAAGATTTGTGGGCATTGGGAAAAATATATGCCTATAGTATCCAGAATACTCCTTTTATTCACGCCGATGGAGATGTGTTTATATTCGAAAAATTTGAAGAACACTTTGAACATGCACCTATTGTGTGCCAGAATAGCGAAATTGGCTATACCTTATATAAAGAAATTTTCGAGGCAATTCAGAATCATTTTGCATATATACCTGAAGATATTTTAAATTATTATAATACTTTCGGGGAGGTGAATGGTGTTAATAATGGTATTGTAGGGGGCAATGCAATACTGTTTTTTAAACAATATACAGATAAAGCATTTGAATTTATCGATAAAAACGCAGATTATTTGTCCAAAATTAATATTGGACTGTTTAATATTATTTTTGAACAGGCTCTTTTATATTCAATGGCTCATAAAGAAAAAATTCCTGTAGAATTTTATTTTGATAATATTAATCAGGGATTTGACGGAATTTGCGACGTATTGGGAAGTTCTTTTGAACGTTCTTATCTCCATGCTTTGGGACCATATAAAACTGTGAACACAGTTCCCGTGCAGATTGAAGATTTACTCAGAAAATCATATCCTGATTATTATCATAACATTATCAGACTTCTTAAAACGTATCAAATATGAGATTGAATGTAACAACAGATGAATATATATCTGCTATATTGGGATTAAGTTTTACGGATCTCCAGAATATAGCCAAAAATAATAAGCAGAAACTTGAAGAACAATACCTTATATCAGATAATATTGAAAATATAGAATACGGAATTACTGGGTATTTGTTTTTTCTGTTAGAATACCATAAAATATATAATAAACCAGAGTTGCTTGATATTATAGAAACGCATAGTCTCAGTTTGATCTCTTACTGTGATCATTCAGCAACGGCAAATTACTCATTATATACTGGAAGAGGCGGAGTTGCTTATTTTTTATTAGAGCTTTATAAAACCTCTCCTCAGAATATTTATTTAGACAATTGTCTGAAAATTTTAAAAGAGTCTGAAAAGGAGTTTTTCCATTCTGAATATACTTCCGATTATTTACTGGATGGAAGAGCGGGAGTCCTATTTATTCTTATTAATCTGTTTACTAAAAATGAATCGAAGGAAACAGAAGAGATGATAAATAATTATTTACAGAAAATAATAAACAACAGTATATTTACACCTAATGGTCTTTCATGGATTTCAAAAGAAGAAATCAATATAGAAAATTCCTGTGACTTCGCACGTGGATCTTTGGGGATTCTATTTGTATTGAGATATATACATGCGATTTCAAAAAATGAAAATATTAAATTCTATAGTGCACAAGCTGAAAAGTATATTAAAAATTTTATTAATAAAGAAAAGGAAGAGATTAACTTAGAAAACTATCTTTTTATTTCTGATATAGAAAAGAGGTTTATTCTTAAGATTAATTCAAATAAAGAAAATTATATCAGGATTCTTGATGGATTATTAGAGATGAATGAAAAAGAGGAATTTGAGAAGAATCTTGCTTTTCTGATGACACTTTCGCCTTCTCTCTGTAATGATTTTTCAGAATTTTTTTATCACAGAGATAATTTCAAAGAAGAATTGGCACAATATGAGACTATGTTGCAAGATTTGGATGAATATGTAGATTTAGAATTCGGACTCATTAATGGAAAAATAGGTCAGTTATATCTAATTATGAAATATAATGTTTCCATTGTTAAAAATATTGTTGAAAATAAAAATTATAACTTATGTTTGGATATTCAGCTGAAAGAAGATTTTATATTTCAAAAGCAATATCCTAAATTTTATTATTTCACAAAAATAAATTTTTCCAATGTCTACAATACAATCTTGAATAATATTGATGAAGTTAGTAGTAATCTAATTAATGACATTGTTCCTGTAATAGATCAGAATTCTTCTTCAGAATTATTAAAAGATCTTCTGTTTTTTGAACAAAGTAAAAACCAAATTTATGATGGAATAAGACAGAAAAATAACCTGACAAAATTTTCAAAGATCATATCTTATAGAAATTATGTTTTTGATCATATTGAATCTTTAGGCAGCTCAATTTTATATGTCCCAATCATACATGGTTCTATGGGAACTGTAGTAAATACGAAATGGGACTGGTCTTCAAATGACATTTATATACATACACTAAACATTATACAACCTCCTGCTTCATATATCTCCGTCTTTATTCCTGCTCTTGATAAAAGAACGAATTTTTTTGAGGAGATACCCCTTAAAATAGAATATTTATTATTACAGGCTTTCAGTACCCCCAAAACAATTAAAATGGTAAGTGAAGAATTTAAATATTTTTGCTTATCTCAGCCGGAAGAAGTACTTGATACTATCATTTCCTATACTTACTCAAAAGATAAGGAAGAACTTATTGGAAGATTGGATTATTTGGTAAAAAGCACGGTAAAGAATTTTATCTATAATGGATTTTTAGAATTTGCCTAATGATACTGAAATCTTTTGATTTAATTTCTATGAAGAAAATATGTTTATTGTAATTAATTTTGGAAAAATTACTTGATATTTCCCTCTTTTTCATACTTCCTGTATGAATAATAAAAGTGTACATACTTAAAAGAGGTTTTTCGGGAAGACGGAATTTTTATGTTTGATGAATGTGGCGGATGTTATGTGGGAGTAATTGTAGGAGAAAACATCCTTAATATAATTTCTGAAACAGACTCTATACATCCCCTGTTGTAAAGAAACAAGAATAGAATTAGAAGTTTGTTCTAATATTATTCAATAGAAAGAATTCCGGGGAATATGTTATAAAGGAGGAATTAAAATGAATTAGAAGTTTTGGTTTATCATTTATATGATTATAAAAGAAATTTATTAACGGATATCCTTATTAATGATAATGAACTAGAATAATTGTTTTTTACTATAGATATTTGGAAATCAATTTTAAAAAAGAGTTTAAAGCGTAAGCTGAAAGGCTAAAGAGTAGGAATTAATAAATAATATTATTGTTATGAAAAGAATTAATTTGGTAACAGTTAAGGAAAGTCTGTCAAGAAATGGGCGGAGAAATATTAAAGGAAGTAGTGGACATATTGTTCCATATGTTGGATCTACAATACCATACTGCTTGGATAGAGCTTGTTGATTTGAGATAGTGTTCCAAATTTAGTGATATTCAATTGTAGAGTTATAATTGTTTGATTTTCAATGTTGATTGAATTTAATTTATAAAAATGAGAGTAAGATAATCTTGCTCTCGTTTATTTTGCGGAAATACCTATCGCAAATGAATGAGAATCATAACAGGTATCCAAAGTTAGTGACAACAAAATTGGTCCCAATTGTTACTCACCAAAAATTATTAAAAATGTGAAAACAACAATATTTTTGTAAAAATTGTAACAGAAGTTTTTTAGATTTTATACTTATCCCTTTTCATTTAAAGAGATAAAAAACGGATAATATTGGAGAATAAAGAATGTGAATTTTACTATTAAATCAAAATTCCTTATTCTGTATACTATCAAGGATTTACAAACAAAAAAAATAATAAAAATTATTAAGGATAATAATTAATTACGAATGATAAAATGTAAATAAATTAGGGTTATGATTTAAAATTTGATTTAAGTATTTAAATATGTAATTCTAATAAATTTTATTACCATTTGATGTTAATTTATGCAAATTTTTTTGAGTGAAAAAAATATATATATTTGCGAAAAAAAATACAGGAATGAAAAAAATATTACTCACGATAAGTTCTCTGATCGCTGTATTCTCTTCAGCACAAATCTGGAATACGACAGGTAACAACGGAACAAATCCATCTACAAATTTCTTAGGTACTATAGATGCTCAGCCTTTAATATTTAGAACAAACAATTCTGAAAAGGTAAGAATAACACTTAATGGAAGTGTAGGAGTAGGGACTGATAACCCAACCCAAAAATTAGATGTTAATGGTTCTGTTACTGCTAACGAAAGATACAATAATGGTAATGATGGCTCTTATTATATTAAACTAAATTCTAACGGATACAACGTTCCTGTTATTAGCTATTCAGAAAGTTCCGGTAATATATTATCTTTTGGTAATCTTGGAGGACAGTATCATAGTAAAACAATTATCCGGGGAGGAAATGGAGATGTAGTAATAGAGCCTAACTCTACTAGTGGAGCTTTTGTAGTTAAGGCACAGTCGGGTAATGTAGGAATAGGAACAACATCACCAGCTGGAAAATTGACAATTCATAATGCTGATAATTTAGGAGTTAAGATTGAAGGAAATACAAGTTCTTATATAGGTAACGATTTAGAAATATATCGTCAGAATTCTACGAGTGATATTGGTCAAGCTGCAGCGATCCAGATGGGCGATGTACAGAATAATGTTCATACCATGATGCAAAGTTCAAAAGATGGATTTCAATTTTTTAACATGAGTAATGTTGCAAATAACAATTGGTGGACTGAAAGATTAAGAATTGCCAACAACGGAAATGTAGGGATAGGCTCGGTAAATCCAGATTCGAAACTTACAGTAAAAGGAAAAATTCATGCAGAGGAAGTGAAAATCGATTTGCAGGTACCTGCAGATTATGTTTTTCAAAAGTATTATAACGGGGCTTCTGATTTAAAGAATGATTATAAAATGTTATCTTTAGATGAAGTAGAAGAGTTTACCAAAAAATATCACCATTTACCTAATTTTTCATCCTCAAAAGAAATTATTGAGAATGGATTAGAACTAGGAATAACAACCAATAAGCTTCTTGAAAAAATTGAAGAACTAACTTTATATTCCATTGATCTGAATAAGAAAAATAAAGAACAAGAGAACTTAATCAAAAGTCAGGCAGATATTCTTAAATCTTTGAATGAAAGATTAGAAAAATTAGAAAAGGCAAAGCAGAAATAATCCTAAAAATATTTTCCGATGTATAAAATATACCAAAAGTCAGTTTTGGGAATTTCTGTATTCTTTTTCATGTCGGTATTTTCACAAGAAAAGCAAGATGCCAATAATCGATTAATAGAAGATCAAAAGAATTTCCAGTTACAGATTATAAATAAAGAGAATAAACAGAAACAGGAAGTAGAGCGTTTAAAATCTTTAGGATTTCCGGAATTTATTGAAAAAGATGGAAATAATAAGCAATTAGTTGGTTCTGATGAAAATGGCAGACCATTATACTATACGACATTGAATGCCGGAGCGGCACAAATGACAAAAGCTAATACATTATATGCTGGAGGAAGTGCTGGATTAGACATTTCAGGACAAAATATGATAATAGGCCAATGGGATTATTCAAAGCCAAGAGTTACACATGAATTGCTTTCCGGAAAGATTACTTATGATTCTTCTCAAAATCAAACTATAACAAGGCACAGTACGAACATTGCAGGAACAATGGTTGGAAGTAATGGAGACGCAAATGCAAGAGGAATTGCATTTAATGCTAAACTTCATGCATATGATTGGGTAAATGATGTATCTGAAATGCTTAATGAAGCTTATTCCCCAAATAATCCAACGGGTATTTTAGTTGCCAATAATAGTTATGGTTTCGATCCTTTATATCTTCAAACCTATCAATTTGGAAAATATAATTCTACAGCACAGAACTGGGATAACCTAATGTATTTAAAACCATATTTACAAATTGTTAAGGCTGCGGGAAATTCCAGAGAAATAGATCCTGCTCTTGTTCCTCAGGTAACTGCGAAGGGAGGATATGATTTACTTGAAGGAGCGGGAATTGCTAAAAATGTTTTGGTTGTGGCTTCTGCTAAAAAAAATCTTAATATGAATTCTGATGAAGATTTTGATATTTCTTCATTCAGCAGTTATGGTCCAACTGACGACGGAAGGATAAAGCCAGATCTATGCGCACCTGGAGAGACTATATATTCATCTATTGAGACTTATGACTCCGCATACGGAACTTATAAAGGAACTTCATCAGCGACTGCTGTAGTTTCTGGTATTATAACGTTATTACAGCAATATTATAAATCTGTGAGTCCTTCTCAAAGCTATATGCAATCTTCTACAGTTCGTGCTCTGTTGGCTCATACAGCCAATGATAAGGGAACAGAAGGACCAGATTATATTTACGGATGGGGAATGGCAGATGCGAAAAGAGCAGTTGCTGCTATACATGATAATATTGAAGGAATTATTGGGGATTATAAAAAATCTACATTAATCAAAGAGATTTCTCTTAATCAGGGAAATAAATATACTTTGTATGTAGTTCCTCTGGATGTTAGCCAGCCTTTATCCGCCACTATATCATGGACTGATCCTCAAGGAAATCTTGTGAGCAATACTGTAGATCTTTCTACCCCTAATTTAGTTAATGATCTTGATCTTAAAATTGTTAAAGTAAATTCAAATGGTACAGAGACTGTTTATTACCCTTGGAAATTAGGAGGAATGAATAATCTTACGGCAGCAGCGACTAAAAATTCCACGAATAATGTAGATACAATTGAGAGAGTAGATATTAAAAATCCTACTAAGGACACTTACAAAATTATTGTGTCTCCAAAAACAAACACAACACCATTACTTCCAAATGGTGTTCAGAATTTTTCTATTGTTGTTTCTAATGTAGATTTTTGTTATAAAGAAGATTTAAAAATACTTACAAGTCCGGTTGATGACATTACAACTCCACAAACTATCTGGGCAAAGCAGATCGTAGCAAGTAATAAAATTATTGCTCCTGTACAAAATGTTGAATATCTGGCTTCAAAAGATATTACATTGAAAGTTGGTTTTCATGCAGAAAATGCTTCAGGCTTTCATGCACTCATTACTCCTTGTTTTGATATGATTTCAGCATTCAGATATGTTGCACAAAAAAGAGTTTCGGATCAGAATATTCTTCCTGAAACTATAAAAAGCGAAAGTAATTTTACAATCTTTCCGAATCCTACAAAGGATGAAGCTCATATAAAATTCAGATTGGAAAACTCATCAGCAGTAAAAATATCCATATATGATGCTTCCGGAAAAATTATTCTAAATAACCAAAGTAGTGAAGCGTTTCCAAAAGGCGAATATTTACGAACAATTGATGTGAGTGATTATCCTTCCGGGATTTATACGGTTAGTTTAGAATGTAGTGACTTTAAAGAAACTAAAAAGCTTATTAAAAAATAAATCTTTGAGAATCGGATGTGCCGTTATTTAGTGCGATAAAAATATTTTAGACGATTCTCAGCGATTACAAATTTTCAAAATTTGAGATAAACACTTATGATGAAAAAAATACTTTTCTTTTTTCATATCCTTTTGCTGGATATGTGTTTTGCCCAGTCTCCTGGCGGTGTTTCGGGAGTGAGTGTTTGGTTTAAAGCTAATTCTGCACAAACTCCTGCATTAACTTATCAGGATTATAGTGGGAATCAGAATGAAATTAAAGCGATATCTACTCAGAACCAACCTAATTATACATTATTTAATTATAATGAAAGTTTGGATTTTGACGGGGTAGATGATTATCTGAAATTTCCATATTTGATGGAGACTATGGATAAGACTACTTTCTTTACAGCGTATCAAAATCAAAATACATCCACGGAAACAGCTATGTTTTCTTCAGAAAAGTCTTACGAGAAGGAAATATATTTCAGCACAAAAAATATTTTCCGGTATAACAATGAACAGATTAACTATATCAATACCAGTACTATTGATGATCTTCCTTCATTCAGTATGTATACAAGATTCGGAATTCCCTCAGAAAAGATTCATTCTGTTATAGGTACGACGGGAATATCTTCTATGTACGTAGGAAAAGATATAAGAAGTACCGGCTGGCAAAATTTTAAAGGTAAACTTCCTGAATTTTTCATATACCGTAAAATTCTTACTCAAAATGAAAGAAATCGTGTAAATTCTTATCTGGCTGTAAAATATGCAGTTACAATGCCTTATACTGAATATTATAGTTCAAAAAGTAAAAAGATATGGAAGCAGGATGACTTTACTAATTACTCTGCAAACATTGCAGGAATTGCCAGAGATAAGTATTCAGGTTTATATCAGAAACAGGCAACGAGTTCTTCAGAAAATAAGCGGCTTATTATTGCGGCTAAAAAATTAGCTGTAGATAACAAGAGCAATGATGCAGATTTTCCAGATCAAAGTTTTCTTATATGGGGAGATAATAAAGAGCAATTATTGTTAGATACTCCTACTTCCGGATATCAGTTGTTTAAAAGAAAATGGAAAACCAGATTTTCTACAGAGACTTCTCAGACCATTCCGACTGAAGTGGTTTTTTCTGTTAAAAATATACTTACTATACCTGCAGATAAAAAGTTATGGTTATTTATTGATAAAACCGGACAGGGAAATTTTAATTCTGCCAACGTAGAAGTATTTCCTATGGATTATGTAGATGCAGATCAAAATGTTCATTTTAATAATATCACCTTTGATCAGGATTTATCAGGAACAGATGTTTTCACTTTTGCTTTAGGAAATAAAATATTATCAATTAATGAACTTCAGCAGCCTACTTGTACACAGAAGAAGGGAACATTAAATATAAATATTAAAGGAGGTAAAGCTCCATACCATATTCAATTAACGGGTAACGGTATTAATCAGAATTTTAATGTTTCTACATCCCAGTTATCTTTCCCCGACTTGGTAATCGGAAACTATCATCTTATCATTACGGATGCGGATGGGAATATAATTAATGAAGATTTTACAGTCAATGATTTTAACTCGATCAATTTAGATTTAGGACCTGATGTGATAATAAGTTCCGGAGGATCTGCTCATTTCGATGCAAGTACCCAGATCTCGAATCCGAATGCTACTTATCAATGGACATCAGATAATGGATTTAGCAGCTCTTCCGCTAATATTACAGTGTATGAACCTGGAGTTTATACGGTAACAGTGAATACACCAGATGGCTGTACAAAAAAAGATACAGTAAAAGTAACTCGTAAAAGAGAAAACGGAATTGTATTATACCCAAATCCAGTGCCTAAAGGTCAGGTGTTTACCATAAGAATTATATCAGATATAAAAGAGAATGTAGATATCAAAATCTATGATGCTTCGGGAAGGCTTGTAAAGACCATACAGGATAATGGAAAAGACTATTATGAAATTAAAGATACGCTTTTAGTAGAGGGAGCTTATGTAATTGTTGTGAAAACGACTTCTGAATTAAAAGTATTTAAGCTCATCGTCACCAATTAGCCGCTAATAAACAATCTCTTATAGATAAAAAAGGAATTAAACAAAAACTAATTGCCTGAAATTCTTTCAACAGTTTACAGGTAATCATTTTGTAGTAGAAAAGCATATACACAAATGAGAAATTCGATATTAAGTAGATTAAGAGAAAATCCTAAAATTGTAAAAGTTCTGGTTTTTCTTACTTCATGGACACAAGTTCATGCTTACGCAAATACAGCGTACTTAAATAAGCCCAAAGAAACTTTACCGGGTGCAGATTTTCATTATTCAACTGTTGTTCAAAATGACGGCAGCTTTTTGAAGAATACTGAAAAAACTTCAGCAACCGATAAGACTTTAGAAAATACTATTTCTTATCCAAATGAGAAAAATATTGATTCTGAAGATATCCTTAATCGATCAGGAAATGGAAATAAAAAGTTGATTAGCGGACAAAAAGCTTTTATTAATCAGCCGGTATCAGGGTTGTATATTTCTGATATAAAAGAAGGAATTATAGGAAAAGATTCCGAACATCCGATAGATCAGATATATGATAACATATTTAATGTTACAGTAAATGAAAAAATCAGATCTGAAAAACAATATAGCTTGGAATATGATCTTTATGGATTAAAAGATTATAAGCAGGTAAGCAAAGTTATCAATGATGAATTGGCTGTAGGAGGTCAAAACTTGGAAAAAACAACATTTTGGACACACCAAACAGAGCCGGTAAAAGCAACGGCTGTTAAAGAAGGCAAAAATATTATTGTATTTACAATTCCTAATTCTTCCGATTACAGCTACAAAATCAGAAATCTTCGTATAGTTGCTTCGGATAAAAAGAGTACTCCTTCAGAATTTGCGAATTCATATGTGGGGCAAACCAATTCTAAATATATAAATGCTCAAAGCCAGACAGAAGAATTAAGTTTAAATTCAGCTACCTTAAAAATAGAAGGAAGTTCTGTGAAAAATACTGCAGTATATTCCATTACTGCTCTCAGAGATATTGATATGCCTGCTCTTACTCCTGAAATGGTAAATGTAACGGCAGATCATTTCGGATATAGATTTTTACCTCACGGAGAGAATTTTTCGGTGCCGGCAAAAGTATCCATTGGATATGATAAATCTAAAATACCGGCAGGATATACCGAACAGGATATCAAAACCTTTTATTTTGATCTTACTCAGAAAAAATGGATTCCTTTAGAGAAAGCCGAAAGAGATTCTCTTCAAAAAAGTGGCAATGTTATTGTATCTAAAACAACCCATTTTACGGATATGGTAAACGGGATCATTAAAGTTCCCGAATCTCCGGAAACAGGAAGCTATGCTCCTAATTCCATAAAAGACATTAAAGCTGCTAATCCAACAGAAGGAATAGTTTCTATTGCACCACCTACCGCGAACAATATGGGAGCTGTTAATACAAGTTTTCCAATTAAACTACCAGCAGGAAGAGGCGGAATGCAGCCATCGTTATCCGTAAATTACAGCAGCGAAGGCGGTAATGGCTGGTTAGGATTAGGCTGGGATCTTTCTATTCCATCGATTTCCATTGATACACGATGGGGAGTTCCTACTTATGACCAAAACTTTGAAACTGAGATTTATACTTTGGGGGGAGAGCAATTAACCTTTAAAGTAGGAGATAATTATGTTTTGCCTAACAGAAATGAGGGTTTTGAGAAAAGCAGGTCTGCAAACTTGGAGCCGGATAATACAAAAAGATTTTATCCGAGAATAGAAGGTGGATACAGTAAAATCATACGTCACGGAAACTCTCCTAAAGAATATTGGTGGGAGGTAATTTCCAAAAATGGAACGAGAAGTATTTTTGGAAATGATGGAACTGCCAATAACCCGCAACAGTATTATTTAAAAGATGCACAAGAAAATATAGGACATTGGGCATTGTATAAAACCATAGATACCAATGGAAATTACGTGGTGTATACATATGATAAATTTCCATATACTTCTACCGAAAATGTAATAGGTAAAGGAGGTATAGAGTATTATATAAAAAATATAGAATATACTAAAAATGATTCTAACCCTTCACTAAAAAAATATTTCATAAATTTTGAATATGATTCCCAGAGACAGGATGTACAAGTGAATGCTCGTTTAGGATTTGTGCAGGTTATGTCTAAAAAGCTAAAAAATATTGTAATTCTTTATGGTACAGATAAGGTAAGAAGTTATGATTTTGGTTACAAAGAAGGAGCTTTTAAAAAATCTCTGTTAGAAACTATTACGGAGAAAGATGCAAATGATCAGGTTTTTTATGCTAATAGATTGGAGTATTTTAATAATATTGAAACTTCGCAGTATTATAGTGAAACAATTATCGATGCGGTTACTAATGATGCAGGAATAAATAGTTCATCTCTACTAGGACATGGCGACTCTAAAAATACAACGATTGGAGGTGCTCTTACATTTGGAATTGCATTAGCTGGAGATAAAACAGGATATAATCCACTAATCAAAAATGCAACTGTGGGTGGGGATTACCAATATAGTGAGGGAGAAGGAGGAGGAAGACTTTCTATGACAGATATTGACGGTGACGGACTCCCTGATAAGATTTTAAAAACGGATTGGAATTATCCAGATACTGTATTTAAATATAGAAAGAAGGGACCGGATATGAGCTCTTTTGGTAGTACTCTTTTTACACCGGAAAATTCCAAATCATTTTCTTATTCAAAAAACTTTACTAATAGTTTTGGGATTCAAGCAACAGCAAGTGATATGGTTTTCGCATCAGCATCATCTGGAACCTCTAAAACTAAAGATTTTACATATAATTATTTTACAGATACTAATAATGATGGTATTCAGGATATAGTTAGTAATGGTCAGGTCTATTTTGGTAGAATAGACAATGGAGTTTTAAAATATACAACAGATGTTTCACTTACACCAAATCCTATTAATAAGGGAGCTGCTATAAGTGCTCCAAGTATCGATTGTAATGATATTTTGGAAGATTATAAAAATTCCCCCCTTCATGATGTTGTGAAAGTGTGGAAAGCTCCATATGATGGATACATTAAAATTATTGGATCTTTTAAATTAAAGAATTTATCAAGTACTGATGGTGTTAAAATAAGTCTGCAGCATTACAAGCTTCAAGCTAATAATTCTTCTTTTATTGTTCCGATGACAGTACTAAATTCAGCGAATAGTGTTTACACAATTAATCAACCGTCAATAGAAGTTAAGCAAGGAGATTATTTTTATTTTAGAGTAAATTCAATAGATAATGGAAACAATGATATAGTTGAATTGCCAGTAAATATGGAGTATATATATGCACCTTTGGCTAATATATATTATTTATACAATGATTCTTCCGAAACGCCATTGCGTCAGTTTAATAATACAAACCTTGTAAGTAATAAAAATGGAATTGGGATTCCTTTCAATGTAAATACAGGCTCAATTACAGGAACTTTTGTTAAACCAATAACCGTAAGAGATATTAATATTGACATCCTGAGAAAACAGACCAATGGAACCGTGAACGTAATTGGAAACTTGCAATATCCTTATAATAATAGTGGAAATAATTCTATTCTTTTTAATACAGGAGCGCTAACAGAAGGAGATATTATATATTTTCAGGTAAAATCGAATGTTAATGAACAATGGGAAAATTTAATTTTTAATAATCTAAAACTTACGATAAATTATAATGGGGATAACATCGAATTTCCAATCATTCCAGATTATCAGTTCTATAATTTAAAGACAAATAATCCTACCACTTTTAAACCTCATTTTGCTCCCCCAACAAATAGCACAAATTACGGACTTTATGCAAAATTATATAACAAGCCGTCAGGAAAGTATACTTTTATAGTAAGATCAAGAACTACAGGAACAGGCAATTTTAGCTCGCCACAGATTACAACAATAAATTGGACGGGTACTATGAGTTCAATTCAAGCCCTTGCAATTCACCAATCGATTACGCAAGGTAATGAATATTATGTAGAATGCTATTCAGATGTAACCTCAGATGAGGGATTAGATAGTAGTGCACCCAATATAGAAGTCGAATTGCGAGAGCCAGTATATTTTAATACTTCTGCTCCTACAGTATTTGCAACTTACGGGATTAATGTATACGGAAAAGATAAGGATAATATTTATCAAACAGGTTCTTCAACCAATCTTTCAAAAGATGATGGAAGGTTTGGAGCTATGTATAGAAACTGGGGACAATTTATTTATCATGGAGGATATGGCAATTTGCCAACTTCTTGTAGTCAGTTACAAAATCAATTGATCGATTATGGAAGTCTGTCAATTGATCCTATGAAATTAATCCCACCAATTAATCCCAATGATTCTACTCCTTTGAACGAAAGGGTATTCATAATGATGAATGCTTATAATGGAAAAGATGTAAACGATCAGGCAAATCAAGACTATATCCAAAAGCATATCGGATTGAGTAAAACTACATATGTTAAAGGTTTAGATATCTCTACTTCAAGACTTGGAATGAATGATATGAGTATTCTTACACAAGGATCTCCAATTAATACCTCAGGAGTTTTCAATGCACCTATTAAACAATCAAAAACTACAAATTCTAATGGGGGAGTAGGTGCAGGAGTGGGTCCATTGGTATTAAATACAACAACATCTAGTGGTAAAACTATTAATATATTGGATTATTTTGATATGAATGGAGATGGTTATCCAGATGTATTAAATGGGAATTCTGTACAGTTTACCAATATGATTGGTATGCTGTCTGCAACATCTTTACAAGGATCTAATGATAATCCCCATAGAACAGATCATGAAAATAATGGATTTGGAATGGGACAAAACTATCCGTTATCAGGAAAATCAAATGAATCAAATAATAAAAAAGCAGAGAAAGCAGCAGAAGCTGGAATAAATTTTTCTGCGGGACAATCTTCAGGCAATGATACTTCAACATACAGCTATATTGATGTAAATGGAGATGGCTTATTAGATAAGGTGAATAAAGGAGGTCAAGTTCAGCTTAATTTAGGGTATTCTTTTGCCGCGCCTGAAAACGTCTCTTTTAATGATTTTAGAAATGGTGATACCAACTCTTCCAATATAGGAGTAGGAGCATCTATTGGTGGTACTATAACCAGTAATTTACCTAAAGGCATAAGCCTGTTTAATGCAAGTATATCTTTTGGAGCTGGAAAATCAGAAACTATAAATAACCAAAAAACATCATTGTTGGATATAAACAATGATGGATTAGCTGATCTTGTAAGTAGTTCAGGAGGGAATATAAGTGTTTTACTTAATACAGGGAATAAATTTATTTCTATACCATGGAATGCTTCTTCTGCCATTTCAAAAGATATTTCACGAGGATTTAATTTTAATATTGGATTTACGGCATCTGTTTTGATCCCTATTGGTACAACGGGAAACTCTCTTAAAATTTCTATTAATCCAAGTACTAGTTTCGGTGAAGGAGATAGTAATGTACAACATCAAATAGCAGACATTAATGGCGACGGGTTTCCAGATTTACTAAAGTCACAAATAGATAACAATGGTAACTTCAACAATGATGCAGCTATTGTGAAATATTCTAGTATCGGCACCACCAACCTCCTTCGCAAAGTAACTACACCATCCGGAGGAAGCTGGGAAGTGGAATATGAGAGAGTTGGTAATACGTACGATATGCCACAAAGCAAATATGTATTAAAAACGGTTACTACCAATGATGGATTTACCGGAGATAATGCATTCAGCCCTGATGTTTCAAAAGTTACCATTCAGTATGCAAATCCTTATCACAGCAGAAGAGAACGTACTTTCTATGGTTTTGAAAAAGTTACGGTTAATCAGATTGACACAAAACAGGGAGGAATTTCCTCAAATGTGATTTACAGAAAAACCATCCAGACTTTTAATAACTCGAATTACTATCTAAAAGGAAACTTACTGAATGAAAAACTTTTAGATGCTGGTGACAAGATCTGGACTGAGAAAAATAATAATTACAGTATCAGAAGTATTCATGAATATACAGAAAATGTAAATGGTAACCCTGTTTTACATGGATTTAATATTGATGAAACTGTTCTGACAAAAGAAAATGAAAAAACAGCTAATAAATATGCTTATTTTGTTGCGCTTAAGAATACAGATTCTAAATTTTATGAAGGAACAGGGGTTGCAAAAAAATCAACAAAAACAATAATAGATGAATATGATCAATGGGGAAATATCAAATTAGTTTCCGATTTTGGGGATTTCGATATCAGTGGATCAACACAGGTGTTAGGATCGGATGGGATCATATCTGAAGTTACTTACGAAGAAGTTGCTCCTGGGAAATATGTCATTGCTCCTAGAACAGTAAAAAATACTGCAACTGGCGTTACACGTGAAAAAAGAGCAGATTACAACTATTTAACAGGTGATCTGAAGAAAATGGTGATCAAAAATCAAGGAGTAGATTACTCTGTGTATGAGTTTGAATATGATGTATATGGAAATATCACAAAATCTACAGGTCCTGCAAACAGTGCAAACCAAAGATTTTTCCATCTGTATACGTATGACGACAATGTGAAGACCTATCCTGTAAAAGTTCAGGACGCATTTGGATACACCAGCAAAACGCAGTACGATTTCCGTTTTGGTGTACCTACGCTTACGGAAGACATGAATTTGCAGCCAATGAAGTTTGCGTATGATGCAAAAGCAAGAACTACCGAAATTACAGGACCGTATGAAATGTTCAATAATATTCCTTGGACAATAAAGTTTGAATATAACCCTATTACCGATGCTCCGCTTAATGCTACCAATGCACAGTCTTACGCCATAACAAAACATTATGATCCGGAATATACTGACAGTACCATTAATACCATCACCATTGCGGACGGTTTTGGTAAAGCTATTCAGGTGAAGAAAACGGGTGATATTTATAATGATGGAGTTAAATATATTGTTGCCGGAAAAGTAGAATCAGACGCTTTCGGAAGAGCGTTAAAAACATACTATCCTACAACAGAAAACCTAGGAAGTGGAAACACCTTGTACAATGCTTCTGTGGACACTACTGAGCCAACAATTAATCAGTATGATGTATTGGATAGAGTAGTGTATACAAAACTACCGGGAGAAAACCTGTTTTCAACCATAGAATATGGCTTTGCTGATGATGTACAGGGAAGACAGATGTTTGCAACCACCTTTAAAGATGAACTGGGAAGCATTAAAAAGTCTTATACAGATATCAAAGGCAGAACAACTTCTGTCTGGGAAGTTTCGAACACCGGAGATATTAAAACAAAATTCACGCATGATGCGATCGGACAGATTCTTCAGGTGGAAGATGTGGCAGGAAATATCACGACGTCACAATATGACGATTTAGGAAGAAGAATTTCATACAAGCATCCTGATAGTGGCATTACCACTTATAAGTATGATCCGGCAGGAAATATGAATTCAAAAACCAATGCTGCCAATGAAATTGTTAATTACAAGTATGATTATACAAGGCTGAAAGAAGTAAACTATCCTGTTTATCCTGAAAATAATGTAAAATATTATTACGGAGCTGCAATGGATGCATCTGCCATGGATAATAATGCAGTGGGAAGACTTTGGTATCAGACAGATGCTACAGGAACGCAATATCTGAAATACGGAAGACTGGGAGAACTTACCTACCAACGCCGTTCTGTTGCCGTTCCGGATGCCGGAGTATATTGGTTTGGAACATCTTGGGAATATGACACATGGAACCGTGTGAAAAAAATCACCTATCCGGATGGAGAAGAAGTGAAATACACCTACAATAAGGCAGGTAATCTTTTCAAGATGAACTCTGTAAAAGATGGTTTCAGCAGAGACATTATAAAGAATCTGGGGTATGATAAATTTGAGCAGAGAGTTTATCTTCAGTATGGAAATGGTACGGAAACAACCTATGAATACGAAACCAACCGTAGAAGACTGCTTAAAATGTATGCTAAAAACAGCAACAGATACTTTATGCAGAACATTTACCAATATGATGTGGTATCTAATGTAATGCAGGTACACAACAATGCACCTGTGGTACAGGGATTATTAGGAGGAGGAACCAACTATGCCTATGGATATGATGATCTGTACCGTCTTACGTCTTCATCAGGGAACTGGAGAGGGATTAAAATGAAGGAAACTTATGATTCTCAGGGTAATATTATTTACGTTCCTACAGAAGAGAGACACCGTTTCACCGTAGGGATGACGTATGATAATATGCATAATATCATGAGCAAAACGCAAAAGCATGAGTGGGTAGAAGGTACTACTTCTAACAACTGGGCTACTGTTGAACCGACTTCCTACCGTCTGAACTATAAATATCAGGATCCTTCGCATCCGCATGCGCCATCCAGAATTATAGATGAACCGAATGTTGTCCCGAATGCTACATGCTGTAATCCGGACGATCCGGGAGTAAAATTCCAGGATTATCAATATGATCCTAAAGGAAACCCTACGAAGATCCTGCAGCAGACGTGTACCAATCAGGAAGAAAAAGCGGTGTATCTGTGGGACGAAGAAAACCGTTTACGATTTGTAGATACCAATCCTACAACACCGGAAGCAGATGGGGCGGCAATTTATACCTATGATGCAGGAGGAGAGCGTATTATAAAAGATGTTCTGTTTAAAGGAAAAATAGGAAAATACAATAGCGACCATATAGAAGTAAGTGGCGAAACCATTCATGAAGCATCGATATATCCAAGCGGATTGATTACACTTAAGCTTACCTATGATCTTCAGAACGGAATGTTACAGGAGCCAAGCTACACCAAGCATTATTTTGCAGGAAGCCAGAGAATACAGTCTAAAAACGGAAACAGCGGAAATGTAGGAGCATTTGACTGTGCATGGCTTATCATCCCGTTTGGAGGAACAACACCGCCAATTAATCCTGTGAATGTTTCTAACCAGATCTTGCAGACGGCTACCCAAAGCAATCTGGTGATTATGCAGACCAATAACCTTACTCCGCCAGTAAATTATGGGCAGAATGGAGGATATACCGGAAATTGCGTATCTTCGTATGCAAGTAATGTTGAGGAGAAGGAAATCTATTGGTTCCATCCCGATCATTTGGGCAGCAGTTCTTTCATTACCGGATTAGATGGCGAAGTAACCCAGAATATGGAGTATTTCCCAAGTGGAGAAATCTTCGTGGAAAACCATTATAAGGATGACTTAAACAGCCAATACAAGTTTAATGGTAAGGAAATGGATGGCGAAACAGGATATTATTACTATGGAGCAAGATATTATAATCCGAGAGTTTCTCTTTGGTTGAATGTGGATCCGCTAGCAGAGAAGTATCCTTACATTTCACCATATAATTATTGTAATAGTAATCCTGTTAAATATGTTGATCCAAACGGAAAAGATTGGTATGTGAATTCTGAAACAGGTCATTTTAAATGGTTTGATGGTAGTGAAAATGTACCGGGGTATTCACATTTAGATGGGAGTGGAGAAAGCAATATTCCTATTTTACAAAAGACGACAGATGGGCATCCATCTTGGGGTGTTATATTAAACCCTGATGGAACTGTTACAGATTGGATAAATCGTGACAATATAGCGATGGATGGGCGGACATTCAAAACTCCAGATGGAATATATTATACTTCAGGAAGCAGAGAAACTAGAATAGAGTATGAACACAAAACTTGGAGAACAGTAGCAGATGTATTGGAATGGACGAGTATTGCTTTAGATGTTGCAGGAGCAACTACGGCAATACCAACAGCTGGAGCGGGTGGAACACTCTTGTTGGCTGGAGAAGTTATTGGGTATGTCTCTACGGGAATGAATGTAGTAATGGATATAAGGGAGGAAAAATATGGTTCCGCCACAGCGAGAACTGCGCTTTTTGTTCTTACATTTGGTTTAGGAAATGGTATAAATAAACTAACAACAAAACCTAGTGAGAAAACGGCGGGGGTTATAGCAAAAACGGCAAATGATAAAGCACTTGATACTGCGAGAGGTTTAGAGGTTGAACGAGTGAGACAAGAAGAAGCAAAAAAGCAACGAGCTTTAGAAGTGGCAAGGTTAAAAGAATCGATCAGATTAGAAAACTCAAAATAATTTAAAATGGATGATTATTTAAGAGAACATTTTTTTGTTAAATTTCTTGTGTTTTTATTACTGGGAATCGGGGTATTTGTATTCTCATATCGGATATTAAAATCTTATAAAAAAGAAGAGTTAGAGCCTATAAAAGAGAATACTTATAGTAGGATGATTTATTGGCGCTCAATAGGCGGCATGTGCCTAGGATTACTTATTATATTAATGTCTTTTTATATGATATTTGAAGATTTAACACAGGTTAAAGAGAATAATGATGTAATTATGAATGTTCAAGTTAGGAAATAGTTTACTAAAAACCCGATAGCGCGGATTTGTAATCCGTGCCTGTAATCGCAACAAAAACTTTGCAATCTGCAAAGTTTTTGTTGTAAATAGATGTTTTAAGAGGGATTTTATAAAAAATGTAATTACAGAATCTCTATTATTATAATGCACACAAAGGATTTACTATTTTTGCTTAATGTCTTATGCATAGTCATTAACATTTAGAAAACTCAAAATAAATTTTATAATGGATGAATATTTAAAGGAACATTTTGTAATCAAATTTTTTTTAATCCTTGTTTCAGGTTTTGTATTGTTTGTATTTTCGTATATTATATTTAAATCATATGACAAAGAAAAGTTAGTAACCATAAAAGCTAATGCATTTAGCATAAAGGTATATTGGAGGTCAATAGGCGGTATGTGCCTAGGGATATTTACCATGCTATTTTCTTTTTATATGCTATTTGAAGATTTAACACAGGATAAAGAGAATAATAATCTAATTATGAATGTTCAAGTTAGGAAATAGTTTACTAAAAGCCCGATAGCGCGGATTTGTAATCCGTGCCTGTAATAGAATCTATCACAATTATTTGTATGACAGATTTTAGATTTGGATAATTAATTTTCCTCAGTAAAAAGAAAAATATGCTCTGCTAAGAAATACAGGCATAAAAAAAGCATCCTTTTTCAGATGCTTGTGTTTTTAGAATTATTCTTTTTTAAACTTCGTCGTCAGAATCGATGGTGTAAGATCTGCTTTTGAAGTCTTTGTCGTGTTTTTCTGATATTACATCCTCACCCTTCTCGTTAATGATGAAATCTGTGGACTCATTAAACATCTCCTGAAAACTCTTAAAATCTTCCTTGTAAAGGTAAATTTTATGCTTCTCGAATGTAGCTTCTCCATTCTCTCCGAAATTCTTTTTGCTTTCGGTAATCGTAAGATAATAATCTCCTGCTTTCGTCTCGCGCACATCAAAGAAATAAGTTCTTCTCCCTGCTTTTAACACCTTCGTGAAAATTTCATTTTCATGGCGTTCCTTGTATTCACTCATTGTTAGATATTTTTTAATCTTGTTAAGAACAAATATAAAAGTTTTCTTTTAATCACAAAATTTTTTTTATGATTTATTTAACATTTGTGAACGATTCTGCTATGCTGTTACGGAATTGTTAATTTCGGTTAAGTTGAGGATTTTGTCGGCTCTCTGTGCGCTAGACTCTCTGTGTGTGATGATTATAGAAGTTGCATTACGGATTTTTCGGTCTATATTTTCTAGAATGTTCTGTTCTGTTTCAGTGTCCAGAGCAGAGAGAGAATCGTCAAAAATAATAATGTTCGGATCTTTAATCAGCGCTCTGGCAATACAGATTCGCTGTTTCTGACCTCCGGAAAGCATAACGCCACGCTCTCCAACCATGGTTTGGTACTGTTCCTTAAATTCAACGATATTTTTATCAACATCAGCAATTTTAGCGTATTCCACCACTTTTTCATGAGAAGGTCTGTCGATCGCAAAACCGATGTTGTTTTCAATAGAATCTGAGAACAGATAACTTTCCTGAGGAATATATCCGATGACATTTCTGTAGTTTTCTAAATTATGTTCCTTTAAATTCTTACCGTCAATTAAAATTTCACCTTCCGTAGGATCAATCAAACGGCAGAGAAGCAAGGCAATCGTAGATTTTCCGCTTCCTGTTTTTCCCATGATTGCTAGAGATTCTCCGGCTTTAAGAGTAAAACTTAAATTATCCAGAGCTCTGATTCCCGTATTCGGATAAACATAAGAAACATTTCGGAACTCAATATCACCTTTAATTTCATAATTGTCGAAGTTCTTATTAACGATTTCAGATTTTTTATCCATGAATTCGTTAATTCTCTGCATGGAAGCTTCTGCTCTCTGATTCACGGAGGTAACCCAGCCAACCATTGAGAAAGGAAAAATAAGCGTATTGATATACATGAAAAAGTCGGCAATTTTACCGATGCTTAATTCTCCGGCAATGTATTTCTGTCCGCCGATCCAGATAATGGCAACATTCAGCAAACCGATAACAAATAAAATAATCGTAAAGAAATAGGCTTCCGTTTTTGCCAGATCCAAAGCTTTGTTCTGATAGTCGGTTACCTTCGTACCATAATTTTTTTTGATATAATTTTCCCTTGCAAAAAATTTCACCACGCGGATTCCCGAAAAACTATCCTGTACAAAAGTGGAAATCGCCGACTGGCTTTTCTGCATGATCTTCGATTTCTGATTGATAATTGAACTTACTTTATAAATCGCAAAAGATAAAATCGGAAGTGGAAGCAAAGTCCAGAGTGTCATCGAGACATCCGTAGTAAGCATATAAATTGCTGTGATTACCACAAGAACAATTAAATTGGCAACATACATCACGCCCGGACCGAGATACATCCTTACTGCAACCACATCTTCACTCAAACGGTTCATTAAATCTCCGATCGTGGTTTGTTTATAATCTGTTAAAGATAAATCCTGATAATGTCTGTAGATTTTATTTTTAAGCTCATATTCTATTCTTCTTGAAGCCACAATAATCGTCTGCCGCATCATAAAGGTGAAAAATCCGGTGAGTAAAGAACAGCCGACGATAATGGCAACATAGACTAAAACCTGTCTGTTGAAACCTAAATTCCCGTTTTTCGTAAGCTCGTCTACAGATTTTCCTACAAACTGAACCTTATATATATTGAAAAAATTACTTGCAATGATGAATAATACTCCCCAGAATAACAATATTTTGTGCTTCCAGAAATAGGGGTTTAATGTTTTTAGCGCTTTCATAAAGTTTCACAAAATTACAAAAATCACCTCAGACTACGAATTTCATAAATTTTAAATTTCGTATCTTTGCACCCATAAAAAAGCTCTTTGAATGTTAGGAAGACGACAAATCCGTGAAAAAGTAGTACAGACTGTGTATTCTTATTACCAGAATCCTGTAAAGTTTGATGTATTAGAGAAAAATATGTTTGCCGGAATAGAGAAAATCTATTATCTCTACATCTATCAGTTAAACTTTTTGGTTGCGCTGAAAGAACTGGCTGAAAATCAGATTGAGATCGGTAAAAACAAATACATCAAAACCGATGCTGACATTAATCCTAACCAAAAATTCATCAACAATCAAGTTTTAATTAAATTGGAAGAAAATCCTGAGAGATTATTTTTCACAGGACAGCACAAGCAATTGAAATGGGACCTGCATGATGATCTTTTGGTAAAAACTTTCCAGAGAATGTCTGCCGGAAAGCGTTATCAGGATTTTATGAAAGAAGAAGGATATTCTTTTGAGGAAGATCAGAAGTTTATCGGGAAATTATTCTTAAGATATATTGCCGAAAACGATGATTTTCATGATTATCTTGGTGATAAAGAACTTTCATGGTATGATGATATCCACATCGCGAATTCAATGGTGCAGAAGACCATCGGTTTCCTGAAAGAAAATGAAGAAAGCCGTACTTTAATTAAAATGATTAAAGACGAAGACGATAAAACTTTCGCAATGAAGCTTCTTAGAAATACTTTGGACAGTTGGGAAAACAACGAAAAGAAACTGGAAGAAAGACTGGAAAACTGGGATCTTGAAAGAGTTTCTCTCATGGATAAAGTCATTTTATCGACGGCAATGGCGGAACTGGACAATTTTCCTTTCACCCCTTCAAGAGTCATCATTAATGAATATATCGAGATCGCAAAAGTTTTCGCAACAGACCGCTCCAATATTTTCATTAACGGAATTTTAGATAAATATTGTAAAGATTTAAACAGAATATAAATTATCTTCATATGAAAAAGACATTATCCATCATTGCTTTGTCTGTCATAGGCTTTGGATTTGTTTCCTGCAAAAAAGAAAATAAAGAGGTTACAGGAACAGAAACTGCTGCAACAGATTCTACTGCAGCTTCAATGCCTGCAACAACGGGAGACTCTGTTGCTGCAGCTCCGGTTTCTGGAGAAACAACTGCGGCTCCGGCTGCCAATCAGCCTTTAACTACGGTTGCACTTTCTGAAAACAATTTTGATTTCGGAAAAATTAAAAAAGGTGATAAAGTAGAGCACGTTTACGAAATTACCAATACCGGAACAAATCCTTTGGTTATCTCTGAAGTAAAGCCCGGATGCGGATGTACAGCTCCTGATTTTACTAAAGACCCGATTATGCCGGGTAAAAAAGGAAAGATTACTTTGCATTTCGATTCTACAAACTTCGACGGAAATGTTAACAAATTTGCAGATGTTTTTGCAAACGTAGAAAAAGCTCCGATCCGAATCAATTTCACTGCTAATATTCAACCATAAGATCATGAACATGTTATCCATATTTTTACAGGCACAGCCACAAGGCGGCGGAGGAATGATGATGATCATGATGGGGGTGATGGTGGTAGGTTTCTACTTCCTGATGATCAGACCTCAGATGAGAAAGCAGAAGCAGGAGAAGAACTTCCAGGAAACTCTTAAAGTGGGAACAAGAGTGGTTCTTACTTCCGGACTTCATGGAAGAATTGCTCAGGTTCAGGACGATGGTTTCGTTATCGAAACATTATCCGGAAAGCTGAAATTCGAAAAAGCTGCCGTTTCCAGAGAATTTACGGAAGCGCGTTTTGGAGATAAATCCAAGACTTCTGATAAAGCAGAAGACAAAAAAGAAATCGAAACTGAGAAAAAGTAATTTTTCAGTTTTTAAAATATTTCGTTTCGGCGGGGTGAGCTTTGCTCACCCCGCCGAAACTTTTTATATGAATATTTTTCTATTTTAATATCCGGAAAGGTTATCCTTCGTAGAAATTTAACCTACAATTATTTTTAACGTAGGATTGTCATTCTGACCGCAGCGAAGCGGAGAGAAGAATCTACTTCAATCATCTTAACTCCTCAACTAAAATCTTAATGGTAAAAATTAGATTTCTCCTTCGTCGAAATGACAGGAGAGCATTTAGCAATTGTGTTTATTCGTGAAAAAACATTTGTGAAATTCGTGTTAAAAAAACTCTGAAAAAATCAAAAGCGAAGCTCCAGCCTTAATAATCTTAACTCCTCAACTAAATCTTAACGGTTAAAAAATAGATTTCTCCTTCGTCGAAATGACAGGAGAGCATTTAGCAATTGTGTTTATTTGTGAAAAAACATTCGTGAAATTTGTGTTTTACAAAAACTCTGAAATATTAAAAGCGAAGCTCCTACCTTAATAATCTTAACTTCTCAACTAAAATCTTAACGGTTTAAAAAATAGATTTCTCCTCCGTCGAAATGACAAAAATGGCGGTAAATCTTTGTGCCATTAGTGAAAATATTTGTGTTATTTGTGGTTTAAGTTATCTTTGCCCCATGAATCAAAACACAAACAATACCGTTCTCATTTTAGGCGCGAATTCCGATGTCGCGAAACAGGCAGCGAAACAATACGTGCACAAAGGATTTTCCATTATTGCCGCTTCCCGAAATACAAAATCTTTAGAACAATTTGTTTCAGAACATAATCTGAATTCCAAAGTGAAGGTTTTATCTTTTGATGCTGTTGATTTTGATTCTCACCAGAAATTTTATAATGAGCTTCCTGTAAAACCTCATATTGTGGTCTATGCAGCAGGTTTTTTAGTGGATAATGAAACCGCTTTGATAGACTTCAAAGGCGCTCAGCAAATGATGTTGGTCAATTATATGGGAGCCGTTTCTATTCTGAATATTATTGCAACGGATAAGAACAATAAAAATCTCAAAAGAATTATCGGATTGTCTTCGCTTTCGGGAGTTCGCGGTAGAAAAAGCAATTTTGTTTACGGCAGTACAAAAGCTGCTTTTACGACGTATTTGGCTGGTTTAAGGCAGGAATTGGCTTCAAGAAATATAAAAGTCAATACTTTGGTGATTGGCTACATTCGTACAAAAATCAATGAAGGCTTACAATTGAATGAATCTTTAATGATGGAGCCTGATTATGTGGCAAAACATATCGTAAACGCAGGAAATTCTTTCACCATTGTTCCGAATTTTAAATGGAAAATCATTTATCTGATTTTGAAAATGTTGCCTGAAAGTTTGGTGGCGAAACTTCCTTAACTCATACTATGAATGATCAGTTTTTAGAAATTAAAACTTATATTGACAATATAAGCTCTTATGACAGTTCGGAAAATTTTGAATATGATCATTTTCCGTATCTTAAAAATATTTTAGATCATTTTACAGCAAAACAGCATGATGATTTTATAGAAGAAGTTTTTACATGGGAAGATCATCAATTATATTTTATTGCAGATTTTTTAGATTTTACACAATTTATATTAAAAGGAAAATATAATTCATCCTACGTTTTCTGCGAGTGTTTTTCAAAAATTAATAATGTTGAATATCTGAGATATATTTATATTAATTTGGAAATGTACTTAATGCGGAGAAAATTTTTTAACGATGATTTAATTTTATCTGTTGATGATATTGTTAACAATTTATACCTACTCATCAATCATTTAAGAGATGAAAACAGCATCGATTTTTGCTTAAAAATGATTGAAAATTTAAATGAATTTTTTAATTAAACTTTAGGCGAAATTCGTTAGGTGTAACATTCATTTTATTTTTAAATAATTTACTAAACGATTGCGGATACTCAAATCCTAATTTGAAAGCTATTTCACTAACGCTTAAATTGGTAGAAGTAAGCATATCTTTAGCCAATTCGATTATTTTCTCATGAATATGTTGTTGAGTGTTTTGACCTGTACTATTTCTTAACATGTCACTCAGATAATTTGGAGAAATATTTAAACTGTCTGCTAAATATTGTACTGTGGGAAGACCTTTTTCCAAAACAAGGTTTTCACGAAAATAGTGATCTAATAAATCTTTGAGCCGAATCAGTAAATCATTATTACTGTTTTTTCTTGTAATAAATTGCCTATTATAGAATCTATTAGAATAATTTAGTAATAATTCTAATTGGGAAATCATAACATCCTGACTAAAGCTATCAATAGATGTATTATATTCTTCTTCTATATTTTTGAAGATAAGTTCAATCATATTCTCTTCCTTTTCAGAAAGATGCAGTGCTTCATTAACTGAGTAAGAGAAAAAGCCATATTCCTTTATTTGCTTTGCCAATGGATATTGCCTTATAAAGTCTGGATGAAAGATTAACCACCATCCTTCCGCTTTATTATCTTTGTCTGTTGTTGAGATAACCTGACCCGGCTCTAAGAATGCCATTACCCCTTCGTCAAAATCATAGTCTTTTTGTCCGTACTTTATTTTGTTAGAAATACATTTTTTCAGTGAAATGGTGTAAAAGTCAAGTATAATAGACATTGGACTTTCGAAATCCTGTGCAACAACTTCATTTAAATTTATTAAACTGATTAAAGGATGTTTCGGCTTAGATAAATTTGAAAGTTGATGAAATTTTGAAATAGAACTAATTCTTATAAACTTATTTTCCATATTATTCTTTATTTTCCGTACGAAGAGTTCTCAATGTCCAGATTGCTCCTAATAAATCAACTACGCCAAACATTATTAGTTTTAAAGGGGCTAAGTCAAAAAGCACAAAACCTATAAAAAATAAAATAACGGTTAATCTTCCATAGGATGCAGCATAAAAAAATGATTTAACTTCATTCTTTGCCATTACTCCATAATAGCTACCAAGCAGAATGGTCATCATTCCGACAGCTCTTACCCAAATATCAGAGGAAGCAGGAAGTCCTACCAAATTTAGAACAATATTTGGTATAAATACGAAACCTAAACCCGATATTATCATATAAATAAAAAACACATATATTGTTTTAGCACTTTTACTCATAGTAATTTAAATTTTAGCCATTATTAAATTGATAAACGAAACCTGTAAGTTTTTCTGAGATATCCCATAATTTCTCCGATAATTTCTTATCATAAGATTTTTCGCTGGATTTTACTACTTCAGGATATCCTTTAAGTTCACCCATTTTAGTCGGACCAATAAATTCTCCACCTTTAAGATGGGGATCTGTAGCAGCTCGTAATATTTGCAAACTACCTTGTTGAACATTCATAGCAAAAAGATTATTCATCAATACCGATACAAAAAAACCATAATTTTTTTGAAGATTCGTATTGGTATATCCGGGATGTGCTGCTGTCACAATCACTTTGCTGTTTACAGATTTCAATCTTCTATCCAATTCATAAGCAAAGAGAAGGTTAGCCAATTTACTTTGTCCGTAAGCATAGTCCTTATTATATGAATTCTCCCAATTTAAATCATCAAAGAATATATCTGCTCCTCCGTAAGTTTTTTGTTTGTGTACCAAACTGCTTTGTACTGCTATTCGGGAATTGGGAGTCTTATTTAAAATGTCTACTAATAAACCCGTTAAAAGAAAATGTCCGAGATGATTTGCTCCAAATTGTACTTCAAATCCCTGTTTTGTAATTTCTCTTTTTTTAGGAGCCATAACTCCTGCATTATTAATCAGGATATCTAACTGATTGTACTTTTTATGAAAATTTGCAGAAAATTTTTTAATAGAGGCAAAATCAGCTAAATCCAATTCCATTACATCAAGATCAGCATGAGGATTGTTTATTTTTATCAATGTAGCTGCTGCTTCTCCTTTATCTAAATTACGGACAGCCATAATTACTTTTGCTCCTTTGGCAGCCATAACTCGGGAAGATTCCAATCCTATTCCGCTATTGGCTCCTGTTATTATTACTAACTTATTTTTCTGAGATGGAATATCGCCATCATTCCAATGTATTGTTGCCATATTATTATTTGTATTTATGAAATGTAATCGTTTTACCTAAAATTGAGATACCTAAATATCCTCTCAGATAGAGTTTATTATTTTCTATCCATGCTTTACAAGTGTAGGTTTTTCCATCTTGTGGATTATACATATTTCCATTAATAAACTCGTCATTCTTCCAAATAAGTCCTTTCAAACTTACAACTCCAACCAAATTTCTTGATCTTAATTGAGGATTGGGATTTTTAGTATCCTTTTTTGAAGTTCTGCCGTCACTTTCTACAATTTTGGAGCCTGCTAACATTCGGGCTTCATATGAATTTCCTACTTTAAAAAATTCAAGTCTGAATCGGTCATCATTATCCGATTCCCATTGACCAGTAATATCTGTTTTATTTTGCGCATTAAGAAATGAAGCGAAGACTACCAGAAATAGGGTCAGAAATTTTAAATAAAATGTTTTTGCTTTCATTATGATGAAATGTTTCAATTATGTTTTGCAAAATTGTCACATTTACGTAGATAAAAAATAGCTGAATCCCTGATATGTGTATCCAAATCAAGGAAATATTACATTTAGAAAAGTCTTAGGATAGATAAAGTCTGAAAATGAGGTATAACTTCATTTGAAATATGGAAAACAGTTAATTACACTACAATTATATACAATTGTAAGGGATGTGATAAACTTAATTTGCCCTCTCACATAGTTATAATTTTGCCAAATAATTATGAGAAAGAATTAAATATTTTGATTTTTGATAGAAATTGATTGAAAATTTAAAGTATTAATTTCATTCCGCATCTTGCAACAATTCCAGCGCCTTCATCATATCAATTCCTTTTCCCAGAACAGGTTTAAACAAATCTCCCTTTTCTTTAATTCTGTCTAAAGCATTGTGAATGTTGAAATCTGTCGGTTGTAAGCCTTTTTTCAGTTCTTTCCATTCCAGAGGCATTGAAACGGAAGCTCCTTCTTTTGGACGCAAACTGTAAGCACTTGCTAAAGTCTGCCCGGTTCTGTTTTGAAGATAATCGAGGTAGATTTTCTTGTTGTCACGCTTCTGTAAACTTCTTTCCAGTGTCGTGAGTTTCGGCAATTTTTTATTGACTTGTTTCATTAAAAGGTGCGCAAAATCTTTCACCTGATCAAAATCGTATTTTCCGCCCATCGGAATATAGATGTGAATTCCCGTGCTTCCGGAAGTTTTGCAGTATCCGTCGATTTTTACAGATTCTAAAACGTCATTCACCTGCAAAGCTGTTTCAATAACCTCATCAAACGTATTCTTTTTCGAAGGATCGAGATCTAACACGAGGAAATCAGGATGATCGAGATCAGGAAGTGAAGAATTCCACGGATTCATATCGATACAGCCTAAATTGTTTAAATAAGCTAAAGTAGCTTTGTCGTTGCAGTAAATATAATCGATGTCTTTATCGTTCGATTCCGAGTAAACCTTCGTTGTTTTAACCCAGTCCGGAATGTTGTCACCTGCATCTTTCTGATAAAAATTCTGTTCTTCAATTCCGTTCGGAAAGCGGTTTAGCGAAAGCGGACGGTTTTTAAGATGAGGTAAAATATAGTCTGCAACCGACTGGTAATATTCGATGACATCGCCTTTTGTAATACCATCTTTCGGAAAATAGATTTTGTCCTGATTGGTCAGTTTTACCTTATGTCGGTTTAGGGTAATTTCTTGCTCGTTTTCAGACGATTTTATTTTTTTTTGGATTGCCATTGTCGTTGTTTTTGATTGGGAAATAGTTTCTGTTTCTTCAGAAGAATTTCTAACCTCTTCAGGTTCTTTATCTTCTCTCAATGTCACAAAAACAGGGTGACGAAAAATTCCGTCTTTTGTAATTTCAGAATATTTGATTTCGCACACCAGTTCAGGTTTTGTCCATGTTACAGGCATATTGGTTTTGGGTTTGATCTCGAAAGGTGATTTTGCGACAGTAATTTTTTCTAGCTTCTGAAGAATTTCATGGATTAATTCACGGTTAAATCCCGTTCCCGTATGTCCGCTGTACGTGAGCTTTCCGTCAATATATTTTCCTAAAATCAATGCTCCGAAACCTTCTCTTGAACCGCGAGGTTCTGTAAAACCACAAATAATGGCTTCTTCAGTATTGGTGAATTTTATTTTCAGCCAGTCGGAACTCCGGTGATTTTCTACATAAATGCTGTTGGCTTTTTTAGCGATCATCCCTTCAAGTTTCATCTTTTTCATCTGACTGAAAAATGCAGTCCCTTTTTCCGGAACGTGATCACAGTATTTGATGACGTCGGTTTCAATGAGTGCTTCTTTTAACAGTTCTTTCCGCTGAATCAAAGGAAGTTCTTCCGTAGAATGACCATTCAGCCACAAAATATCAAAAACCTGATAAGTGAGAGCCAGATCCGGATTGTCTCCAATCTGCTGAAGCCATTGGAAATTAGGTTTTCCGTTTTCATCGTAGGCAACAATTTCACCGTCAAGAATCATATGATGAATCTGATTTTCAAAATCCCGCGATATTTTTTCAAATTTTGAAAGGAAAGAAATTCCGTTTCGGGAGTAGAAGAAAGGTTGATCGGTGCTTAAATCGGCAACAGCTCGATAACCGTCCCATTTGATTTCAAAAATCCAGTCTTCATCATCAAAAGCCTCATCGTGAGGTTTTGCCAGCATGGGTTTGATGAAGTTTTCAATTTTCTTTTCGTCAACTAAAGAATTGTATCGTTTGAATTTGGGCTTTATTTCTGAGGTTATGACTTTTTTTTGCTTCTTTTGAGGCTTTTTTTTTCCTCTAAAAATTTTGTGACCTGAGAATTTTTTGCGGTGTTTTCCTCTGCATCATAATCACTTTCGGCGAAGTCATCTTTATGTTTGATTAAGAGCCATGAATTTTCTTCCGTATTTTTCATTTTAACCAAAGCAAATTCACCTTTCAGTTTTTTTCCGTGAAGGATAAATTTTAACGATCCGGCGTGAAGCTCTTTTAGCAGCTCTTTTTCATCTGAAAGTTTGGAATGGTTGTCGAGAGGTTCATAAGTTCCGCTGTCCCAGATTTCAACCTGTCCGGCTCCGTAATTTCCTTCCGGAATATTTCCTTCAAAATCTTTGTAATCGTAGGGATGATCTTCCACCATCATCGCAAGACGTTTGTCTTTGGGATCTAATGAAGGTCCTTTCGGAACTGCCCAGCTTTTCAGCACACCATCCATTTCGAGACGAAAATCATAATGCAGTCGTGATGCGGCGTGTCGCTGAATCACAAAAATAAGCTGATCGTTGCTCTTTTTTGTTTTTCCTTTCGGTTCGCTGGTTTCGTCGAATTTCCGCTTTTCGTTGTAATCTTTCAGAGCCATTATGATGCGTTTTTAGATTTGGTATTCTGTAAACTGGCTTTTAGCTGCGCCATCAGATCAATTACTTTTCCTTCTTTTGCAGGTTCCGCTTTTTTCGTTTTGATGTTTTTCCCTTTTGCTTTCTGCTTAATGATCTTCATTAAAGCTTCAGAATAGGTGTCTTTGTACATTTCGGGATCGAATTCCTGTGAAAGCTGTTCGATAAGGTTTACTGCCATTTTTAATTCAGCAGGTTTCGGAGCTTTCGCTGCCGGAATTTTAAGATCTCCGTAATCCCTGATTTCCTGTGCGAATCTCAATCGGTTTAAAACCAGAACTTCATTGTTATAAGGGCGGATCATTCCGATGGCTTCACTTTCGCGCAGAACAAATGTTCCTACTCCCACCATTTCTGTTTTTGCCAGAGCTTTAAGCAAAAGGCGATAGGCATTTTCCCCATTTTTCTGCGGTTCGAGATAGTACGGATTTTCAAAATAGACAGAATCTACTTCACTTTCTTTTACAAACTGATCGATGGAAAGGATTTTGGACTTTTCAGGACTTGCGGCTTCATAATCTTCTTCATCCAGAATAATGTATTTGTCGTCCATGAGATATCCTTTTACAATATTTTCCCATTTCACTTCCTTGCCTGTATTTTCGTTCACTCTTTTAAATCTGATATTCGAAAAATCAGACTTATCCAGCATATCCAAATCCAGTTTGGTGGTTTCGGTAGCAGAATATATTTTGACAGGAATATTGACTAATCCAAAGCCAATGGCGCCGTTCCAGATTGCTTTCATCGTACTTTATTTTCAGTAAAACGTACAATGATTGTGCCGTGTAATTATTTTGTGGTATCTTAAATAATTACAATTGAGTTATTTATGTTTTTTTAGGAACAGGTTATGTAAGAAATACTCCGTAAGAATCCGGAAGTATAATATTACCTTTACCGTAACATTTATTTAATCACAGCAAGATATATCGGTAAAATTCTATGAAATTTAAAATTATCACAGTATTTTTTTTATTCTTATTTCAGACGTTGCTTTTAGCGCAGAACGAAAAAGCAATTGATATTTTTAACAACAGAAACGAAGATTTAAACAAAGCGGTAAAAGATTTATCTGTATTAAAAAAATCTGCGAAATCTAGTGAGAGCCAACTGCTTCTGAATTCTTTACTGGCATTAACCTACATTACCAAGAAAGATTATGAATCTGCGAAAAAGTATATTACGGAAGCTGAAAAATTTTCCGGTAAGAATGGAAGTTCTCCGGCAGAAGCCTATTACAATTTCGCAATTGGAAAGCTATACATGATTCTGGAGATTAATGACCAGTCAATTAATTATTTTTTAAAGAGTTTCAGGCTTTTCAAGCTGAACGAAAATTTTGCAATGGCAAGTGATGCTGGAGTCTCTGTTTTCTATATTTCCAATTATAATGATGTGAAAATTTTGACTGAATCTCTGGAACTGGCGGACCGAAGCAAAGATATGGGAGCAATTATTAATGCCAGATGCGGATTTGGCAATTATATGAAGAATGATTTTAATACTAACCGAGCTTCAAAATACAATTCGGAGCAGCTGTTAAAATATCTAAAGGAAACGGTAGATCTGGTAAAGAATGAAAATGAAACCACGCAGAAATTTGCTTTGGCTTCATTATATTTTAATTACGGATATAATTTGCTTTTTTATAAGAAAAATCCGGAAGGAGATGTTTATCTCAATAAAGCATTAAAGCTTGCTAAAAAGTATAACTATCTGTCCATATACAGGAATTATTATGGTGCAAAAGGAGATATTCTTCTGGAAGATAAGAGAATAGATGAAGCTAAAGCTTTTTTCCATCGTGGATTGAAGGAGGCACAGGCAATGCCTTATCCGGATGCTGTCACAGAACTTTTATTTTATGAAGACCTGAAGAAAATCGCAGCGACGCAAAAAGATTGGGAAGAATTCTACAGGATCGACCAGCTTTTTCAGTCTGCCGGTAAAAAAGTAAACGATGAAAATATAAACAAAGCGATACAAAACAGCATTATAAAATATGAAATGAAAGAAAAGGAAGAAAAAATAGAAACGCTGTTGTCTAAAAATTTTAACCAGAGAATCTATATCCTGATCATGATTGTTGTGATGGTATTAATGCTGATCATCTGGTATCAGTATCAGAAGAATAATAAACTGAGAATGCATCTTATTTCGGAGAAAAATAAGCAATTAGAGATTGAAAAAAATCAGGTTCGTAAAGAATTGATCGGAAGTGTGCTTCATCTTGAAAAGAAAAATGAAATTTTGAATAATCTGAAAGAAAAACTGATGGAAAAAAAATCCGCCGCGCCTTCCGTCATAGATCATCAGATTTTTAAAGCAATAGATGAGGGGATTCTGGTAGATGATGATTTTGAAAAGTTCAGATCTAATTTCAATACCATTTATCCTGAATTTTTCAATAAACTACTTGATAAAGCGAACCAGAATCTTACACAGCTGGATTTAAAATATTGTGGTTTTATTTTGATGAAACTTTCCACTAAAGAAATTGCATCCCAAATGAATGTAGAGCCAAAAAGTATAAGAATGGCGCGTTACAGAATAAAACAGAAGCTTAATCTGGGGAAAGACGAAGATCTGGATCAATTTATACAGCAGCTTTCTTAGTTGTAAATGGTTTAAAATAAGCAATTTAAATTTGGTGTAGACGTTTTGTAGACGTTTTTAATTTCCGCATAGACACTTTATAGACACCCAAAATTGCTGTTGCTGATTTGCCGCTAATATCTTTGCCGGGTTGAAAATAATCTTATTCAGAAATTTAAAAACTCAAAACATGAACAACAAAGTTTTAGCAATTATTTCGTATATCACGCTTGTCGGATGGCTTATCGCATTTTTTTTAAGAGACAAATCGCAAAAAGACAGGCTGGTTAATTTTCATCTCAGCCAGAGTTTGGGATTGGCAATTGTTTCCACGTTATTTAATATTGTGCTGACGATAGTCGCTGCTATTGTTCCGTCATTACACTTTTTAGGATACATTGGCTATTTATTCTTTATTTTAATGATTTTGGGCATAATAAACGCCGCAAATGAAAAAGAAACTCCACTACCGCTTATCGGTAATATGTTTGTAAATAAATTTTCTTTTATCAATTAAAAATTCATTTCTTCACAAAGACTGACAAATCTTTTTATTCTCTATAAAAAGATTTTCAGTTTTTGCAAAAGCTTTCTTATCACGGTTTAAGATACACCCAATACATCAACATAAAAATCATCCTCATAAATGAGCTGAGAAAAAACGAATAGAGGTCAGAAGAAATTCAGACCTTTTTTTTTACAGATCAGCAGTAATGTTGAAGGATCTACAGTTACTCCGTTTTATATTGGTTTAGTTTTCAGTAAGTTCTATAAGGATTTTGTTATATGATGAATATTTGATGGTTTATTTTGAGTTTATTTCTCTATAAAGAAGAACTTTATCGATATAGTAGCCATAATTGAATGAAACAATCTTGGAATGCTCTTCTTTAAGTAGTTTTTTATCTTTTAAATATTTTCTCCATTCCCAAGCGCGGTCGGAAGGCGGACAAATGTACATTCCTGCAGAATTACAAAGTTTATCAGGATAACCCAGTGTAGTATTTTGATCTAATTCTAAAAGTTTAACAATAGCGCCAACTTCATTTTCAAGTTCCTGACTGCCAGTGAAAGGTGTCACAATATTGAATTTCAGAATTTCATAAATTTTATCGTAATCTAAACTTTCATCCTGATTTTTATAATCAATTCCGGCAAGATCAAGATAATATTTATAAAGCTCTTTTTCCGTATGCGATTGATAAACGGATATAAATCCGTCTCTTACTTTTTTATCTTTCCAGTTTTCAATTACAAAAAAACCGAAATCTCTTTCAAACATTGAATATTTGTTATTGTAGCTATTTTCTTTGAAATTTAATTTTTCTAAAATCTGTAGTGCTTCAGGAATCTGTGAATACCCCACTTTTGAAAAAAGTTTTAAAATTTTATATTCAAAATCATCACTGTCTTTTGCTGTAACTTTTATTTTTTCAGTCTCATCTTTCAGATCAACTTTTTCACTGTTAAAGTTTCCACCGGATATTTTTTGAGGTGAAATGGGATAGTCAAAACTTTTCAGACACATTTTTTTCGCATTTTCTATTTGAAAAACAATATCGGGATCTTCTGATTTAATTTTATCTAAAAGTTTTATCACATCATTTCCGTTTCCTGTGAATTTAAAAAGATAATAATTAACATTTCCGTTAATGCCAATTCTTCCGTATAATAAAGATTTTTTTAGATACAATTCTAACAGCTTTTCATCATTGAGAATTGTATCCCAGTTTTTCGTATAATAAATGTCTAAAATTCGTGAAACAGATTCTGATAATTTTGGTCTTTTTTCATAAATCAATGACCAATATTCTAATGGAGTGAGATCCTGTAAAGTAAGATGGTCTATTAAATAGTTTTCGTACTCTCTTCTTTCTTTTAAAGAAATCTTCGAACTTAATTTTTCAATATACGTATGAAGATCTTTTGTTCCCTGAAAATCGATATGGTTTTGTCTATAATACAATGTAAGAAGTGATAGCTGGCTAAGAAATCTATAGGGAAACATTGGAATAATAGGATTAGTACTGCTAAGAATGTTTCTTTCCTTTTCTGCACTAATTTCGTTTACTCTTTTAGTGTCGCTTTGCGAAAGCTTAATGAATGTATTTAAAGCAATGGAGTCATTATCATTGGAGAGTTCTTCAAAAAGATTCGCGACATCGTCTATTTGTTTAGATTTCAAAGACTTATTAATGAAACAATGTGATGAATTGTCCCAAACAAAATTTTTGTAGTTTTTTGAGAAATAAATAAGCAAATTAAGGATTGCATTGTTATCAAAATTAGAATCATCAGTATCCCATACTCTGTAATCATTTCTTCCGACAGAACCAATATCTTTATGAATCAGCAATTTTAAAAGCTCCGGAAAATCTTCCTGATCTCTATTGAAAAAGTTGAATTTATCTCTTAAACGATAAAATTCTTCACAAATTTTTACAAGAGATTCGGGATTGTTCTGGCGTATTAAAACATCAATTCCTCTTGCTTTTATCCAATCTTTAGTGATGATTTCAGAGCGTCTTTTAATAAGTTTCTGTAGTTTTGCAATCGGCAGCTCCCGAAATTCTATGAAATCTTTTCTGTCTTTGAGAGGGGTAATATAAAATGTTTCTAATTCTGGAGAATAGTTTATTTTATTGATGGTTTTAGTTAAAAAATCAGAGTAGGTTTCAGAATTTTTTATTTCTTCAAGATTAATTGCCTGCTCAGGAAAAATGAAATTTTCTTCAATAACTCTTTTTGCAAGATAGAATTCTTCAGTTTCATGATAATGATGCCCAAGATATTCTGCCAGCTTTTTTGAGCTGTCAAAATAAGGTGTTAGTTCATAGAGAGCTTTTTTGTCACCTTTCTCAATTCTTAATTTTAGTTTATAAATTTCACTTTCATAATATTGTCCTTCTGCATATTGACAATTGAATAAATGGATAAAAAATAAAAAGAATAGTGGTATTAGTTTTTTCATGACAAAAAGAAATGGTTCTTTTATTAACGAGATGTATATTTAAAAATTATTGAATACTATCAATATTCTTTTTTAGATAATCAAACTTGTCTGTTCTGATGTCTCCAATGGTAGATTCTACGCTGTATTGTTTAGAAACAATAATATATCTGTTCTTTTCATAGCAATGCTTTATAATTTCAACAGAAATCGATTCGTTGTTATCCAGATTAATAATTCCGCTAAAGCTTTCGCACCTGTAACGTCCTTCATCATTTTCGAAATGATCAAAAATACCTTTCATATCCTCCTGACTGAAAAATATGTTTTCAATATCTGCTGAAACAATAGTGTGTTTTCTCAACGTTCTTTTAAAATCATATTCTACAATTTCTTTAGCTACCCCAAAGCAGGTTGAGCTAAATACAAGCAATAATCCTGAAATGTAAGAGAGCTTCATTATTTCTTCATAAACTTTTTCTTTTACGTTCGGAGGGTAATAAAGTATTTTCTTTATAAATATGATTATGAAATAAACTGCACAGGCTATTGCAGAAATATATCCTAAAGTGGCTATTAGAGAAATTAGTGTTTTCATAAAAAAAGCGGAGAAAAAATCCCCGCTTCTAATTTATGCTTTTAAATTTAATTTCAGTTCCAGTTCATCGAGCTGTTCCTCAGCAATCGAAGAAGGCGCATCGATCATTACATCACGTCCTGAGTTATTTTTAGGGAAAGCGATATAGTCTCTGATCACTTCGTTTCCGTCCAGAATTGCTACCAAACGGTCAAACCCGAAAGCTAATCCACCGTGAGGCGGCGCTCCGTATTTGAAGGCATTCATTAAGAAACCAAACTGTGCTTCTGCTTCTTCTTTTGAAAATCCTAAAAGATCGAACATTTTAGACTGAAGATCTTTATCGAAAATTCTGATGGAACCTCCGCCGATTTCATTTCCGTTCAATACCATATCGTAAGCGTTTGCTCTGGCTTTTCCCGGATCTGTTTCCAGCAAATGAATATCTTCCGGTTTTGGAGACGTGAAAGGGTGGTGCATCGCGTGATAACGCCCGCTTTCTTCATCAAATTCCAAAAGAGGGAAATCAACTACCCAAAGTGGTGCGAATTCGTTTCCTTTTCTTAATCCCAAACGGTTTCCAAGCTCCATTCTTAAAGCCGAAAGCTGCGTTCTTACCTTATTTTCGTTTCCGGAAAGAATCAACATTAAGTCTCCTTCTTTAGCTCCGAATTTCTCAATAATTTTTGCTAAATCTTCCTCGCTGTAGAATTTATTTACTGAAGACGTTTTTACCCCGTCATTCTGGAATTTCACCCAAACCATTCCCGAAGCTCCGATTTGTGGTCTTTTTACCCAATCCACAAGTTCGTCGATCTGTTTTCTTGTATAGTCTGCACAACCTTCAACATTGATTCCCACAACCAGTTCTGCTTCATCAAATATTTTGAAATCTTTTCCTTGTACCAGTTCATTCAGTTCCACGAATTCCATTCCGAAACGGATGTCCGGTTTGTCGTTTCCATATTTCTGCATCGCATCAGCGAAAGTCATTCTCGGGAAATCTCCGAATTCCTGACCGGTGATATCTTTCAATAAAGTTTTCGTCATTCCTTCGAAAACATTCATCACATCTTCCTGCTCTACGAAAGCCATTTCGCAGTCGATTTGTGTAAATTCCGGCTGTCTGTCGGCTCTTAAATCCTCGTCACGGAAACATTTTACGATCTGGAAATATTTATCCATTCCGCCGACCATCAATAATTGCTTGAAAGTCTGCGGAGATTGCGGCAAAGCATAAAACTGTCCCGGATTCATTCTGCTCGGAACCACGAAATCTCTCGCACCTTCCGGAGTAGATTTAATTAAAACCGGAGTTTCAACTTCGATAAATCCGTTGTCTGAAAGATAGTTTCTTACTTTCTGCGCCATTTTATGACGGAAAATCAATTTATCTTTTACAGGATTTCTTCTGATATCAAGGTAACGGTATTTCATTCTCAATTCTTCGCCACCGTCTGTTTCGTCCTCAATGGTGAAAGGCGGAAGCTGAGATTCATTAAGAACCGTTAAATTCTCCACTAAAATCTCAATTTCTCCTGTCGGAATATTGGGGTTTTTGCTTACTCTTTCGATAACTTTTCCGGTAACCTGAATCACAAATTCACGTCCCAGTTTTTTTGCATTTTCCATCAGTTCCGCTGTAGAACGGTCCTGGTCGAAAACAAGCTGCGTAATTCCGTAACGATCCCGAAGATCTATCCAAATCATAAATCCTTTATCACGGATAGTCTGTACCCATCCTGAAAGTGTAACTTCTTCATTAAGATTTTTAAGAGATAATTCTCCGTTTGTGTGCGATCGAAACATAATTATTTGTTTAAAGTTCAATGTATAAGGCTCTGATCCGAACCTTGAATTTTCCGTTGGCAAAGATAAGATTTTTGCAGGTTTTAAAAACAAAAAAACTTCCCGAAGGAAGTTTTAAATTATTTATCTCTAAAAAAATTAAAGAACCATTGCCATTGCAGACTGTTTATTTTTAACAGCGTAGTCTTTTGCCGTTTTGCCTTTGCTGTCTTTTGCCTCTTTTTTAGCCCCGAATTTCATCAGCATTTTTGCGGCATCCATATTTCCTGAAGCTGCTGCGCTCATTAGAGGAGTAACATCGCTGCAGGATTTATTTACGTCAGTTTTACTTACCAGATAATTGAAGACATTCTTTTTGTTTTCTTTTACACTCAAAGAAAGTAAATCTGTTTTTGTACCATTTACGGTATAGCATTTTGAAAAATCTTCCTGACTGAAAGCTTTCTGGAAACTTTCCAGATTATCGGTGCGGAAGGTTTTCAACTGGTCTGCTGATAATTCCTGTGCAAATAATCCGTTGGCAAAAACAGAAAGTCCGAATAGCAAAGTTGCTGTAATTATTTTTTTCATAAAACTTGATTTATCTAAAGAATATACAAAGCTAAATAAAATTTTCGATCAGTGTTGCTAATTATTAATCCATTTTGTTGCTTTTTCCAAAACTTCGTCCTTATTGTTTTTTATTCCGTCTATTGTAGGTTTTACTTCCACATCGGGAACAATTCCTATTCTCTGGGTTTCTTTTCCGTCGGGATAATAAATACCGATTCCGCTGATCATGGTCGAAATATTTCCCGGGAGTTTTATATCAGAAACATTTCCATCGGCTCCTGCCGTTGTAGAACCGAAAACTTTCGCATTGGGTGCGGTTCTGAAAGCCATGGTGTGATATTCTGCACTGCTTTGTGTTGTTTCATTAATTAAGATGGCAATTTTACCCTGATAATATTTTTTTCCGGTTCCCTGTGTTTTTAAGCTTGGTGTAAAAGTGAAAAGTCCCGGCTGACTGTTGTTTGTATTCGTGAATTTTACGAAATCCAAGGGTTCTGGTTTTAACAGTTTTCCCATTTTAAAAACCACAAAATCTGAAGGATAGCTTCTGAAATCGATAACCAAACCTTTCGTGTTTTTAATTTTTTCAAAAACTTCAGGAAGAAGATCGGCATTTACACTTCCCATATAAACATAAGCAATGTTGCCATCGAGCATTTTAAAAAACTCTTTTGGCTCTTTTTTTATTTTAATATCTGAATAAGCATAGGTTTTTATAGTTTTTTCTTCCGTTTTTCCGTCTCTTAAAATGGTAAGACTAATGGTTTCTGCATTGCTTCGCAATAATTTTCTTGAAATGTCCCGAAGTTGGGTAGGGTAATTGGAAGCAGGAAGATATTTCAGACTTCTTTTAATGATGGCATCTACATTTTCTCCGTTAATTTCTGTAATAACATCTCCCTTTTTCAGTCCGGTCTGTGTTCCTAACTTTTCATCATAGAAATCTTCAACCACAGGTTTATTTTCTGCAAAAGTTAATTGTACCGGAGAATACCTTTCGCCAAAATATTTTTCAAGCGATTTGCTGTTTCCCCAAATGTTGGCATGAGTGTCGTGAATTCTTCCGATCAGTTCCAGAGAAGCGAGATTGTATTCCGTTTCGTCTTTTGCGTTGATGAATTTTGGTATAAATTCTTTGAGCACGCCTTTCCAGTCTTCTTCGATGAGGTTTTTGTAAGGAAAATAATACTGAATCATGTTCCAGTATCTGTAAAGAGAAAGCAGCCTGAAACCTTCATCGGGATACTTCATCTCTCTGTAAGGATTTTCATGCCTGAAATCAGGATTGTCTACATTCGGAAAGAAATCGACGTAATAATTGACTTTTGGTCTTTTAGCATCTTTCAGTTGTAAAAGCAGCTCTGTAAGTTCTTTCGAGAAGCCGGAATTGGTGATCCAGTCGAGATCCGGTTTGATTTTTACATTCTTCGGCTCAGAATTTTTTGCTGTCTGAAATTTGCCTAAACCTTTGATCCAGTCTGTTAAAATCTGGTCTCTCTCTTCAGCAGCAGCATTTTCAGTTTTTTTATAAATTCTGAAAAGTTCGTAATCCCAGTTGTAATTTCCTTCGGCTACGCCTGGATGATAATATTTCAGATACCCCCAGATTAATCCCAGTTTTTTAAGGTTTTCAATATTATTCTGATTGAGGCTGATGTTGGATATTTTAGAGCCTTTATCAAATTCTTTATCAAGCTCAACTTTCGTTAATTTTTTCTCGAAAATTTTAGCATGATCAATGTCTTTTCCGTCGATGGAAACTTTTAAGTTGTCTACCCAGATTTTTCCTTTTCCGGAAAGCAAAGCTCCTATAACAATTTGCTGCGTGTTTTCGGGAGACATATTAAGCGTAACTTCGTACTTTTTCCAGTCGTTTGTACCTTTCAGACCAATGTTTTGCATATTGTTAAAAGCAACGTCGGGATCTATTCTCATCCATAATCCTGCAAATCCATCCGTTACATTTTCTGTTTTAAGATATCCGGAAAGCGTAATTTTTCTTCCTGCATAATTGTTGGGAAGTGTGTACATGATTGCTCTGAAGCCTTCTGTACCTTCAGATTCTATCACGGCAGATGCTTTTCCCTGTTGTTTTTCATTAAAATCCGAAAATACTTTTGCGGAATTATTTCCCATTAATTTCCATAAGGCGGGAGAATTGTTTTCTGTGGTTTCAAAATCGAGATTCTCAATTTTTTGTTGGGCAAAAGAAGCCATTCCCCATAGAAGAAATGGGATGATGAAATATTTTTTCATAGTGATTAAATTTTTTGTCAAATCTAAAAAGTCAGATCTGATATTATTGTGAGTGAATAATGGTTTTAAGGAAGTTTGTGAGGTTTGGGAATACTTTTAACGGATTTTTTAGTTTTAAAATCTTAAAGAATATTAATCTTTTACATATTCCAGGATGTCTCCGGGTTGGCAATCCAGTGCTTTGCAGATGGCTTCCAGTGTTGAAAGCTTTACCGCTTTGGCTTTACCGGTTTTAAGAATGGAAAGATTAGCCTGCGTAATGCCAATTTTTTCGGCAAGTTCCTGAGACTGCATTTTTCTTTTCGCCAACATGACGTCTACGTTGATGATTATTGGCATAAATTAAATTGTTAAATCATTTTCAGTTTTAATATCAACAGCTTGTTTGTAAACCTGAGAAACAACATATATAATTGCAGATACCAAAAATAGCTGAAAATTTTGATTGTCAATGCTAAAATTAAAAGTAACTTTATTTAGTAAAGCTTCTGTAATTGTATCACTTATAATAGAAAAACATCCTAAAGCTAAAGTGTAATTAGCAATTTTTGAAATTATCTTGTAAATTTCTAATGAAAATGGACTCTTCATCTGAATTTTATTTGCCAGTTTTAAAACATTTGAAAAAAGTATAGTTTGTAATATTCCTAATATCATTGTCATAAAAAGAATCACTATTGAAACTTCTTTTTTTAATGACTGAATATCCTGCACGTTTAATCTTTTACTATCTATTTTTATTTTGCTTAAAACACCAACATCAATACCGACTATTTTTGTAATCAGTAAAATAGCAAGAAGAAATATAATTATATAGGAGATGATTAAATAAAGCCATAAAAGAGTAGTGAGAATGCTCAAAATCGTGGATGAATAATTTTTCATAGTATTTTTTTATTGCAAATGTATAATTATTTATTGTTTTACGATAATTATTTATTGAAATTTTTATTTTTTATTTTTCTGAGTTGGTAATTGCGCTTCGACTGATCTGTTCAGAATCTTTTTCAGAAAACTTTTCATAAGCCAAGTTATAATCATTTTCGAATCTATATTTTTGCGGAATATAAAACCGAATCAACAATGTCAAAATATTTCAATTTTCTGAAGAAAGCTTTAAGCGGTGAAGAAGTAGATTACACCAAAGCAACGATACGAAGTGCGGTTCTTCTTCTCGCCATTCCCATGATGCTGGAAATGGCAATGGAATCTGTATTCGCATTGGTAGATCTGTATTTTGTAGGTCATCTTAAAGAAAGCGGATTTGCAATACAGACAGTGGGATTAACAGAATCTGTACTTTCCGTGATGTATTCTATCGCAATCGGGATGAGTATGGCGGCAACAGCGATGGTAGCAAGAAGAGTGGGAGAAAAAAATCCCGAACAGGCTTCCAGAAGCGCAGCGCAGGTTTTACTCGTCTCTTTTGTCATTACTTTTCTATTGAGTCTGCTTGGAGTGATCTACGCTGAGGAAATTTTAATTCTGATGGGTTCAAAGCCCGAAGCAGCAGCATACGGAAAAGAATTCACGAGAATTATGATGGGAAGCAGTGTCATCATTATGCTTTTATTCTTAATCAACGGAATTTTTCGCGGAGCGGGAAATGCTGCTATTGCAATGAAATCTCTCTGGATTGCTAATATTGCGAATATAATTTTATGCCCGCTTTTAATCAAAGGTTTTGGCCCGGTTCCGGCAATGGGATTAACGGGAGCGGCTTTGGCTACTACCATCGGAAGAAGTATTGGAGTGATCTATCAATTATATCATCTTTTGATTGCAGATACGCAGATCAGAATTCAGTCAAAATATTTTAAACCCGACTTTGAAATCATTAAATCCGTGATAAAAATTGCAACTCCCGGAATTTTTCAGTTTGTAATTGCTTCATGCAGCTGGATTTTTCTGGCTCAGCTGGTCGCAACAACCGGCGGCGAAAATGCTTCCGCAGGTTATCAGACAGCTTTACGTTTAATGATGTTCTTTTTGCTTCCGGCTTGGGGATTAAGCAATGCGGCATCAACGTTAGTCGGACAAAATATGGGAGGCAACGAAATGCTGAGAGCGGAACAGTCTGTTATGAAAACCGTGAAATATAATGTGATCTTTATGGTGACTGTAAGTATTATTTTCTTTTTTCTGGGTGATTTTTTAGTAGGATTTTTTACCAATGAAATTGAAATTAAAACTATTGCCACGAATGCTTTACATATTATGGCTGTAGGATTTATTTTCTACGGAATAGGAATGGTGATGATTAATGCTTTTAACGGAGCAGGAGATACCTGGACTCCGACTTGGGTGAATTTGTGCGGATTCTGGCTGTTCCAGATTCCTTTAGCCTATTTTTTGTCCAAATATTTCGGAATGGGACCAAAAGGGGTCTTTATATCGATTCCCGTAACCGAAACTTTAATTACTATTGTTGCTTTTATTTTGTTTAAAAAAGGAAAATGGAAAACGGTAAAAGTGTAAAAGTATGGATGATGGAAGATGGAGGCTAAAGGTTTTTAGCATAGGTCGATTTGCATTTCAATAAAAAAACTTTCAACACCTGTATCTCAACTTCTCGCTACAGAATTATAAAAATTTTAACAGCTTCAATCTTTGATTTTTACAGGGTATTTTTTAATTTCGTCATCAATCAACTAAAATTTATTTCTATGGGAAAAGGAGACAAAAAATCTAGAAGAGGTAAGATCAACAATGGAAGCTATGGAAAAAGAAGACCGAGAAAAGCTTCGAAAACAGTTGTTGCCTCAGAAGAAAAAGCTAAAAATTAAAATAAAAAGACCGGAGATTATTGTTCTCCGGTCTTTTTTATGATAACAAAATTAAATTATTTTCCGAAAAATCCGCCAAGGATATCTCCCAAACCGCCTCCGCCTTGCTGCTTCTGCTGATTGCCTCCTCCAAGAACGCTTCCCAGAATGTCATTCAAAGGGTTTCCGGACTGAGAATTTCCGCCGCCCAAAACGCTTCCTAAAATATCATTCAATGGATTAGACTGCTGTTGCTGTGCCTGATTGGATGCATTCCCAAGAATTCCCCCCAAAAGATCTCCTAAACCTCCTGCTCCTACATTATTCTGCTGCTTTTCTCTGCCGATATAGCCCATAATTACCGGAGCCAGCATGGCTAAAACAGGACCCACTTTGTCAATGGAAATTCCTGTATTCTGTGAAAGCTGATTTTCTACATTCGATTTATCTCCACCAAAAATATGGCTTAATATAGAACCCCCTTCAGCCTGTCTCGCATCTGCCTGAGAAACATCATCCAGAATGCTTCCGTCATGATCTTTATCCAAAGCATTGTTCAAAGCTTCAGCTTCTTTTGCGTCCTGAGATTTGTTTCTAAGGTAAGAAATAATTAATGGTGCAGCGACTGCCAGTAAAGCAATAACCTGCGTTTTGCTGATCCCGAATTTGTTTTCAGCCTGTTCGGCAACCTGGTTGCCGGTGTTCCCTGTAAGTAGGTCGATTAAACTCATAGTTTGTGTTTATTTTATTATTAAGTAAACCAAAGTTATCAAAAAATATTCCCCAAAGATTTTTTTTAATTAAAATTTGAGATTAATTTTTATAATTTGTTTTAAGTTGTTGATTATTAGAGTTTAATTTTTTAAAATCGGAACATTGGAACACGCTTCCCCAAACATCAGCGACTTCACAATCGGCTGTAACTGTTCAACCAGTTCGATGTACGCGTTTTCAGGAATTTCCTTATCTGAACATCCTTTTACCAGCACTCTCTTTCCTCGCATTTCATCAAAATCATGGCTTTGAATAGCGTTGTGCATCAGAATAACTTCCAAATCTTCACGGTTTCCGAAAACTATTTTTTTGGTTACCCCTGTAAGCTTTGCCGTGATTAAAAAATACGCCCAAAGCGGAACGATCGCATCCGCAGAATTGTAAACGTACACATACGCATCACGATATTCTTCAACATCAATGGCTGCCACTTTTTCGCGGAAGTCTTTTTCCTTTAAGATCATTTCCATGAAAAGAAAATCTTTAAGATCAATTCCTTTTCTGGCTCCCTTCGGAACAAGATCCGTAAGATCAAAATTGATTAAACCGCTTTCCGCAACTTTATTCCGTATTTCAAATTCTTCTGACATTTTTTATCATTATCTTTGAACAAATTTACAAATTAAGATCGTACAACGTCTTATTTGTTCTCTATTCTGATTATAGAAATGAAATATTACATCATCGCAGGAGAGGCTTCCGGAGATTTGCACGGAAGCAATTTAATGAAAGCTTTGAAGCAGAAAGATTCCACTGCCGAATTCAGATTCTGGGGTGGCGATTTAATGGCGCAACAGGGCGGAACTTTGGTGAAACATTACCGCGATCTTGCTTTCATGGGATTTCTGGAAGTAGCCATGAATCTGCGGACCATTCTGAATAATATTAAATTCTGCAAAGAAGATATTAAAAAAAACAGACCGGATGTTTTAATTTTAGTGGATTATCCAGGATTCAATTTGAGGATTGCAAAATTTGCCAAAGAATTAGGCATTAAAGTCGTTTACTATATTTCTCCACAGCTTTGGGCATGGAAAGAGGGCAGAGTAGAGATCATTAAAAAATATGTGGATGAAATGATGGTCATCCTTCCGTTTGAAGAAGATTTCTACAAAAAACATGGGGTGCATTCGCATTTTGTAGGTCATCCGTTGCTTGATGCGATTTCAACGCTGCAAAATATTGATGTTGAAGTATTTAAAAAAGAAAATAATTTAAACGAAAAAGAAATTATTGCGCTTTTGCCGGGTTCCAGAAAACAGGAAGTGGAAAAAATGCTGGAAATGATGCTTTCCGTAAGACCTTACTTTAAAGAATATCAGTTTGTTATCGCAGGAGCGCCGAGTTTGCCGAAAGAATTTTATCAGAATTATGTAGACGAGAATGTACATTTTGTTTCCAATAAAACGTATGATTTGCTGAGGTGTTCGAAAGCAGCTTTGGTAACATCGGGAACTGCCACGTTAGAAACTGCTTTACTGAATGTTCCGGAAGTGGTTTGCTACCGGGGAAGCAAAATTTCTTATGCGATTGCGAAAAGACTCGTTAAAAACATCAAATATATTTCTCTGGTGAATTTAATTATGGATCGTGAAGTCGTTAAAGAACTGATTCAGAATGATCTTAACACAAATAATCTGGTGGAAGAACTGAAAAAGATTTTAGAAACCGAGAAAAGAACACCGCTTTTAAGAGATTACGATTTGTTGAGAGAAAAATTAGGCGGAAAAGGAGCCAGTGAAAATGCGGCGGATGTCATTTTAAAGGTTTAAAAAATCAAATAAACTATAAAAAATTGTAGAAAATTTTTCTGCGATTTTTCTTTTATATCATGAATTTAAGTCAAAATTTAAGATTTTAAAATTTTGATTTGCCGATTGTTATTCAATTAAATATTTTTGATAAGCACAAATTTTGAAATTGAATAAACAGCCCCTTTTTATTCTTGCCCTTTCTTTTATTTTTGGAGTTTTTTTTCAGGACTTCTTTTTCCTGGATGAAATTACAGTTTATTTCTTTATCATTATTTGTGCTTTAATTTTAGCCTTTACTTTTCTTAAAAATTACTACCTTCATAAAGCGAAACCATATTTACTCGGCTTTATGTTTTTCGGAGTTGGAATTATTCTGCATTTTTTCAATGCTTTTGCATCCGGAAATAGTTCGGTTTCTAAAAATGAAACCATTGTTTTTAAAATAGCTAAAAAACTGAATTCCAGTAATAAAAATCGAAAGTATGAAGGCGTAATACAAGCAGGAAATCAAACTTTCAATGCAGTTATTTACATCCCGAAAAGCGAAAAGGAACTTGATTTCTTACATTATTATCAGGCGCAGGCTTACATTTCAAAGCCGAAGCCGCCACAATATGATTTTCAGTTTGATTATTCGAAATATCTTTTAAGGAAAAATATTGAATACCAGTGTTATATCAATGATGAAATTGCGAAAGCGGAAAGGAAAGACCTCAGCTTCACGGAGAAATTTTCCCAGAAAAGACTGGAAGTTTTGCAAAGAATTGATGAAACAAGAATATCTTCAAAGTCTAAAGAATTTTTAAAAGGAATTATTCTTGCCGACCGAACGGAAATGGATGGGCAGACGGTTCAGGATTTTAACCGTTCCGGACTGGTGCATTTTCTTGCGATTTCGGGAACTCATATTGTTGTCATCTTCGGATTGTTCTATTTTTTGCTGATTAAGATTTTACCTTTAAGTTTTAGAAAACATGCGGTTGTTTTCAGTTTAATTTTTATCTGGTTGTTTATAATTTTTATCGGGTTTGGAAGCTCCGTCTTGCGTTCAGGTTTAATGCTGAGCATTTATTTTATTTATGTTTTACTTCAGAGAAAACCCGATCTGCTGCATTCACTTTCCCTGTCTGCTTTTATTATTTTAATATTTGATACTCAGCAGCTTTTTGATGTCGGTTTTCAGTTGAGCTTTTGTGCGGTTCTGGGAATTTACTGGCTGAATCAGCCGATTTTAAATTATTTTCCGATACAGGATAACTGGTTGAAAAAGTTAATTTTTAATACCGTTTCCATTTCTGTTTCTGCCCAGTTGGCAACGCTTCCTTTGGTTCTGTATTATTTTCATCAGTTTTCGTTTATTTCAATTGCTGCGAACTTTTTTATTGTTCCGTTTTCTGAAGCAATTATTGTTTTTTCTTTTTTAATGACCGCTTTAATTGCTTTTAATCTTGATTTTAATCTGATGAATGTTGCGTATGATTTCATCATTCAGCTATTATTAAAAGTTATTCATTGGTTTGCCAATTTTAATGATTTGTTCCTTGAAAATATTCCCATGAATCTGATCGAGGTTATTGCATTATTTCTGATCGTTTATTTTCTGAGATTTTTTATTCTGAAACCGAAATTGAAAAATCTTACAATCGTAATGACAGCAGTTTTTGCTTTTTATATTTTAAGAATTGGTTTTAATTCTTATGAAAACCAGCGTGAGGAAGTTCTGTTTCATGATTTTTCCAAAACTAGAATGATGTCTGTAAAAAAGGGAAGCAACGCCTGTTTCTGGATTGAAGAAGTTTCCGACAAAAGAAAAATTATTCAGTTTGTTATTAATCCTTACTGCTCTGCAAGACGCATCCGTAATTACCAGATTAAAACCTTCCCTAAAGAAGTAACAAAAGTAGTTTATAGTGGCAAAATTTATAACTTTAATTAATCATTACATTTTCTGTTTTTCCTTTATTTATAATATTTTAACTCTTATTTAGAAAGATTACAAACTGGGTTTTTGTGAGATTTCTCACTTTTTGATGTTGTTAACATTTCTTAATTTTGTGGAAAATCAAATTTAAACTTATATGGCAGGTTTAACGAGTTCTACGATAGGTAGAAAATATGCTATGGCATTATCAGCTCTGTTTTTGCTGATTTTTCTTATACTGCATTTGACGACCAATTTGTTATCAGTCCTTAATAACCATGATGTATTTAATAAAGCATCGGAATTTATGGGCTATAATCCTTTTGTGCAGTTCTTAATGCAGCCTATTCTTGGTTTTGCAGTCTTTTTCCATTTCATTATGGGATTTGTTCTTGAAATTAAGAATAACAAAGCACGTCCTGTGAAGTATGAAGCAAATAACGCTTCTGCAAATTCTTCATGGATGTCCAGAAATATGATTATTTCCGGATCTGTAGTGTTGGCTTTTTTAGCGCTTCACTTTTATGATTTCTGGTTACACGAAATCAACTACAAGTATGTTGAGCAAATTGCTCCTGATGCTGAACGTTTCTGGCCGGAACTTCACGAGAAGTTTGCAGATATCTGGAGAGTGGCTTTGTATGTAATCTCTTTCGTTTTATTAGGATTACACCTTGCTCACGGATTCCAGTCTTCATTCCAGTCAATCGGGGCGAGACATCCAAAATATACGCCGGTAATTAAGGCTTTCGGAAAATGGTATTCTATCCTGATTCCGGCAGGTTTTATCTTTATCGCAATTTTTCACTTTGTAACTCAATAATATCAATATACTAATATGAGTAAATTAGATTCAAAAATTCCAGCGGGTCCTCTTAAGGATAAATGGAAAAATCATAAAGACCATATGAACCTTGTTGCACCAAACAACAGAGACAAGATTGATATTATTGTTGTAGGTACAGGTTTGGCAGGTGGTTCTGCTGCGGCTACTTTAGCTGAGCAGGGATATAACGTAAAAGCATTCTGCTATCAGGATTCTCCGAGAAGAGCGCACTCTATCGCAGCTCAGGGAGGTATCAACGCAGCTAAAAACTATCAGGGAGACGGTGACTCTACGTACAGATTGTTCTATGATACCATTAAAGGGGGAGACTACAGGGCAAGAGAGGCAAACGTTTACAGATTGGCTGAAGTTTCTGCAAATATTATCGACCAGTGCGTTGCTCAGGGAGTTCCTTTCGGACGTGAGTACGGAGGTCAGTTAGATAACCGTTCATTTGGCGGGGTTCAGGTAAAAAGAACCTTCTACGCAAAAGGACAGACAGGTCAACAGTTATTATTAGGTGCCTATTCTGCAATGAGCCGTCAGATCGGTAAAGGCAGAATTAAAATGTACAACCGTCATGAAATGATGGATCTTGTGATCGTAGACGGAAAAGCAAGAGGAATCATCGCAAGAAATCTTGTGACAGGTGAAATCGAAAGACATTCTGCACACGCAGTGGTTATTGCTTCGGGAGGGTACGGAAACGTATATTTCCTTTCTACAAACGCAATGGGTTCCAACGTTTCTGCAGCATGGAAGATTCACAAAAAAGGAGCGTATTTCGCAAACCCTTGCTACGTACAGATTCACCCGACGTGTATTCCGGTTCACGGAACACAGCAGTCTAAGCTTACTTTGATGTCTGAATCTTTAAGAAACTCCGGAAGAATCTGGGTTCCTAAAAAGATTGAAGATGCAGAAGCAATCAGAGCAGGAAAATTAAGACCTGAAAACATCAAAGAAGAAGACAGAGATTATTATCTGGAAAGAAGATATCCTGCATTCGGTAACCTGGTTCCTAGAGACGTTGCTTCAAGAGCAGCTAAGGAAAGATGTGATGCCGGATATGGAATCGAAAATAACGATACTCAGGAAGGTGTTTACCTTGATTTCTCTACAGAGATCATGAAAAAAGGTAGAGAAGCCGCTATTGAGAAACACATCAGCAATCCTACAGATCAGCAGATTTATGATTTGGGTAAAAAGTGGGTTGAGGAGAAATACGGTAACCTTTTCGTAATGTACGAAAAAATTACAGCAGATGATCCTTACAAAACTCCGATGAAGATTTATCCTGCGGTTCACTATACCATGGGTGGAGTTTGGGTAGATTACAACTTACAGTCTACTATTCCGGGATGTTTCGTTATCGGGGAAGCGAACTTCTCAGATCACGGAGCCAACAGATTGGGAGCTTCCGCTTTGATGCAGGGACTTGCAGACGGATACTTCGTACTTCCTTACACTATTGCAGATTATCTTTCTGCAGATATCAGAACAGGAGCTATTCCTACAGATTCTTCTGCTTTTGCGGAGGCTGAAAAAGGAATTAAAGAGAAAATTGATTTCTTCTTAAATAATAAAGGAACGCATTCAGTAGATTATTTCCACAAGCAGTTAGGAAACATTATGTGGAATAAAGTAGGGATGGGAAGAACTCCTGAAGGATTAAGAGAAGCCATCAGAGAAATTGAAGAAGTAAGAAACAATTTCTGGAAAGACGTAAAAGTTCCGGGAGATAACGACGGAATGAATACTGAGCTTGAAAAAGCGTTCAGAGTTGCCGATTTCTTAGAACTTGGACAGTTAATGGCTATCGATGCATTGCACAGAAACGAATCTTGTGGAGGACATTTCCGTGAAGACCACTCAACTCCGGACGGAGAGGCTGAAAGAGATGACGAAAATTACAAATATGTAGGAGCTTGGGAATATCAGGGAAGCGATATCAACGCGGAAGTGTTGCATAAAGAAGAACTGATCTACGACAACATCGAAGTTAAAACAAGAAGTTACAAATAATCTCCAATCTTTTAAATATACAATTATGAGTGCAAAAAAAGGCTTACATCTTACGCTGAAAATTTGGAGACAAAAAAATAATAAATCTAAAGGTCAGTTTGAGACTTATAAAATATCGGATGTTTCTACAGATTCTTCATTTCTGGAGATGTTGGACATCCTTAACGAGAGTTTAATTAACGAAGGAAAAGAGCCGGTAGCTTTCGATCACGACTGTCGTGAAGGAATCTGCGGAATGTGTTCTCTTTACATCAACGGTAGAGCACACGGTCCGGATACAGGAATTACAACCTGTCAGCTTCACATGAGAATGTTCAAAGACGGTGAAACCATCGTTATTGAACCATGGAGAAGTGCTGCTTTCCCGGTTATTAAAGACTTAATGGTAGACAGAAGCGCATTCGACAGAGTAATGGCTGCAGGTGGTTTCATTTCAGTGAACACTTCAGGAAATACTTTGGACGCCAATGCAATTCCGGTTCCTAAAGAAGATGCAGACAAAGCAATGGACGCTGCTGCCTGTATCGGATGCGGAGCTTGTGTGGCTACCTGTAAAAACGGATCTGCAATGCTATTCGTTGGGGCTAAAGTTTCTCAGTACGCACTTTTACCGCAGGGTAGAGTAGAAGCGAAGAGAAGAGTGCTTAACATGGTAAAAGCCATGGACGAAGAAGGATTCGGAAACTGTTCAAACACAGGAGCTTGTGAAGTGGAATGTCCGAAAGGGATTTCTCTTGAAAACATTGCAAGAATGAACAGAGAATTCATCACAGCTTTTGCTGACAGAGGATAAAATCTATCGGGATAACATAAAAAATCGTCTCCTCACCGGATGGCGATTTTTTTTAGTTAAATCTTTCATAAAAGTAACATTTAATTGCTTTTAGTTTATTGAAAAAACTATTTTTGCGTAATTATAAAATTCAAAATGAAAAAATATCTTTTATTGTTTATCATCGCGGTTTTTGCGATGTCTTGCTCTAAAAAAGTAGAAGTAAAAGGAAAAATCACGGGAGGTTCTCCGTTGGAGAGAATCGAATTAATAGAAGCTTCGGGAGTAGCTACTTTACCATTAATGAATATCGGGGTAAATAAAGACGGAACTTTCACAGGAAATTTCGACGCTCCAAAAAGCGGAATGTATCTTCTTTCTTACGGAGGAAAAAGAAATTTAATCTACCTTAAAGGAGGTCAGAAACTTGAAATTTCAGGAAATGCAATGACTTTCCCGACTGAATATGTGATTACGGGAGATGCAAAGAATAACAACGATTTCTTTATGGCTACCCAGAAATATCTTGCAACATACGCTCAGACGGTTAATATGAATGAGCTGATGTCTAAAGACGAAAAAACCTTCCTTAAAGGAATGGAAAAAGTTCAGGCAGATATTAACAAAAATATTGATGAAAACGTTAAGAAGTTCAGTCCGGATAACGAAGTTGTTACCTGGAAGAAAAATGATCTTTCAACGACTTTGCTTACCATCCTGAACCAGTATGAAATGGGTCACAAGCAAATGGGGAATCCTTCATTTAAAGTGACTAAAGCCTTCACGGACTTTGCCGGAAAACTGGAAGAGAACAAAGATGTACTGGTAAAAGAACATCCTTTGTACAGAGAATATCTTTTAACCAAAATGAGTCCAGATTTCCAGAAATATGCTCAGGCAAAAACTGCCGGAAAAACAGATGTTACTACTTCAGAACTATTCACAGAATATCTAAAGAAAAATCAGAAAGATCTTTCACAGACCGCTAAAGATTATTTACTGGCATTTGTAATGGCGCAGTCGGATATTCATCCGGGTTCACCTGAGAAAACGGTTGAGAAGATCAAAAAAATTATCGATGAAGATATTAAAGATGCTACCATTAAAGAAGATCTAAAGAAAATTCAGTTTGCCATCAATGGATTCAAAATTGGAGAGCAGGCTCCTGAAGCTTCTCTGGTAAAAGCAGACGGAAAATCTTACAATCTTTCTGAAAATAAAGGAAAACCATACTTATTGGCGTTCTACGCTTCATGGAATCCATACATCGGAGAAGCTACAACTCCTGTATTGAAAGAAGTAGTGAATTTTTACAAATCTAAAATGAACTTTGTTTTTGTAAATGTTGACGATACAAAAGATCAGTTTGTAAAAACAAGCAGCTCTTTATTAAAAGGAATTACAGGAACAAATGTATATGGCGAAAACGGGTTAAATTCTGATATTGCTAAAAAATACGGAGTTTATGCATTTAAGTTACCTTGCTTTATCGTAGTAGATAAAGACGGTAAAATTGCAAGCAAGCCGTTCTTTAACTTAGGAGATCCTGAATTGGTGACCGTTTTAGACAAGCAAACAGGTCTTTCTGCTCCAAAGGTAAATCCTAACGTTCAGTTACAACCGGGATTAGGAATGGATCCTGCAGTGGTTGCTGCTCAGCAGCAGGCAGCAGCGCAACAGGCTCCTCAGCAACAGGCAAATCCTCAGCCGGCTCAGACAAAATAATTTAAATTGAGTACAGATATAAACCTTATCTTCGGATAAGGTTTTTTTTATTGTATTTTTGCAGACTGAAGCGTAAAGTTTCTTTAGGAAAATAGAAAATAGATAATGAGCAGAAAGAATAAGAAAAATTTAATTCTTGAAAATATAAAACTCTTAAATGCAGGAGCTAAAGGAGTGGCAATAGGAAGAACAGAAGAAGGGAAAACCGTTATGGTTTCCGGTGCAATTCCGGGTGATGTGGTGAATGTAAGAGTGAAAAAAGCAAAGTCCAAATACTTTGAAGGTGAAGCTTTAGATGTTTTGGAAAAATCGCCTTACAGAGTAGAACCGAAATGTGCGCACTTTGGAGTTTGCGGAGGCTGTAAATGGCAGAATATGAGCTATGAGAAACAGCTTGCTTTCAAACAGGAGGAAGTGTACAATAATATTAAAAGAATCGGAGGGATTGAAAATTTTGAGACCGTTCCGATCTTAGGTTCGGAAGAGCAGTATTTTTACCGAAACAAAATGGAGTTTTCTTTCTCCAATTCCCGTTGGCTTACCCAATATGAGATCAGTTCCGAAGAAAATTTCGGCAGCAGAGATGCTTTAGGGTTTCATATTCCGGGGATGTGGAGCAAAATTCTTGATCTTAAAGAATGTTTCCTTCAGGAAGATCCTTCGAATGCGATCCGATTGGCAGTAAAACAATATGCTGTAAATGAAGGCTTAGACTTCTTTGATGTCCGCAATCACGAAGGTTTTTTAAGAACTTTAATGATGAGACAGAACTCGAAAGGCGAATGGATGGTTCTTTTTCAGCTTTTCAGAGAAGAAAAAGAAAACAGAGAAAAACTATTCGGCTTTTTGCTTGAAAAATTCCCGCAGATCAAGACTTTGGTCTACGCGATTAATCAGAAAGCCAACGATTCTATTTATGATCTGGATATCAATGTATATTTCGGGGAAGGTTATTTAATGGAAGAAATGGATGGTCTGAAGTTTAAAATCGGTCCGAAATCATTCTTTCAGACCAACTACAAACAGGCTTTGGAATTATACAGAAAAACGCTTGAATTTGCAGATTTAAAAGGAGATGAAGTAGTATATGATCTTTATACGGGAACAGGAACAATTGCGCAGTATGTCGCAAGAAATGCAAAGCAGGTGATCGGGATAGAATCTGTACAGGAAGCCATAGATGCAGCGATTGAACACGCGCAACTGAACGGTCTTACGAATACAACATTCTATTGCGGAGATATGAAAGATATTTTCAATGATGATTTCCTCGCAAATCATCCTAAAGCAGATGTTTTGATCACGGATCCGCCAAGAGACGGAATGCACCAGAAAGTGGTTGAACAGATTTTAAAACTTTCTCCGGAAAAAGTGGTTTATGTAAGCTGTAATTCTGCTACCCAGGCAAGAGATTTAGCCTTAATGAAAGAACAATATAATGTCGTGAAGATTTTGCCTGTGGATATGTTCCCGCAGACCCATCACGTAGAAAATATTGCGTTGCTGATTAAGAAATAATTTAATTACTTTTGAAGGAATCAAATCTTAATATGAAATGCCGGATTTGCCCGGTAAAGTAAAACAAAATGTTCAGATGAAATATTTTAAATTTTTAATTGCCATTTCCTTTATCAGTCTGCTGTTTTCGTGTGGAGGAGATAACGATATCTGCGAAAGCGGGGAAGGAACCCCACGAATGAGAGTTTCTTTCAAAACACAGGCAACCGATAAGGAAAAAACGCTGGATTCTCTTTATGTAGCGGTAGATTACGGTTCCGGAAAAGTGCAGTTGGGAGGACAGGCTAAAATTACGTCAAGGGTTATTCCTTTAAGAGTAGACAATTCTGCGTATACAGATATTTATTTCAGAATTACCAACAAAGGTGCGGAATCTAAAGTAAGAGTAAATTACACTACGAAATCTGCATATGTTTCTCCGGGATGCGGAATAAAGCTTACCTACGAAAATTTAAATTCTGTATTAGATCCAAACACAACGACTCCGGTAAAGGAAATCCAGGCCGGACAAAATTTTATAGAGAATGAAGACAAGACTAATCTTTTCCTTCTTTTTTAGTGTAATCAGTCTTTTGGGTTTTGCTCAGGAGAAAAAAGAAAAGGAAACTGCAAAGGAAAAATGGAAATATGAACCGAATTTCATGATCGGTTTTGATGTTCTGAATACGGGAGTTTCTTTCTTTTCAGACAGAAAGCTGTATCAGGGATTTGTGTCTTCAAAGCTGAAAGATAATCTTCATGCCATCGCAGAAGCCGGTTTCGAATCTAACGTTTATCAAAAGAATGGGTATGACGGAAAAGCAAACGGACCTTTCGTAAAGATCGGAGCCTTTTATATGTTGGCTAAAGATCTTGAAAATGAATTCAATGGTTTCTATGCCGGAGGAAAAGTAGCCGGTTCATTTTACAAACAGGAATATATGGCAGTTCCGGTTCGTGGTTACGGTGGAAGCAGCTCTGCAATATCTTTTCCTTCCTCTACACAGTCATCTTATTGGCTGGAAGGAACACTGGGAGGAAGAGTACAGCTTTTTGAAACTAATTTCTACATTGATGTCAATCTTCAGCCGAGATATCTGGTATATACCACAAAGCAGGATGAAATCCAGCCCATGATCGTACCGGGATTCGGAAGAAGCTCTTCTAAATTCGGAATGGGCTTCGCGTGGAATCTGGCGTATAAATTTTAAATCAGCACATTAAAGCAAGGTATGCTTTTGAATTTTTAAAGGATTATAGTTTAAATAAAATTTTTAATCTATTATATGATAATTGTTAAAATTAATATATAAATACGATTTTTATACTGTTTTTTAATTAAATTTGTATTTTTTCATGTTTTTTCTTTGATTTTTAAGTAATGTATGAGTATTTTTGAAATATTAAAAATATTCTTAGTATGAAAAAACTCATTACTACCTTTTTATGTAGTTTAATTGGAAGTACAGCTATTGCTCAATGGACTCCAACTACATTCGCAGGTAGATCGGAAAAATCTTCTAATATTAGAAGTTACTATAAGTTAGATCTTGCGAAAATAAGAAGCCAACTTAAAGATGCACAAGAATCAGGAAAAAATGCTAGACCCGTAGAAATTTCACTGCCAACGATGGATGGTAAGATCGAAAAATTTTCAGTGTATAGCTTTCCGGTTGTAGTAAAAGAATTAGCAGATCAGTATCAATTGGGATCATATGTTGGTGTAGGAATTGATGATCCTTCCAAATATTTGAGATTTTCAGTTGCTCCAAATGATTTCCAGTCAATGGTTATTAAAGATGGAGTTTATGAATTTATTGAACCTCAAAATGCTGATAAAACAATTTACGGAGTACATCCTAAAACGAATAAGGCTCAAGGAGGTTTTGTTTGTAGTATGAATGAAAGTGTATTATCAAAAAAACAAATAGACGCTTTATATTCAAGAGGAAAAACATTCGATAAAAACCCTACTAACTTTGCTAAATCTTCTGCTCAGAAATACAGAACCATGAGATTAGCAATGTCTGTAACAGGGGAGTATACACAGTTTTTTGGTGGAACGGTAGCAGGAGCTCTTACTGCAATTAACGCCACAATGACGAGAGTAAACGGTGTTTTTGAAAAAGATTTTGCATTGCACTTAATTCTACAAAATTTCCCGGGAGTTATTTACACCAATGCTTCCACGGATCCATACTCTGCGGCGTCTGCCGGTGCAGGAGGTGCTTGGAATCTTGAATTGCAAAATACTTTAACAGCAAATGTAGGAAATGCGAATTATGACATTGGTCATTTATTTGGTGCTTCCGGAGGTGGGGGAAATGCAGGATGTATTGGTTGTGTATGTACAGATCCTACTACTGCTGAACCAGAAGGTAAAGGATCTGGATTTACCTCTCCTGCAAACGGAATTCCTCAGGGAGACAATTTTGATATAGATTATGTAGCTCACGAGATGGGGCATCAATTAGGAGCTAACCACACATTCTCTATGAATGTAGAAGGAACAGGGGTTAATATGGAACCAGGATCAGGTTCTACTATTATGGGATATGCAGGTATTACTGGGGCTACAGATGTACAAGCACACTCAGATCCTTATTTCCATGTTGCAAGTATTTTACAGGTTGAAGATAATCTTACTACCACAACCTGTGATATTGAAACTTCTGTTACGAATAATCCTCCGGTAATAGGAGCCCTTTCAGATTATACTATTCCGAAAGGAACTGCATTTGTTCTTACGGGAACAGCTACAGATCCCGAAAATGATCCAATGACTTATACTTGGGAACAATTTGATGATACGGATATTCCGGTAACAAGTGTAACAGGAAATAACACAACAGGAGCATTGTTTAGATCTTTGTCTCCAACAGCTACAGGAAATACAAGATATTTTCCAAAATTATCTTCAGTATTAGCCGGAAACCTTACAGTTCCTGCAGACTGGGAAACTGTTTCGAATGTTGCAAGACCTACCAATTTTGTATTAACGGTAAGAGATAATAACCCAACCACAACATCTCAGCAAACACAAAGTGATATTTTAACGGTTACGGTAAGTAATGACGGACCATTTAAAATCAACACTACTCAGGTTTATCATAATGCTCCATCAATAGTATCATGGGATGTAGCAAATACTGCTGCAGCTCCGTATAATTCTGCAAACGTAAAAATTGATTATACAACAAATAACGGAACAACCTGGACTGTTCTTTCTGCTTCTACAGCTAATGATGGATCGGAAACTTATACTTTTCCGGTTGCATTAAATGGACAGAATATTAAATTGAGAATTTCTTCAATAGGAAATGTTTTCTATGCAGTTAAACAAATGTTAGTAACAAGTGCTGCGGCATGTAATGGTAGTGCTCCTACTGGTATTGCAATTTCCAATGTTACAGCTTCTTCTGCTGTAATAAGCTGGAATTCAATTTTAAATGCTACTTACCAGATAAGATATAAAAAAGTTACTGAAACAGCATGGCAACAAACAACTTCCTCTACCAATACTGTTACTTTAAATAATCTGGAAGAAGGTGTTAAATATGATGTACAAGTTGCAGCAGTTTGCTCAGGAACTTTAGGTACATTCTCTGCGAATAATCAATTCGTTACTCAATCATCAGTTTCATATTGTGCATTATCATCAGCTGATCCATCAGAAGAATACATTTCTAATGTTACATTGGCAAATCTTAATAACACTTCAGGAGCAAGTACCTATACAGATTACGGAACTGACCCTACAAAAACTATAAATCTAATAAGCGGATCTAATAATAATACAGTTTCCGTAACCAAGACTTGGCCGGTTGATATATATTCTGAGGCAGTAAGAGTATGGATTGATTTTAATAGAGATGGAACATTTGATACAAGTGAACTGGTAATGAATGCAGCAGCAAATTCTACTCCAACAGTAAGTGCTACGTTTACAGTGCCATCTACAGCAGTTCAAAATAAAATGCTTAAAATGAGAGTTGCATTACGTTATAATACATCACCAGAAGCATGTACATCTTATACTTATGGCGAAGTTGAAGACTACAACGTATTCGTTACATCTACTATTTTATCAACAAGCGATATTAGTAATCCGGAAAGTAATATTGAAGTATATCCAAACCCAGCTTCGGATGTTCTAAATATTACAAAAGTTTCTGGTAAAGCTAAATATGAAATTTATAATGCAGTAGGGCAATTAGTGAAAGCAGGAAATATTGATAATAATCAGGTGAGAGTTTCTGAATTGGTTAAAGGAACTTATATTATCACTGTAAAAGAGGGTAATATCTCTGAAAACATTAAGTTTATTAAAAAGTAAATAAACAATATACACTTATAAAAGCTCTGGAATTTTATTTCAGAGCTTTTTTTATAATGTAGTAATGGTTTTTTTAATTTTTGTTGTTGAATATTTTTAATTTAACTTTTATTTTATTCAAAACAATTATATTTTTGAATATTAATACATTATATGCGAAAATCTACTACTTTTAAAGCTGTACTTTTTTTATCTTCTTTTATTGCTGCAGACTTGGCAGCTCAGAATTTTACTAAAAGAAAAGCTGATTTTAATGTTGAAAAATCTCCTTCTGAACTAGCACAATCCTTCGGGTTCAACAGATGTTCAACAACCGAGTATGAAGAGTTTTTACAAAAAACATTTCCGGGAAGAATGACTGCCGAGCAGTTTGAATCCTGGCTGGCTCCCTTAGTGGAGAAGGCGAAAGCAAATAAATCCCAAAACGGAAATATTATTACCATTCCAGTCGTAGTACACGTTATTCATAGTGGCCAGAATTTAGGGGTAGCTCCAAATATTGTTGATGAACAGGTAATGTCTCAGATAACAGTAATGAATAATGATTTCAGAAGACTGGCAGGAACTCCCGGATTTAATACTAACGCAGTAGGAGCAGATACCATGATTCAGTTTGCCTTAGCCAAAGTAGATCCCAATGGAAATCCCACCAATGGAATTGATCGCGTAAACCTTTGCCAGGCTACATGGTCTCAGGCGGAGATTAACTCTTTTGTAAAGCCGGAAACAATTTGGGATCCTACCCAATATATGAATATGTGGAGTGTAAGTTTCACAAGTTCTAGCTTATTAGGATATGCGCAGTTTCCGTCCAATTCTAATTTGGGAGGTTTAAATACTATTGGAGGTGAAGCGTATACCGATGGTGTAGTCGCCAATTATGCAACTTTCGGAAGCAGTGATTACAATGTGAATAATTCTTTCCTGCTTGCCGCGCCTTATGATAAAGGGAGAACGATGACCCACGAAGTAGGTCACTTTTTAGGATTGAGACATATCTGGGGAGATAATTCTTCCTGCGTTGTAAATGCTGCCGACAGTAATAAAGATTATTGTCCGGATACCCCTGCTGCAAGCGCTCCTAATTACAACTGTGTAACGGTAGATTCATGTCCTTCCGCTCCTGGAAACGATATGATCCAAAATTACATGGATTATACAACAGATACGTGTATGAATGTCTTTACTGTAAATCAAAAAGACAGAATAACCGCCGTAATGAATAATTCTCCCAGAAGAGTTGAACTGAAAACATCCACAAAAGATATTGCAATACCTTTATTTGCAAATGATGCTGAGGTGAAACTTGAAAGAGAATGCTCCACAGTGAATTGTTCAAGCACAACACAGGCTCCGAAAATTTCTCTTTACAACAGGGGAACAGCTACGATGACTTCTGCAGTAATAACTTATACACTAAATGGGAATGTTCAGATCTACAACTGGAGCGGAAGCTTAGCTCAGGATAAATATGCAATTATTACGCTTCCTATGAGTTCCACAGCTCTGGGAGGTCAGTTAAATATTAACGTAACATCCGTAAACGGAGTTGCAGACCAAAGGACGTCGAACAGCAATATAACCGTAAATTATCTTGGAGCTCCCGCGAGAGTGAATACCAACGTAGTATTTAATCTTCAGTTGGATAACTATGGAAGCGAGACTTCATGGGCGCTGACCAACAGCGCGGGAACCGTAGTTTACAGCAGCCCTGCAAGTGGATACATCGACTCAGGAGCAACACTTCCTGCACTCATTACTGAGAACTGGTCATTAAACCCAGATGAATGCTATACCTTTACCATTAACGATTCTTACGGTGACGGGCTTTATCCTTACGGCGGATATTATAATATCAAAACTCAGGGAGGGGTAACTTTACTTTCAGGATCGCACTTCAGTTCTACGCAGAGCAGATTCTTAAAGGCACAGGTTTTATCAGCCAGCGATCTGGCTAATCCTGAAAATAATATTCAGATATATCCAAACCCAGCTTCGGATGTTCTAAATATTACAAAAGTTTCAGGTAAAGCTAAATATGAAATTTATAATGCAGTAGGGCAATTAGTGAAAGCAGGAAATATTGATAATAATCAGGTGAGAGTTTCTGAACTAATTAAAGGAACTTACATTATTACTGTAAAAGAGGGTAGTCTCTCTGAAAACATTAAGTTTATTAAAAAGTAAATAAACAATATACACTTATAAAAGCTCTGGAATTTTATTTCAGAGCTTTTTTTATGATCTAATAGCTGTTTTCACATTAGATACATATTTATTTAGTGTAAATCTTAATCGAAAAACAGATATGCTTCACGCCGGAAATATTATTACGATTTTATGGTAATAGACAAACAATATAATAATGAATAAGTTGTTGTTTTGTCATTAATTAAATATGGAATTTGTGATCATTACTAATGGAAAAGCAGGAAACGATTGGCAATTAAGTTCATTAAAAAGTAATAAATAATTAATCAAATTGTTAATGATAAAATAATCTCCGGAAAAGTCCTAAGATTATTTACTTTTTTGTGAAATAATGCTAGTATAAAATATTTTTTTAGTTAAAATAGTTATTAATATGATATTATTAGCTGAAATGGCTATATTTGGTGTGTAAATTTAATTTAAAAAGCTATGAAGAAATTTTTTACTTCTTTCTTTTCTCTTTTTATGATTGGTGCAGCAACCGCACAATGGTCACCAACGTCATTTAAAGGAGAGAAAGTAAGAAAAGAGGCTGATATAAAAGCCTATTATTCATTGGATATTTCAGCTTTAAGATCTAAGTTGGCACTCGCTCAGGAAGCGGGTTCAAATGCTAAAGCAGTTGAAATTTCTTTACCTACTCAAAATGGCAAAATCGAAAAATTTGCAGTCTACAGTTTTCCTGTTATGGCAAAGGATCTTGCTGATAAGTATCAGCTAGGTTCGTATGTAGGTGTGGGAATTGATGATCCTTCAAAGTATCTTAGATTTTCACTCGCTCCAAATGATTTTCAGTCGATGATTATTAAAGGAGGAGAATATGAATTTATAGAGCCGGCTAATTCCGAAAAAACAGTTTACGGTATACATCCCAAATCCAAAAAGAATGAAAACGGTTTCCTGTGTTCTACTCAGGAGGATCCGGCTGCAGTAAAACAGGTTGATTTGTTATTGAAACGTGGACAATCTATTGCAAACCAGCCTACAAACTTTGCTAAAAGTTACGATAAAAAGTATAGAACATTAAGATTAGTAATGTCAACTACCGGAGAATATACTCAGTTTTTCGGTGGAGTTGCTGGAGCGCTGACTCAAATTAATGCTACAATCACAAGAGTGAATGGCGTTTTTGAGAAAGATTTTGCGGTTCATATGAATTTATTAAGCTATCCGGGGTTAATTTATCCGGATCCTGCATCGGATCCTTATGATTCGGTTACAAGTGCTTCTTCTCCTCCGGCAACATGGAATACTACGCTTAGAGACGTTTTGGCGGCTAATGTGGGACAGGCTAACTATGATATCGGGCATTTATTTGGTGCATCCGGCGGCGGAGGTAATGCAGGTTGTATCGGATGTGTTTGTTTAAGTCCTGTTGGTACCGGATATGATTCTGTAGCAGGTTACGGTAAAGGTTCAGGAATTACTTCTCCTGCAACAGGAAGTACTTTACCGAGTGCAGCAAATCCTCCGTCAGGTGATAATTTCGATATTGATTATGTAGCTCACGAAATGGGACACCAATTAGGAGCGAACCATACTTTTGCTCACACAATGCAGGGGAATCCTGTACAGATGGAGCCGGGATCAGGCTCTACTATTATGGGATACGCAGGTATTACCGGAGCTACAACAGATGTTCAGCCTCATTCAGATCCGTATTTTCATATAGGAAGTATTGAACAGGTACAGGCTAATTTAGTTGCAAAAACTTGTGATGTTGAAACCAGTATTACAAACAACCCTCCTGTAATTGCTGATTTGCCAACGTACAACATTCCTAAAGGGACTGCTTTCGTACTTACGGCTAATGTAACAGATGCTGAAAATGATCCGATGACTTTTACATGGGAAGAAATTGATAATGCAAGTGTGGTTATCAACAAAACCAATTTAGGAACTACAACTACAGGTGCTTCTTTTAGATCTGTGGCTCCTAGTACAACTCCTACGCGCTATTTTCCTAAACTATCATCAGTGTTAAATGGGGTTTTAGATAACAGCGGAAATACTTGGGAATCTGTTTCTCAGGTAGCAAGAACTACAAACTTTGCTATAACTGCAAGAGATAATAATGCTGCGGCTAACCAGCAACAAACTGACTATAATGTTCAGACAATTATTGTAGGAAACGACGGACCATTTAAAGTAACTACTCTGTATGCAAATGTGAGCATTCCTACTGCAATCAATTGGGATGTTGCAAATACTGCATCTGCTCCTTATAATGTTACTAATGTAAAAGTGGATTACACAACGGATAACGGGGTAACCTGGAATGTATTATCCGCTTCGACTCCTAATGATGGTACGGAAAATTTCACATTTCCTTCAACATTGAACGGACAAATTATTAAACTGAGAATTTCTTCCATTGGAAACGTATTCTATGCTATCGGGAAAATTAATGTTGCTGCTTTTGCTGCGTGTGACGGATCTGCTGTTACGGGTGTTACCACTAGTAATATTACTGCCAATAGTGCTACTGTAAGCTGGAACCCGGTTCTTAATGCTACTTACGTTATTCGTTATAGAGTAGTAGGAACAACAACTTGGCAACAGACGACTTCCGCAAATCCAACTCTTACATTGTCTGGATTAAGCGATGCAACTAATTATGAAGTTCAGGTAGCGGCTGTTTGTTCAGGAACTCCTGGAGCTTATTCGGCTACAACTACGTTCTCAACAATTGGAATTCCATATTGTACAGCTGCGTCTACAACTGCTGCTAATCTTTATATTTCTAAAGTACAGGTAGCTAATATCAACAATACTTCTGCTGGAGCTACTTATTCAAACTTTACAACCAATCCTTCTCTTCAGGTTAATCTTGTAAAAGGAACTGCTTATCCTATGACAATCAATAGCAATATTGCAGCATATGATTTTGCAATGGTGTTTATTGATTATAATAGAAATGGAACATTTGAATCAACAGAAAGAGTATTAAATTTCCCTGTAGCTGCAGTATCTTCATTCTCTGGTACATTTACGGTTCCTACAACAGGTGTTGTAGAAGGGCAGACTTTAAGAATGAGAGTGATACTTGGGTACGCAGGATCTACGAATGTGGGATTAAATGCGCCTGCGACGTGGGTATGTGGAAATAACTTTAATGATGGAGAAGTTGAAGATTATAATGTTGTTGTTACTGCAACGCCATTATCAACAAATGATGTAAACGGACCAAAAACAAATATTCAATTATATCCAAACCCGGCATCAGATATTTTAAATATTACAAAAGTGTCAGATAAAGCTTCTTATAAAATTTACGGAGCAACAGGGCAGTTGGTAAAACAAGGAAATATTACTGCCGGACAAATTAATGTTTCAGAATTAATTAAAGGCGGATATGTAATTACGATTGAAGAAAAAGGAAAAGATTCTTTCACTTCTAAATTCATCAAAAAATAATTTAAGCCTTATTTAAATAATAAAATCCTCAGATTTTCTGGGGATTTTTTTTGCTTATTACTGTATGCCCAATTTGTATTCCGGATATTTTGTTTTTAATAATATCCAATGAATTAAAATAAGATCAGATTTTCAATTTCGTATATATTGTTTGTTTGGTTAGTTATTCCCAATGCTTTGAATTGAATTGTTGAAAAGTCTGTATAAAAAAAATGGAAATATTTTTAATTTAATAATTAAATTTGTTTAGATTTGTGTAATTAATATATTGAGAAAGTTATGAAGAAAAATTTTACTTCTTTCTTTTTCCTCTTTTTGTTTGCGATTACCAGTGCACAATGGAGTCCCACGACATTTCGAGGGGAAAAGACGAGAGCTAGTTCTGAGATTAAGAACTACTACTCTTTGGACATTTCTCTACTAAAGTCTCAATTGGCGAAAGCTCAGGAAACGGGAAAAAATGCAAAACCCGTCACGATCTCTTTGCCAACTTTAGATGGGAAAATTGAAAAATTTGCCGTTTACAGCTTCCCTGTGGTAGTGAAAGAACTGGCAGACCAGTATCAGTTAGGCTCTTATGTAGGAGTCGGGATAGATGATCCCGGCAAATACCTGAGATTCAGTTTAGCACCGGATGATTTTCAGTCGATGATCGTCAAGGATGGTAAATATGAATTCATAGAACCTGCTGATAAAAACAAAACAGTTTATGGTGTGCATCCAAAAACTGATAAAAGTAATGAAGGTTTTCTTTGTTCTATGAACGAAGATAAGCTGTCTAAGCAAGAGATAGCAAATCTTTATTCAGCAGGGAAGTCATTTGCCAACCAGACAACAAACTTTGCCAAGTCATCCGACAAAAAGTACAGAACCATGAGACTGGCAATGTCTGTAACGGGTGAATATACTCAGTACTTCGGAGGTACAGTTGCTAATGCTTTAACAGCAATCAATGCTACATTAACAAGAGTAAATGGTGTATTTGAAAAAGATTTTGCGCTACACCTTAATTTACAAAATTATCCGAACATAATTTATACCAATGCTTCTACCGATCCATATTCGCCTGCAGCGCAGATGAATAACTGGAATTTGGAACTTCAGCAGACTCTTACAGCCAATGTTGGTAATGCCAACTACGATATCGGACACTTATTCGGAGCTTCCGGAGGGGGTGGTAATGCGGGTTGTATCGGGTGTGTCTGTATAGATCCTACAAGTTCCACTTCTCAACAGAAAGGATCCGGATATACTTCTCCGGCGGATGGTATTCCTCAGGGAGATAATTTTGATATAGATTATGTTGCTCATGAAATGGGACATCAGCTGGGAGCAAACCACACCTTTTCTCACGGTCTGGAAAGTGCTGGTGTAAATGTTGAGCCGGGTTCTGGGTCAACAATTATGGGTTATGCAGGGATTACTGGAGCAAATACGGATGTTCAGGCTCATTCTGATCCTTATTTCCATGCCGTAAGTATTACACAGGTACAAAATAACCTTACCAGCAAAACCTGTGATGTTGAAACACCGGTTACAAACAACCCTCCTGTAATTGCGCCATTATCAACATTTAATATTCCTAAAGGTACAGCATTCGTTTTAACGGCTTCTGCAACAGATCCAGAAAACGATCCTATGACGTATTGCTGGGAAGAAGTTGATAATGCAAGTGTTACTATTAATAAGAATAACTTAGGAACTACTGCAAGCGGAGCCTCATTTAGATCATTTAACCCTACAACAAGTCCAACAAGATATTTTCCTAAATTATCTTCTGTATTGGCGGGAGTATTAAATAACTCTAACAATGGATGGGAATCTGTTTCTACCGTTGCAAGAACAACAAACTTCAGAGTTACGGTAAGAGATAATAATCCGGTGCCAACTCAGCAGCAGACTCAGTTTGCCAATCAGCAGATCATTGTTGGAAACGACGGGCCGTTCAAAGTAACTACGACCACAGCATATAATAACGGTGCAACGAACGTAACATGGGATGTGGTAAATACTACCGCTGCTCCTTATAGTGTAGCGAATGTAAAAATTGATTATACTACAGACAACGGAGTAACATGGACGGTAGCTGCAGCTTCCACACCAAATGACGGAAGTGAGTCTCTTAACCTAACGGGTCTTACTCTTGGAGGAACAGTTAAGATCAGAGTAAGCTCTATCGGAAATGTTTTCTATGCAATCGGAAGTTCAACAGTAGCTTCTTTGCTAAACTGTACCGGAGCTGCTCCTACAGGTATTGTAGTTTCCGCTATTACACAGACTACTGCTACAGTAACATGGACAGCAACTGCTAACTCTACTTATATTGTTAGATATCGTCCGGTAGGAAGTACAACATGGATTACTGTGAATGCGGCATCAAACTCTGTAAACCTTACAGGTCTTAGTGACAGCATCCAGTACGAAGTACAGGTTTCTACAGTTTGTAGCGGTGTTCAGGGACCTTTCTCTGCTTCTACGAACTTTACAACTTTAGGACTTACTTATTGTACAATGACATCAAGTAACCCTACAGAAGAATATATTTCTAACGTTACGGTAACTCCTGTAGGAGCTTCTGTAATGAGTAATAACTCTGCAGGTGCTACTTACACAGATTACTCTACTACAGCAAGTGCTTTGGTAAATTTAGTAATCGGTTCTACTGGTAATACAGTTTCAGTTAGCAAGGCTTGGACAGGTACAGTATATAGTGAAGCTGTAGGAGTATGGATCGACTTCAACAGAAACGGAGTTTTTGAAGCTACAGAACAGGTAATGAACTCTGCAGCAAGTACAACTACTCCTGTATCTGCCACTTTCAATGTTCCGACAACTGCTTATAACGGACCAGCAACTACTAAGATGAGAGTTGCATTACAATTCAGCTCTTCTCCGGTAATGTGTACAAGTTATACATATGGTGAGGTTGAAGATTACGCAGTAAAATTAATTCAGCCAATTGCTTGTACAAATAATGCTCCGTTAAACTTATCGGTTACAAATATTACAGCAACTTCTGCATATGTAACATGGGATCCTGCAACGGGGGCAACTTATGTTTTACAATACAGACAGGTAGGTTCTCCGACTTGGATTACAGTTCCTTTAACAACGAATGCTTATACACTGAGCAACCTTCTTGAACAGACTCAATATGAGGTTCAGGTAGCTTATGTTTGTTCGGGAACTACGGGAACATTTACTGCTCCTTTGCAATTCACTACTCCGGCGGTTACATATTGTAATATTACTTCTACGAATAATACCAATGGATATATTTCTAACGTAATGGTAGCTCCAGTGAGTTCTTACGTAATGAGTAACAATTCAGGAGCGAATTCATATACGAATTATTCTCCTGATCCTACCAAATTGATAACATTGGTTCGTAATACTGCCAATAACTCAATTTCTGTTTCTAAATCTTGGTTAACAACTACTCAGTCTTCACTGGCAGTCGGAGCTTGGATTGATTTCAACAGAAACGGTATCTTTGAAGCTGCAGAAAGAGTAATTAATACTACTGCAAGTACAACCACTCCTATTACAGCTACATTTACAGTTCCTACAACTTCTTACAATGGTCCGTTAACACTTAGAATGAGAGTTATTTTCTCTACTTCTACAATTACAGATCCTTGTGCAACGGTTGCGAACGGAGAAATCGAAGATTATGCGGTGAAGATTATTGATCTTGCGGCTTGTACAACGGCTCCTCCAACACCGATAGTGGTTTCAAACGTTACAGCTTCTACAGCTTTGGTTTCTTGGATCAATACAACCGGAGCAACTTATACATTAAGATACAGAACAGGTACTGGTGCTTGGACGGTAATTGCTGCTCCGGTAACCAACCCGTACACTATTATAAACTTAAATGCTTCCACTACTTACGAAGTACAGGTTGCAACTATTTGTGGTGGTGTTACAGGGGCTTGGTCTGCTTCTACTTATTTTACTACACCTGCAATTTCATATTGTAATTCAGGGACTGCGACAGTAACTGACGGATACATTAATAATATTACTGTTACAGGTACGAATACACCGATGATGTCTAACAACTCCGGAGCTAGTACTTACACAGATTATTCTAATGATCCTACTAAGATCATTACTTTGGCTCGTAACTCTACAGGTAACGTACTTTCTGTAGGAAGAACGATCTTATCAAGCACATATTCTACTTATGCTTGGATTGATTTTAACGGAGATGGAATTTTTAATAACAATCCTACTACAGTTGCTGGTGGAGAAAGAATAATGAACTTAGGTTATTCTTCCACAACACCTGTTACTGCTAATTTCGCTGTTCCTGCCGGAGCTTACTCTGGTACGAATAAAGTAAAAATGCGTGTGATTGTTTACTTCTTAACTCCTACCGATGCTTGTTCACCTCTTACAAGTAATGGCGAGGTAGAAGACTATCAGGTTCAGTTTGTAGATATCCAGCCATGTACTACGGCTGCACCTACAGGGATTACAATATCAAATATTGCAGCTACTACAGCTACAGTATCTTGGATCTCTTCTACTGGGGCAACTTATTTGGTAAGATGGAGAACTACCAACCCTGTGGGAGCTTGGAATACATCTCCTGTAGTTACAGGAAACCTTTATAATATTACAGGGCTTACTGAACAAACTGCTTATGAAGTACAGGTAGCTACAATTTGTGGTGGAGTTCAGGGACCTTGGTCTAACTCTGTACTTTTCACAACTACTCCGATTACTTATTGTAATATGACGGGTACAGGAACGACTGACTTTATTTCAAATGTGACAATAACTTCAGTGAATCCGGGTATTCCTCCAATGAGCAATACTTCTGTACAGACAAACTACATCAGCTATACCACTCCGGCAACATTGGTAAATCTGGAAATAGGTTCTACAAATAACCAGATTTCAGTAGCTAAAGGCGGGGCACAAAATGATGCAGTTTCAGCTTGGATCGATTTTAACAGAAACGGAGTATTTGAAACTACAGAGCAGATTATGGCGTCTGCGGCAAGTACTACAACTCCTGTTACAGCATTATTCAGCGTTCCTTCAACAGCATATAACGGGCCTTTGACAACTACAATGAGAGTTGTTCTTAAACGTACAAGTGCACCAGTTATGTGTCAGAATGCAGTGAATGGTGAAGTCGAAGATTATGCGGTGAAATTGAGACCTTGTTCTACAACAGCACCTACTAATTTAGCATTTAACACAATTACTCATACTTCTGCGAATGTTACATGGACTGTGCCTGTAGGCGGTCTTACATTTATTGTAAGATACAGAGTGGCAGGAACAAGTACATGGACTCAGGTTGTGGTATCAACTTTAACAGGTAACCCACCATTGGCTTTAACCGGTTTAACACCTGCTACAACTTATGAAGTACAGATAGCAGGAAGTTGTGGAACAACTCCGGGTACATTTACACCTACACAGACATTCACTACAAGATGTGATCCTACACCTCCGAATGTTACAATAGGAACTGTAACTACCAACTCAGCCGTAGTAACATGGGCTCCTGTTGTACCAAGTGCAACGTATGTAATCAGATACAGAATTGTAGGTACAGCAACATGGTCTACAATAAACGTTACTGCAGCACCATTAAATACATATACACTTACAGGTTTAAGCCCGTATACAACTTATGAAGTACAGGTGGCGAATATCTGTAATGGAGAAACTACTGTAAATCCATGGTCTAATCCTAAAGTGTTTACTACGGAAAGAACTTGTCAGTTACCTCCTCCGGGACTTACCATTACAGCGATTACTCCGACTACGGCGCAGGTAACATGGGATCCTTTCCCGGGTGCTACTTATATCCTGAGATACAGAAAAGTAGGTATTCCGAGCTGGACAATGGTACCATCGAATACCAATACGATTACTCTTACAGGTTTATTAGAGTTAACACAGTATGAAATGCAGGTAGCAAACGTTTGTAGCGGAACTCCGGGTACATATACACTGCCTTATTTCTTCACGACACCAACAATTGTTTACTGTCAGATGGCATCTACCGGAACAACAACTTCAGAGTACATCTCTAAAGTAACGGTAACGCCAAATGGTAAGCCTCAGATGACGAATACTTCCGTAGGATCTAATTATACAGATTATACAGGAGTTCCGGCTAAATTTATTGAACTGATTCAGGGGTCTTCCGACAATAAAATCATAATTGATAAAAAGCTGTCAGGAAACAATAAAGCAGGAGTTGCAGTATGGATCGATTTCAACAGAAACGGATACTTCGATATTAATGAAAGAATCCTTGCTGACGGACCAAACAGTAATCCAACTGCGAGCACCACATTTACGGTACCTGCAGATGCGTTCATCAGTCTGGTAGACTACAAATATGTAGTGATGAGAGTAGCAATGGGCAAAGATGTTATTCCTGTAAATTGTACCAACTTCCCGAATGGCGAAGTAGAAGATTACACGGTAAGAATTTCTAAGCTTCCTGTTGCTAATTCAATTAATCAAACAGATGTCATGATTTATCCGAATCCGGTGAGTTCTGTACTGTATGTGAAAAATATCAGCAAAAAAGCGAATTATAAGATCTACAGTTCAGCAGGACAATTGGTATCAAGCGGTATTATCCTGAATAATAAGATTGATGTACACAATTTAATAAATGGACTTTATGTGATAGATATTTTGGATGGAAATACTATTTCTGTTCAGAAGAAATTTGTCAAAGAATAATACATTTAATCATTAATCAACTAAGCAGGCTCTCAGAAATGAGAGCCTGTTTTTTATGTGAGAAAACACAAGCACTAAAAAACTCGTTAGAAATACATCCAACGAGCTTAATTTTATTCAATATCAAAAACAACTTTTTCGGTTTGTTCCTTGAGGTCTTCAAGATTTGTGTTGTTATAGATAATGCAGTCGGCAATTTTTATTTTCTCTTTTTCCGGCATTTGTTTTTCCATAACAGACTGAACTTCGCGGTAGGTTTTTCCGTCCCGGTCCATCACTCTTTTTATTCTGATATTATCTTCCGCAGTTACCAGTATAGACTTGTAGCATTGCAGGTTTAATTTTAACTCAAACAATAAAGCTGTTTCTTTAAAAACCAGATATTTCGTTTGTCTTTTTACCCAATCCTCAAAATCTGTTCTTACAGCAGGATGAATAATTTTATTTAATCCCTGAAGTAAATCTTTATCGTTAAAAACTTTTTCAGCAACATATTTACGGTTGTAGACTCCGTTTTCATCATAGGCATTATCTCCTAAAAGTTCTTTGATCTTCTGTTTTAAATCATCATTGTCATTCACAATATCTTTTGCCCTGTCATCCGAATAATAAATCGGAAATCCGAATTCTTCAATGAATTTGGCAACCGTAGTTTTTCCGGATCCGATTCCGCCAGTTAAGCCAATGATTTTGGGTGCAGATAAGGGATCAGGTTCTGCTTTCTGAGTTTCTGAATGTAATTTCTCCATAGTTAAAAATTAATATCCAAAAACATCATTAAAACTAAACGTCTCATCTAATCTTACCCCTTTTTCAGTCATTTTCAGACTTGCCAGTTCGTTGTGTGCGTCATGCTCAAAGAACAACAGATATTCATTATCCACACACTGCTTAAGAAATTTACCCTTTTCTTCTAAAGTTAAAAGAGGTCGGGTATCATAACCCATCACATAAACCTGAGGAATATGTCCCGCTGTCGGAATTAAATCGGCTGCAAAAACAATCGTTTTTTCCTGATACTGAATGACAGGAAGCATTTGTTTTTCGGTATGACCATCAACGAAAATCACATCCATTTTCAAGTCAGGTGCAAAACCGTAATTTCCCGTTGCCGGAAGAGGTAAAAAGTTAAGTTGTCCACTTTCCTGAATCGGGATAATATTCTCTTTCAGAAAACTCGCTTTTTCTCTTGCATTAGGTTCCGTTGCCCATTTCCAGTGGTTTTCATTCGTCCAGAACTGTGCATTTTTGAATGCAGGTCTGTAACCTGTTTTATCGTCATTCCATTCAATTGCGCCACCGCAGTGATCGAAGTGAAGGTGAGTAAGAAAAACATCCGTAATGTCTTCTCTTACAAAACCATATTTTTTTAAGTTTTTGTCTAAATTATCGTCTCCCCAAAGCGAATAATGACCGAAAAATTTATCGTCCTGCTTATTTCCTAAACCGCAGTCAATTAAAATTAATTTTTTTCCGTCTTCCACAAGAAGAGAACGTGTTCCCAGCTCAATTAAGTTTCTTTCGTCTGCAGGATTGGTTTTTTCCCACAAACTCTTTGGGACGACTCCGAACATCGCTCCGCCGTCGAGCTTAAATTTTCCGCATTGTATTGGATATAGCTTCATATAATATTGAGTTTTTTATAATGTTATTTATTTTTTATTTAAGTCAAAAATCAGAAAAGTTCTCCTGGGTTTTTAGGCATTGAAATGTTGAGGTGTTTATAAGCTTTTTCCGTTACTTCACGACCTCTCGGTGTTCTGATGATAAATCCTTCCTGAATTAAAAAAGGCTCATAAACTTCCTCCAGAGTTTCCGGATTTTCTGCAATAGATGTTGCCAAAGCCGAAATTCCCACGGGTTTTCCTTTAAAATTTTCGATCATTACGCGCATGATTTTGTTATCCATTTCGTCCAGACCATATTCGTCCACATTTAATGAATCCAAAGCATATTTTGTAATGTTAATTTCGATTTCTCCGTTTCCTTTTATTTCTGCAAAATCACGGACTCTTCTTAAAAGTGCATTGGCAATTCTCGGTGTTCCACGGCTTCTTCTGGCAATTTCAATTGCGGCATCTTCATAGATTTTTACGCCCAGAACTCTTGCACTTCGGATAATAATCATCGACAAAAGTTCAATCGTATAATATTCAAGTCTGCTTTGGATACCGAATCTTGCCAGCATCGGTTTGGTAAGCATTCCGCTTCGTGTTGTTGCTCCCACCAAAGTAAACGGATTCAAGCCGATCTGTACACTTCGTGCATTCGGACCGGTTTCCAGCATGATGTCGATTTTATAATCTTCCATCGCAGAATACAGATATTCTTCCACAACAGGAGAAAGACGGTGGATTTCATCAATGAAAAGCACATCATTTTCTTCCAGATTGGTTAATAAACCGGCTAAACTTCCGGGTTTATCCAAAACAGGTCCCGAAGTTATTTTGCAGTTTACCCCAAGTTCATTTGCGATAATATTGGCCAAAGTGGTCTTTCCCAAACCGGGAGGACCATGCAAAAGAACGTGATCCAAAGCTCCGCCACGCCTTTTGGCAGCCGTCACGAAAACTTCAAGATTTTCCAATGTTTTTCTTTGTCCGGCAAAATCTTTAAAACTCTGGGGACGAATCTGTTCTTCCTGCGCAAGTTCTTCGCGGGAATAATTGTCTTTATCTGGATGTAAAAAATCGGGCATTAATTCAATTTCATTTACCGTAAAGATAGGAAAATTGAGATTAAGAGTAAGGTTGATTTCATGAAAAATTAAGATTTGAGAACAACAGATATTTTAAGTATTTTTGAGAGAGAAAAAACAAGTTAAAATTTTTTTTAACCATTCTAAGCTGAGATTCCTACGGAATGACAAACTTTATGCAGATTTTTTGTCATGCTGAAAGCATCTGAGTAAAGTAATCAAACTAATGATCCAAACTTTAGCTTTAAACTAAATAAATGAAACTAATTGGTCCTTTCAAGCAGGTTGTAACGCTTGCAAACCTTCCTTTAAGAGGAAAACTTTCAGACGAACAACTTGAGATCATTCCCGATGGAGGAATTTTAATCGATAATAAAATCAAAAAGGTCGGAAATTTTGATACATTAAAATCTGAAAACCAGAATATAGAAATTGAAGCAGTGGAAGAAGAGCAGATCGCTCTTCCGGCTTTCGTAGATTCTCATACACATATTTGTTTTGGCGGAAACAGAGCAAATGATTTCGCCATGCGTAATGCAGGAAAAACGTACCTCGAAATTGCCGAAAGCGGAGGAGGAATCTGGAGTTCGGTACAGCATACGAGAAGTGCTTCAGAGGAGGAATTGTTAAAAACTTTGCTGGAAAGAATTGACTTTTTAATTTCACTTGGAATTACCACCATTGAAGTGAAAAGCGGGTATGGTTTAGACGTAGAAAACGAACTGAAAATGCTTCGCATCATCAAAAAAGCGCAGGAACAGACGAAAGCCACTTTGGTTTCGACCTGTCTTTCCGCACATCTGAAGCCAAGAGATTTTGAAGGAAGCAATGAAGACTATTTACACTATATTGTAAATAAAATTTTACCGAAAGTAAAAGAAGAGGATTTGGCAAAGCGCGTAGATATTTTCATTGAAAAATCTGCATTTCAGCCCGAAGAAAGCAAAATTTTTTTGTTAAAAGCTAAAGAATTAGGTTTTGAAATTACAGTTCATGCCGATCAGTTTACTCCGGGAAGTTCAAGAATTGCAGTTGAAGTGGGGGCAAAATCTGCCGATCATCTGGAAGCTACTATTGATGACGATATTGAATTTTTAGCAAAATCTGATACGGTGGCAACCGCTTTACCCGGTGCAAGTTTAGGATTGGGAGAAAAGTTTACGCCGGCGAGAAAATTATTAAACGCAGGAGCAATTGTAGCGATCGCAAGTGACTGGAATCCAGGTTCTGCGCCGATGGGAAATTTAATTACACAGGCTTCTATTTTAGCAACATTTGAAAAATTAACGACAGCAGAAGTGTTAGCGGGAATTACTTTCCGATCGGCTTTTGCGCTTGGTCTGGAAGACAGAGGAAGATTAACCGAAGGACAAAAAGCAGATTTTGTGACTTTCAAAACCAATAATTTCCAGAATGTCCTTTATAATCAGGGGAGCTTAGAAGCGGAGAATGTTTATATTGATGGAATTAAAATTTAAAAATATATTACAGATTAATTTAGATGCTTTCAGCATGACAAATATTACGCTATATTAAGACGTTCGAATTGTCATGCTGAAAGCATCTAAATATACTTTAATACAAATGATAAAAAATGTTCGAATTAAATGAAGGAATTTATAAATTTTATGTTTACATCTTAACTAATAAAAACAGAACAGTTTTATATACGGGAGTTACCGGAAACTTGCATCAGAGATTATCTCAGCATATAAATAAATTAAATCCTGATAGTTTTACCGCAAAATATAATGTCTGTTTTCTGATTTACTATCAAAGCTTTGGCTGGATACATCAGGCGATAGAAAGAGAAAAAGAAATAAAATTATTAAAAAGAGACAAAAAACTTGAATTAATAAGAGCAATAAATCCCAATTTAGAATTTCTTAATTATCTTTTTGAATAAATTGCAGAGAGGCTTCCGGGATAATAATTATAAACACACACAAATTAAACTTATTAATGATGAACACGATTTGGCAGGGAAGATTAGACGGAGAAGAACTTCTTTTCCACAGAATATTTCAGAGGGTGAAAGAAGAAAATAATTATGATCTTGTTTCACCTAAAGATTTCGTTTTACATGGATTTGCTGTAGATGAAGGTGTTAGACGGAATAAAGGAAGACAGGGCGCAAAAGATGCTCCGGATATTATCCGCAGAAATATGTCGAATTTTCCTGTAATCCGTCCAGATTTTTCTTTGCTGGATTTTGGAAATATTACCTGTGAAGACGGAAATTTAGAAAATACCCAAAACAGTCTTGCCAAAAATGTTTCCAAAGTGTTGCTGAAAGGAGGAAGGTCTGTGGTTTTAGCCGGAGGTCATGAAGTCACTTACGCACATTATTTAGGACTAAAAACAGCTTTTCCTGAACAGAAAATAGGAATTATTAATATTGATGCTCATTTTGATAACAGACAGCCTGAAAATGGAGTAGGAGCGAGTTCGGGAACCGGATTCTGGCAAATTGCTCAGGAAGGCGAAATTCATTCGCTGCATATCGGGATTCAGAGGAATTCTAATACTCTGAAATTATTTGATACCGCTCATCAGTACGGGATGAAATATATTCTTGCCGATGAACTTTTCTTTGAAAATTTACCTTCTGTTTACCAGAGAATAAATGATCTTCTCGACAGTGTAGATTATCTGTATCTTACGATTTGTATGGATGTTTTTAACGCTTCCATTGCTCCGGGAGTTTCTGCTTCTGCATACAACGGTATTTTTGCCGATGCGACATTTATGCATTTTTACAGACATATTCTGAAAAGTGAAAAGCTTTTGGCACTTGATGTGGCAGAAGTAAATCCGCAGTTTGATATTCATGAAAGGACGGCGAGACTGGCGGCAACGCTTGTGAATGAATGGTTTATGATTTAACATAAAATTTAACAATATTCCGATAGAAAAAATCATTATTTTATATAACCCGAAGGAACAGGATTTGTTGCTTCCAAAACGCTTGAAGAAAGCATGAATTAAATTCGGCACAGATTCGGATTTAAAAACAGAAATTATAGTATGGAACAATTAATTGAAAATAAACTTATCAAAGCAGATAAGGCATTTTCAGAATGGAGAAAAGTACCATTCGAAGACAGACAGAAACTCATTGCTAAAGCAGCGGAAATCTTAAAAAACAATTCTGAAAAATTTGGAACGATCATTACTCAGGAAATGAACAAACCTATTTCAGAATCTATTGCTGAAGTGGAAAAGTGTGCTTTAATGATGAATTATTATGCAGATGCCGAAAATATTTTAAAACCAGAGAAAATCGATTCTGAATTTTCTTATTCTGAAGTTCATTATGTTCCAAAAGGGGTAATTTTAGGAGTAATGCCATGGAATTTTCCTTTCTGGCAGGTCTTGAGATTTGCTGTTCCAGCGATTTTAGCAGGAAATACCGTTGTATTAAAACATGCTTCAATTTGTTTTGGAAGCGGAAACGCTATAGAAGAAGTACTTTTGGAAGCCGGATTTCCGGAAGGAATTTTCCAGAATCTTGAGGTAAGTCATAAAGAAGTAAAAGGAATTCTCGAACATGATGCGGTAAAAGGAGTTAGTCTCACAGGAAGTGGAAAAGCCGGAGGAGAAGTCGCTTCTATTGCAGGACTAAATATCAAAAAATCATTACTTGAACTTGGTGGAAGTGATGCATTTATTGTATTGGACGACGGAGATCTGGATGAAGCGGCAAAAGCAGGGGTAAAATCAAGACTTCAGAATTGCGGGCAAACCTGTACTGCGGCAAAAAGATTCATTATTGATGAAAAAATTGAAGACGCTTTTCTTCCTAAATTTATTGAAGAATATAAAACATATGAAGTTGGAGATCCGATGAATAAAGAAACCAAAATTGCCGGAATGGCAAGACCGGATCTGGCGGATGAACTGGAAAAACAGTTTCAGAAAGCACTGGAACACGGAGCTGAAATCATTCTTCCGTTGGAAAGAATTTCTGAAAATGAATTCAGACCTGGTTTAATTCGTGTGCAGGAAGGAAATCCTATTTTGCAGGAAGAGCTTTTCGGACCTTTGGGAATGGTGATGATTGCTAAAAATGACGAAGAAGCTTTAAAAATGGCGAATGATATTCCTTTCGGGCTTTCTAATTCCGTATGGACAAAAGATCAGTCACGACAGTTATTTTTTATTGAAAACCTTGAATCCGGAACCGTTAATATCAATAGAATGACCAGTTCTGATCCGCGTTTTCCATTCGGAGGATCAAAGGCTTCAGGTTACGGAACAGAACTTTCTTTATTGGCTTTACGCGAATTCGTAACAGCAAGAACTGTGGTGGGAAATTATGAGTAAAGAAGGAAGTTGGAAGAGGGGAGATGGAAGTTTATAATAGTGCTGCTTAATGCGCTTTCAACATTTATTCTTTCCGCTTTTGGCTCATAAAAAAAACTCACGAAGATCTTTCGTGAGTTTTTTTGTTTATAATGACTTCGTTTGAATTAAACTGTCGTTAATCTTAAGGTATTTGTTTTTCCGCCTTCGTAAGATGGAGTTGCATTGATGTTGATTACAAAGTCTCCAGCCTCGATATATCCGTAGTTATGTGTCAGCATATTTACTTGGATAATCGTTTCATCAGTAGATTTCTTCATATCGTAATAATAGGCGTGAACTCCCCAAAGAAGGTTCAGCATGGTAATAACCCTCTTGTTTCCACTATATACGATGATGTGTGAATTGGGTCTGTGTGCAGAAAGCTGAAACGCTGTATATCCTGAACTTGTTAAGGTAACAATCGCAGAAACGTTGGTAGTTTTCGCGATTCTTACTGCCGCAAGACAAACTCTGTTGGTGATAAATCGATCATCAATACAGTTGAAATCCTTTTCGATAGGCTCGTTTTTGTGCTGGTAAAAATGCGTAGTTTCAATATTCTTTACAATTTTAGCCATATTTTCCACCACCTGAACCGGATATCTTCCTACAGAAGTTTCTCCTGAAAGCATTACCGCATCCGCTCCGTCCAATACAGAGTTTGCAACGTCATTTACTTCCGCTCTTGTTGGTGTTAAACTGTTAATCATCGTTTCCATCATCTGAGTAGCGATAATTACCGGCTTGGAATAGAATCTTGCCTTTTCCACAAGAGTTTTCTGGATGGCAGGAACTTCTTCCATCGGAACTTCCACTCCTAAATCTCCACGTGCAACCATTAAACCGTCGCATTCCAATAAAATTTCTTCTATATTTTTTACACCTTCCGGCTTCTCAATTTTCGCAATGATCGGCGTTTTGAATTTTCCGTTCGGATGTTTAGAAATCAATTCTTTAAGATCTATAATATCCTGTGCATGACGAACGAATGAGAGCGCGATCCAGTCTACCTCCTGATCCAGCATAAAATTCGCATCCTGAATATCTTTTTCTGTTAATGCAGGAAGAGAAACGTTTGTATTGGGAAGGTTTACTCCTTTTTTGGAACTTAATGGTCCCCCCTGAATGGTTTTCGCTTTTACGGTATCTGTAAGGTTGGTTTCAGTTACTTCTAAAACTAATTTACCGTCATCAATAAGAATTCTTTCCCCAACTTTCACATCCTGTGGAAACTGTTGGTACGTCATGTACACTTTTGTAGAATCTCCTTCAATTTTTTCATTGGTGAAAGTAAGGATGTCTCCCGGATTAAGGTAAGAACCTTCTTTTACAACTCCTACTCTTAGTTTAGGACCCTGTAAATCTCCTAAAATACCAACCGAGAAACCGTATTCTTTATTGAGTTCTCTGATGATTTCGATATTTGAACGAACTAAGTCGTAATCAGCGTGTGAAAAATTGATTCTGAAAATATCAACACCTGCTTTCATTAACCCTAACATTACTTCCTTTGACGATGAAGCCGGACCAAGCGTTGCAATAATTTTTGTTTTCTTTAAATACTTATTCATAATACTGGATAATTTGATAAAGTTCTTCTTCAGAACCTAGTGTATAATCTTGAATTGGAAACACAAGATTTTCAGGGAGCAAAATTACGGAAAAATCAGGAAACTGTTCCGAACTGTGCAAAATATATTGCACTTCTACCTGATTATTTAATAAAAATTTAATGTTTTCTTCTTCCGAGAAGAGCTCTGTCTGTAATTTTTTTTGTTTACTTTCCGAAGATCTGTTCGAAATAAAAGTAAAACAGGTCTTTGTAAACTTATGGTAAGCCTCAAATCTTGAAAAAAAATAATCATAAAACGACCCGTGAAGAATAACATCTTCAATCCTTTTGAATGTAAGATCGTTGTTTTGATTCACCTTGTAGAAAAACTCATGATCGGGTATATTTTTTGCTAATCTTACCAATCCGATGGTAATATCTTCAAATTCTATATCATCAATGTCATAAAGTTTTTGGATTTCCAAGTATATTTTCTTTTTTGTTTAAAATATAAAATGCTCTTTGTGCTGCCTTTTCTTCGGCTTTTTTCTTAGAAGTTTCTGTGGCATTCGCGATTTTTTCTTCTCCCAGCCATACATGACAGCGGAAAACAATCGATTTATTTACCTGAATTTCTTCGCAGGTTTCGTACTTTATATTCAGTTTCTTCTTTTGGCTCCATTCGAGCAGAAGACCTTTGTAGCTTACAATTTTATTTTCCAGCTTGTTAATTTCCGTTGGCGTCAGTAATCTTTCCAGAATGATCTTTTTACAGGTTTCATACTGGAAGTCGAGATAAACAGCACCAATTAAAGCTTCAAATAAATTTCCGGAGATGTTTTCACCTAAAGCCACCACAGAGTTTTGTTTCTGCAGAAGATTGGTAAGTTTTAAATCTTCTCCTAATTTATTAAGATTCTTCCTATTAACAATCTTAGATTTCATCTGCGTCAGATATCCTTCATTGGCTTGAGGATAGGTGTGAAACAAATGACAAGAAATAATTGTACCCAAAACAGAATCTCCTAAAAATTCCAGCCTTTCGTAATTGCTGTCTTTATTTTTAGAAGAATTTTTTAAAGAAAAAGCTTCGCGGTAGAGGGCAACATTCTGTACCTCAGTTCCAAGCATTTTGCTGAGTTCAGTAATGAGAAAATAATCTCTCTCCGTTAATTGTCTTTTTCTTTTTTTGAGAAGGAATTTAGAAAAGTATTTCTGTAACTCCATTCAGTAGATTTAGATTTTCTTAAATAGAACGCAGGCATTGTGCCCACCAAACCCAAAAGTATTACTCATGGCTACTTTTACATCTTTCTTAGCAGCTTCGTTGAATGTGAAATTCAGTCTGCTATCGATATTTTCATCATCAGTAAAATGGTTGATGGTAGGAGGAACAATACCATGAATAATAGTTCCCAACGCAGCAATAGCCTCAATAACTCCTGCAGCACCCAAAAGGTGACCGGTCATTGATTTTGTAGAATTAATCTGAATGTCGAAAGCATGTTCTCCCAATAATTTTGAAATAGCATTGGATTCTGCAATATCTCCTAATGGAGTAGATGTACCATGCATATTGATGTGATCTACTTCATCAGCAGTTAATCCTGCATCTTCCAGACAGTTCTTCATTACGAGATAAGCTCCTAAACCTTCAGGGTGAGGTGCAGTCATGTGATGTGCATCTGCACTCAGACCGCCGCCTTTTAATTCTGCGTAAATTGTAGCCCCACGTTTTACTGCGTGCTCATATTCTTCAAGAATGATACATCCTGCTCCTTCACCAAGAACAAATCCATCTCTGTCTTTGTCGAAAGGTCTTGAAGCCGTTTTAGGATCATCATTTCTTGTAGAAAGTGCCATCATTGCATTGAATCCACCGACACCACTTGCTGTAACGGCTGCTTCAGAGCCTCCACATACAATTACATCTGCTTTTCCAAGCTGGATCAGCATTTTGGAATCAATTAAAGCGTTTGCAGAAGATGCGCATGCAGAAACAGTAGTATAATTCGGACCATGGAAACCATATTCAATAGAAATATGCCCTGGTGTAATATCCGCAATCATTTTAGGGATAAAGAACGGGTTGAATCTCGGGATTTCCGTGTTTGCCCATCCTAAAACTTCAGTTTCAAAAGTCTCTAAACCTCCGATTCCTGAACCCCAGATTACGCCGACTCTGTTTTTGTCTACATTGTCTTCAATAATTCTTGAGTGCGTTACTGCTTCTCTTGCAGCAACAAGCCCAAGCTGTGTATTCCTATCCATTTTTTTAGCCTCTTTCTTATCGAAATGGTCTAAAGGATTGAAATTTTTAACTTCGCAAGCGAACTTAGTTTTAAAGTTTGTGGCATCAAAAAGAGTAATAGGAGCAGCACCGCTCTCACCTTTTACAAGATTTTCCCAGTATTCTTTTGCATTATTTCCAATTGGTGTTATTGCTCCAAAACCGGTTACAACTACTCTTTTTAATTCCATAAACTTTGTTTAATTTCTTTTTTGTTGAAGAATATTATTTATTTACTACTTCTTCGATATAAGCGATAGCGTGTCCTACAGTAGTAATTTTTTCTGCTTGATCATCAGGGATTTGAATATTGAATTCTTTTTCAAATTCCATGATAAGTTCAACTGTATCCAATGAATCAGCTCCTAGATCGTTTGTGAAGCTAGCTTCTGGAGTTACTTCTGTTTCTTCAACGTCAAGCTTATCAGCGATGATAGCTTTTACTCTTGATGCAATGTCTGACATAGTAAATTTTTTTTTAATTGTTAGATGGTGCAAATATATAAAATTCTTTACGATAAAACATTTTTTTAGTCTTTTTTGTGGTTTACATAAGAGTATTTTGTAGTTTGTGAGTTTAGTCTTTTAGTTTTCAGGGGTTTATATTTTAACATTTCATTGTCTTATTTAAGTTTATCATTCACAATTTTTTGGACTCAATATAGAATCTGTCTGATTGAGCTTTTTAAAAGTTATTTTTTACCTCAGAGCTTTATAATTACTACTTTTGCAGCCTGTTTTAAAATTCGAAATATTATTTGTTATTGATGAAAAAAAATCTGCTCATTCTTTTTGTATTGTTTTCAGTTCTTATTTCTTCACAAACGGCAGGAAAGGTAATTAAAGTGAAAGATGGTGATACGGTGGTTGTGCTGTTATCCGACAGCACACAGGAAACTTTACGGCTCGCGGAAGTAGATTGTCCCGAAAAAGGCCAGGCTTTTGGTAAAAATGCCAAACAGTTTACCAGTGATGCCGTATTTGGCAAAACAGTTACATTTTACAGAACCGCAAAAGACCGATACCAAAGAACTGTTGCTAAAATTTTTTACGATCATAATAAATATCTTTCTGAGGAAATCATTAAAGCAGGTTTCGGATGGTGGTATTTTAAAGCATCGAAGAATCTTGATCTGCAAAAACTACAGAACAGCGCGAAAGAGAATCGTTTGGGTTTATGGACGGATAAAAATGCAGTTTCGCCTTGGGAATACCGAAAGAGCAGAAGGAAGAAAAACATGGACAATAAAAGTAAAGCCCTTTAATATCTGAAAAAGAAAAAAGAGACTGCTGAAAACAATCTCTTTTGTGGAGTTGGAGGGATTCGAACCCTCGTCCAAACAAGCAATACATAAGCTTTCTACATGCTTATTCTGCTATTGATTTTCGACGGGAGGCAGAGAGCAGACACCCAACTTCCGGCTTATCTTCTGAGGTTTTCGAGCTTTAGCCGAAGCGTCCAAAGCCTTATTTCCGCATTCCTATATCCCAGAATCAAACGCCGCAGAACAGAGCATTTGTGGAATATCTTGCTTCCCTACTAACATCTTCGGGAAAACGCTTGATCTACTATACTTCGATATTAAGCTGCAAGAGCGAACTCTTCGTTGCCAGTTAAAATTTTGTAGCAAGGGATTATAGAGATCGCGCTACGGTTCTCTGCATGCTTACTTACCCATTGGTCTTGCTGTCGAAACCAGTCAACCCCATGAATAAAGTGAATGCAAAGATAACACTTTTATTCAAATTCAGTTCATATTCTTTCAGTCATTTTAAAAATGGAATTTCAAGGTGTTTTTTATTTGGAGCTTTATCCTGCTTTCCGTTACAATTCCTCATTGCGCGGCTCCGCTTTGCTCCGCCGCTCCAGTCCGGGATTTTCTCTGCAATCAGGGCTAGGATAGAAGTGGGTAGTATAAATGATAGTCAGAAAAAAACTTTCAGCAAAGAACAAAAGTCTGAACAGCAAAAAACAAAAAGTGCCGGAAAAAACTCCGACACTTATATAATTTATCTAATTCCTTTCCTCAATCTTAACTTCAACCTCAATCTCAATCTCAGTCTTAACTTCAACCTCATCAATCCCTGTTTTTCAGTAAAATCCATCCCGAAAGCTGAACAGGCTTTTTAATGATTTTATCTTCCCATTGTAATTTATACCAATAAGTTCCGGTTGGGAGAGGTCTTCCGATGTATTTTCCGTCCCAGATCGGTGTTTTGGTGGTCGGTCGGAAAACTTCTTTTCCGTATCTGTCAAAAATCCCGCCCTCAAAATTACCATATTTGCTGATCTCGCTGAAGTCAATTACATCGTTGCTTCCGTCGCTGTTCGGAGTGATAACGTTTGCCATAAAGAAAGTATAATATTCTGCGGTGGTATCGCAGGTTGCCCCTCTGTTTCTTACCCTTATCGAATATTTCGTATTTTTTAGCACCTGAAAAGTGTTGGAAGCCTGCCAAGTTACGCCTCCGTCTATGGAATACTCTATAGGTACATTGCCATTATTTTGTACAACAATCGTTAAAAAAGGATCTTTGTAAGTGATTTCTTTAATTTGAGGAGTAACAATATATCCTACAGTTGCGGTGAATGTTTTAGAGCAGACTCCGTTACTGATGGTTACAGAATAGGTTCCTGATGTGTCCACATTGATGGTTTGAGAAGATGCTCCGGTATTCCACGAATAAGAATAATTCGGTCCGCTTCCTGCATCCAGAATACCTTTGTCACCTTTACAGATTTCGATATTTTTCAGAGTAGAAATAATTTCCGGAACAACCGTGATGGTAATCGTAGCAGGAGTCGTTGCAGAACAGCCGTTTGTTCCGATTCCTGTTACCGTATAAGTTGTAGTGGTTGTCGGGGAAACAATCTGTGTGTTGCCATTTCCTGTTAATCCCGTCCATGTGTACGTTGCGGCACCCATCGCCGTAAGAGCAATAGACTCACCTTTACAAATTGATAGTTTAGGAGCTGAAACGCTTATGATCGGCGGTGTGATATTCTTAATGACCGTTACTGAATCTTGTTTCACACATCCGTTGGAAGTCGGGCTCGTAATCGTTAAAGTATAAGTTCCCGCATTATTCACTACCGGAGTTAAGGTATTGGCTCCGGAAACAATATTTCCACCTCCTGTAGCGGTCCATAAAAACGTTGATCCCGGTTGGTATACAGACGCTGTAGCATTTAAAGTAACCTGAGAATTTGTACAGTTAATTTCTGCCGGAGTATTAATATTTACTATAATAGCCGGATCCATCGTAACGGTTGCCGATTTTGTGTACTGACAGCCGTTGGGAGTGGTCACGGTCACGGTATAAGTTCCTGATGCGGTTACCGCTGTGCTAGCCGTTGTTGATCCGTTAGACCATGAAAATGTATTTCCTGTTCCGTTTGCAGTAGCCGTTAAAGTGGTTGATGTTCCTTCGCAGAAATTTAAATTCCCGGAAATCTGAACATTCGGATCAGTTCCCTGAGTTATTATCACCGAAACAGGATCGCTTGTGCAGGTTCCGTTATTATAGGTTAAAGTGTAGGTTCCCGGAGTTGATACGGTAATTGACGGTGTCGTTGCGCCGTTAGACCATGTATTTCCTGTTGCTGAACTTGAGGTTAAAGTAACAGCATTATTGTTACAGATGACATTCGATGAAGCAGTAATCGTCGGAACAGGTTTTACATTAACAATTAACTGTAATTCTGCTATTTTCGAACAAGAACCGGATTTCACCAAAACATAAATCACAGCGTTTCCTGAAGTATATGCCGAAGGATTTGCAATGGTATTGCTGTTTCCTGCCAATGCATCCGCCTGATTCAGGTAGTAGCTGAAAGTTACCCCTATAGTTGTACTGATATTGGGCTGTGCCGATATTAAATTAAAAGTTGCCGTACTATTATTTGAACATAAGCTCAATGACGAATTTTGTACAACAGGTACAGCCCCTTGAACTACTGTCACGGATTTTGTGTACTGGCAGTTCCCAGGAGTTTGTACTGTAACCGTATAAGTTCCCGGCGCAGAAACTGAAATTGAATTTCCTATGGCACCTGTAGACCATGAATAGGTGTTTCCTGTTCCGGTTGAGGTTGCTGTAAGTGTTGTCGGAGATCCACATACAATTAAATTTCCTGTAATCTGAGGATTAGGATCACTTTCTGCGGTTAATGTTACTGAAACCGGTGCGCTTGTACATGTTCCGTTGGTGTTGGTTAAGGAATAAGTTCCTCCGGATGTAACCGTAATAGATTGCGTTGTCGCTCCGGTAGACCATGTATTTCCGTTCGGAACACTTGATGTGAGTGTTACATTTCCACCGAAACAGATCGTTGAAGATGAGCTGGTGATTGTAGGAGATGCAAGCTGAGTTACATTGAGCTGAAGCGAAACGACTTTTGAACACGTTGCAGTTTTTACTCTTACATAAATTGTTGCATTTCCTGATGTGTAAGCGGTCGGAGTTGCGATGGTATTTGTATTTCCGGCAATGGCATCTGCCTGATTTACATAATAATCAAAAGTAACTCCCGAAGTCGTGCTGATGTTAGGCTGAGCTGTTGTTAAATTAAAAACTGCTGTGCTTGTACTGGAGCAGTTGGTTAAAGTGGCATTCTGAGCAACGGGAACAGTTCCCTGTACGAAGGTTACAGATTTAGGATATTGGCAGTTTGCCGGAGTTTTCACTGTTACGGTGTATGTTCCCGGTGTGGTTACAGTAATTGTAGGAGTGGTAGCTCCTGTAGACCATAAATAGGTGTTTCCTATTCCGGTTGAGGTTGCGGTAAGTGTCGTGGAAGTATTTTCACACAATGTCAGATTTCCTGTGATCTGCACATTCGGATCTGTGTCCTGAGTGATGGTAACCGAAGCTTGTGGGCTTGTGCAAACTCCGTTGCTGCTGGTTAGGGTGTAGGTCCCTGGTGTATTTACCGTGATAGACTGGGTTGTAGCTCCTGTAGACCATGTGTTTCCGGTAGCGTTACTTGATGTTAGCGTAATATTTCCGCCTGGGCAGAGTTTTGTTGCAGATGCAGTAATAGATGCAGTTAAACTTTTGTCTTTAAAAACTATGGCATTTGTCTGTTTGCAGGAATTGATGGAATTGTTAGGATTGTTAGGATCCTGATAGCTTATATTATAATAATAGGTATTACCTGTATTTATAGTAATAGGTGCTGTGATCGGGTTGCTTCCTGTTGCGGCATTGTTTGCTGTGCTATAATATGAAACGAAAAAATTAGAATTTCCGTTTAGTATCCCGGGAGATAATGTACTGAAATTAAAAGTTGCAGAACTTCCGCAGATATTTATTTCTCTCGGAGAGCCTGGAGTAGGTCCGGGGTTTCCGGGAGGAACAAAAGGGTTGGGTGCAAGTGTTGAATTGGTAAAAGGTGAAACAAAAGTTGCAGTTCCGCCCCAGGTTAGATTAAAAGTGTAAACCGACGGAGACCAGTTATCTATATACAAGTAATACGTCTGTCCTGCCAAAACATCCATGTATTTACAATAAGGATCTGTATTTCCGGCACCGGATGAAGTGTTGGTATTGGTCATGTTCATTCCGGTATTAACGTAATATCCTGAAGCATTACATCTTACCGGAGTTCCTCTGGTGGAACAGGTTACATTCGGTCCGTAAATCGCCCAGTCATAATCTACCGGTCCTGTGGGAACCAGATCAAAAGTAAGGGTTCCGCTGGTAGCTATTGTAAATTTATACCAAACTGAATGATTTTCGTATGAGAGACATCCTCCCAGAGTTTCATTGATGTTTCCTATTCCTACGGGAGTATAATTTATACCTGAATTTCCGCAGACTGTAATGGCGGAAATACAATCTTCCTGTGAAAACACGAAACCGGAAAAGAATATAAAAATAGAAAAGAGTAATTTTTTAAGCATTGTGAAGGGAATATGAATATGGTTTTACTCAGAATAAAATCAGGATCCGGAATTTGCCAGAGATAAAGCAAAATCTACTACAATTAAGAGTTATGGAAATGTGGGCATAGCTGTTTGGTTTTAAACAATTTAATATTATTTACAAAAATAAATAAATAAGTACGTAAAAGTATATAATTTATTAAATAATTATTTATAAATAAACATAAATTATTATAAAATTATTGTTAAATGTCAGTTTTGTTAAGCTTTTTCAAAATTTGAATTCATTTACTTTGAATGTTTTATTTAATAAAGTTTTGTGGTTTAATAAATAATGTTTATTTTTGCAATCCAAAATGAGATGTAATATATGTTAATAATTCCAGTAAAAGACGGAGAGTCTATCGATAGAGCATTAAAAAAATATAAAAGAAAATTTGATAAAACTGGTACAGTTCGTCAGTTAAGAGCTAGACAACAGTTTATCAAGCCTTCTGTAACTTTAAGACAAGCTAGATTAAAAGCTGCTCACAAGCAAAGAAATCTTAGCAAAGAAGAACAGGCTTAAGAATTTTCTTACCCACATACTAAATTCACTCTTTAAATGTTTATATTTGAAGAGTGAATTTTTTGTTTTTATATACTAAATGATGCTGGACAAATTCCTGGAATATTTACAATTCGAGAAGAGATATTCTCCTCACACCATTACAAGCTACAGAAAAGATCTTGAAGATTTCTCCCGTTTTTACATGAAAACAGAATCTTCAGAAGATATTTCAAAAGCGGACAAAAAAATTATCAGAAATTTTATCGTTGAATTAAGCGAAAATGATATTTCCAAACGAAGTATCAACAGAAAATTGTCTTCTCTTCGCAGCTTTTATTTATTTCTGCTAAAAATCGGCGAAATAAAAGTTTCTCCCACAGAAAGTATTTCTTCATTAAAATTTTATCCCGAAAAACAGATCCCGATGTCAAAAGAAGAAATGCAAAAACTTAGTGATCAGGTTTTTGAAGAAATTCAGGATGTTTTGCATAAATGCATTGTGGAAGTTCTTTACCAGACAGGAATCCGGAAAGCAGAGCTTTGTGGTATGACTTTTGAAAATGTAAATCTCAGCGGAAACGAACTGAAAATAATAGGAAAGGGAAACAAAGAAAGATATATTCCCATCTCCGGAGAGCTTTCGGATCTGCTGAATCGTTATTTGAAAATAAGGAAACCGCTGCCTGAACATGATTTATATTTTTTTGTCAATACCAAAGGCAAAAAACTCACTGAAAAATTTGTTTATGTGGTCGTTAATAAGTACCTTAGTCTTATAACAACAAAAGAAAAAAGAAGTCCTCACATCCTTCGTCACAGCTTTGCTACACACGTTTTGGATAATGGGGCAGAGATCTCTAAAGTAAAAAAAATATTAGGACATTCCAGTCTTGCAAGTACTCAAGTCTATACGAATGCTAATATTGAACAATTGAAAAAAGTGTTTAATCGGGCTCATCCAAGAGCTTCAAAAAATGACGAATTATGAAGATCACAGTACAATCAATTGGTTTAACTCCACACGAACCACTAGAATCACACATTGAAAAAAAAGTAAGCAAACTGGATACTTTTTATGACAAAATTCAGGAGTGTAAAATATTCTTAAAAGTAGAAAACAACTCGGATAAAGCAAACAAAACGGCCGAGATTATTCTGGCGGTTCCGGGAGACGATATCGTAGTAAAGAAAACCTCTACAACTTTTGAAGAAAGTTTAGACCTATGCGTTGATACTGCTAAAAAGCTATTAATCAAGAAAAAAGAAATGGCTTAGGAAAAAAAGTTAAAAAAAGTTATTAAAAAATTTGAGAATTCAAAAAATCCGTTCTATATTTGCACTCGCAAAAAGGGAACAGCGATCTTTTGAATTCTTTTTTAATAATGCTTCCATAGCTCAGTTGGCCAGAGCACGTGATTTGTAATCTCGGGGTCGTGGGTTCGAATCCCTCTGGAAGCTCAATTTAATATAAAATATCTGGGGAGATTCCAGAGTGGCTAAATGGGACTGACTGTAACTCAGTTGCTTCGGCTTCGTAGGTTCGAATCCTGCTCTCCCCACATTTTATATTAGAAAAAAGTTGTATAAATAAAGGATTTTCCTTAAGTTTGCACAGCGTTACCAATAATTTTGGAAACAAAATTGCGGAAGTAGCTCAGTTGGTAGAGCGTCAGCCTTCCAAGCTGAATGTCGCGGGTTCGACCCCCGTCTTCCGCTCAAATATCACACTCTTAAAAAGCGTGATTTTTTTTACTACTGAAATGATGTAGAGTAGAGTTTCTCACAGCGTTCAGTCCATGTATTAAAATGCTTCCATAGCTCAGTTGGCCAGAGCACGTGATTTGTAATCTCGGGGTCGTGGGTTCGAATCCCTCTGGAAGCTCAATTTAATATAAAATATCTGGGGAGATTCCAGAGTGGCTAAATGGGACTGACTGTAACTCAGTTGCTTCGGCTTCGTAGGTTCGAATCCTGCTCTCCCCACATTTTATATTAGAAAAAAGTTGCATAAATAAAGGATTTTCCTTAAGTTTGCACAGCGTTACCAATAATTTTGGAAACAAGATTGCGGAAGTAGCTCAGTTGGTAGAGCGTCAGCCTTCCAAGCTGAATGTCGCGGGTTCGACCCCCGTCTTCCGCTCAATAAAAATCACGCTTTCCGGTGTGATTTTTTAGTTTAAGCCGACTTAGCTCAGCGGTAGAGTGCTTCCTTGGTAAGGAAGAGGTCACGGGTTCAAGTCCCGTAGTTGGCTCTCATTTCATCCCGATTTCTTCGGGATTTTTTTATGTCTTTATTTCATGTCTGAATCTCGTTTGAAATTTTAAAAACTTTCGGGAAAATGAAAAATAGTGATCCTTACCTTATAGATTCTGTTAAACACTCTGCATAAAAAGCAATTCGAATTTATTTTATTTTCAGGATAAAAATTTCCAGAAGCATTCAATACAAATCTTAAAATTCAATTAAAAGTAATTCCTGCACTTTTGAATTCCTTTACAATCACCAAAAATTTCGTTACATTCGTATAAAATAATTTTCGATGAATATTCTTTTATTGGAAGACGATTTAATTCTTTCGGCGGAACTTTGCAAATTTCTGGAGTCAAATAATTTTACCTGCGACAAGATTTATGATGGGGAAACATTTCTTCGCCAGATCAGGAACAATTCCTACGATTTGTATCTTCTGGACATCAATGTTCCGAAAATTAACGGACTGGACGTTTGTCAGACCATCCGCTCTTTCGATAAAAATACACCCATTATCATTATTTCTGCTTACGGAGACCTTTCCGATAAAAAAGATGCCTTTACACGTTTGGCGGATGATTATCTGGTAAAACCGTTTCAGTTTGAGGAATTATTGCTGCGTATCAATTCTCTGCTGAGAAGAAAAACACCTTCTGAAAATATGGATCAGGAAATTATCAGGATTGATGATCTCATTGTGAACAAAACTGAACAGAAAGTCTATCGTGGCGGAAATGAAATCAGTCTTACCCTGAAGGAATTTCAACTGTTGGTTTATCTTGCGGAAGCGCAGGGAAGAACAGTTTCCAAACAGCAGATTACAGAACATGTGTGGGAACATAACTTTAATACCAATACCAATACTGTAGAAGTCTACATCAATTTTTTGCGTAAAAAGATCGATAAAGATTTTAAAGTAAAACTTATCCACACCCGATCGGGTTTCGGATATTATTTAAGCCCGTTATAGAATGTCTCTAAAAAGGAAGATCGCACTTAATCTCAGTATTGCCTTTTCATTGCTTTTCGGTATTGTGATGGTGGTGATTTATATGTCTTTTAATGATTTCCGAAGAGAAGAATTCAAAGAAAGATTCAGGCAGAGACTGGAGTTCACTTCTCATTTCATTGCCAAGTCTAAAGATTTTGAAGAAGAAGCACCTATTTTTTTTAATGAAAATTCAGATAACATTCTTTTAAACGAAACCATATTAATTTTCAACGGGCAGAAAGAACTTATCTACAGCACCATTAAAGACCGTAATGTGACCTGGGATAATGATCTTCTTAAAGAGCTTGACGAAAAAAAAGTAATCTATTCCGAAAAAACAGTTCCCGAAATTTATGCGGCATTAAGAACCATCAACGGAGAAAATTACTATATTTTAACAAGTGCTTTAGATACCAATGGAAAATCCAAACTGGAATATCTCAAATATCTTTTAATAACGGCTTATGTGATGAGTGCCCTTCTCATTGGCTTCTTCAGTTATTATTTCATGGGACAGTTTTTAAAGCCTCTGGAAGATCTTAATCAGGAAATTTCTGAAGTTACGGCTCATAAATTAACAACCCAGATCCCGGTTCGTAATTCTAACGATGAGATTGATGTTCTTGCCAAATCCTTCAATACGATGATCGGAAGATTAGACGATGTATTTCAGTCGCAGAAAGATTTTACAGCAAGTGCTTCCCACGAAATACGGACACCGATCACAAGAATGGCTTTTCAGCTTGAAAATTTAATAAAATTCGGGCAGCATTCTCCTGAAACTTTATCATCTTTGCAGCAGATTCAGAGGGATGTGTATCAGCTTTCAGATCTTACCAATTCACTTTTGCTGCTTACCAAATTCGACAGGGAAAACATCCAGAGCATTTATGAAGAAGTGAGAATTGATGAAGTTATTTTTGAATCCTTTGAGGCAGTTGAAAAAAGCTACCCCAAATTAAAACTGGATTTTCTGATCTCCGAGGATACTTCTGAAGATGCTCTTTTAACCATTAAAGGAATTCAGTCTTTACTCGATATTGTTTTCATCAACTTATTTAAAAATGCAGCCATCTATTCCGATGATGTGGAAGTGGATGTACTGATTAAAGAAAATGACGAATATCTGATTGTTGACGTTATTTCCCACGGAAATACCATTCCGAAAGAAGAACAGGCAAAACTTTTTGAAGCCTTTAAAAGAGGAAAAAATTCTCAGAATATTTCAGGTTCCGGGTTGGGTTTAAGAATTGTTAAAAGAATTCTAGAATATCACGGAGCACAAATTATTTATACTTCTCCTGCAGATCTCCTCAATAAGTTCAGTGTGATTTTTGTGAAATAATTTTTTAAGTTAATCTAAAAATATTTACGCAGTTCAGCCCTTGCAAAAGAAAATATTCTCAAAAATTTTAAATAAATCTTTGCAGACTTAGTGTTACATGAATTCAATTAATACTGTAATGAACTCGTAACTTTATTTAAATGAGATGATTATATGTTGCAGCTTAACAAATTTAATTTTTTTTTAAGCATTCTTTAAGAGCATTTTAATAGCAGAAAGGCATTTTTGTATCATAAAATCAATAAAATGAACAAATTTGCAGGGCTGTTCATCGTCATTTCTTCATTCATGACGGCACAACAGCAAATGTCGCTTCGGGATTGCGAAGAAGCTTTCCAGAAGAACAATTTACAACTGCTCGCCGAACAGTACAACATTAATATGGCTGATGCAGATATTTTGCAGGCTAAAATCTGGGAACTTCCGCAGTTGAGCGGACAAATAAACGCATACAACCCCGAAGACAGAAAAGTTTTCGATTTCGGACACGCAAAAGGAGCGCAGGTCACTCAATTAATTTACATGGGGGGCAAAAAGAAGAATGAAATTGCCTTCGCAAAATCCAATAAGGAATTGGCGCAGCTTCAGTTTGCCCAGCTTTTGGTTGATCTCAAATCCCAGCTCCGTTCCACTTATTTTGATCTTTACTACGAAAAACTAAAACTCAACAATACCAATAAACAGCTTGGTTATATGAACGATCTTCTGGCTGCCTACAAAATACAGTCTGCCAAAGGAAATGTTTCGCTGAAAGATGAAGTTCGATTACAGAGTATTGTCATTCAGTTAAATAATGACAAAGTCGGAATCAATAAAAATATTCTTGAATTTGAACAGACTCTGAAACTTCTTACAGGAGTCACCGAAGAAATAGAACCACAGCTTTCCGATTCTGAAGCGAAAGAAATTCTTGCCGCTCAGCCTTTCGGCGACGAAACGGAACTTCAGAAAAAAGCACTCGAAAACAATGCCGATTATCAATATAATTTAAAATTAATCGACAACAGTAAGCTGTATGCGCAATGGCAGAAATCTTTAAACGTTCCCGATCTTAATCTCGGGGCAGGGTGGGACCAGAATGGCGGAACCTTCAAAAATGAAGTCAATCTGATGGTCGGAATTCCTCTTCCGCTTTGGAAATCCAATAAAGGAAATGTGGATAAAGCCAATTTTGCCATTCAGCAGAATCAGAAAAATGCAGAATTTCAGAAGCTGAACCTTGAAACAAAAGTACAGTCGGCTTACAAAATCTGGAAAACACAATACGATCAGCTCACTCAGATTAAATCTACCGATCTTAATAATATGGAACTGGTCTATAACGGGATGCTGAATAATTTCAGAAAAGGCAACATCAGTCTTATTGAATTTACAGACTTTATGGACAGTTACCGCGAAACGGCACTTCAGATTTACGATATGAAAAACGGGATCATGCAGTCTGCAGAACAATTGAATCAACTAGTACAAACGAAAATCTTCTATTAAACATGAAAAATTATATAATTCCGGTAATGATTGCCCTGTCTGTTTTATCCTGCTCCAAAAAAGAGGAAGAAACAAAACCGCAGGCAAAAAAAGGTTTTGAACTGAGCAACACCATGCTGAATTCAATCGATTTAGCAAAAGTTGAAAAAAAATATATAGAAGACGATTACAATTTCTATGGAAAGATTTCAGCAGACAAAAACAGTTACATCGATGTCTATCCTTTGGTCGGCGGAAATGTTTTAAGCGTTAATGTTGAACTGGGCGATCATGTAACAAAAGGGCAGGTTCTCGCCACCATACGAAGTACAGAATTGGCGGAAGTGCAGAAAGATGTGAGCGATGCAAAAACAGATTTGGTTGTTGCCCAAAATAATCTTCGCGTTGCCAAAGAAATGTACGAAGGAAAACTGAATACCGAAAGAGACGTTCTGGAAGCCAAAAGCCAGCTTCAGAAAGCACAGGATCAGTTGCAGCGGGCAAGTGCAGTGAGTACGGTATATAATGTAAAAAAAGGAAATATCTACAGTGTGGTTGCACCAATCAGCGGATATATTGTTCAGAAAAATATCAATAAAGATATGCAGCTCAGAAGCGACCGAAGCGATAATATTTTTGATGTTGCCAATACCACCAACGTTTGGGCAATCATGAACGTTAACGAATCTGATATTGATAAAATCAGTCTCGGAATGAAAGCGCAGGTTTCCACATTATCGTATCCGGATAAGGTTTTTGACGGAAAAATTGATAAAATTTTCAAAATCATTGATCCTCAAACCAATGCGATGCAGGCAAGAGTAGTACTTGATAATCAGAATGGATTATTGATTCCGGAAAGCAAAGCAACGATAAAAGTAACAAGTTCGGAGAATAAAACTGCACTTACAGTTCCTTCCAAAGCCGTGATTTTTGATGACAACAGAAGTTTTGTGGTGATCTATAAATCCAGAACCGATGTAAAAGTGAAAGAAATAAAAGTTCTGAAACAGGTAGGAGACATTACCTATGTTTCCGAAGGGTTATCCGAAGGAGAACAGGTAATCACAAACAATCAGTTGTTGATTTATCGCTCTTTGAATAGCTGATTTTATTTAAAACATTAAGATTTTAATTGAGAAGTTAAGTTGAATGAAGAAAATATCTAAAAATAGTATTTGTGCTTATCAATCTGCTTGCAAAACACTTAATAATTCTTAACTCCTTACATATCCTTAATGGTTAAAATCAAAAGATCTTCGCTGAGTGAATAGTTTATGCTGAGCTTGTCGAAGCACCTTTGCAAACTTAAAAACATATGGTTTGTCAAAAAAGCTTCGCGCTCCTTGCGTTAAAAACAAAAGAAAATAAATTCAACGACTTTTTTAGGTCAAAAAAAATCCATTATGAACAAATTCATTAAAAATATCATTGCTTTTTCGTTAAAAAATAAGGCATTCACCTTTATTTGGGTAGCGATTCTGGCGGTTTCGGGATTCATAAGTTTCAAGAACATGCCCATTGAAGCCTTTCCCGATGTTACCAATACCCAAATTGTCATCATCACCCAATGGAACGGGAGAAGTGCCGAAGAAGTAGAACGTTTCGTTACCACGCCTATTGAACTGGCAATGAGTCCGGTTCAGAAGAAAACCAGTGTAAGAAGTACCACGATGTTCGGACTTTCCATTGTTAAGATTCTGTTTGACGATGGAGTAGACGATATTTTTGCCAGAAATCAGGTTAATAATCAGCTTCGGACCGTTAGTCTTCCCGATGAAGTGGATCCCGAAGTTCAGCCGCCTTACGGACCAACCGGAGAAATTTTCAGATACACTTTACAAAGCAAAACCAAAGATTCCAGAGAACTGTTAACCTTACAAAACTGGGTAATCGACCGTGCTTTGAGAGGAGTTCCCGGTGTTGCAGACATCAACGTTTTCGGAGGTCAGGACAAAGTGTTCGAATTAAGCATCGATCCGAGAGCTTTAGATAAATACAATCTTACGCCGCTTCAGGTCTATGATGCCGTCACAAAAAGTAATTTGAATGTCGGCGGTGATGTTATAGAAAAAAATGGACAGGCTTATGTGGTGCGTGGAATCGGTTTGGTGAAATCTGTTACCGATATCGGAAATATTACCATCCAGAACGACAGCGGAAACCCTGTTCTTGTTAAAAATGTTGCTGAAGTACACGAAAGTTCTATGCCTAGAGTAGGACAGGCGGGACTTAATCATCAGGAAGATACTGTTGAAGGAATTGTCGTGATGCGGAAAGGAGAAAATCCGCGTGAAGTTTTGGTCGGTGTAAAAGCAAAAATTAAAGAACTCAACGAAAAAGTGCTTCCGAAAGATGTAAAAATGGTCACTTTTTATGACCGTGATAATCTCATGGATTTCACCACGCACACCGTAATGCACAACCTTATTGAAGGAATTGTTCTGGTTACGGTAATTGTTTTGATTTTCATGGCAGATTGGAGAACAACGCTTATCGTTTCCATCATCATTCCTTTATCCTTATTGTTTGCATTTTTATGTTTGAAACTTGCGGGAATGAGCGCAAATTTACTTTCACTCGGCGCGGTAGATTTCGGAATTATCATTGACGGAGCCGTCGTCATGGTAGAAGGACTTTTTGTGATGCTCGACCATAAAGCCCACAAATACGGTGATGAAAAATTCAATAAACTGGCAAAAGCAGGCTGGATCAAACAGACGGGAACAGGTCTTGGAAAAGCAATCTTCTTTTCAAAATTAATCATCATTACTTCCCTGATCCCGATTTTCTCATTCCAGAAAGTGGAAGGAAAAATGTTTTCGCCATTGGCTTTTACGTTAGGTTTTGCTTTAATGGGCGCTTTAATTTTCACTTTAACCCTCGTTCCGGTGCTTTCGCACATCCTTTTAAATAAAAATGTAAAGGAGAAAAATAATCCGTTCGTTAATTTCTGGGACAGAATTGTTTTAAAAGGATTCAATTTTACCTTTAAACATAAAAAGCTCAGCTTAATTGTTTCTCTGTCATTTTTAGCCGTGACTTTATTTTCAGGGAAATTTCTAGGAACCGAATTTTTACCGCAGCTAAACGAAGGCTCATTGTGGATCACCGCCGAAATGCCGATGAGTTCATCATTAAAAGAATCTTTAAATACAGCCGATCTTCTCAAGAAAGACATCATGAGTTTTCCGGAAGTTACAGATGTTCTCGCTCAGACGGGAAGAAGTAATGACGGAACCGACCCGAATGGTTTTGGATTCGTACAGTTTGCCGTGAATCTTAAACCCAAAGAAGAATGGAAACGGAACATCACCTATGAAGAACTGATTGAAGAAATCGATAAAAAATTAAGAAATTATCAGGGAATTACATTCAATTATTCCCAGCCGATTTCAGACAATGTGGCTGAAGCAGTTGCCGGTTTCAAGGCAGAAAACGGAATTAAAATCTACGGAGATAATCTTCAGACTTTGGATGTACTTGCCGAAAAAGTTTTAAAGGAAGTAAAAGATATTAAAGGTGTAAAAGATGCCGGAATTATCAAAAATATTGGTCAGCCGGAAGTAAGTGTGGTGCTCGACAGAGATAAAATGGCAGCGTATGGAGTAATGCCCGATGATGCACAGTCTGTTCTGGAAATGGCTTTCGGAGGAAAGACCGCTTCAGAAATGTTTGATGGCGAAAGAAAATTCCCGATCCGTCTCCGTTATTCGCAGGAGTACAGAAAGGATGAAAATGATATTGCAGCCTTGATGGTTCCTACACAGGACGGTGCTAAAATTCCGTTAAAAGAAATCAGCACGATTGAAAAAGACAACGGAGCCGCATTTATTTACAGAGATGATATTAAAAGATACATCGGAATTAAATTTTCCATCCGTGACCGTGATTTGGGAAGTACGATTGCCGATGCGCAGAAAGCGGTTGCTAAAATTGATCTTCCGGACGGATATTCCGTAGGCTGGACCGGTCAGTTTGAAAATCAGCAGAGAGCTTCAAAACGATTGGCGCAGGTTGTTCCCATCAGTATTTTAGGAATTTTCTTCCTTTTATTTATTCTTTTCGGAAACATAAAAGATTCTTTACTGGTTTTGGCAAATGTTCCTTTTGCACTAATCGGCGGAATTATCGCACTGCACGTTACCGGAATTAATTTCGGAATTTCAGCCGGAGTAGGAATGATTGCTCTTTTGGGAATCTGTATTCAGAACGGGGTTATCCTCATTACGGAATTTCATCAGAATGTTAAAAACGGAATGGATTTAGACAGCTCACTTCTGAATGGGGTGAAATCCAGAACGCGTCCTGTGATCATGACGGCTTTAATGGCATCCATCGGATTAATGCCCGCAGCTTTATCCACAGGAATCGGATCAGAGTCCCAAAAACCTTTGGCTATTGTCATTATCGGAGGATTAATTACGGCAACTGTTTTAACCCTGCTGATTTTCCCGATTATTTTCTGGATTTTCAACCGAACTAAAAAATCTCAACAGATCTGATCATTCTTTCATTCATATTTTAAACTCATTTTAAATTTAACCGCAGAAGACAAAAGACTTTGTTTGATTTTTTTAAACTTATCTGCTCTTTTTTCCATTTAAGTATTAAACTAAACAACTAAAGTGTTACAATCTTTTGCATCTTTTGCGGTAAAAAAATTTAGACAAGTTTTACTTTAACCTTTTATTTAACCACAGGTGGCAAAAGATATTTAAATTCGATAACTAAAACTTTAAAGAAAGAGTTTATGTTTTCTTTTCTTCACCTTAATAATAAACTATCAATATATTTTCGAAATCTTTTGCCTTTGCGGCTAATAAACATTCGGTTAAAAAAGAATCGCGGAAAACGAAGTTTTCCGCGATTCTCGCTATTGAAATAATTATTATGAGTTTAGAATCCTAATCCCACGGCAAAACCTCTTACTGCATTGGGGAAATCTGAAACCGCAGTTGCAGCTCCCGTTGAAGTATTAATGCTGTATACTTTTGTTGCCGTTCCTACTGTTGCCAGTAAATATGCTTTTTGGCTCATGCTGCCAATGTCAAAACCGTTCGCACTGGTAATATTGATTCCTAAAGAACCCGTCTCTACCAAAGTTCCGTTGTTCGGTGGATTTTGTTGATACAATTTGTCTGTATTATGATCGATAACGAACAAAGTCGTTGAAGTAGCTCCTGCAAAATTATTGGTATAAGCAGCCGCTCCGATCATCGGAGTTCCCGGATTCAGCATTCCGTCTGCTGCCGTTATTCCGCCTGTTACAGGATCAAGACGAAGATTTTGTCCCGTGTTGCTCACGACTCTGATTTTATCAACCGTCGGATTAAAATCAAACCCAAAATCTGTTCCCGCAAGTAACGTAGCAAAAGGAGAAGTTCCCACTGCAGTTGCAGCTCCTGTTCCTAAGTTTATAGTATACAGTCTGCTTGAACTTCCCAAAGCATAAAGCTGTCCGTTCAACGGTCTGAAATCTATTCCTAAAATACTTTCACCTGTCTGGAGACCTGTAATCGCTTTTGAAACAGGCATCGGACTGTTCGGATTGAAAATCTGAAGGTTGTTTGAATTATCTACCGCGTAAGCAACAGGTTCTGTTGGAATTGCAAGATCAATGATCTGCTGCTGAAGCATCCCGATGTTGGTTGCTTTACCAGTATTCAGATCCAATAAATGCAGGTTGTTATTTAAAGCTAATAACGCTGCACCGTTATCATATTTAATATCAAAAGCAGCCTGTCCTGTAAAAGTAGTTCCCAGACTTCCGACTTCTACCAATGTTCCGTTGTTAGGCGGATCCTGCTTAAATAACTTTCCGGAAGTCATATCAATATCATACAACACTGTGCTTGTAGCTCCGGATTTGCTGTTGGTATAAGCAACCCCTGTTACAGCAGGAGTTCCGCCTCCGTTAATGTTCATATCGGTTGCCGCCACTGCTCCCGTTTCCGGATGAAGTCTTAAATTTTGCCCCGTATTGCTTACTAAACGAATTCTGTCTACGGTAGGATTAAAGTCAATCGAAGCGATAGTTCCAGAGACAGCAGGTGAAAATGCGGTTGTATTTACTGCTCTTGCAGAAGCATTGGAAGTGTTGATGATGTAAAGTTTACTTGCATTGGATAAAGCGTAAAGTTCTCCTGTTGCAGGTCTGAAATCAATGCTCATCAGTTTTTCGCCTGAAATGACTCCTGTAACAGCGGTTTTAGAAGTAAACATTTTGGGATTGTTGGCATTGAAGGCAACAAGTTCGTTATTTGCTGTAAGTCCGTAAGCCATAAGATCGGGCCCCTGAACAGGCATATTCATGTCTGTAGACATCATATCATCGGAATCGTCACATGAAAAAAGGATTATGGTGCTGAACAGTACGGTACATAAATGTAATAATTTTCTCATAATATATTATTTTTAATGGTTCATACTTTCATCTACGATAAAAGATAAATTATGGTTTTGCCGTACTGTAATTTTTTCTCAAGATTCTTTTTCTCCTATTTTATTGTATTCATAATTAAAGAGATAGTTTATATTTTGGCTAAAAGGTCTATTCCTGATTTTCTAAATTGAGAAATTTGTGTAAATTTGCAATCTCAATACATTGAAATATAAGGTTTGTGCTTCATTGGATTCGAATATTGAAACTTTTTTTAATAAAAAGGCTTTGGTATTTAAAAATTCATTATATTTGCACACCGAAAATTTGAAAAACAATAAATAAATAATTTTAAATCATGGCAAAGGAAACGTTTAATCGTAACAAACCACACTTGAACATTGGTACTATTGGTCACGTTGACCATGGTAAAACTACTCTTACAGCTGCTATTTCTGCTGTATTAGCTAGCAAAGGTCTTGCTGAGAAAAAAGACTTCTCTGCAATTGACTCTGCTCCAGAAGAAAAAGAAAGAGGTATTACTATCAATACAGCTCACATCGAATACGAAACTGAAAAAAGACACTATGCTCACGTTGACTGTCCAGGTCACGCGGATTACGTAAAGAACATGGTAACTGGTGCTGCTCAGATGGACGGAGCTATCGTGGTATGTGCTGCGACTGACGGACCAATGCCTCAAACAAGAGAACACATTCTACTTTGCCGTCAGGTAAACGTACCAAGAATCGTTGTTTTCATGAATAAAGTTGACATGGTAGATGATGCTGAGTTATTAGAGCTTGTTGAAATGGAGCTTAGAGACTTATTATCTACTTATGAATTCGACGGAGATAACTCTCCAGTTATCCAAGGTTCTGCATTAGGAGCTCTTACTGCTGCTACTGAAGGTAACTCTGATGACAAGTGGTTCAAAACTGTTGAGCAGTTAATGGATGCTGTTGACGAGTGGATCGAAGAGCCAACAAGAGATACAGATAAGCCATTCTTGATGCCAATCGAAGACGTATTCTCTATTACAGGTAGAGGTACTGTAGCAACTGGTAGAATCGAGGCTGGTATCATCAACACTGGTGATCCCGTAGATATCGTAGGTATGGGTGATGAAAAATTAACTTCTACAATTACAGGGGTTGAGATGTTCAGAAAAATTCTAGACAGAGGTGAAGCTGGTGATAACGTAGGTCTATTGTTGAGAGGTATTGAAAAAACTGACATCAAGAGAGGTATGGTTATCGCTAAGAAAGACTCTGTGAAGCCACACAAAAAATTCAAAGCATCTGTTTATATCCTTTCTAAAGAAGAAGGTGGACGTCACACTCCATTCCACAACAAATACCGTCCTCAGTTCTACGTAAGAACTACTGACGTTACAGGTGAGATCTTCTTACCAGAAGGTGTAGAAATGGTAATGCCTGGTGATAACTTAGAGATCACTGTAGAATTGTTACAACCAATCGCTCTTAACGAGGGTCTTAGATTCGCGATCAGAGAAGGTGGTAGAACAGTTGGTTCAGGTCAGGTAACTGAAATCTTAGACTAATCATCTAACACAATATAAAAGCTTCCGTAAGGAACTTCTTTACGGAGGCTTTTTTTTAACTACGGGCATCGTCCAATGGTAGGATACCGGTCTCCAAAACCGTTGATCAGGGTTCGAATCCTTGTGCCCGTGCAAATAACAATTATGAGTTCATTTGTCGATTTTTTAAAAGGTTCTTATAACGAGTTCAGACATAAAGTTGAATGGCCAAAGTGGTCTGATCTGCAATCGTCTACAATTGTAGTAACTGTTGCAACAGTGATCTTGGCGTTATTTACTTTTGGAGTTGATGAATTGTTTTCTAAAGCAATCAGCAACATCATTGGAATGCTAATCAACTTGTTCAATTAATAATAAAAGTATTTTCCCAATAATGAGCGAATTGAAATGGTATGTGCTGAAAGCGATCAGCGGACAGGAAAATAAAGTGAAAAACTACATTGAGACGGAAATCAAGCGTTTAGGCTTTGAGCAGTACGTTACTCAGGTAGTTATTCCTATGGAAAAGGTTATTCAGATCAGAAACGGTAAAAAAGTTCCTAAAGAAAGACCTTACTATCCTGGATACTTAATGATTGAAGCTGATTTGATGGGGGAAATTCCTCACGTTATCAAAAACATTCCGGGAGTTATTTCTTTCTTAAGCTTAACAAAAGGAGGAGATCCTGTTCCGATGAGAAAATCTGAAGTAAACAGAATGCTTGGAAGAATGGATGAACTTTCTGAGTTTGCAAGCGATGTTGAAATCCCTTATGTAGTGGGTGAAAACGTTAAAGTAATTGACGGACCATTCAACGGATTCAACGGAACTGTTGAAAAAATTCTTGAAGATAAAAAGAAAATTGAAGTTTCTGTTCTTATCTTCGGTAGAAAAACTCCAATGGAGCTTAGCTATATGCAAGTAGAAAAAGTGTAAAAACTTTAAAAATAATTTAAAAAGACTATTCGAAAGGATGGTCTTTTCTTTTTTAATATATTTGATGATGATTCGAACTATTTCATTATATGTATTCTTAACATTGCTTCTTTTGTCTGCAATAAACTGTAAAAAGGAAACTTCTTCGCCGCCATCGGTCAATTCTCCGTTACCTCAAAAGCAAAATGTTGTAATGGCTGTAGATACAACTTTAACTTCGGGAATTATAGATAATCTTTTAAAACCTGTCTATGATACGATGAATATGAAACCTCTAGAAGAAATGGATGAGGAAATACAGCTTTCAAGATCAGATATCAAACGTTTTGTAATAGGAAGAAAAAAATTTGCTGCTTTAGTAATAGAAAATCAATATCCTTTTGCAGGCGCATCTACAGGACATTGCGATCTGTTCATATTCCGATTCAATGGGAAGAATTGGGAAACTGCTGATTTTATGATCGAAGCAGGAAGTGGTGGAATGTATGGAAATTCCGGTTCGTTGCATAGATTTACTGTGATTGGTAAAGAAACAGTATGCTTCGCTTTATCAGGCGGACAAACTCATATGGGAACTTTATATTATGATGATTTGGTTATTTTCAGCCAAAATAAATTAAGAAAGGCTTGCACTGTTACTACAAAATATTCTTACGGAGACTGGGATGATAATTCAGATGGAACCAGATTTTGTTATGATGTTCAGTATGCGTTTCTTCCATCAGAGAAGGCGGTGTACGATTTGCAACTTGTAAAGAGAAGTTGCTTAAAAGAAGATAAGGATAAAATTCTGGATAAAATTGTTGTGCCATTCGATAATAGGGACAGTATGTTTAAAATTCCACAGGCGTTTGACGAAAGTTTACCTTAATTTATTTAAAAATCAATCTATTCCGTTTGCTATTTCAAAAATATTTCATAATTTTGCAGTCCGAAAAGTAGGATTATCTAATGTGAGAATGGATAACCTGCTGAATAATAAATGCTTCCAAACTCATTAATTATTCAAATTTAAAAAACAAACAATGGCTAAAAAAGTCTTTAAAATGGTAAAGCTTCAGGTGAAAGGTGGCGCAGCTAACCCTTCTCCACCAGTAGGTCCAGCTTTGGGTTCTGCAGGTGTGAACATCATGGAGTTTTGTAAGCAATTTAACGGAAGAACTCAAGATAAGCCGGGACAAGTTTTACCTGTAGTAATTACAGTATACGAAGACAAATCTTTTGAATTCGTAATCAAAACTCCTCCTGCAGCGATCCAGTTAATGGATGCGGCTAAGATCAAAGGTGGTTCCGGAGAACCGAACAGAAACAAAGTAGGTGCTGTAACTTGGGCTCAGGTTCAAAAGATTGCTGAAGATAAAATGGCAGACCTTAACTGCTTTACAATGGATTCAGCTGTTTCTATGGTTGCAGGTACTGCAAGATCTATGGGATTAAGAGTAACAGGAACTAAACCAACTTTTAACGCTTAAAACTTAAAGAAATGGCAAAATTAACAAAGAAGCAAAAGGAAGCTTTAAGCAAAGTAGAAAAAGGAAGAATCTATAACCTTGAAGAAGGTGCAGCTCTTGTAAAAGAAGTAAATACTGCAAAGTTTGATGCTTCTGTAGACATCGCTGTAAGATTAGGGGTAGATCCAAGAAAAGCAAACCAAATGGTAAGAGGTGTTGTATCTCTTCCTCACGGAACTGGTAAAGATGTTAAAGTTTTGGCTTTAGTAACTCCAGATAAAGAAGCAGAAGCTAAAGAAGCGGGTGCTGATTATGTAGGTCTTGATGAATATTTACAAAAAATCAAAGAAGGTTGGACAGACGTTGACGTTATCGTTACGATGCCGGCTGTAATGGGTAAATTAGGACCATTGGGTAGAGTATTAGGACCAAGAGGTTTAATGCCAAACCCTAAATCAGGTACTGTAACAATGGAAATTGGTAAAGCAGTAACTGAAGTGAAAGCTGGTAAAATTGATTTCAAAGTTGATAAATACGGTATTATCCACGCTGGTATTGGTAAAGTGTCTTTCGATGCTGCTAAAATCAAGGAAAATGCTCAGGAATTGATCTCTACTTTGATCAAAATGAAGCCAACTGCTGCTAAAGGTACTTATGTGAAGTCGATCTATCTTTCTTCTACAATGAGTCCTGGTATTGCAATCGATACTAAATCTGTTAACTAATTATAAATCCTAAGACAATGACAAAAGACCAAAAAGTTGTAGCAATACAAGAGATCAAAGATTTGCTTCAGGATGCTAAAGTAGTTTATGTTGCAGATCTGGAAGGTTTGAACGCTGGAAAATCTTCTGACTTCAGAAGACAGGCTTTCAAGCAAAATATCAAAGTAAAAGTTGTTAAAAATACACTTTTACAAAAAGCAATGGAGCAAATTGAAGGAGTAGATTACTCTGAGATGTTCCAGTCTTTCAAAGGAAATTCAGCAATTATGATTTCTGAGACTGCAAGTGCTCCTGCAAAATTAATCAGAGACTTCAGAAAGAAAGAAGAAAAGCCGGCTTTGAAGTCTGCTTTCGTTCAGGAAACTTTCTATGTGGGTGACAATAACCTAGAGATGTTAGCTAACATCAAGTCTAGAGAAGAAATGATCGGTGAAATCATCGGATTACTTCAGTCTCCAATCCAGAGAGTTGTTTCTGCTCTTCAAAACAAACCTGAGACAGTAGAAGCTAAAGCTGAAGAAGCTGCACCTGCAGTAGAAGAAGCTCCTGCTACTGAAACTCCGGAAACTCCGGCTGCTGAAGGAGAAGCTCCAGCTGCTGAATAATTTACACTCAAAAAATAATCAATAATCAACAAAAACATTACAACAATGTCAGATTTAAAAAATTTAGCTGAAACGCTAGTAAACTTAACAGTAAAAGACGTAAACGAATTAGCTGCTATCCTTAAGGATGAGTACGGAATTGAGCCAGCTGCTGCTGCAGTAGTAGTTGCTGCAGGTGGTGCAGGTGAAGCTGCTGAAGAAAAAACTGAATTCGACGTAATTCTTAAGTCTGCAGGTGCTTCTAAATTAGCTATCGTTAAATTAGTAAAAGATTTAACTGGTGCTGGTCTTAAAGAAGCTAAAGACATCGTAGACGGTGCTCCAGCTCCATTGAAGCAAGGTGTATCTAAAGACGAAGCTGAAGCTCTTAAGAAGCAATTAGAAGAAGCTGGTGCTGAAGTAGAATTGAAATAATTTCACTTTACTCAAAAATATCGGGCCTGAACAATTTGTTCAGGCCTTTTTTTGTTTATTACTTATTTAATATTCTTATTGTAATAATGACTTATCTATTTAAAATATGTATTTATAAATTTTTATTTTTATTTATTTCATAATTTTTATTATTTTTAATTAATTATTATGTGTTAAATTGTATTTTTATTTAAATTATTTAACAATAAATATTATTTTGATTGAAAATATATTATATTTGTATTCTCAAAAACACACAGCTTTGGATACAAATTATTTTCTTTCGGAGAATCTTCTTCTGATTATTCTTTATTGCACTTTTCTATTTCTAATTAATAAAAATAGGCATTTTACTACGGTCCTGTTTCTGAAATCTGCAGCTTTAAATAAAGTTAAAACAACAGCTAATACGCAATAAATAATATTTATTTTGTAGCTTATATTTTAATGTTCATTGTTAATGAACCCACTTTACATATTTTTTTCTAAAAACTACAAAAATCACTAAAATGAAAAGCAAATTATTCGGATTATCTATCCTAACATTTTTGGGATGTATTGTTAATGCTCAAGTAGGTATCAATACTACTCAAGGTCAGGCGACACTTGATGTCACGGGCTTTCCTTCAAATCCAGCGAAATTTGATGGGATTATCGCGCCCAGATTAACAGGAGATCAGTTAAGAGCTAAAAGTTATACCACGGCTCAAACGGGTGCGATAGTTTATGTAACAGCAGCCGATACAACACCTTCAGGACAGACTGTTAATGTGACGAATGCAGGGTATTATTATTTTGATGGCTCTGTCTGGACTCAGATGAATCAGCCTCAGTCTTCAAACTGGAAAATTACCGGAAATTCCGGTACTACTGCCACGTCTTCAGCTTTAGGAACTGCTGTTTCTTCCGGAAATTTCCTGGGAACAACAGATAGCCAGAATTTAGTTTTAGCAACAAATAATTCCGTAAAAGCAATTCTTGATGTAAACGGAAATTTTAGAGGAGGAAATTCAAATACATCCGCACCTTATGCTTCAGTTTCATGGGGGTCAAATAATACTTTATCAAACAATACTTCTTCAAATGTAGCTTTAGGAAGAGAAAATACGGTTGCCGCACAGGCTGCTAATTTTCCGGGAGTGGCGATTGGAGCTACCAATAGTTCTTTGAGTGGCGCAAAAACAATAGGTAACAACAATTTTGCGACAGGTGCAAATACGATTGTTCTGGGAAATAACAACGGAACTTCCGGAACGAACGTAAGCGGAATTAATGTAGGAAATTCTAACGTCAATTCAGGAGGTTTTGCTTTTGGTACAGGAAATACTGTAACGAGTAATAATTATGCATTTGGAAATGCCAATGTTGCCAGCGGAGCTGCTGGAGCTATTGCCTTCGGAACTAATGCGAGTGCAACCATTGCCAATCAGACCGTTTATGCAAATACTTCTCATGCTTTCTCAGGACAGGGTGCAATAGGCACGGCGGTTACGGATGTGGGAATTAATATGACCCCGAGCGGAACCAATATTCCGGATCTGGAAATCAGCAAAGGAATTTTAATTAAAGCAACCGGTGTTCCAGTACCTTCAGACTGTAATGCGAGTAATGAAGGAACCATTGTTTACGGAAAATCCGCCACTGCAGGAAATTTTTACGGATGTAAACTAACTTCTACTGGTGTTTATGCATGGCAACAATTTTAAAAAAATACACAAACTTTAAACCAATTTAAAATGACAAAAAAATTATTCGGGAAAACTACAGCTTTTCTGATGCTGTTACTGTTGTCCGTAAAGATTTTCGGACAAGGCTACACACCGATCCGCGGAATGGGTGTGGAGGCAAAACCATTAAATGCTAATGGTATATGTATTGCCTGTTACAGCGGAAGCATGAATCCTCTTATTGATGCCAATTTAGATAACAGTGTCAGTATGGGAAGCTTTGCCACTTTGGTAAGCGGAAACGGAGTATCTGTAAAAAATACAAATGTTACCTATCCTGCAGGCTATATTACAGGATTTAATGTAGATCTTGGTACCAGTATTTTTACAGCAAGTTTTTTAAGTAATTTAAGAATAAGTACTTATAAAGCGGGAGTTCTTCAGGAATGTTCCAATAGTGCTACTTTGTTGTCTGTACCTGCATTTGGAGGTACAAAAACAAGAGTTTTCCTGCATTTTAAAACGTCTAAAAGTTTTGATGAAGTAAGACTATATCAGGTTAATGCTCTCTCAGTATTCAGCGCGCTGAATGTTTATTATGCATTTGCTTTCGATCCGAACAAAGTTCCTGTAGACAATAACGGGATTTGCGATGATATTATTGCCGGAAACGGAGTGGATGGGAATGTTTCAGGAAGCAGTAACTTTTTAGCACCTCTTTCTTTCGTAATTGACAGAGATAAAATTGGAGACGGAGACAAAAATTCTTATGGTTCTGTTGTTTTACCTGCTGGTTTGTTAGGTTCTTACTCTGTGGGTGTTTTAGATAAAAATCAGGTTTATCCTGCAGGAAATAAAGCGGGCTTTGTAATCGAACCTGATGATCAGGGCAAGTTATTGAGTGCTGAATTTTTGAAAAACATAACAATTGAAACTTATTTATTCGGACAGTTACAGGATTCTAAAAACTTATTTGATGGAGGAGGGCTTATTAATATTAAAGTTTTAAGATTCGGTTCCAACAAACAGAAGATTTCCCTCAATACAACAAAACCTTTCAATGAAGTGAGATTAAAGATCACTCAGACTGTAGGGGTAAATTTTGGTGCGATGAAAGTATTTTATGCCTTTGAAGAACCTCAGGATTGCGATTGTAATGAGTACATTCAGACTTCGGGAACTTCAAGATTAGGAGATGTTGTACAGGGGGCTTCTTGGACAGGTGCTTCCGGAACGATTTTCGGATTAACCAACATTACCAACACAGGAAACGTTGTAGATACCAACACCACAAATTTTGCTACAGTAAATTTATCTCCTATAAATTTGTTAATTCCTACCGTTAGACTAACGGTTAAAAGCAATACGGGAGAATATCCTGCGGGAACTTTTGGCGGATTTACATTAACGAAAAGTGCTAATTTATTAACTGTAAATGCTTTAGATTATATTACCATTACTTTTTATAAAGGAACAACGGTAACGGAATCCAGAACTTCAGGCGGATTGTTCAGCGGACAGTTCTTTACTTCTGCAACCAATCAGTTTTATGTAGGCTTTACTGCAACAAAATCGTTTGACAGGATGAAAATTGAAATCAATCCGGGAATCGGAATCACTCTGGCTCAGCAATATTATATTTATAATGCTTTTGTCCAGCTTGATGATGATCAGGATGGTGTTCCGAACTGTAATGATAAGTGTCCGAACGGAAACGACAGTATTGATAATAACGGAAATGGTATTCCGGATTGTGCGGAAGGATGTTCTGCGGTGAACGATAAGTCTTCGGCTGTAGACAGTGATGGAGACGGAATTGCTGATGCTTGTGATAAAGATTCTGATAACGACGGTATTCCGGATGCGCTGGAAGATCTTAACGGAAACGGAAAATTTGAAGATGATGATGTGGATGGAAATAAACTGGTAATTTCAGAATTGGGAGACGGAATTTCAAGTTACCTTGATCTGGATTCGGATAATGATGGTATTTTAGATTTATTTGAATCAGGAATCCCGGCTTCGGTTATTGATCAGATTGATGCAGACCATAATGGAGTAATTGATAGTGGAGTTGCGGTAGGAAATAACGGAATTGCAGATGTTCTTGAAACAGCACCGGATTCCGGAGTGATGAAATATCCTTTAAAAAATACAGATGGAGATGATAAACCAGACTTTGTGGATCTTAAATCCAATAACGTGGATTTCGATCTTTATACCATCGGTAAGGATAATCTTGATGATCTTGGAGAAGGATTTATTTCAAGAATAGATGATGCAGATGCAGATGGAATTCAGGCGGTTGTGGATACGGATCTTGTTAAAAAAGGTTCTCCGAATTCTCCTCTTTCTCCATATTCTTCTGTAGCTAAAAACAGCGGTCTGACAGCAAAAGCATCTCTTGGAGAAGTAAAAACTGCTGCAAATGATGTTAAAGTATATCCTAATCCTGTAAAAGCAGGTGAAAATTTAAATGTAAAATCTAACGAAGAGGGTGTTTATACTTTGTTTTCAGCTCAGGGACAATTAATTAAATCAGGTAAATTCTCCGGAAATGCTGAAATCGGTACTTCTTCTTTACCTGCAGGAATGTATGTTATAAAAGTAGAAACAAAAACGACTGTAAAATCATATAAGGTCATCGTGAGGTAATTTCAATAAGCAAATAGTTTCTACACACAAGTCATCCGAAGGGGTGACTTGTGTTTTTGAGATTTAATTATCTGAAAATTAATATTTTAATTTTTTTTTTATTAATTTTATATATTGACAGATTAAAGTTTAAAATATTTTTAGTTTTGAAAAATATATATTGTAATAGAATTAATTATTCTGTTCAGTATTTAAAATACAGCTAAATCTTAGGTTATAATAATTAATTTTAAGATTAAGTTTTTTTTATTAAGGGCGGGTCATCCATATTTTGGATGACCTTTTTATTTTTCAGCGAAATAATTAACATCTTCAAAATGAAGTTGTTTTATTTGTATATAAAAATAAAATGTTGTAAATTTGCAGTCTCTTTTGGCGCGAATAATTGTTTGTAAATCTATAAAATATTGAATATCACCTCTTTCATGGAAATGAAGAGGATTTCGTGTGTATAGATACTGCGGCTGTTCTGCCTCAAAAGTAATAAAAATATTTTGCATTACGCTGTGAAAAGATATACCAGTGTTGCAGTTAGGAATAAGATTCTGAGAATCAAGAGAAAAAAATATAAGACTATTTCTAATAGCGCCAACATTATAAGGTCTTTTGGAACTTTTCTCTTCTCAAACTCTTTTTTCTGATATTTTTTAATGAATCAAAATATTTTTTAACCTTTCTTAAAAGTTTTATGAGTAAAACAACACCTACAACTAGGGGAAATCAGAGAGTGAATTTCTCTTCAGCGAAAGGAAAAATCATTACTCCGGACTTTCTGGATATCCAGATTGAGTCTTTTAGTGAATTTTTCCAGCTTGATACGCTTCCTGAAGACAGAAAAAATGAAGGTCTTTACAAGACTTTTCAGGAAAATTTCCCGATTACCGATTCCAGAAACCAATTCGTATTGGAATTTTTGGATTATTTGGTAGATTCTCCACGTTATTCAATCGATGAGTGTGTGGAAAGAGGTTTAACGTATTCCGTTCCTCTTAAAGCAAGACTTAAATTGTATTGTACAGATCCTGAACACGAGGATTTCCAGACTGTGGTTCAGGATGTATACTTAGGTCCGGTTCCTTACATGACGCCGTCTGGTTCATTCATTATCAATGGAGCAGAGCGTGTAATTGTAACTCAGTTACACAGATCTCCGGGTGTATTCTTCGGACAGACTTATCACGCAAACGGAACCAAATTGTACTATTCAAGAATTATCCCTTTCAAAGGATCTTGGATGGAATTTACGACCGATATCAACAGCGTAATGTACGCGTATATCGACCGTAAGAAAAAATTACCATTAACCACTTTATTAAGAGCGATCGGGTATGAGTCTGATAAGGATATCCTTCAGATCTTCGACCTTGCTGAAGAAGTGAAAGTTTCTAAAGCTGCCCTTAAAAAAGTAGAAGGAAGAACATTGGCTGCGAGAGTATTGAACACTTGGTTCGAAGATTTCGTAGACGAAGATACCGGTGAGGTTGTTTCTATCGAAAGAAACGAAATCATCTTAGACAGAGAAACGATTCTTGAAAAAGAACATTTAGATCTTATTCTTGATGCGGGTGTGAAATCAATCCTGATTCACAAAGAAAATAGCAACGAATTCTCTATCATCCAGAATACACTACAGAAAGACCCTACAAACTCTGAAAAAGAAGCAGTAGAGTATATCTATCGTCAGTTAAGAAATGCAGATCCGCCAGATGAGGAAACCGCAAGAGGAATCATTGAAAAATTATTCTTCTCTGAGCAAAGATACTCACTTGGTGAAGTGGGACGTTACAGACTAAACAAAAAATTAGGGCTGAACATTCCTACGACAACTGAGGTTCTTACAAAAGAAGATATTATCGCGATCGTAAGACATTTGATCGAGCTTGTGAACTCTAAAGCTGAGGTTGATGATATCGACCACTTATCAAACAGAAGAATTAAAACTGTTGGTGAGCAATTAGCAGGACAGTTCGGGGTAGGTCTTTCAAGAATTGCAAGAACAATCAAGGAAAGAATGAACGTTAGAGATAACGAAATCTTTACTCCGCTTGATCTTGTTAACGCGAAAACATTAACATCAGTAATCAACTCGTTCTTTGGTACCAACCAGCTTTCTCAGTTCATGGACCAGACCAACCCACTATCAGAAATCACGCACAAGCGTAGACTTTCTGCATTAGGACCTGGAGGTTTATCAAGAGAAAGAGCAGGTTTCGAGGTTCGAGACGTTCACCATACCCACTACGGAAGAATTTGTCCGATTGAAACTCCGGAAGGACCAAACATCGGTTTGATTTCATCTTTAGGTATTTATGCGAAAATCAACAGACTTGGTTTCATCGAAACTCCGTACAGAAAAGTAGCAGACAGCAAGATTGATCTTAATGCAGATCCTATCTACTTAAATGCAGAAGACGAGGAATCTAAAGTAATTGCTCAGGCAAACGTTGAATTGAGCGATAACGGTGAATTCGAAACAGACAGAATTATTGCAAGATTAGATGGTGACTATCCTGTAGTTGAGCCATCTCAGGTAGACCTTATCGACGTTGCACCAAACCAGATCTCTGGTATCTCCGCTTCATTAATTCCTTTCTTGGAGCATGATGATGCGAACCGTGCGTTGATGGGATCGAACATGATGCGTCAGGCAGTTCCTCTATTGAAGCCGCAGGCTCCGATTGTAGGTACAGGGCTTGAGCAGCAGGTTGCAAGAGATTCAAGAATCTTAATTAACGCTGAAGGTACAGGTACTGTAGAGTATGTGGATGCCGACAGAATCGTTATTAAATATGAAAGAAGCGAAGACGAAGATTTAGTACAATTCGAATCTGCTACTAAAACATATAACTTAACTAAGTTCAGAAAAACCAACCAGAGTACTACCATTACTCTAAGACCTAACGTAAGAGTAGGTGATGTAGTGGAAAAAGGACAGGTACTTTGCGACGGTTATGCTACTGAAAAAGGAGAATTGGCTCTTGGTAGAAACTTAGTGGTTGCGTTCATGCCTTGGAAAGGATACAACTTCGAGGATGCGATCGTAATCAACGAAAAAGTAGTTCGTGAAGACTGGTTTACTTCAATCCACGTAGATGAATATTCTCTTGAAGTTCGTGATACCAAATTAGGTATGGAAGAATTGACAGCAGATATTCCAAACGTTTCTGAAGAAGCTACTAAAGATCTTGACGAAAACGGTATGATCAGAATCGGTGCTGAAGTGAAGCCTGGAGATATTATGATTGGTAAAATCACTCCAAAAGGTGAATCTGATCCGACTCCTGAAGAAAAACTTTTGAGAGCGATCTTCGGTGACAAAGCTGGTGATGTAAAAGATGCTTCATTGAAAGCAGATTCTTCATTAAGAGGTGTTGTTATTGACAAAAAATTGTTCTCAAGAAACATCAAAGATAAAAAGAAGAGAACTGAAGAAAAACTTAAGCTTGAAGAAATTGAAAACACTTACAAGGCTAAGTTTGATGATTTGAGAAATACTTTAATTGAAAAATTAAATACCCTTGTAAGCGGTAAAACTTCTCAGGGCGTGAAAAACGACCTTGATGAAGAAATCATCGGTAAAGGGGTGAAGTTCACTCATAAATTATTAACTTCAGTTGAAGATTATGTAAACGTTAGCGGTTCAGACTGGACAGTTGATAACGATAAAAATGAATTAATCAAACAGTTAATTCACAACTACAAAATCAAGTACAACGATATTCAGGGAGTTAAAAACCGTGAGAAATTTGCAATTTCAATCGGAGACGAATTACCTGCAGGGATCATGAAGTTGGCTAAAGTGTATATCGCTAAGAAACGTAAACTGAATGTAGGAGATAAAATGGCGGGTCGTCACGGTAACAAAGGTATCGTTTCGAGAATCGTTCGTGAAGAAGATATGCCATTCCTTGAAGACGGAACACCGGTAGATATCGTATTGAATCCACTTGGGGTACCTTCGCGTATGAACATCGGTCAGATCTATGAAACAGTTCTTGGATGGGCTGGTCAGAAATTAGGATTGAAGTTCGCGACACCAATCTTCGACGGAGCTAGCTTAGACCAGATTACAGAATACACTGAGAAAGCAGGTCTTCCTAAATTCGGTCACACTCACCTTTATGATGGGGGTACCGGAGAAAGATTTACTCAGGCTGCAACAGTAGGGGTAATCTATATGTTGAAACTTGGGCACATGGTTGATGATAAAATGCACGCACGTTCTATTGGTCCATACTCATTGATTACTCAGCAGCCGTTAGGAGGTAAAGCTCAGTTCGGAGGTCAGAGATTCGGAGAGATGGAGGTTTGGGCACTTGAAGCATTCGGTGCATCAAATATCCTGAGAGAGATCCTTACCGTGAAGTCGGATGACGTTATTGGTAGAGCGAAAACTTACGAAGCCATTGCAAAAGGTGAATCAATGCCTGAACCAGGTATTCCGGAATCCTTCAATGTACTGCTTCACGAGTTACAAGGTCTTGGATTAGACGTAAGACTAGAGGAATAATTTTAAATTTTAAATTATAAATGCTGAATGGAAACATTCGGAAATTAATCTAAAATCTAAAATCTAAAATTTAAAATCTAACAAATGTCAAATAAAAATAAATCAAGTAGATTTAATAAAATAACCATCGGTTTAGCTTCACCCGAATCTATTCTTCAGGAATCGAGAGGGGAGGTTCTTAAGCCGGAAACTATTAACTACAGAACGCATAAGCCTGAAAGAGACGGTTTGTTCTGTGAAAAAATCTTCGGTCCTGTAAAGGATTACGAATGTGCTTGTGGTAAATACAAGAGAATTCGTTACAAAGGGATCGTTTGTGACCGTTGTGGAGTAGAAGTTACGGAGAAAAAAGTACGTAGAGAGAGAATCGGACATATCAATCTGGTAGTTCCAATTGCGCACATCTGGTATTTCCGTTCTTTACCAAACAAAATCGGTTACCTTTTAGGAATTCCTTCCAAGAAATTGGATATGATCATCTACTACGAAAGATATGTAGTGATCCAGCAGGGTATTGCTAAAAAATTAGACGGTTCTGATTTCGAAAATATGGAGTTCTTAACTGAAGAAGAGTACCTTGATATCATGGAAACTCTTCCGATTGAGAACCAGTATCTTGATGATTCTGATCCGAACAAATTCATCGCTAAGATGGGTGCGGAAGCGGTTGAAGAATTATTAAAAAGAATCGATCTTGATGCATTGTCTTTCGACCTGAGACACAAAGCACACAACGAAGGTTCAAAACAAAGAAGAACTGAGGCTTTAAAAAGATTGAACGTTGTAGAAGCATTAAGAGGTGCTAATACAAGAATGATCAACAAGCCTGAGTGGATGATTATGCGTGTGCTTCCGGTTATCCCGCCAGAACTAAGACCATTGGTTCCGTTGGATGGTGGACGTTTCGCGACTTCCGATTTGAATGACCTTTACAGAAGAGTTATTATCAGAAATAACCGTTTGAAGAGATTGTTGGAGATCAAAGCTCCGGAAGTAATCTTAAGAAACGAGAAGCGTATGCTTCAGGAATCTGTAGATTCATTATTCGATAATACAAGAAAATCTTCAGCAGTAAAATCTGAATCGAACAGACCGTTGAAATCACTTTCAGATTCATTGAAAGGGAAGCAGGGGCGTTTCCGTCAGAACTTATTAGGAAAAAGGGTAGATTACTCTGCGCGTTCCGTAATTGTTGTAGGTCCGAACTTACAGCTTCACGAGTGTGGTATTCCTAAAGATATGGCTGCGGAACTTTACAAACCGTTCATCATTAGAAAACTAATTGAAAGAGGAATTGTAAAAACAGTAAAATCTGCAAAGAGAATTATCGATAGAAAAGAGCCGGTAGTTTATGATATCCTTGAAAACGTGATGAAAGGTCACCCTGTTCTACTGAACAGAGCACCTACGCTTCACAGACTGGGTATTCAGGCTTTCCAGCCTAAGATGATCGAAGGTAAAGCAATCCAGCTGCACCCGTTGGTAACAACAGCATTCAACGCCGATTTTGACGGTGACCAGATGGCGGTACACTTACCGTTAGGTCCTGAAGCGATCCTTGAAGCGCAGTTATTAATGCTAGGTTCTCAAAACATCTTAAACCCTGCAAACGGTTCTCCAATTACAGTACCTTCTCAGGACATGGTTCTTGGTCTTTATTTCATGACTAAAGAATTGAGTTCTACAGAAGATATGAAAGTAAAAGGTGAAGGTCTTGCATTCTATTCTCCTGAAGAAGCGGAAATCGCTTATGCTGAAGGAAGAGTATCTTTAAATGCTAAAGTAAGATGTAGACTTCCTGTAAAAGAAGACGGACAAATCGTTACAAGATTGATCGAAACTTCTGTGGGTAGAATTTTATTCAACCAGATTGTACCGAAGCAGGTAGGTTATATTAATGAACTTCTTACGAAGAAATCATTAAGAAACGTTATCGGTAAGATCCTTGCAGATACAGATTTCCCTACAACTGTGAAGTTCCTGGATGCAATGAAAGACTTAGGATACTCAAACGCATTCAAAGGAGGTCTTTCTTTCTCATTAGGAGACATCGTGGTTCCTGTTGAGAAAAAGCAAATGATTGCACAATCAATCGAAACTGTAGACGAAATTAGAGCTAACTATAACATGGGTCTAATTACAGATACAGAACGTTATAATCAGGTAATTGACGTTTGGACAAATACCAACGCAGGATTAACGGAAATGATCATGAGCAGAATGAAAACTGACCAAGGTGGTTTCAACTCTGTATACATGATGCTTGATTCTGGAGCGAGGGGTTCTAAAGAACAGATCCGTCAGTTATCAGGGATGAGAGGTTTGATGGCAAAACCGCAGAAAGCTGGTTCTACCGGTGCGGAGATCATCGAAAACCCGATTCTTGCAAACTTTAAAGAAGGTCTTTCAATTCTAGAATACTTTATCTCTACCCACGGTGCCCGTAAAGGTCTTGCGGATACCGCTCTTAAGACTGCCGATGCAGGATACTTAACGAGAAGATTGGTAGACGTTGCACAGGATGTTATCGTTACAGAAGACGACTGTGGAACGCTGAGAGGTACAGAAGTTACCGCACTTAAGAAAAATGACGAGATTGTTGAAAGAATTTCAGAAAGAATCTTAGGTAGAGTATCATTACATAATATTTATGATCCTGAAACTGACGAATTAATTGCAGAAGCAGATCAGGTAATCACTGAATCATTCGCGAAGAGAATTGAAGAAGCTGGGTTAGAAGCAGTTGAAGTTCGTTCGCCACTTACTTGTGAGGCTAAAAAAGGGATCTGTGCAAAATGCTACGGTAGAAACCTAGCAACAGGTAAAATGATTCACATGGGTGAAGCGGTAGGTGTAATTGCAGCACAATCCATCGGGGAACCGGGAACTCAGCTTACGTTGAGAACTTTCCACCAGGGGGGTACTGCAGGAAACGTATCAGAAAACCCGTCAATTGTTGCAAGAAGAGACGGTATCGTTGAAATGGATGAGGTAAGAACAATTACTTCTGAAGATGAAAACGGTAATACTGCTGAAGTGGTAGTTTCTCGTTCAACAGAATTCAGATTAGTTGCTGATAACGAGTCCAGAACTCCGCTAATGGTGGCTAACGTACCTTACGGTTCCATATTATCTGTGAAGCCGGGTGATAAAGTGAAGAAAGGAGATGTTATCTGTAAGTGGGATCCGTATAACGCGGTTATCATTGCAGAAACTGCAGGTAAGGTAGAATATGAAGACATTATCCAAGGGGTATCATTCCAGTTGGAGATTGACGAACAGACAGGATTTGAAGAGAAAGTAATCTCTGAATCCAGAAATAAGAAAGCCGTACCAACCTTGAAGGTGGTAGATTCTAAAGGGGTTGAGCAGAAAGCATACAACTTACCGGTAGGAGCCCACTTAATGGTAAACGATGGTGAAAAAATTAAGGCTGGTAAAGTCTTAATCAAAATCCCGAGAAAATCTGCAAAAGCAGGGGATATCACCGGAGGTCTTCCGAGAGTTACCGAATTATTCGAAGCAAGAAACCCTTCGAACCCGGCGGTTGTTACAGAAATCGACGGGGTAGTTTCTTACGGAAAAATCAAGAGAGGTAACCGAGAATTGATCGTTGAAGCTAAAACAGGAGAGAGAAAAATTTATTTAGTTAAATTATCCAACCAGATTTTAGTACAGGAGAATGACTTCGTAAGAGCTGGTTCACCACTTTCTGACGGTTCTATTACTCCGGACGATATCTTAAGAATCAAAGGTCCAACTGCGGTTCAGGAATATTTAGTAAACGAAATTCAGGAAGTTTACCGTTTACAAGGGGTAAAAATCGACGACAAGCACTTCGAAATTATCGTAAGACAGATGATGACGAAAGTATCTATCGTTGATGGAGGTGATACTCAGTTCCTTGAAGGTGCTCTTGAACACAAGTATGATTTCTTGGAAGAGAATAACAGAGTATTCGGTCTTAAAGTAGTAGTTGATGCCGGAGATTCTAAAGTATTCCTGCCGGGACAGATGATTACTGCAAGAGAATTAAGAGACGAAAACTCCAAACTGAAGCGTGAAGATTTAGCTTTAGTAGAAGTAAGAGAAGCTTTACCGGCTACAGCAACGCCTGTATTGCAGGGGATCACAAGAGCAGCTCTTCAGACGAAATCCTTCATGTCTGCAGCATCGTTCCAGGAAACGACTAAAGTTCTTAACGAAGCAGCAGTTGCAGGTAAAGTAGATGATCTTAACGGTCTTAAAGAAAATGTAATTGTAGGACACAGAATTCCTGCAGGTACAGGTCTTAAAGAATACCAAAATGTGATCGTAGGTTCTAAAAAAGAATTCGAAGATCTTAACTAAAAATAATGATTCGGAAATTTGAGGTTTGAATTTATTTTTATATTTTCACAACCTCAAAATTTCGAATAAAAAAATATTTTATAACAATGGACAACAATCAAAATCCACAAGACGGAAACATCAACATCGAATTAAACGAAATGGTAGCAGCTGGAATCTATGCTAATTTAGCTTTAGTAAACCACTCTCCATCTGAGTTTGTAGTAGATTTCATCCAGTTAATGCCGGGAGTACAGCAGGCGAAAGTAAGATCAAGAGTTATTCTTGCTCCGCTTCACGCAAAAAGAGTACTTTCTGCTCTTCAGCAAAATATTGCTAATTATGAGCAGCAATTTGGAGAAATTAAAGAAGTTGAACCTTTCGTATTAGGAGGAAACAACGTAAACGCTTAAGATTTACTCTAAAAAATAAAAGAATGCCTCAATTTTTAGTGAGGCATTTTTTTATAACCCTATTTAACATAATAATTGATTTTGCTTTTTTTATTGGATTATTTTACATAATTTATAAAGTTTTATAATATTATTTGTGTATATGATTTATATTTGTAAAAAATCTAAAAATGAAACGATATACTATTCTTGGTATTATGTTATGCATAACCGGAAATATATATGCACAAGATAAAACGCTTCAGGCAAATCAAAAGCATCTTCAGGAATTATACTCCAAATATCAGAAAAACTTAAAAAAGCAGCATAAATTATCGAAGTCTGCGGGAATTCCACCTAATCCTTATAACGAAGAAGATTTCAAGAGAACGATGGATCCTGTAACGGGTGAAAATAATTTTGGTTCTCTTGCAAAGCTGAGTGAAGAAATTGCTCAGGGGAAATATGCACCAACTGGTCCTATGTCTTTTATTAACAGTGGAGGATCTTCTACCAATAAAATCGTTAACGAACCATGGATTGAAAGAGGACCGTACAGTGTAGGCGGAAGAACGCGTGCTATTATGTATGATCCGAATGATCCTACAGGAAAGAGAGTTTTTGCGGGAGGTGTTTCAGGAGGACTTTGGGTAAATCAGGATCCTTCGGTAAGTACAAACGAATGGACTCCAATAAGCACATTCTGGGCGAATACTTCTATATCATCCATTGCTTATGATCCAAATAATCCACAGATAATATACGTGGGAACAGGAGAGTCCTGTACTGCGGATGCAATAGGTTCAGGAATATGGAAATCTACTAACGGGGGAAGTACATGGACACAGATTTTCACCATTACTCCAACCTATTCCGGTAACGTAAGAAGCGGAAATTTTTACATCAATGATATCAAAGTAAGAAACAATGGAGGAGTTTCGGAAGTTTATGCCGGAGTAAGCGGTAATTATAACGACGGAGCATTTCAGGGTTTAAGTCAGGCAGGATTGTATAAATCTACCGACGGAGGTGCTACCTTTACAAAAAATACAAGTTTACTGGCACTTAATACCACTACCAATACAACCAGTACAACGGGCTATTCTATTCAGCAGATAGAAATTGGAGCAGACAATTCAGTTTGGGTATCTACAAGATCTTCAAGGTATTCTAATATAGATTCAGGAGGAAGAATTTTAAAATCTGCGGATGGAAATACTTTCAGTGTAGTTTACAATGTCGGAAATTCCGGCGCGAGAGTTAATTTTACACTTTCCAGAACAGATGCCAACAAAGTTTACGCACTTATGCAGGGAGCGAACAGTACTTCTGAACCTGTTCGTATTGCTAGATCTACGGATGGAGGAACAACATGGCAGGCAACAAATGATGCCACTCCGGTTATCACGCTTCCGACAGCAACAGACACAGGAATTCCGGCAAACGATTTTACAAGAGGACAGTCTTTCTATGATCTTATTATTGCTACCGATCCTCTGGATGATAATACAGTTTATATAGGAGGAGTTGATCTGTACAAATCTACAAACGGAGCAGCAAACTGGACGCAGATTTCAAAATGGTCCAACAACAATAACATGGCTGCGTTACAGGTTTCGCAGGTACACGCAGATCAGCATGAAATAGTTTTTAACCCTTTTAATAACTATTCTACCAATCAGATGATGTTTGGAAATGATGGGGGAATTTATTTTGCGGCAAATAAAAACACTATTGCAACCACATCAGGTTTTGCTGCAAGAAACACAAGATACAACGTTACCCAGTTTTATACTGCTATGCTGAATCCTATTAAAACACCTTCTAATGAAGAACTTTTAGCAGGAGCTCAGGATAATGGTTCCTGGTGGTTATATGGTGCTCCACAGGCGAATAATTTCTTAACAAGTCAGGCAGCAACATCAGGAGATGGAATGTATACCGAATATGACGATCAGGATAATTATGAAATTGCAAGTTATGTGTACAATAATCACTATCTGTTAACGAGCAGTACTTATTATCTTATCTCTAGTGCCAACAGAAATGCTTATGGTCATTTCGTGAACGAAATTGCTTTGGACAGAATTAATAATGTGTTCTATTCTTACCGTTCAGGGCTAACTATATTCAGAACAGGCGGATTGTCTGCAACATCAACTACATTTACTAATGATATAGTGACTGTGGGAACAGCACAGACAAACGAGCAAATTTCATGGATGAAGGTTTCTCCTTATACAACAGCTTCTACAACACTATTTGTAGGAACTAATTTAGGAAGAATTATCAAGGTTACAAATGCAAATACGACATCGTATGCGTCTACTGTACTTACAACACCCGCTGCAGGAACTATTTCTGATATCGAATTCGGGAAAAATGAAAATGAGATTATGGTAACATTATCCAACTATAATCTTACAAGTGTATTCTTTTCTACAGACGGAGGAACAACTTGGCAAAACAAAGAAGGAAATCTTCCTGACATGCCGGTAAGAACAATTCTTGGAAATCCGGATGATGCTAATGAAGTAATCCTGGGAACAGAAATGGGAGTATGGGGAACTACCAATTTCCTTTCTGCATCGCCAACCTGGTCTTCTATCAGTGGAAATATCGGAAATGTAAGAGTTACAAATTTAGATTACAGACCTACAACCAGAACCGTTTTGGTTTCTACCTATGGAAGAGGAGCATGGACTACTCAGAATACAACCGTTACTTTAGCCACTGGCGATGTAAAAAGTAAAAACAACGAAACAAGAATATACCCTAACCCTTCAAAAGGGATTTCACACATAAGATTTGATTCTGCTAAATACAATACAGTAGATATCAGTATCTTTGATGCTTCAGGAAGACTGGTTTACAGCAAAAAGAATGTGAAATCTGATGAAGAATTCGGTCAGAGATTAACTCCGGGGAATTACATACTGAAAGCAGAATCCAAAGGAACAGTTGTATACAGCGGAAACTATCTGGTTTTAGGGAAAGTAAATGATGACGGAGATGACGATTAAAAAATGAACAATCAGCTATTGATAATTATATTTTGGATACTGGCGTTTTCCTGTAAAGCGCCGGTTTCCTCATTTTATCAGGGTAATGTAACTTTAGTTTCTGCGGAAAAAACAGAATGGTCGGGCGGAAGACCTGGTGTAAGAGGAATTTTATACACTGTAGCTTTAAAATTAAAAAACAGTAAAGATCGTATTACTGTAAAATCTTTCAAAGCTGAAGGCAATGTGTTGAAGTTTGCACAGTCTGTTTCAGGAAATACAATAACTGTAAAAGGTAACTTTCAAAAACCGGACGAGATCAATAATCTGGAATATTCACCTTCCGGATCTGCAGCTGTAAAATCTGAAAAAACGATTTCTTCAGACCCAAAAGAAAACTGGATAGAATACACCGTAAAAGATTCTGATAAAAGTTACAAAATCAATATCCCAAAATTCACTTTGGTAGAACCAGAGGGAGAACTCATCCCCCGAAGACAATAAATTTTTTTGCACAAAAAACTGTTTTTCATATTTCTGTTTATTCCTTTAATGATCGTATTGATGAATATGATCTATCCTTTTGTTTCCTACATTAAAACCAAAATTTATGAAACAACACAATATCATATTTTAAATCATAAATTGGATGCAGCAGAAACCATTTATTTTTCTGAGAAAGAAATTGTAAATGCTGAATGGAAGGAAGAAAAAGAATTTACATTAAACGGATTTTCTTACGATATCATTAAAGTTGATCTTAAAAACGGTGAAAAATACTATCACTGCTATTTTGATAAAAAAGATATTGTTATTCATTCAATTCTAAAATTTTCAGAATTTTTTGCGGCAAAAAAAATAGGGGCATGGCGGCATTTTAATTCGCCTTTTCAGCATAAGAAAATCATAAAGACATCCAGCTTTTTTACTTTTTTCGAAGCAGAAAAACTTCATTTTTTTACCTTTTATTTCAGACCGAAATCAGATTATCTTAAAAGATTAAAAAATACATATTATCTGTCAGTTATTATTCCGCCTCCGGAAAAAAGTTTTATCTCATCATAAACTTTTAAACGACAAATAATTAATTTTTAAAATCAATGAAAAAATATATATGCATTGCAGCTTTATTAGGCTGCACAATTGCAAGTGCCCAACAATCATCAGAAATCGAAGAAGTTGCAATCCAGGGAAGAAAAAAAATAAAACAGGAACGGGCAGAGTTCAAAAGACATGCACAGTCCGTGGAAACCCTTTCGGAAGAAGAACTTAGCAGAAATAATCCGGCAGCAATAGACCAGACTTTATCTACAATGCCCGGAGTTCAGGTCGATAAAAGAACGAATTTCGGAGGACAGAGACTGGTTGTCCGCGGATACGGAAACGATCAGAAGTTTAATAACTGGGGAGTAAAAGCCTACTGGAACAATATGCCTTTAACCAATGCCGAAGGAATTACCATTCTGGATGACATCGATTTTGCTTATGTAAACAATGTTGAGGTGATCAAAGGACCTGCGGCAACCATGTATGGCGGCGGAGTAGGAGGAGCGGTTCGCTTTTATACCCGTCCGGATTTTACCAAAGGTATTACTGTTTCAGAAAACGCTTTAGTTGGTGCTTTTAAAACATTTCAGTCCCGCACTCAGCTCAATGTTGCGGATGAAAACTATTCTGTGAACGCTGCATACGGTCACCTTGAAACCGATGGTTACAGACCTAACGGAAGCGGTCTGAAAAACTTTTTTAACGTAAACGGAACAGTTAAACTCGGAAAAAATGATCAGTTAAGCTTCTTTGGAAGTCAGGCTTACTCTTACGAACATACTTCAGGACAGATTTCTTATGATGATTATTATGCAGGAATCGACAATGGAAATCCGGCTTACATCAGAAAAAATTCAGGAACAAAAATAAAATCCACACGAGTAGGATTAAGCAATTCTGTAAATATTCTTCCGAATCTTAGAAATTACACCACGCTTTTTTATTATAATGGAAATACGGAGAGTGTTTCTGCAGGGGCTTTCGGTGTAACCAGTTCTCCCAATGTAGGATTACGTTCCACATTTACCCTGAAAAATGAATTCAAAGATTTCGAAAACAGATTGGATTTCGGAACGGAGATTCAGAATTCAATGTCTACGACTTCAAGTTACCGTTTTACAGGATCAATTACAAATCCATTAGAAACTACAGGCATTTCAGGAGCTTCTTATTTTAAATACAACAACAATCAGGCAACCTATTTTGCAATAGATTATCTAACGTACAAACCTTGGGGATTGACATTTCTTGCGGGATTAAGTGCGAACAGAACCAATTACGACAGAAAAGACTTGTTTGCAGTTCCGGGTTTAATTACGGGGAAGAAAGACCAGTCATTTACCAAGCAGTACGAAACAGCTTACACTCCGCACTTTGCACTACAGAAAGAGTGGAAAAATCAGATTTTTAATCTAAGCTACAGTGAAGGATACAACGCTCCGACAGCTACGGCTTCTTTTATTAATTTTACGAATACCGCAAATAACGATTTGCAGCCTGAACGTGCTAAAATGCTAGATTTCAGTGTACACGGATTATTATTGGATACCAAGCTTGATTATCAGGTTTCTGTGTTCAGAATTGATTATTCTAATAAATTGACACAATTAGTAATCCCAAATTCGGGAAACCAAACATATTGGTCAAATACAGGAAGCCAGAAAAATAATGGTCTGGAAGTGAGCATAGGATATCAGTATAAAAACGATAATTCTTTCATCAACAGAATCGTTCCTTTTGTTAATATGTCTTATTATGATGCTAAATATAAAGATTTTAAAACAAGATTGCTGGGAGCGGATCAAACTTATGACCACAAAACTGTAGTTGGCGTTCCAAGAAATAAATACGCAATTGGTCTGGATTTATATACAAAACCCGGTTTTTATCTCGTAAACACATACAATTATTTAGGAAATGTCTACACAGATTTTGCCAATACCAATCTGGTAAAAGGATTTGGATTGCTTAATTCCAAACTGGGGTATAAAAAATCTTTCGGAAGATTCGATCTTGATGCTTATGTGATGGGAAATAATCTCACCAATCAGATTAATTATACATTTCTGTTCTTAGGAAACAGCATTAATGATTCAGATACAGGAAGTGGTTATCCGAAAGGAGTAGCAACGGATCTTAATCCGGGACCAAGCAAATCCTATTTCTTTTATGGTTTGAACCTTAAATACAGGCTGTAAATTAAAGAAAGCTGTTTCACAAAAGTGGAGCAGCTTTTTTTTATAATATTCTTCAATAATTCTCTGCATTAATATGCTGATATTTTTTAAATTTGTTTTTTAGTTAGGGATATAAAGATGATCAATAATCCGTTTATTATTAACAAGTTTGGCTTTTTAGGGAATGACTTTTTAAAAGAGCTGGATAAGCATGCTGTTGTTACTGAAATTAAAGCCAAAACCGAAATTGTAAGAGAAGGGCAGAAAAATAAATTTGTTCCCTTTCTTATTAAAGGATCTATACGAGTGTTCAGCCTGAATGACGGGCGTGAACTGATTTATTATTATATTCGTGCCAACGACAGCTGTCTGATGACATTTTCTTCAATTTTTACAGACTACACAAGCCGGATCTATGCCGTTACGGAAGAAGATTCTGAAGTCTTATTATTTCCTGTATCCGTTGTTCACAGATGGCTGATTAAGTTCCCTGAAATCAACAGGCTTTTCTACTCAGAATACGATAAAAGATTTATCGATTTAATGAATATGGTTAATGATGCAGTCTTTCACAGGCTAGACAAGAGAGTTTTAAATTATATAAAACAGCAGATTTCAGTTACCGGAAATAATCCGATAAAACTTACCCATAGAGAAATTGCAAACAGTTTGGGTACCTCGAGAGAGGTGGTAAGCCGTGTTTTGAAAAAAATTGAGAATGAGGGAGAGATCATCCAGACAAAAGAAGGCATAAAAATATCTGTAAATGAAAATGTTAGTCAGGGCTAATACATTACATTTAATTAATTTAACATTTTGATTGATAAAAACAATTCAGTCGGTGACTTTTATCACACAATTGTAACTCGATAAGTCGATAAGTTTGTTATACTAATTTAAATATACTTGTATGACAAAAGCTCTCTTATTTTTGTCAATGTTCGCATCAGTTTTTTCCTTTGCACAGGAAGATCTGCTGAAAGATATTGATACCATTCAGACAAAAAACACCGATGTTTCCCAACCCGCTTTTAAAGCATTACAAATTGTTACAGGGCAATCTACCAAACTTCCTGCAAAGAACGAGTGGTATATTGTTGTAGCGCACCGTTTTGGTGATGTAAGCAAAGGCTTTAAAGAATTCTTCGGGCTGGATGATGCTTCTACAAAACTGGGTGCAATTTATGGTGTTACAGATAAAATTTCATTAAGTCTTTCCAGAGAAACCAACCTGAAAACTTTCGAAGGCGGAGTAAAGTACAAGCTAGTACAGCAGAATGAAAATTTTCCTGTAGACATTGTAGGGTATAATGTTTTGGCAGTAAATACAGATCTCAGCAAAGATAATTATCCGCATCTTCAGTTCGGAGACAGGCTTTCTTATCTTACACAGGCATTAATTTCCAGAAGATTCAGCGATAAATTTTCCCTTCAATTGTCGCCATCGTATGTTCATAAAAATCTATATGAGCCTACCATTGAAGACAAAAACCAGTTTCTTGCAGGTTTGGGAGGACGTTACAAAATCTCTAAAAGAGTTTCTATTAATGCAGAGTATTTTGTGAATTTCGACAATCACAGTTTTTATAAAAATCCACTTTCTTTAGGGATGGATATAGAAACCGGGGGACACGTGTTCCAGCTATTATTCACCAACTCCCAGCTTAATTCGGATATCGGTTATTTAACCAATGCTGCAGGAAAATGGGAAAAAGGGCAGATTTTCTTTGGGTTTAATCTTTATAGAGTATTTTAAAGTATGAAAAAGTTTATGTACATCATTTCATCAGCAGTTGTATTAACCGCTTGTGAAAGCAGAACGTATGAGGAAATCTCGGATAATACTCCGATTACCGGAGTTGTAACCTATAATAAAGATGTAAAACCCATTATTGATGCCAATTGTGTAAGCTGCCATTCTCCGGGACCTGAAGATCTTAGAACGTATTCTCAGGTGAAAGGCGATATAGATGGAATTATCGACAGGATAAGCCGCGCGAACGGCGATCCTTTAAAGATGCCTCAAGGCGGAAGCTTATCACCTGCACAGATTAATATCATTACAAAATGGAAAGCCGACGGGCTTCTTGAAAATTAAAGATCAATATGAAAAAGCTAATTTTAATTATATCAGCATTATTTTTTACTAATCTTGCGTTTGCACAGAAATATATGTCTAAAACCGGAAAAGTTTCTTTTGAAGCCTCGGTTCCTTTATTTGAAGATGTTTTTGCGCAGGACGACAATAATGTGGCAGTTATCAATGCCGATACCGGAGAGTTTGCGTCGGTTTCAGTGGTTAAAAATTACCATTTCAAAACAAAATTAATGGAAGAGCATTTCAATGAAAGCTATGCTGAAACTGCTAAATATCCAAAAGCAACCTTCACCGGAAAAATACTGAATTTTGATAAGTCTAAATTATCGGCATCTCCTCAGAAATATACAGTTCAGGGGAAATTGAATTTTCATGGAGTAGATAAAGCGTATAATTCCACTGCTGCTATTTATTCCAAAGACGGAAAAATTTATATGTCAGGCGGATTTATAGTAAAAACGGCAGATCATAAAGTAACCATCCCTAAAATGGTGTCTAAAAAAATTGCTGAAAGTGTAAATGTTCAATACAATTATGTTCTTACAAAACAATGAGAAAATTAATTTTATTGATGGGAATTTTCCTGAGCTTTACTTTTGTAACAGCTCAGGATAAGACTAAATCTATATTTGATCTTGCGAGAAGCGGTACAGTCGCTGAAGTTAAGGATATGATGAAGCAGAACCCTGATATTATTAATCAGACCAATGAAAGCGGTTTTTCTCCTTTAATTCTGGCTTGCTACAGAGGAAATGTTGAGGTTGCCAAATTTCTGATAGACAATGTGAAAGACGTGAACTATAAAAGTCAGGAAGGAACTGCATTATCAGGGCTTTCTGTGAAATATAACAAAGATCTCGTAACCTATCTCCTCAATAAGAAAGCAGATCCTAATATTGCAGATGCTACAGGATCTACCCCTTTATTTTGGGCGGTGAAATTTGGTAATAAAGAACTGATAGAATTGTTACTCAGATATAAAGCAGATAAAACCTTAAAAGATGCACAGGGAATGACTCCTTTTGAGTATGCTTTACAGACAAACAATAAAGAAATAATCAACCTACTTAAAAATTAAAAGATGAAAAAAATTCTACTTATTATTTCAATGGCCATTGCTAATCTGGCTTGGTCACAATTTACGACAAGTACAGTAAGTTTGGGATCTACAGGAATGACTGTGAAAATAGATACCGATGCTACAACAGCTACAATTACGTTAACAGGTTCCAGTACTACATGGTTAGCTATAGGTTTTGGAGGAACGTCTATGAGCGCGATTACAGATTATTTTATCTGGAATTCTACCACAAGCAGAGACTATACAGGTTTAAGCTGTCAGTGTCAGCCAACTGCTGACGCTTCTCAAAGCTGGACGGTAACATCCGATACTACTTCGGGAACTGTAAGAACTGTTGTTGCAACACGACCGTTAACATCATCAGGAGATTATACTTTTTTGAATAATACATCCTCAATTCCTATTATTTATGCCAAAGGTTCTTCAACTACTTTAAGCCAGCACTCATCTACCAACAGAGGTTCCACAACTCTAACGAGAACGGCTCTTCTGGCAACCAACGAAGCAGCAGCTCAAAGCAAAAAAGTAGTTCTTTACCCAAATCCTGCAAAAGAAACCGTTAATTTTAAAAACGCAGATAAAATAAAAAATATCGATGTTTTTGAATCTACAGGAAGAAAGGTAAAAACCATAAAAGCAGATGCGAAGGAAATAAATATTTCTGATCTAAAATCCGGAAATTATTATCTGGAAATTACTTTGAAAGATGGAACAACTTCTTTTGAAAAGTTAATCAAAGAATAAAACAGAGACCACTGAAAAGTGGTCTTTTTTATGAAAAATATAAAATGATAATTGTGGCAGAAACGATTAATATAATTCCTGCTAAAGTATTTTTTAATCCCTCAGATTTAGGATGGGAACGGTATTTCTCGTTCATTCTTTCAGAATCGCAGTGGTAAATAAATATCCAGCGAATAAAATTTCCTAAAAGATCCAGTAAAAATTCCAATATTTGATATTTTATCCAAATATAAAATATTCTTTATTTACACTCATTCTAAAAAATGCTTTTAATCTTTTTTTAACCGAAGAATCTTTTCTTTCAGGATTCTAGACCCTAATTTTGCAGAAAATATAAATCATGAAGAAAAGCCTTCAATTCTTACTGTTATTTTTTTCACTGACAGTTTTTGCCCAAAAAGATAATGTTGATACAGAAAAAGTTGTAGTTCCTGATCGTTACAATACGGCTGAAGCTCAGACAAAACCTTATGTCATCATGATTTCTACAGATGGGTTTCGGTATGATTATGCTAAAAAATACAACGCAGAAAATCTGTTGAAATATTCCAATGAAGGAGTTCAGGCAAAAGCGATGATTCCCAGTTATCCAAGCATTACATTTCCCAATCACTGGACATTGATTACCGGATTGTATCCTTCTCATCACGGACTCATCGATAATTATTTCTACGATTATCAAAAGAAGGAAAGTTACGCCATGAGCGATAAAAAAAATGCTGAAGACGGAAACTGGTACGGCGGAACGCCGCTTTGGGGACTCTCTGAAAAACAGGGAATGCTTTCCGCTTCGTTAATGTGGGTAGGTTCTGCAAGCAATGCAGGAGGAAACAGACCCACTTATTATTACCATTACCACGAAAAATTCTCACCATCGGAAAAAGTGGACAAAGTAATCGAATGGCTAAAGCTGCCAATGGAAAAAAGACCACATTTCATTTCATTGTATTTTCCTGAAGTTGATGCGAGCGGGCATCATTTCGGTCCGGATTCCAGAGAAACCGAAGATGCGGTTCATCTGGTGGATGGAGCTATTGGCGAACTGGTTCAGAAAGTTCATGATTTAGGCTTACAAAATGTAAACTTCGTCTTTGTTTCGGATCACGGAATGATAAAAGTGGATGGAGGAAGTCCGTTAGAAATTCCCGCAATGCTTTTTAATAAAGAAAGATTTGATTTTTACAATTCACAGACTTTATTGAGGGTATACGTTAAAAATTCTGATGAGGTTAAAAGGGTTTATAAAGAATTAAAAGCCAATAAGACAGAAGATTACGAAGTTTATCTGGATAAAAAGCTTCCCAAATATCTTCATTTCTCAGCAAAAGATGACCGATATAAAAGAATCGGACAGATTTTATTAATTCCGAATGCTCCTAAAATTTTCTTGGAAAAAGGAAAAAAATCATCGGTTGGAAAGCACGGCTATAATCCGCAGATAGTTCCTGAAATGAAAGCCACATTCTTTGCTTGGGGACCGGAATTCAGAAATAATATGGTAATCGATGAATTTCAGAACATCAACGTTTATCCTTTGGTTGCAGAAATTTTAGGCTTGAAAATCGATCAGCCGATTGATGGAAAACTGAAGGTTTTAAAAGGAATTTTGAAAGAAAAGGAATAAATCAAGGTTGAGGTAAAGATTAAATTTAAATAATCCATTGATAAAAGTTTCGGCGAGCCAAAGGCTCGCCGAAACTGATTTGAATGTAATGATTAAATGACATATGAAAATGGAGCGTTAAGAAAATTTAAATTTAGTCCGTTAAGAAATTCCCATTGTTTGAAGTGAGAAGCAAAAATTAAATCAAAATACAAATCTTTAATTCGCGCAAGTTTTAGGAATTTTAGGATTAAATTTTAATTTTTAGCGGAAGTTTCCGAGTCTTGAGTTTTTGTTTCAAGACAAAAGAAAAAGTTATAAAACAACATTAAGCATTAAATTTATCCGCAAACTCTTTCGCAAACTCCTCCAATTTAATTTCTCCCTCCACTACAGAACCATGTTCAATAAAATCCTTCTGAACAATTCCGGTACGGATTCCTCTTCCCATTTCTGTATACAATTCTGCCATTTCCTGCGGAACTCCTGCCTGAAGCATCCCGTGTAAAGAATCTTCATCTTTAAATTCTACCCACGGAAGTTCCGGTTTTCCGATGGCATTTCCGAAAATATTTGCAAAATCCTGAGCTTTGCGAACATCGCTTACAATATATTTTACATGTTTGCCTTCAGAATTTTTTAACAGTTCTTCAGCAGCAGCTTTTGCAATATCTCTGGGATGAACCAATGGAACTTCCGTGTGATCCGGATAATTCGCGCCAAGAATTCCTGCGTTTTTAATCAGCGGAATATCATTAAAGAAGTTGATGTAGAAATATCCTGCTCTTAAAAAAGTAACGGATGTATTTTCCAGTTCATTATAGAATTTCTCAATAGCATGAAGACCTTTTATTGGTCCGTTTTCCACAGGAGATTCTGCTCCGATGCTGCTCAGCATTACGATTCTTTTAACTCCGGTTTGTTGAACGGCTTCAGCATAATTCTTTCCGGCGTTCGTCGTATTTTCAACAAGATTTTCAAACCCCATATTGGGTGGAGTCATCAGAAAGGCGGCATCATTTCCTTTAAAAGTTTCAACCAAAAAGTTCAGGTCTGTAATAGAACCGATAGCAGCTTTGGCTCCCAGATTTTCAATTTCACTTTTTTTAGATTCGCTGCTGCTGATAACGGTAATATCATGTCCTTCTGCAATTAATTCTTCTGCAAGAGGTTTCGCTACATTTCCCAATGAACCGGTGATGATGATTTTCATAATTTTTATTTTTTTTGTTGATAATTATTTTTTTATTTCCTGATACAAAGGTATATTTGTACTTACTTTTATACAAGTACTTACCCTAAAGTATGTATTCATTATGACAGCCATAAAAGAAACATCAACCATTCAGCAGAATAAAAAATACGCACTCGATTCCTGTCCCGTAACGTATGTCATGGAAAAAATCGGCGGATTCTGGAAACCGATTATTTTATATCATCTTTCCAATGGAGACAAAAGGTACAGCGAACTTAAACGCGCCATTCCTGCGGTAACCGAAAAGATGCTGATTCAGCATTTAAAGCAACTGGAAAATGACGGACTGATCATCAGAACCGCAAAACCGGTTGTTCCGCCACACGTAACCTACGAATTGAGTGAGGCAGGAAAAGGTTTAATTCCGGTTATCAGTTCCATGGCAGAATGGGCATTTAAACACATGGAAGGAAAATATGACCATTTAAGAAAGGTAGCATTGTAAAAATTTAACCATCAGAAAAATTTAACCATCAGAAAGCTTAATTTCCATAAACCATAAACCATAAACCATAAACCATAAACCATAAACCACCAACCGTCAACAAAAAAGCCCTCCGAAGAGAGCCTTAGTTAGCAATATACAAAGAATTACAAAGATTGCATATCAATCACGAAACGGTATTTCACGTCGCTTTTCAGCATTCTGTCATACGCTTCATTAATATCCTGCATTTTGATTAATTCAATATCCGATACAATATTATGTTTTCCGCAGAAATCCAAAAGTTCCTGAGTTTCGGCAATTCCTCCGATTAAAGATCCGGCAACAGAACGGCGCTGGAAAATAAGCGGTCTTGTACTTGGAGCCTCATTCTCGAATTCCCCTACAAATCCTACCATAACCAGAGTTCCGTTTAAAGCAACAGTCTGCATGTAAGGATTAATGTCGTGTTCATAAGGAACAGTATCAATAATCACATCAAATTTTCCTTTTACAGCATCCATCTGATCCTGTTCTGTGGAAATCACCACATGATCTGCTCCCAGTTTTTTAGCATCTTCCGTTTTTCCCGGAGTTCGTGAGAATAATGTTACTTCAGCGCCCAAACCTTTTGCCAGTTTAATCGCCATGTGTCCCAAACCTCCCAAACCTACAACAGCAACTTTAGAATCAGGACCTACATTCCAGTGTCTTAACGGAGACCATGTTGTAATTCCTGCACAAAGAAGAGGAGCAACAGCCGCTAAATCTAAGTTTTCAGGAACGCTTAATACGAAATGTTCATCTACAACTACTTTCTGAGAATATCCGCCGAAAGTATGACCTCCCAAATGTTTGTCCGGCCCGTTGTAAGTTCCTGTGAAACCATTCTGGCAATATTGCTCAAGATCGTGTTTGCAGCTTTCGCACTCGCCGCAAGAATCTACCATACAGCCGACTGCCGCAAGATCTCCGACCTTAAATTTAGAAACTTCATTTCCTACATTTGTAATTCTCCCTACAATTTCATGTCCCGGAACTACAGGATACATTGATCCGCCCCAGTCGTTTCTTGCGGTGTGAAGATCGGAGTGGCAAACGCCGCAGTATAGAATTTCAATTTCTACGTCTTTTGCTGTTACTTCTCTTCTTGCAATATTTAATTCCTGTAAATCGGCAGTCTTGGATTCTGCTCCGTAAGCTTTTACTGTGAATGTACTCATTTTGTTTAGTATTAATTATTTTGATTAGTTTATTCTTTGATTCAGAATAGGGAATTCGTTATTTTCCTAGCTGCAAAATTCGAACCTTTTAGAACAAATCATCTTATATAAATTACGGAAAGATGTACCAATTTTACAGACGAAATAAAATGTCTCTTTAAAAGTGGTAATTTTGAATGGCAATTAAAATTTACTTCATGAAAAATCAGGAGGTTGAAATCTACAATACGGTTTCAGAATACAATAAAATGCTGAATCACGAGACGTTACATCCTTTGGTAAGTGTAATCGATTTTTCCAAATCCGATCCCATTTGTCAGCATTTGAGACAGTTCGGTTTTTACACGGTCTTTTTAAAAGATGTGATGTGTGGCGATATGCAGTACGGAAAACACAGCTACGATTATCAGGAAGGAACACTGGTTTTTATTGCTCCCGGACAGACGTACGGAATTTCTAATGCAGGTACCTACATTCAGCCAGCCGGTTTTGCTCTTATTTTTCATCCTGATTTATTAAAAGGAACCAACCTTGGAAAAAATATCAAAGACTATAATTTTTTCTCCTATGAAGTTCATGAAGCACTGCATCTTTCAGAAAAAGAAAGAGAAATTATTCTTGAATGTTTTAAAAATATCAAGCACGAACTGGAACAGACAATTGATAAACACAGTAAATCTTTAATTGTAAATAATATCGAGCTTTTCCTGAATTACTGTATGCGGTTTTACGACCGACAGTTTATCACCAGAGATCATATCAATCAGGGAGTCATCGGAAAATTTGAAACTCTTCTGAACGATTATCTCACCTCCGAAAAGCCTAAAAATATAGGCTTTCCTATGGTAAATTACTTTGCAGAACAGCTTAATCTTTCAGCGAATTATTTTGGAGATTTAATTAAAAAAGAACTGGGTGTTTCCGCTCAGGAATTCATCCACAATAAACTGATTGATGTGGCAAAAGACCAGATTTTCGATTCCGCCAAATCCATCAGTGAAATTTCGTACAATCTGGGATTCAAATATCCGCAGCATTTTACAAGGCTTTTTAAAAGCAAAGTAGGCGTTTCCCCAAGTGAATATAAATCTTTAAACTGATTGGTTGAAGTAAAAACCAGAACAATATTTCATTGCTTACTTAAGTGATTTTAAGAATTTATTTGTGAAAAATTGTCTAAAACAGGGACATTGATGTTTCATTAAATTAAGAAAATTACTACATTTAAAAAGCAGAAAAATTTTGTTTCATCATGACGCTACAGCAAAATACAGGAATTCATACTTTTCATACTTCTATCGGTAAAATACCTGCTATAAAAACAAACGGGGTGATCAAAGCGAAAAGCATCCGTTACGCGAGATCAGAAAGATATAAAAAGCCCGTTCCTGTAGAAGATATTCAGACTCACGAAATTCCGGATAAAACACCGGTCTGTCCTCAACACATCAGTCCACTGCTGGAAAGATTGATCCAGAAAACGAATGTGGAGCATTTCGAACCCGATGAATCTCCTCAGTTTTTAACAATTACCCGTCCGGAAAATTTTGAGGCAAATGAAAAACTTCCGGTGGTAGTGTGGATTCACGGAGGTTCCTATGAAATTGGCTGTGGAGATCTGCCCACTTCCGATCCTTCGGTTTGGGTAAAAGAGCAGAATCTTATCGTTGTTTCCATTACATATCGTCTCGGACTTTTCGGATTTTTGGGAGGAAACGAAGAAAGACCTGCCAATTTAGGCTTGTTTGATATCATGGAATCTCTGAAATGGATTCAGAAAAATATTCATAGTTTTGGCGGAAATCCGGAAAATATTACCCTTTTCGGGCAGTCTTCCGGAGGCGATGCGATTGCACATCTGATGATTTCCGAAGGAATTGATGGATTGTTTAAAAGAGCCATTATCCAAAGCGCACCGCTTGGTTTCAGGATGAAAAGAAGTAAAATGTCTTTAGAATTTTTCAGGAAGACCGATTTTCTGAAAGATGAAAAAGATCCCCTGAAAATGGTGGATGAATACGTGAAATTTTTACCCTCATTCAGAAAATATGGTTTAAAAACGGCGATGCCTTTCTGTACGCAATATGGTTTTGCCCCTTTGTGCACGGAAGAAGAAAGTCTGCCGAAATGGAAAGAGAATGCAAAAAAATATGATGTATTGATCGGTTCCAGTCATGACGAAACTGCTTTTTATGTAAAAACGGCTCAGGAAGGACTTTATACTTATCTCCACGAAAAAATTCTCAACAAAATCGTTCGTAAAACAACGGAATCCATTTATGAAAAACCAGCAGAGATTTTTGCTGAAAATTATGCTTCAGGCGGCGGAAATATTTACCGGTTTAAAATTAAGTCCGTTCTGAAAAATAATTATATCGGAGCTTCCCACTGTGTAGATCTTCCTTTGATTTTCGAAAATCAGGAAGCATGGAAATCGGCAGAACTTTTAAAAGATGTTCCGTGGAAACACATTCAGGAAAACGGAAAAAAACTTCGCGCATTGTGGGCGGAATTTGCAAGAACAGGAAAAATTTCCGATCACTCTGAGCGACCGGAAATTCTTGAACTCCGAAAAGTTTAGTTTTATTTTTTAAACACGAATACCACGAATTTTCTACATTTTTTAAACACAAATGTCACAAATATTTTCACGAATATTCACAAAGTAATTTTAGATAGATTCATTTAAAATTGTGCTATTTGCAAAAGTATTCGTGTCATTTGTGAAAGCCATTTGTGATATTCGTGTTCAAATTATTCAGCAAGCCAGACACTCACATTTCCTGCCGGAACCGGGAAATTTCCCCAACCGTTTTCATCGATGGTAATTTTATCTTCAAATCTTCCCAATGCATCATAAAACGTTTGTCCGATATATCTTTCGCCCATTTCCATTGGTTTTTCGTACGCGTCTTTATTGCTTAAAACAACTGCACATCCGGAATGTTCCTCATCGCCTTCACGAACCCAGCCCAGACAATTGGCATCCTCAAAATAATCTCTCTGTTCGCCGTAAGCATTGTTTTTTCTTGCTTTCAGAAGTTCTTCAATACCGTCCACTTTATTTAAAAATATTTCCTGATCATTGCCTTCCTTATCTTTATCCACATAATGCGCTCCGTAGAGATCCGGATAAAACACACACGGATAACCGTCTTTTCTCAGCAGAATCAGTGCATACGCCAAAGGTTTGAACCATTCTTCAACTGGAGCTTCAAGATCCTGTAAAGGCTGCGTGTCATGATTATCCACAAGACTTACCGAGTGAAGCGGATCTGCCTGAGTAAGGCTTTCGTCAAAAATTCTCCGCAAATCGTAAGAATTTCCTTCGTTGGAAGCGGTATGGAAACTATTCTGTAGAGAACTGTCGAACAGACTCATGCATCCTTCGGTAACTTCTATGTATTTCTGCAAGAGATTCAGATATCCGGGAGCCCAGTATTCGCCGACCGCAAAAATATTTTTTCCGGTATTGGAACGAAGCAAAGTAAGCCATTCTTTATAAAAATCAAATGAAATATGCTTTAAGGCATCCAGTCGAACTCCGTCGAAATCGGTTTCATCAAAGTACCATTTTGCCCAGTTGTTCAGTTCCTCGCGCACGAAAGGATTTCTGTGCTCTACATCATTGTACATCAGATAATCGTAATTTCCTTTCTCATCGTCGATCATTTCTTCCCAGTCGGTTCCGTATTCATTTTTAATTTTAAAAATCTGCGAATCCATTCCTTCTGCATAATCTACACCGCTAAAGCAGGTGAAGTTCCATTCAAATTCAGAATATTTTTTATTTCTTCCGGGAAAGGTGAATTTAGTATAAGACTGTATTTCTATTTCATCCGAGATTATTTTTTCTCTGTTTTCTTCGTCTACTTTTAATGCTTTAAAGGTTTCCAGTTCATCGCCGCCGCCTTTATGTCCAAGTACAATATCTACAATTACTTTAATATTGTTTTCTTTAAGCGCTTTTATCGCTTTAATATAATCTTCTTTCGTGCCGTATTTGGTGGGAATCGTTCCTTTCTGATCAAATTCTCCGAGATCATAGAGATCGTAAGCGTCGTAGCCAATAGAGTGACCTCCTGTTGCGCCTTTGTAAGCGGGCGGAAACCAGACGGATGTAATGCCGAGTCCGGCTAAATATTTTGCGTTTTGTTCTGCTTCTTTCCACAGTTTGCTGTCTCCTTCTGTATACCAGTGGAAATACTGAATCATCGTTTCATTCATAAATTGTAAAATTTGGTTACTACAATTTAGTGAAAAAATCCGGATTATCAGTCTTCGAATTCTTTAAACGGAATTTTTAGTTGAACGGAAACCTGTTTTTTTTCTTCGGTATTGAGGTGGGAGAGAGATAATCCCAACAGTCTCACCGGTTTATCGAAAGGTCTCAGTTCCCAAAGTTTTTTTCCGGTATTGAAATATTGTTCGGCAGAGGAAAAATATTCTTCTTTGGTAATGCTTCTTGTATACAGTGAGAAATCTTTGTATTTAATTTTTAAAGTTAAAGACCTTCCGAGAATATTATTTTTCTGTAAGCGTGTGTGAAGCTCTTCACTCAGGCTTTCCAGTTTTTCATTGACCTGCTGTTCATCAAAAAGATCTTCAAAAAAAGTTCTTTCTACTGCCACACTTTTCTGGATGCGGTGCGGTTTTACTTCCGAATGATGAATTCCGCGAACCACGTTGTAATAATAAGCTCCGGATTTTCCGAACAGTCTTGTTAAATCTTCAATGGATCTTTTCTTTAAATCTTTCCCTTTGTAAATGCCTAAGCTGAACATTTTATTAGCCGTTACTTTTCCGACTCCGTAAAATTTTTCTACCGGAAGTTCTTCCAGAAAACCTTCGATTTTGTCGGGATGAATGGTTTTTTGTCCGTTAGGTTTGTTGATATCTGAAGCAACTTTGGCTAAAAATTTATTCACAGAAATTCCGGCGGAAGCAGTAAGTCCGGTTTCGGCAAAAATTTTCTGACGGATCTCTTTGGCGATCTGATTGGCAGATTCCATTCCTTTTTTATTTTCTGTAACATCGAGATAGGCTTCATCCAAAGAAAGCGGTTCCACCAGATCGGTATATTCATAAAAGATTTCACGGATCTTTTTAGAAATTTCTTTATAACGCGCAAAACGCGGAGGTACAAAAATAAGGTGCGGACATTTTTCTTTTGCTGTTTTGCTGGGCATTGCAGAACGGACTCCGAATTTTCTGGCTTCGTAACTTGCCGCCGAAACCACACCACGATGTCCGCCTCCGACTGCAATTGCTTTTCCTTTCAATGCAGGATTGTCATGCTGCTCCACAGAAGCATAGAATGCGTCCATATCGACGTGAATTATTTTGCGCATGGGAAAAGAAGAATCCATACCGCAAAGATATGGATTCCTGTATTTTTAATTATTTTCTTTTGTCCTGAATTTATTTAATCGCAAGGATAGACAAAGATTTATAGAAATGAAATATTTTTAAGATAAAACAAAGCCGTTTCACTTATTTTCGAAATACAATTGAATAAATTTTGTTTTACTTTGTGGTAAAAATAAGAATTACTTCAAAAGTTGATCAATGGTAGCCTGAATTTCAGGATCTTCCGGAGTAATGGCGTAATATTTTGCAATGGCAGATTTCTGATCGATCACCATATATCTCGGAATCCAGTTCAGATCAACATAATTATTGAAATCGTTTTTCCAGCCGGAAGAAAACCAGTAGTTTTCTTTGTCTTTCATTTCAAATTTTTCCAGACTTCTGTCAAAGCCTTCTTTGGAACGGTCTAACGATAGAAATACAAAATCTATGTTTTTATTTTTTTCTTCCAGTTCTCTGGCTTTCGGAAGCGCATTTAAACAGTCTCTGCACCATCCTGCCCAAAAATCAATAACCAGAACTTTACCTTTATGCTGATCCAGAATCTGCTGAATGGTAACCGTTTTTCCGTCTTCATCTTCCAGTTTCTGTGCCAAAGCTTCTTTGGAGAAACCCTTTTTCAGAACTTTCGGTGTCTGCTGAGAACAGCCTAATCCGAAAATTCCCATCATTAATAGTAACAACAGTTTTTTCATGTTCAAAAAAATTATGTATGCAAATCTAGACAATGCTGCCCAATCTGTACTGATTTTTTGATGACTTTATAAGAATTGATTGGATTGAAGATTTCTATTGAATTTACAATTAAAAAATTCACAAATTTTATCGTTCTGAAAACATCGACAAATATTAAGTCTGTTTAAACTTTTATTTAACCGCAAAAGTCACAAAAGATCTACTAAATTTTTTATTTAAAGTTGATTATTATCAATGAAAAAGAACACAATAGTTTTTAAAAATCTTTGATTTTTATTCTTTTGAGCGCTTTGATTATTCTGAAAATTCGCTTTAATATTATCTTTTGTCCCTTTTGCGGTTAATTCTGAAATTAGTTTATCACAAGTTTATTGTTAATAATCTTAGGTTTATGAATAATTTTTCACCAAACCTTTTACCACTGCAATTACATTCGGCATGGCTGTATTGGCAGCGTTCAGAACTTCTTCGTGAGAAACGGAGTGGGCAATATCGGGACCGCCTAAATCGGTCACGACAGAAATACCGAAAACATCCATTCCCATATGTTTAGCAACGATTACTTCCGGAACGGTACTCATTCCTACAAGATCTCCGCCAATGGCTTTAATCATTCCGTATTCTGCGGGAGTTTCGAAAGTGGGTCCCTGTAAAGCTACATACACACTTTGGTGGACAGCAATATTCTGTTCAGAAGCAGTATTTTGTGCAACGGAGATCATTTTTCTGCTGTACGGTTCGCTCATATCCACAAATCGGGGACCGAAGGAATCGATGTTTCTGCCACGAAGAGGATGTTCAGGCATCATATTGATGTGATCCCGAATGATTGCAATATCGCCGATCTTATAGTCTGGATTAATTCCGCCTGAAGCATTGGAAAGAATGAGATTTTTAATTCCCAACAGATAAAAAACACGGATCGGAAAGACCACCGTTTCTATGGAATGCCCTTCGTAGTAATGAAAACGACCGCTCATCATCAGAACTTTTTTTCCTTCCAGAATTCCGTAGATCAGTTTTCCGCCGTGTCCTGCAACAGTAGTCTGCGGAAAGTTGGGGATTTCAGTGTATTCTAAAGTATGAATGGCTTCCACTTCATCCTGCAGCTTGCCTAAGCCGGAGCCTAAAACAATGGCAAAATCGGGAGTTTCTTTAATGATGTTTTTAACGAAATCTGCGGTCTGCTTAATTTTTTCTAACATAATCTAAGATGATTTGATTGAATTCTTCCTTTTTATCAATAATTACATTGATCGGCCAGTAGTACACAATATCTCTAAGATAGTCAAAACTTTTCAGACGCACATAGTCTTTTTCAGTGGTTAAGATCAATTTATATTCTCCTAATTTTTTATATTCCGCTATAATATTTTTAATATCGGCTTCCGTGAAATTATGATGATCTCTGAATTTTAAATGTTTCACTCTCTGCGAAAATTTCGCAAGATGGGTAAGGAGAGGTTTCGGATTGGCAATTCCTGTAATTAAAAGAATGTCGTAATAATTCAGGTTGTTGTCGGGAAGCATTTTTTCTCTTCCGTATACATTTTCGTCGTATCCGATAGATGAAAAGAATACTTTTTGGGTACGGTCCGGTCTTATTCTGGAAATGTAATACTGTTTGGTTTCCTCGGTAAGTTCATCGGGACATTTGCTCACCATGATGATATCTGCTCTTTTGGATCCTGCTCTGGATTCTCTTAAATCTCCCGCCGGTAGAAGATGATCTTTAAAATAAGGATCATTAAAATCGGTCATCATAATATTGAATCCTGCTTTTATCGCTCTGTGCTGCATTGCATCGTCCAGAACCAGAACGTCAAGATCCATATCGCTGATTACTTTTTTGGCTCCGGGAACTCTTTCTTCGGAAACGGCGATTACAAAACGGTTTTTAAAACGTTCAAACAACTGCATGGCTTCATCGCCTACTGTTTTGTAATTGCTTTCATAATTCGTAACAGCATATCCTTTCGTAAGTCTTCCGTATCCTCTGGAAAGCACACCGGTTCTGTAATGTTTGGACAGGAAATGTGCAAGATACATCACCATCGGCGATTTTCCGCTTCCGCCCACAGAAAGGTTTCCGACACAGATTATCGGCGTTTTGAATTTCACAGATTTAAAGATTCCCAGATCATACATTGTGTTTCGGATACCCGTTACCATGTGATAACCGAGGGAAAAAGGATAGAGGTACCATCTTTTCATACGTTTGCAAAAATAGGAAATTTCACATGGATTTGGATGATTATGGTAGCTACTTTTCGATATTTATTTTAAAAAATCTGTTATTGATTATCATCAAATTAAAGTATTTTTGTAGAGTTATAATCTGCTGTGCATTTTAACTTGTCTTTCTATAGTAATTGAAATGCCTTTGTTTATCTTTAAAATATTTGGGAATTGTAGATAAATAAAAATCTTTGTATGCCTTTGCGTTTAAGTTCTCGCAAGGTTAAACAAAGTTTTATTAAAACAAATCTTTTTTTAAGCTAAACAAAGCCACTTCGTTTATGGAAGAAATACAAACTGATATTGATTCAAATTAAGTTATATATCGAAATAAACAACAGATATTTATTTTATTTACCTTGAGATATTTTATAGAATTTTCCTACAACGGCAAGAATTATTTCGGTTACCAGATTCAGCCGAATGCTATTTCTGTGCAGGAAGAGCTGGAAAAAGCACTTTCCACGATTTTACGAGAAGAGATTAAGACAACGGGAGCGGGGAGAACGGATACGGGCGTTCATGCGAAGAAGATTTTTGCTCATTTTGATACGGAGAAAATTCTGGATCAGGAACTGGTGAGAAGACTGAACAGTTTTCTTCCGGCAGATATTTCCATTAAAAGGATTTTTCCTGTAAAAGATGATTTCCATGCGCGTTTTGATGCTACTTACCGAACGTACGAATACTATATTTCCCTTGAAAAAAATCCGTTCACGGAAGAATCGGCGTGGCAGCACTGGAGAAAACCTTTGGATGTCGAAAAAATGAATGAAGCCTGTAAAATTTTATTTGAATATGAGGATTTTACGAGTTTTGCAAAATTACACACCGACAATAAAACCAATCTCTGCAAAATCTACAAAGCAGAATGGGAGCAGCATGGAAGCGAACTGAAATTTACCGTTTCTGCGAACCGCTTTCTGAGAAATATGGTGAGAGCTATTGTGGGAACAATGGTAGAAGTAGGTTCAGGAAAATTACAGCCTGAAGATGTAAGAAAAGTTATTGAAGACAAACACCGGAATTCTGCGGGAACTTCTGCACCGGCGCATGGATTGTATCTCGTGGATGTTGGATATGATTTTGAGTGATATTTAAACACAAATTCCACAAATAATTCCACGAATATTCACAAATAATTTTAGATTTTCTTTATTAGATTTGAGTCATTTGTGAAAAAATATTAGTGTAATTTGTGTTTAAAAGAAAATAAAAAAACGAAAATCATGAACGAAATCGAAAAACTTGCCTGTGCATTACAACATCTCGCGGGACTTGAGGAGTATGATTTTCAGCCGTCATTGGTAGTTTGCCTCGTCGGACGTTCACATTTGCTTCCCTGAATATTGGTTTGCGCTGTCGGAAGTTCATTTTTGCCTGCCCCAAAATTGGTTTGCCCTGTCGGACATTCACACTTGCTTTCCTGAATATGGGTTTGCCCCGTCGGAACTTCCGACGATAAGAACCTGTAAAATCTTGCCGCCGGAGATCTCCGATGATCTGTGTTTTTTGCTCTGATTATTTTTAAATTGAGCATTTTTATTGTTTTTCATCTATACCATAAATAACACCTATCTGAATTTTTCATGAGTATTTCACAATCTTGTAAACGCAGACAAATTTGAAAGTCTTATTTTTGCATAGAATTTTATATAATTCTTTTCTTCAATTCGTACAATGAAAAAACAAGATACCTGGGGAATTGTAAAGAGGCTGTTCTTTATCGGAATGAAGTTCCGTTCTTGGTTCATCCTTACTTTAGTGATTTCCATTTTTCTGGCAATAGTTTCTACTTACCGTCCTTATCTTACCATGGAAGTGGTGGATAATGATATTACCAAGCTGAAAGATAAAGCGCTGATGTTAAAGCATATTTATCTTTTGGTCGGTCTGGTTTTCACAGAAACCATTTTAAACTTTTTTCTGGTTTATTTCTCCAATTTCATTTCGCAGAATGTAATCCGAGACATAAGAGAGAGGCTGTATAATAAGCTGATTTATTTTAAAACATCTTTCTTCGATAAAACTCCGATCGGACAGTTGGTGACGAGAGCGGTAGGTGATGTGGAAACCATTGCAACGGTTTATACGGATGGTTTTTTAATGGTTTTCGGGGATGTGCTGAGAATTATTTTTGTACTGGTAATGATGTTCAGTACCAATGTTCATCTCAGTTATATTACACTGGCGATTTTACCTTTAATGGTCGTGATTACAAGATTTTTCCAGAAAAGGCTGAAAAAAGCATTCGGAGATGAAAGAAACTGGACTTCCAACCAGAATTCCTTTGTTCAGGAAAGACTGGCGGGAATGCCGATCATTCAGGTTTTCAACAGGCAGGAAGCGGAATTTAAGAAGTTTGATGATATCAATATTACTTTAAAGAGTGCTTTGCTGAGAACGGTTTTTATCTTCTCGCTGTTTTTTCCTGTGGTGGAATTAATTTCTTCTCTTTTCATCGGGTTTATCCTTTTTTACGGAGGATATATTACAATCAGTGCAGGAGTTGTGATTGCATTTATCCAGTATATTTCGATGCTGATCCGTCCTTTACGGCAGATTGCCGACCGTTTCAACAATATTCAGCGAGGAATTGTAGGCGCAGAAAGGGTTTTAGGATTAATGGATGAAGACAATGCCATGCCGAACAACGGTAGAGTGGAAAAAGACCATTTTGACGGAAAAATTGAATTTAAAAATGTACATTTTGCGTATGACGAAAAGCAGGAAGTATTAAAAGGAATTGATTTTAAAGTAAATCCGGGTGAAACTGTGGCAATTGTAGGCGCAACCGGAGCCGGAAAATCTACGATCATCAGTTTAATTACAAGATTGTATGATATTAATTCCGGAAATATTTTAATTGATGATGTGGATCTGAAAGATTACGAACTGTATAATTTAAGAAGCCACATCGGAGTCGTTCTGCAGGATGTTTTCCTGTTCCACGGAAGTATTTATGAAAATCTTTCTTTCGGGGATGAAAGCATTACACTGGATAAAATAAAGGCAGGAGCAAAAGAAATTGAAGTTGATGAATTTATCGAACAGCTTCCGGGAGGATATGATTATGTGGTAAGCGAAAGAGGTTCGTCCATTTCTCTGGGACAGAGACAATTGCTGTCTTTCTTAAGAGCCTATCTGTCTGATCCTAAGATTCTGATTTTAGATGAAGCTACCTCTTCCATCGACCACGAAAGTGAAAAACTGATTCAGAGAGCCACGGAAAAAATTACGAAAAACAGAACATCAATCATTATTGCACACCGACTTTCTACCATTGAAAAAGCCGATAAAATTATCGTGATGGAACATGGAAAAATTGTTGAAGAAGGCAAACATCTCGAACTTCTGGACAAAAACGGATATTACTCCACCCTTTACAAAGCTCAGCTGAGACATGAAGTGGAACTGGAAGAAGAAACTAAGAAGTAAATTTATTATCTATAGAAAAGGTTAAAATCGATTGGTTTTAACCTTTTTTTATTTGATTTCGTATTCTTTCTGTAAAATTTTCAAAAATTCATCTTTGGAGATTCCTTTTTCTGATTTGAAATGAATATTCATCAGGCCTTCATCCGTTGTCAATTTATCTTTTCCGTAAAGATGATCCAATAAACTCTGAAGTGAATATTGTCTGGTTTCAACGCTGTGTATTCTGTCATCAACAATTTTCGTTTCAGATAATACAGGTTCGTTGGCATTTATAAAAGCTTTCTGCTCAATTCTTATATCGTAATCCTGTGTTTTTTCAGCAAAAGGAGACGTAAAAAGCAACATGATGCAAGGAATAGAAATTCCGAACAGAAGATTCCATAACGCATGATAAAGCATGCTGTAAAAAATATTCAGTCTTACACGGATGTAGCTTAAAATAAGTCCACCCGACAATTGAGAAGCCACAATGAAGGGAGACAATGCATAAAAAGTCCACGAATCATTCACGTAATTATCCAGATGTACCAATCCGAAGATGATTGAAGAAATATAAACGAGAAACGGAAAAATTCTGTTCCATTTTTCCCTGCTGATAAAGTGTGAAAAAAGCTTTTTGTAACGAAGAACATACCGGAAAATAAATTCTTCCGAAAGCGGAGCAAAAATTACCATTAAAAAGACCGCCTGAAGCCATGTTAAGTTTTCAAAAGCATCGGATGGTTTTAGAGTGATGCATTTTTCCGCCAGATAGTTTAGAGGAAGTACGACAATCAAAAAGAAAACGATCTCAATAATCAGAAGATTGGAGATGAGCTGAAGTTTTCTTTTGGAAGAAAGTGCTGTCTGCACATCATCAGGCTTTTTCATAAACTGTAAAAAAGCGGAGATATCATGTTTAAATCTCAGAAAGTAATTCACGGATTGTTTTTAGGAATAAGTTTTAAGAATTATAAATTGGTTACGGTTTTTATTTCTTTTTAAAGGTACAGAAAATAAAGTTTTGGACAGTGCTGAAAGGAGTAATGTGATCTTCTGTGATACAATCTGTTTTTTCAAAGCTGTTTTCAAAAATAGAATTCATCGATTCTTCATCATATTGCGAGATTTCAAGTCCGCTGCATTTTTTCGGACCGTTTTTAGAAAAAGTTCCTACAATAAGGTTTTTCGAAACCGCTTTTTCTGCAATTCTTACATATTTTGAAATATCTTCCGAACGGGTAAAGAAATGAAAAGCTGCTCTGTCATGCCAAATGTCATACGTTTCTTCAGGAGTAAAGGCAATGATGTCTGCAACAATCCATTGTATTTTTTCTGCGTCTTTCCCTAACCTTCGTTTTGCTCTTTCCAAAGCTTTTTCAGAAATATCAAGAACGGTTATGTTTTCGTAGCCCTCTTCCAGAAGAAAATCTGCGAGATTGCTGTCTCCGCCGCCAATATCGATAATTTTTACACTTTTATCCGATCCTAAAGATCTGATGAGTTCCAGTGAGGTCTGCGGTTTTTTCTGCGTCCAGCTTACTTCTTCAGGGGTTTTGGTTTCATAGACATTTTCCCAGTGGCTTTTATTAGTCATTTCGAAATACTTTTAGAAATGCTAAATTAAAATTTTAACATCAAAGTTGTTTAAAGTAAAATGGTAGAAAACTCTATAGAGTTTTATCTGTGTAGACACCATATTCGCAAGGCGTTCTGCGTTCCGTAGGAACGCTATCTTTAGAAAATTTATCGTATTTAAGATATCAATCCATAGGATTGATTGACGGATTTATTCTTATTTCTACACAGATTCTGCTCCTAAAGGAGCAAACTCTTTTACTTTAAACAACTTCATCAAACTTGTTTAATCAAACTTAGACTCTCACTGCAAATGTCGCTAAACCTACTGATAAATAATAGGATAGTATATTGACTTTCTTAAAGAAATAAAACTCATCATTTGTACCTTTTACAGTTGCATAAGACGTAAACAAATCTATCTTTTGAAGGACATTTTCCCGTAAAGTTTACTCACATTAAAGTATAATCCGGCAATTTTATATTTGCCTTTTTCAAACTCCTGATAATCGCACACTCCGTCATAACTCTGCGATTGGGCTTCCATTTCAAACATATTCATGAGTACATATTCATGAGATATGGAAATTACATGAAAGCCTGTTCCACACGTCATTCCGTCTCCGCTGGAAAGAAATGCTTCCAGTAATCCGTGAAAATTACGTGAAATCTTTTTTGCTGTCACCTCGTCTTTGGTGAGATGGTACAGATAAGCGAGATAATTCATTGCCCTTAAATCCAGAGGATTTTTTTCCAGAGTTTGTCTGAACAGTTTAATTCCTTTTGGCAGATCTTTATCAGATATTTCTCCACGGTAGAATTTCGTCATTTCTTCAAGATTATCGTCGATCTTATACGGTTCATAATCTGGCTGAAAAGTATATCCGTAATAGAGATGACGGTATTGTTCCTGTGTAATGAGTGTATCGTTCTGCTTTAGTTTTTTCAGGAGATCGGGATAGTAAAACTCCGACTTTTTATCTTCTATGTTCTTCTGAATGGAAGCATAATCGGGAGCTTTGAATTCCGGCTTCTGGGTTCTGAAAAAATTAAACAGTAATAAAAGTGCTACGGTAAAAGCGGTTTTAAGCGTCATTGTTATTAAGTTTTTAAATTATTTATTTAAACGTTAAATCTGTTAAAAATGTATATATATTATAAAATAATTTAGATTGTCGTAAATTTTTTATTAAAATATTGTCTAAATCTTATGTTTGTATGGAATATTTCATTAACTTTATTCAGAATTTAAACACGACCCCCTTGTTTTGGTAGGGTGTTTGATGTAAAGAGATAGTTTTAATTAAATCCAAAAATATAGATGAAGAATATACAAGATGAATTTCAGGTTTTTAAAGACGAATTAAGAAAGTTGAATATCGAAGTACAGAAAGTGGTAAAAGTAGGAAACGGCAGTATGGATTTCCACGAAGTTTTTTATAAATCGCCGAGGTATGAAGAGGTGAAGAGTGTTTATGTTCAGAGGCATAATCTGGACAATATTTTAGAGAAATTTAAGCAGGCTTATCATTAAAATAAAAAAGTTCGGCTCAGGGAACCTGAGCCGAATTTTTTTATCATCAATTAATCTTTATCCAGCGTTGAGGTTTTCTTTGTATCCTTCATTGTGGCGTACACTACAAAAGAAAAGAAAATACAGGCAGTAATGTACCAGTAAAAATAATGTTCCACATTCGCCTGTTTAAACCAAAGTGCGATATATTCTGCAGTTCCGCCGAAAACAGCAACCGTTAAAGCGTAAGGTAATCCTACACCCAAAGCTCTTACTTCAGAAGGAAAAAGTTCTGCTTTTACAACCGCATTAATAGAAGTATAGCCGCTTACAATAATTAAAGCAGACATAATCAGAAAAAATGCACCCCACATAGAGGTTGTATGGCTTAAAGCATTCAGAAGAGGGTAGGTGAAGACGGTTCCCAAAACTCCGAAAGCTAATAGTAATGGTCTTCTTCCGATCTTATCCGACAAAGCTCCGAAAACAGGCTGTAAGCAAGCAAAAATAAAGAGAGAGATGAAGGAAACCAGTGTGGATTCTTCCTTGCTGAGATGAACCGTGTTCACCAGAAATTTCTGCATATACGTTGTGTAGGTGTAGAAAGCCAGTGTTCCTCCCAACGTTAATCCGACAACCGTAATTAAGGCTTTCGGATGTTTAAGCAGTTCCTTTAAAGTTCCTTTTTTTTGTTCACCCATATCTTTTTTATTTTCAAAAGCTTCGGTTTCATGGAGATTGGTTCTCAGGTATAAAGCAATAACAGAGAGCAAGGCTCCGATTACGAAAGGAATTCTCCATCCCCAATCTTCCAGTTGGGTTTCCGTTAAAAGTAATTTCTGTAAGATCAGCTGAATTCCCAATGCAATTAACTGTCCGCCAATTAAAGTCACATACTGGAAGCTGGAATAAAATCCTCTGCGATCGGCAGTTGCCATTTCGCTGAGGTAGGTTGCCGAAACACCGTATTCTCCGCCAACACTCAGTCCCTGAAGCAATCTTGCGATCAGCAAAAGGAGAGGAGCTAAAACGCCGATGGTTTTATAAGTAGGCGTTAAAGCAATCAGTAAAGATCCGAAAGACATCAGCAAAACGGAAAGTGTCATTGCTTTTTTTCTTCCGATTCTGTCGGCAATACTTCCGAAAAGCCATCCTCCGACAGGTCGCATCAGAAAACCAACGGCAAAAATTCCGGCTGTATTTAAAAGCTGCGCCGTCATATCCGAATCCGGGAAAAAAGAATTTGAAAAATAAATGGCAAAAGCAGCATAAGCGTACCAGTCGTACCATTCTACCAGATTTCCGATTGATCCGCCTACAATCGCTTTGATTCTTTGGGCAGTGGTGATTTGTGATGAATTCATGGGTTTTTGATGTAGTTAAATTACATCTTTGTATGATTGTTCTATGATATTAAATACATAATCCATTGATTCCTCATTTTTTAAATATATTCTTCTATCCATTGTCCATTGATATTTATCAGAAATTTTTTCTACTAGATTTTCCGGATCATTATAATCAATTGGTCTTAAATGTATTTTTAAATGGTTTTTAGCAATGTGAATTTCCACAAAGTTTTTTGCTAAGCGATAAGCTACATACAGAGTTGTGATTTTTTCAATGATATTTTCATCTAATTCAAAAATCTTACTCCTCAAGTCCTTAAACAAATCTTTTATGTTTTCATTTGCTTTGATCAAATGAGAATCAAGGTTCAGGTTCAATAATTCAGCTTCCGCATTTGTTGTCAAATCATTATTAGATTTTTGAATCTGTTCATTAACATTGATAGGTTCAAGGCTAAATATACCATTGTCGTAATATCTATATTTAAATAATTCAATTCTCATTGGGATAACCTCAACAGTGTCAATATCAAATTTGTTATAGGATTCAGCTATACAAATAACTCTAGGATTTTTCCAATCAATTATGAATGATTTTGAAAATTCATCTCCAAATTTTTTCAGAATTAACATCTGAAAAAATTCTATTTTTTGGGCCTGTAACCACCTCAAATAAGAAAGACCCTGATTTATTATATTGTCATTTTTATTTCTTTTATATTCAATTATAACAGGGGCGCCATTTCTGTCAACTGCTAGGGTATCAATTCTGCCACCATTTGTGGTGTACTCAGTCGCAAGAAAATGCATATCTAAAACTTCTAATAAATTTCTTTCAACAAGATTTTGAATTTCTTTTTCTTTTGTTGCAGTATAAGAATGAAGCTTTTTTAATTTTCCATCCTTTTTATCTTCAATAAATATTGCCATTAGTTTTAACCTTTAAGAGTTGAAATTTACTCTTTTTATTGAAACGTTACAATTATATTTAATATAAAACCGCTCTCCGGAAAGAACGGTTTAAAATAGCTAAATAAAATTTTTTAAAACCGATATCCCAGAGACAATCCGCTTCTGAAACCAAGCCATGGTCCGTCTACATTTACTTTAGCGCCGTTTGCATTGGTTTCCACCGTGTAATTCACATAAGGGATATCCAGATCTTCAATTTCCTTTTTCAGCTGAGCCTGCATATCGGGGGTTAAGATCACATCACTCGTCATGGTAAAATCGCCCTGTCCTTTTCCGTAATGCGCTCCCGCGATCCAGAAATCCAGTATCAGATTTTTACTTGGTGTAAGGAAAAACTGTACACCTACCATTACGCCGCCGCTGTTTCCGTGTGCGCTTCCGTTTCCTTTCAATGGAATCTGGTAGGTTGTTCCGCTGAATGTATAATCATAGTAAAAATCAAACGTATTGGAAGTTATTTTAGAGTATCTGTAATAAGGCGCTACATAAAATCCTTTTCCATAGCCTGCTCCCAGATAAAAGCGGGGTTCTATTGTAAAATTGAATGATTTTACTTCAAGGTTCTGAAATCTTTTTTCATCTTTATCGCTGAGAAATGCATTGATGAATGGAACTTTTCCTTCAGGCATGGTCCCAAATCCCATATTTAAGGAAAACCGTTTACTAAAGGCTCTTTCGTAAGACAGATTGATGTTTCTTAAAACATATGCTGTAACATTTGTCTTGATAATGTTCATTTTATCTGGGGTTTCAGGTGCTCTCATTTTAATGACATCCTTTTTAGCCGGAGTTTCAGGAATAGTAGTTTCCTGTGCCGAAAATCCTGAAAAGATAAAAGAGGGAAGGAGAAAGATAAATTTTTTCATGATCTAATATTTAGTGGTTGATATTTTTCAAAAAGCAAAAAGCGGGCAAAAATTGAAATGATAGATTTTTGTGTGAAAAACAAAATGTTCTTTTAATAATTTATTTTTTATTTAAAAATTTTAAACTTATAATTGTTTATTATTGTATTTGGTGAATTTATTCGCTGCCTATAAAATTAATAAAACCTCTTGTGAAACACAAGAGGCAGATGAACATAATAAAATAAAAAGTAAATCTACTTAATACCGTCAAACATTATATGAATTTACAGATTATCATGTAAAATTATGTTAGAAAATTTTTTCATCAGATGATGGGATTAAACTAACTTAACGTTAACTGCGTTCAATCCTTTTTCGCTTTTCTGTACATCAAAGCTTACTTTATCGTTTTCACGGATTTCTCTGGTGCTTAATCCTGAAGAATGTACAAAAATGTCTTTACTCCCGTCTGCAGGAGAAATAAATCCGAAGCCTTTTGCTTCGTTAAAAAATTTTACTGTGCCTTGTTGCATGGTAATGGGTATTAAAATTATGGTATTATAAATCTGTCGACTTCACAGATTTTATTTTTGAAACGAAATGACAGGCATTGTAAATCCTATCAGTTTCTGAATGTTTTTTAAATCGTTACGTTCCTGATCGTCACAAAATGAAACTGCCGTTCCTTCAGATCCCGCTCTTCCGGTTCTTCCGATCCGGTGTACGTAGGTTTCAGGTACATTGGGAAGCTCATAGTTAATCACGTTAGGAAGTTCATCAATATCTATTCCTCGTGCTGCAATATCGGTCGCAATCAAAACATTTATCCTGCTGTTCTTAAAATCATTGAGAGCAGTTTGTCTTGCCGTCTGAGATTTGTTTCCGTGGATTGCCATAGCAAAGATTCCTGCGCTTTCCAGCTGTTCAACAAGTCTGTTGGCGATATGTTTCGTTTTGGTAAAAACAAGAGAACGCTCTTGTCCTTTATCTTGAAGAATATTAATGAGTAACCCTGTTTTATCTTTTTTCTCTACAAAGTAGACAGACTGCTGTACACTTTTTGCTGTAGAAGATACCGGATTTACCGTTACTTTTTCAGGATTATTCAGGATTGTTTCCGAAAGATTTTTAATACTTTCCGGCATGGTTGCAGAAAAGAATAAAGTCTGTCTTTTTTTAGGAAGCATCTGAATAACTTTTTTTACATCATTTACGAATCCCATATCAAGCATCCGGTCTGCTTCATCCAAAACGAATATTTCAATTTTGGAAAGATCAATATATCGCTGGTTTACAAGATCCAGTAATCTTCCGGGAGTTGCAACCAGAATGTCCACCCTTTTTCTGAGGGCTGAAAGCTGTGCTCCGGCCGATACACCTCCGTAAATAGAGAGTTGCGAAAGAGGTAAATATTTACTGTATATTTTAAAGTTTTCTTCTATCTGTATGGCAAGCTCGCGTGTTGGCGTAAGAATCAATGCCCTGATTGATTTATGTTCCGGTGTCTGTCTTTTCAGAAGCTGAAGGATAGGCATCGCAAAAGCGGCTGTTTTTCCAGTTCCCGTTTGTGCGCACCCTAAAATATCACTTCCTGCTAAAATATGTGGAATTGCAGAAGCCTGTATTTCGGTTGGCTTTGAATATCCGGCTTCTGTAACAGCTCTTACAATAGGATTGATTAAATTTAAATTTTTAAAACTGATCATATTAATTTCGGTTTCCCGTTATGGTAAGCAAATTCATTTTAAGAATTTGAATAGGTTATGGCTGAGAAACAGTGTTTTATATTGCTGTTATCTCAATGTTCTATTGTATTGCGTTGATATTATTTTAGTAAAATAATGTGAACAGCAAACAATGACATATCATCTTTCAAATAAAAAAATGCTGAATTCTACTTGAAATCGCTCTGATAATCGGGTGGCTGAAAAAGCAAACTGAAAGAAAAATTGTGATCTTAAACTATTACAGAATAGCGAAGGCAGAAACCTGTTTTATTAATGCTTCTGCAAATATAAGATAAAATAAGCGAATACTCTTTAATTTAATTAATTGATTATCAAAATTTTATTCTTATCTTTCACGCACAACAGAATTGTTTGCATAATGCCGATAATTTTAATCTAATCTTTATGCAAAAATACGCAGATGCAATTCTGGCATACCCACAGAAATCTCCTTCCGGATCTTTAAAGCAGGTAAGAATCGCATATTTTATTATGATCCATCATAAGCAGGATGTCTTTAAAGAAATGTTTGAAAAGATTTATACCAGAGATCAGTTCTATCTTATACATATAGACCGGAAGGCAAAAGCAGAATTAACGGAGGAAATACAGAATTACCTCGTCCGGTTCCCCAATGTATATATCTTAGAAAGCGTAAACATTGTTTCCGGAGGTTTCAGCATGATCCAGACAGAACTTAATGCGATGGAATATCTTCTTAATGCAAGCATTGAGTGGGACTACTTTATTAATTTAAGCGGTGAAGATTCTCCTTTGAAATCGCAAAATATTATCCGGCAGTTTCTTACTGCTAATAAAGGCAGAAATTATATTTTTTATTACGACCAAAAGTTTTACAGACCAGATACACTTCAGAGAATACAAAATCATTTTACGGAACTTACCCACAAAATTTCTTCCTATGTCTATAAAAGAGAGTTTATGAAAGGCGTTGTGCCATACATTGGCGGGAAATGGTTTATGTTTACAAGGGAAACCTGTGTTTTTTTAACCAATAATAAAAGGGTTATGGATTTTGAAGATTATTATCTGCATACGCTGCTTCCGGCAGAATCTTTTTTTCAGACAGTTTTAATGAATACGGACTTTTCGGATATTATTGTGAATGACGACAAAAGAGCCGTTATTGAAAAGACTTTTTTCAGCAAAGACCTTCATGCAGAACATTTTATAGAATCTCTGAAGTCGGGAAACCACCTTTTCATCAGAAAGATGAACAGGCATACCCATCAAAATCTTATCGATTACATTGAAGACAGCTACCTTCTTCCGCTCACAGAAGTTAATGAGATTGAAAGAGAATTACAAAAACATAACCGCCAGAATAATTAATAATCTTTTATTTTAAAATTTATAAACAAAAGCATTAATGTTCATTCCTGCTCCTACAGAAGCAAACAAAACAATATCTCCCTGCTGGATCTGATGCTGTTCCAGTTCTCCTTTTAAGATCATCGTAAGTAAAGATGGTATGGTTGCCACGCTGCTGTTTCCCAATTTTTGGATTACCATAGGCATGATGTTTTCGGGCATTTTTAATCCGTACAATTTGTAAAATCTTTCCACAATGGCTTCGTCCATCTTTTCATTTGCCTGATGGATGATGATTTTATTAACCTGATCGATGGTATATTTACTTTCATCAAGACATTTTTTCATGGCATCCGGAACATGTACAAGCGCAAATTCATAGATTTTTCTGCCCTCCATTTTTATATATTTTGTATCCTGACAGGCTTCATTATCATATGATTTGCCAAAAAACAGATAGTCTTTTTCTTTAAGTGTATAAGAAGCTGAAAGATGAGACTGGATGCCTGAATTATCCTCATTGTTATATTCCAATACAACTGCTCCCGCTCCGTCTGCATAGATCATACTGTCCCTGTCATGAATGTCTACCACTCTGGATAATGCCTCGGCTCCAATAATAAGACATCTTTTTGCCATTCCTGCTCTGATGAAGGCATTTGCCTGAATAACTCCTTCAATCCAGCCGGGACATCCGAAAAGAACGTCATAAGCAACACAGAAGTTATTTTCAATTTTAAGCAGATGCTTTACTCTTGCTGCAAGACTCGGAACCATATCCGACTGCACGGTTCCGTAGCGTACATCACCAAAATTATGGGCAAAAATAATATAATCGAGAGTTTCCGGATCTATTCCTGAGTCTTCTATGGCGGCTTTTGCAGCAATTAATCCAAGATCTGAAGTCACCTGATCGTGAGATGCGTATCTTCTCTCTTCAATACCTGTAATTTTCTTTAATTTTTCGGTAAGTGAGAAATTATCATCTTTTAAGAGAACACCTTTATCGTCTAAAAAAATATGATTGTTAAAAAATAAATTATCAATAGTTTCGGAAGGGATACAGTTACCGATTCCAATAATTTTACCTGTCATTTGAAAAATTTTATTTGTGATCTATAAACAAAATATTTAATACTTTTTTATCTTTCGTGTAAACTTTATGAATAAAATACTCAGTCCTGCTGTTCCTGACAGATGTATGTTTCTTATGAATTTTTTTCAATAAAAAACGTCATTTAAAAGTGATAATATACTTATTTTCTAGAATGAATTTATAACTCTAAAGGTAGCGGATTAAAAATAAATAATACCATATTTTTAAATCTTTATCTGCAAACCTATATGAGTTGCATCATATATAGTAGTTAAGGAAATATTTCCTTCTAAGTTTAGAAAATACCATATTATACTGTCCGAAAAGCGAGCAGATTAGAGTGAATAACAACGATGATACATTATTACTTGCCGGTTTTAATATCTAATTATTGTAAAGCCGCCCGAAAAATTTTTCGGGCGGCTTTTGTTTTTTATCTAAAAGTTTTTATTTCTTAATGAATTTCGCTGCCTCAGGTTTACTGTTTTTTCCAGAAACTTCAATAAAATAGGAAGCTGGCGGAAGATCAGAAACCGGCACTTTTCCGGATTTCAGATCCGATTGTTTTATGAGTAAACTGTAAATTTTTGCTGTTGCGTAATTTTCAGTATCTCCTTTAAGATTAATAAAATCATCTGCAGGATTCGGATAAATTTTTAATCCTTTTGCTTTGGCAGACGAATCTCCGGCTGCCAATACTATTGTACTTAAAGCCTGAGCAGAGCTTGTGGTCTGGTTATTAATTCCCGCTACCGGAATATTTACCACCGTCTCATTGGTTGTAAGGAGAGGGAATTTATAGGTGCTTCCATAATATGAATACGAAGTATTAACAATAGAGCCTATAGGAAATACAAAAGAAGTATCATTCGGAAGATAAAGATTGAAATTCTGAACAGATTTTACTCTTAAAACATTGGTAAAGGAGGATGACGCCAAAAGTAAAGTTCCCCATGCATCGGCTGCAAGCGTTATAGTTCCCTTGCAAAGACCGTTGGCGGTTGTTGAGGTGAATGTTCCCTGTGCCTGATCAGTCTCGTTATATCCGTAAGCCGCAGGATAAGAAATAAACGTTCCGTTATTGGTAGATAAATTAAGCGTGGCATCTGTTGTTATAAGACCCGTAATTTCAAGTTTTGAAGCCGATTGTTTATAATAGACTGTATTGGGACTTCCGGTTAGTTTCAAAGTAGAAGAAGGGAAGGTAGAAATTTCAGAAGCTGAAGGAGTAGAATAAACTCCGGGTGCAGAACTGCCTAACACCAAAGAAGAATTATTAAAAGTTATATTCGCACCTGTTCCGGAATTATTTGGAGTTCCGGTGGCCGTAAGATAATTGGCATTATCTCCGGAAACAGGATCGTTAAAGGATTTTGTGACGGTTGTCTGAGCGTCACATAAGCTATAAATTGATAATACAAATGGTAAAAGTTTTTTCATTCTGTTTTTTTACTAAAGATAATCAAAATGTTACGTTCAAAATAATTTTTTAGTCTAAAATTTTCAATAAAATGTATGCATCGAATTTTTAACTTTTAAAAACTTAATTTATAAAGAAATTTGGCATAAATACTTAATATTGCCGGCTTCGAATATCAAAAAGACTGCTCAAAAAAGAACAGCTATGCTGTGCATTAACTGATATGATTTTATTTATTTTTTTATTAATGCACAGATGAAAAATTTCGTAATTTTTTCAGAATTGAAAATAAAACGCAAATGGATTTTTTAGTAATTACAAACACTTAATCAATTCAAAAATTAGTGAATAATTATAAGATCTACATATTTTTAATGGGAAACTATATTTATTGCAAATTTTACTCTTCAGAGAATTTTTTTTAGGTGAATTGTATTTTAAGATACTTTTACTCGCTGGATTTACAAAATAGCTTATTTAAACAACTGTTTATCAGTTGTTTATTTTAATTTAAGCTAAATTGAAAAATATTGTGATTTTTACTATTTAATTTATATCAGAATCTATATTTGTACAAAACAAGCAAGGATTGTAAAAATAAAATAATGCAAAAATTTCATGTTGTCTTATAAAATGACTTTGATGAAAAAACAAGAAGGTAAATAACACAAATAGCAGATTTAAAAAATTATGTCTTTAGATATAAAAAACATTCATATAGGAAAAATTATTCGCGAGGTGGTGAATGAAAAAGGGATAGAAATGTACAGAATAGAAAAATTCATGAAATGCACCGAGAAAGAAATTTGTTCTATGTACGAAAAGAAAAGCATAGATACCCATGTTCTTTTGAGATGGAGCAAATTGCTTAAGTATGATTTTTTCAGGATATATGTACAGCATATTATTCTTTTTTCTCCTTCCGGAAAAAGTAAAGCAGGCACAAGCGAAAAGCAGAAGCTGCCCGCTTACCGGAAAAATATTTATACTAAAGAAATTATCAGTTTTGTTCTCGAATTACTGAATAAGAATTTAAAAACAAAGGCCGAAATCATAGAAGAGTATAAAATTCCTAAAACAACCTTATACAGATGGATAGAGAAGTACAACATCCCGAGTTCCGAATAAATTCACCTGATTACAAGAGAATATATACTGATATTCTGGAAATGCGTTATCGTAATAAAAAAGATAAATGCGAAGCGTTGCTTAATAAACCGAGGCTTTCGGTAATGGATATTCTTGAACTGGAAAAGAGAATCTTTGATGAAAAGGAAATTACTGATGAAAAAGAAAACAAGAAATTCCGGGCGTACGATGATGAAGCTATCCTGCAGATTCTTCGGTATCAGAAAAACAATAATATGAATAATAATGATACTGCGGCTTATTTCAAAGTAAGCAGAAACTCTGTTGCAAAGTGGAAAAGGCTGTTTCCCAAAATCTGAAAAAGCTTCATATAAGAATTACAGAAATTAACAATTAAAAAAAAGTACTGTAATAATAGGAAATGTTCTTAGGTGAATAATGAAAATTTATTTACAGATGACAAGGTAAGAAGATCATATTTTAAGAAATTAATTCTTCATGTTTTGTAAACATCCAAACGGGAATTTTTTCTAAAGGTTATTTCAGTATGACACAAATGTTTATTATAATTATTAATGAAAAGGCTGTTGTAACGACAGCTTTTATTTTTAAATTGAATCAATCAGTTATTCGTAAATTCTTCCCATTTCAAGCAAATCTCCTAGAGTTAGCCAGCTTACTTCAAACTCTTCATCATTACTTTCATCATCACCGTGGTCTAAGTAACATCTCATGCCACATTCCAAAATAGAATCCGGTTCAAAATTATACCATCGGTTGCCAGTTTCAGAATCGATTCCAAAATGACGCCATTCATCTTCCAGCTGTTTTCCTTTCATTTTATGCAGCTCTGCAATCTGAAATTTTATAACGGCAATTGTATAATCATATTCGCCGGATGAAGAACCTGTCTTTGAATTGATGAATTTTTTTTCGTCCGGCGCTTTTATAATCTTTAACCATTCTGTATCAAATTGTTTCGGCTCCGAAGTAAATGCATCCATTAGAATTTTCGATAATAAATCGGCTGTCAAAGGTTGTTCTTTTAGGTGTTCTACTATCTTCAATAAAGCCAGAAGATAAGTTTCCATATCTCTTTTTTCGATATTGTTGTTAAGGTTGATGCGGTTGTAAAATTCGTTGTATGTCATAATTTAATAAAATGAATTTGCATTAATTTAAGAAGGCTAATACATAAAAACATCTAAATAATCCTTTAATGTTGTGCTATGACCAATTACCTCGTTTATAAGCTCTTTAATTTTCTGTATCAGTTCAGATTCGTTTGTGTTTTCATCGATGTCTATCAGTTTTAATGTAATTTGAGATTCATCATCTTTTAAATTGATTTTGATAGATCTTCCGTCAAGAATCGTTATTCTTTTGGGAACAGAAGGGTTTCTGTAACATTCTTTTATAAGATTTGTGATCTCAAAAAGCTTTTCTGTTTCGATAATTTTTCCACTCCAGACTTTACCATTGTGATCTTTGAAATATTGTGATTTGGATGCAATAATTAAAAGGGTATAAAAATTTTCGTTTTTCTTGATTTCAATATCAAATTGTCCTGCAAGAGTATGTGTTTCAATCTTAATCATTTATTTTTATAAGCCTCTATTTTTTCGTATAATCTTTTAGCCAAGTATTCATTACCTTCTTTCAGATGCTCATAGATAACTTTGGCTTCTTCAAGGTATTTCTTTTTCTTTGATTCGTTCCAGAAATAGGGTGGAGCATATAAATTACAAATTCTGTCTGCCATTTTAACGGCCCAGACTTCTTTGGGCTGTTGCTTTATTCGGTTTAAGCTGTCGATCATTTGATGTTCCTTTGCTAGTTCCGTATTTTTTGTGAGAGCAAGAACACCTTCTTTCACTTGTTTGCCATATTCTTTTTCGAGATCTTCGACTGGGAAATCTGTATCTTCTATGGTGTCATGCAAAAACGCACATTTGATGGCAAGATCAAAATTAAAATCAGGAGTATTTTTAGAAGCATTGATGATTTCAAATACCACACTTCCGATGTGATTGATGTATTCTATTTTTTGGTTTTTGTTTTGTCCGCCGTATGTTTGTCCGTTGTGCAGAATGCTTACTTTCTGCCATATATCCTGTAAATCGTCTATTGTAAAGTTTTTGTTCATTTTTTGTGATTGTTTATATGTAGATTTTATTTAGATAGAGCTGATTTTTCCAATTAAATTTTATTCTATCACCAGTTTTAAATAAGTAATTCCGTCTTTTCCGATATATTCGGAATTATATACTCTCTTTCCGATAATTGATTGAATGGCGTTCTGAACATCTGCTAATTCTCCTGCTAATTCAAGACTGATATTTTTTGAGCTGTAAAAAGCATCTTCATCAAGAAAATCAGAAACGTGCAGGTAAAATTTATCTAAAACATCTTCAAGCGGATATTGAGAATCTTCCTCTTCTTCCAGTTCGAAATTGATTGCAAAAACATAGATGTCCTCTTCTGTGTTTTTATAGATTTTATCTTCAATAAGTTCATATTGAGAATTTCTGTGCTTCTCCAGATCAATTAGTTGTATGTTTTTCATTTATGATTTAATATTGTGGTTTTTTAAAAATATCTTCAGGCTTAATATTTTCATCAGCAAAAAAATCTATGATTTTATTATAATCTTTTGTTGCTGATTCTTCAAATTCTTTTAAAAATTCATGCAGTGTTTCTGTTCGATTATTTGGTAATTTCAACTCAGAGCTTCTGTGTTCAACCGAAAAAAATGTAGCCAGTAGAAATTCCATGTAAATAACAAAGTCACAATAGGTAAGATCATTATAAGATGCACTGTGGTCTTCACCTAAAATAATGCTGAGATTGGGATCATCTTTTGATAAAACAACAGCTGTATCGTTATAATAATTGAAATAGTCTAAAAAGCACATTTGTAAACCTTCCTCCTTATTTAGCCCTTCATTATATCCTGCATAATCAAAATCAGATTCAATAGAGTATTTATAAGGATCTATAAATGCCTGAAGAGGAATCAGAGCACAGAAACCTTCAAAATCGGCTCTAGCATCTTCTCCAGGGGTTGCCGAAAAGAAAGATTCAATATTTTTATCTTTTGTGTGGATGTTTTCCAAACCGGAAGAATGCAGATTGGAATGCCATATGATATTCAGTCCGTTACTGATTTTGTAAAATGCTCTAATATAGCTGTTAAATTTAAATTTTTTATCAAAATCGTATTTTATTTCATTGATGGCTTCATGATTATCTTCAAATTCATAATCATCAATAACAGTTTGTACAACATTGTTTAACATTGACGTAATTTCCTCTTCAATTTGATCTATTTCGGAATCATTTAATCCTTTATACTGAATGCTTACGACCTTATCCACCGAAGAATGTACATTAAGAATTTTAAGTTTTTCTTCTAATGTTAAGAAATAATTATTTGCCCATTCTGTTGCGTTCATTTTTATAATTTGTTTAATTATGGGGTTTGGGTTTGATTAGATTTCTATTTCAATTTCAGCTTCATTCATCACAGCTTCTGTACTGTTTGAAAATCTTTCCATTTTGTTTTAATTGAACTAATTTTTATACTCTTTTACTGAGACTTCCAGTTAAATTTTGTCATTTTATTTGTCAGCTTCTGATCAACAACTTCAATGCTTAATTCTTCTTTTTCTTTTGTGAGAATAATCATACAGCCGTTTTCTAATATTCCGTCTTCGTTGAATTCCAGTTCCTTTATTTTAATAGACTGTGTGATGCAGTTGGAATCTATTTCCTCTTTAAAAGGCTCTCCCGTATGTCCGTAAAAATGATATTGGAAAATTACATTGTCCAGCACTTGTCTTATTTCAGTCATTCCGTAACCGCTTTGGCTGTCGTCTTTGTCGTGAGTAATCAGGACATCAAAAGTATTTTTAGTTTTTAACAGTTTTCTGATTTCCTTTCTTTCGTAATCCTGAATAAAGCGCTTTTCGGATCTGTCTTTTCGGTCTCCGATTCTTCCGATTCCAACAAACTGTAAAACTTCATCTTCCGATTCCAATGTTTGTTCTAAACCAGATTTGCAGACGAAAACTCTTCCGTAGATATCGATAGGAAATATGCTTTTGTCAGGATTTTCTTTTTCAAGTTCATCTAAAAAATCGTGGTCTTCATGATTTCCGCGAACGCAGATCATGTTAATATTAAGCTCATTCAAAAATGCCCTGATCTCGGGATTTTCTTTTTTGAAATCATCATGAAAACCGAGTTCGTCTCTGTCGTATTGTGCGTGGTTTATCGTTGCTTTATCAAGGTTTTCGATGTTTGGATAGGCTCCCATGTCTCCGCACTGTAAGATAAAATCAATTTTGCAGCCCGTTTCTTTCTGGTAAAGATCAACAAGTTTGAAAGGTAACAGAATTTTACCGTGAATGTCTGAGAAAAGAGCAATTTTCATATTTGAGTTTGGTTATTTTATTTTCGGATATCAGTTTTTTAGCATTTTAGAAACTAATATGGAAAACAAATATATCGAAAACAATTAAAGGAAAAACAGTTTTTGCGATTTCCATTTATTCTGATATAAAAAATCCCGAACCTAAAGTCCGGGATTCTGTATTGTTTACTCTGAAACTTTCACAGAACTAAGAGCTGATGAAAATACTCTTTTTAGAACTTTTATAATTATTTTGCTACCGTTGCTTTTGCAGCTTCATACATTACTCTTATATCTTCATCGGTATACTTTGTAAATTTATCGGGTGATATATCATAAGTAATACCATCAGAGATCATAATGGCATTATCTCCGGCTTTTACTCCATAAGTAAATGATAGACCGCCTACTGTACTTCTGTTCAGGAAACCGTTTTTATCTTCTGCTTCAAATTTTACAAAGCCAGGATTCATTTCTTTATCACTTGCTAATGTTTTAATATCTGCTACTTTCTCGGCAATATTGCTGTATTTTTCATCTTCATTAAATGGATTTGAAAAATCTTGTTTAGAAAAGGTCATTTTGAAAAATTTTCCTCCATAAACAGCAATATCTTTTCCATCCTGAATTATTCTGGCTCCTTTTGGAGCTTTGGTAATTACATTATACCCTTTGCTGCTTAAGTCAAGATCTACAAGATCTGATGTTTTGAAATGATTTTCATTAATGCTTTTTTTAGAAGTTTGTGCCTGAAACATCGTAAAGGAGAATCCGAAAATCAGTAAAAGTAAATTAATTTTTTTCATTGTATAAGTTTTATAGAATTTCAACAAAATCTTGTTAAAAACTTTATCATTTAAATTTTAAAGAGGTTCATGGAAATGATAAATCCTACAACTCCTGCAACCAGCCAAGCTATTTTGTGACTTTTCGGAGCTTCATTTATCCATACTTTTGGATCTTTAGTCTTATTCCTGCTTTCAGCTGTTGTAATGTCCCCACCGGGAAAAAATAACATGGCAATTCCAATTAAAACAAAAACCGGCGCTGCTATTACAAACTTAAAAACCGATCCTGTGGTTTGCATCATTTCATATCCCATGTAAGTAACATAACCTCCTCCCAGAATAGCAAGAATTCCAAATAATCTTCCTAATTTCATACTCTATTTTTTATTAATATCTGCTTTATTATCTGTAATGAGGCTTTACTACAATGCTTGTAATTTTCCCATTTTCCCAGGTTGTATACACTTTTGCTATGTTTTTAATAATATCGGTTACTTTAAAGATATATAGCTTTCCATCCGGGGAAAAGTAATTTACTTCAGCTTTCATGCTCAAACGGTTAACAGGCAAATCTCCCTCGTCTTTCGTGATCGAAAGAACGTCTTTACCATCTTTTACATATGGAGCAAAAGCATTTAAAAGATTTATTTCTTTAGCAAAAGAGTCTACTATTTTCTGAGCTTCGGGAGAAATTGCAGTAGTAGATTTTGTAATTTTTGGATTCGTCAAAACAAATTGCGATTCTGATGGATCTGTAATCACTAATTTATCAATCGAGCTGTTGTCATCAATCAGGAAGTAATCATCGGTAAATCCTTTGTCGATATCATGTTCGTAATCTGACAAAGATAAATCGTCATCATATTTTACCTCCACATCTTTATTGAAAGCTTTTATGAAGATCATTTCATTTTTAGGATTTTTCACTTCTGCATAAACATACTTTTTTCCATTGGGAGCAAAAAGCAGGGTAGAATCTTTGTCGTTTCTGAGAATTTTGCTTTCTTCTACTTTTAAAACGGTAATGGGATTTTCATACACTTTGAATTCTTTTCCCATTTCTATGTTTTGAGGTTTTTCTCCACAAGAGATAAGCATTAAGGAAACAGCAAAAAAAGATGCTGCTAAAATTGATTTATTTTTCATGTTATTAATTTTAAGAATATTTGTTTATGATATTTTAAAAGGCTTCTCCTTCTTCTTTCTTTGATCCGTTGTATTCAATTAAAGTCGTAACCGCTTTTTTTAATCTTTCTACCAAAATCTGATCCGGGGTAAAATTGAACGGAGCTGAATAGTCATTATAGTTAGGACCGCTTATGGAAAATACCTGATTCTGTGTAGCATTCTTTTCACCATCACAAATAACTGATAGGCAGCCTTTTCCTGTTACATAGAAATCGTCTGAATATTCAGAATTCATTCCTGTAATTTTATTAAGGTCAATCGTTGTTGTGCAGAAGTTGTTTTCTCTTTCATATGGCTTTTTATAGACAAATTTTCCGTCGGAATAAGAAACAAATGTTCTGTATGATCCTAGGTTTTCCTTCATTTTTCCGGCTATCCAATCCATTGTTTCCTGCTTGCTTGGTTTTGAAGATTTGCTTTCTGTAGAAGGCTTTGTAGCTTTTGCAGGTGCTTTTTTCTGAGCATTTGCATTCATGCTTGCAACTGTTAGTAATAATACAACTGCAAACTTTAATTGTTTGGTCATTATGTTTTATTTAAATGTTGGTCTTTTTAAGAATTTAAAATTCTGACTTTGTGTTTTTTAATCTTTTAACGGATCTTTTTTATAAAGGATATGACTGACTGTAAGCGGTAGATTTTAAATGAAATTTTTCTTGTGTCTTTAAGTGTTAAAATATAGAATAACACTTTTACAAATAAAAAGTAATTTTTGTGGTATAATTTAAATATTTCAACGGTTTTTAGTTTTTGATTTCGGCAAATATAGAATTTACTTTACAAATCCGCAAATTGAATAAGTGGAAATCAGGTTAATTTCCAACGTTAAATTCAGCTATTTATAATTTTAAATAATGCTTATTTATTCATTTTCAATTCTATAAGTTCTTGGGTGTGGTAGGTTTTATTTTCCAGATTAAATCTTATAATTAATCCATATTCCTCAAAATTCTTTAGAAAAACCATTCTGTATCATTGCAATCGCCAAATCTTCTTTGTTTAAAATCATTGAATACCAAAAACCTTTTCCCCAGATTTTGTTTCCGGAAAATTCTTCGGTATATTTTGAACTTAACAGGACAGAAGAGGTTTTGCTTTTCAGTCTTGAAATTTTCTGATTGAGTACTTTTATATTCGAAAGCACGACTATTTCAACTTTTGATTCATTAATATGAAGCGCTTTAATTTCAAGTCCGTCAATTACTCTGTCGCTGTTTTCTCTGCAAAGTTCATGAATATCAAGCCGCAATTGGTTTATAGATTTTTCCTGTAAAAGAATCCTGTTGTTTTGTGGTGTTTTATTGATATATTCATCGGGTAAATTGTGGGATAATGTGCAGCTTATATTCTGGTGGCGTAATTTCGAGTAAGTATCAGTAAGTTTTTTCCAACAGCCGTTTCTATCCCAAACAGGATATTCATTATAAGTTGTCCAGATAATGTGGAAGAGTTGATTGTTATTCGTCATTTACTCTTCAAAATATCATTAATTATTTCCACATGATGATTCGTGTGTATTTCCAGAAATTTAATTGCCTTTTTCAGTTTTAAATCTCCGAAAAAAGGATGATTAAAATATTTATCAGGATTAAGATTTTCCAGTTGCCTGATTTTCGTTTTGGTGAATTGCAAATGCTGCTCCAAAGTCTGCTCATCATAATGTCCCGGAGTCACTACTTTTGGGGATTTTGCGCGACCTCGCGGAATTTTATTCAAAGCAAAAACCATAATTTTCGAAAGCTTAAAGCTCCATTTATAATTTTTGGGATCAGATTTTTCTATGTTTTCAATGATGGCATTAATTGTCAGCAGAATATGTTCGATTTGCCATCCTACAGTTGATTTCGAAATTTCAGGATTTGAAACAGCGTGTTTTGAGATTTTTTCTTCGAGATCATTTAAATATTTCGGCAGTTTATTCATCATTCAACCTTATATTTTTTTAGTTATAAATTCTGATGACTTCGCCGTTTCCTTTTCCGTTTACGCTTCTTACGTAACCATTGATGACTTTTTTCATGGGAATAGGGTTGTGTCCCGGAAAATAATCTCTGTATTTTTCATAAGCGTCTTCCACCATTCCGGAAGAGACAACGTTCAGTCTGATTCCGTTTTCCAGTTCCAGCGCTGCCGCCTGTACAAAGCTGTGAATTCCGCCGTTCACCATTGCTGCACTTGCAGTCTGAACAACCGGATCATCCGCTAAAATTCCTGTAGATAAGGTGATAGAACCATTGGAATTCAGATAATCTTTTCCGATACGGACGAGATTAACCTGTCCCATCAGTTTGTTTTTCAGTCCGATATAATAATCTTCTTCGGTAAGGTCTTTGAAATCAGCCCATTTTGCTTCACCGGCGATACAGATGATGGCATCCAGTTTTCCTGTTTTTTCGAACATTTCTTTAATGGAATCGCTGTCTGCAATATCCACCGTTACATCTCCGGAATTTCTTCCAGCAATTACAACTTCGTTGTTCTCTTTAAAATGTGCTGCTACTGTTTTTCCGATGGTTCCGTTACCGCCAATGATGAGTATTTTCATGCTGTGATGTTTATTGATGATGAATAATTTCCTGAAATTTCAGATATAATCAAAGGTACGGAAAGTATTTAACCAAAAAGAGTGCAAAATTTGAGTTTTTTATGATTGAATTTTATAATTAAATGTTGCGAATAACAAATACATCATATCATATTTATAACTCATCAACGGTAATAATCAGTTTATTTTTCTTTTGCTGAATATTCACCATTTTTCCTTTTCAGAAGCCTATTTTATCGAGCCATTTTCCTCTGATGCGGATTTCGGGATAATTTTTTTAATGCATATCTGAAGATATAATCTGTTATCAAATATAAAAAAACCGCTCTACCTTTTGTAGAGCGGGTATCTATTAAGTTTGATAATCAATTATCTTCTGATTAATGTTCTTCCTGAAATGTTTTCATCGTAATTGCTGATGAAAATATCAATTTTCGATTCATCAAGTTTTCCGTTTACAATAACTTCATTTTTAAGTAATAATTTTAAAGCTTTCCTGATATCTCCACCGGAAATTTCAAGATTTTTCCCCACGGTTAAAAATCTTATGATAACGTAATCATCAGATAGTTCCATATGAGTTCCGCCATTATTGGATATTAGGGAAAGGAAAGGCTTAGTTGAATCTAAAGGAGATATATCGTAACCCGCAGCACCAAACGTTCCGGCTCTTTCGGTATTAAAAGCCTCTTTGCCGTCGATTAGTACTTTGTCTTTCTTGAATTTAATATCCTGTGCAAAGGAAACTATCGGGAACAAAAGGAGGTAAAGAAAAATGTAATGTTTTTTCATGGCTGAATAATATAAGGGTTTTTAATAATTTAAGGATTCAAATATATGTATTCCTTTGAATAAAAGAAAGACATTTTTAAAGGCAAAGTGCTCCAAAGTTTATTAAAATGATAATGATCTAAGAATTTATGCATGCTCAATTATCCACCGTAATAATCAGTTTATTTTTCTTTTGCTGAATATTCACCATTTTTCCTTTTCCGAAGCCCAGTTCATCAAGCCATTTTCCTCTGAGGCGGATTTCCGGAACGATGATCAGTCGGTTGCTGCTTTTCTGAAATCTTGAGTGTATTTTAAGTTTTCTTGAATTCATCATTGTCGTATTTTTATATGACAAAAATATAAAAAAAATCAATTTGTCAACTTTTTGTATGACAATTTTGTAAGCGAATTAGCTGACATTTGAATTATGACCAGAGAACAGCTAAAGACAGAATTGGGTAAAAGAATTATTAGACTTCGCGAACAAAAGGGTTGGAGCCAGTCGGATTTTGCCCGTGCCTGTAATAAAGACCGACAGGCAATTGAAAAATTGGAAAACGGAAAAGTAAATCCTACACTTTATACTTTGCTGGAATTGGCTATTGCTTTGGAAGTTTCTTTGTCTGAACTGGTGGATTTAAAATGATATATTATTTCACCCGATGTCGCGGATTTCAAATCCGCGACATCGGGTTATCAGGATTTAGATCTCTGATATTTTTGTTTCAGTATTTCTATACTTTTCTTTTAAGGTGTTAATTCTCTGTTCAAAGTACTTATGATTTTCTTCAATTTCTCCGGGGTAAAAATTCAGCCAGCGATTGTGCTCTCTATACGCTTTCTGTCCATCAATAAGTTGTTGTTTTCTTTTGGATTCGTTGGGTACTAAAATATTGTCGATGATTAATTCGTACGGCTTTAACATTTCAGACAAGGTATCAAAATCTTCCAGATTCGATCTTGTGTTGTAAATTACAATATTATCTTCCGAGCTGATAATCATTTTAGAAAGGTATTCAAGTTTATTCAGCTCTGAATCTTTTAAAGGATCATAATTATTTTTTTGAAGAACGTCGGAAAAATCCACAATTTTAAAATGTGCAAATTCAGAATTTCTTATATCAGATTCGTCAATCCTATACGTTAAAATTACTTTTATTTTCTTTTCTGGTTTTGATAAAATTTGTCTGAAATTCATAGTCCTGTTTTTTTGTTTTACTAAAAATATAAAGCAATTTTCACAAATGTTTCATTTCAACCCGTTATTACTTCCAAAATTCCCACCATTTCTTTGGAGTTCTGATTTCAGATTCTGGTTTTGTTGTATTTTCAGCCTTATTTACAGAAGAAATTTCCACTGCCTTCAGATAAATACTTTTATACTCTTCATCCGTTAATTCATCCACCACATATTGTTTCTCATCTACTAAATGAAATTTTTCAGTTGCCAGTAATTTTATTTTATCATACGGAATTTTAATTCTGGATTCTCCGTCTGATAAAACTACTTCATCTGCTTTGCTTAAAAACTGATTTCCATTTTGGTATAAAAGAACAAGCTCCTTATCTTCACCCGTATCTTTATCTGTAAATCTTATAATACTTGGAATGTGGTATTTTTCTCTGTCCCAAAATTGTGTGCTGCTGATATAGCTTACTAACCCTTCGTAATAAGATTTCTCGTAACCTGCATCCAGCTTTTTATGAATATCGGGACCAACCAGATAACTCATATAACAGCATGCTATTTCTAACGTATCTCCATCATTACCGATTTTGTCTAAGAAAATACTTACTCCCAGATATTTTTCTTCTTCTATCCAGTTCTTATCATAATGGTTTCTAAAGGTAACTATGTCAATAGGAGTTTCTCTGTCTTCTGGTAATATTTCAGCCTCTGTAAGTTTGGAAAGGGCTTCAACAATAAGTAATGCAATTTCAAAATCGGTTTCACTGGCAATTACATTCAGGCTTACGGAATAGTTTTGTTCGCGATGGCTTAAATTTACGCCGCGTGTAGATTTGTTTTTAATAAAAGCTTTGTAATTATTTTCCCCAATATAATCATCAATGTCTTCTAAGTGACCAAATTCTATATTTTCAAGAGGTAACTCGTTGATTAATTGTCTATACGTGATTTCTTTTTCTGATTGGATAGTGAAATAAAAACTCATGGATCTGTAATTTTATTAGTTTTTTAAAAGATTGTGGAAGCAAAATTTTCTTTAGGAAAAATTAGCAATTGAGAATCTGATTCTTTTCAGCAGTCTTTGGGAGTTGATGTTAATTTTCTCTCTTCCATGTAGCAACAGATCATTTCTGAATAAGATTAAATCACCTTTTTCCAGTTTAATGCTAAAGGAAAAACGTTTGAAAAGTGCATCCAGTTTATTTAATTCTTCAATTTCGTCAGGATTTAATTTCGAAAAGGATTCCATAGTAATTCTGTCATAACAGATTGTATACCTTCCATTTTCTATTTGCAAAATACTTCTCTGCCGATTTCTGAATTTCCATTTTTTTTCTGAAAGTTTCTGTACTTCATCTTGCGGTAAATGATCCAGTAACGTATGAAGAAACATAAACTTACTGGTGCCTTCATTATGATCTGCAGGTTCTGCACACAGCAAACCTATAACGTTCGGAATTACATCAAAATCGGCACAATCTGTATGTAAAGGAAATTCTAAGTTAGAATTTGCAATGGATGTGAAGAAATTATTAAGACGGGCTATTTTTACATCAAAAACCGCTTTACCATTATTATTTCGTCTTTCATTTATGGCAATTCCCAATCTGCTGATGAATGTTTCCAGTTCTTCATCATCTAACGGAAAGTCTTTTATTATAACTAAATTTCTTCCTTGCTGTAAATTTTTCTTGATTTCCTGATCATTGAGAAGGTCTTCTCTCCATCTGTAATTAATTAACAAGTTTTGTGCTTCCATCTATAAATAAATGTAATGCTCCGTCCTGCCCGTGTTTAGGGAAACCAGAAATCTTTTCTTCCAGATCCGTAATCATAGTGTACTCGTTAAATTCTTTTTTTTCAATGAAATAATATGTACACGATATTTTCTCTGTCAGATGCTCCCACTTTAGTTCAAAATTAGTAGGAATGTGTAAAAGTTCGTGAATTTTTGAAATGAGTTCGCCAATGGAGGAGGAATTTTCATCAATATCTATGTCCAGAATTTTGGGAAATTTTTCATGTTCAAATGAAAGTAGGGTTTCTAATTCGATTTTCATCCGTATTTAGTTTTTTAATATAAGGAGCCAAATATAAGAATTTTAATTTTCAAAAAGCAAAAGTTAGCTCCAAAAAGTATAAAGATTACAGTTTTTCAAATTGAATTTTATTGATAATTCATCCACCGTAATGATGATCTTGTTTTTCTTCTGCTGAATATTCACCGATATAGCAGATTTGCAGTCCGTGACTTTAATTTCCATATTGTAAAATCAAGGATTACAAATCCGCGCTATCGTCATCTCCGTTAGTTCCAAACAAGGTTGTTTTAGATTTCCGGAGTACTCCGGAGGTCTTGCGCAACTTGCGGGAAACCAAACACGGTCGCAGGAGATTACAAACAAGGTTGTTTTAAACTTCCGGAGTACTCCGGAGATCTTGCGCAACTTGCGGGAAACCAAACACGGTCGCAGGAGATTACAAACAAGGTTGTTTTAAACTTCCGGAGTACTCCGGAGGTCTTGCACAATCTGCGGGAAATCAAATGCAGTTGCAGGAGTTTACAAACAGGGCTGTTTTACATTTCCTGCAAACGCAGGAAGTCTCGCGCAGTCTGCGGGAAACGAAATGCATTTTTCAGATTTTGCTAGTTCGCAACAGTAATGGTGAGTTTCTTTTTCTTTTGCTGGATGTGTATAGTTTTTCCTTTTCCGACACCCAGTTCATCAAGCCATTTTCCTCTGAGCCTTATTTCCGGAACGATGATGCGTTTGTTGCTGCTTTTCTGAAATCTTGAATGGATTTTAAGTTTTCTTGAATTCATCATGGTGTTTTTGTTATCTGATAAATTTGTTTTTGGTTATTTGTTTTTACATTTTTCTGGCTGTACAGGAGGAAGCTGTAAAAATACCTGAACTTCCTGCCTATACAAACCAAGGGTATATGATAAATTGTGTTTTATCTCTAAATAAGCAATTTATTACGGCATTTAATGATTTTATATTTCATCAAACGTAATAAACTTCTTCTAATCAATTAATTGTTCGGCAAATGTAATAAAAATACTTTTGTATTACCGAATTCAGTAATGGTAATTTATACTAATAATTTCAATTTGCACAAAAGAGTGCAGTTATGAATGAATTTAAGACCGATGAAATCAAAAAACTGGTTTCAGAAAAAATAAAAGAAATAAAAGGAGAGATTCCATATTCTAAGATTTCTGAAAAGTGCAATGTTACAGCGGCAAGAATTAGTGATGTTGCCAATAACAAAATCGATTGTCAGCTCAGTACTTTCATTGAAATTGCTACCGGATTAAGAATACATCCAAAAGAATTATTTGATATTGTTTTTGATTTTGAAGAGTATTATTCCGAATTGGATAAATAATCCCGATGTCGCGGATTTATAATCCATGCTTTTACAATATGGAAATTAAAATCACGGATTGCAAATCCGCGCTATCGGGTTGTCTTGTCCATATACCATCCCAGTCAATGTCAACAGGGTGGCAATAAGCGTTATTTTGATGTTTGACATAATTATCTGATTTTTTTTGGTGTTCTTATTCTTAAGCATTGAGCATAACGTTTCGGTGACTTTACGAAGGTGGAGAATTTTTTTGTAGTAAAGTTTAATAGAACTACTGAGATTGAGCTCTGCTCAAATTTTTCTCAGAAGTACGTCAGTCACCATATTACCTAAGCGTCGTAATTTTTTGTCAAGTGAAGTGATTAGCCATTCACGCCAATTAGGCATGAACCATTCTTTTTAAGCCAAATCCCAATTTGGCAACCCAAAAATGTATTTCCAGACATAAATATTCCTCCAATTTTCAATTCATTTCCAGTCGTGTCAATAAGGTTTGGAGATGGTGAAGCTGAACATTTTACGAAATAGCCATCAGGTGTATAGAGTTCCGCATTCGTTTTAAAAGCATCACCTGTTTGTTGTTGTATCTCAAACAAGATTTGTTTGTCCATTGTACATACCCACAAATTGTGATGCTTTTCAATTTTTAAACCTGCTTTTTCACCGTCTTTGGTTAAGTACATTCTAGTTCCTTTTACTTTAGCTAAATAAGTCCCGTCTTGATGGTATATTGGAATTTGTGTTGTAAATCCAATACCTTCTTCCTTAATAACTTCAATCATATTGGTGTCTTCGTATTTTAAAATAACAGGAACATTTATAAACTTGTTAGTTGCTATTGTTACTTGTGGTGAATTTTGAAAGATTAATGAGTTTTCCATATTGTTTTATTTTAATGTTTGTCTTAGTATAATCGCTGACATTTAAATTTACGCATTGCGCAAATACAAGATTTATAACATGCGTCCATTCATTTTATAATCAATACAATAATATTGGTTAAATTGCTGATTTAAAAGCTTGTAAAGTGTATTTTTCTGAGGTTTTATTTTTTTTGTATGGGTGAAGTTTTATATATTTGATGAAAACTTAACCATGGAAATTATTTCGCTTGTAAATTCTTACAAAGAGAAATTAATTATTCAAAGATACAGTTCATCGTCTGTAAAAAACTATTCAAGTGCTCTTCAGAATTTTTTGAGTATGGCTTCTCAAAAGTATACAGATCCGCTTGATATTTCTTTAGAAGATGTTGAAAAATTTATCTTTTGGAAAATTAATAAACATCATATTTCTGCATCGCATCAAAGCATTATTCTTTCGAGTATTGCTAAATTTTACAAATTATTATTTGGTAAGGATATCAATCTTAAACATCTGTATCCTAAAAGAAGAGAAACAAAGTTGCCTAAATTTCTTACCCGCAACGAAGTAAAAAAGATCCTTGAATGTACCGAGAATATAAAGCATAAAGCTCTCCTTACTACAATCTATTCGTGTGGTCTGAGATTAAGTGAAGTTCTGGAACTGAAAATATCGGATATAAAATCTCAGGAATCTGTTCTTTTAATCAGACAGGGAAAAGGGAAGAAGGACAGATTCGTAAACCTCTCTCCCAAATTGCTCGAATTATTGAGAGTTTATTTTAAAATCTATCAGCCGAAAACGTATTTGTTTGAAGGTCAAAATACAGAACAATACTCAAAAAGAAGTGTGCAGCAGGTATTTAAAAACTCATTGAAAAAGGCAAACATCAGTTCTCCCGCAACTGTTCATACACTGCGCCATTCTTACGCAATGCATCTTTTGGAAAACGGTACAGATATCAGAATAATTAAAGAACTTTTAGGGCATAATGATATTAAAACCACAGAAATTTACACCCATATTACAGATATTTCCAAAAGTAAAGTCAAAAGTCCTTTAGATTATTTGTAAAAAAACTTCACAAAATCAGTGTAATTCTCGCGATGTCACGGATTTGTAATTTTCATATTGTAAATCACGGATTGCAAATCCGCGCTATCGAGTTTAATAAGTTGATTTATACTCTTCTCTGGGGGGAATTTCTTTCCATTTTTTATTTTTATATTGATAGACTTTATATTTATTATCTTGAAATTCTCCCGATTCGTCTTGATTATACTTGAATCTAACAATAACAATTTTATCTTTTATATTTTTAAAAGAAATAAATATGGATTGATAATTTTCTGCTTTCCCCTGAATTTTTCTTAAGATTAACTCACTTTTTTCTTCTTTGTTAGAAAAGTAATAAAATGGTAAGATATCTTCAGTTTTACTTCCATTTGGGTTTTTATATTTTTCAATAAACAATCCTTTAGATTCTTTCTTTGCTGTTAGTATTATATCTTTAGAATTGTCATAATAATACGGTTTAATTTTTTCTTCAAAAGTCTGGTAAGGTTTATCGTCAGTTATAAAACTATCCACGTAACCCAAATAAGGAATCAAATTAATATTGTATTTGCTCAGGATGTATTTTATTGTTTTCTCTGTCCAAAAATGAGTTTGGTTATATGCGGGGCATATGGTCTTGTAAGCACAAAAATGAATGGAGAACAGGTCGTCATCGATATAATGATCACAATAGCCATTATAATAGAAAATTATATTTTTACTTTTTAAATTTTTAAACCCTATATCTTTAATGATTTTCTTATTGAGTTTTGAATAGTCTAAATTTTTAAAATTTGTAATTAACTCATTACTCAATTTCATTTTATTATCATATACAGCTGTTGCTAAAGAATCTCTAATTTTAACTCTATTAATGTCTTGAGATTTAAAATTAGATAAAAAAAGCAATAAAAATATTAAATATATTTTTTTCATTCTTTCATTTAAACATTTTCTCCCGATGTCGCAGATTTGCAATCTGTAACTTTAATTTCCATATTGTAAAATCGCGAAACCGGGCTATAAATTGTCTGCGATAAACTGTTGGCAATAGTCTTTTATTTGTTGTCTTACTTTTCTAAACTCCTCTTTAATTTCTTCTTCTTTTCCGGTAACCTTTGCCGGATCTGGAAAGTTTTGATGAAATTTTTTTGCCTTGCTCGGAAAATAGGGACAACGTTCTTTTGCGTTGTCACAAACTGTAATTACAAAATCAAACTCAATGTCGGAATATTCTTTAATGTTGTTTGAAGTGTGTTTTGAAATATCAATGTTATCTTCCTGCATTGTGGCAATAGCTTTGGGGTTTACCCCGTGTGTTTCAACCCCCGCACTGTAAATATCTGCTTTATTATTTGCAAAATATCTGAGATATCCTTCTGCAATTTGGCTTCTGCAACTATTGCCCGTGCAAAGCACCAGAATTTTCTTTTTATATGTCATACGAATAACCAAATGATGTTTATGATGAAAAATTTCGGATCAAAACCGAATATGAGCTGTAACACAATAACCGAAGTTGTTATAATAATTGGTTTTTTGTGTTTTATGAAAAAAGATTTCATCAGCAGCAAACATTTTTGTCGGAACTTACAGTTTCATCAACATTGGCGTTACAGCCGCAATTATTTTTAACGTTTTCCGATGAAACGGTACAGCAAGCCGATTGCGTTGTAAGATCAGATAAATTTACTTTTTGTTTTTCCTGCGGAATACCACATTTGTCATTTGCCAGACAAGCCGTTGTTTTGTTTTGCAAAATAAAATTTACCCCGTCAAAAGCCAGCCCGTATTTTCCGATTGTATTGCTTTGATATTCAACTTCAATTTCAGTATCTTCAATGTTCAATTGCTTTTCCGAAAGCTCGATGATGTTTAAAAGCTTTATGGGTTTCAAACGATGTTCGAGGTCGTTTGCATTCCACAACTGAAAGTTTACCATTTTTTCTTGGCGTATTGTTCCGCCGCAATCGATGAAGTTTTTAGTAACCATTCCGATTTCGGTAACGTGAAAATGTTCAGGAACGAAAGCTCCGTTTTCCAATTTAAACGTAACATTGTCTAATGTAGGCAAAAGTGCTTTTACTTGTGATAATTTCATTTTTATTTGTTTTTAGTTCAACAGCAGTTGTTTTTCTTGTTAGAAAGTTTTATTGAAATGTTGGCGAAATAATTTTGCAACTTCTCGATAGCTTCTTCTTCAATGCAATAACAGATTGAATTTCCCTCAATGCTACCTTTTATCAGCCCTGCATTTTTGAGTTCTTTCAGATGTTGTGAAACAGTAGGCTGTGCAAGTGGCAGTTCGTTTACAATATCACCACAAATACAAGTATCAACTTTCATTAAATATTCTATAATTGCCACCCTTGCAGGATGCCCCAACGCTTTTAAAAGTGTTGCAACCGTATTTTGTTGGTCTGTAAAATGGTCTGTTTTAGTTGCTCCCATTTTTTTTCTTTAATTTTATATTGCAATATTACGATATAGATTTTAAACTTACAAACTTTTATTTTTTTTCTTGTAAGAATAAAAACAACCGATGTCACAATCTGTAACTTTAATTTCTATATTGTAAAATCAAGGATTACAAATCCGCGCTATCGTCATCTCCGTTAGTTTCAAACAAGGTTGTTTTACATTTCCGGAGTACTCCGGAGATCTTGCGCAACTTGCGGGAAACCAAATACGGTTGCAGGAGATTCCAAACAGGGTTGTTTTACATTTCCGGAGTACTCCGGAAGTCTTGCGCAACTTGCGGGAAAGCAAATGCAGTTGCAGGAGATTACAAACAGGGTTGTTTTACATTTCCTGCAAACGCAGGAAGTCTCACGCAGTCTGCGGGAAACGAAATGCATTTTCAGATTATACTAGTTCGCAACAGTAATGGTGAGCTTCTTTTTCTTTTGCTGGATGTGTATAGTTTTTCCTTTTCCGAAACCCAGTTCATCAAGCCATTTTCCTCTGAGGCGGATTTCCGGAACGATAATAAGTTGATTGCTGCTTTTCTGAAATCTTGAATGGATTTTAAGTTTTCTTGAATTCATCATTTTTATTTCAAAGATATAAAAAATATTTTTAAAAGACACTAATATGATCCATCTTTTTAATGGTAACATAAATGGTGGTTATTTATAAGATTTGTAAAAATTATTAATTATACAATTTACAAATATGGCAAATGGGTTTTCTAAAGAGGCTGTGTTAAAAAATCTAGGTAAAAGAATTAAAGAGATAAGAATAGCTAAGGGATACACAAGCTATGAGTATTTTGCTTACGAACATAATATTTCACGCGCTCAGTTTGGAAGATATGAAAGAGGAGAAGATTTAAGATTTAGCACACTGGCAAAAATAGTTCAGGCTTTTAATATGAGTTTAGAAGAATTTTTTGCTGAAGGATTTGATGATAAATTTTAAAAAGTTTAAAATTTATCCAGATGGGGATGAGTTGGCTGTATTTTTCTAAAATCTCAAATGTGTGTAAACTTTTACAAATGGACGTTTTACAAGATGAAATACTAAAAAAATTTGGAGAACACGTTAAAAATTTAAGGCTCAAATCTGGACTTACCCAAGATGATGTTGTTCTTAACAGCTCCAAAATTACTAAGGCTACAATAAGTGATATAGAAAATGGAAAAAGAAACTTTGCATTTACTACATTAATTGATCTGGCGAAAGGTCTGAATGTATCGCCTAAAGATTTATTAGATATTAATTTTGATTAAAAAAGTTGGAAACTTTATGGATAGCTATGTCAACATTTATGCATGATTCTTTAGACGAAATAGAACGATATATAATTTCAAAGGTGAAAGAAATAAGAGAACAACGAGGGATTAGTCAAACTTCTCTTTCTTTGGCTATCGGCAAGAGTACGAGTTATATTTCAGACATTGAAGCCCACTCCAAAACCGCTAAATATAATATTAAAAGTTTAAATTTAATATCAAAAGCTTTGGGTTGCTCTCCCAAAGACTTTTGGCCTGATCAGCCAATTTTAGATAATAAATATGAATTTGTAAAAGAAATCGAAATAAAGAGAAAATCTTAACAACAGCTTTAAATTTCAAAATTGCTGTTAATTCTAAAAATAATGGATAGTAAAGACGTTTTAAAATTGTATATGGAGAGTTTTTCTGAACATCTCAAGGAGATTAGGAATGAGAAATACAATTCTATGGACGCTGTTGCTCAAAATTCCGTTTTCGATTCCAGTAATTATAATAAGTTTGAAAACGGTAAAGGAAATCCAACCATTGAAACTATTCTTAAAATGGCTTCAGCCTTTAAAATTCCGCCAAAAGAATTATTCGATTTTGACTTCGATATAGAAAAATATAAAATTGATGAATAAATTCTGAGAACAGTTGGAAACTTTCTAAATCACAACGTTAACATTTACAATGGAATGGATAGAATTGAATTTCGGATAGCTTTTGGGAAAAGAATTGAAAAATTTAGAAAAAAATTGGGATTAAGCTATCGGGAATTAGCTCAAAAATGCGATGTCGACCATAGTAATATTAGCAAAATTGAAAAAGGAGAAGTTGATGTTAGAATTTCTACCATACAGGAATTAGCGAAAGGCTTAGAAGTACATCCGCAAGAATTGTTTGATTTTGAAGTAGGGTAGAGGTTTTTAGCTAATAGAATAACGTTTTTGGGTTTGTCGAAGGTGGAGGCTAGAAGGGACTAAAGCTCAAATTTAGTACAAATACTAATAAAAATACAAATGTTCAGTCTATCACTAAAGCCCGCTTTTGGCAATACCCTTGTTGGGCGTTCGTTCATTTATTCTCTTCAATTAGTTTTATTACATAATCCATTTGTCTGTCAAATTTTGTTTTTAAGTCATTTGGTTTTATTTGTATTTCAATATCTGGTTTTATTCCTTTTGGGTCATATTGAAAATTGGGTGTCTTCATTTTGTATTGAAAAGTAGGTATCCAAACTAATGTTTTTGAATAAGGCAAAACAAAGGCTTGCCCACCTGAATTACTATAATTACTTCCTTGCGAATATTCACCGTAAAATTTTCCAATTTTATATTCTCTCATTAGTGCTAATAAATGTCCTGTGGTTGAAAAACATCCACCATTAATTAGAACACTTATTTTACCTTTATAATAATTTGGTTTGTTCTGCTGTTGTTCAAACCACCAATAATCCGCAGCATCTGTTGCTGTATAGCAATTCAGTTCGTATTTTTGTTTTGTTTCGTTCAAATTTATTTCCTCAATATTTTCAGGATATTGAGCAAAGTGTTTCCATTCTTTTACCGTATTATATTTTGCTCCCACATAGTCAAAATAGTAAAATGTTTTATCTGTCAGGTATGAAAAAAGGTAGTTTGCCATTTCTGCTGCTCCACCACTATTATCTCGTAAATCAATTATTAAATTTCCAGTTTTTAAACTTTCTAACTGTGTAAAAAAATCATCTAATTGTTTTTCTGCAATTTTTCTATCTTTTTCATTATAGCCATTTTCAAATGAATGAAGTTTTAGAATTGCCAAATTATTAGTTCTAAATTCAGTTGTTAAAGGTTCAATTTTTTCAGAAATGTTTTGGGTATGGGTTTCAAAAGTTATTCCGTTGAGTTTTTGTTTTTTCTTATGATTATTTTGGTCTAAATATTCTATTTCAAATTGGTTGGTTTGATTTAAAACAAAATAGTAAAAAGGGAAGTTTTTGAATCGAGTATTCAATCCTGTTTCATTTCTGCCTTCAAGGTGAATAAATTTTTCAATCTCTTTCACTACAGATTTTATCTCTTTTCCATTTATTTTTAACACTTGCAAACCAATAAAATCTTTGTTGGTATCTGTGGTTTTACCTAAATAATAATTGTCATTAATCTTATAAATACTGAATGGAAATACTAATCTTTCTTTAAGCAAAGAAATAATTTGAGCTCTATCAACTGCTGTATGTCCGTCTTTAATTTTTGCCATTAAAGTTGCTGTCAATTTGTAATATTCAATAATAGATAAATCTGTTTTGATGCTCTTTTTTAATGATAAATAAGTTTTGTTAAATTCATTTTTTGTACAGAACATAAACTGTCCTGGATGGATAGTATTTGTCAAATTATAAAGTTCAGAAAATTCAACAAGGATGCTGTCTTTTTTCAATGTTTTATCAAACAATAGATTTTCTGTCTTTGTGTTTTGTGCAAAAACAGAATTAATTATAAAAAATAGTAAAGGCAGTAATAATTTTAAATTCATCGTTTTTTTTCTTTATAATACGGTCTTTTTTGAATGACATCCGATGTCGCGGATTTGTAATCAGTGATTTTAATTTTTATATTGTGAAAGTATAGATTGCAAATCCGCGACATCTGGTTTTTTATTTTCCCCATTCTACTGGGTCAAATGGTTCAAAATCTCTTTCCACAAAAGGTTCTGTCAAAATGCCTGTCGAACATAGCCAAGTTATCATTTCGTCTAATGTTTTTCCAATTTTGTAAATTTTTTCGCTATGTCTTGGTAAAATATAATAGTAGCTTTTATAAAGTATGAGTTCATCCCCGTCAAATGTATCGCCAACCCGTACTGAATTTAATACTTCATCTTTTGTCAAAATGTCTTTCCCCTCGTCCCAAAACCAATACTCCGTTATTCTGTTTTTCCATTTTGATAATGTATTCATAATCCTTTTTGGTAAGTACATTCTTATATAGGTTCCACCAAGAATTCCATTACCAAATGTCAAAACATAATCTTTATAATCGTCATCAAATTCGATAGCTAAAGTTTTTTCACATAGTTCGATTTCTTGTTCTGTAGCTAAGAACAGGTCTGTTTTATTGGTATTATAATTTGGTATAATTCTGTAATTTTCAAAATTCATATTTGTCAGCTATATTTTTATTTGTTTACTTTGTTAAATTCTGTAACATAGTCAAAACCAAGACCGATGTCCGATGTCGCGGATTTGTAATCCTTGATTTTAATTTTTATATTGTGAAAGTATAGTTTGCAAATTTTTACGAAAGATATTCTTGGTAGGTAAATGTCACGGATTGCAAATCCGCGACATCTGATAACTTTTCATTCCTCAATTTATACCTCTCGGTAGTACAATTGTCTCAAGTAATTTCAATGCATCTTCAATAATGAGTGGGCTTGTACTTTCTTTAGGTTTCCAATCTTTTTGAAGAAAATATCTGGTGAGTTCTTCTATAACAGCAGGACGATTTAAATTGATGTCAATCGTTTGTTGCTGATCATGTAAATACGGCTCATTTTTAGATAACCAAATCACTCCATCATCAGGATAACCTACACACCATTTTTCTTTTTCAATATCCGTTTTGATAGTTAAATTATCTTCTTCTCTAAATAATAGTTGAAGAGGTGAGTCTTTGTATCCTTCAAGATAAATTACAACTTTTTCAACGCATTTAGAATGCTTGAATTCTGTCAAATGAAGATGATTCCTCTTCCATAAATAGATCTCATTCTCTATTTTTATTTTTCTTAATTTATTTTTTGCCATTCGATGAATCGGCTTTGTTTCGGATTAAATTTTAGTCTCAGAGCTTCAATTGTTGCAAGGCTCTCATCTTCAACAAAAAAATTCTAGCTCCCATAGTTTTCCTTCAGCTTTCTCATTAAAAGTCTCACGCCCTGTTGTGTATCCGGATTAAAAGAGTTGGTTAAAATAATATATGCTTTGTGCTTTAGTCTGTCGATATGAACAAGGCTGTAATACGTTCCTGCTGTACCGGAATGGGTAGAAAGTTCCTTTCCGTTCTCGTAAATATTAAACCATCCGATCGAATAATTCGGAATTCCTTTGTGGATAAAAGTATACGTTTTGGCTTTCAGGTAATTGTTTTTTCCTTCAAGCCCCTGAATATTAAGCTGAATGAATTTGATGTAATCTTTCAGTTTTATATTGATATCTCCCGAAGGTTCTGTATAATCCAGATGATAATCAAATGTGGAAGGAACAGGCTGTAGTTTGCCATCTTCCGTAAAATGTCCCCAAGTGTCTTTCTGCTTCTGATTTTCCGGCCATGATAATTGTACGTTTAGCTTTAAATCTTTATTGAAGACCAGATCAACAAGCTGTTCCCAACTTTTGCCCGTTACTTTTTCTGCCATTAATGTTGCCAGAGTATATCCTGCATTGGAATAGATAAACGGATGCTGTTCGTCTGTTTTCAAAGGTTCCAGCGTCAGTACAAACTCTCCGAACTGTTTTCTTTTTTCCTGATGCGTTCCTTTAAAATTCGGAATTTTGGGATCGTCTTCTCCCTGAAACGGCTGAATTCCTGCTTTATGAGAAAGGAGATCCTGCAAGGTAATATTGGCGTATTCGGGTTTGCTTTTCGGCTTCCATTCGGGAAACAGATCGAAAAATTTAGTCGTCCATTTTAATTTTCCGTTTTCCACATATTTGGCAATCATAAATGCAGTCATTGCTTTGGTGTTGGAACCAATGTGGAATCTGTCGTTTAAAGTTGCCGTGTCCGGAAGATCAACTGAATGTTTTCCTAATGCCGCGATTTCCAGTGTAGATTTGCTGTCGATGACTGCGTAGCTTATTTCCGGAATGTGATAAGCTTTCCGGATTGAATCCGCAAAATGAACGGTTTTCTGACCAAAACAGATTGCACACAGCGCCATCAATAAGATTGTCATTAATTTTCTCATATGTTTTTTTGATCGTTTTTTGATGATTTATTAAAGTTTTGCTGAGGTTTCATTCTTTAAACTTATTAATTTTTAATTTAAGTTTAGACTTATCTGGATATTTATTAATGTCCGTTGGTAGTTTTATAAATTCAACTAAAATTCCAATATCACCATAGTATTTTACACTGTAATCATCAAGAATCTGTAAAAGCCCACGGTCAAATGCTATTTCGTGATTAACACATAAACAAATACCATTATTGATTTCATCATTTCCGCCATCCCTGACATCAACAATGTGAGCTGCTCTAAGTAATCTCTCATCTTTTATGTTACAAACGGCACAATTATTATTATATGCTTGAAGTACATTTTTTCTAAATTTTGCTTGTTTTCTAACTGGCTTTAAAACTTCTGTTTCTTGCCATTCGCGATGATTAGGATAAGGTCTATCATTTATTTTTATATCGAAAGTGTCATTATCAAAGAATATTATTGAAGGAAGTGATTCGTATCTGGTTATACTGACGTCAAGTAGTAAGATTTCATTACTTGGTGTTTTAATAAATAATCTTAATTCGTTTTTTTTGTGATAATGAAATCTTGTTACATAATAAATAAAATCTAAAGGAAATTTCTCTAAAAGTTCAGGATCAATACAATAATCTCTTTTTTCCCGATGAGCAGCAATGTTTGCTTCGCGAAGTAATCCTTTTGAAAGGAACTTTATTTCTGTAATAATTTCTGGCATATTAAATTTTATACTAACTTCAAATGAAAAGGTTTCACGATATATCAAGCTTTATACATCTTGTCGCGATTTTTGATCAATATTAACAATGGTTATGTTTCTATTTTATTCTTTAAGCTTTGCTTTAATACTGCTTTTTACTTATGTACTAAAGATGATAAATATAAAAAATAATCCGGCTCGGTTGGGAGACGGATTTATATCATTTAAAAAAACTCGTTTTTTAGTGTTCGCTGAAAAACTCCAGCATTGTTTCGAGAGCTTCCTGGCTGTGCATTCTTTCTCCGTTTTCAAGCGATTCTTTTGCTGCGTCAGAGGCTCTTTCGCGCATATTTTTTTCATAGGCAGCAATTGCTTCCTGCAAAGTGGAATATTTGTCGGATGTAAGACAGCCGCTTAGTTCCAATGCATCACGCATTGCCATATTTACACCTTCACCTGCAAATGGCGGCATTACATGGGCTGCATCACCAAGCATGGTAAGATTGGGCTGTGCTTCCCAATCCTGATCTAATGGCATACAGTAAATTGGACGCGGAATAAAAGGGGTTTCTGTATTTTCGAAAAGTTCGTACCAAATATTGTCCCATTCAGAATAAGCAGTTTTAAACCAATCCAGCAGCTGCGATTTGTCATTAAAATTTAAACCACTGTTCGCAGCCCAGTTTTCCTCTGCTTTAAAGCTTAAATAAAATCCCGCTTCACCATTCCCTTTTTGCCCCATTAAAATATCTTTTTTATTTCCGAAGGCCATTATTTTTCCGCCATTAAGAAGTTCCGCCATTTTAGGCGCTGCGTTTTTTACATCATATATATTGCCTTCAAGCATAATGATGCCCGAATAAAAAGCTTTAATATCTGTAATGTAAGGACGGATTTTGGAGTTTGCTCCGTCTGCTGCAATAACAATATCTGCGTAAACGGATTCTCTGTTTTTGAAGTGCATCAGCCAGCCTTCATTCTGCTTATCCATAGAAATAAAATGGCTGTTCCAGACAACTGTTTCGGGTTCTAAAGACTCCAGCAAAATTTTCCGTAATGCGCCACGGTCTATTTCCGGACGAAAATAAGGATTACCGAAATTTTCTTCTACTTTGGTTTCGTGGTCACTTAAAAATACTTCCGCTTTTTCGTTCATTATTTTCTTTCTGTCCGCTTTGGGAAGAAAGTTGTTTTTGAATTCTTCAAGCAGACCTGCTTTAATAATTGCTGCCAAACCGGAATCATCATGTAAATCCAGTGGAGAACCCTGTACCCGCGCATTCTTATTTACATCACGTTCATATATTTTTACATCGGCTCCTTTAAGCTGTAATAGTTTTGCTAACGTAAGTCCTCCCGGTCCTCCGCCTACAATAGCAATTTTTTTGTTGTGTAATTTCATACCGTATAACTTTTTTTACAGCACAAAATTATTTCAATGTAATTGTTGAAAATTGTATAAATCGGTCGTTTTGATTTTGTCTAAGTTCTTTTGGTGAAACACCGGAAAACTTTTTAACGGTTTTAATAAAATGTGACTGATCGGCAAAATCTTCCTGCGGGAACAACCTGCCTTCTTTTATATGACTAAATGAAGCCCGAAACCGAAGAATATTACAGTAGGCTTTTAATGAAATCCCGAATTGCTGATTGAAATAACGGTTGATCTGCCTGCTGCTCCAAGATACTTTTTCTGAAAGTTCATGTACAGACAGTGATCCGTTGGAAGAATAAATAAGATCAAAAAGTTTTCTTTTTCTGCTATCTGTTTCTTCAGGCAGAAGTGACTGAATTTTTTGTGTTGCTTTTTCGCAGAAGAGTTCAAAACTATTCAGGTCATCTTCACCAAAACTCCAAAAATCTACAGCTAAATGTTTTGCGTTATCCAATACGTCTGAAACCGGATCCCGAAAAATATATTCTATGGCAAGAAGTTTAAAACTAATGGCAAACATCACCGTCTTAGTAGATAATATCGCAGTATCCGGTTTCGTTTCAAGTCCGGAAAGTGTAGTGTGAAAAGGCTCAGATGCGGATCTGGAAAAAAACAGATCTACTCTTCCGTCGGGTAAAATAACAATGTTTTTTTCTTGCTCGGAATGATTTTGAAGCATCCAAAAACTCTCTACAAAATCGTCCAGCGATTTGTCGGGCTTGATGAGTTTGAAGTCAAAATCATTGTTCATTTTTTTTCTGTGTTGGGTTGCGCGGTCTTTTGTCTTTCTGATATGTTTGTTTCAGTGAATACAGAAATCTGAAAACCTAAATCAAATGTAGACAAATATTTACAGAGGGACAAGCTTCAATAATTTCCATAGATGCATTATTTTGATTTCAGGTTCTCCTTTATTTCTTTTACGCTGAGACCTCCCACAGCAATGTCTTCATCCGGTTTTTCATTGATGGTGATAAAGAATAAATGTTTCGGAATTCCCGTAATCTTTACAGAAATGTCTGTAAGTTCTTTTATCAGTTGTTTTTTAACTTCCGGGGATAATTGTCCCGCTGTGAATTCGATGATTGGCATGATTTTATAGAAAATGGTTTTATATCGGAATAACAAACAGATGTGTTGTTTTATTTCAGGGCAGCCATCAAATTATATTACACTTTTCTGTCTGATTCGAGGTTAATTTAGCATTTTTTTCTGAATATTTTCAGATTAATAATTACACCGCATTTTTCTTGAAAGCCAAGCATGAGTAAAAATCGATACCGGTTTCATTCAAAATTAGCTTTCGTTTTTATTTTCGAGCAATATCAGAAGCTGTTTATTGAAAGATCCTGTTGTATCGCCGAGCTTTGCAAAAAAAGTTCTGTCGAATTCTTCAACTATCTTTACAGCCTGCTGGATTATTTTTTCTCCGCTATCGGTAAGTCCCACTGTTTTTGCCCTCGTATCTGTTAAATGTTCCCTTCTTTCTAAAAGCCCTTTTGTTTGTAAAGTTCTCAGGACAGTAGAGGTTGTCATAGGATCAATTTTTGTATGCGATGAAAGCGCAATCTGAGTTACTTCCTGTTGATGCAGGGTAAGCCAGTGAATGCTCGCCATTAAAACAAACTGCGAATGCGTTATGCCATAAGGTTCTAATGCTTTTTTAATTTCCCGCTGCCAAAGATTAGTCACCTGCCACAATAAAAAACCGGAGCTGTCTTCTGCTTTTTCTACACTGAAGGTATTGTCTTTATTTTTCATAGAGATTTTGCTGCTTTAATCTGGGTTTGCATATCTTCCGGTAGCGCATCAACAATTTTTTGAGCTACAATTTTACGCCATAAAAATCCTAAAACTCCTTTTACGGTGATGGTGTTTGTGATTTTTAAACCTTCCTGCGTTTCTTCGAAAGTGTGTTTGTCGTACATTTTGGCAAGCGGAAATTTTGTAACATCCAGAAACATTTTATTTTCTTCTGTTTCTAAGAGTTCTACTTTTACATCGGGACCGCCTTTCGGTCTCAACATAAAAAAGTTTCCTTTCTCAAATTTACCTTCCAGTTTGGCAAATTCAATACCTTCATCCCAGGTTTGCCAGTTATTTACGTCAGCAAAGAGTTTCCACATTTGCTCTTTTGTAACTTCTCTCGTTACGATTGAATGACTTCTTGTCCACATATCTTTAAATATTAAATGAATTAATTTTATAAGTGCAAATATAATAAGCGTACTTATAATATGCAAATTTATTTTCATTTAATTAATTTATCACCTTAGTGGAATAGTATTCTTCACTTTTACTCGATAGCGATTTAAGTATAATGATCTGGAAAATAAAGGATTAAATATTTTAAATCAGAAGGTTTTGCCACAGGATGTTTTGTTTATTTTATAGCATCATCCACTGTTTTGCTGTCTACAAACTGCTCAAAGCTGATAATTTTTCCGTTTTTCAGTTTCCAGATGTGGGCTACTCTGGCTTCAAAATACTTGTTGGTACGTTTATAAGTTCCAGAATAAGTACCGTAAGCAACCACTTTATCATCACTTGCCACATAACCTTCCGGAGTAAATTTATAATCTGTCCATTCAGTTCCTAATCTGCTGAAAACATTTTTTGTAATGCTTTCTAATCCCACATACGTTCCGTTATAGGGAAAGCCTTTTGCTTCTGTCCAGTGAATATCTTCAGCTACATATCTGGCAAGATTTCTTCCGTTTTCTTCCGATGTTTTTCCTTCGTAAGTACTTTTTATTATTTCAAGATTTGTCATTGCTTTATTGTTTAAAGAACAGCCTGACAGTGCAAGAAGCATAGCCAGGCTGAAGATATATTGTTTTACCATTTCATTTCTCCCGTATTTACTTTTGCGCCAATTTGCAGGGCAATGTCAAAAGTTAATGTTGGATATTTTGCTTTGATCGCTTTAATAAGTTCGTCTGAGGTTTTGTTTGTTTTCAGTGCTTCTTCATAAAACTGGATGTAATTTCGCGTATGTTTTACTGCCGAAATATCAAAAGCTGAATTATTGCTCGCGTGCGCAGGAACTACGACTTCAGGATGCAGACTTTCAATTTTATCCAATACGGAAATCCATTGTTTGCGTGCTTCTGTAGTTTGTGCATCTGCCATCCAAAGGTTGAAGCTGGTTCCAAAAATATTAATACCGCCCACAACTGTTTTTTCTGAAGGAATCCATACAAAAGTCTTATTGGCAAACTCTTCCAGACCAATGATTTCAAGATTTTCGCCTTCCAGCTGTATAGAGTTTCCTTTTAAAACCTGTGGCAAAATTACATTGGAAGTAATATTTTTACCCAGTCTTTCGCCCCACACTTCCAGTTTTTTCTGTGCTGTAGCTTTAATGTGTTCCACCGTTGCAGGAGAAGCATAAGCGGTAACTTCCGGAAAATATTTTTTGAAAACCTCTAATCCGAAGTAAAAATCCGGATCACCATGAGAAACATAGATTGTGGTCAGCTTTTTGCCGCTCTGTTTAATTTCCTGAGCTACTTTTTCGGCATCTGCCAATGTAAACTGTGCATCGATCAATACGGCATCCGTTTTGCCCGAAATAATTACCGAGGCAACGCCAAAGCTGTTTTCGGATGCATTGTATACTTTTAGGTTTAAATTTTTTGTTTCGATAGTTCTGAAACTTTGTGCTGTTGCTTCCATTGCTGTAAAAATTGATGTTGTAATTAAAATAGATTTAAAAAAATTCCTGATTTTCATTTTTTTGGAATGATTTGTTATTAAAATTTGTTCATTTATTCCTTTATTTAATATTGAAGAGTAACACTCTGAAGTGTCTTTTCGTAGGCGATCCTTCAAAAAATTCAACCTGACATTTCGAAAACTAACTGTAATATTATTATGATTGTCAGGCTGAAATCTTTATTATTAAAAAGAATAGGTTTATATATTTTTTATGCTACCGTTATTGTTTTTAACAAGGTATAGCCATCGGTATTATTACCCGTTACACTGTCTGCCATATTCTGGTTCAAACTATCTGAAAAAATTGAATCCTGCGTATTCGATCTGTCCGGCGCTCCATGATATCCTGCAGTTGCATAAACAGCGGAGTATATTGCAGCCGGAAAAGCAATTTGGGTAACCAGAAGCGAAACTCCGGCACTATCATAAATATGTACATGAATGTGTGGCGCTCTTCCCGGATACCAGCCCGGGAAAATACTGATGAAGGATACTTTTCCGTTGGCGTCGGTAGCCTGTCTTCCCCGAAGGAAATTTTGACCTGTATAATCTGTGGTCTGCAGTTGGTTTCCTCCGTACTGCGAATAGTTTCCGTCTTTATCGCATTGCCATACATCTACAAATACACCGGCTAAAGGAGTACAGCCATTACTCTGGTCTTGTATGGTGAGCGTCATTAGAAGGGGAATTCCGGTTCGGTCTCCGATGATGCTTGCCCGAACATATTGTGCAGGTGTAATAATAGGAAAGGGACCAATTGTTTCTGTAGGCGATACGGAACAGTTACCATTGGCAGAACCTGAAGTACCGGTTTCGTCATCTTTTGAGCAGGAGGCTAAAACGTTGGGTAGTGCTACAATAGAACCTAAGCCTAAAATTCCTTTGGTTAAAAATTTCTTTCTGTCCATCATTTCTCATTTTTTTATTAAAACATCGGATGCGTATTGGCAGACGATGAAGGTGCAGCCTGTATAACATCCCAATGTTCTGTGATTTTGTTATTCTCTACGCGGAAGAATTCTGAAATTGCCTGATAGCTTCCGTCAGGTGTAGGAGCTTTTATATGAAGAGCCACAATATTTCCTTCAGAAACCGTTTTGCGGAAATCGACTGTAGATTTTGGTGTACCTGCAATCCATTGGGTTGCCATTGCTTTCAGTGGTGCTTTTCCATCGGCAACCTGCGGATTGTGCTGTATGTAGTTATCTGCAATATAATCGTCAATAGCCGAAGTATCTTTATCGCCAAAAAGTCTTTGGTAGAATGCAACCACTAATTTTTTGTTGGCATCCTCCTGTATAATATTTCTTGCAGCTGTAGTATTTGCATCGTTACCAAACATCGGATGCGTGTTGGCAGAAGTTGCAGGCGCATCCTGAATGACATCCCAATGTTCTGTGATTTTGTTATTCTCTACGCGGAAAAACTCTGTAATCGCCTGATAAGTGCTGCCGTCGGGAGACGGATTTCTTACGTGCAGAATAACCAGATCGCCTTCTGCCAGTATTTTTCGGAAATCTACCGTGGTTTGTGGTGTACCGGCGAGCCATTGGGAAGCTACTGTTTTTAATGATGCTCTTCCATCGGCAACCTGCGGATTGTGCTGGATGTAATTTTCAACAATATAATCATCAATAGCTGTAATATCCTTGTCTCCGAATAAACGCTGGTAAAAAGTTTTTACTAAAAGTTTGTTTGCTTCTTCCTGCTGAGTGTTTCTTGATGACGTTACTCCATTGTCATCATTGTCTGAGCAACTTGTGGCAAAAAAAGCAATACTTAAAATCATGAAGACTGCTAAAATTCTTTTTTTCATTTTCTGAAGTTTTTAAATTAATGATGCAAAGTTGCTTCACTTCAGGTTTAAAAACATTGAACAAGTTCAATAAATTGAAAAAGCATCAGGCTGAAGTGAAAACTTCAGCCTGATGCTTTTATTTGGTTATCCGAGAGTTGTTTTGAAAAATTTTTAAACAGTTTTTAGGCGAACAGATTTTATCTACGATAAAATTAAGAATGAATCTTTATTGAAAATCTTTGATTTTCCTGCAGCTTAAAAATTTAGGACAAATACAAATCCTGCGACCTTTGCCTTTTCCAGTAAGAATATTTTTATTTTAAAAAGTTTTTTTATAGTCCATTTTTCATAATTCTGTCGGCAAGTTTCGGAGAAAAGCGGTTAATAAGTCTCAGCAACTTTGTTTTGCCAATATAGCTTTCGTATTGGTCAGCTTTAAAATTATGAATAAATTCATCAGTTAATTGTTCGGTTGTTATTTTTGATTTTCCGCGCCCTTCCGTCATGGGAGTGTCGATTAAAGCGGGTATGATTTCAAAAACCTTGGTATCTGTATCTTCAAGCTGATAGCGCAATGTTTTGCTGAAACTGTGAATGGCACTTTTTGTGGCACAATACACGGAAGCCGATTTTTTGGGTGCTATAAAAAGTCCGCTGCTTACATTCACTACTGCGCTATTTTTGTTTTTCAAAATAAATGGCAATAGGAGGGAAGTTAGTTTTACGGGAGCCGTTAAATTTGCCGAAATTTCATACTCTATTTTATCCGTGAGATTAGTTTTATCTGTAAAATTATAATTGTACTGAACTGCAGCGTTGTTAATTAAAATATTTACGTCTGAATGTTGTCGTTCAATAAACAAAACTAATTCGTCTAAAGAAGTGTTGTCGGTTAAATCGCCTGCAAATATTATTAATTCCGGAAATTCATTTTTTATTTGTTCCAGCTTTACTTTGTCCCGTCCTGTAATAATAACTTTGTTTTTGAGCAGCAAAAACCGCTTGGCTAATGACAAACCAATGCCGGAAGAGCCACCGGTAATTAAAACGGTATTTCCTGTTTCAGTCATTTCTTCTCTTTTTTAAACTGTTCGTTAAAATCTTCGAATAAATTTTCCTGCCCTGTTATGATGTCTTTTATTTCGAAATAGGGAACACCATAAACTTTAGTATCACGAAGTAATTCAATCATCAGTTTATAATCGTCCAGTTTTGTTGTTGTTACTATCATAAAGTCCGAAACAGAAGCATGAAAGTATTCGCTGTCAAATAACTGAACGGTTACTGTCTGGCTTACTCGTACAAAAATGGGAGTTAATTCTTTTTCAACGAATTGGCTTCTTTCGTCTCTTGATAATGAAAGCCATTTCGGAGTTGCATTCATCAACACTAAAATGGTGTAAGGTTTTTTGTTTTCCATATCACTTCGCTTTGTTTGTGCATTGCCCGATAAACATAATGCGGTGAATAAAATGAGTATCAGCTTATTCATTTTGCTTATTTAATATCTATTGCAAAATTGAAGAAGCTGATGGTAAATTCAATTTACATAGGTTGATAAATGCTATCTGCCTGAAAGTTTTTTTCTGATCCGGCTTAATTGTGTGGGAGTGATGCCTAAATAGGAAGCAATATGATATTGAGGAATTTGCTGTTCCAGTTGTGGAAAATCTTTTTGGAAAATCTCATACCTTTTATCGGCATCCAGCAAAACAATTTCAATCTCTCTCTGCTCTTTCTGTACAAAAAAGAGTTCAGCTAAGATTCGGGCTGCGCGTTCGATATCGGGACAGGTTTTGTAAAGCGATTGTATGTCTGCATATTTTGCCGTGAGGATCTTACATTCGGTAAGAGCTTGCTGATTGATCTGATTGGGTGTTCCTGTTATCAGAGAAGAGTAGCCACCAATGAAACACGGGTTAACGAAAAAATGTTTGTTGTATTCTGTACCTTCGTTGTTTATGTAAAATGCACGGACAACACCAGTTTCTAGAAAACCGATTTCCTTTGCAGTCTGTCCGCTTGTAATAAAATAGTCGCCTTTTTTCAGAATTTTTGGTGTAAATAATGCAGAAAATTGTTCCCAACTTTCATTGGAAATAGGGGATAGGCTGTTGAAGAATGTTTGTATGTCACTTACTGTTTTTTCCTGCTGCACACTTTTCTGTTTTTCTTTTTCAATAATGGGATGCGGGTTTCAATTTTAATAAAAGTTATTCTCTTTTTCTGCTAATGATTTCTTCAAGTCCGGGTTTACAGGTTAATAAATGCCATCCGCCAAAAACAATAAATATTCTGTCGTTGCTGTCTAATAATTTATCAACGGTACTTAGTAAAAACTGGTCGCGTATTTCTTTGGATTTTCTTCCGATTTCCTGAAATTTCCCCACTGGTTCAAAGGGATTTGTAGGTTCAAGCTCCAAAATGTCGAAAGGACGTTTCAACAGCTGCTCATAACCGGATTTATAGAAACTGAACTTTTGTTCGGACTTGGATAATGCTACACCGCCTTTTTTAATGATATAGTTTTCTATAAATGTATTGTATCTTTTTTCTATTTCGCGGAGGTCTGTAATGTGCTGTCCTTTAAGTCCCCACATAAGGCGTTCTGTAATGATGTACGCCAAGAATTCTTTTTTAGAATAGCTTTTAAGTAATTCTTTAAACTCGAAAGAAACTGGCGGATCTCCGTCAACTGTTTTTATTTTTAAACTGTCACTCAGTATTTTAGTTAATCCAATTTCGCCATCTTTTAATAAGGCATCCTGTTTGGAAGTATAAATTTTCTTTGAGATGTCGCCTCCTTCATTAATGGCAATATTGGGTATGAAGGCAAAAAATTTCTGCTCAATTTTTGTAAACATTGGATTTTCAATATCCGAATCGTCTGTGAGATGAGCGACACCGCAAAACACCACTGTTTTTTTACCGTTTGTAAATTCCAGAATGTACGGATTGGAAGGAAGTTGTTTGTTAGAATCCAGCTTTATGTCGAGATAACTTGTTGTAGTATAAACAGGCGCAACATCGTTACTTTTTTTTTTATTGAGGTTTGAAGCGCTGCAACTTACAAGCAACACAGAAATAAAAATGCAGATCAAGGGATGTTTCATAGTGATTTTAATTCATTGCGGCTGGCTTTCAAATTTACACATTCGTAGATTGTACGCATACACAAACCATTGTTTTTCTTCACGTTTTTTTTGGAAAGTTAATGATTTTGTAGATATTACGATGATTTATAATTTGTCCACCGTAATAATAATCTTGTTTTTCTTCTGCTGAATATTCACCATTTTTCCTTCTCCGAAACCGAGTTCATCAAGCCATTTTCCTCTGAGGCGGATTTCCGGAACGATGATGAGTTGGTTGCTGCTTTTCTGAAATCTTGAATAAATTTTAAGTTTTCTTGAATTCGTCATGGTGTTTTTGTTATCTGATAAATTTGGTTTTGGTTATTTGTTTTTACATTTTTTCTGGCTGTACAGGAGGAAGTTGTAAAATTTATGAACTTCCTGCCTATACAAACCAAGGGTATATGATAAATTGTGTTTTTAAATCTCTAAATAATCAATTTGTTTTATATTAAATTAAATGCTTTTATTCGACAAATATAACAAAAAATCACAATACTGGCATATATCCCAATAGTATTTATTTTTTATAAATGCAATTTAGTTGAAAACATAGTATTAATGGATTTTCACAAAGACCTGCAAATTTTGATAGGAAAGCGTATTTCTGAAATTAGAACAAAAAATAATCAAACTCAACAAGATTTGGAATTCCTAACAGGTATTGATTCGGCGGAAGTAAGTAAATATGAAAAAGGGAAAAGAAATCTAACTTTGAAAACTATGATAAAGTTTGCCGTAGCATTACAAATTCATCCAAAAGAATTATTTGATTTTGACTTTGATATAGAAAAGTATAAAATTGAGTAAACCTCAATATTGCGGATTTTCAATCCGTGATTTTAACTTTTTATAGATTGGAAATTTTTACGAACGAGGTTTTTTGATAGGGAAATGTCACGGATTTAAAATCCGCGATATCGGTGAAATCGGGAAGTTGTTTATTCATCAAGCCTATTTTTCAAGTCCATTCTTTCGTGTAAAATTCTGACAACTTCAATTCTGTCTTTTGAAATAACTTGATAGAAAATTATGTGTTTTCCAGTTCTCAAACCAAGCAAATTCTTGCTTATTCCATCATATTCTTTTCCAAGTTCAGGGGTTTTTCCTATTTGTGTACAAGCAAACTCTATAGCTGCATAGTATTTGTCGGCTTGTTTTTCAGACCACTCGTCAGTAGTGTAAACCCAAATGTCATTTAAGTCGTCAATGGCTTCCTGTCTGAAAATAACTTTAGCCATTTTTTCTTTTTTCTTCTTTTAATTTTTTTAAGTTTTCTTTAAAGTCGAAATTTTCAATGAGAGGACTGTCTAATCCTTTCTGAATTGCAGCTTTCAGGGCGATTACTTTGTTTTCTTCGTCCTCTAAAAGTCGAAGTCCGGCACGAACAACTTCGCTAACATTTTTATAGCGTCCTGATGAAATCTGACTACTTACAAACTGATCAAAATAGTTTCCCAGTGATATTGATGTATTTTTCATTTTGTCCAAACTTTTCTCAAATTTACCAATTTTTGGTAAATTTACATATGCTCTGCTTACGCTTTTTCAATTAAAGTTGTTAACGTGCTTTCACAATGTGGATATGGAAATTAAGGTCACGGATTGCAAATTTGAGCTATTGGGTTTATAATTTGTTCTCGATATTATCGAGTTTGTTTTAAAATGAAAAACCGCTCTTGGAATTAAGCGGTTTTTTTGTTGATACGAGCGTGACGCTCGTACTAACAGGGGAGTCCAAATTTTGCCAAACCCTTGTTAGCGCCCGTATTGTTTAATTAAAAATAAATCGTTGAATTTATTAATTGATTTTAATAGTTCTTGTGAATTTTCGGGATTAACTTCATCTACCTCAATATAATTAATAGTCAGTTGTCCACTTATAGTATCAGATTCTTCATCAAAGTTTAATTCATAAGGAACTTCAATCTTATCTAATGTAGAATCAACTCTAATAAGATTTATTCTATTTCTATAAGCATCATTGTGACCTAATCTATTTTCTTGCATTTTATATACATAATCAGAATCAGGTTTAATTTTATCGTTTGGAGTATTACTTGTTTTGTTTTTTACGATTGAATTTTGAAACAAATGTGTTTCTAAATAAATTTCACCAGGTTGTTTTGTGTAAAAATCGTCTATATCAGGAACAACTTCCTTAAATTCGGGAAGAAAATCATTTATATCATCAAACATTATCTGCCCAGTATTATAAAATAATTTTAAATTAAAATTATTTGCAGGAGTATTTCCTTCATTTTCTATGATAAATTCTATAATGTTGGTACTTGATAAACGATATATATATTCTTCAAAATTTAAAAGAAAATTTTCTAATGAGATATTATAATTATCAATTTCATTTTTATATCGGTTATAATCTGTAGTCGAAAGTGTTCTTTTAGGATGTTTTTTCTTATTTAAGAAACTTAAAGGACTTCTGTCTGTATTAGGAGTATTCTCAATATATTTTAACTTCTTTATTTGAATAATATTTATTATTTTTTCATGGATAATTTTACGAGATGGTATTGATAATGTAAATTCATTTATAATTCCTTTATCAGATAAAACACCAAATTTTAAGCTTGGTTTTCTATTTGAAAGTCCTGTTGAAATCCAATTTTTGATTGCATCAACTTTCATAAAATCAAATTGTTCTTGAGACTCAAGTATTTTTTTTGCTTCTTGTGTTTCTGGGAGTAAAGGAAACCACGGTTTATTATTATAATAACCAAATTTCCAAAAAATTGGAATCAGAGATTTAGGAACATTGTAATAAAAAGCTGTTAATTTTCCTAAATTACCATATCCCAAAACTCGATTGTAAACTTTTTCGTATGACCAATTTTTATCAGAAAAAAGTTTTCTAGATATATCAGAAATAAATTCTTTTGTATAATCGGAATCTTGAATTGTTAGAAAAATATTTGATTGATAATCAAGATAATTTATATAATCAACTTTTCCACAAAACACTTTTAAGTCAATTTTATATTCATTTCTAATATTTTCAATTATTTGATTACTATTTTCAGATAATTGAATAGCATAACATATTCTTATTGGAATTTTTTTCAAAATTTCATGCTGACTGCTCGTAAGCGGTTGTTTGAAAAATTCCGGTTCATCACTACCTACAAATAATTCCTTAAAAAATGCTTCAAGTTGTGTCCCTGAAGTAATATTATCGTCAAATAAAATAAGAGCAGAAGGAATATTAGACTCAATATTAGATCCAATATTTTCGATGTTTATAATTTTATTTAATATATCATTCTCATCATCGAATAAATGTTTTAGTAACTGATAACAAATAACGGCACTACTATCTTGAATTCCTCCTAATGAAGATAGCATAGGCTTAACTAAATGTTCTTCTTCAATTTTATTATATGCAACTTTTAGCAAATAAGTTATCATTTTGCTATCTAAGTAATCAAACTTTTTCAAAAGTTGAATAATCATTTCTATTTCTTTATAACTATTAAATTGAGTCAAAAAGTAAATGATTCTAATTACATCAATTTTAGCATTTTGATATGTATTAAGACGTGTTTCTAATTCTTTAAAATAGTTTAAATTCTCAATAATTAATTGTTTAGACCTTTCATCCATTATTGTTAATTGTATTTATGATATTGCCGCTAACGTTCTAGCGCTATGCAAGTGGAAGCGATTATTGCTTATCAAGATAGAATTTCTTACGAAATATAAACGTGCATTTGCAATCTTACTAAACGCTTGTAAACAGGAGTTATTTTTGGTTAAGTATTTTGAATTTTTCTTTTTTCTTGATTAAAGAAGCGAAACTATCCATTTGATTTTTTAATTCATCTATCTCTCTTATTAATTCTCTGTTGGCTAGTTGTGGATTATACTGTGTATCTACATTATTTTCGATTTTATTAATCTCTTTAATATAGACGTCAAGTTCTAAAAATTTTTTCCCAATATTGGAATTTAAATCAACAGCTGCTTCATAAGTTTGGATGTCAAGATTTGTTTGATTTTCACTTAGAAAGTTAACAGTCTTCAAATATTCGTTGTAGGCTTCTGTATGTAAAGTTCTTATCTTTTCAGAATAGTAATAGTACAGTCTATGATTAATAGCTGTTCCATATTTGTCTAAACATTTACGTAATTGTATAAATGTTTTTGAATAGATTTCGATTCTCCAATTAATAATAATTAGATAAAAAAGAAACAGAGAAAATAAAATTAAAATTATTCCAATCCAAAATCCATATTCATTATTGTCTTCATTAAACACTTGCTTATTAAAAATTGATATTAAGGCTAGAAATATATTTCCATTCACCAAATTGGCTCCCGAAACGAGTAATAAAGAAGCGATAGTAAAAACTATTCCCCTCCTAAAAATTTCCAATGTAAAATATTTTGTCTTTATTCTAAGAGGAACCATATTAATCTCTTCTAAAAATAAAAATCGAGAATGAAGAATGAGAAGTTAATTGATATTGTTTCATGGTTTTATTAATTAGTTTTTCAAATATAATTAAAAAAATAATACAAAATAAAAACCGCCCTATAAATAGAGCGGTTAGTATATTAAATTGCCTCGGTCGCTGACCGCGCCCTTACATCATTCCTGGCATTCCACCACCCATTGGCATAGCTGGTTCGTCTTTTTTCACTTCAGTGATGACACATTCAGTGGTTAATAACATTCCTGAAACAGAAGCTGCGTTTTCAAGAGCAACTCTTGTTACTTTTGTAGGGTCGATGATTCCTGCTTCAAGCATATTTACATACTCGTCTGTTTTTGCATTATATCCGAAATCTCCGCTTCCTTCTGCTACTTTAGCAACGATTACAGAACCTTCACCTCCTGCGTTGGCAACGATTTGTCTCAATGGCTCTTCGATCGCTCTTTTTACGATCTTAATTCCTGTATTTTCGTCTGCATTTGCACCGGAAAGGCTTTCAAGAGAAGCGATTGCTCTTACCAAAGCAACACCACCACCTGCAACAATACCTTCTTCTACAGCAGCTCTTGTTGCGTGAAGCGCATCGTCCACTCTGTCTTTTTTCTCCTTCATTTCCACTTCAGAAGCAGCACCTACGTAAAGTACAGCAACACCTCCTGCTAATTTAGCCAGTCTTTCCTGAAGTTTCTCTCTGTCGTAGTCAGAAGTAGTCGTTTCCATCTGAGCTTTGATCTGTGCAACTCTTCCTTTGATTTTGCTGTCGTCACCACCACCGTTTACAATCGTTGTGTTGTCTTTGTCGATAGAAACTTTTTCAGCAGTTCCCAACATATCTAAAGAGATGTTTTCCATGGTGAAACCTTGCTCCTCAGAAATTACCTGTCCTCCTGTTAAGATCGCGATATCTTCCAACATTGCTTTTCTTCTGTCTCCGAATCCAGGTGCTTTTACTGCAGCAATTTTAAGAGAACCTCTTAATTTGTTTACCACTAAAGTTGCCAAAGCTTCACCTTCAACTTCTTCAGAGATAATTAATAAAGATTTTCCTCCCTGAGCGATTGGTTCAAGAACAGGAAGCAATTCTTTCATGGAAGAGATTTTTTTCTCTACCAAAAGAATGTATGGATTTTCAAGTTCAGCCAACATTTTTTCAGGATTCGTCACGAAATACGGCGACTGATATCCTCTGTCGAACTGCATCCCTTCTACAACGTCTACCGTTGTATCGATTCCTTTAGCTTCTTCTACTGTGATAACACCTTCTTTACCTACTTTTCCGAACGCTTCAGCGATTAAAGCACCGATTGTTTCGTCGTTGTTAGCAGAAACAGAAGCAACCTGCTTTACTTTATCTGTAGAATCTCCAACTTCCTGAGACTGAGCTTTTAAGTTCTCAACCACTGTTGCAACCGCTTTGTCTATCCCTCTTTTCAAATCCATTGGGTTTGCACCTGCAGCTACGTTTTTAAGACCTTCTCTTACGATAGCCTGTGCCAGAACAGTAGCGGTAGTAGTACCGTCTCCTGCAATATCATTGGTTTTGGAAGCCACTTCTTTTACCATTTGTGCTCCCATGTTTTCTACTCTGTCTTCAAGTTCGATTTCTTTTGCAACTGAAACCCCGTCTTTGGTAACGTGAGGTGCACCGAAAGATTTTTCGATGACTACGTTTCTACCTTTTGGTCCTAAAGTTACTTTTACTGCATTAGCCAATGCATCAACACCTCTTTTTAAAGCGTCTCTTGATTCGATATCGAATTTTATTTCTTTTGCCATAATATTTTGATTGTATTAATGTACTTTGTACAATGTATTAATGAACTTTTATATTCATGAAGTCATTTTACATGAATACATTTTACTTTTTACGAATTAACCGATGATTCCTAGTAAATCTCCCTCTTTTACAATTAAATAATCTTTTCCTTCCAATTTCAATTCAGAACCTGAATATTTCCCGTAAAGAACTTTGTCACCCACTTGTACAGTTGTAGGCTCATCTTTTTTGCCCGGACCAACTGCCACAACAGTACCTTCCTGAGGTTTTTCTTTTGCGGTGTCCGGAATAATAATACCTGAAGCTGTTTTAGTTTCTGCAGCGATCGGTTCGATCAAAACTCTGTCTGCTAATGGTTTAAAGTTTACTGACATAATATATTTAATTTTTTAATTATTTCTGTCTTGAAATTCTCTAATTGTATGCCAACACAGGCAAAAGAAAATTTTGGCAGACTAATTTTTTTTGAACGGAAATTTTGGCAGAAAAAAAGTCACTTCAAAAATGAGGTGACTTGTATTTTATTGATGACAAGAATCTTCGTAATCGTCGATCAGTTTTTTATAGATATCAGTGTATATTGCTGATTTATATTTCATATTTATCTTTGAAGCTTCAGCTCCTCTTTTACCTTTAAGCGCTGCTTTTCTTTCGTCATCGGTTGCTCTTTTCTTTTCCTTAAAAGTTTTATTGGAAAAATAATCGTTCTGTCTTGCTTCATCTACTTTTTTAAGAAACTCCGGACAGTCTGCTCCTACCATTTCATAGGCTGTATAGAATTTTTTGTATAATGTTTTAAGATTAAATAAATCTAAGGGACTTAAGGAAGGATAATCTACCGGCGCAATGGCAACGGTGTCGCCTGGTTTGCTTAAATAAACCATTACATAAGTTAACTGACAATCGTTTTCGTTTCCATTGGAAGCTGCGGAATAATTATTTCCAAAATCTGCCTTGCACATCATGCTTCTGTAACCATAAAGATTTATCAGTCCTTTTTCCATCAAAGGAAGCATCAGTACTTTTCCTTCGGATTCCAGTTCCTGATCTTTGTTGATCTCTTTTACCAGACGTTTGTCCAGTTGAAATTGCTCCTGGGTTTCTTCATTTGTATACAATAAACTTTTAATATCAGAAACAGGGATTAATTGTACTTTGGTATCGCTTTTTGAAGATTTAAATTTTACTTCTTTTCTGTCTAAATTGGCATATTTAGGACCTTTTCCCATGAAACTGAATGTTGCAACATCAGGAAGCATAAAGTCTTGTGCAAATCCTTTTTTTGTACTGCCGTCTTCCATTAGAATTTCTATGGGAAGGAAATCTCTTTTTCCTGTATAAAACTGTAGAGATTGTGCAAAGAAGTTTTGTGCTGAAAGAATAAACACCAATAAAAGGCTAAGTTTTTTCATGGATATTTTTAAAGTTTTTATCTGGTGCAAATCTAAAAAAAGTATCCAGATTCTGAATACTTTTAAAGAATAATCTTTTTATTTTACAGATTCCATAACCATTTTTCTTCCGTCGGAATCTATTTCCTGTTTCAGAACCTTCCTTGTGGAAAAATCAATATAATACGTGACTACAGACTTTCTGTCCTGAATATCATCCGTGGTTTTTACGATCCAGACTTTTTTACCGTTAAGATCTCCTTGGGTTACATTTTCCACATAGGCTTTTATAACGCCTTTTTTAGCAGCCGGATTATAATCGAAAATCGGCATTTCTGCGGATATATTTTCTTTTAAAGGCATAAATCTTATGATTGCGGGATACGCATTGCTGTCGAAATATTCAGTGGAAATTTTTTCGTTAATAACGTCTTTTTTCTGTGCTTTTTTATCGAAATAATATCCTGTTGCTTTATTTTTTTCAAACTTAATCACCATGTCTCTCATCATATTGTAGGAAGAATGATACATCGGCTGAAAATCTGAAATTCTTACCACCGTAGAATCTGTCCATGGTTTGTCCGGAGCCTGATTCATCTTTACTGTAGTTTTAAGAAGAAGTCTGTTTTTGTCTAGCTTTTTTACCTCGGAGGTTATTTTCCCGATTTCCATTTTCTGGTCACCTTTTGCAGCGTACCATACTGCATCGGATATTTCATCTTTAATGTATTGGGATTCAAGCTTTACATTACCCGGAGTAACAGTTTTCTGAGCAAAAATTTGGGCACTGCTCATTATTAAAAGGATCAGAAATAGTCTCATGAATTTTTTTAATAATTAGTTGTACCCTTTGTGTAAAAGTTACAGTATTTTAGTCATTTGTGTTCTTAAATTTCACAAGCCATTTATTAAAAAAATATTGCAGCAATAAAGCAACGGGTAGATAAATTACAGTATTTCCGATAACAAATAAACCCTGAATATTTCCGCATCTTGATTTTTGATCTGCAAAGTTCAGAAAATCCTCCAAAGAGAATAGCAAAAAAGGGTATATCAAAATAATAAATGTGGTAAGTAAATAGGTTAAAAATTTCTTTGTTAACATTAATTTTTTAAACAAAAGAGCGATAAAAAACGGTACTAAAATGTACGTTAACAGTTCCAAATTCCTTTTATTTATTTGATGAAATTAAATTTATCTTCAAATAACCTGCCGATCATAGGAATCGGCTTTTCTACTGAATTTACAACATTAATGATTCCGAAAATCCATAATATCAAAAATACAATTGCAAAATAGTTGATAAATGATAATGATGGCATTATTGAAGTCAGAATGCCTGCAGCAATACCAAAAGAAAATTGTGAAATAATAAGCCCTAAAGACTGTTTCAAATGATATTTTACAAAAGAATCTCTTTTGTCGCTGTTTGTAATCAGATACGCAATCAGCCATCCGATGATGGTGAGGTAAGAAATGATTGCTGCATTTTTTCTGTCCATGATGAAATTATTTTTAGATGATTAATAAAATTGTGATTTGGTTAAAACAACACTGCGTGAATGGAAATTTACTTTTATTATTGATTTGTGTTTTTAAAGTGTAAGGTTTTTATTTAAAACTTAGAAATTATGATCCAGTTACTTCCGTCACTTTGTACAGAAATACCTCTTCCTCCGTCAGAATTGTTAAGTGTATAGGAATTAAATATATTTCCGTTCAATCTGAAATTTCCCGAAACAGTTTGTGAGGCGGCTGTATCGTTAATAAGATAATATATACGTCTTATGTTGGCGGAACTTGCAGCAGGCAGACTTACAGAACCCTGAACCAATAACGTGAAATCATTATCTGCAACAGTTCCCGAAGACAAAGCTCTGATATTTCCGCCCACAGAACCTCTTACGTCCAAAGTGCTTACCGGAGCAAGATTTCCCACATTGTTTACAATCCCCATCCCTACATTTCCGGAAGCCGTCATCGTAGTAATTGTTCTGGAATTGATTACAAAATAGTGGTTTCCTCCTACTGTGCTTCTTAGCTCATGGCTAATGTTGTCTCCGTTGGAAAAGTAAACCCCCAGATTAGCGTAAGGTATTCCATCTCCTCTGGTTCCGGTATAAGATCCGTCAAAAGTTGTGACCTGGGTTTCCTTTCCCTGAAAATTAGCCACTCTTAGAGTAGATTTTTCCTGTAAAGATCCCGGAATCATATAAATATCCGCACTTGCTTCCTGAATGTTTGGAATCTGATTGGTAGGACCCACAATTTCCAGCATATGACCGGAGCCTATTGTTGTCGTTCCTATTCCTACTTTTCCTGTTTTGGTCACAATAAAATCATTGGATTGCTGATCTGTTGTCGGAATTCCGGATGATGGATTGTCTTTTCCGCCGTCAACATGAAAAGTGTCTAACGGATTAGGAGTATTAATACCGATCTGTGCTGTTGCAAGACCCGAAATGAATATAAGAAATAATTTTGCCGTCTTTTTTGTGTTCATTATTTAAAAGTTGCTATTTATTGGTTTACATTTTTTATTTAAAATCTTAATGCAAAACTCTTTTAAATTGTCAGCCGAACAATAAAAAAGGATACCACAAAACGGCTACCTTTAGTAAAAAGTGTGACTACAAAGTGACTACATGATTTTTAAATAGCTGATGTTTAGTTTTTTAGAAGTGCTTTGAAATTGTATTCGATTTCATTATCTGTTCCTAAATAATATAATTTTGCAACATGAAAAACTATAAGCAGGTACATGATTAACCATCTTCTGTCAAAAGCAAAAAGAAAAACGGAATTATAAAGACTGAATTATTGCTCTTTTGCGGAAAAAAATATCAATCGGAGAAAAATATGCTGAATTTTCCCTTTGCTTCTGACGTCATTCCTGGAGCTAATTGGATTAAATGCTGAAGTTTTTCACTACATTTTAAAACCCAATATGAAGAAAATTATTTTTTTAATACTGATTCTTTTGAACGTATTTTATCTGCAGGCACAGGTGAAAGATATAAAAGTTGTAAAACTTCTGAAAGATGCCGAACTTTCAAGATTAAATGAGGATTTTTCAACGTCTTTAAGACTTATAAATAAAGCAATTTCAATATCAGAGCCTAAAAATGATGATGTTGCTCTGGCGTACGAATATGCCTCTCTAAGCAAAATCTTCACGTTTAATGACAATGTAAAAGAGGCTAAAAATGCGATAAGCAAGTCATTATATTTTGCTGAAAAATCGAAAGATGATCTCGCAAATGCTGTGGCTTTATCAGCAAGTTCCTACTTCTATAAACACAATGAAATACTGGACTTGTCCATCCGCGATGCACAGAAAGGAATTCATTTTCTTAAAATTAAAAAAGATTACAGACTGTTGTCTTTGCTGTACTGGGATATGTATTATGCCTATGAACAGTGGGGAAAACAGGATAAGGTAAAAATATATGCTCATCTGGCATTGAAGAATGCAGAAAAATCGAAAAATGTTAATTGTATAATAGATGCATATGACGCAGAAATGCATTATTACGATCATATGGAATTTGCAACCAAAAGCAAAAAATACAAAGACAGTGTATTTTATTTTGCAGAGAAAATAAATAACCTCTGCGAAAAATATCCGGAAGAGATTGGCTACACTGCCTATTCCAGAATGAACATTAATCTAGCCACCTTTTCTTTAGCTTATCTTCCTCAAAATAATGATACTAAAAGAAAAATAGGCCATTATTTACAGATAGTAGAACAAACAGTAAAAAATCATCCTCTCAAATATGATTATCTCACCAATGTATACGGAATAAAAGGTGCATATGCGGAAAATGAAGGCGACTTGGCAGAGGCAGAGAAATATTATCTTTTGGCAGAAGAAAAAATGCTTCAGAAAAATCCTCCCTATTACTATACCTGGATGAATGATTATCAGGCTTTGGTCAATTTATATGAGAAAAAGAAAAATTTCAACAAAGCATTTGTCTATCAAAAAAAACTGCAGGATGTTATTGGAAAAATCAATAATCAGGAACAAATAAAAAATGCCCAGAAATTAGAGATCCAATACGAAGTAGAGAAGAAAAATACAGAATTGGCAACATTGAAGGAAAGGGCAGAGAGCAGGACGCTGCAAAATTATCTTTATCTTGGAATTTTTGGGGTTACTTTAGCGGGATTGGGATTCATGTTCCGTTCTTATCATTACAAACTTAAATACTCTACACAAAGAGCAAAAGAACTGGAAGCCAAAAAGCAGGAAGCCGAACTGCAGGCAAAATTCGAAAAAGAAGAAAAAGCAAGGCTTAATCTGGAGCATGAACTCTTAGCCGTAAAACAAAGCCAGCTTCAAAAAGAAATGATAGCAAGCAGTTTGCAGCTTTCTAAAAAAAATGAAATGCTTCAGCAGATTAAAGCCAAAGCCAACGAAGGAGAAACCCAGCAGATCAATAAGCTCATCAAAGAAGAAATGCTCAGAGATCATGATTTTGCCGAAATAAAATCTCAGGTACAGCAACTACATCCGGATTTTTTTAACTTACTCCATGATAAATCTGTGCAGAAACTTTCGCAGTTAGACATGAAATACTGCGCCTGTCTTCATTTACAGATGAATACGAAGCAGATTGCAGGTTTATTTCATATAGAAGCCAAAAGTGTAAGAGTGGCAAAATACAGAATTAAGCAGAAATTGGGGTTGGGAAAAGAAGATGATCTGGACCTTTTTCTACAGAAAATAAGATAAAATAAAACAGATACTTTTTGAAAAGAAAGAAAAATAAATAAATCTTACATTTTCAGAAAATATCTGTTTTAAAAATATAACTTTTACAGTTATGGATATGCTTTGATGGAAAATTTTATTTTTTCCCTGCAGCCTGCATCGGATTTACTTTTCCGTTAGAAGCGCCTCTTGCATTTCCTGTTTCTTTCTGTTTGAACAGATCGAATTTGGAAACCTGTGCTGTTCCGCCGTCATTGCTCCAGAAATTGTTGGAAGTATCAATATCGGCAGTTTCTCTCATTGGATCAAGCTGAACAGATTTTAATTTCTTTTCAAAATAATACGTTTTAGAAACTTTCTGCTCGTTCATTCTCCAGATCTGTGCAGAAGATTTGTCGGTAAGTTTTGTTCCGTCCTCAAAAGTAAATTCTAAAATAATCGGCATTACCAAACCTCCTTTGTTCACGAAATCAATCTGATAAGCGGTAAGATTTTTAAATTTATCTTTTTCTTTCTGCGTTAAAGGTTCGGTTCCCTCGAATTTAGAAACGTATTCCTTATCGTTATCCACTTTTTCCTGACTTCTGTCGTATCTGTAATAGAAATCCTGTGCTTCCTTGTCTTTGTCTACGTAGAAAGTAATGTTTTTATCTTCTCTGTTTCTGATTTTTGAAATATCTTCAAATTCGTTCAGGGCAGGTTTATCAACTTTATATTTATTTTCTTTGGCTTCTCTTGGAGCAGTATTCAGATCCGGAGTTGCAATCGTCACTTTATCAATCGCGATATCTACAGGATCAGTTCCGTAGAACCATCCTCTCCAGAACCAGTCCAGATCTTCACCGCTTGCATCTTCCATCGTTCTGAAGAAATCTGCAGGTTCAGGATGTCTGAAAGCCCATCTTTTAGCGTAGGTTTTAAAAGCTTTATCAAAAAGTTCTCTTCCCATGATCGTTTCACGAAGAATATTTAATCCGGTTGCCGGTTTGGAATACGCATTCGGACCAAACTGAATAATGTTTTCAGAATTACTCATAATTGGCTCCAGTTGATCTTTCGGAAGTTTCATGTAATCTACAATTGTCCACGCCGGACCTCTTTTTGACGGGAATTTATTGTCCCATTTTTCTTCAGTAAGATATTCCACGAAAGTATTTAAACCTTCGTCCATCCAGCTCCATTGTCTTTCGTCTGAATTAATAATCATCGGGAAAAAGTTATGTCCCACCTCGTGAATCACAACGCCCAACATTCCGTTTTTAATTCCTTCCGAATAGGTTCCGTCTTTTTCCGTTCTTCCGTAGTTGAAGCAGATCATCGGATATTCCATTCCGTTTGCCGCTTCTACAGACTGTGCGACAGGATAAGGATAAGGAATGGTGAATTCTGAATAGGTTTTAATGGTATGCGCAACTGCTTTGGTTGAATATTTTCTGTATAACCCATAAGCTTCTTTCGGGTAAAAGCTCATTGCCATTACTTTATTGTTGTTTTCAGGAATCGTAACGCCCATTCCGTCCCACACAAATTTTCTTGAAGAAGTCCATGCGAAATCTCTCACGTCATTCGCTTCAAAAGTCCATGTTTTTCTCTGCTTGGAATGATTTTTCTCCGCTTTTTTAGCTTCATCCAGAGTCACGATTTCTACAGGTTCAGTAGAAGTTTTAGACTTGTTGTATCTTGCCAATTGCTCAGATGTTAAGACCTGATCATAGTTTTTACATTCTCCTGTTCCTCCTACCACATGATCTGCGGGAACATTCATCGAAACTTTAAAATTTCCGAAAACCAGAGCAAATTCTCCTCTTCCTGTAAACTGATGATTCTGCCATCCGTGGAAATCGCTGTATACGCACATTCTCGGATACCATTGCGTCATCGTATAAAGATCGTTTCCTTCTTCAGGGAAGTTTTCGTAACCGCCACGACCGCCCATTTTCATTCGGTTCGGGATATTGTAGTTCCAGTCTACTTTGAAAACCAGTTTTTCTCCTTTTTTCAGAACTTTAGGAAGATCAATACGCATCATGGTTTTATTGACGGTATATTTCAAAGGATTTCCTGAAGCATCCGTTACTTTTTCAAGATTTACTCCATATCCATTATCGATTGCCGGAACTTCAGAAGCTTTCAGCTGTTGGTCTGTTGCCGCTTTCGGAAGGGTAGAAGAGAACGGGAAGTCCGCTTTCTTTACTGTCGACTGTTGATTCTCATCAAGCTGAAGCCAGATATAATCCAGATCGTCCGGAGAATTGTTGTAATACGTAATGGTTTCAGAACCTTTCAGATTTCTTTTGTCTTCGTCCAGATAAGCATTGATCTCGTAATCGGCTCTGTTTTGCCAATAACCATGACCGGGAGCTCCGGAAGCGGTTCTGTAGATATTTGGTGTAGGAAGAATGGTTCCTAACTGCTCGAATTTGTTTCCGTGGTTGCTTCCAGGATTGTTCTGGATATTTTGTGCGGTGAAACCTGTATACGCAAATACAGAAAGAGAAAGTATGGCAACTTTTAGTTTCATAACCGAAATTGTTTTAAAGATTTTCAAATATAATAATAAGTAGCTGAAAATTTGAAAATGTTTCAGCGTTAAAAAGGAATTCTTTCTAATGTCATTTTTAAAGAGAGGGCAAATACTCCGGAAGAGACAAAAAGGATCCAGTCTTTCTGATTTACTTTGAATAGTTTAAGCAAAATAAAGAGCAGTATTAAAATCCCGAAAACAATGGCAATCTGCCCCAATTCCAAACCGATATTGAAGCCTAAAAGAGGAACAGCAATACTCTGGCTTTTGGCAATCATCACTCTTGCGGTATTCGCAAAGCCCATTCCGTGGATCAGTCCGAAAATTAAGGCTAAATAGTAATTGGCGTTATTCTGAGACTGTTTTTTATTTCGGATGAGAATATTATTCAGCGAAGTTAAAACAATCGTCAACGGAATCAGAAACTCCACCCAATCCGAATTGATTCTTATGATATCAAAAGTGCTTAATGCCAAAGTAATGGAATGACCGATGGTAAAAGCGGTAACAAGAATTAAAACTTTCTTTAGATCGCTAAAAGAATATACCGCAATTAAAGCCAGAACAAAAAGCTGATGATCGAGTGCATCCAAAGAAATAATGTGTTCCCAGCCGAGATTCAGATAGAATAAAAAATCCTGCATTTTTCCAATATTATTTTTGAAACGCGATGATACAAAATTTATTTTAACTTTGTGTAAAATCAATACAATGAACCTTACCATAGAAATAGATAATAAAGAAGATTATTTTTTCGTTAAGCAGCTTTTAGAAAGACTGAAAGGAGTAAGAATTGTAGAAAATAATTATGAAATGGTTGAAGGTCTGCCTTCTCATGTTTTTGAAGAGATTGAAAAATATGGGGAATCTCTGAAAGATGACGATATGATCTCGAAAAATGATTTCTTTAAGTTTATTGATGAAGAAATATGCAGATTGAATTCTCAGAAATAGCAAAAAAAACGTTAGCAGAGAATATCGAATTTCTTAAGAGAATCTGGACAAATCGTGAAGTTGTTATTTTCTTAGAAGATGTGAAAAGAATAACGAATGATCTTGAAAATGGAAAATATTCTCAGTTTCAAAGTTCCCTTCACAAGACGAAAAGTGTTTTAATCGGCAAAAAACACGTAAGAATGTTCTTCCGAAAGGAAAACGAGACTAAAATTAAAGTTCTTCTGTTCTTCGATATGCGACAAGATCCACAAAAAATCCTTGATTTATTACAATGAAAAAACTGTTTTTCTTCTTTACCGTTTTAATTATATTTTTCTCTTTTACAAAGGCAAAACATCCTTATCATGTAGGTTCTGTAGAAATTAATTACAATCAGAAATCCAAAACGTTTGAAATTACAGGGCGTTTTTTTCTGGATGATCTGGAAAACGGACTGAATAATAAATACAGCAAATCGCTTCATTTCAACGATCCGAAATTCAAAACACAGCTCAACGAATCTCTTAAAAATTATTCTGCGGAATATTTTAAGCTAAAAGGCAATAATAAATTTCTGAATGTTAATTATGTAGGCTATGAAGAAGATCAGGAATCGGTAAATATTTACCTTGAATCTGAAAAAATCGACAACCCGAAAAAAGTAGAAGCAGCGGTAAGTTTTCTGTATAATTTATTTGACGATCAGATCAATATCGTCCACATCATCGTTAACGGAAACCGGAAAAGTGAAAAATTAACTTACCCGAACCGTTATTTGTTTCAGCAGTTTTAAAAATTAATTTTCGAGCTGTAAAAGCGCATTGATTTCTTTGGCATGTTCCAATAAATCAGGAAAAAAATCATCATAACATTCCTGAAGAAAATCTTTATTCTTTAAAAAAGCTTCGTGAACGGGAATATCAATGTTTAAATATTTTGCTTTGTTCAGAACGTTTCTCATACTGTAACCGATGTTTTTCTCGAAACGGTAGTTGTAAAGCCAATCGCCTTCTTCCATTTTTTCAAGCATTATTCTGAAGTTTTCGGGAAGAAATTCATAATTTTCATTCAAAACACGGTAAACTTTTCGGGAATGATTTTTCCAGCCTTCCAGAGAATTCAGGCTTAAATCATTTGCTACAAAATAATCCATAGAAACATCCACAAAAGCTCCGGCGTATAATCTTACCAAAGGTGCAAAAACTTTTTTGGCTTCATGAATGGCAGGATGACCGTCTGTAAAAGTATCAATAGCGCGGTGTAAAGTGATTCCGTCCTGAATATCTTTCGGAAAAGAATAGCGGTCTCTGTTTTTAATGAAATCTTCCAAAAACTGACCGACAATCTGTCCGTCTGTAAAAGTAAGAAAGGAATGCGCCAAATAATTCATAAACGAATATAGAAATTTTTAAGCAAAACTTTACCGTCCTGTAAAGTTTCAACCCAGACTCCGTTTTCTATTTCAGAATAGCTGAAATTGATTGTATTCAAAACGATTTCTTTCGGTGAAAGAAAACAGACAGAAAGTTCTTCATCATTCACAAAACATTGCAACTGAACCGGAAATGAAAAAGTATTCTGAAACTGTAAATCTTTATAGCCATAAACCACGGTACAATCTGAACCTAAAGGTGTAAAACGTTCATGATCCTTATAAATATCTATGGAATGAGGAAATCTTTCAATGATTTTTAAACCCGACTGCAAAGCTAGAAAATATAAGATTGAGGAAAACTGACAAATTCCGCCTCCAAAATCACTTGAAATATTGTTTTTAATTAAATTTCTCCCTTCTTTAAAATTATTTTTCTCATTCGGTTTTCCGATCAGTTTCCAGAAAGAAAAAACTTCGTTGGGATAAATAATCAGATGGTTGATTTTTTCTCCGACAATCTTCAGGTTATGAAGTTTGTTCTCATAAAATTCTCCTTTCCTGATGATTTGCCGGAGTTCAGTTTTATATTCTCCAATATTTTCTGAGCTGTAATATTTCGGATAAGAATATTGGGTTTTGCTTTCGTTAATATATCTTCTCAATAATTTCAATTGCAGTTTAAAATTATTTGGAAGGAGTTTTCGTAATTGCTGTCTCATATCTTTTCTAAAACAACAATGTGATAAGAAGCCCAGTTTTGCAGGAATGTTTTACACAGCAAAATATCCAGCGGAAGAAAATATTTTCTTAAACTTTTAGGAATTCTGTGAATCGGGAACAGTAAAATTCCGGTTGAATTTTTAATTTTCCATCGTTTTCCGGCTAATTCAGAAATTTCTTTGGGTGTAAAACTGTTTCCAGCGTGCCAATCTTCCTGTGGAGAAACAACTTTTCGTCTGTTTTTCGTGGGATAATCAAAAATTAAAGTTCCGTTTTTGGTTAATTTTGAAAAGCATTCATCCAAAAAAGCTTCCGTTTCCTTTCTGTTTTGATGCATGATGACATGGAAACAGAAAATACAGTCAAATTCATCTGCGAAAGGGATTTTTGAGATTTCTCCTTTGGCTAAAATTTTTTCAGGAAATTTTTTTCGGGCAATATTCAGCATTTCTTCACTGAAATCTGCACCGTGAGTGGCAAAATTCAGCAGTCTTCCTGTTCCGCAACCTAAATCCAGAATTTTTGAATAACTTTTATTTCTAAAAAAGGAATTTAAAAAAGCTCTTTCCTGGTCATCGATGTATTTTCCGTAGGAATTCCCGAAACGGTTTTCGTCATAGGTTTTTGCAAGATGGTTATAGTAATTGAGGATGTTGGTTTTCATCATTTAATATGGTGTGTTTTAATTAAAATAATCTTTCATGAAAATCCTCAATTTTGCTTACTTCTTCTATTTTAATCCCGAATTTTTTCTTCGGTAATTTGTTCAGATTAGAAATAAAAATCTTTTCGTAGCCTAACTTTTCCGCTTCGGTAATTCTCTGTTCCGCCTGTGCAATCGGGCGTATTTCACCACTTAAACCAATTTCTCCCGCAAAACAATAATGTTCGGAAATGGCAATATCTTCATTGGATGAAAGAATGGAAGCAACAACCGCTAAATCTAAAGCCGGATCATCGGTTTTTATTCCGCCGGTAATATTTAAGAAAACGTCTTTTGCTCCGAGTTGGAAACCTGCTCTTTTTTCCAGAACTGCAAGAAGCATATTCAATCTTTTGGCATCAAAACCGGTGGAACTTCTCTGCGGTGTTCCGTAAACTGCGGTACTTACCAAAGCCTGAATTTCCAACAGCATCGGACGGTTTCCTTCCAGAGTTACAGCGACTGAATTTCCGGAAAGTTCTTCGAATTTTTTGGTGATTAAAATTTCAGATGGATTTTTAATTTCCTTTAAACCCTGAGAAATCATTTCATAAATCCCAATCTCGGAAGTCGATCCGAAACGGTTTTTGTTGGCTCTCAATAATCTGAAAAGATGATTTCTGTCGCCATCGAAATTCAAAACCACATCCACCATGTGTTCCAGAACTTTCGGACCGGCAATTTGTCCGTCTTTCGTGATGTGACCGACCAAAAACACAGGAACGTTGTTTTCTTTGGCATATTTAATAATTTCATTGGAACATTCGCGGATCTGGGAAACGGTTCCGGGAGAACTTTCAATCAACTGAGATTGTAAGGTCTGAATGGAATCGATAATCACAAAGTCGGGCTCCAGTTTTTTAGCTTCATGAAGAATTTTTTCCAGATTGGTTTCTGTAAACAAAAAGCAGTTGGGATTTTGGATATCAGTCAGACGGTCGGCTCTCATTTTAATTTGAGAAGCACTTTCTTCCCCCGAAACATAGAAAACTTTTTTCTTCATTTTCAGAGCCAATTGAAGAAGCAGGGTAGACTTACCGATTCCCGGTTCTCCGCCGATCAGTGTAACGGATCCTAAAACAATTCCGCCTCCCAAAACCCTATTGAGTTCTTCGGAAGGTGTTTTTATTCTCGGTTCTTCATTGGTTTCAACTTCTACGATATTGATGACGTGCTGTTTTGTTTTTGAAAAAGGCGGCGTTTTGTGTGAAGTTGTTTTTTCCACGACTTCTTCCACCAAGGTATTCCATTGTCCGCAGTTTTTGCATTGTCCCATCCATTGGGAATACTGGGTTCCGCAGTTCTGACAGAAATATGCTGTTTTGAGTTTTGCCATACTGCGAAGTTCAAAATTTTTTTTGAATTTTTCTTTCGAATTTTAGTTAATTTTCGGCTATGAAAAATATTTTTTTGAGTTTGCTGATTTTTGTGGTAATGTCACTTTTGCATGCTCAGTTTACAGAATGGACGGTGAGATTTCTAAATTTGCCCGGTGGAGATTTTGGAATGTATTCTTATTTAATTTTGATCTTTTGCTCTGTAATTACTGCAATAGGTTCGCTGACTGTGATTATTTTCAGAAAGAGTTATCATTCAATTTCAAGGATTGCTATTTTATTTGAAGCTATTTATTTGTTATTTTTAATCATTTCAGGGAATAATCCTTTTGCCTATTTTACAAATTCGAGTAATGAAAATCTTTTGATGATCATGATGTATGTGAATTCTTTTTTTGTTTTACTGATGATGTTTTTAATAGATAGATTATATTCAAAAATAAATTTTGCAAAATCAAAAAATAACATAGATCAATAGTTCGTTGTTATAAGTAACTTACCTTTGTACAGGAATTAATTCAAAATATTATACAATGAAAAAATTACTTTTAACTTTTGTATTTACATTACTAAGTGTTTTCAGTTTTGCGCAGACAGACTGGGCGGTAGATCCGATGCATTCTTCTGTTAATTTTAATATCAAACATATGGGAATCAGCTTTGTGCAGGGAAGATTTGATAAGTTTGACGGGAAGGCTTCCACAAAGGGCAATACTTTAGAAAATGCAGACCTGAATTTTACAGTTGAGGTAAATACCATTAATACAGGAGTTGAAATGAGAGATAAGCATTTGAAAAGCGAAGACTTTTTCAGTGCAGAAAAATATCCGACGATGGGTTTCGTAACAACTTCCATGAAGAAGGATAAAAATAACACCTACATTCTGAAAGGAAAATTAACCATAAAAGATGTTACGAGAGATATCTCTGTTCCCGTAACTTTTGGCGGAATCGCGAAAAATCAACAGGGAAAAGAAGTGATGGGATTTCAGGCAAGTTTTACCATAAACCGTTTGGATTATGATATCAAATATGATCCTACAGGAACAGGAGTTGCTAAAGACGTGGATGTTAATCTGTACTTTGAAATGATCAAAATATAATTTGTATAACTATAAATATGATTAGAAGGTTTTCAGTTTTGGAAACCTTTTTTTATTATTTTGGAGAAAGAAGGATTTATGTATCAATTTTTAATGAAATTTTAATTTGCTAAAGATTTATTAAATTAATTACTCTGAAAAGCCTTTTCAAGCAGTAAAAATTAAAACGATTTTTGGATTTTTAATTTTATTATCAAATAAACATTTGGATTAAACTTCATCCAAAATTGCTTTGTATTTCTTTTTCCCCTAACTTTGCACAAACCTAATCTAATGAGTAAAAAGAATACAAAGTACATCTTTGTGACAGGAGGTGTAACTTCATCTTTGGGAAAGGGAATCGTTTCAGCTTCTCTTGGACTTCTACTAAAATCGCGTGGCTTCAACGTAACTATTCAAAAGCTTGATCCTTATATTAATATTGATCCGGGAACTTTGAATCCTTATGAACATGGAGAATGCTACGTAACCGAAGATGGCGCGGAGACGGATCTGGATTTAGGACACTACGAGCGTTATCTTGATGCGCCGACTTCCCAAAACAACAACGTTACAACAGGAAAAATTTACCAGACGGTAATCGAAAAGGAAAGAAAAGGAGACTTCCTTGGAAAAACGGTTCAGGTAATTCCTCATATTACGAACGAAATCAAACGCAGAATTAAAATCTTATCCAAACAGAACTACGATATCATTATTACGGAGATCGGCGGAACTGTGGGAGATATAGAATCTTTACCTTACATTGAAACGGTTCGTCAGTTAAAATGGGAGTTGGGTGAGAAAAATTCTATGGTAATTCATCTTACTTTGTTGCCTTATCTGGCTTCAAGCGGAGAATTAAAAACAAAACCTTCTCAGCATTCTGTTCGTCAGTTGATGGAGAGCGGAATTATGGCGGATGTTTTGGTTTGCCGTACGGAGCATAAGATCCCGAAAGATCAGAGAGCGAAACTGGCTCAGTTCTGTAATGTTCCTTTAGATAATGTAATTGAATGTAAAGATTTAGATACAATTTATGAAGTTCCAATGTACCTTCAGAAACAGAACTTTGATGATGTGGTTCTTAAAGAATTGGATCTAAAAAGTGATAAAGAAGCGGATCTTAAAGACTGGAAATCATTCCTTAAAAAATTCCAGAATCCTAAAAAATCTATTGAAATTGCGTTGGTTGGAAAATATGTTTCTCTTCAGGACTCTTATATTTCCATTGCTGAAGCTTTCAAACATGCCGGAGCAGATCTTGAAACGGAAGTGAAGGTAAGATGGGTGTACAGTGGAGATTTAACTTCTGAAAATATTAAAGAAACTTTATCAGGAGTTAGCGGAATTTTGGTCGCACCGGGATTCGGAGACAGAGGAATTGAAGGAAAAGTTCTTACGGCTCAATATGCAAGAGAAAATAAAATTCCGATGTTGGGAATTTGTTTAGGAATGCAGATTATGACGATTGAATTTGCAAGAAATGTTTTGGGATACACTAAAGCGAACTCTATGGAATTCGATACTTCTACAGAACATCCTGTAATTTCTTTGATGGAAGAACAGAAAAATGTAGTAGATAAAGGCGGAACCATGCGTCTTGGAGCATGGAAATGTTCTTTGAAAAACGGTTCTAAATTAAACGAAATCTACGGAGCAAAAAATATTACGGAAAGACACCGTCACAGATATGAATTCAACAGTGATTACATTGGAGAATTCGAGAAAAACGGTTTCCTAGCGACGGGAACAAACCCTGAAACCGGATTGGTGGAAGCGTTGGAAATGCCGGATCATCCTTTTTATGTAGGAGTTCAGTATCACCCTGAATACAAGAGTACGGTTGCAACACCGCATCCTTTATTCAGAGCTTTTATTAAAGCATGTACTTCAAAATAAAGTAATTTAAAAATTACAAACGTCATAAATAAACTCAGACTGATTATTCTCAGCCTGAGTTTATTATATAGTAATATATTATAGCATAGAGTTTTGATAAAAAAACAGTATTTTTGTCGACTCGAAAATGTATAGCGTTTACTATATATTATTTAATAGGTAAAATTTTAATTAAAATAAAATGCAACAGAACAACGGACTCGATAAAAGTCAGATTATTAGTTTTGCGGTTTTATGCTTAGTTCTTTTCGGTTTCATGTTTTATTTCCAAAACAAACAATCGAAAGAAGATGCAGTAAAAGCTCAGCAGCAGAAAACTGAACAGGCTAAAAATGCCGTAAAACAGACTCAGGCAACCAATATCAATCCAAATGTAACTCCCGGCTCAATTCAGACGGCAACGCTTGCAAACAATGAATTGAAAATTGAATTCAACAGTTTAGGAGGGCAGGTTTCTAAAGTGGAACTTGCAAAATACAAAGCATACGATCATAAAACGGATAACGCAGATCTTCCGCTTTACCTGATTACAAAAAACAACTCCAACTACGGTTTTCAGTTTAAAGACAGGACGGGGAAAATTATCAATACTAAAGATTTAGTTTTTGCTCCTGTTGTCAATGGAAATGTTGCGACCTTAACGGCGAATTACAATGGCGCAGTTATTCAGTTTGTATATTCATTAAATAATAATCCAAAAGCGGAACTGAAAGATCAATATGCTTTAGATTTTAAAGTAAGAACTCAGGGACTTGCTAAAATTACTTCCGACAATAAGGCAGACTTCATTTGGGATTACAGCGTAAGAAACTTGGAAAAGGGTAGAGCGCAGGAACAGTCTCACTCGGAATTCTCATATGCTTTCAATGATTATAAAGACTATGATTATGATGGAAGAACAACGATGACTGAGGATAAAGAGACGCTTAACTGGATAGGGGTTAAACAGCAGTTTTTTGCTTCTGTGATTGAATCTAAAACAGGGTTTACCCAAAGTAAAGGAAATCAGGAAGCCATTGAAGAAGGAGAATATCTGAAAAAATTAAACTATGAAGGTTTTGTTCAGATGACCGGAAGTGAGCTGAATCAGGATTTCACATGGTATTTCATGCCTTTGGATTTACCATTATTAAAAACATATGATAAAAACTTTGATGAAATTCTTCCTTTAGGATGGTCTTTCATCGGATGGATGAACAGAGGCTTCTTTATTCCTATTTATAACTTTATCGCATCTTGGGGATTAACTGCAGGTTGGGCAATTTTTTTACTGACCATCTTGGTTAAATTAATCTTATCGCCGATTATGTACAAACAGCACAAGTTAAGTGCAATGATGAGAGTAATCCGTCCGGAAATTGATGAGGTGAATGCCAAATTTAAGGATGCAGATCCGATGAAAAAGCAGCAGGCTACAATGGAGGTCTATCGAAAAGCCGGAGTTAATCAGATGGCGGGATGTTTACCGGCGTTGGTGCAGATTCCTATTTTCTATGCATTATTCCGTTTCTTTCCGAATTTTATAGATTTAAGAGGTAAAGGATTCTGGTTTGCAAAAGATTTAACGGCTTATGATGATTTAATTAAATTGCCATTTAAAGTGCCTTTCTTGGGAGATCACTTAAGTATTTTTGCTTTAGCCTGTACTGTTGTGATTTTAATTTATACTGTAATGACTTCAGGAAATATGCAACAGCCGCAACAGGAAGGAATGCCTAATATGAAGGTCTTAATGTACATCTTCCCGGTTACCTTCTTATTCTTCCTGAATACTTCAGCATCCGGTCTTTCATGGTATTATTTTGTTTCGAATGCGATTAACATCTTAATAATCCTTGTGATTAAATATGTAATTCTCGATGAAAAGAAAATCCATGCGCAGATTCAGGCGAATAAAGAAAAGCCGAAAACAGAAGGGAAGTTCCAGAAGAGAATGAGAGAAATGATGGAGAAAGCTCAGGAGCAGCAAAAATATCAGGAGCAGCAGAAGAAAAAGAAATAAAATTTCTGAGAATAAAAAAAGAGAGGTAAATTTAAATTTTGCCTCTCTTTTTTATTTGGCATAATACTGAAAAATAGTTGGTAGAATTCTATCAAAACCTCATTGTTAGGCTGCTTGGAGGAAGTTTTATGAAACGTGTTTCATAAAACTTTTTCTTTGTCTGAAAAATGGCAAAAAAACGTTGTTGGTCTTGTTCAAGCCTGGAGGTAATTCGTTGGGGAAAACAAGGGGGAAAGCAAAGATTTAAATGTAAAAATTGCGGGATTTTATTTACTCAAAACAGAACGGAGCAGAGAATTAAAAATCGTTTTATCTGGTTCAAAAAATGGGTATTGGAAAGGCAGACCTACAAAACGCTTTGCAGAGACAGCGGTTATTCGAAAGATACTTTGCAGAAAACATTTTATACCATTTTAGAGCAGTCTCCTACCTTAAAGATCATCAAACGGGAAAAGGTGAATTTAAGAATGGATGCAACTTATTTTGCTCAGTTCTGTTTAATTGCTTATCAGGATGATTTTGATGGATATACACAGCTTATCCGTTTTACCGATGGAGAACATTATGAAGAAATCAGGGAAGATTTAAACAATCTTTTACGGCTGGGCGTAAAGCTGGAAAGCATTACTACAGATGGACATAAAAGCGTTTTGAAAGCCATAAATAAATCTGATGGAGACATCATTACTCAGAGATGTCTGGTTCATATTCAGAGAATGTGCCTGATCTGGCTCACAAAGTTTCCTAAACACATTGCCGGTCAGGAACTTCGAAAACACGTTTTATTATTACTGAAAATTAAAACACAAAACGATAAAATCTGGTGGAAAAATGAACTCAACGACTGGTATTTGAGACATCAGGATTATATTAATGAAAAAACAATTAATCTTGAAACCGAAAGATACTGGTATACCCACAAGCTTATCAGACGATCGTATTTTACTATAAAACGGGCATTGCCCAATATGTTTCATTATCTGGAAAATCCCAATATTCCTAAAACAACCAATGGTATTGAGGGATATTTCAGCCATTTAAAAAATCATCTCGACCTGCACAGAGGTCTCACATTGAAAAACCGAATCAATTTCATCAAATGGTATATTTATTTTTCTAACGAAAAATAGAGTTTTTTTAGCCATAAGGTTCATCCGATAATAAACGAAAAGGTGAGGGAAACCTCACCTTAAAACTATCGTTTTGAACATTAATCCTATTGCTGAAAAGTTGATCTCCACCAGTGCTTTTGTCCTCTTCGGATTAACATCCATAATTTATTAAAATATATCCTGAATTTCACCAACTATTTTTCAGTACATTACCTTTTATTTTAAATCCTTAATATTAGTCATATTTCAACCTGAAAGACTGCCTGTGATATTTTGTCGGCCCGAATTTTATCAGCGCTTCCTGATGTTTTTTAGTAGCATAGCCAAAGTTTGTGTTCCAACCGTATTCAGGATGCTCTTCATGAAGCTCAATCATTAATTTGTCTCTGTAATTTTTTGCCAAAATAGAAGCCGCAGCAATTGATAATACTTTAGAATCTCCTTTGATAATACATTCATGAGGAATAAAATTGTATGGATGAAATCTATTCCCGTCTACTAAAATCAGCTCCGGTCTGATGATTAGTTTATCCAAAGCCTGATGCATTGCATGAATACTTGCATTCAGTATATTGTGCTGGTCTATAAAAGCAGGAGAAAGTTCTGCAATTGCGTAATCTTTTACATTATCTTTGATATAACTGTCAAGATCCATTCTAGTCTTAAAATTTAACTTTTTAGAATCGTTAACCAAATTTTGGTTAAAATTCTCATCTAAAATTACTGCAGCAGCGACCACAGGTCCGGATAAACAGCCTCGACCCACTTCATCGCAACCTGCCTCAACATAAAAAATCGACCATTTTTTTATTAAATCCATAATTTTCGCTATTTCACCCAAGTAAAATCATGCAATATTAAAGATTTTTAACAAAATATTTGGTTACTTTAAGAAAGTTTTACATATTTGCAAATAATAAAAAATAATCAATTTAAATATGAAGAAATTAACAGCAAGTGTTCTACTGGTAGTTTTATCATCTTCTTTTGCGGTTGCTAACGCCCAAAATAGAGGAAATAGAGATACTATTAAAACACAAAACATTGAAGAAGTTGTTTTCGTTCAGCCAGTAACTGGAAGATTGAAAGTAAAAGATGAAGTTACTACAGCTCAGCAAATTATTAGCAATCAGCAGTTAAAAGCTGCTAATAACCCGAATGCAATCAGTGCTATTGCAGGTAAGGCTTCTGGTGTAAGAATTAATCAGACAAACAGTAGTGTAAATTCATCTCAAAGTATTGTAATCAGAACTCCTACGACAATTACTGGTAGCCAAGAAGCTTTAGTTGTTATCGATAACGTTATTTCTAGTGCTAACATTTTGGCTCAGCTACCTCCTGATTTGATAGAATCTGTAAATATTATAAAAGGTGCCGGTGGAGCAGCAATATATGGTTCTCAGGGTATTAATGGGGTAGTAGTAGTGACTACGAAAAGAGGTACTGCGAGCGGAGGATTAAGAATTAATTATAACTCTTCTGTAGATTTCGAAACAGTCGCTTTCTTACCAAAAAGACAAAGAAGCTATGGACAAGGATGGTTTGGTAAAAAAGTTAATGTAGAAAATGGAGCATGGGGTCCTGCATTCAATGATCCTGCATATGCAGGAACAATGCAGCCATATGGTGTTCCTTTATATGATTTTGATGGAGATGGTTTTATCACAGTGAATCCAAATGACAATAATCCTACTGGTGATGAAGGAGCTTCAATTATGTCAACTTTTGCACCTTATGGTAAAGATAATGTAAGAGATTTTTTCCAAACGGGTACAATTTTCCAAAATACTTTATCGGTATCTACAGGTAACAATAATGGGTATTTTGGTTTAACTCTTGGAAGTTTAGAGAAAGAATTTATTGTGGCTAATGATAAATTAAGTAGATACTCCGTTTTAATGAAAGGAGGTACCAAAATCAATAAATGGTCTTTTGACGGTCAAATTAATTATATCAGAACTAAAACTTCTCAGGCTGATGCAACAATTTACCATGACTTACTTCAGAGTGCGTCAGATATTCCAATTGAGAAGTTTAAAGATTATTCAGACAATGCATATGGTTGGAATATTTATTATACTAGTCCATATTTTAGACAAAAGCATATAAGATCTAATTCCATTCAGAATTATTTTAATCTAATTGGTGCAGCTGCTTATAAGTTTGACGATCATATTAATTTATCATATCGTGGTAACATGAGCTTTAATAATGCTGAAAGCAGTAATTATAATGATGGTTATGTAGTAGCTCCAATTTACGATGGAATTTTCCCTAATGTTCAGTCGAGTTATTTTCAATCAAATGTAAATCAACAGAACTATTATGGAGATTTAACTTTAAATTTAAATTATGATATCGCAACGGATTTAAATTTAGATATTACAGTAGGTCATAACTATCAGGACAGAAGAACTACAAACAGCCAAGCTGGAGGTACAGGTTTATTGATTCCGGGATTATATACTATTCCAAATCTATCTAATCCGGCGCAGCCAAGTACTTTAAATAATAGAAAATTCCACACGAATGTTCATGCGTTTTTAGGAAATATCGATTTATCTTACAAAAAATACTTATTCTTCAACGCTGCAGGAAGATATGAGATGAACTCAAGTTTAAAACAATTATCTGTAAATAATGATTTCTCTTATTTCTTCCCATCAGCTTCACTTTCATTTATTCCGACAAAAGCATTTGATTTTGGAGGTAAAATTTTGAATTATTTGAAGGTTAATGCAGCATTAGAAAGAACAGGAGGAATTTCAGCTATTGGGAATTATCAGTTATATCCAGTTGCTACTGTAGGTGGTGGATATCCATATGCTGGTAGTGGATATATTAGTTATCAGCCACAAACAAGTGTAACAGATCGTTCATTAAATCCTGAATTTACGACTAGAGCCGAAGTAGGGTTATCATTTGGATTATTCAATGATAGAATTACTTTTGATGGAGCAGTATATAAAAGTAAAACAGACGATCTTATTACTTTTCAAACAACATCTAGTACAACAGGTTTAAGTGGACAATGGAGAAATGTTGGAGATATGGAAGGAAGAGGTATTGAGATGAATATTAATTTTGTTCCAATCAAAAATAAAAATATACGTTGGGATATTGGAGCTAACTTTACAAGTGGCTATAGTAAAGTTACTAAATTGGCTGATGGTGCAAAAGAGATTGCTCTACTTTCTTCTTCTTCTGTAGGTATTTTTGCTGTTGAAGGTGAGAAATTTGGAGTAATTAAAGGAACAACTTACGTTCGAGATGATCAAGGAAGAATCGTTGTAAATGCTGCTACAGGTTTACCTCAGGTTAATTCTCAGCTTAGCGTTTTGGGAAGAAATACACCTAAATATATTTTAGGTCTTACAACTTCATTAAAAGTAAAAGGCTTTACATTATCTGCAACAGCTGATTACCGTACAGGACACGTATTCTATTCAGGTACTAAAAATTCGATGGCATTCTCAGGTCAGCTTGAAGAATCTGCAGCTTTTGATAGAACAAAACCTTATGTAATACCGAATTCTGTATACTTACAGAATGGTGCTTACGTTGCGAACACGAGTGTTCCTATTTTTGCAACTACTTACAATAATCCTAATAGTGCTAATTATAATCCTACATTAGCTTTATCAGAACATTATGGAGGAGCTACTTATAATTCTGTAGGTGAAAATTTTGTAATGGATGCTACAGCGTTTAAAGTTCGTGAAATTGCTATTTCTTATACATTTGATAAAAAGATATTAGGGAATTCTAAAATTAATGAGCTTACTATTGGATTCCAAGCTAGAAATCCATTCATTAAATTTGCAAAAGAAAACAGAAATTATGATGATCCTGAAACAGGATTTGATGGAAATGGTGCTTATGCTGGTTTTATTGGAAATGCAGCTACACAGTATCCTAACCTAAGAACTTATGGAGGTAATATCAGTATCACTTTCTAATTCACTCACTAATTAATTTTATTACAATGAAAAAATATATTTTTATAGCGTTAGCAGCATTATCAGTTGCTTCTTGTAAGCTTGATGATAACATTTCGCCGAACGACCCTAGCGTTGAGGCTGTAACTCCAAATTTATATTTAAGTGCAGCTCAAACTTCTAACTATAATGTGCAGGTAGGAGATATTTTCGAATTATCCAACGTGTGGATGAATAACTGGGCTGGAAATATTTATTATTTTGCTTCTCCTTATAGTGCTGAATATCAGTTACAGGTAACTTCAGCATTTACCAGAGGAAATAACTTTTGGAATAATAGTTATATAGCAATGAGTAGATATGCGAATATTTATAATAATCCACAAGCTGCTCAGTACTCTAATCACGCTGCGATTGCGAAGATTTTAATGGCAAATGAAATGCAGTATATTGTAGATTTTTTTGGAGACGCTCCTTTCTCTGATGCATTCAAGCGTGATGCGAATCTTACTCCAAAGTATGATAAGGGTGAGGATATTTACAAGAATTTAGTATTGATGATCAATGATGCGATCACTAGCATTAATACTGGTAATCCTCAATTTGCGGTAGGTACAGAAGATGAAATTTTTGCAGGTGATATGACTAAATGGGTAAAACTAGCTAATACAATTAAGCTGAGATTATTACTTAGACAGTCAAAAGTTACAGATGCTACTATAAAAGCTTTTGTAACGGCTCAACTTCAGTCTTTACAAGGAGCACAATTCTTATCTGAAACTGATGGAGATGCTACAATTAATCCAGGTTATGGTAGTGGTACTGCTGCACAGCAAAATCCATTAATCAGAAATTATGCTTATTTAAATTTTGATCAGCAAACTGAGAATATTCAAGGATATAGACTTATTGATATTTCAAGTCACTTTGCAGGTTTATTAAATGGAGCTAATGCTAAAACTACAGGAACTACTGATACTCGTCGTGGAAGTATGTACCGAGCTGTTGGTGGTACTATTAGAGGTATTACTCAAGGTGATGGTCAGATTCCTGGAACGACAGAAGCTTCTTTTTCACGATTAGGTTGGAAGTTCCGTCAGATTAACGCTCAAGGTACTGCATTTGTCGACAATTCTAATATTGATGGAGTAGTAATGAGTGTTGCAGAGTCTGAATTGTTGCAAGCTGAAGCAGCAGAATTGTATCCAGCAATCTTTACAAATGCAGTTGGTCATTATAATCAAGCAATCGTATCATCATTTAGATTCTTTGGTTTAACGGCTGCACAGGCAACTGCTTATACGACTTCTTTGTCTACTAAACCTTATGGATGGAATGGATCTGATGGTCATATTGCAGCAATTCAATATCAAAGAATGGTTGCTTTACACTTCATCAAACCACAGGAAACTTACATCAACTATTTAAAAACAGGTTATCCTGTAACTCCTTTAGCTCTTACGGCTACTCAGCCGAACAAGCCGTGGAGATTAGTATATCCTTCTAGAGAATATAACACAAACAGTGCAAATGTACCGGTTGTAAACCAAGCAGATGTTTTTGTGAAAAATCAATTTACTCCTTTCTGGAATAGAAACTAATCTATTTGAAATAATATCTAAAAACCGCCTTCGGGCGGTTTTTTTATTTTTAAGTGTTAAAATTTTAGTTTCCTCATCAATAAAATGTATGCGAAACATCGTATTTAATCTTTATAAAAAGAGATAAATGCGTTTTTATTTTATGTAAGTTGTTGTTTATCAGATTTAATGAGTTTAATTTTTATTTTTATTTGTGTTCGATTTATACCAGTTTGATTTTTGAATCTAAGAAAGCTTTAATATGTTAAAACTGTATAAAATTTGTTAATTTTAGTTTTTTTAACATATTTTGTTGATTTTTTATAGATTATTAATTGTTTTATATGTGTTTTTGTTAAATTTCTGGCATATTGTTTTGTATTAATCATAAAATTATACAAATTTGTGATAAGTAAATATAATGTGATATGAAAAAACTGACGGCAGGTGTTCTTGTTCTTGTTTTGTCTTCATCTCTAGCTGTAACTATGGCTCAGAAGAAGAAGAGTGATACAGTAAGAACACAGGAAATTGAAGGTGTGGTTGTAACTGCACTCGGTATTAAAAGAGAGAAAAAAGCTTTAGGATATGCAACGTCCCAGATTGGAGGTGGAGATTTGCAAAAGTCTGGCGAAGCAAACGTAATTCAAGGATTAGCAGGAAAAGTTGCAGGTGTACAGGTAACCGGAACGGCAGGTACTCCTGGGGCATCAAGTAGAATTGTTATCAGAGGACAGAAATCACTAGAACTTAGCAGCCAGCCTATAATTGTGCTGGATGGACAGATTATAGATAACTCATACAATAATAATGCAGGATCCGGAACTAATATCGGAGGTGTTGATGATTCTAACAGAGCGGTTGATATTAATCCTGATGATATTGAAAGTGTAACTGTACTAAAAGGAGGTGCAGCCGCTGCATTATACGGTGAAGGAGCCAGAAATGGAGTTATCATTTATGTTTCTAAAAAAGGAAAAAAAAGAAAAGGTATTGGTGTAGATTTTTCGACTACTGTAGGTTATGACGAATTGAGTAATATGATTGATCTTCAAAAGACTTATGCAGCAGGTACTAATGGTGTTACCTATATTGCTCCGGCTCAATACGGAGCAGATGGGTTGGCTTTAACATCAGGTACCAATCAGTCTTGGGGACCATTAATTTCAAGTGTTCCAGGTTTGAAATCTTATGATAATGTTAAAAATTTTTATAAAACCGGAGTTACTAATAACTATAATTTAGCACTTTCAGGAGGCGGAGAAAATGGTAATTTCAGAGCTTCATTTGGCCATTTGGATCAGACAGGGATTGTTCCAAATACCAGTCTGAAAAAAACATCTTTCAACATTAATAGCGAATATAAATTTACAGATAAATTAAAAGCAGGAGCAGATTTTCTTTATAGTAATACCACTGGAGTTAGAGCTCAAAAAGGAAGTAATTTGTCTGGTATAATGCTTTCTTTGTTAAGAATGCCGTCTACTTATGACGTAAGAGATTATCAAACGCCACAAGGATATAATAAGAATTATTTTGCAGCATACGACAATCCATTTTATACTGTTTACAATAATCCGTATAAAGATGAAACCAATCGAGTAATTTTTAATGGACATGTCAATTACAATTACAGCAAATGGCTAAATGCAACTATTAGAGCAGGCGTGGATACCTTTACTACTCACGCACAGCAAAATTATTCATTTTCTAGTAATGGAAATACTACGGGGGACAGATCCGGGCAGGTTATTATAGATACTTTTACCAAAAGTTTATACAATTTTGACTTAATTTTCAATGGTTTGGTTGATATTACAGAACATATCAATATGAATTATAATATTGGTGGTCAGATTAATTCTACTTTTTTTAATGATCAGTACAGTATAGGATCAACAATGCTTGAAATTAATCAGTATAATCTTAGTAATTTCTCTACATTTACTGCTCAAAACAGTGACTATAAACAGATCAGAAGGGGGATTTTCGGATCATTAGAATTTGGTTTTTATGATCAGTTTTATTTAACGGCAACAGCTAGAAACGATTGGAATTCAGCTTTACCAAAAGCAAATAATTCCTATTTTTATCCATCTTTGTCAGCTTCTTGGCTATTTAACAAAACACTAGGATTGCCGGATTGGGTAAATTTAGGAAAAATTAGAGCGTCGTATGCAAGTACCTATGCAGCACCACTCTCCTATAATGTAATTACCCCATACACAACACCTCTTTTTACGGATTCATTTGGTCCACAACTGACTTCTCCATATAATAGTGTAGGAGCCTATGGTTTTTCTACAATGCTGAGAAATTCTAATTTAAAACCAGAACATAATAAAGAGTTTGAAATTGGTTTAGAGTTGGAGATGTTCAAAAGACTTCATTTTAATGCTAGTGCTTATAAGTCTACTAATTATGATTTGCTAATACGTCTTCCTATAGCACCTTCTTCAGGATATTCAAGTTATTATACCAATGGACCGACAGTAGAAAATAAAGGGCTAGAGCTAAGTCTTGGTTATGATATTCTAAAAAATGAAAATTTTGGTTGGGACTTTACACTAAATTGGTCTCTTAACAGAAATAAGGTGACAGATCTAAATGGTGTTCAAAATAATTCTGCTATGGGCAATGATTACTTTAGTGGTAATCTAACACCAACCATATCTTTGGGACAGCCTCTGGGCATTTTTTATGGTTCTTCATACAAGAAAGATAACAATGGTAATTTAATAATTGGCTCTAATGGTCTTCCTATTTTAAATTCTGAATCTCAGTTAATCGGAAATCCTAATCCTGATTGGACTGGCGGATTCAGAAATAATTTCAGATATAAAAATATATCATTAAGTTTCTTATTAGACTTTAGAAAAGGTGGAGATATTTGGAATGGTACTTTAGCAAGACTGAATAGATTAGGAATGACGCAGGCTTCAGCAGATAATAGAACGGGAACATACATAATACCAGGTGTTTTAGAAGACGGTACACCAAATAATATAGCTATTTCCAATAAAACGTATTATGTTAGTTATTTGGGAGATGGTTCAGGTAGTGCCAATGAAACAGCAGTTGAGAAAGATATTAACTGGTTAAGATTAAGAGATGTTAGCTTAAGTTACAATTTAAGTAAAGTTTTTTCACAATCTATGGGCTTATCATTTGTAAAGAATGCAGAACTAAGTTTAAGCGCCAGAAATCTTTTCCTTATTACTAATTATAAGGGGATAGATCCTGAAAACTCCTTTGCTGGTTCAGCATCCAATACACAGGGCTTCGATTATTTTAATAATCCAAATACCAGAAGCTATTATTTTACATTTAAATTCGGATTTTAATTATGAAAAAGTTTACATATATAATAGGTAGTGCGATGTTTGCTCTACTCAGTTTAAATTCTTGCCAACACGAAATAGATACGTTTAACGATAATCCCAATAGTCCTACGGAATTATCTACTCCTACTACTTTATTAACAGGGGGCGAAATAGGAACTATTATTAATTCTACGGGCAATCTTCCTAGAACTTTGAGTTTATTTACACAGCATACAAACGGAAATCAGTTCCAGTCATTAGATTATACCAATTATTTTATAACAGAAACGGATGTTGAGACAGATTGGACCAACATCTATCAGGCAGGAGTTAATTTAAATCAGATTATTACACAATTTGGAGCTCAGAATCCCTATTATGATGGCGTTGCAAGAGTATTATTAGCTATGAATGTGGGGTATGCAACCGATGCTTGGGGAGATGTTCCGTTTTCACAGGCATTTCAAGGCAATAATAACCTGAATCCTAAATATGAAACTCAACAACAGGTTATTTCTCAAATTCAGTCTTATTTAGATATTGCAATTGCAGATTTTGCTAAACCTCAAAGTGCGAATAAGTATTTACCTTCTTCTAATGATATCTTTTATGGGGGAGATATAGCGAAATGGAACAAGCTGGCGTATGCATTAAAAGCAAGATATGCTTTAAGATTAACACAGAGAGACGGAAGTACAGTTGCTGCACAGAAAGCATTAAACTATCTTCAAAACTCATTTACTTCCAAAAGTGATAATTTAGTGGCAACTTTTGACGGAGGGAATAATCAGAATCTTTGGTATGGTTTTAATAACCAAAGAGCAGGTTACATGTCTATGGGAAAATATTTTGTAGATATTCTTAAAAATAACAATGATCCAAGACTTGCATATTTTGTAGGATTAGATAGTCATAATCCACCAGGTTATTCAGGTTCTGCTCCAGAAGATGCTGATACTGATGCTTCACCATTTGGAAATTATTTTTCTGGAAATGCAAGTACGCCCAATGTAATATTTAGTTATAGTGAAATTAAATTTATAGAGGCAGAAGCTCAGTTCAGATTAGGAAATACAACGGCTGCTCAGGCGGCATTGAAAGCTGCTGTAAGCGCTTCTTTAGTAGATGTTACGGGAGCAGATAATCCAACATTTGCAAATACAGCATCAGCAGCTGTCACCTTACAAAATATTATTACTCAGAAGTATATTGCATTGTTTACGACTATGGAGCCGTATAACGATTGGAGAAGAACAGGCTTTCCTGCCCTGACACCTAATCAAAGTAGTCAGTCAAAGAAAATTCCTCTTAGATTAATTACTCCAAAATCTGAACGAACTTTGAACACTAATGCTACAGTTGTAGGAGATTTATATGCTCCTGTCTGGTGGGATAATTAAAAAATATATTAATATACAAAAGTCAACCGCCTTCGGGCGGTTTTTTTATTTCCGTATATTTGCAGAGCAGAAAAAAGACTCATTCGTTTTTTAAATAACAGACAATGAATATTAAAAATATAATAGAAGAAAAACTTTCGGAGGTTATTTTAAATGTGTTTCAGTTGAAAGACATTACGCTGGAAGTTCAGGAAAACAAAACAGAATTTGAAGGAGATTTTACAATTGTAACGTTTCCTTTGGTGAAGCAGTTAAAGAAAAAGCCGGAACTTATCGGGGTAGAGTTAGGAGAAGCTTTAACAGAACAGACCGATTTACTGGAAAGTTTTAATGTGGTAAAAGGTTTCCTGAATATTAAAATCAGAAATCAGTTTTTTGTAGACAATTTTACATCTGCTTATAATGATTTCGATACTGTAGAAAGTAAAAATGCTACGGTAATGGTAGAATATTCTTCTCCCAATACCAATAAGCCGCTTCACTTAGGACACGTAAGAAATAATTTATTAGGTTTTTCCGTTGCTCAGATCTTGAAAGAAGCGGGATATGATGTCATTAAAACGCAGATCATTAACGACAGAGGAATTCATATCTGTAAATCTATGCTTGCTTGGGAAAAGTTCGGGAAAAATGAAACTCCTGAATCTACCAATACAAAAGGAGATCATTTCGTAGGAAAATATTATGTAGAGTTTGATAAGGAATTGAAAAATCAGACCAATATTATCTTCAATGATTTCAGAATAAATAAATTTGATCAGTTTGACACTCCTAAAAAAGAGGAAGTTAAAGCATTAAACGAAAAAATAAATACTCTTGAAGCTAAGAGAAAAGAATTGCTTCAGACAGTTGATCTCTCTGAACTTTCTGCATTGCATGAAGAGTTCGAAAAACAGTTTGAAGAAGCTTTAAATAATGATTCTTTGATTTCTGCTGTTCCTAAAAAGGTGGAAGAAATCATTTCCAAAAAGAATAAGGAAGAAAATATTTCTGACGAAAAAGAGCTGGAAACCATTAAATCTCAGACCAAAGTTTTTCAGAATATTTTTAAGGAAGTATTGGAAGTTGAAGGCAAACTTGAAGCTGAAAAGTCCAACCTGAAAGAGATCTGTAAACCGGTAACCGAAATCATGAAAGAAGCGCAACAAATGCTTCTGGATTGGGAAAACGGTGACGAAAAAGTAAGAAACCTCTGGAACGAGATGAACTCTTGGGTTTACAAAGGATTCAACGAAACATACAACAGATTGGGAGTGGATTTCGATCAGGTTCAGTATGAAAGCAATACCTATATTTTAGGAAAAGATTTGATTCAGGAAGGTTTGGATAAAGAAGTGCTGTATCAGAAAGAAGATGGTTCGGTATGGTGCGATCTTACCGACGAAGGTCTGGATCAGAAATTACTGCTTCGTTCAGATGGAACTTCCGTGTATATGACTCAGGATTTGGGAACTGCGGTAGAGCGTTTCAAGCAGAATGATATTCAGAAACTGATTTACACCGTTGGAAACGAGCAGGATTATCATTTTCAGGTTTTATTTAAAATTTTAGGAAAATTAGGATATTCATGGGCAGATCAGCTGTATCATTTATCTTACGGGATGGTGGAACTTCCGAACGGAAAAATGAAATCCCGTGAAGGAACCGTAGTAGATGCAGATGATTTAATGCAGGAAATGTACAAGGAAGCTAAAGCAATTACCACTGAACTAGGAAAACTGGAAGGTCTTACCGACGAAGAGAAAGAAGCTTCTTACGAAATTATCGGGCAGGCTGCGTTAAAATATTTCATGCTGAAAGTAGATCCTAAGAAAAAAATGCTGTTCAATCCGGATGAAAGTGTAGAATTTGCAGGGAATACAGGACCTTTCGTTTTATATACTTATGCACGTATACAATCCGTTTTGTCTAAAGCTCATTTTGAATTTAAAGCAACTTCAGATCTGGTTTTGAATGAATATGAAAAGGAACTGATTATGCTTTTAGCAAACTACAAAGGCACGGTAGAGAAAGCTGCCGAATTATTAAGTCCGGCGTTCATTGCCAATTATGTGTATGATTTGGTTAAATCTTATAATTCATTCTATCAGAGCAATCCGATTATCAGTCAGGAAGACGAAAATCTGAAACAGTTCCGATTGAATTTATCAGATCTTACGGCAAAAACCATAAAAAAATCATTAGGTTTACTCGGAATAAAAACCGTAAACAGAATGTAAAAATAAAACCTTCAGAACGCTCTGGAGGTTTTTTATTTTATCATTTTAAGCTTTTTCAGCATTCATTTTCTCTTTTAGACTGTCTTCATATAATTTGGCATCACTCCATTTTGCGTGTTTAGAGGGTAAAATCGTATATCCTTTTTTATAGGCGTAAACTTTCGTGTATTCCGCGCCAAAGAAAATCAGCATACAGGAATAATTAATCCACATCATGATCAGAATCACGGTTCCTGCAGCTCCGAAAGCGGAAGTAGGTTTCGTAGTTCCGAAATAAAGACTCAGTAAAAATTTACCCAGAGTAAACAATATTGCCGTTAGAAAAGCTCCGTTCCACACCGGTTTCCAACGCATTCTTACATCAGGAAGAATTTTAAACATCAATGCAAAAAGCAACATGACAATGGCAAAACCGATCACAAAATTCACCAACTGAACAATCAGATAGGTTTCCAGACCAAAATAATTCGTAATCCAGTTATTCAGGATACTGATCATTGAAGAAAGTACCATTGTGATCATCAGTAAAAAACCGATAATCAGGATCATTCCCAAAGAGTTGGCTCTGTCCAGTAAAAATTTAACGAATGCTTTCTGCGGAGTTGCCTGAACATCCCACAAATTATTAAGCGAGTGCTGAAGCTGAAAGAAAAGAGTAGTGGAACCGAAAACCAAGGAACCGACTCCCACAGCTTTCATAAAAATATTTTCTCTGTCAATTAATGCCCCTGCAATCATGTCCTGAATGCTTTTTGCAACATCTTTTCCCATGATTCCGCTGATCTGATTCGTGATTTCGCCGCGAATTGCCTCCTCTCCAAAGAAATATCCTGCAATCCAGATGATGATAATTAAAAGCCCGGGAATTGAAAAAATAGCGTAATAGGCAAGACTTGCGGCATCACTTGAAGCCGAAGAATTATTCCATTGTCTGAATGATTCTTTTAATGTTTCCCAGAAAAATTTTAATTGTTCGATCATTGATGGTGGTGTTTAGAAAGGATATCCGATGGCGATATTCAGGATAAGATTATCTTTTCTCCAGCTCGAATCTCCGAAATTAATTTTATCAAATGTCCATCTTTCACCCCTTTCATAATAAGGAACGCGCAATGGCATTGCTAGATCCAGTCTCAGGATCAGTATAGAGAAATCAAGTCTCAGACCAAAACCTGCGCCTACAGCCATTTCGCTTAAAAATTCTTTAGAAAATTTCGCTCCCGGTCTTTGAGGATCATCATTAATCAGCCATACGTTTCCGGCATCGGCAAACACGGCAACATTTAAAAATTTATACAAATTGGCTCTGTATTCCGCATTCAGTTCAAGTTTTACATCTCCCGACTGATCAAAATAATAGCCGGGCTTAATGGTTCTCGGATCAAAGCTTCCCGGTCCTAAAGTTCTTGCACGGAAGGCTCTCACACTGTTGCTTCCTCCGGAGAAAAACTGTCTGGAAAAAGGAATATACTCCGAATTTCCGTAAGGATAGGCAACTCCCGCAATGGCTCTCGTCGCCAAAGAAGTTTTTTCATTGAATTTATGATAGAACCTGAAATCATTCTCAATTTTGGCAAACTGACTGAACGGAACGCCGAAAATTTTTCTTTCTTTATCTTTTTCAACATTCGCTCCCGTAATCAAACCGGTTAAATTTCCTGCAAGATCCAAAGTTCCTTTATAATAAAAAGTATTCGGCTTCTGGAGCATCGTGTTGGTATACGTATAGGAATAAATCGGTCCGAATATCAACTGAGGTTTTACCACTCTGGCTAAAGCATCGTTATTCCTTGAAATTGAATCGTAAAGAGGTGTAATATTTGCCGGAGAAACATAGGTGATGTCAAAAATCTTCAGATCATGCTCTTTTCTTGCATTTTCTTTCCAGTTGTACCCGAAAGATCCCGTAAAAGTATTCAGGGAATAATATTCTGTTCTGTTCTGGAATTCGTAGCCAACCGAAATATTGGTTCTCGGAACAAATGCGCTCGAAGAATTAAACCTGAAAGGCGCAACAATCCTCGGAATTGAAAGTTGCGCATTGGCTCCCGTTCTGAAAATATTTTTCGCGTTTTCCGGACCTCCGATCTGGAAATCAAAAGCACCGTAAACAGAAGCTTTAAACTGTTCGGCGCCGCGGAAAAAATTACGGTGGGTCCAGTTAAGATTCACTTCACTTCCGGCGTAGTTTGCAGAATTGGTTCTTCCCAAAGCTTCCAGACGAAGCGACTGAAGCTCTCTCGGAGTCAGAAGATAATACGTGTCAAATTTATGTTGTAAAGAATCGGAAACAATAAATTCATTTTTCACAAATTTGAAGACACCAAGACTGATGAGTCTGTTCAGCGTAAGATTATGATTCGTTCTGTTGTACAGATCTCCTTTTTTAAAATATAATGCTCTGTCGAAAATTTTTGGTTTAAATTTATTCTGAGGATCAATAACATAAATGTCGCCGTGTTCATATTTCTGAAGCGAATCTGTGTTCATCGGGATCGAATATTTTCCCTGTTTCACATCCTGAATACTATAATTCGGGAAAACAATTACTTTATCAATGCTGAATTGTTGCGTAGACAGATCCGGAGTATTATCCTTCAGCTTCACATTCAGTTCCACCTTGTGATTTTTGCTTACTGTACTGTCTGCCTGAACAATAAGATTATCGGGATGGAAATAATAGAATCCTCTTTCTTTCAGACGGTTATCTATTCTTTCTCTTTCAGATTTTATCACATCAAGATCAAAAGGATTTCCCTGCTTCAAAAGCGTGTAGTCTTTCAGATTCTGGATTTCCTGATTCACCAGTGAAGAATCTTTCTGGAATTTTACATTGCTGATCAGGTATCTTGCTCCTGGTTTCAAAGTATAAATTACTTTGGCTTTTTTATTTTTGGAAACCGTGTCATACGTAGCTCTTGCATTGAAATATCCTTTGTTTTCAGAATAATTAACAATGATGTCTTTATTGAATTCGCGGTCTACATCTCCCAGCAAAACAGGTTTTTCTCCCACTTTATATTTCAGCCAGTAATTGAAGCCTTTTTCTTTTTTCGGTTCTTTGGCAATATTATAAAAATACAGTTTAGGTCTTAATCCTAAAAATGAAGAATTCGGTTTAGGAGTCAGTTTATCCTGAAGCGCACTCTGAAGATCTTTCTTTTCCTTTTTCGGTAAAGTGTCGTTTTCAATCTTCACTTCCGCACCCGTGTAAAGCATCTGTCCTTTCTTCAGAAATCGTGTATTGCTGCAGGAAAGTGTTGCGGAAGCCATTCCGCAGGTGATTAAAAATTTAAAATAGGTATGATAATTTTTTTTCATTTACTTAAATTCTACCGCTTGGTTTTGTTGGTTTTTTCTGGATTCCTTCTGTTTCCTGTTTTTAGATTTCTGGAAGATCTCCCGGAATTTGTCATAATCCAGTGTAATGATAAATCCTACGCCAGTTTCCACGATCTGCCCCTGAAGCGCAACCTGATATTCATTCTTACGGTACGCTCTAAGCATATATCTGCCGTCTCTGGAAAGGCTGTAATCTACCGTTACGTCTCCTGCAATATTCGTCATGTTTTCATTTTGTCGGGCTTCTCCTTCCAGTGCAAAATTACTTCCCACAGAAACTTTCAGACGGTCGTTCAGCAGTTTTTTGCTGACTCCGACATTCAAATCTGTTCTTGTATTTTTAGATCCTGTGGAATAATCTTCAGAAGATTCAAGGTCAAAATTCAGATCCACTCCTTTAATGAGATCCGACGCAAGATTATTTAACTGCTGGGAAAGAATTTTACTCACACTCTGTCTGGCAAGCATTTCTCCCGAAAGTCCCGCTCCGGATTCGAAAGGATTCTCTCCCACAAATCTGTTGAGGAGAAGAAGGGCAAAAACCTGTTTGTTCATTTCAGATTCCTGAGTTCTCAGCTGAGAAAGTTTCTGATCTACAATATCTGTAACTGTAGAAGAAACCGCATTATTTTTCTTATCGGTGGTTATATCAAAAGTGATTACCGGTTTCAGCAGTTCTCCTTTCATCTTCAGTAGTGTGCTGAAAGGAATTCTCTGTTTAAACTGATTGAGTGTAGAAGCCTGTTCTCCGCTGATTTGCTGTTCCACAAGATCAATTGGGGCGGCTTCGGTTTTATAGACGGCGGTAATATCCAGATTTGCCGTTGTCGGTTCTCCGGTCCATGTAATCGTACTTCCTTTCTGAATATCAAATTTACGTTTCAGGATGCTCACCGTCATTTCATAACTTCCGGATTCCACTTCATAAACTCCGACGAGTGTCGTTTTTCCGGACGGATCGATTCCCCCTGTTAATTCTGCCTCCCCCTGAAGTTTTACAAAATCTCCGTTGGCTTTATCAATCAGTAAAGACATTTTTGCTTTTTTGCTGATCTCAATATTCACATTAACATCCATTCCCTTAATTTTACTTTGGGAATTTAAAGAATCTGCTTTTATAGTCTTATTTAAAACAACCTGATCCTGATCGATAAATTCTACAATTCCGTCTCTTTCCTGAAGCGTAGGAGAAGATTGGGGAAGCACAAAAGTAAAATCTGTATTGTCTGCAACAGCCAGCCTTCCGTCCACCTTCGGCAAATCTAAATTTCCACGGATGTGCAATCCTGCATCAATAGAGAGAACACCATACATAATCGCATCGTTGGATTTTTCAGAATTAACCACTTTGAAATTCTGTGCATCTACATCGAGGTTAAAGGCAAAATCTCTGTATGTCTGCGTAAGAACCTGTCCGTCCACTCTAAGCGCGTTTCCGTCTTTATCGTTAATTTTAAAATTATCAAACTCAATTCCGCGGTTGGTAAAGCTTATTTCGTCATTCAGTTTTCTGAAATCGCTTCCTGTTTTTGCTATTTCCAGCCCTACATCATTGAATTTTACTTTACCTAAAATATTCGGTTTGGATGCTGTTCCTGTAATCTTAAGATTTCCTGAAAGATATCCTTCCGTATTGTTTATCGCATTCATCGAGAATCCCTGTACAGATTTCATCTGAAGCTGATTGATCGCCATATTCATATCAAATGTGCTGGAAGAAGTATTGTAATCTCCCAGAATTTTCACATCATTATTATTTCCGGAAAGTGCAATATCCGCATTCAGAAGATTCGGAGCATTGTTATTGACTTTTACGGCAAGGTTTCCGACAGGATTTCCGTAGACAATCAGATCAGATACATTGAGATCTGAAGTGAAGGTCATATTTTTGGTGATATTTTTAAGCTGAGCCGTTCCGTTAATGGTTCCTCTTGCCAAAACCGTATCTTTTTTAATTAATTCGGTAATGGTTTCAATTTTAAAATCCTTCAGAGAAACATTCAGCGGAGCATTCGGAGTCTTGCTTTCAGATTGTAAGGCAATTTCGCTTCCGCCGTTGGAAAGTCTGAAATTATCTGCCAGAATTCCGTTTTTGCCGATCTGTATTTTATTTCCTTCAGAAACCGTCCAGTCAGAATAATTTAATTTTAAACCATTCGGATTTAAAGAAATCTCCGTGATGTCGTTCAGCGATTTTGCATTTCCGGCAATCAGGAACTGGGTAACCTCTTTCTGGTCTTTTGTGGTGATGTTATAATTGATGATATTATTGGCAACATCTCCTGTAATTCCGACTCTATTCAGCGCGAAGCTGGAACTTTTCAGCCCTGCAACATAAAGATTATATTGTAAAGCATTATTTTCGTTCGTTACTTTTATGGTGGCATTTTCAATAGAATTTTCACCGTAAAGAACCTGCGGAATCTGTCCGTCGATCTCAATTTTCTGAGAATCTGCGTCATAATTTCCGTTTAAATTAATGGTTTCAAAACTTTTAAGATCCGGAACAAATTTTCTGATCAGATCATCATTTTTAATTTTTGCATTGAAGGTGAAAAACTGTCCTGCCTGAATTTTCTGTGCTTTTCCGGGTTTTTGGAACTGATAATATTGGTTAATTGTGTTTGACAAAGCACCGAAAATCTGCGTCAGTTTATATTTTCCTTTTAATTCGACATCTGCAATCTGGGAATTGAAAATAATATGGGTGGAATCCGCAGTTGAAGACGCTTTTAAATTCACTTCCTGAATCGGGTATACTTCTTTGGTATCCGAAAAGGCAAAGTCTTTTAAATTCAGATAACCGTTCAGATTGTCGGGATCGAGATTAGAAAAATCTCCGTCTATTTTTCCGGCAAGAGTCATCGGATCTTTATAGAATCCCAGTTTGTTGAGGTCTAATTTTATGACTTCTCCGTTTACTTTTACCGTCGGATTTTTTTCGTTGTACACTCCGGAAGCGGTTAACATCATGTTCGCATTCGGATCTTTTGAATTTAAAACAACATTATACACACCGCGGCGGATTTTTCCGGTAAGATTCATGTTCTGATAACGGTATCCTTTATAAACAGCCGAAGCAACATGACCTTTAAGATCGGCATTGGCATTTTTAAAATCGAAACTTTCTCCTTTCGCGTAAATCTGTGCAGAAATAGCCCCGATTTCTTTATTCTGAATGATTTTCCCTAACTGAAGTCCCTGAAGATTGGCTTTTACATCATACAGTTCTCTGTTTTTTCTGCGCATATCCACATTTGCCTTAACGGAAGCATTTCCAAGCGTAGAGTAGAGGTTAAGGTCTGTTGCAACTACTTTCGTAGTTCCTTTTGCGATTCCTTTGATGCTGAAATTGGAAGGAAGCGAAATATTTTTCGGAATTGTATTTTTGGGAACTAAATTGTAAATGGTTTTTGCAGATGAAGATAATTCTGCTATTTTCAGATCGTAATACAACTGATCCGGATTTGTTGCATTTTTCACTCTTCCTGATGCGGCAACTCTTAGCTGATCGATACCTGAAATTTTCAGATTATTAATCAATAAATCATTGACGCTTCCTTTTACATTGGCATTAATATTTAAAACCGCGTTGGGATATTTGTTGAAAGGTGTGGTATTTCTTAAGGTCGGAACAATATTCAGGATATCAGAAAATCCGATTCTGGAATCTTTGATGTTGGCTGAAATCTGTACGGCTCCTAAATTAGAACTCAACTGTTCGATTGAATTGTAATTTAAAACCACCTCATCGCGAAGAATGGTTTTCGGAGTCTGTAAATAAAGATCTTTTAAGTACGCCTGTTTATCATTATATACAAAATCTGTGTTGAATTTCTGAATATCCAATCCTCTTGCTTCCTGAATTTCTGCAGAATTTACGTTTCCTGCAAAAGTATTGTTCTGCATTTTAAAACTTCTGACTTCAAGATTCAGCTTGGAAAAATTCAGATGATTGAAATCCATTCCCTGTTTTGTCGGAGCAATCGCGGTATTGTTGTAAGCAACTTTTACATCATTTAAAACAAATTTTCCTAAAAGAAGGCTGAGTGCTTTTTCTTTTTCTGAAGGTTTTGAAACTTCCGGCTCCGTTTTCGGATTGGCATTTTTTGCAGGAAGATATAAGTTGGCGTTAATATCGGCTCCGGAAAGAAACACATTATCTACATTGTAGGCATTGTTTTCCAGATCGAGTTTATTCACTTTCGTGCTTAATTCTTTAAATAAAACTTTAGCGAAAGTTTTGGTATTGTCATCTCCATAATCGATGTTGAAATTGGTGAGTTTAATTCCTCTTAAACCAATCTGCATCGGCTTTTTATTATTAAGGGAATCTACTTTTTTCTCGACTTTTTTGGAAACCTCTTCTACAAGATCCTGCTTCAGTTTCAGTTTTAAGCCGTCTAAATTGATGTCGTTGACGGCATAAGAATTCTTCTGAAGATCAAAGGTTTTTACCCTTGTATCAAAAGATTTAAAGTAAAGCTGAATATCATTTCTGGATTGCTGATCGTTGAAGGTAACGCCGATGTCTTTCAGATTGATTTTATCTAAAGAAATAATGAACGGTTTGGAAGTGCTTTCTTCCTTATCGCTTGTTGCAAAAGCATCCAGAATATAATCGAAGTTAAATTTTCCGTCGGGTTTTCTCACTACATTGGCTCTTGCTCCTTCCAGATCTACAGAGGTAATATCTGCGGTGGAATTAATAAGCTTCAGCATATTTAAACCGACATCCAGTTTTTTTACTGCCAAAAGGGTGTCGATATCCTGACCTTTCAGGTAAAGGTTTTCCATCACAAGACTGTTCGGAAAACCGACGTAGACTCTTTCGAGGCTAACTTTTGTTTTGATTTTTTTCTCCAGATAAACCACCAGTTTGTCTTTGATAAAATTCTGAACAACAGGAAGTCTCAGGCTGAGTATTAGTAACGAAAAAAATACCAGTATGGATATAATGGTAATTGCAAAACGCTTAAAGAGTTTTCTTTTATTGATTTTCAGTTTCAAAAGTGATCGGGTTTAAACAAATATAACAATACTTATCGTACTGTTACTATGTTGTGGTACACTTTTGTGAATACAAAAACCCTGCCTTGACTGCCAATTATGGAATTTAGTTTAGTTAATTGTCAAGTGAATAGTTGAAAATGGCAGTCAAGGCTCGGGTTTGGTTTTCTAAAAAGCCCCCTTTTTAATCATTTTTCTGTTGAAAAGGTTTAGCAAAAATGAATATTCAAAATATTATGTTAGGTTTATGGATAGGGGGCTTGGCATGGTTTAAGTGTTGAGATAATTATTTTTTATTCGTTTCCGTTTTCCCATTTCACCAGCTCACCCTGTGGTGCAGCACCGCCCTGAGCCGGAGTAATAGCAGGGGTTTCCTGATTAATATGGTAAATATAGGCTGCGATTTTTTCTGCATCTCTTCCGGTAATGGTTCCTTCTTTAATTAAAGGTCTCATTGTAGGATTGTTTGGAGAACCGTTTTCCAGCATCCAGATTACGTTTTTAAACAGGCTTTTCTGTTTTACATTAATCCAGTGTGTGTCTGTAAGGTTAGGACCAATTCCGCCTTTTCCGTTTTCTCCGTGGCAGGTTACGCAGTTTGTTTTAAATAATTCCTGACCTTCCGCGATGTTGTCTGCACTGTATTTTGCATTTTCCAGTGTTACCTGCGGAGCTGTTTTTTCAAATTCTGCAATGGAAGCCAGCATTGTTTTGGTTTCTGCATTCAGTTCTGCATCCGGATGCGCATAATCTGTGAAGGCAAAAGCGGTAAGATATATGGCGCAGAAAATACATCCGAAGTAAAATAAGCCGATCCACCATTTTGGAAGAGAATTGTCCAGTTCGGTAATTCCGTCGAATCCATGATCGATAAGAATATCTTTTTCCTCTGTTGCAGACTGTTTTTTGAATGCCGAATTCCAGAGTTTCTGAAAGTAAGGCGTATTTTTATCTTTAATATAGGCTGCTTTTTCTTCGTCAGATAATTTCTTAAAATTTTCACCTTCAATTAAATCTCCGATGGAGTTCATGATGAGAAGAAGAATAATTGCAATAAGCATTAATCCCCAGAAAAAAGGTGAAGAAAAATATCCTGAATCGTGCGCGAACATTTCGAACGCCATAATCGTTAAACCTACTGTTACGAGAATGTAGATTGAAATCGGGGTTCTTGTTTTCATGTCAATTTAATTTAAATTATTCTGCACTTGCAGTTTTAATCTGAGTGGTTTTAATATCGGTTCCTAATCTTTGCAGATAAGCGATCATGGCTACGATTTCTCTTTTTTCCAGAGGAACGAATGAAGCTCCTTTTGCCGCACGGTCTTTTTCCACCTGATCTTTCACGTCTTTCGCTTCAGAATAAATTCTTTTTACGATAGCACCTGCCTGATTGTCTGCCCACTGGTTTGCGGAATCTATCTCAGCTTTTGAATAAGGAACGTCAAAGTAATTTTTCATTAATTTCATCTTGTCTACCGTCTTTGTTCTGTCCAGTGTATTGCTGATCAGCCAAGGGAAACGCGGCATGATAGAACCCGCTGAGGTAATTCTTGGATTATACATGTGTTTGAAGTGCCATGAATCCGGGTTTCTTCCGCCTTCTCTCTGCAGATCCGGCCCTGTTCTTTTAGATCCCCAAAGGAATGGTCTGTCGTAAACAAATTCTCCTGCTTTGGAATACTGTCCGTTTTTGCCTTCAAATCTTACAATTTCATCACGGAAAGGGCGGATCATCTGAGAGTGGCAGGCGTTACAGCCTTCGCGGATGTATAAATCTCTTCCTTCCAGTTCCAATGGGGAGTAAGGTTTTACTGCGGTAATGGTAGGAACACTCTGTTTTAAGGTTAATGTCGGAATAATTTCTACCAAACCTCCGATAGCTACTGTAATGAAAGCCAATATTGCCATAACTCTCGGAGTTCTTTCGATCCATAAGTGGATTCCTTCGCCTTCTTTTCTTGCAGATCCGATATTTGCCAGTGCCGGAGCTTCTGCCGGAACGTTTTTCTGGAAAGATCCTGCTTTGATGGTTTTAATAACATTCACCAGCATTAAAATGGCTCCTGAAATATAGAACAGACCTCCTAAGAATCTCATTTTATAGTAAGGAATAATTGCAGTTACGGTATCCAGCCAGTTTTTCCAAACTAAAGTTCCGTCCGGATTGAACTGTTTCCACATTAATCCCTGAGTAAATCCTGAAATATACATCGGAACCGCGTAGAAAATAATTCCTAAAGTTCCCAGCCAGAAATGCCAGTTGGCTAGTTTTCTGGACCAAAGCTGTGTTCTCCACATTACAGGAATCAGATAATAAACGATACCGAAAGCCATGAAACCGTTCCATCCTAATGCTCCGATGTGTACGTGACCGATTACCCAGTCTGTATAGTGGCCAATTTTATTTAAAGATTTTGTTGCTAAAAGCGGACCTTCAAAAGTTGCCATACCGTAGCATGTTACCGCAACGACGAAGAATTTTAAGATAGGATTTTCTCTTACTTTGTCCCAAGCTCCTCTAAGAGTCAGCAATCCGTTCAGCATGCCTCCCCAGGACGGAGCGATCAGCATGATGGAGAAACCTGTTCCCACCGCCTGTGCCCAAGCCGGAAGCGCAGTATATTGTAAATGGTGTGGTCCTGCCCAAAGGTAAACGAAGATCAGAGACCAGAAGTGAATGATGGATAATTTGTATGAAAATACAGGTCTGTCTGCCGCTTTTGGTAAGAAATAATACATTAAACCAAGAACTGGAGTTGTCAGTACGAACGCTACCGCGTTATGACCGTACCACCACTGAACCAACGCATCTTTAGCTCCTGCGTAGATAGAATAAGATTTCCATGTGGTAAAAGATAACGGAACTTCAAGATTATTGAAGATATGAAGCATTGCTACGGCAAGCCACGTTCCCATGTAAAACCAAATGGCTACATAAAGATGTCTCACTCTTCTTTTGGCAATGGTTCCGAACATATTGATCCCGAAAATCACCCATGAAATGGTAATTAAAATATCAATCGGCCATTCGTGTTCTGCATATTCTTTTGAGGTGTTAATTCCCATTAAGAACGTAATTACCACTGAAACAATCATGATCTGCCATGTCCAGAAGTGAATCCATGACAATGTATCACTGTACATTCTTGTTTTAAGAAGTCTCTGCATACTGTAATACGCACCGCAGAAAAAGGAATTACAGACAAATGCGAAAATCACAGCACTCGTATGAAGCATTCTGATTCTCCCGAAACCTAAAGCTCCCTGAGTATTAATAAGCCCCTGAATATTACCGGATGCTAAACTTTTAATCGTTGTATCATCGGTTCCGAATAAAAATTCCGGAAGTTCAGGATAAAAAAGCATCAGCGCAGCAGTAAGCCCGAGTAAAAAACCCACCAAACCGAATGCGATTGTAGCATAGAGGAATGCTCTGACAATATTATTGTCATAATTAAATTTTTGCGTCTCCATAATTCCTATTGTGTTGTACTGAAGTTGATATTTTTCTATTAAAGCTTAATTTCACAAACAAATTTTAAGGTAATATTAAATATCATGTAGTGTAATAATGTTTTGACAAAGGTATTTACTAACTTTGTGTAAGTCTAATAGATATACTTCTAAAATATACCGAAAACTACTAAAACCGGAAGACATGAAAATATGTGGACAAAATATCAGAAAAATAAGACGGAGTAAGGATTTTACTCAGGAATATATGGCTTTTGAGATGGGAATTTCTCAGAAAGCGTATTCCGATATTGAAAATTCCAAAGTAAAGATCAATCTCGATATTCTTACCAGAATTTCGGATATTTTAGAAATTAAACCTTCTGACATATGCAGTATTTCAGATAAGTGCGGTAATGGCTATGAAGATAAATATAATGATCTGCTAGAGTATATGAAGAAAAACGGAATTGAAGTTCCTAAAGAATATTTATAGTATTGTTAGATATAAAATCGGAAAGGCTGCTTTTTTTGAGGCAGTCTTTTATTTTTAAAATAAATTAAAAACGGAGAAAATAAAAATTTATTAAAAATAACGAAGCTGAAATTCTGAAAAAAAAGAAACAAAAAACCACCCTTGAAAAAGGATGGTTTTTGTAGACTCACAGGGATTCGAACCCCAGATGACTGAACCAAAATCAGTAGTGTTACCGCTACACCATGAGTCTCTGTTTGTTTTAGTGGTGCAAATTTACAGCTTTTTTTATTACATACAAGAAAATATTAAACTTTTTTTTAAATTTACTGTATATTTTATTCTCGGAAATGATGCAGATCGACTTCAATAATCTCAATATTAATCAATTATCCTTTGAAACAGAATTCGAAATCAAGGTGAAGAATTTTCTGGAAGAATGGTTCTCGGATTCTGATACCGTAAAAGTACAGACTTCCGGTTCTACGGGAACTCCCAAAGTTTTTGATATTGAAAAAAGCAGAATGATAAATTCGGCAGAGATGACCTGTGATTTTTTGAGATTGAAAGAAGGAAATACGGCTTTAATCTGTCTTCCGGTCGAATATATTTCCGGGAAAATGATGGTCGTTCGTTCAATGATGAGAAAATTAAAATTAATTGTTGTTGATCCTTCGATTAAACCCGTTGAAACTTTAGATCAGTCTGTTGATTTCTGTGCTATGACGCCGTTTCAGGTGGAGAATTCTTTAGATAAACTGTATCTGATTAGAAATCTGATTATTGGCGGAGCCGCAGTTTCCGAAGACCTGAAAAAAAAGATGAAAGAAGCTTTGAATAACTCAGACTCTGAAACCTTTATTTTCGAAACTTACGGAATGTCTGAAACGCTTTCTCACATTGGATTAAAACAGATTTTGCCAAACCCTGAAGAATATTTTACGGTTTTTGAAAATGTAGAAATATCTTTGGACGAAAGAAACTGTCTGAGAATTTTTGCCTCCAAATTAAATCCCGAAATTCTTCAAACGAATGATTTAGTTGAAATAAAAAACGAGAAGCAGTTTAAATTTTTAGGAAGAATTGACAATGTAATCAATTCAGGAGGTGCAAAAATTTTTCCTGAACAGTTGGAGGCTCTGGTAAAAAAAGAAATTTCGAATGAAGTGGTTTTGTTAGGAATTGATGACGCAAGTCTTGGACAGAAATTGATTGCAGTACTTGAAGGCGGAAAATCGGACGATTTAATTAAAAAAGTAAGAGAAATTCAGTTTGAAAAAAGTTTTCACAAGCCGAAAGAAATTATTTTTGTTGAAAAAATTCCGAGAACGCCCAATGGGAAAGTATCGAGGAAAGAACTTTTAAAATTGATTTTATGAAAAGACAACTGATAAAAATTGCAGTTATTTTTGTCATTTTTCTTACCTGCTCGATGTTTTATTTTCAATGGAGTGTGAGAGAAGCTGAAAAACAGGATCAGTATGAAGAGCCTTTATTCCAAAATAATATTGTTATAAAAGGAATAATTGATGATATCAGCGATTCCGGTAATCATTGTTTTAATATCATTTATCTGAAAAGTTTTAAAAGTACAGCGCATTATTTTAATCCTTTCAGGAAAAATACTTATCCCTATGCAATTAATGGCAGAAATTGTGAAATATATTCTTGGGCTTGTGTGCATGATGCGGAACGTGGAGATTCAATAATTATAGACTCCAATAAAAGAAGTTTTTTGATTATTAAAAAAGATACGGTGAACAATTTAAGAAGCGATTTGTCTTTTGTGGATGGAGAACTCAGTTATATAAAAGAACATTCAAAATTAAAATTTAAATGAAAGATTTTACCAAAGAACTAAGTTTTAAAACTTCCCGGAGTAGTGGAGCAGGAGGACAGAATGTGAATAAGGTGGAAACTTCCGTAACGGTTCTTTGGAATGTTCAGGAATCCGGATTTTTCAATGAATTTCAGAAAAATTTAATTCAGGAAAAACTGAAGAACAGGATTAATGCAGAAGGATTTTTATTTTTAACTGTTTCAGAAAGCAGAACGCAGCTTGCCAATAAAAATAAAGCGACGGATAAAATTCTGGAAATCGTCAACAAAGCTTTAATTATACCCAAAAAACGTTTGGCAACAAAACCTTCAAAAGCGCAGAAGCAAAAAAGATTAGACACAAAAAAGAAATTATCGGATAAAAAAGAGAACAGGAAGTTTAAATATTAAACGGATTTCAGTATTACGGTTGATTTTTTTAATGTTAAACTTTATTTTCTTTGACATCAATTCACATATTCGTTTTATTTTTGCGGCAAATTTTTTAAACTAATGATCAAAAAACTATTCGCATTGGGTTTATTCTCAATCTCAGTATTTTCTTTTGCGCAAAAAGTTTCTATTTCTCCATCGGTAGGTTATGCGTGGAGACTGGCAAAAACTCCGGACAATATTCCGAGAGATCAGAAAGAATACATCAAAGGAATTAAAAGCGGTCTTAATTTCGATGTTGCGTTGCGCTACGAAGTAAAAAGAGGGCTTCTTATCGGGTTCAAATATTCCAATTATAGTGCTTCTACAAGCGGAAGATTAAGTGTGGCAGACAATATTGGAAATATTGTTTCTGCAAATGTAAGTACAAAAGACCAGATTAATTTTTACGGTCCGGAACTTACCCTAACCAATGATGCTCACGAAACAAAGCACAAACTGTTTATGGATGTCGCTTTAGGAGCAATGACCTATACGACAAAAACAGGAACGGTAAAAGGAAAAGGAACAACATTCGGGGCGGAACTGGATTTTGCGTATCAGTATGAAGTAAGCAAGAACTTTTTAATTGGTCCGAAAATCGGACTTTCGGGAGGAACCCTTAGCAAAATGAGCTTTAACGGACAGTCGGTAGAATTCGGAGAAGACCAAAAAGAAGGTTTAACGAGACTTTCTTTAAGTGCAGCCGCTACATTCCGTTTTTAAGTTTTATCTTTGCAAAAATTATAAAAAATGAGCAAACCGATAACTGAGTTCATAGAAAAGTACTACCTGCACTTCAACGCAGCTGCATTGGTGGATGCTTCTAAGGGATATGTTGCACATCTAAAGGATGGCGGAAAAATGATGATCACTCTTGCCGGAGCAATGTCTACTGCGGAGTTGGGGAAAATTCTTGCAGAAATGATCCGTCAGGACAAAGTAGATTTCATTTCTTGTACAGGGGCAAACCTTGAAGAAGATTTAATGAATCTTGTAGCACATTCTCACTATGAAAGAGTTCCTCACTACAGAGATCTTACGCCACAGGAAGAATGGGATCTTCTGGAAAGAGGTCTGAACAGGGTTACAGATACGTGTATTCCTGAAGAAGAAGCTTTCAGAAGATTGCAGAAACATATTTTTGAAATCTGGAAAGATGCAGATGATAAAGGTGAAAGATATTTCCCGCACGAATACATGTACAAAATGATCCTTTCCGGAGTTTTGGAACAGTATTATGAAATCCCGAGAGAAAACTCATGGATGATTGCTGCTGCGGAGAAAAATTTACCAATCGTCGTTCCGGGATGGGAAGATTCTACAATGGGTAATATTTTTGCTTCTTACTGCATCAAAGGAGAACTTAAATTCTCTACGATGAAATCAGGGATCGAGTATATGGCTTATTTAGCAGACTGGTACACTAAAAATTCAGCAGGAAAAGGAGTAGGATTCTTCCAGATTGGAGGAGGTATTGCCGGAGATTTCCCGATCTGTGTGGTTCCGATGCTGTATCAGGATATGGAAATGCATGACATTCCGTTCTGGTCTTATTTCTGTCAGATTTCAGACTCAACGACTTCTTACGGTTCTTATTCCGGAGCAGTTCCGAACGAGAAAATTACCTGGGGTAAACTGGATATCACAACACCGAAATTTATCGTTGAAAGTGATGCTACCATTTGTGCACCATTGATGTTTTCTTATATCCTTGAAAACTAATTGGATAAATTTCAATTAATTATATTTAAAAGGCTTATTTATTAAGCCTTTTTTTGTATCATACTTTTAATTTAACCGCAAAAGACTCAAAAGAACTCATTGAAAAAAATAGAAATTCAAAAGTTTGCAAAATGTGACTTTGTTAATTTTTTCATGTTTTGTAACCTTTTGAAATACTCTTTACATTCAAAATTCTTTGTTTCTTTTGTGGTTTAAAAACTAAATAACTTTTACTGTTATAAAACTTGGAAGCTTTTCAGAAAAATAAATTCGATGCTCTTACAGGAATGCGTGCTGTTGCTGCGATTATGGTATTTGTATATCATAACCGTAAATACTGGCGTAATGATCTTCCCTTTGAAATCATGCGTTTCATCAGCGAATGGCATATCGGAGTAACGGTTTTCTTTGTCCTGAGCGGATTTTTACTCGCTTACCGTTACGAAGAAAAACCTCTGGAGTCCAAAAAATCTTATTTAAAATACATTTTACTGCGGATCGCCAGAATTTTTCCGCTGTACTGGATTTTGCTGAGCGCTTTTTTTCTGGATGTAAAATATTCCAAAGATGTAGATACATATTTCTTACAGTATTCACTTTTTTACTCTTTATTTGAAAAGTACTCTGTCTCAGGAATCGTTCAGGCTTGGTCGCTTACGGTAGAATTTTTCTTTTATCTTTTCGCTCCGTTTTTATTTCTTTTGCTTAAAAAAAACTGGAGCTACTGTATTCTTTTTTTAGCCGGATTTTTTCTTGTAGGTTGGGGAATCGGTTATGGTCTACATGAATATAACGGAAATCCAAAAGGCTTTTTATATCCTCTGAAATTCATGACAGGAAGCACGTTTTTCGGAAGAAGCTCTGAGTTTTTCTTCGGAATGTTGCTTGCTTATGTAATGAAGAAAGAGAAAGGTATTCAGTTTTTAAAAAAATTAAAACGGTCTACTTTGTTGGGCGGTATTTCAATTATTCTCTTGACCATTGCCATTGCATTTTTTGCCCGAAATAACTTTGTTCATGGAGTAGAGCGATGGGAAGGAAGACTGATTCACGAATTTTTGCTTCCGGTCGCGATTATCACTTTCTTTTGGGGACTGATGTCTGAAAAAACATGGATTTCAAAGTTTCTTTCTTCAAAACTATTGATTCTTTTGGGAAATGCCTCATTTGTGTTTTACCTGATCCATCTGAGTTATTTCAATATGAAACTTAAGTCTTTCGTTTATCTTCCCGATAAAAATTTTGTTCTGTTGTGGATTTGTTCGATCATTATTTATCTGCTCATTGAAAAACCTCTGTATGAAAAATGCAGAAAATTAATTGCTAAAATTAAATAAACTTTTCTCAGTCTAATCCATCGAATTTATCAGGACAAAATAACGGTAGGCAAGAATTCCTTTCTGAATTTTTGTCAGTTTGCTTGGATCTTTATCACTTAATTTGGGTAAAATTGCCTTATTTATTTTATTCAAAAAGCGGAAAAACGATTTTTTCATAACTTTATATTTTACAGATTGAATTTCAATGGTCAATTCAAAAATAATGCAAAACAAAAATGGACGAAATATTTAAAAAGCAGGTTTGGGAAATCACTAAGTTAGTTCCGAAAGGCAGAGTAACGAGTTACGGAGCAATTGCCAAAGCAGTGGGTTATCCCAATCATTCCCGCCACGTTGGAAAAGCAATGGGAGGCTGTCCGAAAGACGTTCCAGCCCATCGTGTAATTTCAAGTTCAGGAACTTTATCGGTTCCGGAATTTCAGGAAAAACTGGAAGCGGAAGGAATTACTGTTGAAAATTTCAGGATTAAAAATTTCAAAAACCTGTTCTGGAATCCGCTGGAAGAACTGTAAGAAAAGAATATTTACCATTCAGAAGAGAAAAATTACGGCTGAGTCTGTTTTTTTGGCGAAAGACTTTTGTAAAGGCTAGTTTTGCTTCATAAATAATACGCTATGAAAACAAAACTTCTATTCTCCGCACTTTTTTTAATGACAGTCTGCTTTTTTAAAGCACAGATGGATGATAATTTCTACAAGCCGGGCAAGACACTTCGTCCTGTAGAAAATCTGGTTTACGAAGATTTTTCCATTCCAGTGGAAAAAGATACCATTACAGGAATTATTTTAAAGCCAAAATCGGGAAAAGCCAAAGGAACGGTTCTGTTTTTTCACGGTGCAGGAGGAAATGTAACTTCTTATCTTTTCATGACGAAACCTTTGGTTGAAAATAATTTTCAGGTAGTAATGGTCGATTTTCGCGGTTATGGAAAATCAACAGGTAAACCGACTCACCTTAACATCGCATCAGACGGACAGATTTTCTTTGATAAAATGATGCAAAGACCTGAAATTGCCGATATCAAAATTATTCTGTACGGAGCTTCCATGGGATCGCAGATTGCGGCTCATTTAGCGAAAAATAATAAAACCAAAATTGCAGGACTGGTAATGGACGGAAGTATTTCTTCTTTCACTGATATTGCGATGTATTACAAACCTGAACTCAAGGAAGTCATTTCCCGATATGTTATTTCTCCTTATTCTGCTAAAGAGGATTTACAGGATACGGAAGGTCTTCCTAAACTTTTTATCCACAGTAAAGATGATAAGGATGTTCCTTACGAAGAAGGATCTGAGAATTATGCCAAAGCTTCTTTGCCGAAAGAGTTTTTGGAATATTCTGGCAAACATCTGGAAGCAATGAATACTCAGGCTGGAAAAATTGTTTCGGCTATTGATAAGATACTGAATAAATAAAGAGGTTTGGGTTTCGGCGGCGAAGCCGCCGAAACCCAAACAAAAAATCCGGCGGAGCTTTGCTCCGCCGGATTCAATATAAAAATAGTCAATTTACTTTTCCAGTTGCTTATAACTTCTCTGGATGAAGTCCGTAAGCTCTTTTCCTTTCAATAGATTCTGCGAAAGTTTAGCAAGATCCAAAGCGTATTTAATCAAATCTGATTTCGCTTCTATATTTTCCGTTTTTAAAATCTGACCCGCAAGTTCGCTGTTGGAATTTACCACCAGATTATACATTTCCGGGAATCCTCCCATTCCGAACATTCCGCCGCCTCCTGTTGCCTGCATATCTTTCATTCTTCTCATAAATTCAGGCTGGGTAATTGTGAAAGGCGCATCGCTGCTGTCTAAATCTTCAAGCTGAACGGTAAATTTGGTATCATTGATAGACTCTTCAACGTTCTTCTTTAAAGATTCCTTTTCAGTCTCTGTTAATTTTGAAATAACAGGTTCGTCTTTTTTAATCAGATTGTTGATGTGATCTGCATCTACTCTTGCAAAAGAAATTTTATCTTTCGATGTTTCCAGTTTTTGAATCACGTGAGGAATAATCGGAGAATCCAAAAGAAGAACCTCATATCCTTTATCTTTTGCAGACTGGATGTAAGAGTGCTGTTCATCTGCGTTGGACGCATAAAGAACGACCAGTTTTCCGTCTTTATCGGTCTGAGTAAGTTTAATCTTTTCTTCCAGTTCATTCCAAAGGAAATATTTTCCGTCAGTGGTTGGATAAAGAGTGAATTTATCAGCTTTTTCTGCAAATTTTTCTTCGGTAACAATTCCGTATTCGATCACTACTTTAATGTCGTTCCATTTTTTCTCATAATCTTCACGGTTTTCGTTAATTAAAGATGCCATTTTGTCGGCAACTTTTTTTGTGATGTATGAGGAAATTTTCTTCACGGCTCCGTCTGCCTGAAGATAAGAACGGGAAACGTTCAATGGAATATCCGGAGAATCGATCACACCGCGAAGAAGCATTAAGAAATCAGGTACAATTCCTTTCACTTCATCGGTTACAAAAACCTGATTCTGATACAACTGAATTTTATCTTTTTCAATATTTAAATTGTTGTTCAGTTTCGGGAAAAATAAAATCCCCGTTAAATTGAACGGATAATCTACATTCAGGTGAATATTAAACAAAGGTTCCTCAAACTGCATGGGATACAATTCGTGGTAGAACTTCATATAATCTTCATTCGTCAGTTCGCTCGGCGCGATAGTCCATGCCGGAGTCGGATTGTTGATAATATTGTCAACTTCTTCCGTTTCTGCAACCGCATCTTCAGGAGCATCTTCCGGTAATGGAAGCGTATGTGTTTTTGTTCCGAATTTAATGGGAACAGGCATAAATTTGTTATACTTCAACAGCAGTTCACGGATCTTTCCTTCTTCCAGAAACTCTGTAGAATCTTCTGCAATATGAAGAATAATTTCAGTTCCTCTGTCTGTTTTATCCGTAGTTTCCTCTAAAGTAAATTCAGGACTTCCGTCACAGATCCAACGAACAGCAGGCTCATCTTTATAAGATTTGGTAAGGATTTCTACTTTTTCCGCAACCATAAAGGCAGAGTAAAATCCAAGTCCGAAATGTCCGATAATTCCTGAATCTTTTGCCGTGTCTTTGTATTTTTCCAGAAATTCTTCAGCACCCGAAAAAGCAACCTGATTGATGTATTTTTCAACTTCTTCACCCGTCATCCCGATTCCCTGATCGATGATGTGAAGTTTTTTGTTTTCTTTATCTACTTTTACCTCAATCTTCGGATTTCCGTATTCCACTTTTGCTTCCCCGATGCCTGTTAAATGTTTCAGCTTTAACGTAGCGTCCGTTGCGTTGGAAATTAACTCTCTTAAGAATATTTCGTGGTCACTGTAAAGAAATTTTTTAATAAGCGGGAAAATATTTTCCACAGATACATTAATATTTCCTTTAGTCATAATAATTTTGGGTTTTTAATTTTCTATACTTTCTCAAAAAAAATACCGTTTCCAAGAAAGTGACATTTTGACATTTTTTCAGAATAGGATTGTTGAAGATCAAAATTTTTCAAAAGAATAAAAATCAGCAATTTTTTAAGACTGATATTTTCTTTTTTTCCAATCAGATATCTAATTTTTAAATAAGACATTCCATTTTTGGTTAAATTGTTTATCCTGAAAATACCTTTATAATGCAGATTTATCCGCAAAAAGCCTTATTTTTAGTTCTTAAAATATTTAATAATGAATTTGAAAAGTGCAGTTTTGGTTCTGCTTCTCATGGCTTCGTATGTCTATGGGCAGAAAAAACCGTTGGATCATTCGGTTTACGATAATTGGCAGAATATCGGAGCCAGAAAAATATCCAATGACGGAAAATGGGTAGGATATTCAGTAGATGTACAGGAAGGAAATCCCGATCTTTACTTACATTCTGCAAAAAATAAAAGCACGAAGAAATTTCCGAGAGCCACAAAAATGGAATTTACCAGCGATTCCAGATTTGCAGTTTTCCAGATCCGTCCTTTTTACAAGGATATAAAAGCGGTAAAAGATAAAAAATTAAAACAGAACAAACTGACCAAAGATACCCTCGCTGTTTTTGATTTCACGAAAGGAACGACAGAGAAAATTCCTAATGTAAAAGGATTCAAAATTCCGGAAAAAGGAGGTTCTTTCGTAGCTTATCTGTTAGAAAATATGAAAGATAAATCTTCCGAAAGTCCTTCAGATAAAGATGATGACGACGAAAACAAAGATGATGATACAAAGGCAAAACCATTACAGCTGGTTGTCAGAAATCTTTTGAACGGAAAAAGTACAACGTATGACAATGTTGTTCGCTATCAGTTTAGTAAAAACGGAAAAGAGCTTGTTTTTGTTACAAAAAAACCGGAAGAAAAACCTAAAAAAGGGAAGGAAGAGAAAAAAGATTCATTGGAAGATAAATCTCTGGCTATAAAAGAAACAGATAAATCCAAACCGAAAAAATATACGCTTCAGACAGTTCAGGTTGTTGATCTTAAAACCGGAAACGTCAATAAAATCTCAGAAATGGAGGGAGATTTCTCACAGCTTGCATTTGATGAAGAAGGAAATCAGTTAGCTTTTGTTGGAACTTCTTCTGCACAGAATGATCTCGTAAAACTTTACCAATTGTATTATTTTAATTTTAAAGGAAATAAAAATAAAACCGTTACCAACGATCATTCTCAGATGAAGAAAAACTGGGTAGTTTCTGAAAACCGTTTACCGATATTCAGTAAAAACGGAAAACAGTTGTATTTCGGGGTGGCTCCGAAACCTGTTGCAAAAGACACTACATTGATTGCAAACGATCATGCTGTGGTTGATATCTGGAATTATAAGGATGATTATCTGCAAACGGTTCAGTTGAAAGAATTGAGAAATGATCTTAAAAAATCTTATGCTGCCGTAATGCAGACCGACAAACCGGAACATTTCACAAACATTGACGGAGAAGATCTCGATACTTTACGGCTGGTGAATGAAGGAAATGCAGAGTTTGTATTGGGAATTACCAGTATGAATAACCGCATTCAGTCACAATGGGAAGGTTCTGAAAAGAAGACTTATTTTATTATCGACAATAAAACAGGCGAAAGAACAGAAATGATAAGAAACCTGAATGGCTCAGTTGCCGTTTCTCCATTGGGAAAATTTGTCGTGATTTTCGACAGGGAAAAAGGACAGTGGCTGAGTTATAATGTAAAAACAAAACAGACAGTACCGCTCAATAAAGATTTGTCCGTTTCTTTTGTAGATGAAGAGTTCGACATGCCGGATTTTCCTAGCGCATACGGAATTGCATCTTGGACGGATAATGATGAATCCATAATCATCAAAGACCGATACGATCTTTGGGAATTTTTTCCGGACGGCTCTACAAAGCCCAGAAACATCACCAACGGATTCGGGCGCAAAAACAAGATTACTTTTGATACGTACGATTTAGACAAAGACATTAGAAGTGTAAACCGAAAAAAATCGATTTATTTGTCAGCATTTGATAATGTTTCCAAAGCCAACGGGGTTTTTAAAACAACCGTTCAGGTCGGTTCTGATCCTGTGAAAATTCAGATGGAAAATGTTTGGGGATATCGCAGTCTTCAGAAAGCAAAAAATGCAGAAGATTATATTTTAGTAAAAGAATCCTACACCGATTCTCCGAATATTTTCACCACTTCCGATTTTAAAAATCAGGAAAAACTAAGCAACACCAATCCTCAGCAAAGTCTTTACAATTGGGGAACAAGTGAATTGGTTAACTGGAAAACTCCGAAAGGAAATTCATCGACAGGCGTTCTATACAAACCTGAAAATTTTGATCCTAACAAAAAATATCCGATGATTGTTTATTTCTACGAAAAACTTTCGGATAATCTGAACCGTTACGTAGCACCGTCTCCGACTCCTTCAAGATTAAATATCTCTTATTTTGTAAGCAACGGATATCTCGTTTTCACACCCGATATTTCGTATGTAGATGGCTTTCCGGGGGAATCCGCAATGGAATATATCAATTCCGGTGTTGAAAAGCTGAAAGAAAATTCATGGGTAAATGGTTCAAAAATAGGAATTCAGGGACAAAGCTGGGGCGGTTATCAGGTTGCCTATCTTATTGCACATACCGATATGTACGCGGCAGCATGGAGTGGTGCTCCTGTCGTAAACATGACTTCTGCATACGGTGGAATAAGATGGTCTTCAGGAATGAACCGACAGTTTCAGTACGAAAAATCGCAAAGCAGGTTAGGGAAAAATCTTTGGGAAGCGCCTGAACTGTATATTAAAAATTCACCGCTTTTTACCATCGATCAGGTGAAAACTCCGGTGGTGATTATGAGTAACGACAGAGACGGAGCTGTTCCGTGGTATCAGGGAATTGAGATGTTTACCGCATTGCGCCGTTTAGGAAAACCGGCTTGGCTGTTAAATTATAATGGTGACGACCATAATCTGATAAAACGCCAGAACCGGAAAGATATTCAGATCCGAGAACAGCAGTTTTTCGATTATTATCTTAAAGATGCGAAAGCACCGGTCTGGATGACGAAAGGGATTCCTGCAACCCAAAAGGGAAAAGACTGGGGATTTGAATTAACCGATGAAAAGCCTTAGTGTATAAACAACAAATCGGCGGAGCTGAAAGCTCCGCCGATTCATTTTATCGCGTTATCAAAAAAACTTATTTATTCTTAAGTTCCTCTTTAATTTTGTTTTCCAGTTCTTCCGCAAGTTCAGGATTGTCTTTTAAGACATCTTTTACTGCATCACGACCTTGTCCAAGCTTTGTTTCTTCGTAGCTGAACCAAGAACCACTTTTCTTTACAATTCCCTGTTCTACAGCCTGATCCAGAATTTCTCCTGTTTTAGAAACCCCTTCACCATACATGATGTCGAATTCTGCCTGTTTGAAAGGCGGGGCAACTTTGTTCTTAACAATTTTCACTTTCACACGACTTCCGATCGCTTCATCACCCTGTTTGATAGGCGCACTTGCTTTTCTGATGTCAACTCTTACCGAAGCATAGAATTTCAAAGCGTTACCCCCCGTTGTAGTTTCAGGATTTCCGAACATAACCCCGATTTTCTCTCTCAACTGGTTGATGAAAATAACCGTACATTTTGTTCTTGAAATGGTTGCCGTTAATTTTCTTAAAGCCTGAGACATTAATCTCGCATGAAGACCCATTTTAGAATCTCCCATTTCCCCTTCGATCTCTGCTTTTGGCGTAAGCGCAGCAACCGAGTCAATTACCACGATATCAATCGCTCCCGAACGAATCAGGTTATCAGCAATTTCCAGTGCCTGTTCTCCGTTGTCCGGCTGAGAAATAATAAGGTTTTCAAGATCGATTCCCAATTTAGCAGCATAAGTTCTGTCGAAAGCGTGCTCTGCATCAATAAACGCTGCAATACCTCCTGCTTTCTGAGCTTCTGCAATCGCGTGAAGCGTTAAAGTTGTTTTACCTGAAGATTCCGGACCGTAGATCTCAATGATTCTTCCTCTCGGATAACCACCCACTCCAAGAGCGATGTCCAATCCCAAAGATCCTGAAGGAATTACCTCAATTGTACTGTCTACGGAATTTTCTCCCAAGGTCATTACCGTTCCCTTTCCGTATGTTTTATCTAGTTTGTCCAGCACTAAAGCCAGTGCTTTTTTCTTATCGTCTATATTACTCATCTGATGTTTAAATAATTTATCAAAAATACAAAAATTTACGCTCAAAAACTAATCTTTCCTACCACTAAAAGTTGTTTTTATAGTTAAAAAAACATAAAATTCAGATGTACCTCAAAAATAAAAACGGAATCTTTAAAACTTTTGTTTTATGCTTTATCAGGAGCTTTTTCGCGCTTTCCGCTGCAATCTTTTTTTTCAAAAAAGGATTTTCGCTGCAATCACGGCTAGGGTAGAAGTCATCAAATAAATTGCAGTCTTTGCAGTAGATTTTTAATGGAAATTAGAATTTTGGGTGATGCTGAGATAATCACTCAAGACTTTCATCTGATCTTTATTCCCTTTTTTTATTCTGGCTTCACGGCTTACGAGTCGGTCAACGATTTTGGTAATCATTCTTTTCGTCACCGGAAAAGCCTTTCTGTTGGAAACCTCCGGAATTTTCAGTCTTTTACACACTTCATCATCCAGCAAAAACCATGTACAGCAGATGTGGAGGTAGCGCAGATTCTTTCTCTGGAAATTGTATTTCAGGATCGGGTTTTCCAGCGATTCGTTCAGAAGAGAATGAGCCAGCAAAACAGAATCTCCATCCGCAGAAGGCTGAACCGAAGTCCACAAATAGAAATACTGCGTTGCCTGTACTTTATCATTCGGTAAAAGATCTTCCGGAATTCCCAGAAGATAACCTACATATTTCCAAAGGTGGAAAAGTCCTTTTTCTTCCTCTTCAGAAAACGTGTTTCCCAGTTTGTGCAGACTGTGCATAAAGACGAGACTGAAGCCAATATACGTTGCCATCATATCCCATGAATTAATGGGTTCTCCCCAGTTTTCCGTGTCCCATTCTTTATAATATTTCTTAATGGAAACTCTTGCGTAAGAATGGATCAGGCGGGTTTTTATGGCAAATTCATATCCTTTTTTATGAACTTCCAAAGCATCATATCGGGTAACATTTACCCAAAAATCAAGCGTTTCAGAAAGTCTTTTTACAGCGCCTTTTTTTAAGGCTTCCGTTGCAATAAGGGGTTTGTTGAGGTAAGCATAATCATAACCTCCGATCAGGCAGTAATCACGAAGAGAGATCAGAGAATCCACATTGCTTCTCATGCAGAGTTCTGCACCGCTTTTAATCAGATCATAATCCAGCCAGTCAGGAATTTTCTGAGTCTGCAGGAAAAGCTGTTTCACACTTTCCGGAACATCATCATTCTCAGAAACACCATTTCGGATGTAGCCTTCAATTTCTCTCGAAGCTTCATGAAATTTTTGAGTGAGATAAACGTCTTTTACAACCTGATCGCCGACTTCATCCACATCATAAAAATAAGATGAAAATTTTTCAAAATCTTTAAAACTGACCTCTGCTCCTGAAAAATCAAGAAGCTGCTTTCCGTTGCCTTTTGTCCAGAAATCCTTAAAATGCTGCGAATCTTTAAAGCGTGGCTGTAAAATTGTTTTCTCCATCGAAGGCTAAAGTTACAAGTTTTGCGCCGCAATTGCAGAGTGAGATTTATCAGGAAAACTCTTGTTAATAAACTGATTATTCACAATTAACTATTCACTATTCACATTTGACATTTTATATCAATCCCCATTCAAACGCTTTTTTCAACAATTCTTTGCTGTTTCTGGAGTTTGTTTTTGCTAAGATATTCTTTCTGTGAGTACGGACTGTATGTTCTGATAAAATCAGCATTTTTGAAATTTCCGGTCCGGAATATCCTTTGGCAATAAGTGAAAGAATTTCTGTTTCCCTTTTGGTTAAATTAATTTCCGAGCCGAATTGTAGAACCGGATTTTCAATTTTAATCTGAATAAAATCTTTCCGATGGCCGATTCCTGTCATGAGAACCGTATACGGATTCTGCTTTGTAATATGATGGATATTGGTATGAATATTAATTGACTGTACCAGGTTTTTATCCTCATCTTCCCATGTAAGAACCGCCTGATGATGAAAAAGCTCGTAATTTCCTGAAGCGGTTTTCATTCGGAAACAGTAACTGGGTTTAAGAAAAAGCTGATGCTCTTTACCGATTTTCATTAAAATTTCCACGACTTTCTGTTCGGCTTTGGTAATGAATTCTATATCATCGGGATGAACCAGATCAATCACATCTTTTAGATTCTGCGGATATTCTTGTAACCCATGAATTTTTAAAATATCAGGATGATGGTTAGAAATTACACTGTTGGTAAGATTTAATACGTAATAATAAAATTCTCCTATCGCAAACATTTCACCAATGATACGCTCAATCGGAGGGATATTGGAAATGTGTTTCTCCTGTCTTCCTACGCCTGAATAGGAATTCCAGACTTCAACCAAGGGATGTTTTTTTTCCGAATTATCCATATAAAAGATTTGTAACTAAAATAGTTAAAGTTTCTTTAAAATACCACAAAAGGGGGATTTTTTTATATCAATAAAATTTGAAAATTTGTATACGCCAATAATCATGAAAACTCATTCTAAATTTTTTTTCCGTTTTTTCGGGTAATGTTTTCATATTTTCTTTAAAAAAACAAAATTTACATAATATCATTAATATGTCAGAAATAGTTTAGAATTTTCTGTTAGCTGTTTGAAAATGATAAACTGGAATCCTCTGCAATTTTGCAGGGGATTCATTATTGTATAATCTTACTGTTTAAAATTAATTTGTCGAACTTAACTGTCAGGTCCACGATAGCCGAACATTTGATAAATATAGAAACCCAGAATGAGAGCATAAAATACCGAAGCTACCGTAAGAATAAGAACAACAATATTATTTTTACTTTGCTTGGTGAAAAATTTAATAAATCCATACGATATTATTACCAAGCCGACCGCAAAAAGATAAAATATATGTCCTGAATATATCATTTGTAAGCCCCATAAAATTCCGCCGATAGTGCCGCCAAGAATTCCTCCCCAGAATACTTCCTATATAAGTACTTGTCTTTATTTCTACATCTTTTTTCTCAGCTTCTATTCTGCTGCTCACAAGGTCTGTAATCTCCTGAACTTCTTCTCTGGACAGTATTTCAGAATGTATGATTGAATTAATGTCGTTTTTGGTATTTCCTTTTTTATAGAGCTGATTTGCCTCATGATGAACTCTTCTCTTTTCCTCTTCTTTTTCAACCAGTTTATAATATCTTTCCTTCAGAGCACTGAATCCGCCTCTTTCTTCTACCACTGTTTCAAGCGCTTTTTTCGCGTCTTCGGTATATCCGTTTGAATTCAGATAGACATTCATAAGCTCAGAATCGGAATATTTAGAATATCTTTCAATAAGTTCATCCAGCATGTTTACTAATTTTAAGCGGTTAATTTAACCAAAAAAACCTTCCCATCAGGAAGGTTTTCATATTTTAAGCTGATACTTTATTAGTTAGATAAAGAAGCAGCATGGATCAGCATATCTACTAACTTGTTAGAATACCCCATTTCGTTGTCATACCAGGAAACAAGTTTTACAAAGTTTGGAGAAAGCATAATTCCTGCATCTTTATCAAAGATTGAAGTTCTCTTATCTCCTACGAAATCCTGAGAAACTACAGCATCTTCAGTATATCCAAGAATACCTTTCAATTCACCTTCAGAAGCAGCTTTAATAGCAGCACAGATTTCATCGTAAGAAGTCGCTTTTTCTAATCTTACTGTAAGATCAACTACAGAAACGTCAACAGTTGGTACTCTGAAAGACATTCCTGTTAATTTTCCGTTCAAAGAAGGGATAACTTTTCCTACCGCTTTTGCAGCACCTGTAGAAGAAGGGATGATGTTGTTTAAAGCAGCTCTACCACCTCTCCAGTCTTTCATTGAAGGACCGTCAACCGTTTTCTGAGTAGCCGTTGTAGCGTGTACCGTAGTCATTAAGCCTTCTACGATTCCAAAGTTATCGTGGATCACTTTTGCTAATGGAGCCAGACAGTTAGTTGTACAAGAAGCGTTTGATAAGATTTTGATATCATCTGTAAGTTCTGTGTGGTTTACACCCATTACAAACATTGGCGTATCATCTTTAGAAGGAGCAGAAAGAATTACTTTTTTTGCACCTGCAGCAATATGTTTTGCAGCACTGTCTTTATCTAAAAATAAACCTGTAGATTCTACAACGTAATCTGCACCTACTTCGTTCCATTTCAAATTGCTTGGATCTTTCTCAGCAGTTACTCTGATTCTTTTTCCGTTTACCACAAGGTCATTACCTTCTACAGAAACCTCACCCGGAAAAATTCCGTGTACAGAATCGTATTTAAGCATATAAGCCATGTATGTAGCATCGATAAGGTCGTTGATTCCTACTACTTCGATGTTATCTCTTTCAGTCATTGCTCTGAAAACAAGACGTCCAATTCTACCAAACCCGTTGATACCTACTTTAATTGTTGACATAATAGTTTGTTTTAAATTATATTAAAATATTAGATTGCTAAAATTTCTGAAATCAGTAAAAGATCTTTATTGATTTCGTTGTGTTTTTTAATGGCTTCTTCAATCGGAGTGTATACCAAATCATTGGAACGCATTCCTGCCATTACGTTGGTTTGTCCTTCCATTAATCCTGTTACGGCTCCAAACCCCAGTCTGCTTGCTAAAACTCTGTCTGCACAGCTTGGAGAACCGCCTCTTTGCATATGACCTAAAATTGCGACACGAATATCGTAGTCCGGGAATTCCTTCTTTGTTTTTTCTGCAAGTTCATACACGTTGGCCAATTTCTCACCCTCTGCAACGACAACTATGCTTGAAGCTTTTCCTGTTTTTTCCGCACTTCTGAAATTAGCAAAAAGTTCATCGATGCTGTCTTTTTTCTCAGGAATCAAAATATCCAGAGCTCCGGTTGCCAGTCCGCTGTTCAGAGCGATAAAACCTGCATCACGACCCATTACTTCCACAAAGAAAACTCTGTTGTGGGAAGTTGCCGTATCACGGATTTTATCAATCGCTTCCATTGCAGTATTTAAAGCAGTATCATAACCAATGGTATTATCCGTCCCGAAAATATCGTTATCAATCGTTCCCGGAACACCAATTACACGGATTCCGAATTCCTCGTTGAAGATTTTTGCTCCTGTGAAAGTTCCGTCTCCACCAATACAAACCAAACCGTCAATGCCATATTTTACACAATTGTCGTAGGCTTTTTGACGGCCTTCTTTGGTTCTAAATTCCTGTGATCTGGCAGATTTCAGAATCGTTCCGCCCTGGTTGATTATATTTTTTACGGAACGAGGCCCCATTTTAAGGAAATCATCGTTGATCAAGCCATTATAACCTTCTCTTACTCCGTAACATTCTATTTTATAATAATTTGCGGTTCTTACTACCGCCCTTAATGCTGCATTCATACCCGGAGAATCTCCTCCCGAAGTAAGAACTGCAATTTTTTTTACAGCACTCTCTTTCATCTAGTAAAAAATTTCGAACACAAATTTACAAAAACAAGTTCAGATAATCGCAGTAACTTAAGAAGAGTTTTACATATAAATGATGAAACCTGAATAAAATTTATCGGTTTATAAAAAAATATCAATGTTTTTACGTGAAAATTATCGAGATGAAAATTATTTTAATGCTTTTCGGTAAGATATTTCCAGTATCTTCTCGGAACGTGCTGAATATGAAGCTTCATATTTTTTCTCTCCACAATATTGGTTTTTGTAAAATATCTTTGCCAAAGCGTCTGATAATTTTTTTCTTCATCGTGAAACTTTTGCTGATATCGGTTCAGATCTATTTTTTCATCGGGATAGAAAAAATCGCAGGTTTCCAAGTCGTACAGAATTCCGTAATTTCTTCTCAAATCATAAATCATCCATTTCTGATCCTGATAACGGTCTTTGAAATGTTTCCGGATTAAAGGGAGTACATTGAAATCAGGATCTATTTTGGCGAAGAAAACACCGTCCTGCATTTTTTCAAAACGGACAAAAGCCGTCATTCTGTGTCTTTCCCGACTGACGGATTTACAGATTTTTGAGATCTTCAGAATGTCATTATCTGCATAATTTTTCAGAATATTTTCATCGGAATGTTTTACGGATTGTTTTACGGCAGACAAAATAAGCTGTTCCAGTTCCGGATCTTCAGATAAATAAACTTTCAGAAGCTCGTGAATTCCGGCTTTTCCGATATTCTGTTCTAATTTGTTTAAAACCCTTTCAGATTTATCATTTTGAGTAATGACTTCATGAATTTCCGCAAAGATATTTTCCTGATGAAACCTTTCTTTACTTACAATTTCCACGTCCTTATATTTATATTCAAAAACTTCGAATACAGCGGTTAAAAGTCCGTCGAAACTGCCGTCGTAGAGTAGGGTAGTCATCTGAGTTGAAAGGGAGTGTTTTAGTGTTTTAGAGTTTGTAATCTTTTGTTATTATGTTGATGTTATTTCATTATTTATAATATTTTGCTACAGGAAAAATTTCGGAATATCTCTGCTTCCGTGCAAAACTCTCACAATTCTGATATGATGATCTAAAATCCTGTAAAAAATAACGTGATTGTCTTTCGGAAAGCTATATAAACCTTTTTTTATTTCATCTCGCTTTTTGCCTAAATATGGATTTAAAAATAAATTCTGAAAAATTTCTTCAATTTCCAAAAGATATGTTTCTGCCTGATTGAATCCAAATTCATTCAAAGTATAATCAAAAATATCCTCCAGATCTTTATCAGCAATTTCCGATAAGATATAGGTTTTCTCAGACATTGCTGATTCTGTTCTTTTTAGCCTGAATAATATTCTTTACAGAACGAGAGCTTTCAACATCATTCCAGCCTTTTTCTATTTCAGCTTTTAAATCCTGAATTACACGGTGCCGGTAAACCTCATGAAGCCGCAATGCATCACGCACAACTTCACTGGCATTCTGAAAATCACCGGATTCTATTTGTTTTGAAATATATTCTTCCTGCTTTTTTGTGAAACTGACATTCATAATAAATTCTTTCTTCGAAGTTATATATAATATCCAAATTTAGCAAATATGGACATTGGGAATTATTTTCTGCGATTTAAGATAAGATCAAAGGAGTGAATTTAAAACAACGTCAACTGTTGCGAAAACTGATTATGAAATTTCGAAGAACTTCCGCCAATCAGCAATTTCTTAAGATTTTGATTTGTCAGATATTTTAAAAAGGCGTTTCCTGCGTTAAAATCAATGAAATATTTGGCGCGGTTTACTGCAGCTCCCAACTTTTTAAGATGATCCATATTCAGAACCTGAAATCGTCTTGCGCTTACAATTTTCTGTGCTGTTTTTACTCCAATTCCCGGAATTCTCAAAATCATCTGATAATCCGCAGTTTGAAGATTAACAGGAAACTGATCTAAATGTCGCAGAGCCCAGCTTAATTTGGGATCTACTTCAAGATCTAAAAACGGCATATTCGGATCCAGTATTTCTTCAGCTTTAAAACCATAAAAACGCATCAGCCAATCCGACTGATACAAACGGTTTTCACGAAGCATCGGAACTTCAGTCGTAAGAGCAGGTAATCTTTTATCTTCTAAAACAGGAACATAACCGGAATAATACACTCTTTTCAGTCTGAAATTTTTATAAAAATGATCGGCAACTTTAATGATCTGTAAATCATTTTCATTCGTAGCACCGACAATCATTTGTGTAGATTGTCCTGCAGGAGCAAATTTTGGCGTTTTCCTGAACAGTTTTTTCTCATCTTTATATTGTGCAATTCCGTTCTGAATATATTTCATCGGGTTAAGCATATCCTGTCTGTTCTTTTCAGGAGCCAGAAGTTTCAGTCCGCTTTCGGTTGGGATTTCAAGGTTGACGGATAAACGGTCGGCGTACAAAGCGGCTTCCTGCATCAGTTCATCACTTGCTCCCGGAATCGATTTTAAATGAATGTAACCGTTGAAATTTTCTTCCAGACGCAATTTTTTCGCCACACGAACCAGACGTTCCATGGTCGTATCCGCATTTTTAAAAATTCCTGAGCTTAAGAACAACCCTTCAATATAATTTCTGCGGTAAAAATTAATCGTTAAATCTACCACTTCCTCCACAGTAAAAGCAGCTCTTTTAATATCATTTGAACTTCTGGAAACACAGTAGGCGCAATCGTAAATGCAATGATTGGTTAATAGAATTTTGAGAAGAGAAACACATCGTCCGTCTTCCGTATAAGTATGGCAGATTCCGCTTGCGGAGCTGTCTCCCAAAGCACCTTTTTTATTCTTTCTCGAACCACCGCTTGATGAGCAGGAAACATCATATTTCGCTGCATCGGCAAGGATCTCAAGTTTTTCTTTCAGGCGGTCAAAATTCATTTCGCATTCTTTTTTTACTGATTTCTATTATCCATAAATCACATTAAATTTCAAGAAAATATTCAGATGATAAAAGTCTTTGATTTTTTAAAACTGATGTATCTTATTTTTTAGTTCATTTAATTTAATTCTAATGTGACTTAAGTGTTTAAAAAAATAAACTTAATTAGATTTAAAATTTTATATTTTCTAGTCAAATTTAATTCCAAAATTGATAAATGTCAATCTTTTTTGATAGAAGTTATCAACAGTTTAAAGTGACAAATTTAGTATATTTACGCTCATTAAATTTATGTTATGAATCATAAACCCGTTGAAGGTTTTTCCAAATTAACAAAGCAGGGGAAAATCGACTGGCTCGTAAACGAGTATCTTGAAGGAAACGAAGAATATCAAAATATATTAAACCAATACTGGAACGAAAATGCTGATTTGCAGAAACTTCACGACGAATTTTCTGAAAATACTATTTCCAATTTCTATATGCCTTACGGAATTGCTCCGAATTTCCTCATCGATGGAAAACTGTTTGCGCTTCCGATGGCAGTGGAAGAAAGTTCTGTAGTAGCGGCAGCTTCAAAGGCAGCAAAATTCTGGATTGATAAAGGTGGTTTTAAAACAACGATCATCAACAACGAAAAACTGGGGCATACCCACTTTATTTTTAATGTTGAATCTCATAAACTGCTTCATTTTTTTAATTTTAAACTGAAGAAAAAATTACTGGAAGCTACGGAAGACATCACAGCGAATATGAGAAAGCGCGGTGGTGGAATTTTAGACATCAAACTCGTCGATAAAACGTCCGAAATGCCCAATTATTATCAGTTGAAAGCAAGTTTCGATACAGTAGATTCGATGGGCGCGAACTTCATCAATTCCTGTCTGGAACAGTTTGGTAAAACTCTGAAGCAGGAAGTTGCGGTAAGCGAAGATTTTTCTCAGGAAGAAAAGAATTCTCTGCAGATCGTAATGAATATTCTGTCCAATTTTACTCCGGATTGTATCGTAAGAGCTGAGGTTTCCTGCAAAATTGAAGATCTGAAAGACGACAGCGGAATTTCCAATGAAGAATTTGCATGGAAATTCAAACAGGCAGTAACGATTGCTGAAATTGAGCCTTTCCGTGCGACCACTCACAATAAAGGAATTATGAATGGAGTAGATGCGGTTGTAATTGCAACAGGAAACGATTTCCGTGCAACAGAAGCCTGTGCTCACGCATACGCAGCGAGAAACGGAAGATATTCTTCTCTCACACATTGTACAACAGACAACGGAATTTTCAGATTCTGGATTGATCTTCCGATTTCTGTTGGTGTTGTTGGTGGTTTAACGAATCTTCACCCTTTGGTAAAGTTCTCTTTGGCACTTCTTGGAAAACCTTCTGCTCAGGAACTGATGAGTATTTTGGCGGTTTCCGGATTAGCTCAGAATTTTGGAGCGTTACGATCTTTGGTGACGACTGGAATTCAGAAAGGGCATATGAAAATGCATCTTTTCAATATTCTGAATCAGTTTAATGCAACTGAAGAGGAAAAGCAATATTTTGTGACGTATTTTAAAGATAAAACAGTGAGTCATCATGAGGTGATTGCGGAATTGGAGAAGTTGAGAAACAAGTGAGTTTAGCCACGCTTTTAATATTTAATTTATATTGGTTTGTTATCAGAAATAATAAAAATCATCAATGAAAAAAATTGTATCACTAATTGCAATTTTACTTTTTTTAGTAAGTCCTAAATTATTTTCACAAACCGATAAAAATGGAAATCCTGTTTTTAACAGTTTAAAAATTGAAGATATTAAATTTGAAAATGTTGAAATCATTTCAAATTATTATACAATAGAAAATAATATAGAAAATAAATCTTCTTCTGTTTTTATTAATGAAAAACCAACTTCGGAAGACTATATAAATTTTTCAACCAAATTGCCATCATATTTTTTTATGATTGTTGATAAAGGAAATGTTCTTGGGATGGCAATCCTGATCCCTAAAACTGAAGATGATTCTTTTTTTTATAATGTAGTGATTCCAAGTAAAGATTTAAGTTTTCAAATTCCATCTCAATTGAAAGGAAAAATTACCGAACATCGAGCAAATGAAATTTTGAATCTCAAAAATTCAAAAGCCGAAATTAGCAAGAACGTTTTGAAATTTAATAATATGGATTTTGAGGTACTTCAGTATGATAAAATTATTGCAGAATTAAAGAAAAATGTTTTAGCAGAAATTGAGAATGAAAAAAATACAGAAAAAAATAATGTAGAAGAATATATCAGAACCGAATCAAAAGAAGGAGGAAAACTTGATTTTAAAAGTAGAGTTGAAAAGCATGAAGGAGCATTTATAGCTTTTGATGGAGTTATGTACAACAAAAAAGACTTTTCAATTTTAATGTGGGGAGCTTCTGTAAGAAAAATCGGAATAAAAGATTTTTCGAAAGCTCAAAATATTTGGGAGCAGATTAATAGTAAAAAGCTAACCGAACCAGAGCTAAATGCCTTAAAGAAAGGGTTTGAAGCGAAATTTTAATAAAAACATTTTTTAGACAATTCAAACTTTACTTTATAAATTTTGTATCAATATATTCAAAAAAATAAAATTAAAGTAATTGCAAAACAGCAAAGTCTATATTCGTAATTACTAATTTGAAATTAAATAAAATGAAAACAATAACATTAATTTTTGGTGCTGCTTACGGAATGTTATCTGTAATTTTAGGCGCTTTCGGAGCACACGCTTTAAAGAAAATATTGTCTGTGGAAAGGCTGGAAAGTTTTGAAACAGGCGTGAGATATCAAATGTATGCTGCATTTTTTCTTTTAATTGCAGGCTACATTTTAAAATTTGAAACCAAAACAGAGAACTGGATTTCGTGGTTTATGATTTTCGGAACGATGCTTTTCTCATTCAGTATTTACGGATTGAGTATGCAGGATTATTTCGGGATGAACCTGAAATTTCTCGGACCGATTACTCCGCTTGGAGGATTACTGATGATTCTGAGCTGGGCTTTGCTGATCTTTTACTTCGTGAAGATGAAAGCTTAAAAATAAAGAAACTTCAGTTTGAGATAAAATTTAATGAATCGCAAGGTTAGACAAGGGGGTCTAATTCTTCATTTTTCAGATATTTAAGTTAAACGAAGGCGTAAAACTTATCAAAGAAATACAAAACTTTGTATTTCATTACTAAACGAAGTGCCTTTGTTTTTCTTAAAATCATTCCAAAAAATGAAATTTTTTTGTATCCCTTTGCGGCAAATTAATAAACACAATCAATCAAAACATAGAAGTTATTTTATCTTAAAATAAATTAAAAAAGGAATTCTGCGTTCAGAATTCCTTTTTTTATTACCTCAAAAAATTTTCATTCAGCCATTTCAGCTTATTGTAGCTTTTCAGGAATTTAGCTTTTAGTTCGATATTTTTTTCCCGTGCATCCAATAATTTATTTTCTCTGGAATTGATCAGGAACAAAGAACTTTCACCATTGTTGAACCTCGTTTCCTCCGCATTCAGAAGTCTTTGGTAATTATTCAGATTCTTGGTGGAAATATCAATCTGGGTGAAATAATTATTCACTTCATTTTTATAGGTTTCAATTTTTGTGCTCAGTTCACGGGTTTTAAGCTGAGAATCCTGTTGGTTTTGAGAAATCTTCAGCTTGGCAATTTCATAATCTGCTCTTGCCTGTCTTTGAAATACGGGAATCTCCAGTTTCAGTCCGTATTGGAAATTATTATCAAACAAAGGAAGAAAATCGGCACGGTAATTTTCTTTATTAAAAAAATTATATGTGAAATCCAGTTTTGGAAGGAAGCTTTGCCATTTCAGCCTTTTTTCACTTTCGAGGATATTCTGCTTCTGAAAATAATATTCCAGTGAAGCGTGATTCTGTAGCTGTTTCGATTCTAAATTCTGTACCAGAAATTCATAATCGGAATATCCGGAATGCTCGTCAAGATTCGAAGACGGAAAAATAAGCTTTGAAATTTCATAAAACTCCTGATTTTCTTTCCAGAGGTACATCTGAAGTTCCTGCGTACTTTTCACAAAACTTAAATAAGCGTCTCTTTCCTGAAGCTCAAAACTCTGCAATTGTGAAGCGGCTTCCACTGTATCAATTGCCGGTCTTTCTCCAAAATCGTACGTTTTTTTGGTAAGTTCGAGTCTTTTTCGATTAATTTCTACCGCAGATTTCTGCAATTTGTAGATTTCATAGTTTTTAACCCATTCCCAATACGTATTTTCGGCATCCAGAAGAAGTTCATTGGTGAGAACAGTCTGTTCGGCTTCCGTCATTTTCAATCCGAATTTTGCCTGATTCAGCATGGCTCTTCTTTTATCATACAGAAGATTTTTTGCCAAAGGAATCGTAACTCCGAATTGGTATAAACCTCCTTTCGTTTCGCTGCTGTTCAATTTTTCGCCATCCAGATAATTGTAACTTCCGGTAATATCAATTCCGTACCAAGTCGGAATGCCGAGTTCTACATTTCGCTGTTCGTAATATTTTGTTCCGTCAATATTTTTCTCCCCCAGTTTTCCTGCGAGTACCGGATCAAAATTTCCTCTCGCCTTGGTAATTTCAGCATTGGCAATTTTATTCTGAAGCTGATATTTAAAAGCTAACGGATGATAATTTTTGACTATATTCAGAAATTCCTGATGCGAAAGTTTCAGAGAATCCTGCGCAAACGAAAACTGAACACACAACAGAATGAGAAGTGTGGTAACTATTTTTTTAGCATAAGCAACATTCATATTTCTATTTATTTGGACAGCTATTCCGCCCTCCGTTCCCGCTTTTTGCTCGTCGTTCCTCCTCACAAAAGAGCTCCACTCAGGTCGTGCTGCACCAGTATTGTGGAAAAAATACTCAAAAATAAATTGTAAGTAATTCATAAACAAAGTTTTATTATGAGTTTTGCGTTGTTTTTTAATTTTATTTTTAATAAAAAAGGCTTTTCTTCGTTAGGCTCAGGATGAACTAAACTCAGCCTGACAGTATTTAAATAAATCAGTTAGTATCAGAAATGTCATCCTGAGCTTGTCGAAGGATCTATGAACTAAACTGCCTCTACTGTTAGAGTTTATACAAATTAAATTATCGATAGGATTGGGCTTTAACCCATTCACAAATAGAGCAATTTAGTTGGCTTTAGCTAAAGCCTGTTTTAAATTTCGGCTAAAGCCTGTGTTAAACGCCCCTGTTGATATCGGGCTAAAGCCCGACGCTATTGATAAAAAATAATAACTTGTATAAACTCCATTTATTGATTTCTGAATATTGCCTGTAACGATAAGTCAGATTATTTTTTAGACTTTTCATCTTTTGCAGATTTTTCGTTTTTTACTTCATAATAATCCGGCGGGAAACCGTTGATGTTTCGCCATAATTCGTACCAGACCGGAACGTCATTAAGAATCGCAATTCCCTGAACTCCGGTTCCCATTTTAATTTTCGGAGGCCACTGTTTTTCATTTTTATCCTGAATCACCAAAGCTTTGAACATTCCGTTGGCGCTGATGTTGTTTTCTACTGCAATTACTTTTCCTGCAAAAGTTCCATAGCTGGAATTCGGCCATCCTGAAAAGACAATCGCCGGAAAACCATCAAAAATACACATTACACGCTGTCCTTCTTTTACCAGAGGCAAATCGACAGGTTTAATGTAAATTTCTACGGCGTAATCTACTTTTTCCGGAACAATAATTCCGATGCTTTCACCATCTTTGAGGATTTCCCCGATTCCGGCTTTATTGATCTGCACAACCTGTCCGTCCTGAGAAGCGATCACGAAATACAAACCTTGTCTTGCTTTGTAATTGGCAACCTGATTTTCGAGTTTGGCAATATCGCCATCACTTCCCTCGATCTGTCCCATACTTTGGAAACGGTCGCCTTCCGTTTTGCTCAGTTTCTCATTATAATCCTGAATGGTAGCATTTTGTTCGATGCTTACATTCACAATTTCCTGTCGGGTTTGCGCCAGTTTATTTTCAGTTGCCGTTTTTTTAGCTAAAGCATTCTGATAAGAAACACTTCTCTGCTGAAATTGCGTGAGCGAAACCAAACCTTCATCATACATTTTCTTCTGTCTTTCGTATTGGTCGGAACTCATTCTCAGCTCGTTTTTTACTGCTTCCAGTTCGGCTTCTTCTCCTGCTACTTTATTATTGAGCTGACTGATCTTCACTTTAAGCTGACTCAATTTTAAATCTCTGGCAGAATTTAAAGCCTGCAACTGACTATTGGTGGTTCCAACTTTGGCTTCGTAATAGTCTCTAACTCCTTTTTTGGCTTCTACCTGCATTTCGGTTCTTTTCACCAAAAGCGGATCCAGATAATCTTCTTTGACTTCGGAAAGCTGAAGCAAAGTATCACCTTTTTTTACATAATCGCCGTTTTTCACATACCATTTGATGATTCTTCCGGGAATCGGAGAATTGAGCTGTTGCGGACGCTGTTCCTGATAAAGCGTACTTACGTTTCCCATTACCTTGATATTTTGTGTCCATGGCAGAAACAGAGTGATAATTCCGCCAATCAGGATGAAAAGAAACCATCTTTTAACCCTTGATTTTCTGTGGATGTGGTATATTTTATTGACTGACTTCAGTTCCATCTCTTTTAGTTTTTGTTAAATAATTTTTTCACATTTCCGTTTTCTACCTGAAGATGCTGATCGGCTTCCAGAATAAGATTTTTATCTTCTGAAACAATGATAATGGTGGTTTTTTCTTTTAGTTTTAAAAGATATTCCGTCATTTTAGTTTTAAATGTATCATTCATTCCGTCTAAAGGATCTTCAAGGATTAATAATCTTCTTTCGCCTGCCAAAGCTCTCAGGAGAAGAATTTTCTTTTTGGAGCTGAACGAAATTTCCGTATCGGTTTCGCTGACGTTGGTGAAGAATCCGTTGCTGAACTGGCTGGAGAAATCTTCGATGCCAATTTCTTCTGCAATTTCCAGAATCTGTTCTGCGGAGGTTTCATTCTGTCCGAGAGTGATGTTTTCGTAAACTGTTCCTTTAATGATCGTCATGTCTTCAAGATACATCCCGATCTGGCTTCGTAGCGATACTTTATCAATATTTTTTAAAGGAATTTTATCAAATAAAATACTTCCGGAAGTCGGATCATAAAATCCGGTCATCATATTCAGCAGTAAAGATTTTCCTGCGCCGAGCTGTCCTGAAATAATGGTTAAACTATTTTCCGGAATTTTAAAATTGATGTTTTCCAGAATCCTGTGATGATCGTTGAAAGCAAAATTTACGTCTTTAAATTCAACTTCAAAGCCGTCATTGTTTTGATCGAAAGTAATTTCCCCGAATTTTTCTTCCTGAAGCGTGGTTACTTTATTCAGTTTTGCCAAAGCTGCAATAACGTCGTAATAGCTTTCAAGACTGATGATTAGTTTTTCCACAGCAGACATAATGCTCAGAACAACGATTTCCGTGGCGATAAACGCTCCGATGTTAAGTTGCTGATTCACCAAAAGGTAAGTCCCGATTACAAGCATCACCAAAGTAATCACCACTTTAAAAGCAATAATGGTTTTATACTGGAAAACCAGAACGCGAAAGTGCGAAGTCCGGTCATCGAGATATTTTACCACTCTTTCATCAGTTCCTGAAAGATGTGCTTCTGTTTTGGAATTTAGCTTAAATGTTTTGATAGACGCGGCAATATCTTCAATCCAGGAAGCTACCTCATACTTTTTGTCGCTTTCTTCGATGCTGGATTTAATTCCGCTTTCCATCGTGAATCTGAAAATAATGACCACACAAATCACCACTAAAGCTCCGAACACCAAAAACCACGGATGGTAAAAGGAAAGAAGAAGGATTCCGAATAAAATCTGGATGAGCGCGGTTGGAATTTCAAGTAAAATTTTAGAAATTCCTTTCTGAAGATTCTGGGTATCGAAAAAACGATTAACCAGTTCAGGAAGATAATATTTCCGTGTTGCTGAAAGATTCACTTTCGGAAGTTTTTCGGCAAAAGCAAGGGAAAATTCAACAAAAATTTTCTGCTGAATCTTTTCAATGATCTGCATTACTTTCAGCCTGAAATAGCCGACAAGCCAGGTTCCCAGAACCACAAAAGCGATCAGAATATAAATAGAAGTTGCCATCGTAGCTCCCATTACAAAACTGACGATAGACTGTATTCCCAGCGGAACGCTCAACTGAACAAGACCATTCAGGATGGCATAAAAATAAATATTGGTGACATCTTTCTTTTCCTTTGTAACGTATTTGAAAAGGTTGTAACCGTGCTGTTTGGGAGAAGTTTCCATTTGAGTCTTATTATTTTATAAGGTTGAAGGTGATAAAACGCAGATAATCCAAAACATACTTTTTGTGATCTATTTTATTGATATGATTGTCGGTAAGTTTCGGAAGATGTTCGCTGAAAAACTGCTGATCGTGAGCGGTTTCCAGTAGAGTGCTTGCAAATGATTTCGGATAAGGGAAATCCGGCTTTGCTTCTGCAATGATGTCTCCGATAAATGCGCAAAGACTTTTTAAAGGACTGAAAACCATTTCTTTATTGATTTCGTCCACTTCTTTTACCAGATAAGCTTTGCTGCTTTCTGCAATAACGATGTTGTGAAGTTTTGTAAGATCATAATCTTCTATTTTATCATCAGTTTCATCATTATGCGTGATGATTTCGAGGATTTTTTCCATTTTTTGCTGAGGTTCCCTGATTTCCTGAAGCCTCAGTTTGGAAATGAATTCGATGTAAGACCAGTACCAATTGAGAATATAGGTAAGAAGTTTATGCTTTGAAGAAAAATACCGGTAAACCGTTGCCTCTGTAGAGTTGATCTTTTGGGCTAGTTTTTTAAAAGTAAAACTTTCAAAACCGGTCTCGTAGATCAGTTCTATTGAATTTTTGACAATGGCACGTCCGATCTCGCTGTTTTCGGGATCTTTAAGATAAAGGTGTTCGTTGACTTTAAATTTTACCTGAAATTCCATGATGTATTAAATAACTATATTTTTTGATAGCAAAATATATACCGAAAAATGTTTTAATATTATTTATAATAGTAATACTATCGTATTGTAATTTCTATGAAATGGATTCTCCATAGAAAAGTTCAATGATCTCTCATTAAAAATTATCTTTGTGATAAATTATAAACGATGTATAGATTTTTGCTAATTGTTGTGGTTGTTCTATTTTCCGTAGTTCAGGCGCAGATTCCGAAAGTGAGCAGCGGAAAGATTGAAAGAATATCGGATTTTAAATCTCAGTTTGCAACACCGAGAAACATCGATGTATGGCTTCCTGAAAATTATTCAGCATCTAAGAAATATGCAGTTCTGTATATGCAGGACGGACAAATGCTTTATGATTCTGATCTCACGTGGAATAAACAGTCCTGGAATGTGGATGAAACTGTTGCGGAACTGATTAAATCAAAAAAAATACAGAACACCATTGTTGTAGGAGTGTGGAATGATTCCAAAATGAGGCATTTCGATTATTTTCCGCAGAAACCTTTTGAAACTTTATCCGTAGTGGAAAAAGATACCGTTAATCATCAGTTGAAAAAAGCAGGAAGAGCCAATGAAAAGTTTTCTCCCAATTCAGACAATTATTTAAAGTTTTTGGTGAAGGAACTGAAACCTCTTATTGATAAAAAATATTCAACCTTTAAAGACAGATCTCATACTTTTATTGCTGGAAGCAGCATGGGCGGACTGATCTCCATGTATGCCATTTGCGAATATCCTCAGATTTTTGGCGGAGCAGCCTGCCTTTCCACACACTGGACCGGAACTTTTACCAATGAAAATAATCCTTTTCCTGAGTCTGCTTTACGCTATTTAGACAAAAATTTATCCGATCCCAAAAACCACAAAATCTATTTTGACTGCGGAGATCAGACTTTGGATGCATTGTATCCTGAAATTCAGAAAAAAGCGGATGCAATTATCAGAAAACACGGTTACTCTGAAAAGAACTGGAAAACGTTATACTTTCCCGGTGAAAATCACAGCGAGGAAGCATGGGCAAAAAGACTTTCGAAGCCTTTGGAGTTTCTTCTTGCTAAATAAAAATATTCAGTAAAAGTTTAAAAATGATTCTTTAAACTGGGGAATTTTAAATGAACAGCTTTTTTCAATAATCAGTATTCCTGGATTTTGATTGTTAATAAAATCAATGCATCTTTGAGATTTAAAATTAATAACACATGAGTTACAAAACGTACAATATTATTATCAAAATTAATGAAGAATCTGAGAAGGAAGATCTGAAAAATAGGTTGACCGAACATTTTAAGTTTTACAATATCAGAGAGTTCTTTACACCCTTTAGAGGAATTGTCTGTCAGGCGAATAACAAATTTAAGGAATATTCTTTTGAACAGTTTCCGGATCAGTTCTTCAGAGATCAGGATGAGGTTGAAGACTATTATTCTGAATCTGAAAATCATGCGCTTGAATTTTCTAAGAAGAACGGAGATCTGGAAGTGGTGTATGTGGAAGTAGATTGTTTCGGAGGAAGATGTGCTTCAAATGGTTTTGTGATACAGAATGGTGTGAAAACCAAAAATGAAGATGTTTTTCATTCCGCACACATGAAACTGCTTCATGCAATTGATCCTCAATATGATTCATGGCATTTTTATCCTTTCACCAGAACTTTTTTTACTGATAAAGGCGGTATCAATGGTGAAATCCTGAATTTTACTTTTCTGGCGGTTCTGATGGCCTTTAATATGGAAGTAGAACACAATCCTGACTTTGAATTTAACGCGGCAGAAAATGAAATGCAGATTCTTCTTAAAGATAAGTTTGAAATTTATCTGATGAATCTGGGAAGAGAAAGAATTAAAGTATTGGGAAGATTATTCGATAACAGGGCAGAAACGAATAATGAAGTAAAAAACCTTTTAAACGAAGCATTGCAGGGATTGGAGTATTATATAGAAATAGATAATTTTGAAAACGGAGAGAAAGATTCGGTTTCCAGTATTTCCAGAGAAAAGTTTCAAAGTGTTGCCAGAGTGAGTTACAGAGCGCAGATTTTTAATGAAATAAAAATTGATTTTTCGACTGATGAAAAAGAACCTGTTAAGAATGTCACAACAAAGAAGGAAGGTTTTTTCGGTAAAATTTTTAAAAATATTTTCGGAAAATAAGTACAGTTACCTTTGGTTACAACATTTTAGGAAGGGCAAATTTACAATATAATTTTGGGGTAATTTACATTTTATTAAACTGATAAAAAGCATCCTTACAGACATTGCTTTCTTTAAAATAAAAGTTGATAATTCATCTGTTTTTATTAAATTTGTCAACCTTTAACTATTAAAATAAAATAATAAAAATAATATGAATCTTCACGAGTATCAATCAAAAGAGATTTTATCAAAGTATGGAGTAGCTATCCAACGTGGTTTCGTTGCAAACAACGTAGATGAAGCTGTAGCTGCTGCTGAAAAACTAACTGCTGAAACAGGTGCACAGGGATGGGTTGTAAAAGCTCAGATCCACGCAGGTGGCCGTGGTAAAGGGGGTGGTGTAAAGTTCTCTCCAAACATGGATAAACTTAAAGAAAACGCTCAGAACATCATCGGAATGCAGTTGGTAACTCCACAGACTTCTGCTGAGGGTAAAAAAGTAAATTCTGTTTTGGTTGCAGAGGATGTATATTATCCGGGAGAAACGGAAACTAAAGAATTTTATGTTTCTATTCTTTTAGACAGAGCTGAAGGTAAAAATACAATCGTATATTCTACTGAAGGTGGGATGGACATTGAGCACGTTGCTGAAGTAACGCCTCATTTGATCCACAAAGAAATCATTGATCCTGCTTTAGGTCTTCAGGGATTCCAGGCTAGAAAAATTGCTTTCAACTTAGGTCTTGAAGGGAATGCTTTCAAAGAATTCGTAAAATTCATCGGTTCTCTATACAATGCGTACACAGGAATTGATGCATCTCTTTTCGAAATCAACCCTGTGTTGAAAACTTCTGATAACAAAATTATCGCTGTAGATGCTAAAGTAACTTTGGATGACAATTCATTGTTCCGTCACAAAGATTTAGCTGAGCTTAGAGATACAAGAGAAGAAGATCCAATGGATGTAGAAGCTGGTGAAGCGGGTCTTAACTTCGTAAAATTAGACGGTAACGTTGCCTGTATGGTAAACGGAGCAGGTCTTGCAATGGCAACAATGGATATCATCAAATTATCAGGTGGTAACCCTGCAAACTTCCTTGACGTAGGTGGAACAGCAGATGCACAAAGAGTACAGACGGCTTTCGGAATCATCTTAAGAGATCCAAATGTAAAAGCAATCTTAATTAATATCTTCGGAGGTATCGTAAGATGCGACAGAGTTGCTCAGGGAGTTGTAGACGCTTACAAAGCAATGGGCAGCCTTCCTGTTCCATTGATCGTAAGATTACAGGGAACTAACGCTGTTGAAGCTAAAAAATTAATTGACGAGTCTGGTCTTCCGGTTCACTCTGCAATTACTTTGGAAGAAGCTGCAAACAAAGTAAAAGAAGTTTTAGCATAAGACTGAAATTTTTAAAATACATTAAAACCGTTTCATTTTTTGGAACGGTTTTTTCTTTTTTTAATCAAATTAAATATCTTTTGTAATTTGTAGCTGAAAAAATTTAATATACCATGAAAAACATACAAATTCCGAAACCGTGTTCAGAAAGCTGGGAAATGATGTCTCCGCAGGAAAAAGGACGATTCTGTTCCGTCTGCAATAAATGTGTGATTGATTTTACACAGAAACAGCCCAACGAAATTCTACAAATCATCGATGAAAAGCAAGATGAAGAAATCTGCGGAAGATTTTATAATCATCAGTTGGACACAGGTAATCAATCTGAAAAGATAAGAGCTCAATTCTTTAAACATATTCCTGTGCATTTTCAGAATAGCAGAATCGTATTAACTCTTCTTTCCGTTATTTTATTTTTAACGGGCTGCTCAAAACAAAAAGAAGAATCTTACGCAACGACAGGTCTTGTGATGATGGAAGAAGATTCTATCCCTGAAAATAAAAATTATGTCATAGGCGAGGCTAAAATAAACGAAAACGATTCCTGTGCGAAAATTTCGAAAAAGGATAGTTTAATAATGAAAGACACATCTTCAAAAAATAGATAACTCAAAATAAAGAAAGTGATATAATTAAATAAGTTATTCATTTTAAAATTGTTATCTTTACAGGAAAGGCTTAAAAATGAGACTGCGTTTATCCTTTTTTCTCTTTTTATTTCTTACTTGTCAATCTCAAATTGTCAGCCATTACTTCCTATCTCACGGAAAAGAAATTCAGTTCGAAGATAAAAACCATTATCCTTTTTCTTTAATTCAGAAAGATTTTATTGTGATTAATTCTCAGAAAAAGATGGATGAAATTTTTAAAATTATTCATCAGAAAAATACAGGAAACAGATTTTCGCCTGTTCCTTCCATCACCGAAGATGAAACGTATATTATTGTAAAACCTCAGTTAAAAAACTCCAATGATATTTTAATTGAAGCCATTACTTTTGATAAAAATATCCTCTGCATAAAAGCGAAAGAATTCAGCAATCCGGATTTTAATGAACAAAGCAGAATTCCGCCTGATATCTTATTAAAGCTAAAAGAAAATTTGCTTATTAAAAAAGTCACCATTCAATACTAATATATAAAATTACTGTCATGAAAACTAGAACCTTTATCGTCTCGTGCCTTTTGATTGCAGCACAGGTTTTTGGTCAGCAGAACTACTGGTCGAAACTACAAGAAACAAAAACAGAACGGGAAAATCTGAACCCGAGATGGACGACTCCCAATAATTTTTCTCTATATCAAGTTGATCTGGGAAAAATTAAATCCGATCTTAAAAAAGCACCCCAGCGTTTTTCGGGAGATGAAAGCCTTATGATTAAATTTCCGGATTCTGACGGGAAAATAAGAGATTACATCGTTCAGGAAGCTTCTGTAATGGAGCCGGAACTACAGGCGAAATTCCCTGAAATACGTTCTTACACAGGCTGGCAAAAAGAGCATCCCGAAAATACAATCCGTTTCAGTGTTACCCCTTCTACAGGAATCAGTGTCATGTATTTTGATAACTGGGAAATCAGTTATCTCGACAGTTACACAAAAGACAATTCTGCATTTATTTTATACAAGAGAAAAGATCTTCCGAAAAACGACCGGCTTTTTGAATGTCATGTCGAAAACGAACTGGATAACTTAAAAAATAACGGAACAGCCAATAAAGCTCCTCTGGTTTCGGACGGACAGTTCAGAAAATACAGACTCGCTCTCTCTGCGACAGGGGAATATACCACATTTCATGGCGGAACAGTTGCTCTGGCAATGGCAGCAATGGCAACAACAATGACCAGAGTAAACGGAATTTATGAAAAAACGATCTCTACAACCATGATGATGATCGCGAACAATAATCTGTTGATTTATACCAATGCGACAACAGATCCTTTTACCAATGGAAACCCAAGTAGCATGATAAACGAAAACCAGACCAATACAACGGCGGTCATCGGAACTGCGAACTACGATATTGGCCATGTTTTCGGAACAAACAGCGGCGGTTTGGCAGGATTGGGAGTGGTATGTGTTTCAGGCAGTAAAGCAAGAGGCGTTACAGGTTCCGGAGCTCCGATTGGAGATCCTTTCGATATCGATTATGTTGCGCACGAAATGGGACATCAGTTTGGAGCAAACCACACATTCAGAGCGGCAACTTCTTCATGTGCTGGTAACTTCAATAACGCGACTGCTTTCGAACCGGGAAGCGGATCTACGATTATGGCTTATGCAGGGATCTGCGGAGCAACCAATAATGTTCAGAATAACAGTGATGCTTACTTTCATGCGGCAAGCGTTTTGGAAATGTACGCTGTTTTGCAGAGAGCTTCAGACTGCGCCGTAAAAAATTCTAATAGCAATGGAGTTCCTACCGCTGATGCCGGAGCAGATTATACCATTCCGCAGGGAACTGCTTTTGTCTTAACGGGAACAGGAACAGATCCGGATGGAGATCCTTTAACCTACCTTTGGGAACAGTATGACAATACAAGCAATACGCAGCCTCCGGTTTCCACAGGAACAGCCGGACCGGTCTATCGTTCTTTAACTCCTACTGTTTCTCCGTCAAGATATTTTCCCGTGCTGAGTTCGGTGGTAGCGAATAATCTTATCCCGAAATGGGAAGTTACTCCAGGTGTTGCCAGAACTCTTAATTTTTCTTTGTTGGTAAACGATAATAAAGCAACAGGAAATCAGGCAGCAAGAGATGTTATGGTGGTTACCGTAACGAATGACGGACCGTTTAAAGTAACTTCTCAGGCTACGACAGGAATAAATTATAATGGAAATACTTCCGTTCCCGTAACATGGAATGTAGCAGGAACAAGTACAGGAGCAATTAGTACACAGAACGTATCTATTTTACTTTCTAAAGACGGTGGCTTAACGTTCCCGACTGTTTTGGCAGCAAGTGTTCCGAATAATGGTTCCGCTAATGTTACGATGCCAAATGAAAATGTTTCGTCTGCGAGAATTATGGTAAAAGCGGTGGGAAATATTTATTATGCACTCAATACATCGAGTTTCTCTATTACTCAGACTGTTCTTACAACGGCTGAAACTAACGTGAGAAACTTCTCGATTTATCCGAATCCTTCTCATGATGTTGTCAATATCAGACTTAAAAATTCATCTCAGAAAGCAGATTATACGCTTTACGATGCTTCAGGCAGATTAATTAAAGGCGGAAATTTCCAGGGTGAAACTCAGGTAAAAGTTAATGATCTGATGAACGGAAATTATGTGATCTCTCTGGTTTTTGAAAACGGGGAGAAAATAACAGAAAAATTAATCATTAAAAAATAAATTACTGATTCATAAAAACAGAAAAGCAACCACTATTCGGTTGCTTTTTTTATTTAGTCCTGATTTTCGTTGATTAAATGATCTCCGTTCGTAATACTGATACTTGTAGGAGTAACAAGCTGAATTCTGTCCTCATCAAGACGCTGTTTGATCTTTAAATAAGCTTCGCTCTTGAGCTGAACCATATTCGCGCCCACCTTCATCCAGAATTTAGCCTGAATATTGAAAACGCCCTGTTTCAGATCTGTAAAAATAACTTCTGCAGTATCCAGTTTATCCACATTTTCGAGATTTTTAATAATGTCGAGCATTCCTTTCTGTGCTTTAGAAATATCTTCATCGGCAGGAATTTCGAAATTTAAAATAATTCTTCGCTGAGGTGATGCGGTAATGTTGTAAAACGGAGCATTAAAAACCACCTGATTCGGGATGTAAGCTTTTTTCCCGTCGTCAGTTATAATTTTCGTTGTTAAAAAACCAATTTCCTGTACGGTTCCGGAGTGGGTTCCTATCGTAATATAATCTCCTACTTTAAAGGCCTTATCTATTCCGATCAGCATTCCTGAAAATATACTGGACACCAGATCTTTTAATGCAACCCCTGCAATAACCCCTGCAACTCCTAAACTTCCGATGAATTTCCACAGAAAACCGCTGAAACCCATAATTTCCAGTGCAATGAAAGTTCCCATTACCATAATCAGGAATCTGAATACACTGATTAACGTGACCAGTGAACTTTCTTTTTTGCTTTTCGGAAAAAATTTGTGGAAAAGTTTTACGGCGCCCTGACTGAGATATTTACTGGTGAATAAAAAGAAAGAAAATACCAGAATTCCCACAATAAGTTTTGGGGTAAGTTCTGCAAATTTCAGATACCAGTTCTGTATTACATTATAAACAACATCGATATAGCCTAGACCACTTTTCTCCATGAATAAAAAAAATTTTAGTTAAAGATATAATTTTTAAACAAAAATTTTGCCAGTTCCAAAAACTCTACTAAATTTGTAGACTATTAAGAACAAAATATTATGTCAATTAAACTAGGAGATACCGCACCCGATTTTCAGGCAGAAACTTCTGCCGGAGATATTAATTTTTACGAATATTTAGGAAATTCATGGGGAATTCTGTTTTCGCATCCCGCAGATTATACTCCGGTCTGTACTACAGAACTTGGGTATACTTCGAAATTGAAGGAGGAATTTGATAAGCGCGGAACCAAAGTAATTGCGCTGAGTGTGGATGGAGTAGAAGATCATCAGAACTGGATTAAAGATATTAATGAAACCCAGAATACGGAAGTACAGTTCCCGATTATTGCAGACAAAGACAGAAAAATTTCAGAACTGTACGATTTTATTCATCCGAACGCTTCTGCAACGGCAACCGTTCGTTCTTTACTGATTATCGATCCGGAAAAGAAAGTACGGCTTATTATAACTTATCCTGCTTCCACAGGAAGAAATTTTAATGAAATTCTGAGGGTTCTGGATTCTCTTCAGCTTGTAGATTCCCATAAAATTGCTACTCCTGTTAACTGGAAAGCCGGAGATGATGTTATTGTTCCACCTGCGATTTCTACGGAAGATGCCAGAAAGATTTTTCCGAAAGGGGTGAAAGAGATAAAACCTTATTTAAGATATACACCACAACCGAATACATGATTTATTTGATTTTTTATAGTTTAGTTTTAATTTGTACGAAAATCGCCTCGAAAACTCGAGGCGATTTCAATTGTAGTGTATAGTGAATGTGAAGTGATTGGATCGTAATCTTACTTTACATCATTTGCGATTTGTTTTGCTTTAGAGGTAGGAAGGTAAATGCTGAAACCTAGATTGAAAGTAAGGTTTGAATTTAAACCTTCACTGCCAAATCCTGCTCTTCCTCTGTATTTTACCAGACCTTCAAGACCGATGTTTGGAGTAATGAAGTAAGAATAACCAGGACCTACTCCGAAATCGAAACCTGTAGTAGAATCTGCATTTTCAACAGATCTCCCTCCAATTCCTGCGTTACCTTCTAAGAACCAACGTCCGTGGTTTAGTAAGTTATCTACTCCTTTTTCTCCCGGAGAAAGATAATAACGTCCTAAAGCACCAACTCCGTAAGTAAATTCTGTAGGAGAACCGTTAGTTACTTTGTTGAATCCTAAATCTACATAACCCCCGACAGCAACGTTGTCTTCAATAAAGTAGGCTCCTTTAGGCTGAATAGCAATATTATAACCACCACCGGTGTTTAAACCGAAATTACTTGATATTAAACTACTACCCACTAACCAGTTTCCCTTCTGGATCTGCGCATTCATTGTTGCAGCCAAACCCGTTACTGCCATTATTCCTGTAAAAATTAGCTTTTTCATAATTTATTATTTAATATTTTAATGTTGTATCATTTGTGATTTCAGAAAATCAATAAATGTGCCATTCTACTCAATGCGTAGTGAAATCATTATCATATTAATCAATGGTATGCTCTTATGAAATGCCGATCATCAGGAGTTTTTATTCTAATAAAATTTACAATAAAAGCAGAATAATTGAAACTACAAGTCCTGCCACCGTGAAAACCATTCCTCTTTTGAATGCTTTGGTTTTAGGATTGAACATCCAGAAACTCGAAATCACAAAAAAGAACAGGGAAATTCCGAAGAAAGTATTTAGCGGAGAAAGAGTGTCTTTAGATTGCGATTTGTGAAGTTTTGTCATTTTATCCAGTACAAATGGCAGCTCCTTTTTAGTATACTTTGCCTGTCCCGTTGCGGAATCGTAAGTTCCCTGTTTAAAGGTAAGAACAGTACCTTCAGTTTTTTCAACCTCAAGACCTTTAATTCTTAATTCTTTTCCAAGTGCTTTTTCATCAAGATTTTTTTCTACAACTTTATCGTACTTTTTTTCTTTTTTCAGAAAATCAGTGTCCCGGTAAATTAATAAAACACCACTTACTGCATAAACAGCCATTATTCCGGCAAGGAAATAGCCCAGATAACGGTGCATGATTCTCATAAAACTTCTTGTGTCTTTAATCTTATCCATATATATTGTTTTTGTTTTTTAAATCTCAAAAGTGGAAACTGCAAAATTGCAATTCCCACTTTACATGAAGAAATTATTGTAATTCTTTTTTACAGTTTATACGTTAATGTAACATAGTAATTTCTCGGTGTGATCGGATTCACGGAATAATTTTCGTGTACGGTGTAATTTTCTACATCAAACAGGTTTCCGACTTTCCCCTGAATCGAGAATTTCTTCCAGTCGTAGCCAACTGATAGAGAAACCGTTGTGTAATCTTTTAATTCGAAAATTCTGCTTACCCCATTTCTCTGCTGCAGACTGTTAGCTCCTGTTTTGGTATCATTCCATCCGGCAAGTCTGTCCCCAATGTAATATACTCCGGCTCCCACTTTCAAGCCGGGAACCAATTTTGTGAATTTATAAAATACCGAAGCATTCGCAGTAGTTGCAGGAGTTCTTACCAGTCTTTGGTTTTCTACATATCCGAAAGCTTCCGGAGTATTTAAATACACAGAATTGTTATAAGAGAAACCTCCGATAATGGATAAATTTTCTGTTGGATTTCCTGTAATATCAAGCTCAACTCCGCGGCTTCTCATTTTTCCTGCAAAATCTTTGGTAAGTCCTGCCGGATCTACAGGATTTCCTTTATCGTCTAATGCATTCTGATAATAATTTCTGTACAGAATCTGGTAAACCGTTAGATTAACTGCCAAAGCATTGTTCCAGAAATTCTTTTTCGCACCCACTTCGTACTGATCGATGTTGGTTGGCGTTAAAGCTTCTCCGTCTCTTAATCTTCCCACATTGGCAACAAAAGAGTTTGTATAGGTTGCAAAGGCTGAAAAATTATCATTCGGCATGTAAACAAAACCTAATTTCGGAGATATTGCCTGATCGGATGACGAAGAATTATTAACCAGCGATTTTCCTGTGGTAGAATTCAGATTCACTAAACCGCTTGTAACCGTTTTAAATTTAGTGTTGATCGTTGGCATATTTTCAATATAAGACCAACGCAATCCAGCAATAACTTTAAATTCTTTGGTTAAACTGATGAAATCCTGAGCATACACTCCGATTCTTCTCGTATTAATTCTGTTTTTCTCTAACCTTTCAGCAGCAGGAGCACTTCCGTTTGCCCAGGAATCAGGATTGTCCAGATAAAGAATACCATTGCTGTTTCCGTTGGTACCGTACAGATAGCTGTTTCCGTAAGCCAGTCTGTTGGTTGGATTATAGTAAGTGTACGCATCTGCAACTCCATAATCTGTATCTGCCCCGAATAACACCTTATGGTTTATTTTTCCTGTATTGAATTCACCATTTAAATTTACCTGTGCCGAAGTATAATTCTGTTCGTTATACGTTCTGTTCAAAGGTCTTTTCCAGAAAAGCCTGTCAGTTGATTTTTCGTATCCCCACTGTACTCTTTCCGTAGAAAAATAATCTTTCGTGTAATTCTGGTAAGATGCCGTAGCGTTTAAAGACCATCTTTCATTAAACTGATGATTGAATGTAACATTGGTAGTAACCTGCTCTATATTCTGATATTGCCAGTCTGTTCCTAAAAAAGCATTTCTCGGAAGAAGATTATTCATCTGGTAAGTATATCCGTCACGCTGCGTGATAGATCCGATTCCGAAGTCCGGAGTAAAATCATTTTTAAGATAATCTGCCTCAACGATAATCTGCGATTTATCACTTAAATTAAATAAAAATGAGGGATTGAAATAATACTTTTCAGACTGCACCACATCTCTGAAACTTTCCGCATACTCATACGCTCCGTTCACACGGAAAGCAATATTTTTTGAAAGCGGACCATAAAGATCAACTGTTGGTTTATAAGAATTCCAGCTTCCTGCATTCATCCCCACGCTTCCGCCAAAGTTGAATTTAGGCTTTTTTGTAATCATGTTGATAACACCACCTGCAGCCGTATTTCCGTACAGCATTGCATTTGCCCCTTTAAGAACTTCCACTCTTTCCAATCCGCTTACTTCAGGAAAAACTCCGCTGTTAATTCTGGAGCCGTTCTTGAAAATATTGTCATTTCCCAGAATGAAACCACGTCCTCCGAAACTGTCCTGAGAATTTCCTCTGGAAGAAGTTACATAAATTCCGTTTACATTTTGCAGAACATCACTCAGTTGTTTTGCCTGCTGCTGCTCAATAATTTCGTGAGTAACAATCGCAATTGGCTGAGGTGTTTCCATCATCGTAAGATTAGACTTGGTAGATAATGGTCTTGCCTTGTTGGGATTTCCGGTTTTATGAAGATTAACGTCTTCAATAGTCTGGATTCTAATGGTATCAGCTTCAACATATTTCATCTGCGCGTCCAAAGAAAGGGCTGCGAATACTAATCCTATTGTGGCTAGCTGCTTTTTCATGATAGTCTATTGTTATTTAGAGTGGTTTTAAATAAAGTGCAAATGTATATTATTATTTAGAATTAATAAAAATTATAAACTGATTTTTGTCAGTAATCTTTAATTTAGAAATTGTGTTTTCCCTTATTTTAGTAGGGATGAGAACTTTAGATTAAATATCTTTGTTAAAAAATAAATCTATGCAGTTAGTAAAAGTCGGACTTTGTGCGTTCGGAATGAGCGGAAAAGTTTTTCATGCCCCGTTTTTGAAAGAACATCCGGGATTTTTTATTTCCGCAATTGTGGAAAGAAGTAAAGAAGAATCTAAAGAAAAATATCCTGAAGCAGAAATTTACCGTTCCGTAGAAGAAATGCTTGAAAATGCCGATATCGAACTCGTGGTTGTGAATACTCCGGTTCAGACGCATTTTGATTATGCAAAAAAGGCACTGGAAGCAGGGAAAAATGTAGTGGTTGAAAAACCTTTCACCGTAAATGTTGCAGAAGCAGAAGAACTGGCAAAACTGGCGGAAGAGAAAAAATTATTTGTAAGCGTTTACCAAAACAGAAGATTCGACCGCGATTATCTTCAGGTACAAAAAATCATCAACGAAGGAAAACTCGGAAATATCAAGGAGGCGGAAATCCGTTTCGACAGATTTCGTACCGAACCAAGCGGAAAGGCTCATAAGGAAAATCCTGAAGCTGTAGGTTCGGGTTCTCTGCATGATTTAGGATCGCATCTGGTGGATCAGGCAGTTCAGTATTTCGGGTTTCCCGAAAAACTCTTTGCTGATGTTTTTTCCATGAAAGGAAAAGAATTTGCCAACGATTATTTTGAAATTATTTTGTTTTATCCGAATGATTTAAGGGTAAGGCTGAAATCTTCTGTATTCACCAAAGAAGCACATTTTGCTTATGCTGTTCACGGAGAAAAAGGAAGCTTTTTGCAGGAAAGAACCGATCATCAGGAAAATGAACTCGTTGCAGGAGCCATTCCGGAATATGGTGAAGAATGGACAAAACCTTTAACGGAAACCGATGGAATTCTGAATTATCTAAATGAAAATAAAGAAACCGAAAGAATCCTTACTTCAAGCGAACCCGGAAATTACATGAATTATTATCAGCAGATTTACGAATTTATCGTTTTCGGATACGCATTGCCTTCACCTGCGGAAGAAATCATTAAAAATATGAAAATTATCGATGCGGCAGTGGAAAGTTCCAGACAGGAGAAAGTGATTTACTTGTAGAGTGTTTAAGGTGAGAGAGTTGTAGGGTTTGAGGGTTTTAGAGTTTTAAGGTTTGGGAGTTTTATTGCAGTTTAGAGTTATGACTCTTAAAGCAGGATTTTTAGAGTAAGAAAATTTAATATCAATTAAAATATAACGCTCCACACTCTAAAACTCTCACACACTAAGACACTAAGACACTAAGACACTCAAACTCTCAGACTCTCACACCCTCAAACTCAACTACGCTTCACCTAAAATCTCCTGAAGTTCAAGCCATCTCATTTCATGGTTTTCCAAAGTTTCAGAGATAGATTCCAGATCGGCAGAAAGTTTGGATATTTTCTCGTAATCTGCTTCATTATTAAGCTGATCTAATATTTTCGCTCTTTTTTCTTCTAATTCCGGCATTTCTTTCTCAATGGTTTCGAGTTCACGCTGTTCTTTAAAGGAAAGTCTTTTCTTTTTTGCGTTTGCATTGTTTACAGCAGGAACTGTTTCTTTTACAGGTTCAGATTTTACGGAAACAGATTTCTCCAAAGCATCTTCTTTGCTTTTCGCTTCGCGGTATTCGGAAAAATTGCCCGTAAAATCACGAATTTTGCCTTCGCCTTCAAAAGCAAGAATATGATCTACGATTCTGTCCATAAAATACCTGTCGTGCGACACAATGATTAATGAACCCTGAAACTGCTGCAAAAAGTTTTCAAGAACCGTTAAAGTCGGAAGATCAAGATCATTGGTAGGCTCATCAAAAATCAAAAAGTTCGGATTCTGGTATAAAATATACATCAGATGAAGTCTTCTTTTTTCACCACCCGAAAGCTTAGAAATAGGAGAGTACTGCGTCTGATCATCAAATAAAAACAATCTTAAAAACTGGGAGGCAGAAAGACTTTTTCCGTTGGCTAAAGGGTAAAATTCGGCAACTTCTTTAATGAAGTCGATTACTCTTTCATCTTCTTTATACGTAAGACCTTTTTGCGAAAAATATCCGAAATGGATGGTTTCTCCGGTTTCAATTTCTCCTTTATCAGCCTTTTCAAACCCCTGAATAATATTTAACAAAGTAGATTTTCCAGCTCCGTTTTTCCCTACAATTCCTACTTTTTCACCTCTCTGGAAAGAATAGCTGAAATCTTTCAGCAACAATTTACTTCCAAAACTTTTGTCAATATTTTTAAGCTCAAGAATTTTATTTCCAAGCCTTTTCATTTCAAAATCAAGCTCTAATCCCTGTTTTCTCGTGTCTGTTTTGGCGACTTTTTCTGTTTCGTAGAAAGCATCAATTCTGGATTTGGATTTTGTAGTTCTTGCTTTCGGCTGCCTTCTCATCCATTCCAGTTCCTTTCGGTAAAGGTTGTTGGCTTTATCAATCGTCGCATTCATATTGTCTTCGCGGATCATCTTATTTTCAAGATACGTCGCGTAAGAACCATTGTGAATGTAAAGATTTCGGTCTTCCATTTCCCAGATCGTATCGCAAACGCTGTCGAGGAAATATCGGTCGTGCGTTACCAATAGTAAAGTTATTTTTGCTTTACTCAGATAACTTTCCAGCCATTCCACCATTTCCACATCGAGGTGGTTGGTTGGCTCATCCATAATTAATAAAGTATGGCGGTGTTCGGCTCTGGTTTCCGTTAATAGTTTTGCCAAAGCAACACGCTTGATCTGTCCGCCGGAAAGTGTTCCCATTTTAGCTTCCAGATCGGTGATTTTTAGCTGCGAAAGAATCTGCTTCATTTCATTTTCCAGATCCCATGCTTTATGCGCTTCCATTTCAAGAAGAGCTTTTTCAATGAAATCATTGTCTGTGGAATGCAGAGACTGATGATAATTTTTCAGTGCCATAATCGGAGCCGAATCTAAAGTCATCATAAATTCATCAATGGTAAGATTCGGGTCAAAATCTATTTCCTGATCAAACAACACTACCTGAATATCTTTATTGATGATTACCGTTCCGCTGTCTGCAATTTCTTTTCCCATCAGGATTTTAAGAAGAGTGGATTTTCCGCTTCCGTTTTTGGCAACAATAGCAATTTTATCCCCTTCGTTGATATGAAAAGTAATATTTTCAAATAAAACTTTTATTCCGTAGGATTTGGTAAGATTTTCGGCAGAAACGTAATTCATTATAGTCTGATGGTTAGATTTTGAAACTTAAACTGAGCCGCAAAAGTACGAAAATGTATCAGAAAAGCGGAAGCCAAGTTCAAAGGGATTCAGATTGTTTTCCTAGTGTAGAATAATAATTAATTAACCGTATGTGTTGATTTCTGTTTTGTTTAATTATATTTTGTTTGAGTAATTTTAGTTAAAATTAAATATTTTTTGAATTTAATGTATTTTGAATTGATTTTTAATGTAGATTTATATTCCTAAGATTATTAAAAATTAAAACTATGATGCAAATCAACTATTGGGCTGTTTTTGCAGCCGCACTTGTCCCTTTAATAATGGGATTTATCTGGTATCATCCTAAAGTTTTCGGAAAAGCATGGATGAAAGAAGTCGGTTTAACCGAAGATAAAATGAAGGGTTCCATGATCGGAGTTTTTATTTTTTCCATCATGTTATCAGCTTTAATGGCTTTGTTTTTACAGTTTGTAACCATTCATCAGTTTGGCGCGCTCGGAATGGTCGGCGGAGATGAAATGAACGCCAATCCTTCTTATCATGCCTTCATGAAAGACTACGGAATGGCTTACAGATCCTTTGGTCACGGTGCACTGCATTCTTCCATGACGGGATTTTTATTCGTGCTTCCCATGATTGCCATCAATGCGATGTTCGAAAGAAAATCGTGGAAATATACATTAATTAACGCTGCTTTCTGGACGGTCTGCATTACCATTATGGGCGGAATTATCTGCGGTTGGTATGCTCCGGACGGTTTTCACTGGGCAACACAAAAATAAATGTAATGTTTTAAAAAGTTAAGGCTACTTTTGCGTAGCCTTTTTTATGTCATATACTTTAAGAATTTTTCAGTCAGCTGCCGATTTGCCGGAAGAGTGGAATGTGGTGATCGGAAATCATAATATCCTGCTTTCCGGAGAATACTTCTGTGCTTTAGAACATTCCCGACCTCAGAATATGGAATGTTTTTTTGTCGGTTTTTTCAAAGAAAATGATCTGATTGGCGGTGCTTTGTTTCAGTATCTAGATTTTATTCAGCATAAAACATTTCAGAAAAATGAAGTGTTCTGTACCATCAGGAATTTTGTGGCAAGACAATTGAGTAAAGATGTGATGATTTTAGGAAATAATATGCTTACCGGACAGAACGGATTTTATTTTGATAGCTCAAAAATTATTTCGGAAGAAATGATTCCATTGTTGGAAGAAGCTGTTTATACAATGCAGAACGAAATAAGAAAAACATCTCTGGTGATTTATAAAGATTACCAGTCGAATTTTCTGAAATACTTTGAAGGAGAAAAGCATCGGAAATACTTCAGATTTTCCGTTCAGCCGAATATGATTCTTCGGATAAGAGAAAACTGGAAGAATTTTGAGGATTATATCAATGATTTTTCGAAAAAATACAGGGCAAGAGCCAAAACTGCCAAAAAGAAACTGGAAGGAACCGTTAAGAAAGAATTCAGCTTAGACATGATCAGAAAATATCAGTCTGAAATGAATGTTCTTTATCAGAATGTCGCAGAAAACGCGCCTTTCAATACTTTTTTTCTCAGAGAAAATCATTTTGAAAGCATGAAAGAAAATCTAGGAGAAAATTTCAGAGTCTTCGGATATCTTTCAGAAAATCAATTTATCGGTTTTTATACGATGATTATCAACAATAAAGATGTCGATACCTACTTTTTAGGCTACAAAAAAGACTGTCAGAAAGAAAAGCAGATCTATCTTAATATGCTTTTGGATATGGTGAAATTTGGAATTGACAATCGGTCTGAAAGAATTATTCTAGGAAGAACGGCTTTAGAGATAAAATCAACGATCGGCGCGGAACCGACTGAAATTTTTGGTTTAATAAAGCATAAAAACTTCATGATTAATCCTTTCCTGAAAACTATTTTTCCTTCTGTTTCTCCAAAAACCGAATGGATTCAAAGAAAGCCGTTTAAATAGTTTTATACAGAATTCACACACGTTTTAGTTTGATATTTTCATCAATAGAAACGGGCTTCAGCCCGTTAACAGTATAAGGCTTTTCGATTGGCTTTAGCCAAAATTTAAAATATGCAAAATCACCGGAAAAAAATCAATCCAGAGTCAGCCTCTTCAAAGACCACGAACTTCCATTGTAAATATCCAGATCTACTTTGGTGTTAATTCCGTGCACGATTCCGTTTTCTGTAAACTGCCAGAAATCCCAGTCTGCATCGGGAGAAGGAGCAGGAACATCATTATAATTCGCAAGCCAGAGCGGATAATCATCAAATTCGCCCTTCAGGAAATCTTTGTAGTAATGATAATAGGTGTAAATGATTGGTTTTTCACCATAGGTTTCCTCAACAATTTTGCACCACACTTTAAGATCTTCAACCAGTTTTTTATTCGTTTTTCGCTTCGGGATTTTCTCAATATCCAAAATCGGAGGAAGATCTCCGCTTTCAAGCTTTACATTTTCCAGAAAATTATTTGCCTGAATTACAGGATCTTCATCTGCTCTGTAAAAATGATACGCTCCGCGGATTAAATCCTGCTTTTTAGCCTGCTCCCAGAAATCAGAAAAATGTTTGTCGGCATTTCGGTTTCCCATCGTTGCACGCATCACCACAAACTCCAGCGGAATAGTTTTGTTTCCGATCGTAAGGCTGTCCCATTTGATATCTTCTTTATTCTGATAATGCGACACATCAAATCCGTATGTTTTATCTAAATTATTAGAAAGGATTTTCTGAATTCTCAGCGTTTCCGTTTCACTGTTGTGGAGTTTTCTATGAGTAAATTTATTGAAATATAAAGCGTAATAATAACTTATGGATTGTCTTAAATACAACCCTGTTCCGATAAGAGCAACAATTAAAATAGCCAGTACGATTTTTCTTCGTAAAAGATATTTTTTCCGGCGGTTTTTATGGATCTTTTTGGCGGTTTTTTTGCTGTACATCGTTTGTGAATAAAGATTTACAAAACTAGCTTTTTTCACTTCTAAATGCTAAATAAAATCAGTAAATTTGTGTACTATGGAAACACGCGAAAAGATCATCATCATTGGAGGAGGTTTTGCGGGGCTGCAGCTTGCGAAAACGTTGAATAACAGGAACAAAAAGGTAATTGTTCTGGATCGGGTAAACCATCATATGTTTCAGCCGCTTTTCTATCAGGTTGCATGCGGAAGGATTGAGCCTTCCAATATTTCTTTTCCTTTCAGAAAAATTTTTCAGCGTTCCAGAAATACCCAGTTTCGCCTCACGGAAGTTAAGGAAATCGATACTGCCAATAATAAAGTCATTACCGATGAAGCAGAATTTACCTACGATAAATTAATTATCGCTACAGGATGCAAAACCAATTTTTTTGGAAATAAAGATCTTGAAGGTAAAGCTTTCGGAATGAAAAATACTCAGGAAGCGATCAGTATCCGAAATCATGTTTTAATGACTTTCGAAAAGCTGATTCTTGAAAAAAGCAGGAGCGACGATGGAAACTGGAATATCGTAATCGTAGGAAGCGGACCGACTGGAGTAGAATTAGCCGGAGCTTTCTCCGAAATGAAAAAAGAAATTCTTCCGCGAGATTATCCTTACATGAATTTTGACCATTTGAAGATTATTCTGGTAAGTTCTACAGAAAAGCCTTTGGCGGTAATGAGTCCGGAAGCACAGCAGAAATCTGAAGAATATTTAAAAGATTTAGGCGTTACATTTTTAAGTCAGGAATACGTTACGGATTATGATGGTGATAAAGTGTATATGAAAAGCGGAAAAACCATTCCTTCTAATAATGTAATCTGGGCAGCCGGCGTTACAGGAAACGTTGTAGATGGTTTTCCTGCCGAAAAATTGGTCAAAAACAGATATATTACAGACAGATACAATAAAATAAAAGGCTACGATAATGTTTTTGCAATCGGAGATATTGCGTATATGGAAACTCCGAAATATCCGCAGGGTCATCCACAGGTGGCAAACGTAGCAATTAATCAGGCAAAAAATTTAGGTAGGAACCTTTTAAAGAAAAATCCGAATGAATGGATTGAGTATGAGTATGATGACAAAGGTTCTCTCGCTACCATCGGAAAACACAGAGCGGTTGTAGATTTACCATTTATTAAATTTCAGGGGTTTCTTGCGTGGTATTTCTGGATGTTTTTACATTTAATGCTTATTTTAAGTGTAAGAAACAAGCTTGCCGTGTTCTTCAACTGGATGTGGAGCTATTTTAATAAAGATTCTTCTTTAAGATTGATAATTTTGCCAAATAAGAAAAACGAAACAGTACAATGAGAATTGATATAATAAGCGTACTTCCGGAACTGATGGAAAGTCCGTTTAAAACTTCTATTTTAAGAAGAGCGATTGATAAAGGTTTGGCAGAAGTGCACTTCCATCATTTGAGAGATTGGGGAATCAACAAAAAAAAACAGATTGATGATGAACCTTACGGCGGCGGTGCAGGAATGGTGATGATGGTGGAGCCTCTGGACAACTGTATTTCAGAATTAAAATCTCAGAGAGAATACGATGAGGTGATTTATCTTACGCCGGATGGAGTTACCCTAAACCAGAAAATTGCGAATACACTTTCCATTAAAAATAATCTGATTTTCTTGTGTGGGCATTATAAAGGTATTGATCAGCGTGTAAGAGATCTGCACATCACGAAGGAAATTTCCATAGGCGATTATGTTCTTACCGGCGGAGAATTGGCAGCCTGCGTTCTTGCAGATTCTGTCATCCGGCTGCTTCCGGGAGTTCTGAATGATGAGCAAAGTGCTCTAACAGACAGTTTTCAGGACGATCTTTTATCTCCTCCAATTTATACAAGACCTGAAGTTTACAAAGGTCTGGAAGTTCCAAAAGTTTTACTGAGCGGAAATTTTGCCAAAATTGAAGAATGGAGGCACGATGAAGCGGTAAGAATCACTACAGAAAAACGTCCTGATCTTCTTTAAAATAGATAAAACCTATCGTTGTCCTAAATTTACAATTGATTTTTTTATAAATTTTTACAGCAGCAAACAATAGTTGTTGTTTAAAAATGGTTGAAAAAATTCTTATTACCTAGCTGTTCATAGAATTTCTTCTACAGAAAAATTAAATTTAAAAATACCGTTTTATTTTGGGTCTAAAGCATATATTAGATTGTGCATAATATTTTTAATTAAATTTATCTATTTGATTTAAATAATTCTTTTAAATGCTTATATTTGAATAATAAATTAATTTTGCAAATTTGTTAAAATTATTAACGATATATTAAATAAAATAATAAATTTACATATTCATTTTAAATAAAAAAAGGTAATTGTTTGAAATCAGAAAATGTGCTAATGGAGTTGTTTAGTTTTTACAACGTTGAAAACTTATTTTTACCGGATCCGAAACCAATGCACAAGTTGGACCCAACTATATCGGGACTCAGGAACTGGGATGAGGGAAGATACCGGAACAAACTTTCAAAAATTGCACATGTTTTCAGGCTCATGAAGGAAGAGAATGGAGTATTGCCTTTTATAATTGGTCTTTCCGAAGTTTCCGGAAGGAAAGTTCTGGAGGATCTTGTGAAAATGGAACCTTTTAATTCAGAGTATGGAATTGTGCATTACAATTCTATGGATGAAAGAAGGGTAGATGTTGCCTTATTATATGATAAAAACAAAGTGGAAATAATAGATTCTGAAGCTATTACATTCTTCTTTGAAATTATAAACAGAAGCACAGAAAATTACGATACAACAAGAGATATTCTTTATTCTAAAGTAAGATATAAAGGAGAGATTATTAATATTTTTATTGCACACCTTCCCTCTAAGCGCGAAAAAGATATTAATAAGCCCAAAAGAGCCTTTATACTTTCTGAGATCCGTGAAAGAATTTTAAATGTTGTAAATAATAGCAAAGAAAATGTAATTCTGTGCGGTGATTTTAATGAAAACCCAGATGATGAAAATTTAGTAAAAATTCTTTTTGACGATGCAGGAGTAAAAATATTGGAAAATCCTTTCCAGCATCTGTTTTCCACAAGAAATTATTCTACTTTTCATTATAAATCGGGACTGCTGTACGATCAGATCATTTTATCGAAGTCGTTCTTTAATGATGATCATGTTCTTGAATTTCAGGAGGCAAAAATATTCAATTCTGAAAAACTCAGCAGCCGCGACAGAAAGTTTGCAGGCAGACCTTACCGAACGTATGCGGGAACAAGGTATTTGGGAGGCTACAGCGATCATTTTCCGGTTTTTATAAAATTAGGGATTTGTAAACAGATGTAAAAACATAAATAAAGTAGAAAGAATGAAAAATTCAAACAACACGAGTTATCAGTTAGATTCAATTGACAAGGAAATAATTTATATGCTGATGGATAATGCCAAATCATCATTAGCTCATATTTCAAAAAATGTAGGAATCTCCACGACGGCGGTTCATCAAAGAATAAAAAAACTTGAACAGGCAGGGGTTATAGAAAACTCCATATCCTTTCTGAATCCTAAAAAGATAGGATACAAAGTAATTTCTTACATTGGTGTATTTCTGGATCAGCCGAGCCATTATCCGGATATGGTAAAATCCCTGAAAGATATTAATGAAGTGGTAGAAGCGCATTATACCACAGGAAATTATACCATTTTCCTTAAAGTTCTTTGTAAAGACAACGATCATCTAATGCAGATTCTTAGTAAACTTCAGCAATTGAAAGGCGTTATAAGAACAGAAACTTTCATATCTTTGGAGCAGGGTATTTACAGACAACTGAAAGTATAATAGATTATGAATATTGCACAATATCTGGATTCAACATATTTGAAAACACCTGCACAGTCAGGACTTTCACAGGAAGAAACTTTACAGAAAGATATCGAACTTACACAGGAAGCGATCGATCACGGTATTTTTGCCGTAATGATCCGTCCGGATTATGTTTCTGAGATTAAAAAGTATATTCAGGGAAAGAATTCAGATGTTGTCGTAGGAACGGTGATCGGGTTTCATGAAGGAACCTGCTCTGTAGATGAAAAACTTACCGAAGCTGAAAAAGCAATTGCTGACGGAGCAGATGAACTGGATTTTGTGATCAATTACAATGCTTATCTGAAAGGTGATCTTGAGCTTGTAAAAAATGAGTTTGTAAAATGCACCAGGCTTAGTCTTGAACATCATAAAATTGCAAAATGGATCATTGAGATTGCAGCTTTAACTGATGAGCAGATTGCTGATCTTACCAAAAATATTTCTATTTGGGCAGAAGATAACTTTTCCGAAAATGATTTATCGAAAATTTTTGTGAAATCTTCCACAGGCTTTTACGAAACAAAAGAAGGAAAGCCAAATGGAGCAACATTTGAAGGAATAAAAATTATGCTCGATAATGCAGGAAAACTTCCTGTAAAAGCTGCGGGCGGAGTAAGAACTCCGGAAGATGCAGAAAAAATGATTAATCTTGGAGTAAAAAGAATCGGGACTTCTTCGGCATTGGCTTTAATTAAAAATCAAACGTCTTCGGAAGGATACTAGATAAAAAACTAAACAATGAAAATAAAAAAACCATCAACTTACTATTGATGGTTTCATTTTTTTATGCCTGTTGTGCTAAATATTCTGTGTAAAACTCCTGCGTTTCTTTAATCAGCGCATCCATTTCTTCTAAAGTGAATACTTCTAAAAATTTCTTTCTGAAATCTTTAAAGTGAGGAACTCCACGGAAATAATTGCTGTAATGCTGTCTCATTTCCACCAGTCCTAATCTTTCGCCTTTCCATTCTGCACTCCATTCTGCATGCTGACGAACCGCCAGTAATCGGTCTTCGATTGTAGGAGCCGACAAATGCTCTCCGGTTTTAAAGAAATGCTTGATTTCGTTAAAAATCCAGGGATAGCCAATCGCTGCACGACCGATCATAATTCCGTCGCAGGCATATTTCTGTTTGTATTCTAACGCTTTCTCAGGAGAATCAATATCACCATTCCCGAAAATCGGGATTTCAATATTAGGATTTTGCTTAATTCTTGAAATATGTTCCCAGTCTGCTTCGCCTTTGTACATCTGCGCGCGGGTTCTCGCATGAATGGTTAATGCTTTGATGCCTGTTTCCTGAAGACGTTCTGCCACTTCATCAATATTAATGGAAGTGCTGTCCCAGCCTAAACGTGTTTTTACCGTTACAGGAAGACTTGTAGACCGTACAACAGCTTTGGTAAGACGAACCATAAGATCAATATCCTTCAAAACTCCTGCTCCTGCTCCTTTACAGACCACTTTTTTTACAGGGCATCCGAAATTGATATCAACCAGATCCGGATTTACCGTTTCCACAATTCTTGCAGACATTGCCATTGCTTCTTCGTCACCTCCAAAAATCTGAATTCCGACAGGTCTTTCGTAATCGAAAATATCAAGCTTTTTTCTGCTCTTGATAGCATCACGAATTAACCCTTCCGAAGAGATAAACTCCGAATACATTAAATCTGCTCCGTGCATTTTGCAGAGTCTTCTGAACGGCGGATCACTCACATCTTCCATCGGTGCAAGCAAAAGCGGAAATTCCGGCAGTTCTATATTGCCAATTTTTATCATGGTGCAAATTTACGAATTTCTGAGCATTTCAGAATTTGATAATTTCTATTAATGTAATTGCTGTCAATAAGAAGTGTAGAAAACGAAAATCTCAGGTAAATTATAATACTAAGCAAGAAATCTAAAACACTCCAACCCTCCAACACAAAAACTCTCCAACTCAAAAACCTCCGGCTTTAGAAACTCGCTTTCACCTGCATACTTCCGATATGAATCGTACGGTCTCCGGAATTTCTGCCTTCATAATTTAAATTTAGCTGAAGGAAAGAATTAATTGCCTGCTGAATGAAAACACTCCAAACCTGATTTTTCCCCGGTTTTAATCCATCCAACATCTGGTTTCCGACAATGCTGAAATTATTGCCGTTGAAATTATTATTGATGAATGAGAAATTTCCTCTGATAGAGGTTTTTCTGCGTTCCCACTGAATCGTTCCCGTAACATCAAAAGCTTTGAGGAATTCTTCTCCATCCACTCTCTGTTTCTGGCGGAATGCCGAAGAAAGTTCTGCCTGAATGGCATCGGTAAACTTATAGGTTGCTTTTGGTTTTGTTTCAAAATTATTCAGACGGTAATCTCTTGTAGAAAATAACTGTGAAGAATTTTGAATATCATGAACCGAATTTTCCCAGTCGATACGGAATTCTTTATTAAACCAATAGCCGATATTCAGGAAATGCGAAACCTGTTCGCGCTCCTCATTACTGAAATTCGCATTGATGAGGTTATCATTGGAGATGAAACGGTAATTTCCGTTCCAGCCGGATTTGTCAGTCGGACTGAACTGTGCGGAAGCCAGAATATTCTGATTTTTAAGAATCATGTCATCACTCTTCTCAAAAGGATTCAAAACCAGAACTTTATCTTTTTTGAAGAATGAATTTTGTGAGTTTAATGAAATATTGAAATTCCAGCGTTTTAAAAATTTATTCTCAGAATTAAAAACAATCGATGGATTCACAAATAAAGCGAGCTGAATTTTATTTTTATTGGAAGGGATATAACGCACGGAATTCGTGTAAATTCTGATGTATTGCGCCAAATCGGAATATTCGGCAATTTCAAATTCATCAAGCTGCTGAACGCCATCTCCGTTGTAATCCGTCCATTTGTAAATTCCCTGTCCGTCAGTCACTTTAATATACTGAAATTCCCTTTGTGCTTCCTGTCCGTTCCCAAGTTCATAGAAAGCCTGCAAACGCATTCCGTTCTTGAAAAGCTGCTGATTGTAAAGGATATTTCCTACTACAAAATCATTGTTTCTGGAAAGATCCACATCCTGATTCTGGTAAAAGAATTTTCTGTAGTGGAGTAGTGCATTCAGCGTTGTTTTCTCTGTTTTAATGATCTGGCTTTCTGCCATAATTCCCAGAATATTATTCATATTCTGAAGTCGGTTATCTCTCACAGAATCATTGTCGCGCATATAAACTTTCGCCAATAGTTTGGTTCTTGTGCTGTCTCCGATTTTTTTCTGAACAAAAAGTTCTTTCCAGCTGAAACTGGTAACATCCATCAGTTGCGTATCATTGTACTTCTTTTCGTTGTGTTCCATGCTTCCGCCAATCGCCCAGCTTCCTTTTTTACCGGTAAACTCTGTTGAAGCACCACCTCGGATGAATTTTGTGTCCTGAAGTACAGCATTGGTATTCAGATAAGATAAATTTCCTTTTGTAAAAAATTTACCGCTGATCCATCCAAAATCCAGATCATTCTTTATGCCTTTATAGGTTTCCTGTTCGTCAAGATAATTGATTCTGTAATTTAAGGTAGATTTATTGTTCCATTTATTCAAAAAGCTGAAAATAAATCTGTTCTGTGTTCTTCCGCTGAATTCCTGTGCAAGGTTGAAATCTCTGGAGAATTCCACATCATTAATGCGGTCTAAAATGTGGAACTGCTTGTCAATATATTGATATTCGAAATTCGGAGTTCCTTTCCAGTTATTTTTGGTGAAGGTTTTGTTTCCGAAAACTCTCCATGCATATCCTATATTCTGCTGAGAATCTTTTGATGAAAATAAATTGACATCATAATTGCTCAAAGATATATCGGCTCCTATTTTTCCGTCTTTCAATAAATATTCCGAATTTACAGAATACACCTGTGATTTTTCCGGTGAAGGAAGTTTTCTTACGGCACGATAATCTCCCATGTTAGGACCAACGTATGCGAAAACACGTCCGTTGTTGGTGGTCTGCGTAATTTTATAGTCTCCTAAATTAGCCCCGAAATACGTGTAAGAAACACTGTATAACGTTTGTGTGGCATCGGTTGAAAACTCATAATAATTTCCTCCTGAACCCTGAACCAGTTTGTATAAGATTTTATTGACGTCATATTCTGTAACCACTCCGGAAGGAGCATACATTAAATTCGGATTGTTTCCGGCTTCTGCAAGAATATGTTGATCTTCCTGTGAAAGATTTAAAGAAAGTGGTGCGTTTTTATTGTCATTTTCCATAAACCAGTTCAGTCCGAGTTTCAGCTTTTCCCTTTTATGCTCAACCTTTCCGGTAAATAAATATCTGGAATAATTTCTGTTGGTATAGTTATACGATATGGTAATGAAATTCTGTTGGAAAATCGGTCGGAAACTGGTAAAAGTAACTTCTCCGGTGTTGTAATTGATGATGTAATCCTGATTTTCACCACGCTTCATGAGAATACCATCGATGAAAACCTGTTCAGAACCTGAAATTAAGGTGATAAACTGTTCACCATTTTTTCCGGTTAAACGGTAAGGTCCCTGGTTTCCTTCCACCCCCTGAAAACGGATTCTGTGAAATTCACTTCGCGCAACGCCCATCGAAACATCCACAAATGTTTTGTTTTCTTTCCCGAATTCCGTCTGAAATTCGAGTCCCATACTTCGCCGCTGATATTTGGCAAAATAATTTTTAGCTTCCACCAAATCCAGATGTCCCGCTCTCAATATCGATTTATCCTTGATATTGAGCTGCATATAAATTTTGTCGAATTCCTCAAGCGTTTGTGTATATCCATCTGCCTGAATCGGGAGATTGTGATCCGAAATACTCGCAAGAATAGTCACATCCTTTGAAAGTCTTCCGGAAATCTGTAAATCCATAGAACTTTGTACAGACTGTCCCTGATTGTTACCAAATGTAATTCCGCGAATGATAGATCCTTTGGAGTTTAATTCTCCTAAAAATCTTTTTTTATCATTTTTTGCAAGAACCCCTTCATCTACAAGAATTCTGTTATTGGTTTTTATAAAATCCAGCGTATCTTTTGCGAAAATATCCTGCTCAAATCTGGCTGCGAGAATGCTGTCCTGTTTAAGACTGTCATTTTTAAGATTAGATTGCGGAAGATTGGGATTTTTCCATGTAAATATCTGGGCATTTCCCGAAAACATGCCCACGAACAACAATACGAATATCAGAATAAAATTTCGCAAATCTTAAAAATAATGCGTAAAAATACTTAAAAATACTTTATGGAAAGGGTTTTAGTATTATTAACAGAAAATTAACCTAATTATTGCATTACTAAAAAAAAATGGCGTAATTTTGGCTTGTAAATTATTAATAATTAAATTTTTAAATCATGAAAAAGATTTTTACTATTTTGGGTGTTGTAGTTGCAGGTATTTCTGCAAATGCACAAATCGTAATTAATGAAGTTTATGGAGGTGGTGGAAATTCTGGTGCGCCATATAAAAATGACTTCATCGAATTAAAAAATATCGGCTCCACAACTGTTACTTTAACGGGTGCATATATACAATATGCTTCAGCAACAGGAACATTCAATGGTGGTACAAGTACACATTCTTTGCCTGATATTACTTTAGCGCCCGGAAAAACTTATTTAATTGCTGAGGCTGGAGGAGCTAATGGTGTAGACCTGCCAACTGCTGATGCAACAGGAACGATTAATATGTCAGGAACTGCAGGTAAAGTTGCTTTAACTTCAAGCGCAACTTCAATCACCTCTGCAACAGGTTCTACAGTGATTGATTTTGTAGGATTTGGTGCTACTGCAAACTTATACGAAGGTACAGGACCTGCTCCAGCACCATCAAATACGACTTCAATCTCAAGAAGCTCTGGTGATACTAATAATAATGCTACAGATTTTGTTACTGGTGCTCCAACTCCGCAAAATTCTTCCTCAGGAACTTTAGCCGTTACAGATTTATCCACAGTAAAAGGGGGTAACTTCGTTAAAAACACTTTCGTTAAGAATGATGAGATTACTTTCGGATCTGCAGCTAAAGATGTAAAAGTATACAATATGTTAGGACAAATTGTTAAAACAGCTTCAGTAAAAGAAAATGAGTCTGTAAGCGTTGCTGAATTACAAAAAGGAAATTACATTGTAACAGGTACTGTAAACAATAAACCAGTTTCTCAAAAAATCCTGAAAGACTAATTTAGCTCTTAAGCATTAAAATAATAAAAGCCTCAGATTTCAAATCTGAGGCTTTTTTATGAAGTAATTTCAGTTATTTTTTAATACCAGCCTCTTCTCGCTGCATTAATAATAGAACTCAGATTAAGAATTAAAGTATATCTTATTCTTTTTCCGTAATCTTTAAAGCCGGGTTCAAAACCTAAAGAAGATTGAACAGGAAGATAAATTTCAAGGAAATCCGGGATAATTCTTACTTTTACGCCACTGTCCCAGATAAATTTCGTCGATTGGTTTTTATTGTCATAAACTCCTGCATCTGCATAGACGTGGAAAATTTTCCATACACTCGTATCTACATTTACTGAAGTAATCCATTTATTTACACTTCCCGGAATGAACGATTTAAATCCTCCGTCTGCCAAAACATACTGCTGGGAAAGAATTCCGCCTGTTGCGCTCTGTCCCAGTAAGTTATAGGAAAAAGAGTAGTCTGAAACTCTGGAAATCCCATAATTGAAAGTATTGTTTCTGGTGTTGTTTTTAATAAAATATCCCGCAAATAATCTTACACTCAGTTTCTGCCTTGGTGCAAATTCCCATCGGTAAAAGCCTTCTGCCGTTACTTTATGAAAATCTTCCATCCATTGCGTACTTACGCCCAGACTTTTTTCATGAATACTCTGGCTGTCATTATAACCATATCCAACACTCCAGAGACTGTACTGGTCATAGTCTTTATTGGCAATCATCAAGGCGTTAAGATCTCTTTCAAAATAGTTGTAAGAAATGCCTAAACTTCTGCTCACCGTACTTCTAGGGTTTTTCCGGAAATTTAAATTTGAATAAATTGAAGCTTTTCGGTAGGCAAGATCATAATCATAGTGAAAATAAGAGCCGGAAACTCCGAAAGTAAGACTACGGATGATGCTTTCAGCAGGAAGGAAGGAATAAGCAATGGCTCCCGAACCTGTCAGTTTTCCTGTTCCGGTACTGTAAGTCGGGGTAAGTGAATAAAGAAACTTCTGATCAAAAAACGACTGGTTTTTAAAGTTAAATCCGATTAGGAATTTATCGTACGTATTGCTGAAACGTACTCTCGGATTGATGTATATTTCATTGAACTCAGGATTCGGAATATCTTTAATCAGTTTAAGTTTTATTTTCCGCATGTTGGAAAAGAAACCTTTTGCATACAGAAAATTATCTCTGTAATTTGCTTCAGGGAAAATATAATCGTCATTCAGCGTTATTTTATAGGTGTCTAAAGCAGGAATAGAAAAGTTTTTTGACTTTTGATTTTCCTCTGTTTCAACCCAATATTCTGTGGTTTTACCATTTTTTGACGTTGTCTGCAATTTTACCGGAATGTTTGCATCTGTATTTTTATGAATGGTTACATTCAGCGAATCGCCTTCTCTTTTAAATTTTCTCAGCTTAAAATTTACCCTGTTTTTATGCTCAAGAAATTCCGGGAGGTAGGCTGTTCTCTTATCTTTTTCTGCCAATTCTTTTAAGAAATCAGCAGGATTAATCTCTTTGTCGGTATTTTTAGCAATGAAATCTTTTACAAGAGTTTCAAAATTTCCGTAACCCATTTTGTCGGCGGAATAATTGAAAAGGGTTCCTGTTTCAAAATTACTGATTGCCATATCGTTAAAATTACTCAGGTCAGAATAATTTTCATCAATTTTCTGATCCAGATTCTGAGACATGATGTATTGATATGCCAAACCATATCTTTCGGTCAGTTTTACATCCGAAGCATGAAATAATTTCAAAGGTTTTACACCGAAAATTTTCGTTTCAGGTAAATTTCCCAGCAATTTGGTGTTGGCATAGAATTTTTTGAGGTACTGAATTTCCAGATAAGATTTCAGCCCGTTTCGGAACCAGTGATGATCCTGTTGGTCGGTAATGATAATTTCATCTAAAACTTTTTTGGCAACAATTCCGAAATAATCAAGATCCGTTTTTTCGGCATCGGTAAAAAGTTGGAATCTGAATTTCCAGAAGGTAATGTCATTATTTCCGAAAAAATCTTGTTTACTCCTGAATTTATCCGAAATAAAAATTCTTTCAGGAACAGAACCGATCCTTTCTTTGATGAATTTTAAATGTAAAGGAAGATAAAATTCCAGACTTTCTTTTTCTTCAGGCTTTAAATTATAGCCGAATTTAATTTCTGTATGAATATCATTTGTATTGATATTAATGGATGGATATTCGTTTTGAGAAATCAGGAACTCAGGATCAGAATCCAGATAACCGTTGAATGAATTGATCTGGGTCTGTAAAAGATTACTTTCTGCAATATAATTAACAGGAAGATCTAAGTTTACCGTCCAGAATGTATTATAACTTACGGTTTCTTCGATGTCGGCGTAATCTCTGTTGGAAATATTGTCCGGATCAAAGCGATCCGGAACAATAAAGAAATATTTTAGAGCCACATTATTATCAGAAGTTCCGTATCCTGTAAATTTCTTATCAGGAAGCTGAATCTGATATTGTAGCTGAAGTTTTACTTTTTCTCCGGGTTTCAGAACTTCTTTCAGGGGAAGAAAAATATTTTCTTCAGAAGTCTCTCCAACAGGAATTTCTTCGCCAGAATTTTTAACCTGTAAATTCAGCAGCTTACCAAGCTCATTTTTTTTAGCAAAATGGAGATCGGTATTTCTGTCTTCCAGCTTTCGGTAGACCAGAGAAGTTCCGCGCCTGTTGTAAGCGGCGACCCAATTCAAAAGCTTAATGGTGTTAAGATCTTTCTCCGAATTATTGAAATACACGATTTCTTCGGTTACATCGAGCATCTTTTTATCCTGAGATAATTTAGCCCCGATATAAATACTATCTTTCTGTGCAGAAACTTCTGCAACACCCAAAAACAAAATAAGACAAATACTGATTCTTTTCAAAATTCCTGATAAAGTATCAAATATAACTTATTTTGCAGAGATTCCGCAAAGATTTTACGGCTGAACTGCTTTTTTTTCTAAAGAATTTAAATATGCTTTCCAGCCTTCGTTTTTATAAGTCTGAGCTGCCTGTTCTGCATTTTCAGCTTTATAAATTCCTCTTCCTACAATAATGAAATCTGTATGAAGTGTTTTAAAAACGTGTTCCGGAGTATTGTACTGCTGTCCTTTTCCGTCTCCTGAATCGGCTAAATTTACACCCGGCGTGAATAATAACATTTCCTCAGGAAGCGCATTTTGAGATACTCCTCCGATAACATTCGGGTGCGATGAAGCTATTTTTAACGCTTCTTCACGATAAGCACTTGTTGTTAATGCACCTTTCGAAGACATTCCGATGATGGCTACAACGCCTACATTTTTGAAGCAGTCTAAAGATTCAAAACCTCCGATCACCTGTGAAGTCACAAAATCTGCCCAGTCTGTAATTTTAAAAACACCGCTTGTAAACTGAAGTTCCTGCGTGTTTCCGATGTCTGCAAATTTTCTGTCTTCCATTAAAAGGAAATTGTGTTTTGCAGCAAGAGCTTTTAACGGAGTAATGGTTTTTTCGTATTCAAAATCCGAAATAATATCGATGTGAGTTTTTAAAGCAATAACGTGTGGTCCCACTTTTTCAGCTAAATCTAATAATTCCTGAGTTGTGGTAACATCCGCAGAAGCGATTAAATTAGACTGTTTTGCTAAAGCGGTTTCCAGCAATTTTTTGGAAACGGAATGTTGCGCGGCTTCTAATTTCTGTTCGTAAGAAGGTCTTATTTTTTCTTCAAACTGAATATGGTTTCCCTGTAAAAAATCCTGAATTCTCTTTACTTCATCATCCGTAAGTTCGCCGTTTTCACGAAGAATGGTGCAGACTTCAGAAATATTGAATAGCGTATGAACTCTGTAGCCTCGGCTTTCCAGAAGCTCTTTTCCGCCCTGCTCTCTGTCTAAAACCACCACGATGTCCGCAACTTTGATGTCTTCCTGCTCAACTTCTGCAATGGTTTCAATTAAAGATTTTCCTGAAGTAATGACGTCTTCCACCAAAAGACAGTTTTGCCCTTTCTGGTAAATTCCTTCGATCAGTTTCTTAGTCCCGTAGTTTTTCGCTTCTTTTCTTTTAATAATTAACGGAATATAGCTTTCCAGAGACATTGCTGTAGCCATCGGAAGTGCTGCATAAGGAACTCCGCAGATCAGATCAAAATTATCCAGAGGAAGCATATCCAGTAAATAATTGGCTAAATTTTTTAAGATTTTCGGATCTGAAGCCAAAGGTCTTAAATCTACATAAAAAGGGCTTTCGATTCCGCTTTTCAGGGTAAATCTTCCGAATTTAATGATGCCCAGTTTGTAGCACTCCAAAAAGAATTCTTTTTTACTTTCCATTATTTTTTATTAGATGTTGCAAATTTAAGGAAATGATGTTAAATGTCAATTGTGAATTTTGTTTCGTTTTTTTTCAAACACGAATGACACGAATGTTTTCACGAATGACACAAAATTAATCTGCTAAATCAATAAAATCTGCGAGATTAAAATTTACGATTCACTTTTAACATTTCTCCATAAAAAAACCACTCGTACGACGAATGGCTTTTAAATATTATCTTCAAATTATTTTACAATTTCGGCATCAATTACTTTCGTGGTGCCTGAATTATATTTTTGCTCGGTTTCCCAGAGAAGAAATTTATCTACCTCTTTTATCAGCTTTGGAATTGCAAGTGATAAAACAGCAAGATCATCCAAAACGCCGATCACTGGGACGGCAACTTCCGGCAGAAGATCTATTGGTGAGATGACGTATAAAAGTCCCAACAACGGCAGAATAATATCGATGGATCTCATAGGATATTCTCCTTTTCTCCACATTTTTATCATTCTGAAAATATCAGGGATTTTTTTTACGAAACCTTTGTGGTTAATCGCTTCTTTTGCCAGATTCAGTTTAGAATACTTCATTTTGTGTTTAGGTTTAAATAATTTTTTTTTAACTCTGTAAATTTCGCAAATTCTGTACCAATAATTTACAAAATTTAGTTAAAATTATTTAATAATATTATCTATAAACTGATGGGTAGATTCTGTATTCCAGTCTCTTGAAGCATCTTCCTTAATTAAAATTCTTCCGTCTTTATCCAGCAAATAGGTTGTAGGAAACACTTTCGGAAGTATTTTCTCGGAAATCGGGCTTTGCGCAATGTATACAGGAACGTTGTAATTATTATCTTTCAGAAATTTTCTTACCGCATCCTCTTTGTCTTCCATGGCGATTAAAACAAAATTTACATGATCTTTTCTGGTATCATACAGTTTCTGGATCGAAGGCCATTCTTTTCTACACGGAGCACACCATGTTCCCCAGAAATTAAGGAAAACCGCCTTGTCTTTAAAAGCTTTAAGATTGGTATCGGGAACATTAATTCCTTTCAGGTCAATATCATAATCTTCTTCGCTGATGTGTACTGCATTTTCAATCGTTGCTACCGGAAAAAATGCTTCCTGCAGTTTCTCCTTTACTCCCGGAATAAATGCGATAATGGCAATAACTGCGATCAGCACAATGTAAATTATATTTTTTTTCATTAAATCTCTATTATTTATTTTGTCCCAATATATTGAAAGTAATTATTATTAAGCTGATAAACCAGAAATTTTTTTGAAACAACTCCGTCTTTATTAACAATCGGAATATACAATTTGTCTTTATCAAATGTAATCAGTTTCAGCGGACGTTCCGGTCTGTCAACAACGCTGAAAAAGTCAAAATCAACCTGAATTTTATTGAGAGTTGTTGTTTTTGTTTTAAAAATCTTATCAGAATCAATTAACTGATCTTTTCGGATCGTAAATGCCTGAATTGCCTGAGCCTGATCTTTCGTAGAGAAAATCCCGTTAGAAATAACAAGATAATACATCTGATTATTAAGAGGAACCTTTATAATTTCGGAAATAAAATAAGGAGAATCAGATTGTTCTTTATTATAAATGGTTTTTACTTTTCCGTTTGATGAATATTGAATGATCTGATCGAAGCTTTTCATCGTTCCTCCCAATTCTGTGTCCCAAACATAAAATCTGAGTTTTTTATCTTCTGAGGTAATGACGTTTACTTTATTATTCAATTTTTTAAAGTTATACGACAGTGTTTCAGGATTTTCGGAAATGAATTTTTTGAATTCTGCAGAAAAATGTAAAGACTGAGATTCTTTACCATCGTAGTCGTCATTCTGAGAAAATTTTTCATATTCTTTTGAAAAAAATAATTCTTTATTTTCAAGCTTTGAATTTTGAGCATTCAGAAAATTCGAAATGCATAGAATTACAACAAAAAATCTGAAAAATTTCGACATATTACAACAATTCTAAAATTTCCTGAACGGCATCTTTTCCTCTGTTCTTCGCATAATACACCTGAAGATCGTTATAGAAATGATCTTTAGTATATACTTCAGGATCAGCCTTGTATTTCATCAGAAGTTCTGTTCCGAATTTCGGACGCGGTCCCCATGAATTTTTAACGTTAAAATCTTTATCCAGAATAATCACTTTCGGGATGGATTCGGTTCCGTTCGTTAAAAACTGACTGATTAAACTCTTATCGCTGTCTCTCAGAAAAATACGAACCTCATTTTTACCTTCGAAAAATTTAACCAAAGCAGGAACGGTTGCACTTGCATCACCACACCAGACCTCAGAAATAATTAAAATTTTACCGTCGAAATTTTTAGATTCTAACTGTTTTAGCTGTTCTTCATCCGCCACATACTTTTTTAACGTTCTGTCGATTCTCTGAAGTCCAAGTTCGTAATAAGGTTTATAATCTGCTTCCTGCTGATCGGAAGGGTTTTCTAATCTCTGTTTTCCGATTTCCACATACTCTTCGAAAGAGATGCCTTTTTCCCAGTAATTTTTCACTGCTAAAATTATGATGTTTAAAAATTATTGATGTTTCTTGTTTTGTTGATGAGGAATAAATCTGCCAGAACAAACGCCGCCAGACTTTCCACCACCGGAACTGCTCTTGGAAGTACGCATGGATCATGACGTCCTTTTCCTTCCACAATTGCAGTATTTCCGTATTTATCCACACTTTCCTGAGGTCTTAAAATCGTCGCCACAGGCTTGAAAGCCACACGGAAATAAATATCCATTCCGTTGGAAATTCCGCCCTGAATTCCTCCCGAAAGATTAGACTTTGTGGTAAAATCTTCATTGAAAAGATCGTTATGTTCTTTCCCCGTCATTTTGGCACCGCAGAAACCGCTTCCGTATTCGAAGCCTTTTGCCGCATTAATGTTGAGCATGGCTTTTCCTAATTCTGCCTGAAGTTTTGAGAAAACAGGTTCGCCGATTCCTACAGGAACATTTTTAATCACGCAGGTAATTGTTCCGCCAATCGTGTTTCCTTCTTTTTTTATTTCCTTGATTCTTTCGATCATTTTTTCTGCCGTTTCAGCATCCGGACAACGTACTTCATTGGTTTCGGTTTTCGAAAAATTCAAAGCCTGATAAGGTTTTTCACAGAAAATTTCGCCTACGGAAGAAACGTAAGCGTTGATCTCGATATCCGATAAAAACTGTTTTGCTAAAGCTCCGGCAACCACCCAGTTGATGGTTTCTCTTGCAGAAGATTTTCCGCCGCCGCGATAATCCCTCAATCCGTATTTCTGATCATAGGTAAAATCGGCATGGCTCGGACGATAAGATTCTGCTATGTGATCATAATCTTTTGATTTCTGATTTTCGTTTTCGATGATGAAGCCGATGGGAGTTCCTGTTGTCTTTCCTTCAAAAATTCCTGAAAGAAATTTCACCGTATCACTTTCTTTTCTTTGGGTTACGATTGCGGACTGTCCCGGTCTTCTGCGATCCAATTCGTACTGAATTTTATCGAAATCTACCGTTAAACCTGCCGGAAAATTATTAATGATTCCACCGTAAGCCAGACCGTGACTTTCTCCAAATGTTGTAAGACTGAGAAGATTACCTAAAGTATTTAACATACTACAAATTTAAGGCTTTTTCTTCAGATAAAAAGGATCTGGAGATATGATCTATTTACCAAGAGGATTGATGGTATGAATGACAGATTTTGCCTGTTTCCTTTCTTCATTATTTAATTTTTTCCAGATAAATCCTTTTTTAAGATCTGTATTATCGATGAGTTGAGGAAATATGCCCGCTTTTTCATCCTGTGAAACGTAGCCTGCGGAAATAGCAGGGATTTTAGAATCGTAATTAAAAGGATAATTTTCCGAAACATGAAAGTTTAAATTACCAACTCTGAAAGAATCAAACTTTGTGCTTTCATAGACTGAAGGTTTGTACAACTGTTCTTTTTCAAATTTTCCCATGAAGTTTCCGGGGTTAAAACTTGGAAAATACGTCTGCAAAATATTCGGGAAAGTTAAAAAGCTAACAAAGATGATGCTTAAACCAGAAAATACAATAAGAGATTTTTTTTGATTGAAATAATCAACAAACAGTAAAAAGAAAATCACAAAAAAGACATCCATAAAAAATCTGTACTGTGCTGAAAAAAGAAGAACCAAAATACTTTTAATGATAAGCGAGATACAGATAAAAGTAATGATTCTGTTTTTTTTGATGAAGGTAAAAACAGTGAAGATGATTAAACTAACAATAAAAAGTAAATTTATTTTTGCTTTGATTCCGTTTAAAAAAATCCAGTTTCTGATGTAATCAATAGCAGAAAATTTTTGAATTTCTTCATACGAATACTGCATGTCGTATGTTTTCTGAATAGCAAACTGAGAAGATATTTTTAAAACTTCAGGATTGGGTTTCCAGTTTACTCCTAAATCTATTATTGAAACAGGGAAAACGGGATATCCGAATGTGTAAATATTTTTAATGAAAAACAGGAAGCCGATTAAAATTCCGAAGATTAAATTTTTTAAGTTGGATTTCAAAATAAAAATAGAGTAGAGACAACTCAAAACCGGCAGCCAGATCATAGTAGGTTTAATGATAAAAACAAAAACCGAAAAAGCGAATAGGAGAGTGGTTTGTTTATTTTGTTTTAAAATTTCATTTAAAATGATGAGTGAGAAAATAATAACAGGCAAATCCGGACTTGGCGACTGGCAGAACAATAGTAAAACCGGAATAAAACAAAGTTGAATCCAGCTTTTCTTTTCTATTATATATAAGGTATAAATAATCAGTACAACAGAATTGATTCTTAAAAACGGATCGGTAAAATTTGAAAATCCCGTCTGAAAAATATGCCAGACCGACATTTGTCCGAGGGTAAGATCGAGGTTGGATATTCCTTTTATTAAGCCAAATTCTTTCAGCCATTTTATGGTGGGAACATAATATCCGAAATGGTCTAAAATATAAGGGTAAAAAGATCCGCAGTATACAATAATTAATGAAGTTGCAGCAATCAGCGAAAAATCTTTTTTTGAAAAGGCGGTAAAATCTTTATAAAGTTTATCCTTAAAAAAATAAATCAATCCTATCGCAATTGTAGAAAATTCTACATAGCTGTTTAAAGGGATAAAAAAAGCAGCAATTGTCCACAGTAAACTTATTCCAAGAATTCCCAAAAATATTTTTCCGGAGACGCCTTCCCATAATTTTCCTGAAAAATTTTCTGTAATTTTTCCTATTCCCATTAAAACAGGAAGAAGCAAAAGTGTAGAAAAAAAAAGTAGAATCATAAAAAAAGATTGCCTAAAAATAAGCAATCTTTTTTGTTATCGTTAAAATAAAATTATCTTGGCTGGACTCTTCCGCTTTTTCTGTCCTGCGCTCTACCCAGAGTATAACCGGTAGCACCACCAATTACACCACCAATGGCAGCACCCGCTCCCGGACTTTTCTTATTAACAATTGCTCCCAAAGCGGCTCCTCCTACAGCACCAATAATGGTACCTTTTGCGGCTTCACTCATCCCTTTTTTCTTTGCGGTGGTCTGGGAAGAAGTTCCGTTATTGGCATAAGTCCCGCTGTTGGAAGAAGAACTTCTGCTCGGTCTGTCTCTGTATACTGTACGTGTTTCTCTTATTACCTGCGGTTTAGCATTAGCTGCCGCTGTTTTGGCTTGCTGAACTTCTAAAACACTGTCGGCTTTTTTCTGTGCTTCATAAGCCATTTTTTCTTTTTCAATGGCTAATTTTTGTTTCTCAATTTCCAATTGTCTCATCTGGAACTCCATTTTCTGCTGTTCCAAAGATTGTTGGGCTATCTGGTCGTCTTTTTTACAGGCGGTCAGTAAAAATACAGACATCAGTCCTGTTAATACTATACTTTTCATAACTCAAATTTTTATAAGGATTTTAAGTCAATCCAATTTCGATGTTATTTCTATTTTCAATTATGAAGCCAAAATTCCGTTAAGTAATGTTAAAGTTTTTAAATGAATCTCAATATTTTGTTGAATTCCTTTATTAATAACGGTTTTGAAATGTAAAAATTTATTGATTTTCACTTAAAAATGGATTAATATGAATTTTTTATATTTGATTTACCAAATTACATTATTATGAAAAATTCAATTGTAAAAGTTGTGCTTTTTGCAGGCGTAATTGCTGCTGTAAGCTCATTTTCGGCATCTAAAAATGATTCTGAAAAAAAACATTCACCTATTCAATCTGTTGCCCAGACAGAAACTTACCAGATCCGGTTTGGATTACAGAATCAGAATGGCACTAAAACACTTTCGGGGAGTTATGATCTCGGAAACTTTGTAGCAACCAATACTGTAACCGGAGAAACTTTTGAAACCTATGGCGGTAGCGGAATGCAGTCTTTGCCACAATATTTTGATGGTCTTCCGGAAGGTACTTATACCTTCACAGCAACTCAGGGACAAGGCGGATGGGTAGGATACGGATCTGTAACTGCAGAGGTTTCTGAAGCCAAAGTAGATTCTGATGGATATGTCACGATTTATGTTCCTATCGCATGGGAAGAATAATTTAAAATTTACTTTAAAAATTAGTTTGTGTAGCCTCCTTAATCGGGAGGCTATTTTTAATTTAGCCAACAGAATTTTATTTTATTTACATCGGATTATTATTAAACATGAATTTATTAAGGTCGGAAATGTGTTATAATAAAACAGAAAAGATGACGTTATTAAAAAAATAAATATTCTAAGTTAATGAACTGTATAGTTAAAATTTGATGCGTTTTTTGTAAAAATATTGTAATTTATACTATGTATTATCAAAAAACGCGTTAGATTTGCAGTAAATAATAAATTTCTAGCCTATGGTGAATTTTTTTACTTTTTTTCAATTTTATCACAATTTCAGTTTCTTGGATAGTTCGTATTCAGGAAATAACTTCTTAAACAAAATTTATAATTCTCATATCCTTATAAGGATCTAATATTTATTAATATGAAAAAATATCTATTGTTTTTTTTCTTGGCACTTTCGTATATACTGAGTGCGCAGGTAAGTTCTTATAGTTTTTCTCAGTCTACGGGAACCTATACAGATTTGCCGGGTACGGCAACGGTACTGGCAACTGCAACGGGAAGTACAGGAGCAGCCTCTCTGGATAACGTTATTTATCCGGTTACTCTTCCTTTCCCTGTTTCTTTTAACGGAAGTAATTATTCTTCTATTAATGTATCAACAAACGGATTTATTACTTTTGGGGCGACAGCTCCCGGAGCTGGTACTTACAGCCCGATTTCCAGTACGGAAACTTATGCAGGAGCTGTTTCTGCATGGGGTAAAGATTTAAATTCAATTTTTAATATTAATTCTAAGACAGGAAGTATCAGTTGGGCGGTTGTAGGTACAGCTCCGAACAGAGAAATTGTAGTACAGTGGTCAGATTTCAGACCAGCGTACTCAACTTCTACAACGAGTGTTTATACTTTTTCTTTTCAGATCAGACTCAGAGAGACTACTAATACGATTGCTGTAGTATACAAAGGCGGAAGTTATCTTATAGGTAATACTTCCGTAAGCGGAACTACTCAGGTAGGATTGAGAGGATCAAGCAATGCCGATTTTAATCACAGACAGAATGCTACCACAGCATTATTTACGGCTTCTGCTTTGGCAACGGTAAATACCGGCAGCCAGTCATTTAATACAACTGTTGCTACTCCGGGAATGCCTTCGGATGGTCTTATCTACACATGGACTCCGCCGTCTTGTTTTGGACCGTCTGGTTTCACTTCTACAGCGGTTACTACTTCCAGTGCTTCTGTAAGTTGGGCGGCAGCATCAACCCCTCCGGCAAACGGTTATGAAATATATTACAGCACCACCACAACTCCTCCCGCAACGCCACAGATTACGGGTATTGCAGGAACTGCAACGAGTTATACAATTCCGGGTTTAGCTGCTAATACAACGTATTACGTATGGATTAAAGCAAAATGCAGTTCCACGGCTCAAAGTTCGTTAATAGGACCTATTACCGTGTATACAGGATATTGTACTCCTACAGGTGGTACGTCTTCTACAACGTATTATTTAAATAATGTTACGACTACAGGCGGATGGACTAACCTTGCTTATACTGCTTCTTCGTATCAGGCTTATGTAAACTCTCCGGGAGTGATATTGAGCTCACCAGGATTTACAGTGACTACGAATTTAGCTACTTCGGGTGGAAGTACATATTATTACTACGTTTGGGTAGACTGGAATAACGATCTGGATTTTAATGATCCGGGAGAAACGATTCTTGCGACCACTACTTATACTTCAACCGCAACAGCGAATATTGTAATTCCTGCAGGACAGGCTGTCGGAAACTACAGAGTTCGTACGTCGTCATCATTTATTGGTGCAAATACTTCGTGCGGACCAGCTCCGTATGGAAATTTCGTAGATTTCACTTTATCTGTTGTGGCTCCTCCAACGTGTCTGCCTCCGACTGGTCTTACGATCACTACGGCAACAACATCAAGTGCTACCATACAGTGGACTGTTCCGGCTACACCACCGGCAAACGGTTATGATGTTTATTACAATACTACGGGGGTTGCTCCTACAGCAGCAACAGTTCCTCAATATAGCGGTGTAACGGGACCTAGCCAGCTGATTACCGGTTTGGCTTCAAGTACAACGTATTATGTATGGGTAAGAGCGAAATGCAGCAGTTCAGATATTAGTTATTGGTCAGGACCACGTACGGTTTATACAAATTACTGTGTTCCTACGGGAGGTTCTTCTTCAACAACTTATTATCTGAATAATATTACCACTACAGGTGGGTGGACCAATTTAGCTTATACTGCTTCTTCGTATCAGGCATATGTAAATTCTCCTAGTGTTGTTTTAAGCTCTCCAGGATTTACAGTAACGACCAACTTGGCGACATCCGGTGGAAGTACCTATTTTTATTATGTATGGGTAGACTGGAATAATGATCTTGACTTTAACGATCCGGGAGAAACTATTTTAGCAACCACTACTTATACTGCAACGGCAACGGCAAATATTGCAATCCCTGCGGGACAGCCGATAGGGAACTACCGAGTTCGTACTTCTTCATCGTTTATTGGTGCAAATAGTGCTTGCGGACCTGCTGCATACGGAAATTATGTAGATTTTACCTTATCTGTGGTAGCTCCTCCGACGTGTCTTCCTCCGACTGGTCTTGTGATTGCAAATGCGACAACGTCAAGTGCAACCATACAGTGGACTGTTCCGGCTACACCACCGGCAAACGGTTATGATGTTTATTACAATACTACTGGAGTTGCTCCTACAGCAGCAACTGTTCCTCAGTTCACCGGAGTTCCAGGACCTAGCCAACTGGTATCGGGATTAGCGTCAAGCACAACGTATTATTTTTGGGTAAGAGCAAGATGTAGCAGTTCAGATATTAGTTATTGGTCAGGACCACGTACAGTTTATACAAACTACTGTGTTCCTACAGGAGGTTCTTCATCAACAACTAATTATTTAAAAACGATTACCACTACAAACGGATTTACAAACCTGAACTATACGGCTACTGCTTATAGTGCCTATGTAAACAATTCTGCTACCAGTTTCTCTGTATTACCGGGAGGAGTAGCCAATGTTTCCATGAATGCGGGAACCAGTACTTATTATTATTATATCTGGATCGACTGGAATAATGATTTAGTATTTGATCCGGCTACTGAACAGGTGTATTATTCCGGAGGTTATATAAATTCTGTTGCTAACGCTCCGATAAGTTCTGTGGGTCGTCCTTCAGGTTCTTACAGAGCAAGATTTGCAGCGTCTTATATCGGTACGCTAACTCCATGCGGACCGGCTCCTTATGGAAATTATGTAGACTTTACATTTATCATTAAGCCTTGTTCTACAACCGCACCTACGAATGTTTATGTAGATGCTATTGCTCACAATGCAGCTACTGTACACTGGACCCCTTCTCCTGATAACCTGGGGTACAAAGTATACTGGAGAAAGAACGGAACGACACCATGGGTGAATTCTTCAGTTGTAATAGCGCCGCCGGCAACATCTTATACAATAACTACAGGTTTAGATCCGGCTACAAAATATGATGTAATGGTAGTTGCGGTTTGTAACAATACCGAAGGTACTGCTACTCCGGCTGTGTTTACCACAAGATGTGATCCTACGCCGCCGAGTGTAACGGTAACTAATATTACGACAAACTCTGCCTTGGTAACATGGGCTCCAATTGTATCAAGTGCAACGTATGTAATCAGATACAGAATTGTAGGTACAGGAACATGGACTACGGTGAATATCACCGCACCTCCTTTAAATACATATCCACTTACCGGATTAACTCCGTACACTACATATGAAGTACAGGTGGCGAATATCTGTAATGGAGAAACCACTATTAACACTTGGTCTAATCCTAAAGTGTTCACTACGGAAAGAACGTGTCAGTTACCTCCTCCGGGACTTACCATTACAGCGATTACTCCAACTACGGCGCAGGTAACATGGGATCCTTTCCCGGGTGCTACTTATATCCTGAGATACAGAAAAGTAGGTATTCCGAGCTGGACAATGGTACCGTCTAATACCAATACGATTACCCTTACAGGTTTATTGGAACTGACTAAATATGAAATGCAGGTAGCAAACGTTTGTAGCGGAACTCCGGGTACATATACACTGCCTTATTTCTTCACGACGCCAACGATCGTTTACTGTCAGATGGCATCTACCGGAACAACAACTTCAGAGTATATCTCTAAAGTAACGGTAACGCCAAATGGTAAACCTCAGATGACGAATACTTCCGTAGGATCTAATTATACAGATTATACAGGAGTTACAAACAAGTTTATTGAACTGATTCAGGGGTCTTCCGACAATAAAATCATAATTGATAAAAAACTGTCAGGAAACAATAAAGCAGGAGTTGCCGTATGGATCGATTTCAACAGAAACGGATATTTTGATATCAACGAAAGAATCCTTGCTGACGGACCAAACAGTAATCCTACTGCGAGCACTACGTTTACGGTACCTGCAGATGCATTTATCAGTCTGGTAGACTACAAATATGTAGTGATGAGAGTAGCAATGGGCAAAGATGTTATTCCTGTAAATTGTACCAACTTCCCGAATGGCGAAGTAGAAGATTACACAGTAAGAATTTCTAAGCTTCCTGTTCCTAACCCGATTAATCAGACAGATATATTAATCTATCCGAATCCTGTGAGTTCTGTACTGAATGTTAAGAATATCAGCAGCAGAGCGAATTATAAGATTTATAATTCAGCAGGACAGGTGGTATCAACCGGAGTTATCTTAAACAACAAAATTGATGTTCATGCATTAATTAATGGAATTTATGTAATCGATATTGAAGATTCTAAAGGAACTGTACAGAAAAAGTTCATTAAGGAATAACAATAATTAATAGTTTACACACCAAATAAGCCCTCAGCAATGGGGGCTTATTTTTTTTATTTCTTAATAAGTGTTAAAACTTAGATTATTAAAAGAATAAGAGAATCAAGTAATGTTTAATTTGCTATATGTCTGTAACCACAGCAATAAAAGGGGAGTGGGTTGAATATTAAAGAAAATATATCCTTTTATAAGGATATTAACAGTTTTTTAATCTTTGATAAAAATTGTTAATTGATGGAATTAATATTCGATATAGATGTATGTAAAACTAACATTTCATAAATTTGCAGTCACTCATGTTTAATTTGAGTTTTCATGGTTATTAGTTTTTATCCTCGTAGAAATACGGGGATTTTTTGTTTTTGCGGAAAATATAGCAATAGAGAAGGGAAAACGGAAGCTTTAGTTTTGGTTTTTGGCAAATAAAAATACTTTAAACCTATCATTACTGCTGTATCTCTTACAGCTCTCATCCATAAACGAATCGGGAGATTTTTTAAACTCTTCAATGTATTTGAGACCTTCTTCGTCAATACTTGGAATAATAATGTAATCATACAGCGTTTTTGTAAACTCGCTGGAATTTTTTAAAATGTTTTTCTTGTGTTTTAATGCTTCGTTGAATGTCATGATTTTAGTTTACGCAAATTTAATCATTATTTAGTGAAAAATATAATGTTTTATACAACAATTTTTATTACGTAATATTTATAAACTTAAAAAATATAATATGTAAATAGTTTAGGTTTAGTGTTTTATAGGTTTTTTTGTTGCCGGTTATTGGAATTATTTATATGACTGGAATCATAAAATGGAGAACATATTATAATTAATTTTAGAAATATAACATATAAATGTTTTAGTATCTCAGTAAGTTTGCCTCCCGTTTGCGGGAGGTTTTTGTATTATGACTCTGGTCATACTCATTTAGAAAAGCTTTATTGTAGTTTTATACATTCAATTTCCATTCGTTTTTAAACAGTTTTTTAAACTTCTCAGTTTGTTCTGGGAAGTTTTTTGTTTTAGCGAATCCAATAGATTGTCGTTAGAATTAAGTTGAAATTTATATAAATAAAAAACCTCTAATTATCTGATTTACAGATGTTTAGAGGTTTGTTTGGAGGTACCTAGCGGATTCGAACCGCTGTAGATGGTGTTGCAGACCACTGCCTAGCCGCTCGGCCAAAGTACCATTTACCATTTTTGAGGTGTGCAAATATAGTAAAATTTATTTTCGAACAAAAATTTTTAAGCAATTTCTTTCGTGCCAATGCTCTCTATTTCGCTTTTTGCCTGTCTTTCAGTCTCATAATTTTTGGTATGTATTACCCTTGTATCGCTCCAACTGTCGTGCCATCCGTTTTCTCCAAGAAATGACAGTGCATCAAAAGGGACAAGTCTGGAAATATTTCGTATAAAATAATCCTGTAAAGTCGGAGATGTGCCGTCCGTCATAATGACTTTCGTTCCTGTAATGTATTTTCCTATTGTTTTTCCGTTTGTAAAATACTCCATAAGGAAAGCATACAAAAAATATATAAATGAAGTAAGAATAATATCAGCAAGACGCCCGATTTGGGATAGTTTATAAATCATTGGAGTGAAATAATACATTCCAAAAATGTTATCAATGAAAACAACGGCAATACCGAGAAGGAAAAAGAACAAATTAATCACCAGCTTGTCGATAAAAAGATTCGCAAATCTTTGCCATTTCGTTGCTCTGTGGATATCCACAATTTTAAGGTACTTTCTCATGTGTATTAGTTTTTATAAATTTTAAATTCCTGTTAGTGTTAATTTTAAAGTGGCTTTGGTATCAATAACGGCAGTAATTCCGTAAGGATTGAGAAGGATTTTACTTGGTTTTAGGCTGAATACTTTTCCGTTCATTTTTAAACCTTTATAATATTCTTTATTGAATGCTTCTTCGATGCTTTTCTTTGAACTGTTTTCCAGTTCCTGAGTAGGTATTCCGTATTCTTCTTCGATCATTTTTACGATTCTTCCTCTGAAGAGCAGCGTCGCTGTTTTCTGTAGAATATTGGCTGTTTTCAGGTTGAATTTTGTATTGGACAGTACAATTTTCTTTTTCGTTTCATCATACACAGGAATTCCGGAAATAAACGCTTTTCCGTTTACATACCCTTCGGTTTCCGCTTCTATCATTACCTTATCATCAACGCCGTATACTTTAATATCTTTAATTTTTACGGATGACCCTCTTACATCATATTCCTTATTCAAAAACATATTTCTCGCAATATTGGTCGCTTCCGTATACGGAATATTAGCGGTCGTCTGAAGCAGGAACTGGTTTCCCAAACTAGAAATAAATGTGAAGTTTGGAGCCGATTTTATAGGCGGTGTTGAAGCAGGCTGGCTTCCTGTAAAAGTTTCAGAAAAAACATCAATCCCAATCGTAGTATCAATCTGATTGGCATAAAACTTTAGTGGTGTCATATTTACCTTTACCGGAGAAACTTTCAGCCAGGTTTTGTATTCTTCAGAAATATTAAAAGGCTGTGAAAATGCATTCCAAGCCATTACTGCATATTGCTGAAAATTAAGCTGTGCTGCCATTTGGCTGTCGATGGTTTTACAGAATTTCTGCTGTTGTTCCACCAGACTTTTTTCAACCAGAGAAGTAATTGGGATTTTAATTTTACCATAATCCAGAACAGGCTGTGTTACCCATCGGAAGCCGTTGGGTTTTGTGCTGGTCGTAATAATCCAGTTATTCTGAAAGTTTAATGCTGCATTAAAAGACATCACCGTTTCAAAAGTGGTGTTCTGGTATGTATAAAGTCCCAGCGTTCCGATGCCTTTTTCTGCCCAGATTTTTAAAGGAACTTCGATCAGTATGTTCTGATTGGTTCCTCCCACAAGCCGGATAGGGCGGGTTTTCCAGACTTTTACCTTAAACTGGTCATTATTATTATCGGTATAAGAATCGTCCTGATAAATGAGATCTTTTACCGATGCATTAATCAGATTGCTGATCTCTGAAAGCGGAATGCTCACAGGCATCGTAATATTAGACCGCACTTTCGGAAAATTATAGTCAGGAATTTCCGTGCTGATATTCGTCTGCCCGAAAATACCCGTACAAAACAGAAGAAATACTATTTTTACAACTTTCAATTGTGTTATTTTTTTTAATATTTAGTTTAAGGCTTAAAACTTTTTTCAAGTTCTATACTTGCACCCGTCATTTCCCCTTTCATTGGCGGAGCTGTTTTGGTAATTTTTAATTTAATATAATCTACCTGCGGAAACCTTTCATGTATTGCAAAAATAATTCTTCCTGCTACATGTTCCAGCAATTTAGATTTTATTTTCATTTCCTCATGAATGATTTCGTTGATTTCTGCGTAACTGATGGTATCATTCAGGTCATCAGAAACTGCTGCATTCCAGAGGTCAGTATGAAGTTCTGCATTTACAATATAATAGGTACCAACAATATTTTCTTCCGGAAGAACACCGTGGTAAGCGTATATTTTTACATTTTCTAAATAAATCCTGCTCATAACTCTTAAATTTCTGTAAGCAAAAATCGTTTTAATTCTGCAAAATCTGGATTTATTTCAATACTTTTTTTCTCTTTTTTCATTAATAATTCTAAAGACTCAGGTAAATCTACTGAAGTCTGAATGGCTTTTTCTACTGCCTGAGGAAATTTTACGGGATGAGCGGTTCCCAGAATAAAGCCCTTTTTAGGATTGTCTTCAAAGTGTTTTTCCATAGCAGCATACGCAACTGCAGCATGAGGATCGAGCAGATGACTGTATTTTTTATATACATTTTTAATAGATGCTAAGGTTTTTTCATCATCCACAGAATATCCTGAAATCATATCCGTCACATCCTGAAACTTATTCCCGAAAAGCGTTAAAATTCTCACGAAATTACTCGGATTTCCTACATCCATTGCGTTAGAAAGCGTAGCTACTGTTTCTTTTATCTGTAGTTTTTCTGTTTTTAAATAGTTGGGAATAACATCGTTTTCGTTACACGCAGCAATAAAATGTTCTACAGGAAGTCCCCGGAAATAAGCTAAAATTCCGGCACACAGATTACCAAAGTTTCCGCTTGGGACAGCGATTACAGGCTTTTCTTTTTCTGTTTTTTTCCATTGCTTCAGGGCGAGCAGATAATAAATTTGCTGGGGAAGCCATCTTGCGACATTAATGGAATTGGCAGATGTTAAAAATAATTTCGAATAAATTTCTGAATCCGAGAAAGCCTGTTTTACTAAATTCTGGCAATCATCAAAGCTGCCGTCAACTTCTAAAGCAGAAATGTTTTCGCCGAGTGCCGTTAACTGCTTTTCCTGAACTTCGCTTACCCTATTTTTTGGGTAAAGAATAACCACATTAATATTTTCAGTTTTATAAAATCCATTCGCAACGGCTCCTCCCGTATCTCCGGATGTAGCCACCAAAACGGTTACTTTTTTATTCTCACTTTTCAGGAAATAAGACAGACAGCGGCTCATAAATCGGGCTCCCACATCTTTAAAGGCTAAAGTTGGACCATGAAAAAGTTCTAAAGAATAGATGTTTTCATTGATTTTTTTCAACGGAATTTCAAAATTGATGGTTTCTGAAACGATTTCTTTTAAAATCTCCGAAGGAATTTCGTCGCCCACAAAATCTTTCATGCATCGGTAGGCAATTTCTACATCGCTGTAAAGGTCTAAATTTTCAATAAAATCTTTTTCAAATAATGGGATATATTCTGGGAAAAACAGTCCTTTTTCTTTTCCCTGTCCTTTTATGGTAGCTGTTTTGAAATCAACAACTTCTTCTTTATCTTTTAAATTATAATACTTCATAGGCTGATTTTTTATTCTTCAATAATTTCTATTCCTTTAGGATTTACTTTAGAAACATACGCGAAACTTTCAATGTTGATTTTACTGTAAACAGATTTCATCATTTCTGCTATTTCGTATGAAATTTTTTCATTCTCGGAAAGCATAAAAACCGAAGGTCCGGAACCTGAAATACCCCCGCCTAAAGCGCCTAAACCGAGACTTTTTTCTTTAATTTCATTAAATTTAGGAATCAGGAGACTTCTTACAGGTTCTACGATAACATCCTTTAAACTTCTTCCGATCAGTCCGAAATCATTATTCTGAATTCCGGCAACCAGACCTGCAATATTTCCCCATTGCTCTATGGCATCCTTCAGAAGAATGTTTTTCTTCAGAATCTGTCTTGCATCAGAAGTTTTTACTTCAATCTGCGGATGAACCGCCGTTACAAATAAGTCCGGAGAATTCAGCGGAATGATATCAATGGGATTTGAAGATTTGATTAATGTTATTCCACCAAAAATACAGGGTGTAATATTGTCTGCATGTTTCACCCCTGAAGCTAATTCTTCACCAAACATGGCAAAATAAATCATTTCCTCTTTAGAAAGAATATTTCCCAGCAGACGGTTGGCTCCAAAAGCAGCTCCTGCTGCACTTGCCGCACTGGAGCCCAATCCGCTTCCGGGTTTTATCTTTTTATGGATGATTACCTCAAAGCCGTTTTTAAGATGTAATTCCTCCTGAATTTTCAATAAAACTCTTCCTGCAACATTTTCTGAAGTTTCTTCCGGCAGTCTGAAATCGTCTGTGTGTCTGATGATGATTTCAGAGGTTTCCAGCAGTTTCAGTTCCATTACATCAAACGGTTCATGGATTGCCATTCCTAAAATATCGAATCCGCAAACCAGATTGGCAATGGTAGCCGGAACTTTTAATTTTACTTTTTTCATAACTCAATTTTTAAACAGAACGGAGGATATCTGCGAAAACACCACTTGCAGTAACTTCTGCACCGGCTCCCGCACCTTTTACAACAAGAGGCTGTTCATAATACCTCAACGTTTTGAAAATTACAATATTATCTTTTCCATACAGGTGGAAAAGATCGCTTTCCGGAGCAATATGCTTCAGTCCTACTTTTGCTTTTCCCTCTTTAAATTCAGCAACATATTTTAAAATTTTGCCTTTACTTTTTGCTTCTTCCAAAAGATTCCTAAAATGATCTTCATATTTGGAAAGTGCATTATAAAAGTCGTTTACGCTTCCTTTCATGCATTCTTCAGGAAGAAAACTTTCATTTTCAACAGAAGTAAACTCAATGGGATAGCCTGCTTCTCTGGCAAGAATGATAATTTTTCTGGCGACGTCTGTTCCTGCCAAATCAAGTCGGGGATCGGGTTCTGTGTAACCTTCTTTTTGAGCCTGAGCCACAATTTCAGAAAATGTTCTGCTTCCGTCATAATTATTGAATACAAAATTCAAAGTTCCGCTGAGAACCGCCTGAATAGAAGTAATTTTATCACCGCTTCGGATAAGATCATTAATTGTTCCGATAATCGGCAATCCTGCTCCCACATTGGTTTCAAATAGAAATTGACAACTGTGGTTTCTGGCTGTATTTTTTAAATTTTTATAATTTTCAAAATCAGAAGAGGCGGCAATCTTATTACACGCAACAATATTTACACTTTTCTTCAGAAGTTGCTCATAGATACTTGGAACTTCGGAACTCGCGGTAACATCTACGAAAACAGAGTTTCTTAGATTTCTTGAAATAATTTCCTGCGCAAATTTTTCCGCAGAAGCTTCCTGACCATTTTGATCGAAGTTGGTAAATTCATTTTCTGAAATCCCTTTTTCTGAGAAAATCATTTTACGGCTGTTGGATAATCCAGCAATTCTTAAATTAACAAGAAGGTGTTCTTTAAGATAGTCGTTCTGGCTATAGATCTGCTGAATTAACTTCATTCCCACATTTCCTGTTCCGCAGATGTAGAGATGCACCTGTTTTATTTCGGACTCAAAAAATTCTTCATGTAAAACATTAACCGCTTTTGTAATATCTTTTTCTGAAATAACAATGCTGATATTTTTTTCTGATGATCCCTGAGCAATTGCTCTGATATTGATGCCGTTATTTCCCAGACAACCGAACATTTTGGCACTTACGCCGCTTCTGCTTTTCATGTTTTCTCCCACCAAAGCAACAATCGCAAGATCTGTTTCTATCTTTACCGGATCAATTCTTTTGAGTTTTAAATCATCTTCAAAAGCAGAATCAATGGCACTTTTTGCGTTGAAAACATCTTTTTCGCTGATCGCAATTGTAATAGAGTGTTCTGAAGAACTTTGGGTAATTAAAATGACATTAATTTTCTCCTGACTCAGACACTGGAATAGTTTTGCAGAAACTCCGGGAATGCCTATCATTCCGCTTCCTTCTACAGTAAGCAGAGCAACGTGGCTCATATTGGATACACCGACAGCAATTTGTTCATTTTCAAAATGAGATTTTTTTGCATAATGAGAAATCAATGTACCCTGAGCTTCTGGATCGAAAGTATTTTTGATTCTCAGGTTGATATTTTTCACCATTACCGGCTGAATGGTGGGAGGATACAAAACTTTTGCCCCAAAATGAGAAAGTTCCATCGCTTCGGAATATGAAATTTCAGCAATAGGTTTTGCATTGGAAACCAATCGCGGATCTGAAGTCATCATTCCGTTTACATCGGTCCAGATCTCAAGTTCATCTGCATGGATAACGGAAGCAATGATTGAAGCTGTGTAGTCTGAACCTCCTCTTCCTAACGTTGTGGCATTTTCTTTTACATCTTTCGCAATGAATCCCGGAGTGATAATGATCTGATTTTTATTTTCATTCAGAAATTGGCTGAGATTATTTTCTGTGGCTTCAAAATTTACTTTTGCATTGGTGAAATTACTGTCTGTAACGATGTGAGAATCCATCCAGCAAGCATCCGAACCATTTGATTTCAGTCTGGCTGTAATAATATTTGAAGAAAGAAATTCGCCATATGATGTAATTTTATCTTTGATTCTGTCTGTAAACTCTTTCAATATAAAAATGCTGTTGCAGATGTCCTCAATATCATTAAAATGTTTTTTTACGAAACTGAGCCATGAACTTTGTTCTGAAAAAGGAATCAGGTCTTTAACAAGATCTAAATGTTTTTCTTCGAGATTTTTAAGGATTTGAAGATAATTTTCATTATTGTGGGAAGCGGCTTCTGCAGCCTTTATCAATTGATCTGTAACCCCGTGAAGTGCTGAAACTACAACGATGATTCTGTTTTTCTGAGATTCTTTTTTAATAATGTTTTCTACTAACATTATATTTTGTGAATGGGCAACCGAAGTGCCTCCGAATTTTAAAACTTTCATTATTTGTTTTTTAATTATAGAAAATTGAATTTTACTCTTTAGAAAAAAAGAGTACGCAGACTTATAATGATATGTGAAAATGCACCCCGTTATGGGGTAGTTGTAGTTGTTGTAGCAATAATAGAAACAAAAGATACTTCCGAAATTGAGAAAATCGGAGTGGAAATATCAGATATGTTTATTAAAAAATTCATTGCTGTATGAACAAATGTACAAATTTTTTTTAAATCTGAAATTAAATAAGCTTTTATTTTGAATTTAATATAAACAATGCTTATCTATATTATTACGAACAAAAAAGCACTGCCAAAACAGTGCTTTTATTTATTTTATACTTTTTGAAAGATCAAGCATCGCTTCGATAGGCTTTAAAGCTCTTAATCTTAAATCTTCATCGATGATGATTTCCGGAAGCTCATATTTCATACATAAATACAATTTTTCCATGGTATTACGCTTCATGTAGAAACATTCCGAGCAGTTGCAGCTTTCATCAAAAACCAGAGCAGGAATTAATTCTTTATGAGGAGCACGTTTTCTCATTTCGTGGAGAATTCCTTCTTCTGTAGCGATGATGAATTTCTGGCAGTCGTCTTTTTCAACATAATTCAACAGGGCAGAAGTGGAACCTATAAAATGAGCCAGCTTTAAAACGGCTTCTTCGCTTTCAGGGTGTGCAATTAATTTTGCATCTGGATTATCTGCCAGTTGTTTTGCAATTCTTTCCATAGAAAATGCTTCGTGAACGATGCAGCTTCCGTCCCAAAGAATCATATCGCGTCCCGTTTTCTGAGATAAATATCTTCCTAAATTTTTATCCGGTGCGAAAATTATCGGTCGGTCTTTCGGTAAGGCTTCAATTACCGTTTCAGCATTTGAGCTGGTAACAATAATATCACTTTCCGCTTTCGTTTCTGCGTTACAGTTAATGTACGTTGCAACCAAAGCATTCGGATGCTGTTCGCGCATTTTTCTCAAACCTTCTCCGGAACATCCGTCTGCTAATGAACATCCTGCCATTGTATCGGGAAGAACTACTTTTTTAGTCGGATTCAGAATTTTAGCCGCTTCCGCCATAAAGTGAACTCCGCAGAAAACAATCATGTCCGCATCCGTATCTTTTGCCTGTCTTGCCAGTTGCAGAGAATCTCCCAGAAAATCAGCAATATCCTGAATGTCTCCGGGTTGATAATAATGCGCCAGAATAACGGCATTTTTTTCTTTTTTCAATTTAAGAATTGCCTGTACAAGCTCTTCTCCTTGAGGAATTGCTATATCTTTTATATCCAGAAATCCTCTTACAGGAATCGCAGATTTAGCTTTTTCTAATGTTTCGGTACTCATATCAACCTCAATGTTTTAGAATCAGAAATTAAAATTCAGGAATTAAAATCAGAATTTTGATGTTGTTTAATAAACCTCAAGCTTCTGTTTCTATTCTTTAACTTCCAATAAAATTTTTTATTAAACTTTCTATTTCTTTTTTTGCTTCGTTAAGATCACTGTTGATGACAATTTTATCAAATTCTTTAGCGTAAGACATTTCTTCTTCTGCCTTTGCAACACGCGTTTTGATGGTTTCTGCATCATCTGTATTCCTTGAGATCAATCTTCGTTCCAGTTCTTCAATGGAAGGCGGTTCAATGAAAATCGACAAAGCCTGTTCTCCGAAATATTTCTTTAAGGAAATTCCGCCTTTTACATCAACATCAAAAATAACCACTTTTCCTTCGTTCCAGATCTTTTCTACTTCGGATTTTAATGTTCCGTAGTATTTGTCGGTATAAACCTCTTCAAATTCTACAAAAGCATTTTCAGCAATCTTCTGTCTGAATTCATCGGGTGTTAAAAAATGATAATCCACTGCATGAACTTCACTGCCTCTCGGCTGTCTTGTTGTACATGAAATCGAAAATTTCAGTTCATTAAAAACCTCCAGAGAATGCTTTACCAATGTTGTTTTTCCGCTTCCTGACGGTGCAGAAAATATGATAACTTTATTATTCAAAGTTTTTAGTTTAAAGTTAAAATCTATTATTCAAAATTATTTTGCTTATCCAAAGTTTTTTTACATTGAATTTTAAACATTAAACGTTGAATTTAAAGCACATTTAACGTCTGCTCTTTAATCTTCTCTAGATCATCCTTCATCATCACGACCAGTTTCTGAATTTCCGAATGATTGGCTTTGGAACCTAATGTGTTGATTTCACGACCGATTTCCTGAGAAATAAATCCAAGTTTCTTACCGTTGAAATCTTCATTATCCATTACTTCTTTGTAATATTTCAAATGTTGGGAAAGTCTTACTTTTTCTTCCGAAATATCCAGTTTTTCTGTAAAATAAGCCATTTCCTGATAGAAACGCGTTTCATCTACGTTCTCAAACTCTTTTAAAGTTTTCTGATAACGTTCCTTTACTGCAGAAATTCTTTCTTCTTCGAACGGAATAACCTCACCTAAATATTTATCAATATTCTGAATATTTCTTTCCAGCTCTTCATGCAAAATTTTACCTTCCTTTCTTCTGAATTCTTCAAAACGATCCACGGCAGCATTTACAATTTTTGCCAAAGCTTCCCATTCTCCTTCAGATAATTCGTCAGGTCTTGAAGTTATCGCATCCGGAAGCCTCACTGCCATTTTCAGATATTCGAAATCAGGTCCGTCTGAAGCGATATTTTTCAGCTCATTCATGTAAGAATCAATTAAGCTTTTATTGATTTTCACATCATTGGACTCCTCAAGATTTTCTATATTGATGTAGCAGTCTACTTTTCCACGGATTATTCTATCGTTCAGAATTTTTCTTACCTCAAATTCCTTCTCTTTATATCTCAAAGGAATTTTGATATTTAAATCGAAGCTCTTGCTGTTCAGGGATTTAATATCGATGGTAATTTTTTTGCCTTCAAAAACGTCTTCGGCTCTACCAAAGCCGGTCATTGATAAAATCATAGTTTTTTATTGTCTTACAAAGATAAACAATTAAGTGTATAGTTTTGCTAATGTTGAAAGAGCGAAGCGGGAAGAAGGAAGAAGGAAGAAGGAAGAAGGAAGAAGGAAGAAGGAAGAAGGAAGCGGGAAGATTGTTGTGTATATTATTGAATACCGATTTTAACTTCCATCTTCGTTCTTCCCATCTTACATAAAGTAAGTCTTCAGTAGTAGGAAAGTTTATTTGAACCATTAAGATTTAATTTAAGGAGTTTAGAATATTAAGGTGAGTTCTGCTTTAAGTCATGATATTTTCTAAAAATCTATCTGATTCTTAATTGTACTTAACTCCTTAAATTAAATCTTAATGGTTTATTTTAGAATAAAAAAGTTCGCGCAATCATTTCGTAAATTTTTAACTTACCTAAGAAACATGGAAATATATTGTCTTTTTTTCGGTAAAATAGAATTCACTCATTTTCGTAAATTAGCGCGGTGAAAAAGAAAAATTTAATTTCTGTTGTAGGACCCACCGGAATTGGTAAAACAAGACTGGCAATTGATCTGGCAAAACATTTCAGCACAGAGATTGTTTCGTGTGATTCGAGACAGTTTTTCAGGGAAATGAAAATCGGAACGGCTTCACCGTCTGCTGAAGAACTTGCCGAAGCACCTCATCATTTTATCGGAAACCTTTCCGTTGAGGAATATTATTCCATAGGGCAGTATGAAGAAGATGCATTAAAAAAAATCAGTGAACTTTTCGAAAAACATGATACCGTCATTTTAGTTGGTGGAAGCATGATGTATGAAAAAGCGGTGATTGAAGGTTTGAATGATTTGCCTGAAGCGGATGAAAACAATCAGAAAAAATTACAGGAAATTTTCGAAAAAGAAGGAGTCGAAAAACTTCAGGAAATTCTGAAAGAGCTTGATCCCGAATATTTTGCCATAGTAGATTTTCACAATCACAGAAGACTTTTACGCGCCATCGATGTTATTTGGCAGACGAATAAAAAATATTCTGAACAAATTGCTGTTTCGCAGGATTCCAGAGATTTTAAAACCATCCGGATCGGAATTGAAGCACCGAGAGAAGACTTGTATTACCGGATTAACAGGAGAGTGGATATGATGATGGAAAAAGGCTTGCTGGAAGAAGCAAAAAGTCTGGAGAAATTTAAACATCTCACCGCTTTGAATACGGTTGGCTATTCAGAATTATTTAAATATTTTGAAGGAGAATGGGATCTTGATTTTGCCGTTTCCGAAATTAAAAAAAACAGCCGAAGGTACGCAAAACGACAATTGACTTGGTATCGGAAAGCAGATGATATTCATTATTTACAGTTGGGATATTCGCAGGAGGATTTTGATGTGGTTTTAGAATACATTAATCAGAATATTTCGTAGCATATAGTATAGGTAACATAAAAGCTATAACAAAAAAATCGCATTCCGAATGCGATTTTTTTTGCATTTGTGTTAATTAACGAATTTGTTTTTTTAACCAAATACTATTTTTTCATAGATAATTTATCCCTCAATTTACATATACAAAAATAAAGGTAGAGTTGTGTTTATATATTTTTTAATGAGCTTTTGGTAATTCAGAGTTTTTAGTTTTTACACTGCATAATAGTCCCTCTCAGAATAATAATGATTACACAAAAGCTCATTTTGAAACAAAAGCACTGAAGAACTTAAAATGAATTTATATCGCTTTTAAAAATGTAAGATAGATCTGTTAAATGATTGATATACAATTAAAAATATCTTCAGCTATTGTGGTGAACTCATCTACAATAAATCTAGAGTGCTTCATGACGTTTTTGAAAAATTTATTATCTCCGTCATATCAAAATAGTAGTAAAAACACATATCATTTTAATATAAAATTAAATCTCATGAGAAAGTCAATTATTTATTTTAGTATTTTAGTTTGCCTTTTCATAAATGGGCTTGCTCAGACGGGAAATGTAGGAGTTAATGAAACGTCTCCTGCATCAACTTTGGATGTTAAAACAATATCAGGTTCGAATACAAAAACTTTTCGTTTACGTAATAACAGTGGCTCAGAAACTTTGACAGTACTGGAAAATGGAAATGTGGGAATAGGGCAGCCCAGCCCGGGCTATAATTTAGAAGCTAAAGGTACAATTGCTTTTCCAAATGTCCTTAGCAATACTTTGTCCTCAGGCTATAATGCTTTGGGAATAGACAATACTACTGGTCAGGTGGGTATTTTTACAGCGGGAGCACCTCCTTATCTGTATGGCGAACTTCAGACTGCAGGTTTAGCATTCAACTTAACAACAGCTGCCGGAAATGTTGTCCGTGCTTTGGATCTATCCAGTGCAGATTTAGCGGTAAATACTATAAGTGCTACCTATGGTGTAGCTGCTTCTGCAACAATAGATGGAAGTGCAAGAAGTAATGTCGCTTATATTGTTCTGCCAGCAGTCGGATATTATCGTTTGGATTTGGTATGGTATGGTGTCTGTAGCACCGGTACTGTTGTGACAAATTCCAGAGAATTAGTCGGAGTTAATACTACCATCGCTTTGGCAAGCTCGGGTACCAGTTTTACTACTTATACTGTAAATAGAAATATTTGGGTTGCAGATAGTGATTCCGCAGGAAATATCTCAGGTTATATTACTGCGACACCAAATAGAGCAAACACTATCTTTAGAACAACTGTCGCTAATACTAAAATTGCGGTTTTCATTGGTTATGGTGTTGGAGACGAAATCTCAGGATGTCAAATTGCAAAGCCTAATGGTGCAATAAGTAACGGTAGTTATTCTATTACTAAATTATAATTCTTCACACTTTATAATGATGGCTTTGCATTTCTCTACTATAGAATGTAAAAAATATTATTTAGTTTTAGTGAAGTCGATTATAAGAAAAATAAAATATGATTTTAAAAACACGAAGGAGGAAATCGTCTCGAAGAGATTTGGGACGATTTCGTATTTGAAATTGTTTTATCGTCATATATTTGCTGTTTAATAAAATAACCAGTACCTAATTTTTTGTAAAAGCTTGCTTTGATTAACAAAAAATGCAGCCCCGAAAGACTGCATCCCATAACAATATAATTCAAATTTACTACTTCCAGCCGCCACCTAAAGCCCGGTACAAATCGACAATACTGCTCAATCTCTGTCTTTTTACGGACGCGAGATTCAGTTCTGCCTGTAAAGAATTTCCCTGAGCTGTTATTACTTCTAAATAGTTTGCCATTCCGCCTTTGTACAGCATTTCGGCACTTTTAATTCCATTTTTTAAGGTTGCCACCTGTTCCGTTGCTTTTTCTTCCTGAACTTTTAAACTCTCATTAGAAACCAAAGCATCAGAAACTTCTCCCACTGCATTTAAAACCGACTGACGGAACGCCAATACGTTTTTCTCTCTCTGAATTTTAGCCACATTTAAGTCCGTTTTCAATTGTCTTTTCTGGAAAATCGGCTGAGTCAATCCTCCCAAAACAGACCCGAACAAAGAAGCCGGAATCTGAAACCAGTTATCAATTTTAAATGAATTGACACCGCCATTTGCCGTAATTTTCAAGGAAGGATACATATTTGCCTGCGCAATTCCCACCATAGAATTGGATTCCAGCAAAACCAATTCCTGTTGACGAACATCCGGACGACGGCTTACCATTGCTGCGGGAAGTCCTGCGGAAATGTCCTGTGGTAAAGAAGTTTCAGACATTTCAATCGTTCTGCTGATTTTTCCCGGATTTTCACCCACTAAAATACTCAATGCATTTTCCTGAATGGCAATATTTTGCTCCAATTGTGTAATCAAAAGTTCAGTCGATTGTTTCTGGGCGGTTGCCTGCTGAACTCCCAAAGAAGTGGTGTCACCGCTTTGCCATAATTTTTCTGTAAGAGAAAGCGTACGATTGCTGAGTTCCAGATTAGATTGGGCGATCTGCAATTGTTTATCCAGCATCAACAGATTGTAATATCCCTGCGCAATGGCTGCAACAACCTGTGTCTGAATGGCTTTTGTTGCTTCGTAAGTCTGCAGATACTGCATTTTTGAAACTTCCTGCTGATTTTTAATTTTGCCCCAAATATCTGCTTCCCAAGACAAATTGAATGCTGCATTGTAATCTTCAACATAGCTTTTTCCTAAGAATAGGTTTAAACTTTGTCCGTTCATGCTGTTTTTGGAAGGCTTTGAAATCTGTGCGGAAACTCCGAAACCAACATCGGGATATTGAAGATATTTTGCCTGTTTTAATTTCTCCTGTGAAGAAGCAACCTGTTTTAAAGCAATCTGTAAATCGTAGTTGTTTTTAATTCCTTTTTCGATTAAGTTTTGCAGCATCGGATCGCTGAAAAACTTTCTCCATTCCAGATTCGCTACACTTGCAGTATCTGCTGTTGCGGTATATTTAAAGGTTTCGGGAAGCTCCAGTTCAGGCTCCTTGTATGCCAGTTTCGACACACAGGAGACTGAAACCAAAGCCAGTCCAAAAGTGATGATGATATTTTTTATTCTTTTCATAAAGGTTTAAATTTTTAATGGATTACAAAACTTTGAGAAATTGTTTCAAGCAGTTTTTTTTCTACTTTTTGTTTTGAAATTTTTTAACGCAAAGGAAAATTTTTGATATAAAATATTTAAGTGAGCAAAGATTTAATCAATGAAATTGATTTTAAGAAGCGAACTTTAATCATGCAGCTTCATCAGTGACTTGTCGCTTTCTTTGCTTCTTTAAAAATATTAGTAATTAATAATAAATCTTTGCGTTTAAATTCCTGTTTGAAAATCTCAAAGTTTTTTTACTTTTTGTTTTGAAATTTTTTAATGCAAAGGAAAATTTTTGATATAAAATATTTAAGTGAGCAAAGATTTAATCAATGAAATTGATTTTAAGAAGCGAACTTTTAATTATGCAGTTTCATCAGCGATTTGTCGCTTTCTTTGCTCCTTTAAAAATATTCGTAATTAATAATAAATCTTCGATTAAATTCTTGTTTGAAAATCTCAAAGTTTTTTTACTTTTTGTTTTGAAATTTTTTAACGCAAAGGAAAATTTTTGATATAAAATATTTAAGTAAGCAAAGATTTAATCAATGAATTAATTTTAAGAAGCGAACTTTTAATCATCCAGCTTCATCAGCGACTTGTCGCTTTCTTTGCTCCTTTAAAAATATTCGCAATTAATAATAAATCTTTGCGTTTAAATTCTTGTTTGAAAATCTCAAAGTTTTGTCAATCATATATTAATGAGCCGCAGCTAAAAGTTCTTGCTCCAGTTTCTGTCTTTGAAGTCTTTTCTTTTTTCTGCTCGGCATTTTTTCATGTAAATACTGGAAAATCACAAACATCACAGGAATAATGAATACTCCGAATACAACTCCTGTCAACATTCCGCCCACAGTACTCATCCCGATTGAGTGGTTACCTTTTGCGGAAGCTCCCTGAGTCCAAACTAACGGCAGCATCCCGATGATGAAGGCAAATGAGGTCATTAAGATCGGTCTCAAACGCAGTGTTGAAGCCTGAAGTGCAGATTCCAGCAATGATCTTCCTGCATTTCTTCGTTGTACGGCAAATTCTACAATAAGGATCGCGTTTTTCGCCAATAATCCGACCAGCATGATCAATCCGACCTGAACGTAAATGTTGTTATCAATTCCGGCAAGTCCCGTGAAGGCAAATACTCCGAAAATACCTGTAGGAATCGTTAAAATAACTGCAAACGGAAGAATGTAACTTTCGTACTGCGCTGCCAGTAAGAAATAGACAAACAAAATACTCAGCATAAAGATAAATGAGGTCTGTCCGCTTGTTTTAATCTCTTCACGGGTGATTCCCGTCCATTCGTAACCATAACCTCTAGGAAGTGATTTCTGTGCTACTTCTTCCACTGCTTTAATCGCATCTCCGGTACTGTAACCCGGCTTCGGTGTTCCGTTGATCGTTACCGCATTGAAAAGGTTGTTTCTGGTCACCGTTTCAGGTCCGAAACTTCTTTTTAAAGTCACCAATGTTTTTACAGGAACCATTTCGCCGGATTTATTTTTAACATAAATTCCTTCCAAAGAATTCGCATCGGTACGGTAAGGAATATCTGCCTGAGCCATTACTCTGTAGTACTTCCCGAATCGGTTGAAATCTGAAACAAAGCTGCTTCCGTAATAAATCTGCATCGTCTGCATCAATTCTGTAATTGAAACGCCTAACTGATTGGCTTTATCATTATCAACTTCAATCGTGAATTGAGGATTTCCTGCTGCATACGTTGTAAACGCGAAGGCAATTTCCGGACGTTTCATCAATTCTCCGATGAAAGCCTGAGTGTTGGTTCCTAATTGTTCCAAAGAGCCGTTCGTTCTGTCCTGAAGCATAAATTCAAAACCGGAAACGTTACCAAATCCCTGAACGGTAGGGAAATTGAAGAAGAATGCATTGGCATCTTTCACCTGCGAAACTTTCCCTGTTAATCCTGCTGCAATCTGATCGGGATCGCTGATTTCACCTCGTTGATCATGGTCTTTTAATTTAATGAAACCTGCGGAATACGGAGAAGCATTGGCGTTACTGATGAAGTTCAGACCGTCTGCAACCCAGAGATTTTTTTTCGCTTTTTCTCCGTTGATGATTTTATCAATCTGCTCTGTTGCGTTGTGAGTCCTGTCTAATGAACTTCCCGGAGGAGTATTCACGGCATACAAAATGAAACCCTGATCTTCGGTAGGAATAAATCCTGACGGTGCTTTTTTAATTAAGAAAACACTTGCAGCAGTTAGTAAAACCAATCCTCCAACGGCAACCCATTTGTTTTTAATTAAAAATTTAAGACTGTAAATATATTTCTTCGTTAATTTATTAAAGCTTGTATTGAAAGCATTGAAAAATCTCGCTCCGAAACCTGTTTTTTTCCCATGTTCACCGTGTTCTCCCTGAGGATCATTTAATAATAAAGCACAAAGAGCCGGACTTAATGTTAAGGCATTCACCGCAGAAATCATAATGGCAATTGCCAGTGTAAAGGCAAACTGTCTGTAGAAAACTCCTGCAGGTCCCTGCATGAAACCAACCGGAATAAATACGGCACACATCACCAGAGTAATGGAAATAATGGCTCCGGAAATTTCACTCATCGAACTTGTTGTGGCTTGTTCCACAGGCATTCCGGTATGTTCCATTTTGGAGTGAATGGCTTCTACTACCACAATTGCATCATCCACTACAATACCAATCGCGAGTACCAAGGCAAACAAAGTCAGCATATTGATACTGAAACCAAATAACTGTAAGAAAAAGAAGGTACCAATAATCGCAACAGGAACCGCAATCGCAGGAATTAAAGTAGATCTGAAATCCTGAAGGAAAATATACACTACAATAAATACCAGAATAAATGCGATCACTAAAGTTTCAACAACCTGATGAATAGACGCGTCTAAGAAATCTTTAGAATTGTACATGATGATCGGTTCCACTCCTTTTGGAAGCGTTGTTTTGAACTGGTCTACCTGTTTTTCAATTTCCGTTAAGATCTCGTTGGCGTTGGAACCAGCAGTCTGCATAATCGCAAATCCGGCTACCGGTTTCCCGTCCACTCTGTTAGCTGCTGTATAGGTATAAGATCCGAATTCTACTCTTGCCACATCTTTTAATCTTAAAAATGAACCGTCTGTATTGGCTTTAATAGCAATGTTTTCGTAGTCTTCGTTCTTGTTTAATTTCCCTTTATACTTTAAAATATATTCATAAGTTTCCTTGCTTCCCTGTCCTAAACGACCGGGAGCGGCTTCTAAATTGTGATCTTTTACCGCGTTCAGAACTTCCTGAGGCGAAAGTCCGTTTGCTGCTAATCTGTCCGGTTTCAGCCAAAGTCTCATGGAATAATCTCTCGTTCCGAAAACCTGTGCCTGCGCTACTCCGGGAATACGCTGAATCTGCGGAATGATATTAATTTTCAGATAATTCTGTAAAAAAAGTTCGTCATATTGTTTAGGATCGTTACTGGATAACCCCATGAACATGATCATACTGTTTTGTACTTTCTGGGTAGAAACTCCCGCCTGAACAACTTCCTGTGGAAGCTGGCTCATCGCTTTGGATACACGGTTTTGTACGTTTACCGCCGCGTTATCTGCATCAGAACCCTGCTTGAAGAAAACATTCAGCGTCATCGTACCGTCGTTACTGGAGTTGGAAGTCATGTACGTCATGTTTTCAACCCCGTTCACAGCTTCTTCGATAGGCGTGGCTACAGAGCGCGCAACAACCTCCGCATTGGCTCCCGGATAAAATGCCGTTACCTGAACGCTCGGCGGAGCAATATCCGGAAAGAGGGCAATGGGTAAATTAAAGAGGGAGAGCGCCCCCAATAATAAAAGTATTATGGAGATCACGGTAGAGAGTACCGGTCTTTCTATAAATTGTTTTAACATAAGAAGTTTATTTTTTAATGTGGTTTAAACTTTTTAGCTTTAAATTTTTAACACTTAAATAGCTTTTAGTTTAATTAAAAACTTTGCATGAAGTTCACTTTAGCTGAAAATCAAAGATTTTCAAAACCTTATGTGTACTTGTTGAGCGATTGCTTTTTAACTTACAGTAAATTAAGTGTTTAAAAACTTTTATGACTTTTGTGGTTAAAGAAGTTTAAACGGTTATAATGGTTTTGCTTTCAGTAAGCTGTCGGATGAAATCGCTTTCGGCTTGATAGAAGCACCATCTTTTAACATTCCGATTCCTGTGAATACAATCTTTTCTCCCGGCTGTATTCCTTCGGAAATAAAATAATAGTTTTCAGTTTTTCCTGAGATTTTTACAGGCTTACCGGTTACTTTCTGGTCTTTACCAACTACATAAACATAGGTTTTATCCTGAATCTCAAACGTAGATTCCTGAGGAATAATGACAGCATTCGATATCAATTGAGGCATACGAACTCTACCTGTATTTCCTGTTCTCAACGTACCGTTGGTATTTGGGAAAACAGCACGAACGCTGATTGCTCCTGTAGATTTGTCAAACTGTCCGTCTACGATGCTCATTTTTCCTTTTTGCGGATAAATGCTGTTGTCTGCAATCACCAAATCTACCATCGGCATATTTTTCAATTTTTCTTCTAAGCTTGCTCCCTGATATTTATTTTGAAAAGCAATGAAATCAAGTTCGCTTAAAGAAAAGTAGGCGTAAATCTCGCTGATGTCTGATAGTAAAGTCAGCGGATTCGGATCTGTTCTGGAGATCAGACTTCCTTTTTTGTGAGGAATTCTTCCGATGTATCCGCTTACCGGAGCGGTAATCGTTGTAAATCCGATATTGATTTTTGCTCCTCCAACTGATGCTTTCGCCTGTGAAGCGGCGGCAACTGCGGCTGCATAATTTGCTTTTGCAGTTCTCAATTGTACCTCGGATACGACTTTTGCAGCAACCAAAGGCTCTAATCTGTCAACCTCCACTTTTGCTTTCTGGATATTGGCATTGGCAACCTGTAAATTGGCATTTGCCATATTCATCTGTTCTCCGTAAGCTCTTGAATCTATTTTGAATAATGGCTGTCCGGCTCTTACGTAAGCGCCTTCTTCCACATAGATTTTATCTAAATATCCGTCGACCTGAGACCGGATTTCCACGTTATTTTTTCCTTCCAAAGCAGCCGGAAATTCCTGATAGGTTGTTGCCGGTGATGAAATAACGGTGTAAACAGGAAGTTCAGGAGCGGGTGGTGCAGCGTTGACTCCTTCTGCAGCCTTTGTGCAGTTTTGTAAAAGAATAATACTTGAGATCAGTACAATGAGTCTTATTTTTCCAAATATTTTCATTTTGAGTTTAAATTTTTAATGAAATGTTAAATTAAGTAGTGATGTTTTTAATTTGAATTATGTTATTTTTTCTAACAGTGTTAATTTTTAGGTTAAAAAAATTTTCAAAATTCTTAATGTGATTTTAGATTGTTGTTTCCATGAGAAGAACTTTTTATTGTTGGTTAAATATGATTTAGATGAGGTGTGAAATGTGTTACTTTTGCTAACGGTGTTAATTATTCAGGACAAAAAATGATTATCAATTCATTGGTTACATTCTACATGATTGTTTTTTTAATTTTAAATTCGGTTTAAATGAATACTTTATATTAATTGATGTTAATATTCCTAACGGTGTTAATTTTTAATTCAAAAAAGATTACAAAGACTTAATGAAAGCAGAAACGGTTTCATCAAGAGTCGTTTTGTTCATCGTAGAAGGAATATCGTCATTACGCATCATCATGATCGAGATCAAGCCATGAACTGCTGAAAACAGGGCGTGCGACATGTGACAGGCATTATCCGGATTGGATCCGTTTTTCTTAATAATTTTATAAGTACAATCGTAAAGCATATCCTGAAACGAAGAGAATTCTTCTTTCATCATACCTCTTCCGCTGCACTGCATTCCCAATCCGAACATAAGCTGATAATACTCTTTATTTTTAAATGCAAATTTCCAGTAGGCATCAACAATAGCTTTCAGTTGCTCGTCCGGAGCTTCATATTCTCTCTGGGCTTTCAGTAATTCTATGTGTAAACAGTTGAAACCATTCAGCGAAATTTCATACAAAATCGCTTCTTTGTTTTCAAAATAATCATAAACCACCGGTGCGCTGTATTCTATGGCATCAGCAATTTTTCTCATGGAAAGGGATGCCCATCCTTCGGTTTTAGCCAAAGAAAAAGCCGCATCCAGAATACTGGCGCGTATATTTTCTTTTTCTCTTTGCCGACGTTCGTGCAGACCCATGATTTTTAATTACTAACAGTGTTAGCAAAACTACAAACTTTTGAGGATATCTTCCAAACAAATTTTATGCTTTAACTTTTAAAGTAAGATTATTGAAGTGTCTGTAAATTGGCTTGGATGCCGGAAGGATGGGAGCTGGAAGTATTTTTAATGTGTTGATATTTTAATTATTGTAAAAATTAATAGAGTTTATAGTCCCATTCAATCGATTGTAATTTCTGAAACTACCATCTTCTCGCATCCATCCTCCATACTATAATGATCAAGAAATTCTATATCTTTGTAACCAAATAAAAAAGTTATGAATACTCCCTCAAATATGATCGAATTGGGTACAAAAGCTCCTTTTTTTGAGCTTCCGAATCCGTCAAAAAGTAACGAAATTCAGTCTTTGGATGATCTGAAAGGCGAAAAAGGAACTTTGGTGATCTTTATGTGCAACCACTGTCCGTTTGTTCTTCATGTCATTGATAAATTAACTGAACTGTATGAAGATTACAACGAAAGAGGAATTGAATTTATCGCCATCAATTCGAATGATGTGGAAAAATATCCCGCAGATTCTCCGGAAAAAATGATTGAATTCCAGATTGAAAGAAAGTTTGATTTCCCTTATCTATACGACGAAAGTCAGGCAATCGCAAAAGCATATGATGCTGCCTGCACACCGGATTTCTTTTTCTTCGATGAAAAACTGGATTTAATTTACAGAGGACAGATGGACGATTCCAGACCGGGAAATCACAAAGAAGTAACGGGAGAGGATTTAATTATTGCTTTCGAAAATCTTTTGTTGGGAGAACCGCAGGAAGAAATTCAGAAACCGAGTATGGGATGCAATATCAAGTGGAAGTAATTTTTGGCTGATCGTAGCAGGTTATCAGTTGATGGCTTTGCAATTCAAATACATAAAGCTGTTCTTTTTGAACAGCTTTTTTTGTTTGTAATGATTTATAAATGAGTTGTTTAATTTTAGTTAGAAAAGTTATCCACAATTTTATCCACAGAGTTATCCACAATTTATTTTGCTAAAAACTTGCTTTCACTTTTACTTTTTCTTCTACTTTTAAATCTACATTCACCCTGTTCTGTGCAAAATTTTTCATGAATTCTGAAGGGGTCTTTCCTGTATATTTTTTAAACATTCTGTTGAAATACGTTACATTATTAAAACCGCAGCTGTAACTGCACTCTGAAATACTTTTGTCCTGTGCCATCAGTAAACAGGCTTTATTGATGCGGTAGCGGTTCACAAATTCGGTGAAAGTGATCTGAGTTGCTTTTTTGAAAAAATTACAAAATGCAGGCAAAGTGAGATTGGCAAGTTTGGCAACATCCTCAATGTCAATTTCTTTATCATAATGATGTTCCACGTAAGTGAAAATATTTTCGAGCCTCGTTTTATTTTTAGAAATAATGGTGTAGGGCATGATCTCTTTGTTAAGAAGTTCATAGTCTTCACTTTTTGAAAGTTCAAATAAAATTTCCAGCAATAATAAATATCTTCTGTATCCTTCAGATTCCAGCATCAGTCTCAGTTTTGGAAGCATATTAATATGAACCTCATCATGAAAATGAATTCCGTATTTTGACAGCTCCAGAAGATTTTTAATGGATCTTGCTTCAACTTCCTGTTGAGGAAACTGCAGGATTTCTTCCTTAAACTGCAAAACAATTTCTTCATGCGGATCGATGGAGTTCAGTCCAAAACCGGAGTGAGGAATATTGGAGCCAATTAACACCAGATCTCCGTTCGTATAATTGCTTTTATGATAACCAACGTGGCGCGTTCCGCTCCCGGAAACCACACACACGAGTTCAATTTCGGGGTGATAATGGTATTCCCATTTGAATTCTGAAATAGGAGAATTGTTGTGAATCGTACGAAAAGAGCTCTTTTCATCGGGGACTACGCGTTCAAAAGTGACTTTCATTTAGTTAATCATAATTTGTTTCCTAAAATAATAATTATATTAATATGGTTCAAATATTCATTTATAATGTTAAATTAACGTTAAGGCAAATGCTTATATCTTAGCCCACAAGAAATTATATGAATGAAAAATTTCAATATTAAGGCGGTTTTATTTTTAAATTATTTTGTTTTTGCCATTCTACTGAATTCTGTAGGAACGGTGATTTTACAAATGCAGCAAAACTTCGGGATCTCCAAATCTTCAGCCAGCGTTCTGGAAGGTTTTAAAGATCTGCCTATTGCGATCTGCTCTTTCATTCTGGCTTCGTTTTTACCTAAAATAGGAATCAAAAGATCGATGCTGATCGCTTTGCTTTTGGTGAGCTGCATGTGTTTCGTAATGCCTTTTGCCAATGCATTTTGGTTGTTCAAATTATTGTTTACGATTGTCGGGGTTTCTTTTGCGTTAATTAAGATTTCCGTTTTCACTTCTATCGGTTTGGTAACGGATTCAGATAAGGAGCATTCAAGTTTTATGGGTTATCTGGAAGGTTTTTTTATGATCGGCGTATTAATGGGAAATGTTTTATTCAGCTTATTTATAGATGACCATAATCCGAGATCAACCCATTGGCTGAATGTGTATTGGGTTTTGGGAGGGATTTCCACACTTTCATTTTTGTTTTTATTCTTCACAAAATTAGATGAACATGAAACGAGAAGCGAGAAAACGGACTTGCTTGGAGATCTTAAGAACAGTGTAAGTTTATTCAGCTATAAAAAAGTCCTGTTCTTTTTACTGTGTGCTTTCCTTTTTGTCTTGGTAGAGCAGAGTTTCCAGACATGGACACCCACTTTTTACAAAGAGATTTTAAAAGTTCCGACTTCCATGAGTATTCAGGCGGGAGCGGTTTTGGCAGGAGCTTTTGCTTTGGGGAGATTCTTATCAGGATTCTTCTCTAAAAAGTTCAGTTGGATCTACGTGGTTTCGTTTTGCGTGGTAGGATTTGCCATAAGTATCTTATTGGTTCTGCCATTAACTCACAATATTAGTATTGATGCGGGAACAACTTGGTTAAATGCCCCTTTGGTTGTTTACTTATTTCCTTTGATGGGCGGATTACTAGCTCCGATTTATCCAAGCATCAATTCTGTGATTTTAGCATCCATTCCGAAATATTTACACAGCGCAATGTCGGGTTTAATTGTGGTTTTCTCTGCAATCGGAGGAACCATCGGATCGATTATTACAGGTTTTGTGTTTCAGGAATTCAGCGGACAGCAGGCATTTTACCTTTCGTTAATACCGCTTTCCCTGTTGATTGTTTCAGCAGTTATTATGAACAAATTAAAAATAAATCCTAAAAAATAAAATGAAGAAGCAGTTATATATATATGAAATTCAGTCTCTTTTTGATGATGTACAGAGATCAGAAGTTTTTGAAGATCAGAAGATAATGACGGATGCGGTTCCCTTGTTTCCGGTCGAAGAAATTAATGCAAAATATGAAGAAGGGAAGCAGTCGGAAGATTTTAACCTGAAAGAATTTGTCCTGTCAAATTTCGATTTTCTGGGAGCTAAAATATCCATTCAGAGGGAAGATCACCTTCCGATTGAAGAACATATCGAAAAATTATGGGATGAACTGACAAGAACAGCCTATGAGGAAAAGGGGACTTTACTGAAACTTCCAAAACCGTATGTGGTTCCGGGAGGTCGCTTCAATGAATTTTTCTACTGGGACAGTTACTACATCATGTTAGGACTTCAGATTTCCGGAAGAGTGGAAATGATGGAAAATATTATAGAAAACTGTTCTTATCTCATTCAGAACGTAGGATTTGTACCGAATGCGAGCAGGACTCATTTCTTAAGCCGTTCTCAGCCGCCCTATTTCTCGTTGATGCTGGATCTGCTTTTTGAAACAACAAAAGACGAAAATATTTACATCAAATATCACAATACTTTAGAAAAGGAATATGCTTTCTGGATGAACGGAACGCAAAAACTGGAAAATGGTTCGGCTACAAATAGAGTAGTGAAAACAATTCACGGAGATGTTTTGAACAGATATTATGATGCTGAAAACATACCGCGCCCTGAAAGTTATTTAATTGATATTGAAGACAGTAAAAATGCAGGAGAAGAATTTTACAGAAACATCAGAAGCGCCTGCGAATCGGGTTGGGATTTTTCCAGCAGATGGTTTGCAGACGGAGAACATATACAGACTATTGAAACGTTGAATCTTGCTGAAGTTGATCTGAACTGCCTTTTATGGCATTTGGAAGAAACACTGGCAAAATCTTCATCGCTTCAAAAATTAAATGAAAGAAAAATTGATTATTCTGAAAGGGCAGCAAAGCGAAGACAAATGATAGATCAGTATTTCTGGGACGAAACTTCCGGAACATACAGGGACTATCATACTCAAAAAAACACAAACACAGCGTCTGAACATATTGCTGCTCTTTATCCTTTATTCCTGAAAATCGCGAGTGAAGATCAGGCAAAGGCAGTTGCGAAAAATATTGAAGAAAAATTTCTGTATCAGGGAGGTTTGGTAACGACGACTCAAAACACAGGTCAGCAATGGGATTTTCCAAACGCGTGGGCGCCGTATCAGTGGTTGGGTTATCAGTCGATGAAAAACTACGGATTTGATGATCTGGCTGAAAAAATTAAAAACAACTGGTGCAGCAATGTGGAAAGAGTGTACAAAAACACTGGAAAACTGATGGAAAAATACAATGCTTTAGACATAGAAACCGTTGCAGGAGGCGGAGAATACCCTAATCAGGATGGTTTCGGATGGACAAACGGAGTGTATCTCAAATTAAAAAAGAATTAAAACTAACAAATAAAAATCAAATAAGGCTATGAAAAAAAGATCGATGTTTTTACTTGCCGGTATTGCAACCTTGTATTACAACAATGCATACGCTCAGGAAACTCCTAAAGATTCCACGAGATCGGCTTCCATCGAACAGGTGGTTATTACGGGTAACTCTAACCCGAAAAAGAAAATAGAATCGAGTACGGCGATTTCTACTTTTACAGCAAAAGAAATCCAGAAACAAAACCCGATCAGTGCGGCAGCTTTGCTGCAGCGTGTTCCCGGTTTTGCGGTAGAAACTTCCGGTGGTGAGGTTGGAAACAACCTTTTCGCAAGAGGTATTCCTTCTGCGGGAGCGTATGAATTTGTACAGGTTCAGGAAGATGGTCTTCCGGTGTTCGAAGACGGAGCATTACAGTTTGCCAATGCAGATAATTTCTTCCGTGTAGACAACTCGGTAAGCAGATTAGAAGCTTTGAGAGGAGGTTCAGGTTCTATTTTTGCGAACAATTCTCCGGGAGGTTTAATTAACTTTATTACCAAAGAAGGAGGGAACGATTTCAGAGGAACGGCAAAACTGGAAACCAGTACTTATGGATTAATGCGTACTGATGTAAATGTAGGAGGAGCTTTGGTTCAGGACAAATTATTCTTCAATGTAGGAGGTTTTTACAGGACAGATGACGGAATCAGAAAAACAGGTTTTAAAGCCAATCAGGGCGGACAGATCAGAATGAATCTGAAATATGTTTTCGATAAAGGCTATGCTAAAATTTATTACAAAAAACTGGATGACAGAAATACATTCTTCCTTCCGATTCCTTTGGTACAGAACGGAAATGATCTGAAAGAATTTTCCGGTTTTGATGCTAATTACGGTACCTATAGCTACAGAAACATCAGTCAGTTGAACATTCCACAAGTAGGCGGAGGGTTTTTCAGCAGAAATTTAGAGGACGGAATTCATCCGAAAGTTGATGTTCTGGGAGCAGAATTCAAATATGATTTGGGTAACAATTTCTCTGTTTTAAACAAGACAAGATATACCAATATCAATATGAATTATACAGGGATTTTCCCTGCAGGCGGACCTCAAAGCGCGGCTGATTTCGCCAAAGGAGCAGGAATTGCAGGAAATACATCCCAATATTCAATGGTAAGCAACGGAGCGGTGGTAAATCCGGGTTACGTTCAGAAATTAGGATTCTGGGCAATCGATAAGCAGATGAATAATTTCGTCAACGATTTGCAGTTCAATTATAAATTTGATAAAGGAAATGTAACGGCAGGTTTCTACAAATCTAACTGGAAGTCTCATCAATACTGGAACTGGAGCAATATTTTAACGACGGCTACCGATAAACCGGAATTGCTGAATTTGGTAGACACTTCATTAACGCCAAACAGTGTTGGTTATTCTAAAACGTACAATGGAGTAACTGATATGACTTTCCTTCAAAGAGATACTCAAACTCAAGGAAGTTTAAATGATTTATATGCAAATCTGGATTATAATATTACAGAAAGCTTGAGTATTAATGCGGGGATTCGATACAGTCATGATTATTACAATGGAAATTTTGTAAATACAACTAATGGAAATTTAAATAATTCAGGATTAACAACCGATGGAATTCACAGCTTTTTAACGACGACTGCGGATAATAATATGAGTATTTTAGGAAATAAATATACATATTGGAATTTTAATATAGATAAAGTTTCTTTTACTGTCGCTGCAAATTATAAAATAGATAAGGAAAATGCTATCTATGCTCGTTTTTCAAATGGATTCAGATCTCCAAATGAAGAAGCATATTATAATTATTTCTCAAATCCTACACCAGATCAGCCTTTAAAATCTGTTTCTACTAATCAAGTTGAAGTTGGATACAAATATTATTCAAGAACATTTGATATTGCTGTAATTCCATTCTATTCTACTTTGAAGAATCTTTCGTTCACGGATGTATTTTCAAATGGATCTTCAGAAAATACCTTTGCTAATACTAAAAATTATGGGGTAGAATTTGAAGGTTATGCAAGGTTATTTAATAATATTTTTGAAATTACTTTCAACGGAACGGTTCAGAATCCTAAGTATAGCGGTCTGGAAGCAGGAAGTGTTTTAGAAGGAAATACAGTGAGAAGAATGCCTAAGTTCTATTTTAATATTGCACCAGCTGTAAATCTTACCAAAGAATGGAGAGCCTATGTAAGTATGAATTATTATGGAAAGCGTTTTCAAGATCAGATGAATGTTCAGACTTTGCCTTCTTTCTCAGAATTTGGAGCGGGAACTTCTTATCAGTTAGGCAAAATCCGTTTTGCAGTAGACGGAACCAATATCTTTAATACCATCGGAATTACAGAAGGTGATCCAAGAGCAGGATCTCCATCGGGAGACGGAATTATTATGGCAAGACCAATTATGGGTGCGGCTGTAAGAGCTTCTATTACTTTGGATTTCTAAAATTACTTTCTTCATATAATTGATAAACCGTCAGGAATTTTTCTGACGGTTTTTATTTTCAAAAGCCTTCATTTAATGTTTCCACTTTCCTTCAAATTCACCATTGCAAAATGATCCGTCGCCTTTTGCTAAAATTTCACAATGCGGAAGCTCACAAGATATTTTTAAAAGACCATCAAATGTAAAATTATTGTTACAGACCTGAATGGTAATCATTTCCATATATTTTATTACCGTTAATTTTTTCAAACCAACTTCAGTAATTGATGTTTCCTGAATTTGCAGATTTAGTAAATTATTTATTTCTGTCAAATATGGAATACATTCGTCTGTAAGTTGTGTATTGCCTTTTAACCGAAGATATTGCAGAAATTCTAAATTCTTTAAATATTTTATGCCATCGTTCGTAATTTCAGTATCCTGTAAATCTAAATTTTCAATTTTACTGCAATTTGAGACATGAGCTAATCCTTCGTCATTGAGATTTGAACTGTAAAAATTGGCAGATATAAGATTAGGAAACTGTTTCAGATAAGATAAGTCATTAAAATTAATTGGAGATTCTTCCCATCTCAATGAGAAATGTTCACTGTTTATATCATAATAATGATTGCCTATTTTTATTGGATTTTCCATAATCATTATATACTTATTTATATCTTAGTTCTTTTCATTATTCTTTTCAAATTTTCCAAATCATCATCTTTGTATCTTCTTGAACCGGATAAATTTATTTCTTTTAAATTTTTTGGAAATAGATCAGGATTTAAATCTGTAAGTTTTGTTTCGCTCAAACCTAAATATTTTAAGTTTAACATTTGGTTGAGGGTTTTTGGTAATTTATTCAGTTCGCAGTTTTCAATACGTAATGTTTTTAATTGATCTAATTGCGATATTGTCTCAGGAACTGTATCAATATCATTTCCTCGAATCATTAAATACTGTAACGATTTTATTCGGGTGAGCCATTCAGGAAAAACTTTTAATGGAAGATTTAGGAGTGAAATTTTTTTTAATTTTTTCAATTCAGCAATTTCTTTCGGAAGTTCAAAATCATCCAAATTATAAATAAAAGGATGTGCCTGAATTTCTAAGGTTCTTAAGTTGATAAATTGCGAAAAAATGGCACCTGTGTCCTTTAGATTGTATTCTATAAACAGTAGACTAAGTTTTTTACAATTCTTTGGATTTTGCATTGCTTCGCTTAAGGACAAAAATTTAGTTTTTTTAAAAAAGAGCATAATTCAAGAATTTATTTTACATCTTAAGTTAAATTGTAATTACTGATAATTATCCTTTTTCATTAATCCAGTTTTCAATCATGGTAACAGCAGACGTAATAGCTTCTTCCAGTTCAAAAAAACTTTGATGTGTTTCTGCAACAGGATTTTTATCATCGTTATTTTTTATTATAGTAATATGATAGCCTCTTTCAGAACCATGCCAACCTGCAATAAGTAAGTAGTTTTGAGAATATGAAACTTCTAACATATCCGATTTCAGGTTTGATCTTGAAAAATCTTTAACAATATAAACTATAGTTCCGCTTTTAAAATCAATATGTTCAAAAGGATTTTTAGGCATTTTAAATACTTCAGGGATTGCCGAACCGTCCTGACTGTCATGCCAATCAAGAATCAGTCTTACATTATAATTAGAAAATATTTTGTCCTGAATGCGTGGTGAAAATTTGTATCGTCCTGATTTCAGTTTTTCACTTTTTACAATTCCTATTTTTGGCTGTATAAAAAGATTGTTCGCCTGATCTGTCTCATATGATAAATACAACGTCTGATCATCAGAAATAATTTTTAAATAAAATAAAAAATCGTAATCATCATCTGGTATAATATACCACAGATACAGTTTGTCTTTATAAATAATTTTTCTCTTTCCTTTATGTGATACTGCCATTTATTTATATCCAAAAATTCTCAGTCCTTCTTCTGTTATTTCATATTCTAACAGTCCCAAATTTTTTATGATCTGTTCAATTTTTTCTATCGGCTGAAAAAAAAAATTCTGATGTCAGTTTTTCATTTCTGTTCCAGCGTTCTGTTTCATATTTTTCGGGGATCAGAATCCATTCAATTTCTTTATATCTGAATGGTCCCAGTTCGCTTACGTCCCCAAAACCATTTGTGTTAAAACCACCAAGATGAAATTTGTACGTTCTGTCGTTCAGCAGAAATTTAATGTATGCAGACTGAATATTTATTTCTGTATCCCGCATTTCTGTCAGTAACCTGAACCATTTTGAGTTGTTCATGTAGGAAACCCGTTTTAGAATTTCTTTCTCCAGTTTGTCCATAGAGACCTTATTTATTTTTTCGGGATAAGCTCATCAATGTATTTTAGCATAGTTTCTTTTACCGTATTTTCATTAAAATCTATGGTAACGGTTAAATTTCTTTCGTTTTCTGTAAATCTTATTGTATTGTTATCAGGCTCTTCAATCTGTCCGTCAACGATGAAAGTGAAGTTTTTTCCAAAAGCTGTTCGGGAAAGCTCAATATTCCAATCGGGAGTGTCATTAAAATTTAATTCTCTTACCGGAAAAATACTTTCAAATTTTAAAGTAACAGATTGGTCGGCAAATTCCGCAGAAATTAGTTTGCAGGCACTCCGTTCTCTGTTTTGTACTTCAATAATTCCATCGATGCCAATGTATTTGTTTAATTCCTGTTCCATATTTTTAGTTATTTGTTTTTATGAAGGTTATTCAATTTCAATAGAATGATAAGCCATCCATCGTTTTAAATTTCCAACCATCCTTTTCAGATGATCTTCATTCAGGAAGATATTTGTCCAGAATTCAAATCTGTCGCACTGCACACTGATGTAATACATTATGACAGCTAAACAGGCGTAAGATAAGAATTTTTTCTCTTCGTTGCTGATTGTTGTTACCGTTTCATAACCCTGTAAAAAACTTTTTGCTTTTGTCTGATATTCTTCCTCATTCAGGTTGGTTGCCAGAAGCTGAAATAGAAAGTAAGAAATATCAAAACACAAATAGCCGTTTCCGCAGAAATCAAAATCGAAAAAAGTAACTTCCTTTTCATTATCAATGTGCAGATTATCAAACCAGACATCAAGATGTACGCTTCCGTATCTCATTTTCTGTCTGTCGAAAGTTTCGAATTTAAGGCTTAAAAATTCAGATAATTTCTCCAGAAAAATAACTTCCGGATTACCATCGTTAAAGAATTTTTTTATCTTTTCAACAGGATTTGTAAGCAGATTTTTCGCATCATATGAAATCCTGTTCAGTTCAAAATGCTCTGCCGACTGATGAACTCTGGCTAAAGCCTGTCCAATCAGAAAACTTGTTTCAGGTGAAAATTTTGCTGTTTTTATGCCTTTCGCATAAGAAAATAAAACACCGAATCTTTTTCCTTCTGGGGCTTCAATTTCCTGAATATAGTCACTGAATTTATCTGCAATCGGAAAAGCAACCTGCCGGTTTGCGTCTTTTAAGTGAAGGAGAAGCTTTAGTTCTTCCTCAATTTCAGATTTTGTCCGCCAATGATGAGTATACACTCGGAAAACAAATTTCTTTTCCTCATCATTAATAATGTACAAATGATTCATGGCTAGGCGGAAAATGCTGCATTTTGTTTTGTTACTCAGTCCGTATTTTTGCTGAATAAGATATCCGAGATGTACGGGATCAAGCGTACTGTTTATAGCAGGGAATTTTTCTGTCATTAATTTATATTTATATCCGTAAGTGAACAGTACTTTATATGAAACAACTTTGTTTGTAATCAAATGCAGGTGCAGGCAGTCTAAAACAACCCTGTTTGTAACCAAATGCAGTTTACATAACTCTGAAACAATCTGTTTGTAATGAAATGCAAATGCAGGTATTCTGAAACAACCCTGTATGTAATCAAATGCAAATGAATGTAGTTTAAAACAACCTTGTTTGTAACAAAATGCAAATCAATTTAGATTAAAACAGAAAGGTTCGTATCTAAACTCTCTTAGTTCACCCACACTCAAACAGTCTTACTTAAAAAACGGATTATACTCCTTTTCAAACCCGATTTTCGTATGATTTCCGTGTCCGGAGAAAACCTGAGTTTCATTATCCAGAATAAAAAGTTTGGTTTTGATTCCTTCAATTAACTGCTCGTAGTTTCCTTTATAAAGATCAGTCCTTCCGATGCTTCCTTCAAACAGAACATCTCCGGAAATGATAAATTTCTGATTTTCATTGTGATAAACCACACTCCCCGGAGAATGTCCCGGAACATGATAGATTTTGAATTTTTCTCCGTCAAAATCCAGTTCGTCACCCTCATTAATATATTGAATTTCCACATGAATATGATCCAGCTCAAAACCAAACCTCATCCCGCTGATCTGGAACATATCCAGCACTTCTTTGTCTTCTCTGTGCATCAGAACAGGAACTTTATACGTGTCAAAAGCCCATTGTAAGCCCAAAACATGATCAATATGAGCGTGCGTTAAAAGAATTTTTTCAATTTTCAATTCATTTTCTGAAATGAAACTTTCGATCGCTTTGGTTTCCTGTCCGTTCATATTTCCGGGATCAAATAACCATGCTTTTTTATTTTCGTTATAAAGGATATAAGTGTTTTCGCTTGCAAAATTGAATACGAAACCTTGGATCTGAAGCATATTCTGAATATTTTTATTGGAAACAAAGGTAGCTACAAAAGTTTTGGTTTAAAAGTTTTAATAAATTTTTAATTGATAAAGATTCCCGTATTGTATGTTTAAAAACGATTTTTCGTTATCTTCGTCATAATGAAAACATTGCAGCTACTTTTACTTTCTTTGGGCGGACTGGTTTTTGGACAGAATATCCAGAGTATTCAATTGTTTAATCCACAGACCAATGACGAAACGCCGGTTATTAATTTTAATCAGCAGTTGGTTTTAAGTTTCGATGATCTTACCAATGCTAGCGAAATTTACAGATATACCATAAAGCATTACAACAGAAACTGGGAAGACGATAATCTCTTTTTTACAGAATTTGCCAATGGAAGTTTAAACGGTTTGCTTGATAAATTTCAGTACTCTTTCAATACACTGCAATCATATACGCACTACACGCTGAATTTCCCGAACGAGAAAATGCAGCCGAAAATATCCGGGAATTTCGAGCTTATTGTGTACAAAGATTCTGCTGAAAAACCACTTTTCAAAAGAAGGTTTTATGTAGTGGAAGATGCAGCAACTTTAGCAATAGGGGTTTCAAGATTTGCTGATGCAAGAAATCCGGATGCGAACCAAAGGATAGAAGTGAAAGCAGTTCCCAAAGGCGGAGATATAACATCGAATGTAAATTCCATGACGCTGAATGTAATGCAGAACAATAATCCGAATGTTACAATAAATAATTTAAAACCTAGTGCGACATTGGGAAACCAGCTTCTTTTTCAGCAGCTTTCCTTGATATTTCCTGGGAATAATGAATTTTATTATTTCGATAATAAAAATATGAACATGGCTGCAGATATGGTTCGTGCAACCGAACTTTTGGACGGAGTTAACCAGACTTATCTTCATCCGGTCTGGGCTTTCCCGCTGAATTATCAGTATCAGCCGGACGTTAACGGTGCATGGTTTTACCGTAGAAATGATCTGGGAAGAGAAAGGGATGCTACGAGAGAAGCAGATTATTCATGGGTACATTTTTACCTTGATTCTGAGCCGGTCGACAAAGAAATTTTTGTTTTGGGAGGGTTCAATAATTTTAAACCAGGCAAAGAAAACCAGATGCAGTATGATGAGACATTAAAAAAATATGTGGCAAAAATATATCTGAAGCAGGGTTTTTACAACTATATTCTGGCAACAAAAAATCCCGATGGAAGACTTAATTTCGGTGAAGTGAACGGTAATTTCTGGCAGACGGAAAATCTTTATCAGGCATTTTTATATTATGCCCCTTTCGGAAGAAATTACGATGGATTAATGGGGTATGGCGAATTCAGAACGCCGGTGAGATAATTTTACAGCCGATTGATTTCATGCAAAATATTAATGTCATTAACTAAAAAACCTCACAGATAAATCCGTGAGGTTTGAATATAATAATAGTCTGGAAGTTTTGGTGATTATGTTTTGAATACAGCGGTTATTAAAATGTTTTCTTCATCTTCAAAAAGATAATGGATATTTACTGGGAAATCATGCATTGTTTCCACGAGAGTTTCCTGAATCTTTTTTCTCTCTTTTTTTGAAATTCCATTTACACATTCTTTTAATTCTTCTAAAAAATCAGTTCCTTTATATTCTTTTTCCGCATTAAAAACTCTCATAAGAAGTCTTATGTCGTTTTTGGCAATAGAAGAGAGCAATACATTCATCGTTTAGGCACAGTACTTTTTCAGCTCCGAGATATTTTCGTAGAAGTCCAGTTTAGTATCGGGATTTTCCCTGTGAAACTGAATTCTATATAAAATTTCGTCCAGATAAAATTGCGATATCGCTGTTTTATTTTTCATTTCAAGACTTTCTACCATCTTCGCAAAAGTTTCCAGCATTTCCGGATTTAAGTTTTCTATTTTATTTTTTAGAATTTCGGCAGTTGCATTCATCTGATCTGTCTTTTTAATTAGCAATGTAATTTTATAGGGTAAAGGTAGTAAAAAATATTTATTTTCAAAATATTTACTATTTAAAAAGGGGGTGTTTTGTTTGTTTTTGATTTTTTTTAAAAAAAAACTTAGCTTTTTTAAGGGGGTGTGAATTTGTTTTTAAATTTTTAACATTGTCTTAAATTTCTAACCTTTTCTTATATAATTCATACATTTTTGAATTATAATGCCCTGCATAGTGAAAAAAAATAATTCATAAATTAATTATTTATGTTAAATATTTTAACATAAAATATATTTAATGATTAAATTTTACATTAAAGAAGTTGTTTATTGTAAAATTGTGATTATGATTTTTTTGCTGATTTATAAATTCTATTGAATATTTAATATTTATTTCGTTAATTTGGTATAAATCTTTTGTTAATTAAATTTAAAACCAATAAATATTTATTATGAAAATGAAATTTATCTTAGTGTCAAGTGTTGCTGTATGTTCTTTTGTTTTCGGACAAAATGTACCGTCTAAACTAATTCCGGCTAAAGACGGACTGCATGCAGATTTTATGAGATTCGAAAAAGACAGACCTGCTTTTCAGGGCAGTCCGGTTTTATTTGATGAAACTTCACAAAGACTATCCCAAGCTCAGGGTCGCAAGTTGGGTTTTGAAAAAGATCAGTTGGGATTTGAAACGCACAGATTTCAGCAGACCATCGATGGAATTCCTGTAGAATACGGGATGATGGCTGTACAAACCAAAGACGGCAAAATTGTAGGAGAATCCGGAAAATGGATTGTTAAGACTCCTAAAAATTTAGAAAAAAGTGCTAAAATTTCCGAAAGCATCGCATTACAGAACGCGATGGCATTTGTAGGCGCAGATTCTTACAAATGGCAGAATAAAGAAGAGGAAGAATTTATTAAAAAAGAATCAAATGATGCCAGTGCATCTTTCGCTCCTAAAGGAGAAGTGGTTTATTATTCTGATCCTGCTGATGATAAAATGAAGGATTTGAAGCTGGCTTACAAATTCGACATCTATGCTGAAAAGCCATTAAGCAGACAATATGTATTTGTAGACGCAAAAGACGGTAAGGTATTGGGAGTTGATGCGATTATCCACGAAGTTAATACTCCGGGAACAGCTGTTACAGGTTACAGCGGAAGCAGAAGCATCGTAACAGATTCTTACAACGGAAGCTACAGATTAAGAGAAACAGGAAGAAACGGCGGAACGGCTGTTCAGACTTTTGACCTTAAAAAAGGAACCAACTATGCTTCGGCAGTAGATTTTACAGATGCGGATAATACATGGAATAACGTTAATACCAACAAAGATCAATATGCAACTGATGCACATTGGGGAGCAGAAATGACGTTGGATTATCTGTATACTAAATTCGGAAGAAAGAGTATCGATAACAATCATTTTGCAATAAAATCGTATGTGCATTACTCTACCAATTATTTTAATGCCTTCTGGGACGGAACCAGAATGACTTATGGTGACGGAAGTTCCACAACAAACGGAGGAAAACCTCTTACAGCTTTGGATGTTTGTGGTCACGAAATTACTCACGGCATGACTTCTAAAACAGCAAATCTTGCTTATCAGAGAGAATCCGGAGCTTTAAATGAAGGTTTTTCCGATATCTTTGGAAATTCAATAGAGCGTTGGGCAAGACCTACACAAAATAGTTGGAAATTAGGAGAAGATTTCAGTTATGTAATCAGAGATATGGCAAACCCGAATGCTTACGGACAGCCGGATACTTATCTTGGAACGTACTGGAAAGCAACTACTACAACAGGTTGTGCAAGTCCTACTCAGACCAATGATTACTGTGGAGTTCATACGAATTCAGGAGTTCTTAATTTCTGGTACTATTTATTAGTAACCGGAGGAACCGGAACAAATGATAAAGGATTTGCTTACAATGTTACGGGAATCGGTCTGGATAAAGCGGCAGCTATCGCTTACAGAACTCTTACAACATATTTATCCTCTTCTTCAACTTATCTGAATGCAAGAACGTATTCTCTTCAGGCGGCTGCAGATTTATACGGTGCAGGAAGTGCTGAAGTTACTCAGGTTACCAATGCATGGAATGCTGTGGGAGTAGGAGGCGGAACGTCTGCTGCAGGAAAAACTGCCGCTTCAGATGCTTCATTATACACAATAAGTCCAAATCCGGCAACAGATAAATTTACCGTATCATTTGAAGGTAAAGAAGGAAGCGGAGTAGTAGAAGTAATGAGCTTGACAGGTAAAAGAGAAATTTCCGAGAAAATGAAATTAACAGACGGAGCGAACAGAGTGGAAATTCAGCTTCCGGGTAATATGCTTCCGGGAATTTATGTGGTAACTGTAAATGGACAAAAAGCAGGAAACTTAATTAAAAAATAACAGTAGTAATATCATAATTAAAAAAAGTAAGACCATAGGATTTTCCTGTGGTCTTCTTTATTACTTTATATCAAAAAGATTATTATACGAGATAAAACTCATGAAGCTTTTCTTCGCAAAGTGTTTTTACCACTTCAATCCATCGGTCTTCATCATTAAGACATGGAATGTAATGGAAATTTTCTCCTCCGCCGTGTAAAAACTGCTCTTTTCCTTCCACTGAAATTTCTTCCAGTGTTTCCAGACAATCTGAAACGAAAGCAGGGCACACAATCGCGAGATTTTTTACTCCTTTTTTAGGAATGGTTTCCAGTGTTTCATCGGTGTAAGGTTCGATCCATTTGTCCTTTCCTAATCTCGACTGGAAAGAAACAATAGTTTTTTCTTTGGGGAGATTCAGTTTTTCAATTACCAGATTCGTTGTTTTGAAACATTGGTGACGGTAGCAAAACGTATGACTTGGATTGCTTTCTCTGGAACAGCAGTCATTCAGATTACACGTTTTCGTTGGATCGGTTTTATAAATATGTCTTTCCGGAACTCCGTGATAAGAAAACTGAAGCGCGTCGAAATTTTCAGGAAGTTTTTCTCTGATGCTTTCCGCTAAACAGTTGATGTAAATATCACGATCGTAAAAAGGCTGAATATAATTGATCTTTACCTTCGGAAACTTCTGTTTTCTTACTTCTTCTGCCTTTTCCACCACCGTTTCTGTCGTGCTCATCGCATACTGAGGATACAGCGGGAAAAGTACAATCTCGGAAACTCCCTGATCTACCAGTTTCTGAATTCCGGCTTCAATACTCGGCTGCGCATATCTCATCCCGATTTCCACAGGAACATCCACTACTTTCTGAAGTTTCTTCTGAATTTTTTCTGTGATCACGATAAGAGGAGAACCTTCGTCCGTCCAAACCGTTTTATAAGCTTCCGCAGATTTTTTCGGTCTTGTGTTCAGGATAATTCCCTGTACCAGAAGTGCGCGGAAAAACCAGCGGTAATCGATCACTTTTTCATCCATCAGGAATTCATCCAGATATTCTCTTACATCATTAACTGCCGTAGACTTCGGCGAACCAAGATTTACTAATAAAATTCCTTTCATAAAATATAAATAATGAGTAATGGTAATGAGTAATTTAATAGTGCTTATTACTGATTACTTATGTTTTTTATCCGTTTACAGCTTCCACTTTTTCTACTAAATCAGGAACAAACTGTTTTAAAATATTTTCAATTCCGCCTTTTAGCGTAGCTGTTGAGCTTGGACATCCGGAACAGGCACCCTGTAAAAGCATTTTTGCGGTTTTATTTTCTTTGTCATATTCCATTAAAGAAATTTTTCCGCCGTCGTTTTCTACTGCAGGAGCTACATATTCATTTAAAATATCTGAGATTTTCTGTTCGTCGTCTGTATATTCTCTGTTGATGATTTTTTCAACAGGATTTTCATGCTTTTGAGCCTCAATATTTGAAATTTCGCCGCCGTTCTGTAGGTATTCTGCAATTAATGCACGAACCGTCATCATTACCTGATGCCATTCCACAGAATTGTCTCTCGTAACTGCTACAAAATTATCTGAAATGAAAACTTCCTTCGCAAAATCAAATTCATTGAAAATTGCCTGAGCCAAAGGAACACCTTCCGCCGCGTCTCTTGATTTTACTTCTACAAAACCTTCAAGCAATAATTTGTTCGAAACAAATTTCATTACATTCGGGTTCGGAGTCATTTCCGCATAAATCTGGTACATTTCTTTTTTCTTCTGAAGATAAATTCTAGGGTTTGCAAGCAATTCATCCTCAATTACATTTTTAAGGCTTTCTGCCACATGTTCCCATTCTACCGTATCCTGTTTTGCAACTGCTACAAAATTTGCCGTGATGAAAATTCTTTCCACAAACGGATAATTGAAAAGTTCCTGAGCAATAGGAATTTCTGAAATATCAGAATCTCTGTCCAACTCCAAAGATCCCGGGATGAGATTGTAATCTGCTACAAATTTCATCACTTTCGGGTTTTCGGTTGGCTCTATAAGTATCGTACGCATTTTTTCTTTAAATTTGAGATACAAAAATACGCATAAGAAGTGGGATTGAAGAAAATGGAGAGTTAGATTTTTGCTATTAGTGTTATTATTGATTTGAATCCATGAATTTCAGTTATAAAATTTCCTTATTTAATATTCTCGCTCTGATACTCTTCATTTTTGCTATGTATACAGCTTGTAGAACAGAAGGGGCGTTTTTGCTTTATGGAGTGGTTTTGTTTTTCGGAATCTTTGTTCCCGTTTTATTGTTAATCATTGATTTTGGATTTCAATATGTTATTAAAAGTAAACTAACCATTCTTTTTTTAGAAATGATAGTATCAGTGATAGGAGGAATGCTCATTTATCTTTATGTGTCACTTTTAAATTTGTTAAATTAACATTACATACATATGGCTTTAATAAAAGAACTTTTAGGTAAAACACCACAAATAGGAGAAAATACTTTTCTGGCAGAAACAGCAACAATCATTGGCGATGTTACCATGGGAAAAGACTGCAGCATTTGGTATAATGCGGTGATTAGAGGAGATGTTCACTACATCAAAATGGGAAATAAAGTAAATGTTCAGGACAATGCAATGTTACACTGTACCTATCAGAAACATCCTCTGAATATCGGAAATAACGTATCTATCGGTCACAACGCAATTGTTCACGGATGTACCATTAAAGACAATGTGCTTATCGGAATGGGAGCGATTGTAATGGACGACTGTCTTGTGGAAGAAAATTCAATTATTGGAGCAGGATCTGTCGTAACGCAGGGGACGCATGTGAAATCCGGAGAAGTCTGGGGCGGTGTTCCGGCAAGAAAAATCAAAGACATCAATTCGCAGCTTCTGGAAGGGGAAGTGAACAGAATTGCAGATAATTACGTAAAATATTCTTCATGGTATAAAGAAAACGTGAAGAATGTAGAAGGATAAATTTTAATTCAATGATGAATGGTGAATTTTGCTTCGCAGGTAAATTTTCAAAGTAAATTCAAATTCATGAAAATAAAAAAGCATTGCTAAAAATTTCAGCAGTGCTTTTTTTATCCTTAGTGAAATTCCTGAAAGAATTTAATGGTTTTAATTAGTAAATAAGTTCGGCTTTACCTTTTATACATTTAATTGCAGTAGGAGGATTTACCATCATGCAGTCCGACATAATTCCGTATTTCTGGTTAAATGCTTTTACTTTTTCAGTATAATCATCAATTCTGTTTAGAATACTTTCTTCCATTTTTTTAGGATAGGCAATATAGAATTGAGGTCCGCCGCAGGATTTAGCGCCCATCGGAGCGAAAGCCCATTCGTTTGCATCTGTACATTTTTCTTTCGTAACTTCAGATTCAATGGAAACCCGAATTCTGTCGAGCTGTGCCTGATCGTATTTCTGGCTGCTTTCATCGGCAGGTCTTTCTGCGATATCCTGAGGAAGATTGGCGTTTGCTTCTTTAGCGGTTCCACACGAAACAAATATTACCGAAACACTGAATAATACAGCAGAAATATAAGAAAGAGGTTTTAGCATAATGACTTTTTTCTGTTTCAAAATTTTCAAAACTTATGCCAAGATAAGGATTTTAAGTTTCATTTCCGTAATTTTGACAGCGATGAACAATCATTTTTTTGACTTAATAGAACATACCAACCGAAGCGTATTTTTAACGGGAAAAGCAGGAACAGGAAAGACGACTTTCCTCAACGATTTTGTAAAACGTACCAGAAAAAAACACATCGTTGTGGCTCCTACAGGAATTGCAGCCATTAATGCAGGTGGCGTAACCATCCATTCCATGTTTGGACTGCCGTTAAGAACGTTTTTACCAACTACGGAAAGAATTGATACGAGTCTGGCAAATAATATTGCAGACCTGATGCCTCATTTCAAATACAGAAAAGATAAGCTTAAACTTTTGCGGGAAGTAGAAGTAATTATTATTGATGAGGTTTCCATGCTTCGATCCGATGTTCTCGATATGATGGATTTTTCTCTGAGGTTTATCCGTAGAAATAATCAGCGTTTTGGAGGGGTTCAGATGTTGTTCATCGGAGATTTGTATCAGCTTCCTCCGGTTGTGAGGGATGAGCATATTCTTAAAATGTACTACAATTCGCCTTTCTTTTTTGATAGCCATGCGATTAAGGAAATCCCATTAATTACAATAGAGTTAACCAAAGTTTACCGTCAGTCGGATGAAGATTTTCTTGCCATTCTGAATGCGATCCGTGACGGAGATATTGCGAATATAGATTTTGAAAGGCTAAATGAAAGATATGATCCGGATTTTAATTCCGGAGACGAACCTTATGTTTATCTCTGTTCGCACAATAAAATGGCAGACGATATCAATCAGGAAAAACTCGATGAAATAAAAGTAACTTCTAAAACCTACGAAGCGAAACTTTTCGGAGAATTTAAAGAAAATCAGTTCCCGAACGAACAGTTTTTAGACTTGAAAATCGGAGCGCAGATCATGTTTATCCGAAATGATATTTCAGGAGAAAAAAGATATTTCAACGGAAAACTGGGCGAAATTTCTGCGTTGGACGAAAACGAAATTAAAGTAATTCTCGACGGAAGCGAAAGGGAAATTACCGTAAAACGTGAAGTCTGGGAACAGAAAAAATATTTTCTGGATACCGATAAAAATATCAAAGAAGAAGTTTTGGGGAGTTTCGAACAGTTTCCGATAAAATTAGCATGGGCGGTTACCATTCATAAAAGTCAAGGTTTGACGTTTGACCGGGTGATTATCGATGCCGGAAAGAGTTTTACCGCAGGACAGGTGTATGTTGCTTTATCGCGTTGCCGTACTCTGGAAGGGATTGTTCTGAAATCTAAAATTACGCCCGAAGTTATTTTTAAAGACAACAGAATTCTGCATTTCCATACCGATACAGTTGCGAATGATCAGGTTGAAAAGATTTTAAACAACGAAAAATACGATTACAGCATCAGGAAAGTACTTCGTGCAGTCGATTCTCAGTGGCTTTTAAAAGAAGTTGAAGACTGGAATAATCTTTCTATTGTTACAAAAAGTCTGGATCATCTTAAGACGAAGCAATTATATAACCAGTTAAAACCTGAAATCGTTAATCTCGGCAAGATTTTCGAAAAACTGGAAAGGGTTATTTCTCAAAAGGTGAATAATTTTATTGAGCAGAAAGAAGAATGGTCTGAAATTGAAAGCAAAACCAAAGGCGCGGTGAACTTCTTTTTTACCGCAATCAGAGATAAGGTTTTCAGTCCGCTGAAAGATTTTTATGCCGAAATTAAAGGAACAAAAGGTCTGAAACAGTATAACGAAGAATTTCGTGTTTGGCTGGAAGATATTGAAGAATATTTAAACAGTTTAAAGGAAATTCATTTGCTGGAAACAAAACTTCTGGACGAGATCAATAACAAGGAAGTGAGCATGAAAGTCGCAAAAGTTCCGTCTCAGGTTCTCACGTTCCAGTTGTTTGAGCAGGGGAAAACCATCGGGGAAATTGCTTTGGAAAGAGGACTGGTGAAAGAAACCGTGATTGGTCATCTCGCAAAATTTGCAGAACAGGGATTGCTCGATATTTCAAGAGTGGTTACTTCGGATAAAATAAAAGCCTTTGAAGATACTTTCTACAAAGATCCCAAAGAAACTTTAACGGAGTGGAAAAATGTTCTCCCGAGTCATTTTGAATTTAACGAAATCCGTATTCTGATCAATCATTTCAATTACCTGAAAGAGAAAAATCAATAAAATATTGCTGATTTATCAGCCACAAACCTCACAGGTTTTTAAAACCTGTGAGGTTTTTTTATCATAAAATTTTGGAAGAATAAAATCCAGATGAATTTTTGTATTTTTAGGTCTTAAATCCTCATCACAATGAAATATTTATTTACTTTTCTGTTTGCATTTTTACTGAATGCAGATCACGGTTCCAAATTCAATTATGATCTGCTTATCGGTTCATGGTCGCAGAAATCCATTGCGAACAGCAATTCTACCGGAATATTCACCTTTAAAAAAGACAGTACGGCAAGTCTTGAAATGATCGATCAGGCTTCCAACGGAATGATTGGCGGAATGACCGGTCCTTATAAAATTGAAAGAACCAAAGGAAACCTGAAAATTACGTTACTGGGAAAAGAAAAAACATTTGAAATTCAGGAACTGACTAAAGATGTTTTGGTGATTCAGAATAAAATGGAAGGTAAAGAAAAACAGGTTTTTAAACGGTATACCGAAGAAAAATAAAAGTTTTCTGAGAAGAAGTAAAAACGGTCAGCAATTGATAAAATTACTGACCTTTTTTATTTGCTAAGCATATCCTGATTCACACGATAGCCTACAATTTTGATATCGCCGTTTTCATCTTTTTCCAGAGTGAAGGTTTCCTGTGTTTTTTCAGTACCTCTTTTCACATCGTAAACGAAAAGATATTCACTCTTGGGATTACTGCCTTTTACAACCATTGTTTCCCAGTGAGAAAGATTATATTCCTCAACAGGACCGATCTGTCCCGTCACATTTAAAAGTTCTGTAAGTTTTTCTTTGCTCGTTACACTGAAAAATTTTTCTCCGAACAGCTTAAAAATATTATCCTGATTTCCACCGTATCGAATTTCCCAGTAAAACTTCTGCGGCACTTTTTCACCATCTGCTTTATCGGATTCCCGGTCTTTGTAAAACTGGTTAAAGTTGCAGCTTAGTAACAGAAAGGATAAAAGAAGTAGATAAATGCTTTTCATTTTAAATTATTTTTTTTAATCGTTATATGTTATTTTTTCTTTTGCTGAATTTTTTGAAAATTTAGTAGTAATTATATTGAAAATGCTGTGCACATCGAAGATAAAATAGATTTGTAATTAAGAGGTCAATTTCGTTAACAAATCCATTAAGCTCCTGAATCCGCTCAGTTTTTTCCTTTGCTGTAGATTCTTTATCAATTTTAACCTCGTCGTCGATCCTTTGTCTCAGAGACTGTATATAAAGTTTCTTTTGTTTTGAAACATCATATTCATCTTTGGATTGACTGTTATCTGATTCAGAATGAAGATAGACAGCATATTCAGCATTCGCAACAAGGCGGGATTGCTGATGCCCGAAAAATGTTCCGCCATTCGCGAGATAGCCAAAAATCGAATTGATAGCAGAGTAAATTCTGATTAATTTTTTGCGATGTCGGGCATTCTTTTCTACTCCGTTCTTTTGTGCAAGAAAATAAGCATACAGATTATAATACTGATCTTGTCCGGCTTCACTGCTGAAATCTGAACCAAAATTTCGGTAAGTAATATCTGGACTTTGGATTATTTCATCGAAAAATTCAGGGTGATTATCGATTATTTTGTTGAAATCTTGTCTGCTCAGTTTTAATAAAAAATCATTTTCATTACGTATCACTACAGTATCGAGTGTTGTATAATGTTTTGAATTTAAATTTTTTATTTTTTGACTTTCATATTTTTTCTGTTTATCTTCAGCAGTCTTTGAAAAAATATTTGTGTTTGTAATCAGTGAATCTCTGTTTTCAGTTGTTTCTTTTACAATTTTGATTTTTTCACAGCTTATAATGAATAAAAGCAGTAAGATTACACTTTTCTTTTTCACCGTTTAGTTTTTAGAATAATAAAGATATAACATAAATGGCATATATTAAATAGTATAGAATTTAAATTTTTTTCACCGAAATAGAAATGCCTTTATGATCACTCACCACATTTTTATCCACAAAAATTCTGAATTCTGTATTGGGTGAAAAAACTTTCGGAATGATAATGTGATCGATATTTTCTTTAATTTCTGAAGTTACAGGGATGATATTCAGTTCTTCAAAAAGATTTTTTAAAGCTTCTGTTGTTTTTAAATTAATTGAAAATTGTTCTTCTCCTTTTCTGAATGATGTATTAAAATCACCAACGATAAAAATATTTTTGTTCTCTGCATAAATTTTTCGACAGTCGTGGATGGTATTCTGCAATTCGATATCAACAAAAGGTTTTCGGTTAAACCAAGTTCCGATAATCGTACAGTAGAAAACAATTTTTCCCAATTCTGTTTCAAATTCCAAAGCGAGATTAGTTTTTTCATCCGTTACAGCATATTTTTTCGAATAAGGAATTTTAGAGTACAAAACTGTCCGGAAAGCTTTTTCTCCTTTTAAATATTCCGAATAATTGAGATTTTCATAAACGGTGTTCTCAGGAATCGGCGAACAGAGATATTGATACGGAAAATTTTGAAGATCAAGATCAATGGCTTCCGTAAGAATAAGGAAATCGAAATCAAACTGATTAAGAAATTCCGCGGTTCCTGAAGAATTCTTTTTTCTTGCCCAATCGATGTTGAGGGTTGCAATTTTCAATAGTCTCTGTTTAAAATTAATTTCCGTTGATTGTTGTCATAATAACTTGAATGACGACTTGTATCTTTGAAGAATATTTCTTCATTTTCTATTTCATTAAATCTTTGCTTATCGGTTTTTGCAAAATCAATCAGCGTATATGTATTTTCATCTAAAACAGTAAAATCAACGAGTTTTAAATATTCAGGAACAGATTTTCTGTCGATCATAATCTTTCCGCCGCCAAGTTGATGTCTGTCCTGTCCATTTTTCTTCACTCCGGAAACCCAATATTCTTCGCCCGTTTCAATATCAAAATGATTTCCCGAAATGCCGGGAATTTTAAGTTTTTTAAGAGCCTTATTATTGAAATATACCGTTTGTCCGGATTTTGAAAATTCAACCCAACCAATCCACGCAGATCCGTGATGACCGGAAGATTTGTTTTCGATATACCTTATTTTTGATTTCATGTTTTAATTATTGATCTTATCTTTTTAATTTCTCAAAGTCATATAAAGTAATGAAATCAATTTTATGCCCCCATATTTCATTCATTTTCGCCTTGGGAAAAACTCCTGAAATAGAGGTGTTTTCAAATTCATCCTTGAAATAATATTTTATATCCGCTTTATAGATTAAAGATGTTTTTACATTGCTTTTTAAAGATAAAAGAGATTTCCAGTCTTTATCTTCCTTCCCTTCGTTATAGTAAGCTCCTGTGAAAAAAACTTCAATCGTATTTTCTTTAATATCTTTTGAGAAAATATCCTTCTCCTTACTTAAAGGATAATATTCTTTATAAGGTTCCATGCTCAAAACGCGGTATTCATATTTATTGCCATTTTCTTTCAGTTCTAAAATAATTTTTGAACCTAAAGGAAAAGTAAATGTTCCATATTCGGTGGGAAATGTAGTAGGAATATTCAGTTTTTTTTGAGAAAATATTTTTCCTGTAAAAATTAAAATGATAATAAGAAATAAGAGTTTTTTCATGGTTAAATTTTGAATTGAAATCAATACCAAATATACAAAAAGTGATTATTCAAAAAAGCAATTTAATATTAGCCTGATTTCTCATAGTTTTTCCCTGAACCTCACCATTAATCCTATCGATTACAAAAAGTAACTAATGCAGTTTATTAGTCTTATCTTTGTTGCGTAAAATTTAAAATAATGAAACCGACAAAAGTTTACGAAATGCTTTTGTCTAAACAGAATATCCCGATATGAAAAATTTTGAAATATCAGTATTGGATCTTGCTCCCGTAAAACAGGGGAAAACTGTTCATGATACCTTTCAGGACAGCTTGTCTTTAGCAATCCATGCTGAACATTTAGATTATAAAAGATTCTGGCTTGCCGAACACCACAATATGGAAAGCATTGCCAGTTCTGCAACCTCCGTTCTGATTGGTTTTATCGCCAACGGAACCAAAAAAATAAGAGTGGGCTCCGGAGGAATTATGCTTCCGAACCACAGTTCATTAGTGATTGCCGAACAGTTCGGAACCCTTGAATCACTTTTTCCCGGAAGAATTGATCTTGGTTTGGGAAGAGCTCCGGGAACTGATGGTTTAACCGCTCAGGCTTTAGGAAGAAATCCGGCAATGATCAACAAACAGTTTCCAAGACAGATTTTAGAATTACAGAAATATTTTTCCAAAGAAAACCGTGATGCCTTGGTTCGTGCCATTCCGGGAGAAGGACTGGATATTCCGATGTATATCTTAGGTTCCAGTACAGATAGTGCATTTCTAGCCGCGGAATTGGGACTTCCGTATGCTTTTGCGGGACATTTTGCGCCGGAGCAGATGGAAATGGCTTTCAATATTTACAGAGAACATTTTGAACCGTCAAAATACTTAGACCAACCTTATATCATTGCCTGTGTCAACGGAATTGCTGCGGAAACTTCGGAAGAAGCGCATAAAATGTCGACAACTTTGTTTCAGGCTTTCATTAATATTGTAAGAAACGACAGAAAGCCTTTTGCGCCGCCGGTTGATGATATGGACGACATCTGGTCGCCCATGGAAAAATCCATGGTGTTGCAGAAACTGAGATACACTTTCATTGGAGATCAGAGTGAAATAGAAGAGAAATTGAAAGGTTTTCAGGAAAAATTTAATGTGGACGAACTGATGATTAATTCTCATATTTACGACCATCAGAAAAGACTGGAGTCTTATCATATTTTCAGAAAAGCTAAAAACTCCGTATTTGGCGAATAATAAAGAATTTATAATATTGGGAGATGCATATTTTTATAAGTATCTTTGCAAAAATTTAAAAAGTAAAAATGTCTGATATTAAGTTAAATACTATTCCAGAGGCGATAGAAGACCTTAAAAATGGTAAAATAATCATAGTAGTGGATGATGAAGACAGAGAAAACGAAGGCGATTTTCTTTGTGCGGCAGAGCTTACAACACCTGAAATTATTAACTTTATGGCACTTCACGGAAGAGGGCTTATCTGTATGCCGCTTCCTGAAAAAAGATGTGATGAGCTTGGTCTTGAAGTAATGGTAAGCCGAAGCAGTGATCCGAAAGAAACAGCTTTCACCGTTTCTGTAGACCTATTAGGAAACGGAACTTCTACCGGAATTTCTGCAAGCGACAGAGCAAAAACCATTCTGGCTCTGATGGATGAAAAATCCAAGCCGACAGATTTCATGCGTCCCGGTCATATTTTTCCTTTAAGAGCCAAAAAAGGAGGTGTTCTGAAAAGAGCCGGGCACACAGAAGCTGCAATAGATTTAACTTGTCTTGCCGGTCTTAAAGAAGGAGGGGTAATCTGTGAAATCATGAATGAAGACGGTTCTATGTCGCGTTTGCCGGAGCTTTATGCTTTTGCACAGAAACATGATATGAAAATAGTTTCCATTGAAGATTTAATTCATTATCAGCTTAAAAAAGGAAATCTTATTGAAAGAATTGAAGAAAGAAAAGTAAAAACCGCTTACGGAGATTATGATTTCTTTGCTTTCAGAGAAACATCCAACGATCAGATCCATTTTGCTTTAACCAAAGGTTCATGGACGGTTGATGAGCCTGTTTTGGTAAGAGTTCAGTCATCAGATTCTTATTTTGATGTGTTAACGAGACTGAATAACGGAGAAAAACCTCAGTTGGAAAAAGTAACCTCTATGGTAAATGCAGCAGGAAAAGGAGCCATTGTTTTCATTAATAATGTTTCAAACTCTGAAAATACATTAAGAAAACTACAGCAGTTTCTTAATTATCAGGACGGACAACAGCAGCATCCGACTTTGGCATTCAATTACAGAGATTACGGAATCGGAACTCAAATTCTTAAAAATCTGGGAATTAATAAATTTAAAGTAATTACCCAGAATCCTAATGTGAAGCCGCAGGTTGGCGGATATGATGTTGAGGTAACTGAAATGGTGCAGCTATAAAATGTGAATTGTGAATGGTCAATTTTGCTCTGCAAGTGAATACAATGCTAAAATTGATAATGAAGTGAATTCACTGTTGACAATTCACTTCGACGAAATAAAAATGGCTTGATTTCTCAAGCCATTTTTATTTCGTCGAAATTCCTGAAACCGTTCAGAAAATCTTTTATGTTCATTCTCTTTTTTCCTTCAAGCTGTAATTCTGATGGAAAATATTCTCCGTCTTGGGTAAAAATCTTAAATCCGTTTTTAGAGATTTCCAAACTTCCGGCTGTTTTTCCATGATCCGAAATTTCAAATTTCCCACCGAAAATTTTAAGCCCTTTTTCTTCCTCGCCTATCTTTAAAGTGGTGAAAGCTGCAGGATAAGGAGACATTCCCAAAATAAACTGATGAATTTCTTTCGAATTTTTTGTCCAGTCGATTCTTGTATCTTCTTTAAAAATTTTAAATGCATTTTTCGGATGCTCAACTTCCGGCTGTGGTTTTTCTGTAATTGAGTTTTCTGCCAATCCGTTTAATGTTCTTACCACGAGTTCAGAGCCCATTTCCATGAGTCTGTCATGAAGGCTTCCTGCGTTTTCGTCCGGTAAAATGGGAAGTTCTTCCTGAAGCAGAATATTTCCTTCATCAATTTTTTCATTGATAAAAAACGTTGTAGCTCCGGATTTTTCTTCTCCGTTGATAATTGCGTAATTGATGGGTGCTGCACCTCTGTAATCGGGAAGTAGAGAAGCATGAAGGTTGAAAGTTCCCATTTTTGGCATTTCAAACAAAACTTTCGGCATCATTCTGAAAGCGACCACTACAAAAACATCGGCTTCCAGTTTTCTCAATTCCTCTAAAAACTCGGGATTTCTAAGCTTTTCAGGCTGAAAAACAGGAAGATTATTTTCTACGGCAAAAACTTTTACCGGAGACTGATTGATTTTCTGTCCTCGTCCGCTCGCTTTATCCGCAACCGTTACAACGCCCACAACTTCGTGATGAGAATGATGAATGGCTTCCAGAGAAGCTTTGGCAAACTCCGGAGTTCCTAAAAATACAACTTTCAATGATTTCATAGTGCAAAGATAAGGTCTTTGAAGAAGGATTGAAAGATTTGAATTTTAAAATTGGCAGTTGGAATCAGAAAAATGTAATGCCGAGCTTACTGAAGTATCTTAAGCCAAAGCATACGTTCTGAAATTCAGCATTTTTACTTTTCCGGTATCCAGAAGAAAAATTAAATTTTCCAGAATATTCTCTTTTGAATGATAGCTCAGCTGGATAGAAAGTTCTTCAATCGTTGCTGGTCTTTTGCCGAGCAGATTCAGAATCTGGTGTGAAATGTTTTTCCCGAAGATTGACTGTTTATTTCGCTCACAAACAGAGCATTGCCCACAGTTTTTAGTATTTTTTTCACCGAAATAGTTTAGGATGAGCTTCATTTTACAGTATTTTTCATCTTCGATATAAAATTTCATTTCTTCCCACTTTTGGATTTTATTTTTCTGAATATGTTCAAAAAGTTTCCAGTACACAGAGCTGTTTAATCTTTCATCTCTTGGTTTTAGAAATTTTACGCTGGTTAAAGCCCCATCAATATACTCCACATATCCTTTTTGCTGAAGCTCTTTTAGTCTTTCTTTTATTAATTCAACACTTGATCCGATTTTTCCGCTTACCTGCTGTTCACTGAACATCACTTTATGTGTAGTAATTCCGGAAATCGTACGAAGCATCAGTTCTAAAAAATAGGCATCTTTTCGAGGAAGCTGATCGATTTCATGGGCTTCCATCAAAAGTTGTAGTGATGAAAGACTTTTATGTTCGTTAAAATAGATAATTTCCTGATTGTGAAGAAAATTGAGAACATTTCTGATCTTCGCATTCGAAAGTTTCGTGAAATTATAAATTCCGTTGATATTCAGTTGAAAAACTTTTTCCGGAAGTTCAAATTCGGCAACCTGAAAAATAGAGTAGAGGTAAGTAACGATTTTTAAAAACTCAGCTTTATTTGGAATCTGGTTCTTTAAAATTTGGTCAAAGTTTAAAAGTTCCTGCTTATTCCAAAGCAGAAATGCAAAACTTTCTTTTCCGTCTCTTCCGGAACGACCGATTTCCTGATAATAATTTTCAATGGAAGGAGCAGGAGAGTAATGAAGTACAAAACGTACATTATCCTTATCAATTCCCATCCCGAAAGCATTGGTGGAAATTAAAACATGGTTACTGCTTCTGTTCCATATTTCCTGTTTGGTATTTTTTTCTTTTGTGGATAAACCTGCGTGAAAGTAATCTACATTTTTAAGCTGATTTTTTTTCAGAAATTCACTGAGAAGTTCAGCCTCTTTTCTGGTTCTTACATAAACGATTCCCGATTCGTTGGAGAATTTTAAAATATCGAAGACTTTCTGAAATTTATCCGAAACTTCTTCCATGAAAATTTTAATATTGTCTCTTTTAAAACTTTTCTGAAAAACCTGCGGATTTTTTAATTCCAGTTTTAATTTTATTTCCTCCAGAACTTTTGGCGTAGCGGTTGCCGTTAAAGCCAGACAAGGAATTTCAGGATTGTTTTTTCTGAATTCTTTGATATTCTGATAACTCGGACGGAAATCCTGTCCCCACTCTGAGATGCAATGCGCTTCATCTACTGCAATGAATGACAGTTCAATTTCTTCAATATTCTGCAGAAACTGTTTATTGGTAATTCGTTCAGGAGAAACATACAGCAACTTTGTCAGTCCTTCTTTGCATCGGTCATAGATATTTTCAGCATCATATTCATCCAGTTCCGAAGACAGATATTCTGCTTCAATTCCTCTTGATTTCAATTGGTTTACCTGATCTTTCATCAAGGCGAGTAAAGGGGAAATAACCAGACAGGTTCCTTCTTTTAATAAAGCAGGAAGCTGATAGCAAAGCGATTTCCCGGCTCCGGTCGGCAGAAGAACAAGAGTGTCTTTTTCATTGATAACAGAATCGATAATTGCTTCCTGAGAATCCCGAAAACCATCATAACCCCAGAAATGTTTCAGGGTTTTAAATTTTAGCTCTTGAAAATCTTGCTGAGAAATCATGGGATAAAAGTAATAAAAGTATTCCGACAAAAAAAGCCACGCAATGCATGGCTTTTATGTATTTAATAATAAATTTAATTATTTAGCTTCGAAGTAAACTCTTCTGTTTGCTCTGTTTTTCCATTCAGGGCATTTTGTAGCAGGGTTACATTCAGGATACTTAAGATCTTTTTCACCTCTACCTACTGCATTTAATTTACCAGATTGAACTCCGTTTTTAATTAAATAATCTTTTACGTTGTTCGCTCTTCTTTCAGAAAGTTTTTGGTTATATGCATCAGAAGCTCTCGTATCTGTTGCTCCAACTACTGTGTAAGATCCACTGGAAGAATTAATATAATTTACTGCGTTGTTAAGAATTGGAGTGTTAGAAGGTAAAATTCTGTCTGAATTCAGATCAAATTCAATTCCTTCCAGAGTTCTTGTAGAATCAGTTACAGGTCCAATCGGAGTAGGAGCTGTTGTAGGACAGCCTTGGTTTTCAACTGGTCCCGGAACGGTTACACACTTATCGTAAAGATCGATTACACCGTCAAGATCAGTATCAAGAGCTACACCTGCACCGTCCACTCTTGCACCTGCAGGAGTATCAAGCTGTCTGTCCCAATCGTCGCAAACACCGTCGTTATCAAGATCTCCTTTCTTACAAACTTCAATATCCTGGTTTTTGTTAGCCAAAACATCTAGTTTATAGTAGATCTCCTGAAGCGGATCATGCCACATTAAGTGAGATTCGTGTTTTCCAAGTTTTAGAGAAACCCCTAAAGTAGCATTAAAGAAGTTATCAGAAACCTGTTCTTCACGCTGGTTGATCGGATCGTATTTACGGCCTCCACCATCGAATTCATCATCTCCGGTCATTACATACATTAATCTACCTTCTATGTCGATTCTTCTGTTTACTTTAAATTTCACACCGGCACCTGCCTGAGCGAACATTGAACCAAGCTGGAACGGCTTAATTTCCGCAGCCAGTCTTTGTCCTTTTTCATCCTTCTGGAAAGCTCTGTATGCTATTGTTCCCACACCTGCATATCCGTGTAAAGCCCATCTGTAAGGAGAATGGTTATCAACTCTTCTGAATAGGTTTGAGAAGTTAATATCTCCTAATAATGAGATCGCATCATATTGCGTTCTTGCACCTACGTGCTGAGTTGCAGAGGCATCACTAGGGGCAGAATCTTTGGTATTGAACCATCCTTGTCTGGTTTCACCTCTGTCATATTGTAAATTAATACCAAAAGCATGAGTAATAGCTTTATCAATACTCACATATGCAGAATAACCAAAAAGGTTTTTACCGTTTCCGTTTTTTATAGATGTTAAATCTGAAGACTGCATTAAAGGTACACCAGCACCGAAAGAGATTGCCCAATCGTTAAAACGTTTAGATTTATTGGTAAACGGGGAAACATTTGCAGAGCCCGATGAGAACGTATTTGGATATTGCCCGTTTGAAACTACCGCAGTTGAGTCCTGTGCAAAGGCAACTGTAGGAACAGTAAGTGCTAATGCAACAATTGCTAAACTTAATTTCATAGTGTATTTTTTATTTAGTTAATTAAATGATTTAGTTATAGTTATTTAGTTGTAGTTGGACAACCTTGGTTTTCAACCGGCCCCGGAACCGTTACACACTTATCATATAAATCGATTACGCCATCCAGATCCATGTCTAAAGCAACTCCGGCTCCGTCTACTCTTGCTCCTGCAGGAGTATCAAGCTGTCTGTCCCAATCGTCACATACTCCGTCGTTATCAAGATCTCCTTTTTCACAAACTACAAGATCTGTACTTTTATTTTCCAGAACATAGGCTCTGTAATAAGCTTCCTGAAGCGGATCGTGCCATGCAAGGTGAGAATTGTGTTTTCCTAATTTGAAAGAAACTCCCAGGTTAACAGTCCATGCATTGTCTGATCTTCTTTTATTAAGCATATTATATTTTGAAACTTTTGAAGTAACATCATAATCTGCCGGACCTGCGTTACCGCCACCGTCGAATTCGTCGTCTCCACTGATGATATACATTGTTCTTGCTTCAATGTCGATAAGTTTCGAAACTTTATACTTCAAACCGGCACCAAACTGATAATAAACCGAGTTGATGTCTAATTTTTGGTTGATAAATAAAGGTATTCTGGCAGGAGTAGTGCTCCATCTGAACTCATTATTATCGTACAAAGAGGTATTATAGTTCATTAAACCGATACCTGCATAACCGTGCAATGCCCATCTGTATGGAGAATGATTGTCTACTCTTCTTAAGAGATTAGAAAAGTTAACATCTCCCATTAAAGCAACCTGATTATATTTTGTTTTTGCTTCTGCAACTCCGGCAGCTACACCTGCAGCACCTTCAAGCTGCCCTCTCTGATTGGTTTCACCTCTCTGATAAATAAGGCTGATTCCTACAACGTGGTTAATCTGTTTGTCTAAGCTTACATAAGTGTTGTATCCCCAGTTGATCTTTTTATCTGTAATAGATTTAAGATCGGAGTGTACCATAAAAGCAGCACCTCCACCTACTGATACAGACCAGTCGTTAAATCTTTTAGCTTTTGTGTCGAAAGGTTGAACATTGGCAGAACCTGAAGAGAATGTATTTGGATACCTATCATTTGAAGTAACAGCTATACTATCTTGTGCGTAAGCAGCGATAGGCAACGTAGCCAATAATAATAAACCTAATTTCATACAATATGTTTTATGTTTTATTTGATAAAATGCTTTAATAATGTTCTGGAAAATTCTCTTTCAAAAAGATGCTTTTTGTGAGGGATTTCCAATCTTTCTGAGACAAATTTTAATTCATTATATGTAACGATATCTATGTCTATTACTCTATCAGAATATCCTCCTGAAGCTTTAGAATCGTTAGTTCTTCCCATTTCTTGTTCAATACTTTTAACAAAATCAAGCAGTTGAATAGGCGAAAGATGAGTCAACATTATCAGTGCAATATTACAAAAAATATTAGAACTGGCAAATTCTACAGGCTCGGATATTAAAAATTCACTTAATTTTAATATTTCATTTCCACCATTTTGCAGTTTTTTTATAGCGGTTTCAAGATTTTTTTTTTGATCTCCAAGATTACTTCCGAGTAACAAAACGACTTTATGTTGCGACATATTATTAAAATGATTGATTTATGAAAAGTTTTTTTAAAAATGTACTGGCAAATATAGTGGCAATTGTCATTTTATGCGCTGTGTTTTTCTTCTTTTTCGTCATCATGCTTGTGTTCAGCGCGATGGGAAGTGAGAAATCCGTAGTGGTAAAGAAAAATTCTGTCCTTACGATTAATTTAAAAACCAATATAATAGATAGTCCTACAGAAGAGCAGAAAGGACTTTTTAATATTAGCGAACAAACAAAAAATGTGTTGATTTATGATGCTATTGAAGCCATCGAAAAAGCAAAAACCGATGATAATATTAAAGGAATAAGTATTGAAGCCGATTATTTAAATGCAGGAATTACTCAGATTGACGATCTCAGAAATGCTATTCAGGATTTTAAAAAGAGTGGGAAATTTGTTTATGCTTATGGAAATACGGTTTCTCAGGCGGCTTATTATTTAGGATCGGTTGCAGATCAGTATTATCTTAATCCTTCGGGAATGATCGAGCTTAAAGGTCTGGCAACGGAAGTCGCTTTTTATAAAGATTTTGCCGATAAATACGGAATCGGGATTGAAGTTATCCGTCACGGAAAATTTAAATCTGCTGTTGAACCTTTTTTGAGAAACGATATTTCTCCGGAAAATAAAGAGCAGTTAAGCACACTTTTAAATGATATCTGGAAAAACACTTCTTCAAGAATGGCGGTTTCAAGAAAAATAGATACGGCACAGTTCAGAACGGTTGTGGACAGTCTTTACGGAATGATTCCTGATTTAAGTTTAAAATATAAACTGGCAGATAAGCTTATTCAGAAAACAGAATACGATCAATTAATTAAATCGAAGTTAAATTTATCAGGAGACGATAAGTTAAATAAAATTTCTTTAGGTAAATATATTGCTTCTTATTCTGATGATGAAAAATCAGGAGACAGAGTAGCAGTTCTGTATGCTTCAGGTTCTATTAATGGAGGAGACGATTATAATGATATCCATTCCGAGAAATATATTAAATACATTAAAGAACTTCAGGATAATGATAAAGTGAAAGCGGTCGTTTTCAGAATTAATTCTCCGGGAGGAAGTGCAAACGCTTCGGATGAAATTTTGTTTGAACTTCAGCAGTTGAAAAAGAAAAAACCATTAATTGTTTCCTTTGGAGATTATGCGGCTTCCGGAGGGTATTATATAGCAATGGCGGCAGATAAAATTTATTCTGAACCCAATACACTTACGGGATCGATCGGAGTTTTCGGAGTAATTCCTTACTTCAAAGATATTGCGAATAAAAACGGAATCCGTTCAGATATTGTCTCTACCAATGCGAATTCTCAATATTATTCTTCTCTAAACGGAGTTACGCCTTATGGGGTGAGTTTGATTACAAGAAGTGTGGAAGGAACTTATAAAAGATTCGTGCATTTTGTAACGCAGAATAGAAAACAGACTTTTGAACAGATTGACAGTGTAGGAGGAGGAAGAGTATGGAGCGGAACAAGAGCCAAACAGATCGGTCTTGTTGATGAATTGGGAACATTGAATGATGCCGTAAAATTTGCTGCTCAGAAAGCAGGATTAAAATCTTACGAAGTTTCTTCTTATCCTAAAAGCATGACCCCTTTCGAGCAGATCTTTAAAGATCTTAATGAAGATGATATTTCTGCAAGAGTGGTGAAAAACAAAATCGGAAAAGCAAATTATGAACTCTTAGAACAGATCGTAGAGGAAAGAAAACTACAGTCTGAAGTGAAAATGGAAATGCCTTACCAGATCAAAATCAACTAACTAAATTATATATATTTTACAAGAAACGGCGGATTTGAATTTCAAATCCGCCGTTTTAATTTTTATCCTAATCAAGTTTAGCTTTTTTTGGTAAGCATTCCGTAGATCCACAGAACAATTAAAGCGCCTCCCACTGAAAATATAATGGGCCAGAAGTGAAACATTCTTTCGTCGCTTGCTCCGCCTCCTCCAAAAACAGCATTGGCAATAAATCCGCCTACTAAGGCACCTATAATTCCTAAAATACAGGTCATTAACCAACCCATGTTTTGTTTGCCAGGCATAATCATTTTAGCCAAAGCTCCTACAACTAGTCCAAAGATAATCCAAAGAATAAATGTAAACATAATAATTATTTTTTTAAAATTAGTGTTAATAGATACAACTAATTTATAAAAAAATATTAGTTGTTATCTTTTCTTGAAAAATGAATCTACAAACTCCGTACCATTAAACAACTGCAAATCCTGCATCTTCTCTCCAACGCCAATATATTTCACAGGAATTTGGAACTGGTCTGAAATTCCGATAACAACCCCTCCTTTTGCAGTTCCGTCTAATTTTGTTACCGCTAAAGCATTAACTTCCGTGGCTGCCGTGAATTGTTTTGCCTGTTCAAAAGCATTCTGACCGGTAGAACCGTCAAGAACCAGTAAAATCTCATGAGGAGCATCCGGAATAACCTTCTGCATTACTCTCTTGATTTTAGAAAGTTCATTCATTAAATTAATCTTGTTGTGAAGTCTTCCCGCCGTATCAATGATAACCACGTCTGCATTTTGGGCAACCGCACTCTGTACCGTATCAAAAGCAACGGAAGCCGGATCTGATCCCATTTCCTGCTTTACAATAGGAACTCCGACTCTCTGACTCCAGATCACCAACTGATCTACTGCAGCGGCTCTGAAGGTATCTGCCGCTCCTAAAACGACCTTTTTCCCTTCTGAGGTAAACTGATGTGCCAGTTTTCCGATGGTGGTCGTTTTTCCTACGCCGTTTACACCGACAACCATAATGACGTAAGGCTTTTTGGAAGTGTCGATATTTCCGGTTCCGGCGTGTGGATTTTCAAGAAGAAGACCTGAGATTTCTTCACGAAGGATTTTATCAAGTTCGTTTACACCAACGTATTTGTCTCTTGCAACGCGTTCTTCAATTCTTTCTATAATTTTGATGGTGGTAGATGCGCCGACGTCGGATGCAATGAGTACTTCTTCAAGATCATCAAGAACTTCATCATCTACTTTGCTTTTGCCGACTACGGCTTTCGTCATTTTTTCAAAGAAACCCTGGCTGGATTTTTCCAATCCTTTATCTAACGTTTCTTTTTCTTCTTTTTTAAAAATATTCTTAAACCAACTCATCTTATGAATTATGGAATTTAATGTTTATGGGAAGTAGGGGAGACCTGAAGTTTAAAACCTGATTTTTAAGTTTTATGATGAACTTCCGGCACCCGGCTTATGACTTCCAGATTAGATTAAAAGCAAAGATAACAAAAAAACTACCCAAAATATGAGTAGTTTTTTATATTGTAAATAAAGTGGAGATTATTTTTTCAAATAACCGTCAACTTCGTCTGCATTCATTACTTTTTCTTCGAAAACGTAAGCTCCTGATTTTGGAGACTTCACCATTTTCACCACTTTGGTCATTTTTTTAGACCCGGTTTGTAGGGTTGCTACTACTTTCTTTGCCATGGTAAATTATATTTTATAAATTACTTGATTTCTTTGTGAACTGTAACTTTCTTAAGAACAGGATTGTATTTTTTCAATTCCAATCTCTCTGTAGTGTTCTTTTTATTTTTTGTAGAAATGTATCTTGACATTCCTGGCATACCGCTTTCTTTGTGCTCTGTACATTCAAGGATTACTTGAACTCTGTTTCCTTTTTTTGCCATGATTTAGTTCTTTTTTATCAATCCGTTTCTAGTAGCTCTTTCAATAGCTTCCTCGATTCCAATCTTGTTAATCACTCTCAATCCATGAGCTGATACTTTCAGTGTTACGTGCTTATCCTGCTCCGGAAGGTAAAATTTCTTCTCTAATAAGTTAATTTCAAAACGACGCTTCGTTTTGTTATTAGCGTGAGAAACGTTGTTACCAACCATTGCACGCTTTCCTGTTATTTGGCAAATTCTTGACATATCTCGATGTTCTTATTTGTACTATAATATTTGAGTGTGCAAAATAACGAAGAATTTTTCAGATAGACAAATCTTTTACAAAATTATTTATAAATAATATACAGATTATTAATCCCGATTTCTGGTAATATCACTCACAGCACGCACTGGCTTTAAGAATGATCTGTTTTATATTCCGGAAATAATAATTTTTAAGCCTTCTGTGTCTTTCTCTGAAACCAGCGGATTAAAAAATAAAACAGCAGAAATCCTAAAGCAAAAACAGAAAATCTCGACAGAAGATCTCCTGATCTCGTATAAAAAGTCATCCCGTCATACAGGTTTATTTTAGAAAATAAAGCGGTTTTATCGCCGTAAAAAGTATCTTCCATGATTTCCCCTTTCGCATTAATATGTGCTGAAATTCCGCTGTTTGCAGCTCTTGCGATTTCTCTTCGGGTTTCAATCGCTCTTAATTTTGCGTAGGAAAGAAGCTGTTTATGCCCTTCTGTAACGCCCCACCAAGAATCGTTGGTCATGATGGCTAAAAAATTCGCTCCTTTTTTTACATACTCTCCCGTAAATTCACCATAAATGCTTTCATAACAAATGATCGGAGCAATTTTTCCTTTGTTGAAAGGATTCGAAAAAGCAACCCTTTCTTTATCGGTTCCCAGAGAAGCAACCGTTCCGCCCAGATTAATCATTGCATCGCCCAGAAGTGGTTTTAAATAATTCATATAGGGGAAGATTTCCACACCCGGAACCAGTTTTCCTTTGTGGTAGACTTCTACTTTCTGGTTCGGAATAACCTGCACCGCCGAATTAAAACTTTCCACCCAAAGTCCTGTATGAATCTGGTAAGCTTCTTTCGGCAGATTTTTTTCACTTGTAAAAAAACGATGCGAAGAAATTCCTGTTGCGAAAACCGAACCCGGATGTTTAGTTAAAAATCCTTTAAGATTGTTTAAAATAACACTCTTTTCAAAAGCGGTTTCTGAAATAGAACCTCTTCCCGGAAGCGCAGTTTCGGGCGCAATGTAATAATCTATTTTTGTTTTAGAATTTCTTTCGGCAAGACTTAGAAGATCGTTTTCGATGGTTAAGCTGTCCTGCGTATATTTTTCTGCATACGGATCCAGATCAGGCTGAAGCATCAGAACATTAACGCTTCCGATGGGTTTTTCGTCAAAATTATTATATTTCACCACAGAAATAATCATCGGAATAATGATTAAAGCGGCGACAATGGAGGTGTTCTTAATAAGTTCTTTTCTTTTTCTTCCTGCTTCCCAGATTCTTACAGTGTAGAAAATCAATACATTAATGAGCAGGATCCAGAAGCTTCCGCCGGTTGCGCCTAAAGTATCGTACCACTGGATAAGTTTAGGATAATCGGAAAAAACATTTCCCAGATTCAGCCATGGCCACGTTAATTCCCATCCTAAATGGAACTTTTCAAAGCTCATCCAGATCGCAATCAGAAATCCTAATCCCCAATACGTTCCCTGTGCATTTTTGTACCAGTGATAGCATTGGAAAACCAATGAATACAGGAAAGAATTGACTAGAACCGGAAATACAACCGCCATCATAGAATGGCTTCCGTCCGGATTTTTGGAACCATAAAGCCAGCCTGTTGTTACCACATTCCAGATCACAAAACAGAGGTAGGAAAGTCCGAAAACCACCCAGCTTTTTCTGTTGTAATCTGAAAATTTAGACACGCCGTGTTCCATCATCAAAAGCGGAACAAGCGCAAAAAATATAAAAAACGGAACGCCGTAAGTAGGCCACGAAACGGATAAAAGCATCGCTGAAATGAGCGTAAGTAAAACGTATTTCATTAAATTGATTTAACATACAAATTTAATGTTTTTGAAATGAATAAATTTGCAAACGATGTTAAAGAAATCTTATAAAATTATTATTGTTCCTTACACGCTGTTTTTGCTGTATCTCATGTTTTTCGGGATGGGCAGAACGAAGATGGAAGATAATCTGTTAACCATAGAGCCGATATTTTCTACCATCAATTTCATTAAAGGATGTATTTCATGGAAAGAAATAGTGACTATTGTTGCAGGAAATGTGGTAATGTTTATTCCCTTCGGATTTCTAGGCTGGATTTTTCCTAAACTTCAGGATTTACAGAATCTCCTTTTTACGTTTATTTCGGCAATTACCATTGTAGAGGCACTTCAGTACTTTTCCAGAATGGGGATTTTTGAAGTGGATGATATTATTCTGAATACTTTTGGCGTATTTTTAGGGTTTTTAATAAAGAATTTTATCGAAAAACGATTTCCAAGCGGGATGGTTTGAAATATTTAAGAATACATCAATAGAAATGGATTTTAGTTTATTATAATGATAAAAAAACTCAGTTTGGATAAGAAATAAGTTTAAATAATTGATTTGTAGTACTGTATTAATTTATCGCAAAGCAAAACAAAAGATTTTTTTACCTATTAAAAGTTGATAAGCTAAACAAAGGCACTTCGTTTATTTAAAAAAGACAAAATGGTATTACTTTGATCAGTTTTACGCCTTTGCATATCTTAAAAGCTGAATTCCTGATAATTGAATCTCTTTATTTAACCTTGCGGTTAAGAAGACTTATCCCGAACTCAGATTAAAAAAAGAAAATCGGCTTTAGCCGAAACTTAGTATAAATTCAGGCTGAAGTCGATTTTGATTTATCCTCTGAAAAAGTCTGATTATCCGTTAAGTTCCTTCGCACGTTTTTCTGCATTCAGGATACCGCTTTTTAGAATTTCTTTTAAATTATTTTCATTAAATGATTTCAGGGCAGCTTCAGTGGTTCCGCCTTTGGAAGCCACATCTTTTATAAGTTCTTCCAGACTTTTATCCGAATTGTTGATTAAATGATACGCTCCCAACATCGTCTGTTTCACAAAAAGCTGGGAAAGATTTTCTTCGATTCCCATTTCTACCCCTGCTTTTATCATCGCATCAATAATGTAGTAAAAATAAGCAGGTCCGCTTCCCGAAAGCGCCGTAACACTGTCCAACAATTCTTCATTTTCCAGATAAACAGATCTTCCGGTAGAATTTAATAGTCTCTCAATATTAATCAACTGGCTGAAAGAAATTCCTTCCGCAGAAGTGTAGCCTGTAATTCCCATTCCGAGAAGAGTAGGAGAGTTGGGCATGGCTCTTACAACCAATGGATGATTTAATAATTTCTGAATTTTTTCGATTTTAATTCCTGCCATAATCGATAAAACCATCTGGTTTTCTTTTAACTGAAACCGGAAATTTTCCGCAACATGCTGAAAATCCTGAGGTTTTACGGCAATGATAATTAAATCTGCATCTAAATCTTTCACTTCATCAAAAGTAGAGATCTTAGACTTTGGAAATTCTTCCGAGATTTTTGAAAATTTAGACTGGTTTCTTGTAATTAAATGCAGGTTTTCAGGCTTTATCAGTTCGTATTTCAAAAAAGACTTTGAAAAGGATAAGCCCATATTTCCGGCTCCGAGAATTGCTATTTTCATATTTGTGTGTTTTTATTATTCTTTTAAATATTTTCTGAAAGTTAATGAATACTTATCATTGAAAGTTACAAACTCTATATTTTTGAAAAATATTTTACTTGGTTTTTTATCAATTTTTCCGGTTGCGTCATAATTTTTTACAGTTACTGACTTTTCATTTACCTCCAGTATTTCTCCTATTGTAAAGGTAAATTTATCTTTTTTTATGCCTTCAATGATGCAGTGGAAATTTTGGTCTTTTATTGATTTAAATAAAGATTCAAAGTGTTTTAAAGAAGTGTTTTTTATAATGTCTTGATCGAATTTAATCAGCATTTCTTGAGAAAATATTCGTTCTGATGCTTTTTCGAATTTATTATGACGGAAGCCCGAAATTCTGTTATATGGAATCACTTTTATTCCGTCCAGAGTAAAGTGACATTCCTGAAGCATCAGAAAAGTATCAGAAAATTTAATGATGAAGCCCGATGTCAAATCTTCCGAACTATCGTCAAAAAAGTAAATTTTTATGTAATGTTTTTTACGAAAATGTTTTTCGATCTGCTTTTTGAATTCTTTTTCTGATAAATTTTGTGACATGATGAGTTTTTAAATAATATTCACCTCCCTTTCCAGTTCAATCCCGAATTTTTCTTTCACGGAATTAATAATCTCCGTCGAAAAATCAAAAATTTCCTTTCCGGTTGCGTTTCCTGTTGCGTTAACGATAACCAGAGCCTGCAACTTGTGAGAGGCAACATTTCCTATTTGTTTTCCTTTCCAGCCGGATTGTTCGATCAGCCATCCTGCAGGAACTTTTACAGAATTTCCGTTCGGATATCCCGGAATATTTTCAAACTTCTGCTGTAATGCTTCAAACTGAGCCAAAGGAATCGTCGGATTTTTAAAGAAACTTCCCGCATTTCCTGTTTCTTTCGGATCAGGTAATTTGCTTTGCCGGATATTGATAACCGCTCTGGAAACATCCTGAATCGTAGGATTTTCAATACCTGAACTTTCAAGTTCGGATTGTATTGCGCCGTACTCTGTTTTGATCTTATGATTTCGGAAGGTAAGTCTGAACGAAACTTCTAAAATCACATATTTACCTTTTCCTTCCTGCTTAAAAATTGAGTCTCTGTACCCGAATCTGCATTTTTCAAGATCAAAAGTTTCAATTTCCAGTGTTTCAAGATTTAAAACCTTGCAGTCATAAAAAACATCTTTAATTTCAGTTCCGTAAGCTCCGATATTCTGCATCGGCGAAGTTCCTACGTTCCCCGGAATTAAGGAAAGGTTTTCCAGTCCGCCAAAATTCTTATCCAGACAGAACATCACGAATTCGTGCCAGTTTTCGCCTGCTTTTGCGGTAACCAAAACTTCGTTCTCATTTACAGGCAGCACAGAAATTCCTTTCAGGTTTAATTTAATCACCAGTCCGTCAAAATCTTTTGTAAATAAGACATTGCTTCCGCCTCCTAAAAATAAAGTATTAAGCGAATGAGAATTGGAGAAACTAATGGCTTCTTTCAGTTCTTCAACGGTTTGTATTTCGGTAAAATATCTAGCTTTTACATCTACTCCGAAAGTATTGTATGGCTTTAGTGAATAATTTTCGTGCATTGTTTTAGTTATATTCTGTTGGAAGAAGGACGTTAATCTGGTCTTTTAATTTCTGAAGCTGTTGATAATAAATGGTATCTGAATACGAATTTACATAAACGTGGTATTTTTTCGGTGTTCTGATCTGGAAAGTTTCATCAAATCCGTCAACCGGCTGTTTGCTGGGAGAGCTTTCGATTTTGTCTAATGTTTTTATATTAAGAGACGCCGTTACTCTTTTCCAGATTTGCGGGGTTATTGCAGATTTCCATTCTTTATGGATTTTCTTTGCTGAAACTCCCTGTTCTGCAAAAACAGAATCCTTGTTGATTTTTACGATTTTGTAATTTCCGAGATCTCCGCCGATATCCGAATAGCTTATTGAAATAATTTCGTTGGGGTTTCCGGAATAATTTTCTTCCTTTTTGCTGTTACATGAAAAAAATATCAGCAATAAAATAAATAGTGAGAACAATTTCAAACTATGATATTTTATTGCTGACATATTATGTTAGTTTAAATTAAAGACTGAATTCTGATTTGTATTTTTCAAGAGCATCTTTAAGAATTGCTGCGCTTCTTCTTAAATCTTCCTCTTTCAGAACGTAAGCAATTCTTACCTGCTTTTTCCCCAGTTCCGGATTGCTGTAGAATCCTCCTGCAGGAGCCACCATAATGGTTTCGTTATTGTGGGAATAGCTTTCCAGAAGCCATTGTGCAAACTTTTCAGTATCGTCTACCGGAAGTTCCGCAACGCAGTAGAATGCGCCTTTCGGTTTTGGGCAGATTACTCCCGGAATGGCGTTCAGTAAATCGACAAGAACATTTCTTCTGTGGGTGTATTCTTCTCTTACCGCTCTGATGTAAGCTCCGTCATTCTGGTGAGCTGCCGTTGCCGCGATCTGTCCCAATAAAACAGGGCTTAATCTTGCCTGTGCAAAAAGCATTGCCGCATCGTGAATTTTTTTAGAACGCGTGATCATACATCCGATTCTTACGCCACACATTGAGTAACGTTTGGATTCTGAATCGATAATGATGCAGTTTTCTGCCAGTTCAGGAAAAGCCAGCATAGAAACCTGCTGTTTTCCGTCGTAAACATACTCTCTGTATACCTCGTCTGAAATAACTACGATGTCATATTTTAAAGCAATCTCTGCCAGTTTCTGAAGTTCTTCACGGGTGTAAAGATAACCGGTAGGATTTCCGGGGTTGCAGATAACGATGGCTCTTGTTTTTTCGGTGATTTTTTTCTCAAATTCTTCAACCGGAGGAAGCGCAAAACCAGTATCAATGGTAGACGGAATCGCTACTACATTTACATTGAACGTACTTGTAAATCCGTTATAATTCGCATAATAAGGTTCAGGAATAATAACTTCATCACCATCATCACATAAAGTAGAAATGGCGAAATTTAAAGCTTCTGATCCTCCGTTGGTTACAATGAAATTATCCGGTGTAAGATCTGTGAAATCCAAAGAATGATAATATTCTGTAAGTGCTTTTCTGTAGTCGATATTTCCTTCAGAAAGCGCGTATTCCAATACTTTTAAATCGATATTTTTTAAAGCATTAAGTGCCGTTTCCGGAGTTTCAATATCCGGTTGCCCGATATTAAGGTGATAAACTTTTGTCCCTTTCTGCTTCGCTTTTAGCGCAAAAGGAACCAATTTTCTTACCGGCGATGGCGGCATGTGGAGTGCTCTGTTTGAAATATTCGGCATTGTTCAAAAAATTTGTATGGCAAAAATAAGATATAATTTCGCAATAAAGAAATAAAGCTTATAAAGAAAGAATTTTAACGGGTTAAGTTGAATGTTTTGCTTTAAGGGTTCCTGTAAAATGAATATTTCCTTAATAATAGATACAGAAAGTGTTTTGTTAATAAATTATTTTACTTTTGCGCGGAACTTAAATAGATATATGAAGAAATTAAATTTACTTTTTCCTGTCGTTTTGTTTTCGGTTCAGTCTGTATTCGGACAGAGAATTGATAAAGAAACCATCAGTTTTCAGTTGCTGAAAGAGCCTGTTTTTACAACAGATCTTGCCAACAGAAATTACACCATCACGGTAAAATCTCCTTATAATATTACAAAAGATGATGTTTTAAGGATGTCTAAAGAAGAGTACCAGAATCAGGTAAATAATTATCAGACGAATGTAGAAACAGCAAAGATCGAACATCAGGAAAGGCTGAAAGATTATGAAGCTGAAGTAAAAAAGCTTCAGGAGAAATTCAAGCTGGAATCTGCCGAGTACAATAAATTATCTGCGGTTGAAAAAATAGCCGCTGTAAACGGAGCGCCAATTTTAAGACTGCCTTCAAGACCTGTTCTCAATATTCCGCCGATGCCTGTGTACAGACAGCCCGATCTTAAAGATGCTCTCATTGTAGACAATAAAATTCTTGCTTCACAGATGGATGTAGCGGGTTTTTCTAAAGGCGGGAACTATCTTGATGTGCTTGTTGAAATGGAAAGAACCAATTTTCAGGACAATCAGGGAAAAACATTTGCCAATCAGCCGGTGCGAATTGTCGGAAAACAGAACGGAGTGGTGAAATTAGACAAAACCTATTTTTCAGACTTTGCCGAAATTGCAAGTGTACCTACAAACGAAATCAACCTCAATGTCCACGAAAAAAGGTATCTGCAGAGAACAATGGACCGTACAAGGAATATCATCAACGACAATTTCGGATATCAGACCATCAATTCATCGGTAACTTTAGAAACGGTAAAAAATAAGGGGGATTACGACGATCTGGAAAAAGCATATATCTATGTAACCACCAATCTTAAAAAGCTTCAGGCAAAATCCGATTACGCTCCCAATAAGGTAGCCATGGAAAATATGCAGAAGGGAATCGAAATGTGGAAAACAGCGCTTGGAAAAGTCAATTACAACGATAAAAAAGCCCTTTACAACCAGAAAATAGGAGAGTACCTTTACTTCAATTTAATAAGGCTGAATCTTGCTTTGGGAAATTACACGGAAGCAGAAAAATATTTAAACGAACTTCAGGAACATTTGGTAGACATTAAGCTGTCTTATGATGCCAACCTTGAATTGAAAAGATTAGAAGAAAAAATTTATAATAACTAAAGAAAATAATATGATTAAACAGATTATTGCCTCTGTAATGATTACCGCTTCTGTATGCGCATTTGCACAGGTAAAAGTGGTGGAGGGAACAAAATTTACTACGGACGACAATCTTGAAACGGACGAAAAGCTGGTTTTGGCAGACGATTACAATTCTTATATGTTCAGCGCGATAAATATCGACGGATTGATGAGAAACGTATTCCCACACAAAAAGCTGCTGATGAGAAAACTCGATCAGAACGGAAGCCTTGTAGATACTTACATTCAGGATTACGCGAATAAAACCAATGGTGTTCTTCACAATTATCTGGGTTCTCAGCAGATTGATGAAGACCGATTTGTGGCATTTACGGAAGAATATTTCGGAAAAGAAAACAGAAAAGAAGTTTTTCAGCACGTCTTCAGTAAAAAATCGGGAACGTTTACCACAAAAAGTATCGCGAAATATACAATTGAATCTACGAACAAATCGGGAACGACCTACGTGGTTTTTTCTGAGAACGGAAAATATGCTGCCGTTTTCAACGACCGATATGCCACGAAAAAGACAGATAACATTAATGACGTTCTGGTTCTCGATTTAAGAACATTAACGCCGCTTTGGAACAAAGAAATTTCTTTAAGCAGCGATTATGTGGAAAAATCTTTGACCTTAACCAACTCCGGAAAAATTGTACTGCTTCGTAAAGCTGCAGGCTGGAAAGAATCCTATAAAATAGAGATGGTTTCCAACACGGAAGATAAAGATCTGCCTTTTAACGATAAATATATTCCTGAAAAATTATATGCCATCAGCAAAAATGACAGCGATTATCTGGTAACCTTCGGAAGAAAAAATCAGGCAGTTACGATGGGCGGAAGTACCTTCGGAACAGTGATGTTCTACGACATCAAATCCGGAAAAGCTGTAATCAGTAATACCAATCTTGCGGGTGCTAAAGATATGAACGATGTGAAAGTGATTAAAACCATCGTAAAAGGAGATGAGGTTTTAATGGCGGTTCAACAGGAAACAATTTCGAGACCGATGCCGACTGCAATGAACCGTTTTCCGGATCCTGAATATAAGCTTGATGTGGGCGTTTTAATGAAATTCAATAAAGAAGGAGAAGTAAAGCAGTTTGTACCGCTTGGAAGCAATCCTTCGGGAAGAAGAGTTCAGGTAATTGAATCCGGAGACAATCTGTATGTTTCTGCATTCTATCCGAAAGGAGCATTCGGAAATACAGGTTTCTCCATGAAATCTTTCGATTTTGGCAGTCTGGCTCCGAAAGAACTTACACTCGATTATAAAGGGAGAAATTTCTTCCAGAATTATGGTTTTACAGACGGAAACTTAGTGCAATTTGTTCCGGCAAACAATAAATTGTTGTTTCTGGACAAAAACGGGAAGGATGTTCAGATGTTCAGCGTTTACAATTTTGTAAAATAATTTAATCAAAATAATATTGAAAGAATCAGCCTTAAATTTTTAGGGCTGATTTTTTTTTTGACTTAAAAATAGTTTCAGTTTGAAGATGAGAAATCGTTTCAAAACCCTTATTCTTCATTAAGTGGAACGGCTTTGTGAAACTAAAAAGATTTAATAATTAAAAAATCCTTAGTGAGCATTGTGTTCAATTAAGCAATCGCCTTTCCAGAGCCACCGCCGAAAGGAGGAAGCTTTCGGGAACAGCCGAAACCATCTCGCCAAAAGGAATAAACTTTCGGAACTCTCCGAGTGTATTCCGCCCAAGATGATATACTATCGCGAACAGCCGAAATCATCTCGCCAAAAGGAATATGATTTCGGAAACCTCCGAAGCTAAAATGCCAGAGTGAGCATATTTTAGGAACTTGCTTAAATTAATTTCGGAATTAACCGCAAAAGATGCAAAAGATAATGATAAAGCGAATTTCCGGAATAATCAAAGCACTCAAAAGAATAAAAAGCAAAGATTTTTAAAAACTATTGTGATCTTTTTCATTTATAATCACCAGCTTTAAATAAACATTTAGTTTATCTTTTGTGACTTTTGTGGTTAAATAAACTTCTCATAAAAAGTTAGCAGTAAAATAAAATAATGTTTTAAAACGGCTTCTGTCAGGGGTTTAACATAATAAAATTTTTCTCTTTTGTTTGATTTATAGCCATATATTTGCTGTTCAATTGTAAAAAAATATACAATTATGAAAAAAGTATTTTTTGTCGCTATGCTTGGTGTAGCGGGTCTTGTTAGTGCTAAAGGAACACCTGTAAAAAACTTAAATCTTAAGGCTGCAAAAACAATAGTAAGTACTAAAGAGGTAAAAAAGACAAAAAAAGCGGCTAAATTCAAGAGCACCTTTGTTACTTATACTTCTTGTGGTGTAGCTGCTACCACAACTCAGGACTGGACTAATGAACAAGGACAAATTTGGGCTAATATGGTTGAAGCAATTTATTGTGGACACGGTTATTAATAGTTAAGACATAACAGATCTTCATTTGCACATATGGTTTTATATGTGCAATTTTTCATAATAAAAAGCAATATCAATGTCTTATCATAAAAAACTATTTCAACTATTCGTTTTATTTTATAGTATTTTATTTTATTCTCAACTGAATACTCAAGATTCATTGCGAGGAGATTTTATTTACTTATTGAAAGCTAAATTAAATACGTTAAATCCCAATCAGACAGATGAAGAACTATTCTCACTTCAGGTAGCTGATTATCGTACATTTTTTAGTAGTCTTAATTCTTTGAAAAGAGATTCTGTAGCCGGAATTGTTTCAAGAAAAGCAATTAATAATGGGGGAGGGGTTTTTGATTTCAGAGGGACATCAATGCCACAAACAAAGTTTTCTTATACGATCATACAAACCAATGAAAATATACAGTATTTTCAAAGAGTTGCCATGTCTTTACTATCATATAAAGAATCGGTAATAAAAGATTGGAAACTTATTGACGAAACAAAAATAATAAATACAATTAATTGCAAAAAAGCAGAGGTTTCATATAAAGGCAGAAATTGGACTGCATGGTATTCTGCAGAAATTCCATTGCCTTATGGTCCTTATAAATTCAGTGGATTGCCGGGATTAATCATAAAAATAACTGATGATAAAGGGGATTATGATTTTGAACTGGTAAGATCTGTATCTAATTCCAGATTGAAAGGCAGATTGGTAAATATATATGAAAACAGATACAATAATTCAACGGAAACAACTAAAACAGAATTAGAAAAAACGTTACAAAATTTCAGAGAAAATTCATTAGGAATATTGGAAAGTCTTGGAACAAGTGTTACTCCGGAACAAAGAAAAATCATCATGGAAAGACAGAAAGAAATGCAGTTAAGGAGAAAGGGAGATAACCCTATAGAATTAAATTAGTATAATAAAACAGGAATGAAAAATATTTTACTATTATTCAAAATGATAGCCTTTATTCAGTTAAAAATCGTTTTTCAGCTTTGTGTTCAATTAAGCATCAAGATTAAAACCTACGAATCAAAAAAGTTAAAACAAACTTTCCCTTATTCTTTGTTAAGTGTAACGGCTTTGTGAACCTAAAAACGTTTCATAATTAAAAAAAACTTCGTGAGCTTTGTGTTCAATGAAGCATCATGATTAAAGCTTTCGAATCAAAGAAAGTTAAAAAAATTACCTTATTCTTTGCTAAGTGTAACGGCTTTGTGAGCCTAAAACGTTTCATAATTAAAAAACCTTCGTGAGCTTTGTGTTCAATGAAGCATCAAGATTAAAACCTTCGAATCAAAAAAGTTAAAACAAAGTAATTCATTTAAAATCCTGTTCCGCTAAATTTTTGTTAATTTGAAGAATTATTAAAACTGAAAAATATGCAGATTCCATCCATTTTCGTTGACGACTATATTTCTCAAATTCCCGAAGAAAGACAGGAGATATTCAGAAAAATGTTTAATACAATTAACGATAATTTACCCGAAGGTTTTACGCAGGGCTCAAGCTACGGAATGATCGGTTGGGCAGTTCCTCTGGAAACGTACCCTGACGGTTATCACTGTACACCCGGATCACCTTTGCCTTTCATCAGCATTGCTTCCCAGAAAAATTTCGTTGCGTTGTATCACATGGGAATGTATGCGAAACCCGAACTGCTGAACTGGTTTGTAGAAGAATTTCCGAAACATTCCAAAAAAAAGCTGGATATGGGGAAATCCTGCGTCCGCTTCAAAAAAATGGAAGATATTCCGATGGAATTACTGGCAGAAATGAGCAAAAAAATGACTGTTGAAGAATGGATTGATATTTATGAAACCAATTTTAAAAAGAAATAATTTTTTATTGAAAGTTTTTACTGTTTTTTTCCTTTTTGTCCTGATTACAGTCTGTAAAAACTCGCAGGTTTCAGGTTTGAAAAACGGAGATTTACTTTTTGTAACGGCAAAAGAAACGGGACTTTCAGGGGCAATCAATAATGTCACCCAAAAGCAGAAAAATGCTTCCTTCGACCACATCGGTATTGTGGAAAAAAGTAAAGACGGAATTTTCGTGCTTCATGCCGCTCCAAAAGGCGGTTCGCAAAAGCAGGAGATAAAAGATTTCCTGAAAGACCAGTCTGAGGAAGGACAGCGGATTATAGTATACCGTCTGAAATCCGAATACCAGAAATCGATTCCTTCCGTGCTTGAAAAGGCAGAATCGATGGTAGGTAAACCTTACAATTTCAATTATATTCTGGACGAAAATTCCTATTACTGTTCAGATTTCATAGAAAGAGCTTTTCGGCAGGATCATATTTTTAAATTGGAACCGATGACGTTTATTGATCCGAAAACAGGAAAAACCAATGTTTTTTGGGAAGAATTCTATCAAAAGAAAAATCTGAAAGTTCCTGAAGGAGAGTTAGGCTGTAATCCAAATGGTCTGGCTGCTTCCGAAAAGCTGGAAAGAATAATGGAACTTAAATAAAAAATAAATTATATTCAGATTGAATAAGAACGGGCTAAGCTCGTTTTTTTTATGAAAAAAAATCAAATGATTTTAACCTAAAATTAAACATCACCGCAAAAATTTGAATAAAATTAAAAAATATTACCCTACTAATTTGGTAGACTAATATTTTTTTCTATTTTTGTCATACAATTAACGCAGAGAAATAAGATGCAGATTCTGAAACTCAGTTTTCTCTGAAAGTCTAACCTTAAAATATTGAGTTATGATTACACCAAATCCGGGACTACAGGTTTTGCCAAACCCATTAAATGTGCCAAAAAAAGAGTGGATACTTGAAATAGAGCTTAATGGTAAAATGAAATTTGAACATTTAATGAATACCATTTACCAACAGTTCGGGATTTGTCACAAAGTGTTATCTGCAAATGTTGAGTATGTGGACGGAAGAAGTTTCGGTACAGTTCAGTTATATATTAATGTAACTTCAGAAGATTTTAAGAAGTTAGAATTTTATCTTGAAAAAAATAGGCTTTTGAGTACTACTGTAGAATATATCTGCAGAAAGTACACTTAAGAGATTCATATAGTTTTAATTACGACAAACGACCGTTGCATTTTTGTGAACGGTCGTTTTTATTTTTCATTAAAAATTAAGATTCTCTTAAATTTTTTATAATTCTTTTTTACATCTTATTTTAACCTGAGTTCGGGATAAGTCTTTTTAACCGCAAGGTTAAACAAAGAGATTCAATTATCAGGAATTCAGCTTTTAAGATATACAAAGGCGTAAAATTGATCAAAGTAATACCATTTTTATTTTTCTTTGTGATAAATTAATATAATTCTATAAATCAATTATTTAAATTTATTTCTTATCCCGAACTGAGGATATTTTAGAAGAAAAGGCAAATAAATTTGCTTCACGAAGCCAGAGATCAGAGGCTGATCAAATCAGCTTATTCTTTACTCACTTTATAACAAGAAATGTAAGTGTAATTTTTGTGTAAAAAAAAGACCACTCAAAAAAGTGGTCTCAATATTTTAAAATAAAAATTAAATTCTTTCAATATCCGCTCCGATTGCTTTCAGTCTGCCGTCGATATTTTCATATCCTCTGTCGATCTGTTCAATATTGTGAATAATAGATTTTCCTTCTGCGGAAAGCGCAGCAATTAACAGTGCATTTCCTGCTCTGATGTCAGGAGAAACCATAGTGGTTCCTCTCAGCGGAGTTTCCTGATTAAGCCCGATTACTGTTGCTCTGTGCGGATCGCAAAGGATAATCTGCGCACCCATATCAATCAGCTTATCCACGAAGAATAATCTGGATTCAAACATTTTCTGGTGAACGAGAATGCTTCCTTTTGCCTGAGTTGCCACGACTAAAATAATCGATAATAAATCGGGTGTAAATCCTGGCCATGGAGCGTCGGAAATCGTTAAAATAGATCCGTCGATAAATTTTTGAATTTTATAATTTTCCTGAGCAGGAATAAAAATATCGTCATTGCTCTGCTCAAGCTGAATCCCGAGCTTTCTGAACGTATTCGGAATAACACCAAGCTGATTCCAGTTGACGTTTTTAATGGTGATTTCAGATTTCGTCATCGCAGCAAGACCAATCCAGGAACCGATTTCCACCATGTCCGGAAGCATTGTGTGTTCCGTTCCGTGAAGATGAGAAACGCCTTCAATAGTTAATAAATTGGAACCGATTCCTGAAATATTGGCTCCCATTCTGTTCAGCATTTTACAAAGCTGCTGAAGATAAGGTTCGCATGCAGCATTATAAATTCTGGTTTTTCCTTTTGCCAAAGCGGCAGCCATTACAATATTTGCCGTTCCCGTAACGGAAGCTTCTTCAAGCAAAATAAATTTCCCTTTCAGTTCCTTTGCCTTTAAAGAGTAAAAATACTCCTCCTCATCATAATGAAATTCAGCACCAAGCTCTACAAGCCCCTGAAAATGGGTGTCTAATCTTCTTCTTCCGATTTTATCACCTCCCGGAGTCGGCATGTACGCTTCACCATATCTTGCTAACATAGGACCCATCAACATGATCGAGCCTCTCAGTTTTGCGCCGTCTTTTTTGAACTCGCTGGATTTTATATAATCAAAATTTACTTTGTCTGCTTTAAAAGTATAATCTCCGTGTCCGTTTTTGGTAACCTTTACTCCAAAATCACCCAGAATCTCAATTAATCGATTAACGTCATGGATATCCGGAATATTTTTAATTCTAACTTCCTCATCAGTCAACAAAACAGCACAAAGAATCTGAAGAGCTTCGTTCTTAGCCCCCTGTGGAGTAATTTCGCCTTGCAGTCTTTTTCCTCCTCTTATTTGAAATGTTCCACTCATGTTTACTTTCTTTTATTATGATTGTTATTGTTGTTGTGTCTTCTTTTGTTGTTTTGGTTGTTTCGGTTGTTATTCCTGTTGTTATTGTTATTATTTCGGTTGTTATTGTTGGTGGTGTAATAGATTTTGCTCTTTTCAAGAGAATCTATTCCGGTAAGATCCAGCCTGTTTTCCGAAAGTTCTTTCAGATGACGGAAAATAACATCATCTGTTACGTGTTCCTTATTATATACATTGTAGGACTTCTTCATATTATTGGCAATCACTTCGATTAGCGCTTCCTTTTCGTCGCCCTGTTCCAGTTCGATTGCTTTTTCTATTAACTGAAGAATACTTTTCCCGTAAAATTTAAAATCTCCCTGAAGTTTAGGATATTCCATCCTTTTTGGTTTTTCTTCAAGTTCTTCCTTTGTAGGGAAAGGATAGGGAGAATCTACATCCAGATCATGGTTGGCTAAAATGTATAGATGATCCCAAAGTTTATGTTTATAATTTTCTTCGTCTCTCAATTGCGGGTTTCTCTGACCCATAAAATCAATGATTGCCATTGCCATTTCGCTTCGCTCTTCTTTTGTAGGAAGCTCTTTGCAACGTTCAACCAACTGTTGTATAATTCTGCCGTATTCAGGCAAATGAAGCTGAGTTCTTTGGGTATTGTATTCCATAGTATGCAAATATATGGAATAATGGAAAAATTGTACCGAAAATCTTAAAAGTTTATGATTTTTTAATGATTGGTCCTGTTAGCGATTTGATGGGATTTTTAAAGAAAAAATAAAATTATTTCACGTGGTTTAGAATTTTTTTAATAAAATTGTAATTTAGTTAATACTTTAATAATTAAAAATTTTTAACATGAAAAAAACACACATTTTACTTTCATTGCTGGCTTTAGGTATGGTAAGTTCTTGCCAGAACAATGATGAAACAATTAGCGAAAGCTCAAAACAGTTAGAAATTCATGATAAAATCGTGAATGTTACAAATCACGACGGGCGTCCTTTCAGTACGGGAGCCGGAACTTCTTCAACTTCAAAATTCGTAGCCGGACCGGGCGGAAGTGTTCTTATGCAGGGATTTTACTGGGATGTTCCCGATGGCGGAAACTGGTGGAATACCGTAAAAGCAAAAGTAACCGACTGGTCCAATGCCGGAATTGGCGCAATCTGGCTTCCTCCGGCGTCAAAAGCACAGAACGGAGCTTATTCTATGGGATATGATCCTACAGATTATTACGACTTCGGAAACTTTAACCAGAACGGAAGTGTAGAAACACGTTTCGGATCCAGAGCAGAACTGGAAGCATTAATTACGCAGGCTCACACTGAAAACATGCAGGTGTATGCTGATATTGTCATCAATCATAACAGCGGTGGTCAATCGGAGGCGAATCCTTACACGGGAACCAATACATGGACCAATTTTTCGGGTGTGGCATCAGGAAAGTTTACAAGAAATTACAACGATTTTTACAAGAATGCCTATGGTAATAATGATGAGGGCGCTTTCGGCGGTTTTCCGGATCTTTGCCATGCCAATCCCTATGTGCAAAGCTGGCTTTGGGAAAGAGATGATTCTGTTGGTAAGTATTATAAAAACGTTATGAAGTTTGATGGATGGAGGTTCGATTATGTAAAAGGTTTCGGACCATGGGTGGTGAATAAATGGAATGCGAATGTGGGAGGATTTTCTGTGGGAGAATTATGGGATTCTAACGTAAACACGCTGGAATGGTGGGCGAATAATGCCAACAGTTCCGTTTTCGATTTTGCAGCCTATTATAAAATGGATGAAGCATTTGATAATAATAATTTAAATGCTTTGAATGATGATATGATGTGGAAAAGAAACCCTTTCAAAGCAGTGACTTTCGTGGCAAATCATGATACGGATATCATATACAATAAAATGTTGGCTTATGCGTATATCTTAACTCACGAAGGGTATCCTACGATTTTTTACAGAGATTATGAAGAATGGCTAAACAAAGAGAGATTAAACAATCTGATCTGGATTCACAATAATAAAGCTACCGGAACAACTTCTATTCTGTATACGGATAACGACGAGTATATTGCAAGAAGAAACGGCTATAACGGGAATCCGGGATTGGTAGTCTACATCAACAATTCTTCAACGTGGCAGGAAAGATGGATTCAGACGAACTGGGCAAGTCAGCAGATTAAAGATTTTACCGGAAGTTCAGGCTGGTATCCTACAACTCAGGGCGATAAATGGGTGAAAATTCAATGCGCTCCGAAGTCTTATTCTGTATGGTCTTTAAACCAATAATAGAATCAAGGTTTTAAAATGAAAAAGACTGTTTCGTAATTGAAACAGTCTTTATTTATTTACAGCGTTTATCATTTAAAGATAAATCAGACTTCTATAAATTTTTTTCTTTCATCGGGAGTCGGAAGATAACATTTCTGATTTGACAGTTTCATTCTGTTTCTTGATACAGCATCATAAATTTGATCGCTTAAAAATCCGGGAATGATTTTTCCGATGGCTGAAAGTTTATAGATCCCTCCTAAAAGATGGGCAATTTGCAGAACGGCTTTGGATTTTTCGAGATAATAATGATTCGGTTTCCACAAATAAAGCGTATTGAAAACTTCCGTATTCAGTTTTCTTTCGGTTAAGAACTGTTGTCCGAAATCCGACTGTAACGAAGCAAAAAGAAACCGGTCTTTCTTATCTCTTTTAAGAATCCACTGAACCCAGAAATTGCAGACTCCGCAATCACCGTCAAAAAATACAATATGTTTCCCCATCCATTTTTCCTCCATGATTTTTGATTTTTAAAGAGCCATTTTTCTTTCAGTCTCAGCTTTTTCTTTTTTGAAATAATCTACCAGTATTTTTCGCTGCTCATCCGTAAGTTTTGCATCCTGATGTCCGATATAATACGATTCCAGAGGCATTTCTTTTTTTTCGATCATTTCAATACATTCATCAAGCTTATGAGCCTGCTGTTTGGGAAGGTACGTGGCAAACGTAGAGAAATTGAGTTCTTTTCTCCCTTCATCGATATGATGCTTCAGAATCCATGAAGCAGGGGCAATGTTAGAATACCACGGATATTTTGATTCATTAGAATGGCAGTCGTAGCATGAATTGGTAATCAGTTGAGCCACTTCCGGCTGTACATTTTTAATCTTCAAAAAATCCATTCCGGGAGTAGGAGCAGGATTTGTTTTGTCGATCGGAAAAAACTGTATGATGATAAAAGCGACAAGAACGATGACCAATATTTTTTTCATTGCTAAAATTTTATGTTTTCTGAATAGATAAAGATAGTCAAATTTTTGAGATATAAGAAGTTTAAAATGCAGTACACATTGCCTTGTCTTTAATGTTTCTAAATATCTGTATCAGAGATTGAATATTATTCAAATTCAGATAAAAAATGCTTACCTTAAATGAATTATTACAGATTCATCTATTTAAAGAATTGCAAAACAGTAATTTAAAATTAATTATTGTTTTTAGCTATCATAAAAATAATTTCAATAGATTGTATTTATTTTATAACAGTTGTATGTTTGCATTGTTCAATATTTAAAAAATTGTTAATCAACATAAAAATTTAAACGATATGGAAAATACTTCAGGAGACATCAGCAAATGCCCTTTTCACAACGGAACGATGAAAAAAGAAAATGTAGCAGGAGGTGGTACTAAAAATATAGATTGGTGGCCGGATCAGTTAAGAGTAGATATTCTTCGTCAGCATTCTGATCTGTCTAATCCGATGGAGAAAGATTTCAATTATGCAGAAGCTTTTAAAAGCCTCGATCTGGAAGAAGTAAAAAAAGACCTTCATGCTTTAATGACGGATTCTCAGGATTGGTGGCCTGCAGATTTCGGACATTACGGACCTTTGTTTATCCGTATGGCTTGGCACAGCGCAGGAACGTATCGTGTAGGTGACGGGCGAGGCGGAGCAGGAGCCGGACAGCAGCGTTTTGCCCCTTTGAACAGTTGGCCGGATAACGTAAGTCTGGATAAAGCGAGAAGACTTCTTTGGCCCATTAAACAAAAATACGGGAAGAAAATTTCCTGGGCAGATTTAATGATCCTTACCGGAAACATTGCCTTAGAATCCATGGGATTCAAAACGTTCGGATTTGCGGGAGGTCGTGAAGATGTTTGGGAGCCGGATCAAGATGTGTATTGGGGAACAGAGAAAACATGGTTGGGCGGAGATCTTCGCTATGCACATGGCTCAGACGGAGTGGTAGAAAACAGAGGAGTTCTTCCTACTGATGATAATGCAGACGGAGATATCCATACAAGAAATTTAGAAAAACCGTTGGCTGCGGTACAGATGGGACTTATTTATGTAAATCCTGAAGGTCCGGACGGAAATCCTGATCCTATTGCAGCAGCAAAAGATATTCGTGATACGTTTGGAAGAATGGCAATGAATGATGAAGAAACCGTTGCTTTAATTGCGGGCGGTCACACATTTGGTAAAACACACGGAGCAGGACCTGCGGATCATGTGGGAGAAGAGCCCGAAGCGGCAGGAATTGAAGCGCAGGGATTTGGATGGAACAGCACCTATAAATCTGGAAAAGGACCGGATGCTATTTCCAGCGGACTGGAAGTAACATGGACGGAAACTCCGACGGAATGGAGTAATTATTTCTTTAAAAATCTTTTTGAAAACGAATGGGAACTTACAAAAAGTCCGGCAGGAGCGCATCAGTGGGTTGCCAAGAACGGAGAAGAAATTATTCCCGATGCTTTTGATCCTAATAAAAAACACAGACCAACAATGCTTACAACGGATCTTTCGTTGAGGTTTGATCCTGTTTATGAGAAAATATCAAGAAGATTTTATGAAAATCCGGATGCTTTTGCGGATGCTTTTGCAAGAGCATGGTATAAACTGACGCACAGAGATATGGGCCCTAAAGCCCGTTATTTGGGACCGGATGTTCCTGCGGAAGAATTAATATGGCAGGATCCGATTCCAGAAGTGGATCACGCGTTAATCAATAATTCAGACGTTGAAGCTTTAAAATCAAAGATTTTAGCTTCAGGTTTAAGTGTTTCAGAATTGGTTTCTACAGCCTGGGCATCGGCTTCTACATTCAGAGGAAGTGATAAAAGAGGAGGAGCAAACGGGGCGAGAATTCGTTTAGCTCCACAAAAAGACTGGGAAGTAAATAATCCGGCACAGCTTCAGAAAGTTTTAAGTATTCTTGAAAATATTCAGAGAGAATTTAATGAGAACCAAACAGGCGGTAAAAGAATTTCTTTAGCAGATCTTATTGTTCTTGCAGGAAGTGCTGCTGTTGAAAAAGCTGCAAAAGACGGTGGCTATCAGATCATCGTTCCTTTTGCGCCGGGAAGAATGGATGCTTCACAGGAACAAACCGATGTAGAATCTATGGGATATCTTGAGCCTGCAGCAGATGGATTCAGAAACTATCTAAAGAAAAAATTCTCGGTATCTACAGAATCTTTATTGATTGATAAAGCACAGTTGTTAACGCTTACAGCTCCTGAACTTACTGTATTAATCGGAGGAATGAGATCTCTTAATGCGAATTTCGACGGTTCTTCTCACGGTATTTTTACGCAGAATCCGGGAGTGCTTTCCAATGATTTCTTTGTTAATTTACTGGATATGAGTACTCAGTGGAAATCTGCTTCTGATGATAATGAATTGTATGAAGGGACAGACCGAAAAACCGGAGAGAAAAAATGGACAGCCACGAGAGCGGATCTTGTTTTCGGATCGAATTCCGAACTGAGAGCTATTGCAGAAGTATATGCAAGTTCGGATGCCAAAGAAAAGTTTGTGAATGATTTTGTTTCAGCTTGGGTAAAAGTAATGAATCTTGATCGGTTTGATCTGATTTAGTATAATTAAAATATTTAACATAATAATTGAAAAGGCAACGGTTTTTGTTGTCTTTTTTTTGTTTTTATTTAATTTTAACAACTAAAAATTAGGATTTGTTTAAATAAAATATATTTTTGCTAAAAAAACAAATCTAAACATGATAAAAAAATTATTTCCTGCCTTATTATTGGTAGGCTCTTTTAGTTACGCTCAGATAGGAATCAATAATGAAAATCCCAGTGCAACATTAGACATTACAGGTAATCCGGCAGATCCGGCAAAATTTGATGGCATTATAGCACCGCGAATTACAGGAACACAACTAAGAGCAAAAAACTATACCGGCTCACAAAACGGAGCCGTTGTTTTTGTTACTCAGGAAGATACTTCTCCTGCAGGACAGACGGTAGATGTTACAGCTTCCGGGTATTATTATTTTGACGGAAGTTCCGGGAAATGGATAAAGCTATTGTCGGCGGCAGCAACTCAAAAAATAAAGTCAATGTCTTCAGGAACTGTTGCAGCAGATGATTATACTGTTTTAGTAGGGGGAAATATTACTTTACCTTCTGCAACCTCTACAAACAGAGGAAAAGTTTACCAGCTGATCAATGATACTTCCGGAAATGTAACGATAACAGGAACATTCAGGATTAATGGCGGAAATTTTTCAAATTACGGCTTAAATAACAGCGATTTGGGTAGAGGAATTGTCGTTCAGAGTACGGGATCGGCTTGGGTGATTATTTCGAGATATTAAGGAAGAAAAATTGGACAAATAAAAAACCGTTAATTATTTATAATTAACGGTTTTTTGTAGACCCACAGGGATTCGAACCCCAGATGACTGAACCAAAATCAGTAGTGTTACCGCTACACCATGGGTCTGTATTTCTATGACGCGAAATTATATAAATTATTTTAAAAATAAAAATGATATTGAAAGAAAAAGTGCTTAGTTATCGATTATTAATTGATTTACAAAGATTTATTTTTTAACTTTTTTATTCAAAATAAGCAGCATACGGTATTTTAGCTGAACTGAAGTAATACACACATCCCACATTACGATTTCTTGAACAGTCTACAGTACTGTTATTAACGGAATATCAAATTAAATAAAAAGCGTATCTTTGCAAAAAATTGGGCTCCAAAAGTTGGAGAAACCCATTAATAATCTTAATTATTAAACATTTTTATGTCGAATATTGTCGCAATCGTTGGGCGTCCCAACGTAGGAAAATCCACGCTTTTTAATCGTTTACTGGAAAGAAGAGAGGCCATCGTAGACTCTACAGCCGGTGTTACCAGAGACCGTCACTACGGAAAATCCGACTGGAACGGAGTAGATTTTACGGTAATTGATACCGGAGGATATGATGTAAACAATGATGACGTCTTTCAGGGAGAAATTTCAAAGCAGGTTCAGCTGGCGATCGATGAGGCAACTTCTATCATTTTCATGTTAAATGTGGAGGAAGGTCTTACAGATACGGATTTCGAGATCCACGAGATGTTAAGAAGATCAAACAAGCCGGTTTATATTGTAATCAATAAAGTAGATTCTTCCAAAGAAGAACTCGCTGCTACAGAATTTTATCAGTTGGGAATTGAAAAATATTACACTTTATCTTCTGCAACAGGTTCAGGAACAGGAGATTTACTGGACGATGTGGTAAAAGATTTCCCGACAACCGAATACAAAGATCCTTTCGAAGGTTTACCGAAAATTACCATTGCAGGTCGTCCGAACGTAGGAAAATCTACGATGACGAACGCTTTGCTGGATACGGAAAGAAATATCGTAACAGATGTTGCCGGAACTACAAGAGACAGTATTCAGACGCTTTACAATAAATTTGGACACGAGTTTGTATTGGTAGATACGGCCGGAATGAGAAGAAAATCCAAAGTTAGCGAAGATTTGGAATTCTATTCCGTAATGCGTTCTATCCGTTCCATCGAGTATTCTGATGTGGTAATTATCATGGTGGATGCTACTCAGGGATGGGAATCTCAGGATATGAACATATTTGGTCTGGCTCAGAAAAACAGAAAAGGAATCGTGATTTTGGTGAACAAATGGGATTTGATTGAAGGTAAGGAAACGAATACCATGCGTGATTTCGAAAAACAGATTAAAGACAAGATCGGGCAGTTTCAGGATATTCCTATTTTATTCGTTTCTGCATTAACGAAGCAGAGAATCCTGAAAGCGGTAGATATGGCAATGCAGGTGTATGAAGACCGTAAGAAAAAGATCAAGACATCTAAACTTAATGAAGTAATGCTTCCTATTTTTGAGCAGACACCTCCTCCTGCAAACAAAGGAAAATACATTAAAATTAAATATTGCGTACAGCTTCCGACGCCGTCGCCACAATTTGTATTCTTCTGTAACTTACCGCAGTACGTAAAAGAACCATATAAAAGATTTACTGAAAACCAATTGAGAAAAGAATTCGGGTTTACCGGAGTTCCTATCGAAGTGTATTTCAGACAAAAATAAATTACAGTCCCTTTCAGATTTTTCTGAGAGGGATTTTATTCTTCATTAAATATATATATATATTTTAGATAAAAGCTTTTCAAAATAATGAACACAATCGTTTTATCAGAACAATTTTCTTTAGTTAATTCATGGATCAATGAGCTTCGAAATGTTGAAATCCAGCACGACCGTATGAGATTCCGCAGAAATATGGAAAGAATCGGCGAAATTGCTGCTTTCGAGATCAGCAAAACACTGGAGCAGAAAGAAATTGAAATTCAGACACCTCTGGATACGATTAAAGTGAAGGAAATTGCTGTTCAGCCGGTTATTACGACCATTTTGAGAGCCGGAGTTCCTTTGTTTGAGGGAATTTTGAATTATCTTGATAAAGCAGACTGCGGATTTGTTGCCGCTTACAGAAAACACGACGCCAACGATTATTTTTCTATCAAGCAGGACTATTTAACGTGTCCGAATATCGAAGGCAGACCCTTAATTGTTGCAGATCCGATGTTGGCAACCGGAGCTTCTCTTATCGAAGCCATCAAAGATTTATTAACGCACGGAAAACCTACAGAACTGCATATTGTTGCAGCAATTGCTTCAAGACAGGGAGTTGAAACCATAGAAAAAGCGTATCCTGATGCTAAAATCTGGGTAGGAGCTATTGATGAAAACCTTACCTCAAAAGGCTACATCACTCCTGGATTGGGTGATGCCGGAGACTTAAGCTATGGCGAAAAACTACAGCGATAAATTTCTGATCATTTTTTTTCGGAATCATTTTTACATGTGAATTTCTTTTATTTTTACGGAAACTAAAAAAAACGAAGGAAAAAATATTTTTTTTCGTCTAATAAAAAAAGTGACCGTAATGAAAACCGGAATATGAATTTCGAGTTTATCTTCCGCCAGCATCAGAAGATGGTGTATAATCTCGCATTGCAGTATACCCAGAATACCGAAGATGCAGAAGAAATAACTCAGGATGTTTTTGTAAAAATATCACAAAAAATGGATGGCTTTAAAAACGAGTCATCCTTAAAAACATGGATTTACCGCATTGCGATTAACACCTCTTTAGATTTTCTTAAACATAAAAATTCCAGGAAAAGATTCTTTTTCGGTCTTTTCAGAGATTCGGATGCTGAAAACAGACAGAATGAACCGGTAGATTTCAATCATCCCGGTGTGGTTCTTGAGCAGAAAGAAGAAGTGATGAAAATTTTCAGTTTCATAAATAATCTTCCCAATGATCAGAAAACGGTGGTTATTTTAATGAAAATTGAAGGCAATTCTCAGCAGGAAACCGCTGAAATTATGAACCTCAGTCAGAAAGCAGTAGAGTCTCTTTTTCAACGTGCCAAAAAAAATCTTATCCAAAAACTAAATCAACAGAAGGAATATGAAAAATAAATCGTCTAAGTATGTAATGGAAGATCAGTTGCAGATATTAGAAAAAATTCAGAGCGTAGAGGCTCCTTCAGAATTGTACGGAAAGATTCTCGGTAAAATTGAGGATCAGAAGAAAGATATCGTTTCTCCAAAATGGATTTTTGCAGCGGCTGCCGTGATTGTTATTCTGATCAGTTTGAACGTAAAAGTTATTCAAAACACTAAAGATAATTCAAAATCAGATTTTGATACCTTATTTATGATGAAATCACAAAATACTTTTTCGTATGACTAAAAGCAGGTTTTACATTTTTATCATTATTGGTCTGTTGATTTCCAATCTTTTATTGGTAATCTTCATGCTCACGCGAAAACCTCCGCATCATTCAGGGCCGAGAGATCTCATTATTGAACGGCTGCATTTGGATGAAAAACAGATACAGCAATATGACGGGCTTATTCAGCAGCACAGAATGCAGATCCGGGAAAAAGAACACGAAATGATGGATGCGAAAACACAGTATTATTCATTATTAAAAAATAAAGATCAGAAAAACGGAGATTCTTTGGTACAGCAGATCGGGAAGATAAGCATGGAAACGGAGAAAATTAATTTTAAACATTTTCAGGACATCAGAAAAATATGCCGTCCCGACCAGTTGCAGGATTTTGATCATCTTATTGATGAATTTGAATCTCTTTTTGCTCCGGGACCGAAACCTCCACACGAGCGATGAAAAAAAATTATTTCGTTTTTATTTTCCTGGCTTCGGTGAATTTTCTCTTTTCGCAGAACATCTTTACCGGAATACAGTTCAGTCCGGTTTGGGCTTCTGAAAAGCTGGAAATAGAAAAAAAATATACATTAAAAGATGATGTTGTTTCCCTATCTAAATTAAAATTTTACGTTTCGGATATCAATCTTAAAAAATCAGGAAAAACAGTTTACAAAACACCGGAAAAATCTTATTTAATTGATTCTGAAAACAGATTGAAAATAGATTTTGATAAAAATATCACAGATGATTTTGATGAAATACAATTCAGTATCGGAATAGACAGTCTTACCAATGTTTCCGGAGCAATGGGAGGAGATCTTGATCCCGTGAACGGAATGTACTGGTCTTGGCAAAGCGGATACATCAATTTTAAAGTAGAGGGAAATTCAGAAAAATCCGGCGCTGTTCATAAAGATTTTCAATTTCATGTCGGAGGATATTTAAAACCTTTTGAAACATTGCAGACAGTTATTTTGCCCTTCAAAAGAAACCAAAATGTAATTTTTGTAGATGTTTCACGGTTTTTATCGGAAATTGATCTTAAAAAAACACATTCCGTCATGTCACCCGGAGAAAAAGCAACGGCTCTTGCCCATGTATTTCAGAAAATATTTTACACAGAATCTAAATAATTTTTCAGATAAAAGCATGATCATGAAAGATAAAGGTGAATCTCATCCGGTCATAAAAGGAATGCTGAAATACATTCCTGTTTTTTTATTTCTGGTTCCCTTATTGGCTTTTACCTTTAAAGATCTTTATCCTCTTTACATACCCGAATATTTTCCGAAACCCGTTTACGATTTTAAAAAAGAACCGTTAACCAAAGAAAAAGTGGAGTTGGGAAGAGTCTTATTTTATGATCCCATTTTATCAAAAGACGGAACAATTTCCTGTGCTTCCTGTCATACTTCATACAACGCTTTCGCACATAACGATCACGCCTTAAGTCACGGAATCGGAGATTCTATCGGAAAAAGAAATGCTCCGGCGCTGTTTAATCTGGCGTGGCAAAAAGATTTGATGTGGGATGGAGCGGTTAATCACATCGAAGTTCAGGCTTTGGCTCCGATAAGTAACAAAAAAGAAATGGGAGAATCGATAGAAAATGTCGTTAAAAAACTTCAGGCTAAAAAACTGTACAGAACCCTCTTTTATAAAGCTTTTTCAGACAGCACCATTACAGGACAGCATTTGCTGAAGGCTCTTGCTCAGTTTCAGCTTACCTTAATTTCTGCAGGCTCGAAATACGATCAGGTAAAAAAAGGGAAAGATAGTTTCACAGAGCAGGAACAGAAGGGCTATGAGATTTTTAAACGGAACTGCAATTCCTGTCATCAGGAGCCACTTTTTTCATCCTACCAATTTGCCGCTAACGGATTGCCGATGGATTCATACCTGAAAGATCAGGGACGATTTGGGATCACAAAACAGCCCAAAAACAATCAGATGTTTAAAATTCCTTCACTAAGAAATCTGAGCTATTCCTATCCTTATATGCATGATGGAAGATTCACAAGATTGAGTCAGGTAGTTAACCATTACACCAACGGAATACAGCAGAATTCAAAAGTTTCAAAAGAACTCAGAAAAAAAATCATCCTTACAGATAATGAAAAAGTTGATCTCATCGCATTTCTGCTTACTCTTAACGATAGAGAATTTGTGAAAAACCAAAATTTTCAGTTTCCGAAAGAAATTTTACTGTCCTCCGAAGGAAAATAAATGTATTGTCGTCTAATAAAGTAATGAGACTTTAATATTTTAAAGTGAAAACCTCAAAATATCGGCATGAGAAAAAAAATTACCTACTTGTTTTTATCTTTATTGGGAACTTTGATTAATGCTCAAGGGCCCGCAGTAACTTCATGGCTGCAAAACACAACGGCAACAGGAACTTACTACCCGAACGGAAACTCTACTCCGCAGGGGAACAGCATTCTCGTAAATTGTCAGGCGGTACAATATTCTGCAAGCAATGTTTATATTTCTACCAAAGGAATTCCGGCTTATCCTACAGGTCCTTTTCAGGATGGAAATCCCAATCAGGCAGGAAATCAGAATGCCATATTTAAATTTCCTTTGGCTCCGGTTCAGAATACAGGAACTCCAACGGCGACCGCACTTGGAAATATTGCTGTTTTTATCAATGGGGTCGCAGGTTTCGATCCTAAAGACGGGGTTTCATGGAAATCTTCCACAAACGCTTGGGCAGGAGGTCCAATCGGGGGAACCGGCGACGGGGTCTGGCAGCGCGATGCAATTGTTTATGAAAAGCTTGGCTTCGATTGTTCCAAAGGTCATCCTGCCGGTACAAATTATCATCATCATCAGAATCCTTCAGCTTTTAAATATGATCTGAATGTGATTTCTACGGTATGTAATCCTTATGATGCGAACGGATTATACACAATTAATACTTCACAGCATTCTCCACTTATAGGTTTCGCTTACGACGGATATCCGATCTACGGAGCTTATGCCTACAAAAATGCAGACGGAACAGGAGGAATTACCCGAATGAAATCCGGGTATCAGCTGAGAAGTATTACAACAAGAAATACGATTAACGGAGTTTCTGTTACAGCGGGACCTCCCGTAAACTCAACATATCCTTTAGGATCATGCATTCAGGATTATGAGTGGATTGCTCATACAGGGCAGGACGATTATCTCGATGAACACAACGGAAGATTCTGTAAAACACCAGAATATCCCAACGGAACGTATTGCTATTTTGCAACGGTGGATGCCAATCACAATTCAGCTTATCCTTATTTGATAGGACCAACTTATTATGGAGTTTATGCAAACCGAAAAGTAACTTCAATAACGGAAACAACAACAACTTATACTTCAAATCTTGCCGTATCCGAAGCTGAATTTAAAAATATCAGTACAGTTTTATATCCCAATCCGGTTAGCGATTTACTGCTTGTTCAGGTGGATCATTTACTGAAATATGATTTAGATATAGAGATGTATGATATATCTGGGAAGTTACTCATGAAAACCCAGATGATCAAAGGAAGTACAATTGCTTATTTCGATACGCAGACTTTATACAACGGAACTTATATGGTTAAAATTTCCAACGGTAAAAATACAATCTCAAAGAAAGTAATTGTAAAGCATTAAAATAAAAATAAATCTTCACAAAAACTCACAGATATTTCTTAATCCGGAATTATCCTGCAAAAACTTTTAAACGAACTATTCTAAAAACCTCTTATGAAAAAAGTTAAATTACTGCTTATTCCCGCTTTCTTCGCAGCATTAGCTGTATACTCCTGTTCAGGCGGCGATGTTTATGAAGCCACTCCTGTTACACAAGACAGCTATCCCGGAATTTTGGCTGCTTTTGGTTCCAATATCAATTTGAGCAGCCTCGAAAATTATGCAAATCAGCCCAAACCGGCTTATATTACAAGAGATAATACCGCCGGAAATCCTATTACTGATAAAGGGGCAACATTGGGAAGAATGTTGTTTTACGACAAAAATCTTTCAAAAAACAATACCATTTCATGTGCAAGCTGTCACAAACAGGAACTTGCTTTTGGAGATAATGCTGTTGCGAGTACCGGAGTAAACGGAACTACAGGAAGGCATGCCATGAGACTGGTGAATGCGAGATTCGGAAATGAAATGAAATTTTTCTGGGACGAAAGAGCCGCTAATCTGGAAGCACAGACTACATTCCCGATTCAGGATCATAATGAAATGGGCTTTAGCGGAACAAATGGCGACGGCACACTTCAGGATTTGATTACCAAACTTCAGAACATTAAATACTATCAGGAAATGTTCACTTTTGTTTATGGAGACGCTACGGTTACACAAACAAGAATTCAGAATGCACTGGCGCAGTTTATCAGAAGTATTCAGTCTTTTGATTCTAAATATGATGCAGGAAGAGCCGCAAGTGCAAATGATCAGCAGCCGTTTGCAAATTTTACAGCACAGGAAAATCAGGGGAAAAATCTATTTCTGGCTCCTCCTGTTTTTGATGCGACAGGAAACCGGACCGGTGGCGGATTAGGTTGTGCAGCTTGCCATGCCGCTCCTGAATTTGATATTGATCCGAATTCCAAAAACAACGGAATTATCGGTAAGATCAGCGGAACCGGAATCGACATTACAAATACCAAAGCTCCAAGTTTAAGAAACATTACCAACAGCAGCGGAATAGAAAACGGACAGTTTATGCACAACGGAAATTTCACAACGCTTCAGCAGGTGATTGGTCATTACGGAAATATCAATATTGCACCGGGAAACACCAATCTCGATCCTCGTTTAGCGCCTAACGGAAACGGACAAAAGCTAAACCTTACATCAACCGAAGTAAATGCAGTAATCGCATTTCTGAAAACACTTTCCGGAACCGATGTGTATACCAATAAAAAATGGAGTAATCCTTTTAAATAATTACAATTTCTTAAAGCTGTTCTTTGTGGAGCAGCTTTTTTTATTCATCAATCGCCATAACGAGAACACTCACTTTGTTATCTCCCGATTTCAGGATTTCCCACGCAATCGAAGCCAGCGTATTTCCCGTTGTAAAAACATCATCAATTAATAAAATATGTTTGCCTGAAATACCTTTAGTCATCGAAAATACATTTTCAGTTTTCAGCCGGTTCACTTTATCCTTTAAAGCCTGAGCTTTGGAATAATGATTTCTTTTCATCACTTCATGATCAAACGGAATAGCATAAAATTCTGAAAGCGTTTCTGCAAACAAATGCAATTGGTTATACCCTCTTTCTCTTAATTTTTTCGGATGGAGCGGAACCGTCACCAAAAGATCAGGCTTCTGATCATTAAAATCAAGTCTTTCGGTCGTCCATTCAGCTAAAGTTTTTCCGATTTTCTCTCGACTCCGATACTTCAGTTCGTGAATTAATTTCCGGCTCACATTCTCTTTTTCAAACTGCATTAATGCAAAAGCATTTTCGATGGGAAAGAGCAGTTTGCATTTTTCTTTAACGAAATTATCTTCAGAATAATTGTTGTGGGTAAAGTGGATCTGATCAAAACAAAGATTACAGACCGGAAAATCAGCATCAATAATCCGGCTGCACCGAATACAGCGATTCGGAAATAAAATATCGAACATCATTTGCGCATGAATAACTTAAGATGATTATTAATTTTTTATAGCAGGAATAGACAGACTTCTTATTGATTAAAGTAAATATCTTCAAATAATTAATTTGTTTTTTTATATCCCTAACTGGAGTAAAAATAATCATTTCAACTGAAAATGAACCGAAGAATTAAAAAATTGAAAAAAATATGATTGTCCGTAATTTGTCATAATTAGAAAACCTTTGAGTTCTTCGCTTTATGCTGAGCTTGTCGAAGCACCTTTGCGAACTTAAAAACAGTTGGTATATAAAAGAATCTTAGCGATTCTTTGCGTGAAAATTAAGCATTATGATCAATAACGGATAATCATAAAAAAATTACAAAATATCTTTCCTGATCTTTTCAATTGCATTTTTCATACCTGAATTAAAATACTCCTTTTCCAGACGGATAGGCGGAGATTGCCTTATTTCACAGTCTGCAATGCTGCACGATTCACAGGTAACTCCTACATTGATGGTTTTTAAAGTCGGAGATTTAATAAAATTGATTTTTTTGATGGTCTGAGAATTCAATAAAATTCCCAAACAGTAACTTCTATTGCTTCCATCGGAAAAAGGATTTTTCTGTGAAGTGGAAATCACCAGATAACTGATTCCCTGATCTTTGTAATGTGAAATCTGGGCGTCCGTTAAAGTTTCGTTTTCTTTTAAATGATGAAGGTTTTTCACGGCAATCCATCTTCTGCAATAATGCTCGTTGGTTGCATTCGCATGAGGAGCCTGCTGATGGTTGAGGTGTAACTCTTTTAAGATCTGTATTTTATCTGAATTTTTCTTTTTAACAAGGCATAAGTAAAACAAATCTTTTATTCCCAGTTCAGAAGAAAGAATATTGGTCAGGCGATAATAAAATGTTTCGGGAGAATTGGTGAAATTTTCGATGAGACTTTCAAAATTCTGAGGATTCCATTCGTTTTGCAGGAAAAAATCTGAAGTTTTTTCAATCGTTTTCTGTTTTGAAATCAACAAAGCTCCCGCAAAATACGAAGCATAAAAATTATTTAAAATTTCTTCAAAACTTCCGAAATCCAGCCACGAATAAGTATTCGGACGGTTTTTTAATTCCAGAACACAGAATCCTATTTCTTTGGCGAGAATAAAGGTTTTCTGATCTTTTTCTAATTTCCGGTTTAAAAGCAACAGCTTTTTTTCAGGGATAAACAATGACCGTAAATTATCCAGCGTTCCGTATCGTTCAAAATCTTCCGACTGAATCTGATAATTAAATTTTTCATTCAGAATAGTCTCCAGAACATCAGACTGTAAATTTTTGTCGATCTGCAGTCCGTTTTCCTCAGCAAAGAACTGGACTTTTTCTTCAATTTCGGGAAAATAATTATCATAAAGTTCCTGAAAAGAACGTAAAACGGCAAAGTAAAATCTTTCCTTTCCTAAATTATAATTTTGTGAAATTTCGATCAGGGCATTGATAAAAGCGGTGACTTTCTTTGGCGCATCACTAATGATACTGATTAGGTTATTTTTATTGATCCCGAAAAGATCCAGAGGAATTTCTTTAAAAAAATCAGACTGAAGAATCTCATTAAAAGGCGTAAGACTTTTGTCCAGCTTCGTGGAAACCAGATCGTCAAAAGTACAGTTCAGTGCTTCCGAAAGCTGAATGATCTTATCGTGTTTCGGATATTTTTTTCCGTTTTCAATTTCATTAAGGTAAGATTTGGATAAACCTGTTTTTACCGCAAGATCCTGCAAAGACCAGTTTTTCTTCTGTCTCTGCTGTTTCAGTTTCAGCCCGAAAACCGTTTTAATAAAGTCGCTGTCCGAATTCATAATTCAAAGATAATATTTAGAAGCGATTATTCGCATAATAATTTTTAAAATAATTTAGCGAACGTTCGCTATTTGTGAAAATTTTTGTTTATGTTTGCAATGTTGAATTACAAATTTAAAACGATATGGAAACTAAAATTCAATTGAGAATCAGCGGTGAACAAAACTTTCAGGAAGTTTTCACTACAGATTTAATCGATTTTTTGGTTGAACTTCATCAGAATTTTAATCCGAAAAGAATAAAACTTTTAGAAGACAGAAAAATCAGGCAAAAAGAATTTGATGAGGGAATTCTTCCGAAATTTTTAGATGAGACAGAAGAAATAAGAAACGGAAACTGGATCTGCGCTCCGCTTCCGGAAGATTTACTGGATAGGAGAGTGGAAATTACAGGACCGGTAGACCGGAAAATGATTATTAACGCTTTAAATTCCGGAGCTTCCACTTTTATGGCGGATTTTGAGGACAGCAATTCTCCGACATGGAAAAACTGCATAGAAGGTCAGCTGAATCTGTCTGATGCTGTAAATCGAAGAATTGATTTTACGACTGCGCAGGGAAAATCTTATCAGCTAAATGAAAAAACGGCTGTTTTATTGGTTCGTCCGCGAGGTTTGCATTTAAATGAAAAACATATTGAGATTAATGAGGAGCAGGCTTCGGCGTCATTAATCGATTTCGGAATTTATTTTTTCAGAAATGCTAAACAATTACTGGAAAACGTCAGCGGTCCGTATTTTTATCTCCCGAAATTAGAACATTATCAGGAAGCAAGATGGTGGAACGAAGTGTTTGTTTTTGCTCAGAATTACTTAGAAATTCCGCAGGGAACCATTAAAGCTACAGTTTTAATAGAAACAATTACGGCTTCTTTTCAGATTGATGAAATTTTATTTGAATTAAAAGATCACAGCTCCGGACTCAACTGTGGAAGATGGGATTATATTTTTTCTTTCATTAAAAAATTCAGAAACCTTCCCCGATTTATTGTTCCCGACAGAGATCAGGTAACCATGGCTTCTCCATTTATGAGTGCCTATTCAAAACGCGTCATTGAAATCTGTCACAAAAGAAATGTTCACGCGATTGGAGGAATGGAGGCACAGATTCCGGTTAAAAACGATTATGAAGCGAACAGCATCGCTTTCGGAAAAGTAAGAAGCGATAAAGAACGTGAAGTAAAAAACGGACACGACGGAACCTGGGTAGCGCATCCTGCTTTAGTTTCTGTGGCAAAAGATGTTTTTGATAAATATATGCCTGCCAAAAATCAGATCGATAAAAAATTTGAATACCATATCACCGAAAAAGACCTGCTTGAAGTTCCGAAAGGTGAAATCACCGAAAAAGGGATCCGAAAGAACATCAACGTCGGAATCCTTTACATAGAATCCTGGTTAATGGGAACGGGAGCAGCAGCCATTTATAATTTAATGGAAGATGCGGCAACCGCAGAAATCTCCAGAACCCAGATCTGGCAATGGCTGAAAAATGATGCGGTTTTAAATGACGACCGCACTTTAACCAGAGAAATGATCCTTCAGTGGGAATTTGAAGAACTGGAAAGAATTGAAAAGTATGTGGGTGAAGAACGTTTCCGTAAAGGGAAATTCAATCTTGCTAAAGAACTTTTTAATGAGCTGATATTCAGTGAGAAATTTGATGAATTTTTAACTCTGAAAGCGTATCCTTTTATTTAAGTGGAAGAGTAATAAGAGTGGGAGAGTTTTAGGGTTTGAGCGTTTAATGTGATTGCAACGATCAATTATCTAACATCCATCAACAAGTAACAATTAACTAAACAAAAAAATAGTATGAAAACAAAACAAGAACAAATTCAGGAGATCGAAAAAGACTGGCTGGAAAACCCACGCTGGAACGGAGTTAAACGTCCTTACACAGCGGAAGATGTTTTAAAACTTCGCGGTTCTTACAAACTGGATTATACCATTGCAACGGAAATGTCTAAAAAATTCTGGAATTTACTCAACACTCAGGATTTCGTTGCAGGGCTTGGTGCGTTAACCGGAAATCAGGCGGTTCAGGAAGTGGATGCAGGCTTGCAGGCAATTTATCTTTCCGGATGGCAGGTTGCAGCAGATGCCAATTTATCAGGAGAAATGTATCCCGATCAGTCATTATACCCTGCCAATTCAGTTCCTTCCGTAGTAAAGAAAATTAACAATGCTTTATTGAGAGCAGATCAGATACAGTCTGTGAACGGAGGCGGCGAAAAGGAATATCTTGTTCCAATTATTGCCGATGCAGAAGCAGGTTTTGGCGGAAATTTAAATGCCTATGAACTGATGAAACAGATGATTGAAGCCGGAGCTGCGGCAGTGCATTTTGAAGACCAGCTTTCTTCTGCTAAAAAGTGCGGTCATTTGGGCGGAAAAGTTTTGGTTCCTACACAGGAAGCCATCAATAAATTAATTTCTGCCCGTTTGGCAGCAGATGTTTTGGGAGTTCCAAGTTTAATTATTGCAAGAACAGATGCAGATGCAGCAGATTTGTTGACTTCTGATATTGATGACAGAGATAAAAAATTTGTAACAGGCGAAAGAACTTCCGAAGGTTTCTACGTCGTAAAGAACGGAGTGGAGCAGGGAATCGACAGAGGTTTATCTTATGCACCATACGCTGATCTTATTTGGATGGAAACCTCTAATCCGGATCTTGAACAGGCAAGAAGATTTGCAGAAGGTATTCATGCGAAATTTCCGGATAAAATGTTGGCGTACAACTGTTCTCCATCCTTCAACTGGGCAGCAAGACTTTCTGTGGAAGAAATGCAGAATTTCCGTGAAGAACTGGCAAAATTAGGGTACAAATTCCAATTTATTACTTTGGCAGGTTTCCACGCATTAAATACTGCGATGTTCGAGCTGGCTTTAGCTTATAAAGAAAAGGGAATGGCAGGATATTCTGAATTGCAGGAGCGTGAGTTTGCGTTGCAGCAAAAAGGTTTCAGAGCAGTAAAACATCAGTCGTTTGTAGGAACAGGCTATTTTGATGAGGTACAGAATATTGTTACCAACGGCTCTTCCGCAACGGTTGCTATGAAAGATTCTACCGAAACCGCACAATTTCACTAAAAAAGTTCCGTTTTTAATTAAATTTAATTGTTAGAACCTTCTCGATTTTGGGAAGGTTTTAATTTTTATGTACTAATTTTGAATTTATATTTGAAGGAGATGAGTTTGATTTTTGAAAAACAGATACAGGTTACAGAGCAGCATATTGATGGAAATAATCATGTAAATAACGTTCAGTATGTGCATTGGGTGGAAGAAATTGCAGCAGCGCACTGGGATTTTGTAAAGCATAAAACAGAATATCCGAAAGATATCTGGATGCTTCTGGATCATCATATTCAATACAAAAAGCAGGTCTATCTTAACGACATTATTACCATAAAAACCTATCCGAAAGCTCCTGAAGGAATTCGTCAGCCTCGAAAAGTGGAGTTTTACTGTAACGATCAGTTGGTGGTGGATTCTACCACATTGTGGGTTTTGGTAGACGTTGAAACGCAGAAAATCAAAAGACTGGAAAGTGACTGGCTGGAAAAGCTAAAATGATTCCTTTAAAATTGTTTGCAGGATGTCAAATTTTGTTTCCTCGATGGTTCCTGTGATTTCCAGAATATTTCCGTTTTTGTCAACAATAAAAGTCATTGGATTTCTCAGGATTGTAAAATAGGATTTCAGCTCCCGTCCGGAATCCGTAATGTGTTGAAAATCGAAAGGTCTTTTGGTTAAAAATTGATCAACTTTTTCTTTGCTGTCATAGGTAATAGCTATAAAATTGACTTTTTCTCCTGACAGTTCTTTCAGTTTATTAAGATAGGGAAGCTCTTTAAGACAGGGTTCACAGTGAGTTGACCAAAAATTGATAAAAGAGATTTTCCCCTTTAAATCATCCGGACTGAAATTTTTTCCTTCAGAATTTTTATAGTTTTCAATCGGGAAATGGGTTCCTATTTTGCTTTCCAGATCTGGGTAGGTCCAAAACTGTCTCTTTTGAGCATTAAAGATTACGCTGAAAAAGATTAATAAAAAGGTTATTGTTTTCATGATGAAGTAACGGTTCTTCTTCAATATTATTTTCAGGAAGATCATTTTCTTGTACTCAAAGAACATTAACAGAACAAACCAAATTGCTTATCTTTGCATTATGATACGTATTACAAAAATTTTTACATTCGAAACCGCTCACGTTTTATACAATTACGACGGGAAATGTAAAAATATGCACGGACATTCCTACAAGCTGTTTGTAACGGTGAAAGGAAAGCCTGTTAATGATTTGGAAAACCCTAAGAATGGGATGGTGGTGGATTTTGGTGATATTAAAAGTATCGTAAAGTCTGAAATTGTAGATGTTTGGGATCATGCCGTTCTCATCAACGGACTTTCGCCACACAGAGAACTTGGGGAAGATCTTGAGGAAAAAGGGCATAAAGTGATCTACTGTACATTTCAGCCGACCTGCGAAAATATGCTGTATGCTATTGCTGCAAAAATAAAATCGAAACTTCCTGAAGGAATTTCTTTGGCTTATCTTAAACTTCATGAAACCGAAAACTCTTACGGAGAATGGTTTGCGGAAGATAATCAGTAATTTTTTTATTCAGAAAAACTCAGAACGGTGTTAAAAACAACCATTAATTTAGAACCCGGAAAAAAAGTATATTTCGCTTCAGACCAGCATTTCGGTGCGCCGAATCCAAAACAAAGTAAACTGCGCGAAGAGCGGTTTATCCGTTGGATGGACGAAATAAAACATGATGCACAGGTTCTTTTTTTAATGGGAGATCTGTTTGATTTCTGGCACGAGTGGAAGCACGTAATTCCAAAGGGATATGTTCGGGTTTTGGGAAAAATTGCCGAACTGAAAGACCGTGGAATCCACATTTACTTCTTTGTGGGAAACCATGACCTTTGGATGAAAGATTATCTTGAAGAAGAAATCGGATGCACGGTTTTCTATAAAAAGCAGTATTTTGAGATGGGCGGAAAGCAGTTTTTACTGGCTCATGGTGATGGATTAGGACCGGGAGATAAAGGATATAAAAGAATGAAAAAAGTCTTTACCAATCCTGTCGCGCAATGGTTCTTCAAATGGCTGCATCCTGATATTGCGATGAAGATTGCATTGTATATGTCCCAGAAAAATAAAATGATTTCGGGAGATGAGGATAAAGAATTTCTGGGAGAGGATAAAGAATTTCTGATCATTTATTCAAAAGAAAAGCTTAAAACTCAGCCAATCGATTATTTTATTTATGGACACCGTCATCTTCCGATGATTCTGGATCTTGAAGGAAAAGCAAAATACATCAATCTGGGAGACTGGATTTCTTATTTTACCTATGGTGTTTTTGAGCATGATTTTGAGCTGAAAACGTTTGAAGAAAGCACAAAAAAAATTACCCCAAAAACTGAGGTAATTTCCGAATGAACCGAAATTCATTCATGTTTTTAATCCATATTCCGCATTACCCATTGCAATAACCTGACCAATTTTTTAGTTTTCAGATTAAAAAGTTATTAAAAATGATCTTTTTTATGGTAAGTGATTGTAAATGAGGTTGAGAATAAAAATATTTTTAGAAGTGAAAAATATATTCGGCATACAGACAGAGCAGGATTTTTTGGCTGCATCACTGGAAACCTTCCGTTATCAGTATGAAAATATTGAAGTTTACAGACGTTTTGTAGATTATCTTAACATCAAACCTGATCATGTTGATGAACTGACAAAAATTCCTTTTCTGCCCATTGAAATGTTTAAAAACCATCAGGTTTTGGATAAAAATGTAACTGCGGATCTTTTTTTTCAAAGTTCCGGAACCACACAGATGAATTTATCAAAACATTTCATTGCCAATCCTCAACTGTACGAAGAAAGCATCTATAAAAGCTTTGAACAGTTTATCGGAAAACCGGAAGACTTCATTTTCCTCGGACTTTTGCCAAGTTATCTCGAAAGACAAAACTCTTCGCTGATTTATATGGTAGATTATCTGATGAAAAAATCCGGAAAACCTGAAAACGGATATTTCCTGTACAATCATGAAGATTTATTTACCCTTTTAAATGAATTGCAAAGTAAGAAAGTTATTCTGTTCGGTGTTTCTTTTGCACTGCTGGATTTTTTAGATTTCTGCGACAGCAACTCAAAAACGCTTCAATTCTCCGACTCATTAATGGTAATTGAAACCGGAGGAATGAAAGGCAGAAAAGAGGAAATGACCAAAGACGAACTGTTGAAAATTTTACAGGAAGGTTTTAAAACCGATAAAATTTATTCAGAATATTCGATGACAGAGCTTCTTTCACAGGCATATTCTTTAGGAAATAACGAATATCAATGTCCAAACTGGATGCGCATCATGATCAGAAATGCAGAAGATCCTTTTAATTATGAAAAGGAGGGAAGAACGGGAGCGATTAATATCATCGACTTGGCAAATGTACATTCCTGCGCATTCATCGCCACGCAGGATTTAGGTAAAATTATCGGGAATAAATTTCAGGTTTTAGGCAGAATCGATCATTCAGATATTCGTGGATGCAGTTTGCTTGTTAGCTAATTGATGTTGTTTAAACTTCAGCTATCATTTGCTTAGTGAAAACGCCCTTGCGAACGAACTATGCAGAACAAATTTCAACTAAAATCTTTGCGACTTCCGCGTTAAAAACAAAGAGTTTTATCAAAACAGGATTTTTGTTTAAATTTAAAACTTCAGCTATCATTTGCTTAGTGAAAACGCCCTTGCGAACGAAATAGGGAAGACAATAGTAACTAAAACCTTTGCGACTTCCGCGTTAAAAACAAAGAGTTTTATCAAAACAGGATTTTTGTTTAAATTTAAAACTTCTGCTATCATTAGCTTAGTGAAAACGCCTTTGTGAACGAACTATGCAGAGCAAATAATAACTAAAATCTTTGCGATCTTCGCGTTAAAAACAAAAAAACAAAAAGTGTTAAAAATAGAAGAATTGGTTCACGCATTTATTCATTCTCAATGCAATTTTGAGAAAGAAATTGTTTTGACCAATCATTTTCAGGCAGATTGGGAAGCCGATATTCTGATTGTTGATTCAGAAGGATACAGTCATGAGATTGAAATCAAGCTTTCGAAGGGCGATTTCAAAAACGATTTTAAAAAATCCTATACCAATTCAAGTACAGGCGAAAAATTCTTAAAACACGATAAAATTTCCTGTGGAGATTATGCCTGCAATGCGTTCAGTTTTCTGCTTCCGATGGGAATGGTAGATCATGAAATCATTCCCGAACATTGCGGAATTATAGAATTTTACCATAACGTAGATTCTTGGGAAACTGAATTCTATGTCATAAGAAAACCCAGAAAAGTACATGATGATTCTTACTGGAAACTGAATGATAAAGATCTTTTTATCCGGAAAATGGCTTTAAGTTTACTATATAAGAAAATGGAAATCAAAGGAAAACACGAAGAGCTTATTTTTAAAAATCCTTTTGATATCAAAAAGTTAAAGTAGTCTTTCAAAATGTCAAACATAAAAAAATCCTGTCGGCTGACAGGATTTTGTTTTAGCTATCTAATTCTTCCGCGCCGTTTCGCTGCAGCAGGAATCTGTAAATTAATCCTCCTGTAATTCCTCCCAAAATCGGGGCAACCCAAAACAGCCAAAGCTGAGACATGGCATTTCCGCCTACGAAAATCGCCTGAGAAAGCGATCTTGCAGGATTCACGGAAGTATTCGTAATCGGAATAGAAATTAAATGGATTAACGTTAATCCTAAACCGATGGCAATACCTGCAAATTTTCCGTTGGCAAACTTATCTGTAGCGCCAAGAATAATGATCAGGAAAAAAGCCGTCAGTAAAAATTCTGTTAAAAATGCAGCACTCATGGAATAGCTTTTTCCAAAATATACCGCTTCACCGTAGAAATTGGTGGCAAAAGCTCCCGGTCCCGAAAAATCCGGAGTTCCGGAACCGCTCAGGATAACGTACAAAGCGCCTGCGGCTCCAATTGCTCCTAAACATTGTGCCACAACATACGGAACAAGATCTTTGGCAGAGAATCTTCCACCTGCAAGAAGTCCTACGGAAACAGCAGGATTGAAATGTCCTCCGGAAATATGCCCTACTGCATAAGCCATTGTAAGAACAGTAAGCCCGAAAGCCAAAGATACTCCCAGAAGAAGAATCCCTAATTGTCCATTAGATGCAGCAGCAATCTGTGAGGCGAAGATTGCACTTCCGCAACCTCCGAAAACAAGCCAGAACGTACCGAAAAATTCGGCAAAAAGTTTTTTTATCATATTGTTTATTTTAATAAATTATCTCAAATTTATAATTAATATGTTAAATAAGAAAGATTAATTTTAAAATTGTTATGGTATAAATTTATTTTTTATTGTTGATTTAGTAATTTAAAATTAAATTAACGGTTAATTATTTTCACATATATGTTTATTGAAGTTTATATTTATTTCATAAATGATTATTTTAGTTTATAAATTTTAAAACATCTTTCATGAAAAAGTTTCTGTGTGTGGTTTTTGCTTACGTTCTTCATGGTACTTGTTACGCGCAGGCGGCTCAAAAAACATTGCCTTGCTATGATCTTACAGAAGTTTTAAGAGTAGAACCTACGCTGCTGTACAAACCGCATCTTGATGCTTCTAAAAGTTTTGGGGTTAAAATTCTGAAGGATTCTAAAACGGTACAGAAATACATCAGCAACGGAAAATTTCATAAAATAAAAAAATCAGGAACTGGGTATCGCGTTGAAAAGCTGGATTACAGTAGGGCTTACATGGTTTCTAAAGGCAAACTTACACTGGAAAAAATGGGTGCCCGTTTCAGTAAAGAAACCAAAGGAAATGTTTTTACGGTTTCTTCTATCACCAGAACACTGGAAGACCAATGCAGACTGAGAAGGGTGAATTCCAATGCCGCACTTGGAATCAGTTCCCATAATTACGGAAATTCGTTTGATATCTCTTACGTTCGCTTTAATGGTGTTCTGAAGCATAATCCGAAAATGGAAGCTGCTTTGGAAAAAGTTCTGAAATATTATTATGATCTCGGCAAAATCTACTATATCAAGGAAAAACAGCAAAGTTGTTACCATATTACGGTGAAGAATTATTAACTAATTTTCAATTATGCGTGAGATACTTGCATAGATAATTTAGTTTCTATAATTTTATGCCTTAGAAAAACCGTGAAAATATGAATACATTCAACAGAGAACAATGCGAGATAGCATTTGCAGCGTGGGATAACTGCCGTGGAAATTACAATGCCATTAAAGATCTGATTCCTACCAATTATGTTTTTGATTTTGATGCAGAACAGATCAACTGGATGAAGACCGAAAATAAATGTACTGAGTTTTGTGCTCAGATCGGTATTTACGAGAATAAGATGGTTGCTGTTCTTTGTCCGATGGATGAAGGAGGACATAAAAAAGAAGTACAGGGCTATCCTTACAGCTTTTTAGCCGAACTGAAGGAAGATCTTAATCTGGTAGAAACGGAAGAATATACGCTTGTGAAAAATGCGGTTCTTTCCAAAGATCTTAAAACAGTCGATAACAGTTCGGATATGTTCTGGCCGATTGCCAATAAGCCGATGATGGAGCAGGATAAAGCAATCGAAGCAATTGAGTCGTGGAGAAACGATGCGATGATTTGGTTCTACAGAGAATGTACAGAATTTCAGGGAGCAAGAATTTTCAGACAGTTTTATGTACCTGCAGAAAATCTTAATCCGCCGAAAGCCGGGCTTTCTCATATGGTTTGCTCATTCGGACTGAAATTTTCTCAGGTGTATCAGAGAGTTTTGCCTACGCTTATTTTCATTTCTTTTTATACTACAGGTCTGGAAGGCAGTGAAAATGGAGTAAGCGTTGAAAAAATCTCCAATACATACGATTGGTCAAACGCATGCCCGCCTATCTGCCAGTTTACGTAATTTATAACTAAAATATATTGTGGATATTTACCAGGTAATACTTTATCTTAATAACAGTTTACTTGTTATTTGTGCTTTAATCGGGATTTTAAAGTACAAAACTCTTAGAAACACAGAAAAATGGTATGTATATTATATCATTTTTCTTTTTTTGATAGAAGCGGCAGGAAGAGTTTCTATAAGTCTCTTTCATGTAAAGGGTCTTGATTTTCTGTTTCCTTATTATGTGGCAGGAGAATTTCTCATCTTAGGAATTCTTTTCGTGAAAAAATTGGCATTGCCGTGGTATTGTTATATTCCGGTAGGATTATTGGCGCTCTTCTTTTTGCTGGATACGGAAATGGTAACCAATGAAGTAAAGAAGGTGATTTCAAATATTATTGTGATCTGCTTTGCCGGTTATGCGCTGCTTATGGAAATTAAAAATACTCAGGTGAATGACCGCTTCATGGCTGTAGACAGCCTTATTTTCCTGTATTATGGATTGTCGGTTTTTTTATTTTTCCTTCTTCGCCAGCTTGCGGATTTTGGGGTAAAACAGGCGGGAATGATCTGGAGTATCAATAATATTCTCTGCAGCTTTTTATATATATCAATCATATATACCTTTTTAAGATTAAAGAAATAACCTTAAATATCACTTTTTTTGTTGCACTGATTGCTGTTCTGGTAATCATTATGACTTTTATTCTGCTTGCGTACCGGAGTTTTATCCAGAGAATTATTAAAGAACAAAATGCACAGCATGAAGCGGAAGTACGGCATCAGAAAAATCTGGCACTGGAAAACATAAAGGCGCAGGAATCTGAGCGAAAAAGAATTGCGGTAATGATTCATGACGATATCGGAAACCGTCTGAATATTCTTTCCTTATGGCTGAATAATTTAGACACCAAAGGAGATGAGCTGATTAAAAAAAATATCACCACTCAAATGTCTTCTCTGATAGATTCTGCAAGAAGCATCTCTCATTCATTATATCCCGTAAATCTGGAATCCGTAGGTCTGGTTCTGTATATTGAAGAACTGATAGCCAATTTAGCAGGAAGAATAAACATTTCACTGAATGTAAGTCCGAAATTTCAGAAAAAAGAAATTTTTATAGAAGTTCAGCTGTACAGGATTATTCAGGAATTTACCACCAATGTTCTCAAACATTCGGAAGCATCAAGAATCTGGATCTATATTAAAGACAATAAAACAAATCTTGCGGTTATCATTTCGGATAACGGACAAAGTTTTGAATATGATGAGGTGAAAAAAGGGATGGGTATCAAAAATATCGAATCCAGAATAAAATCTATGAACGCGGCGCACAAATGGAAAAATACCTTAGGTAAAGGCAGCCGGTTAATTATAAAAATTCCATACCATGAACTCCCAGATCAAAATAGCGTTAATTGATGATGAACAGCTGATTCTCGAAGGCGTAAAAATGTTATTGTCTTCAGAACCCAATATTTCAGTAGGATCTACTTCTACCAATGGCCCGGATTTTCTGGAAACTTTAGAGAAAACCTCCGAAGAAGATTTCCCCGATATTGCATTGGTTGATGTACAGATGCAGCCCATGAACGGGTTTGAGCTGGTTGAAATTTTAAAAGAAAAATATCCCCATCTTAAAATCATTATTCTTTCTTCCCATTACAAAACAACCATTTTGGGATATATGGTGAAACTCGGCGTTTCAGCATTTCTGCCGAAAAATTCTAACAGGAATGCTTTTATCGAAGCCATTACAATGGTGTACAAAAACGGAATTTTCTTCACTCCGGAAGATCATCAGATGATTTTTTCTTACATGAACAGTCCTACCAAAAAAAGAACGCTCTTTGAAATGGATGACGAACTTTCCGACCGCGAAAAAGATGTGGTGAGGCTGATCTGTCAGGAATGCACCAATAATGAAATTGCAGAAAAACTATATATCAGTCCAAGAACTGTCGAAAGCCACAGGCAGAGAATTGTAGAGAAAATCGGCGCTAAAAATACAGTGGGAATTGTAATTTATGCCATTATCAACAATATTCATCCCCTGGAAAGAATCTGATTCCGTAGAAATACGGAATTTTTTATTTGGTACTTTCTACTCTATTATCACGGTTTTTTTCATCGTTACTTTGGAGTGTTCATATAATAAGTGCTTCATTTTTAATAATGAAGACAAGATAAAACCACAAAGTGTAATGGAAAACAACATCATCTCTGTCGGAATTTTCTTCGATGGAACAGGAAATAACGGGATGAATGCTACTTCTCATGAAAAACCACTTAAAAATAACGAAAGCTATTACGGTAATATTACCAATATCTATAAATTATTTAAGCTGTTTAATGGCAATGAGAAAAAATATGTAGAAGGAATCGGAACTGTTACAGGAAATGAAGATAGTGATTTTGCGATGGCTACGTGTAAAAATCCTGCGGGATACTACGGATATTCTTCTGATGATAAACTGGAAGACGCTTTATTATTTATTAAAAATACAGTTCACGAAAAGGATAAAGAATATCATTTATACGTCTATGGTTTTAGCAGAGGCGCCATGCTGGCAAGGAATTTTTGCAATGAAGTAATGCATCATACTTCCGAATTTTCAGGAAAAAAAGTTAAAATTAAATTTCTTGGAATTTTTGATACCGTAGAATCTGCCGCTTTCAGCGATTATGATGTGGCAGTTTTGCCCGAAACGGAAAAAGTTCTTCATATCTGTGCAGTGAACGAATGCCGTTACTTTTTTCCTTTAACAGGCATTTTCGAAGAATCGAAAGAAAGAACAGATAAAAAATGGGAGAACGGAGGCTCTGTCTGGAAAGAAATTTTTGTTCCGGGTGCACATGCAGATGTTGGAGGAGGATATTTAGAAGGCTCTCAATCGGTGTATGTTTCCCCGAATTTTATTAAAAATACGGAGTTGTATTATTATGTGGAGAACATCAGAGGAACTGCTTTAGATTCAGAAAAAAAGAAAATATGGAGTCATATTTTACAGGATTATAAAATTGATAAGGGCGAAGTTTTTTCTCAGGCATACGTTGCAAGAAATCTGGTGTACAGTGAGCTTTCAAAAGTGTATGGAAAACTGATGCTTATGGAAACAAATTCTCAGGAACCTGTATTTGATACGGATTTTGATGAGGACACATTTGCTGTTCATTCTGAAGAACATTCTTATCTGTCAGAACTTTCGGAGATTTTGGGAAATTATGTTAAAAACCTTTCACCGGATCTTAAACCAGATTACAATTACGAAAAACTGGCAGATTATATCCATATTTCGGCTAATTTCGGCTTATATCATCCTGCTTTGATGATGGATTCCAAATCGGAAACCCATACGGAAATCATCAATAACGGACTGAATGTTCCGAGCAATTCGGATGATCAGTTCAATAAAAACCAATCCAGATTACAGTCGGAAATACATCATATTGAAGATTCTGTGGTTGATTATGCCTACGGAACCAATATTCCGAATAACGATAATTGGAGCCGTACGATATTGATCAAAGAAAATTTTTATAATAAATGTTAGTACATTTTCAGTTTTAAATTTAGGTGTTGAGCTGTCTTTAGTGGACAGCTCAATTTTTATATCAGCTATATCGTTAACGACTTCCGATTAACGTTAATTTCAGATCTCCCTTTTCTTTTATCAATAGAAATAAAAAGTAAGGAGCAAAAACCATAATTCCTACAATGCTTGCTGTAATCGCAATAAAGACAGAGTTTAAACTGAATTTATTACGCCACACAATCCATAAACCCGAAAGAAGTAAATAACAGGAAAAATCCAGATTAAATTGTCCGCTCCAGCCAATAGCAGCAATGTTATTAACGAAAACACTGAGCAAATCTGCGCCTTCCTTTTGAAAACAGAATATTGTGTACACAAACAGTGTTAAAGATTGAACAATTAAAAGAATTTTAAGAAAATTTGAATTTTTCATTGATGAATTTTTTGACATAAATGGGTAAATATTTTAATTTTTAGCTTTTTTCCACAGAGGTCCTGTAGCAATGAGTAAAACAATAATATTAATAAAAGCATTGCTTGAATTCCCGGATGTTACAGAACCTGCACTGTCTAGAAAAAACCATGATAAAAGTCCGGCTAAAACAGACCTTCGGACTTCATCGGGAGCTTTTGGATAAACCCATTTTTGCAGAAACCATATACAAATTCCCCAACCGAATAGAAAACCTCCTGTTAAAGCACTTAAAAATCGTGTGGTAGGATCATGAAAAGTCTGCAATCCGTCCAAGGGAAGACTCAGAAGATCCAAAGACCATCTTGCAGGTTCGGAAGTAGGTAACATGGTTCCCAAAAAGAAAACAGGACCAAATGAACCTATGACAATTGCTGTTACTTTTAAGTAGAAATGATGAAGTTTTTGCGTCATGGAACGAATAATTTTTTTTGCAAAATTACTCAGGAAACAATGTTAATGTTAGACGCTTCCGTACAATATAAAGGATTTATAAAAAGTATGTGCGAAGGATTTTTTATTCAAAGTTTTTTGCAATTCTTTTTAAATTTTCAAAATAAGAAGTAAGCCATTCTTTAGTTATATTTTCAGGATTAATCTGTAGGAAAAAGTTTTCCAGAGCCAGTTCAAAAAGGCTTTCCAATTGTCGCTGAGAAAGTTTAAGCTGAAGATCTTCTGCCCAGATTTTTACAAACTCGTTTCCTACAATCTGGTTGGATTTCTCCAAAGTTTTCCGGAAATTTTGCTTCTGCTGATGAAAACGCAGTTGGCGGTTGAAAAGAAGGTCTATCTTATGTTCAGCCAGAATTTCAATAAGTTCAGGATGTATATTTCGGGCATTTTTTTCTTTTTCTGCAATAATCTCAGATCTTTTTAAGTGAAAACGGAGTAATTCTCCCATAAATCCTTCTGTATCTGCAAAATGATGATAAAAGGAAGATTTACTTTTTCCGGTTTCTCTGGCAAGCTGCTCTATTTTCAATGCATTTTCACCAAGAATTGCAAAAGCTTCATAGCCTGTTTTTATCCAAAGGGATTGAGTATCTGTCATTATTGAAGTTTGTGTTTTGTTGTATTCAGTAGTTTATGTTCTGAAACGGGAGTATAATTTTCTTCAAATTTAAAAATTAAAATTAAGGTTCAGCTCTATTAAATTTTTAACAAGTTTACAATTGCTTTATTTTCCGTATTTTTGCACCCGAAAATTCATTATTCACTATTAATCATTATTTAACACATGCTTTCGGTTCAAGGTTTAGGATTACATCATTCAGGAACATATCTGTTTCAAAACGTGAATTTCACGATTAAAAAGGATGATAAAATTGGTTTGGTCGGTAAAAATGGAGCGGGGAAATCCACTTTATTGAAAATGCTTTCCGGAGAAATTAATTTCTACGAAGGAAACGTGGTTCCGGAAGGAAACATCACCATCGGGTTCCTTAAGCAGGATCTCGATTTCGTAAAAGGAAGAACAGTATGGGCAGAAACCATGCAGGCTTTCGAACAGATCAACGCATGGAAAAATGAGCTTGAAGAGGTGAATCATCAGATGGCGACAAGAACCGACTACGAAAGCGATTCTTACACAGATCTGATTAATAAAATGACGGAACTGAACGATCTTTTGATGAACCACGATGCCTACAATCTGGAAGGCGACATGGAAAAAGTATTGTTCGGGCTTGGTTTCAAGGCGGATGATTTCCAGAAAATCACCGATGAATTTTCCGGAGGCTGGAGAATGAGAATCGAGCTGGCAAAACTGCTTCTGCAAAAGAACGACATCATGCTTCTCGATGAGCCTACGAACCACCTGGATATGGAATCCATCATGTGGCTGGAAAACTTTTTGAAAGATTATCCCGGAGCCATTGTTCTGGTAAGTCACGATAAGCAGTTTATGACTGCGGTTTGTAACCGTACTTTTGATATCAACAACAAAAAAGTTGACGATTATAAAGCCAATTATTCCAAATATCTTGTGATGCGCGAAGACCGCCGCGAAAAACTGATTCAGGCTAAAAAGAATCAGGATGCGGAGATCAAGCAGATGGAAGATAACATCAATAAGTTCCGTGCAAGTGCCACAAAAGCATCTTTTGCGCAGTCTTTGATTAAAAAATTAGACAAGATCGAGCGTATTGAAGTAGATAATGAAGACGTTTCTAAATTCAATATCCGTTTCGTACAGTCGCAGGTTCCCGGAAAAATTATCTTCGAAGCTGAAAATCTTGGAAAAGCTTACGGCGAAAAACAGATTTTTGATGATGTGGATTTCATCGTTCAGCGAGGAGACAGAATTGCGCTTCTTGGACAAAACGGACAGGGAAAAACAACGTTGGCGAAAATTCTTGCAGGAGACATTAAAGATTACTCCGGAACATGGAATCTTGGACATAACGTAAACATCGGTTATTTTGCTCAGAATCAGGAGGAAGTTTTAACCCCGAATAAAACCGTTCAGGAAGAAGCGGAAGACGCTGCAACCGAAGAAACAAGACCAAGAGTCCGTGATTTGTTAGGATCTTTCCTTTTTCAGGGAGAGGCGGTGAACAAAAAAACGAAAGTGCTTTCCGGAGGAGAAAGAAACCGTCTTGCGCTTTGTAAATTGTTGCTTCGTCCTTTCAACACGCTTATTATGGACGAACCTACGAATCACTTGGATATTCAGTCTAAGGAAATCATCAAACTGGCGCTTCAGAAATTTGAAGGAACGTTAATTGTAATTTCGCACGACAGAGAATTCTTACAGGGACTTTGCGATAAGATCTACGAATTCCGTGATGGAAGAATGAAAGAATTCTTAGGAGATATCAACGAATATCTTGAATTCAGACAAAAAGAATCGATTCGCGAAATCTCTGCTGAAAAAGCAAAACTTCATGGAGAAGATACTAAGGTTGAAGTAAAGGCAAAAAAAGAGGAAAAGCCTGCAACAGAAACTCAACAATCAACCATTGTAAGCAAAGAGCAGAAAAATATTCAGAATAAACTGAAAAAAGTAGAAGAAAAAATTACTGAACTGGAAACAAAAGTTGAGGAATTTGAAGCTTCTTTCACTAAAGAAAATCCTTCGGAAGAAACACTGGAAAAATACAACAATACCAAAGAAGAACTGGATCTTGCTTTGCAGGAATGGGAATATTTGGGGACTCAGTTGGATTAATTTCTAAGAAATACATAAAATAAACCTTATAGGTTTTTAAAACCTATAAGGTTTGATTACAGTTTGTAACAAAATTTCATATCAGCTTACTTATCAATTAATATATTTTAATAAAACTTTAATCTCAGTTTTTAAATTATTTTTATAATTTTGACGAATGATTTTTAAAGAAAACAGAAATCTGAAGAATTTTATTTCCAAATTATTGTTTGGAATCTATTTTCTTGCGATGTTTTCCCAGAATTTCCACAGTCACAGTTCTGAAGAAGTTTTTAAAAACTTCAGCTTCAAAAAATCAGAAAATACACTTACCAAAAATACAGCGAAGGAAAAAGCAGCAGACTGTCTTGCCTGTCATTTCTTAGCTACCGGACATACTTTAGTTCCTGAAGAATTCAGTTTTTCTTTTGCACATTACACGCATGAAGTAAAGCAGATTATTACCGTTCAGGAAAAAATATGGTCTCAGACCAAATTTACCTTTCAGCTTCGCGGTCCGCCCGCAATTTCATAATTCATAGATTTTTTCGGATTTTTTGCCAGATAATTTTAAATACATGATGTATTTTAATTAAGCCAGCTGATGTTTTTTAAGTCATTAAGATGATTTAGAAATTAAGTTTCGTTAAGAAAAATCATATAGATTTTTTGTATCCCTTAAAAGCAAGGTTAAACTTAATGACTCTAAATTCTTAAAATAAATCTTAACGGTTCAAAATTGAGCATTGAGATTCATCGTCTGAAGCTAAAAAATCCAATTCAAATTTTAACGAAAAAGTACCCTGAAAAGTACACAATCAATCTATTTAACAATGAAATTGATCTATAGCTTTATGCTTATCCTTTGCGGATTTGCATTCACCAACGCACAGCAGACTTATACGGTAGAAGGAACAGTTCAGGATTTTCACGATAAAACCATGCTGGAAAATGCATCCGTGAAAATTGGAGATTTTTCTGCAAAAACCGATAAAAACGGTAAGTTTTCAATCAATAAAATTCCTGCGGGAAAATATATACTCATTGCTAAACATCCTGATTGTAATGATTATACTGAAAATGTAGGAGTTACACAGGATTTGCATTTAACAATTACGCTTGAACATCATATTCAGGATATCGAAACGGTGACCATTCACGGAAACCATAAAAGCAACGGATCTTTAGTAATCAAAACACTTGATAAATCTGAAATTCAAAGAAATTCCACAGATAATTTAGGAAATTTACTGACGAAGATTTCGGGAGTCAGTGCTTTGAAAACAGGAAATAATATCTCAAAACCTATTATTCACGGGCTTTACGGAAGCAGAATCTCTATCTTAAACAATGGAGTGAGACTTGCCGAACAGGAGTGGGGAGTAGAACACGCTCCAAATGTGGATATTAATAATTTCCAGCATATCGACGTTATCAAAGGTGCTTCTGCATTGAAGTACGGAAGTGATGCGATTGGCGGAGTCGTGGTGATGGAACCTGAAATTTTCCCTAAAAAGGATACTTTAAAAGGTTCAGTCGGTCTTACCGGAATTTCAAACGGAAAAGGAATGGCTCTGGATGCGGATGTTGCGAAAATCTGGAAAAACGGATGGGCGGTAAAAACCGGAGGAAGCATCAAAAAACTGGGAGATCAGAATGCTCCAGATTATAACCTGATGAACACAGGAATGGATTTTTCTTCGTTTAATTTTACCGTTCAGAATAATACTTACGAGAGAGGAATTTCTTTTGATTATTATTTAACCAACCAGAATATAGGAATTTACAGAGGTTCTCACGTGGGAAACAATGAAGATTTTTACAACGCAACTACTACGAAAATTCCGGTTTACACAGGAACTTTCAGTTATGATATTGATAATCCGAGACAGGTAATCGAGCATCATATTGCGAAAGTTTCGGCTTTCAAAAGATTTGAAAATATCGGGAAAGTTTCTGCGACGTACAGTTATCAGTACAACCACAGACAGGAATATGACATCAGAAGAGGAGAACTGAAAGATACGCCTTCTCTGGATCTGGAACTGATGACGCATCAGTTTAATCTTAATGATTTGCTGGAAAGAGGGAAGTTTTCTCTGGAAACGGGAATTGATGCGAGTTTTCAGAACAATTATTCGGATCCGGCGACAAAAGCAAGACGTCTGATTCCGAACTATGATAAATATGCGGCAGGTTTTTATTCCGTTTTTAAATATAAAATCTCCGGCAATTTCAATGTGGAGGCAGGAGCGCGATACGATTTTACGCGTTATGATGTTACCAAATGGTACGATAAAAGCGATTGGGAGAAGAGATATGCAGATTCTTATCCTCAGTTTTATGTAAAAACGGATCAGAACAGGATTCTTACGCGTCCTCAACTTAATTATAACAATGTATCATTCAATGCAGGATTAGAATATCGTCCGAATTCATCTTTTGATCTGAAATTCAATTATGCAAAAGTGGGCAGAACACCGAATATTGCGGAACTATTTTCAGACGGACTGCACCATTCAGCCTCTGTGATCGAAATCGGAGATATGGGACTGAAAAATGAACAGGGACATCAGTTTAATCTTACGGTGGATTCAAAATTCAACGTTTTAAAAGGATTGAATGTTTCTGTAAATCCTTACTTTTTTATCACCAAAAATTTCATCAACGAAGTTCCTACAGGAGTTCAGAATACGATCAGAGGAGTATTTCCCGTGTGGTCTTATCAGCAGATCGATGCCAAAATGTATGGGGTAGATCTGGATGTTAATCTTAAACTTACGGATCATCTTACTTATGTAGGAAAGGGAAGTTATGTTTACGGACAGGACGACACAAACAATGTTCCGTTGATTTTAATGATGCCTCCGAATTTTTCCAATGCATTACAGTTTAAAAAGGAAAACTGGAATCAGTTCTATTTTACTTTAGAAAACCAGACTTTTCTTAAGCAGAACAGATTTCCGGTGTATAATGCAACCATACCTATATATATAGACGGAGATGAAGTGGAAAAAACGGTGGATCTGAGTACTCCGCCAAACGGTTATTCTCTCTGGAATATCCAGACAGGAATCAACATCAGCAAAAATCTTTCTGCGGGACTTATCGTGAACAATCTTTTCAATGTTTCGTACAGAGATTATCTGAACAGGATGAGATTTTTCTCGGATGAGGCAGGAAGAAACTTTATTCTCAACTTTAGATACAGATTCTAAAGATTTTTAAAACCATCAGACAAAATATCAACCTTAAAATTTAAAAAAATGAAATTATTCAATACTAAAAATATCATCAAATTATTAGCTGTTTTATTCATCGCCATTACCGTAGTTTCCTGTCAGAGAGACGGATCTGCAGCAGAAGACGATCTTCCTCAGGAAGACCTTACCAACATTATTTTGAATGTGAAAGATGTTGCGGCGGGAACTACCCAAACGTACAATTACAGCATGGGAGCGGGAGGAGCTCAAGCGATTAAATTAACCGACGGAAAAACCTATCAGGTAACTGCACAGTTTAAAAACGGAAACGAAGATGCCACTCAGGAAATTAAAGATGCAAAAGACGAACACTTTTTAATTTTCAATTTCCCGAATTCAGATATTACTTTAACGCGTACAGATGATGCTTCTTCTACAAGAGCAGACGGAAAACGGGTAGGTTTAAAAACAGAATGGGTGGTCAACAAAGCCGTTAAAAATCCTTCTGCAACAAGCCAGCTGATTTTCACTTTATATCATGAACCGGCAAGTGTAACTGAAGATTCCCAGACAACCACAAACGGCGTGATCTACGGAACTCAGGTAGGAGGAGAAACAGATGCACAGGCAAACTATACTATTACGAATTAAAATAACCTTTTAATATCTTTAATCTTGTTAGTAAAACCATCGGAAATTTTCCGGTGGTTTTTTAATTTAACAATATTTAGCTTTTAAGTTGATTTTAAATGAACGATTTTCATAAAATTTTTATATTTTTGCAACCTAAAATTTTAATCAATAATGAAGGTTACTGCAAAAAACCATGATGATGTAAGTGCATTGCTTACAGTGACATTGGAAAAATCTGACTATAAAGAAAAAGTTGATAAGCAATTGATTAATTATGCTAAAAATGCGCAAGTTCCTGGTTTCAGAAAAGGAAAAGTGCCTTTGAGTATGGTTAGAAAACAATATGAAGCAGGTATTGCTTTTGAAGAAATCAACAAGCAGGTTTCTGATGCTTTAAACAGCTACGTAAACGAAAACAAACTAAGATTAGTTGGTCAGCCGGTTCCACAGCCAGTAAACGAATTCGATTACAATGCGGATCAGCTTGAAGTTGCTTTTGAAGTAGGATTTGAGCCTGAATTCACTATTGACCTGGCTAAATATGAAGCTCCTCACTACAAAGTAGAGGCTTCTGAAAAAGAAATCAACAAAAGTATTGAGAACATGCAGAAGCGTTTCGCAGAGCAGGCTCCTCAAGAAAAAATCAATAAAGATTCTTACATTGCTTTAGAAATTTCTCAGGTTGTGGAAGAAGATGCAGAAGGAGAGCACCACCACCATCCGAAGAACGTTACCATTACTGCTGAAAACAAAGAAGCTTTCAAACTGGTAAAATCTTTGAAAATGGACGGTTCTGTAAAAGTTTCTAAAGAAACGCTTGCTGAAAACGAAGAACTGGCTAAAGAATTAGGATTCTCTAAAGAAGAAGTTGAGCATTTACACCACAACGAAGTGGAAGTAAAAGTAAAAGATTTCTACGGTCTTAATCTGGCTGAACTTAATCAGGAATTATTCGATAAAGTGTACGGAGAAGGAAACATTAAGTCTGAAGAAGAACTGAAAGAAAAAGTAAAATCTGAATTAGACGAATACTTCCAGCAAAATGCTGATGTTCACTTTGTGAATAAAGTATTGGAGCAGGTTTCTGAAAAAGAAGAAGTAAAGCTTCCTGAAACATTCCTTGTAAAATGGTTAATGTTCTCTAACCAGAACATCCAGTCTGAAGAACAGGCAAAAGAAATCCTTGAATCTGAGAAAAACCAGTTGAAATATCAGATCATCGAAGGAAAATTGATGAGTGATAACGATATCAAATTAGATTATGCTGATGTTTTAGGACAGGCTGAACAATTGGTAAGAAATCAATTGGCAATCTACGGAATCCACCATTTAGGAGACGAAGAGATCCAGAAATATGCTGTTGAAATGCTTAAAGATCAGGAGCAGGTAAGACAGATTTCTTCTGAAGTTGCGATGACGAAGCTGAAAGATGTAATCCTTGAAAAAGCAACGAAAAAAGAAACTGCAATTTCTCACGACGAGTTTTTGGAAGAGCTTAAAAAGTAATTTATTTTACTATAAATATTTGAAAACCACTGTTTTTACAGTGGTTTTTTTATTGATAAAACATCTGCATTTATTTGTTTAATATTCCTATATTTACGATTATAAACTTTATTTATGAAAAAGATCATCATTCCGTTTTTTTGCGCCGTGCTTTTTTCTACTTCGGTAGCTGCACAAAATACTACTGCTGCTCCGGCTAAAACGGAAGCTGTAAAATCTAAGCTTACTCCAAAAGAAGTTATCGATAAATATCTTACAGCACTTGGAGGAAAAGATAAACTTGAAGCAGTGAAATCCATTGTGATGGAAAATACAATTTCGGGGGCTGCGCTTCCGGGAGAAATCACAATGACGACCAAAAAACTGGGCAATAAGTTCAAATCTGAACAGTTTTTTATGGGACAGAAAGCGGCCTCTCAGTATTTTGACGGAGAAAAAGGGTACATGGAGCAGATGGGCAACAAAAGCGAAATTCCGGCAGAGAAACTGGGAGATTTAAAGAAAGGAAAAATTATTGATGCTTTAGGATACGATTATACGAAGTTCAAAGATGTTACTACGGAAAAAATAGACGGAAAAGATTATAATGTATTAACTTCGGATAAAGGAAAATTCTATTTTGATGCTTCTACAGGTCTTTTATATAAAGCAGATGCAAAAGAAGGAACTGCCTTTACGAAAGATTATTTAACGGTAGACGGAATTAAATTCCCGTCACTAATTGAAGCACAGGGAGGAGGGCAGACCATGACTATTAAAACAACAAAGGTTACTCTTAATGCAGGAGTTACAGATGCGGATTTTAAATAAAACAACTTTAATTTAACATAATAAAATCGGGTTTTGCCCGATTTTTTTGTTGATATACTATTTTTAACTAAAGTTTAACTAAAAAAAGAAATTCTTTACATTCTGAATTTATATTTTTGCGGTATTAAACACAAAAACATACTGATGAGAAAAGATGACATTACTTTGGCTTGGGCTTTCCCTTTTAAAGCTGTTCTCATTTTCTGAAATTCAAATCTTTTATCGGAAATTATTAACGATAATTAACTCAATTTTAACTTAAAATAATAATTTAAACATTTCCACGTTAAGTGAATAAATTATATTTTTGAACCATAAAAATTAATAATCGAAACAACTATGAAAAAAATGTTTTCGTCGCTTGCAGTTGTCTTTCTGATGTCTGCCAATGCATTTGCACAGAATATTCCTATGGATCCTTCTGTAAAGACCGGTACACTTCCGAACGGGATGAAGTACTATATCAGAAAAAATACATTACCCGAGAAGAAAGTAGATTTCAGACTGGCAATTAATGCAGGATCTATCCTTGAGGATGAAAACCAAAGAGGACTGGCTCATTTCATGGAGCACATGAACTTCAACGGAACAAAAAACTTTCCTGATAATAAACTTGTGGATTTTCTTCAGTCAATCGGAGTAAAATTCGGACAGCACTTAAACGCTTACACCAGCTTTGATGAAACAGTTTATATGCTTCCCGTTCCTTTAGACAAGCCCGGAAATCTGGATGCAGGTCTTAAAGTGATGGAAGACTGGGCATTTAACGCCACACTTTCCGATGAGCAGATCAATAAAGAAAGAGGAGTTGTTCTTGAAGAATTAAGACTTGGTTTGGGAGCAGACAAAAGAATGTCGGATAAATACCTTCCGAAATTACTGTACAATTCTCAGTACGCCAACAGACTTCCGATCGGGAAGAAAGACGTTTTGGAAAACTTCAAACCGGATGTCATAAGACAGTTTCATAAAGACTGGTACAGACCGGATCTGATGGCAATTGTAGTGGTGGGAGACATCAATGTGGACGAAGTTGAAAAGAAAATTAAAGATAATTTCAGCAAATATAAAAATCCTTCAAAACCGAGAGAAAGAAAGAGCTTCGATCTTCCGAACCATAAGGAAACTTTGGTGGCTGTCGAAACAGATCCGGATGCTACAAGATCTATGGTGCAGTTCATCATGAAAGATTCTGAAGCATATCAGCCGGATGTTACGGTAGAGCAGTACAACCAGAGTCTAGTAGAACAGCTTGCTTCCACCATGCTGAATAACAGATTAGGAGAGCTGGTAAACTCAAATAATCCTCCTTTTACGTACGGTTATGTTTATCACGGCGGAACCTATGCAAGAAGCAAAGAAGCTTTTCAGGGAATGGCAATGGTGAAAGACGGAAACCAGCTAAATGCGTTAAAAGTTCTTTTGGAAGAAACGGAAAGAGCGAAAAGATTCGGTTTCACCCAGACAGAATTAGACAGGGCAAAATCTCAGATAATGTCTAATATCGAAAGAACCTACAACAACAGAGACAAAACAGAAAGTGATGTTTTGGTTGATGAATATGTAAGAAACTTTCTGGAGCAGGAACCAATGCCGGGAATCGCATGGGAATATGAAGATACTAAAAAATTCTTACCTTCCGTAACGTTGGCTCAGACCAATGAAGTCATTAAAAAACTGGTAAAAGACGACAGCAGAGTAGTGGTAATCACCGGCCCTAAAAAAGACAACGTTCAGATGCCGACAGAAGCTATGGTACTGAATACTTTTGAAGGAGTGAAGATGGCAGATCTTAAACCGTATCAGGAAAAAGCTACCATTAAAAATTTAGTAAAACCTTTCAAATCTGAAGGTACAATTGCTAAAACAGAAACCGATGCCAAATTAGGAACCACAACATGGACACTGAGCAATGGCGCAAAAGTTACTTTCAAGAAAACAGACTTTAAAGACGATGAAATTGTTTTTGCAGCGAGAAGTCTGGGAGGAAGCTCAGTAATTAGTGATGCCGACTTTATTAAAACCCAGTTTGCTTTTCCTGCCTTATCAGAAGCCGGAGTTAATGGTTTCTCCAAAGCAGATCTTACCAATTATCTTGCAGGAAAGCAGGTAAATGTAAATCCGTCAATCGGAAACGTAACAGAAGGACTTTCCGGAAGAACAACCAGAAAAGATCTCGGAACAGCAATGGAGCTGATGTATGCTTATTTTACAGGTTTGAATTACAATCCTGATGCATTTAATGCGTACAAAACGAAACAGTCTGCGATGATGGATAACCTTTTGTCTAATCCTCAGTTTTATTTCTCGAGTGAGCATGCAAAATTCATGAATCAGAAAAACCCGAGATTCGTAGGAATTATCCCGACGGAAAAGGAATGGGCAAATACAGATTATAAAAAAGCGTACGATATTTATAAAGAGAAATTCTCCAATGCCGGAAACTTCCAATTTTATTTTGTAGGAAATATTGATGAGGCAACATTCAAAAATGAAGTGTTGCAGTACATTGCGAGTCTTCCTTCAAACGGAAAAACTTCAACGTTTAAAGATACCGGTTACAGACAGATTACCGGAGATTATTCTAAGGTCTACAAAAAAGGAAAAGATCCTAAAAGTATGGTAACGATCTCCTATACCGGAGAAACGCCTTACAACGAAAAAGAAGCATTGGCATTAGAAGCTCTTGGAGAAGTGGCAACCATTAAAGTGATTGAAAAGCTGAGAGAAGATGAAAGCGGAATTTACGGAGGCGGAGCAAGAGGAGGAATGTACAAAGTTCCGTTCAGCAATTACAGTTTCAGCATCAATTTCCCTTGCGGACCTGAAAATGCTGAGAAGTTAACAAAAAGTGCAATTGCAGAGCTTCAGAAGTTAATTGATAAAGGACCTGAACAGAAAGACCTTGATAAATATAAGGAAGGAGAGTACAATGATGATAAAACCAATATGAAAGACAATATGTATTGGATGAATGCGCTTACCAAAAACCAGTTGGACGGAAGCGATAAATATGAAATCCTTAACTATCAGGAAAAAGTAAAAGCTTTAACCGTAAAAGACCTTCAGGATGTAGCTAAGAAATATCTTACAAAAGGCAGAATCGTGGCAACCCTGATGCCGGAAGACGGTTGGGAAAAAGCCAAAAAAGAGGAAGCTAAAGCTGAAACAGCAGTCATAAAAGCCGGAGCAGCAAAATAATTTTCGATATAAAGTTCAATTAAAAACCGTTCTGTAGATTTTACAGAACGGTTTTGCTTTATTAAAGTAAGATTAATTTAGATCACCAAATTATTGCATTTTGTCAATTACCTAAGTTTTAATCTGATTTAAAACCTACAAAAATCAGCTTAAGACATAATTGATGATTAGTTTTGGCTAAAGCCAATTCCTATTGATATATTTATCTTGTCCTTCTATCAAGTCCATCTTTACTGATAAGGCTGAATGCAATTCAGTTAAAGTTGAAAAAAATCTTAAAACCTAAAAACCTTACAACTCTAAACCCTCAGACTCTCAGACTCTCAAACTCTTAAACTCTCAAATCCTCAAACCCTATCACTCTTTAAGCCTTTTACCCAAAATTAAGATCCATACTCCTTCTTCCATTCATCTGCCACTTCGCTCAGAACCTCGTAAAATTCTTCACCGTATTTTCGGATCAAAGGCGTTTTCAGGAATTTATACACAGGAACCTGCAATTCTTTGCCTAAAGTACAGGCATCGCTGCAAATCTTCCAGACATCATAATTCAATGCTTTAAAGGTAGAATATTCTTTAATACGGATCGGATAAAGATGACAGGAGATCGGCTTCTGCCAGTCTACTGCACCGTCCTCATATGCTTTTTCAATACCACATTTTGTAATTCCTTTTTCATCAAAAGTTACGTATGCACATTCGCGGTTTTCTACCATCGGTGTTACATACATTCCATCCATCGGATCGGTTGTCCAGGTTCCTGTTTTTTCGATGGATTTAATACCTTCCTCAGTAAGATAAGGCTTCACTTTTTCAAAAATACCATCTAAAATTTCCAGTTCGTCCTTATCCAAAGGAGCACCTACATCTCCTTCCACACAACACGCACCTTTACATTTAGAAAGGTTACACACAAACTCTTCAGAAAAAATATCCTCAGAGATCAATTTATCGTCTATCTGAATCATAATCTTTAAAATAAATTAAAATAAGTTCCGGCTTTAAAACCGATTAAACTGAAAATAAGCAGCCACAAACCAACTTCCTGCATCCAGTATTTTGGCAGAAACCGAAGCATTCTGCTGATGATAATAGTAGACGGAAAGGCAAGAAGAAGTAAATATTCATAATTTTTATTCATGTAAAGAATAATCGTAATCAGCTGCGCCATCGAAAAAACGAGCAGGAAAGTATATTTATATCGGCTTATCGGGCTTTTTTTATTATAATTTCTGAAATGATCGTACACAGCGTAGATCAGCATACCAATTACCGGAATTAAAGGCAGAAGCTCTGTGTAATCTGTCATAGGTTTCATCTTTCCGAAAGGAAAATAATCCATGTTCCAGCTTTTAAAATCAATAAAAAACATTACCGAAAAATAGCTGAACACAATTAAGATAATCCCCAGCAAAAACCTGAAAATATTCAGACTGATTCTCTCGGAAGTAGCAATGACGTGAATAATCACAAAAACCGCCATAGGCCATGTCGTCGGAAGAAAAATAAAATTCAGCGCAACAATAGAACCTACCAGAACGTAAGATTTCTTTCTGATATCTTCGTTTGTACTGGTTAAAAGCAGTAAAAGAAAAGAGTTGGTAAGAAGAGCGACTGCGATTCCTATATCTAAATGTCCCGGATAAAGCCCGAAAACAAAAAAAGTATACAAAAATAACGGAAGGTGCGTCTGGTAATTGAGTGCAATACTGTGAAAACAGAAATATCCCAGAGCAATTCCCAGAAAAGTAATTCCGGCAATAATCCCCTCATAAGTGTTGAAATTCAATAAATTAAAAGTTATTACTATTAAAAGAAGAAAACCAATATAAACAGGAATTGAAAAAATATTGCTTTCTTTTGAAAGTAATTTAAACATTTTTTATAAATTTGTACAAAGTTAATTTAAAAAAGGAAAATAATGACGTCTTTCTTTCTATTCTTAAGCAAAGTTTTCAAATGGTCTTTCGGTTTCTTTGATGCTTTCGGTAATGTTTTGAACTGGATTCTGTTTATCGTTTGCTGCGCACTGTTCACTTACTGGTGCTACGTTTTGGTAGTTACTCTGGGAGGTGATAAAGATAAAGACTACTATTCTCCAACGGAAGGTAAGCATCCTTACTACGATCCGAAAATCTACAAAAATGAAGGTTAATTAATTGGTTATATAGTAAAAAGCCGATCAAATAATTTATTTGGTCGGCTTTTTTATTTAACGGTTAAAATTACTTTTTAGTCATGTATCGGAAGAACCAGAACAGGAACTTTAGAATCCTTCGTGATTCCTTTTGTTAAGCTTCCCACGAAAACATCATAAATCCCGCTTCTTCCGTGTGATCCCATCACGATAAAATCTGCTTTTTTATCTTCTGCATGTTCCAGAATAATATCCTTGGCAATTCCCTGTTTAAGAATATGTTCGCAGTCTACATCATGAGCCAGAATTCTTTGCTGAATCTTGTTCAGCTGAACAAGCTCTTCCCGGATCTCGTTTTCCTCAACTTCCGGAAAATACTGAAACCCCATATCTCCTATGGCAAAGCCAATATCCGATGGCGCAACGTGAATGATATAAATTCTGCCGTTAACCTGCTTAGCAAATTTTACGGCTCCTTCCAGAAGCTGTTCTGTTTTGTCCCCAAAATCTACGGGTAATACAATATTTACCATAACCTTTAATTTTGTTTACTAAAGATAGGAAAATTATGCCAGAAATTATGTTAAATTACTTATAATATTCGGATATCAAGAACTTTTTCTTCTTCCAGATAAGCTTCCAGAATATCATTTTCCTCCACTTTACCTACCCCTTTCGGAGTTCCGGTGAAAATAAGATCTCCCACTCTTAAAGTAAAATACTGTGATACAAAAGCAATAATATCATCAATGGTGAACATCATGTCTTTCGTATTTCCGTCCTGTACCTTTTCCTTGTTCTTCAGTAAAGAAAAATTCAGGGAATCCAGATTAAAATTTTCCTTTTTAAAGAAATTTCCCACCACTGCAGAACCGTCAAAACCTTTCGCTAGTTCCCAGGGCAGTCCTTTGGATTTTAATTCACTCTGAAGATCTCTTGCGGTAAAATCAATTCCCAGCCCGATTTCCTCATAATGTTTGTGTGCCGTTTCTTTCTGGATGTATTTTCCGCCTTTTGATATTTTCACAACAACCTCCAGTTCGTAATGTACATCCTCTGAAAACTCAGGAATGTAAAAATCATTTCCCTTCAAAACCGCTGTATCCGGCTTCATAAAAATAACCGGTCTTTCAGGGATTTCGTTGCCCAGTTCTTTTGCGTGTTCGCTGTAATTTCTTCCTATACAGATTATTTTCATACTCTTTTATTTTGTCTTTGCGAGAATCGAATGCGACGAAGCAACCTCAGTCTCACATTATTTAATAAATTTTTATTTTAATGATCGTATACTTCCATCCTCCATCTTCCAACTTCCTTCTTTTTTAGGAGCTTTTTCCCGCTTTCCGCTGTATCTTTTGTTCCGCTTTGCTTCACAAAAGGATGCCGCTGCAATCGAGGCTATGAGAAGGAAACGGTTAATTTTTACGAGTTAATCATGAATTTTCCAATATATAATATTTATTTGTAAAAGAAAATTCATTCCTCATCGATTATAAATCATCAATTATCAGTCATCACTTATCACTTATCACTTATCAATTATCAATTATAATTAAAGACCACCCCGTCAAAAATTCATTCGAATTTTTGCCACCCCTCCAAAGGAGGGGAATTGTTGCTGCTTTTTTTCAATATTATCCTTATGATATAATAACAATAACAAAGATACTGTCATTTGCTGAGTGAAAAGCCTTTAGGAAAGGAAAATGTACACAATATTTTATTGTTTTTTTTAATTGATTTCTTGCTTTTCACTGTATCTTTCAATCATCAATCATCAATCATCAATTATCACTTATCAATCATAGTTAAAGACCACCCCGTCAAAAATTCATTTGAATTTTTGCCACCCCTCCGGAGGAGGGGAATTGTTACGTCTTTTTCAACATTATTTTGTCGTACAAATACGGAGAACAAATATACTGTCATTTGCTGAGTGAAGCGCCCTTGCGAACGGAAAATATCCACAATACCTTCAAAAAAATATTGCGATCATTGCGTTAAAAAAACATTACGTCACTTTCTAAAACCATTAATGCGTAAACTCATTCCCGCAATAATAACAGACAAATTTATGACTCGCTAAAATCGAAATTCCGAAAAAACTCGTTGCGCTGTCGTCCCTGTAAATGTGATTGGAACCACATTTCGGACAAACGAAATCAAATTCAGGATCTGCAATGGTGTGTTCCACCTCCAGAGAAAATTCTTCGTTTTCCTTGTAATCTTTCAATGCCTGATTGGCTTTTTCAAGATCCACTTCAAAAACCTGAAGCTGAATTCCGCCAACCGCCTGAGAAAGCAGCCAGTCCGACTGGATCAGCTGTTCATTCGCGATAAAGCTGTTGATGCCGCTTTCCGCCAGAATCTGTTTGTCACGGTTCGCCTGAAGCGCCGTTTCGTAAAATTTGAATTTAACCAATTCACTCATCGTCTTTTTACTTTTTCCATGTTTTTTATAAATATAGTTATTTTTATTTTTTTAAGTGAATGAACTTACGTAATGTAAGCGCAACAGATTCAAATTTATTTTCTTATAAAACTTTAAACAAATCATTGTAAACCCAACCACCACCGTGGGCTGAGCGGAGCCGAAGTGCACATCATTTTCACCCCATTTTAAACAGATCATTGTCAATCACACCCGCCACCGTACGCTGAGCAGAGTCGAAGCGCACATCATCCTGAATTAACCATTCCAAAATTGTTTAAACCCGCAAAGGACGCAATATTTTTTAACACACTCTATCTGTTTAGGGCGCAAAGATTTTATCTCCGATAAAATTTTAATGAAGATATTTCTAAGGCAACCGTACGCTTCGGCTCCGCTCTGCGTACTTTTTGGTTGATTTGTTTGATTGACTGAATTTCTGAAAATCTGTTTTTTTTGCTTGTTTTTGAATGATGTTTTTTGATGAACGGAGTAAAATTACCAAAGAAATGTCCATTCTCCACCATCATAAAAAATTCTGACTGGTTTTGACTGCTTTTGACCGGTTTTGACCGGTTTGAAAACCCATTTCTTCGGATCATGTTCGGGTCTTCTTCGGATTGGCTTCGGAAAAATGGGATTTTTTCCGAAGAAACACCGAACAACAGCCGAAGGATTCCGGAAGAATTTTATGAAAGTATTTCTGCTTTTGTACGCTTCGGCTCCGCTCAGCGTACTTCATTGCTACTCCATTTTAAACAAATCATTGTCAATCAACCCGCCACCGTACGCTTCGGCTCCGCTCAGCGTACTTCAATGATACTCCATTTTAACAAATCATTGTAACGCAAACCTGCCACCGTGGGCTGAGCGTAGCCGAAGCCTACGGTGTTGCAATTCCATTAAACGGATCATTGTACCCACACCCATTACCGTGCACTGAGCGGAGCCGAAGCACACATCATCCTGAATAACCCTCCCCAAAATTGTTTACAATCGCAAAGGCGCAAGATTTTTAACATCAAAGTTGTTTAAAGTAAAATGGCAGAAAACTCTATAGAGTTTTATCTGTGTAGACACCATATTCGCAAGGCGTTCTGCGTTCCGTAGGAACGCTATCTTTAGAAAATTTATCGTATTTAAGATATCAATCCTATGGATTGATTGACGGATTTATTCTTATTTCTACACAGATTCTGCTCCTAAAGGAGCAAACTCTTTACTTTAAACAACTTCATGCTCTATCTATTAAGGCGCAAAGATTTTATCTCCGATAAAATTTTAAGGCGGATATCTTTCGCTTCGACTCTGCAGAGCGTACATCAATGCAACTCCATTTAAACAGATCATTGTCAATCAACCCACCACCGTACGCTGAGCGGAGTCGAAGCGCACATCTTTGCCACACTATTTTAAACAAATCATTGTAACGCAAACCTGTCACTGTAGGCTGAGCGGAGTCGAAGCCTACGGTGCTGCAATTCCATTAAACAAATCATTGTCAATTACACTCACCATCGTGCGCTGAGCGGAGCCGAAGCGCACAATAAATAAATTTTGCGTTGAAAAATATTTTCTCTAATTTCGTTTCCAGATTATAACGGGAAAATGGGAAGCTCCACGCTTTCTTTTTTTTTCGATTAATTTCCAACCTTTTTAAAAATATTTGCATCTTTAAAATAAAACGACACCTTTTGTCGTTACAGGGGTGTAACTTTGCAGAAGATAAAAAGACTAAAAGCTTTTTACCATTCTGATTTTTAAAAAAACTAAAAACAGGCTGTCAAAAGCCGATAAAAAAACAAAAACCATGAATACAATAAATGATTTTCGAGCAGATTCTATCCGGGATAATTTTTTAAGAATGAGGGTTTCCTTATTTTTTTAACCCGTTCTATTCTTAATTTCACCTTTACAATAACGTTAAAATTACACTAAGTATGAAAAAACTCAGCATGAGTGTCTTCACTCTGTGCAGCATTCTGGGGGTATATGCCCAGGAAGTAGTCTGGCAGAAAGACATCCGGTCCTCTACGCAGGACTTTCTCTCACAGGTCACCACGACCATCGATCAACAGTATTTAATTACCGGAAGCAGCATCCGTCCTGACAACCATCAGCCAGCATCCGGCAGCCAAAAGCAGAACAACGGTTACGATTTCCATGTGGTAAAACTCAACCAGCAGGGCGAAGAGGTATGGGAAAAATATTTCTCTGGGAAAAACCATGATTTTTTGTCGGCAACGGTTAATACGCAGGAAGGAGGATTTCTTCTGGCAGGTTCCAGCTATTCGGGGAGAGGGCTTGATAAAAAAGACGATTCCAAAGGCGGATCGGATTTCTGGCTGATCCGCATCAACGAATTCGGCGATGAATTATGGCAGAAAACCATAGGCAGTGCTGCGGATGAAGAAGTAAGGGCGGTGATTCAGACCACAGATATGGGATTCTTTGTCACTGGCAATGTGCAGAACCCACCGAAAGGCTACGGCTCCAAAGATGTTCTGGTAGTACGGCTGGATAAAAACGGGAAGGAACTATCCCAATTGGTATTAGGAGGTAAAGGTCTGGATGAAGTGGAAAAGATGATTCCTACCAAAGACGGGGGAGCCCTGTTAGGGATCTATTCGAGAAGCGGGGCTTTGGTAGGAAGCGGGAAGGCAGAAGCTGGAAGTAAAGCCAAGCAGACAGAAAATTTTGGCGAAGGCGATTACTGGATCGTGAAACTTTCGAAAGACGGAAAAGTGGAATGGGAAAAGAATTTCGGAGGAAAAGGCGATGATCATGTAAGAACACTGGCACTAACTTCAACAGGCTATCTGATCGGTGGGGAATCCAGATCGGAAAGATCGGGAAATAAATCCGTCGGTATTGAAGAGGGTACAGACCTCTGGTTGATCTCCATTGATGAAAGGGGCGAAGAACTCTGGCAGAAATCCTACAGCTTTAAAAACAGGGATGTTCTGATGGGAATGAGCGTCATTGCCGGAAAGCAGGAAGACGGAGGCGGGAAGTCTAAGGGAATTCTCTTGGGCGGTTACACACAGGCGGAAGGCAGGATTGAAAATGATGACGAGACTTTCTGGATGCTGTATCTGGACCAGAACGGAAACGAGCAGTGGAGAAAGCACGTAAAAGGAGAATCCCGAAAGAAAGAGGAACGGTTATCTGATATTAAGCTGAACCGTGACGGATCGATTGTTCTCGCAGGAACCAGCGCAGAGGAGTTGGGCAAAGAAAACTGGAAGATCGTAAAGCTGGGTGACAAACAGGTTGACCAGCTGATCGAAAAGCAGGATATCAGGATCTACCCGAACCCGGTAACGGATTATGTGTATGTGGAGCTTGGGTTTGAGGGCTTGAGAGAAGGCGCATTTGAGGCTGAGATTGCGGTGTATGATATGGGCGGAAGAAAGCTCGAAACGGTAAAAACAAAAAACAAGATCACCAAGATCAATACCCAGCCTCTGATTCAGGGGGCATATCTGGTGGTGGTGAAAACCAATGACAAAACGGCGAATGCCAAATTGATTAAAAAATAATACAAATGAGAAAATATTTAATAGGAATTGTCTTTTGTCCTGTAATACTTATTTCAGGACAGGAGTTAAGCTTTATTCCAAGTTCTCCCCAGTCTTTTCAGTTTACAAGAGAAAAAAGTGTCTCTGAAGATGAGCATACCGGAAAATTAAATATAAATATTCCGCTGCTCAGCTTAAATGGCAATAAAATTTCAACCGCTCTATCATTACAATATTTTGGTGCCGGGGTTAAGGTAGATGACCTTCCCAATGATACAGGAATGACATGGATGATAAATGCCGGAGGAATTATAAGCCGCACCGTAAATGGACTTCCCGATGAAAACACTGATAGATTAACTAAAAATTATAATGAAATTACTCAGAATGCCGCTTCTGACTGCGCAGCAGATGATATCTTAAGAAAAGTCTGCTATCAGCCTACGGCAATAGATTCGGAAAGAGATGTTTTTAATGTCAAAGTACATAATATTTCTGCATCTTTTTATTTGGACGAAAACTTTAACCCTTACTTTATGAAGAATGATTCTGATGTAAAGATTAAGACAATTAACGCTGATCCCAACTTAGGAAACAGAAGCTTTACAGGGTTTGAAATGACGGATACAAACGGGATAAGATACATTTTCGGAGGTTCACTGGATTACAGAGAAATGACGGGATCTAAGATGATGCCTGCTCCCGGCGGAATAAGCAATTATGCCGATACTTCTTATTTCTTAAAGGAAATTATCCATCCTAATAATGAAAAAATCTCTTTTACATATGAAAACTCCGATTTTGAAACCCATACGGTTTTCGAAAATGATATCTGCTATTTATTTTCAGGAAACAATTTAGATCCATCTAATAATCCTGTTTCTGTTCTTTCACCGGAGATAAAAAAATCTTTTCAGACATTATATGTATTAAACAAAAAAAGAATTAGCCAGATCACTTCAACCGAAAGCAATCGGATGATAAAGTTCAATTATGATACAAAGATCAATTCTGAATTCAAAACATATTTATCGTCCATTGAACTGAAAGAAAATAATACGGAAAAAGAGAAGATAGTATTTAATTATGTTTTTGACGGTGCCAAAAATAATAACAGATCCCAACGTTTCTTTCTTACCTCTGTTCAGCTGTATAAAAATAATGTCTTTGAAAAAAAATATAATTTTTCTTACAATGATCCTTTAGAACTCCCCAAGAGAATTTCTTACGAACAGGATATGTATGGCTATTATAATAACAAAACCTTGAATCAGTCTTTAATTGCTTCTTTTCATAATTATATGCTGCCGCTTTCACCGGCATATACCCCTGCTGTTTTAAATTCTTTCGGAGAAAGAACACCAGATTTTTTCTATGCTTCCAAAGGTCTGTTAACCGAAGTGAATTATCCTACAGGAGGTAAAACCACCATTGAATATGAAGCTCCTCCTATGAGAGATCTGCAGCAGATAAACGGAGGAGTAAATCTGCTCTTCAATAATAATGTTATGGAGCCTGACCGTTTATATGGTGAGTGGATCATAGAAAATATTTATCAGCCTCAAACAGTTAATATTAATTATTCAATGGGTTCTGATAATTATAACGGGAATCATACCCAACAGTTTTCATGGAAATTAATTGATCTTGACACGGGACAGACACTATTAACCGGCGGCCGTATATTAGGATACAGCAGCCAGATACAAACCCAAACATTTCAATTTTTACCCGACAAACATTATAAGCTGATTGCACAGGCAGGAGCCAATAATCCTCCTATATCTGTAAACAGTTATGTTATGGCTAACGTTGCATTAAGCTACACCCAACTTTCTGACAATTCTGTAGACGGCTATGGAATAAGGGTAAAATCTATAAAAGATACCGATCAGGGAGTGGTGAAAAGCTATAAAAGATTATATTATAATCCTGCCGAAATTTACGATCATCAAAGTTTACCTGTTTTAAAAACAATTCCTCAGATAAGCACTGTTTCTATAGGAGATCATCATGCTGCCGGTCCTGCTATAACGTATGCTTTGCATAGTTCAAATAATACGAGTGATATGTACAACAGCAATCTTCAGGAGCGTTATGAGTTTGTAACGACCAGTGTGGGGGGAGACCATTTTGAAAACGGTGGTTATGAAAAAATGTTCAGAAAAGATTATAACGAGCCTAATCAGGTTTTAACAATTGATCCGGGACCCGGATATTGGTCTTCAAGTGTATCTACAGGACTTAACTATAGTGCTTTTATACAGAACGTTATTACAAGCGCATTTTTCAGTGCAAAATCCAACCGTTTGACGTTCAGTGGTAATGTGTTGAGAACCAGGGATTTTGTAAAGGTAGGCAATAATATTTTCAGAAACAGACAAACCAATTATTCCTATAACTATCAGATTTTAAAAGCACAGCCTAATCTCATTGTGTTTAAAATGTATGATGAAAGCACATTGGCGCTTTGCAGCTATGGAGATGTTCAAAGAATTTCTAATTATCATTTGGGATTATACAATCATTACACGATAGATGCTAAGCTTCGCAAAGAGGAAGTGGTAGAGTATATAGATTATATGCCTTTAGAAACCTCTCTTTCTGACCCATCCTATGATGATTATCTCAACCCTAACTACCGTAAACTGATTACCACAAAAAATTATGACTACTCTTCAATGCACAGCCAGGTTACCAAACAAACCCTCACAACCCCTGAGAACAGCATCACAGAGACAAATTATAAATACGCCCACGAAAAAAACAACCAGCTGATGATCTCTAAGAACATGATCGGTATTCCATTGGAAACCACCGTTACGCAAACCGTTGGCGGTGTTACCAAAACACTGGGCAAAACAGAAACGGTTTATCCGGTTTCCCTTCCTACGCCTCAGGCAGGAAACCTCGTGCTTCCGTTATCCCAGAAATCGTACGATAAACTCAGCGGTACTTCATCCACGGATGTTACCTACGACAAATACGATGAAAAAGGAAACATCCTTCAGTACACTACCAAAGACGGAATTCCGGTAGCCATTGTCTGGGGATACAACAAAACCCAGCCCATTGCCAAGGTGGAGGGAATCACTTACGATCAGCTGACTTCCTCAGTTCCGGTTTCAGGGATTGTAACAGCTTCCGACAATGATGCCGCAGATCCTGCACAGGAAAGCCTTCTTCTCGATGCCCTAAGCAGCTTCAGGAAACAGCCGGCTCTTTCAGGAAAGCTGATCTCCACCTACACCTACGATCCGCTGATCGGGGTAACCAGCATCACGCCACCGTCCGGAGTAAGACAGACCTACACCTACGATTCGGCAAACAGGCTGAAAGAAACAGGAGTAAGAGGAAAAAACAGCGCAGGAAGCTATATCAACAAAAAAATGTCTGAAAACAAGTACAACTACAAACCATAACACAAACATGAGAAAATACAGTACCACCAAAACATTCTCCCTGTTGGGGCTGAGCATTGCCGCGATGTCCTTCGCACAGTCCCAGAACGAGAACTACATACAGTCCCGGAGCTGTCTGAATGACGACTGCAGCCGGAAATCCGAGACCATCACTTACTTTGACGGTCTGGGAAGACCCAAGCAGATCATCAGTGTAAAAGCGACACCCGGCGGAAAAGACCTGGTAACCCCCGTTACCTATGACGGCTTCGGAAGACAGGTGAAAAACATCCTTCCCGTTCCTGCTACGACCCAGAACTCCTCCATCCATACCGGAATTACCGATGAAACGGCAGCCAACTCCTATTACGGGGTTTCCAATGCATATTCTGAAAAGGAAATGGAAAACTCCCCGCTGGACAGGGTATTGCAGCAGGCAAGCCCGGGAGAGCCATGGAAGATGAGCTCGGGACACACCCGGAAGCTGAAGTACGAAACCAACCTGGGAACAGAGGTGAAGAAATTTATCACCAGTACAACCACCAGTACCGTGAACAATGTTTCCACCATGGTTTCCACGCTTTCGGTTTCTACGGATAATTCGGGATATTATCCCGCATCAACACTGTATAAAAACACCGTAACCGATGAAGACGGAAACCCTGTAACGGAATTTAAAAACGGACAGGGACAGACGATTCTGATCCGCAGAAATGACGGGGCACAGAATGTGGACACGTATTACGTGTACAACGAATACAACCAGCTGGCTTTCGTCCTTTCCCCGAAAGCGGTAAAACAGATTTCAGATAACAGTAACCTGATTACGGATGCGATTTTAAACGAGCTCTGCTACCAGTACCGGTACGACGGCAGAGACCGTCTGGTTGAAAAAAGACTGCCCGGAAAAGAGTGGGAACTGATGGTGTACGATAAACAGGACCGTGTGGTGCTCACACAGGATGCGATCCTGAGAACAGTAAACAATAACTTCGGAAGCAAAGGCTGGCTTTTTACCAAATATGATGAGTTCGGAAGAGTGGCGTATACCGGTTTCTTCTCCAACACCGCATCGAGACAGGTAATGCAGAATGCCCTGAACAGCATGACCGCCAATCCTTACAATACCGAAAGAAGAACCTCCACCTCCTTTAATCTGCAGGGACTGGATGTGTACTACGACAAACAGGCATTTCCTACAGGAAGCATGACCCTGCTTTCGGTTAATTATTACGATACCTATCCTCCCGAAGCTCCGGCAGTTCCGGCAACGGTTCTGGGACAGCATACGATGAAACAGACGCTGGGAAGCAGTGAAGATGCTTCCACGATGGGAATTTTAACCGCTGCCTACGTTAAAAACATCGAGGACAACAACTGGACGAAAACCTACAGCTATTACGATTCGATGGGAAGAGCCATTGCCACCAAAAGCACCAACCATCTCGGAGGGTATACCAACACCGAAACTGAACTGGATTTTGTTGGGGTTCCTTTAAAAACCAATACCTATCACCTCAGAAAGCAGGGCGAAGTCGGGGTAACGGTACAGGAAAGATTTGAGTACGATTCCCAGAACAGGTTGGTAAAACATTACCATCAGGTAGATAATAATGCTGAGATTCTTTTGACCGAAAATACCTACAACGATCTGTCCCAGCTTGTGAACAAGAAAGTAGGCTCTACATCGGGTTCTGCGCCCCTGCAAAGCATCGATTACGATTACAACATCCGCGGCTGGATGACGGAGATCAACAAAAACCAGATGGCGGCTACCGATCTTGGAGGAAAACTGTTTTCCTACAAGATAAAATATACCAGTCGCGACGGGATCGAAAATCCGGATACAGCACAGTTTTCAGGAAAGAATGTTGTCCCGAAATACAACGGAAATATTGCCGAGGTAGATTGGAGAGCTGTAGAATCTATTGGTGCCAATCCATCAACAACCCCGAAAAGATACGGGTATGCCTATGATAAAATTAACAGGTTAACGGCAGGGTTTTACCAGAATCCCCAAAAACCAAACAGTAAAGAAAATACGGAATCGTTAGCGTATGATCTGAACGGAAATATCACCAGTCTGTACAGAACCTCGGTTCTGGAATATGGGAATACAACGCCGACCATGATTGATAACCTGCAATACATCTATGCTTCCGGCAATATCAGCAACAGGCTTACCAACATCAATGATCATGCACAAAATGCAACAGGATACGAAGGCGGCGGACAAACCATCGGGTATGATGTGAACGGAAACATGATCAGTATGCCGGATAAGGGAATCAGTATGATTAAATACAATCATTTAAACCTTCCCCATCATCTGGAATACAGCAGGGACGGCATTGAAATGGTGAAACTGGACACAAAATACCGCGCCGACGGAACAAAGCTCCGTAAGGTAAACACCACAACGATTTCCGGAATTAATGGCTACACAACCTCTGTAAAGACCATTGATTACCTTGACGGCTTCCAGTATCAGAACATCACTAATTCAGGTGGCGGAGGCGGAGGAAGCTCGTCTTTTTCAGCATCCAATCTTGAGAGTTCCAGAGCGATGGAGACGCAGGCGTTCAGTCTTGTGGACATCGGAGGTCTGGAACCTATCGGAATGATTAAAAATTCTGACCTACAATTTTTCCCAACTGCAGAAGGATTTTATGATTACCAAAAAGATCAATATATTTACCAGTATAAAGATCACTTGGGAAATACAAGGGTAAGTTTCGGAAGAAACAGCGCAGGCGCTCTTGAAATTGTGGATGCTAATGATTATTATCCTTTCGGAATGAATCACCTAAAAAGTGGAAATTCTTTCTTTGGATCAAGTTCGTATAAGAATTATAAATACAACGGAAAAGAGTTGCAGGAAAGTGGCATGTATGATTACGGCGCAAGGTTTTATATGGCAGACATCGGACGCTGGGGTGTAGTGGATGAACTGGCAGAAAAGTCAAGACGATTTACACCTTATAACTATGCTGTCAATAATCCGATTATGTTTATTGATCCTGATGGTAGAGAAGCTCAATGTTGTGGAAAATATTGGAATAGCGTTTGGACAGGCTTTAAACAGGAAGCAAAAAATATAGTCGTAGGTAGTATTCAATTGGCAGCAAGACCAGGGAAAGTAATTGGAACAACTATTGGCACAGCAATAAATGATGCAAAAGCTGGTAAATATAGTTCTGCTGTTGATAAAATAACCAATTTGACCCATATGGGTACGACGGATATGGTTAAAAATGTGTTTAAAGCAGCGAAAGGAGACGGTAAAGCTTTAGGTACTCTTGGAGCTCAAGGTTTAGCAGTAGCAGTAGCAGAGGGTACAGGGCGAATTGCTGGAGCTGCTAAAGGAGCGAGAGTAGTGGAAACTGAATCATCGACTAGCTCTTTAAATGGATCGCAACTTTCCAGATCACAAATGAATTCTTTAATTGGAGGTGGTGGTGCTGAAAGAGCTGCGCAGTATTCTTCTCAATGGGAAAGTGCTAGTTTATCAGAGACAATACAAAAAATTGCCCCAGAATCACAAGGAGTAACAACTACTACAGGGAAGACTATTTATAATAATTCTGAAACAGGATTACAGGTTGTTTATGATAATGCAGGAAATTACTTTAGAATAGAAGATACTAATTTATCTGGAAGAAGAGTATATTTGGATCTAGATGGAAATGTTCCGAATAATAAAACTGTAAATGGAAAACAATTAGGAAGAAGTCAAGGTGAATATAATCAAGTAACTCATTTTAATAATATTGATTAAATATGTCAAAAATAATAATAGTACCAAAAAATAAAGAAGCTGAAATTGCTTTGGATTATGATACAGCAAATCCAGATCAACTTGTAGAATTAAATCTTGAGAGTGATGAATTTGAAAAGCTATTGAATGCAAATATATTTACTCTTATTAATAAAGTAGCAAACAGTAATATTGATGATTTTGAAGATGAACATATTACAGATTTAAATTTAATACGTCTTTCATTGAATGAATTGAAGAAAACTAACGACGCAGAAGAGATCAATAAAATGTTTGAACTCGCTTTATTATATGAAACTAGTATTCATTTCTATTTTTAGGATTTGTAATCCGTGAGCAATAATAAATAACCCATCGCGAAGCAGTGGGTTTTATGTTATAAAGAGCAGCACAGCAGCACAAGATAAAATGCTTTTCATTTTTAACCTCAGAAAGCAGGGCGAAGTCGGGGTAACGGTACAGGAAAGATTTGAGTACGATTCCCAAAACAGGTTGGTAAAACATTACCATCAGGTAGACAATAATCCTGAAGAACTGCTTGCCGAAAACACCTACAACGACCTGTCACAGCTTGTGAACAAGAAAGTAGGAAATAATCTTCAGAGCATCGATTACACCTACAACATCCGCGGATGGATGACAGACATCAACAAAAACCAGATGGCGGCAACGGATCTTGGCGGAAAACTGTTTTCCTACAAAATAAAATATACCAGTCGCGAGGGGATCGAAAATCCGGATACAGCTCAGTTTTCAGGAAAGAATGTTGTCCCGAAATACAACGGGAATATTACAGAGGTAGACTGGAGAGCCGTAGAATCTATTGGGGCAAATCCATCAACAACCCCGAAAAGATACGGGTATGCCTATGATAAAATTAACAGGCTTACAGCCGGGTTTTACCAGAATCCACAGAATCCTTACAGCAAGGAAAATATGGAATCTCTGGTGTATGACCTGAATGGGAATATTTCCAGCCTTTACAGGACTTCGGTGATGGAAAACGGAAGCACTACAGCAACGGTAATTGATAATCTTACTTACGATTATACCGGAAACAGAGCAACTAAAATTAAAGACATCAGCGGAAACTCTACCGGATATGAAGGAACAGCGGGAAATACCATTGGGTATGATGTGAACGGAAACATGAAAAATATGATCGATAAAAGCATTACAGCCATCGGTTATAATTATATGAATCTGCCCAATTCGTTAACAATTAATCTGGGACAGCTAACCACCGATATTGCCACAAAATATAGAGCAGACGGAAGCAAGGTAAGAAAGGAAACTACGAAAACTTCGATAGGAATTATAGGGACAACTACCACTAAGGAAACAACAGATTATCTGGATGGTTTCCAGTATTTCAGTACAACAGGTGGAAATACAGGCGGTGGCGGAAGTACTGAAATGATGATGACTTCAAGAGCTTTTGAGCCGCAGGCTTTTAGCTTGGTTGATCTTACAGGCACCAATACACTGCTTACCATAAAGACTCCTGACTTACAATTCTTCCCGACGGCAGAAGGATTTTATGATTATGTAAAAAATCAATATATTTACCAGTACAAAGATCACTTGGGAAATACAAGGGTAAGTTTCGGAAGAAACAGCGCAGGAGTTCTAGAAATTGTGGATGTTAATGATTACTATCCTTTTGGAATGAATCACCTAAAAAGTGGAAATTCGTTCTTTGGGGCGAGTTCGTATAAAAATTACAAATATCAGTCACAGGAATTACAGGAGACTGGTTTTTATTCGTTTAAGTGGCGAAATTATATGCCGGATGTAGGAAGATTCTTTAATATTGATCCTTTAGCAGAATCCTTCCCATATAATTCTACTTATGCCTTTGCAGAAAACAGAGTTGTTGATGGTAGAGAATTGGAAGGTTTAGAATGGGTTGCAAGTAGAAATTTAGAAGATAAAACGGTCAATCTTCACCTTACTTATAAATTGACTAATAATACAATTAATGCTCTCACAAATCAGCAAGTAGCAACATTAGCAAAAGAACGAGAGCAACAAATTATTTCCTCTTTTGGGGGCAAGGATTCTGAAGGAAATCAAGTAAACATTACTTTCACTCAAAGCGATAAAGCATCTATTATCTGGGATTATAATATGGGATATGATTTAACAGGTGTAGAAGGAGCAGAGAATTTAAACGAAAATGATCGTACTAGAGTACTTGCAACTACAGATGGCTTGACAGATAAAATTGGAGATACACAATCAAATAGAACACAAATAGGTGTTGGAAGAACAACAGGAATAGAATGGACTAAAGACGGATATATTGATTTTACAAAAGATCGTTCAGCAGTTGCAGTTACAGGAGCTCATGAAGATGGTCATGTTTTAGGATTAAAACATAATGATAAAGAAACTGTAAAAAATCCAAAAAGTTTAATGCGAGAATCACAATCGCCAGGGGGTACTCAGATCAGTCCAACTCAAAGAACGCAAGTTATTAAATTAGTAGAAAAACAACAAAAAAAGACTAAATAATGAAAGTAAATAGTAAAATATTTTTGTTTTTAATTTTATTTTTAATAAGTTGTCAAGGTGTAAGATCAATTTATGAAAAGAGATTAAACGTCGATAAAAGCGATATTAATTCAGTTTCTTTACTTGAGAAAACAAAATTAAATAACAATCAGTCAATAATATATTTTTGCGAATCATTTGATAATAAACTTCAAATAGAAGTAAACGGTAAAATAGTATTCGATAGAAAGCTAAAAACAATTGAACAGTTAGGCTATGCAGGTTCTTGCATAGTAGAAAACGATAAAGATGTTTCAATTATAGTTGATAATAAAAAATATATCAAATTAAATTCTGAAAAATTGCCTAAATATAAATTTATATATGTTGCAAAAAATAAAAGGAATTATAAAATTGAATATACTAATAAAGCAAAATCTTTTCGATAGTATACCTGTTCTCGCGGATTTGTAATCTGTGAGCAACAAAAAGAACCCACCGCAATTCCGGTGGGTTTTGTTTCCGAAAAGATACGGGTATGCGTATGATAAAATTAACAGGTTAACGGCAGGGTTTTACCAGAATCCCCAAAACCCGAACAGTAAAGAAAATACGGAATCGTTAGCGTATGATCTTAACGGAAATATCACCAGTCTTTACAGAACCTCGGTTCTGGAATATGGGAATACAACGCCGACCATGATTGATAACCTGCAATACATCTATGCTTCCGGCAATACCAGCAACAGGCTTACCAGCATCAATGATTATGCACAAAATGCAACAGGATACGAAGGCGGCGGACAAACCATCGGATATGATGTGAACGGAAACATGATCAGTATGCCGGATAAGGGAATCAGTGTGATTAAATACAATCATTTAAACCTTCCCCACCATCTGGAATACAGCAGAGATGGCATTGAAATGGTGAAACTGGACACAAAATACCGCGCCGACGGAACAAAGCTCCGTAAGGTAAACACCACAACGATTTCCGGAATTAACGGCTACACAACCTCTGTGAAGACCATCGATTACCTTGACGGCTTCCAGTATCAGAACATCACTAATTCAGGTGGCGGAGGCGGAGGAAGCTCGTCTTTTTCAGCATCCAATCTTGAGAGTTCACGAGCCATGGAAACGCAGGCATTCAGACTTGTGGACATCGGAGGTCTGGAACCTGTGGGAATGCTGAAGAATTCTGAACTGCAGTTTTTGCCGACTTCAGAAGGATTTTACGATTACATAAAAAATCAATATATTTACCAGTATAAAGATCACTTGGGAAATACAAGGGTAAGTTTTGGGAAAAACAGCGCAGGCGCTCTTGAAATTGTGGATGCTAATGATTATTATCCTTTTGGAATGAATCATTTGAAGAGTGGAAATTCGTTCTTTGGATCAAGTTCATATAAAAATTACAAGTACAATGGAAAGGAGTTGCAGGAAAGTGGCATGTATGATTATGGTGCGAGATTTTATATGGCGGACATCGGTAGATGGGGCGTCGTGGATCCGCTCGCGGAGAAAATGAGAAGACACTCTCCATATAATTATGCGTTCAACAACCCGATTATGTTTATTGACCCTGATGGGCGTGGACCTTTAAAAATTGGAAATCCTGAAAGTGCCGATGCAAAAAGATTACAAGGTGCTCTATCTAAATCAGAGGCTGGAAGACAAACTTGGCAGAAAATGGTTGACTCAGAAAGGACTATCTATATTCATTATGTAGGTGGTAATGATACAAAAACTGAAGCAGGCTATCTTTCCCGATCTGGAGCTAATGGAGAAACAATGACAGGAAAAATGTATAATGAAATGAAGAGTACTGGAAGTGTTTCTTCAAAATCAATGAATACAATAGGGACATTTAACAAAAATACGGGAGAATATGATAAAACGTCTGATTGGAATGAGACACATATTGTTTTAAGTGAAAAACAAATAGGTATAGCTAATGCTGTAGGAGAGATGACTGATGGAGAAAAAGGAAATAATATGGGAGATATAAAAACAGGGGGAGAAGAAGCTGTGCATTCTATTCAAAATTCAATGGATTTTACGGAAAAAATAAAAAATTCTGATACAGGGGAATATATAGAGAATCAAAATAGTAAACCTTACAATGAGAGACAGCACGAAATAGATGCTAAAAAAGAAGCACAGAAAATGTATAATCAATCAATTAATTAGATATGCAACTAAGATTATTTAAGGTTTTTCTCTTTTTATTAAGTGGCATTTTTTATTCACAAAGTAAACAACAACCTATGAAAGACTGTATTTGTTACACAAATGCAGATTCTACTTTATCCAAACCTTATTATAACCCAGCTCATTCACTTGTCATTAAATCTAAAAAACCTAAAGTTTTTTCATTATCAGGCGGAAGAGTTTCTAAAATAATAAAAGACAATAATTTATATACTATTATTATACAGAGCAATAATTTATTTTACATATATTCAAATCTTGCTTTTATTCCTAAAAAAATAAAAATGGATAAATATATTAGGAAAAATAAGTGGCTTGGGAATGGAAGTTTATTAAAAAATAATTATTCAATAGAATTACAAATTTACAATAAGACAAACATATTATCTGATATAAAAAAATATGTTAAATGTACTGAAGCCCCCCAATCTCGCTGATTTGTAGTCCTTGAGCAATAATAATAATAATAATAATAATAATAATAATAATAATAATAATAATAATAATAACCCACCGCAAAACGGTGGGTTTTGTGTTTTATAGCGTAGCTTTGTTTTAGCAAAAAACTCCTGACTTAGAGTTTTTCCCGACGGCAGAAGGATTTTATGATTACAAAAAAGATCAGTATATTTACCAGTATAAAGATCATTTGGGAAATACGAGGGTAAGCTTCGGAAGAAATAGCGCAGGAGCTCTTGAAATTATAGATGTAAATGATTATTACCCTTTTGGAATGAATCACCTAAAAAGTGGAAATTCTTTCTTTGGGGCGAGTTCGTATAAAAATTATAAATACAACGGAAAGGAATTGCAGGAGTCCGGTATGTATGATTATGGTGCAAGGTTTTATATGCCCGATATTGGACGTTGGGGTGTAATTGACCCACGAAGCCAATACACCCACGAAGCTTACAGTTATGTTTGGAACAATCCAATTAATTTTTGGGATCCTACAGGAATGGAGGGGGAAGATCCGGATCCTAAAAAAATATATGGTCCTAAAGGAGGTAAGCTTATTGAAGAAGTTGTAGTTACCGCATCAAAACCTCTACAAAAAAACACAGCAGGACTTTCTTTTACACATAAGGCTTTTGCGCCAGCAATACCTGTTGCGGCTTATCTTTTGGAAGCTGCTTATTATGCATTAGTAGGGTATGCGGCTTGGGATATTGCTGATAAAGCTTCCGATGTCATTAAAAATAGAGATTTGTCTGAACAAAATGATGCAGAAGAAACTGCCTCTGGTACACCTGATGTATTTCCTGATGCTGGAGAGGAAACAGATATTAATGGCGTTCCTGTTCCTGTTGACGATAGTGGTATTAAAAAACCTATAGACTTTTTGGCTTTTTCAAAGGTCGCGAGAGGAAACCAAAGAGATACAGGATTAATTGGATGGTCGGATGAAGATATTGCTACAGAATTAGCAGGTTTGAAAGGTAATTTGTCAAAGGAACAAAAAGCATTAAAGCAAAGACTTGTCAAAGAACAAAAAGCACGTACAACCCGTAATAAACAGAAAAAAAGTGGAGAAAAAGGTACAGGAACAGGCAGAAGATAATAACTTGAAAACTCATTTTGAAAGCAGATATTTAAGTGAAAGAATAGATTTTTTGCAAGAGTATGATTTTGTTAAGGATGAGAGTAATTTTGAATATTTCAAATCCTTTATATTTGATTTTGAACTCACAAAAAATGATTGGTATAATTCTCTCATAATTAATTTAGCTGATGAATTAAATATTGTTCATAATAGTTTTTATAAACGATATTTAAATTATTTAACCAATAGGAAGTATTATCTATTTAGACTTTCAATTTTAGATTACTTTGCAAACAACCATATATTTTACAAGAAGATTTATAGACAAAAAGATTTTGAAATAATTAAAAATAGTCGAAACCTTAAGCGGATAGTCAAGAACCAAGTAATTGTTAATGATTTAATATTTGATTTAAAAAATAAAAGAATATACATTGATGAACTTAAGAAAAGTTATAGGGTAACACAAGATTACAAAAGTCATATAAGACTTTATAATTATATTATGAATTTTGAACTTGACGAGATAATCAGCAAAACTGATTTAAATTATTTAGTTGAAACTACTCAAAATAAAAAATTAGGAAGAGCGGTGGATCTTAAGCTTTTAGAATTTGCAAATTATTTTAATGGAAAATAAAAATAAGCAACACAAAAGAGGCTGCCCGATTACCCCGCTCTCGCGGATTTGTAATCCGTGAGCAATAATAAATAACCCACCGCAAAGCGGTGGGTTTTGTGTTTTATAGTGTTGCTGCGTTTTTGGCAAAAAAATCTTTAAACTTTTTATTGGTAAGCATTTTTTCCACGAGGCGAAAAATGGTTTGCTTGTCTTCCTCCTCGAGCTGCTGTATTAATCTGATCTGTTCGAGTTCCGTTTTATCTTCAAAATTATCCGATGGAAGCCATGATGATGATGACTCCCCAAAGCAGGGCTATGGAGATGCAGGCATTTAGTCCTGATGACATCGGAGGGTTTCAGCCTGTAGGTGCGTTTAACGTAATGAAAAATCCTGACCTAGAGTTTTTCCCAACCGCAGAAGGATTTTATGATTACAAAAAAGATCAGTATATTTACCAGTACAAAGATCATTTGGGAAATACGAGGGTAAGTTTCGGAAGAAATAGCGCAGGCGCTCTTGAAATTATAGATGTAAATGATTATTACCCTTTCGGAATGAATCATTTGAAGAGTGGAAATTCTTTCTTTGGGGCGAGTTCGTATAAAAATTACAAGTATCAGGGACAGGAATTACAGGAGACTGGTTTTTACAGTTTTAAGTGGAGAAACTATATGCCGGATGTAGGAAGGTTCTTTAATATTGATCCTTTGGCAGAAAAATATACTTACAATTCTACGTATGCATTTCAGGAAAATAAAATGGGAATGGGAGTCGAGTTGGAAGGCTTGGAACTATTGAAAAATCATACTGGATTTTTTGCAATCCATGGTAATGCAATGAGAGTTGTCCGAGCACCAATATCACAGATAAGTAATGGATATGCAACCTTCACACCAGCGGATATTGGATTATCCACGCAAGGATATAATCCGGGTGCTGCAAGAATGTCTGATGGCTCCAGCGGTTTAAAATTAAAATCTTATGCTTATAGCGGTCCTACTCCAAACGGAGGAACTATGGAAAATGTAAAGGAAATGCCGGAAAGTGCTGACAGCCAAAAATTTAAGACCTATAGAAGGAATAAAGAAAGGGTAATTACTAACCCAAGGATTAAATTCTATGATAAATTAAGCGCAGGACTGGGAGGCGCACAAGAATTGTTAGGATTATTAGATCTGGCTGCTAATGTTCCTGATGCCATTAAAAGTACAAAAGCATATGTACAGGCTTCTAAAGATGTGAAACTTATTAATTCTCAAGCTAAAACAATGGATAGAGCTATAGATTTGGTAAATGAAAGTGGAATTGAAATGAACCAACAAACAAGAAATGATGTGATCAATTTTGTTTTTGATGGAACTGTACCAAATCCGGGAGCAGGATTGATGCCAAATTCATTAATCATCCAAAATGGAACGCAAATTCTAAGAAATAATAATTTGCCTGTGCAGCCTCTTAACGAGCAGTTGAACACCAATAAAAAAGTTTTACCATAATGAAAACAATTAAATATATTTCATTTATCTTAATATTATTAAGCATCAGTTGCTGTGTAAATCAGAAACAAAAAGATGAAGAGCAAATCAAAAATACTGTTCGAGAATATTGGACTGCTGTTAAGAATAATGATTTGCAATCATATAATGGTTTAATCTACGAATCTGAAAATTTTCCTGGTGTAACAGCAGGTGATTTGTATTTTTTACACAAGCATTACAAAGCTTTAAATATACAAGAAAAATTAAAAGATGAAATAAAAATTAAAGATACAATAGGTTTATCACCAGATATAAAGATGAAATATGTACAATATATATTTAAAAAAGAAGATTATAGTAACATGAAAAAACCTTTGACTGTAACATTAATTTTTTATAAGCCAATAGGTTTTAATAAAATATCAGATCCGGTAATTTTAGAAAATCACATAGGTTGGGATAAATAATCCCGATGACGCGGATTTTTAACCCCAATCTCGCGGATTTGTAATCCGTGAGCAATAATAAATAACCCACCGCAATTGCGGTGGATTTTGTGTTTTATAAAGTTGTTTCGTTTTGTCATACAAAACGAAACTATAGCGTAGCAATATTTTTCTGTAGATAATCTTTAAATCGTTTTTTAGAAACGAAAGTTTCGATTAGTTTTAGAAGAATGTTTTTTTCTTCGGCATCGAGTTCATTGATAAGTTTTAACTGTTTTGTTTTTTTCCATTGAAGAAAATAATATCATCTACGGAAATCCCGAAATGTTTAGCGACAAAAACCAATTTATCAACAGGAATACTCCGATGGAAGCCATGATGATGATGGCTCCCCAAAGCAGGGCTATGGAAATGCAGGCTTTCAATCTTGTTGATTTAGGAGGTGTGGAATGATTAAAACTCCTGACTTAGAGTTTTTCCCAACCGCAGAAGGATTTTATGATTACAAAAAAGATCAGTATATTTACCAATACAAAGATCATTTGGGAAATACGAGGGTAAGTTTCGGAAGAAACAGCGCAGGCGCTCTTGAAATTATAGATGTAAATGATTATTACCCTTTCGGAATGAATCATTTGAAGAGTGGAAATTCTTTCTTCGGAGCGGGTTCGTATAAAAATTATAAATACAATGGGAAGGAACTGCAGGAATCCGGCATGTATGATTACGGAGCAAGGTTTTATATGCCCGATATTGGACGTTGGGGTGTTCAAGATTTATTAAGTGAATTTTACTATTCACACTCACCATATAATTATGTTGGTAATAATCCCATTATCAGGACAGATCCTACAGGAGCAGATTGGTACACAGACAAAGATGGTAATTACCAATATAATTCCAAACTTAATAAAGATAACGCAGATCAGTTCTTTAAAGACAATAAAATTGAAGGGGCAAAATATTTCGCGGCTAGTGGTAAAGCTGTTTCTGGATATAATTTAGGAAAAGATAATCAAGAAATTACTTCAAGTTATAATTTAAATAGCGATGGCTCGGTAACTGATAATATTTTAGGTAAAAACATTGATGCTGGTTCAACAGGACAATTAGGAGAAACAGGTAAATCTGTGACTGCTGTGGATGATAGACCGACAGGTGATTTAAATAAGAATGGTGATAAATTTTATTCGAATGATAAAAATACATATCAATTAAATAATAATCATTGGGTTAAATTATCTGGTCAAATGGTTGATGCAAATGCTCTTCATGCTGGAGGAATGGGATCTATTTATTCAACTTACAATTCTATTACCTTAGTAGATCGTGCTATTTATAATGATAATTTAGCAACCATTTTTGATTATACAATTGATTTAAAAGGATTGGCAGTTGGTATGGGTTTATCTTCTATAGAGAAAGGGAAATTTGAAAAACCTTCTATAAAAGGTCTTGTAATTGGGTTTATTTATAATTTTTATTCAGGAACCTTTAATCAATTAAATTCAATAAGAGAACATGATGAAAACGCTGAGAAAAATATAAATCAGAATAAAAAGTAATGATAAACGGTAGAATTATTATAAGAGCAATTATATATTTATTGAAATTTTGTGGAATTATCATAGGGATTGATATTATATATAATATTATAGTGCATCATCAATTAAAATCTGCTAATATAATATTTGATATTATTTTTGGTTTTCTTTTTTGGATACTATTTCTTTTTTCTGACAGATTTCAGTCTCATAAATTTTGATATGCCATGATCTCGCGGATTTTTAATCCGTTAGCAATAATAAATAACCCACCGGAAAGCGGTGGGTTATGTGTTTTATAGCGTAGCTGCGTTTTTGGCAAAAAAATCTTTAAACTTTTTATGGGTAAGCATTTTTTCCACGAGCCGGAAAAATGGTTTGCTTGTCTTCCTCTTCGAGCTGTTGTATTATCTGATCTGTTCAAGTTCCGTTTTATCTTCCAAAATTACTTCTTTAGGAATAGAACCGTCATAATCAATCGCTCATTAAAGCATCTTTTTAACCGGCTCACTTATCATTTAAAACTTGCTTGATAATTGGATTTTCGTGAAAACCTTTTTGGTATACAATGGGAAATCAGCGTTCTGAAGCCATCCGTAATAGCCCAGATCTTTCTGGAAAACAGATTTTACCGTTTGTCCCTTATATTTTCCGAAAGCAAAGATTTCCTGTCCGTTTTCGTTGAAGTGAATCATTCCGGCAAGATCTGCGAATTTGTTCTGAGACGAAAAATTGCTTAATTCTGCGATTTCGTTCGGTACATCATCGTATTTTCCGACCTGCGCATCAAGTACTTCGAAAGTTGCCATAACATCGGCTTCCGCAGAATGGGCGTTTTCCAGTGTTTTTCCGCAATAAAACTGATAGGCAGCTCCCAAATTTCGGGGTTCCTTTTTAAAGAAAATGGTCTGTGCATCAACCAGTTTGAATTTATTCAAATCAAAATCAAACTCGGCACGAAGCAGCTCTTCCGCTAACAATGGAACATCGAATCTGTTGGAATTGAAACCTCCTAAATCCGCACCGGTAATCATTTCCATCACTTTTGGAGCAATTTCTTTAAAGGTGGGCGCATCTTTTACATCTTCATCATAAATTCCGTGGATTTCGCTGCATTCTTTCGGGATCGGCATTTCAGGATTTACCCTCCATGTTTTGCTTTCTCTCGACGAATCAGGATTTACTTTTAAAATACAGATTTCAACAATACGGTCTTTCCCGATGTTCGTTCCTGTGGTTTCCAGATCAAAAATGCAGAGCGGTTTATGTAGTTTTAAATTCATTTTTTATAATTTGAAAATTTGAGAATGTGGTAATTTGAAAATGGATTTAAATGTCCATTATTCAACACATAAATTTATTTTAGTTGTTTTTGAAATATAATTGAGATTAAAATATAATAAAGAATCACCATCGGGATTCCGACCGTTTTAAAGATAGCTAAAATAATAACAGAACCAACCAATAACGCAATTTTAGGATAATTATCCTGCAGTTTCATCGATTTGAATTTCATCGCGATCATTTTTATCGGCGAGATCAAAAGCCAGGAAGAAATTACGTTTAAAACAATCAATGCAAGTTCATTATTCATGAGAAATTCAAAGCTCTGATTTTCTTTGAAAGCGTAAAACAGTCCGAAAATTAAAATCGTATTACTCGGCGTATTCAGTCCTTTAAAATAATATTTCTGATCTTCGTCTAAATTAAAAATTGCCAGTCTTAAACAGGAAAATAATGTAATCAGCAACCCGAAATATTGAATCCCAAACGGTAAGGTCATCCCAAAGAGATCCGTTCCAAACGGTTCAAGCATTTTAAACATCGTCAGTCCCGGAACCAGTCCGAAGCTCACCATATCTGCTAAAGAATCTAGTTGGGTTCCAAGATTGGAGTTTGCCTTTAACGCTCTTGCCGTAAAACCATCAAAGAAATCCAGAACCAGAGAAAGCACGATGCAAATCGCAGTCGTCTGATAATCTCCTGAAATAAGATGAATGGCGCCGATACATCCGGAAAACAGGTTTCCTAACGTTATCGCGTTGGCAAGATTATTTTTAATAAAATTCATAGGCACAAAATTAATAAATTAAAGTAACAAAGCGTTAATTAAACGGTGCATCAATTATTGTGGATTGATAAGCCGTTACAGGGAGATATTGTTAAATTAATTCGAATTTAATGTAAATTTGCAGCATGAAATTGTTTAAAGAATTTAGAAAACAGGAAGTTCTGGTGCTTTTGTACAGAATTTTTTTAGCCTATTTTTTCTATCAGATCGCAAGATTTTTATTCTGGTACTTTAATAAAGACTTAATAAAGATCGATTCTGTTTCAGATTATTTCAGTCTGTCTTTCCATGGGATTGCGTTCGATACAACGGCAATTTTATATGTAAATGCCCTTTTTATTCTTCTGAGCATCATTCCGGTCATCATCAATACTAAAAAAAGTTATCAGAAATTTCTTTTCTGGCTGTATTTTATCACCAACGGAATTGCTTATGCAATGAATTTCGGAGATATGGTGTATTTCAGATTTTCGCAGATGAGGCTTACTTCTGCCGCGTTGCAGGTTGCGCAGCACGAAAGCAATATTTTTAAGGTTTTTACAACTTCTGTTGCTCAGAATCCTTTTGTTCTGATTGGATTTGTTGGTTTAATGATCCTTTGGATTTTTCTTTATAAAAAAGTAAAAGTTCAGGAAAACAAACCAGAAAAGCTGGTTCCGTATTTTGTGTGGTCTGTGATAACGCTTTGCATAACGGCTGTTTTGGCTGTCGGTGGAATCCGTGGAGACTTTAAGCACAGCACAAGACCCATCAATCTGGTGGATGCCAATCGTTTCGTGAAAATTCCGGCGCAGGGAAATGTCGTTTTGAACAGTACGTTTTCCTTTTTCCGAACTTTAAATACGAATAATTTTAAGGAAGTTCATTTTGTAGATGAAAAATTTATTGAACAGAATATTCATCCTTATAAAGAATATAATAGGGAAGTCGCAGAAAAACCAAATATTGTTATTTTTATTGTAGAATCCTTCGGAAGAGAATATTCAGGAGCATTCAATAAAGACAAAAATATCAAAGATTACGTTTCTTACACTCCGTTTATCGACAGTTTGGCAGGGCAGAGTCTTATTTTTCCGAACACTTTTGCCAACGGAAGACAGTCGATTCACGGGATGAGTTCCGTTCTTGCCGGAATTCCGAGTTTAACCGACGCTTTTACAAGTTCGCCGTATTCCAACCAAAAAATCCAGTCCATTGTTTCCGTTTGCAACGAAATGGGATACGATACTTCTTTCTATCATGGCGCTCCGAATGGTTCCATGGGATTTTTGGGCTTTGGAAACATCTTAGGCTTCAAACACTATTTTGGAAAGACAGAATACAATAACGATAAAGATTTCGACGGAATCTGGGCAATCTGGGATGAACCTTTTTTACAGTATTTTGCGAAAAATGTAGGGAAAAAGCAGCCTTTTATGACAACCGTATTCACGGCATCTTCACATCATCCGTTTAAAATTCCTGAGAAATACAACGGAAAGTTTAAAAAAGGAAAAATTCAGATGCATGAACCGATCCAATATACAGATTATGCGATCAGAAAGTATTTTGAAACGGCTAAAAAACAACCGTGGTTCAATAATACCATCTTTGTTTTTACGGGAGATCATACCAACGAAATTTATTATCCCGAATACGATAAAACAATGAATCGTTTCGCAGTGCCTTTAATCTTTTATTCACCAAATCCTGCATACAATTTAAAAGGCGTAAATCCTGAACTCGCGCAGCAGATTGATATTTATCCTACGCTTGCAGATTTAATCGGTTATCATAAAAAAATCAGAAGCTGGGGAAGAAGTCTGGTGAGCGAGAAGCAGTATTCGCCCATTATTGCCAATTCAGACGGAACGGTGGAGCAGTTTATCATCGGGAATTACATCTACCGTTTCGATGGAAAAGAGATTGTGGGGATCTTTGATCAGTCTGATTTAGGATTGGAAAAAAATCTGATGGATCAGTTGAGATCTGATCCGGAAGCGCAAAAAGGAAAACAAATTGCCAAAGCCTGGTATCAGGATTATATGGATCGGGTAATAAACAGAAAAATGAATTAAATCATAATGAATTGATTCTCATTACTGAATGTTGTGCTGGATATTGCATTTTACCACTTTTTGTCCTGTTTTTTTGGTATATATCTTGTAATCTATGTGAAGGATAATAAAATTTTTTGTTGTTTTAAAATTAATTTATATTTTTAGCAATAATAGACAACGAAATTATTTTATTGAAATTAAAACTATAAGAAATATGAGAAAATTATTGTTAACCTTCGCGCTTTCATTATTCGGAGTAATGTCTTTTGCGCAGATTGAAGGAAAATGGAAAACCATAGATGACGAAACAAAACAGGCTAAATCTATTGTTGAGATCTATAAAAAAGGAGATCAGTATTTCGGGAGAATTTCCCAGTTGCTGATAAAACCGGCAAACCCGAACTGTACGGAATGTAAAGACGACAGAAAAAATAAGCCTATTCAGGGAATGGAAATCATCAGAAACCTAAAAAAGGATGGGGATGAATTTACAGGAGGAACCATTACAGATCCTAAAACAGGAAAAACGTACAAGTGTACGATCACAAGAAGCGGCGATAACCTGAATGTGAGAGGATATATTGGTTTATCTTTCATCGGAAGATCACAGACCTGGCAGAAAGTTAATTAACCGGAATTAAATAAAAATTAATAAGCGGCATTTCATTAAATGAAATGTCGTTTTTGTTATGTAAATAATAAAAAAACACTACTTTTGTACTCTAAATTTTTCAAATAAATATGGCAGAATATACTTTTCGTGAGGTAATTGCACAGGCAATGAGCGAGGAAATGCGTAAAGACGAATCCATCTATTTAATGGGGGAGGAAGTTGCAGAATATAACGGTGCATATAAGGCTTCAAAAGGAATGCTGGATGAATTTGGTGCTAAAAGAGTAATCGATACACCAATTGCTGAGCTTGGTTTCGCAGGGATTTCTGTGGGAGCTGCAATGAATGGTAACAGACCGATCGTAGAATTTATGACGTTCAACTTCTCTTTGGTGGGGATTGATCAGATTATCAATAACGCTGCAAAAATCCGTCAGATGAGTGGAGGACAGTGGAACTGCCCGATCGTTTTCCGTGGTCCTACAGCTTCTGCAGGTCAGTTGGGAGCAACGCACTCTCAGGCTTTCGAAAGCTGGTATGCCAACTGTCCGGGATTAAAAGTGGTCGTTCCTTCAAATCCTTACGATGCGAAAGGATTATTAAAAACAGCAATTCAGGATAATGATCCGGTAATTTTCATGGAATCTGAGCAGATGTACGGAGACAAAATGGAAATTCCTGAAGAAGAATACTATTTACCTATCGGGAAAGCAGATATCAAAAGAGAAGGTTCTGATGTAACGCTGGTTTCTTTCGGAAAAATCATGAAACTTGCCATTCAGGCTGCTGAAGACTTGGCTAAAGAAGGTATTTCTGTAGAAGTTATCGATCTTAGAACAGTTCGTCCGTTGGATTATGATACTGTTTTGGCATCCGTTAAAAAGACAAACAGACTGGTTGTTTTGGAAGAAGCGTGGCCATTTGGTTCTGTTGCATCTGAAATTACCTATATGGTACAGCAGAAAGCATTCGATTATCTGGATGCTCCAATTAAGAGAATTACAACTCCTGATGCTCCTGCTCCTTACTCTGCAGCATTATTTGCAGAATGGTTCCCGAAACTTGAAAAAGTAAAAGAAGAGATCAAAAAAGCAATGTACGTTAAGTAATTACACGATTATAGAGAAAAACTTCCGAAAGGAAGTTTTTTCATTTATTATATTCATGAAGAAAAATTCATGGGGATGTAAATTTGGCTTAAATTTGCGCGTTTAAAAATTAAATTAGCTGGTATGGCAGAAGTTACAGAAGGCGGTCATCATTTTGACATCAAAAAGCTTTCTTTCATTGGAATTTTAGTGTCACTCGGAATTGTATTCGGAGATATCGGTACTTCCCCGCTTTACGTTATGAAAGCGATTGTTAACGCAAGAGGAGAAGGAAGTACGATGCCTTTCAATGAGTATATCGAAGGGGCGTTGTCCTGTATTATCTGGACACTTACACTTCAGACAACAATTAAATATGTGATCATTGCTCTTAGAGCAGACAACAAAGGAGAAGGGGGAATTTTAGCATTGTTTTCTCTGGTTAAAAATCTTAAAAAAGGCTGGCTCTATCTTATTGCTATCGTAGGAGCTGCCGCGCTTATTGCGGACGGAGTAATCACACCTTCGCTTACGGTAATGTCTGCAATTGAAGGTCTTGAAATTTATAATCCGGATACACCGGTTGTTCCGATCACCATTGCGATTCTTATTATGATCTTCGTGGTTCAGCAGTTTGGTACGAGCTTTATCGGGAAATTCTTCGGACCTGTCATGGTAATCTGGTTCCTCGTTTTGGGAGGTTTGGGATTGTCTCATTTGAGCGAAAATCTTGAGATTTTAAGATCTTTCAATCCTTATTATGCCTATAAACTTATTGCCAACTCTCCGAGCGCAATTGTAATTTTAGGAGCGGTTTTCCTTTGTACGACCGGAGCGGAAGCTCTTTATTCCGACTTAGGACATTGCGGTGCCAAAAATATCCGTGTAAGCTGGGCATTTGTAAAAATCATGCTGATCTTAAATTATTTGGGACAGGGAGCGTGGCTTTTAACCAATTACGGTAAACCCGGCTTTTCGGTAATAAATCCTTTCTTCGGAATCATGGAAGAGTGGATGGTTGTTCCGGGAGTTATTCTGGCTACAGCGGCGGCAATTATTGCCAGTCAGGCTTTAATTACAGGATCATTTACCATTTTCTCAGAGGCAATGTCCTTAAATTTATGGCCTAACCAGAAAATTGATTATCCTTCCGGAGTAAAAGGACAAATGTACATCCCAAGAATTAACTGGGGGCTTTTACTATTCTGTATTGTGGTGGTTCTTCACTTCAAAGAATCAGGAAAAATGGAAGCGGCTTACGGTTTATCCATTACGGTAACCATGTTAATGACCACGGTTCTTTTAGTTTATTGGTTATTAAAACATAGAGTAAACAAAGCGTTAATCCTTGTTTTTGCGTTTGTTTATATGGCAATCGAATTAGGTTTCTTCAGTGCAAACGTAATCAAATTCATGGAAGGAGGATGGATTACGGTCGTATTGGCTGGATCTATCGGAGTTTGTATGTATGCTTGGTACAACGGAAGATCTATTAAAACAAAATTCATCAAATTTATTAAGCTTGAGACCTATATTCCGATCATTAAAGATATGAAGCTTGATGAAACAATTCCTAAATATGCGACTAACTTAGCGTATTTAAGCCGTGCGAAGAGAAATGATGAGATCGAATCGAAGATTATTTATTCAATCATCAAAAAACAGCCGAAAAGAGCCGATCATTATTTCATATTAAGCATTACCAATCAGGAAGATCCGTATACCTTCAAGTATGCGGTGGACGAAGTTCTTCCGGGAACGATCTATAAAATTAACTTCATGTTAGGATTTAAGATAGACCGAAGAATTAACGATTATTTCGACATGGTTCTCAGAGATCTGATGGCAGACGGAACAATTCCTTCAAGAAGCAGCCATCCTTCATTAAGAGCGCATAATATTCCGCCGGATCTGAAGTATGTGATTATAGACAATACCTATATCAACGATATTCTTCTTACGGTTAAAGAAAAAATCATTCTTAATATTTATAATTTTGTTAAATATATCGGAAGCGACGACTTTAAAGCATGGGGAATCACTTCCCACAACGTTGTGGTAGAATCTGCGCCTATGACGGAAGACTGCGTCGGAAAATCCAAAATCGAGCAGTGCGAATTTATCCGCCACAAAGGTTAAATTCTTTAACACAGTATGACAATTTGTATTTAAATAAAAATCAATAAATTTGTAGATAAATTTTTTGATGGATACGATACAAAAAGAAAAAAATATTGCGCTGATAAAGGATGTTTTAAGAAACTATTTATTGGAAAAAGGTTTCAGAAACACGCCTGAAAGATATACAATACTTGAAGAAATATACGGTATGGATCATCACTTCAATGTGGATGATCTGTACCTTTTAATGTTGCAGAAAAAATACCACGTTTCCAAAGCAACAATTTACAATACAATTGAAATTTTCCTTGATGCAGGACTTATCCGTAAGCATCAGTTCGGAGAAAAAACACTCACTTCTTCCTCTTACGAAAAATCTTATTTTGATAAACAGCACGATCATTTAGTCGTGTATAAAAAAGATTCAGATAAGGAGATTGAAGAGATCATCGAGTTTTGTGATCCGAGAATTCAAGGAATAAAAGAAGCAATTGAACAGGCATTTGGCGTAAAAATTGATTCCCATTCGCTGTATTTTTATGGCACAAAGAATGATTAATCAATTCATGAGACTATTTGCTTTATTCCTAGTCTCTGTTTCAACGTTTTTATTTGCACAGAACCAGCCGAAAACTCTGCAAAAAGATCCTTATTTTACCAACACGACTCCTCAAAAAAATGCTCCGCCTGCTGAAAAGGTGAAGCACATCCATTCTGATGAATTAAGAAAGGATGATAAATACGACGGAAATAATTATTTCGTGGGGAATGTACAGTTTTCGCATCAGGGTTCTTTGCTGAATGCAGATCTTGTGATCGTATATGAAGAACAGAATTTCATCAAAGCCATCGGAAATGTAAAACTGCAAAACGCCGATGGTTCAGTAATTACAGCCGATGAAATGGAGTACGATGGAAATACACAAAAAGGGATTGCCCGGAAAAATGTAGTTCTTACCGATCCGAAAGGAACGGTGATAAAAACGGAAACCATGTATTACGACAGACTTTCCAATCAGGCATATTACAACACCGGAGGAACCATTAACGACGGAAAAAGTACAACGTATTCCAAAACAGCAACCTATTTTCTGACAACCAGAACGATTGATCTTTCCGGAAGAGTGAAAATAGAAGATGCCCAGTACATTCTGGAAGGAGATAATGTGGTTCAGAATCAGAATACTAACATCGTAAACATCAACGGGCCGACAACGATCATCAACAAGAAAAATCCTAAAAACCGAATTGTTACCGATAAAGGAAATTACAATACGAATACGAAGGAAGCTTTCTTATACAAAAACTCCAGAGTATATTATAACGATAAAATCCTTACCGGAGATGAAATGTATTACAACCAGTTGTCAGGTTTCGGAAAAGCAACAGGGAATGTAACGCTGGATGATCCGAACGAAAGAAGATTCATAAAAGGAGGTTACGGAGAAATTTACGAAAAGAAAGATTCTGCCATGATGACCAAAAATCCGTATGCAGTAAAGGCTCTGGAAAAAGATTCGATGTATTTTGCGGCAGAAAAAATTATTTCTTTTCAAAAACCGGATCCAGAAGATATCAAGGTGAAGAAAAGTTTTCTTAGGGCGTATAAGAAAGGACGTTTTTATAAATCCAATGCACAGGGAAGAGCAGATTCCATTGCTTTCAATGAAACGGACGGAGTTCTTCATATGTATACCAATCCAATCCTTTGGAGCAACGGAAAACAGGTAACCGGAGATAAAGTTGAAGCTTATTTTAATACCCAAAAAGAAAATATAGATTCCTTAAAAGTTATCGGGAATGCTTTTGCCATCAGTAAAGTCGATTCTCTGAATATGAAAGACGAATTCAATCAGGTAAAAGGGAAACTGATGACGGTTTATTACGGAGAAGATAACAACATCAAAGAAGCAAAAGTAATCGGAAATGCTCAGGCAATTACTTATTCCGATGATGAAAACGAGCAGACAAAGGGAAAAGAAAGAATCGGGATTTCTCTCACTTCATGCGGTATTATTGATGCTGTTTTTGAAGAAAAAATGCTGTATGTTGTTGCCTGTAATATCGGAGCGGCATCAGATACCTATCCTATGAGTATGATAGAACCCGAAAGGCGGAAATTTCCGGATTTTAACTGGAATACAAAAGACAGGATTCTGAAATGGCAGGATATTCTCGTGGATACCCCTAATTATGAGGAAGTGAAATACGAAGCCGACAATACACTTTATAATAAAGCTCAGGAAGCAGTAGAAAAAGCTAAAGCTAAAGAAGAGGCGAAAAAACCGAAACGTGTAAGAAGATAATTCGTATTTTTTTAAGTTAAAAAGCCGAAAAATATAAATAGTCACCATTTTATTCATTTAAAATGGTGATTTATTTTTATAAAACTCCCTGAAATAAGTCGGTAGCTCATATTTTCTTTAAAAAAAATAAACTTTTTTAAAGTGTTTTATTCAAAAATCTGTGAAGCGGAAAGCCTGATGAATATTCGGTTTTTCAATTAATAAATTTTCATGGTTTGTTGAATTGATTTGCGATGTTGCTACTGAATGTAAATATTTTTTATTGAATGTGTATTTTAATTGTTTTTTTTCTATATATTTACCTAAGAATATATGAAACTATATTAATATTTTGTGATTTGGTGGTATTGCCCGCAGTTTTCTGCGGGCAATTTTTTTATTCTGTCCGTTTCATTTCGGTGTTTGCCGAATCTTTTATAGTTTTGCTAAAATTTTGGAACAATGGAAATGCAAAAGGATTTTTTTATATATCAGGCTCAGACGACAAAGTTTGCTGCTGGTTTTGAAGTAGAGAAGGCGGAAGGAAGCTATATTTATGGTAAAGACGGAAGAAGATATCTGGATTTTGTAGCGGGAGTTTCTGCCAATACTTTAGGACATTCCCATCCAAAAGTAGTTGATGCCATTAAAGAACAGGCAGAAAAATATCTTCACGTTATGGTTTACGGAGAATATGCACAGGAAAAGCCGGTGGCTTTATGTAAGCTGTTGGCAGAAGCTACTCCCGATCCTTTAGAAATTACTTATCTGGTAAACAGCGGTGCAGAAGCCATAGACGGAAGTCTTAAGCTGGCAAAAAGATATACCGGAAGAGAAGAAATTGTTTCATTCAAAAACTCTTACCACGGAAATACACACGGTGCGTTAAGTGTATCCGGAAATGAGTTTCATAAAAGAGAATTTCGTCCGTTATTGCCAATGGTTTCGTTCATTGAATTTAACAATGAAAAAGATTTCGATAAAATTACCGAGAAAACAGCCTGTGTTATTTTAGAAACCATTCAGGGTGCGGCAGGATTTTTAGTTCCTAATGATGATTATTTAATCAAACTAAAAAAGAGATGTGAAGAAGTAGGAGCATTATTAATTCTGGATGAAATTCAGCCGGGATTCGGAAGAACGGGAAAACTTTTTTCTTTTGAACATTTCGGTATCGTTCCGGATATTCTTGTCATGGGAAAAGGAATGGGAGGCGGAGTTCCTGTAGGAGCTTTTATGAGTTCACGGGAAATTATGGAAACACTGTCTCATTCTCCGAAATTAGGGCACATCACAACTTTCGGTGGAAATCCGCTTATTGCGGCTTCCAGTTATGCAACTTTGAAAGAAGTTCTGGAAAGCGGGCTGATGAATGAAGTGGAAGAAAAAGAACAATTATACAGAAGTCTTCTGGTTCATCCCAAAATAAAAAATATTAACGGTAAAGGTCTCATGTTAGCGTTAAATCTGGGATCTCCGGAGTATACTTTAGACGTAGCGAAAAGATGTATGGAAAAAGGACTGATTGTTTTCTGGCAGCTTTACAGAAATGAATATCTGAGAATTTCTCCTCCGCTTACCATTTCTAAAGAAGAAATAGCAGAAGGATGTAAAATTATCCTTGACGTATTAAATAATTTGTAGGAAACAAAAATTATTTTTACTTTCGCACCGTTTTAAAAAAATAATAACTAATGAAAAAAATTATTCTCGTTGCAGGACTAGGGTTTGCAACAATCATGGGAACTCAGTCTTGCAGTTCTTCTACGGATGATTCTATCCACACCACTACCGTTAATGAAGATAAAGCTAACATTAAAAAAACAATCGACGGTTTTTACAGCAAACTGAATACAATGGATGATGGAGATCTTTCAAAATTCATTTTGTACTCAATGTTTAACAATACCGCTCAGGAATTTGATGACAGTTATCTGAACAATGTTGTAGAAGGCTGGGAAAATCAGTTTGGAGAAGCGCTTATCAATAACAAGCTTCAGTTTGCCAACAGATTAGGAACGTATACTTACAACAATGCAAACGGAACCTGGACAAAAATTGCCAATTCTTCCAATGTTGTATTGAAATTTCCGTCCGTAGCCAATTCTTCTGTAATCGATAGTGAATTAACTCTTTCGTCGTACACAGATATTCAGACAAGTTACAATTCTGAAGTAGTATGGTTGCCTAAAACCTTTAATCTTGTATTGAAAAGAAGCGGAAATACAGTGTTTAGTATGGATTTATCCAATGTAACATTTGATAACAGTACGAATTTCAGTATGCCGATCAGTGCAAATATTCAGATTTTTGCATCACCAATGACGCAGAATATTGTATGGACAAGAAACAGTGCTAAAGATTTCCAGTTTAAGTATAACAATACAATTCCTCAGGGATCTTCAAGCGAAGTGATTGCCAATGTAATCTTAAAACATTCTGATTACGCCAATATCTCTTCAAAAGACGATTTTAAAACCATTTCAGGTTCTATTAAAGAAGGAGATCTTAAAATTGTTGCAACCATGAATGTTGAAGCTCTTGCTCCGCTTGCAGATCCTACCGATGCGCAGATTAATAATAATACAAAAGGAGAAGTATTTTATTTAGGACAAAAAATCGGAGATCTTGTTTACAAAACAGTGAATGGAGAAGGAGAGTTCTTTATTGTATATTTCGATGGATCATCGGAAAATACAGATGTTTACATCGGTGATTTCGAGCAAAAAGTTAAAGCTATTTTTGCTAATTATCTTTAATAATTAATACAAAAAACATACATCTCAAAGGTTTCACCAGATCTTTGAGATGTTTTTTATTATGAAACGAATTATTTCAATTTTTTTGCTGGTACTTTCTGCTTCAGTTTTTGCACAGGCTCAAAATGATAGTTTATTTGCTATTCCTAGAAATCAGGTCGGAATTAGTCTCAATAAATTTATTAAATCTGTATTTGCATCCGACGATAACGCAATGATTATTAACTATCGTTATTCAGGGAAAAACAAATGGTCTTACAGAACAGGATTTGATTTTAAGAATGATGACAGTGAAGGCGGATATTCTCAATTCGCTTTTAAACTTGGGATCGACAGAAATCTGAAAAGATACAGAAGATGGAATTTTTACTACGGAGCAGATTACTTCTTCAGATATTCCAATTACAAAAACATTAATAAACCGCAGTATGATAATGGTTTAGGCGTGTTTTTAGGAGTACAGTATTTTCTTTCTCCTCATTTCTCCCTTTCTACGGAACCAATGTTATATTACAAATATATTTATGTAGTAGACCGTTCGAGTTTTCAGAAAGATAATAAAACGGCATGGTCAGAAACAGGATTCGGGAGAATAGGTTTTGTGGAACTCAATTTTCATTTTTAAAATAATACAGCTCTTCATCCGAAGAGTTTTTTTATGCCCTTAAAGTAGAGTTATTATGTTAAAAGAATAATTAAACATCTATTTAAAAATCTCTGACAAATATCATGAAGATTGTGCAAAAAAGTAAACACATTTTTGTGTAATAAAAAAATTAATTTATATATTGCGGAACGATTAAAACAAAGATTATATGGCGAAACATAAAGTCCATTACGAATTCCCAATGCATTGTTTATCAGAGATTTTATATGAATATCTGGCAACGGCGGAAGGGTTGTCTGAATGGTTTGCAGATGATGTGACAGAGAAAGGTGATGACTTCTTTTTCAGCTGGGGTGGAGGTCCTTCTGAGAAGGCTACTTTAATAAGATATAAGCCTGAAGGTTTCGTACGTTTCCGATGGGAAGAAGATGAAGGAACAAAAAATTTCTTTGAAATGACGATCACAATTGATGACATTACGGAAGACCTGTCTCTGAACATTACCGATTTCTGTGAAGAAGGGGATGAAGAAGAAAATGCGATGTACTGGGAAAATCTTATCGAAAATCTTAGAATTAAATTAGGAGCAGCCTAAACGTAGGCACGCTGAATTATAAAACTGATGAACGATTTATCGTTCATTATTTTTTTGTAAATAAATCAGATTACAGTGGAAAATCAATATTTTACATCAGACGAAATCAATGTGAAAAACAGAGCTTTTCTTTCGGGGGACGCCGTAAAGGTTTCTTTTTTTATCAGAAACGGAAAATTAATCATGGATGAAGAATGCTATTTCTTCCTGATGGCTTCCATGAGAAAAATGAGACTGAATATTCCTTTAACCTACACACTTGAATTTTTTCAGACATTATTTCAGAAAGAAGTTATTGAAGGAAAAAGCATTCAGGATGCGATCATTAATTTTCAGGTTTTCAGAAATTCGGACGGAATTACCCTTTCCAAATCCTCAGTTTCTTACTATTATGAAATTACAGAAACCCAAGATCTGTTAGCATTGCATGAAAGAAATCTGGAACTTGATTTAATTAAGGAAATAAACGTTAATAACAACCTTTTAAGTAATATCAGGGTTCACAGTCCGGAAAATATTTACGGCGAAATTTATGCGCAGGAAAACGATCTTGATGATGTCATTCTTCTCAACCCGAATAAAAGAATTGCGCGTACAACTTTCGGGAATCTCTTGTTTCTGGAAGGTGATGTGATCAAAATCCCAAAACAGACAGAAGGAGCCTACATTTCGCCGCTTATGGAGAATTTTGTAACTTTTTTACACAAAAATAATCTTGCGGATATACAGGAACATGAGATTATTGCATTTGAGTCTCAGAAAGCTGAAGAAATACTCTTAATTTCGGATGAAAAAGGAATATTTTCTGTAGGTAAAATAAGAAATAAAACTTTCGGAAACCAGCGGTTCACGGAACTTATTAAAAACTGGAAAGAAAGTTTCTAGATGAAAATTGACAAACCCGGTAAACAACAAAGTTCCGAAAGTCCTTTACCGGGTTTTTATTCTGATAAATCAGAATTTGTATCTTTATTTATTGTTCTCTGAAAATTTCAGAAAATTTATCAGCAATTTGTTTTTGACTTTTCTCGTTGGTCAAATTGTTGAACTTTAATCTCTTGATCCTGTTTTATTTAGTAGTCATTTGTTCCTTTTATATCACAGAGATTTAGTTTACCAGATAACGTAAAACCTTTGCTTAAAATTGGTTAACGTTTTCTTAAAATTTGTTAAATATTTAAATAATATTAATGAATTTCTCTTGCTAGTTTAAAGAAATATTTTCAGGAGAATTTGCCCATAAAAGAAATTCGCCACCAAGATTCTGCATGATCGATTTCCAGAGGGTTTGATCGTTTGGCAAGGTGTAATCCAGATTGTAAACATCTACCACAGTCCATAATTTTCTCTGTATTTCTTCCTCAAGCTGTAAAGCTGACCATCCGGAATAGCCGGAAAATATTTTGACATTATTGATGTCCAGTTCGCCGCTGAGAACAGCGCTGATGATGTTTTCAATATCTTCGGTAAGATAAAATTCCGGGGTAATTTCTGTATACATTTCAGTTACCTTTTCCCCTTTTACAATAAAAAAAACTTTGTCATTTCCTACAGGACCACCGTCGTAAACTTCAATTCTGAAATCGAAAAAATCTTTGAATTTACCGCTCATCTGGTTGTTTTTTTTATTTAATATTAAACCAAATGCACCACTTTCATTATGTTCAATAATCAAAACAACAGATCTGGAAAAAATATCGCCGGAAATGTCGGGTGTGGAAATTAATATTTTACCTTTGTAAGAGTAATTCATACTCAAATTTAATAAAAAATATTTATGGAAAACCTGCACGATAAAAGAAAAGTGTACGAGAAATCCCAACTTATTGAAAGTGAGATAAAACAAAATCCTATTGAACAGTTTCGGGACTGGTTTATGGAAGCCAGCGAAAATCCGAACATCTCTGAAGCGAATGCAATGGCACTTTCTACACTGGAAAACGACGGTTGTCCGCGTACAAGAATGGTGTTGTTAAAGGCTTATACATACGAAGGATTTATTTTTTACACCAATTATGACAGCAGAAAAGGAAAATCCATAGAGAAGACACACAAAGCCTGTCTTCATTTTTTCTGGCCCAATCTGGAAAGGCAGATCATTATTAAAGCTGAGATGGAACGTATTGCAGAAAACCTGAGTGACGGATATTTCCATTCCAGACCAAAAGGAAGTCAGTTGGGAGCTGTAGTTTCTCCTCAAAGTGAAGAAATTCCGAACCGTGAATTTTTGGAAGACAAGCTTCAGCAACTGGAAGAGAAGTACGCAGACACAGAAATTCCAAGACCTGAAAACTGGGGCGGGTATATTGCAAAGCCTTATGAAATAGAATTCTGGCAGGGGAGACCAAACCGTCTGCACGATAGAATTGTTTATGAATTGGTGGATGGTCTCGATTGGAAAATTGCGAGATTAGCTCCTTAAAATAGATGCAATAAAAAACCTCATCATCCGATGAGGTTTTATTTTTTCTTTAATCTGAGTGATTATTTTTTCTTTTTACCCGGAGCAGGAGCATTAGCTGAAGCAACAGCTGCAGAAAGGTCTGCACCAGCTTTGAATTTAGCAACAGTCTTAGCTTCGATGTTAATTGGCTTTTTAGTTGCAGGGTTGATTCCTTGTCTTGCAGCTCTTTCAGCTACTGAGAAAGTTCCAAACCCTACTAAAGAAACTTTTCCGTCTTTTTTCTTTAAAGTAGTAGTAACGTTAGAGATAAATGATTCTAAAGCAGCTTTAGCTGCAACTTTAGTGATGCCGGCATCTTTGGCGATTGCGTCGATTAATTCAGACTTGTTCATAATTTTTAATATTAAAGTTAGTTCGTTATAATAGCAAATATAATACTATTTTCTAAATGTGCAATTTTTTTGCAAAAAAATAAATAAATTTTTTGATTTTAAGTAAAATTGGTTAAAATATGATAATTCAGCTTTTTACGAAAAATCTACGTTACCCGTTACTAAAATCATGCCAATTGCTTATCTGTATTGACTTTACCAAAAATGAAATATTATTTTTTGTATTTATTAAATCCTGAATTGTATAGTAAGTATTGATGGTTTTCAGGATATGTTTATAAATTCTGTAAATAAAATCTTTAAAAATTACGTTTAATAAAATTAAAGTTCTGGGTTTCTGCTGGTTTTAAATTCATTTTAAAAGACGGTTTTATAAATTATTATTAATAAATTTGCACCATGTTAATAGAAGTTTTTAAGTCTAAGATTCACAGGGTGAGAGTTACGGCTTCTGACCTTAATTATATTGGGAGTATCACGATAGATGAAGACCTTATTGAAGCTGCAGGTTTGGTAGTGGGAGAAAGAGTTTATATCGTAAATGTGAATAACGGAGAGCGTTTCGACACTTATGTTATTAAAGGTAAAAGAAAATCGGGAGAAGTCTGTCTTAACGGTCCTGCGGCGAGAAAAGTACAGAGAGATGATATCATTATTATTATCGCTTATGCACAGATGACTCCGGAAGAGGCGCAGAATTTCCAGCCGAAGATTGTTTTCCCCGACGAAAAAACAAACCTTTTAACGTAACAGGATGGAGAAGAACTCAAAAAATCCTCTGAAATCCATTCTTACGATAGTGATCTCGCTTGCTTTTGCAGGCTTTTTTTTATGGTTTGCTTTAAAGGGGCTGGATTTTGAAGTGATTCAGAAATCCATTGAAAGAGCAAATTATACCTGGGTCTTTATTGCAGGTGTCTTTGGTTTGTTAGCATATTGGCTGCGTGCAATACGCTGGAATATTCTTCTCGAACCGATGGGATATAAAATTTCGGATGCAAATGCTTTCTGGACCATATCTTTTGGATATTTAATGAATCTTACGATTCCGAGAAGTGGGGAACTGGCAAGATCTACAGCATTGTACGGTGTAGAAGACGTTCCTGTTGATAAATCTTTCGGAACTATTATTTTAGAAAGAGTTGTAGACCTTATCTGTATGATAGGTTTTCTGGGGCTTACCATCATTTTCAAGTATGATGCTATTCTTTCGTTCTATGATATTGCGACCGGACAAAAAGAGGAAAAGGTAAAAGTGGAGCATAGCTTTTTTGAAAAATTTCTAATGAAAATAGGAATTGTAGATTTTACTGCTTTTTATTTCTATATGAAGATTTCTCTTTTCCTGCTGGCAATCGTAGGATTGATTATTTTGTTTAAATACAAAAAAGATAAACTTATAGGATTTGCCAAAGGAATTTTACAGGGCTTGACCACAATATTCAAGCTCAGACAAAAAGGAAAATTCATTCTTTATACAATAGGAATCTGGATATGTTATTTTCTTGCTGCTTATCTTGTATGTTTTTCTCTTCCCGAAACATCAGATTTTACCATAGGAGACGGCTTCTTTATTATTACCGTGGGAACTTTCGGAATGATTGTGCCGGCAAGCGGAGGAATTGGCGCTTTTAATCTGGCGATGAAATATGGCTTTATGGCTCTTTTTATTTCTGCAGGTAAAAATGCTGTAACAGGCGGTGAAATGGGATTAATATATTCTTTTATATCCCTGCCCTTACAGTTTCTGCTCACAATTATTACCGGATTGCTTTCAATTCCTGCTTTAGCAAGAGCAAGGAACAAAAATGTGGTAAAAAAAGAATTTACAGAATAATTTATCTTTTAATTAAATCTTTTGAAAATATAAAATCCGGTCATAACGATCGGATTTTTTTAGGCTTAATTTTTAATGAATTTCAAAATTTTATGTTTTGCAATTTACATAATTTTTTGTCACAAAATTTTTTGGAAATTTACTAAAACCGCCATAACTTCGATAAACAATACATAAAACACATATCATTATTATGGCAATTAATTTACAGAAAGGGCAAAGAATTGATCTTGGATTTACAAAAATGACCATCGGTCTCGGATGGGATCCAAATGAAGGAATGGGATATGATTTTGACCTTGATGCCTCCGCAATTATGATTGATGCGGAACGAAAACTGGTGAGTGAAGAATATTTTGTTTTTTATAATAACCTGCATTCGCCGGATGGTGCACTTACACATACAGGAGATGACCCAAGTGGAAAAAACAGCGACGGAGATGATGATGAAGCCATCATTATTGATCTCGAAAAAGTAGACGAAAGAGTTCAGGAAATTCTTTTTGTTGTTACCATCGAAGATTTTGATAGGAGAAAGCAGAATTTCGGACAGGTAAGAAATTCTTACATCAGAATTGTAGACAATAATACCAATATGGAAATTGCCAAATACGAACTGGATGAAGATTTTTCCATAGAAACCGGAATTGAATTCGGAAGGCTGTACAAACGTGGCGGAAGCTGGAAATTTGAAGCTTCGGGAATCGGCTACAGAGCAGATCTGGGTTTCTTTCTTGAAAAATATTATAAAGGACAAATCATAAAATAAAAATGGCTATCAACTTACAAAAAGGTCAGACCATCAATCTCCGCAAAAATGAACATGGAGAAGATGCATATGATCTGTCATCTGTAACCATAGGTTTAGGATGGGATGTTAGAAGATCCGGTGGTTTTTTCAACCGTCTTTTCGGGATAAGTGACGGTGCGGAATATGATCTGGATGCCATTGCTTTTCTTTTGGATAAAAACGGGAAGGTTGCGGATCTCGGAATGACGGTTCCCGGAAGAAACGGAAGAGAGATTGCTCTGTATAAAAGCGACGTAATCTATTTCAATTCTATGCGGCATCCCAGCGGAAAAATATGGCTGACCGGAGATAACAGAACCGGAGCCGGAGATGGCGACGACGAACAGATTATTGTATTGCTGGATCAGCTGGATGAGCGCTATCAGAAAATTGTGTTTGTAGTTTCAATTTATCAGGGATTGTTCAACAGACAACATTTCGGAATGATAGAAAATGCATTTATCCGTGCGGTAGATGCAAGAGGAAGGGAAATTACAAAATTCAGTCTTTCTGGTGACGCCAGTATGAACGGAATGTGTTCTATGGTTTTTGCGGAAGTTTACCGCCACAACGGCGACTGGAAATTCCGTGCCATTGGAGAACCGCACCGGACGGATAATTTTATTGAGGTTCTTGTTCCTTACACCTATAAGTAAAAAAGTATGCTGAAAATGCATACTTTTTTATTTTATCATTTAATACCAGAATTTTACTAAGACAGAGCATTTATTTCAATCCGATTTTCAGTCCCATTTCCTTTTTCATATACAGCAAAACTTCTGCATTTCCTTTTGCGTCATCAACGGGATGATGGGTGTGCTTAGTTTTTCGTAGATGTTTCCACTGGGCAAAAGTGTCTTTTTCCAGTCCGCAATACAGATCCGCAAGTCTTCTGGAAGAAAAACCGAATGGATTTCTCCCGATGAAATGATGAAAATACCAACAGATAAACATCCAGTCGAAGCCGTTGTTATCACTGATGAAAACAGGTCTTCCTTTAGAATTTTCTTTAATCCATTCTTCAAATTTCAGCATCACTTCTTCAGGATCATTAAAATCCAATGTTTCTTCCCGCGTAAAACCGGAAACTGCCAAAGCTTCGGGATTGAATTTCTCTGAAACAGGCTTCAGTTTTCCGTAAAATGTGGTTTCCAGATTTTCGTCTACTAAAACTGCTCCAAAACAGACCATTGAAAAATCTCCGGGAATCGGTCCGTCCGATTCTATATCGACCATAATGTAGCTCATGCGATTGTGTTTCTATTTTAAAATTTTCTAAACGAATATATTGAAAAAAAAATCTTAAAATTTAATGTTTACAAAAGTTCAAAAAAACTTCTTTTTCCGATCTTAATTTTTATTCCTTTTTCTAATTTAATTTCTTCATTCGGATCTGTTAATTTGATATTGTTGATCTGAATTCCACCGTTTTCAATCAGTCTTCGGATGAAAGATTTACTTTCGTTACATTTCAGCTGATGGCATAATTCCGATAAGACTATTTTATGCTGAATATGGTGGAGAGAGTCAATGAAAACCGGTTCAAAAACTTTTTCTCTAAAATTTTTACTCTGGAACTGGTTCATAAAAAACAACTCTGCATTTTCAGCTGATTCTGCATCATGATATTGTGTGATGATATTTTTAGCGATCAGCTTTTTAATATTCATCGGGTTTTGACCATCATTGATGTTTTGTTTTAAACGTTCTTTCTCTTCAGAAGAAAAATCCGTGGTAAAATCAATAAATTCATCAATCAGAGAATCCGGGATGGACATCGTTTTCCCAAACATTTCATTCGGCTCGTCAGTTAATCCGATAATGTTGTTTAAAGATTTGCTCATCTTTTCCTTTCCGTCAAGCCCTTTCAGTAAAGGCATGCACATCACGATCTGCGGAGATTTTCCGTGATTTTCCTGCAATTGTCGCCCCATGGTACAGTTGAAAAGCTGGTCGGTTCCGCCCATTTCAATGTCACAATTAATCTGTACAGAATCGAATCCCTGCAAAATAGGGTATACAAGTTCGTGCATGGCAATCGGTGTGTTTTCAGAAAACCTTTTGCTGAAGTCATTTCTGTGCATCAGTTGTGCAACTGTCACTTTCGACATCAGTTGGATCACTTCCGAAAAATTCAGCGCATCCAGCCATTCAGAATTAAAGACGATTTTTGTTTTTTCCACATCAATAACTTTGGAGAGCTGACTGATATACGTTTCTGCATTATGATGAACTTCCTCAGCGGTTAAAGGTTTTCTCGCCTTGTTTTTTCCTGTGGGATCGCCGATTCTTGCCGTAAAACTTCCGACAATGATTACAATCTGATGTCCCAGATCCTGAAACTGTTTCAGTTTTTTCAAAACAACTGCGTGTCCCAAATGCAGATCCGGAGCAGTGGGATCAAACCCAAGTTTGATGATTAATTTTCTCTTCTCATTTTCGGCTTGCTGAATTTTCTCTTCCAGTCCGTTTTCCGGCAGAATAATTTCTGCATTCTCTTTTAATTTTCTGATCATTTTTTTAATTTTTAAGCATGAAAAAACCCGAACAAAACTGTCCGGGTTCTATGATATTTTTAGATTAAATTTCTACTGAATATAGTTATAGAAGTTTTCCCGAACGATTATCCGGGTAATAATAATTGCTGAAAAAAGGAAGTCGCAATAGGTTATTTAAGTGCTTCATGAGTGCAAATATAGAATTTTATTAAAAAATCATTTGTTTTTTCTTCAGAAAATCTTCAACTTTTCTTTCAAAATCATGGAAATTCTGTACAAGAAAGGCACCGCTTCTTTTGTCTGAAAATTCTTTATCATTAAGCATTAAATACGTTTTTTTCAATTGAAGGTAACACAGCAAAACAAATTGTTTTATTTTAATTTCGAACTGTATTTCCAGTTTAAAATTCAACTGTCCTCCGTAAGATTCTTCAAAATCATATACAGAAATAATTGCTTTGTGCTGTTTATCCTTTATTCGTTTTATTTCAAATTTGCATCCTCCCGGTTCGTTGTACCAGATAAATTCAGTTTCCTGTTTCTCTTTTATCAGATCCAGAACAGCATACATGATTTGAGAAAAGGGATTATTAAAAGCATGAGTGATTAAATAATTAAAGTTTCTTCCATCAATGTAAAGCAGAAATTCACTCCATCCGGAAGGAAGAAGGATCAAAAGCATATCCAATTCATCAGACTCTATTATTTTTTTGTTGTTTCTCATGGTACTTTGCAATTTGTAAATTTAGAGAATAGTTTGAAACAAAATATCTTTTGATTTTCATTAAATTTGTGTTTCTCATTCATTTTTATCATGCACGGCAAATTCATACAGCATCTTCAGTCTTTTCATCATTTCAACACTGACGAAATCGGGCTGATTAAAGACTGCTTCGAGCCTGTGGAATATCCGAAAAATACGATTATTGAAGAAAAGGGTAGTGTTCCGGTGCATCTGTATTATATCGTTTCCGGATATCTGAGATTGTTTCATACTGATGAAAAAGGAAACGAAATAACCACCCATATCAATTGTCCTCCCGGATTTTTTACCTCATACTTTCACTTTATCAATCAGACAAAATCAGACGAAAATGTGGAATGCATTACAGATTGTAAATTATTAAGAATTACAAAGGAAAATCTGGACAGGCTTACACTGGAAAGTTCTGCAATGAAAGATTTCAGTATTTCTGTTTTCCATCAGTCGATTACTTACAACGAAAACCGTTCAAAAGAACTTTCAACATTAAATGCAGAACAACGGTATCTTCAATTGCTGAAAAATTATCCGGAAATAATTCAGTTTGTTCCTGTTCAGTATATTGCTTCTTTTCTCGGAATGAAGCCCGAAAGTCTCAGCAGAATCCGCAGAAAACTGATTAACTAACAAAAGTCAGGTGCTTTTGGAATCAGGACAGGGAACTTTGTATCGTCAAAATATAATGAAAAATGATACAAGAAAAACTAAGTCTGGTTTCCGGAGCCAATGGACATTTGGGAAATAATCTGGTAAGATTGTTACTGCAAAAAGAAATTCCTGTAAGAGCAACAGTAAGAAATACAGCTCAAAAAAAATGTTTTGAAGGATTAAACTGCGAAGTTGTTCAGGCAGATATTACGGATAAAGCATCTTTCGTAAAGGCTTTGCAGGGAGTGGAAACTTTTTATGCCGTTGGAGCCGCATTTAAACTTTGGGCGAAAAATCCGGAAAAAGAAATTTATGACGTTAATCTGCAGGGTACAAGAAATACGATTGAAGCAGCGGCTGAAGCGGGAGTGAAAAAAATGGTCTACGTAAGTTCAATTGCAGCTCTGGATTACACCAGACTTCCTACAAAAGAAAGCTATGGTTATAATCCGGATCGTCGGGATATGTATTACAATTCTAAAAATGACGGTGAAAAGCTGGCTTTTGAACTGTCTGCAAAGTTTGGAATAGAACTGGTTTCCGTAATGCCTTCCGCGATGATAGGAGGGGAAGCTTTTCTTCCGCTGAATGTTTCTTACGGTATCTTAAAATTAATTCTGAATAAAGAAATTCCTGTTGATACAAAAATTACGCTTAATTGGATTGATGTGAAAGATGTGGCGGAAGGATGTTATCTTGCAGCACAGAAAGGACGTTCAGGTGAAAGATATATTCTGGCAAATGAAGAATGTATGACGATCACAGATACAACAGCTCTGGCAAAAAAACTGTATCCGGAACTGAACCTGAAAATTCCGCAGTCGGTTCCGAAATTTGTCCTTAAGCTGATTGCGGGAATCATGGAATTTTCGGCAATACTGAAAGGAAAAGCTCCTATTTTGACGCGAAAGGATATTTCTATGTTTTCCGGATTACAGCAGAATTTTGATATTTCAAAGGCAAGAAATGAATTGGGCTTTGCACCGAAAAATCCTGAGACAGCAGTAAAAGAAGCGCTGGATTATCTCATGAAAAACAGGAACTTAATAATAAAAGAGGCCTGAAAAAGCCTCTTCTTATTTTAAAGTCTGAAAATTAAACCTTTATAAAACTTTGTGCAGTCGTACAGCTCCTTAAAATCGGGAAAATAATTTTCTTGATAAAGTTCTGTATTTCCGGCGTTGAACTTCTGTTCTGCAAAGGAAAACAGATCTTTATGATTAATCTGTAAATAATCAGATAAATAATCTTCCTTCTTTTTATTAATAAATCCTGTGAAAAAAATTCCATAGATCAGGAAGCGGTTGAAATCTTCCGTATTGCATTTGTAGCCTAAATATTGTGTTGAATATTTTTCATAATCTGAAATAAGGGTGTTGAAATTTTCCACTTTTTCTGCATTATTTATTTCATAAAAAATATCAAATCCGTGTACGAAAAGCTGGGTTTTCATTTCTTCCGGATCAGAAATGTATTTTGATGCAAACCAATTGAAAATATCTTCCACTTCATCTTTATTAAGACTTTCTGCATTCTCCTGAACTTTCTTTTTAATAAGCTCAAAACTTGTTTTTTGATTTTCTTTAAAAAACTGAAGTGCACCTTCTTCTTCGCGGCAGATTTTATTGTATAGATTGATCTTTGCGGCAACAGGATTGGTTTTGATGAAATAAAGTTTTTCTGCCATAATCTTATGTATTGCCTTATTTTTCAGCAAATTTCAAAACTAAGGTAGTGAAAAATTTCACATGAAAATGCAGATTGGTATTATTTTATACACTTTACAGGTGTTTTTATTATAAGTTTTACTATTTGTTGAAAATGTTTAAATATTTTAGTTCATCTTTTAAAACAACTTCCTGAATGGCTTTATTCATCATGCTTCGAACGATGGAAAGGGGATGATCGGGAAAATCACTGTCATATTCTTCTCTTTCAGATTTGTTCATAAGAGTTCCGGATCTGAACGAAGGTTCGTACGGATCTTCAAACCAGTTTTTAAGTCCATTATCATCGAATGTAACTTCGCCGTTTTGGAGAAATCTGCTTAGTATCAGATTATCTCTTATCCCTGTTGTTCCGGTTTCAACAGCCTGAGCTTTGATGACGAAACTGCAGTTTTCAAAAGGAATGGTAACCGATGCAAGATACGTCATCCCATGTTCTTCCTGCGGAATTTTAAAAATGATTTTTACACTGGGTATGTTATGAAGATTAAATAGTGAAACCTCAACAATACCACCGCCGGAAGCTGAAATGGAATGTCTGTGAAAATTTCTTAATTCATCTGCATTTTTAACAGTTGGCAAATCAGGAGGAATATTGAAAAAATAGAGAGAAATTAAAGCGCTTTGCTCAGGATTCACCCACACAATACGTTCCGCATTCTGATCGACGATTTCCCATCCGAAAGTGGGGATAGAAACCGAATGGATGGTAACTTCCGGCTTTTTTCTTTTAAAGAAAGTAAACATAGTTATTGATTTTAAAGTTTATGATTTGCCGTTTTAAGGAATTTTATCAATTCGGCAAGTCCGTTTTGGGAAAACTGTATTTCATTCTGACTGTAGAATGTAGCTGGCAATTTCAGGTAATATTCCCATGTTTTCAGATCAGCATGGTAGTTGCTTCCTGTTTCAATACCGCTTTTGGTGGTGTATTTGTATTTGGTGTCGTTTTCAGTTTTGGAAGATGAGTTCTGCTGAATTTTTTCAAGCGCATTGATGAGTTTTTCGACTTCATCTTTTTCCAGAGTAATGGTCTTTCTGGAAATGTTGTCGAAAGTTTCGGAAAGTGTCATGATGCCCAAAACACTCAGCGTAGAATCATCCGACAAATCTTTAAGAACAATTTTCTGAAAATGAAGGTCTTTAAAGTCACCGAGTTTTATGATTTCTTTTTGAATTACCGTTTCTTTTTTTGAACTGAAGTTTTGATAATTTTTCTCCAGACCCACATTCAAAGGTTTTACAGTGGGAATCTGCGCTTTAAGAGCTGAAAAAATGATAATAAAAAATGCCGAAATAATTGTTTTCTTCATATAAGATGGTTATTATTTATGTTTTTTAAAAATGCTGAAATTACAGAAAAATTGGGAATTGATTATTAAACCGAATCATTATTTTAGATAAAATTCTCAACGCGACTCCGGATCAAAATGAGCTTTAAAAGTAAGCGGATCTTCTGTTTTGTCTTCTGCAATTTCCAAAAATTCATGATATTCTTCAGGATGCTTTCCCATGTAAGTCATCACAATTGCAAGATTAATAAACAGATTCTTATCCGCCGAACCCAGATTTAATGCCCTGTGAAGATATTTTAAAGCCTGCTCGTCTTCTCCCATATCAGAATAGATTGCACCGATGTTAATTAAGGCTGAAGTATTTTCCGGTTCTAGTGCTAAAATTTCATCTAGCTCTTTGATTAAAAGATCGTTAATTGCATCCCAATGATCTTCATTTTCCCATCTTTTTGCCTGAAGTTTTTTTACGTTTTGTAATCTTGTGTTTGTGTTACTCATGATTTTTATTTTTTTTCTAAAATTTCTGAACAAATGTTTTTGCCTTCATTGCACCGATAATCATATATAATATAATTTTTTCCTGTTTCTACAACTTCATATTCCGTTTTTTTACCAACATAAAATAAGCTGTCCGGCATTTTTTATTTCAGCCTCAAATTTACATTTACTCAGCATTTTTATATCACTTTCTATAATAACAGTTTTTCTTCCATAGATTTCAGTCATTTTATTATTATTGAATTTAACTTTAAAACCAGAGTTACCTTTTTCGTCCCTTGAAAAAGTTCCTTTTTTTATTAAATCGCAGTTGGGAATTTTATCTGAATCTGGGAAATCATTTCTTCTTTGAGATTGACATGTTGAATATAATGCCGTTAGAGTAAAAAGGATAATTTTAAACTTCATTAAAAGGAAATAAAGACAATTACATTATATTTTTATGAACACCAATCTTTAAAATATTAAAGGATTCATCGAATATAATTTTTGTTCTGATAACAGGGCTCGAACCTGTGTCCTCCCGGGTGAAGAGCCGGGTGCTCTGCCGCTGAGCTATACCAGATACGAAGATAAGTGTAGGGCTCGAACCTACGTCAATCCGGAAGAAGAGCCGGATATTCTGCCACTGAATTAACCTATCTTAATTTTTAATTTATTTTTCCAGAGAAAAATTTATTCTTTCTTAAAACTGCTGCCAAAAATGGATTTGAAACCGTTACTCCGTGTACAAGTTCGGGTGTCGGTTTAAATTTCGCAACTGAATGTTGTCTTGGTGCAATCCATCCGCATTTTTCGGGATCTATTCTTGCTTCTCGGCAAATATCTGTAATTAATTTTTTATTGCAAAATGCTTTCCCCTGAAAAACTTCCCAAGGTAGAGGAATCTTGTTCCATACTTCTGTATTAGGATCAATCTTACTGCCTGTTGCATAATGCCATGCAACAACATCAGCAGCCATTAATCTCATGACTTTTCCAAAGCAAATGTCTTCCAGAATAAAATCCATTCCCATTGCATAAATAAGATTCATCCAGTTGTCTCTTGCTTTATTCCATGCTCCGGCTGTATTATTCCAGGTTGTAGAATCATTTCCGCGTCTTACAGCCATTGTCTGGCGATTGATATTGTTTTTGTTCCATAACAATTCTAAAAAACCGGAGATTTCCTGAATAATAGATGTCCATTTGCCCAAGAGTTCGCCTTTTTGTTTATCACTTAAATGATTTAAAGTTGTATCGCTTGTGTAAATATGAGAAATTGCCCACCAATTTGTATTTTCAGGATTTTCTTTACATCTCCCGAATAAAATTTCGCAAATTTCATCAAATGGTCTCTCCTGACTTTGATTGGTAAATACACTTCTCATATTGCAGCGTGCATTATAATAAGCGATAAAACATGCAGTATTTAGATCAGATTGAAAATCCTCAAAACTTATCGTGTGAGCTAGTCCGTGTTTAGAAATTTTTTGAAACTCAAGCTTTTTAGTTTCCTGAATTAATGTTTTTAATTTCTTTTCGATCCTTTTCAGGAGACGCCATTTTTTATTGTAATTCCGTTTAGAAATATCCAGACCTATTTCTTTTCTTTGAATTTTGTTCAGCCTGTCTGTCTTAAAATTATTCTGACCAAAGGATTTAAAAATGAGGGGAGAAGTCTTATTTAAAAAATCTTCAATATCTTCTGTCTTACGACCATATTTGTCAGTTTTTTGAGTTTCAATCTTAAAGATTTCTATGGCTTTATTAATTTGGACTTCTGCACCAACTGTAGTTCCAAAACTTTCTAACATTGAAGTATAGCCGTACAGATTTCTATTCAGAGATCCTTTTGCTGCCTTTTCCAGAATTTGATTTTCATGAGTTGAAAGTTGAACTTTCATAAGTTCAACAATCATTTCCGCAACATCTTCCGGACGTCGTCGTTCATCTAAGGTTTTGTAAAGATCTTTGATATTGTACATTGTCACTTTTTATTTCAAATCTAATAATAAACTGTGAAAATTATTGATACTTCATTTTAAAATCAAGTCCATTTTCATATTCGGCAGGATTAAAAAAAGTAATAACTCCGATATCAGAATTCAGCCTTTGTTTCAAATCATTTAAATAAATTTCAGCTAAAGTAATGGTTCCGTCAATAGTTAAACTGAAGACAGTTTTATTATCATCTGTGATATTGACGCCAAATGAAATTTTATCAGGATTATTTACATATTGATTCCAGTAAAATGTCTGGTCAACATGATCTTTATTTACAAAATAATCGATCATCTCTTTATTGCTGGTAAAGCCTTCTTCGCTATCTATTCTGGAAGTATAATCTAAATTCAAAGACTCATATTTAGGCAGATAAAGATGTAAAAGTTCAAAAATTTTTTCGGTTGATTTTCCGTCAAAATAAACCTGACAGACAATGTCTTTAATTAATTCCATGGTTTTAATTTCGAATTGGTTTAAAACGGATTCTCAAATATAAATTTTAATTCTACGCAAAGTAAAACAATTTTTAAGATTAAAGAGAACAAGCATATTTCCGTTATGTGCAGATGATGAAACGTGCGCTTCATAGCAGATGAAATCTGCCTCACTTTGCTTTACTTAAATATTTAGCTCTGAATATAAAGCTTTGCGTTTCAGATTTATAATTAAGAATAGCTTAAATTTTCATTACGGATTTTTAAAATAAAACCATTAAGCTCAATAACTTAATGGTTTTAGAAATGTTTTTATCCAAACGCTCTCTTCAGCAAACTTTCCACTTTCGGTTCGCTTCCTCTGAAATTCTTGTATAGCTCCATCGGATCTTTTGTACCGCCGGAAGAAAGAAGAACTTTGTATTTTGCAGCAATTTTAGGATTGAAAATTCCGTTTTCCTTGAAATATTGAAACGCATCTGCATCCAGAACTTCCGCCCATTTGTAAGAATAATATCCCGCAGAATATCCACCCTGAAAAATATGTGAAAAACTCGGACTCATCGCCGTTTCAGGATTCGCAGGATATAACTGTGTTGCTTTTGTATATTCATCCTCAAACTCCTTTACACTTTTATTCTCCAACTCTTCAACTTTAGTATGGTAATTCATATCCAGTAACCCGAAACCAAGCTGCCTCAAGGTCTGATAACCTTCCATAAAGTTTTTAGACTGGGCGATTTTCTCAATTTTTTCATCCGGCAAAACTTCTCCTGTTTTGTAATGTTTTGCGAACGTTTTTAAGAATTCCGGTTCGTAGCAGAAATTTTCAAGGAATTGAGAAGGCAGCTCCACGAAATCCCATTTTACGGAAGTTCCGGAAAGAGTAGGGTATTGCGTATCGGCAAGCATTCCGTGAAGAGCATGACCAAATTCATGGAACAAAGTCGTTACTTCCTGAAACGTCAGTAAACTCGGCGTATCCTTCGTCGGCTTACTGAAATTACAAACGATAGAAATATGCGGACGGGAATTTTCGCCGTCTTTTTTGTACTGGTTTTTATAACTCGTCATCCATGCTCCCGCTCTTTTGCTTTTTCGCGGGAAATAATCTACATAAAGCAGCGCTTTGAATTGGGTTGATGGTTGTTTGTTGTCAGTCTGAGCGGAGTCGAAGACTTCTTTTACCTCATAAACCTTTACCTCTTCATGGTATTTCGGAATATCGTTTCTTTCCTCAAAAGTCAATCCGAAAAGTTGTTTTGCCAATCCGAAAACAGCATCCTGAACCTGATTTAACGGAAAATAAGGTTTTAATTCTTCATCATTGAGATCATATTTTGCTTTGCGGAGTTTTTCTGCATAAAAAGCGTGGTCATAACCTTGCATTTCTTCAATTCCGTCTGCTTTTGCCAAAGATTTCAACTCTTCAATTTCTTTGTCGGCATAAGGTTTTGCTTTGGTTAAAAGTTCGTTCAGAAAATCGATAACTTTTGTCGGAGATTTTGCCATTCTTTCCTCCAGAACGTAATCTGCATAATTTTTATAGCCTAATAATTCAGCTTTTTGCTGTTTTAAATTCAGCAATTCTTTAATTAAATTCTGATTATCAAATTCTCCGCCGTCGAAAGACTTTTTGCCGTTTGCCAAAGTAATTTCCTTTCTAAGCTCACGGTTTTCAGCATACGTCATGAACGGAATATAACTTGGATATTGCAGCGTTACCACCCATCCTTCCAGATTTCTTTCTTTGGCTTCTTCTGCATATTGTTCAAGAATAGCTTCCGGAATCCCCGCAAGATCTTCTTTATTGGTGATATGTTTAAAATAATTATTCGTTGAAGCCAATACATTCTGTCCGAACTGAAGCGATTTTAAAGACAAATCCATGCTGATTTTCTTTAATTTCTCTTTGTCTTCTTCATTTAATAAAGCACCGCTTCTCACAAAACCTTTGTACGTTTCCTCCAGAAGCATTTTCTGCTCTTCGTTGAGGTTATATTTCTCTTTTTCATCGTACACTTTTTTAATTTTACTGAAAAGAGCTTCGTTTTGAGAAATTTTTGAAGAATATTCTGTTAGAATCGGAGAAACTTCCTGTGCGATCTTTTGGATTTCGTCGCTGGTTTCTGCAGAATTTAAATTGAAAAATATATTGGAAACCACATCAAGCTGCTCTCCTGAATACGCCAATGCTTCAATTACATTTTCAAAGGTTGGTTCTGCAGAATTATTGGTGATCGCATCGATCTCTTCTTCGGATTTTTTAATTAATTCTTTAAAAGCAGGAAGATAATCTTCAGTTTTAATCTGATCGAAAGGTGCTGAATGATATGGTGTGGTAAATTTTTCTGTTAAAATATTCATATTCTGATTTTTAATTATTGTAAATTTAATGATTCTCCGGAACCGACAGCAAAAATGCTCAAAAATGATGCCTGAAAAGAAGTTGTGACAAAATTGATATTATTGTATAATCTTGTCATATGCAAAGTTAAGATGAAGCCGGATTGATTAATTTTGACAGTTAACTGAAGTCTTATTAAGATAAAATTATAAACTCCTAAAATAATATAACGATGAAAACATTTTTAAAGGCTCTTGGAATCATTATTTTGTTAATTGCAGTTTACGCTGTAGTTGCCATTTTGGCTTTCGGCAACAATTATCATTATGAAAAATCTATGGTGATGAACGCTCCGAAAGAAAAAGTCTGGAAACAGATCAGTTCCACAAAAGCATTCAACCAGTGGAATCCGTGGATGAAGTTGGATCCGAACATGAAACTTACGTACTCCGGAAATGAAGGACAGGTGGGAGATAAATATTGTTGGGACAGCAAAAATGATGATGCAGGAGCAGGATGTCAGGAAATAAAAGAATTGGTTGAAAATCAGAAACAAAAGACTGAAATGATTTTTGAAAGACCTTTTGCGGGACAGGCAACCTCAGAAATTACTTTATCTCCAGAAGGAAATGGTACAAAAGTAACGTGGACGATGGATACGGAACAAGATCCGATGATGAAAATAATGCGCCCGATGATGGATTACCAAATGGGAAAATCCTATGAAGAAGGTCTGAATAATCTGAAGAAATTAGTAGAAAAATAAAGATTTTTTACATCAAAATAAAATAAAGCCTTGTGAAATTTTTCACAAGGCTTTATTCTTAATATTCTTTTTGACCTATTTCATTGATAGAATTGTAATTTCCTTCACCTTTCGGATTGGGACCGTATTCATTCGGACCATGGTCGCTGTTTCCAAACAACATCCAAAGGGAATAGAAGGGAATAATCTGAAACCATCCTGAATTTCCTCTGTCGTGACATCTTTTTGCTCCTTGTGCTAACATAAACCACACTAGAGGAATAAGCAATAGTAAAAAGATAATAAGAAGAACTCCTGGAGGATCTTCGTTATTATTAATATTAAAATAAAGATTGAAGGGAACAGAAAATACTAAATAGATAAGATAGGATAGTCCATACTCTGTTCTTCTGATTCTTCCCTCGAAAGAAAATGGTGCTTTAAACATGGTATTTTAGTTTTATTTGTTAAAAAACAAATGTAGAAATTATTTTAAAATTTCAGTACCATATTTGGAATTGTTATTTTATGTTAAGCCGAGTAAGAATTATTGAAAAAATATTATCTTTATATAAAGATTTGATTCATGGAGAAGACCGTATTTGAGAAAAATAACATAAGAAATTATGTGAAGAACGTAATTGCCGAAAAAATTGAGAAACTTAAAAACTTTATTGAATTTACTCAGGAAGCAAGCCGTGATATAAAAAAAACTCCGAAATATGACAGCATGCGCGAGGAAATGCAGGAAGAAATCTACCAGATGCAGCGTCAGTTGGGCGCATTAAATGATCTCAGGAGAAATATGGCTAAAGTCCTGAATAATTCTACCGAAAGAGTTCAACTGGGTTCTCTGGTCATTACCAATAAGGCACGGTTTTATATTTCAGTTTCTTTAGGTGAATTTTTCTTCGAAGGAGACCGCTTTTACGCTATTTCATCTGAAAGCCCGATGGCAAAGAAAATGATGGGCATGAAACCCGGAGATGAATTTACGCTCAATAAAATCCATCAGAAAATTGTTGAGGTACTTTAATTTTTATGAATGATGAATGATGAATGATGAATGATGAATTTTTCAAACTAAACATTGCTGTCATTCTGAATGGAGCGTAGCGGAATGAAGAATCTATTTTGATGATATTACCGTTGAATATTCGTCAGAAAGACAAACAAACTTTTAAAATAAACGCGTAATCTAACTTATCAATAACTAAAAACTATCAGCTATCAACAGCCAGCCATCAACTTTTTCGTAATTTTACGCTCATGAATAAAGCAGAAGTTTTAAAAGAAATCATAGAGCAGAGAAGAAGTATATTCCCGAAAGATTATTCGGATACTGAAATTTCACAGGAAATTCTTGAAGAAATTTTACATTCGGCAACGTTAGCTCCCAATCATAAACGTACAAAACCCTGGCGTTTTAAAATATTCAGAGGGGAGGAAAAAGCAAATCTTTCTTTAGAAATGCAGTCGATTTACAAATTTACCCAACCTGAACATCTTTTTTTAGAAAAAAAATACAATGATATCGGCTTTAAAATCAATAAAGCAGATACCGTAGTCTCCATTGTTGTTAATTTCAGCGGAATGGTTCCGGAATGGGAAGAAATTGCCGCAGTTTCTATGGCGGTTCAGAATATGTATTTGACCTGTACAGCAAATAAAATCGGATGTTACTGGAGTTCCCCGAAAATCGTAGATCATTTAAAAGAGTCTTTAACGATTGAGGAAAATCAAAAATGTCTTGGGTTGTTCTACATGGGTAATTTGGACTAAATAGCCCTGATCGAACGGCACGTATGAGCTTTTTCCTTGGATTCCGGCGCGGCGAAGCCGCGCCGGAATCCAAGGAAAAAGCGAGTAGTGAGAGCAGGTTCCCGGCTCCAAAAAAAAAGAGAATTTACAAAACTTTTTACTGGAAACTTTTTACTTTGAACTTTTTTATTATCTTTGCACTCTTAAATATTTAACTGGGACGAGTTCCCGTAAAATTCAAACATTATGTCAGTAAAAATCAGATTACAAAGACACGGATCTAAAGGAAGACCTTTTTTCCACATCGTGGTTGCAGATTCTAGAGCAAGAAGAGATGGTAAATTCATCGAAAAACTAGGAACATACAACCCAATTACAAACCCTGCAACTATCGATTTGAACGTTGATTCTGCTGTAAAGTGGTTAAACAACGGTGCTCAGCCAACTGATACTGCAAGAGCTATTCTTTCTTACAAAGGAGCGCTTTACAAAAAACACTTACAAGGTGGTGTTGCTAAAGGAGCTTTTGATGAGGCTGAAGCTGAAAAAAGATTCAATGCTTGGGTAGAAGCTAAAGAAGCTAAAGTACAAGGTAAAGTAGACGGTTTGGCTACTGCTAAATCTGATGCTAAGAAAGCTGCTTTAGAAGCTGAAGTAAAAGTAAATGAAGCTAGATTGGCTGCTGCTGCACAGGCTGAAGCAGACGCTAAAGCTGCTGAAGAAGCTGCAAATGCACCTGCTGAAGAAACTACAGAAGGAGAAGCTGCTGCTGAATCTACAGAAGAAAATACTGAAGCTTAAGAAAAATCCGGTATGCGTAAAGAAGATTGCTATTTATTAGGAAAAATCACGCGCAGACACGGACTTGCGGGAAACGTTATCCTTAAACTGGATACCGATCAACCCGAGCTTTACAATAAACTGGAATCAATATTCGTTGAAATCAACGGATTATTGGTTCCTTTTTTTATTGAAAAATCATCCTGGAGTAAATTGGATGCTCTTAATATTGCCTTTAAAAATTCCTCGGAAGCTTTAGTGGATCAGTCATTGGGAAAAAATGTCTATCTTCCTCTCTCAAGCTTACCAAAACTTACCGGAAAGCAATTTTATTACCATGAAATCATCGGGTACGATATCCATGATGAAAATGATAACGACTGTGGAGTGATCCGTTCCGTAAACGATCAGACAGCACAGGTTTACTTTATCACCAATCTCGACGGAAAAGAAGTGGTAATCCCTATCATCAAAGACTGGATCTTAGAAGTGAACAGAGATGAAAGATTCATCAAAATGCAGCTTCCCGAAGGTCTTATTGATGTTTTCTTGGTTCCTTCCAAGAAAGACGAATAATTTTACAAATAATTTTGCTGCTTACATTTTAGTATTCAGTTTCTTTTTCAAATCCTCAATCTGAGTATACATTCTGTTAAAAAATATTTTTCGGTCCCGGTTTCCCGAAGTATTCATCGACTTTGAATTTTTAATCTGATGCTCAAAATAATTCAGTGTTTCGGTACATGTCTTTTCATCGTTAATCAGAATATAGCCAAACATATTGGTCGGAATGGCAAAGAGTGACTGTTGAGGATGATGAAAAAAGATGTCATTGGAAAGATGCATCAGTTCATTTTCATACAACTGAAATTTCGTATCGTTTTCTGTTTTTTCCTCAATATACTGTATAAGTTCCGTTAATTCATTTAAAATAATCCGAGCCTCACTCTGTTTCAGGTGCCCCGTTTCATAATAAAACAAAATTTGCTGTAGGATGCTCGAAATGGTACTGTTATTCCATAACTCAATAACATTCTGTTCCTCATATTTCTTCCTGAGTTCTTTCGTGTCGAGTTTAAAATCGGGAGGCGAAAACTGCAAAAAAGGAATGAAAACTTGTTTGGAATTAAGCAGATTCATCCATACATATACTTTAAAACGGGAAAGCATCGAATCTGAAAGCGTGTAGAAAAACGGAATATCTTTCGCCGAATAATAGATCGTCATTCCTTTTGAAAGAGGAAGATTTTCAAACACATTGAGATTGTTCTGGAAAAATGATTTTAAATCTTCTGTTTTCGTAACAACACTTGTTTTTCTTACGATAATCTGTCGGTCAGAAGTCTGAAACTGATCCAGAGAAATCTGAAAATACTTTGCCAGTTCCAAAGCTTCCTCTAAACTGAATTTTGCTTTCAGGGAAGTTCTTCGGTGTGCCGCATCGTAGCTGATATTGAGAATGTTGGCAATTTCGTCATTCAGAGATTTTTCGCCAATCTTTTTTCGGATTTCTTTAAGCAAACGTTCCTGATACATGATTTTTGCGATTTTCACAAATGTAGAGATTTATTTTAATTTTTTTTCGCATTTATGAAACAGCTTTTCAAGTATAGCTTTGAGGTGTAATTTTTAAAATAAGCAATCATGAAAAATTTTGTATTAATCATTGCGCTGTCTTTTTGCAGTTTTGTAAACGCACAAATCGGCAACAAAAAAGACTGGGCAATTATAGGATCAATTATTTGCACTCGTCTCGAATTAACCATCATGAATGATAAATCTTTTCTTTCTTTCGGTCCGAAAATTCCTCTTAATGAAAATAATTATGTGAGTTTAAGAGGGCATTTCAATTGGTGGGATACACCGGAAAGAAAATTTATTGTCATTCCGGAACTGGATTATTTTTACAAAATTGCAGATTTCAAAGAAAAAAGTATAATTACCAATTTATATACCGGCGCCGGAATTACTCCATATGCCGTATCACCAAAATTTGGAATAGTTTTTTACCATTTTATTTCTGCTGAATCAGGTTATAATATTGAATACGAACCTTATAAGTACTTTTCTACTTCAGGTTTCAGATTTTCTTTGGGATTTAATTTAGTCTTCTAAATCTTAAAAATAATTGAAATGAAAACAATACCCTATCTATTAATCGCCACAAGATTTTGTTTGGCTCCGGTCATTCTTTTATTAGCTTATTTTAAAGGAGAGCAATCCCGGTTTTTAATTTTAAGCTTAATGTATTTTGGTTTATTAACGGATATTTTCGACGGAATTATCGCGCGAAAAGTCGGTGTTTCTTCCGAAAAACTTAGAAGATTAGACAGTCAGACCGATTTGATATTCTGGCTATCTCTTGGATTTGCTTCTTACTTTTTAAATGCTGAATTAATAAAAAACGAATGGAAAGGAGTTACTCTAATTTTCGTAATGGAAGCACTTTGCTATATAATAAGCTGGCTAAAATTCGGCAAAGAGACCTGTACTCACGCTTTTTTATCGAAAATGTGGGGACTAAGTTTGCTGATCGCTTTTACCTATTTAATTGGATTTCAACAGGCAGGTTGGACTTTTTATCTTACCGTTATTTTAGGATTTGTTTCGCATATTGACGTAATTTTAATTATTTTAATCCTTCCCAAATGGCAATATGATGTTCCGAGTTCTTATCATGCATGGAAAATTAGGAAAGGAAAACAGCGAAAAAAATCGATTTTCTTCAATTGATTCTTATTTAAAGCATAATTTTTTGAGTAATTAATTGATAAATGAACTGAATTAAAACAGTGTAATCCTCAAATTGCGCTGTTTTTTTGTAACTTTGCAGACATTAATTTTTACAGAAAAATTTTAATCAACAAATGAAAAAGCAGACCATTAAGGAAATCCTACAGGATTACAAGAAAGTATTACATCATGACATTACGGTTTACGGTTGGGTAAGAACGTTCCGTGCGAATCGCTTTATTGCGCTTAATGATGGTTCTACGATTAATAATTTGCAGATTGTTGTTGATTTTGAAAATTTCGACGAAGAGATTATCAGCAAAATCAGTACAGCTTCTTCCCTTAAAATTGTAGGAGAAGTGGTGGAAAGTCAGGGAGCAGGACAGGCTGTTGAGATTTTAGCTAAAAAAATTACCATTTTAGGAGATAACTTCACGGAAGAAAGAGACAAAACGATTCTTCAGCCTAAAAAACACTCATTGGAGACTTTGAGAGATCAGGCGCATTTGAGATTCAGAACCAATTTGTTCGGAGCAGTTTTCAGAGTGCGTCATGCGGTGAGTTTTGCGGTACATTCTTTCTTTAACCAGAATCAGTTTTTCTACATCAACACACCGGTCATTACGGGAGCTGATGCAGAAGGAGCCGGAGAAATGTTCGGAGTAACGAATTTTGATCTGAACAATATTCCAAGAGATGAGCAGGGAGACATCGATTTTTCTCAGGATTTCTTCGGAAGAAAAACAAATTTAACGGTTTCCGGACAGCTTGAAGGAGAGACTGCGGCGATGGGATTGGGAAGAATTTATACTTTCGGGCCGACTTTCCGTGCAGAAAATTCAAACACAACCCGTCACTTGGCAGAATTTTGGATGATAGAGCCGGAAGTGGCGTTTAACAACCTTGAGGATAACATTGATCTCGCAGAAGATTTCTTAAAATATGTAATTAAATATGTATTGGATCACTGCAAAGATGATCTTGAGTTCTTAGACAAACGTTTTGAAGAAGAGCAAAAATCGAAGCCTGAAAAGGACAGAGCAAAAGAAGGTCTTATTGAAAAGCTTGAAAATGTAATTGCGAAACGTTTCAAGAGAGTTTCTTATACAGAAGCTATCGAGATCTTAATGAACTCAAAAGAAAATAAGAAAGGGAAATTCCAGTATCCGGTTGAAAACTGGGGAACCGATCTTCAGTCTGAGCACGAAAGATATCTGGTAGAAAAACATTTCGAAAGTCCGGTAGTTTTGTTTGATTATCCAAAAGAGATCAAAGCGTTCTACATGAAGCTGAATGAAGACGGAAAAACAGTTGCTGCGATGGACGTTCTTTTCCCGGGAATCGGAGAAATCATCGGAGGTTCAGAAAGAGAAGCCAGACTGGATGTTCTTAAGCAGAAAATGGCAGAAATGCACGTTGATGAGCATGAATTATGGTGGTATTTAGATACAAGAAAATTTGGTTCTGTACCGCACGCAGGATTTGGTCTGGGATTGGAAAGATTAATTCTTTTCGTAACAGGAATGACGAACATCAGAGATGTAATTCCTTTCCCGAGAACTCCGAAAAACGCTGAATTTTAATTTTTAATAAAAACATATAGAAATCTTTCTGAGAACATCGGAAGGATTTTTTTATTAACTTTACTTAAAATAATGATGATGAGTACAATTACCATACATACAGAAAACGAAAATCAGATCAATCTTCTGAAAGCTCTTCTGAAAGAGCTGAAAATTAATTTTGAAATTGATAAAGAAGAAAATCTTACAGAGTGGCAGAAGAAACAATTGCTAAAGGGTATAGATGAGGCTGATAAAGGAGATTTTGTTAGTAAAGAAGATGCTAAAGAAATTTTGGATCAATGTTTCAGATAAAATGGACTCGTCAGGCATTGTTATCTTTTGCTGACACATTAAAATATTGGATTGCTCATAATTCTTCCCAAACATATTCAAAAAAGCTAAGAAAAGAAGTTGAGAAAAAAGAAAAACTTATTTCCGAAAATCCGAATATAGGTTCACCCTCTGAAATTGATGATGTTAAATATGTTTTGATTGATAAAAATTTTTCCCTTTATTATCGGGTTAATAAAGATGTTATTGAAATTCTGGCGTTTTGGGATAACAGAAGAGATCCTGAAAATTTGGATATATAAGAATAAAAAAGCCCTGAAAATCATTGTTCAGGGCTTTTTTCGTTTATTTTAAATAGTTTATTATACGTAATTGAATACAAAAATCGTGCTAAAATTTAATTTTGTCAAAAAAAAGTATTAAATTCGTAAAATATGTTATGTTAAAACACCAACTAGTAATATGCTAAAACAACACTTACAACTCAAATTAGGACAAAAGCTGGCTCCCCAGCAAATCCAGTTAATGAAGTTGATCCAGCTTCACACACTGGAGTTTGAAGAGGAACTTGAGAGGGAGTTAGAAGAAAATCCGGCATTGGAGATCGCAAAAGAAGAATCTAAGGAAGATGATTATTCTTCTCTCGAAGATACGTATGAAACAGAAGGAACGGAAAGTATTGAAACGGATTTTGATGTAGACCAATATCTTTACGACGACGAACCAAGTTATAAAACAGCATCCAGCAACTATTCATCAGACGATGAGGAATTTGATAACGAAAGTCTTCTGACAGAAGGGCAGTCTTTGTATGATTATCTCATGGAACAGATTAATCTTGCCAATATTAACAAAGAAGATCTGAAGATTGCGGAATATCTTATCGGAAATCTCGATACAGACGGATATTTAAGAAGAGAAATAAAATCTATTGTTGATGACCTTGCGTTTTCTCAGGGAATTTATACAACGAGAGAAAATGTAGAAGATATTCTGGAAAACTATGTACAGAAGCTTGATCCGCCCGGTGTGGGAGCAAGAGGTCTTCAGGAATGTCTTTTGCTGCAGATTGAGAAAAAAGTAAGCTCAGATAAAGCGGTTTCTCTGGCTGCCAGTATTCTGAGACATCAGTTTGATGCACTTACCAACAAACACTATAACAAGATCATTCAGAAGTATGATATCGAGGAGGAAGATCTGAGAGACGCTCTGGATGAAATTTCAAAATTATCTCCGAAAGTAGGAGGAAACTTTGATACGCAAACCGTTACCATTAATCAGGAAATTATCCCGGATTTTGTAATTCAGGTGAAAGACGGACAGGTTGTTCCGATGCTGAACAGTAAAAACGCACCTACGCTGAGAGTTTCTGAAGAATACAAAGATATTTTATCTACTTATTCTCACGATAAAAATTCAGCAGAACACAAACAGGCGGCTTTGTTCATCAAGCAAAAATTAGATGCGGCAAAATGGTATATTGATGCCATTAATCAGCGCCAGAATACATTATTACAAACCATTACAGCCATTGTAAAATTTCAGAAAGACTATTTCCTTACCGGAGATGAAAAATCTTTGAGACCCATGATTCTTAAAGATATTGCCGATATTACTGGCTTCGATATTTCAACGATTTCAAGGGTGGTAAAAAGTAAATATGCCGATACGCCGAACGGAATTATTTACCTTAAAGATCTGTTCTCGGATAGTTTAACGAACGATGACGGAGAGGAAGTTTCTACAAAAGAAATCAAAATGCATCTTCAGGAAGTGATCAGCAAAGAAAATAAAAGAAAACCTCTAACGGATGATGCTTTAGTGGTTATTCTGAAAGAGCAGGGCTACAATATCGCCAGAAGAACGATTGCAAAGTATCGTGAACAGCTTAATATTCCGGTAGCGAGATTAAGAAAAGAATTATAAAATAGAAAAGCAGTTCAAATCGAACTGCTTTTTTTATTGTTTTTTAATTATCCATAAAGTTGTATTTCATTCTGAAACAGCCTGAAAAGATTCGAACGAAGTTGAAAGAATCTCCATTTGTAAAGAGGATTCTTTCGCTACAAATAACAAGATCTTTAAATCTTTGCCTTATCTAATCCCAATTCCTTTACAGAAATTTCCCGCATTTCCACTTTTCGTACTTTTCCGGAGATTGTCATAGGGAATTCGTCTACAAACTTCCAGTATTTCGGAACTTTATAATGAGCGATTCTGCCTTTGCAATAGTTTAAAAGTTCTTCTTCCGTTACCTGAAAACCTTTTCTCACTTTTACCCACGCCATTACTTCTTCTCCGAATTTCTCGCTCGGAACTCCGATGATCTGAACATCGAGAATATTCGGATACGTGTACAAAAAGTCTTCAATTTCTTTCGGAGAAATATTTTCACCGCCACGGATAATCAGGTCTTTTATCCTGCCCGAAATCGTAATGTAGCCTTCTTCATCCATTACTGCCATATCTCCGGTATGCATCCATCTTCCTTCGTCAAGAACTTTTCTGGTGTTTTCGGGATCGTTCCAGTATTTCAGCATTACAGAATATCCTCTTGTACACAGTTCCCCATGTTCGCCGCGCGCAACGATTTTTCCGTTTTCATCAATGATTTTTATTTCCAGATGATCCTGAACCGTTCCTACCGTATTCACCTGCTTTTCAAATGGGGTTCCGATAAGAGTTTGCGTAGAAACAGGGGAAGTTTCCGTCATTCCGTAGCAGATGCTCATTTCTTTAATATTCATGAGACTTTCCACCTTTTTCATAATTTCCGGAGGGCAGACTGAGCCTGCCATTACGCCTGTTCTTAAACTTGAAAAATCAAAGGTTTCGAAATTTTTTACGGCTAATTCTGCAATAAACATGGTCGGAACTCCGTAAAGCGAGGTGCATTTTTCGTCAGAAACAACTTTCAAAGTGATTTCAGGATCAAAACTGTCATTCGGAATCACCATACAGGCTCCGTGAGCAGTACAGCAGATGTTTCCGATTACCATTCCGAAACAGTGATAAAAAGGAACCGGAATACAGACCCTGTCTTTTTCGGTATACTTTAACCGAATTCCGATAAAATATCCGTTATTTAAAATATTATGATGAGAAAGCGTAACTCCTTTCGGAAAACCCGTCGTTCCTGAAGTATATTGAATATTCAAAGGATCATCAAACTGAACATGCTCCTCAAAACTGTGGAGTGTATCATCAGAAATATGCTGTCCGTTATTTAAAAATTCTTCCCAGTTATCATCAAAGAAAATTTCAGATTTTAAAGTTGAGCAGAATTCTCTTGCATCGGCAATCATCTGTTTATAATCGCTGGATTTGAAAGCCAGAGACGAAAAAATATGGGACATTTCAGACTGATTGATTACAAAGATCAGTTCACTGGTTCTGTAAGCGGGATTGATATTGACTAAAATAACTCCGATTCTTGCGGTTGCATATTGTAAAAGAACCCATTCGTAACGGTTCGTAGACCAGATTCCGATGCGGTCTCCGGATTTTGCTCCCAGAAAAATCAGTGCTTTTGCAACCGCTGTTGTCTGATTGTAAAATTCCTGATAGGTAGCGCGGTAATTTTGATGTACGCAGATTAATGCTTCGTGATTAGGAAATTTTTCAACCGTGTGTTTCAGGTTATTTCCGATGGTTTCACCCAATAAAGAAATGTCGGAAGCACCATGAACATAGGATATTTGCATAGAATAAAAGATTTGGTTAAATAAAATTAACAATAATATCTTAAATTCCTGCAGTTTTCAGTTTAAATTTCCTGCGAATCGATTTCTTTTAACTGCGTTAAATTCTTATCCAATTTTTTAATGATAATTCCATAAACAACCCTGTAATACAGCCATACCATTATTACTGTAAAAACAGTACTTATGATAATACCTGCTACAAATCCTATTAGCGTAGAATTGGTAATTTCTACATTCTGAGTATTTAAGATATAAAAAACAAAGATTGTGAAAATAGAGGTAAAAGTGATTAATAATGCGATATTAATTAAAATAAAGGCATTAACTGTCTTCTTAAATTTAATGATCTTAAGAATAAACTTTTTAAGATTTTCCTCAATTTTTATAACCTTGTAATTCTGATAAAATTTAAGGACAAAATAAGCTGTGATGGCTAAACTTAAAACTTTTAATACAAGATAAATATTGTCGAACGTATTTTCTAATTCCGAAGTTTTCTGTACGCCCAGCTTTGTAAGAATATTAATGAAAGAGTTGGACTCCTTTCCCTGAATGATGTAGAATAATCCTATTAATGTAAAGAATAAAAACTCGAAAACACTGATCCAGAAAATATACTTCACATAATTTCGTGATTTTTTGTTGAGCATCTGAAGAATCTCATTGTTGTTGTATTTTTCCTGAACAGGCTGTTCCTGCCATGTTTTCTTAAAGCTGTCTAAATCAAATTCAGGCATATTTTTCCATCTGTTCTTTAAGGGTTTTCTTTAATCTGTTCATTTTCACACGCGCATTTACTTCGGTTATCCCGAGGTTTTCTGCAATATCCTTATAAGGCAAATCATCCAGATACATCATCACGATTGCTCTTTCCACATTGGGAAGGGTTTTGATTACTGTATACAAAAGTGATACCTGTTGCTGTTTTTCATCATCATCTTCCACAAAATCTGCATGATTAATGTCCAGTTCATTAGTCTGTAAACTTTTGCTTTTTTTTCTGAAAAGGGTGATAGCGGTATTTAAAGCAACACGGTACATCCACGTAGAAATTTTGGAATTTCCTTTAAATGAGTCATAACTTCTCCACAATTGTAACACAATTTCCTGAAAAAGATCTTCCTCGTCCTCCAAAGAATTGGTATAAAGACGCGAAACCTTAATAATCAATCCCTGATTATCCTTAATAAGCTGCGCAAATTCTTTTTCCTTTGAAGCCAATTGGGATGTTTAATTTTTGTAGCACGAAGATAATAATTATTAGTCAATTGTCAATTTTACTTCGTAATTGAATGGTGAATTTTTTCTTTTCATTAAATTGATTTCAATGCTTTATAAATTGAGAATGAATTTTATTGACAATTCACAATCCACAAAATGTGGATTTAATTCACATTTTGCTATCTTTGCAGCCACGAGAAAATCGGCTTGTTGATTTCCCGTTTCACGGGAGGTAGGAAAGTCCGGACACCGTAGAGCAGCAAAGCGGATAACATCCGTCACCCGCGAGGGTAGGACAAGTGCAACAGAAAGGATGTACAGTTCGGCTGTAGTGAAATCAGGTAAACTCTTTGTGGTGCAATGATAAGTATATCGGTTCTTTTCAGCAATGAAAATAGGAGTTGCTCGCTCTGAAAGCCGAGGGGTAATCAGCTAAAGTTTTGCAGCAATGTAAGATGCAGATAAATAACAGGCGCTTCTTCGGAAGAACAAAATCCGGCTTATAGATTTTCTCGTGGTTTTTAGAGTTGGAAGTTAGAGGCTGGAAGAAGGAAGTCTTTAACGCAATCATTTAAACCTCCATCTTCAGGCTCCCATCTTCCCTCCAATTTATTTCTCGCTTTCCAGTTGTTTTTTTGCTTCTTCTAAATCTTTGCGATCCTCTTCCGATAATTTAGGATACTGCAGATTCATTTTTTCCAAAGCATCAATAATAATCTGTATCGCGGCAACTCTTGCAAACCATTTGTTATCAGCAGGAAGAACATACCAAGGCGCGTAATCTTTTGAAGTTTCATTAATTGCCGTTTCATAGCATTCCATATATTTATCGAATAAAGCTCTCTCCGGAAGATCCGCGGCGGAAAATTTCCAGTTTTTTTCCTGTTCGTTAATTCTGTCCAGAAGTCTTTTCTTTTGCTCGTCCTTCGAAACATTCAGGAATATTTTTATAACGGTCGTTCCGTTTTGAGCAAGATGCTTTTCAAAATTTCTGATGCTTTCATAGCGGTTTTCCCAGAATTTATCATCAAAATCCTTAACAGATTTCCATGTTTTTTCGCTTAAATTATACTCAGGATGAACTTTGCAGACCAATACACTTTCATAATGAGAACGGTTAAAAATTCCGATCATGCCTTTTTGAGGTAATGCCAAATAATGTCTCCACAAAAAATCATGCGAGTATTCTTTCGAAGTAGGAGTTTTGAAGCTCGTCACATTGCAGCCTTGCGGATTTACTCCCCCGAAAACGTGCTCAATCATGCTGTCTTTTCCAGCGGCATCCATTGCCTGAAGTACCACCAATAGAGACTGGCTTCCATCCGAATATAACTTCTCCTGAAGCTCACGAAGTTTTTCTTTTTCGTTTAATAATAATTGTTCGCCTTCTTCTTTGGTAAGTTTTCCTTTGTACTCCGTTGAAGCTTTTTTAATGGAAAATTTTCCTTTTACCAAAAAATCGTCTGAAAAGTTAGTGTCCATGTTTATTTTAAATTATTAAAAGATTAAAGATTAATTTTGGCCGCAATCCATAGTTAAAAACCGCTAACCATCAATTAACTTAAATATAAATGTAATAAAAAAACCGCCTCCATGAGACGGTTTCATTTATTTTAGTAAAGATTTTACCATTATGCAGCAGTTTTAGCAGCAGCTTTAGCCGCTTTTTTTGCTTCCTTCTTTGCAGCTTTAGCCGCAGCTTTCTCTTCTTTAGCTTTAGCCTTCAATTCCTCAGGAGTCAATGGTTTTGGATCCGGAGCATTTGGATCTACGTTTCCTTTAATGTAGATTACGCTTCTGCTGTTTACAGGATCGTTAGAAAATACTTCAATCATTTTGTTGAAACCACCATTAATTCCGGTATTGTATCCTACCTTTATTTTAGCTGATTTTCCCGGCAGAATCGGATCCTGGCTGAATTCAGGCGTTGTACATCCGCAAGATGCTTTTACATTCGATAAGATAAGAGGCTTGTCTCCCGTATTGGTTACCGTGAAAAACCTGATGCCGTCTGAACCTGGTTTTACATTTCCGTAGTCGAAAGTAGTTTTGTCAAACGTAATCGTTTGTGCAGATGCAAGAGCGAAGGTTCCGAATAATGCAATTCCTGCGATTAATTTTTTCATATTCTTGAATATTAAATATGTTGTTAGATAAATTTTGAGAAACAAAGTTAAAAATTATTTTAATTCATACTTAAAATATTTTTCTTTAGACTATTTTTGCAAATTGTAAATTAAAGTAAAAGAATTTATGCAGATTTCAGAAAAGTACAATCCACAGGAAACAGAACAAAAGTGGTACAATTACTGGTTGGAAAATAAATACTTCCATTCAGAACCCAATGACAAGCCGCCTTATACTGTTGTAATTCCTCCGCCAAACGTTACGGGGATTTTGCACATGGGGCATATGCTTAACAATACCATTCAGGATGTGCTGGTCCGTCGTGCAAGAATGCAGGGCTTTAATGCTTGCTGGGTTCCGGGAACAGATCATGCTTCTATTGCTACAGAAGCGAAAGTGGTTGCTAAACTGAAGTCTGAAGGAGTCAATAAATCTGATATTACAAGAGAAGAGTTTTTAAAGCACGCCTGGGAATGGACTGATAAATACGGAGGAACAATTCTTGAGCAGCTTAAAAAATTAGGATGTTCATGCGACTGGGACAGAACCCGCTTCACCATGGAGCCGAAACTTTCTCAACAGGTAATTAAATCTTTTGTTGATCTTTACAATAAAGGATTGATTTACCGTGGGTACAGAATGGTCAACTGGGATCCCGAAGCAAAAACCAACATTTCTGATGAAGAAGTAATCTTTAAAGAACAGAACGGAAAATTATATTTCCTGAAATATGCCATTGAGGGATCAGAAGAATTCCTTTCGGTTGCCACAACACGTCCTGAAACCATTTTCGGGGATACTGCAGTGTGTATCAATCCTAATGATGAGAGATACGCTCATTTAAAAGGTAAAAAAGTAATCGTACCAATCGTTAACAGGGTAATTCCGATTATCGAGGACGAATATGTGGATATTGAATTCGGAACAGGGGCTTTGAAAATTACGCCTGCTCATGACATCAATGACTACGAAATAGGACAGAAACATAATCTCCAGATGATTGATGCTTTAGATGATGACGGAAATCTGAACGATCACGGTTTACACTACGCCAGAAAAAACAGATTCGAGGTAAGAAAGCAGATTGCGAAAGAACTGGAAGAAAAAGATCTTTTGCTGAAAGCAGAAGATTACGTAAATAAAGTAGGAACTTCAGAAAGAACTGGTGCGGTAATCGAGCCTAAAGTTTCTGTACAGTGGTTCCTGAAAATGTCTGAAATTGCAAAACCAGCTTTGGATGTTGTAATGGATGATGAGGTTAAATTTTATCCTGAAAAGTTTAAAAATACCTACAAACACTGGATGGAAAACATCCGCGACTGGAATATTTCCCGACAGCTTTGGTGGGGACAGCAAATTCCTGCGTTCTATTATGGTGACGGAGAAAACGATTTCGTTGTTGCAGAAACTATCGAAGAAGCTTTGGCATTAGCCAAAGAGAAAACTCAAAACCCTGAACTCGAAATTCAAAATTTAAAACAAGACGAAGACGCTCTTGATACATGGTTCTCATCATGGTTATGGCCAATGTCGGTTTTCGATGGGTTGCTTGATCCTGAAAACAAAGACATCAGTTATTATTACCCGACTTCAGACCTAGTAACAGGTCCGGATATTATTTTCTTCTGGGTGGCAAGAATGATTATGGCAGGACTGGAGTACAGAAAAGAAGTTCCGTTTAAAAATGTTTATTTCACAGGGATTGTAAGAGATAAGCAGCGAAGAAAGATGTCTAAATCTTTAGGAAATTCACCGGATCCGCTGGAATTAATGGATAAATATGGAGCAGACGGAGTTCGTGTAGGAATTTTATTAAGTTCTGCAGCCGGAAACGACCTTCTTTTTGATGAAGATTTGATGCTTCAGGGAAGAAACTTCATGTCAAAGATCTGGAGTGCTTTCCGATTGATCAATATGTGGAACCATGAAGATAAGCCTGCCAATTCAACAGAACTTCAGGCAATTGAATGGTTTGAAAATAAATTAAATAAAACAATTGCTGAGATCAACGATCAGTTTGAAAAGTTCAGAATTTCTGATGCTTTACATTTAATTTATAAATTAATTTGGGATGATTTCTGCGGTTATTATCTTGAATCAATTAAACCAAACTACGGTGAAGGTATTTCAAAAGATGTTTATAACAAAACAGTTGAGCTTTTTGAGGAATTAATGAAGCAGGTTCATCCGTTTTTACCTTTCCAGTCAGAAGAAATCTGGCAATTAATATCTGAAAGAAAAGCAGAGGAAGCATTGGTTATTGCGCAGCAGAAAAAAGCAGGCGAATTTAATGAAGAAATAATTCGAAAGTTTGAATTTGCTTCAGAAATTATTTCCGGCGTTAGAAATTACCGTCAGACAACTAAAGGGGTTTCACCTAAAGATCCTGTAGAAGTTTATACCAATGCTTCAGAATTTCCTAACGAATCAGTGATTAAGAAATTGGCCAATGTTTCAGAAATTCATTTCGGAACAAAAACGGATAAGCCGAGCTTTACATTTTTGGTAGGCGCAACAGAAATTTCAATTCCATTAAGTGAAAATTTAGATTTGGGAGAAGAGAAAACGAAAACAGAAGAAGAATTAAAATATCTGAAAGGATTTTTGATCTCTGTAGATAAAAAACTTTCCAATGAAAAATTTGTTGCCAACGCAAAACCTGAAGTTGTTGAGACGGAACGAAAAAAGCAAAAAGACGCTCTTGACAAAATTGCAATTTTGGAAGAGAAGCTGAAAAGTTTATAATAATAAGGTTTAGGTTAAAGCTGAGTCTTAAGCTTAGCCTTAACCTAAATCTTAGCCTAAATATGACATGACACACATAGAAAACATCAAAAAACTGTTCTCCAAAAACTTCGTAGAAAGCCCGTTACTGGAAAGCTTTGAAGTTGGGAAAATTTATCTTTCCAGCGGAAAACTTGTTGCCTGTGATCCTCTGATTACAAATGACATGAAACCTTTCTCCATAACATTTCCGAAGGGAGATTTTTCGGTTTTACTGCATAAGGAAAGGGAAAGCAATTGTGTGGCGTATGCCGAAATTATTTTTAGCCAGTCGGAAATTACAGACTGGAAACTGGCAACGACAGAAGGACAGAATATTAAAGATCTTGAGGAAGGAGAAGTTTTCGGATATCCTGTAGAAAGCGGGATGGGCTGCTTTATGGATGTGGATACACAGAATAATCTTAACGAGCTCGAACAAAGACTGTATCACAGCAAAGGAGTCGATTTTATGGGGATTTATGAAGAATTTTTTCATGAATATTTCTTTGATGAAAAAGGAGCAATCGATCAGTTTGCTTTTTTAAAGCCGTCTGAAAACCATCCGGGAACTATTTTTGCTTTTGAAACAGGATATGGTGAAGGTTTTTATGCAAGTTACATCGCCTGCGATAAAAATAACAATCCTGTAAAAATCATCACAGAATTTATTGAAATTAGTTAATAGTCATTAATTTTTTTTGAAATTCTAATTTCATATTATAAATTTGTACAAATCACGGAATATTAAACCATTAAGAAACACTAATGAATTTTTCCTCAGAACAGCCAAGAATTATCGTTGTAGGAAGCTCTTCGATTGATCTTGTTTTAGAAACCGAAAAAGTTCCCTGTGAGAACGAAACGGTTATTGCCCGAAAATCCGAAAGTTACTTTGGTGGAAAGGGAGCCAATCAGGCAGTTGGTGCAGCACGTTTGGGAGCAAGCGTCTACTTTGTAGGCTGTGTGGGTATGGATCCGCTTGGTCAGCAGATCATGAGAAATATGGTGAACGAAAATGTGAATGTAGGCTTTGTCTTCGAAACAGATCGTGAGTCAACCGGTACAGCTTATGTAACTACCTCAGACGGAAACGCGGCAATTGTTGTGGTTCCCGCAGCCAATAACTATCTTAGTGTAGAACATGTGGAAGCGGCAGATAAATATTTTCATACAGCAGATCTTGTTCTTCTTCAGCTTGAAGTTTCTATGAAAGTGATTGAGTATACCGTAAAAAAAGCCAAGAAATATGGTAAAAAAGTAGGTATGTATGCTTCACCTGCACAGCGTCTGAGCGATGAAATTCTAAATAATGTAGATTTTCTTGTGGTAAAAAGCAATGAACTGCATATCGTTTTCGGAGAAGAGCAGAGAGAAGAAATTCTTAAAAAATATTTTAATAAAGTTTTTGTACGAGACGACATTAATTCTACCATTTATTTCGACGGTACAGAAATGAAATACTGTAGAAACGACAAGGATAAAACTGCTTATAAAATGGGAATGGGAGATGCTTTTACGGTAGGATTTTCTATTGCTTTGTGCCATAAAAATTCGATAGCGGAGTGTGTGAAATTCGGGAATGAAGTTTCGGCAAGAGTTTCTGAATCAAAAGGCTCTCAATGTTGTCTTCCCAGACTTTCAGATTTTATTTCATAAGCTATTTGCTACATATCGAAAGTTTTAAACTTAACATAAAATATAAAGTAAAATTTCCACTTTTATAGTGGATTTTTTCTTTTACCATGAAAAAGCTTACATTTACTACATCTGATAATGTTTCAATAGCTGCCCATCTGTTTTTGCCTGAAAAAAGCAATCGTAAACTATTGCTTATCAACTCTGCAACCGGGGTAAAACAACAGATTTATTTTTCCTTTGCCAAATTTTTTTCCGAAAACGGATTTACGGTCATCACTTACGATTATCGTGGAATCGGGCTTTCAAAACCTGAAAATATGAGAGGATTTCATGCTTCCATGAGAATCTGGGGTTCGAAAGATTTTAAAGCAGTTACAGATTATATTCAGAAAAATTTTAATGATTATCAGAAATATTGCCTGGGACATTCCGTAGGTGCTTTAATTTTAGGAATGAATAAAGATGCTGAAATTTTTGAAGAATTTTTCTTCGTGGGAACCCAGAATGCTTTTGTGGGACATTTAAAATTCAAAACGAAAATAGAAGCTTATCTTGGTTTTGGAATTGCCCAGCCTCTAACTACCGCATTATTAGGCTACTTCCCCGGAAATTGGTTCGGACTCGGAGAAAGTCTCCCGAAAAATTGCGCATATGACTGGAGAACCTTAATTTTAAACAGAAAATCGACCAACGGTTTACTGGAAAAAATTGATGATTATTCTAAAAGTTTAAGACAAAAGGTATTTGTTATTCGTGCTGAAGACGATGCCTGGCTCACAGAAAAAGGCGTAAAAAGTCTTATGAATGATACCTATCCGAACCTTAAGCCAACTTACAGACTTGTGAAAACTTCTGAATCGGAAAAAGGTGAAATAGGACACATCAATTTTTTCAGAAGTTACAATAACAAACTGTGGAATATTATTTTAAATGAAATTCCGTAACGAAACATTTTTCTTTCTGACGTGTTGGTCGCCAAATATTTAAAATGATTGATATAATGAAGAATCTGATTGAAAACACGGTAGAATTTGTAAAAGAAAAACTGGAAGGAGCAGAAGCGGGACATGACTGGTTTCATATCGAAAGAGTATGGAAATTATCCAAAAAAATTGCTGAAACCGAAAATTGTAATCATGAAGTGGTAGAACTGGCAGCTTTGCTTCACGATATAGCCGATCCCAAATTTCATAACGGCGATGAAACGCTTGCTTTGAAAGTTTCCCGTGAATATCTCGAAAGCCAGAACGCCGGAGAAGAATTAATTGAGCAGGTTTTGTTCATTATTAAAAATATTTCCTTTAAAAACAGGGGAGAAGTTCCCAAAAATCTTCCTGTTGAACTGAAAATTGTTCAGGATGCAGACCGGATTGATGCTATAGGAGCCATCGGTATCGGAAGAACATTCAATTTCGGAGGCTTTAAAAATAATCCGATGTATGATCCTCATATAGAGCCTAAACTCAATATGTCTAAAGAAGAGTATAAAAAATCCAACGGAACAACCATCAACCATTTCTACGAAAAGCTTTTACTGCTTAAAGATCTTATGAATACGGAAAAAGGAAAAGAAATTGCTGCCGAAAGACACGATTTTATGCTGAAATTTCTCGATCAGTTCTACAAAGAGTGGAATGTCGATTAGTATTCTTTTAAAAGTCTTTAAATAAGTATCTTTGCAGTATGGTATTTATTGTTCTGGTTATCTTCTGGGCTTCTGTTTTTTCTCTCCTTCTTTCTAAGCTGAAGAAAGGGAAAGGCGCAGAGTGGGCAAAATTATTCCGTATCGTTACGATTATTTTTTCATTTTCAATTTTTACCTACTGGTTTATTAAGAAAAGTACTATAGGTATTGTGGAAAATTCGGTAGCGCTTCAGGTTATTAACAAACTTCCGCAGCCACTGGATTTTTATGTACTCACCTTAAATGATGCTGAAGCCGGCAAAGTAATAGAAACAAAACATCTCGGAAAAATCCGCCCGGAGTATTACAGGATAGAATATCTGAAGATGGATAAATCTGATGAATATTGGGTAGTAGGGTATCTGGGTAAAAAGAATCTTGTTTATTTTTCTCAGAATTCGGTTCCGAATAAAAATATAGATCAGATCATTGAAGTTCAGAATTATATTATTCAGAGTTCAAAGCTTTCGGATCTGGCAAAAAAGCAGATTGATACGTACAACCATGAAAATGTGAAGCTCGGAATCTGGATCACTTTAGATTTTCTGCTTTTGTTTCTCAACATCATGCTTTTGCTGCGAAAAAGAAAATAAAAAATCCCAGGCTTTAGTAAAGATTGGGACTTTTTAATGCATTTTAAAAGATTTAGGGATAGTCTAAAATAATCATAATTCTTTCTTTGTGCTCTTCCGGACAGTTTTTAATCAGTTTGTCTTTATTCTGCTTACTGATCTGTTTAGGTTCAAGCCATTCCGTAACGTCGGAACTTAAGCTGTTGTTGTCATAAGTTCTTTTTATTTTTTCGTCTTCATAAAAAGTATAATCGTCTCCGAGCCAGTTACTCGTTATACTTATTGTACAAATTTCCTTTTCCATACTGTTATTGGTTTTTATTGTGATTTGATAATATAGAATCTCTTCTTTCTAATTTACTAATTATAACAATATGAATGAAGCTTTTAGAGTAATTTTTTTTACAGACAAAAAAGTGAATTATTTATAGTGAAAGTGTACTTTTTATTATCAATTATCCCACTTATTAGTGAATAAAATTAAAATTTGTTAAACTTTAAAATAAAGTTCCTGTACTTTCGGTTGCCATTTTTGGTATGTGAATGTCTTGTTTCCACTCTTCATTCACTTTTTTAATGAAATAAGCGGAAAGCAGGGGAGAGGCTTTTTCAATATTCTGATGAACAAAAAAGTACAGATTCTGCAAACCTTCCTCTTTCCATCGGGTAAGATGTCGCATCCAGTCGTCCAGTCTGTCATAATCACTTTCTGCGTTAGCTCCTACATAACGAATGAATGCATTGGGTGTAGTGAGGCGCATATGCAGCATATCTCTTCTTCCTGCCGTATCTACAATAATATTGGTGATGTTGTTTTCTTCGAATAAGTCACATGTTTTATTAAGGATCTCTTCATCCGTAAACCAGTCTGTATTTCTCAGTTCGATTGCAAGAGGAACTTCCTTTGGCCAGTTTTTTACAAATTTTTCCAGTCTTTCATAATCTTTTGGTTTAAAATTATCATGAAGCTGAAGGAAAACCATTCCCAGTTTTTCATCAAAATTTAAAACGGCTGTAGCGAACTGTGTTACCACATCATCAATATTTAAAAGTCTTCTGAAATGAGATACCGTATTTGTGATTTTGGGAAAAAATTTAAAATCAGCCGGAGTTTTTTCTTTCCATGTCTGCACTTGTTCCGGAGTTGGCATACCGTAAAAAGTTGCATTCAGTTCAATAGAATTAAACTGAGTTGCATAGTACGTAAGTTCGTCTTTTGTACCCTTAGGATAAAATCCTTTAAGATCTGTTTTATTCCATTTTGCACATCCTATGGAAATGTTTTCCAGCCCGCTTTTATTCCTGCTCAAAATTTCTTTGGTTCTTGGATGGTCTTTTGGTAACGTAAAATCTATCTTTGAAGGATCTTCAACTTGTCCGAATTTCATATCTGAATATTTTTAGAATTAATATGTAAAACAAAGATAAAAATAAAACCACAGAAAATTTTCTGTGGTTTGCCGGATTATATAATTGGTGAGGTTTTTACTGTACTCCCTGTGTTACCATTTTATTCGATACTACCGAATAAACACATCCCGTTGTTTTTAATGTAACGGTAATAGTTGCCGGAACTGATCTGTAGGCGGTATCACCATAAGGCTCCACGATATTGCCATTAGAATCTTTAAGCGTTTTTCCTTTTATCGTATATGTCATTGTTGCTGTTCCTGTAAATCCACTTGATGGAGTAAATGTAACTATTCCGGTACTTTTATTATAGCTCCATGTTCCTTCAGGAGTTACCTTTCTTCGGTATAAAGTAAGGTCGGTATCCCCTGTTTTTGTAAAGCTGAATGTCGTTTTATCAATATTATTTTTACTTCCTGTAGGCGGAGTTGTAATACTAATAGGACCTTTGTATGCAATATCATTATCCAAAACCGGGATTGAAACTGGCTGGAGTTTACATGTGGTAGCTGCATCATCATTGGCAACAGCAGAATAAGGCAATGTTAGTTTCACATTTCGGATAATATGCTGTTGGTAAGCAGCTCCGGTTGAAGCAGCAAACCCCAGTTTTAAAAATGAAGGTACTGTAGCATTTAAAGTCTGGTTTGTAGCCGCGCCTTCAGTATCTGAACTGTTAAAGTCGGTTACAGCCGGATTCGCATTTTCGGTGTACGGAATTGATGTTTTATAATGATAATAATCAATGATATTAATTGGTGTTCCGTTTTGTGTGGTCTGAATATCGACTTTAATATCGAAGCCGTCTGTAGTAGTTGCCGTTACAAAATGAGGAATCAGATCCAGAAGCACTTTTCTGAATTCACCGTTTCCGTTTCTCAAATCAAATACAGAAGACAGGGTATTAGTGGTTGTGGCATATGATCTGTCTGTCTGTAGTATTCTTCCTACCGTTCCTGTGTTACTTAATGTGGATCTCGTTACTAAAACAGGATATCCTGTATATCCGTCTCCCAAACCATTGGTATTGATGACAGCTCCTTTTGCTCCCCTTAAAGTAACATGGCTTGCCCCTTGGCTCCATGTAACTCCGGCAATACCGTTTACTCTCGATTCTCCCTGAAAACGTTTAGATTTAAAATTTCCGAATTCATCCAAAGCGATTCCGAGATATGCTCCTGACAACCCCGTTTTTCTAAAAGAAGAAAAATCGTTTTTTGCTCTGTTATATGCATATCCTAAACCAGCACCGGGAGCACCGATTGTAGGAGTGGTAACAGATCCGTCATAAAGGAAAAAGGATAACCCGTCTCCATACGAGCCACTGAACGGAGCACCGGATTTCATGTCGTATTCGAATTCTACGTGTAAACCATTCACCGAAGTAAATGTTCTGCCGTTAATAAACAATCCTCCGAACTGGCTGGAACTTGCCGGTGTAAGCTGTACTCCTGTTGCGGTATGAGAGGCGCTTCCCTGTATGGTAAGTTCAGATGCCGATGAAGCATTCATTAATGAACTGGAATACGAGTAAAATCCATAAATACTGGCAACTTCTGTACTGTCTGTCTGTGCATACATGAGATTTGTAAGCAAGGTAAAGATAAGGCTCATCAAAGACAGCCCTGTGAAATTCTTTTTCATGATGTTTACTTATTTTACGACAAAAACAATGTTAATAAAAGAAGCAGGCGTTGCATTTGCCAGTACATCATAGTTTAAAACCCCTGTATTGCTGATGCTGTTAATTCTGAATACAGTAGAATCATACCCTGTTACATAATAATAAAGATCCGTTGCGTTAGGGAAAAAAGGAATTGTTGCAGGCGCAGAGGTACTTCTCGCATTTGTAGGGATATTCGAAAACTGATTTTTATACAGTGTATACAAATCTTTCGTCTGTCCTGACGCAATAGTGGTAGTGTCGAAAACCACACTCGGCATGTAGAAAAATCTCGCCGAATAAGGTGAAAGACATACCCAGTCCGGAGTGGCAGGAGTACCAACGTTTTGGCTTATACACTTTTTATTGGTATCAAAAATAACCAAGCCCGTTGCAGGATTAGTAACCAGTGAAAGGTTGCTGATTCTCGGCAGTAACAGACCTTTTGAACTGCTTGTAATGTCTAAAGAAGAGCTGGGATCAGGTGAACTTGTATTTATACCAACTTGTGCGGTAATGCTGTAAGAAAACATTACCAAAATTAGAGTGATAATTTTGTTCATTAGAAATAATTTTTTTGTGTTTTTAATATTGATAAACTTTTTATCAATAAAATTAATTAAGGTTTCTTTTGTGTGTTTTTATGTTATAAATAAATTCATTTATAATCTTCAAGATTTATGAATGAACTATTTGTTTTTTATTTTCAAAACAACATTTGTTTTATTAATTTAATTAAAATTTCAATTTATAGTTGTGTTTTTAACAATAATAAACTTTGTTGTTAACAAAATACATTTGCAAATATACAAAAAATTTGTTTTTAAAAATATATAAAGCGCAGAGATGCAGTAATTTGATTCACTGGTTAGGGATTGAAAAAGCTATATTTTCAATATTTACAGGTGATTACGCTGGGATACATATTTTTATTTCTTAAATGTTAAAGTTATATTAAAATTTTTTAGGATTAAAAATACCTTGTCTTTCAAGTAATAGAAAACAGTTTGTTACTGTTGCTTTCAGATTATTTTTACTGTCCTAAATAAACAAAAATATAGGCAGATAAATATTTTGGCTGCAGATTAAGGGGAGTACCCGATCCGCCTGTAGAAATTGAGAATGTATGGGTATGAGCTCCTGCAGATGAAGTTGTAGATGTCGTGGCATCATTGTCTACCACCGTTTTAGTATTTCCGGCTTCAACACTGTTTACTATTCCGCTTGCCCTGTCGTTATAGGTATGGCTGTGCGCTCCGGTGTTTGAAGTTGTCGCATTATAAGTAATATTCGGAAGATTGGCCTGTGTAAGGGTAACAGCTGTATTTCCGCCCGTTGCTCCTAATGTTTCCGATGCAGATTTCGCTTTTAAATACCTGTCTGAACTGTCGGGAAGTGAAGCTGTAAAGCCCAATGAAGACGCAGCAGACTGTGCAGTTGCAGACAAGGTAGAAACTGCTCTTCCGTTTAAGAGATACCATCCGTCATGATCTGTCGCTACGTTGCTGTATTTTATGTCTCCCACAGTAGGTATTTGTACTTCCATTTTATTCCATGAACTTCCGTCATTATAATAAATCCCGGGAGTAACACTCGTAAGTGTGGTTGCAGTAGTGGTATTTGTATTATAAACCGTCATTCCGGTAATATGACCTGGAAAAGGGCTCGGATTGTCAGTAGTTATCAACGAAACCTTGGGCATTAAAAGTCCTTTATTGTTATTTTTAGAATAAATTTCCAGCAAAGCATTCGGATTTGGAGTAGGATTGCCGGGAGTTCCGTTTGTAATAAGAACCTGTGCAGAAAGAAACGAAGTAAAAGAAGTTAATATGATGGCGAAAATTATTTTTTTCATTGTTTAAATTTTTGTGTTATTTTCCTAGATAAATAAAATACTGAACCACCAAATGTTTTGGGTATTGCGTAATCGCGGTATTGGTTCCTCCGCTTGCTACGGAAATTGTGTGGCTGTGATCTCCTGCGGCTGCCGTAGTTCTTACTTCTGTATCAATTGTTCTTGTTGTATTAATGCTGCCTGCATTATAGTTCCAGTAGTTTACGCCCCGATTGGTATAGCTGTGGGTGTGCGCTCCTGAAGAAGCCGTAGTTCCCGTAATGTTTACATTCGGAAGATTAGCCTGTGCGATGGAGAAAGAATTGCTTCCTCCTGTTGAGGATACTGCCTCAGAAGTATTTTTACCTTTTAAAATCCGGTCGCTTGAACTTGGAAGTGTTGTACTGAAGCCTAAAGCCGCTGCATTGGTCTGGCTGATTGAAGGCAGGGTGGAAATATTTCTTCCGTTAAGCAGATACCATCCGTCATGGTCGGTTGTTGCCATGCTGGATTTTAGATCGCCGATTTTAGGAAGATCATTATTAATGGACATTAAAACCCACTTGGTCCCATCATTATAATACAACCCGGGAATAACATTATTGGGAGATGTTCCTGCTGTCGCGGTATTGTATACCCACATCCCTTCCACATTGCTTCCGAAAGGTGCTGCAGACGTGGTTGAAGTAAGTGCGACAGTATTCATCAGAAAACCTTTATTGGTACTACTCAGTTCCAGAACAGCAGAATTTGACGGATTAGAAGTTCCAATACCCACTTGGGCTTTGTGTGCAACAAATAAAAATGCAGCAATACATGTATATAAAAATTTTGTCTTCATACTAGTTTCCTAAATAGATAAATACGTTCGTAATAATATTATTTGGCTGCATACTTACAGGCTGGCTGCTTCCCAAAGTAAAACTTAAACTGTGGGTATGATTTCCATCGGTACTTGTCGTATCATTTACACTCGATGTATCAGAAATAGGATTATTGGTTCCGGATACTACGCCGTTTGTAGTGGAATTTAAAGGGTTATCTGTATACGTATGCGTATGATTTCCTGTAGTATTTGTTGTTCCCGTGAAGGTTACGTTAGGAAGATTGGCTTGTGTTAAAGTAAAAGTATCAGCTCCGGAAACTGCTGCTAGATTGTCTGTACCGCTTGTATTTTTAAGAAAACGGTCTGTAGCATCCGGTAAATTGGTGGTAAAGCCCAATGCTGTAGCTCTGGCTCTGGCATTTGTACTCAAAGTGCTTATTGCTCTTCCGTTGAGAAGATACCATCCATTATGGTCTGCTGCCTGAAATCCGTTTTTAATGTCTCCTGCTTTTGGAGTTTTTGCAGATAATTTTACCCAGCCGGATCCTGTGTTATAATACATTCCCGGAGTTACATTATTCGGTGCAGTGCCTGCTGTTGCTGTATTATAAACGATCATTCCCGCAACATGAGCATTCATCGGAGCAGCTAAAGTGGTAGACTGAAGAGCAATTCTTGTAAGCAGAAAGCCTTTGTTGTTGGATGAATTTTCTAATTGTAAGATGCTTTCCGAATTTACGGCTCCAGAAGAATTGGAGATTTTTACCTGAGCATTAGACTGAAAAGAAGTGAATAGAATTAATGTGATAAATCCATTAACTTGAAAATATTTTCGCATAATATTCGTTTGAAATAATTTTTTGTGTTATTTTTTGCAAATGTATGAAAAAAATATATTTTACTGTCAATTGAAAATCAATGCTGAAATCAGAAATATTTATCTGTAAAGAATAGTCTTTGCATGTTTCCTTTATTCACGGCAGATTCTACAGGATATTTTATAACAGATCATGAAATTAATACAATATTAATTTTTTCTTAACATAAAAAAGCACGCTGAAAAAGCGTGCCCGATTGAATATGTAATGTTTATTATTTGAGTATCTTATGCTTCACAAGCTGTGCAGGTAACAAAATTTACCATCATTTCTTTAGAAACAGAAGAACTTCTTTGATAATAAAGGGTTTTTACACCTTTTTTCCATGCTTCGATATAAAGATAGTTCACATCTTTTACCGGCATTGTAGAAGGGATCTGAAGGTTCAGAGACTGCGCCTGATCAATGTATTGTTGTCTTTGGGCTGCCTGAGAAATAATCTCCATCGGAGAAATTTCCTTGAATGTTTTAAACACTGCTTTCTCTTCATCCGTTAACTCCTTCAAATGTTGTACCGAACCGTGATTCAACATGATCGTTCTCCACGTTTCTTCGTTATCAAGCCCTTTTTCCTCCAGTAATTTTGCAAGATATTTGTTCTTACGCATGAAGTTTCCTTTCGCAAGACCAGCTTTATAATAATTCGAAGCAAACGGTTCGATTCCCGGAGAAGTCTGTCCTAAGATCGCAGAACTTGACGTTGTAGGCGCAATGGCCATGGTTGTCGTATTTCTTAATCCGTAACCTTTCAGCAATTCCGGCTCTCCGTAAATATTGGCAAGCTCTCTTGAAGCCTGCTCTGCCTGTTCTTTAATTCTTCTGAATGCTCTTGCATTAAATTGTGTAGCCTCAAAACTTTCAAAAGGAATCATGTTTTTCTGAAGGTAAGAATGATATCCTAAAACTCCTAAACCAAGCGCTCTGTGACGCATTGCGAAGTTTCTTGCACCCTGAAGATAATAGTTTCCTTCCGTTTTGTCGATAAATTCAGATAAAACAGCATCTAAGAAATAGATTGCTAATTTCACCGCGTCTGTATCTTTCCATTCATCATACAATTCCAAGTTCATGGAAGATAAACAGCAGATGAAGGATTCTTCTCTTGTAGAAGGAAGCATGATTTCAGAGCAAAGGTTACTTGCATTTACAGTAAGTCCTAAGTCTTTGTAAACCTGTGGTTTATTTCTGTTAACGTTATCCGTAAAGAAAATATAAGGAAGCCCTTTTTGCTGGCGGCTTTCCAGTACTCTTGCCCAGACTTTACGCTTTTCCATATCGCCATCAATCATATCCTGCATCCAGTAATCCGGAACACAAACTCCTGTAAATAAATTCTGGATCGGACTTCCGATGTCTTTGATGGATAAAAATTCTTCAATATCTCCGTGATCGATGTCTAAGTAAGCTGCAAAAGCTCCTCTTCTTACGCCACCCTGAGAAACAACGTCCATTGCCGTATCAAACAGTTTCATGAAAGAAACCGCTCCCGAAGATTTTCCGTTATCGGTAACCGCAGTTCCTCTGTTACGAAGCTCCCCGAAATATCCCGAAGTTCCGCCCCCGATTTTGGTCTGCATGATGACTTCGCCCATTTTATGGGTAATTCCTTCAATGCTGTCCGGAATGTGAACATTGAAACACGAAATAGGAAGACCTCTCTGTGTCCCCATATTTGCCCAAACAGGAGATGAGAAACTGATCCATCCTTTCGTGATCATTTCTTTGAAAGCAGGCTGAAGTTCCGGCTTATATAATCTTTTGGCAGCAGCAGTGGTAATTCTGTCGATGGCTCCGTCTACAGTTTCACCCTTCAGCAAATAACCTCTGTTCAGCATTTGCTCAGACTCTTCATTGAGCCACCATATGTTGTTGTTTTGTTCTTCCATTTTAATTAAGATAATGGGTTAAAAATTTTGAGGAATGATGGTAATTCTTTCCAGCTAAATATTATTCCTAAAATTATCACTACGATGTATATAAATCGTTGCGATATCGAAATGGATAAGCCTTGTAGATTACCCCATTTCTCGATTTTAATTTTAACCATATATATTATTGTTAAAAAATTTTTTCGAGAAAATGATTCTATTTAATTAAAACAAATCGTTCGCGGTAATACTCTTATCGTGCTTTGTATAATCTACCGGTCTTTTCGCAAAGAAATCATCCATAGAATTGGCGAAAACTTCCTCTTCGAACCAAACCATCGGTCTGTACTGTTCAGGAGTTACGTTGTATCTTGTTTTCATGTTGATTTTCTTTAAACTGTCGTCTACACGGTATTTCATGAAGTTTAATAAATCTTCTTTAGAAACGTTGTCGATTTCACCCAATTCAAAGATCCAGCTTAAAATATCACCTTCTCTTTCGATTGATTCATCAACCAGAGTATAAATATCCTCGATGTCGCTGTCTGTTAAAAGATCAGGCTGTTCTTCCCTGATTTTGTTGATTAAGAAAATTCCTGCGTTGGCGTGGATCTGCTCATCTACAGAAGTCCATGCGATGATATTGGAAACATTTTTCATAAACCCTTTAAATCTTGTGAAAGAAAGGATAATGGCAAATTGAGAGAAAAGAGAAACGTTTTCTACCAGAATACTGAAAAGCAACAATGCAGAAACATATTCTTTCGGTGTTGCGGAGTTTGCGTGTTTTAAGGCGTTTCCTAAGAATTCAATTCTGCTTTTTACGGCAGGGATTTCTACTACATTAAGGAATTCGTCGTTATATCCCAACACTTCCAGCAATCGGGAATACGCTTCCGAATGACGGAATTCGCATTCTGCAAAAGTAGCTCCCAAACCATTCAGTTCAGGCTTTGGAAGATGAGTGTACAGATTTCCCCAGAATGTCTTTACAGACACCTCAATCTGTGCAATGGCTAAAAGTGCATTTTTTACAGCGTGTTTTTCGTGCGGCTCCAACTGCGAATGAAAATCCTGAACATCTGCAGTAAAGTCCACTTCGGAATGCACCCAGAACGATTTGTTGATTGCCTCTACAAATTGAAGAACCTCAGGGTATTCAAATGGCTTGTAACTTACTCTCTTATCAAAAATTCCCATATTAAAATGTCTTAAAAAATTAAAATAAATAGATCAATGTGGATAACGTTCAAAAAATAATCAATATTCTGATTTGGTGTAACTTATGTGTGAAAGTTATCAACCACGGAAGCGATTTATTTTTTGATCTGTGCAAGCACAAAGTTCGAAAAAAAGAACTGTAATAAAAAGGGCGAAATACTAATTCGTTGAGTTTTAGCCTTAAAAGTTTTCCACATTTACATGAAAGCCCCTTAAATATTGACTTACAAAGTATTATGTTAACAAAAACCTGATTATTCGCAGGATTTTATTAAACAAAAAAATTAAAAGTACTTTAAATAAAGGCGTTTTAAGCTAAACAATTAATTAAATAAAGATTTTTTCAATATTCGTAACAAATTAAAAATTCTGTCTACTTATTGGGTATAAAAAACATACACCGCTTAATGTTAGTAATTCAGGATTTACATAAATCATACGATACAGGGAAGAGTAAGCTGCACGTTCTCAAGGGAATTAATCTTACCATTTCCGAAGGCGAATTTGTATCGATCATGGGAAGTTCGGGTTCAGGAAAATCCACACTTCTTAATATTATTGGTATTCTCGATGAAAAAGATTCCGGAACGTATGAGCTGGACGGAGTTCCGATTGAACATTTATCTGAAGTAAAAGCTGCCGAATACAGAAGTAAGTTTCTGGGATTTATTTTCCAGTCCTTCAATCTTATCGGTTATAAAACCGCTTTGGATAATGTTGCACTTCCGTTGTATTACCAAAATGTTCCGCGAAAGGAGCGAAACCAGAAAGCGATGGAATATCTGGAAAAAGTAGGACTGGCTCAGTGGGCAAATCATTTACCGAACGAGCTTTCCGGAGGGCAGAAACAGAGAGTTGCCATTGCAAGAGCTTTGATTACCAATCCGAAAGTGGTTCTAGCCGATGAACCGACCGGCGCACTGGACTCCAAAACAACGCACGACATCATGAAACTGCTTCAGGACATTAATAACGAAGGGAAAACCATCATTGTGGTAACCCACGAACCTGATGTAGCCGCACAAACAAAGAGAAATGTGGTGCTTCGGGACGGCATTATTGAAAGTGATGAGTTTATTAAACAGTTGGTGCTGTGAGGCAGGAGGCTGGAAGAAAGAAGTTTAATTAATAGAATAAATCAGCGGAAAGGCGGAAGAACCTCAATCATCCCGCTTCCCGCTTCAAACCTAAGAATATGTTCGATCTAGATCGTTGGCAGGAAATATTTAGTTCCATTCGCAGTAATGTATTGCGAACGGTGCTTTCCGGTTTTACTGTGGCTTTGGGATTATTTATTTTCATTGTTCTTTTCGGAATCGGAACAGGGCTGCAAAATGCCTTTACACAAGGTTTTGCAAGAGATGCACAAAATCTTATTTCTATTGCAACCGGAAAAACAACGATTGCCTACAACGGGCTTCAATCCGATCGTATGGTGACGATGAACAATGATGATTACGATTTTCTCGTAAATATTGACAAGAAAAAAGTAGGAAGTTCCACGCCGAGATATACCTCAAATTTACTGGTGAAATATGGTAAGGAAAGCGGAAATTACCAGATTAACGGAGCAAAACCCAAAGAGCAGATCATCGAAAACAGAAAAATGCTCGAAGGTCGCTATCTTACCCCGACAGATCTGGAAAGAAAACAGAATGTTGCGGTAATCGGAAGAATGGTTCAGCGAGACCTTATAAAAAACGGGAATCCGGTTGGCAAAGAATTAAATATCAATGGGACAATCTTTAAAGTCGTAGGTGTTTTCTCAGACGACGGCGGAGACTGGGACGAAAGACATATTACCGTACCGATCACCACTTTGCAGCAAATGAAGAAAGGTTCGGATACCGTAAGCATCAATTACATTGCATACAACGACAAATTAACACCGGAACAGGCAATTAAATATGGTGATGAATTAAAATCACGATTAAAAGCCCGAAAAAATGTAGCACCTGATGACGAAAACGGGATCAGAGTCTGGAACAATGCCCAGAATATGAACGACACTTTTGCTTTTATGGCAGTACTTACAGGAATTGTAGGTTTCATCGGATTGGGAACTCTCGCGGCAGGAATTATCGGGATCAGTAACATCATGGTGTACATTGTAAAAGAAAGAACCAAAGAAATCGGAGTCCGTAAAGCAATTGGTGCAAAACCCAAAAGTATTGTTGCGCTTATCGTTCAGGAGAGTGTTGTGATTACGGTAATTTCAGGATTAATAGGAGTGGGACTCGGCGTTCTGGCTTTATACTTAATAGGAGATAATCTGGAAGAATACTTCATTAAAAATCCGAGTGTAGGATGGGGACATATTATCGCTGCATTTATTGCACTCGTGTTTTCAGGGCTGATTGCAGGATTTGTTCCCGCATACAGAGCCTCAAAAATCAAACCTATTGAAGCATTGAGAACGGAATGATGAAAGAAGGTGAATGGTGAATTTTGTTTAGCAAGTGAATTTAGCTATTGACATTATTAAAAGAAACAGACATTAACAAATGAACATTATATTTAAAAAAGATACTTGGCAGGAAATTTATTATTCCTTGAGAAATAATAAGCTTCGTACCTTCCTTACTATGATTGGAGTAGGTTGGGGTATGTTTTTGTATGTTAGTTTGCTGGGTGCTGCAAAAGGAATGGAAAATGGTTTTGATAAGCTATTTTCAGGTTTTGCCACCAATTCTATTTTCCTTTGGGCGCAGAATACATCCATTCCTTATGACGGTTTCCCGAAAGGAAGACAGATGTACCTAAAACTTTCGGATATTGATATTTTAAAAAGAAAAATCACCGACATTGATTATATATCGCCTCAGAACTCAAGAGGAAGCTTTACCGGAACCCCCGGAGAATTAATGTCCAGAAACGGAAAAAGCGGAACCTATTCTTTAACAGGTGATTATCCTGTAGGAAATAAAATTTCAGAAAAAAAACTGATCTTCGGGAGATATCTCAACGACGCCGATGTTTCCGGGAATAAAAATGTAGCCGTTATCGGAGAAGAAATTTACAAGAACTTTTTCGATTCAAAAAAGAACGAAAATCCTTTGGGAAAATCCATTAATATAAAAGGAATTTTCTTTAATGTGATCGGAGTATTCAGAATCAAAAAAAACGGAGGTTTTGAAAATGACCGTTCGGTTTTCATTCCGTTATCCACCTACACAAAAATGTACAATGCGGCGGATAATATTGATATGTTCGCGATTGTAAGCAAACCGAATGTAGATGTAAATTCAGTAGAAGAAAAAGTAAAACAGGAGCTTAAAGCCAAAAATAAAGTTTCGCCTGATGATACCAATGCTTTCGGAAGTTTTAATTTAGGTAAAGAATTTAAAAAACTAACGGGGTTCTTATCTGGAATGCAGTTACTCACAATCATTGTAGGAACCTTAACCATTCTTGCCGGAGTTATTGCCATTTCCAACATTCTTTTAATTACGGTAAAAGAGAGAACCAAAGAGATTGGGATCCGAAGAGCTTTAGGAGCAAAACCTTCAGAAGTAAGAAACCAGATTTTATTGGAAAGTGTGGTTATTACACTCTCCTCCGGATTACTCGGTTTCATTTTCGGGATTTTTGTTCTGATGATTCTCGATATTGCCACAAAAGGACAGGATTCATTTCCCTTCTATAATCCAACAGTTAACTACGGAAACGTATTTGCAGCAATGGCAGTGATGGTGGTTTTAGGATTGATAATCGGAATGATTCCCGCGCAGAGAGCTGTTAAAATCAGACCAATTGAAGCTTTAAGAACTGAATAAAATAATTTAAATAAAAAAATAAACTATATATGAAAAAGAAATTCACTTGGAAAAAAGCCATTTATATCATCTTGGGGCTTTTATTTGCAGTGGCGCTGTTCTCGGGAATCGGGTATCTTGTAAAGTCCAATTCTAAAGAGAGTGAGGCTTTCCTTACCAGAAAACCGTCTGTTCAGAATATGGAGGATAAAGTGATGGCAACAGGAAAAATCGTTCCCAAAGAAGAAATCGAAATCAAGCCGAATATTGCCGGAATTATAGATAAAATTTTGGTAGATGAAGGAGACAGAGTAGAAGTGGGACAGTTAATTGCAACTGTAAGAATCGTTCCGAATCTTTCTGAGGTAAATAATGCGCAGCAAAATGTCAGCAATCAGCAGCTCCAGATCAGCAATGCAAAGCTGAATGTGGATAATATGCGCAAACAGTTTGAAATGCAGGAAAGACTTTACAAGCAGGGAGTCGCTTCCAAACAGGAATTTCTCAATGCACAGCAACAGTTGTATTCTACACAACAGGTTCTGAGAAACGCACAGCAGCAATTGATAACAGCTCAGAAAGCCTTACAGATCGCAAAAACGGGATCTACTCCTGAATTACAGGGTTTGGCAACAACACAAATTCGCTCAAAAGCTTCAGGAACCGTTCTTGAAGTTCCTGTAAAAGTGGGAAGTCAGGTTATTGAAGCCAACTCTTTCAATGCCGGAACAACCATTTGTTCCATTGCAGATTTGAATTCTTTGATCTTTCAGGGAGAAATTGATGAAGCTCAGGCTGGAAAATTAAAGCAGGGAATGGATATGAATATTGTGATCGGTGCACTTCAGAATAAAACATTTCCGGGAAGATTAACCATGATCGCTCCAAAAGGAAAAGATAATAACGGAACCATTAAATTTCCTGTTGAAGGAGATGTTTTCAATCCGAATAATGAATACATCAGAGCAGGATTTTCTGCCAACGGAGAAATTGTTCTGAACTCTCAGAAAAATGCATTGCTTTTGGATGAATCTTTAGTACAGTACGAAAAGAAAAACGGAAAAGATCTTCCTTTTGTTGAGGTGAAGCAGAAAGACGGTAAATTTAAGAAAGTCTACGTGAAATTGGGAGCAAGTGATGGAATTAATGTGCAGATCTTATCCGCAATTGATAAAAACGCAGACGTGAAAGTTTGGAATCCTTCCGATAAAGACAAAGAAGAGCTAAAAGAAAAAGCTAAAAAATAGTAAACTGACACTATAAATTTTTAAACTGTAGATCCCGGGAAATTTCTCGGGATTTTTTTATTACATATTATATATGATAGAATTCAATTTGTAATTGAAGATTCCAATAGTAAAATAAAGTTAATTAGTAAAGAATGCTACTATATATATTAAGAAAGATAGCTGCTGTTCTTCCTTTTCTCCGCTTTTTCCACCTGCAAACCAAACAATGGTTTAAAATTACAGAAATTATTCTCCCAGTCACTCAGTGCTTTAGGATTAAATATGAATTAAAGATGAAATTTATGTTAACAAAAGTTGGATTGTAAGGAATAAAGCCCCTATCTTTGCCCCACTGAAAAACGATAGAGAATCAGTAAGCGCAGAAGAGCTTTTAGCTAAGCAATATTACTTAATGAATCCTGAGGGAAGACGGTAAAAGTCTTTTTAAAGCTACAGATTGAAGCGGCTTTTATTTTAAACTTTTTTTTAAAAAATATAAAATAAGATTTGCGGGAATGAAAAAGATTTGTATCTTTGCAGTCCCTAAACGGGGGAGCGCAGGAGAGTATAGATTGAGTGTTTAGAGAGGGGTTAAGGTTACAGAAAAAACTTTAAAATTTTCTTGAAAAACATTTGGTCAAATCAAAATAAGTTATTACTTTTGCACTCGCAAATACGAAACGAAAACGACAGATACTGAGTTTTGTAGGAAGCGGAAGAAATGAAGATCATTGACATACAATATAACAACCAAGTAAGGAAAAACTAAAGCGTCAAAACTTTGAGTGAGTCAGACAAACATACAATGGAGAGTTTGATCCTGGCTCAGGATGAACGCTAGCGGGAGGCCTAACACATGCAAGCCGAGCGGTAGAGATTCTTCGGAATCTTGAGAGCGGCGCACGGGTGCGGAACACGTGTGCAACCTGCCTTTATCTGGGGGATAGCCTTTCGAAAGGGAGATTAATACCCCATAATATAATGAGTGGCATCACTTGTTATTGAAAACTCCGGTGGATAGAGATGGGCACGCGCAAGATTAGATAGTTGGTGAGGTAACGGCTCACCAAGTCAATGATCTTTAGGGGGCCTGAGAGGGTGATCCCCCACACTGGTACTGAGACACGGACCAGACTCCTACGGGAGGCAGCAGTGAGGAATATTGGACAATGGGTGAGAGCCTGATCCAGCCATCCCGCGTGAAGGACGACGGCCCTATGGGTTGTAAACTTCTTTTGTACAGGGATAAACCTTTCCACGTGTGGAAAGCTGAAGGTACTGTACGAATAAGCACCGGCTAACTCCGTGCCAGCAGCCGCGGTAATACGGAGGGTGCAAGCGTTATCCGGATTTATTGGGTTTAAAGGGTCCGTAGGCGGATCTGTAAGTCAGTGGTGAAATCTCATAGCTTAACTATGAAACTGCCATTGATACTGCAGGTCTTGAGTAAGGTAGAAGTAGCTGGAATAAGTAGTGTAGCGGTGAAATGCATAGATATTACTTAGAACACCAATTGCGAAGGCAGGTTACTATGTCTTAACTGACGCTGATGGACGAAAGCGTGGGGAGCGAACAGGATTAGATACCCTGGTAGTCCACGCTGTAAACGATGCTAACTCGTTTTTGGGTTTTCGGATTCAGAGACTAAGCGAAAGTGATAAGTTAGCCACCTGGGGAGTACGAACGCAAGTTTGAAACTCAAAGGAATTGACGGGGGCCCGCACAAGCGGTGGATTATGTGGTTTAATTCGATGATACGCGAGGAACCTTACCAAGACTTAAATGGGAATTGACAGATTTAGAAATAGATCCTCCTTCGGGCAATTTTCAAGGTGCTGCATGGTTGTCGTCAGCTCGTGCCGTGAGGTGTTAGGTTAAGTCCTGCAACGAGCGCAACCCCTGTCACTAGTTGCCATCATTCAGTTGGGGACTCTAGTGAGACTGCCTACGCAAGTAGAGAGGAAGGTGGGGATGACGTCAAATCATCACGGCCCTTACGTCTTGGGCCACACACGTAATACAATGGCCGGTACAGAGGGCAGCTACACAGCGATGTGATGCAAATCTCGAAAGCCGGTCTCAGTTCGGATTGGAGTCTGCAACTCGACTCTATGAAGCTGGAATCGCTAGTAATCGCGCATCAGCCATGGCGCGGTGAATACGTTCCCGGGCCTTGTACACACCGCCCGTCAAGCCATGGAAGTCTGGGGTACCTGAAGTCGGTGACCGTAACAGGAGCTGCCTAGGGTAAAACAGGTAACTAGGGCTAAGTCGTAACAAGGTAGCCGTACCGGAAGGTGCGGCTGGAACATCTCATTTTAGAGCGTCTTAAAGACGAAAAACAAAATTAGTACGCAAGTACAAAGTACTTACTTAAAGTAAAGCTTTAGTTTTTTATTTGGTTGATATATCATAATACACACCCACTAGAAATTAGTAAAAGGGAAAGAGATTGAGAAATGAAGAATGGGAAAAAGTATATTACTTATAACTCATCACCCATTACTCATACAAAGTCTCGTAGCTCAGCTGGTTAGAGCGCTACACTGATAATGTAGAGGTCGGCAGTTCGAGCCTGCCCGAGACTACTAATTAAGGCGGCTGGCAAATCGCTTATGGCTGATGGCAAAAAAGTCAACAGCAATTAGCAAGAAGCCAACAGCACCTAGAGGGGGAATTAGCTCAGCTGGCTAGAGCGCCTGCCTTGCACGCAGGAGGTCAAGGGTTCGACTCCCTTATTCTCCACCATCATAGATGGTTTAATTTTAAAAAAGCAGATAGAGCCAAAAACAATATTTGCGAATTAGATCAGAAGTAGAATTAAGATCATTGACATTAACGGTAAAGACATCACAAAGAGAAAACCGAGCACTTATAAGTGCTTGAGTAACCTAAAAATAGGAAAGAAATCGTTAAGGGCGTATGGCGGATGCCTAGGCTTTCAGAGGCGACGAAGGACGTGGTAAGCTGCGAAAAGCTGCGGGGATTGGCACACACGAATTGATCCGCAGATGTCCGAATGGGGCAACCCAATACATTGAAGATGTATTACCTCGTAAGAGGAGCAAACCCGGAGAACTGAAACATCTAAGTACCCGGAGGAAAAGAAATCGAAGAGATTCCGTAAGTAGTGGCGAGCGAAAGCGGATTAGCCCAAAAGTCTTTATATGTTTAATAGAATGTTCTGGAAAGAACAGCCATAGAGGGTGATAGCCCCGTATATGAAAGGCATACATAGATGATAAATGAGTAGGGCGGGACACGTGAAATCCTGTCTGAATATGGGGGGACCATCCTCCAAGGCTAAATACTCCTGAAAGACCGATAGTGAACAAGTACTGTGAAGGAAAGGTGAAAAGCACTTCGAATAGAAGGGTGAAATAGAACCTGAAACCGTACGCCTACAAGCGGTCGGAGCAGATTAATTCTGTGACGGCGTGCCTTTTGCATAATGAGCCTACGAGTTAATTTTACTAGCGAGGTTAAGTAATTAAGTTACGGAGCCGGAGCGAAAGCGAGTCTGAATAGGGCGCATAGTTAGTAGGATTAGACGCGAAACCTTGTGATCTACCCATGGGCAGGTTGAAGCTTTGGTAACACAAAGTGGAGGACCGAACCGGTTGACGTTGAAAAGTCTTCGGATGACCTGTGGGTAGGGGTGAAAGGCCAATCAAACTGGGAGATAGCTCGTACTCTCCGAAATGCATTTAGGTGCAGCGTCGTATATAAGTTTATTAGAGGTAGAGCTACTGATTGGATGCGGGGGTTTCACCGCCTACCAATTCCTGACAAACTCCGAATGCTAATAAATGTTCTACGGCAGTGAGGGCATGGGTGCTAAGGTCCATGTCCGAGAGGGAAAGAACCCAGACCAACAGCTAAGGTCCCCAAATTTCTGTTAAGTTGAAGCAACGCGGTTGGACTGCATTGACAGCTAGGATGTTGGCTTGGAAGCAGCCATTCATTTAAAGAGTGCGTAACAGCTCACTAGTCGAGCGGTCCGGCATGGATAATAATCGGGCATAAACAGAATACCGAAGCTATGGATTTATAATTAATTATATCTGGTAGGAGAGCATTCTATCGGCGCCGAAGCAGTATCGTGAGGTATTGTGGAGCTTATAGAAAAGAAAATGTAGGCATAAGTAACGATAAAGGGGGCGAGAAACCCCCTCACCGAAAGACTAAGGTTTCCTCAGCCATGCTAATCAGCTGAGGGTTAGTCGGGACCTAACGCGAACCCGAAAGGGGTAGTGGATGGACAATGGGTTAATATTCCCATACTTGCTCACACTAAAAAGGGGACGGTTCGATGTAGCTATAGAAGACGGACGGAAGTGTCAAGGCCTAGCCTTCGGGCGAAGCTGTTATAGTGTAATCGGATCCAAGAAAAGCCGAAGTGAAGCAACCCGTACCAAAACCGACACAGGTAGTCGAGGAGAGAATCCTAAGGTGCTCGAGTGAGTCGTGGCTAAGGAACTAGGCAAAATAGTCTCGTAACTTCGGAAGAAGAGACGCCAGCAGCAATGCTGGCCGCAGTGAAGAGGCCCAGGCGACTGTTTATCAAAAACACAGGACTCTGCTAAATCGAAAGATGCTGTATAGGGTCTGACACCTGCCCGGTGCTGGAAGGTTAAGGAAGGGCGTTAGCGTAAGCGAAGCGTTTGACTGAAGCCCCAGTAAACGGCGGCCGTAACTATAACGGTCCTAAGGTAGCGAAATTCCTTGTCGGGTAAGTTCCGACCTGCACGAATGGTGTAACGATCTGGGCACTGTCTCAGCCACGAGCTCGGTGAAATTGTAGTATCGGTGAAGATGCCGATTACCCGCAATGGGACGAAAAGACCCTGTGAACCTTTACTATAACTTCGTATTGACTTTGAGTAAGTAATGTGTAGGATAGGTGGGAGGCTTTGAAGCAGGCACGCTAGTGTTTGTGGAGCCGACGTTGAAATACCACCCTTTACTTACTTGGAGCCTAACTTCTTTAGGGAAGGACATTGCGTGGTGGGTAGTTTGACTGGGGTGGTCGCCTCCAAAAGAGTAACGGAGGCTTTCAAAGGTACCCTCAGCACGCTTGGTAACCGTGCGTAGAGTGTAATGGCATAAGGGTGCTTGACTGTGAGACCAACAAGTCGATCAGGTGCGAAAGCAGGACATAGTGATCCGGTGGTTCCGTATGGAAGGGCCATCGCTCATAGGATAAAAGGTACTCCGGGGATAACAGGCTAGTCTCCCCCAAGAGCTCACATCGACGGGGAGGTTCGGCACCTCGATGTCGGCTCGTCACATCCTGGGGCTGGAGAAGGTCCCAAGGGTTGGGCTGTTCGCCCATTAAAGTGGCACGCGAGCTGGGTTCAGAACGTCGTGAGACAGTTCGGTCTCTATCTATTGCGGGCGTTAGATGTTTGAGAGGGCTTGATTCTAGTACGAGAGGACCGAATTGAACAAACCTCTGGTGTATCAGTTGTACCGCCAGGTGCACCGCTGAGTAGCTATGTTTGGAAGAGATAAGCACTGAAAGCATATAAGTGCGAAACTCGCCTCAAGATGAGACATCTTTTAAGGGTCGTGGGAGATGACCACGTTGATAGGCTACAGGTGTAAAGTTGGTAACAGCATAGCCGAGTAGTACTAATTACCCGTAGATTTATAGCCTATTCATAAGTAATGAGTAATAGGTAATGAGCAATCATGCTTATCATAACTTAGCTTAAGTATTTATAAGTGCAACACTGGTTTTGCCTTTGTGATGAAATTTACCGATAAAAACGGTTCATGGTTGAATGTTTAAGATTCAGGGTTCAAAACTTTGAACAATAAACAATAAACCTTAAACCTATATACAACCTTTAGGGTGGTTTTAGCGGTGGGGCTCACCTGTTCCCATTCCGAACACAGAAGTTAAGCCCACCAGCGCCGATGGTACTGCGAAAGCGGGAGAGTAGGTCGCCGCCAGTTTTTATTTAAAAGTCTCATAGAATTTATTCTATGAGACTTTTTTTATGCCCATACCCCAGATAATACCCCAAGGGAAGAACCAAAAGAGCCAAGTGAAAAGTAACAAGTAAAAAGTAAACGTAAAAAGTAAAGAAGCCCCAGGATATAGTCAATCATCATTCATCAATTATCAATTATCTTTCATTACTCATTACTCATTACTCATTACTCAGCCACGATAGAAACACAATCCTTTTGGGGTACTGACGGAGCATAAACTGGAGGTTTACGAACGTAGTTCAGGAGCCCGTAATCCAAAAGATACAGTGGATAGCGGGAATAAGCTCATGAAAATTTGGTGAATGATTGGTATGAAAAGGCATGATGTATGTAATTGTCAACTTCTTATTTACAATTTGTTTTTACCGGATATTTTTGTAGATTTTTCTAATAATATTATATTTAAGGCAAACTAAAGGAAATGTGTAGATATGCCGGAAAAACATACAAGTCTCATTATGTCTGCTTCAGATGTAGAAAATCATTTAAACAGATTAGTTCTTCTGATATTTTAGGGAGGATCAATAAAAATAAGCTGAGTCATAAAGCTGGATTTCAATTTAATAAAGATACGAGTAAATTGGATACTTTAATTTCGGAAATAGAAAATCGTCCGATTAAATGTCCTGAATGCTCTCAATTAATGGCAGATCTGGGATTGGATTTTAAGGCTCCCAAGAAAACGGCTTTTAAAAAATGGGAAATAGTTGAAGGTTTATATACAATAGGAAAAGTATTTCATTCTTGTGGTTGTAGTGGACCAGGATATATTCCTCAAAACAGATTGGAATATAAAGATTATTTGATCGACAAGTTAAAATTATATCAAGAGTACTTGGTTGATTGTCAGAACTTATCAAAAGAATCAATTCCTGATAAGGATGAAAGATTAGTTTATTGGTCTCAAAGAATTTCTCAATTAAAGGAAGAAATACTTCATCAAGGTTTTGCCGTCGATTAATTTAAAAATAAGCAATACAGTATTTTCTTCAATATTGTGATATCTACATTACGAGTTAATTTTGAAAACGAACACTATGTATTCACAAGTCGAAATATTTTAAGTTTCTAATAAATTGGAGGAAGCCTTAATTTTATTATCAATAGTTGTAAATCAGGTATAAAATCATTATTCGGAATGCTGAAATCTCGGTGAAAATTTCGTACTTTTGGCATGAAAAATTTCAAAAACTAAAAGTAAAATGGATATTATTTTCGACCTGATTGAAAAGGAAAGACTAAGACAAACTCATGGTATTGAGATGATTGCATCAGAAAATTTTGTTTCTGAGAATGTAATGAAAGCTATGGGAAGCGTATTGACCAACAAATATGCTGAAGGGTATCCCGGAAAAAGATATTATGGAGGTTGTGAAGTTGTAGACGAGGTTGAAACTTTGGCAATCAACAGAGCTAAAGAACTTTTCGGAGTAGAATATGCGAATGTTCAGCCCCACTCCGGATCTCAGGCGAATGCAGCAGTTTACTTAGCGGTTTTGAAACCGGGAGATAAGATTATGGGAATGGATCTCTCTATGGGAGGGCACCTTACGCATGGTTCTTCGGTTAATTTTTCAGGAATTCAATATGACGTTGTTTCTTATGGGGTTGAAAAGGAAACTGGGCTTATTGATTACGATCAGATGAGAGAAGTTGCTTTGAGGGAAAAACCTAAGATGCTGATTGCCGGTTTTTCTGCTTATTCAAGAGATTTAGACTATGCAAAATTCAGAGAAGTTGCTGATGAAATCGGTGCTACACTTTGGGCTGATATTGCCCACCCTGCAGGTCTGGTGGCAAAAGGTCTTTTGAACAATCCATTTGAATACTGCCATGTTGTTACTACAACTACTCATAAGACGTTAAGAGGGCCAAGAGGTGGGATGATCATGATGGGGAAAGATTTTGAGAATACTTACGGTCATAAAACTCCAAAAGGAGAAATCAAAATGATGAGTCAGGTTCTTGACGGTGCTGTTTTTCCTGGTATTCAGGGAGGTCCGCTGGAGCACGTTATTGCAGGTAAGGCGGTTGCTTTCGGTGAAGCACTGGACGATCAGTTCTTAATCTACGCAAAACAGGTTCAGTCTAACGCACAGGCTTTGGCTAAAGCAATGATCGACAGAGGTTTTGATATTGTAAGCGGAGGAACAGACAATCACCTAATGCTGGTTGATCTTAGAAATAAAAATGTAAACGGAAAAGAGACCGAAAAAGCACTTGTTCTTGCAGATATTACGTGTAACAAAAATATGGTTCCTTTTGATGATAAATCTCCATTTACAACATCAGGGATCAGATTGGGAACTGCAGCGATTACAACAAGAGGTCTGAAAGAGAATGATATGGACACTATTGCCGGATTAATTTCTGATGTGGTAGATAATATCAAAAATGAAGAAGTTATAACTTCTGTCAGAAAAAAAGTAAATGAATTAATGGAGGGTAAAGCTTTATTCAACTATTAATTTTCTTAGAAATAAATTATAAAGAATGGGCTTAGCTCATTCTTTTTTATGTAGAATATATGGAGAAAAAGTCTTTCACTTTTGACGAGATTAAAATGAAGCTGGTAAACTATTGTGTTTATCAGGATCGTTGCCATGCAGAAGTTGAACAGAAAATGAGGGAGTTTCTCCTGATTGATGAAGCGAAAGAAGAAATTTTGCTTTATCTGATGAATGAAAATTATCTGAATGAAGAACGTTTTACGAGAAGTTATATTCGCGGAAAATTTTATATTAAACATTGGGGGAAAACAAAGATTAAAATTCATCTTAAACAGAAACAGATATCAGATAAGTTAATTAATCTGTGTTTTGATGAAATTGATGAAGATGATTACGGTAAAACGATCCGTAGAATTTATCAGGATTATTATGATAAACAGAGCGGACTGAAAGAATATCAAAGAAAAGCCAAAACAATTAAATATTTAATGAGCAGGGGCTTTGAATATGAGAAAATAATTGATAATTTTGACAAAGCATAAATGATAAAATTATTTTAATTTGAAAGAGGAGAGAATCTGGCTTTCACCTCCGCATATGGGAGGCAGTGAGCTTAAATATATAAAAGAAGCATTTGATACCAACTGGATTTCTCAGTTTGGAAATAATATAGACCATTTTGAGAATATTCTTGAAGAATATTTGGGTGAAAATTCTTTTGTGGCTGCTCTTTCCTCCGGAACGGCTGCTATACATTTAGCTTTGAGATTATTAAACGTAGAAGAAGGAGATTTTGTGATCTGCCAGTCTTTTACCTTTGTAGCATCAGTAAATCCCGTATTATATTTAAAAGCTGTTCCCATTCTTGTAGACAGTGAACCTTCAACATTTAATTTATGTCCTAATGCGTTGGAAGACGCTGTGAAATTTTGCCTGCAGAAAGGAAAAAAACCTAAAGCTATTATTGCTGTAAGTCTTTACGGAATGCCTTTTATGGTAGACGAAGTTTTGGAAATTTCCAGAAAATACGATATTCCGCTTATTGAAGACAGTGCAGAAGCTTTGGGCAGTAAGTACAACAATCAGGCATGTGGAACTTTTGGCGATTTATCCATTATCAGTTTTAACGGAAATAAAATCATTACTACTTCCGGTGGAGGGATTCTTATTTCGAAAAGCCAAGTTACCAAGAACAGAGCCATTTATTTTGCGACGCAGGCTAAGGAGAATGAGGATTTTTACAGTCATTCAGAATTAGGATATAATTACCGGATCAGCAATATTTCAGCTGGCGTCGGAAGGGGACAGATGGAAGTGCTTGAAGAAAGGATTCGGGCAAGGCGGGAAAATCATCTCTTTTATAAGGAATTATTTGGAAGTTTTGATGATCTTCATTTATTTTCTGAACCTTCTGCAAAATTTTATTCAAATTATTGGTTGAATGTAATTTTGATTGAGGGAGAATATTGGAATAAAAAAAAAATGCGAAGCATATTTTCTGAAAATAATATAGAAACCAGATACTTATGGAAGCCAATGCATCTGCAGGTGCTTTATAAAGACTGTATTTTTTTTGGCAGTAATATTTCTGGTGCTTTTTTTGATAGAGGTCTGTGTCTTCCGTCAGGAAGTAATATTACGGAAAATTGTAAAGAAAGAATTACCAGAGCATTATATGACTATAGAAATTAAATTTGTTATTAATTCAAAAATCGATGAAATTTTATTGTAATTTTACGCGAAGATAAATAAGTTTATTTTTCTAGACATTAATTTTAAATTATATGAACACAACTCTAGACAATGTACGATTCTCTTAGAAAGAAGATTTTTGGAGGAGATAATGTTGTCAGTCTCTCTGATGTAAGATATTTACCCAGATGGATAATATTAATAATTGATATTATTATTCTGGTAGTATCCTTATTTTTATCTACCTACATTATAGAAAAAATTACCCAAAAGGAATTTATCTACGATGATAAGAATCTTGTATTTTTATCAATTATTGTTGTGAATGTTTTTTACATGTATATTTTTAAGACTTATGCAGGAATAATCAGACATTCAACATTTACCGATCTTTTTAAACTTCTGACTTCATGCTTCTGTACGATGGCTACCGTAGCAACAGTCAATATTTTTTATTTCTGGTTCACCGGAGGAAAATTCATTCTAACACCATATCTGATACTTTTTTTCATTATTTCCTTTATGGGATTATTTCTATTCCGATTATATGTGAAAGAATTTTTTCATATTGTAAGAGAATATAGAAGAAGTACCCTTAAAAAGAGAATTCTTGTTTTAGGGATTGATGAGCAGTCTATAGCCATTGCAAGAGCGATTTTGGATAATCCAAGCCTTCCTTATCACGTAGTGGGATTTCTTACTCAAAGATCAGATTCTAAGAGAGCATCACTATTAGGAAAACCAATCCTTTCAAAAGAAAAAATTGAAGGCCATACAAAGGAAGAATTGGTTGTAGACGGAGTGATCATTATAAAAGAAATGATGTCTAAAGACGAAATGAATTCGTGGGTGAATCTGTTTCTGGAAAAAGATCTTAATATTTTTAAAGCTCCATCTGTTCAAAAACTTAGAGACAGTGATCTGGGAGGATCTATCAGGAATCTGCAAATTGAAGATTTACTGAACAGGAAGCCGATTAAAATTGAAAGTGAAGATGTAAGAAGCAGACACTTTAATAAGACAATTTTAGTAACAGGAGGCGCAGGATCTATCGGTAGTGAAATTGTTAGACAGGTTGCACAATTTAACCCCTCTCTTATCGTTGTATTAGATCAGGCTGAAACACCTTTATATGATATTGAACTTGAAATGAGAGAAAAGTTTCCTCATATCACTTTTAAGTTCGTCTTAGCGGATGTTTCCAATAAACATAGAATAGAACCATTATTCCAAATGTATAATTTTTCTATGGTATATCATGCAGCGGCATATAAACATGTACCATTGGTTGAAGAAAATCCGCATGAAGGGATTATAGTGAATGTATTGGGATCAAGAATTATTGCAACACTTTCCAGTAAGTATAAGGTGAATAGATTTGTAATGGTATCAACAGATAAAGCTGTAAATCCTACCAATGTGATGGGAGCTTCTAAAAGAGCTGCGGAATTATTTGTTCAGTCATTACAGAATGTAGAAGGAAATAAAACCAAATTCATCACAACAAGATTCGGAAATGTTTTAGGATCTAACGGATCGGTTATTCCTTATTTTAAAAAGCAAATTGAGGCAGGAGGTCCCGTTACAATTACACATCCGGATATTGTAAGGTACTTCATGACAATACCGGAAGCTTGTGAACTTGTTCTTCAGGCAGGAACAATGGGGCATGGTGGAGAAATTTTTGTTTTTGATATGGGAGAGCCTGTTAAAATTTTGGATCTTGCAAGGAGAATGATAAAATTATCAGGATTCGAACCTAATATCGATATTAAAATTATTTATACGGGACTGAGACCCGGAGAAAAATTATACGAAGAGCTTTTGAGTGATGATGCAAAAACACTGCCAACGCATAATGATAAAATTATGATCTCAAAAGATCCAAGTATGGAATTTTCGGAGATAGAATCTATGATAAATCTTGTTACTAAGGCTGCTATCAAAAGAGATAAAGTGGAAGTGGTAAGAATTCTAAAAACCATAGTTCCCGAGTTTAGAAGTAATAATTCTATTTATGAAATACTGGATAAATAGAAAAATAATAAATGTATATTTGTACAATTTAAAAATATGATGAAAGCTAAAATACTGGCTGTATTACTGGCAGTTGCATTAGTTTCGTGCAAAACCAATCCCAGCGCACACAACGATCTAAATTATATGCAGAATATAGAAAATGTTGCAATAGATGCTTCTGCTAAAAATTCTCAAAATACTATTCAACCGGCAGATCAATTAATTATTCTGATTACTGCAAAAGATATGGATGTGGTTAGACCATTTAACCAAAATTATTCTTCTTCGGAATTTGTTCAGAGTAATACATTGGCAGGCGGCAATACACCAGGACAAGGATCAACAACTATTTCAGGACCAACTTATATTGTAGATTCAAATGGGGATATAGATTTTCCAATTTTGGGAAAACTCAATACAACAAACAAAACCTTAGTCCAATTCAAGGAGGAAATAAGTAACAGAATGAAAGAATTTGTTATTAATCCTACGGTATCTGTAAGACTTACCAACTTTAAAATTTCAATTTTAGGCGAAGTAAACAGGCAGGGCGATTATATTGTGACAAACGGACAGGCAACTATTCTAAATGCCTTGGCAATGGCCGGAGATCTCACTACCTATGGCCGAAGAGATGATATCCTGATAATAAGAACAGAAAATGGACAAATTACTCATGGAAGAGTAAACGTGCGGGATGCCAATCTTATTAATTCTCCTTTCTATAATCTCAAGCAGGGTGATGCTATAATTGTATCTGCGAACAATACAAAAGATGTAATCTCAAAACAGAATCCGAATACACCTCTTATTTTATCTGCAATTTCTATCGGTGTAACAGCAATCGCAGTTGTGATAGGTCTATTTAAGAAATAAAATGATGGAACAACAAAATATTCACTCAACAGAAATTGAAACAGAACTGAATGTAAGAGATATAATTCAACCTTATTTAAAACGTTGGATGTGGCTTATTGCAAGTGTTGTATTATCGGTAACTCTTGCGTATCTATATCTTAAAAGACAAGTTCCAATTTTTGAAGTCGCTTCAACAGTACTTATTAAAGATTCTAAATCAAATAATGCGGGAACACAGGATTTTGCAGCTTTAAGAGATATTTCGGGTATTGGTAAAATAGGTAGTAATGGAGTTGAAAATGAAATGGAAATTTTCAAGTCTAAAAAACTTGTACGAGAAGTTGTAAAGACATTAGGTCTCGAAACTAATATTTATAATGGAGATTTAAAACATGAAATTTACGGTGAAACCTCTCCTATAAAGGTTAGAGTTTTACAAGAAAAAGATGTAAAAGGTAAGATTTCAGGGGTTGTAAATTTAAAAATTGACGGAAATCAGTTGAAACTGTCTTCAGAGACTATACCCACTATTAATACAACCTTCAATAAAGTTATCAGTCTGCCTTTTGCTAATATAATGATTTTAAGAAATGAGGACTATAAAGCCGGCAAAAAATTAAATGAACTTATATTAGATATCTCTACAATTGATTCCAGAACGGATGCTTATCAAGCAGCTTTAAATGTATCACTTATAAATAAAGATGCTACTGTTATCAAGCTTGCAATGAATCATGCCGATGTTGATAAAGCTAAAGCAATTATTAATAAATTGGTTCAGGTATACAACGAGGATGCAATTGAAGATAAAAATACAGAATTTAGAAATACAGCTAAATTTATCAGTGAAAGGATAGAGCAGGTTGGTAAAGATTTGGGCGATGTAGAAAACCAAAAAGAAAGGTTTAAGCAGAGTAACCAAATATCCGATATAGAAACAGAAGTTAAATTAGGTTTACAAACAAATGCGGAAGCAAAGAGTAAAGAGTTGGAAATTAATGCGCAGCTTGAACTTACCGATGCTTTGTTAGGATATGTCGGTAATCAGAATTCTTATCAGACTTTACCTAGTAATTTAGGACTAAATAATCCTAGTGCAACGACTAATATTTCTTCGTATAATCAGTTAGTTCTGCAAAGAAATAAACTTCTTCAAAGTGCTACACCGGAAAACCCGCTTGTTGTTGATATTACAAAGCAAATCAATAATATCAGAAATTCTGTTATTCAGAGTTTACAGAAAAACAGAACAGGGCTTCAGTTAGCTAAAAATGGTTTAGCATCAGAACAAAATAGCATTTCAGGTAAAATTGCTAAAGTACCGGTTCAGGAAAAGCTATTCAGAAGCATTGAAAGACAACAGCAAATAAAAGAATCACTATATCTTCTTTTATTACAAAAAAGAGAAGAAACGGCTATATCCATGGCGGTTACTGCACCTAAAGCAAGAGTTATTGATAAGGCTTTTGTAGGAATGAATGTTGCGCCCAGAGCCATGGTAATTTTACTTTCCGGGTTTTTAATAGGCTTTTTGATTCCGATTGCGATCATCTATCTTCAGCAGTTATTCAATGATAAAGTAAAAACAAAACATGATCTTGAAAAACTAACGAACAGAAAACCAATCATAGGAGAAATCCCTAGTATGGAAAGAGGACAGGATGAGTTGGTAAAAATGAATGATCTGTCGCCAATGGCGGAGTCTTTCAGAATTTTAATTACTAACATGAATTTCATGTTCCCTAAAAATATCAAAAAAGGAAGAACTGTCTTTGTAACTTCAACCGTAAAAGGTGAGGGTAAAACGCACGTGTCGGTAAACCTTGCATTAACGATGGCAACTCCTAAGAAGAAGATTATCATCATTGGTTCAGATATAAGAAACCCTCAGTTACAAAGATATAATACGACAAGAAAAGGTTTAGCCGGACTTACAGAGTTTCTTTATGATGACCAGGTTTCTGTAGAAGATATTGTACACCAGAGTGCATTTAATCCTTATTTGGATGTAATTTTCTCAGGAAGTATTCCTCCAAACCCGACAGAATTGTTATCTAACGGAAGATATGAAGATCTTCTTGCAGACCTTCAAGGTACTTATGATTATATTATCATTGATACTGCTCCATTAATGCTGGTTACGGATACGTTGTTAATTGCAAATATGGCAGATGTAACGCTATATGTAACAAGATCGAGACATACTGAAAAATCTCTGATTGATTTTGCCAACAAACAGGTGGAAGGACACAAAATAAAGAATGTTGCTTTTATATTGAATGACGTAAACAAAGAGTACTTTGCTTATGGAAACAAATACGGGTATGGATATACAGCAACAGATGACAGAAGCTTTTTTGATAAGGTAAAAAGCATTTTTATTAAAAATGATGAAAACAAATAAAGATTTTAAAATTGCCGTAATCGGTCAGGGTTATGTTGGGCTTCCATTAGCTCTGGAATTTTCAAAACACTTACCTGTTTACGGATTTGATATTAATATCAAAAGGATTGAGGAGCTTAAAGAGGGTGAAGATCATACCTTAGAAGCTAATTCTGAAGAAATAAAAGAGTGTCTGAGCATTGCAGTTAAAAGTAATTTTACAAAAGGATATATACCATCTTGCTCTTTGGAGGAAATTGCAAACGCAAATGTATACATTGTAACAGTTCCTACACCGATAGACCGATTTAATTCTCCTGATCTTAGCCTGTTGATAAAGGCAAGTGAAATGTTGGGTAGAATTCTTAAAAAAGATGATATTGTGATTTATGAATCTACCGTATATCCTGGCTGTACAGAAGAAGAATGTATTCCGATATTAGAAAAAGAATCAGGATTAAAGCTCAATGTAGATTTTTACGTTGGATATTCACCCGAAAGAATTGTTCCCGGAGATAAAGTAAACACTTTGGTGACCATTAAAAAAGTCACATCCGGTTCTACACCCGAAATTGCTGAAAGTATAGATAAACTATATCAGCTGATTATTAAAGCAGGAACTCATAAAGCGCCAAGTATTAAAGTAGCTGAAGCTTCAAAAGCAATTGAAAATGCTCAAAGGGATGTAAATATTTCTTTTGTAAACGAGCTAGCATTAATTTTTGACAGAATCGGTATAGATACCCATGATGTTTTAGAAGCTGCCGGTACAAAATTTAATTTTTTAAAATATCGTCCTGGTTTAGTAGGAGGACACTGCATTTCAGTAGACCCCTATTATCTTGCTCACAAAGCAGGGCAGCTTGGTTATCATCCTCAGGTGATTTTAAGCGGCAGGAGAGTAAACGATATGATGCCGGAATTCATTGCAGGAAAGGTTGTGAAATTAATGATCCGGAAGGGTATTCAGATTAAAAATGCAAATGCTCTGATATTAGGAATTACTTTTAAAGAGAATTGTCCAGATATTAGAAATACAAAAGTCATCAATATCTATTCTGAGCTTAAACAGTATGGTCTTAATGTGGATATTTATGATCCGTGGGCAGATAAAGACGAAGTGAAATCTGAATATAATATCGAAACTCTTGAAAATATCATTAAGGATAAAAAATATGAAGTTGTTGTTTTAGCAGTTTCACATAATGAATTTAAATTACTCGATATTGCTTCATTAAAAGCTGATAGTTCTATATTATTTGATGTGAAAGCATTCTTAGATAGAGATGTCGCAGATGCACGATTATAAATAGATTTTGAATCTCAGGATAAGAATTACTACATAAGGCTGTAGGGATTAAATTAGAATATCTAAAAAAGATAATGATGCTTGAAAAAAAAAAGTTAGTAAGAAATATTGCTTCTTTGGGAATTATTCAGATAGTTAACTATATATTTCCATTGATTACCGTACCATATGTCTCCAGGATAATTGGTCCGGACGGATATGGAATTATTAATTATGCGATGGCATTTATTGGATATTTCACGCTTCTTATTGCTTATGGTTTTGATTTGACGGCTACCAGAAGAATATCACAAAATTCAAATAATAAAGAATATATTAATGAAGTTGTTTCTGAAGTATTTACATCAAGAATAATTTTATATGCAGTATCCTGCATTTTATTTGTTATTTCTCTTTATTTTTTTACCCCTATACAGAAAGATCTTTCAGTTGCAGTAATATTATTTACCGGCTGTATATCTACGGTAATTTCGCCACAATATATCTTTCAGGGATTACAGGAACTGGAAATTTTTGCTAAACTTAATTTTGTTAAAGGTATTATAAATACAGCATTAGTTTTCATTTTAATTAAACATAGTTCAGATTATTATTGGATTCCTCTGCTTTCGACAATTTTTCTAATATCTACGAATGTATTTCTTTTTCTTTACGCTGTCAGAAAATTTCATATTAAATATAGGTTGATATCGTTTAGAAAGTCATTCAAACTTATTCTTGATGAAAGAATAATTTTCTTTTCTACTATAGTAATTAGTCTATACACTTCTACCAATATTGTAGTTTTAGGTTTTTTTGCGGATACTAAAGAAGTTGGTTACTATACAACAAGTCAGAATTTCCTTAATATAGTTAATTCAATGCTTATGCTTCCGATTTCAACAGCACTTTATCCTTTTATTGGCAGGGCATTTTCTATATCAAGAGAGCATGGAATAACTCTAATTAAAAAAATTGTTCCAATAGTTTTTTATCTTACCTTTTTTGCGTCTGTTGCTGTTCTTTTATTTGCGCCATTTTTAGTTAGGCTTATTTATGGACATCAATTTGATAATTCCATTAATGTTCTAAAAATTATCTCTTTTGTACCATTTATTGTTGGTCTTTCAAATGTTTTCGGCATACAGCTTATGTTAAATTTAGGACTGGATAAAATGTTTTTCAGAACAACTTTCATAGCAAGTATCGCAGGTCTCATATTAAATATATTTATGAGTAAATATTGGGGATATATAGGAACGGCCTGGAATTGTGTAATCATAGAATGCTTAGTTACCATTTTAATGTATTTTGCTTTGAAAAAAGAAAAAATAGGTATTTTTAAAATGGATTACTTCAACCCAAAACAAATTTTCTTGACATTAAAAAATAGAAACGAATAATAAAATGAAAAAATATCTAATCATTGGATCTGGATTTTCCGGAGCTGTTATTGCAGAACAATTAAGTAAAAATCCGGAAAATCACATCACTGTAATAGATGAGCGGGATCATATAGGGGGAAACTGCTATACGGAGAGAGATTCGGAAACCAATGTAATGGTACATAAATACGGTCCACATATTTTTAATACAGACAATAAAGAAGTTTGGGATTACATCCAGAATTTTTGCGAAATGGTTCCGTTTGTAAATCGCGTAAAATCAATTTATAAAGGAAATGTTTATTCTATGCCTATTAATCTGCATACCATAAACCAGTTTTTTAATAAAACTATGCGTCCGGATGAGGCAAAGATATTTATAGAATCTATTGCTAAAAAAGATATTGAGGAGCCTCAAAATTTTGAAGAGCAGGCCATGAAGTTTATCGGGGAAGATCTTTATAAAGCTTTCTTTTATGGTTATACAAAAAAGCAGTGGGGATGTGAACCCACAGAATTACCTGCAAGTATTCTCAAAAGATTACCTGTAAGATTTAATTATAATGATAATTATTATGCAAATCCTTATCAGGGAATTCCAAGAGATGGATATACCGCAATTTTCGAGAAAATGCTTTCTGCCAGTAATATTGAAGTTAAACTTAATACGAAGTTTGATTCTTCATGGGATCTTTCAGAATATGAAAAAGTTTTCTATTCCGGACCTATAGATGCTTTTTTTGATTATAAATACGGAAGACTTTCGTATAGAACCGTTTATTTTGAAAGAGCTGTAGCAGAAGGAGACTATCAGGGCAATCCTGTCATAAATTATGCAGATCCTGAAGTTCCATATACCAGAGTACACGAGCATAAACATTTTACTCCTTGGGAAGAACATGAGAAAACAACTTACTTCAAAGAATTCAGTAAAGAAACTGAGGAAGCAGATATTCCTTACTATCCTAAAAGATTAACGGAGGATATGGAAAAACTTGCATTGTACGAAGAGGAGGTTAAAAAGATGGATAAAATTTATTTTGTGGGAAGATTAGCAACCTACAGATATATGGATATGCATCATGTAATAGGCGAAGCTTTAGAAATTTGTAAAAGTTATGGAAAATAAGATATATGTTTTATGTCCAGCTAAATACCAGACAGGAGGGACAGAATTAGCTCATCAACTTGTGGACTATCTTAATAAAAAAGGTCTGCAATGTTATATAGTTTATTATTTAAAGGATAAAATAGTAAATGAGGAAATTCCAGAAGGCTTTAGAAAATATAAGATTAAAACTTCTGTTGATATTGAAGATAATGATAAAAACTATTTGTTTATACCAGAAAGTTCTTTATACTTTGCTAGACAAACAAAAAATATTAAATTATTTTTTTGGTGGATGTCTTTTGATAACTTCTTTGGCATAGCTTCAATTTTTGACTACTTAAAGTACTTTTTTAAGGGATATTTTACATGGAAACAGTTATTAATTAACATATATTTTTATAATATTAAGTTGTGTACAAGTATTTCATCACTTAGAAAATGCTATAAAGATAGACTAATCAATGTTTATCAGTCCAAATATGCTCAGCATGAAATATTTAATTTAGGATTTTACAATCAAATGCCCCTAAGTGATTATATTAATAAAGAATTTATACAAGATTATCTTGCAGGAAACTCCAATCTTGTTAAACAAAATATAGTTTTATACAATCCAGCAAAAGGAATTAGGACAACCAGAAGATTAATTAAATCTGCACCAGAAATAAAATTTGTACCATTATCCGGACTTACACGTGTACAAATGAAGGAATTGCTTAGAACGGCAAAAGTTTATATTGATTTTGGTAATCATCCAGGAAAGGATAGGATCCCAAGGGAAGCATGTATAAATGGATGTTGTGTTATTGTAGCTGCAAAAGGATCTGCAAAATATTTCGAGGATGTTCCAATAAGTGAAAACTATAAATTTTCTAGAATCGATATTAAAAAGATTAAAAATACAATAAATAATATATTTGATAATTACGAACAACATAATAAAGACTTTGTCTACTATAGAAGTAGAATTGTCGAAGAGGAAAGTATATTTTACAAAGAGATAGATAATATTATTGAGTATATTAACTTGAAGAACATAAAGTCTTCTCACTAGATAAAATTCAGTAAATGCAGGTTTCAATAATAATTGTTAATTATAACACAAAAGATATTACCAATAATTGTATAAATTCTATTATCTCTCATACAAAAGATTTGGGGTATGAAATCATTTTAGTGGATAACGGTTCTAAAGATGGCTCTAAAGAATATTTCGAAGAGAGGAGAGATATAACGTATATTTATTCTATTGAAAATTTGGGGTTTGGCAAAGCTAATAATCTTGGAGCAGAAAAAGCTAAAGGAGAACTTCTGTTTTTATTAAACTCAGACACCATTTTAATTGAAAATTCCATAAAAAAAATGTTTGATTTCTTTTGTCAGAACGAAGAAGGGTTAAAAATTGGAGTTTTAGGCTGTCTTTTAATTGATGATAAGTATGAAATTAATGGATATGGCGATGAGTTTCCTTCCTGTAAAAAAGAGATTAGTAATTATTTATCATTAATTCCAATTACTAATTTTTTCGTTAAAAAGGAAAAGAGAAAACCGATTGAATTAACAAATGATTATTTTGAAATTGATTACGTGATCGGCGCGGATATGCTTATGAGAAAGAAAAATTTTCTCAAACTTAACGGATTTGATGAAGACTTCTTCATGTATTATGAAGAATCTGATTTACAGAAAAGGATGAGTAATTTGCTTGGTGTAAGAAATTTTATCTATACAAAAACTAGAATTATTCATCTAGAAGATGCTAGTGGAAAAAATATAAAGCGGTACACAAATAAAAAAAGGATTATTGTACATAAAAGCAAAAACTTATATTTGAAAAAGAACGATTTTGAAAACTTCAAGTTGTATAAAATTTATGACAATTTATTTTTGTGGCTCAGTAAATTCAATAAAAAATATACAAAACAAGAATATTTTGAATACTTCACTGAAATAAAAAAGACACATCTATGAAAATAGCGATTATAGGAAGCAAAGATTTTGATAGCTTAGAATATCATATACATGATTCTCTTACTTTTTTAGGACATGAGGTATTTCATATTGATATTTCAGATGTAATAAAAATTCCGTACAGATATAATTATTATGCTACAAAACTATTCCCAAAATATGATGAAAAAGTATTTCTTAAAATAGCAGATCGAGTTATTGATGAAAAACCGGATTTGGTAATCGGGGTTTATCGCTTTATACATCCGAAATGTATAAGAAAAATAAAAGATGAACTTAAAAATGTAGTAGCGATTCATATTAACCCGGATGCTTTAACCACTTTTGAGTATCAACAGATATTTGTTTCCGATTATGATGCATATTTTACAAAAGATCCTTACATTGTAAGTTTTATGAAAGGTAAAATGTCTCTGAATGCGCATTATCTTCCTGAGGCTTTTAACCAAAGAGTTCACAAACCTTTTGAAGAAAAAGACAGAAAAACATTGGAAGAAGAGACGAATATAGATGTTGTAACCTTTGGAAATATGTATCCTTACCGTGCCAATATGATTAAAAGTTTGGTAGAAAGCAATATAAACATAAAATTATTTGGCATACCGGATAAGAGATTCCCACAGAAGGCAGTTCAGAATAACTTTACCAATGAATATATTACTGGTGCCAGAAAATCAGAGGTTTTGTTAGGATCTAAAATAGTTTTTAATAACTTTCATTATGCGGAGATAGAATCTGTGAATGTAAAATTCTTTGAGATTGGTGGCATCGGTGCTTTTCAGATATGTGATTATAAACCTATAATTAAAGAATACTCTATAATTGACCCGGAACAATTTACGTTTAAAAATATTAATGAAGCTATAGAAAAAATTAAGTACTATATTGATAAGCCTAATGAAAGACACCTTTTAAGCAAACAGCAACGAGAACATTTCTTAACACATCATACTTATGACATAAGATTGAAAAAAATGTTAGATAGTATATTGTAATTTTCAAAAATTAGCAATTTGTGAGTATATATTTATTATTGTAGATTTTGATTATATTAAAGTGATAAAAAATTAATATATACAGTCAAATAGAAAAACGTAATGTTAAAATTAAAATTAAATAAAGCTACATTTATTGCTATAAATCTAATGGTATTTGGATTCATTGCATATAAATCTTTTTTTTTATTGAATGAGGTAAAGAATAGAGAAATTGAATATGAATTGTTATTAGCTTTTTTATCATCGCTGCTATCTATAGTGCCATTTACATACTCTTGGTATAAATTAGGAAAACCAAGACTTACAGATTGGGTGAAGTTTTCTACTTTTTTATATTTGATTTTTAATTATTACGATATAGCTAATTTGTTGGATTCTAAAGAGGTAGGAATATATGCGGAAAATTATGTGAACATTTCTTATGTTTATGGTGCTTTACTAACTGTTGTTATTGGTTTAATGACAATTAATATTGTAGATTTTCTGTTCATTTTTTTTGGTGCTGTAAAAAATAAAAATGTACTGAATTACGAGATACAAAATAAATATATTTTGAGAAATGAAAAACTTTTTATTATTTCTTCACTATCATTTATAGGACTCATGTATTTATTACTCGCGTTGGGTGTTATAGGGTATGGAGCTTCGGATGAAGTAAACATAGGATCTTTTTCATTCATATTTCAGGTAATTAATATCGTATCTCCTATTTTTTATTTGTCTTATTTAATCCTTAAGTATTCCATGCATTATAATTCTAGAATGTTTAATATAGCGTTTAAAACGTATATGTTTTTATATATTCTTTTTGGATTAATTGCCGGTATGAAAGGAATTCTTATTTTTGGAATTGTTCTTTTTTTAATTCCTTATCTTAATTCCGGAAGGAAAATAAATATAAAATATGTAGTGTTTTCATTTTTGTTTTTACTTATTCTTTATCCATTAAATAACAACTACCGAGATATTTTAGTTAAGAATCCAGGAGTAAGTAAAATTGCTGCTTTACAAGTCGCAACCGCCCAAACTGTATCATTAAATTTTGGAAAAAATGTTTCTTCCAGTACAAATAGCTACACTGATAGAATAGCAATGTTGCCCTATCTGGTTTTTGCTTTAGAAAAAGAGAAGGATTGGAATAATTATAAAAACTTAGATAGATTTATTTACTTACCTGTTTCATTAATCCCAAGATTTATATTGTCAAACAAACCGCAAGAAGACAATGGGGCAAAACTACAAGAAATGATTGTAAAAGGAATAAGAAATTCTCCCACGCCAACAATGTATGGTTGGGCATATTTGGAAGGAGGATTTATATATGTTGTATTTCATTTTTTATTACTATCTGTAGTACTCAACTATGTTGATTTTTGCATAAAGAAAAAATCTATTTTTCATTTAATTTTTTATGCAAATCTTTTGGTAAAAAGTATTATTATCGAACAAGATGTTTATTTCTTTATTGCCTCCTTGTTTCAAATGATATTAGTCTATTATTTTTTTACAAAGTTTTTTTTCGTACGATCCTATATTAAGTAATTAATTTGCTTTAAATTAAGTTTAGAATTAGTAAAATAATTTAACTTTATTTTTATTAGTTCTGGAGTATTGAAAAATATTTTTATAAAAAAAGAATCAAGAATATAACTTACCAGACAACTTTAGTATAGAATCATATCTTTAATGAACCACATAAAACAAGGCTTAAACAAAATGAAGAAGATTATAATTTTTATAAATAAATTGAAATACAATTTATTTATAGAAATTACATAATTAATAGAATTGCTTGTATTTAGATATTATTAATTATTATGATATTACTTACTCTATTTTTACTAATTGTATTTTCGATCTTATCATTCTTTGATTTGATAAAAACGAGAAAGAATATCATACTATATTTCTTTTTAATATATCTCGTAATCTTAGAGGCAATTAAGTATAGTAGTGGTACAGATTATTTTTTTTATTATTATGATTATCAAAATTATTTTACTCATCAAAATTATCAATCAAGATATGAACCTTTATATTCAATATTTTCAAAATTAGCTGTAGTTTTAAAATTACCATATCACCTATTTCTATTTATTTATTATTTCATTTATTATTTATTAATAGGGATTGTTTTAAAGAAAGTTTCTCCTTATCCGATAATATCATTATTATTATTATTTTGTATTTCTATAGGTCTTATGGGAAGCAACAGGCAGTTGATGGCAGCCGTCATCGTTTTTTTTACCTTTTTTACTTTTTTTATTAATAGTGCATCATTTAAAAATTATTTTTTGTTTTTTTTATCTGTTCTTATTGCCTGTGGTTTTCATTATTCCGCTATAGTTTTCTTACCTATAGCTTTATTTAGGAATCGAATAGCATATAGTTTTTGGATTTCTTGTCTAGTGATTGCTTTTTTGTTTTTAGCTTTTAACATTAATAGCTACATAATTTTTAATATAGACAATTTTATCCCTCAAGCTTATTCTAATCTCATAAACAAATATAAAACAACTGAAAATGTAGTTATACCTGTAGATTCCAATATAATACTAGGTTTTTTGCGAAGAGCATTACTTGTGATATTATTTTTAATATTTAAGACTGAGCATAAATTTCGTCCAATCTTTAATATTTTATATAATATTAGTTGGTTTTCGTTGATATTTTATATTCTTTTTTATACAATTCCTTTTTTAGCCTCAAGAGCTGGAACTTATTTCTTAATTTTTGAATGTATAAGTTATGTTACTCTTTTAAAATTGTTAAATCAGAAATATTTACAGCATATTTTTTTAGCTTTTATTATTTTATTTTCTATATTTTTGTTTTGCAAGAATATAGCCCCATATCCTCACTTATTTATCCCTTATAAAACAATTTTTGGAATTTTTTAAATGAAAATAAATTATTTTTTCAGAGCATATAATAGTCATCAAATAAGTATCGAAAAATTATTTGACATTATCATAAAATCCATAGAGGAAAAAGGTGTAAAAACTTATAAAATTGTTAATCCCTATAATTTTTCTTTTGTTAGCATGTTTAGATCCATGTTATATTTTAGAAAAAATCAGGCACAAATAAATCATATTACAGGAGACATCCATTGGGCAAGTTTGTTTTTAGATGCCAATAGAACAGTACTTACAATCCACGATTTAGTAGGATTAGAACAGATGAAGGGTGTTAAAAGAAAGTTATACTTTTTATTATGGGTTTATCTGCCCATTAGAAAACTGAAATATATTACTGCAATATCCGAAAAGACAAAGCAAGAAATTGTTAACTTAATACCCTGGTCTAAAGATAAAATTACGGTAATACCTAATTGTGTTTCCATTGAAATTAATAAAAAAGATGAGGTTAAGGAAATAAGTGATATTCCTAATATTTTAATAGTAGGGACGAGACAAAACAAGAATATAGATAGAGTTTTTAGAGCATTAAAAGGACTCAACATACATTTAACAATAGTAGGTAATTTATCAACTATACAAGAGATGTATTTGATGGAAAATAAATTCAAATACGATAATTTGGTTGGTATTACAGAAAGTGAGCTGTTAAAATGTTATCAAAAAGCTCATATTTTATGTTTTGTATCTGTTTACGAAGGCTTTGGCTTGCCTATATTAGAAGCGCAGGCTCAAAATTGTTGCGTTATAACATCGGATTTATCTCCAATGAATGAGGTAGCAGGAGAAGGAGCCCTACTTGTTAATCCATATTCAGTTGAAAGCATTCGCTCTGCAATAAAAGACCTTATAAATAACAAGGAAGAAAGGCAGCGTTTAACATTATTAGGTAAAAAAAACGTAGTAAAATATTCTGTAGAAAATGTGGCTAACCTGTATATAAAATTATATTTCAAAATATTAAGTAAATCATGATACTAATAGACGCATTATACATCAACAACAGCGGTGGGAAAGTTCTGTTAGATTATCTTATTGAAGAACTGGAGAAAACCGATAAAGAAGTTTTTTATCTTTTGGATGAACGTATTCAGAAAGAAAAATTACAGTTAAAAAAAAATAAAGTAATATACTTAAAGGCTTCTTTAATAAAAAGAAGAAACTTCTACAAAGAAAATAAAAATAAGTTTTCTTCGATACTGTGTTTCGGAAATCTTCCTCCTAATATTAAAACTTCCGCTAAAGTTTATACCTACTTTCATCAGCTTTTATTTTTGGATCTTCCAAAAGAAATGTCTTTTATAAGCAAAAAGATATACTACATCAAAACACGTTTTCTGAATGCTTTCAAAAAAAATACAGATTACTGGCTGGTTCAGACAGAGTTGGTTAAAGAAAAGCTGTCAAAAAAATATGGGATTCAGGGAAGTAATATTTTGGTCATTCCCTTTTATCCGCCTTTCACTTCAGAAGTTAAAACAAATATCAGAAAAGAGCATCAGTATATTTATGTCAGCAATGTATCAAAACACAAAAATCATCTTAGGCTGATTGAAGCATTTGCGAAATTTTATGATAAACACAAAAAAGGAAAACTCATTCTAACGATTCCTGATGATGCCTCTGAAATATTAAATTCAATTAATGAAAAAGTAAATCAGGGATATCCTGTTGAAAATATTGGATTCGTAGATCGAAATTCTTTATGCCAATTATACACAGAATCAGAATATCACATATTCCCATCCCTTACAGAAAGTTTCGGTCTAGGCTTAGTGGAAGCTATAGAAAACGGCTGTAAGATAATCGGTGCAGATTTACCTTATACCTATGCTGTCTGCAAGCCAAGTCTGGTTTTTAATCCTTTAGAAGTAGATTCTATTACTGAAGCATTATCACTATCTTTGCAAAAAAATACAATCAACTCAGAGTCTAAAGTAAAGAATGAAATCAATACATTAATTTCTTTACTGCATTAAAATATAAATTATGGAAATACAAAATAAAGTCCTTCTTATCACAGGTGGAACAGGTTCATTCGGAACGGCTGTTTTAAGAAAATTCATCAATACAGATCACTTCAGAGAAATCCGTATTTTTTCCCGCGACGAGAAAAAGCAGGATGATATGAGAAACCAGTTTAAAAGCGATAAACTGAAATTCTATATCGGAGATGTAAGAGATTACAGAAGTGTAGAACCTGCAATGAGAGGAGTAGACTATGTATTTCATGCCGCAGCTTTAAAGCAGGTGCCTTCCTGCGAATTTTTCCCGATGCAGGCTGTAAAAACCAATGTGGAAGGAACCCAAAACGTAATTGATGCCGCAGCTAAAAACAATGTAAAAAAAGTAATCTGTCTAAGTACAGACAAAGCCGCATATCCTATCAATGCAATGGGAATTTCCAAAGCAATGATGGAAAAAGTAGCCGTTGCCGCATCACGTAATCTGGAAAATACAACAGTTTGCCTTACAAGATATGGAAACGTAATGGCTTCCAGAGGATCGGTAATTCCGTTATTTGTAAAACAGATTAAAAGTGGCGAATCCATTACCATTACAGATCCGAGTATGACAAGATTCTTAATGTCGTTAGAGGAAGCGGTAGATTTAGTTCTTTTTGCTTTCGAACACGGAAACTCAGGAGACCTTTTCGTTAATAAAGCGCCTGCAGGAACTATCGGAGATCTTGCTCAGGCTTTGAAAGAAATGTTTAAAGCCGATAATCCGGTAAAAGTAATCGGAACGAGACACGGTGAAAAACTCTACGAAACCCTTTGTACGCGTGAAGAGATGCTGAAAGCCGAAGATATGGGAGATTTTTACAGAATCCCTGCCGATAACAGAGATCTTAATTACGCACAGTATTTTTCAGAAGGGGTAGAAGATATTTCCAAAATAGAAGACTACCATTCTCATAATACAAAACAGGAAGATGTTGAAGGAATGAAAAAACTTTTATTAAAACTCCCATTAATCAGAAAAGAAGTTCTGGGAGAAGATATAATGCAATATCCTGATTAATTTTTATTATGGCTATTCCTGCAATCATAGAAGGAGGAAAATATTCTGACGAAAGAGGCAGTTTGTTTTTTAACAATAACTTTGATGTTTCGGCAATTAAAAGAATATACTGTATCGAAAATAAAGATACAGATTTTATAAGAGGTTGGACAGGTCACAAAACTGAACAGCGATGGTTCTCTGCATTACAGGGAATCTTTATCATAAGATTAATAAAAATTGATCATTGGGAAACACCCTCAAAAGATTCAGAAATTTTGGAATTTGAACTTCATGCAGATCAGTTGGATATTCTTCATATTCCACAAGGATATGCAAGTGCTATTCAATCCAAAGTGCAAGAATCAAAATTATTGGTAATGGCAGATTATGCTTTGGGAGAAATAGAAGATGATTATCGATTTTCTATTGATTACTTTAAAAATTTACAGCAATGAAAAAAATAGGAATTACCGGACAGAACGGCTTCGTTGGTTCGCATTTATATAACACTTTGGGCTTACAGCCTGAAAAATTTGAAAGAATTTCTTTCGAAAGAGATTTTTTCGAATCTCCTGAAAAACTGGACGACTTCGTAAAGCAGTGCGACGTTATTGTACATCTTGCAGCCATGAATCGTCACCCCGATCCGGAAGTAATCTTCAATAATAATGTAGAGCTTGTTAAAAAACTGACAGACTCTTTACAGAGAACAGGATCAAAAGCACACGTTCTTTTCTCATCATCTTCTCAGGAAGAAAGAGATAATCTGTACGGTAAATCTAAAAAAGAAGGCAGAGAATTATTTGCAGACTGGGCAAAAAACAATGGAGGTAAATTTACAGGGATGATTATTCCTAACGTTTTCGGACCTTTTGGAAAACCGAATTACAATTCTTTCATCGCAACATTCTGTCATAAACTTACCCACGGCGAAAATCCTGTGATTGATAATGATGGAGAAGTAAAATTAATCTATGTCGGAGAACTTGTTCAGGAAATCATCAATCAGATTGAAGTTGCAGAAACCAACGAATTATATGAAGTTCCTCACACATCCGTAAATAAAGTTTCTGAAGTTTTAGCTAAACTTGAAAATTACAAAAAGCTTTATTTTGATAACGGAGAAATTCCGGTGTTGGAAACGAAATTCGATCTTAATCTTTTCAATACATTCCGTTGTTATTTTGATATTAAAAATCATTATCCCGTAAAATTTACACAGCACACCGATCCGAGAGGGGCTTTTGTGGAAGTAATTCGTTTGGGAATCGGCGGACAGTGTTCTTTTTCCACTACGGTTCCGGGAATTACCAGAGGAAACCATTTTCATACAAGAAAAATCGAAAGATTTGCGGTAATTAAAGGCAAAGCCCTTATTCAATTAAGAAAAATAGACAGCGATGAGGTCCTAGATTTTTATTTAGACGGAAACGAACCCGCTTATGTAGATATGCCGATTTGGTATACCCACAATATTAAAAACATCGGAGAAGAAGAACTGTACACTATTTTCTGGATCAATGAACCCTTTAATCCGGAAGATTCAGATACCTATTTTGTGGAAGTTTAATAATATTTAATTATAAACTTCACGGGCTTCTCCAATAAACAGACATTAAAATTTATCTTTGCAAAGGCAAAAAAAATACAATGAAAAAACTAAAAGTAATGACGGTTGTAGGAACACGACCGGAAATCATTAGACTATCAAGAGTATTATCAGCTTTGGATGCTTCCGAAGCCATTGAACATATTATCGTCCATACAGGTCAAAACTACGATTACGAGCTGAACCAGATCTTTTTTGAAGATTTGGGACTTCGTAAACCGGATTATTTTCTGGAAGCAGCAGGTAAAACGGCAACAGAAACGGTGGGAAATATTTTAATTAAAATAGATCCTCTTTTGGAAGAATTGCAGCCTGAAGCATTTTTGGTTTTAGGAGATACCAATTCTTGTCTTTGTGCCATTCCTGCCAAGAAAAGACAGATTCCTATTTTCCATATGGAAGCTGGAAACAGATGTTTCGATCAGCGGGTTCCGGAAGAAACCAACAGGAAAATTGTAGATCACACTGCAGATATTAATTTAACCTATTCAGACATCGCAAGAGAATATCTTTTAAGAGAAGGTCTTCCTGCAGACAGAATCATCAAAACGGGTTCTCCTATGTTTGAAGTGCTGAATCATTATCTTCCTCAGATCGAGAGTTCAGATGTTTTAAGCCGTCTGAATTTAGAAGAAGGAAAATACTTTGTGGTATCATCCCACAGAGAAGAAAATATTAATTCTGAGAAAAACTTCAACGGATTAATAGAAAGTTTAAATGCCATTGCAGAAAAATTTGGTTATCCGATCATTGTTTCTACACACCCGAGAACCAGAAACATGATCGATAAAAAGCAGGTTGAGGTAAGACCGGAAATTCAGTTCTTAAAACCGCTTGGATTCCATGATTATAATGCGTTACAGATGAGAAGTTATGCTGTTTTATCAGATTCTGGAACTATTTCAGAGGAGTCTTCTATCTTAAATTTCCGTGCTTTAAATATCAGAGATGCACACGAAAGACCGGAAGCAATGGAAGAAGCATCCGTAATGATGGTCGGTTTATCTCCGGAAAGAATCTTACAGGGATTAACGCAGCTTCAGCAGCAGAAAGTAGGAACAGAAAGAAATTACAGACCGGTTTCAGATTATTCAATGCCGAATGTTTCAGAGAAAATGGTAAGAATTATTCTGAGTTATACGGATTACGTTAACAGAGTTGTTTGGAGCAAAAAATAATGAAAAATCTCTGGATCGCAACCGAACTTTTTTATCCTGAAGAAACTTCAACTTCTTTTATACTCACAAAAATAGCAAACAGACTTTCGGAAAAGTATGATGTAAAAGTTGTTTGTGGAGATCCTGTGTATGACAAGCAAAAGAAAAGCAGTCATTTTAGTCTGGATTCCCGCGTAAATGTTCACAGAATAAAAGGATGGGGCGGAAACAAAAACAGTCTGTTGAGCAGATCTCTAAGATTTGTTTTTCTGTCTCTTTCTATCTTTTTTTATCTTTGGAAAAACGTTAAAAAGGGAGAAAAGGTTTTTATGGTTACGAATCCGGCGCCTTTAATTCTGCTTGTTTCAATCCTTAAAAGATTAAAAAAAATAGAATTAATTATTCTGGTTCATGATGTTTTTCCCGAAAATACCATTCCTGCCGGAATCATTAAATCTGAAAAGTCAGTACTATACAGAGTTCTCAGAAGTATTTTTGATAAAGCGTATTCAAAAGCTGATCTGCTGATTACATTAGGCAGAGATATGCAGCAAGTTATTGAAGCTAAAATCAGAAAATATAACCGCCATTCGAAAATTGAGATCATTGAAAACTGGGGAGATACGGAAGGTATTTATCCGCTCTTGAAAGAAGAAGTACTTAATGAGGATTCATCTTTAAAAGACAGGATCATCTTTCAGTATGCCGGAAATTTAGGAAGAGTTCAGGGATTAATTGAATTATTGCATATTATAAAAAAAGTGAAAAATAATCGTCTGGTTTTTCATTTTGTCGGAGAAGGAGCTGTTAAGAATACAATGTTGGAATATGTAGAGGAAAATAAGCTGAAGAATGTTTTCTTTGACGGAGCTTATTCAAGAGAAGATCAGCTTCAGGTATTAAATAAGGCAGATGTGTCATTTGTAAGTTTAGCGCCTAAAATGTTCGGATTGGGAGTTCCTTCAAAAACATACAATATTTTAGCTGCCGGAAAACCGGTTTTATATGTTGGAGAAAAAAACAGCGAAATAGATTTACTTTTAAGAGAAGAAAATATAGGGTATTCATTTCAGCATTTTGAAGAACAGAACATTCTGGATTTTTTTAATTCTTTCGATGAAACGTCTGTTCAAGAATTAGAAATAATGAAACAAAAAGCAAGAAAAGTAGCAGAGAAAAAATTTTCAGAAGAGATCATGCTGAATAAATTTTATAATATTATTTAAATGAAAGTGCTATTTACAGGAGCCAACGGTTTTTTGGGAAAAAATGTAATTCCTTTGCTTCAGAAGAAAAATTTTGAAGTAAAGACCTTTGGAACTTCCAATGCAGATTATATATTTAATATTACCGATGCCATAACTCCTTTTAAAGAAAAGTTTGATATTATTTTTCATGCTGCTGGTAAAGCGCATTCTGTTCCTAAAACTAAGGAAGAAGAAAGTGTATTTTACAAAGTAAATTTTGAAGGAACAAAAAACCTTTGTAATGCTTTGGAAGAAAATCTGCCGGAATATTTTGTTTTTATAAGCACAGTGGCTGTTTATGGTAAAGATTTCGGTGAAAATATAACTGAAGATATGCCATTGGAAGGATACACGCCTTATGCTGAAAGCAAATTGATGGCAGAGGAATTTCTTACTAAATGGTGCAAAGAAAAGAATGTAAAACTGTTCATTCTCAGACCTTCTTTAATTGCAGGACCCAATCCTCCGGGTAATCTGGGAGATATGATTAAAGCGATTAAATCGGGAAAATATTTTAATATTGCAGGAGGAACAGCAAGAAAAAGTGTATTCTGGGTGGAAGATTTTGCTGAGATAACCGTGAAAATGCTGGGAAAAGAGGGTGGAATTTATAATGTTTGTGATGATGCAAATCCTGCTTTTAAAGAAATCTCTGAAAAAATATCAGCCAAATTAAAAAAGAAATCTCCGAAAAGTATTCCTTTTTTTCTGGCAACATCAATGGCTTTAGTGGGTGACTTATTGGGAAATAAAGCTCCAATTAATTCTTTGAAATTAAGAAAAATAACAGATTCTCTTACATTTTCTAATGAAAAAATAAAGAGAGAATTAAATTATAATCCTTCAAACGTAATAGAAAAATTTCAACTGTAAACTATGGAATTTTTAATCGTAACAATTCTGCTTTTTATATCTATGCTCATCTATTTTAAAATAGCAGATAAATACAATATTATAGATAAGCCTAATCACAGAAGTGCACATACACAAATCACATTGAGAGGAGGAGGAATTATTTTTCCTGTTGCTTTCATTATATTTTCTGCATTTAATTTTAATGAAGTCATAGAAAACTACTGGTCATTTGGTTTAGGATTACTGGCAATAAGTACGATCAGTTTTATAGATGATATTGTAACCCTTTCAAATAAAATAAGGCTTTCCGTTCATTTTATTTCTGTAGTTTTATTACTGTATTTTACAGGAGCATTTAATTTAATGCCAATTTGGGTTTGGCCCATACTGTTTATTCTGATTATTGGTACCTTGAATGCTTATAACTTTATGGATGGCATCAACGGAATGACGGGTTTATACAGTTTAGTGGGCTTATCATCATTATTGTACATTAATGAAAAGGTAATTTCATTCACCGATGAAAATTTTATTCTTTATCCTGTTTTAGCCTGCGTCGTTTTTCTGTTCTTTAATTTCAGAAAAAAAGCAAAATGTTTCGCGGGTGATGTCGGAAGTATGGCAATCGCTTTTTGGGTAATCGGTCTTATTACCTTATTAATTATGAAAACTCAGGACTATAAATATATATTTCTTCTTTCCGTATACGGAATCGAAGTAGTTCTTACCATAGTAGAAAGATTACTGCTTAAAGAAAATATATTTGAGGCACACAGAAGACATTTATACCAGCTCTTTGCCAACGAAAAAAAGGTTTCCCATCTGCTGATAAGTTTTGTTTATGCTTTGGTACAGGCAATTATAAATTTATTTTTAATATATTCACACTGGGCAATCTGGATTATTATTCCTGTGATTTTTATTCCCGTAGGCATCATTTATCTCGGATTGAAATGGAGCTTGAAAAAACAATATCAACTATAATAAGTACTGATTCAAGAAATAAAAGTTATGAAAATAAAAGAAACTCCTTTAAAGGACTGTTATATTATAGAACCGACAATTTTCGAAGACGACAGAGGATATTTTTTCGAAAAATTCAATGAAAAGAAATTTGAGGAACTTACCGGAATGAACGGACATTTTGTTCAGGATAATATTTCAAAATCTTCTTATGGTGTTTTGAGGGGGCTTCATTTACAGAAAGGAGAACACGCACAGGCAAAACTGGTATCCTGTCTGGAAGGGAAAGTCTGGGATGTAGCGGTAGATCTTAGAGAAGACTCTCCAACGTTCGGAAAATGGTTTGGGATTGAGCTTACGGCGGAAAATAAAACACAGCTTTATATTCCAAGAGGTTTCGGACATGGATTTTCTGTTTTAAGCGAAACTGCCGTTTTCTCATATAAATGCGATAATTTTTATAATAAAGAATCAGAAGGATGTGTAAAATACAATGATCCGGATCTGAATATCGACTGGAAAATCTCTGACAGTGAAGCTGTACTTTCTGAAAAGGATGAAAATGCAGCAAGCTTTAAAGAAAAGAATTTTTAATATTATGAAAGCCACTTATTGAAGTGGTTTTTATTTTTTAATACAGACTCTTCAATATTTTGTATCTTTGCAAACTCAAAATCAAAAAGATGCGTACAAAATCCGTAGGGAAGAAAAAAATAAATGTAGTAACGTTGGGTTGTTCCAAAAATGTATATGATTCCGAAGTTTTAATGAGTCAGCTTAAAGCCAATGGTAAAGAAGTGGTACATGAAGACAAAGGAGACATCGTTGTAATTAATACCTGCGGATTTATAGACAATGCAAAAGAAGAATCTATTAATACGATTCTTGATTATGTAGAAGCAAAAAACAGGGGAGAAGTTGAGAAAGTTTTTGTAACAGGATGTCTTTCGGAAAGATATAAGCCGGATCTGGTAAGAGAAATTCCGGATGTTGATCAATATTTCGGGACGAGAGATCTTCCTATTTTATTAAAACATTTAGGGGCAGATTACAAACATGAATTGGTTGGGGAAAGACTTACCACTACACCAAAACATTACGCATACTTAAAGATTTCCGAAGGCTGCGACAGACCTTGTTCATTCTGTGCAATCCCTCTCATGAGAGGAGGTCACGTTTCAACTCCGATTGAAAAACTGGTTACAGAAGCACAGAAATTGGCAAAAAAAGGAACCAAAGAACTGATTTTGATTGCGCAGGATCTTACTTATTATGGTTTAGATATTTATAAAAAACGCGCGCTTGGAGACCTTTTAAAAGAATTGGTAAAAGTGGAAGGAATTGAATGGATTCGTCTTCATTATGCTTTTCCGAGCGGATTTCCGGAAGATGTTCTGGATATCATTAGAGAAGAACCCAAAGTTTGTAATTATATAGATATTCCTCTTCAGCACATCAATTCAGATTTACTAAAATCGATGAAGAGAGGGACTACTCACGAAAAAACGGATGCTCTTCTTTCAAAATTCAGAGAAAAAGTTCCGGATATGGCGATCAGAACAACGCTTATCGTTGGTTATCCCGGAGAAACTCAGGAAATTTTCAATGAGCTTAAAGACTGGGTAAGAGAACAGAGATTCGACAGACTGGGATGCTTTACTTACTCTCACGAAGAAAATACAGGAGCTTATGTATTGGAAGACGATGTTCCGCAGGAAGTGAAAGAAGCCAGAGTGGAAGAAATTATGGAAATCCAGTCTCAGATTTCATGGGAGAAAAATCAGGAGAAAATTGGGAACGTGTATAAATGCATCTTCGACAGAAAAGAAGGAAATTATTTTATTGGACGAACAGAATACGATTCTCCGGACATAGACAATACCGTTTTGGTTTCTGCAGAAAATACATATATTTCTATCGGAGATTTTGCGGAGATAAAGATTACCTCGGCTGAGGAGTTTGATCTGTATGGAGAATTAATTTAAAATTATTCCCAATTAGTTGATTTTTTATTAAAAAAAGACGTATATTGTTCTGATTAATATAATGTTATTGATTTATTAATAAAAATTAACATTTATGAAATCACGATTGTTAATTTTTTAATTTACTGATTATCAATATTGTTTTGTTTTTGTAAATTAAATTGTTAAAACTTTTTCATCTATTGTTATGAAAATAATTTTAAAAATATTAACTTTGCATTATAAAGAGATTTTACATAAGTATTAAGCTATCAATTAAGCTTTTATAAAATGTAAAAAAAATGTTTTTTGAAATTATATAATTAAAAATATTTTATTTTTACTAATGGATGCACACATTGGGGATGGCACCCTGATCTGAGAAACACATTCGTTAGTTAAAATGTAATTTAAAATCTTTAAAAACTTATGAAAAAATTTTTATTAACAGCGACTATGTTAGTCGGATTTGTAGCAATCGCTCAGGCTCAGCAAGGAAGAGTGGGGATTAATACAACTACTCCCGCTGCTACTTTAGATGTTGTCGGTACTCCTACTGACGCAACTAAGCCGGACGCATTATTGGTCCCTCGTTTGACAAGAGGTCAGTTACAGGCAAAAGATGCTGTGTATACTGCAACACAGAACGGGGCATTGGCATTTGTTTCCTCAATTGCTGATGGTGCTGCTTCTGGAAAAGCAGTAAATATTACTGCCACTGGATTCTACTACTATGATGCAACAAACTCAGTTTGGGTTGCCGTAGGTGGAGGAGGTTCTGCTACTGATACAAGTATTTATCTTAATGATGGTACTTTAGCAGGAAATAGAACTGTAACACAAAACAACAATAATTTAACTTTTTCTACGGGAACAGCAAAAACTATCGTGAATGGTAATTTCCAGACACAGGGTGCTGTATACGCTACCAGTGTAAGAACATATACAGGTTCTTCTAACGTAGACTGGAATTCTAGCGACTATTTAGTTGTTATTACAAATAATGCTATTAGCGGACAGCTTGCATTACCAAGCCCGACAGGAGCAAATACTGGTAGAGTTCTTATGATTAGAAATAATACGGGGGGTGCTGTAGCTCCTACAAATGCAAATGGTATTGCATGGCCTTTGAACTTTCCTAACTTAGCCGGAGGTTCTGCAGCTATGTTTATTTCAGATGGAACTAACTGGTGGAACAGTGCAAGTAGATAATACATTAATATTTAATAAAACAAAGCAATGAAAAATATATTTAGAGCCTTATTAGGAATTTCCCTTACGGTATTGGGTGTTAACTCTGCATCTGCTCAGGTAGCTAGTAATGGTATCGTAGCTAATAATATTACTGGAGAAAATCCATTCTTTGATGCTTCTTCTAATTTCGATACAGCATCTACAGGTACTGCCAATAATGTTGGAAAAGGATTGTATTTTCCAACTACTAACTTGGTAACCTGGACATTTAAAACAACAAATTTAGATGGTGTAACTTTCCCAACTGCTTTTGATGGTATGATTGTTTACAATAGCGGTACAGGTAATACTGTTTCAGGACAAGGTGTTCAGGTAGCTGTAACTCCAGGGTTTTATTACTTCTCTAATCCTGGTCAGTCTACAAGTATTGCCAATGGAAGATGGTTGCCATTAGGTGCTGCTTCTGCAAAATTTAATGCTGTAAATAACGCTTTAGCCGGTGTTGCAACAAACACATTGGTAGATGGTAATCCTGTTTATGCATATAAAGGACAGTTTACTACAACAGGAAGTTCAACAGCGGTAACTTTAGCTGTTCCAACAGGTCTTACTTCAATGTACGGAATTACAATCTTTAAAAAGGCTTCTACCGGAAATAAAATAGTTTTCTCTAAAGAATTATATTCTTATGATTCAACAACCGGTGCGGCAGTTACAGGTTCTCCAAGCATGTCTGTTGTTTATCCTGCAGATACTTATGACTATATTATTGAATATTTCAAATAATATTTTAAAAATATCTATATACAAAACCAATGAGACTTCTCATTGGTTTTTTTATTGATGAATTTGTTTAAATTTTTTATTAATCTTAAGTCTTAAAAACGCAGTAAAGTCAAAGATTTTTAATAAGGATTCAATCTTAATTTCATCGTAGATAAAATCTTTGCAGCTTAAGAGGAGAACGTATTTAATGAATATTTTGCGCCTTTGCGATGTTTATAGTTTAAATAATCAGAATGCTTTAAAATGTTTTTTGATTAAAGGATTTTTAAAAATCAAATGCTAAATATTATTATCCTGAATTCATACTAATTCATATTGATTGTAGGTCAGTATAACCGTGAGATCATCCAATTGATTTAAAATTTATTTGTTGGAAAACAAATGCTAAAATTCATTAACTTATTGATTGGTAGATGAATAATTATGTTAAAAAAATCTTAATCTTAATTATTTAGTTAAAATTGTTAACTTTTGCTTTTGTTTTTTAACACTTTTTAACACTGTGCCTTAAGTAGCCTGTTTATAGGGCGTTAAGAAAAATATTAACATAAAATTTTATTTTCATTAACACTTGTTAACAAATAAAGTAGGCACTTTAAAAGATTCCTTATAGATTTGCCCCTGTCAAAACCAATAAAATTTCAAAATGATGAAAAGATTCATTCTCGTAATCATAATGATGATTTCAACCCTTGGTATTTATTCTTTCAAAATGAATGCCATAGATGCGAAAAAAACAAGTTATGCATCGTACTACCACGATAAATTTAACGGTAGAAAAACAGCAAGCGGAGAGATCTTTGATAATGCAAAGTTCACCGCAGCCAACAGAACGCTTCCATTTGGAACAAACATTAAGGTAACCAACCTTAATAATGGTAAAGAGGTAATAGTGAAAGTAAATGATAGAGGACCTTACCATTCATCAAGAGCTTTAGATATGTCTAAGGCAGCGTTCGATGAAATCGGAGATACCGGCAGAGGTACAATTCCGGTGGAATATGAAATTGTCGACTAAAATTTATGATTTAAATTTTAAAAAGCCAACTGATTCAGTTGGCTTTTTGCTTTGTTTTAAAGGCTTAATTCTACCAGCGCAGGACAATGGTCAGAATGTACGGCTTCCTTCAAAATAACGGCTCTGGAGAGCTTATCTTTTAAACTGTAGGAAGTGAAATTATAATCCAGTCTCCATCCCTTATTTCTTTCCCGGGAATTTTGTCTGTAACTCCACCATGTATAATGGTCGGGTTCATTATTAAAAAACCTGAAACTGTCGATCAGTTCACATTCATTGATGAAATTCGTCATCCATTCTCTTTCCATCGGTAAAAAGCCGGAAACATTTTGTAAACCTTTCGGGTTATGAATATCTATTTCTTCATGACAGATATTAAAATCTCCTGAAATGATCAGATTCGGAATTTCTTTCTTTAAATTTTTAATGTACTCTAAAAAATCATGGCAAAACTGCATTTTAAAATCCAGCCGTTCGATATTTGAAGCAGAAGGAACATATACAGAAATGACGGAAAATTCATCAAAATCTGCACGGATGATTCTTCCCTCATTATCATAGCTTTCAATACCGCAGCCGTATTCTACATGGTTGGGCTTTATTTTAGACGCAATTCCAACGCCGCTGTAGCCTTTTCTTACTGCGGAATGCCAGTAACTGTGATATCCCAGTTTTTCGAGACTTTCAATATCGATCTGGTCATTTCCTGCTTTACTCTCCTGAATGCAGATAATATCCGGATCAGCCGTTTTCAGCCAGCCTAAAAAATCTTTCGTAAAAGCAGCACGGATTCCGTTGACGTTATAAGTGATTAATTTCATAATTCAAAAGTATTAATAAAAAAGAAGCGGAAAAAATCTTTGATTTTTTCCGCCCCTCTCGTCACCCGAAGTCAAACTATGAAAAACTACTTGGGTTCCAAAATACTGAATGGAATGATACACTCTTCCAGTGAAATCCCTCCATGCTGGTACGTTTCTTTATAGTAATTTACAAAGTGATTATAGTTCTTTGGATAAGCAAGGAAAATATTATTCTTCGCAAAAATATATTTAGAACTTAAATTTCCTTTCGGTAAAAACAGCTTTTCAGGATTCGTAATTGCCCAAACATCACTGTCGTCATACGTTAAACTTTTTCCGGTCTTGTAACGGATATTCGTAGAAGTTTCTCTGTCTCCTACAACTTTACTCGGTTTTTTTACGTAAACTGTTCCGTGATCAGTAGTAATCACCAGTTTGAAACCGTTTTCTGCGGCAACCTTGATGATTTTCAATAAAGAAGAATTCTCAAACCAGTTCAACGTTAAAGATCTGAAGGTTTTATCATCACGGATCAGCTGATCTACAATATGATTGTCCGTTTTCGCATGAGAAAGAATATCAATAAAATTATAAACAATTACCAATAGATCATTGTTTTTATGCTGGTTAAAATCGTCGTAAATCTTTCTCTCGAAATCAGCATTCAATACTTTCAGATATTTCATGGATTTCGAGCTTAAACCGATTCTTTTCATCTGATCTTCAAGAAAATCGCGCTCAAATTCGTTTTTATTTCCTTCTTCATTGTCGTTAAACCATTTGTCAGGAAAACGTTTTTCAATCTCTGAAGGCATTAAACCTGCAAAAAAAGAATTTCTTGCATATTGGGTTGCAGTCGGAAGAATACTGTAATAATAATCCTCAGAAACCTTGTTGTAATACTTCGTAAATAAAGGTTCAATAACTTTCCACTGGTCATAACGAAGATTATCAACCATCAGAAGCAAAACCTTATCTTTTTCAACCTCAGGTTTCACTTTATCCTTGAAAAGCGTATGGCTCATGATCGGTTTATCCGAATCGTGAAGCCAGTCTTCGTAATTTTTTTCAATAAATTTGGCAAACTGGATATTGGCTTCCTCTTTTTGTGACTGAAGAAGATCCGCAAACTCATTATCCGTTACTTTATCAAATTTAATTTCCCAGTTAAGAATTTTCTTATAATATTCCGCCCAATCCTGATACGTTCTTAAATAAGAAAGCTCCATAGAAAGATTCCTGAATTCCTGCTGATACTGCAGAATCGTTTTCTGCTCCACAAGGTTATCCTGCTGAAGATTTTTCTTTAATGACAGTAAAATCTGGTTAGGATTTACCGGTTTCAGGATGTAATCTGCAATCTGCGATCCGATTGCTTCTTCCATGATATGTTCTTCCTCACTTTTCGTTACCATAACGATTTTCAGTGAGTTGTCTTTATCCTTAATCATCGGAATCGCTTCAAGACCTGAAATTCCGGGCATATTCTCATCAATCAGCGTCAGCGCAAACTTCTCCGAGTCCATAAGTTCCAGAGCCTCATTAACGTTATTAACGGGAGTTACCTGATATCCCTTTTTTTCAAGAAAAACGATGTGTGGTTTAAGTAGATCTATTTCATCATCTATCCATAATATCTTTTCCGACATAATTATTTTTTTACATGGTTATTGTATCAAATTGCTGACCAATTAATTCTAAAATCTGCCAAAATCCGCAGACGTAAAGTTAAATATAAGTTAAATGAAATAACGGAATAATTACGTTTTTCTTTTATTTAATTTCCACTTTTTAAATATTCCAGAGCTCTTTCCATAATTTCGTCTTTTCCCTGCTGTATTCCCTTCACGGTCGGTCGTACGATAATATCCGGAATAATCCCGATGCGCTGCGTTTCTCTTCCGTTCGGATAATAGGCTCCCAAACCTGTAAAACACGTTTCGAGACCGGCAATATTAAATGAAATGACATCACCGTTTGCGCCGGAAGTATAGCCTCCGATTACTTTTGCTTTCGGATGCTGCTTAAGCATCATTACAGTAGTTTCAGCCTGACTTTGGGTAACTTCATTAACGAGAATGACCACATTTCCTTTATAATAGTCCGGATTATTTCTTCCAATGCTGTTTTTACGGCGGTAAAATTTGCTTAAATACCGGGTTTCAGGAAAAATAAACTCATAGTAAATTTTATTTTCTGGAAGCAATAATCTGCTTAAAGGCAAAATCGTCATATTCGGATAATTTCTGGAGTCGAAAATGATGGATTCCGTATTTTTCAGATTTTCAAACATGTTATTCAAATCAGATCTTTTAATCAACCCCATGTTCACATAACCCACCTTTTTTTCATCATCAAGAAACTTCCATTTTTCAGGAACCGGAGGATTTTCCCGGATAATTTCTTTTTGTGAGTACGTTTTTACTTTTAAGGCTGAATTTTTGCCATTCCTTTCAATTTTAAGCTCAAGTGAATCTTTATTGGTATACAGAAAAAGATATTTTCGACTTGTTGATCTTTCCCCAGGAATTCGAAGCTGGAATATATTTTCCAAATAAATTAACTTTCTGAGGAATCGTTAATCCTTCAATATCATAAATAACATCGCCGGTTTTCAGCGGATTTTCTTCATTGAAAATATTCGGATAGGCTTTCGTTACAACAAGCTTTCCTTCCGCGTAAGAATACTGCACCGGAACATTTTTCCTTCCATATTGGTTTAAACTAATCAGCCTTGAAAATAAAAAAGCATGCGAATCATCCGTTTTGGTCACAAGTTCAGCTAAAGTTAAATGATAGCTTTCATCATTATCAACAGCAAGAAATTTAGGAATCATTTCTCGTAAAACATCATTCCAGTTCTGATCGGTTTTATATTTGTAGGCAAAAAAATATTCTGCATAATTCCAATATCTGAACAGTTCAAAAAGGGCAATTTGTTTTGAAGTAAATTTCGATCCGTAAGAATTTTCATTCTTGAAATAAACCTTTCTTCCGTTTAATCCGAAATAATAATTTTCACCGATATTCCTGTTGTTCTCAATAAATTTCAGCTTTTCACTTACATTTTCAGAAAAAATACGCTGATCATCCATCCATCCGAGATCAAAATTTTTTAAGAAATAAACTTTATCGTTATCATTTATACAATTTTTACAATCTTCAGTTTTTCCGAGACTTTCAATCCAGTTAGAATACAATTCATTCAATTGATCTTTATCGTTAATATTTTCAAGTTCATCAATTTTCTGAAATAACTGCTGATCCCAGTTAAACTTACCTTTTGCTACATTCGGATGATAGTATTTCAAAAATCCCCATACTTTACATAACGATTCAAGCTTTTGGGTTTCCGATAAAGCCTGTGCTGAAAATTGTAAACAGAAAAATAGAATGATAAAGAGTGAGAGTTTTCTCATGAAAAGGTTATTCAGTCAAAGATAGCTTTTAAACACAAACAGCACAACTATTTATTAGAGAAGATTTTTATCCAGCCTTTGCTGAGTGAAACGCCTTTCCGAACGAAAATATGCAGCACAACTGTAAAAAAAATCTTTGCGGACTTTGTGTTAAAAACAAATTCAACAAAGAAAGTTACTTTTAAAACAACAAACAGTTTAATGAAAATTAATTACCTCTAAAATATAAAATTCCTAAATTTGTTTGCAAATACAGACGTTTTCAATGCAGAACAAGCTAAAAATTATCAACGATCCCGTTCACGGATTCATCAAAATTCCCCATGAAATTTTATTCGACATCATCGAGCATCCTTACTTTCAGAGATTAAGAAGAATCGGGCAGACAGGACTTTTAAACCTGATTTTTCCGGGCGCGACACATACAAGATTTCACCACGCTTTGGGAGCCATGCATTTGATGTTTACGGCTTTGGAAACCTTGAAGCAGAAAGGCGTGAAAATTTCAGAAGAGGAAGAAAAAGGGGCAATGTTGGCGATTTTAATGCATGATATTGGTCATGGTCCGTTTTCCCACGCTCTGGAAAGTATGCTGATGGACGATTGGCATCATGAAAAACTGTCTTTATTGTTAATGAATCGTCTGAATGATGAATTTAACGGAGAATTATCCTGCGCTATCGAAATGTTTCAGGGAAAATACCACCGAAAGTTTTTCAACCAGCTTATTTCTTCACAGCTTGATGTCGATCGTTTGGATTATCTGAAACGGGACAGCTTTTTTACGGGAGTTTCCGAAGGAAGCATCAATACACAAAGAATCATCTCCATGATGAACGTCTGTGATGAGGGCGAGCTGGTAATTGATGCAAAAGGCGTTTATTCTATTGAGAATTTCCTCACGGCCAGAATGTTTATGTATTGGCAGGTGTATTATCATAAAACATCCGCTCTGGCAGAATTTCTTTTGGTTAAAATTCTGGAAAGAGCCAAGCTTCTGGTTTCACAGGGAATCGATTTGGTGGCAACTGAAAACCTGAAATATTTTCTGCATCGCGGAAAAAGTGCAGCCACGGATGAAGATGTGGAACGTTTTACACAACTTGATGACAATGATATTATTCAGGCAATGAAAAACTGGCAGAATGCAGAGGATATGATTCTCTCGTATTGGTGTAAATGTGTGATCCAGAGAAACCTTCCGAAAACCATTATTTCATCTCATCCTTTTGAGCCGGGTTTTATTGAAGAAAAAATAAAGAATGTGAATGAATTTTTCGGAATCGATAATGGGAGCGAACTCGTACACGAAATAAAAAGAAAACTCCTTCCTTACGATACCGAAAAACAGCCGATTTATCTGTTGCAGAAAAACGGTAAAAAAATACGTCTTGACGAATCGGAAGACCAGCTTTTATCGGGCTTGATGATAAATAAAACCACAAGATATATTCTTACATTTCCAAGAAATATTTCACACATTATTTCTTAAAGAATATTAAAATTCACGTTCCGAAAACTAAAAAATGTTTGCGAATTACAGAATTTCTTATCTTTGCAGAATATGGAATTTACAGCTTCGCAAATTGCAAGTTTTATCGACGGAAAAATAATAGGTGACGAGAATGCACTTATTACTGGAGTTTCGCCTATAGAAAGCGGGGAAACAGGACATCTTTCTTTCATCGCGCAGGATAGATTTTCGCATTATTTAGAGACTTCAAAATGTTCCGTTATCATTGTTTCGGAAAAGCTTATCTCAAAAGATTCTTACCTTCCTACTGTTATTGCAGTAAAGGATGCTTATCTTTCTTTTCAGGTTCTCATGAATTTATATCAGGAAATGCAGGGAAGAAGAAAAGGAATCGAAAATGGTTCATCCATTCATGAAACTGCCGTAATCGGAGAAGATGTGTATATCGGAGCTTTTACCTACGTTTCAGAAAAGGCAAAAGTGGGAGAGGGAAGCCAGATTTATCCGCAGGTTTACATCGGAAAAGGGGTGAAGATCGGGAAAAACTGTAAAATTGACAGTGGAGCGAGAATTTACGATTACTGCATCATCGGAGACAATTGTGTTATTCATTCCAATACCGTAATCGGAGGAGACGGTTTCGGATTTCAGCCGACTCCGGACGGATTCAAAAAAATTCCGCAGTTAGGAAACGTTATCATTGAAGACGATGTGGAAATTGGTTCCAACTGCAGTATAGACAGAGCAACCATTGGTTCTACCGTAATCGGAAAAGGTACTAAAATTGATAACCTGATCCAGATCGCACACAACGTAAAAATCGGAAAAAACAATGTAATTGCCGCACAAGCCGGAATTGCAGGATCTACAACCATCGGAGACTGGAACCAGATTGGAGGTCAGGTAGGTGTTGTAGGACACATCAAAATAGGAAATCAGGTAAAAATACAGGCTCAGAGTGGCGTAAATTCCAGCGTAAACGACAGAGAAACCATTTATGGATCTCCGGCGATCAGCTACAACGACTATCTTAGAAGTTATGTACATTTCAGAAACTTACCTGAAGTGGTAAAAAGAATAAATAATCTCGAGAATAACTCAAAAGATTAAACTAATGAGTGATATGCAAAAAACACTTCAGCAGGAAGTGACACTTTCCGGAATCGGACTTCATACTGGTAAAGAAGTAAAATTAACCATGAAACCTGCAAAAGAAAATACAGGTTTCGTATTCGTAAGAACAGATTTGGAAGGGCATCCTCAGGTCGAAGCAGACGTTAATTACGTTGTAGCTACAGAAAGAGGAACAACATTAGAAAAACTGGGAGTAAAGATCACAACTTGTGAGCATCTTTTAGCGGCTTTGGTAGGCTGTGATATTGATAATGCCATTCTTGAAATGGATGCTTCCGAACCGCCGATCTTAGACGGTTCTTCAAAATTCTTTGTAGAAGCAATCGAAAGCGTAGGAGTAGTAGAGCAAAATATAGCAAGAGAATATCTTGTGGTAAAAGAAGTTCTTACCTACAGCGATCCGGCTACAGGATCTGAGATCACCATTATTCCTTCAGATACCTACGAAGTTACAACGATGGTAGATTTTGGGACCAAAGTTTTGGGAACTCAAAATGCTACGCTTAAAAATATTTCTGAGTTTAAAGAAGAAATTTCATCAGCAAGAACATTCAGCTTTTTACACGAACTGGAAATGCTTTTAGATCACGGTTTGATCAAAGGCGGAGATATTTCCAACGCGATTGTTTATGTAGATAAAGATCTTACACCGGAAACTACAGAAAAACTAAAGAAAGCCTTTGGTAAAGATAACGTATCGATAAGACCAAACGGAATTCTTGATAATTTGAACTTAAACTATCCCAACGAAGCCGCAAGACACAAATTACTCGATGTGATCGGTGATCTGGCTTTGGCAGGAGTGAAAATAAAAGGAAAAGTAATAGCCAACAAACCGGGACATTACGTAAACACACAGTTTGCAAAAAAACTGAACCGTCAGTGGAAATTGCAGAAAAAGAAAAATGTTCCTGATTTTGATTTAACAAAAGAACCTGTTTTCGATATCAACGGAATCATGAGACTGATGCCTCACAGACCACCGTTCTTATTGATTGATAAAATTCTTGAACTTTCAGATTCTCACGTTGTAGGTCTTAAAAATGTTACAATGAACGAACCATTCTTCGTTGGACATTTTCCGAAAGAACCCGTAATGCCGGGAGTTTTACAGGTAGAAGCTTTGGCACAGACCGGAGGAATTCTTGTTTTGGCAAGCGTTCCGGATCCTGAAAATTACTCTACGTACTTTATTAAAATAGATAAAGTAAAATTCAAGAGAAAAGTAATTCCGGGAGATACGCTTATTTTCAAGATTGAATTGATAGAGCCTATCAGAAGAGGAATTGTTCATATGCAGGGTTATGGTTACGTAGGAGATACAGTAGCGGTAGAAGCAGAACTTATGGCCCAAGTTGCAAAAAATAAAGTTGATTAAATGATTCATCAATTAGCAGCCGTAGATAAACGTGCGAAAATCAGCAAAAATGTAATCGTAGAACCTTTTACTACAATTGCAGGGGACGTGGAAATTGGCGAAGGAACATGGATTGGTCCCAATGTTACCATCATGGATGGTGCAAGAATCGGTAAAAATTGCAGAATTTTTCCGGGAACGGTAATTTCTGCGATTCCTCAGGATTTGAAATTTGATGGTGAAGATACGCAGGTAATTATCGGCGATGAAACAACGATCAGAGAATGTGTAACGGTAAACAGGGGAACAAAAGCCCTTGGTTTTACCAAAATTGGAAAAAACTGCCTTATTATGGCAACTTCCCACATTGCTCATGATTGTGTAATCGGAGATCATGTGATCATCGTAAACGGTTGTGGTATTGCAGGTCATGTGGAAATCGGGGATTATACTGTGATGGGTGGTCTGTCGGCTGTCCATCAGTTCGGGAAAATCGGAAAACATGTAATGATCTCGGGAGGAACTCTGGTAAGAAAAGATATTCCGCCTTATGTAAAAGTGGCAAGAGAACCGATGTCTTATGCAGGAATTAATTCCGTAGGTTTAAGAAGAAGAGGATTTACCAATGAGAAAATCTTTGAAATTCAGAAAATTTACAGAGCAATTTTCCAGATGAAAATGAATGTTTCCCAAGCGTTGCTTTACATCGAAAAAGAAATGCTTCCGACGGCTGAAAGAGATGAAATTCTTCAGTTTATCCAGAATTCTCCAAGAGGAATCGTAAAAGGATACGGAACAGGGAAGGAAAGAGAATAATAAAGAAAAATTTAGCATTGTTATCAATGAAAAGTAAAAGTCTGATTTTTGTTTTAATGCTTTTTACAGTATCATTTTTGTCCGGACAACAGACAGAAGGATTAAAAACGGAGAGAACAGCCAAGACTTCTATTCTGGAAAGAAGACTACCTTCAAAATCCAGTGACAGCATTGCTAAACATAATCTGAATGATATTCTGAAACAGAATAATTCCGGCGGAAACTCAATTTTTGGAACCGCAAATCCCTATCATTCCGAGATACAGACGAATGTAAACAGACTGAATAATAATGTGAACTCATTCAATAATAATGTTTTCAACAGACTGCCAACTCAGGGAGAAGGAATACAATTTAACAAAAGAAAATAAAAATATATAATAATTAATGGCAACAAGTAACGATATCAGAAAAGGACTTTGCATCGAATACAGCAACGATATTTATAAAGTTATCGAATTCCTTCACGTAAAACCGGGAAAAGGTCCTGCTTTCGTTAGAACAAAATTAAAATCTGTAACCAACGGTAAAGTAATCGACAATACTTTCTCTGCAGGTCACAAAATTGATGAGGTAAAAGTAATCACAAGAAAATACCAGTATCTTTACGATGATGAAAATGGTTTCCACTTCATGAATAACGATGACTTCTCTCAGTTATACCTTAACAAAGAAATGATCGAAAACTCCAACCTGATGAAAGCGGGTGAAGAAGTAACCATCATTTTGAAAGAAGCAGACGAAACTCCGCTTTCAGCAGAATTACCGCAGTCCGTTTATCTGGAAGTAGTGGAAGCTGATCCGGGAGTAAAAGGAAACACAGCAACCAACGCTCTTAAAAACGCAATCGTAGAAACAGGAGCAAGAGTAATGGTTCCTCTGTTCATTGAACCGGGAGACAAAATCAAAGTAAGCACAGAAGACGGTTCTTACTTAGAAAGAGTAAAAGAATAATTATTCACAAATAATATGAGGCTGGAAGTATAACAACTTTCAGCTTTCATTTTTTATGGCAGCTTTGTAGTTTACCCTGAGCTTGTCGAAGGGTCCGGTCGGGCTGCAATTAAAATTGGAAAAACAAAGCCGTGTCTGGATTTCAAGACACCGTTGAAAATTTAAAACATCATTTAAAAAAAATATGACGTTTCATCAGCCACAAAAACTGAAAACCATTGCCGAACTTATCGGGGCAAAATTTGTAGGTTCAGAAGACTTCGAAGTGTTGGGAACGAACGAAATTCACATGGTAAAAGCCGGTGAAATCGTTTTCGTTAACCATCCCAAATATTACGATAAAGCATTAAATTCCGCTGCGACGATTATTTTGATCGATAAAGAAGTAGAATGTCCGGAAGGAAAAGCACTGTTGGTTTCAGAAGATCCTTTCAGAGATTTCAATAAAATCAATACCCATTTTACAAGAATCTATAACTTCACGGAAGAACTTCATGATGCTGAAATAGGAGAGGGAACAAAAATTCATGCTTCTGCGGTCATTGGAAATAACGTGAAAATAGGAAAAAACACCCTGATTTTTCCTAATGTTGTCATCGGCGACAGAACAGTAATCGGAGATAATGTAGTGATCCAGTCTAATACCGTTTTAGGCGGTGACGCTTTTTATTACAGAAAACTGAACGGCAATTTCGACCGTCTCATTTCGGTAGGAAACGTAGTGATCGAAAACAATGTAGAGATCGGAAACGGTTGTACTATCGACAGAGGAGTTACAGATTCTACCATTATCGGAGAAGGTTCTGTTCTGGATAATCAGATTCAGATCGGGCACGATACCGTGATTGGAAAAAAATGTCTTATCGCTTCTCAGGTCGGTATTGCAGGATGCTGTGTTATCGGTGATGAGGTTACCTTATGGGGACAGGTGGGCATTGCCTCAGGAAATAAAATTGAAAGCGGTTCTGTATTATTAGGGAAAACCGGAGTAAACAGAGATCTCGAAAAAGGAACTTACATCGGGATGTTTGCGGAAGATTTTAAAACGTATCTTAAAAAAGAAGTCAAACTGAGAAATCTCAAATAAACAAATTAGTTAGATTTATCTTAAATCAAAGAAATTTAATTAAATTTGTGTGCATTTAAAAAAGTAATAAATAAATTAAATAAATAATAAAATGTCAATTTTAGTAAACAAAGATTCTAAAGTAATTGTACAAGGATTTACAGGGAACGAAGGTACTTTCCACGCAAGCCAGATGATCGAATACGGAACCAACGTAGTAGGAGGTGTTACTCCGGGAAAAGGAGGAAGCGAGCACTTAGGGAAGCCTGTATTCAATACGGTAGCAGATGCTGTAGAAAAAGCCGGAGCTAACGTAAGTATTATTTTCGTACCGCCTGCATTTGCTGCTGACGCTATTATGGAAGCTGCTGAAGCTGGGATCAAAGTTATTGTATGTATTACTGAAGGTATTCCTGTAGCGGATATGGTGAAAGTAAAATCTTACATTGCTGACAGAGACTGCAGATTGATCGGTCCGAACTGCCCGGGAATCATTACTTCTGAAGAAGCTAAAATTGGGATTATGCCAGGTTTCGTTTTCAAAAAAGGTAAAGTAGGTATCGTTTCTAAATCTGGTACTCTTACTTACGAAGCTGCAGATCAGGTAGTAAGAGCGGGTTACGGTATCTCTACAGCAATCGGTATCGGTGGAGACCCGATCATCGGAACAACTACAAGAGAAGCTTTGGAATTATTCATCAACGATCCTGAAACTGAAGCGGTTGTAATGATCGGAGAAATCGGTGGAGGTCTTGAAGCGGAAGCAGCAAGATGGTACAAAGCAAGTGGTTCTACAAAGCCGGTTGTAGGTTTCATCGCAGGACAGACTGCTCCTAAAGGAAGAACAATGGGGCACGCAGGTGCAATCGTAGGCGGAGCAGAAGATACAGCTCAGGCTAAGATGGAAATCATGAGAGAAAACGGAATTAACGTGGTAGACTCTCCTGCTGATATTGGTGCTACTGTTGCAAAAATTCTAGGATAACATAAACATAACGATATGAAAAAATTTTTATTAGCCTCTGCATTGGCACTTTCTACCATGTCTTTCGCACAGATCGATTTTAGTAGCACAAGATTTGGTGTCACTGTCGGAGGAAACTATTCCCGAGTGAAGAATGCTCACAATCCTTCCGGTCCTAGATATACCGTTCAGGCAGGAGTATTGGCTTTAATACCGATAGGTTCAGACAACCAGTTCTTCATACAGCCTGAAGTAGTTTACTTTGGAGCAGGAGAAACAGGAAAAGATAAGGATGCTAAAAACTATCCCGGTTATGATGCGGTATACGCAAATAACTATCTGAGTGTACCGATTTCATTTAAAGGGTATTTTTCTGAAGCTGAATCTGAATTTTTTGGATTAATAGGTCCTAGATTTAATTTTTTATTAAGTCAGAACGTTAAAAACGCACCTAAGATCTACTACACAAAAGATCAGATTGATCCGAATTATCCTAATGTAAATGGTAAAGCGAGTTCATTTAACTTTGGAATAGGACTAGGAGTAGGATATAGCTATAAAAGACAGCTGGAGCTTACGGCAAGATATGATTTCGGAGTTACGAATACATATCCGGGACTTAATCAGGAGCCGAAAGGAACTGATAAAGGTAAGTCTGAGCAGGTTCTTAGCTTAAGCTTAAGCTACATCTTCAAATAAAAATTGATTCTAATCAGAACATAAAAACTCCCGAAACTGAATGTTTCGGGAGTTTTTTATATAAAATAATTCTGCTTACAGCTTATCCTTTAATCCATTTCCAGATTTCCTTCAGAGTAGCTTTATTTCCGTACATTAAAATTCCTACACGGTAAATTTTACCTGCCAGAAATATCATAAAAAGAGTCGTTCCTAGAAGCAAGCCAATAGACAGCGCAATCTGCCACGCCGGAACTCCGTAAGGAATTCTCGCAATCATGGCAACAGGAGACGTAAACGGAATAATAGAAAGCCAGAATCCTAAAGGACCATCCGGATTATTCATTAACGTGAAACTCCCATACATTCCAAGCATTAAAGGCAGAACTGCAAATAATGTGAACTGCTGCGTTTCTGTCTCGTTATCTACAGCAGAACCGATTGCGGCATAAATGGAACTGTAAAAGATATATCCTAAAAGGAAAAATGTTATAAAAACGAAAATAATTAAAGGGAAATTCAGTTCCAGTAAACTATGCGAAATCTGAGTTCCCATCTGTAAAACATCAAATTTTTCAGCAACACCTTCATTCCCGGGAATATTTTTCGGAATGGCAGAAAATCCTGTATTCAGAACCAAAGCTCCGATAACCGACATCGTGATCCAAACGATAAATTGAGTAAGTGCAACCATTGTTACCCCCAGAATTTTACCCATCATCAGTTCAAAAGGCTTCACCGAAGAAATAATAATTTCCACAACACGGTTATTTTTCTCTTCCAGTACGCTTCTCATCACCCTAACTCCGTAGATAATGATAAACATGAATGTCACGTACATTAAAAGCATACTCAGAACGCTTTTTACGCCGAAAGCAAGATCAGAATCTTCTTTGTTATTTTCCGAGACGTTAATCGTTTTTAAATTGAAACTTTTGTCAAGATTATCAAGCTGTACTTCAGCGATACCCAGTTTTTTTATTTTCTCTTTTTTGATGACTTCATTAATGTCCGAAACAATTTTCTGCTTCGTATCGAACCCGATTTTATTGTTGATAACAAGCCTTGTATTCTTTTCCAGATCATCAAAATTCTGATCTTTCAGTTCAGGCAGAACCAAAATCCCGTCTAAAGATTCATTATTCTTCAGATTGTTGATCTTTGACTTTTCATCTGCCGCAGAAACAAAAACATAGTTCAGTTTATCATTCGATTTCAGTTGATTTTTAAACAAACCGTTTTTATCAACTACTTCAATAATGCTGTAAGATTCGTTAGCCTTAAACATCAAACCGATAACAGCACCAAAACCAAGTAAAAGGATCGGAGCTAAAAGCGTTAATATGATGAAAGATTTTTTCTTAACCTGCGTAAGAAATTCTCTTTTTGTAATTAAAAAAATATTATTCATAATTAAGAATTATTGCTTACCGCATTAATAAACACCTCGTTCATACTCGGAATTTTTTCGTCGAATGACCTTACTTTTCCCACATGTATAAGATCCAGAAGAATATGATTCTGGTCGGCTTCATTTTTCAGATCAAAGGAAAGCAAATTGTTTTCATTGCTGATATTGAAAATTTCATATTTATTTCTGAAAGCCTCCAGTTGAGAATCATTGACATCAGAAACCGTAATTCCGAAAATATTTTTCTTGAATTTCTCGCGTACATCAAAAACTCTTCCGTCGATAATTTTTTTTGAGTTATTAATCAAAGCCACATAATCGCACATTTCCTCCACACTTTCCATTCGGTGAGTAGAAAGGATAATTGTGGTGCCGTTGTTTTTAAGATCAATGATCTGGTCTTTAATTAAATTGGCATTTACAGGATCAAAACCGGAAAAAGGTTCATCAAGAATCAATAAATGCGGACGGTGAAGAACGGTAACCACAAACTGGATTTTCTGTGCCATCCCTTTTGACAGCTCAGACAGCTTTTTCTTCCACCATTGGTCGATGTGAAGTTTGTCAAACCACTTTTTTGCTTCCTGCAAAGCATCATTCTTTTTCATGCCTTTCAGTTCTCCGAAATAGAGAAGCTGATCTCCAACCGTCATGTTTTTATAAAGCCCGCGTTCTTCAGGCATATAACCGATATCTTTAATATGATCCGGATTAAGCTTTTGTCCGTTGATCTGTATTTCTCCGGAATCTGCCTGTGTAATTTGATTGATGATCCGGATAAAAGAAGTTTTTCCGGCTCCGTTCGGACCTAAAAGACCATACACACTTCCTTTCGGAACATGGATGCTGAAATCATCCAAAGCTACCTTTTTTCCTGCGTTATAGGTCTTTCTAATATGTTCAGCTTTTAGCATTAATTTGTTTTTATAATTAGTATAAAAATGTTCCGAAAGTTACGGAATAATTAAGCTAAAAGAAAAAATCCTGATGATTATCAGGATTTAAATTATTGTTTCATAATCTGTGTGACTTTCATCGTGTTGTCACTCAGAATATATCGGATTAAATATTTACCGGGCTTTAGTTTTTCAATATTAATCTCACCGGAATTCATGTTTACCGAGTAGCTTGCGATCTGTGTACCCAAAATCGAATAGAAAATCACACTTCTTATTTTCAGGTTCGGATCTTTCGCTTTTACGATAAGGAAATCCTTAGCCGGATTAGGATAAGCAACAAGCACTCCGTCATCAGACTTCTGAGAGAAGGAAGCCGGCTCCTTTATCTGCGCTTTCATATTGCCGGAAAATCCAACAAATGCGCCTAAAAAGATAAACAAAAGTAAAAGTTTTCTCATCAAATTATAATTTCTAAGGGATATTTTAACAAAAATAAATAATTCTGCAATTCTACGCAATAGTTTTTTTATATAAGTTGTAGTAAATTTGCATTAAATTTCATTCAAAAAGTATTCCAAAATGATACATTCAAGAAATAGAAGGCTGAGAGTAAACGAATCTGTAAGAAGTCTGGTAAGAGAATGTTCTCTTACAACCAATGATTTTGTAATGCCGATCTTCGTAATGGAGGGCGAGAATAAAGAAGAACCGATCCCGTCGATGCCGGGAATTTTCAGAAGAAGTATTGATCTGACGGTGAAGGAATGTAAGGAATTATTTTCTTTAGGCATAAAAGCGGTTAATCTTTATATGAAGGTTTCAGAAGACCTGAAAGACAATACCGGAAAAGAAGCATGGAATAAAAACGGACTGATGCAGAACACGATCAGAGCTATAAAAGATGCACTTCCCGAAATGGTAGTGATGCCCGATGTTGCTTTAGATCCGTATTCTATTTACGGTCACGACGGAATTATCGAAAACGGAAAAATTGTAAATGATGCTACAAACGATGCTTTGGCAAGAATGTCTGTGTCACATGCAGAAGCCGGAGCAGACATTGTGGCACCAAGTGACATGATGGATGGCAGAGTTCAGATCATTCGCGAAGCTTTGGAAGACAGCGGATTTACCGATGTGGGAATTTTAAGCTATGCTGCAAAATATGCAAGTTCGTTCTACGGACCTTTCAGAAGTGCATTAGACAGCGCACCAAAAGATAATATGGAAATTCCGAAGGATAAAAAAACATATCAGATGGATTTTCATAATTCCAGAGAAGCGTTAAACGAAGTTTTTAAAGATATTGAAGAAGGAGCTGACATTATTATGATTAAACCGGGACTTCCGTATCTGGATATTGTTTCTAAAGTTCGTGAAGCGATTGATCTTCCGATTGCGGTTTACAACGTGAGCGGAGAATATGCTATGGTAAAAGCGGCTGCGCAAAACGGATGGCTGGATAATGACAAAACTATTATTGAAAGCTTAACCTGCTTCAAAAGAGCCGGAGCTGATATGATTTTCACCTATTTCGCGAAAGAAGCTGCAATGATTTTGAACAGATAATTTTTTCACATTTTACTTTAAATGAAAAACATTTAGGATCGAAATGTTTTTATCAATAGAAACGGGCTTTAGCCCGTTTTTTATTGATGAACTCCAATTAGGCTTTAGCCAAAACTTATTTTGAAACCAAAGAAAATGAATGATGATTATAAACTTTGGCTAAAACCCCTTCCTAAAAGCATCAGGAAATATTGAAATCTTTCCCTTTCGTAAATTTTGCAGCAAAAGGAGCTTGGTTTCCTGTATATTTCAGAACGAAATTCTTTTTTGTATCTGTATCAACATTGGCTTTCACTTCAACATTCTGCGTCTGGAAACTCACATCAAGATTCACTCCTGCGTCTTTTTCAAGATTAATTTCCACACTTTCTGCATAAAATAAAGAAGTACTCAGATAATTAAATTTGATGTTCTTCCTGTATGATCTGGATTCGTTTTGTGTAAATTCAGAATATTTTCTAAGGATTTCTATTCCGGGAGAATCAATGTTGGTGATTCTGGATTTTGTAACGCCGTTTACTTTTACAGAAAAATCTTTGGCACTTTTAATGTCGCCTTTAATTCCGATATTGAAAAGAGAGGGAAGAGCAAGCCCGAATTCAATCATGCTGTCTTTCGTAAATTCAAAATCAGGAATCAGAGCCGGAAATTTCTGAACATTCATCAGTTGATTTTTAACCGTACTTAACTGGTCGCTGCCAAATAAATAACCTATGAGATTATTATTTGTGGTTCTCCAGTTTCTTCCGTTCCATTCGTAGATTTCGCAAAGCAAAGTATCCGTTGAAGAATGCGGAAGCAGATCCATATCCTGCCATTTGAAAACTTCTTTGGCATAAGGTCTTCGGTTGATGATGTTTACACCAAGATCTAAAGCTAAAAGCTCAGTAAGCTGTTGGTTATTTTCCATAGTAATAATAAGTGTTGATGAAAGCTTAAAATTATGGAAATAAAATAAAGTTTTTTAAAAATTTTGAGTTAAATATTATTCGAAGAATCTTTAAACGATGTATTAAAATTTCACAAAACTTTCAAGTCCATTTTTTAATCTAAAATTTGAATTCAAAAAAACTTTATCTTTGCCCTTATGATTTTACGCGGAGAAAACTTAATCAAAGAATACGGTCCTAAAAAAGTAGTAAAAGGCGTTTCTGTACAGGTTCAGCAGGGAGAAATTGTGGGTTTGCTTGGTCCGAACGGAGCAGGAAAAACCACTTCGTTTTATATGATTGTCGGTTTGGTTAAGCCTACTTCCGGAAAAATTTTCCTAGACAAACAGGAAATTACCACCGATGCCATGTACCGCAGAGCTCAGAAAGGTATTGGCTATCTTGCTCAGGAAGCATCTGTTTTCCGTAAACTTTCGGTAGAAGACAATATCATGGGCGTTTTGCAGTTAACCAAGCTTTCAAAGCGCGAACAGCAGATGAAATGCGATGAGCTGATTGAAGAATTTTCCTTACAGCACGTCCGTAAAAACCGTGGAGACCTTTTGTCAGGAGGGGAAAGACGTAGAACAGAGATCGCAAGATGTCTTGCCACCGATCCGAGTTTTATTCTTCTGGATGAACCTTTCGCCGGAGTAGACCCGATTGCGGTAGAAGATATCCAAAAAATCGTAAGAAGTCTTACGGATAAAAACATCGGAATCCTGATTACCGACCACAACGTTCAGCAGACTTTGGCAATTACCAACAAAACATACATTATGTTTGAAGGAAGAATTCTGAAAGAAGGACTTCCGGAAGAACTGGCAAACGATCCGCAGGTAAGAGAAGCTTATTTAGGAGAAAACTTCGTGTACCAAAGCATTTTCGATAAACCGCAAAAGAAAAGTTACGGATATAATATCTGGGCTGGAAATTTCGATTCTAAAACCCAGTTTCAGAATTTTGTGGACGAAAATTTTGCTCAGTTTGATGATCTCAGATTGCTGTATGGCTTTGAAGATATCAGTTTTGCCTCATTGGGAAATTCGGAAATTCAGCATATTTTTAATGAGGTGGTAGATAAAAATGCCAATAATTCTTTTGTGTTTCAGAAGAAAGAGATTAATTCAATGTATTCTTTAGAACAAGCAGAAACAGACTCAAAAGCCGCGAGTAAACCTGAGTTGCATTACCTTACGACTTACGTATTCGAAAATTAAAATAAAGCAATTATTTGCTGAAAAATAGAATAAAACGTACCTTTTTCTCTGTAAAACGGTACGTTTTTTATTAAAATCATTCTATGGCAAAACCTTTCAACAGAACCGTCACCTTATTCGGAATCTATAAACAGCTTGTTCCTTTCATCAGACCGTATCGTTTGATGATCTACGGAACGCTCTTTCTAACCTTTTTGGGAGCTTTGGCGGCGCAGGTCAATCCTTTGGTTTTAAAATATACGGTAGATGAGGTAACCAAACTTACGCATCTTCCGCATCCGATGTCGGAAGGAATTCATATTCTTGTTGTCATCTCAGTCATTTTGTTAGGAAAAGAACTGCTGAACATCTTTATCAATTTCGGACAGAAATTCTATGGCGAAAAGATCAGGATTAATGTAAGTTCTATTCTCGCACAATCTGCCATCGATAAAATTTTAACGTACAGAGTTGCCTATTTTAATGATGAAAATCACGAATCCGGAAAACTACAGATCAGAATAGACAGAGGAATTGAAAGTTTAACACGACTGGTGCAGAACTTTTTTATAGATATGCTGCCTTTGTTTTCCAATGCAATTATCGCTTTAATCATCATGTATCTGCAAAATGTGTACGTCGGAATTGTTTCCACCATCATTGTTCCCATCTATTTTTATGTAAGCTCATTACAGGCGAAAAAATTAAGCGGAGTGAGAAGAACTCTGAGAAACCAGCGTGAACAGAAAACTTCGGGACTTTTAAATTTAATCAATTCCATCATGGTGATTAAAAGTTTTGTCCGCGAAAAATTCGAAGGAAAAAAACAGTACGACTTGCAGATGCAGTTGATGGAAAGTCAGATGTTTACGAGAAAAACAAACTTTATTTATGATGGTTTAAAAATGTTTATCGAACAGTTTGGAGTGGTTTTAATAATCCTTCTGACAGTTTATCTCGTTCTCGATCAGCAGATGACCATCGGAGCGATTATGCTTCACATCATGCTTTTCAATAATGTTTCGGCTCCCATTCGACAACTGCACAGAATTTATGATGACATGAATGATGCGATGATTTATGCAGAAGGGTATTTTGATATTTTAAATGCAGACGACGAAAAAGAACCGAACGGAAATTTTGTAGAAAAAGATATTAAAGGAAATTTTGAATTAAAAAACATCAATTTCACGTATCCAAACGGGACACAGGCTTTACACGATGTTTCCATGAAAATTGAAAACGGAAAAACCACTGCTTTGGTCGGATTAAGTGGCGCAGGAAAATCAACGATTATCAATCTACTGTGTAAATTTTACCTTCCCGATTCCGGAGAAATTCTTTTGGATGGGGTAGATCTCAATCATTTCGACAATACTTTTCTGAGAAATGATCTGGGATTGGTACTTCAGAAGAACCACATTTTCCAAGGAAGCATCGAAGATAATATCCGCTACGGAAATATGAATGCGACGTTCGAAGAAATTGAAGAAGCTGCGAAAAAAGCCTATCTCCACGAACAGATTTTAGATTTACCGGAAAAATATAATCATGATGCCACGCAACTTTCCGGAGGACAGCAGCAGAGAATTGCCATCGCCAGATTATTCTTAAAAAATCCTCCGATTATTTTTCTTGATGAACCAACGGCGAGCCTCGATGCCATCGCCACAGAGCAGATCAAAAACTCTCTGGATGCAATAAAAGAAGGCAGAACCGTGATTATCATTTCCCATTCTTTATCGCAGATTTTGGATTCGGATAAAATTTACGTCATGAAAAAAGGCAGAGTAGTGGAAAGCGGAACTCACGATGAACTGGTACAGATCAACGGAACCTACAGAGAAATTTTTGATGCCTCTGCAAGAAGTTTAAATCTGGATAAATTGGTTAATACTTATAATGATAAAAGATAAAAGATAACTTTGCTAAAACACTAAAACACTAAAACACTAAAACACTAAAACACTCCGACCTTCATACCCAATGAACGACCATTATCTTAAAAAACTCGACCGCGTCACGGCAATTCTCACCCAATTACAGTCGAAACCGCTTGTAAGAGCGCAGGATCTGGCTGCCAAATTTGATGTAAGTGTTCGTACCATTTACCGCGACGTAAAAACACTGGAAAATGCCGGAATTCCAATTATTGGTGAAGCAGGAAGCGGTTATTCTTTGATGGATGGCTATAAATTGCCGCCCGTCATGTTTACCAAAGAAGAAGTTCTGAGTTTCATTACCGCCGAGAAACTAATGCAGAAATTTTCGCATCAGAGTTTGGGAAATCATTATCAGACTGCGATGGAAAAAGTGCGTTCCGTTTTAAAATTTTCCGACAGAAATTTAATCCAGAATATTGAAAATCAGATTGATATTTTTCAGTATCATGCCGAAACCGAAGATACCATTAAAGACGTTCTACCCACGATTCTGGAAAGTATAGCCGAAAAACGGCAGTTAATCATTGAATATAAAACCGTTGACGAAGAAATTTCCACAAGAACCATTGAAGCAGTCGGCGTTTTCTTTGAATTCAATTATTGGTACATCATGGCTTACTGTACCCTGAGAAGCGACTTCCGGCAATTTCGTGTCGACCGGATTTTAAAGATTTCGAAAACCCAAAATCCGTTTTTAGGAGAATACGGGCAGATTAATGATTACAGACAAAGCAGCAACGGCAATAAAACACTCGTAAGACTTCTGGTGGAGAAAAAGATCATGACTTTTCTGGTCAATTCCAAAAAATACTACGGTCTAACCAAAGAAATTGAGGCAGAAAACGGAATGGTAGAACTCACCTTCGAAACAGAATCCATTAAAGACGGATTTCCGCGTTGGCTTATTACTTTTGCAGATTATGCAACAATTTTAGAACCGGAAACCCTCAAAGTACAACTCAATGATTTGTTGTCAAAGATTGCAGACAAACATCAATAAAAACCCCAACAATTGCTGTTGAGGTTTTGAATAATTCAATATAAAATGATAATGTTTAAACTTTTATTTTTTACCGCAAAAGAAGCAAAAGATTAACACTTTAGTTATTTTAAGTTTAATGATTAATATAAAAAGAACACAGAAGTTAACAAAAATCAAAGGTTCCTTTTGCAAACCTTTTGAAATATCTTAATAAATTCTATAAAGTCTTTTGCGGTTAAATTTAAAATTAGCTTAAACAAACTTCATGTTTAAAGAAGAGCGGATCCGCAGATCATAAAAGTTCGTTAAAATTTAATCTATGAGACGTATCTCCGCTCTTTTTCCTTACTGCGGTTTCGTGAGAGAATCAATGATTTCAGTTTGAACAAAGGCATTAACGAACCGAAAATCTCTCCCAAAAAAAAGGCGGTTCAATTCCCAAAGCTCTTAAATAAACATAGCCTTGTCCACGGTGATGGATTTCATTATCAACGAAATACAGAATATTCTGATACACAGGAAATTCATACTGTCCGAATAAATTAAAAGTCTCCTGAAAACGCTCCTCCGAAATCTGTGCAAAATAATGATTGATCGTTTCCGTTTCTTCGTCCCACTTTTTCAGAAGCTCCTCCTTCGTTTTCGGCACAAAACCTTCTTCATTGTAAGCTTCCATATTCTTGTCGACAATCCCCTTCAAAGCAGGTCCGCCAATGCTGATTAACTCAACCGCTAACTTTGCGAACGGTCTCATTCCCGCAATTGAAAATTCAAATAAATCCTTTTCAGGAAACGCCTCGATTACTCTTCTCGTTAAATTTCTGTGACCCTGCCAATGTTCTAATAATTGTCCTGAAGTCATAAACTGTTTTGTAATGGTTGCTGTAGTTGTCATAGTTTTAATGTTGTTTGTTATTGTTGATACAAAGATAAACCGGGGTAATGACAACAGTTTGTCAGTAGGATTATACAGATAAATTTTTTTTTCTTTTTAAAATAATTTTTACTATTTCTCCGTTAGATAATCATACTTAAAGCAATGTTAGGTAGATAAATAATTTGAGGGTGACCGGTTTTTAATCGGTCATTTTTTTGAATCATGTTTCAAACACGAAACCCAAAACCAAAAACCATCAACATTAATTATTTGAAGCTGTTTCCAGCTTTCCGCACTCGCTATTTACAAAGTTTCGGCTGCGGCGGCTTTGCCGCCGCAGCCGAAACTTTGTAAATGAGCTCAGACAAATGCTGCAATCTGGGCTAGGTTGCAGCCGTAATCAGAAATGTAAAGTTCCTTAAACTCAAAATTTGTAAACCTAATTTTAAAAAACTAATTTAGTCCTATGAAAATTTATACGAAAACAGGAGATAAAGGTCAGACTGCTTTGTACGGCGGAACAAGAGTTTCAAAAGCAAGTGCGAGAGTCGACAGTTACGGAAATATAGACGAGCTGAATTCCTTCATCGGAATTGCCAAAAGCCATATTGAAGATGAAGAAGTGTTAAGACAGCTGAAAAAAATCCAGTTCGATTTATTTACCGTCGGTTCCGAAGCGGCAACACCGGTGGATAAACTCATGTTGGCAAACGGAAAATCGCGCCTTCCTTTAATCATTTCAGATGCCGAAATCGAAGAACTCGAAAACTGGATGGATGCTTTTGACGAAAAATGCGAACCGCTTCAGTATTTTATCCTTCCCGGAGGCGGAAAAGCAGCAACATTTTTACATGCAGCACGTACAATCTGCAGAAGAGCAGAACGTTCTCTGGTTTTCTTAAATGAATCGGAAGAAGTGCGTCCGGAACTTATTAAATACCTGAACAGACTTTCCGACTATCTTTTTGTTCTGGCAAGATACATTTCAAAAATCAATAACGAACCGGAAGAATACTGGAACCCGAATGAAAGATAAAGTGCTGCTTTTCATCAACGGAGATCCTTCCAAATCTTTTCCCAGCACTGAAGAATACAGTCTCATTGCCTGTACAGACGGTGCTTTTCATTATTTAAAAAACCTGAATTTCCCTCTGGAGAAGCTGGATTTTATTTCAGGAGATTTCGACTCGCATTCTGGTTCGGACGAAAATGTATATGAAGACAAATTCATTTACACACCCGATCAGGATAAAACGGATTTCCAGAAAGCTTTAGAAATTATAGCAGAAAAAGATTTTAAAAAAGTAGATGTTTTTGGAGGAAGCGGAGGAGAGCAGGATCATTTTCTGGGAAATCTTACCGTGGCTTTTGGATTTAAAGATCAACTCGATATCAAATTCTATGATGAATTTTCCGAATATTATTTTATCCCGAAGCAATTTGCTATAACAGGAGTGAAAGACAAAATGATTTCATTGTATCCGTATCCGTCAGTTGAAAATATTACGACCAAAGGATTAAACTGGGCTTTGACAAACGGAAATTTAGATATTACTTCCAGAATCGGAACGAGAAATTTTGCTGTAGAAGATGAAGTTTCTATTCAATATGAAACAGGAGATTTGCTGATTTTTGTTGGGAAAAACTATTTGTAGTTTAAACACAAATTGCACGAATTATTTTCACAAATTTCACAAATTTATTTTTGCAATTAAGAATAAATAATGAACTAATAGAATCAATAGGAAAGGACTTTGCTCAGTTTTCTAATTGCCAATGTTTCACAAATTGCACGAGCTTGGTTTTAATAAAAATAAATAATAAAGTTATCCGTATCAATAGGAACGGGCTTTAGCCCGTTTTCAAATTAAAAAACATCAACCGGCTTTAGCCAAAACATAAAAATCAAACACGAACATCGGTGTAGATTCGTAAAATATGTGATAAAATAAAAATGAAAAACCTCATCAAAATATCATTCCTGACCATCACATTACTCTCTGTTTTCTCCTGCAAAACACAACAATTTTCCACGCCCGAATTTGGAAAAAAAGAAACCGGAAAAAATATTCAGATTAAAAAAGTCAACAATTTCAGAACGGTTGAAAACATCAGAAATATTGACGGAAAAACCCTCAAAGAAGGTAAGCTTTACAGAAGCGGAAATTTATATAAACTGAAAAAAACTTCTTTTAAACAACTTGAAAATTTAGGCATCAGAGAAATTATCGATCTTCGGAATTCAAAGGAGATTGCAAAAAAGCCCGATCATCTTCCGGAAGGAATTGTTTACAAAAATTATTCTGCATTTGAAGACAAAGGCGATCAGTTGGATCAGGCAAAGAAATTGGTTTTAAAAGGAAAAGTCAACGGTGCAGATGCAGACAAAAGAATGCATGAGTTTTACAAAGACTATGTTACAGAAAACCCTGAAATCATAAGAAAAATTATCACAGAAATTTTAGAATCAGATCAGCCTGTTTTATACCACTGTACTGCAGGGAAAGACAGAACCGGAATCACAACCGCTCTCATTCTTACAATTTTGAAATTCGATAAAGAAACCATTTATAACGATTATCTTTTATCCAATAATTACAGGAAAAAGTTAATCGATAAAAGACTTCATCTCGCCAATAACCTGCATTTTATCTACCCGAAATTAGACATCAAAGTTCTGGAAAAATTAAGTTGGATAGAAACCGGTTATCTGGATGCTGCTTTTAATGAAATTAACAACAAATACGGTTCTATGGATCGATATATTCAAGAGGCTTTGGGAATTTCTGAAAATAAAAGACAGGAATATATTCTTAAGTTTACATATTGATAATTTAGCTTTGTTTTCTTCAATAAAATCCATTAAAATTTATAATAATTTTAACGCTAAAAAACCAAACTTTTTTAGCAATTTTGCATTCTTAATTCACTTGTTTAGAAATGAAAATAAAGTACTCGGAACTTATTGATCAGACGTTGTATTTCCCTACCGAGGAATTCAATGTTTCTGAGAACAATTTGTTGTTTCACGACATTCCTTTAATGGATGTTGTTGAAAAATTTGGCACCCCGCTAAAAATTAGCTACCTGCCGAGAATTTCTCAAAATATCCAGAAGGCCAAAAGCTGGTTCAGGGAAGCCTTTGAGAAAACCGATTATAAAAAGAATTATAGATATTGCTATTGTACAAAATCCAGTCATTTTAAATTTGTATTGGAAGAGGCTTTAAGAAACGACATTTCCATAGAAACTTCTTCAGCCTATGACATGGATATCGTAAAATCTCTTTACAAAGAAGGAAAAGTAACGAAAGATATAGAAGTAATCTGCAACGGTTTCAAAACAGACGATTATCTGGCGAAAATTTCGGAGATGATTAACAGCGGTTTTGAAAATATTACCCCGATTCTGGATAATTACCGTGAGCTGGATAAACTTACAGAAAGCATTGATACCACTTTCGATATCGGAATCAGAATCGCTTCTGAGGAAGAACCGAAGTTCGAATTTTATACCTCAAGATTAGGAATCGGGTACAAAGACATCATTCCTTACTACAGCCAGAAAATTGCAGAGCATCCGAATGCAAGACTGAAAATGCTTCATTTCTTCATCAATACCGGAATCAAAGACACAGCGTATTACTGGAACGAATTGTATAAATGTCTTCGTGTATACGCACGTTTGAAGAAAATTGCTCCGGAAGTCAACTCTCTGAACATCGGAGGAGGTTTCCCGATCAAAACATCCCTGCAGTTCGATTACGATTATCAGTACATGGTGGAAGAGATCGTTTCTCAGATCAAAAAATTCTGTGAAGAGGAAGGAGTGGAAGAACCGAATATTTATACAGAATTCGGAAGTTTTACCGTTGGTGAAAGCGGAGCCAATATTTATAAAATCATTTCCCAGAAACGTCAGAACGACAGAGAAAAATGGAATATGATTGATTCTTCTTTCATGACCACGCTTCCCGATACATGGGCAATTTCCAGACACTTTATCATGCTTCCGTTGAACAGATGGGAAGATACGTACGAAAGAGTTTTCTTGGGCGGTCTTACCTGTGATTCTGATGATTATTATAATTCCGAACAACATACCAATGCGATTTATCTCCCTGTTTTCAGCGATACGAAACCTCTGTACATCGGATTTTTCCACACAGGAGCGTATCAGGAAACTATCGGAGGATACGGCGGAGTTCATCACTGCTTAATGCCGCAGCCACGACATATTTTGATTCAGAAAGATGAAAACGGTGAGTTGCAGTATGAAATTTTCCGTGAAAAACAGGAACCTGAAGATGTACTGAAACTTTTGGGTTACAAATAATATTTAAACACAGACAACACAAATTTTTGCACTAAAAACACAAGTAATAATTGTGAAATTTATTCGTGGAATTAGTGTTTAATAAAACAAAAGCTCTCAGATGTTGAGAGCTTTTTCTATTTAAAAATATTTTGAAATCTTATCCAGTTCCAGTTCGGCATAATCCGAAACCACAATATTTGCCAACGTATAATCCTGATTTTTAGAATGCGGACTTCTGTACGCAGCACAGAAAATATTTGCCCGATGCGATGCTAAAATTCCATTCGTGGAATCTTCAATTACCATACAGTTTTCTACAGGTTCATTTGCCATTTCTGCGGCAAGAAGAAAAACTTCAGGATGAGGTTTGGATTCCTTCAGGTCGGCTCCACTTATCTTTCCTCCAAAATATTGTTCAAGCTCAAATTTTTCAAAAACCATATTGATGGTTGCCATCGTTGCGGAAGAAGCGAGAATCAGTCTGATCCCGTTGTCGTAATAATGCTGTATCAGTTCTCTTACGCCTGAAATCAGGTCAAACTCTTCATCATTATAAAAGTATTCCTTAAAATAATCTCTTTTGGTTTTTGCAATTTCCTCGTACGTCTGTTTTAAATTAAATTCCCGAATCAGAGTTTCGCAGACTCTTTTGGTAGAAGCTCCGGTAAATGAAGCGTATAACTCTTCCGAAACATCGATTCCAAGATCATTAAAAGTTTTAAAATAGGCTTTTCTGTGCAGAGGTTCCGTATCCACAATCACGCCATCCATATCGAACAGCACAGCTTTTAAAGGCATATCTGAATTTTTGCACTAAAATAATAAACGTTTCAGAAATGATGAAACTATTTTTCGATTACTTTTTAAGTTTTGCAATCCAGTCTGCCATTCCGGCTAAAGCTTTTGGAGAAATGGTTTGTTCAATATCTGCATATTCTGCAAATGCTCCCGTTTTCGCTTCCTGAAATAAATGATTTAACCCGGTAAGTTCCTCCGTTTTGAAATTTTTATTTCCTGCTTTGGTTAAAGATTGTTGAATAGCTTCCAGATTTTCTTTAGCCGGAACCTGAAAATCCAGACTTCCGTTCAGTGCCAGAACAGGAATTTTTATGGTTGAAAGATATTCGTCGGGATTGAATTTTATAAAATATCTGAACCAGTTTTTCTTGGTCTGGCTGATGGTTTGTGTCAGCTCTTCCTTACTCATTTTACCCTGAAAATTTTCAGTCATAAATTTTTTCAGATCTTCTTCATAGGTTGTTCCGCTGTAACTTTTAATAAAGTCATAAATCTTTTTATTCATTACATTGGCTTCAGCTAAATCTTTTTCAGTCATTCCTGCGAGTTTGCCGCCCAGATAATTCTGCTGAATCAGTAATTCTTCAATTTTAGTTCCCGGAGCAGCCATTAACACTAAAAATTTCACTTTGTTGTTCATTTTTGCTACGATCGGCGCAATCATCCCGCCTTCGGAATGTCCGATCAAGCCTATGTTCAGATATCCTTTTGCTGCAAGAAAATCAACCGCTGTAGAAATGTCTGTTGCAAAGTTAGCGGTTGTGTCATCATCTTTTCCCTGACTTGAACCACCCATTCCACGGTCGTCAATTCTTAAAGTGGCAATGCCTTTTTTGGCAAAATAATCTGCAATTACGGCAAAAGGTTTATGTCCGAAAAGTTCTTCGTCCCGGTTTTGTCTTCCGGAACCTGTAATCATGACTAAAACTTTATCCGATTTTTTAAAGTTTTGAGGTATAGAAATGGTTCCTGCCAACGTATTTTTATCTACAGGATTTAGAAAAGTTACCTCTTCCGTTTTGTAGTCGAAAGGAGGTTTTGGAGTTTGGGGACGGTTAAAACTTACTTTTTCTTCCCCGATAAGAGTTTCGAAAGTAAGAGGAAGAGACATCGATCCCTGTTGGAAAGTTCCTTCAATTTTTCCGTTTTTCAAAATTCCTTTATAAGAAACAGAAAGTGCTTTTACTTCAAAAATAAGTTCGTTGTTTGCAAAGGTTGTGTGGTCTACAGGAATATCTTTTGCTCCCTGTTTCGGGCTGTCTACTGTGGACTTTAAATTTTCACCGTCTTTGCTGATGTGCAGAACGAGAGGAAGTTTCATTCCCTGAATATCGAGGTTACCTTTCCAGTTTCCTGTTATTTCCTGGGCGTAAAAAGTCTGTGCCAATACAATCAGCACCAATAAAAGTTTGGTTTTCATAATGTTATTTTTTTAAGTTATAGGCTGAATTGAGGTAAAATAATTTGACAGATTAAAATTCCTAAAAGAGTTACAAAGGCAAAAATGACGATCTGCTGCCATTTTTTAATATTGGTTGCAGTTTTGAAACCGTTGAAAAGCAAGGTAAAACTGTAAATGATTAAAATTAAGTTGGCAAATGCAAAAACCGTTAAACTGATTAAATCCAAAATATTAATATCCGGAATCTTATCTTTTGCAGATGTTTGGGATATTTTTTCTGAAAGTCTTTCAATATCAAAAAGTTTGGTGGAAATTACGGTAAACAGTACAGGAATTTGTGAAACCAAAACGGCATTGGCAATATCAATCAGCCTTGTTCTTTTGTTGAAAATTTTTCCTAGCCCAAAAAGGAGTAAAACAGCATATACTAAACTGATTAAAACATAGAGACTGATTGAAACCAGATTTAAACCTTCGCCGGAAGAAAAATGGAGCAGACTGTCCATTTTTGTTTGGGTAAAGTAACAGGAAATAATCAAGAATACACCTGTAACAGCACCAATGGCTAAAAGAGTTTTTTCCGAAAATTTAGAAAACGGATTGAATTGAGTTTGCCAGTTCATTACTTCAGGTTTTTAATTTTTTCGATTAAATCATCCATCTTGTTTCGCATGGTAGGATAAGAATTTCCTGCCTGCTTCGCCATTTCTTTAATGCTTCCGCTGGACAGGAAAAAGCTGAGGATAAATTCCTGCTCTTCGCGCGTAAGCTGTAAGTATAACGGAAGCTCGTAATTTCCACTGACGGTGGTTTCGCAGTTGTTGCATTTCATCTGGCTTACCTGTAATGCAGATTCGCAGCTTGGGCAAACGATGGGTAGTTTCATGTTCTTAACTTTTTGTAAAAATAAAAATTATTTTAATAAAGTTAAAAATTATTTTAATAAAATTAAAATTTGAGTGATTTTTGTTGTGATTGAATTGTGTTTTATTTTAGAAAACTGGAATAATTTCTTGAATAGAACTTTAGTTGGAGAAGATTCTGGTGTTGCCGAAGATGAGAATTTTAATAAAAAGTTCAATAGAATTACTACTATTGAACTTTGTACAAATATTTTATAGAAGCGCTTGAGCGGTCATTTTGCCAAGCTGCTGTTAGCTATATTTTCTAAGTGCTTAAATCTGTTTCATCCCATTCAGTTCCATCAGAAAGCATCCACGTTAAAGAATGTCTTCTTTCGTGTATAACTCCGCCATTTCCAATAGGGTCAAAATTTTGTGGAACAGTTTGTCTTCCTAACTGGGCACTTCTTACTGCATTATGAAGACAATAGAATAAATCTTCTTTCTTATTTAAATCTTCATCTGATACAGTTTTTGCTGTTTCAGCCCAGTTTTCAATTTTTTCATCAAGCGGACAAGTATAATTAATTAAAATTTCTTGCATTTGTTCACCTGTCATCATCTGTCCTGTTATATCAGGAGCTATGTAGCCAAAGTACCAGGCTAAAGACCAGGCATTTTCAAATTTCCAACCAATCAGATTTCTTAATTCTTCATCATTTCTTGATGAATTTAGAATTTGTCTTTCATCATCTGCTAAAAATAAATCTAACCCATTATTCGAAACAAAGTTTAAAATTCTCTCATTAGATAATTCTTCCTCAGGCACCATAAGCCAAAGAACAATAGCCTTTATTGCGTTTAGTCTTTTTGCAATTTCAACTTTAGGTCTCAATTTTCTTTCAAATTCAGTGGGCAAAGAAGTAGCTGGTTTAAAACCTGAACTTAGACATATAGAAATATTATCAAGCCTTAAATCTGTCATCCAAGGGATAGCTTTATATTTTTCTAATTCATCACTCTTATTTGTTTGTTTTGGCGGGTTTTCATTTTCCGATGAACCAAATATTTTCTTAAAAAAACTCATACTTTTCTATTATTGTTTGTTTTAAAAACAGTAGCTAATGTTTTGTGGCTTAGTGAAGTGGAGGTTTTAGTATGAAAAATTCAATCAAACTAAACTATTGAACTTTGTACACATGTTTTGTAAAAATGCTTCGGTCATCATTTTGGCGAAACGATGATGGCTGAAGTGTTTATTATTTAATTTTCTAATGGAATCATTCCTTCAATCTGCCCATCAGTTACAACGAAAAGTGCGTTTAAAATTTGTGCATTTCCGTAAGATTCATCATTCCAGGTATGATTATGTAACTGTAAAAATGTATCAAAAAGTTCTTCGTCAACTTGTTTTGATGTTATCATCATACATCTTCGTCTTGGGATTGAAACATACAGTTCTTTTGCATTTAAAAGTTCATGTGCTTTAAGCATATGGCTTCTGCATAAAATTTTTTCGCTGGAAAAGTCTTGTCTGGAAGCAGTTAAAACCTGTCTGTTAAGTGTTTCGGAAATTTCAAAATTAGATTCAATTTTCTCTAAGTTGTCATATGCTTCTTTCAAAATTTCACTTGGTTTTTTTTCTTCTAAATCATGTGGCATTAGAAAAACAAAATTATCCGGGGTATCATAACCAAAAGCAACAACAAGTTCAGGTTCTTCTTGTGTACCTATTATTGTTTGTTTCAAAGCACCAGCTTTTACTCCTACCCAATCACCCGGCTTAAGTATTGGATAAATTTTATTTATTTCTCCAGATTTTATTTTCTGAATATCACTTTCAGCAATTTTATCAGATTCAACATTTCCCTTACCAAAAATTCTATTAAATAATCCCATATATTTATATTATTTGATTTTTTTTATTAGTCTTTTAAAATTACCATTAAGTTGATATTTATTTAAAATATCAATACAAATAGTAAAGATCAAATATAAAAAATTAACCGTGCAATAAAATTTTTTTATCAATCCATTTTATCAACATCTCTTTACTGATCTGAATTCATTTCCTTATTCAGAGTGATGATGATTTTATTTTTCTTGTGGCAAACAAGCACAGATTGTCCACAATGGAAACCCGTTTCCTGAAGCCATTTTCCACAAAGTCGGATTTCAGGAAATACAACATACCGATGATACGGTCTTAAAATGTACTTCTGATGCACTTTCAATTGTCTTATTCCTGATTTTTGATATTTTTTTTCTTCCTTCATGATGGTTGTTTATTGTTGTAAAAGTATAATAAATTATATTTTAGTAAAAATAAATTATCGTAAAAATATAATTTATTGCTTTTTTGAATTGATTTTCAAGTGTTTAAATTTTAACGATATTTGCAGGAGAAGTCAATAAATTATCATCGTGTCGAAAGTAAACTTAAATAGAATAAAATCTGTTCTGGTTGAAAAAAACAAAACCAGTAAAGAATTAGCCCGTCATTTGGGAAAAACCGAGTCAACAGTTTCTCGCTGGTGTACAAATGAAGTTCAGCCTTCTGTTGAAACGCTTTATGAAATCTCGAAATTTTTGAAAGTGGATATTCGGGAACTACTTGTGTCGACATTATAATCTGCGAATTACATTTATCATAATTTAAAATTTATCAGATTACTTCATGAAGTTGTTCCTTTCATCACCCGCCAACTTCTCCAAACTTCTTTGTATCTTTGCCGAAATCATTTAATTTTTACATAAAACATGAAAACATACGCAGGAATTCCTGAGGAAAATGCATCGTTAGAAAACTCGAAAGTAATGTTGATTACTGTTCCGTACGACGGAACTTCAACGTGGGGAAAAGGAGCCGATAAAGGTCCTGAATTATTCCTTGATGCTTCCGAAAACATGGAACTGTATGACATCGAAACACAGACAGAACCATATTTAGAAGGAGTATATTTAGCAGGAGAAGTTTCTGAAAACTCTTCACCGGAAGCCATGACAGAAGCCGTTTACCAGAAAACAAAAGAGCTTTTGAATAATGACGGAAAACTATTCACGCTTTTCGGGGGTGAACACTCGGTTTCTATCGGTTCGATTCGTGCGGTAGGAGAGAAGTTTGAAAATTTAACTGTTCTTCAGTTAGACGCGCATACAGATCTTCGTCCGGAATTCCACGGGTCTACTTCCAACCACGCATGTGCGGTTTTTGAAGCCAATCAGAAACATAATCTGGTACAGGTGGGAATCCGTTCTATGGATGTGGAAGAAGTGGAATATTTACCGGAAGGAAGAGTGTTTTTCGCTCACGAAATTGCCAACAACGAAAACTGGGTAAACGACGTTTTGGAAAAAGTTTCAGGAAATGTGTACATCACCATTGATCTTGATGCTTTCGATCCTTCACTTTGTCCGTCAACAGGAACTCCTGAACCGGGAGGTTTACAGTGGTATCCTACGTTGGAATTGTTAAGAAAAGTATTCGAAAAATGTAACGTTGTTGCTTTTGATATTGTAGAATTAATGGATTCTCCGATGGCAAAACCAAGCGCATTCTTGGCGGCGAAGTTATATTATAAAATGCTTGCTTACTATCATATCTATAACAACAACTAAATTCCGCAGGAAACGGATTTTTTCTGCCGTAGATTCTTTGGAAATTTGTGAGGTAAATTCAATGTTATGTCTACACAGAATCAGATAGATTACGAAAGAATTGCCAAAGCGATAGACTATATCCGGAGCAATTTTAAGCTTCAGCCAAGTCTGGAGGAAGTGGCGGAGAAAATTCATTTGAGCCCGGCTCATTTTCAGAAGATGTTTTCTGACTGGGCAGGAACGAGCCCGAAGAAATTTTTGCAGTTCATCAGTCTGGAACATGCCAAAAGTTTGCTGAAGGAAGAAAAAGCGAGTTTATTTGATACGGCTTACGAGACAGGATTATCGAGTACAAGCAGACTGCACGATCTGTTTGTGAAAATAGAAGGAATGTCTCCGGCAGAATATAAAAACGGAGGAAAAAGCCTCAACATCAATTACAGTTTTTCCGAAAGTCCTTTTGGAAAAGTAATTGCAGCTTCCACAGAGAAAGGAATCTGCTATATGGCTTTTGAAACCGATCATCATAAAGCATTGGGAGATTTACAGGCTAAATTTCCCAATGCTTCTTTTTTTGAAAGAAAAGATGATTTCCAGAACAACGCCCTTTCTATTTTCAGTAAAGACTGGACGGAACTGAACACCATAAAGCTTCATTTAAAAGGAACGGATTTTCAGTTGAAAGTCTGGGAAAGTCTGCTCACTATTCCGATGGGAAAATTATCGACCTATGGAAATCTGGCGGATAAAATTGGAAATCCTAATGCTTCAAGAGCCGTCGGAACTGCGATAGGCAGCAATCCTGTTGCATTTTTAATTCCGTGTCACAGAGTAATTCAGTCAACCGGAAAAATCGGCGGTTATATGTGGGGAAGCGAAAGAAAACAGCTAATTATCGGCTGGGAAAGTTCAAAAATGTACTCTTGATTTCAAACACAAATTGCACTAATTTTTTACGAATAGCTAATAATTTTGATTGAAATTTTAAAAAAAACTATTCCATCAATAGAAACGGGCTTTAGCCCGTTTAAAATAATCAATTGACCAAATTGGCTTTAGCCTAAAACTTATTTTAATAAAAAAATCAACGAAATATTGTCATTCTGTAGGAATCTAGGATCATTTATTAGAGTTTAAAATTTAAAAATGCTTAGCTTAGATTCCTACAGAATGACAAAGAACTTGAAACATTAATCACAAAACATTAAACTTTATGATGAGTTTATTCGAAGACGTATCAGATTATCCTTTAAATATCCTTCCCAAAGACGGAACCGTTCATTATTACGGAAAAGTGTTCTCCAAAGAAAAGGCTGATTTTTATTTCGATTATCTATTTAATGAAATTCCATGGGAAAATGATGAAGCCGTTATTTTCGGAAAACTGATTGTAACCAAAAGAAAAGTTGCCTGGTTTGGTGAAAAACCATTTGAATATACCTATTCCAAACGTACAAAATATGCTAAATTCTGGACTCCCGAATTATTGGAATTAAAGAAAAAATGTGAAGAAATTACCGGCGAAACCTACAACTCCTGTCTTCTGAATTTATACCACGACGGAAGCGAAGGAATGGCGTATCACAGTGACGCCGAAAAAGATTTAAAAAAACACGGAGCCATTGCTTCCCTGACTTTCGGAGCGGAAAGAAAGTTCTTATTTAAACATAAAACAACAAAAGAAAAAGCCGAAATATTTCTGGAAAGCGGAAGCTTGTTGGTGATGAAAGGAACAACGCAGGACAATTGGCTGCACCGGCTTCCTCCAACCACAAAAGTAAAAATACCGCGAGTGAATTTAACTTTCAGAACGATTGAAGAGTGATTTATTCACATTAATCTACGGTATGTTTGTCATGCTGAAAGCATCTAAACAAAGTTTTCAGTGTATCGTTGAGACCCTTTCAAAATGACAAATTGGATGGATAATTATTTCCCGCAGATTAAGTAAATTTAGCAGATGATTGTGTAAAAAAATCTGCACAATCTGCGAGAAAATAAAAACATAAAAAAAAGCTGTTCCAACCGAACAGCTTTTAAATTTATTTCAAGACCTCAACTTCAATTGCACTGTCATCAAAAACTTTGATAAATGCTTTCGTGTAATCCTCCTTCGTTGCAAAATTCGGGTTTTCCATAAATTTCTGCGGGTTGATCGCAAAAAGCGGGAACCACGTTGAAGAAATCTGAATCTGGATTTTATGTCCCTTTTTAAAAGTATGCACCACATCCTGCAATCTGAAATTCACCGCTGTTTTCTGGTTCGGAACCAAAGCTTCCGCTTTTTCTCTCGAATTTCTGAATCTTGCCGGCATAATTTCACTTCTTACCATCTGATGATAATTTCCATAGATCACCCCGTCTTTTTTCTCAGCAGGTTTAAAATCTTCAGGATAAACATCAATTAATTTTACCGCAAAATCTGCATCCGTAGAAGTGGAAGCAATATTTAATTTTGCCATAATTTCTCCTGCAAACGTAATGTCATCCGTCAGAACATCCGTTGTAAACGTTAAAACATCGGGTCTTCCTTCTGCAAATCTCTGGTCTTCCGACATATAATTTCTTGGCGTAAAACCGTTGAAATCTTTTAAATTATCAGAGCTTAAAACCGGATTATTCGGATCGCTGTAGTATTCTGAAGAACCTTGTCCCGCTGTGTTTTTCAAAGTTCCTTTTGATAAATAGAAATTCACTTTCTGTGCTTCTTTCGGCGGATAGGTTGCAAACTCTCTCCATTGTTTTGCACCGGTGTCGTACATCAAGGCTTCCGGTAAACCTGCATCCTGTTTTGTATTTCCTTTCAGATAATGATTAAAGAATTTTGTTTCCACATTTTTCTGATAATACGTTGCAATGCTGTCTCCGAAATAAATCTGGTTGTGGAAATGTTTTCCCTGTTCATATGCCCAGGCTCCGTGAGAAAAAGGTCCCATTACAATTGTGTTTTTCGCTTTCGGGCTTGTTTTTTCAATGGTTTTATAAATATTTAAAGGTCCTGAAAGATCTTCCGCATCAAACCATCCTCCCACAGTCATTACCGCATGATTTACGTTTTTAAGATGAGGCAATAAACTTCTTTTCTGCCAGAATTCATCGTAATTCGTGTGGTTCATTATTTCCGTCATGAAGAAATTATCCTTGTAGTACTTTTCATAACCGTCTTTTAAAGTTCCCATGTCTCTGTAAAATTTCAGACCGTCTTCAGAAGTCGCTTTAATCATAGAATCAGAATACCATGCTTTATTTTCCGGCTTTGTTTTCTGAACGCCGAAAACAGGGAAGGTTCTGAAATAGCCCATCATAAATCTTCCGTTATGAAGAAAATCGTCATTCCAGAAATCTGAAATCGGCGCCTGTGGAGAAGAAGCTACCAAAGCAGGATGTTCAGCTAAAATTCCGACTGCGGTATAAAATCCGGGATAAGAAGTTCCGTATTGTCCTACCTTTCCGTTATTGTCTTTGATGTTTTTCAATAACCAATCGATGGTGTCGTAGGTATCGGTACTTTCATCAACGTCTTTTTTCGTTTTATGATCCACCTGCGGCGTCATATTGGTGAACGTTCCTTCACTCATGTATCTTCCGCGAACATCCTGAAACACAAAGATATATTTGTCTTTCATCAGATATTGGTTCGGTCCCAGTTTGGTTCTGTACTCGTTTTCACCATAAGGAGCAACGCTGTAGCAGGTTCTCTGCATCAGAAAAGGATATTTGTTCTTGTTGGAAATATCCTTTGGAATGTACACCGAAGTAAACAGTTTTACTCCGTCGCGCATCGGGATATACATCTCCTTTTTAATAAAATTATCCTTTACAAAAGTATCGGGTTGCTGTTTAGTCTGAGAATTTCCAAAAACAAACAGAAAAACAAACAAAATCGAAAAGTGAATCTTCATTGTTTAAAATTTGCAGCTAATTTAATCATAAAATGGTTTTTAACACAAAGTTTTAACAACAGGTTATTATTCGGGCGAAGGAAGAATCTAAATTAAATATTTTTTTATGGATCTTTTATTTTAAACTTTACCACAAAAAATGCAAAAGATTTAAACACTTTGGTTTTTTAAGTTTAATACTTAAATGGAAAAAAGATCACATAAGTTAAAAAAAATCAAAGATTTTAACAAAAGAGATTCAAATAAAATTACTTTTTCTTTCCTCCAAATTTATTCAGTTTCATTACCAGAGAAAACATCACATACCTTTTCAATATCAAATCTTCTCTGTCTTCCACGCCTGAAGCGGAAATTGTTCTGGTAACACTTTGGTTTTGGTTAAGAACATCATACACTTTTACACGCGCAGTAAGCTGTTTTTTGAAAAAAGTATAACTTACACTTGAATTTAAAAAGTAAAAATCTCTCTTGAAACCCGGTGCGATATTCGAACTCGTGTTGTATTCAAAATCATTTTCGAAAACAAGATTAGTCTGGAAGAAATAATTGGTAAGTTCCAGCCTGAAATTCTGAGACGTATTTTTGATACTTTCAATGCTGTAATTTTTATATACTGAAAAATTATAATTGATACTGTAAGATGGTTTGATCGTAATTTTATCCTTCTTTTCATAGGTAAGATTAATTCCCGGACTTAAATTGTAAGAGTTTCCTGTGAATTGCTGTCCGTTGATAAAACCCCTGTTAAAACTGTAACTAAATCCTGATCTTGGTCTTACATTCAGTTTATGATCTTCCCATTTATACGTTTTTCCTAAACCTGCAATGAAATTGACGCTTTTATTTCCGCTGATGTTGGCGTAAGTCACAAACTGCTTTCCTGAATCATCGTAATATGAATAATTGGTTGTGTTGTTGTTATTGTACACAAAACTGAAATTGAAATAATAGTTTAAATTTTTCTGAATATTATAATTGTTGAAATAAACATTCGTAGAATTTGTCCATGAGTTTTTCAAATCAGGATTTCCTTTGTACGTTACCAGAGGATTGGATTCATCCACATAAGGAATCAGGTTGGCGGAAGAGGGAAGACTGAAAAACGATGAATTATTGATGCTTACATTAGAAGTCTGGCTAAAATTGTAAAGCAGTCCGAAATTATATCTCGGAAGCGCAAAATTTCGCTGAAGCTCATAATTTTGTCCGTTGAAAGTGGAATGATAGTTCAGATCTGTAAGATTTAAACCTAATGAAGTCCACATTTTCAACATTTTTTTATCTAAATTAAAACTGATTTCCGGCGAAAGCTGATTGTTTTTTTCATCCGAACGGTTGGATAAAGCAAGATTATACACCGTATATTTTCCGGTAGCGGTATCAAAATCATTAACAATTCTTTCATTCACCGAATTTCTCGAATTATACTCTATACTCATCGTCACACTTGCAGAATCCGAAACAGGTTCCGTATATTTTGTATTAAATGAATAATTGTTATTCTGATTTTTACTTTGGCTCAGCTGATTTCTTACATCTCTTTTCGCAACATTTTCCACTCCGTTTTCAAAAAATAAAGTACCGGAATTGATGAGGTTATTGTTTTTATTCTGCTGAATCGAAGTAATTAAATCGGCATAAAAACTTCTGTTTTTCTTTCTGAATTTTTTTGCGTAATGAAGATTGGGCGAGAAACTGTTGTTTTCGGAGTCCGTTACAGTAGAAGACTGACTTTTGTTTAAAAGCTCATCATTCTTAAAAGTCGCTGAATTTCCCGTTCTGAAATTATTTGATTTTGTAAAAGAAAACGACGGCGAAAAAGAAATGGTACTGATTGTATCCGGCTTTATTCGCAGCGTAGAATTCAGCGTGTATTGCTCTCTTTCGTTTTCGGCGCGGTTTTCAGAGTCTGTTTTTAAATTCGAATCGGGAAGAAAAGTGGTTTTGGAAACTTTTGAAGCTGTTTCAAGGTTGGTTGTATTGCGTTTGATTCCCAGTTCCTCAATTTCAACTTCTTTGCCAAGCTTATCATTGTAATTCACTCCGATCATCGAAGATTTCTGAATTCCCAGCTTTGAGTTTTTACCATTGTCATCATCCATAGTAACACCCTGCGAATTGATATTATTGGCATAACCCAGCAAACTGATCTTGGTTTTATCTTTAAAATAATTAATCAGTCCTTTTTCGTCATACCGTTTATCCGAACCGTAACCTGCAGAAATTTTTGAAACCCAGCCTTTGTTTTTCTTTTCATCAATATTGAAATTAATGGTTTTGTTCTGTGATTTCGGCGTTTTTCCCGTAAGTTCCTCTTCTTTGGTTTTGGTGGTGGTAATCTGAATGTTTTTAATGATATCGGCAGGAAGATTTTTTAACGCAATTTTTCCGTCTTTATCGAAAAAAGGCTTTCCGTTCACCATGATCTGGTCGACTTCTTTTCCGTTGATGGTAATTTTTCCGTTGTTGTCGATTTCCACGCCATCAATATTTTTGAGCAGTTCTTCAATATTACTGTCGGGACGAACTTTGATAGCTTTTGCGTTGTATTCAACCGTATCTTTTTTAATTTTAATCGGCGAAACGGTAATTTTTACCTCTTCAATATCCGAAATCTGGTTTTTATCCAACTGGATGTCTCCCAGATCAATAGATTTGTCGATGGTATAGAATTTTGTGGAATAAGAAATTAATTTTTCAGCATCAATCTGTAGGATTGTAGGTTCATTAAGTTCTTTGGTTTTTATTGCAAACAGACCTTCCCTGTTAGAAGCTGTATAATCGACTAATGAAGAGTCTTTCTGTTTTAAAAGATAAATGGTTGCATTCTCCACAGGTTTTTTTTCAAAATCTGTAATTTTTCCTTTAATGACGTACTTTTGTCCGCTCAGCATAAGAAAGCCAGACAAAAAGAACAGCAACCATAAGATTTTCTTCATTGAATGTTTTTGAACGCGCTAAAATATAAAAAAAACATCCCCGAAAAGGGATGTTCCTATTTTAAATATTGTTAAATCTTTACAATTAAGCTCTCAAATATCTTGAGTAAGCATAACCTTCCTGCCCGTCTTCAGTTTTTACTTTCCACCAGTCATCTGATGTCTGCTCAACCAAAGTCACAGAAGAACCTTTTGCTGCTTTACCTACAACTGCGGCATCCGTAGAAGGTTCCTGTCTGATGTTCAGATTAGATTCGTCCGTTGCAACCGTAAGAGCTGCACCTGCTGCCAAACCTGAAACCTGTACATCAATATTGATGTCTGAAGCAGAATATGTAGAATCAATTGCCCCTAAAGCGTTCCAGACCGCATCTTTCGCTGCTGTGTTGGAAGCACTCCCTGAAACGTAAAGAATTCCGTCCTGTTCCTGAACCTGAAGATTAGAAATCCCTGCAGACTGAGCTGCCGAAACTACACTTGAATATTTATCTTGTAATGTGCTCATCTCCGGATTATTTTACAGTATACTTATAATTTACTTTACCCACTTTCAAAGCATCAACAGATTCTTTTACTTTTCTTGCATCAGCAGAAGATACGCTTCCTGTAAGAGTAAGTTCTCCGTTTACTACTTCAACTTTTACCCCCGGAATATCTTTTACGGCATCCTGTACTTTTTGCTGTACCATCGGATCTACCGCGCTTTTAGTTTCCACAGGAGCTACAGCAGGTGCAGCAGGAGCTACAGTCGCCATATCCATTACTTCTTTAACACCGGTAATGGCTTTCAGTTGCTTAATCATTGCATCTTTTGCCTCCTGAGTTTCGAAAGTCCCGCTCAGGTGTGCAACTCCGTCCTTCACCTCTACAGAAGCACTAGGATTTGCTGTTACTACCGTAGTAGCCTGCGTTTGAAGATCGGCATCAGAAACTTTCTTTTTACAAGAAACAGCTCCGAAAGATACAGCTATAGCTAATGCAGCCATTGCGATCGTTTTTTTCATAGTTGTATATTTTTTTATGTTGTTAATACAAGTAAATGTAATAATAAAATTTGTACCAAAAGGATAAAATTCAAATAAATTTTTGTAAATTTTTCTACAATATTTTATTAATCAGATAATTAATTTTAAATCGTGTTTGATTTAACATAATATTATTTGTGAAGGAAATGAAATCTTCCTGCCAATTGTAAAAATATTATATTTGCGAATCTTGAAACATATATATGAAAGGACAGAATAAACTTTTTATAGCAATTATTATTGCACTCGTGATCGGTGTGGGAATCGGCGGACTTGTACACACACAATATCCGGAAAGTGCAGAATCTTTTTCTAAAAATATAAAACTTCTGGGAACGGTGTTCATCCGTCTCGTTCAGATGATTATTGCTCCGTTAGTTTTCACAACTCTTGTCGTAGGAATTGCCAAGATGAGCGATATTAAAATGATCGGAAGAGTAGGGACGAAAGCGATGCTGTGGTTTATTTCTGCCTCATTAATTTCATTATTCATTGGATTAATGCTGGTAAACTGGCTTGAACCGGGACACGTTACCAAACTTCCGATTCAGGATGCTGCTTCCGCAGAAGAATTATTGAAAACCAGCAAAGGTTTCTCTATGGAAGACTTTGTAAAACATATTATTCCTAAAAGTATTTTCGAAGCTTTTGCAACCAATGAAGTATTACAGATTGTTGTATTTTCCATCATGTTCGGAATTGCTCTTGCCAATTTAGGTGAAGAATATTCTCAGCCTGTTATCAAACTATTCGACATTATAGCACACGGAATCCTGAAAATGGTAGGATACATCATGTGGTTTGCGCCGCTTGGAGTTTTAGGTGCTATTGCTGCGGTAGTCGCGACCAATGGTTTTGAGATTTTTAAAGTCTATGCCATTTATTTAAGAGATTTTTTCTTCGCTTTAGGCGTACTTTGGCTGGTGCTTTTACTGGTTGGATATTTAATTTTAGGCAACCGTCTTTTCGAATTGTTAAAAAGAATAAAAGAACCATTGCTGATTGCTTTCTCAACGACGAGTTCAGAAGCGGTTTTCCCAAAATTGGTGGAAGAACTGGAGCGATTTGGCTGTAACAACAGAGTAGTATCGTTTATTTTACCTTTAGGATACTCTTTTAATCTGGACGGAAGCATGATGTACATGACGTTTGCATCAATTTTCATCGCTCAGATCTACGGAATTGAAATGACGGTAGGACAACAGATTACAATGCTTCTGGTATTGATGTTAACTTCAAAAGGAATCGCGGGAGTTCCAAGAGCTTCTTTAGTAATTATTGTAGCAACCTGTTCCATGTTCGGCATTCCGCCGGAAGGAATTGCTTTAATTCTGCCAATCGACCATTTCTGCGATATGGGAAGAAGTATGACCAACGTTCTCGGAAATGCTTTGGCAACCTCAGCGGTTTCTAAGTGGGAAGGACAGTTGGAAAATCATGGTGGAAATCTGTAATTAATGATTGAAAAGTCAATTTCACTTCGTTTGTGAAATGTGAATTATTAAAGAGAAAGTTTACAAGCAAAACGGATTCACCATTGACGATTCATATCTTATAAAAATCAAGCTAGGCTGTGATTGGTCAATAGTGAATTCTTAATTTTCATTATTGACCATTTATTTTTGACCACGACTTCTAATCACGTAACCATTGCTATCATTTGCCGAGTAAAACGCCATTGCGACCGAAAAATATTTTCAATCCGATTAAATAAAATCTTTGCGATCTTTGTTTTAAGAAAAAGATTCTTCCCTACGCTGCGCTTCGATCAGAATGACAGCTCCATGTTAAAGAAATTTAATTCAAAAATTAGCAATAATAAAAATTAGAATGATACTGTTATCATTTGCTGAGTGAAACGCCTTAGCGAACGAAGAATATTTTCAATCCTTTTAAATATAATCTTTGCGATCTTTGTGTTAAATAAGATTCAAAACAATCAAATGAATTTACAAAACTATAAAAACTCAATTACAGAAAACGGTTTTACAGTTATCGACAATATTTTTTCCGATGAAGAAATTGAAAAGATCGGTGAAGTCATCCAAAATATAGATACTTCTAAAGAAACTTTCAGAAAGTCGGAAGATCTTTTTGCCATCCGACAGTTTTTAAAGGAAATTCCTGAAGTAAAAGATTTGATTTTTAATGAAAATTTAAGAACAATCATCAAAGAAATTTTCGGCGAAAAATATTTTGTGGTAAAAAGTATTTATTTTGATAAACCTGAAAAATCAAACTGGTATGTTGCTTATCATCAGGATTTAACAATTTCTGTTGATAAAAAGTTGGAAATTGAAGATTTCGGACCATGGACAACGAAACAAAATCAGTTTGCGGTTCAGCCTCCTTTGAATATTTTGGAAAATATTTTCACCATAAGAATTCATCTGGATGATACCGATGAAAATAACGGAGCCTTAAAAATTGTTCCGAAATCCCACGCCAAAGGAATTTACAGACCGGAAACCATCGACTGGAACGCAGAAACTGAAACCATCTGTAATGTAGAAAAAGGCGGAATTATGATTATGAAACCTTTACTTCTTCACGGTTCCAACCGAACGACGAACGGCAGAAAAAGAAGAGTGATTCACATTGAATTTTCTGATATGGAATTGCCAGAAGAACTGAACTGGTCGGAAAGAATTTTACATTAGAGACTATTAGAAAAAAACAAATTATTTGTATTTTTCCACAACTTTACTCAGATAAACTTTGTATTTTTCGCTTATCGGAATTCTTTCGCCGCCAACCATGAGACTATTTTTCCCGATACTCTGAACGTGCCTTAATGATATGATATGAGAATTGTGGATCCGGATAAAATTTTCAGACTCAATTTTCTCCATAATTGATTTCATGGTCTGATGAACGATCAGCTTTCGGGTTTCCGTGTAGATAATGATGTAGTCTTTCAGCGCATTGATGCGGGTAATCTCGCTTAAATTCAGTCTTACATCTTCATTATTGGATCGTACAAAGATAAACGAATCCTGAAAAAGATTCTGTGTACTTTTTTCCTGTATTATTTTAGAGTTATTCAGTTTATTGTAACTTTTGTAGACCGCTTTAAGAAATCTCTCAAAAGAAAATGGTTTCAGCAGATAATCTGTAACATCCATTTCGAATCCCTGTACAGCACAGTCATCATAAGCAGTTGTAATAATAACCTCTGGAAGTCTGTTGAAACTTTTTAAAAATTCTATCCCCGTAATGTTGGGAAGATTGATGTCCAGAAAAATAAGATCCACATTTGTGGTCTGCAAAGTCTGTATGGTTTCCTGAATATCGTAGCAGTTTTTTACCAGATTCAGGAAAGGTATTCTTGAGATATATTCTTCAATTACATGATGAGCAAGACCTTCATCATCTACAATTATGCAATTCATTTATCAATTCAGTTGAAGTTTCAAATTTACTTTATATTCAGAACCGTTATTATCAATTTGTAAATCGTATTTATCAGGATAAAGCAAGTTCAGCTTCATTTTTGTATTTTCAATTCCCAGTTTACTGTCTTCGTTGCTCTCATAGCTTTTATTTTCATAAAAATTACTGATGAAAAAATTCAGCGTTCCGTTTTCCAGATGGACTTTGATTTCCAGACGTCCTTTTTTCAGATCGGCATATTTAAAAGCATTTTCTACAAAGGTAAGAAGTAGAAGGGGTTCAATCTCATAAGCATCAAAGTTACCATAAAATTCATAATTCATGTTATTGAATTTACTGAAGCGGATGGACTGTATTTCGATGTATTTTTTAATATTTGAAATCTCATCGTTCAGATTATTCTTAAGTGTACTTTTGGTGTTCAGCACATAACGCATAATATCAGACAGAATTAGGATTACTCTCGGGGTATCTTTAGACTGAATAATAGATAATGAATAAATACTGTTGAGTGCATTAAAAAAGAAATGAGGATTTATCTGCTCCCTAAGAATTTTCAGCTCACTGGATTGCCTTTCAAATTCCAGCGCTTTTATTTTTTTTCCGTTTTCGATCCATTTATCTACAAAAAAAAGCAGAGTACTGAAGATAATAGAGAAAATTCCTATTTTAAAAAAGATATCGTAAATATTCATTCCTTTACGAAGAGGAAGCATTTTTCCGGTCTTAGGAAAATCTTTCGTGTTAAATGGGGGGTGTTTCGGCATTGGAGGCAAAAAAATAATCATGAGACCAACATAAATGATGATAAATGAAATGGTGATGATGAATATTTTTTTCGGAGTCTGACGAATGAGAAAAGGTAAAAACAGATAATAATGGATGTAAAATAAAATGATAGATACCATGAAAATCTTGATATTCATCAGAAAAAGAAAGTTTCCGAAAACAGAATAATCCATAATCAGCTTAAAAAAGATGAGGATGATCCAAATGATCCAGTGGTAGATGTAAGTGCTTCGTAGTTTTTTTAAAAAAGTGGTCATAAAATGAGTCTGTTTGTCTGGTTACACAAATTCCCTCAATAAAACTATTGAAGGAATTTTCATTGTAATTAAAGCATCTAATACGCTATCTTCATAGAGTCTAGTTCATGTGTAGAAATTCTTGGGAACATCTTTTTTTCAATTTTGTTCATTACAAGATCAGCCGTTTTCTGCGCATCTTCTTTGTTTTTAAATGTTTTTTCTCCCTCTATTGCAGGAATAAACGGCTGATTGATTATAACTTTTTGTTTTTTTAAAATCTGATATCCATATCCTGAATTTTGCTTCGTAACCTTAATCTCCAGACCTGTACTTTTCTTACCGCAGCTAATAAGTAGAATTCCACAGCAAAGCAAAAGCCGGATCATTGTTTTAATCATCATCATTTTCGCTTTCATTAGGACGAAATACCCAAATATCATCAAAGTAAGAAGATCCACTGTTTCCTGTAAGAACGTAGCCATAATTTCCTATGGAAAACGCACAGGCACTTTCTCTGGAAGATCCTTCAAAGGAGGTTCTCTGTGTCCAGTCGTTCGTAGAAGGATCATATTCCCATGTGGTATTGGTAACACTTCCGGTAGATCCTGTAGCTACATAGCCCAAACCGTTTGCTGAAAATGCGGCTGTAGAAACACGGTTTTGCGAATCGTCGTCATTACTGGTATCGACTTTTCGTGTCCATGTTTCAGAGATGGGATCAAAAGCCCAGAAATCGGATACCAGACTTCCGTTGTTACTTCCGAATCCTACATATGCCACATTATTGATTACAAACGTAGCTCCGTCTCTTCTTTTTGAACCTCCTAAACTGTTGATGGAACTCCATGATGAGGTAGACTCGTCATATTTATAAAAGTCTTTCAGTTCGCTTCCGTCATATCCTGTTCCCACATATCCTTTGTTTTCGATACCGAATGCCAGCGCAGCATATCTTGCTGTTCCCGGAAAATCTGTAATCTGGCTCCATGTGTTGGATGAAGGATCATATTTATAAAAATCTTTTAACTTATTCAGTCCATCGTATCCCGTTCCTACATATCCGTAGGAAGAGGTTGCGAAACCTACTGCGGAACTTCTTTTAGCTCCCGGGAAATCGGCTTTCTGCGTCCAGGCATTTACATTGGGATCATAACTCCATAAATCATTATAATAATATTCCCCATCATATCCTCCGGTGATATATCCTTTTCCGTTTACTACAAATGCAGATGCATTAGAGCGGGGTTTGCCGTCCAGATCAGAAACTCTTACCCAGTTTCCTATCAGTTCATCATCATCGTCATCATTTCGGCAGCTTACAGCTAAAAATGTCCCTGCAAGAGTGAGTGCTAAAATTGAAAGTTTACCATTCATTATTCATTCTTTTTTTGTGCAAATGAATCTAATTCCCAAGTATTCTGAAAATTTTTTAGACGAACACGGTTTTTTTGTAGGCGAATGGGCATCTATTGAAGATAGATTCTCTGTTTTTTACAAAATTTAAAGATATCCCGATATTTTTCTCAACCGTCTACAACTCAAGGGCAACGGAAGAATAAATTTTACCTTAATATGAACTTAATGATATGTTTGCGGAAAAAAGATGTGTAAATATTTTTTATTGTGTTTTTCGCTGTTCCTTTTATTTTCCTGTGAGGACGAAAGCAACACCTATGAAGTGGGAAGCTCCTGGATGGATGCCGAATCTAAAATTGTTATGATTGATACTCTCACAATGAAGATGTCTACCGTTATGAAAGATTCTGTAGTAACATCAGGGAAAAGTGTAATGATGATCGGAGCCATCAATGACCAGACTTTCGGAAAGGTAAATTCTTCTTCTCTTTTTGAACTGACACCAGAAAGCTATACGCTGTCTTCGCCTACAACTGCGGTTTTCGATTCTATTGTGATGTATCTTACGAACACAAATTTTTATTACGGAGATACTCTTACTTCTTACAAACTGAATGTTTATCCTTTAACAGACCGTATTAAACTGAACAACGGATATCTTTACAGCAAAAGCCACTTTAATTATTCTTCTAATTCCATAGGAGAGGCAGAGTTTTTTCCGAGACCCAATACAGACAGCAGCTACGTGAAGATAAAACTGGATCAGTCTTTCGGACAATCGCTATTTAATACGCTTAAAAATAGTGATGTAACCACTCAGGAATATTTTCTTAATTTTTATAAAGGTCTTGCTTTAGTACCTTCCTCCAATAATAATGCGATTCTGCGTTTCGGAATTAATTCCTCGTATGAGGTTCAGATCAATAAAAGTACAAAAGAGAAGGTTTCCAATATTGTGAGAATGTATTACCACACCGCATCACAAAACGGTACGGAGCCTGTAAAGTATACGCTGGATCTTAATCCGAGTACAACCTATCAATATAACAAAATACAAAGTGATTTTACAGGATCCCAATTGGATGGGCTTTCTTCATCAAAACCCATTTATTCTGCAAATTTGGGGAACAGAGCCTACATGATGGCAGGGATAGGAGTGTATACAAGGATAGAAATTCCTTATCTGAAGTCTTTGAAGAATGTATATCAGAATTATAAAATTATCGATGCCACATTGTCTCTGAGTCCGGTGGTCGGATATTATTCCGATAACTTTTATAATCCTTCACCTCTTTATTATTATCTGGGAGATAAATTTAACAATATTGTAAGCACTTACACCTCAGACGGAAGTACGGAAATTGCAACGAGTCTTTCAGCCGGTAGCGAATTTCAGAATGAACATACTTACAATTTTTCCGTGAAGAGCTATGTAAACACCATACTGTCAGAATCGGCAAATTCTAATTATAATATTTTAATGTATCCATCTTCATATGCAGATGTTCTTTGCGGAAGGTTAGTTACAGGAGACCAAAAAAATAAAACAAATCCGGCGAAACTGAAGGTGTATATGCTGGGATATTAAATGCAAGATTAATTTTATGAACAAGAAAAATAAAACAACGGCAGGTATTTTATTCTCATGCATTTTTACTTCTGTAATGTATGCCCAAAACTCTTCACCATATTCCTATTTCGGAATTGGAGGTTTTAATAACGTAGATGATGCACGAAATATCGCTTTGGGAAATACAGGAATTGCTCTGGAGGCTCCGGATTATATCAACTCTAAAAATCCGGCTTCAATGACGGATCTTAGCTCCAGAAATGTTGTTTTCAATGTAAGCGGGATCTTGAAGTATAATACTATTTCAAGCAATTTGGGATCAGACAACAGGCTGAACTCTAACTTTACAAACTTCAGCGCTGCCTTAAGAATTTCCAGAAAAGCATTTATTGGGATCAGTATGCAGCCTACCACTTCTTCGGATTATAAGATTTCTTCCACTATTCCTATCGAAGGTACGGTAAGCGAATATCCTGTGACGTACGAAGGAAGCGGAGGACTATCGAAGTGGGGAATAAGTCTGGCGTATAAAATTAATGATAACTGGAGTCTGGGCGGGAAGGTAAACAATAATTTCGGAACCATTTACAGGAAAGAAACTATCTCTACGACTACAGAAGTTGAAATCAACAGAAGCGTAAGATATACAGGTTTTAGTTACAATTTGGGGACGCAGTATAAAAAAGAATTTGGTGATAATTTTAAACTTACTCTTGGAGGAATTGTGAATTTTGGGAGTAAACTCGTTTCAAAACGGGAGGTTTCTTACACGGAAGATAAGGATTATACCAATACCGTTACTTCCGGTCTTTCTTCCAGAGACTCTTCATTACCTTTTGAGATGGGAGCGGGAGTAGGAATTCTTGCGAAGGAAAAATACAGGATGACTTTCGATTTCAGACAAAGCAACTGGGATAAAGTAAAAAATACAGAAACGTCTGAACAGTACTACAGACAGAATGTTTACGGTCTGGGACTGGAGATCTTGCCTGCGAAAAAGAGATTTGAAAAATTATCGGAAGCCTTTGTGTATCGTTTCGGAGTAAATTATGATACCGGATATTACAAAATTAATAAAGTTAAAATAGATAAGCTGGAGTTTACCGCCGGTTTGGGAATTCCTCTGAATCGTGTTAATCTTAACGTAAGCTACGGTTATGGCATTCACGGATTACAGCAAAATGTTTCCATTAAAGAAAATTACCACATGTTAAGCATCAGCATGAATGTTCTTGATACCTGGTTTAAGAAGAAATATATAGATTAAATTATTTTCAGGGCAAAAATAAAAAAGGCTGTCTTTGATTCTAAGACAGCCTTTTTTTCAGAAACAGTTTAACTTTTTTATGATACTTCTGATTTTGAATCATAAAAACATAATATTCATTTCAGGATTATGCTTTCAGAGAATTTTATGAATAATTATTTCACAGAAATCTCATCCACAAAAATATAAGCATCACCGCCCGCTCCCTGATGCCACTCCGGAAGTTTCCCGAAATGGTAGGCTTTTACTTTTACGTAGCGAGCCTGTGTAGGAAGAACCTCCGTTGAAAAATCCTTTACCTGAACGGTTTCATCTTTCGGATCCAGAGTATTTTCAACTGTTTTTAGCAAAATAAAATCTTTTCCGTTGTTGGAAACATAATATTCCACTTTTTTAGGCATCAAAATCCATGCGCGGCTGTCCTGAAGATAGGTTGAAGATAACTGAGTGAATTGTTGAGGTGATTTCATGTCGATAATCGCTTCAAAAGTCTGTCCCTGATAACCCAGCCATTCTCCTTTTCTCCAGTTGGTATCACCGTTGATTCCGTCGATTAAAGATAATTTTCCGCTTGCTGTGTATTGTGGGGTAGGAGTGGAATTTACCGTAATGTCCCAGTTATTCGGTCTTCTGTTGAAATTGGCTCTTACAATTGAACTTTTTTCACCATTTCTTTCCGCGTAAGCCGCAACCTGAGTGGTTTTAGTAATGGTGAAAGGACCTTTATAGGCGGTAAACATTTTTCTTACGTTCGCATCACCTTCATCCAGTGTCATATAGTAAATTTTGTCATCAGGATTTAGCGCTGTGATCTCAACTTTTGTATTTAAATCAAAAATTCTTGCAGCAGAAATAACAGGAGATGCCGTTAATTCATCATATTTAAAATCTTTAAACGATTTTGCATTTTCAAAACCAAGTTTTTTAAGCTCTTCTCTGTTTGTATTGGGAGTAATCGTTCTTGTTGTTCCGTCTTCAAGATGAATTTTAACCTCATCAAAATAAGGCTTCGTTGTCTGCCATTCCGGTAAACCGGGAGTTACAGAGTAAATTCCCATAGCACTCAGAATATACCATGCGCTCATCTGTCCGCAGTCTTCATTTCCGATCAGACCGTCCGGTGTGTTTTTATAATAATTATCAAGGATGAATTTAATTTTTGCATCTGTTTTCTCAGGTTTTCCTACGTAATTATAAAGATATGCGATGTGGTGGCTCGGTTCATTTCCCTGTGCATATTGTCCGATTAATCCGGTAATATCCACCTGTTCTCTTCCTGTTGTTTTGTCCGGTGCAGAAAAAATACCATCAATAAATTGTTCAAATTTCTCTTTTCCGCCATGTGCCGCGATCAGTCCCGGAATATCCTGCTGAACAGAGTAGGAATAATGCCACGAATTTCCTTCGGTATAATTGTTATTAACTTCTCTCGGCTCAAAAGGTTCATGCCAGTTTCCGTTTTTTCTCGGCTGCATAAACCCATTCTTTGGATTGTACAGATTTTTCCAATTCTGAGAACGTTTCATGAAATACTGATGGTCTTCTTTCTTGCCTAAAATTTTAGCCATTTGAGCGATACACCAGTCGTCGTAAGCATATTCTACGGTTTTAGAAACACTTTCATGCTCATCATCAATGCTGATGAAATTGTTCTGTTTGTAAGCATTTAACCCAAAAATATCTAGCATAGCAGAGTTTTTAGAAGCCTGAAATGCCTTTTCATAATCAAAACCTGTAATTCCTTTTGCCATCGCATCGGCAATAACGGAAACTGCGTGGTAACCGATCATGCATTCCGTTTCGTTGGAAGCCAGTTCCCAAACCGGAAGTTTTCCGCCCTGTTCATATTGTTTAATAAAGGTATTGATGAAATCTGCCGTTCTTTTTCTGTCGGTTAAAGTCATCAAAGGATGCGCTCCGCGAAAAGTATCCCAAAGCGAAAAAACCGAATAATAATCGAATCCGTTTGCCATGTAGAATTTGTTGTCACGACCTCTGTATTTTCCGTCAACATCCATATAGATGTTCGGTTGTGTGAACACGTGATACATTGCTGTGTAGAAAACTGCAAGTTTATTTTTGTCGGAAGATTTAACCTCGATTTTAGATAATTCTTTATTCCAGTCTGCAACAGCATTTTTTTGAATGTCATCAAAATTATCAGACTTCCCTTCAGCCAGCATATTTTTTGCCGCTCCTTCGTACCCTGTAGGTGAAATCGCCACTTTTACAAGAATTTTTTCGCCTTTTTTGACCTTTGTAGAAAATGCTATTTGAATTTCATCACCTTTTGTAACTTTCTCAGGTATAGAAACCCCTCTTTCGCTAGGCTTTACAACATGATCTTTAGATCTAAACATCGGTTTTGAAAACTCAATTCTTGCATAAATGTATTGGTTCGTTGCCCAAGCTTCACTTCTGCGGAAAACTTCAATCGTTTTATCATCAATGATTTTTACTTCACCTTCCAGCAGTTTATCTCTGTGATTCAGATCTAAAATAATATTCGCATTTCCTGCATTGTTGAAGGTATATTCATGGTAACCGACTCTTTTAGTCGTGGTTAAACGAACATCAATATTGTTTTTTTCTAATTTAACGGAATAAAATCCTGCGGTTGCTTTTTCGTTTTTATGAGAAAATCTGGATGAATATTCTTTAGGTGTTAAACCGGGGTTTCCCATCGTTGGCATCAGCATAATGTCTCCGTAATCTGAAACTCCGGTTCCATTTAAGTGCGTGTGTGAAAATCCATAGATCACTGAGTCGGAATAATGATAGCCGCTGCAGCCATCCCAGCTTCCGTCGATTCTGGTGTCAGGAGAAAGCTGTACCATTCCGAACGGAACAATAGCTCCGGGAAAGGTGTGACCATGACCGCCGGTTCCTATAAACGGATTCACATACTGCGAATAGTTCTGGGCTTTGATACATAGGGAAGTGAGAAAAAAAAGTAAGATGAATTTTTTAGAGTTCATTGGTTTGGTGATGTAATTTTTACTTGATATAGATTTCAACAAATCTAACAAAATTTCATTAATAATGAGGAAATACACATTGCGCCGAATTAATAAGGACTTATGAAACCGTTTTTATGATTAAATGAAGGGAAATAATTTATTTTTAATAAGCTTGTTTCTGCTAAATCTTTTTTCCTCAAAAGAAAATATCTATCAGTCTCTTTACTTATTCTAAATAGCTAAAAATTACGTAAATTTGTAAACAATTTATTTAGTTTATGTTGACGAAAGAAAAGGTACAGGGTTTCCTTAAAGAGATAGAAGTTGATGATTTGGTGAATAATCTTCAGATAATGGGCAATGATGTCTATATTGACATGACGGCTCATTCTCCCGCAATGCACGAAAAGAAAAAGCTTGAAGCAGCAATGAAGCAGGCTTTCGCAAGCGAGTTTGGCGAAGATATTAATCTGAAATTAAAGATCGTTTCTCCGGAGCCGAGCGAAATTCAGCAAAGCCAGATCAAAGGAAAGCAAATTCCGGGAATTCAGAATATTATTGCCATTGCTTCCGGAAAAGGAGGAGTTGGTAAATCTACAGTTTCTGCAAATATGGCAGTAACTTTAGCAAAAATGGGCTTCAAAGTAGGATTGTTAGATGCAGATATTTACGGTCCTTCAGTTCCTACCATGTTTGATACGGAAGGTGAAAAACCAATTTCTGTAGAAGTGGACGGAAGAAATCTGATGAAGCCTATTGAAAATTATGGCGTAAAAATGCTTTCGATAGGATATTTTTCAGGAGCTAATCAGGCAGTAGTCTGGAGAGGTCCGATGGCTTCAAAAGCATTGAACCAGATGATCCGCGATGCAGCTTGGGGAGAACTGGATTTCCTGCTTATTGATCTTCCTCCGGGAACGGGAGATATTCATTTATCCATCATTCAGGAGGTTCCTGTGACGGGAGCAGTAATTGTAAGTACACCACAACACGTTGCTCTGGCAGATGTAAGAAAAGGTATTGCAATGTTCCAGATGGAAAGCATCAACATTCCGGTTCTTGGATTAATCGAGAATATGGCATACTTTACACCGGAAGAATTGCCGGACAACAAATATTATATCTTCGGACAGCAGGGAGCGCAATATCTTGCAGATGATCTTGGGATTCCTGTTTTAGGGGAAATTCCTTTAATCCAGAGCATCAGAGAAGCTGGAGATGTCGGAAGACCGGCAGCTTTACAGGAAGGTTCTAAAATTACTAAAATCTATACGGAAACTGCCCGAAAAATGGTAGAGAGCCTTGTGGAAAGAAACAAATATCTTCCGCCAACAGAAGCGGTAAAGATTACAACCATGGCTGGCTGCTCGCCAAAAGCAAAATAATGATTTTTTAAAATCTGAAAAAAACAGAACTGAACTGAAAAAAATATGGAAACAAATATAACGCACGAAGATACTGTAACAAGAGTTTTGGAAGCTCTGGAAAGCATCCGTCCGTTTCTGAATAAGGACGGTGGTGATATCGAGCTTATCGATGTGAAAGACAGTCTGGTTTACGTAAAACTTTTAGGAAACTGTTCCGGATGTTCTTTAAATTTTTCAACCTTAAAATTAGGCGTGGAAAATACCATTAAGCAATATGCTCCGGAAATAGAGAGAGTAATAAATGTAGAGTAGAAGAATAAAAATAAATATTTTATAAGACAGATCGTTTAAGGTCTGTCTTTTTTTATCCTTAGCTTACTGTAACAGATTTTCTATTTATTTTAAAATAGATCTTAAAGTTTCTGACGAGAATGGTGGCAGAAGCGGATAGAATTTAAATTGCTTACCAGGTCGATTGCCATTTTTTGATTAGAAGATATCCCTGAATCTGGAATTTATCAAAAAAAATATGATCAGCATGAAATAGAGAAATTATCTATATATTACTTTCAGACAGGTCTTTAAACCTGATATTGCTGTTTTTTAAGAAAAATTTAAAGAATATTATGAAATTTTTTATAGTAATAATTCTAAGTGTTCATGAATATTTTATGTGCTATTTTTGTACAGAATTGTTTACAATGCGATATGGGGATGTATGCTTGTAATATACTTTTATTCTTATGTTTTAGATGTTTCATATTTTTTTAGCAGTTGGTGTAAAAAAGTGGAAATAATATGTTCTGAAGAATTTCAGGATAATACAGTATATTGAATGTTCGTAAATCTCTTTAATCAGGTAAAATATAACAAAAAAATAATATTGGTCTGTAACTTGTATTGAAACTGTAAAAATTGAATGGAAAGCAATTTTCCGAAAAGGGAAATTATTAAAACTAACACTATGAAAAATATACTCATTGCTGACGGTCATTATGTTGTAAGAATGGGAACTTCGCTCATTTTAGAAACGAAACTTGAATATCAGTGTACTATAGATTTCGCAGGAACTTATCTTGAAGCAAAAGAAAAAGTTTCTGAAAAGATATATGATCTTTTAATTATTGATATTGATATTCCGCAGAGTATTTTCAAAGCAATGGTAAAGGAACTGAAAAAGAAACAGAAACAATTAAGGATTCTTATCTTTTCCAATTACGATGAAAATGTAGGAATTCAGTACATAGAAGAAGGAGCGGCGGGATATCTTAATAAAGGCGCCACAGAAGAAGAAATCTTAGCAAGCGTGAAGGCAATATTCGAAGAGGGATATTATTACACGGTAGATATGATGAAGAAACTCGTTATGCAGTCTACGGATATTCATTCTGTGGAGCGGCTTTCAAAAAGGGAATTTCAGATTTTTAAACTTCTCGCAGAAGGCAACGGAAATATAGAAATTTCGAATAGTCTGAATCTCAAAATGTCGACGATCAGTACCTATAAGAAGAAAATTTTTGAAAAACTACAGGTTAAAAATGTAGTAGATCTCGTAAGAATCTATGACGATATGCATTAAAAAGCAGTCGCGGCGAAAGAATTTTGCCGCGATTTTTATTTTACAGTGACTTGAATTTCGAATTCCTAAAATAGATGCAGAATACTTTCGAAGTTTGATTTCAGCAGTTTCTTACTTATTTTCTCTGTTTGCAAGCCCTTTTATAGCTTCATGCCTTATCTGATGGTCTTTAGAAAAACAATTTTTATACAAGACACTTCTGATTTCTTCATCGTCATATTCGATTTGTGTTCCAAGACCAAAAGTAGCCCAGTCTTTCACTCTAAGACTCCTGTCCTGTGCCAGTTTTATCATCATTTTAACTGCTTTATAATTCTCAACTCCCAGCAAAGAGAAAGTAAGTGCATACCTTATCTCTTTAGATTCTGAGTTTTGAAATTTTTCTAAAGTTTTAAAATGTTTTGTTTTTAAATGTTGGTTGTTGTGACCAATGGCAAAAAGGCATGTACAAATAAGATTTTCATCAGATGTTGTTCTTAAAATTTCAAAGATTTTATCAAAAAGAGGCTCAACAAAGTTTCCACGTTTATTTCCTGATTGGCATAGAATATCAATCCCGATTTGTTTAAATTTTGCATCATCAGAATCTATCATTTCAAAATATTCCGAAATCATTTCATCATTTACATATGTTCTTAATTTTGAAATATGATTCCAGTAATAACTTTTATATTTGGCTTTGAAAGCTTTTTTGATTAAAAAATTAATATCCGGATTATCCATGTTAAATTTCAGATAAATTTTCAATAATCTCTTTAATCACCTTTAAAACTTCAGTAGACTTTTCCCGGATGATCAGCTTATTTTTTTTATTTACAATCAGTTCCGTGAAATGGTTGTCTTCTGTATTGATGTCAACAATGAAGGCTCCGTATTTCAATGCGGTTTCAGCAATGGCAAGCGGAAGATTTGTTGCTCCGGAAGTTCCGATAATGAAAAGCACTCCGCTGTTTTTTGCCACTTTCAGAGAACTGAATTTCTTATTGGTTTTTTCATCATAATATTCATCAAACCACAAAATATTCGGACGCATCCAGTGTCCGCAATACGAGCAGGTAAGCAATTCAATATCTTTTGCTGTAAGATCTTCATCGATGTCTTTGCCTTTAATTTCTTCCGGAAGATTCAAAATTTCCTTACATCCGTTCGAACATTTAATTTCACGGTTATTTCCATGAATTTCATAAATTCGTTGATTTCCTGCGCGCCTGTGAAGATTGTCTATATTTTGTGTGATCAGATGAAACCGGTCCTGCAGCATTTTTTCAATTTCAGCTAAATGAAAATGGCTTTCATTGGGTTCTGCACTATCAAACATTTTTTTCCTGAAAAGAGAAAATTGAAGAACTTCTTCAGGATGTTGCTTAAAATATTTCAGCGTTCCGAATTCTTCCGGCTTATGAAACCGTGTTCCTTTTACCCAGATTCCGTCTGTTCCGCGATAGGTAGGAATTCCGCTGTCGGATGAAATTCCTGCTCCCGTTAAAAAAGTGAAAAGATTTCGTTTTTCTTTATGGTAAACCTGACGGATGATTTCTTCTAATTGCGTTTTCATGGTATTTCAAAGTTTAAAACTACTGAATTTCTTTAAAACAAAAAAGCCCCGAAATTCGAGGCTCATTTAATCAACTAAATAATATATAATCTACTTTACAATAACTCTTTTCAGATGTCCTTCGGAAGTTTTTATAAGATAAACTCCTGTGGAAAGCATCGAAGTGTCGATTGTTAAAGCATTTTTTTCTTTTCCAATCTGTTTTCCGGACATATCATACAATTCATAGTCCTGTGCTCGGTTGAAATACAGAATATTTCCTTTTGTTACCGGATTCGGGAATACATTGAAGGTTGCTTTTTCAGATTTAACCTCTCCGGTTGCCAAAGTAGGAGCATTAGCAATTTCATACATCGATAATGTACCGCTGATTTCATTGGCAACAATTACATATCCTTTTCCGGTCGTTGTATTTTCTGGGGCAATGTAGATAAGTCCTTCCGGTCCGTTATCGCCTCCGTATGCAGAAGTCATTCTTGAATGCTTGTAATCTGTAAAAGCAGGATTGTTAGGATCTGTAATATTATAAACCATTACTCCGCCGGTTCTTTCCAGTGTAATGAAGGCGTACGTTTGTCCGTTAATATTTCCTAAAGCAACTCCTTCCGGTTCAGGACCTTTTGCACGGCTTCTGCTTTTAACAGTATTGGATTCATTATCTGCATTAAAGATCAATGGATGATTGGCTGCTATATATCTCTCAAAACGGTCTCCGCTGTCGTAAACGATCTGCTTCGTATCTGCATTGAAGATCGAGAATGAACGCGCTCCCAAAGCTGCAATTTCCTCGAAATCTGTATCTCCGTCTGTATTTCCTGTCGCATTGGAAACTCTGAACCTTCCTAAATTATAAGAAGCCTTTAAAACAGAAGATTGTGGAAAAATAGCCGGATCTAAAGTATAATCATTCGCGCCTACTGTGGTTCTTTCACTGAATCCTGCAAGATCTTTTTCATCTCCTTCATTGGCAGTTACAATATAATTGGTTCCTCCAACTTTATAATTCTGTACTCCATCCGGAAGAAAATAAGCTTTCACAGGCCAGTTGGCAATTAAAATCTCTCCGTTGTTATCGGAAGCATCAAAGCCGTTTCCGGGAATGCTCATGTCTTTTTTACCCAATCCCCAAATTCCTGTAATGGTTTTTGTGGCTAAATTAACTTCAGCCACTGCATTGTTTTCCTGAAGTGTAACCCATGCTTTCTGACTGTCTGAGCTAATTGTAATGTATTCAGGTTCTAAATCCTGAGAAAGCGTATTGTTTGTTCTTACTTTTCTCAAACCGGTTGCAGCTAATGCAGAAACCTGAGCATCAAAAGCATTAAAATTAAGCGTCGTAACATTGCTTTGCGTAAGATTGGAAATTCCGCCCGAAATATCAATAATGCTGATTGTTCCTTCCGGATCTACGGTATAAGAATCGTTCGGTTCGCCTTCATTGGCGGTCATTACTTTTGTTCCGTCCGGTGAAAAAGTAATCATATCCGGTAAAGCTCCTACGGTAACCTGCTTCAGGAAATTTCCGTTGATATCAAAGAAAACTACAGAACCGTTCAGCTGCGGATTGGTGTTTGGAGAAGCCGCAGCAATAATTCCGTTTTTTACGGCAATGCTTGTAATTCCGCCGTAAGGAGCCATATTAATGGTATTAACAACGGTTGGCGAAGTAGGATTGCTGAAATTAATAATATCAAAAACATCGGTGATAGAGCTGATGGTAAATAATCTCTGTGTGGCAGGATCATGAACCACAATTTCCGTAGAACTGGTATTGGTTCCCGAAGGATCAAAACTTCCGATATAATTTAAAGAAATCTGATGAGTTGGAACCGGAGCGGGTTTGTCATTATCAACAATATAAACTGTTGCATTGCTGTCTCCGGAAATGGTTGCTCCGACCGGATTTTCAAGGCTTACTACAAAATATTCAGCCTGCTGTTCTTCCAGCGAATCATCGATGATCGGGATGTTTACGGTATAACTCGCTGTGGAAGGAGTAAGATTAATCGTCTGATTCGTTAGTGTAAAGTCGCTGCTGTTTGCCGTGCTGAAAGGAGCGGGTTTCACCACTAAATTCACAGAGGAATTTGACGGATTTGTAACATTTATTTTAAATGCCAAAGTTCCTGCATTTTCACTGACTTTAATAAAGTTTTTATCCAACGAAATTGAGGTTCCTGCGGTGGTAAAAGTGGTGGAAGTAACTGCCGTCACTGCATTATCACTGGTATCTTCTACCATGTTAGGTTTTAAAGCCAGATAATACGTTTGGTTGGGGATTAAAGCTACAGTCGGGATCACTGTAATTTTATTGCTGGAAAACGTAGTTGTAAAGGGAACCTGAGAACCTGAAGCATTTCCAAGGCGGAAATCGACAAGCATTTGTGCATTAGAATCGTTGATCGCGGAATTGTCTGTTAACCTTACACTTTCATTAAAAGAAATCGTAGGATTTACAGTCGTTAGAGCATTATTTGTGTTGTTTGAGGGAAGATAAGTTACCGTGGGTGGAGTAGTGTCGGCAGCATTAATGAGGGTTGCATCTACGGTAAAATTATCGAAACGGTTGTTACCCACAGTTCCTCCGGAACCTTGTGAGAATTCAACTTTAAGTTTAAAATTAGGATTGTTGGCTGCTCCTGAGATTGTCGAAAAATCTAAAGTAATGAGTTGAGGATTGGCATCTAAAGGAGAAACCGTCTGAAAAGTAACGAAATTTGTTCCGTCCACAGAATATTTCCACGTCTGCGTTCCTGCTCCGGAACCGGATCTTCTTGTCGTAAATTTCACGACAACATTATTGTATCCTGTTGTTGGCAAATTGAACTGAAGATTTCCGTTGATCGGGAAATTATAGCGTAAATGCGTTCCTGAAACATCTCCGTTTCTCGCATTGAAATTGTCGATATTGAAATTCTGTCCTGTTCCGTTGGCGAAATCTACATCAGTAGTTCCGTTGATTACGGCTGTCATCGAACCTCCCACCAAAGTGGAAGTCGGGGTAGTGATGGAAGCTGCCGAAGCATTGTTGTTGAAGTTCCAGTAATGGATAAGAGAGGTCTGCCCGAAAACCGCTCCCTGAAGAAAGAATGCGGCGACAACAGAACTTTTTAACAGGTAGTTGTTAATCATTTTTTACTTACATTAAATTTATGCAAAAATGAAGGTTCTACTTTGCAAAGATTTTAAGCAAATTTTAAAAAATGATTAATAAATAACAGGTAAGAATAAATTTAAGTTAATAATAAAAAATAATAGCCATGAAATACAGAAATCGATTTCAGTTGAAACGATTTTAGAACGGATAATTTCCCAAAAATATTTTTATTTTGAGACCTGACCGGAAAAACGCAGATTTTTACCCGTGAATTTATTTCCTTCCATGGGATGCTTCTGCATATAAAAAAATCCTGAAATTGCCGTCAGAACCAATAAAATAAAAGCTACCAGAAAAATTCTTTTTAACATTTCCTTCATATCGCCAGATTTTTAATGTCCTTAATTTCTAATGTTGAAGTCGGATATCCTTTTAGTACAGCATTGATCATTGCAATACCCACTTCTTGTAAAGTTAATGATTTTGATGGTAATAAGACAGGAAAAATCCAAATTAAAGGTTTAAAAAACCATTTTACATTTTCCTGACCTTCAACGGGTTTCATGAATCCCGGTCGAAAATTATATGCTGCCCGGAATCCAAGCTTTCTGAGTGCATTTTCTGTTCTGCCTTTTACTCTCGCCCACATTATTTTCCCGCTTTCCGTTTTGTCGGTATGCGCTCCGGAAACATAGTTGAACACCATATCCGGATTCTGATGAAGTACTGCTTTGGCAAAATGCAGCGTCGTATCATACGTAATTTTGGTATATTCTTCCTCGCTCATTCCTACACTGCTGATTCCTGCACAGAAAAAGACGGCATCATATCCTTTCAAGTTTTCATCATTCAGATCTATTTTGAGAAAATCTGAAACAATATATTCTTTTAATTTGGCGTGTTTTTTGCCCGATGGTTTTCGGCTTACACTGAGAATTTCAGAAATGTTCGGATTCTCTAGACATTCCATTAAAACGCCTTCACCCACCATTCCTGTTGCTCCCGTGAGAATTATTTTTATTGAATTCATTTCTTTACTGTTATTACTGTTGTTGACGTTTTCAGGAATATTTTTACTTTATGTGGTATCAAAAATTATACAATTTTTTTTAGTTTTTTGGAATTTGGGGATTATTTAACCTAATTGATAAGGGTTTGAGGGTTTCGGCGGCTGCGAAGCAGCCGCCGAAACCTCCAAATCAAGCAAAAAACTTTTGAAACCATAAATAAAAAAGCCGATCAGTTCAATCTGGTCGGCTTTTAAATTTTCTATACTATAATATATTTACTTCTTATCCTTCAATTTGCTGTAAATATTGTGGATTAAACCATCTGCAACAGAAATTTTAGGTACAAAAATCCTGTTGATTTCCGACCATGACATCACATTGTTGAAGATCTGTAACGCGTGAACCAGAACGTCGGCTCTGTCTTCGCGAAGATTATATTTTGTCATTCTTTCATCAACGGTAAGATCATCAAACTCTTTATACACTTTTTTAAGATGAGAAAGAGACATCGGTTTGCCGTCTTTCGTTTTGCTCATGGAAAAAACTTTGTTGATGTTTCCTCCTGATCCGATGGCAACAATCGGTTTTTTGCTGTTGATATTTTTTCGGATTTCTTCCTTCATATCTTTCCAGTTGTCGGGCGTTACCAGATTGTTCAGCAAACGGATGGTTCCGATATTAAAAGACTTTTCGTACTTCATTTTTCCGTTTTCGTAGAAAGTAAGCTCTGTAGAACCTCCACCGACATCAATATACAAATAGGCAAATTCTTTATCAAGTCCTTCTGCAACATGATTTTCAAAAACCAGAGTTGCTTCTTCGTCTCCGGAAATTATTTCAATATTAATTCCTGAAGTTCTTTTCACCTCTTCAATAATTTTCTTTCCGTTGGCTGCGTCACGCATGGCACTCGTAGCACAGGCTCTGTAATGTTCTACCTTATAGATTTTCATCAGATCGCTGAAAATCTTCATTGAGTCGATTACCATTTTTTCTCTTTCCTCTCCGATCTTTCCTAAGCTAAAGACATCCATTCCCAGTCTCAGAGGAATTCTCAAAAGATTCAGCTTAATAAATTCGGGCTGTTTATTGTTTATTTTTACTTCATTAATCAAAAGTCGGGCGGCATTACTTCCTATATCTATGGCTGCGATCTTCATTTCTTATTCGTTTTGGCTTTTAAATATCGATAGGTTTCAATCTGAGAACGGCACTCTTCCTTATCGTTATCAATATATTCGTTGCTCAGTTTTTTGTCTAAAATACGTGCTTTTACATTATCTTTCAACTGTATGTCGAGAATATCTTTCAGTTCTTTCTTCAGATTTTTATCCGTAATCTTTGCGGCAGCTTCAATTCTGTAATCTAAATTTCTCGTCATCCAGTCTGCGGAAGAAATATACATATCTTCGGCTCCTTTATTGTAAAAATACATTACTCTTGCATGTTCCAGATATTCGTCTACGATACTGATTGCTTTTATTTTTTCTTTAAAATCTTTCTGATTCACAGCACAGTAAATTCCTCTTACAATCATTCTGATGACAACTCCGGCTTGTGCTGCTTCATATAGCTTTTCAATCAGGGAACGGTCACTTACCGAATTGGCTTTAACGATCATTTCTGCATGCCTTCCCGCTTTGGCTTCTTCAATTTCCTTATCAATATGATGTAGAATCTTTTCACGCATGAACTGCGGGCAGACAAGTAAACTCTTACAGGTTTTAAGAATAGGCAGATAATCTTCCTTCGGCTTTTTCAAAACATTAAAAACCTTATTAATGTCTGCCATAATTCCGCGGTCTGCGGTCATTAGCAGATGATCTCCATAAATTCTGGCGGTTTTTTCATTGAAATTTCCGGTACTTACAAAACCGTACTGGATGGTTTTGTTGTGAGACCTTTTCTTTATGACGCATAATTTGGCATGAACTTTCTTATTCGGAAGACCTATCAATACCGTGATTCCTTCCGGTTCCAGCATTTCCTTCCATTCAAGGTTCGATTCTTCATCAAATCTTGCCTGAAGCTCAAGCATTACCGTTACTTCTTTACCGTTTCTTGCCGCATAAATTAAAGCATTGATGATTTTCGAACTGCTCGCTAAACGATAGGCTGTGATCTGAATCGACTTTACATCGGGATCCATTGCTGCTTCACGAAGAAGATCAATTACAGGATTGTATTTGTGATAAGGGAAGGTGAGAAGAACATCGTGTTTCAGAATAACATCCGTTACTCTTTCCGTGTTTTCAAAAGCAGGATGGGTAAAAGAAGTTCTTTCAACAGGCTTTTCATACCTCTCAAAAACATCCGGAAAATCCATGAAATGTTTAAAATTATGAATTTTTCCTCCGGGAATAATGCTGTCTTTTTTCGTCAGGTTTAATTTTCGGATCAGCATCTCAAGAAGAGCCTTGTCCATATCTTTATCGAAAACAAAACGCGTAGGTTTTCCTTTTCTTCTGTTTTTTAAACCTTTTTCAATTTTTTCGGCGAAATTGGTACGGATGTCATTATCAAGTTCCAGTTCGGCATCTTTGGTTACTTTAAAAGCATTGGCCGCAAATTCATCATATCCGAAATAGGAGAAAATATGAGGCAGGTTAAAAGTAATCACATCTTCCAGAAGCATTACATTTTTATCTTCCACATCTTCGGAAGGAAGCAGAACAAATCTTCCTACGAATCTTGAAGGGATTTCAATAATGGCATAATTGCTGGAATACTGCCAGTCTTTTTTCCGCATCGCTACACCCAGATAAAGACTTTTGTCCCGCATGTAAGGCATAGGTGTATTTTCATGAAGCAGAATAGGAATAACATTGGATTCTACCACTTCATCAAAATATTTTCTTACAAACTCTTTCTGATTGGAAGATAAATTTTTGGCTGTTTTAATATAAACATGATGTTCAGCCATTTCCGCCTGAATTTTTTTCCAGGTTTTATCAAAATTCTGCTGCTGTCGCATCACAATATCATTGATCTTCTGGAGAATTTTGGAAGGCGGCTGATAAAAAGATTCTGCAATAACTTTTTCTTTGAAATCCATGGCGCGCTTTAAACCTGCAACCCGCACACGGAAAAATTCGTCTAAATTGTTGGAGAAAATTCCTAAAAAACGGATTCTTAAATGTAAAGGGACTTTTTCGTCCATGGCTTCCTGTAAAACCCTCTCGTTGAAGGCAAGCCAGGTAATATCTCTCGGATTGAAATGTAATGACATTCTCTAGTGTATAATTTATCAAAAATAATAATTCGTGGTATCTCTGAAAACCTTTTTGCGTTAAGCTTTAATTAAATTTTTGGAGCGAAAAAGATTCTGAACCGGATGATTTTTGTAATCCATTAAAGTTATTAAAAACTATCTGGAAAATTATAATTCTGACTGATATTTTTATTTTAAAGTCGTAAAGTGACAAAATTGATACGGTTTAACAAGTATTAAAAGGTTTTGTGACAAAAATTCAAATCATATAAAAAGTAAAGTTTAGGTTTATTCTAAACTGTATTTCTAAAATTTTCAAGCTGAAAAATAAAATTATTTTTTCCTGTTTCAGATTGTTTCTGTCAATTTGTCACAAAATTTTGAATGGTATAAATATTGAGAAATACTGAATGTAAATTAAAAATTAAAATTAGAAAAAATATAAAAATATTATGAGTAAAATAATTGGAATTGACTTAGGAACAACCAACTCTTGTGTTGCTGTAATGGAGGGTAAAGACCCTGTTGTTATTCCTAACGCAGAAGGTAAAAGAACAACGCCGTCTATCGTTGCGTTTACAGAAGATGGTGAAAGAAAAGTAGGAGATCCTGCAAAAAGACAGGCGGTAACAAATCCAAAGAAAACAGTATATTCAATTAAAAGATTCATCGGAACTCATTTTAAAGAAGATGCGAAAGAAATTTCAAGAGTGCCTTATGAAGTGGTTTCCGGACCAAATGATACCGTAAAAGTAAAAATCGACGACAGAGAATATACTCCACAGGAAATTTCTGCAATGACGCTTCAGAAAATGAAGAAAACGGCTGAAGATTATCTTGGACAGGAAGTAACAAGAGCGGTAATTACGGTTCCTGCATATTTCAACGACGCGCAGAGACAGGCTACAAAAGAAGCGGGTGAAATCGCAGGTCTTAAAGTAGAAAGAATCATCAACGAGCCTACTGCTGCTGCATTAGCTTACGGTCTAGATAAAAACCACAAAGATCAGAAAATCGCAGTATACGATTTAGGAGGTGGTACTTTCGATATCTCTATCCTAGATTTAGGAGATGGTGTATTCGAAGTATTGTCTACAAACGGAGATACGCACTTAGGAGGTGATGATTTTGATGATGTAATCATCAACTGGATGGCAGATGAATTCAAATCTGAAGAAGGAGTTGACTTAAAGTCTGATGCAATCGCATTACAAAGATTGAAAGAAGCGGCTGAAAAAGCAAAAATCGAATTGTCTTCTTCTCCGCAGACTGAAATCAACCTTCCATATATCACAGCTACTGCTACTGGTCCTAAACACTTAGTGAAGACTTTAACGAAAGCTAAATTCGAGCAGTTATCTGCAGATCTGGTAAGAAGATCTATGGAGCCGGTTGCTAAAGCCTTGAAAGATGCAGGTTTATCTACTTCAGATATCGACGAGGTAATCTTGGTAGGAGGTTCTACAAGAATCCCGATTATTCAGGAAGAAGTGGAAAAATTCTTCGGTAAAAAACCGTCTAAAGGAGTTAACCCGGATGAGGTTGTAGCAATTGGTGCAGCCATTCAGGGAGGTGTATTAACCGGAGACGTAAAAGATGTATTACTTCTTGACGTTACGCCACTTTCTCTAGGTATCGAAACCATGGGTTCTGTTTTCACTAAATTAATTGAAGCGAACACTACGATCCCAACTAAAAAATCTGAGGTATTCTCTACAGCTTCTGATAATCAGCCGGCTGTAAGCATCAGAGTAGGACAGGGAGAAAGACCAATGTTCAACGATAACAAAGAAATCGGCAGATTCGATCTTACAGATATTCCACCTGCACCAAGAGGAGTTCCTCAAATTGAAGTAACATTCGATATTGATGCAAATGGTATCTTAAGTGTTTCTGCTAAAGATAAAGGAACAGGTAAAGAGCAGTCTATTAAAATTCAGGCTTCTTCAGGTCTTTCTGACGAAGAAATCGAAAGAATGAAGAAAGAAGCTCAGGAAAATGCTTCTGCCGATGCTAAGAAAAAAGAAGAAGTTGAAATCTTCAACAAAGCAGACGGATTGATCTTCCAGACTGAAAAGCAATTGAAAGAGTTTGGTGAAAAATTATCTGCTGATAAAAAAGCAGCCATTGAAGCCGCTCACGGAGAACTGAAAACGGCTTTCGAGGCTAAAAATGCAGATGACGTAAAAGCTAAAACAGAAGCTTTAGATGCAGCTTGGATGGCAGCTTCAGAAGAATTATATGCAGCAGGACAACAGCCGGGAGCTGATGCAGGAGCACAGAACACAGGAAATGCAGGAGGTGCAGAAGATGTACAGGATGCAGACTTCGAAGAAGTTAAGTAGTTATTGATTAATATTAATTAACAAAATATAGAAAATCCCCACAGGCGTATGTTTGTGGGGATTTTTGTTTTTTCAAAGATTTTTGATTTTGTGCTTTTTTAAGTGTTTTTTATTACACATTTGTACCATATTTGTACCGGCACTTAAGCAGAGAAGATGTGGCACTTAAGATTTTTTTTCTTACCTTTAGTTTTTCTATATGTATGATTAAAAGGATTAAAAGAGAATGTCTGCATTGTTCGCAGGAATTTATACCTAAGACAGTAACTTCATTTTATTGTCGTGAGCAGTGTATAAAAAATGCTTACCAGAAAAGAAAGCGTCAAGAAAAATTAGAATTAAAAAGACAAGAACTGATTGATCAGATTCCTTTAGATAAAATTCTCTTGACAGTCCCTGAAGCTGTTTTACTCTTTGACATTGCAAAAAGAACACTTTATAGACTTATCAAACAAAATGTAATACCTTCTATTAATGAAGGAACTCGTTTAATAAAAGTAAATCGTGAAGTTTTGCAAGAAATGTTTCCTCCGGCATCTAAAGAAAAGATTGAAAAGAAAAATTCTAATCCTAACTTGTATGATCTTTCTGAAGAGAATTGCTATACTATTGGTGAGATTTCCAAAAAATTTCAGTTACACGATACGAGTGTATACAAGCATATCAGAAAGTACTCAATTCCCACCCGTCAAATTGGTAATTATGTTTATGCTCCAAAAAGCGAGATTGACAAATTATATAATGGTACTATAGATTAAGCTTATGAAACAACTTTCAAAAACTCAAGTTACAGTTAGATTGCGTAAAGCTGAGGATAGAAATGAATGGTATGTCTATTTGGAGAGTTATCCTGTATTTATTGCTGGAAAAAATAAACCGCAACGTTCTAGGGAGTATCTCAATAGAATTGTTTATACGGTTGAATGGGATAAAAAAAGAACAAGCAGAACTAACCTAAAGGACGGGACAAAAGCCTTTAAACCAAAGCGTGATGATAATGGAATTATAGTTTGTAAGAGTGAGCGTGACAGGGAGACAATGTTATATGCTGATGGAATTCGTAAACTACGCCAAAAAGAATATGATAATGTCGACTTGTATAGTGATAGCGATGCTATTAAGGCCGAATTGCAAGAAAAACAAAAAGAAAAATTTATAGATTACTGTAATAGGTTGCTAAAGAAAAGACACGGCTCAAATAATAGTTCTGATTCAATTAGAACTAACTGGAGGTGTTTAATTGAATTTATTATAGAGTTTTCCGGAGATGATTTAAGATTTTCAAAAATTGATTTGAGTTTTGCTGATGATTTTAAGCTTTATCTTTTATCGGCGCCCTATCGCGGAAAAAAGAAAGGAATTCTTTCAAATAATAGTGCTGCAACGTACTTTTCTATTTTTAAGGCAATAGTTTCCCAAGCTTTTATTGATGGTTATTTTATAATTGACTTATCAGCAAAGATTAAAGGTATTGGAGAGCAAGAATCTTTCCGTGAACATCTCTCTTTGGAGGAACTTAATCTTTTAGTAAATACTCCTTGTGAAAATGATGAATTGAAAAGAGCATCTTTATTTTCTGCACTGACAGGGTTAAGACATTGTGATATTAAAAGGCTTAAGTGGAAAGAAATTGATGTTCAGTCAAATAGAATCAAAATTCAATTTAGACAAAAGAAAACAAAAGGAGTCGAGTATACACCGATTTCTGAACAAGCAATTCATTTATGCGGAACTCCGAGACTTCCCGAACAGCTAGTATTTGAAAATTTACAAGATAGCTCTTGGATTTCGAGACCTCTCGAAAAATGGGTCAAATCAGCTGGAATAACAAAGCATATAACTTTTCATTGCTTCAGACATACTTTTGCAACATTGCAGCTTTCTTTAGGAACAGACATTTATACAGTTAGTAAAATGCTTGGACACAGTAAAGTTACAACAACTCAAGTTTATGCTAAAGTAGTTGATGAACTGAAAAATAGAGCAGCTGGAGCTATTAAGCTGGATGAAAATATTTTAGAAGAAAACCAAGAAATTATACAAGCAAACTAATAAATATGAAAGTCAAAAATTTTGAATTAATATGTATGTATTTACCCATTATAGTGGTATGTATCCTTTTAGGAACTCAAGTCAGAACATATTTTATCGATAAAGGGTCCGATGAATTTACGGCAAATATCTTTTTTATAGTCGTGATTTTCGTAGGTGTTGTTATTTATTCAGGTCTAACATTGTTTTTGCATACTATCTATGAAATTATAAGCAGAATTATTACTAAAAGAAAAAATCTAGTTTTGGTTAATGAATTCTTTTCTGGACCTGTTACTATTGCTGATATTAAAGAAGATTTAAAATTTAAAGAAGTTGTAAAGTTCGATAATAAGCTTGAGATTGCATTAAGATATACAAAGGAGCAATTTGCGCTATACACATCTGTTAATGATTTAGAAAACCTATGCAGCTACATTACAAAGTATGCTAAGAAAGAAAAAATAGAAAATTTTAGCCCTGTAAGGGTTCACAAATTATCTAATATGGATTTGTATCATTTTGGCTGGAACATTTGGAAGCACTTTGATAGGCGAAATCAATATGAAGTAGCATTGTTTTTAAAAGAAGTTTTTCAACATTCACTAAAAGATGTTGAAACGGACTCAATTAAAAGTCATTTAAAAGATGATGATGAAAAAGGTATCATTAAAATAAAAAGAGATTTAAAATTTTAGTATAATAAATATCTTAACTCCTTGCATAGTCGTAGCGATTATTGAGCATTTACTAATATTTCTGAAGCTATCCATTTACGAACTTAAATGTCGGGAATATTTCAAAAAATTATAATACATTATTAATAGTTAAATTTTTTTAGAAGAAATTTTATCATAAATAGATTTTACATAAAATGAAGAATGTAGAGAATATTCCTTTTTTACTGCAACAAATTGAAGGTAAATTAAATTCGCTATCTATAGAACAGGATAAATTAGATAATCCTCTTTTTGATATAGAAGTGACCAAAAACGAAATCTTACGGATCGAAAGTGAAATTGACCCGATAAAGAAAGAACTTATATCTTATACTGATATTCAGAGGCAGAAAGAATTAATGAGGATTCGTCTAACAGAGTATATGGATGTACTCGGCAAAAATCACGATCTCCCTTTTTCAAAAAGTCAGGGGCGTATTGGAGAATTAAATTTTTATCTAAAGCCCCTTGTTGATATCAGAAGTATTTTGAACAACGATTTGACAACTGGTATCAGCGTTAATTTAGCCCTGACAAAAGATCCATCTGATGCAGTCTTTGATGCAGAATCATTTAGAGAAACTCTTTTTCAGCAAAGACATAGTATTATCCAAGCAAACAATATCTTTCAACTCTTTGAAGTGTGCAGAAATTTCCTTGAAAAGATAAAGATAAATTATAAGTAATTTTTTTATTGGATAATGTCTTCATTGTAATGGATTCGCCACTTCGGATTGTACTGAGGTGAAGTTAACTGATAGTCTAAGTAAAAATCATAATCACTATTCATTGCCAGAAATTTACTGTAAAACTCTTCTTTATAACCTGCATTATCCAAGTAGAATCCAATAGCTTGGTGATAAGGATATACAAATGATAATTTTTTATAATGATGATGTAATTTATCTGCGTCAATTAATTGCTTTACCATAGCAAATGCATTAAGGATATTTTTTGTTCCACCGGAATATAGTGGTCTTACAGTACAGTCTATAAGTGTCTTTTCAAGATTTGAAACTTTTACTCCATTAATGAAGGTTTCCATTGTAGTACTGCTTTGATTTTTAAGAAAGTAAAATGTTTTGTCTCTGAATTGCTTTATATTTTTTGTGACTCTCTGAGGTTTACTAAAAGCTAAATCTATATTTCCTTGAGTTAAGGTGTTTTTAGGACTGGAAATGCTATCGATCTCTTCTGATAAATAGATGGCGTTGTTTTCAATAGTACTTATTTGATGCATTATTAGTGCTGAATGGTGGCTAAAGTGTGTATATTTGTTATACGCATAAACCAAGTCAACAACTTCAGGATTGGAGTCATTGAAAATATATAAATCTTGTTCTAAGGTGTAATGTTTTTGAAGTATGTATTCGCTAATTTCTTTACTTAATTTTTTGAATTTGCGAAAACTCGAAATTTCCTGTACCAAATAATCAAATTCCTTTTTATTTAAAGCCTTTCTGTGAGGACTACCAGCAATATAAGCATCAACAATCTTTTCAAAATTCATTAGTACGTAGTATTATTTACTTATGTATACATAAGAAATAATACAAAGTTAGTCTTTTTTATTTGAAAAGTCAAATGGAGGAGATTTTTATTTAAAATGTCCGTTATTTCATACAAAATGTGTAATTTTGTATGAAATAACGGACATTATGAAAAAGAAACAAATAATTTTACCCAAGTATTTGGCTCTGCTGGAACAAATGGGAGAGAATATTAAACTTGCTCGAAAAAGAAGAAAATTAACTACAGAGCAGGTTTCAGAGAGAGCCGGAATTGTACGTTCAACACTACATCTTATTGAAAAAGGTGATCCAAGTGTGGCAATGGGATCATATTTTAATGTTTTGAGAGTATTGGGTCTTAGCGATGATATTTTAAAGCTTGGATCTGATGATGAATTTGGAAGAAAATTGCAAGATTTAGAATTACTGAAATAATATAATTAAATGAAATCTACTAAAGTTGACATATTTGTATATGCAGATTGGATTGACCTTCAAGGTCCTCATTTAATGGGGATTTTGTCAGCTCATCAGGGTAAAGGAAAAAAGTCCTTTAGTTTTGAATATGATAAAGAGTGGATTAAAAGTGCGGGTCAAAATTTAATAGATCCTGATCTTCAGTTGTTTGGAGGTCCACAATATCCAACCAATAAAGAAAATTTTGGTGTTTTTATGGATAGTATGCCTGATACTTGGGGAAGAACACTAATGAAAAGAAAATCTATTCAGGTAGCCAAAGAAACTGGAGAGAAAGAAAAGAAACTTTATGATCTGGATTATTTATTAGGAGTGTATGACCAAACAAGGATGGGTGCTCTGCGATTTAAGACTTCAATAGATGGAAATTTTTTAGATGATGATGAGAATAACCCTACACCACCCTGGTCATCATTAAGAGAGTTGGAGGCAGCCGTGAAAAGTTTTGAAAATGAAGATGAGCCTAAAATGAAAAGGTTATTAGCACTGCTTGTAGTTCCAGGATCTTCATTAGGGGGTGCAAGACCGAAAGCTAATGTTATGGATCAGGAAAAAAATTTATGGATTGCTAAATTTCCTTCAAAAAATGATACAATTGATAAGGCAGCGTGGGAATATCTGGCATACCGATTAGCTACTGATGCCGGAATTAATATGTCAGAAACAAAGATTCAAAAATTAAGTAACAGCTATCATACATTTTTCACCAAAAGATTTGATAGAACAAACTCCGGAAGAATTCATTTTTCGTCAGCTATGACTATGACAGGAAACAATGAAGAAAAATTAAGAGATTCAACTGCAAGTTACCTTGATATCGTTGATTTTATTACGAACTACGGTATTGATGTTAACAATAATTTGAAGGAATTATGGAGAAGAATCGTGTTTAGTATTTGTATATCAAACACAGATGATCACCTTAGAAATCACGGATTTATTTTAACCCCAAAAGGATGGATACTTTCACCAGCCTATGACATTAATCCGTCTGTGGATAAAGAAGGACTTGCTCTAAATATTGATACAGATAATAATGCTTTGGATCTTGAACTTGCTAAGGAAGTGGGCGCTCAATTTAGACTGAACGAAAATGAAATGGATGAAATCATTGAAAAAGTCATTTCGGTTGTAAGAGGATGGGAAAGTATTGCTAGCGAGATTGGAATACCCAGATCTGAACAAGAGCGTATGAGATCTGCATTTTTACCATTTGAAAATTAATCTTTTAAAATAATCTTAGTAAATAAATTTTAATTGATTAATACGTTTAGAATGAGCTATAAAAATTAAGTTTCAACAGTAGGTAAAAACTTATTGCTTAATATCGATTACAAAAACACAGTGTTTTAAGTGTTTTCGTCGTGTTTTTCAAACACAGCGAAAACACTTTTTTCATTTGCACCATAATAATTAAAATCAAGTATTATGGATTTGCAAAATATTTCATTTGAAAATTTACCACAAGCAGTCGCCTTCTTAATTCGTGAACTTGCTGAGATAAAGCATCTGGTATCAAAAGAAGATGTTGTTATACCTCTCAAAAAAATTCCAATCGGAATAGATGAAGTAGCATCCTTAATCGGTAAAGCGAAACCAACCATTTACACTCTTGTTAGAGAAAGAAAAATCCCATGCTACAAAAACGGTAAGAAACTATATTTTTTTGAAGAAGAAATACTGAACTGGATTTCTAAAGGCAAGAAAAAGACCTTGCAGGAAATTACCGAGGAATGTGAAGCGGATTTTAAGAAAAATCGCAGAAGACAACATAACTAATAAAAATGCGATCGATGTCTAACGAAATTAATAAACTAAAGCAAAAGCTTATTTGGCAAATGACCGGGGAGGAATTAGTAAGTTTATTTAAATATGAAAATATTTATATAACAAATCGTACAAAGAGATCCTTGCAGCAAAATAAAATAATTGATGAAAAGTATGTGTATGGTCTTAAAGGTATAGCCAAGTTATTTAATTGCAGTATTTCATCTGCTATGAGATTAAAAAAGAGCGGTAAAATTAAAGATGCGATCACTCAGGAGGGGCGAAAAATTGTCCTGGACGTTGAGAGAGCTTTAGTTCTAATTAACAATGAATATGAACTAATAAACTGCAATAAAGAAAAAGATGATGTCGTTACAAGATAGCAGTCAGAAAATCATTCGCAAGGAATTTAAAAATGAAAGAATTCCTGAGAGTATAAGAATAGGCAACCATTTTGTTGATGATTTTATCTTTGATGAAAATAGTCAAGCCGCCAACATTCCCATCAATGCGCTAAGGGTTATATTTAATATAATCTCTATTATAAGTAATGAACAATTCAGACCTGAAGATCGTCCGAAGCAACTCTCTTTGTTCGATGATGATTTTGAGACTGAAAATAATACTTTCGCCCTGCTTAAAATTAAGAATAGCAAAATTTCTCCCAGTGGCTCAACAAAGCAGGTAATTAATGCCTATGAGTTTTTAGCAAAATTTAAGATGGGATGGTATAAGTCCCAGAATAGAAAAGGTAAGGAAATCAAAACTTTTGCAGGACTTATATCAACACCAACCTACGATGAAAGAGGCTACACATCTTTTCTTATCAGCAGTTATTGGCTGAAGAAATTAATTGTAATACCGGAATATAATTATATGCTTTATCAGTTGGTGTATAATATTAAAAATAATAAACATATCATATTTGCAATTTGGCTGGCTAAACTTCCATCAACTGGCACTGTATTGAAACTGTCAACATTTAATTCGAAGTTTGACTTAAATTATCGAACAGCAAATGATTTTTGTTTTAAATTTTTAAAACAGGTTAAGGGCAGTCTCGATAAATACAGTACAGTGTCATTTAATTTCAAATGCAAAGGAGAAAACATTGCAATTCATCCATATTCCACTGAAAAAATTCAGGAAGCAGATTTGAATATAGATAGCGAACACTTGTTCATCACCTATCGAATTAATTATTTTAAAAAAAGGTACAGATTGCAGGAGCAGGAAATGCTGCAGTTCGCATATCATTATCGAAATATATTACAGACAAGAGAGCTGATAGAGAAATCTTACAATTACTTTATCAAAAAAAATAGAAAATTAAAACTACGATCCTCTGATTTTAGTGGTAAGGTATTTTTAAAGGAGATACAACAACTTATGATAGAACTTTACCGGGACACAAGAATGGGAAAATTTCTTCCGGATGGATATCCCGTCATTTTTTAATTAATCTAATATTTTATTTACAATGAATTGTGAGCAAATAAAACAAAACGTCAGTATCAGGACGGTTATGGAATCCTATGGTCTATTCCCTGTAAAAGAAAACAAAAGAACAGCATTTTATTTTGCATTAGATAGACAAGAGAAAACAGCCAGCCTGTCTGTAGATTTCATTAAGAATACAGCTTTTGATTTTGGAACAGGTAAAATATATGATGTTATATCAATAGTTCAAGCTATTAATAAATGTAATGTTTCAACAGCGCTTGAATATTTAAATAAGCTTGATTTTTCGCCTACAATAGATAATGTGGTTGAAACAAATGATGGCTTTACTTATAATGTTTTAAAAACAATCGATGTCGAGCATCCTGCGTTGCTAGAGTATCTTAAGTCAAGGGGAGTTTTGAATTGTAAAAGTCTTATCAAAGAGATCCATTACAAAATAGAAGATAAATATTATTTTGCGATTGCTTTTTTTAATAATTCAGGAGGTATTGAAGTCCGTAATAAATATTCTAAAATCTGCCTCGGACCAAAAGATGTGACGTTAATAAAGAAGGGAAATCAGCAAAATAATGAAATTGTTGTATTTGAGGGCTTTTTTGATTATTTGTCATATAAAACGATAGAAGATGATAAATTTTCTTCAGATGCAGATTATTTAGTCTTTAATTCAACATCGATGCTCTTAGCGGGAGATAAAATACTAAAGAAATACAAAAAAATATCTCTATTTCTTGATAATGATAAAACGGGAAAAACTGTCGTAGAGCAGATCCGCAACAGCTATAAAAATGTTGAAGATTTTTCCTGGATGTACCAACATTATAAAGATTTGAATCAGTGGCTGATAAGGTGATGATGTTTTCAGTAAAGACAAAACCGCTACTTAATAGTAGCGGTTTCATTTTGAAATTAATCTTATTGAGTAACCCATCCTGGCACTCCGTTCACACTTTTTAATATAAAGGTTCCATTTGATGGGGGAATAGGAATTACTTCAGTTGCAAAACCAAAGCTGCCATCCGCTTTGGCTACAACTTTTTTGGTGTAAGCTGGATCTCCGTCTGCATCGGGCATTTGTGAAGGTGTAACACTCAGTTTTCCATTGATATTGAGCCATCTTTCAGAAAAATCTCCAGAGATTAGCGCAAACTTATAGTCTGTATAATTGTTTGTAATGCTATCCCAAAAATTTGTTGAACTGGTGGTTACTGGTGTTGAATGAATTGCCAGCTTATTACTAATACTTCTATTTCCAGATGCGGGGCTTCCTGCACCGACACCAATAAAAACATTATTAGATCCAGTTCTATTGCCTGTACCCGACAGATATCCTATAGAAATATTATCATTGCCTGATGTGATATATGACATTGCTCCTGCACCGATTCCAATATTCCTGTTTCCGGAAATTGTTCCATTAATAATACCATTTAGTGCTGATACCCCCGCTCCATAATTTAGTTTTCCAGTAATTTCTCCTTGAGACATTGCATAGGCACTGGCCGAATTCCCTTTTCCGGAAGTTATGTTTGAGTCCGTTGCAAAAATTGAGTTGTATTCACCGGCGATAGTGCTTCTAGATTTACCGATGATATAATTTTCTTTTTGATCAAAATCAAGCTTCAGATTATTTTTTACAATAAGTTCCAGCGTGGAAGTATTACCTGTTTGAGAGACAACTTCCAATGGATCACTTTGAAGTAATGGAACCCATTTTTGACCGTCGAAATAATATAGACCTGACTTTTCAAGATGAACAGATTGCCCTGATAAATTGGTGGCAGGTGATAGAACGAAAACTATTGCTCCCTTCTGTGCTGTAGTGTAAGTTTTTGTTGCCAATTGATCTCCACTAATTCTTGGTAGAATGATCCCATCGAAATGATTGGCATCATCTGGTTTGCCTACTACTTCTAAGGTAGCTTTAGGCGTTTGAGTATTGATACCGACTTGTGAGAAAAAGTTGGCACTTATCAATAAAAAAAATAGTTTTAGAAAGTTGTTTTTCATTTTGTTATTTGATTATAGTTCACTATGTTTTTAGAATCTACTTTTGTGGTATAGCTATTTGGAGTGAGGTTTGATCCAATTTGAGTAGCCTTGCACTTCACCAGTGGCGTTTGAGTTTATCATATTTAAGTTTCCTGCAATAATATATATGGTATTATTTTGAAGCAGTACCGGAATTACATAAGTTGAATTTTCATTTTGCATAAAAACTATATCTTTAGGAAAGTATCCGATTTCGTTGCATATTCCCGAAATATCAAATAAAACATCATCTAAAACATTAGGTGCATCAGATGCTCTGCTAATTTCAAATTTTATATTCACTATCCCTTCTAATTTCCTTAAAGTTACCGAGCCTTTAAAGCCTCCATATTTTTTTGTTCCTATCGAATAATGTTTTGAGGATGTTAAGTAAACATTTTTGTCAGACGAAAGATTAAGAGGCTCAGACCACTTTGATGATTCTGTCAGAACATCATCATTGCTGTTATCAAATGACAGAATAATTCTATATTCTATTGGTTCCTTTTGATTGGATATAGATTTCCACGAATATCCGCTAAAGTAATATAGCCCTGGCTCTGTAATATCAGCTACCTGACCTGATAAGTTTGATGGTGCAGTGGTGACAAATATAACAGCACCTTTCTTTGAATAATTGTATGTTTTTTTCTGCAACTGATCTCCCGTAATGCGTGGGGGGAGAATTCCATCATAATGATTGATGTCTTCTGCTTTTCCTACAACTTCAAAAGTAGTCTCAGGAGATGAGGTGTTGATTCCTACCTGAGAAAACAGAAATGAATTAACACAGAAACAAAGCAGCATAAAAAAGTTGTTTTTCATCAGTAATTCTTTTGTTAAATTATTTTACAAAATTCATATTTAACCGTATTACTGCTATTAAACTAATTGTTATAAATGGCGGAGTGAACTTTTATGATTGTAAAAAGTCATAATTGAATATTCAAAAGTTTTATTCAAGGCGATCTATGATTAAGAATTGAACATATGTGACCATTGAGTTTATTTTGTCGCCTATGACTATGTCATTTAAAAGTATAATCGGTTTAAGCAAATTCTTCAATTCGGAAAGGCGCTCATTTTATTTCGGAAAAGCACTCTGGATATTTCGGAAAAGCGCTCCTAAACCCAACTAGTCGGACGAAAATTATCTCTTTTATACTATTAGATTCGGAAACGAACTCTTTACATTGTCGAAATTTTGATAATTGTGGATAAATACTGAATGTTGGATTGAAAAATTCGGAAACGCACTCATTCGTATTTTGATTGATGTTCGGAAAAGCACTGATCTCTTTTTCGGAAAAGCGATCATCTATCTTTCGGAAACACACTCATTCTTAAAATCCTCTCAAACAGCTGCTGCAGGATAATAGTGGAGTACAGTAAAAGTATTTCTAAAAATATATAAAAGTTCTTTTTTCTCTAAAAGGAATTTAAGCTTTTGCTTTTAAAGAAAAAATATAATCTTTTAGTACAAAAATTATGTCTTTACATCTTTACAAATAAACCGATTGTAAACAATATGTATTGCAATTAGTTTGATATTATTCACCAGTGTAAATTGATAAGTTGATTTAATAACTGTGTTTTTGTTTTTACAATTGCAAATGTAGAAAAGAGGCTTTCTCACAAAAAAATCTTTTTGGGTATCTAAAAAATTTTCTACACCAGTTCCGATAATTTGTCAGAAACTCCTAAATCCTTCGGACAAAAATATTTCAAGCCCTGAAAATAAATATAATTAGTGACTCTTTTTCCTTGGGTTTTATGCGCCTGCTCTTTTTCTATGGTCATAAGCAAAGAAAAACCGGAACCTCAGTTATACAAATCAATTCAACTTATGCTCTTTGACATCTTCGGAAATATCAAAAAAATATATAAATAATCATTTCCAATTAGGAAAAACAATAGAGAAAACCGAGTGTCCTCGATACCAAATCAATTCACTCAAGAAATTTTTAGAAAACGAAAATAATTTTAAACAATTTAAATTCAATTATTATGAACATCGTAGGCAGAATTACAAAGAATGCGGAAGTTAACGCATTAGCAAATGACAGACAAGTTGTTAATTTTTCAGTAGCTATAAATGATAGCTTTAAAAATAAACAAGGAGATAGAGTAGAACAGACCACATTTTATAACTGTTCATACTGGATTAGTTCTAATGTAGCTAAAATTCTTACCAAAGGTACTTTGGTAGAGCTGACAGGAAAACCAAGTGCAAGTGCTTGGATAGGAAAAGATGGAGAGATTCGTTCGGGTCTAAATTTTCTCACATCATTTATTAAAGTTCACGGAGGAGGAGGTAAGGCGGATGTTAATACTAATTCAACCATCGAAGCCAAACCACAAACAGCTAGTGCTTTAGTCGGAGATAAGGATGATGATTTACCATTTTAATTTAAAATTTAAACAATGAAAATATCAAAAATTCCTACAGATTATCTTTTTATCAAATCCATCGATTCAAATGAATTTAGTGATTTTGCAATCATTCATACTACTGAACAATGGAGAGAATTATGTACTGAAAGATTGGACTCTGTAAAACCTTTTGAAAATGATACTTTTTTCAAATGGCTTAATTATAAAGATGAAGCAGTTGATTTTTTTAGGTTTACGGATGAAAGCTTCTCTGAAATTAAAGATTGGTTTCAAAACAATGATATGTTTTTCGTGGAAACTAATGAAGAAGAAATCAGTCAATTGAAACCATTGGATTTTGTATTAAACTGTTATCAGATGCAGGTTTTTACTGATGGTACTGCCATTTATAATGCTTTTGAAAAGCATTTGGGTACTGAATATTGGACTCTCCAATTTTCTCTGAACGAATTAACACAGACAACTTAATTGAAAGCTATGCAGACCAATTTTTTTAGACAACTCGCCAAACTTAATTTAAAAGGTGACTTGCAGTTGATACTTCGACCAACAGAAGAAAATGGCTTTGTTCTATCCATATTGCTCAATAATGAGCAGTGTGGAGACGAAGCAAGAAAATTGATTCCACCTGTTAATTTAAAGGGAACAGCAGAAGAGCTTGATAACGGATTCTTTGAAACGGTAGGCACACCATTACAGACTGCTTCGGGTTTAATGGTAAATATGGAAAGCTTTATGAAACAGATGGAAGAAGCCAAGAAGAAATCTGCAATGGAAAAGGAGAAAAGTGATAAGGAGAAAAAAGAAAAGGAAACAAAGGATAAAAAATTTACTGAATCCTTACAAAAGGCAGTGCAATTTGAAAAGGAGGGCAAATATAAAGATGCGTGGTCTGCTCTACCTAAAATTTCAGATTATCCCGATAAGGCAGATAACATCAGGAAAAAGCAGGAACAATATGAAGTCCATCTTGCTCCAAGTCTTTTTTCCGAGCCACAAGAACCACAAGAAATTTCCAACATTTAAATATAGATTATGTTACTCGCAACACAATTAGAACGGGTTTTCATTCTGAAAGATAATGGACAGGATATTCGCCTGACAGACCCCGAACCAAAATGGAGTGTAGAAGCAGTGATGAATTTTTATGCTAATAATTATCCAATTCTTACCACTGCAAAGGTTTCCGCTCCTCTGATTAAAGATGACACTATTCAATATCAATTTGAAAGTGTAATGGGAACTAAAGGATAACAGTTTATGAATTAAATCAAAATTAAGATGAATGCAACAAAATATTATAAAAGGAAAAATAGTAATTCCGGAAGAAAAAAAACAAAAACAGGTTCATCAGCAGGTAGGCGATTTTATGAAATGGATGAAGCAGGAAAAAGACAGTTCGGAAGTACAGAAAGACCAGAGAAAGTCTGTCCCATTGGCACAAATACCAATGGTTTTCTGAAAACGGCTTTTCTGCCAAAGCTTAAAGAATGTAGCACAACATCAAATTTGTCAAAATCAAAAACAATAAAATTGGAGAGGGATTTTTATAAATCCCTTTCCCAAATGTCAGAGCATTATAATCTTTCTCAATCTGATCATAAAGATTTTGAATTTCCATATAACATCTCACTATCTCTGAATCATTGCCGAAAGCAAATGAAAACGAGTATCAAAAATTGGCAGGATATTAAATTGGAGCACAAAGGTAACTGCCTATATTTTGTGAGCGAAGAAAGAATCAGTACAGGAATGACTCTTTACTATATTCCTGTCGTTCCTCTTCATAATATGCTTCATCATAAGAAATACAGAAAAACAGCTCAAATGCTACTTTCTGTATGCACTTATCTGTATCGGATTATTGATATTCCTTATTACAGACAGGAAGCTTCATACTTATTTTGGTTATATGAAATGCTAAGCGACTGGATTGACCAAGATGAAGAATTGGATGAAAATTGTGAATATAAAAAGCAATTACAACAGGCTGAATTAATTGGTGATATTATGGAGCAGAAGATTGCATCTATCAATAATTTGTCATTTTTTCAACAGCGTGTAACTTCATTTAAAGCAAAAGATAGTTTTGATGTTGAATGTTTGAATCTTGCTAATAAAGCTTTCTCCTTATACAGCAAATTTCCCGAAGAACGCATCTATAGAAACATACATTTTAATAATAATAAGGACTTCTCTAATGATGATGAATTCGATTACGATGAAAATGATGAAGCCGTTATTTCAATGGATAAATACATTTCATTTTTTGCTGATGATAGAGGATGGGCATATCAAAGTATTATCGATAGTGTAAATAATGAATTCAATGAATATGCTGAAATTCAAGAACCTATTGTTTTCAAAGTTTTTGATGGGAAAGAAGTTTCAGATAACAGTCTGGATTTTGAAAGTGAAGTTTTTGAAATTCTTAATCAGCTTGCAGGAATACTTGGCGACTTTTCAAGTCTATAAATCTTAACTCGAATTAGTTATGAAACGAAAAAATAATAATATTGAAGCAAAAGATGTAACAGAAGATTTTGAAAATCTTTATCATCCAAAATCAGCATTAGTTTTCTACGAAAGTGATGATAAGCTTTCTGATATGTACGTTGAATATTTTGATATGGATGAAGATGGCAGTCCCATTAATGCACATCCACTTACAACCAACGAAGCTAAATATTTAGCAAAAAGACTTAAAATTCAAAATTGCAGAGAAAAAGAATTTCTTAAACCACAGGGAATTATTTCTTCTAATATTTTACTCATCGACAATTCAGAAAATGCAAAAGTGATTTGGTACACAGAATTTTCAGAACGAGAATTATATTTTTCTAAGGATTTGGAAATACCAAATGGTACAGCGAAAGTACCATCCTTAATTTGGTGTGCTGATAAACTGCATTTGAAGATATTTGCTGTTGATTACAATCAGCGACCAACAGAAGAGACTTCGCTATATCACGCACCATTTTTTAACATCTATGATAACGGGAGTGTTTGTATGGGGAACGTTGATACTAAAATTAAAAAGTCAGCTTCCTTGGAAGAATTTACGGCTACTTGGGAGCATTTTTTTTTCAATTCCTATTTCAGTCACTTAATGTACAATCATAATCCTATAAAGGGAAATTGTGTCTCGCTTTGGAAAGACCTTGTTCAGAACAGAAAGGATTTTCCAAATGATGTGCTTATAAAATCTAATCTTAAATTAAAAAACCTACTGTAATGAATATTCAAAATAATTCAATTGTAAATAATAAGCCAAGAGTTCATTTTACCTATAGTAATTTTATTCAGCCGACAAACCCAATATCTATAAATCTGATAGGGGCAGGAGGAACGGGTTCGCAGATGCTTACTGCTTTGGGCAGAATAAATTATGCGCTTAACGAAATGGATCATCCCGGACTTTCTGTAATGTTATGGGATGATGATAGGGTAGAAGAAGCAAATCTCGGCAGACAGCTTTTTGCTGAAAGCGAACTTGGACTTAATAAAGCGACAGCATTAATCAACAGGACAAACCGATTTTTCGGAACGGCTTGGAAAGCGGAGACTAGAAAATTTCAAAGAGACGCTTCGGACAGGATTACGAGTAATATGACCGCCAATATTTTTATTTCCTGTGTCGATAATGTGAAAACAAGATTTGAAATCGCTGAGGTTTTAAAAACTTTGGATGATACTTATATACATCGTAATACAGCAAAATATTGGATGGATTTTGGAAACAGTAAATGTACAGGACAGGTATTACTCTCGACAATCGGAGATATTAGACAGCCTGATTCTCAAAAATATGAAACGGTTTCCAATCTTGCTTTTATAACCGATGAATACGGTGATTTATTGAGACAGTCAGAAACAGTAGATGATACTCCAAGTTGCAGTTTGGCAGAAGCACTTGAGAAACAGGATTTATTTATTAATTCTTCTTTAGCCCAATTAGGAGGCTCACTCCTCTGGAATTTATTTCGAAATGGGATGACCGAAAACAGGGGATTTTTTCTGAATCTTCAAAATTTTAACTCACAGCCTATAAAAGTTGCCTGATGGAAATCGGGTGGCAAAAATGCAATTTCTCCTATGGTCGAAAACGCATTTTTGCCTATATGGAGCAACCACATTTTAAAATATACCTATCTAATTCCATTCCTAATATTTTAAAAAAAGGTTGCGGACTTTTTAAATTTTATCATATGATTGTAAAATTAATTTATTTTTAACTCATTGTAATATAGTTTGTTATTATCTTTATGGTAATTAACCTTGAAAACAATAATGCAATGAGAACACGTGCTAAAGAGAACGGACTTGAAGTGACCTGCGTTGCAGGAACTTCAGCAGTGATACTTTCGATTGATATGCCCCAACAACAAACTGAGGGACTACTGGGATTTTCTATCGAAAGAGAAGATTTGATAGAAAATGAAAAGTACTTTTTAAAAGGATTTAAATATTTTGAAGAAACTGTTGGGAGCGCAGTAAAAAATGAATTATTCAGCAGCTTTGAGCATCCTATCCAATCATTTATGTGGGAGGATTTTACTGTAAAATCAACCTACGATTATATCTACAATATAATTCCTGTATATGGAAAGCCTAAATTTTTAGAGCATAGACCTGGCTGTAAAATCAAGGTTAATATTCCCGACGAAAGTACTTCAAAACACTCAGTGTATTTTAACCGTGGGGTAGCGGGGAGCCTAGCATATGCTAGAGAGTTTGGGAATATCAGACCTTGGTCAGAGGGAGTATCTGAAGAGAATTCTTTGAGAGCATTAAAGTGGCTTGGTAAGGGCTTGGATGATGCTTTGTTGAACTTTATCAAAAAAGCTGAAGATGAAACATATAGTATTAGAGCTGCTTTTTACGAGTTTGAATATTTGCCCATTTTAGAAGCATTGAAAGATGCATATGAAGATAGAAGCGTTGATGTTAAGATAATTTATGATTCCAGAGGAGAGGAGAAAGCAAATAATCTTGCCATAAATGAAGCAGGCATTCCAAGACAAATTTTAATTCCAAGAAAAGAAGAAGCAAATAAAAGCTATATTGCTCATAATAAATTTATGATACTGCTGAAAGATGGTAAACCTATTGAGATATTATCGGGGTCTACCAATATAACAGCAAAAGGAATTTTTGGTCAATGTAACGCTGCTCACATTATCAGAGATGAAGAGGTCGCTCAAAAATTTCATCAATATTGGGAATATTTAGCACAAGATCCAATTAACGAAGTGTTAGGTAAGCAAACTTTGGAAATTCAAGAAGATATATTGTATGATAATCTTAACAAGGGTATAACCGTATTTTTCAGTCCCCGCGAACAAAAAACTATTCTTAAAACGTATGCTGAATATATGGATAATTCAAAAAGTCTTATTTGTGGAATGTTTCCATTTTCTTTTAGTAAGCATATGAAAGAAATAATAACTAAAGATACAGAAAATCTCAAATACATCATCTTAGATAATAATAGATCTATACATACTACATTAGTTTCAAACGATTATGATAATGTAATAATTTATGGAACTTATTTAAAAGATGGTCTATATGATTGGCTCGCAGAAAAACATTCAGGTTTACTATTGAATGCAAAGCCAAGTGGAGTAGGGACAAATTTCATTCATAATAAAATTATACTTATTGATCCTCTAGGTGAAGATCCTATTGTCATTTCCGGTTCTGCAAATTATAGTGATAATTCAATTTTGAATAATGATGAGAATACTTTGGTAATTAGAGGTGATAAGGATTTAAGTGATCTTTATTTTACTGAATTTGTAAGAATTTTTAATCATTATTATGCGCGATCTAAAGCTTTAGAAATGTCGGGAAAAGTTTCAGGGAACGATAATCCATTGCATTTGAAGACGGACTACCTTGCTTGGGTAAAATCATTCTACAATAAAAATGCATTAAAATATAAGAGAAAAAAAATGTTTGTAGATTTAATCTGTTCCTGATTTACTAGCTGCAGGGACTTTTTAATTACATAGCGATGTTACCAAATACTTATGACAAACAAGGCTTTACAAAAATTAATAGATGATTTAAATAATAAAGGTAAGAGAACAAAAAGTGTTATTTATCTTAGACCTTTAAGCCCGAATGTAGATTTCGCTAAGGTCTGGATAAATAAACCGAAAATAACTGATAATATTACATCTTCAGACGGATTCAAAAAATTTTACTTCATTAAAAATGAAACTAAAACTTATGTAGCTGTAGTCTTGGATATGTATAGTGATTTACATTGGTATGTTGTACCAGAACATAGAAAAAATGGACATTTGACCAACTCAATGAAGGATGTAGTTTTGTTTCACTTATTTATTAATAGAGATGAGCAAACAATTACTATCACAGAAAATCAAATTGGAAAATCTTTTGCTGATGCGTCGAAAAAAGTGGCACTCGAACTAGGATTTATTCAAACTGATGATAATGAATATGTGCTTGCAGGTGATGACTACGTATGTTCTGAGTCAAATTTTGTTTTGAACTCTAAAATGTCCGAAGATAGAATGGTTGAATTAAGGAACGAAATTAATTACTTAGGTCGATCACTTTGGAAAATTCAAACTGAAATTGAAATGAATCTTGGACTAAGTGATTACTGCGAAGAGCTTAAACAGACGGTTGACACATTAAGAAGTAATTCTTTGAAATTTGAATTCTTATGGAGAAACAATAACAAATAATAACTTAAACTACTGATTTTTTTAAAAAAGTAGTTTAAGATATTATTTAATTCAAGGCATCAAGATTTCCGATATATCTACTTATGATTTTTAGGTCATCATTTTCTTCAGTGTTCAAATCAGTCTTTTTAATCAATGAAATTATTTTGGAATAAAAACTATTATTAAATCCGTCAAGTGCTTTCTGATATTCGATATCAGTGTATGATATTTTGAAATCGTCAAATGAAAATGTAAAACCGATATTTGAATCAAATAACATATCTATCAGAATTTCCTCAGATAATAAAACTGACGGTTTGTCTTTTGGTACAATCTCCTTTAGTTTGAAAGTCGTTTCATATTTTTTGAATTCTTCCGATCTAATTGTTTTCTTTGAAACTTTACCTTTTTCAGAAACACGTTTATGAGCAATTGTAGTAACAAGCTCACCTATATCCTCTTGTGACAATGTTTTTGTAGTAAGTAATTCCTTTTTTTGCTTGTTAACAATTTTTGGAATATACTTTTTTGAAAATGAATCTGTGTCATAAACTCCAATGCTGTAACCGGAATTATTTGATTTGATTTTGGCTAATGGCCTGAATATTTCATTTATTTCCTCCTCTGAAAATTCTTCTTTGATTTCGGTAATTTCTTGTTCACCAAGAGGATTAATGAAAATTTCATTATGGAAATTTTTAACAATATTTGATTTTAAATTAACAATTTCCTTTTCTTCGTCATTTCTTTTCATCCAATCATTAGCAATTGAAAATCGAAAACTTCCATAACTTGAGTTTGTGATGACCGGATTAATAATTCTATCAATTTCTTTTTGAAGTTCACTTATACTGTCATCTCTAAATTTGACCAAACGCCTAACTTTAGTAAGTGCATATGCCTTTAATGATTTCAAATAATTATCTGTAAAGTCTTTAATCATTTCTAAAGTAACAGAATGACCAAATTCAAGCTTGGTAGGCTCAATAGTATAATGTGTGCTATTTTGTCTAAGAATACTTAAATAGGTATATTCTTTTGTCTGCCCAAAAGGATTAATATTTTTTAAAGAAACTAAAATCTCTAAGGCGTCATACAATTGTTCCTTAACCTCTTCATCTTTACTGTTAGTTAACCCAAAAAAAATAAACTTTTGTGCCTCCTCTATCTGTCCAGCTTTTAAATTTAAAAACGCAGCACTTCTTACCAGTATACTCCTTGTGGGTTCAAGGTCTGGTTTGTCGAAATAGAAATCTGCAACCTCACTTTCTAATTTAGCTGCCGTTTTGTATAGTTCTAATGAAGCATCAAAGTCACCTTCATCTAAAGCCTGCTTAGCCTTAAATGAGTAATCCATAGCTTCTCTATGTTGTAACTTTGGTTTCATTTATGAATTTCTTTTATGGTTGTAGGTTTGGCAAAAAGTGTGACAACGACAGATGATGATTGGTCTCTTTTTGAACCTCTATTAATTTGCTCGTGTTTCTTTTTTATGCGATTTATTAAGGTATTTGATTTGTTTTCCTCCAAAATACCGGATATTTCTACATAATGATATTCTTCGTCAAGAAAATTCAAATCATCATCATCAGGTTCAGTTTTAGAAAATCTATAGTCAACGCCATCGCCAATTTCAGTTTGTTCTACATATTTGTAATCCATTATTACTGACATTACAAACCAAGCCAATGCAACACCACCGTGATTAGCAATATCTTTATCCTCCTTCATTGTTACTTTTGAAAAATTGGAATCCCAAGTAACAATGTTTTTGCTGGATTTTCCGTCAATGGTAAATTCAAATTCAGCCTTAGAGTCTTTATGATAGCGATCAAGTCCAACAGCAGCCCAATAATTGTGAACTTTTATATGCTCTTTTGGTGGGCCTTGTAGCTTATCTAAAGTAAGATCAAGATGAAGTTCTGTCATTAAGTTATTAAAGTTATTGTTTTCACCAAATATACAAATTAATCGTTTTAGTTGTCAATTGTCATTCTAAACTACTTTTAATCTTGATTTTGTTATCAAAAAAATATAGAGTTGTTGCAACTAAGAGTTATTACATTTCCATACCTAAATCGAGTACTTCGTCAAGAATTTTCATTGTTTTAAAGGCATTTTCCCAACCTCCACAGCATTCAGGGCTTAATGCAATTGTAATGACATCTATCTTATCCATATTTTCAACTAATACATTCCCGACTTTTCTGATCAATTCATCAGAATAAATCTGATAATAGCCTTTACTGTTAGAATAAAAGAAATCTATATCCAAATTTACTATACCGCCATTTTTGGAATCTTTCAGCCAATGATGTAAGCTGTTAAGAAAGTCTTCTATCTTATACTCCCAATCTATAAATTCATTTTCCGGATATGGCTCTTTGGTTATAAAATGTGTAGTTCCAAAGAAATTCGGATATACTTCATTTAGATTTAATATATAATTATCCCAGCGGAACAACGGAGCTTTTATATTGAGTTCCTCCGGATGATTTTCATTAAGTTCAACATATTCTTCAAATGTAATTTTTTCAAGATCAACATTATCATTTAATAAATCTTCCTTGATAGATGGAATAGGGTATAATAGGTCATTATGTCTGTCAATATGATAGAAGTCGTATGATTTAGTGATATCTGTTTCCTGTAACCAGCACCACGCTGCACATAGATGATTATCCATCACATAAACCTTTCCTTTTTTGTATAAAAAATTGGCTGTTGTACTTCCTGAATCCAATAATTGCTGAGGTTTTTCTTTTATCCACATATGCTACCAAATATAGTAAATATCCAGCTGTTGTTGTATAGATAATAGTTCTCTTAAACCTGCTATAATCTAAATGTTCCGTGTTTTCGGTTTGCAAAACTATAAATACAGTTTCTGTACAAAAAAATCTTTTTGGGTTTCTAAATAAAATGCTGCGCCATTTTTTTCAGATACTCCTAAATCCGAAGGACAAAAATATTTCATAGCCTCCATTACATACTTCATTGCGGTTTTGTATTGAATCTGAATTTCTTTCGTCAGAAGCAATGAAAAACAGGGAGAAAGTAGATTATAAAACAATGCTGTTAAAATATCAACTGCTCTCAACAATTTAAATATTAACCCAAAAAATTGGCAATTATGAAAAATCCCAAAATCTCAGCTAATGATTTTTACAATCAGTTTACAGGAACTGAGCAGTACTATTCCTACATCTTTGGAATATTATTGACTGACGGAGTCAAAAATGTGGCATATGAAGAAGAGTGCTACTGGTTTCTGGACTGTATAGCATCTTATCAGACTTCTCAAAAATTTCAAAGTGAAGATTTTCAAGTATGGACGATTAAAAGAATCAAGGATGAGCAGTTTAGTCTTTCTGCATCTGACGGAAATGAAAATCAGTTAATGTCAGCCATTATTCCATTCTCTGACTTCTTTTTTGAAGAATTTACCATCTGGAAAGAGGGTAATGTACTATTACTTCCAAGCGAACACTAAATAATATGAAAACCTCACGATGTATAGGTAATCGTTTTATCAAATTCCAAACTTAAGAATACTTATAAATTTTATGGGAACTTATTCAATTATATATTTAAAAGAAGCTCAATTAGCTGAGGAAGTAAATAACTTTCTGAAAGAAAACTTTGATTTGAACTATGAAAATTTCAATGGCGTTGACTATGGTGTTTTCTTTACACAGGCAATGTTCAATGAAGAACTTAGATTTTTAAATGAAGATGAAGAAGGTAAAAAGATACTAGCCCATTATGACCGACCGCTTACTACAGAAACTTACTATTCTCTCTTATTTGGAATAGGCAACTGCTTTGGAGATATTGGAACTGCCTGTATAAAAGTCTCAAGTGTAATTGAATCAGATTTCAAGTTTATCAGAGCACTTCAGAAGTTCAAAAAGACACCTGAATTTATCAAATATGTCGATTTGAAAAAATCACAGCATCTTCAAAGATTATTATCAATAAGGATTGAATAATTTTAATTGTTTTCTAATCCTTTATATTCTGACTTTCTCGGTTTTCTTATGCGAAATTAGAAATCCATCCTCCAATCAAAAAATCTTTTTGGGTCTCTATAATTACAGCATAGCTATAATTTCAGACACTCCTGAATTCTTCGAACAAAAAGATTTCAAAGCCTTCATTACATTCTTTCATTCCGGTTTTATTGAATGACAGATTTCTTTTGGAATGCACATAAAACAATAGAAAAGTCAGAATATTAAATAAAGTATTATGAAAACATTCACAAAAAAAAGTAATTCAAAAGATTCTTCACAAGAAAAAAATGAAGATAGATTCATTTTAAAAATACTCGAAAACCTTGATAAAGTTAATCCGCAGGACTGGGAACATTATGCTGATGTGCAATTTCAAATGCCGAAAAATCTTTTTACAAAAAAGCAATATCAAGGCTTTAACACAGTAGCTCTTTATATTGATGCTTTAATCAATAATTTCCAAACCGCCGATTATGCGACATTCAACTCTATTTCGAAAGCCGGTGGCAGACTAAAAAAAGGAGCAAAAGGTACAATCATTGAATTTTTTAGCTTCATCTACAAACATAGAGAGACGGGTAAAATCTATAGCAGAGAACAAGTATTAGAAATGTCGGTGAATGAAAGAGAAAATATTAATAAGATCAGCTGTTTAAAGAATTATACCGTTTTTAATGCTGAACTGATTGAAAATATAGCCGATCTAAATATTGATACTGTCATTGAAGAGGAAAATCTAGTACTGGATTTTCAGGAACAATGTAATAGTGAAGAATTTATCAATTCAATTATTACTAACGGTAATCTAACAGTTAGGCAAACTCTTTCTAGTACAGCTTATTATACGCCTTTAACAGATATAATTTCAATTCCAGAAAAGAAATATTTTATATCTGAAGATAAATATTATTCTACATTATTTCACGAGATCATTCACTGGACTGGTCACGAAAGCAGATTAAAAAGAGAATTAAAAGGTCATTCAGATTTAACAAGTTACTCTTTTGAAGAACTTATTGCAGAAATGGGTAGTATGCTAATCTGCCTCCAATTTGGAATTACTAAGGAGTTTATCAATTCCGTAAGATATCTTAAAAGCTGGTCTGTCAAAAATACATCTAAGCGTGAGGAAAATATCAAGAAAGCATTTGCATCATCTAAAAAAGCAAAGAAATTTCTTGAACAACTTTGATAAAATAATAAGGCTGCCATAGGGCAGCCTTTTCTATTATCGTCAAGAATTATTATTAAATATTTTCCTAAAGAATCTTTTTAAAGGATTCTTCAAGACATTCCAGCCAACGACGATAATAACTAAAGTTAGAGATATTTTTCTTGCATTATTATTGTCAGTGGTATTACCTATAAACGCAAACAGAAATATGTAAAACGCTATTGCTCCGTACACCACAAATTTTATTATTCTTTTCATTATTAATTCTGATTAATAAGAATATGTAAATATAAAAATATTTTTGAAACAATAGGTAAAATATTTTAAATTGGTTTAATAGGTAAAAAATAGTATATTTGTTTAATTCTGATAACAATGAAATGGAAGAGAGTACAAATCACAATTTATTTACGGACATTGCAAGAAGGAATTTTCTAATAAAACAGTTCTTTAAAGCAAATGATGTTACCATTGATTTACTGGGAGATATCAATAATCCCTTAATGGTAACTGAAAACAATATTGTTTTAAGCTGCTATGTCAGTAATTTTAATCTTATTTTTAAAGATGATTCTTTTGAAGGAAATGAATCATTTACCATTAAACTTAAAAATGACCCGGCTATTTTGAAAGATAAATTAGCGGACTGGATTAATTATGCTTCTCACAGGAAAATATATATTTTTACCTCTGACGAAGGATTGTATTATTCCAAGTTTATAAGAATTTATAATGGAAAATTACCCCTTTTCAGCCCTTCAAAAGAGTTGGCATATTATGTTTTCCAACGACAGAAAGCTGTTGAAATGGTTCAGAAACTTAAAAAAGACAAAATAAAATTGTCTATTGTGCTTTAAATAATTTGTAAAGCCGTAAAAATATGATTTATATTTTTCGGTTTTAGTTTTACATTTGTAATAATTTGTTGTCGTTGAATCGGCAAGTTGGCTAATAAATAAGCATTCTATGTGCGCAAAAAAAGCAACCAAAAACTTATTGGTAAAAACCGATAAGTCTTTAGTGGACAATTTTAAGATTTGCAGTTTTACTTATTACAAGGATAACGACCTGTTATCCCTATTTTCCTATAGACATTATTTATGTGTCACATTACTGAATGTTCAAAAGAGTTTTCAGCAAAAATATCATAAGGTTACCGCTCCTAATGAGCAGTATCTTGTTTTTTATAAAAAGAGAGGAACTAAGATTGAAAATACAAAAGAAGAAAGAATATTGGAAAGTATCAATTTTCTACTTCCACTAAAATATTCTGATCTTTATTATGAATTGATGCACACTTATTACATCAATGAAAAATCTGATTCTTCAAGCTATTCTATTTCCGCTTTTTTTGAATTTCTTGTTTCTTTTGTCAGCAAAACTCCTTTGGAATTTTTTTCTGTTGAATTATAACATTCTATATTTCTACATCAATTTAAATATATAATTGTATAAATACGGTAGTATGTATTTATTGAATTGTTGAATTATATGTTTATATAATTCAATAATACTGTCAATATATATTTATATAATTGTTCAATTGTAGGTTTACACATTATTGCAAATGTTGATTTCAACTTTTAAAAAATGGCTTTTGAAGATGATATTGTAAAAATAATTTGTTTTTTTTGTGGTGCAAGATGTCCTTTTGGACGTCCATTTATATAAAATGAGCCTACAAAAGAGTATCTTGCCTTTTTTCAAAAGGATTATTACTAACTCGGAACTCGTTGAAATTTTAACTTAAAATACTCAATTAATCATATTTTAAATGCTCATTCAGAATGATCTCAATCATTTTCAAATTTAAAGTATATTAGATATAAAATAGTAATTACTTAAAATGGTGAATATTTACATAAAAGAACCTTGGGCGATAGATGCAAAAAAAGCATTGAATTTTTTTGTGTCGAGAATGGGAGATGAAAGATGGTTGAAAAGACGAGACAAAGTTGTATCATATTTTCGTGAGGTTGAAGCTATTCAGTATGGATTTAAAAAAGCGGAAAGTAAAGATGGCAAACTCGTCATGCCAATTGCTTTTTATGATGACTGGATTGCATGGTATATGTATCTGGTAGAAAGTATCTTTGAAAGACCTTTATCTGGTGACGCTCTACAATCCGCTCGTATATTTCCGTTTTTTTCGATGATAGGGAAGAATCTTTCAACACTTCTTGAGATTGATGGGATAGAGAAAAAGATTGAGGAATTATTGAACGAAAAAAAGAATCACCCTGATACCATTTTTTTTGAACTGGCAGTTGCAAATTTATATTGTAAAAATGGATGGAAAGTATCCTTTATACCTGAAAGCACTTATTATAAATCTCCGGACTTGCAGATTAGAAAAGATGGACAACAATATTGGGTTGAATGTAAAAGAATGCAGAAAGTTCCGGATTATTCTGAAAGCGAAAGGTCAGAATGGCAAAACAGATCTTTACGATTGACTGCCATTTTGCAAGAATATAAATTGTCGTATTCCATTGATATTATTTTTAAGGTTCCAGTTTCAGAGACAGGCGAAAATATTTTAGTTGATTGTTTTAATGAATATCTTAAAATTCATAGTGGAGATAAAAGAGCACAAATTCAAACTTCTGAAATTGAAATTTCATTTAGACCGTTGAACTTGGCTTCTATAAATAGAGAATTAAAAGAAAGAGATATTAGAAACAATTCACCGGAATTAATTGAGGTTTGCATTGGAAAATATGAAAGTGGGGGTAATTATGTGACCGTATTTAACCACGATGAACTATATAAATTGGGTAAGGATAAAAATTTTGATATTCTAAATCTTTACATTGACAAAGTAGGAAGTATAAGTATTCTTAAATGGACAAGTGTCTCCGAACATTCTATAAATATGAAAGCAAAGGACGTAAAATGACTTCTTGTAAAAGCAGTAGATCAAATACCACTTGATGGTCCAGGAATTATTCATATCGGCTATGAAAATTTGGACGGACCATATGTAGAAAGAAAAAGATTTTTGAAGTCGGAGGAAATAATACAGGGATTTGATTATAAAGAAAAAGATATCCGAGCGATACATTGTAATAGTATTCAGCTGCTTGCTTCCAGTAATAATTTTGATTGGGCTGAAACTACCTGTTTTTATAAACAAAGCCATTATCCTGTTCTAAAAAATGATTTGCTTTTGGCTGATTCAGTAAGTGGCTTTAATAGACCTCACTGGGAAGATGATATAGAAAATTTAGAAGGTAATCAATATAATTAGTGAGCTTTTAAATATTTAGTGGGAGCTTCCATTGATAATTAGAATTGATTGGATAGAGCCATTGTATTGTCCTGAGACAAAGTATCATCTGATATTTTATACCTTTGCCGCGATTCTCAAGTTTAATTTGAGTTTTCATGGTTATTAGTTTTTATCCCCATCTTCTTGGGGATTTTTTTGTTTAAAACTTTTTCTTTGTATTGTCGAAGCAATATTTATCACTAAATTATTTGATTTTTTAAATATTTAATAACGTAATTTATAGTCATGATCAAAAAAAAGAGATCGAAATTGATGCTCAAAACCTATTTTACTTAACTTCACTAAAAGTTCTAAATAACAAACATTATTTTGTTCTTGAGTACAGCGAAAAAAGAAAATTTATTGTCTTCTACGCTAAGACAAACAAATCTAAAGTTACTCTTAAGCTTTCTCCTCCAGTCAAGTATAATAATTGCATTATTTTGACGGGGAAATTTTTTTCAAAACAGCGATACACTGTTTTTGATATTTTTATTTTGGATAAAAATGTGTTTTTATTTATAGAAGAGCAATTAATTGAAATTAAAGATTCAGATCAAGTGTTGATTAAACTTTCAAAAAAACGTACTTCAATCAAATAAAAAATCCCAAGCCAATTTGGCTTGGGATTTTTTATTTGGAATCAATATTTGTTTGATGATTATATTCAAAAATATCCGCAGCTTCTTTATCCCATCGTTTCCTAGGCAGCAATACGATTGTTGTGAATAAATCTCTTTTTTTATCATAGCTGTCAATTCTTTCAAGCCGTCCTCCATAGTCCTTGTCAGCAAGCGGATTAAGAGAATAGGGTAGAATAGTATCGGTTTTATTTAGATAGAAAATACTGTAGGTCTCTCTACTTATAATTTGGAATCTTTTAAAGTGTTTTTTTCCATAAAGTACAGTGTCATTTAGATTTTTCCGTTGCTGATAGTTGGATATAGGTAAGTCAATCCACATTGCTCCGTACCTTTTATTTTTGACATTTCTACCATTTTCAAATTTTTGATCTTTAAAAATCAAAGATTTTGACTGTAAAGTATTTCCAATGCTGAAATATAATGAATCACGGATATAATATACACTGTCAATTATTTCTGGAATTTGAATATTGGGGACTAATTCTATTAAGTCCTTATCCTGGTAGTTCATTTTGGACAAAATGATCTGTTGGTGCTCTTCAAGACCTTTTGAAGCACTGTAATAAATATTCGTGACTATATCAATTCCACCTCTTTTACTTTGAATTTTTTTTCCCTTATTACAAGAAACTAGAAATAAACAAAAGAATAATAAAGCAAAAACTCTCATAGATATTAAATTTTTCGGGAATGGCTCTGCTGATTCTTTACCTCATTAGTTTCCGAATTATCCTTTTGAAAGGCCTGCTCATTAGAGTTGAATCTTTTCATCTTATTATCATACAGATTCAGCATCTTGTATTGGGGGTTGAGAATTGCTTTTCCTTCGACTATATTATTTTTCAGATCTGAAAATTTTACCGAAACAATATTGCCTTTTTCAAGTGATTTGGTGGTAATTTCTCTGTGCTTATCGTTATCAAAATGAAGTTTTGCTTTATCAATGATCTTTTCAATGTCAATTCCGTAGTTTTTATTAAAAACCTGAAGCTTGAAATTTCCTTTTTCATTCTTTTCTTCATTCAATTGTAGCTTTACAAAAGCATCCTCTTTTGCATCCAAATGTTTATTATAAATCTCCGTTTTAACAGATCTGCCTTCTAAAAGATTGATCGCTTCTTTAGCCGTAAAGTTTCCATTAGCGGAAAATGTATGGTTTAAGTTGACATCCTTCTCATTGTTCTTAAGATTTGCAAGGAAAGAGTTTAAGTAGAAGTTTTCATTTTTTTCAGATTTTTGAAATTTCAGCTCAAAATTGATTTCATTGTTTTTGAAAGATGCTTTATCTGAAGAAATATTGATGATAAATTCTTTTTTATCTGAAGCTAAATTATCAGCCAGTTCCGTATGAACTTTTTGTTCTTCGCCAAAACCTAAATACTTGATCTGATCTTTTAAATCTTGTAGATTTCTATTTTCTTCAGGATGCCCGTTTTTTAGCCTGTTAACTTTATTGTATTCTGTTTCCAGGTTTTGAAGAATTTCTGGCTTCTCGGTTTGTTCTTTGGTGAGCACTAATGAAGTACCGTTCAAATTAACGCGTAGTGTCTCATTTGGATTTAATTTCTGCCCCGCTTTTTGCAGCATATTAACCAAATTATTAGGAGTGGACATTTTTTCAAAAAACGGTTTCTCTTGATTGGGCAGTTCGATTTTTACTTCTAAATCGGCTTTTTTGGATTGAAATACATTATTTTCCATGTTGTTAATATTATGATTGTTATGTAATTTGTTATCTAAATCATTTATTTGCTTGGATCGAAAATTTAGCAATCCCGAGAGTAGCTGCAGTCTTTCGCTGTCATTTTTTATAATTATTTTGAAGTCTGCTCCTGAGGAATTAAAAGGTGAAATAGTTAGATCAATTCCGGAAAACATTTTTCTCTTGTTTTGAAGATTTTCTATAAGAGAGTTATAGCTGTCAATTTCACTTGAGATTGAACCACGGAGCCCTTCTTTTAACCAAATACTGTTGTTTGTATTTCTAAAGTATTCAGATATAATCTCAACTTCTGATTTTAATGCGTCATCGCTTTTCATTATTGCTATATATTTGGATGTGAGGTTACCAATAGAGATTTCTATCACTCATTAAATGTGATAGATCATAATTGCGAATTTTAAAGATCTTATCATTTATACCTAACAGAAACAAAATTTTACTTTTCGTCTGCTGTTCTGTATCAAGTATAATCTGAATTGATTTATACTTTATCTTTAGATAATTTTGACCTTTTAGCTGAATGGTTTCAGAGACAACTCCTTTATCTAAAAGTTCAAGATAGAGTACAGTTAATTCAAAATTTCGCAGTGAATGAAATAAATGAATCTTTGGTACGACAAGATTTTTCTGAATGTATCGTCTAAATAAAAAGGATTTTATTTCTTTTTTATTTTTTGACGCGGTAATGATAATTAGCGAATTCCTTAGATAATCACAATGTTTATTTTGTAAAAAAAGCATTGCTTCCAAAATGTATCTGAAACAGTATATATTATGGATGATCAAATCACCAAAATGATTTATAATCTGGTAAAAAGACTTTGTCTCTAGTGATGAGCCATCTCTGTAAATAATAGTCCAGCTATTCTTTCTGAATCCTAAAAAGTAGAGATTTCCATTTTCACTGATTTTTCCCTGAAATATCTTTAGCGTTTCTAAGCTTAGGAGCATGATAATTATCATTATTACCGTCCTCTGGAATGAGATGTTGACCTTGATGCTTCTTCTGCATCTCGTTTCTCTTCCTCTTTCTTTTGATTAGCATCTTGATACATATCTGGATCGTTAACCTGAAGATTAATATTGCTCTTTTCTTTTTCCTTATTAGTATTTTCATTTAAAGAGGATTGAGAAGCAGAGATTTCTTTGCTGACAATATTAAGGTCAGTTATGATATTTTTATTATCAGGATATTGCTCTGATTTCGATTTCAGGTGTGCTTTTAGTTTTTGAAGCTCGACCTGATATCTTATACTTTCTTTTTGTAGTTGATTTTCTTCCTGCATTCTAGCAAGCTTCTGAATGCCTTTTATGATCAAGAAACTAAGACCGCCATCCGTCGCAAGGGATAGTATCAGGAGTGATTTTGAACTTGCGCTCAATTTAGCCTCATTTTTTGATGCCGGACTTATCTGTATGGTGGTTTCATCATCTAACTTAAGCTCTTTACCTTTTCGTAATTGCTGAAGCTGTTTTTCTGAGATATTGTGACCGTTAACATTTTTGAGCTCGTATTTTGTTGTATCCACATCTTTTATCGTATTGTCTTTTTTATCCAATTCAAAAATCCTGGACTGGAACTGCTTATTTTTTTCTTTGAACGGGTTTATTATAAAAACATTATCAAATTTTGCGAGTTCCTTTTCATCAGCATCATCTATTTTAAGAACCGTTTTTTCAACACCGGTCTGAATAATCTGAATTTTATCTCCAACTTTAAAATCTTTAAGACTATCTTCAAGCTTGTTTCCGAAAAAGATTGTTTTTCCCCTTTCGTTTTCTATTTCAACAAATGTGGTCATTTCGTTTTCCGGGTTCTTATTAAAGTACCCTGTTCCAATATGAGTGATGTTTCCATAGTCAGCCATCACTTTGTAAAGATTTCTATTGCTTGAAGAAATTTCAAAAAGTTCGGCAGTTGAAAGGTCTTTGTGATTGACTATATCTTTATTATAAACATTGACATCAAGCTTATCGTCATTTATTTTAAAAGTGAGCCTGTTTTTATCATTTTCGGCAATGAGAATTCCTCCTTTAAGAAAATCATCAATTTCTTTTTTTGAGAGTTTCTCGGAAAAATGATCCTGCTGATTCATGATTCCGAACTTTCTAAGTTCATCTGTAAGTAAGGTGCTAGTATTTTCCATAATTGTAATCTGAAATTGCGTTGTTTGTTTTTATTAAGTCATTTAAGAAATGAACCGGATCTATATATTTTCCTCTTTCTTTCACTGAAAAATGCAGATGCGGTGCAGTGCTTTTCCCGCTATTACCACTTATAGCGATAATATCACCGGCATAGACGAAGTCGCCCAATGAAAAAAAAGTTTTTTGCAGATGCAGATATATGGTCTCAAAATCGCCGTGCTGTACTTTGATGTAATTTCCTGCACCATTACTGTAACCTGTATCACTAATGATTCCATCCAATACTGCAAATACATAATCGCTGTTAGCCCGCAGGTCAACACCGGCATGAAATTTTTCAATTTTATCGATGGGATGAAAGCGATGCCCGAAATTCGAGGTGATCTTCATTTTTTCTAAAGGCATATAAATAATCTGTAGTTCTTCAGTTGGGTATTTTTCGTATTCTAATAATGAAAGTTTTTTATTTCTGTATTTTTTTTCGGATGGATGATTCTCTGACAATGAATCGTCTTCCGACGTCGCTTGAATATCATCATCTTTTTTAATTGAATTGGCTTGTGGAGTAGTTGTTTGCTCAGTTTCATTTGCTGCATTATTCAATGAATCTTTACTCTTCTCAAAATATTTTTTATTCAACTTCCCTGCAATATGGTAAGACAAAAAGCTGGTGGTGAATTGATTTTGTAAAGAGGAGTTCAATCGAATAGTATTGAGTTTTCCTTTATAGGAAGCCGTATTAAATTGAGGTAGGAAATTTGAAAAAATTAACAAATGCATCAGTATTACTGTTTTTTTCATTTTTTTTAAATTTTATGTTGTTAGAGTTACGGATTGAAGTCCTTAATGATCAACTCTACTTCTCTGTTGATTCGTAGAAAGTTCGACATCAGGATTTTCTCTTTATCATTTTTTCCTGACTTGTCTTTAAAGTTATAATACACGGGCATTTCAATATAGTTAGCTTCCTCATCCTCGATACTTTTCATATCAAGATTGATTCTGCCGTGTATGGCCGAAGTTTTATATTCTTCAGTTTGATTATTTTCATCACCTGCGATAATACCCACCATTTCTCCCGTTTTTAATCCTGCTATTTTACCGGCAGGAATGAGGTTATCCATCTTTTCCTGAATTGAAATGGTCGTTTGATTATTATTGATTGACATAGACTGGCTTTTTTGTTTTACTTTGCCAAATACTTTTTCAAGCCAATCCAGTGTACTTTTATCTCGAGCACTGCCACTGAGAATATTTCCGATGATTGCTGTAATCGTGTCTGCAACTTCTTTTTTATAAAATTGGCGGAACTGGGGAATTTCCTGCAGTCCAAGGAGTACAGCTACTTTATTGCTTCTTGCAGTAGCAATTAAATTATCTATCTTATGTATATAAATAGTCGGCAGCTCGTCGGCAATAATTCCGCTTGGTAAATTGCCTTTGGAATTAATCTGTTTTAATAGTCTATTTAATATGGTAGAATATAATGCAGAATTAATATCCTGTGTATTGGGATCAGACGCTAAGACAATGATTGTAGGGTTTTTTCTGTCAGAAATTTTAAGTTTGACATCATCACCTGAAAATACCCAGAAACTTTCCTTCGTTGCCAATCTGGATAGAAATATCTTAAGTGTTCCGATCTGTCCTTCCAGCTGGTCGAAAGCCCTGTTATCAAAAGCCGATTTAAAAGTTGATAATAGAGAATGCAGCTCTATATTGGTGAAAAGAGTATTGAAAATTTCCTCGTAACCACGGTTCATAAATGAAAGCAGATGCGGTAAGGTCGAAAATCTGCCCTCTTCATATTTTGCAAGAAAAGCGATGCATGATGCTAGAAAATTGATGGCTGACTGGGTGAAAAACTGATCACTTCCACCTCCTGACCCACCACCTTTTTGAAGTGAAGACACCATTGCTTCCGCCATTTCCTGAGCTTCTGCTAATGTAGCGAGATATTCTTTTCTTAAAGGATTGACTCTTTTTGATCTTTCAACTTCATTAAGATTAATTACCGCAAACTCGTGCTTATAGCTCTCGTCATGTTGCCTTTTCAATTGATAATGATAGTACGCTATCTTTCCCAAATCTGGAAATTTATAATCATAAATACAGAGACAAAATCCTTTGCCAATCAATTGCCTGATCGCCGGATTAATAATTCCAAAAGATTTACCACTACCGGGCGTTCCTATTACAAGTGTACCTCTGAATGGATTGATATTAATCCATCCGTGATTCATCCGTTTGTTATAATAAAATAAGTAAGGGATGTTGATTGAAAAGTCATTCGTAATTAATTCCTTGTTTTGATCGAATGATTCTTCTTCAATGTTCCAGCGGTCTTTACCAAGCTTGATTTTCATAATCTTGCTGATGTTGTCAGCACCTAAAAGGGTTATTAAAACACCTACGAATGAAAGTAATGCGTAAACAGCCTGATAGATATTAAAATAGGGAGTAAACTGCGGGATGTCTTTTCTAAATGTATCATCTATAAATGCCAATGAACCAAACATCATCAGTAATCCAACGACTATTGGTAAAAGGATTGATTTTGTAATATTAATATCTTGATTTTTTTTTGGCTTTGTACCAATTGCAATTAGTATGATTAACAGAAGTTCAGCAAGTTTGGCATGGTACGGAGGAAATAGAAATGGCATTTTCGCAAATGATTTCAATAGCTTTGGAAGTATCGGAATCTGAGTACCTCCAAAAAAGATAATGCTGCATTCAATCAAAACCAGCATATAGACTGCTTTCTGAAAGAATCCGTAGATTTTTTGTTGTTCTTTACTTTCCTGCATTGTTTCTCAAATTGAATTATATAAAAAGCAGACAGCCAGGAGTTCCCAGCTGTCTGCTATACTTTAGATGTAAATGAATATTAAAAAGTGTCAGCCTGTAAAATATCTGAGTATTTAATCTCCAGATTAATTGTTCTGCCGCTGATTTGATTTTCGATCAGCCTGATGTTTAGAACCTTGTTATTCGGATAAGTGAATTTCTTAAAAACGAAAATATTTCTGTAAGACTTTTTAAATGTCTTTAAGTCATACAGACGGAATACAGGCTCTATCTCAATAGACTGAACATTCGTGGCTTTGTAAACCTTTTTATCATCGATAGAAAACTTAAGTTTGTCAATATCATAGATGAGATTTGTATTGTTTTTAAAACTAATATCTAGAAATACATAATCACCAAAAGCGTATACATTATTAAGCTGCGATTCGATTCCCAAATCTCTGTTTCTACGTATTTTATTTGCTTCTTTTTTTCTGATAATCTCCACCGAATATTTTCTGAGTTCGGCACTGGACATCTGGTAATCCGGATATTCAAGAGCCTGCATGTCTTCAGGTAAAATTTCAATGTTGGTCATTATAGTCGCACTGCTGTCAACTTTATAGATCAGCTTGTACTGAGCCATAAAGGATTGTCCGACAATGGTAACAATTCCTAATTCCTGATTATCATAATAATAAATCGGAGTTTCCTCTTTTATTCTAATACTGTCGGTAGCGGAATGGCTTTCCTCTTCAAACTGTTGTATTTTAATTCTTACAACATTTTCTGTAGGAAGATCGCCTATAAGGTGTTTCGTACTTAAATCAACAAACTGAATAGGCTGGGGGCTCCTGAAATGAAGATTGACATTACCTGTAATATAGATTTCGGGAAGATTATTTTTATATACTCTCGATAGTACTGTATTCTGAGCGGATGTCTCCGTAGAAACAAGCATCAGCATAAGGATAATAATGAAATTTTTCATAGATTATGGATTGGTGTTTTTCTTATAAATGTTCTTTTTCTTTTTTTCAAGTTCTTTGTTGTCAATGAGGTAAACGAAAGAATTGTATTTAATTTTTGCCTTGTTTTTCCGTATTACGTCCGATATTGTTTTTGAGGTGGATTGATATACTGAGCTAAGCGTCGTGGTAAAAAAATCAGCGCTACCACTGGAAAGATTTTGACCTTGCACAATGTTTTCTCCCATAGATCTTGTCATTTCACGGAATGCCGAACTTGGGACATACAATCCTTCCATGCCATCAACATCATAGATATTGAGACTGATAGGAAGAATCTCGTTCTGATGCATTACCGATACGATGTTAAGGTTCACCCTTTGCAGTGAAAATCCACTGATCAATGCGTAAAGGGGAGTACCTTTCGATATTTTTGCATTTCCGACGTATACATCTTCGAGTAGGCGAATCCTTATTCTGCTTCCTGCAAAGCCCTTAATGTTTTCGTCGATCACAGCTTTGATAAAGTTATTTTCACGTTGTCTGAAGATCGAATTGAATTCTGTGCTTTTCGAGGCTTTTGTTACATCCAATGTAGAATTGAGAAAAAAATCCATCTCTTTCTCATTTTTCTTCATTTTCTCAATGGCTTTGGCTTGATTTTTAAGTTCAGGGTTGTTTGCTTTTTCGATACTATCCATTAACATCATCTGCTCTCTCATCAAGGTCATCTGATCCTTTTTCCAGTCGGAATTTTCAGCACTCCGAGTATCAGCTTTTCCTGAATTGTTTACCCCGTTATTGTCACCATTGAGCATTTTTAACATTTTCATACTTCTGTCGTACTGATCATCCTCACGTTCTTTCGACTGTTTAGCATCCATCGCGTTATAGTAGGACTGTCGATTGGCCTGTCGGGAAAGATTATTCAGACGTTCTTTTTCTCTGACATAATTCATACTGTCAATATGCCTTTTCTGTCGCTCTGAAAGATCATCATCAAATTTTTCAAGACTTTCATGCTCATCACCGAAACCGTCAATCATGGTTCTTCCATCGGTTCTTTTATCAAAGAAATCAGCATAAGCGTCGGCCTTTCCTTTAATTTCAGAGCGTTCTCCAACTTTTCCGAAATCGGTGGAAATGTCTTTACTCTCAGCCAGTTTATTTTTGTCTTTTCCTGAGTTTTCCGTGAATTGAACATAAAAATACCCTATCATTAAAACGAATGGCAGGGCGATGAGGGGAAGAACATATTTAGGTTGTTTTAAATTGAGTTTTTTCATCTTGAATTATTTATATTGTATTTATCGAGGAGATATTTAATTCTCGAACTATCGGAAGAACTCAATATCTTTTTTTTCCGATAGTAATCAAGTTCTTTCAGCGCTTCTCTTATACCCAGAATTTTTTCTGTCTCTGTAAACGGCGAGTTGAATGAGGTAGCAGCATCCTTTAGGACATTTTGCTTTTTCATCGTTTCGTATTCAGGAATGGAAACTTTTTGTATGTAAATCAAGCTTCCAATTGAGAATAGGGTGGACAAAAAAATCAATCCAAACATGAGATAAAATGTTCTCTTCGGCTGACGTTCTGCAAATTGTTCCACACTTTTCCATATGGTTGATGGATTTTTACTGATGATTTTATTTTGCTGTTCCATTATCTAAATTTTTCTTTTACGGAAATGTCCGAGTTATCTAATGTTTTCCATTTTTCGATCAGAACACCATGAGGATTATTGGGAGATCGGGGAAGATCTTGCAAAAAACCTTCAGTGATCAATTTTCTGACGATAAGCTGCGTCTTTCGGTTAATGGTCTGTTTGCCATAGTAAATAAATTTTAAGTTCTGCTCATCGAGTTTAATGCTGTCTGCTTTTATAGTCATCACACTATTGGAAGAAATGATCTGGTTGTAAAATCCCTTTTCCTTCAGATTCATATACTCCTTCATACCACTGTCATCGATCAGATACAATGCTTTTCGTGTCTGAGATTTTATATAATCGTCATCTGCTGAAAGTGTGAAAAATAAAGAATGAAACATATCGACTTGAGCTTTATATTCAACAGGTCTGTTTAGGAGCAAATCGGTCTGCTTGACTAAAACAGGAACCCCGTTATCTAAAATATAGATGGATTTTCTTGCATCTTTTATCTGTTTATATGAGAAAACAAATCCTGCAATAACGACGATGACTGATAAAATTATGCAGCCAATGGAAGTTACTTTATTGATCTTGATTTTTTTTTCAATGTTTTTTACAACTGCCATAATTATCCTTTTAATAATGAAACTCCTTTAGTGGCTATTGCCATTCCTGCTTTTTTCATCTTACTCATGGCTCCTGTATTACCACCGCCCGACGGAATGATATAATTGGCCAGGGTAGGAACACATAATATTCCTACGGCTGTAATTAAAAAACAGACGATGACCAATCCAAATGACATGATCCCACTGCTAGAATAGGTAAGCAGCAAATCCATGTTCTTTATACTGCCGTCTGTATTGATAATCTGATCATATCTCTCAATTTCTGCCTCAAAGGCAAATAGCTGAAGGAGGGTTCCGATTTTTAAAATAATAAATGCCACAAATCCGTAAAGATTGACATTGATGAATCTGGAAACCCATTGAGAAAGAAAACTTGAAAACGCAGGAAAAACTGATAACCCAACCGGTATAGGACCGATAATAATTAAGATGGTCGAAAATATCAGCTGGATAAAAAATATCCCATAGACACATATTCGAAGTATCCATAACCCAATCAATTCCAGCGCGCTCGATATGGCTAATTGTAAACCAACCTGTAATCTGAGATAAAGTTCATAGACAGGACTCATAAGACTTGTTAATCCATCTCCAACCATATCCAGTCCTTCTTCTATTAAAGATTGGTCTCCGGCTTCCTGTTGTTGGATTTCAGCTTGTGCTTTAGCTTGCTCTTCAACAATTCTGTCTACAACCTGCTGCTGTTTTTTAAAACGTACCCATCTTAAAGAATTCAATTCCTGCTGACTCTCAACAAAGCTGCTCTCTGAGACGTCCTGAAGCTTGATTAGAGGAGTACGGAGAATACCGACAAATGATACCCAATTCACAATAACCAGTCCAATGGCGAAGGGTTTTAGCATCGGTACTATTTCCCATTCACGATCTCCGCCTATCATCTGCCATCCTATATTCCCCAGATAGAGTAGTGCGCCTAAACCCGCTACAGCCTGTCCAAATAATATAAATTGTCCATATTCTGCGGTCATAAAGCTGTCGTAAAGCGGTAGGAACTTTTCAGTAAACCAGCCTTCCAATACGCCCTCACCCTGCAGAAAATCCATTGCTTTCTGGTAATATTCATCACTGTGTGTATCCTGTGAGAATGCAAAGCACGGAATGAATAAAAGCATTATTTTCATAATGCTTTTTAAAATCTTTTTTCGTTTCATAATTTTTTTAACTATAAATGCCCCGTCATTACATCCATGAATATCTCTGCATCTCTCCGTTCTTTTGTAATCTTTCCGGGATTTTTTGTTTTGTAACTTTCAAGTTTAACTTCGGCTCTAAACCTGTTCTCTCCCTGCTGGTTTAAGTACGCTAGGTATTTTTTCATTTTTCGCCATTCGATAAGGCAGTCATGGTAGGCAAGAATCCTTTTGCCTCTCGGCATATCTGCACTTTTAGCAAATTTGTATTTGTCCTGAATGACGTTGATCTTTCGCCTGCATTCTCCGATGATGCCGTAATTATTGAATCGTTCCCAGGCTTTCGAAGAAGTAAATCCCCACTGAGATAATGCCGAAGATCCGGTGTCAAAATTATCCAGACTGTTCAGTACATCTTTATAATAAAGCAGATAAAGAGGATCAGCCCCTGAGGTCGCACTGGAATAATGATAGAATTCTTTCAGGTTTTCTTCATATGTTGTCTTTGCTTCTTCCTGAATATCGCTTGTTTTGTCCTGCTGTACCAAGGTTGTTGCATATCTTTGGTTTTGCAATCCCGCCAGTCCTAAAGGTCTGATGTCATTTCCGCCTTTGTAATCACGGTTTCGACTTGGAGCCAGCCAGCCCCATACCATGGCATAGGCATAATTAGTCTGTATGCCCAAAAAGTATTTTGGTTCAGGCTGCCAGTCTCCCCATTGATAAAAGACCTGCCTTTTCTCCTGACCTACAATGTGTTTGTCCTTAACTCTTTTTATGGTCTGTCCCTTTACGAAAGATAAAAGGGGAAGAAATGATAGTATTAATAGTATGTTTTTCATAGATTATAATTTTACCAACCGTTTAAATTCTGGTTATAATTATTAATAATATTTTGGATTAAACCTTTGTCCCGTATATACCAGCTGTTGAAAACACCAATATGACGGAAGTATGGTTTTTTTTCAGCATTCCTCAGGTAATTGATAATGTGAACTGTCCAGCCATTCATAATTTTTATCTCATGCTGTATTTTTGAAAGAATTTTCTGCCGATCGTAGCTGTCCATAAGAAAATCATTTTCTTCATTGAGAACCGATTCGCTTATATTTTCATATGAGTTCATCGCATGCAGATAAAGCTTAGAATAATAATTCATAATCAATACGGCATACTGAGGTTTTTGAGCTGAAAGCTCCAGCATTTTCTCCATGTTTCCAATAAGTTTGGTAAAATCATAGTATATGGCTTCAAGCTGTTTTCCCTGCTTCAGTGCTGAATTGACATTACGAAGCTGATTATATATGTGATTTTTTATGACCACAACCTGCACAGCCTTTTCCTTGATATCATCGTAAGCTTTTCTTTGTTTCTCGTAAGAATTTTGGTAAAGCTTTTCAGAAGCTACTCTTGCAGCCTGGTTGGCCGTTACCTGAGCCTGCAGTTCTAAATTATAATAGAGCTGATAATAGGTTTGTGACTTTGCATTATTCAGTAAAAGCAGAAAAAATACAATTAGAAATGTTTTCATTTTAATAAAGATTTGCATTGTTAATGATATCCTGAATGATTTTCTTGTCCCTGTTCACCCAATTTTGAAGCAGGTTATTACGCAGTTTTATTTTTCTCTTGACATTGATGATTTTCTGAAGGGTAGAGTAGGACTGCTGCCGAAGAGTCTTGATTTCACTTTGAGCAAAATCCAGAAGAATTTTACGTTCGGCCTTTTCCATTTCGTTTATCGTCCCATACGATAAAACTATACCTGCCATCAGCCTGATATACAACTGCAGACTATTTATAAACTCATACTGACCATTGAGTGCGACAGGAATCCAGATTGGGGCATCAGATAATTCAGTATAAATTTTCGACTGTATCTCATAAATCTTATCAATTTCTCTGACGATGTTCACCGATGTCGGAATAGCCTGAACTGCAAACGAAAGGTTGTTAAGCCTTCCACGAATTTTTTCAGTCACATCCCTGTATTTGCTCCATTGTTCCTTATTGGCTGATTCCAGACTTAAATTGGTCAGCTGCTTATTTCTCATTTCTTTCTGCTTCTCATTTTCATCCATTGTTTTTTGAATTTCAGAGTTAATAAGGTAGTAGCAGATATAATTCCCTCCAGTAAGCTGACCTTTAAGTATATTTGAAAAAATCAGAATCAGGAAACAGACTTTAGTTTTTGATAAAGTTTTCATAGTCCCAATGTTCCTGCGTTGTTCAATATTTGCTGAAAAATATGCCTGTCAGTATTGACATACGTCTGAAATGGATTGATAGATTTCCAGAATCCTTTTCTTTTGGCTCTCCTTATCGTCATCTTTACGTTGATCAAATAGACATTCAGCAGACGGGTGTTATTTTCAATATTGTACAGAAGCCTTTTCCGATCTCCTGAAGTTGCAAGATTCAGCTCACCACTTGTCAGCAGATCAGCAACATCAGTATAAATGTCGGTCGCTTTGTTAGTTACCAGCTGTATTGATTTTGTCGCAAATATGCTGTACTCCGGTGCATCCTGCACTTCGTTATATATCCCATCAACATTCGTGATTATTTTGCTAAGGTTGTTGTAAATATTCTGAACTTGAATGCCGTTTTTCAAAGTACCATTTACCTCTTTTAATCCTTTGTACAATTTATTCTGCAGATCGTTGGCCAGAACCATCTGAGTTGAGACAACCGCCTGCGCCTGCTGCAGTTTATTCATCTCGTCGACTGTTTTCTCCTGCTCGCTTTTAATTTGATTGGCATATAAAATCATAGCAGGAGCTGTCAGTACATCTATATAGGGAGTTTGTGTTTTATAAAAACTCATGATAAAGACCATGAGTATGATGCTATATTTTTTCATAAGTCTGATTTTTGCTTTTAATAAATTCCTTTAGCGTTATATCTTGATCTATAAGTAGCCGTTTGATACTTTTGAAGAAATCTTTACTAGGGTTTTGCTTTTTGAATGAATGATAGTATTCGATTAACCCGTTGTCAATAGGTTTTTGGTAAATATTTACCAATGATACCAAGTTTGGTAGACCGTCTTTCAGATGATCAATATCTAGAACAAACTGCTCCAATGCATCCTGATAGTTTCGATATTCATTAACATAGTATTCGAGTGCAGATTTTTCAGGTTTTTCAGTAGTATAAGTCAAATATTGCTGTAGTGAAACTTCATTACCATATACTTCACCTTTGCTGCCCCGTTTAAGATAAAATTCTTTGAACCGGCTTCTACCGCTTTTATTATTTAGATTATTAATGGTGAAAATCTTACTCTGCTCAACCTCATTAAGTGAGAGCAATTTTGCAATCTTATCAAAATTATCGATGAATTTTGTCTGATCGAGAAGTATGAAGGTATCCGAATTATTAATAATACTGTCTTTTACGACAGCATTCCCGATAATATCATCCAGCTCCTGTGTAACAACAACGGCTTCACCCCAGAATTTTCTGACTGTTTTATACAGGTATAAAATATAACTTCCCATTAGTTTACTCGCAATTGCCTTCCAGGCTTCTTCAATAATGAGTGCTTTTCGCCTATCTTTTCTCAGACGCATTTTCTGGATAAACGTATCCATAATAATGAGGGTTACAATAGGAAACAGCTTAGGATTATCTTTAACATTATCAATCTCAAAGACGATAAAGGGCTCATAAAATAATGAGTTGTCTGCATCTTCATTTAAAGTCGTTCCATACCTACCTCCTTTGTAAAAATCAGCCAATACATAAAGGAATGTTCTCAGGTTGAATTCAGCTTCAGAAATTTTGAACTTTTTATTGGAAAGATAAATAGGAAGAAATTTTTCAGAATACTCATAAAAAGTGTTGAAAGAAAGTTCTTCCACGTCTAGCATTTCTTCAAGCTCTACCAGTTTTTTGATGAGTGATTTTCTGAAGGCATTTTCCCACTCCGCACTGTTGATTTTGGGTCTTTCAATTATTTTAGTATTTGAAAGGATCAGTTGGCTTTCATCGTAAGTCTTTCTTTTTTCGGTATTGACCAATGTTTCGTAAGCCTCGTGTATTTTGTCGAATATGGAATCATCAAAATCAGCTTTATCAAGATTTTTATCAGGATGATACTGTACCGCCAATTTTCGAAACGCCTTTTTAATGTCCGAGCTTTCAGCATCCATTGGTATTCCTAAAATTTGATAGTAATTTTCATTTTCACTGTATTGGCTCTCAAATTCATTATAAAGATCATCTTCGTAGATGTTGTATTTACTTAGGTATAGAATCAGCTCACGCGAGGTCTTTTGCTGATACCAATTGGTACCACCTTTGAAAAACTGATGGTAATACGCTAAGAGCAGATTATCAATAATGGATTTTTGTGTGGTGGTCATCGATGAATCTGCACCCTGCCATATCAGAAAAATAAGATTTCCTAGAAACTCAATTTTCTCAATATTAAATTCCGATTGGCTGACTACAAAGGGGTTCATTGTGATTGGCTTCTCTTCGGTGTACTGAATATACTTCCCATTCTTATATTTTGCCGTCCCGCTGTAACTGTCTCCGGTGTCCACAATTACAACATCATAATTGTAGGCTAAATATTGTTCAATGATATTATTCATCAAAAAAGATTTTCCGCTTCCTGACGGTCCAAGAACAAATTTGTTTCGATTATTGATTCTGCCGATCTGCATTGGCAGATCAGCGGTGTCGACCTTTAACGGAACTCCCTGTCTGTCCGTAAATCTCAGGTAAAAACTGGATGGTTCATCTACGGGGTAGCTCTCTTTAAAAAAAAAAGCACAGCGAGGCTTCACTCGTTGTGGTAAACAAATCGTATTCTTTTAGTTCATTGGCATTCCCCGGTAGTGATGCTCGAAACAACTCCAATTGATTGAAAGAATTTTTACTGGAAATTACTCCTTTTTGAAAGAGCTGGTTCTCAATCATCGACTGGATTTTTTCCAAATCCTCAATAGTTGGGCAGCTGGTGACAAGACTGTAATGTGCGTCAACAATAAGCTGACCGTCCTTAGCAATATTATCCAGCAAAATACCTATTTCTTCGGCGCAGATCCTATTCAAAGGTTCATTCTGAAATCCTTCGTGACGATTTTTTTTATTGGCTAAAAATTTAACTCTTTCCGTCTGATCAGGAATGACAATAATTTGGTTGTAAATAATGGTATTGTACAGTTCCAGGTCATTAATAAAAGAAAAATTGTCAACTGCGGTATCTTTGATAGCTCCGTTTCCACCCAACGTTGTGTAAGGGTAAATTTCATTGGGCAGTTCAATATTTTCAACATCTACTAAAGAAATGGTCTTCACATAGGAATTACCAATCTGGAGATTACTGTCAAGTGACCTTATATTGTCAAAAGCTTTTGTTGATCTGCCAAAGTTCATGGAAAGAATAGAGGAGATGTAATACTCAAAATTCTTTTCAAAGAAAAAATGGGGCTCAAAATCATTTTCCTTCAGAAGCATAAAGATTTTTTCTGCTTTGTCTCGCAATTCCTTATACTTTTTATCTGAATATTTGTACTGGTTTTTCTTTTTGCTTTGATCGATCCTGTGGGTAAATACCAGAATGCTATCGATTGTTTTGTAAATTCTTCCCGCAAAATGTTCTGAATATTTTTGCTGTAAATATTCTTCATGTGCTTCCGCCTGGTAGATCTTTTTATCGAAAATGTCCAGCTTCTGAACGATATATCCTTCTCCAATAATACTGATAATATTAAGTAGTATTGAATGATACTTCAGATACAAGGCACGGTCTGCCGAATACTGTGTGACAATATTTTTAATTTGGATGGCAATGATCGGGTTTCCAAATTCACCGATAAGAACATCATAATTAACATTAAATTCTGAACCGTAGTCGTAGCCAATAAATGGCAGACTAAAGCTTTTCTTTTTCATTGTGTGTATTTCCTAACGTTTGTACTTCTGCTTCAGTTTTATTTTTACAGGAATCATAAAAATCTCATTTTTGTTAAGCGTTTTGTTAAAAAGACCTTTGGTTTTCTGTAATCTGAAGACATTCCAAATCAATCCTGCACCAATACCTAAAGCAAGAACTATCCCTATAAAGAATCCTATAACTTTGCTTAGAATGATGCCTAAAACCATTGTGCCGGCAAATGAACCACCGGCATAATAGATATACTTTCCTTTCAGACCTTTAAACACAAGGGGCTTCTTTAGCCCCTTGTATAGAAAGAAACTCTTTTCTTCCATTTCTTATATTCCAAAAAATGCCTGAATTACTGTGGGAACGAGAAGCAGGAAGATACAGGCACCTCCCCAGCCAATCAGTTCTTTATTGACGTCTTGGTCACCATTGTTCCATTTGTTGTAAATTCGGACACCTCCGACAATGCCTACGATCGCACCTATCATTTGAACTAAGTTTGAGACTGGCTCAACGTACTCTTCGATATCCGATGTTGCCGAAGATATAGCTCCGGCGCCTCCTGTCTGAGCAAAAAGTAAATTTGTGCATAATACCAAGATTGCGGAGAACAGCGCTTTTTTAATTTTATGGTGTTTATTAATGCTTGTAATATTATTTTTCATTTGATTTTTAAAATTTTAATTGAACAATAATTGAATTGTTTCATTTGAAACCGTCTGGTAAAAAAAGATTCCAAAGCTCCATAAAGTGCTTTGGAATCGAAACAGATACGGCGTTTTCCGTATCATTGACTGAATGTAATTAAAAAACTAAACTTGATTTGTAAAAACTCTGACCGCTTTCAGAGCCGACAACGATATGTCTTGATGCTTTTTCAAAGAAATTTCGAAACATCTCATCCGAAATAACTGACGGAATTATTTCCTTCTGATGAGGTATTGCCTCCGAATTTTTGCTTCCGATCACTGAACTTAAATTTGAAAGAAATGATTGACGCACTTCTTTTTCATCTTTGCCCTGTTGATTGTCGCCATAGAAGTTTTCAATTTCCCGCTCTTCCTCAAAACGTCGATGGTTAAAAGGTTCGCCGTTTTCTTCGGAGGATAATTCTGTCTCTTCATAATCATAGGAACTTGGTAAGTTTAAATTCTCTACGTCATCTTCATAAATATTTATTATTTCTCCTGGAGTTTCTTCAATAAAGTTCTCAAGGCTGATCAATTCGCCATCATTTTCATTTCTATTTACGATCTGTTTTTTTATAAATAAGTCATAAACTGCAATGCCGGTATAATATAGAATGTATAGTAAACCAGTAATCATTAGGACTTTTCCCATAAATTTTCACTTTTTTAAAATGTTTAAGAAATTTTCATAATCGTCAGATTTTAGAGCGAGATGCACCGCAAAACTTACAAATTCGCTTACAGATATCCCGTCAGCACGAAGGCCCACCAACTTTCTGTAATGATGATCCTGTATCCTTATCATTCTGCTGGTTTTGTCATTACTCTTGTAAGAGTCAACAAATTCATTAATTATGCATAAGGTTTTATCATCAAGTTCGGTTAGATTGGTTGGTTTTTTCTTTGTCCGAGTGTTTTTTGCTGCATCTGCTGTTTTGTGTTTAATGCCCTTTTTCGATAAGACTGCCTCGTCACTCAGAATATTGAGATTCTTTGCTAATTCCTCTTTATCTTCATCGGTCGTATAGCGGTCTAAAATTCCCATAGATGATAAATTAATTCATCGAATGTTTCTTTGACAGCTAACTTTTGTTCATATGTCAGTCCTTTTGTGTTGATGCTAAGCATACATTTTCTGGTTAGAACTGATCCGCCAATTACTTTCCCTATCGTATTGAATTCAGCATCCATTACAGGTTTCAATTCGTAGCTGTCGTCTTTGCGCATATTATTTCTGATGAAATATATTTTTGCCTTGACTTTGATAAGCTTAAGAAGATTGAGAAACAGTACTGTAGACATCATTGTAACACTGGAGTATCCATAAGGAATTATTATGGCATCACTGTATTGTAATACCTGCGTGTAATTATTCTGAATATTTCCGGCGGTATCAAAAAGAATAACCTCCTGACTTTCCTTTAACTGCATTAAAACTTTTTCATTCTGCGTGAGATGAATATTTTCTTCCGAAATTTTCTCTACTTCATAAAGATAATCTGCTTTTAATTCTTTGTCTTCTGACCATTGCCTGTAAAATGAACGCTGAAAATCAAAGTCGATGACATTTACCTTTTTATCGGTAAACATAGAAAGATAGTTGGCAAATGCAATGGCTAAAGTGGTCTTGCCAACTCCGCCCTTCTGATTTGCAAACGTAATAATCATCTCTTTTTTTTCTTTTTTCTTCTTCTATTTTCTAGTTCTTCGCTTGATGGCGGAGAAGCTGCTGAAATATCAAATAGGGAAGTGCGTTTTAACATTTCTTCTAAACTTGATGCTTCTGCAGCTTGCACGCCATTGACAATAGACTGGTGTCCTGGATTTTGAGGATTTAGTAATTGAGATAAATAAAGGTTGTAATAGTAATCTCCGACCAATTCTTTTACGGTAAAGACAACATTGTCAATCTTATTAATGACGAATGCCTCATTTGAGAAACTGACGATCTTTATTTTATCCTGCGAATTATTACTTACTTTCCTTAAGTTTAGGATGTGATCTATTGTTGAATTTCGTGTGTCTTTCCAGATATTATAATTTGTCTTTTTCGATTGTTTCAAAAAAAGCATATAATCCTGGATTTCGCATTTGTACTCTTGTTCCAAATGCTTTTTAAAAACGTTCTTCGTTTCGATTGTCAAATTTGAATTGGCCAGAATGTCAAAGATCTTTTTGTCTAATACTTGGGAGCTGATAATGAATAGGTCACTCATTTTCATTATATCACTGCCTTTGTAAATCGTATTGGTTTTGTGGTCGATGATGGAATAGCCGAAAGGCTGTTTATCATCTTTGAATGAAAGAACAACATCAATCCCAAATTTTTTCTTCAGATGGTATTGAAGCTCTGATTGGTAGGAGGCATGGTTTTTATCCGATACTCTGAAAACCGAGTTGGAAAATACCTCTTTGTATTTTTTGAATAGAGCAAATATCTGTTTTTTTCTTTTCTCGTCAAAACTTTTTTTTGAAAAATTTAAATCATTGACATTTAAAACTTTGATAAAAGCGCCGTTTTTTGTAATATTTAACTTATCATTTTTTTCATAATAGCCGTATCCATTAAGTTCCAGCAGTGTCTTAAACTGATGTAACGTACTATAATTATAATCAATCAATTTTTCTAAATTTTGATGTACGTCAGTACCGTACAACTCTTTAATTGTTTCCTGTAAAGCAGTTTGACTTTTATATTTTTCGAAATCTCTCTCAATACGCTTTGAGCTGTCTTTATTAACCCTTGTACTTACAATATGAATGTGGTTGTTGGCAGTATCATTATGAAAAACAACAATGTACGGTTGTTCACCATAGCCCATTTTATCCATGAATTTATCTGCTGTAAGCGCCAATTGTTCCTTAGAATATTCGCGTCCTTTTGCGGATATTGTAGCGTGAAACTGCGGATTTTTTATTCTTGAATTATTTTTGGAAACTGCTTTCAGATAGTTTTTTATGTCTGGAGCTCCCGAAGAGTGATTAAGATGAGCCGGGAAATTTTTAATTGATAAAAGTTCTCCCTTTCCTTTTTCAATTTTCTTGTCATTATAAATCACACCATTGAACTCACTGGATGATTTGTTTAATATTTTAACAATCATTTTGCAAGTTCAATATAGATTTTTTTGATTATTCTGTTTTGCTCAATTTTCAGACTGTTGAGAATTTCAAGCTTTGAATTATAATCAGATAAAAGGGTAGTGGGTAAGTGCTTGTTGGTGTTGATATGTTTTGCAATCTGATTGATATTATTCTCAATTTTAGAGAATAAATTAACCTGATTTTCGATGAAATTCATGATTTCTTTCCTGTCATTATCAAGTAGCTTTCCTTCGACGCCGCTAATGATATAATCGGAAAGATGAAGGTTGTATTTATTACAGTGATTCAGCCATTTTTCTTTTACTTCGTCATGTAGCCTTAAAGTAATTCGTGCAGTCTTTGATCTGCCTGAGGTTTTTAAATCTTTCATTTGGCAATTTTTTAAAATAGTTAAGGCAATCCTAATTAGGATTCGCACATTTCAATTTGCAAACGAGAAGATTCTTCTCCTGATTAGATCATCAAAATTATGTAAAATTCACTTGAAAATTATAGATTAGTATTTTCGATTTCTATTTACCGTTATTATTTTTTTGCTCTTCTTTCTTTTTTTTGATAAAATCTGTTGGACGCATCCCATTAATTTCATAAAAAAGATCTGAAAAATTCTGACGGGATGCTATACCGCATTTTTCAGCTAATGCTTCAATTGTGTATTTCAAGTAATTTTTATCAGTATTCATTAGATTGGTAATGTAATCAATTCTAAGATTGTTTAGGTAATTTTTAAAATTAACGCCTTTTGATTCGTTGATAAAAGTTGATAAATATGTTGTATTAGTATTGAATTGAGCCGCCAACTGATTTAATGTTAATCCTATTTGAGTATATTCTTGTCTATCCTCAAATGATTTTATTTTTAATAGTAAATCTTGGTAAATCTCCTTACTAATTATCGATGTCTTCTCATCCTCGTAAATGGTATCGGGACTATGTTGATGTAGCATTTTTTCAAGCTGACGATTGTCAAGCTTTATCTGCAGTATCCTGTAATTCAGCATGATCTTCTTATTCTTCCTATATTTAAAAATGTATAGTGTGATAAAAAGCAGCGAAAGACATATAAAAAATATTACCATTAAGGAAGTGAGAAGATTTCTCTTCTCTAAAGCTTCTTTGTTATCTAACAATCGCTTCGTGTCGTATTCTTTGTGAATTCTTGAGGTCAAATAGTAAAACTCTTTTCCTAATAAGCTGTCAACTGATAAGAGCTGTTTAGTGTAGTACAGCTCTTTCTTTGTGTTGTTCAGGTTATTAAAATGGTTTATTAAAATTTCGTAGCTATCACGTGTCTCCGGTAAAACAAAATTTTTATGAACGAAAATTGAATCTACCATCTCAAAATAATGGAGTGCTTTTTCCTTATCAGAATGATAGTAGCTCTTTCCTAAGTAAGAGTAAATTAATGATGCAGTCGCAAAATCATCTACCTTCAATATTTTTGGTAAAGATTTATTTAAGATATCGATTGCATGCTTATAATTTTGACGGTTATATGCTGAAATGCCTTTGCACTTTAAAAAATAACTCTTTTCCAAAGAAAATTCATCAATCCCCTCAATTTCTTTTAGCCCAACATTTATTAAACTATCAGCAGCAGCAAAATTTTTTAGATTTCTCTGACAGATTATTAACTGGTGAAGAGAGTTAAAATATCCCCTTTTATTATTGAAAACTTCATTTGGATGAAGTTGTTTAACTGATTCATTATTAAAAAATTTAATGCATTCTTCGAAATTTTCTTTAGATTCTGAATAATAGCCTAGGTAGCTTTTGACGACTCCCATATGATAGACGACCTTATATTTCAAATACTCGTCTTTAGTATTTTTTAAATAGTTATAAGCTTTTAAATATTCATCTAAAGCCGGATCAAATTTTTTATAGTTAAAGTAATAGATAATCCCTTTTCCCAAATAAGCTAAACCTATCAAATCTTTATCTCGTGATTTTAAAGCGGCATAGATCATACTATCGGAATATACTAATTTTTGCTTTTCATTTTTAGTAAAGAAAACGGCATCCCGATATCCTTGGGTTAAATGTTCAAAATCATTTTCATTTTTCGATTTTTGAATATAAGTCTTTACATAAGGAATTGCTCTTTTATCATTTTTAGGAAGATTCTCATAATTTTTTCGGATAATCTCATATTCGCTCATCTTCTGCGCATTTAACAGCAGAAAAAAGGGGAATAATATCAAAATGAATGAAAATCCTTTAAGCATGGTTAGTAGGCTTCAATTAAGAACCGCCAAATTTATGTAAAATCTCCATAAAACAGGGCTTTTCCCAATATTCTATTAAGATATTTAATTATTATTAAAAACAATTGATAATGAAGCGGTTTCATTGTTTTTTGTTGTCGTGCTTTATAAAACACGACGTCGTGCTTTGTAAAGCACACCCACATATGCTTGTTTGGACGGTCTTTTCGACAATACCTTTGACTCCAAGAATTCTGAGAAAAACCGGCCGGGATAATCCTTAATAAATTTTACTATTATGAAAAAAGTTATCCCATTTTTAATTCTTATTGTGGGTTTATGTGCGCAAAGTTGCAGACAAGTTGATGAGCAAGTAGATAATGATTTTGCACTATCTAGAGTTGCAAAGGAAAGTAATAAAACATCTGATTCAACTAGAATGAAAATTGAATTAGAAAAAGATCCCCCTGTAAAGGATGGTCAAGATTGGAAACACTAAATGAAATGATATAAAGATTCCCTATACCTCAAAAATATAATATCCAGCCAACGACGTTAGATCGGGTATAGGGAAATCTTTCAAAAATTGACGAAGAAGATAATAATGAAAGGGCAGATTTTGATTTTAAAGTTTTTTAATAAATTTTTTAGCCATGAAAAAATCAGTCTTCCTTCAAGTGCCGCTAATAACGGCCTGTTTTTTTATTCTTTTATTCTGCTACGCTAGCGCAAGCAAAATAATGGATTTTGGAAATTTCCAGGTTCAGATCGCACAATCACCACTTTTAAGTGCTTATGCTGGATTTATTTCTTATGCAACAATAATTGTTGAGCTTCTTATTGTAGTTACTCTTATAGTTCCCAAATTTCGATTAATTGGGCTTTATAGCTCTATGGGAATTATGATAGCCTTTACAATCTATATTTATCTTATCCTAAATTTTAGCGACTTTGTTCCCTGTTCTTGCGGCGGGATACTTGAGAAAATGGATTGGACAGAACATCTATTATTTAATCTTGGATGTATTTTACTTTCTTTTATTTCCGTAATTCTAGTTGAGGTTATTAATAGACAAAAATTCATCATCTATTTTGTGAAAATTTTTGTAGTCTTTGTCGCGAGTACTTCTCTTGTTGTTTATCTATTTTATTCTTCAGAATACATTATAAAAAAAGAGAATAATTTTGTTAGAAGATTTCTAATACATCCAGTACTAGAAGATAAATCAATAGATTTAAAGCTGGATTCATACTATATTGCAGGCTCAGATAGTAAAAAAATATATCTTGGAAATATAACAGCTCCATTATTATTTTCTGAAATTAATTATGATTTATCAAATTTAAGCCAACAAAGGATAGAGCTGGATGAGAAAGACTATTCCTTTAAAAATCTATGGCTTCAGACCTTTAAAAACGATTATTTTCTTTACGATGGAAGTGTCCCAATAATTTACAGAGGTAAAATTGGTGACCAATATGCAGAAACAATAAGTTATCAGAACGCATACTTTACTCAATTATCCGTTTTAGATTCGGCTAGATTTGCACTAAGAACGCAGAGTAAAAGTACACAGCAATACACTTTGGGTAGCCTTGATTTAAATCGAAATCCAAAAGTTGTATTGAATCCAGATATTCTTCAAAAACAAATTGACGGAGTATTTGACAGTGACGGAAAATTGTTGCTCAACCAAAATTTTAAAAATCTTATATACATATATAATTACAGAAATGAATATATGATCATGGATGAGGATCTTGAATTGAAATCTCGCTTAAAAACAATTGACACCATAAGCCGAGCTAGATTTAATGTGGTTAAAATTCCAGACGGTCGACATAAAATGAATGTTCCAAGTTTAAAAAACAATCAAAATCCTACAACTAATCAAAACCTCCTTTTTGTGGAATCAAAGCTTATTGGCAAGTATGAGTCTAAGAAAGCATGGAAGAAAAATTCAATCATTGATATCTACAGGATTGACCGACAGGAATATGTAGGAAGCTTTTATATTCCTAAAAAGGATGATAAAGCGCTAACACAGATGTATGCAACCGACATGTATCTTTTTGTTTTAATTGACAAAGAATTGAAAAGATACAAGTTTACTAGACTGATTCTTAATTTATATGAAAAGGGGAATGCCGAAAACCTAAAATAGAGTAGGCAATAATTCAAATTTCTTTAATATGAAAAAATTAATGATTCCTGTAGTCACAGTATTACTTGGCACAGGCGCAGCATTTGCAACTAGTGCTGCAAAAAGCAATTCAGCAAAAGCAATTGTTGACGCTTACAGAATTGATGCCGTTACTGGCGAATGTCTAAACGCACAACAACAGTGTAACACAGTGGGCACAGCCCCATGTGTTTGGTCGGGCGACAGCAGTTCGTCTTTGCACGAGAAAATTTCGGACAACCCGACAATGTGCGGAGAGGAACTTTTCAGACTGCAGTAAAAAAGGGATGCTATAAAGCATCCTTTTTCATTTGTTTGTTAATCCAATCTATGTTTGTTTTATCTTTTAAAAAATAATCCCACCATTCTAATGTTCGATAATAAAGATCTTTTCTATCCTCTGAATTAAAACTTGGATTATGCCCCTGATTTGGATAAAACAGAGCTATAACATCTTTATTATTCCTTTTTAACCCAATATAAAATTCCATGACCTGATCCCATTTTATGTTTTCGTCTTTTTTACCAGCCCATAAAAGAATGGGCGCATTCACTTTCTCAACATTATAAATGGGGTTGTTGTCAAAGTACAATTTTTTGTTTTCACTGAAAGGAAATTTCAATTCATATTGTCCATTTTCATATTGCCAGTAAAATGGGCTGTGGAAATTATAATTGTAAGAAAAATAGGAACGTACAATATCACTATTACCAGCACCAGATAAATACGCTGCAAAACGGTTTGAATGTGTAGCAATAAAGTTTGTCTCATATCCCCCATGGGAATGCCCTGTTAATCCGATTTTCGACTGATCAATATACGGTCTGTTCTGAATTGTATCCAATGCTTTATTGACGCAGTCTAATGCTGAAAGACCTGTTCCTTTTGGACCAAATACAATATCGGGTAAATAAACGAAATAGCCTTGGTCAAGTAAAGTTCTCAAATCAAAAGAAGCAGGATTATTATAGCCTATAATATCATATTGATTTGCCGAATCATTCTGAATTTGATAAATTCTTACAATCATAGGATATTTTTTTTTAGGCTCAAAGTTAGTTGGGTAATATAAAATACCCTTCAACTTCTGATAATCCGAATTAATATAATTTATTATTTCAATTTTAAGATTCTTTACTGCAGCATCTCGATTTTCATTGGTTAAAAGAATTATTGGTTCTTTTTTATGATCATCAACGTAATATAAAGACATCGGTTTGTTGTAATTTTCTAATGTATAAGCAAAAAAATTTGCGTTTCTGTTGTAGTAGAAATCTCTAATATAATTTTCTGAGGATTTTATTATTGATTTTAAATCTTTATTTACAATGGTATAATATGACGTTTTGTTTTCTTCGTCATCTCTGACTTTTATTAAAACTGAATTATCATTCTTTAGGTACGATCTGTAAATCTTGAAATAGCTCCCAATTAATGGTAGACTCTCTTTATTCAAAATTTTAACTTTTTTACTTAGATTTTCGCTAATTTTGATCAGTCTATCCTTCTGAATATTATAAACGAAAATACCTTTTTGAGAATCAAAGTAAATTAATGACGCGTCTTTACTAAAAACAGGATTTTGCAGACTGTGATCTTGAATATATCCTTTTTTCATCGTAGAAAGATTACATAACACCCATTTATCCTGCAAGTCTCTGTAAATACTAAATTCTCCATCTTTGGATAGAGTGAAATATGCACTTTTTACAATATCAAAGGGTTTGGCTGTATTATTCTGAGTATCTAAAATCTGTAAATCAATATTTTGATTATCTACTGTATAATTTTGAAGTTTTCCTCTTTTAAAAGCGAAAAGATATTTATCACTGCCAGATAAAAAAATCTTTTTCGAATCTTTATTATCAATTGCGCTTACATGATTATTGTTTGTAATTATCCAATATTTGTCAATTGGATCAAAACCAGTGTCATGCTTGCTTAAATCACCATCATTTCCATACCATATTTCGACATTTTTGTTTTTTGGTATCTTCGTTTGGCCATTTACAAAATACTTTCCTTCTTCATTCATTTCACTAACTACAATGTAATCTCCAGTATCTATATCTTGTAAAATTGGTTTTGAGATATTGCCAGATTTGATATCTAATAAAACTAAACTTTCCGTTTTATCAGTACTGTTTTGTTCAATTATATAAAGTGTTTTCTTTGAATCACTTATTTCAATTCTCTTGATAAGCACAGGGCTCTCGTAGATCTTTTTTTTATTTTGGGAAGAAGTGTCGTAGATTTCGTATTTATTTTCACCCTTTCTTACGACAAAAATTTTACTTACATTATCTTTCGTAATATTGACTACACTATCTATTTCGTAGTATGATGCCCCTTTGTTATTATAGACAGACAATTTATCGGCAGTGTTTAGTAATGCAAAAGTTCCTGTGTCTGAAGACGCAAAAACTCTTTTAATATTGTCAAAAACCTTCTGTCTTCTATCATTCAGACTAACTAAGACAGCTTTATCTTTTGCCAATGCTACCACAGCTTCTTCTTGTAAAAAAATTGGAATATCTAAGGTTTTCGTTAACAGATGAGGTTTTTGAATTTTATTCTTTGTTGAAAAAATTTCAATAGTATCTTTGTTAATATCATAATGTTTTCCTGCTATAACCCAGTTTCCCTTTGGAGACATCGCAAGAATTTTTATTCGATATTGCTGAGCCATTTTTTTTTCTAATGTGCCTCTCAACGTTTGACCTTGACAAAAAGAAATCCCTACAAGTAACAGTAAAATTATTATATTTTTAAATGATCTCATTAGTAACCTGGATTTTGGGGATTTAAATTTGAATTTAGTTCAAGATCTTTTTGAGGAATTGGCCACAGTTGATGATTAGTCTGCCAATTAGGTTTTGAGGAAATAAGAGAATTTAAATTGTTATTCCTTTTGAGATCAAAGAAACGATGCCCCATCTCTGTAAAGAATTCTCTACGGTTCTCACTTGCGATTTCAGTAATTAAATCAGACTGTGAAATGCCTGAAGTTACCGCCGAAAGTCCAGCACGTTGTCTTGTAGCATTTAAATATAGCAGTGCTTCATTGAGTTTGTTTTGTTTTGCCAAGCTTTCGGATAATAGTAGGTAAACTTCTTCAAGCCTGAAAACAATGGAGTACTCTGTGGTATTATTTGAGCGATTTTTATATTTATCGGCTCTATACCAAGTGTTTGCGCCCACAGTAATTACTGCCATCCAGTTCGATTTTCTGAAATCCGATGATGCAAAGGAGGACATAAGAGATGTCGATAGTGCGTAGCTCGAAGGTGCTGCACCTGTGAAATAATATAAACTTGCCTCTTTTGTTGCATCTCCTGAATTTTTAGGTTTTAATTGCCACAAAATATGTTTTCCTGACTTTTGAAAGACTTTAGCAATGTCAGTTTCGAAAGTATAAAGAGAACTTTGAGCTATTGATTTTAATTTAGCTTCCGCATCGGCTGGTCTCTGCTCTGCAAAATATACCTTTGCCATCATCAGTTCTGCAACTTTACGATTGACAAAAATTCTTTCGGAGTTACTGTATTCGTCTGCTAATAATATATAACATTCGTTCAAATCGTTTTCAAGTCGAACAAGAACATCATCAGAACTCAATTTTGATGAGGTGTTGTTAGCAGTGTAATCAGTTGTAGTTAAATAAGGAATATCTCCATATATTTGCTGTAAATAGAAATATAAAATACAGCGTATCAGTAATGCTTCACCTTTCATTCTTCTTTTGTCTGTGTTTGAAATTCCTGATGATTTTTCAAGACCTTCTAAGATAGAATTGGAGAAATAGATTTGTTGATATGTATTTGACCACAGTGAATAAACTGCAGCATTGCTGGAAATGAGTTGATTTTGTGAAATTTCATAGATTCCATTTGTTGCGGTAGTTGCATAACAAGTGAGATCATCTGTATAATTGCTCAAAAATAATCCCATCTTATCACCTGCCAGTAGAGAATTATCTCGTAAACTCGAATATAATGCCGATAATGCGGAATTTGCTGTTTGAGTGTCCTGAAAAACATTGTTTTTATCAATTTGATTTTCCGGTACATCAACTTCCAGCATCTCTTCACAAGAAATCAGATTGAGTAGTAATAGTGAGAATAATAATATAGTAATGTTTGTAATTGTTTTCATTTCAAATTTTTTAAAGATTGAACTGTAACCCAAAAGAGTATGTTTTCAGAGGTGGCAGATAGCCCAGTGCTAAAAACTCAGGATCAACACCAAAATATTTGGTTACCGTGAGAAGATTTTGTCCTTGAATGTATATTTTGACATTTCTGAAGACGCTGTTTTTTAATGGAATCTGATATCCCAATTGTACATTTTTTAATCTGATAAATGATGCGTCCGACACTGATGCTGTACTGTTTTGAAAAAAAGTGTGAAGCGTGTTTACTCCGGAAGTATATGGCATATATGTACCAGTAGGGTTGTCCGTTGACCAGACATCTAAAACTTCGACTGGCTGATTATTCATACTGCCAGGAACAGTTATAATACTGTTGTAATTTCTGTTTTTTTGCTTAACGAACTGAAACAAAAATGAAACGTCCCAATTTTTATATCTGAAACTGTTCGACCACCCACCGAAGAACTTTACACTTATGTCCTGAGCAACTTTGTTATCTTCAGGTGAAGATATCTTTCCATCTCCATTGAAATCAGTAAAACTGTATTTTCCTGTTTTAGGATCGATACCTTCAAGTTGATACAATTTGATAATTGAAGTAGATTGCCCAATGATAAATTGATTGGCATACGTTGAACCTTCCAGTCCCGGAAATGAAACTAATTTGTTTGTTGGAAAACTAATGTTGAAATTAGTATCCCATTTAAGAGACCCTGTTTTTAGTGGCTGAGCTGCCAACTCAAATTCCCATCCTTTGTTTTCGACCGTAGCATCAAGATTTGCCAATACACTTGTAAAGCCAGTGATTGAAGGCAGCTGGTAGCCCACCAATTGATTTGAAGAAAGATTTCTATACCAAGCTGTCGTAATATTAATATGGTCTTTGAAGAGCCCAAGTTCTAAAGCAACTTCTAGCTTTTTAGTTTTTTCCCAACTATAGTTACCATTATAGAGTCTTGACGGAATCAATCCTGTAACTGAATTATAGATATATGATGATGAGACAGTATAAGTATCTAAATATTGATAGTCTCCAATGTTGTCACTACCTGCAGTACCATAACTTCCGCGAAGCTTTCCAAAACTTAACCATTCTAGATTTTCGGCAAATTTTTCTTTTTTAAATAACCAAGCTCCTCCAACTGCTGCAAAATTGGCAAACTTTTTATTTGGACCAAAGCGACTGCTTCCATCACGTCTGCCAGTCAGATTAATTATATATTTATTTAAATATTGATAATTAAGCCTCCCAAAAAATGCGGCGTATCTGTATTCATTTGTGATTTGGTCTGAAACTGTTTTTGTTCTTGCAGCACCGATATTTGTTATAAAAGCATTACTTTCAAAGCCTACACCTACAATTGACCCTTGTTCGTTTGTCTCTCTTTGAAATGTTCCTCCCGCCAAAGCATCGATTTTATGATGTTCAGATTGGTAATTCCAGTTAATTTGTGGTTCAATGATGAAAGAAAATCTGTCCTGATTATTCTTAGATGCTGTCGAAGTTGCGCTTGACTGACCCGCAGCATAAGCCGGATTATAAATTGTATTGGGCTGTAACGAAAGTTCTTCAAATGTCTGGTAGTTAAATCCACCATTAAGCTTTAGCAATAAGTTTTTATAAACCTCATACTGTGTTGTAATACTATTAAGAAATTGCTTGTTTTCATTTGTATAGGTGCTATTGTAGGCTGCCACAGGATTGGCAAATGTATTATTCTGCCAGTTTAATCCACCTTCAGAATTGTAAAGCTCAGGTGCATTTGGAACTAAATTGTACGCCTGCCTCGTAATATCTGTTCTAATGACATTGTTTTTCTGAATTGAAAAACTATTGGCAATATTCATCTGAAATTTATTGTCTGCAGATCGATGCGAGATATGGCTGGAAATGTTTTTGCTTTTGTATTTAAAGTCTTCCCCAAAAACAGTGGTCTGCTCATTATTTGAAAGGCTCAATAAAAAATTGGTTGTTTCTCCACCGCCATTTAATGATAATTGTGTGTTTGACAAAGCTGCTGTGTTCCCAACTAATTTATCCGGCCAGTTTGTATATCTATCTTGATTCCAAGTTCCATTGATATCATAAGCCGTTGCAGGATAAGTACTGATTCCATCATTTTCAAATGCTTTTTTTCTCATAGATAAATATTCTGATGTATTAATCAAATTGAGATTAGAAATCACTGTACTTAATCCATAGGATGTATTAAAATTTAAATTCAGTCGTTTTGACTTTCCTCTTTTAGTAGTTACCAAAACAACACCATTAGCACCACGGGAGCCATATATTGCTGTTGCATCAGCATCTTTTAAAATTTCAATTTTTTCAATGTCGTTTGGATTGATGCTGTTGAGAGGATTAAGACTTCTTCCGGGTAGAATAACAGTCGAATAGAGTGATGTCATTTCTCCACCCATCGGAACACCATCGATCACATAAAGTGGCTGATTTCCATCAATTGTGCTGTTGTCCTTGTTTCTTAAACTGTTTCTACCTCTTATTTGAATATCATAACCACCTCCGGGAACTCCTGAATTTTGAGTGATAGTAACACCCGCAAGTCGTCCCTGAACACTAGATAGAACATTAGTCACAGGCTGATTTTCTATATCCTTCGCTGAAACTTTTGCAATACTACCGGTACTTTCTTTCTCTTTTACTTTATAATATCCGGCATTGACAACAACTTCTTCAATGCCCTGTACTTTCTGATCTAATGAAAGATTAATAACAGCTTTACCATTTACGGTAATTCTTTTTTCTGCATACTCAGGATGTCGGAAAATTATGATGGGATTTTCACCGTTTATTTGTAAGATGTAAAATCCTTTCGAATTGGTCTGTGTAACTTGATCACTGCCTTCCTGAGATACATTGACTCCAGAAAGTGGTGTCTGATTCTCGCCGACAGTAACTGTTCCGGTCACTGTCTTGGTTTGTGCTTTTGCATTACTGCATAATGCAGTTAACAAAAAGACAATACCAATGCTTCCTATTTTAGAATAGGATTTTTTCATAGTTTTGTATGGGTTTTTTGATTAAACTCCTTGATAAACCTAGCTCTTTCCTGAAGTCTGCAAACTGAATAGGGAAGGGCTTTCTTATTTATAAGGATTATTTTTTATTTCATTTTTTAGTTATTATTACTTCTGGATTCAGGTATTTGAAAACAAAACTTTCTTAGTGCCTTTTGGATAGGGGATAGTCGTTAGTTAACCGCAAGGCACCTAAAAGCCATTTAATATGAATGAAATTGTGTCCCGAGAAAGCTTTAAAAGCCGCAATGAGTTGTACACCTCATTGTATCATATAATCTGATACTATTTTTGGAAGGTGCTTAGAAGTAGAAAAGCGAACAGCATTGGAAAAAGACGGCGTGGAACTCTACATTATCCAATTCGGGGTAATGGTATACCTTGTATACAGATAAGAGAGCCCACGCCTAGGTCGTGAGCTTCCTGCTTATCGTCTCGTATACTAAAATTACCAGTTTTCGAATTGAGATTCTAAGCAATAGCTTCTATTATTCTTTGAAGTATCGCAAAATTACATATTCTGTAACTTATTTTACAAATATAGTAATTTTATTTATTGTATGGTAATATATTACCACGAATTTTCAAATCAAAAATCCAAAATTGCCCATAAATACATTATTTATGGATAGCAAAGAAGTCTTAAGATTATTTATGCTTGAGTTTTCAGAAAATTTGAAAAAGATTCGAGCTACAAAATATAACTCAATGGATGAGGTTGCGCAGAATTCAAATTTCGATTCAAGCAATTACAATAAATTTGAAAATGGAAAGGGCAATCCAACTATAGAAACGATGTTGAAAATGTCATCAGCTTTTGGTATTACCCCAAAAGAACTTTTTGACTTTGATTTCGATATTAATAAATATAAGATTGACGAATAAAAAAATCCTAACTAATTTGTTAGGATTTCTTTTACTTATTAATTTCCTGATAATACCGATCAGAGCATTGATCAAGAACTTCTTCTGTTTCTTTTAATTCTTTTTTAGTTGAGTAAACCCAGACTGAAAGTCCAACTATTACCAATGTTGCTACAATACTGTAGATTTTTATTGCTTTCATATTTATGCTTTTTGTAAATATATGAAATTTATCGCATCGGAGGAGGTGGTAATGACTTGCTTGGAAGATAATTATCAATTTGGTTCTGTGTAATGATTTCTTTTTCTACTTTTTTGAAATCTATAGGAGATGCTTCAGTTCTTTGAGATTCGTCCTGCAAATAAATTTTGTCTTCCAGCGAATCTATTACCTTCTTAAAATCAGAATCCATAAAAGGTAAAATAAAACATATTTTGTCTTCCTTTCCATTTACCTTAAAACTTAAGTAATTTCTACTGCCTGCATAACCTTGATTTGCATCCAGCGCTTTTTTTATTACATATTTATCCAAATTTTTATCTGATAAGCTATTGATTTCATCAAGTTCACTCTGGCTTAATTTATATTGATAATATACTTTATCTCTTTCTCTATCAAGATAAACATTTAGAACTCCATCTTTGTCCAAAGTGGTATAAGCACTAATGGACAGTTCGTTGTTTGATTTTATATCATAGCTTACGAGCTTAAAATCAGTAACCTTTTTTTGACAGCTAACAAATATAATTTGTATTAGTAGCAAGAAAAGAAGTTTTGTTTTCATAGTTATTTTATTGTTGATGATTGAAATTAATTAAAAGTTATAAGATTATACATCCAACAAACTTTCATCATACCAAATATCCTCGTAGCCGTTACTATCTATTAAAAAACGATTACCAGCCGGAAGCCCGAGATATTGAATTATAAAAGAAGCATCTTCCAACAAATGATAGGCGTGAGAAGGCTGAAAAAAATCATCTGCATAAGAAAACTCACCTGACCAAATATACCAACCAGTTAAACCTTTTGTTCGGGGATGTCTAAGTCCATTTATTTGAATGTTGGGATTAAAATTTCGACCCAATGCAATTACGGTATTTAACTCTACTACATCAGAAATTTGAGAATTCTTTTCACAAATTTTCAATTGGTCTTGTAAATAATCTTGAGTATCCATTCTTTTTGAGATTCTATAATTATTTTATATAAATGTTAGATTTCCTTTTTTCCACTCGTCTAAAGTAATTTCAGCTGTTGAACCAATTATTCCCGATTGCTTTATTATTTCTTTTAAAACTTTGACCGCTTTCTTTTCATCAAGATGTAAGATATAACAGGCAGACCATAATCGCGGACCTTTATGCTGATGGTTTAAAAACTGAAATAAACTTTCTATTGAATTTTGGTTTTTAAGAAATGAAGCTGCATTCATTACCTTCTCGTAATTTTTATTTCCTACTTTAAAATTACCATTTTCTGTAGATTCTACTTGAATAATTGAAGCCTCCTCAAACATTTTTAATGCAGTTTCAATGTCTACTATTTTCTTCATAATCTCATAATAATAGTTCTAATTTTCCTTCTTTCCACAAATGAAGAGTCGCAGAGGCTGTCATTTTTACTTTCGAATTTGTAGATAATTTTTTTAGGATGTTCTCAGCTATATCAGGTTTTGATTTTAAAGTAAAAATGGCCGCCCACAATTTTACATATTCGTCAGGATTATCCAACATTTCACTAAAAAGCTCTTCTTCACGTTGCTCCTTTGCATGGTTATAAAGGTTATGTAATTCTTTGTGAAGTTTATTTGCTTTTTTATAATCTCCGTTTACATAAAGTACTCCGTGTTGAACTGAATGTTGTAAAAATTTCTCTTCTATTTCTGTTCTGCTTATTTCCAATCTTTTAGTCAAAAATATTATAAGACATTTTCAATAATGTCATTGGGATTAATACTCGATATTTTCTTCGATAATTTTAACCGACTTTCCTTCGAGATAATACTTATAAACTAATTCAAACCAATCCTTACCATTTGATGTATTGTAAATAATAATAACATCGCCGATTTCTTTAATTTTAGCATCTACGCAAACTGCTCCAAACTCAGTGTTACCCTCATTAAAATCTTCTATAATAGTACTAATTAAAAAATTTTTCATTTGATCCGATGTAAGGTTTTCGTCATATGCGCCAAGATCAATCCATTCATTATTTTTAAATATTAAACCAAATGGAGCAAACTCTTTAAATTCATTTAAAAATGCTTGAGCAGTTTTGACAACTTGTTTTATGCCTGTAATATATTTGTCTTCCATAATATTTTAATTAAATACAACCTGGTATTCCTGCACAAGGATCTTTTTTTACTGGGACAGGTTTAATTTTTGGAGCTGGGTTGTTATTTACTCTAATGTTATCTGTTTTTGCAGGAGCTGGTCCTGTTAGGTTATAAGGTTGAATTTCAATCCCTGAATCTTTTAAAGGATTTGATAAATTTGCATCCTTGTTTATCCTCAAAATTAGCCTTTTTCCATCAACTAAATTGTCCTGAAATCTTAATTGTCTTGTAAGAGATTGATTTTTTACATTTTTTATTTCCACAGGATTTCCTTCTTTGGTGAATCCATCAGGTCTCGTTCCTCCTGTTTTACCTGTTTTCGAATCTGTTGCTTCAAAATTTTTAGTATTCTTTGTAACATTTTGTCCTTCTTCATTCATTCTGTTTATTTGCTCTGGTTCCATCTGCCTACCTCTGTTAAAATGTTCCTGAGATTTTGTAGTTGCTTCACTAGTTTTTGTCATTGTTTCAACAACAGGATTAGGCCTCACATTTGAGCCACCTTCAAAGATTGGCATAAATCTCACTAATCCACTTATACCAAAAAGACAACATTGTTCTGATTCTTCAACTGCATCTTCGGTAGACCTTCCATCCGGATCAATAAATCGCAATGGATTGTTCATTGCGTAGTTATATGGTGACCAACGTCTGTATTCTTCGCTTAGTGGATCAGGAGAAAACCAGCGACCTGCAGTATCAAGATATGGTTGTGAGTCAGCATTTTCTATGTTGATATCTAATAATTCAACAATTTCATTGGTTCTTGCATTGTAACGGACTGATCCAATGCTTACAATACTGTCTAAGTCGTGAGCTTCTAAATATTTACCTTTGCTTAATGTAGCAATTTTAGGATAGAAGCCATATTTCTTAAAAGGATTTCCTGCTTCAATGTTTTGTCTTCTCCGCTCTGCTTCGGCTGGTGTTAAAGTATCCCTCGTTTTTAGAACTTCGTCCATATAAGGACGCAATCTTTCTTCTTTGGTAAGTTTTACGGGATTTACGTAAATCTTTTCAGGATTGTTTGAAACATTCTTTTCTACTTGAGCATTGAGAAAAACTGCGATTATCAAAAAGAATACATAAAATAGTTTTTTCATTTTCGTGGTTATTTGAAGTTGTTTTTTAATTTTTTATTTTCATATTTATTTCTTTCTGTTTTCAGAGATACAAGCCAATCCAAATACATTCCTTCAGGCATTTGTCTGTAACCAAGCTTGTAAAGCGTACTGTATTCCTGAACCATCAGATCATATATTTCTTTTGCTTTCGGATTTTCTAAAGCCAGTTTGATATTATTTGAAGACCCACTCTTTAGATCTTGTCTATCCATTAATTTTTGAAATCTGGCTTTATACGTTTCAGCTTTTAGAATGCGTGCTTTTGCGAAATTTGGATAAACTTCGAGAGCTTTATTGAGGACTTTTAGGAGAAATTCGCCATCGTTGGAAGGAAAGCTTCTGTTGTAAGCTTGTGCTAGATCAAATAGGCATAATGCTAAACTTTCTTTGTTATCCAAAGCTTTCATAAACATACCGTTTCTGATGGCGTCCAGATGGATATATCCAGATGCCATTAACCAACCATCTTCAGGGAAAATTCCACTCGTCAATTCGGTATTAAACCATCCTAAAGACTTTACATTATGCTTGATGTAGACGTGATTAGGGGCTAAAGCCAGATTGGCATCAACTCCCAATTCTTCAGCAAGGATTTTGTACAAATAGGGCATCGAGTTGCAATTTCCTTTTTTTGTTGCAAGTAATTTGGAAACAAAGAGATTGGGTAAATCATCGTGACCAAAGACGTCGGTAAAATCGTAAGAGAAAGGTTTGTATTGAATGGTAGAGTCTTTCACAATCACTGGTATCGGTTGGCAGATGATCGAGTAAAGAGCCGCATATTTGCTGACTTTATCTTTATCATTTCCCTGATAGGTCAGTTCTCTGCTTTTAACTATTTGCTCTGCAAATGATTTCAGGAATTTGAGTTCATTATTAATCGCTATCGTGTCAATCTTTCCCTGGTAATAAGACTGCTCAACACTTAAGACAGCTTTCTTAAAACTATACTTTTCCTTGCCACTTAGCATATTGTCAATGTGTGCATAGGCCTCCTCGTAAAATTGATTACGCTGAGCTTTGACAGTAATAACCATTGAGACTATTACAAGCAAAGCAAATTGCATTGATTTTCTAAAATATTGATTTTTCATCTTGATGTTTTTATGTTAGAAGAGGTTTAGGTTTATTTTTTTCCTCCTCTCTTTTTTTCTCTTTTGCTTTTCTACGCTCTTCCTCCAATTTCTTTTGTTCTTCTTCCTTCTTTTTTCTCTGTTTTTCTAAATTGGTAAGACGAATTTTCTCGGCAAGCTCTTCGCTCCTTTGTTTGTTGGCTTCACGGTTCATATTGCTCAACCATTCTGAATAAGCTCCATCTGGCATAAATTTGAATCCGAGCTGGTCGATATTGTTGAACTGCATCTTTGTTTCTTTTAAAAGTTCCAGACCTTTCGGGAAATATTTTATATTTTCAAGTTCTGCAGGATTTTCTACATTTTGAATTCCTAATTCTGCTGCTACATATTCAAATCGCGCCTGCTGATACATTGATTTAAGTAAATTAGCATACATATTATTGGGATAAAGTTCAAGAGATTTATCCAATGCTTTTCCGACAAATTCATCCATTCCGTACTTATGAATATAGCCATTGGCTAAGTCTGCATATAACAATGACATAAGCTGTTTTTTACTTAAACTATTCATATAGACATCATTCAGTAAGGCTTCGGAGCCAATGTAACCGGATTCTAAAATCATAGCATTTGTACTAAGGATTCCATTAGTCAATTCTATATTCTCCCATTGATTATCATCGTCTTTGAAACGGATATACGTATGATTGGGAGCCATAGCCAATGAAGCATCTGCCCCGATTGATTCTGCTACCATCAAATAAAGTAGAGGCATTGAGTGACATTGTCCTTTTCCTGTTTTTAGTAATTTGGAAACAAACATTTTGTTCCATTCTTTCTTTCCCATAAAATCATCAAAATCATATTTGTAATTCTTTGAGAAATGCTTAAACAAAGCAATGTTTTTCAGAGTATTATCGACTGGGGTCACCTTTCCGGATTTCATTTTTTGCAAAACCTGAGAAGCTATTTTTGAAATGTTGGCTTTGAAATTAGAATAGTGTAGCTTCCTTTCAGAATAAGCATTTTCAACAATGAAATTCGCTTCAGCTAATGAATAATTGCTTTGATCTAAATTATTAAGTTGAGACAAGGCATCATAATAGAAGTTAGTTCCTGAATTAGCTGATAGTGATGGCAGATTATAACCGGAAATTTCTAGATTATTTACTTTTTGTTCAAACTGTTTTTGCTCTTTCTCTCGATTTTCTTTCTCTACGATTTTAAAATCGTTTTGCTGCATTTCCCAGTTTCTTCTTTCAATTTCTGACTTTCTTGAAGAATTATTAACTGAGGGAATGGATACCGTATTTTTTGACGTAGAATTGTTTCTGAAAGATATTTCAGAATAATTTTGAATTGGGGAAGTCGATGCACTTGGTCCTGTCGGCAGATTTGGAATCTGAGCGGATAATCCTGTACTAAAATACAGCAGTATAATAGAAATTGTACTGTTTCGCATAATTTGTGTTTTGTTTTTTTATTGCAATATTACTGGATGTCATTTTAAATTGATACCGTAGTATTACGGTGATTCCGTCCAATATTACTTCAGGGATTTTCATTATATTTTTAGTTTTTGGTTGTAGTTTTTGGGCATAAAAAAAGAGCGTGAATTAACTGACACTCTAAACTCAGGATACTGGTATAATCCCTCTAAGAAATGCAGCAAAACACGCCCCAGAAGGGCGAATCTTGCAGTTACATTTTCTTAGAATTCTTATAGTACCAGTATTTGAGTTTAGAAAATAACTGCTTAACGCAATGTTTTTATATGTATTTAAGATTTATTTATTCTTATACTTTTTTTATTTTTTGTTTACCACAAATATATTAAGAATACTTCATGGAGCAAAGTCTTAAGTGGATCAAAAAAATCCGAAGGACTGACAATTACATTAATACTATCTGGTTAGTGGTACAACAACTGTTTCTTCCTGAGTTGATATTGAATATCCAAATATTTTATTTTCTTTTTCATCTTTTATAAAATAGTAATTAGAAGTCTTATAAAGATAGAACCTTGTACTACTTTCCTCCGTAAGAATTGGTTGCTCCGAGTGTTGCTTTAAGTATATTGTAAATTTTGGTTTTTCTTTTAATATATACTTTGCTTCCTGTGCAGCGGTTGCGTACATATAGATAAATGCGAATGCTAAATGCATCCAAAATCCAAGATTTCGACTTTCAAAAAAGTAAACATAGCTGGAAATAGTGATAATTGTTATAAAAACAATATTTACTGGCGTAGCAAATTTGTACATATTGATTAGTACACCGAAACCACAAATTAATAATACGATAATTACAATTAATGTAATTATTGATAAACCTTTGCTTCTTGACTTTAAGTCAGTCAGCAACAAACAGACGATTCCTGGTGAGAATAACACTCCAATTAAAATCATTAACATTAGGTTTTCATATAGTACAGCAATTGCGTCCGACAGATTGAAATATCGATAGTAGCTAATTCCTAATAAATCAAAATAATGCCACAAATAAAATAATCCAAGTGCAGGCAATATAGCTGTTAATTCGGCAATTTTCACAAACGGCTTATCCTCTACTGGAATGTATTTTTTATTCAACTTATGATTAATAATTCTTAATTTTCGGATTAATCTTTGTCTGTTCATGTTTATTTCGTTTTAAAATTGTTTTGTATTTGTAATTTATTAGTTTAAAAGTAGAAATATTTTAATTTTAATAACATTAAGTTAGTTCGTAATTTGGATATGAAAATTTCTCTATTTTGAGAACTTATATTTGTATATTTACCTCATAACCAAAAAACTAATAAAACATGAAAACAATTATTCTGGGATTGTTTATGCTTTTCAGCATGATCACTTTTTTACATTCACAAACTAGCAGCTACAGACTCAAATTTCGTTATCACATTTCTAAAGAAAAATTGAAAGATTTAAATGATCAAGGGTATGTGATTACTGACGGTACTACGACTAATTACAGTTTTTGTCCTGCCTTAAATAAATCTTTTAAATGTTTAGTAACCAATAAGGATGGAGAATTATTTATTGACCCTTGGCAAATAGAGCATGATAAAGGAGGCTCTGATGCTAAAGGCGCAGTAGATCCCTGTTACGGTCAGGAAAGAATTATTAATGCAGCTACTCCTAATAAACTTAAACTTGTGAAATTGAGTAGAGATAAAGTGGGCGATCCTACAAGAAGCATTACTCTGCATTACCAGACCGTTATTGTCGGAATTAACGCTATAGGTGTAAAAGTTAGACCTTCAGTTGTCGACTATAATAATAATCAGTACTCTGCTAATGTCGTAACTGGGAATATTAATTTGGGTTTTTCTGTTGGATATTCATGGGGTTGGACAACTTTTTCACACAGGTCAAGTACCAGCTGGTCGGTAACTCCCGGAGCTTCATTCGGATTCTCATCAGCAAGCTTGGGAAAAGAACCGCTGAAGAAAAAAGTTGTTACTACTTATAATCCAAGTAATCTTGTTCTTTCTCCTTCAGCAGGTTTAACGATTGCAAGAAATGATATAGGAATTATTTTTAGTTATGGATATGATTTTATGACAGGAAGTAATGCAGATGCTTGGGCATATCAAGGAAAAAGATTCTTTGGATTAGGTATTGCAGCTGGACTAAAATTGTAAAAAAATTCTTTAATACTGTAACAAATCTATAACTAAACCTTAAAGATTATCAACCTAGATAATAATAAAATAAAAATATAAATCTTACAGAAGATCAACTGGAAACAGTTGCAAAAATTGTTAACCAAGAAATTAAAGATTACGCGGGGGTCTTGCATGAAGTCATTTGCGGAAAAGATCTGGATGATACTCGATTTAATGAGCTGAAAAAGCTTGTCTACACGGATGTAAATGTTTGGAGAAACAACTAAAAACAATTTTTTATATTAGTTTAATGAAAAATATTTTTACAAAAGATGAGCTGAATAGCTTTATGCAGTATTTCCAAATTATGATTCGTGATCTAGTTATCTGCACTTCAAATATTGACGAGATTATTGAGCAAAATAATGAAAGCAGAGAAAAAATTGCTCCTTTTAGTTATTTTTTAGGGCATTATGTAGCACTAGCTTATTCCTTTGCAACACTAACATTGTCTAAACTGTTTGTTCAGGATGAAAAACGCAGCCTGAAAAAATTGATGAATAAGTTAGAAAACAGCGATTTTGACGAAGAACTCAAAGAGATGCTGACTAAAAATCGTAAGCTTTCTGAAAATGGTAGTGAAGGTGAATATGACTATCTGTTTAAACATAAAGCAGATATTAAAAATGCTATTGCTATTTCCAGAGAAGAGATTAATCAGGCGGAGTTTTTGGTTGAGAAAATTAAAGCAAGACGAGACTCTTATTATGCTCACTTCGATCCTGATAAACTTGGTGAGATAGAAGTTGAAAGCCTCGCTGAAATAAAGCAACTTTCTGATATTGCGGAGGGAATCTATAACCGCTTTAATTCTGGATTTAATAATTCCACTTTTATGTTTACAAACCTTTGGAATATGAAAGATTTATTTGCCATAATTAATGACCATCATGACGAACAGGTTAAAAAAAGAAATGACTTAGATAAAGAATAACCAAATTATTGTAAAAACTAAAAACTAAAAACTAATTACTATGAGTGATATTTTATATTACCCTTATATCAATGTACCGGATAATGACTGGACTATAAGAACTCTTCTTTATTACAAGGATATTGCTGCGATTGTACCTCAGGAATATCTTTGGCAACCAGAACGGAATTATGACCCGTTTATGATGGAGCTTGTTAGAATGTCTCTGATAGTTCCTATAAATCCTATTGAGATATTTGATGAACCTTGGGAAGTAACAAAACCTTTCGTTACCGAGATTGAGAAGAATAAAAATTCACTTGAAAAAGCACAAAATCGATTCTATAATAGTCAAAGGAATTTAGTGCATTCTCAGAAGTTTTCTTCTGCCAGAATACACGCTGATAAGTTTGATGATAATGTCTTCTATAGTCTTGAAAATTTAGGGCTTGCCAGTAGAGCAGAGGGAAATTGGTATGCAGTGGAAACAAAAACGGCAGATCAATTAATGAAGTTCGTAGCTACCATAATTGGAGCTAAGACGAACAGAATTCCTATGACTGATAATTTAAGGTCAAGGTTTTACAGTATTAAAAATCTAAAAAACCAAAAAAAAAGGCAGACGATTTTAGAAAGTTTGATCCCATTTCCACAAAATATAAAGTTAGATAAAATGTTGCGCTTCAAGGAGAAGCATGGTGATCTGTTAGATGCTTTTACAAGCAGAGTTGAATTACTTGTGCTTGATCCCACAGTAATAGAGGGGACAGATTTATTTAACGAAAAGATCAGAGAATTGGTGATTAGAAAAGGTGAGCTAACCGCAAAAATGGGAGAGAGTCAAATAGGAAATATTATTTTCGGATCAGTATGTGGGATTATTGGTGCCACGCAAGGAATTGTAGCCACCGGAGATTTAAAATCTATGCTTTGGGGATTACCAGGATTTGCAAATGCTGTATATTCCGCGATGAAAATTGAAAAAACGGAAAATGTCTTTGACCAATCAGGAATGAAATATCTTGCTTTAGTAGACAAAAAACTCAGATAACTTTCGTATTTGAAGTAAAGCGGATTGAAATAAATAAAATATAAAAATTAAAAAACTATCTATGGAATTTGACGAAAAGATTGAACTAGTATCGAAATTACTAAATTTTGCATCTTCTAATAATAATCACGGTGATCTGGAAGATGTTAGAAACATAACAATGGATGCTATTGCATCAAGCATTCAAAATTACCTGATTGCTCTTAAATTATCGACACACTTAAGTGATATTAAATATCTTCAAGAAAATATTTGGGAAGGATTTGTAGAAAATGATCTGGTTGATCTAGATCATAATTTTAATGGATTCATTAAAGATGCCTTTTATAATGCTCTGTTTATTTCCATTGAAACCAACTTTAGAGCTATAGCAAAGCACTTTGAGGCAAGGGCTAATACAATTAATAAAACTTCTATAAAGGAGACTTTTGAAAAGTTATTAAGTATGATTTCCTTTTTTGCAGGTATTACAGCTTATGAAAGAGATGTGATTATCTATTTTTTCTATTTGCGAAATACAATGCACAATTTTGGAATTCACACTAAGCCGAATCATAGTTTAGAAATTGAAGATAACACTTCCGTAATAAATAAGTCAAAAGTTAAATTAGAATTGATTCAAAACCAACCTAATAATATTACTGGTAAAGAACAACTTCTTCTAATTGAGCAGGTAATTAAAGTTATAATAAGATTCAATTCTCTAATTCCGACCGCTGAAAGAGTAAAACATCCATTGGCTGATTTTGATTATAATGGATAGCTCCTAAAATAATTTCTTATTTTAACTTTTTTTAACATTTGGCACGTATTTCGATTACATGATCATGTCAAAACTAGCCCAACATCGACGTTAAAAGTAGTAGGCACTAAAACAAATTAAAATAATGAGTAATTCAAACAAAAACTGGCCAAGTAAAACAGGAAATCCTTCTGGAGGAAATAGGGGAAACAATCCTGCTAAAACTTCAAGTGGAGGAAGTAGTAAGCCTTCTACACCTAAAAAATAACTCTGTTTAAAACATTCTAAAGTCTGAATATCTATTCAGGCTTTTTTTGTAAATTTATAAAAAACTAATAATTTACGTTATGCAACATTCCATTATTGAATTCTTGAGAAGAAATAATTTAAAAATTGATCAGGATTTCAATTGTTTTTGCTCAGTTATCAAGAAACATGATTCTATAAAGCAAGTAGAGAAAAGCCCATTCAGAATCATTTTCCAAGAAAAGTCAGTCGTTCTTTTAAGGATTAATGCTCCAAAGCCAAAAGAATATCGTTTTGGGTACGAACATATTATAGATCATTCTTTGCATGGTAATAAACTTAGACTCTCAGTAAAAGATTGGTTCTACGATAATATGTACTTTGAATTTGACTTTCTATTTATTTTTAATAAATATATTCTTGATCCCTTTAGTGTAAAAAAAGCTGATTTTGAAACTGTTGTTGGTAAAGAATTATATGTAGTTTATTCAACTTCTTGGTATGACGATAAGAAAGAAATGGAAGGTGTTTTAACAAGAGTTGGTGATTTGAGAATATATATTGATGATATTAATAATCAAAAACAAGAAATTGAAATCTTTGATCTTGCATATTTCTTTGCGAGACTTTAGCAAACTAAGTCATTCACTCTAAATCTAAGAGTCACTTTCCCAGTGATTCTAAAAGTTATTTTCTTAAAATCCAAAACTAATTGCCACTTCATGAGAGAAGAATTTAATGAATTAAATGTACCGGATGGTCATTACCTTAAAATTGCAAAAAATTCCGGAAATATTTATTTTGATGAATTTATTGAATCTGTTTCAAAAATTAAACAGTTTATATCCAATAGAGATTTCAAGGATCTCTGGGGAAATAAGTTACAGCTAAAAAAAGCAAAATTTGACGAAAAAGCTTATATTCAAAGTGCCTGTGAGCTGGCAGTTGCAAATTATTTTTGTGAGAAAAATGGTTTCAGGGTCGAAGCTAAAGTAAACCCTAAAAATCAAAAAGATGTAGACGTTAAATTTCAGTCTAACAATTTCACATACAATATTGAAGTAAAATGTGCGGCTTTTACTAATAGAGAGAAGGTACAAAATACAGAATCTTTCAAATATCAAACTTATGGTCGACTTGACAATAGGCTAGACATAATGTCAATACTTTCCAATGCGATAGATGAAGGTTTAATAAAGCAAGGTAAATCTCTGAAAGAACATTCTGAGTTAAAAAGTATGGATAATAATCTTAAAGATTTTCTGATTAACGCGCACGAAAAATTTAATGATTTATCAAAAGAAAATGAGATCAATATTTTATTAATATGCTGTGGTGATAGAGAGGATATGCAGAGCTGGGTAGGTTATCTTAACGGCCCCGAAGGTCTGTTTACTAATGGTTCTTTTTGCGACCCTGCTGATTACAATAATGTAGACTTAGTGATTTTAACTAACTTATATTACAAGCACAAAGATTTCTATAATAAAAATATTGAGAATTCCTGGAACTTGAATGAAACCTTAAATCTAAGTATTATAAATCCTTACTGTAGATTACGTAAACCAAAAGGGATTGAAAATTTTGATAGTGAAATGATTAATTATAATTCAGAGATTAATCAATTTAAAGTGCCTGGACTAGCACCAGAAGTCCTGAAGGATGCCAGAAAAGTTGTGCATTTTGTAATCGACTATCTCGAAATACAAGAAGGCAAATATTTGTTTGATAAAAAGAGTAGTAATTGATATTCTCTTTGTTATCTCGACCTTTATAAGTGATCAACATAAAGTTCTTAAAGCTAAAAACATTAAAATTAAAAAATAAATTATGTCATTTTTTCCTCCGCTTTCAATTGCAGATGCAATCGATAAAATAGATTACAATCAATATTTACTTCCTGCAATTCAACGAGATTTTGTTTGGTCATCTGGAAAAATAGAGATGTTATTTGACTCACTTATGCAACAATATCCAATTGGTTCAATGTTGCTTTGGAGAGTTGAAGGTAATAACACACAAAACCAACGATTTTATGGGATCTTAAAAAAATATAGAGAAAGATTCCTCAATAGATCAGAAGAAGTTGATACAAAAAAACTTCCTAGCTTCGAAGTCGTTTTAGACGGGCAGCAGCGCCTTACTGCACTTTATCTGGGGTTGAAAGGTTCTTATGCTTATCACGAATATAATCTGGCTTGGAAAGATAATGAACACTCTATTCCTACAAGATATCTTTATTTAAATCTTAAATATAAAAAGGATTCTAGCAAGGACTTAAACGATAGTGACGATGATAGAAAATATGAATTCTTGTTTTTAAAACCTTCAGAAGCAAAAAATGAAGATGGAAATAAATGGTTCAAAGTCGGAGATATTTTGGGTATTCGCGGAATGGCACAGCTGAATTCTTATTGTAAGAAACACGAAATAGAAGATCAGGATGCTCAGGAGATATTGAGTCGGCTTCACGATATTGTTCATCTTGAGAAACTTATTCACTACTATCTTGAAAAAGGTTCTGATTTTACCAGAGCATTAGATATTTTTATACGAATAAATTCAGGCGGTATTAACTTAAGTTATTCGGATTTAGTAATGTCAACAACTATTTCAGGTTGGATGATTCTAGATGCCCGCAAAGAAATTAATGGATTAGTTGATGAAATTGTAAAGGAATACGGCTTTGCCGTAAACAAAGATTTGATTTTGCGTACCTATCTGATTTTGTACAACGATGATATTAAATTTAGAGTAACCAATTTCAGTATTAAGAATGCTAAAGATTTTGAAAGTAAATGGGAAAATATTAGGAAAGCAATTAAAGAAGTCTTTCAACTTATTGTAGACTTTGGATATGCTCCAAAAACACTGACATCATTAAATGCTGTTCTTCCGATTATATATTATTTATACAAAACTGATAAAGTAAAAGATTTTCATAAGAAAGTTGCATATAAAGATGATAGAGCAATTATTAAAAAATGGCTTCATGTTGTTTTGCTACATCAAATATTTGGCGGGCAAGCTGAAGGTGTATTAAAAGCTATCAGAGATACTTTGAAAAAAGAAATTGCTAAGTCTCCGGCAGTTTTCCCTGCTGCCGCTATTGCAAAGAGGCTTTCTAAAACCAATAAAAGTATAAACGTCGATAAAGAGTTTGTAGAAAATCTTTTATATACTCAGAAAGAAAATAGATACGCTTTTCCCATACTCGCATTACTTTATCCTAACTTAAAATATAAGGATGGAGATTTTAATCTTGATCATTGTCATCCGATATCAAATTTCAATGAAAAAAAGCTAAAATTAAATAATATCCAATTGACTGATTCTAATAGAGAATACTTTACAGATCCGGAGTATTTTAATTCCATTATTAATCTCCAAATGTTAGATGGTAATGAAAACAAGTCAAAAGGTGCAAAGCAACTTGCAGATTGGGTTTCTACAAATAAAATTAATAAGAAAAAGTACTATTTTCCCAATGATTTAAATTTTTCATCATTTGATAAATTTGCAAAACAGCGTCAAGTTATTTTGACAGTAAAACTAATGGAGGAACTTAAATTCTAATTTTTTTTGTTTAGTTAACAGTTTGATAATCTTATTTTTTAATAAAATGTACACTATGATATTAGAGATTAATGAATCCAGAAAGTTTATTTTTATAAGTACTAAAAATAATGTGACTTATCAATTTACTTCTAGATGTACTTATATGTTTAATGAGACATATAACGGTTTTACTTATGTATTTGAAGTGTATGAAGAGTCAAAGGAAAGTGATGATTCTTTTAGTCTCATTTTATTAGAGATGGAAAATGAAACTGATTTAAAAGTAGTTGACTTATATCCTGACAGTAGTAAGTACTATTTGGGGAAAGGAATTTCGATCAGCCTTCTTCTAAAGTGTAGAGAAATTTTTGGAAAGAGGATAATTTCCAGTAGTAATTTGAAAAAATCTGATAATTATTGTGAGTGGAATACGCCAGAAGCAATTGATAAAGTTTGGAATCCTTTGGTAAAATCAGGGAAGGCTATATATGATCAAGATGAAGACCTATATGTTGTAATTTGATGTGAAATACGATGGATGAATTAAACAGTCTTGATTGGAAGATTTATGAATCTCTGACAAAATATATTTATGATACTTTAAAAAAAGAATATCATATTCCAGTGGAGGGTTATGGGCAGAATTGTAAAATAAAAGGTAATTCAGGGGTTATGCATCAAATTGATGTGCTGACCGCTGAGTTTGATGGTTGCCAAACTTACAAAACGGCTATCGAATGTAAATACTGGAAAAAAAAAGTAACTAAAGATACAGTTATGAAGCTTCTTTCTATCATCAATGATACCGATATACAAAGAGGAATTATTGTGTCAAGGAATGGATTTACTCGGGATGCACAAATGTTTGCAGAACATCATAATATAAAGATAGTGCAGCTGAGAGAATCTGAAAATAATGATAATGAACAGAAGGAAGTTGAATTTGGAATTTTAGATTTATTTTTCAAGATCAATGTGAGCAGACCAGAGGTCACAAGAATAGTTGTTAAAACAAATGACGATAATGAAATTATACTTCCTGAAACACAGCAATATTTGGTTTATATTGAAAATAAAGATGGCACAAAAATAAGATTGTATGATTCTGTAATGGTTTTTAAAAAAAATCTACACACTCAAAAACCTTTTGAAATGGTTTTGAAATCTTACGATTTTACAGATCATAGACTGTTTTTTAATGGAAATTATCAAAAGATAAAAAGCATTACCTACACAGGTTTACTAACTATTATTAATAAGGACCATCAAAAAACATTTTCTCTAGTGGATAAAGTATGGATGATTATGAACCAAATCTTTGAACAAAAGACATTTCTTATAACCCAGCTTGGTATTGTTGTGAATAAAGAAGATTTGTCATAAATACTATTTATGTTCTTAGTAATACGGTTTCCCGTAATGTCAATTTAGTTTTCAAATCTATCTTTGACAAAATTAAAAAATGAAAGCTATTTACAGTTTATTACTTTTAGTATTAATATTATCGTGTTCTAACCCAGTCCAGCGAAATACAATAAAATTTTCAAAGCTGGAGTATGGAGAAAAATGGCCATTTTCAGTTGATGAAGTTGAAGTTTATTGTTCTGGATATAAAGAAATTTACTGCAAGGCCAGCAATGGAAAGACATATGCTTTAAATGGAACTGCTAAAGGTGTTTCACATAATAATGCTGCTATCAGTAAAGTTGATGAAATATGGTTGGATGATCCCAAATGGGCTGGATTAAAAATTTCATACGGAGATTTTATCACTAAAGGTCTGGAACTTTGTGAAAATAAATAACAAGAATACTAAAGAATCAGTTTATCTTTTTTCTTGGTAATCCAATTTCATGTTCCTGTGGATAGGGATTTCGGTGAGTCATACTAACGTCTTCCCGTAGACTTCTTTCCATTTCTTTAGATTTTTCATCATCCATCGAATATCGCGGATCGGCAATCAAAGGCATTTTTGCCATTTTAGTAATGGTAATAGTAGGAAAATGATAATCTACTTCAACAGTTCCTAATAAAAGGTAGACTCCTCCTTCCTTAAAGGGAAATTGTTTTAAACTGTCGGGAAAATGTGCCGTGTCAAAATACTCACCTTCAGCATCGATCCATGTTCCGAAATACATATCGTCTTTCTTTCCAGGATGATTTCTCATCTTGATAGGAACGTGTTTCCTGGAAATTAAATATGCCAGCATTTTAACCTGTTTTTTATGATACTTCAAGAGATCTTTAACCAAAACGTGACCTCTGTATTTAGTCTTGAGTAAATCAAAGATCGAATAGGAAACTGGAAATCCTAAAATTTCAAATTCATCAAAAGCGTCTTCAAAAGGGTTTCTATCTATTGTCGGTAGCTTATAATCTTTTTGAGGTTCCTCAAATAATGATATGATCTTGCTTTTATATTGATTCTTTGAAAGTAGGAATCTTGCTTCAATTAAAAGTTCGTGTTTCTGCTTTCCGGTAAATCTGAAAGCCCCGACAAAAATTAATATCTGTAAAGTTTCAATACCAATGTTGACTCTTTTTATAAAATCTTCTAATGATCCGTAATCGCCGTTTTCTTTCCTTTCTTCCGGGATATTTACTTTGATAGAAGCTTCAAGTTTTTCAATATGCATTAGACCTAAGTACACATCTGTTCCATATAATGTTGTATGAAATTCGCTTAGGTTAATGCAGGGGTTATGAATTTTAGCACCTGACATCTTCGCCTCGTGTACATAAACTTCTGTTCGGTAAAAACCACCGCCATTATTAATAGCAGATACCATAAATTCGATAGGGTAATAGGCTTTCAGAAACAGACTCTGATAGCTCTCCACGGCATAAGAAGCAGAGTGTGCTTTACAAAAGGAGTAGCCGGCAAAAGATTCAATCTGTCGATATACTTCCTGAGAAAGCTGCTCAGGATGTCCTTTCCTTTTGCAGGATTCAAAGAAATCATCTTTTAATTTTTGTAAAGCTGAAAGTGATCGTCCTTTACCACTCATAGCTCTTCGAAGAACATCTCCATTAGCTGCAGAAACTCCACCAAAGTGCATCGCAATTTTAATGACATCTTCTTGATAAACCATAATGCCATAGGTTTCGCCTAATTCTTTTTCAAATACATCGTGGAAGTATTCAAATTGACCGGGATGATTGTGTCGGAAAATGTACTCCCGCATCATTCCACTCTGTGCAACTCCTGGACGAATAATTGATGATGCAGCAACCAATACTTTGTAATTATCACATTTTAATCTTCTCAAAAGTCCACGCATAGCTGGAGATTCAATGTAGAAACAACCAATGGTCTTTCCAATGCTCAAAAATTCATTGCACTTGACTTCATCCTTAGAGATTCTGGTATCTTCAATATCTACATTGATTCCCTTTTTTTCTTTAATTAGATTAACGGTATCTTTAATCGTTCCCAATCCTCTTTGTGAAAGAATGTCAAACTTTTCCAGACCAATATCCTCAGCTGTATGCATATCAAACTGAACAATTGGAAATTCTTTTGGAGGAAATTCTAAAACTGAATAATTTGTAATAGGTTCTTCGGAAATAAGAATCCCACAAGAATGCATACTTCTTTGATTGGGAAATCCAACTAACAACTGTTCATACTTATAAATCTCTTGAACAATTGAATTTTGATCGTGTAGTTCTCTCGGTTTTTTTGAAAGCTGATCTAGTTCATCTTTCGGCAGTCCAAAGACTTTTCCCAGTTCTCTGAATCTCGATTTTCTCTTGAACTCCACATTAGTTCCACAAAAAGCAACGTGATTTTTTCCATATTTATCAAAAATGTATTCCAAAATAGTGTCACGATTCTTCCAACTCCAATCGATGTCGAAGTCGGGAGGACTTTTACGGTTTAAGTTTAGAAAACGCTCAAAGTACAAATCTAGCTCTAGAGGACATATGTCGGAAATGCCTAAACAATAAGCTATAATACTGTTAGCGCCACTTCCTCTTCCGACGTGCATAAAACCCATACGCTTACTGTATTGAATAATATCCCAAGTAATCAAGAAGTAGCCGCAAAAATTAAGTTGATGAATAACTGTTAATTCTTTTTCAGCTCTCTCAATAGCCTGTCTGTTATTATCAGGATATCTATGAGATAAACCTTCATAAGCAAGCTGGGATAACAATTTAAAGTCATTTTCCTTGCTGTCAGTATAATATTTTTTATTCTTCGGGGTTTTAAATTCAAAATCAAAACTGCATTGACTGACGATAAATTTCGTGTTTTCAACGATTTCTGGGTAATGCTTAAACTGATCGAGAAGAGTTTTCTTACTCATAAACAACTCATCTTTTCTACAATAATCTTTTTCAGCCAGTTTTGTAAAAAGAATATTACCATCTATGGCTCGTAATATTTTATGAAGTTCGTATTCGTCATCAGTCTTAAACGTTACCGGATGAAGGATAACCATTTTATGAGTGAGGGATTTGAATTCAGAATTGATTAAAAGGTTTAACTCATCTTGTCTGATTCCGATAAACTCGTGTTCCAATAATATATCAGGTTTATTTTGTAAAGTATAAATCACAAAGCAGTTTTCTAATTGAGGATTAGATTTTGGAATTTCAATATTTTCACAATTATAATCGGTCAAAAGCCTGTTGACTTCAGCTATTCCTTTCGGGTTCTTCGCTAAGCATATATAATACTGCTCATTTTCAACTCTGACATCAACGCCTACAATAGGTTTAATGCCTTTATCTTCACACAGTTTATAAAACTGATAGATTCCCGTTACGGTATTGATATCAGTTAGCGCAAGAACTTTCAGCTTATAATCCATAGCCAGATCAACTAATTCTTCAACAGAAATAGTCCCATAACGAAGGCTATGATAGGTATGACAATTGAGGAACATAATTTTATTTATTGAGTCAAAAAACCGGAAGCCCTTCCAAGGCTTTTAGCACCAAAACGGTCTTTCATTTTATCCATGGTCTGATATAATGAGATCAGCTCTTCGGTATCTTCAAAAAGATTCATCTGATGGCTTCCGTGAACCAGTCCTGTAAACTTGACACCTACAAGACGAATTCTCATTCTTCGGGTATAAACTTTCTTGAAGAGTTCCAGAATATATTTCAGCAATGTGTGGTCTGCTGAGGTATAAGCCACCTTACATTGTTTAGTCTCTGTATCAAAGTTGGCATATCTTATTCTTACTGATACCGTTGAGGTCAGCCATTTTTCCTGTCTTAACTGGTAGCATAACTGTTCAACCATTCCGGAAAGAATACTTCTGATATTCGGAATATCGATGGTGTCTTCGGAAAAAGTTGTTTCAGTTGATATGGATTTACGCTCTGAATATTGAATCACAGGATTTAAATCAATGCCATTGGCTTTTTTCCATAACTCAGTTCCATTTTTTCCAATTAATTCCTGAAGCACATCCACTGGCATTTTAGCAAGTGTTTCAATCTTTCTTACACCTAATCTTGAAAGGAGTTCAAAGGTCACATCACCAACCATAGGAATCTTTCTGACGGATAAAGGATTTAAAAAAGGCTGTATTGCGAGCGGTTTTAATTCTAATTTACCGGCTGGCTTTGCTTCACCTGTTCCAATCTTTGAAACTGTTTTATTGGTAGACAATGCAAAACTAATAGGTAGACCTGTATTTTTCTTTACCGCTTCCGCAATTTCGGTTGTCCATTGATAGCAGCCGAAGAACTTATCCATGCCCGACAGATCAAGATAGAACTCGTCTACACTTGCTTTTTCCATAACAGGAACTTTTTCCTGAATGATTTCAGTCACCAAATGTGACATTTTGGAATAATACTCCATATCACCTTTGATAACCTGCGCTTCGGGACATAAGCGTAAAGCCATTCGCAAAGGCATCGCAGAACGAACCCCAAATTTCCTGGCTTCATAGGAACAAGATGCTACTACACCACGATCTCCGCCACCTATGATCACGGGCTGATTCTCCAATACAGAGTCTCTCAGCCGTTCACAGGAAACAAAGAATGTATCCAGATCCATATGTGCAATCGCTCGTTCCATTTGACAAAATTATCACGATTTGTAGCAAAAAATTGTATATTTGTTGCTATAATTTATAGCAATGTCAATTTTATCAGAAAACATGCGGTATTTAAGAGGTAAGCTCAATCTGTCTCAACAAAAGGTTGCCGATGATCTTTTAATTACCCGAGGCCGATATAGTAAGTATGAAGATGATGCCGCAGCGCCACCCCTTGATATTTTAGTGAAAATTTCAAGATATTATAATATCAGCATCGATTTACTTTTGACCATCAACGTCAGCAAATATTCGATTGATGAGATTATGGAGCTCCCTGACAATAGGATTGTTCTGCCTATCAGGGTTGATCAGGATGGAAACGATCAGATTGAGATTATTCCACAAAAAGCCTCTATGGGTTATCTGAACGGTTATGGAGATCCGGAATACATAGAAAGTTTGGAAACGATATCCTTACCTTTTTTAAAAGGTGGGAAGTTTAGAGCGTTTCCAGCGGACGGAGATTCTATGCCGCCTTATAAGAACGGAACTTATATTGTTGGAAAATATGTAGAAAATCTTTCTGATCTGAAAACGGACCGGACTTATATTTTCATCACCACTAATGATGGAATCAGTTACAAAAGATTCCAGTTTCATGAAGCAGACAGTATATGGGTAAAAGCTGACAATCAATTTTATGAGCCATATAAAATTCCATTATCTGAAATTAAAGAGATCTGGGAATTTGCCTGTAGTATCAATACGATAGAATATGGAGCTGATGAATTTGCAGAACGTAATATTCAAAACTTTATGACAGAGATCAAGACCGATATCAAACAGATTAAAGAAAAAATAGGAGATAAGAATTGAATTCATTTGAATAAAGCTCAAAAATAAGTTTCCTAACATTACTTCATAAAAAAAAATCTCCTAAGGGAAGCAAAAACACAAATGATGAAAAAAATCCCGTATAAACGGGCCAGATCAAATATAAATATTTTAATAGAAAATTGCAATGAGTCAGCTGAGTTTATTTGATACGGAAGAGTTTTATAAATTTCCAAAAGACCTTTTGGAATACAAGGAACATTTCCTGAGCAGCAAAGAAGCCGATGAATTGAAAGATATACTGCTGAAAACGACACCTTGGGAACAGCGAACTCAGAAGATGTATGATAAAACAGTTGTAACACCCCGCCTTACTGCTTGGTATGGAGGAAATGATAGCTCTTACGATTCAGACGGAAATGTTTCAGGAACTAATCCTTGGACTCCCGAGCTTTATACTTTAAAAGAAAGGATAGAAAAAGAATTTGGGTATCAGTTCAATGGTGTTTTATTAAACCTGTATCGTGATAATAATGATTCCGTGGCATGGCACAGAGATAAAGAAAGCCGCTATGGAAAACGACCTGTGATTGCATCAATCAGTTTAGGTCAAACCAGAAACTTTGATTTCAGAAAAAAAGACCATCATCAGAGCAAATACAGTTTGCCATTGCCTCACGGTTCGTTACTCATTATGAAAGGGGATTTACAGGAAAACTGGGAACATCGAATTGCTAAATCAACAGTAAAAATGAAAGAAAGGATTAATTTGACCTTTCGTTTAATTATTTAAATAAACTCTTACTTATCCAATTAACTTTTCCTATTTTAGAAAAAATAAGAAAGTATTAATAACCATTATTTTATGACTCAAAAAACACATCGGATTAGTTTTCATTTTTTCGATATCGGCGGCGGTGATGCTATTTTTATCAGATTTTTAGGAACAGATTCCCAATGGCATAATATACTTATTGATGGAGGATATGGTAAAGAGTACAAAAATTCTTTTGCCCCATTAATAAAAGAAATTTTGTCTTCTGGCGAACAAATTGAAAATTGGATTATCAGCCATATAGATCGCGACCATATCGGTGCCGTAAAAGGTTTTGTCGTGGACAAAAAAATTGAAAATAAACAAGACGCTGTAAAGAATTTTTTATTTAATCATTCTCCTGAGATGATAAAGGAATCTAATGGGAAAATCTCAGTCGGTGACGGGATTTTACTTAGGGATTTTTTAACTGCAAATAATCTTCTTACCACAGTGCCAATAAATACTGAAACATTACCAATTGAATGTTTTGGTTTTAAAATGACCATTCTTTCACCTACACCTGAAAAGGAAGCTGCTGCAACAGAATTGTGGAAAGAAGAAGAAAGTAATGGTAAAATTGGTAGAAAAGAAAATCAATCCGACCATAAAAAAATAATTGAAGAACTTACAGGGAATGAATTTAAACCGGATACAGATCCTGTTAATGGAAGCTCTATTGCTGTTCTTGCCGAGTTTGATAAGGTAAAAGTACTCTTATTAGCCGACAGTCATCCCTCTGATATAATTGACAGTTTAGATGCATTGGGGTATAATAAAGATCGGCCACTGCCCGTGAAGTTTATGCAATTATCACATCATGGCAGTAAAGCCAATACCTGCCCTAAATTGCTGGAAATAGTTCAGACCAATTGTTATGTGATAACTGGAAACGGTATCCATAACAGACATCCGGATAAAGAGACTATAGTTAGAATCATTACGAACGAGAGAAGAAATTCTGAAATTATCAAAATTCATTTTGCTTGTGATACTCAAGAATTGAGAAATATCTTTGAGGTCGATGACGACGCTTTTGAAAGATATACATTTGAATGTGATTATTCACAAATAGGACCTGACAGCTTAGAACTTTCGTACCTGCCCTTAACTCATAAAATATGAATGAAAATATACCACAGCTTTCTACAATCAAAATCAGATGTAACCACGAAATTGCTACAGCAGTAATTTTCTACCCGAGTCCTGATGTTGATGACGTGTATGTCTTGACTGCAAAACATTGTTTAGAAGGTAAAAAGTTCGATAAAGAATATGTAAATACGGATATTAAACTTGAAGAGATTTTTAATCAGGAAACATCAGAATTTCATTCATACAATTTGACCGAAACAGATATTGTTATTGTGTCAGATGATGATGAGGATATGGCATTGTTGATTCTTTCTAAAAAGAATATTCTTCCACTTACAGGTAAACAATTTTTTTGTCAGGTAATTGATACTGATGAAATGGTGGAAGATTATCAAATTAGAGGGTATGCTAATTTTAATGATCAAGAGGCAGATCGATCTTTTCCTATGAAATTTATCGAAGATATCAAGAGCAATCGATATAAATTTACACTAAAGTCTGAAAATTCTCTCGATACATATTATCAACAGGCCTTGGAAAATGTTGAAGGATTGTCTGGAAGTGGCGCTTATTCTATCTTGTATGGAAAAACTTATTTTACAGGTATTATTCATACATACGAGGACGGTGGATTTTTTTTGGCGACCAAAGTTTTAGCATACAATAAGCTGATTCCATATCCTAAGTTCAGTCTGATCAATTCTATCAAACCGGAGACAGATAAAGATGTTCTCTTAAGTTATGAAGAAATGGAAAAAAATGAACAAACCACTAATTCTAGAACTAGAGAAAAAATCGGAGATTTTAATGTTCCTCGTGATAATATAGACCTCCTGCAATTGCTTAAAGAAAAGAATCTTGTAGTGGTTCATGGAAACCCGGGAGTTGGAAAATCGGCTTTGACAAAATCAGCTGTAAGTGATTTGAAAATGTCTGGAGATCGTAGTGTTTTAACTTTTACCGCTGAAAACCTGTATTGTGAAACAATTAGTGAAGCTTTGATAAAAGCCGGATGTAAAGTTAGTATCGAACAAATATTGGCAAGTCCTTTATCAAATAAGTATTTTTTAATTTGGATAGAAAGCTTTGAAAAACTAATAGAGTCAGGTAGCTCGGGAGCATTTAATGAACTACTTCAGATACTGGAAAAAAATAAAAATATAACTATAGTTTTAACAATAAGAGACTACTTATTACAGAAGTTTAAAATCGATTACTATTATGAGCTGCCAGAAAATATTGCTTATTTTCAAGTAGGTGAATTTAATGATGCTGAGGTTGAATTAATCGTTGAAAAAATTCCTGACTTACTGCCATTGATGGAAAATTCTAAGATTAAGCATCTTTTGAGAACTCCTTATTATCTTGATAAAGCTGTACGAATTATACCAGAACTATTAAGTGAGGAACACTTGGACGAGTTACAATTTAAAAGGTTAATGTGGAAATATATTGTTGAAGACAATCAATCACGACGAGGAACTGTTTTCTATGAGATTTGTCTTAAAAGATCTAGAGAAATGTCTCTTTTTACAACATATGAGAGCGATAACAGTGTGACTGCTGATCTTGTTAAAGATAATATTCTACAGTTGGATGATATGTCCGATACCAGTGCTTACAGTCCTTCTCACGACATATTGGAAGATTGGGCATTGATCAGATTTATAAGAAATCAAAAATCGGAGATTGCAAACTCAAAAGATTTTTTACTTTCGATAGAAAATACTCCCGCCATGAGAAGGGCATTCAGATTATGGATGGAAGAGTTTTATGAATATGAACCGGAAGCTTCCGTATATTTTATGCACGAGCTCTTAAGTGATGATACTTTGTCCCCTTCATGGAAAGATGAGCTACTGATTGTTTCACTTAGATCAAATCATTCCAAAGTACTACTGGATAGTTTAAAAGTACAGCTTCTTGAAGATGAAGCGAAATTGTTGGATCGCATAATCTATTTACTACAAACGAGTTGTAAAAAAATAGATCCTCAAAAAAGAAATTTTAATGATCTTCTGCCTATTGGCTCCGGATGGGATTATATAATTGATTTTATCAAAGCTAATATTAATGAAATTAAGCTGCAAAATTTTGAATTAAAACATTTGACTCTTATTGAATCATGGTCAAAACAGCTCCCTGAATTTAACCAAGGCATACTTCCATCTGGTGCAAAAAGCGCTGCTTTTCTGTTGGAAGATTTTATTTTTAGGTTGCAGGGTCGTTCAATTCAGAGGAGATTAGGCAGGAGATCTTCTGAATATTTAAAAAAATATATTAAAATTCTTTTTAAATTGACGGCAGCCGATCAGGAACTTATTGCTTCGATTATTCAAGCTTGCTTGATTCCTGAAACAGGTAATGAAAGATGGACTGATCCTGCTTTTCTACGAGAAATAAGAGCTTATATTACCGGAGGTGTTATTTCAGATCAAATTTGTCGCTTTTTCCCTGAAGAAGTTATTCAAATGGCTACTGAAGACTGGGCTCAAAAGGAAGAGAAATATGCACCGGGGAGTATTAATAGTATGCTTATTCGAGAGCCTAAAGTAAATGATTTTGGTTTAAATAAAGATTTAGAATATGATTATGGATTACCATCAGGTTATCAGACTTTTTTTTATTGGATGTTTTTGTATCACGGTGAAAAAGCTCTTGATTTCCTTATTCCATTTTTAAATGATGCTTTTGAAAAAAATTATGAAATTCTTCTGTCTTTAAAAAAGAGAGGGGTGGAAAGGATTGAGGTTGTTTTTGAAGATGGATCGTGTGGTGTATACTATGGGAATCCTGAGTACTGGTCTATGTACCGAGGATTTTCAATTTATGATAAGGTCTTAATATCAGTGCTGATGGCTTTGGAAAAGACTTTGTTAGAAATTGGGGATAAAAAAGATTTTTCAACAGCACGCATATTTTTAGACAGGTTGATAAGAGAGTCTAACAATATTGCCATTTTAGGAGTGGTCTGCAGCATTTTACAAGCATTTCCTAATTTAGTTGATGAAACTTCTGTCTCCTTATTAGGTGTCCCACTGTTTTTTAAGTGGGATTCTACAAGGTCTACTTCGGATATGATGAGAAGCAATGTCTATAATGACGAAGAATTCGAAAGAAAAGAACGAATTGCCGCAAATCAAAGAATTCATCGCAATAAGTATTATGTAGGTTTAGTTGGATTTGTGGCTGACTATATGTTTTATCAACGAGAGTATAATGAACTTTTATTCAAACAGGTCGACAGAATGTGGGAGAATGTCAAGGAAGATGATTGGCTTTTTAAAAAGTTTTTGTTTGATATGGATGCTAGAAAGTATGAATTTAAACATTTTAATCAAAAGGGATATGAAAATTATGTTCAGGTAGTTCCCGGATATGATGATACAATTAGAAATGTTGTAGAAAGTGGGAATGATTATACAGTTCCGACAGCTAATACGACTTGGGCAAGAAAAGTTTTCGAATACGAAGAAGTTGATGATCATAACTATGAAACTTGGAAAATAGGATATGAATTTATTTTGCAACTAGATGGTAGACGAGAAATTATGGTTTCTCCAGGTACTATGGCGTCTATTGCTCTTCGTGACTTTTCAAATCAACTTCAACCTGATGAAATTGCATGGTGTTGTGAAACTATTATCAATTTAGAAGCAAAAAAATTAGCGAAAACAGATCCATACGCTATTAATTTTGATTTATTGGATAATATACCTTCTCTTAAAGGATTATGCTATATTTTTAAAGTTGATATTGAGCAAGATTTAAAATTGAAGGTTAAAGAATTAATTTTCCGTTTACTTTTAAAGGGTCTTGACGCTAGGGAACGAATCGCTTTGCAGCACGCTATTTTACAGGAATTAGTATTATTTGAACCTGATTTTGTTTTAAACTGTTGGTATGGATTAGCAGAAGCCATCGTAATTCTAAAGGCACAAAATAAAGAAAGCGAGAGAAAGCGAATGTTATATCATCAAGGGAAATTAAGTGCTCGTGATTTTAATAAGTCGGAAGAAGACAATTGGTCGGAAGTACTAATTAATTCTGTTATCAAAGGAAGTATAAACATACCTGATGAAATTATCGTTTCATTAGACTTACATACTCAGTGGTACTTGGATGACATGCTTCGTATCATCCCATGGAATACGGCTCTTCCTGCTCACCACAAATTTATTCAGGATGTTCTGACACTACACACTGTTTTTTTAAATGATCCCAAATCAAGCATGCTGGATTTTTATGAAAGTAGACATGCATTTACTTTTTATTATCCACGATATCTGCTGAATCAGCCTACAGAATTATCATTACCTCTCTTAAAAAAAATACTTGATTCAAGTATAGAAACACCTGAAAAAAGTATCCCTGATGATTATTTAAAATTTATATATAAGTTAGTTGAAGAGTTTATTAGAGCAGCGATAGGTAGAATTCAACTCGAAAATTTCTGGATATTTTGGGAATTTTTGAAAGATTGGATGATCAATAACAGCAATGCGAGATTTCTACCAATTTTTCTTTTTGACATTGACTGGGTGGAGAGCTCTGAAAAATGGTCAGTATTGGATGGTAAAAGCTTATATTTCAAAGATTTTATAATTACTTTAGGATTTAACAGAATTAATTCATCGATAAAATTTTTAAGTGGCATTGCATTTTATAATTTTATGCCTAACTCAATATCATGGATTGTTCCCATGCTCCAAAGCCAAAATGCTGAACTGGTCGAGAACGATATTTTAGAAAAATTCGTTGAAAAAGCTTTTTATAAATATGGTGGTAAAATAAAAAGAGATAAAAATACTTTAGCTGACTTTCTATTTATTTTAGATTTTCTAGTCAAAAGAAGTTCTCCTAAAGCCTATATGTTACGAGAAGAATTACTTCAATTTAAATAATTAACATTTTGTCGTGAGATATTTTTGGGAAATATATTAATAAAATTGGAAAATAAATGAATACAGAAGATTTTATAAGATTGATTGAGGGTCAAACGGAAAGCCCTTCACTAGATTTTAAAGCAAACAGTCCTTGGGATTATAAGAAGCTAACAAAAGATATCTTGGCAATGTCAAATCTACCAGATGGAGGTCACATTGTAATTGGAATTGAGGAAAAGGATAATGAATTTATTAATGTAGGAGTTGACCAGAAAAATATTATCACTTACAAATATGATGAAATGCGAGATCAGGTTTCAAAATATGCAGAACCAATGGTAGATTTCAATGTCTATTTTCCGGAAGATAGAAACGAATTAAAATATGTGGTAATCAAGATCTTCTCTTTCAAAGAAATTCCAACTCTTTGTAAAAAAACTCTGGACGGAGAAATGAGAGCAAGTACTTTGTATTATAGAAATACAAATAAGAGACCTGAAAGCGCAGCCATATCAAATGTCAGCGATTTGCGAGATCTCATTGAGTTGGCAGCCGTTAGATTAATGCAACGCAGAAAAAGTTTTGGCTATACCATTCCCAATATTGACGCAGAAATATTTGACGCAGAAATAAAAGCTTTTCAGCAGACATCATCATATGAATTAATAAAATCGAAAGGCAATTGCGAAGTTTATATAACTCCTCTTCAAAAAGGTAATTTACATAGTCTTAAAAGATGTCTTGAAGTTGTCGAAAAAGCACAGGTAAAGGCGTCATGGTCATTGCCATTTATACCAAGAACGTTACACGAGGGTAGTTTAGTTACTGCTGAAAATTCTTACGAGGCTTTTTCCGATTTAGGAGCTCGAAAAGAACTGTGGAGAATGTATTTGTCAGAGAGTTTTTGCATGATTAACAGCTTTGTAGAAGACTGGCTAGAAGGTGATCATTTGAGAGGGGCTTGGGCATCAAAATTTCCTTCTGGTCAATACTTGTTTTATTATACAAGTATTATACATTATCTTACTCAACTATATGTTTTTATTGAACACTTAACAATAGAAGGATTATATAAAGAAGGTTTGAGTATTTCTATTATATTTAATGAGTTAAAAGATAGAAGATTACATTTGGACAGCGAGAATCACATGCCGCTTATGAAGATAAGAACGACAAAAACAGATAAAATCACTATTAATGAGGAATATTCACGATTAGAAATTCTGGAGGGAGGTATAAATATTTCAAGTTCTATAATTTTAAAAGTTTTAGATTACTTTAGTTTTTACCCTTCAAAAGAGTCAGTTTTACAGATTCAGAAACAGTTCTTAGAAAAAGGTTACTAAAGAAAATTACGTAAATTCAGTTCAATTTTAGAACCTATTTTAAGATGATTTTTTGAATATTTAATATGTACATCTATATTAAAGAAGTATTATAATTTGGAAAGACCAATATTGATATAAGAATTTAATATATTATTCATCTAAAAATCAAGTGTAAATTAATATATAATTTTGTTTTGAAAAAAATGAAAATTAGTTTACTGAAAAATTGAGTTAAAATTAAATTATGGTGGCAATATTATTTAAATGTACATATCTAATTTTATCTAAAAGCATCAGTTTTTTTCTATAATTATAAATGACTTAGATGTATTGTAGGTATTTTATTTTTTTGATTCGGCATAATCAAATGTATAATTTCCTTAAAATTTTAGGATAAAATATTTTTTTGGTAATTATATTTTATACATTTGCATTATGAAATTTGTAAGACTACTTTTCATCATCTATTTTGTGGCGTTATCCATAATGCCATGTCTAGATAGTGCAAATGCTCAGTCTTTTAAGCAAGATTTCAATTATTCTTTAAGTTCAAAGACACAAGAAGATTCACATTCGAAGGCAGATTCTTGTTCTCCATTTTGTTCTTGCAACTGTTGCAGAACCACGGTGGCATCTTATAAAATCGAACCAATTCTAGTTTTTTCAAGAATCGCTACTGCGTTTTTTTCTAAGAAAATCCATTTTCAGAAAAACGACTTCGCTTATTTGGTGTACGACCAAATCTGGCAACCGCCTAAAATATAATTTTTATTGATATGATGGAAGGATTCCCTTTCATCTAAATTGTCTTGGAAACTTTGCAATATCATTGCACTGTAATCCTATTCATCTTTGCATCATCTTTTAAATTCAGTTTTATACTGATTTTAACTTTGGGCAATCCAATAAAAATTAAATTCAATGTTAGATAAAATCATAAGATTTAGTATCAAGAACAAGATTGTCATTGGTATCATGACCTTGTTATTGATTATTTGGGGAGTTTGGAGCGCAACCAAACTGCCAATTGATGCTACACCGGATATTACCAATAATCAGGTGCAGATCATCACAGTATGTCCCACACTTGCTGGACAGGAAGTAGAACAACTTGTTACCTTCCCAATTGAACAAAGTATCGCAAATGTACCAGATATTGAGGAAACTAGGAGTATTTCTAGATTCGGTCTATCAGTGATTACAGTTGTTTTTAAAGAAGAGGTAGATATTTATTTTGCTCGCCAACTGGTTACTGAAAAATTAAAACAAGCAGAAGAAGAAATTCCCCAAGGTGTTGGAACTCCTGAACTTGCCCCTGTTAGTACTGGACTTGGAGAAGTTTATCAATATATCCTGCATCCCAAAAAAGGCAGTGAGAAAAAGTATGATGCTAAAGAACTGCGAACAATGCAGGACTGGATTGTGCGAAGACAGCTTAATGGAACACCTGGAGTTGCAGAGATCAACAGTTTTGGCGGTCAGTTAAAACAATACGAGGTCGCTGTAAATCCAGACAGATTAAGAGCGATGGGCGTAAGTATATCTGATATTTTTACCGCTCTCGAAAAAAATAATCAGAATACAGGAGGTGCTTATATTGATAAAAAGCCAAATGCATATTTTATCCGTGGAATCGGTTTGGTAACATCTTTAGAAGACGCAGGGAACATTGTAGTTAAAAATAATACGGGCAGTGTTCCAATCTTCATAAAAGATGTTGCTGAAGTGCGTCTGGGAAGTGCTGTGAGATATGGTGCAATGACTTTTAATGGTCAGGTCGATGCTGTGGGAGGTGTTGTTATGATGCTAAAGGGAGCCAACAGTAATGAAGTGGTGAACAGAATTAAAGAAAAGATACCAGTTATACAAAAATCTCTTCCTGCAGACGTTGTAATTGAACCTTATTTAGATAGAACCGACCTGGTTGGAAGAGCAATCGACACAGTAGAAAAAAACCTAATTGAAGGTGCACTCATTGTCATCTTCGTACTTGTTATCTTCTTGGGTAATTTAAGAGCAGGTTTAATTGTAGCATCAGCTATTCCATTATCATTACTGTTTGCATTAGGAATGATGAATGTGTTTGGTGTGAGTGCTAACCTGATGAGTTTAGGAGCGATTGATTTCGGGCTTATTGTTGATGGGGCAGTTATTATTGTGGAAGCTACCTTACATCATTTAGGCTTGAATAAATCAAAAAAAATGCTTACCCAAGCAGAAATGGATGAAGAAGTTTTTCTTTCTGCATCCAAAATCAGAAGTAGTGCAGCATTTGGAGAAATCATTATTCTAATTGTATACATTCCGATTTTAACATTGGTGGGAGTAGAAGGTAAAATGTTTACGCCTATGGCTAAAACTGTGGGATTTGCTATTTTGGGCGCTCTGATTTTATCATTGACTTATATTCCGATGATGAGTGCTTTATTCTTATCAAAAAAGATGAGCCACAAAGAAAATTTCTCTGATAAAATGATGAACAGAATTCAGAAAGTTTATCAGCCTTTATTGGAAAAAGCATTAAAAATAAAATATTGGCTGGTTGGAGGAACCGTAGCTCTCTTTGCTGTAGCAATATTTGTTTTTGGGAGAATGGGTGGTGAATTTATACCTCAGTTGCAGGAAGGCGATTTTGCATTCCACTGTATCCTTCCACAAGGAAGTTCCTTAAATCAAAGTATTGAAACTTCAATGCAGGCTTCAAGAATTATAAAACAGTTTGATGAGGTAAAAATGGTTGTTGGTAAAACTGGCGCTGCTGAAGTACCTACCGACCCAATGCCACCGGAAGCTACTGATATGATGGTTATCTTGAAACCTCAGAAAGAATGGAAAACAAAGAAAACGTATGACGAACTCGCTGATGAAATCTCAGAGAAATTAGAAGTGATTCCTGGAGTTTTCTTTGAAAAGAACCAACCTATCCAAATGCGTTTCAATGAGTTAATGACAGGTATTAGACAAGATGTTGCAGTTAAAATTTTTGGTGAAAACTTAGATTCTCTGGCAATTTATGCTGATAAGACTGCTAAGGTAATACAGTCTGTTAAAGGTTCTACATCTCCCCAAATTGAGCGTGTAAGCGGACTCCCTCAGATTAACGTAGAGTATGACAGAACCAGAATGGCCAATTACGGATTAAACATTGAAGACGTTAATAATGCAGTAAGTACAGCTTTTGCAGGTAAATCAGCAGGTCAGGTTTTTGAAAATGAAAGGAGGTTCGATCTGGTTGTAAGATTAGACAGTTTACACAGAACAAATATTGACGATGTTAGTAATCTAATGATTTCTACTGCCTCTGGAACGCAAATTCCACTCGCCCAGGTTGCTAATATTAGTTACAAATTAGGGCCTGCCCAAATCAGCCGCGAAGCGGGAAAAAGAAGGATTGTAATAGGTTTCAATGTGAAAGACCGTGATGTTGAAAGTGTAGTTAAGGACATACAATCAAAGCTCGATAAAGAAGTAAAACTTCCTGCAGGATATTATTTTACCTATGGAGGTCAATTTGAGAATCTTCAGGCAGCAAGTAAGAGATTAATGATTGCAGTTCCAGTATCGCTATTCTTAATCTTTATGCTGCTTTATTTTACATTTAATTCATTTAAGCAAGCCACTTTAATTTTTACGGCTATTCCTATGAGTGCGATTGGTGGTGTATTCGCATTATTATTGAGAGATATGCCATTCAGTATCAGTGCCGGAATTGGCTTTATTGCTTTATTTGGTGTTGCCGTTTTGAATGGAATTGTATTGATTGGAACATTTAATCAATTGGAAAAGGAAGGCGAGACCAATATTCTGAAAAGAGTAATGGAAGGTACAAAAACAAGATTAAGACCTGTTTTAATGACTGCAACAGTAGCTTCATTAGGATTTTTACCGATGGCTATTTCTACAGGTGCAGGAGCTGAAGTGCAAAAACCTTTGGCGACAGTTGTTATCGGAGGTTTGGTTACGGCGACTTTCTTAACATTATTTGTCTTACCAATGTTGTATATTATTTTTAATACCAAGATTAATTTAAAAAAGATCAATAACAAATCGGTAACCGCCATTGTGGTTTTAGGATTTTTATTTTTAGGACAGACTTTTAGTGCACAACAGGGAAGAACCATAACAGTCGAAGAAGCTACACGTACTGCTATTGAGAATAATCAATCAATCCGATCGAGAGATCTGGATATTAAAGCTACACAGGCATTGATTCCAACGTCCAAAGAGCTCCCGAAAATGAATGTGGATGCTCAATTGGGGCAGTATAACTCTAAGAAATTTGACCAATCATTTTCGATCTCCCAAACGATTCCATTTCCAACTTTGTTCAAAGCAAGAAAAGAGTTGATTGCGGAACAGATTAAAGGAAAGCAAATCAACAGGGAAGTTTCTATGAATGAATTAGCGAAACAGGTTCGAACGTATTATTATCAAATTGAGTATTTACAATTTAATAAATCCAAGCTTAGCAATCTGGATAGTTTATACAATGACTTTATCAGAGTTGCAACGGTTAGGTTTAAAGCCGGAGATATTAAAAAAATTGAAATCAATACAGCTGAAACACAGAGAGGGGAAATCAACTTATTGCTTAAACAGAATGAGGTTTATCTTACCAATGCCTATAAAAATTTAAAAACATTGCTAAATATTGAAGAGGATATTTCAGTTCCATTTGATCAGAACTATCATCCGCTACAAGCACAATATGTTTTAGACAGCAGTGCCATTGCACAGCATCCTACCGTAAAAGCTTTTTATCAGGAAATGCAGATTGCGGAAAAAAATAAGAAAGTTGAAAAATCTTTGGGACTTCCTGACTTTACCATCGGATATACTAATCAGTCATTGATAGGATTTCAAACCATCAACGGGATGGATCAGTATTTCAATGGAGGAAACAGGTTTCATTCGGCAACAATTGGTGTTTCTATTCCTTTGACATTTGGAGCTACGAAAGCAAGAATCCAGTCTTATGAATATCAGAGACAAATGGCAGAATCAAATGCAAAATTCCAGCAAAAGCAGCTTGAAGCGCAATTGCAAAATGCATTTAATCAATATCAGCAAAATGTTAATCAGTATGACTACTACGTTAATCAAGCGATTCCAAATGCTGAGAAAATTGCCAAAGCAGGACAATTAGGTTATAAAACAGGAGAAATTTCTTATGTAGAATATCTTTTTGCACTGCAGACTTCCACCAATATTCAGCTTAAATACCTGGAATCTATTCAACAGGTCAACGAATCTGTAGTTATCATTAATTCAATCATCAATAAATAGACAAATGAAAATCAAATATAGCATTGTATCTCTAGCCTTAATTTCTATTCTAGCGGTCAGCTGTGGAAAAAAAGATGCTCCGGCAGAAGGAGAAGAGAAACCAAAAACAGAACAGGCAGAAGAAAGTCACGAAGAAGCTCCGCAAACTATTGCGGAACTGACTGAAGAACAGATGAAATCTGTAGGAATCAGTCTTGGAACTTTAGAAATGAAAGATTTAGCCTCAACTATTAAGGCAAATGGTGTTCTTCGTGTACCCAATAACAGAAAGGCAACGGTCACTTCACTGTATGGAGGTGTCATTAAGACATTAACCGTTCAGATAGGAGATTATGTAAGACAGGGACAGGTTATTGCTACAATCAGTAACCCTGAATACATTCAGTTACAGGAACAATATCTGACTATTAACAGCAGAATAACTTATGCAGAGCAGGAATTCAGAAGGCAAAAGGAGCTTTTTGACAATGATGCCGGAGCAAAAAAGAATCTGCAAAGTTCTGATGCGGAGCTAAAAAGTTTAAGAACCCAGAGATCATCGTTACAAAGACAATTACAGCTAATGGGAATCAGTCCTGGGAAAGTAAGCAATGGAAACCTAAGATCAGGCTTGGTCATTACATCGCCAATCAGCGGAACAGTTAGTACGATTAATGCACAGATAGGAAGTTATGTTGATGTATCGTCACCGGTTTTGGAGATCATCGATAACAGCTCAATTCATTTGGATTTACAAGTCTTTGAAAGAGATCTTCCCAAAATGAAAGTTGGTCAGATTGTGCAGTTTAAGCTCACCAACAATCCGGAAGAAACCTTTAATGCAAAAGTGTACAGCATCGGATCATCTTTTGAAAATGAAAGTAAAACGATTTCAGTTCATGCAATGGTTACCGGGAACAAAGCTGGCTTGATTGACGGAATGAATATTACAGGAAATGTAAGCCTTGGAAATTCACAAACTCCCGCCGTTCCAAATGAAGCTATTGTAGAAGCCGATGGTAAATTCTATGTATTTGTACAAACTTCTAAAAAAGTGGAAGAGCACGCTGAAGAAAAAGGAGATGACGATCATGGTCACGGGCATGATGAAGGAGAGGCGGAACACGGTCACAAAAATGAAACCGAAGCAGGAAACCATGCAAAGGAGCAGGCTAAGAAAATGAATTTTGAAAAAATTGAAGTGGTAAAAGGGACTTCAGATATGGGTTACACAGCGATTACGCCTGTGAGTGCAATTGCACCTGATGCAAAAATTGTGGTAAAAGGCGCATTCTTCGTGAATGCTAAGCTTTCTAATGCAGGAGACCACGGACATTAATTAATCAATAATCAAGTGAAATCCTATCTTGATTTCACTTGATTTTAAAAATATTAGTTATGCCTTTAAAACAAGAATTAGAAACCCAGGGAAATTGGCTGTTCAGATACAGAAGTTTTTTGCCGATTATCGTTCTGGCGCTTGGCTTAGGAGTTTTTATCCAAAATGTTTTGCTGAAAAACGATAATGATTGTTCACTTTTCTTTGAGATGCTTTGTTTAGCTGTAAGCATTTTAGGTTTGATTATAAGAGTGTATACTGTTGGTTTTACTCCGCATAATACTTCAGGAAGAAATACAAAAGCAGGGCAGGTTGCAGATGAATTAAACACTACAGGTATTTACAGTACAACCAGAAATCCATTGTACTTAGGTAATTTTTTTATGTGGCTTGGGCTTGCGATGTTTACTGAAAATCTGTGGTTTGTAATTTCATTTGTGTTTTTTTATTGGGTCTATTATGAAAGGATTGTTTTTGCTGAAGAGCAATTTTTAGAAAGAAAATTTGGAGAGCAATATACTAAGTGGGCTGATAAAGTACCGGTTTTTATACCGAATTTATACCTTTTCAGAAATACTCATCTTAGCTTCAGTTTAAAAAAAGTTCTATTAAAAGAAAAAAACGGACTTTTTGCCATGTTTCTGATTTTTACTGTTTTTGAAATTACCGGAGAAATTATCCTAAGACATACGCATTATAATATGATTTTTATTGTAGGCTGTATTCTTACTATGATTCTATACATTATTTTAAAAGTAATAAAAAAACGTAAAACAATGTTGCAAAATAAATTTAGTCAATAATTAAAAAATCCTCAATTATGCTTTTAAACAAAAGAATTTCGGTTTGGTATTTTGTTAAACAGATTAAATTTCAGATCGTTTTGATTGTCAGCTTTGCTTTTCTAATAGGCTTTTTAGACGACATTGATTTTTTGAAAAAAATTACCATACCATTGAGTATTCCTGCACTTTTAGGAACTGCTGTCTCTTTACTTTTAGCATTCAGGACTGCACAATCTTATGAAAGATGGTGGGAAGCAAGAACCGTTTGGGGCGCTATTGTGAATGATTCAAGATCATTTATGAGATTAATAAAACAATTTTTCCCTAACTCAGAAAACGATACATCTGAGTTTGCAGAACGACATATCATCTGGCTGAATGCTTTAGGAGAAAGTTTAAGAAAAGTACCTTTTTCAATAAGAGTAAGAGAATACTTAGAATCGCAAAACATCAATGCTTTAAATATTCCCAATGCCCTTTTAGATAAACATTCTGATCACCTTAGGAAATTGGCAGAACAGGAGAATTTATCTGAATACAAATTGGTACAGATGAACGATATGGTCATCAGGTTTTGTGACAGTATGGGAAAATGTGAGCGTTTAAAAAATACTGTTTTCCCTCGTGCCTACAGCATTTTGCTGCATACATTGATTTACGTTTTTGCATTTCTTCTGCCATTTGGACTGGAAGACTCACAACTTGGTGTTGAGATTGCCACGACAATTATTGTACCTGTGATTTTTATAGCTATTGAGAAAACAGCAATCATAATGCAGGATCCCTTTGAAAATACACCGGTAGATACTCCAATGACATCATTAGCAAAAACAATTGAAATCAATCTTTTGCAAATGATCGGAGAGAAGAATGTACCAGTTAAAGAAGTGAGTACAAGCTATTATGAAATGTAGGCTTAATCTAATACAAATCTTAGTGTTATGAACGATCAGAATAAAAATATTTCGGCTTCTGCAAAACATAAAAGAAATCTTTTAATTGTCTTATGTTTAAGTGGCACTTATATGATTGCCGAAGTTATTGGCGGTTTAGCTACTAAAAGTCTTGCGCTACTTGCCGATGCAGCTCATATGCTTACTGATGTGGTCGGATTATTCCTTGCTTTTATAGCAATCAAAATTGGTGAAAGAAAAGCCGATGCACAGAAAACATTCGGCTATTACCGAACAGAAATTCTGGCGGCAGTAATCAATGCGGTAGTTCTGTTGGGAATTTCTGTATATGTATTGTTTGAAGCATGGCAAAGGTTCAAAAATCCCCCTGAAGTACAGAGCACAGCTATGATGATCGTTGCCGGAATAGGCTTGCTGGTGAATATTATCGGAATCATGATTATTAGAAAAGATTCAGGTGAAAGCCTAAATATGAAGGGTGCCTACTTTGAGGTTCTTTCTGACGCGCTTACCTCAGTAGGAGTAATGATTGCCGGAGTTATTATGTTGACGACAGGATGGTATTATGCTGATCCCCTTATTTCCGCTGTGATAGGGTTATTAATATTTCCGAGAACCTGGAAGCTCTTGAAAGAAGCTGTGAATGTTTTATTAGAAGGAACTCCAAAAGATGTCAATATAGAAGAGCTTAGAAATTCTTTGGAATCTGTAAAAGGAGTTATTAAACTTCATGATCTCCACGTTTGGTCATTGACTTCCGGCGTTAATGCGATGAGTTCCCACGTAGTAGCCGACCATCAGGAAGATCTCAATAAACTTTTGAAAAATTTGTCAGATAAAGCCACCTCTGAATTTAAAATTAGCCATACTACATTCCAAATTGAAACTGAAGGGCACCAAGAGGGGGAGGTTCATCTATAATAGCAGTTGTGCCATCTTGCATTAATAGATGAAATAAGTAAATGGGAAAATTTCTAAAACATCAAATAGACTATGAATTATAAAAATCTGGGTCTATTCAAGATGAATTACATACTTACGTATTTTTTTACGCAATTAATCATTTCAAATATTTAGATATATGAAATTAAAACAAAACTATTGGGGCAATTACACATTACTGGTTTATTCTTTTTTATTTTATCTGGTATCGTCTTTACTTCTCCGATTTGGATTTTTAGCAGTCAGTTTTCAAAAGGCTGATTTATCTCTGTTACCTATAATGAAAATTTTTCTTCTGGGATTTTTGTTTGACTTTGGAGTTGGATTATTCTTTCTGCTACCATACAGTTTTTATCTATTGATTTTTCCTCAGAAATACATAAGGTCTTTATTCAATAAAATTATTACCTACAGCACTTTTATTATTTTTCTTCTTATACATTTATTTTCATTTTTTGCCGAGGTTACATTTTGGCAGGAGTTTGAGAGCCGATTTAATTTTATTGCTGTAGATTATTTGGTATATACTTACGAAGTTATTAATAACATAAATGAGTCTTACCCTTTACCCGTTTTGATATCATCGATACTTCTGCTTATGACCTTAATATTTATTTTGTTTTACAAAAGCAAAATATTCTTTTTTTCATTTAACGGACAACATAAATTTTCGGTTAGACTAATTGTTTTTTTAGGATTTTTCTGCCTTACCATAATATACTCTTTGTTTATCAGTAATAGTTTAGCAGATAAAAGTGTCAATCGTTATCAAAATGAAATTTCTAAGGCAGGAATTTATTCGTTTTTCTCCGCCTATAAAAACAATGAAATCAATTACGATCATTTTTACAAACTAATTGATAACGAAAGCGCTTTTAAAATAGTTAGAACTGATTTGAACGATAATCAAAGATTTTTCTCAAATAACCTTTCTATAGAACGAAAAATATCCAGCAAACAAAATCTTATAAAGCCAAATGTTATAATGATAACAATGGAAAGTTTCAGCGCGGACTTTATGGGTACTTTCGGGAATAAACAAGGGCTTACTCCAAATTTAGATTCTTTAGCCGGCGGTGGCATTTTATTCTCACAAATGTATGCTACAGGAACCAGAACAGTGCGTGGAATGGAGGCTTTGTCGTTAGCTGTCCCACCAACGCCAGGCAACAGTATTGTCAGAAGAGAAGATAATGATCATCTTACAACTATAGGCTCAATTTTTAGTGCACAAGGTTACGATAACACATTTATTTATGGAGGAGATGGATATTTTGATAATATGAATAAATATTTTGGAAATAACGGATATGATATTATAGATAAGAAGAGAAATCCTTTGGCAAAAGAAAACTATCAGGCATTGAGGACGCCGATCAACCAGAAAGAAATTACGTTTGAAAATGCATGGGGGATTTGTGACGAAGATTTATACAATCAAGTGATTAAACAGGCAGACCAGAAATATAAACAAGGAAAATCTTTTTATGATTTTGTGATGACCACTTCCAATCACCGTCCGTTTACATATCCTGATGGCAAAATTGATATACCATCCGGTTCGGGTAGGGAAGGTGCAATAAAATATACAGATTATGCTATCGGACAATTCTTTAAAAAAGCTAGAAGTAAGCCGTGGTTTAAAAATACAGTATTTGTGATTGTAGCTGATCACTGCGCAAGTAGCGCAGGTAAAAATGAAATTGATATTTCCAAATATCATATCCCAGCAATGATTATAAATCTTCCGAACCAAAACTCTTTAAAAATTGAAAAAATGTGTTCACAAATTGATCTTTATCCAACTTTATTTGATTTAATGGGATGGAACTACAGAAGTAACCTTTATGGTAAGAATGTTTTGAGCGACAATTATATTCCTAGAATTTTTGTAAGTACCTATCAAAAGTTGGGATATATGGAAAACGATAAACTTGTGATATTGAGCCCTCAGCAGAAAGTGGAAGCTTATTTATATAATAAAACGCAAAATCAACAGATACCAAAGATTTTTTCTGATCAGTATATTAACAAGGCTGTCGCAAATTATCAAACTGCATATTATCTCTATAAAAATCAAGGTTTGAAACAAAAATAATCAAGTAATGTTAGATACAACATGGATATAAAATTTGAACTTATTCTTTCAGGCAAATTGCTGCTATCTATATTATTCGGCAGCATTATAGGTTATGAAAGAGAAGCAGCTCATAAAGATGCCGGTATACGAACGTTTGCTATTCTTTGCTTGGCATCTTGTCTTTTTGTTGCGGTTGCCTCTCATCTTACAGATGATAAATCAGCGATAGCCAGAATGCTTGCAGCAATTCCGGCAGGACTTGGATTTATAAGTGCTGGATTAGCATTAAAAGATAAATCAAGCAATATGCAGGGATTAACAACATCTACAGCACTATGGGCAGCGTCAGCTATTGGAGCGGCTCTTGCCTTAAATATGTTTTTATTGTCATTTTTAGCAACTGTTCTCACCCTTTTTGTATTAAGCCTGAATAAATTCAAATGGTATAAAAACTGGATTGCAAAGAAGGAGCAAAGTAAAAATTTAAAATAAAAAATTAAAAATCACTTAAAATATACTTCTATGAAACATCAACACACTTACGATGAGCAAGGTAACCAGCTTTGCTGTACGCCTCAGGAAGGCAAGATTTATAAGGATGCAGGAGCCAAAAAACTCATTGTTGAGGATAATGGCTGTTGTTCAACAAATGTAAAGAAAGAAGTACAGCATCATTCCGATGACGATGGACATAACCACGATCATGACAATAGTGATAAGAGTACTTTTCAGATGTTCCTTCCCGCAATAGTTTCATTGTTATTGCTTCTGTTGGGAATTGCGTTAGATAATTATTTTAAACCAGACTGGTTTAAAGATTGGATTCGTATTGTTTGGTATGCAGCAGCTTATGCCCCTGTCGGGCTTCCTGTTTTAAAAGAAGCTTTTGAAAGCATTAAGGATGGTGATGTTTTCTCTGAATTCTTTTTGATGAGTATCGCAACTATAGGAGCTTTTATAATTGGTGAATATCCTGAAGGTGTAGCTGTTATGTTATTTTATGCTGTAGGGGAAGTTTTTCAAACACTAGCAGTAACAAGAGCAAAAAGTAATATTAAAGCTCTTCTTGATCAAAGACCGGATGAGGTGACAATTATTGAAAATAACGAAACAAAAACTATTAAAGCTTCCAATGCAGAGATAGGGCAAACCATACAGTTAAAACCTGGAGAAAAACTTGCTTTGGATGGAGAGCTTATTTCAGATTCAGCATCTTTTAATACGGCAGCACTAACCGGCGAAAGTAAACCTGATACAAAAAATAAAGGAGAGACTGTTCTTGCAGGGATGATTAATATGAATAGTGTTGCTTTGGTAAAAATCAATACAGCTTATGAGGACAGTAAACTCAGTAAGATTTTAGAATTGGTTCAAAATGCGACTGCGCAGAAGGCACCTACGGAGCTGTTTATAAGAAGATTTGCAAGAGTTTATACTCCGATTGTTGTTGTGTTAGCAGTACTGATATGTCTTATTCCATATTTTTTTGTCGATAATTATATTTTTAGAGATTGGTTATACAGAGCTTTGATCTTTCTGGTAATTTCTTGTCCTTGTGCTTTAGTCATTTCAATTCCTTTAGGGTATTTTGGAGGTATTGGTGCAGCAAGTCGAAACGGAATTTTATTTAAAGGCAGTAATTTTCTAGATAAGATTGCCGAAATAAAAAATGTTGTGATGGATAAAACCGGTACTATGACGGAAGGAGTATTTAAAGTTCAGGAAGTCGATATTAAATCAGAATTTGATAAAAATGAAATCCTTAAGATGGTTAATGTTGTAGAGAGCAAGAGTACCCATCCTGTGGCAACTGCTATCCACGAATATGTTGGCGATTTGGATACATCAATTAATGTTGAGAATTCTGAGGAAATTGCAGGTCATGGTCTTAAAGCTGTAATCAACGGTAAGGATATACTCGTAGGGAATTTCAAGCTTATGGATAAGTTCAATATTCAATATGATGTTGATCCTTCAAAAATTGTTTACACCGTTATTGCAATTGCTTATGATAAAAAATTTGCAGGCTACATAACTATCGCTGATAGTATTAAAGACGATGCTAAAAAAACTTTAGAACTGTTACATAATTTAAATGTAAAGGCAACAATGCTTAGTGGTGACAAAACAAGCGTTGTAAAATATGTCGCAGAACAAATAGGAATTGACAACGCTTTCGGTGACCTTCTTCCTGAGGATAAAGTGAACAAGGTGAAAGAAATAAAATCCAAAAATGAGAGCGTTGCATTTGTTGGTGACGGTGTTAATGATGCCCCAGTGGTTGCTTTAAGTGATGTCGGTATTGCCATGGGCGGCTTAGGGAGTGATGCGACCATTGAGACTGCTGATGTCGTGATTCAAGATGATAAACCTTCAAAAATACCAATGGCTATTAACATTGGCAAAAAAACTAAAAGAATTGTCTGGCAGAACATCATTTTAGCATTTGTGGTCAAAGCAATTGTTTTAATTCTTGGAGCCGGAGGATTGGCAACAATGTGGGAAGCTGTTTTTGCAGATGTAGGTGTTGCATTGATTGCAATTCTAAATGCTGTACGCATCCAACGAATGAATTTCAAATAAAAATAACATAGCATTCTAATTTCACTAATCACTTAAGAAAAGTTCCAACAAATATCAATTAAAATAAAGTTCTCAAACCGAGAACAGGTTGTTTATTGAAAATATTCAACAAAACTATTTACTCTAATTTTTCAATTAATGCAATGATAATCAATATTATAAATAAGATTCCAGTTCTTTTTTTTATGCTAGTATGCAATTTGGCTTTAGCACAGGATAGCTTAACAGTAAGTGAAAAAATTGGGGATACGATTGCTGTCCAAAAACCTGAAAATAATTTTAGTTATAAGAGACTTATAGCCCCTACAAGTTTAATATCCATAGGAGCGATGAGTTTCGCTATTCCTAAAATGAAAGAATTTGATGCAGGAGTACGAAAAGAAGTAAAAGACCATAATCTTCATAATTCTACATTGGATAATTATACCCAATTCATACCTGCCGTGATGGTTTATGGATTTAATATTTCAGGTTTGAAAGGCAAGCATAATTTAAGAGAAAGAACAATTATTCTTGCAACATCGCAGCTAATATCGACAGCAATCGTAATACCTTCAAAATATTTAATTGGAGAAGAACGCCCAGATAAATCCAACAATATGTCTTTTCCGTCTGGGCATGCAGCAATTGCTTTTTCAACAGCGCAGTTTATGTATAGAGAATATAGAGACAGTAATTATTGGCTCAGTTTATCAGGATATCCATTTGCAATATTCACAAGTGTTTACAGAGTTATTAATAACAAACACTGGGTAACAGATGTAGTAGCGGGCGCTGGGGTAGGAATACTTTCAACCGAATTAGCTTATTGGCTATTTCCGAAAATCAATATGTTTTTATCAGCTAATAAAAACAAAAAATCTGTCTCTATGCTTGCCCCTCTTTATCAAAAGAATGGTCATAGCAATACTTTTGGGATTAATTATCAGATAACCTTCTAATTTAGAACATGGGATTTAAACGACGTTTTAGAAGAAAAATTATTCGAAGAGGTAAGCACAGGCTTACTTCTCAAGATCTTTTTTTTATTGTTGGCTGGCTTCTTTTTATGCTCCTTTTGGTAATTCATCAGGTATACAATTTTAATATCAAATATGTTAAGATTCATTCGCATCCTTCGGAAAAAACACACACTCATAATGACGGAAAATGACAAATTATCAACAAATTTTTTAAACCATAATATTAACCCTTTATTTAAATCAAAATGAAAAAACTTGTACTAACTCTTTTGGTAAGCCTTGTATTAAATTCTGTTTATGGACAGGCTCCGTCAAACTATTATGATGGCACTGCGGGATTATCAGGAGCTTCTTTAAAGTCAAAGTTGAAAACTATCATTACCAACGGCCACCAAGATAATGGCTATGGCAATTTGCTGACAGCTTTTCAAAGCACAGATAGGGATTATTTCTACGAAAATGATGGAACTGTAATGGATATGTATTCTGAAAATCCGACAGGAACAGATCCATATATTTATAATCATGGAGTCAAACAATGTGGAAATTATAGTGTTGAAGGAGACTGTTACAACCGAGAACATGTCGTACCGCAAAGTTTATTTAATCAGAATTTACCGATGAGATCTGATGTCCATTTTGTTACACCTACTGACGGAAAAGTCAACGGAATGCGATCAAATTATCCTTTTGGAAAAGTAGGATCAACCTCATTTACATCACTAAACGGTTCTAAACTGGGAAGTTCAGTATCTGCAGGTTATGCGGGGACTGTTTTTGAACCAATTGATGAGTTTAAAGGTGATATTGCCAGAATGATATTATATTTTGTAACCAGATACGAGACGCAGCTATCAGGTTTCAGCAGCGGAAACATATTAGGTAGTACAGCCTACCCTGGCTTACAGACATGGGAATTAAAACAATTACTCGAGTGGAATAATTTAGATCCTGTTTCTCCTTTTGAGATAGCAAGAAATAATGCGGCATTCACTTACCAAGGTAATAGAAATCCATACATCGATCGTCCTGAGTTCGTCGCTTTAATTTGGGGTGCTTATATGGGAGTTGCAGATGTAGATTTGTCAAAAAGTCTTGTGATCGTTCCTAATCCCGTAAAAGATAATAAGATTTATGTGTTAGGCGGAAAAAATCTAGGACAATATAAAATTGCTTTGATTTATAATATGACTGGTCAATTAGTACAGACAATTGAAAATCCATTTCAAAAAGATAATACAATTATTCTTACAGATCTTCCTAAGGGTATTTATATTTTGAAAACTGGCGATCTGAATACAAAGTTTATTATAAAATAAATCAATAAAAAAGATTATTTATAAAATACTGTTCTAAGTCAAAAAAATTATAATATTGGTTAGATTGTAAATTATAATATCTCCCATTAGTTGAGAAGGTTTTTATGTGTAAATATTTAATACATAAATAAAGAATAACTTTTTTGTACCATATTTGTACCATAAAAATATAACTATTTGATTTATAGTAGTTATTATATTAGAAGAAGTGAAATAAGACTTAATAAGTTAGATAATGACTAGTCCTGAAAAAGGTTAACTAGTTTTATATCACAAATATACTTAAATCAGAGTAGGAATTTTCCTATTCTGATTTTGTTTTTTATAGGTTTTTAATTTCACATTATTTTTCATGTGTACTTGGTTTGGAATATTATAATGTAAAGAAAAATGCGGTCTTAAATTGTTATAGCAATAAATTGCTTGTTCAAGCTGTTGGGAAAGATTTTTAAAATTTTCAAAAGTATCAATCAATCCAAATTCATGTTTCAGAATACCATTCACTCTCTCTGCTATAGCATTTTCATAAGGATCCGAATTTTCGGTCATACTGATAAGCATATCACTTTTCTTGAGTGTTTCAGTATATTCTTTACTGCAATACTGCAACCCTCTGTCTGAATGATGAATGAGTGAATGCTTGTACAGTCGATTCTGTATGGCTTGCTTTAATGCTTTCAACGTAGAGTTGGTCTGTAAATTATCACTCAATTCGTATCCTACAATTTTCTTAGAATAGGCATCGGTAATCAGATGAAGATAATAATTCTTCTCTTTGGTCTTGAGATAAGTAATATCTGCAACCCAAACTTTCTCCGAACATTTCAATTCTTTTCCTTTGATAATATTGGGATATTTTTTCATCCAATGTCTGGAATTGGTTGTTTTAAAATAGCTGTGCCTTCTGGGAATTAAAAGATAATTTGATCTCAAAATGCTAAACAACTGATCCCTTCCTACATGAATTTCTTCCTTTTCAAAATCATTCTTAAGTAAAACATAAAGTTTTCTAGTACCTATTTTAGGCATCTTTTTACGAATTGATACAACCAATTCTATAACTCTTGTTTCATGATCTGTAGAAACAGGCTGTTTTTGTCTCTTGTAATAAGCTTGCTTACTGTAGCCAAACAATCGGCAGATATTCTCTGTTGAAAGAGTCGTATTTACCTTTATTTCCTGGATTGATTGGAACCAGACTTTTTTACAATCTCAACCTTAAGCTCACGCTCTGCAATTTCTATAAATTTCCTGAACACTTTGAGTTCTTCTTCCTTTTTGGCCAATGCTGCTTCAAGCTCTTTAATCTTCTGTTTCTGTGGATCTTTCATGGGTCTGCCTTTACTTAATTGTTTTTCATAAGTAAAGTTACCATATTTCATTAACCATCTGGGAATGCAGGAATTACCCCTGATATTATAGCGGGTTTGTAATTGTGATTTTGTATATAATCCCCGCTCATATTCGGAGACAACTTGTCTTTTAAATGCTTCACTGTATTCTTGAACAGGGGCGGATACTTTTTTTAATCTCATTAGGATGACTGGTTTTTTGGTATTTAGTAGTCAACCTTTTTCAGGACAAGACATAATATAGAAAATCCCCGAGCGAAAGCTCGGGTATTTTTGCTTTCCGGAAATTATTTTCCGGAATCAATTTTTTTAATTTCATTTAAAAAATATTCTACGCTTTTTATTTTCAAGGTTTTATAACCTTCATCATTAATGCTTTTTAATTGAGCTTTAGTAAAATTATCTGTTTTTTCTTTTAAAATAGAATCTCTAATGGTAATGATCTCTTTTGCGGAATAAATTTCACCTTTGAAATAAGATTTAATATCATTTCTTTCTCCAACACAGCCATCTATATATTTCATGAATAAAGGATTGTCATGATAATATTGATAGATCTCAAGAAATCTCTTATCGTTTCTTTTAAAAAGTTCTTTTCCGGAATATAATCGTAAAGAATTGCTTCCGTTTTTTGCCAGATAAAAAAGCTCATCATTGGTAGCAATTTTTGATAATTTTCTGAAATCATCATACAGTTTACTTCTTTCACCACCTATTCCGATGTGTGAAGATTCTGCATACTGTATTGTATCTAAAGGTTTGGCTAACATTTTTACTTTTTCAGAAATCTGCGCTTCACAAAAGATAACTGTAAAAAGTAAGAAGATTGTACTGTTCCGCTTCATTTAAAGTATTTGTTTACAAAAATAAAAGGATTGGAGATAATTTAATTTTTTACCTGAATATTTTAAAGCACAGAGAAAATGTTTACATTCGTAGAAATTAAATCAGATCCAAAATGAAAATTTCTAAAATTCTATTGCTTTTAGGCTTGTTATTATTTCAGTTACATTTTGCTCAGGAAAAAGCGGATGTTGTTTTAAACAAAGCGCTGAGCGAAGCTAAATCTAAAAATAAAAATGTTTTGCTCATGTTCCACGCTTCGTGGTGCAAATGGTGCCACGTCATGGAAAAGAACATGAATTTACCGGAAACAAAGCCGATTTTTGATAAAAAATTTGTTACCGCTTATGTAGATGTTCAGGAAATGGGCGAAAAGAAAAAACTTGAAAATCCGGGTGGAGAAGCATTAATGGAAAAATACAAAGGCAAAGAAGCCGGACTTCCGTTCTGGCTTGTTCTGAATCCGAAAGGGGAGGTTCTTGCAGATTCTTTCAATGATAAAAACGAAAATCTGGGATGTCCGTCAACGGCTGAAGAAGTAGATACTTTTGTTGCCAAACTTAAAAAGTCTTCAAGAATGAACGACAAAGAACTTCAGACAGTCAAACAGACTTTTTTAAAGAAGAATTAAAAAGTTTCGGCGAAGCCAAAGGCTTCGCCGAAACTATATTTAAAGATAATTTACTTTCCGAAAAAGATTTTATCCTGCTTTCGCTGATCATTGTAGATCACCTGAAAAGTCACAGGCATATATTGGTAAAGAAGTTTCCAGTGGGAAATCTTAGCGTGCTTTTTAAAGCTTTCAAAAGACCGCACAAAAAGATTTTCGATCATATCTTTCACATAAGAATCTCCTCCTTTATAGATCATTTCCATCAGTTTGATGTGGTGGGCAATAATATTTACCTTAGCTTCCTGAAGAAGTTTTTTAAGATAATTAATGGTTGCCTGCATAATCCCTGCAAAATTATCCTGTGAAGACAATTGGGTAATTTCTGTGCGAAGGGGTGGATAGAAAAATTTTAAATACTCACTGGCTATTTTTTGATTAATAGTTGGCATCTGTACATTCATCATAATTAATATTTTTCGTAACACTTCCTATTGTGGCGAAAACTGTACCAAAGTTTACAGAATGGCTGCAAAAACAAAGACGCCTACGATTACGGCAATGTGCGTTGCCAGAATTTCAATATTATGTCTGTTGGTGGTGGTTTGAAGCGTTTTCCAGTCAGAAATTCTTCTTATTTTAGATTTCATAATCGGTTGATTTTTAATGATGTTTTATTTTTAATTTTTGATACTTCTGTAATAACATCTTCAAAAAATGTAATAAGCTCAGATGTTATGACTGTAGATTTGTCTGGAATAGGCGGTCTGAAGATCTTCGGAAATATGACTAAAGATCATTTTTCGGTATTCGTCGCTACAGAAAGCGGTAGAATTGTCCAGAGAAAAAATAAACGTATGTTCCACAGCGTTTTTAAGAACAGCATCTCCGTTTCTGTAAATATCATCCATCTTTTTCAGGCATTGAAACAGAATATTCCGGTCATTTTGTTTAATTCTGGATCTGATGTTGTCTGTGAAAGTCTGGATAAGACCATAAGAGTTTTGCTTTCTGTTCTTTTTCAGTTCATTTTCAATCTCAGGAATTACTTCTTTAATTTCCTGTGCAGCTTCTAAATAGTTCATATTATTGTTGATTAAGTTCCAAAATTTTAATACATGCCCCGAAAGTAAAAACCGCCAAAAAAGCAACAATCAGAAGATGATAGGGTTTAAGCCATTTCGGCGTTTGCGGTCCTTTGCTTTTTAATCTTCTCAGCTTATCTATTCTGTTCAAAGTTTTTAAGTCCATATTCTTATGTTTTGAGAATGATGCTGCCAAAGAAATGCCTTTGAATTTTAATTTAAATTAAAGTGTTGATTATTAATGTTTTGTTTATTTGTTTTGATTTTTAAAATCCTTCAAAATCTTATCAAAATGATAGCATATTTATCATTATGGAAATCCTCGCGATTGTCTGATTTAATTAATATCTTTGCAGTCCAAAAATATTCAGGAAATGTTTTCAAAAATCGTAGTACACAGAGTCGGAAATAAAATCAACGGAGAATCTTTAACACTTTCTCAGGAAGAACTGCAATTGGAAGAAGGAATGGCAGAACTGTTGGAAAATTACTTCTTAGGTTCCTTTAAATCGGAAGAAACTTTCCATTTTTACAGCGATTCTTATCTGGTGAATAATCCGGTGTACAGTTCTGTTTCCGAAATTTTTGATGACAAGTCGAAATTCCTTTGGGAATCTGAAAACATCGCCAAACATCTTTTTGAAGCTGCTGAAAACCCGAGAGTTCAGGGTGGAGAATTATTCATTGTATATTTTGAAGACGAAAGGGAAGGAACTGAAAGAGTAGACAAGATCGGAATTTTTAAGACCGAAAAAAGAGAATCTTTCCTTAAAATTGCTCCCAATGATGAAACTTTCGACATCGAAAAAGATCAGGGAATCGGTTTATCTAAAATAGATAAAGCGGCATTAATCTATAACAACGATAAAGAAACGGGATACGTACTTTCTGTTGTGGATAACAACAAAAACGGAGATATGTATTACTGGTTCGAAGATTTTTTAAAAGTAAAGCAGCGCGACGACGAATATTTTCATACACAGGAAGCGTTAATGGTGTATAAAGATTATATTACCAAGCAATTGCCTCAGGAATTTGAAGTTTCCAAAGCCGATCAGGCAGATTTTTTAAATAAATCGATCAATTTTTTCAAAGAAAAGGAAGAATTTAAGCTTGATGAATTTGCTGCCGAAGTTTTGGGCGACGAACATGTAATCGAAAGTTTCAACAATTTTAAAACCGATTACGAACAGGATATGCAGATTAATATTGCAGAAGAATTCCCGATTAGTGAAGCCGCTGTAAAGAAAACGCAGAGACATTTTAAAAGCATCATCAAATTAGACAAAAACTTCCACATCTACATCCACGGCGACCGACAGAAAATTGCACAGGGAGAAGATGAAAACGGAAAATATTATATGCTGTACTTCGATAAAGAAGTGTAACCACAGTTGCCATATACAATTGGTATAAAGCAGGATTGTATTTCTTCGGTGTAGAATAGGAGAGGGATTAATTTCGTCATTTCAATCAGCTGGAATTCTGAAAGTTGTATTTTTTATAAAAATGATAGTCTCTTTCTGATTTTTATCTGCAGATAAATAAAAATTATACCGTTAGAAAAAAAAATAACGGTTTATGGTTAAATTTAATTAGGCTTAGTGTAAAATATTCTGGTTTTGAATTTCCTGTATATCCTATGAATAAAGAAAAATATTCTATAAAACTCATGTTTTGCTGAAATATTGTAACTTTTTGTGGTACGCGTTTATAGAGAAAAAATCCGATTAGATAAAAAAAGTCGTATATTTGATAGGTCAAAATATTATATGAATTTTGTTGAGTGTCATGAGGAGCCTATCCATATTCCGGGCTACATACAAAGTTTTGGTTATCTGATTGGCATTGATGCAAAGTCTCATTCCATAGCTTTTTTTAGTAAGAATATCGAGGATATATTTAATATCGAAAATGCAGATCAGCTTTTTGATAAGAAGCTTACGGATTTTCCGCAAAGCTTTAAAAGCATTATAGAATCTGATATTTATAATTCTTTAGCCGACTTTACGAAAAGAGAAAACGAAACCTATTTTGATAAAATCTTTATTGGAGGTGCAGAATATCATTTTTCTGTTTTCAGAAGCAAGGATAATATTTTCCTTGAGTTTGAAAAAGTTATCATTAATCCCAATAAAAGAATCTCCAACAAATACGATAATTTTTACATTATTGATGATGAACAGGAGATCTGGGATCAGCTTTTAAATACGCTTTCAAAAATCGTGAATTATGACCGGATGATGGTTTACAAATTTATGATGGACGGTTCGGGAAAAGTAATTGCGGAGAAAAGAGGCGAGAATATCGAGAGTTATCTCGGACTGCATTATCCTGAATCCGACATTCCGAAACAGGCAAGAGAACTTTACCTTAAAAAAAGAAAAAGAATTTTCAGTAACGTTCATTCGGAGACAATTCCAATCCTCAGCAAATCCCGTGAAACCATAGATCTTACCTATTCCGGATCGCGTGGTATGTCGCCTATTCATGGTCAGTACATCAAAAACTCCGGAGCATCTTCCAGTTTCAGCATATCTATTATCATTGATGATTATCTTTGGGGGCTGGTTACCTGCCAGAACTCAGAGCCAAAACATATTGATCTTGAAGATCGTGTTCAGGCAGGAATTTTTACGGCTTTGGCTTCCAATGCCTACTCGTCCTTCAAAGCAAAAAAAGAGCTTGAATACCGTCTGTATCTTAACGAAAAATGTTCCAGATTAAAAGAGGAATTTTTAAAATATAACAATCTTTTCGATTCTTTAATTGAAAATAAAGCTCAGATAAAAGATCTTCCTGAAGCGGACGGGCTTGCTATTATTGCTGACGATAAAATCGTTACCGATGGAGAAACTCCCAGCCAGGAAATCATTGAAAATCTTGTACAGTGGGCGCATAAAAATATAGACGAAAATATCTATCTCAGCAGAAGTTTTCTGAAAGATCACGGAAAAGACATTGGTCTTGATGAAAAGTGTGCCGGAGTGGCTTTTTATTTCATAGAAAAGTCTAAAAATAATCTGCTGATCTGGTTCCGTAAAGAATTTGATGAACACATAAACTGGGCGGGAAATCCTGAAAAGAAGATCGATGTAATTGTGAAAAACGGAGAGGAAACACGAGTGGTTTCTCCCAGAACTTCTTTTCATATTTTTACCGAAGACATTAAAGGAAATTCCAAAAGATGGAACTCCAGAAACGTTGCGGCATTACAGGCAGTTCGTGATCTGATCCTTGAAACGTCTCATAAAAATTATATTACCATTAAAAGGCTTAATGATGAGCTTAAAAAAGTGAATGAAGAACTCGACAGTTTTTCTTACACGATTTCCCATGATCTGGGAACGCCGCTTACGGTAATGAAACTTAATGCTCAGATGCTTCTGAAAAGTCTTACGGACGGTTCGGATAAAAGCAGAAATAAGATCAATTCCATCATCGAGGAAATCGATAATATGGCGGAAATGATGCATGATGTGCTCCAGTTAAGCCGTGCCAAACACAGCGAAATAGAACTGGAAAGATTACAGACCGCACAAACCATTGCAAAGATCGCCGAAAATGCAAAAATAACTTTTGATACTTCCGAAAGTGAAGTTATCATCAATGAATGTCCGGATGTTCTTGCCGATAAAACCATGCTTCATCAGGCGTTCCTGAATATCATCAATAACGCCATAAAATATTCTTCTCATCAGGAAAATCCAAAAGTAATCATAGGAGGACAGGAAGAAGAGAATATGGTAGTCTACAGAATTGCAGACAACGGAATCGGAATTCCGGAAGAAAATAAACATAAAATGTTTAAAATTTTCAACAGAATGGATAATGCGAAGAAGTTTAAAGGAAACGGAGTAGGACTATCGATCGTGCACAGAATCATGCAGAGACTTGGCGGAAGCGTAGATTACGAAAGCAGTAAAAACGGGACGACTTTCATTCTTACCTTCAAAAAACCTTAATTAAAAATTACTTTAAAATTCCGTTATGGTATCTGAATATCTAAAACAAAATACGGCAGAATTTCACGATGTACAATCAACAATTCCAAAAAGCGCAAAGCCCCTTTCGAAACTGCCGAGAAAAATATAAAACCCGAAAATACAAAAAAACAGCCACTTATTGGTGGCTGTTTTCATATTCTATCATTAAGAGATCCGGTCGGTATATATCTTTGACGTTGGTGTCGGGTTCGAATGTACTGAACCTTTTGTCCTGCGGAGTCCTTTTGATCACGCCATTTAAAATATCATTAAGGGCTGATTCAAAGAGTTTCACTCCCATGGGAAGCAATGTATCGCGCCAGAGTCTTGCAGCGGATTTTTGAGGGCTTAAAAAGTATTCCGGAGGAATCCAGCACCAATCCTGATAAGCAATGTCCCCTCTGTCAATCCCTGCATTAAGCCAGAATACCGTCCCTCCGGTAATTGGTTCCTTCATTCTGATTGCCCATTCAATAGAGCTGCGCCCGCGATGTCTTGGGAGTAAAGAGGGATGATATCCCAGCCATCCCAAACGCGGAATATACCTTGTTTTTTTTCCGATATAATCAAAAGAATGGGCGGTAATGCCCAAATCGCACTCTGGCATATTGTCAGCGTTTAAACTGCCTGCGGGAATAATGGGAATATTCCAACGGCGGGCAGCCTTTCCTATATACTGATCATCCAATGGGCAGCATACCCCGACGATTTCAATGTCTAATTTTTCACAAAGCCTGAAAACTTCTTCGGCAAAGAACTTCTGACCCGATATAAAAACTTTAAATTTTTTCATTTCCAATATATTTAAATCCCTGTACTGCCCTGAAATGTCCCCCGAACCCTCCGGTTGTTTTCTTTTTGCCTCCGTCAAAACCTTTGCCTGTTTCGTGCATTGATTTAATACTTCGTGCTTTGTTGTCTCCGGTAAGTTTTGCCGACACCTGTTTCCATTTTGGGGAATGTCTGAGGTATCCGCAAAGCTGCGGGTGTGAGGTATGAAAATAGGTAGGATATTTGTGGTTACACCTTCCTTTACCCTCCAGATGATACTGCATAATCTGATTTAAAAAAGCAGTACCAACTCCGGCTCCCTGCCATTCAGGCATGACCACCAGCCGGGTAGCGCGGTATCCTCCTGAGGGGAAAAAAGGACAAACGGCAACGTGGCACACCAATTCCCCGTCTACGGTTCCGACAAAATATTCGGCACAGGGGGGATGTTTTAAATCTAAATAATAATGCGGTTTAAAAAACTTCCAGTAACTTCCGTTGACCTTCCAAATGTCAAGTTTAACAGGCGGTCGTTTTGAAGCTTTTTTTTTACTTCACCTGTCCGGGTGTCATAGACCCAATCAGGTTGCAGCCATTCAACAATATCATAATGGCATGATAAGAGTACAATTTGTTTTCCCTTTGTTTTCCGCCAGGCTTGGGAAAAGGCAGAGGCTCCAATTTTGGCAATCTGCCTGTCCACGACCGAGGTAAATTCATCAATCACCACTTTGTCCGGTGCTTCACAAATAAGACGTGCAAGCCCCGCGCGGAACTGTTCCCCGTTACTAAGAACCTTAAAAGGGCGGAGCCATGCCGGAACGTCACCCAACCCAACGGCGGACAATGCACTCGTTACAGTATTCATATCTGAGCCGGGCGCAATGTCCTCAATGATCGGCAGGTCAGGGTTCCAACCATCGGCAAGGTTTACAATCCCATTTTCCCAAATTTGACTGCCTATTGATGTTTTGCCACTTCCTGAAGCACCGACAATAAGACCGATCTGCCACCTTTGCTCCTCAATCGGAAGTTCGGCGGTATGCTGCCATGTGTGTCCGCTTTCAGCGTTAAATAAACTTTTCACTTTTTCTGATCTGAACGAATTAAAATTTTCGCAGGTGTGTTTTACTTCAATTTTCATTTGATTTCTATTTTTATATTAATTGACCAATGGAACCTAAAGATTTTATACGGATACAACTTTTAAATTTTTAAATCCCATTTTCTTTAGTTTGTCGAACAATTCTTTTTGTTCTTTTTCGCTGTCCGTCTTTATAATGACCGCGTGCTGCTCTTTGTATTTAAAATCTGCCATGTTCTTTGTTTTTATGAGGTTATGGTAATCCCATTTTCTTTTAATTTTGTTTTGAGTATCGTATTTTCTGCCTTTAACAGATTATTTTCCGCTCTCAGCTGTTCGTTGATCTGTTTCTGAAAGTCAATCTGCTCCTGAAGCATCAGTACTTTTTTATCCGATAAATCCGAAAATTCCCTGAATTTGGCTTCGTAGCGGATACCCAGATCATCCAAAGCTTCCTTGTATAGTTTAACCAGTTTATCGGCGTTTTCAATTTCCTTGCCCTCGTTGTCAGCATTCATACCGGCAACCTCCGCCCTGAGTTTTCTCTTTCCGAATATAAATCCTGCCAGTCCTGTCAAAAGGGCTCCGAGAAAGGCAACCACAGGTTCCGTTATCAATTCTTTCATTGTTATATTTCGTTAATTTCTTTATCAAAAAGTTCTGTATACAGCCCCATAAACTGCTGTAAAATATCCACCAGATGGGCGGCTTTTGTTTTGATCAGAAAGCGGATATACTGTACAGACGGAGCTTTTAGTATGGCTTCTTTTTCGTCGGTAACCTGTCCGTCATCATCCGTTGTCCTGTAGATGCCTTTTAAAAAACCGTCCTTTCCCATGACCTGTTCCACATTTCCTTCATGGATCATCCAGTCTGGCATTTTTAACCGTTTATGGATGATATTGCCGTCCTTTATAATCAGGTACTGGCGGACATTGACGTAAATACGGTCTTCCCCGCCTTCCATATCGGGCGTATTAAAACCTGTTACCACTAATTTCCTTGCAAACTGCGGATACATCGGATGATCCGGAAGCATCATTTCATGCCATGATTTACCGGTGTTTTTTATGGCGTCTAATACTGCCTGCACTTCAGGCGTTACTATTAATTCAGTATTCATGATCTTATTTATTAAAATTTATAACCTTCAATGAAACTTACACTGGATGTACACGCCGTGGGAGGCGTAATCCCGTCAATATCTGCCGCACTGAATCCGTAATACAACAAAGACAAAGCTCCGTTTGAACCACTTTTTACAAAAGTTGCCGATACTGAACCGGTGGAAACGATAATGGTATAAATGCCCTGGTTTCTCATAATCATCACTTCGTAGGGTATGGATTGGAATTGTCCTACATTGAAGCCTCCCGATATCACAGATGACGATATATCCGCCCAGCCATATTTCACTGAACTGGAGTCATTATTTTGTTTTATTTTAGAAAATGCCTGACTGCTGTTTACCAAAGTCAGAGGATTGGAAGAAAGACCGACACCGATGATATTCCCCCAGCTTGTTAAACGTCCTGAACCTACCGTAACAGAAGCTTTCAAATAAAAATTTTCATTATCCGAAATTATTGTACCCGACTTGGCTGCACATACAACCGTTTCAAATTCAGTATATGGTGCATTGCCTGAATTTGGATAATGGCTTACCGTGGTACCGGAGGCATTGATGGTGTTGTTGACCTGTGCCGGAGTGGTTGACGCTTTCTCCCACGTCATCCCTGAAAAATCAATCGGGATTACATTAGAAACCAGAGTAATGGTAACACTTGCCCCGGTTGTATAAGAAGCCGCGCCGTTCCAGAGCTTAACCTTATAGGTTCCCAAAGCGAGATCTTTAAAATTATACCAGAAGGAAAGGTCTAAACCGCTGGTATATAATTGCACCTGACTGTTGGGAACCTGAAACTCAGTACCTCCTGCATCTACCAGATACACGGCAAAACCTGCGGGATTCAGATTCAGATTGGCACCCCTCATTACAAACCACTGTGCTGTATCCTGTTTCGCCGCAATTGGCGGGGTTATAATGGCGACACTCATGGTATTGGTCGTCCAGCCACCGTTTGCGATCGTTTTTATTTCATTTTTCTGTGCGTCGGTAAAGCCTTCCCAAAGTGCTTTATAGTCTGCGTAATCCCTGTACATAAACATTCTGGCTGCTCCGGTTAAATCCGAGCCATAATAACGCCTGTTTGAGTGCGTGATCTGATACGGCAGGGTTTCCGTATTTTCATCGAAAACCACTGCTTTACTCCGGATCCTTCCATTGCTGAGATGCAGCATTTCAGCAGGTGCCGTTGTACCGATCCCGAATTTCGTACCGTCTGTATAAATGCGGGATCCTGTAAAATCATTTCCGTTCCAGAACAGCAGGTAACCGGAAGCAGGATTAATGGCAGCCCATGAAACCTGCCCGAGAAAATACCTTGCGTAATAATTTCCGCTTGCGGTCGGCTTATTCATTTTGCCGTCCAAAGCTGCCTGTAAGCCCTGAACCATTGCAATGGTGAGATTCGTTAATCCGGTGGGAATATAATTATCAGCCGAGGTTTTGCTGCCTCCTTTATAGATGTATAAAGAATAATTTCCCGCTCCGTCAGGAATGGCAATGATATCATTTTTTTCATAGGTATAATTGGCATGATCAGCCATGAAAGAAGCTAACGAAGTCTGTGTTACCGTAATAAGCTCGGTTAAACCTAACGCCTCAATCATTCCGGACATAATTTTCCCGTCGCTGTTAACATAGTTTTCCAGCAGCATACAAAGGGAATTGATCTGCTCTTTATTGTATACCGACTGGCTCTGTCCCGTATCCACCAGAGCGGTATTGGCAGGAATCTCATCTACGCCCAGCCTGTTTTTCCATGCATTGACATGGGCGGCGGTCAGGTTCGAAGCGTCCAGTTTTGCGAGGTATCCGGCGTGCGCATTCGAATCATTGAGATGGCTGCTGAGGGCTTGCGCGCTTGCCGTCTGTTCAAAAAGCCCGGCAAGCCCGCTAACCTGCGACATGGGGATGGACTCATCCTTATGCCAGAATGAAGACCATGAAGCCTGAAATTGTGCCTGTGTGGGAAAATCCCCGGTTTCAAACCAGCTTAAAAGTGTATTTAAAGGTGTTGCCATGAGGTGTAAAATATTATTGAAAATCAGGTTCTATAAAATCGACAATGACCCCGCGGTTCAGGACATCCATGGGCATTCCCTTTCCCCCGGAATTGATCCCGTAGGTATGGTCATAGAATCCGTCCGGGGCTTTCCCGTTCCATTTGATAACGGAAAGGTCATTCCCCACGGCGGTCTGCCCGCTGTTGGTGGCTCCGTAAAAAGGGATCACATAATCCGGAATATTATTCTGGGTGATGGTTTTACTGTGGCTGCCGACCGTGGTTCCCAGGGTTGAAAAAACAGGATCGTTGGGATCAAGCCCGAAAATGGTCTTTCCTTTAAAATCCGTGCAGGGTTTCCAACCCGCCGGAATCTCAGAAAGGGGCTTGCGCCAGAACCATGCAATCCCCCCGTTAACAATGGGAGCGGTCTTGAGCTCTACTTTGTCAAGCCTTGTTTTAATATCGTTCAGGTCGGCTTGCGTTGCGGCGGCATTGATTTTTTCCATCATGACCTTTAACGTGTCCAGTCTTTTAAAGTCGCCCCAGTTCCACATATTGTCAGGAGCAGAAAGTCCGAATTTTACCGTTTTCTTTTCGATCAGTATTTTATCGGTCTGATCCTGAAACGTTTTGGTGATCTGCGCCGTATGGATATACACCGAAGCAGTGACCAGTCCGCCCTCAAAATAGAGGACGTCCCCGTTGATCACCACAATACCGGGGCTTACGCTCTGCCCGGTGGGCGTACAGCCCGAGAGAATCGTTAAATGCCCGGCTACATCCCCCAAAACATTGAAGATGGTGTATGCTTCCTGGAGCACGTCCATTAAATCGTTGGTGAGGGGAACACCGCCGGTCTGAAGAAATTGGATATTAATTCTCATTATGGTATGATTTCTATGCTGTAGCGTTTGCTTATTAATTTGTAAAAGTCAATCTCGGCTCTGAGCTGATGCATATTGATCGGCGTGCCGGGAATCCTGACGATAAAATCGTACTCTGAATACAATTCCGCTTCCGTTCGCAGGTACAGAGGATTTTCATCCCCGTAAAGCCACCGGGTTTTGGAAAAATAGAGATTGTCCTCGGCTTCCGTATACAAATAAACCCCTTCATACTGCACGGCATTTACAATCCGGATCCTTCTTTCCAATGGATCAAAAGCATCATTAAGCCTTCGTTCCATAGAGAATTTCTGGTAATTGAAATTCATTTTAATTAAATTCTGTTTTCTTCTTTTCAGAAACTCAATGTATAATGCTTCAAGAGGGAAAATCAGGCACCACAAAAAATGAAGGGTTACCGGTTTTCTCCTGGAAGTAGGCAGCCACCATAGGGCTAACTGTTTATAACTGATATTAAATAACTCATCTTTCATTACTCGGCAGGCTGATAATTAATGTATTCTATTCCGCTCCAGTCTTCAATTTTAAACCGCCCTGATTTGGGGATTCTGCTGATCTCAACGGGTTGGAATAATCCATACCCGGTTCCCGGTTCGATCCATTGGCTCGAAACCTCTAATTTTTGCAGGTCTCTTACGCCGTTCACTTCCTGAATAACATTTTCCAAGGCTTCGACAGAAAGCTCACCGTTAAATGGCAGGTTTTTTAAAAAATTCTCAATGGCAATTTTAACGGGATACTCCGCCGTCAGAATGCTCATGCCGTCCGGATGCAGGAGTAAGGGATCGAAACAGATCCTGTATTTTAATAAAAGAATATCCGGCAGGAAATTCACCACCACAATATTGTCTCCGGTCGCCTGTATTCTTTCGATATACGATTTAAAAGCAAGGGCTTTTTCATCTGAAATCACCTCGTCCATATTTTCACCGGCAATTTTCATGGATATTTTTTTTACCCCGTTTCCGCTGATATTGGCAGTAACCGAAGCATACTTTATAATTTTTGAATCTTCGATCTCCTGCTGTGTCGCGGTAATGATATTTCCGTTTCCGTCTTCATAGGTTGGGAGAAACTCCCCGGTGTAGGAAAGCGGATCCAGTTCAAACCCATACTGAAACCGGAGTGCCTGCTCGCGGTACCATTTTTCATTGGGAACTTTCTGGGCAGCGATTTTATCGTCAATTTCTTTCATGTGCAATCTGAGGGCTTCCTGAAAATTAAAAATCATAAAAGCCACCGTTTCCAGCATATTGCGCCAGACCGCTGTTTTAGAATTGGAGGTCAGCCCCTGTAAAAAAGGGTTTGCCTCTTTTAGCGAAAGGATAAGTCCGATGAGTTCCTGAAGTGTACTGTTCATATTAGCTTACTTTAAAACCGTTTGCAATCTGCATATATCCGATCCCTTTTAATGTTGGTATTTCGCTGTCCTGTTCGGCTGACCAGCCCGTTGCAGGCTGTATGTTCTTGGCATCGTAATAATTCAGGACGTCCGTATTTTTAAATACATCTTCAGGAATTTCAAGGGGTAATCCTGCAGATAATACGTCCGAAACCGACAAGCCGTTAGCCACGGCGATGGCAAAGCAGTTTTCCACGGTTCCTGTGTATTGAATTGCAATGTCCAGAATAGTCTGATGAGTTAAAACAATTGTTTTCATTACGTTACTTTTCCCTGAGTTAAAGGACTTCCGGCACCGCCGCAAATTCCGGTCACGGTTCCGCTTTTTACATATTCCTCGATGGCATCCGCCAGTTCCTGAGCCGCGGTTTCTACATTACCTGTCGTTGATGGCTTATGTAACATCGTAATAAGCCTTTGGATGAGCCGGGGCTTTATTAAGGGGCATCTCTTTGGGCGTTTATGGTGAAATTTTCAGCATCTTCAATTTGAAAATCAATGCGGGTAAAGCCGTCATATTTTAGCTGTTCGTTGACCTCACGGGTAATCCCCTGGCGGGTATTTCTTGCCTTGAGCATTCTGGGCAGTTCCGCGCCCAGAAGCGGGGTATTTTTAAATTCCCCTTTAAAGGCAATGAGTATGCTTTCAATTTCCTGCTGTCCGGATTCTCCAATATAAAAATCACCGTTTACAATGGAAATATCATTGTCGTCATTCAGTAGGATATCATTCATAATTTTTAGGTTAAAATTTTGTTTAATGCCTGTTTATTGGTGTTGACAATATCATTTTTAATCTGCATGATTGCCGGAACATCAGGGGTGACTCCAATTGAAACCACCACTTTTGCCAGCTCATCACAGAGTTTCCCGAACCCGTCCTGAAACCCGTTAAGAACTTCTTTTAAATTTTCACCGTCCCGGTTGAACTGAAAACCGGAACCATCGAAAGTGAATTCTGATTTTTCGTTCCTGAAATAAATCTTCTCAACCTCGCTTACGGAAAGGACTACTGCCTTATTGTTTTTTTGGTAAGTACCAATTGTTACTAAGCTTCCTAACTTCGGTAGGATAACAAGTTTGTCTGTTTTGTTTTCAACAACCGCATTAAAAGAGCAATCAAAAAATTCTTTTTTATTATCAATGGTTACAACCTGACAATAGTCATTCTCAACCTTGATTACTTTTGCCGTATCTAAAATCACCGGAAACCTGTTAAGTAATTGTTTTAAACTCTCCATCCCTGTATGTTTTTCCTATGTCAATTATTCTCCTGTAACCGCCGGTTGCGCTCATCGTGATCTCCACTTCATCCACAAAATTTTTGGTGTTCCTTTCTTCATACTTTTTATCCTGTACCTGTACTACCTGTCCGTGTTCCACCCGTGACCAACCGAAAGAGGTTATAGTACCTTTATACCCGCCTCTTGCTTTAAGGTTCTTAAATCTGTTATCGGTTCGCTCTTTAAGTTCCTCTTTGGTAAGTCCGTCTCTATCAGTCCAGTGTTCAATATCGCCGCCTTCTTCACCCGTTTCATAAGTTGTAACCTGACCGCTTTTATTAATACTTTTCGCATAAATTTTCACTTTAGCTTCATCCGGGAATATATATTGCAGGTTGTGATCAATAATATTCTCGCCGTATTCAAACACCGGCTGAGCCTTTGAAACTTTTTCGTCCGAATAGATTTTACCACACACCAGTCGTCCGTCCCTGAAAAAGGTATAAATGCCCGCTTTTTCCTGAAGCTCATTAAAAACCTTGACGGCGGTGGTCTGTTTCATCGAAAAATCTCCGTAGACTTCATCAATACAATCCAGTTCATACCCTGGAGCGACCGCCTGAATAATCTGCTGTACCGTGGCGTTTTCAACTGACACGCTTGTTTCTTTTCGTTTGAGCTGCCACATTTCATCCTCGCAAATCAGTTCATAGGGAATATTAATCCTTGGTGACCGTGCCACATAGCCGGTAAACTCTGTAAACAGCTGCCGGTTGTAGCCCAGTCTGATTTCTACCTTATCACCGACTTTTATGAAATTGCCGAGGTGTTCCACCGGTTTTAAAATGCCGTTCCCGTCATAATAATAGATGGCTTTCGGAAGTTTAATGGTTGCCGTATCGGTAAAGGTTCGCCAGCTTTTTTTAATAGTAACTTCCGTGGCTGCCGTGAACTTTAATGTTCCGATTAGTATTTCAATACAGGGTACCATTACGGGGAGATGATAAAAGGGGTTTTACTTTTTGCCTCCAATTCAAAAGCCTGAATATGCGAGTAGCCAATCGACGGCGTTAAGGTCAGCCTGTGAATGCTCATATAATGTATACCGAGCATCGTTAACAGAGTTCCTTCGCATTCAAGTAATGACGTTTTAAGCTCACAAACCCGTTGTAATTCCTTGACCTGCTGTTCCGGGTAATCGGTGCTTTCATAATTGATCAAAAGCCCTCTAATGGTCAATTGCCAGTCATCCAGTGCGATGAGTTCCTCTACATTTCCGTCACGCCCGAAAATATCGGTTTCGACAATCTTTTTAGGTCTTATGGGTTCAATGGTCGTTTCCAGTGGAAAAGAATACCCGCCGAAGCGTTCACCGGTTCCTTCAATATAAGAAGGCTTCAGGTCTATAAAATCCCAGACCGGTGTTCCCATAACGGAAACTTTAGCAAGATCATTATTAGTTGGCAGCACCTGTATATCATCAAAACCGTTAAAAAGTGCATCTGCGACGGTCTGAGTGGCAAAACCAAGCGTAAACGGAAAGTGCTGTTTGATCAGTTCTTTAACATTAATATTATAACTCGACATTTTCTCCTTCTTTTGCGTTGGCTCTTTTGTTCTCAAAAAACAGTACCCATTTCAGCTGTTCCCATTTATTCCAGAAGGTCTGGTCGTCCAGTTCCTCCGGAAAAGGAATTTTAAAATGATAGCTTATCAGGGCACTTACTTTTCGGATGAAGTCAAATCCGGCTTCCTTATTGATCGGAAGCCCTAAACTTCCCCCAGTTCCGCTTCTAAAAACTTAATGATTCCCGAAGCCTGTATTGCCGCCGTATCGGCAATGTCGCCGCTCATTTTCAGTCTTTCATCACCGCCAAGCCAGCAGTTATCCCGGATAAATTCCCCGCATTCTAAAATTTTATTTTGCGAATACATGGAAAGGGCGGTGGCTTTGATTTCCCTTCCGGGTGGTTTCAGATAACCGACAATGGGATTTCCGTCTTTATCTTTCACCGTCAGCTTGTGGAGTTTATCGGTTTTAAATTTTTTCTTCCACTCTGCGATCTGTTCCGCGGTGATATGACCTTCCTGTGTTTCGTTTTTCATTTTTTTAAGTCTTATTTTTTCAGTTAATTGATTGTTGGTGTCTTTTGATGTAAAGGGGATGCCCATTTCCCGGCATTTGTCCCTTAATTCCTGCCGGTTCATCAGGCTGCAAAGTCTATATCGTGAATGTATAGCGGGCTTTCCACGACCAACGCATCATTGCTTCCCGCTTCCGCCGACCTTCCGTTCTCTTTGAACTTACAGCCGTACAGGACATGACAGACCTGTAACCCGGTATCATCCACATAGGAAACCGTGATCGGGAAAGGCGGAATGTCCTGCAGGGTTTTTCCTTTGGGCAGTTTTGCCTGAATCGCGTCTACCGTTTCACTCAAAAGCCCGATGCTTCCTTCGCAGATTTCGTCGCCCTGTGTATATCCTACCGATTTGGTGGTTCCCACGACCTTTACCGGATCAATGGCATCGGTTCTTTTGTATTCTATTTTGGTAACGCCCATGAAGGTCGCCCCTAAAGCGGTAATACGGACATTTCCGTAATTCCTGTATTTTCCGTTGATTCTTGTCTGAGTCACCATTTTTATTGAGTATTTAAAGGGTTTCTGAAACCTACTTTCAGGGTAATCCTTCTTCCGATAGCCACCGGAATAAAAGTCAGCAGCACGATAAATTCACTTGTTGCGAGTACATTTTGCTCCGGGTTGATGTAGGCATCCACACCGCCGCTGATATCTCCGGCTGCCACCATCGGATCAAGTGAAACCTTGGTAATGGTTTCTAAGTCCTTCACCGTTTCAGGAGCCATAAACCCGGTGTTTTCATCGACGTATATACGTCCCTTCACTTTCGGGGTTAATGCTGCCTTGGCGAGCTTGATCGCCTTTTTGATCGTCCTGTTGTTTTCCCCATAAGCAAAATCAGAGGTAATTTTAGCGCAGGTATGCGTATCGTTGATATAGATTCCCGCGGTGGAAGAAATCCCGCCCAGGTTAACGATGGGCGCAAAATAGATATAGCCTTTTTCGTCCAGGGTATCCAGATCCGTATCGGAATACTCACTCAGTTTGTTACCGGAACTGAGTCCCGGAATGATAAAGGTTTTCTCATCCACATGGGTTAAGTTAAAATCATTGATCTGTTCCCCCGCGTTCTGTGAAACATCCGCCTTAGAAACCATGGCAGCGTAATCCTCCACCGCGGCATAGCCTTTATAGAGGTCGTCCCGGCTGGAAACCTGATAATCGGCACCGATCACCACGGAAATGTCCGGGCATTCGCTTAAGAGCGTTCTCAGATTAAGAGCTGCCGCCGATGTTCCTGAAAAACTTCTGCCTTCAATGTAGATTTCACAGTAGCGGTCTTTTGCCCATTCGGCATCCGCCAGAGCCTGCGCCTTAAAAATGGCATCGATACTGTCCTTATCAAGTCCCGTTTCGATAACCGGCGAATGATTCTTATCCGGGTTTAAGGAAACACAAGCCTGAACGATTTCTCCGGCTTTATCACGGAGTAATCTGGCTAAATATTGATTGTCTTTATCCACCATCTGCGTCAGGGTTACGCCCTGAGCCACGGGCATAAAATAAACCGTTATGGATGGGTTGTGAACAAAGAACCTCCGTAACCTTTCATATACGAGTACCTTATTGGTCTGGTCATATTCCTCACTAAGCCCCAATGATTCGACCTCCTGAATATTTTTCAGGGTGTAGATATTTCCCAGTACCATTTCGGAAGTGGCAACGGCATTCATCACGCTGCCGGTTATCATGTCGGCGGAGGGATTCCTTCTCCCAAGCCCGCCGTTAAGCTTTTGTACGATCAGTCTGGGACGCATCTTTCCTGTTTTTTGGGATTGTTGTTTTATTCAAAGTTTCTATCTGTTTATTGGCGGCTTCCAGTTGTTGTTTCAGATTTTCGTTTTCCGCCGCAGCATTTGAAAGTTCCTCCAGCCTGGCACCCATTTCGGTCAGCAGGCGGTCTTTTTCAGCATATTTTTCCCGAAGGGAGATAACAGCCGTAACGGTTTCGTCCGTGTCAGCATTTGCCGGTTCGTAGTCCCGGTCAAGATCACAAACCGCCGCTACATCTTCGATAATTCCTTCTAAGACTTTTCGTGCCAGTTCAGAATTGTGTAAAGCCGCCTGCAGATCCGAATCGTCCTCGTCCTCAAACCCTTCACAAAAAAAGACTTCCGGCTCACTTTCAAACCCTCTTAAACCGTGATAATCCTTAGCCGCCTTTTCTTCAAAAAAACACTGTCCGTTTTCTGAAATAAAAATTTTATCAGCCTCCGGGTATTTTTCAAAAAGCGCATTGGCTTTTTCCTGAAATTTCTTTTTATCAGACATGAAGTGAATTTTTAATGGTAATAATGATAACAGACCCGACAAGGAGAAGAAAAATCCCGCCTGCCAGCATCAATATTTTATGATACCATGCAAAGGGCTTTTTGATCTCAACCGGTTGGATACGTTCTTTCAGCCGTGATTCGTAATAAGCCGTAAGCTGTGCTTTGAGCTGTTCTGCTTCTTTACGGCATTCAACGGTCAGCTTTCCGCTTTCGTCCAGGATAACGTCAGGCTTCTGTAACGCCTTACTGTGGTCGTGGTTGTTCGCTCTTTTTTCTCTGTTCTCAGGCTTCGGCTCCCTTAGAACCGGCTTGCCGTTAATGCATTCGATCCACGCATGGTAATACGTAGAATCTGCCTGAATCTCCAGCACCGTATCCCGGATGACCTGTTTTACAACCAAAGTGTCGGAGACTGTTTCCGGCGGCAGTGGTTTCCTGCTTCCACAGGAAACCAACAGCGCCAGACAAAATAAAATAGATATAGCGTTAAAAAAAGATTTCATTTTAGTAGTTTAAATAACCTTTAATCGTCTTTCGCAGGCGTTTTTTCCTGCATACTTTAATCCCCTCACGGCTACCGGCGTCATTGGTATTTCCTATGGTATAAATAAATTCTTTGTCGAAATTTTCAACGAGACCGGTATGCCCTTGCCCTTTGCCAAAATCCATAATAAACACGGATCCGATGGCGGGATTAGAGGATTTTATTTTTTGAGCGGCTTGATTCCAGGCGGCTAAGACACCGCCTGTTTTGATTGCCGTATTATTAACATTCAGTATTTGGGAAGCCTGGCGGAAACACCAATACACAAAAGCCATGCACCACGGGGCGGCAAATCCGATCCCCACACTGGAGAGGTAGCTTTTAACCGGTTCTCCCCAGTTGGATCCGGGCGGGTTTTCCTGTTTCCCGATCTGTGTAGCCGCAACTTCCAGGGCTTTAATAGATAATTTCATGGTGAGTGTTTTTAACCGTTATCAGAAATGATGGCTCCAAAACCATACTCCTGCTTTTTATCACAAAGCCCGTATCCCTGCAGTCTGAATTCAGACTCCGGATCTGCATTGGTGGTATCCTGATATTCCGGTTTGTAAAGGATTTTGAGCTTCTCCAAATGCCAAACCGTATTGGGTGAATAGAAAAATGTTGAGGCATATTGGTCGCCATCTTCTTTAATGGATCCCCTTGCCTTCAGTTCCCCTGTCGGCGAATACAGGGGAGCCGCGTTATTTTCCCACATCCTTATTTTATAGAACCTTTTGAACTCCCCGGTGTCTTTGTCAAATTCCAGATTATCCCTGTGGTTAGCAGTTCCCGCTTTATCAATTTTAAGGTCTGAGCGGTGTTCCGGGTTCAGGATCATATTCCAGAAATTAGGCGACTCAGAGGTATCGTCATCAATAAGGTTCAATATTTCAATTTCATTGTAAAAATTGATAAGATCCTGAAACGTCAGCCTTTTTCTTCCGTTGAATACGGCTCCTGTGGTTCTTAATACCGGCATGGCTCCTGAAACATGATGAACCGGTGCCAGTTTGTTTAAAACATAATCACGCACTCCGATACGGAACCCCTGTGAATGCTTAACGCGGACTTCCGATCTCTTGTCAAATGCCAATGCCCTGATCTCGGCATCGTTGACCTTTGTCGGGTCGGTATCCAGTTTGTCCCAGGGAATAATGCTGTTTTTACCGCTCATGGACTTTGCCGTAAACGGAGCTGTATTGTTGACATAAAAACCCACATTATTGATGAGTTTATTCTGGCGAAGCCCGTCCGCTGTTTTCGCGCCTTCCGGTGCCGGCTCCAGTGCCGCCAGAAATTTATCGTTATAGTTTCTGAACTCTTTCAGTAATTGTGGGGCTACAAATTTGTTCAGGTATAACCCGTCTATTAATTCTGCCATTTTTTAGTCTTCAAATTCGGCGTTAAACAATTTTTCAAATTCTTCTCCGGCTTCTTCATTAAGCCTTTCCAGACCTTTCGGGTCTTTTTCCTGCCACTCTGAGAACGTCCATTTTTCACGTCCGTTGAACAGTTCGTGTCTGTCTCCGTCCACCAATGATTTTTGTCTTTCTAACCCCGCATTGGGATCCGGTTTGCCGGACATTCTTTCGAGTGATTTTGCTACGAGGGCATAATTTTGGGTGGCATCCTTGATCCATTCGTCCTTTTCGGCACCCGTGATCTTACCGGATTTTAAGGCTGCGGAAATCAAAACTTCCGCCTGTGTTTCCTTAAATTCCTTTAGTTCATTTTCAAGCGCATCGGTTCTTTTTGCCTTGCCGAACAGTTCTTCCAGATGCTGCTCAAATTCTTTATCCGAAGACGAAGCGGTTAATTTTCCCGCCAATCCTGCCGCGGCTAAAGCGGCGAAAATTGCTTCCTTTTTCATTTCAGTATGTTGATTAATATAATTTTCCTCAGGGGGTTCAGGATACAGGTTAAAGCATTCAAAGGCTTCTTCCGGAGTTTTGTTTGTGATGTTTTCGGCTTCCTGCCCAGTTTTTCTTTTTTTTGTAGGTTTTATCACCCGGTCACAAATTCCCAGTTCTAAGCACTTATCGGAACTCAGCCAGTGATCCTGCCCGGAATCGAACCAGTTTTTAATGGTCTGTTCATCCGCTTTTGTTCTTTCGCCAAAGATTTTTCCGAGCCTTTCTTCGCAGTTTTCAATCTGCTGTATCCCGTTTTTAAAATCATTTTTATTTCCGAAACATCCTGCGGTTACCGCATGCATCATAAAAAAGGCGTTATCGTTCATCTCGATTTCATCACCGGCAAGGGCTATCACTCCGCCCATAGATGCCGCCATCCCTTCCACAATGACTTTGGTATGTCCTTCTGAATTCAGGATCAGGTCATAAATGGCGAGCCCCTCATACACAGAACCGCCCCCGCAGTGCATTCTTATGGTTAAATCACTATTGTTTTGCAGTGCATCCCTGAAAACCTGTTGAAACCTTTTATAGTCGAACTCATCATATTTTCCGATGTACCCGTACATCCTGATTTCGGCACTGCCGGAAACCTGATTTTTGAGTTCATAATGAAAGGGCTTTTTAGACATTTCTTTGATTTTGATAAGGCAAAGATTGGCTGAAAAACACCCCGAAAAAAGCTGACGGTTAGCGGCTGAATATTTTCATACAGTGGTTGTATATTTTCATACAGCCCCTAACAGCCGGCTTCGGTAAAGTCCTTATATAAAGCAATTTTGCTTCCTATATAGAAGGAATGAAACCGGAAATTGAGGTTGCATCCGACCGAATTAAAAATTAAATACCTACGGATGAATGAAAAGAAAAAGCTGACCAATGACGAGAAATATTCTATAGCTCAGGACTTGTTTCTGGAAACGGACAAAACACAGAAAGAAATCGCAGAAATCATTCACGTCACAGAAAAAACGCTGGGAAAATGGAAAACCGAGGGCGAATGGGATTTGCTTAAAAGCGCATCAACGGTTACCGCCCGGAAGATCATCGAAAACCTGTATAAAAAGGCGCATGCCCTGAGTGAAGATCCCAAAAGCAAACCCAATGATATTATTCAGATTGCCAACAGCATTGAAAAGCTGTCGAATAAAAAGGTAACCATCAGCCAGATCATTAATGTATTTAAGGATTTCACGACGTACGCCTTTACTCAAAACGCAGAACTGGCAAAGGAGATCAACCTTTTGCAAAAAAAATATGTGGACTATAAAATCGGGGAAAAGTAATGTCGGCAATCACCATCACGAAAAGGGATTATAACGAATGGCTGGAGTTCTGTTCACAGGTTCAGAACAGTGCCGCCGTTGCCTTTAATGATACCGAGGAAACACAAAAATTACGAATTAAAAGGGCATTAACCGATTATAACTTTTTTGTTAAAACCTATTTTGAATTGTATGCTGATGCGGACTGTGCAGACTTCCATATAGATTTTGCCAATGCCTGCCTTGCGGATCCGAACTTTTTCGGGGTTGCCGAATGGGCGCGGGAACACGCCAAGTCCGTTCACCTTACCATTATTATTCCGATGTGGCTTATCGCCCATAAGCAATTAACGGGAATGCTTTTGATGGGGAAAAATGAGGACGACGCGTGTAACCTGTTATCCGATCTTCAGGCACAGCTGCAATACAATAAACTTTTTGCCCACGATTTTGGGGAGCAGTATAATTTCGGGTCATGGGAGGACGGGGATTTTACCACAAAAGAAGGAATCCGGTTTCTTGCCTTTGGTCGTGACCAGTCCCCGCGCGGGGCAAGGGAAAACGAAAAACGTCCCAATTACGGCGTGGTGGATGACGTGGACGATGACGACATTGTCCACAATCCAAAAAGGGTGGATAAAGTGGTGAAAAAGATTTTAGGAGCCATGTATTTTGCCCTCAGCATCAAAGGGGCGCGTTTCGCGATGGGCGGGAACCGTATTCATCATAATTCTATCCTTGCCAATATCGTGGGAGATACCAAACCCGGAGCGAAAAAAAGAGAGGGCATTTACCATTCCAAAGTAAAAGCCATCGAAAACGGAAAGCCCGCCTGGTGGCAGCGGTATTCATTACAGGAACTCCTGCGGAAGATCGCCAAGGCGGGAACTGTTCTTGCCAAGCAGGAATTTTTCCACGAAACGGATATTGAAGGGAAAATCTTTAAAAACAAATATTTCCGTTTTGCCAAACTTCCGCACCTCTCCAAAATGGATATCATCATCGGGTATTTTGATCCGAGTTTTGAAAACAGCCAGACCTCGGATTTTAAAGCCGTATCGGTTTGGGGACAGGATAAGTTCAAACGCTACTGTATTAAAAGGTTCACGCGCCGCTGTGAACTGGAGGACGTTTTCGAATGGATGATCAAAGTTGAGAAAAACCTGCCCCCCGGGGTGGGGATCATCTGGTACATGGAAAAACAATTTTACACCCGACCGGTAAAGAAAGCCCTCAGACGCGCCTGCAAAAAATACAAATACCCGCTTAGTGTCCTGACCGACGAAAGGCAAAAACCCAATAAATATACCCGTATGGTAAGAATGGAGCCTGAATACTCCTCCGGAAACGTGGTCTACAATGTAGAGGAAGAAAACGATCCGGATATGGTGGAAGGGAATTTACAGGTCAGGGGAATAGAACCGGGATATAATACCGCGGACGACGCTCCGGATGCAGACGAAGGCGCATGGTTTTTCCTGGATCAGTTTGTTGTTTCTGATTCGGAAGACTGGAACGAGGACGCTCTCGGTATAGGAAAACACGAAAGAAACAACGATAACGCTTATTAAGAATTATAACAATGCCTTTTTTAACAGAAACCGACTACGAAGTACAGATCCGGAACTGGATTAAACAGATTATCATCCAAAGGAAAGAAGATGTTCAGCATCGAGCCGAGCTTGCCGCTCAGGCGGAAATGGAAAGCTACCTGAGACAGCGGTATAATGTAGCGGCGATTTTTTCCGCTGCCGGAGCCGACAGGAACGCGCTTATTATTATGTATATGGTGGATATTGCCATTTACCACCTCCATGCCAATGCCGCCGCGGATGTCATTCCCGAACTGAGGATCATGCGTTACAATGCCGCTAAAGACTGGCTCAAAGCCGTTGCCAAAGGGGATATTTCTCCGGATTTGCCGGAGAAACCCGACGAAGGAGAAAGTGGCGGGGAAACCGGAAGTCAGGTGATCGAATTCGGAAGCAACCCGAAATATTCAGAGCGCTATTAATTACTCTTTAAATACGCTGTAAAATGAAATTTAAAATACAGGCGGTCACCGATTTTTTACACAATGCCTTCGGTGGCAGTAAGGATAAAGACTATGAAAGAGCCGTCACCCAGATGGTGGATGCGATCAAACGTCAGCGTACCTTATATAATAAGGAAATCAAAGACTGGAAACTGGCAAAGGCGGCAGCAATAGATCCCATGCTTCCACGCCGTAAAATGCTTATTGACATTATGGAGGAAGTGTTGGACGATCCTTTTATTTACGGGCGCAGTGAAACCCGTAAGCTCAGGGTTTCCAATAAATCGGTTGCCATTGTCGATAAAGACGGGGAAGTTAACGAAGAAAAAACCAGGCTGATCCAAAAACTATGGTTTAAAAACCTGATCAAATATACCCTTGACAGTATTTATTTTTCTTATACGCTCATGTACCCGAAGGAACTGGACGAAAACGGATTCATTAAAAAACTGTCTTTTGTGTACCGGGATCATATCGTACCGGAAACCACCGAGCTGCTTATTAATCCTTATGATCTGCAGGGCGAAAACTTTACCGTGGGAAACCTTAAAAAATGGACGCTGTGGGTACATCATGAGCATTCCATAGGACTTTTAAACAAGGCAATCCCGTTATGGATTTTTAAAAAGCATTCATGGCAAAACTGGGATGAGTTCGAGGAGATGTTCGGAATTCCGATGCGTACGGCAAAGGTGGCTTCCACGGATCCACGCGTAAAAAAGGAAGTGGATAAATGGTTAAAAGATTTAGGTTCTGCCGGATGGGCAAGATTCCCCGAAGGGGTGGAAATTGACATTAAGGAGTCCAACAGCCGGGACAGCTTTAATGTATTTAACGAAAAAAGAAAAGCCTGTAACGAGGAGCTTGCCAATCTTTTTGACGGGAATTCCGAAACGGCAAAAGACACCGGAAGCCGGGCGAAAACTGGGGAAATCATTAACGGCACTCAAAAGCTCATCACCATGGATGATGAAACCTTTGTGATGTTTTTTATCAATGACGATGTCCTTCCGTGGCTCCGCGGGCTGGGTTATCCTTTTGACGAAAACGACACCTGTATATGGAATGACAATGAAAAATTAACGCCGAAGGAAAGACTGGAAATTTTTAAGGGAGTTAAAGATTTAGGGTACAAAATCAAAAAGGAACAGATCGAAACCGAACTGGATGTTGAAATTGTCGGAGAAGTTTCCGATGGCACCCAAAGCGGTGAGCTTTCGCCACCAGTCCCTAAGAATCACTATGTAAATTTTAATGCGCCTCACAGCACTATTTCAGGTTGTGAGGCTGAGTCAGAGACCCCTTTTAATAGGGATATAACACCTGCAGAAGAAAAATTTTTGCGGCAGCTGTATGAAAATCCCGGAACCGTCAATTGGAGCTACAACGAATTTAAGGCATCGCATACCCCTTTGTTGGAGGCAATAAAACAGGGATTCGGGAAAATGAACTTTGATTTTGACAGTAACGACCACCGCCGGATGAGGGCTTGGATGAATAATATACACCGGTTCGGAGTAGACAAAACACAGGCGGAAGTCTACGAGCTTAATGAGATGTTAAAGGATCCGGAAGTAAAAGGTTTTAATGATTTCAGAAATAAGGCAAAATCAGTATTTCCGAACTATAAGGAATTGTATCTGAAAACGGAATGGGATCACGCCAGCGCTACCTCTAATATGGCGGCTCGGTATCTGGAAATGATGGACGATGTAGAAATTGCGCCTTACTGGAGATTAAACGCCATTATCGATGACGGAACGACGGTGATTTGTCGAAGTCTGGACGGGAAAGTCTTTGACAAAAGGGATCCGGATTCATGGAAATTCCTGCCCCCGCTCCATTGGAAATGCCGCACCGACGCTGAGGACGTTTTCGATGATTACGACGGGGAAATTACAAATTTTGACGGTGCGATACAAATTGATCCGGACGGCTGGGAACGGATGCAGAAACAGGGCTTTGATGTCAACTGGGGAGACAGTGATCAGGTCTTTACCCGCGCGCAAAGCTATTTAAAAAAGCTGCCGCAAGATACCAAACCTATTGATGTGGACGATTTGGGTATCACAGATTACGGGCTTTCAGAATGGGCAAAAGTCAGAAAAAATACCTACCCCAAAAAAGCGGTTACCATAAAAAGCCATATCGACAAAACAGGAATGGCAAGGGTCATCACAGCGGAGAACCTCCCTGTATGGATTGATGCCATGACCGTGCAGTCCGATGATATGCTCTTCACGCAGATCCGCGAAACGCTCATCAGTCCCGACGAAGTCTACTGGAGTGATTCTACAGCAGTTCCGCAAACAGTTTTCTTACGGTTTTATACGGACGGAGCCCTGAAAGTAACCACGGAGTCTGTCCGGGTTACGGCGTATGAGTGGATCAGTGATCCCGATACTGCCCGCAGAGGGCTTCTGGTAGGACAAAAATAAAACCTCCGCAAGGGAGGTTTATACTCTTAATGAGTTGAAGAAATGAATGAATGAGATAATAAGCGAAGGATTATAATTTCACTTGTTATAAATCATAGATAAAAATAAGAAAATAATCCGGAATACCACCGGCACAACAAACATTTTTATTACCTGTTATGAACGGTTTACAATATGCACTGGATCTGATCGACCGCTCGTTTTCCAATGGGATCAGCCGCGCACGAAATGAAACAAGGGGGCTTGACAATGCCGTCAATACTGCCAACAGCGGGATCGGGAGGTTAAGATATACCGGACAGAGTACTTTTAGCAGCCTCGCGCAGTATGCAAAGAGTGCCGGGATTGCCATTCTTGCCGCCCTCTCCGTGGGTGCGGTGACGGGCTTCGGAAAAGAGATCACCGGGATTACTTCCAAATTCGAGGGGATGGAAAATGCCATTGTCTTTGCCTCAGGGCAGCAGGGGGCAAAAAACATGGCATTTCTTGATACGGCGATAAAAGACCTTAACCTCAATATGGAATCTTCTTACAAGGGATTTCAGACCTTAACGGGATCCCTCAAAGGGACTGCCCTCGAAGGACAGGCGACGCGGGATATTTTCGAAGCGGTCGGAATTGCCGCGTCGGTGATGAACCTCTCGGCGGAGCAGAGCGAAGGGGCATTTTTAGCACTCTCGCAAATGGCTTCCAAAGGGAAAGTTTCTGCCGAGGAACTCAGAGGACAGTTGGGGGAAAGGATTCCGGGCGCGTTGGGGATTGCTGCCCGTGCTATGGGAATGACGCAGGCACAGTTTAACGAAATGTTAGACAGTGGTAAAATTATGGCGGAGGATTTTCTGCCCAAATTTTCAAAAGAATTAAAAAATACTTTTGAGGGGGGCTTACCTGCTGCCATGAACTCGATGCAATCGGCTATTAACAGGCAGGAAAATGCCTTAACACAGTTTAAGCTTAAAACCGGAGAAACATTCCGTCCGCTGATCATTGGTGTATTGGATGCCGGAAATTACCTGTTCGGGTTCCTCTCGGAGATGATGAACTATACCGAACCGGTTAAAAATGCCCTTTCAGGGGTGGCGGAAGCTTTTCAGCCTGTGATCGACGCAATCCGAAATAGTGGCTTTCCCAAGCTTTCGGGGGAAACCAACTTTGCGAAATTGGCAATGGAAGGCATCGCCGGGGTGATCAGGTTTTTAACCCCGCTTCTGGAATTGCTTTTTAAAATTATCGGCGGGGTTGAAACTGCATTTAATTATGTCCGGAAAGCTTTAATGGAAAACATTACGGCAATGTATGAGTCAGGAAATGCGGCGCAGCTCCTTTCCAACGTCACAGGATTGCTGACGCGGGTGTGGGAGCTTATTGCTCCGGCAGTTCAGTATGCCGGTGAAATACTGGGGGGAGCTATTGGAGTCATACTAAAAGCGGTGGATGCCATTTTCGGAATTATCAACGCCTTATATGCATGGGAGAAAAAAATGACCGTCATTCAAAGAGTATTAAACGCATTTACCGGAAACGTACATTCTGTTTTTAAAAGCATTAGAGATATTGCGGTTAATATTTTAGGAGGTGTAGGCGATTTACTGGTGGGTATTTTTACCCTTGATACCGATAAAATAAAATCGGCACTCTCCAAAGGCTTTAATGTCATAAAAGAAACCGGGATTTTAATTCCTAATGCGATGAAAGGCGCTTATGAAGGATGGAATAAAGAACTGGAAAAACCGGTTAAAAAAGCCGTTAAGATCACCACTCAAAACAAAATAACTTCTGCTGCCGGTATTCCGCCGCCTTCCGGCTTGGTGCCATCGGATGGAAAACCTGCCGCAGCTTTGGATCCGCAAAACGGAGGTAACGCGAAAAGTAAAAAGGATAAAGCCAAAAATTCCCTGTCCGGTGCCGGAACCGGCGGAGACGGAAAAAAAATGATTTTCAATATTCAGTCCTTTGTTAAGGAATTGACCATTAAGACCACCAACATCAAAGAAAACCCACAGGAGATCAGAAAAGTACTGGAACAGATATTTAATGAAATGATCGCCGATATAGAAATCAGAGCCAATGCATAACCAGAATAATGCTCAGGAGTTCGACAGGCTCCGCGCAAAATACAGGAATTTTAAAAGAACCATTCCGCAGAAAGCCGCCATTACCATGGTGAATTTCTTTAAACGAAATTTTAACGTTGGCGGCTTTGTGGATGTTCCTTTCCAGAAATGGAAAAAAAGCACTTATCCCGGAGCGAGAACCACAATGGTACGTTCCGGGAATACGCGCAGGGAAATTAAAAAAATACAGGTCTCGGAATCGCGCGTGGTCGTGGGAATAGGGAACCATAACCATTATGCCAAAATCCATAATGAAGGGGGGAAAATTCTGATCACTCCCAAGATGCGCAGGTTCTTCTGGGCAAAATATAAGGAATCAGGAAAAGAATATTGGAAATGGCTCGCCCTCACCACAAAAACATATATTGAGATCCCGCAGAGAAAATTTATTGGTGATTCAAAAGCACTCGAAAAAACACTGGATCGGATGATACTGTCAGAACTTAAAAAAATAATCTCATGAGTATAAAAGGAATGGTATTTAAAGAAATATCCGACCATCTGGAGGCTCAGGTGGAGGAATTGATCTATATTGATAAAGACCGCGGGCAGATTGAAAAAGAGAATATTGTCATGGTTCCCAAACCCGCTGTTTTAATCGCTTTTATGCGTTTCGAGTGGTCAGACATGGGAAATGGAATTAAAGTGGGAAAAGGCATTGTCCGTGTGCGTGTAATTTGCGAGAATTATGCTGAAAGCTATACGGGGAGTATAGATCAGGAACTGGCATTGGCTTTTTTTGATCTTAATGAAAAGGTGGATGCCACACTGGAAGGTTTGAGCGGCACAAAATTCAGTGAATTAAAAAAGGTGGCTGACGAGGACGACCTGGATCATAACAATGTTATTGTAACGGTTTACGAATATGAAGCAACGATTACCGACGATACAAAGGCGGACTGTTCCAAAATGATTAAAGTGGATGCCGAGCCGATTGTGAAATATACTGCAAAAGAAAACCTGCCGGAAAAGCAGGTTAATATTCAATCTGATTTTATTGTTAAAATGTAATTATTTATAATAATCTTTTGCCGTGGTAACCACTATTTTTGACTGTCCGTTGGTTCCTACTGAGAGGGCAGCGACATCGGATAAAAAACGAGTCGTCACCGTCTCACCCGGCTTGGTATCTTTAAAATTGACAGCTCGGCTCCAAAAGTTTATATAAAATTTAATGATATATTCTGTGTCACCCCAGATTTCCATTTTAGTAATAATGGGATACTTGTGACTTGATACCTTCTTGTAATTTTCCTTAATGTAAATTAGTGACTGCTTTTCGTTTCCTGATATTATGTTTTTTATATATCGTCTTTGCCAAAATGTACCTGAAGCGTTACTTTTATATTTATCATCGAAGACAAACCCCATTCTGGTTAAAAGCCCTTCATAACCATAGCCTCCTTTGTTAGAGGTATCTACATTTGTCATCAGCCATTCAAAATCATTCCCCGCAGCCGCATAAATATCGTCGTTGGTTAAAGAAGTCTGAGAATAAAAAATAATTGGAAATAGTAAAAGGATTATTAGTTTTTTCATCATTACAGGTTTTTATAATGTCCGGTTTTTCTGATAATAAGCCAGATGGTATCTCGTTCCAGTGATCCTATATATTCCTCTTCCAGTAATCCCAGTGCATAATCACTGTCGTAATGTTTCGTATCTGTATAATAAGCGAAGCGTCTGCGAATACGGTCGTTTCGCTTGATTATTTTGTCCTGTTTTGTAAGTTTTACTTCTGCCATAATTACAAATGTAAAAAGTATTCTCTTTCTATGCAAGCCGGCTTTTTTTCCGGTCAGGTGATTTTAAAACTCAAAATTACCGTAAAAATACGGTGATTCCGTTTTAAGAAATATTACTTACATTTGAAGCATAATTTTAACGAAACAAGCGTAAGTTTCTATCATTAAGGTAACAGAAAACTCGGAATCTTCTATACAACCTGAAAATGATAGGCTTACGCCCGTGCATCTATATGGCGCGGGTTGTAAGTCATATCTGGTTGTAGGGCATCCGAGTGCCTCTGTTACTGATTGGCTTCAACTCTGCGCCTTTCTTTATTATTATCATCCAAAGATTATTTGCAGTTGAAATGTATTTCAATAAAATACGACATGTTCTGCCGTTCTGCGAATATATCTTTGCTGCATGAAAAAGAATAACATTTAAAATAAGCAAAATGAAAATAAACAACCGGTCAGGCTAAAAGCATTCGGCTAAATCCAAACCCAAAATATGGGGTTTTTACGGATTGCAAATAACACACAATTAAAAATATATTAGCAACTTAAATTTGATATTCACAATGAAAAAAGATTATGCAGGCGCACTTCTTTTGTGCGCACTCCTGGGAGGTTTTTCGTCTGCCCAGGAAGTGGTCTGGCAGAAAGACATCCGGTCTTCTACGCAGGACTTTCTCTCACAGGTCGTCACTACAATTGATCAACAGTATTTAATTACCGGAAGCAGCATTCGGGGTAACAGCCAAAAGATCACAGGCAGCAGCTCTCCTGCCACCTCCAGTCTGCCTTCTGCCACCTCGCAGCAGAACAACGGTTACGATTTCCATCTGGTAAAACTCAACCAGCAGGGCGAAGAGGTTTGGGAAAAATATTTCTCAGGGAAAAACCATGATTTTTTGTCGGCAACGGTCAACACGCAGGAAGGAGGGTTTCTTCTGGCGGGTTCCAGCTATTCAGGGAAAGGGCTGGATAAAAAAGACGATTCCAAAGGCGGATCGGATTTCTGGCTGATCAGAATCAATGAATTTGGCGATGAATTATGGCAGAAAACCATAGGCAGTACTGCGGATGAAGAAGCTAAGGCAGTAATTCAGACCACGGATATGGGATTCTTTGTCGCCGGAAATACAACCCTTCCCTTCGGCTCCGCTCAGGGTAAACAAGCTCAGGATCCGAAAATTAAAGGCTACGGCTCTAAAGATGTTCTGGTAGTAAGGCTGGATAAAAACGGGAAAGAATTATCCCAATTAATTTTAGGCGGAAAAGGTCTGGATGAAGTGGAAAAAATGATTCCCACCAAAGATGGAGGAGCCTTGTTAGGGATCTATTCGAGAAGCAACCTGGGCGGTTCAAAAAAGACAGAGAACTATGGCGAGGGAGACTATTATATTGTAAAGCTCAATAGTACAGGACAGATCCAGTGGGAAAAGAACTTCGGGGGAAAAGGCGACGATCATGTAAGAACACTGGCACTGACTTCAACAGGCTACCTGATCGGTGGAGAATCCAGATCGGAAAGATCGGGAAATAAATCCGTAGGTATTGAAGAGGGAACCGATGTATGGTTGGTTGCTATTGATTTAAATGGAAATGAGCAGTGGCAGAAATCCTACAATTTCAAGAACCGGGATGTTCTGATGGGAATGAGTGTGTTGCATGGTTCGGATGACAAAACTTCCAAAGGAATTCTCTTGGGCGGTTACACACAGGCGGAAGGCAGGATTGAAAATGATGACGAGACTTTCTGGATGCTGTATCTCGACCAGAACGGAAATGAGCAGTGGAGAAAGCACGTGAAAGGAGAATCCCGAAAAAAAGAGGAACGGTTATCTGATATTAAGCTGAACCGTGACGGATCAATTGTACTTGCAGGAACCAGCGCAGAGGAACTGGGGAAAGAAAACTGGAAGATCGTGAAGCTGGGTGACAGACAGGTTGACCAGCTGATCGAAAAGCAGGATATCAAGATCTACCCAAACCCGGTAACGGATTATGTGTATGTGGAGCTTGGATTTGAGGGCTTGAGAGAAGGAGCTTTTGAAGCTGAAATTGCAGTGTACGATATGGGCGGAAGAAAGCTAGAAACGGTAAAGACAAAAAATAAGATTACTAAGATCAATACCCAGCCGCTGATTCAGGGGGCATATCTGGTGGTGGTGAAAACCAATGACAAAACGGCGAATGCCAAATTGATTAAAAAATAAGACAAATGAAGAAAATAAAACTGACTGTTTTTTCCCTGTCTCTGCTTTATGGAGTGGCAGCGGCACAAAATACTGCGGTGGCAGAACCTACCACCGGATCATTATCCAATTACATCAATACGGCAGTATCTCCTGCAACGGGGGTTCCCAATATCGGTTTTCCTATTTATCAGCTGGAAAGCATCCATAAAGATCTTCCGGTAAATATTGCTTTATCCTATCACGTTTACAATGCCAAAGCCCACATCCCTGCCAGTGAGGTAGGACAAGGCTGGTCGATGTTCGCTTCAGGGATGATAACGCGGCAGATTGTCTCCGAGCTGGACGAAATTACCGACGCTTCTTTCATAAATGAAGAACAGGCAGATATCTTCTTTTACAATATCCCGGGGCATTCCGGCAAATTTAAAATACTGAAAGATGCGGCTACCGGAAATTTTATGGTCAGCAATCTTACAGGTGAAAAAATCCGGATAGATTATGAAAGAAATACCTCAAGCAGCAAATTCATTATCAATACTTTTACCATTACCGATGATCTGGGATATCAGTATCTATTTCAGGATTATAATGTAGGGGTTATTAAAGATATCAGCTATAAGAATTACAAAACCTCATTCTTTCTTACAAAAGTAAAAGATCCTAACGGCACAGAGTTTATTAATTACAGCTACGATAAAAAGATCAAATACATGGGTACGTCTTCCATCATGAAGTACCAGTACTGTAAGATCAATACCATTTCTACGGCAAAAGGCAAGCTGAAGTTCAGTTATCTTTATGACCAGATGAATGACGGAGAGATCGTGACTACCGATCCCTATACCCTTACCGCAGTAAGCCTCACCGATCCTGCAGACAGGCTGATCTCAAAATACCAGTTTGCCTACGGAACCTCGTATGTTCTGGAAGATAACCTGCAGGGTACCCCTTCGTGGAAAATCAGCGGAAGAAAGGCGCTGACCGGAATACAGAAGCTGGATAAAAACCTCTCATCAACGGAAGAAACACTTTTTGAATATGATTCATGGGGGTCTTTCAGGAAATACGGATACTATGAGGACATGCGTTACGGGAACTTTCTGTGCGAAGGAACGCAGCCTGTAAATCCTAAAAAATACACCGTAGGACTCCTGAAAAAGATCACCTTTCCTACGAAAGGATCTGTAGTGTATAATTTTGAGGCAAATATGGTATATGCAGATAAAACAGCTCCGGATTATGCTGTACAGCATCCGAATGACCTGGAAATCAATTACTACGATACCACGAACGTCATTCCTTTTGATACCAATACCTCAAGCCATTATTCCTTTACGGTAACAGGAGGCTATCAATACCTGATCCCGGGAGCCATGGAGTTTTATAATCTTACCAATCCCCATGGAGATATCATCCCTTTCACTTATACGGTGAGACATGCCGCAAACCAGACCTTAACAAAAGACAGTTCCTGCAGTACCGTTCCGATCTTTACCCTGTTCCCCGGAACCTATACGGTAAGCATGACAGGAGGAGCCAACGGCTTTCTCAGCCTCTACAAAAAGAAAACAATGCCTGCACCCTACAGGAACGAACATCCTGTAAATGCAGGGGCAAGGGTAGAAAAGATCCAGTCTTTTGACGAAAACGGGGTGCTGGTGAAAACAAAAACATTTGATTACCAGTTGTTTTCAGATGCTTCGAGTTCAGGTGGGACCTTTTTCCAGAATGAGCTTGGAGATCTCAACGGCTTTCTGCTGTATAAGAACGTAAAGGAAACGGAAATAGCAGGAACCGAAAACAACGGCTACATCAAATATTATTTCAAAACACCCAATGATTATGTATTGCCTGCCAACACGTCCTATATTCCTTATTACAATTTAACATCGCAAGGTATTCTTGAAAAAAAGGAAGTCTATAATAAACTGAATCAGAAAACCGAATCTTCCCTGTACGAATATACATTTCAGGAGATTCCGGGAGTTCCTGAAAGCTTTATTGAATTAGGAAGTACAAAACCTGCATGGCTGCAGTACAGCAAACAGACAGACATTGTCTATCCGGATAATAATTCCTCTTACGCTACCATTAAAGAAAGTACCTTCCATCCGGGCAATTTTCAGGAAATGCTTGTTAAAACGACAGCTCAGGACGGTACCGTGAGTGAAGCTTCTACAAAGTATGCCGCAGATCTGGGGAATACCCGTCTGGTAAATAAAAATATGCTTTCCGTCCCTTTGCAGACCGAAGTGAAAGCAGATGGCACCGTGATGACCAGAATTACCACAAAGTATGACAGCAGCAGTCATTTTTATCCTAGCTCTATCGAAACAACAGACCTGAACCAGACGGCGGAAACTTCCGTGACCTTCGATCTTTACGACAGCAACGGAAACCTCGTGCAGACCACCGACAAAGCAGGAAATTCCGTAACCACAATATGGGGATACCAGAACAGTCTTCCCATTGCCCAGATTGCCGGAGCGAAATACAGTGATATTTCTTCCCTTTCTGTGATCTCTGCCGCTGTATCGGCATCCAATGCCGATGCGGCAGACCCTGCCAATGAAGGAGCTTTGCTTACTGCGCTCAATGCCCTGCGCACAGATTCCCAGCTTCAGCAGTATTCCATCACGGTGTACACCTATGATCCGCTGGTTGGGGTTACCAACTCTGTATCGCCTAACGGCATCAGAAACACCTTCCAGTATGATGATTCCGGAAGATTGCTGCGGGTGAAAAACAGCGAAGGACAGGTGATTAAAGAAAATCAGTACAACTATAAACATTAATGAGCATGAAAAAAAGTTTTAATATATTCAGCCTTTTGTTTGTTGCAGGGTTATCCTATGCACAAACCACGGGGCTTTCCACAGACCATAACTTCATCTATACCAAAAACTGTCTGAATGAAGACTGCAGCCGGAAAACCGAAGCCGTACAGTATTCCGACGGGCTGGGAAGGGCGAAGCAGGTCATCAGCATCAAGGCATCCCCTAACGGTAAAGACATCGTGATCCCTTCGGAATACGACAGCTTTGGAAGACAGCTAAGATCTTACCTTCCTGTTCCGCAGACAGGAACCCAGAACGGAGCAATCTATACAGATCCGAAAGCAAACGCTGCTCAGGTTTACGGCTCTGATCCGTATTTCTACAGCGAATCGGTTCAGGAGAACGCTCCCGGCGGTAAGCTCCTTTCCCAGAGAAAACCGGGATCGGATTATCTGGGGCATTCCGTACAGTATGGCTATGGGGTAAATGCCGCAGACGAAGTAAAAAAACATACCGTAACGACCTCATGGCTGAACGGAGCAACCAGCAGTGCGGTTTCCCCTGCCGGAAACTATGGCGCAGGAGAGCTGATGAAAACTTCCGTTACGGATGAAGACGGACACCAGACCACCGAATATAAGAATGGAAAAGGACAGACCGTACTGGTAAAAAAACAGAATACGGAAACCTACTACCTCTACAACAAATACGGGCAGCTGGCTTATGTAATTCCTCCGCTGGCTGCCTCCCAGCCGTTAACGGCAACGGTGCTGGATGAGCTTTGCTACCAGTACCGCTACGACAGCAGAAGCAGGCAGGTAGAAAAGAAACTCCCGGGAAAAGGATGGGAATACATTGTGTATGATACGCAGGATCGTGTACTCATGACCCAGGATGCCAATATGGGAGCTTCCCGACAGTGGCTTTTTACCAAGTACGACAAATTCGGAAGAACGGTATACACCGGAATATTCACCAGTGCACAGAACTATGGCAGCGAAGGAAGACAGGCAGAGCAGAATACTGCCAATACTGCTGCAACCCCTCAAAACGAAAGCAGAAACCCGGGAGGATTCAGCGCCAACGGCGTAACGGCTTATTACACCAACAGCGCATACCCCACCGCGTTTACCAAGATCCTGAGTATTAACTATTTTGATACCTATCCAGCAGAAACACCTGCAAGACCTTCCCAGGTATTTGGCAAAAACACTATTGGCGATAACCTTGCCATGGCGGTGAATACCAAAAACCTTCCTACGGCTTCTTATGTAAAGAATATAGAAGACGATAACTGGACGAAGAGCTACATCTGGTACGATGAAAAAGCAAGAGCGGTAGGAACCTATGCCGTTAACCATCTCGGGGGATATACCAAAACAGAATCTCTTCCGGATTTTGCAGGAGTGGTGCAGCAGACCAGGCTTACCCATGCGAGACTGGCTTCGGATACCCCGAAAGTGATTACCCAGACCTTTGAATACGACAGCCAGAACAGGCTGAAAAAACAGTGGCATCAGGTAGACGGCAATCCTCAGGAGCTTTTGTCTGAAAATATATACAATGATCTCTCGAGGCTGATCCAGAAAAAGGTTGGCAACAGTCTGCAGAACATAGACTACACCTACAATATGAGAGGAGCCACCACCAGGGTAAACGATCCTGCCAACCCGGGAAACGACCTTTTTGCCTATGCCTTGTCCTTTTTTGACCCCTCAGACAATACCACAGGGAAATACAGCGGCAACATAAAGGAAGTAAGCTGGAAATCTGCGCAGGACAATATCCTGAGAAAATACGCATACCGCTATGACGATCTCAACAGGATGACACAGGGTATTTACTCTGAGCCCGATGCTTCTGTTCCGCAGAACAATTTCTTTAATGAAACCGCTGCGTATGATCTTGGCGGGAACATTACTTCCCTGCAGAGAAATGCTAAAGGACAGTTTTCTGCTACAGCAGAACTTATTGATAACCTTACCTATACCTACAGCGGAAACAGGCTGAATACCGTTACCGATAACTCCACCAATTACAGAGGGTATCCTGATACTTCCGGGAATACAATTTTCTATGATAATAATGGTAATCTTAAAAATCATATAGACAAAGGAATTCTGCAGATTGACTATAATATCCTGGATCTTCCAAAGTATATACAGTTCAGTGGTTATATAGACAGAAAAGGAAGACAATATGTAAACACCACATATAATTACAGGGCAGACGGATTGAAAATAAGAAAAGCGTATACTTATAAAGACTGGATTATTGCCAATACCATGACAACCACTATAACAGATTATCTTGACGGTTTCCAATACGAATCTAAGGTAGGCGGTAGCGGAACATATCCTGCAACCCTAAAATTTGTACCTACTTCGGAAGGATATTATAATTTCGAAAATAATAAGTATATTTACAGCTATACAGACCATTTGGGAAATGTGCGTTTAAGCTACTTTAAAAACACCAATGGCAGCGCAGAAGTTCTTGAAGAAAACAATTTCTACCCTTTTGGGATGAAGCATGAAGGATATAACCAGACGACCGGAAACCCTTCTTACAACTACCAATATGGCGGAAAAGAGCTGCAGAAGGAAACAGGCTGGAGCGATTTTGGAGCAAGGATGTACATGAGCGACATCGCAAGATGGGGCGTTATTGATCCTTTAGCTGAAACAACGACAAGGGTAAATCCGTATAATTATGCACTGAATAATCCTGTAATGCTTATTGATCCGGATGGGCGAAAGGCTTTTATTCCTGAAGCGGTTGAAGATAACATACCACGAGGAGGACTTGCAGACTATTACTTGAGAGGAGGAAATGGATCTTATGCATCATACAATGAGTTCTTAGGAAATGGTATGCCTTTCTTTTATAAAGGTTCCGGCTCTGATGGCGGTGGCGGCGGTGAAAACGGAGTAGACGCAGACAATTCAGATGATGTTGTTTCGGCATATTATGAGGCATTAGCTTTTCTTGGAGTAAAACAAAATTCTGGAGAATACTTTCAGGGAATAAACTTTACGCAGTTTGGCGCTACTGATTGTTGTTCCGGAGCATTGACAGGAATATTAACTCGTGGTGCAGGACTTGTTGGATCAACAACAGCACTTGGCGTAGGAGCGCTTTGGTATAGCTTTAATACAGTTTTTGGTTCTGCTCATATTCCAAATCATGCAAATTATGCTTGGAGATACACAGGAACTAAACCGTTAACTTTAGCTGATGTAAAAGCCGAATATAAAGTAAGAGAGAAAAATGATCAAACAGGTTCTTATACTATAATATTTGGAAATGATCAGAAATATCACGGTAAGGGTTCTTTGGAAAGAATGTTTGCATCAGCTATTGTAAAGATGACTACATATCAAACAACGGTAAAATCTTTTGATTGGATACCTTCTGTTTCAAATAGAGAAGCTTTTAAAGATGAATATAGAAGAATGCAAACTGATAAAGTTCCTGGTATTTATAATGAAGGATATCAGAATCCAATCAATTACAATTTAATACAATCACCAGGAAAAAAATATATCTTAATCGATGGATTCTAAAATTTATTATATTCCTAAATTTCAAGGAATATTGATTACTAGCGACTTTGCCGAAAGACAAAAGCGAATGGATATCGGTATAGACCCTAAAATAGATTACATAGAAATATTTATTTCAGATATTAATGCCTATACTTTTAAAAGTATAGGCTTTGATAAGGTGGAAAATACTTGTTTTCAAAGCGTAAAGCACATTTTTTCAAAATATAAATTTGAAGCAATTTCTTTTCATGAAACTATTGCAGATTTATCGGATGTTCTGATGGATTCTCATCATCTCATTATAGGTCAAAAATCAAAATTGAATTTATCTGAAAAAAACTTTAAAAATCTTAATGAAATTACATTTTTATCATTAAAAACCTTTAAAGGAAAAATAATAGATAAGTTTGAGAAGGTCGAAAAACTTACACTTTGGTATGAAAATCAAAAATCAAATGTTATTTTAGAGAACTTCCCTAATTTAACAGAGCTTTACATCTATAATAGTTCCGCAATAGAGCTGGACTTAACTAAAAATTCTCTAATCGAAAAATTGAATCTTCATAGGGCGTTGAAAATGGAAAAAATAATTCTACCACCAATAATACATTTAAAAAAAGTTATTATTGAAGCTTGTAATAAGTTAGATACATCCAATTTATCTGTATAAAATAGAAATTAAGAGAAATGAAAAAATATAGTATTTTGCTAATATTATTAGTTGTAGTTGCATTAGTAGCAGGGTATGTTATTTATACATCACAAGAAGAATCAGAAATACCAAAAACTGAAACAGTGAAATTAACAGGAGATCAAGAAATTGATGTTTTAATTAGTAAATTAAAGAAATCAATGGAAGATTACATGAGAGAAGCTAATCCTTCGTATTCTCAAAAAGAAGTTGACGAATGTATATCTATATTGTCAGAATATACAATAAGTATTTATAAAAGTCAATCAAAAAAAGAAGGAATGGAGCTTGTAAAATCTACAGTCTTAAAATTGAATGCTTTAAATGAGAAATGTAATTTATCTTTGATTGAAACAAATGAAAGAGAGCAAATTGCCGAAATAATCATTTTAGCAAGTCATAAAATGAAGTATAATTCTATGGATGAAGATATCACGGAAGAATGGAGAGAGTGGTAGAATAATTATTGACAAACCTCAAAGCCACCTATTTGGTGGCTTTGTTATTTTGCAGTTCAATTCTTTCTTTTTCCAGAACTTCTGCCATTATTTTGGCTTGTGCAGTACAGTCTTTTAATTCGGCTTTTAAGCTATCAATTGTTTTGTTTTTAGCTTGCAGGATTTCCTCTGTTTTCTTTTGTTCCATACAAGAAAAAGAAACTGCAGAAAGAAATAGTAAAAGATATAATTTCATCATTGTAATTTTAAGATACGGCTAAGATAGATAAAAAATTACTTCCTTATTATGCAGTAAGGAGCAATTTATAGCAGAATATGCTTGCTTTATATAAAAGCGGCAAGTTATATTTGCTTTACTAAACACCTCAATATGAGGGATTTATTTTTATTAAACAAGAAAAGAAATTATGAGAACAGCGGTTTATTTCAATCAGGCTAAAAATGAAACCTATAAATTGGATGGAGTTGCAAATATGCAGCAAGCGTACGATCTATATAAATTTGTTTGCAGTAGAAACAACTGGAACCCGACAATGTTTACCAATGATGTCATAGTAAAATTGAAGTAGGAATACTCCACATAAATAAAATACTCCCTTATTAGCTTTGCCAATAAGGGAGTTTATTTTAAATCAACCATTATTATTGTATTTATGGTATTCTAATTTTGATAAATTCGGGATTTTCCCGATAATTTTAAACGTTGAAATTGTAATTATTACAGAGCCGAAAAGTTGAGTTCTATCCTTTCAAATTTACCCTCTTCATTCTGTTTCTCGAAATCATATTGGTAACCTTTCAGAAAATTGCTGTAACTCTGTTTTAAAAGCCTTAAACCTTCTTTCCACCTTGGATCATCAAAACGCGTTTCATGGCTTAGTAAATTCATTACACTTGCATAGTCCAGATCACCTTTTTTGTTTTTTACTAAAAATCCGATCAGCATTTCAAATAAATCCTTGTCCCTCTTTTTAACGGTATCATAGAGGAAAGCGTGGATCAGTTCCAGAGCCTTGGTGCTTCTTTCATCCCAAGTGGGTTGTGTATCGCGGCGGCGTTTAATTCTTATGGTTTTGTCGCTGTGCATTAAGGTAAAGCCGCCTTTAGAATTGCTACGGATTTTTCCGTATTCATTTAATTTCTCCTGGTGTTTTTCCATCTTGGCATGAGTAAGCTTTTTCAATAAACACGATTTGCTTTCAACTTCAAGGGCTAAGGCAATCAATTCTCCCATATCACTGTCTCTTTCGGCTTCATAGGCGCGTTTTTCGTTTTCCTGTTGTTCCGTCTCCATTTTTCTTTTATGGTTCAGCACCGCTTCCATTTCTTCTGCAGACAATTCGTTAATTGGTCTTTCTAAAAGTTCATTAATATTCATAATTTGTTATTTTTGATAGTTAGTTCTTTTGTATTAAGTTGTCGATTTTCTCCTTTTTTCCGTCGCGTTTTCCATCTTTATACCCCTTATCGTAGGCTTTCTTTGATTCGCCGTTTAAAAGGGCTATATTCTTTTGATGAGCCTGTATTTGCCGCGAGACGGTTGTTGCCAAAGTGTAATTTTTCAAAATCTCGTCCAATAATTCTGTGGCTTCCATGTCCTAAAATATAAGTTTGATTAAATCCGGCTTGTATTCCGGGAAATAGTTTAAATAATTTTCAACTTCAATCCACAGGTCTAACTCCGGATCATGGAAATACTGAAAGCGGTCTTCCCCGTAATGCATCACCGGTGGCTCCCAGTTTTCATTGATGATCCACTCATACGCTGCCAGAATTTTGGGCGTTGTAGAGTTAAATTTCTCTCCTCTGTACAAATGAATCCTTACCCTTTCGCTCCAGTCTAAAAACCTGACAAGGCTGTCCAGTTGTAGAATTTTTAATAATATGTCTTTGTTCATTGTCTTTCTTATTTTATTTTGTCCCCCAGTACAGGTTTGCTTTTTCTTCATTGATCATTAATGTCCCTCCCGGGCATCTGCCGGAAATAATGGCTTTCAGCCCCTCTGCCTGAATAATAATTTTGGCAAGCTTTCTCCATGTTGTTGCCAGAGCATTGTCCGGCAGTCCTTTCACTTCGTGGCAAACCATTATTATTAATTTATTGGAATGGTTCTTTTTCAATTCTGATACCATCTTCCTTGTGATCTCGTCCCTGTAAATGGTTGAATTATCTATAAAAATGATTTTAGCGCATTTCCGGGAGCTAAAACGAGCCTGAAGCTCTGCCCACGGCTCGTAATCTATAATGTGAAATTTTTTGTCTTTGTCTGATAATCCCGCAAATTTCATGGCGGCGATAATGTCCTTCGATAATCCTTCTTCTGCGGATACATAAAGCACTTTTCCAAATGTTGTAAGGTATTTAGCCAGCATCATGGCGAAAGTTGATTTTCCGTTCTTTTCTCCTCCACCCAAGTACCAAAAACCGGTGGTTTCCGGTTTTCCAAAAGCTTGAAGCCAAAGTCCAGTAAATTCAAACAGTTTAAACACAATGGAAAACGCTTGTTTTACTGATAGTGCCTTCATTATTCCCTGACCTTTAAGAGTGTTTCTAAATATCTGAGTGATTTGATACGCCCGCCCTGTTCCCCTTTTTGCTTTCCTTCAAATGGATTGGCGACTTTGACCATACATTTTTTAACCACTTCGTTAACCTCATTTTTATTTTTCAGGTTGACATAGGCTACATCCCCGAACAGCTTTAAATAAAATTCTTTTCGTTCCTCAGGATTTTTCGGAACCAGTGTTACGAAGTCATCGGAAAGGCGGCTGAATATTTCTGCAAAGCCCACTTTATGATTGTTGATTCCTTTGGTAATTTTTGCACGTAACCCGTCAGCTCCCATTGCGTACCAAGTGCAGTTATGCTTGGTGGCGTTCATGATTCCTTTTAATTCCAAATAGGCGTTGTATTCTAAATCTCCGAACTCATCCACGCATACAAACGGACTTTCAATAATATTTAAAGCATATTTTACCGTTTCCAGGATGTCATAATATTTTCCGGTGGTATCACAGCCTAATGCGGCAGCCAGTTGCTTTACAAAGCGTATTTTAGTCTGCGACTGGGAACAATCCACATAAAACGCATTTTTCATTTTGGAGACAATATCCATTGCACAGCGTGTTTTTCCGATCCCGCAGTCATCAACCAAAATCATTGATGTTTTTGTAGCTTGGCAAAAATTGAAGTTGTCTTCCATCGCAAGGTAAACCTCTGTTTTTACCAATTTCATTTCATAGTCATTCTTTGCTGTTTGGAATTTGCTGCCTATATTCAGCCATTGTCCCAATGACAAAATATTCTCAATCATTCCATCTTTTATCTGACCGTAAGCCATGCTGTCGATACCCAATGATTTTGCGTAAGCGGTATCTGTGCCTTTGAATTTTTCCCTGCCCTTAAGTACTGCAGTACGGATGTTCTGTTTTTGTTCTAATGTTATCATATCTATTTTATTTTTGATTTGTTAAAAATTGGCTGCCCAACTTCTCACGGTTGATGTATTCGAGTTGTGGTTGTAGCTGCTTTCCTCAGCGTCTGAGAACACCTCCTCCGGGGTACTGTTATTAGGTGTATATTTTTTTCGACCCGCAATCTGAAATTTGTTGTTCAGTGTTTTTTTACGGTGGTCGATGATTAAGACCTGATCAATTTCACGTTTACGCTGAGCCATAAATTTGTTAACGGTGTTCTCGTATGCACTCATTAACCTGCGGTTCAACTCGCCCTGCTCATCTCTTTCATGGATTGATCTTGAATATTCCGGCTGTGGAACCAAATCACAAAGCATCAAATCATCAAAATAGATCATCGCTTTTAAAACATTCCCGTCGTTTCCGTCAAGCCAGTAAATCGTAAACTCTTTGCCATTAACATACTTCAGGAGCCTTATTAGATCATCACCCAGCGCAATTTCACCATCCAGCCCTAAAACAAACGTTGTATTTCTGAATTTGATAATTCCGGCATTACAGCTTGATGTTTCTGTTTTACCAATGTGAGGAAGAATTGCCGTCCAATTGGTAGGCTGTGTATTTTTGTTCTGCATTTCACAAAATACTTCCCATCGGGTTTTGTCAGTATGAACGGAATGAGGCATATTGTTCCACGTTTCAATATCGCTGAGCGATTGGTCTACAATCGTATCAAAAGGGATGATGATTTCTTCTTCTCCGCTTTTCTGATTTTCTTCTTTCAGGGCGTGCGGTCTTGCCATCCATCCTAAGCGGCTTTTTTCATGTCTGTATCTCAATTCCTCAAATTTTCGCTCGACAACTTTTGACCTTGCACGGTTCTTATAAATATTCACCCGGTCAAACATTGCCCCGTTCCGTAAAAAGGTGTCCTTAAATCCGCTGTTTAATGAACTTTCGCATTCCAACCCAAGCGGAAGGTTAAAGCCCCATTCTGAGTAGTTTCTGACCATTTGGCGGTAAAACTCGATAATGATCCCTTTTTTATTCTTCCCCCAAACCCAACACGTCCATGCTTCACTTCCCACATCAATACCCATATAGAACCAGGGACGTTTCCTGTTTTCATTATACATGAATGGAGGCTGCCTGTCATCTATGGAAATCAGCGTTCCCGCTTCTTTAATTTTCGTCAGCTTATGTGGAGGAGTGAACTCCTGCATCAATTTCTGACGGTCACCGGAACGCTTGGCAAAGGTTCCGATCTTGTTTTCCCATTTTCCAAGCCATGCAATAATTGAATTATCGGACATTTCCCTGAAATTTGGATTGGTACGGTCATATTCCTCTCCGGTTTCTTTACTGATAATATCCAGTTCACCGTTTAAAAAAGCCTGATACTGATCGGCGACCTGAGTCCGGGAAGGTTTATAATCCTGTCCTGCAAACATATCATTAAGTAAAGCCATCATTTCGTCCGTCATTAATTTTCGGTTCTGGTTTTTCAGTTTGCCGGAAATCAGGCTTTCAAAATTGAGCCCTTCGTCAAAAGAATGAAAGAAAGGTTTCCACACCCGGTCAAAGCCTCTATGGGATGAAGGGATGGTGTGGGTAGTGTTGTATACCTTTGGCAGAAACTCATTAAATGTCGTCACATCGGTAATGATAGAGGGCATTAACCCGCGCCCGGATGTTTTTCTTAATTTTTTCCACTCGGTTAAACGTGCCTGTCTTAATCTTTCGGCTGCAATAAGCACACTGGCGTTGGTGATATATTCCTCTTTGAAACTTTCTTTTAACGGTGTGCCGTCCTCAAATCTGAAATCGGTATAGTAACGTACTGCTGTGGCATCAAATTCAAAAAATGAAAGTAAAGGGTGTCTCATTTTGCGCGGATCGCCCATGCTTTCCTGTACATCTTTCGAAAGGCTGTCAAAGTCAATATACATCTGTCTGCCATTGCCTCCCTTCTGAACTTTTTTAATTCCGTAAGGTAAATCTTTGTATCGGTGAATTTCAACTTTCAGCGCGCTAAGAGTATTGTAATATTTTGGTATTAATTCGTCCTTTGTAACAACTAATATATTTCCCCAATTGTGTGGCATAATCTCTTTTTTTAACGTGTTAATAAATCTATTCTAATCTATTTGTAAGTTTTTTCTGTAGTCTAATACAAATTTCTTCCGGTTTTCTTGTATCATACCCATTGCTTTTACTGCCGCTTTTTCGTTCCGCTTGAATCTCTTACGGGCTGCGTCTGAAGAGACACATAATAATTCTCCAAGCAGCTGATAGTCGCCATAATAAATTTTTTCTTTTTGCTTATTTTCCATGATAAATCAAATTTTTGTTATAAATTTGTTCAAATGTCCTGACAAAGATATACAGAACTTTCTTAATAACAAAATTAAAATGAAAGAAAATACAGAAGTTTCTTCAAGATTGCAGAAAATGCTTGATTTTATCGGACTTAACGCTCCCGAATTTGCTAAGAAATTAGATTACAATAGACCGCAGACTATTTATGATATCCTAAGCGGTAAAGCAAAACCGAGTTTTGACTTCTTTCATAAGCTTGCCAATTCAGAATATTCTGATTTATTTGATTTCAAATGGTTTGTTGATGGAAAAGGTGATATGATCAAAGAAGAACCTATCATAACGCCTTTGAGTATCAATAGAAAGACAAAAGATGGAATTATTGAAAATCAGGAAGTACCCTTTTATGATTTTTCTGCTGTGGCAGGGCTTCAGGCATTGTTTGACAGCGGAGCTCCTCACAAAGCACTGCAAACCATTAAAATTCCCAATCTTCCAAAATGTGACGGGGCTATTAATGTAACCGGTGACAGTATGTACCCGCTTTTAAAATCCGGTGATATTATTCTATATAAGCAAATTACGGTGGATGATATATTTTTTGGTGAAATGTACTTGTTAAGTATTCTTACTAAAGGGCAGGAGGAGTATGTAACAGTCAAATATGTACAGAAATCAGAACTCGGAAATGAATGGGTGAAATTGGTAAGCCAAAATCCACATCATCAACCAAAAGACTTTAAAATAAAAGACATTACTGCCATTGCATTGGTAAAAGCAAGTGTTCGATTTAATACAATGTTTTAAATTGCTGATAATCAGTACAAGGAGCTTAAAACCCGATGTCCCTATACCCCCTTGAATAATTCAAATTGATGTTTTTTTTGATCTTTTTTAACCCTTATATACATCTGAATCCGGTTAAAAAAAACGGGTTTTGTAACCCCAACTGTAACCCCAACTGTAACCCCAACTCAAAAAGCATCATTTTAAAGGCAAATCTACAAATACAGAAAATCCAGTATTTTTTCTCATCAATATGATCAGATATTTTTATTCCAACACACGAAAACGCCTTATTACAAGGTTTTTATGTAGAATAGTAAATTTGTATTTATGAGAAAATAAAAAGCCCCGAAAAGGGGCTGTATGATGGCGGAAATCTTTTTTTAATAGTAATAAAATGGTAGCAAATAGTAATTTTTCGGCGTTTCGTTTTTTCTCAATTCGAGGCTTCAATATGCTCAAAGTTCTTTTATTAATGGGCTTTTTCAGCTTTTTTTATTTACTAGACAATTTCGCTTTTTCGTTTTAAGGGGAGTAGATGCCGCGGAAAAACTTTTTAACTCTAAAAAAATATTCGACCGAACTTTTACATTGGAAGACTATAAAAAGATCATTGACAGAAATTACCTTATGCTTCTTCATTCCGAAGATCAGATTTTCGGCAGTCTTTCAGAAAAATTCTCTGACAAACTTCAGCTTGAAGAAAGAAAAAAACTTCCTTTGATTGAGCAGGATCTTAAAAGTCTGGACATGGAAAATCGCAAGGCTTCAGGAGAACTCAGTTTTTCCAATGAAAATGAAGCTTTAGGAGCAATGTACGTGATCGAGGGTTCTACTCTGGGAGGAAATGTTATTGCAAAACAGCTTTCCAAAACAGAAGGATTTGATGATGTTACGTTCAACTTTTTCGGCTGTTACCGTGAAAATACAGGATTTATGTGGAAAAACTTTAAGGAAGTTATTGATAATGAGGTTTCTGAGAAAAATTATGATGAGGTTTTATCGGGAGCTAAAAAACTGTATGCCTTTCTTCTAAACGTCCGTTAACTGCTGTCTACAACATAAATATCACTTTTAAAGATAATTAAATTCCTGAAAGATTGCCTAATTTTTCAGGAATTGTTAAATTTGGGAGTTTTCAATTGTAAGCCAAAAGTAAACAAACAATTCAAATAAATAAATTTTAAAAGTTATATTATGAAACTGTAAAGTTCCGTAATACCATTAAAAAACAATAAATTAAGTATATTATGAAAGTAACTGTAGTAGGTGCAGGCGCTGTAGGAGCAAGCTGTGCAGAATACATCGCAATGAAAAACTTCTGTTCAGAAGTAGTTTTAGTAGACATTAAAGAAGGTTTTGCAGAAGGTAAGGCAATGGATTTGATGCAGACAGCATCGCTTAACGGATTCGATACAAAAATTACCGGAACAACAGGAGATTACAGCAAAACTGCAGGTTCTCACGTAGCGGTTATTACTTCAGGTATTCCAAGAAAACCGGGAATGACGAGAGAAGAATTAATCGGAATTAACGCGGGAATCGTAAAAGAAGTTACTGAAAACTTAGTAAAACATTCTCCGGAAGTAATTATCATCGTGGTTTCTAACCCAATGGATACAATGGCTTATCTGGTACACAAAACTTCAGGTCTTCCTAAGCATAAAATCATCGGAATGGGTGGTGCATTAGACTCTGCAAGATTCAAGTACAGATTGGCAGAAGCTTTAGAAGCTCCGATCTCTGACGTAGACGGAATGGTAATCGCGGCTCACAGTGATACAGGAATGCTTCCTCTATTGAGCAAAGCAACAAGAAACGGAGTACCTGTAACAGAATTCTTAGATGCTGAACAACAGAAATACGTTATTGAAGAAACTAAAGTAGGAGGTGCAACGCTTACCAAATTATTAGGAACTTCAGCTTGGTACGCTCCGGGTGCGGCTGTTTCTGTAATGGTTCAGGCAATTGCGTGCGACCAGAAAAAAATGATCCCATGTTCTTTAATGCTTGAAGGAGAATACGGACAAAACGATATCTGCCTTGGTGTTCCTGCGATTATCGGAGCAAATGGGGTAGAAAAAATCGTAAATGTAACCCTTACTGCGGAAGAGCAGTTGAAATTCGCTGAAGCTGCCAATGCAGTGAGAGAAGTGAATGGAGATTTGAAATTTTAATATTTTAAACTTTATATACAAGGAATCCGCGCCCGAAGGGCGCGGATTTTTTATTGCATTTAATTATTTTTTACGGTTCCGAATTTACTGAAAAATCCTTCTCTGCCTTTTTGATTATAAATGTAAGGATCGGCAAAAGTTCGAGTCCAGTCATTTTTAATTTTTGAAATATTTTTGCCAACAAATTTCTCTAATTGGGATTTTGTAATATTGATTTGATAAGTTTTATTCTCAAATGGCAATATTATTTTTACTTCATTGATAAAATCAAGATTCTTCATTAATCTTGCCGGACTTCCAACAAGTGTTTTTTGAATTTCATTACCTGTTGACCAATATAATTTTAAATCATTTTCTGTTAATCCTGATGAAGGGTTTAATTCCTTATATTCATTGTAATTTTTGACATATGTAATGACAGCTTTTCCGTTTTCAAGTTTAACTTCTTTTATTGAACCTCCACCATTTAGTCTGGATGCTTCGGTTTTTAGTTGTTCGAGATCTGTTCCATTTGTAGAATTTATAGATCTCTGAACTAGTCTGGGTTTTGAGCTTTGTCCATTAATAGTATTTGTTTCTTCTTGAGCTATTGATAAAATACTATCATTTTCCGTTGTTGTTCTTGGATTGGTTTTATTATTACCGCAGCCTAATAATAAAAAAACGGATAAAGTAAAAAGAGTAAGTTTAATTTTCATGATTATTGTTTTAAAGATTTTCAAAACTAAAAAATCATTGCAGGAAATAATTATGGAAAACCATAATTACAGATTTAAATTACTTTCTTGTAAAATTTCCTCCCATCTGCTTAAAATCAGATCAGTATAGATTTCTTTGTCCAGACCATAAGAACCTAAGGCATAACCATCATTCCACTCAACTAATGCGGTTTCTCCACTGCTCAGAATTCCGAAGTCTATTCCATAAGCATTTGTTCTTTCGTCTGAATTTTCAAAATCTTTAATAGCAGTTTTTACCATATCCATATCCAACTGAAGATTTTCGTTGCCACTGTAATTTTTTATTCCGACAATTTCTGACTGATTCACGAAAACCCGAAATTCAGAAAGCCATTCAACAACAGATGAACAGAATAAAGCTGTTTCTTTTGAAAATGATTCCAGACGGAGAAGATCATGTTGCGAATTGATTATAAATCCTGTGAAAAGTTTGATTTTAGATTTTGGCTTTACAAAAATGTTTAAAGATTCTTCATGACTTTGCATCATGAGTTTTTTTACAGTTGTTTCCCAAACAGTCCGCTTTAAATAAGGTCTTAAACTTTGAGGATAAGATGAGGTGAATGGACTGATTCCCAATCTTTTGAAAGTATATAACATTGATGAATGATCTCCGACAATCAGCGTTTCTTTATTAAGCAGGATCTGATTTCGATGTAATTTTTTGATGGTAAAAAATTCGCAATCAGCTCCTCTTGATTCCAAAACGTTTTTTACCTCCAGAAATTCAGGTTCTGTTTTTCCATTGCCATATTCCTGAATGTAAGCTTTTGTAATCATTATCGGTTCTTAAAATTGTTAGTTGTTTGTGGATAACCTTTAAAAACTGTGGATAAGTTAAGTTTTAACAGAAAGTGAAAATTTATTACATCAGCTCAAAGCTCATAAACAAAGCCGTTTCTGTTGAGTTGTTATACAGTTTTGTATTGATCCCTGTAAACTGAAATCCTGCTTTCTGAAAAAACTTTATTGCAGGATAATTCGTGTTCTGGGTTTCTGCTTCCACTATTCTGCATTGCAGTTCTCTGGCTTCACGATTGATATTTTTAATCAGCAATCTCCCGAGATTTTGTTTTCTGAACTTTTTATGAATCCACAAATTCTCAATAAAAAGACTATTATTTTTCCCTCTGTAATCACAGATGATCCATCCAATAAGTTCTTCATTTTCAAAAATTCCGAAAGAATGACCTTGCTGTGCTACTGCGTTTAAATGTTCAATATCATGAAGTTCTGTTTTACATATCTTTTGATAATATTGATTTTTCTCTCTCAGATTAAATTCAAAAGTGTTGTTCGATTCAATTGCCGAAACCACAAAAATCTTTTCGGTTTCGTAATTGTTGAAATCGGTATCAGGAATGAAATTTTCTTCAAATACCGTCAGTTTTCTGATTTCCATGGCTTAAAACTTGGAATTCTGAGCATGAAAATTACCTTTTGTAGCGTAAAGCAGAATCTGGATCAGGACAAGAACTGAGATAACAGCAATTCTTATCATGGCATTTTCCGAAAACCTTTCCCGGATTACTTCCATAGAGTTAATTTTTTTGATGGTAAACTCCTTTAGCTGATCAATATTGCTGAATGCATTTACCTTTCCGATTTCAGAATTGATTTCTGCTTTATTCAGCGTTGCGGCAACGTTAATGAGATTAATATTGCTAATAAACAGCCATCCGAATAACAACAGAGATACCGAAAAAAGAAAAGGTCTGAAAATTTTCATGATTAAAAAGTTTTTGTTACGAAACATATTTACATATTTGTGTTAATACCAAATGTAAAAAAAATCAACCGGAGAATCGCATTAAATTCACAAAATGTGTATAAAAGCTTTATCATTCAATATATTTTCCAGAATTAGTTTTTCAGTCTCTTATTCGATTGTAATATTATGACTGTAATGGTATTTTTTCGCGTACTTAAACTATATTTCGGTAGAAAGTTTACCTTTTAAAGCATTGTATTTGACCTTAGATTTCGGAACTTTTACATCAAAAATATTTCATTAAATTTATAACTTACTCGCAAATTCAGTCAGTATTTCTTTGTTTTTTTGATCATAATTTTCACTAAACATGTCAAGTTTTTCATTTTTTTCTGATATTTCCTTAAGATCATTTCTGCCGGATAAATCCGCTATTCTTGACATGAAAAAATTTCCCTCAAAAATAAAGTCATTATAAGATTCTTTAAAGCGGCTAATCAGAAAACTTAATAGTTCTTTGTCATTTGGCTTTGCAACAAGATCCAGCAATCCTAAATCACTGTAATCTAATTTTTTTTGTGAAAGAAAATAAAGTCTTAATTTTTCTTTTTGATTGTCGTTTAGTTCAAATTTTCTTACAAAAGTATCTTTATCGCGATCATAAAAAGACATAAAATCACTTTCAGGAGAAAGTTCATAAGTTCCTTCCCATTTTGTGGGTTTTTGCAATGCACATTCTACAAGCCAATCTACTGTTTTAGCATGTTTTTCTTCTTCATTTATAATTTTCAAAATATCCTGCATTTCAAGAATTCTCTTTTTATAAACAGAATATTCTTTTTTTTCTAATGTTTTTGAGCCATACGATAAAGAATGGGTAGAATATCTGTCTTCTTTTTTCTCCTTATACAAAAAGGCCAATGTTAATTTTCCCTTTTCGTAGTATGCAGGAGCAGGGCAGGATATTTCCGAACTTGTGTATACTTCGATAATTTGACCGGACTTAATATTTCCGTGTAAAACATCGTATACTTTTAAAACAACAATTTCAGATTTAAACCAGTCATGTTCTTTTACTTTTTTGTTATTTTTTATATCTAAAACTTCACCATATACAATGTTTTCAGATTCAATGATTAATTTTCTTAATGGCATTGGAGAAATCGGATAAGCGAACAGGTTACAACTTAAAACGCTTAAAATCAGAAATAAGAATAATTTGGTTTTCATAATGGTAAATTTTATTTCTGATATAACGATAAATTCAAAAAAAAATTTTGAAAGGCTATAACCAAATTTACAGTAAAAAGTAAAACTAAAATTTATCAATTCAAAAACGGCAACTGCTCAATTCTTCAAAGTCAAGATCATCAGATGCTGTACTGATAAGGCTGTAAGGAATGTATTGTTCTATTTTTAAAGCTAAAGAACCGGGATTTCCGCCCTTCCCATAAAACCAATGATCTTTGCATCTGATTTACTTGTCTTTCATTTTCAAAATAAGAAGGTATTTTTCTTCTTGTATTCACTTTAAAAGCTGAGAAAAATATTTTTCACTTCCGAGCATAATAATGATGGCGGAAAAAAAATTATAATGCTAAAACCAGATAAAAGAAAAGTTTGATCATCATTAAAAAGGATATTAATTGAAATTTTAATGCAGATGAACTCAATAGAAATCAAAATTAAATAAAATTTCACACATCAAAACTTTCAAAACCCGTAAATTTGTCCTCAATAAAAATTTTACGGGATGCTTAGGAAAATTTCGGTTGCAGCGGCTGCTTTTTTGTCCGTACTTACAATCAATGCGCAAAAGAACAAAAATTCTCAGTTGGAAAGACCAAAACTTGTAGTAGGTTTAGTTGTGGACCAGATGAGATGGGATTATCTGTACCGTTTTTATAACAAATATGGAAACGACGGTTTCAAAAGACTTTTAAATACAGGATATTCTTTAAATAATGTTCATATCCCGTATGTTCCTACTGTTACGGCTTTAGGACACACGTGTATTTACACAGGTTCCGTTCCTGCAATTCACGGGATCGCAGGAAATGACTGGATGGATAAAGAAACCGGACAAAATGTTTATTGTACTACAGATGAAAGTGTAAAGCCTGTAGGAACAGCTAATGCAAAAGTGGGAAGCCATTCTCCGAAAAATCTATGGTCTACCACTGTTACCGATGAGCTTAGGTTGGCAACCAATTTTCAGGGTAAAGTAATCGGGGTTTCTTTAAAAGACAGAGCTTCTATTTTACCGGCAGGACATACGCCGAACGGAGCGTTCTGGTTTGATGATTCCACAGGAGATTTTATTACAAGCTCTTGGTACATGAATGATCTTCCACAGTGGGTAAAAACCTTCAATTCTCAGGATCTACCGGATAAATTGGTTGCCAACGGCTGGAATACCTTACTTCCGATCGATCAGTATACAGAAAGTTCTCCGGATAATTCTTCATGGGAAGGCTTGTTGGGAAGTGCCAAAACACCTACTTTTCCTTACAGCAATTTAGCCGCAGATTATCAGGCTAAAAAAGATAATATTCGTTACACACCATTCGGAAATACATTAACGCTGAAATTAGCCGAAGCCGCAATAGAAGGTGAAAAGTTAGGAGGAGACGATATTGTGGATATGTTAGCGATTAATTTGGCATCAACGGATTATGCAGGGCATAAATTTGGTCCGAATTCTATCGAAGTGGAAGATGTTTATCTGAGACTCGATAAAGATTTAGCTCAGTTTTTCAGTTATCTGGATTCCAAAGTAGGAAAAGGACAGTACACCGTTTTTCTTTCGGCAGATCATGGCGGTGCTCATTCTGTAGGATTCTTGCAGGAACATAAAATCACGACAGGTTTCTTCGGAGACGGAATGGATAAAAACGTCAATCTTAAATTAAAAGAAAAATTCGGGGTTGATAAATTAATCAATGCGGTGGATAATTACCAGATTTATTTCGACAGAAAATTACTCAAAGAAAACAATATTAAATTAGAAGACGTTGTAGATTTCACCGTAAAAGAAATTGAGAGTGATCCTTCAGATTTATATGCTGTTCCTGTAAATAAAGTTTCAGAATCTTCTATTCCTGAACCGATTAAACAAAGAATTATCAACGGGATCAACAGGCAGAGAAGCGGTGATATTCAGTTGATTTCACACGATTCCATGCTTCCTCCGTATTCAAAAACAGGAACAACGCACAGCGTATGGAATTCTTACGACTCGCATATTCCGTTAATTTTTATGGGGTGGGGAATTCAGCATGGTGAAAGCAATAAAGCTTATTTCATGACCGATATTGCACCTACCGTTTCTTCATTGCTTAAAATACAGTTTCCGAGTGGAAATGTCGGGAATCCGATTACGGAAGTTATTGGCAAATAATATTTTACTCAAAAAATGATAATGAATCCTTGGCTGTTTGGTTAAGGATTTTTTTATATAAAAATTTTACTGTTGTCTATTCTTACAATGTTTTGCTGTTCCATTTTTTTGATTGCGCGGATCACAGTTTCTATGCGCATTCCTGTAAGCGAGGCTAATTGCTGTCTGGTGTAAGGAACCGGAAAAGAAAACTGTTCTTCAAAACCGAAATGAGCTTTCACGTGGGACATAAGGAGATTAAGCTTTGTAATCGGATCCCGGAAAGAAAACGGAGCCGAAGTAATATGTTTGTAGCGCATTCTGTCCGCAGTGTAAGAATATATTTTAAGGAGAAGTTCGGGTTTTTCTAATACGAGTTTAATCAGTTTATTTTTTTCCAGCCTGATGATTTCGCAATCTGTAACCGCAACAGCACTTACTGCATACTTTCTGCTGTGGAAAATATACGTTTCGGCAAAGCAGTGACCATCGAAAGGAATTCCGTGGATAAATTCCTTGCCGTCTTCCAGAAAGCTGCTTAATTTTACCGTTCCGGACTTTATCTGCAGATAATATTTTGGAGTGCTTTCTTCTTTAAAAATATAATCGCCGGAATTATAGTGTTGGAGTTCAGCGCCATGAGAAAACAAAAGGTTTTCACAAATGATCATAAGCCTTTATTATTAATTTGATCTAAAATTAACAATTTGAAAGGTTTGTTAAAAATTTATTAATACCACACAGATGCCTTACAGATGCCTTACAGATGCCTTACAGATGCCTTACAGATGCCTTGATTTTAAGTGATGGATTAGCAGTATTTTGAGTATTTTCATTAGATATTAAAAACTTTATTAAATAAAAAAACGCAGATTATTCCGCGTTTTTTGTCATTTATTTTATTCTTGGTCTTCAACCAGATCATCATCATCTTCATACTGTTCGAGAAAATAAGTGAAAGTGAAGTCTTCCATTTCTTCCTCAGCATCTTCGAGCGTGAGAAGAAGATCTTCAAAAGTTTCCAGCTGATCGACCGTCATATTTACAAACTCAATGTGAAGAGGCATTTCCAGTTCTCCTGTAATTACATCAGAAAGTGCATCCAGATTATCTCCGAAATGCTCAGGAAGTTTGATCTTTTCTTTCAGTTGGGCATAGAAGTCTTCATAATCTCCGATGTCTGTAAAATCTATATATATTGTACTCATAACTTTATTTTTAATTTTAAATCAGTGAGCGTAAGTCATTGCGAGGAGCTAAGCACAGGCTAACTTCAATCCTCGCAATGACCAACAACTACTGCTTTTCAAAACTCTTATAATGGTTTTTCGTGAGATAAACATCACCGTCTTTCGTGAAAACAATCCGGTCTGCATTTCTGTTTCCGCAATGATAGTTTACATCAGCCTCAAAATACTTTTCATCTTCAGGCAATGTTCTTTCCCTATTGCTGAAGTGATCTCCGCCAATTGCTTTTCCCGGCAAAACCTCACACAGATTTCCTTTGGCTGGATTCCAGCCCATCTTTCTTGCTTCATTTTTGGTGATGTAATACTCCGGAAGCTGATGATTTTTTTTAACATAAGCAATAACCTTTTTTTCTTCCGTCAGCCGATCGATAGATTCCTGACTCGAATATGCCGAGCCTGAAATATCAGAACTGCCGTATTCAATTCTTGGATTTTTAGAGGAAATTTCCTTTTTATTCGCAATAAAGTTATTATAAACGTACATTACAGACATCCCGAAAAGAAGCCCTAAACAAATGAAAAATATAGATCTTATTTTACCATTCATAGTATTAAATTAAAAAATGTAACAATAAGTTTGTTTAAACTTTTATTAAATCGCAAAAGTAACAAAAGACAATCTAAAAGTGAATTTCTATAATAACCAAAACGCTCAAAAGAATAAAAATCAGAGATTTTTAAAAACTATTGTGAACTTTTTCATTTATAATGATCAACTTTAAATAAAAGTTTAATTCATCTTTTGTGACTTTTACGGTTAATTCTGAAAAGTTTAAACAACTTTAATGTATCAATCTTTCAGTTTAGCAATCAATTGTTACATTGTTAGACTGATATATTGTTAAATTAATTAGTTCTCCAGTCTTCAGGAATATCGCAGATCGGGATCGGAACCATTTTATGTTTTGCTGCTTTATGCATTCTGTCGAAAATCTGGAAAACTTCTTTGTCTCTGCCTTCGTAATCTTCTGCTGTTTTTGTTCCGTATTCTTTCTGGATTTTTTCCAGTTCAGGATAAGTTGCCCCGATCTGGTCTTCATCCGTTCTTTCTGCATCCCAAAGTCCGTCCGTAGGAATTGCATTCTGAATGCTTTCAATTAAATTTAAAGCTCTCGCCAGTTCATACACTTCCGTTTTATAAAGATCCGCGATTGGAGAAACATCTACACCGCCGTCGCCGTACTTGGTATAGAAACCGATTCCGAAATCTTCCACTTTATTTCCTGTTCCGCACACTAAAAGTCCGTGAAGCTGACCGAAATAGTATAAATTCAGCATTCTGAAGCGTGATCTTGTATTCGCAAGAGCCAGATTGTTATTAGGATTTCCTTCTGAATGTGCGCTGACAATATTTTCAAAACTTTCGAAAACAGGAGTTAAGTTAACGGTTTCTGATTTTACGTTTGGAAATTTCTTTTTCAGATCCTCAATATGATCCTGCGCTCTGTTTACCTGATCTGCTTTTTGACGGATCGGCATTTCCAGCGCCAGAACTTCAAGTCCGGTCATCGCACAAAGAGTAGAAACGACACCCGAATCCACACCTCCCGAAACTCCGATTACATATCCGTTTACTTTTGCTTTTACGGCATAATCTTTCAGCCAGTTTACAATATGATCTATAACTTTTTGTGTCTGCATTGTTTATATTTTTGTCTGTTTTTGTGTAAAGAAATTCAAAATTAAAAATTCTGAATGTTTATTTGATGTAATTTTGATGTTGAAGCTCATACCAGAAGCAAATTCCGTCCGGTTCGGTGAATTCGCCGTTTTTTTCAAAGCCTAATTTTCTTAAAATATGATTGGAACCTTCATTTTCAGAATGAGCGTGAGCATAAATGGTTTCAGCTTTCAGATCATTAAATCCAAAATCAAGCGAAGCTTTTGCCGATTCCAGTGCATAACCTTTTCCCCAGTATTTCGGGATGAAACGATAGCCGAGATCGTAAATATTATTGTAACCGTTTATTTCCTGAGTAATTAATTTCAGTCCGCTCCAGCCGATTAACAGTCCGCTTTCTTTTTCAATTACAGCGAGTCTTCCGACACCGTTATCAAGATATTGCTGCTGAATCATTTTAATCACATTTTCAGATTCGCTGATATCGGAAAGAGGAGGTACTCCGATGTATTTCATCACTTCAGGATTGGAATCGAGGAGAAACATGCGTTCTGCATCTGTTTCTTCAAATTTTCTCAGAATAAGTCTTTGTGTTTCTAAATACATAAAATTACTGTTGCTGAAATCCGAAAATCGTCACATTGGCTGCTCCTTTTTTAATGTCTGTTTCCTTCAGCGGATTTTTCATCACATTTAAGGTTTCCAGATTCATGTTTTTGGAAATATCCAGTTTTTGAACCAGATTATGCTCAAGATTTAGTTTTTTCAGATATTTGAGCGAACTCACATCAATGGTTTTTATTTTATTTAAAGATACGGTTAATTGGTCAATTCTGGGCGTCGTTTTCAGCGAAATATTTTCAATCTGGTTGTTGTCGAGATAGAGAGAAGCCAGATTTTTAAGATTTTCAGCTTTAAAATTTGATATTTTACATCCTGTACAGGAAAAAAGCTGGAGATGATCCATATTTTTCAGGGAAAGATTTAAAATACTGTTGTCGTCCAGCACGATCATTTTAGCATTTTTAAAATACGCGAGGTCTTCGGTATTTGTAATCCCTTTATTCACTAAAAATAAATTTTCAATCCTTTCGGCTTCAAACTGATTCATTTTGCCGTCTTTGTTCAGATCAGAATTTTCAATCACTGCTTTTTCAAGATTTTTATCCTTAAAAATAAGGCTTTGGCTATAGAAACAGGATACAGAGAAAATCAGAATAAGCACCGGAATTATTTTATTTTTCATCATTATATTATGTTTAAATCCGTATTTTTGTACACTTAAATTTCATGTAAAAGTATGAAGATTTTCAAAATTACTGCACTTTCTTTAGTATTAATTTTAGGATTGAATTCCTGTAAAAAAGAATCTCAGAATCAATGGAACGTAGAGATTACAACTCCCGCGGAAAAAGTAGAAATTACAGATATTTCCAAGGAACTTTACGATCCGAATGTTTCATCGGAAAGTTTTAAAGCTAAATTTCCTTGGTTTCAGGGAACGGTAAGCGATGCAGATTTTGCCAAAAGAAGAGTAGATCCTGAAGAAATTAAAATTTACAAGGAAGCAGCTGCAAAAATAGATCAGAAAAAACTCCAGACCGATCTTCAGGATTTGTTTTCGCACATCAGATTTTATTTTCCTTCCTTTAAAAGTCCGAAAGTATTTTTATTTTCATCGGCTTTGCAGATGGTTCAGGATCCTATTTTTTATGATGCCAAAGGAAATCAGCTTTTTATTGATATGACAGGCTTTATGGGAGACGGAAATCCCAATTATAAAGGACTGGAAATGTACTTCCAGAAATCCATGAACCCGAATAATATTGTTCCGAAAGTCGCGCAGATTTTCGCGGAAGGTTTTGTGAAAGAATCTCCGGATCATCAGAAATTTATCGATATGATGATTCTCAACGGTAAAATCATGATTCTTAAAGATGCTTTTTTACCCACATATCCGGAATATCTGAAAATGAACTACACCCAGAAGCAATATGAATGGGCAGTCTCCAACGAAGCGAATATCTGGAATTATTTCGTGGAAAAAAATATCATTTTTGGAGACGATCACAGATTGGAAGACCGTTTTATCGCTCCGGGACCATTCTCGAAATTTTATACGGAAATTGATAACGAATCTTCTCCGCAGATTGCCATTTTCACAGGATGGCAGATCTGTAAAGAATATCTGAAGCAAAAACCGGAAACCAAACTTCAGGATTTCTTAGGATTAGATGCAACCGTGATCTTTAATCAGTCTGGCTATAAACCGAAAGTAAAATAATACGCTGAATGTAAAATATTTGGCAAACAATATACAGTAGAATAAATAGAAAATTATGAGAAAAACTCAGATTACGATAGATGTAGAACTGGATGAAAACCACATTCCGGAAAACATCACCTGGAATGCACAGGACGGCGGAATTGAAAAAGAAGAAACAAAAGCAACCATGATCTCCGTTTGGGACGAAAAAAATATGGAAGCTTTGAGAATTGATCTCTGGACAAAAGAAATGCCGGTGGATCAGATGAAAATGTTTATTCATCAGGTACTTGTTTCTATGGGAAATACCTACCAAAGAGCAACAGGAGAAGAAGATGTGGCACAATGGTTGGAGCAGATGGCAGAAGAGTTCGCAGTAAAATCGGCGATAAAAATGTAAAAAAAGCTGGATGAGGGAAGCCTGATGTTGGAAGTTTACAAAAGCATCCAGCTTCCATCATCCCCAGCTTCAAATCAAAAATATAAAACAATGAATTTCAATACAAAAGTAATACACGGAGGACAGCATCACGAATCTGCAACAGGTTCTGTGAATGTACCTGTATTTTTAACATCTACCTTCGCACAGAAAAGTCCGGGAGTACATTCCGGTTACGAATATTCTAGAGCGGCAAACCCTACAAGACAGGCTTTGGAAGACTCTTTGGCAAGCATCGAAAACGGAGCGAGAGGTCTGGCTTTCGGTTCCGGTCTGGCGGCAATCGACTGTGTTTTAAAATTATTAAATCCGGGAGATGAAGTGGTTGCAGTAGACGATTTGTACGGAGGAACATACAGAATGTTCACCAGACTTTTCGAAAAATATCAGTTGAAATTTACCTTCGTGAATTTTGATGATGTTTCTAAAATCAATGACGTTATTACAGATAAAACAAAATTAATCTGGGTAGAAACGCCAACCAATCCTTTAATGAAACTGGTTGACATTAAAGCAGTTGTTGAAGTGGCAAAAGGAAAAGATATTCTGGTTGCAGTGGATAACACTTTTGCAACGCCTTATCTTCAGAGACCTATTGATCTGGGAGCCGATATCGTTATGCACTCTGCAACAAAATACTTGGGAGGTCACTCCGATGTTATTGCGGGAGCTTTAATTGCAAAAGATGCAGAACTGGGAGAGAAACTACACTTCATTCAGTTTGCAAGCGGAGGAATTTTAGGACCTCACGATTCTTATTTGGTGTTGAGAGGAATTAAAACACTGGCTTTAAGAGTTCAGAGACACTCTGAAAACGGAATGGCGGTAGCGAAATACCTTGAATCTCATCCTGCTGTAGATCAGGTAATTTATCCGGGATTAGAATCTCATCCGCAGCACGAACTGGCAAAATCTCAGATGAAAGATTTCGGAGGAATGGTTTCTTTCACTTTCAAATCAGGTAAAAAAGAAGATGCCATCAAATTTTTAGAAAGAGTAAAAGTATTCACTTTAGCTGAATCTTTGGGGGGAGTAGAATCTCTTGCGAATCATCCTGCTTTGATGACTCATGCTTCCATTCCTGCAGAAAAACGTGCAGAATTGGGAATTACAGACGATTTGGTTCGTTTAAGCGTAGGAATCGAAGATGCAGAAGATCTTATCGCAGATCTGGAAAGAGCTTTTTCTTAATACAAAATAATAATTAAAATTTTCGCTGAGGTCTTTGCTGACTGAATAGTTTATGCTGAGCTTGTCGAAGTACCTTTGCGAACTTAAAAGCGTTTAGTAGTCAAAAAATCTTTGTGGACTTTGCGTTAAAAATAAATTATTAATTATTTTAAATAAAAACATGATGAGAAAGATCCAGATTTTATTCCTGTTAATGGTAAGCCAGATTGCCTTTTCTCAGGTTAAAAATACCGATGAACTGTACAAAACGGCGAAAAAATTAGACAGTCTGATATTCAATGTCGGATTCAATAATTGCGATCTTTCTCATTATGATTCTATCGTAAGCGAAGACTTGGAATTCTACCACGATAAAGGCGGAATTACTTCCGGAAAAGAAGCCTTTAAAGCCTCCATTAAAAATAATATCTGTGGCGGACCTAATAAAGTGAAACGCGAACTGATTCCAAATTCCATGAAAGTATATCCTTTGTACAATAATAATGTTCTGTATGCTTTCATTCAGGAAGGAGAGCATGATTTTGCTGAATTTTACAACGGAAAATGGAACAAGGGAAGCCGTGCAAAATTTACCATTCTCTGGATTCTGGACGGAAAAAACTGGAAAATGAAGCGCGTTCTCAGCTACGACCATCACTTATAATCTACTTTGTCAAATCTTTATGAAGTTTTTTGCGCTTTGACAAAGTTTTAAACTCCCATTATGACAAGAAAAGCCCAACTTGCAGATGTACAGCAATTAGCTGAGCTGTTCGATCAGTACAGGATCTTTTATCATAAAGATTCCGATATTCCTGCTGCGGAAAAATTTTTAACAGAAAGAATTGAAAATAATGATTCCGAAATTTTTGTTGCCGAAAATGAAGGGAAATTAGTCGGTTTTGTTCAGTTGTATCCGTTATTTTCCTCCACAAGAATGAAAAGATACTGGCTTTTGAATGATTTGTATGTGAATGAAAATTATCGGGGAAAAGGATTTTCAAAACAACTGCTTGAAGCATCCAAAGAACTTGCAAAATCAACCGATGCCGCCGGAATTCTTCTTGAAACCGGAAAATCCAATGATATCGGAAATAAGCTTTACCCAAGCTGCGGATTCGAAATCTACGATGAAGTGAATTTTTACGAATGGAAGATTTCATAACGTAACAATTTACCAGAGTAACAGTTTACGAAATCTTAATTGTTACTAAAATATTACTCATTACCAATTACTTATTATTCATAATTTATGACTGATTTTCAAAAATACGTTCAAAGATATTTAGATTTAATTCCTTCAGAAAACTGGCTGGAAGAACTGAAAAGATCCGGAGAAAAAACTGTAGGAATTTATTCTGAACTTTCAGAAGAACAATCTCTTTTTGCCTACGCGGAAGGAAAATGGACGCTGAAAGAACTCCTTCTGCATTTATCCGATACCGAAAGAATCTTTCAGTACAGAATATTGGCTTTTGCGAGAGGCGACCAAAATGAATTGCCGGGTTTTGATGAGGAATTGTACGCTAAACAGTCTTTCGCGAATGAAAGAACACTGAGTTCACTGTTGGAAGAATATCAACTGATCAGAAAATCTTCTCAGATTCTTTTAGAAACTGCAAATTCCGAAGCCTTAAAAAATGTAGGATCTGCCAACGGAAACCAGATTTCTGCCGAAACCATCGGAAAATTAATTGTTGGTCACAATATTCATCATTTGAATATTATTGAAGAAAGATATTTGCCGAAGTTGTGATGCATTTAAAAATAAATATTGTAATTCTAATCAGTTCGGTGATTTTTTTAATATCATTGACTCAAGATTGTGTAAATTATCAATATTTTGGCAGCATACATTATCCATCTTATCTAGCTTTTTTATTGGGTTGGACTTATTTTGACGGATTTCGTTGGGAAGGTTTTGTTTGGGTTGCAAATCTTCTTTATTTTTTAGGAATAGTTTTGACAATCAAAAGAAATTGCAAAGCAGTTTTAGCTCTTATTATTTCGTCATTTTTAGCAATTTCATTTATGTTTTTTGATAATATAACAATTACAAAAAGTGGAAGAATAGCTTCAATAATTGAATTAGAATCAGGTTGTTTTTTATGGCTGATTGCAATTTTATTTCTGACTTTTTCTTCGCTTTATTTAAAAGTAACGCAGAAAAGCAATGCGTAGTTTAAAGAATCTTAATATTACCAAAAGCATTGAATCTGGAAAACTTATTTATGATGAGAGTATTTTAGATAAAATTGACAGGTATACCAATTATTTGATTTTTGGAGCCCTGATTTATTTTTCAATAGTTGGTTTATACAAAATTACTCCATCTACAAATAGTGATTTTGAATATATTATATATAGTATTATTCTAATTTTTGTACTTTATTCTTCATATTGTTTATTTACAGAAAAAAGACTGAAAGAAATCAGCTTCAGTATTCATAAAGAAGAAGCCAAAAGAAGAGTTTTAGATTATGGCAAAAAGTATCATTACAGAATTTCAAATATTTCCAATAATCTGATTTATCTTAATGAACCAATAAACAGCTTTAGTTTTCTAGACGAAGAAAGAACAATTATAATTTTTTTTAAAGATCAGTCGGTTTTATACACGGTGATTAAGAGTGGAAGGAGAATAAATGCTCCGGTTTTATTTTCACAACATATCATCCGAAAAGATATAAGAAAAATTCTGCACCAGAAAAAATTTACTTTAACTAGGAAAAAAAGTTACTTTGACAGGTTTTTCAATGATCCTTCTTGATGATAAAACTGTCATTGATCAATAGAAATGGGCTTTAGTCCGTTTACTGATTTAAAATCATTCTTTCGGCTTTAGCCAAAACTTAATATAGATTTCATATTTTTGGCTAAACAACACAAATGCCATTTATTAAAATTTATATCCATGTCGTTTTCTCAACGAAAAATAGAATTCCCTATTTCAATACTCCGGAGTTACGAATAAAAGTCTGGAAACACATAAAAGAAAATGCCTCGCAAAAAGGAATTTTTCTGGATATTGTGAATGGTTATTCGGATCATTGTCATTGTTTAATTTCTCTGGGTTCCAATCAGAATATTGAAAAAATTGTTCAATTATTGAAAGGAGAATCTTCATATTGGATCAATAAAAATGCATTGACAAAAGAAAAGTTTTTTTGGCAGGACGAATATTTTGCTGTTTCAGTTTCTGAATCTATGATTGAAACAGTTAGAAATTACGTTAAAAATCAGGAAAGTCATCACAAAAAGAAATCGTTTGCGGAAGAATATCAGGAATTTTTGGATAAATATAATTTTAAATAATCTGAGTTCAAGATAAGTCTTCTTAAACGCCATGTTAAACAAAGAGATTCAATTATCAGTAATTCAGCTTTTAAGATATACAAAGGCGTAAAATTGATCAAAGTAATATCGTTTTTGTCTTTTTTAAATAAACGAAATGGCTTTGTTTACCTTACCAACTTTCAATAAGTAAAAAAAAAATCTTTTGTTTTTCTTTGCGATAAATTATATAATTTTATAAATCAATTATTTAAATTTATTTCTTATTCCGAACTGATGTTAAATAATAAAGTTTGGCTAAAGCCAGATTTGATTTTAATGATTTTTAAAATGGGCTAAAGCCCATTCTATTGAATATAAAAACTCTGTTTTCGAAAATTTCACGCGAAGATTTGTAAATTTACACAGATAAATTAATAGAAGCAGAATGTAATCCTTCTATTAAAAATAAATTATAGTATTGGCTTTAGTTAAAGCGTAAAATGTATTATACATGGAGAAAATAATAGAAATCTTAAAATCCGGCGGCACAATTCTTTACCCAACAGATACCATTTGGGGAATTGGCTGTGATGCTACCAATATAGAAGCCGTAAACAAAATATTCGACATCAAAAAACGGGAAAAAAACAAATCCATGATCATTCTGGTGGAATCTGAAAAGAGATTGCAGGATTTGGTAGATGTTCCGGAAATGGCTTGGGAAATTATCGATTTAAGCGAAAAACCTGTAACAATTGTTTATGAAAACCCGAGAGGATTGCCAAAAGAATTGTTGGCTGAAGACGGAAGCATTGGAATCCGTCTGGTAAAAAACGACTTTTGTAAAAAGCTGATTACAAAACTCAACAAACCTTTGGTTTCTACTTCTGCCAATTTCAGCGGTGAAAAAAGTCCTTTGAAATTCTCGGATATTTCTCCTGAAATGATTGATCTTGTAGATTATGCAGTAGAAGAAGACCGCGAAAAAGTTTCAAAATATTCGGGTTCGTCGGTAATAAAAGTCTGGAGCGACAACAGGATAAAAGTACTGAGAGAATAATCGACTTTTATCATTTATTTTAAAGTCTTATTCATCCGCATCGGCAGGATTTCTTTTTTTAGTTTTATCTTTGCAGAACTTCAATTTTAAAACAATCGCTATGAATCATCAAAAGTTTGCCGAAGAGTGGATCAAAGCATGGAATTCGCACGATCTGGATGTTATTTTATCTCATTATTCAGATGATATAGAGATTGTTACGCCGATGATAAAATTAGCAACAGGAGGAAAAGAAAGTTCACTTAAAGGAAAATCTGCGGTTCGCGGATATTGGAAAGCAGCACTGGAAAAATATCCTGATCTTCACTTCGAGCTTATAAAATCTACGGAAGGAGTAGATTCTGTGGCTTTGTTTTACAAATCTATTATGGATAAACATGCAATGGAAGTGATGTTTTTTAATGAAGATGAAAAAATTAATAAAATGTATGCTCATTATGATTAATGAACGGCATTAGTGTATTACAAAATGAAAATTAATCTTACTCAAAATAAAAATTTAAAACTTTTTAAAATCATTTCGGAGGTTGCAGCCCGGAACAATCAGTCTGTATATGTTGTCGGAGGTTATGTACGCGATCTTTTGATGAAAAGAAAAGCATCAACGGATATTGATTTTGTGACCGAACAAAGCGGTATTGAACTTGCCCAAAACGTCGGAAAGGAAATTGATCCGAAAATAAAAGTTTCTGTTTTCAAAACGTACGGAACGGCGATGATCAAATACAAAGATCTTGAGCTGGAATTTGTAGGGGCGAGAAAAGAAAGTTATACCGAAAACAGCCGTAAACCGGAAGTTGAAGGAGGAACCATAGAAGACGACCAGAAAAGAAGAGATTTTACGGTGAATGCCATGGCAATTTCTTTAAATCAGGATAATTTTGGTGAACTGATCGATCCTTTCAACGGAATAGATGATCTGGAAAAAGGAATTTTAAGAACGCCTTTAGAGCCCGCTCAAACCTATTCTGACGATCCGTTGAGAATGATGAGAGCCGTTCGTTTTGCCTCCACTTTAAATTTTAAAATTGAAGAAAAATCTTTGGAAGCCATTAAGCAGGAAGCCGAAAGAATAAAAATTGTTTCGATGGAAAGAATCATGGTGGAATTTAATAAAATCATGCTTTCCAAAAAGCCATCTATTGGTCTTAAATTAATGGAACAGACAGGTTTAATGAAATTAATTATTCCTGAACTGATTGATCTGAAAGGAGTAGAAGAAGTGGAAGGACAAACCCATAAAGACAATTTTTACCATACTTTGGAAGTGGTAGACAATATTTCTGAAAACACGGAAAACCTGTGGCTTCGTTGGTCTGCATTGCTCCACGATATCGGAAAAGCACCGACCAAAAAATTTGTTGAAGGAACAGGATGGACGTTCCATGGACACGAGTTTTTAGGCTCAAAAATGGTAAAAACATTATTCCAGAGATTGAAACTGCCTTTAGGTCCGGATATGAAATATGTTCAGAAGATGGTAAAACTTTCGTCTCGACCGATTGCTCTGATTACCGATGATGCTTCGGATTCTGCGTTGCGAAGATTATTGTTTGATGCAGGAGAAAATATGGAAGATCTGTTTACCCTTTGTAAAGCCGATATTACGACCAAAAATTCTAAAAAGCAGGAGAAATTTAAGAAAAATTTTGAATATGTTGCTGTTAAGATTAAAGAAGTTGAAGAAAAAGATCAGGTAAGGAATTTCCAGCCGCCGATTTCAGGAGAAGAAATTATGGCAATGTTTAATCTGAAACCGGGTCGCGAAATCGGAATTTTAAAGGAAAAAGTAAAAGAAGCCATTCTGGAAGGCGAAATTGCAAATGACAGCGAGGAAGCGAGAACTTTTGTGATTGCGGAAGCGGAAAAGCTTGGATTGACACTTGCCTAAATGCTTTTCGGGACATTTGATTATATCATTTTAGTATTAATTTTCCTTATCAACATTCTTGTCTGGAAATTTAAAATAATTAAAAAACGCAACTGGATTTTATATCTGGTTGCGTTTTTATTTTTCGGATTTGTTATTCCGCTTTTATCTGTTGATTTTGAAATTGAAAATGCGACAAAAAATCAGCCAATTGTTGATAATTTCACGCTTTTGTACACGTATTTCAGGTTTCCGGTTTGGTGGTTTATTGGGGTGGTGGAGACTTTTATTTTAGGTAATTTGATCACGAAAATAAAAACATAATAAAATCCTAATGAAATGTTAATAAAATCTTAAAAAGGTATTGGTTTTGTTTTTACATTTGCAGAAATGTTTTAATTCAATTGTAACCTATTTAAAATTTTATTGGTGAAAAAGATCTTTTTAGTTCTCCCTCTTCTTTTCCTTATTCTTTCCTGTGAAAATAAAGTGGAAAAAGTTCATAATGCCTTTTACTATTGGAAAACAGATACGTATTCTGAAGTTTCTGTTCCCGAAAGGAATATGCTTGAACAGCAGAATGTCGAAAAGCTGTATGTAAAATATTTTGAAGTGGATTACACCGAAGCGATGGGAAGTTTTCCGATTTCAAAAACCAATGTAAGGTTATCATCTTACTGCGAAGAAAATTTACCGAAGAAATACACTGTTATTCCGACTGTTTACATTAAAAATATTGTATTTAAAAAAAGTTCGGAAAAGGATCTTGATAAACTGGCAGATAATGTAAACTTTCTCATCAATAAATTTACTAACGAGAAGTTTGACTCCATTGCTGTTAATGAAATTCAGATCGATTGTGACTGGACAGCTTCTACAAAAGATCAATATTTTTACTTTCTGAAAAAATTAAAGCCGATTTCACAAAAAGAAATTTCTGTTACTCTGAGATTGTATCCATACAAATATCCTGAAAAAATGGGAGTTCCGCCGGTTGATAAAGTTACTTTAATGTGCTATAATTTAATCAATCCTTTGGCAGATGATTCTAAAAATTCAATTTTAGATCTTAAAGAAATGGAAAGCTATCTCACTACGAAGAAAAAATATCCGCTGCATATGGATATTGCACTTCCGTTATATTCCTGGATGCAGTTGTATCAGAACAATCAGTTTAAAGGAGTTTTATATAACGGAAATGATCTGAAAAAAGTACTGAAAGAAACAAAACCGCTGTGGTACGAAGTAACAAAAGATACCGTGATTGATTATAAGGATTATCTGAGAGTAGGAGATAAGATCAAATATGAAGAAATTACACCAGAACAAATCAATAAAGCTATTACATTAATCAGGAAAAATATAAAGCTGGATAAAGAAATTACCGTATCACTTTTTCATTTAGATGCCAATCAGTTAAATAACTACACCAATGAAGAGATCAGCCATTTTTATAGCGACTTTACTAAGTAATATGTTTTTTGCGTGTGGATTTTATCCTTACGGCGATGATATACGGTTTTATTTTCTTGACCCGGATAACTTTTCTTATCAGGAATATCGGTCTTTTTACTATTCATCTCTTTATTTTGGCTATAACAATGACGATGAAGAACCTGAAATTAAAGATTTGCAGAATGAAGTTCTTTGGAGAAAATACTGTAAGAATAAAGTTTCAATAGATGAAATTAATTTTGCTCTGGAAAAATATGGTTTTTCGGATATCAATGAAAAAAGCAGCAACGCTTTTATAAAATATTTATATTCAGCTAAAGACAATGAAGCGGTAGATTATCTGAAATTTGCCAAAAACTGCGAATTTTTCAATTCGTGGCAGGAAGATCCGTGGGAAAGGAATGAAAATACAGCAGCTCAGAAGAGAACAGTTTTATTACATCAGGCAATTGCTTTAGCTTCCAAAACCAAAAATTCAGAGATCAGAAAAAGATATGCGTTTCTTGCGGTTCGTCTCGCTTTTTACAATGGGGATATGAAGTCTTTGGCGAAGATTTATGCTCAATATTTTTCTGTGGAAAAAGCAAATGATATTATTGATATTTGGGCTTTGTATTTTAAGGCAATCGAAGAGAAAAATCAGGGGCTTAAAAATATTTACTTTGCCAGAGTTTTTGCCAAATGTCCCGAAAAGCGTTTTGTTTCATGGCAGGCTTTCGATCATAGATTATCAAAAGAGGAGGTCTTGCAATCGATAGATGATCCAAAAGATAAAGCCAGGGTTTTAATGATGTACAGCATCTACAATTCTGGTAAAAACATAGATAATCTTAAAGAAATTTATGCCTGCAATTCTAATTTTGACGGACTGGGTTTTTTGGTGTCGCGCGAGATCAGTAAACTGGAAGACTGGATTTTTACACCTTATTATTCTTTGTTTGAGCCAGCCATTCCGGATTCCGGATATAGTTCTCAGTATGATCAGGAATATCAGTCGGTAAGAAATGTCTTTGGAAGAGTGGAAGCGGACAGAGAATATGCAAAAGAACTTTTGGAGTTTATCAATTCCGCAGATTTATCGAAGGTACAGAATCCCGATTTCTGGAAGTTTGCCAAAGCTGAACTTTTATTCATGACGAAAAATTATTCTGAAAGTCTGAAGCAAATCAGCAATCTGGAAAAAACGTTGCCGGCAGATTCTAAAATCCGGGAAAATGCAGAGCAGATCAAAGCATTAAATCTTTTTGCAAATCAGACTTACGGAAAAGCCGTAATTCCTGATGCCGCAAAAGAAATTATCATTAAAAACAGAAAAAACGAGCGGTTTATTTTTGCATTGGGAAGAGAACTGGAATATCTCGGAAATACGGATGATGCAGCACTTTTGTATGCTTCTCTGGATGAGAGGTTAAACAGTCTGGTTTATTTCAAATCGTTAAAAAGTGACCGTCATACTTACGGAGATTATTTTGTAGATTATTTTAATTATATGGATGCAGTCTATTCTCCTGAACAGGTGCAGAGTTTCATTAAAAAGACTGAAAAAGTAAATTCCGGAAACGATTTGTTTTTTAGTAATTTTAAAATGAAACAACAGTCGGTTAATAATCTGTACGATCTTCTGGGAACAAAATATATCAGACAGAACAAACTGAGTTTGGCTTTACATATATTTAAAAAACTGGGTGCAGAATATTATGAAACTCAGAATACACTTTGGGAGAACGATGGAAAAGACAGTTATTCTGCATCAGGTAAAATTTTTGATCAGAATCCTTTCTATCATCTAAAATATACTCCTGATTTTATACAGGAAAAGGAAAAATTCAGAGTGACTAAATTATCTGTAACCCAAAAACTGATCGAATATCTCGGCAAAGCCAATAATCCACAGGAAAAAGACAGGGATTATTACTATTTTCTGGTTGCCAACTGTTATTACAACATGTCGCAGTATGGGAATGCGTGGATGATGAGAAGATACTTCGTAAGTTCAGCAGGAAATTTTTCTATCCGTGAAGATAATGAGGAATTTAATACGGCTGGTCTGGCAAAATTATACTACGGAAAAGCTATGGAAAACGCGAAAACTGAAAAATTCAAAGCGTTATGTCTCAGAATGCAGGGAAGGTGTGAAAATTATAATTATGATTTTAATGGTGAGGAAAATGCGGACAGTTTTTCCCGATCCGATGACTATGAAGACAGAAGGCTCGAAAAAAACAGATATTATCAGGATCTTAAAAATAAATATGCAGGACAGTATGAAGATATGATGAGCGGATGCGAATTTTTTGAGGATTACTTTAAGGCAAGACGTTAAAAGATTACGGCGGAGCTGAAAGCTCCGCCGTAATCTTTTAATATTATTTCAAAAAAATTAATTCATATAAGCGGAATTAGATCCGATTCCTGTTACGAATTTTTTCAGAACTGTTCCCGAAGTATTGTATACCGTAACTTCTGACGGTGCAGTAAAATTCTTCACATCAGACGCAAAGATTTTCCCGTCTTTTACAGAGAAACCATACAGCGTAAAATATTGTCCTCCGTCTACAAAATTGATAAGAGGAGTAGAAGGTGCTGTTGTTGCATTCATATCCATTGTGTAAATCTTGTTGGAAGAGGTGAAATAGTATTTTCCGCCATCAATTTCAAGATTTCTTGCATTGGCGATGCCTGTTAAAGTTGTCGTTTTTGTAATTGTTCCTGCAGGAGAAATTTCATAAATGTAAGAATTAGATGTTCCTGAAGCTATTACGTACACATTATTATTGTAACTGATGGTTTTTTCGATTTCACCATTTGGAACAGAAACTGTGTTGATGATCTCATTGGTTGAAGTATTGATTCTTGTAAGCGTACTTCCGTAGCTGTAAGTAGCATTCTGAACAAATACCGTTCCTCCAGCTTCAACCACTCTTTCCGCTGTAGAAGTGGACGCGAAAGGAATTTTCTTTACGAAAGAAAGATCAGAAAGCTTGTAAACATTCACATATTTTGCTCCGTTATACTTATCGTTGGAAACATAAAGATTTCCGTTGCTGATCGTCATGTATCTCGGGTTATCCAACTGAGCCGTAATTTCTCCGGTTTTTTTGAAATTATAACGGTTAACAACCTGTACTTTATTCGAATTATTCAGAAGCAAAAAAGCTCTGTCGTCACTGAATGTGATCGTCTGTAAAACATCACCCAAATTTTCGTTGTTATTTTTCTTATAAATATCGTTTTCCAATACAGAAAGATCTTTAGAAATAAAAGAAACACTTGCTGTAGGCGTTCCGAAGTTTCCTTCATTCGCAATAAAATATCCGTTTTCATAATCACCTCGCGATGGCATTACATATTCATCCTCACTACATGAAACATTAATCACAAGGATCAAAGCCAGTAAAAGCTGAAAAAGTCTGTTGAATTTCATAATATAATAATTGATTTTAAAAATTTAAGTTGATATAAAAACTGTAGTTTCTTTTAGGTAATGGATAATAAGCCATCGTTTCATAGATTTCGTTGGTGATATTATTTACCCTCAATCCTAAAGTATACTTTTTGGCAACCGTTGCAGATAATCCTGCATTCAGGACGAAATACGGTTTTATAAGATAATCGTTATTCTCATCAGAAGTGGTAAAAGTCTTACCCGTAAACATTCCCTGAACATACAGGTTCATAAATCGGTACTGATAATCAGCATTTCCGAAAACCTTATGAAGAGGAACATACATCAGCTGATTTTCCGTTTCAAGATCTACAGATCTCGTATAGCTGTATCCCGTGTTTATTTTTAAAGAATGTTCTTTAGAAAACTTGTGCTGAAACCCAATTTTAGACTCAAGACCATAAGACTCAACATTTCTTACGTTTCTTGGTGACCAATATCCCAGAGAAGTAGGAATCCATTGGATCATATCCTCTATTTTCATGTAATAAGGCGTGAGACTCAAGGTAAATTTTCCATAAGTCAATTCGTGACTCATTTCAGTCTGCAAAGATGTTTCTGCTTTCAGATCCAAATTTCCGCCCGGATTCCAGTAAAGATCATTGAAGGATGGAAATCTGAAATTCTTTGAAAAACTTGTCCCTAAACTATACCAGTCAGAAACCTTCCATTTGCCTGAAAAAGAATAGAGTAAAGGCGATTCTATATTTTCAATAAAATCCTTCTTGATTCCGGCTTCCAGTCTTAGTTTCTGGGTAGGGAAATATCTGAACAATCCTGCAACAGAATAAATATTTCTCTTTACATCCTCAATTCCGGATTGATAGCCTTCCCCTTTATTGATCTGAAACTCCCCGATAAGATTGACATTCAGTTTAGGCGTGATGAAATAATTGAAATCATCTTTAAAAATCAGATTTTTTCCCGTTCCGCCACTGGTTTTAGGAGCCTCAAAAACCCCGAAATACTGGAAGTTTTCTTCCGTGTAAGCCGCTTTCAGACTGTTTGAAATCGATTTTGAATTTACATCGTGGGTAAGAAGGCTTCGGAAAGTCTGGGCTGCATACTTTGTGCGGTTGCCGTTTTCCGTAAAGATCGGATAATTCTGTTCCGCATCATACAACTGGCTTTGCCAAGAAATTTTCTGATTTCGGGCAATTTTGTAACTGAAGCCAATGTTCGCTGTACCGTTAAAATATTTACCGTTTCGGTTGATATACTGCTTTTCAGGAACCTCATAATTATTTTGACTGATGAAATAATTTCCGGATGCCTTAAAACTGAAATCCGCATTACTGAAAGAAGTTTTAAAATAATTCTGGAACGTCTCATAAGAAGCCACTTCACTATGTAAAGTTGCATGAAAACCCTCATTAAATTTTAGTTCATTGTTAAGGTGAATACTTCCTCCTATTGCTCCGCTTCCGTAAACCACACTTCCGCCGCCTGCTTTCACTTCAAGCGCATCATAACCGAAAATCGCGATATTGTTAACATCTCCCTGTCCTAAAAAAATAGAATTGATGTTAATTCCATTCCACACAAAAGCAGTCTGCTGCGCCGTTGTTCCCCTGAAAGAAGGCGAGGAAACCGCACCGCGTCCATTTTCCTTAATATAAACAGGAGACTGAAAACGCAGCGTCTCAGAAAGATTGGCGGAATTTTTTTCAATGTCTTTTGGAGTAATTGTAGTAACCGGATGAAAAAGTTTAACCTTATTCATCTGATTGTCAAAAACATAAACGGTGTCAATAGTTTTCTCCTGCGCGTAAAGAAAACAACCGTATGATGCAAAAAGCAGTACTAAAGATCTTTTTAATGCCATTCCTATTTTACTTTTCCTCCGAAAGCAATGTTTTTAAGATTACATTTTGGCAGGTCTCCTGACTTTCGCTTTCTACACCTTCCCGTTTTCACAGTGGTTTTATCGTAGAAATCTTATATGCGATTTACAGTTGCGGGGACAGTTTGGGATTTTCGCCCAATTCCCTTTTCATTCCAAATTAATGGAAACCAAAATTTTTGCAAAGATAACTTTTTTAATTTATTGACAAAAAAAATACCCGTTAAGTATGTTTTTAATAAAACAATGATTTGTTGCATTACATACGAAAAACAATTTCAGGAGCTTTTTCCAGCTTTCGCTACTCGCTTTTTTTTGATTCGGCGGCGGCTTTTGCCGCCGCCGAATCAAAAAAAGAGCTCAGACATACCGCTCAATCTGGGCTAGGAAAATAAAACCGCAGAAAATAAACAGTTTTATAAAATTCAGATTCTATTGAAAAATAAATAATTATTTTAAGTAAAAATTATTTAAAATGTATTAAAATCTTACTTTAAGTTTCTTTAAATTCATTTTAAATTTAGCCGCAAAAAAGACAAAAGACTTTATTGAATTGATTTAAAGTATTTCAAAAGTCTGCAAAGAGAAAAAATCTTTGATTTTTTTAACTTATGTGCTCTTTTTTTTCCATTGAAGGACTAAACTTAAAAAACTAAAGTGTTTAAATCTTTTGCCTCTTTTGTGGTAAAAGTTTAAGTAAGTTATTTAATTACTTTAAAATAAACCTCACTGAAGAAGAAAATCATAGATTTTTAAAGACTATGTGTTCTTCTATTTTAAATACACATCATTCAAAATCTCATGTGATGAAAGAAAGTCCCTTCTTAAAAAACTTTCCCTTAAATAAAAATCCAAACAGAAGTAAAGAGTTTGTTTAAACTTGTTAAAATAAAAATATTCTTATTGAAAAAAACTAAGGTGAAAGGTTTGATAAAAGTTCTATTCTTTTAAGACGCAAGAAGAAAATTAAAGATTTTCCTTTATAATGCTGATGAAATTTTATCGCAGATAAAATCCTTGCGCCTTAAAGCATACTATCTTAAACAACTTTGCGCCCTTGCGAAAATCCAACCTGAATTCTTATTTACTATTATTTAAACATTTTAACTATAAAAAAGTACCGTCAAAATAAAACGGCAGAAGATCTTTAATAGAATGTACCTTCACCACCTCATCATTCAGATTAGAAAAATAAAGCTCAATATTTTCATTCTGCTTCGTTTCATATTCTATAATGCTCTGTCTGCACGATCCGCATGGCGGAATCGGTGGATTTTTCTCAGAAAACTCCTTCGGTCCGCCTACAATAAAGATTTTCTTTATTTTTTCAGACGGAAAATTTGCCCCGATCCAGAAAAGAGCAGTCCTTTCCGCGCAAAGTCCGGAAGGATATGCCGCATTCTCCTGATTGTTTCCGGTATAAATTTCTCCGTTTTCCAGAAGCACAGAACAGCCAACCAAAAAGTTAGAATAGGGAGCATAAGCGTTCTCGCGCGCTTCTTTTGCTTTTGCAAATAATTTTTTTTCTATATCGTTCAGTTCAGCGTTATTGTTGAAATATTCGTAACTGATATGAGTTTCTTTTTTCATATATTGTGGGTTTAAAAAAAGGGGGATAAATTTACTTTTTTTTCATGAGGTGGGCAACACCATCACATTCTTTAAAAATTTTAAAAATCAGATCAAAAATGTTATACACTCCAATCAGATTCAGAAATGTTGAATTGAAAAACCGTTGGGTAATGTCTCCAATGTGTATGTATTCTTCCGAAAACGGATTAGCCAACGATTTCCATTTTGTACATTACGGAAGCAGAGCGCAGGGCGGAACCGGACTAATCATCCTTGAAGCAACGGGAGTAGAACCCCGCGGAAGAATTACCAACCATTGCATGGGAATCTGGAACGACGAACAGGCAGAAAAACTAAAGAAAATTGTAGAATTTGTACACCGGAATTCAGAAACCAAAATAGGCATTCAGCTTGCACATGCCGGAAGAAAAGGATCTGCGTGGAATAATGTACAGATCCCGATAGAAGAAGGCTGGGAAACCATCGCACCAAGTCCGATTCCGTATCATCCGACCGAAAGAATTCCACATGTTTTAACCATCGAGGAAATCAAAGAACAGGTTGAAAACTTCAGACAGGCAGCGAGAAGATCTGTAGATGCAGGTTTCGATGTCATAGAAATTCACGCGGCACACGGTTATCTTATCCATCAGTTTTTATCACCGCTTTCCAACATCAGAACCGATGAATACGGCGGAAGTTTCGAGAACAGAATACGGTTTTTAATTGAAATCGTAGACGCAGTTAACGGCGAATTAAATGAAAATGTTGCCTTATTTGTAAGAATTTCCGGAACAGAATACGCAGAAAACGGCTGGGAAATAGAAGACAGTGCCGAACTTGCTAAAATCCTTAAAAACCATTCGGTAGATCTTGTTGATGTTTCCAGCGGAGGAAATATTCACGGAGTAAAAATTCCGGTTCACGAAGGCTATCAGGTTCCGCTTGCGTCACAGGTAAAAAATGATTCAGAAACAAAGACAGGAGCAGTAGGATTAATTACGAGAGTCAATCAGGCAGAGGAAATTCTGCAGAAAGGAGAGGCAGATTTAATTTTCATTGCCAGAGAAAGCTTAAGAAATCCTTACATTGCCGTTCAGGGTTCCTTTGAAATGGATGAAGACTGCTTTTTTCCTCATCAGTATTTAAGAGCAAAAATTTCTAAATAATTTTTTTATATATTTGAGAATCATAACCCTGCATTACAATGAAAATTGAAGACTTTATGCTGCCTTGTCCCATCAAGAAATTCTTTGGAATAGACTGTTTTGGGTGCGGAACGCAGAGAGCTATCGTCATGGTTTTTGAAGGCAGGTTTGACGAAGCATTTCATATGTTTCCGGCGGTCTATACTTTATTGCTGTTTTTCGGAACGGTCTTCCTGAATTTTGTAGACAGAAAACGGAATTACAGTAATATTTTGGTTTTTCTTGCCATTATCAATGCCATTATTATGGTTACTTCTTATTTTTATAAACATTTATACTTACCTATACATTAATCAATTAAATTATAACTATGGAACAACAAAAATTACCTAACGCAACGGCGGTATTAATCTTGGGAATTGTATCAATTGTCGGGTGTTGCTGTTACGGACTTCCGGGACTTATTGCAGGGATCATTGCATTGGTTCTGGCTAAAAAAGACGGAGAACTTTACAGAAAAAATCCGGCGGCTTATTCAAATTACGGACAATTGAATGCCGGAAAAATAATGGCAATCATCGGAATTGTATTAAGTATTTTATACGTGGTTTACGTTGTTGTCATGATCTCTACCCTTGGATGGGACGCTATGAAAGACCCACAACTGATGCAGGAAAGAATGAGAGAACTGATGGGACAGTAATTTCTTATTAATTTAAAAATAAAAGCCTTCTTTCAATTGAGAGAAGGCTTTATTATTTCTTAAAGCTAAATTTATTTCACAATAAACTTCAATGAAGAAGCATCTAATTTTAGAATATAAATTCCCTGCTCCAGATTTTTAATTTTAATAGAATTTTTACCGTTTTTAAAAGGCTGATCGATGGTCTGCATTACTTTTCCGTGAAGATTGTATATCTCCGCTTTTTTTATATTCTGCGTTTCTCCTTTTACAAAAACCTCATTATTGGAAACAGGATTTGGCGAAACCTGTAATGTATTCTGATCTGAAATGGTTTCAGTAGAAAAACTTTGAACCTGCTTTGCCGTTCCCGAATAACACGTCCAGCTCAGATCATCAAGAGCAACTCTGTTGGTGGTAGAATTATTTTCTAAAGTTACCACCACATTCCCCGGAATATTAATATTGCTTATTGTGGTAGTTGCTGCACTGATGTTGTAAGGAATAGTTCCAACAGCCGTTCCGTTTACTTTAACGGTGAAAGTTCCGTTAGAACCTGTAAATTTCAGTTGAGTAGTTACAGTCAGTGATCCGATTCCATTCGCTGAACTGCTTGAAGTTAAAGCGCCGTCTCTTATTGTAATCGCTTTGTTGGAAATCGTCTGATCTGTTCTTGCATCCGTTGCTGTCCACGTAATGCCGTTGTTTGTCCATGTTCTCGTTAAATATCCTGTTGTACCTGCAGGAATATTTTCAAAATTTTCATAGACGCAATTTGTCGGAGGAGGAACAGCATCCGTAGTTCCCGAAACTGTAGAGCTGTTGGCGGAAGAATTTCCTGCAGCATCTTTAGCAATCACATTAAAGGTATAAGTGGTGGAAGCATTTAAGCCTGAAATGGTCGCAGAAGTTGCACTTACCGATGTTTTTAAATTTCCGTTCATGTAGACATCATACGAAGTAACGCCAACATTATCTGACGAAGCATTCCACGACAGCGAAATGCTGCTTGGCGAAGTTCCCGTAACCGCAAGACCGGTAACAGTGGAAGGAGCCTGTGTATCGATCGGAGCATTGGTTGTGCCTGAAACGATAGAGCTGTTCGGAGAAGAATTTCCTGCTGCATCTTTCGCTACAATATAAAAAGGATAAGTAGTGGAAGGACTTAATCCGGAAATAGTTGCAGAAGTGGAGCTTACAGTTGCCTGTAAATTTCCGTTCATGTAAACGTTATAAGAAGTAACCCCAACATTATCGGTTGAAGCATTCCATGAAAGCGAAATGCTGCTTGAAGTAGTTCCGGAAACACTAAGCCCTGTCACAGTTGTCGGAGCCTGTGTATCAGCGGGAGCCCAGATCTGGTTTACATAATTCGGATTATCGATGAAAGGATTTCTGTTTCCCTGATAAGCATAGGTAGCATTGTTCCGGTTGATTTCCGCCTGAGAAACAGGATCCTGATTGTGCCAAGCCAACAGAACATTAAGTTCCCAGGTCTGCAACCCCGGAAAAGCAGAATTACCTAAAATATCTCCAGAAGAAAATGTAGCAAGCTTACTCTGATAGCGCGTTACAAAATAAAAAATCATACGCGCAACATCCCCTTTAAATTCATTAACAGGTTCAAAAACAATCCCTGAATATCCGGGTGAAGCAGAACTTCCAAGTTTAGAACCGTTAGACGATAGGGAAGTCGCAGTTCCTACGATTCCAAAAGGATAATCTGCCCTCATGGCATTTACTTTTCCGTCTGTTGCTCTGATGAAATTGATGTCGGAATACATCGGTGAAGCAGAATTAAATAAGCTCTGAGGAATAATATGCTCTCTGTTATAGCAGTTTCCTTCTTCTGTATACGTTCCGCATTGGTTGGTTACAGGAATAAAATTGTAAGGATCTGCACCGGTCGGATTTTCAGAATAAATATCCAGAATAGAACCGTCATTTTCATAATTCTTGTCAATATCGGTTATTTTAAAACCTGTCCAGAGTGCGTTATAGCCTTTGTCCTGATGACCATTCGTAATGATTGAACTCAGTGCTGTTTTCAGAGAAGCTCCGGAAAGTCCGTTTGCCGAATTGTAATATCCCGAAGGAGCCTGAGCATTTGCTAAAACTGAAGCAAAGCCCAAAATGAATAACTGTTTTTTCATGGTAAATTTTTAAGATCGTAATATTACCATAAAATTTATGAATATAAAATTACATAATCGTTAATTTTTAATAAGATTCATACAAATAAAAGCCTTCTTTCAACAGAGAGAAGGCTTTTGTTATTTATTAAGCTAAATTTTATTTCACAATAAACTTCAATGAAGAAGCATCTAATTTTAAAATATAAATTCCCTGCTCCAGATTTTTAATTTTAATAGAATTTCTACTGTTTTTAAAAGGCTGATCAATGGTCTGTATTACTTTTCCGTGAAGATTATAGATCTCCGCTTTCTTAATATTCTGCGTTTCCCCTTTTACAAAAATTTCATTATTGGAAACAGGATTTGGCGAAATCTGTAATGCATTCTGGTCAGAATTTGATGCTAAAGAAATACTTGGAGCCTGTCTTGCCGTTCCCGAATAACAGGTCCAGCTAAGATTATCAATAGCAACTCTGTTGGTGGTAGAATTGTTTTCTAAAGTTATAACAACGTTCCCCGAAACATTAATATTGCTGATAGTGGTGGTTATTGCAGAGGTATTGTAAGGTACGGTTCCTACCGATGTTCCGTTTACTTTAACAGTGAAGTTGTCATTAGAACCGGTAAATTTCAGTTGAGTAGTTACCGTCAAAGATCCGATTCCGTTGGCTGAACTGCTTGATGTTAATGCGCCGTCTCTAATTGTGATTGCTTTGGTGGAGATCGTCTGATCTGTTCTGGAATCTGTTGCCGTCCATGTAATACCATTATTTGTCCATGTTCTTGTTAAATAAGAAGCCGAACTTTCAGAAGGAATGGTCTCAAATGTTTCATTGCCGCAGCCTGATGAACTTGGCGGAGTAGAAGTTCCTCCCGAAGCAGAACCTGAACCCCAGATTTGATTTACATAATTTGGATTATCAATAAAAGGATTTCTGTTTCCCTGATAAGTGTAAGAAGCATTATTTCGGTTAATTTCCGCCTGAGAAACAGGATCCTGATTATGCCAAGCCAATAAAACATTCAATTCCCAAGTCTGCAAACCCGGAAAAGAAGAACTGCCCAACATATTTCCGGATGTAAACGTGGAGAGTTTGCTTTGGTATCTCGTAACAAAATAAAATACCATTCTTGCTACATCGCCTTTAAATTCATCAATAGGCTCGAACACTGTTCCCGAGAAACCTGAGGAAACAGAATTTCCAAGCTTAGAACCGTTTTTTGAAGTAAACGTTGCAGTTCCCACCTTTCCGAAAGGATAATTGGAACGCATTCCGTTTACTTTTCCGTCCGTAGCTCTGATAAAATGGATATCTGAAACCATAGGAGAGGCTTCATTAAAAAAGCTTTGAGGAATAATATGTTCACGGTTATAACAATTTCCTTCCACCGAATACGTTCCGCATTGGTTGGTAACCGGAGTAAATTTGTAAGGATCTGTACCCACAGGTTTTTCCGAATAAATATCCAGAATAGAACCGTCATTCTCATAATTCTTGTCGATGTCAGTGGTTTTGTACGCCGTCCAAAGTCCGTTGTAGCCTTTGTCCAGATGTCCATTCGTGATAATAGTGCTTAATGCCGTTTTTAATGAAGCTCCGGAAAGTCCGTTAGCAGAGTTGTAGTATCCCGAAGGAGCCTGAGCATTTGCTAAAACAGAAGCAAATACAATCATTAGTAATCGTTTTTTCATGTCAAGATTTTAGACTTTAAGATTACTATAAATTTATCAATAAAAAATTACGGAATTGTTAAATTTAATTATGCATAGAATTGTATACGGTGTTAAATCTTTACTTTTTATTGAGAATAAACTTGTTCTGAATATTTATTGCATACTTTTTTTGCGAAAAAAGATGACTTTTCAAAATTATTTTTGGCAGATATTTTGTGTTATTCTTTAAAAATCACCATTATGAATCACAAAATAAAAATCGCACTGGCATTAATTACTGGGGGAACGTTGGTTTATCTTAGCCGAAAGCTGAAAAACTCAAAGAACGAAACAAGAACTTTTACCGGAGAAGACGGCAAAGTCTATCAGAAGGATGAAACTTATTTAACCACAGATGGTAAAATGTACAAAAACGGAAAAGAAGTCCATTTCAAAACCCCTGAAATTTCAGAAAAATCTGTAAACCGAAATTTCCGGAATGAAAGGATTCAGAAAAATTACGATGCCCATCCACAAAACGTCGGCTATTATCATAAAGGAACCAGACATCATTAATTCAATAAAAAAGTCAATGCAGTAATTGCATTGACTTTCTTATATATTTGATTGATTTATATCTTATTTCATCGGAGGATAATTCTTCATGATCTCTGCCATGATCTCAGGAATTTGCTTTTGTTTCGCTTTAGGTCTGTCAACAGAAATTCCGCTTCCGATTCCCTGCCAAACAAGTTTATTGGTTTTAGCATCTACCAGATCCACAATAATTGCCCCTTCATTATAATTGCTCGTCCATGTTCTGTTCATGCCGATTCCCCATCCGAAAGGTCCGCCCCAACCCCAGGCTCCGTAAGGTGAAGTGGTGGTAACGTCCGTTACTTTTTTATGGTTGGCTTTTACATTTACAATCAGATCAGGATTTTCTCCGGATTGAAGACCTTTGCTTTGAAGCTGTCTCGAAAGCTCATTCAAAACTCTGTCTTTATCAATATCATTTAGTTTTAAATCATCAATTCTTAATTTATAAGTTTTGTATGAATTAAAATTTGCCGTGTCCGCATAGTCAGAACGTACGTTGAAAGGACTGCAAGACGTTAAACCCAAAGTAGCCGAAGCCAACAGTAAGAAGATATATCGCTTCATTTTATTTATTTTTTTTATCGTTTTTAATAAATGTATCGGTCTTTTTATCGTATCCGTAAGGACAATGTCTACAGCCACTTTTACAGCAATGTCCTCTCTTCAGATGAAACTTTTCCGTAAAAACTTTATAACCCTGCTCGTTGTAGTAAAAGTCTTCACCTTCTTTGATGTCAAAAAGTGCCATAGGTTAAATCTCTAAGTCAAAAAACTTTATATTTGTTAGTATGATAATTATATGCCAAAAGCCTTTAAAAAAATTAAAAATCAACGGCATTGCTCTGTTCCCTTTTATCTTCATTAGGAATCCCGAAGATAAGAAAAATAAAATATTGATTAATCATGAAAAAATACATTTAAGGCAACAGTTGGAAATGCTCATCATTTTTTTCTATATTTTTTATGTAATCGAATATTACTACTGGTTTTTTAAACTGAAAGACAGTTATCAGGCGTACAAAAGAATCTCCTTTGAAAGAGAAGCCTATTCCAATGAACTTAATCTGAATTATCTCAGGAAAAGAAAGTTCTGGAGTTTTCGAAAATACCTTTAAAATCAGGAATGGTTAACGGACAATGGTTGTGAGAGATTAGATTTCCGGTAATTCGAGATAAAATTCCCCTCCTTTGGAGGGGTGGCGAAAATTCGAAAGAATTTTTGACGGGGTGGTTAAATAAGTAAAAATAAAATTACCCATTTTTATCTTCAATGATAAACCTCACCTGTCCAAAGCAAGACTAAACACCCAAAAAACACTATTTTTGTAAAAAAGATTCAGCCTAAATGGTATTAAATGTTCCATCCGAAAAAATCCCGATTCAGGAAATTCCCATTGATAAAAAGGTAAAACTTTTTATGAAAAGGGAAGATCTAATCCATCCGCAGATTTCAGGAAATAAATACTGGAAGCTTTTTTTCAATATTAATAATTATCTCTCAGGAAATCCTGAAAAACCCTACATCATTACTTTTGGTGGTGCATTTTCAAATCATATTTCTGCGGTTTCTGCAGTCGGAAATTTAGCTGGAATTCCGACTTTGGGAATTATAAGAGGAGAGGAGCTGAAAGATAAATGGCGCGACAATCCGACTTTACTTTTTGCTAAAAGAAACGGGATGAATCTGCAGTTTGTAACCCGCGAAGAATACCGCCACAAAGAAAAACTGACTGAATTTTTACAAAAAGAATTTCCGGAAGCGCTCGTCGTACCGGAAGGAGGAACCAATGAAGCCGCTGTAGAAGGCGTAAAAATGATGCTGAATGACGATACAAAAGATTTTGATTATCTTTGCACCGCAGTCGGAACAGGAGGAACGATTGCCGGAATTTTAAAATTCAGTGAAGAAAATCAGAAAGTTATAGGATTTAAAGCGGTTGACGATGATTCGCTGGAAAATAAAATCGCTGAACTAACTTCTAAGAAAAATTTTGATCTAATAGATTCAGGTTTTGGAGGTTATGGTAAAATAAAGGATGAAAATATCCGTTTTATCAATGATTTTAGAGAGAAATACGGAATTCCACTGGAACCGGTTTATACAGGAAAAATGATGCAGAAAATTTTTGAATTAATTGATGAAGATTATTTTCCTGAGAACAGCAAAATTTTGTGCTTTCACACTGGCGGTTTGCAGGGGATTGAAGGAGCCAATTTGCTTTTAGAAAAACAGAACAGAAATTTAATTATATAATTTAAATTGAAAAACATGAAAAGACTTTTCACCATCGTAAGCCTTTTAGTTTTATCAAAATTCTCAGCTCAGACCTGGGCAACCGAAGATCAGTACATCCAGAAATTTGCAAAATATGCAGTGGAAGAAATGGAAAAATATAAAATTCCGGCTTCTATCACGCTTGCACAGGGACTTTTGGAAACAGGAGGCGGGCAAAGCCGATTGGCTTTGGAAGGCAAAAACCATTTCGGGATTAAATGTAAAGAAGACTGGACAGGAAAAACAATGAAGCACACCGATGACGCTCCGAACGAATGTTTCCGTGTTTACGATGATCCTCGACAATCGTATGAAGATCATTCCATCTTTTTATCCACAAGAAAATACTACGCTAATCTTTTCAATTTAGATATGAAAGATTATAAAGCGTGGGCAACAGGTCTTAAAAAAGCGGGTTATGCAACAAATCCACGTTACGCTTCCATATTAATTGGAAAAATAGAAAGGTATAAATTGTACGAATTCGACAATACCAATTCAAAAGAAGCTTTATACGCCGTTCTGAAACTGTATCCGGACCTGAAAGACGACAGAACTTTCATGGCTCAGCTTGAACCTGAAAAATATACCAGAAAAGTAAAAGAACCTGTAACCGTTGAGGTTCCTTACAAACAGACTTCTTATGCTCAGCAGCAGAAAAGAGTAGAAAGAATTAAAACAAAAGCAGAAATTCTTAATACCATTTTAATTAAAAGTCATCCGAATGACGGATTAAAATACATCATCATTCCTGAAGATACCAACGTAGAATTTATTGCCAAAAAATTCAAAATCAGTGAAAGCAAACTGATGAAATGGAATGAACTGGAAAGTGATGTCCTGAAGAAAAATGAAATTGTTTTCCTTGAATCTAAAAACTCAGACGGAAATACTGCAACCTACAAAGCCGAAGCAGGCGAAAATATGCATGATATCGCCCAAAAATTCGGAATTAAATTAAATAAATTATACGCCAAAAACAGAATGGATGAAGGACAGAAACCTTCCGCCGGACAAGTAATTTATTTGATTGATAAAAAACCCAGAAATTAATTTTCGTTGATGGTTTATAGTTGTTGGTTGATGGTTAAAACTAACAGCTATAAACTGTTAACCAACAACTACATATGAAATACCAAAGAAGTTCAGCTTTATTCGAAGAAGCTTACAAATACATTCCGGGAGGTGTAAATTCTCCGGTAAGAGCATTCAAATCTGTAGGAGGAGTGCCTGTTTTTATGAAATCTGCAAAAGGAGCGTATCTTACGGATGCGGATGATAATACGTACATCGATTACATCAATTCTTGGGGACCTGCCATTTTAGGACATACGCATCCTGAAGTTTTGGAAGAACTGAAAATTCAGGCTGAAAAAGGATTTTCTTTCGGAGCTCCGACAGAACTGGAAACAGAAATCGCAAAATTCATTACAGAAAATGTTCCGAATGTAGATCAGATCAGAATGGTTTCTTCAGGTACGGAAGCGTGTATGAGCGCGATACGACTCGCGAGAGGATTTACAGGAAGAGATAAATTTATAAAATTTGAAGGCTGTTATCACGGTCATTCAGATTCTTTTTTAATTAAAGCGGGAAGCGGTGCTGCAACTTTCGGAAATCCAAATTCGCCGGGTGTAACCGCTGGAACGGCAAAAGATACTTTACTGGCAAGATACAATGATTTTGAGCAGGTTGAAGATCTTTTCAGACATAATCCGGGTGAAATTGCAGCGGTCATTATTGAGCCAGTTGCCGGAAATATGGGTTGTGTTCTGCCGGAAAATGAATTCCTTCAGAAGTTAAGAACAATCTGTGATGAAAACGGAGCTTTATTAATCTTTGATGAGGTGATGACAGGTTTCAGACTTGCTTTCGGAGGGGCTCAGGAACTGTATAATGTAAAGGCAGATTTGGTAACATACGGAAAAGTGATCGGTGGCGGACTTCCGGTAGGTGCTTTTGCAGGAAGAAACGAAATTATGGATCATCTGGCTCCAAAAGGAGGTGTTTATCAGGCAGGAACATTAAGCGGAAATCCGTTAGCCATGAGAGCCGGACTGAAAACTTTACAGTTGATTAAAAATGATCCGGAATTCTTCAGCAGACTGGCAAAAACTACGGAAACCTTAGATTTTGAAATCGGCAAAATTTTAAACGAAAAAGGAATTGCCCACAAAATCAACAGAAAAGGATCGATGATGTCGGTTTTCTTCCATATCAACAGTGTTTCTAATTTTGATGAAGCACAGGAAGCCAATCATGCATTGTTTAATAATTTCTTCCATCAGATGCTGCAAAACGGAGTTTACCTTCCGCCGAGTGGTTATGAAACATACTTCATCAGTGATGCGATTAAAGACAGAGAAATAGATATGACGCTGGAAGCAGTGAGAAAATTTGAATACTCTTAGTTGAAAAATACTAAAGGATAGATGATTTTCTATTCTTTTTTTGAAACAGCATCGGCTTCAGATTTATCTGAAGCCGATGTTTTTATTTTAAATCATAAACTTTTTACTGTAAAGAAGACCAGCCGATTGCCCAAGCCGGATTTCCAAGCTTATTTCCTGCACCAAGTGCATCCGATTTCTCGTTGTAGGTATTGCTTAAAAGTGTTACTGTGGAGCCGGAAGTGGAAGTCGCAGTTACTTTATTCGTAACGTTCGTATCAAAAAAGGCATCTTTAATTTTACTTTGTCCGTTAAAATAAGCTACAGTAGGATCACTTTCTATTGAAAATCCGTTCGTCCAGTTAGAAACCACTACATTTTCAAAACTCGCATACGTTCCGGAATATAATCTGATGGCTTTGGATTCTCCAGAAGTTCCGCCCAAAAGCGTTACATTTTTAATAGTAGGTTTTAAGACCGGAGTTGCTGCAGTATTCGAAGCATTATTAAGTCCTTTTATTGCAGTATTTCCAGAACCGTTTGTTTTTCTTTTAGTGAAAATATTGGTAGCGGTTCCGATCCATCCGTCTGTCCATACAAAAGCATCATCCTCGCTTCCGATGGAGACAATATTGGAAAGATTTACCGTTCCTCCGTACATCTGGATTCCATCTTCAGCACTATTAATCAAAGCAACATTCTCAACTTTTGTATCGCTGCCAACTCCAAAAAGAGAAAGTCCGTTGAATTTTACACTGGTAGAAAAACTGATTCCTGCATTTTCGATTTTTACATACGTCAGAGAACCGGAATTATCTGTTGCAGAAGCTCCTCCGTAAGCAGAATTTAAAATTTCAGAAGTATTGGCTGCACCGGTATTTACAGGAGCTTTTCCGCAGATAACAACGCCGCCCCAGCTTCCGGAAGTTTCTGTAGAAGAACGGAAAGAAACGGGTGAATTAAGGGTTCCGTTAGCAAAGAGCTGCCCTCCCTGCTGCACCAAAACATAAGATGCTGCGCCCGCTGTGGCAACAATTCGCGTTCCCGCCGGAATAACGAGTTTTCCTCCGTTTTTTACAGTAACAGCACCGTTAAGTACGTATACTTTTGTGGCATCCAGTGTTACAACCTGTCCACTGGTAACTTCCCCCTTGAAATTACCTGGATCTTTTGCAATCCCTACCACCGGAATAGTGGCAACGTCATCATCCTCTTTATTACAGGAATGAACAACAAGTGAGGTACTTATAATAAGGGCTGCTAAAATATGCTGAAAGCGGTTTTTCATAATGTTTTTAGATTTTACTTCTTTAAACAGATTTTTAAAGATCTGTGTTTTATTTGAAAAGACCAAATTACCATTTTTCTTCTTATTTTCCCAATGGTATTTTTTGCTGAATTAAATTTACTTACTCATGAAAGCGGCATCGGAAAATTTTTTCCGATGCCGCTTTTGAATTTAATATGAAGAAACTAATTACTATTACAAATTGTAGTTTGTCCAGCCTGCGTACCAAGTATCGGTAGCATCTTTAACAGCTCCTCTGTAAGTTACTGCCGTAAACCAGCTGCTTAACTTTGGATGAGTAAATACACCTCCTGTTAATAATGGAGATCCTGAAGCCGGAGAGAAGTTCGGAGTCGTTCCTGCAGGTGCCCAAGCTCCTGTTAATTTAACGTCAGCAGAATAAGTCAGCGTAGAATTTCCGTTTGAGTTATACCAGTTCGTAAGATCTGTTAATGAGAAAGTCGTAGGCGTTGTAGTAGATCCTGCAAATTTTAACGGTGTAATATTTCCTGCTAAAATATTGTTTTGGAATACTAAGCTTGAATTTCCGATGTTATTATCTGTAGGAGTACCTTTTGTAGCATCAATAAATAAACCTACCGGATATCCTGTGAATACAGAGTTGAATACAGAGATTGCAGAATTTCTTCTTATTTGTAATGCATTCTGGAACAATGCGTTAATTGTACCTGCATTTGTACTTGTAGAATTAGAGTTTACAGGTCCTATAATCGTCATGTTTGAGAATGTTGCACCCGTTTGAGGAGTTAAAGAAGATCCGTTAGCGTCATTGTCTGATTCAAAAGCGTTAGATCCTGAAACGTCTGCTACCTGAGAATCTCTTACCCCGATACCGAACTGAATTTTTCCTGAGAAACCGTTATCTGTATCAAAATCATCATCAAGACCTTTATAGGCAATAAGGTGAGAACAGTTTACCGTTCCTCCAAACCATTCGAAACTGTCATCGTTTGCATAAGCAACTTCTACATAATCTACAGTTGTTCCGTTACCTACACCTCCGAAAGTAATTCCGTTGATCTCTTTATCCGGTAAAAATGCATACCCTGCATATTCTACTCTTACATATTTTAATACACCACTGTTGTCTGCTGCATTTGTTCCTCCGTAAAGACCTAAACCTTCACTGTTGTTGATTCCTCCTTCGATTTCACCTACACCAGCCTGACCATTGAAAGAAGAATTGGTAGGAGCAGCTCCTAAGATTACAAGACCTGCCCAGTCTCCTCTTTTCGGACTTGGTTTTTCAGAAGTGAAAATAATCGGGTTCGCAGCTGTACCTTCTGCCATAATCTTACTTCCTCTTGTAATAATCAATGCTCCGTTTTTATCCGCTTCCCCTACGATTTTAGTTCCCGGTTCGATGGTTAAAGTAGCACCGTTTGTTACATATACCAATCCTCTCAACTTATAGATATTGTTAGCTTTAAGAGTAAGATTTGAAGTAATCTTTCCTGAAAGAATAAGATTTTCAGTGCTTCCGCTGCCTGAGTTCTGAACTATAGTTTGTCCATCTTCTTCTATGTTTCTACATGCTGTAACAGTAGTTGCTAAAGTACCAAGCATTAAAGAGTATAAAACAAATTTTTTCATGTTATAAAGACTTATTATTTTTATTAGATAATTGATTTAATTGTAATTAGAAGTTGTATCCGAGAGTTAAACTGAAGTTTGTTCCTGTTACTCTGTCGATTGCCAATGCATCAGCACTGTCGTATTTTTTATTATTGTTCAGATCATGATAGAATTTCGCATGACGGTTCAGGATATCCGAAACATTCAGCTTAATTTCTCCCTTGTTCTGCCATAGTTTTTTAGCGATCTGGAAATCAAGAAGCGGTCTTGGATTTTCCCAGATTGGCGGAACCTGATCATTTCCTACATAAAGAATTCTTCTTCCAATCATATTAAAAAGTACTGTTGAAGACCATCCGGATTTTTCAGAATCATACTGCATGCTTAAGTTTACGGTGTAAGGAGACTGTCCCTGCATTGGTCTGTCTACATTGGTTGCAGCATCTGTTACCCTGTTTTTAATTAAAGCAAAGTTACCTCCCAGTGTAAAGTTTTTAAATGCACTTACAAAGTCCAGTTTCTTTCTGAATTCTAATTCCGCTCCATAAGCATCTGCCTTATCTACATTTAAGTAATTGAATGTATTACTGGTTCCCACTCCGGATTGGTTGAAATATAATTCGATAGGATTTTTAAAGTTTTTATAGAATCCCGCAACCGAAAGAATCTCCCCGTTTCTCGGATACCATTCCCAACGAATATCCGCATTGGTAATTTTTGTTCTCTGGATATATTTATTACCGATTACGGTAGCTCCCAAATCAAAATCATAATAAGCTAATGGAGAAACCTCTCTGAATTCAGGTCTTACTACAGTCTGTGAACCAGCAACACGTAAATTCATGTTATTGGTAAGCTTGAATGTCATATTCAGAGCAGGTAAAAAGTCTGTAACACGGGTATTTACAAAACGGTCATCACTTCTTTTCGTACTTCCTACCAACTGATCGAAGTTTTCAACTCTTAATCCCCAAACTGCTCTGAACCATGAGGTAAAGTTGTTATCCATCTGCAGATACCCTGCATTTAAAATTGTATTTGCGATATATCTGTACTGGTTTCCTGCAATTTCGTCGAAAGTAAATTTGTTTCCTGTAGTACCAAAATTCTCAGAATTGAAAATAGTTTCGAAAGGTTGTGAAAGCAATGACTGATTGTATCCTGCAAGTCTTACAGAGAAAGGTCTTGAGTTGTAAACCCTGTCTTTCACCTGAAATAAATATCCTCCCTTAATGGTTTGTTTCTGGCCTCCGAACATTTCGAAAGTTTTGGAAACATCACCTCCTGCATTGTATAAATAATCGCTAAGTGTAGAGTAGAATACACTTCCTGATTTTTGAGAAAGACCGTTAGAGATCAAAGCCAGATAAGGGCTTCCGCTGATATCCGGATATTGATTGTACTGTAAACGCTGTAACAATGGAATGTACTGATCCAGGATTCCGAAACTTCCGTACCAGTTAACCGTAAAACCGCCGAGAGCATCAATCTTATGAGTTCCGTTAAGAGTAGAGTTATAGAAAGTAGTTTCTTTAAATCCAATCTCTCTTGCCATGATATTTGTTCCGTTTACCGGATCAAATTCAAAATCTTTTCCTGTTCTGAAAGACATATGGTTTACCGTATTGTTGGTAATAATGTTTTTCAGGGAGATTTTGTTATTATTATTCAGCTTTAATGTTAAATTTAAGAGACCTCCTAAAATAACATCATTCTGATATTTTTCTGTATAGTAATCGAAGTTGGTATCTGCTTTCGTTCCGTTGATCGTGAAGAAGCTGTTTTGCGTTTCAATTCTTCTTTTATTGTTGCTGTAGTTTAAAACCGCAATTACTCCCAGATCTTTCCCGAAAACTTTAGTGTTGAAACCACCATCGAGCTGTAAGCTTATATTCTGTGGAAAACCATTCGTATCATACCCCAGATTTTTCACATATTTTCTTCCATAATCCGTTTTATCTGCATCACTAAGAAGCGTGAAAGAATTCTTGGCAGGCATTCCCGCAGGAAGTTTTCTTGTTCCGTCATCAATTCCTAAGAAATCCCACTTTCCTCCTTTCTGCATTTTAAATTCCTGCCCCATTGTAATAGAATTTCCTCCTACACCCACTTGCGCGTTGAAGAAATTTTTATTGGGAATATCCTTAGTATTTACCTGAATTAATCCGCCTCCCCATTCTCCGGTATATTCCGGAATAAATGTTTTGTTGATTACCAGTGTTTCAATAACGTTAGCAGGAAAAAGGTCGAAAGAGAACGTTTTTCTGTCCGGCTCTGTACTGGATAACTGGATGCCATTCAGCATTGCCTGATTGTAACGGTCAGATAAACCTCTTACAACAATATATTTTCCGTCAAATAAACTCACTCCGGAAACTCTTTTCAGAACTTCACCCGTGTTTCTGTCCGGACTTCTTTTAATAGCTTCCACACCAATCACCTGAGAAACAACACCTGCATTTCTTTGCAGACCGATGGTAGAAGCAATCGTTTCTTTTCTTGCGTTGGATTTAATAACAACCCCTTCAATCTGTTTTTCTTTTGCAGACGTATTAGGCTTATCTAAGACAATATCAAGGTGAGTATTGGCATCACTTTTTACAACCACTTCACTTATTTCTTTTCGGTTGTATCCGTTAGAAGTTACCGTGATGACGTAATTGGTTCCAGGGGGAAGGCTCAGAGAGTAGTTTCCGGAAATGTCAGTTGTTACTTCCTGATCATTTACCTTTATTTTTACCCCTTCAATAGGCGTATTATCTTTCTCGTCCAGTACCCTGCCTTCTAGAACCTGGCTTTGTGCAAATGCATAGCCGGCGGAAAACAAGGCAAGCAGCATAATGCTCTTGTGGATTTGTTTTTTCATTTTTACTATATCTTACTCGATTCTTTCGGTGCAAAGGAATAAAGAATTTATGGGTTAGGTAGTTTAGCAAAATTTAATTTTTTCTTAACTAAACATTAAGAAAAGAATATAATTGTTAACTTTATGTGAACGATACCCGTTTTGTTAAACAGTGATTAAAATATTATTAACTTTGACTCGTAAAAATTAAAAATGAACCAAAAGAAAATCCTCTTAATCGACGACGAACTGGATATTTTAGAGATTCTGTCTTACAACTTGGAAAAGGAAGGCTACGACATTTATACAGCCACTAATGGAAATGAAGGTATCGACAAAGCGAAGGAAATTGTTCCGGATCTGATTTTATTGGATGTCATGATGCCCGAAAAAGACGGTATCGAAACCTGCCAGGAACTTAGAAAAATTAAAGAACTTCAAAAAACTTTAATTGTTTTTCTTTCTGCAAGAAGCGAAGAATTTTCACAATTAGCCGGTTTTCAGGCAGGTGCAAACGACTACATTGTTAAATTAATTAAACCGAAAATCCTGATTTCTAAAGTAAATGCTTTATTGCAGTTAACTTCTCAGGTTTCAGACAACTCTAAATTAATTGAAATCGGAGATTTAATTATTGATAAAGATAACTTCAGGGTTTCTAAAAACGGACAGCAGTTTCTACTTCCTAAAAAAGAATTCGATCTTCTGTATTTGCTGGCTTCCAACACAGAAAAAGTTTTCAAAAGAGAAGAAATTCTGGAAAAAGTCTGGGGAAATGACGTTATCGTGGGAGAAAGAACCATCGACGTCCACATCAGAAGACTGAGAGAAAAACTGGGAATCAACACGATTCAGACGTTAAAAGGAATTGGGTATAAACTTATTGTTTAATACTCAATTTCTTACCTTTATATCAACCAATAAAACTTTGTAAAATTGAAATTTTACAGACTTACCCTCGTCGCCTCTTGTCTTCTGACATTGGTGATGTTTCTTTTAGTAATCATTTTCGATTCACTAAAAGATATTTATTACAGTACACCATTTTTTAAAATCGGACTGGTTATTTGCCTTGTCCTGATTTTTATCATCAATTATATCGTTTTAGAGCTTTTATTCAATTATTATGGCAAAAAGCAGGTTCGCGGTCTTTCGCAGCTTTTACCTCAGGAAATTGTTCATGATGATGATGAAAACATCACCATTAAAGAATTGGGAGAAAGATTTTCAGACCTCAACCAAAGAAAAGTGACTGAACTGGATATGATGAAAGAAATGGAAAGTTACAGGAAAGAATACATCGGAAACGTTTCCCACGAGCTGAAGACACCCCTTTTTTCCATTCAGGGATATGTGGAAACGCTGCGCGACGGCGGAGTAGATAACCTTACGATCCGGGATAAATATCTGGAAAGAATCGATAAATCTGTAGAACGTTTAATTGCGATTGTAACGGATCTTGATATGATCAACAGGCTGGAAGCAGGAGAAATAAATCTTACCGTTTCTAAATTTGACGTTAATTTATTAATTAAAGAAATTTTTGATCTTCTCGATCTCGAAGCAGAAAAGCATAATGCAAGCTTGCAGATCCAGACTTTGCAGCCACAGATTTTTGTGGAGGCAGACAAACAGAAAATTTCGCAGGTCTTTATTAACCTGATTTCCAATGCAATTCACTATGCAAACAGACAGGAAGCAAAAGTGGTGGTAAAAACCAGCGTTCTTAAAAATAAAGTTTTAATAGAAGTTATAGACAACGGGATGGGAATTAAATCCGAAAGTTTACCAAGAATTTTTGAAAGATTTTACCGTGTGGAAACCAGCCGAAGCAGAAGGGAAGGAGGTTCCGGGCTTGGTCTTGCCATTGTAAAACATATTCTTGAAGCCCATAACGAAAACATCACCGTAGAAAGTGTTTATCTGGAAGGCACGAAATTCAGTTTCATGCTGGAGAAAAGCAAATAATTTTTGCAAAATGTATGAAAAAAAAATGTTTTAAAAAATGATGAAATATTTTTTTGTCACATCTCATTTATTTTATATTTGCAACAGAGATTTATCATAATAACAACGGCAAAAAGTAATTTAAAAACTGATGGTTTATAAAATCCGCGTAATATTAGATGCAAAAGAAGATATTTTCCGGGATATCGAAGTAAAAGGAAAACAGACGCTATGGAACTTACATTTAGGTATTAAGAGTGCATTCAGCTTGCAGGGAGATGAGCTTTCCACTTTTAATCTGCTTGAAGAAGACGGAACAATAGTAAAAGGTGTTCCGTTAGAAGATATGAGTGACGATGGCGACGGAGAAATTATGTCGGATGTGTACATCGATGAGGCGTTCGAAAATCTAGGAGATAAAGCTCAGTTCCAGTACGGACTTCTTGACCTTTGGGAATTTTTCTGCGAATTGGTAGAGATTATCGAAGAAACCAAAGGAGTTAATTATCCGATTACGGTCTACAGATTTGGAAACGTTCCTTTGAAAGCGCCAGGTAAAAACGGAAGCGCAGGAGGTTCTAAAAAGAAATCGGCAATGCCATTAATGGACGATGATTTCGGTTTTGAAGACGACTTCGGAACTACCGGAAACTTTGCAGACGAAGATGATGATGCTTTTGATGATGAGGAAGAAGAAGACTACAACGACGATGCTTTCGATGATGAAGACGACAACGATGATGAAAGATAATCGGAAGAATTTGTAAAATATACCGCCCTGAACATAAGTTTGGGGCTTTTTTATTCTGTACTTGTAATCAGGAGCTGTTTCGCGCTTTCGCTACTCGCTTTTTCGTTTTTTTCGGCGCGGCAGTGAAGCTGCCGCGCCGAAAAAAACGAAAAGAGCTCAGACATGCCGCTCAATCTCGGCTAGGATCTCGGGCTTTCGATCAAAATAGGTCAGAATACAGCTTATTGCATACTTTAATTTCATTTTCTGTACAAAAATAGAGACTCAGATTTCCTTTTTTCCGATCACAATCCCTATTTTTGTTAAAAGAGAATTAATGAAAAAATTAATTTTAATCGCTGCGATAGGTTTGGGAATCGTTTCCTGTACCACGCAAAAAGCTGCAAAAAACATGATGGATTTACCTAAGGACTGGAAACACACTACCAACATTTACGAAGTAAACGTAAGACAATATACAAAAGAAGGAACCTTCAGAGCATTTGAAAAAGAAATGCCGAGACTCAAATCAATGGGCGTAAAAACCCTTTGGTTTATGCCAATCACTCCGATTGCACAGCAAAATAAAAAAGGAAGTCTGGGAAGTCCTTATGCTGCATCAGATTACACCTCCATTAATCCCGAATTCGGAACGCTGAACGATTTCAAGCACATGGTGAACGAAGCGCACCGATTAGGCTTTAAAGTAATCATAGACTGGGTTGCGAACCACACAGGCTGGGATCATATCTGGACAAAAACCCATCCCGATTTCTATTTAAAAGATCCGGACGGAAAATTCCATATCGCTTCCGGAATGGATGATATCATCGAACTCGACTATAAAAATCAGGAAATGCGTCTTGCAATGATTGATGCCATGAAATACTGGGTAAAAGAAACCAATATCGACGGCTTCCGTTGCGATCTTGCTTCCTGGGTTGAAGTAGATTTCTGGCAGCAGGCGCGTCCTGAAGTGGAAAAAGTAAAACCCCTTTTCTGGCTGGGAGAATTCGATGAACTCGAAAGTCCGGAATACGGAAAAGTTTTTGATGCAAGCTACTCGTGGAAATGGATGCACAAATCTGCCGATTATTACAAAAAAAATGAACCGCTTTCAGAACTCACGGATCTTCTGAGAAAGTACTCTGCAATTGGAGACAATTCGATGAGAGCGTGGTTTACAACCAATCACGACGAAAACTCATGGAACGGAACAGAATATGAAAAATATGGTGTCATCACAAAACCGATGGCTGTATTCTCTGCAACCTGGAACGGTGTTCCGTTGTTATATTCAGGTCAGGAATTACCCAACATGAAACGTCTGGAATTTTTTGAAAAAGATGTCATCAAATGGAGCAATGTGTATCAGAACGCAGACTTTTATAAGACACTCCTCAACTTAAAATCTTCAAATCCGGCACTAAGAGGAGGCGATTCTAATGTTACCACGTATCTTCTCAACACAACCGCTAACGACAAAATTTTAGCATATATAAGAAAAAACGGAAACGATGAAGTTTTAGTTGTTCTCAATATGTCAAAAGATCCTGTAAACTTCTCTATTGAAGACGAACATCTTTCCGGAATCTTTAAAAATATTTTTGAAAAAACAAAAAGAGACTTTAACAGCGGAAAAGATTTTAATTTCAAACCCGGAGATTACGCGGTTTTTGAAAAATAGATTCCTATAAAATCTCCGCTTCTTGGGCGGAGATTAACTTTAATGAGCATGTTTTAAACTTAATTTTCTTCGTTTTATTTGTTTAAGATATGTTAGGAGATAAAAAGTCTGTTTAAACTTTTACTTAACCTCAAAAGCCACAAAAGATATACTAAATTTTTTATTTAAAGTTCATCATTATCAATGAAAAAGCTCACCATAGTTTTTAAAAATCTTTGATTTTTATTCTTTTGAGTGCTTTGATTATTATGGAAATTCGCTTTAACATTATCTTTTGTCCCTTTTGCGGTTAATTCTGAAATTAGTTTAAATAAGTTTAAAATATAAAATTAAATTCTGTAGATGGAAAAATCAAAAATATTAGAAGCGGTAAAAAGCAGAATTGCTGAAAAAATTCAGAAACTTGAAAAACTGATTGAAGAAACGCGCGCTTCGAACAACGATACCAAAAGCTCAATGGGCGATAAATATGAGACCGGACGCGAAATGCTTCAGCAGGAAATCAATAATCTGCAAAGGCAACTGAACGAATCGTTAAACCAGCAATCTATTGTGCAGAAAATATCATCAGATCCATCATCAAAAGTACAAAATGGAGCTTTGGTAAAAACAGATAAAGGTCTTTTCTACATTTCAGCATCGGCGGGAGAAATAATGGTAGACCAACAGAAAATAATGACGGTTTCTGCAGAATCGCCTTTGGCAAAAGCAATGCACGGATTAACTGAAAACCAGAGTTTTTCTGTGAATAATATCACTCAGAAGATTGTAGAAGTAAAGTGAAATTTCTTTGAATCATAAAATCTGTTTACATTCATTACTGCTTTTTTCCTAACTTATGATAGCAGAAAATCATTAAGATTTTTCTAAATTTGACACTCAAAATAATCCTTCGAAATGCAAAATTACCTAGACCTTTTACAACATATTTTAGACAACGGAACCGATAAGACCGACAGAACCGGAACCGGAACAAGAAGTGTTTTCGGCTATCAGCTGAGATATGATTTATCGAAAGGTTTTCCTTTGGTAACCACCAAAAAAGTGCATTTGAAATCCATTATTTACGAATTATTATGGTTTCTGAAAGGAGATACGAACATCAAATATCTCAAGGACAATGGTGTTTCGATCTGGGACGAATGGGCAGATGAAAATGGAGATCTTGGACCGGTTTACGGAGCGCAGTGGAGAAGCTGGAACGGAGCAGATGGAAAAATCGTGGATCAGATTAGCGATGTTATTGATCAGATCAAAAAAAATCCGGATTCCAGAAGGCTTATCGTTTCTGCATGGAATGTTGCCGAAATTCCGAATATGGCTTTAGCGCCTTGTCATGCCTTATTCCAGTTTTATGTGGCAGATGGAAAACTTTCGCTTCAGCTGTATCAGAGAAGTGCCGATGTTTTTCTGGGGGTTCCTTTTAACATTGCAAGTTATGCATTATTACTGATGATGGTGGCGCAGGTTTGCGATCTGGAAGTAGGAGATTACGTTCACAGTTTTGGAGATGTTCATATTTATAACAATCATTTTGAACAGGTTAAAAGACAGCTTTCCAGAGAACCCAGACCGCTTCCAACCATGAAGTTGAATCCTGAAATCAAAGATATTTTCAGTTTTGATTTTGAAGATTTCACGCTGGAAAATTATGATCCCCATCCGGGAATTAAAGCGCCTGTTGCGATTTAATGAGATTTTTCAGATTTTTATATCTACCGTTTCTGGCAGTTTTTCTTTTGGGTTGTAAAAAAGAAAAGAAAGCTGATTATTCGGAACTCATAGAAGTTGTTGACTATTCCAAAGATGTGGTTTTTGATACACTACATGTTCCGGAGCATTTACGAAGCATTGTGCAGCAAATTTCAGAAATTAATGTATATCAGACGGAATACATTGGGAAAGGTGCAGAAAAATCTGCTAATTTTGAAAATTTCAACGAATTAAAAAGATTGGCTTCAGATGAAGAATTATTAGCTCTTATCCATAATAAAAACAGAATTGTTGCTGTTTATTCGGCTATCGGATTATTGGATCGGAAACCCGAAGTTTTAGATACAATTTTTCTTAATTTTTTAAATTTAAAATCTCAGATTCATACACAAGACGGCTGTATTATTGGTGATCAGAATCCTGCGGAACCTTTATATTATGCTTATTTACATTCTTTAGACAATGAAAATCTTCGCACAGATTCCAAGTTGCAGAAACTGGATAGTATGATCATTTTTAGTTCAAACTCTTCGGAAAGTCTCTTACAGGAAGCATTAAGATATAAGTTGTATCCTAAAACTTTCAGAAAGCAGATTGAAATTCAGGCATTTAAAAATCATAAAATTTCTGCTATTAATTATCTTAATCACTGGCATAAAGGAGATTACGATGACCTTTTGCAAAAAGAATTTATATCCATAATTAAGAACGATTCTTTTGGTTATAGTAAAAGAAAAGTTTTAACCGAATTGTTGTCTTTTAAAAATCCGGCTAACAAAAATGTCATTTTAGATTATCTTAAAAAAGATACTCTCTCGGAAGATGAAAACGAAATTATCTGGAAACTTAATGATAACGGTATTTTGGATGGTGAATATCCTCGCAAAAAAGGATATTAATGTAACAAAATTTGTGTTTTCACTACTCATTCAGCAAATCTCAAAAGTATGTTGAAAAAGTTACTTTTTCTTTCGGCGATCAGCTTTTCTGCCATTGTATTTTCTCAGACCAATGTAAAGCAGAAATTAGCCGGCTATATCGATTCTCTGTTCGTACATCATAAAGTAATGGGAAGCTTTGCCTTTGCAGAAAACGACCGCCCTACCTTTGTGAAAGTTGTGGGTTTTGCAGATGCAGAAAAAAATCAGAAAGCAAATGTAAATACCCAATACAGGATCGGATCAATCAGTAAAACATTTACTGCCGTTTTAATTATGAAAGCTTTGGAGGAAAAAAAGATTTCCTTAGATCAGAAACTTTCAGAATTTTATCCTGAGATTTCAAATGCTGAAAAAATTTCCATCGAAAATTTACTGCAGCACAGAACAGGAATTCATAATCTGACCAGTGAAGCCGAGTTTTGGCAGTACAATACAAAACCTCAGACAGAAAGCAGCTTAATCAGCATTATAAAAAAATATAATAGCGATTTTGAACCCGGTTCAAAACACGAATACAGCAATTCTAATTACATTCTGCTCGGTTTTATTCTCGAAAAAATTTACAAAAAACCGTATGCTGTTTTGCTGAAAGATAAAATTACAAAACCTTTAAAATTAACGCTTACAGAAGTTGGAGGAAAAATAGATCCATCAAAAGATCAGGCAAAAGCGTATCAATACACCAACGGAAAATATGTAGCTTCATCTGAAACGGATATGAGTATTCCGATTGGCGCAGGAAATATCATCTCTACTCCAAGAGATCTTCTCACTTTTATTCTTGGTCTCGAAAATGGAAAATTAGTGAAGAAATCCAGTCTGGAAAAAATGAAAACTTTTGTGGATGATTACGGATATGGCTTGGTGAAAGTTCCTTTCGACAAATATTCGGGATTTGGTCATACAGGAGGAATAGACAATTTCAGTTCCGCACTATTTTATTTTCCGGATCTGAAAATTGCCACCGCTTTCAGCACCAATCAGTCGGAAATGGATACCAATGATATTTCCATCAAAATGATTGAAACAGCCATGGGAAAAGATTTCGAAATGCCCAATTTCAAAACCTATGAAATTTCAGAGAATGATCTTCAGAAGTTTACAGGAACTTATTCCAGCAAAGATGTTCCGTTAAAGATTAGCATTTTTATTGAAGATAAAAAACTGATGGCTCAGGCAACAGGACAAAGTGCGTTCCCTTTAGAAGCAATTTCCGAGACAAGTTTTAAATTTGATATGGCAGGAATTGTGATCGATTTCTATCCGGCAAAAAAACAGTTTGTCATTATTCAGGGAGGAACAAAAAATACGTTTACAAAAGAATAAAACAATGAAATATTTAAAAATAAACACCGAAGAAACCGCCGATCTTGAAGCACTTAAAAATGCAATTCTTCAGATGAAAGGCATAGAATCCATAGAAATTATCGACGACGAAAATCCTGAGAGTGAGCTGAAAAAAGCTTTTGCCAAAACCAAAGAACAGTTCAAAAAAGGAGATTACGAAACATTGGTAAACGATATTTTTGATATTTTAACTAAAAAATAATTTAAGAAATAAATAATGAAAAAAGCCATTTTATCGATTGCTTTACTGGGCGGAATTTTATTTTCCGCAAATGCAGCAGCACAAACCGAAACTTCGGGAAGAGAAAAAGTATACAGAGCCACTCATACCAAAGTAACGGAGCTGAAACACACGAAGCTTAAAGTAAATTTCGATTATCAGAAAGAACAGATGAACGGGGAAGAATGGCTTACTGCCGCACCTTTTTTCTATCCGACCAACGAACTTACGCTTGATGCAAAAGGAATGCTGATCCATGAAGTCGCTTTGGATATCAATGGAAAAAAATCTCCTTTAAAGTATGATTATAAGGATGATGTTTTAAAAATTACTTTAGACAAAACCTATCAGAAAAATCAGGATTACACAGTTTACATCAAATATACAGCACGTCCGAACGAAGTAAAACAGGAAGGAAGCATGGCAATTAGTGATGCGAAAGGTCTGTATTTCATTAATGCACAGGGAACAGATCCCGATAAACCAACGCAAATCTGGACGCAGGGTGAAACGGAATCTTCTTCAGCCTGGTTCCCGACCATCGATAAATCCAACCAGAAAACAACACAGGAAATTTACATGACGGTTCCTGATAAATACGTAACCCTTTCCAACGGATTGCTGAAAGATTCCCAAAAAGAAGCAAACGGTCTTAGAACCGATCATTGGGTGATGGATAAAAGACATTCTACCTATCTTTTCTTCATGGGAGTGGGAGAGTACGCTATTGTGAAGGATAAATGGAGAAATATAGCAGTTGATTATTATATCGAGAAAGAATACGAACCGTATGCAAAACAGATCTACGGAAACACACCGGAAATGATCGAGTTTTTCTCTAAAAAGTTAGGCTACGATTTCCCGTGGTCAAAATACGCTCAGATTTCCGGAAGAGATTATGTGAGCGGAGCGATGGAAAATACAACGGCAACGTTACACGGAAGTGATATTTTACAGAAACCGGGACAGCTTATCGACGAAAATACATGGGAAGATACCATTGCCCACGAATTGTTTCACCAATGGTTCGGAGATCTCGTAACGGCAGAAAGCTGGAGTAATCTTACGGTAAATGAATCTTTCGCTAATTATTCCGAATACCTTTGGAACGAATACAAATACGGAAAAGATCAGGCAGATTATCACCAGATGAAAGATGTAAACAACTACATCCATAATCCGGCGGATTTCAAAAAAGATTTGGTAAGATTCGATTACGATTCCCGTGAAGATGTTTTCGATTTGGTAACCTATCAGAAAGGAGGGGGAATTCTTCATATGCTGAGAAACTATTTAGGAGACGATGCTTTCTTTGCAGGAATGAACGATTATCTGAAGACCTATGAATATCAAAACGGAGAAGCGCATCAATTAAGATTATCTTTCGAAAAAGTTTCGGGAAGAGATCTTAACTGGTTCTTCAACCAATGGTATTTCGGAAGCGGACATCCGAAAATTAAATATTCTTATACTTTTGAGCCGGTTAAAAAACAGGTTGCCGTAACCATAGAGCAGACGCAGGAACAGCCGTTCCAGTTTCCTCTGGCAATCGATGTGTACGATAACGGAAAACCGAGAAGATACAATGTTTGGGTAAATGCAGAAGCAAAAAATACTTTCAATTTTGATGTTTCTAAAAATGCAGACCTCGTAAATATTAATGCCGACGGAATTTTAGTGGCAGACATTACGGATACCAAAACACCGGAGCAATATGCAATGCAGTATGCGGGATCAAAAGAATTTAAAAGCAGATATCTTGCGCTGAGCGGAATTAAAGATCAGGTGGGAAAAAATCCGGCAGCTACAAAATTACTGGCAGCCGCTCTTAAAGATCCGTTCTTCAGAACGAGAATAAAAGCTTTACAGTTAATGGATTTATCAAATCCTGAACAATTTAAAGCGATGGGAGCAGAAGTAGAAAAATTAGCTTCCAATGATCCTAAAACTTTAGTACAGGCTGCAGCCATTTCGGCTTTGGCAAAAACGAAGGATAAAAAATACCTTCCGGTTTTCGAAAAAGGAGTAAATGCCGTTTCAAACGCAGTGAAAGGAAGTTCGGTGAGTGCTATTGTTGAAATCGATCCGGCAAGAGCAAGTACTTTAGCCGATAAGATTGATCTGGAAGGCGCTCCCGAAAATTTATTGAGTAAGCTGTTACCAATTATTGTTAAAAATAAAGTGACTTCACAAATGCCAAACATTGCACAGATGGCAGCATTTTATCCATTCCTTAAATTCCAGAATCCTGAACTGGGCAAAAGTGCGGAAGAAGGCTACAACTGGATTATGAGTTCTGATAATCTGAAAGCGACAGAAAGCATCACCAAAATGCTGAATCAGGCAAAAGGACAGATCGGGAACAATCCTCAGGCGAAAATGATGATCTCCCAAATGCTGAAAGACGGTCTTGCCAAAAAAATGGAACTTCTGAAGCAGAATCCTCAAAATGCAGCAAGCATCAATAAGCAGATTGACGCAATCAACAAATCCATTGAAGATTTTAAATAACCTTTAAAATGATATTGAAGTTGTTTAAACTAGCTTTAAATTTAACCTCAAAAGAGAAAAAAGACTTTATGGATTTATCTAAAGTATTTAATAAAAGTTTAGAAAGAGATAAAATCTTTGATTTTTTTTAACTTATGTGTTCTTTTTTTTCCATTGAATGATTAAACTTAAGAAACTAAAGTGTTTAAATCTTTTGTGGTAAAAAGTTTAAACTAATTTATTAAAAAAGCACTTCTGCAAAGAGGTGCTTTTTTACTTTAATGTCATCAGATATAAATTTTTTCCTTTGTTTTGGGAATCAGAATTTCTCTTCTTTTTTCCTGATTTCTGTTTTGCAGATTGATTTTCATTCCTTTTTTAATGAAGATTTCTTTCTTCGAATTTCCGTATTCTTTTTTGTTGGCAACTTCCTTTTCGTAAACAATCTTTCCTGTGGAAAGATTAAAGTCTACCGTTGTCCAATATTCTTCAGGTTTTCCGCTTTCAGAGAAAAAGCCGATTAATTCGAAATGACCGTTCTGAAATCTGTACTTGTCTGTACCGCCCCATTTCCAGCTGCTTCCGCCGTAATGGCTAATTTCCAGGATTCCGTTTTTTATCTCGGTTCCCTGATACGGATCGCCCATCATTCCACCGTCTTTACTGCCCAGAATTGCTTTTCGGGATTTTTCCAAAACATTCCATTTATTATTTACCTTCTTCAGAATCTGAATTTCGCGGATGTCTCCGGAATCGCTGTTGGTCGGAATGTCATAAACCACAACTTTTTCAGGAATTTTATCTCCGTCGAGATCACCTTCAACAGTTTCATTGATTTTAGAATTTTTTGGCTAAAATTCCTTCTGCGCAAAACAGAATGTGCTGAAAATAAGAGCTGCAATGCAGAATGTAGTCTTCATAAAATATTTTGTACTCTAAAATTACGAAATTATGTGTTTCATCAATGCGTGTCTTTGATTGTTTCGATAAAAAAATCACTAACTTTGAACCTCAATTTGAGAAATAAATGGAGAATTTAATTCAGGATACTACCGTTCAGAAACCAAAATGGATTCGTGTAAAACTTCCTACCGGAAAAAACTACCGAGAACTGAGAACTTTGGTTGATAAATATAAATTAAATACCATTTGCCAGAGCGGAAGCTGTCCGAATATGGGCGAATGTTGGGGAGAAGGAACAGCTACTTTCATGATCCTTGGAAATATCTGTACCCGAAGCTGCGGATTTTGCGGGGTAAAAACCGGAAAACCGATGGATGTAAACTGGGACGAACCCGAAAAAGTGGCACGTTCCATCAAATTAATGAAGATCAAGCACGCTGTTTTAACATCTGTAGACCGCGATGATCTGAAAGATATGGGATCTATTCTCTGGGCAGAAACCGTAAATGCAGTAAGAAGAATTTCTCCGGGAACCACAATGGAAACTTTGATTCCGGATTTTCAGGGGATTACAAAACACATCGACAGATTGGTAGATGTGGCTCCGGAAGTAATTTCTCACAACATGGAAACGGTAAAACGTCTGACAAGAGAAGTAAGAATTCAGGCAAAATATGAAAGAAGCCTTGAGGTTTTAAGATATTTAAAAGAAGCAGGACAGAGAAGAACAAAAACAGGCGTAATGCTTGGTTTGGGAGAAACTAAAGATGAGGTTTTCCAGACGATTGAAGACATCAGAAACGCAAACGTAGATGTAATTACTTTAGGACAGTATTTGCAGCCTACAAAAAAACATCTTCCTGTAAAGAAATTTATCACTCCTGAAGAATTCGATGAATTTGGGGATTTTGCAAGAAGTTTAGGATTCAGACATGTTGAAAGTTCACCTTTGGTAAGAAGTTCTTATCACGCAGAAAAACATATTCATTAAAATAAAAAATCGCTCTGTTTTCGGAGCGATTTTTATTTTGTCTGATATTTTAATTCAGATTAATTATGTTTAACCCAGATTAATTTATCTGTATTATAACCTATATTTTTTGCTTTTTCTAAAAATCTCTGGCGGATGCTTTCAGGGATTTCTTTTGTTCGGGACAGAATCCAAAGATATTCCAAATTATTTCCCATAATCAGAGCATACTGATAATTATCGTCGATATCCACTACATTATATCCTGCCCAAAACGGCTTAAAAAAAGAAACTTTCAGACGTGCCTCATCTTCTTTTCCGACGAATCGTGCTTCACCAATAGATTCTTTCCATTCTTTTTTAACGTAGTTGTAGCCTTTGTTATCTACTTTTATGGTTCCGTTTGGATTTTTAGAGTAGGTTGCCGTTACATTATCCATATTTTTCTCGAATTTGTAATCGAAACGGGCTATTTCATACCATGTTCCCAGATATTTATCGGCTTTAAAATTCTGTACAGCCGTTGCTCCTTTGGGAATCCCTACCGAACAGGAATTGATAATAAATAATCCTAAAATACCTAAAGAAACAGGGATGGCTATTTTCTGAAAAGTTTTCATTATAAGATATTTTTTAAGTAGAATGGATTCTTCAAAAATGATGCCTGAAAGTTTAATAGATGACTTTAATTTTTTTAAACGCAAATCTTCGATTTCACTTAAACTAAGATCATAAAAAATGAAATCTTCAATTTTATCTGAATACTTTTGTTTTAATGCTGAATCTTTGCAGCCCGACTAGAGCGGAGCTTTTTTTGTGAAACAAAAAAGCGGGAGCGGAAGACATAAATGAGAGAAAAGTAAAGGCTTTTATCGAAGTTTACAAACGAAGTTTTAAGCTGCCCAAAAAATCAGGAAAAAACTTTCAGGAAATTGTCTTTGAAACTTCCGGAAACTTCAATTTCCGTGTGGTCGGAAAGGGTTACGGTTCCGCTTTTGTGGTAAGATTTTACAAAACCGGTATTGATGATGTGGGAGCGGTGGACCCTCACAAAAGGATTTTCCAGCAGATCATCGAAATGCTTTAAAAAACGGCAGACCATTTTTTTAGAACCATCGGTAAGATACACCTGCGTGAAATTTCCATCTGCCTGAAGTCTCACAATGTCTTCCGTTTTCACTACATCGAAACCTTGCAAAGTCGGGAGGATTAATTGTTGTTTTTCGGGTTTTAATTTTAAATTTTCGAGAAGGATTTTATTCCGGTTGAGTTCTTCTTTGCTTTCCAGACTTTCTGCTACTTTATTAACTGCTAAAATAAGTTCCTGAATGTCAATTGGTTTTAAAATATAATAACTTGCCGATTTATTAAGAGCCTGTAAAGAATATTGAGAAAATGCCGTGATAAAAATTGTTTCATAGGAAAATTCTTTGGTCGCTTCCAAGACATCAAAAGCATTTCCGAAAGGCATTTCAACGTCCAGAAAAACCAGTTGCGGCTGTTTCTCGGCAATCAGTGGAACGGCTTCTTTGATATTTTCGGCTTCCCCTAAAATTTCAACCTGCGGACAGTATTTTGTAAGATAATTCCTCAGAACATCTCTTGCAATAAGTTCATCGTCTACAATGACGGCTTTTATTTTCATACTTTTAGGTTTTAGGTTGCAGGAAAAAACTATTGATATTTTCCGTTGGAGAATTTTAAAGTTTTGTAGGTTGTTTTTGAGGTTTCAAAGTCTTTGCAATCTCCTTTTATCAGTTTTGTTCTCCTGTTTATATTTTGTGTCTTGATGATAAGATCTGTAAAATTAGCGGTTGTTTTTTTGTCGAGATCTATTGTGGAAGTGGTCTCATGAAACTCTCCTGCACATCTTGTGTCCCATTCTCCGCCGTAAGAATACACTTCGAATCTGTTCAGAATTTTTTTCAGGCTTCCGTTTTCTCTGTAAAAAAGAGAAAGTTCTTCTGTTGAATAAGGATTCGGCTGGCTTTGTCCTCTGAAGCTGACTCTGATTCCGAAAGCACGGATGTCTTTACTGACTGTATATAAACCCGTATCAATCGTTATTCCGCTTATTCCAATCGCATCCGAAGTAATTTCTTCGGGATCGTAATATTTATTTTTAATACTGCCTTTTTCATCGGTAATCATGATGTAATTTCTTACAGTATACATTTCTTCATCTTCCTGACCATCGAAAATGGGCAATACAACAATGTAAGAATCTTTTTCATTCGGCATTTTCTTTTCCGTGTAAAACTCTCTTCTGATCTGTGATTTTTTTATTTTCAGTGCTTTAACAATAGTTTCAAAACGGGCAGAATTGATTTCCTGTCCGAACATCATGAAAGATGAAATTAAAAATACAAAGGCTAAAATTTTTCTCTTCATTGGGATCTTACAATACATTTAATTTCAAAATAACTAAAACGCCGGAATTGTTTTCTTTATCTTTCACAGTGCACGAAATATCTTTTTTATACAGATCATTCAGCAGATCGATTCTTTCGAGGGTGTTTTTCATTCCGCGGCCTTTTCTGGCTTTCTGATGTTCCGTTTTCTGATTTTTGCTTTCCTCAATCCCGATTCCGTTGTCTTCAATTATAATTTTGAGCTGCTCGTTTTCTTTTTCAAAGCTGAGATTCAAAAATCCTTTGGTTGTTCTGTAACGTAAACCATGCCATATTGCGTTTTCTAAAAATGGCTGAACCAGCATTCCCGGAACTTTGAGACTTTGCGTGTTTAAACTTTCGTCTACATCAATTTCATAATCGAATTTATCGGCAAAACGTGTTTTTTCCAAAGCAAGATAATTCTGCAACAGATCCAGCTCCTGCTGAAAAGGAATGAAATCTTCGGTAGAATTTTCCATCACGCCGCGCATTAGTTTAGAAAACTTGGTTAAATATTGGTTGGCTTCCAGTTCATTATTGGTAGCAATGAAATGATTCACAGAATTTAAGCTGTTAAAAATAAAATGCGGATTCATCTCGCGGCGTAACGACTGTAAAGCAATTTTTTTATTCTTGATCTGAACTTTTTTGAGCGTTCTGAAAATGAAAATTATCAATCCGATTAAAACGATTAATGCAAAAATCAAACTGTAGTTGAAAACATTTTTCTTGCGGATGAGTTCATCTTTAAGCTGTTTTTCCTTTTCCAGTTGGGCAATTCGCTGTTCGGTATCTTCAAGGATTTTTTCATCAACCAGACTTTTGTCTTTTGAAACCAGATCCGGCAATTTTCCTAGAAAATCACGGTATAATTTGACTGAAGCATCCGTATTTTCGGAAACGTTATACAAACTGTCGAGCTTTTTTACACTTTTCTGTGCTTCCAGTGTATGACCTTTTTCAAGCGCGATTCCGTAAGATTTTTTTAAAAGATCGATGGCTTCTTTCGGATCATTTTTTTTGATGTAAATATCGGCGAGCTCCTGAATCTGTTCTACCTGCTTTTTAGAATTTTCCTTAACAAAATCTTCTTTTAACACCGTTTTTTTTGCTTCAATGGCTTTGTCGAAATTTTTATTTTCAACGTAAAAATCCGTTAATTTCTGGTTGATTTCCAATGCCTGTTGCGGCGCTTCCTTTTTAGATATTTTATAGGCATTCGTAAGATTTACTTCCGCTTTCGGAATATCATTCTGCTGAATATTGATATCTGCCATCTGCGTGTAATTCGCAGCCAGTTCGCCTTTATCTTTTTCTTTTTCGTTAAGCTGGATATTATTCTGGATCGCTTCTTCTTTAGCTTCCGCAGAATTTACGGAAAGTCTGGTCACGTCATTGGAATTCAAGGCACGGCTTTTAGAATAACTTACTTCTGCGGCTCTGTTGTAATTGCTGATTGCCGGAGAAATTTTGTTCTGCTTTTCCTGAGACTGTGCAAGTTTGCGGCTTGCTTTTTCAATATTCGGTTTGTCGTTTAATTTTTCGTAGATATTTTTTGCTTTGGTGTAATATTCTTCACTTTTCTGGAAATTTCCGTTGTTAAAAAACGATTCTCCGATGTTATAGTAGGAATCCGCCTGTGAAGATTCGTCTTTTGTATCGACCGCCTTTTTTAATCTTTTGCTTTGCGTCTGAACTTCCTGAACAACATTACTGCTCTGGGAAAACAGGAGATTTCCCAAAAACATCAATACAAAAAGGACAAAAAGCCGGAACATTTTCATAAAACAAAGATATACATATATATAATGTGCAAAAAATTATTCACCAAGTGAAATTCTTCATTCACCAAGTTTCGTATTTTCTGCGGGATTTATGAGGCTAAGTTTGCAGCATAATCCAAATTTAATCATCATGAAAAATTTATCTTTTTTTAACAGAAGTACCTTGATTTACCTTTTCTCTTCAACATTTCTTTTCAATATCTCAAAAGCGCAGTTAGGAGTTTCTTCAGGCTCTGTTTCCCATACGGTGAGCAACGGTCTTTCAAGTGCAAATGAAAGTGGATTTCTTAATGAAAACACGATTATTGTAGAAGATTTTATGAATTACCACAAACATCAGATCAAAATTCCAAAGAAAAATGAAGTGGCTTTAAGCATTGATTATGACAATGCAATTCTGAATTCAGACGACAATTTTTTACTGCAAATCGGGCTCGCAACGCAAAATGTATCGGCTAGAGAAAACTCAAACAAAGTAAATGTTTCTCTGGTTATCGACAACAGCGGATCTATGGGTGGCGGAAAACTTGAAAAAGTAAAAACGGCACTGAAAGTTTTTGTAAAAGGATTGAAACCCGAAGATCTCATTTCCATTGTAAAATTTGATGATACTGCCAATCTTGTTTTAAAATCATCAAAAATAAAAGATGTTGCCGGAAATTTAGATGCAATTATTGAAAGTATTTATCCTTCGGGTTCCACCAATATTCATTCGGGGATGATGATGGGCTATTCGGAAGCGCAAAAACACAATACCAAAGACTACAACAGCAAAGTAATTCTTCTTACCGACGGAATGACAAATTCCGGAATTACAGATCCTGAAACAATTTTGAAACAGTCGAAAGAATTTAACGATAAAGGAATAGACATCAGTACCATCGGAGTCGGGCAACAACTGGATTTTGATCTGTTAAGGAGAATCGCCACTTATGGAAGAGGTTCCAATTATTTCATCGGAGATGCTGAAGAAGATATTCAAAAGACCTTTAAGGATGAATTGGAAAGCCTTTTATACAATATCGGGAAAAAGCCGAAACTAACGATCAATCTTCCCGAAGGAATGAAAATTAAAACATTTTACGGTTATCAGCCAAAATATATTTCTGATCATCAAATTGAAGTAGAACTTGAAAATTTAGATTGCGGACAAACCCAGATTTTCCTGATGGAAGTTGAGAAAAATGAATTAGAAAATTCTTTAATCACTGCTTCTTTAGCTTATGAGAAGAATGATGAAGTGAAAAATATTTCGTCAAAAAAAGGATATGATGAAATGACGGAAACAACTCAACGAGAATTAAAGAAAAATTTTCAGATTGCAAAACTGTCAACAGAACTCAAAAAAGCGGCGAAAGATTTTTCACAAACCAATATGGGAAATAGCAAAAAATCCATGCAAAACATCATCCGTTATTATCAGTCTTTCTGCGATAAAAATGATGAAGATCTGAAGAGAATTTATAATATCGCCTTAAAATATTCATCCGGACAACGCACAAAATCTTATTATTAAATCTTTTGGGCAATTTCAATTCTTTATCAGCTCTTATATGAAAAAAAAGTAATATGAAAATTGAAATTCTGTTAACAGTCAACCATTTAGCAATACATACCTTTGCTAAAACCAAACATGACTATGAAAAAACAGTTTTACTTTTTTCTTTTACCTGTATTATTCCTGCAGAGTTGTTCGTTTCTTGAACAAAACAATTTCATTGAAACCAAGATCATTTCCAGCGATCTCAATGAAAAAATTGTTTACAAATTTTATCAGACCGGACTTAATGATTACAAAGTAGATTTTTACTCTGTGGATCAGTCCGGTTCTACCAAGCTTTTTGAACATGATATCGACGATGCAAATGTAACATCCGATCCATATAACATTTCAGAAAAAAATGATGAACTCATCATCCGCACCACACTTTTCTCCGAAGTGAAAAAACTGGTCACACCAAGCGGAAAATCAATTATTCTCACCAACAGATAAACAGTTCTTTTCAGGACTGTTTTTTATATTCATCACAAAACATTATTTTTAGCTATCATTTGCTGAACGCAGTGCCGTTGTGGAGAAGAATACTCATAATAATTTCAATGAAAATCTTTGCGAACATTGTGTTAAAATAATCATCATCTCTAATTTTTTTGATTTCACCAAGCCAAACCTTCATTTCACCAAGTCTCCCGATTTTCAGTTTTAAATCAATGTAATTTTACTCTAGAAGTTTAAAATTAAAAAAAGAAAATTATGAAACTGAGACATTTTTTACTGATTGGATTATTTCTGATAGGAGGACTGATCAACGCACAGGAAACAAAGAAAAATTTCATTGAAGTAACCGGAATTGCAGAAATGGAAGTGGAACCGGATGAAATTATTTTTAATGTAGGAATTAAAGGAGATAACAAAAATCAGCTTGCCGAGAACGAAAAACAGCTTTTTGAAATCCTTAAAAACAACGGAGTAAAAAACGAAGACATCAAATTCAAATCGATGTACCAGAATATTTATTCCAAAACGAAAATTTTCACTAAGAATCTTCAGTTTAAAGTAACAAAGAAGACCGATATGGGCAATCTTTTTGAAAACCTGAACCAGAAGTGGGTTAACAACATCAACATTGCGGAAATTAAAAACACAAAAATTACAGATTTCAGAAAAACTGTAAAAATCAATGCTCTAAAAGCGGCAAAAGATAAGGCAGATTATCTTCTGGAAAGTATGGGCAAAAGAACCGGGACTCCGCTTGAAATTGTAGAAATTGAAGATTATACCAGTGATATGATGATGCCGATGAACTTCAGAGCTAAAGTTTCCAATATCCAGCTTGAAGCAGCAGATTCTAATGTAGATTATTCTTTTGAAAATATTGATAATATTAAGCTGAAATACAGCATTAAAACAAAATACGAAATCCTTTAAAACACAAAATCATGACAGCTTTTAAAATTTTAACATTAGCAGCCGGAACCGCCGCTTTATTAAGCGTACAAAACTCGAAATTTGAGTGTAAAGAACCCGCCGTTCAGAGAACAATGGTTCAGAATATCAATTCATCTTCCAAAACGAGTATCAAAGAAAATAAAATTCAGGTTGCTTTGCTTTTAGATACTTCCAACAGTATGGACGGATTGATCGATCAGGCAAAATCCCGGCTATGGAACATCGTGAATACTTTAACAACTTTAAAATACAACGGCAAAGCGCCGCAAGTGGAAATTGCTTTGTATGAATACGGAAATGACGGTCTCAGAGATGAGAATTATATCCGACAGGTAACTCCGCTTACTCAGGATCTGGATCTGGTTTCGGAAAAACTGTTTGCTTTGAGAACCAACGGCGGAAGCGAATATTGCGGAGCGGTAATCCGTGATGCCTCGATGAACCTGAAATGGGATGATAATAACCAAAGCATGAAACTGATTTATATTGCAGGAAACGAGCCTTTTGATCAGGGAAAAATCAGCTATAAAGAAGTAATTCCGAGTGCGAAAAGAAAGAATATTTACACCAACACGATTTTCTGCGGCAGCCGTGATGAAGGAATACAGACTTTCTGGCAAAACGGCGCTTCTTTGGGCGAAGGGAAATATTTCAATATCGACAGCGACCAGAAAGTTATTTATATAGAAACTCCCTATGATGTCAGAATTTCAGAATGCAATGCCAAGCTGAATGACACCTACATTTATTACGGAAGTCACGGTTCGGAATTTAAAGCCAAACAGATGCTTCAGGATAAAAATGCCGAAGTGCAGTCGGTTTCCAACGCCGTGGAAAGAACGGTCGCAAAATCTAAGAAAAATGCCTATAAAAACGATCATTGGGATTTGGTCGACCGCGCCGAAAAGGATGTGAACTTCATGTCGGATGTAAAAGCAGAAGAGCTTCCTGCTGAATTGAAAGGAAAAAGCAAAGAAGAAATAAAAAAAGCGGTTGCCGAAAAATCAGCCGAGAGACAAAAAATTCAGAAAGAAATTGAAGTATTGTCTAAAAAGAGACAGGATTTCATTGATGCCGAAATGAAAAAACGAGGAAATTCTGAAGCCGATGATCTTGGAAAAGCAATTGAAAGGTCTGTTCTGGAACTGGCAAAGAAAAACGGCTATAGCCTCTAACTGAAAGATTATCAGCAGAAATTAAATTTAAATATCAGAAGTGATTAAAAACTAATAACCATTAAAGTTGAATAAAGAATAAATGTTGTTTTCAAAGTTCCGACAACAAATATTTTGAGTGTGGTGATCCGCGGCAATTTTTGCCGTGGATTTTTCAGGGTTTCGGCGGAGGCTTCGCCTCCGCCGAAACCCTGAAAACTTCAGAAATCATCTCCCAAATTGAAAATACTTTGAAAGCAGATGCTTCTTACCTTTCATGAATCGAGAAACCATTTCCATTCCGGTAACCGAGAACGTAATTCCGTTTCCTCCGAAACCCAATACAAAATAAGAGTTTTTAAAATCCTTATGTTCCCCGATATAAGGCAGCCCGTCCTTAGTTTCGCCAAAAGTTCCTGCCCATACAAAATCTGTGTAAAAATGATAGTCGGGCTTTATTTTCTTCAATGTCTTTAAAATCTCCTTTTCTTTTTTATTTAAAAGAGAATCGCGTTTTTTAGCATCATAAAAATCTTCGTCGCCTCCTCCGATCAGCATTCTTCCGTCATCTGTTGTCCGCATATACATATAAGGTTCATCGGTATTCCAGACCAGAGTATTGCTGATGTTTTTAAATTTTTTCTTATCAATTTCAGAAACAATGGCATAGGTACTTTTTAAATTCACAAAATGTTCTTTGATAAGATTTTTACTTTCATAGCCGATGCAGTAAATGATTTTTTTAGCCCTGATCTGAAAACCGGAATCCACTGTAATTAAATTATACCCTTTAAAATATTCAACATCTGTCATTTCTGTTTTATCAAAAATTTTTAATCCTTTGCTTACATTCAGTTTAAACAGTTCGTGGGCAAATTTAAAAGCATCAATACTGGCTCCCTGCTCAGATACAATTCCGCCAAAAGTATTTTCGAATCCGAATTGTTTTGAAACCTCATCACTTTCAAGCCATTTTATCTTGAATCCGGCATTTTTTCTCGCTTCATATTCTTTTTTCAGCCATACAGCATCTTTCTTCTTTGAAGCAAAATACAGCGATTTTTTTCTTTTAAATCCCGAATTCGACTTAATTTCATCGGTTAATTTTTCAAGCTTATCAATGGAATCCGAACATGCCTTATAACTTGCTACAGCTCCCTTTTTTCCTATTTTTTCAATAAGTTCATAAAGAGGAACATCAATTTCGTATTGAAGCATGGAAGTTGTTGCCGAAGTACTGCCATTGCAGATCTCACGCTTGTCGATAAGAATCGTTTTATACCCGTCGGAAATCATCTGATGGGCAATCAGGCTTCCGGTAATTCCGCCGCCGATAATCAGCACATCACATTCTTCATTGGATTTCAATGAAGGATAGGAAGAAACTAATCCGTTTTTTAAAAGCCAGAAAGGTTCGTTAGATTTAAGATCCATTGTATTATTTTTTTCTAAATTAACAATAATTACACCTTTTATTCATTTAACATTCATATTGGTTTAATATTTGTTTTCACCGTTCCATCAAACCACATTAAAAATAAAAATATGATAACGATTATTCCAGAGGCTCCGGAAAATGTTGCAGCATTTAACGCAACAGGAGAAGTGACGAAAGAGGACTTTGAAAATCTTGTTTTTCCAAGAGTGAAAGCAAAGATTGAGCAGTTTGGAGAGCTGAATTATCTGATGTATCTTGACACAGATCTGGATAATTTTACAGCCGGTGCATGGCTTGAAGACGCTCTTCTCGGATTGAAGAATCTTACCAAATGGAATAGGGCGGCTATTCTTACCGACAATCAGAATGTACAGAATTTCACAGAAATTTTCAGTGTACTGATGCCGGGAGAATTCAAATCCTTCCCGAAAGGTAACCTTTACAATGCGTTGTACTGGTGCAAAAACGGGAATGAAGTAGAAGCGTAATCTGCTTATTATAAAAACAACGGAGGACTGTCTTTTTTAAGGCAGTCTTTTTTATTGATCTGAAAATTAAACTGTAAGTATAAATACCTAATTATCAATTTAGTACATTCTGCGTATAATATTTCTCATTATTGTGACTACATTTGTAATGTTAAACAAACAAAAAACTAAAAATCATGTCAACATTCAAAATCAACATCATTGCGGGACCACTTTGGAGCAATGACGAAGCACAAAAATTAGGCGGACGAATTGCAGCCGCACATTTAGGAAAATTTACAGGACAATGGTCTACCATTGTGGAAGCACAGATGAGCGTTATCGAAGTTGAGCTTAATACTCAGCCTACAGGAGATTCAGAGTATACTTTAGATGTTTTGGCCGGTCCGATCTGGAGCGACGAAGATGCTAAAGAAGTTTGCCCATCTATCTGTGCGTCTTACGGAGGAACATGGAACGGACAATGGACTACTGTTGTAGAAGGTAAAATGAGCGTTTGCGGATGCACATTTAAATTCTAAAAAGTTTAAAGATTATGAAAATCGGCAGTTTCCTCCGGAAACTGCCGATTCTTTTATTGTTCGCAGGAAATACATTCAGTTGTTATTTCTTTTTCTTCAATTTTTTCCAGACTGTATAATTGCTTATATCTGAAAGCAATGATAAGTCCGATTAACGTCATTCCAACGCCTACCAAAGAAGGATAATTGAAAGAATAACCATTTTCCAGCGGTATTCCTCCCAAAAATGCTCCCAAGGCATTCGCACAATTAAATCCGGCCTGCATAAAAGCGGCAGCCATCATCTCGCTTTTAGGTGCGGCTTTCATCATCATAATATTAATCGGTGCAGCAACCGACATCGACAGTGCGCCGCAGATAAACGTCATTACCAATGAAACCGTTTGATATTCTGAAAGGAAAAATACGCCCACTAAAGAACTCATCATTAAAAAAAGTAATAAAACACAGGTCTTTTCAGGGCTCAGTCTGTCAGACAAATATCCGCCGACCAGATTTCCGACAACCATTCCGGCTCCCGCGAGAATCATTACGTAAGCCATTTGGTTTTCTTTAATTCCTGAAACAATGGTCATCAAAGGTGTAATATAACTGAACCAGGTAAATAATCCTCCAAAACCAATCGCAGTAATCATTAAAACCATCCATGACTGCTTTTTCTTCAAAAATTTCATTTCTTCCATGAAGTAAGTGTCTTCATTGGTTTCAAGTATCGGAAGCCAGAGTTTTAAAAATAATAAGGCAAATAACCCGATCACAGCAACAATGGCAAAATACCATCTCCAGTGAAATGCATGACCGATATACGTTACCAGCGGAACCATCGCGAGATTCGCAATCGTAAGTCCTGTAAACATCAGCGATATATAGAACGCTTCTTTACCTTTTGCCGCTAATCTCGTGGCAACCACGGTTCCCACTCCAAAAAATGCTCCATGCGGAAGTCCGGAAAGGAAACGGATAATCATCATCGTATTATAATCGGGAGCAATTGCTGATAATGCATTAAACAGAGTGAAGATCATCATCAAAACAATCAGCACTTTTTTAGGTGGAAACTTTACAGAATATCCAATAAGGATCGGTGCTCCCACAACTACTCCAAAAGCATAAGCCGAGATGAGATGTCCGGCTTCAGGAATACTGATCTGTAGACTTTTTGCCATATCGGGAAGCAAGCCCATTATAGTAAACTCGGTGGTTCCGATTCCCAGACCTCCGATGGCGAGCGGTATTATTCTTTTATCAATCTTCATTGTAATTCCTTTTAACTGTAATTTTTTTGGGTAACTAATTCACGATCTCTTTCGAAAGTGCAAAATTCGATAGAAATAATCACTTATACTTTAACAGTAATGACTCATATTTGCTCTGTATTAACTTTTTTAATTAATTTTGAATTGAATATTAATCAAAAGAGAACATAATGAAAATTCAGAAAGAAAATATTGAATTTGAAGACGGAAAATCTTTTAAGCTGTTTTCACCATCTCTTAAAAACTGTTTTTACTGGCATTATCACCCGGAAATCGAGCTTGTATATGTAGAAGCCTGCAACGGAATCCGCCATGTCGGTAAAAATATTTCAGATTTTAAAGACAGCGATCTGCTTTTAATAGGTTCTAATGTTCCACATCTTAATTTTGATTATAAAATCCAGACCGAATGCAGACAGATGGTTTTGCAGATGCGCGAAAATTTTCTTCAGGAATACATTATGCCCGTTCCTGAATTTGAAAACATTAAAAAACTGCTGGAACGATCTTATCTGGGATTATCTTTCTCAGGACAAACCAAAAAAACAGTCGTTGAAAAACTACACCAGATAAAAAACGAAAATTCCTTTCATGCTTTTGTCGGGCTCATCGAAATTTTACAGATTCTTGCAGATTCCGAAGAAGTAAAAGAACTGAACAGCGAAGATACCCGCATCAAATGGTTTTTAAATGATAAAATCCGGATGGGAACTATTTACGATTATATTCATGAAAATTATGATCAGAACCCAAATGTAAATATTATCGCAGAAAACGTGAACTTAAGTACTCCCGCATTCTGCCGCTATTTTAAAAAACAGACCAATATGACGTTTACAGATTTTGTAAACAATTACAGGATTAATCAGGCAAAACTTTTATTGCTGCAAAATCACGGTGTTACGGAAGTCTGTTTCCAGGTAGGTTTTGAAAGTCTTTCTTATTTTAATAAATTATTCAAAAAATACATCGGAGAAACGCCTTCCGCTTTCAAGAAAAAACATCTGAGCAGAGTTGAAAGTAGTACAGTTTAAAACTAAGTTTAAACTCATTTTAAATTTAATGATTGTCCGTAATTTGTCATCATTAGAAAACCTTTGAGTTCTTCGCTGAGTGAGTAGTTTATGCTGAGCTTGTCGAAGCACCTTTGCGAACTTAAAAACAGTTGGTGTATAAAAGAATCTTAGCGATTCTTTGCGTGAAAATTAAGCATTATGATCAATAACGGATAATCATTTTAAATTTACCCGCAAAAGGTACACAAAGGACTTATTTGATTTATTTAAATTTAAAATATTTCAAAAGTCTGCAAAGAGACAAAATCTTTGATTTTTTTAAACTTATGTGCCCTTTTTTCACTTAATTATTCAACTTAAGAAACTAAATTGTTAAAATCTTTTGAGTTAAAAAAGTTTAGACAAGTTTACTGATATTTATTTTAAACCAATCCTTTGTATTCTTTCCACTCTTCAAAACGATAATCGATAACCTGTTTCATCAGATCATAATTTTCGTACGTATCTTCGATGTGATAAAAGGTTTCGTATTCGTAATCATTCTCTTCCGCTTTTGTATCAAACAGATTTACATAATCGTCTGCAAAAGAGCTGAACCGGTTTCCGAAATCCGTGTCGTCTTTATAGTAATCTTCAGCAAATGCATTACCGGTATCATTGAGGTCATATTCAGAAAACTTTCCGTCCATGAAATCCATGATGAATTCAGCGCCGGTAATTTTTCTTCTTTTTAAGCTTTGAATTTCTTCTTCATGATCTTCTTTAAATTCTTCCGAGATGAAATCGTTATTAATACACCAGTTCAGAAACATTCCGGTGTGGGTTGCTCCGTTTTTTATTGGAAGTTCTTCAGGAAAATCGCTGCCGTAATGCCATGAAGCATCATCATATTTAGACATATTGAATGATAGTTTTAAACAATTTTATCCAAAAATAGAAAAAATCAATTTATATTGCCCGTCACAGGGAAATTTCCGTCATTTGTACAGAAAATTTTTTCGACCAAATTATATGAAAAATGCCGTTCTGATCACCATTGGTGACGAAATCCTTTCAGGAAGTACCGTAGATACCAATTCTAACTTTATTGCTGCTGAACTGAAAAATATTGGGATAAAAGTGGTACAGATTTTTACCATCTCAGACCAGATTGAAATAATTAAAAAGACCATAACATCTGCTTTTGAACTGGGAGATATCATCATTACAACCGGAGGTTTAGGTCCTACAAGAGACGATAAAACCAAAAAAGCCATTGCCGAATTTTTCAATGACGAAATTGCTTTAGACGAAGAAACTTTTGCCCATCTTAAAGCGTACATGGAAAAGAGGGGAAGAACAGAAATTCTTGAAAGAAACCGCGAACAGGCTTTTGTCCCTACGAAGTCCAAAGTATTTCAGAACCATTTCGGAACTGCACCCTGCATGATGATGGAAGAAAACGGAAAACTCCTTTTCAGTCTTCCCGGAGTTCCTTATGAAGTAAAACCTTTAATTAAAGATCAGATTGTTCCTTATTTAAAAGATAAATTCAGTCTGCATTATCTTTCCACGAGAATTGTTTCCGTAGTCGGAATTCCGGAAAGTGTTCTTGCAGATACAATTGAAAACTGGGAGCTTGCCTTGCCGGAAAATCTTTCTTTATCCTATCTTCCTGTAGGAACCCGTGTAAAGCTGAGGCTGACTGCAAGCGGAGAAGATGAAAACATTTTGAAACAGCAACTTGAGGAAGAAATTAAGAAACTCCTTCCTTTAGTGAAAGATCATGTAATCGCCACTTCGCAGGATAGAATAGAAAAAATCCTTGCCGATATTTTAACAGAGAAAAAGCTGACACTTTCTACTGCCGAAAGCTGTACCGGAGGCGAACTCGCAAAAATGATTACTTCTGTTTCAGGAAGTTCAAAATATTTCCTTGGCGGAATTATTTCTTATGCTACAGAAAAAAAGACCGATATTCTAAAAGTAAAAAAAGAAACCGTAGAAGAATTTACTGTTGTGAGCGAGCAGGTTGCGGCAGAAATGGCAGAAGGCTGTCAGCAATTATTTCATACCGATATTTCTTTGTCTACAACCGGAGTTGCAGGTCCCGGAAAAGGGGAGGACGGAAAAAAGGTCGGAACTGTTTTTTACACCATAAGAATCCACGATAAGGAAGTGACTTCAAGATTATATATGCCACATCTGGAAAGACAGGATTTCATGCACTTTGTATCGCAGAAAGTTATTCAGGATTTGGTGGCTGTCCTGGTAAACAATCAGTAATCTTATAAATTTTTAATTTTTTTTTAATTAATTCTGTATAGGTTTTTCACGGTTTTTGACGTTAGTGAGAAAAATATCAAAATCGTGGAAAACTCAAAGCAGATTTTTCAGACCGACAGTAAAAAACGCTGGAGAAACGTTCAGTGGGGAAGCCGGATTTTTATCTTCGTAGCCATCCTTCTTTTTCTGGCATTAGGTCTTATGATGAAATTGGACAGAAGTCCCAAAATTCCCTTTAAAGAAGATTACAAAGCGGTTATAACAGCAAACAGACCTTATCTTCAGGAGAACAAAATTTCTAAAGAATATAAAGGATTCCGAAGTTTCATTTCCGAAAAAACAATGCACACCAACCTTGCTAAAATTGAAAAAGCAAGAGCCGAAAGACTTAAAAACCAAAACAGAAACTGGGCGCAGTTTCCGGACGGAATACGTTCTGCATTTTATGTGGCATGGGATCCGCAGTCTTTAATGTCTTTAAAAAGAAATATCAGACACATCAATCTTGTTTTTCCGGAATGGTTTTTCCTTGATCCGAAAACCGGGGATCTTAAAACCAATGTAGATCCTGCCGGTTATAAAGTTATTAAAAGAACAGGAGTTGCGGCAATGCCGATTCTCAGTAATAATTTTGAACAGGAATTCCATTCTGAAGGACTGGGGAAAGTGTTGAAAGATCCAAAAAAAAGAACCCAGCTTATTCAGAAATTAACGCTTCAATGCCAGAAACTCAATTTCAAAGGAATCAATATCGACTTTGAAGATATGAATCTGGATTCTGATGAAAACCTGATCGCTTTTATGAAAGAGCTTTCCGAAACATTTAAGCAGAATAAATTATTGGTTTCCATGGATATCATGACGGATAATAACGATTACAATATCCAGAGACTGAATCCTTACGTAGATTATTTTGTATTAATGGCGTATGATGAATATGCACTGGATAGTGACGCGGGACCTGTTTCTTCTCAGAAATGGATCGAAGCACAAACCGGAAAAATTCTGGCAAAAACTTCACCGAATAAAATTATTTTAGGATTGGGAGCTTATGGCTACGACTGGAGTACAGACAAGGAGCAGAATGTTTCCGTAACGTATATGCAGGCAATTACCAAATCGAGTGCAAGTAAAGCGAGCATTAATTTCGACGACAATACCTTTAACTTAAATTATTCCTATACAGATTCAAAAAACAATACACATACCGTATTTTTTAACGATGCTGCTTCTATTTTTAATACGATGCGTTTCTCTGCCGAATATCCTCTTGCCGGAACAGCGCTCTGGAGACTGGGAAGTGAAGACAGCCGCATCTGGAACTTTTACGATAGAGATCTTACGTTTGCAGGTTTATCAAAATTAAATTTAAAAAGTCTTGAAAATGTAAAAGGTCAGACCATGGTCGATTACATTGGTGACGGCGAAGTTTTGGACGTTCTGAATACGCCTCACGACGGAAAAATTGCCCTTGAGATTGATCCCAAAGAAAAAATCATCACCGATGAAAATTATATAACCTATCCCAGTTCTTACGAAGTTAAAAAATATGGAGAAGCTCCACAGAAGGAACTGGTATTAACTTTTGATGACGGTCCTGATGAAACCTACACTCCGCAGGTTTTAGACGTATTGTCAAAATACCACGTTCCGGCCGCCTTCTTTTTGGTAGGATTAAATGCAGAAAAAAACCTTCCTTTGGTTAAAAGAATTTACAGAGAAGGACATGAAATCGGAAACCATACCTTTACCCATGAAAATGTGGCTAAAGTAAGTCCCCAAAGAGCCCTGCTGGAAATGAAACTCACCAGACTGCTCATCGAATGTATCACAGGACACAGTACCATTCTTTTCAGAGCACCTTACAATGCGGACTCTGAGCCTACAACTTCCGAAGAAATTATACCTGTTGCATTGGCAAGACAACAGAATTACCTTGATATTGGAGAAAACATCGATCCCGAAGACTGGCAGCCGGGAATAAAGGCCGATGAAATTGTAAAACGTGTTTTAGCAGGTGTAAAAGCCGAACGCGGAAACATCATACTCCTTCACGATGCAGGAGGTGAAACCCGTGAAGAAACCGTAAAAGCTTTGAAAGTTTTAATCCCGACTTTACAGAAACAAGGCTATCATTTCACCAATCTTGCCAGTATTCTGCATAAAAACAAAGCAGAACTTATGCCTTCTGTTCCAAAAACAAGAGCCTATTACGTAATGCAGCTTAATCTTCTTTTGGCAACCATTATTTACGGAATCAGTCATTTTTTAGTAGCCTTGTTTACCATTTTTATCGCATTAGGACTCATCAGATTATTTATTATGTTATTCTGGGCGTTTAAAGAACGTCGAAAAGAGAAAAAATCGGGAGAATTTCCTGTTTTGGAATCTTACCCGAAGGTTTCAATTATTGTTCCTGCGTACAATGAAGAAGTCAACATTGTGTCATCATTAAACAATCTGTTAAAACAGACCTATCCCAATTTCAATATTATTCTGGTAGACGACGGAAGTAAAGATTCAACCTACGAAAAAGCAAAAGAAACCTTTTCTGAACATCCGAAACTGAAAATTTTCAGCAAAACCAACGGCGGAAAAGCAACTGCCCTGAACTTCGGAATCTCCCAAACCGATGCAGAATTTGTGGTCTGCATAGATGCCGATACAAAACTGGAAAAAGATGCCGTAAAATATTTAATTGCAAGATTTTTAAACTCAGATCCACATGAAAAAATTGCAGCCGTGGCTGGAAATGTAAAAGTGGGAAATACCGTAAACTGGCTTACAAAATGGCAGTCTATTGAATATACAACCAGTCAGAATTTTGATCGTTTAGCGTATGCCAATATCAATGCCATTACTGTAATTCCCGGTGCTATCGGAGCTTTCAGAAAATCTGTAATTGAAGAAGTTGGCGGATATTCTTCCGACACTTTGGCCGAAGACTGTGATATTACGGTTAAAATATTAAGAGAAGGTTACACCGTTGCTAACGAAAACCGCGCAGTTGCCGTAACAGAAGCTCCGGAAAGCGTAAAACAGTTTTTAAAACAACGTTTCAGATGGACGTACGGAATTATGCAAATGTTCTGGAAACAGAGACAGACTTTCCTTAACCCGAAATACAAAGGTTTAGGACTTTGGGCAATGCCGAATATTTTACTCTTTCAGTACATTATTCCGTTCTTCTCCCCGCTTGCCGATATCATTATGTTTTTTGGAATATTATCCGGAAACGGGGGAAAAATATTCAGTTACTATTTAATTTTCCTTTTGGTGGATGCATCTTTGGCTTTCATTGCGTTCATCATGCAGAGAGAGAAATTGGTAAACCTGCTGTATGTGATCCCGCAGCGTTTCGGATATCGCTGGCTGATGTATATTGTACTGTTCAGAAGTCTCCGAAAAGCACTGAAAGGCGAAATGCAGACCTGGGGATTCTTAAAACGTACCGGAAATGTAAAAGAAATTGCAACGTCTTAAATTTAGGATTGTAAAAAAGTTGTCTTTCAAAAATAAGTGAGGCGCCTTTGTTTATCTTAAATTTTTTAAACAGAGTTTTTAATAATTCCTTGTCTGGCATTGCGTTTAAATTATCGCAAGGGTAAACAACGTTTTTTAATATTAAATTACCTAACTAAAGATACACAAAGGCGTTTCACTTAATTTCGAAATACAAAGACTGATAAGAAGAGATTTTCAAATTAAAAATTAAAATATAAACAGATCTTAATATTTAATTAAATTTGTTTTCATAAAAAGTAACGAAATAAAAAAAAGTTACACTTATTGTAAAAATTGTAATTATAATGAAAAAATTAACGCTTTCTCTGCTTTTATTAGGAGGAATTTGTTCACAGACCGTGAACGCTCAGGCGACAGATAAAGGTCTAGACCTTAGCTTGATGGATAAATCAGTACGTCCTCAAGATGATTTTTATAACTATGTAAGTGGAACATGGATGAAAACTGCCAAAATTCCTTCCGATAAACCAACTTGGGGAAGTTTCAACAAACTGGCTGAAGATACAGATAACAACTCCATGACGATTCTGAATTCTCTTCTGAAAGATAAATTTGCTGACGGAACAGAAGGCAAGAAAATTCAGGACCTGTACGCAACGTACATGAACATGGCAAAAAGAAATGCAGACGGCATCAAACCGATTCAGGCAAATCTTAATAAAATTGATGCCATTAAATCCGTTGGAGATCTTCAGAAATATTTAATCTCTGTAACCAAAGAAGGAGAAAACAACTTCTATGGATGGGGAGTAGATGCAGATCTTAAAGACTCTAAAATGAACGTTGTTTATCTTGGTGACGCATCTTTAGGTCTTGGAAGAGATTACTATCAGAAAGTAAACGAAAAAAACACGGAAGCTTTAGCAGAATATACAAAATATGTTGCTTCTATGTTAAAAGAACTAGGATACAAAAACGCGGATGCTGCCGCTAAAGGTATCGTAGATTACGAGAAAAGCATCGCAAAAACATATTTAACCAACGAGCAGAGCCGTGATAATACGCTACAGTACAATCCGCAAACAATGGCTCAGCTTTCAGCTTTGGTAAAAAATGTAGACCTTCCGGCTTATCTTAAAGCAGTTGGCGTAAATACAGATAAAGTAATTATCGGAGAATTAGGATATTACAAGAATTTAGATAAATTCATCAATACACAGAATCTTCCTGTTATCAAAGATTATCTTAAATTCCACATGATCCACGGAAGCGCGGCTTACCTAAGCGAAAAATTAGGTGATATGAGATTCGCTTTCTATGGCAAATATTTAAGAGGACAGAAGGAGCAGAGAGCTTTAAATAAGAGAGGTTACGAATTAATTAACGGATCTTTAGGAGAAGCTTTCGGTAAATTATACGTGGAAAAATATTTCCCTGCAGAAGCGAAAGCGCAGATGGTTGAACTGATCGATTACTTAAAGAAAAGCTTCGCGGTTCACATCAACGGATTAACGTGGATGTCTTCTACAACGAAGGAAAAGGCAATGGAAAAGCTGAATAAGTTCACGGTAAAAGTTGCGTATCCGGACAAATGGAAAGATTATTCCAAATTAACCATCACGCCGGAATCAAAAGGTGGAAATCTATATGCTAATCTTCAGAATATAGCAGAATGGCAGTATAACAAAGATTTAGCTAAAATCGGAAAACCGGTAGATAAAACAGAATGGGGAATGACGCCGCAGACTGTAAATGCTTACTACAACCCGGTAAACAACGAAATCGTTTTCCCTGCTGCAATCCTACAGCCGCCTTTCTTCAATCCTAAAGCAGATGCTGCCGTGAATTTCGGAGGAATCGGTGCGGTTATCGGTCACGAAATGAGCCACGGATTTGATGATTCCGGTGCACAGTTCGATGCAGACGGAAACTTGGTAGACTGGTGGACTCCTGAAGATAAAGCCAACTTCGAAAAAGCAACAAAAGCTCTTGCAGCGCAATACGATAAATACGAGCCTGTAAAAGGAACGTTTGTGAACGGAACCTTTACCAACGGAGAAAATATTGCAGATTTAGGAGGAGTAAACATCGCTTACGACGCTCTTCAGATGTATCTGAAAGACAAAGGAAATCCGGGAGTTATCAGCGGTTACACGCAGGATCAGAGATTCTTCCTGAGCTGGGCAACAGTCTGGAGAACATTATCCAGCGAAAAATACATGATCAATCAGGTAAAAACAGATCCGCATTCTCCGGGATATTTCAGAAGTTTCGGTCCTTTAACCAATGTTGATGCTTTCTATAAAGCGTTTGATGTGAAAGAAGGAGACAAATTGTACAAAAAACCGGCAGAAAGAATTAAAATCTGGTAATCACAATTTTTAAATATAACCAAAACCGTTCAGCAGTGAGCGGTTTTTTGTTTTTTGGAGCTTTTTCGCGCTTTCTGCACTCGCTATTTTCTGGGTTTCGGCGCGGCGGAGCCGCGCCGAAACCCAGAAAATGAGCTCAGACAAATGCTTCAATCACGGCTAGGATTTCAGTCATTTTTTTCAGCATCAGAAAAATAGAATAGAAATTATCTCCAATTCAGAAATCCCTGTATCATTTGCTGAGTGAAGCGCCGTTGCGAACAAAGATACCCACTACAATGTAAAACAAAACCTAGCGAACATAGCGTTAGAATCAATAAAAATAGATTTCTCCTAAAATTAAAGAACCAAATAATCTAAGTTGCTATCATTTGCTGAGTGAAGCGCCGTTGCGAACAAGAATACCCACTACAATGCAAAACAAAACCTGGCGAACATCGCGTTAAAATCAATAAAAATAAATTTCTCCTAAAATCAAAGAGCCGAATAATCTAAGTTGCTATCATTTGCTGATTGAAGCACCCTTGCGAACAAAAATACCCACTACAATGTAAAACAAAACCTTGCGAACCTTTGCGTTTAAGAAGACTTATCCCGAACTCAGGTTATTTAAGAACTCTTTCGAACTTTGCGTGAAATACTAATATTCAGTCAATCAAAATCAAATAACAAAAATATCAAGTTCTTATTTACATCCTTTTCATCAATTATTATTTATCACTTATCATTTATAATCAAAATTCGTATATTTGGTAAGTTTGTGTAAAATCAAAAAATATCTTAATGAAAAAGCTAAATATCGGGATACTTGCCTTTTCGGGTCTGGTATTCTTAAATTCTTGTGGTACAGCGAAAACGGGAGAAATTAAAAAACCTGAAACCATGAAAACGGTTGCTGTAGAGCCGGTGAAAAAAGAAGAAGTAAAAGAAGAAGGGATCAATCTGTCGTACATGGATAAAACTGTTCGTCCCCAAGATGATTTTTTTAGCTATGTCAACGGAAACTGGGTAAAAACTACGCAGATTCCTTCAGATAAAGCAAGTTGGGGTTCTTTCAACGCACTCAGAGAAAATGTAGATGATGCTTCTTTGGACATCCTGAACAAAATCCTGTCAGAATCCTATCCTGCGGGCTCCGAAGGTCAGAAAATCCAGAATTTATACGCATCTTTTATGGATACTGCTAAAAGAAATGCGGAAGGACTGGCTCCGATTAAAGGAGATCTTGCAAAAATTGATGCCATTAAAAACATTAGCGATCTTCAGAAATACCTTCTTGAAGCAACAAAAGTAGGCGACAATTCTTTCTACGGATGGAGAGTAGGTGCAGACCTGAAAGATTCCAAAATGAATGCAGTCTATCTTGGTGGTCCCGATCTTGGACTGGGAAGAGATTACTATCAGAAAGTAAATGAAGCCAACACAAAAACATTAGCAGAATATCAAACCTATGTCGGAAAATTATTCGGTGTTTTAGGCTATAAAAATTCAGAATCTGCAGCAAAAAATGTAGTGGATTTCGAAAAACAGTTGGCAAACTATTTATTAACGCTTGAACAGAACAGAGATGCCAATTTAAGATACAACCCCAAAAAAGTATCAGAATTGCCGGCTTTAGTTAAAAATATCAATCTTCCGAAATATCTTAAAGATGCCGGAGTAAATACAGACAGAGTCATCATCGGAGAACTAAGGTATTACCAGAATATGGACTCTTTCCTTACCCAGAAAAACCTTCCATTGCTGAAAGACTATCTGAAATATCACTTAATCAATGGAAATGCAAGCAATCTGGATGAAAATTTAGAACAGATCAGATTCGATTTCTATTCCAAATATCTTCAGGGACAGAAAGAACAGCGTCCGATGAACAAAAGAGGGCTTTCTTTGGTAAACAGCGTTCTGGGAGAAGCCTTCGGAAAATTATATGTGGAGAAATATTTTACGCCGGAAGCAAAAGCGCAGATGGAAATGTATATCGATTACATTTTAAAATCCTTCAAAACGCACATCAACGAAATGGACTGGATGTCTCCGGAAACAAAAGTAAAGGCACAGGAAAAATTATCAAAATTCACCGTGAAAATTGCTTATCCGGATAAATGGAAAGATTATGCTCAATTAAAAGTAGAATCTCCGAAACAGGGAGCAACATTGTATTCCAATCTTCAGAATGTTTCAGCGTGGCAATATCAGAAAAATTTAGATAAAATAGGAAAACCGGTAGACCGAACAGAGTGGGGAATGACGCCGCAAACAGTAAATGCCTATTACAGTGGATCGAACAATGAAATCGTTTTCCCTGCAGCCATTCTTCAGCCGCCTTTCTACAATCCAAAAGCAGATGCAGCCGTTAATTTCGGAGGAATCGGAGCCGTTATCGGTCACGAAATTTCTCACGGATTCGATGACAGCGGTTCAAGATTCGACGGAGACGGGAACCTAAATAACTGGTGGACCGATGCAGACCGTAAAAACTTTGACGCAAAAGTAGCACAATTGGCTGCACAATACAGCGCTTACGAACCGGTAAAAGGAAGCTTCGTTAACGGAAAATTCACAAGTGGCGAAAATATCGGAGATTTGGGAGGAGTGGCAGTGGCTTACGATGCACTTCAGATGTATCTTAAAGATCACGGAAATCCGGGATTAATCAGCGGATTTACACAGGATCAGAGATTCTTCATGAGCTGGGCAACAGTGTGGAGAACAAAATCCACAGATCAGTATATGACCAATCAGGTAAAAACAGATCCGCATTCGCCGGGAATTTTCAGAGCATTCGGTCCGTTAGTCAATCAGGATTCATTCATCAAAGCATTCGACATCAAACCGGGAGACAAAATGTATAAAGCTCCGCAGGACAGAATAAAAATTTGGTAATACAGTCCAAAAATTGTTAGAAAATAAAAACGCATCAGAAATGGTGCGTTTTTTATTTAATTTTTCATAGTTTAGTGACATCGCAAAATATCAGTTTTTGGTTAATATTTAATTTAAAAAGTTAATATTTCAAGAAAAATCTTAACAAAATTTTGTATGTTACAGTTTTTTTTTAAATTTAAACATTGGATTGGTCAGCTATTTGATGCTGATAAAAACAATACACACCAACATCGAAAATCTCAAAATATTAATAATATGGCAATGTTCAATTATGGCGTTGGCGGAAACGAGGTAAAAGTAGACGCCAATGAAGCTATTCAGCAGATTCAGGAGAATAAATCGCTGATAGTAAGCCAGCTTACAACCGACGAATCTTATGTCCCTGAAATTGTAACAGGATTAAAAACAGTAGATGACGTCTTCAGACATTTCCAGCCTTCTGTAAGCGTTCAGCACGAAACGGAGGACGGTAATGTAGTAGAAGAGGAATTCCGTTTTCAGAATCTCGCGGACTTTACCCCAAAAAATCTCACTCAGAAATCAGATTATTTACAGCAATTAAGCATGGAGCAGGAACAGTACAACAAAATTGTACGACAGCTTAAAACCAATAAAATTCTGCGTAATATGCTGGAAAACGATCAGACGAGAGCTGCCTTCGTAGAGGTATTGAAAGAAGTGGCACAGGAACTTGAAAAATAATCTAAAGACGTTACATTAATCATGGATAGTAAATTACAGGCAGCTGAAAACCAACCACAGGGACAGCAGCAACATGCAGGACAGCCGAAAAGTAATCCGCTTGCCGAACTCAATAAAATAGGAGGTTTTGGTTTTGTAGAATCTGTTGTAGACGGAATCGCAAACATGAATCCCACCAGAAAAGCCAGAAAGGAAATCTTCCTTAATGACAGCAATAAAGCAGATGAAAGAAAAGAACTTCTCCAGAAAATCAATCTTTGGGTAAATCTTCTGGAAGGAAACGATTCTGCAGATAAGATGGCAGAAACATGCAAAGCTAAAGCGCAGGCTGCCGATCAGAATTTAAAACTAAATCTTAAAAATACGCTTGATGCAGTCCGTCAACTGGAAACAAACTACAGAACGGTCGCCCAATTCTATAAAAATACCGAACTCGATAAAGTAGACAATGTCAGCATAGTAAACGCAAGTTTAGATCAGGTTTCAGATTTAGATAATCCAATATTTATCGATGCTATTGCAGAAGAGTTTAAGAACTATTACGACCGTTTAGATCTTAGAGACAATTACTCTATTTTAGCAATTCCGGGATATTTGGGATCTAATAAAGTCATTGAAAAATGGGCAAAAATCTGTAACGAAAACAAAGTAATGATGGTGACGGATTTTGCGAATCTTGATAAACCGGATGACGTGGTGGATTTATTCCATTCTGCCAATCTTACAGGAGGTGAACTGCATAGAAGTAATGTCATCATGACTTGTAACTGGCTTGTTGGACGCGGAAAAGCTGAGGAAGTAGGAGAGGAGGAAAATGTAGAACTTCCGCCATCAACTTCATTGGCAGGAAAAATCCATAAAACATTAATGTCTCAGGTTGCAGCAGGTAAAAAGCACGGAAACATCAATGAAGTGGACGCCGTAAAATTCGAATTAAAGAAAAGCGAAATTTCCCAGTTGGAAAAGATGGGGCTTGTTCCCATGGTGAACGAATACGGAAAAATTATGGCTTTCTCTGCAAAAACATTATTTACAGGAGACAATATAGGACTTCAGACCTATTCCGTAGTTCGCGTATTCGATTATGTTACTAAAGTTCTGCTCGATTTCTTAAACAGAAGAGCTTTCGAAAACTGGAATGCAAGAAATGAAGATGATTTAAGAAAACAGATCGTAACCTTCCTTGACGGTATTAAAGGTCCGGATAAACTGATCGAAAAATTCAAAATTGTCCGTTTCGAGCAGGATAAAGTGAATAAAGACAGAGTTTGGCTGGATATCCGTTTAACGCCTTATTTCCCTACAAAAAGTTTCGTTATCAAATTAGACGGACACAAAGGAGACGACGGAAACGAATGGGATGCGGAATATCTTCAGGATTAAATTAATCAAATTAAATATTAAAACCGATGCAATTTTTCATCGGTTTTTTTCTACCAAATCGTTAAAAATAGAAATATGAAAGGCAGGTTATTCTACTTTTTGCCCGTAATTTTTATGATCTTCAGTTGTGAAGATAAAAGGGTACAGCAAAATCATACAATAGATCTTTTCGCCGACGAAATAAAAGAAGGAAAAGCTTACATCATGAAACCGCAGGAATGCTTCGATGAAAGTGATATGGTGATTGCTTCATCAAATATTAAACTAATAGATCAGTCTCAAGGGCGTGGAAAATCCATTTTTATTTACAGAGTTATTAATGGCAAAGTAGAGAAAACGACAAGAGATTCTATGGTGGATTTCCCATTCAGTTTTCTGTCTAATCAACAGTTAAAATTCAAAAAAGATTCTGCTTCCTATATTTATCTCAAAAAACTGGAAGGTTACCGCTTCATCGCAAAAGAAAAACATTTAAAATATCAGTGGCTGAAAGCGGCTCCCGTATATTCAGTTCAAAAAGAAAATTAAATTATCTTTGTATTTAATAAACAGATGCTTCGACAAGCTCAGCATGACATTTCTAATACTAGTCGTTTTATTAAAAGTGAATTTTTAGCGTTGTCATGCTGAGCTTGCCGAAACATAAAATGTAGCAGACAAACCTTTGGAAAAAACAAAACAATCAGACTTCAGACACATCGGCAATAAACTTCTTAGCTGGTATAAAACAAATGCCCGCGATTTACCTTTCAGACAGACCAAAGATCCTTACAAAATATGGATTTGTGAGATCGTTTTTCAGCAGACCAGAATTGCTCAGGGATTAGGACATTATAATAATTTTGTTCAGCGTTTTCCGGATGTAAAAACCCTTGCCGAAGCAGACGAAAACGAAGTTTTACTGTATTGGAAAGGATTAGGCTATTATTCCAGAGCGATAAATGTTCATAAGGCAGCGCAACAGATCATGAACGATTATAATGGCGTTTTTCCTCATGAATACGATGAAATCTTAAAGTTAAAAGGTGTCGGAAAATATACAGCCGCTGCAGTTTCCAGTATTTGTTTTGGGGGTAAAATTCCGGCTGTGGACGGAAACTTTTATCGTGTACTGAGCCGTATTTTTGCAGATGATTTTGATATTTCAAGTTCAAAAGCTTTTAATTATTTTTCTGAACTCGCTCATTTAATCTTACCTGAAAATGTCGGTGATTTCAATCAGGCGATGATGGATTTAGGTTCCGAAATCTGTAAGCCTAAAAATCCTCTTTGCAGAGAATGCCCTTTACATGAAGACTGTCTGGCTTTTTCCATGAATAAAGTTTCTGAATTTCCGGTAAAAACAAAAAAAGTAAAAGCTGCTGACTTGGAGCTGAAATATTATTTCGTTCACAGAAATGGTCAGTTTTTAATTCAACAGAGAAAAGACGATTTCATCTGGAAAAAGTTATTTGAATTTCCACCTGAAATTTCAGATGATTTAATTCCATTCATCAAAAGTATAAAAAATGTAAGCCATAAACTCACGCACAAAAATTTAAGCATAGAGATTTTTAATGTAGAAGTAGACTCGGAAGAAATATGGCAGAATTTCATCACTGAAAATAATTTTATTGTAACTGATGTTGAAGGTTCACACGAAAAATCCTTCCCAAAACCGTTGGAGAATTATATCCAAAATTATGAAATGGCATATAGAATTTTGTAATGTCATTGCGAGAAGTGTTTAAAAATAAACCATTAAGAATAGTTAAGCAGTTAAGAAAGATTAAGAATTTGCAGGCAAATTAAAGGATAAGCTTAAAAAATAATTAGAATGTAATAAAAACGCTCTGTGTGCTTATTTAAGTGAAACGCTTTAGCGAACTTAAAAATATCCATTAAGTTTTAAAAGAAAAATCTTCGCGCATTTTGCGTTAAAATTAATTACATGATTAAAATGGAGATTCATTCACATATCTATCATTCGCTGATTGAAATGCCGTTGCGAACGAAAAATGTTTTCAATAATTTCAAATAAACTTTTGCGTCTATTGCGTTTAAAAAAAAACCATTAAGAATAGTTAAGCAGTTAAGAAAGATTAAGAATTTGCAGGCAAATTAAAGGGTAAGCTTAAAAAATAATTAGAATGTAATAAAAAACGCTCTGTGTGCTTATTTAAGTGAAACGCTTTAGCGAACTTAAAAATATCCATTAAGTTTTAAAAGAAAAATCTTCGCGCATTTTGCGTTAAAATTAATTACATGATTAAAATGGAGAATCATTCACATATCTATCATTCGCTGAGTGAAATGCCCTTGCGAACGAAGAATGTTTTCAATAATTTCAAATAAACTTTTTGCGCCTATTGTTTAAAAAGAAACCATTAAGAATAGTTAAGCAGTTAAGAAAGATTAAGAATTTGCAGGCAAATTAATGGATAAGCTTAAAAAATAATTAGAATGTAATAAAAAACTTTCTGTGTGCTTATTTAAGTGAAACGCCTCTGTGAACTTAAAAAAGCGGTTAATATTTAAAAACTCTTGCGAGCTTTGCGTTAAAATTAAGTATATGATTAAAATGAATATTCATTAACATATTATCATTCGCTGAGTGAAACGCCTTCGCGAACGAAAAATATTCACAATAATATTCAAAAAAGACTCGCGCTCTTTGCGTTAAAAAGATTCTTCACTCCGCTTCGCTCCGATCAGAATGACAAAATGCTACATAATGTACAACAAGTCATTATCTTTGTTGTCTTCGTTAAGTGAAACACTTTAGTGAACTTAAAACGAAAAGCTGTTAAAAAAAATCTTCGTGTACTTTGCGTTAAAATTAAATACATGATTAAAATGGGTATCCCATTTAGTTTTAAAAGAAAAAACTTCGCGAAGCTTCACATTCAAAAACAAAGCCTCAAAAGCAAAATTTAATCACAATCTCAAAACCCATTGAAATCCCGAAATTTGTCTTCCGAAATCTGAAATCTAATTTGTACTTTTGCAAAATGTTTAAAAACGCCATTTTTATTTTTGCAGCCTTACTTTTGGTATCTTGCGGAAAAGATCCGGTTCCGAAGCCTTACGGAGAACTTCGACTGGAATATCCCGCACCGAAATATCAGAAATTCGAAAACAACTGTAATTATACATTTGAATATTCAGATTTTGCAAACATTACCGATGCAAAAAAGCCTTGCTGGTATTATCTGAACTATCCGAAAATGAAAGCCAAAGTTTTTGTAACGTATTACCCGATACAGAATGATTTTGCAGCTCATATTCAGGAAGCTGAAAAAATGGTGTATGAACATACGATAAAAGCAAGCGCAATCGACACAAAATCTTTCGAATATCCTGAAAAAAAGGTATACGGAAATTTTTATGAACTGAAAGGACAGAGCGCTTCCAATCTTCAGTTTTACATTACAGACAGTACCAAACATTTTGTAACTGCCTATTTATACTTTAACACAAGACCGAAACCGGATTCTTTGGCTCCTGCGGTAGATTATATCAAAAGAGATATGAAACACCTGCTGGACACATTTGAATGGAAAAAATAATTTACTTTTAAAATACTTTGAAAAAAATATGAAACTTTTAGTTGTAGGAAGTGTTGCGTTCGACGCAATTGAAACGCCATTTGGAAAAACAGATAAAATTTTAGGAGGTGCAGCTACGTATATCGGGATCACTTCATCTATTTTGGGCGTTAAGTCCGGAATCGTTTCTGTGGTAGGAGGAGATTTTCCGCAGGAATATCTTGATATGTTCACAAACAGAGAGGTTAATGTAGAGGGAATTGAAATCGTAAAAGAAGGGAAAACATTCTTCTGGGCAGGAAAATACCACAACGACCTGAATACAAGAGATACTTTGGCAACTGAAGTAAACGTTCTTGAAAATTTTGATCCTAAAATTCCGGATTCTATGCAGGATGCAGAGATCTTATTATTAGGAAATCTTCACCCGGGAGTACAGCTTTCCGTACTTGAAAAAATGAACAACCGTCCGAAACTGGTTATTCTTGATACCATGAATTTCTGGATGGATACAGCTTTGGAAACACTAATGCAGATGATTGCTAAGACGGACGTGATTTCAATCAACGACGAAGAAGCAAGACAGCTTTCAGGAGAATATTCTCTGGTAAAAGCAGCTAAAAAAATCCACGAAATGGGCCCGAAGTTCGTTATCATCAAAAAAGGAGAACACGGAGCATTGCTTTTCCACGATCATAAAGTATTCGCCATTCCGGCTTTACCACTGGAAGAAGTTTTCGATCCAACCGGAGCTGGAGATACTTTTGCAGGAGGTTTTGCAGCTTATTTAGCTAAAAAAGGAACATTCGATTTCGAAACCATGAAGTCTGCGTTAATCGTAGGTTCTGCTATGGCTTCTTTCACGGTTGAGAAATTCGGGACAGAAAGAATTCAGGAAGTAAACGAATCAGACGTATTCGGAAGACTGAAGCAGTTTAAGGAATTAACAACTTTCAACGTAGAAGTACAATAAATACCTCTTTTTAAGAAATATTTATAATAAAAAATTTAGTGTAATTCATTAAGAATTCTAAATTTGCAACTTGTTTAAAATAGTAAAATGATAAATAAACTTAAGATCACTTTTCTTTTTGGAATTTTCATCATGTTGTTTGGTACAAATATGATGAATGCTCAGTTAAAACAGGGAGATTTAGTGGATGGAATTGCTGCTGTAATCGGTGATGAAATTGTTTTGGAGTCTGACATCAATGAGCAGATGAATTATGCAAAACAGCAGGGAGCTTCCAACATAGATAAGTGTGAGTTTTTAGAAAACTTACTGAATAATAAGCTTTTGGTATACGCTGCTAAAAGAGATACGTTAATCGATAACCGTTCTGCTGCAATTAAAGAACAGGCGAATGCAAAATATCAGCAGTTGCTTTCTCAGTTTCCTGATGAAAAAACAATGTTGGCAGCCTACAAGTTCAGAAACGGATATGAAATGAAAAACGCAATCGAAAAAATCGATACCGACCAATATTACGGACAGGCTAAAATTCAGAGAATTACAGACAAAGCGGACGTTACACCAAACGAGGTAACCGACTTCTATAATTTATATAAAAGTCAGCTTCCTGAAATTAAAGATGAGGTGTCGTTATCTCAGATCATGATGTATCCTAAACTTACGGATGCTCATAAAGACGAGCTGATTAATAAGCTGAAAAAAATCAAGAAAGATATTGAAGGAGGAGAGACTTTCGAAAGTCAGGCAAGGATTTTTTCTGAAGACAAAGGAACCGCTTCCAACGGAGGTTTAATGAAAAACATTTCCAAAGGACAGATGGTAAAACCTTTCGAGGCAGCCGCTTTAAATCTTCAGGAAGGAGAAATTTCAGAGCCTGTAGAATCGGAATTCGGATATCACCTTATCCAGCTTGTTAAAAAATCAGGTAAAATCTATGAAGCGAGACACATCCTTCTGATGGCAACTCCTACTGATGAGGAAATTAAAACAGCAAAAGCTAAACTGGACAGCATCAGAGGTTTAATTCTTAACGGAAAAATGACATTCAAAGACGCTACCTTCAGATTCTCAGACGATAAAAGAACAAAGTTCAATGCGGGAGTTATTCCGGGAGCGGACGGATCAAATAAAATTGAAAGAGAAACAGTTCCGGGAACAATCAGCTACGAATTGGCAGGATTAAACAAAGGAGATATTACGAACGCTTTCGATGATATGGATGAAAGAGAAAGAAAAGTGGTAAAAATCGTAAAAGTGGAAGATGTAATTCCGGCTCACCAGATCAAACTGGAAACAGATTACGACAGAGTGAAGCAGATGGCGCTAAATAAAAAGCGAAATGAAATGATCGAAAAATTTGTTAACTCAAAGCTTCCGACAACATTCATCTCCATCGACGGACGTTACGATTCTTGTAACTTCAAAGCCAACTGGAAAAGAGATTCAATTAAAAAATAATCATCAAAACCTTCAGAACTTCTGAAGGTTTTTTTATGCCCAAAATCTTCGCAAGACCGCTATTTTTATTATTTTTACAGCATGAGCAGTTTCATAGATTTTAATTCAGCAAAAAAGCTTCACCAGATGAATTCACAACAAAATAAGATTACACAACTCTTTAATATACAATATCCTATCATTCAGGCAGGCATGATCTGGCATTCCGGATGGAGACTTGCTTCTGCGGTTTCCAATTGCGGCGGTCTAGGATTAATCGGCGCAGGAAGTATGTATCCCGATATTTTAAGGGAGAATATCCGGAAATGTAAACAGGCTACAGACAAACCTTTCGGAGTAAATGTACCGATGCTGTATCCTAATCTGGATGAAGTAATTCAGATTATTCTGGAAGAAGGTGTAAAGATTGTTTTCACTTCCGCCGGAAACCCTAAAACATATACCGAAACTTTGCAGAAAGAAGGTTTGAAGGTTGCTCATGTGGTTTCTTCAACAAAATTTGCCATGAAATGCGAAGAGGCAGGAGTAGATGCCGTAGTTGCGGAAGGATTTGAAGCAGGCGGTCACAACGGAAGAGATGAAACCACCACATTCTGTCTAATCCCGAATGTAAGAAAGCATATTTCCAAACCGCTGATTGCAGCAGGAGGAATTGCTTTAGGCTCCCAGATGAAAGCAGCCATGATTTTAGGCGCAGACGGCGTTCAGATCGGTTCCCGTTTCGCTGCCACTGTAGAAGCAAGTGCCCATGAAAACTGGAAAAATAAAATTACAGAACTTCAGGAAGGAGATACCCATCTTACCCTTAAAGAACTCGCGCCTGTAAGAATGGTTAAAAATAAGTTCTTTAATGAACTGGAGGAGATCTACAACGTTGGAAGAAACAAAGAGTCTCTAATCGCTTCTTTAGGACGTGCAAGAGCCAAAAAAGGGATGTTTGAAGGCGATATGGAAGAAGGCGAACTCGAAATCGGGCAGGTTTCTGCGTTAATTGATGAAGTTCTTCCCGTAGAAACCGTTTTTCAGAATTTACTTAAAGAATTTAACGAAACCAATACGCCAAGTTTATAGAATTAATCTGAAAGTTAATGGAAGGAAGGATTGTTAATGTCAATGGGAAAAAACTATATACAGAATATCATAACTCTTTTGAAAATAAACCAACTATTGTTTTTCTGCACGATTCTTTAGGCTGCACTCAGCTTTGGAGAGACTTTCCTGAAAAACTGGCTTTGCAGACGCAATGTAATGTGTTGGTCTATGATCGTTTAGGCTACGGAAAATCTTTTCCTATGCTTACCTATGAAAGAGAAAATAATTATATGGAGCAGGAAGCCGATCTTCTGAATGACCTCTTAAAAGAACTGAATATAAATGATATAATCCTTTTCGGACACAGCGACGGCGGAACAATTGCCCTGATTTTCGCCGCCAAATATCCTGAAAAAGTCATTGCAACTCTTTGTGAAGCCGGACATATTTTCGTGGAAGATATAACAGTAAACGGTGTAAAAGATGCTTTTGAAGCTTATAAAACCACCAATCTTCCGGAACGTCTGGCAAAATATCATGGTGATAAAGTTGAAATGATGGTAAAAGCCTGGACGGAAATCTGGTTAAGCGACAAATTCAGAAGCTGGAATATTGAATATCTGCTGAAAAATATAACATCACCTTTGTTATTTATTCAGGGAGAAAATGACGAGTACGGAACACTGGATCAGGTTGAAAAAACAATTTCCCAGGTAAGCGGGACTTCAGAAAAATTCATCATCCCGAACATCGGCCATACACCGCATAAAGAAATTCCGGACACTGTTCTGCAAAAATCTACAGAGTTTATCTCCTCAATTATAAAGGCAGAATACTGAAAAATAGCTGGTAAAATTTAAGCAGCATTACATTTCCCTCCTCTGGAGGGGTGGCGAAAATTCAAAGAATTTTTGACGGGGTGGTCAATAAATGCAAGATCAAAACCCATCAATTTCTATCTGAATATTCTTTCTTGCAATATCCTCATACTTTTCTTTAAAAATGGAGGTCTTAAAAATATCCTTCTGTTCCAGAAAATGTTTTAAAACCTTTTTTCTTCCCGGTTTATAAAGCAAATCGGGATAGATGGCATATTCTTTCCTTATTTTTTTAGTGTAATCAATGTATACTTCAGAATCTTTTCCGAGAATCGACAGATCAGCATCTAAAAGATAATTGGTATCGCTGTTTTCAGATAAGTGATGCGATTTGGTGGCAAGAATCTGTTCAGAAACTTTTTGAATGAAATGAGAGTCTACATGAAGTCTTTTCAGTCTTACTGCTGCAAATTCAGCACTTTTTTCTTCATTTGATTTTGAAGCAGCATCATAAATTACATCATGATAGAAAACAGAAAATGAGAGAACAGGAAAATTTTCAATTTCATCTTTTAAAGCATCCAGTTCAGAAAACATATTTTCCAGATGCTCAAGATTATGATAATGTCTCCCTTTCTCGCTGTATTTCTTTTCAATTTCAGACCAAAGATCTCCAATAAGATTTTGATCTTCGGTAAATAAAAAACAGTTTTGAAGAAATCTTTCTTTCAGGTTCATTTTCAAAAATTTTCAGATAAAAAAAGGAACTTTTTAAAAAGTTCCCTGATTTGCTTCCAGATTTGCTTTCAGCTCAGCCCAGCCTCCGCCGTTGTAGCCGTCTTGCAAACCCTGAGAGTTAAGATATTCCAAAGCCTTTCCGCTTCTGTTTCCGCTTCTGCAGAACAAAATTACAGGCTTTTCAATAGACAGGATTTCTTCTTTTCTGTCTTCCACTTCTCCCAAAGGAATATTTTTAGCACCTTCTATGTTTCCGTCCATTTCCAGTTCCATAGGTTCGCGAACGTCGATTAATGCATAATTTCCTGATTTTATAACTTCTGATAAAGACATAATTTGTTTTATTAGATTAAACTTATAACGAAAATACGTAAAATTTAAAGAAAATTTACAATTTTACAGCTTTTTCTAAAACAGTGTATATCCTAAGATCACAGAAGAAGTCTGATATTTCGAAGTCCAGTTTAAATAGTCTTGCATCAGATTTCTATTGGTGGATGTTCTGAATTCCACCTGAAACTTATCATTATACTTAAATCCTACCCCGAAAACAAAGTTATTGCCGGAAAATATTTTCAAATTATTATAATCATATCGGATATTTGATCCCATTTCAATATCAAAAACATACGCCGCATTAATGAAGATTTTAGACTTGTCATTCAGAAAGAAATAATGTCTTATTCCCAAAGGAATTTCTATCGATTTATAATCTATATTTCTGATTGATGTTGTTTCGAAAGGCTGCCCTTCATAAACAACAGATTGCTTTTCTGTTTTGTAATACTGATAAGTAGGTTCTGCGAAAACGGCCCATTTATTTTTATTGAAAGGAAGAATAAATTCAGCTTCAAGACCTATTCTGAAAGATATTTTATTATCAAATTTCGCATTTCCGCTTCCGGAATAATAATCATTTACCATTTCAAAAGAAGAAAAATTCATCCCCGGTCTTATGGTCAGATTAAAAAGATCTCTTTTTTCGTAATTTTGATTGTAGTTTACCGCAGAACTGTTAGAACATTCGTTGTATTTCAGAAAAACTTTAATCAGATCTTTTGGTTTGTAATTCAGTTTATTAACGTCCGTAAGATCTACTCCGCAATTCAGATTATCCAGAATCTGCTTTTTATATTCTTCATTATAAGCAATTAATGAATTTTCAATGTAATAAGGTTTATAAACAAGCTGCTTTACTTCAGAATCGTTCACAGAGAAGAAAAATCTTTCAAGGTCTTCATTTTCATAATACAATAAGTCTGCTTTTCCTTCCACTACATATTTTAAGAAAACGGTTTTTTCTGCAAAATTCGCTTTTTTCTCGTAAGACATTGATTGCAACTGATCAGAAGAAAGATCTACCATCACCGTCTTTCTGATATATTTTTGCTCATTATCGATTCCGAATTCCTGAATATTTTTAATGGATTCTTTTTTTATTTCTGCAGAAGTTTCATCTGTTTTGTATTCAAATTCTGTAGGATTGTTTTTCCAGTCCAGATTTTTGATCAGAACTTCACTTCGTTGTCCTGAATTATTTACGAAATAACCTTTTTCGAATTTTATTTGTGCGTTAAAAAACGCTGCTGAAATAAGTCCGGTGAACAGACAGATTTTTTTCATGAGTTATTATTTTTTCCTTAGTTGTAAGGTCTGAATTTTTCAAACGCGGCAAAATTATAAAATAATCTTAATTTTGCAAGTGTAAATCATGATTTCAACCGCAGAAAAATATACGCAGCTTATAAAATCCAAGGCAAAAAGTTTTGGATTTCAGAACTGTGGGATTTCGAAAGCAGATTTTCTTGAAGAAGAGGCAAAACCACTCGAAAACTGGCTGAAAAATAATTTCCACGGCGAAATGAAATACATGGAAAATTATTTTGATAAAAGATTAGACCCCAGATTGCTCGTAGAAGGTTCCAAGTCTGTAATTTCTCTTTCCTACAATTATTTTCCCGAAGAAAAAATTTCAACTCTCGAAAATTTTAAGATTTCCAAATATGCTTATGCGGAAGATTACCATGAAGTCATCAAAGATATTTTACGTGAGATGGTTGTTGAACTTCAGGAAGAGATCGGGGAATTCGGATTTCGTGTTTTTGTAGATTCTGCGCCGGTTCTGGAAAGAAGCTGGGCGAGAAAATCAGGAATCGGATGGGTAGGAAAAAACGCGAATTTAATTACAAGACAGAGCGGTTCGTTCTATTTTTTAGCGGAAATTATCTGCGATCTGGAACTCGTTGCAGATCATCCGGTGACCGATCACTGCGGAACGTGCAGGAAATGTATTGATGCTTGTCCCACCAATGCGATTGTCTCAGAAAAGCTGATTGACGGAAGCAAATGTATTTCTTACGCAACAATCGAGCTCAAAGACTCTATTCCCGATTATTTTCAGGACAAGATGGACGACTGGATGTTTGGCTGCGATGTTTGTCAGGATGTCTGTCCGTGGAACCGTTTTTCGTCACCTCATCAGCAAATGAAATTCAAACCGAATGAAGCGCTGAAAAATTTTAAAAAAAGAGAGTGGAAGGAGCTTACGCAGGAACTGTTTTCCGAAATTTTCCGCAAATCGCCTGTCAAAAGAACAAAATTTGCCGGACTGAAAAGAAATATAGATTTTCTGGAAAAATCTTCACAAAATAAGTGAAATCATTTTGGCGGATAAACCCTTATCTGGAATTGTTGAAGTTCCAGAGTAAGAAGGTTGAACACCCATTCCTTAAATGGATCTTTAAGGAGGGAAAGATGGCTGGTAAGAATTTTAAAAAATTTTCAGACTAAAAAAAATGTATTCTGAAAATAAAATTTGTTAAAAATCAGCGTTTTTTCTGTATTCTTTTTGGGGCTACTTTTACTCTTACTTTGAATCTTTTGTTTGATTTCGTGTTTTTGTGCATATTTTTTAATATTTGGTACTTAAATTTAGCGAAAATTCCGATCAAAACAAATACTTTTACGAAAAATTAATAATTAAATTTTCATTAACTTAAATAAGACATGAACGTGAAAAAGATGTTGCTTCTCATCATTAAAGCTTTAGGAATTATTGTAGGAATTGTGGTTTTGTATATTGCTCTGGGTTATTTTCTGCCTTTTATTGAAGTTTCTGCGAAGGATGACGGCCAGAAAAAAGAAATTCCGGTTTATATTTACACCAACGGCGTTCATACGGATATTGTAATGCCTGTAAAGAATGAGATACAGGACTGGAGTACAAAAATCCCGTTCAGCAATACGAAATCCAAAAGTACAGATTACAATTATGTAGGAGTAGGATGGGGAGATAAAGGATTCTATCTCGACACTCCGACTTGGGCAGATCTTAAGTTTTCGACGGCTTTTAAGGCCGCTTTCTGGCTTAGCGAATCGGCAATGCACTGTACTTTCTATAAAACTATGAAGGAAGGCGACGACTGTAAAAAAATTATGATCAGCAAGGATCAGTATAAAAAACTGGTAGATTTTGTAGATGCTAAATTTGATAAAGACCAAAACGGAAACTACAATCTTGTTCCTACAAATGCTGTTTACGGAAGTAATGACGCATTCTATGATGCACAGGGAAAATACAGCTTCCTGAATACCTGCAACACCTGGGCAAATGATGCTCTGAAAGCGGCGGATCAGAAAGCGGCATTCTGGACGCCTTCAGATTATGGAATCTTCTTACATTACAAATAGGTTTCTGTGAATTTTTTAAGTTGGATAACGGCATTTCTGTTCCTGTTATCATGCAAACAGGAAGCGGAAAGTACCATCAAGCCACAGATTTCAGAAATCTCAAAGCAGGAAAAGAAACCGGAAATTGATTTAAATAAAACAAAATCGAAAGCCGAAGAAGCACTTACATTCTGCAAATCCAATCAGTTCAGTACAGATTTTTGCATTCTGATTGATATGAGTCTGCATTCCGGAGTGAAAAGACTGGTAGTTTGGAATTTTAAAACAAATTCTGCTTCAAAAAAATATCTTGTTGGTCACGGTTGCGGAAATAATCAGTGGAGCAGTGACGCATCAAAAGACCATCCGAAATTCAGCAATGAAGACGGAAGTCATCTTTCATCACTCGGCAAATACAAAATTCAGGGACGAGGTTACAGCGACTGGGGAATTCATGTAAAATATCTGATGCACGGTCTGGAAAAAACCAACAGCAATTCGCTGAAACGATTCATTGTTTTTCATTCCTGGAATCTGATGAGCGATGAAGAAGTCTTCCCGAAAGGTTCTCCTGAAGGTTGGGGCTGTCCTACCGTATCCAATAATGCGATGAAAGAGATAGATCCGATGCTTCAGAAATCTAAAAAGCCTGTTCTGATGTGGATTTATAATTAAAAAAATTTAAATACAATCTCTTTACTATTAGAAAAATTAGTCTGATTTTTGTAGAGAAAACAGGGTTAATAAATCATTATGTCTAAAAAAGAAAAAGTAAATATTTTCTGGTTCAGAAGAGACATCAGGCTGGAAGATAATACAGGATTGTTTCATGCACTTGAAGCCGGTTTAAAAGTAGTTCCGGTTTTTATTTTCGATAAGGAAATTCTTGATAAGCTTGAAAATAAATCAGACAGAAGAGTAGATTATTTTTATCAGGCTCTGGAAGAAATTCATACTGAGCTTAAAAAACATAAGAGCGGATTAACCGTTTTTCACGATAAACCTGTTGAAGCTTTCAAAAAACTGATTAAAGATTTTGAAATCGATACTGTTTTCTGCAACAGGGATTATGAACCGCAGGCAATAAAAAGAGACGAAGAAATACAGGATCTGCTTAAAAAAAGTGATATTAATTTTCAGGATTTTAAAGATCAGGTGATTTTCGAAAAGGATGATGTGGTAAAAAATGACGGAAAACCTTACACCGTTTATACCCCGTATTCAAGAAAATGGAAAGAAAATTTCAAGTCTGTCACCTTCAAAAAAATGGAAGTTGATTTTTCAAAATTTCATACATATTCGCCTTCCAAATTTTTAGCACTTAAAGATTTAGGTTTTGAGAAAACAGATCTGGAATTTAAAAAACCTTCACTGGAAAAAAAGATTATTGATGATTACAATCAATACAGAGATTTTCCGGCAATGGATCATACAACGCGTTTAGGAATTGCGCTTCGTTTCGGAACCATTTCCGTAAGAAAATGTGTGGAATTTGCAGAAAAACACAATGAAGTCTGGCTGAATGAACTGATCTGGAGAGAATTTTTTATGCAGATTTTATATCATTTCCCGAAAGTGGTCAACAATTCTTTTAAAGAAAAATATGATAGCATTAAATGGAGAAATGATGAAAAGGAATTTAAAAAATGGTGTGAAGGAAAAACCGGCTATCCGATTGTAGATGCAGGGATGAGACAGCTAAACGAAACGGGATTTATGCACAACAGGGTAAGAATGGTTGTTGCGAGTTTTCTTACCAAACATCTTTTAATCGACTGGAGATGGGGAGAAGCCTATTTCGCAGAAAAACTTCTGGACTACGAGCTGTCTTCCAATAACGGAAACTGGCAATGGGCTGCAGGATGCGGCTGCGATGCAGCTCCTTATTTCAGGGTTTTCAATCCTTCGGAGCAGACCAAAAAATTTGATAAAGATTTAAAATACATCAAAACATGGCTTTCCGAAAAAGACATCAATGCAGAACCGATTGTGGAGCATACTTTTGCCAGAAAAAGGGCTTTGGAAGTGTACGGAAATGCGGTAAAAGAGTAGTTGTATATGCTTATCTGATAATTATTTCTGAATTCCTATTTTCTTCAAAGCAGAACTGTTCAGATAGATTTCATCAAAAGAAGTTAGCGATTCAATATCTTTAAAGTTTTGGAATGTTTTTTCGTTTTTGTTGAATGAAAGTTCAATTGAAGTGTTGTAAGAAGCTACAATTCTCACGACGGAATAGCCGTTATAGGCAATTTTAAATCCTTCAAAAAGACATTTTTTTTCGGCTTTCTGATAGATTTTGTAATCTTCGAAAGCCTTACTTTCTTCATCATTCCTTTTTTTGGAATTATGCTCAAGAGCTTTCCACGATTCGTAGTTTCTGGGTTCCTTCAGGATTTCGCCCGAAGAATCTACGGGAACAAACATTCCCAATGTAAGCTCCTTTTTCAAAAGATTGGCGTAATTGTTCATCAGTTTAAGCGTCTGAAGATCTGCGTATCCTTCATGCGAATAATACTCGATGACAAAATCCGTCATGGGAATCAGTTTATGAGAAGCATTAATAGTCATATTTGTGATTTTGCGCAACTAACTTTTTAAATTTCAGAGGTGCGAAGATAAATAAATTGTTAAAAAGAGTACAACTAATTTTGCTATAATTAAGTAAAAGAATCACAGAAGGGATATTTCTCTCATTTACAGAAAAATAAAACCGGAAAAATTATTTGTTTTAATTTTCCGGTTGATGTATTAAGGTAATTAATCTTTTGTGGATATTACATTTCTTTTTGCAGGATCGCAACAATTTGGTCTATTACTTCCTGTTTTTTGGTTTTTTTATGATAAGGTGTTTTCGGTTCAGAAACAATGCTTTCTCTGTTCTTGTCAAAAAGAGCATAAAGATCCAGATCCGGATGTTTTTCCAGATACCAAACCAGAAAATTGAGTGGAATTGCATTTTTTCCTGAAAAATAAAGCTGAATAGCCTGCGGAGTCATGCCGTATTCTTCGGCTATTTCTCTTAAAGTTTCTCCTTTTGATTTGCTGTACTCGCGTATCTTTTCGTGAATTTTCATATCGAATAATTTCTTCTTTTTAATTTTATTTAATAATTAATTGTTAAAATTTCAATTAATTATTGTTTTTAAATATATAGTTGTATATTTGTTTTATAATTATCTCGGAGAGATAAACACAAAATTACGAAAAAAGGTTAAACAAAAATATTTATTTGTATGAGCAAATTGATATATCCCTATCAGAACACCATCAATGAACGATTTGATTTTATTGATAAATGGTTACCGACGCGCTACACGGGTTCTGTGAACATAATTCTTAAGAAATCCAGAGATCCCGATTACATTAGAAAAGTAAAAAACAGGAAGGTGAATGACGAAGATGTTATTGATGCACTTTACAAAGTTTCTTTGTTCAATAAGGTACAGGTAGAGAATTAGACGTATATTTGAATTCTGAAAACACAACTGACTGATGAAAAAATATATTTAGCTCCTAAAACGAGCTTTTAATAAAAAACACACAATTACCATGGAAAATTTCGAGACAGAAGAAATCATTATTACCGAATGCTTTAAATGCGGCAGAAGGTTTGAAAATTATTTCAACGCTTCCCCCTGCTGTACTTCTATTGTTGTAAAAGTAGATGAAAACGGAAACCGCACAACCATTACATTTCTAAGTTCACTCTCAAAACCCAGATACGAATTGTTTGAAGAATTTTCAAAACATGAAGATCCTTATATTATGGAAGAGACTGAAAATAATGATGTTTTAGCACAATTATAACACATACCGTTATTTTAATTTACCCGAACCTAACTTTAATATAAGATAAGTTTTTTTAGATTTTAATAAAAAGAGTTTGCCCTGAGATTAGGGCAGGCTCTTTTGCTGTTTAGGATTGAAGATTATTATTTGACTTTGAATTGATTATTGTAAAATTACTTTGATATTTATAAAACAATAAAAAGGTTATTAATATATTTGAAAAAACTTAATAAAATGAAATATCAAAGACCAGCTATTCCAAATGAGGTTAAAAGAGAAGTTAGACAAAGATGTGGTTTTGGTTGTGTAGTTTGTGGTTGCCCTATTTATGAATATGAACATATGAAAGAATATGCCATCGTTAAAAGACATATTTCTGAAGAAATTACTTTATTATGTCCAATGCATCACAGTTTGAAAACTAGAAAGCTACTTTCTCCATTAGTTATTGAAGAAAATAATAAAGATCCTTATAATCGAAGAAATAGTTATACAAAACCAGAATTTTTAAATTATTTTGGAAATAGTGCTATAATTTTAATTGGCGGATCTACATTTGAAATTATAGATGACGGTCATGGAATTTTTAATATTCCATTAAAGGTTTTGGGTCAGCCTATTATTAAAGTTTCGTTGAATAATAATGAGTTTTTTTTAGATATATTATTATGTGATGAAAATGATAATGTTTTATTAAAAGTTGAAAATAATAATGTTATTTATAATATCGACGTTTGGGATATTGAGTACACTGCAAACCGTTTAATTATTAGACAAGCATCTGGAAAAATTTTTATTGATATTGTTTTTGAAGTACCTAATAAAATTTATTTTAAAAGAGGCGAGTTTTTTTATAAAGGAAATAATTTTAAACTTAAGGAAAATCAATTGTTAATTAACAATAAAATTTTTCGGAATCCAATTTTATTTTCGGGTAATTATTTTCATAATTGTACAGGTGGAATAGATATTCAATAATTATAGTTTTTTACCCTGTAAAGGACTATTTTTTAAGTATCAAAAGTTTATTTTAAATAGTTTAAATTCAGATATATAAAAACCACCCTAAAAAATAAAAACCTCTGAAAATCAAATGATTTCAGAGGTTTTTTGTACCCAGGACCGGGATCGAACCGGTACTCCTAAGAACTGGTGTTTGAGACCAGCGCGTCTACCAATTCCGCCACCTGGGCAAGTGTGTTACCTTGTTTTGAATCGGTGTGCAAATATAGAAACTTTTCTTTATTTTCCAAAGTTTTTTGAAGAAAAATTTTAAAAAATAATCTCCAGACCGTCGTAGGCAAGGTGCATTCCGGATGGAAGCTGTTTATCTTCAACATCATGCAATCCTAAATGATGACTGATGTGCGTTAAAAATAATTTTTCGGGTTTCAGTTCTTCAAATAATTTAATAACATCCGGCAAAATAAAATGGGCAGGATGTGGATCAGACTTCCGGATGCAGTTTAAAATCAAAACATCAAGATTTTTTAATTTTTCTTTTTCTGTTTCAGAAATAAATCCGGCATCCGTTATATAAGCCAGCTTTTTAAACTTATAACCGAAAACGGGAATTTTAAAATGAATGACTTCAACGGGTGTAATTTCAGTATCTAAAACTGTGAAAGTTCTGTTTTCAATTTCATGAAGTTCAAAAGCCGGAGCTCCGGGATATTTTTCATCTGCAAAAGCATAAGGAAAACGATTTTTTACCTCGTTGGCAACTCTGGAAGAGCAGTATAAAGGGATATCTTTTCCGGTTTTGAAAATAAGAGGACGCATATCATCCAGACCGATAACATGATCATTATGTTCATGAGTAAGCAATGTAATATCTACACGATCTTCCTGATTGGTAAGCATTTGCTGCCTGAAATCGGGTCCGCAGTCGATAAGGATTTTTTTGTCTTCATCGGTCGTTATCATTACAGAAGAGCGGAGCCGACTGTCTTTGGGATTACCTGAAGTACACACTTCACAAGTGCAGCCAATAACAGGAACACCCTGCGAAGTTCCTGTTCCTAAAAATTTCAACTTCATTTTCTTTTGAGGTTGGTTTAATTTTGGTAAATTTACGAAAAATTTAATGTCCTAATGTATCAGAAACTAACTCCTAAACAAAAAGCATTAACAATTAATCTAGATCCTACTATTTATGGTACTTTCGCAGAAATTGGAGCAGGGCAGGAGACAGTCCGACACTTTTTTAGAGCAGGGGGAGCTTCCGGTACAATTGCTAAGGCGATGTCGGCTTACGACAAAGATTTTAGTGATGCCATCTACGGAAAAGAGGTAAAAAACAGATACGTTACCCAAAACAGACTTCGAAAAATGCTTCGCTATGAAGTCGCTCTTATCGAAGAAAGAATTTCAAGAGAAAGCAATCCCAACAGAAAATATTTTTCTTACGCTAATACTGTTACCACGATCAATTTTGATAAAACGGTTAAAGGTCACGGCTGGGTTGGAATCCGTTTTCAGGTAAAAGAGAACGAAGATTATAATGAAATTGTAATTCACGTAAAATTCAAAGAGAATGATGCGACCTTGCAGCAGGAAACCCTTGGGAATTTAGGGGTGAATTTAATTTTCGGAGCCTTCCATTACTATGACAATCCTAGAAATTTAATTGAATCTTTATACGACGATGTGGCAAAAGACAATCTGGAAATTGATATGATCGATTTCAGCGGGCCTGCTTTTGCGTATGTGGATAACAGACTGATGTCTTTACAGCTGGTTAAAAACGGAATGACGGATGCCGTGATTTTCAATTCGGAGGGGAATAATATGCTTCCTGCAGATATTTTGTACAAGAAAAATATTTTTGCGGTAAGAGGAAGTTTCAGACCAGTAACGAAAGTGAACATTGATATGCTTCAGAACGGACTCAATATGTTCATGAAAGAAGTAACCTGTACTGAGGATGAAACTGAAGTTTTAATAGAAATCACCATTTCAAACCTTCGCGCCGACGGAGACATCAATGAAAGAGATTTCCTCGACAGAGTAGATGTTCTCGGCAAATTAGGATATACCGTAATCGTTTCCAATTATTCTGAATATTACCGACTGATTGATTATTTTGCGTCTTACACAAGCGGAGAAATCGGCGTTGCAATGGGCGTGAATAATCTTCTAATGGTATTTGACGAAAAGTATTATAAAAATTTATCGGGAGGAATTCTTGAAGCTTTCGGAAAATTTTTCCGAAACGGGATGAGAGTATATCTGTATCCTTATAAAGATCCGGAAACTCTGGAACTGCTGGATTCCGATAACCTTAAAGTGGAAGAAAACCTGAAGGAACTTTATAAATATTTCAAGCACAACAACCGTATTGTGGACATCACCAATTACAATCCGGAGTTTTTGGAAATTTATTCCAGAGATATCCTGAAGAAGATCGGATGCAATATAAAAGGATGGGAAAATCAGCTTCCGGAAGGAGTTGCAGAGATGATAAAAGAGCGTGGAATGTTCGGCTACAAAGAAGAACTTTCCTTAAAACAATTTTCTTAAAACAGTAAAAAAATGTCAGAATTAAAAAAAAGGCTTTCGTCTATTCTTGAAAGTCCGAAACATAATACAGAAGAAAAACTTCAGAAAGTTTGTCACCTTTTGGATCAGGAAATATCTTATTTCAACTGGACAGGTTTTTATTTCAAAAACGGAGATAAAGACGAGTTGAAACTGGGACCTTATGTTGGAGCTCCGACGGATCACACCATCATTCCTTACGGAAAAGGAATCTGCGGTCAGGTTGCCGTTTCCAATGAAACGTTTGTTGTTCCCGATGTGCATGAAGAAAGCAATTATTTAAGCTGTTCTATCGATACCAAAGCAGAAATCGTAGTTCCGATCTTCAAAGACGGACAGAATATCGGTCAGATTGATATCGATTCTCATACGATTGATCCTTTTACCGAAGAAGACAGAGAATTATTGGAATGGCTTTGTAACGAAGTTTCCAAAATTTTGTAAAAAATATCGCTTTTAAAGTGTTTAAAATATAAGACTCCGGCTCGAAGAGCCGGAGTCTTTTTTATGATAGGACAGATCGAAATTTTCTTTCGAAAGAAACGGACTTTAGTCCGTTTTCATCAACAAACGAATAAATCGGCTTCAGCCAAAACTTAGAAAATCTATTAAAAAAAATGACCGCCATTCGTGAAAAAAATTAGTGAAATTCGTGTTTAAGATCAGAAATAAGTTCCTTAAAATAATTTTCACACTTCGCAATATGCGTTCCGTACCAAGAGAAAGCTTCTCCGTCTACAATCATTATTTTTTTATCAGGATAAAACTTTTTTAGCTCTTTAATATGTTTCTCTTTAAAAGGGAACGGTTCAGAAGACAGCATTATCAGTTCCGCTTCCGCAAGATCTTCCGTCTGAATCACAGGATAACGTTTCTGATCTTTAAAAATATTTTCAAAACCAATCTCACCCAGAATTTTATGAATAAAAGTATCGGAACCGATGGTCATGTAAGGATTATTCCAGATTAAGTAGGCTACTTTTATGGGAGATTCAATTTTTGCGTGGTTGAGAACATCATAGATTTTTAGGTTAAAAAGCTGCGCTTTTTCTTCCTGATGAAAGATTTTGCCTAAGTTTTTAAGCATATAATAATTATCCTCAATATTTTCAACATTGGTGACGATTACTTTACAATCATCCATTAAAGCTTCCACCTGCTCTTTTACATTTTCTTCCTTATTGGCTAAAATAAGATCAGGCTGCAAAGCTTTTATTTTTTCAATATTGATATTTTTTGTACCGCCGATAACCGTTACATTTTTTACCTTCTCAGCAGGATGAATACAGAATTTCGTTCTTCCGACCACTTCTTTTTCCGTTAAACCCAAATCAAATAAAGCCTCAGTAATTGAGGGAACCAAAGAAACTACCTTCATTGTACAATTTTAGATGCCGCCTAAAATTACAAAAGTTTACCCGTTAAGAAAAGTCCTGCGACCGAAAAATAAATGATTAATCCCGTTACATCTACCAGTGTAGCTACAAAAGGAGCAGAAGAAGTTGCCGGATCGAGTTTTAATTTTTTAAGAATAAAAGGAACCATAGAACCCGAAAGAGTTCCCCAAAGAACGATCATCACCAGAGAAACGCCTACACTTAATCCTACAAAAGCCCAGTGAATTCCATAGTCGAAAAAACCTGCTTTATGCCAGATCATAATTCTTAAGAAACCGATGATCCCTAAAATTCCGCCCAATGATAAACCCGTGAAAATTTCTTTTCTCATCACGTACCACCAGTCTTTCAGAGTAATTTCCTGAAGAGCCATCGCTCTGATAATCAAAGTTGCCGCCTGTGAACCGGAATTTCCCCCGCTGGAAATAATCAATGGAACAAAAAGTGCAAGAACAACTGCTTTCTGAATTTCATCTTCAAAATAACCCATCGCCGAAGCTGTAAGCATTTCAGAGAAAAATAGGATAATCAGCCACATTCCTCTCTTTTTTACCATTTCGATAAGAGAAGTCTGCGTATAAGGAACGTCCAAAGCTTCCAATCCCCCGAATTTCTGGATATCTTCCGTATTCTGCTGCTCGATCTGGTCGAGAATATCATCAATCGTTACAATTCCTACCAGAACTCCTGCTTCTGTAATAATAGGAAGCGCAGCACGGTCATACTTTTCGAAATACTGTACCGCATCTTCTTTGGAAGTCGTTGTCGTGATGGCAACAAAATGATTATCTGTAATTTCTGAAACCAAAGTTTCTTCCTCCGCCAGTAAAAGACTTCCCAGCGCAATATCATCGATCAGCCGGTTTCTTTCGTCCACAACGTAGAGATAATTCATCGTCTCTACTTTACTTCCTACTTTTTTAATCTGCTGAAGACATCTTTTAATCGTCCATTCTTTACGGATCTGGATGTAATAAGGCGTCATCAGACGGGCAATAGAATCTGAATCGTAGCCTAGTAATTTAAGGGCAATTCTGCGTTCCTGCGGATTAAGATGATTGATGGAGTACTTGATAAGCTCATCCGGAAAATCTTCAAAAAGAGCCGTTCTGTCATCCGGCGTCATCGCATTCAGAATTTCTGAAACCTCATCGCTTCCGATGCTTCTGATGGTTTCTTCCTGAAAATCGGGATCAAGATGTGAAAAAACTTCCGCTTTGTATTCTTTCGGAACTTTCAGAAATGCCAAAAGCCTCTCATCTGCGTGAAGTTCGCTAAGAGTTTCGGCAATATCGGCAGGGTTGAAGATAAGTTCGTCTTTAGAATTCAAAACGTCAAATTTTTAAGAGTAGTGCAAAAATAACCCAAATTTTTAAAATTGCCCAAAGAACTGCAAAATTTAAGGATTAATTAAATTTCTGAAAATAAAAAAGCATCCGCAAAAACGAATGCTTTGAAAAAATTAAATTTTAAAAGTGATAAATTATTGTTTTTCTTTTTTACATGTACTGAATTTTCAGGTTTTCAGTAAGAGGTTTTCCGACTAAGGTTCAATGCAGGCATACGGAACGCAGCTGTAGGAACAGCACCATCCGATAAAGCAGTGTGCATCTTTTGTGCATTGTACCATAGCGGCTCCGTTGATTTTTTCCTGCTCTTTTCTGGTGAGTTTTTTAAGATTTTTCATAATAGACTTTTCAGGGGTTATACTTCAGGGCAGTTGTAGTACACACAAACATTCTGGCAGCAGGATCCTCCCGGACATTCAAAATGGTAATGACATCTCTGAAGTCCTCCGCCGTTGATTTTTTCCTGCTCCTTTCTGGTGAGCTTTTTCAGGTTTGAATTTTTCATATTATTTAGATTTAATGTAGGCTAAAAATACAAAAAAGATTGTATTATTCACTGTTAAATGAAAATAATTTGATTTTAATGTGTTGTTTTACTGATGAATGTCTTCTGTATTATCCCATAATAAAAAAGCATCTGCAATCTGAGAGTGCAAATGCTAAGAAATTTCAATTTAGATAGTTTGAAGAATTGTTCTTAACTAAATTACTAATAATAATTGTAATTATTCACACTGCGATGAATTTAAATTGATGAATTTAAATGTTGCGCATAGCAGTTTTTAACTTCGGAGCTTTATTTAGAATGTGTTCAGATTGAGATTATTTTTAATGGAAAACAATAATCTGATTTTCCCTTGCTGTTTATTTAAAATCAATTTAGGATTTCTCAATATATTTTTCCTGATGAATTGAAGTGTATAGGATTAGAATTAAACCTGAAACAGAATCGTTGAAGTTTTCAAAAGAATAAAAATAAAAGGTTTTTAAAGGCTATTCATTTTTTTTCATTGGGAAATCCTGAACTTAAGTAAAGTATCGCTTATCTTTTGTGGGACTTCGTTGAAATAAAAATTAAGTAGATTTTCCTGAAATCATAATTCTGATTCAGCGGCGTGTTTCATTTTTTTTAACTGCTTTACAATTTCTTTTATGGCTCCGTTGGTTCCTATTTTTACGGAGTTTACGGTGGAACCAAGCAGTCTCATGTTCTTTTTATAGGTGTCGTAGTCTGTTTCTGTAATCAGATTGCCTTCTGCATCAAAAAGTTTCATGCTTACAACTACCTGATTGGAAAAGACGTATTTTCCTATTCCTACTTTGAAATATTTAACTTTGGGAACAATGGCAAAATCGGCTTCGTTATTTTTGCAGTAATCCCAAACGGTCTGTTTATCAATGCTGTCGAAGGAAATCTGTGTTTCCGTTCTCAGCATTTTGTTTTTTCTTTCGCTTAAATTATCAGAAACTGCGCTGAAGAAAGCGGTATTGGTAGGTTCTTTAATTTCCTGAATGTCGGGTTCTACTTCAGGATTGAAATATAAAACTTTTTTGATCTTGTTCTCACGGTTTTTCTGAGCTTTTAATAAAGAAAAACCTGCAAAAAGAGCTAAAGTAAAGGTGGTAAATGTTATTAATTTTCTCATCACTAAATTCGTATGCAAAATTACTGCCTTTTAGTGGGGTAACATAATTTTTTTAAGAAATTTTTAACATTTTTTTCTATCAAAATCAATAAATGAAATCAATAATGTTGGCAGAATAAAAAAATAGTCGTACTTTTGCACCCGTTACATAATAATCATTAAACAATATTGGAATGTACTTAACAACAGAAAAAAAGCAGGAAATTTTCGCAAAGCACGGAAAATCTGCACAGGACACAGGAAGTGCTGAAGGACAAATTGCACTTTTCACTTTCAGAATCAACCACCTTTCTGCTCATTTAAAGAGCAATCACAAAGATTACAACACAGAAAGATCTTTGGTGAAACTGGTAGGTAAAAGAAAAAGTTTATTAGATTACCTTAAAAATAAAGATATCGCAAGATACAGAGCAATTATTGCTGAATTAGGTTTAAGAAAATAATCTACAAAGATTTTCACATAAAAAGCAATCTCGAGAGAGGTTGCTTTTTTGTTTTCGTAATCAGAAGTGGTTTTCGGTGCAGAATATATGGAAATTATAGGGCAGATGTGTAAGATTTTACAGGCAAAAATTTAAAAAAATCATTATAATACATTACCTTTGCAAACGAAAATTTAAAGAGTTTAAATAATAATCGTACTCAATACGGAGTACATGAAGACAATTTTTTTATGAGTATACCTCAAGCGTTTACAGAAACGATTACTCTTGCAGACGGCAGGGAAATCATTATTGAAACGGGGAAGCTGGCAAAGCAGGCCGACGGATCCGTAGTTGTAAGATGTGGCGGAACGATGCTTTTAGCAACGGTGGTAGCCAACAAAGAAGCGAATCCGGGAGTGGATTTTTTACCTTTAACGGTAGATTACAGAGAAAAATTTTATGCAGGAGGAAGAATTCCTGGAAACTTTTTCCGCAGAGAGGCGAAGCCTTCTGATGATGAAGTTTTAACAATGAGATTGGTGGACAGGGTTTTGCGTCCGTTATTTCCTGAAGATTTCCACGCGGAAGTACAGGTAATGATCTCATTAATTTCTTATGATAAGGAAGTAATGCCTGAAGCTCTGGCTGGTTTAGCGGCTTCAGCAGCGATTGCTATTACAGATATTCCTTTCGGCGGACCGATGTCTGAAGCGAGAGTGGTAAGAATAGACGGAGAACTTGCCGTTAACCCAAGTTATGAAAATCTTCTGAAGTCTGACATCGATATTATGGTAGGGGCTACAAAGGATTCTATCGTAATGGTGGAAGGTGAGATGAAGGAGATTTCTGAGCAGGAAATGCTGGAAGCGATCAATTTCGCTCATGCTGAAATTAAAAAGCAGATTGAAGCTCAGGAAAGACTTGCTGAGAAAGTGGGTAAATCTTTCCCTAAGAGAGAGTATTCTCATGAAACTCATGATGAGGAAATCCGTGAGAAAGTATGGAAGGAATGCTATGATAAGGTATATGAAGTAGCAAAAACTCCATCGGCTAAAGAAGAGAGAGGGGAGAAGTTCAAGGCTGTTCTTGATGAGTTCCTTGCGCAGTATGCAGAGGATGCGGAAGAGCTTGAAAGAGTAACTCCTTTCGTAAAAGTATATTATCACGACGTTGAAAAAGAGGCGATGCGCCAGATGATTCTTGAAGAAAATATCCGTCTTGACGGCCGTGATCCTCAAACGATCCGTCCGATCTGGTCTGAGATCGATTATCTTCCGGGAGCACACGGTTCTGCAGTCTTTACAAGAGGGGAAACTCAGTCGTTAACTGCGGTTACTTTAGGTTCTGTAAAGGATGCGAACATGATCGACAGCGTGATTACGCAGCATGACGAAAAATTCTTTTTACATTATAATTTCCCGCCGTTCTCTACGGGTGAAGCAAGACCTTTAAGAGGAACTTCAAGAAGAGAAGTCGGACACGGGAATCTTGCTCAGAGAGCTTTAACTGCAGTAATCCCTGCAGAAAATCCTTACACGATCAGAATTGTTTCTGATATTTTAGAATCTAACGGTTCGTCTTCTATGGCAACGGTTTGTGCAGGAACACTGGCATTGATGGATGCGGGTGTACAGATTACAAAACCTGTTTCGGGGATTGCCATGGGATTGATTACGGATACAAAATCGGGTAAATTCACGGTACTTTCTGATATCTTAGGAGATGAAGATCACTTAGGGGATATGGATTTTAAAGTAACGGGTACTGCGGATGGTATCACAGCCTGCCAGATGGATATTAAAATCCAGGGGCTTTCTATGGATATTATGGAAAAGGCTTTGATGCAGGCAAGAGATGGAAGATTGCATATTTTAAATAAGATTACTGAAACGATTGCTGAACCAAGAGCTGACGTTAAGCCTCACGCTCCGAAGATGGTGGTAATGGAGATTCCGAAGGAGTTTATCGGTGCGGTAATCGGACCTGGCGGAAAGATCATTCAGCAGATGCAGAAGGATACGGATACGGTTATTGCTATTGAAGAGATTGGTGAAATCGGACGTATCGAGATTGCAGGTACAGACAGAGAGAAGATCAATGCTGCGGTTGCGAAGATCAATGAGATTACTTTTGTTCCTGTTGTAGGAGAGGTTTATAAAGGGAAAGTGGTGAAGGTAATGGATTTCGGTGCTTTTGTAGCGATTGCTAAGGGTACTGAAGGTCTTCTTCACATTTCTGAGATCGAATGGTCCCGTTTAGATAAGGTTCCTTATAACGAAGGTGATGAAGTGGAAGTGAAATTTATGGGGTATGATGACCGTAAGAAAATGAAGCTTTCCAGAAAAGTTCTTTTACCAAGACCTCCGAAGCCTGAAGGGAAACCAAGACCGGAAGGGCAGGGAAGACCTGAAAGACCTAACAGACCGGAAGGACAGAGAAGACCTGAAGGTGAAAAACCTGCGGGAGATCAGAATCCTTCGGCTGAAGCTTAAGATAAATCTGTTATTAACAGATATGAAAACCACCGGAATCCGGTGGTTTTTTTATGGGGTTTTGTTATTGGGAACGGGAGAAATGGGATTTGAGATTGTTTTTGCGGTGGAGGTTTTAAGGGCTGAGATTAAACTCCTCCGGAGTTCTGCTATTGTATGGATTGTTTTTTCTACACAGATTATGCTCCTACGGAGCTGTTTAGGGTAAAGTATGGCTGTGGGGGCAGGATTAAGCTGAGAGGCTGAAAATTATTTTTTACGGATGGAAGAATATCACTTTATGATGCTCTAATCTAACTTCATGATGCTCCAATGTAACTTTAGGGTGCTCCAATCTAACTTTATGATGCTCTAATCTAACTTCATGATGCTCCAATGTAACTTTATGATGCTCTAATCTAACTTTATGATGCTCCAATGTAACTTTATGATACTCTAATCTAACTTTAAGGTGCAGGAATATAACTTTCCGGTGCTCCAATGTCATGTGAGTTTGATATAAGGGGATTGAAAGTTGATTGATCATTCAACGGCTGTATTTTATTAATTGTGCTGGTCTGGGGCTCGGTATAGGGTTTTCAAATTAAAACTGACTTTGATAGAAATAGACTGTAGGTTTTGGCTGAAGCCTGTTGTTTTCCTGATCTCTAAAATGGGCTGAAGCCCATTCCTGTTGATATTGTTGTATTGTTTTTACGTGGAATTTACATTAATATAGATTGCAGGTATTTAAATAAAAAATATCCTGACTGAATATTCGGTCAGGATGCTTTGATTTAATTATTGGTTGTTGCGGAAAGATTTGTTGTTTTGATTATTCATTGTATTGCAGGGGATTATTCCTTCAGTGTGGAGAATTTTATGGCAGATATATTGGCATATTCCGGAGAGGCTGCCCCGTACAGGCTTTTTACATATTTTTTTACATTCTGTACGATGGGGTAGAGTCCGGTTCCTTCTGCATACAGTATTCTATTTCTTTCAATGAATTTGAGGTTAAGTTCTGCTTCGGCCTGGTCTACTGCCTGAGTGGTGTTTACCAATGATTGTTTGTAGGTGTTGAGGTTTGTCAGTTTCAGTTCTTCTTCATCCGGTGTGAAGGAAGGAATGGTTTCTAACAACTGTACGAGTATCCCGAAGCTTTCTGCCTGCTGGGTGTAAGACTGCCGGGAAGTGGAAATGGTTTTGGGTGCTTCTTTTCCTTCTTCGGGTGTGGCAGCAGGTTTCTTTTTTGCTCCTTGTATGGTGCGGTTTAAGGATTTTGCCTGATTCAGAGTCCCTTGTGATAAGCCCAGAATTTCTAAACGGTTGGTGATTCGGGTGCAGTTTGTTTTCAGGTTTTTGAATGCGTCCTGACGAAGAGCAATGGCATTTTTATTGGCATTGCGTTTTTCCTCGACTTCCACGAGTTTGGCGCTGGCAGTGGTGTACAGGTTCTGAAGACTATCGATGGTAAGTTCGGGAACCGGTGGATTGTAAAGGGAATAAACGGAGATCTGCTGAATTAATTTTTGAAGGTTCGCGACATTTTTAGCGTGCCCTACTTCTGATTTTGAAGACATAAATTGTTGTGTTTTTTTTAATTTTTTCCAAATATAAAATTTATTTTGAAACGGAAATAATTTTTATTAAATATTTTATAGTCAGCGTGTTATGTAAAGTTGGGATAGGGAAGTCTGTGGGGTGGGGTGAAGAGGTTTTAGTTTTTAAAAGTAGAGCTTGCAAAATCAGTTTTTGAGTTTGAAATTATTGCTCAAAGTTGAGAGACTTTGCGCAACGGGGTGTTGTTTTATCTTGTTCTTTGAAATCTTTCAGCCTGTTTTTTAGCTGTTTTCCAAATTAAACCTTACGGCTTCTTTTATTAATTCATTTAAGTCATTCCATTGATTGCATTTTTCTAGATAGAATGGTTCCATCCAGTCATAATTTTTTATTATGCAAACGCTAAAATATCCTTCAATATCCGATGAAGGATACCATCCAACATCTAATACATTGCCGTTTGTCAATTCAACTTGCAGCAAATCTTCTTTTAAATCGTCAATATTATTTTCAATGCCCAACGATATATCTATTGGACTTAAGTCATCGAATACTATTTTACCTTTATTTCCAATTATTTCTTGTATGTTGAGTGATTTCATTATCAATTAATTTAAGTACCTGTTTAAATATTGCTAAATAAAAGTTTTACAGGTTTTTCTTAACTTTTTCAATTAAAATAAACTTTGTTTATTCTTAAATTTAACATTAAGAATTTAAGCCAGTTAAGCTGATTCTAGTTAAGAAATCAATACATCGATTTTTATTAAGTTTTTTAAGCTAAAAGAGGCTTAACTCCTTAATGGTAAAAATAAATTATAAATTTGACACGCCTTAGACAAAACTCGCTTCGTAAAGTCTTAAAACTTTAATAAGCGGGGGAGTCATATTAATTTTGATTTTGAGCAACCGACATGGTTAGATATTGTTATAAATATATGATTTCTACACAGAAAAATATTACAGAAAACCATAACATTTAATTATTATCAATCCGATGTTTTAAATCACATACTCATTCATCATTAGATTTTAAATAAATAATAAGATCATTTCAAAATAATTTACATAACATTGCAAAAAAAATATTCCATGAAAATTTTCAAATTTATTTCAGTTGTAACTGCAATGGTATTCTTCGGGATTACTATCAATGCACAAAAAAAGAAACCGGCAGCAGCTTCAAAATCAGGACCCATCGAAATGCCTGCAGGCACGGAAACCCAGTCGATCCCTAATGAAGAAAAATTCACAGATATGATTATGAAAATCAATGAAGCCGTTGTTTTTAAGTATGATAATAGTTATAAAAATGCAGATGTATACATTATGAAGAATGGTAAGGAAACATTGATGTACAAGGTAAAATCTAATGATACGGGTGTGGATAAAAAACTGAATGCGAGAGTCTATAATAAGAAAGTATACAGCGCTGACGGAAAACAACTTTTATTTACTTATGAGACGGAAACTGCTGTAAGCAGTTTAATAAAGTTTATCTTTAATTTCCCGGAAAAGAAATCTCTTATCCTTGATTTTTCAAATATATATGAGCATGATGCGTACACCATGGGTAAATCAGAAACTTTTGAAAGGTATCCTGTTTTTTATTATTATTCGTTTTATACGAATGCGAAAAAATGATTTACGTCCCATAAAGTTACTGTTCCGGAAATCAGGAAATCTTCCATAGAAAGAGAAGAATTTGTATAGGATTTTATGAAGAAATGGGATATAACCAAAGCATTTTTGAGCTTGGAAGTACAGCGCGGATTTACAATCCGCGCTATCAGGTGTTTTTGTTGATATTACAGGCACGGATTACAAATCCGAGATATCGAGTGGGATATAACCAAAGCATTTTTGAGCTTGGAAGTACAGCACGGATTTCAAATCCGCGCTATCGGGTATCGGGATTCGCGCTATCGGATTACAAATCCGCGCTATCAAGAATTAGGAAGTTGACACTAACATAGCATCTTCTATTTCCCAATAATTATCATGCAATCTTAGTTTAAATATAGCATTTCTACCGTAATAATCTTTTTTTATATGATGGTCAACAAAAACTAATGCACTTCTTTTAGAACGATCAAATACAATCTCTGAAAAATAGACAACACCTATCTCACATTCATTAGTATGTTTATCATACTCTGCCAGATCCAGTACTTTTGCGGTACACAAATTAAATTGATTTGCTTTTATAGAACTTCGTGTGCTTAAATTTTTAATATCTGGACTATTAGAAAAGTCTTTAAAAAAATCCTTTTTTCTTTCTATGTATTTTATATTATCTTCAATACTATCTGCTGCAAAATCTGTGTTTTTACTTTTAGTAGAATCTATATACAAATTGCAATATTTTTCAGGATGATTAAAAATTTCGTTGTGCGCTTTTGTCTTCTCTTCGATATATAAATCCTCATTATGAACTCTTAAACTATCAAAATATTTTTTTTTACCTAAATAATCTTCTCTAAAAAAATAAGGTATCAACTGATCTGTTAAATCATTATATAGTTTTACATTAGTATCGGTAGATTGACTTACACATTTTTTCATTTTCTCCTTACAATTCGTAAGTAATAAAGAGGATAATAAAATCATAACTATTTTAGTTTTAAAATTCATATTATTTAGGAATTTTGGGTTAATAACATCTATTGATGACGTAGCCATACAACATCATTCTTTTTTCTCTTATACAATAATCTAAAGAAGAAACTATGATATCTTTATAAACTTTTCTTGTAAAAATATCTATCAAATCTACTACTATACAAGTAATAAAATGCATTTTTTCCCGATCTTTTATAATATAGCCTTCTTTCATTTAGTATTGTTTTAATTTTTGCTCAAAATAGGGAGACTATCAGAAACGGGATAAATTTTAAAAAAATGTTTGGGTTTGATATTGCTCAAAGTCGTGAAACTTTGCGCAGCGCGGTTTGGGAGTACAGCACGGATTTCAAATCTGCGCTATCGAAAGGTTTTCAATAAGCTGTAACAGAGAAGACTTTATTTGGCAGTCAGACTTTTACATAATACAGGGATTTTCCCAGCTTATCTTCAAGATACTCTACATAATCATCCTCTGTTAATCCAATGTTGTATTTTTCCCAAGGGGCAGTTAAAGTCTCAGTTTTTTTAAGATATGTGTTTATCAATTCCAATATTGACTTCCTGTTCAATGGTTCTCCTTGATAGTTTGTTAACCTTTCAGATTCTTCATGGTTATTGATTGTATTGTATACCATCAATAATTGATGCTTAAAGTTATTTTCTCCAAATAAAATAATCGAATTTTCCAGTGTGGTATTTAACCAATGTGGAAAATGAAAAACAGGAGTATACACTTTGTAAGGTTCTCCCCATTCGAATTTCTTTTCTTCAATCTTGCATTGGGGTACTGTGCTTTCGTCTATATCATTCATATTATTTCTGCTCTCAAAAAGTATTTGTATTTAAGAAAAGATTTCAAGCGGCTTCAGGGTAATTTTATCGATATCAACGGATTCTATTTTTTCTAAGTGGATGAAAAATTCGATCCAGCTAAGGATATGCTCTTCTTTAAGCGAATAAACATTTAATTTCCAGATTCCTGCTGGTATTTCTATCAATGGTAATTCATATTTAAAGTATTCTTCTTTGGTTACATATCCACTCCCGTTTAAAATGTTTTTAAGGGGTAATGAGCTGTCGATATGAGCTTCTAGATCCCCTTTGTGATTATGGCACATTTGGGTAAAATCTGCATGAGAAACAGCGCGGATTTCATCTCCGGGTTCTGCTTTTAAGTAGTTGTAAGAATCGTGAAATTCCCACCTATTGCTGTCTATTTCTTCTTTATTAAAAACAAAATCGACTTGTTCCACCGCTTCATCGGTAGTAATGATATGGATGATTCCCTGTTTCAATAATTCTGATAATCCATCGGGATAGTCATAATTGAATTCTTTATCCGAGTAATAGTTTTTACACTTGGTTATATTGGCAAAAATAAGTACGCCTTCTGTATTTAATCCTTCGAGAACCATGGTCTGTTTGTTTAAAAATTATAAAGAGAACTTTAAATGGGCAGAGTTTCTGAATTTTATTATGCAGAATTTCTACGGGGAAAGTTTTATCTCCTGAGCAAATTAAGTATAATTATGATATTTCCCAAACCTGTTTTTATAGAGAAGGGGTATTCGCAATAAGCCCGGCGTTCCGTAGGAACGCTATCTCTAGAACATTGCCGCATTAAAGATACCAATCCTACGGATTGATTGCCTGATTTATTTTTATTTCTACACAGATTCTGCTCCTAAAGGAGCAGTCTTTTTATTCTTTTAAACCATTTAATCATTAGAAAGGTTTATTTGTGTAGACACTATATTCGCAAGGCGTTCGTTCCGTAGGAACGCTATTTTTAGAACATTGCCACATTAAAGATACCAATCCTACGGATTGATTGCCGGATTTATTTTTATTTCTACACAGATTCTGCTCCTAAAGGAGCAGCTTCTTTATTATTTTCAACAATTTAATCATTAAAAAGGTTTATCTGTCTCTAAATTCCTGTGGAGCACCGGATAATTCTGCCAAATCTATTTCTAAGCGGGTATTTCCGTCATCTGCTTCAGCTCCTGCGGTGAATGCTCCATATACTTTATTTAAAACCAACCTTGCAATTCCGTCAGTAACCGCAATGATCGGGTTGTCATTGTTAAAAGTGGGGTGTAAATGGAATTTAACAAACCCGGTAAGAGGATTTGCCGGATTTGTACTGCATACTTCGAGGGTTACTTTATATAATGCAGGATTTTCTGAAGGTTCTATTTTTGCCGTAATTTTTCTTTCATTACATTCAGATTTTCCGCCCCATTTTGATTTTTGAGGATCATCCGGATCATTGGCAGCAATATTGTTTACTTCTGCTTTTACTTCATCAAACTTTTCAGAGATTGTTTTTCCGCCGCCTAAATCGGTCATTTTTTGCTGTGTATCATTAATGACTTCAGCCATTGCATTGACTTTTTTATCTAAATCGTCTTCCACTTTTTTTACCATACCGATAAAATGAAGTCTTGTCCACAGATAAACGGATAAGAAGCCAATAATCAGAAAATACAATATTACAGCGATGGCTATTTTTTCACCGGACTCTTTGTTCTGAAATATTATCGAAAAATATTTTCCCACCCGCGCTAAAAATTCAGGAATATTATTCAATTGAGTTAAGCCCACTCCGACAATAATCTTTGTAAGCCAGTCACTGATCTGAACAAGATTATCATTTTGCGTAACTGAAGGTTTTCTGTCATGATTATTTGTATCTGAATTTAAAATTTTTGGTACCCCAAATAAAAATCCTGAAAGTCCCCCAATTCCAAAACTGGCTCCTCCAATAAAGATGCATGCTCCTGTAAGTTCCAGATAAGCCATTATTCCTCCTTTCATATTCAAGGTGTTTAAGCCGATAAGAAAGCAGATTACTATTCCGACAATAATGGAAAAGAGTAAGAAATCCCAAATGCTTTTAAGATCTCTGTTTTTTTGTTTTAATGTTAATTCTGGCATGATTATAAATTTTCTTATACGAATTTCTTATATATTCCAGAATTAATCCACTCCTATTTTGTGTGATTTTTTGCGGGAATCTTCGGATTGCTTTTTCATCAGGCTTCATTTAAAATTCAATCTCTAAAATAAATTGAAATTCAATGAATTGAATTTTCCAAGATTTGTCTGGTGTGCTTATTTTTCGTATATTTGTTACCTTATTAAAAGAAATCTCTGTCTTTACTTTCTGTGATCGTTTAGAATATTTTATTTACTTCCGTTTCAATTTATGTCTTTTTAAGGGCATTCACATTAATAAAAGCACTCAGAAACCCTTTAATAACAGGTTCGGAATTTGGTGGACAGAATCACTGAGAAGGGCAGGAACCCTGATTTTTCCGAAGCTTCAAATAACTGTAAAATAAAAATTCAATAAAATATATGGCAGATTCTTTCTCTAAAAAAGAAAATTTCAAGAAGAAACAGCAAAAACTAAAAGAAAAAGCAATGCGCCGTGAAGAGCGTAAGGAAAATAATGATAAAGGGAAAAGCCTGAACGAAATGTTCATGTATGTAGATGCGAACGGACAACTTACTTCTACACCACCGGATCAGGCTGAAAGAGAGGAAATTGATATCAACAATATCCAGTTGGGAGCAGCTCCTATTGAAGCTGAAGAAACTGTAAAAACAGGAATTGTAACTTTTCTAAGTGAAAAAGGATACGGTTTCATTACGGAAGATAAGACTAAGGAAAATATCTTCTTCCACAATAATAACTGTATCGACCAGATTAAGAAAGGGAATAAGGTCTCTTTCGAAAAGGAAAAATCTCCGAAAGGTTTTTCTGCAACGGAGATCAGACTGGTAAAATAAGTATCGGACAATATAAAATAAAGCTTCAGAAATGAAGCTTTATTTGTTTTTATAGAGTTCCTCGCGGATCTGAACTAAGATTTTTGTGGTTTTTTCCAGATCCGGAAGATCGGGCAGGGCAGAAGCTGCATGATGTTCTTCAATGGAAGCAATAAGGTCTCCGGCTTTTTTCATGACCTGTTCGTAAGACCAGTTTCCGGCTTTGATGTCTAACAGTTCTTCGCGGTTGTCGACACGGATATTGAGGGAATTGTTTTTAAATATCTGTTCGCACGACTGTAATAAACGGATGGTGTGCATCATGTTTTTGCTGTCGTAATTCTGTCCGTGGTTCTGGTTGACATTGTAGCGGTCATCATTGCGCTCGGAAACCCATTTCCAGTATTCGCGGTAATCTTTGCAGTAGGTGGAATAGGCATCGAGGTTGCAGAAGAGATAGGCAAGGGGATGCTGTCCTTTGGGAACGGAGGAAACAGAGACCTGATTGGCTTCCAGATTTTGAATGATTCCTTTGTATCTGAAATCGCCGGACTGATCGTAAAACAGGGCAAACATTCCTTTGGTATTGTCGATGCTTACCAAGCCGCATTTTTCCTGTTGTAAACCATTCTGATTTTCCGCGGAAGAGAATTCCCGCAGCCATTTTTTCAACGGAACAGAGCCCTGATCCTGCAAAATGTAGCAGAAATCGAGGATAGATTTCTTTTCTTTATCCATCGGGTTAAGGATCTTTTTGTTGAGTCCTTTTGCTTTTTTAATCTGTGACGGCATATCCGGCAAAGGTGTCTTTGCAGAGTCTGGAAAGGAAATCTTCGGGTTTCACGAGATCCATTAAGGGATGTTTCTGTAAGATGCAGTCTTCCGGACTGGCGATAATTTCAAGGATGTTGGGATTGTTTTTCTGTAACAGTTCGATAAGTCTCCCGATTTCGTAATACGTAATGTCGTTGGTTTCGTTGGAAATCTGGGGAATATAGTTTAACCCGAAGAAGTCTTCTTTCGGTAAATAATACACGCCACGAATGTCTGTATCGGAATTTTCTGTTGCCAATCCGAAAGAGCGGCTTCCGGAGATGGCTTCGAAAAGGATGAGGTTTTTGTTTTTAAGGTCTTGGATGGTCATTTAATAATCTTTAAAAAGTTCAAAATCTTCAAATTTTATTTTTTGAGATTTATTCTTAAAATATCTGTTATTTCTGTTGCTTTTAAAACCTGTTCTTCCGATTAAATTACTATTAATAAAAAGATGTGTTTCTTTGTTTTCGAAAGGAATCGTTATAAAAAAACATTTTTCGAGGTTTTTTTCAAGATCCTTAAAGCATCTGTTAAGAAAAGCAAAGTTTTCTGTTTCCGAAATAAATTTCTCTTCCAATATAGAAAATTTACTTTGCGCTGAATCAATCATTGCTTGTAACCTATCGGAATTTTCATCAGGATACATATTAAAATAAGTTTCTACGACATACTTTACAAATTCCTGTGTATAGAAAATTTTATATTCTTTAAAGTTTTTTATGACTAAATAGACAGGATCCTTAGAATCGTCTTTAAGGTTGACACATCTAATTTTGACGGATTCGGGGATTTCAATTCCGTATTCAGATTTTAAATGTTCACAATGCTTTAAAAATAAATTTTCTTCTTTGTATAAAACTTTTACTTCTCCTTTGGCAATATTTTTCTCAATACTTACGAACCAAGGATTTCGTCCCTCCTGCCAAACTCCATCTCTAAAGATTAAGGTGAAATATTTGTATTCCGCTCTGTTTTTAGCATTAAAACTGATATGAATTGTATCTCTTTCCTGAGGAGTATAATCGAAATCGAAAATGTTCCCATGATTAAGTTTGGATGTCATATGTTCTGCAGAGATTCCGTTTTCAAAATCTTTTACAGGCATCATGACTTTTCCGCGTATTAATGATTCCCGAGAGCCATGATAACGGTATAAAGACCAAATGTAAATGTCTTTTATGTCATTGATGTTTCCTTCAGTACAGGTGCAGAATTGTAGTTCTGTATTGGGGGTACACATAATTTAATCTAAAAAATAGGGTGAAAAATCAATTCCCTGAAAACAGCCTGCCATTGGTAAAACGTTATCGCCGTTCATGGTGACTTCATATTCTTCGCAGGTGAGCTGTGAAATTTTCTGATACCAGCTTTTCTGGTGTTCTTTCAGAATGTTGTCCAGTTTAATTAAACAGTGCAGTCCGCCATTGGTTTTAATAAAGGTAAGACAGTCGGGGTTTAAACAGTCTGCAATGTCTTCTCTGAATTTATCAATGGCTTGTTGATGGTTTTCTATACGGAAATCAATATCGAGATCAAAGAATATCTTTCGTGAAGTGGTGGTCTGAATAAGATTTAAAGCTAATGTGTGAGGATTGATGGCGTTATCTTTCCGGATGAGTTTTTCCGAAATTTCTTTCATTAAAAACAATGAGGCATTGTGAAGGTCGCGCGGGTTGGGAGTGATGTAAATGGCGAGGTTATCCTGAGAAACTTCGGTACTTCCGGATTCGTACAAGCCTGCCGGAATTTCGAGCTGCCTGATTTTGTGAAGCAGTCTTTCTTTGGTTGAGGTAAATCGTTTTAACTGTGCTTTATCTGCTTTCAGTCCTGTTTCGGGGTTGTATTTTTTTCTTGCAAGAAGAGCAACGTAATATTGTTCATTGGGCAATAGTTCCGGAAGCCAGTCTATGAATTGCTGTAATTTTTCTTCGTTGTGTATGATTTTGTAGTTCATTGGTTTTTAATTTTGTTTTTGAAATTCAATAACCTTATCAATCCATTCCAAAATAGTATTTTCCAGTGCTTGTAAATTTTCAAGATCGTAAGTTTTTTTGTCTGAATGTGATAGTATACCTGCTTTATGTATTTTATCTTTAATTTTAAAGATAAAATGTGTTTCTGGAAGATCTAATATTGCACCACCGCCATAATAGCCAAATGTATTATTTTCATGAACTGTTTTTAGAAATTGAAATAAAATTTTTAGCGGAATTTGTCCTTGATTAACAAAATCTAGTTTTCTTCCGGAGCTTTCAGAAAATTCATTTGAACAAATATGCAAATAATAATCAAAATCTTCATCAATTAATAAACGAACACTTCTTACTCTCAGATCTCTTCTTAAACCATCACTTTTACTAAAATAAAAGATATAATTACTTTGAGAATAATCTTCATCATTGATGTAAACAGGTAAGCGGTATTTCCTTTTTCTGTAACCATTTTCATCTTTCACTGGATTTCTAAAGGAGAAAAATAAAACTTCATAAGATATTTTAGAAACTATAAAATCGTCTTTTTTGTTTAATCCGTTTGCATAGACAAAGGTTTCATTTTCCCAAGAGTAATTTTTTGTTTTAAGGTTCCATTTATTTTTAGTAAAAATAAATTCAATCCAATAATAACCGGAAAACTGTTCTGTTTTTAGAATAAAAACATCCCTAAACTGTGGCGTGTAATTTATGCTTTTGAAAAAATTTCCTCCTGTAAATTCATTGTATAAATCGGTTATGTTCTGTGAAATTTCATTAAAATTTTTGACATCTTCAAATATTTTTTTCCAGGGAAATTGCACACCAATAATTGTAGACTTTCTATCTTTAAAATTTGGTAAATAACGCTTTATTGCCCAATTAAAATCAGCTTTCTGATGGGTTTGGCTGATGGTGATAATACTTTCTTTTTCCATGGTTGTGTTTTTAAAATTCATTCAAAAATAATCTATAATCTTCTCGTATCATCAATTCCTTTTCCACAAACAATTCATTTCTTACATAATCAGCCGTTTCCTGTGTTACATGATTGTAGCCTTGTTTGTTAACTTCTACAGCAAAGAAAATAAAAATTAAATAAAAAACCGGACAATTTTTAAAGTCCGGTCTGTTTTTGTTAGTTTTCAAAAAAGTGTTTTTTGTTTTCTTCGAAGAATACCTGATCTCCGACCTGTCTGCGGAGTGCGATGGTTTGTTTGGAATCTTCTCCTGCGAAGTAACGCAACTGGTTTTTACCGTCTGTTGCTGCTTCGTACACGACTTCTGCAATCTGCTCCGGAGTGGAATACTGGAAAACTCTGTTGGGATCTCTGAAGACTTCCCAGACTTTTTCTGTCATTTCCTGATAGGCAGGATGCGCTCCCATATCGAGAGAACGGCTTGCAAAATCGGTGGAAATTCCGCCCGGCGCAATGGTTTTGATGGTGATTCCGAAAGGATTGAGTTCAAATGCCATGCTTTCTGACCAGCCTTCGAGAGCCCATTTTGTAGCGTGATATAATGAGGCTAAAGGAAAGGCAACGTGACCGCCAATGGAAGTGGTGGTTAAAAACAATCCTTTCTTATGTTCTCTGAAATAGGGGATGAAAGCCTGTGTTGTACGGATCACACCCCATAAATTGGTTTCGAACTGTCTGCTGATCTGTTCTTCGGACAGTCCTTCCAATGGTCCCATTAATCCGTAACCTGCATTGTTGAATACGACATCTACACCGTCCTGAATTACTTTTTCAGCGACTTGTTTGATTTCCTGCGGATTGGTAACATCCAGTTTCATCACTTTGATGTTGGGAATAGAAGAGAGTTCTGTATCGTTTTCGGGAGTTCTCATGGTTGCGACCACGTTCCAGCCTTTTTCTGCGAATAGTTTTGCAGTTGCTTTACCCAGTCCGGTAGAAGCTCCTGTAATGAAAATAGTTTTTGACATCGTTTTTTAGATTTTGTTGAAACGAAATTAATATTTACTTTTGAGACCTAAAAGTATATAGTATACTGTATGGTTTTAATTTTAACGAAAATTTAACAATGAAGTATTTAATCAACCAGCTTTCGAAGGCAACAGAAATCCCAATCGGAACGATCCGTTTTTATGAAAAAAGCGGTTTAATTGCCGGAGAAAAGGATGAAACGATAAAAAGCAACAATTACACGTATTATTCTGAGGAGGTTATCGAAAAGCTTGATTTTATAAAGGAAGCCAAATCTGTGGGGTTTACTCTGGCAGAAATTAAGGACTGTATGGATGCATGGTTTGAAGACCGCCTGAATACAAAAGACAAAATTAAGTTGATGGATGATAAGATTGCCCAGATCGATGCAAAAATAGAGGAAATGCAGCAGCTAAAGGAAAAACTGGCGTATGCAAAGGAGGTGATCCGGAATGGGGAGTGCTGATTTTTAAAAACTCCATGTTTTGGAAAGAGTGATATTTTGAGATTGATTTAAATTTTAAATAATAAATTAATACTTTTATTTAAAACTAATTGTTTTTTTAAAAGTATTAATTTTTTTATACATTAAAAGTCATTTATAAATCTTATGGAACAAATTAATTTAAGATTAAAAAAATGATTATTTTTGCAATATAATTTAATAATGAGCCAATTCGATTACATAAAAGATATAGCAAAATATGGTCTTGAAAATGATCAAGAAAAGCTGTTGTCAGTATTAAATGAGTTAATCGAACATTCTAAAAACACTAAAAAATTAAATTTCGCAATACAGCTACAATCAATCCTAAAAGACTCTATTAAACATCAGCGCAACAATTCTTTAACTAAAGTAGGCTCTGAATCTTATTTTAATAGAATTGAAGATAAAGAGGTTGGAGAATTAATATTAGAAAAGTTAACTTCTAGTTATAGACTTGATAATATAGTAGCTGATAATTCTGTAATCCATAGTTTACAATATTTTATTGAAGAACATCAAAAAGCAGAGTTACTTAGAAAATTTGATTTACCAATAGCAAATAAATTATTATTACATGGACCTTCTGGTTGTGGTAAAACGCTGGCTTCTTATGTTGTTGCAGGAGAATTAGATAAGATGATGGTAGTTGTAAATTTAGGAGCAATTGTATCATCAAAATTAGGAGAGACTAGTAAAAATTTATCCAAGATATTTAGAAAAGCAGCTTCTGAAGATTGTATTATATTTATTGATGAATTTGATTCTTTGGGGAAAGTTAGAGATTATTCACAAGATCACGGAGAAATGAAAAGAGTTGTAAATACGATTTTGCAATTATTTGATTATCTTCCACAAAATAGTATTGTTATAGCTGCAACAAACCAAAAGGAAATGCTAGATGAAGCATTGCTTAGAAGATTTGATTTTTCTATTGGATTTAATTTACCAACAGAAAAAGAAATAAAAGAATTAGTATTACTGACTCTTAAAAATGGCAATTTTTCTTTTGATAACAAAACAAAAGCCAACAAAGTAATTAAGAATTCTGTTGGATTATCTTACTATAGTATTCAAAAAACATTAGTCACAGCTATAAAAAGAAGTTTGTTTGCTATAGATAATCCAGAAAATATAATTTCTGCCAAAATAGATACTATAATATGGCAGAAATTAATTGATATTGAAAAAAAATCTATCGGAGTTTAATTTTCTGCGTCAAGTTCTGGATTAAGTTCTGAATCTAAATTATTTAATATTTCAATGTGATTGTTTATATTTAACATTTCTGAGTATAAATTTTCAGTACCTTTACCTTCATTTGTCAATATTTCCGTAATTTTAATAACTATGGAAAACTCATGTGATGATTTTGATAGTTCGCTGATATAGTCATTTTTGGATAAACATCTAACAGCTAGAGCTACAATATCATTTAAGTTGTTAAAATCGTTTGGTTGAATTCTATAAGACATAAATTGACTATTGGAAAATTGTCTGTTATCAATCCCAAAATGATCTTCACTCCATGTTATAGAATTCTTTATACTAAAATCTTTTTGAACGGCATTTTCATAAATTTTAACGTCTACATTTTTCACTAAACTAAATGACATATGCAATGGTAAATAATCTAATTGATTATCTTTAGTAGGTAAAAAACTATAACACAAAGAAATATCAAATTGTAATTTATTACCAGAATTTTTAATATATGAAGGAAGAATAATAGGAATATTAATTATTTCGCCAATTTTAATAGAATCTTCAACAATAAATGTTATACAGTTATCATTATTCTCAATTAATTCAGTTTTATTAGGTTTTCCAAAGCCGATTAAACTTTTTAGTAACGTTTCAGGTTTGTCCTTAAAGTGAAGAGGTTTAAAATAGTTTGCTGAATTTACTAATAATGCCTTTATAGTTTGAGTTCTAAGAGTAGGATACTCATTTAAAATTTCTGCTGCGTATGAAGTGATTAAAGGAGTTGCTAAACTAGTTCCACATGATCGTCCATAAAATTTATCATCAATTACCATTGGAGATCTTAAAATTTCTAATCCTGCTTTAGCATCAAATAAATCACCTCCATAAAAAACAAAATCAGGCTTATTCAAGTGTTTGTTTTTTTGTTTAATTATTTGAGAATTGATTGTTTGAGAATAATCATAGTGAAATTTTCTTGTGTAATACGCAGGATAAAGTTCATTTGGTGTTATATCTGAATGGTCAATATCTTCCATATTTCCTGCCAATGCTCCAATTGATACATTATTTAGTGATTCAGATGGCGAACAAATATTTGTGTCTTCACAACTATGAACTTGTGTAGTACTATCTAATTTATAGAAGAAATCAGGATAGTCGTGGTCGGGATGAGGTTCTTCAAAAATTAAAGCTTTTAAACTATCACTATTAAAATTACCTACAGAGATGAAAATTAAAATATCTTCTTCAAAAGCAAGTTTATCTAACTCATATGAAAATTGACTAAATGTTTCATTATATTTTTTAGCATTAGGAATTACTAAGGACATATTGAAAATTCTAATTCCATAATTTCTTTTAGCGAACTTAATATCGTCTAATAATCTTGGAATATCAAGTGGGTCATTGTCTTGCTGTAAAACCTTAATGACAAAAATTTTAGCCTTTGCATTATAAATTTCTTTAATGTTATTATAAAACTCATCTCCTAATGCTACCAAACCAGCTACCATGGTACCATGACCAACTTCATCCCAAAAAGCTCCATTGCCTGTATGGTCAATATTATTTTTTAAAATTATATTTTTTAATGGTTGAATTCTTTCAACACCTGTATCTATAATACCAACAGTTGTTATATAATCTTTGAATTCTATTTCAAATTCATAATCTCTTATCGGTCCATTGTAGCCAGGTCTGAGTTTTTGTGTTCTTGAGCTAACTATCGCTTTAATAATATCAAAATTATCTGCAATAAATTGAATTTCATCTTTTTGAATTTTTTGAATTTCTAAAATACTATCGTGATCTTCAGAATATGAGTAATTTAATTTTTTTTCTTTTAAATAGTTAAATAATATTTCTTTTTGTTCAATAAAAACAGAATCAACACTTTCAATAAAATTTAATAAAACTCCTTCATTAATGTAAGTTAGAATTCTTGCTTTGCTATCAATAAACTCAAATTTATAAATTAGTGCTAATATGTTATATTCTTTATTTTGATAAGATGTTCCGCTTGGACTATCAATAATTGCTTGTATGTGATTTTTAAAATATTCAAACAATGATAAATCTACAATTTCAAAAATAACAGTTTTATTAAAATCTTTATATTCAATGGGGGTAATGCCATATTTTTCTAAGAATTTAAGTTTTAGATCGGAATTGAATATAGTATAAAATTTAATTTTAATAATATCAATATACTTAGAAAACTGAATAGTTCTTTTTATATTTCTATTTTTACGTTTAGCGTAAAAAGTAATATTGTATTCTCTTAATTTTTCTTTTTGATATTCTTCAATTATTTTTTTCTCATTTTGTTCAATCTCTTCTTGATTCTCTTCTTCACTTTTTTTATTACCTCCAACATTTCTTTGTCGGTTAAATTTTGGGTGGCTTGATTTGTCATTGTTTAAAAAAATATGTCTATTCATGATGTGTTTTTATTATTTGCAAATTAATATGATTTTATTAGAAGTTTATTTTTTTTATGGAAAATATATCAAATTGTTAAAAAACAATTACGGAAAACCATAATCGCTTAATTTTTAATACAACTCTCCACAATCACCTCCAATGCTTTTTCCGCATCACAATTATACAAACCGGAACACCAAGCCGGATTCGCTTCAATCAAAGCCCAGCCTTTTCCTTTGATGATCCCGAAATCCAGAACAATGGCTTTGGGAAGCGTTTCACCGTATTGTTGAATGAAATTTTTGAAAAAATCAAAAAGCTCTTTCTGTTCGTTTTCGGAAAGCGGATCGGTATCAAAAACGTCATTTCTCCAATAAGAAGAATGCGTTATTATTTGATTATTTAAAACAAAACATCTTACTTCCAGTTCCCATTCTACGACTTCGGAAGTGAAAACCCTGCTTTCCAGATCCAGTGTATCAAAACCTTTAATGTTGGTGACTTTATCAAAAATTCCGGCTTTAAAACTTTTAAAATCCGAACATTTGATGAAAATATTTTCTTCATGCACGAAATCTTTCAGCTTTCCGTAAGAGATTTTCCTTTTGGTAAATTCCTCCGAAACTTTGGAAAGCCAGTCGTCATCGGGTTTTGTTAACGTAAGACTGCATTGTTCCGCCACAATTTCAGCATAAATATCTTCGCCATACACCGCAATCACGTCTGCACGAAATTCTTCGGGAACATTCCATTTTGCATTAAACCGACTCAACTCGTAGGGTGAATTGAGGGATGCTTTTTTCAGATTGTTGCTGTCTTCCGTGTACATGGGAGAGAGCGCGATGAGGTTTTTCATGGCATTATTTTTATTTCTAATGTATTAATATTTCTCTAAAAACCCGCTCCATTTCGTTTTTATCCGAATTTCCTCCTTTCAGACTTTTCGCTTTTTCTTCATTATCCAATATGGTCTTCTCTAAAAATCCGAAGAGTTCCCAGTCATTCGAATGATGGTAAGATTCTCCTTTGGTAGCTTTTAAAGCGATTAAGTTTTCTATTTTCGTTCTTGTAAAATCATCTACTAAGACCAGCAATTCACTGAATAGAACAGGCGGAACTGTCCCTTTTTCCAATATCCATTTTCCGGTTAACGTGGTTCGTAAGCAGTAAAAGTAAGATTTCAGTTTCACCTCATCAAGTCTGCATGCTTCGAGATATTTTTTGCTCATGCTTGAATAGTGATAAAATACCGCTATCGGAGAAAAGCATTGGTCTGCCAAAGGCTTGAACAGGTCGTAAAATTTTTCATTTTTCACATAAACGATAGGAGAGTAGAACCAGCTCAGCAAAGCCGCGTTTGACTTCAACAATAAATGGAACGTTTTTCTTAGATCCCATCCGGAACCGTCCAGATCGTCTTCCGTCATAAATTCTATGGTTTCATCTTTATCCCACGGTGAGAGATACCAGTCTTTTTCGTGTCGGTATATGAAGCGTATATCGTAGTCGCTGTCGGGAGACGCAAATCCCCATGCTCGACTTCCGGATTCTACGGCAAGCAGTATTTCTACACCGCGCTTTGCTTCGATTTCTTTTAGTTTTTCTATTATTTTTGGTGTCATGATTTTTAAATTTGATACAAAATAAAAAACATCCTGCGCAATCTTTTTACGCAGGATTATTTTATGTAAAACCTGGATAAACTTTTAACCGCAAAAGATGCAAAAGATTTTACACTTTAGTTTCTTAAGTTTACTACTTAATTCCGATAATATACTTTAAAAGAAAGCAAAGTAAGCGCAGATTTCATCTGCTATTAAGCGAAGTCCATAACAGCCGTTTATTACGTAAAGCTATGTACAACATTTTCCATAAATAATATGCTTACCTACTTAAATTACATTTTTATCATTCGCTGAACGAAGTGCCCTTGCGAACCAATAAATAAAATCATTTTATTGAATATAACTTTGTGGGCATTGCGTTAAAATTATCTAGCCTCAAAAATTTTATCAATTAAAAATCTTTGTAAAACTGTCTTTTTCCAGATTCTCCAAAGAAAAATCAAAGTCGGCATTTTCTTTATCATAAACGATTTCAGCTCCTAATTCCTGAATCAAAAGATTGAAGGATATCGGTTCGTACCATTGCTGATACAAAGCGTTCGTCGCCATTACGGAAATTTCTGTATTTCCTGAAACATGAGCATGTCCTGCTCCGAAATTCAGCAGTACGAAACACTGTCTTCCGTCTTTTGGCAGCAACATTCCCAAAACGGTCTGTTTTTGTACGGATTGACATTTTGCTTCCGCAAAAAGATGGTTCGGATTCATCATATAATCGTAAGAAACGGCATCGCCTTTTCCGATAACAATTTTATATCCGCAGTCGCTGTTTCCGTTGAAAACGTTGTTCATTACCAAAGTAGGAGCCATTAAACCTCTGTTTGCGTAAAGATATTCTACAGCACCGTTTGGCGCGGAAGTGATGTCTCCGGAATACATCAACTGACCAGAATTTTGGCTGTAAGCGGCATTCCATCCGATTTTTCCGGCAATATTTAATCCTGAAAGGTCCAAATCATAAGCTCCCCATGCATTTTCCCAGTAAATTCCGACCGCTAATCTTTCACCGAAAAATCTTGTTCCCGTCGGAATATTCCCTACAAGCATCTTTTCAGAAGTCGGTAACGCAAATTCTACGTCTTCTGGGAAATAGAATTTCTTTCCTTCAAAACGATACTTTGATTTTAAATAGCTTAAAATAAAATCGTAGTTCAGTTCATTCACGGAAGTTCCGATTGATTTTTTCGTCCACGATTTTCCGTTCCGTATTCTGTACACAAAAGTATCCTGACCGTACATTCTTGAATAACAAGCCGATAAAGATTTAAACAAAGCAAACGGAGTGGCATTTTCCAGCCAGTGCAAATCACTGTTTTCCAGTAATATATTGGTTGCGTTATTCAATGGATTCGAAATTAATGGTTTATGATAAACCTTTGACAGCTTCGAAATTTTATTAATCACTTTTGGTGCTCTGTTTTTATAGGCTAAAAATAAGGGCTTGAAACGATTGAAAATTTCCGCCATTTTTTCCAGTCCGAAACTTTCAAAAAGATAAGTCGGATTAAATTTACTTTGCTTGATATCATTAATCAAATCATTGTTTTTAATTAATAATGTTTCTTTTGTGGTTTTGTAGATCACGTAACGCAAAAATTCAACATTATTTTCAGGATAAACGTCGTAACGGTCGGCAATTTTTATGATGGCTTCTTTGTTTCTGATATTTTCTTTTCCTGTAAAATCATATTCCAGTTCATTGTGCAGAATAGATAGTAAATCATCAATTGTTTCTTCTTTCAGAGCGATTCCTGATCTTAGAATAGCAAGACATTTTTCCTGAAGTTCTTCTTCGGAACAGGCTTTAATTACTTTGAAATTCAGCTTCAGATCCGGGATATTCAACACTTCATCCGGAATGTATACTTCACCCTGAAATCTGCTTCCGTAGGTAGAAAAATAATGAAAGAGCTGTTCCATCAACAGTTCGAATCTTGTACTTTCTTTAATCTTCTGCCACGATTTATGGAACGTTTTGTTGAGATCATTTCCGTTCAGCTTTTCTTTAGCGTAATAAGAAACAATTTCTTTTTTTGCCCATAGTGCAGAAGGTTCGATGATAAAACCATCCTGAGAAATAAATATTTCAGCATCCGATTCTTTTGCCAGTACAGCGTTGAATAATTTTAATGTTTTCATTGTTTTTAGTTTAAAAAAATAAGTGAGGAGTAAGATTCATTAAAAGTGAAGTGTTATAGGAACTCCTTTTACCTATAATTTTTAAAAGGCGGGGAGTAATTTTCCAAATAATTTATAGGAACTCCCTTTGCCTTAAAGTTTTTTAAAAAGGCGGACACTTCGGCAAGCTCAGTGCGACATTTTTAGCTAACATATTGAGCATTAAATTTTATCGGAGATAAAATCCTTGCGCCTTAACAAGTATAGCTTTTAAATAAATTGCGCCTTTGTGTATATCTAACAATTTTTTTTCATTTTTTGAGGAACAGGCAGGACTCGAACCTGCGACACACAACTTTGAAGTTTACAGGAACTTTATTTGCCAAAAGCGAAAAGTAATCTGTTGCTCTACCATCTGAGCTACTGTTCCTACCTTATGATTAAAGGTTTTCATTAAACCCTACAGGCTTTTACACCTGCAAGGTTCGGTTATTAGTTTTCTTTTTTATTTTGTTTTTGTTTAATGCAAAGACGCAAGTTTTTTTTTCCAATTGGTTATGTTTTTAAGGCGTAAGACACTTCGGCAAGCTCAGTGTGATACTTTTAGCTAATATTAAGTTTAAATTTTATCGGAGATAAAATCCTTGCGCCTTAACAAGTATAGTTTTTAAAAGTAATTTGCGCCATTGCGTGATATCCAACAATTAAGCTTTTCTAAACTTCTTCTTTTTCTTCCACGGTGCATTTTTCTGAACATCACCCGCCATGATACATCCGTAAGGCATCACTTCATCCAGAACTTCACACAGTCCGTATTCTTCAATCTGCGCTCTTACTTTTTTGGCACTTTTATAAGCGGTTGGAAGCTCAGAAATATCAATTTCGTTGGTGAAGAAACGGATATCTAATCCTTTGGTTTCTTCTTCAAAAACTTCTTCAATGGTTTTATGCGCCAACGATTTTTTATGCTGACTTCTACTGAAGTTTCTTCCCGCTCCGTGTGGTGCGAAACCTAAATTTCTTTCGTTGGTTGTTCCTTTTACAATCAAAACAGGTTCTGCCATATTCAAAGGAATCAATCTCGGACCTGTAATATCCGGCATAAATTTATCATCCAAAGGCGTTGCACCTTTTGCGTGGTAGAATAAATCTCCATCTCTGAATACAAAATTATGCTCGTTCCAGTATCGGTCTTCTTTCTCGATTCCTAATTTATTCAAAGCGGCATCATGAATGGAAATATGGTTTTCTTTCGTCCATTTTCTGATTAACTGCAAGGCTTCCCAATATTGTTTTCCTTCTTCCGTTTCATAAGGGATCCATGCGTTTTCTCTTAAGGTTTCAGGAGAAATTTCCATTCTGAACTGGTTCGCAACCTTCATTCCTTTATCATATAAAGCTGCGCCCGGAGCTCTTGAACCGTGGTGTGTTACCAACATCGTGTTTCCGGTATTTTTGGAAATTCCGACAAACAGGAAATGGTTTCCGTCGCCCTGCGTTCCCATATGAGAACGTGCAATGCTTATTAATTTTTCGTCATTCAGAAAATCATTCGCTCTAAAAGCATCCATTAATTCCTGAGACATCGGCATCTGTTCTCCTCTCGGTCTTCCACCGTATCCGAAATGCGTGATGGAATGAGCTGCATCCAACACTTCTTTAGGATCTGCCTTTCCAAAATCCGTCAGCATAACAGAACAGCAGATATCTGCACTATGGAATCCCGGATGAATCGCATTTTTTGCCACAACCACACCGCCAACAGGAATATGTCCTGCAGGACCTGTAGGACAGGCATCCGGCATAATGGCTCCGTTTTCCAGAGTCGGCGTTTTCATCAGGACTTTCATGGTGTTGATTACTTTTTCCACGTTATCATTTTCACTTTCGTGTTCTGCTCTGATGTTGATCACAAAATCTTTTGCCGTTTCATGAAGCGGAATCAGTTCGGGCTGTTTAAACTGTTCCAGATATTCTTTTATCTGAGTTTCGTTTAAATTATTTTCGTTGATGAATTCAATCGCTTCTTTAAACCATTTCGCTGGTCTGTATCCTAATTCGATTAAATGATTTCCGTTAAATTCCATGTGTTCTCTCATTTTGATGATGCAAAGTAAGAACTAAAGTATGCAATCTTTTTGCGCAGATAAAATTATTTTAATTATTTTTGACGAGTTGACCACAAAAGGCACAAAAGTTAGTTGACACATGAGTCACATTAGTTTTAAGTTAAATGATTGAGAATATTTTAGAGCACATAAGATTTAAAAATCAAAGATTTTTGTGAGGAACAAAGAAAGCTCTAAAGTGGATACTGAATCATTTCAAAAAATAATGTCCTTAAAGAACGAGAAATGGTTTTTTAAAACTTTTCTAAACAGATATTGCTCCGATCGGGCGGATTTCTGTTATTTATAAATAAAAAATTAAGATATGTTATTTGAACAATTAGAAAAATCGGCAGAGGAAATCCAGTTTAAGGATGTAATTGCTTTTATTGATGAACATTACGATTTTACTCCCACAAAATTTACAAACGGAAAAACGGTAAATGAAGCCAATCAGAATAATGGTTCCTGTAAGATTTTTAGTTTTGCGAAATTAAATGATCTGTCGAAAGAAGAAACGCTGAGTCTTTTCGGAGAATTTTACAGGGAAGATGTTCTTAAAAATCCTGAAGGAACAGATCATCAGAATATCAGAAACTTTATGACGTTTGGCTGGGACGGGATTGCTTTTGAAGGAAAAGCTTTAAGTAGAAAGTAAACTGTCATTGCTAAAAGACCGGAGGTCTGCGAACGCAGTTCAGAAATGACGAAGCAATCTCAAATAATTTGGAAGAGAGTGAAAAATGGTAACGTTTAACCACCCCGTCAAAAAATCCAAGATTTTTCGCCACCCCTCCAGAGGAGGGGAATTTGACCGCCTTATATTAAATTCAACCTCAATCTAAATCTCAGTCTTAACCTTAACCTTAACCTTAACTTAAACCCTAACCTCATCGTATGTCATCCAACAAAAACGCGCTCATCCGGTATAAAACACTGGATAAATGCCTGAAAAATAAATACAGGAAATATACTCTCGAAGATCTTATTGACGAATGTTCGGAAGCTTTGTTTGAATTTGAGGGGAAAGAATCTTTTGTAAGCAAAAGAACGGTACAGCTGGATCTGCAGAATATGCGGAGTGAAAAATTCGGATATGAAGCACCGATTGAGGTATACGAAAGAAAATACTATCGTTACAGCGATCCCGATTACAGCATTCATAATATTTCGGTTAATGAAAGTGATCTGAAAGCCATGAATAATGCGGTGCAGATTCTAAAGCAGTTCAAAGATTTTTCGATGTTCAAGGAAATGAACGGGGTGATCCAGAAACTGGAAGATTCCATCCATTCCACGAACCAGAAATCAATTATTCATTTAGACAAAAATGAACAGTTGAAAGGTCTGGAATATATTGATATTCTGTATGATGCGATCTTGCACAAAAAAGTGCTGAACATCACGTATAAAAGTTTTAAGGCAAGAGAATCAGATTCTTATATTGTTCATCCGCAATTGCTGAAGGAATTTAACAACCGCTGGTTTTTGATCTGTTCCAATAAGCAATATGTCTATAATCTCGCTCTGGACAGAATGGAAGATATTCAGACCGATGAAAATATTGAGTATATTGATATGAATCTCGACGGCGACGAATATTTCAAAGATATTGTGGGAGTAAGTGTTTCGCCGACGATGGCTCCGCGAAATGTGGTTTTCTTTGTAGATTCTTCCAACGCTCCCTATGTAAAGACCAAGCCTTTTCATGCCAGTCAGGAAATTGTAAGCGAAACGAATGAAGGAACCATTTTTAAAATCTGTGTACAGCTGAACTTCGAACTGGAAAGACTTCTTTTGGGGTTCGGAGAATGTCTGGTTGTGCATAAACCGAGAAAACTCAGACTGAGACTGGAAGAAAAATTCAAAGCGGCAGCTAAAAATTATGAAAACCTTGCCATTCCGGATGAAGACGGATAAAAATCTTGGCGTAGAAATTGTATTGCATGAATCATAAAAAAATAAACCGTATGAAATCAAGAATATTAAAAGCAGTTGTTGCTGTCGTAGCTCCTTTAGTGATTGAATTTATCGTGAAGAAAATTTCTGAGAAAATTGATCAGAAAAGTCAGAAAAAAGAAGATCCTAAGCAACTTCCTGCATCCACGAATTAACATGACAAGTAGTTAGATTAGGCATAATACTGAAAAATAGTTGGTAGAATCCTATCAAAACCTCATTGTTAGGCTGCTTGGAGGAAGTTTTATGAAACGTGTTTCATAAAACTTTTTCTTTGTCTGAAAAATGGCAAAAAAACGTTGTTGGTCTTGTTCAAGCCTGGAGGTAATTCGTTGGGGAAAACAAGGGGGAAAGCAAAGATTTAAATGTAAAAATTGCGGGATTTTATTTACTCAAAACAGAACGGAGCAGAGAATTAAAAATCGTTTTATCTGGTTCAAAAAATGGGTATTGGAAAGGCAGACCTACAAAACGCTTTGCAGAGACAGCGGTTATTCGAAAGATACTTTGCAGAAAACATTTTATACCATTTTAGAGCAGTCTCCTACCTTAAAGATCATCAAACGGGAAAAGGTGAATTTAAGAATGGATGCAACTTATTTTGCTCAGTTCTGTTTAATTGCTTATCAGGATGATTTTGATGGATATACACAGCTTATCCGTTTTACCGATGGAGAACATTATGAAGAAATCAGGGAAGATTTAAACAATCTTTTACGGCTGGGCGTAAAGCTGGAAAGCATTACTACAGATGGACATAAAAGCGTTTTGAAAGCCATAAATAAATCTGATGGAGACATCATTACTCAGAGATGTCTGGTTCATATTCAGAGAATGTGCCTGATCTGGCTCACAAAGTTTCCTAAACACATTGCCGGTCAGGAACTTCGAAAACACGTTTTATTATTACTGAAAATTAAAACACAAAACGATAAAATCTGGTGGAAAAATGAACTCAACGACTGGTATTTGAGACATCAGGATTATATTAATGAAAAAACAATTAATCTTGAAACCGAAAGATACTGGTATACCCACAAGCTTATCAGACGATCGTATTTTACTATAAAACGGGCATTGCCCAATATGTTTCATTATCTGGAAAATCCCAATATTCCTAAAACAACCAATGGTATTGAGGGATATTTCAGCCATTTAAAAAATCATCTCGACCTGCACAGAGGTCTCACATTGAAAAACCGAATCAATTTCATCAAATGGTATATTTATTTTTCTAACGAAAAATAGAGTTTTTTTAGCCATAAGGTTCATCCGATAATAAACGAAAAGGTGAGGGAAACCTCACCTTAAAACTATCGTTTTGAACATTAATCCTATTGCTGAAAAGTTGATCTCCACCAGTGCTTTTGTCCTCTTCGGATTAACATCCATAATTTATTAAAATATATCCTGAATTTCACCAACTATTTTTCAGTACATTACCTTAGATTTAAATTATAGAAAAGAGGCTGTTCATTTTTGCAACAGCCTCTTTTTATTTTTAAAATTTTCTAAATTGATTTTAAAATTCGCCGCAAGCTGAAGGTTCGACAGAGTAAAAAGTTGCAAAATATGATCAAAATGTAATAATTACTAAATTTATTGTTAACTTTTTATTTGTTAAGACAAATTTTTATGATTGTCCGTAATTTGTCATCATTAAACCTTTGAGTTCTTTGCTGAGTGAATAGTTTATGCTGAGCTTGTCGAAGCACCTTTGTGAACTTAAAAGCAGTTAGTATATCAGAAAATCTTAGTGATCTTAGCGTTAAAAGCAGTATAATTTATAATGGATAATCAAACGCTTTTATACAAAATCATAAACCCCGTTTTTCCAGCCCAGAACTTTAGAAGAGTCCGCTTTAAGCCAGTTTTTTAGGATGGTGGCATAAATTTTCCGGAAATCTTCGGTGTAGATTAAATCTCCTTCATTCAGATTCTGTAAATCGGGAAGTGCATTCAAAATTCCTTTTTTCTTTAAACCTCCACTGATGAAAAACATCTGGTTTGCCGTTCCGTGATCGGTTCCGTTACTTGCATTCTGGGCAACACGTCTGCCAAATTCTGAAAAAGTCATCAGCAAAATATCATTAAAAAGTCCGTTGCTTTTCATATCTGCCACAAACGCTTTTACCGCATCATTAATATCTGTAAACAGTTTTTGCTGTCTTTCATTTTGGTTCACGTGCGTATCGAAACTTCCGATGGAAAGATAATACACTCTCGTATTAATGTCAGATTTTATTAAAGAAGAAACGGTTTTAAAGTCTTTTCCGAGCTGAGAATTTGGGTAGACTTGTTCCGTATTTTTTGCCTTGCTTTTTTCGAAAATATACCCAGCATTGTTGATGGTGGAACCTAAAGTCTGATATAAATAGGAAACCGTTTCATCGTCATGATGATGATCATACAGCGATTTGAAATATTTTTCCTGACTGGTCTGATATAATCTTTTCGGATCTTTAAAGGCAAATGCTTTATTTTTTTCACCTTTTAAAGCTAAACTCAGCATATCATCCACTTCTAATGCTTGTGTGGGATGATCGCATTTATAACATTCTTCATCCAGAAATCTTCCCAGCCAGCCTGTGTCAAGATATTCATCGCTTCTGCTTGCAGAATGCCAGATGTCCATGCTTCGGAAGTGTGATTTATCGGGATTCGGATAACCGACATTATTCATCACAGAAAGTTCTCCCTGATCGTACAGTTCTTTGAAATAGGAGAGGGCAGGATTAATCCCCGCTTCGTCCGTAAGCTGCATGGAATTCTGAATGGCAATTTTATTTCTTTCCCTGAAATAAATATCATTTTTTGTCGGAATAATCGTATTCAGACCATCGTTTCCTCCTGTAAACTGAAGAACCACCAATATTTTCTGATTGGGTTCCAGTGCGTCATCGAATGTCATGGCTTTCAGAAAATTTGGCATCAGAAACGATGCGGTTGCCAATGAACTTATTTTTAGAAATTCTCTTCTTTTGATTAACATAAGCTTAGGTTTTAGGGTAAAGATGATAGGTTGCAGGCTTTAACGAAGCTAAAATCTACTGCTGAAAACTACATTAACTGATATTCCGGTGTCGACATGAGATTAATGACATTCATTTTCACACTGTTGTCGGAGAAATTTTTCACCGAATTCATATCCAGAGATTTTGAACTCTGAATTAAATAATCTTCCACATTCTTTCCGTTAAAAATCTTTTCTACACGCGACCAATCGATGGTGATATTGGGATTTTTAAAACTTTTCGTTAAAGAGTTTGTGTTGTTTTTTAAACCCATATCCAAATCATCATCTTCTTTCGGACGGTAATCTAACGGTCGTAAACCAGACCAGATCTGAGGAATCTGAAGTCTTAACATTAAGGTCGAGCTGTCGATCCACGATTTTCCGTTCGGCCAGCCTGAAACATTGGGTGGGTACAAAAGCATCTGTCCCAGTAATTTCTGATAAACGATGAGGTTTTCAGGATTCTGAATGGTCATCGGAAGAGAACGCATTATTCCTGCCATGAGTTCAATCGGAGATTTTATCCTGCTGCCGATATTTTTTTTATCGTAAAACCAGGAGCTCGAGAAAATATCCATCATGAGTCTTTTAATATCGTAACCGGACTGGTAGAAACTTTCGCTCAGGGGTTTTACAACGTTTTCATCAATATTTTCATTCACGAAGAATTTATAGATTTTTGTGGTGATGAATTTTGCCGTTGCCTTTTGTTCAAGAACGATATTTAAAACATCTGTGCCTGTAAAATTTCCGGTTTTTCCCAGAAATGTCTTTGAGCCTTCATCATGAAGATTTTTCCGTTCTTTAAAATTACCTTCTTTATCCGATCCCCATCCTGTAAAAGCTCTTGCGCCTTCTCGTATGTCTTTCTCCGTATAATTTCCTCGTCCCATCGTGAAAAGTTCCATCACTTCACGGGCAAAATTTTCGTTGGGATGATCTTTTTTGTTCTGCTGATTGTTAAGAAAATTCAGCATTGCAGGAGCCTGGCTGACTTCAAATAATAGATCTTTAAAGTTTCCGAGTGCATTTTTTCGGATCACATTTAAAATCTGTCGGTTAAATTTCGGATTGACAACTCTTGAAGCAAAATGTCCGTGCCAGAAAAAAGCCATTTTTTCTCTCATCTGCTCTTTGCTGTTCACCATTTTATCAAGAAAATTCAGATTGAGCTCTTCGTTCTGCTGTCGGCTGATTCTCTGCATTTCCTTTTTCTTTTCTGCCGGAGTCTGATCATTCATCATATAATCTCCGGTTTCTGCAATATCGGGCGTATCATAATTTACATAAAGAAATGTTTCTTCTCTAAACAGATCATTAAGCAGGCTTTTAATGTCTTTTTTATGAAGATCTTCCAGCTGATTGATTCCCGGTCCGAATCCTGCCCGCCAGAGAAGGTGTTTATTGTTGAGTAACGATGGAGAAATCATATCAATTATTTACTTTTTGATGGCTGTGATAAGGTAAGGTTAAAATTAATAACGGTTAAGAATTGTTAATATTGAATAGTGTTTTGAATAAATTGAGTTTAAATGTTTAATCATTTATTTAAAATGAGTGAATTTTTTAAACGTTTATTTAATTTTTTAGTCAGAATAATGGATTGAATTTCATGTTTTTACATTTTTAAGCATTGTTAAAGTCGCAGGAAAGGCTTTGCTTGGCACGATTTTTACATTTTTCAGGTTAGTAAAATTTAAAAAATCAGAGTTATGAAAATGTTTAAACAAGCAATTTTATTTGCCGGAATTTTGACTGCAGGAGCATTGAGCGCACAAAGTGCACAGATGAATAATATGATTAAGGTAGGAGCAAATGTTGGTTTAGCAGTTCCTTCTGACAATACTTCGATGGCAGTAGGAGTGGATGTAGCATACCAGAACCTTATTACTCCGGGATTCGGATTGGGTATCGCAACAGGATATACACACTATTTCGGTAAAGATAACAACGGATATACTAATAATGATGTGGGAGTAGTTCCTGTAGCAGCATTAATTAGAATTTATCCTAAACAGACAGGATTTTACTTTGGTACAGACTTAGGGTACGGATTTTTGACAGGGGATAATAAAGTAGCATCTAACGTTGCATTAGACAGACCAAATGGCGGATTTTATTTAAAGCCTGAAATCGGATATCACAATCAGGACTGGAATTTCTTCGTACAGTATCAGAAAGTTTTTGTAGGAAGCAACGGCGATTTGCCAAATCAGGACTACAATGTGGGCAACATTGGGGTAGGATTTTCTTACAATATTCCTTTAGGGAAGTAGTTAGATTTAAATATAAGCAATTATTAACCAAACCTTTTCGATTTTTTGAGAAGGTTTTTTATTTCTAACGAAAATTTACAAAAGATATTATTATATTTGATAAAATTTGAGGTTATGATTTTGAATCCAAAATTTCCACTTTATTTACCAGGAGTAAAAAACGGTAGCAATGATAACGTTTCTATCATTGGCGCAAACCTACGTGAAGATATTACAACTTTAGGATATTTCGTCTCCGGTAACGGAGGTCTTGAGATTAAAATCCAGAATAATTACCCAACGAAAGAGTATGCTTCTTTTTCAGAAATCCTGAAGAAGTTTATTCTGGACAATCAGCTGGAGAATGTGAAAAGGCTTGGAATGGCTGTTCCGGGACCGGTTTTAAACGGAAAAAGCAGCCCTGCAAGATTAGGCTGGAATCTTGATGTAGAAGAATACAAAAGAGATCTGGGATTCGAAAAAGTAAATATGCTGAATGACCAGGAATCTTCAGCTTACGGAATGGGGCTTTTGGAAGATTCTGATCTTGACCCGATCTACACAAGCGGACATCTTGAAAACGGCAACGTAGCGATTCTCGCTCCGGGAAATGGTTTGGGTGAAGCAGGATATTTCTTCGACGGAAAATATTTAAGACCTTTCGCAACAGAAGGAGGACATTCTGAATTCTCTCCAAGAACGAATGTTGAGGTAGAATTTTATCAGTTTCTGAATAATCTTTACGGAATTGTAAGCTGGGAAAATGTGTTATCTAAAGGAGGTCTGTTTAATATTTACAGATTCCTCAGAGATGTAAAAAGACATCCTGAACCGGAATGGCTTGCAGAGCGTTTCTCGAATGGCAATTTTGTTGAAGAACTATATAAAGCTGCGGTTGAAGAAGATGTTCTGATCTGTAAGATTGCTCTGGACACTTTCCTTGAATTTTTAGCAAGAGAGGCAAACAATTTAACGCTGAAGTTAAAAGCAACCGGCGGTTTGCTGATTTCCGGAGATATTCCGCAGATTATTACAGACTATATTAACAAGGATAAATTCTATGAAAAGTTCAAGATCAGCGATAAAATGGAAGAAATGCTGAGAAACATTCCGATTTATCTGAACAGAAATCCGAATACGGCACTCATTGGTTCAGCGCTTTATACCGCTTACTATCACGAATAAAACAAAGCTCCGAAGAAATTCGGAGTTTTTTTATGGATGATATTACTCATGAAAAAAAATGTATTTATTGATGTACATCAATGAAATCTCTCGAAGCAGTTAGTTACATTTGTATCAGTAAATAACAAACAAGAAAATAACTTTTATTCAAATGAAAAAAATATTTTTATTAGCAGTTTTAGCAAGCGGACTTGCATTCGGACAGGTAAAAAAAGTAGTAAGCTCTGATGTACAGTGGTGGGGTTACAAAATCGCAAAATCTGAGGCAAGCTCTCACAACGGTACCGTAAAAGTAAAATCCGGAGAAATGGTATTGAAAGGAAACCAGTTAGTAGGAGGTTCTTTCGTTCTAGACATGACTTCTATTAATGCTACAGACCTTTCCGGTGAATATCAGCAAAAACTGAATGGTCACCTTAAAACAGGAGATTTCTTTGAAGTTGAAAAATTTCCAACAGCAACTTTCAAAATCACCGGAGTAAAGAAAAACAACGATAAAGTGTACACTTCTTTAGTTACAGGAAACTTAACGGTAAAAGGAAAAACGAACGCGATTTCTTTCCCTGCAAAAATTACCTATGCAAACGGAGCAGTAAGCTTAATGTCTAACAAATTCTCTATCGACAGACAGAAATTTGATGTTGCTTACAAATCAACAATGCAGGATGTTCTTGTGAAAGATGATATGGATTTGCTTGTAAAAGTAACAGCTAAATAATTTAATCAAAAAAAGATTATTAAAAGTGTAGAAGTTCTACACTTTTTTTTATTTTTGTTGAATTGTAAATAAAAAAGAATGAAAAGATTACTATTGTTTGCTATGATGTGCGTAAGTATGTCATTTGTTTTCGCTCAGAAGAAAGGAGATAAAGTGGTAAAAGTAACATCGTCGGACATCAGATGGTGGGGGTATAAAGTTGTAAAAACGGTTCCTACTACACATTCCGGAACCATAAAACTGAAAAGTGGAAAATTCACTTTTGACAAAACAGTTTTGGTGGACGGAGAATTTGTGATTGATATGAAGTCATTGATGGCAGGTGATGTTTCCAGTCAGGATGAAGATATGGTAAAATTAACGAACGATCTTAAAAGTTCAAATTTCTTCGATGTTAAAAAATTCCCGCTGGCGAAATTCCATTTAACGAAAATAATTCCTTTGGCAAACAGCGAGTATAATTCTACCGTTTACGGAGATGTAACGATTAAAGGAGTGAGAAAAACGATCACTTTCCCTGCAAATGTCTATATCACTCAGTTTACGGTGGTTATCGAATCGGCTAAATTCTCATTGAACAGAAGAGATTTCAAAGTGTTCTACCAGTCTTCTCTGAAGGATTATTTCATTAAAAACGAAATGGATATTCAGTTCAAAATTTCGACAGCAGTTTTGGATAACGAAAACAGAACGCCTGTTAAAAAGAAATAAGGTATAATTTCCTTTAATAAACGAAAATGAGCGATTTCTTTGGGAATCGCTCATTTTTTTTAACGATTTTTTTATTTTAGTGGTATGAAAATTTATGTAGTAAGTGGACTTGGTGCAGATTTTAAGGTTTTGGAAAAAATTGAATTTCCAAAGCATCACGAAGTGGTTTTTATCGATTGGCTGATTCCTCACCAAAATGAAGAATTCTCAGATTACGTAAAAAGGATGGCAGAAAAGGTTGATGATTCTGAGCCCTTTTATCTGGTAGGATACTCTTTCGGCGGAATTATGGTGCAGGAGATCAACAGGCTGAAACCTGCCAGAAAAGTTGTTATTCTCGGAAGCATTAAATCCCATAAAGAAAAATCCCGTCTTATTAAAGCCGGACAGATCACAAAAATTCCAAAAGTTCTTCCTGTTACTTTTTTCAACGAAAGAACAACCAATATGTATTCTGTAGTCAGAAAATTCTTTGATCCGCGAAATCCTAAGGTTTTACAATACTTCAGAGTAAGAGATCCGTATTATTTAAAATGGTCGATTGAAAAAATATCAGACTGGAAGTTTGAAGAAAACCCTGATGTTATACAGATTTTAGCAGACCGCGATATTGTTTTCCCGATAAAAAATTCCAAACCCGATTATGTAATCAAAGGAGGGACTCATTTATTTCCAATTACAAAATTTAAAGAAGTAGCTTCTATTTTGAAGGGGGTTTTGGATTGAAATTGTATTTAAAAATTAAAATTCTATTAATTTTTAAGGGGTTTGTTTTAAATTTTATTGTTTTTGAAAAATTTATCCTTACATTTGAAGGGTAAACACAAATTTTTTATGACAGTAGGTTTAAAATGGATTGTTTCTTTCGCGATCATCGCTCTTGTTGCAGTAGGCGGATTATTCTGGAGTCCCATTACAGATTTTCCCAACACAGGAGAGTTTTTAAGCGAAGATAAAATTGTAGGTGCGGATGTTGCATGGATTCTTGCTGCGGCAGGTCTGGTTTTATTAATGACTCCCGGTTTATCTTTCTTTTACGGAGGAATGGTAGGGAAGAAAAACGTAATTTCTACGATGCTTCAAAGCTTTATTGCTTTGGGAGTAATTTCTATTTTGTGGGTAGTTGTCGGTTTTTCTCTTTCTTTCGGAGATTCTATTGGTTTTACCATCAATGGAGAACATTACGGAATCATCGGCAATCCTTTAAGTTATCCCTTTTTCAGCAGGGTAGGAGTGTTGCCGCATAAAGCAATGGCTTCAACAATTCCTTTTATTCTTTTTGCCTTATTTCAGATGAAATTTGCAGTCATTACTCCTGCGTTAATTACAGGTTCTTTTGCAGAACGTGTACGTTTCATCTCCTATCTTCTATTCATGGTGCTTTTCAGCCTGTTTATTTATACACCTCTTTGTCATATGGTTTGGCATCCGGACGGATTGCTGAATAAATATTTTGGCGTAAAAGATTTTGCGGGAGGTACTGTTGTACACATGAGTGCAGGTTTTGCAGCTTTAGCAGGCGCAATGGTTGTAGGAAACAGGAAAAAACCTCATCACGATCCTTCCAATATTTCGTATGTGATGCTGGGAACAGGAATGCTCTGGTTCGGGTGGTTTGGTTTTAATGCAGGTTCGGCTTTGGCAGCCAATGCAACAGCAGCGACGGCTTTCGGAACCACTACAATTGCTTCAGCTTCTGCGATGATGACGTGGATCTTTTTCGACAGAATTAATAAAAGAAAAGTTTCAGCTTTAGGAGCCTGTATCGGAGCAGTTGTTGGTTTAGTCGCAATTACTCCCGCCTGTGGTTTTGTTTCTGTTTCAGAAAGTCTGTTCATCGGATTTATTTCCGCCATAGTTTCTAATGTAATGGTGAATTGGAAAGCTTTAAAAAAAATTGACGATACACTGGATGTTTTTGCCTGTCATGGAGTAGGAGGAATTATGGGAATGATCTTAACGGCAATTTTTGCACACGGTGAAAATGCGAGTCTTCTTCATGGCGGGTTGGAAGTTTTTGCCCATCATATGGCAGCCTTATTTTTAGTCTCTGTTTTTACTTTTTTCGGGTCATTGCTTTTGTATAAAATCACCAATAGCATTATTACTTTAAGAGTTTCTGAAGAATCCGAAGATATGGGACTGGATATTTCGCAGCATGAAGAAAGCCTTTGCTGAGAAAGAGAATGTTGAATAGTAAATGGTCAATTGTCAATCGTGAATTTACTTAAATTAAAAGATTAACAATTCACAATTGAATGCGAAGCAAATTCACCATTCTTCATTCATACAAAAAAGATTATCTACAAGTGTTCATATAGTTTTAATTTGAGCCGGAGCTGAATTTTCAGCTCCGGCTTTTGCATCTCGATTTATCGTGTATCTTTGTGTTTGGGAAAAATGAGCAAATTTCTATATGGAATCAATATCGGTTTTTGAGATTATAAAAGTAGGAATAGGTCCGTCCAGTTCGCATACGATGGGACCTTGGAATGCAGCTTCTGCATTCATCAGGATTATTAAAAGAGAGAGAACAATTGAAGAGGTAAAAGAAGTTTTCCTTGAATTTTTCGGTTCACTGGCAAAAACGGGGATCGGTCACGGAACCGATATTGCCGGAATGCTCGGTCTGAATGGCGAAGATTTTAAAACAATCGATACCACGAAAATTGATGAAAAAATAGAAAAAATAAAATCTACCCAAATTCTTAATCTGGGTGGCGAAAAAGAGATTCCTTTCATTTACGGGCATCATTTAGTGCTTAATATGAAAAAATCTCTTGAGTATCATCCCAACGGAATGATTTTCAGAGCCATTTTTGAAGACGGAACCGAGCTTGTGCAGGATTTTTATTCTGTAGGCGGCGGTTTTATCATGAGTCAGGAAAAAAAATCAATTCAGAAACATTGTGTCCGTACTCTATATCCTTGTCATAAATCTTCCGATATTGTAAAATATTGTGAAAAACTAGGATTAAAACGTATTTCAGATTTAATTTTAATCAATGAAGAAAGCTGGAGAACACCGGACGAGACAAGAGCAGAAGCACTTTACATCTGGCAGCAGATTAAAGAATGCATTTACAAAGGCGTCAATAAAGAAGGAACTCTTCCGGGCGGATTGAATGTTACGCGTCGTGCAGCCGGAATCAACAGAAAATTACTGGGCGATAAAATTTACAAAAATAAAGATGAATGGTTTCAGCAGGTTGTAGAAGCCGAAGAAAATTTCACCAATATCAATAAATGGATTTCCTGTTTTGCATTGGCGGTGAATGAAGAAAATGCAAGTTTCGGAAGAATTATTACCGCTCCTACCAACGGTGCAAGTGGCGTAATTCCGGCGGTTTTGATGTATGCACAGGCTTTTACGGAATTCACCAGCGAAGATGACATTGTGAGATTCCTTTTAGTAGCAGGAGAAATCGGTACATTATTCAAAAAAAATGCAACCATTTCTGCGGCAATGGGCGGTTGTCAGGCAGAAGTAGGCGTTTCTTCGGCAATGGCGGCGGCTGGTCTTACCGAAATTTTGGGAGGAAGTGTCGGTCAGGTTTTAATGGCAGCCGAAATTGCCATGGAGCATCATTTAGGCTTAACCTGTGACCCGATAAAAGGTTTGGTACAGATTCCTTGTATCGAAAGAAATACGATGGGAGCTATAAAAGCCATCACGGCAGCAAATATTGCACTGGAAAGTGATCCTGCAAAAGCGAAAGTAACTTTAGATGAGGTAATACAAACCATGTGGGAAACAGCTTTATCGATGAATGACCGTTTTAAGGAAACTTCAGAAGGTGGTTTGGCAATTGCGGTGAATGTTCCGGAGTGTTAATGTACAATATATGTTATTAGTTTAATTTAATTAAGGAACCTTTAAAGAATAGTTCACATTTAATTTAAATTAATATCTTTGAAGCTTTTAACAAAAACATTAAACATGAAAAAGCAAAATGTATCAACTGCATTTGTCGCAGCATCCTGGGTTGCTTTAGGAGCCGGAATGATTGGTTTTATTGTAGGTCTTGCAAGAGCGGAAATGCAGCTTAATGAGAAAGGATATTATTTTACCATCCTTTTATATGGATTATTTGCAGTAGTCTCTTTGCAGAAAGCAGTACGCGACAGACTGGAAAATATTAAAGTGACTGATATTTATTATGGGATCTGCTGGTTTGCTACTCTTTCCTCGATTGTACTATTGGCGATCGGATTATGGAATGCGACGATTCTTCCAAGCGAAAAAGGTTTTTACGGATTTGCCTTTTTACTGGCACTTTTCGGAGCCATTGCCGTTCAGAAAAATACACGGGACAATATGCTTCAGGAATAAAAAAGATTAGACTCTCCAAACTCGGAGAGTTTTTATTTTAATGGAACTCGAAAAAATTCCTGATGAAACAAGCTGTAGCGGAATAACTAACTAAATTTCAGGAGTAGTGATAATCAGGCTCACGAATTTCGTGAGCCTGAGTCTTTATCATGTATTAAATTATTTATCAAAATGATTCGGATGTTTCTCCTTAATGTCGTCCACAGTTCCCAGAACTTTATCCTTTAAAGAATCCTGATATTGCTGAAGGTTTTCAGCAACGGTTTCATCGGAGCTTCCGATAATTTTTGCAGCTAAAATTCCTGCATTCAAAGCACCGTTCAAAGCCACTGTAGCTACAGGAATTCCACCCGGCATCTGCAGGATTGATAATACAGAATCCCAGCCATCAATAGAGTTACTCGACAAAATAGGAACTCCGATCACAGGTAAGGTTGTACAGCTCGCTACCATTCCCGGAAGATGGGCTGCTCCTCCCGCTCCGGCAACAATTACTTTCAATCCCCTTTCTTTAGCGGTTTTCGCATAATCGAACATTCTTTCCGGTGTTCTGTGTGCAGAAACTACCGTCAGTTCATAAGGGATGTTCAGGGATTTTAAAAAATTCGCTGCCTGTTCCATGATTGGCAAGTCGCTCTGACTTCCCATTATTATTCCTACCATTTTTCAATTTATTAGATGTTCAAAGATAAAAAATTAAAAAACCTCACGCAAAAAGGCTTAAAAGTTGTTGGATAATATTGAGGAAGCTCAGGAAAGCTTTTGAATGAACTTTTAATTGAATATATTTGCCGCTAAGACCACCATTTTGAAAGATTTTAAGCTTACTCTTGCCATTCTCACCGTTGCTGTTGTCTGGGGAACTACATTTTTATCAATCCGCGTTGCTGTTGAAACCATTCCGGCTTGGTTTGTTGCGGGAATCCGCCAGTTTCTGGCAGCAGTTATCATGCTTTTCATCTTACTGTACAGAAAACAGTTCCAGTGGATCGGCTGGAAAAATCTGGGATATCAGCTTATTTTTTCTTCTTTAATGCTGATTATGGCAAACGGACTGACAACCGTTGCAGAAGAAACGCTGACGAGCAGTTTAACTTCATTAATGAGCGCAACTTCACCTATTGTTGTATTTTTGGGAAGTGTTGCCATCGGATTGCAGAAATTCACCATTCGTGCAATGATCGGTCTTTTAATGTGTTTCGGAGGAATTTTATTTATCTTTTGGGACGGCATCAATGATCTTGCGAATCCGGATTACAGATTTGGGATTTTCCTTTTATTTATTGCCATTGCAGGATGGGCCTCAGGAACGATTTTTACGAAGAAAATGAATATCCAGAGTAAAAATATTTCACTGAACTTATTTTATCAGTTCGCGTTTGCCGGAATTATTCAGATTATTTTTGCTTTCCTTTTCACGGATAATTATAACTTTGAAAACTGGTCTGTAAAAAGTATTTCAGCAATGCTGTATCTTTCCGTTTTCGGCTCCGTAGCTGCTTTTTTTGCCTATCATTATGCTTTAACGAAGGTTTCTCCGGTTCAGGTTTCCATACTGGCTTATATTAATACTATTATTTCAATTTTCTTAAGCTGGCTGATTCTTAATGAAGAAATTTCAGCTAAATTTATCATTGCAGCGATATTGATTATTTTGGGTGTTTTTGTTATTAATTACAATAGAGAAATGTTTAAAAAGCAGCGAATCGCTTAAAAATCAATCCGAATTATTACCATTCACACAAAAATAGAGGCTCTAAACTTTCCGTTTTTTTTCTTATATTGTTTTCACCAAGTTATTCAATATGATAAAAAACGCCTTATTTGCAGTTTCTGCTATTCTACTGCTTTTAACGAGCTGCGACAACAGGAAAAAGGAAAATGACCTTACTTTAAGAGAGCAGCAATTACTTGAAAAAGAAAAATCATTTGCACAGAAGGAATCTGAATATCAGTCTCTTTTAAAAATGAGAGACAGTATTTTTGCTAAAAAAGATTCGGTGAGAATTGTAGTCTGGCCTGCTGAAATCGCCGGATCGTGGACAGGAAAAGTGATCTGTACAGAGTCCAACTGCAGCGATTATGTAGTCGGCGATCAGCGTACCGATACATGGGAATTCGACAGTGATTCTATCCAGCTTGTAACCAAAATCATCAACAATAATAATCTGGTAAGGCTCTACTCCGGAAAATTTGAAAACAACGAGGCAAAGCTAAATTTTAAAACAGATTCTGCTTCAAAAAAACAGGTTGAAATGAATGTTATCCTGAATGATTTTTCAGCCAATAAAATAAGAGGTACAAGAACTATCTCAACAGACAATAACTGTACTGCAAAGTTCTCTGTAGAATTAGTACGTTCCACCAAATAAACACATAATGACTTTACTGAGCATCCATAATCTGAGTCTTCCTATCGAAGACCCGGTACTTAAATTTCTTCTGGTTTTAATTATTATTCTTGCCGCGCCATTGCTTTTGAATAAGATAAAAGTCCCGCATCTGCTGGGATTGATTATTGCAGGTGCTGTCATCGGTCCTAACGGCTTCAATGTTTTGGCAAGAGACAGCAGCATTGTGGTGACAGGAACCACAGGATTGCTCTACATCATGTTTCTTGCAGGACTGGAAATAGACATGGGTGATTTCAAAAAAAATAAATGGAAAAGTCTCACCTTCGGAATTTATACCTTCACCGTACCTTTTGTTCTGGGATATTTCGGAGCCTATTATATTCTGCATTTTTCGGTTCTGACTTCGGTACTTTTTGCCAGTTTATTTTCGTCTCACACCTTAATTGCGTATCCTTTAGTCAGTAAATTGGGCATTGCAAAAAATTCCGCAGTGAACATTACTGTCGGCGGAACGATGATTACAGATATTCTTGCGCTTTTGGTTCTCGCCGTGATTGTAGGAATGTCGCAGGGTGATGTAGGTACAGAATTCTGGGTAAAACTTTCTGTCTCATTTGTGGTTTTCGGATTGGTCGTTCTTTTGATTTTCCCAATGATTGGACGTTGGTTCTTTAAAAAAGTCGATGACAAAATTTCACAGTATATTTTTGTTCTGGTGATGATCTATCTCGCGGCTTTACTGGCAGAATTGGCAGGTGTGGAAGCTATTATCGGAGCTTTCTTTGCAGGATTGGCTTTAAACAGGCTGATTCCTCACACCTCATCGCTGATGAACCGTGTAGAATTTGTCGGAAACGCGATCTTCATCCCTTTTTTCCTGATCAGTGTAGGAATGCTGATTGATTTTAAAGTATTTTTTAAAAGCTGGGAAACACTGGAAGTCGCCGGAATTATGCTTGTTGCTTCAATTGGCGGAAAATATCTTTCGGCTGTTGCTACGCAGAAAACATTCAGGCTTACGAAAGAAGAAGGAAAGCTGATTTTCGGGCTGAGTTCTGCTTCGGCGGCTGCAACGCTGGCTTCAGTAATGGTGGGTTACAATATTATCCTTTCGGAAACGGAAACGGGAGAACCGATCAGATTATTAAATGAACACGTTCTGAACGGAAGTATTCTGCTGATTCTGATTTCATGTACCATATCATCATTTGTTTCAATGGCAAGTGCACAGAAAATGGCAGAACAGGATAATGAAGATACGGTTTCCGGAAATACGCATGAAGAGGAAAACATTCTTCTGGCTTTAAATTATGAAGCCACCGTTGAAAGAATGGTGAATCTGGGAATTTTAATTAAAGCCCATTCTAACACAGAAAATATATTCGCGCTGAACGTCATTAACGAAGATAAAAATGAATCTTCCGTAAAAAATGCCGAAAAACTGCTGCACAACGCTACAGATACGGCTGCTGCTGCGGATGTGAAAATTCAGCCACTGAAAAGATACGATAACGATGTCATCAATGGAGTGAATAACGTTATTAAAGAGCAGAATATTACCGATATCATCATCGGACTGGAAGATGAAAAAGGTTTTTCTCCTTCTTTTGTGTACAATCTTTACAACGGCTATCTTCAGAACGACCATGTGAATGTTTTGGTGTATCACGCTGCACAACCTTTGTCGACCATCAAAAAATACGCGGTGATGATTCCCGAAAACGCCCATAAAGAAGCAGGTTTCTTTCATGCGCTTTTAAGGGTTTGGAATATTGCCAGAAACTCCGGGGCAACGATTGTTTTTTATGCTTCGGAAACTATTCTGGACATTCTTCAGAAAATTATTAAAAAAGCCAATATTGAAGCGGAATTTATCATTATGAATTCTTGGAAAGACGGCGAAAAAACCGCTGCGGAACTTAAAGAAGATGAAGCTTTAATTATTTTTATGGCTAAAAGAGGAATGATATCCTACATTCCGCAGATGAGACTGATTCCGGAACTTTTAAACAGAAACCTTCGCGACAATAATTATTTGTTGGTTTTCCCGTTCTCCGAATTCGATGAAAATGATGTGGAAAAACGTTCTGTAGGAAATCATGATGATTTTATGGAAATCGGGAATGTGATTAAGAAGATTTTTAAGTAAGAATTGTATATTATATTCAAATAATATTTATATTTCACTTATTAAAAACTAATTACCAAATCATGAATGAAACAGAAAGAATCAACGAAGATTTAAGGCAATATAAATTGTTTAAAATCCAGAGAGTAAATACTCATGAACAAAAATTCAAAGAGTTAAAGAATGATTTTGTCAAAATTCAAAAAAATGAAATTTTGAATTACTTGATCGCTTTTCTTAATATGGCTGTTATAGTCCTATCACTATACAATCTCTTCAAATTATTCACCGTAAGTAATTATTTTGATAGTAATTCGGAACTCGTTATTTTTAATATTTTTTCGATATTAATATTTTCTTTATTCTTAACGTATAAATTTTGGAATTTTAATCTTAAACTTAAAAAATATATCAAAACGGCAGAGAACGCGCAAAGTTATTTTCAAAACGAAAGTGAAAATTTGAGAAGTAATTATGAAAATTATGTTGATCATTATTTAAATGATATCAAAAGAAAATAAAGACATTAATTTTAGAAATAGTTCAAGTAAATGAAATTTACCTATATAATCTGTTTTATACTATTCTTTGGAACATATGAATACAATTATGCCTGTGATTGTAATTATGAAGGAAGTTTTCTTAAAATGTCTTTAAATTCAAAATTAATCACTGTAGTTAAAGTAAAAAAGTTTATTACCTTCAAAGATATTTATGATGAGCAGGTTCCAATGTCTATGGAAGTTGAAGTTATTGAAGTTGTAAAAGGAAAAGAATCCAGAAAGACATTTATCATTTGGGGAGATAATGGAAATCTCTGTAGACCTTATCTTTCTTCATTTCAACAAGGCAAATACTACATCATGAGTCTTAATGCTGCGAGTGACGGAAGTAAGAATAACCATTTTCACACCAAAGAAAGACCAAAAGATTATTATATTTCAGCTTGCGGATGTTATTGGCTTACATTTAATAAAGATTCAAAAACAGTTTATGGAGATATTTCAAAAAATAAAAAATAAATGAAGCTTACAGAGTTAAAAAATAAAATTAAAAACTAAAAAAGACTGCCTTCTCAAGCAGTCTTTTTCAATGATGTTAATCGTAAAATTATTCGGAAATAACTCTTACCATTTCTTTTACCATTACCAGTTTTTCCATCAGTTCCTCTCTGGATTCTGCAAGAACATTAATGTGCCCCATTTTTCTTCCCGGTTTCGTTTCTGTTTTTCCATACAGATGAACGTAGGTTTCAGGAAGTCTTAAAACGTCTTCCATTCCTTCATAAACCGCTTTTCCGGAAAAACCTTCTGCGCCCACCAGATTCAGCATTCCGCTGTAGATAATGGCATCTGTATCTGCTAGAGGTAAATTTTTTACTACGCGGTACATCTGCTCAAACTGTGAATTGGCATTTCCTTCCTGGCTCTGATGTCCTGAATTGTGAAGTCTCGGAGCCGTTTCGTTTACCCAGACTTTTCCTTCTTTATCTAAAAAAAGTTCGATGGCGAAAAGTCCCGGAGAATGAATTGCATTCAGGAATTTTTCTGTTATCGAATTGATCTGCTCCTCAATTTCTTCGGTTAAAAAAACAGGACAGATGTTGAAATCCAGAAGATTAAGTTTCGGATCGGCAACCATTTCCGTTACAGGGAAAGTTTTTGTTTCTCCGTTCTCATTTCTGGCAACAATTACGGAAAGTTCTTTATCAATATCCACTAACTTTTCGATCACAGAATCCTGTATCCAGAGATTTTTCATGTCTTCATTGGTGCGGATTACCTGAACCCCTTTTCCGTCGTAACCTCCTGTGTTCATTTTCTGTACAAATGGCAGAGGCATTTTGATTTCGTCGGAACTTCCGTCCATTACTTCAAATTCAGGACTTGGAATATCGTGCTCCGCGTAAAATTGTTTCTGAAGAATCTTTTGTTGAATCGTTTTAATGATTTTAGAATTCGGAACGACTTTTATCCCCTGATTTTCAAGTTCGGCAAGAGCATCCGCATTTACGTGCTCGATTTCGATGGTTACCACATCTTTATCCTTACCGAAATTCAGAACGGTTTCATAATCGTTGAAATTTCCCTGGGTAAAGTAGGAAATATTATGACAGGGTGCATCTGAAGCAGGATCCAGCGTATAAAATTCATCGTCGTATTTCAATGCTTCCTGAATCAGCATTCGTCCGAGCTGTCCTCCTCCTAAAATTCCAATTTTCATTTTTTACTTTTATTTTCTGTTAGATTTAATATAGTTTAAAATTTAATGCTAAGGTCGCTAAGAGTTTTTGAAAAATTCACTCATTATATTTCGCTCGCAAAGGCATTTCACTCAGCTATGAGCATTATGTTTTATTGAATTTTATCAATTTTCAGATATCCCAGTTCCACTACGTTTTCCTGATTTTCAGCATTGGATTTTATTAAGGAAATAGAATATTTTTCTTTCATTTTTTCAGGAAGAATATCATTTACCTTGAAAATATCATCAATGTCTACGCCGTGTTTGTCATCAATATGGCTTTCCGCTCCTTTAAATCCCATGGTTTTATAAAATTCTGTGGCTTTTGCTCTTTTGGTAACTTCCGCCATCGAATTTCCAACCATTAAATGCTGTTCATGAAATTCTTCAAAAAATCCTCTTTTATATCCTCCAAGGTTAATAAAATAAAGCTGTTCTTCCGATGTTTTCTCTCCTCTTTCTGTAATTTTCACTTCATAGCCATCAACAAACTGTACTTCCTGATAACAGTCGATGTGGATTTTAGCATCCTTCCAGAACTCTTTCATATCCGGAACCAGATCTTTCAGGCTTTCCGCAATTCCGAAGAAGACATCGTGCTGCTCTATATTTCGCCCTTTCGGAGTAGCTCCGAGGATGATATAAAATAATTTCATATAAAATTTTGTTTATGCAAAAATACATCAAATTTATCTTTTTTAAACGTTTGGCAGACTAACGCAATAGTTTTATATTTGTAACATGTCAGAAATCATCATTCTCTTTCTTGGAGCCATTTCGGCAGGACTTCTGGGTTCTTTGACCGGACTGGGAGGAGGAGTTATCATCATTCCTTTATTAACGCTGGGTTTCGGCGTTCCTATGCATTACGCTATCGGTGCTTCTCTTATCTCTGTTATCGGAACTTCTTCCGGTGCGGCAGTAGCTTTTGTAAAAGAAGGCTTTACCAATATGAGAGTCGGTATGTTTTTAGAAATAGCCACTACTTCAGGAGCCATCGTCGGAGCTTTGGTTTCGGGTATGCTTAATCCGAATACCATCGGAATTATTTTCGCGAGTATTCTTCTTTTAACGGTTATTTTAAATTTAAAAGGAAAACCGGATCATCAGGAACCTATTATTAAAGGAAGTCTGGAAGAAAAATTAAAATTATTCGGAACTTTTCCGGATAAAGGGGTGGTGAAAAGTTATTCTGCAAGAAATACAGTTCCTGGATTTCTGATGATGATGTTCGCAGGAGCCATGTCCGGATTGCTGGGAATCGGTTCCGGTGCGCTGAAAGTTCTGGCAATGGATAATATGATGAAACTGCCTTTTAAAGTTTCTACGACTACGAGTAATTTTATGATCGGAGTAACAGCGGTTGCGAGTGCGCTGATCTATTTTCAGAGAGGTGAAATTATTCCGGTTATTGCAGCTCCGGTTCTTATTGGGGTTGTGGTCGGAAGTTTCATCGGATCTAAAACACTGATGGTTTCCAAGACCAAAAAGTTAAAAACATTCTTTGCCATTGTGATTACGATTCTTTCGGTTTACATGATGTACAACGGTATCAATAAAAGCTTCAGATAATGAGAAAAAATTTCACGGATGTCGATCTGAACCGTTCTGTAGGGAATTTGCTGAGACTGGGAGTTATTCTTTCTGTTGCAACATCGTTAATAGGTTTTATCAAACTTTTTATGGAGGGCTTTAAAATGCCTGAAAAATATACTTCCCTCGATATGGGAGAATCTTCGGAAAAAGTCTGGGGACATTTCTGGCATTCGCTGTGTAAAGGCGAAGGAATGGCGATTATCCAGTTGGGAATTCTTCTTTTGGTATTCACTCCGTTAATGAGAATTATTTTCGCATTGATTGGTTATTTAAAAGAAAAAGACTACATCTACGTAGTCATTTCTTCAATTGTTCTTGCGATTATGGCGATAAGCTTTTTTACGGGGTACGCGCATTAAACTCACTCAGATTTCTTCTTCAGAAAGTCTTTTTCTAAAGAATCGAGTTCGTCCTGATATTCTTTTTTGTTCATAAAGACAGCAGGATTATACGGATCTTTTGGCTTGTGTTTTTCATGAAGATCAAACTGACTCGCGTGAGAAGCAACCCAAATATCGAAATCCAGATTTTTCATTGCGTTTAAAGTATACTCATAATCTTTTTCGATAGAAGGATATGAAGTAACTTCCGAAAACTTTTTATCCACGATAATGGTCGGCATATTCGCAATTAAAACTTTATAGCTTCTTTTGCTGTCCTTTGTTTCAAACAAAAAACTACATGATCCTTTGGTATGACCGGGGTGATGAAGCATTGTTAATTTTGCATCTCCAAGAGTCACCACATTTTTATCTTTTAAAATATAATCAGGTTTTACAGGTTTAAAAGTAACACCGTATTTTCCCAGTTCATAATCCGATTTTCCGCCGCTTTTCAAGACATCTGCATCGGCTTCATCTACATATAATTTGGCTCCCGTTTCTTTTTTAATATCTGTCATTGCGCCCAAATGATCGTAATGCGCCTGTGTAAGCAACAATATTTTGGTATCCTGATATTTAAAACCAAGCTTTTTAATATTATTTTTAATGATAGGAAGCGAATTGGCTAGTCCTGTATTGATTAAAATATTTCCTTTACTCGTAACGATAAGATACGAAGCAAGATCATATGTTCCTATATAATACAGATTTCCTGCAATTCTGAACGGCTCGTAAGACTGTGACCATTCTTCAGGATGATCTTTCGGCTCATTAACTTTCTGCGCATTGATATGGGTTAAAGCAAATGCTGCAATAATTACGACAATTTTTTTCATGATTAATTTAAGTTTTTTTAAAATTACATTTCATAAAATTCCAGCGGAAGCTGATCCGGATCCTGTGTAAAGAAAAATTCTTTTCCGGTGTATTCGTCTATCCGGATTTCTTCGCATTCCAAACCTTTCTGAATTAATTCTTCCCGCTTTTCTCTCACATTTTCAACCGAAAAAGCAAGATGCCTTAAACCGCACGATTCCGGTCTGGAAGGTCGTTGCGGAGGATTCGGAAACGAAAAAAGCTCAATAACATAATGATCTCCAATGGCAAGATCTAGCTTGTAAGACTGTCTTTCTTCACGGTAAACTTCACGAATAATATTTAAATCTAAAATCTCTGTATAGAATTTTTTAGAAACTTCGTAATCTGAGCAGATGATGGCAATATGATGAATTTTCATTATTTAATTTCTTTACAGTTATCTGTTCTTCGGGTATCAATTACATACTGTATTTTCCACTCTTTCCCTATTTTAATAAGCTGAAAACTGTTAACTCCACAGTGAGAAAATTTTTTCTTGTAGTAGAATGAATATGGCGTAAAAACGCTCGCAAGATTTCCGTCGGTATGAATGGCTTCAATGGTAATTTTTTCCTCGAGATCACCTTTTGCCATTTGGGAAGCAGAATTTACGAAAGCTTCAATATCTTCAGTTTTTACACCATCTTTTGTAATGGTCTGAAGAATCGCCGTATCTGCAAAAGCAGATTTCATCATTTCAGGATCAGAATTTTTCATGCCTGCAAATAAATTGCGGATGGGTTTTTCAATTTCTGCATTCTGATTTTGCTGTCCAAAGCAAAGAGTTCCCAGTAACAGGGAAACAGCCCATATTTTGTTCATACGATAGATTTTTTTATCTGAAGGTTTAAAATAACGAAAATTTAAATTTAATTTCAAATGAATTAACAAAGTTTAAACAGCAATCCGTTTGAAAACTTATAAAATTACACTAAATTTATCTGTTATTTAAAAAAATATATGTGGATATTTTACCTGAGTCTCACTGTTTTGTTATTCATCCTGACCATCCTGCCCAAAATTCAACATTCTCACTGGATCTTTCGTGTGCCTGAATTTGGTAAGATACAGATCACTTTTTTTACTGTTTTCACCTTTATTCTAGGTTTTTTTGTCAAAGATTCACCATACTTTTGGTATTTTCAGGGACTTTTAATCCTGATGTTTGTTCATCACAGTATCATTCTGATTAAATATACTCCGCTTTATCCCGTTAAGAAATTTTCTCAGAAGTATAAGTCTTCAGATAAAGTGCATTTTATTTCTGCCAATGTGTATCAGTTCAACACAGAATATGATAGGTTTATTAAGTTGATCGAAAAATGTAAACCTGATATGTTCCTGACTATGGAAAGTAATGGAGACTGGGAAAAAGCATTGCGAAAACTGGAAAAAGAGTATCCTTTTCAACATAAAGTAACACTGGAAAATACGTATGGAATGCATTTTTATTCGAAATTAAAAATTGAAAGTTCTCAAACGCATTATTTTGTTGCAGATGATATTCCAAGTATAGAAGCGCATCTGAAAACCAAGGACGGATTTTCTTTCGTATTCTTCGGGGTTCATCCGCCACCGCCAAGTCCGACGGAAGAGGAAACTTCCAAAGAAAGAGACGGAGATCTTCTGAGTACCGCCAAAAGGGTAACCGAAATAAAGAAACCGGTGATTGTTGTGGGAGATTTTAATAATGTGGCGTGGTCTAAATCATCCATTCTGTTCAGGAAAACAAGCCATCTTATTGATCCCAGGATCGGGCGTTCTTTTGTTTCCACTTTCCATGCCAAATACCGTTTGCTGAGATTTCCGATCGACCTGATGTTCCACAGTGAAGAGATTTTTATTGAAGACCTGAAAACACTCGATAATTTCGGTTCAGATCATCTTCCGGTTTTCTGTGAATTTTTTATTGATTATGAACAGGAAGAGGAGCAGGAGGAGCGAATTGATTACGCTACGGAAGAAGAGAAAGCTGAAGCCGAAGAAATGATTGAGGAAGGAAAAAAAGAAGACGGAGAGCGTGATGCAGTAGTAACGGAAGGATAACAAGACTGTAATTATTCTTGATGAGTTCTGCGTTTAGAAAAGAGTGTAAAATATGCCCAATATGTAGTAAAAGATATTTTATTGGAGTTTTTTAGATTCCGGCGGCGAAGCCGCCGGAATCTAAAAAACTCTCCTTTTCAGGAGAGTTTCAATATATAAAAGCAAATATGCTTATTAGTATCTGTAATATTCAGGCTTGAATGGACCTTTCACATCCACACCGATATATTCAGCCTGCTCAGGAGAAAGAGTTTCCAGTTCAACGCTTAATTTCTTAAGGTGAAGAGCCGCTACTTTTTCATCCAGATGTTTAGGCAACATATATACTTCGTTTCCATAAGCTTCAGAATTGTTCCAAAGTTCGATCTGAGCCAAAGTCTGGTTAGAGAAAGAGTTAGACATTACAAAACTTGGGTGCCCTGTTGCACATCCTAGGTTTACTAATCTACCTTCCGCAAGAATAATCACTTCTTTACCTTCTACAGTATAGATATCAACCTGAGGTTTTACTTCAGATTTTGTGTGACCGTAGTTTTCGTTTAACCAAGCCATATCGATTTCGTTATCGAAGTGTCCGATGTTACAAACGATCGCTTTATCTTTCATTTTAAGGAAATGTTCTCCTCTTACGATGTTGAAGTTACCTGTTGTTGTGATGATGATATCTGCGTTATCCACTACAGTATCCAATCTTTTCACTTCGTAGCCGTCCATTGCAGCCTGAAGCGCACAAATAGGATCAATTTCAGTTACAGTAACAATAGAACCAGCACCTCTGAAAGATGCAGCAGTACCTTTACCTACATCTCCGTATCCGCATACTACCACTCTTTTTCCGGCTAACATTACGTCTGTAGCTCTTCTTACAGCATCTACTGCAGATTCTTTACATCCGTATTTGTTATCGAATTTAGATTTTGTTACAGAATCGTTTACGTTAATGGCAGGCATTACTAAAGTTCCGTTTTTCATTCTTTCATATAATCTGTGAACACCTGTTGTTGTTTCTTCAGAAAGACCTTTGATTCCTGCAGTAAGTTCAGGGAATTTATCAAAAACCATATTGGTTAAATCTCCACCGTCATCAAGAATCATGTTCAATGGTTTTCTGTCTTCACCAAAGAAAATAGTCTGCTCAATACACCAGTCAAATTCTTCAGCGTTCATACCTTTCCAAGCGTAAACCGGAATTCCTGCAGCAGCGATAGCAGCAGCAGCGTGATCCTGTGTAGAGAAAATATTACAAGAAGACCATGTAACTTCAGCACCTAAAGCTACTAATGTCTCGATAAGTACAGCAGTCTGGATGGTCATGTGAAGACATCCTGCGATTCTTGCACCTTTTAACGGCTGAGACGGTCCGTATTCTTCACGAATCGCCATCAAACCAGGCATTTCCGCTTCAGCAAGGGTAATTTCTTTTCTTCCCCATTCTGCAAGGGAGATGTCCTTAACTTTATAAGGCATGTATTGTGTTGTAGTACTCATATGAATGAATAAGTTTAAATTCAATTGATAATGTGCAAAATTACAATTAATAATTTAGATAAAAAAACGCTGTTCTCTCAGGGATTATATGATATTAAGCATATTATAGTGATTTTTATTGCGTTTTAGATAACAACATTTAAGATAATAGATAATATAAATCTGAATTTAATAATTTTACTAATCACTAAAGTCAAAATACGATTCGCAGGAAATTATTATTTTAGCAGAATAAATTAATACATGCCACTTTACCGCGATTTTTCTGATGATAATGCCACAATTCTTGTATGGAAATATGATGAACAGGAACAATTGGATATCAATGAACTTCTGGAGCCTGAAAATGCCGATAAAGTAAAAGATTATCATCCCAAAAAATTACTGGAGGTTTTAATGGTGAGAAAATTATTAAAATCTCTGAAACCCCAGTCTAAGATTCTCTACAAAGAAAGAGAACCTTTTTTATCTCCGAAAGATGCGGAAATATCCATTACACATTCATTTCCATTTGCAGCTATTGCTATTTCAAAAAATAAGATAGGAATAGATATTGAAAAATTTAATCCTAAAATTTTAAGGGTAATCGATAAATTTACCTACGAAAATGAACGCGGATTTATTCCATCTGATAATGAGGTTACTTTTTACACCATTATCTGGAGTGTTAAAGAAAGTATGTATAAAATTCATCATTCCAAACACTGGTCGCTGAAAAAGCATTATGAAGTGAAGCCTTTTGAACTGAAATACCTTCACCACATCAAATGCAGGGTTCATGATGATAAAATCTCAGATGAATTTAAAGCAAGGGTAGAATTTTTCGACGATTACTGCTTTACGATTGTTGAAGAATAGGATTGCCCTTTTCAACAGAATCTGTTTCATTTCTGTATTTTTCAATTACTTTTCGCTGTTCTTTGGCAACGTCAAAGATCAGTTCCAGAACATCGTGAATATTTTTAAGCTCCGTTAAATGAGAAATTTTATTCGGATCCCGTACATCATACGCTTCGTTTTCTATAAGCTCGGTTTTTCTTTTTAAAATTAAATCTTCCAGAGAGGAATCTTCAGGTTCAATGCGGCTTTCCTTTTTTAGTTCCTCTGTTATGGTATCTCCATGCAAAAGAATAGAAACTTTCTGCATTTCGGCTTCTATTTTTCTGCTCCAGCTTTCTGCATCAATTTCAGGATACTTTTCGTCATCTTTTACATATTGCGAAAGGGAAGCGGTGTAGGCTGTAATAAGATGCGATGTTGCCACAAACTGATGTACCACTTCCAGTTTTTTCTGCTGATTTTTAGGATCGGAAATCATTCTCTGAAAATTGTCGGAAAGATTTGCCAGTGAAATGATGGCATTTTTACGCTTTACTTTATAATCTTCGAGGTCATGTTTTTCTTCCAGAAACTTGGAAATCACGCTTTGAAAATAACTAAGATTAGCTTCGGCAGATTTCTTCATCAGATCCAGATTTTGGGTGTGTTCCCAAACCGGAAGAACAATATAGGCAACCAGAGAAGTAATTATTGCTGCGATAATGGTATCTACAATTCTGTCTTTAAAAATGATGTTGACTTTTCCCGGACTTAAAAAATTGAAGCTCAGAAAGATGTAAATCGTCATAAACAGAACTGCCCAGAAATATTTCCCTTTCAGAAAACTGAAACACATAATCATACTTAATAAAAGAATGGTAAATAAAACTTCATTGATGTGGATGAAGTGCAGAATTCCATATGCAATTACTGCTCCCGCAACAGTTCCGTACAAACGGAGGAGGTTTCTCTGTTTGGTAATGGAATAGGCGGGTTTTAAGATCGCAACAATGGTAATTAAAATCCAATACGTGTGCCCGATTCCTAAAAACTGGAATAGTGAGAACAAATATCCCAATAATAACGCAATCGTAATTCTTAACGCATGTCTGAAATGAGATGAAGAAAGTGATATGTTGTTTCTTAATACTCTGAAATTCAGTTTTTCTTCATTCGGCATGAATTTTTTAAGATCCAGACCTGTAGAAAGACTTTTTGCAAGTTTTACATTCTGGGAGAAAACTTTATAAATCTCATCAATTTCTTTGGTGATTTCGTTAATGCGCATCAGAATCTGGCGCAACACCATAAAATTTTCGAAATTTTCGGGGGATATTTTTTTGTTTCTGAGATCGAAATAATTATGATTTAAATTATTCAGCTCCGAGTCGAGATTGAATAGTGGTTTTGCTCTCGTCCCAACTTGTAGGGCGATTCCGATATTGGTAATTTCTTCAGCAAGAAGATTGAGATAATCGTGAATATCTACCAGAATGGTGGTGTCGTCAAAAATCTGCTGCAGTTTCTGATAATCACTTTCGGAAGTCATCAGTTTTTCGTGAAGATCCATTGAGTTCAGGAACATCAGCATCAATAGACGGCTTGTTGTGGTAGATTCGTTTACGATGGTTCTGGTTTTGAAAACTGTTTCTCTGGTTTCTTCCTGCAGGTTCTTGATCCCGATTTGTTTGGCGATAACCTGCGTAGTCAGTTTGTCAAAATCCGGATTTTTCTGGTAATAATTGGCTTTGATTTTTAAAAATTCGGCTAACTGAAGATAATTTTCTCCAATCATCTGGCTTGCCAGTTTATAAGGCTGAATGGTCGTTACAACAAGAAATATCAATAGAAACCAAGTGCATCCTGAAGCAAAGATCAGTAAGCTTTTAAAAATATTTCCTCCTGTTAAATGTCCGTCGATGAAAATTGCAAGAACTACCAATGATAAAGAACCAACGGCAGCTAATCTCTGTCCGTAAACTCCGATCAGGGAAAAGAACATTCCAAAAACAATAATTTCTGCAAAAACTAGAATTTTAAAGTTCATCACAAGGCTTGCAATCGTTGCTACAAAAACAAAGCAGAATATGGCAAACGTTAAAGCATTTCTTCTTCTGATGAAAGGTCCCGGCTGATCTGTTAAGGCAACAAAGCTGGTTCCGAGCGGAAAAAGAAAATATTCTTTGAGAATTCCGAAGTGGGCGAGAACCAGACAGGGCAGAACAGTAGCCAGTGTAATTCTGATCGCAGAATATACATATTGACTGGTTACGAATTTTTTGAGTTCTGCAGAGTAGTTCATGCTACAAAAATAAGAGTTAAATGTGAATTGTAAGTTTTACTTTGTGCCGTAATCATTAAATTTTTGAAAAATTTTAAAATGAGAACGTCAATTTTACTTCGCCAGTTGAATGTGAATTTTTCATAGCTATGCGCTTTGTAATTCCCCTCCTTTGGAGGGGTGGCGAAAATTCGTAAGAATTTTTGACGGGGTGGTCTTTATATATATTCAACATATATTACAATATGATTTAAGTAATTTGAATAGGAAAAGACAGGCAATTGTTGTTCCTAAGTATTGAAATCACATACAAAAACCTAGCCGTGATAGCAGCGGTTACCCCACAGCAGAAATGGAAAGGGTAGGGGTTAAGTTTGGAGGGCGCAGGAGCGAGGAGTATGAGCGGATAGCACGAAAAAGCTCCTGAAAAATAGATAGAGTTATAAAAAACAAAAAGTCTCATAATTTATGAGACTTTTGTATGGTATGTTTTAGAATTTTAATTATCTGCGTTGGAAGTTTCGTCACCGATGTTCCATGTAAGCCCGAAACGAAGGGTATTATCCAAAGCGGTATTAATTTTAGACATATTGATGAGGTAAGAAACATCAAGACCGAAAGAACGATACTTTAATCCGATACCTGCAGTTGCAAACTGTCTTGCTCCCTGTTCTTCACTTTCGTGGAAGTAACCGGTTCTTACAGAAAATGCATTGTCATAAGAATATTCTAATGCTCCACTATACATAATGGAATTTTTGTTTTTGAATGATTTTCCGATTCCCGCCATTACACCTACGTTCGGAACCTGATAGATCGGCTGTCTTGTATTAGGATCTATTCCTACATATTCTGAACCCGGAACTAAGATTTTTGAACCTTCAACACTAATTCCCACTCTGTTCATATCATCAAGATACATATCATAACCGGCACCTAATCTTGCCATTGTAGGAAGGTAAGATCTTGAATTTTCATTTCCTGTATAATCCAGTTTCGGACCTAAGTTCTGAACAGCAAAACCTGCATTGATTTTTCCGTCCATTCCTCCTAAACTCGAGAATCTTGGAGACGTATAGTAACCTGAAACATCTACCGCAAAAGAATTCGCAGGTTTTAATGTAGTATCTGTGTTGAATCCTCCGGCTAAGTCTGAACGGATATATCTTCCTGTAACCGCCATGGAATAAGAATCGGATAGTTTAAGACCATAAGCTACATCAATAGAGAATTCGTTTGGTTTTGAGGTTCCCATAGATGTTACTTCGTTTCCTACTAACTGAGTGAGATCTACTTGTCCCATATTGAAGTAATAAATACTTGCAGAGATGGTGGATCTTTCTTCCTGCCCTAAAAATTTGTGGAAGGCTCCGTATAATAAAAACACATCATTGGTAAGTTTTCCCATGTACGGCGTATAGTTAAGCCCCACGGAAGAACTTGATCTGCTGAAAGGATATTTCGCTGCGTTCCAGAATTGTGAAAAAGCATCCGGAGAGGTTACCACACCCTGATCTCCCATACCCCCAGCTCTTGCATCTGGTGCGATTCTTAAGAAAGGAGCTCCGGTTAATACAGGTCTTACTAGACTTAAATCTTGAGAATAGCCTAAAAAACCAGCACTTAACCCAATTCCTAAAAGCAGTTTAGTAGTTAAATTCATATGTTGTCTTTTATATATTATCAGTTTTTTGTTGATATTATTACTGTTATCGTTTTAAATTTATTTCAAAAGTACCATTTTTTCTACAGCTGTAGCACTTCCTTTGCATTTTTCTTGATTTTGACTTTTTGCAAATATCTTAAAAATATACGTACCTTTTGCAACAGTTGCCCCAAAATCGTCTCTTCCGTCCCATTCTATTGCCTGACGTGGCGTTCTAAAGCCCTGTAGGAAAGGTTCTGCAACCACAGACTGAGATAAAGTTCTTACCAATTTTCCTGTAATTGTGTAAATCTGAACGTTCACATCCAGAATATCATCACAATTATGTTCAAACTGAACGTATGTTTTGTTCGTGAATGGATTCGGCCAGTTTAACGGTCGGTTAATAACCAAATGCTGATCCGCTTCATCCTTAACTTCAAAATTTAACGTAGCAGTTGTAGAATTATTGTTTATGTCCCAAACTTTAAATGTTAACTGATGTTGTCCAACGGCAAGATTTCTGAAAGGATACGTTACATTACCTTTCTGATAATCTGCCAGACCAGGGCTTAAACATCCGTTTCCTTCACCTGAAGCATAAAAATCATTCAGTACAATTGTATTGATAATTTGCCCGTCCAAATATACTGTAATATCATGACCAATACCAGAACCTGTGGAATTAATTCCTGTATCGTCTGTAATACATGCCAGTAACATCGGATTCTGATTTGTAATACCTCCGTCTGCAAAGTTGGTGTTGTTCATATACAACTTTACTTTTGGCGGCTGGTTGTCATTAATACCGTTTGGATTGATATCTCCCACCTGAACTGGCTGGTTATTGAAAACATCCGAAGCTTTATTGTCTGCATACCCTAAAATTCTGCCGGTTCCTACCGCATAGTTAATATCTTTCGGAACATAAAATTCTACAGTGAAGACTCCGTTTACAGCCGTTCCGGAAGCTTTTACAATAGCACTTCCTTCCTCGGTATATTTAAGAACAGGAGTTAATCCTCCATCGTTGTTCAGAGTGGTCTTGTTTAATCTCTTATCAAAAATATTAATTACAACTCTTCCGTTGAACGTTGTGTTTACTGTTCCGTTAGGATTATTAATATGACCTTTTACTTTCACAAAATCAAGTCCTCTGATTAATCCCGGAACCGGAGTTTCAATATTATCAATTACCAGTAATCTTTTCGGTCTGGTAAGTTTCATGGCAGGATCTCCTAAGAAGTTAACTTTTAAATGTTCAGAAGAAGCTCCTCTCTGTTTTTTTGCATTTAAATGTGCATATCCTAAAGTATCAAAATCGTCGTTGGTCAGTTTAAAAATATTTTGTGTAAAAAGGTTAGTGAAATCCACTCCGTAACCAACATCGATGGCACGGCTTGAAGTAATCATCGTTGCCGGTCCCCCTTGTTTAAGCTTTAAAAACTGCTCTCCTGCAGAAGAAACGTCCGGATCATCCCAAAGTGTAAACTCACAGGTAATTGTCGATACAAACGGAAATCTGCTGTATACATTAGAGAAGTTATTCGCATTCTGAATTTCAGATAATGTTAAAACTCTTTCCTGCGCCCATCCATTGATTCCTCCGTGTCCGAAATAGAAAAGATAAAGACTGTTTCCGATATCATTTGAGATCGCCTGATTTACCTGAGGATATCTTTGTCCGCCTGCTGTACTTTGCGCCTGAAAAGCATCCAGATAAAGTTTTCTTACATTATATTCCTTTAAAGTTGTATTATTTTGCTCAAAAACCGTAACAAGAGAATTATTCATTACGGTATGGAATGGTGCGCCTCCGTCATTATCATCATCCACCACAAAATCCAGTTTCATTTTCCATTCCCCGAAAGGTGTAGACTGTCCGGATAGACTGTTATAGTAAGCTAAAGTCTTATCAATCATAGTAGAAGCTTCCGTTGCATTGGCAGCCGGAATTCTTCCTACAGGAAGATCAGGAAGGTTAGAATCTATGTAGTTAGTGGTCTGAGGTTTTGTCATTACAATATAATCATCAGTAACAAATGACCTTACCAGATCCTGAGAAATTTCACTCTGGTAGCCCGATACTACATTGGTATTACCGGATATTCTGTTCTTGTAATCAAAAGAGGTATCTCCAAGGATCAGCACATACTTCAATGTTCCAAGGGGAGTGTTCAGTTTGGTTACAAAATCTCTTATTGCCGTAAGATCTTTGCTGCCGCTACCGAATTCATTATAGATCTTGTCTGTATCTACCACCTGTACATTAAAATTATTTTTGGTCTGATGATAGTTTGCAATTCTTTGCGCCTGTCCCAGCATTTCAGGAGTTGTTATAATTAAATAATCAACATTTTGCAAAGCTGAAATATTCTGATTATTGATTCTTCCTACAAATGAAGGACTAAATGCAGCATCTGCCCTGAAAGCCACAAATTCATTATTGAAATTCAGATCAGATGCCGTGTACGCAAAATTAAAGTTTACATTTCCTGCCGCTTTATTTACTCTTCTGTTGGCGTTGGTAATATCGGTAACATCCCATATCTGTTCTGCTGCAGAAGCATTCGCAAGGCTGAATCCATACGTTGTATTGCTCCCTGTAACCAGTGAGAAATCCCTGAAACTCATCTGTGTTCCGTTGAAGCTCAGATTATCCTTATACTGAATTTCAAAATAATCGGGATAAAAAGTTCCGTTAGGGTTCAGTGTAATATCAGGTTTTATACTGATGGTGATCTGGTTTCCGCTTAGTCCGGAGATGATTCCGGAGTAATTCGTAGGATAAAAATCATACGTGGAACTCTGATCCGGAGTTGGAACCGTAAAAGTAATTGGATTTTGGTTGTTGATGCTATAAAGCAATTTGTTTTTTTGAGATTTATAGCCAATTACCTGTGCCTTATACCTGATGTTATCTCCTGTCTGAACCGGAGAAGCCGTAGTAAATGTAACTGTTTTATCTGTTACAAAAGGAGTGTCTTCCACCCAGGTTCTACCCACTCTCAGCAGGTTTTTCTGATCTACATTAATCACCTGATAATTATCAAAACGGGTAATTAGCGGACTCGCAGGTAAATTAACATCTACAGGCTGAACTCTCTTTCCGGGACCTTTATCGAAATTGATGAAATAATACGAATAATCTTCATAAATATTCTTCAGATTTTCGCTGGGATAAGTTCTGGATTCTCTTCTTTTAACCCCGCTTCCGTTTGAAGAATTATATAAATTGTATCCGTTTGGTCCCTGTGCGTAGAACAAAGCGTAATCATTATCATTCCATACCCCGTCATCTTCTCCAACTACCTGAATGGCGTTTTCCTGAAGCGCGCTGTACCTCGCGTCCTGATTGTTTTCAGGAAGCATAATCCCGCCGTTTCCGTAAATTCTGAAGTTTTTAGGATTTACAGAAGACGGGTTAATTCCGTTATCCTGTAAAAACTGCTTTGTTATTTTAAAAATACCGGATTTATCAACTCTTATTTTGTAAAAAGTTCCTGTTGATAAAGGGTTATTCGTGGTCCCTAGCTTTAAAGTATTCCCCAGACTGTTAGAAACATTGGTCTCAGAAATTTCAAATGAAGAAAGTCTCTGGATCTGTCCCTTTACATTCTTAAAGAGCGATACATTGGCACTGGCATATCTTGCTCCGTCTGCATTGTAGTACACAATATCTTTTATCTCCTGATCGGTGATAAGATCCCTGCTTAATGAAAACAAATCTTTAGCAGAAACATTTTCCCAGATAGGATTAGAAACTTTTAACTGGTTTTCGCCAACTTGTTGTTTAGTTGTTATAAAAATGTTATTTTGGCTGAATGAAAATCCCTGATTTTTAAAATTTGGGAGATTGAGTTTTGTCTCACCAAAGTCTCGAATTTTAGAGCCATCCCATTCGATGGTGATCCTTTGAGCCCAAAGTGTTGATACAAAGCTTAATAAAAATAAAAGAGAAATTTTTTGTTTCATGTTTATTATTGAAATTTCTGAATTACAAAATAAATGAAAATTTTATAATTAAATTATGATACAATAAAATTAATTTGTTAACGTTTTTCAAAAAAATCAACTCTTTACTTGATTTATTGAATAATTTATTTTTTCTTTGTACTTTGAAAATATTTATATCGACTATGAAAAAACTAAAGTTGTTTTCATTAATAGCATTAAGTTCTACACTTGCATTAACCAGTTGCGGAGGATCTAATAATGGCGGCGGTACTAAAAAATTTGTCAGCAAAACAGGTTGGAAACCAAACGAGAAACAAGGTTGGTTTTTTGCAGGAAAGCAACAAAAACAAAAAGGTTGGCCGGGAATGGTATATGTAGAAGGTGGAACTTTTACAATGGGATTAGTGAAAGATGATGTTATGCACGATTGGAATAACTCGCCTCGCAGAATGCAGGTAAGTTCATTCTTTATCGGGGAAACTGAAATTACTAACTACGAATACCGCGAATACCTTACATGGTTGAAGTACGTATTCCCACCAAGCGATCCAAGCTTTAAGGAAATCTACAACGGTGCGTTGCCGGATACCTTATTGTGGGACAACAAATTATCTAGAAATGATTACAACGAGACGTATTTCCGTGCTCCTGAATTCGATTACTATCCTGTAGTAGGAGTATCATGGACTCAGGCAAACAGATATTGCGAATGGTTGTCAGACAGAGCAAACGAGAAAGCCTTAATGCAGGCAGGTATCATTGCAAAAGATTTGTATATCAACGAATCTAATAATCAGGGTGGAACTGCATTCAACATGGATAAATTCAAATCGAATGATCCGGAAATGCAAGGTTACATCAATGAAAAAAGAATGCAGCAAAAAACAGGTTTGAAAACTACAAACCAGAGATTGTTAGCTGCAAACAGAGCTCCGAACGCAGCAATGGTTTCAAAATTCAGACTTCCTACAGAAGTTGAATGGGAATATGCAGCTTTAGGTATGGCTAAAAACAGAGAGTACAATCAGTATATGGGTAAAAAACCTGAAATTGAAAAACTGAGAGGTACTAAAGGAAGAGAAAAAGGAATGTTCCTTGAAAACTTCAAAATGGGAACCGGAGACTACTCTGGTATCGCAGGCTGGAAAAATGATGGTTCTGCAAGAACTTCAGACGTAAGACAATATCCTTCTAATGATTTAGGAATCTACGGTATGTATGGAAACGTTGCAGAATGGACAGCAGATGTTTACAGACCAATCATTGATGAAGATTACAGCGACTTCAACTACTACAGAGGAAATATGCCTCAGGCTATCGTAAGAAACGGTGACGGAACTTACAAAATGGTAGACGAAAGCAGCATTAAATATGATACTTTAGCTGATGGAAGATTAGTTTACAGAAACTTACCGGGTCAGTATGAAAGACAGACAATTGCTGATTACAGAAACTATAGAGATGGAGACAGAATGTCTTCTCTAGACTATAGAACTGCATCAGATTCTGCTTCTTCATATGATATGTACAATTCTCCGAAATCAAGATTTATCGTAGATGCACAGGGTAGAGTAGTACTGCAAAAAGACAGAAAAGAAAGAACTTCTGCTGTTACTAACGATGTAAGAGTAGTAAAAGGAGGTTCTTGGCAGGATACAGCATACTGGCTAGATCCGGGACAAAGAAGATACAAGTCTCAGGATAAAGCTTACGGATGGATCGGATTCCGTGTAGCTCAGGATGCGAGAGCAAATGATAAAGGTAGAACAAGAAGATAATATTTATCAAAATAATTTTCAAAAAACCCTCCGGAATTCTGGAGGGTTTTTTTATTTTTGAAGTATGAATATAGAACAGTTTTATCCTTTATTTTTACAATCTGAAAAAGTAACCATCGACAGCAGAAAAATCGGTAAGAATGATATTTTCTTTGCTTTTTCAGGAGAAAATTTTAATGCAGCAACTTTGGCTGAACAGGCAATTGAAAGCGGAGCTTTAGCCGTAATTGTTGAACAGAAGGAATTCGAAAATAAAGAGAAAAATATTTTCTTTGCTCATTCCACACTGGAATTTTTGCAGCAGCTTGCCATTTATCACAGAAAACAACTGCAGATTCCTGTGATCGGGTTAACCGGAAGTAATGGAAAAACCACCACAAAAGAAATTATTCATGCTGTTCTTTCCGAAAAGTTTAATGTACAGTATACTATAGGAAATCTGAATAATCACATCGGTGTTCCTTTAACCATCCTTTCCATTAAGCCGGAACATGAAATGGCTGTGATAGAAATGGGAGCCAATCATCAGAAAGAAATCGCCCTTTTAAGTTCAATTTCCCAACCCGATTTTGGCTACATTACCAACTTTGGTAAAGCACATCTGGAAGGTTTCGGAGGATATGAAGGTGTTATTAAAGGGAAATCTGAGCTGTACGACTATCTTAAAGATCATAAAAAAACGATTATCGTTAACGAAAATGATCCTGTTCAGGTAGAAAAAACTGAAAATTATTCCCCGAAAATTACTTTTGGAAAAGAAAATTCAGATTATCAGTTTGAATTATTCTCAGAAGAAAATTTTGTAGGCATTAAATATGATAACCGGAAGGCAGTTTCAAAACTGACCGGAGAATATAATTTTACCAATCTTTGTGCAGCAGTGAGCTTAGGACTTCATTTCGGGATTGATTTTGAAAAAATAAAAAATGCCATTGAAGAGTATACCCCAACCAACATGCGCTCTCAGGTTGTTAAAAAAGACGGAAGAACACTGGTTTTGGACACTTACAATGCCAATCCGAGTTCTATGAGCGCTTCTTTGCAGAATTTCATCACTTTTGAGGGTTCAAAAACTATTATAATCGGCGATATGCTCGAGTTGGGGGATGAAAGTGAAAAAGAGCATCAGAATATTTTAAATTTAGCTCAGGAATTAGGTTTTGACCAGATTATTACAGTCGGAAAGAATTTTAAAAAGGTAAATTCTTCGGAAACAGCGTTTGAAAGCACAGCCGAATTAACAGAATATTTAAAACTTAATAAAATTCTTTCAGAAAATATATTATTAAAAGGTTCCAGAGGAATTGCTCTCGAAAAATCAATAGACTTTATTTAGTCTTCATATTTCGGAATTCTTCCACAATCAGTTTAATATTTTTGAATGTGCTTGGAAAAACCTCATCTTCGATCTGAACAGCGTTTTTCCAGGCAACTTCTGTAATTCCTTCTTCAATCTGAGGTTTTGAAGTATCTTCCCCATAGAAATTCATTTCAAACCAATGCGTGCATTTTAAAACCTTATCGCCGTTTCTTTCAACATAAATATGGTACGTTGTATTGATGAACTTCACCAGTTCTACATTCGTAAGCCCGGTTTCTTCTTCAATTTCCCTTACAGCAGACTCTTCACGAGATTCGCCTTTCTCCATTTTCCCTTTCGGAAGATCCCATTTACCTAACCTTTTGATGAAAAGAATTTCACCCGCAGAATTATTTACAATGCCGCCCGCAGCTTCTATAATTCTGAATAATTTCTGAAATTCTGACCAGATTTCATCGATGTTTTCACCAAAAACATTCAATTCTTTTACCGATGTATTTTCCAGAAGATCTAAAGCGATTTCCAGGCTTGTGACGTTTTCGTATCCAAGCGTTTTTTCTAAGTTTTCAGATTGCTTAGACAACAGTAATTTTTTTTCGTTCACAAAAACTTTATACATATATTTGTAAGAATTAAGAATTTAAATACAAAAATAAAAAATGAATTTAGAAGGACGAAAGATTATTGTTAATAAATCATCTAAAGACCTGGTAGAAATCCTGAAATCGCCAGAAAATTACAAAGATTTCATGCCGGACGGTCTTCAGAAATTTGAAACGAGAGAAAATGGATTTAAATTCGGATTGCAGGGAATGCCGGAAATTGCTCTGAAAATTGAAGAAGTTACTGATGAAAAAGCAGTGTTGAAGTCTGCAAGTTCAAGCTTAGATTTTTCTTTAACAGCGGCTTTAAACCCTCTAAATGAAAATCAGACCGAAGTTCAGATGTTATTTGAAGGGAAATTCAACCCTTTTATCAAAATGATGGTGGAAAAACCTCTTCAGAATTTCATCAATACGCTTACCGATAAGATCGAAGTTTATAAATAAATGAAAACCTTCAGCAATGAAGGTTTTTTTATGTTTTAAGCAATAATTCCCGAACTGTGATCCTGTGAGCTTCCCGTCGCAGAAGACAAAACATTAATTTCATTATTATACCGGAGAACTCCCATGAATGCAAAGATTAAAGCCTCTTTGAAATCAATAATCGTTTTTTCCGGAATGATGATCTCAGCATTGGTTTTGGCTTTTATTTTTTCAATGAAGTATTGATTATAAGCTCCGCCACCTGTAAATAAGACGCGCTTAAGTTGGTAATTATTGAAAACTTTTGAAATCTGTTCCGCAGCATGTTCCGTAAAAGTTGCCATTACATCAACGGTTTCAATATCTTCAAAAAGAGGGAAAATATTTTCGTTGCACCATTCGATTCCCAACGATTTTGGATGAGACTGACTGTAAAAATCCAGCGAATTTAATTTAGACAATAAATCTTCATTAATTCTTCCTGTTCTTGCTAAATTTCCGTTTTCATCAAAATTTTTGTTGAATTTCTGAGCTAATTTATTCAGAATAATATTGACCGGAGCAATGTCGAAAGCGATTCTTTTGTTCTGAATTTTCATGGAAATATTAGAAAATCCGCCCAGATTCAGACAGGCATCGTATTCCGAAAACAACAGTTCGTCACCAATCGGGACGAGAGGCGCTCCGTTTCCACCCATCAAAACATCCTGACTCCTGAAATCGTAGACCACAGGTAAATTTGTTTCGAGTTTAACCGCCCTTCCGTCGCCAATCTGTAAAGTAAATTTTTTCTGAGGCTGATGAAAAACCGTATGACCGTGAGAAGCGATGAGATCAACTGTTTTTATCTGATGCTTTTCAATAAAACTTTTAACCGATTTCCCTAAATAAAAACCGTATTCTGAGTTCAGTTCCAGCAGTTCTTCTGCAGAAAGATAAATAGATTTTCTAAGCTTATCTTCCCAGTTTTTAGAGTAGGAAAGTGTTTCTGCTTTCAGTATTTTGAATGTCCATTCATCCTGTTTCTCAAATCTGGCAAAGCAGATATCCAGTCCGTCTAAACTTGTTCCGGACATCAATCCGATCGCATGGAAAACCATCTGATTATTTTTTGTTTTGAGATATTTCAGGCGCGGCAAAATCTCCTGAATTCTGGAAGAAAACATATTCGGAAAAATCATCTTTTGCACGCATTCCGTGCGCGCCGATCAGCGTACTTCCGTCTTTTCTCGTTACGTACACCGTATCTTTTGTATAAATATTTTTCTTTACCTGATCCCAGTAAATACTCTGCATGGCAAATTTGTCGCCTTCATTAGTGGTAATTCTTACGTTTCCTTTCGCTTCGTAAAACTTTTTATAATCGTAGAATTTAGCATATTTAGCTTTAATGGTTCCGGGAATTTTCGGTTTCTTCTTGTCGAAAAACTGAATGTCAATTCCTTTTCTTGCAACCGTATAAGGACTGTCGATCAGTTCATATTTTTCGATGATTGGTGCTTTAGCTCTCATTGTTACAAACCCCGAATCTCTCTGGATGATGTTTGCATTATTAATGATCTGTGAAGGAAAGTTTTTACTCTGCTTACCTTTATTTTTCGTAAGATCTTCTTCACAGGAAGTTATAGCAAAAAATATAGCACAACTAAAAAGGTATGCTATATTTTTTTTATATGATATGTTTCTAAAAAACTTCATTTTAGTTGTATAGAGTCTTTCTGAACCACTTATCCGCAAAATTGAAACCAACTCTCAGGTTTACAAAGTTTTGGTTGATCAGGTTATTTTTAGTAGTTCCTCTTTTTCCGATTTCCAGTCCAAGTTCAAGACCGCTCATTCTTGTTATGCTGCTGTTTTTGAATGGAAGCAGTACTCCTGCAGAAACTCCGAACTTATTGATGTTCTGTCCAGCGATCTGAAGACTTCCTTTCTCATAAAAAGCTCCGTATCTGTAAACAACTCTTGAAAAATAGCTTCTGAAATTATTAAAATTCGGCAGATACCATCCTCCGGCAGAAATTCTGTAGGAATCCTGAAGATCAAGCGTACTTCCGAAATAGCCAATACTCGCACCTTTTTTATAATCCCCCTGAAGAGAAAGGAACCATTTGTTCTCTTCTCCGTATCCTACTCCGATAGAAGCCTGTAAAGGCAGAAGATTTTTAGAGTTTGTACTTTTCTGCTCGATGATGCTTTCATTACTTTTTACAGTGGCAGCGGCATCAGAATAGAAGTAGGTACTGTTTACGTAATCGCTCGTCATATTACTTGTATTTCCGAAAGTAGTAGTCGCCCCGATGGTAAGCTTTCTGTCTGTACTCGTATTCAGATTCTGGTAACTTGCTCCTAAGGTAAAGTTAAAATTGTGGATGCTGTTTTTGGTTTCATATCCGTTAATTAACTCTGCATTGGAATAAGCCAGTTCATTCAGGTCATAAAGATTTCCGAAGTAGTAATTCGCTCTTGCTCCAACAGCAAGTTTGTCGTTCACTTTATATCCTAAAGCCATTTGTACCGTACTCAGCGTTCCGCTTCCTTTAAATCTGTTGGCTCTTATATTGCCGGAGGACAATGTATCTCTGTGGATAATATCGTAGCTTTTTGAGCTGTACGGCTGATAAGAAAACCCCATCTTCAGTTTGGGAGACAGAGGAAAAGCAATTGAAATATTCGATAAATACGTAGAATGTTTGGTAGACTTCGTATTGTTATAGTTTGTTTTAAAGTAATTGTTTTCGTTGGTAGCTTCCAGCTTGATACTTGTAAGCTCGAAATTAGCATTGTTTGCAGGGTTTGCAAAATTGAAATTACTTGTAAAATCACTTATAAAAGCGGTAGATATACCTCCCATTGAGGTAGTTTCGATCGTATTATCATATTTTACATCTCCGATTCCGTAAGTTGCATAAGGAGAGTTACTCAGATTCTGCGCGTTAAGGAAATATCCAACTGATATCAATGATAGTACAAAGATTTTTTTCATTCTTTATTTTTAAAACAATGCGCAAATATCTTAAATATTAATGAATTGTAAAAATTATAAGAGGTTAAAGTTTGTTAAGGGGTATGAATAGCTATAATTATGATGAATTCTTAATTGTAAATTCGCTTTGGCTGTGAATTTTTATACATTATCTATACACTGCATGATAAAATTCACAATAGATCTGCAGCGCAAATTTCATCTGCGAAGTAAAAATTCACATTCTGCGAATTACAAATTTCTTATCTTTGAATCATGAATTGGGAGAACATTGCCGGACAGGAAAGTCTGAAAAAACTTCTTAGAGACAGTATCGCCGAAAGCAGAGTAAGCCATGCCCAGCTTTTTGTAGGCAGAGAAGGCTATGGAACATTGCCGGTTGCATTGGCGTATGCCAAAGAAATTCTGAGCAGCGAAAATCCACACGCAGGAGCGAAAGTGGAGCATCTCAATCATCTTGATCTGCATTTCAGTTTTCCAGTTTTTACGGATAACAAAAACTCATTAAGCAAAAATAAATTTGATGAATTCAGGGATATGGTTCTTAAATCTCCCTATGCAGGATATGATGAATGGACGGCGGTTTTAGAATCCGAAAACAAGCAGCTTTTTATTTCGGCAGATGAAATTGATGAGCAGAATCAGAAATTTTCTTTAAAAAGTTACGAAGGCGGAACCAAAATTCTCATTGTCTGGAGAGCAGATAAAATGAATGTCGCTGCATCCAACAAATTGCTAAAGTTTTTAGAAGAACCTCCTGCGAAAACAATCATTTTACTTACCGCAGAATCTACCAACGATATTTTACCTACCATTCTTTCAAGAACGCAGATTGTAGAAGTCCCGAGAATAAACGATGAAGATCTTGAAATGTATCTGAAAAAAAACTATAATCTTTCAGAAGACAAGACAGGGGAAATTATCCATCAGGCTCAGGGAGATCTGAATGAAGCCTTAAAGCTTTTACAATCCGGAAATAAAACCGATGAGTTTGAAAAACTTTTTGTACACTGGGTTCGAGATGCATTTATGGTAAAAAAGAAACCTGAATTTCTACGAAGCATTATTCTCTGGGCAAGAGAAATTGCAGGATGGAACCGTGAAAAGCAGAAAAACTTCTTAAACTACTGTTCAGAAATTTTCAGACTGGCTTTGCTTCAGAACTATCAGTCGGAGAATTTAGTCTATAAAAAGATTGATGCCAATGGTTTCAACTGGACGGGATTCTCAAAATTCATCAGCGGAGCCAATATTGAAAGTATTCTTGAAGAAATCAGCACTGCCGATCTGCATTTAACCCGAAACGGAAATCCTAAAATTGTCTGGACAGATCTTGGAATAAAATTATCAAGATACATCCATAAAAGCTAAATAAAAACTCCGAATATCCTTCGGAGTTTTTTTATTCTTAAGCTGTTTTCTTTACTTTGGCAGCTTTTTTATCAGTTGTTTTCGTGCTGTTCTCTGCTGTTTTGTGCTTAGCATCACAGTCTTTATGATGATCTCCGCAGGCTTTCTTGTCTTTTACAGAACATTCTTTTTTGTCTTTTCCTGCACAGCATGCACCTTTTGGAGTTTCCTGCGCAAAGTTCAGCGTGAACAAAGCAATCGCTAAAACTGAAACTATTTTTTTCATGATCTAAATTTTTAATGAATCCAAATATAGTAATTTTTCTATTCGGAGGAATTTAAGATTAAAAAAAAATTAAATTTTAATTAAAAATCAATCAATCGTTTGATTTATGAAAAATTGGTCGTAGATTTGCACCCGAAAAAACAGATACAAGAGTAAAGATGATTTCAAAAGAAGAAAATATATTATTTGCCGCAGAGAAACTTTTCGCAGAGAAAGGTTTTGAAGGAACTTCTACAAGAGAAATTGCCAAAGCTGCAAATGTTAATATTTCTATGATCTCTTATTATTTCGGTTCCAAAGAAAAACTGTACGAGAAGCTGGTAGAATACAGAATGAGCGAGGGACAGTTTTTTTCCAAAGATATTATCGAAAGAACCGATATCAACGAATGGGAAAAAGTTGAAAAAATCGTAGATCAGTTTGCAGGAAAAGTAAGACACAACAAATGTTTCTACAGGATCATGCAGAGAGAACAGCTCCATGCAGAAAATCCGCAGATCGTAGAATTTCTGAAAGAAACCAAAATGGGATTCATTTCCATGTATTCAAAAATTCTGGAAAGCGGTCTTCAGAAAGGAATTTTTACAAAAAATCCTCCGATTTACCTTCTTCATTCCACGGTGAGCGGAACTTTATTTTACGCTTCTAATGCCAAAGAAATGTATAAAGAATTCCTGAACGACACCAATGAAGAAGAAGTTTTTGATGAAAAGTATTACACAGAACTTAATAAACATATTAAATATCTACTAAAAGACCTTCTAGGTTATGAAGAAAATAAATAACTCAGTCCTTGCGCTCGCTCTATTCGTAGGGATTGCAAACGCAAATGCTCAGGAGAAAAAGACCCTCACTCTTGATGACGCTGTGCAGTTGGGAATCCAGAACAGCAAAAATCTTAAGATTGATGCTGCAAAAATAGAAGAAGCCACTGCGAATCTTCTGGAAGCTAAAAACAGACAGCTTCCCGAGCTTAAGGTTTCAGGAAGCTACATGTATCTTCCTTTTAAACCGAATATTGATATTAAACTTCCCGGAGTTTCCGGAGGAGGTCCGGAAGTTCATCAGGTTGCTTACGGAACAGCCAATCTAAGCGTTCCGATTTACAGTGGAGGAAGAATAAAATATGGGATCGAATCTGCAAAATATTTGGTGGAAGCATCCAGATTAACTACTGAAAATGACAAGGTTGCTATCGCTTACAATGTTGCTCAGGCTTACAATAATTTGTTTAAAGCCAACCAGTCCATTAAAGTTTTAGAAGAAAACCTTACCGCTTCCCAAAAAAGAGACGAAACATTCCTTAAACTTGAAAATAACGGAGTGATTGCGAGAAACGACCGTTTAAAGGCAAGTTTGCAGACTTCAAACATCGAACTTCAGTTGCTGGAAGCAAAAAACAACTACAATATTGCCAATATCAATATGGATTTATTGCTTGGACTTCCGGAAACCACCGAAATCGAGGTAGATCAAAACTATATTGAAGAAGGAAATGAAGTGAAACCGCTTGATTTTTATTTAAATGAAGCCAGAGAAAACCGTAAAGATCTTCAGGCTTTGGATAAGCAGAGACAGGCAGCAGCTTTGGGAACAAAATCCGCGAAAGCAGAAAATCTTCCTTCCATTGCTTTTACAGGAGGTTATGTGGCGGCAGATATTCCGAAGTTTTTAACGATTTACAATGCGGTAAATGTAGGCGTAGGAATTTCTTACAATCTTTCAAATCTCTGGAAAGAAAACTCTTCGCTTAAGCAGTCAAAAGCAAAAGAAATGCAGCTGGCTGCCACCAATGAATTGCTAAACGACAACATCAAGCTTGATGTAAACAGAGAATATCAGAACACAGATTATTCTAAAAAAAGAATTGCTGTTTTCGAAAAATCTGCAGAACAAGCTAACGAAAATTACAGAATTACAAAAAATAAATATGATAACGGTCTGGCAACAATGACGGAGCTTCTGGATGCAGATGCTGCACAGATTTCAGCGAATGTAGGGGTAATCAATGCCAAAGCAGATGCCGTTTTAGCCTACAGAAAACTATTGCAGACTACCGGAACTTTAACAAATAAATAAAATTAAGAACTATACCCACAATGGAAAATAATACTACACAAACGACTGAACCAAAAAAGAAAAAAAGTTTAGTTTTCCCTATCATATTAGCCGTAGTTTTAATCGGAGGAGGAATCTACGGTTACAGAACCTATTCTTACGGGCAGGTTCATGAAGAAACAGACGATGCACAGATTGCATCCAATATGGCTCCCGTTATTTCTAAAATTTCAGGATACGTAACGGAAGTAAAAGTAAAGGACAACCAGTTTGTAAAAAAAGGAGATACTTTGGTTATACTGGACAGCAGAGATCAGAAAATGGCTTTACAGCAGGCAGAAGCAGCTTTGGCAACAGCAAAAAGCAGCATCTCTAATGCGCAGGCTTCCACAACGGCAACTTCAAAAAATATAAATTCTTCTGAAGCCGCTGTTACTACGGCGAATGCACAGATTGAAGCCGCAAAAGTAAACGTTTGGAAAACTTCTCAGGATTTAAAAAGATATGCCAATCTTGTGAAAGACCACTCTATTACAGAACAGCAGTATGAGCAGGCTCTGGCAGCAAAACAGTCTGCAGATAAGCAGCTTCAGGTTTTAATCGATCAGAGAAACCAGATTGCACAGCAAACGAATATTGCTTCTTCTCAGACCGCAGCAAGTTCTCAGCAGATCGGAGTGGCAAATTCCGTTGCAAAACAGAGAGAAGTGGATGTAGAAAATGCGAGACTGAATTTATCTTACACGGTAATTGTAGCACCGGAAGACGGATATGTTGGAAAAGTACCGATTCAGGCAGGACAGTATTTGCAGGCAGGTTCACAATTGTTTTCTTTGGTTAAAAATGACCAGAAATGGGTAATTGCCAACTTCAAAGAAACCCAGATTGATAAAATGGTGGAAGGACAAAAAGTGAAAATCGAGATTGATGCTTTCCCGGACAGAGAATTTGACGGTGTGGTAAGTTCTTTCTCTCCTGCAACCGGAGCTACCTTCTCTATACTTCCTCCGGATAATGCGAGTGGTAACTTCGTAAAAGTAGTACAGAGACTTCCTGTAAAAATCGATTTTGTAAATCTGGATAAAAATGTATCCAAAAGATTAAGAACAGGAATGAATGTAAAAGCAGAAGTTTCTTTAAAATAGAAATATAAAATAAGTGAATTGTCAGCAATGCAGAAGCAGATCGGTTATGAGATGTAATGAAGTAGTAGAATTGACAATGAAAGATTGATAACTGCAATTCACTTTTTTCAAAAATATATAAGTGAATTGTCAATTTTTGCAGGAGAAGTCATTTTTTAATGAAAAGAATTTGAAGATTGGCGATGAGGTCGATGCCGGATCAATGAAGCTGAGATCAGCGAAAGATGTGGAAATGATGAAGTTGATCTATGAAGAAGGTTCCGATGTAATGCAGAAAGATCATGAAGAGGAAACAGGAAATGAAGACGATAAATGAAGCGGTTGCCGGATATGAAGAAGAAAATTGATGTTGAAATGATGAAGCTGAACGATGCAGCAGAATTCCGGTTTAATGAAGACAGATCATGCAGAGGAAAATGCAGAAGGTAAAATCTGACAATGGAAGAGGATGATTATTGACAATTCACTTTTTTAAAATTGAGAAATTTAGAGATTTGGAAATACTTTGATGAAATTTTAATCAGCTAAATTTTTCTTAAACCTCATCCCCGTGATGAGAGAACAAAGTTGGTTCGTAAAAACTTGTTCATATTTCCGAATCTCAAATCTCTTGATTTTTAATACAACACTAAAAAACTATGCAAGATTCATTAGTAGAATACGGAGCCCGAAGAGTAATCATTACGATTACGGCAATTCTTTGTGCTTTGCTTGAAATAGTGGATTCCACGATTGTAAACGTTGCCCTGAATGAAATGAAAGGGAATCTTGGAGCCACACTATCCGAAGTAGGATGGGTAATCACCGCATACGCCATCGGAAACGTAATTATTGTTCCGATGACGAGTTGGCTTTCCCAGCAGTTCGGGCGAAGAAACTATTTTGCGGCTTCCATCATTATATTTACCGTTTTCTCCTTTTTATGCGGAAATGCGACCAACATCTGGGAGCTTGTATTTTTCCGTCTTATGCAGGGAATCGGTGGGGGAGCGCTTCTGGTAACTTCACAAACCATCATCACGGAATCTTATCCGCTTGAAAAAAGAAGTATGGCACAGGCAATTTACGGACTTGGTGTAATTATCGGTCCTACATTGGGACCGCCGTTGGGAGGATATATTGTGGATAATTTCAGCTGGCCTTACATTTTCTACATCAATATTCCGATCGGGATTGCGGCAACCTTAATGACGCTTCAGTTTGTAAGAAGTCCGAAGTATGCCGAAAAACGTAAAGTTTCGGATGTAGACTGGATTGGAATTGCATTATTGGCAATTACCGTAGGCTCTTTACAGTTTATTCTGGAAAGAGGTCATGAAGAAGACTGGTTTGCCAGTGGAATGATTGTTTTCTTTACCGTAGCAGCCGTTTTAGGATTTATCCTTTTCCTCTGGAGAGAACTTACCTTTAAATATCCGATTGTAGAACTGCGAGTTCTGAAAAACGGAAACTTAAGAATCGGAACCGTGATGTCTTTCGTTTTAGGATTTGGTTTGTACGGCTCAACATTTATCGTTCCTTTGTATACCCAGAGTATTTTGGGTTGGACGGCGCTTCAGTCGGGTGCTTTAATGATTCCGGCGGCCTTAACAACCGCTTTCATGATGCCGATTATCGGAAGACTGCTTTCGAAAGGAGCCAAACAGCAGATTTTGGTTTCACTGGGATTATTCATCTTCTTTATCTACAGTTTCTGGGGATATAAAATATTAACTCCGGATACAGGAAAAAATGCCTTCTTCTGGATGCTGATTGTAAGAGGAGCCGGATTGGGTTTACTGTTTATTCCGATCACTTCGCTTTCTTTAAGTACATTGAAAGGGCAGGAAATCGGTCAGGGAGCTGCATTTACAGGAATGATGAGACAGCTTGGAGGTTCCTTCGGAATTGCTGCGATAACAACATTTATTGCCAATGCGAGTCAGAAATACAGGGTGAATCTTATTTCGCACCTCGACCAGACCGATTTTGCGGTACAGCAAAGGTTACAGGCTCTGAAAGGCAGTTTTATCGCAAAAGGAATGACTCCCGATGCCGCAATGAACGCCGCCTACAAAATGCTTGATCTTTCGGTAACGAAACAGGCAACCGTACTTTCTTACATGGATGTTTTTCTTTATCTTGGGGTAATCTTTCTTGTCTGTATTCCGTTCATCTTATTTATTAAGGAACGAAAGAGCAAAGAGAAGATTGATCTGAGTGGAGTGCATTAAACATTTTACTTACATAAACTAACCTCCTTTTGTGGAGGTTTTTTTTATGACTGATGAAAGTTGATATTACTTTTGAAATATGATGTTGAGACTGTCATTGGTTTTCTGAATTTGCTTATAAATTTTACTTAATTCGTTATCGTTAATTTTCGGAGAAACTTTTTTATTCTCTTTATGATGGCTTTCGAAGAACTGAATAAAATTGAATTTTTGAATTTCTTGTTTTGTGTAAAATAATTTAAAATTCCCATTTGTCTCTGAAGATATTTTCTTCATAAGTGCACTGTCTGCAGGTTTAGCTTTCATTTTTATAAATTGAAAATTTCCTTTCGAATCTATGGTTAAAGGCAATATTGTAAAATCCTTAGGAGTAATCATTGTGGTATGGATGGTAATATTATTCCTCTTTGCATCCTCCAGAGGAATTTCTAAAGGATATGATTGTATTGTTTCTTTTCCGTCGCTAAATAATATCATTGATCTATAATCAAATTCGCCAGATAAAGAATTGATCCCATTAAGCAAAGCATTGGAAAAATTAGTTCCGGGCTTTAATTTCATTATCCCCCTGTTTAATCCGTTTACAGCAGCAAATAGTTTATTTTTATCCTTTGTTAAAGGACATAGAATATAAGAATTACCTGCAAAAACAACAATTGAAAAGGCCTGATTTTCTTTTTTATGTTCAATTATATTTTTGATTGTTTCTTTAAGAACCGAAATTCTGTCAGGTTCAAAATCCTTTGCAATCATTGTAAGTGAATTATCAACCAGAAGAGCTATATTTTGTTGAGGAACAGATGGGTTTTTAATTGGTTTTGATTCTTTTTTGCCGCAATATATTAACATAATAAAAATCAGAAGCGAAAGATATTTCATGGTTTCAATTAATTTATTTTGAGCCGAAAATACATATTTTTTAAAGTTAGAAAGAAATCTAACGATATAAAAATTTTCTCCTGCCATACAGTTGTCATTACTCGTGCTTATATTTGCACATAACTATCCACAAAAAATAACAACAATGAGTTATTGCGCGGCAATTGAAGGAATGCAGCCTGAAAGCAGGAGAGAACTGCACAAAAGATACCATGATAAGCATTACGGTTTTCCGATTCATGATGATAATGAGCTGTTCGGGAGACTGGTGATGGAAATCAATCAGGCAGGGCTGAGCTGGGAAACCATTCTCAAAAAAGAAGAAGGTTTCAGAAAGGCGTATGATGATTTTGACATTCAGAAAGTGGCTTCTTACGGTGAATCTGACCGTGAAAGACTGCTGACCGATTCTGGAATTATCAGGAATAAGCTGAAAGTAAATGCTGCCATAGAAAATGCAAAAACCATTGTAGAACTGCAGAAAGAATTCGGTTCTTTTGAAAAATGGCTGGAACATCATCATCCCAAAACATTGCCGGAATGGATGAAGCTTTTCAAAAAGACCTTCAAATTTACAGGCGGTGAAATCGTAAATGAATTCCTGATGAGCATCGGTTATCTCAAAGGCTCCCACGCAGAAAGCTGTCCCGTATATGATGAGGTTTTAAAACATGATCCGATGTGGAACAAACCGTAGTTTCAACAATTATCTATTGATTTATAAAGCTTCGATCTGGCTTTTGATTCTTTCAGAAAGCATATTGATGATTCTTTTATTAAAAGATTTGCTGTCGGAAAGATAGATCGTTATTTCTTCCGGAGTGAGCATCCCGATTGTCATTCCGATGAAGGTGTTTTTCAGGGCAATATCTTTTTGCAGGCTTTGTTCGGTGAAATTTATTTTCTGTTCGTTTTTCAGAGAAGTAAAATCTGACATTTTTCTCATTGCATAGTCTCTGAATATCTGGATGAAAATATCATTCTGTAATTTTAAAACAGGGCGAAGCACATTATTCTGAAATAATTCTGTTTCACTGCTGTTTTCAAATGTCGGAAGGGAAAGGTTTTCCCGAAGGTCTTTTTTGGTGGGCATATTCATTTCTTTAACGAAACGCAATTTAGCAATCATTTTTGAAAGATTTCTTGTAAAGTATGGATAGGAGAGAGAATCAACTCATTTTATAGAAGAAGCTGTTTCAGTTCGGAAACAGCCTCTTGTATTAAAAAGCGACAGAATAATAAATACAGAAGTTATTTTTTATTTCAAGGGAGCCTGCTTATTCTTCATTGCTATTTCGGTTTATTTTTCTTTTCCTGAAAGAAGTCCATCAGCAGACCTATGGAAATAATAGAACCTTGCCTGAAATTAATATCCGATTTTCCGTCTGTATATTTAAACATTGCCTTGAATCCTGTTTTTGGTATTTCAGCTCCCAATGTAATTGAATAATTTCCCTGTATCTTTCCGGAAGGATTTCTTTCTTTGCTGAAATCATAAAACGAGGTTGCTTCTACAATAATGGCATAATTGTTAAAAACAGGAATATAATAATATCCGTCGATATGTGCCATACCGGAGGTAAATGAAGTGATATCATTGGAATAATCATAATATCCTTTAATTCCTGCTGTTATCACTGGTTTCAGCCGTAACCGGTTGGATTCTGCTGTCGTAAGGTTTATGAGATTGGGAACAATCATATTTACTGATGCATCTGCAGCAACACGTTTATTGATGAAGCTCTGATCCGACTCATTTCCCAGTTTTACACTCAGCTGGTAAGGAAGTTTCCCGGAAAAATTCTCAAACAGAAAATTAGCAGGGTATATTTTTATATAGTTTAAAGAATCTTTGAAATTTGTACTTAATCTTGCATCCAGATTCCAATAGACAGGCATTCTCTTCGTATTTTCATTACAGCTCAGAAATCTTTTCCTGTTATAAGCATTCTGAAAACGGAGAGACAGAATGTAGTTTGTTTTAATTGAGTCCCTTCCCGGATTTACCCCAAAATCGACTTTATTCTCATGATAGTAAAAGTTGTTAAGAGAAGTAAGAAAATCTGTACGTTCATCTTCAGTAATTTTCAGTTCTTCATTAATTAGCGTGTTGATTATATCCGCTTTTATAATCCATATTCTTGAGGGATTTCCCCTTTCATCAAAGAGATTTATTCTCACATCCTTGTCAACTCTTATCGTAATCTGATTGTCATGATCTTTGTTTAAAAATCTGTCAAAAGTAGATGGTGTGAACCCTGTGATTTTAAATCCTACTGCATTTCCCGATAGCTGCCGTTTAACTGTCAGTGGGCAATCCAGTTTCTGATCAGCATACTGAAGAGAAAATACGGGCATTTCTGATGGATTGTTGAGCCAGTAATCGAAATTTATTGCATCACTCTCTTTCATTTCTAGCTGAATATCCAGATATACTGCGTTTTCTCCTTCTCCTTTATTAAAGGTAAGGCTGATTCCCTTGGGAACTGCAACAGTCTCTGTCTGTGCAGATAAACCTGACGGAATCATAAGTAAAGTGATAAATAAGAATAGATATTTCATGATAAAGTATCTGAAGTTATTAAAGATAAACGACTCTCTGGTTTTTTTTAATCCAGTTGATACAATCCTTTACAGTAGCCCAGTTATCAGTAGAATCCGGATTTAAGGCAATATCATAATAAGCCATGTGTGTAGTAGTTCCGTCATTCATAAAATAAGGAAGGGCATTTATTTTGCCTTTTAATGTAGACAGAAAAACATGCTTATGAAAATTATTCCATGCGGAAAAATTTGCTTCTTCCGGATTTTCCGGCAGATCTGCAATCGTTGCAAGACTTTCTAAAACTACGGTTTTAATCTTTTCTCTATTTAATAGTGCCATGATTATAAATTTTTTATGTTTTTATTACTGTAAATTTATAATATTGAAAGACGGGAGACAATTGCCCTTTAGGGTTAATTTTAAAGAAGCAGGAAATAATAATAAGCAATTGTTTACCCCACCGTTTTCGTATCCTCTTCATTCAGGATCTTTTTCTCTTTCATTGAAAGCATCATTCTTTCGCATTTGTATTTTTGCCAGTCGAAATTACTCAGGAAATCCAGAGCCGCAGAAAATCCGCGGTTGAAGAGCTCTTCCTTTTCTTCTCTTTGCATAAAGAAATTCAGCCAGTTGCTGGTTCCGCAGTTCACGGTCTGAATGCTGAAAAGATGATAAAACGTATGTTTGGTGAGAAACGTTTTGTCGTTAAAACCTTTTAAAGTATCAATAATATTGCCTGCAAAAGAAAGGGGAGATTTTAAAATTTCTGCGCTGGTCTTTCCTTTTTCAGACTGAATATCGGAGTCGCTCGTTAACTGTACGCCGAATAAAGGCATTCTCGGATAAAAAATATCAGTTGCGTGGAAAAGATCGATCGGAAAATTGGAAATACTTCCGCCATCAATAAAAACTCCGGCAGGGTTGATGTCTTCCTGTTTCGTATTCATCCAGAATCTCCATGCATATTTTACGGAATCATCATTTTTATCAATCTGCTTCTGAAAAGGTTCAAAAAAGAACGGAACCGACATCGAAGCTCTTACAAATTCAGCCGGACTGATCTTTTTCAGCTCTTCTTCCGACCAGTACAGATTCGCCATTGTGGGAAGCTCCACTTTTATTTTGGCGTTAATATCCGTTGTAATCACGATGTATTCCGATTTTAAGGAATAAAAAGGATCTTTTTTATAATATTCGTTGTTAACAACTCCGTCGTAGAATATTTTAAACCGGATTTCATCGATGTGTTCTTTGTTGTTCTGATGAATTTCTTCAATGCTTTCTAAGGCAATATTGTAATATTGTGTTTCGTTGCCATGACGGTAATTCAGGTTGAGGTCTCTGCCTTTTTTTACAAACTTGTCATTCAGCGCAGCCACTGTTTTAATGTCGAAAGCATCCAGAACATCTTTCATCTGATTCAGAAAAGTATTTCCGGGATTTAATCCTGAATTGGCTTTTTTCAGATCATTATATAACTTTCTCAGATACAGATAAGCAATAATGATCGGAATGATGGGAACCAGAAAAAGCAGTTTGGCTCTCAGCGTTGTTTCCGAAGAAATGGCAAAAGGCGCAATCACGAGAATCAGCATAATAATTCCTGCGATAATGGAATTGATCTTCAGGAAGTTTTTGTTATTCAGCATGGAATGGATGGTTGTTTTTACATACGGTTTTCCATCCATAAAGTCGGAGAAATTCCAGTTGAAGAGAATATCTTTAATCACTTCACTTTTAGCTTCTTCTTTGGTTTTACACGCGGCGATCAACATCGTATTAATCGCTCCGGCACTCGTTCCCGCTACTTTCAGAAAACGGATCCCGAAAATTTCCAGTCCGTACAGATAACCCACCAGTGCGCTTCCCCAGACTCCACCTCCTTCCTGCACAAATTCCACATACTGATTGCCTTCCGCATCCAGTAGATCAGAAAATTCTTTCGCCGAAATACGGTCGTGCAACGCGGAAAGTTTTTCTTTGGATTCTTTTGAGAGAACATTTTCCTCAAGAATTTTTTGCAGTATTTCAGGTTTCATGGCTTTTGTTTTTGGTTGTTTTTATTTTTTATTTGGGCGTGTCCCTCCGTTTTCCCTATCCAAACCTTATAGGTTTTTAAAACCTATAAGGTTTCCCCGCATCATCACTTCGGGTCGGGCTTCTGCAGGCTTCACTTCGTTCCGGTTTCAGCGCGGCGCGAAGCGCCGCGCTGAAACTCCTCCTTTCAGTCGGACCTTCCGTATCCCTCACGCGAACGCGGGAAATAAAATATGCCTCTTTTCACTGTCATTCCGACGGAAGGAGAAATCTAATGTTAAATGCTAAAAAACTTTTGGGAAAAGAATTAGCGTATTTAAATTTAACCGTTCTTCTTTTTCGATTTAAAATTAGTGATATTTAAAATATTCAGCCACAGTATTTTCACGATAATTAAAGCGGGAAAATTACCATTGTTTTCTTCGCGCGTAGATAAAGGTACAGATTACAACCAAAAGCATTAAGCCCAAAGTATAAAAGTAACCATGTTTCAGATGCAGTTCAGGAATATTGTCGAAATTCATTCCGTAAACTCCTGCAATAAAGGTGATAGGTAAAAAATACACCGAGTAAATTGCCAGAACTTTCATCACTTGGTTGGCTTTTTGATCCGAAAGAGCAAGAAACATCCCGATAAGGTTGGTGATCTGTGCGTTAAGATGATCGAAATCTGCAACAACGTCCTTGTGTTTGTCTTTTAAATCATACGCTTCAGAATCCTGAAGTCCGAGTAATTTAAATTTATCGATGGCATCTGTGGAAATCGTAAGCACTCTTGAATTCAGCCCCGATTTTCTTTTCAGCTTGTATAACCTTTTAATCTGGTTCGTATGGTTGGTATTTTTAAGAAAAATTTCGTTTTCGATATTGTCCATCGTTTCCAGAAGACTTACCGATTCATCATCAAAACTTTTCATGATGAGCAGTGCGATTTTCAACGCGATATTTCTGGACGTGGTTTCGGTTTTCATGGCAGAAAGCTGTTTCTTGGTTTCTGCAATGCTCTTCGTTTTCATCCTGTGAATTGTGATGATCGTTCTTCCCAGAATAAAAATCCCAATTTTCGTACTGATGTCGCTGATCGTGTTGAGGTTTTTGCGTTCCAGCTCGGTACTTTCCCGCAGAAGGAAGAATTTTACCTCTCCGTCCTCTTCATATTTCGGTAAGTGATTGGGATCTAAGGTATCTTCCAGAAGAAGATTATTGATTTCGTACCGTTCGTGTAAAAATTTCAGGTCTTCCGCTGTGGGAGCCTCTACATCCACCCATTCGCACTGGGAATCTCTGTAAATCGTGTCAATTGGCATGCCGTAAAAATATAATATTTTGAAATACTATGTCTTAAATAAGTTTATCTTTGTCAAAATTAAAAAACTATATGATTAAAAGTACAATAAAAGGAATCGGATTTTATGTTCCAGATAACGTTGTTACCAATGATGATCTAGCAAAATTAATGACCACCAATGACGAATGGATCACGGAAAGAACAGGGATAAAAGAAAGAAGACACCGTAAAAACAGGAACGATTCTCAGGAAACGACGGCTTATTTAGGTTTTAAAGCTTCCGAAAAAGCGATTGCCAATGCGGGTTTAACGGCTAAAGATATAGATTATATTGTTTTTGCAACCCTTTCTCCGGATTACTATTTCCCGGGATGCGGTGTTCTGCTGCAGGATATGCTTGGCTGCGATACCATTGGTGCTTTGGACGTGAGAAACCAGTGTTCCGGTTTTGTATATGCAACGAGTGTGGCAAATGCTTTCATTAAATCCGGAACGTATAAAAATATTCTGGTGGTCGGTGCGGAAGTGCATTCTTTCGGGCTTGATTTTTCGGATGAAGGAAGAGGCGTTTCCGTTATTTTCGGCGATGGGGCAGGAGCGATTGTATTGTCGGCAACAGAAGATGAAAACGCAGGAGATATTTTAGCATTCAACATGCATTCTGAAGGGAAATTTGCAGATGAATTATGCACCCAGTTTCCGGGTTCCAAATACGGATGGAGCGACAGGATGAGAAAAGAGCCTGAAAATGTAACGAACAAAGAAGTTTACCCGATCATGAACGGAAATTTCGTGTTTAAAAATGCAGTAACGAGATTCCCTGAAACCATGCAGGAAGCTTTGGATAAAGCAGGAAAAACAATTGACGATGTAGATATGTTTATTCCGCATCAGGCGAATTTAAGGATTGCCCAGTTTGTTCAGCAGAAATTTGGACTTCCGGACGAAAAGGTTTTCAATAACATCCAGAAATACGGAAATACAACGGCAGCTTCTATCCCGATTGCTTTAAGTGAAGCGATTGAGCAGGGGAAAATAAAAAGAGGAGACTTGGTGCTTCTTTCAGCTTTTGGAAGTGGCTTCACCTGGGGAAGCGTTTTGTTTGAATATTAATAACTACAAGAGACAGATTGTATTTATATAAATGTTTTTTTTGATGGGGATTTATTGATAGATGATTAATGAATTAGCTTTTATTTTTAATTATTTTTTATTATTTAACGAAAATTAATAATAAAATTGAAAATAAAATGTTTTTTTGATTTTATTATGCATACCTTAGTAGAAGTTAATAACCTAACTTACCCACCAATGAAAAAAATATTTTTAACAGGGATAACGCTTATCCCTTTATTACATTCTGCTCAAATAGGTATCGGAATAGAAAATCCTTCCTCAACTTTTGATATTGCAGCTAAAAATGCAACAGGAACCACAACTAATGTTGATGGAATACTGATCCCAAGAATTGATAGGCAAAGAGCCCAGAGCATGACAGGAGTGCCCACGTCAACTTTAGTGTATATCAATAGTATTGCTACAGGAACACAAACGGCATCTGCCGTCAATATTGATAATACCGGATTTTATTATTATGATGGTACAGTATGGTCTAAATTAAGTACACCTCTGAATATTTATAATTCTAACGGGACACTATCCGCTAACAGAATTGTAACAACAGCAGGAAACTCACTTTCTTTTGTGAACGGAACTAATAATGTGGGAATAGGAACTACGGGGACTCAGGGTATTGTTTCAGCAACAGGATCTTCAAGAGGAGCATTTCAGGCAACCGGCGGTACAGCAGTTTTAAATATGTTTATAGATAACAGCTCTGCTGCCCAGATAACGGCATCAGGAACCAGCACAGGTATAAATTTGAATGCAATTTCTGCCAATCCTGTAAATATTCTTACCAATAATACCAATAGAATAACGGTAACCGGAGCAGGAAATGCAGGGATAGGAACCCAAACACCGCAGAAACTCCTGCATGTTAATGGTGCTTTACAGGTTACCAATGAATTAAATGTAGGGGGCGATGGCTCTACGGCGGGAAGTGCAGGAACTTCCGGACAAGTTCTCACTTCAGGCGGAACAGGATCGGCTCCTGTATGGAAAACCTTGAATACAGTATCCGGAACTGTTTCTTCGGCCAATTATGTGCAGGGAACCACAGCTCTTACAATTAATCAGGGGAATACTGCAGATGTACCCGGAGTTACTATTAGTTTAATCGTTCCGGCAGGCGTAACGCAGACTTTTTTATTTACAATTTTAGGATATGCTGTAAATGTTTCTACTGCGGCAGGGCAGGCTACACAAGGGGTATTTAGTTTGCTTCAGAATGGGACAAAAATTTCTTCGGCTTATACATCATCGGGAGATGGAGGAAGTTTGGTTAATTTACCTGCTCCAACTACATTTTTAAAATCAGTAACACTTTCTGCCGGAACATATATCTTTAAAGTTCAATATTCTTCATGGTCCGGAAACCAGAATGTGAATTTCGTTCCTTCGGGATATGCAGGTTACAATGGCGATACAGAGGCAATGCTGACAAAAATGCAGGTGCTGGTTTATAATAATTAATTTGAAAGAAAAATAGTAAAGAAATCCGCAGAACAGTCTGCGGATTTTGTTTTTTATGATAGACCTGTTAAAACTTTATGACTGTCCTTAATTTGCCATCATTGAAAAGCCTTTGTGGATTTTGCGAAGCATGATGAAATGAAAAATCTTCTGAAAGTTCAGCCGTTTCGGCTGTCCGGATTCATCGTTCTTTTCGGTTTTGCGTTTTCTCAATCCGAGACGGAGCCAAACTGTTTGGGTTTACACTTTCTCGGAGCGAGACGGAGTGTTTCTCTTTCAGGCTGAACTTTCTCGGAACGAGAAAGCAAGAACTTGTTTGGGTTTTGGTATTCTCGGGTAGAGAATGCTTCTCCCTATTTTTCTTTCAGCATTTTTTCGATCAGTTTATTCTGCATTTCCATAAGTTGGCTGATCTGCTGCTGATTTTGCATCACGCTTTTGAATAAATCTTCATTCAAAGTATTATTTACAGTTGGAATGTTACCAATTGCAGAGTTATTGCTTATCTCTACATTATTATTAATGATGGTATCACCTTCCAAAAAATACTGGGGTTCCACTTTAAAGAACTCAGCCACTTTCTGCATAAAAATAAAGTCTAATTTTTTGGCTACAGGAAAAACGTTAACTAAAGAACAGAAAGAGTGGTTAGAAAAAAGACACAGAAAAGATAATAATCATCTGGATTAAATTGTCATTTAAGTTCATAAAAAAAGGTTGTCTGTTTTGAGAGACAACCTTTTTTATTATTTACTGTACATTCAAGCTTTTCAGCAGTTTTTCGGTATCAGAAGAATCCTGTCCTGTCTTTTTTGCCAGTTCGATGGATTTTTCAGCCCATAGTTTGGCGTTTTTCTTGTCGCCTGTTTTGTTGTAAAGATTGGCTAAAGTATCGGTATTCGCGAAGTTTTCGTCTTTCTTTACAGATTCCTGCGCCCAGACTAATGCCTTTTCCAAAGAAGCTTTGTTGCTTACATTTTCAAAGAAATTCCATGCAATAGAATTCAGTTCTTCGGAGCTTAAGGCAGAAGTATCCTGGTTCAGTTCAAGCGTCAGTTTTTCGTATTTGGCAAAGTCTTTATCTCTTAAAGCTCTTGAAGCCTGTGCTTTTTTCAGGATTTTTTCAGCCTCATCTTTAGACAAAAATTTCTGAGCTTCCGTCAGGAAATAATTGTCGTCCCACGTTTTCGACTGTGCGTTGTAAGATTTTTTAAAGACACTGCTGATCTTGATATTCTTATCAATCGCTTCATACTTTTCAGGAGTAATAATCTTTGAGATTTCAGCTTTTTTTGCCTGAAAAATTTTGTACATCGGGCTGTCCGGATTCTGTGCAACGGAAAGCAACATCTGAACATCTTCTCTGTCCAGTTCTTTTTTTGAACTGAAATAGCGTTCCATTACTCTTCCTGCAAACTCAGCATCATTATACATCGTAAGAGAAGCTAGGTTTTTCAGAAAATCAGGATCTTTTTCACCGTCTTCGAATTTTTGCTTCAGTGCGGTTAATCTTTTGCTTGGATCTCCTGCATCTTTCGCAAACTGGATGAAGTCGTTTTCTTCCACATATCCTAAAGTTCTGTGTACCAGTTCTCCGTTTCCGTCTACGAAAAGGTAAGTAGGGAAGGCTTTTACGTTATATTTTTTGGCAATTTCAATTCCTTCGCCTTTCTCCATATCAATTTTTGCATTGATGAAGTGTGAGTTGTAATAATCTCCTACAGTTTTCTGCGGGAAAATATTTTTCGCCATCAGTTTACAAGGTCCGCACCAGGTGGTGTATGCGTCGATAAATACAAGTTTATTTTCTTTTTTTGCTTTGGCAAGAACGGCTGTAAAGTTGGATTCCTCAAATTTTATTCCCTGCGCAAGAGCAAACGCTCCGATGAATAAGGCAGAAACTATCGATAGTTTTTTCATAAATACTTTTTATTGGTTGCAAATGTAATAATTATGTTAATAAATAAGTCTTTTCAGGAGAGAAATAGTTACAACGTTGTTTTGATTATTTTTTTAATTTCAGGTTAAAACAGGAACGGATATCTTATTAAAAACAGTAAATATTTTCGTTTTACCTATCGAATTAATTGGAAGTATTAAATTTTATTAAAAAATAAATTATTCTTAGTTTTGTGAAAAACAAAAAGACACCCCATGAAAATGATGAATTATTATAACAAGGATAATAATTTGTTGAAGTATGTCTAATAGTTTCCACCAGTTTTTATTACTACTGGTCAATATTTTTCCGGTTACCATACATGAGCATCATGAAACGATAAATTTTGCCAAGAATGTTGTCATTATTGTCTTATGTTCTGCTTTAATTGGGTTATTTCTTCATTTCAGATCGAAACAGAAAAAACAGCTTGCAAGAATCAGAAATATTCTCAGAAACCATCGGCAGGCTTTTGTTGCGGATGGAGATTTCCCTCCTGAGAATCCTTACAAAGATTTTATCAATATTTCCGTAGAAGAAATTCATCGCAGCGAGAATGAAAAAGACAGGAAAAAAGCAGAATCTCCGATGACTTCCGAAACCGAAGCGAAACTTCTGGAACTTTTGGATGATTTTGAAAAGGGAACTTCCTTCACGAATAAGAATATGTCTCTTTCCTTTCTTGCAGGAGAATTAAATACCAATACGAAGTATCTTTCGCACCTCATCAACCGCCATAAAAATTCGGATTTTAAAACATACATCAATCGTTTACGGATAAATTACATCGTCGATAAGCTTATTAATGACGAAAAATACCGTCAATATAAGATCAGCATCCTCGCTGAAGAGTGCGGATTTTCTTCTCACAGCAAGTTTGCTTCCGTTTTTAAACAGATGACAGATCATTCGCCTTCCGTATATATTAAATTATTAGATGTTGAAAATCAGGAGGATAATATTTTTGGTTTTCGTGAAAATGATCAGTTACGATAATGGGTTTCTTTTCATTTTCCTGAAAACAGATAACCTTTCTTTTCTCAGAAACTATTGGGTGCATTATATTTGCGCCAGTTTTACGGGATAGCTGTTACTACTGCAGTTATCAGAATTTTTTTCGGAAAAATAAAGCCGTACTGCTGCACCTAAACACTAAAACTAATAATGCCGCTAGCAATGTTGTAAAATATGTAACCGATATTTTGCACCAAACCATGAAACATTAACTAGTAACGAATTAAACGGATGAGAACAATTTTTACAGTCGTTATGGCTACTGTAGGATCTAATTTTGCGCTTTCGCAGATCGGGATCAATACAGCTAATCCTATAACGAGTTTGGATGTAGTCGCCAAAAACAGCGATGGCTCCACTGCGGAGGGTATTTTGCCGCCGAGATTAACAGGAGATCAGCTGAGAGCGGGAGATTTCAGATATTCAAGCGCACACGCCGGAACTATAGTGTATGTAACATCACCGGTAACTTCAATCACTTCAAAAACCAACAGGGTAGATTCTCAGGGATTGTATTATTTTGATGGTACAATCTGGCAGAAACTCATGCTTGGTGATGAAAAATCATTAAACAGCAAGAACATCGGGGATATTAAAACTTCTGTAAAAAAGACAGATCACGCAGGTTGGTATCTTTTGGACGGAAGAAGTATTTCTGTACTTTCACCTGCGAGCCAGACAGCAGCGGCAAGTTTAGGATTCACGGATAATCTGCCGGATTCCAGAGACCGGGTTTTAAAATCCAGAGCCAACGGAGAAGTTCTAGGCACAACAGGAGGCGAAAACCATTTCGGAATTCTGCAGTCTAATCTACCGAATATCACCCTTTTCGGACCTGTAAACGGCGTTGCACAAAGTGCGGGATCTCATACCCATTCTTCCACAGAAGGCGGTTTTTTGCTGGGCGGAACTACCGTTAACAACAGTTCAGGAGGTTATGTTCCAGATGGAGGATCAACAGCATGGGGCGGTATCGGAATGCTGAACAATACAGCACCTGCAGGAGCGCATATGCATACTGTGGCAGGAACAGCAACCATTTCTACAGGAGGCGGAGGAAAATCTATCGACAACCGGTCTGCTTATCTGGTGGTGAATACGTTTATTTATCTGGGAGAATAATCTTCCTAACAATACAATCGGGGTGATTGCCCGGTTTTTTTCAGTCAAGTTTTTTTAAGTACAAAACCGCAGATTTCCGCGGTTTTGTTTTTTTATTTCATTTTTGTTGAATCTGAAGCAGTTTTTGTACTGTCTGAAGGTGTTGTATTTTCTGAATTAGCAACGGCAGAATCTCCCATTCTGTTTCTTAAAGAATCTTTATTGTGTTCTTCTTTAAATTCTTCCCTGTTTTCTTTTTTGTCGGCACAGCTTCCTAAAAAGAGCAATCCTAAAATGGCGGAAATCCATAATTTTTTCATAGTAAATTTTTAATGTTTAGTGTATATCAAATATAATGATTTAAAAAGTAAAAAGTAAAAAGTAAAAAGTAAAAAGTAAAAAGTAAAAAGAAACTTTTAAAATTCTGATACAAATAATCCTCAGAATATTTTCCGAGGATTATTAGACTGTACCTTAAATGTTGTTGTTATTTAATAGTGTTAGCTGAATCCATTTTCATCTTCATGCTGTCAGGATTTGTTCTCGCGGTAGACATTGTGTCTGTTGTGGCAGGTGCTGCAGTTCTTGTATTATCTGCTCTTACAGAATCTGAGTTGGTTGTCGACATGGAAGATTCTTTCGTACCGCAGCTTACTGCAAAAATTCCGACTGTTGCCATTAACAATAACTTTTTCATAATATTTTATTTTTGGTGTGAATAGGTTATTTACAGTTCAAGAATTGTTCCGATAAGGTAATATGAATATTAAAGTATCAATAAAATCAATTAAATTTTGTTAATAAATTATTTTGGTACAGGATTTAAATAAATAAAACAGCCCCGAAACCGAAATTCCGGGGCTGTTTTGATATAAGAACAACAATTAGGTATTGTTCATTAATGATTATCCTAAATATGGATATTTGTAATCTTTAGGAGATACAAAAGTTTCTTTGATAGATCTTACAGAAGTCCATCTCAATAAGTTCATTTTAGAACCTGCTTTATCATTTGTTCCTGAAGCTCTGCCGCCACCGAAAGGCTGCTGACCAACAACGGCTCCTGTAGGTTTATCGTTGATGTAGAAGTTTCCGGATGCATTTTCCAATGCTTTGAATGCTTCATTTACCGCATATCTGTCCTGTGCGAAAACAGACCCCGTTAAAGAATATGGTGAAGAAGAATCTACCAACTGTAAAGTTTCAGCCCATTTTGCATCTTCATAAACATAAACAGATAAGATTGGCCCGAAGATTTCCTCAACCATACTTTCGTACTGAGGATTTGTAGTTTCAATAACAGTAGGGTGTACAAACCAGCCTTTAGAATCGTCTGTTTTACCGCCGATTACAACGTTTGCTTCATCTGAAGCATTCGCTCTTTCAATATATCCTTTACATTTTTCGAAAGAATTTTTGTCAATTACTGCATTTACAAAGTTAGAAGGATCTTCAGGAGAACCGATTTTGATGGAAGCGATCTGAGTTTCCATTACTTTTTTCACATCTGCCCAAAGAGACTGAGGAATATACGCTCTTGAAGCCGCAGAACATTTCTGTCCCTGATATTCGAAAGCTCCTCTTACTAAAGCAGTTGCCACTGCTTCTACGTTTGCAGAAGGATGCGCAATTACGAAATCTTTCCCTCCGGTTTCTCCAACAATTCTTGGATATGTTCTGTAATTATGAATATTGTCTCCGATCATTTTCCACATTCCCTGGAACACTTTTGTAGAACCTGTAAAGTGAAGCCCTGCAAAATCTCTGTGTGCCAAAACTTTCTCAGCCGTTTCTTTTCCATCCGTGAAGATCATGTTGATAACCCCTTTTGGAAGACCTGCTTCCGTAAGAACATCCATGATTACTTTTGCGGAATAAACCTGTTTATCAGAAGGCTTCCAAACCACTACGTTTCCAAGCATTGCCATACAGGTCGGTAAATTTCCTGAAATCGCTGTAAAGTTGAAAGGAGTTACCGCAAAACAGAATCCTTCCAATGGTCTGTATTCCACTCTGTTCCAGATTCCTGCGTCAGAAACCGGCTGTTCAGAATACATTTCCGTCATAAATTCTACGTTGAATCTTAAGAAATCAATGAATTCACAAGCAGAATCAATTTCAGCCTGATGAACATTTTTAGACTGTCCGATCATCGTTGCTGCATTAATAACGTCTCTGTAAGGTCCTGCCAAAAGATCAGCCGCTTTTAAGAAAATGGCAGCACGGTGTTCCCATCCAAGCTCGTTCCATTCTTTTTTCGCAGCCAGCGCAGCGTTTATCGCATCATCTACATGCTGCATGGTTCCTCTGTGATAAAATCCGAAATTGTGCGCATGATCCTGAGGCGACTGAAGCTGAACTTTATCTCCTGTTTTTACTTCTTCACCATTGATGATCATTGGGATTTCGATCTTTTCTGCCCACATTTTTTTGTACTGGGCGATCAGACTTTTTACTTCCGGAGTTCCCGGTGCATACGAATTTACGGGCTCGTTTACTGCAAATGGTACTTGCGAAATTGCTTTAGACATATTAGTTGTATATTTTTTATTTGCTAATGATACAAATTTACAACAATTTATTTTAGGGCAATAATGAATATTACTGTGGAACTCTGTGTTAATTTCAATATGATTATTATGATTGAATTATCATAAAAGATTAATGAAAATTCTATTCTTTTTGATTTCGTACTTCTTTAGCTTTTATGAGATAAAATATACTTAGAAAATTTGCAAAGCTAAAGAATGAAAAATATAACAATCCTTGCATTGGGTACTTTGTAGAGCTAACAAAAGCCCAAAATATCCAGCAAAATAATGAAAAATAAGAAATGATAAGTGCAATTTTATTTCGACCAATAAATGCTAAAAAGAATGATATTGATAACATCATTAAGCAAAATATCATAATAATATTTGTGAAAAATACTGCAATTCCTTGGTAGCAAGATCCTCCCTGAATTTTAAATGGTTGCGGTATGAAAATAAAAGTTACAAATGCAGAAATTATAAGCAGAAATAATGTTATAACAAACAGTTTAGGCTTTATAATATTCATCTTTTGCAAACTTTACTTCAGCAAATTTAATACTAAATTATTATTTGCGCGCTGCTTTCAAAATAATTTTTAATTCCCTACATTTTCTCAGTTTCTAAAATTTTTAAAACTAATTTTTCTTCCTGAGTGAGATCTGCTTTACCATCATTTTCCTCTATTTGTTCAAGCTCATCAAGATACTTTTTGATGGTGTTGTTTTCATACAGATTAATAACCAAAGGATGTACATAATATTTTCTGCATACCGTACTTGTATTTCCAAGATGGGAAGCAACTATTTCAAGGGCTTCTTTCACTTTTTTCTTGTATTCTGTATGGGTTTCTGCATAGCCGATTTCCTTAAAAGCAATCAGAGCATTTACGGTTCCCGACCACGTTCTGAAATCTTTCGCCGTAAAATCTTCACCGCTGATTTCTTTAATATAGTCGTTTACCATTCCGGAGTCTACAGTATGGCGGTTTCCTTCATCATCAATATACTGAAAAAGCTCTCTTCCGGGAATGTCTTTGCATTTCTGTACAAGTCTGGAAAGCCTTCTGCTTTTCAGATCAATATCATGCATTACGCCTTTTTTTCCTTTAAAATGAAAAGTTATTTTCTGTCCTTTAACCTGAACATGTTTCTCCTTTAAAGTCGTTAAACCGAAAGAACCATACAATTTTTCATACGCATTATTGCCAATTCTTATGTTGGTTCTCTGCATTAAACTTACGATCAGTGCAAGAATCTTTCTTTTTTCAAAATTTCTTAAGGCTAAATCTTTCTCCACCTGAAGACGGATATCCGGTAAAGCATACCCGAACTGAAGCATTCTGTAAAACTTTGTGTGATTTCTCAGGGCACTCCAAAGCGGATGATAACGGTATTGTTTTCGTTTTTTAACATCGAAACCTGTCGCCTGAAGATGTCCGTTGTCCAGCGCACAGATCCATACATTTTCCCAAGCCGGAGGAATTACCAGTTTGTTAATTCTTGTGATTTCTTCTTTATCCCTGATCTTTTCGCCATCTCTGTAGTAAGAATATTTTTTTCCGGTCTTCTTCCGGGTAATTCCGGCCGTTTCTGCATCGGTGGTATATATAAGATGTACCGCCTTTGCAGAGGCTACCGGATCTTTCATAATTTTTACGATCTTCGAAGGCTTCAGATGTGAGATGAGTTCTAGGTCTGAATTTTCCATACGATGATTTGGTTAAGAGTTCCTACCCCTTGAAAACAGCCATAAGATAATAGCTATTACGGCGACTACTACGATAATTCCCCACCACATTCCTGCTTTAAAGATCGTTTCTACTGCTTCGCAGCTTGTTAAAGTCAGCAGACACAATGCGGTCATGCTGTATAAGCTCCATTTTTTCATGATTAATTTATTATTTGGTGTTTGTTATTTTATACTCTGTGATGATCCGGTCGCCATTTTTTTATAGACCGTTTGATCTCATCGCCCGAAATATTATCATTCAGTGCTTTGTAAAGAAGTTCTTTAAATTCATCGTCGTAAGAAAATCTCAATGCAGCGATCTGGTCAAATTTCAGTCTGCTTTCAACCTCATCAGACCTCTGCTGGAAAAGTTCGTAATACCTCTGTTTAAATTCTAACCGAACCAATCGGTTCTGAAGAACCAGCGCATAATGCTGTCTCAGCATAATGGCAAGGTAGAAAAGAAGAAAGATAACAGCGGAAAACAAAATCCAGATCAGTTGGTTGGTTTCATCTTTAAAGATTTTATAAACTCCGAATATCTCCAATCCCAAGAGCAATGGAAGATAGATGAAATGATGCGGCGGATAAAATTTCCTGTGATTTTTGTAATTCTGACTTTCCATATTTTGTAAGTAAGCAATAACCTTTCCAAAATGTTAAATTTTAACAACAATTGATTTTTGTGGTATCTAAATATTATCGTTTTCTTATCCGTAATTCGAAATTTCTGATTTTTTATCATCATTAAAAGGATTTTTTTTAGGAGCTTTTTCCGGCTTTCCGCACTCGCTGTTTCTTGATTTTTGGATTTGCGGCGGCGAAGCCGCCGCAAATCCAAAAATCAAGAAACGAGCTCAGACAAATGCTGCAATCCGGGCTAGGATGTTTACTGTTCCACAAATATTTGCCATTTCAGGAAATCAAGAATAACATGGAACAGAAAAACGTTCAATCATGCAGAAACGGTTTAAAAACAACAATAATTTCATCTTCAAAACTCAAAAAAATCGTAACTTCACCTCTTTAAAAAATTAAGATAAAATGACTTCAAAGGAAAAAGTAGCTGCGCTTCGTGAAGAAATGCAGAAAAATAATGTTGATGCATTTATAGTATATTCCGCAGATCCTCACATGAGCGAATATCTTCCGGAAGAATGGCAGGAGAGAGCATGGCTATCGGGATTTCTGGGTTCTGCAGGTTTTGTGGTAGTTACCAAAGATAAAGCGGGACTCTGGACAGACGGAAGATATTTTACACAGGCTCCGATCGAGCTGGCTGGTTCAGGAATCGATCTTTTCAAAGACGGAATGGAGGGAACACCTCATTATATCGACTGGATCATTTCCGAAATTCCTTCAAACGGGAAAGTAGCGGTAAATGCTTTGGCAACTTCTCACGCCAACTGGGAACTTTTAACACAGAAGTTAAGTGCAAAAAATATTACCCTTGAAGACCTTCCTTTACTGAAAGAAATCTGGAAAGACAGAGGAACGCCTTCTAAAAATCCGATATATGTACATCCTGTAGAAAGAGCAGGGAAATCCGTTGTGGATAAAATTGCTGCAATACGCCAGAAAATGGAAGATATTGAGGCAACGGTACATATCATTTCAAGCTTGGATGATGTAGCATGGACGCTGAATTTAAGAGGAAGCGATGTAGAAAGCAATCCTGTGTTTTTAGGCTATATCGTCATCACCAAAAACGATGCGAAATTATTCACAGATTTGGATAAACTTGAAGTAGAAGCCAGAAGACAACTGGACGAAGCATGGGTGAAAATGATGCCTTATGAAGAATTCTACAATTGCCTGAAAGAATTTAAAAACGAAAAAGTTCTCGTTTCTCCAAACAGCAACCAGTCGATTTTTGAAGCTTTGAAATCTGAAAACGATTTCATCAAAGCTCCGGTTCCTGGAAATCTGATGAAAGCCCAGAAAAACGAGACCGAACTTGAAGGTTTCAGAAAAGTAATGGTAAGAGATGGCGTTGCAATGGTGAAATTCTTGTACTGGCTGACTCACAACGCCGGAAAAGAAGCCATGAACGAATATTCTATTGGTGAAAAACTGAGAGGTTTCCGTGCAGAAGGAGAGAATTTCGTAGGCGAAAGTTTCGGAAGCATTGTTGGATACAAAGACAACGGAGCCATCATGCATTATTCTGCAAAAAGCGAAGGAAGCAAAGAAGTTACCAATGATGCAAGTATTCTGGTAGATTCCGGAGGTCAGTATCTTGAAGGGACGACCGATATTACTAGAACTTTAGCTTTAGGAGCGGTTTCTGAAGAATTCAAAAGAAATTCTACGTTGGTTTTACAGGGTTTGATCCGTCTTTCCATGGTGAAATTCCCGAAGGGAACAAGAGGGGTTCAGTTGGATGCGATTGCAAGACTTCCGCTTTGGATGGAAGGTAAAGATTACAACCACGGAACCGGACATGGAGTAGGAAGCTTTATGAACGTTCACGAAGGTCCGCAAAACATCAGAAAAGATATGAATCCGCAGGAATTATTGGTAGGAATGGTCTGCTCAAACGAACCGGGGTATTATCTTGAAGGAGAATACGGAATCCGTCATGAAAACCTGATTGCCGTAAAAGAATCTGAAACCACCATTCACGGTACTTTCTACGAATTTGAGACTTTAACATTTTGTCCGTTCTTTAAAGATACCATTGTGAAAGAAATTCTTTCTGAAGAAGAAATCAACTGGCTGAATGCTTATCACAAAACATGTGAAGACAAAATTGCGCCATATTTAGAAGGAGAAGTCAAAAACTGGTTCCTTGAACTGGTAAGTCCTTTGTAAAAAAAATAAACAGATTCAAAAACCGTCCTGCAAGTATTTGCAGGACGGTTTTTTTGTATTACCGTATTTTTACGGAGGTATTTTTAGGGTTTATCCTGAAAAATTAAAATGAAACTTAATTTATCTTTGTATCAACAAAAAGACATCATTCATATCTTCATATAGTAAATTCAAAGCAGGTAATCATCTCATTCCTTGAGGTGATTTTTTTATTTAAGACTGTATCTTTTGCTTACTTTTACCGGAAAATCATATTCAGTCTCAAATGGTAAAGGATTTCTTTCGCAGTTTCAATATATTTTCAGAACAGGAAATTGAAGAATTTTTAAGGCTTTTTGAAGTCCGGAAACTCAACAAAAACGAAATTTTTATAAGAGAAGGCGAAAAATGCAGAGAGATTGCATTTATAGAAACCGGCATTTTCCGTTCTTATTATATTTCCGACGAAGGAAAAGATATAACCTACTGCTTTAGATTTCCAAATGATCTTATGGCTTCTTACTCATCATTTATTTCCGGTACACCAAGTGTAGAGACAATGCAGGCGATTTCAGATGCCGATTTGTTGATTTTAAAGAAAGATAAAGTAGAAGAATTAGTTCAGATTCATCCGAATTGGATGAAATTTTTAAAGACAATCGCCGAACAGGAGTATCTCGAATTGGAAAAACGCTTTTTTCAGTTACAGAGAGATAATGCGACACAGAGATATTCTGTTTTACTAAACGATCAGCCGGAGTATATTCAGAATATTCCGTTGCAGTATCTGGCTTCTTATTTAGGAATTACACAAAGACATTTAAGCAGAATCAGAAAAGAAATTACTTTTTAGACATTTGTCCTACACCTTGAAGTACCGCCTTTATAGTTTTGTAAAAAAATTATATGAAGTCAAACATTTTAATTATTGGCGGAAACGGAACGGTCGGAAAAACCATCGCAAGAATTTTTGCATCAAGAAATCCGCAGGCTGCTATTTTCATCGGAGGCAGGAAACAGGGAAAGACGGACAATGATTTAATAATTGATGTTACCAAACCTCACACATTTCAAGTAATTATTGATAAAAAAATAGACGTGATCATACTTTCTGTGAATGATAAGGAAGATCATGTTCTCCGTTTTGCCATTGAAAACAAGATAGATTATCTGGATATTACGAAACCGACTCCGGATCTTGTGCAAGCCTATGATTTTGCTAAAAAACACACGATAAACAGCAGAATTGTTTTCAGCTCCGGCTGGATGGGTGGAATTGTAAGTGGATTAATCAACGAATTTTCTGATAGTATTGATGATATTGATGAAGCAAAGCTTTTCGTTTACTATTCTGTGAAGGATCTTGCGGGAGAAAGTTCGGCTCATTTTATGGCTGAAAATGTAGCTAAGCCTTTCTTTAAATATCAAAATAATAAACCGGTTTCTATCAAACATTTTCTGGATGCCGAACCATTCAGGTTTTCTTTCGGAATCGGAACAAGACAGGCTTATAATTTTGATGTTCCTGATTTATACATTTTAAATCAGATTGAAAAAATACCGAACGTAAGTGTTAAGATGACTTACAATTCAAAATTTATCACCTGGTTATTGGGAGCATTTCAAAAAATAAGACTGTACAATATTTTATCTTTAAAGGAAAGAAAAATGATTTTCGGCTCCAGCGGAAACGGCGATCAGTCGGTTTTCGAAATTGTTATTAAAACCCATGAAGGATCTAAGAAAATAAGTCTGCAAAGTACGAAAGGGCAGGCTGAATTAACAGCCTTATCCGCTGTTTTGCATGTAGAGCATTTGCTGAAAAATTCTTATGAAAACAAAATTTATTTTAGTCATCATTTATATCAGAATTCTTCATTATTCCAATCTCTCAATGCCTATGAAACCATTCATATAAAAATAACAGAATGAAAAAGATATTGATTATTAACGGTCATCCTAACAAAGATTCTTTCAATTTTGGGATAGCAAAAGCTTATCAGGACGGAGCTTTGCAGTCTGGAGCGGAAGTTAAGGAAATCGTTATTGCAGATTTAAATTTCAATCCGAATCTACAGTTTGGGTATCAGAAAAGAATGGAGCTGGAGCCTGATTTGGTGAAAGCCTGGGAAAAAATACAATGGGCGGATCATCTGGTCTGGATTCATCCGGTTTGGTGGGGAGGTTTACCGGCAATAACGAAGGGTTTTATCGACAGACTTTTTCTGCCTGGTTTTGCATTCAAATACAGAGAAAATTCTGTTTGGTGGGACAAACTGCTGAAAGGAGAAACGGCTCACATCATCACAACATTAGATCAGCCGGGTTTATATTATCGTTTTTTCTTTGGCAGACCGAGCGTGAATCAGCTTAGAAAATCTGTATTGGAATTTTGTGGAGTAAAGCCTGTAAATGTTACTTATATCGGAATTATTAAAACTTCGGATATAAAGCAGCGCAAGATATGGCTTGAACAAATAAGACTGTTAGCAAAAAAACAGAAGTGACGATTTTGAATATCGTTTTAGAACTAAATGAGGTACTTTTTGAAAATATTGCTTTGTATTTTAACTTGGAAAAAAGCAACCGAATATCATGACAATAGATAAAGGATATTTTTGTTTGCGGTTAAAAACCGTAAATTTGCAGCATGAATAACGATACCATTTGTGCGTTGGCAACTGCCAATGGAGTAGGTGCTTTAGGAATTATAAGAGTTTCGGGAGTTGAAGCTTTAGCTGTTGTGCAAAAGTCTTTTCCGGCGAAAAATTTGGCCAAACAGAAGTCTCACACCATTCATTACGGATATTTTATGGACGGGGAAGAAGCGATTGATGAAGTGATGCTTTCTATTTTTCTGGCTCCGAAAAGTTTTACCACGGAAAATTCTGTGGAAATAGCCTTTCATGGCTCTCCGCACATTGGGAAACGTATTCTTGAAACGCTGATTAAAAACGGCGCAAGAATGGCAAAAGCCGGAGAATTTACGCTTCGTGCTTTCATCAACGGAAGAATTGATCTTTCTCAGGCTGAGGCGATTGCCGATGTTATTGCGTCTGAAAATGAAGCTTCGAGGAAAGTGGCAATTAATCAGTTGAAAGGAGGAATTACGAACGAAATTTCTTTCCTGAGAACCGATTTGCTGAATTTTGTTTCATTGATTGAATTAGAGCTTGATTTTGCAGAAGAAGATGTAGAATTTGCAGACCGGTCGGCTTTGGTTGAGCTTTTAAATAAGATCGAAATAAAGTTAAATTCCCTTATTGAAAGTTTCCGGTACGGAAATGCCATCAAAAACGGAACTGCGGTTGCCATTATCGGAAAACCGAATGCCGGAAAATCTACCCTTTTAAATGCTTTGCTAAAGGAAGAAAGAGCGATTGTAAGCAACATCGCCGGAACAACGAGAGACACGATAGAGGAGATTCTTCATATAAAAGGTCATGCTTTCCGATTAATTGATACGGCAGGATTGCGTGAAACAATGGATGAAATTGAAGCAATTGGTGTGAAAAAAGCCAAAGAAAAAGTAGAAAATGCCAATATACTGGTTTATTTAGCCGATGCTGCAACAGAAGATTTTTCCGAAGACATTGAAATGATCCAGTCTCTGCAAAGAGATGATCTGAAACTGATTATTTGTGCAACAAAAATTGATGAGGTTTTTCCTGTAACATATGAAAAAGTTGAAGATATTTTCAGAAATGCAATATCTCAGGAATTTGATTTTATTAAAATTTCTGCTGTTGAAAATCAGAATATTCAGGATCTTAAAAATGAATTGTCTTCTTACGTAGAACAGTTAAAAGCTTCTGAAAACAATGTTGTGATTACCAATCAGCGCCATTTTGAAGCACTACAGAAATCTTTGGAAGCCGTACAAAAAGTAAAAGAAGCAATTACTTTCCAAATTTCCACCGAGCTTTTAGCTTACGAATTACGAAACGCACTGGAACATCTTGGTGAAATTTCGGGCGAAGTCACAAATGATGAGGTTTTGGGGAATATTTTTTCGAAGTTTTGTATCGGGAAATAATTTAGCTTTTCTTTGTTTTCTTTTTATTTCTTTTGTTTGATTATCAATCATTTATAAAAATTTTATTTTCTCTTTTTGGAGTTTATTTATATATTTGTACTACTTCTGTACCACTTCGGACTATCAAAATAGTGAAAAGTAGTACAAAGTAGTACAAATCCAAAGTTATGAAAATATCACTTAGTCAAAGAAAATTGAAAGATGGAAGAATCAGTCTGTCGATTGAGTTTTATCGTGGTTCCGAAATTACTGAAGACGGAAAAAGGAAACATCTGAGGACTTTCGAAAATCTAGATTCTTATTTAATTTCAGATCCAAAAACAGCAAAGGAGAAAAAGGAAAATAAAGAAGCTTTAGAATTTGCAGAAAACGTACTTGCAATTAGAAAGGCTGAATATGCGCAAGGGAGATTTGAATTAAAAAACACTGCAAAATCCAAAAGAATATTTCTAAATTATTTTGCTGAACTGACAGAAGAAAAGCAAAAGCAAGATACTTCTAATAATTATGGTAACTGGTTTTCTACGCTGCAACATCTCAAAAAGATTGTTCCAAAAAATATGACATTCGAAGAAATTGATGAAAGCTTCGTCAAGAAAGTTCACCGATATTTTGAAAAAGATGCTCTTACTAAAAGTGAGCTGCCACTTTCTCAAAACTCAAAATATTCATATTTCAACAAGTTTAAAGCTGCTCTACGGAGTGCTTTCGATAATGGATATTTGACGATTAATTATGCATCAAAAGTCAAATCCTTCGAACAAGCTGAAAGCCAAAGAGAATATCTGATTTTTGATGAATTGCAACGTTTAGCAAAAGCGGAATGCAAATACCCGGTTTTGAAAAAAGCATTTCTTTTTTCGTGTTTATCAGGACTACGTTGGTCGGATATTAATACTTTGACCTGGAAAGAAGTTCGTGATGAAGGTGATGTTTCCAGAGTCAATTTCCGACAAGAAAAAACTGAGGGTGTAGAATATCTTTATATTTCAAAACAAGCCAGAGAATTGCTGGGCGAAAGACAAGATCCGCAGGAAAGAGTTTTCAAAGGATTGAAATATGGAATGACCTACAATAGTGAAATTATTCGCTGGTGCAATCGTGCTGCCGTTCCTAAGCATATTACTTTTCACTCAGCCAGACATACGAACGCCGTTCTTTTGTTAGAAAACGGTGCAGATATTTACACGGTTTCCAAAAGACTGGGACATCGGGAATTAAGAACAACACAGATTTACGCAAAAATTGTGGATAGCAAAATGAAAGAAGCTGCTGAGATTATTCCGGAATTAAATATCGAGTTATGAAAATCCGTTTTCTATTTTTAAACTCAATGAAAATCGCTATTTAATCCAGATTAATCTTTTTTAATCTTTTGACAGATAAAATCAATCCAGAGTAGTCTTATTTAGCCCACAAGCTACTGATAATCTTTTATTTATGGTTATTATTGTTGACTTTTGTTTCGTTAAATCAATTAAAAGAAACACATGGAAAATAATGAAATCATCATTCATAAGCTCAACCGAATTGAAAAGCATATTTTCGGACTAAAAGCAATTCTAAATGTAGAAGAGCTTTCAGATTATACAGGATTTAAGAAATCCTATATCTACAAATTGGTTCATACCAACTCTATCCCATTTTCAAAACCTTCCGGAAAAATTCTATTCTTTGAACGAAAAAAGATTGACGAATGGCTGTTGAAAAACAGTCATAAATCAAATGACGAGATCCAACAAGAAGCAATAGAATTTTCTTTACGCAAAAAATAAAACCTAACTACTGCCATAGTTAGGTTTAAATGTTTGTTTTACTGGGAGTAAAGAGCAAATATAAAAATTATTTGCGACTCCTTCCAAAATCAAGAATGCTTTATGGAAGAGAATAAAATTCTGTATCAAATCGAGACAGAAACGAAAACCATATTCGACAGAGCGATTAATTACTTGAATTCAAAATATTCAATTAGATTCAATACAATCTCTCTTGAGCTTGAAATTAAACTTGTTTCGGATAAAAAATGGTCAGCACTCAATTTAAATTCTTTATTTATAGAACTTGTCAGATCCGGAATTGATATTCCGATTAGTAAATTGGAGATTCTGGTCAGAAGTCATTTAATCCAGCAGTACAATCCGATTCGAGAATATTTCGAAAAATTGGAAAATTGGGACAACGATAACCATATCAGTAAGCTTTGCAGTTATGTAAAGACGACCGATGATAAATCCTTCCAAAAATATTTCGAGAAGTGGATAACCAGGACTGTAATTTGTGCGTTGAAGCCTGGCTACATCAACAAACAGTGTTTTGTTCTGTTCAATACTAAGCAAAATAGTGGAAAGACAAGTTTTCTGCGATTTCTCATTCCTGCAAATCTTGAACAATATTATACAGAAGACATTGGTGTTGATAAGGACGGCTTAATTTCTTTATGCAAAAACCTTCTGGTCAATATTGATGAGCTTTCGGTAATGTCAAAAACGGATGTCAATATTCTTAAGTCTTTCATTTCAAAAAATACCGTCAATGCACGTTTGCCTTACGATCGCAAATCATCATTGATGCACAGGACGGCTTCATTTTGTGGTTCTACTAACCGGTCGGATTTTTTAACTGATGAAACCGGAAGTGTATGTTGGCAGATTTTTGAAGTTTTGGAGATTGATTTCGATTATTCAAAGGAAATCAATATTGAAAAAGTTTGGTCACAGGCATACTATAATGCTTTTGAAAGAAAAAATTACAATCCGGAACTCACCGCTGAAGATATCCAGGAAAATGAAAATCGGAATGAAAAATTCAAACAAGTATCCCTGGAACAGGAAATTATCCTTAGTCATTTCGAAAAATCCAAACTACAAAGTGAATTTTTGACGCCTTCGGACATTATGCTTGCGATGAACAATGCGCTTGGTGTACGGCTGAACATCATAAAAATTGGTAAAGCCTTGACCGCAATGAACTACGAAAGAATAAAACATCCCAAAAGACAAGTCTATGGATATTTGATTCGAAGAAAAATTGACGAATGATATAATCTAAAATTACTTACCTCTTACCTGAAAACTTCGGAAACCATCATTTACAAAAAGTTTACGATAAGGTAACTGAATAAAATTAAGCTTACCTCTTACCTGAAAACTTCGGAAACCATCATTTACAAAAAGTTTACGATAAGGTAACTGAATAAAATTAAGCTTACCTCTTACCTGAAAACTTCGGAAACCATCATTTACAAAAAGTTTACGATAAGGTAACTGAATAAAATTAAGCTTACCTCTTACCTGAAAACTTCGGAAACTATCATTTACAAAAAGTTTACGATAAGGTAACTGAATAAATTAAGCTTACCTAATTACCTGAAATAAATGAAGGTAACCAAGTAATAAAAGGTAGGACGTAAAATCCGTAGAAATTTCGATGAATAAAGGCATAGGTAATAAGGTAGGCGAATTAAAAAAACTTTATAAACAAAACACAAAAATACAATTTATGAACTGTAAACAATTCAACAGCATATCGTTGGAAGAAGTCCTGCTTTCTCTCGGACACCTTCCTACGAAACAAAATGAAAAAGAAGCCTGGTATCTTAACCCCTTTGCCAGCGAATCGCAGGCCTCTTTTAAAATTAATAAAAGCCTAAACTATTGGTATCTCTTTTCAGAAGGAATTGGTGGAAATAACACAGACTTTATGAAGAAATACCTGAATACTTCCATTAATGGAGTTTTGAACTGGGCAGACAGCCAAAATTTTTCTTCTTTTCAAAATCAAAATGTTCCCTATCAGAAATTTGAGAATCTTCCTAAAACGTATGAGATAATAGAAATAAAAAATGTTCAGCATCCGGCACTTCTGGAATATTTGAATGAAAGAAAAGTGCAAAGCCAAGCCGAATATTTAAATGAAATTCATTACCGAATGAATGACAAAAACTATTTCGGAATTGGTTTTAAAAACGATTCTGATGTTTATGAAATTCGCAATAAATATTCAAAAATATGCCTGGGTAAAAAAGATATTTCAACAATCAAAAACGGTTCCGATTCCCTTCGGATTTTTGAGGGCTTTTTCGACTTTCTTTCTTTTAAAACTATAGAAAATCAATTGGCAAAAGGACCGTCTGATTATCTCATTTTGAACTCTGTTTCTATGATTCAAAATATTAAAAATTCACTTGGAAAATATGATAAAGTAGAGCTTTATTTTGATAATGATGAAGCAGGAAATCGCGCTGTAGAAATCATTCGCAATGAAACAAACAATCCAGAAGATTGCCGGGTTCTGTATTCAGATTTCAAGGACTTGAATGAATATCTTATTAAGAAAACCGAAGAAGTTCAAAAACAATATAAATCTGTATTTAAGAGATGAGAAATTCAAAAACTTTTGCTGTGAACTTATTTGAGAAAATGTTTGATTTAAATTCGAAAAATAAAATCGGCGCAAATACTATAGCTGTTTTTACTTTCATCCTCTACAAATGTGAAGATCCACGAAAAGAAATTGTTTTATCAGACTATCAAATGGCAAGAGAGCTTGGTCTTTCCAGGCAAACGGTCATCACTGCAAAAAATAAGCTCAAACTTTTAGGACTTTTAGATTACAATAGAAATCCGGGTTTTCCAAATCGTTTTATTTTAAATGGAAACCCAATGCTAAAAGTAACACCAAAAACCTATGAAATAATACATAAGCCGATTGATGGATTAAAAACCATTGTGGAATCGGAAAATAATACCAAAAGTTTATTTTCAAAATATCCAAACTTAGAACAGTTTATGGATTTTGCAAAAACTTTAAAAGACTATTCAGAAAAGCTGGATGATTTACTGATTCAAAAATTTCAAAAATGGGAGCAAGCAGATTGGGAAAATTCAATTGGAAGACCTATTTTGAATTGGCAAGCTACTCTCGAAAAAAATATGAATACGCTTGATGTTTCACACTTTAATGGAAACTCTTCGTTATCTAATCTTCCAAAAATTAAAAGACCGAAACTAGATTAAAATCAACTACTCCGACTGGTCTAAGTTAAGGTAGACTAAATAAAATTTCTGACTTATGAAAACTCTATAGCAAGATGTGTCTTTGTATATACAAAATTTTCATTTTGTACCTCCAAAGACTCTCTTGCCTTTTCTGCGAAAAGGGTGAAAAAACTTCGGAACTCGTTTTTTTTTCTTTGGGAATCTTTTTTTTAAGGTTGAAAATCCAAAAATTTTAAATCGATTGAGAGGATTGATAGTGAAGAGAAAAAGTATTCAATTAATAATCAGATCATCAAAATAAATTTTATATTAGTGGTGGTAATAGCTTTACTAAAGTTAAATAAATCAGATTGACTCAGTACGTAAATTTGGAACTTAGTGGCAAGATTACCATAAACTATACATTAAATTATCATGACACAAGAAAGAAGATTTGCAATTATTATAGGTATTAATGATTATGAAATTAATCCCCTTGATTTCTGCGTAAATGATGCAAATGCTGTTGCAAAAAAATTAGAAGAAAAATGTTTATTTAAAAATGAGGATATATTTTTAATAACAAGTGACGAAGTAAAAACTACAAAAGATATAACTGGGCATTTTGAAAATTCATTAAAACAAATAGGAAATAATTTAATACCAACTAAAGACTCAATATTTTTCTTTTTTGCTGGTCATGGGAAATATCAATTTGAAAATTCAGGATTACAGTTTCATGATAGTTTTACACAAATCTCTGATGTCTTTGACAAAATAAATGAATTAAAACCTAAACATCAATGTTACGTCATAGATGCTTGCGAGTCAGGAGGTAAAGTTTTAACAAGAAGTACTGCAAATCAAAATTTTATAGATAGATATATTGCAAAAAGTTTTGGGACTTTGTTTATGTATGCATCTACAGAAGATGAAACAGCTAGAGAAATTTCAGATATAAAGCACGGGTTATTTACTTATTATTTCATTAAAGCTATAGACAATGATAAGATTTACGATGAAGGAATTCTTACTCCAAATAGAATACAAGAATATATAGCTAAAGAAACACTTAAGGAAAGTGATTTTAAGCAGACACCGGTTATTGAAAGTAGAACAGTTGGATATTATCCATTTGCCTATAATAATGAGGGAAGGGAGAATCTTAGAAATAGTAAAGAATTAATTAATGATGTTAAAACGAAAAAAGAAAAGATTAATAAATTTGAATATTTCCCTGAAATTCCAAGTGACATAAGAACAAAAACTTTTGATGAACTCAAACTTACATTTGAATCTGAATTTCAAAAATGGATTGGCGAATTTCAAGCTAAAGGGTATGATATAAAAATAGGTGACAACTTTAATATTTACAATGAGTCTATTGCAGATAGATTAACTGACAGTATAGTAAAAAAAAGTATTAGTGAGAAAGTTATCTCTATCAATAATGTTTTTAGTTCAGAACGTGAAATTATTAAGCCGGATCCAGTATCATCAGTATTTAGTACCTTAAGTATGCTTGATGCTATGTTTAAAAAGAAAGAACCCGAATATATTTATCGTAATTATATTAATTGGCAAACTAAAAATATCATTTGTAAATCAATATTTTTTGATTCACAAGAAGTCACTAAAGTTTCATTTGGAATAACGTTAATTATGTATCAAGCTATTTACGGGGCTGGGTTAGCAAAATCATCCTTTTATTTAGATTACAATGGCTATTCCAATAACACAATAAATGGTCCATTTACTAAGATAGAAGCCTTTAAATTCAATAACGAAATGTTTACAAAAATTTCAAATAGTATTTTAGATGAATTAAATTACTTTGAAAGAATGGTTTATACTTGGAATGAAAACAGAATGCAATCTATAAATGACTTTGATAGGAAAAGTAAATAAGTTTTATCATTGACAATAGTAAATGGCTTTTGCTTTATGTATTGCTAATTTAAGACTTTTCACTTCAATTTCCGCCACTATCGCCAACCTAAAAATGTTCTGGAAATATTATGAAAACCATAAACTATATATCACATATGCTTGAAGATAATACTGAGGAAATAAAATCTTTAGTATTGTATTTTGACCAAATAAACATTATCGAACAAAGACATCTTCATATTGTAGCGCCCACCAATGCTAAACCTGACAAAAATGGAAAGGTCAAAGCTCAAGTAATTTCGACAAATGATTTTACTGATGAAAAGTTTTTATTACACTTAAAAGAGTTCGAAAAAAATAAAAATATAAAGTATCAAATTGATATAGATAGTATTGGACAAAGTCCAGAAAAAGGAATCAGCTCAGTAAGCAGCGACATGCAAATAAATGACCTTGTACTGTTTCATTCAGAACTCGTAGGAAAAAAGCAAAATGAAAAGAAAATTTTAGACGATAAAGGCAGAGTTGTATTAAGTTATGATTTACAACTGAATAAAGAATCTTCAATACTTTCAGAAAAATTTTTCAACAAAACTAACAATGTAAACCAGTTATTATCTTATTATGCTCGAGTTTTTAAAACGTTTGTTAACTATTATGAACAAGGAAAAAATGTTTTTACTTCTAGTAAATATGTTAACGATCTTTTTAAAGAAATAAACAAGACCGACAGATTTAAAAATGCTCAAATTGCATTTAAAAACGAATTCAACATTACACCTACATTTGCTCTTGAGGCTATTAAATTGGGTGTCCCTAATTTGGGGAAATTTCCGCCTGAAGAAATCTTAAAATTTAAAGAAAATTCAAAAGATGAATTATCAGAGTTTCAATCAAAAATGGAAAATTTAACTTTCGATTTACTAAATAATTATGATTATAATTATATTAACACGAATGCGCAAAAGATTGCAGATTTAAAAATTCGACCTCTAATTGAAAATATAAATCATACATTAAATAATTCTAAATATAAAGTTATTCAAGAATTAATCAAAGAAGCAAAAGACCCAAAATCCTACTCTCCTCTTTTACTAACTTTTTCTGACCAAATATCAAATTCTATGATCCTACTAATTAGTGCTGGTTTGATTAGTTTAAACGTTGGACTTGAACAATACTCTAGAATTAAAGAAGCAAAAAAAGATGGTATTTATTATTTATATAAGATGAACAAATACTTCGCCTAACAGTAGTTTTGCGAAATTTGGCCTTCTATTTAACAATTTTCTTCTTTTCTGCATTAGTTTGTTCTATTTTCTTACCTGTCTTTAATGAAAAAAAAGAAGCCCACGCCGTTGTATATACTATTGAGTATTTAGTGAGTGTTCATAACCTCACCCTACGGGTTTACAAGCACCCTCATTTTTAGCTATCCGATGATCAATTCGATACCAGCCTTTTCTGCTTTGTATTTTATTTTGGTCTGTAGTTCATAATAGCTCCAGTTACGAAGCACGAATTCCTGTTCTTTTGCAATCCCAATTTTGTCTTCTTGATTTTTGAGAATCAATGTGCCAGCCTGCTGCCGAATGCAGAAATCAATTAGCTTACGACTGTATAGATGAAGATGATGACTGACAAAACGGTTTTCCAGATTTTCTGTTTTGTGAAGTGCCTTTTGTTTCCGTTTCGTTCCATGTCCTGAACGGGAATAACCACTCCGGCTCGAATCCTTTTATTACTGGTCTGGATCGCCAGCCTGCGGTATAGAAATTCCTCTTTCGAGCCAATATTCATTCGCGCATTATTTGCTTTTACCACAATCGGATGTTCCAGAGACAAAGAAGCTTCAGCAATGATCTCGGGTTTTAAACCATGGTCATCCTTTTCAAACTCAAAGACAGACAGCCAAAATATTTTACCGTTTTTCAGCTGGACTTGTGAGTTGCACAGCTTGATCTCTTTTCTTACAAGGCGCTCTAGGATTAAATGTTTATCAGAGAAGTCTCTCCCTAAATAGGTTTTAACGGGAATCGCAAACATATTGAAGCAAAATGCTTTCTTTGCCGCATCATACTTCATTTTGCTGATGCATTTCACCGGAAGCGGAATAGGAATGTCTATTTTAAAGTTTCTCAGTGATTGCGATCCCTGCCAGTAGTCGCCTTTGTTTTTTGAAAAAGTGGATTGGATAGTATTGTTCAGACATCCCAGAATGTCGGTGGGAATTTCTCCTTTAAAACGGTCAAAGACAAGCCGTGCTGTGGTGTTTGTTTTCGAACGGTCGAAGATTCCCATTTCATCCTTTTTTTCATCAACCAACTTGTATTGAATTTCTTCGGTGAGGTAAAAGAAATCCTTAATCATTTCCTGTACATACAGATGGGAAACAATCAGATTAGCCGCTCGGAAACAGCGGTTCTGATAACGGTAGAGCTTTTCCCACATTTGGCTTTTATATTCAGACGAAACATCAATCACCAGTTGAATTTTTCGGGTAAGGGTTATCGTAGACTTTTCCATTTCAAAGCGGTATTTCGGAAGTGTTTTGATTTTGCAGATGCTGATAGGCGTACAGAAATTCCCGATGGACTACCTTTACCGGCAATTTGAGTTCTTTGGCAATAACTGCAAATGAAGATCTCTGCTCAAACCTTCTTTTCAAAATATCAAGTTGTTGACTACTGAGTTTTTCTGACTGCTCCTTGTTATCGAAAGCTTTTTCCTGTGGCTGTTCAAAAGAACTTCTATTAAGAATTTTCCGAAGATCATTTATAGCTCTGCTCACCTCATTGCTGATGTCTTTCACACTGCTTCCCATTGCTTCTGCGATTGGTTTGTGCTGAAAGCCATATTCCAAGCAAAGTTCGATCAGGTGTTTCCTTTTTGGATCCAGAACAGGTAAAACCTTTTTGACTTCATCGAAATTTTTCTGATCCGATTCGTGACTGAGGAGATTCTCTTTATCATTTAGGGGATCATAACCCACAAGATAATCCTGATAATTCTCAAAACTTTCAAGAGAAGCAACTAGACGGTTGAATTTATTCTTCGGCGCAGTGACATAAGATATGCAATCTCTTTTCATAACAAACCGTAAAAAGCCAATAATATGCTTCGGAGTCTCAATACTGTCGCGGTGAAGCCACAATTTGAGGAATGTATCCTGAACAATAGTGTCCACGACAAAATCATCCTCAAGCACTTGCCTTCCAACCCAGAAAAGAAGTCTCTTGTAGCGTACATGTATATGTTCCAAAGAAGCCGTATTACCTTTTTTCAGTAGTTCATATAGCTGATGATCGTTGAGCTTTCGGGGTAAGGAGTTTGTTCTTTTCATAAGCAGTGTATTTGAGCTGATTATTGCTTGAAGAGCTGCTTCGATTACTAAGATGAATTCTCTACATCATTGAAAATACTCACTCACTACATCATTTTGCCAAAAGAAAGGCGTGGAACTCAACTTACAGACTAGAGGCACTGGTATACCCGTGTACGATAAGAGAGCCCACGCCGCGGTCGTGAGCTAATTTACTTATCTTCCCGTACACATAAAAATTACCAGTTTTCTAGTCGAGAATCTAAGCAATAGCTTCGATTATTATCATTGAAGTATCGCAAAGTTACCTTTATTGTAACTTATTTGGCAAATATAAAACATTTTTCTTAATGTAGGCTAATTAAACTACAAAAATTTATTTAAATCTCATCAATTTGTCTATTCAAAGTTAACTGCAATGAATAAATTAGAATTTAGAATAGCATTTGGTAAGAGAGTGGAGATGTTTAGGAAAAAGCTGAATTTAAGTTATAGAGAGTTGGCTCAAAAATGTGATGTAGATCATAGTAATATTAGTAAAATAGAAAAAGGTGAAGTAGATCTTAGAATCTCAACTGTTCAAGAATTAGCCAAAGGTCTAGATGTGCATCCACAAGAATTGTTTGATTTTAAATTAAAGTAATGTTTACGATTAAAAAAAGTAGATATTAATTGTAAAGAATCATCTATTAAGTGTTCTGAACTTAAATAAATTGCTATATTTTTATAAATTCTAAACCAGAATTTTATAAAATTATATTTGTTTGGTTTTTAACAGGTTAAAATGACTCAAAAAGATATTAAACAGCTCGAAGTAGAGCTTTGGGAAGCAGCCGATGAATTAAGAGCTAATTCAAAATTGACTGCGGCTGAATATAAAGATCCGTTATTAGGATTAATTTTATTGCGTTTTGCTGAAAATAAATATTTAGAAGCAAAAGATAAATTGCAAGAAATACTACCTATAAATCCTCGTACTGGAAAACGCCGTGATGCTACCAAAGATGATTATGTTGCTCTTGGAGCAATGTTCTTACCGAAAAAAGCACAGTATACCCATCTTGCCAATTTGCCCGAAAGTGAAGATTTAGCCGAAGCGATAAATTCCGCGATGAAACTTATTGAAAATGAGTACAAAGAACTGGCAGGTATTCTTCCTAAAAATTATCAGGAGCTTACTCCTGAAGATGATTCTGATAATAATTTACTGGCCAATTTGATCCGTATTTTTAACAGTGACTCAGTTCAAAAAGCTAAAGGTGATGTCTTTGGAAGAGTATATGAGTACTTCCTGATGAAACTTTCAATGATGGGAGCCGGTGCACAAGAAGGAGGGGAATTCTTCACACCTCCCTCATTGGTACAGTTGATTGTAAATTTTATTCAACCGGATCACGGGATTATTCACGATCCTGCGTGTGGATCGGGAGGTATGTTTGTACAAACCGCACATTTTATCAAAGATCATCAGAACAAAAAAGTAAACGAAGCTATTCAAGTTTTCGGTACCGAATATAAAAGCAATACCACACGTTTGGCTAAAATGAACTTAGCTATCCACGGAATAAACGGGAGTATCGCTAATAATAACTCTTTTTACAGTGATCCACACGAATTATTTGGAAAATGTGATTTCCTGATGGCAAATCCGCCCTTCAATGTGGATAAAGTAGATGCTAAGAATAAATTTTTAGCAGAAGATAAACGCTTACCTTTTGGTGCACCATTGACTGGTAAAGGAACAATTGGAAATGCCAATTATCTTTGGATACAGTATTTTATGTCGTATCTGAACCCAACTGGAAGGGCTGGTTTCGTAATGGCGTCTTCAGCAACTGATGCTGGAAATGCTGAAAAACGAATCCGTGAAGAGTTGGTAAAAACAGGAAATGTAGACTGTATCGTTTCTATCGGAAACAACTTTTTCTACACCCGTTCGCTTCCTTGCCATTTATGGTTTTTTGATAAGGGTAAGCGAAAAGAAAACAAGAATAAAATACTGATGATCGATGCCCGTAATGTTTATCGAAAGGTAAGCACTACGATTAATGATTTTTCTCCTCAGCAATTGGAAGGATTAACGGCTATAATGGCATTATACCGTGGTGAAACTCCTGAAATAGCAGTTGATAATACTTGGTTTAATGAGCATTTCCCTGAAGGAATATATAGTGATGTAGAAGGTTTGTGCAAAGTGGTAGATTTGGAAGAAGTTGCTGAGCAAGATTATAGCCTTACACCAGGACGATATGTGGGTGTAAGCATTGATATTGATATGGATTTTGATTACAAAACTCGAATGCAGGAATTGCATGACGAATTAGCCAAATTGAATACAGAAGCCAACCAATTGATGAACCAAATACAAGCTGTGAGATTATGAGGAAAGGCTGGAAAGAGGTGACTTTGGGGGAAATTGCTAAAGTTAAAGGTGGAAAAAGATTACCAAAGAATCACGAATTATTAGAAATAAAAACAAAGCATAAATATATACGTGCTCGTGACATAAAAGATGGCAAAATAAATTTTGACCAACCAGTTTATATTTCAGAAAATACCCATCTTCAAATTAAAAATTATATTGTTAATTCAGGCGATCTTATATTGACAATTGCAGGAACCATTGGTGAAGTAGCGTCTGTAACTAATGAGTTTGATAATTCTAACTTAACTGAAAATGCAGTCAAGATAATTGCAAACAAAGCACTTGTTTATGGTAAATTTTTAAAATACTATTTAGGTACAAAAGCTATTTATGATCATTTTCAATTATTAGCTTCAGGTGCAGCTCAGCCTAAATTAGGAATATATAAGATTATTTCCACCAAAATCCATCTTCCAGCCCCTCCCACCCAACATAAAATTGCTTCAATTTTATCGGCTTATGATGATTTGATAGAAAACAATTTGAAACGAATTAAAATTTTGGAAGAAATGGCACAACAAACCTACGAAGAATGGTTTGTACGGATGCGTTTTCCGGGTTATGAAACTGCGGTTTTTGATGAAAATGGTTTGCCGAAAGGGTGGAGTATTGCAAAACTTAGAGATGTTCTCGTCCTTAATTATGGTAAAGCATTAAAACAAGAAGTTAGAATTGAAGGTGAATTTAATGTATATGGCTCATCTGGAGTTGTTGGTACTCATATTGATTATCTAGTAAAAGGTCCAGGATTAATAATAGGAAGAAAAGGGAATGTTGGATCAGTTCATTTTGAAAATAATAACTTTTATCCAATTGATACGGTTTATTATGCGACAAGCGAGTTAAGCTTAAAATATCTTTACTATTTGATAAAAAGCTTAACTTTTGTCAATAATGATGCTGCTGTCCCTGGTTTAAATCGGGATGCAGCATACAATAAAGAAATTATCAAACCAATTCATACTCTAATAAAGAAGTTTGATGATTACTGTGCGCCATTATATGTTATTAAAGAAAATCTTCAATCTCAAAACAAACATTTACGAGAGACTCGGGATATTTTGTTACCACGTTTAATGATGGGGATAATTGATGTAGAGAGTTTAGAAACAAAACCAATTGAGGCTAAAATCATTCCGTTAGAACAACCTAAAAAAGAAGCTCCAAAAGAATTTAAAGAAGCCGTTTTGATTGCATGTTTAACTGAAAGATTTGGTAGCGAAAAATTCCCTTTGGGTAGAAAAAGATATACCAAGCTTTCTTATCTTTTTCACAGATATTCAGACAATAAAATTCAGGATTATCTGAGAAAAGCTGCAGGACCTTACAACCCAAAAACAAAATACGGCGGTCCTGAAAAGATTGCGCTAAATAGCAAATACATACAAAACTGGAAAGGAGATAAAGGTACGACAGGATTTGTAGTTGCCGAAAAGATAGATGATGCTAAAAAATACTTTTCCAACTACTGGCAAATAGCCGATTTGGATTGGCTTGTTACAAAGTTTAAATTTAAGTCTAATGATGAACTGGAGCTTTTGGCAACAGTTGATAATAGTTTGATAGAGCTTTCTAAAAAGAATATTGAGTTTACTTCAACCAATGTTTTGGACATTATAAAATCTGAAAAAGAATGGGAGGCGAAGTTGGAGCGAACGATTTTCAGTGATGCGAATATGGAGAGCGCGATTGGGTTTCTAACTGAAACATTACAGTATGAGAAATAATTAAAATTAAAAAACTAAAAACTAAACTAATACCGTGGCAAATTTAATTTATAGTACAAGAGAGGTTTTTACTACTTTTCTGAAAGACAGATTTTATAAAATTCCAGAGTATCAAAGAGGCTATAAATGGAATGAAAAACAAATTGTTCAGCTTATTAATGACATTAATGGATTTGATGCTGAAGATGAGAATTTATTTTACTGTTTACAAAATATAACGTTATATCCATCTACAGAAGATAAAAATATTTTACACATTGTTGATGGACAGCAAAGGCTAACAACAACCTATTTATTATTTTGTTATTTAGGATTTCAGGAATATTTGGTAGATAAGTTTTCCTATGCTGTACGAGAAAGTTCAAACAATTTTATTCAGAGAATTCAGAGGGAAAATAAAACTTTTGTTGATCACATTCTATCAACTTCTAATTTTGATGATTTTTGCTTACAAGAAAAAGAAGAAGATTACGATCATCAAGATATTTTTTATATGTATTCTGCTATCAGAACATTTGATACTACAATACAGAGCTTGAAGATAAACGTTGAGGTTTTTAAAGAAAAATTTGCTAATAACGTAAAGTTTATCGTCAACGAAATTCATTCTAATATAAAAGAGCAAGAACTTTTTATGAATTTGAATACAGGAAAAGTTCCATTAGATGGAGCTGATCTTGTGCGAGCAATCATAATAACAAGAGTCGCTAAAGAAGAAATGGGATCTTTTAAAGAAGATTCTATTAAAGATATTGTCAGGTTAAATGAAAAGAGAACACGAATAGGGTGGGAATTAGATCAATTAAATCAATGGTGGTCTCAGGAAAATGTAAAGAATTATTTTACTCCATTTGTAAAGATAGAATTAGATAATCAGGAAACTATTGAATTCAATGAAGAAATTAATCCCATTAATATTCTTTATAAACTATGGGCTGCAACTCAGCTTAAGACAGATGAAAAACTCCGTTTAAAACTCTTTGAAAATACTACAATTAGTTCATTAGAGTTATATCAAGAATTAGTTTCTCTTAATAGAACATTAAATGATTGGTTCTCGGATCGGGAGATATATCATTATTTTGGTTTCATAGCTAATAATCAGCGTAGTTTTAATTTTAGAAAATATTATAAATTATGGAATTCTAAGGATATTACTCGTGATGGATTTATTAACGATTTGAAAAAAGATATTCAACAGTTGGTTTTAGGATCAGAAGATAAAAAAGATAGTGGTTATAGATACTGGAGTGAGCAAATCCTTAATTTTGATGGTAAACATAAAACCAATTGGTATGAAAGGGATGAGTTGGAGAGATTTTTAATTTTATTAGATATTATTGAAATTTCAGGGAATGATTCAATACCGTTTTTATCTCCCAAACATTTCCGAAAATACAAAGAAGATAAGGAACATATATATCCTTGTACACCTAAGAATATTAAAGAATTAGAAAAAAGTACAAACGATTATAATTCAATTGTACAGTATTTAACGGATATAAATCTGAATATAGAAGAATTATTTCCTTTTAATGAAAAGTTTTGGAAAAAAAGATCTGAGCTGGAAAAAGAAGAGATTTTAAAAGATTTAGAATTAAAGATTCATGAATTGACACCTATTAATGCTATCGGTAATCTAGTTTTGCTTCATTATTCTATAAATAGAGGTTTTGGTAACAACTATTATATTGATAAAAGAGCATCTGTAGTGAACAATGTTCACAATGGAGAATATGTAAGACAGCATACTTTAAATGTTTTCGTAAAAGCAAGAATAGATGCTAGAAATTTAAATGATTGGTCGTTCAATGATATTATTTTGAATTGTGAGGCTATTGAAGCAAAAATTAGATTATTTTTTGGATTAAAAGATATAAAAAATGAAGAATCAGCAGCTTAAAGAACAGAGTATTTTATTTTTATTATCTCAAAACAATTTTATTGTACCAGAGATTCAAAGAGAATATGTCTGGGGAAATAATCCAGACGTCTTAGAACGATTCTTAGATTCTATAATTGATAAAATTGGAAATGTTTGTGATACTTGTGGAACACCTAAAACATCTTCAAAAATAAATATGGGTTTTTTATATACTTATAAACCAAGCTATGTAAATTACAATTATGAACGTTTTTTAGATGAAAATTTAATTGATGGTCAACAAAGATTTACTTCACTTTTCTTATTGTTGTTTTATTGTGCATTAAAAGAAAATAGAGTAGACGATTTCAGAGATGCGATTCGTTACAATGAACTCAATGAGATAGCTTTTGACTATAAGGTTAGAAACTTAACACATCTTTTTATTCTGGATTTAATTTCTAAGATTGATAATGTTGAAAAGCTTGATCAGCTTTTAACATCAAAAACAACTTGGCTCTTAAAAGATTTTAATCAGGATATTACTGTTTTATCAATGTTAAAAGCTTTGAAACTGATAGTAGTAAAATTTAAGGATAGAAAAGAGAAGTATTTTGATTTTATACTCAATAATATCAAATTTTATCATTTCAAAACGGAAGTGACTAATCAAGGAGAAGAACTTTATATTACAATGAATGCCCGCGGAGAAGCATTGTCAAAGAATGAGGAAAACAAAGCGGCCTTAATGTTTGATGACTCAAATCTATTTGAGTATGGAGCAAAATGGGAAGAATGGCAGGACTTCTTTTGGAAAAACCGGGATAAAAATAATCTGCAATCAAATTCGGATAATGGACTAAATGAATTTTTAAGATGGATTCAAATCATTGAAATGACTCTCTGTGATAACGAACTTAATACGGATGAAGATGAAAAAATAGATGAAAAGTCTCTAACAAAAAAAATTGTTACACTTATTCAGGGTGAAAAAATTCATTTAAGTAGAGAGTATTTTTCAATAGAAAAAATTGAAAAGTACTTTAAAGCTGTACATTATATTTTTAATGAATATTATTCTGATGCTGATATTTTGGAAAAATATTCTTCAGTAAATTCAAATTTAATAAAAAGAGAATGGTTAAGTCCTAAAGATAAAATCATAAGCCAGATAGACTCTTTTAGGTTTATTCCAGTTTTGTATTATATATATAGATTGCTGGATGAAAATAGAGTTATTAAAAACCAAGAAATTTTTAGGCTTTTGAAATATCTTAATAATCTAAGACGTGATACAACTGTGGCTAAAACTATTAACAAACAGGTAATTAATGCAATTAAATTAATTGACAATTTATTAGAGATTAATACAGATATTGCAAAAATTATTGAGCTTGATGCAAATTTAGCTTCAAAAACATTATTGACATCAGAGGAAAGATTTAAATTCTCTGTTTATTTAGAAAAAAGCAACCGCGAGGATTTTGAGTCTGTATTTTGGAAAGTGGAAGATAATAAGATATTCAAGGGCAAAATTAGTCCTTTATTACAATTTTCATATCACTATCACGCCCCGGAAGATTTTAATTATTCCAAAGCTTTTGAAGGATTAAATGTATCTGAAATTGATTTAGAGTTATTTTCGAAGATATATGAGAATTTCAAAATAATAACAGAAGAAAATGAAAATAAACTGTCAGACGATATTTGGGCTTCTATGCTTTTAACAGATTACTATTCTATAAGAAACTATAATGATAATCATAAAATTGTTAATTGTGAAAGTATTGAAGATTTTAATTTAGTAAGGAGTAAATTCTTTTTGATGAGCTTAAAAGAAATTGAAACTTTTACTTCTGCACAAGATTATTTCCAAAATACTTTTAGTTCCTTTATAAGTAATTATAATTCATTGAATGACCTAAGTAATGAAGAGGATTTAAAAAAGCAGCTTTATATCTATTATATCGCTTTAAAAAATAATAATAGTTGGGAATATTGGAAAGGTAAAAACTTTGGGGTATACTTAAATCCTAAAAAATTCAATTCATTTTTCGATATTAATGTAAGATTCCAGCATTATAAGCAGAAATGGGCTGGTGCTGATTATAATTATTTTAATGATGATAAAAAACAGTTGATTAAGTTTTACAAACCATTATTTAATAACTAAGCTATGTCCTACGAATACTCAGAAGATGCATTGATAGAAAACGCTACCGAAGAAGTTTTAAAAGAACTTGGATGGGAAGTTACTACAGCCTGGAAGAATGAAAGTTTTGGAACAGAAGGATTATTAGGTCGTGAGAATAGAGGAGAAGTAATTTTAGAACGATATGTTTTGGAGGCTTTACAGCAGTTAAATCCAGACCTTCCGGAATTAGCATATACAAGAGCTTTAGAAAAAATTGTTCAAAAAGAAGCAGATAAAACTATTGCTCAACAAAATAAAGCCAAATATCAATTATTAAAAAATGGTGTTGAGGTTTCATTTACAAATGAGGAGGGCAAAACCCAAAAGAAAACTTTAAGAATATTTGATTACAAAGATTATTTAAACAATCATTTTCTGGCTGTTCGGCAATTCGAAGTCAATGGCGAGTTACATAATCGTCGTCCTGATGTGATTGGTTTTGTAAATGGTATTCCATTAGTATTCTTCGAGCTTAAATCTCACGCTATCGATTTACGCTCTGCTTATGAAGATAATTTCAAGGATTATAAAGATACAATCCCTCATTTATTTTATCACAATGCCTTTGTAATTTTAAGCAATGGTACAGATGCTAAAGTGGGTACTGTAACCAGTCCATATAAATATTTTCTTGACTGGAAACGTATAACAGAAGATGCTGAAGGAATTGTAAGTTTAGATACAATGCTTAGAGGAACCTGCGCTCCTAAAAACCTAATGGATATTTTCGAGAACTTTTTACTCTTCGATGAAAGCAATGGAAATATTGTAAAGCTAATGGCAAAGAACCATCAGTTTATTGGGGTAAACAGAGTGTTGGAAAATGTTCCGAATATTAATGGTCTCGAAGGGAAATTAGGAGTGTACTGGCATACTCAAGGTTCGGGTAAAACATATTCTATGGTCTTTCTTTGTGAGAAAATACATCGAAAGTTTGGGGGTTCTTACACATTTTTGATTGTTGTAGATCGTACAGAACTGGAAAATCAGGCTTACGATACATTTTCAGGTGTTGGAATTGTTAACAATAAAAATGTAATTGCCGGTAAAAAGAAAGGTATAACGGGTAGAGATCACCTTAGGGAATTATTAAGTGAAAATCATCGGTATGTATTTTCATTGATTCATAAATTTTCTATTGATCCTGAGTTAGAAACAGAATACCCGCTTATCACCGAAAGAAAAAATATAATTGTAATATCTGATGAAGCACACCGTACTCAAGGAGGGAAATATGCAAGAAATATGAGATTTTTTGGATTGCCCAATGCTTCATATTTAGGATTTACCGGAACTCCTATCATTAAAGAGGAGCAGGAAGTCACAAAAAATATCTTTGGAGAATATGTTTCTGTATATGACTTTAAAAGAGCAATTGAAGATGAAGCAACCCTTCCACTAAAATATTTGAATCGTGGAGAGCGACTAAATATTGATAATCCTGCATTGGATGAACAAATGGCTGAGATTCTTGAAAATGAAAATCTTGATGAAGATCAGCAAAAGAAATTAGCTTATCTATTTAAAAAAGAATACCCGATACTTACTGCAGAATCGCGTCTGAGAGAGATCGCTAAAGATTTGGTTTGGCATTTTAATGAAAGAGGTTATCAGGGGAAAGCAATGTTGGTAGCACTTGATAAGCCAACAGCGGTTCGGATGTATGATTACATTATGGAATATTGGCCAGAATATCTGACCGAACTGGAACAAAAAATTGCAGAATCAAAAGACCTTCAGGAAGAGCAGGAATTAAAACGTAAATATAACTTAGTTGTTTCAACAGAGGTTTGTGTTGTCATCAGTTCAGAACAAAATGAAATTGATAAATTCAAAAAAATCAATTTGGATATTGAAACGCATCGTCGCAAAATGGTTGAAAGAAATCTTGAAAAAGAATTTAAAGATGAAGAGCATCCATTCCGATTGGCAATTGTATGTGCGATGTGGATAACTGGATTTGATGCGCCTTCTATTTCAACAGTTTATCTTGATAAGCCGATTAAAGGACATACTTTAATGCAAACCATTGCCAGAGCAAACAGAGTGTATGATGATGAAAAAGAAAATGGGCTTATTGTTGATTATGGTAATGTGTATCAGCAATTAGAAAAAGCTTATGCTGTCTACGGAGAAGGAGATAAAGGTAAAAAAGGAGATGAGAATGATAATCAAAAACCATTCGAGCAGTTAGAAACAATGTCTGACGAAATAAAGGAAGCTATTGATGACGTAGTGAAAATGTTAGAAGAAGAAAACTTTAATTTAGATACTTTAATTGAAGCTACAGCTATGGGGAAAATTGCGGCAGTAAATAATGGAGCGAATGCTGTTTGTAGAAATGACGAGTCCCGTGCTAAATTTGAGATAGCGGCTAGAAACGTATTTAGAAAGTATAAAGCACTTTTTCCTGAAAAACAGGCAAAAAAATACACTCCACAATATAACGCTATCGATGCCATTTACAGTAAACTCAATCAAAAAGTAAAAAGTGCTGATGTTACAGAGATTATTTTACGTTTACAGAGTGTAGTCAATGATTCCGTTGAGGTCGATACTGTTCAGGAAAATCCTTATACAATGATAGATTTGTCTAATTTAAATATTGATGCATTAAAAAAAGCATTTGAGAAAATCCCTAGAAAAAATGAATTAGTATATGATCTAAATAAAGCTGTGGAACAAAAATTAGAACAGATGCTTAAAGAGAATCCTTTACGTTTGGAGTTTTATGAACGTTATAAAGAAATTATCGAAGATTACAATAATGGTAAATCTGAAGTAGAACTTGTACGCAGTTTTGAACAATTGTCAGAATTTATTCAATCCCTGTCACAAGAAGAAAAAAGAGCTTATCAAGAAAATTTGGATGAACCTACCTTATCCATTTTTGATCTTTTAATTCAGGATAAAAACTTGGATAAGGAAGAAAGAGAAAAAGTGAAGAAAGTGGCAGCAAAAACTTTAGAAATTCTCAAAAATGAAAAGTTAAATATTCCTAATTGGAAAGAAATTCGAGAAGTAAAAGCAGGTGTAAAAACTACTATTTATGAACAGTTATTATGGCTTCCAGAAAATAAATATACTGATGAAGAAGTAAGTTTAAAAAGTATTGCTGTTTATCAGCATGTTTATTCTTATTCATTTTTATAGAAGATTTTATTAAAATTTTAAAATAAAAAATATGCTGGATCTTGTTGAAGTTCATGAAGAATTATATTTATATCTGCTTGAACAAAGGAAAAGAAATTCTGAACTAAAATTTACTTTTAGAAAAAGTAATCATGCAAATAGATTGGAAGAAGGGTATTGGTTTTACGGAAATGAAAACTATTTAGCAATATCATTTTGGGAAGGGATGGATTGGAAAAATAGAACTCCGAATATATGTTTCATAATTGATAGCAAGGGAAAATGCACCTTGGAAATTAATGTTTCAGATTCTACTATCAAGAAAGAATTTATTGAAAGATATTTTTTAGAAAGAACACTAAATTTAGAAAAAATTGGTAAAAAATATATCATCAAGTATGATAATGTTTTTTCTGAATACAGTAATCGCATATATGATCTAAACGATTACAAGTCTGTTTTTGATTTTTTCCTGCGCACAGATAAAGAAAATATTGATGATATTATTAGGAGTAATTCTGATTTTTTTGAGATGATGGGATCAAGTGAAAATGAAATTTCATTTTTAAGTTCAGAAGAATTTCTAAAAAGACATAATAAAATTAGGCAGTATAGAAAACGCAAGCAAGAGATTGATAATGAAGATGAATTTGTTATCAAAGAGGATAAGCCTTGGAAATTATTTTCAATTAATATAAAAGATTATGGATTAATAAATGACTTATCGATTGAAATAAAAAACAAAAAAAATCAGTGGATATTTTTAACAGGTGAGAATGGATCTGGTAAAACGAACCTTTTACGAGCAATGGCAACAACATTGGGAAATAGAATGTTGTCAAAAAATGAATTTGAAGAAAATCCTAATTTTAAAGTTATTGCCAACTTCATTTATAAAAATAAATTACAAGTATACAATAGAATTGGAAATGGTGATGTAAAAGGTAAAAGAAAACCATACATTCAAGGGTTGGCAATGTATGGTCCATATAGACTTGATATGGTGGTAGATAAGATGAATAAGGCTAAATTTAAAAAAGAATTAAATAAAGAAGAGTCTTTCAAATCTTTATTTAAGGTAGGAACTCCACTATTAAGTATTGACAAACAGTTTGAGTTTTGGAGGTCTGGATCAAAGCGAGAAAAGAATCTTTTTCAAAAAAGAGAATATTATATTAAGTCTTTGATAATTGATGTTGTTCATAATTTAGTTGATATTAGATTTACCATTGAAAATAACAAAAAAATTACAAAGTACATTTTTACTAATGATCAGAATCAAGAATATTCTTTAGTTTGGGAAAAATTATCAACTGGTACAAAAAGTACTATTGCGATGCTTGGTGATATTCTGATTCGTCTTTTCAATCAACAATCTGACATTCTTGATCCAGCAGAATTACGAGGGATTGTTATTATAGATGAAATTGATTTACACCTTCATCCTAAAGCGCAAAAAGAATTAGTAATAAACCTCTCAAGAACATTTCCTAATATTCAATTTATTGTTTCTTCCCATAGTCCAATACCTTTTATTGGTGCACCTGAAGAGAGTGTATTCATTACGGTTGAAAGAGATCAGAATAATAATATCAAAGCGACAATGTTAGATATAGACATTTCAAATCTATTACCTAATACAATTTTAAGCTCACCTATTTTTGGCTTTGATTCCATAATTAATGTTCAACATAATCCAAATGAGAGTTTGATAACAGAGAACGATTATCAAGAAGCCGCATTTTATAAAATTTTGAATAGAAAGATCACGGAACGAACTATACAATTAGGAATAGATAATGATTCAGATAACTAGAAAAGATTACAATGATATTCCCGAACCTTTGACAAGACCTGGGACATTTAGGCAAATTGAGCGTGCAGTTGCAGAAATGAATGGTGATAAGTACAATACTACTTATTATAAAGATGAAGTTGTAGTTAATAAGCTTAAAGCATTTTCTGTGCATAAAGATAATCTTGATGCGGGTGATAAACCAAAATGCTATTATTGTGAATCATATGTTGATCACGTAGCGACTTTACAGGTTGAACATTTTAGACCAAAGGCTAAAGTCGATGAAATTGATAATAATAGTTTATCCCACCTTGGTTATTATTGGTTGGGTTTGGAGTGGAGCAACCTTTTGTTATCTTGTCCAAGTTGTAATGGTAAAAATGCAAAAGGTAATAGATTTCCTTTAGTTGATTTCAACAATAGGGCCAGAGCAATAAACCCAATAAGAAATTCACCACTTTCATTTGACAGAACACATTGTATTGCCAATCAATCTCCCTTATTAGATGAAGAACCATTATTAATTAATCCGGAGTATGAGGATCCGACTCCTTATTTGACATTTAATGATGTAGGACAAATACAGGGTATTGGTGAAAAAGGAGAAAAGACAGTTGATATATTGAAATTATATAGAGATCCTTTGTTGGCAGCCCGTCAGGTTAAGTTAAATGAAATTATTAAGAATATTAAATTAGCTTGCGCAGCAAGAGCAATGGGTAAAATTAATGATGATGGTCTAAAAGTTTGGCTAGAAGCAGAGTGTACTAAAGTCTTAGAATTAGATAATGTTAGAAATGAGTACTGTTTGTGGGGTAGACATATTATTGCAAATTTTGAAAGTTGCGTTGTTTCTAAAATTGCGATATATAAAGACGAGTTACGAGATGCTTTCCAAGAAGTTAGATAGATAAAAAACTGAGCTATAATTTGTTGAAATTCTGAACTTATTTTTTTCTAAAATTGATGAAAATTGAGGTGTACTGCCGAAATGTATCAATTATCACCGTTGCATTCGGGAAATGTTAATTGTCTGATATACAAATAATTTATAAGATTGGAGGTGTACAGAAGCAGTACAATGAAATTTTAAATTCTTCGTCTAGTATTGTAAAATATTGTTTTACAAGTATTTAATATGACGAGATTCGTGCAGAAAAGTAGAAAAAAAAGATGTTGCAGCATCTTAATAGTGTACCACTTTTGTACACCTCGATCTATGTAAAACACCGTCAATAAGGACTTCTTTAGATACTGCATTTTTTTTAATTCAAAGAAAGTTTTCAGATTCCATATCAATTGCTTAAAATGCCACAAACATAATTTTAACATTATTTATTGGCATATTCAATTTTTGAAAATTCATGCTTAACAATATCCTCAACACGCGCAGAAACGGACTCAATTGGAATGGAATTACCAGGAGTATTCTGAATATTAAATATGAAACTAGATTCATATCTACCCTTTTTCAACATACGTTCCTTTTTTTGTTTATATGCTAACCTTTTCGACAAAAAATTTTTCATACTATATTTTAAAATATTTACTACCAAATGATTGATTAATTTCTATATCAAAATAGTGTTTTCTTTTCATCCAAATAAAACCGTCTCCTTTTGTAACAATTGCAACGTCAACAGGTCCGCCCACACTCTCATCAGATGAGTCTAATGCAGTAAATTTACGTTTTAACGAAGTAATATTGACTAATGATTCCGCTAGTTCAGACATGTCTTCTTTACCCATAAAGGCTAACGTATCTAATAAAGGTTTAGTTATACTATTAAATTGATAATCATCTAGACCTTGTATCAATTGCTGAGATATATTAGTCAATGCAGTCCGGATCTGATTAGATAGTTCAGGATTTCCCAAAAGTGCTTCTATTTGATCGGATGCGTTTTCAAAACTACTCTTTACAGAATTTTTCATTTCACTTTTAAAGATAGGATCAACGCCGGTTAAAACCGTTGTAGTGACATCTCCTTGCGCAAATGGGATTATATTGGCACTCTTAACAGTCCCGGGTTGAATATAAATTGGTTCGATAATCCGGATCCTTAATTTGTCTCCTATCAATGCACCAACTAAGACATTATGGCTTGAGGGATACATCTCATTCTCTCCAAAACCAAAGAAAACTAAACCACAAAAACTTTCGAAAATATATTCAATATTTACTATAGAAAATAAAACTTTCATGATTCTTTCTCGGTGTTCATCGTTGATTGTAAAATCATCAAATTCCGCCTTTATCTGCTGTTCAATAAAATTACCAATATCCGTCAGTTCCTGCATATAAACATTACAATAATCTTCATAGGACAATTCGCTGTAAGTACCTTGATCATAGGTAGCCAGCTCCACAAAGTATCGCTGTAATTCTTCTGAAATTGCCCCGTGATAGATTTCAGTCCGTTCCTCTGTGGTTAAAGTATCTAAATCGACATCACTTTCATACAATTTATCTATAGTTTTATTGATAATTGACAAGTGTGCCCACGCACAAAAACCATAGAAATTACTTGTTTTAACTATGGCAGGAATCGGCCCTAATTTTCCATTTATGAACCTAATAAAATCATTTTGATATTCAACAACAGTATTAAAAGACCGATCACCAAGCTGTTTTCTGTACATCTTAATTAATGTCTCCAAAGGCATGCCCAGCAGATCCGCATTACTATAAATAGCGATACCTACAGGATGATATTTTGAAAGCGTAAATATTTTATTACTTCTATTATATACCTTTTTACCATTAGTACCTGCAACAGTTACAGCACTATCGGCTGCAACTGAAATGCCTTGTGAATTTAATACTCCTACTATTGCAGTCATGAAAAATTATTTAGTTTGTAGTAAATATATAAAATTGTAACACATCATAACGATAATTTAGATAAAATCCTGAGTTTCCTTGCAGACCTCTGTAAAAATCACCTTATATAATTTTGCCAACTGCAGAAAAGATCGCAGAATCTATAAGAAAAAGGACAAAGCTCGAATTATTCCGACAGGTGTGTTAGCTCTTTATAAAAATGGAGGCAGACTGCACCGAAACAGAAGCTTTCTGCGCGCAGAAAGCTAATACACAAGGGATGTAATAGAAAAGATAAGAATCTAAAAATTGATGCAGGGTCAACCAATAAAAACACTTATCTCAATCGATACACATGATCATGAGTTTAGCTATTCGCCGATTACAGAAAAGAGGAGTATTAGAACTTGCTAGAGAAGGCGACGAATGTTAAGGAGTTATAAAGGGAAATAACAATCAAATAAACAGAAAAATCTTCTATCTCATAGTTATTTGTAAAAATAAGCACATTGCAATGTGCTTATTTTTACTAAATTTGTTTAAATAAGCAAAAAAATGAGTAAATCAAGACTTATTCCGACAGAAAAAATTATCGAAAGATTACAATATGAAAATCCTTGGTGGATAACTCAGGAAATTCCGACGGTATATAAAGAAATGTCGAAACGTTTGTATTTCGAGTTATTTTATCCTTTTGTAAAAGAAAAAGAAATTCGTCGTGCAGTGGTTTTAATGGGGCCACGACGTGTTGGAAAAACCGTTATGATGTTTCATACTATTGATCAATTAATTGCTGAAAAAATTAATCCACAACGTATATTTTTCGTACCTATAGATAATCCTATCTATGTGCATCTTAGTTTACAAGAGATTTTAGATCTTTGCAAAGAAGCTTTAAAAATATCAAACTTAGAAGATTGCTATGTTTTTTTTGACGAAATACAATACTTAAAAGATTGGGAGCGACACTTAAAAGTATTAGTAGATAGCTATCCAAATACAAAATTTATCGTTTCAGGTTCAGCCGCTGCTGCATTAAAATGGCATAGCACAGAAAGTGGCGCAGGAAGGTTTACTGATTTTATGTTGCCACCCTTAACTTTCCAAGAATTTATCCATTTAAAAAACAAAAATCATTTAGTGAAAAATGGTTTTATAGAATATGGAGAAAAACAACTTCCATATTTTATTCCACATGATATTGATGAATTAAACAAAGAATTTTTACAATACCTCAATTTTGGAGGTTATCCGGAAGTGGTTTTATCTGAAAAAATTCAGAAAGATATGGGACGGTATGTAAAAAATGATATTGTAGATAAAGTCCTCCTTCGAGATTTACCCAGTTTATATGGGATAAAAGATGTACAAGAGTTGAATCGTTTTTTCACTTATATCGCTTATAACACTGGAAATGAATTTTCTTATGAAACAATGTCAAGAGAAAGTGGCATACAAAAAGAAACCTTAAAAAAATATTTAGAATATTTGGACGCTGCATTCCTAATTAAGGTTCTCAACAAGGTAGATGTAAATGCGAAGCGATTTAAAAGAATTACAAGCTTTAAGGTATATCTTACCAATTCATCTTTGCGAACGGCTCTATTTTCACCTGTTAAAGAAACAGACAGCGAAATGGGGAACATGGTTGAAACTGCAGTATTGTCCCAATGGATGCACCGTGAAAATTTGGATTTAACCTATGCTCGCTGGAAAGACGGTAGAGTTGAGGGAGAAGTAGATTTGGTGTTGGTGGACGATAAAAAATTTAAGCCAGTTTGGGGGGTAGAAATCAAATGGAGCAATCGTTTCTATGAAATGCCAAAAGATTTGAGTAGCCTCATACAATTTTGTAAAGCCAATCAATTGAATAGTGCTTTGGTAACAACAATTGCTAGAATAGGAACAAAGAAAGTAAGTGATCTAAATTTCACTTTTGTGCCTGCATGTGTTTATGCATACAATATTGGTGAAAATACATTGAGAATGAAATCTACCAATTAACAGTATTATTAAAAATGTTTATTTAAAAGCAATTTCAAAAGATCTTGTAGCACTTTAAAACTTTACCACTTTTGTATCTTGAGCTGCAATCTACATTACTAAGCGCTTCTTTAGATACTTTAGCGGGGGTTGAATAACAAGTAAAAAAAGATTAAATTAATTTAATTTATTAAATAATTTAGAGCTATCATTAGTAATGAGCTTTTAATATTGCCGAAACAGTCAAAAATATTTGAACTGTAAGAAAATGGAAGTTATAATTTAAAAAAAATCGGTAAATTTGTAATACAATAGTATTATTTATTGCTAAAATATAACACTAAATAATACTATTATGTTACTTGTATCACTTTCCAAAACCGAAAAAAAATTAGTCAATAATATCCGTAAAAGACGATTGCAAATGAATCTAACACGGGAGGGTTTGGCTGAAAGATCTGGTGTTCCTTTACCAACTCTCAGGAAATTTGAGCAAAAAGGCTTGATCTTTTTGGATTCATTTCTAAAATTGCTTTCAGTTGTTGGTGGTTTATAAGAAATGGTTGATCTGTTAAAACCAAAGGAACAGAGTTTTAGATCTATTGATGATGTACTAAAATCAGAAGAAAAACCCATTAAAAAAAGAGGTAGCAGAAAATGAAAGTAGGAAGCGGAGAAATAAATATAAGATTGAATTGGTTGTTTAATTTAGCCTCTTGTGTGTTTGACAATTTGTAATTGATTAAAACATTCAGTATAAATTTTAGCTATTTTTGTTAGAATTCTAAACTAATCTTCATCCTAAAAATGAATAAAATTTGAGGTGTACAGGCGAAATGTATCAATTATCACCGATCGCAGTCGGGAATTGTTAATTATTTGATTTACAATGATTTATAAGGTTGGAGGTGTACAGAAGTAGTACAAATGAATTTTCAAATTTATCGTCAAATATTGTAAACTATTGGTTTATAATTGTTTAATGTGACGAGATTCGTGCGGAAAAGTAGAAAAAAAAGATGTTGCAGCATCTTAATCCTGTACCACTTTTGTACACCTTACATCACGAAAATCACCATCAATAAAGACTTTTATAGATACTGTATCGGAAAGTAACTAAAAAAAAAATATACCAAGTTATATTTATTCTAAAAATAGGAAAATCAAAGTCTGTATGTTTTAACAGACTTTGATTTTAAAACTCTTTACCAGTTCACAAACATAAACTGATCCTTCCATGGCAACTTCACAAGACCGATTCCCCACGAAAGTCTTTCCAGTAAAATATCCTGCGTTTTTCGTTCTACGGTAAGAGTGCAGTCGTGGTTGGAGACAACCAGTTTTCCGGGACGTTGAAAAAATTCATTACGGAGCAATTCTGCAGATGAGGTTTTCATGGCACTCCAGTTGTGCTGAACGCTTTCTATAAGATTTTTAGCCTGAGCTTTATGTTTACGCGTAAGCTTAATATGTCGGTTGATGGGTTGATGAAAAGGAATATTGCACAAAAATTTCTCAAATATCATGTCGTATTCCGGAGCATTTGTTTTTCCGGTAGCAATATAATGGAGCAGATGTGCACCCAGTTCAGGATCTAAAAGCTGATTAGTTTTCTTGTCCAGAAGATCGCAATGCTCAAAAAAAGTTTTCATAAACGGATGGATCAGAACCAGTCCGGCATTTTGGACATATTGTCCTTCATCAGAAACAATTTCATCATCTTTTTCTTCAGAATTTTTGCTATTTTGCATTACCTCATCGTTGGTTTCCGTAAAATTTTGCTGATTTTTTTTCGTTGTCTTTTTTGTATTTTGATCACTTTTGATGAATGTATCTTCAATTTTTTCAATCAATTCAGCTTCTTTAATCTCCGGAAATATCTTTAATACTGTTTTTACATTCTGAAGATTATCTTTTGCAGAATATGAAACTTTTAATAAAATTTCGGATTTCAGTATTTCTTCTAAAAAATAATCCTCAATATGGATGATCGGAGATTTCAGATGCCTCGACAAAATATTTAAAACCAGTCTCCATACAATGATTCTGTTCATCTGATCCAGCTTTGAGATCAACTGTATAATCTCTGATTGTAAATTGATTTTTAATGTTTTATCTTTTAAAATAACATTGCATAATTGGGCAATTTGTCCGTCAGAAAGCTGATGAATGATTCTTTCCTGTACATTTCTTTTAGAAAAGACAGGAAGAATGCAGCTTTGAAAATTTTCAGCCTGAATAATAGCATTAAATACTTTTGGCTCAAGCAGAGAAAGAGTTTTTTTATCAGAATTCCACCATGGCATACTTCCTCTTTCCAAAAAATAAATAAAGCCCTGAAGAATTTTTTCCTGATGGGTTACTAGATACGCTTCAGAATTATTTGCTGTAAACTCATCTGAATTTAAAACGGGGTTTGTAATTTCAGATAATTTCTCTTCAAATACTTGGGCAATTTTATCTTTCAGATCAGAATTTAATGCGCTGCTTTTTACATCCAGATTCAATTCCAGTTTAGGGATCTGCAAAATGTAGTCTTCTAATCTGTGTTCAAAAGTACTGAGGTATTTTTCTATTTTCGGAAATACATCCATCGACAGAAAACTGTTGATGTCGTCTTTTATACTCAGTCCCTTTTCTTTATTATTTACCGTAATTTCAATAAAAACTTTCTGAATGATATGATCTTGCTTCACATTAAATAAATTTGGGTTATACAATGGTGGAATTTCTGTACGGTCTATTTCTTGTCAAATTCTCCGCCCCAGAAACCTGCAGGACAAAGACTGTATTTGGATCTCTGTTTTGCACTCAGTCTGCATCCGCAACCTCTTATGAAGCCGTCTTTCGGACCGTTTGAAACTTCCAGAGTCTGAGGATGAATCCATTTTTGGGTATTGCAGTTGTTTCCGTTTTTTAAAGGACAGGCGTTACAGATTTCTTCTCTTACAGAAAAAACAACTTCTTCGTCCTGATTTGCCATACCCAGTTTTGATCTTAATTCATTAAAATGGCCGCCAATGATTTCATTGCGCTTGCCAAAAAGAGTTTTAATATTCATTGTGATTAAAGTTTAAATTATAGGGTCAAAATTAGAGGAAGAAAAACTGTATAACGAATAATAAGACCTCGCTGTTCTGTCTTTGCAGTAGATCATAAATTTATATTCTGATAATAAAAACGATAAATTTTTTAATTAAGAGAAGGATGAATCTGATCAGATTTCGGAATCAGATCTTTTCAGATATTGATACTTGAAAAATATTGAGCGGATAAAAAAATCAATGGAGGAATCTCACAACATTATACTTAAAATAATCATTTTTCACGCCTTAAAATTACCTTCAGTTAACAGTGTTTATTTCACAAGCCTTAGATCAGGATAAATTTTTGTTAAATTTATAAGGTGTTAATTATTTGATTATCATTATTTTATATTGATTTATTTTTTAGGTTAAAAGAAAATTCAAAAAAAGCATTTACTGCAAAGACAGGATGGAGCCCCCAAAATATTCGTTTTTTAAGTCGGGTGGATTGTATGTTTGCACCATAATACTAAAGAACAAAAATTATGATAAAAGAAGTATTAACAGTTTTAAAAAATGAATTGCATTCTGCCGGTTTAGCAGATGTTGTTGTTAACGACATCGCAAAGCATGAAGACGGAGCTGCGGGACTTGATAATAAAGTGGTGATTACTTTACTGAACGTTCAGGAGGAATCTACCATGAAAAATATCTCAAGATATGTAAAAAATACATCCAATGTTACAAAAATGGAAAGTCCTTCGGCGTATGTAAATCTTTTCGTAATGGTTACAGCCAATATGACGGATTATGACAGTGCTTTAATAAACATTTCAAAAGTTATTGAGGTTCTTCGTGCAAAAAATGTATTGGAATATGTTGCAACCGGTATCGGGGAAAGTAACTTTACTTTCAGAACAGAAATGCATGCCGTACCGTTTGAGCAGCTAAGTTACATCTGGGGTTTATTGGGCGGAAAGATCATTCCTTCCGTAATGTATAAAGTAAGTGTGGTTAAGATTGGAGCTAAAAATATTTCTGATGTTCAGCTTATTAACGATGTTGATATTAAGGATATTACGGTTAAATAATATCAGAAAACAAATAACCCTTTAATTTAAAATTTATGAACATGCCAAATCCGACAACACCCGGTGTTTCTATTGAAGAACTGCCAAAACTTCCCAACTCCATTGCATTGGTAGAAACTGCAGTACCTGTATTCATAGGATATACCGAACGAAAGCCTTCCGAAGACAATGATACTAGCGCACCTGATTATAAGCCATCAAAGATCAGCTCTCTTCTGGATTTTGAAAAAAAATTCGGGAGTGCAAAAATGGAAAGTATTACATTAAAAGATACTGATGCAGGAATAACAGTTTTAGAACCAAAGGCAAAATTTTTAATGTATCATTCCTTACAAATGTATTTTGCTAATGGAGGCGGTGCTTGCTACATCGTTTCTGTGGGAGATTACAATGCAGCACAGGTGGAAAAAAATCTTTTGGAATCAGGGTTAAATTTAATCAATAATATAAAAGAGCCACTTCTTCTTATTTTCCCGGATGCCGTATCATTAAATTCTCCAAATGACTTTCATGCCTTATATAATACAGCAATTGCTAAAGCCGAATCTGCAGGAGAATCCCAAAATATGTTTGCTCTATTAGATACTTACTATGGAAATTCCACTACAAAAATCGGAAATCTTACTGCAGTGGAGAGTTTCAGAAATACAGTAAATTCCTCAAGTTATGCGGCAGCTTATTTTCCTCATCTGAAAACGGTTCTAAATTATTATTTTGATGAAAAAATAACTCCTGTTTCTCACCTCGATACGCAGAATCAGCCCGTTGGAATTGCCAATGGAGTAACATTAGAATCTCTGAAGACCGCAAATTCTTCATTATATAATCAGATAAAAGAATTGCTGAAATCTCTGAAAGTAGTTTTGCCGCCATCATCTGCAATAGCAGGAGTGTATGGAAGAATAGACAATACAAGAGGAGTCTGGAAAGCGCCCGCCAATGTAAGCTTAAATTACGTAACAGCTCCGACAGAAAAAATTTCCGACGAAGAACAATCTGGTCTTAACATTGATGATGAAGGAAAATCAATCAACGCTATCAGAAACTTCACAGGAAAAGGAACTTTGGTTTGGGGAGCCAGAACACTGGACGGAAAAGATAAAAAAGAAGATGAAAAAGATAACGAGTGGAAATACATCCATGTACGCCGTTATTATAACATGCTTAAACAGTCAATAAGCATAGCGCTTAACGAAAAATTCATCAATCAGCCTCATGTCATTCATACATGGTTAAGAGCAAAAGCAATGATTGAGAATTTTCTTAATCAGCAATGGATAGACGGAGCATTGGCGGGAAACTCTCCCAAAGAAGCTTACAAAGTTGAGGTGAAATCCGGAGGAACAAACATCATGGATGTAAAAATTGAAGTAGCCTTAGTACGTCCTGCAGAGTTTATTGTATTAAATTTTTCTCACAAACTATAACAAAACCAAAATCAATCACAACAAAATATTGAAGTTCAGCTTCGAGTGATAATTAATATTAACTTAAAATTTTAACAAATGAATTACAAAACCCCTGGAGTCTATGTGGAGGAAGAGGCAAAATTTCCGCCTTCCGTAGCGCAAGTTGAAACAGCTATTCCCGCTTTTATCGGATATACAGAAGGAGGGACACAAAACAAACCCACCAGAATCTCGTCCATGCTGGAATTTAAAGAACTTTTTGGAAAAGCATATGCCGAAACTTTTGCTGTAGCTTTCAAAGATGGTGCTGCAACAGCAGTTCAGCCAAAGGTAAGCGATTTCAAAATGTATTACGCGATGCAAATGTATTTTGCCAATGGTGGCGGACCATGCTATATTGTTTCGGTAGACAAATTTGAATACAAAGAAAACGGCGTAATAAAAGAAAATAAAGTAAGTCCGGCTAAATTAGAAGCGGCTCTTGATTTACTGAAAAAAGAAGACGAGCCTACACTTATTGTTTTTCCTGATCTTCAAGGTTTGGTAGCAACGGATGATGAAGTAGCAACTGCTCAAGCCTTTGCTGATGCTGCCGAACAAGCTGCAGATGCTGCTTTACTTGCTATTACTGCAGCTACAGCGGCAAAAACTGCAGCTGACACAGCGCTTACTCAGGCTCAACAAGCTGCTGCCGCTGCACCTAATGATGTGGATCTTGCTGCGGCTGTTGTAAAAGCTCAATTAGCGGCTCAGGCTGCGGCTCAGGCATTAATTGATGCTAATTCTGATGCGGAAACAGCATCTGATATTAGCCTTGCTGCTGCTGCCAATGTAACGTCTGTTACAAATGCGAATGATGAACAAACTATTAAAACTGTTTATTCTTTGTATGACAGCGCCTTAGATCAGGCAGAATCTATGAAAGACAGGTTTGTTATTATGGATGTTTTAGGAGATGATACCACTTTCAGAAATAAAGTAACTTCTACAGGACTAAAATACGGAGCAGCTTATTATCCGAACCTTAAAACAATTTTGACGTACGCTTTTAAAGAAGATAAGGTTTCTGTGATGGGTGCTTCCGGTGCAACAACTTTAGCAGAATTAAAATTAAAAAATTCTGAACTGTACAATCAGGCTAAAGCGGCAATTGAATCCCAAAAAGTAGTTTTAGCTCCATCTTCAACAATGGCAGGTGTTTACGCTAAAGTAGACAGCACTTCCGGAGTATTCAAAGCTCCTGCAAATACAGGACTTAATTATGTTGATTCTCCAGTGATTAAAATTTCCAATAAACGTCAGGATGAACTTAACGTAGATCCTACATCAGGAAAATCCATCAACGTTATCAGATCTTTTACAGGAAAAGGCACATTGGTTTGGGGCGCAAGAACACTTGACGGCAACAGCAACGAATGGAGATACATTTCAGTACGCAGATTCTTCAACATGGTGGAAGAATCCGTGAAAAAAGCAACAGAACGTTTCGTATTTGAACCGAACACAGCCAATACATGGGTTCGCGTACAGACCATGATCGAAAACTTCCTGAACCAGCAGTGGCAGGACGGAGCATTGGCAGGAAGCAAGCCGGAAGAAGCTTATTATGTAAGCGTTGGCTTAAACAAAACCATGTCTGCACAGGATATCCTTGAAGGCAGAATGATCGTGGAGATCGGTATGGCGGCAGTTCGTCCGGCAGAATTTATTGTTCTTCGTTTCTCACACAAACTGCAGGAAGCTTAAAAATTAAACAAACAAATAACAAAATTAAATCAAGACAATTATGAATACATATCCATTAGTAAAGTTTTCCTTTGAAGTAGACTGGGGCGGAACAAATATCGGTTTTCAGGAAGTTTCGGGATTAAGCATCGAGCGCGATATCATTGAATACAGACAGGGAGCAAGTCCGGATTTCAGCAAGATCAAAATGCCGGGAATGGCAAAATTCGGAAACATTACCTTAAAAAGAGGAACTTTCAAAGGTGATAACGATTATTTTGAATGGCTGCAGACGGTTCAGATGAACACGGTAGAAAGAAGATCGATCACGATTTCTCTTTTAGACGAGAACGGCGCACCTGCGGTAACATGGAAAGTGAAAAATGCCTTCCCATTGAAATTACAGTCAACCGATCTGAAAGCTGAAGGTAATGAAGTAGCAATCGAAACACTGGAAATTGCGCACGAAGGTTTAACTATTGAACATAACTAAATATTAATTTTAAATTTTTAACAAAATGAATTACAAAACACCAGGTGTTTACGTGGAGGAACTGGCAAAATTTCCGCCTTCCGTAGCACAAGTAGAAACAGCGATCCCTGCTTTCATCGGATATACAGAAAAAGGACCAAAAAATGAGCCTACAAGAATTTCTTCTCTATTAGAATATGAGGCTGTTTTTGGTAAAGGAAAAAACGAAGGGAAAGAGATCAAAATTTCTGTTAAAGACAATATCGTCTCTACCACTTTTGACAACAGTAAATTAGGTAAATTCAAAATGTACCATGCTATGCAAATGTATTTTGCAAACGGTGGCGGTCCATGTTATATTGTTTCTGTTGGAGTAGCTTCAGGATATCCTACAGATGTATCAAAAATCGAATTAGAGGCAGGACTTAAGACTCTTGAAAAAGAAGATGAGCCTACGCTTATTGTTTTCCCGGATGCAGAATCTTTACCAGCATTAGAAGCTTACGGTTTGTATGGATTGGCTTTGGATCATGCAGAGGAAATGAAAGACAGGTTTGTTATTATGGACGTTCTTGGAGATGAACTTACTTTCAGGGATGGAGTGGTTTCTACAGGTTTAAAATACGGAGCTGCTTATTATCCGAAATTGGAAACTGTTTTAACGCATAGCTTTGAAGATGAAGATGTTAAAATTACAAGTTTTGAAGAAAAAGATGACTCAGGAAATGTTTTGTCTCTTCCAAATGGCTATGTAGACAATTTAAAATGGCTAAAATCCAACAGAACAGAGCTGTATAATAAAGCTAAAGCAGCAATCGAGTCTGAAAGAGTAGTGATGGCTCCGTCCTCAGCAGTTGCCGGTGTGTATGCAAAAGTAGACAGCACTTCCGGAGTATTCAAAGCACCTGCTAATGTTGGACTTAGCTATGTAGTTGCTCCTACAGTAAAAGTTTCTCACGAAGATCAGATGACTCTTAACGTAGATCCTACATCAGGAAAATCCATCAACGTTATCAGATCTTTTACAGGAAAAGGAACATTGGTTTGGGGCGCAAGAACGCTTGACGGCAACAGCAACGAATGGAGATACATTTCAGTACGCAGATTCTTCAACATGGTAGAAGAATCCGTGAAAAAAGCAACAGAACGTTTCGTATTTGAACCGAACACAGCCAATACATGGGTTCGCGTACAGACCATGATCGAAAACTTCCTGAACCAGCAGTGGCAGGACGGAGCATTGGCAGGAAGCAAGCCGGAAGAAGCTTATTACGTAAGCGTTGGCTTAAACAAAACCATGTCTGCACAGGATATCCTTGAAGGCAGAATGATCGTGGAGATAGGTATGGCGGCAGTTCGTCCGGCAGAATTTATTGTTCTTCGTTTCTCACACAAACTGCAGGAAGCTTAAAAATTAAAACAAACAAATAACAAAATTAAATCAAGACAATTATGAATACATATCCATTAGTAAAATTTTCCTTTGAAGTAGACTGGGGCGGAACAAATATCGGTTTTCAGGAAGTTTCGGGATTAAGCATCGAACGCGATATCATTGAATACAGACAGGGAGCAAGTCCGGATTTCAGCAAGATCAAAATGCCGGGAATGGCAAAATTCGGAAACATCACTTTAAAAAGAGGAACTTTCAAAGGCGATAACGATTATTTCGAATGGTTGCAGACGGTTCAGATGAACACGGTAGAAAGAAGATCAATCACGATTTCTCTTTTAGACGAGAACGGCGCCCCTGCGGTAACATGGAAAGTGAAAAATGCCTTCCCTCTGAAATTACAGTCAACCGACCTGAAAGCTGAAGGTAATGAGGTAGCAATCGAAACTTTGGAGATTGCGCACGAAGGTTTAACTATTGAACATAACTAATCATGGCTCTTTTATATCCTCCAACCAGTTTCTCTTTTATTGTTAACGGGATTTCGACAACAGAGGGTATTGACTCCAGATTTCAGTCTATATCTGGTTTATCTACAGAAATTCAGGTCGAAGAATATGCCGAAGGAGGCGAAAACAGATTTCTTCATCAGCTTCCTCTGAGACCGAAATATGAAAATTTAGTTCTTAAGCGTGGACTGATTGTAAGTTCAGGATTAATAAGCTGGTGCAGAAATGCAATGGAAAACTTCGAGTTTGAACCCAGAGATCTTGTCATTACACTTTCAGGAGGACTTCAGTCTACAGCACCTTTAATGGTCTGGAATGTAGTTGGAGCCTATCCGGTAAAATGGAACGTTTCAGAATTCAACGCAGAAGAAAGCAGGCTTGCTATTGAAACAATAGAGCTGAAATACAGATATTTCAAAATACCCTCATCGTTAGCAAGTTTAGGCTTGTAATTTCTAAATCAAATCTAAGCACTTTCCGTGTGTTAGTTTTCGGATAACATTCAGCAAAAATTTTAAGATAAAAAAAATAAAGGATTGGTCTATAACAGGACTGAACACACGCTTTATGTGCTTAGATTTTTTAAATAAATACGTTAAATAATTGGTTTTAAGTTTTTTACGTATTAATAATTAATTAAAAATAAACGAAATGCCAATAGAAATAAAAGAACTTCACATTAAAATAAATGTGGACGAAAAAGCAGCCGCAACGACAACTGAAGCGCCGGTAGACGTATCAAAAATCATGCGGGCAGTGAGTGAAAGTGTAGAGCAGTTAGTAAATATTGATAAACGTAAAAAAGAAAGATAATGATAGGTAAAAAAGAAAAAGTGGTCATTACACCATATGAAAATTCTGAATTTTTAGAAGGTAAAAAAAGTAAGCCTTTCGAACTTCTTATAAATCCTAGCGGCTATTCAATAGATTACAAAACAAATTATAATAAAGAGGAGGCGATCGGTAAAAATAAAACTGATTTTAAATTTGAATCTTCTCCTTCGCCTTTTTTAAACCTGGAATTTTTACTTGATGGAACAGGTGTGGCAAAAAGTAATCCGGGGAATACGCTGATTAATAAATTTAAAGGAAAAAATTTTACAAAGGAAACAGTTGCAGATCAATTAGACCTTTTCTATAATGCTACTGGAGAGTATGATGGGACGATACATAAGCCTCATCATGTGAAAATAAACTGGGGAACCTTGGAATTTCTAGGCGTCTTGCTAGACTTTACAATAGAATACAAACTATTTACTCCGGAAGGATATCCTTTAAGAGCGATAATAAAAGCAAAATTTGGAGGTTCGGTAAGTCAGAGATTAGAAAAGGCACTATCGAAACCAGCTTCCCCGGATCTTACCCACAAAAGAACAGTACAGGCAGGAGACACATTACCCTTAATGACAGAAAGAATTTACGGAGACACCAAATATTACCTGGAAGTTGCTAAGGTTAACAATCTTATCAATTTCAGACAGTTGAAACCGGGAACTGAACTCTACTTTCCACCCATAGAAAAAATAGCATAAAATGAACAATAGCGGATACATAAAAACATCAAAAAATCCGGATCTGATTACTTTTAAAGTAATGTCCGGAGGTACCGAGTTACCCGGAAAATATGGGGTAAAAAGTATTGTTGTAGAAAAAGAAGTAAACAGAATTCCTTATGCCCGCATTGTTATTTTGGATGGAAGCGTACCGGAACAGGATTTCAAACTAAGCAATGAAGATCTTCTGATTCCCGGAAAAGAAATTGAAATTACCGCAGGGTATCACCTTGATGAGCAGACGATTTTTAAAGGAGTTGTTGTAAAGCACAACATCAAAGTAAGAAACGGCTCTTCCTATCTCATCATAGAATGCAGAGATAAAGCGGTGAAAATGACTTTAGGTAGAAAAAGTAAATATTTCTACGACAGTAAAGACAGCGACATTATCGGAGAACTCATCAGTAATAACGGATTGACTGCCAATGTTCAGGCTACCTCAAATTCACACAAAGAATTGATTCAGTACAGAGCTTCCGACTGGGACTTTATGCTCACCAGAGCACAGGCAAACGGAAAACTTTGTTTTGTAGAAGACGGAACCGTTAAAATAGCGAAACCCGATTTCAGCAAAAAAGAAGTGGAAACAGTGGTTTATGGATCTTCGGTGCATGAATTTGACGGAGAAATAGATGCAAGAGATCAGTTCAAAAAAATTTCAGCCAAAACATGGAGCTATACCGATCAGGAACTTACAGAAGTAGAAGCTCAGGATCCTGCCGTAAAACTTAACGGAAACCTTTCACCGGATGATCTGGCAAAAGTATTTGGAATAGACGATCTGCAGCTTAAACATGGCGGAAATCTTACCCAGAGTGAACTTCAGGACTGGAGTGATGCGAAAGCAACTTTTCAACAATTGGCAAAGACCAGAGGAAGAGTGAAGTTTCAGGGGATTCCGGCTGTAAAACCGGGAGTTTCATTAATGCTGCAAGGCGTAGGAAACCGTTTCAACGGAAAAATTTACGTAACAGGCGTCCGTCACGAAATCGCGGAAGGAAACTGGCTGGTTGATGCACAATTCGGGCTTTCTCCGACATGGTTCTCAGAAACGTACGATGTAAGCGAAATGCCGGGTTCAGGAATTATTCCTTCCATCAGCGGACTGCACATCGGGAAAGTTTCTCAATTGGAATCTGATCCGGACGGAGAAGACAGAATTTTGGTACAGATCCCGATCATCAATAACGAAGAGGAGGGAATCTGGGCGCGTGTAGCCACACTTGATGCAGGAGAAAACAGAGGATCATTCTTCAGACCGGAAATCGGAGATGAGGTAATCATTGGTTTTATTAATGATGATCCCAATGATGCAGTAGTTCTGGGAATGCTGAACAGCAGCGCAAAACCGGCTCCTATTGTAGCTTCCGATGACAACAACGAAAAAGGATTTGTTACCCGCAGCAAAATGAAGATGATTTTTAATGACGATAAAATTTCATACACCCTTGAAACACCAAAAGGCAAAAAAATAACTGTAGACGAAGATGCAGATGTCATTAAAATAGAAGACGAGCATAAAAATACTCTTACCCTCAATAAAGACGGGATCAGTATGGAAAGTGGGAAAGACATTAAGATCAAAGCAAAAGGTGATATTAAGATGGAAGGAACCAATATCGGTATCAAAGCATCCGCACAGTTCAAAGCAGAAGGAAGTTCCGGTTCTGAGCTTAAATCAGGAGCAGTAACTGTTGTAAAAGGCTCTCAAGTTAAAATTAATTAATCATGAAACCGGCAGCAAGAATTACAGATATGCATACCTGTCCGATGGTAACGGGAACTACCCCGCACGTTGGCGGACCCATCATTCCGGCAGGAGAACCTACTGTACTTATAGGAGGTAAACCCGCAGCAAGAGTAGGAGACAAAGCAATATGCACAGGTCCGCCCGATACCATTGCAGCAGGATCCTCAAGCGTAATGATCGGCGGAAAACCAGCCGCAAGAATGGGAGATTCTACCGCTCACGGAGGCGTAATAAGCGCGGGTGAAGCTACTGTTTTAATAGGCGGATGAAACACATTCTGCAAGATTAAAAAATGTAAGAACATCAATAACAAACGGTTAGAAAACTAAAACTCTATGTTACAGATGCGAGATGTTACAATTAAATATAATACAAGAACGTATGAAAATAAATACAGATTTTTTAGGAATAGGCTGGAGTTTCCCGCCTGAGTTTAATGAGACTGAGGGAAAGCTGGTAATGACTACAGATGTGGAAGACATCAACAACAGTCTGATCATTTTACTCTCCACAAGACCGGGAGAACGCGTCATGTTCCCCGATTACGGATGCGACCTGCAGGAAATGCTCTTCAAACCTTTGGACTTAACGCTGATTACCCAAATGAAAGGAATCATTGAGCGTGCCATTTTATACCACGAGCCCAGAATAAACATTTTAAATATCGACATCGATACTCAGGAAGAACTGGAAGGCGAAGTGTTGATAAAAATTGATTACGAAGTAAGGAATACGAATACCAGAAGCAATATGGTTTTCCCTTTCTATAAAGGTGAAGCTACTGAAATATAAATAATTACGGGATGTCTGTAACCATTTTGAATACTACCGAAACATTACATTAAGTATTGCATCTGACCATAGAATATAAATATAAACAAATGAAAAAAACAGATACATTTTCACATTATCGTGAAGGAAAATCACAAATGCAGCGCTTTTTAGCGGATCTGGATCCCGGCAATCTCGAATTGCACGACTTCGATCTGTTCGATTGGCTGCTATTTGCAAACAATTTTGCCAGTCATGTAAATTTTTTTGAAAAAGATGCTGATACAGCAATACCAGATAAAAAGTGGGGAAACTTTTTCTTTGGTGATGATACCAATGCTATTCCGCGCAGAGAAAGCGTAGAGTACAAGAGTATGAAAAAACAGGTTACAGATCTTATTTCCCAGTTTGAACAGGACAGCAATCTGACGCCGCATCTTACTTTGTTCGTCTGCTTTCTGAAATTGCTGGATTTTTCCAAAAAAGCTTTCAATAATTTAACGAAAAGACATCTGGATTTCTACTATAACGAGATCCTTCAGATTCAGAAAAATGATGCTAAAGAAGATAAAGTCTATGTGATTTTTGAATTGGCTAAAAAAGCAATTCAGGAAAAAATTCCGGAAGGAACACTTCTGGACGGAGATAAAGATGCGGAAGGAAAAAAACGGATCTACAAAACCAATAATGAACTGATTGCCAATCAGGCAAAAGTAGTTGAAATTAAAAGTCTTCTTAATGACAGCGGAAAACAAGAGCTTAAAATGGCTCCGGTTACCAATTCTGCTGATGGTTTGGGCGAAAAACTGCCGGAAGGCGGAAACTATTGGTGGCCGTTCGGATACAATGCTGAAGAAACAGCTTCGGGCAAATCTATTTATAAAGAACTTCCAAAAGCGAAACTGGGATTTTCTGTAGCATCATCTTTATTCGATTTAAAAGAAGGAGACAGAACAATTACCCTGAAAATAGATTTCAACGCAAATTCTGTTCAAAAACTAAAAGACCTTGAAAAAGAAGACTTTCAGAACAACATCAAAGTACTTTGCAGCGGGGAGAAAGAATGGTTATCCGACATTGCATTACAATGTACTGAAAATGGAGAAACAGGAACCAAAAGTGATAAAAAACACCGTTTAACCTTTTCTTTAACATTACCTAAAGATTTTCCTGCCATCGTAAAATACAATAAAGATGTTCTGAAGGAAACTTTCCAGACCAGCTTTCCTGTTCTCAGATTCATGATTGAAGGGAAGAAATATTACGAAGTCTACGAAGCTTTTTCAGAAGCATTAGTCAATAATATTGAAGTTTCTGTAGATGTAAAAGGGATAAAATCTCTTCAGATTGAAAATGACAATGGAGAACTGAATTCCGAAAAATCCTATTATCCATTTACCGCGCAGCCGATTAAAGGTTCCAATTTTTACATAAAATGTCCTGAAATGTTCTCTAAAAAATGGAAAACCGCAGACATTACCATCAATTGGAAAAACACGCCGGCTTCCATAAAGGATTTATACAGCGGGTATATCATGGAACCGGATACAAATATCAGTCAGCAGGATTTTAACAATTTGAAAAATTCTTCAGTTGTAACAGGAGACGATTATTTTAAGATCGATACAGCGGTGTTAGACAAAGAAATCTGGCACAATCAGGAAAGTGATATTGCTTTATTTAAAAAGAATGGAAATGCTTACCAGACACAATTTTCTGTAAAAAGCGCCAGTGATGAAGCTGGTACAGGCGAAGCGATCAGGGTAAAACTGAAGAAATCTTTATTACAGGACTTGTATCCTAAATTATATACGCTTGTTTTATCAGATCCTCAAAAACTAAAAGTAGTTCCGAACGAACCTTATATTCCTTTTGCGGAAGATATTGAACTGAGCTACAGCGCAACAGAAACTGCATACCATTCTTTAAGAAAAGATTCTGAAGGAGAACTTCTGAAAAGTGATGAAGTACAGATGTATCATGAAGATGCTTTCGGGCAGTATGAAAAGGAAATCGATACGAAAACCATTGTTCCGGTACATCAGAAAGGAGGCGAATTATACATCGGTCTGGAAGCAGTTCCGCAGATGACGGTTTCCCTTCTCATCCAGATGCTCGAAGGAAGCGAAAATCCTTTAGCCGAAACTTTTGAAGAAAAAGAGTATATCGAATGGAGCATCCTTTCCGGAAATACATGGATTGATCTTTCAAACTCTATGCTGCAGAATGATTCTAAAAAATTCCTGGAATCCGGAATTGTAAAATTTAAAATTCCAAAAGATATTAATTTGAATCACACAAGATTTACAGATCAGTTAGTCTGGGTAAGAGCAAGATCAGGAAGAAGTTACGATGCGGTTTGTAAAGTTCAGGGAATTTATACACAGGCAGTTCTGGCAACATTCCAGAATCAGAACAACGATCTGTCCCACTTAAACAACGGTTTGGAAGCCAATACGATTTCCAGACTTATTACCAGAGTTCCGCAGGTAAAATCGGTGAGCCAGCCGTATAATTCATTCGACGGAAAATACAAAGAAACAGATACAGAATTCTACAGAAGAGTAAGCGAAAGACTGAGACATAAAAACAGAGCCGTTACACAATGGGATTACGAACATCTCGTTTTGCAGGAGTTTCCGGAAGTTTTCAAGGTAAAATGCCTGAATCATACTTCCGAAAAGTCTTACCTCGCTCCAGGATATGTTACGCTGATGGTTGTTCCGAATATTAAAAATAAAAACGCTTTTGATATTTATCAGCCAAGAGTAAGCAGAGCCACGCTGAACAGAATTCAGAATTATATCAATGAATTGAATACCATGCACATCAACGCTCAGGTAATCAACCCGAATTATAAAGAAGCGAAGGTAGAAACAAAGGTGAAATTCTTCGATCAGTATGATGAAACATTTTACACAAAACAATTAGACGAAGACATCAAAAAGTACATATCGCCTTGGGCTTTTACAGACACTAAAGATATTGATTTTAATGTGAAACTGAATGTTAATCAGCTCATTAATTATCTGGAACAACTGCATTATGTAGACTACGTTGAAGAGACCAGTATATTGGTAAATAATGTTTTACAGACACAGTCTTTAATCGAAGTAGATCCGAAATCCATACTCGTATCTGCCAAACAGCACAAAGTTACTATTGCAGAACAGGTATGCCTTTAATAACAAACAAGCAGAAACATAATTATGTCAGAAAATAAGCACATTAGTATACCCAAAAATATAGAAACGCAGGATCAGACCGATTTTCACTTTCTACGCAGAACAGGTATTGAATATATAGAAGGATTAGGAGGAAAACTTTGGACAGATTATAACTCTCACGATCCGGGGATTACCACACTGGAGGTTTTAAGCTACGCCATCACAGATCTTGGGATGAGGATGAATATGAATATGGAAGACATTCTTGCTTCAAACGATGCAAAAAAAGATATTCATACACAATTCCTGAAAGCTACGGAAGTTTTACCTTCCAGACCTTTAACCGAGCTTGATTACAGAAAACTCTTCATCGATATCAGCTTTAAATCCGGTCATCCGAGACCAATCAGCAACTGTTGGCTGGTTCCGAGAAACGAAACGCTGTATGTGGATTGCAAAACAGGACAGTTGGATTTTGAACCTATCGGAGAAAAGACACAGCATTTTAACGTAAAAGGATTGTATGACCTTTATGTAGATTATGCCGATGATATCGACGATAGCGAGAATGAAGATTGCGACAAATCGAATACAAGAGTAAAAATACTGGAGCGCTATCACCAGAACAGAGGTCTTTGCGAGGATCTTGTGGACATCAAAGAAATCGAAACCCAGAAAGTGGCGGTATGCGCCCGCATCGGACTTGTAAACAAAGTAGATGAAGAACTGGTTCATGCAAAAGTACTCAGAGCGATCAACAATTATCTGGCTCCGGAAGTTCATTTCTATTCATTAAAGCAGATGCTGGAAAAAGGTCTTACCACAGATGAGATTTTTGACGGGCCGATTCTCGATAATGGTTTTATTGATACGGAAGAACTGAAAGCAAGTCAGTTAAGAAGAGAAGTCAGACTTTCTGATATCATCAGCGAGATCATGAAAATCGACGGAGTAAAGGAAATTCACGAAATTTCTATTGCCGGCTGCGACAGTGCGGTGAAGCAGACCGATGACTGGATGATCTGTATTGAAAAAGGGAAAAAACCGGAGCTTTGCGATCTGAGTTCATTCAGTTACACCAAAGGTGCGCTTCTGTTGAATATCAATACTAAAAAAGTTAATGAATATCTCGAAACGTTAAGAAAAGAGGAGGAAGTACTGAGAGAAGATGCCAGACAAAATAAAGAGTTGACTCTTCCGCAGGGAACTTCTTACGATATCGGGAATTACGCAACTATTTTAAATGAATTTCCGGATACGTACGGAGTAGGAATTTCCGGAATCATTGGAAATCCAACCCCGGAAAGAGAAGCTTTGGCAAAACAGATGAAAGGATATCTTTTGTTTTTCGATCAGATTCTTGCCAGTTATTTCAAACACCTTGAAAAAGTAAAAGAAGTTTTAAGTATCAGCGGAGGTTTAAAGAGAACGTTCTTTACTCAGGCTCTTAAAAATATCAAAGGTTTTGAAGAATTGGTTTCAGATTATGATGAAAACGAGGACAGACTTACAGATACTTTATACGAAGAACTTGATAACAGCGTGGAACGCCGAAATGAAGTGCTGGATCATTTAATTGCCTGTTTTGCAGAAACATTCAGCGACTATACTTTCCTGATGAAATCTCTGTACGGAAAATCTACCGATGAAATTGTACTGAACAATAAAGAAACATTCCTGAAAGAGTACAAATCACTGAGCAAAGACCGTGGATTGGGCTATAATTATACATTGGATGATAGCGCGAATGTCTGGAATACAGATAATATTTCAGGGGTACAGAAAAGAATTGCCAGATTACTGGGGATTAAAAATTACCAGCAGAGAAATCTTTCTCAAACACCTGTTTCAATTATTAAATCGGTAAGTGACGACGGAAAGGTAAGCTATTCATGGAAAGTAAAGGATGGAAATAATAATATCACTTTATCATCCGTAAATTCATTCCATATCGAATATGCGGCAACTAAAAATCTGCATGAAGCCATTTATCAGACCATTCAGATAGACGAAGAAGATCTTAAAAATGCATTAAAACTTTTAAAGGAAAATCAGACTCATTATGATTTGATTGGGAATATTCAGATACGGATGTCTTCCGGAGGGAACTATTATCTTGAAATTATGGATGACAGCCAGCCGCAAAATATAATGGCTACCCATAAAAAGACCAATCCATACACTTCTTTAGCTGAATTAAAAAAGGGAATTGAGGAGTTGGTAAGATATTTCAAATACGATTTTACCGAAGAAGGAATTTTCCTTGTAGAGCATTTACTGCTGAAACCGGCATTCAAAGATTACAAACTTATAGGAGGAATCGGATGTATGTCTGTGGAAGATACATTCAAAGTATTTCAGGATCTTGAAGGGATCGGAAGCATGATTATAGGAAAATCTTTTGAAGTATTTCCGAATGACGATGGAGATGTTCTTTCCGGAAATCCGGTAGATTATGCAGATGCTTTAATGTCTTCCTGCGAAGAAGACTGCGAATATGATGTTTTTGATCCTTATTCTTACCGCGTAAGTGTGGTTCTTCCGGGCTTTGCCTACCGTTTTCAGGATCCTGACTTCAGACGTTATGCAGAAACTGTGATCCGACAGGAAATTCCGGCTCATATTCTGGCTAAAATCTGTTGGGTTGGAGATCGTTTAAGTGAAAAACAAACCGCTCAGAACGATTTGTCTGCATTTGAAAAGGCATTTAAAAAATATCTTTCAGATAAAGCAAAAAATAATATTAACAATTTAGGAAACAGCATTCAGAATTTACTGACGGCTCTTACCAACTTAAATAATATTTACAGACCGGGAAGACTCTTAGACTGTGCTATAGAAGATAACGACAGCCTGGACGGAAAAATAATATTAGGACAATCAAACATATAAAATTGAAAAATAATGAATGCTAAATTAGATAATGTAACAACCCAATATAGAAAGTTTAACGAAAATCAGGTACTTACAGACGGGCAGTTAAATGAATTCATAGACTATTTCGAAGATCAGGACAGGCTCTCGAGAACACTTCTCAGCGGTGTGGGAATTGTATGCGGATTTAAATCCACAATTACCAGTTCTAGTCTGGTTCCGGACGTTATGGAAAAAATCGCTCCGCAAAAGGCTGAAAATGCTTTGGATACCATTGTGATAACTCAGGGAGCAGGCGTTACCACAGACGGAGATTTAATTACCCTTCGTACAGGAAAAGATAAATCTTCAGACGTTACGATAGATTTCGATACCAAAAATTACAGATACTTCAGAGAGTATAAAGACAAAGTGAGGTATGATCATTTCCGAATCGGAGAAGAGCAGATTCCCTTATTGGAACTGGCAACCGAAGACGAACTGAAGCAAATGGAGGTTAAAGGATTAGATACAGGAAGCTTTAAAGACATTAAAACTCTGGAAAAACTGAATGAAAAAATCATCATCCTTTATCTGGAAAGCTATTCTAATGACGAGACTCCTTGTGAAGATGCCGATTGTGATAACACCGGAGCAGAGCAGGTTTCTGATCTTAAAGTGCTTTTGGCAGATTTTCAGTCTGTTTCTGATCTTATGGCGAATGGAAATGCAAAAGATACGCTGTATAAAATTCATAATTCTTACGAAGAACTTTTTGACCGCTTACCAAATATTGAAGCGAAAAGAGTAATTCTTGATCCTAAAATTGAAACAGCCGGTCAGCTAAAAGCAAGATTTCGCAGCGCTATGGATTCTGTTACCAGATTGTCTGAAGGTTTTGAGGCAATTGCAGGTACTTTTAAAATAGACATGAATTTCAGCGGCTTATCGCTCTTCAATAAACTGAATACCTTATTGTCTGCATCTTCCCCAAGACTGGATGATTTTCAGTACAGATATGATCTCCTGAAAGATCTTATTGATACCTACAACGAAATAAAAGGACTTATCTTACATCTGAATGCAGAATGTTGTCCTTCTATTGCATCATTCCCTAAACATTTGATGTTGGGATATGCCGGAGGTTCTTTGGAACTGGGAGAATATGCAGCTTTCCGTCACGGATTTTATCATTCACCCATCACAACTCAGGATGATGAAAATTATGAAAGGCTGATATTGCTTGCCAATCGTTTTGTGCAGAAAATCAACGGATTTCAATCGTATATAGGCCCCGTTAAAATTACACCATCCAATCTTTATGTAAGATTAGGAGAAAAAGCAATTCCATATTATTATAACGTAGATAAGACTTTACTGGATAATTGGAATTTTGAAAAAACAAAGACAGACAGAGAAACCTATAATTTAAGTTATCATACTGCGAACTTATCATCAGAAGATCATATTCAGAATCCCCTGAATTATAATATCGACAACAATGATTTTTACAGAATTGAAGGACATCTTGAACTGCCATACGAAACAGCGGTACAGAATATTAATGATCTTAAAGTAAAGTACGGACTGGCTTTTGACGTTAGCGTTTTACTTTTAAATAATGGTAAAAAAACGGATGATACATCTGAAGAGCCCAGAAAAGTTTCTATTGAAGAACTCAGAAATAAATTACTATCCATTTCCAATGAGATCAGCAAAGAAGCTGGCGATCCTAAAAATGCGCTCCTTAATTTATCGAAATTAGACAGCGATCTTAAATTATTGAATAAAGCTAAATTTGAAACCCCTTCCGGAACATCAGACGATGTAACGATCGTAAAAGAAGATCCCAGAAAAGAAGAAATTTCTACAGAACTTTTAAGCGATTTTTTAGAAAGAAAATCCGGCTTGGAGCATCTTTCCGGTGTAGAACCGGGCGGAACATTTGTTTTGATCGCAGAGTCAAAGGCAAACAATCAGGTTATTGCAGACTTCTCATTGCCTTATTTATGCTGTTCCAAAAAAGATCCTGTGTTCTTATCATTACCTTCAGGTAAACTTTGCCAAAATGAAAAACCGGTTCTTATGACAATCGTTCCTTTGGATGGTCAGGTAAAAGCATTTGTAAACGGAACAGAAATATCCGCCATTACCCAGACCGGAGGACAAAGTTATTTTGATCCGGCATTGGTTGGCGCAGCTTATCTCGGACAAACCATTACTTTCACAGTTAATGATGATCCTGTGGATACTCAAATGATTGTTAATGAAGTTCCAAATGTTACGGTAACAACAGGAACTCCTGTAAATGGAGAAAACCCTACAAATCCTACAGCAACGGTAACATTTACTGTTTCCGGTAATAATTTAGGTAATCTTGACTATAACTGGAATTTTGGTGACGGTCAGTTAGTTACTGTAACGAAACCAACTCCTGATGCAAATGGAGTTGTAAGTCAATCTCATACCTATAATCTGGTTGCTGGTCAGGAAGATACGTTCAACCCGATACTTTCTGTGAGTAATGGAAGTGGATGCAGCACACAATATACGATAGCCCCTATAAAACTGAAAGGGCAGTCGCTCGTTCAGTGTCTTTCTAGTCTGGAGATTACCGTTCAGTACAATGAAAGCTTAGGACCATGTCCCGGAAATCACAGATGTAATAGCGCGAAATTCAATTTAATGGCGAACGGAGTGTACAGAATCGGTGGAGTGAACCTGAATAATGCAAGTGAAAGTCTTGAAAACGGACAATCACGTCCTAATGGTGAACTTAGAGGACCAAACAGGATTAATACCTTCTTCCTGAGTCCTACGGATGCACAGTCTATCGCAGCCACAGATCTGAATGGGGAAGGATTTATATCATTCTCTTTAGTATGTGCAGACAATAGCTGTCATGATGGTGTTGCATGGACTACATTAAAACTTGGCGGAGTCGTGATTTATGACGGATGTCCTAGAAATAATTTCTTAACAATTAATCCTTGTACAGGAGAAGTAAAACCATAATAGTATGAAACTGATTGATACATATGAAAAAGACGGAATTACTATCGAGGTAAACAGCTTATTAACTACAAAAGATTCTGTGATTGATATAAAGCAGATTTTTATCCTGAACGATGTGGTGTATATAAGTTTCGATACTGTACAGGATAGAATTCTTATGTCGGAAACAGCAGAGATTTTTATCCGGAAGTATAGGGAATATTTAAATACACTTACAAAAAAAGTATTTACTGCCCAGTCTTCCTGTAAATGCCAGACTTGCCAATAAGTTCAGTTAAGAATCAGAGCAGTAATTAAAATAACACCTTAGAAAATACATCTGTCTAAGGTGTTGTTTAAATCATTTTAACAAATCATTAAAAATGAACAATAATGAATAATCAATTAAATAATATACCGAATCCATACCGGAAGTTCATTAAATTAAGTGATGTATCTACCCAATACCGCAAATTCAGTAAAGGACAGTACATTGAGTATACTCAGTTCAATGAGTTTTTAGACTTTTTTGAAGATCAGGATCGTTTATCCAGAGTAATGCTTCAGGGAACAGGTATAGTATGCGGTCTTAAACCTGAATTTACCTATTCCAATAAAAAACTCAACAGCATAAAACTTTCGCAGGGAGTTGCAGTTACAACCGATGGAGATTTGCTTACCCTCAGCAATACGGGTAAAGTAAGCGAAGAACTATATGTAAGCGATCTAAAGACAATCAGTATTGATAGTAAAGAATATACTCATTTTAAAAAATACGACAATTTTAAAGTAAATTATCCTGCATTTTATGATGAAAACGGAGGACAGATTGAACTTTGGGAACTGGCTACAGCTCAGGAAGCAACTTCAGATTTTCAGCAGGTAGCCAACTTTACGGATCTCGAAGATCAATACCTGATGCTCTATCTGGAAAGCTATGAAAAAGAAGTAAAACCTTGCAGAGGAGTAGATTGTGATAATCATGGAATCCAGCAGATCCGAAATCTAAAAGTATTGGTTACAAACGAACAGGGTGTTAATTATATTCTTCAGAAAGACCGTATTCAGCCGCATCCGTTATTTATAGAGGATATATTAGGCTCGGTAAAGCAGGAACGCGTTATTTTGGAAAGACTTATTAAAGAAAAGGGAATTGAAGCACAATTTTCCTTTGCAGATTTAAAAAGTCTTTACACAGAAGTTTTGGAAAGAAACAACTATGGTGAACTTGTTTTTAAAAAAATCAACGAAATTTCTAAATTATTTAGACTTTCTGCTGCAGATCATTCTTCCTTTAAAAAAGTTTTGGAAGGATGTCTTAGCCTGCCATCGGGTTTTCAGTATGCTTATGATGTGGTAAAAGATTTAGCGGATACGTATTCGGAAATTATCAGGCTTCTTCCTAAAACATTTACAAAATGTCTTCCCGATTTTGCTTCTTTTCCTAAACATATTATGCTGGGGAAATTAAATTCAGAAATGAAGCTGGACTCTTCAAGACATCAGTTTTACAATTCACCGGTCTTGGATGATGAAAAGGCGATGCAGAAAGTTAAAACATTAATTAGCCGTTTTAATCTGCAGGTACAGAATTTTAAATATCCAAACCGCCATGTAGAAGTAATGGAGAGTGATATACCAATAGAAGCGGAATCCGCCATTAAAATTACTCCGTCTCAAAAGTCAGACCTTTTAGGAAATAGAGCGATCCCATTCTATTACAGAATTACTGATGAGTTTCTGAAAGTCTGGGATTTCAATAAGATACGAACTCCGTCTTTCCGTAATAATGCAGGCTATAATGCGGGTATGTTTTCACAGGAAGCCTATGTAAAGAAACCATTGGATTTTAACATCGACAGAACTCCGTTTTATAATATTGAAGGACATCAGGGAATGCATTATCAGGATGCTTTTGATGAAATAAAAAAGATCAGAGACAAGCAGCAGCTGGGATTTGATATTATGCTTTTGTCATTTAAAGAATTATTGAAAAATAAAGATCTTTCAAAAGCTTACTTTAATGAATATATTGATAAATATTCGGGTTTAGAACATAAACTCGGAGTTGCAAAAGGAGGTACTTTTATCATGGTGTATGATCATATTGGGAGAGATGAAGTTATTGTGGCAGATTTCTCGCTTCCGTACATCTGCTGTACGCCGAAAGTGAAGATTAATCTGACTTTACCTGATACGACTATTTGTGCCAAAGCAGAGAAAATTCCGTTTACGGTATTCCCTTTCAACGGCATCGTAACGGCAAATGTAGATTCTGATCTGAATGGCGGAGTACAATTAATTGATGGATTGTATTTCTTTGATCCTGCATCGGTAAGTCAGGAATTACATAACCAGCCAATTAGCTTTAGCGTTAATGGAAAATCTACAGATTGTACCATTACAGTGATTACAGAACCGCAGGTGAGAATTGTCGTGGAGAAAGTTGATCTTCCTGAGTCTGATTCAACATCAACTGTTGTGAAATTCAAAATATCAGGAGATCACTTCATGGATTATCAGTACAGCTGGGATTTCCTTGATAACGGAAGTCAGGTAATTCAAAATCCGGATTCGGAAGGTTTTGTTACTCATACATTCAATAATCTTTCTCCGAGAAAAATTCCGAACATAAAAGTAAAAGTTATTGGAGGCGGATGTGAACAGAATGTATCTCTTGAAAATTGGTACGTAGAAACTCCCATCATTATAAAAGGTATCGTCTTCGAGAAAGGAGGAGATTGTTGTGAAGGCCGTGTTCCTAAATAAATATCAAAATAACGAAGGGTGCCTTTATTCGATTGAAAAATCAAAAAATCACCCTTTGTTTATTAAATTTAATAACAATATAAAAACAAAACAATGGCAGCAGAAACATGCAATATTTCGTTTAAGATAGATTACACATCTTCTAAGCCAATAAAAAGCGCAATTGCTTATTATAAAAATAAAAACGAGAATCCGTCTGATCCGTATTCCGAATACAATATAAGCCCCATTCCAAGCTCTTCAGACACCGTAAAGCTTCCTTTTATTCCGGATCAGGGAGAATACGAGCTGATTATAGAATTGATGGATGAAGATGGAGTAGCGGTTAAAGAAAAAAGCTTATTTAAAATAGGGAACTGTTATCCTGTAAGCTGTGAAACCCCGATTATCGATAAGTTGGAAGTCCTTTCAGACGGGCAGATAAGAATGGTCTATACAGTTACCGCTACCAACCTTTCAACACCAGAATATCAGATTGCAACTGACAATGGATTTAACAATATAGTCGGTTCCAGAGTTGGATTCAATTATACCCAGACTGAGAATTTTGATATGACGAATATTCCCAATAACACGGTTCTTTACGTGAGAGTAAGAAAGCACTGCTCGAATCAGCAAGGAACCTCGAATTGGTCTGTTATCGCACAAATTACTTCTAAAACATGGTCCGTTAAAACAGCTCCATACACTATGAATCCTGCAGTTTGTGTGTCAAGTGATAAAGAATCACCACTAGAAGAAGGTATTTGCTACACAGGGAATAAGTGGACCAAGCAGGTGAATCTAATTACATCCACTCCACAGATAGGAAGTCAGCTCTATCTGTCCGATGGAATCACACTGGCCACTCCAGGAAATCTTTCAAGTTTTGATATCGGAAATTTAACTAATTTCAATAGGTATGGTATTCGATGGGTTAGATTTTCCAGCTATAGTAATAATATTTATGATGTAGATCCGTCAACGGCCACAATACAGGGATTTTCTCAATTTTTTAAATGCTAAGCTGTTAATTAAAAGAAACAGTAGAAATTAAAATAAAAATCCTCAATAAATTTTGAGGATTTTTATTCTATGATAAAGCTTTCTATCACCTTCTGTTATTTTTACGCCTTGTACTGATGATATTGAAGAGTTTGGCAACATCCTGAAGATGAATTTCAAAGTCTTCGTAATATTCATTCAGAGAATGAAGAGTGATGATGCCTCGTTCTACATCATGATTAATGATTCTTTTCACGAGAATCCCTTTTTCTTTGTGTACAATGACAAAATCCCATTTATCATAATGCAGCTTGCTCATCCAATAATCCTGACGGATATTTCTGCATAAAATAATATCGCCTTCAAGGTAACTTTCGTAGGAGCCGTCGTCCATACTGTCTCCACGAACTTCGAAGCACATATATTCGCCGCGGTGTTCCACATCATCACTGAAAGGAATCGTGGGTAAACTTTCTATATATTCCTCGTCTGCAAATCTGCTCAGATATCCAGCTTGAGCGTATTGGTTCGCCAGTGGAACATACATGATCTTTAGATCCGAATAAGCAACCGGCGATGCGCTGTTATTGGGTTTCTGCTGCTGTTCCTGCAAAAGGTTTTTCACAAAATAAGCAGTGGTTTCCGGTATTTTTCTTTCGCCTTTTTCCCAGTACTGGACGGCTCTCGTACCAACTCCTATCGCCTCGGCGATCTCAGCCTGCTTCATTTTTAGTTTCTTTCTGATCTCTTTGAATTCTAAGTTGGTCATTTTGATATGTTTATCGTTATTTATGAAAAAATACGTAAAATATTTTTCTTTTTTATTTTGAAATACGAACAATGTTCGTATATTTGTCTCGTTGTTAAAACAGAATACGGCAAATGTACAAAAATTATCACAACAATTTAATAGATATTTGATGCTTTTTAATTTTTTTTGGTTTAATATAGGTTATTAATCAAATATTTAAAATTGTTTATGTGCTTTTTGTTTACAGACAAAAGATAAAGTTTCAATAATAGAGATTACTGTAAAAAGTGCGCTTTTATATTGGTGTGAATATTTTTATTTTTGATTTTAAATTCTTTTTTGCGAAAAATGTGCATTTTTTAAACTGGTAACGCAAACATTTGCTGTTTTGTTTTAACGACCATAAACACAGACCGTAAAAATGTAAGACAAAGCTGCTGTTCAGATTATAAAATATCGATTCATTATAACTTTCAGTAATAATTTAAATACATTCCAAAGCGGGGAATCTGAGTTTGCAGAAAGAAATTCATTCTTTAATATGAATTTGTTTAAACTTTTTTAAATAAAAATATTTTTGTTGGAAGAAGCAAAGACGCAAGATTTTTTTGTCTCAAATCTTTGGAGGAGCATGAAAATCAAAGATTTTCAATAAGGATTGATGTTTAATTTTATCGCAGATAAAATCTTTGCGCCTTAAGCCGAGACCTTATGTAATGATATTAAGTTTAAACAAATTGTATACGAAGATACTTTTCGCATACGAAGGAAAATAAAATTCAGGAAGACAGGCTCATGAAACTACGCCGGAAAACACAGAGAGCCAGCTTCTGAGAATTAAAATCAAACAACATCAGTAAACATCTTTTCAGAGGCAGACTATAAGCCTTTGCGGGATTTTATTGACTCAACTGATCAAAAAAAGACACGAAAAATTATTTTATTAAAACAACTTTTAACCTTTTAAATATGAAACGTAGTAAAGAACTTGTAGAGAAAAGAAAAGACTTTGTCAACGACTATGTAAAGCGCAATCAGGACAAACAAATGAAAGTTATTGTAACCGAGCTTACGGAGATGCTGTTTTTGTCGGAAAGAACCATTTACAACATCATTCAGGAGTAAAACGGAAAAACAAAAGTCATTAAAGATCCGCATTTCGTGCGGCTTCCTCAGGACAATCTTTTACAACTGATCCACCATCACAAAAAATTAGAGCCGGAAAATTATATTCTAAAAAGCTTAAGACCAAGCAACCGCACAGTTCAGTGCTTCTAATTCAATCTGCCCATCAGATCAATAAAAGATTGTCTTTTCATTATCCATTTAATTTATAGAGAATTACAGCAAGGTAAAAACTGTTTTACTTTCCGGAACGATGCTTTTAAGGCTAAAGACGAGCCTGCAATATACTGGTTTCGAAAGTAACAGGAAGAAATTGAAAATTAAAAATCAGCATTAATAAATTTTGGTAGTCATGGAAAAAGAAGAGAACAAAAAAATTAAAGAAAACTTAGAAAAATTTCAGGATCCCGATAGAGACATCAGTGATCTTATAGACGAGCTGGCTTACCTCAGCGAAAACGAAAACATCGAGACGAGCAGAAAATTTCTGGATGATATGTATATGCTCGATCAGGACGATTAACAACTTAGCGTTGTAAAAAAATCAATTTTAATGAATAATAATATGAAGAATGAATTTAGATAGTATAAAAGCCCTCCTCATCGGAACTGCCATTGCATTTTCGGGAGGACTGTTAAGAGTATTGATCTCCATACAGAACAAAGAAAAAAAGAGGCCTTGGGAACATATCATCACCTTAATTATCGTGATTATTGTCGGTTTCACCATGAGCTATGTCATGAAAAGTGCCGAACTCCACAACAAATGGTATTCTACAGGAATATTGTTTGTACTCGGTTATGGCTACGACAAGTTCCTGAAAATGATTACCACCAATCTTCCCAACTGGATTGATACAACCATGAATCTTTACATCGGAAACCAGCCAAACAGACAGCCTGAAGAAGAAAAAGAGAAGAAAGAAGAGATAAAATAAAGAACAAAAAAATCCTCCGAAGCAGGACAAATATCAAAAACAATTAATTATTGTTGTTAAAAACCAACTGAAAACGTCATTACTTGAAGCAGGCTCAACTCCTTTAAAGTATTATTTGAATCTTGTGTACTAAGCTTTAGGAAAAGTGGGTTGGAATAAAATTGTAATGCGGTAAGGTTAAAATAACGTGAACTCGATCTATATTCTTATTATTTTGGGCAGCTTTTCCGCCCTCCGTTCCCGCTTTTTGTAGTTTTGCCAAAGCTTTTCCAGTCACAAAAACTACAAAAGAGCTCCACTCAGGTCGGGCTGCAACAGCATTGTGCAAAAATACTCCAAAACAAATCGTAAATATTTGATATACAATTTTTTATTACTGAGTTAACGTTAAAATATAGTATACCGGAGTATGGAATGAATGAGCAGTAGTAAAAATGTACTGTAGTAAGCTTAAAATGTTAAGCAGTAAGTATCAGAAGAGGTGAGCAGTAGTAAAAATGTAGTGTAGTAAGCCTAAAATGTACTGTGTTAAGTATCAGAGGAGGTGAGCAGTAGTAAAAATGTAGTGTAGTAAGCCTAAAATGTACTGTGTTAAGCAGCAGAAAAGGTGAGCAGTAGTAAAAATGTACTGTAGTAAGCAGTAGAAAAGGTGAGCAATAATAAAGTTGCAGAACAGTAAGCCTTCAATCTAAGACAGTAGAATGTAAATGGAGAATATTTTGTTAAAATTGCTGTACAGTAAACATTCAATCTATAACAGTGGAATATAAATATACAATACTGCAATAAAAATACATCACAGTAAACTTTCGGTACAGGACAGTGGAGCGTAGAGAAAGAATACTGCAATAAAATTGCATAACAGTAAACGTCCCATTTAAAATAATCAAGACATTAAAAAATCTTTGATTTTTTTAACTTATGTGCTCTTTTTTTCATTTAAGCATTAAACTTAAAAAAATTAAAGTGTTTAAATCTCTTGCATCTTTTGTGGTAAAAAAGTTTAAAGGAGGAAGAATACTGCAATAAAATTGCATAACAGTAAACGTCCCATTTAAAATAATCAAGACATTAAAAAATCTTTGATTTTTTTAACTTATGTGCTCTTTTTTTTCATTTAAGCATTAAACTTAAAAAAACTAAAGTGTTAAACTCTTTTGCATCTTTTGCGGTAAAAAGTTTAAAGCCTAAAGTAAATTTCTGTATTACCGTCATCAGAAATCATTTCGGGAAACCACTTACTGCAACTACAGAATCCCCCGCTCCAAAAAAGGCTTATTCTCCTTAAAAATTCTGAATTTTGAATCTGGAATTTCAGCCGGATCAAAAGAAAAAAGCACAGCACTTCCGATTTCTCATCATAACGCTGTGTCACCTTACAGGCAGTAAAATCTTAAAAAACTACGTTACCGCGTCTGATTTTTCAGTTCCATCAGGTACGGTAAAGCGCAGCTCCATTGTTGTGCTTTACGTGCCTTTTAAACAAAATATAATTAAAAAACACCAAGTCAATGAAAGCAGCAAAACCTGTAGAAAAAGACAACAAAAACCATCATAGCCAGAGCAAAAAGCAGAAGGCTAAAAAGCCGGTGGTGGTACCTCTGCCCGTGGCGGAAGTGGCTCCTTTACAAACACAAAAGCCTGAAGAATCTGCAGCTCTTGCAGGATTCGCAACCCCGAATATCAATAAGACAAATGCAAACGGAATTATTGCTCCGGTTCACGGTTCACAGACCATTTACGATCAGGGTTCTGAGATCATGTTTAAAAAGCATCAGGAAAGTCTGGCAGAAACCGGAGATATCAATCATCCGGATACCCAAAAAGCAGAAAAAGATTATACTTCCACGCTGAACATCAGTCAGGTTAAAGATTATCATGATCTGAAATCCGGAACGTATGTGCCGAAAACGTTGGAGGAACAGGCAGCAGCTCATCAAATGGTTAAAAATCAGAAAACTGCTGCGAAAACGATAGACGAAAAAGAAGCATTAAAAAAGATTAGCAGTAAATCACAAACGTTAAAACCTATTATAGACCAAAAGCCAAAAGAGAGAAAAATTGAGATTAAAACACCTCCGATTAAGCCGATTTTATACAAAGTCAATACTAGTGGCTCAAAAACGAGGATTGATAAAAATACATTCACTCATTCGGGGAATGTCAAAATTAAGGATGGAAAAAAATCTAATAATAATCTAAATACAAAAACTAAGATAGAAAAAGATGACAATTTTGTCATTCCAAAAAATATTCAACCTGTTCTTACTCCAAGAATGGATAAGGCTGTTGATAGCGAACAGGCCGAAATCGCTCCCGATGCACAAACAACACTCAATATTGTTGGATTGGTTGCGGCTGCACAAGAATTTAGAGATCAGGGGGTAGAAGCCAGGTCTCAGGTGAAAACTCAAAATGAAGCAGCGAATACAATCAAAAACAAAATTAAAGAGGTTCAAAAAGAAATTCAAAAATCAGATGCTGATTTAGAGAAATCAGAAGATAGCATAGAAAGTAAAGAAGCTCTCATCCGTAAATTGGAAAAAGGACTGGAAACCTCAGTAAAAAGACAACAAAAAGTAGAACAGGAAGTAGGAATCTATCAACAAGAATATAATAAAAATAAGACCAAGGCAAGTGATTTCAATAGTGAAGCAAAAAATTTACTTAGTGGATCTCAAAAACATCAAGATCCTAAAAATGCTGATTCCGGAACCCTCACTAGAAAATTAAATGAATTAAGTACTAACGCAGGTACGATAAATCAAGCTGTAACTCAGGCAGGAAATACAACTCAAAAACTGTCTCAAGAAGCTCAACAATCTAAAGCTAAAAACGCAAAAATACAGAGCGAAATATTGTCTTCCAGAGCATCAATATTAAAATCAAAAGCTAAACTGGCATCAGATACTAAAAAGAATAATGAAGCAAAAAGAGAGTTAGGAAAACTTACTCCTAAACTAAAACAGGTAGAATCGCAAAGTAAAAAATTAAACCAGGAAGCAGACGGATTAATAAAAGATTCTTATGCTATCGAACGTGAGGTTATAAAAACTCAAAATGCTTACTATGCCAACATGGCAACAGTTGAGGGACGAAACAGCTTAATACAAAAAGAAAAAGATAAAATTGAAAAGGCTCCTAAAGAGCTTAATCAGGCAGAAAGTTTATTAATTGATTTTGCAAAATTAAAAACAGAAGAGCAACAGGTAGCTTTCTTAAGAAAATTAAGCCCAAGCGAACAAAATTTACTAAAAGATAAATTTGAAGAAGTAAATGCTAATTACGATAAAGATCAAGCAGAACATCAAGGTTTAATCGAGCAAAATGTTGAAAGCATTAGAAACGCTCAAATAGAAGTTTATAATAACAAACGTAAAGATGCCTTACAAAAACCATTAAACTTAGTTACCAAAAATCTGAACAGGATTACCGGTTTAAAAAGACTATGGATGTCTATTTCTATTGCGTTTTCAGATATTTGGAATGACGTTACGTCTATTACATGGACAGATGTGGGTAAATTCATCGAATCTATTTTCAATCCAAAAGCGTGGTATGAGGCAATTTCAGGCTCTATAAGTGGAATCTGGGATGATTTAACAAACTGGAAAGGATTCTCAGAAGATCCCGTAGGAATGATTCTTCAAAAAGCCGCCGGAATAGCCAATAAAGTACTGGTCATAGCTGGCGTAATTACAGGAATACTAGGAATATTAACAGTAGCTGCTGCCGTAGGATCTTTCTTCACTCTTGGTGGTTTGGCGCCGTTAGCTGCCTGGTTGGGAGGAGCTACCATAACAATGGGAACTATAACATTCTGGGTTGGAGCGATTGCATTAGGATTGAATATATTAAACGGAATTAAAAACATTTATGACGTACATACGGCAAAAACGGCTGATGTTTTATTCAAAAATTCTGGCGAATTAAAAAGTGATATTACTAATTCAGGTATGGCTATTTTGGCAATGATAGGTGGAAAAGCCTCGAAAAAAGGAGGAGCTTCCATAAAAGATCTGGCAAAAAGAAACCCGAAAACTTTTGGTAAGCGAATGTTTATTAACTTAAAAAATGGTCTTAAAGCACAAATTGTTTCTATACCTAGAAGAATAACATCTGTTTTCAAAAAAGAAACATGGATTAAATCCTTCCAAAGTTTCAAAGCAGCTTATAAGAAGGCGAAAGATTGGGTGGTTGAACCTTTTAAGAAAAAGAATACAACTACACTGCAAAACCGTAATTTAAATCAGCTTCCTTTCGAAGAACAGACCGTTCCGGATAGAATGCATGAGCAGCCTATTAGCAATGAAAGAGGTAATAGTAAATCCAACATTAAGGAAGAGGATGTAAAGCCAATTCAAACGCAGGAAAATGTATATGAAGAAAGCATATTCAGACAGGATGACAGACCATATTCTCCCGTGGGTAAAACAGAGGATAGAATAAAATCTCATATTAATGAGGAAGGTAATTTAGCTCCTGCAAATAAAAATGGAAGCGCTACAGTCTCTGATCATGTAAGAGGAAGCGAACCTAATAAAAGCAAAAGTCCTTATACCTCTTTTTCTGAAGAGGGACCAGGTATAGGTAAAACTTATGGAGATCATGTGATTGAAGTTGATATTAAAAGGTTGGAAGCAGACATTGCTGCAGGTAAAATAAATGAAGTAGAAGTTTTAAGACCGGAAAAGGTACAAGCAGAATTACAAGCCAAAGTAGATGAGGCGATGAATAGATTTGAAAAATATCCATCATCAGATAATCAAAAAAGGGTGAATAATGCTGTAAGAGATCTTAATAATAGTGTAAGAGACAAAGAGATTTTAATTAAAGGGGAAATTCCTTCTGAGTATTTTAACGTGAAATCTACTAAAAATAATATATTTGAGAAAACTTTACCTGAAAATGAAAATATTAGAAAAAGTACAAGTAAATTTGTTGATGAGACTAGTGAGCAGGGTTTAGTTAAAGATGAAAAGATTACTATTAATACCTCTAATTCTAAAAATCGAGATTATTCGCTAAAACCAATAAGTTCTTTAACAAAAAGACAGCTATCTATTTTGGAGAAATTACCTAACTCTGGAGATTACGTATTTTTACCAAAGAAAAGTGTTTCGATGAAAGATTTGTTAAAGATTACAAATGTAACAGGTGATGAGTTCAATATGTTTACTAAAGGTTCAGAAAGATTAATTATTAGAGGAGAGGGAAATATTATAAATGTTCCTAATCAGCAATTTTTAGATGAATTAACTCAAGGAAAATATGGAAAGTTTTCCGGTCACACTCATCCACCAGGAAGTAGTATTACTCCTGGTTCAAAAGATAGACCTTTTTTAGATATGATGAAGCAAAAGAGAAGTGCGATTTGGGGAAATATTGTTGATGAGCCTTATATTTTTGGTAGCTTACCAATACAGGATGAAATATTTAGACAAGAAATTGCCAAAGAAAAATGGCTTAAATACTATGAAAACAATTAAATATTATGGATAATAACGAAATAGACAAAATGATCAGCGATGCTAAAAATTTTCAAATTGAAAAGTTTAAAGTATTTGTCGAAGACAATAATTTTAAAGAAATATATAAATATTGTTTTTCTGTTTTTTCTGTTAATACTAAAAAAAGAAAATTTACTTACACTGTTACTGTTAATTTTGATATTGAATTAAATGAAAATTTTTACTGGGAAGAAACAACAAATGGTAAAAAACTAATTAAAGTCAATGAAAAAACGGGAGCTAAAGAAATTGTAATTAGTTATTCTTATAAGGGAGAGCTAATTTATAAATCATATTCAGATTTTTCAAAAAATGATTGTGTACTCTCAGATTATGAGATTGATACAGATGATTTAAAATATATTTTAAAAAATAAATCATTGGTTATAAATGAAAATTGGATTTCAGAATTTAAGTTTAAAGAGAATAACATTTAAAGAAGTAACCGTTCCCATGCTAATTTGTTTTAAATAATTAATAATAAAATGAACAACCAAATAAACGAAATCCTTTACCACTACAACGAAGAAGGATATGAAGGATACGATTTAAGCGAAGTACAGCTTCTTAGAAACAAAGATATAGACAGAATTGAAAAATTAAAATCGCTTCTTGATAATGACAATCAATATATTGCTTACCAAGCCATGCTTATTTTATTGGCGTGGGCAATTCCGGAAGGGTTTCAACAGCTTGACAGGTTTATTTCCGAAAAATGGGATGAAAAAGAAAGTTTTGAATCCCATAGAATACACAGCGAAGATAATGTATATGATGTAATTACAGACGCTCTATATATTTCGACAATGAACGGAAAGACCGAAGAAGAACTTTATCCATATATAAAACATTTTTTGAGTATTTATGGAAATAAGCTTTTTGAATCTAATCTAAAAGATTTTCTTCTAAAGAAAAATTGCAGACCGCTTTTAAAAGAAATAGAACAGGCAATTCAAGACGCTTTACAAAGCAAAAGATATTATCAGGCAAGTCAACTTTTTCCTGTGCTTGTTAATTATGACAAAAATTCTTTTAATCAATATGTAGATATTTTTAATTCTCTAATAAACGAAGATGACAGAATTTCATACAATATAGATGAAGCTCAAGCAATTAAAACAAAAAAATCAATCTAATTTTATAAAAAATTAGAAATATTATTTAAAAGCCAATATAAACTCCCCGCTGCCGCACGAATCCTTTCGTGTGGCATTTTTATTATCCAATAATTTCTTAAAAGTTTTTACCTTTATAAAACATAATTGATAAGTCGTAATTAAGTTCTACAATCCTGAAGGATTATATTTTATAAGTTTTGCTGTTCTAGGTTGGCTAGATGTTTTTATTAGAAATGAATACAAAGAAATTTTTTTAGAAAGTTTAAGATTTTGCCAAAAGAATAAAGGAGTGGAAATTCATGAATATATCATGTCAAGTCATGTACATTTAGTTTTCAGGAGTATAAATGGGCAGAAACCAGAACTTTTGATTGGTGATTTAAAAAGATTTACAAGTAAATCAATTGTGACAGAAATCAAGGAAAATCCTAAAGAAAGCAGAAAAGAATTTTTATTAAATTTCTTTCTTAAAGAAGGTTTAAAATCATCAAATGTAACCCCATATCAATTTTGGAGAAATGATAATAAGCCTATTGAATGTTGGAGTAACAAAGTGAGATGGCAGAAAATTAATTATATACATCAAAATCCGGTAGAAGCAGGTTTAGTTTTCCGTGCGGAGGATTATAGATACAGCAGTGCAATAGATTATTCTGATGAAAAAGGACTTTTAGATCATATTGTTATTTTTAGAATGTTTGATTTATAAATAATTTTAAACCACACGATGAAATCGTGCGGTAGCGAGTTGGTAAAGAAGTTGTTGTTAATGATGTTACAGAGTTTGCGGAGCAAGGTTCTATCAACTATTTAGAGAAAACCCTTGAAGATATGGCTGGATCTAAAAATTTTAAAAAACAAGAAATTGCAGAAGATTTGCAACAAGCATTATTGAGAGGGAAAGTTAAATATATGGTGGTACAACAAAGGTTTACAAAAGCGGATGATATAGGAGAATTTACAATTAAAGAATTTGATATAACAAGATAGTAAACATGGAAAAAATTAATTTGCATAAGGTTGATTTACCTGACGTAATAAAAGAAAATTATGATTGGTTAGATAAAAAATTATACAAATCTATCAATAAGTCAAAAGAAGCATTTCGGTTCTTATTTTATGTCTACAAAGATTCTTCAGAACTCTTACAAATGTCAGTTTTGGAGAAACCAGAATTATCCCAACAGAAATATTGGTTTACCTATGGACTCAACTGTATTAGCGAATTTTGTCGTTTGGCTCACTTTCCGAATGAAGTAAAAGAAGCTCAAATAGACGAGAGTGGTGTTTTCTCTATTAAAGTAGAAGAAACAAACCAACACATTAATATTTTGAAAGCGCTTTCTATGGCAACAATAGCGAGAGATAAAGAAAAGCAAAAAATTATTGCCGATAGCCCTCTTTACTTGTGGGAAATGAAAGACGAAAATCTTAATAATGGTAATTTTGTAACCTGTTTTTTATTATTAATGAAAGAGTATTACTCAAATAAAACATTTAATGAAGAGCTTTTTGAAAAATCACAACAATATGTAATATTAAATAAATCTGAAATAGGACCAGATATCAAACAAAAATTTTGGATCTATTATATGAATGAATTTTTAATAGCTTTAAAATCTTTAGTTGCTGATAATGAAGCAGAGTTCAATCAGAATTTAATTAAAACGATAAAAGCACACCAAGAAGTCTGGAGTCAAAAGAAAGCATTAAATCGTGGCGGAACTCCTTTATGCAGATCAAATGAAGGATTTTTATCATGGGAATGTACAGCTTTAGCAGCGATGGCATATGATAAAGGCTGGAAGCTGGAAGTTGAATCAGATTATATACCAGGCTTTATGGTTGATGGCAGTATAAATAAGTAAACATAATTTTTCTGTAATAAGCATCTCGTTATCGGGATGCTTTTTTTGTTAAATTATATGTCATTTGAAGTTTTTAATTAAATTCGGCTTTAAGAAGATTGTGAGTAATAAACAAGTTGAAATGTAAGGAGACTCTCCGACTGATTAGAGCTGCGAATAAGAAAATGTTTGATAAATCAACAACAGATAAAAAAGTACAGATCGGATTTGAAGACTATACATGGCATCACCATCATGACCGGAAAAAAATGATACTGGTAGCAACTGACCTTCATGAAGCAGCAAGACATTATGGAGGAGATTCGCTTACACGGGCAAAACTTGGATTAGAAGAATAAAAAATAACAATTATGAATTCAAAAGAGAACTATCCCAAATTACAAGAGTTTCAAATTGAGCAATGGGAAATGAAAAATAATATTAAAATACCTTCGAGCTACAGAAAGTATTTATTAGAAAATAATGCGGGATATTTTATTTCTGAACCTAACGTTTTTGATGTTCCTAAAATGGGAGGTTTTGCTCTAGCAAATTTTTTAGGATTATCAGATGATATTTACGGATTAGAACATGCCTTAAAAGTTTATAAAGATAGGTTTCCAGATAAGTATTTCCCAATAGCTTATGATGTTGTAGGCAACTTAACCCCTGAAGAGGAATCTTATGGTGAGTTAATTGATATTTTTGATGGTGATGATGAGGGAATTAGAAAGTTATTAGATTCGGGCTGGGATATTGATACGCCATGTGAATTTAATCAGACTTTAATTCAAAGAGCAGCTTTGGCAAATAGAGTCTGGCTAGTTGAAGAATTAATAAAAAGAGGAGCTAAACTAGACGGAGCGATTCAACAATCTATGACTTTGAATAGTTTTGAGTCTCTTGAATTATTATTGGCAGGAGGAGCAAATCTTGAAAAATTAGATAAACAGGGTTACACTCCTTTGCAAAAAGCAGTAATGGGTAATAAACCGAAAGCTGTTCAACTTCTTTTAAAATACGGTGCAAATAAAGATGTAATAGATGAATTTGGAGACACCCCGCTAGAAACGGCGTTATTTAAAAAAGGAAAAGGAGTTGATATGGACGAAATAATAGCAATGCTACAAAATCCTTAATTTTCATATCATGAAAACATATCTATTGAAGAAATAAAAAATTATTTACCAAATGAAAAATAAAATAATAGAAGAATTTAAGGGATTTGTATCACTAGACAGTATTCGAACACAGTTTATACAAATTGAGCTAGATGAAGATTTATTTAATTATGTAACATTTCGTATATTAAAAAATAATGAAGAAAGGAATTATAGTTTTAAATATGTATTAGAATATAATCAGCAAAAAACAAATATTCCTAATGGGCTATATGTAAATACAGCTAATGACTGGTATAATGAATACAAAAAAAACAATACAGAAGGAAGGCAGATAACAACGATACCGGATGGAACGAGAACTAGACATCAACTTGATGCAAAACACTTTGTGCTTGTTATTGATGGTTATTGTTTCAATATATTAGCTGAGAAATATATAATAAGTGAAAACCGTTTTTTTGAAACCTACAGAGAAGATAGTGAAAAAATAAAAAAAATAGTATCATGACATTGACGCCATTATTTATACAACATACCCAAAAAATGCACCGAGGCAAGAATATTGAATATTATGCAAATTCTAAAAAAGCTTTTTTTGATGCTACATTATATACCCGTCAAAAAGAAGATGGTAAATGGGAGTCTGTTCAGGGAGGTTTCTTATTTAATAATGTAGAAGAAGTTGGTCAAAAAGCTATTAATGAGTTAACAGCAAGAGAGTTAGGTGTTGATTTTAATGATTACAGCAACTTATATTACATACATGCAATTTCCGCAACATTAAACAATGATCTTGTTACTTATTTAATAGATCTGGGAGATAATGTTTTTATCATAAAAGCTAAAGAGGTAATTCTTATCGATGAGGATATATATGTTTCATGATTTCTGGCACTTATTCTTCTCCTTGGCTAATTAAAATTTAGCTCCTGCCTTTATAGCAATATAGAAAACCGATTCGTAACAAATTTGAATCGGTTTTCTATTTGTACATTTTTTATTTAATTTCCGTTATCGAACTTCTTTTTTGGGTTAAACTGAAAATTATTCAAAGTAAAGCCTAAAGTAAATTTCTGTATTGCCGTCATCAGAAATCATTTCGGGAAACCACTTACTGCAACTACAGAATCCTCCGCTTCAAAAAAGGCTTATTCTCCTTAAAAATTCTGAATTTTGAATCTGGAATTTCAGCCGGATCAAAAGAAAAAAGCACAGCACTTCCGATTTCTCATCATAACGCTGTGTACACCTTACAGGCAGTAAAATCTTAAAAAACTACAATACCAGGTATGATTTTTCAGTTACATCAGGTACGGTAAAGCGCAGCTCCCATGTTGTGCTTTACGTGCCTTTTAAACAAAATATAATTAAAAAACACCAAGTCAATGAAAGCAGCAAAACCTGTAGAAAAAGACAATAAAAGCCATCATAGCCAGAGCAAAAAGCAGAAAGCTAAAAAGCCGGTGGTGGTACCTCTGCCCGTGGCGGAAGTGGCTCCTTTACAAACCCAAAAGCCTGAAGAATCTGCAGCTCTTGCAGGATTCGCAACCCCGAATATCAATAAGACAAATGCAAGCGGAATTATCGCTCCGGTTCACGGTTCACAGACCATTTATGATCAGGGTTCCGAGATCATGTTTAAAAAGCATCAGGAGAGTATGGCAGAAACTGGGGATATCAATCATCCGGATACCAAAAAAGCGGAAAAAAATTATACTTCTACGCTGAACATCAGCCAGGTTAAAGATTATCATGATCTGAAATCCGGAACTTCTCTGCCGAAGACGTTGGAGGAACAGGCAGCAGCTCATCAGCAAAATAAAAAATCTCCGGAAACAAATGCCGAAACTAAATCTCCGGGGAAAAAGCAGATATCAGATAAAGGTGATATTGTTTCGACAGACCAGCTTCAACCTGTTAACCCAGATAAAGCACCTGTTGAAGAGGTAGATCCGGCTCCTTCTGCAAATGCCCACAGTAATCCAGGATTTACAGAGCTTAGCGGAAAAATAAGCAGTACTGCTAAATTACAGAAGCAGCATGAACCATCCCATAAAGCTACAAATGATGCACAGGCTGCAGCGCCATCTCCTGCCAACGAACGTCAGAGTATGGCACAGGCAAGCCAGATAAATGTAATGGGTGCGAAGGAAGCCGGAATGTTCAAGAAAGAAGATTTCAAAGCTTTGCTGAGTGCAAAAATACATAGTATACAACTTCCTAAAAATGAAGAGCAGGCTGATGAGTTTGAGAAACATAACAATATAAATGAAGTCAATCAAAAAGCAGTGGGCGATGTTAAAAGAGAAAAGAATGCAGCAGCAAATGATATTGCTTCTGCAACTGCAGCAAAACCGGATATTGCAGCACAGCCTCATCGTCCGGTTGCAAAAATGCCGACACAAAATGTAGGTAAGGCTCCTTCTACGCCGAATGTCGCTAAGGCAATGCCTGTGAAAAGAACTGCAGCCAGCGTAGAACAACCTATAAAGCAACAAACGGCAAGTATCGACAGTGAAATGAAAGCGAATGGAGTAACCGATAAGATGTTGGCAAACTCCAATGAACCATCATTTACGGATGCTTTAGATCAAAAGAATAATGCGAAAGCCCAAAGTGTTGAAGCAACTCATCAGTTCAGAGACAATGAAGCTAAGGAGTTGTCAAAAACCCGTAGTGATGCACAGGCACAGGCGGTAAATCATATAAGCGGTATGCATGACGCAAGAAAAGGTGGGTTAGGCAATGTACACGGCGATCAACAGCAAACTTCAGCGAAAGACAGCCAGAAACGAAAAGAAATTGCCGATCATATTAACGGCATTTACGTCAGCTCCAAAGCAGATGTAGATGTTATATTAAACAATCTGGATACAACGGTAGCGAAGAAATTTGATGAGGGCAGCAGAGAAGCTAAAAAAGCATTTGAAGCCCATGTCGATAAAGAGATGAAGGCTTATAAAAAGAAACGTTATGGTGATGCGTATGCAGACTACGGTGCTTTAGCTGCGGCTGGAAAATGGATATGGGACAAACTTACCGGCTTACCTGAAGAAGTTAATAAATTCTTTGACAGTGGTAAGGATTTATACATTAAAGTGATGGATAAATTCATCGACCAAATCGCATCTCATGTTACCACCCAGCTAAATGCAGCCAAAACCAGAATTGCCAAAGGCAAAAAAGATGTACAGACTTATGTCGACAGTTTATCGCCAAGCTTAAGGAAAATCGGGAAAGAAGCTATTGCAGAGATCCAAAGCAAATTCAATGCACTGGAAGAAAGCGTAAACAGTAAAAAAGATGCATTAATTGATGTATTGGCTAAAAAATACGCCGATAATATCGCAAGTATCGATACCCGGATTGCAGATCTTAAAGCGCAAAACAGCGGATTGATCAACAAAGCTCTTGATGTGCTTAAAACCAGCGTATTTGCTATTATTATTGAAATTAAAAATACACTGACCAATTTATTATCCGGTGTAATTAGTGCCATTCAGGCGATTATTATGGATCCGATAGGATTCTTTAAAAACCTTATTGCGGGTGTTTCCCAAGGATTTACCAATTTCGGAACCAATATCTGGACTCACCTTAAGACCGGTTTCTTCGGATGGTTAACCGGAGCGATGAAAGGTATTTCTTTCACCATGCCTGAAGATATATTCTCTTTGAAAGGTATTTTCTCCATTACCACGCAGGTGCTAGGTTTAACGTGGGACGGTATCAGAAGCATTGGCGCAAGAGTAATAGGCGAACCTGTCATGAAAGTTCTGGAAACCGCTTCTGAAAAAGGTCTTGAAATAATTCCGATTGTCCGCAAAGACGGTGCTGCCGGATTATGGGAATACCTGAAAGACCAGTTTGCCGATCTTAAAGCTACCGTAATGGATGCTATGATGGACATTATCCAGACACAGGTGATCCAGGCGGGAATTAAGTGGGTGATGGGATTGATGACTCCGGTAGGAGCCTTTATAAAAGCCGCAATGGCGATTATCGATATGGTTAAATTCTTCATCCAGCGAGCTGCGCAAATCATGGAACTGGTAAAAGCATTTACAGACAGCATTAAAGCCATTGCGAGCGGAAACGTAAGTGCCGTCGCAAAATCGATAGAAAATGCATTGGGAAGAGCGGTTCCTGTACTCATTGGTTTCTTAGCTTCCTTATTAGGAATTGGCGGATTGGCAGATAAAATACTGGGCGTTATCCGAAAAATACGTCAGCGTATTGAGAATGCGATTGTGAAGTTCTGGAATTTTATTAAGGGGAAGGCAGCTAAATTATTAAGTAAAGTCGGAATTGGAAAGCTTGGTAAGAAGAAAGATAAGGTTGATGAGAAGCATATCAAAAATATGGATTCTGAAATCGCTCCGGAACCATTTACTATGAATGGGGAAAGTCATACTCTGACTTTTGAAAAAGGTGAAATCTATATGTCCACCGATAAAGCTAAATTAAGTACGAAGATTAAAAGGTCTTTGAAATATCTTAAAGACCACCCTACAGCGCCAGAATTAAATGGCAAAGGTCAAACGATCGAAAGCAGGTTGAAAGTGCTAAAAGACGAGGCCCTTATTTCAGAAAAAGTTCTTAAGGATACCAACGGACTTAAAGGAGGCGATCCTAAAATAAAAGCAGCGCAAAAATCTCTGGATAAATTATCGTTAGATATTGCCACTTTGGGAAATGAGTATAAGTTAATCGATCTTGCCGGAGAATATGAAACCAAAGAATTGGGTGATATGGGGCTTAAGGTCGGTCAGCATAAGTTGACAGGAGCAGCCGACAGGCAGTCGCATCACGTACCGGAAAAAGAATTGCGAAACAGCCTAGTAGATTTCTATTCGACCGTAGGAAAGGTATTGAATGAAAATCCTGACTATGAAGACTTGGGCAAAAAATTGGAGATGAAAAACAAGACAATCAATTCAAAATTTAATGGATATGGCGACAAATTGCCGGCCATCCTCATTCATCAGTTAACTCACAAAGATGGCGGTGATCAAGGGATTCATAACCTGGGCTCGCAAAAAGCGGCTTATGACAATATAAAGAAAATCGCAGAAAAATCAGGGGAGTATCAATTGGTTATATATGATGAAAAAGAAAAACAAATAAGAGCATCGTTCCGTGAGCATCATTTTAAAGAACTTGTAGCGAAAGTTTATGATTTTGTCGAAAGCGGAAAAAGCAATGTGCAGATCGTCAAAGAAGAGAAAGTAGTTATTATCCACTTAAAGGGTGAAGAGGAAAACGCAATAGCTCCAATAGGTGATAAGATTAGGAATTTAATTACTACTTTTGAAAAAGATAACCCAGATGAGTTAGAAAGAGATGATAATAAAGCAGAAATTTTGCGGATTGTAAATAGAACGGCAGAAGAATCTTTCAACCAAACTTTCAACATCAGTATGAATGCCTTAACGCTAGCGTTGGAGAAACATAAGCATTTGGAAGGTGATGAAAAAACAAGAAAAGATGCGATACGCAAAATAGATGATCTATCAAGAGGCATTTGGCGTGAACATATATATAAACCTATAGAATAATTATGGAAATAAACAAGCTACATTCTGATCTAAAAAAAATATACCATGACAAAAAAGAGAGCGACCGTGCATTTCTCTTCAAATTTAAGAATGAGGATGAAAATGAAAAACTGATTACTTTTATGAAAATGGGATTTTGGTCGGTTGCTCCTTTGGGTTTTTATTCTGATAATATATTGGGTATTCGATTAACGCCCGAAAAGCTGTTAAAAAAATCTCCGATAGTGTTTTATAATAATAGCTACCAAGAATGTTTTACATTCGCACCAAATTTACTGGCCATCATTCCGATGTCTTACTTAAGATTTATGGGCAAGCCAAAAACTATAGCAGAACTTCAGGAAAAGATAGACGGAGCCGTTAATATATCGAAGCCTTTTTTTGATTATCTGGGCGACGGAGACCTTGATTTCCTGAAGGAGTTCTTGATTTCTGAAGTCAACCAGGAACGGTTTAAAGACGCGGTCAATCTTGAGGATTCGTTTTTCAAAGAATTTTGGGATCATTATTATGATAAGCCCGAACAGAAGAGGGCATTTCAATTGTTTGAAAAATTAAAAGAAAAGAGAACTTATCTTCCCAACTATAAACCGACCAATTATGGTATCTGGAATGAATATGTAGGAAACGTTTTGGCTCAAAGAGCATTAGATTTACTCAATATGGAATATGAAAACAAATGGCAGCATCTATGGCATTGCGCACAACTACCCCACGGATTTGATTGTGATAATAAAGGATTTGATCATTATAAAATAAGCTTGGGGAATTCTGATTCTTTGATTTCGCACTTATCTCTTAGTTTTGATTCCGAATGGGAAGACCAATATGCAATGTTTCCGGAAGAGGTACAAAAGCATCCGCTTTTTGAAGCGACAGAAGCTATCAGAATTAATGGACAATATGGATATACAGGAGAAAAGCATTTTGAAGCCGCCGTGCGCCTAGAAGAAGAATACAAAGACCCTGTTGCGGCATGGAATGCCTTGATAAGTGCGAGTTATTGGGCCGGCAGAAGAGAACGTTTGGATCTTGTAGAAAAAGCATGGCAACAGGCAATCGACCTGTCAGAAAAATATGGTTGGATAGAGATCAATGAAGTTTTAAAAGATCAATTGGAATTTTATTATCATTATAAAGATCAATTCTAGCTTACAATAAATGTTTTAAAAAAAGCGAAACTTCTATTTTTTAGAAGTTTCGCTTTTTTTATATGTAGTTGAAAGATTTTAAAATACTGTGATATACTACGTCACTGCACGAATCCTTTTGTGTAGGATTTTTATTATCCAATAATTTCTTAAAAAGTTTTTATCTTTATAAAAACATAATTGATGAGTCGTCATTACAAATTCTACAATCCTGAAGAATTATATTTCATAAGTTTGGCGGAATTTTTAAAAGATTATAATTATTAAACCACACGATGCAATTCTGCGGTAGCGAAGGGATAGAAGATGATAAAAATAACATTTTAAAACTCATTTTATGAAAATCTTAGAAAAATTAGAAGTGCTAATTGTTAAAATTTGCAACAATGATAAAATTAATGTAGAAAACAGTAACATTGATAAAATTAAAAACAGAACTTTTTTTAGCCAACGAATTTTGTCAAATGCTAAAGAATTTATGAAAATAGATTTTCCAGAAGATGATTATCAATATCATTCTATAAATGGTTTAATCTTAGATTGGGATGCTACTACCAATGACTCAGGCGAAGAGTATCTTTGGGGAGGATTTGACATTTTAGGTCTTTTCGAGTCTCTTGGTTATCCTTCCCATTTCTGGGATAATTACAATAACGACAGCCGTTTTTGGAAAAACAATCCACAACCCGAAGCTGAAGCCATCTGGGAGGAATTTTTACCTAAACTTAATTATTTTCAGAAGTCAGGGCATGGAGATGATGGTACTTATGGATGTATATTGCGAGAAGAAGGTGTTTATCCTTGTCCGATCTATTTTTTCGATTCAGGGATCTGGTTTAAAATGAATATGAGTCTTGAAGAATATTATGATACAATGATTGCTTGCAAAGCCGTATATTATTGGCAATATTTTTATATTGACACACAGGAAATTGTAAAAAAATTAGGAAACTACAAACCTGTTTATATAGAATATGACGCAAAATATTTACAAGGACCCCACCCATTTAGTGATAAATTTAAAGATGGAACATTTACATATTCTGCAGAGGGTGTTTTACATCAAATGAAAAATATTATTAAACGTTTTCCTAAGTTATTCCCTGATGTAGATTTAACTTATTTTAAAGAAAGGTGTGATGCTTTAGAAAAAGCTTTGAATTTATAATATTTAACAACAAATCTGTTATAAAGCGAAACTTCGATTAAAAGTTTCTCCCCACTGCTGCACGAATCCTTTCGTGCGGCATTTTTATCATCCAATAATTTCTTAAAAAGTTTTTATCTTTATAAAAACATAATTGATGAGTCGTCATTACAAATTCTACAATCCTGAAGAATTATATTTCATAAGTTTGGCGGAATTTTTAAAAGATTATAATTATTAAACCACACGATGCAATTCTGCGGTAGCGAAGGGATAGAAGATGATAAAAATAACATTTTAAAACTCATTTTATGAAAATATTAGAAAAATTAGAAGGGCTAATTATCGAAATATGTAATAATGGTAAAATAACAATAGATAAAAATAATATAGAAGAAGTAAAAAAGAGTGCTGATTTTTTCAGTCAACGTTTGCTTTCTCGTGCAGAAGAACGAATTAATTTGAAAATTCCTGACGAGGATTTTCAATATGATTCAATAGGCTCTTTAACTTTAGATTGGGATGCTACTACCAATGAATCTGACGAAGAATATCTTTGGGGAGGATTCCAATTGCTAAGCTTAATAGAGTCTTTAGGAATGCATTCTCATTTCTGGGATAATTACAACAGCGACAGCCGTTTTTGGAAAAACAATCCTCAACCCGAAGCCGAAGCCATCTGGAAAGATTTTTTACCTAAACTTAACTATTTTCATAAGTCAGGACATGGGGATGATGGTACTTATGGATGTATATTGCGGGAAGAAGGTGTTTATCCCTGTCCCATTTATTTTTTTGATTCAGGTATTTGGTTTAAAATGAATATGAGTCTTGAAGAATATTATCATACAATGATTGCTTGCAAAGCCGTATATTATTGGCAATATTTTTATATTGACACACAGGAAATTGTAAAAAAATTAGGAAACTACAAACCTGTTTATATAGAATATGGTGCAAAATATTTACAAGGACCCCATCCATTTAGTGATAAATTTAAAGATGGAACATTTACGTATTCTGCAGAGGGTGTTTTACATCAAATGAAAAATATTATTAAACGTTTTCCTAAGTTATTCCCTGATGTAGATTTAACTTATTTTAAAGAAAGATGTGATGCTTTAGAAAAAGCTTTGAACACATTAAATTTAATTCAAAAAGCAAAAGCAAAATTTCTTAGAAGTTTTATTTAAAAATTTCGAAAAGAATATATTTATTATACATTTTTGTATTTAGAAAGCGGAACCTCTGTAAAGAAGTTCCGCTTTTTAAATTCCGAAATAGACCTTGTGAGCCGAAATGTAGACACTGAAGCCAAATCGATAGAAAATGCACTGGGAAGAGCTATTCCTGTACTGATTGGTTTCTTAGCTTCATTATTAGGAATTGGCGGATTGGCAGATAAAATACTGGGCGTTATCAGAAAAATACGTCAGCGTATTGAGAATGCAATTGTGAAGTTCTGGAATTTTATTAAAGGGAAGGCAGGTAATTTATTAGGCAAGTTAGGAATTAGAAAACTTGGTTTGAGTAAAAAAGAAAATATTAATAAAATGCCTGATGGAAAAGAAAAATTATTTGCTAAACTTAGAAATGATGAACAAAAAATCAACGTTGACGGAGGACATAAATTGAAATTTGAAAATGAAGGAGAGTTAGCTGTTTATAGTACCAGAATAGGCTTAAGTGAATTATTAAGACAGAAGCAAGAAGAAATTCATTCAAACAAAACATCGAGGGATTACTCTAAAAAACAAGCTGCACTTAATAAACTAAGCACTGATAAAAAGAATTTTGGACAAGCACTTTCAAAGTATAAAGGTAAGCAGGCTGTAAAATATACTGCAAATGTAAAAGAAGAATATAATACTATGAAAAGAATACTGACATCTATGGCCGCATCACTTGAGGTTATAGGTGTAAATATAGAAACTATTTCATTAGTTCCTACCCAAGTTAATATGATTTAGTGAATGAACGACGGAGAGAAGTATCTAAAAGATATGATCAAAATCTTGAAATTCCTCAACCTTACACCGTAAATATTAATACTGCAAGTGGTGGACGTTTACAGCAGGTTGCCAAGGCTAATGATGTGGCAGGATTATCAGGATTCTTTAAAAATTTAGTAAAAGAAAAAGAAGATAATGGTAATTTTAGAAATATAAATGACGTTGAAAGACGTATGAGTGGTGTAGCTAAAGAAAGCCATATTGATAAATTAGAGATTTTAATAGATGCAAATAAATTAATATTTTAAAAATATTACTTTAATTTTAAAAGTTTTTATAATGTTATGATAGATATTGAAAAAAAATTTAAGAATAGGAAAAACAGTTTGTCCAAAGAAATTTATGATTCAGATTATTTAGTCTCATCAGGTGCAGTATATATGCCAAGTGAGGCTATACCCCGGAAAGACTTAGAAATAAAATTAAAAGAAGTAAATCTTACTTTTCCCGAAAGTTTAATAGATTTTTATAGTCAAGCAGCTAAACTTAATGTTACATGGAGGATAATTGATGACAGTTTTCAAAATGGTAGAGAAAAAGAAGCTTTATTCAAAGAAGATCCATGGATAAAAAAAGAATATTTAGATAACGGATACAGTTGGGAAGCTGTAAAAATATTGTTAAGTGGTAATCTCAATATAACCCAATTTAAAAATGTTATTGATTTAGAAAATGTAAAAGCGACAGGAATGTATCAAGCAGCAGAAAGTTTAGGTTTAAAAGGAGGAGATTTACGACCTATTGATACTAATGAATTTGCTGTTGCATGTATGAAAGTTGAAAATGGTAAGTTGATAGATAATATGTTTCTCTATACAGGTTTTGGTGGTTTCCCAGAAGCTTTATACGATATGAAAGTTACATTTGAACAATATCTGGAAGTAGCCTATAAAGCCAAATGTTTTAATTATTGGAATTTAACTTATTGTTTAAAAAAAGAATCACCAAGCTATGAACTAATGAAACGTTTTTTTCCTATGATCTTTCCTCATTTGGAATCTGATTTGTCAGAATTTGGGATAATATATTAGTATTTAAGAGAATTAAAAAAGCGAAATTTCATTTGAAGTTTCGCTTTTTTTATGACAAAATGTTTAAAGTTTTGCATGCATGATGAAATCAAAAATTGGAAATAATTATTTTTGTTAGCCATCTAATTTTCTTTTGAATATTCTAAGAAATTTATAAGGCGATAAATAAGTTATAGAAAATGCTTTTAAAAGTAGAAATATTATTAAAACAAACATGTGAGAGCCATGTCGTTAAAGAAATAGAATAATAATAATTATGGAAATAAACAAAGTACATTCTGATCTGAAAGAAATATATAAAGCTAAAGATGTAGAAGAAAAATTTAACTTCAAATTTGAGTATCAAAATGAAAAAGAAATATTAATAGAATGTTTAAAACAAGGATTTTGGTCCATAATGCCATTTGGATTTGAAGGAGATAATATTTTAGCCTTTCAATTAACTCCTTACAAAAAAATATATATAGAGACACCTATAATATCATTTAATAATACTTATCAAGAATGTTTTATGCTTGCTCCTAATATACAAGCATTAATACCTATGGCTAATTTGGTCTTTATGGATGAAGTATTTTTTATAAAACAATTTCAGGAAAGAATAGAAGAAACCATAACATTATCCCAATCATTTTTTGATTATTTTGGAGGTGGAGATTTGGAATTTTTTAAAGAATTTTTATTGTCCCAGTCCAATCAGGAACGTTTTGAAAATCCTGACGAGTATAAAGAAGATTTTTATAAAGAATTCTGGAGTCATTATTATGATACAGCAGAAAACACAAAAGCTTTTGAATTATTCGATAAACTTATTCAGAGATTAACATATTTGCCAGAATACGAGGATGTTGATCAAGACTATGGTCTTTGGAATAACTACATAGGTAATGTACTCGCTAAAAGAGCTTACTCGAGAATTAAAATAGAAGATAAATATAAATGGAAACATTATTGGAGGTGTGCACAGTTACCTCATGGTTTTGATTGTGATAATAAAAGTTTTGAAAAATATACCATTCGCCTTGGAAATTCGAGCTCTCTATTGGATTCTTTATCTCCCTCATTTGATTCAAGATGGGAAGAGCAATATGCGATTTTTCCAGAAGAAGTAAAAAAACATCCTCTTTTTGAAGCTACTGAGGCTATAAGAAAAGTAGGAGGTTATTCAGGTGATCTTCATATTAAAGCTGCGGTAATTTTAGAAAAAGAATATAATGATCCCATAGGCTGCTGGAATGCTTTAATCAGTGCAAGTTATTGGGCAGGAAGACAAGGAAATCTGGATTTGGTGGAAATGTGTTGGGGTTTAGCAATTGATCTTTCCAGAACCCATGGCTGGACTGAGATTCATAATATTTTATCTGAACAGATGGAATTTTACTATCATTACAAAGATAAGATCTAAAAGTTTATCTCTTAAAACGAAGTTTCTATTTTTTAGAAGCTTCGTTTTTTTTTGCTTAATATTTAGATGCTGAAAAAGGTCTTGAAATAATTCCGATTGTCCGCAAAGACGGTGCTGCTGGATTATGGGAATACCTGAAAGACCAGTTTGCCGATCTTAAAGCGACCGTAATGGATGCTATGATGGACATTATCCAGACGCAGGTGATTCAGGCGGGAATTAAATGGGTGATGGGATTGATGACTCCGGTAGGAGCCTTTATTAAAGCCGCAATGGCGATTATCGATATGGTTAAATTCTTCATCCAGCGAGCTGCCCAGATTATGGAACTGGTAAAAGCATTTACAGACAGCATTAAAGCCATTGCGAGCGGAAACGTAAGTGCCGTCGCAAAATCCATAGAAAATGCATTGGGAAGAGCAGTTCCTGTACTCATTGGTTTCTTAGCTTCCTTATTAGGAATTGGCGGATTGGCAGATAAAATACTGGGCGTTATCCGAAAAATACGTCAGCGTATTGAGAATGCTATTGTGAAGTTCTGGAATTTTATTAAAGGGAAAGCTAAAGGATTGCTTGGTAAGATTGGTTTTGGCGAGAAGAAATCTAAGAAGAAAAAAATGACAAAGATAAAATAGGCAATAATCCTATTATAAATTAAGAGGCAATAAACGAGATTCAGCAGTAAATTTCAATGAGGCTTCTTTAGAAGATCTTAAATCTGTTTTTAGTGAAAAATAGCAACTGCAATATTTAATTTGAGAGATAGAAAAGGAGTGTTAGAAATTGAGGTTTTAATTAAAATAAACCATCTTCCAAAGAAAAATTAAATAAATTAGTAGCAAAAGAAAAAATCGAATTTTAAATATGGATAAATACGATTATCAAAGATTAGTAAAGCCATTAATTGAGGCTGAGGACCTAAAATTAATAAAATTTATTGGAGGAAATGGACCAAGAAGTACTAAATCAAAAGGTAAAGATTTTTTTAATGAATATAAAGACTATTTAATCAATAAAATGCATGAATTTTATAGTTTTACCAATGGTTATTCATATGAATGGGAAGGTAATATTCCTGCAAATATTGGAGGACAAAAAACAAGTGAACGCGGAATAATAAACATACTTCCTTTAGATGAATTATTTCAAAAGCATAGTGTTATTGAACTTGAAGTGGGTCGCGGATATTACATACAAGGTGAAGATTCTTTTTCCAAAACAGGCCAGTTTATTCCTGTAGATTATATTGAAGATATTTGTGCTGGTGTATTTAGTAAAGAGAATGAAGATGAAATGGTTTATTTTCATGATTTCGGAATTGATTTCTATCCATTAAAAATAAATTTTGAAGGTTATGTAGAACTTGTTTTTGCTGCAAGAGGTTATATGATGTGGCAATATGTACTTGTTTATCTGGAATATGGAAAATATGATGTTGCAATGCTTGGAAAATCCAGATACGATGATTTTGCAGAAAATATGCCGATAATCTTTCCAGATTTTAATATGGAAGAGTTTATAAAATTATATGAATCTTTAAAAATTAAATAATATTTGAAAGCGATATTTCTGTTCTTAGAAGTTCGTTTTTTTACTCATCGCTGCCCCTCCGCTGCGGCACGAATCATTTCTTGTAGCATTTTATCATCCAATAATTTCTTAAAAGTTTTTATCTTTATAAAAAACATAATTGATGAGTCGTAATTACAAGTTTCACAATCCTGAAGGATTATATTTCATAAGTTTAGCGAAATTTTTAAAAGCTTATAATTATTAAACCACACGATGCAATCGTACGGTAGGGAGGGGAATAATTAAAGAAGCTGTTTTAAGGATAAAAGGAAGGATAACAGTAAACAATATTAAAGCGGAATTGTCTAAAACAGAAGATCCAAATATATTATCTAGATTGAATTTTACTGTTGAAAAATTAAAAAACATGAGTAATGTAACATTAACTACTGAAATAGAATAATATGAATTATACATTTTTTTTCGATGATGACATCTTTGATTCGTTAATAAAAGCAAAGGAACAAAAGAAAATTAAATATTTTGATATACGGACCAAGCCTTCGCTAAAAGTTGTATTGGAAGATTTAAATAGATTAGATATTATCCATAAAGGAATAAAAAGATTTTATGAAAAAAGAGGTGACGGCTTTGAATTAGAATGGTGGGCAAATGAAAAAAAAGGAATAGGAGGAAAAATACAATTTGCTCAAACGAAGTATCTCTTTTCTGAAGATAATAATTTGTATGACGAGGAAGATGAAGAAGATCTTAAATATTTTCGACCGCTTGATTATCCAACACCTGAAAGTTATGTAGGTTTTATCATAACGCCAGACACAATAGACGAATCATTGTATTATATGAGTATCAGCGATTATGAGCTAAACGATTTAGACTTGGATTATGAAGGTTATACTCAAATGGCGGTTGAAGCGCGTGTATTTAATCATTGGCAACTAGTTTTATTATATTATATGGATGGAGAAGGCATTGGTTTGGTAGAAACAGAGACCTTTAAAACTGAAATGCCAAAAATATTTCCTGATTGGACTTGGGAAAATTTCATTGCCAAGTTTGAAAGTCTGCGCCTTTCTAATAAAAACAAATAAAAATTTTCAAAAAAAAATTAAAGCGGAACTTCTGATGGGAGTTTCGCTTTTTTATTAAAGAACTATCTTTAAGCTCTCAAACTGAGAAATTTCAAAATAACCATGACAGATTTTATAAAAAAACTAGAAAAAGAGTTTGATATTCAAATTATTCGTTCCAAAGAACACATCTGGGAAAATTATTATGATGTAGATGAAGATGGGAATATTAAAACATTATATTTAAATAAGGTTGATTTAAAGGATATTGATGTATTATTACCAATAGCAGACAGTCTTGTTAAATTAGCCCTTCCATATTGTAATGTGGAAATGTTACGTCCATTAAATGCTTTTTCACGGTTAGAAACATTAGATTTAACCAGCAATAAATTACCGGAAAAATCCTTTAGGTATTTAGGGGATTTAAAAAGTCTGAGAAATCTGGATTTGGGAGCAACTGGACTTAAAGATACTTCTTTGTTGGGCGATTTAATTAATTTGGAAATATTATATATCAGTTGCAATCCGTATCTCGAAGTAAATGGTTTGGAACATTTAAAGTTCCTACAGCGGTTAGATGTCACTCTGACTAAAATTGATCATATAAAAAAAAATAAATGTTAATGAAAATATCCGTTCTTTAAATATTGGAGAAACGAAAATTGATAAAATAACCGATTTGGAGCGCTTTCCCTATTTGGAAGAATTGAGAGTAAATGGAAGTCGGGTAGACAAAATTGAGGGTTTGGATACCTTACGCAATCTCAAACAACTTCTTATTTCGAGTACTCATGTAGAAGAAATTGAAGGTTTGGAAAGCTTGAAAAATTTAGAAGTATTAGACTTAAGCCGTAATGAGATTTCAAAAATCAAAGGATTGGATAATCTGAAAAATTTAAAAAGATTAAATTTAAGTGAAAATAATATCAGCAAAGTGGAGAATTTAGATCGTCTTATTAATCTGGAGTTTTTAACTTTGGAAGTTAATAAAATTAAAGAGTTTGATGCTTCCTTTTTATCTAATTTGGTTTCCGAATGCTTCATTTCTCTATGTTTTACAGGAGATTATATCAAAGAGATTAAAGATGTTCCAAAGAATGTAACAATTAAGTTTGAAGCTGATCATTTTGTACCGAGAACATTATATAGATCAAAGGATTTGTTTCGATAATAAAAAGAAACTGTCTCAAAAATGAGGCAGTTTCTTTTTTACCCCTGAGTTTCTCACTTTTTTTAAATTTTTGATAGCTTAATAAAAGATTTCATGCTCGTTTTCCTTTCGGATACTTCTTCATTTATTCAATATAAGCGTCTTATTTTTCTTTTGAAAAAGCAGTGAAATTTTCCACCGGTAAATAAAAGCTTCTTAAGCTATACAGAATTTATGACTTACTGCAACTACAGAATGCAGGAGGCTAAAAACTTTAATAAGAAGAAAAAAATAAGGAATTTTGAACCCTCAAGTACAGATACTATTGGATCCAAATCAGCTGTGCTAAAAACTTAGAAAAGTTAAAAAATTAAGTATGGAAAAAAATGAATCAACAACAAAAGAAATTCTAAAATTCTATTTTGAAACCGGAAAGAAACCTACCGAAGCTCAGTTCTCAGAATTTTTAGATTCTTACTGGCATAAAAAGGAAAGCATTCCTAAAGAAAAAATCGAAGGGTTAGAAAATCTGTCGTTAGACTTTGATCTTCTTTGGTCACCCACCAGCAAAAAACTGTCTTTGGCAGATGCTCAGGGAAACGTATTGTCGGAAATTTCTTTGCAGTCTCTGGACAATGAGGGGACAGACTTAAGGTATAATACTGCTACAGCGTCGTTGGAACTTTATAATGCAGACAATGAGCTTTTAGACAGCATTCCGGTATCTGATTTTGTAAATAATGTAGGTACGCAACTGGCTTTAAATTCCAATATTTTACAGTTAAAAGACAGCAAAGGAAACGTACTGTCGAATGTGATGTTTGCTGTTTCTAACATTGGAGGATTGCAGACGGTATTGGATACGAAAGCAGAAAAAAACGTAGCTGTTAATACTGTTTCTCCGTTACAGGGAGGTGGTAATTTGTCGTCAGACAGAACATTAAGCATATCTCAGTCTAATACGAATACTTCGGGTTATCTTAGTAATACAGACTGGAATACATTTAATAATAAATTCGATAAACCTACCATGGGAGCCAATTATCTCGGAAGATGGAACGGCTCAACATTTATTAACGGTGTGTTGCAGGATAACGGAACCAGTGCAGGAATCGGGAGTAACAATTATAACAATATTATCTGGTCTGTCGACTCTTCTTCTAAAGCAGCGCTTATCGCTCCAAGAATGACTCAGGCGCAAAGGCTTGCTATTTCTTTAGGAACCATTCAGGCGGGAGCTATTGTTTATCAGACTGATGGCACAGTAGGATATTATCTCTGGAACGGAAGTTCATGGGGAACTTTGGGAAGTAATATTGCTACTGCAGATCTTACCAATACCCAGGCAAGAACATTTACGCAGAATGCGGATTTTACATGGAATACTTTAGGAAATGCTTATTTTTTGAAAGGACTGAAGGATGTAGGCAGTGATTACAAAGACCATCCTAAAGTTTTAAGAATAGACTCAAATACAAAACAGGTTGTAGAAGGTGATGCTCTGGTTGTAACCATACCGGATACTTTACCTAACCCTGTTACACCAACATCACAAACTTTAAATATAGTTCACACTTATACAAACAGTCCTACCGCATTAGATACCAATGTAAAGGATTTAAATGATTTTATTATGAATATAGGGAATTTAAAATTTACACATTTAACGGTAGACGATTGGAATTTAATTAATGCTAATCCAAATACAGCTGCTGTTATGTCAGCTTCTAATGGAATTGCTTTAAAAACGAATAATCTGGCGGCATTTGCTCAAGGAGAAATTATGGCTTGTGCTTATCCCAATTTGGTTTTACCCGCTAATAAAAACTGGGTGTTTATAATTGGTGGTACGGTGGGAGAATATTATTCAAGCAAAAATATAGGGGTTATAGGAATTTGTGAAAGCTCTGCCAAAACAAACGTAGGGGTTTTAAATAGCTATTTATCATCTCTTTCAGCTGGTTGGGGATACTACAGTATAAATCACATTACTATAAGTGCTGATACTACTCCAATTGCTCAAAGAATTGATTTAGGAAATAGCACCTGTATTTTTATCAAGGTAGGAAATATATTAAATACTACTGTGAGGTCAGGAGGTTCGGTAAAAACTTTTAATATAGATGTAACAGGCATCAATGCTTTTAAACCTTTATGTTCATTGATAAGAAGTTATTGGAATGATAATACAGGTAATTGTATCAGCGATTTTGGAAAATACTGGATCGAATCTTAAGAATAAAGAAGTAAATTTTATAAACTAAAAAAGACATTTTAAAAAATCCAAACAAAAAATAAAAAATATGGAAGAAAATAAAATAACACCACGGGAGGTGTTGAAATCTTATTTTGAAAAAGGGGATTATCCCACGCAAGATCAATTTGCGGAATTAATAGATTCTTTAAAACATAAAGATGACATTCTCACTAATAAAGAAACAGTAGAATTTGCAAACAGCTTAGCTTCTATGGACAACGGATATGTTATCTATTATATAGATTTGAATAATGGCGGAAAAGAACTGAAATTTCCACTGGTTATAAGTCAGGATGGATTTGAGGATCAGGTCATAGAAATTGGGAATACTTACGGCAATGAAAAAAGACAGTACTTTTTAGACAATGGACCCTATATTATTAAAGCAAAAAAGTTTCCAAAAGAAGGATTAAATAATTACGAATATTATCGATTATATTATCAAATAGAATCTAATTACGGAATTTATAGATTTTTTGGAAATAACCTGCCAACAATTCCCGAAGGATTTGAATTCGGAACGCTTACAGATAAAAGATTTTTAGTTCAAATATATAAAGATAACTTAGGTCAGCAATTAAACATTGTAAACACTAATATTAAATTTATAAATAATACTGATCTATCTATTCAGTATAGACCAGAATCTGGTTATTGGGGACATAGATTTATTGATAAAGATTTTGTTACCGATCATTACAATCTTTGGGACAATTTATATTTTTATTACAAAGCAGATCTCACTACAGTAACTCAAAATATAGTGTGTCAGGCTTATGACGAAGATACGGGACAGCTTTTAATGACCGGTTATCTGTATGCAGGGCAAAATAATGTAAATACATGGGGCGGCGGTTCTGCAAATATGGTAAGAAACATCAGAATCGAATGTAATTATCTAAACAATCAAGTTATTCAAAATAATCAACCTACAAGTACAATTATAGACTAATGAAACTAAAAATATTTGAACAAAATCAGCATCTTAAGGATCTTACACCTTTTGAGCTAATGGCAAAAGATATCACTATTTTAAATGGAATTGTGAAAGGCGAGCCAATCTATGAAAAAGGAAGAAAAACCAGTACAGGTTACTTTTTAGACAAAGAACAGACGAATCTTGCAATTCAGAAAAGTTTTTCTGATGAACTGGATGAAAATGGATTTTTAAAAGGATTGAACATCGTTATTAAATGGTTCGATATCTATGGAAATCCTGTACTTGTTAAGCCTGTGTATGTCTCCCTGTCACTTTCAGAAAGTGCAGAGATGATTATTAAAAGACGCAAACGTATTATTGATTATCTCAAGGAATCGGGTGTAAGATTAGGTGTAAAACATCATATCGATTCCCTTTTCAGTCATTATACAAATTATCAGCAGTCCGGAGTTACAAAAAATCTTTTAAATAGCTTTATTGAAAACGGATCAGATGAATTGAAGCAGGCCGTTGCCAATGAAAATAATCAGGAAATAGCAGATATTTTAAATCATGTATTGCCTAACGGAACCACTATCAAAGACTCATTATTGGATCAGATAGCATAATAAACCGTAATCTATATCAGGTAATAGTATTTTTTAATTCCAAACAAACAATTTTATCATTACAAAATTGAATTTGGCTAAACTATAGCGCTTTAACAACTCTAAAAATTGCCAAATAGCTATAACTTCATGCAGCTCGGGTAAAGTCTTCTTTACGCTTTCAATCAATCACTTTTTTTTAAAACGTAATCATTGCTGTATAGTAGATGAGTTTCTTTTATACTCAAATTAAAAAATATTCATCTCCGAATAATTAAGGAATATCTTTTCCGACTTAACCAAATTTTAATCACCTGTTATAAACAATCACTCGGTAAAGCTTTTCTAAAGTTTTACCGATGATACAATTTCTTGAACTCTAAACACAAAATAAAAATCTTTTCCATGTTAATACCAACACCATTAAACACCATATTAAGTTACTTCCAGACCGGAGATATTCCTACTCAGGAAGAATTTCAGGCATCCTGGTCATCATTTTGGCATAAAAACGATGCGATTCCGACGAGTAAAATTGAAGGACTGGATAAGCAGCTGCAAAATAAAGCAGACAAAGCAGCTTTTGATGCACATACATTAAATCAGGATTCCCATATCAATTATTTAGCCACCAAAGATGCTTCAAATTTAGACAGCAGCCATCTTCAGGCGTGGAAAACAGCACTAGGAGTAGGAAAACAACCTGAAAATACCGCTACTATTGATGACGCAAATAATACGGGAACGGTTTATACAAAAGACCAGAGCGATGCGAAATATATGCTTTTAAACGATTTTGTAGACAGCAATCAAAAGATCCTTGCCGAAAAAATCGAGGCTTTGGGCATAACCAATCTCGTTGAAGGTGCTGAAAAAGACATCTCTTTATTTGCAGAACATTCTGAATCATACGAATTTCAGGATAACGATTTTATTGCAATTCCGGATTCGGCAGGAAGCTTTTCCCTTTATCTTTTTAAAGGCGGTGTAAAAACCAATAAATATAATTATCTGCCTACAGGAATCTCGAATGTAACCATCGGAATGGTGGAAGGACTTCAGGGTGAACTGAATAAAAAAATAGAAAAGCCTCTTTCGGATGGGAAATTTTATATTAAAAGATCATCAGGAGTTACAACAACAGAAACGCTGGCAGATGAAACACTAGCTTCTGTTGTGAGCAGAGATGCATACTCCCCGAAACCGATTACTTTTCTGGATGGTTCCGAACGTACTTATGCCAATATTGGAGTGAATCCAGCAACTTATTCCTTTTTCTGGGGCAATATTAATCCTAATCATACTGGATTTTACAATCATACATTCGGATACAACTGCCTCTCAAAAGTAACCACCGGAAATAACAATATTGCTTTTGGGGCTGCTGCAGGACAGGAACTTACAACAGGATCGTTTAATACGTTTGTTGGAGTTGTTGCAGGGCAAAACGCAGTTTCCGGAAACTCTAATGTAATGGTAGGAGAAGAAACCGGATTTAAAGTAACGTCCGGATTTAAGAACACCTTAGTAGGAACAGCATCCGGATATAATATGACCACCGGAAATCTGAATACGCTTATCGGTTACAAAGCATCTAATACAGCAGGTTTAGGCGATCGTAATATCATCATCGGAGCATCTTCAGGACAGGGAATTACAGGTCAGAATAATATCCTGATCGGTGTTGGAGCAGGTCATAACGACGGTGCATTATCCAATAAACTTATTATCCACTCCAATAATACTTTAACGGGATATAATAACACTTCCGAAGGCATTTTTGGAAGTTTTCAGCAGAGTACTCTTGCCATGGCTTTAATTACCGGAGATTTTCTTCAGAGATGGGTAAAGTTTAACGGATCATTTTCCATCAATCCGTCATACATTCCGGCAGGAGACGCATCTTACAATAAAGTATTTGTGGGGAATTCTTCAGGGCAGTTTGGTTGGATCAATAAAACAGATCCTGTTCCGTTATCGGGGACTTTACCCGGAAAACCTGTAACGGGAGAAATAGAATTTTCAACCGAAGGGGGAGGAGCCATTAAAAGTGGAGCTGCCAGTATTTCCGTTGCCGACGGATTTACAACCATATTCTCGGGTGATCTTATGGGCGACAGAACTCAGATATTATCAAGTCCCATGCAGATTTCGTTGTCTCAGGGATTAGACAAATACATCAATCTTACCCAATGGCTGGACAGAATAGATGTGGGAGCTCCAACTGATGGTCCCGGTATCGTAGGGCAGAATTATTATGGAGATAATTATACAGAAAATTCTTTTGTTCAGAAAAGATGGGTAGACGAAAAGATAAAAAGCATTACAGGAAGCAGCTATAAAATTTACAGAGCATTATTAAACAATGCAGGCGGAACTTTTGATCCAAAATTCATCGTACTGGAAAATACACTCGGAGATATTGAATGGGCACGTACCGATTACGGACAGTTTACAGGAAAAATGGGCGATGCATTTCCGGAAAATAAAGTATGGATTAATGCAAGAATAAATAAACCGTATAAAAAAGACCGTGCAGAATGTTACTGCTACAGAGCATCGGCAGATCATATAATTCTGAGTGTTTTTAATACTTCAGACCAATCTCCGATAGATTTTGAAGAACAGTACGGTGTTATTGAGATCTATGTTTACGACTAAGGATAACCGGAACTTAAATTTTAAATTAATAAAGAAAAAGAATAGAATTAATGGATTCAATACAATTACAAAACTTATTTACCCATTTAGAAAGCGTTATTACATGGCGCGTTAGTCATTCTGATGAAGATTTTAATCTGGCACCCCAGTTTAATCCGAACGATTACAAAGGCTCTCATCTGGGAAATTACATTTCAGAAAAAAAACTGACTCATCAGGAAGTTATTATTTTATTAATGGCTTTACTGCCGAGATTGGATCCATCTTTACTGAAGAGAGTTTATCTTGAATATCCATCCAGTCCGTTCTTTGATTTCTGTTCGGTTAACGACAACGGAAGACTTTTTAATCCTGCTGTTCAGGCATTGCAGTACATTCTTGGCGGAGAAAGTATTTCTGAACGATTAAAAGCACTGGATTATTTCGGGCAGAATTCAGTATTGGTAAAAGAAGAACTTCTTGTTTTTTCAGGTTCTGCACAGGAAAGCACATCGGTTAATAGTCTGTTCAGTGTTCATCAGGATGCTTTTGATGCTTTAATGTTTGGGACAGAACAGCTTCCTAAAATGAGCAGCGATTTTCCTGCGGAACAGCTTCACACAGGCAGAACATGGGCAGATTTAATCCTTCCTCAAACTACTCTGGAAGAGCTTAAAGGTATTGAAGACTGGTACAACAGCAGCCGGATTTTAATGGAAGACTGGGGAATGCAGAAAAAACTTAAACCGGGCTTCCGCGTACTGTTTTATGGAGATCCCGGAACCGGAAAAACGCTTGCTGCAAGTCTCTTGGGAAAATATACCCAGCGTCCTGTGTTCAGAGTAGATGTATCTATGCTGGTTTCAAAATATATCGGCGAAACAGAAAAACATCTGGCAAAATTATTCGATAAGGCAGAAAATAAAAACTGGATATTATTTTTTGATGAAGCGGATGCTATTTTCGGGAAAAGAACCAATGTTCGCGATGCGCATGATAAGTATGCCAATCAGGAAGTCTCCTACCTCCTGCAGCGGATAGAAACTTTTTCGGGACTAATTATTCTGGCGTCCAATTTCAAAAACAATATGGATAAAGCCTTTACGAGACGTTTCCACAGCTGTATAAAATTCAATAATCCTAAGTACGAAGAACGTCTGCGCATCTGGGAACAGAATTTACCGCAGCAGCTGGATTTGGGAGATATTAATCTGGATCAGATTTCCAGAAGATACGAACTTACAGGATCCAATATTATGAACATCATTCAGGATGTATGCTTAAAGGCTATTGCATCGGAAGAACCGGGATATAAAGTTAATTCGGAGATGCTGTTGGAAAGTATCAGGAAAGAATATTTAAAAGAGGATAAAGTATTCTCATAAAACTCCAATTTCAAACACCAAGATCATGAAAATAAAAACTTTACTGCTCATCACGCTAATGAGTATTGCTTTTGGCTGCAGAAGTAAAAATAAAGTAGTCACTCATTATGAAGAAAACAGAAAGGAATCAGAAAAAGTAAAAACAGATTCCCTGAGTTCACAAAACCGGCAGTCTGCTCAGAACACTTCCTCGCAAACGCTTTCTGATGATAGAAAAGACGAAGAATCGGGAGAAATATTTATCAAAGGAAAATCCGATGAAGCCAATCCTTTTGTTTACCACAACATTGTAGGGAAAGATACGCTTCAGAGTATTTCAATTGTGGGAAATGCAGAATATATTATCAATAATCATTATGTGAAATCAGACAACAAAAAATCAGAGATAAAAAAAGAGCAGGCGGTAAGTCTTATCCGGAACACAGATCAGAAAATCATTTCTAAAGAAGTAAAAAAAGAATCTGATCTCAAAATTTCTGCACAGACAAAAAAGATAAAAGTAAACGGATTTCAGGCAGGCGCATGGATTGTTATCACCATCATTGCAGGAATTATAATTCTCGCATTTTTCACCTATAAATATTTTAAAAAATGACAACATCACAAAAAGGTATAAACTTCATTTTATCATTCGAAGGCTTCAGCGCAAAACCTTATCTGGATTCTGCCGGAATTCCGACAATCGGCTACGGAAATACCTATTATCCCGGAGGCAAAAAAGTGACCATGAAAGATCTGCCGATTACAAAGGAAAAAGGGGCAGAATTGTTTGCATCGGTTTTACCCACCTATGAAAAAATAGTGTCAGCAAAAATTAAAATTCAGCTTACCCAAAACCAGTTCGATGCTCTTGTTTCGCACACGTACAACACAGGCGGATCGGATACCTTGTTCTCACTTATCAATAAAAAAGCAGATGCAGAATCCATCAGAACCTGGTTTACTACAAAATACACCACAGCAGGCGGAAAAGTTCTGGCAGGTTTGGTGAGAAGAAGAAAAGCAGAAGCGGATTTGTTTTTTGAGAAGTAATATTACGGAAAACCTTAGTATTGCATTTTATAAATATGTGTATATTTGTCTTAAAAACAATAACCTTATTTTATAAGATGCCAATTCCTGATTTTGACCATAATAATGTTCTGCCTCCACATTTAGGAAACCCCGCTTTAATAAGTGATATATCTCCTTATGAATGTACTACTTTAGAGTTGTGTAAAAAATTTTCTACATCGCCTCACAGAGTGAATTTGTTAGAAAAGTTTATAGAGTTTAGAATGAAAATGAGAGATTCAGGTATGAACTGCGGATTTCAATGGATGGACGGTAGTTTTTTAGAAAATATTGAGGTGTCAGAATCCAGACAACCAAGAGATATTGATGTTGTTACCTTTTTTCAAGGCTTAACAATTCCACAGCTATATGACATTAAAGTTGTTTTTCCAGAGTTTTTTAGTCCAAAATTAGCCAAAAACATCTTCTTCTTAGATCATTATTTTGTACCAATAGACCATGATCCGATATCTACTGTTGAATCGGCAAGATATTGGATACAGTTATTTACACATAAAAGAAATGGAATTTGGAAAGGTATGTTAAAAATACCCTTAGATACGACAACAAATGATATAGAAGCACTAAATTATTTAAAGTCACTAAGATCATGAGTTTACATAATAGAAGACAAAATATTAAAGCTGAAATAATTGATACTGAACGGTTATTAGAAATGGTTCGTTCTCATCCATTGATGGCTGATAGCTTACAAGAAAAAATTGAGATGTTGAACGACGAGCTAAGCAAGATACCTGATATTATACACGAACCAGTAATGCAATTTTTATTTAGTGGTAATGCAGTCTATGGCTCAGATGGTATTAAATCAACATTTGTTAGTAAGATTACGCAGCCTGTCCAAGGACTAGTTCAGACGCAGTTAGCTATCAACAAATATGGTAAAGTTGGCAAAAGGGGACGTACAAAGAAAAAGGTTAAAAATGATCTATATTTAACAGGATTGCCAAAGGGTTCGTTTGGAATAGAGTTGACTAGAATTGATTACGATGAACATGATCTTTATGATCTGGTTGACACTTCAGAAGCTATGAAAGATGTAATTAATTTAATTAAGAATACTGCATTAGAAGAGGATCTATTTTCTGAAATTATAGAAAAAACACCAAAAAGAAATCTAAGCAACCTAAAGAAATTTTTACAAGAGGTGGTAAATGAAAATTCTATTTTAAAAATGGATAGTGGTGAAGTTCATGTAGAATTGAGTAATGAACAAGTAAATAAAGCTTACCGAAGAATATCTACAGTTATTGAAAATGAAGATGAAATAATAATAGAAGGTGTATTGCGTGGAATGTTATTAGATTCTAATAAATTTGAAATTCTAGATACAGAAGGAAAACCAATTTCGGGATATATAAATAATGAATTAGATGAAGAAACTCTTATAGAATATGATCGCTTATACCTTAACCAAAATTGTAAAATTCATTTAAGAGTTTATTATATTAATTATGCTTCTAAACAAGAAAAAATTGAATATGAATTGTTAGAAATTGAAAGAGTTTAATCCGCCAAAAAAATGTTTCTTTTGTTGTGAAAGTGCTTAGTAATATCTTGGCAAAAGCTTTTTCTACTAACATTATACCTTGAAGTTTGTAAATGACTGTAATATTTTTTTATATTAAAAAGAAATCAAGTGTATAAAATTTTGTATCTTAATGTAATAAAATAGTCTACACAATTTAAGTTTAAGAATAGCCGATTAAACACACTTAAGATATATCCTCAGCTCATTGTTGGGGATTTTTTTATTACAAGTGATGATATTTTAATCTCGTCATTTCAGAAAATTAAAATTTCTAGCATAGCATTTGTATAGTAGATTTTATCTGATCGTTTAGATAGAAATCGTAAAATTTTATTTATAGAGTGTAGAGATTTGTCAGTTGCGTTGATGTTCTGTTCCTATCATTTTTAAATTTCTGATGACATTGGATGACGTGAAAAATAGTATGATTCAGTACCATATCGCAACCACCACATGACAAAATTAAATACCGAAATCAACTCAGCAGAGGTCGCCTTGTGTATTTTGATAAAGAAAAACCGGCAGCAGGATTTGAAAAACTCTACAAAAGCTACAGCAGTATATTGTATGGTCTTGCTTTAAAATCGGTTTCTTCTAAAGAACTTGCAGAAGAGATTGTTCAGCGTACCTTCGTTAATGTCTGTAAACAGATCGATTCTTTTGCAGATCAGAAATACACCTTCCATATTTGGATGATCCGGAATCTTATTGCTACCATCAAAGATTTTCTTTCCGAAAAACAGATTGAATATAATTTTACCTTACATCAATTTCCTGAATTCAGCTTCGAACTGAAACAACAGGTTCCTTCTTCTCAGACAGAAATCAGCGGTTTCTGATAAATTTTTTTTAATATCTAATTTAAATCAATAATTGTGGTATCTGTTCTGCTGCTATCTTAAACTTTTGGCAGACAAATTGTTACACATTAGAAATCAAACATAAAATATCCTACAAATTAAACCACAAACATATTAATATTATGAAAAATTCAATTCTAAGTATTCTTGCTATCGCAGCGATGGTAGCCTGTAAAAAAAATGAAACGACCAATGTAGACACTTCTGCGGACAGCACTGCAATGACGGCACCCGCAGATTCGGGAATGATGAAAAATGATTCCGCAAATGCAGCAGCTACACAGCCGTATTCTGCTTCCAAAACCTCTCTTAGCGATCAGGATAAATCGTTTGCCGATGCTGCAGCAAAAGGAGGAATGATGGAAGTGATGATGGGAAAACTTGCGGCAACAAATGCAGAAAATGCCATAGTGAAATCATTGGGTGAAATGATGGTAAAAGACCACAGCAAAGCCAATGATGAACTTAAAAAATGGGCATCCACAGCAGGATATACACTGCCGACAGGTTTAGATGCAGATCAACAGAAAATGTATGATGATCTGAAAGCTAAAAAAGGAAAAGATTTCGACAAAGCCTACACCGATCTTATGGTGAGCGATCATAAAGAAGATATTGCAGCGTTTAAAAAAGAAGCTGCCTCCGGTGGTTCGGAAGCATCTCTGAAATCTTTTGCCAGCAGTACACTTCCTACTTTAGAACACCATTTAATGGAATCTGAAAAAGCAAAATCAGCAGTTAAATAGGAAATACCTTCTTAAATAAATTACAAAACTATTCTCAGCATTTATTTCTGGGAATAGTTTTTTTATAACCTTTTTTAAACCAATTTCAGAATTATCTCTTTACATTCATCAGGAATTTAATTTTTTCCGAAATCTGCAATTTCTTTCTGGGTTTTTTCTGCATCTTTCGTGTCTTTATAATGAATGAAAGCAATATTTGCTCCTTCCTTTGCGAATAGCAGTGCTGTTGCTTTTCCGATTCCGCTGTCTGCTCCGGTTATAAAAACGTTTTTTCCTTTTAGCTGTAAACTTTCCATATATAATATTTGTGGTGTGATGGTGTTAATTTTCTTTCTCTTTCATTGTCAGCTGTTTTTCCATTTCAACTTTCAGGCATTCCAGAATAAATTCACTGTAACACATTTGGGCATTAATCGCTTCTTTTCTGGAATTAAGATTCATTTTGTGGGAAAAGACTGTTTTATTTTTATAGACAAAACTGAAATAAGCAAAAAGCCTGTGTTCTGATTCTTCCACTGGAGTTGCATAACCTGTAATGGCAATTCCCCAATCGGTATGAAATAAGTCCGTAACATTTAAAGCCATGGTATCTGCAATATTCTGCGAAACACAATCGTTCTCTTCTGCTTCTTTTCGGTCAATTTTTAAAAATCTTACTTTTTCTTCCAGCGTATACGCCGTAATTCCGCCCTTGAAAAAAGTTGAGGCATCTTTAATCTGCGAAAATGAAAACTGTAAAAACCCAGCCGTTACACTCTCTGCGACAGAAATGGTTTCTTTGGTTGTCTGAAAATAATTTCCTGTAAATTCTAATAGATCGTTCCGGAGATTCATCATCATAAATTATTTAATAGATTTAGAATACTGATTAAGCTTAACAGCAACAAAATATTCAGCTGCATCATCCTCCGTCTCAGGCAGGATCGTCCTCTTTTCTCTTGGGAAGCTTTCCGAATTTTTCATAAAGTTTATGAAGTTCGTCCAGTTCATCTTCTGTAAGATCTTCGATATCTACAATTCTGTTATTAGCCTTATCATGCGCTTTAATCAGTTCATTAAGTTTAATCTGGATGGCTTTTGAATCTTTATTCTGAGCTTTCTGGATAAGAAAAACCATTAAGAAGGTAACAATTGTGGTTCCTGTATTAATAACCATTTGCCAGACCTCCGAAAATTTAAAAAACGGACCCGTTGCAGCCCAGATAATTACTAAAACACTTGCTCCGATAAAGGCTTCGGGACTTCCGGCAAAACATGCAGACCGATCTGCAAATCGGTCGAAAAAATTCTTTTTCATAAAATAACACTTCGTTTACAATTCTTTTCTGTTGATTCTGTAAACCGAATTTCGTTATTCCTGAATAATAAATGTATGATTATAATCAATTGATAAATAAAATACATGATTGTGATTCTGCTCATAATCAGCTGCAGTATTGTATGCTAAATTTGTAACAGATCATCACAAAGAAAGAAATATGAAGCCGAAGCAGATTCCGGGAGTTCCGATACAAAAGAAAGGAGGATTCCACGATACCGAAAGTACGAAACAGTTTAAGATTTTAGAAATCAACTCAAAATTTGCTGTTCTCAAAGAACGTTTTTTTTCTATAAACCGATGGAAAGAATACTGTGGTCATGCTTCAGCAGATTTTAAACATTTTGATGCTTCCGGAGAATTGGCAGACCGTTTTCCTAAAAAAGGAGATTTTATAAGAATTGCCATTCCCGGTCCCGGAACGGTGGAAGCTAAAGGATACGACTGGGTAGAGATCATTAACATCTCGCATCGGGATACAGACAAAAGCGAATCTTATCTGATGATGTGCAGACCGTCTAAAGAGCCCAATAAGCTGAAAGGTTATGTTGCGCATTTTTATACGCCTGCAGCCACTTCCAGTATGTTGATCTCCAAAGAAGGGAATATATTGAAAGCCGCAGTATACGGGAGAAACGAAAGACCGAATTTCAATACATCTTTTTGGGATAAGATAAGAAATTTTTTCATCGCTCTTGGCGGAATTTTCGGGTTCGGAAAAATGCAGTGGAAGATTCTCGCCGACGGCTTGCTGGATTTTGAATAAAAAGTTATTTATACACTTGTTTTTTCACACCATTTACTTTTCTATTTAACTCCTCAGATTTTTGAGGAGTTTTTGGTTTAAAGTATTTTGAAAATAATTTTTTATCAGTACAATCTGTTTCCGAGATTTTTGAACCACAATTCTGTAGTTTCTTCTGCTGGAATATTCAGTTTTGTTCTCAGATTGTGCTTTCTGTTTCGAACAGTACTAATGGTTCTATAAGTATAACCCGCGATGTCTTTTGTATTAAAGCCAAGATAAATGAACGCACATAATGTAAGTTCTGATACTCTTAATTTGGGATCTATCTTCAGGAGTTCATTGATTACTTCAGGATATACTTCCTGAAAGCGGGTGAAAAATTCAGGACTGTTACTTTTAGCAAGCTGGATAATATCTTCAAAAGATTCATTTACTTTTTGCTGTAGCTGTACATTTTCTTCTTCTTTTGTGTTCAGTAACGCAATGTTTTCTTTTTTTCGGGCATTGTGCCTTTTTAAAGTATAACTGTAAATAGCTAGAAATAAAATAATAGTTAAAGCTATAAGGATATATAATTTAGTATAAGTTTTCTGGGTACTGATTTCTTTTTCCTGAATAATTTTTTTAATAGGGAAATCCTGTATTTTTTGTTTTTCGGTGGAAAGACTGTCGGTAATTACAGTATATTTTTCTAAACTTAGAGCAGCTTTAGCGGGCTGATTCATCAGTTTATAAGCATCTGCCAAAAGTTTGTGGGTATCTTTTATGTCTTGAGGTTTCTTTAGCTTTCTGGAAATCTCAAGCGACTTTTCAAGATAAGAAACTGCACTTTTATAATCTCCTTTTTCTAAGTAATACCGTCCCCAATTCCTGTCTAAAATTGATATTTCGAATGGTGTAAGCTTCTTCAGAGTATTGTATTTATTTCCCAAATCGAGATAAAACTTTGCAGAATCTGTATTTTTTTTTAATGAAATGAAATATTTTGCGAGCCTTGAAGCAGTGTATGTCGAAGGATTTATTTCATGAGCTTTACGAAGATCAGAATACATTCTGGCATAATCTTTCTGTTCTTCGTAAACAACAGACCGTAATCCGTAGCAATACCCCAGATTTATTTTATTGTTGGTTTTTTTTGCGACATCAATTGCTTTCTGATAATAATCCAAAGCAAGATTATAAAAACCTAAATTTTTATAATTCCTTCCATATTCGGCATTTATCTTTGTAAGAATATCATCATCCTTCAATCCTTCATTTTTTTTTGCAGCAATATCCAGATAAGCAAGACTTTCTTTTGTATTGTAAAGATTGCTGGATACATTGGCTGCAATAAAGTATGTCTTTAAAGCTTTCTCTTCGTCTTTCAGCTGTTCATATCCTGAAATTAATTCTTTGCATAAAACTAAAGATTCTTTCAGTTTTCCTTCTGAACGCATCACCAGAAGACGGTTGAAAAGAGAATCAAGCTGTTTTTTAGGTTTCTGACCCAAAATGAAATTTGAAAAAAACAGAATAATGAAGAAAAACAATCCTTTATTTAATTTCATAAACTAATAAAATCAATCATTTAATAAAATTACTTAAAAATTAACAGCATTTAATTACAATTTAAAAAAAGACAGATAATTAAATCTGCCATTTTGATATTCCTTTGAAAAGATTTGATTTTATCGAATGAAAAATATTTTTTATTGCTTTTATAATCAATCGAATTTTAAGTTTTACCTAACAGTATTTTCAAAATAAGAGTAAATTTTTAATATAACCTTACTTGATTTCTAGGAAATAGTTAAAAAGCAAAACTCTTTTCGTTACCGAAAAAAGTTTTGCAATTAATAAATAATCATTTGTGCTTCACCTCCTTTTTACAAGAGCAAATAAAGACAATAAGTTGTTTGAATTCAAAAAACGCTGTGTCTATTTTATATCTATTTGTGCCAATGTTTTGAAAATCAGTTTATAATTATAATTTTCTTAATATTTAGGTCAAATTCTTTTTTTCGTAAAGCTTTTTCCATTTATAAATAGTGTTTCTGCTTATCTTAAATTGAGTGCAGGTTTCTACATTATTCAGATTATACTTTTTCTGGTATTCAATAATTTTTTTTATGTCAGATTTCTTGTAGGATTTGTGCCTTTGATTTTCATCTTCTGCCTGAACTTCTTTTCCGAAAATAATTGTGTTGAGGTTGATGATATCAAAACTGGACAATAATTTTTTTCTGAGAATTCTTTCACATTCTTTACGTTTTTCGGGATATTTTTTCTCCAGAATATCTGAAAATATGAGTTTATAATTTGGCTGAAGTTCTTTCATAATTTTGTTTTTTATTTAGAATTGAATAAAACTTATTTATTCAGTGTTTCATATTTATTAATCCATTTATACAAAGTTGTTTTGGGAATTCCGTATCTTTCGATTACCTGAATTTTACTCAGTTCTCCTGAGTTGATCCGGTTCAATATAAAATCTATGATTTCTTTAGTATAAATATTTTTCCGAAAAGATGGGAGACTCGACTTCAATTTTCTTTTTTTTACCAAATGCGATCCGGAAGTAGGAGGAGAATACAGGATAAGATGTTGGCTGTATATCCTAAAAAAATCATATTCCAGCAACTTGCACCATTTTAGAATAATTTTAGACTCCAAACTTTCTGAATTAAGCATACTTTCAATTTCAGGTTCTGATAAACTAAAAAAATTACAGACGCGCACAATATCAATCTGGCTATCGGTTATTTTTTGACGAATGAGTGTGCCGATATGGATATCTTTAAAATTCAAATTTTATTAATTTTTAATTTAACAATCAAATAAAAGCGATAATTTTACATAAAGAAGAAAACATAACCTATTACTAATTTTTGCAGTTTTTTATAATCAGTAATTTAAAATGCTATTCTTTTTTATAAGAAGTCCGATTTGAGAATGGCTAAAACGGACTTTATATAAGTATAAAAATTTATATTTCTCACGGCTTCCAAAACGTCCATTTTTGTCCGTTAAAAATAATTAGCCGATGTTTCGTTGCGTCTGTTGGATGTTTAAGAAATGCCATCATCCCCGGAGACGGATTTTTAATATTGGTAAAATTGGAGACTATTGGTAAAACCAATGCTTTATTTGGGGAATCCAATACCAGAACACCGTCCGTAGATGTGCCTGAATTTCCGATAATTGCCCTTGCTCCGCTGAAGTCATTTAAAGGCAATGCCTGTGGTGTTTTTACCGTATTTTCTATGGCAGCGGAGTAGCCGGAACGGATGCTTAAATCTGTCCAGCCCGTATTTTCATTTTTTACTTTTACTTTATATTCTGCATTTGAAGAAACATCAAAAATAAAAGTTCCTCCTTTAGAATTATTGGTTCCTGAAGGTACGGTTTCTGTATAAGGAAGAATAATGCCTTTGTCGTTGTCTGTCCCGAATTCCAGCAAAACGGAAGTACTGCTTACATTTCCTACGGAATTTGCAGATCCTATTCTTACCTGCGAAAAAGCTTCTACGAATATCAGAACGAATAATATAATTGTGGTCTTTTTCATTGTTTAAAATTTAAATTAATAAAAACGATAATAAAGCAACCGGATAAATATGATCTAAACGGTTGCCAAAAATGATTGAATTAAGGACAGCCTTGCGAGCTGAAGCATTTCCAGCCTTCGCCTGCGCCGGCTCCTGTGTAAATTTTCATACATCCTGCCCCTGCATTTTCGTCAGTATCGAAAACCATCATTCCCACAACCGGAATAGCAATCGTAGTCTCCGGACTGGAGTTTCTTGTAATGACGAAACCTTTTGTTTTGGCTTCCAGTGCGGTATACGCTGAATTTCTGATCATCGGCCAGCTTGTATTGCTTCCTCCGGCTCTGCCCAAAATGGTAATTCCCTGCTTTACAGGATAGGTTTGTCCCGCTGCTAAAGTGGGATCTTCATAGCAAACACATCCGTTTACCAGTGCATTCTGAGAACTACCGATGCTTTGTCCGGTGGTATTGCTGTATCCTGTCGGTAATGATGAAAATTGCGGAAGACCAATATTAATTCCTGTTGTGCTTACACATGTTGCAGAAGCACAGAGATTTTGGTTTATGGTTGTACTTCCTCCGCTGAGTGATCCTCCTGCAGTTACCAGTTCAGAATTGGCAATATCGGCTCCTCCTTCGCCTGCATCAGAACAGCCGTCTGCATCGGAGTCCAAATCTAAATAATCCGGAATACCGTCGCCATCAGTATCACTGCATGAGTTTATTACTACAGATCCCATTCCGAGATCTCTTACCTGAGAACCGTCACTGTTAGCTACAAAAGTAAATACCAAATCCCCTGAAACGGGAGTACTGTTTGGTAAAGCAATAATAAGATTACTATTCGCAGATTTTGTAGAGTTTGATGTTACTAACGGAAGGGAAGCTATATTTACAGATGCTCCGTTATTAGCTGTAACTACAGGTGATGTTGTATTATTAACAGTAGCGGATGAAATTGTTGCGTAAACTGTTCCTGCATACGAAACGGTGAAGGTAAAACCTCCTGTATTATTACCTTGTGTGGTTCTAAACCAATATAGATTGTTTAGATTGATAAAAGTAGTACCGAAAACACTGGATAGGTTTCTTGATAAAGTAGTTGTTGTTCCTGCATCTCTTCTAAATTCAAGACCATTGGTGTTAAGATTGACTCTTCCCGTACCTGAACCCCAAGTACCGCCATATGTACCATCAATAGTCCAGTCAGGTACTGTATCTGTATTACCACCTGTAGTTGGAAAAGTACTATTAAGAATGGTGCTTCCGCTGCATTCTGCCGTATCCAGAATTCCATCATTATCATCGTCTAAATCGGTACTGTCTGGAATTCCGTCTCCATCCGAATCTGGATTTACTGTTGCTGTTGAAGAATTGTTTGCGGAAACAGGATCAGCCTGTGTAGATGTTCCGCTAATTGTAGCCGTGTTAGCATAGTTTCCTCCTGCTTTTACAGTTGCTGTAATGGTAAGTGTTGCATTGGCTCCGTTTGTTAGGTTTCCAATAGTCCAGTTCGGAGCTGTCCATGTTCCTGCAGAAGTTGTGGCACTTACGAAAGTATAACCGGAAGGTAAAATATCATTTACTACAACATTACTTGCGGAATCCGGACCTACATTACTTGCGGTAATGGTAAAGATTACATTGCTTCCTACTCCTGCTATTGGACTATTTACCGTTTTTGTTACGGCTAAATCTGCAATTATTGCTGCAGCTCCAAATTCTGAAGTATTTCCATTAGCATCGATAGCTATTGCTACTAATTTATCACCTGATGAAAATGTAGCTCCTGAAACAAACGTTAACGTCTGATTATTAAAAGCATTTGCAACTCCTGTAATGCTTCCTAAATATTGAACTCCCTCACCGTGACTGGTTACTCTGGTACAGACTCCACCTGTAATTGCTCCATTTTGGTCGCCATCATCAGCAACTTTATAAAACTGAATGGTTTTATTTCCTGCAATGGTAGCTCCTGCTGTAGATTCATTTCCATTACATATGCTTATATATCCTGAAACATCCAGAGTTGTAGCGGATGTAATGCTATAAGCAGTAATTACAGGATAATCCAGTAATAAATTAGGCTGATTGGCTGTTGTTACACCATCATTGGGTGATACGCCATAATCATTCGCAGTTCCGTTCCAACTTGCCAGATCTATAGGTAACCCCGTATTATTATAAAAAACATTTCTCGAAATCCTGTTGTTGTTGGATGCATTGGCAGCGACACTACTGCTATTGGTAATCATCACACCGCCACGTATCGTTGCTCCGGATTTATATCCATTATTGGCAATAATATTAGCTTCAATATCATCCCTTGTGTTATCATCATTAGATCCTATAATATTATTGTTAGCCCCATTTCCATTTGAGTTTATATACACTCCTGCATTTCCGTTTCCTAAAGCGGTTGTTCCGTTTGCTCCTACACCTATATAATTTCCTGCAACAATATTATTACTTACCGCAAAGTTATTGGATGCTAAATAAACTCCGGCTCCGTTAAGATTTCCGGAAATTATATTTCGTTCGGACGCATCTTCAACACCATCACTGTCGGTTCCTATCCTACAATTTGTAACACTGTTTAAGCTTACTCCGGCTCCGGTACTAAAAGTTAGTGCTGTACCGAATGTTCCGTTTGGTAATGCTGTGTTTCCTGTGGCATCAACCCCTATATAATTACCTGCGACGACAATATTATTTGTTCTTGTATCTAAAGTTGCACCTGCAAGAGTAGCAGCAGCAACAGCTCTGCCGCCATTACCAGAAATTACATTTCTTACAAACGGGGCATCAACAGCAGTATGAATTCTGTCATCGAAACCTATAACAATATTATTAGGTGCAAATAACCCGGCTCTTTGCTGAATATTAATTGCTGGATAAATGCCATCTCTAGTGGCATTCGGCTTTGCCGTTGTACCTGTATAATCGGTTCCTATATAGTTGCCTGCAATGTTGATTCCGCTTGCACTTTCCATTTGAATCCCATAAATAGTGCTTCCGGAAATAATATTTCTTTCCGCTGCATCAGATATACCATTAGCATCAGTTCCTATTGTTACATTGGTTCCTACTGTACCAATAAATGAAATTGGGCATCCTTCTGCAACAGGTACATTTTGTCCGATTGGTGAAACCGTTGTGCCATCTGGTAAAAGTCCGAAATAGTTACCTGCTACTTTGCTGTTATTTAGTGTTAAACCCACATCTCCATAAAAAAATATTCCGTTAACACTACCGCCGGCAACAGCATCACGATAAGTATTGGCAATAACATTGCCTTCATTAGCGTCATTTGTACCACCATTTGATCCTCCATCACCGTTAGTTCCGATAATTAGATTGGAAATAGTTGCGGCTACAGAAGTCGAGCCAATGAATAAAACAGATGATTCTAATCTTGTGTCAGCTGGAGTAGCACCAACACTGCCGTTCCCAAGCAATCCGAAATAGTTACCCCAAATATGCAATCCGTTGATATTCGCCGGTACGAAAATACAAACTCCTTTAGTATTATACATCGCCAAACCGCTGATGGAAGATCCATCTGATCCTCCAACAAATGCAAACATATGTGTCGTAATATCATTTCCATTGATCTGAATTCTGATACTGCGACTGCTTGATGGCCCTAAAGGGCCTTGCGCTGCAGAGGCTGCCGTATATCCCTGAATACTTACTTGTCCTGTAATGTCAGGTAAAGATGATGTTAAAGTAATTGTATGAGTCCCGGTTCCTAGCCCGCTAAACGTAATAATATCAGCTCCGGGATTTGCATTAGCTTGTGTAATGCAGTATCTTAAGGTTCTTACTGTTGAAGAACCAGTTCCGTCTCCATTGTTATTTACATCATAAGTCGAGGCTTTTAAACTGTGAATAGAGAATAGTATCAAAAATAGAGCAAAGCTGAATTTTTGATATTTTCTATAAAAAATTGTAAAGAATTTCATTATTTTAAAAATTTTATTTATTGGTTTTCATTACCAAAATATTTCAACAATTTGTTTTTTTATTTATATTGACAGAGTAGGAGGTGGTCTTACTGAAAAACTGCAATAGTTAGTTTGAGAATAAAAATGAAAGATTTGTGAGTTTAAAATTTTAACTTCTCTGTAATAATAACTCTGGTTTACAAAATATTTTATTACAGCTATATCTATTATTTTAAAAATCGACGTAAAAGTAACAGCAGAATTTTGCCTTTCAGTTGTTTTAAAGCTATTGTTATTATTTAGTGAACTTTTAAAAATTTTGTCGAAAGATTTTTGCTCTGTTATTTGTTTATTGGCTAAGTTTTTATTCACCAAAACAGTTTTTCCAGAAACAGCTTTATTTTTATTATCTTTTCTATGATATTTTTTCTTCTTTGTTTTTTCAGGTGAATTTTTAGCAGGTACTGCATGGGAAATCGGAACCCCTTGTATGAGAGAATCTAATAATGATTCTTTTTCTGCATAAATATGTGCTCCTTCTGATATAAAAATCTGAGAGAAATGGAACTGCATAAAAAGCAATACAAAAACAGTAAAAACTTTTTTCATTTTAAAAAGTTTTTTGCAGATTGAAAAATAAAACGGAACAATAGTGATGATTGCATTTTCTGCTTCAAAGGAACTTAAATAAACCTATTCAAAAGAAAAAAGTATATATCTATTGTGTATCTATTTAATTATAAGTATTTGTAAAACAGTGTTTTATTTTTTTTATTTAACATAATGGTTATTTTCCTTCGACTGTAATTCTTTTTTTGAAAAATTAATAAGGAACTTTTATAGACTTATTTAAGAGATAAAAATACAGATATACAAAGTCTTAAATAAGTAAGTACTTTTCAGAATTCCATCTACAAAAAAGCGCTCTGAAATTTCAGAACGCCCTTCATAAATTTATTTTATCAAATGTTGTTTTAAGAAATATGGGAAGCGAACATCTCTTTATTAAGATGTGCGATGTGTGCTTTCAAAAAAGCATGAAGCTTAGGATTTTCCACAATATAATCGGAGAATGTAGGGACAATCATAGACTTATTGGAAACAATATTCTGCATGATTTCATATTCTTCTCCAAATGAAATGTCCAGCCCGAATTCCTTCTTTACACAGGAATGCAGATAATCATTGATATATTTTTTACAGTCACCGGATGAGGTTTCTTTTACATCAGAATTAGTTTTCATATCCATAGTTAATAATTTTTAAAGATAATGAAAAAATATTTAAGTGTATAAATATTTATTATTTTAAATTAAATAGTATATTTGTATACTAATTTTTACGAAATGGAATATTCTTTGATTAAAGACATAATAGGATTATTAGAAGAATTTGAAGCTGAAAATTCGGGAAATATATATTCTAAAGATGTTGAAGGATTCAAAACCTGGATACATGATAAAGAATCTTCTAAAAATCAGGATAAGCAAAATGATCCCTACTGGGAAGGAAAAGAAAATGGAAGAAGCCCTGAAAGTGCTATTAATACACTTTTGGTACATCTTAACAGATATGCAAAAACTTATTCTAAATCTGCAATCGCGGATTCTGAATTTTCTACGCAGGAAGAATTTATTTACCTTATCAATCTGAGATCTTTCGGAAGAATGACCAAAACAGAGCTGATTAAAAAAAATATTCAGGAAAAACCTGCGGGAATGCTCATTATTGCCAGATTATTAAAACAGGGATGGATCGAACAGACCGAATCTGATGATGATAAAAGAAGTAAATACATCAGCATTTCAGAAAAAGGGCTGCTTGCTCTTGACAAACAGATGGAAAAGATCCGAAACGCAACTAATATTGTTGCCGGAAACCTAAATTATACAGAAAAAATGGAACTTATACGTATTCTTAATAAACTTGACCGTTTTCACCATCCGATATTTTCCAGAAATATCGACAGCAAAGATCTTATCAATACGGTTTATCAGGAATACGCATTTAAAAACTAAAACAAAACTATGAGCAGAAAAGTAGCAATTATCGGTTCAGGATTTTCCGGCTTGTCGGCAGCTTCCTATTTATCCAAAGACGGATATGAAGTGCATGTTTTCGAGAAAAACAGCGAAGTGGGAGGCAGAGCAAGACAGTTTACAACGGATAATGGTTACGTATTCGATATGGGACCAAGCTGGTATTGGATGCCCGATATTATCGAAGCTTTTTTTAATGACTTCGGAAGGAAATCTACGGATTTTTATGATCTTATTCCTCTGAATCCTCAGTTTGAAATGGTTTTTTCAGACGGAGTGATGGGAATTCCTGAGAATTATGAAGAGATGAAAAACCTTTTCGAAAGCATAGAAAAAGGCGCAGGAAAACAGCTTGACGAATTCATGAACGACGCCCAGTACAAATATGAAGTCGGAATGAAAGATTTCGTAAACAAACCCTGCCATTCATGGTTTGAATTTGTTTCTCCGAAAATTGCGAAAAGTGCTTTAAAATTAGATTTACTGACGAATTTTCAGCGTTTTGTAAGAAAATACTTCAAAAATCCTAAACTTATTATGCTCATGGAATTTCCTGTAATTTTTTTAGGAGCAGCGCCGAAAGATATCCCCGCTCTTTACAGTTTAATGAACTACGGCGGTTATAAATTAGGAACTTGGTATCCGATGGGAGGATTCGCAAAAGTTACGCAGGCAATGATGCAGATCGCTTCTGAGGGCGGAGTCCATTTTCATTTCGATTCCAACGTTGAGAAAATTATTCTTGAAAATAACAAAGCGGTCGGTCTGAAAATCAATGGTGAAGAATTAAGATTCGACACGGTAATTGCTTCATCAGATTATCAGCATACCGAAACTTTACTTCCGGAATCTCATAGAAATTATGACGAAAAATATTGGGAAAAAAGAGTTTTTGCACCTTCCTGTCTTATCTATTATTTAGGATTTAGCGAAAAAATTCCCAATCTTACGCATCACACTTTATTTTTTGAAAATGATCTTGAGCTTCATACAAACGAAATTTATGAAGATAAAAAGTGGCCTACCAAACCATTGTTCTACGCTTGCTGCCCTTCAAAAACAGATAAAGATACCGCGCCGGAAAACGGAGAAAACGTATTTCTTTTGATGCCTGTAGCGCCGGGAATAGAAGATTCTGAAGATATGAGGGAGAAGTATTTCCTTGAAATGATCTCAAGACTGGAAAAACATACAGGAACTTCAGATCTTATTTCTAAATTAGAGTATAAAAGAAGCTATTGCGTAGAAGATTTCAAAAAAGATTATAATGCATACAAAGGCAATGCTTACGGTCTTGCCAATACCTTATCACAAACTGCAGTTTTAAAACCATCTGTAAAAAACAGGAAAGTAAAAAACCTTCTGTATACAGGTCAGCTAACGGTTCCGGGACCGGGAGTTCCGCCATCCATTATATCAGGTAAAATAGTCGCCAGAGAAGCAAATAAATTGAATTAACTATGAAAAAACTTTTTGATGACCTGTCTTATAAAATCAGCAGGGAGACAACCAGACAGTACAGCACCAGCTTTTCTTTAGGAATTATGGCGCTTTCTCCGAAAATACGAAACCCGATCTACGCCATTTACGGTTATGTTCGCCTTGCCGACGAAATCGTAGACAGCTTTCACGATCATGATAAGCAGAAACTTCTTTCAAAATACAAAGAAGAAACATTCTGTGCTTTGGAAGATAAAATTTCTCTGAATCCGGTGCTTCATTCTTTTCAGGAAACCGTACATCAGTATAAAATTGATTACGCCCTTATTCATCAGTTTCTGAAAAGTATGGAAATGGATCTTCAGAAAATAGATTATAATTCAGATTTATACAAAGAATATATTCTGGGTTCTGCGGAAGTGGTAGGATTAATGTGTCTTCATATTTTTACGGAAGGAAATATTAATGAATTTGAAAGACTGAAGCCTTATGCCATGACGTTAGGATCAGCTTTTCAGAAAGTGAATTTTCTTCGTGACATGAAAGATGATTATCAGATCTTGGGACGCTCTTACTTCCCGAATGTTGATATTTCATACTTCGATAATGCGGTAAAAGCCCAAATTGAAAAAGAAATTGAAGAAGAGTTCAAAATTGCTCTAGAAGGAATCAGAAAACTTCCTCCATCCTCAAGATTCGGAGTTTATCTGGCATACAGATATTACATTTCGCTTTTCAGAAAGATTAAAAAAACGTCCGCTGCCAAAATTGTCAATCAGAGAATAAGAATATCCAACGGAAGAAAGCTTTCTTTAATGATGAGCAGTTACGTACAATATAAAACTTCTTTTTTGTAGATACATTTACTTACACCCTTGAATAATGAGACACAGACTATACAAAGAACAACAGCTGAATTGTGATATCGAAACCGCATGGAAATTCTTTTCTTCGGCAAATAATCTTTCCAAAATTACCCCGAAAGAAATGAACTTCGTAGTATTAACCAAAATGGAAAACGATGAAATCTACGAAGGAATGAACATCGATTATTACGTTTCACCACTGTTCGGAATAAAAATGAAATGGAGAACGAAAATTATTCAGGTAGATCATCAGAAAAGTTTCACCGATTTTCAGGAACAGGGACCTTATAAGCTGTGGCATCATCATCACGAGTTTATTCCGAATGAAAATGGTATTTTTATGAAAGATACGGTAGATTACGAACTGCCTTTGGGATTTTTGGGAGAAATTGCACACACTGTTCTGGTAAAGAAAAAAGTGGAAGATATTTTCACGTACAGATATCAGATTTTGGAAGAAATGTTTAATAAAAATACTGCGGAATAATGAATTTTCTAATTGTAGCAGCCACATTCTTCATTATGGAAGGAATGACGTGGATCATTCACAAATATGTAATGCATGGTTTTTTGTGGTCACTTCACAAAGACCATCATGATCACAGCAACGACGGACCATTGGAAAAAAACGATTATTTCTTCGTTATTTTCGCTGTTCCCACGATTATTCTGATGTATTACGGAACCATGCAGAATTTTAACCACTGGTTTTACATCGGAGTTGGAATTGCTTTGTACGGAATGGCGTACTTCTTCGTTCATGATATTTTTATTCATCAGCGTTTTAAACTTCTTCGAAATACGCAGAATCCATACCTTTTGGCGATCAGAAGAGCACACAAACAGCATCATAAACACACAGGAAAAGAAAGAGGGGAGTGTTTCGGATTCCTTTGGGTTCCGGTAAAATATTTCCGAATGTATTTTAAAAAACAAACCACCTGAAAATGCTTCAATATACGTATCTGTTAATCAATTTTTTTACGGTTATCGTCTGTTTTATTTTTTCTTTCCACCATAAGATAAAATTCAACAGGCATTTTAAGGCATTTATCCTTGCGTCGTCTATTGTAGCCCTGTTTTTTATCGTTTGGGATATTTGGTTTACCAAAATAGGAGTGTGGTGGTTTAATGATAAATATCTTCTGGGACTCAGAATTGTAAACCTCCCCATTGAAGAAATTTTATTTTTTATCTGCATTCCTTTCTCTTGTATTTTTACGTATTTCTGTCTGGATAAATTTTTCAGGCTCGACTGGAAACCCGAAATGGAGAAAATATTCGTTATTTTTTCCATCGTTACTTTGGTTATTCTGGCATTGTACTGCAAAAACAGAATTTATCCTTTCATGACGTTTTTAACGACAGCAATCAGTCTTTTTATGCTGTATTTCATCTTAAACGCAAGATGGATCGGCAAAGCTTCTTTTATTTATCTGATTCTGATGCCCGGATTTCTGGGAGTGAACGGAATTCTTACCGGAACAGGACTCGATTCTCCGATTGTAAACTACAATCCTGAACATTTTCTGGGAATCAGAATTTTGACGATTCCGATTGAAGATACGGTCTACGGTTATGAAATGATTCTATGGAATATTTTCCTGTTTCAGAAGTTTAAAAAGAAAGAACAGGCGATAGAAGAAACTGCATAATTTTATCATCATCAAAATAATTTTCCCGTTAAATCTATTTTTTCTGGTCACAGTTCTTCGGAGTCTGTGGCTTTTTTTTCGTCAATCTTTTTTTCAGATTAATTTAGAAAAATAGTTATGTAACAAAAGTAGCAGTAAAGCCGTTTTTAAATCCTGAAATTTGTTCGGAAAATATTTTAAAAATGAACTTATTATCCATATTATTTGGCAAAAAAGATAACTCCGCACTGGAAAATGCATTGAAGAACAATCCTTTTCTGGTCGACGTGAGAACTCCTTCCGAATTTGCTTCAGGAAGTGTAGAAGGTGCGGAAAATATTCCGCTGAGCGAAATTAAAAATCAGATTTCAAAGTTTAAAAACAAAAGCCAGATCATTGTATTCTGCAGAAGCGGAAACAGAAGCAGTATGGCAAAAGGAACACTGGAAAAAAATGGTATTTCCAATGTGGTGAATGGCGGAAGCTTAGAAAATGTGGTAAAAACGATGCAGAAAATCAAAAATATAGGTTGATTTTAAGCAGGAATAAAATCTTCAGTAAAATAAAAAATCAAAAAATGTTTCAAAATCTATTTAAAAACTGGAACTTTGTAAGACTTCTGCGGTTGGCAATGGGAATATTCCTCACCATTGAAGCCGTAAGATCAGGAATGTGGTTTCTGATTATTACAGGAGTGATTTTTACAGTGATGCCATTGCTGAATATCGGATGCTGTACAGGAGGAAGCTGTTCGGTTTCCGCCAAAAATCATAAGCAGATTAATGATGAAATTGAATATGAAGAAATCAAATAAAACCATTAATAAACAAAATAGAATATGAACAAATTTCAGGAAATCATCAGTCAGGACAAACCCGTTTTGGTAGATTTTTTTGCAGAATGGTGCGGTCCGTGCAAAATGCAGGCTCCCATTCTTCAGGATCTTAAAAAAACAATCGGAGATTCGGCAAATATCATCAAAATAGATGTCGATAAAAATCAGGCAGTTGCCGCACAGTTCGGAATCAGAAGCGTTCCTACTTTAATGATCTTCAAAAACGGAGAAGTGAAGTGGAAGCAGTCCGGAGTCTTTCAGGCAGACGAATTGGAAAGATTAATAAAACAAAACATTTAAAATGTACAGAAACATCATCATTGCATTCTTCTTAGTAATCCTTACAGGATGCGGAAAGGCACAAAGTATAACAGATAATGTACTTCCCGCAACAGAATTTTCCCAGAAACTCGATAAAACCAAAGACGCACAGTTAGTGGACGTAAGAACCTCCGGAGAATTTAAAAACGGACATCTGAAAAACGCAATGAATATCGACTGGAACGGAGGAGATTTCATAGAAAAAGCCGCCGCTTTAGATAAAAACAAACCTGTTTTCGTTTATTGTATGAGCGGGCCGAGAAGTACCGCCGCCGCCGCAAAGCTCAGAGAATTAGGCTATAAAAACGTCTACGAAATGCAGGGCGGAATGATGAAGTGGAGAAACGCAGATCTTCCTGAGATCAAAACTTCAACTGCAAAAGGAATCACTCTTGCACAATACAATGATTTGTTGAAAAGCAAAACACCCGTTTTGGTAGACTTTTATGCAGAATGGTGCGCTCCGTGTAAAAAAATGGAACCTTTCCTCAAAAAAATAGCTGCCGAAATGCCGGACAAGGTAAAGATCGTAAGAATCAATGTCGATGAAAACACAGAACTCTGTAAAGAACTCAATGTTTCTGCGCTTCCGGTTCTCAAACTTTATAAAAAGGATAAAATCGTTTGGGATAATCTGGGATTGGTGACCGAAGATGAGGTAAGAAAACGGATTACACAATAAACCATGGAGAAATCTCTTCTGTGGATCAGAAAAAGCTGGAGTACAGTGATTATGATTGCTGTACTCATCCTTTTATGGGTAAATCCCGATGCAAAAGCATGGGTGATGAGACAAATGATTTCCACAGGATTATTCAATTCGAAAATCGAAGAAAAGACAGAAGAATCTTCACTTGTACCGCCGAATTTCAGTGTAAAAAATGAGCGCGGAGAAATAATTGAAACGGCTCAGCTCAGAGGAAAAGTAGTTTTCATCAATTTCTGGGCTTCGTGGTGTCCTCCTTGCCGCGCAGAATTTCCTTCCGTTCAGAAACTGTATGACCGGTACATACCAAATGAAGATATGGTATTTCTTACAGTAAATCTTGATGATGAAATGATTTTGGGTAAGAAATATCTGCAGAAAGAAAAATTCAGTATTCCTTTTTTAGTTCCGAACGACAGTATTCCTAAAGAATTATACAGCGGCTCTATTCCGACAACCACTGTTCTGGACAAAACAGGGAAAATAAGAATGCATCATTCCGGAATGGCAGATTACAGCAAATACTCATTCTATCAGGAAATTGAACAGCTTTTGAAAGAATGATTTAAATAAAAATAACCTTAGCGATCCTTCGTTAACAATCAATGAAATTAATAATGGATAATCAATAAATCTTTTGTGCCTAAGGAAAAAAATTCAGGCAGACTATAATTTAAAACCATTCTTAACGAAACATTTTATAATTTTGCAGAAGTGAAAAAACTGATCTAAATACTATTGCTTAGTTTATACTTGGTTTCTACAACCGAGCTGTATCAGTTTTTGAAAATTCCGGTTCTTATTGAGCATTATCTGGAACACAAAGAGCAGAATCCGAAACTCACCATTGGTTCGTTCTTCAAAATCCATTATGACAATCCTGTAAAAGATTCAGATTACACCAAAGATCAGCAGTTACCGTTTGTTTCCCACGCAGCGCATCTTATCATCGTATGTACACCTGCGACACCTTTTACGTTTCAGTTGTCCGACAAAGAATCCAATCCGATTATTAAATCCAAACAGACTTTTTATAAAAGCATCTTTTACAATAAAGATATTCTCAATTCTATCTGGCAGCCGCCGAAATCTTGTTGATTTTTTTCTGAATTCCTCTCAAATATCACTTTGGGAGATTTCTGATACTTATTGGTAAATTTTTATACAGTTTTTTTTATTTGGGCAGCTTGATCCGCCCTCCGTTCCCGCTTTTTGTAATTTTGCCAAAGCTTTTCCAACCGAAAAATTACAAAAGAGCTCCACTCAGGTCGGGCTGCAAACCAGTATAAATTCCAGTGCTTAAAACAGGCATTAATTGGTATCAGACCATTACCTTATTTATTCATGAGCATTTGCTAGAATTGTAAATTCAAATAGAGATATTTATCTGTAAACCATTTATTTATCATCTATTATCAATTATCTATCATCTGCTAATAAGCTCAACAAAACATTATGCTTACAAAAATCATTGAGTTTTCTGTAAAGAACAAACTCATCATTGCGCTGTTGATTTTGGGATTGATAGGCATTGGTTCCTATCAGGTCACCAAACTTCCGATCGACGCCGTTCCCGATATCACCAACAATCAGGTTCAGGTCATCACCATTGCTCCTTCATTTGGAGCAACAGACATCGAAAGACTCGTGACATTTCCCATAGAACAGGCGAACAATAATATTTCAGGATTAAAAGAAATCCGCAGTTTTTCCCGTTTCGGGCTATCGCTCGTTACCATCGTTTTCGAGGATGACGTCGATGTATACTGGGCAAGACAGCAGGTCGCAGAACGGCTGCAGCAGGTTCAGAGCCAGATTCCGCAGGGAATAGGAACTCCCGAATTAGGTCCTATTTCCACGGGTTTAGGCGAAATTTTCCAGTACGTGATCCGTCCCGAAAAAGGCTACGAGAAAAAATACGACATCACAGAACTCCGCACCATTCAGGACTGGATCGTGAGAAGACAGCTTCTCGGTGTAAAAGGCGTTGCCGAAGTCAGCAGTTTCGGAGGAAAATTAAAGCAGTACGAAATTGCCGTCAATCCCGACAGATTAAACGCTTACGGAATCACCATCAACGATGTTTTCGATGCATTAAACACCAATAACCAGAACACAGGAGGAGCTTATATCGAAAAAGGTCCCACTGTTTTATACATCCGGAGCGAAGGTCTGATCGGAAATATTGAAGACATCAAAAATATTGCAATTGCTTCCAAAACCAATGAAATCCCGCTGTTTATAAGAGATGTTGCAGAGGTGAAAACCAGCTTTGCAACACGCTATGGCGCAATGACGTTCAACGATCAGGGAGAAGTTTCCGGAGCAGTGGTGATGATGCTGAAAGGCGAAAACAGCAATCAGGTTATTAAAAACGTAAAAGAAAAAATCGCACAGATTCAGAAAACCCTTCCGAAAGGAGTCGTAATAGAACCGTTCCTCGATCGTACCAAAATGGTAAACAACGCCATCGGAACAGTAGAGAAAAATCTTACAGAAGGTGCATTAATTGTTGTTTTTGTTCTGGTTCTGTTCCTCGGAAATGTACGCGCAGGACTGCTTGTGGCGTCCGTAATTCCTCTTGCTATGCTTTTTGCCATTTGTATGATGAATCTTTTCGGAGTCAGCGGAAACCTGATGAGTCTCGGTGCACTGGATTTTGGGTTGATTATCGACGGTGCGGTCATTATTGTAGAATCCGTCCTGCATCAGTTCAGTCATAATTCAAAATTCAAAAAAATATTCTCCGTTGGAAAAGAAGAAATGGACACCATTGTTACTGATTCTGCCGGAAAAATGATGAACAGTGCAGTTTTCGGTCAGATTATCATCCTGATTGTTTATCTTCCGATTCTTACCTTACAGGGAATTGAGGGGAAAATGTTCAAACCGATGGCTCAGACTGTAGCTTTTGCTTTATTAGGAGCATTTTTATTGTCGTTAACCTACATTCCGATGATGAGTTCTTTGCTTTTGAGAAAAAGAAGCTCAAAACCGAGTTTATCCGACCGGATGATGAAAAAAGTAGAGAAAATCTATCTGAAAACATTGCTTAAAATTTTAAGAGTTCCGAAAATGGTATTCTCCATCGTGGCTGTACTTTTCGTATTGGCAATTTTCATTCTCAGCAGAATGGGAGGTGAATTTATTCCTTCCCTTGAAGAAGGAGATTTTGCCGTAGAAACCAGAGTTTTGCCGGGAAGTAATCTGAATACAACCATTGAAAGTACCCAAAAAGCTGCTCATATCCTGAAATCAAGATTTCCTGAAGTACAAAAAGTCGTGACAAAAATCGGGAGCGGGGAAGTTCCTACGGATCCGATGCCGATGGATGCTGCCGATTTGATGGTGATTCTGAAAGATAAAAAAGAATGGACTTCTGCCTCTACATTCCCTGAATTGGCAGATAAAATGAGCAAAGAACTGCAGGATGTTCCCGGAGTAACCGTAAGTTTTCAGTTTCCGGTGCAGATGCGTTTCAATGAACTGATGACGGGAGCAAGACAGGATGTCGTGGTGAAGATTTTCGGTGATGATCTGGACGTTCTTTCCCAAAATGCCCAAAAACTTGGGAAAATTATTGAAACTGTAGACGGAGCGCAGAATCTTTACATCGAACCGATTGCAGGAATGCCGCAGGTAACCATAGAATATAACCGTCCTGTTATTGCACAATATCATTTATCCATTTCAGATATCAACCGGATTGTGAATGCTGCATTCGCAGGGCAGAGTACAGGTCTCGTTTTCGAAGGTGAAAAACGTTTCGATATGGTCGTTCGTCTCGATTCTAAAGTCCGTAAAAATGTGGATGATATTAAAAATCTTCTAGTTCCGACTCCGTTTGGAAACCAGATTCCCCTTTCCCAACTCGCAAAAGTTGAAGTAAAGAACGGTCCCAACCAAATCCAGAGAGAAAATGCACAACGAAGAATTGTCGTTGGATTCAACATCAAAGGAAGAGATGTTCAGAGCATTGTGGAGGAACTTCAGACTAAAGTCAATAAAGAGATAAAACTTCCGACAGGTTATTATATGACTTACGGAGGTTCTTTTGAAAACCTGAACAATGCAAAACAGCGTCTGATGATTGCCGTTCCGGTCGCTTTAGCGCTTATTTTTGTGATGTTATTTTTAGCATTCGGCTCGGTGAAAGAAAGTCTGCTGATTTACACCGCAATTCCACTGTCAATTATTGGCGGCGTATTTCTTCTGGCTTTGAGAGGAATGCCTTTCAGCATCAGTGCAGGTGTTGGATTCATCGCCCTTTTCGGAGTGGCGGTTCTCAACGGAATCGTTCTCATCTCAGAATTCAACAGATTATACAAAAGCGGAATCCGGAATATCGTAAGAATTGTAATTGATGGCGGGGAGTCCAGACTTCGTCCGGTTCTGATGACGGCTTTCGTGGCATCTTTAGGATTTATTCCGATGGCGCTCAGCAACGGAGCCGGAGCAGAAGTTCAGCGTCCGTTGGCAACTGTGGTGATCGGAGGTCTGCTCGTGGCAACCTTCCTTACGCTTTTTGTACTGCCGCTTCTTTATGTAACCATTGAAAAAGGATTTAAAATGAAATCGCCATCATTTGGAAAACGCAAACACCTATGAAGAAAACGCGATTACATATGACCTTTAAAAAACAATAAATATCTACATATGAAAAATAATCACAAAAATATAACGGCTGTATTGATTTTGCTGTTCAGCTTTGCAGGATTCGGACTGAAGGCACAAACGCCGATCAATCTTCAGACTGCGATCAATACCGCACTGGAAAACAACAGAAATCTTAAAAACGAAAAACTGAAATCGGAATATTCCAAAGCTTTAATAAAATCGGCTAATGACATTCCGCAGACTGGTGTAACGTTCGATTACGGACAGATCAACAGTGCGTACAACGATATGAAATTTGGCGTTTCCCAAAATATTGCTTTTCCGACAGTGTATAAAAAACAGAAAAATGTATACACCGAAGAATGGAAAAAATCCCTGCTGAATGTTTCCCTGAAAGAATATGAACTTAAAAAAGCAGTCAGTCTTACCTTTTACAACATTCTGTACTGGAAAGAAAAAGAAAAACTGCTGAATGAAATCCTGAAACTGTACACCGACTTTTCAGACAAAGCGAGCCTCAGACTGAAAGCAGGAGAGAGCAATATTCTCGAAAAAACAACCGCTTCAAGCCAGAAATCGGCGATAGAAATTCAGTTAAAACAATTGCAGCAGGAATTAGCAGTTTTAAAGATTCAGTTTCAGTGGCTTTTGAATACGGAAACCGATTTCATTCCCGAAGGTTCAAAATCTTTTGCCAATTCTTTAAACGAAAAACTGGCGGATCATCCTTTGCTGAAAATCTGGGAACAGCAGAAAAATATTTCCACAGAACAGATCGCACTGGAAAAAGCGAAAATGCTTCCCGGTCTGCAATTGGCGTATAACCTGAACAGTTTTAAAGGATTAGGTCCGGATGATAAACTCTACAATGCAACACCCCAGTTTCATTCGGTTCAGGTCGGTGTTTCGCTTCCGATATTTTCAGGAGGTCAGAAAGCGAGAATTGAAGCCGCAAAAGTAGCGCAGTCTGTTGCAGAAAGTGAACTGAAAAACGCTGAATTCAACCTTCAGAATCAGCTTAAAAAAGCCAGAGAAATCTATCAGTCCAATCTGGAAATTGTTTCAAAATATGAAAGTTCCGACCTTAAAAATGCAGACGTCATTACCGAAACGGCGAAAAGACAGTTTATCGGCGGAGAAATCAATTACCTCGAATTTGTGATCCTCGTGAATCAGGCAGTACAGCTTAAAAACAATTACACCGATGCAGTCTGGAAACTTAATCAAAGTGCCATTGAACTGGAATACCTTACTTTAAATCCGTAAAAAAATGAAATCAATTTCAATATATACCTTATTACTCAGCTTTTTTGTATTCATTCAATGTAAAAAAGAAGAAGCTCCCAAACAGGAAAAAAGCCTCCCGAAAGACGAAAATGTAGTGACTTTAACCGATGCACAGTTAAGAAATGCACCAATAGAAACAACCACACTTTCGTTACAGAATATCGCTTCAACCCTGAAATTAAACGGAATGATCGATGTTCCGCCTCAAAATCTGGTTTCTGTAAGCATTCCGCTTGGCGGTTATCTGAAATCCAGCAATCTTCTTCCGGGAATGCCGGTTTCCAGAGGTCAGGTGATTGCCGTGATCGAAAATCCGCAGTTCATTCAGCTTCAGCAGGATTATCTGATGGCAAGATCCAAAGCACATTTTGCAGAACTGGATTACAACCGTCAGAAAACCCTGAACCAAAGTCAGGCAAGCAGCGACAAAGCGATGCAGCTCGCCCAATCTGAAATGAACAGCCAGAGAATTTTAATGAATTCATTGGCACAGCAGCTCAGACTCATCAATATCAATCCTGAAGCATTAAAATCCGGAAGCATTACGAAAAGTGTTCCCGTGTACAGCTCAATCAATGGTTTTGTAAGCAAAGTGAATGTGAATATCGGAAAATATGTAAATCCTTCGGATGTGCTTTTTGAGCTTATTAATCCCGATGACATTCACCTGAATCTTAAAGTGTACGAAAAGGATTTGGAAAACCTGAAAAAAGGACAGCGTTTTGCAGCGTACACCAATGCAGATCCAAGTAAAAAATATTATGGGGAAATCCTTCTCATCAGCAAAGATATCAGTCAGGGCGGTTTGGCGGAAGTTCACTGCCATTTCGATAAATACGATCACAGTCTCGTTCCGGGAATGTATATGAATGCCGAAATTGAAACCAGCACCTCTTTTTCCAATGCGGTTCCGGAAGAAAGCATCGTGAATTTTGAAGGCAAAGACTTTGTATTTGTTGAGGTTAAAAAGCAGACGTACCGATTGACTCCGGTGACTTTAGGCGAAACGGAAAACGGATTTATCCAGATCCTCAATTTTGATGATTTTAAGAATAAAAAGATCGTGACCAAAAATGCCTATACGCTTTTGATGAAGCTTAAAAATACGGAGGAAGAAGAATAAATATTAAATTTAAAGTAATTTGATATCATTATTCGTCAGTTAAATATGTAAAGAATGTTTAAATTTTTTATTTAACCGCAAAAGTAAAAAAAGATGAAGTAAACTTTTGAAGTAGCTTAGAGTAAAATAGCTTTGCTCCTTTAGGTGCAGAATCTGTGTAGAAAAAGAATAAGTGTATCAATCAATCCGTAGGATTGATATCTGTAATACGATAAATGTTTTAAAGATAGCGTTCCTACGGAACGCCGAACGTACTCCTAGTATGATTTCTACACAGATAAAGCTCCATAGAGTTTTCTAACATTTTGCTTTAAACAACTTTAATTTAAGAGCTTATTTAATATTGCAAAATAAAAGTTTTATAGCTTTTCTTAATTTTCTAAATTAAATAAACTTGTTTATTCTTAAATTTAATATTAAGAATTTCAGTTAGTTAAGTTGATTGTAATGAATTAATCAATAAATTGATTTTTATTAAGTTTTTTAAGCTTAAAAGTCTTAATTCTCTTAATAGTAAAAATAAAATCTAAGCAGCCTCTAGACAAATTTATAATTTAAACAATAAACTAAAGCTGAACAATTTATTGAACATTTTAGCGTTATAATCCGGATTAATTTAAAATCATTCTTAACAGAAGATTTTATACCTTTGATTAGGTGAAAAAGTTGGTTTCCATATTGTTACTATCCTTATTCTTGGTTTCTACAACCGAGCTGTATCAATTTTTGAAGATTCCTACTCTGGTGGAACTTTATTGGGAACACAAACAGCTTAATCCGGAAATGCCGCTGATTGCATTTTTCAGAGCACATTACGATCATCCTGCAAAAGACGGAGATTACGGCAAAGACAGAAAACTGCCGTTTGTAATTCATTCTGCACCGCTGAATTTGGTTTTCACCATCAATCCGGGTTTTTATTTTGAAACAAAAACGGAAAATTTCAGATCACTGAAATCGCATAAAATTCCTTCAAAAGACGAAGATTTCTGCTACAAAGGATTCGCGGGATCTGTCTGGGAACCACCAAAACCGATTGCTTAATTCATTTACCTTTTTTTGATTTTATTCAATCAAAATCCATCGTTTATTATCAAAATCATTATAAAATTTAAAATAATGAAAACAATAGTATCAGCCATACTTATGGTTGTATTTTCCTTTGGTTTCCACGCACAAAACAGACTGGAAAACGCAAAAAAAACGGCTGCAGAAAACAAAGAACTCATTCTGCTTAACTTTTCCGGCTCAGACTGGTGTATTCCCTGCATTAAACTTCATAAAAACATCATTGAAACAGAAGATTTCAAAAAACTGGAATCTGATAAAGTGATTGTGTACATCAACGCAGATTTTCCGCGAAATAAGAAAAATCAGCTTTCTGCGGATATGAAAAAAGAAAACGCTTCTCTTGCCGATGCATATAATAAAAAAGGCTTGTTTCCGTATACCCTTTTATTAAATTCAGAAGGGAAAATTCTGAAAAGCTGGGAAGGACTGCCTTCAGAAAATGCACTGGCTTTCAGTAAAGAGATCAGGGAAATCAGAGAAAAACAAAAATAACAGAAAAAGAGATGCTTAGAGAATTCAAAAGACCTCAGAAACTGATGGGGAACGCTTTTGAAATTACCGTTGTAAGTAGTGATGAAAAATCCGCTTACGATCATATTGACGCCGCCATTGATGAAATCCGGAGAATCGAAAAACTGCTGACAACCTTCAGCGATGACAGTCAGACTAATCTCATTAATCAAAATGCGGGAATAAAGCCTGTAAAAGTAGACCGCGAGATTTTTGATCTCATTGAAAGGAGTTTGAGAATCAGCAGAATTACAGACGGTTACTTCGATATTTCTTATGGCGGAATCGATAAGAGTTTCTGGAATTTCGACCGTGAAATGAAAGAGCTTCCTAATCCTGAAAAAATAAAGGATCATCTGAAACTCGTTAATTATCAGAATATTATTCTCGATGGCGACAATCAGACGGTTTTTCTCAGAGAAAAAGGAATGCGTATCGGCTTTGGAGGAATCGGGAAAGGATATGCCGCAGAAATGGCAAAAAGAATTCTCATGGAAAGAGGCGTAAAATCCGGAATTGTAAATGCTTCAGGCGATTTAACGACTTGGGGAAATCAGGCGGACGGAAAACCCTGGACTGTAGGAATCGCCGATCCTGACAATGCAAAACAGCCTTTTTCTTATATGAATATTACGGATATGGCGGTTGCAACTTCAGGAAATTACGAGAAATTCGTAGTCATCAACGGTAAAAAATATTCTCATACCATCAATCCGAAAACAGGAATGCCGGTTTCGGGCGTAAAAAGTGTTACCGTATTTTGTCCCAACGCAGAAATTGCCGACGCAATGGCAACTCCCGTCAGTATTATGGGAATCGATGCCGCGCTCGGTATGATCAACCGGATCAATCATCTGGAGTGTATCATCATCGACGATGAGGACAGAATTTATTCATCTCAAAACATTAACTTAAAATGAAAAATATAATTAAAAATACCAGAAATGTTGTTCAAAATTTATTTGGGCAGCTTTTACCGTCTTCCACTCTCGCTTTTTTGCTCGTTCCTCACAAAAAGAGCTCCGTTCAAGCCGGGCTGCGAAGATTCAACGCTTTAAATTACAAAACCATTGCAGTTCTTTCGATAGTAACAATTCCTTTGCTGAATTCCTGTACCACCGTAAAAGAATACGAAAAAAATAAACTCAACGATGCCGAAATGGTGCTCGGAAACCGAACAATCGAAAAGACCGAACTGAGCTTTCAGTCTTACAGAGAAGGTTCTTCAGGAGCCAATGCCGGAAAAGTGGGCGGTGGCTGCGGATGCAATTAAGAAAAGAGAATGGTAAAAATTTAATGTGATCTACAATGAAAAAAATAATCATAAGTGTTGTTGCTCTTTTCGGAATTTTTAATGCAAAAGCACAGGAAAACACAAATAACGAACAGCCCAAAAAGCTGACTTTTGATGAAGCTAATTTAGTTTCAAGTTACTACAAACAGGACGGAAACAATTCTGCCGTTACAGGAGGAATCGGCTCAGAAAAACTGACCGATGTTTCCAACACGATCGATGTAACGATGGTAAAATACGATAAAAAAGACCGTAAAAATAAATTCAATGTAAGTGTCGGGATCGATCATTATACTTCCGCATCTTCGGATATGATTGATCTGAAAGCCAATTCCTCGGCTTCGCACGCAGACAACAGAATTTATCCTGCATTAAGCTGGAGCCGTGAAAATACCGAAAAAGGAACGACTTTAATGGCGGGTGTTTCTACCTCTTTCGAATTCGATTATACCTCTTACGGGGCAAACATCGGGTTTTCACAAAAAACGAAAAACAGAATGGGAGAGTTTACGGCTAAATTTCAGGCCTATCTCGATCAGGTAAAACTCATTGCTCCTATTGAATTGAGAACCAACGGAAGCACAGGCGGCGAACACGAAAACTACGGAACCAGCGGAAGAAATACCTTTGCTTTATCTTTGGCGTACTCACAGATCATCAATCAGAATTTTCAGGTTGAATTTCTGGCGGACGGAGTTCAGCAGACCGGATATTTAAGCCTGCCGTTCCACAGGGTTTACTTTAATGATAAATCGGTTCATCAGGAAGCGTTGCCGGATAAAAGATTTAAAATTCCTTTGGGAGTAAGAGCCAATTATTTCTTGGGAGACAAGGTGATTTTGAGAGCGTACTACCGTTATTATACCGACGATTGGGGCTTGAAATCCAATACTTTCAGTCTGGAAACGCCTGTAAAGATTTCTCCGTTTGTTTCGGTAAGTCCTTTCTATCGTTACTATTCGCAGACTGCGGCTAAATATTTTGCGCCTTATCAGCAGCATACCGCCTTTGATGATTTCTACACCAGCAATTATGATCTGTCCAAATTCGACAGTCATTTTTACGGGGCAGGAATCAGAATCAGTCCGAAGAACGGTTTATTCGGCGTAGAACGACTGAATATGCTGGAAATACGGTACGGACATTATACAAAATCGATCGGAATGAAATCTGATATTATTTCGTTAAATTTAAGGTTTAAATAAAAAATCAGTTTAATTTTGACTTGTTAACATAATTAGCAAGTCATTTTTTTAACTTAAAAACTAAAGTGTATGCATCATCAGTTGGAAAAACATTATGTGAACAGGTTAGGCTGGCTTCGTGCAGCAGTTTTGGGAGCGAATGACGGATTATTATCAACCACAAGTATCGTTATTGGTGTTGCAGCAGCCACACCCGAAAGAAATACCATCATTCTTGCCGCACTCGCCGGAATGATTGCCGGAGCGATGTCTATGGCTGCAGGAGAATATGTATCGGTAAGTTCGCAGGAAGATACCGAAAAAGCAGATCTCCTTCGCGAAAAGCGGGAACTTGAAGAAATGCCGGAAGTTGAACTTCTGGAACTGGCTAAAATTTATGAAAAAAGAGGCGTAAGCAAAGAAACAGCTTTGAAAGTAGCTACAGAACTTACGGAACACGATGCTTTGGCAGCTCACGCTCATGACGAGCTTGGAATTAACGAAATTACTCAGGCTAAACCGTTACAGGCTGCTTTGGCGTCATTCGGTTCTTTTGCTTTGGGAGCGTTACTGCCATTTATCGTTTCACTGGTGGCTCCCTTAAAGGAAATGGTGTATTTTCAATATGGCTTTTCTATTATATTTCTGATGATTCTGGGCGCTATTTCAGCAAGAACAGGAGGCTCAAAAATAGGAATTGCCGTGCTCAGAATTTGTTTCTGGGGAACGGTTGCCATGGGAATTACGGCTTTAATCGGGCATCTTTTCGGGGTTACAGTAGCTTAATCTTAAAATATTTTCTATAAATTGAAATCGCGGAGAATGCATTTTCCGCGATTTTATTTTTAAAGGAATTATGGCTTCCTTCCATACATTAAAATTCTTTTGAAAGAATAAACTGCCGGAAGCTTAGGGAAATTTTTCTGAATCCTTCGTTTAAATTCTGTCTTAAAAGTTTCCTGCTCATCCTCCGAAAGTCTTTCCAGATAAGGAATTAATGCAGATCCCGAAATGAAATTAAATAGCGTTTCATGATCTTCCGCGATAATAGGATACACCTTCTGAAATATATTTAAATTTTCAAGTTCGTTTTCAAATATAATCTGTACGTATTCGTCAATCGTTAAAACAGAAGAAGGACGGTTCCATCCGTTTAATTGTGTTTTGAAAGGTTCCTCACCCGACATTTCAGACAAAATCTGATTGAGAATATTTCCCGGCTGATAAGGCATTTGGATTGCAAGTTGTCCGTTACAGTTTAGTTTTGAAATCAATTCTGGGAATAATTTATGATGATTATCAGACCACTGCAGAGCCGCATTACTGAATATCAAATCCCAGTTTTCTTCACTTTCCAAAATTTCTTCTGTTGTCGCCTGTCTGAAATGAAGACGTTCATTTTCAAGACTTTTTGATTGCTCAAGCATTTCGGCAGAAGAATCTATTCCGATAAATACAGCTTCGGGAAATTTTTCAGCTAATATGGCAGTCTGTTCACCCGTTCCGCATCCCAGATCGATAGCCTTCATTGGTTTTTCATCTTTAATCAAATCTGAAAGATCAAAGAAAGGCTGATACCGTATATTTTTAAACTGATTGTAAATTTCAGGATTCCAAGGCATGATTTTGTTGATTTAATGTGACTAAATTTACGAAATTATACATTGACAGCACATAAAATAGCCTCTTAGTTTGTATTCAGATGAAGGAAGGATCTAAAAGTAGCGAGAAAAAAATCGAAAGATTCGTGCTTAGATCCTTACAGGATGACAAATACTAAGCAAAATAATCATGGCAAAATTACTCAATTGCTGAGTGAAACGCCCTTGCGAACGAAAAATATTCACAACAATTTTAAAAATATCTTTGTGGTCTTTACGTTAAAAAAAATTACCAGAAAAAATGACTACAAAATCTGGGAACTTTCCTTAATACTGTTCATCACAAAAATACTTTTCGTCTGTCCGATTCCTTCAATTTCAGAAAGCTTGTTCACGAAAAATTCATGAAATTCATCCATATTCGGAGCGAGAATTTTCAGCATAAAATCGAAATCACCACTGATGTTGTAAAACTCAACGACTTCTTTCAGTTTTCCGACTTCTTCAATAAATTTTCCTGCGGTTTTTTTGTTGTGGACATTCAGCGCGATCATACAGATCACCATCATGCCTTTATTCACTTTTTTACGGTCAACAACGGTGGTGTATTCTTTTATGATTCCCAGTTTTTCCATCCGTTTAATTCTTTCGTGAGTAGGAGTGGGACTCAGATTAATTCTTGCCGCAATATCGCGGACGCTTAATTTCGCATCTTTCTGTAAAATTCTGAGAATGGAAAGGTCTTTTTCGTCGGGTGTATAATTTTCTGTTGCCATCTGTTCTGTTTTTGAAGAATTAATTTCAAATATAAGACTATTTGTTCTTTTTTAAATTGAATTAAATTAAATATGTTCTTAATTTTAGTTTGAATTTTTATATACGTTCTATTAATTTTAATTTTGCAGCATAATTGAACTATATGGAGAGAAAGAATTTGATATTGATTTTAGCATCGGTAGGAACATTTGTAGAGGCTTTGGATATTGCCATTATCAATCTCACAATTCCTTCTATTCAACAGCAATTCGGTATTGGTGCAGAAACCGTACAATGGCTTCAGACTTTATATGTATTGTTTTTTGGCGGTTTTCTGATTATCGGGGGAAAACTTTCTGATCAGCTCGGAAGAAAGAAAATTTTTCTTTTGGGATTATTCCTTTTTATGCTGACTTCTCTGGGAGCGGGTTTGTCTGAAAGTTTCGGAACTTTAGCTATTTTCAGAGCTTTGCAGGGATTGGGAGCGGCTTTTATTATGCCTTCGGCAATGTCTATTGTAACGAATACTTTTAAAGAAGATCAGGAGAGAAACCGTGCGATCGGGATTTTCAGTTCTTTTGCTGCGATTGGTTCCGGAAGCGGACTTTCTTTGGGGGGAATCATCAGTACGTATCTGAGCTGGCATTGGGTTTTCTTAATCAATGTTCCGATTCTTTTCATCACGTTGATTTTCGCGTATCAGTATCTTCCGAAAGATGAGAAAGGTTTATCCCAAAAAACAGATCTTCTGTCGGGAATTCTACTGGTTTTAGGTTTATTGAGCTTAACATACGGAACGCATGAACTGGTTCACATCAAAGAACAGACTTTATTGGTTGCAGGTTCGTTAATTTTGGCGGTCATTTTATTAACTTCTGTCGTTTTTCGTTTAAAATCTGTTGCTCAGCCTTTGATTGATTTAAAATTGTTGAAACATTCTTCTCTGGTAGTTTCCAATCTGGCTTTTGTGGCTTTAGGCGCGTTTTTTATCGGATTTTTATTCTTAATATCATTGATGTTGCAGAAAGATATGAATCACAGTGCGGCTTCGGCGGGATTGATGTTGGTTCCTTTCAGTATTATGTCGGCTTTGGTGGCAAAATTTATTCTTCCTCATGTTGCCAAAAAATTAAATTCTTCGCAGATGGGAATTTTGGGCTGGATCTTTATGTTGAGCGGCACTTTGGCATTATTGGGTTCCATTTATTTCGGGCATCCTTTGTCATTGGTTTTGTTCGGTGCAGCATGCATTTCGGGAATAGGGATGACGTTTTGTTTTACCGGTTTGTCTGTCTTGGGAATTCAGGACGTAAATCCTTCCTCTTACGGAGTGGCTTCGAGTCTGAGTTCTACGAGCTATTTTTTAGGAGCAGGAATCGGGTTGTCTTTTATGACGTTGATGAGCCAGATTTTTCCTTCAGAACTTGCGGTTGGAAATTTGAGCCTGATTATTCTGATCGGCTATGCCGTTTTTGCACTGACAATGCTATGCTACTTTATCTTTAAAAATATAAAAATCGCGGAATCTGAAATCGCTGTTTCGTAAACTGACCTACTTTAAACTAAATTATATAAAGGAATGTTTACACTTTTTGATTAACCGAAAAATCAGTTTAGACATTCTTATTGAGAGAACCGCAAGAAATTGTCGGTTCTTTTTTTATTTTAGCACCATGAAAATACAAATCATCAGCGATCTGCATCAGGAATTCGGAATGTCGGAACTATCTTTTGATCATGCCGATGTCGTTGTTTTGGCGGGAGATGTTAATTTGGGAACGAAAGGAATTGAATGGATTAAAACAAAAATTCCCGATAAACCTGTGATTTATGTGTTGGGAAATCATGAATATTATAAAGGTTCTTATCCTAAAACATTAAATAAAATAAAAGCTGCCGCAGAAAATTCCAATGTTTTTGTGCTGGAAGATTCTTTTACAGACATCGACGGGATTCGTTTTCATGGCGCAACGTTGTGGACGGATTTTTCTATTTTCGGAGATCCGAGATACTACGGATTCGTCTGTCAGCAAGGAATGAACGATTATAAGCAAATTAAAAGAGATCCTTCTTATTCCAAGATGAGGTCGATTGATATTTATAAAATTCATCAGTTTTCGAGATTGTGGCTAAAAGAAAGTCTTGAAAGTTCAAAGGGCATGAAGAATATTGTGGTTACTCATCATGCCCCAAGTTTACAGTCGAGTCCGGAACATTTCAAAAATGATCCGCTGACTTCCGCATACGTTTCCAATCTGGAGGATTTTATTCTGGAATATCAACCGCTGTATTGGATTCACGGGCATATTCACACGCCGAAAAGATACAAAATAGGGGAGACGGAGATTATCTGCAATCCGCACGGTTATATTTCGGAAAAGTATAATGGATTTGAGAGGGAGCTGATTGTGGAGGTTTAAGTTATTTAATTTCTTTCATGAATTTTTTTAACGCTTCAAAAGAGTCTGTTTCTTTAGAAAAAGCAGGATAAATTTCAACATGTGATGCTCCGGAATCTTTCAGCCATTTTGTCCAGATGATTTTCATGATCTCAAAATCTGTTGGCTGAATGGTTGTTGAACCATTTTTATCAAGCGATCTGTCTACCATTTCTAAAATTAAAATATTAATATCGTGAAGGTTATTAGACGTTTTTTTAATTAAATATTCAGGTTTTGAACTGATAAATTTTTCGAGGTCAGTGGATTTACTATTCAAAAACTCGGTTCTTATTTTTTTGATTAATTTTTGGTCGAATGTATATCCCAAATCGTTATTGGTACTTTCTATATAGCCGTCTGTAAAAAGTACAACAATATTCTTTGTATTTTTAATCGTTTTTGCTGTGCTATCAATTTTATCGGGATTATTTATGATGGAACTTTTGATTGTCTCATTGAAGTAATTCCAAACATCGGAACCGGAAGAATTTTGTAAAGAATAATTGTAAATCTTTGAAACCCCGGATTTAAATTTCAATACATCAGATTTCAAACTTTTTCTTTTGTATTCAGAGGATGCCGATAAGTTATTCTCAAATTTTTTGAAATTAATTTCCAGATCTTTTGGATCCACTACATTCTTGTTCAAAATTCCCCGGTTGATAAAATCCAGTTTATAGACATCAAGCTGATTCATTTGTCTGTTATTTGTCTGTAATAAATGCTCAATGTTGCCTATTATATTATTGATTAACAGTGTGTCGTTTACAGGTTTAGGATGGATTTCTTTGTTGATTCTGTTAGATAAATCAGGCACAATTAATACGTTATAATCATGAATTTTCGTAAAAGACTTTTCAGGTGTTTTACAACAATTAAACAGAAGAAATGTGATTGCTAAAATGCTTAAGGTAAATTTTGTTTTCATAAAAATATTTAAGTTTAATTTTGGGCGAAGTCGGTAGTAAAACTTTCATTAAAAGCAATCATATTCAGCCATTTTTCGCATTCTCTAATGGCTTCAGTTGTTTTTGCTTCAGCTTTCGGAACTGCATAAATTTCAAATAAATATTTGCTCCAGCCTTCCATAAAGATGTTCACTCGGTTTTTCATTTCTGGTTTGGAGATCGGAAGTCTGTCGTTATCTACCTGACTTTGATAAATATGAGCAAGATTTTCCACTTTTTCTTTAAAGGTCAGTAACATTTGTTTCAGATTATTGATCTTGGTATTCGTCTGCATTGGTAAATCCTGAAGCTGCTTTGTAAAGTTTATTTTATTTCTTTCCGATGCGGAAATTTCACTGCTTAATCTGTTGTTTTCCTCTTTCAGGCTATTAATTTCCAGTCGGTGCTCCTGCATTTCTTCTTCCAGTTTTTTAACAACGAATTCAGTTTTTTCCTGATGGTGCGTTTTAGTTCTTTTATGATAGGACTGATAGAATTTTTCTGTAACAATTCCAAATAAGTATACTCCTAAAGTCCCAAGAATAAAGACCAGCCAAAAGTTTTCCGTCTGTAAAATATCTTTAAATTCTAACTGCTTATCGGTACGGTTGGTTAAATATTCTATAAAGTTGATATTTTTTGCCACCCGATAAGCGATAAAGCAATCAACCAGAAAAATTAAAAATATGCCTCCGTAATTGTTAAACAGTCTCTTCAATGTATTACTTACGCTGCTTTCTTTATCAGATGGTTCTTCTTTATTGGGCATGATGAGTTTCATCATTCCTAATCCTAAAGGAATACTGACGAAAAGGAACAGAAATAATATTCCGCCGGCTCCTTTGTTCCAAATTTGTGTGATGGCATCAGAATTAAAAACTTCCGGTGTTTCCGGAACTGTACCTCTGTTTAAAGCGGATAGTGTTTCATTTTTCGAAAAAATAAATATATAGGCAACAGAAGAATAAAATACGAATATATACGATAAAAGCATGATACCTATAAATCCTAAAGTAACCGTTAAAGGCCAGTTAACAGGAGGTTTTACAAAATCAACTTTCAATTCGTTTATTTTTTTCATCAGTACATCAATTTTATCCTGAATGAAAGGAATTTTGATGGAATTATTAGATTCTATAAGCTGTTTTTTATCCTCAATATTTTTCTCGGTTTCCCGAATATTATTTTCTGTGTTTTGTATTTCAGCATCCAGATTATAATTTAGTGTGTCAATCTCATTCTGAGTTTTCATTTCTACGTTACTGATGCTGACTTTCAATTGCTCTTCAATTCTGTTTTTAAGTCTGGTTTTCTTCTCTGCAATCACTTCTATTTCGTTAATGAAATTCGAGTAAAGACTATCCATCGCTTGTGGAAGAACCTGATGATCGCCCTGATTTTCAAAAGCTCTTTGATAAGCGTTTTCTTTCAGAAGATTTTTATCGAATGAGCCGACTTCTGTGGCTATAATGCTATCCAGAACATCTTTAAAATCTTTCAGAGATTGCTCCTGGAAATTCAATGGTTTATTTGGGCTTTCAGATTTTAAAGGATTCATTACCGGAAGAAATGATGCGTTTTCTTCTCTCTCAATTTCTTCAAGACTCAGTCCGTTGTTGAGTTTTTCTACTCGGTCTTTGATCTTGAAAAAACTTTCTGTAAGTTCATTTACTGTTTTAGGGAAATTGGTTACCAAAACCTGTTCATGATTATTTTTGGCATTATTTGACCAATTATAGGAACCAGAAATGGCGATAGTACGGTCTATCACACAAAATTTCAGATTCATCATTCCGTAACCAATATTCCTGATTTTCGTAAAATGTAAGCCCTGACTTACCAAAATATCAAAATCGAGTTTTTCATTATCGGGCTGATCAGAAAGAACCAGTAAAACTTTTACGTTTTGCAGAAGTTTTTCTTTAATAATTTCATACAAATCCTGATTGGTGAACCAAGCCATAGCAATCAGAATTTCGGATTTTGCGTTTCTTAGTTCAGATTTTATTCTTAGTAAAATATCATCTGTATTAGAAATTGAATCTTGAATCATTGTATTCATAATTATGGTTATAGAGTTTTAAATGGAGAAAAAATTAAACTATGATTTCTGTTTTAATGAATCAGTTTTATGATACAAATGTAAATACATGAAAAATAAATTTTTTACGGTTTTCCGTAATTGAAAATTTTTTATACGAAAAATGCCCGGAGAAAATCCGGGCATTTCGTTTTAGAAATATATAAGTAAGATTACTTTAACGTAAACTTCACCTTCGTTTTTATGGCATCGGAAGAATTACCGATCTGTGCTTCAAAATCTCCCGGTTCTGCAACCCAATCATGTTTTTGGGGATCGAAGAAACTTAAAGCAGATTGATCAATGGTAAATGTTACTTCTTTTTCTTCTCCCGGATTCAGATACACTTTTTCAAAACCTTTTAATTCTTTAGCCGGTCTTTCAACAGACGATTTAAGGTCGGAAATATACAGTTGGGCAACTTCCGCTCCGGCTCTTTTCCCTGTATTTTTCACAGAAACCGTAAACGTGATTTTATCATCCTGAGACATCGTTGTTTTATCGACTTTGGCTTTTCCAAATTCGAAAGTGGTGTAGCTTAAACCATGTCCGAAACTGAATAAAGGTTTTATTTTTTTCGTATCATGCCATCGGTATCCCACAAAAATTCCTTCATTGTATGCGATGTTGATCGGATTTTTCTGATCTTTGCCTTTATCCGCTGCCAATTCCGCTTTATTTCCGGGATATTCTCCCAACTGATGCGCAGAATTGTCTTCCAGTTTCACAGGGAAAGTGAAAGGCAGTTTTCCTGATGGGTTTGCATCACCTGCTAAAACCGAAGCAATAGAATTTCCTGCCTCAGAACCCAAATACCAAGCCTGAACAACAGTCGGAACTTCTTTAATCCACGGCATTGCCACCGCATTTCCGGAAACCAGAACAACCGCAAGATTTTTATTCGCCTTTGCCAATGCAGCAATTACATTATCCTGATTGTAAGGCAATCCGTAACTTTTTCTGTCGTTCCCTTCACTGTCCTGAAAATCTGCTTTGTTTAATCCTCCAACGAAAATAACATAATCAGATTTTTTTGCCAGTTCTACGGCTTCGTTTAATAATTCAGCTTCAGAACGGTTATCTTTTAAATCCTGTCCGGATTTTACCCCATTGTATTCTCCGCCGATGTCTCCCACATAACCTCTTGCGTATTGTACATCCGACTGTTTCCCGAATCTCGCCTTAATTCCGTCTAAAGGAAGCGTTTCGTATTTTACTTTTAATGAAGAAGAACCTCCGCCAACGGTCATGATTTTAATAGCATTTTCACCAATGACCGCTATTTTTTTAGCTTTATTCAGATCAATCGGAAGAATATTTCCCTGATTTTTCAACAATACAATTCCTTCTTCCCCGATTTCTTTTGCAATAGCTTTATGCTCTTCTGAAGCGATATTTCCGAAAGGTTTGTTTCGGTTCATTGTTGTTTTATACGCAAGATTTAAAAGCCTTGAAACCTTATCGTCCAACTCTTTCGTTCCTACTTTTCCGGATTTAATTAAATCTAAATAAGGCTTTGCCAGATAATAATTGTCGTAAGCATTTTTTGTACCTGCTGAAAGTCCGTTTGTCCAGCTTCCGAATTCCAAATCCAGTCCGTTATGGATAGCCTGTTCGGTATTGTTAACAGCACCCCAGTCGGAAACCACGACCCCTTTATATTTCCATTCTCCTTTTAAAATATCGTTCAGAAGATATTGGTTCTGGCTAGAATACTGACCTTTATACATATCATAAGCTCCCATGATCGTCCAAGAATCACCTTCTGTTACAGCCGCTTTGAAAGCCGGAAGATAAATTTCGTACAACGTTCTGTCGTCCACTTTTACATTGCTGGTATGGCGGAACATTTCCTGATTGTTCAGGGCGAAATGCTTTACAGAAGTTGCCACACCGTTGGATTGTACTCCTTTGATGTAAGGAACTACCATTTTTGAAGTCAGATAAGGATCTTCACCCATGTATTCGAAATTTCTTCCGTTGAGTGGAGTTCTGTAAATATTAACTCCTGGTCCCAGAAGAATATCTTTTTTTCGGTAACGGGCTTCTTCACCCAATGCTTTACCGTAATTCCAGGACATTTTTTTATTCCATGTCGCGGAAAGTGCCGTTAAAGCAGGATAGGCGATAATGGAGTCGTTCGTCCAGCCTGCCTGATTCCATTCGTCCCACATCACTTCCGGGCGAACTCCGTGAGGACCGTCCGTTGTCCAGAATTCAGGAATTCCCAATCTCGGAACTCCCGGCGAACTGAATTTTGACTGGGCATGAAGCATCGCCACTTTTTCTTCCAGAGTCATTCTGGAAAGGGCATCTTTTACCCGTAATTCCACAGGTTTGGATTCGTCTAAATAAACAGGAAGCGGTGTATTTTGAGCCATATAAGAAGCAGAAATAAATGTGAATAAACTTACAATGGCGGTTTTCTTAAACATAAAAAGCCTTTTTTGATTGGAAACAAAAATAGCAAAAAATTTTATTATCTCAAATTGAGAAAATATATTTTTAAATAAATAATTTTTAATAACCCGTGATTTGAAAATAAAAAAGACATCATTTCAAAAAACTGAAACAATGTCTGAATATATAATAATAGACTTTTTTAAAATGTCAATGGTGAATTGTCAATGGTGGATTGTTAGTGATGAATTTTAAAGCATAACGGAAAAATTCACTATTCACCATTCACAATTCCCTCAAATCAGTTCCAGCCTTTTACAGCACCGCCTTTGAAAATTTCTTCCGCCTTTTTTACCACTTCATCAGATTCATAGGCTTTTACGAAATTTTTTACCTTTTCGGAGGTTTTGTTATCTTCTCTTGAAACAATTACATTTACATAAGGAGAATCTTTATCTTCTTTGAAAATTCCCTGTTTATCGGCATCCAATCCCGCCTGAGCCGCAAAATTATTGTTGATAATGGCAATCACCACTTCTTTATCATCCAACACTCTCGGCAGTTGCGGCGCTTCAATTTCAAGGATTTTTAACTGTTTAGGATTGGCAACAATATCCGTTACTTTCGGTAAAAGTCCGATGCCGTCTTTCAGTTTCAGCAAACCGTTTTTCTGTAAAAGAAGTAAGGAACGTCCGCCATTGGTAGGATCATTCGGAATTACAACTGTGCTTCCGTTCTGAAGTTCATTGATGCTTTTAATTTTCTTTGAATACGCAACGATAGGGTAAACAAAAGTATTTCCTACAACCGCTAATTTATATCCTCTCTGTTTGGATTGTTCGGTTAAATAAGGAACGTGCTGAAAAGCATTGGCGTCAATATCACCGTTATTCAGAGCTTCATTGGGAACCACATAATCGTTGAAGGAAACCAGCTCTACTTCAAGGTTGTATTTTTCCTTCGCTACTTTTTTCGCCACTTCGGCAATTTCCTGTTCCGGTCCTGAAGTTATTCCTACTTTTATAAAGTTCGGATCCTCTTTTTTTGATGAATTACAGCCGGTAAATGCTAACAAACCCGCCGCTAAAAAACTTAAAATCTTTATTTTTTTCATTGTAAATTATTTTCTTTTAAAAAAAGGGCGAAAAGCAAAAAGGTTAGATTTTTAAAATTCTTTAATAAATAAATATGGCTTTTACTCCTTTTTGCTGATTTTCGCCCGATTGATGGCTGAAATTTTCAAACCACCACACTATTTCACATTCACACTTATCACATTATTTTCAAAATACTCACACACACTCACTCTCACACACTCAAACACTCACACCCTCCAACTCAAAAACCCTCCCACTCAAAAAACTCAACGATGATCAAACCTCTTCGCTAATCGGTCTCCCGAAAACTGAATGATAAAAACAATCGCAACCAGCAATCCCAACACAAGATTCATAATCACGGCATCATAACCGATGTAGCCGTACTGATAACCGATCTGTCCCAATCCGCCGGCTCCGACAGCTCCTCCCATCGCAGAATAGCCGACAAGCGTAATTAAGGTAATTGTTGCGTTATTAATCAAAGAAGGAAGTGCTTCCGGTAATAATATTTTTCTGATAATCTGAAACGGGCTTGCTCCCAAAGCTCTTGCGGTTTCAATTAGTCCATGAGGAACTTCCAGTAAGCTGTTTTCTACCAGTCTTGCGATAAAAGGAGCCGCTCCGATGCTTAAAGGAACCAAAGCTGCGTTTACCCCGATAGACGTTCCCACCAGACTTCTCGTGAAAGGAATCATCCACACAATTAAAATAATAAAAGGAATAGAACGGAAAATATTCACCAGAACAGATAAAATCCTGTTATAAATTACATTTTCCAAAAGCTGTCCTTTCCGTGTTAAAAACAATAGAATTCCGACAGGCAAACCCAGAACAAATCCGAAAAACCCCGAAACAAACGTCATAAAAACCGTCTCCCAAATTCCCTTTGATAAAAGAGAAATCACCGTATCACTAAGCATATCCTCTTACCGTATTTTGAATTTTATTCTGATTGAAATAATAAATGGCCTGCTGATTTTTCTCCTCTTCTCCTTGAAGCTGAAGCAATAGTTTTCCAAAATTGGAATCGCCTAAATATTCAACATCCGCTTTCAGCAGTTTGTATGGAATTTTATATTTATCGTAAACAATGGAAAGCAGTTCTTCCACCGATATATTTTCATTAAGTTCTACTTCCACCAATGGAAATAATCCGTCTTGTGGCTCTTGCTGTAGTTTTTTATTCAGTTCCTGTGGTATCGTCATAACACTAGAGTTTAAAAATTGTTTAATGATAGGATTCTCTTTGTTCGAGACAATCTCGCTTAAAGTTCCTTTAATTAATAGTTGACCTTTGTCGATTACCGCAACATGGTTGCAAACCGTTTTGATGACTTCCATTTCGTGCGTAATCAGCAAAATCGTAATTCCAAGTCTCTGATTAATATCCCTCAACAATTGTAAAATCGATTGTGTGGTTGCAGGATCGAGCGCACTCGTCGCTTCATCACAGAGCAGGAGATAAGGATCATTTGCTAAAGCCCTTGCAATAGCAACCCTCTGTTTTTGTCCTCCCGAAAGACTTTTAGGATAATCATTTGCTTTGTCTTCCAGTCCTACGATTTTCAGCAGTTCATTTACTTTTTTATTAATTTCAGTTTTGCTGACATGATCCAGCTCTAACGGAAGCGCAATATTTTCAAAAACAGTTCTCGAAGAAAGCAGATTAAAATGCTGAAAAATCATCCCGATCTTTTTCCTTTCCTGGGCTAATTGTCTCGAATTTAATTTCGTAAAATCCTTTCCGTTAATCACAATTTCACCGCTGTCAGGTTTTTCAAGAAGATTCACCGTTCGGATTAACGTACTTTTTCCCGCTCCCGAAAATCCGATGATTCCTACAATATCGCCCTGTTCAATCGTCAGACTTACATTATTCAGCGCCTTAAACGACTGTTTTTTCTGATGAAATGTTTTTGAAACATTCTTTATCTCTATCATTTTTTACTTAAATTTTATATTGGCTGATAAGGTCTTGCGGTTTTGTTCACGTGTCTTATCACTCTTCTTATTTTCACTTTAGACCGCTTGGAAAGCTTAAAATATTTAGTCACGTTCGTTAAAAGAACTCCGGCAAGAATAACAATCAATCCGTAAAACTGGTTGATGTTGATGGTCTGATTTGCAACGATCCAGCCCGCAATTACAGTAACAATAGGATTGATGTAAGTATGCGTACTTACCAAAGCGGCAGGTTTTACAGACAAAAGCCAGATATACGAAAGGTAAGCGATGATTGATCCGAATACAATAAGGAAAAACAATCCTGACCATGCGTTTAACGGTACTTTTATGATTGAAAAACCAGTCCATTCATTTCTGAAAAACGCAATAATAAATGAAGCAATACCGGCAGTAATAAGCTGTTGGGCAATATTCATAAAAGTTGAATGGCCAGCCGGATTTTTTTTGGAATAAAGAGATCCTAAAACCCACGCTACGGAACTTAGTCCCAGAACAACAAATGCAATTATCCTGATTGAAGCATCTGCCGTTTGTGTATGCGAACCGGAAGAACTTACACTTCCGTTGAGAAATAAAATAAGTCCTGCAAACCCGATCACCAAACCTAAAGGAATAAACTTATCCGAGAAATAATAACTCCAGTTTTTCTTATCAATGGCGATAAACCAAAAAGGTCCCGTTGCAATAGCAATGGCTGCTTCAGAAGCGGTTACATATTGTTCTCCCCACGCAACCAATCCCGTTCCTCCCGTAAGGATGAGAATTCCGGTGATGGCATTTTTTTTCCAGTTGATGACAGAATTGGCTTTTTCACCTTTTAAGAGCAGATAGCCGATCATTGCTATTCCTGCGCCCAAAAATCTGAACCCCGAAAGAATAAAAGGCGGAAATCCGTTTAACCCGAAAGAAATGGCGAGGAAAGTAATTCCCCATATTACATAAATATTGATGAAGGCTATAGGAATCAGCCATTTGTTTTTATTAGTATTCATGATATTTTTTAATGTTGTTTTTAAAATAAAAAAGGCTCTACAACGTGGTAAAGCCTTTAGAAATATGTCATATAAAAGTAAGGTTAACCACAACAGGAATGAAGCATAGGCATACAGCAATACATCATCATAAAATGATTGATATGTTTTCTTACGGTGCTGTTCTTGAATTCTGCTTTCATTGTATTATTATATCCTGATTACGGTTGCAAATATAAAACATATTTTTCTATTAGTCCACTAAAAAAGTAGGCTTTTTAGAAAATAAATTGATCTCTTGTTTTTAATGTTTTGATTTTTAATGATTTAATTTTTGAAAATACTATCAATTCACCAGTGATTTCTCTCAAAAAAAGCCAAATAATAGCTTTGAACTTCCTGTTGATGTTCCGAAAATCAAGCCTTCGTTGCGTTTAACCCCCTTCGCAAACGAAAAATTTATAGCAATACAGACAGAAAATTTATGTTCATCACGTTAAAAAATAATTCACGGCTTCTTTCAGTTTAATCAAAATAAAACGGATTTATTATCATACATCATGATCCGGCAAATTCAGGGTGCCTAATTTTACATCATCATTAAAAATCAAAATTATGGAAAGAACAGAAGTTGTTTTAGGAAATGTAAGAGGAGAGATTCAGCTTTTCTCAGACGATAAAAAAGCAGGAAAAATGGACATCTCTGTCATTGGAGATAAATTAACGGTATACCATACGGAAGTAAACGAAGAATTTGAAGGCAGAGGATTTGCGAAGATCCTGCTGGAAAAGCTGGTTTCCTACGCAAGAGAACATCAGCTCAAAATTGTTCCGTTGTGTCCGTATGTTCACGCCCAGTTCAAACGCCGTCCCGACGAATACAGCGATGTATGGTTCAAAGAAGAACTGTAAAAATTTATAATTGTAAACCATTAACTTTTAATTGAATCAAAATGAAAGCACTGAACTTTTTGATAATCGGAAAAAATGTCGAAATTCTTGCAACCTTACAAAGAATTATCGAAAAAAATGATGGATGGAAGGCTGAAATTCTGAGTGATGAAAGCAAGAGCGAGGATTTTATCAAAAATAATCCCGTGGATATAGTTTTGCTGAGTTCCGGTCTGGAAGAGCAGTTCGAAAAACAGATCAGTGTTTTTTGCAGAAATTTTGATGAAAATATAAAAGTAATAGAACATTACGGCGGCGGAAGCGGATTGCTGTTCAACGAGGTGGAAAACAGTTTTGCAGCAGTAAAAAAGCCTGAAAACAGAGTAGTGCACCGCGCAGATTCAAGAGGGGTAACCAACGAACAGTGGCTGGTCAGTAAAAAGACATTCAGCTTCGGAGAATTTTATGACCCCGAAAAAATGCAGTTCGGCGCCTTAAGAGTGCTGAATGACGATACTGTTGAAGCCGGAAAAGGCTTCGGAACGCATCCTCACGACAATATGGAAATCATCAGCATTGCACTGGAAGGAACCCTGATCCATCATGACAATCTGGGAAACCATAACGAAATAAAAGGCGGCGAAATTCAGGTCATGAGCGCCGGAACAGGATTAATGCACAGTGAATTCAGTAAAGATGAAGGCGATTTGGTTAAATTTCTGCAAATCTGGGTCTATCCCAATAAAAGAAATGTCACGCCGCGATACGACCAGATGAAACTCGACAGAACGAAAAGTCAAAACAGATTTCAGCAGATCCTTTCACCCGATCCTCAAGACGACGGAATATGGATCCATCAGGAAGCATGGTTTCATCTCGGAGATTTTGAAAATACGGCTGAAACCCAATATCAGATAAAGAAAAAAGGAAACGGTGTCTACGTTTTCATCATCAAAGGAAGCGCAGAAATTGAACGACAGAAACTGGAAGAAAGAGACGGCTTCGGAATTTGGGATATTTCCGAATTAAACATAAAATCCACATCGGAAAACACAGAGATTCTTCTCATGGAAGTTCCGATGGAAGTGTAGTGATAAGGTATGAATTGTTTTGAAGCTCTCTTTTTAAGGGAGCTTTTTTAATTTCCGGGAAAGTTTCTTGCAGGGGTGTAAGAAGGTTTCCCGCCTTCCGGAAAGTTTGTCGCAGGGGTGCAGGAAGCTTTCGAGGTTCCCGGAAAGTCTCTTGCAGGGGTGAAACATACTTTCCCGGTTACCCAAAAAGCCGTTACAGGACTGTTTTGAATTTTTCCAGACAAAATTGTCTTTTAATTCTGAATTCTTTTCCGGCACATCTGTCATCCTGAAAGGATCTAAGAAATTCACACAAAAATATTCGAATATAGATTCCTCCGGAATGACAATCACAACGTATCTATTTTCAAAAAATTAAGTAATACCCTTCATTTTAAAAGTTCAGACAAGCTTATTTTCAACCAACAATCCGCAAATTAGCAAAATCCAAAAAAAATCCCGATTTTTGCCCTCTCCAAAAAATTCCGAGACATTCATGAAACTTTGTATTGCCGAAAAACCCAGTGTTGCCAGAGATATCGCCAAAGTGTTGGGCGCCACCACGCCGAAGCAGGGCTATATGGAAGGAAATGGCTATTGTGTGACATGGACTTTCGGGCATCTTTGCACCCTCAAAGAACCACACGATTACGGTCCGCAGTACAAATCGTGGAACCTGTTTCTGCTGCCCATTATTCCCAATAATTTCGGGATCAAATTAATCCCCAACAAAGGCGTAGAAAATCAGTTTAAAGTTATTGAAAGACTGGTTGAAGAATGTGATGAGGTCATCAATTGCGGGGATGCCGGTCAGGAAGGAGAGCTGATCCAGAGATGGGTTTTACAGAAAGCAAAATGCAATAAACCCATTCAGCGTTTGTGGATTTCATCCCTTACCGAAGAAGCGATTAAAGAAGGTTTTGCTAATCTAAAACCTGCCGAAGATTACAAAAATCTCTACCTTGCCGGAAACGCAAGAGCGATTGGAGATTGGTTATTAGGAATCAATGCAACGCGACTTTTCACCAAAAAATTTGGGGGAAATAAAGCCGTTCTTTCCATCGGAAGAGTTCAGACTCCCACGTTGGCAATGCTTGTTCAGCGTCAGAAAGAAATTGATGCTTTTACCACCGAAGAATATTGGGAACTGAAAACCAAATACCGCGAAGTTATTTTTAACGCAGCGATCGACCGTCTCAAAACTTTGGAACGAGCAGAAAAAGGGCTGGAATATTTAAAACAGAATCCTTTCGAAATCGTATCCTTTGAAATTAAAGAAGGAAAAGAAAAAAATCCGAGACTGTTTGATTTGACGGCACTTCAGGTGGAAGCCAACAAAAAATACGGCTATTCTGCGGAGAATACTTTAAATTATATTCAGAGTCTTTACGAGAAAAAGCACGTTACGTATCCGCGTGTGGATACAACCTATTTGTCTGAAAGTTTATATCCGAAAATCGAAGGAATTCTGAAGAAAATGTATTTTTATCAGGAACTTATCGCCCCTTTACTGGAAGCTCCGATTCCCAAATCGAAAGCGGTTTTTGATGATACCAAAGTAACAGATCACCACGCAATTATTCCGACGGAAGTTCCGCCTTCCCAGAATTTAAGCAGGGAAGAAAAGTTAGTTTATGATCTGGTTGCGAAACGTTTCATTGCCGTATTTTATCCCGAGTGTAAAATTTCCAATACTTTAGTAGAAGGAAAAGTAGGAACCATTCCTTTCAAAACCAGCGGAAGGCAGATATTGGAACCGGGATGGAGAGCCGTTTACGCCAAAGAACCGAAAGAAGAACCCAACGATAAAGAAAAAGAAAAGGAAGAAGAACAGACCATTCCCGAATTTACCGTCGGAGAAACCGGACCACATGATCCGATGATCCATCAGGGAAAAACGACTCCGCCAAAACCATACACGGAAGCAACTTTGCTGAGAGCTATGGAAACCGCAGGAAAACAGGTGGAAGATGATGAACTGCGCGAACTCCTGAAAAACAACGGTATCGGAAGACCTTCAACCCGCGCCAATATTATCGAAACGCTTTTCAAGCGGAAGTATATCGAGAAGAAAAGAAAAAATCTCATCGCTACCCAAACCGGAATTCAACTGATCGATACCATTGAAGATGAATTGCTGAAAAGTCCCGAATTAACGGGAGAATGGGAACTGAAACTCCGAAAAATTGAAAAAGGCGAATATGAAGCAAATCATTTTAAGGAAGAGCTCATCCAGATGGTGACGGAGCTTACTAAAAAAGTAGTCGACGGAAAAGGGAAAGTGATTTCTTTGGAAGAAGAAAAAGTGGAGGAGGTAAAAGAAAAGAAAAAACGCGAACCCGCCGTTAAAAAAGAACTTCAATCCTGGGAAGAAACCAAATGCCCGAAATGCAAAGAACACCATTTGATGAAAGGAAAAACCGCTGTCGGATGTTCCGATTTTAAAAATTGCGGCTTTAAAGTTTCCTTTGAAATCTTCGGAAAAAAACTTTCGGATAAGCAATTAATGGATTTGGTCTTAAAAGGCAAAACCTCAAAATTAAAAGGCTTCACCACCCATCCTGAAAGTTTGGCAGAAGGTATTTTAGCGATGGATGAGCAATTTCAGATTGTTTTAAACTAAAAATTAAACACAAATACCACAAATATTTTCACGATTACCACAACGAAACATCAATAGGAGCGGACTTTAGTCCGCTTTCACATTTTACCCAAAACAACGGCTTCAGCCAAAACATAATAATTCTAACCTCTCAAATATCGTTCATGGTTAAAATATTTGCGCCATTTGTGAAAAAATTATTCGTGCAATTCGTGTTTAAAAATAAAATTTGTGAAATCTATCCGTGCCATTCGTGTTTAAATCAAAAGCAAACATAATATTTTCGCATTTGTAAAAAAAATTGTGCAACTTGTGTTCAAATTATAAACAAAAAATGACACCCCATAAAAAACAGCTCATCACCGACAGCTTCAACCGCTCCGAAACATTAAAATTCTACAAAGCCGAACTTCTGGAAGTGGAAACCGACTTCATTTCCATGAAAATCCCTAAAATGGATTTAATGACCCGAAAAGCAGGAATGTTCAACGGAGCCATGATTGCTTCTTTGGTGGATGTTTCTTCCGGTTACGCGGCAGTAAGTCATTACGAAGAAGACTGCTATGTGGTAACCGTTGAATTGAAAGTCAATTATTTAAGACCTGCCATTGGAGAAGCTTTAATTTCGAAATCTTATGTGATAAAAGGAGGTTCAAAGATCAGCGTGATCCGCACTGAAATTTATGTGGCTGATGAAAACGGAGCATCTGAAAGCCACGTTGCAACATCCTTGGTCACGATGATGAAGATCAGATAATTTTTCAAACAAGTGGAATAGCTTTTGCACAGGAACATTCATCAACAACATTAAAAAATCATACTATGAACTTAATTATTCGACTTTTGGTAACGGCCATTGTTGCCTATCTTTTAACATGGATCTTACCGGGAGTACACTTTACAGGATTTGGCGGAGCGATCATTTTTGCCATCGTTTTAGGACTTTTGAATTTAATTGTAAAACCTATTCTTAATATTTTAGGATTGCCTTTAACGATCATTACATTGGGACTGTTCACCTTAGTAATCAATGCAATTATTATCCTGATCGCCGATTATTTTATAGACAGCATGATGGTAGACGGATTTTTGTGGGCGCTGATTTTCAGCATCCTGCTTTCCATTGTCAGCTCACTGGCAAACTCAATGTTTTCGGACGGAGATTAATTTAAAATTTGAAATGATATAAAATCGCCTGTTAAAACGACAGGCGATTTTTTGTGTGCGTTTGTGTTTTAAAAATAGTTAACTTTGGCAATCTTTGAATTAAATAAAGACTTTATGATTGGATTGAATGATAAAGTCATAAAAAATGAATTAATATGAAACTTAAGTACAGTCTGCTGGCTTTGGCAGCTCCGCTCTTAATGAATGCACAACAACTAATGACGCCTGAAATTTTATGGACTTTGAAAAAAGTTGGAGTACAGGCAGTTTCTCCCGATCAGTCTTCGTTAATCTACAAAATAGGACAGACCGATCTTAAAACCGAAAAAACAAAAAGCGAGAACTATTTCCTGAATGTTCTGAACAATCAGTCCGTGAAAGTTGATTTAGGCAAAAAAGCACTGATTCAGTGGGATAAAAACGGATTGTACGCGCAGGAAGGCGATAAGATTTTCCTTTCAAAAGACAACGGTAAAACATGGACGGAATTTTATACCATCGGTGAAGCAGACAACATTGTTATTTCTCCCGACGGTAAAAAAATAGCCTTCAGTAAGCAGGTTTTGGTGGAAAAAGTAATGGGAAAAGACAAATATTCCGATACTCCGAAAACCACCGCGCAAGTTTATACAGATCTGAATCACAGACACTGGGATTATTTCAATGAAGGGAAATACAATCATGTTTTCGTAGTAAATGTTTCGGATAAAGCAGATGCTGCAAAAGATTTACTGGAAGGGAAAATGTGGGATTCTCCGCAAAGACCTTTTGGCGGAGCGGAAGATTTCATCTGGAGTCCGGATTCTGCACAGCTTTTATATGTAACTAAACCGAAAAGCGGTAGAGAATACTCTACAAGCACAAACACGGATATTTTTGCATATGATCTTGCTTCAGGAACAACAAAAAATTTAACTGAATCTAATAAAGGATACGACGTTAATCCGAAATTCAGTCCGGACGGAAAATCACTTTTGTGGCAGAGTATGTCAAGAGATGGTTATGAAGCCGATAAAAATGATGTAAAAATCATGGATTGGAAATCCGGAAAAACAACAAACCTCACCGCAGGTTGGGACGAAAGTGTTTCCGGAGATGTTTTCTGGAGCGGAGATTCAAAAATGATCTATTTTACGGCAGCTTTCAGAGGAACGAAGCAGTTATTCTCTTTAGATCCTAAAAATGCCAAAGTGCAGCAGATCACGAAAGGTGATTTTGATGTGAACGAAATTTTTGCCGATCAGAAGACTTCACTTTTGGTAGGAAGAACCGATATTAACCACGCCACAGATATTTTCTCTGTCAACCTTAAAAACGGAGAAATGAAGCAGGTTACGGAAGCCAATAAAGAAATGTATGCACAGTTGGCTCAGGGAAAATCTGAACTAAAAATGGTGAAAACTTCGGACGGAAAAGAAATGGGAGTGTGGTTCCATTATCCGCCAAACTTTGATCCGAATAAAAAATATCCAACCCTTGTTTATTGTCAGGGAGGTCCGCAATCTGCATTAACACAATTCTTCAGCACAAGATGGAATTTTGCTTTAATGGCAGCCAACGGATACATTGTTGTTGCACCAAACAGAAGAGGAATGCCGGGTTGGGGAACAAAATGGAATGAAGAAATCTCAAGAGACTGGGGAGGACAACCAATGAGAGATTATTTGGCCGCAACAGATTACGCAAAAACTTTACCTTACGTTGACGGAAGCAGAGTTGCTGCTGTCGGAGCAAGTTATGGAGGTTACAGCGTATTTATGTTAGCAGGAATTCACGAAAACAGATTCAAAACGTTCATCGCGCACGATGGATTATTCGATATGAAATCTTGGTATTTAACAACGGAAGAACTTTGGTTTGCGAACTGGGATCTCGGTTCACCGTGGGAAAAACCGCAACCAAAAGCTTATACGGAATTCAACCCAAGCAATTTTGTTGATAAATGGAATAAGCCGATTATGATCGTTCAGGGTGGAATCGACTTCAGAGTGCCTTACGAACAAGGACAGGAAGCCTTTCAGGCAGCAAAACTGAGAGGTTTAAAATCTAAACTGGTCTATTTCCCGAATGAAAATCACTGGGTGCTGCATCCACAAAACGGATTGGTTTGGCAAAGAGAATTCTTCGACTGGCTAAAAGAAACGTTATAAATGTAATCTTCCCTTCTGAATTCCCCTCCTTTGGAGGGGTGGCAAAAATTCATAGAATTTTTGACGGGGTGGTTTAAACAAATATAAAAATCAACAGAAAACGGGCTTTTAGTCCGTTTTTTGTTTTGAAAATTAATAATGACTTTAGCCAAAATGTATATGTATTTGAATCATGCAAAACAGAATATCTTCCTTTCCGCCAATCATTGATAACGATTCTAAAATTATCATTCTGGGATCAATTCCCGGTGTAAAATCGTTAGAAAAACAACAGTATTACGGTCATCCCCAAAACAAATTCTGGAAAATCATCTTTGAATTGCTTAACGAAGAATTTACAGAAGATTATGCTGAAAGAATCAATATTTTAAAGAAACACAACATTGCACTTTGGGATGTTATCGATTCCTGCGAAAGAAAAGGAAGTCTGGATTCTGAAATAAAAAATGAAGAAGCCAACCAGGTTGAAGAACTCCTGGAAGTTCATCCGAATATTAAGGCAATCTTTTGTAACGGCGGAAAGTCGTATAAAAATTTGCAGAAAATTTTAGGAAAGAATTATAAAATACCTGTATTTTTACTGCCTTCCACAAGCCCGCTTCATACGGTTTCTTTTGAAAAGAAACTGGAGGAGTGGAAGAAGATTGTAGAATTTCTGAATTAAAATAGCAGGAATAAAAACTATCCCTGCTAAGATTTATTTGAAAAATAATTACTTCTCAATCCTGTAAACCTCCTCATAAGGCTGTATCAGAACCCATCCATTTCCTGAGAATTTCATCTGAAATTCCTCACCGCTTCCTCTTCCTATCAGACTTTTAAAAGAAACATTGGTTTTCAGTTCAGGAGATAGATTTCCCGACCACGCAACGGTGGCATTCGGATCTGTGAAAACCGGAGCATCGGGAGTTACCAATAATGTCAACGGTTCGCCGTGAGTGGTAATCGCGATATGTCCCGTTCCGGATAATTTCACCTGAAAAAGTCCGCCTGACATTACGCCTGCAATACTTTTTAGCATTGTAATATCGCTTTTTATGCTTTGTTCATGTGCCAAAACGTCGTTTCCGTTCACGCAGACTGATTCATTATTTAAATAAAGAATACGAACTTTTTTTCCGGAATCCGCAACGTACAATTTTCCGGTTCCTTCGGCTTTCATTAATTTTGCTCCTTCGCCGCTGATCGCTTTTTTCAATAAGTTTCCAATTCCTCCGGAAAGCATTCCCTGCCTTTCGAAATTAACGTTTCCGATGTAGCCGACCATGCTTCCTGCCTTCGTCCAGACAGACTGATTATTAAGGTTGATCTCCAGAAGAGATGGCTTTTCCAGTTCGAAATAATCTCTTTCCATTGGATTTTCTTTCGTTTCGTTCACAAAAGATTCAATCGAATATTTGCTCATAGTGTAAATTTTTAATGTTCTCAAAAATAGCTTTTTTACGGTATAAAAAATATCGGGAAATCACGGTTTTTTATTTCAATTAAAATTAATTTAAATACTTTGAATCTTTGTATTTCGAAAATAAGTGAAACGCCCTTGTTTATCTTGGTTTCAATAATTTAAAATAGATTCTTTGTTTATCCTTGCGATTATTTAAACGCAACGCTAAACAAAATTCTTAAATAAAACTTTTTAATTTAAAGAAATACAAAGGCATCTCATTCAAAAAATACAAAACATAAAATAATTATATTGTTGATTATTAGTTAGTTATGTTTATTTAAAAAATACACAAAGAGTTACTTTAACATCTATGTAAATAATACTTGACAAAGGGGTGTTTCATGTCGTATATTTGCACTCCGAAAATTACACCATGTAATTTCTATAAATTTTTAAACCGTAATTTAAAAAATGAAAACATCAGATTTTAATTTTGATCTTCCTGCGGAATTATTGGCAGAACACCCATCAGAACACAGAGACGAAGCCAGATTAATGGTTTTAGACAGAAAAACTGAAACAATTCAGCATAAACTGTTCAAAGATGTGGTTGATTATTTCGACGAAGGAGATCTTTTTATCTTCAACAATACTAAAGTTTTTCCTGCACGTTTATACGGAAATAAAGAAAAAACGGGAGCTAAAATTGAAGTTTTCTTATTAAGAGAGCTGGATAAGGAAACCCGCGTTTGGGACGTTTTGGTAGATCCTGCAAGAAAAATCAGAATTGGTAACAAATTATTCTTCACAGAAGATGAATCTTTAGTAGCAGAAGTTATAGACAACACCACTTCAAGAGGAAGAACTTTAAGATTCTTATTCGATGGTTCTTACGAAGAATTCAGAGCTAAATTAAAGGAATTGGGAGAAACTCCGCTTCCGAAATACATCAAAAGAGATGTTGAACCTGAAGATGCGGAAAGATACCAAACCATCTATGCAAAAGTAGAAGGAGCGGTTGCAGCACCAACTGCAGGACTTCACTTTTCAAAACATCTGATGAAGAGACTGGAAATCAAAGGAATCGACTTTGCTGAGGTTACGCTTCACGTTGGTTTGGGAACATTTAACCCGATTGAAGTAGAAGATCTTTCTAAGCACAAAATGGAATCTGAAGAAATCTTCATCGATGAGAAAAATGCTCAGATCATCAACAATGCTGTGGAAGCAAACAGAAGAGTTTGTGCCGTTGGAACAACTACCATGAGAACTTTGGAAACTTCTGTTTCTTCAAACAAAAAGATCTCTGCTTTCCACGGATGGACCAATAAATTTATTTATCCTCCACACGATTTCGGAGTGGCAAACTGTATGATTACGAACTTCCACACGCCAAAATCTACATTAATCATGATGATCGCAGCGTTTGCAGGAAGAGATTTCGTAATGCACGCTTACGAAGAAGCCGTAAAAGAAAAATACAAATTCTACTCTTACGGAGACGCAATGTTAATTTTATAAGAACAGAAGCTGGAAGTTGGGTGTTGGAAGTTTGCAATTCGACGCCCAATTTTTCTTCCATCTTCTGACATCTAACTTCCAACAATATAATGAAAGACATCAGAACTTTATCACTGGACCAGCTCAAAGAATATTTTGTTTCTTTGGGGGAAAAACCGTTTCGTGCGAAGCAGGTGTACGACTGGTTGTGGAGTAAAAATCTCCACTCGATTGATGAAATGACGAATCTTTCAAAGTCTCTTCGTGAAAGAATCGCGGAAGAGTATACCATCAATCCTGTTTCTGTGGATCAGCTTCAGAAAAGCACAGACGGAACCATTAAAAACGGAGTGAAATTACACGACGGCTTATTGGTGGAATCCGTTCTTATTCCTACAGAAACCAGAACGACAGCCTGCGTTTCTTCACAGGTGGGATGTTCATTAAACTGCGAATTCTGCGCAACCGCAAGACTCAAAAGAATGAGAAATCTTGAAGTTGCTGAAATCGTGGATCAGGTTGCTTTAATCGACAGCCAGAGCAAAATGTACTTCGACAGACCGCTTTCCAACATTGTTTTTATGGGAATGGGAGAGCCGATGATGAATTACAAGAATGTAGTGGAAGCAATCCGGAAAATTACCCAACCGGAAGGTCTGGGAATGTCTCCGAGAAGAATTACGGTTTCAACTTCCGGAATTCCGAAGATGATTAAAATGCTTGCTGATGAAGAACTGAAAGTGAAATTAGCTTTATCACTCCATTCCGCAATCGAAGTAAAACGTAATGAGATCATGCCTTTTTCCGATAAGTTTCCTTTAACGGAAATCATGGAATCTCTTCAGTACTGGTATAAAAAAACAGGCTCTGTCATTACTTTCGAATATTGTGTATGGAAAGGAATTAACGACGGAGATGAAGACATCAAAGCCCTGATTAAATACTGTAAGCAGGTTCCTTCGAAAGTAAATTTAATCCAGTATAATCCCATTGGAGACGGAAAATATGACCAGTGCAACAAACAGGCAGAGGAAAATTATATCCGCCAGCTTGAAAATGCCGGAATTGTCTGTGTGGTAAGAAAAAGCCGTGGCGGAGATATTGATGCAGCCTGCGGACAGCTTGCCAATAAGTCTTCGGATTAAATTTTTATTAAAAAAAACAAAAATTTTTCTTATCGTTTTTGTAAAATCCTAACTTTGTACCACAAATTTAAAAGTGATGATGGATTACTTTATGGATGAAAATGGATTGGAAAGTGTCTACTCATGGGCAATTCCTGTTCACGCTGCTGTTATTTTAGCCGAAATGATTTACAGCCATGTTTCCGAGGCTAAATTATATGATAAAAAAGACGTTGCAACAAGTGTTTATTTGGCACTGATGAACTTCGGGCTGGATCTTTTAATGAAAGGATTTGCCATGTTTGTCATGTTTTTCTTTTACAATCATAGATTTTTCACGTGGGAATTTACGATCTGGTATTGGCTGATCTGTTTTGTGGTAACGGATTTTGCGTACTACGTTCTTCATTATGTAGATCATCATTCCAGAGCATTCTGGGCGGTTCATATTACGCACCATAACTCGGAATATTTCAATTTGACCACAGGTTTCAGGAGTCCGGTTTTACAGCCTCTATACAGATATTTGTACTTTTCGCCACTGGCTTTTTTAGGATTCAATCCGTGGCACATTATGGTGGTTTATGCGATTGGTCAGGTTTATGGAACGTGGGTTCATACGCAGACTGTAAAAAGTATGGGATTTCTGGAATATATCTTGGTAACGCCCTCTCATCACCGTGTTCATCATGCATGTAACATCAAATATCTTGACAGAAATATGGGAATGTGCCTTATTATCTGGGACAAAATTTTCGGAACTTTCGAAAAAGAAGATCCTAATGTTCCTGTAAAGTACGGTATTTATCCAAAAATGCCGAATGACAGACCAGACACGGTTTTGTTATACGAATGGAGAAAAATATGGAAAGATATTAAACAGCCGGGACTGAAATTTTCAGATCGTATTAATTATATTTTTAATTCTCCGGGATGGCGGCACGACGGAACCGGAAAAACAGTGAGACAATATCAAAAAGATTATTGGGCAAGAAAAAATAAAAATAAAGATCACGTTCAGAAGAAATCTGCTTAGTTTTCTAAACACTGGTGACGCTATTTTGACACAGATTTCACAATATTTGAATTTAAATACAATAAATTAGGACGGGCTTGCTCGTCTTTTTTGTTTGCTTAAATTTAAATTCAATCTCTTCTTCGTTATCTTAGTTAAGTGAAATGCCTTTGCGAACTTGAAAACAAATAGTAATAAAAAAAATCTTTGCGAGCTTTGTATTAAAAATATTACTCAACTTTATTATGTTCAAAACTACGAAAAGCATATAAAATTTTATATAAGTATTTGTGAAATTAGTATAACAAATTAGTGTCATTTGTGTTTAAATAAATATTTTTACCGCATGAAAAAGCTTTTCATCATATTTGCCATTACCGTTTCAACAGTCTCATTTTCCCAACAGGCGGATCTGTTCAAAATCAGAAAGTACAGAGTCAATTATTTGGATGATAAAGTGAAAGAAACTTCAGGGCTGAGCCTAATCAACGGAAAACTGTATACTTTTAATGACAGCGGAAATTCTCCTGAACTTTTCGAACTGGATAAAAAAACAGGAAAAATTATCAGCACTGTACAAATCAACGCTAAAAATAAAGATTGGGAAGCACTTACAAACGACGGTAAAAACTTTTACATCGGAGATTTCGGAAACAACGGCGGAACCAGAAAAGACCTCGAAATTTATAAAGTTCCTTTTGAAAATAATACATTAAATAACGATTCTGTAAAAGTAATTTCGTTTGAATATCCCGAACAGCAGGAATTTATTCCGAAATATTCCGAAACAGATTTCGATGCGGAAGCGATGATTTATTTAAATGGTAAAATTCATCTCTTTACAAAAGAATGGGGTTCAAAATCAACAACACATTACATTATCGATCCTGAAATTTCAGAAAAGCAGAAAGCACAGAAAACAGAAACTTTTAAGACCGGTTTTATTGTAACAGATGCTTCTTATTTTAATAAAAAGCTTTATTTGATAGGCTATACCAAGAAAACAGAAGTTTTTTTAGATATTTTTAATGAAGCTGAATCCGGAGTTTTTTTTAAAGAAAATCCTAAACATTATTATCTCGGAAGCGCTTTATCCATTGGACAAATTGAAGGAATTGCCGTTGATGAAACAGGAATCTATATTTCGGGGGAAAAATTTCATTCTCCGATTGGCGGAGGAAAACAAAGCCTGTATTTTATTCCGATAGATAAACTCAAAGATTAATTTCTCTTAAAATTGCCCGAAAAAAATTATCTTTGTGGGAATTAATAATTTATCTCTTATTCAAAGATTGTGGCGAACACCGTTGAAGAAATCAAGCGACCGATCAATGAGGAAATGAAACTTTTCAAGCAGAAGTTTTATGAATCCATGCAGAGCAAAGTACCTTTACTAGATAAAGTCACTCGTTTTATTGTTACCACAAAAGGAAAACAGATGCGTCCGATGTTTGTCTTTCTTTGTGCAAAATTAGTCGGCGATGTCAACGAAAAAACATATCGTGGAGCTTCCATGATCGAGCTGATTCACACCGCAACTCTGGTTCATGATGATGTGGTGGATGAAAGTTTTAAGCGTCGCAATTTCTTTTCAATTAATGCGTTGTGGAAAAATAAAATTGCTGTTTTGGTAGGGGATTATCTTTTATCCAAATCTGTTTTATTATCTACAGATCATAAAGACTACGATTTATTAGGTGTTATTTCAAGAACCATCCGCGAAATGTCTGAAGGTGAACTTCTTCAGCTGGAAAAAGCCAGAAAACTGGATATTACGGAAGATGTATATTATGAAATTATCCGTCAGAAAACAGCGACTTTAATTGCTGCGTGTTGCGAAATCGGCGTTTTATCGAATAATGCAGATGAAGTTCTGGCTAAAAAAATGATGGATTTCGGAACTTATACCGGAATGGCTTTCCAGATCAAAGACGACCTTTTTGATTATTTAACATCGAACGTCATCGGAAAACCTGTAGGAATTGATATCAAAGAGCAGAAAATGACACTGCCTCTGATCCATACTTTGAAAACAGCAAACGAGAAAGACCGCAAATACTATTTCAATACCATTAAACGTTACAATAACGATCAGAAACGCGTAAAAGAGTTGATTAATTTTGTTAAAAGTTCCGGAGGTTTGGAGTATGCGATTACCGTAATGAAAGACTTTCAGCAAAAAGCAATTGATATTCTGAACGAATTTCCCGATTCTGAAGCAAAAAAATCATTGCGGATTATGCTTGATTACGTAATTGAAAGAAAATTTTAAATAAAATATAATAAGCCGGATTTTCCGGCTTATTTTTTTATTAAGACGCTGATTAAATCTTCTGAATTGTTACGCTTGTTACATTTCCGCTTCCCGTACTTCCCGTTTCTGTCGCCAAAACAGTACAGTTCTGATTCGGAGCTGCCGTAAAACGAACCTGATATCCTGCGGTTGGAATCACAAGCAGTGTTGTATAATTCATAAGTTCACCCACCGAACCTGAAGTTGCCACTGCATTATAATGACTGCCTCGTCCTAAATAATCAGCATCCGGAACCGGTCTTATTCCAATCAGCAATTGAGTTCCTGCCGGAGCATTAACAAAGCTTGCCTGTAAAGTAACCAGATAATTTCCTGCCTGATTGAATGTTAAAACTCCTGTAGTAGTGTTGTAAGAATAATAAGGGGAAGTTGATAGAGGAGTACCGAATAATAAAGTTGTAATAGAGGAATTGGCGTTCTGATTAGCGGTTAGCCTTGCGTGAAATAACGAGTACGCATTGAAATTTATAGTTTTTAAAACACCGTTTGCATCTGCAACAACCACTCTGTCTGTTCCTCCAATGCCAACGTTTGAATTGATGTTTCGAATTCTCGCATTACCTGTTACAATATCTAATTTTTCTGTGGGAGCAACAGTTCCGATACCTAAATTTCCAGATGAAGTAACGGCTACGTCGTTAGATTGCTGTGCAGCAGTCGGCGTTCCCGAGGCTGCATTATCTCTGGCGCCGTCTACATGAAAGGTGGCTTGAGGATTACCCGTATTTATGCCTACTTGTGCGAATGTTGTTCCTGAAAGGGCACAGAATAAGAATAAGCCAACTGACTGAAATAATGATTTTTTCATGATCCTTTTAAATTTGTGAATTTTTTCAAGATCGTCAAAATGTATGCCGTGTTATTTGTGAATTTTAAGCTAAAATATTAAATAAATTATTAATAATTTTTAATAATTTTTAATTTATATGTATTATTTGGCTTTATCTGTTTATTATTGATGATAATTTAAATATAATTGAATATTAATTATTTTATTTAAAGTTAAATTATTTTCACTGTCACAATAATTACAGCCAGAACAATGCAAAATAAAGCGATTAAAAATAAATAATCCGCAATAGTTTCAAATCTGAAAGAACGTCTTTCATGTTTCGATCTTATAGCCAGAAAAGAAAAAAAGCAGCTGAAGGCAAAAAACAGACAGGCAACTCCGGCGAACTCGTCCAAATGCGTACTGTGGCTGATTTTTGATATCTTTAATGAAGTGATAATGACCAGAGAAAACCCCAGAAGATTACTCGATGCATTAAGGATATGAGACGATTTTTTCTCCATCATTTACAAATTTATTCCAAGATAAACACAATTTATTTTATTATCAAATTTTTAAAAAAGATTATTAAAAATTAAAATTAATTTAAAAAGTGTATATTAGCAAAATACTTCAAAATAAAAATATTTAATATTTGGCTATGCAGACAACCTATATTGAAACACAGCAAATTTCCTTTCAAGATTTTAAAAATCAGATACTTGAAGATTATAAATTAGGAAGAATTTCTCGTGAAATGTCCTACTTGGGAAGAAGAGAAGTTCTTACGGGAAAAGCTAAGTTTGGTATTTTTGGGGATGGAAAAGAGCTTCCTCAGCTTGCAATGGCGAAAGTTTTCAGAGATGGAGACTTCCGTTCGGGATATTACAGAGATCAGACCTTTGCATTGGCTGTAAATGCGTTGACTGTTGAAAGTTTCTTTGCACAATTGTATGCAGATACCAGCGTGGAAAGAGAACCTGCTTCAGCCGGAAGACAGATGAACGGTCACTTTGCAACAAGAAGTTTAAATGAAGACGGAAGCTGGAAAGACTTAACAGCTCAGAAAAATATCTCTTCCGACATTTCTCCTACTGCGGGACAGATGCCGAGATTATTAGGGTTGGCTCAGGCTTCTAAAATTTATAAAACCGTAAAATTCGAAGGCTCTGAAAAGTTTTCCAGAGAGGGAAATGAGATTGCTTTCGGAACAATCGGGGATGCTTCTACAGCGGAAGGTCATTTCTGGGAAACACTGAATGCGGCTTGTGCGCTTCAGGTTCCAATGGTAGTTTCGATCTGGGACGACGGTTACGGAATTTCTGTTCCCACGAAAAACCAGAGAGCAAAAGCCGATATTGCTGAAATGCTAAGCGGTTTCCAGAGAAAAGAAGGAGAAAACCAGGGATGTGAAATCATTCAGGTAAAAGCTTGGGATTATCCTGCGCTTTTGGATGCTTATGCAAGAGCAGAACAGTTTGCAAGAGTAGAAAGCGTTCCGGTAGTGGTTCATGTGATTGAAGTTACACAGCCTCAAGGTCACTCCACTTCAGGATCTCACGAAAGATATAAAAATGAAGAGCGTCTGGCTTGGGAATCTCAGTTTGACGGCTTGGTAAAATTCAGAGAATGGATTTTAAACTATTCCATCGAAATTGAAGGAAAAGAAGAAGTTCTGGCAACAGCAGAAGAACTTGATGTTATTGATAATGAAGCGAAAAAAACGGTAAAAACAGGTCAGAAACAGGCTTGGGAAAATTACCAGAAAACAATTACAGATTTAATCGGTTCTGTTTTGCCTTTGGTTGAAAATCTTAAAGGTCAGAATGCTGAAATTGAAAATTATATCAGCCAGTTCAATAAACTCGTTTCAAAAGCTAAGAAAGACGTTTTCCATTTGGTAAGAAAATCTTTACTGGCTACAAGAGGAACAAATTCTGCGGAAAGAAACCAACTGATGGAGAAATACAACGAGATCTTTGAAGTTGAAAAAGACAATTATTCTTCTCATTTATATTCTCAGTCTCAATGGAAAGCTGAAAACGTAAAAGAAATTAAGCCCATTTATTCCGACGCTTCTGAAGATGTGGACGGAAGAGTAGTGGTAAGAAACAATTTCGATAAAATATTCGAAAAATATCCTGAAACTTTAGTCTTTGGTGAAGATGCCGGTAATATCGGTGACGTAAACCAAGGCCTTGAAGGAATGCAGGAAAAATACGGTGATGTTCGTATTGCCGATACCGGAATCCGTGAAGCAACCATTCTAGGACAGGGAATCGGAATGGCAATGAGAGGTTTAAGACCAATTGCCGAAATCCAGTATCTTGATTATATTCTTTACTGTTTGCAGGGAATGAGCGATGATCTGGCAACGGTTCAGTACAGAACAAAAGGTGGTCAGAAATCGCCGGTTATCATCAGAACGAGAGGTCACAGACTGGAAGGAGTTTGGCATTCAGGTTCTCCAATGGCGGGAATTCTTAATCTTTCAAAAGGAATTTTGGTATTGGTTCCGAGAAACTTAACCAAAGCTGCCGGATTCTACAACACCATGCTTCAGAGCGATGATCCGGCTGTAATCGTTGAATGTTTAAATGGGTACAGATTAAAAGAAAAACAACCGGATAATTTAGGTGAATTTACTGTTCCTGTCGGAAAAATCGAGGTGACGAAAGAAGGAAAAGATGTTACGTTGGTTACTTACGGTTCTACGTGGAGAATTGTAATGGAAGCAGCAGAAGAACTTGAAAAATTAGGAATTTCTGCGGAAGTTATTGATGTTCAGTCGTTAATTCCTTTCGATTTAACACATGAAATTGCAGAATCTGTAAAGAAAACAAGCCGATTGGTCGTAATCGACGAAGATGTGGAAGGCGGAACTTCAGCGTTTATTCTTCAGCAGATTTTAGAAAAACAAAAGGCGTTCAGATTCTTAGATTCTGATCCGTTGACAATTTCTGCAAACGATCACAGACCGGCTTACGCAAGTGACGGAGATTATTTCAGCAAACCTTCTGCGGATGATATGGTTGAAAAAATCTATACAATGTTTAACGAAACAAATCCTCAGAAATATCCTGCGATATTTTAATTTGGATTTTAAATAAATTTAGAAACCGCTTTCTTTTGGAGGGCGGTTTTTTTTTGTTATATTATTTAATTTAATAAATTTGAAACTAATTTAATACTATGACAGATATTTATAAGAAAGAAATTGATAAAATAAAAGATGAGTCATTAAAAGAAAGTTTAAATATTTGTCTTTATAAAGATTATTTACAAGAAGATGAGTTTGATAATGTTTTTATATCTATTTCCCGAATTTTTGCAGCAGAATCGGCAAAGTATGGTATTTCAAATCCTATTTTATTATATAATAATTATGATTCTCTAAATGCTTGCGCAAGAAAATCAGATAATTATAATCTAATAATATTTAACAGAGGATTATTGTTAATAACCATTAACGAAGTTTTAGAAAACGAGAGACTTAAAAATTTTAACACTGAGTTTGAAATGACGGCTAGGTTCTTGAATATTTCAATTGAAAAATTGATTTATCAATTTACAATTTTATTTACTTTTTACCATGAATTTGCACATCTTCTTCAGTATAGTAATGATTTCTCAATGAATGTTTCAGAAGATAATGAACCTACTAAGACCGATTTTTTCGGACATTATAAGGAATTAGATGCTGATGCATATAGTGCAATTCATTTAGCAAGACATATTAATGAATATGCGGTTAAAAGTTTTCCTGAAAATATTTTGATTCAAGGTATCATAGGAATTACAGCTATTTTTTGTTCTAATCTTTTATATCATTTAATAAGATTCCCGTCTGCTAATAAGGAATTATATTTTAATGAAAATACTCATCCTCACACATTTATAAGAATTCTAAATATCATTGCAATAATTGTGCAATATATTAATCAAGATGTTAATTTAATAGAAAGAAAAATTAACATTACAAAAGAAGATTTATTTGAACCTATTGTAGACGAAGTATCAAGATTACAAGAGGTGTATTCGGAAAATAGTTTAGATTCTTTTAGAACTTGTATAGAAACGCAAATTGAAGATATTACTAAATATATAAATAAAGTTTCAAAAAATAAACCAGATCAAATAAAATCTGCAGTAGAAATTTATAATAAATTTGTTTAGCAAATATCTTATATATAAAATAAAAAAGACCATCAAACAACTGTCTTCTGCGGTTTCTTGCCTTCCAAAATCATTTTACAGTCCTTCTCTTTTTCCGGATCATACACATGATATTTCGTTTCCCATTCTTCCAGTTGATATAAAATAGGAAGGAGAGCCAATCCTTTTTCTGTGAGTGAATATTCAACTCTTGGAGGAATTTCTTTAAACTCCTCACGAATTACCAATCCGTCGGATTCCATTTCTCTAAGCTGATCGGTCAAAACTTTTCTGGAGATTACATTAATCCTCGCCGCCAATTCTCCGAAACGCAGTTTACGGTCTTTAATCACCAATACAATGATCGGTTTCCATTTGCTTCCCAAAGCAGACATTGCTTTTCCCAAAGGACAGCTGTATTGCATTAATTCGTTCTTTTTCATAAAGGTGTATTTCTAATTTCTGTTTTTTTGTTGAACACGAAGTTCACAAGGATTTTTATCAGCTAACTGTTTTAAGTTTCACAAAGGCGCTCTGCTTATAAGAGATACAGGATTTTTAAGATTTATATGTTCTTATGAATAGCTTAAAAAAATGTGCTAATTTTTTTTGTTTCTTTTTATTCTGTCGAACCTTCGGTTTATGATTAAATAAAAATTAAAATCCTATCTGCTTGTAAAATCTCGTCTGTTACTTTAAAGTTACTAATGTATGTTACTGCAAAGTTACTACTTTTTTTAATTCAAAAGATACAAATATGAACTATTATTAGTTACTTTGTGTAACAATTATAAAATAATAAGTTAAAGATGAGCACAGAATCATTATTTAAACCTTTTAAATATAAGAATTTAGAACTTAAAAATAGAATCGTAATGGCTCCCATGACGAGAGCACAATCCGATAACGGGGTTCCTACGCAGCAAATTACAGATTATTACGCAAGAAGAGCGGCTTCCGAAGTGGGATTAATTCTTTCGGAAGGAACGGTCATCAACAGACCTGCTTCAAAAAACTTACAGAATATCCCGGATTTTTACGGAACTGAAGCATTGAACGGCTGGAAAAACGTAATCGATGCAGTTCATGAAAACGGAGGAAAAATGGGACCACAAATCTGGCACGTTGGAGACACAAGAATGTCAGAAGATTATCCTTCGGTTGAGATGGAAAAAGCTTCTGCCATGACGTTGGAAGACATTCAGGATACGATTGCTCAGTTTGCGGCTTCTGCAAAATCTGCGAAGGATCTGGGATTTGATGTTTTGGAAATTCACGGAGCGCATGGTTATCTCATCGATCAGTTTTTCTGGGATGTAACCAATACAAGAACCGATGAATACGGAGGTAAAACCCTGAAAGAAAGAAGCAGATTTGCGGTAGATGTGGTGAAAGCAATCAGAGCTGCGGTTGGTGAAGATTTCACGATTATTATTCGTCTTTCTCAGTGGAAACAGCAGGATTATTCTGTAAAACTTGCGAATACACCGGAAGAAATGGAAGAGTGGTTATTACCATTAAAAGAAGCGGGAGTTGATATTTTCCACTGCTCTCAAAGACGTTTCTGGGAAGCAGAATTCGAAGGCTCTGATCTTAATTTCGCAGGCTGGGCAAAAAAAATTACCGGACAGCCAACCATTACTGTAGGTTCTGTAGGTCTTGAAGGAGATTTTATGGCGTCTTTTGGAGGACAGGGTACTGAAAAAGCTGATTTAACAGAGCTTACAAAAAGGCTGGAAAAAGGAGAATTCGATTTGGTAGCTGTGGGGCGTGCACTTTTACAGGATCCGGAATGGGTGAAAAAAGTCAAAGAAGAAAAAACAGACGAGCTTCAGGATTTCAAAGCAGAAAGCATGGCAATACTTTATTAAAAGTCGAAAGTCAATGTTGAATTGCTTTGCTGTCAGTTTTTATTGGACAAATAAAGCAAATTCATTATTCACTTTCCATATAATTTTACCTATCAATTATTTTAAACGAAACCGCTTCAGGAGAGATCCTGAAGCGGTTTTTTCTTTGAAATATTCTAATGATTTAAAAGAACATTAATTTCAGACACCTGAATTTACATTTAATTAGGACATCCGAAAGTAACGGAAACACATTTCCAGTATCCCGGAATTCCATTTTTTGGTGGATAATAACACTCAACAGTGTTTGTTGGACATTCCGGAGCATTTCCTCCGTTGATTTTTTTCAAATCAGATTTTGGTAATTTTCTTAGATTTTTCATAGGAATAATTTTGTTCGTTACCAAATATAATATTTCTCCACTAAATGAAAAAATAAAACAACCCTAAAAAATGAATTTACTTTTTCCAATTCACCTTTAAGAAATTAAGCCTCATTAAAAGAAAATCAATGGGACATTTAAACAGCAAAGCTAACTTAACATTCTTAAATCCTTACCGTAAAATCTTAATGGGTTTAAATTAAAAACTATTCTAAAAACTAAAATAACTTTTCGATATTTTTTAACATTAAGATTTCATATTTAATTAAGAAAAATCAATATGAATTTTAAAGCTTTAATCGGCTAATTGCAATACTTTATTACTTTTTTTAAATGTAAACAATAAATAAAATAAAACCGTTCCCAAAAATGAGAACGGTTTTTAACAGATTTAAATATCTAAAATTGTCATCAATAATGACAAAAGTGATCAGATTTACAGCCCAATATTTTTTGTTGGCTTCAGTTGCTTTTTAATTGATTTCGGAAGCGCATCCTTATGAACCAGAATTGCTGTCGATTTGTATTCTACATAAGGTCTTGTTACATAAATATACCCTTCAAAATCATTCGTTACACCCCATGAATTTTTAACCATATAATATTCTTTCCCCGACTGATCTTTTGCCAGTCCTACGATGTGCATTCCGTGGTCGTCCGTCGTAGAAAGGTTATTCAAAGCCTTCTGACGCATATCTTCAGTAATCGTTTTGTCTTTTTTCGGTTCTGTGAATAAAGTCCCTTTATTTTCTTTTGTAATCTGATCCAGATCCATGTCCGGAACATAAGCAACTCCGTTTTTGTAAGAGAAATAAGGCTCAGAAACATCCGTTGCCCAACCTACAGAATATCCTTTATTTACAGCATTATCAATAATTAAAGTTAAATCTTTCATTGGTACATTCCAGTCAGAATCATGGCTCCAGTTATCCGGAATCGGAACTACAAATTTCTGGTAATACGGATAATCCTTATAAGAAGAAAGTTCTACATAATCTTCCGGATTGATTCCTACAATCTCTTTCGCAAAAGTTTGCGGTGTGTAAGATTTTCCTTCATACGTAAAGTTGGCAGGAACTTTTCCAAGATATTCATCCAGAATGGCATCAACGGAAGACATCCAGTTATCCGTCAGTTTTCCTTTAGAACCAGCCTGAACCAAACTGTCCAGAACAGGCTTCAATTTTCCCTGCATTTCAGAGAAATTATTTAAACTCTGCCCCTGCTTCAAACCTGTGTAAACATCCTGTGGAACGGCTCCGTATTTTTTATACATATTGATTACGTCGTGAAGCTCTCCGCCGTCTCCCCAACTGATCGCGCCATTATTCAGAACGTATAATTTAGCTTTATCGTGGTAAGAATTTCTTGCAGTGTATATCTCCGCCAGATCAACAGGTTTTTTGCCCATTCTCTGCATCTCAGATTCAAGGAAAGAGTTTCCCGAGTAGCTCCAGCAGGTTCCCGAAGATCCCTGGTTTTTTACCGAAGTTGCACCCACATCTTTTAGCGTGGTAAACTGGAAATTAGCATTCTGAGATTGGTTGTTTTTTAACTTGTTGATTAAGTCATCCTGTGCAAACATCATACTTCCTGCAGACAAAACAAAAAGTAATGACACAAATTTTGAATTTTTCATTACTAAAAAGATTATTTATACGAATAGTCGTTCCTGTTAAAGATTTGTTACAAAGGCAAAGGTTAAATTGAATATCGCGTTTTCCGACAAAAAGTTTTTTATCAGGAGCTGTTTCGCGCTTTCGCTACTCGCTTTTTTGGGTTTTCGGCGGCGGCAAAGCCGCCGCCGAAAACCCAAAAAGAGCTCAGACAGACCGCTCAATCACGGCTAATATAGAAGTCATTCATTTTAAATATTTGTTGTGACCATTAAATTTGTCATGCTGAAAGCATCTGTTACTAATTTTCCATATCACTTTTCTACTACATTTGGATAATTGCGGCATCATAAACTTTGTGAAAATAATTTTAAAAAAAATAAAAAAAGAAAATATTTCAAAAATGTGAAGTATAGGCTTCATTTACAGGTGTTTTCGTTCTTAAATTTATTTGCAGCCTTCACTGAAATTCATTATTTTTTCAAAAAAGTTAACCATGTTTCCAACCTTTTTGAAATTTTTTGCATCTATGTAGATATAAAGCCTGATTATGGAACGAGAGTTACTATTAGAATGTCAACGGAACGACCGCAATGCGCAGCGGAAAGTCTACGAAAGGATGGCGGGAAAACTGTACACCGTTTGCAAACGCTATCTGAAAAACGATGAGGATATAGAAGAAGTTTTGGCAGACACTTTTTATAAGATTTTTACAAAAATAAACCAGCTTCATAATTCCGAAATTTTTGAAGCGTGGGCGAAAAAGATTGCAGTAAATGAGTGCCTTCAGAAACTGAGATCAACCAAAGAACTGCATATTTCTTTAGAAGACAATCATGTCGTTTCCACAGATTCTACACTAGAAAACGTATCGTTTGAAAAAGATATTTTAAGTCTTTTAAACTTTCTCCCAGAAGGTTGCAGAGCTATTTTTAACCTTTTTGCCATTGAAGGATACCCTCATAAAGAAATTGCAGCCATGCTTTCCATCAGCGAAGGAACCTCAAAATCCCAGCTCAATTTTGCCAGAAAAAGACTTCAGGAACTTTTGATTCATCAAAACATTTAAACTTTTACAACAATGGAAAACAATTCAATAGATAAAACATTCAACGAGGCTTCTAAAACACTGGAAGAACCTGCGACTTTTCCTGGGTTTGATAAAGTTTGGGCGAAAGTGGAAGAAAAATTAGACAGAAAAGAAGAAAAGAAGAGTAAAATAGTTCCGATATGGTTTCCTTACGGTATTGCCGCAAGTTTATTAATCGGATCTGCAATCTTTTACTTTTCCGGTAAAAAAGAAAAAGCGGAAGTAACCCAACAAATTATTGCAAAAAATATAATTTCCGAAAATAAACCTTCTGTTGTTATTTCAGAACACATCCAAAAAGCTGACAGTACTATAAAAGCGAACATTCAAAAGGAAACTTTGCCTCCTGTAACGATGGCTGCTGAAGCTCCGCATGCTATGATTGCAGCGCCACTTCCGGTAATTTCTTCCGTTCCGGCAGCTTCTCCAGCACATGGCGAAAAACCTGAAATTCCTGAAAAAATCGATAAAATAATTCAGGAGGTTCCAAAAAATCAAAATACAGAAGTGGTAATTGCGATGGGAATTAAAAAAGAGAAAGCTTCGATGGTGAATTCTCTGGATCCATCTTCATCACTGAAAAAGAAACTCACGGATCTTAATGCTGTTGCAGATACCGCAGAAGCAGTCTATTCTACCAATCCGTATGATCTGAAAGAATCTTCTCAGGAACCTGAAATTCTGGCATACAATAAAGGATATCTTCAGGCAAAACAATCTGTTGCAGGAAATTATCAGGGCTTGGCGAATAAGATAGGGAACAAAGAAGCAGTAAATTCAATTCGTGGTGCAGCTTCAGGCGTGAATATCAATTCAATTTCGGGAAGACAGGGTTCCGGAAAAGTGGATATCTCGATCAGTTGTGAAGGTTCATCCAAAACCAATAACAGTCCGCTGTTCGTTATCAACGGAAAGGCAACAGATTCCGAACTTTTCAAGAGAATTGATCCTAAAAAAATAGAATCCATCCGTGTTTTTAAAGCAGACACAGCAACCGCACTTTTCGGAAACCAAGCCGCGAATGGAGCTGTTCTGGTGGAAACAAAAGACATTTCCCGAAAAGAAAAAAGAATGCTGAAAAGGCTGCTTAAAAAAGAAAAACTGCTGAAAAAGTAGCTCTCTAAACCTCCAAAACTAATATTCATTCAATATAAATCTGAAAAAAGAAATTTCTTCGGAGGTTTCTTTTTTCGCCTTTTAATCAACAAAAATACCATGAAGAAGTTGTATTGTCTGCTTCCGCTGCTTGCGGTTAACTGCCTCTTCGCGCAGAATTCTCAACGGTATTATTCCGGAATATTTTTAAACGAAAAAGAAAAGCCACAGAATTTTTTAAAGGTTCTGAACAAAAACAGCGGAGTTTATGAACTTACCGATGAAAAAGGCTTTGCCATCATCGCAGCAAAAGATTACGATACTTTGGTTTGGAACAACGGTAAAAACAAAGCGGTTGTATACGGAACCCGTGAGCTGAAAACTATTTTGGAAAGTCAGATAGAGAAAAGAAGTGTTCAAAATATTCAAAATAATACGTATGACAGCTTGGTTTCAAAAGAGCGGAAAAATGAATTTAGTATAGAAAACTCAGGACAAAACCTGAAAGTTAATTTGTTTGATTATTATTCCATCAGAAACCTAAAAGAAATCGATAAGAATCTCATCAGTTTAAAAGGACGAACCCAGAAATTTTTGTTTTTAAACGGAAGTTTTACCACTTCAGCGGAAGTAAAAAGCAGAAATTCCGTTCCGAAAACCCAGAATCAATATGTTCAGGGAAGATATGAAAACGGAGAACTGGTTTGGAAAGGTCCCGAAACCAATGAAATGTTCAGTTTCGGACCGGATATTTCAACTTTACAGTTTGATAATCAGCCTTATGAATATGATCAGAATGGAAAACTCATTCCTCTCATGAACGGAAATTCTCCCGCGAAAGCTTATGACAACGACATTTTTAAAACGACAGTTGGGTACAATAATCAATTGAGGCTGAATCTTTTTTTCAAAAATCATCAGTACTCTTATGATGAAAAATTTCGGATTTCACTGGATCTCGGACAGCAGAAAGATCAGATGTATTTCATGGATCAGCACTGTATTCTGAATTCTTTTAAAACAAAACTAAGTTCGAAAATTTTAAAATTTAATGTAAATGCGGCTTTTATATATGAAGAAAATAAAGCGACAAATTCCAACAGGATTGGCTTGTTCAACAGAGTTTATCAGAATTCTTTACTGACGCCGGTTTCTTTTTCGAATGCTCAGAAGATCTTTATTACCGATGGTTCGCAGAGAAGCTACAGCAAGTTTGCAGACAATCCTGAATTTTTATTTTATGAAGATAATCAATACAATTCCAGAGATAAAAGAAGACAGTTCAACTTCGGAATTTCGCGGGACTGGTATCGTTTTAAGCTAAATGTCACACAATCTTATGAAAACGATTTTTTCCTGAATCTGGATCGTTATAAACCTTCAACGTATGGTTTTCCCGAAGGTCTGCGAAATGGGAGAAAGCAAAACAATAAATTGTATAATTCCAGTATTTCAGGAGAATATTCGATAAATGAATATCGTTGGAACCATCGCTTTAATCTCAATTTTATTGTCAATAACAACAGATCGGAGATTGATAATACTTTGAACAGTAAAAATTATATTTACCAGAGAACTTCGCAGGATTATATCTTTGAGTACGGATTAAATTATAATGGCTACGGAGATTTCGAAATGGGACTGAATGCAGGAAATTCTTTCTACATTTCAAATACTTCGCTTAAAAATAATTATTTCCTTCCTAAAGTGGGAGCATATTTTACTTTTAAAGAAATATTCAACTGGAGAAACATCAATTTTAAAATTTTAGGAGCCTACACTCAGCTAAGCTCGGAGCCGGAAATCACAAAATCGTATGCTTCTTACGCAACCACTTTGCTGAATGCGCAGAATTCCAATCAGTATTTTCCGATTCAGGAAGTGGAAACCTTTAAAAATCTGTCGAATATTGATTCTAAAGAATGGAAAACGGGTTTCAGGCTGACTTCAAGATACAATTTAGGCATTGAAGCAGAATATTTTCAACGGAAAATCAGCAATGATATTTTTCCGGTTTTTGAAAATGGCAATTTAAAACTGAAAAACCTTGCAGATCACACGTACCGCGGACTGGAAGTGAATTTCTTTTTTGATAATGTTTATCTGGGTTCAGATTTCAGGATGAGCCAGAAAGCTTCATTTTTTAAGTACAGAGATATTGTGGATCGGGTAAATTCGGGGTATAATAATACAGCGGTTTCAGGTTTTAAAGACATTTACAAAACATTGTCGGAAGGTGAAGTTCTGGGAGCCGTTGTAGGAAGTTATTTCGAAAGAAATAACAACGGAGCGTTGATAATTGATGAATCCGGTTATCCTAAAAAAGCGAATGGTTCCAAAATAATTGCAGATCCCACACCGGATTTCGTCGTTAAATTCACTCATAATTTCACCTATAAAATGTTCACTTTAGACATCAACTGGGAATGGAAAAAAGGCGGACAGGTATGGAACGGAACTCAGGCTGTTCTCGATTATTACGGACGCTCCCAAACTTCCGGAGACGACAGAAATATTAAAAATTATGTTTTTCAGGGAGTAAATTCCGGTGGAAATCCCAATCAGATTCCTGTTGATTTTTACGATCCCAATCAGGACGTTTCAAAAAACCGATGGACGAGATACGGATATTTGGGCGTTGCAGAAGACTATGTTCAGAAAGCGGATTATGTGAGAATTAATGCGGTTTCTCTAACGGCAAAATTCGATGTCGGGCAATTTAAAAAAGGTTTGGGAATTACGTTCTATGTGAATAATATCCTTCTTTGGCAGGCGAATCGTGGCGCAGATTCCAATCAGAATTTCTATGATTCGGATAACGGAAGAGGACTGGATTTTTTCAATCTTCCGTCGTTTAAAACTTTTGGCTGTATGGTTTCATTTCAATTTTAAGGTATGAATTTCAAGGTTACAACATCTATTTTAGGATTATTTTTTCTGGTTTTTGCTTCTCTGTCAAAAGCTCAGGAAGCGTTTAAAAATTTCGAAAAAGAAAAAACGTACATCCAGACCAACCATGTTTTTTATAAACCCGGTGAGGAAATGTACTTTAAAATTTACACGGTAAAGGCAGAAAATAATCTTCCCGCCGATCAGAGCAAAGCCGTCAATTTTGAATTGACTGATCCAAGCGGAACAGTCGTAAAAAAAGCCAGATACGAAATTACAAACGGTTATTCAGAAGGCTATTTTTATTTTAACAGCGACATGAAGGGCGGAATATACAAATTGCGCGCTTTCACGAACTGGATGCAGAATGAAGACGGAAAAAATGCTTTCGAGAAAGAAATTACCCTCCAAAAAATTGTTTCGCCAAGAATTCTGATGAAACTGGAATTTCCCAAAAAAGGATATGGAGCAGGAGATGAGGTTCTTGCCGATTTTTCAATGAGAAGTCTCAGCAATCTTCCGATTCCTTTTTACGAAGGAGATTACACGGTAATGCATAACGGTGAAAAGATTTCAGAGGGAAAGCTGATAACAGACAAAGAAGGGAAAAATCAACTGAAATTCAGACTTCCGGCTGTTTTAAAATCTTCTGATGCACTGTTAACCATTAAAATCAATTTCGACGGCTTTACAGAATCCATTTCACGAAATATTCCGATTGTACTGAATCATCTTGATATAAAATTCATGCCGGAAGGAGGAACTTTCATTAATGGAATTGAACAGAATATTGCCTATAAAATTCTGGATGAATTTGAAAAGCCTGTCGATGCAGCTTTGGAAATTTTTAACCAAAATCATCAGAAAATTACGGAGACTACAGCATATAATTTCGGGATGGGAAGTTTTCTTTTTACTCCAAAAAAAGGAGAAAATTATTATGCTAAAGTATTGAAACCTGAAAATATTTCAGCCGTTTATCCGCTTCCGATGGCAAAAGATGAAGGAATCGTTTTCAATATCAATAAAGAAAATCAGAAGATTGTTTTTAAAATCCGATCAAAAGATGAAAAGGATGTTATTCTCAAAGGAAATTTCCGTGAGAAAGAAATGTACAGCAAAACCATTTCATTAAAAAAAGGATTGAATGAATTGGAACTTCCGGAAAATGAACTTCCTATCGGCATTTGCAGATTCACGGTGTTTGAAGGTGATATTCCTTTGGCAGAACGCATCGTCTTTGCGAATGAAAACAGACAGATGAATGTGAAAGTAAAACCGGTAAAGCAAAATTACCTTCCGAGAGAAAAAGTAACTGTGAATATCGAAACCACCGATGAAAATAACAAACCGATTCCCGCAAATCTCGCTCTGAGCGTTGTGGATGATAAACTATGGACGTATGCAGACGATAAGCAGAACCATATTCTTTCGTGGCTGCTGATGGATTCTGAGCTGAAAGGAAAAATTGAAAGACCACAGTTTTATTTCGATAAAAAAGAAGAAAAAAGAACCAGAAGCCTCGATTTGGTAATGCTTACCAACGGTTACCGATATTTTGAGATGACTCCCGAAGTGATCAAAAACAGAAAATACAAATATCTTCCCGAAAAGAAAAATCCCATCTACGGAATTGTAGAAGATGAAAAAGGAAACCCTGTAAAAGCCGATGTGTATTTCCTTGGGGACGGTAAAATCCTGAAACAGACGACTTCTGAGAACGGATTGTTTTATTTTTATGATCTTAACAGAAGTTATTCCAATAAGCTGATTGCGAAATCTGTACAGCCAAAACAGCAGGTGAAAATTCGGATTTTATCTTACAGACTGGCAATAAATCCTTTGGCTGCAAAATCTCTGAATAATATTAATGTAGAAGAAATTGTAAAGGAAACCGTAAAAGAAGAAGGTAAAATAAAACTGCGTGAAGAGGCTGAAAAGGAAATTGCGAAAACGGCTTCCACAGAAAGAACAAAATCTTCCTCCGAAAACAAACGTTCCCGATCGGTTTCAAGAGGAAGCATGAGAAGTGATACCATAAAATCTCAAAATATAGAAGAGGTTGTCGTGACGGGAGCAATGGGAATGAAGAAAAAAGAATGGCTTACCAGTTCTGTAACTATGCTGAGAACTGAGGAAATTCAGAATCCAAGCATTACGTCTTCTTTAGCCGGAAAAGTTTCGGGACTTGTTATTACTCCCACCAATCAGCCGGGAGGTTATCTCAATGTGCAGATCAGAGGAAATGCTTCTGTTGCCAATAAAAATCCGCTGTTTGTCGTAGATGGAGTTCCTGTTGAAAATTTTAAGACCATCATTAATCCAAATGATATCAACAGTATAACGGTTTTAAAAGATGCCGCTGCAACCGCCATTTATGGGAACAGAGGTGCAAATGGGGTGATCGTCATTAATTCTTTGAAGAACTTTCGCACTCAGATAAAATTTGATGTAACGCCGAAATCATATTATGCATTGGTGAATATTCCCAATGACAGTCTGGTTTCGTACGAATACACAAGAAATTTTTCTTATCCTGTCTACAAAACGACAAACACTTCTTACAGACACGATTATCGCGAAGCTCTGTATTGGAATCCTGTAGTAGAAACAGGAAAAAACGGAAAAGCACAGGTTGAATTTTATAATTCCGATGCCAGTTCTACTTTCAGAATCATGACGGAAGGAATTTCCTCTTCAGGTTTAATCGGGCGTGATGAAACAACCTATGCCGCTCAAAGTCTGATTTCAATAGATGCGAAACTTCCGCAATATCTTACAAGAACAGATCAGATGATGATTCCGGTGGTGGTTAAAAATAATTCTCCGGAAACCAGAAAGATAACGATGGACGTTATTGTTCCGAATCGTGTGAATGTGGTAAAATCAGATAGCGCGATTACTTTGAAACCTTTGGAATCAGGCAGATTATTTGTGAAAATCCAGACCAATGAAGTGTTGGAATCGAATATTCAGTTTACCGTAAGATCAGAAGATTTCAGAGAAACTATGATCCTTCCTTTTAAAGTTGATGAAAAAGGATTTCCGCACCGCTATTCAGTTATCAATAACAAAACAGAAGACCTTAAAATTGATATTCCGGATTATATTGAAGGCAGTTTCTTCTCGTCTTATTATGTGTATGAAAACAATGCACTGCAGATGTTTGAAAATATGGAACGCCTGAAAAGAGAACCTTACGGATGTTTTGAACAGCTTTCTTCAACCGTTTATCCAAATATTTTCATTCTGGATTATTTAAAACAGATTAAAAAAATTACGCCGGAAACCGAAAGTCTGGTCATCAAAAATATGAAAAAAGGCTATCAGAAAATGCTGAGCTATAAAAACCGCGACGGCGGATTCACTTACTTCGGATCTTCGGAATCGGATGTGGCGCTTTCTGCTTTTGCATTGCTTGAATTTAGAGATCTGAAAAAATATGTGAATATTGAACCTAAAATCATTCTGGATCTTACGTCTTTTATTTTATCTAAAAAAAATCAGAACGGAATGTTTGAGGTAAGAAGAGACTATGAAAAAAGCATTCCATATTCAGATTTTGCATGGTCGAGAAATATGTATGTTTTGTATGCTTTGTCTAAAACCGGGATCAGAAATCTGGATGATGCCTACGAAATCAATCTGAAACGTGCTTTGGCTACAAAAGATGCTTATCAGTTGGCTTTAATGGCAAATATTTCTTCCGATCTGGGCAAAAATCAGCAGTATAAAGACTTGATAGCAATTTTAAACAATCAGTTTGAAGGGAAAAGTTTAAAAACAAAAACTACTTTTACAGGTTCCGGAGGATTTTCTGCAAATGCAGAAACACTTTCACTTTATCTGATGGCTTTGCAGAAAGATAAGCAGTTGAGCCAGTTAAAAATTGCAGAAGTTGCAGATCATTTAATCAATTTCAACGGATATTACGGTTTCGGTTCCACTCAGGCAACAACTTTGGCATTGGAATCATTATCAGAATTTTTCGCCAAAAATGAAAGATTATACGGAACCGACAAACCTGCAATAAAAGTAAACGGAGCTGAAATCGGGGTTAATAATTCGGTGGGTTCTGCTTTTAAAAACGGAGAAAATACAATCAGCGTCAATTATCCTACACAAAGAGGACTTCCATATAAACTGGATTACGAATATTACACGTTAAAAGCTCCTAAAAGTGCAGAAATTCCTTTAATTCTGAATACAAGATTAAAATCTGAAACAACTAAAACAGGCGATACAGACCGAATGATAATTACCATTCAGAATAAAATAAATAACCAGCTTCCGATGGTGACCGCGAAAATAGGAATTCCGGCAGGATTAACTTTACAGAATGCTTTGCTGAAGGATCTTTTGGATAAAGGACAGGTTTCTTATTATGAAATTTTTGATAATTATCTGGTGTTGTATTGGGAACATTTTGATGCCAATGAAATAAAAACCATCAATCTGGATCTTAAAGTGGAATTTGCAGGAGAATATACAGGAAAAGCAAGCAACGCATACCTTTATTATATGCCGGAAGCAAAATTTTGGAATGAAGGAATAAAAGTCAGAATTCAGCCTTAAAGCTTATTTTAAAGTTGTTAAATTTTTAGTTGTTTGAATTTTAATTAATTAAATTGGGAAAATGAAGAGGGTAAAGTTTTAACAAAAAAACATCAAATCCGCTGCAACTTTTCCGAAAATCTGCATCCTTAAAACACAGAAACGGAAAATAATTATACTTTCAGAAAAATAATACATATGAAAAAACTAGGAACTACCATATTGGCTTTGATGTTAATAATGGGCTGTAAAACCAAAACAGCAACAGATCATCAAACTGAAAAAGAGAAATTAAGCATTGAAAAAGACAAAGATCAGGACGGAGTTAAAAACCGAAAAGATAAATGTCCTGAAATCGCAGGACCGATAGAGAATAAAGGTTGTCCGTTCCCAGATATGGACGGCGACGGTGTTCCCGATAAAGAAGACCAATGCAAAGAAGCTGCGGGACCGATAGAAAATAACGGCTGTCCTTTTTCTGATACCGACGGAGATGGAATAATAGACAAAGATGATGCCTGTCCGACGGTTGCAGGACCCGCAGAAAACAACGGCTGTCCTTGGCCGGACACAGATGGCGACGGAATCCTGGATAAAGACGATGCGTGTCCTACCGTTCCCGGATTACCGGAATATAACGGCTGTCCGAAACCAAAATCGCTTACTGCGTCAGAAATTTCCTATTCTCCGCGAAATTCCTATACTCTTGGAAGATCGTATCAACTTCAAGGAAAAGTATACAATAATCATATAGGAACTAAAAAAGGGAAGAAGAAAGTTGCCCGGAAAGGTGATTATACGAATGAAGAATATGATGCTTTAGTTGAAAATCCGTTTGAATTAACAAAGAATCAGCCACTTTCCACATTTTCTATTGATACAGACAACGCTTCCTATTCTAATCTAAGAAGAATGATTGAGTATGGGGAAGTTTATAAAAACGCGGTGAGAGTGGAGGAGATGATCAATTATTTTAAATATGATTATCCGCAGCCAAAAAACAATCAGCCTTTTTCTATCAGTACAGAATTGGGAAAAAATCCATGGAATCCTAATCATCAGTTGCTGAAGATCGGCTTGAAGGGGAAAAATATTCCGATGAATAATCTTCCTCCTTCCAATATTGTTTTCCTGATTGATACTTCCGGTTCTATGGCTGCGGAAAATAAATTACCGTTGCTAAAATCTTCTTTGAAAATATTACTGGATCAGCTAAGACCGGTAGATAAAGTGGCAATGGTGGTGTATGCAGGAAGTGCCGGTGTTGTATTGCCTCCGACATCGATTTCTGAGAAAGGAAAAATTATTGAATCTTTGGACAGATTGGAAGCAGGAGGAAGTACGGCGGGAGGAGCAGGAATTGAACTTGCCTATAAGTTGGCGCAGGAAAATTTCATCAAAAACGGAAATAATCGGGTGATTTTAGCAACAGACGGAGATTTCAATGTAGGAGTTTCTTCAAAAGGTGATCTTGAAAGTCTGATTGAGGAAAAAAGAAAATCAGGCATTTTTCTTACATGTTTAGGGTACGGAATGGGAAATTATAAAGACAGCAAAATGGAAACACTCGCTGATAAAGGAAACGGAAATTATGCGTACATAGATAATCTGCAGGAAGCCAACAAGTTTTTAGGAAGAGAATTCGCCGGAAATATCTATACAATTGCTAAAGATGTTAAAATTCAGATTGAGTTTAATCCTAAATTCGTAAAATCTTACCGATTGATTGGATATGAAAATAGAAAACTGAGAAATGAGGATTTTACAAATGATAAAATTGATGCAGGAGAATTAGGAAGCGGACATACAGTAACGGCTTTATACGAAATCATTCCTGCTAATGTAAATTCTAAGTTTTTACCTAAACAGAATAAACTTAAATATACTTCAAATTCTGTCAGTCAAAAGTCCGGAAATGAACTGGGAACTGTTAAATTCAGATATAAAAAACCTCAAGAAACAAAAAGTGCAGAAATTATTCATGTCATAAAAAATACTGCCTCTCAGAAAGAAAGCAATGATTTTCAATTTGCGTCATCGGTTGCTTGGTTTGGACTGGTTTTAAGAGATTCAGATTTAATTACGAGAAAGAATTTATCCGAGATCGAAAAAATGGCGAAAGAAAGCAAAGGCGAGGATAAAGAAGGATACAGAAAAGGATTTGTAAAAATGATTCAGGATTATAAAAAGATAAAAAATAATTAAGTAGTAAAATTATATGAAAAAACTCATCATTATTGCTCTGTGCAATATTCCATTCCTTGCCTTCGCACAAAAACCCGTTTTTGCAGAGGCAAAATTAAAGTCTGTTACTTTATACGAGCAGTCTGCAGAGCTGTACAGCAATACTATGTTTAAAATTCCGAAAGGAAGCTCCGAAGTCGTCATTACTAATATCGCACAGAACATTGATGAGAATACCATAAAAATAGGTTCGAAATCTAAAGTTTCGGTTCTTACCTATCGGTTCACAACAGATGAAAGTATTTATAAAGTAGAACTGGATAAAAGAAATCCCCAACATAAAATTGTTTTGGACAGCATTTCTCTTGTGGAGAAAAAATTAAAGGATCTGGACTTTCAAAGAGCAGCATTGTCTAACAGTATCGGTATTCTAGATAAAAATCAAACCATTAATGCAGGTTCTACCTCATATTCTAAAGAACTTGAAAAATTAATTGATTACTATCAGAAAAAAAGAACAGACCTTAGTATACAGTTGGATCAGGCCGAAACGTCATATGCTCTTTTTACTCAAAAGCTGGATAAACTAAGAAGCAGATTTGATCTCAACAATCAGGAATTGGAAAAATATCCGAAAGGAAAACTGATTCTGCAGGTTTCCGGCGATAGCTCAGAGGACGTTAATTTAGACATCAAGTACAGCATCCGGGACGCTTTTTGGAAACCTTACTACGATGTGTTGATTCCTGATATTAATTCTAAAGCGCAGCTGCTGTACAAGGCAATGGTTAGACAGAATTCAGGACTGGACTGGAAGAATGTGGAGCTGCATCTGGTTTCCGGATATCCTAATGTCAAAAAAACAATTCCTTCTTTATCGGAGTGGAGTTTGTTTTATCAGGAACCTTTAATTGCTTCTGCACCGGGAATCAAAATAAATCAGGCAGAAAACTATAATTCGGGAAGAACATCTGCTGTGGCAGAAGTAAATATAGCAGAAGTTGCTGTTCTTGGATCGAATGTTTCCAGAAATCAGCTGAATGTCGCTTACGACCTCAAAGATCTTTATACTATTTTATCAAATAATCAGGATAACAGCATCAATCTGGACCGTACAGAAATTCCTGCGACATATACTTATTATTCAGTTCCTAAAGTGGATAGAACAGTTTATCTGATTGCAGAACTAGATAATCTCGATAAATACAACCTTATTAATGCGGAAGCGAATGTTATTTTCGAAAATACCAATGTCGGAAAAACTACGCTTAATGCAGAAAACACGGATACTAAACTTCTGCTGACACTGGGCGATGATAAAAGAATAAGTGCTAAAAGAGAGGTGATTAAAGATAAAACCATGGAAAAGAGTATTTCCTCTTCTAATAAGGAACAGCAGTTTGCCTATCAGTTTACCATCCGAAATAATAAAAGTGAAAAAGTAAAACTCAGAATTAAAGACCGAATTCCGGTGTCACAGGATAAGCAGATCATCATTACGCTTGTTAACAAAGGCGGTGCATCTTACAATGAAGAAACGGGAGAACTTATCTGGGAAATAACTTTAAATGCCAATGAAACAAAAAAGATGGAATTTTCCTTTAAAGTGAATTCACTCAAAAATAGAGTGGTTTTGGGACTTTAATGGATGAAAATAAAATGAAATAGAGCAAAATAGTAAATTAAAGTTAGTGTTAACAGGCATTCTCACAGGATGTCTGTTTTTATTTTAAATAAACTTTCAAAAATTATTGAAAGTTCGAAAATTATTATTACATTTGTATCAGAAACTAAAAGTAAAACAAAATGCAACTTTCAGAAGCTAAAGAAAAATACATTCAGACTTGGGGTACATTTGCCACCAATTGGGGCATTAACCGTACGATGGCACAGGTTCATGCTTTGCTTTTGGCAAGTGGTAAAGCGCTTTCTACCGATGAGGTGATGGAGCAGCTTGAAATTTCAAGAGGAAATGCCAATATGAATCTCCGTGCACTGATGGATTGGGGAATTGTAAGAAAAGAATTTGTAAAAGGCGACCGTAAAGAATATTTTGTAGCTGAAAAAGACGTCTGGTTTTTATTCAAGCAGATTACCAAAGAAAGAAGAAAGAGAGAGATTGAGCCTGTAATTTCGTTTCTGGAAGAACTAAAAAATATTGAAGATAAAGATTCTGACGAAGCGAAAGAGTTCATTAAATTAATGGATGATTTCAGCTCTGTAACAGGAAAAATCAACAATATCATGGATCTCGCGATAAAAAGTGACGATCATTGGCTGGTTGGAAAGATTACGAATTTACTGAAGTAATCGTTTGTTAGTCTGAACGAAACGAAAAGGATGAATATAAAAAGGAAAATTTTCCTTTTTTATTTCAGGTTAACTTTCAAAAATTATTGAAAATATAATAACAATAAAAACTCACAACATGAAACGTAAAATATTAATAGGAGAAGCAATAGTTCAGACAGTCATTAGCCTTGTATTCTTTTCGTATGCTATCGCTGATTATTTCGAAAAAACACCCGGAACAGAATTTTTTATTGCACTTTTTTATATTGGTATATCAAATCTGATAGGATTTTTATTGAGAGTTTCACTTAGCAAAAGCAAACTTCACCGGTACTATTTTTATGGTGTCTTGTTATTTTTCCAGTTATTATTTGTTGCGGTTTTATTATTCAACGATTCTAAAATTGAGTATGTTCTTTATTTCATGGGCATCGGAGGCGTACTTTTTAATATTTACTATCTGATCTATGGCTTCTACAATGTTAAAACTATGCAACAGAATAAAACGGAAAAATAATTTTTTTGAAATTAAATTTCAAAATTTATTGAAAATATAATATTTATAAAATGTTCAATATTGTTTCATATCTGCTTTTTCTTTCCGTCAGTTCCTACATAACCATTGATGTCGGAAGAAGATGCTACAACGCAGGAAAACATTACCTGAACTATCTTATTCACGATGCAGATTTGTGTTTAACGATCAACAGGATTCTTTTGGGATGTTATTATCTCATCAATCTCGGGTACATCGCATTAAATCTTACCCACTGGGAAAAAGTAGATTCTATGGAAAAAATGTTATCTGTGACAGCAATCAGAATCGGCTATATCACCTTGATTTTATGTGTGCTGCACTTTATTAACATTTTCGCACTATACTTTTTAAGAAAAAATTTAACCATAAAATAATAAAACTATGAATGCAACAGCTCTTACCACAACGTACAATTTTCAGGCATACATGATCTATCTGCCAATTGTAATCCTCCTTACTGTATTGGTTTCCCAGTTTCTGTTCAAAAATTCCAAAGCGTTTATGATCGATATTTTTCATCAGAAAGAAGACATTGCAATGGCAACCAACTCTTTATTTAAAATCGGTTTTTACCTCTTAAATCTCGGTTTCGCACTTTGTATCATTGAATTTTTTCAAATTGAAACCATTGAAAGGCTGGTTGTTGCTTTAAGCGAAAAAATCGGAGGATTTTCCATCTATCTCGGAGTGATGATGCTTCTGAACCTGCTTCTTTTCCTGAAAGGTCGTAAACACGCCATGAACAAAGATAAAATCATCAAAAATGAAAACACTGCTATTTAAAATCTGGATGTATTTCACCTTCAAAATCCAGAAAAAGAGAACTAGAGGAGATTTTTTGAACCTTTAAAATCCAATAACCATGAAAACTTCTATTAAAAACGACTTTTACATTCAACTTTCATTCCTTGTAATCGGACTTATTTTGGTATTCTTAGGAATTGTTGTTTTTGAAAATGCTACTGTTTTTCTTTTTTATTTCATAGTGGGAATACCTCAATTAATTAGTTTTATCAGCAGAGCCTTTCAGAAAACAAAGAAATCTTGGCTATATATTGTCTACGGAATTTTTATAATGCCTGTTTGGATTTCATGGCTGATTATTTTGGCTTTTAATAGCAATAATGATGTCACCAATTTTTTCGGATATATTTTAATCGCATCAGTGTTTTACAGTCCGGTACTGGCAATCCTCTACATTATAGATTGTTATAAAACTTGTGAATACTAAAAAAACAGAACTATGAAAACCATTCTTACATACGATCTCAGAATCCAGCAATCGCTAATCTTACTGTTTCTTGCAACAATTCTTGCAGCAATAATTACAAAACAGGAATTTTTAGGAGTAGTAATAATAGTTGAATTTTTCCTGATAGCCGTTGCACAATATTCTCTGAATATTATCAAGGCTTTCAGTAACAAATATATAAAGACAGATTCCAGAAAAGTATATGTTTTTATTTCAACCTATGTTGTAATCGGCTTTTTAATCCTGATTTTATCATCATTATTCAAGTTTGAAGACACTGAACAAAACCTGAAAAATATTTTTGAATTAATGGTAATGTCCTGGATATTTCTTTCACCCATTCTTATTATTCAGTCCTTAATGATCAGTTTTTTTGATGCTAAAAATAGTTTAAACGAACAACCATGAAAACCCTCAAAAACCACATCCTCATTTACGATAACGAATGTCCCATGTGCAACATCTATTCAAAAGGCTTCATTAAATGCGGAATGCTCGATGAAAACGGAAGAGAAGCCTTTACAGACCTGAGTTTCGAAAATAAAAACATCATTGATTTCAACCGCGCAAAAAACGAAATCGCTTTAGTCGATCACGAAAAAAACACAGTAATATATGGTTTAGAAAGTCTTTTGTTAATCATAGGAAATTCATTTCCAAAGCTTGAAAAAATTGCGAGGATTCAGCCTTTATTTTGGTTTTTCAAGAAGATGTATTCCTTCGTTTCTTATAACCGAAAACAGATCATCCCTTCGAAAAATGACGATACGGAAACAGCTTGTGTTCCGGATTTCAATCTAAAATACAGATTGGCTTACATCGCTTTTGTGGTCATTTTTTCAGGATATATTTTAAGCATATTTTCATCTAAATTGGGATTAAACCTCACTCAGAATTTTTGGAGAGAATTTGCAATCTGTTGCGGACAAATCGTTTGGCAGACTTTAATTTTAAAAACTTATTTAAAAGAGAAAATCTGGAATTACCTCGGAAATATGATGACGGTTTCTTTAATCGGAACTTTACTTCTGATTCCGGCTTTATTTCTTAATATCAATGCAAATGCATCAGTTATCTACTTCGGAATTGTGGTTTTTGTCATGTTTTCAGAACATCTCAGAAGAAGCAGAATTTTAAAATTAAACCTTCTTCCGACCATTTCATGGATTGTTTTCAGATTGACTGTTTTAGCCATCTTAATCTGGATGAATCTTTAAAAACTAAAAAATATTTTTAAAATGTCAACAATCTATTTAGATACCATCATCAAACCAGACATTCAGACCGTTTTTGATCTGGCAAGAGACATCGATCTTCATCAGGAATCAACTTTTAAAACAGGAGAAAAAGCAATCGCAGGACGAACTTCAGGACTCATTGAAGAAGGCGAAACGGTAACGTGGAGAGCAAAACATTTAGGATTCTGTCAAACCTTGACTATAAAAATTATCAGTATGAAAAGGCCTCATCATTTCACAGATATGATGTTGCAGGGTGCTTTCAAATCCATGAAACATCAGCATATTTTCAGGCAGGAAGGTAAAAACACAATCATGACAGACATCTTCGAATTTCATTCCCCTTTCGGGATCATCGGAAAAATTTTTGATGCTCTGTTTCTTAAAAATTACATGAAAAACTTTCTTTTAGAGAGAAACAAATTAATAAAAACTGTTGCAGAAAATAAGCAGAAGCGTGAGCGAAGCGAGCGTCGAAACGTTTAGTATTAGCGATGTCATGCTAAGCTGTAAGTTTATCCTGAGCTTGACTAAGGAAAGCATCTCAATATTTAAATCCATCAACTTTCAACTAACAACAATCAACCAAAGTCATGAACTTCCTAAAAGCCGAATGGCGAAAACTAGCCATCATCAATTACGAAATTAAACCCGAAATTCTACAGAAATATCTTCCAAAAGGTACAGAACTCGATTTTTACAAGGGAAAATGCTATGTAAGTGTAGTCGGGTTTATGTTTTTAAATACAAAATTACTCGGACTTCCGATTCCTTTTCACAGAAATTTCGAAGAAGTAAATTTAAGATTTTATGTAAAGAAAAAAGAAGGCAATGATTGGAAAAGAGGAGTTGTTTTCATCAAAGAAATTGTTCCTAAACCGGCTTTGAGTTTTGTGGCAAATTCGGTTTACAAAGAAAATTATAAAACAATGCCGATGAAAAATATCATTCATCAAAAAGATCAAGAACTGCTGATAAAATACTCTTGGAAAGATAAAGAATGGCATTCAATAGAGATCAGTGCAGAAAGTGAACCATTAAAAATGGAAAACAATTCTGAATTTGAGTTCATTACTGAACATTATTACGGTTTCACAAAAAAAGAAAATAAAACATCAGAATATCAAGTCTGCCATCCGAAATGGGATTATTATTTAATCAAAAACTATCAGTTAGAAATAGATTTTCAGAAAGTATACGGTAATGATTTTGAATGTTTAAATCATAGGAACCCAATTTCTGTAATGCTTGCAGAAGGTTCTGAAATTGAAGTAAAAACAAAAAAATATGTGATCTAAATGATTTATAAATTACAAATATCTTTCTTTTACGGCTAAAATCAGTTATATGATAAAAAACACAAAATCAGAATATTGTCCGAATAAAAATAAATGCTAAATTTGGAGAGTGAATATTCACTAACTTTAATAGAATGCATGAAATTAGATATTACAAACAGGCAGATTGAAATTATCAAAGCGTCGGGTAAAATCTTGATGGAGAAAGGAATTGTGGGTCTTACGACAAAAAATTTAGCTGCTGAAATCGGTTTCTCTGAAAGTGCTCTCTACAGACATTTTAAGGATAAAGAGTCAATAATTTCACTCTTAATTCAATATCTGGCAGAAAATATCAACGAAAGATTTACAAAGATTATGAGCTCAGATCTCAACGGAGAAGAAAAATATCTTGCTGTTTTCGGGAGCCAGTTTCAGTTCTTTAAAGATAATCCCCATTATATTGCGGTTATTCTTTCCGATGGATTGATGGATAGTTCGGAAGTGATAAAGCAAAGCATAAAAAATTTAATACAGAGAAATTCTAAATTCCTCATAGAACTCATTGAAAACGGAAAACAAAATCATTTCTTTACCCATAAAATTGATACCGAAGATATGGTTCATATCATGATGGGAACCTTCAGATTACAAATGCTGAAATGGAAAATGGCAGATTTCAGTTTTGATATTACCGAAAAAGGAATGAAAACCATGAAAGGCCTATTAACACTTATTAAAAACTAAAATAAAAAAAATACAATGAACCTGAAAAAATTACATGAAGACAGTTCCGGAGTACAGGCTAAAACAATCTTTTCTGCTTCCGAAGGTAAAGTTATTTCCTTGCAGATCCTGAAGAACAACAGGCTGAAAGAACATATCACAAAAGTTCCTGCAATGCTTCTATGTATATCCGGAGAAGCCGTTTATGAAGATGAAAACAACACCAAAATATCTCTGGTTTCCGGTGATTTTACAGAAATAAAACCAGATGTAAAACATTGGGTGGATGGTATCGAAAACTGTAATCTGCTTCTTATAAAATAACCTATGAAAAGGTCTCAGTTTTTATATACATCCTTTGTCTTCCTGATTTTTTTCAGCGTTATAAATGGACAGGAAAAAAGAGAATTCACCTCTTTTAAAGAAGTTCTGGAATATGCCAAAGCCACAAATCATCAGTTTAAAAATGCCGAATGGCAGACCCGATTAGCAGACTTAACAAGAAAAACCGCAAAATTAAATCTGCTGAATCCCAAAATTCCAGCATCTGCACAGGTACTGGATAATATTACCCAGCAGGTCAGCTTTTTACCGGGACAGATTTTCGGGCAGCCGCAGGGAACTTTTAAAGAAGTAACGATTGGTCAGCAATATGCATCTACTTTCAGCATTCAGCCACAATTTGATATCATTAATTTAGCAAATTACGCCCAGATTAAATCGGCAAAAACCAATCAGCTTCTGGTTGACAATCAGAACAAAATTAACGAACAGAATGTATATGACCAGATCAATATGGTATATTTTAACATTCTTTCCTTTAATGAGCAGAAAAAAATACTCGAAGAAAATATTATTATTGCCAAAGATATTCTCAGAATCATTCAGAACAAATTCACAGAAGGAATTGCAAGAAAACAGGAGGTAAATGAGGCTGAAACCAATTTGATTTCCTTGCAGGACAAGCTTCAGCAAATAGAGCTGAATACAGAAATTCAGGTTCAGACCTTCAATTTATTTCTTGAAAATACTATAAACGCGACACTTTCTGAAGATTTGTGGACTTACGAAAACAGCAATTCGCCTCTAACCACACAAAACAGTCTTTTGGCAGAAAATGCAAAACTACAATATGAATTATCCGAACAGGAATATAATGGATTAAAATTTCAGAATTATCCCGTCCTTAGTTTTATTTCATCTTTCAACTGGCAGAATCTGAGCAATGATTTTGCTTTCTCTAAGAATTCCGACTGGATCAATTTTAATTATATCGGGTTAAAATTATCCTACGATTTGCCTACGACCGTTACCAAGTATTCTAACCTGAAATCCAAGAAAATTCAACTGGAAATCGCGAAAAACAATCAGGAATTCAGCAAAAAAGAAAACGAAAACAAAAATAAGCAGATGATTCTGGAATATGAAAAAGCCCTTCTGCAAAACGAAAATTTCAGAAAAATTTACACTCTGAAGAAAGACACCTATGAAAAAAACTTCAATCAGTTTAAAGAAAATATCCTGCCTTTGGATAAATTGCTCATTTCACAGAATGATATGTTAACAAGCCGGCTTAATGTTGTTTATTCACTGGCAAATATTGGTTTTGCCAAAGCTAAAATAGAAATCAGCAATAGATTTTAAAGTTCACAAAAAGACAACCCAATGAATACAGAAAGAAATTATTCAGAATTATCCCATCAGAAATACAGGCTGAAAACATCAGTTTTAGCTCTTTTTTTTATACTTTTTTTATTTTCCTGCGCAAAAAAGGAAGAAGTAAAACCCGTTGTTCAGGATATAAAAGAGCTTGTCTTTGCATCGGGAGATTTAGAATGGGAAAACGCTTACAATCTTACCGCGCAATCCGATGGAATATTGTTGAATGCAGATTTTGAAGTAGGAGATAAAATTTCAAAAGGAAAAAATGTAGCGGATATTGATAACAGATCAAGCGAAGTGAATGCCGAAATCGCCAATGAACAACTGGCAATTTCCAATGAAAATCTTACCCCAAATTCACCTCAGATTCAGCAGTTAGAACAGAATATTCAGTTTGCCGAAAACAAATATACTCAGGATAAAATTCAGGCAGAACGTTACGAAAGACTCTACAAAAGCCAAAGCGTGGCAAAGGTAGAATATGAAAACATGCAGCTTACTGCAAAAAATTCCTTATCCAGCTTAAATGCGCTGAAAAAACAGAAATTACAGATATTGCAGCAGGCTGAAATTCAGAAAATTGCATCAAAAGGACAGGCGGAAAACAGCAGAATTGTCCGGGGTTTTAATCACATCACGGCAACTGTGAGCGGAACAGTAATTAAAAAGCTGAAGTCGAAAGGAGATTATGTGCGGAAAGGAGATATAATCGCCACGATTGCCGATGATCAGAAGGTGGAAGCCGTACTCAATGTAGACGAAAATAACATCGGGAAAATCAAAGTCGGGCAGACTGTTTACGTAAAACTAAATACAGACAAAAATAAAGTATACAACGGAAAAATATCCGAGATTCTATCCGCTTTTAACGAACAGACCCAGTCGTTTATCTGCAAAGTTACTTTTGATAATACATTGAATGCATCTTTATTCGGAACACAGCTTGAAGCCAATGTTTTGGTGGGAGAAAAGAAAAATGCACTACTCATCCCGAGAGAACTGATGGGATATGGAAATAAAGTAAACGTGAAAGGAAAAGAACAGCCGGTAATCATAAAATCAGGGATTGTTTCCACAGATTATGTAGAAGTACTTTCAGGAATTACGAAAGATGATGTTTTACTTCCTCTAAAACCATAAGTATGAACATCAATTCTCTTATTTCAAAAACCTATATCTTTTCCAATAAAAAGCTTACCGCAGTTGCCGTTTTGGGAGTGTTATTGGGAATGTCTGTCTATATTTTCATGAACTGTCTTCTGGTAGGTTTCGACAGGACTTCCAACGCCTCCGTTTTCCGAAACACTTCCCACATCAGAGTATACAAAGATGATGAAATAAGCAGGGTTTTACCCGAAAACAAGGCAGGAAACTTCATCATTATCAATCCGAAAGTAGTTCCCGATAACAATACGATCATCAACCCGAAATTAATTTTAGCAACCATTCTAAAGCAGAAAGAAGTAACCGTTGCTGCTCCACAGGTAAATGCGAGTGTTTTTTACAATAACGGAAAATCTCAGATTTCGGGTATTGCAGCGGGGATAAATCCCGATGAAGCCAACCTTATGTACGATATAAAATCGTTTATGGTAGAAGGAAAATATGATCTCTTAAAATCCAATCCCAACGGAATTATTATCGGAAGCGGAATTGCAGAAAAAATGAATGTTGAAGTAGGCGATAATATCAATTTAACATCTTCAAGAGGTGTTAACCGAACCTTTAAACTGATCGGGATTTTCAAAACCAACAATTCTGCGGTAGACAAAACAAAATCATACATTAATCTCGCTTCCTCACAGCAGTTACTAAAAGAAGGAAATTCCTACATAACCGATATTAATGTAAATGTTACCGATCCGGAGACTGCAGGAGATATGGCAAAAAAACTGACGCAGATTACAGGATATAAAGCCGAAGGATGGAAGGAAGCCAATCAGACATTAATGGCAGCTAATAAAATGCGGAAACTGATTATCTCATTCGTTTCACTTACCATTTTGTTGGTTGCAGGTTTTGGAATTTACAATATTCTGAACATGACGGTATCACAGAAAATTAATGACATAGCGATCTTAAAAGCGATTGGTTTCAAAGGTAAAGATGTGATCCGCATTTTTGTGATGCAGGCAATTTCTATAGGAATCATGGGAGTAATAGGAGGAATTATTTTAGCTACTGTTCTCATTACCATTTTAAAAAGAGTGTATCTTGGCGGCGATATTGGTTATTTTCCCATAGACTATGAACCCGTAAAATACATTCAGGGAATTGTAATTGGCTTGGGAATTACTTTTTTTGCGGGATATATTCCTGCTAAAAAAGCAGCAGGTATAGATCCGGTAGAAATATTTAGAAAATAAATGATGACCACAATTTTAAAAACAGAAAAGGTAAATAAATTTTTTCACGATCCTGTTGAATTTCAGGTACTCAAAAACATAGAATTTGAAGTACAAAAAGGGGAATTCCTTTCCATGATCGGGAAATCCGGAAGCGGGAAATCTACCCTGTTGTACATCCTTTCTACGATGGATACAGATTATAAAGGGAATCTTTATATTGATAATCAGCTTACAACAGGTCTCAACAAAGATAAGCTTGCAGAACTGCGGAACGAAAAAATAGGATTTGTTTTTCAGTTTCATTATTTACTCCCTGAATTTTCTTGCCTGAAAAATGTAATGATTCCTGCATTAAAACTTGGAAGATTAAACGAAAAAGAAATTGAACACAAAGCTTATGAGAAACTGGAAATGCTGGGGCTGAAAGATCAGGCTCTGAAGCCGGCAAGCAAACTTTCAGGAGGACAGCAGCAACGTGTTGCAATCGCCAGAGCACTCATCAATGATCCGTTGATTATCATGGGAGACGAACCGACAGGAAACCTCGACAGCAAGAATACAGACATTGTTTTTGATATTTTTCAGGAGCTTACCAAAACCTACGGTCAGACGATTATTGCAGTTACTCATGATGATGATTTTGCCCGCAAAAGTGACCGGATTATTGAGATGAAAGACGGAGAAATTATCAAAAAATAAATACGCACAATAGAATTCAGATGAAAATAATCATTGCTGCCGGAACAGGTTTTCTAGGCAAAAATCTCGAAAAATATTTTACCGAAAAAAGAAACGAAGTATATATTTTAACCCGAAACCCAAAACAGAAAAATGAATTGTATTGGGATGCCAAAACTTTGGGCGAATGGAAAAAAATACTCGAAAATTCTGATGTTCTGATCAATCTTGCCGGAAAATCCGTCGATTGCAGATATACGGAAAACAACAAAAAAGAAATTTACAATTCAAGAATTGAAAGCACTAAAGTTCTTCGGCAGGCAATTGACGAATGTATCCATAAACCCAAAATCTGGCTCAATTCCAGTTCCGCAACCATTTACGTTCATTCAGAAAAGCAATTAAACACAGAAGAAAATGGAATCATCGGTGACGATTTTTCCATGAACATCTGTAAAAGCTGGGAAAATGAATTTTTTAAATCAGAAACAGAAAATCTACGAAAAGTTGCGTTACGGACTTCCATCGTTTTAGGAAATAACGGCGGTGCTTTTCCAAAACTGAAAATGCTCACCAAATTCTGATTAGGCGGAAAACAGGGAAGAGGAAACCAAAACGTAAGCTGGATTCATATCGAAGATTTTTGCAGAGCAGTAGCGTTCATTATTGAACATGAAAATATTTCAGGAACTATCAATATTACAGCTCCAAATCCGTTATCCAACGAAGAATTCATGAAAAAATTAAGAAAACAAATGAAAATTCCATTTGGATTGAATGCTCCGGTTTGGCAACTGGAAATCGCATCAATATTCTTAAACACCGAAACCGAATTACTATTAAAAAGTCGGAATGTCTACCCTGAAAAATTAATCAAAAGTGGGTTTGAATTTACTTATTCAAATATTGAATCTGCATTTAACGATTTGGTTTAAAGTAAAAATAAAAATGAAAGGAATGAGAAACCAATGCAACAGAAAATATTTGATTTTCAAAAACTAATGTGTTCTTCTATAGAAAATGTGATAATAATCTTAAATTCTAATGTGTTTCTAATCTTTTATGCCTTTTGTAGTTAAAAATTTACGGTGAAATATTAAATTAGCAAAAACTAAACGTCAATGTTCATCAGACAAAAAGCAAAAGCCATAATCCTTTCATCATTTCTTACGTCATCCGCTTTTTTTTCTCAGGCTCACAATGTTTCTGAAGGCTATCAGAAACCTACCGATCCGCTTGTTGTTCAAAATCTGGAAAACTGGCAGGATTTAAAATTCGGACTCTTCATGCATTGGGGAACCTACAGTCAATGGGGAATTGTCGAAAGCTGGAGCCTTTGTCCCGAAGACGAATCATGGACACAAAGAAAACCCGAACACGGAAAATCGTACTATGAATACGTAAAAAACTATGAAAATCTTCAGACTACTTTCAATCCGGTTCAGTTCGATCCACAGAAATGGGCAGAAGCAGCGAAAAAAGCAGGAATGAAATATGTGGTTTTTACCACAAAACACCACGACGGTTTTGCAATGTTTAATACCCAACAGTCTGATTACAAAATTACTTCTTCCAAAACGCCTTTTTCCAAAAATCCGAAAGCAGACGTAACAAAAGAAATTTTCAATACATTCCGAAATAGCGGGTTTAAAATCGGAGCTTACTTTTCAAAACCCGATTGGCATTCCGACGATTACTGGTGGTCGTATTTTCCGCCAAAAGACCGAAATGTAAACTACGATCCTAAAAAATATCCGGAAAAATGGAACAGTTTTAAAAACTTTACCTTTAACCAACTCAACGAAATCACCTCCAATTACGGCAAAATTGACATTCTTTGGTTAGACGGAGGCTGGGTTCGTCCCTTTAATACCATCGATCCTAATGTAGAATGGCAGAGAACCATCAAAGTTGAACAGGACATCGATATGGATAAAATCGGAACAATGGCGCGTAAAAACCAACCCGGAATCATTGTCGTAGACCGTACCGTTCCCGGAAAATGGGAAAATTACGTAACACCGGAACAGGCGGTTCCCGAAAAACCACTTTCCATTCCCTGGGAAAGCTGCATCACAATGGGGGATTCCTTTTCCTATGTTCCCAATGACAATTATAAATCCTCTCAGAAAATTATCGAAACGTTAATTAAAATCATCTCAAGAGGCGGAAATTACCTCATGAATATTGCTCCCGGACCCAATGGAGACTACGATTCCATTGTTTACGAAAGACTGAAAGAAATTTCAAGTTGGATGGATAAAAATCAGTTGGCTGTTTTTGCAACAAGAAGTATTGCCCCTTATCATGACGGAAATTTTTACTACACCAAAAGCAAAGACGGAAAAACAGTGAATATTTTTCATCTGGATGAAAAAGTAAATTATCTCGCTCCTTCTACGTTAAATTTTGCAATTCCGGAAAATTTTAAACTAAAATCATTGAAAATTTTAGGTTTATCCCATAAAATTCAGTGGAAACAATCTGGAAATTCAATTGAAATCAATTTACCCAAAGAAAGAAATCAATTAAAATATTCAACCGTAATCCAGATTACACGATAGTTCAGATTGAGGACTGCTATATATCAAAAAACGACCTAGGAAATCGAAGCGTTAAGAAAATAAAGTCTGTGAACGTTAAGAAAATTCTACTGTTTGAGCGCGACACAATTATTGAACTGAAAAACCAACATTGAATTCGCGCGGGTTTTAGAATTTTTAGAGAGCAGATTTTTTTTTTAGCGGAGAGTTCCATGTCTTGATTTTTTGTTTCTTTTTTCATCAAGGAAAAAAGAAAATATTTAAAACAAAATTATTTTGCGATGTCTTTAAAACTTCGATTTAAAATTATAGGAATTTCATTGTTGAGCACGGTATTCATCTCAGCTCAAAAAACACTTTACAAAGACCCCAAACAGCCTGTTGAAGCCAGAGTTCAGGATTTATTGAAACGCATGACGCCCGAAGAAAAATTCTGGCAGTGCTTTATGATTCCCGGAGATCTAGATAACGTTCCGAAAGGTCAGTATTCATACGGAATTTTCGGTTTGCAGGTGAGCGCAGGAAATCAGGGAGGCGGAGTTGCAGGACAAATGCTGAAATACAACGCCAATGAAGATGCAGAAAGACTCGCAAAAAAAATCAACGCCATTCAGAAATATTTTGTGGAAGAATCAAGATTGGGAATTCCGATTATTCCTTTTGATGAGGCTTTGCATGGATTAATGCGTGAAGGTGCAACTGCTTTTCCACAGGCAATTGGTTTATCCGCAACTTTCAATCCTGAATTGATGAAACAAGTTTCAAGGGCTATTGCAAAAGAATCTAAACTGAGAGGAATCCGTCAGATTTTAACGCCGGTTGTCAATTTAGCAAGCGATGTACGATGGGGGAGAACGGAAGAAACATACGGGGAAGATCCGTTTCTGACTTCCGTAATGGGGGTAAATTTCGTCAGTTCTTTTGAAAATCAGGGAATTATTACCACTCCGAAACACTTTTTAGCCAACGTTGGAGAAGGCGGAAGAGATTCTTATCCGATTCACTGGAGCAGAAGATATTTGGAGGAAACCCATTTGATTCCTTTTCAGAAAGCTTTCCAACAGGGAAAAAGCCGTTCGGTAATGACTTCCTACAATTTGCTTGACGGAAGACCTTCAACGGCAAATCATTGGCTGTTAACAGAGAAATTAAAAAAAGACTGGAATTTTAAAGGATTTGTCATCAGCGATGCAAGTGCAGTCGGAGGAGCCAATGTGTTACATTTTACGGCAAAAGATTACGATGATGCCTCTGCACAGGCAATCAATGCGGGGCTTGATGTGATTTTTCAGACAGAATATCAACATTACAAACTTTTTATTCCTCCGTTTTTGGATGGAAGAATTTCTCAGGAAAGAATTGATGATGCAGTCGCGAGAGTTTTGAGGGCAAAATTTGAACTCGGTTTGTTTGAAAATCCTTACGTTTCCAACAAAGACATTGCAGAATTAAAAAAAATCAATCACAAAACATTGGCGGAAAAAGCTGCGGCAGAATCTTTTGTGTTGCTTCAGAATAATAATCATACTCTTCCGATTTCAGAAAAATATAAAAAGATTTTAGTTGTCGGAACAGATGCTGTTGATGCAAGATTGGGTGGTTATTCGGGGCCGGGAAATAAAAAGGTCAGCATTTTGGACGGCATTAAAAATTTTGCCAAAAATAAAAATATCGAAATCGCTTATTCAAAGGGAATCGACTGGAATGTAAAGGATTTTATGACCGTTCCTGCTGAAGTTTTGTCTTCTGAAAATCAAAAAGGGTTGAAGGGAAGTTATTTTTCAAATTCTGAATTAAATGGAGATCCCGCTTTTGAAAAACAGGACGAACAACTGAATTTCAAGTGGACTTTGTATTCGCCTAATCCTGAAAAATTGCAGCCAGATAACTACAGTGTTCGCTGGAAAGGAAAACTGGAAGCTCCAAAATCGGGAAAATATCAGTTAGGTTTAAGAGGAAATGATGGTTTCAGATTGATTTTAAACGGTTCATTGTTAATTGACCATTGGGAAAAGCTGAGCTATTCAACAAAAACGGTTGAGGTAGAATTTAATAAAGGTCAGAAATATGATATTGTGGTTGAATTTCACGAAAACAGGGGAGAAGCGAACATTGAACTGATCTGGAACTATGGCTTATATGACTATCAAAAAGATTTTAATGATGCTTTGAAACAGGCTCAGAATGCAGATTACATTATCGTGACAGCCGGAATTCATGAAGGGGAATTTCAGGACCGCTCTTCGTTGAGTCTTTCTGGAAATCAGGAAAAATTCATCCATGAATTATCAAAATTAAATAAACCGACAACGGTTGTTTTGATTGGTGGTTCTGCCATAAAAACAATAGGTTGGAAAGAGAAAGTCGGAGCGATTCTGGATGTCTGGTATCCCGGAGAAGAAGGCGGAAACGCAGTGGCAAAAGTGCTTTTCGGAGAAGAAAATCCTTCAGGAAAACTGCCGATAACATTCCCTGTTGAGGAAGGGCAGCTGCCTTTAACCTACAATCATCATCCTACAGGACGCGGAAACGACTATTATGATCTGAGTGGCGAACCTTTATATCCTTTCGGTTTCGGATTAAGCTATACCACTTTTGAAATCTCAGATTTACAATTAAATAAAACAAAATATTCTAAAAATGATGTCATTACAGCAAAAGTAACCGTTAAAAATACAGGTTCAAAAGCAGGAAGTGAAGTGGTTCAGCTCTACGTAAAAGATCTGCTGGCTTCGGTTTCAAGACCGATTATTGAACTGAAAGGATTTCAGAAAGTATATCTGAAACCCGGAGAATCCAAACAGATTTCAATTACAGTTCCGGCGAAAGAATTACAGTTTTTAGATGAAAAAATGAACTGGATTGTCGAAAAAGGAACATACAGAATCTTTGTCGGAAACTCTTCCAAAAATCTTCCTTTGAAACACAATATTGAAGTTGAGTAGTTCGGCGTAAAAAAATTATGGTATGATATATGTAATATTTCCTCCGAACGCGAATGAATTCATCACGAATTCATTCAAAAAAGTAAAATGTTATGAAAAATTTATTTATATCAGCCGTTTTATTAGTAGGATTATCAATGAATACTTACGGACAAAAACGTCCGCCGGCACCTCCTCATCCTTCAAAAAGTGAACTGATCAGCATCAAGTCGAAAGAACTTGACAGAAGATACAACGCAGAGAAAAAAGCAATTTTAAATCATCCGCTTGCTACTAAAAGAATGAAGCAGGATCAGTTAAGAGCTTTGAACGAAAAATATCAGAGTCAGAAGAGATTACTGAGAAAAATGTAATTTCCAGGCAAAATAAAATAGGCTATCCCAAAAAGACAGCCTATTTTTTATGAATTCATGCTAATAAACTTTTCTTGAAAGCAAGAGATTTAAAAGGAATGTTCCCGTCCAGTTACTGTTATTGGTAAAGTTATTCCCTACAAAGTCTACACGGGCTACGGAAACAGTCAGTCTTGTTCTGCCCGCTGTTCCGTTATTGGCAAGATTTACGAAAGAAGCAATAAACACATCCGGAAAACTTGAGTTATTTCCGGCTGTAAGAATAGGATTCATATTAGTGATGTTAAAAGGAGTTCCCTGATATTCATACACTATGGTCATTCTGCTGGCATTTGAATATCCTGATCCAACAATATATGAAGTTGATGCTTTGCTGATAACCCACCATACATCAGTTCCTGTTCCTGTATCATATCCTGTATTAGAATGTCCCGTCCAGTCAGCTACTCCGGCATGTGGAGGAATGGATAGCTGAGCTCCGTAAATTTCAACATTGCTGGGTCTTGGGAGAGTGGCATAGGAAATATCCCATGTTCCGCCCGTGGTATTGTTGTTGTTTACAACTTCGGCATAGGCTCCTGTAGGAATCGTAAGAGTAGATACTGCGGTATTGTCAACCCTTAGTGTATTGCCACCTGAAGCCTGCAGCGTGATATTAAAAGCAGAGACGTTTTTAATTTTATAAACTCTTCCTGCATAACTTGACGATCCTGATCCGATATTCGGAAGCGTAAAGGTAGAATTTGCAGTTCCGTTATAGGTCACATAACAATCGTTGTCCGCAAGTGTATACGTGGCAGCCGTTACTTGTCTGTAATTGGCACTTAAGGATCCGTTAACATCTAGGGTACTTGTTGGTAGGTTTTTGTTGATTCCTACTTGTGCATTGAGGGATAATGCCGAAAATACAATTATCGATAATAATTTTTTCATAAATGTCGTTTTTGTTGTGTTATTGATGATAAAATTAAAAAAAAACAAAATAAAAACAATATTGGCGTGTCAATTTTTTAATAGTTTGTTTGTATTTTTGTTATTTATACAATCTTAAAAGGTTATATGTGGATATTTTAAAATTATTTGTAAATTTTATTAAAAATTTCACTTTTTTGGGATTATTTTGTTTATCATATCAAAATCCTGTAGTCCATCAATTTTGTTACAATGCAATACATCCGATATTTTTCCTTAAATTCGCATAAAAATTTTAAACTAATGAATTACGATATTATTGTCATCGGAAGTGGTCCTGGCGGATACGTTACAGCAATCAGAGCGGCACAATTAGGTTTCAAAACAGCAATCATTGAAAAAGAAAATTTAGGAGGAATCTGCCTTAACTGGGGATGTATTCCTACGAAAGCTTTATTGAAATCGGCTCAGGTTTTTCATTATATCAACCATGCTGAAGATTATGGTTTGAATAAAGTGGAAGCAAGTTTTGAGTTTCCAAACGTAATTCAGAGAAGCCGTGGCGTTGCATCGAAAATGAGCAAAGGGATTGAATTCCTGATGAAGAAAAATAAAATCGACGTTATCCTTGGAACTGCAAAAGTACAGAAAGGTAAAAAAGTTTCTGTTACAGATAAAGAAGGAAAAGTAACTGAGTATACAGGAACCCACATCATTATCGCAACAGGAGCACGTTCAAGAGAATTACCGAACTTACCACAGGACGGTAAAAAAGTAATCGGATACAGACAGGCATTGTCTCTTCCTGAGCAGCCAAAATCTATGATCGTTGTAGGCTCCGGAGCAATCGGGGTAGAATTTGCCGATTTCTATAACACGATGGGGACAAAAGTAACCGTTGTAGAATTTATGCCAAACATCGTCCCTGTAGAAGACGAAGAAATTTCTAAACATTTAGAAAAATCTCTGAAAAAATCAGGAATTGATATTATGACCAATGCTTCAGTAGAAAGCGTTGATACAAGCGGAGAAGGCGTAAAAGCTACCGTAAAAACAGCAAAAGGAAACATCGTTCTTGAAGCTGATATCTTATTATCTGCTGTAGGAATTGCTGCAAACATCGAGAACATCGGTCTTGAAGAAGTGGGAATCCAGACAGATAAAGGAAGAGTTTTGGTAAACGAATGGTACGAAACTTCAGTTCCGGGTTATTATGCAATCGGAGACATCATTCCTACTCAGGCTTTGGCGCACGTTGCTTCAGCGGAAGGAATTACCTGCGTTGAAAAAATCAAAGGAATGCACGTTGAAAAAATCGACTATGGCAATATTCCGGGATGTACATACTGTCACCCTGAAGTAGCTTCAGTAGGTCTTACAGAAAAGCAGGCGAAAGAAAAAGGATACGAAATTAAAGTAGGTAAATTCCCTCTTTCTGCAAGTGGAAAAGCAACGGCAAACGGAAATACGGATGGTTTCATCAAAGTTATTTTCGATGCAAAATACGGAGAATGGTTAGGATGCCACATGATCGGAGAAGGGGTTACAGACATGGTTGCAGAAGCGGTTGTTGCCAGAAAACTGGAAACTACAGGTCATGAAATCATCAAATCTATTCACCCGCACCCTACAGTTTCTGAAGCCATTATGGAAGCTGCAGCGGCTGCTTATGGTGAAGTAATCCACATTTAATTTTTCACTTTGTCAAAGTTGAAAATCTTTGACAAAGTTTAACAATATCAAAACCACAGATAAGGAGTCTGTGGTTTTTCTTTTTGAAAAAAGCCCGTTTCAATCTGACATTAAAATTTTTATATTCTTAAACGCAAAGTTTTAATTCAGCTTTACACATTATTCTTAGAAAGCAACGGTAATAAAATTTGCTTCATGAAGCCTGAAAATAGTGCTTCATCAAATCAACTTGTTGATTTTCTTTGTTCACTTAAATAATTAACCTCAGTTCGGGATAAGAAATAAATTTAAATAATTGATTTATAGTATTATATTAATTTATCGCAAAGAAAAACAAAAGATTTTTCTACTTATTGAAAGTTTGCAAGCTAAACAAAGGCACTTCGTTTATTTAAAAAATGCAAAAATGGTATTACTTTGATCAATTTTACGCCTTTGTATATCTTAAAAGCTGAATTCCTGATAATTGAATCTTTTTGTTTTACCTTGCGTTCAAAAAGACTTATCCGAACTCAGGTAATTAAATCTTTAAATAAAAACTTTGCGTCAAAAAATGAATGAAATTTTTCAATATTTAATCAAATTTAAACACTCTTTAAGATGATTTTTTTTGATTTCATCTCAGTTATTTTCTTATTTTAGTCAGTCAATAAATACAAATATAACAAACTATGTTTAAAAAATTAGCTGCGGAAGCTTTATGATTGGGTGATATCGGTAAAATCATTCCTTCTCAGGATTATGATAAAGTAGACTCAGACGATTATATCCTTTCCGAAGATAACGAGAAAATTTTCTTTTTAATTAAATCAAAAAGAGACGAATACTGCTTTACGAACAGAGCTTTGATCCACATCGACGGAGCCAGTGCGTTAGACAAAAAAAGAGTCTTGAAGAGATATGAATATTACCAGTTTCCTTTCTCTAATATTGCTTTGCAGACGGCAGGAACCATCGATCTTGATGTAGAAATTTCTTTCAATATCGGGAATGTTCCAATGATGATAAGCGTTGCAAAAGGTCAGATCGATCAGTTGAAAGATTTATATAAAGCACTTTTGGCGATTCAGCAGGAAGTTCACCACAATCATTCTTTGCTGAATTTTTCTAACGACAGCATCCAGAAGGCGATCACTACAGTAGCTTCCGGAAAGCAGGAAAATGTTTCGAAAAGTCAGGAATTAAGAGCCATCAACGAATATATTTTTGCATGGAATACCAACAGTTTTGATAAATATAATCAGAAAGATTTTTCAAGAATTTTTGAAAAATATATTAATAATTAAAATAAATTTAGATAATATGCCCGGAAATTTGCCGGGCTTTTTAAACCACCATTCATGAAAAAAATCATTTTTTTGCTGCTTTTTGTATGCTTTAGCTTTTCATTTTCTCAGAACAAAGACGATAAAAGATATTTTCCTGTGGAGTACATTCTGAAAACATCCAGTGATACCATCAAAACGAAGATCAGAAATGTAGGTAAATTTTCCAATACAAAATATTATGTAGCCACTGTGTTACTTAAGATGAAAATGAGGGATTCTTCCGGGGCTGAAACGTGGGTGGAACCAAAAGATGTGGAATACATTAAGATTACCGATGAAAATAATACCATTCATGAATATTATGCTTCTGCCGGGAAAATGGTTTTTGACAATGGTTTTGTAGAAATTTTGTACGAAGGCAAAAATATGAACTGGTACAGATTTTTTCCTCACGGCGGCTTAAAATTTGTTGGAACTGACTTCTTAATAGACGGCAGAAACCGAAAAATCATCAATGAATCCGGATTTTTCAATCCCAGTCTTAAAAACAGTTTGAAAGTAAGATTTGCAGCTTATCCGGATCTTCTTGCTATGATAGATTCCTGGAAAACAGATGATGATCTTCTGAAGATTCTTCAGTTGTATGATAAAAAAGTGGGTTGAACTATTTCTTATTGAAGAAAACCTCTTTTAAAAAAGCTTTAGATTAAATACTTAATAACAAAAATCACTATAATTTTTCTGCCTAAATAAGAATATACCATCAATATTCATTTAAGCACAATTTTATTTGTGTTAAAATAATCCCAAATCACGGTATTTAGAAAATTTAATCTGTTTTTCTCGACTTGTTTTCTTAATTTTATTCAATGGATTTTGGGAAAGTTGGGCTTGTTTTATCGGGTGGCGGTACAAAAGGGATCGCACATGCCGGAGTTTTAAAATTCTTAGCAGAAAAAAATATTGATATTGATGTTCTGTCATGCTGCAGTGCAGGTTCAATTGTGGGCTGTCTTCATGCGGTAGGCAAAACACCCGAAGAAATTCTGGAATTTTTCAATTCGGTTTACTTTTTCAACTGGAAGCATTTTGCATTCAACCAACCCGGATTGGTTTCTTCCGTTATTTTCAGAAATTATCTCAATCCTATTTTCGGCGAAATGAAACTGGGCGATTTAGATAAAGACGTAAGAATTGTGGCAACAGAATTGGTAAGAGGAACCGAAAAAATCTTTGAAAAAAGTTTTAAAATCGTTGATGCCATTATTGCTTCATGCTCCATTCCCGGAGTGACGACTCCGTACATTATCGATGAAGAAATGTACTGCGACGGAGGCGTGCTGAATAATTTTCCCGCCGACATCATCAGAGACGATTGCGATAAGCTGATCGGAGTCTTCGTTTCTCCCCCACAAGACGTCAAAATCAATGATTTAAAATCGATTAAAGCCATTGTTTCCCGCTCGTACGATCTGCTTTCTTACCGCATCGAAAGAATTAAATTCGATCACTGCGACTGGTTTATCTCATCGCAGGAACTTTCCATCTACGGAACATTCGAAAGAAGAAAAGACCGTCTCGAACAGATTTTTAACATTGGCTACAACGCTGCAAAAGAAAGCTTTAACGAAAGCCGTTTTTACGCTAATCTGGAAAACGAGAAAAGAATTGTTTAAACCAATTTTAGAATTAACCGTAAAAGGAACAAATAATGTTAAAGCAAAATCAGCTTTAAATAAAAGTTTAGGTTATATTTTTTGACTTTTGCGGTTAAATAAGAGTTTAAACAGACTTGATAAAAACATCCGTAAAATCGAAACTTTTCCCGTTGAAAAGCCCTTTGTCACTCAGTTTCAGCTCGGGAATCACCAGAAGAGCCATGAAAGACAAACTCATGTAAGGCGCTCGTAATCTGCTTCCCAATTCCTTTGCGCGCCGGTCTAATTTAATATAAGCTTCTGCTACTTTTTCCGCAGGAAGATCCGTCATAATTCCCGCAATCGGCAGTTCCAGAACCATTTCTTCCTCATCATGGGCAAGAGAAATTCCGCCTTTTGCCTGAATGATCAGATTCACGGCTTTGCATATGTCATCGTCATTCGTTCCCACCACTACAATATTATGACAGTCGTGCGCAACACACGAAGCAATCGCTCCGTTTTTTAAGCCTATATTTTTAATGAAAGCTGTTGCAACTGGCGCATCCTGATAACGGTTCACCACGGCAATTTTCAGAATATCATTTTCAGGATCAGATTCTGCAAAACCATCAATATTTAAAACTTCTGCATGAATTTCTTTTGTAATCAGTTGTCCGTCCAGTGTTTCAATCACACGAACTTTTTCCCCTTCGCTTTTTACCTTAAAATCTGATGGGCTTTTTAAGCTGCAGCTAAAATTATTCACTGTCGCAGCTTCCACAGATTCAATAAACGATTCCCCGTTTTCTGAAACCAATGCTCCGTTGATGTACGTTTTTAAAATCGTAAAATCCGTGAGATTATCGATTTCTATAAAATCTGCATTGTCGCCAATCTGCAATAATCCGACCGGTAAATTGTAATGTTTAACTACATTGTACGAAGAAGTACGCAGCACATCGTACAAATCATAACCCAAATCCAGAGCGCGTTTTACATGATCGTTGATATGAGATTCCAGCAAATTATCAGGATGCTTATCGTCACAGCAAAACATCATCTGATCCGGAAAATCTTTTAATAAAGGAATTAAAGTGTCAAAATTTTTCGCTGCACTTCCTTCACGGATCATCACTTTTACCCCGAATTCAAGCTTTTCCAGTGCTTCCTGATACCCAAAACACTCATGATCTGTAGAAATTCCCGCACTGAAATAAGATCTCATTTCTTCTCCCATTAATCCCGGAGCATGACCGTCAATCGGCTTGTTATGTTTTTTCGCAGATTCCAGCTTTTTCAGAACCTCCTCATCTTTATAAATAACCCCCGGAAAATTCATCATTTCAGCCAGATATACAATTTCTTTCTTGCTTAAAAGCCCGTCAATATCACCCGAATCAATCACCGCACCTGCTGTCTCAAAATGGGTCGCAGGAACGCATGAAGGAGCCCCGAAATAAAAATGAAAAGGTACTTTCTGAGCATTTTCGATCATATAATCTACCCCCGAAACTCCCAAAACATTGGCAATTTCATGAGGATCTGAAATCGTTCCCACCGTTCCGTGCTTTACCGCAATCTTTGCAAACTCAGACGGAACCAGCATACTGCTTTCAATATGAACATGTGCATCAATAAATCCGGGCAGAACATACGTATTCAGTTTTTCTGAAATTCTTTGTATTGAACTGATCTTGTTGTCTTTAATAATTATTTCAGCAGGGTAGGTTTCCTTTGCAACAATGTCGATGAGGTTTGATTTAATGGTGAAATCCATTTTGTATTGAATATTTTAAGTGAATTTACCAAAATATTAGAAATAATACCATTTTTCTACACATAAAATATTCTGTAGAAATCATATCTGTGCAGCAGAAAAATAAAATGCAGAAGCAGAACTCCGAAGGAGTTCAATTCTTTACAGTAACTTTAATGATAGGATAAACAGATAGGATAGCCTTAACCTTAATCTTAATCTCAGCCTCAAACTTAACCTTTCCACTCCAAATCTTTTTTCTTTGAAGCTTTTTCCCACTTTCGCTACTCGCTTTTTTAGAGTTTCGGCGGCAGCGAAGCTGCCGCCGAAACTCTAAAAAGAGCTCAGACATGCCGCTCAATTGGGGCTAGGAAACCAGTTATCCATTCACTATTTCAACAACAGCTTCAATAGACAACCTTCCCCAAAATAAAAGCCAAAGTATTTTTTATTTATCTGATTTTTAGCTTTCACCAGAATGTAAAACCCTTTCATAAAAGTTTAAACAATTCTCCATTGTTTCAAAAAGACAAAAAAATTCCTGACGGTGAAGTCAGGAACTCAAATATAGAATTAAAATTAATTTTTGACAATGTAACCATCCTGATTAACGATTGTCTTGCCGTTTCGGTCCGTTACCGTTAAAGTATAAGGAGCTTTTTTTGCAGAACTCGTTAAATAATTTCTCCAGATCTGATAAGTATATCCGTTATTATTAAACTCATAGTAATAATTTCCGCCTGTTCCGTCCGGAATTAATTCTCCGTCCGAAATAATCATACTCGGTTTCGAAGTCACCTTTCCGTTGGCTGCCCACGATTGATACAGATAATTTCCGTTCGGTTGCTTATCAATTTTAATTTTAAACTTTTTCGTTTTAATGATAAACGACTTTGGAACTTTTTCCTGTTGATAATGGATTTTTGAAACCGGATTTTCATTAAAAGCTGCTGCCTGTACCAATGAAAACTGTGCAATACAAAATACTCCTAATAAAATTTTTCTGATCATTTTCGATGTATATTACACAAAAAATTAATCAAATTTAAAGCCAATTTATAACGATAGGGTTCGTTTTCCGTCTAATTTCACATTAAAAACCACCTGATTTTGATTAAAAAACAATATCGCTGTAAAAATAATTGTATTGATTATCAGTGAATTAATAAATATTCAGAAAAATATTTAATTTTTTTGAAACAAGTAAATATTTTTCTTACGTACATTTGTATCATCAAAAGGATCTCGTTCCTTTCTTATCAAAATGAAACTAATTAACTTTAAGTTTTTTCTTTTAAAAGTATCAGAAATCATCTTCACGATTTTCAATACTTCTCCTCCTGCACTTTCTTAATTTTTACGAAAGAATTATCATATAATTCGTACTCTGTTTTTCTTTTATGAAAAAATAGAGCACACTTTCTGTTTTCAAATTTAATCAAACAAAAAAACAAACAAACTATGGAATTAGGTTTTCATGGCTGGATGATTCCGGTCGTTATTGCACTGTTGTGCATCATTTTTTACAAATTTATCTTAAGAATTTTCTTTGGATTAGTGATTGTTCCACAAGACAGAATTGGCTTGGTCACCAAAAAATTCGTGCTTGTCGGTAAACAGGAACTTCCCGAAGGAAGAATCATCGCCACCAACGGAGAAGCCGGTTTTCAGGCACAGACTTTGGCTCCCGGAGTTTATTTCGGAAAATGGATCTGGCAATATTCTATTGATTTTCAGCCTTTCACCGTAATTCCCACAGGAAAAATAGGCTTACTTCTTGCGAAAGACGGGATGGAGCTGGAAACCGGAAGAATTTTAGGAAGAAAGGTAGACTGCGATTCTTTTCAGGATGCAGAAGCCTTTTTAAAGAATGGAGGAAGAAAAGGCCGCCAAACCGCCATCATTGCTCCCGGATCTTACAGAATCAATACTTTACTGTTTGAAATCGAACTTACTGACATGACTCAGATTCCCGATAATGCAGTGGGAATTATAACAACGATGGAAGGAAGTCCGTTGGAAGAAGGACAGATTGCCGGAAAGATCATTAATGACCATAATAAATTTCAGGATGTTGATACTTTTTTAAACAGCGGTGGTTACAAAGGTCTTCAGGAACAGGTGATTTTGGCGGGTTCATATTTCTTAAACCCTTGGTTTACAAAAGTTGAAATGGTAAAAATGACGGAAATTCCTATCGGTCATGTTGGAGTCATTATCAGTTATGTAGGAGAAGAAGGGCAGGATTTGAGTGGGGTAGACTTTAAGCACGGAAATATTGTAGAAAAAGGGCACAAAGGAGTTTGGGCAGAACCTATCGGTCCCGGAAAATATCCAATTAACCCTTACATTATGAAAGTGGAACTTGTTCCGACAACCAATTTAGTTTTAAACTGGGCTTATGAAAGAAGCGAATCTCACCAACTGGATAAAAACCTTTCCACTATTACCGTTCGAAGTAAAGACGGTTTCCCTTTCAACTTGGATGTTTCGCAGATTATTCATATTCCGACGTATGAAGCACCAAAAGTAATTGCCCGTTTCGGAAATATGATCAATCTGGTGAGTCAGGTACTGGAACCTACGATCGGAAATTACTTCAGAAACTCTGCGCAGGACAGTGATGTAATTGCCTTTTTAGGAACCCGTAAAGAAAGACAGCAGTCAGCCAAAGATCATATCAGCAGTGTTTTGGAACAATATAATGTAAATGCCGTTGATACACTGATTGGAGCAATCGTTCCTCCTGAAAGTTTAATGAAAACTTTAACAGACAGAAAGTTAGCAGAAGAACAGAAAATTACTTACGAAACCGAAATGCTTGCTCAGGAAACCAGACAGGCTCTTGAAAAAGAAACTGCTGTTGCAGATATGCAGAAAGAAATTGTAAAAGCAGATCAGGGCGTTGTGATTGCAGAAAGAATTGCCGATGCATCCGTGAAAAAAGCAACAGGAGACGCCAATTCCGTAAGATTACAGGCAACTGCGGAAGGAGACAGATTAAAACTTTTAGCAACCGGTGAAGCAGAAAAAACAAGACTTCTTGCAAAAGCCGAAGCGGAAAAAATCGAATTGCTGGCAAAAGCTAGTGCAGAGCAGATTTCATTAACAGGTAATGCAGAAGCGGAAAAAATCCTTGCCATCGGTAAATCCAACGCGGAATCTTACAAATTGTCTGTGGAAGCAATGGGTGGAAATAATTTCACGCAGTTAAAGATTATGGAAAATATTGCGAGCCAAAATGTGAGAATTATGCCTGAAGTGTTGATCGGAGGAAACGGAGATTCAGCAAGCGGAGGAATCAGCGGACTTTTGGGATTACAGCTTTTGGAGCAGGTTCAGAAGAAAAATTTAGAAACGGTTCCTGCAACTGAGGAAAAAGGAGATAACCATGCTTAATAATTTCTGTCAGAATCAGAATCAAAAAAAACACAACATCATATATATTCAAAGTACAGAAATTTTTTCTGCTTCACTTTAAAAACTTTTAACCATTCTATATATCTTTTGCCGGATTTCGCTGCAAAAGAGGAAAGCTCCAGATTTTGGAGCTTTTTCCTTTTATGCGGTATAGTTTGCAAATGCTTCTTCCAGACTTTCAAACTTGCCTTTGAATTCATCAATCGGGCAGTCCTGCAGGATATTTCCTTTATGGATAAGGATCACACGCGAGCAAAGCGCTTCCACTTCCTGCATGATGTGAGTGGAAAGCAAAACCGTTTTCTGCTGTCCGATTTCTTTCACCACATTTCGGATTTCGATGATCTGGTTCGGATCCAGTCCGTTTGTAGGTTCATCCAGAATCAAAAGATCAGGCTGATGAATAATTGCCTGTGCAAGACCAACTCTCTGTTTGTATCCTTTGGAAAGCTGACCGATCTTTTTAGATTTTTCAGGGGTAATTCCTACAAGCTCAATCACTTCATCTACTCTTGACGCCGGAATTTTGTGAATATTGGCAACAAATTGTAAATATTCTTTTACATACATTTCCAGATACAGTGGATTGTTTTCAGGAAGGAAACCGATCTTCTTCTTGCTTTCGATTTCGTTTTCCGTGATGTTTTTTCCGTTAAAAATTATTTCGCCTTCATCAATTTTCAGTGCGCCGACAATGGATTTCATTAAAGTAGATTTTCCGGCTCCGTTCGGACCCAAAAGACCGATGATTTCATTTTTATCAATGGAAACGTTAATATTGTTCAGAGCAGTCTGCTCACCAAATTTTTTAGTTAAATTGTTTATTTGAAGAGACATAATTTCGTAATGATCTTTTTGCAAAAATAAAATAAAAAAACTCATCCGTATGAATGAGTTGATGCAATATTTTAAAAAGTTTAATTATTTTTTCGACTTCTTACCTGTACCGGAAGCAGATGGTTCTGCGGCTGGTTGAACTGCAGCTTGTTGCGGATTGGAAGCACTCATTGTCTGAGCATTATTCTTTTGTCCGGGTTTCTCATACAGTGCAGATTTTCCGTTGGTTCTGCCAAAGATTTTATCAATCTGTTTTTTGGTCAGAAGCTGGGATTTTCCTACGAATTTTCTGTTTTTGTTGATATACTGGATAAACTGAACAGTAGGAGTACCGTAGTTTTTCTCAAAATGCAGTTCGATGATATCGTTCGGAAGCTCCAGAATGATGTTTCCTACAGGAATATCAATAAAGCCGTTTTCGATAAGTTCATAAAGTCCGGAAACGTCCTTATTAAGATTCTGAAAAGAGAATGATCTGAAGGTATTAAGGTTTGCCGTATTCAGATCCTGATAATTGAACGTAAATTTATCATCTTTTTTATATAAACCTACGGCATTATCTTTACCAATTTCTATCAGAGTTTCGTTTTTCAACACCTTGATCTGTGAGGAAACTGAAATACCGATCATACATACAAATAGTAGAATTATTTTTCTCATGAGTAGATTTTTAATGCTATATAATGTGGTATTCTAAAATTAACAAATAAAACGCGAAAAGTAATTTTTACGCCCTCAAAAACAAATGTAACACTTTTTTTTAATATTTGTTAATGGGATTTAATAGATAAAACTTATTCTTTACTGCGTGAATTATATTAAATCTTTGAAATTTAATTATTTATGAAAGATGCCCGATCTCTGTTAATTAATTGATAATTCTTAAAAAAGTGTACTTATCTCATAATAATTTAAAAGTCAGGAGCTTTGTCCTATTATAAAAGCAATGCTTCAAATAATTATTTCTGAAAATTATTAAAATAGGGATTGGAATTTTTGATAACAGAATGGCAGTTCGGGAATGGGAATGTTGATTTTTTCATTTCGTGTATGTTTATTTACTGGCAAATTTAGCAAAATAATCTTTGCAAATCCTACAGTTTCCTATTAAATACCACTTTTAATGAGGTGCAGCAATTTCGAAGCCGCCATAGTTCCCATACTGAAACCGTCATTGATGATACACTCATACGAATCGTCCAGATATCGTGGAAGCGTACCCTCCGTAATAGCAATAACTTTTACATCGGAAGTCTGTACCTTCTTTTTAATAAGAGAACTGTGCAGTCCGGCAAGCGTTTCGTCACTCATCGCGAAATAACCGTCAAACTGTTCATAATCCAGAATAATATTCAGTTTCTCTTTTACACTTTCCGCAGACTCACAATAAATTACCTTGCATTCTATTTCCGGATATTCTTTCAGCTTTTGCAGGAAAAAATCTCTTCGGGTTTGCGTGATGTCCAGATTCTCATCCCCGAAAATGGCAAGAATCTTTTTACATTGGTTTTGGGCAAGCTTTTCCGCGGCAGCTTCCACATTCAGTTTATTGTCGAAAACAATCTGCTCAAAAGAATTCTGAGAAATCGTTTTATCAAACATTACTACCGGAACTTCTATTTCCCTGAGTCTGTTTAAGTGGGAAAGATCTTTCGTTTGTCTTGTAAGAGAAATAAGAATTCCGTCCACACGTGAGTTGATGCAGGTAATGATATTTTCTTCCTCCATTCCCACAGATTCTTCTGAGGACAATACAAAAAAATGATATCCTTCTTTATGCAGCACCGAAGAAATTCCTCTTATAATAGAAGGTATAAAAAACATCGACATTTCCGGAATGATAAGTCCGATAACTTTTGAAGACTTTTTTCTGAAATTGATTGCAAAATCATTCGGAATATAATTAAAAGTTTCTGCAGCCTCCTTCACTCTCAGCTTTACAGCACTGCTGATATCAGGATGGTCTTTCAGTGCTCTGGATACTGTAGATACACTGATATTGAGCATTTCTGCGAGGTCTTTTATTGTGACTCTTTTCATTTTTAAGTTAATTGAGGCAATTTTTGGGTTAATTTAGTGATGTTTTCGGGTTAAATTTAAGTTAAAAAATGTTAAAATTTAAGATTTAAATGTTAATAAAATGTTAAAATTTTTAGAAGTTATCCACCGCAAACGTTTGCGCAAACGTTTGAAATTAATATAAATTTAACACAAGGGAAAAATTATGTTTTGAATATGTTAAAAAAAATACTTTTAGACCATAATTAAAAACTCTCAAAAATTATGGAATCAAAAATTTTTACCAAATTGCTCATTTTCGGTGCGATGAACACTGCAGCATTTATGTTTTCTCAGAGTACAGAAAATGATACAATTACAAGAGGAAAAGCGATTGATGAGGTTGTGGTGACCGGAAACGCAAATCCTAAAGCATCTATTAAAACCAGTACTTCTATTTCTACTTTAAAAATGAAAGATATAGAAAATGCTGCTCCAAGAACAACTGCCGAAATTTTCCGTACCATCCCGGGAATCCGTTCAGAATCTTCAGGGGGTGAAGGTAACTCAAATATTACGGTAAGAGGGGTTCCTGTTTCAGCAGGAGGATCAAGATATCTACTGATTCAGGAAGACGGTTTACCGGTAATGCAGTTCGGAGATATTGCTTTCGGAACTCAGGATCAGTTTACAAGATTCGATTCTTTTGTTGCCAGAGTGGAAGCGTTAAGAGGAGGTTCAGCATCCGTTTTTGCAAGTAATTCTCCTGCGGGGATCATCAACTTCATTACGAAGACCGGAGAAAAAGAAGGCGGAAGCATCACGCAGCAATTAGGTCTAAATTATAAAAACTACAGAACAGATTTCGACTATGGAACTCAGATTGCGGATAATACGTTTTTAGCTTTAGGAGGTTTCTACAGAATCGGCGACGGACCAAGAAAAACAGGATTCAACTCTAATAACGGAGGACAGTTCAGAGTATCTTTACTAAAAAAGTTCGAGAAAGGAAGCTTCAGAATTTATGCTAAATTTCTGGATGACAGAACTGCTGCGTATATGCCGATGCCGGTTGCGGTTTCAGGAACAGATGCAGATCCGAAGTGGTCTTCTTTATCCAATTATAATATCCTGAACGGTGCGTTACAGACAATTAATTTACAGCACGACAGAACATTAGGGAACGACGGTAATATCTTCAACAGCGATGTTTCAGACGGTATGCATTCTATTTCAAAAACCATCGGTGCAGAATTCAATTATGACCTTGGAGAAGGATGGAAATTTGAAGACAGAATCCGTTACTCAGCAAACGATGGTCAGTTTATTGCACCTTTCCCTGCAAGCGTAAGCAAAGGAAGCGATTTCTTCAAAGCTTCTAATTTTGCCAATTTCGGAAGTGCAGTGTATGCAGGAACCAATACTCCGGTTGACATGAATGCTTATTACATGAAAATTGCACTTTTCAACGTAAAGCTTAACAACTTCAATAATTTTGTGAATGATTTTAACATCAGCAAAAAATGGAGCAATGTGAAATTCAACGCAGGATTGTACAAAGCTACCCAAAACATCAATATGGACTGGATGTGGAACAACTATATTCAGGAAGTAAGCGACAGCAATGCAAGATTGGTAGATGTTAAAAATCTTTCAGGAGCTTTCATCACAGATCAGGGGTTACTTAATTACGGGATGAAAGACTGGGGGAATTTAAAAAGAAACTACAATACCAAATATGACATTACTGCGCCTCACGCACAGATCGAAATTAATGCTACTGATAAGTTAACGATTGATGCGGGTGCAAGATACGATATCGGAAAAGTGACAGGAACTTTTTCAGGAGGGACTGTTACCTATACAAGCCGTGATATGAATGGAAACGGGGTTATCGATATTCCTGAACAATTGGTAGGTTCTAACGACAATATCAATGTTCCTGTAAAATACAGATACGGAATTTTCGGATATTCAGTAGGTGCTAATTATGCTTTAAACAGCAAAAATGCAGTATTTGCAAGAGTGAGCCAGGGTGGAAGCGCTTCTGCAGACAGAATTTTATTCTCAGGATACAATTATACCAATAATGATGATCCTGCATTGGATGCTGTAAAAGTAAACAAAGTAAATCAGGTGGAAGCCGGTTACAAATTGAGAGGAGCAGGATATTTCCTTAATACAACGCTTTTCTATGCAGGAACCAAAGAAGCGAATTACGAAGCAACTACACAGAGAAAAACAGAAAATAAATACGAGTCTCTTGGGGTAGAATTGGACGGATACTATAAAATTGCTAAAGGTTTTGACGTAAAAGCAGGACTTACCTATACCCACGCGGAAATTAAAAACGCACTTGATCCGACTGTTGTTGGAAACACGCCTAGAAGAACACCTAAATTGATGTACTCCGTAAATCCTAATTTCAACGTAGACAAACTGAATGTTGGTTTCTATCTGATCGGAGCAACAAAAGCTTACACTCAGGATTCAAACAAATTAATCATGCCTGGTTACGCGATTGTAAACCCTTATATTTCTTACCAGTTGATGAAAAATCTTTCGGTTAGCGTAAATGCAAACAACATCTTCAATACCATTGCAGTTACAGAAGCTGAAGAAGGATCTATCGCAGGAGGAAACGGAATCGTAAGAGCAAGAACGCTTCCTGGAAGCAGCTACAGCGCAAGTGTAAAATTTGACTTTTAATACTTTTATCTTAAAAATGTGGAATGAATGAAAGTTCATTCCGCATTTTTTAAAAAAAATAAAATATGTTTAGACAGGAAGCCATTGAAATTATAAGGAAAGCCATTACAGAAGAAGGAATTCTGGCATCTGCACAACAGAGAGACAACTACGCAAGAGTATGGGCGAGAGATTCTATGATGACGGGATATGCCGGAATTTTAGTACATGATGAAGAAATCCTTGCCGGACTGGAAAAATCTGTACTTACACTCGCCAGACATCAGGCAGAAAACGGACAGATCCCTTCCAATGTGGTAAATGATAAAGCAAGCTACGGAACACACGTAGGCAGAACAGATGCCACAACATGGTGGATTGTTACAACTTGTGAATATCTTAAAAGCAAGCAAAATGAAGAGCTTAAAAAAAGTCTGAAAGAAAAAATTTATAAAGCTCTTTCATGCCTTAAAAGCTGGGAATACAACCAGAGAGGTTTGGTATACAGTCCGTTAGGCGGAAACTGGGCAGACGAATATGTAACTTCAGGATATACTTTGTATGATAACGTTCTGAGATATTGGGCTTTAAAAAATGCTGCTGAAATTTATGATGATGAAACATTGAAAATTTTAGCGGAAAATACAAAAAAGCTGATTCAGGAAAATTTTTATAAAAATGAAAACGGAACAGATTCAACCCGATATCACGAAACGGCTTATGCGAAAGTTACTGCAAAACCCTATTTCTATGCTTCGCTCAATGCTAATGGATATGACGGACGTTTTGATCTTGCAGGAAATGCGCTTGCTCTTCTACTGGATTTTGATTTGGATACAAACGCTTTTTCAGAATTTTTGAATGGTGTAAAGGCTGAATTTAAACATTGGATGCTTCCTGCATTTTATCCTGTGATTTTGCCGGGAGACGATGACTGGCGCCTGCTGGAAAACAACTACAGCTACAGTTTTAAAAATGAACCTTATCATTTTCATAACGGAGGTTCCTGGCCGATATTTCTGGGCTGGCTTTGTCTCGGACTTAAAAATAAGGGCGTAAAAGACATTCCTGAAAAAATCCTGAAGCAGTACGAAGAACTGATGAATGAAAAAGGAGAGCATTTCAGAGAATATTATTCCACAGATCAGTTATTGCCGTTGGGAACAGAGCAGCTTTGCTTTTCTGCATCGGGGTATCTTTTAATGACTTACTAAGGTAGTTTTTCAAATTTTTCATTTTAAAAAAGTAAAAAAATGGTCGGCGATATTATAGAATTAAAAGAGAAACATCTGGCAACAGCCAAAAAAATAACAGCAATATTAGAAAAGCGCTTTTCGTTGAATGGAAAACAGAAATTAGCCATCGGAATCGGGGGAGAAAGCGGAAGCGGTAAATCGGTAACGGCTTTTGCTATACAGAAAATTCTGGAGCAGGAGAATGTAAAAAGTCTGGTGTTGCAGATGGACGATTATTTTAAGCTTCCTCCGAAAACCAACCACGAAAATCGTCTGAAATCTATTGAAAATGTGGGAATTCAGGAAGTAGATCTTGAAAAACTGTCCCAAAATATAAAAGATTTTAAAGCAGATATTCATGAGATCGAAAAACCGCTGGTTTACTATAATGAGAATCTGATCAGTAAAGAAAAAATAAAAACTTCAGAATATGAAGTCATTATTGTAGAAGGAACGTACATTCTGGAGATCGAAGAATTTGATTTTAAAATTTTTATAGACAGAAACTACAAAGACACTCACGAAAACCGCATGAAACGTAATCGTGACGAGCAAAGTGATTTTGTAGAAAAAGTTTTGGAAATTGAACATCAGATTATCCGCAGTTTCAAAAATAATGCAGATCTTATTCTCGGAAAAAACTATGAACTTGTAAACACAGATTTATGAACGCAAAAAGAATCATTCCGCGCCTGAGTTTCTGGCAGATCTGGAATATGAATGTCGGATTTTTCGGCATTCAGTACAGTTTCGGGCTTCAGCAGACTGCGGTTAACCCCATCTATTCTTTTTTAGGAGCCCATGCAGAACAGCTTCCTATCCTTAATCTTGCCGGTCCTATTACAGGACTGCTTATCCAGCCTTTGATCGGAGCCATCAGTGATAAGACCTGGAGTCCGAGATGGGGGCGAAGAAAACCATTTTTTTTGCTGGGTGCAATATTCTGCAGTATTGCCTTGTTTTTATTCCCTTTCAGCTCATCGATTTGGATGGCGGCAGGACTTTTATGGATTCTGGATGCGGCAAATAATACGGCAATGGAACCTTACCGCGCTTTTATCGGAGACAAACTTCCCGAAGATCAGCAGACTTTTGGTTTCCAGATGCAGAGTCTTTTCGTTGGTGCGGGGATTACGCTTGCGAATCTTTCTTTATTTGTTTTTCAGAAATATTTAGGCGGAAATTCTGCAAACGGAGGAATTCCGGTGTGGGTTTATTATTCATTCTTTCTGGGTTCTTTCTGTTCCATTGCTTCTGTGGCGTGGTCCGTTTATAAGACACCTGAAATTCCTCCAACAGATGAGGAAATTGAAGAATTAAGAATAGCAAAGGAGAAAAGTACATTTTTCACACCTTTTACAGAGATCATTGTAGCAATAAGAGAAATGCCGAAAGTACTTTGGCAGCTGGCATTGGTTTATCTCTTCCAGTGGTATGCGCTTTTTGTCTATTGGCAATTTATTACACCCATGCTGAAATCTTCGCTGTACGGAATTTCTGAAGCTGATGAAACCAAAGCAAATGCAATAGTAGAAAGTGCCAAAAAAGGAGTCTCTGTTATATCTTCCGACCTAAGCTGGGCACAAGGAATACTTCATCAGGTTGAGGTTGCTGTAGGACAAACGGGATTAATGAATGGTTCTTACAATATTGTCACCATGCTTTCCGCTTTGCTTCTGGTTCCTTTTGCTAAAAAATTTGGTTCTAAAAACACATATATATTTTGTTTGTTCCTTACAGGTTTAGGCATTATGACCTTACCTTTTATTAAAAATGAATATTTCATTTTGCTTCCTATGGTAGCATTGGGAATTGGATGGGCTTCAATGATGGGGTTACCATATTCCATGGTTTCTCCATCTATTCCTCACAACAAAAGAGGAGTTTATATGGGGGTTATTAATATGATGATTGTTATTCCGATGCTTATCCAGACTTTATCCTTTGGTTTTGTATTTAACAACTTTTTAGGAAACAATCCCTGTTCTGCAATTATTTTAGCCGGAGTACTGTTTGTTGTAGCGGGAAGTTGTGTATTCTTAATAAAACAGGATGTGGCAAAAAATTAAAATTAATGTAAAAATAGATCTTCATATAATTTGGTTAGGAAGCGCGCTGCAAAATTTTTGCAGCCGCTTTTTATTTGAAAATAATACCTCTTATAATATTGAGAAATTTTTATGAAAGAAATAGGAGAGAGCCTAAGAATTAAGAAAAAGGATATAATAAAATCCGTGTCAAACAACTCTGGTTTATAGGATTAAACTACTCAGGAAAGGCTCGGATAGTTTGGTTTAAATTTTTAAAATAAACCGTATTTAATCTCATAATTCATTTTTAGTTTTTAGTAAACGGAATATTATTATAAAATCCGATCTGGATCTGTCCGCGGTTTCTGTTTTCCTGAATCTGGTTCATGTATCCCGCTTCAATTCTCATATTTTTATTAATGACATATCCCAAAGCTCCGTAAACTCTGTTTCTGTCGAAAACCGGACTGTCGAGATGTAGAAAAATTTCATTGTAAGCCGATGCGTAGAATGTTTTGGGCAGCATTTCCTTGTTATTGATCGGAATATTAAATCCTAAAAAATAACGGAACCTCATCCTGAAATCTTCTTCCAGAAAACGTTCTTCCAGACGATAACGATGCTGAATGTTAAAACGTCCGAATTTCTGTTTTGTAATATATTGCTGGAAAATCCGGTGCTCTATATTTTCTGTTTTCTCTCCTTTCACGTAAGGCTGACTTAGAATAAAACCGTAACCCAACAAAACATTGTTATTGTTTTCTGAGAGATCGTAGCCAATTCCGGTGCGGATTAACAGTTGCTCCAAATCTCCTATTCCGTCAAAATTTCTGTACTGGATTTCGTTGTGAAAGTTCAGTTTTTTGCTGATTTTGTTATTCCCGAAATACATATACCAGGCTCCCAAATCGCTTTTCTGAGCCTGTGAAAAAATTGCTCCCAATGTAAAAATTCCTAAAACAGCTTTTTTTAAAATATTCCTCATGTAGTTTTATTACTATTATCTATCGTTTTTAACAAATTTAATATTTTAAATCAATAATAACAAACTGCATATTGTAAGCCGCTTATATTTTATTTGAACACAAAAGGCTTTTATTTAAGATGGAATAAGCGTCAATAGTTTATAATGAGCCTGTAAAAGTTGTGCTGCTTACGAACAGGACAAAAAAAACTGACAGAATTTGTCAGTTTTAAAATACATTAAATATTAAGGATGTTGCTTCATTTTTGCAGGATCGTCATAATTTACCATCCAGTTGATCCCAAATTGATCGGCAAACATTCCGAAATAGGCTCCCCAAAATGTATCGGACATCGGCATCGTTACATTTCCGCCTTCAGAAAGTCCAGCGAATAATTTGTCCGCTTCTTCTCTGGATTCTGCATTAATGGAAATTGAAAAGTTGTTTCCCATCACCAGATGAGCGGCATGATCGCAGCCTGCATCACTTCCCATTAAAATCGTTTCTTTAGAAATCGGAAGCGAAACGTGCATGATTTTGTCTCTGTCTTCTTCTTTCGTTTCCTGACCTTCCATCGGAGGCATTTCCCCGAATGTTCCGATGTAAGGAAATTCTCCGCCGAAAACAGATTTGTAAAAATCAAATGCTTGTCTGCAATTTCCGTTAAAAGTTAAGTAAACATTTACTGTTGCCATAGATGTGTCTTTTTTTATAGTTTAGTTTTAATTTTTAACTTGTCTAAGCTTTAGTTTTTTAAGTTTAATAGTTAAATGGAAAAAAGAGTACGTAAGTTAAAAAATCAAAGATTTTTTCTCTTTGCAGACTTTTGAAATACTTTAAATTCGATAAAGTCTTTTGTCTCTTTTGCGGTTAAATTTAAAATGAGTTTAAACAAACTTATTAAATAATAATTCCGTTTGAACTTTTTATCACATAAGAGTTTAAAATGATTTTTAAACCTGATAAAAAGAACATTTTAGTTATTAAGAAACCTTTGATTCTGCTCTTTTGTGATAGTATTAAAAAGAATAAAACCTTATCTGTGCTGATCGATCAGGATCATATTTCCGTCGGGATCTTTCAGGTAAATATGTTCAGGACCGGAAGTGTTTTCATCGGCTTCCTTCTGTAATTCCAAACCCTGTTCTTTTAATTTTTTCTGTATTTCCCGAACATCATCGAAAGATTCAAGATTCTGTGCATTCTGATCCCAACCCGGATTGAAAGTAAGCATATTCCCATCGAACATTGCCTGAAAAAGACCAATGATATGATCTCCGTTTTTCATGATAAGATAGTTGTGATCGAGATTTCCAGCCATCTGGCTGAATCCTAATTTTTCGTAAAAATCCTTAGACTTCTGAAGATCTTTTACACTGAGACTGATTGAAAAAGCGCCTAAATTCATGCTTGTTTATTGTTTAATGCCAATTTATATCCTGCCAAAACCAATCCCCATACTGCAATTCCCAAAACCCAGAACCAGAAAGGAGTCGGAAGCATTACCATATTGTAAATGGTAAAAAAAGTAAAAATAACTCCACAGATGATTGCTGATGTCGGTTTTCCGTTGTTGGCAACTTTGGTGGAAATAAATCCCGCGAGCAAAGCTCCCAAAGCGTAACCGAGAATCACGATAAATTTCCCCATAAAAGGCAAATTTTCCACATACGCTCTGAATCCTTCAATATCATCCGGTCTTAAACCTGAAGGAAACGGATACAGCGCATGACCGAGTCTTTCCATCAGCCAGACTCCAATGGATCCGGAGATCATTCCTGCGATTACCGCTAAAATTCTTCTTAACATAGTGATTACTGATTGTTCATTTTTGTTTTGAGATCAAGCGTTCCGTCATAGCTTTTCCAGTCGCCAATGAGTTCAATATACTGGGATTCCACTTTTTCAGTGTCTTTATTCCATTTAAAAGTATAAATAAATTTTCCTTTTAAAATGCCGGAATGCTTTCCTTTGTTTTCTTCTGCCAGTTCATATTCTCCGAAAACGGTTCCTCTTTTTTTAGCATCCTTATATTTGGTAATGATGAATTTGCCTTCGAATTTAGCATAAGTTTTATCAACGAGAGTATATCCCGAAACAAAATATTCCTGATCGTTTTTCTTGTTCTGCTCAGAAATATTGATTTTCAGTTTGATTTCCTGATTCTTATTTCCGATGGTTCCTGTGTACGCTTTGCTGTTATTGAGCCAGACATTGGAAATATCGGGCATCTGTGCAAAGATAAAATTGGAAAGAAGTACAAAAAGTAATAAAAGTTTTTTCATATTGTTTTTAGTTTTTTTAAACTCCGAATTGTGCCAGATGGTGATTCAGATGTTTTGCAAACATATTGTTCCATTCCTGTGCTTTCAGTTTCCCGAAAGAAAAAGATTCTTTACCGTCAAAAGCAGAAGCTCCCAATTGCTGTGTTTTCTGGATAAAACCGATGAGTCTTTTTTTCTCTTCTTCAAAGTTTTTATGATCCGAAATAATAAACTGAGGCGCAGTGGGTCCGTTCTGCGGATATGCTTTTTCACCGACAACTTTAGATTTTACAAAAGATTTAAGGATGAATTTTGCAATAGCTCCCGGCTTTTTATGCTTTTCCGGTTCGTAAACCATTTCGTAAGACACATTACAATGCGCCAACATCTGATCTACAGACATTTTCCCCCACAAGCCTTTGGTTTCCGGCGTAAGATTATTAATCCTATCAATGTAATTTTGAGCAGCTTTTGCATCAAAAACGTTTTCCATAGTTTAATTGTTAAAAAACAAATATATCAGTTTTTTTTCATCCTTTTTTTATCATTTAATAAAAAGAATGCAATCCATTATAAATCATATTATTAATCGAATAAAATTTAATCTTAGGATAAGGAGTTGTGATCAGAGTTTTCTTTCTAATTTAAAAATTAAGAGTGATATTCAGAATTGGTGATAATAAATGTTTAGAGAAACCGTTAACCAGAGTAAAACTATAATTTTGAAAAATTCTGTTGCTTTTTTATTGCTTTTCATTTGTTCTTTTTACAATGCACAGGAAATGGAATTATGCAAATGTGATCTTTTAAAAAAATCCGAAGACAGCATCAGCGATTTTTATGCAAAACATGAGTTTAAGGCGATTTCCAAAAAAGAAGCATTGAAGACTAAGTATGATTACATTTCAGTTCAATATTTAAAAAAATATTCAAAATCGCAGGATATTGTCGATTCTTTGGAGCTTAAAATCAGTAATGAGATAAGCAAAATCGTTCCTGATACAGCTTATGTTTCTTATAAAATTCGGGACTCTATTGAAAGGCTTGAATATTCAAAAAAATTTGGAGACATCCCAAAACCTGTAATTATCAAGACAGGTAAACTCCATGATGCTATAGCTATATTATATCATACCCGTAATTTTTATCATCCCAAATATTATCTTAGAATTTCTTATGATGAAGGGAAAAGCTGGAAAAACTATTATACAGGTTTGGAGAAAAATGCTAATTATTTATTCAAAACAAATTCTAAGTATCCATTATGGAAAGATAAAAACAACATACAGATTGAAGCAGATATTGTGAGAATGATTAAAGAGCCTTTGTTTCCATCAAATCCCATTCCGACGTACGAAACCATTAAAAACAATGCTTTAATAACTTTAAATTTAAAGGAAATTATTAAAGATTCTGATGGCATTAACGATCTTGAAGAAAAATTTGTCTATTTTACCAATCCTTTATCAGCTGACACAGATAAAGATGGCACTATGGATTTTGACGACGAAAATCCCCGATATAAAAATCTTAACAACGATTTTACAAGACTTGCAGAGATATTAAGATTCGGAGATTATCCATTGCTGACAAATAATTCTACAGTACAAATGGATGAATTTACCACCGATTTAAAAACGGTACATGAGGATATACAAACTCAGGTAGAAAAGCAGAAATCTGAATTTAAACCACGAGAAAGAAGTTTTTTGGATTTATTAGAATTTAAAGTTATCGTTACAGATGATGAAAACATCAGAAGAATGGATACATACGGAGAGAAAACCATATTTCTGACTTCTAAGGAGTATTCTAATTATTTAAAATATAATTATGGTATTAATTATTGTAATTACAGTAAAATTTTCAAATGTGATGATCAAAAAGATACTTATATTTTAACTTTTGATGGCTTAATAATTGGTGAAACCTATATTTTTATCAAAATTCCTGAAGGCTGGATTGTGAGAATCGGACATAGATGGCAAGCCTAAACAAAAATTCCCCGCAAATAGCAGGGAATTCATATTTAAATTAAGTTAATTTATCTCTGAACAGCTTTCTTCATCGCATCGGGACGAAGAATTCTGTATCGTACTTCCATATCTTTCGGAACATAGAAAACCAATGGTAATTTGCTGTTGTATCTTACGGTTTCCGGCTGAATATACACAAACTGTTTTGTCATTTTTTTATCCGGACAAGCCATTAGAGTTCCGGCAGTTTCTCCTTTCGATTCTACTTCATAATAATTGTACCCCCATCCCTGAAGATCCTGTGTATTCACTTTCCCGATTAAAAAATGTCTGTTACAGTCGAGCATTTTTTCTGCTCCTACAAAAAATTCCACTTTAAGGTCATTTTCATTCTTAGCAACCGGAAGCTGTACATACACCTGCTTAAAACCTTCTTTTGCTTTTGGGAACATTTCAATCTGCAATTTTTCAAACTTTTCTGTTTTCTTTTGCGCGAATGCATTCACTGCTGCAAACATCATTAATCCCGAAATAAGTGTTTTTGAAAATTTCATAAATTTTGTATTTATTTTTTATAAATTCTTTAAAGACAAAAACTGTTCCAAATTAAACATTTGTTTAAATTAATTTACAAACAACAATGAAAAAAATCAATCATTTTTCTGAGAAATAAGTCCGGAAACGGTTAGTGTTCTGCTTATGCCTTACAGTGTTCTTTTAAATAACAGATGATGCCTATTGTATTAAATTTAAAAGTTGTTTAAACTCATTTCATAATTAACTCAAATATAAAAATCTTACCTATTCTATTATTCTTGTATAGTTTTATTGTTATTTATAAAGTCGGAGAATCTTCTGAAGGCTGATGATCGTTTTCTAAAAAGGAAAGAATATCTGAGTTCGGAGGCAGATTATATTTTTTTCTGAATCTGTTTTTCCTTATTTCGACAGTACTTACATTTACATGAGTATAAGTTGCAATATCTTTATTGGAAAAATTTAATTTAAGAAAAGCACACAGTTTAAAATCATTCTTATTGATTTCAGGAAAAGTCTTTTCAATGGTATTGCTGAATTTCGGATAAGCGTCTTTAAACCTTACTAAAAATGAAGGATCATTGTTTTGAGCCAGCTCCAGCACTTCTTTGGAAATATCGTTAATTCTGTCCTGAAGTTGAGAAATCTGTTCTTCCTTTTCTGTAATATACTGGCTGGTTTCTTCTTTTTGTTTTCTTTCGGTATGATACTTTTTAAATATCCTCCCTGCAAAAAACAATATCACTACAAAGGCTGAGAAAAACAGGATTAATATGTAGTAAAACTGATTTTTTTTCTTTCTGTTGTTATCTTCCAATAAGTATTCGTAAGTTCCGTTGATGTCTCCTTTCTCTTTTTTGCTCAACGCATACGCAAGATCTTTCGCTTTTTTCGTGTAATATAACGAAGTTTTACTTTCACCGAGATTTTCGTAAATTGAAGATAAATCTTCATAGATATATTGCTGCTGATAATCCTGCTTAAGATTTAAAAATAAAGGCAACGCTTTATTGTAATAATACAGGGCGCTATCATTTTTGTTCACATTTTTAAAAGCTTCTGCAATTCCCATTAAACCAAACGCAATATCATTGGGATTTTTTGCCTTAAGAGAAAGCGAATAGGCTTTTCTTGAATAATATAGTGCCGAGTCCGGTTTGCCCACCGCCGAATAGGAACTGCCCAGATTATACGCCTGTGTAGCAGTAACCGTAATTCTCCTGTAGACATTTTTAATTTTTTCGCAGGAAAGAAAGCTTTTAAGATCGTATTTTAAAATAATTTCCGGCCCGGAACCTCTCATTTCTTCAATTTCTGCGTGTCTTTTATAAACATCTCCCATGGCATAATAAAAGTCGTCTCCCTTGAGATTTTTCGATAAGGATTCTGCTGTTTTTAAAGAGCTGTCTGCTTCTTTGAAGAACCCTAAATATGCATACGCTGATGCTTTGGTTCCCCATGCAAATACCTGAAAAAGATAATTGTTTTCCTCCGATGCAATCTTTTCAAGCTGATTGGCATATTCAATGGCTTTTTTATTATTCCCTGTGTATATATTGATGTTCACCACACTGTACAAAGCCCGCATTTTACCATAACCGTATCCCATTTCATCCGATAATCTGTAGGCTTCAGATGCATCTTTTACTGCCTTTTTTATGTTAGATTTGCTGTATGTTGCCGAAATAATACTGTCGATCTGCTTTTTTGAATATGCCTGAGTCTTTATTTGGGAGAATACTAATTGAGATAATAAAATTAATAGCCATTTAAAGTTCTGCATTATTTTTTCAATAAAAATAAGAAAATTTAGATATTTTTTTAATTAATCATTAGAATAACTTATTGAGAAATTGATGTGTATCATCTCATGACTGATTAATAAATATTTTTTTCCATTTGGTAATGGTATTTCTGCTCATTTTAAAATGACTGGCAAGCTGGGTATTGTTGAGGTTATTGATCTTTTGATATTGCAGAATTTCGAATATTGTTTTTCGGTCATAAGAACGATGCTTATGATTAAAGTCTTCATTGCTGTTCCCAAATATAAGGTCATTCAGGTTCATAATGTCTACAAAAGACAGATACTTTTTGGAAAGTATCTGTACACATTTTTCTTTTTTTTCGGGATATTTTTCTGACAACAGATCATTGTAAATTCTTTTATAATTTGGTTTTTTTAATTCTTTCATACCAATAATAATATCTTTCTACTGTAAAACTTACCTTTTCATTTTCAAAATACACATACAGAACTTTCTTCATTATTTTTTTTCTTTCCACATAAATCCACAGGTCTTGTTCGGAATATTCGGAATCTTTTTCTCCAAGAATATGAATGATTTCCTGTTTGTTTTTTCCCTTCAGCTCTTGCCGGTTTGTATTTTCTGTATTTTTATTTCTCATTGCTTTATAGTGATGGAGGATCGTTTTTTTTAATGAGACTTTTCTCGTGTTTATAAATCCATTTATATAATGTAGTCTTAGGAATGTTATAGTGTTCTATAACTTCATTTTTAGACATTTTTCCTTTGTTGATTTTTTCCAGAATAAATTCAATAATTTCTTTGGTATAGATATTTTTCCGGAATTGCGGTAAGGAAGACTTTTTGGCGGTGACTTTATTATAATTTACGTTTCTCTGAGGAGCGTATAATATAAGATGCTGTGTATAAATCCTGAAAAAATCATATTCCAGTAATTTAGACCATTTCAGCAGATCCTCACAATAGAGATCTCTCCTTTCAAAATGTTCCTGTATTTCTTCTTCACTGCATTTAAAGAACTTCGCAATTCTTGCCATATCCAGATCACTTTCTTCCACTCTTTCTTTTAAAAGTGATCCCATGTGAATTTTTTTTAACTTCATAATAAGCTGATTTTTTTTATTTCCGTTGTATGAATGAAAATGAAATACAGTAAATTTTTGTCCGGAGTATCATATCGTGTTTTTAGAATTCTTTATTTCCAGTAATTCCATTTCAGACCGTCAAATACCGCTAAAGATTTGCTTACCGTATCATAACACATTGTTCCGACATGGGGTGACTTTACATTAATATGCGGATTGTTTATTTTAGGGAGAATCATTGCCTTATCCGATGATTCCAGTACCAAAACTCCTTTTGCATTACTGAAAGGTGCACCGATCGTTATTCCCTGTCCCAATTCTGATCCGCTGTTTGAAGTTGCTCCGGAAGCATTTCCGGCATCAGAAAGGTTTTTCCACACACCATTTTCAAACATCTTCAATTTTAAATCACTTTTATCAAAAATAAAAGTCCCGTTATTATTGGATGTTAAACCCGTTGGAGCGCTGTTTACGGCAGGTAATATAATCGCTCGTGTATTGGAAGCAGAATCTTCAAAATCCAGTAAAGTACTGCTTCCGTTTACATTGGTTTTTGCAACAGCAATCTGCGCATGGGATACACTGAATATCCAAAAAAAGAAGAATAATATATATGCTTTATTTTTCATTATTTCCAATTTTAATTGTTGTTTTTAATTATTGCAGCTTCTTACAATACAGTTCCAGACAGTGCCGTTATATAACTTCACGCAATTGGCTGCGATATCATAAATAATCATTCCTTCCTTAGGATTAACGATGGCGTTTTCATTGGCTACTCTTGTAATAACAAAGCCTTTGTCTTTAGACTCCAATGCTATAAAACCGTTGGAAACCGCATCTGGAAAATCAGAAGATTTTGTAAGATATGTTGAGATCCCTATCAGTGAATATGAATAGTCCGGTGTCCCGATTGCCGCAGGCTGGGTACAATAGGAAGGACAAGTAATTATCTGTACCGGAACACTTACCGTAGGACTGTAACATCCTCCTGCAGCATCATAAAATGCAGCATAATACGTTCCGGAAACAGAAACTGCGTCAGGACTGGCGATTTTGTTAGAGTCCGTAGCCGGAGTTCCCGTATGCCACGTTACCGGAAGATTACCACTTTGTACCAGTGCCGTAAGATTAACAGTAACAGCAGGACAAATGTTGGATATCACAGTACAGCCGTTAATACTTACAGTAACGGGAGCAGAAGTGGTACTGTAGCATCCGTTTGCCGCATCATAAAATGCTGCATAATAAATTCCTCCCTGATTTACGGCATCCGGTGTTGTCACTTTATTGGCATCCGTAGCTGTGGAGCCGGTGTGCCAGGTTAAGGTAACATCCGCATTCTGATTGCCCGCTGTAATTGTTGTTAAATTTACCACAGCTGCAGGACAGGTATTGCTTATACTATAAGTACTTAATGCCGGACTCGGATCGTCACTTGCCAGACATGGGATCGTTATCGTTGCGGGACAGTTAAAAGAAGGAGAAACGACACCGCCGTTGTTCGTATTACTGAAAGTGTTGCCTCCGCCATTTATGTAATTTGTATTTACCGGAGCTGTAGTTCTGGGAAAATATTCATGACTTAAATAACTATTAATACCGGATAACTGTAATTGATTATTAGTCAGCGTTAAAGTCCCGTGAGTTCCAAATTGGCTTCCACTGTATAACGCGATATCTGCCGCAGTATTTCCGTTGCCTGCCGGAAAACAAGCCGGTCCGGATGTTGTATTGCCTCCAACATTATTGCCATAGAACAGGCATCCCGTAATGGTGCTTGCAGCACTTGTAGTACCTCCTGAGTTCACCATGAATATTGCGCCACCTAAACTGCCGTTTGTATAATTGCTGACAAATTTACTGTTGCTGATGCTGGTAAGACCAGAGTTTGGATAAGTATAAATAGCACCACCTCCCTGAATATTGGCATTGCTTACATCAAGAGTATACGGAGAACCGTTGTTGTAGAAAACACAATTATTTACCGTAAGAGTATTTCCCACTCCGCTGCTGCTGCCATATGCACCTCCGCCATAAGCTTTATTTCCATAGAAATTACAATTGTTAAGGGTAACATAGCCGTTTGAGTTTAATATGGCACCTCCAAAACCAACGCTGGTAACTATATTATTACTAAATGTACATCCTGTAAAATTAGCTGTAGCAAAATAACTGCTATAGCCAATCTGTATGGCACCACCTCCCCATTGTGAGGTATTTCCGCAAAAGCTGCTGTTGGTAGCCGTAAAATCTCCCATTGTGGTAATTCCGCCTCCACTGCCTACAGATGAAGTATTGGAACATCCTACCACAGAACTGTCATTAAACGAAATGGAAGTCGTATTGGTATTGGCATAAATTGCAGAAGCAAAACTCCCGGTACTCAGATTTTTCAGTAAACAGTTATTAAATACTGCTTTACTACCGGCTACAGTGGTAAGAAAATCGAAAGCAATAGCACACATGTCGTGTACATAAAGATCTGTAAAATTGATGGTTCCTCCGCCACCTGCCGAAAAGCCATTATTTCCCGTTACATAGACCCACGCACACGTTGTGGAACTTGCCGTTATATCCAGACCTTTTATTTCGGCAGATTCTGTACCCGCCATATTGGTTTGCCCGAATAACTGATAGGCTGTGCCTCCTGTAATCGTAATACGCGTCGTATTAATTACCGGATTATATCCCGAAAGATCATTACCTGTAGCCGTTGCAGGAAAACCTCCCTGTATAAGCACACCCGGACTTACCCTGATAACCGGTGCTGAAGATCCTCCCAAATAGGTGTAACCCGTATTTGCTTTTATATAGACTTTAGTGTTCGCCGGAATAGTACCTGAAGAAAGGCTTCCGAAATAAGAGCTAAATGACTTGGCATTATTCCAGTTGACACCGGTTCCGGCACCTCTGTTGGCGATGTCCAGAAAAACCTGTGCAGCTAAATTTTGTGAAAAAATAAAGAATATTAGGAATACAGAAAGTCCGGATATTCTTTTGTATATATTGAATAAATTACTTTTCATAACGTTGAAATTTGTAAATAATAAATCTTTGGATCTTAATTTAAGATGGGGGCAAAAGATCCTGCCACACAATAGGTAATCTTTGAAGGACAACTGAAAGTAGGTGCATTCAGCCCTCCGGAAATATTACCAAATACATTCCCCGTACCAAAAGTGTAGTTATTAGCTGTTGCCGTAAAAAATGCGTACGAGCGATAAGAGTTGGCAGCAGGCAGCTGCATCCTGCTGTTGGCAATGCTGTATTTGCCGCTACCCGCTGAACCTGCATAAATACCGATGTCACAACCTGCGGTAACAGTAGAGGTTCCTAATTTATTATTTATAAAAGTTACATTACTAAGAGTAATATTGGTATCAATGCTTCCTCCGAAAATATTGCTCAGGAAAATAGCGCCTCCGTAACTTGTAGAAGGAACCGCATTACTGTCAAATACACAATTGCTGATATTGATGATTTTCAGCAGTGATTGTCCTGTAAAAAGAATAGCTCCTCCGCCCTGATTTCCTCCTCCTGACGGTGAAGAACCAGTAGTAATGCTATTGTTGTAAAAATTACAGTTGGTAATAGAAGTCGTAAGATAACCTGCATCCAAAGACAATGCTCCGCCTCCTGAACAGCAGCTCGTTTCCGAATTACTGTAAAAATTACAGCCACTCATGGTAAGAGTATTTATACCGCTTCCCGTAGGTCCCGGATTCAGACAAAATGCTCCTCCCGTGTAAGCTCCTGATGTATTGTTACTGAAAGTACAGTTGATAACGGTCCAGTTACCCGCCGAAACTCCTGTGCCCGCTCCGTTTCCCAAAGCACCTCCTGCACCGCTGGGTGTACTGTTCCCACAAAATGAACTGTTGGTAATAGTGGTTGTATCTGCAACACTTGCCACAGCACCGCCACCGCCTTGTTGACCGGTGTTACTTTTATTATTGGTAAATGTACAACCATTAACACTAAGTGTAGTTCCTGTTCCTCCCAAAATATCAATGGCTGCTCCGTCATTTGCTGCGCCATTGTCGTGGAAATAGCAGTTGGTAAAAGTATAATTTCCGTCGTCCTGTGTCCAGAATGGCTGCCATCCCTGTCCATTGGTAAAATTTCCAAAATGGAAAAATTCACAATCCATTACCTGAAGGTCAATCGTAATGAGTGAACCCAAAGTCCCGTAATAAATTACATGAGAAAAGCCTCCCGCGGTTAAATTTCCTTCTCCTTCAAAACGGATTCCCTTTATCAGCATACTGTTGACGGAACCTGTAGCATTCAGGAATTCGTAAGGCGTGGAGGTTCCGGCTCCCGAGAATTTAATATTGGTCTGATTCGCCAATGGATTGTAACCTGTAATGTCCGTTCCTGTAGCCGTTGCAGGAAAACCGCCTATTAATCTGAATCCCGTTGCTGCAGATATTGCATTAACAGCGCTGTAATTGTACGTTCCGGCTTTTAAGTAGATCGTAGTATTGGCAGAAACGGTAGTACCAGATAATGTTTGCAGAAAGGTAACTCCTTTTGGACTATTCCAGCTTGTTCCGGTATTCGAATTATTTCCTGTTGTGGAAACATAAATTTCAGCGGCTGAAATCTGATCAAAAGAAAGAATGAAAATCACTGATAAAAAAATTCCGTACATTTTTTTCAGAATTTTTTTGTGCTTAAAAAAAATTGGGTTCATCATTTTGTTTGTTATTTATCATCATTTTTATCTCGTTCATAAAACTTAAAAAGTAAGCAGAGAACATTTGAATGTAGTTCCTATACCAATTTGCTCATTAGTGAACAGATGAAGTATATATCCATTAACTGTTGATAATTAAAATACATCAGCAATGGCTTTGTGAAAAATTTTGTGGAATGTGTTTTTGATGAAGCAAAACTACTTCGTGATCCATTTGTAATCCAAATTTCGTTACCCTACATTTACTTAACAAATGAATAAAACACTGTTGTTCAGGTATTTAATTTAATAAGCTAAATAATTAATGTAGTTATTACAATGAAAATGAATTTTAAAATTTTCATTAAAAACTGAGTAATATTTAATTTTAAATTAGGCAAACCGTTAAAAAAACAACAGAGCAGTGAATGTAAACTTAAATGATGGCATTATAAAATTTACTTTATTTCTTGAAGATCAAAATCACAAAAGACCAAGATTATTAAATAGAAATTTGAGCTTACCTATAAACTGTAAATTAATTGATTCTTTTTCAGCCTGAAACGTAAATAAAGAAATTTAATTCATAAAAGGCATATTTATTGTAAAGTATGAAGGACACCAAATAAAAAATTTAATATGAACAACGAAAAAAATGTAGCAGTATTAAACGATTTACTGAACATTACCAATGACAGAATTGAAGGATTTTCAAAAGTAGAAGACAAAGTATGGGACACCCATTCTGCATTAAGAAGTGACTACGACAATATGGTTTCTCAGTCTCAGATTATGAAAAATGATCTGATAAGACATATCAATGAACACGGAGGAGAAGCAGACAACACCACAAGTACAGCAGGAGCTTTCCACAGAGCGTGGATAGATGTGAAAAATGCATTTTCAGCAAATAAAGATGAGTCTACTTTAGAAAATGTTGTTTTCGGAGAAAAAGCAGCCATCGATGCTTATCAGGATGCACTGGACAGTGGAGATCTTTCTCCTGAATGTTCCACACTGGTATCGGATCAGCTTCATCACCTGAAATCTTCCTATTCCAAATTTGAAAATCTTGAAGAAAGAAATTAATACATACATTACCATCCAAAGAAGAGAGTTTTTTAGCTCTCTTTTTTGTGGTAAATTTTAAAAATTAAATTACCCATGAATACCATCAACAGTATTGCCCTTATCGGCGGAGGACCTGCAGCTTTATTTGTCGTAAAACACCTGATTGCCGAAAAGGTTTATCCCAAAGAACTTTATATTTTCGAAAAAAATGAAACTTTAGGATCCGGTATGCCTTACAGCCATTACGGAGCTAATGTAGAACATGTCGCCAACGTATCAGCAAACGAACTTCCGGAACTTCCGCACTCTTTTACAGATTTTGTCCTGAGAAAAGATCTGAAAGACTATCCCGATTTTGCCGGCGGAGACAATGGAAATATCAATGAATATAAAGTAATCCCCAGACTTCTTTTGGGAAATTATCTGGAAGACCAGTTTAATATTTTATTAAAAACCGCCAATAAACTCAATATTGTAGTAAAAGTTTTCAAAAACACAAAAATTGTAGATATCGACAGGAAAAATGATGATTTTTTTAATGTGATTACAGAATCCGGTGAAATTCATAAAGTTTCTAAAGTCATTATCTGTACCGGACATCAATGGTCTTCTGAAAACGAATCCCGAACCAAAGGATGGTATGATTCTCCTTATCCTCCGTCAAAATTTACCTTTGCATCTGATCATTCAGTTGCAATTCGCGGAACATCACTTACTGCAGTAGATGCCGTGAAAACTCTGGCAAGATTAAACGGAAAATACATCGAGGAAAATAATGATCTGAAATTTAAAATTAACGAAGAAAGCAAAAATTTTTCGATTACCTTATTTTCAAAAAGAGGATTTCTTCCGGCTTTAAGGTTTCATTCTGAAGGAAGCCCTTATTCTGAAGGCTGGATCATGTCTCATGACGAAATCTATGAATATAAACAGAAAAATAACGGATTTGTGGATCTGGATTATGTATTCAATATTAATTTTAAGCAGCCACTAAGAAAAAGAAACGAAAAGTTTTATCAGGAAATTAAAGATCTCAGCATTGAAGAATTTGTTGAAAAAATGCTTGAACTGAGAGAAAAACTGGACAGTTTTCAACTTTTTAAAGCTGAATATGCAGAAGCCGAGAAATCAATAGAAAGACATCAGACTATCGCATGGAAAGAAACTCTATCAGCTTTCAGCTACGCGATTAATTATCCTGCGAAACATTTTTCTGCTGAAGATATGATGAGATTAAGAAAAACTTTGCTTCCTCTTATTTCCGTTATCATTTCATCTCTTCCTCAGTCTTCATATAAAGAACTTATGGCAATTTATGATGCAGGAATTCTGAATCTGGTAAGTGTAGATGAAGACAGCTATATCGAATCTCATGACGACGAAGGCATAATTTATCATTACACAGATGAGACAGGAAACAAAAGATCAGATCATTACAGACTTTATATCGATGCTATTGGTCAACAGCCTGTCCAGTTCAACAATATTCCTTTTGAAGGTCTGAAAAACGGAAGATTCATAAGTTCAGGGTATATTAAATTTAAAGATCCGGACAAAGGCAAAAATGAATTCGAACAGGATAACCGAAATATCGTACAAACTGAACCCGGCAATTATTATCTGCGCGTGGACGGATTGAATATTAATGATAATTTTCAGGCTCTGGATTATTACGGAAGAGTTACAGAAGATCTGTACATCATGGCTGTACCATATATTGCAGGCTTAAATCCGGATTATTCCGGACTTGATTTCTGCGATACGGCAGGAAAAAGAATTGTAAAATCTTTATTGTAAATGTGAATTTATCATTTTATAATCTGAAATACACATCTATATTTAAAATTTCCGTTTTCGACTCTTTAAGAAATTTTATTGAGCTATATATCCATCTTATAGTTTTCTTTTGTAACTTTTGAGATTAAATTTAAAATCATCTTAAGTAAATGATTCTAAAGTAAACTTTCATCATTTTTGCATTCAATCAATAAAAAAAACAGAAATATGAGTCATCCAATTATTGTTGAGCAGAAAATAAATGCTCCGGTTTATAAAGTCTGGAAAGCACTAACCGATAAAGCTGAAATGCAGGTATGGTATTTCGATATTTTTGATTTTGAACTGCAAACCGGCAAAATATTCAACTTTTATGAACCGGGTGAAAAGAAAAAGTATCATCATCAGGGAGAAATTTTAGAAATTTTTCCTAATGAAAAGCTAAAATATTCATGGTCATATCCTGAGTTATCAGATAAAAAAACAACCGTAATCTGGGAATTGAAACCCGACGAAAACGGAACTTTAATAAAGCTTATTCACGAAGATATTGACCTTTTTAACGATCTGGGTGAAAATTTTTCACGGGAATCTTTTACGGAGGGCTGGAACGGAATTTTGAAGGAAAGTTTAAAACCCTATCTCGAAAATTAATTAAATAGTAGACTTAAAATATAAGTGATGGCAAAATTCAATTCCCTTCGTCCCGTTTTATGGACAGAACAATTCGATGAAACAATAGGTTTTTATACGCAGATTCTTGGTTTTACCCTACAGGAAAGAAATGACGACTGGCAATGGGCTTCTTTGCAGAAAGATGAGGTGCAGATTATGCTTACAAAACCGAATCAGCATGAGAAATTCAACGGAATTGGTTTTACGGGTTCATTCTATTTTACTGTAAATAATGCAGATGAATTATGGGAAGAGCTGAAAGATAAAGCAAAAATCTGCTACGAAATAGAAACGTTCGACTGGGAAATGAGGGAGTTTGCGATCTACGATAACAACGGCTATATATTACAATTTGGTCAAGATGTACATGAAATTAGTTCAGAGGAATAAATTTTGCTAATTTTGGGAAAATTATTTTAGAAATCAATGAAAAAAAATATAATAGCAGGTTTTGCAGCGATTTTGTTGTTGGCTTCATGTAAAGATGACAAAAAAGTACTGGATTCTTTGGCAGATTACAACAACTCGATGATGGAAAAAGGATACCATTTCGGAGATAAACTGGATTTGCCGAAAGATGTGCTTGATGATGCAGAAACCATTTCAATTAGTTTCGGAGACAAAGAAACATCAGGTCTTACCATAGATCCTAAATTTTTTACTTTGGGCGATAATGCTGTTACTTTTAATATCAAAACAAAAGGCGGTGAAACATTAACGCAGGACGCCACCATTAATGTATTTGCCAAAAATCCTGAACAGAAAATCAATTACGAAATCATTGCCGAATATCCTCACGATCCGAAAAATTTTGTGCAGGGTTTCCAGATCGAAGGCAACACAATTTATGAAAGCGACGGACAGAACGGTTCTTCACAGATTTTAAAATATACGTTAGGCACTACAACACCTTTGGCTTCTACAAAACAGGGACAGGAAGATTTTTCTGAAGGAAGCACCATTGTTGGCGATAAAGTCTATCAGTTAACATGGCAGAGCAAAAAAGGATATATTTACGATAAAAGTTCTTTAAAATTGATCAAAGAATTTGCTTATCCAAATGTATTGGGTGAAGGTTGGGGATTAACCTACGACGGTAAAAACCTGATCGCTTCAGATGGTAGTAAATTGCTATATTTCCTTGATCCGAACAATCCTTCAAAAATGGTTAAATATATTGCCGTTGCAGGAAGTTCTCAGGCTTACGACCAGTTGAATGAACTGGAATTCCATAAGGGATTTATTTACGCTAATGTTTGGCAGAAACCGATCATTCTGAAAATTAATCCGGCAAACGGAGAAGTGGTAGGAACTTTTGATTTTACAGAAATTGCCAAGCAAAATACCAAAGGAAGCGACGACGTTTTGAACGGAATTGCTTTTAAAGGAGATAATATGCTGATAACCGGTAAAAACTGGTCTAAAATTTACGAAGTAGCCATCAAATAAATTCTGATATTTTCTCTTTATTTGTAATGAAAATAAAAAATTTAAAGTGAAGAAAAGTCTGATCGCAGGTTTTGCAGCAGCTTTGCTGTTAATGTCCTGTAAAAACGATAAAAAAATCCTTGATTCTTTAGCTGATTATAACAATTCGATGGAGCAGAAGGGATATCATTTTGGTGATAAACTGAATCTTCCGAAAGAAGTTATAGACAATGCAGAAAGTATTTCTATAAGTTTCGGAGATAAAGAAACGTCAGATTTAACGATTGATCCGAAGTTCTTTTCTTACGGTGATAATGAGGTGACCTTCAATATTAAAACGAAAGGAGGGGAAATTTTAAATCAGGACGCCACCATCAATGTTTTTACAAAAAATCCTGAAGCCAATATTCCTTTCGAAATTGTAGCAGAATATCCTCATGATCCGAATAATTTTGTGGAAGGGTTTCTTATAGAAGGAAATACGATTTACGAAAGTGACGGGCTGGAAAAAGCTTCACAACTAATAAAATATACTTTGGGAAGTACGGCTCCCGCGCAGACTGAAAAACAGCCTGCTAATATTTTTTCCGAAGGAATTGCCATTGCGGGAGATAAAATTTATCAGTTGACCTATCAAAATAAAATCGGATTTGTTTACGATAAAAATACGTTGAAGAAAATCTCGGAATTTCCTTTGCCGAATGAATTCGGAGAAGGTTGGGGAATGACCTATGACGGGAAAAATCTTATCGCAGATACAGGTTCAAATAAACTGTATTTTCTGGATGTAAATAATCCTTCAAAAGTGGTGAAAACCGTTTCCGTGGGTGGAAATAAGGAAATTTACAACCAAATCAACGAGCTGGAATACTACAACGGATTTATTTATGCCAATATCTGGCATCAGCCTTATATTTTAAAGATCAATCCTCAAACCGGTGAAACTGTAGGTAAATTTGATTTTACAAAGATCACGGAAGAATATACTCAGAATAACAGCGAACACGTTCTCAACGGAATCGCCTTTAAAGGAGATCATATGCTGATTACAGGAAAAAACTGGTCGAAAATTTATGAAGTTGCGATTAAATAAGTTAAAAAGAATGGCAATTTCTGTTGAAATAAATAAAAATAGTAAATTGGTAGCGTTCCTTTCCGGAACGCTATCTTAGTAAAAGAATTTGAAAGTATTATCCTTCATATTTGCATTCGTTTTCTGCTCGTTATCTGCGCAGAAAGCTCTTCCTTTAGACACTTTGAAACTGAAGGAAGCAAAAGATATGCTTGCCGACGATTACGGGAATCTGTACATCTATAAAAACAAAGATTTCAGTTTTACCAAATACGATTCGCTCGGGAAGCAGATCGGAAAAATGATGCTTACGGTTCCTTATAAAGTACAGACGGTACAAAATCCGTTAAGCGTGCCTTTGTTTTCTGAAAACGCTCAGGAAATGAAATTTGTAGATCAGAACTTAAACGAAATCCAAAAGGTTGATTTTAAGCAGAAATTCGGGTTTATTAAAATGGCTTATGCGGAAGATCTGCAGCAGCTCTGGCTTCTGGACGACAGTACAAAACGTCTGATCCAGTATAATTTCAGAAATGAAACCACCATTAATTCTTATCCTTTTGATGCAAGTATTGACGATTTGACGGATCTTCTGGTATATGAAAATAAAGTGTATGTTTTAACCAGAAAATACATCCGTGTCTATTCATTAAAATTTGAAAAACTCTTTGAAGCACCTCTGGAAAACGGAAAACGTTTCAGACGAGAGAATGAATTTATACTGGTGATTACCAATAATTCCATCCTGAAATATGTTCCGGAGAAGGAAATGGTGAAGATTTTTGAAGATTCGGATGCACAGATTGTGGATAAAAATACGCTGTCTTATTTTGAAATAAAAGCCAACAAACTTTATCTTTACAGTCTTGAAAAAAACAAGGAATCCAAACCACAAACAGAGCCTGATCCTAAGCAGAAAGTTGCGGAACAGGAGGTAGAAAAATCTGCTGAGAAAGCAGCGGAACCCGATAGTCCTGAAGGAAAACTGGAAAAGAAAACTCAGGAAATTGAAAGCAAAAATCCTGCGGAAAGTTCTCTTCAGAAGCTTCTTGAAGATACTTCCCAGATTCAGGCTGCCGGAATTTAGATCTTATTGAATTTAAAAATATACTAAGGAAAATATGCACATTGCAGTTACAGGAAATATTGGAGCAGGAAAAACGACGTTAACGACGATGCTTTCTAAGCATTACGGTTGGGATGCCCAGTTTGAAGATGTAGATCACAATCCTTATCTGGAGGATTTTTACGCGGATATGAGCAAGTGGAGTTTTGCGCTTCAGATCTATTTTTTGGGAAGCAGATTCAGACAGGTAAAAGAGATCAGGGAAAGCGGCAAAAATATTATTCAGGATCGTACGATTTATGAAGATGCACACATTTTTGCAGAAAACCTGAACGATATGAATCTTCTTTCGGACCGTGATTTTAAAAACTACGAATCTGTTTTCAATCTGATGAAATCTTTCGTTTCTGCGCCGGATTTATTAATTTACCTTAAATCTGACGTTCCGAATCTGGTAAAGAAAATTTACAAAAGAGGAAGAGAATATGAAGCATCCATCAGCATCGAATATCTTTCAAAACTGAATCAGAAATACGAAAAATGGATCTCCAATTATACGGAAGGCAAACTTTTGATTATTGAAGTGGATGATCTTGATTTTGTAGAAAAGCCTGAAGATTTTGGATTTATTTTAGAAAAAATCGAAGCGGAACTAAACGGTTTGTTTTAACAAAGTTTTATCATACATTAAAGCAGTAATCGTTTTATTCTTTCTAAATTTGCTAAAGAAACAGTTAATTTTTAAATATAAATAATCATGTTGGTGAAGGTTTTACATAATGGAAATTGTTCAAAATCGAATGCGGTTTTAGAATACCTCGACGAAAACGGAGTTCCGTTTGAGATCATCAACATCGTTGAAGATCCGTTGAGTGAGCTGGAAATTAAAACTGTTTTAAAAAAGCTGAATCAGAGTGTTTTTCACATCATCAGAAAAACCGATAAATTATATCTGGAAAATTTCGCAGACAAAAATTTATCAGAAGAAGAATGGATCAAAGTTCTGGCTGAAAATCCGTCCCTGATCCAAAGACCGATTATTATTAAAGGCTCTGTAGCAATGCTGGGAAGACCAATTGAAAATGTGAAGTACTTTATCGAGAAATAAAAACTTCTTTGAAAAATATACTAAAAAAGTCAGCCGTGAAGCTGACTTTTTGTTTTATAAAAGAATGACGCCTTCTATTTTTGCGACTTCCTGATAAATGGTTACCACCTGATCCGCATCCAGAACGAATGCATTAATATTGCAGGCTGTGTATTTTCCGTTTTTACTTTCGCGGTTTCCCAGTGTAAATTTGATCCCGTCGAAAACCTTATAAATCTCTGTAAGTTTTGCCTGATCGGTAGGAATAATAAATTTAAATAAATAATCTTCCGGAAAATCGTGATGACCTTCCAGTTTTTCCCTCAAAGAGTTATAAAAATCTTCAGGGTTTGCGTGTTGATTTCCTTGTAATATATCCATCTGCTTTTTAAAATCTATATAAATATAGTCAAAATTTTTCTATTTCCCAAGCGGTCCCAGAAGCGACTTGGAATTTTGGATCTCATAATCTTCAATGATGTTGAAAATCCCGTTCACAAGCTGTTCGGAAGCCAATTGGCTTAATCCTCCCGAATTTACAGAAGTTTTATTTCCACCCAGAAGACTTCCGAGTAGATTGCTTCCCGATAGTGCAGTATTAATGCTCTTAACAATTCCGTATTGGTTAAGCTGTTCTTCGACTTTCGGAGTAATGGCGGCAATAAGCTGTTGGGAAGTTTTTTCTTTTAGAATTAAAGTTGCTGTTCCTTTCTCTCCCTGAATAATTCTCGTTACGTCATTTGCATTCAGGCTGTTAACGGCATTTACGAGAATAGGTTTTGAAATATTTACCGTATATACTGCTGCATCCGCAATATAGGCTCTTTCTTTTGCAACCAGAGAAGGAGCAATTTTTTCTAACATTGAATTGATGTCTCTAAGCTGTTTTGGAAGGGCTTTATCTACCATATTATTTTGTAAGAAAGCATCTCTGTTGCTGTATACATTCACTCCTTTATCAATTCCGTTCAGAAGAAGTCTTTTAATAATCGATAATCCGAGATCAGATGTTGCCAGAGTCGTACAAGACTGCATTGTTGTATTGATAACAGCTCCGGTTCCTATCATAAGAGCCGCCGCGATAATATATTTTTTCATTGATAGTGATTAAATTTTAAAAATTGTCAAATACCGAACCAAATTTATAACAGTAGAATTAGTTTAACAAATTTTATTATTCCTATTTACTATCGGAGTTTAACTTTATTTGGTCGTTTCTTTTGGCATAGTTAAAATTTTTAAGAGCTATGTTATGAATAAATTATTAATTTTTTTAATTGAAAAGTATAAGTTTGCTATTAAATAATATGTAATAATAACGAATATATTGAATGATTTACTTAATGTAAATGATAATTAAATGTTTTTCCGTAAATCTAAAATATTAACAGATAGGTAAAAAAATTAAGTATAATTAACATTGTTTGATATATTTTTATAATTTTGACTAATGTCTTTTATTGAGAATATATATTTTTCGGTAAAAAACATCAAGTTTTGATTGTACGAATAAAATTAAACTATATGAAACAACGTGATTTAAAGTATTCATGTCTCATTGCGGTTTTATACTTCGGTATGAATGTCAATGCGCAAACTACCCCAAAAGACACTGTTCCGAAGGAGCAGAAGATTGAGGAAGTTGTGATGATTGGATATGGATCTCAGAAAAAGGAGAATGTAACGGGGAGTATTGCTACAATATCTTCAAAGCAATTGGAAAATCAGCCCAATCCAAACGCGCTTAGCTCTGTTCAGGGGAAAGTAGCGGGGGTTCAGATTACAAACGGTGCGGCTCCGGGATCTTCTCCAAGAGTGGATATCCGAGGAATTGGAACTTTAAACGGAACAACGGTATTTATTGTTGACGGAAGTATAACAGAAGATATTTCTTTTCTGAATCCGCTGGACATTGAGTCGATGAGTGTTTTAAAAGATCCTTCTTCGTTGGCTATTTATGGAGCGAAAGCTTCTAAAGGTGCTGTAATTATTAAAACAAAATCCGGTAAAGGTAAAAATGTCTTTAATTTCAATTCTTATATCGGGTTAAAAAGAGTTTCCAACATACCTAAAATGGTTAATAAAGATCAGTATGTGGAACTTTACAATGAAAAATTAAAAAACCAGGGATCAACAACCGGATTTATTAATTCTTCCATGTTTCCGACAAGTACCAACTGGTTTGATGAGATTTTTAGAGATGCCATGATTAATTCAAATGATATCTCTGCATCCGGAAAATCAGACAAATTAACTTACTTTTTAAGTTTAGGTTATTTAACAGATCAGGGGAATTTAGCTGCCGGTAAAGGAATCAACAGTGGAGATGAGTTCCGCAGATTTACATCAAAGATTAATTTAACGTATAAATTAACAGATCATTTAACGGTTGGTACAAATTCAACATGGAGTACTACACGAAGAGATAATGCAAACAATCCTACATTAACAGCATATCTTTCTCCACCAGTATACAGCCCAATGAATGCAGATGGAACTTACGGTTATCAGACTCTTGTTTCATTAGCTAACCCAAGAGCTACTTTAGATCTTTTCAGAGGAAAGGATAATGGTAACAGATATTTGATAAACCTTTGGGGAGAATATAAATTCTGGGACGATTTTACATATAGAATAAGTTATACTCAGGATAATTCTGATGTTAAATCTTATTCTTATAATCCTGTTATTAATTACATTCCTGCAAGTACTTCACGTTCAAGCTTATTAAGAACAAACCAGATGTTAAGATCTTATGTTTTAGATAATACTTTAACATGGAGAAAGCAATTAGGAAGTCATAACCTTGAAATTCTTGCAGGTATGACCAGAAACGAGGATTACGGACTTAATCTTAATACTTTTGGAAGAGATATCGTGTATAACGGTACAGAACAGTCTTTATATTTTTCTGGAAGTATCCCAACCACGAGCGGAGGAGGAAATAATTATGCGGACGGAGCTTCTTGGGAAGTAGGCTTCAGAGATAGGGTACAGTCTTATTTTGGAAGAGTAAATTATGATTATAAAGGAAAATATCTTATTAATGCATCCATTAGAAATGATGGAACTACAGGATACAGCTCCGGAGACAGAACACACTGGTTCCCTGCTGTAAGTGCAGGATGGGTTATTTCCAAAGAAAACTTCATGAGCAACCAGAATATTTTTAATTTGTTAAAAGTAAGAGGAAGCTGGGGAAGTTTAGGAAATCCGGTAAGAGGTCTTAACTACGTTTTAACCACACAAACCGGTCTGAATGCTTACTTTGGAGGGGTTGCTTATCCGGGTGAAACCACAACAGATATTATTGATACATCAATTGGCTGGGAAACTATTGAAGGAACAGATTTCGGATTGGAGATGGCGTTCCTGAAAAACAGGCTGAAAGTTGAAGCTACTTATTATAACAAAGATTCTAAAGATGTTGTATACGGAATTCAGCAGCCTTCTATTTCCGGAGCGCAGAATAAATTGGTTACCAATGCATTCTCTTTCAATAATAAAGGATTTGAATTCTCTGTTAATTATGAAGCAAACCTTACCGATAAAATCAAATTCGGAGTGTATGGAAATTTAACCACTCTTAAAAATGAAATCACTTCGGTTTACAACAACTCCTATAACGAAACAGGACCTTATCTATTCGGAAGCACCATCACAAGACTTGAAAAAGGAGTTCCTGTAGGTTCTTACTACGGGTTCCAGGTAGCGGGAATTTTCCAGAATCAGGCACAGGTAAATGCTGCACCTAAGCAGGTGGGAGCTGCTGTCGGAGGATTTCAGTTTGCAGATATTAACGGGGACGGAGTTATTGACAATTCAGATAAAACATACCTAGGAAGCCCGATTCCGGACTTTACTTACGGATTCGGAGTTAATTTATCCGGATATAATGTAGATTTTTCTGTGGACTTCCAGGGAGTTTCCGGAAACAAAATTTACAACTACAACAGAGAGCAGCGTTATGGTAACGAAAGCTGGGATTTAGATTTCTACAACAACAGATGGAGAGGCGAAGGTACTTCTAATATATATCCTATGGTTACCAATGATCAGAATATCATCAAGCCCAACAGTTTCTATGTTGAGAATGGAAGTTTCTTCAGAATCAGAAATATTCAGTTAGGATATACATTACCATCTAATTTATTTACGAATACAAAGATTCAGAAATTAAGACTGTATGTTTCTGCTCAAAATCCATGGACATCTTTTAAATACAACGGTTTTTCACCAGAAATATTGAATACATCAGACCGTGTTCAACTGGGGGTAGATCAAAACATTTATCCCTTATCTTCGATCTATACAATGGGGGTTAATTTAACTTTCTAAAATTAAAAAAATGAAAAAAGTATCAATACTGTTATTAAGTCTATTTCTTGCATCATCTTGCGGAAATGATTATTTAGATATAAAACCGGAAACTAAAAACGAAGCTGATAATTTCTTTACTACCGAAGCTGATGCTGTCTCTGCGACGACTGCTATTTATAGCTTTCTAAGAAGCTGGGAAAACTCTGCATTTCCGTCTCAATATGTTTTTGGTGTTCCTGCGGATGACGTCCTGAAAGGTTCAAACCCGGGAGATGCATCCTTTATGCTTGCTTATGATCAATTTACTTACACTGCTTCCGATGGCGGAGTGGAAGGATACTGGACAGGTCAGTGGAATGCTGTAGCGAGATGTAATCAGGTAATCAGTAACATTCCAAAGATTACCATGAACGAAACATTAAAAAAGAGACTTCTTGCAGAGGCTAAAATGCTGAGAGCATATTTCTATTTTAATCTGGTAAGAATTTATGGAGGGGTTCCTATTTTTGATGGTATTCCTTCAGATTTAAATTATAACATCCCTAGAAAATCCAAAGAAGAGGTGTATAATTTTATCATTTCAGATTTAATTTCAGCTTCAGAGGTCCTGCCTCAGACTTATTCTGCTGCGGATCAGGGTAGAGTTACCAAAGGTGCAGCGCTAGGATTACTATCAAAAGTTTATTTGTATAAAAAAGATTACCAGAAGGCATACGATGCTTCTAACCAGGTAATTGCAATGGGATATTCACTAGATCCTGATTTCAACCACCTTTTCAGAATTGCAGGAGAATTCGGTCCGGAATCTGTATTTGAAGTAGACTGTGAATGTTCTTCATTAGGAGGAAGTCAATATGCAGAAGTTCAGGGAGTAAGAGGACAGTTTGGATGGGGCTTCTTCACACCGTCACCTTCTCTGGAAGCGGCGTTTGAAACCGGAGATATCAGAAAAGAGCTTACGATCTTAAGAGACGGAGAAACAACTCCGGAAGGAGATGTTATTGCGGTTGGAGATCCTTTATCAGTAAAAACATTTAATCAGAAGGCGTATGTTCCTAAAAGTTTAAATAATACTTCTTGCGGATATGGCTCCAGACAAAATATAAGAATTTTAAGATTTGCTGAAGTATTGCTAATTAATGCAGAAGCGGCAAATGAATTAGGAAATTCTGCAACCGCGATCACGAACTTAAATAAAGTGAGAACGAGAGCTATGTTACCGGTTACAACTGCAACCTCACAATCTGCATTACGTACCGCGATATGGAAAGAGAGAAGAGTAGAATTAGCGATGGAAGGAGACCGATTTGTGGATCTTGTAAGAACGGGACAGGCAGCCAGCGTCCTTGGAAGTTATGGATTTGTTGCCGGGAAAAACGAAGTATTCCCAATACCGCAAAACGCAATTAATCAAAGCAATGGGGTACTTGTTCAGAATCCTGGATACTAATCCTCATGAGAATTAAAAATTTTATAATACTAACAACTGCCATATATTTATGTGGCAGTTGTTCTTCTGAAGATATTGTAAATAACCAGCAAAATCCAACAGCTCCCACCAACAACTACACCGATGCACAACTCATCGAAATGGTACAAAAAGATGCTTTAAAGTATTTTTGGGATTATGCCGAATCGGGATCAAAATTAGCAAGAGAACGATATCACACAGATAATCCGTCTCAGGATGCAAATATTGTAACCACCGGTGGTTCAGGTTTTGGACTCATGACTATTTTAGTGGGTATTAAAAACGGATATATTTCCAGAGCTGAAGCGGTTTCCAGATTAACAACCTCTCTTAATTTCCTTCAGAATGCCAATCGTTTTCATGGAGCATGGCCGCATTGGATCAATGGAACTAACGGTCAGGTTATACCTTTCAGCCAGAAAGATAATGGAGGAGATTTGGTAGAAACTTCATTTCTTGCACAGGGACTTATCTGTGTGAGAGAATATTTTAAAAATTCTTCAGATGCTTCAGAACTGGCAATTTCTCAGAAAGCTGATGCGCTATGGAAAGGAATTGAATGGAACTGGTACACGCAAAATCCCGCAGCTCCCAATATGCTTACATGGCATTGGTCTCCCAATTATGATTGGCAGATGAATATGCCGTTAAGAGGCTTTGATGAGACGTTAATTACCTATGTCATGGCTGCTGCATCTCCAAACTATTCAATCGCTAAACCTGTTTATCAGCAGGGATGGGCAAGAAGCGGAAGTATAAAAAATACAGGATCACAGTTCGGATTACCTCTTGTAGTGAATCATAATGGTGCGAATGGTACAGTAGGTCCTATGTTTTGGTCACATTATTCATTTTTGGGATTAGATCCGAGAGGCTTGTCGGATGAATATGTAAATTATGGCGATGCTACAACCAATCATGCCAAAATAATGTATCAGTACTGCGTTGCTAATCCAAAAGGATGGCAGGGTTATAATTCAAAAAGTTGGGGACTTACAGCAAGTTATTCCAGAAATCCAAATACAGGAGGAGACGATTACGCTGCACATCAGCCAAATAACGATTTAGGAATAATTTCTCCTACAGCAGCATTATCGAGTATGCCTTACACACCAACGGAAAGTATGAATATGCTCAGATTTCTGTATAATGAAAATTATAATAAATATGTAGGTGTTGCAGGACCTTACGATGCTTATTCTGTTCATTACAATTGGGTTACGCCAAGATATCTCGCAATAGATCAGGGAACGATTGCACCAATGGTAGAAAATTATAAAAGCCAGTTTTTATGGCAGTTATTTATGAATGCGCCAGACGTGAAGCAGGGATTAATAAAATTAGGATTCCATTCTACACAGTATGGATTTTAAACAAAATTAAATTATGAAAAGGATAATACTTTCAGTCATCACTATATCATCACTCTCGGTTTCGTGTAAGAACTCACAGACTTCCATTCAGGAAGCATCAAAAGTTCAGGTTGTAAAAAGCAATGTCACAGACGAGCAGTTAATGGATAAAGTTCAGAAAGATGCTTTAAAGTATTTTTGGGACTATGCAGAACCCAATTCCATGTTGGGAAGAGAACGCTATCACGAAGATAATATCTATCCGGATAATGATAAGCACGTTGTGACGACAGGAGGATCAGGATTTGGATTGGCAACCATTTTAGTGGGTGTAGAAAGAGGATTTATTCCAAGAAAAGATGCGGTAAAAAGATTGAGTACCATGATGGATTTTCTTGCAAAAGCAGATCGTCATAAAGGAGCCTGGTCGCACTGGATCAATGGCGAAACTGGAAAAACAGTGCCGTTCGGGAAAAAAGACAATGGAGGAGATCTGGTGGAAACCGCTTTCTTAACTTCAGGAATTTTAATGGTTCGTGAATATTTTAAAAACGGAAATACTGAAGAAAAATCTTTAGCAAAAAAATGTGATGAACTTTGGAAAGGAATTCAATGGAACTGGTACACAAAAGGTGGACAGAAAGTCCTTTACTGGCATTGGTCGCCCGATTATCAGTGGGAAATGAACTTCCCGTTGGAAGGCTACAACGAATGTTTAATTACCTATATTTTAGCCGCTTCGTCACCTACTTATCCGATTGATGCTGAAACCTACTACAAAGGCTGGACAAGAAATAGAACCTACCTTTCAGATAAAGAAAAATATGGTCTTCCAATGTATGTAAAACACAATGGAGCAGCAGAATATGGAGGACCTCTATTTTGGGCGCATTATTCTTATATCGGTTTGGATCCGACGAACTTATCAGATAAATTAATTAAAAACTATTTTGATTTAAATAAAAATCAGGTTCTTATTGATTACAAATATTGCGTTGAAAATCCCAAAAACTGGAAAGGATATGGACCCAATTATTGGGGGTTAACCGCCAGTTATTCAAGAAATGAAGACGGAACTGCGGGATATGACGCGCACTTTCCACAAAATGACCGTGGTGTAATTACTCCTACTGCGGCATTGAGCAGCTTTCCGTATTCTCCGAAAGAATCAATGGATTTTTTAAGATTTATTTACACCCAAAAACCTGAATTTATTGGCTCTGCGGGACCTTATGATGCAACGTCTATTCATTACAACAATTGGACAACGCCTAGATATCTCGCGATTGATCAGGGAACGATTGCGCCGATGATAGAAAACTACAGAACCGGATTTTTGTGGAAATTATTCATGAATGCACCTGAAATTCAACAGGGATTAAAGAAATTAAGCTTCAAATCGGAAAAATATCATATTAAATAATTTTTTCAGAAGCTATTTCCCGCTTTCCGCACTCGCTATTTTAGAGTTTCGGCGGCGGCGAAGCCGCCGCCGAAACTCTAAAATGAGCTCAGACAAATGCTGCAATCGGGGCTATTAAAAAAGAATGGTTAAATTGTAACAACCAAAACATACAAATTCTAATATGAAATATAAATTAAAATACGCTTTGTTGCTGCCGTTTTTATTTTCTTTAAAAGCAAATGCGCAGGAAATAAAAGCAGAACTCAACAAAGAAGTAAAAAGACAGGAAAAAATTTCTTACATTCTGGATTTTCCTCAGAATGCAAAAGGAAACGTTCCGCTTATTGTTTTTCTTCACGGTTCTGGAGAAAGAGGCAATAATTTGGAAATCGTAAAAGTGCACAGTCCGTTTACCTATAAAAACTTAATAAAAGAACCGGTGGCAATTTTAGCACCTCAATGTCCGGAAAATACATGGTGGGATACAGAAACAGTTTATAATTTAATAAAAGAAATTCAGTCAAAATATAAAGTGGATCCTTCAAGAATCTACCTTACCGGACTTTCAATGGGAGGTTGGGGAACACTGAAACTAGCAATGGAACATCCCGAAATGTTTGCGGCGGTCATTCCGGTTTGCGCACCTACAGACAGATTAATGTACGCAAACATCCATCAGTACAAAAATCTGAATATGAAAATCTTTCATGGCGGAATGGATGATGTTGTTTTACCGGAAAATGCATTTAATTTTTATCAGGCATTGCATCCTGTCAATCCCTCTGCCGAATTAACAGTTTTCCCGAATGACAATCACAATTCCTGGGATTCAACCTATTCCAATCCTAAATTATACGAATGGATGCTGTCAAAAAGAAAAGAGAAATAATTTAGTATAAATCGTTAAACGAAAAGTGTTTGCTGAATGAATACTTCATACTTAGCTTATAAAATTACCTACGCGAACAGAAAATGGACAGGATAATTAAAAAAAACTTTTCAACTTTTCGTTTAGATAAAAAAATTAAAAATAGAACTATAATTAAAAGAAGATAGAGTTATGAAAAAGTTAATTGTAATCGCCACTTTAGCATTGGCTCCTGTATTTTCGGCACAGGAAATGGTAACGAAACCCGTTCAGTCTTATCAGACGGCTCAATATCAGGCTAAAAAGAAAGCTTTTGTGGATAATCTTTTGTCGAAAATGACTTTAGATGAAAAAATCGGACAGCTTAATTTACCAAGTTCAGGAGATTTTACAACCGGTTTGGCTAAAAGTTCAGACATCGGAAAAAAAATCGAACAGGGTTTAGTAGGAGGGCTTTTCAATATAAAAGGAGCAGATAAAATCAGAGCCGTTCAGAAAGTGGCAGTGGAAAACAGCCGTCTTAAAATTCCATTGATTTTCGGAATGGACGTCATCCACGGTTACGAAACCACTTTCCCGATTCCATTGGGATTAGCCGCTTCATGGGACATGAATTTAGTTCAGCAGTCGGCAAGAGTTGCCGCTAAAGAAGCAGCTTCCGACGGAATCAACTGGACATTCTCGCCAATGGTGGATATTTCCCGCGAACCAAGATGGGGAAGAGTTTCTGAAGGTTCCGGTGAAGACCCATACTTAGGAAGCGAAATTGCAAAAAATATGGTCTATGGTTATCAGGGAAAAGATCTTGCCAACGGAACCAATATTCTGGCTTGCGTTAAACATTTCGCGCTGTACGGCGCAGGTGAAGCAGGAAGAGACTACAACACAGTCGATATGAGCCACGTAAGAATGTTCAACGAATATTTTCCGCCCTACAAAGCAGCAGTAGATGCAGGAGTAGCTTCTGTAATGGCCTCTTTCAACGAAGTGGACGGAGTTCCTGCAACAGGAAACAGATGGCTGCAGACTGAAGTCTTAAGAAACAAGTGGAATTTCAAAGGTTTCGTAGTAACCGATTATACCGGAATCAACGAAATGGTAGATCACGGGATGGGAAATCTTCAGGAAGTTTCCGCATTGGCTTTAAAAGCAGGTATTGATATGGATATGGTAGGTGAAGGATTTTTAACGACGTTAAAAAAATCTTTGGCAGAAGGAAAAGTGACTCAGGCTGAGATCGATATGGCAGCAAAGAGAATTCTTGAAGCGAAATACGACTTAGGTTTATTTTCAGATCCATATAAATTCGGAGATGCAAAACTGGCTGCAAAAGAGGTGTACAATATGGAAAACCGAAACATTGCCAGAAATGCAGCAGCACAGTCTATGGTTTTGATGAAAAACGACAATCAGGTTTTGCCTTTGAAAAAATCAGGAACTGTTGCCGTAATCGGACCATTGGTAAATAACTCTCTGAACATGGCAGGAACATGGAGCGTTGCAGCAAAACATGAGAAAGCCGTTAATCTGATGCAGGGATTACAGGAAAACTTCGGTAAAGAAGTGAAATTCCTTTCTGCAAAAGGAGCAAATATTGATTATGATGCAAAACTGGAAGATATCTATGCAGCGCACGGTAAAAAAACCGACAGAGACAACCGTTCAAAAGAAGCTTTATTAAAAGAAGCGGTAGATGTTGCCAATAAATCCGATGTTATTGTTCTGGCAATCGGAGAATCTGCTGAAATGAGCGGAGAATCGTCTTCAAGAACAGAAATTACCATTCCTCAGTCTCAGGTAGATCTTTTAAATGAACTAAAAAAGACAGGAAAGCCAATTGCAGTAGTTCTTTTCACAGGTCGTCCTTTAGCCTTAACAAACATTAAAGATACTCCGGATGCAATTCTTAATGTCTGGTTTGCAGGTTCCGAAGCAGGAAATGCAATCTCGGATGTGCTGTTCGGAAAAGTAAATCCTTCAGGAAAACTACCGATGACTTTCCCAAGAAGTTTAGGGCAGGTTCCAATCTATTACAATGCTAAAAATACAGGACGCCCGTTAGATCAGAAGCTGGTTGATAAATGTGAATACCAGAGATTCCGTTCCAATTATATGGATGAGTGTAACACGCCGTTGTATCCTTTCGGTTATGGGTTAAGTTACACAAAATTCAATTATTCTGATGTTACAGTTTCCAATGCAAATCCAAAAGGAAATCAGACCATTCAGGCATCCGTTACTGTAACGAATACCGGAAATTATGATGGAGCAGAAGTAGTTCAGCTTTATATCAGAGATATGGTAGGAAGCATCACAAGACCCGTAAAAGAACTGAAAGGCTTCCAGAAAGTAATGTTGAAAAAAGGAGAATCTAAAAAAGTCACCTTCGATATTACTCCGGAAAACCTTAAATTCTACAATGGAGACCTGAAATACGACTGGGAACCGGGTGAATTTGATATCATGATCGGAACCAATTCATCCGATGTGAAACATTCCAAAATCAACTGGACAAAATAATTTTATAAGCCGCTCACAATGAGTGGCTTTTTTTGTATTTTTGAATACATAGCAACTCATAAGGTTCTTTGGCATAATTTTGAACAGATTGAAAACTTAAAATTTAAAAACATGAAAAAAACAATTTTATTTGGTATGATGTTCCTTGGTTCATTAGTCTTTTCACAGCAAACGCATTTAGTGGGCGGAGACAAAGATGTTCATGGCTGTAAAGCTTCCGCAGGATATACCTATTCTCAGCTGAGAAACGATTGCGTAAGAGTTTTCGAGCAGAAAATTAAATTGAACGAGGTAAACTCAGACAAAAGTTACAGCACATCAACGGCAGTTATTTTCAGTAAAAACATGAAAAAAGCCGAAATTTTTATTCCCGACGGAAGCGCGAACAGCATTATTCTCGACAGACAGGGAAAAAGCAAGGTCTGGAAAAGCGGAAAGCACATCAAAGACAGCTATGTTTTGATAGCTTATAAGAAGACAGGCTATCAGATTAAGAAAAATGATGTTGTCATTTATCAATAAAAAACAGGAGAACTATTCTCCTGTTTTTTTATTAGTTTAGATACAAAGACTAGCATTATATGGTCTGCAAGGTCCGTTCTCTTTATATTGGCAACTACCTGCAGGACAACTTTCTCCTGGAGGAGGTACCCATCCTCCTGCAATGTTTTTTAAGGCTGACTTTGATAATTTTTTTAAATTTTTCATAATTAATTTGATTTAATATTTCTTTTGTAGAAGCTAAAATAAAAAATAAATCTGATAATAATTCATTTAATGTTGAAAAATATTTTCTACGGCTTTTTTATGAAAGTTTTCCTTCATTATTGCTGTCTGGTTTCATTTAAACACAGATAAGCATTTCTAAGAAAAAACCATTTTTATCTCTCACTGAAAAACCGTATTTTTGCATATCTAAAAAAAGTAAAAGAAAAGAATGAATTCCTACAAAAATCCATTGGAAGAACGCTATTCAAGCGAAGAGATGTTATTTAACTTTTCTCACAATAATAAATTCCAGAACTGGAGAAAGCTTTGGATTGCCCTTGCTGAAATCGAAAAAGATCTTGGTCTTGACATTACAGACGAGCAAATCGCCGAATTGAAAGCTAATGCAGAAAACATCGATTACGAAAAGGCTGCTGAATACGAGAAAAAGTTCAGACACGATGTAATGGCTCACGTTCATACATATGGTGATGTAGCACCTTCAGCAAAAGGGATAATTCATTTGGGAGCAACTTCAGCATTTGTAGGAGATAACACCGATTTAATCCAGATTCGCGACGGACTTTTAATCTTAAAGAAAAAATTGGTTAACGTTATTAAAAACTTAGCGGATTTTGCAATTCAATATAAAGATTTACCAACCTTAGGATTTACGCATTTCCAACCGGCTCAGTTAACGACGGTTGGAAAAAGAGCAACCCTTTGGCTTCAGAGTTTAGTCCTTGACATTGAAGAACTTGATTTCTTCTTGGAAACATTACGTTTCAGAGGAGTAAAAGGAACAACAGGAACAGCAGCAAGCTTCTTAGAGCTTTTCAACGGAGATTATTCTAAAGTGAAGCATTTAGATAAAGAATTGTCAAAAAGATTCGGTTTTGAGAAAGTTTTTGGCGTTTCCGGACAGACTTACGACAGAAAAATAGACGCGAAAGTAGTCGCTTTATTAGGAAATATTGCTCAATCTGCACACAAATTCACCAACGATTTACGTTTACTTCAAAATCTTAAAGAAATTGAAGAACCATTCGAGAAAAACCAAATCGGTTCATCTGCAATGGCTTACAAACGTAATCCAATGAGAAGCGAAAGAATCGGAGCTTTGGCAAAATACGTTATGTCTTTAACAACGAGCTCTGCAATGGTGGCTTCAACACAATGGTTTGAAAGAACTTTAGATGATTCTGCAAATAAGAGATTAACCATTCCTCAGGCTTTTTTAGCTGTTGATGCAATCTTATTGATCTGGAACAACATCATGAACGGAATTGTTGTTTATCCGAACAGAATCAACAAACATATTATGGAAGAACTTCCTTTCATGGCGACAGAATACATCATCATGGAAGAAGTGAAAGCTGGTGGTGACCGTCAGGAAATCCATGAAGTGATCAGAGTTCATTCTATGGAAGCTTCCAAGCAGGTAAAAGTAGAAGGTAAAGAAAACGACCTTATCGAAAGAATCCTGAACGACGATTCGTTAAAATTAGATAAATCAAAATTAAAAGAAGTTCTCGATCCTAAAAACTTCATCGGTTTTGCACCCATTCAGACGGAAGAATTCATTGCCAATGAAGTTCAGCCGATTATTGATGCAAATAAAGATTTGATTGGGTTAGAAGCTGATCTTAAAGTATAATATGGTATGCAGTCCTTTTGGGCTGCATATTTTTTAAGATTTGGTTTGATAAGATAGCAGTCCTACGGACTGCAACGTTATTACAATAAATTTTCTACACAGATAAGATTCCTAACGGAATCAACTTTAAGAATTTTAATATTAATAAACATTCCAGAGGAATGTCATCTGTGTAGACAATAAATAAAGAGGCGTTTGCAGTCCGTAGGACTGCTATCTGTGTAGCAAAAAGATTGGTATATGAATTTGTTTTCAATCTGTATTCATTGGGAATTTGACAAAGATAATTTACCTTTGAAGAAGTGATGAAAATAAAATTTTATGCCCAACACCTATACACAAATTTACATTCAGGTTGTTTTTGCTACAAAAGGACGTGATATTAAAATTAAATCGGAAGTACGAGAAGAAATTGAAAAATATATTTGTGGAATATTTAGCAATAAAAATCAAAAAGTATTAGCTATTTATGCAAATCAAGACCACATTCATATCTTCTTCAGTTATAAGAATTTGCAGGTTACAATTCCGGAACTGATTAAAACGGTTAAAATTGAATCCTCAAATTTTATTAATGACAGAAAATTGTGTTTAGGAAAGTTTTTCTGGCAGGAAGGTTACGGTGCATTTTCCTATGCGAAAAGCCAAAAGGATAAAGTTGTAAATTATATTCTGAATCAGGAAAAGCATCATGCGAAGAAGAGTTTCAGAGAAGAATATATAGAGATGCTGAACGCATTTGAAATTGAATTTAAGAATGAATATTTATTTGAATTTTACGATGAACTAGGTTAATTTTTTATTGTAAAATAATTTTTTAATAAAGAAAGATAGCAGTCCTACGAACTGCGCTATCTCAGACAATATAATTTCTACACAGATACGATTCCTACGGAATCAGCTTTAAGAATTTTTAATATTAATAAATATTTCGGAAGAATGTTATACGTGTAGATAAATGAGTAAGATGTGCTCGCAGTCCGTATGACTGTTATCTGTGTAGCAAAAAGCAAATAAATATGAAATCAGCAGTCCGTAGGACTGCTATCTGATCAATGTATTGCTGATTTAAAATCATCCCATTGATTATTAAAAAAATAAATAAATCTAAATAAAATCTGACATCTAATGTCTCAAAACAAAAGAATTTTCGTAGAAAAAAGAGGAATTTTCGATGTGGAAAGTCCAAAAATTTTTGATGAAGTAAAAGCGGTTATTCCGTCCATCCAAAAAGTAAAAGTATACAACGTGTACGATATTTTCGGATTAAATGACGGCGAATTCGAAAAGGTAGTCAACAGCACTTTCGTAGATCCGGTTACTGATATTTTAATCGAAGAAAATCCTGCACAGGGAATTTATTTCGCATTGGAATTTTTACCGGGACAGTACGATCAGCGTGCAGATTCTGCGCAACAGTGTATTGCTTTATTAACGGGAAATGAGAAATCTAAAGTAAGAAGCGGCAAACTCATTGAATTCGAAGGTATTTCCGAATCTGATTTAGTAAAAATCAAAGACCTTCTAATCAATAAAGTAGAATCTCAGGAAAAAGATTTATCGACTTTAAACATTCCTGCGGAAGAAGCTCCTTCAAAAGTAATTATTCATGAAGATTTTATCAATTTTGATGATGCTCAGCTTGAGGAATTTTTTAATAATCACGGTTTTGCTTTAGGGTTGGATGATTTGAAATTCATTCAGGAATATTTTAAATCGGAACAGAGAAATCCTACGGAAACGGAACTTAAAGTTTTAGACACCTATTGGAGCGACCACTGTCGTCACACAACGTTCGAAACAGAATTGTCCAATATCGAATTTGAAGGACAGTTTAAACATACATTGGAAACCATTTTCAATGATTATATCGAAAAAAGAAAATTCTTAGGACGCGAATTGAAGCCTATCTCCTTGATGGATCTGGCTACGGTTTGCGGAAGATATTTCCATAAAACAGGCAATTTGGAGAATCTTGTGGTTTCTGACGAGATCAATGCCTGTACAATCCAGATTGAAGCGGAATACGATGGTAAAAAAGAACCGTGGTATTTATTATTCAAGAACGAAACCCACAATCACCCGACAGAAATTGAACCTTTTGGTGGTGCTTCAACTTGTTTAGGGGGAGCCATCAGAGACCCTTTGTCTGGGCGTTCTTTTGTTTTCCAAGCGATGAGATTAACGGGTGCTGCAGATGTTTTGGAACCGGTTGATAAAACATTACCGGGAAAATTGCCTCAAAAAACAATCACGAAACAGGCGGCAAACGGATATTCCTCTTACGGGAACCAAATCGGTTTAGCAACTACAATGGTTTCTGAAATCTACGATGAAGGCTACAAAGCGAAAAGAATGGAAGTTGGTTTCGTTGCGGGAGCCGTTCCTGTGGATTGGGTAAGACGTGAAAAACCGGCAAATGGTGATTCTATCATTATTTTAGGAGGATCAACAGGTCGTGACGGTGTTGGAGGAGCAAGCGGAAGTTCAAAAGAACAGGACGAAACTTCTATCCATACGATGAGTTCTGAAGTTCAGAAAGGAAATGCCGTTGAAGAGCGCAAAATTCAGAGATTATTCAGAAATCCTGAAGTAACGAGACTGATTAAAAAATCAAATGACTTCGGAGCGGGAGGAGTTTCCGTGGCAATTGGCGAAATTGCTGATTCTTTGGAGGTTAATCTGGATGTTTTACCTTTAAAATATGAAGGTTTGAACGGAACTGAACTTGCTATCTCTGAATCTCAGGAAAGAATGGCGGTTGTGGTTGAACCAAAAGATAAAGAAAAGTTCATCAAATTCTGTGAGGCTGAAAACATTGTGGCTGTTGAGGTTGCAAAAGTAACAGATTCAGGAAGAATGCAGATGTTCTGGAAAGGCGATAAAATTGTTGACCTTTCAAGAGCGTTTTTAGATACAAACGGCTGTTCAAAAAGTCAGGAAGTTAAAATTACGCATCTTAATGAACTGAAAGAAGAAACTCCAGTATTTAATGAAGAGAATTTCCTGAAGATTTTAAGCGATAAAAATGTTGCTTCTCAAAAAGGATTGCTGGAAATGTTCGATTCCTCGATTGGCGCGACTACGGTTGCGATGCCTTTGGGTGGAAAATATCAGCAGACTTTAATGGAAGGAAGTGTTCAGACATTGCCGATCATCGGAGCAAAAGATATTGAAACAGTTTCTCTGGCGAGTTGGGGATTCGATGCTGAAATTTCAAAGCAAAACTCACTTTTAGGAGCTTCTTACGCTGTTGTAGAAAGTGTTGCGAAGATTGTTGCAATGGGTGGCGATTATAAAAATATCAGATTCAGTTTTCAGGAATATTTTGAGAAATTAGGTCAGAATCCTGAAAAGTGGGGAAAACCATTGGCTTCTTTATTGGGAGCTTATGATGCTCAGATCAATTTCGGTTTAGCAGCTATCGGAGGGAAAGATTCAATGAGCGGAACGTATCAGGATCTGAATGTGCCGCCAACATTAATCTCTTTCGCTTGTGCAAACGGAGAAAAGAAAAATATTATTTCACCTGAATTTAAAAATGAAGGAAATAAAGTATATTTCTTCAATCATATCGCTCAGGAAAACGGACTTCCGAATTACAATGCTTTAAAAGATATTTATGAATTCATATTCGAAAATATCAAAGCAGAAAAAATCGTTTCGGTAAAAACAGTTAAAGAAGGTGGAGTTGCGGTTGCTTTGGCAAAAATGAGCTTTGGAAACAGATTGGGCGCAGACATTACAGTAGATGATGCTTCGGCATTGCTCAGCAAGCGAATTGGTAGCTTAATTATAGAATCTAAAGAAGAATTAAGTTCTGTAAATCTTCAATTGATAGGTCAAGTTGTTGCAGACGAAGTTTTAACCATCAACAATCTTCAAACTTCCATCCTCCAGCTTCTCGCTTCCAACAGCAACACCTTCGAAAACCTTTTCCCAACAGTTGAAAAAGAAAAAATAACGGTTGAAATCGATGAAAAATTAAATTCAGTCAACCCAAGAAATATCATCATTAAGAAACACGGAATCGCTCAGCCAAAAGTATTTGCGCCTGTTTTCCCGGGAACAAACTGCGAATACGATACACTGAACGCTTTCGCAAAAGAGGGCGCTGTAATCAGCAGTTTACCTTTAATCAACATCAATCACCAATTGTTGGATGAAAGCATTGATGCTTGGGTTGAAGAAATCAAAACTTCTCAGATTCTGGCTTTCTCAGGAGGGTTCTCAGCGGGTGACGAACCGGATGGTTCTGCAAAATTCATTGTCAATGTGTTGAAAAATGAGAAGATGAGAAATGCCGTTCACGAACTGCTCGACAGAGACGGAATGATTATCGGGATCTGTAACGGTTTTCAGGCGTTGGTTAAATCCGGATTATTGCCTTACGGAAGAATCAAAGATTTGGATGAAAATTCTCCAACGTTGGCTCACAACGCGATAAGAAGACATATTTCCCAAATGGTCAATGTAAAAGTTGTAAATGACGAATCGCCTTGGTTAAAAGGAATGAAAGATCAGGTATTTACCATTCCGATTTCTCACGGTGAAGGTCGTTTCATGGCTTCGGAAGCGGAAATTCAGAAGCTATATGAAAACGGACAGATTGCCACGCAATATTTGGATCTAGACGGAAATATTGCCCACGGAATGCCTTTCAATCCAAATAATTCATTATTCGGAATTGAGGGAATCACCAGTCCTTGCGGAAAAATTTTCGGAAGAATGGGACATCCGGAACGTTTTGCTGAGGGATTATTCAAAAATATTCCAACCGCAAATTATCACAACATCTTTAAAAATGGAGTGGAGTACTTCAAATAACAATAAAAACAAAATGACTGTCATCAATGGCAGTCATTTTTCAAATCTGGAAGCGTTCTACGAGGAAGCTTCATTACTTTTTTTGAAAGATGAAAATTGGAAAGTCGGAACTTTAGATGGTTTTGATGATATTTTGTATGGATTTCAGGGTGAATTGATTTGGAAAGATTCTCGAAAATCAAAAGAAGATTTAGGTTTTGATCTCACCAAAGAATTTTACGAAAATAAAATCCGACAGGGAAGACCTTTCAACGTTACATTGATTCAGCAAAAACTGGATGATTTAATTAATGGAAACGGACAAACGCTATTTGAAATTTTAATAGAAATTATAGAATCGCATAAAAATATTACCCTAATTTTGGATTGATTTTTAATTGAACAATTAACATTTGCCTAAACTATGTACGGATTATTTTTTGGCGACAGCATCACTTATGGAGAATACGATGGCGTTTTTGGCGGCTGGGTCGATATTCTAAAAAGATATGTTCTGCAAAAATACAATGAAGGAAGCAAAGAACTGATTATTTTCAACCTTGGAATCGGCGGCGAAACAACCGAAGGTTTGGTAAAAAGAATTTCTTCCGAAATAGCAGCAAGAAATTCAGATGAAGGAAATATTATTTTTCTGGGATACGGCGCAAACGATCTGGCTGTAAAAGAAGATAATTACCTTGTAAATCCGGAAAAGTTCAGGGAAAATATATTAAAGGCGGTTCAGGAAGCAGAAAAATATTCACAAACAATTTACTTAATAAGCATTCTCCCGATTGCTGAAAAATTAGACGGAATTATCACTGCCTCCGGAAAATTAAGAACAAATGATGAGGTTTTGGTATACAATCAGATTCTAAAACAAATTGCCAAAGAAAATTCTCTGAATTATATAGATTTTCATTCTGCTTTTCTGCAGGATAAAGAAATCCTGCTTTCAGAAGACGGCATTCACCCCAATGAAAAAGGTTATGGAATCATGGCTGAAATTGCCATTCCGATTATAGAAAAATATTTATAAACAACCTTCAGAACTGCTGAAGAAATCCTGAAACATATTTCCAGTAAACCATAACTCCGACGATAACTGATAAAATAGCCATCAAAACTACGGCTCCGGCGGAAATATCTTTGATAAATCCAATTCTTTTATCAAATTCAGGCTGAACAAAATCGCAGATTTTCTCAATGGCAGTATTCAGAATTTCAGTCGTTAAAACGCCGAAGGAAACCATTAAAATTAAAATAGTATCTGTAGAAGAAAGATTCAGGTAAAAAATCAGAAACAAATTAACAAGGAAAGCGGCAAATTCAAGCTGAAAATTTCTTTCATGCTTCATCATGAGAAAAACACCCCGGAAAGCATTTCGTAAACTCTTATGTATAGGAGGTTTTCGCATATTAAAACTTTATTTGCAAATATAGTCAATTGCTAAAAGAAAATCCTTATCTTTAGTGCTTTAGGATGTTTTCGGGCATCAAAAAGCAGAGCAGGGAAGTTGTAAAATTATTTTGATGGATGTTAATAACTCTCAGAATTATTCTTTTCATTCTGTTTTCTATTTATTATATTTGTAAAAATTTATTTTTAAATCTATGAAATTTATTATTTCAAGTGGTGAACTACAGAAGGCTTTGCAAACTGTAAGTGGCGTAATATCAAGCTCTCAGTCGAGACCGATTTTAGAAAACTATCTTTTTGAATTAGACGGAACTCAGGTTACCATTACCGCATCTGACGGCGAAACGACTCTTGTAACTTCTCTTGAGGCAAAGTCTGATGATACGGGTAAATTTGCCGTTCCTGCAAAGATTTTTCAGGACTTCATCAAGACTTACGGAGAACAGCCTCTTACGTTGGTTGTGAAGGACAATGCGGAAGGAACAGGAAGTCAGCTTGAGATTTTAGATGAAAAAGATAACTTCGCCGTAGCATTGGATAACGCAGACGATTATCCGGAATTGCCGGAATTTGATGCCGCACAAAGTGTTACCATGCCTGCAGGAGTTTTATCTGAAGCCCTTACCAATACGCTTTTCGCAACAAGTAACGACTCTCTTCGTCCGGTAATGACGGGAGTACTGTTCCAGTTTGGAGAAAATGAAACCAACTTCGTTTCTACAGATTCTCACAGATTGGTAGTATATAAAAGAAAAGATCTGATGAATGCCGAACCTATGGAATTCATCATGCCTAAAAAGCCATTAAACATTTTCAAAAATATTTTAGCGAGCTCCAATGAAGACGTAACGATCGAATTCAACGAGAACATGGCAAAATTCACTTTTGGAAAACACGTTTGGATCTGTAGATTAATCGACGGAAAATATCCGAATTATACAGCGGTAATTCCTAAAGAAAACCCTAATGTATTAACCATCAACAGAAATCTTTTATTAGGAGCGATTAAAAGAGCTTCCATCATGTCTAATAAATCGACAAATCAGGTAAGATTTAAGCTTTCTGCAAACATTCTTCACCTTCACGCAGAAGATACGGAGTATGCAAACAAAGCAGATATGCAGATTCCTTGCGATTATAACGGAGAAGACATCAACATCGGCTTCAGCTCTAAATTCTTAACGGAAATGTTAACGATTCTTGGTTCAGACGATATCACCATGAAAATGTCTCAGCCAAACAGACCGGGAATTATCGAACCTCTTGATGGTCTTGAAGAAAACGAAAGTATTTTAATGTTATCAATGCCGGTCATCGGATTGTAATTTTGACGTAAATAAAATAGGATAAGAGGTTTTGATTTTTTCAGAACCTCTTATTTTTTAGGAGCTATTTCCCGCTTTCCGCACTCGCTATTTACTTAGGAATCGGCTGCGGCAGCGAAGCTGCCGCAGCCGATTCCTAAGTAAATGAGCTCAAACAAAGCTGCAATCGGGGCTAAAATTGCAGTCCGCCGTTTTGTAAAGAACAAAGAGAAGAAGTAAGAATATATCTGCAAAGTTGGTCATTCCATAGGAATCTAGGCTTAGTTTCAGAAATAGTAATGACAGATTTAAATTCTGCTGTTACTTGCTGAGTAGAACACCTTAGCGAACAAAAATATTCGAAATTTAACAATACTTTTCTTAGCGATCTTTTGCGTTAAAAATAAGGTTTTCAGATTGCTGCGGTGTTTCGCTTTTCGCAATGAAAATGCCTTGCTAATCCGGCAGGAAAAAGAAAGCTGCTAAATAACTCTTAAAGTTTCTCTCACATTTCTCTGTTTCTTAAAAAAACACGATATTTGTAACGCGAAAAATTCAAGTAAAATTTTCAAAATAAACAGGGTTTCTTTTAACCTTGAAAAATAATAAATTATCAGATGAAAATATCAAACAACTGGCTTAAAGATTATATCAAAACGGACCTGAAAACTGAAAGAATCGGTGAGTTCCTTACAGATATAGGTCTTGAAGTTGAAGGGATAGAAAAATTTGAAAGCATAAAAGGAAGCCTGGAAGGAATTGTTGTGGGTAAAGTTTTAACCTGCGAGAAACATCCGAATGCAGACAAATTAAAAAAGACAACCGTAGAAGTAGGAAACGGAAAGATTTTAAACATCGTTTGCGGAGCTCCTAATGTGGAAGCCGGACAAACCGTTCCCGTAGCAGTTGTCGGAACAAAAATCTATGATAAAACCGGAAACTTTTTCGAGATCAAAGAAGCAAAAATCCGGGGAGAAGTTTCTCAGGGTATGATCTGTGCAGAAGACGAATTGGGTCTTAGCGACGATCATGGCGGAATTATGGTTTTGGATGAAGAAAAGTTTGAAGTCGGAAAAAATTTCGCAGATTATTTTGAAATAACAAACGATGAAGTTCTGGAAATCGGTTTAACGCCGAACAGAACGGATGCAATGTCTCATTACGGTGTTGCAAGAGATCTTCACGCTTATCTTTCCACAAACAAGCAGAAATCGGAGTTCGAAAAAGTATCTTCTGTTGCACTGAACAACGAAGGTTCTCACGATTTTACATTAGAAGTGGAAGATGCAGAATTATGCCCGAGATACATCGGAGCGGTGATTGAAAATGTAAAAGTGGCAGACTCTCCGGCTTGGCTGAAAGACAGACTGAAAGCCATCGGATTAAGCCCGATCAACAATGTTGTAGATATTACAAATTATATCCTTCACGGTTACGGACAGCCGCTTCATGCTTTTGATGCAGATAAAATTACAGATAAAAAAGTAAAAGTAGGGACAGTAAAAGAAGGAACAAAATTCACGACTTTAGACGGCGTTGAAAGAACTTTGAACGGTTCTGAAATCATCATCAAAGACGGAAAAGATACACCGATATGTATTGCCGGAGTTTTCGGAGGAGCTAATTCAGGGGTTTCTGCTGAAACAACTACCATCTTTTTGGAAAGTGCTTATTTCAATCCGGTTGCGGTGAGAAAAGGAGCAAAATTCCATGGATTGAATACCGATGCTTCTTTCAGATTCGAGAGAGGAGTAGATCCTAATATTACAAGAACAGCAATTACGCACGCTATAAAATTAGTTCAGGAACTTACTGAAGGAAAACTTGTGGGAGAATTGCTGGAACAATATCCTAAGAAAATTGAAGATCAGTACGTCATCATTAGATTTTCAAAAATCGAGCAGATTTTAGGAACCAAAATTCACAGGGAAAAAGTAAAAGAAATTTTAAAAGCCCTTGAAATTCAGGTTTTAAATGAAATTCAGAATGGTTATGAAATTTCTGTACCTGCTTACAGAGCAGATGTTACCAGAGAAATTGACGTTATCGAGGAGATTTTAAGAATTTACGGATACAATAAGATCGATGCTCCTCAGAAAATTTCGTTTACGCCGGTAAAATTGGCTGCACAGGATCAGGATGAGCTTGAAAATAACTGGGCAAGAACATTACAGGGACTAGGTTTCAATGAAGTAATGAACAACTCATTGACTTCGCTGAAAGATGAAACGGATGCCGTAAAATTACTGAATCCTTTAAGCAGCGATCTGGCATTTATGAGAAAGTCTTTACTGGAAGGGCTTTTGCAGAATGCAATTTACAATATCAACAGAAAAAATCAGGATATTAAATTCTTCGAATTCGGAAAGATCTATCATAAGAGGGATCAATACGAGGAAAGAAAGCAATTGGCTATCCTTGTTTCCGGAAGAGATGTTGCAGAAAACTGGTTGCAGCCGAAATCTGCGACAAGCTTCTATAATCTGAAAGCTTATGTAAAAGTTTTGCTGGAAAGATTAGCAGTTGATTATAAAGAAGTGGCTTTGTCTGATGAAAGATTTTCTGATGCTTTGGCGTATGAAGTGGATGGAAAAGCTTTGGTAAGAATCGGGAAAGTGGCTACTCAGATGTTGAAAGATTTCGATATTGAGCAGGAATGTTTCTACGCCGAAATTGAACTTGAATTTGCTCAGAAATTACGTTCTGAAAATCAATTGAAATTCAAAGATATTCCTAAATTCAATAAAATCAGAAGAGACCTTGCTTTACTGATCGATAAGAACGTGAATTACGAAGATCTTTATCAGACAGCAAAGAAAAATAAATCTCCGTACCTGAAAAATATTAATTTATTTGACGTTTACGAGGGGAAAAATCTTCCGGAAGGCAAGAAGTCTTATGCAATGAGTTTCGAACTTTTAAACGAGGAAAAAACTCTTGAAGAGAAAGAAATTACTGCGGTAATGGATTCCTTAATTAAATCTTTCCAGAAAGAATTCAGTGCAGAATTAAGAGGGTAAAAAAATTATCTTTCGAATACAATATAAACGGACATTTGTCCGTTTTTTTTATGGGCAAAAACCGAAATTGCCAATAGTTTAAAGATTTAATATTTTATTAAATTAACCTCAGTGTGGGATAAGAAATAAATTTAAATAATTGATTTATAGCGTTGTATTATTTTATCGCAAAGAAAAACAAAAGATTTTTTTTACTTATTGAAAGTTTACAAGCTAAACAAAGGCACTTCGTTTATTTGAAAAAGACAAAATGGTATTACTTTGATAAGTTTTACGCCTTTGTATATCTTAAAAGCTGAATTCCTGATAATTGAATCTCTTTGTTTAACCTTGCGTTTAATACTTATTCCGAACTCAGGTTAAATCAGGATAAATCATATTCAATTACAATTTTATCTGAAGTGTTAAAGAATAATAAAATCTTCCGAAACCCGTTTAAATAATAATAATTCCGTAAATTTGGTTTAAATCAAAAAGTAAACAATGAAGAATCTTTTTTTAAGTATATGTACTGCTGCAGTTTTGGTTTCGTGTGGAACAATGTCTAGCTCTTCTGCTTCCAAAGTAGGAAAAGCGCAGCCTTCTCTTGCAGGTACAAAATGGGCTTTGGCTGATAATGTGAAAGGAAAAATTCCTACTCTGAATATTGAAGGAGAAAAGATCAGTGGTAATGCAGGATGTAATAATTACTTCGGGACAGCGAAAGTGGATCCGGCAATGGGTAATTTTTCTGCGGGAGCTTTAGGTTCTACAAGAATGGCTTGCGATAATATGAGCGTGGAGAAAAACTTTATGGATATGGTAGGAAAAGCCAATAAATATGTAGTAACCGGAAATGTTCTGGAATTGTATCAGGACAATCTTTTACTTTTAAAATTCAATAAAGCTGAATAAAATAAAAAGGAACTCAATCGAGTTCCTTTTTTATGTTTAAATTGTTATTAATCTTCCTCTTCTTCGTCGTACTTAGCCAACTCTTCATCACACCATTTAAACGCAGCTTCCACTACTTTTGTAGCCTCATCCGCCATTGTTTCTTCGTCGTCACCTTCCAGATCATCCAGCCACTCAACTTCTTCTTCCTCAACGTTTAAGATAAATCTTGGATATTCTGTGTGTACCACGAATAAATCTTCTGGAAATTCCGAATTATCTGCTAATAAAAACTTTGGTAATTTCATTTTTTTAATGTTTTAACTTTAAATCAAAGATAATAAAATTATTGGTATTTGTTCTTGTCAATCTTTATTTTTTGCAAAACTTTATACCTTGTTAACGTTGTTTTCTGAAGCGTATCTTTCGGTTTAAAAGTTAGCGTAATATTAGGATTGATGGTACTCATCAGTTCGGCAACCTGTATTTTATCAAGATCTTCCGTGGTTTCAAGATAGAATTTTAAAGGTATTTCATCAAGTTTTTCAGATTGCAGAAACTGCTTCATTTCCTTTCTGTTTTCAAGATAATTGCCTTTGGAAAGCCATGTAAATAACATTCCCGAAAGCAGACTTAAAAAGCCTAAAGCGTATGTTTTAACTTCAAAAACCATGAATAATTTCCTGAAATAAACCAGCCAGACCGGAAGACTGAAAGGAGCCATTAATCTGTAATCAATCGCATTCACAGAATAAAAATACTGAATAAAATAAGAACAGATAATCCCGAAAACACTCACAAAAATATAAAAGAACTCTGTTTCTGAAAGTTTGTATTTAATAAAAAGGAAAACAATCAGCAGGATATTTACAAAGCCGATTCCGTAGATCGCATAATTGATCATTCCGCCTCCCGGATCTGCAATGTGAATAAAAGGGTTGAAAGTGGTACACAATCCCTGAAACAATTCAACAAGAAGTTTAGAGGTAGGATATAGACCGATTTCCAGAAATTGACTGACATAGTTTTCGTTAAAGTAATCAATGAAAACAAATTTGTACAAAACCACAAAAATTCCTCCGATAAGTCCTGAAATAATAAATATTCCCGAATATTTTCTTTTCCAGAAAATTAATCCAAAAAGTCCGGTTCCGCCCATGATGAAAAGAGCGCTGTATCTTATGTTATACAAAGCAATCAGGCTTAGTGAAAGATAAAAAACGGCTTTTCTCTTTTCTAATTTTCCTTCAATAATTAATGTGGAAACATATAAAAATAAAATAACGAACGGCAAAATCAACGGTTCGCTCATGGTGTAGGAGAAAATGGAGAGGAAGCTGAATAAAGCACATAAAACAATGGATTCTCTAAAGAAAAATTTCTTCTTCCATGTGAAAAAAAGAATGAAGAAAAATGCAGAAATTCCTACAATTTTACTTCCCCAGAATTCATCAAACCCGAAAAATGTAAAAAATTTTATCGCTAAAGGATATCCTAAAGGCGTCGTGGTATTATCGATCGTCGGAAAAACGTGCGCAAATCTCATATAACGGATGGAATCCGGATTTACACGTCCTTTTTCATTAAGCAGAAAACGCAAAATGGTCATCACTAAAGTAATGATGACCATTGATATCTGAATATTTTTTTCTTTAAATTTCATGGATCGTGAAATTAGTAAATTTTGCAAAGCCAGTCAATCTTAATCACATTAAAATTGAATTCCAGAAAATTCACAATTTACCCTTCACAATTCACTTTTTATTATTTAGAAAACATTTTCGCTACTTTTTCTGCTTTTTTGCTTTCGGAGTAATCATAGAAACCTTCGCCAGATTTTACGCCTAATTTTCCTGCCATTACCATATTTACCAACAATGGATTCGGAGCATATTTAGGATTTTTGAAGCCATCGTACATTACGTTTAAGATCGCTAAACAAACATCAAGACCAATAAAATCGGCAAGCTGAAGCGGTCCCATTGGATGCGCCATTCCCAGTTTCATTACCGTATCGATTTCCTCAACACCTGCAACACCGTTGTACAATGTCTCGATAGATTCATTAATCATCGGCATTAAAATTCTGTTGGCAACAAATCCCGAATAATCGTTTACCTCTACAGGAACTTTTCCTAACGTTTTGCTCATTTCATAGATCGCATCGAACGTCTCTTTGGAAGTGGAGTAGCCTTTAATGATTTCAACCAGTTTCATGATCGGAACCGGATTCATAAAGTGCATTCCAATTACCTTATCGGCTCTTTTGGTAGCCGCCGCAATTTTTGTGATCGAAATTGAGGAAGTATTGGTTGCCAAGATGCAGTTTTCAGGAGCAAATTCATCCATCTGTCCGAAAATCTTCAGCTTTAATTCCTGATTTTCCGTTGCTGCTTCCACAATAAGATCCGCAGAACCTACCGCATCCTGAAGTGCTGTAAATGTGGTGATGTTCCCTAAAGTTTCCGCTTTTTGTTCTTCGGTAAGGTTTCCCTTTGCAATTATTCTGTCGAGATTCGTGGTAATGGTTTTAAGACCTCTGTCTAAAGCTTCCTGAGATACATCTACAAGATTTACTTTAAAACCGCTTTGTGCAAATGTGTGCGCAATACCATTTCCCATGGTTCCGGCTCCGATAACTACAATGTTTTTGATCATTTTTCCTTATTTAAGTTTTAATTATTTACTGTTGATTAAAGTTAAATTTCGTGCATTGGAAAGATCTGCTTTTTTTACCGTCAACGTTTCATCAAAACTCACATTACCGTCTCTGTTTGGTTTTTTCATCTGATTCTGAGTATTGATGGCAGCTTTCAGTCCTTCTACAAATTTGGTTTTCTGGGTTCTGGAGAATGTATCTGTTCCGATATAAATGTTAAATTCACCTTCTCTTCCCAAACCGCTTTGTTTGTATACTTCGAAATTTTTTATTTTGTTTTTTTTCTGAAACTGATTAATAAAATCCATCACAGGTTTAGCGGAAGGTGTACCGCAGCAAATGCTGTGATAACCTACCTGCAGATAATTTTCGCTCTTCTGTGCAAAGAATACTGCTGAAGTGAATAACCCGATGATTAATACTATTTTTTTCATTTTTAATGGTTTTAAAATTAAGCTTAAATTTTTACTTATTAAAATAATCCCAGACTGTTTTTGAAATGTCTGAAATCATTCTACAGTTTACTTCGGCTGTTTCCGTTGAGTTACTGACAAATACAGCTATTGCATAATGCTTGCCATTCGGTAAAGTTACAATTGCAATTTCATTTTCAGCACCCGTTAAACCTGCATTATTCTTGCCGGAAGATCCCGTTTTTCTTGCGATAGGCGTATCTTTCGGAAGCTGCTCAATTAATTTATTTATTCCTGTAGAAGTAGAAAGCATTACTTTCATCAGATAATCGGTCGATTTTTTTGATAATAATTTTCCGTCATAAAACTTTTTCAGCACATCAACCGCGGAATTCATGGTGGTGTAATTTTCATACTGCGCATTCCAGTCTTTATGCATTGCTTCTTCATTGTATTTGATCTGAAAGTTTTTCACCCCTTTCGCATTCATAAATTTCTGAACAACCTGCGTTCCGCCCAATAATTTTAAAAGAATATCGCAGCCGTTATTGTCACTTTTAGCAACGGTGTATTCAATAACTTCACTTAGAGGAACAATACCGCCATTTGGATATTTTTCGCGAAGAGGCGACCATGTATTTTCATGTAAATTTGATTGATTAAGGGTAACTTTTTGATCTAATGAAAGTTTTCCTTTCTCTACATAATCTAAAACCGCAATGGCAATATGAAATTTGAACACACTCTGCATCGGAAGTTTTTTATCAGCATTCTTATTGTATGTAAAGCCGTTTTCGAACCCCAGAACAGAAATTCCGACCGTTGCTTTTTTGTCTTTAATAATAGAGCTTATTTTTTGATCTAAAGAAGATTTCTGCGCAAAAACAAATGCCGAAATCAAAAGAAATAATAAGGTGATTTTTTTCATAATATTTGTTTAAAACAAATCCCTCTTAAAAAAGAAGGATTTAATTTATGAATGTATTTTAAGCCTGTCCTAAGGTTGTCATAATTGCGCCAGCAATTGCAAGAATATAGAATCCTAAAATTATAATTGTAATAATACCTATAAACTTATAATGTGATTTTAAATATTCGAAAGCGTTGGTAAGACTTTTTTGGTCATTTGTGCGCAAAGCAATCTTCATATTTGATGAAAATTTATATAAATAAGTTATAGGAAAAAAGTATATTCCTGCAAAAAGTATATAAATTACCGAAATCCAAATTCCGCTTCCTATAGGTCCAATACTTACAGACGAACCAACAATAATAATAGAGACCGCAGCAAGGATCATTAATCCTAATCCTATATAACCTAAAATGGCTAAAAAATTTGCCCATTTCGCAATTTCTGTAAGAAATGATCCGCTCACAATGTCGATTTTCAGCTCTTCAAACTGTTCGAAAGGAGATTTTTCCATGTAATTTATTTTTCCGCAAAATACTTAAATAATCTATAATATTTAAAATTTTTTAGATAGCTTGATTGAAAAAACTTACTAATCTATTTTTTCTTTATCTCACTTCAAAATAATTCAGATTAACGCCGTCATTTTCGAAATAAATTCTGACTTTATTTTCTCCTTTTTTAAGATGAATTCCTTTTGCAGAAGTCGTTTTCCAAATTTCATTTTCGCCTGTTGAAGCTAATGAAACTGAAGCTAATTGTTTTCCGGAAGCATCCTCAAGCCGTATTTTCGCATCTTTTTCACTTGCGTATTTTATGTCGAAAGTATACGTTTTATCTGCTTTTGAAATAATCGTATATTGAAGCCATTCTCCGGTTTCTGTCTTTCCGACGTAATATTCATTGTCTTTTGTTCTGTAAATATCAACACCGTCATTTCTCAGTTGGTTTCCGGAATTCCATTCCGATCTTTTTGCGGGATCACTTACCCAAAGATTAATAAAATCTTTATCCGAATAAGCAGAACCTATTCTTCCTAAATCATAATCGGTTGCGAATATTTTTCCTGGAGCCTGTAGATTTTTGAAAGGTTTTGTGGAACTGTCTTTTGTCTGTCTGAACATCGCATCAATCACATCATTTTTAATTTCCACATTGCTGAATTTATAGTTTTCGGCGATCTGCATCAAAGCTTTCCTGGCGAAATCTTTAGATGGTTTTTCACCTCCGTTCTTCCAGTAATCCAGTAATTTCTGGTATTCCGGAGTAATTTTAACGTTGGTAATTCCTGCGATATTGTCTATCTTTTTCATCGGCCAGAATGCGTAACCGATGTTGTGTTTATCCAAAAGCTGAATAAGCTCTGTAAACCATACATTTGAATTTTCGCCTGTTTCGCCCAGCCAGATCGGGATTTTGTATTTTTCTCTTAAATCCAAAGCAAATTTCAGTGTGGCGTCATCATTATTATTCCAGTATTTATGGAAACTGAAGACCATATTATCGTCCCAAAGTGGCGTTAAACCATTGTAATTATTTCCCCAGCCGTTTCCTTCAATGATGATCATGTGCTTTTTATCAACAGTACGAATCGCTTCCGTGATTTCTTTCTGAAGCTTCCAAAGCGGAGCATTCGACATTTCATCCGTTCCGTTTATATTTTTTCCTGTGAAATTAATATTGGGTTCGTTAATTAAATCATAACCGCCGATCCACGGAGAATTTTTATATCTTTCGGCTAATTTCTTCCATAATGCGATGGTTTTTTTCTGATTTTCTTCACTTTCCCAAAGAGATGGTTTAGATTTATCGTTGTCAGAAATATTTACATCATTTCCCTGTCCGCCCGGAGCTGCATGAAGGTCAAGAATCAGGTACATTTTATTATCAGCGCACCATTTCAGAAGATCATCAGTTATTGTAAAACCTTCTTCCAGCCAGGTGTTTTCTCCTTTTTTAGGTTCTTTTTCAGTTAGTAAAGTGTACAGGTTATAATGCATTGGAAGTCTGATCGAATTGAATCCTGCTTTTTTCAGAAAATCAATATCCTGTCTGGTAATTCCGTTTTTCAGATAAACTTTGTAAAACTCGTTCATACCGTCTTCACCAATCAGTTCAGCAATTTTCTCCTTGATTTTGTATTGTGGACCTGCAAAGTCAGCCGTTTTCAGCATATATCCTTCCTGAAGCATCCAGCCTCCTAAACCGAGACCTCGCAACTGAATATTTTCACCTTTATCATTAATAATTTTCTCACCTTGTGTTTTTAAAAGCTGTGATGTCCCAAATTGAGACAATAAAAAAGCGGATAATAGGATGGCTCTTTTCATAGTGATTTTAATTATTGAATTGTTAAGGGATTGTTATAAAGAAATTATTGATTAAGAATTAACAAATATATTTAAAAATTATTGAAAAGTAATTAAATTGATTTAAAATTTAAATATAAAAGAGATTCGACATTTGAAACGTCCGGTAAAAGTCAATGTGAAATAATTCATAAAAAAAACGGGTTTTTAGCCCGTTTCTATCAATAAATTATCCTGTTATTCGTGAAAATATTTGTGCGATTTGTGTTAAAAAATTAAGAAATCAATTTCATAATTTCCAAAGCCACTTTCAGTGCTTCCGTTCCGTCTTCAATCGAAACTTCTACGTTTTTGTCTTCGGTAATAGAATCTGCAAAAGAATTAAGCTCATCCAAAATCGCATTATTAGGCTGAATATTCGGATATTCAAATAAAATCTGATTTTTCTCTCCCTCTGCGTTTTCAATAATCATATCGAATGGAGTAGGGTTTTCAGGAGCATCTTTCATGCGGATCACTTCTGCTTTTTTCTCAAGAAAATCAACGGAAATATAAGCGTCTTTCTGGAAGAAACGGCTCTTTCTCATCGCTTTCATCGAAATTCTGGAAGTCGTTAAATTCGCAACACAGCCATTTTCAAATTCAATTCTCGCATTCGCAATATCAGGCGTTTTGCTAACCACACAAACGCCGCTTGCGTGAATATTTTTAACCTTAGATTTAGCAATGCTTAATAAAATATCCAGATCATGAATCATCAGATCCAGAACCACAGAAACATCTGTTCCGCGCGGATTAAATTCTGCTAACCGGTGAATCTCAATAAACATCGGATTATTGATGTATTCTTTCGTTGCAATAAATGCAGGATTATATCTTTCAACGTGTCCTACCTGTGCTTTAATGCCTTTTTCCTTACATTTCTGAAGAATCTCTTCCGCCTGTTCCAATGTTTGGGTAACCGGTTTTTCAATGAAAAAATGCAGACCTTTTTCAATTGCTTTTAGCGCATAATCGTAATGATAAATGGTGGGTGTTACAATATCCAGCATATCGATCTGCTCCAGCAGTTCATCAAAATTCTCAAAATATTTATATCCGAATTCCGCTTCCAGTTTTTTTCCGTTTTCTGCGTCTTTGTCGTGGAAACCGATGAATTCGTATTTATCTGACTGATTTAAAAGTCGTAAATGTATTTTTCCTAAATGTCCGGCTCCTACCAAACCTGCTTTTAACATAGCTGTATTAAATTTCTGTAAATATAACAATTTGTTGTTGGTTGTACATTGACGGTTATCAGAAAATTAAAAACTGCGTGCAACAGTTTTTAACCCCCGACAAAATTTCATATTTTTGTGCGAACTGTTACCTGCAACCTAATAACTACTATCTGTAATGACGCAAGATTCATTTGTACATAAAGGAAAAAGAAAGATTTTAGTGGAATATCTCCGAAACAGAATCGGGATTTCGGATGAAAACGTACTTTCAGCAATGAATGAAGTTCCGAGACACCTTTTTATTGAAAGTATTTTCGAAGATTTTGCCTACGAAGACCGTGCTTTTCCTATTCTTGCGCATCAGACGATTTCGCATCCTTCAACAGTTGCCGAGCAGTCTGAACTTTTGCAGGTGAAAGAAGGGGAAAAAGTGTTGGAAATAGGAACCGGTTGTGGTTATCAGACCGCCGTTTTAATGGCAATGAAAGCCCATGTTTATACGGTTGAGCGACAAAAAGATCTTTTCGATTTTTCTAAAAAGAAACTCCGTGAAATGAATTTATATCCAAAATTCCAGAGTTTCGGGGATGGTTTTGCCGGACTTCCTACCTTTGCTCCGTTTGATAAAATTATCGTGACCTGCGGAGCTTCAGTTTTACCAACCGAACTTCTGAAACAGCTTAAAGTCGGTGGAAAAATGGTTATTCCTCTCGGTCCGACCGATGAGCAGGTTTTATACAGATTTACAAAAATCTCGCAGACCGAATTTGAAAAGGAGGAATTCGGGGCTTACAAATTTGTTCCGATGCTTGGAAATACAAATCAGTAGTTAATAATCCGAGTCACTATTTTTATCGTTGCCGGAAATCGGAGATGGAGCGTATTTTCAATTTAAGTTTTCAGCATATTCAGGAATATGCTGAATAATGATCATTATCCAAAATTCTAAAATAATTTGGTCGTTAAAAAAAATGAGTTTGAAAGAATAGTTTGAGAATCAGACAGATAATGTTTTTTACTTCTCAAATCGGCTAAATCAGGACAAAAAAAAGTAATAATCTTTTTAAAAAGTACTGAAATAACAATTAAAAAATATATTTTAGCCGAAATTTTAAAATAGCACATGAAAACAAAAATTATGCTTCTGTCTATTGCATTACTTGCAATATCATGCTCTAACGATTCAAACACTGTAGATCCTGTAGATTCAACCCCCATTCTTCTTACCAAATTGATGAATAATGGGGAAACCTATGTTTATACCTACAATGGTTCAAAAATAGTACAGGAAAAAGGTTTAGTTGACGGAGATATCAGCAACTTTACTTATACGGGTGATTTGATTACAAAAATCGTTAGTACCTCTTCTAATGGAGCACCAACTTCTACAGAGACCTTCACTTACGACAGTTCTAATCGTTTAATAAAAGCGGAGGATATTTCGGGTTCGAATAGTACAGTTACAACGTTTAATTATTTATCTGCCGATCATGTTACCATAATAGAAAAAAATACAAGTGGAAATTATGTAAAAACATATACCAGAGACGCCTATTTAAATACTGATGGATCTGTAAAAAGCTATACTCAAACCATACAGGCGACTCAAAATGGAACTATTGTTGAAACTGGAACGGGTAATCTGCAACCTATTGTTTATGATAACAAAAACAATCCTTTCAAAAATGTTACAGGTTTAAAGAATATTCAGGTTTATTATCAGGTAGATCAAGCATCTGAACATAATGTCCTGTCTTACAAATTAGTGAATAGTACTACAGGGAGTGGGTCAAGTGGTATAAGTTCTGATATATTCACGCAAACTTATCAGTACAACTCTAATAATTTTCCTACACAGAGTGTCTTAAAAAGCTATGACAATAATAATACATTAACGGGAACTTATACGACTACTTACGAGTACAATCACAATTAATCAACCGGACGATGAAAATAAGAAAAGATACTGTTTTAAAAGGCAGTATCTTTTTTTGTAAGCATACTTTATTACTGACTTATCAATACAGTTACAGTCCTGAGTCTTATTCTTAACCTTTAAATCTTCCATTTAAAATAATCTGTTATTAAAATTAATTAAAAACAAAAATTACGTGACGTTTCGGAACGAAAATTGAATATGTATTTCTGTATAATTAACTAAAATCTTAATATGATGAATGCGAAAAGATTTAAAATATTACAAGATTTCAGTAATATTCAGAACGGTTTTAAGATTAATTTCCGAAACAGAGCGGAAGATAATCCGGATAAAAAAGAATCCGGAAATGATCTTCAGGTAAACACTTTCAAAGCTAAAAAGTCGGAACCGAAAAGAAAAGTCAGAAGATCAGCATTGGAGATTTGGGAAGAAATGGAAGAGTTGATATCTGAATCTTAGAAGAATAAATTAAAGTATAATCATTTTAATATTAAAGTTGAAAAACCTTACTTGTGAAAAGTGAGGTTTTTTACTTGATGAAATCATTTAACCATCACAAAATATGAAAGTATTCATTAACAAAAGAATTCCTGAAGCAGGTATCAGACTTCTTAAAGACGCTAATCTTGAAATATTCATTCCTGAACAAGAAAATCTCTCCTATGAAGAATGGCTGAATTACTGCAGAAGCCATGATGCCATTTTAAGCGTGGGAGGAGAGTTTAAATTCGATAAAGACTTTTTTAACGAATGTCCGAATATAAAGGCGATTGCCCTGTTTTCAGTAGGGTTTGATCATGTTGATATTCAGGAGGCCGATGCAAGAAAAATTCCGGTCGGAAATACACCCGATGTGTTAAGTAAAGCCACTTCAGATGTTGCTTTTTTACTCATGCAGTCGGTTGCACGAAGGGCAAGCTATAATTTTGAAAAAGTAAAATCCGGAAACTGGGGAGATTTTGATCCTTTGCACGCTTTGGGTCAGGAATTATACGGAAAAACGCTCGGTATTTTCGGTCTCGGAAGAATTGGATATGAAATGGCTGAAAAATCCAGAGCTGCTTTCGGAATGCAGATTATTTATCACAACCGCCATCACAATGAAGAAGCAGAAAAGAATTTGGGAGCAAAATATGTTTCTTTTGATGAGCTTATTGAGCAATCCGATGTTCTGAGTATTCATGCCAATTTCAAACCAGAGCAGAAAGAGCTTTTTAATGCTTCTGTCTTTGATAGGATGAAGAAGAATGCAATCTTCATTAATACCGCAAGAGGAGGTTTCCATCATCAGAAAGATCTTTACGCCGCACTTTCTGAGCATAAAATCTGGGGAGCCGGACTGGATGTTACCAATCCGGAACCAATTTTTAAAGATGATCCTATTTTAGAGCTTTCTAATGTTTGTGTACTTCCTCACATTGGCTCAGCAACGGAAGAAGCCAGAAACGGAATGGCAAAAGTGGCTGCTGAAAATATTATTGCCTTTTCAAAAGGTGAAAAAATGCCTGCCTGTGTAAATCCTGAAATATACGCTTAATATCTTGGAACTATTTTTGTTTGATTACAGACAACACCAAAAAATAAGAGTATGATACCCGAAAACAGCGAACAGGAACAGGAAAGAAGACTGGAACAGAGAGAATATAAATCCAGTGAAGATATTTTTAATCAGGAAGAGCATATTTCCTTAGACGGAAACGGAAAACCGATTTTTAATCAAGAAAACGATGACGATAAATTAGATAAAGGACTGGATATTCCCGGAGTGGAAGATGACGACGAAATGGAGGAGATCGGCAGTGAAGACGAAGAAAACAATTACTGGAGTCTAAGCGATAACGACGATGACCATGAGGAAGAAAATGATGATGTTTTAACCTAATATGAACTTAATTTCAAATAATTATAAACCTTGCTTTTCCGGCAAGTTTTTTTTTATTTACATTTATTTTGTAAATTGTTGTATTCTAACCTTATGAATAATTTCGTTATGAATACCATGTAAATAAATGTTTACTATTGATAATTGTATTGCTAAAAGTGGTAAATTTATCAATAAATAGTGATTAAAAGAAAACTTGATTATGATAAAACCTTTACAATTTATCCTCGTATGGATAAGCATTTTCGGGCTTGCCCAAACTCCCGGAAATGTTATCATAAAAGATGCAGTAGGCAATCAGAGCTTTAATGTTACCTGTACCAATGGTCTTAATGCAAACGGTTGTATCGATCTCCATCTGGAATATCCTGTCATTAAACAGACTTCAAATTATGAAGTCGTTTCTCAGGCTTTTGCTCCTCCCATTGCATTGAATCAGGGAACTCCGCTCAATGCCAACTACGATGACGTTTTTCCTACCAAGCTGGATCTTCCTTTTCAGTTTTGTTTTTATAATCAGAATTTTAATGCATTAGTAGTCGGTTCAAACGGGATGGTCACTTTTGATCTGAGCCAGTTGGGAAACATCAACTATCCCAATGTCCAATGGCAGAACCCCAATGTAAGCCTTCCTAAAAACTCCATATTCGGGGTATACAACGATATGGTTTTTTCTGCAAATGATCCTTCTGAAATTTATTATTCCACCATCGGAACAGCTCCTTACAGAAAATTTGTTGTCAGCTTTTTCGAAGGAAGAATTGCAGGATGTACAGACAGAGCTTCATCTCAGATTGTTCTGCATGAAACTACCAATGTGATTGAAGTTTTCGTAGATAAAAAACCGACACCCTGCCCGACAAGAAAATTTGAAAATGCTTTAATAGGCGTTATCAACGGCGACGGAACACTCGGCGTTTCTCCTCCTAACAGAAATACAGGAGTATGGCAGGCTTTGCAGGAAGGATATAGATTTAATCCGCTTGGGAACGCAATACAGCCGGATGTAACATGGACAGATTCTGCCGGACAGACTGTTGCTACGGGAATTCAGGCTACGATTTGCCCTACCCAGAATGAAGTGTATACGGCAACTGCGGTTTTTAATACCTGCGGAACCAGTACCCTTACTTTAACGGATGATTTTCCTTTAACATTTGATCCTACTTATCCCGCTGCGAAAAATTTCACACAGGATTACTGCGGAAATAATCCTGTAAACCTTACTTTAAGCAGTTTTCAGGGAAATGTAACCACACAGAACCCTGCAAATTTTGTATTCAGCTTTCATACAACTTTGCAGAACGCACAAAATAACGTCAGTCCTTTACCGAACAACTTTACATTAACAGCAAATACGGTTTTATATGTGAGAATTCAGAATCCGAATGTTCCCAACTGTTACAGAGTGGCTGTTTTAACTCTAAATTTTAAGACCAAAAGTTTGCTCAAAAATACGGTTCAGATTTGCGATACGAATAATGACGGGGTAGAATCCAACTATAACTTAGCATTCCTGGATCCTGAGCTTTTTCCGCCGGGCACTACGGGAATTTCTTATTTCGCCACGCAGGCAAATGCTCAGAACAATACCAATGCGATCAGCACAATTAATGTTACAGCAGGTACAACGGTCTGGGTAAGACTGCAGGAAGGAAACTGTACCTTCGTTTTAGGTCCTGTAACTTTCCAGTTCAAACCGGGAGTTAATCTCAATTCTCCGATTAACTATAACTATTCAACCTGTGATATCAACAATGATGATGCAGAGCCTTTTGATTTTCCTTTAACTTTCGGACCGCTCATTACTTCACAGCCGGGAGCTGTATTTACGGCATATGCAACCTATAACGAAGCTCTTACAGGTTCAGGAGGCGTTTTAAGTACAGTGCATGACGGAGCTTATACCATTTTTATAAGAGTTCAGATCCCGAACGGATGTGTTGCAGTGGCAACTGTAAATCTCAATATTACATTTACTAAAGTTGTGGTTATTCCTAAAACAGAATACATCTGCTTTAACGGAACAGATGACATCAGTGTTAATTTAAATACCCTTTCAAACGGAATGCTGATCTCTCCGGCAACAGTTCCCGTAGTGAAATTTTTTGCAGATTATGCGGATGCGAGTTTCGGAATAAATCCTATAAGCCCGAATCAGGTCATTACCACCAACGGAAATTTCGTTACACAGATTTATTATGTACGTTTCGAACTTTCCGAGACCTGCTACACGATAAGACCACTTACGATCAATCTGGTTCATCCTGTTGCAGAACAGTCCAGTTTTACGGTTTGTGATTTTAATAATGATAATACAGAAAACGTACAGTTATCACAGTTTTCATCTGCCATTATCGGAAGCCAGAATGCTACGGTAACCTTCTATCTTACTGCTGCAGACGCAGCAAGTGGAAATAATCCGGTGAATAATGTAACCTTTACCGGAACACAGCAGTACTTTGTAAAGATCAATTCGTATAATTGTGAGCAGATTTATCCGTTTACCGTAGGATTAACTTCTACACCGGCAGTAAATCCTCAGGTAACGGTTAACCTGACGAATATTTGTGATAATAATAATGACAATACGGAGATTTATAATCTTACACAGGCGCAAAGCCAGATTACAACAAGCTCGAATGTAAACTTTACGTATTATCTGAATTATGATCCTGTTACCCACATTTTCACCAACGAGATTACAAATCCCACTCAGTTTGTTGTTACCGGAGGAAGTGCAACTGTTTATGTAAAGGTGAAGTTTAATAACAACGATTGCTTTTCAGCGGTTAAACTTACCATTCTGATGTCGTTCTTACCCCCTGTAGTTCTGAACAATGCGGTATTGAACAAATGCGATGAAGATTTTAATTTAAGTGAAACCTTTCAGTTGAGTGATGCCACTTCTCAGATGTTTATTCCTGCTCAGAATACCTATCCTTTATCAAATATCACCGTTACTTATTACAATACACAGGCAGAAGCCAATGCCGGAAACCCTGCCAATCAGATCGGAAATACCGTTACAACCAATATTTCTACCGTTCAGGTGTGGGCAAGATTTCAGGTGAATACCACAGGATGTTACTCTGTAGCATCAATTGAGCTGAATACCTATTTCCCTCCGAAAGCCATCAATTCTACCATTTCGGTTTGTGATGAAAATCTCGACGGAAGTTATGAAGTAAACCTTTTGAATTTTACCAATTTAATGGTTGACGCACCGAATCCTGCGAATACATTTACCTTCTATCTTACCTTGCAGGATGCGCAGAACGGAACCAATCCTATTGCCAATCCATCGAACTTTACCGCCAATCCTTTCCCTGCGCAGATGTGGGTGAATGTGCAGAATATTCCGGGATGTAATGATATTGCATCCATAACCTTCACTTACGGAAATAAAGTAACCCTGCTGAACAACGGACCTTTCCCTTTAGCGACCTGTGATATCGGAAATGACGGATCAGAGACCGTTAATCTGACCCAGTTCCAGACACAGATTTACAATGGAGCTAACGTTACATTTACCTATTACTCGTCTTTAGCAGATCTTAATGCGGGAACCAATGCGATTGCAAATCCTTCAGCGTATCTGTATAATCAGGTTTCAGGTTCCAGTATCATTTATGTAAAAGTAAGTGTTCCCGGATCGTGTTCCAATCTGGTACAGATTCAGCTTTCATTGAAAAAAACTCCGATTTTCGATATTCCGACATTGTATTTCTGTCCGGAAGGCTCACTGAGCAGTTATTCTGTAAACATTACCAATTATACTATTGTAAGCTATCAATGGACTAATCCTGCAGGACAGACCATCTCTACAACGAATACAATTACAGGAATTAACACAGTAGGAACTTACTCATTAACCGTGACGGCGGACAACGGATGTTCTTACACCAAGACTTTCGAAATCAAACATTATGAAGTCCCTGTTATTACAAGCATTCAGTTCAGCGGTAATAATGTGATTATTTATGCTACGGGTTCAAAATCAATACTGTATTCTATCGATGGAATCAACTGGCAGGCAAGCAACAGCTTCAATAATTTACCTACAGGAATTACCACCTTCTATGTGAGATTTGCCGACAGTGACTGTATTGTAAAAAAAGACGGTCTGGTACTGGATATTACAAACACGATTACACCAAACGGTGACGGACTTAATGACCATTGGGTGATTAAAGATCTTCAGGTATTCGGAACAAGAATGTCTAACCTCAAAATCTTCGACCGTTATCAGATGCTGATTTTTGAACAGAATTCAAATACCCAGTTCTATTGGGACGGGATGATAAAAGGAAGAGTACTTCCAACTGCAAGTTACTGGTATGTGATTACCATACCGGATGGAAGAACAATAACCGGCTGGGTTTTGGTTAAAAATCATAATTAAATCTAAAAGCTTATTTCTATAAAGCCTCATTGAAATTTTCAGTGAGGTTTTTTATTTTTGAAAAGATGTAATCATCGCATTATCCGGAAAGTGGAAATTCCCCTCCTCTGGAGGGGTGGCAAAAATTTATAAAATTTTTGACGGGGTGGTTTAATTAAAAAACACAAACAGTAAAAGCAACAATTGATGAAAGAAATCCTTACAGTAATTAACGGAATTTCTGTTCGCAGGAATTTTGTAGAAAATCTTCCCTACAATCCCAAATTAAAACCTCTTTTGAACGGAAAACGGAAAGCCGGAATTTTAAGTGAAGTCATTTTCTGGAAACAGGTTCGCGCGAAAACATTCCATAACATTGATTTTGACAGACAGAGAATTATCGGAAATTATATTGTTGATTTTTATGTGAAAACGCTGGGGTTAGTTATAGAAATTGACGGCTGGAGTCACGATGGAAAAGAAGTTGATGATGAGGTAAGACAGAAATATCTCGAATCTTTAGATCTGAAAATATTCAGGATAACAGATTTTGATGTACGGAACAATTTGTCGTTTGTAATGAAGGATTTAGAAAACTTCATCATTGAACATTATAAATACGAGTAAAATATCCATCACAAAATTCCCCTCCTCCGGAGGGGTGGATTCGACCAAAGGGAGAAGACGGGGTGGTAAAATAATAAACAAAAGATAAATTAAAGATCATCTAAAACCACCCCGTCAAAAATTCTTCCGAATTTTCGCCACCCCTCCAGAGGAGGGGAATCTTTCATCCTGTTTCAAATTTTATCACATTAGTTGCAGGGATTTTCTAATTTGAATATCTTTAAAACCACAAAAATAAATCTGCTAAACTAACAACGATCAACAAATACATGACATTCCAACAACAGATACAACAGGGTATACCCAACCAGCTGCCACAGCCGAAACCTTACGAAACCAATATCAATCATGCGCCGAAACGCAAAGAAATTTTAGGGGAAGAAGAAAAAAAACTAGCGTTGAAAAATGCGTTACGTTACTTCGAACCCCAGTTTCATGCAGAGTTATTGCCGGAATTCAGGGAAGAACTTGAAAAATACGGAAGAATTTATATGTACCGTTTCCGTCCGGATTATGAGATGAAGGCGAGACCGATTTCTGAATATCCCGGAAAATCGGAGCAGGCAAAAGCCATCATGCTGATGATTCAGAACAATCTGGATTATGCAGTAGCACAGCATCCTCATGAACTGATTACGTATGGTGGAAACGGGGGAGTATTTTCCAACTGGGCACAATATCTTTTAACAATGAAATACCTGTCTGAAATGACGGATGAACAGACTTTGGTCATGTATTCCGGACATCCGATGGGATTGTTTCCTTCCCATAAAGATGCGCCGAGAGTAGTGGTAACCAACGGAATGATGATCCCGAATTACTCAAAACCGGACGACTGGGAAAAATTCAATGCTTTGGGCGTTACACAGTACGGACAAATGACGGCGGGAAGCTATATGTACATCGGTCCGCAGGGAATAGTTCACGGAACAACCATTACGGTACTGAACGCGTTCAGAAAAATCAATAAAGATCCGAAAGGCGGACTGTTCGTGACTTCAGGATTAGGCGGAATGTCCGGAGCGCAGCCAAAAGCAGGAAATATTGCAGGCTGTGTTACCGTTTGTGCGGAAGTTAATCCAAAGATTACCAAAATCCGTCACGACCAGAAGTGGGTAAACGAGATCCATGAAAATCTTGACGAATTAGTTGCAAGAGTTAGACAGGCGCAGGAAAATAAAGAATCTGTTTCTCTGGCGTACTTGGGAAATATTGTTGAGGTCTGGGAAAAATTCGATCAGGAGAATTTAAGAATTGACATCGGTTCAGACCAGACTTCGCTTCACAATCCTTGGGCGGGAGGATATTATCCTGCAGGACAGAGCTTTGAAGAATCCAATAAAATGATGGCGGAAGATCCGGAACTTTTTAAAGATAAAGTTCAGGAAAGCTTAAGAAGACACGCAGAAGCCATCAACAAACATACGGCGAAAGGAACCTATTTCTTCGATTACGGAAATGCCTTTTTACTCGAATCTTCCAGAGCCGGAGCCGATGTAATGGCGGAAAATCCTACATTGGGAAGAGAATTTAAATTCCCTTCTTATGTGCAGGATATTATGGGACCGATGTGTTTCGATTACGGTTTCGGGCCATTCCGCTGGGTTTGTACGAGCGGAAAACCGGAAGATTTACAGAAAACAGATGATATTGCCTGTGCGGTTTTAGAAGAAATTCAGCAGAATTCCCCTGAAGAAATCCAGCAGCAGATGAAAGACAACATTCAGTGGATCAAAGGAGCGCAGGAAAATAATCTGGTAGTCGGTTCGCAGGCGAGAATTTTATATGCCGATGCAGAAGGTAGAATGAAAATTGCAGAAGCCTTCAATAAAGCCATCAGAAACGGAGAAATCGGACCCGTAGTTTTGGGAAGAGATCATCATGATGTTTCCGGAACAGATTCGCCGTACAGAGAGACGTCCAATATTTATGACGGTTCAAGATTTACGGCAGATATGGCGATCCATAATGTGATTGGCGACAGTTTCCGTGGGGCAACCTGGGTTTCAATCCACAACGGAGGCGGAGTAGGATGGGGAGAGGTCATCAACGGAGGCTTCGGAATGCTGCTGGACGGAAGCGATGATGCCGACAGAAGATTAAAATCCATGCTGTTCTGGGACGTAAACAACGGAATCTCAAGAAGAAGCTGGGCAAGAAATGAAGGCGCTGTTTTCGCCATCAAAAGAGCCATGGAAATGGAGCCGAATCTGAAAGTAACGCTTCCGAATTTTGTGGATGAAAATCTTTTTTAATTTAGAAATGAAATCAACTTTGTCAAAGTTCTTAAACCTTGACAAAGTTTTACTAATTTTTGATATAAGGTATATTCTGTTGTGTTTCGATCAATATTTTTCAGAAATAATGATCCCAATTGTAGAGCCTCCTAATTCGCAATATAATAGTAAAATCCGTCGCTGATATTTCGGGAACTCATGATCTCAAACAAGTGATTATTGTTTTCCAACATTCCGGATTTGGAGAAATAATAACCGTAAGAATTGTCTGAAAATCCGTCTAAAAGGAAAAATATTCCCAAATCTGTCTTTACCGCAGAGTAGATATTTACCTTCTTCATTTGCTCAAGAATCTGCTGCTGTAAAGAACTGTAGCTGTAACTCTTTTCTGTTTTTATCTTTGTTGAAATCGGGAAAGGCGATTTTTGCGGAATCACATAAGACCAGTATCCATTGTTTTCTTTAAAAATATCATCTACCCTTTGCAAAGAAATCTGGTTTAGATAGATTAAATTCCTGCTTTTTCCCACAAGAGCAGCCAGTGTTTTGAATTCCGGAAGATGATCCTTCAGAAACTGAATATGCCTGTCCTCGTCAATCATACCTTGTTTTAAAAACTGATTCGGTTTTTCTGCCGCTTCCTTTTCCGTCAGTTCATACCGCTGAGAAAAACCACCCCAGAAAAAATTGGAGATTTCACTTGATGTACGTACCGAATCGAGCGCGTAGATTTTCTCATGCTGTACAGGTCGGATGTCCCATTTCGAAAAAGGCTTTGAAAACTTCAGATATTCTTCCAGAGGAACTTTTTTCTCAATCGTTAAACTGTCTAAATAATTAAACAGTTCCACATCATATTTTTCGGTTTTATTCAAATAATCCTGACCGAAAACAGATGCCGATAAAGCGAAAAACAACAGAATGACAATTTTTTGCATAGAATAAGAAAGTAATTTCGTGGTTATTATATTAAATTTTGGAAACAAATGTAATGAAAAGTTAAGAAGGGTGATGAATGATAGGTCTTTTTAGATTCTTTTATTTAATACAATGCTTTCACGATTATTTTTCAAAACTATTCCTGTCATTCAGAATGAAATTTTGCGAAGCATTATGGAATGAAGAATCTTTTAATATAAGATTTTTCGACTTCACTTCGTTGCACTCAAAATGGTAGTGTTGCAGATTAAATGAAAGAGCTTTTAAACACATCAGTCACATAAGATTTTATAATAATTTCTAAGCTTTAGATCAGAACACATTAGTCTATGAAAATCTTTGATTTTCTTCTTATGTGTTCTTTTAAATATTTCATTAAACTAAACTTATGTGACTAATGTGTTATATTTTAAAGCAGTAAAATCCCTCTGTCATTCAGAATGAAATTTTGCGAAGCATTATGGAATGAAGAATCTTTTAATATAAGATTTTTCGACTTCACTTCGTTGCACTCAAAATGGCAGTGTTGCAGATTAAATGAAAGAGCTTTTAAACACATCAGTCACATAAGATTTTATAATAATTTCTAAGCTTTAGATCAGAACACATTAGTCTATGAAAATCTTTGATTTTCTTCTTATGTGTTCTTTTAAATATTTCATTAAACTAAACTTATGTGACTAATGTGTTATATTTTAAAGCAGTAAAATCCCTCTGTCATTCAGAATGAAATTTTGCGAAGCATTATGCAGTGAAGAATCTTTTAATATAAGATTTTCGACTCCACTTCGTTTCGCTCAAAATGACAGTGCTGTAGATTGAATGTAAGAGTTTTTTTAAACACATAAGTCACATAAGATTTTAAAACAATTTAAGCGTTATATCAGAACACATTAGTCTATGAAAATCTTTGATTTTCTTCTTATGTGTTCTTTTAAATATTTCATTAAACTAAACTTATGTGACTTATGTGTTATATTTTAAAGCAGTAAAATCCCTCTGTCATTCAGAATAAAATTTTGCGAAGCATTATGCAATGAAGAATCTATTAAAACGTTTTGATTTTAGATTTTTCGACTCCACTTCGTTTCGCTCAAAATGACAGTGCTGTAGATTGAATGTAAGAGTTTTTTTAAACACATAAGTCACATAAGATTTTAAAACAATTTAAGCGTTATATCAGAACACATTAGTTTATGAAAATCTTTGATTTTCTTCTTATGTGTTCTTTTAAATATTTCATTAAACTAAACTTATGTGACTTATGTGTTATATTTTAAAGCAGTAAAATCCCTCTGTCATTCAGAATGAAATTTTGCGAAGCATTATGCAGTGAAGAATCTGTTAAAATGCAGCTATTTGAAATTTTTCGGTTCTAATTCGTTTCGCTCAAGACAGCAGTACAGATTAGAACAGAATAAGTATCAACGCTTATCGCTCCCATATTTTTCTGATGAATCTGATCAGTTTTGGCGGTTCATCTGTATTTATTTCGTTCGTCGGGACTTCCTTTTCCTGCAAAGTTTCAATCGTATTTTCTTCAATTTATATGCTTTTAATTGTCGCTCAAAACGTTCATTTTCATCGCGTAGGCTGTTGTAAGGCGGAACTTCCTTTATGAGCGTGCTGAATATAATTTTCAGGTGGTTGTGGCAATGCATTCCCGCATTCTTCTGAGCAGAGATTCACCAGTAAAGGCATTACATCGGTTCCTACCCAAAGGGAAATCCAGAGCTGATTGGTCTGTTCATAGCTTATTGTTTTGCGGCACACGCTGCACTGTACAGTTTCGCCTGAGTAACGGACAGGGTTTTGGCTTAAATCCGGAAAGCCCATTCTGTTTCTATAATTGCCGTAGACGGCTCTCGTGCTCATTATGCTGCTTTTTAAATTTTTGCAGTGGGTGATTTCATAAGGAAACCAATGCAAATCGTAGGAAGTGTACACATCAAAATATTCCAGTGCTTCCATCTGTCCGATTTCTGGAGGAATGCGCTTGAGCTTACTTCCGTACAGCCGGACTTTTTTTACCTTTTTAAGCTTTGAAATCGTTTCCGGAAGCGTATGAATCTGGGAAAAAAGATCATAGCAAAGTTCTTCCGCCGGCGAAAATTCTTCCCTTCCGTCTTCGGCAACCCGATCAATATAATCACAAAGTTTCTTCCATGCCACAGAATTTCTATCCTGAACATGATTCTCAATTTTTTGTATTCTTTTGTTCATGAAGGTTATCGTTTTTTTAAGAATTGTTTTCAAAGATAGAAAATTTGAGCGTAGGGGATGGATATGAAAAAACCTGCGGTGAGGCAGGGTTTTTTATTGTACCAATAGTTAAAGCATTATTTCTTGTGCATGAATTCTTATTATATTTCTATTATCAAGAAGGTCATTATCCTCATAAAACTTTTGATGCTCATCAAAGTTAAGAACTCTTGATCCAATCATATTTGAATTAAAAAGTTCATCAAAAATTTTATAAGAAATATTTTTTCCTTTTATATTTTCTTTGGTTAGTGATTTTTCTGTTTCCATTATTTTTTTTGCTTCACAAATAGGTATATGCATTCCCGTACTTACCATTTTACTATCAGAATTTTGCATTTTACTTGTTGGTCTTAAAAAAGCACAGCAATATGGTAACCTATAAAATCTTCCAATTCTTTTACCTCCATAATCATTGCAATATCCAGCTTTGCACAAAATATTATCTAACTTGTTTATTTGATCTTCTAAATTTCCAGCTTTAAAGTTTAAAATCTTATTGTTCCATGTCTTATATTGCATATGTAAAAATCGAACGTTTTTATGCTTCGTATTCAAGTGTTCATAAATAAGATCCGCACCAATAATGTGTTCTGGTCTATCTGGATGGATTAACCTTAATCTTAAAATGTTGTTATTATCTAAACGATAATCTTTATGTTCTTCATCCTCATATAAAGTTTCAACAATTTTAAAATCAGTTCTTTCTGCTAAATAAAAATCTCTATTTAATATTTTGTGCTCAGAGATTTTCCTAGGTGAAAAATAATCTAATGCATTTTCATAATCTCTAACTCTTTTATTTAAAAATCTTTTATCCGATCTAGTTTTAGTTATCTTCTTTAATTCCGCAAGTTCTTCGTTTATAACTGTAATTGGTGAAACAATATTTTCATCTGTTGAAAGAGCATCTGCTTTTTCTTTAAAATATTTCACCCAATCACTTTCATTTTTTCTTTGCATTAATGGAACAATAGCTTCATAAGTTTCAGGAGAAAAATCACTGAGTAAATCTAAAGTTTGTTCATATGAAATTGGTTGATTCATCTTTTTTGAAATACTAACAACTTCTCTCAATGCATTAACTAATTGAAAAGCAATGTCTCTCCTGTCATTCTCTTCAAAATTATTATCTAAAAAATAATTTTCTTTCATGAAATTTTAACTGGTTTAAATTGTAAAATGTTTTATAATTAAAATAAATATTAATCAAATATAAACAACTTCACTTTTCATTTTTACGGTTTACCGTAACAAAGAATTATCAAAATGTAAATGCTTAATATTGTTATCATTTATAATAGATATACAAGTTATTTTCGATTTCCATTTTTTGATAATTATCATTTATAGTTTTTATTTTTATTGGATCATAAATTGGGTAAAAAGATTGTATTCTATTTATTTCTACATTACCTTTTCCTTTAACTTGTTTAAATCTCTTTTGTACCCAAAGTTGATATGTAACGTTATCATATTCAAAAATTATATTATCTGTCTTATTAATGTCAATTACATTTTTATTATCAACTTTTGTTAATATTTCTTTTAAATTTAGATGTAACTCTTTTGGAAGAAAATTTTTATAATGATACGTTTTATCTTTATTATCTTTTATAGGTTCAGCATAATGACGACTTGTTATATGTATTAGAGAGTATGAAGTAAATTCAATAATTTGTCCTGAGAAACTTATTTCAAAGTCTTCAGCTTTATAATTTTCAATTACAGATTTTGTTAAGTGATAAATAAATTTTGATTGAAGAATTATTTTATCTTTTTTTAATTTGTAATCATCCTGGTGTTTTTTTATTTTTCTTATCCAATTAGGATATTTTTTTTCTAATGCTTTTAAATCAAGTCTTGTTTCTGTTGCTAAATCTTGTAATACTTGATCTGTGTGATTTTTTTTTACTATTTCTTTCATCCAATCGTCAGATATTTTTTGAAGAGTTTTAAGGTCTTTTATTTGCTCATCAAAATCTACAAGTACTATTTCTCCCTTTTTTGCTTTGTAAAACGGACCTGCAAGGTTATTATGAAAATATGTTAAGTATAGTTCTTGAAATATAAAATCTTTACAGAAATCAAAATCTTCTGGCTTTCCATCATTTTCATAAATTGTTAATTTTAGAGATGTGCACAAAAACTCTTTTTCTCGTTCTAAAAGTTTTTCTCCTTTTAACGCACGATCTTTAAGGTCATCGAATATTTTTCTTGTTCTAATTTGTTCTTCTTCTGAATCACTTTTAAAATCAAGTTCGTCTACTGTATATCTTTTTTTTGCCATATTTTAGATAAATATTTAATATATTATTAAATTTAAAAAACGAAGATTATAATCCTTTCCGTATTTCTACGGAAATTTATAAGAAATTATAATTAATAAAACTTTCAAAAACCTCTCACAACCACAAGGCATCTACAACAATTTGCAGGAAACTTCCGGAGTCCTCCGGAGATTAAAAACAAAGTTGTTTGCGAATTCCGTACATCTCCGGAATTCTCCTGCAAGTTGCAGGAAACCTCCGGAGGACTTCTGTCGTTTAAAACAATAGTGTTTGTAAGTTTCGGAGAACTCCGGAGGTTTAAAACAGAGTTGTTTGTAATCAAAGAAGTTTTTTTATATTTGGTTTTTTAAATTATTAATCAAAAAAACGCAAACAAAATGAAAATTGCACTCACAAAACTGAGTACTAAAGATCTCGCTACTTTATCTCAACGTATTATCTCAAATGCACAGTCAGGGAAATATACCATAGTTGATAATCATCCACTTACTTTGGCTTTACAGAATTCGTACACAGAATACGATAAAGTCTATGCAAAGCAAAGCTACAGCGGAAAAGGGAAGGATGTGGCAACGGCAGATCATGAAAGGGATGTCGCTTACACCAATCTGAAAGCCTTTCTCAACGGATACCGCAAACTTTCTTCTGCGCCCAATTATCAGGCTGCCGAAGATTTGTACAATGTATTGAAGAAGTACGGACTGGATCTTGACCGTTTAAGCTATTCTTCTCAGACCGCACAGATGAAAAAGCTGATCGAAGAACTGGAAACGCCCGAAAATATGCAGAAAATCGGACTGCTTTCCATCAATGCTGCATTCACAGAAATGAAAACGAAACATGAAGATTTTGAGACCTTATTTGCCGATCAGGCAGAAGCCAACGCAGACCTCCGACAAATGACGAGCGCAAGCGCCATCCGCAAAGATCTTGAGAAAAACCTGAAAGCCTACATCAGTTTATTAACCGTGATGAAGGGCGTTTCCGGTTGGGAACTTCTTTACAGCGACACCAATGAACTGGTAAAGGCTGCCAAAAATTCTTCCCTGCAAAAGACGAACAGCGAAGGAAAAACAGGAACTTCCGGAAACCAGCCGTAAAATCAACGATTTGTTGATTGCTGCACGTACTTTTTTAACCACAAAAGCTACAAAAGATTTTGATGCTTTATTAAAGGTAACAAGCGTAAGAATAAAAGAAAACAACAGTTTTTAAAAATCTCTGATTTTTATGCTTTTGAGTGCTTTGATTATTATGAAACTTCGCTTTATGATTATCTTTTGTGCCTTTTGTGGTTAAATTTCCCTGTCATTCAGAATGAAATTTTGCGAAGCATTATGGAATGAAGAATCTATCAGTACGAGATTTTTCGGCTCCACTTTGTTGCGCTCAAAATGACAGTGTTGTAGGTTGAAGAGTTTTTAAACACTTAAGTCACATAAGATTTTAAATAATTTAAGCTTTAGATTAGAACACATTAGTTTATGAAAATCTTTGATTTTCTTCTTATGTGATCTACTAAATATTTCATTAAACTAAACTTATGTGACTTATGTGTTATATTTAAAAATCCTGTCATTCAGAATGAAATTTTGCACAGCATTATGCAATGAAGAATCTATTAAGATACAGTTGTTTTTAGATTTTTCGACTTCACTTAGTTTCGCTCAAATTGACAGCTTTGCAGGTTGAAAAGTTTTCAAACACATTAGTCACATAAGATTTTAAATAATTTCTAAGCTTTAGATCAGAACACATTAGTTTATAAAAATCTTTGATTTTCTTCTTATGTGATCTTCTAAATATTTCATTAAACTAACTTATGTGACTAATGTGTTATATTTTAAAGCAGTAAAATCACTCTGTCATTCAGAATGAAATTTTGCGAAGCATTATGCAGTGAAGAGTTTGTAAATGAAAGCTTTAAAGACTAAATACACGTACTTTTTTAACCACAAAAGCCACAAAAGATTTTGATGTTTTATTAAAGTTAACAAGCGTAAGAATAAAAGAGCACAACAGTTTAAAAAAATCTTTGATTTTTATGCTTTTGAGGGCTTTTATTATTCTGAAACTTCGCTTTATCATTATCTTTTGTGCCTTTTGCGGTTAAATTTCCCTGTCATTTTGAATGAAATTTTGCGAAGCATTATGCAATGAAGAATCTCTTAAAATGCATTTGTTTTTAGATTTTTCGCTCCACTTCATTGCGCTCAAAATGACAGTGTTGCAGATTGAAATCTAAAAGTTTTTAAACACATTAGTCACATAAGATTTTAAATAATATAAGCTTTATATTAGAACACATTAGTTTATAAAAATCTTTGATTTTCTTCTTATGTGAACTTCTAATTATTCATTAAACTAAACTTATGTTACTTAAGTGTTATATTTAAAAATCCTGTCCTTCAGAATGAAATTTTGCGAAGCAATATGCAGTGAAGAATCTGTTAAGACACAGTTGTTTTTAGATTTTTCAACTCCACTTCGTTGCGCTCAAAATGACAGCGCTGTAGATTGAATGTAAGAGTTTTTTTTTTAACACATAAGTTATATAAGATTTTAAAATGATTCTAAGCTTTAGATCAGAACACATTAGTTTTTGAAAATCTTTGATTCTCTTCTTATGTGATCTTCTGAATACTTCATTAAACTAAACTTATGTGACTTATGTGTTATATTTAAAGCAGTAAAACTGTCCTTCAGAATGGAATTTTGCGAAGCATTATGGAATGAAGAATCTCTTAAAATGCAATTATTTTTAGATTTTTCGGCTCCACTTCGTTGCGCTCAAAATGACAGCTTTGCAGGTTGAAAAGTTTTTAAACACTTAAGTCACATAAGATTTTAAATAATTTAAGCTTTAGATCAGAACACATTAGTCTGTGAAAATCTTTGATTTTCTTCTTTGGTCTTTTAAATATTTAGTTAATCTAAACTTATGTGACTAATGTGTTATAATTTAAAATAGTGAAATTCATCTGTCATTCTAAATGGAATTTTGCGCAGCATTATGCAGTAAAGAATTTATCAGTACGAGATTTTTCGGCTCCACTTTGTTGCGCTCAAAATGACAGTGTTGGAGATTGAATGTAAGAGTTTTTTTTAACACATAAGTCACATAAGCTTTTAAAATAATTCTAAGCTTTATATCAGAACACATTAGTTTATGAAATTCTTTGATTTTCTTCTTATGTGATCTACTAAATATTTCATTAAACTAACTTATGTGACTTATGTGTTATAATTTAAAAACAGTAAATCACTCTGTCATTCAGAATGAAATTTTGCGAAGCATTATGCAGTAAAGAATTTATCAGTACGAGATTTTTCAACTCCACTTCGTTGCGCTCAAAATGACAGTGCTGCAGATTGAATGTAAGAGTTTTTTTTAACACATAAGTCACATAAGCTTTTAAATAATTTAAGCTTTAGATCAGAACACATTAGTTTTTGAAAATCTTTGATTTTCTTCTTATGTGATCTTTTAAATATTTGGTTGGAATAATTGAACTTATTTGATTATTAAAATTAAATTTATGCTGCAGGTTTTGTATCTTTTGCAGATAAAAACTTTTTAAAACCTGTAACCATAGAAATCGGATATGAGGAAATATTTTTTTAGTGTACTGTTCGGGGTTTTATTTTCTGTTCCCGCATTCGGATGCCTGAACGGAGAAACACTGCATCTTGAAGACGGAACCATTCTCTATGAAGATTATGAAGGATATGTACCGTATGGTCATTATTTTACCAATACCGAAGAGCTTAATAAGATACTGTTATCGCTGGAAAAAGGCTATAAGGAAACAGGAAAACTGAATTACCTTTCAGATAAAGGACTGATCCTGATTATTCAGGGAAAATATAAGGAAGCCATCGAACTTTACAAAAAGATTGAAAAAGAGGAACCGAACCGATATTCTACCGCCTCCAATATCGGTACCGCTTATGAACTGATCGGTAATAATGCCGAAGCGTTGCGCTGGATTGAAAAAGCAGTAAAAATAAACCCGAATTCTCACTACGGTTCCGAATGGATTCACATCAATATTCTGAAAGCCAAAATGAAAGGCGGAAAGTTGATCAATTCCAGATTTTTAATCGGAAATGATTTCGGAAATGGAAAATTTCCTGAATCGGAAAGAGAGGACAAGGAACTTTTTGTTTTAAGAAAGCAATTGTATTATCAGCTTAATGAGAGGGTTTCTTTTGTAAAACCGAAAGATAAAATCGTAGCACAGCTTTTATTTGATCTCGGGAATATTTCTTACCTGATGCGGGAAAAAGAAGAAGCTGCAGAAACTTATAAATTGGCAAAAGAGTACGGTTTTAATAAGCCTGTTTTGGAAGAAAGACTGGCGTTGTATACACCGCCGGTAATCGATCATGTACAAAAGAAAGCAATTAAGGAAATTAAGTTTCAGACCAAACCCATACGAAGAACTGAACTGATTAGTTTTTGTATAGCAATCGCGTATCTGCTCTTTTCGGGAGTGATCGTTTTTGTATTCAGAAAGAAGATTTTTTAATCTCAACTCGTTTTTTATGAATAAAATATTTTACATTTTTCTATTTCTTGCTCTGGTTTCTTGTAAAAAAGATCATGAGGTGAAAAAGGATGAGTGGGATTATTTAAACAGCAGTTTTAATAACAAAGAAAACCTGAGCGATCTTATGATGCACTGTATGTATGATCTGTTTTCTGTAAAAAGGATCAATGATTCATTGTTCTACATCAGGCTTGATGAATTTCAGGGATGGAAAAAAGATTACAGAATCTATGAAGATACCGTAAAATTAAGTGAGAATAAAAAGCTTACAGATTCATTGGGCAACCAGAAAAAACAGATCCTAAGATTTTCGAATAACCATAATATAGATCTTGAAATTGAGATTCATAAAATTGCAGTGCATTTCGATTCGGTTTCTCTTTACGAATATAAGGGAAGAGTAAGCATTAATAACAAAAAGCTTCAGTATACCTGCAAAGATTTATTTGTAAAGTAAAAATTGTTTTTCCTCAGTAAAATGATATTTTTGAAGGATGAGATTGTTCACGATAAAGCAAATTTTATCTTCTTGTCAGCTTTTAGATGAAGCAGGGAATATCGTTGCGGAAAGGCTTGCTGATTTTGTTTTTTCAACAAATGAAAGGCTGAAAATCAAAGATCAGATATACAGAATTAAATATTCAGGTCTTTTTGGGGAGAAAACTCAATACTTTGATGAAAAGGGAAATGTTGTCGTAATGATTGATCGCGCAAACCAAAGAATATTTCATTATCAGAATCAATACACCGAAATATATTTCTACAGATCAAAGGGTTTTATCAACAGAACTGTTTCTTTATACCGTTTTCAGGATGATGCTTTAATGATGACATTCACTTTTAAAAACTCTATTTTCAAAAAACAAGGAAATATTGAAACGAATGATGATTTCAACAATCCATTGCTTTTAACCATATTTTTTCATCACAATCTCAGAGAATCTGAAGATTGATCTGAACACAATTTTTTGAAATGATTTTTTTTAACATAGCAGTTATTTTAAATTTAACCGCGAAAATCACAAATAAATCTGTCATTCAGAATGGAATTTTGCGCAGCATTATGCAATGAAGAATCTGCTAACACGAAAGCTTTAAAGACTAAAATATACGTAATTTTTTAACCACAAAAGCCACAAAAGATTTTAAAGTTAATAAGCATAAGAATAAAAGCACACAACAGTTTTTAAAAATCTCTGATTTTATACTTTGAGAACTTTAATTATTCTGAAAATCAGCTTTGTCATTATCTTTTGAGACTTTTGTGGTTAAATTTTTCTGTCATTCTGAAAGGAATTTTGCGAAGCATTATGTAATGAAGAATCTATCAAGATACAGTTGTTTTTTAGATTCACTTCGTTGCGCTCAAAATGACAGTGCTGCAGATTAAATGAAAGAGTTTTTTTTAAACACTTAAGTCACATAAGATTTTAAATAATTAAAGCTTTAGATCAGAACACATTAGTTTATGAAAATCTTTGATTTTTATGCTTTTGAGGGCTTTTATTATTCTGAAATTTGGCTTTATTATTATCTTTTGTGACTTTTGTGGTTAAAGAAAGTAATCATATTTAGCTTGCTTTTTACAATTTTCAACGCTGAAAAACCATAATAAAATTGTAATTTTCGGCAAATAAAAAATATGAAGAAACTCGGGATCATCGGTTGTGGCTGGCTGGGAAACCATTTGGCGGAACGTCTGTCGAAAAACTATGAAATTTTTGCGACCACTACAACAGAAGCGAAACTGGATGTTCTGAAAGCTAAAGGATATCATGCGGATCTGGTAAAATTTCCTGATGAAATTGATGCTGACATGAAACCGTGGAAAATAGCTTCCGAACTGGACGCTATTATTGTTGCCGTTCCTTTTTCGGGACTCAGAGGTTCCAGGATTCCGATGACGGAAAAAAGGGAAAACCTGCTTCGTTTTATAGGAGATTTTAACCGTCAGATTTTTTATACAAGTTCCACAGGCGTTTATCCGGATATCGAAAAAGAATTTACAGAGGATGATCTTCCGGCAGCGGAAGTGGAAAGCGAAAGCTTTATTCTGGAGAAATTTCCTCAGACCAATATTCTGAGACTGGGCGGTTTAATGGGCGGTGAAAGATTGCTGAAAAATTACAATATATCCCATCTGGATCAGTTGGTGAATCATATTCATTACGCAGACATCTGTTCGGTTGTTGAAAAAATGTTAGATCAGAAATCTCAGGCTAAAGTTTATAATGTTGTTGCGCCGATTCATCCCAACAAAGAAGAAGTCATCAATGCGCAGAAAGATCTGGCTTATGAAGGAGAAAGAAGAACCACAGGAAGAATAATTTCCCCTGCAAAATTAAAAGAAGAGCTGAATTTTGAATTTCAATATCCTGATCCGAGATATTTTCACCTGAATGTAAATAATTAATAAAATGATGACTGTTTTATCTTGCGGACCTATTTTCGAGCCTTTAATGGGAATGTTGTTTTCTACGGTTGCCTGTATCGGTATCCTGATATTTTTAGCGGTTCGTTTCTTTAAAGGCGAAAATTATACGCTGTTGAAAAACTCAGGAACCGCGAACAAAACCTTCAGTATTATTCTGTATGGTGCAGCAGGAATTATAGTGACAGCATTTGTCTGGTTTATTCTCACCTTTGTTTTTACAGCCATTGTTTTTTGGTACACCAAAAATTTTTAGAGTTTTTGACTTAAATTTTAGAGTATTTTTTACGTAAAAAGATCCTTACACAAGCTCAACGTGACTTCTCCGGTGCAGACTGTTATTTTCAACGGTGTAACACTGAGCCTGTAGAAGATTTATGATAAAATAATTGACAAACAACTTTTTTTTATCTGTTCATCAGTATATTTTCAATCGATTCTAAAATTTCTCTTTCAATATTTTCTTCGGTAATTGTTTCCAGAGTATATTTCTGCTCTTTGAAAGCAGCGATTCCCGTTCCGTTCTGAAAAATGGTGTCCTGATGAATTCCGATGCGCTTCAGATTTTTATCGGCAACGAACATGATGTGCGGAAATTTATCATTCGCATAAAAATTAGATTCCACATTTCTGGAAATCTGAAGTTTCATATGGGTCTGTGAATTGACGCCCAAACCGTTTTTATTTTCTTCATTAAAAGTTACCTTACAGCCAAATCCGTTTTCTCTCAGCATCCTTCTGAATTCCTGCATTTTGGGTTCGATGAGGTTTTTACTCAGCGTTCTGAACCCTTCAATAAACATATCTTCCTCGCTTTTCTTCTTGGCAAGACTTTCCTGCAGTTTTTGTTCTTCCGTTTTTAAATTGGAAAACAGAGAATTAAGCCGTTCTATATTTTCTTCCTTCATGGTAATTAAAAATCAATAAATAATTGTCCTGTTTTTAAGTTCCGAAATATCGTGAATTTTTTTGAGTAGATTGATATGTTGCATTCAAGCTTAAATTATTAGTTCCATCTTTTTATTACTTTTGACTCCGTTAAACCTTTGGTTTGTAATTAATAAAAATTGTGGTCAGTTTTAAAAATATCAGTTTACTTTCCAACCTTTTTAGCCGATCATGCATCTTTATAAAAAAGATCAATATGAAAATAACGATACCAAAACCATGTCACGAAAACTGGGAAATGATGACACCCGAAGACAAAGGGCGATTTTGCGCAGTCTGTTCAAAGACAGTAAAAGATTTTACGAACGCTTCGGATGAAGAAATCATCAATGCTTTTTCCAACACATCAGAAAATATCTGCGGAAATTTCAACGAATCTCAACTCGACAGAGATCTGCAGTATTCTTACCTCAATTCGCTCCTTACCAAATTTGCAGTAGGTTTTGTTTTTACAACAGCGGGCTTTGTCGCCCTGAATGCACAGAAGACTACAGCGAAAGATACTATAAACAGGGAAAGAACCGATGGAATTGTTATAACATCAGGAATTGTACGCAAAAAAGTATGTGAGACAGATATTTCTAAAGATACAAAGACTAAAGATCTTGATATTCAATTAAAAGGGCAGGTTTCAGGAGTAAAGATAAAAGATACAGTTCAGTCGGACAGGCTGATTCTCGGAGGCATTCATTCCGTTAAAATTGATGATTACAGACCGTTGTATGTTCTGGACGGAAAGATCATCAGCGAAAAAAAGTTCCGGAAATTAGACCAGAAGTCCATAAAAACAATGAATATTTTGAAGGGAGCTTCAGCAACTGCAATTTATGGTGAGAAAGGAAAAAACGGAGTGATTTTGGTGAAGACCAAATGATTTTTTCAATGTAAATAATTTTTTAGTGTAATAGCAAAAAGAACTATGCTAATCAAAAATTTTTAATTGATATGGCTGTCATTTTGAGCGCAACGAAGTGGAGCCGAAAAATCTAAAAATAACTGCATCTTAATAGATTCTTCATTGCATAATGCTGCGCAAAATTCCATTCTGAATGACAGAAAAATTTAACCACAAAATGCATAAAAGATAATAATAAAGCCAAATTTCAGAATAATTAAAGCCCTCAAAAGCATAAAAATCAAAGATTTTTAAAAACTGTTGTGTTCTTTTATTCTTACGCTTGTTAACTTTAATAAAACATCAAAATCTTTTGTGGCTTTTGTGGTTAAAAAAGTGCTTACATTTTCAACCCGTAAAACCATCATTTTTAAGAGATTCTTCATTGCATAATGCTTCGCAAAATTTCATTATGAATGACAGAAGAATTTAACCACAAAAGGTACAAAAGATAATGATAAAGCCAAATTTCAGAATAATTAAAGTCCTCAAAAGCATAAAAATCAAAGATTTTTAAAAACTGTTGTGAGCTTTTTATTCTTCCGCTTGTCAGCTTTAATAAAACATCAAAATCTTTTGTGGCTTTTGTGGTTAATTAAAAGTCTTTCGGTCTTACTTTTTCACAGCAGCGATTGCCGCTTCATAATTCGGTTCGTGAGAAATATCTTCTACCTGTTCTTCATATACGATTTTTCCTGAAGGATCAATTACAACAACTGCTCTGCTCAATAATCCTTTCATGGCAGAATCGGTAAGTTCCACACCATATTTTTTTCCGAAATCTGAACGGAAATCTGAAAGCATCACGACATTTTTAATTCCTTCTGCACCGCAGAATCTTTTCTGTGCAAACGGAAGGTCTTTAGAAATACACAAAACCACTGTGTTCGGAAGATTTGCCGCATCTTCATTGAAATGGCGCACAGAAGCTGAACAGACTCCTGTATCTACACTTGGAAAGATATTCAGGATCATGTATTTTCCTTTATAAGACTCCAGAGTCTGCTCTTTCATGGTAACGTCGGTAAGGGTGAAGTTGGGAGCCATTTTGCTGACAGCAGGCAATTTCGAGTAGGTATGAAATGGTTTTCCTCCTGCCAAAATGGTATTGCCAGACTTTGAATTTTGTGCAAAAGTAAACACCGCCAAAAGTAACAGCGCACCGGAAAATAATTTTGAATACATGAATTTCATTTTTTAGATGGTTTGAATGTCTGGCAAAATTATTCTTTTTTCAGGGGCTGAATGTTAATTTTTGTTTTAAATAGAGCAAATCTATTACACGGAGTATTTTAAAACCAATTTTTAGATCTACCTTTAGTATAGACAAATTTTAACCTTACCATATTAAAAAAATAGAAGATTTATGAGTTCAGAAAATAACCCGTCATTTCATGAAATATTCAAATCCGAAAACGAAATCCCGGAAGAATATAAAGTTCCCGAAATTCATCAGCGGGAATACCTTCTTAATGGAGAACTGGTAGAATGGAACGGCGATGTGCAGCATATTTATTCCCCTGTCTGTATTCGTACAGAACATGGTCTGGAGAGAAAACTGTTGGGAAGCATCCCGAATATCGGTCCCGATGAAGCTATGAAAGTTTTGGATGCCTGCGTAAAAGCGTATGACAACGGACTGGGAGAGTGGCCAACAATGTCTGTGGAAGGGAGAATAAAATGTATGCAGAAATTTGTGTACTTAATGATTCAGCAGAGAGATCTTGTGATCAGATTGCTGATGTGGGAGATTGGGAAAACATTGGCAGATTCTACGAAAGAATTCGACAGAACGGTGGATTACATCAACCAGACGATTGATGCACTAAAAGATCTCGACAGAGAATCTTCTCGTTTTCAGCAGGCGGAAGGTACAATTGCCCAGATCCGAAGAGCGCCGCTTGGTGTGGTGTTAAGCATGGGACCTTTCAATTATCCTTTAAATGAAATCTTCACGACGCTGATTCCGGCGTTGATTATGGGAAATACGATTCTGTTTAAACTTCCAAAACATGGTGTTTTAGCACATTACCCTTTATTAAATGCTTTTAAAGAAGCTTTCCCGAAAGGAACTGTAAATACGTTGTACGGAAAAGGTTCTGAAATTATTACGCCGATCATGGAAAGCGGAAAGGTGAATGTTCTTGCATTCATCGGATCGAGTAAAGTTGCGAACGGACTGAAAAAACTTCATCCGAAAGTTAATCGTTTAAGAGCGATTTTAAGTTTAGATGCTAAGAATGCGGCTATCGTTACAAAACACGCTAATCTGGATGTTGCGGTGAGTGAATGTATTTTGGGATCTCTTTCTTTTAACGGACAGAGATGCACCGCTTTAAAATTAATTTTCGTTCAGAGAGAAGTGGCAGAAGAGTTTACCCGCAAATTAACCGAAGCCGTTTCTGCCATGAAACCGGGACTTCCATGGGAAAAAGACGTGAAAATAACTCCTCTTCCGGAAGTCAATAAGCCTTCTTATTTGAAAGAATGTATTGAAGATGCGTTATCCAAAGGTGCAAAAGTCTTAAATGATAACGGCGGTTTTACGGAAGAATCTTTCGTGTTTCCGGCAGTGGTTTATCCGGTAAATCATGAGATGAAACTGTATCATGAAGAGCAGTTCGGTCCTGTAATTCCGGTGGTTCCTTTTGATGATATCGAGGAACCTATCGATTATCAGGTAAATGCAGATCACGGGATGCAGGTAAGTATTTTCAGTGAAGATGCGATGGAAGTTTCAAAATTAATTGATCCTTTTGTGAATCTGGTAAGCCGTGTGAATATCAATTGTCAGGCTCAGCGCGGACCGGATGTTTTCCCGTTCACCGGAAGAAAAGACAGTGCAGAAGGAACGCTTTCTGTTTTTGATGCGCTTCGTTCGTTTTCAATCCGCTCTCTGGTTGCTGCAAAAGTTACAGATTCCAATAAAAATCTCCTGAACACGATTGTGAGAGATCATGATTCTAATTTCCTGAGTACGGATTATATTTTTTAATCACTGATCTTTTAACCTGATTTTGAAACTTTATTAAAAGTTAACAGGCGTAAGAGTTTTTTTAAAACACATAAGGCATATAAGATTTTATAATAATTTTAAGCTTTATATCAGAACACATTAGTTTGTGAAAATCTTTGATTTTCTTCTTTTAATCAATTGATTATTCTTAAGCTTAGCTTTATTTTTTTCTGGCTTAATTTGAAATTAGTTAAATAACGACCATAAAACAAAATCCGCAATCTGAAAGGACTGCGGATTATTTGATTAGTAAAAATCAAAAACATATATTTGGAAGAAAAGTTATTTTTCTGTTAGAAATCTGCTGATAATGCTGTTTAAATCATCTGCATGCGTTACATTTAAACCGTGAGGCGCGCCTTCAATAATAACAAATTCATTATTGGCAATTCCCTGTGCAGCCTGTTTTCCTGCTGTATCAATGGGAACAATATTGTCTGCATCTCCATGAACGATGAGTGTTCTTACGTTCACGTTAGCTAATTCGGGACGGAAATCTGTATTTGCCCAGCTTTCAGCACATTTTATGGTGGCAATAGGATTGGCAAAAGAAGCAATTGCCCAGTCGAAATCCAGCTGTTTCTGGCTTACAGGTTTTGAAAGCATTCCGAAATTATAAAAGTCTTTGTGGAAAGATTCAAGAAAAGTGATTCTGTCTGTTTTCAAAGCATTCATGATTTCATCCAGTTTTTCCTGGGGAACTCCGTCCGGATTGTCGTCTTTCTGCTTAACAATCGGAATAATGGATGAAATTAAAGCAACCTTATCTACATTTTCTGCGCCGTAATTCGTTAAATAACGCACGACTTCTCCACCTCCCATAGAAAATCCGAAAAGGATCACATTTTTAAGGTCTAATTGTGAGATAATTTCATGAAGGTCTTTTGCCAGTCCATCATAATCGTATCCGTCATAAGTTGGTGAAGATTTTCCGAAACCTTTTCTGTCGTATGCAATAACGCGGTATCCTAAATTTAAAAGTACCGGAATCTGCATTTCCCAGGATTTTCCGCTTAAAGGCCATCCGTGGATTAATATAATGGGTTGTCCGGATCCGAAATCTTCATAGTAAAGCTGAACGTTCTGATCGTTCTGTTTTGTAATGTAAGGCATATTTATATTTTTGGTGTTACTCATCAATTCCAAATATTAAGCCATAAATAAGGGATATTTAAAAATTTAAGATAGTTTGTGTAACAAAATACCACATTTCCTACTAACTGAAATACAGCCTAAATAATGTCTTTACTGGAAATGGAATTCTTAGAGAAGATTGAAAAGCACAAAGGTGTAATTTTCAAGATCTCGAAGATGTATATGGATAATCCCGACGATCAGAATGATCTCTATCAGGAGATCATCTATCAGGCGTGGAAATCTTACAGCGATTTTCAGAAGAAGAGTGAATTTTCGACATGGTTATACAGAACCGCGCTTAATACTGCCATTGTATTTCTCCGAAGCGAAAAAAAACGTAGTTTTATACAGAATCAGAGCATAGAAAATCTTAGTGTTCATCAGGAGTCTTATAATGATGCAGACGACAGGAATATGAAGCTGATGTACGAGGCAATCCATCAGTTGAGCGCGATTGACAAGGCATTGATTTTTTTCTATCTGGAAGATTTTCCGGGAAAGGAGATTGCAAAGCAACTGGGAATAACGGAGGTAAATGCAAGAGTAAAGCTGAACCGGGCGAAAACCAAACTGAAAGAAATTATTGAAAAACAAAAGGCTATCTAAACGTAAAGAAAAAGGTATGGAATTAGAAAATTTTAAAGAACTCTGGGACAAAGATCATCAGGAACTTCCGGAAGTTTCTTTGGAAAAACAGAATGAAATACATTCGCCGCTGGAAATGATCAGAATCAACATGAAAACTGAGTTTTGGCTGATGATTCTCACGCTTCCAATGATTTTAATCGGTTTTCCTTTTGCAACGGAAGATTTTAATGTAAAGACCATTTCGGTTTTAGTGGCATTTCTTACGATAGCTATTATTATTTATTTTTATTCAAGATTCATAAAGCTGTATAAGATGCTCAAGAAGACGAGTATTAATACCAATTATGATCTTTTCAATATCAAAACCCAACTGCTGGTTGCCAAAGAAATTTATATTTCATACTACATCTCTTATATTCCTTTAGCGTTTGTTTCTTCTCTTGAGCAGATTGATTTTCAGTTTAATATAGATTACCATTTTGCTGTTTTTGTCGTTAGTTTTTTGATCGCCATTTTTGTTTTGTTTATTTTAATAAAGTACTGGATCTACTATATGTACGGAAAATATATTGAAGATGTCGTACGGCTTGTGGATGAACTTAATGGAGTTGAAGCAGAGATCAGACAAAGAAAAAACAGGGATAAAACATGGTTTGAACGTTCCCAGAAATATTTCATCAAAAAATTCGGAATTAAAGGAAATATCCTGAACACGGTATTGTGGTTTGTTTCCGCTTATATTTTTATTGTTATTTTTTTTACCATTGTTCTGTTTGCGGTTATTTTAATCGGTGTGAAGCTTGATTTTATAGACGTTCATATCCTTCTGAAAGCTTTAAAAAAGGGGAGTTAGAAAGTAATATTCATGAATTTTAAAAAAAATGCTGTCCTTTTTGTAACAAATTTTATCTTTTTCTACTAACTGTCAGATTTAATCAAAAAAATAATATGAAAAAGACAGTTACAATCGTTAAAGCATTGATTTTTTCATTTGCTATCGGTATTGCACCGCTTTCTCTGGTGAAGGCTCAGAAGAAAGACCGCACAGAACTTTCTGTGAAAAATTTTCCTAAGCGTATTACTACTTCATCAATGGGAAATTTCAGTGCTGATTTCAGCGGGCAGAATATTCCTTCGGATTATCTTATTAATCATTTAGGAGAGTGGCTGGAAAGTAATGGAGATCACTCTTTTTCAATGGTAAAGACTACTACGGATGAATTGGGAATTAAACATTCATCTTTTCAGCATTATTATAAAAATGTAAAGGTTGCAGATGAATTAATTCTGGTTCACGAGAAAAACGGGATTCTTACTTTTGTAAACGGAGAATTTACAGATAATATAGATTTACAGATCTCACAGCCGCTTACGAAATCTGAGACAGAAAATATTGTAAGTAATGATATGAAAGCTCCGAATCTTTCCTTTACCGATTTTGAGCAGGTTATTACAAAAGTGAATTCTGCTAAAGGGGTAAAGCTGTATTTTGCATCTCAGATTAATGCACTTTCCCTGAAGGCTCTGAAGAGTTATTTGTACTATGTAGATAATTCAACGAAGCAGGTTGTTAAAAAATTAGAAAAGATTCATCAGCATAATAATGAAATCATAAACATCGCAAAACCTTTTGCAGATACTCCTTCTACAAGTGCTACTTTCTACAAAGGAAATCAGCAGATAACTGTGGATTCTTACAGCGGATCTTACCGATTGAAAGATAATGCGAGAAATATCCATACTTTGAACGGAACCAACTGGGACGGAAACGGAAATACTGCAACCGGTGAGCTTACAGGTGCGATCACTGAATATACGAGTACAACACCTAACTTCACAACAGCAGATACAAAACCTCCTGTTGAAGTTCACTGGGCAATGGCAAAGGCTCATGATTACTATGTGAGCAGACATAACAGGAATTCTTATGATGGCAACGGATCCATTGTAAGAAATTATTACAACATCAATTTTGCAAGTGCAGGACAACCTGCGAACGGAGTAAATGCTGCCGCAATCGATACACAAGGGATTGTAGCGATGGTTTATGGAAGCGGTGTTTATCAGGGATTATCCGGATATTTTAGCCCGTTTGTGGGAATAGATGTTGCAGGTCATGAATACTCTCATTTAATGGTGAGCCGGACAGCAAATCTTGCTTATCAGGGCGAATCAGGAGCTTTAAACGAATCTTTTGCAGATATATTTGGAGCATCAATAGAATTTTATTCCAATATCAGTCCGAACTGGACGATTGGTGAGGGGATTCCGAATCCGGCTCTGGGCTTTACATTTTTAAGAAGCATGTCTAATCCAAACTCGGGTCCTGCAGTATTGGGTTCGCAGCAACCGGATACTTATCAGGGAACTTATTGGGTAGATCCCACAAGTTCTACTGATAGCGGGGGAGTTCATACAAACAGTGGGGTAGGAAATTACTGGTTTTATCTTTTATCAGCAGGTGGTTCCGGAACAAATGATATCGGAAATGCATTTAACGTAACAGGAATTACAATCCAAAAAGCTGAAAAAATAGCGTACCGGACACTTGCAAACTATCTTACTGCAAACAGCCAGTTTATAGATGCTTATACAGCCAGTAAACAGGCGGTTACAGATCTTTATGGAGCAACAGGTAACGAACAGCAGCAAAACGTGAAAGCATGGTATGCAGTAGGCATTGGCAATGGGCTTCTTTCGACCAATGAAGTTAAAAATAATTTAGAGAGTCAATTTAATGTTTATCCAAATCCTGTTAAAAACGGAGTGTTCACCATTGAGAATAATAAAAACGATGCGGCTTTTGAAATTTATGATGTTTCAGGAAAACTGGTAAAACAAAATGAAAAATTAAATAAAGGAATCAATAAAATTAATATCTACGGATTACAAAAAGGAATTTATATCATTAAAATTAGTGTAGATGATACTGCTGTTTCTAAAAAAATAGTAGTAGAGTAGGTTTTCAGAATCAAGAAAACAAAATCAATGCCCGACGGAATATTCTGTCGGGTTTTTTATTTTAATTAAAAAAACTGTAACATTTTTATGAAGGGTAAACTAATTCTATAGAGCGCAAAACTATGACCTCATTAGAACAGGATTTTTTAAGAGAAATAGAAAAACATAAAGGAATCATTTTTAAGATTTCTAAAATGTACATGGACGAAAAAGAAGACCGCGATGATCTTTTTCAGGAGATCACCTATCAGGTCTGGAAAGCCTATCCCAAATTTAAAGGAGAAAGCGAATTTTCTACATGGCTGTACAGAATTGCCCTGAATACGGCCATTATTTTCCTTAAAAACGAAAAAAGAAGAAGCTTTATAGGAAATGAAGATTTTTCGGAATATAAAATTATTCAGGAAGAATTTGATCATGAAAAAGAAGAAAAACTGAATGCCATGTACAAAGCCATTCATCAGTTGAATCCCATTGATAAAGCTTTTATTTTCTATTATCTCGAAGATTTTTCCGGAAAGCAGATTGCCGAACAGATGGGGATTTCCGAAGGAAATGTAAGGGTGAAAATGAATCGCGCCAAAAATAAGCTGAAAGATATCTTGAACGCAAATAAATAATAACATTTAAATTAGACATTATGAATATAGACGACCTTAAAAATACATGGAATGAAGATCATTCTTTTGGAGAAACCCCTGAAATAAGCATCGAGCAGAAAAACAGAATCCATCTTCCGCTGGAAAAAATCCGTAAAAATATGCGGATGGAATTTTGGTCTACCGTGGCAATTTTTGTTTTTGCTTTTGCCTTAATTGCAGTCTGTGCAGGATCTTTTAAGTTTAAATTTTACATCACAATTCTTATAGGATCTATGGTTTTTGTAACCTTTTTCTTTTACAGTCAGTTTTTTAAGCTGTATAAAAATATGAGCGAGACGATGATGAAAACCTATGACAGTCTGCAGGATCTTTTGCATCAGTTTAACCTGAATAAGCAGTACTATCTTTCTTTTTATCTGTCTTTTGTGCCGTTCTTGGTCTGTGAACTTATTATCGTTCTGGAATTTATTCCACGACCGGTTCCTTTAACGGATACACAAATTGCCATTGCGCTGATTTCTACCATGATCATCACCATGCCTTTGCTGTTTTTACTGGGGAAAGTCTGGTTCAATGGTTTCTACGGAAAATATATTAAACAGATTGAAACGCTTTTCTCTGAACTGAAAAAATAAATTTTGATTGGTTTTCGGCGGCGAAGCCGCCGAAAACCTTTACTGCGTATAATAAGCCGGAAATTCACGCAAAATCGAATACAGATCCCGCCATTCAAAATAAGCCGGACTTGCTGAACTTACCTCTTCAAAACCCTGGTCTTCAAACAGTTTTTTGGTTCGGGTAACATGGAAATATTGGGAAACAACGATAATGCTCTTAAAATCTAACTGAGGCTCAAGTTTAAGCGTATTTTCAACGGTTAATCTTGTGTTATCTCCCTTATTATCAACAATAATTACAGAATCAGGAATTCCTTTGCTAAGGAGAAACTCTTTCATTTTATCCCCTTCGTAAAATCCTTCCTTTCCCAATCCTCCGCTCACGAGAATCTTTTGGATTCTGTGTTGCTGATACAACGCGATTCCGGTTTCCAGACGTTTTTCAAGCCTTGTCGATAAAGTACCGTCTTCATTCACCTTATTTCCCAGAATAACGGCAAGATCGGCACGTTTTTCCTGATCAGAAAGACCATCGGTAACAATATAAATGGAGTGAATGATAAACCATAAAAACAGAGCAGTAGCTATGATTTTTAAGATTTTTAAAATACTTTTTTGCATCAGTTATGGGTGTTTTTCTTTTTCAATTTCAGTCATGATCCAATCCAACTGAGGATCTTTTTTCTCAAGAATATCCTCCATGGTTTCAGAAACTTTTACATCCGGAACAACCCCCTTTTTAGTATCAGTAAACGTAATATTGGGCTGTACCAGAAGAACTCCAATGGGCAGATCGATCTTGGAATTAGGCAGCGTTTGATAAGAGTAAAATCCTGCAACCGTACCGTCATTGGCTCCTCCGGTTTCCTCACCTACAAGAACTGCTTTTTTATCATTTTTAAGCTTTGAGGTTAAAATAGAAGATGCTGAAAAACTCGAGCCATTAATAAGCACAAAAACTTTCCCTTTAAAAACATCATTTTTGGGTTTAGATACTTTGTCGGCTCTCGTTTTGTAATAAAATTTGCCGTCTTTTTTATACGTGCTGAAAGTCTGTCCGAAGAAAAATGCAGGATACATCAATGTTTTGAAAGCATACTGCAAAAAACCTGATTTTCTGAAATAATTGGTTTTCAGAGGTGCCGATTTTGAAGTTACCTGTGACGGTTTTATCAAAGTGTACGGCTCAGAACTCAGGTAAGAATACAGATTATTGATTTCTTCAAGCGAACCGCCGTAATTGTTCCGAATATCAATAATTAAATATTTTGCATTCGCTTTTTTGATCTTTCTGAACGTTTCTTTATAAAACTTCGAAGAAAAAATACCCGAGAAACTTTTCACCTGAATGTACGCAATCGTACTGTCCTGATCTAAAAATTTAAAATTCCGGTTGTAAGAATTGCTGAAAGCAACGTAATCATTCACTTTTTTCTCCTGCGTCCGCTTTTTGTTTTCCTTATCTTTCCTAAGATCCTCTTCAGATTTTGATTCTCTCGTGAGTTCGTAAGTCTTTTTTTCTCCCTTATAAACTGTTTCCAGAGTTGCGTGGTCTTCGTAGCCTTTTTCTGCAACATAATAATTGAAGAAAACATCTTTCAGGAAATAAGGCTGAAAAGTCGTGTTGAAACCATCACTGCTGATCAGTTTTTTATACCGTTTAATATATTCAGAAACAGGAACCTTATCGATCGAGAGAATTTCTGTTCCCGGCTTTATATTTTGGATCGAATCTTTATTTTCGATAATGTAAAGCCTATCGTTTTTCACATAATATTCAAAACGGCTGAACATTCCTTTTTTCCCTTCCAGCGTTTTAATTTCCTTTTTGGTGATTCTCTTGGACGGAATTCTCAACGAAAGATGACCTTCCCTTATTTCCGCAATCACAGGCTGCAATTTAAAATAAAACTGAAGCGGCGTAAGCGGCTCCCGAAGCGTTTGCTTAAGACTGTCAAACTTAAAATCCAGCGTTTCCTTGGTAATGTACCAATACAGATTTGGGTGCGTTTCTTTCAGTTTGGAATACGCAAAATCTACATCCTCTTTCAGTTTTTCGGGAGAAATACACACTTTCTGCTGCTCATTGTGCTTTTTTACAGACACACAAGAGCATAGCGAGACAATTAATACTAATATGAAATAATTTCTAAAGCGCATTTTCAATTTTACCAATGCTAAAATAATTACTTTAACACAATGAATTGTTGATGTTTACCATAAACAATCAAAATATTTAAAATTTTAACATATTTCTAAATAAATAACGCATTTTGGATTTCTTCACTTTGTATTACTTATATAAGTGAAACGCCCTTGTTTGACTTAATTTTCCATTATTCAAATCAATTTTGTCTTTCTTTGCGGTTTAATTATTGAAAAAGAGCTTCTTACAATAAAATCATGCATCATTTCCTTTGTGACATCGGAGATTCAAAGAAATCAACTGTAATTCCGAACTAAATATATCACAAAAATATCAATAAATCCACTGCAAACCAGACGTTAAAACAATTACTAAAAATTATTCGGATAAAAATAAAGGACTTTCAATTTTAAATCGTCATAGCTTATAAAGTCATACATTTGACAATTATTTTAAGAAATGGTTTATACAATTATTGCAGTCGCAGTTTTAGTGGTTTTATTATATTTTGTAATTACAGGACAGGAAGTCTTTGGCGCGGAAGCAAAAGGAGAGAGGTTAAAAAGAATGCAGCAGTCCGCTCATTACAGAGATGGTCAGTTTCAGAACCTCAGCGAAACACCCTCTCTTGCAGAAGGATATTCCATGCCGAAAGTAATGTTCGATTTCTTCTTTGCAAAAAAAAATCCGCTTTTAAAGCCACTGAAAAATATTCCATCCATTCATACAAATTTAAAAAATCTTCCTAAAAATGAAGATATTTTTGTGTGGTTGGGACATTCATCGTATTATATTCAGACCGATGGCGTTTCATTTCTTATTGATCCGGTGCTAAGTTCTTACGGTTCGCCGTTTAAGTTTTTCAACAAAGCCTTTTCCGGAGCCGATATTTTTAAGCCCGCAGATATTCCGGAACTTGATTATCTGGTGATTACCCACGATCATTACGACCATCTGGATTATCCTACGGTAAAAGCCATTAAAAATAAAGTAAAAAAAGTCATTTTACCATTGGGAGTTGGTTCACATCTGGAAAGATGGGGTTATGAACCGGAACAGCTCATCGAAGAAGAGTGGGGAAGTGAAGTTGTTTTGAAGAATGATCTTAAAATAATTTATACTCCTGCAAGACATTTTTCAGGAAGAAAAGTCAAAAGAAATGTCACACTCTGGACTTCCTATGTTTTGGAAACTCCTACAAAAAAACTGTTTTTAGGCGGAGACAGCGGCTACGATACCCATTTCAAAATGATCGGTGAAAAATACGGACCTTTCGATTATGCGTTTATGGAGAACGGACAGTATAATGAAGCATGGAAATACATTCATGCGTTGCCGGAAGATGTTATTCACGCAAGTATTGATGTAAAGGCGAAAAATATCATTCCGGTACATTCGTCTAAATTTGCATTGGCGCTCCATGCATGGAACGAACCGCTGGAAAAAGTAACGAAATTCGGAAAAGATAAAAATCTTAATATTTTAACACCCATGATCGGCGAACCCGTTGATCTGAATGCTTCAGATAATAAGTTCAGAGTCTGGTGGAAAGATTAATTTACGCGTGCCAAATGTCTTTGTAACGGGCAGGATGATTTTCAAACTGCTGTCTTACAAAATCACATTCAGGATCTACCAGAAGATCTTTTTCTTCGGCATAGCGAACAAGCTCATCCAGAAGCATTTTGGCGTAGCCTTTTCCCTCATGCTCCTCTTCAAGTTTGGTGTAGTAGACAATTAAAAGTCTGCCGTCGATCTCAATGGACATATAGCCCGACTTTTTTCCGTCAATAAGTATCTGCAATTCATCCTGATAAGGAGATACTTCAAATTTTATATTTTCCATACGATTGAGATTTTTGGTGAGTAAGAAGTATTGAAAACTTTCTTCTTTTAAAATTACAAATTAAAACTGAAATCTGCGAAAGTTTTAAGAATTTTTAAAATCATTAAGAAAAATTTATGAATGGTTTGTATCTTTTAGATAATCAATAATTTATGAATGTTTTCTGTTGCATTTAGAAATTGTTTTAAATGGTTTGGCATTCAAATTGAAAATTTATATTCAGTTTAATTTAAAATGAATGAAAGATGAAAAAGTTAATCATAACAATGATGCTGGTAGGAACTTTTGGTTTATCCTACGCACAGACAGACTATTATAACGACTACAGAAGAAGTATTACCGATGTCAATTGGCAGAGTGTAATTTCAGATCTGGTGCTTTCAACAACACAGGCAAACCAAATTTATGCGCTGAACGACCGTTACAGAGATTATGATTCCTGGAACAGAGTATATGATAATAATCCTGATCGATGGAGAAATGACCGTTATGTAGAGTTGGAAAGAATTTTGGGAAGGGATAAATATGCTAAATTTAAAAACAGATATTACAAAGGACAAAACCCTGTAGCAGTTTACAATAGAAATAAAAATAATGACAAACGCTATAAACACATGGATAAAAAAGCCAAAGTTTACAGGCATAAAAACGGAAAAGGTCATCATTAAAACCAATTAATCAATTATATTCAATCTTAAAACGGCTGGTCGAAAGATCAGTCGTTTTTATTTTATCTATCGCTGTTATTTCATTACTGAAATTCTGTTTGAATTTTATAATTTTGAAAAATGGAATCTAATGAAACCGTAAAAGGATTTTACCAGCGCGTCGGTCTGGAATGTATCAAAACTCCCGGAGTAGGACATTTTAATGTCTTTTCACGCGAAAATTGCTCACTCATTACACCGTACAGCAGAAGAGATTATTATAAAATTTCTTTGATTATCGGGAAAGGAAAACTGCATTATGCCGATAAATGGATCTATGTGGATCAGCCGGCTTTGCTCTTTTCAAATCCGGTGATTCCTTACTCATGGGAAGCAGAAGATAATGATCAGAAAGGTTTTTTCTGCCTTTTTACAGATCATTTTGTGCATGACGGAAACCGTCTGGGAAATCTTCAGGATTCCCAGCTCTTCAAAATTGGCGGAACTCCCGTATTCTTTATCAATGAAGAACAGCAGAAAACCTTTGCCGATATCTTTATTAAAATGATGAACGAAATTCAGTCTGATTATCTTCATAAATATGATATGCTGCGTGCTTACCTTCATCTTCTGATTCACGAAACGATGAAAATGCATCCTGCGGAAAATTTTGAACCTTATCAGAATGCTTCGCAGAGAGTCGCTTCCTTATTCATGGAACTGCTGGAAAGACAATTTCCCATTGACAGTCCCGAAAGATTTTTAAAACTGAAAAGTCCTGTAGATTATGCCGAAAGCCTTTCCATTCATGTTAATTCATTAAACCGTTCCGTAAAGGAAATTACAGGAAAAACGACAAGTCAGCAGATTGCGGCAAGAATTATTCAGGAAGCTCATGCCTTATTAAAACATACCGACTGGAATGTCTCTGAAATTGCCTACGGATTAGGCTTTGAAGAACCTGCCTATTTTACCAATTATTTTAAAAAACAAACCGGAATGACACCCAATGCAGTAAGAACTGCGCTTGTTTGAATTTTATAATTCTTCGTTTGAATTCTATATTGAAATCATTCAGCGGCTGTTATAATTTTGTACTGTAACTTTTAAATCACAAACTATCATGAAATTTAGAAAATTAGGAAACACAGGTGTAGAATTATCGGCGATCGGTTTGGGCTGTATGGGAATGAGCTTTGCTTATGGACCAACGGATGAACAGGAAAGCATTAAAACCCTTCATAAATCGTTGGATCTTGGGATCAACTTTTGGGATACAGCCGATATGTACGCCAACGGAGAAAATGAAAAACTGATTTCAAAAGTTTTGGTTCCGAACCGTGACAAAATTTTTATCGCAACCAAGTTCGGATTCAGGTTTAAAGATGGACAAGCCGGTCACAGCGGCGCTCCGGGAACTTATTTCGACGGTTCACCGGAATGGATCAAAAAGGCAGTAGATTTAAGCCTTCAACGCCTGAAAATTAATGAAATCGATTTGTACTATGCACACAGAGTAGATCCCAATATTCCTGTGGAAGAAACGGTAGGAGCAATGGCAGATCTCGTAAAGGCAGGAAAAGTAAAATATCTAGGTTTATCCGAAGCTTCTGCGGAATCGATCAGAAAAGCACATAAAATTCATCCGATTACCGCGTTGCAGTCAGAATATTCTCTGCTTACGAAAGATGTGGAGCGTGAAATTCTGCCTGTAATCCGTGAACTGGGAATCACTTTAATTCCTTATTCACCTTTAGCAAGAGGACTTTTTTCGAATATTAATGAAGCTCAGAATTTTACAGATGAAGATTTCAGAAAATCTTTACCGCGTTATCAGGAAAAATATCTTGAAAATAACAGAAATTTAGCTCAGGAGATCAATGGTTTTGCGGCTTCAAAAGGCGTAAAAGGAACTCAGCTTGCTTTAGCGTGGGTTTTGAATCAGGGAGAGGATATCATTCCGATTCCGGGAACGAAACGCATCCAATACTTAGAAGAAAATATTGAAGCAACCAAAATTGAGCTTTCAGAATCTGACCTGAAAACAATAAATTCTATCTTAAAAAAATATCCCGACGTTGGTGAAAGATACAGCGAAGGATCAATGAAATTAGTCAATAATTAAAATTGCATGAATTCATATTTTCAGGATCTTTTTCCGGAAATCTGGATTTTCAATTGATAATTTTTAACATCAGCAATGGTTACCCTTAAAGAAAAAAACAAATTTATTGCTACAGTTTTGGCATTTGCGGTTATTCCGATGTCCGGACTGGCAACGGATATTTATCTTCCTTCCATGCCGAGTATGGCAACAGAACTGCACCAGACGGAAAGCAATATCCAGCTTACTTTATCCATATTTTTAATCAGTTACGGTCTTACCCAGTTTTTCGCCGGAAGTATTGTGGATTCTTTCGGAAGATATAAAGTTTCCATGATTTCTCTGGCGCTTTTTGTCGCTTCTTTTTTAATTACCGCTACAACGCAGAACATTTTTGTGATCTATGCAATGCGTGTTTTGCAGGGTGTTTTATCGGGTTTCGCAGTCGTTGCCAAAAGAGCTTTTTTTGTAGATGTTTATGAAGGAGAAGAGCGGAAACATTATCTCAGCATCATGACGATTGTATGGTCAGTTGGACCTATTGTTGCACCGTTTATCGGAGGATATCTGCAGAAAAACTTTGGATGGCAGTCAAATTTCTACGTTTTGGCAGGGTACAGTTTGTTATTGCTGATTCTTGAATTTATATTCTCTGGTGAAACATTAAAAAAGAGAAATCCTTTTCATGTGGAATTCCTGATTAAAGAATACAACTCTATGTTCAAAGCTAAAGATTTTTTCTACGGAATGATTATGTGTGGTTTGAGTTACTCGATGATTATGTTTTTTAATCTTTGTGGTTCCTTTATTATTGAGCATAAAATGGGCTATTCCGAAGTTGTGGCAGGATATGTTTCTCTTATTCTCGGTTTTGCATGGATGACGGGCGGATTTTTAGGAAAGGCATTAATTAATAAAGCTTTTTTACCTAAAATAAGAAACGCCAATTTTATTCAGTTGCTTCTGATTGCTGTTATGTTTGCCGCTTCGTATTTCTCCAATAATATTTACAGTCTGGTTGCTTTTGCTTTTTTCATTCACGTAACAGCAGGATTTATTTTCAACAATTATTTTTCCTACTGTATCGGAAGATTTCCCAATTCTGCAGGAATTGCAGGCGGTTTAACGGGTGGAGTAGCCTTCATTATTACTTCAGCATTAAGCTATGGAATTGCCGCTTTCATAAAACCTCAGATTCAGCTTCAGGTTGCGGAAGGTTATTTTATTCTGGGACTTTTAGGTCTGTTTATTTTAAGCATGATTAAATTCAGAAAAGCTCATGCTTAATATTTTTTATTTATTTAAATTTTCCACGACATAGTTTTCATAATAAATCCTCTCATTTTCGGGAGGATTTGTTTTTTACTTTTCATATTTTTAATAGAAAAAGCCCCTTTATAAAAGGAGCTTCTGTTAAGTATATTGTTAACAATTTCGGATACTATTTGAAACCCATTGAATGTAAAAGACCCGTTATTGGTATTTCTTTCCGGTTTAATTATTTTTTAACCATTATTTGATGGGAAAAGTTTTCTTTTTTAGCTAAATTTGAAAAACATTAAAAAAACAAATTATGTCAAGTATTACATTAAAAGGAAATGCAGTAAATACAATAGGAACTTTACCGTCAGTAGGAAGCACAATTAAAGATTTTGCTTTGGTAGATTCAGGGCTTAATGTGAAAACTCTGGAAACTTTCGAAGGAAAGAAGAAAGTATTCAACATTTTCCCAAGTATCGATACCCCGACTTGCGCATCATCTGCAAGAAAATTCAATGAAGAAGCTTCAGCTTTAGAAAATACAGTCGTTATTAATGTATCTAAAGATTTACCTTTTGCTTTGGGAAGATTCTGCGCTGCGGAAGGTCTTAATAATGTAGAAACGCTATCAGATTTCAGAAGCAGTTTTGGAGACGATTACGAAGTAACCATTACAGATTCGCCAATGAAGGGACTTTTAAGCCGTGCTGTCATTGTAGCGGATGAAAACAATAAAGTGGTGTATACAGAGCAGGTATCAGAAATTGCAGATGAACCCGATTATCAGGCTGCATTAGCTGCGTTGAAATAAAAACCGATCCATAAAAAATCGGAGTCCTGCACAGTCTGCAGGACTTTTTCTTTCCTGTTTTCCATAAAATTACTGATCACAATCATTAAAAATTAAAAACATTCCGCTTACATTTACACAATGAAACGTTCCGGAACCGCAGATTTACCCCTTCACTATGGCAAAGTACCGCCGTGGTTGTATGAACGGATGTCGATTCTCGGGCTTTCTATTGTTGAGGTAATTCTCATGGAGTATGGAAAAGACGAAGTTCTCCGTCGACTGGCAGATCCTTTCTGGTTTCAGAGTTTTGGCGCGGTGATGGGAATGGATTGGCATTCTTCAGGAATTACAACTTCGGTAATGGGTGCTTTGAAGCGTTCCATCAATCCAAATTCCCAATCATTGGGGTTGTATATTTGCGGCGGAAAAGGAAAATTTTCCCGCGAAACACCTTCAGAATTACTTCAGATTGCTGATAAAACAGGATTGAACGGAAATGATCTCGTAAAAGCCAGCAAACTTTCGGCAAAAGTGGATAATACGGCAATTCAGGATGGATATCAACTGTATCTGCATAATTTTATTCTGTCGGATAACGGAAACTGGAGCGTTGTTCAGCAGGGAATGCACGAATCGGACGGAACGGCAAGACGCTATCATTGGCATTCGGAGAATATTAAATCCTTTGTGGAAGAGCCTCACACCGGAATAAACGGAATTTCAAGAGGAACTATTTTAAACCTTACAGATGCGGAAGCTTCCGGGAACAGAAAAGGAATTCTGGAAATTTCCCACACCGATTCCGCAGAAATCATGAGCGATTTTTCAAGATTAATTCTTCCTAATCATCACGATGTTCAGGCTTCTGATGTTGATCTGAAACGACTTGGAGCACTTTTATATGTAACCAGAGAACAGCAGCCGCAAAATTTCGAAGATTTGCTCATGCTGGAAGGCGTTGGTCCGCGAACAATGCAGTCTCTGGCTTTGGTAAGCGAAGTCATTCATGGTGCGCCGTCAAGATTCAAAGATCCTGCGAGATTTTCATTCGCCCACGGTGGAAAAGATGGTCATCCGTTTCCGGTTCCTACGAAAGTGTATGATGAAAGTTTGCAGATTTTAAAATCAGGAATCGAAAGATCCAAACTGGGAAATTCAGATAAATTAAAAACGTTAAACAAGCTTCACCAGATTATTGAATCAACTGAAAAAGATTTTACTCCCGATTTTGATATTCGGGAAGTCATTGAAGAAGAAAGACAGAATTCATGGCGGTTTGGAGGAAAAACTGTATTTGGAGATGCCCAGAAACCTTCCAGTCCAAAACCTATACAGCTTTCTCTGTTTTAAATTTTAGATTTGAAAGTTTTTCTTTTTAATAATAGATTTTGTGATTTCAAAAGAATCTACGCAAAGGATTTATAAAGATTGACACTTCTTTGTCATTAATTGTAATTGGTGGACAGATCCGGAATATACTTATTGTAAAGGATTACGCAAAAATAAGCTACCACAAATCATCACTTTGTTTAAGAATTGCTTCATCAGTTCCGGGAAAAATTTTATTTTTAAAACTTTGAAAAACATTTACTTGATGAGCAATAAAGCCTTACAAATCTGCTACGATTTCCCTTTTTTCCTTGATGATGAGCTGGATGAAATATTTCAGGCACATGAAAAAGTTTTTTTTCATAAAGGAGATTTTATACTGAAAGAAGGAAAAACAGCCAACGAATATTATATTCTGGAGAAAGGTCTTGCCCGCTCATTTGTCAACGATTTTAACGGAAATGATGTAACGATTAATTTTTTTGTTGAAAATGAAATCATTATTGAAGTTTCATCTTTATTTCAGAGAATTCCCACTCAGGAAAATATTGTCTGCATTACAGACTGCGAGTGCTGGAAGTTTGATTTTGAAACTTTTCAGGAACTGTTTCATAAAATTCCGAATCTCAGAGAATGGGGGAGAGCATGGATGTCTCAGCAGCTTTTCATTGGTAAACAGCGTTCTGTAGAGATGTTTACCCTTTCCGCAACCAAACGTTATCTCAATCTTTTAGAGCAGAAGCCGCATGTAGTACAGTTTGCTCCCTTAAAGCAGATTGCCTCGTTTCTGGGAATTACAGATACTTCCTTAAGCAGAATCCGTAAAGAGCTGGTTTCCCATCCGAAGAAAATTTAAATCTTGTCTTATGGCAAGTTGATTTTTATTTTAACTTGATAACTTTGAGTATAATTTTAACAGTAAAAACAGCAAAATGAAAATCAATCAGATTTATGTGAATCTTCCGGTGAAAGATGTACAGAAAACAAGAGAATTCTGGACAAAATTAGGCTTCCCAACCAATGATGAAATGTCCAATGACCAATCCGTTTGTATTGTTATGAACGATAATACTTACGTGATGTTTTTAACGGAAGAATTTTTCCAGACTTTTTCAGAAAGACCTGTTCCGAAAGGAGATACAACGCAGGTTTTGGTTGCCATCAGTTTAGATACCCGTGAACAGGTAGATCAGATGGTAAATACTGCTGTGGCGAATGGTGCAACACAGCATGAAGAACCGCAGGATTACGGATGGATGTATCACAATTCCTTTTGGGATATCAACGGACATGGCTGGAATGTAATGTTTGCAGATCCGTCCCAAATGCCTAAAGAGTAAAATTTAAATCAATACCATTAATTCTTACATAAATTTTAGTAAAAAAAATTTGTGCGGATATTTCTTTGTTATTTTTAACGGAAATTCTCTTGAATGATCTGATATTAAAAAAATGATAAAATAGATTCTCCCTTCGTGAGAATGATAAATTATCCGTTTGATGAAAACACTAATCAAAAAAAACTCTACACAAATTCCACAAATAGTATTAGTGGTATTCATAAAAAATATTAGAGCTATTTGTGTTTAAAATATTAATACACAAATTCCACAAATATTATTCGTGGTATTCGTGAAAAAATTAGTGCTATCTGTGTTTAACTAAAAAAAAATAAAAAAAATCATGGCTAAATTAAATCCTTACTTAAATTTTGATGGAAAAGCAGAAGAAGCTTTCAATTTTTACAAATCCGTTTTCGGCGGGGAATTCGTTGGTGAAATTTACAGAATGGGCAATGCTCCCGGAACTGAACATTTATCGGATGAAGAGAAAAACAGGGTAATGCATATTGCACTTCCGATAGGCGGAGATTTACTGATGGCATCAGACATCGTTCCAAGTTTCGGACAAAAACTGAATGTGGGAAATAACAATTACGTTTCTGTTTTTCCGGATTCCAGAGATGAGGCCGACAGAATTTTCAAAGGGCTTTCTGAAGACGGAAATGTGGAAATGCCCATTGAAGACCAGTTCTGGGGCGATTATTTCGGAAGCTTTCAGGATAAATATGGTGTACACTGGATGATTAATTATAACGAAGAATACGTAAAATAGACTTATCTTTAAACTAATTATATTGAAAGGGCAACTGAACTTTGGTTGCCTTTTACACCTTTAAAAATAATATTATGGAACCAATTCACATCGATATTACAATTCTGGCACCTGTTCAGAAAGTCTGGGACTATTACAACGGTCCGGAGCATATTACCAAATGGAATTTTGCCCACGAATCCTGGGAATGTCCGAGTTCAGAAAACGATCTCAGAGTCGGAGGACAGTTCAAAAACAGGATGGAAGCCAAAGATAAAAGCTTTGGATTCGATTTTGTGGGAACTTATGATGAAGTGATACCGTATGAGAAGATCAGATATCACATGGAAGACGGAAGAAAAGCAGAGATAACTTTTGATAAGATGGATGAAAATACAACCAGCGTACAGATTATTTTCGATCCGGAAACACAGAATCCCGTAGAAATGCAGAGAGAAGGATGGTATGCAATTCTGAACAATTTTCATAAGTATGTAGAAAACAATTAAGAAAGATTTTTAATTTTCAGAATCATGATCAATTTAGTGATAATGGCAAAATGTTTAAGTTCCATTTGCGCGGTGAGTCATGTAGTTAACGGAACTTTTTTACAGGGAATTCTTGCCGCTCCTGCCCGAAGAGCTCTGGCAAAGGAAAAGATTGATTCTCTTGAAAAACTTTCAGAGTATTCTGAAAAGGAAATCCTGCAGCTTCACGGTTTCGGAAAAAGTACAATGTACAAACTCAAAGCCTATATGCAGGAAAACAATGTTTCCTTTAAAAATTGATATAGAACACAAACTGCACCAATATCTGCATACATTTTCATTATAAATTTTGATTAAATGCTTTGATAAGCTCAGCATGACATGCATCAGTTATATTGCTAAATAAACTGTTGGTATCAGAGATGCCAAGCTGAACCTTTCGAATCATTTGTGATTATTCGTGAAAAACATTTGAAGCTATTGGTGTTCAAAGCAAAAAAATAAAATTTAAAAATATGAACAACACTATTTTCCCGTGTCTCTGGTATGACGGAGACGCAAAAGAATCCGCAGAATTCTACTGCAGAATATTTAACGGAAAAATTACCGCAGATACTCCGATGGTGATGAATATCGAGCTTTTCGGTCAGAAAATGATGATGCTGAATGGCGGTCCTCATTTCAAAAAAAATGCATCGGTTTCGTTTATGGTGATTTGCGAAACGGAAGATGAGGTGCAAAAGTATTGGGACGGGTTATTGGAAGGCGGAATTGCTTTAATGCCTCTGGATTCTTATTCCTGGAGCAAAAAATATGGCTGGCTGAAAGATAAATATGATGTAACGTGGCAAATCTTTTTAGGTGAAAAACAAACTGAACAGAAAATAATTCCTACCTTAATGTTTATTCATGAAAATAACGGAAAAGCAATGGAAGCGATGGAATTGTACACTAAAGTTTTCCCGAATTCTAAAATCGGAAATATTTTAAGATATGGCTATGGAAGCGAAGGACATCCTGCTCCTGAACCGGCAGAAAATATTCAGCATGCCCATTTTGAAATTGATGGATACAGTTTCTTCTGTATGGATAATTCTTACGATCATCAGTTCGATTTCAATGAAGGAATTTCTATGGTCGTAATGACAGATGATCAGGAACAAACCGATCATTATTGGAATGCTTTAACGGCAGATGGAGGAAGAGAAAGTATGTGTGGCTGGCTGAAAGATAAATTTGGTTTGAGCTGGCAGATTGTTCCCAAAAGATTGCTGGAACTGATGAACGGATCAGATCCGGTAAAAGGTCAGCAAGTATTTCAGGCGATGATGGGAATGCACAAAATTGTTATTCAGGATCTGGAAGATGCCTATAATTCTTAGGATTCGATTGAAGAAGGAAGCAGGGAGGTTTGAAGCTTTTTAACCGTTACAAAACTTTCTGCTTATATTCTTCAACGTCATAATTTTTCCGTTTCGGCTTGCTGTTTGATGGGTATTCATAAAAGATTTGCTTATGAAGACACAGAACAAGTCAGACTCAAAGTCAAAAGTTCCTGAAGAAGGGGTATTTCCTGAAATCATCCGTGAAAATTATAAAGGAAGCGATAGACTAAAGGGTAAAAAAGCCTTAATTTCAGGTGGAGACAGCGGAATCGGACAGGCGGTTGCGGTTCATTTTGCGAGAGAAGGAGCAGATGTTGTGATTATTTACAAAGAAAGTGATGACGATGCAAAAGAAACTCAGAATCTCGTAGAAAAAGAAGGGCGGAAATGTATTCTGATGAAAGGAGACGTCTCCGAAAAGTCCTTCAGAAAAAAATGCATGGATTCGCTTAAAAAAGACTGGAAAACCTTAGATATTCTTGTAAACAATGCAGGTATTCAGTTTCCGGAAAATGATATTAAAAATATTTCTGATGAGCAGATTCTCGAAACTTTTAATGTCAACATTATTTCTATGATTGCTCTCACCAGAGATCTTTTAACCCTGATGAAAAAAGGGAGCCGGATTATCTGTACCACTTCAGTAACGGCATACCGAGGAAGCGATCATCTGATTGATTATTCCGCTACGAAGGGTGCTATCGCAACTTTTATCCGTTCTCTGGCAACCAATATCGCAGAGAAAGGGATTTTAGTCAACGGCGTTGCTCCCGGTCCGATCTGGACTCCTCTTGTGAAGGAAACTTTCGACGATCTCTCAACCTTTGGAAAAGATAACCCGTTAAAACGTGCAGGACAGCCATCGGAAGTTGCTCCGGCTTATGTTTTTCTGGCTTCGGAAGATTCCAGTTTTATAACGGGAGAAATTATTCACATTAACGGCGGAGATTTCGTAGGCGGGTAACATCGTATTTAAAATAACAGCTAGTTTATATATTTTTTATGGAAAAATTACATTTTGATATTCAGATCAATGCTGAGCCGGAAAAAGTATGGAGTGTGCTCTGGGATGATTTTTCTTTCAGACAATGGACTTCTGCATTCAGAGAAGGTTCTTTTTATCAGGGAAATTTAAAAGAAAATGAAATTATTAAATTTCTGGATCCTCAGAACAACGGGATGTTCAGCAAAATTGTGAAGCTTGTTCCCAATGAAGAGATTACCTTTCAGCATCTTGGCGAAATTTATAATGGCGTTGAAACACCGCAGAACTTTAAAAGTGGGACAGAAAATTATATTTTAACAGAAAACGAAAATACAACGCATCTTACCGTTGAAATTCAGACTTCAGAAGAGTTTAAAAGCTTTTTCGAAGAAAATTTCTCCAATGCACTTTCCAATGTGAAGCATTTATCTGAAAATCAGTTTTAAAATTGAATAAAAACATTATGGAAACTTTATCGTATGAAATTATCATTAACGCTCCGAAAGAAAAAATATGGGACGTTTTGTGGAATGAACACACCTACAGTGAGTGGACGAAATTTTTTAATCCAAATTCGGCTTCTTTTATGAAATCCGACTGGAAAGTAAACGGGAAAACCTATTTTACAAATGCAGAAGGAGCAGGAATGGTTTCTACAATAGACAGTTTGGAAAAGCCTGATCAGATTGTTTTCAAACATTTGGGAATGCGAGATGAAGCAGGTAACGAAGATACAGAAAGCATGGAGGTGAAACAGTGGAGCGGCTGCTTTGAAAAATATTTTTTAATCGATTTTGATGGCAAAACAAAACTTCATGCCGAAGTTCAGACTGAAAAAGATTGGGAAGAGCATATGAATACAGGCTTTACAAAAGGTCTGCAAATTGTAAAAGAACTTGCTGAAAAATAATTATTTTCTACGATTTGCACTTATTTTAAACTATATTTATAGTTGATAAAATTACTATTAATCATAGTGTAAATCTTTGTATCTACTGGAAACAAAAAGACATCTTATGAAATTGCTGACCATTCTTTTTACCACATTTATTTTAGCTTTATTGGCAACCAGAATTTTTCAGGGAGACTGGAATTTTGTGTTTTCCGGAAATCTGGGAATGGCTGTTTTCATCATATTTACAGGATTTTCTCATTTTAAATTTCAAAAGGGAATGGCAATGATGATTCCGGATTTTATCCCGGCAAAACTATTTTGGGTATACATAACAGGAATTATTGAGATTGCAGCCGGAATCGGATTGATGATTCCTTCCATTCGTGAACTGACTGCTGTTTTACTGATTGTTTTTTATGTTTTGGTTTTCGTTGCGAATATCAATTCTTCCCGAAAAAAAATCAATATTTTTAAAGCGGATTTCACTGGTCCCGGAATGAATTATCTGTATAAAAAAAGAATTCCGATGCAGATTATTTTGATTGTCTGGACTTGGTACTTCGGAATTTATCTGAATTAAAACTTATCATTCAAAATACAAACGGAAGGCTTAGCTTTTCGTTTTTTTGTTTAAATACAAATTAGGACATATATCTTTTAAAAATTTCATACTTAACCTGAGTTTTGGATAAGTCTTCTTAAACGCAAGGTTAAACAAAGAGATTCAATTATCAGGAATTTAGCTTTAAGATATACAAAGGCGTAAAACTTATCAAAATAATACTATTTTGTTTTTCTTTGCGATAAATTAATATAATGCGATAAATCAATTATTTAAATTTATTTCTTATCCCGAACTTAGGTTACATAATAATAGGATTTGTGTTATTAGCGAAAAAAAGTTTGCTTTATTCATGTTTCAAAATACGGATGAATAAAACAAAATCTTAATTTCTCAAAAATTATTTTAAATTTATTAAAGTAAAACAAAATTTTCAATCGTCATAGCAATATGGAGATTGTCGAAAAAATAACAATGCCACAGAAGGAGAAGGAAAATATCATCTCGCAGACCGTTTCAAAGTACGGAGGAAAGCTGATGTCGTACATTCGTCCGAAAGTGAAAAATACGGAGGATGCGGAAGATATTCTGCAGGAAGTGTGGTATCAGTTCAGTAGTCTTACCAATCTTTCTGAGATTGTGAATGTTGGCGGTTGGCTGTACAGAGTAACGGCAAATAAAATCACGGACAAATACCGCAAGAAGAAAACCGAGAATCTTGAAGATTTCGTGTATGAAGATGAAGACGGAGATTTTTCCATCAAAGATATTCTGCTGATGGATGAAAGTGCAGGCCCCGAAATTAAAATGTTTCAGGACGAGATCTGGAAAAAGCTTTTTGAAGCTCTGGATGAACTGCCGGAAAAACAAAGACTCGTCTATGTGGAAAATGAACTTAATGACAAAACCCTTCAGGAAATTGCGGATGAGCATGGTGAAAACATTAAAACGATTATTAGCCGTAAAAATTACGCCGTCAAACATTTAAGAAACAGATTGAGAAAATTATACGAAGATTTAAACAGTTAGTAAATAAAAAGATATGAATCATAAACATAAAAAAGGCTGGATTTTTCTGATTCTTTGTCCGCCATTGATTTTTTTAGGCGTTACATGGATCGTGATGGCGCTCTGGAATTGCCTTCTCCCTGAAATTTTGGGTGTAAAATCCATTACTTTCTGGCAGGCAATGGGAATTCTGATTTTAAGTAAGATTCTTTTCGGAGGATTTCATTTCGGAAAAGGAATGAGGGATTTTAAAGAAAAGAAGATGAGAGAAAAAATGATGCATCTTACTCCCGAAGAAAGAGAGAAATTCAAAGAAGTGTGGAGGGACAAATGTTCAGCAGGTTTTTTCAACAGGCACAACAGAACAAACGAATAAATAAAAATTTAGAAGTAGTAAAGTAAATTCAGCATTTATTCGTCTATATAAAAAACAAAAAGTAGTAAAATTTAAAATTTTGAAAAAATGAAAAATTCAGTATTAAAAGGCGCTTTAGCTGCTTTAGCCGTAGTAGGAGTTGCAGCAGTTGTTAAAAAAGCAGCGCAGAGAAAAAGATTTGTAAAGGGTATTTTTGAGGAATACGGAATCAAAGAAAAATCTCCTTTCGGATTGGCGGATAAAATCAGAGAAATGAATGATGAGCAATATCAGGAGCTGAAAGGAAAGTTTAAAAAAGAATTCGCTTCAAGATGCCGCCACAGAGGTTTCGAAAGAAAAGAAAACGTTGCAGAAGCATAATAAAAGTAACTAAATTGAAATTGTTTAATTCCGGCTCGGGAAGCGAAGCTTCCCGAGCCGGAATTTTTTACAGTCATTGCGATGAGCGAAGCGAAAAAGCAATCTCGGAAAATAGGGTTTCGGTTCAGGCGGCGAAGCCGCCTGAACCGAAACATTAAAAAGATTTAAACAAGCAAGCTTGAAATATTTGGCATAATACTGAAAAATAGTTGGTAGAATTCTATCAAAACCTCATTGTTAGGCTGCTTGGAGGAAGTTTTATGAAACGTGTTTCATAAAACTTTTTCTTTGTCTGAAAAATGGCAAAAAAACGTTGTTGGTCTTGTTCAAGCCTGGAGGTAATTCGTTGGGGAAAACAAGGGGGAAAGCAAAGATTTAAATGTAAAAATTGCGGGATTTTATTTACTCAAAACAGAACGGAGCAGAGAATTAAAAATCGTTTTATCTGGTTCAAAAAATGGGTATTGGAAAGGCAGACCTACAAAACGCTTTGCAGAGACAGCGGTTATTCGAAAGATACTTTGCAGAAAACATTTTATACCATTTTAGAGCAGTCTCCTACCTTAAAGATCATCAAACGGGAAAAGGTGAATTTAAGAATGGATGCAACTTATTTTGCTCAGTTCTGTTTAATTGCTTATCAGGATGATTTTGATGGATATACACAGCTTATCCGTTTTACCGATGGAGAACATTATGAAGAAATCAGGGAAGATTTAAACAATCTTTTACGGCTGGGCGTAAAGCTGGAAAGCATTACTACAGATGGACATAAAAGCGTTTTGAAAGCCATAAATAAATCTGATGGAGACATCATTACTCAGAGATGTCTGGTTCATATTCAGAGAATGTGCCTGATCTGGCTCACAAAGTTTCCTAAACACATTGCCGGTCAGGAACTTCGAAAACACGTTTTATTATTACTGAAAATTAAAACACAAAACGATAAAATCTGGTGGAAAAATGAACTCAACGACTGGTATTTGAGACATCAGGATTATATTAATGAAAAAACAATTAATCTTGAAACCGAAAGATACTGGTATACCCACAAGCTTATCAGACGATCGTATTTTACTATAAAACGGGCATTGCCCAATATGTTTCATTATCTGGAAAATCCCAATATTCCTAAAACAACCAATGGTATTGAGGGATATTTCAGCCATTTAAAAAATCATCTCGACCTGCACAGAGGTCTCACATTGAAAAACCGAATCAATTTCATCAAATGGTATATTTATTTTTCTAACGAAAAATAGAGTTTTTTTAGCCATAAGGTTCATCCGATAATAAACGAAAAGGTGAGGGAAACCTCACCTTAAAACTATCGTTTTGAACATTAATCCTATTGCTGAAAAGTTGATCTCCACCAGTGCTTTTGTCCTCTTCGGATTAACATCCATAATTTATTAAAATATATCCTGAATTTCACCAACTATTTTTCAGTACATTACCAAATATTTTGATAAATGTTCTAAGATGGCGTTCCTACGGAACGCCGAACGTCCTCTTAATATGATTTCTACACAGATAAAACTCCAAAGAGTCTTTAGCAATTTTACTTTATACGACTGTTTGTTTTAAAGAAAAAAATTAAAAGCATAACATAAAATTATTCAGGCTATTTATGAAATTATTCGTGCCATTTGCGTTTAAAAAAGAAAATAAATTCACTATTTTTGCATAGCTTAATGAAAGATTACTACTATTTTCTCGGGATTTCTCACGATGCTTCGGAAGAAGACATCAAAAAAGCGTATAGAAAACTATCTTTAAAATATCACCCTGATAAAAATGATAACGATGATTTTTTCGCAGACCGGTTCCGTGAAATTCAGGAAGCTTATGAAACATTGAGTGATAAAAGCAGAAGACATTCTTACGATCAAAATTTAGAAAGTCATCAGAAAAGCTTCAGGTATAATATTCCGCCGTCCATTAAGACTTTTACGGCAAACAAAATTCATGCGAAAAAAGGGGAGGAGATCATTATCAATTGGCAGACTCAAAATGCGGATGTGGTGAAAGTGTTACCTTTCGGACTGGAAAAACCTTATGGAGAAAGAGTTTTCAAAATAACGGAATTTAAAGACGGAAAATTCCAGATTTTGCTTCACGCTACGAATTCACTACTGCACAAAACAGCCGTTCAGGGAATTACGATTACCGAAGTTTTTGAAAACAATTCGGAAAAATTTAAAGATAAGGCAGAGGAATTATTTAAGTCACAGCCAAGAACTGTTGCAAATCCTCACGGACAGCCAAAAATCGCGAGAATTATTATTGGGTTGGTCTTATTAATTCTGGCAGTCTATTTCCTGTTAAAAAGCTTTAATTAAGCCATTTTTTTTCTTCCCGGACACTTCTTGCATCTTTTTCCCTTTTTAAATTTTTTGCAGCATGATTTCTTGTCGCCGCAATACATTTCTTCTGTATTCATTGAAAAAGCAGGAGCTAATGGAGCTACTTTGAAAGGAACGATCATATTCATGATGCAAATATATTAATTTAGAATAAATCCAGATAATAAATTTGACAAAAAATTAATGATATATATCAAAGAGATTAAAATGGTTAGCAATAATGACTAATAAAAAAGGACAAACATCAAATGTCTGTCCTTAAAAGTGACCGCAGAAGGACTACACCTAACTAATCTGCTTTAATGTATTAAAACTTAAAAACCTCTATGAATGCTTTGTTTATAGAGGTTTTAATTATTTTAAATTTAAGTTAATTAAAATAGCTTTCAAAATTTGGGCACAAATTTGGGCGCACATTTAGTAAATTGCAACACTATAAAATTTATAAATTTATGGCTAAAGTATCTTTTTTTCTTAGAAGTACTGTTAAGAACAAACCAAGTAATATTTGCATTAGGCTTAGAGATAAGGATCTTGATGTCAGACTTGCACTATCAGAATTAAAATGTCTTCCTGATGAATGGAAAAATGGTAAATGTAGAATAGCTTCAAAAAAAATGTTTGATACGGACACCGAATCAATTAATACAAAGCTTTCTAAAATTGAATCACATGTACTGCAAAAATATTCCGACCAAAACAGCATTTTAAATTATAAAATATGGTTACAATCTTGTCTTGACGAAATATTGAAACCAAAAGTAAAAACTATATATTCATCGAATCTCATTGAATTTATAGATACTTACTTAGAACTCAACAAAAATACAATAGCAGTAAGAACAAATTACAAAATCAAAGTTCTTAAAACAATGCTGATTGACTATTGTACTTATCATAAAAGAGTTCCGATAATCGAATTTAAAAATTTGGATAATTATTTCAAGGATGATTTTGAGAAGTACTGTTTGAATATTAACTACAAACACGAAACTATATATAGCAAATTGCGTGATATTAAAGTTATTTCGAAATTTGCAAGTAATTATGATATTGAAACACATCCACATACAAAAGATTGGAAACTGGGTTTAAGTAAATTCAAGAAAGATAAACCGAAACATATTTATTTGAATTTTGAAGAATTAGAAAGTATTAAAAAATCGAATCAACCGCATGATTACCTCGACAACGCACGAGATTGGCTAATAATAGCCTGTTTTACAGGTCAAAGGGTAAGTGATTTTTTGAGATTTGAAAAATCCATGATTGTAGAGGATAGAGACATAAAATATATAGAATTTAAACAGGAAAAAACGGGGAAGCTAATGCAAATTCCATTACTTAAAGAAGTACAGAAAATATTGGATAAAAGAAATGGCGAGTTTCCTAGAAAAATTTCTGATGTCAAATTTAACAAGTACATAAAAATTGTGTGTAAAAATGCTAAAATCTCAGAAGTTGTTTACGGTCTTAAATCTCAGGTCTTGGAAGATAAAACCAAAAGAGGAGTTTTAGGAGATTATCCAAAATACGAACTTGTAGCAAGCCATATCGGAAGAAGAAGTTTCGCAACTAACTTTCACACCTTGATCCCTACAGCAGATATTATGTATATGACAGGTCATTCAACTGAAAAGCAGTTTTTAGTGTATATTGGTAAAACAGAAAAAGAAATGGCAGTACGAACGGCAAATAGCTTTGCTAGAATTGGTTTTTAATAGTTTAGGATATTAATATGAAAAAACATACAGATGTTAATACAAAATCTGGAGTAACACTTGATTTTATTGTATATGCCGTTGTGTCAAATTCGCCTACTAATGTACATGGAATTGGTGGGTTCTTTTTTCAAGATCATAGAGTAGTAAACAAGGTAGAAAATTACTGTTCTGATGAAGATATTATAAATAATATTGCTAAATATTATCCTGATATTACCGATGAAAATGAAAGAAAACTTATCCGATACTCATTAGAAGATATGTTTACATTCCATTGGAAAGCGTTGTTTCACGAGAGACAAGGCTGTGCTGATATAATAAAAGATTATTTTGAATACCTAGATCATTTTATAGATGTAGACGAGATAATCAGCGAGAATTTTGATTATGTAGATTTTGATGAAGTAAATACCTTGCTAGATCTTTATACAACAGAAGAAATAGAAGACATATTATTTGAAGTCAATTATTTTATAAGTGAAAATAGCTTTTATGATAATGAAAACCAACAAGGAGACCTTTTAGAAGAAGAAAATTATACAATTAAACTAGCGTATTTAAAAGAGGATTTTGAAGATTTTTTATCCTTACGATATATATTCCCAAATACATATATTAGCTATTACGCTTCGCAAATTTTCTTTTTAGAACAAAAAACAAGTAATAAAATGAGACGTTTTGTAAGAGAAATAGATGCTCTTACAAATTCACCAACAATTAATCAAGTTTCAACCAGTAGTAAATACTTAGAAACACTAATATCTGAAAATGAAATTTTATGTTATAAACATTCATTTGATACTCCACAATTAGATGGTTTTTTTGAAGAAGTAACACCAGTAGTTACACTCTATGATACTCTATGGAATTATCTTAATATACTAAAAGATTCAAGTATTTTTCAGTTTACATATCTAAATAATATCTATCAATATAATTATTTAGAATTAGACGATGAACATTGTTTATATGGAATGAAGTTAAAATATCTAAATTTTAAATTATACGGTGAGAATGAAGATTCAGACGAAGAAAGTTTAAGCGAAAATTTCACTTATTTTATCAAGGAAAAAGAAAATTTCATACAGTACCTAAAAAGAAAAAACTTTACCACTCGTGAAATAAATATTATTCTAAATATCTTATCAGAGAATAAATACAATTCATTAGATATAAAAAGCCTCAATACAGAACGTGATATTTACTTCTTTAGAATTTGTTATTTTTTCCACGTTTTCGATTATTTTACAGAGATTGAAGGGATCATATTTGATTCAATTGTTTCATTTCAACCTATAATTAAGTTTAATTCTCAGAACAAAAGGGAAAATAAACAGCAATTCCTTAAAAATTATAGTAATATTAATAATCCTGAGCACAAAGATTATCCATTTACTCTAAAAAAGACAGAACTTTTCTTATCAGAGATTGAATATTCATTAGGAATTGATAGGGAAAAGTTGAAACCAATTCCAGAATTAAAAGTTTATTGAAATTTTTATCTTTGAATATTAACTAGTTATGTACTGTTAGCGAAAAAATGTTTTCCCTATTTTTTCCCTGTTTCCCCTATTTGGAATTTTGCATCATAATCTTAAAGAAATAAAAATTATGACAAATTCAGCAATCCAATTGATGCAAATAGACATAGAATCTTTTGGTCAATTTATTCAAAAACTAGTTAGGGAAGAATTAGAAAAAATTATCCCTGTACATTCAGAGGAAAAAGAGTTTTATACTCGTGAAGAAACTGCAAAACTTTTAAATGTAAGTTTGACAACATTATTTCATTGGAATAATGACGGGACATTGAAAAATACCAAAATCGGCAAAAGAGTGTATTACTCAAAAGACGAAGTATTTTCAAAACTGAAACAAGTTTCTTAAAAACAACTACATCGGGAAATTCTATACTTCCCAACATTTCTTAACTATTTACCACGCTTTTAATGTTTAATCAAAGCACACTTAGAGTATTGTGTGGGTATCTCTTTGTGTCAAATTTAAAATATTTATTATCATGTCAAACACAATTCAATTATTCGGTCAAAATTACAATGTTAGCTATAACTATGAAGATTTAAAGACAATTTCTGAGCTACAATCTTATCTTACTATTGCAGATGCAAATCGCTTTAAACAATTAAAAGCAGATATTGAAAAAAACGGAATTAACGATCCAATTCTATATTATACAGCTGCAAACGGAATTAAACTAGTTGTTGACGGTCATGTAAGATTAAAAGCCTGTATAGATTTAAAAATATCAAATATTCCTACAAAAGAAATTAATGAAGATTTTGAAACTCTTTTAGATATTCAGTTTTGGATGGTTAAAAATCAATGTCAAAGAAGGAATCTTACACAAATACATAAAATACAACTTGCATGTTTACATGAAGAAAAAATACAACAAGCTGCAAAAGATAATCTTGTTAAAGCAGGTAAGGGTAATGATGTTGAAAAAGCAGTTGATACACTTTTAGAAATAGCAAAAATCGCCAATGTTGGCAGAACAACTGTTGCCAGATATAAGAAAGTTGTCAGCAGTGGTTTGGAAGATATTATTCAAAAAATGATTACAGAAGATTTAAGCATATCTTCTGCATATAAGCAGGTTCAAAAATCTATAAAGAATGAACTAGATAAAACAATAAAAACTGAGCTTCAGGAGGAAACTCAAGTTGAATCTGAAACCCAAGAATCGCAAGAGCCTCAAGAGCTACAATATGTGAATGATATTAACGCTGGTACCCATCTTTTGAGAGATAATAAAGTTGCATGTTTTATAGTGACAAAAGATAAAGACAAAGTAAAAGACATTGTATCTCAACAGCCTAATATTAAATATGCTGTATTTATAATCGAGGATTAAACCTTATACACACGGGTACAAGGCTGAGAAACACAGAATCTTTTTACTACTACACCGCATAACCCTGCGCACGCCAAAAAATCGACTAAAATCTTTTTATAACATTAACCAAAGGCACAGTAAAACTGCTGTAACAGTCCATGTTGTGCCTTTTTTATACAAAAAACAATGAAAATACAACAATACAAAACCAAAAGTTCAAACCATAGAATCAACGCAACAGCTTTTTATCATAAGGGGTTTCGGTGGAAGGTTATTTTACCCACAAAAGTTTATAATTATTTGGTAGATATGGTTGAGAAAAAACCACCTTTCAAAACGTTTAAATTGGCACTGGCAATGTATTATTTAAGTTTAATTATCAGTATTCCCACCCGCAAAAAAGATAAAATCTACAAATGGGGGTATGTCCCGCTAAGTTCAAGATTATTAGAGAAAAAATATTACAAATATACTCGGTATTTTGATTATTTCCTTGATATTGAAATTATTCAAAAGATAAATTATTCAACTTATACTAATACAAGTAATGGTTACAGATTCAATTATTCTGCAATTAAAACAGAAGGTAATGAATGTCTAGATTTTTCAATTTTTGAAATCTCAGATGAAAAACTTAACGAAAAAATTTTGGATGAAAACTTTTCAAACGATTGTCCGCATCTTTCAAAATGGTTAAATGAAGGACTTATTATTGATTTTGACAATCTAATTGCCAGTATGGAAGATAAATTCTGTTATAATAAATATGACGCAGTTTATAGCACCCCCAATCCAATAATAGCAAATGTTTATAATTATTGGCATTGTGCTTTAATGATGAAAAATCAGATTTTCAGAGCAACGAGAGATGATAATTCTGATAATAGAATCCATACTAATCTTACTAATCTCCCAAAATCATTTAGACCTTTTTTGAGTTATGAGGGTGAAATGATTGCAAGTCTAGATATTAAAAATTCTCAACCTTATTTTATGGTTTTGTTGCTAGAAAGGTATAATGATGAAAGAATAAAAGGTATTATTCAGTCGATTTATGATTCTAAAACTGCTGTCTTAATGAATGATTTATCGGAGATTATTGCCACTCAGGAATTTCAAGAAGAATTTCAAGATGTAAAAAAATCAATAATATCAGGAATGTTTTATGAATACTTAGGAGATGAAGTATTTAGCGAAATTAAACCACATAGAGTTATTGATGAAAATGGTGAAAAAATCGAAATATACAGATCTTCTTTTTATAACAGAGACACTGAATATATGGAAATGAAAGAGTTCAAAGGTAAAAGAAATTTGATGAAAAAACTCACGTTACAGCTTTTATACACTCCATTGAAAAGACCTGCAAAAGAATATCAGATTTTTCAAAATCATTTGCCTATGTTGTGCAAATGTATAGAACTTTTCAAAACACAATTTGAGGATAAGGATTCTTATAAAAATTTCCCTAAATTATTGCAACATATTGAATCTGATTGTATTCTGGATTTTGTTACTGTAAAACTGGCGGAAAAATATCCTGAAATGCCACTTTGGACGATACATGATTCAATATGTACAACAGTACAATGGTTTCCCACGATGCAAAATGTAACAGAATCACTGTTTTCGGAATATTCTCAGGATATGAACCCAAAATTTGAATCAGAAGACTGGATAATCAAAGATAAGTCTGCCTAAAGAACCCTAAAAAGTGATTTAATATTGATTATAAGAGAATAATTAAAGGTATAAATATTTATAGTACTATGGTATTATCTTCGAGGTTTTTATATAAATCCTTTATTCATAGTGGTTGTGGCATTTTTCAACGATCAATAAATATAGAAATGACTTGTTGATAGTCAAAGCATCTCACTTATAGCAAGTTTATGGGTTGATGCGATATATATATTGACTATGCTCCGAAGTTGCCCCCAAAAGGTTTAGAGATAATATAAAAGACAATAAACCCTGACTGTGTCTTATCAATCAGGGTTTATTTTTATCGGTTTTTCTAACTATATAGTTTCTTAGCTAATTTAAACTGTGATAAGACATTATCGTAATAATCACCCAATAGCTTAAATTCTTTTCTTAGAACTGATTCATATAAATTAACTATTTCAGTCGGCATCAGATTAAAATTATTAGCAAAAAGGTCAAATGCATATCTATTTTTATTCTCAATAGTCATAGAAATAATTAAATAAATTTCTTTTAAAAATTTACTGCATGTGTGAATAATTTGTTGATTAGAACAAACTGAGAATTGCAAGTTTTCTACTGCTTTTGAATAATAATTTTCTTTACCAGCCAACAAATCAAAAAATTCATTTTTCAAAACAGCCAAATTAATGTCGATACCTAAATAATTCCATTTTAATAGTTGCCTGTAAAAAATCTCATCACATTTATCTGAATAATAAGTTTTTAGATATTTTTCGGGATTTAATTGATTATTAAAAATATTATTGCTTTTTTTATGAATAAAAAGAAAAGTATCATTACTTATCAACCTTAATTTCTCTCTTGTTGACATATAAAAAATATCAACAAAATTTTTCATAAAATCAGAATTAAAATCTTTTTCATTTACTTGTAACTTAGGATACAACTCTAGTTTTTCAATAACATTGTCAACAATACAGTTATCATTAACCCATTCCAAAACATTTTCTAAAAAAACTATTTTCCTATCATTTATATCATCTGGAAAAATATATTTTTCTACCTTTTCTAAAGTAATATCCATTGATAATTTTGAAACTGGTGAATTTTTTAACTCTAAAATTTCTTTTTCAAGATATTCTTTCGTTTGGTATGTAATTTTAAACTTGTGAATAAATTTAAATTGAAGTTCTTTTTCTAAAAAATAGAATAATAAAATTGCACTAGTATCTAAGCCATATTCATCAGCGATATGATTACTAATTAAAGAATTGGGAATTGTTGTGAATTGTCCTTTATTATGAGTCAAATAGTTATATGCATCAATAAAATCTCCATCAAAGACTGAACGTGTAATTTCCGAAAAGCCAATTCGACTATTATAATAATCATTTAACTGAGATTCTCTGAATTTTTTTTCTTCACTACCACGAGCTCCTAAATGATTTTTCAAAAACTCTTCTAAATTCCCTTTCTCTTTTGGGAGGTTAAGTGATTCAAAGCCAAGTTCATTTAAAGGATTATGAGCTTCTTCAGAAATTTCTCTGAATAATCTCATTGCATCATTATATATTTCAATAATTTCTATATTTTTATTGACTCTGGACATCGTAGAAGTTTCAATAAACTTTTCTCCAACTTTACGCCCAATAAATTTACCATGCAACCCATCCTCTTTAATTATTTTTATAATATGTGTTGTATCGTCGATATTATATACAACCCAATTATTAACTCTAACCTCTTCAAATTTTTTCAAAAAGCCCTCCAATACCAATGTATGGGTAAAATAAGCTCTTCTAGCAATTATGTTATTTTTATTTTGAGCCAAACCATATAATAAGGCAAAAGCTTTAGGAGTATTTATTTGATTTCTCAATAAAACAATACAAATATTTACTCCAAATATTTCATTTTCAAAAGATGCTTTATCTTTAATAATTTCAATTATTTTATCAAAGTCTTTCTTTTTTTCCAGAGTTAATATGTAATGATAAATATACTCCTCTTTATTAGGAAAGTATTGATATAAAAGTTCATCTATAGTTGATAAATTATCAATATCATTAATACACCCATATAGATTATGTTCTATTCGTAGAAACTCTTCATCAACATATTCACTTTTTTCTCGCCAAAATTTTAATAGTTCGAGTAACTCTTCATATCTTCTTTCGCTATCATCTTTATCATAAAGCTGATTTATTAAAAACTGGATGTACAATCTCAACTCATCTGAAATCTTTTTTCTATCAACAAAACTTTCTAAGAATTCTATAGCTTCAGACCTTAATCCTAACTCTGCAAAATTTCTCGCAACAAACACTTTACATTCTGATAATTCTAGGCTTTTACTTTCAATTTCCTTTAATTGTTGTATAACATCATCTGTCTTTTCTCCTAAAAAATTAATTTTCAATGTAACATCAACAAGTTTTTTAAGGTCTACGGATGTATATTGCATTTTCATCATTTCAGTATGCTCCCTCAGAAACAATTCTTTATCACAGTATTTTTTTTGAATATTAAAAAATGTCGAAAAAATATGTAAGACTGAAGTATCGTCCAAAATTTGTTTTAAACTTAGATACTCCATGAACATTTCTTCTACACCTTCGGGTTTTTGTAAAGCATCCAGAACAATTGCTTTAAAAAGATAATATTGATTAGCATGTTCATTTGTTTTTTTTGAATAATCATCTAAAATTTCTAAAGAATTGTCAAATCTACCTTTATGATTTAAGACTTGACAAATCGATAAAGTATATGACCAATGAGTTGTTTGCAGATTTTTATATTTTATCTGAATCATTTTTAAATCTTCATCATTATTTTCAATCAAATATTTTAAATAATGATAATGAAATTCATATAATGTTAGGGAATCTGATAATTCTGTCGTAGTTAATGTAGAAATGAACTTGTCAAGCAAATTCAAAGCATTATCTATACTCGGATTTCTCTCTGTAATAAAAGTATTTCCTGAAATATACCTTATGGGAAATTCATTAAAAAATCTATCAAGAAGCAAATTAATATTTACTATCCATTTGATTTTATTTGCAAAAGTTACTTCCGTAAATTCATTAATATTAAACTTATATTCAAGCCCATACTTTTTTAAATCATCGTAAGACCTGATTCCTTCGGATTGAATTACTTTGATTATTAACGAACTTGAAAAATCGTTATTGTCTTTTAAAATTTTAGGTAAAATATAAGGAATTTCAGAAAAATCATCTAAAAGTAGACATTTCACATACCATGCTGAAATATTAAATTCTTCTATTTTTAAAATTTCATCAGCTAATGCCTTTGCTTTTTCATCTTCGGATAGATTAAGATACTCGAAACATGCTCTATCCCTAAAATTATTGTCACTTTTGTTTAAATTATACGCATTTACAAAATCCATTGCAGAGTTTTCTTTTGTAAATGTTTGAATTTCTGACTTACATAAACCTTTTAAGTATAATATTTTTGCTTTTAAAGTATCTTTTTGGTCTATATTTTTATCAATAATCCTGTTTTCTAATTCTTGTAATAGGCTTAAAGCAGTTTTAGGCTTAAATTCAGAAAGTAAAGTAGAGATTTTTGTTAATTGATCTTTATATTCCTGAATCAACATTTCTAAACCATTAATAAATTGATTTATACTATTATTGTTGCCTACAATGGAATTTCCTCCAACATTTATAGGTGCATTAACTATATTCTCACCCATTATTCTTTAGTTTATTGTATTTCCGTCTCCAACAATTGAGTTTCCTCCTACTGATATATTTCCTGTTACAACATTTTTACTATTTGATATTGTATTTTCTGATTTTGGAAGATTTTTAATTAATTCCTCAAAATATTTCAAATTGTTTTCATCATCTTCAATACTGTTTTCAATAATACCTTTGGCAACTTCTTGTTTATTCGCATTAGTTGGATCATCTTGAAGTTCTTTAAGAGCTTTTTTAGGTTCTCCATTTTTATAAAATAAGCCTTTAACCCAACTCATTGCACCTTCTGATATTTTTTCACCACCCGTTTCAAATGCTTTTTCAAGTCCTTTTTGTGTTAGATTTAATAGTAAAGATGTTACTATTGCTGTTGTAATTACCATTTGTTTTTGTTTAAGTTTTATAATTAAAATTATCAACAATTTAATCATTTTTTTAATTCCATAATTATGGAAAAACGTAATTATATTATAAAAACCTTATACACAAAGGTATAAGGTTATCGGGGATGTGAAAAAGGACAAAATCGGTCTATATATTAAGGGTAATTTATACTGTAAAATTAAAATGATTGGTTCTACCATAGGCGGGTAGAGCCAATCATTTGTATTTATGAATTTTTACTTCGATCAGGATTTAATATAATGCTAAAGTATTTGTAATATTCTGTTTTGTATTTTTCAGAAGCTATATGACTATTCGTTTTAATCTTTAGTGATAAGCTTGTTTAATCTTCTATTGGTTTTATTTTCCATGAATCTTTTTTTGATTCTCGAAATGCCATATGATTTAATGCTAGGTTAGCAATTTCTAATATTGAAGAATCAATATTTATTATTTCCTGCAAGGAAATGACCTTGTAATCATTATCATTTATTTCGTTTTCATTACCTGAAAATTGCCACATACCATCTTCTTCATAATGAAATACATACAAAATTGGACTTTTATCTTCTAAAATGAATTTTGTTGTAATTACTGCTGTATTTAAGTCTTCACTAAATTTATTTATCATCGGTGTTAATCTCTTCAATGAGTATTTAAGTTTTGGTTGATTTCTATATCTTTATCAACATAATACTTCTTACCATTTACTTGTTTCAGATCACATCTTCCTTTTAAAAACTTAACAAGTTTTGAATAAAAAATCTTAACATTATTATTAGTAATGTGTTCAATAGATAAATCTTCTCTGTCTAAAAACTTCGGATAATATCCAAGATCAGTCCTTTTATATTTTATGGTAGAATGTTGTGCAAACCCTCTATATAAAGCTAAATCAATATATGGTCCTCCTACACGCTGAACAATGTGATATGTTGGTTTTTCTATAAATCTATTTTTTTTAATAACAAGTTCCTGTTCTGAAAAATCTTTAGAAATAATAAAAAATCTTACGGTATTATTTTTTATGAAATCTAAAAATTGTTCACTGCTTTCAATAAATACAAATTCTGCTTCATCATAATGAATATCTGGAATCAGTTTACCATTTATTGATGTAATGTAATCAAACAAAGACTTACGGGACTGATCGTTTATATAATAGCTTGTATCGGGCATATCAAATATTTTTTAGTTTCCTACTGGGTGAGTTTCATTAGGGATATTTAGTCTTTTATATTCTTCTTCTCGTTTTTTATTTCGAGCACTGTTTGGTCTTCTTTCCGCCTCATATATTTTTTTTGTTTCTCCAGTTTCTTTATCAACAACTTGTACGTCTGGTCTTCTGTTAGAACCTTCTTTTTTAATTTTCTTTTCGGTAATAACATCGTCATCTGGAAATTCAGCTTTACCTTTTTCTTCCAATTCTTTCACTTTTTCTTGATGATCAGGATTTCCTTTAGGTCCGTGTGGATTTGGAACTTTTTTCTTTTCAGATCCGTCTTTTTTTTCTGCTTTTCCACTCTCACCCTCGCTATTCAACACACGGTTGGCAACTTCTTTAAACTTTTTCACACCATAGATTACAGCACTGGTTGCAATAATAGTATTCATTGAGTTCCTGTTGTTCATGTTCTGCATCCACTGGGGAGTCATTCTGCCAACAGAATTATTATTGTAGGTAGGTGAGGGAGTGAGAACAGGAGCAGCCAGACCTGTACCCAAAACGCCTATACTTTCCAGTCCTTCAAGTTCCCTGTGTGCTACTACGGCATTTTCAGAGAAATTGAAAGGGGACTGATAAGCATACTTTTCCGCCAACGGATCAATATTAAAGAACCTTACAAACGAAGGATCATAGTTTCGCCATTTAAAAGAACTCCATCCTGTCTCTTCCTGTCTTTCCTGTTCCTGAAAAGAATACAGGTAGTTGGGAGATAAAGATCCTGAAATATTCATTCCGTCACCGCCAAAATCCATCCCGAAAGGGTAGAAATCCGAAATTCTGTCTGCTACTGCATTTCCCGAAGCATCTTTATAAAACGACAGCCTGATATTTCCGACCTGATCTTTATATTGGTAAAAATACTTATTTTGAATGAAATCGTAATATCCTTCTTCTGTCGGCACAAACTGTAATGCCATAGTATAACTTCCGTCAGGCTGTACAGAAGAATCTGAATTTTTGTACTGGAAACCATCGAAATATTCGTTTACCGATGAAGTCCCGACATTGGTTCGCCCTGTAAAATAATTGTAGCTTTTACGAAGCTTCACACCATCCGCTCGGTACAAATATCCTGTATTAACGTAGTAAATCGCCCCTTTCCTTGAAACCGATTTGTTAAATTTAATATAGCTCGGAAGATTCAGGAAATTATAATCGATCTGTAAAATATTTTTATCAATCTGGCTCTGCATATTTCCGTTGCCGTCATACGTAATGGCAGTTCCCGAAGTATCGGGATAACCATAATAATTGCCAGAACTTTCCGTAACAGTATCAAGCCTGTTTCCTGTATAAGAAAATGCAAGATCATCAATAATCTGTGCGCCAACCCCGATAAGATATCTGTTTCTTTTCAGCGTTTTGACGTTGCCGTTAAGGTCATAGGTAAGAATCTCGTTGTAGTAGTTATTTTCGGGAACAGAAGCGTTCGGCTCAGAATAGATTCCGCTTTTCAGCCTTCCCAAAGGATCATATTTGTAGGAATATCTTTTCAGTCCTTCCCCTGAAGAAGAAATCCAGTCAGACTCCGCAATGCTTCCGTTAAAATAGGGAAAAGAAAGATTGGTATTGACAGGATTGTTGAATTTCAGTTCGTAGGCAAAAAGCTTGTTCCCGAGATTTTGCGGATTGTTCACCTTTGTAAGCCATCCCTGTATATTGTAGGTATAATCTATGCTTTGCAAAGGCTGTGCAGGGTTTGTTCCGCCTACCTTTTTGTTTTTCAGTTGGGAAAGTTCGTTGTATTCATTTTGCGCAATAATTTCTATCGGCTTATTGTCTACCTGATGTTTCTGTACCAAAAGCCTGTTTTGGGCATCATACTCAAATGTTTCGGTAACAACTTTTTCAGTATCGGTGCTTAATCTTTTGTGATAGGTGATGCTTTTTTCGGTCTGCCCTGTAAAGTCAAGCAGTAAATCCTTATGGGTGTAACCCCCTAAATGATTGTACGACCTTGTGGCAATAACCTTTCCAAAAGTATCATAATAATCATAGTTTTTCGTCCAGCGGTTATCTTCGATATTTTTTAGATACTGTGCTGTTTTTAAATTATTGGTTGAAGCATCCTCATTTACCCCCACATGATCCCTTAATGTGTACTGTCCTAAAACCGTTGGCGGAAAGGGTGGGGAATCAGGAGGGTAAGTATCGTAATAATTAACGCTTAAAAGCGTAATATTGGAAGAAGGATAAGCAAGATTCCTGTAATACAGGTTCAGTCCGCTTATTAAACTGGGATCATTAAGCCGAATTTCATAATTCCCGCCATTAGCGGTAAGTGTATTAAGATACGCCTGTATTTCTGCCCTTGACTGGGAATTGCTAAAAAATCCTGTGTAAGCAACCCTGCTGAACTCATCATATTTTGTAAATATCCATCCCCTTGACTGGAAGTTGTTAAAAGCTGTTTTCAGTACGGCATCCTGCGCTAAAACCAATCTGTCCTGTTTGTCATAAACAAAATACTCCCATCCCTTGTTAGGCAGTTTCTTTTCTGCTACACGGTCTAATCCGTCAAGTCGGTACTGATAACAAAGGTTATTGAGTATCTCATCGGGAATCTGAGTTCCTGCGGGAAGGTTTTTGATGGCTTCCGAAGCCAGAGGAGGAATAATAAAAGCCAGTTGCGCATATTCATTGTAAATGTAGTAGGTATCTGCATTTTCAGTAGCACTCAGTACCTTTCTGCTCAGGATCAGTTCATCATCTCCGTTGGTGTACTCGTAGGTTGTGTTTCCGTCTTCATCGGTAATCTTTCTTTTACGGATTGTAGTTTCTTTATAAAAACCATTCACCGCCAAAGTATTATCCGCTACTTTAAGGGTTGAGTTCATGATTCCGTCTACTGCTGAAGTAGTGGTAACATATCTTCTGATTTCATTAGCTGAGTTGGCGAGATATTCGTATGTAATGGGTTTGTCTGCCCATGCTGTTCCTGCTTTGGTCTGCTGTTGTAATCTGTCTAAAGGTGAATTTTCCAGTTTCTTTTCAGAAAATATTCTTTCATTTCCGTACAGATTCGGATTCACGGCATTGGCTAAAGGATTGGGAACGATAGCTCCGTTTAACGTTCCGTTTTGCGGTACAGGCAGGTAATCTTTAACCTGTCTGCCGAATCCGTCATATTCTACGTGGGTAACAACATCTTTTCCCGTGGGGGAAGCTTTAACCTGAACGATCTGTTTGGTTCTTCCCAGTCCGTCCAGATATTCTACGGTTACAGACTTCTTTACACAGTCTGCATCCAGACATCGGGTACTCTCAATGTAGTTTTCTGTATTGCTTGGGGTGGTTTGTGCATAGGTATACGCACTTATAAGCATTCCTGTGAATGCGAGAAGGAATTTCGATAAATTTTTTCTCATGATACTTGTGAATTTTTTACATAGTTAATTTTTATTTGGTCGACAATTTAGAAATAATCATTGGTGTACAACATGGGTATTTTCCCCATATTTTTCATTCAGTAATTTATTTCTGTCCGTAAATGTAGATCTGCAAAACGTCAAATCTTGACGTAATTTATTCTAATAATTGTTTACAGATGTCGAAACAGAATCTGTCAAATCAGGTTCGTACTGTTCTGGGTATGTAGTACTGTTTATTTTTAATATTCTTTCTTTCTCCCGACTTGCCTGTGCATAACTGTCAAACCGCATCATAAATCTTTCAAGAATGTTTTTGTCAAATAGTTGTAACCTGCATTGTTCCTGTACATCGTCAAGTATTTTGTATTCTTCATCAGCGTCGATAAAAAAAGGAGTATCAAATATACCTGTAACCATTACAGATTCTTTATGGTCAAAGTATTTATCACGTACTTTAAAAACGACAAACGCGTGTTTTATCTGCTCTTTTTGTGGTTGGGGGATGTTTTGTGTTCTTTTTAGATTTTGAGCCGTAGAATCGCTTTGTATGGAGGTCTTTTCCTGCACGATCTTATTTTCACAATTTGTTATAGTGATTGGGAAGGTTAATATCAAAACCTTTAATCGGTATCTTTTAAAAAACAGGACGATGAGTGTGTATGCCATCCAAAACAGCAAAAGGTATTTGTAATCATTGAATACTGACTTTGCATATAGCACGATCTTATTGGAATAGCTCCTGAACTCGGAATCATACAGTAGCTCACTGCACATCATGCCGTTTGTCGGGAGGTCTATTCGGGTTCCAAAAGGCGTTGTTTGGTACAATGCGCCTACAGGTGTTGTGCGGGTGTCGTATGTTCCGCTTAAAACAATCTTACCACTATTGTCAATACTTGGTGTGCTAAGATTGGGGATGTATGAGAATGTACTAAAGTGTTCTACTGTAAAAACTGTTACAAATGCGAGTATAAAACCTATCAACACTGATTTAGGTATATTGCTGTCAACCTGAATAGTTTTCTTTTCCATATTAATAATATTCAGCGATTCCATCATTTGACATTACAACAATTTTCTTGTAATCCTGAGATATAAACACGTAAATGTTTTCTTTGGATGCGGTATTGTAGTACAGGGATTGTTTAAAAATTGTACCTCCGATCTCTTTATATCCTGATTTTTTTAATTCAGCCGCCCAATATGCTTCCTGTCCGTTATTATAAACTGTAAAAAGTTGGGTTGCTCTTCCATCGGCAGATACTTCGAAATAAAACTTGTAATCTGAGGTTTCGTTAGCAATAGTTTTGTATTGCGTCTGCCCGTAGCTGTCCGTATACTTTATACTTTCTTTTCGGTGGCTGAAATAATAGTTTTGGGAGAAACATAGGGTACTGGATAGTACCATTACTACTGATAATAATAGTTTTGTCATAAGTGATTTTGTGTCACCCGAGCCTAAAGTGCAGTTTGTTTGGGTTTTATAATGGAAAAAGGACGCAGGCTCGTAACTCTTACTTACTAATAGAGGCTCTGGTAAGCCTTGTAGTGCAAGCAAGCGAAACCCACGTCCCGTTAAATATGGACGTGAGCGTTCAACTTACCATTCTGCACTACTTTTTGAATTTACCAGATTCCTATTAGCAGAATAATTATTAACGCTTTTTCGTTTTCGATAAAATTTGAGGTGCTAATATAAGAATTTTTGTAATTATGTAACAGTTTGTTTTTTATTGAAAATGTAAAGGTTCGTGTGTCATCATACACAAAAAAAGAGACTCCTTCAAAAGTCTCTTGTATCTTTATGTTTTACGATAAACCCAAGCTTGTCGAAGGGTTCAATAGAGTTTTCATTGTTCGTGCTTCGCAAGCAACGAAAACTTAGCTATTAGCTGTAGTACAATTTATACAAATAATTTATTAAAAAATGGATTATGTCTTTGCTTTGATGAATTTAGTAATTGTCTAAATGTCATTACTTCAATATGCAAATTCAATTCTCCTGATATTTTGAAAAATGTACCAAAAGGTGTTTTTTTCCATCCACGACCTTTATTATAACGTTCTAATGGTTCTGGGATAATATCAAGTATTATGTAACCAAACTTAGGAGTAGATTCTTTAACTATTACTTGATTACCTTTATAATTCTTCTTTATAGGTTTATATATAAATTCATCAAAATAAGGTTCTACTAATTCCGAAAACTCCCAAGTATAATCGGTTTTTCTCTTTTGATGTGCAATATCTCCAGGTCTCTTAAACTCAAAAATAACCATTGAGTTAACCTCACCACTTGATTTATCACCAAAACTTATTGGATTATCAAACATTTCGGGATTTTCTGTTAAAATTAAATCTGGCTCTTTACTACTTTTTACTTGTGAAAATGATGTAATTGATTTATCTGAAGCAATGAACTTGTAAGAAATGAATCTCTCATCTAAAATCCATAAATTATGATTTTCGTAATCAAGTTCGTTGTTAGTCAAGCCTAATGGAAAAATTAAATTATGAATATCTTCCTCTAGCTTATAATCACCATTTTCATCTGCATCTAAGAACTTATCAAACAAATCTAATATTGCTTTTCTTCTTGTCATATAATCTGCTAAACTATCAACATCATATGCCGTTTTAGCTTTTATATCATCTTTTATTTTCTCAATTGTTTCCTCATTTAAATCTTTACATTCAATAAATTTCTCAATATTACTTTCTACACTTTTACGTGCATTAAATGAAATTTTATAGAGATATTCTTCAAGTTTGTCTTCAGTTAAATTTGGCGGAACTCTATTTAGGATCTCTTCATTTCTTAAAAACGAATTAAATCGAGGCGCTTTATTTTTAATATAACTTTTAATATTATTTATGTTCTTTTCTTTGGCGACTTTTACAAATTCATCATATTCGTTTTCAAGGATTTCTGATATTTTTTCTTCTATATCTTGAAACGTTATAGGTTCAGTTTCACTAAAAAGTAAATTCTCACGTTCTTTCGGAATGTTAAAACCATTTCTTGCATTAAAAACTTTTCTGTTTAAAAATTCAGAAACTACATAAATATCAAAAAAATAATAGTCATTTTCAATCAAAACAGGATACGAAAATATAGAGTTTATTGTTTTAATATTTTTAGGATTACCAACAGTTCGATTATTTGCACAATAATATAAATAGTTGTTTTTTCTATTACCTTCTTTAATTGTTTTTGTTATATAGAACTTGAATTTTTCACCTTTTAGGTTAAAATCTCGTTCCTTTTCCTTAGAAACCTTTACAAATAATTCATTAATTACTTCTGCTTCATTATTTTCTAAGTCAATTAATTCAATACTTGGAAGTGAACTATTTAAATAATAAATAAAGCAATGTTGCATAATTGCTTCACTAATTTGTAATGTTGTTAATGCCGATTTTTCGCTAACGATTTTGTTAGTGCAATTTTGAATATTAATAACCGTTTTCCAATCACTATTTTCAGATTCTTTGAAGTCTATAACTTCAATTTCATTTTCAGTTGAAAATTTGAATTTACGATTATGCCAAACTTTATTTTCTTTAAAATTACTATCAACTTCAAAATCTTTATAAGCTGCTAATACTGTAAATCTTCCAATTCCTTTACAACCAAAATCTTTATTTATTTGAGAAAATGGAGTTTGAAAAGATTCATAGTTTTGCGAGTTAAAACCCACTCCGTTATCTATAATTTTAAAACCATAAATTGTTTTAATATTTTCAAAATTCAATTTTTGTGGCAATTCACCTCTAGTGATTTGAATTTGAATCTTTTTTTCTTCGATCGGTAACTGGGATTTTTGTAAACTTATAATCGAATTAACAACGCATTCAAGCATTGGTAAAAGCACATCTTCAGATGTTAGATCTACGGTCTCAACTAAATTTTTTACAGGTACTTCCATTTAGTATTGTTGTTCGTTTTGTATTATAGATAACTTCCTAATTTACGGATTGCATTAATAAAAACAATATATATTACATCATTTTTTTAATCTTTATGAATTAATATTTGTAATAATTTGATTTTCAATAAAAACGAATGAGGTTATTTTATGTTTTTTTTATACGGGTGCATATTTAAGCTAACTGTATCATATATATTGTGGGAAACTGTACCAAAGTCGGGCAGGAGTATTACCCATTATATTACTATTATAAAGTGCTTACTTATAGGGTATGATTATATTGGGTTCAAATTAAGATTCAGTTTTTCATAGCATGAGTCTGAAAAAATGAATTTCTGAAGTTTATTTTAAACATTTTTTTTTCATACTGTTAAAGCTTTTCTGGTGTGGTTAAGTCCTCTTTACGGTTTTTGGCGAGGTGTAGAAAAATAATTTTTTTACGGACGTACTTTTGTCAATATATATCTGCCAATTTACCCCAAAAACAAAAAAGTCCCTCAAAGAACGAGGGACTTTAAAAACACAGAGGATGAAAAAATAAATTTTCAGGCACTAATTTATTACATTCTTTTAATATCTGCAAACCTGTGTAAACTACTATAAAAAGAGGTGTTGTCGGAGTTTCTGCAACATAGTACCTATATATCATTTATATCTATCATCATATCTATAACACATCTAACAACCCTAAACTAACTTTTCGGGATGGAGTAGTGGTTTTTTTCTGCGGAGTCCGAGAAAGTGTGTATTACTTGGGTTACTATTTACAAATAATATATTTTTCTGTTTTCGATTTTTAATATTCTTTCTTTTTCCATTTTCTTTACTGTTCTGATAACTGTTTCAACTCTCAATCCTGTTAAACTGGCTAATTGCTTTCTTGTAAAAGGAACATGATTTGAGGTTTGTTTATCAGGCAAATTGTAATTATGAAAATATTCAAGTAAAGTTTGTAACCGTTGTGTAGGATTATTTAATGATATATTAAACAGCATTATAGATTTATAATAAAGCCTGTCTGATAGGCATTTAATTATATTGATGAAAACATTAGGATTTTTTTGTAGTAAATCGAAAAAAGCATCTTTATGTAATTTTATTACTGTGCAGGCTGTTTGAGTAATAGCAGACATAGGATAAACTCTTTCATTGAATAATAAATACTCGCCTAAGCATTGCCCGTTTGTTAAGATATTTTGTGTAAACTCTCTGCCATCATCATTGAGATTATTTAATTCTACAATACCTTCAACAATTTGAAAGTAAAATTTTGGTGTAGTACCCTCTTGAAATATGGGTTGATTTGCTTCATAATCTATGTACTCTGCACCATACCTAATTAAAAGATTTTCATTAATTATCATATTATTATATTTTTTGTGTGTATTGTGAAAATCTTAGTAAAATTGGTTTGTAATACGTGCAAATATTAAGCCATATACTATTATGTTTAAGTTAAAAATACCCCTATATCAAATATCAAAAATTTTGTATAGGCATCGGGTGTCTCCCTACTATAAGGATTTTGCACCCCATAAGTGAGGTTTTTTCGTTGTGCCCCTGTCAAGGTCTTTAGGTTTTTTGACACCTTTTTTTATTTTCCCGCGCTCGGAGTGGTTAAAAAGATTTTAACAAGTCTTGCAAAGTATTGATATTTTGGTTAAAAAGTGCTGTAAACACTTGTATTTATCGGCTTTTTGTCGTATATTTATGCTGTACTCTACTACTAAAAACAGCCTTGTTTCTTTGTGTACAAGGTTCAATATAAAAAAATGCCTAGAAGTGCGGGAACACAACTAGGCGAATCAATAAATTTTAAATCAGACTTAAAACTTATCAACATGACAAATTTACGAAATTGTCTTGATACTGCTAGTATCTATGTAGGAACGTACGCCAAGTACAACAATTCAAGCCTTTACGGAAAATGGCTAAATCTCGGAGACTATTCGAATTATGAAGATCTTTTAGAAACAATGCGGGAACTGCACAAAGACGAATCAGATCCAGAGTTCATGCTTTCCGATTACGAAAACTGCGAACTGTTTGAAAAACTCGGATTGATTAGCGAATGCCATTTATCACCTGATATTTACGAAATAGCCGAACAAATCAACGATTCAGGGCATGATCTCGAAGTGTTCGAGGCTTGTATTGATTGTCTAGGTAGAATTGATTTTCAAAGCTTGTATGAGTACGTGAATAATTTTTATTACGGCGAATTTAGTTCAGATGAAGATTTTGTACAATGGCTGTACGAAGATGATACGTTTAATATTCCTAACTGGGTTGTTATTGATTGGGAAGCCACCGCACGGAGCATAATGTATGATTATTTTGAGAGTTCAGGGCATTATTTCCGATCTTAATAATTATTCTATACATTTGTCACTACAGATGTAATTTATCTGTTTTAGTATTCAGATAGATTTAATTAAATTCAGGCAGATTAAAAAAAGTGTATTTCTTAAATTTGGGCACGATTCTGGGCACAAAAATAAAAAAGAGAAAATGTAATCACTTTGTTTTTAATAATTTACAAATTCTCTTTTCATTAAAAAGTGACCGCAGAAGGATTCGAACCCTCACTGTCGGAGCCGAAATCCGAAGTTCTATCCATTAAACTATGCAGCCTATTTGAGTTGTAGGGTTTGAGACTAAGAGAGCTTTAAATCTGAATAAATAAACACTCAAACACAAAAACTCTCCCACCCTAAGACTCTAGAACGTAATCTTCACGCCTCCCAGAACCTGTGCACCCAGAACTTTATAGCCTTGGTACGTCTGATATTTTGAACTCAGAAGATTATTTCCAAGCGCGAAAATACTGAAATTTTTGTGAATTTTATACTCTGCAGACAAATTTAAATCTGCATAACCTCCCACTTTATCGTTGGTGTTCTCTGTAGACTGATAGAACATGGGACTTCCAACTCCCTGAATCATAAATGAATTCGTTGTTCTGTCGCTGGCAAAAATCCCTTTAAAACCTAACAATAATTTTTGATCCAACATCGTATATTTTGCTCCGATTGTTGCCGTAACCAAGGGTACGTTATAGATATTTTCGTAGTTTTTAAGATCAAACTTGGTAAATTTTACTTCTCCGTCCAACACTAAATTTGCCAGAGGAAAATACTGTAAACTACCTTTGATGTCTCCTACATTTCCGTCATCATACACCGCAGAAAAAGTATTTGCGAAGTTATAGGCAGAACGGTTCAGGGTAAAATTCGTGTCAAAAAGATCATTTGCCTTAAAGAACATAATGTCTCTCATTTTTCCGTATCCTGCAGAAACATCATACTTAAAAGTTTCATCAATATCTCCTCTCAAACCTACATAAAAATGGTATTTTGTTTCGGTAGGTCTTAAATACTGGTCAGAAACGATGAAAGGATTCTGCTGCAGTAAATCCGAATACGTATTCAGCTTTAAACCGCCGTCAACTCCCCCGTAAAATTTAAATTCCTGCGCGGCAGCAACCTGAAATTCAGCTTCCGGAAACCAATAGGTCTTGTTGTTTTTCATTTGCTCAGCCATCAGATCATTCTGGTTTTTACCATTCAGAAACGCGAACTGCGATCCTAATTTCAGGTAGGAATCCCCTTTTCTGAAAGTAACTTTCGGGCTCAGATTTGTATTGAAAAAGTTGGACGAATTTTTATCTCTGATCGAAAATTCAGTTTTCACGGTTTCCAGACCAACGCCTAAATCTGCATTCAGACTGATGCCTGATTTGCCGATTTCAACCCCATGTTTCGAGAAATTCGCCAAAACGGAAGCCTGATTTTCCTGAGCATCAAAATGGTCTTTTAAAAATGAAGATTTCACTCTTACGTCATTCAGAATTTCGTTCGAATAAAAATCATAATAACCGTTTACTTTAAACTGATTGACTCTTTGATCCAGATCAACATCATTGCTCGGAGTCAGCGCATAAATTCCGTAATAATTATAGCTGTTCAAACCATATTCAGCATTCAGATTGAATTTCCCTTTATCTCCGTAGGAATTCAGAAAAGCTCCTAAAGTGGTCGAACTCTGCTTAGAATCCCAGTCGTATTCCTTTTTTAAACCCTGTGTTGAAAGAAAATGAGCATCCACTCCAACCTCAATTTTATTTTCCAGCGTTTTCGAAATATTTGCATCGCCCAGAATTTTACCGAAATTTCCCATTCCGAACTGGATATAGTTGTTTTGCGCCGAACCTTCGAATTTCGGGGTCACATCTGCTCCCTGAATGGTTGACGTTTTAAAATCCGAAACCGCAGGAACATCCGTAATATTGTACTGTACAGGATTCTGAGATTTTTCTTCCGGCGGATAATTTTTAATGGTTTCTACCGAAGTTTTCTTTTTTTCGATCTTCTTTACTTCCGGTTCCCTTTTTTTATTGAGAATCAGTTTTTCTTCTTTGATCTGGGAAAACGCTACCGACGAAACCCCTAAAAATATGATGGATAATAATTGAATTCTTTTATTCATTACTTTTTGTATTAATAATGTGCCAATTTATCAATGCAGCAATCCGGCAATGTAAAGTTTGATTGGTAAACTGTTACATTGATAAATTGATACATTAAATATATTTTTACTTTTTAATCTGCTTTTTAACTTCCTTCGCTTCCGCTACAATTTCAGGGAAATCTTTATAATTCTCAATGATCTGATCACAAGTGTAACTTGCCTGATAATTGTCTTTCAGACCAACATAGTTTTTCGCCATCAGAACAAGCGCTTTTGCTCCCCAATATTCTTCGGAAGCATAATTATTGGCTAATTTAAAGATCGTTTCATTAGAAGATTTAAACGCTTTTCCTTTGTTTTGATAATAAGCTTTCGCGTACAGAGATTCTGCGGCAACTGAGGTGTTTGATGATTTTTCAAGAGAAGCATAAGCTGACTGTGCGTCTTTGTCTTTTCCTGAATTCATCAGACTTCTTGCCTTAATTACTTTTGCCGTCTCAATAACCGCTGCGGAGTTTTTATTGTTTGCAATCACCGCATCGGCTAATTTTTCAGCCTGAGAGAAGTTCTTTTCATCGGCATAAACTTTCATCAGTTCAACATTGGCGTAATTTTTAATGTTGACGTCTGATGAGTTTTTAATATTTTCAAGATATTTTTTAGCTTCAGCCGTATTACCCTGATTGACAAAGATTTGCGCTAAACGGGTTTGTGCATCATCCTGATAATCATTCTGAACATTGGCAACTTCCTGTAAAACCAACAGTGCTTTTGTAGTATCTTTGGTCTGATAATAACTCTCACCAAGCTCATATTTTGCCTGATAAAGCCCTTCTCCGGTCGGATTCTGCGTTAAATATTTCTCGTAATATGAAATCGCGTTTTTGTAATCTTTCTTCGTGAAATACTGTTTTGCAGTCGATAAGTTAATTTCATCAATTTCTGAAGCATCAATATTAACGCCTAAATTTCTTGCAAAAGTTTCATAGCCGGAAACATCACCGTTTTTCGTGAAGATTGGTTTTGCAGCCTGAACGATTTTTTCAGCATACGCTGTATTTTTATATTGTTCTCCAAGCGATCTCAGTTCAGACAAAGCTTTATCGCTTTGGTTTTGGTCAATATAATTTTGGGCTCTGTAAATTGATGCATTGGCAACCAAATCTTTATCAGACGAAGTTTTAATCACTTTATTAAAGTAATCATTCGAGTTACTGAAATCGTCCTGCGCTGCGTAAGCTGTCCCGATTTCGTACTGCGCATCGTCATAATAATCAGAATCCGGATATTTGGATAAAAGGTTTTTCAGGTTGGTAATTTTCGCCTGAGTATCACCTTTAAATCCTAAAGCCATTGCTTTCTGATACAGCGTATAATCTGTTGCGTCTTCATTTTTATCATAAATGGCAATCGCTTCGTTCAGGTTATTGTTCGCGTAATTAATATCTGCCAAACGAAGTTCTGCATCATTTTTAAACTCAGGTTTCGGATTTGCTAAATATTGCTTGAAATACGTTTCCGCCTGATCGAATTTTTTAGATTTGAAATAAGCATAGCCTAAATCATAAGGAAGCTGCTGCTTTTCAGGGAAATTTTCGCCCAGTAATTTTTCATAACGGGCGATTGCGGAAGGGTAGTTTCCTTTCTGATAATACACCTGTCCTAACCAGTATAATGCTCTGTTGTTGAATTCTTTATTGATGTTGAATCCTAAACTTCTTAAGAAATAATTTTCCGCTTCATCATAATTTCCTTTGTTAAATTCCTCCGTTCCCAAAAGATAAGAAACTTCCTGATCGATCTTATTGATTTCCGGCGTTGAGCTCTGTAAACGGTCAATCGCGTTCAGTGTTTCCTTATAATTTCCGGAATATAAATAGGATTTCACCAAAAGCGATCTCATTTCCGAAGCATTCGCGCCGTTTTGGTTTTCATTAATATAATTCTGAATTACCGTTGAAGCACTTTCAAACGGATTTCCGATGTCGTAGCTTAATTTAGCGTATTGTTCATGCGCAAGCTTTTTCACATTCTTATCATAATTCATCTGATAGGCAGAACGGAAAGCCGAAAGTGCTTCCTGTTTTTTACCAACCGCCAGATAAGCATTTCCAAGCTGATAGTAAGCATTCTGAGCCAAAGCCGAATTGCTGTTCAGCAATTGATTGTAATAAGAAACCGCTTCGTCATATTTTTTAAGCTGAGCCGCTACAAATCCCATCTCGTAAAGATCATTTTCAGACGGATTTTGCTGAACGCTCAGATAATCTTTTAAATGTGGGTACGCCGAAGTGTAATCGTCTTTCATGAAATAACTTTCACCAATGATCTTGTGAACTTCTGCTTTGTAAGATTCCGAAATATCTTCATTCAGTAAAGCAGTTCCTTCGGAGATCGCTTTATCATAATCTTTATCATTGTAGTACATCTGAACATAGTAAGGACGCACCAGTTTAGAATATTTCGGTTCTTCTTTAATGGAATCAAAATAACGGAACGCTTTATCATTCTGCCTGTTGGAATAATACAAGTGTCCCAACATATAAGCAATGTCGCCTTTTTGGGACTGGTCTGCTGTTTTATAAGCTTCTTCCAGTGCATCTGTTGCGCCTTTGGAATCGCCCATCATAAATTTGGCATATCCTAATTTCAGAATGTATTGTGTATTTTCTTCTTTGGAAAGCTGATACTGGTTTACTTTTTTCAGAGTTTCCAGAGCTTTGGCGAAATCTTTTTTAGCCAAATAATAATCAGCCAACGGTAAATTTGCTTGTGCAAAATACGCAGAGTTCGGATATTCTTTCATAAAAGCGGTTAATCCTTCTTCCGCATGATTTTTCTGAAGAATGACGCCGATCACGTTATCAAAAAACTGTGCAGCTTCTTTTCTCGAACGCGACAAATGCTGATTGTAGAAATATTGTCTGGCGTATTCGTATTGTGAAGCGTTGTATATTTTGGTCTGATAAAGATTTTCAGCGAGATTGAATCTGTAGTTTTCTTTTTGGGTAAAGTACTGAGACTGTTGCGCATCGGAGATCCCGAAATACATTACAGCAGCCGCTAAAAGTATTTTTTTCGATTTCATTAATTTTAAATTTTAACATGAAGAAGCCTGAAGATCAGGTTCAGATATTTAAAATTACGGGAATTTTTATCCACAATTTATCAACGAAAATATTGAAAAGATATTGTATAAGCAAGCGTTTTAACACATTGTTAGTAACCAAATTTTTTTTTAAGACTTCTTAACTTTTTGATAAGAAAGATTAAGAAAATAAAAATTATTTCAGAGAAATAATTACATTTGCTTTTTTCGAATCAAATATAGAATTGAATGAATCAACTTTTTAGAAGAAAAATCTATTCAGATACAGACACATCTACGAGTTTATTGAGGGTTTTGGGTGTTTGGGACATCGTATTTTTTGGTATTGCCGCCATCATCGGAGCCGGAAGTTTCAGCAGTTTGGGCGAAGCCGTCTTCAGAGGAGGTCCCGGTGTGATCTTACTATATTTGATTTGTGGTTTTGCGTGCGGTTTTACTGCACTTTGCTATGCAGAATTTGCCAGTAGAATTCCGACAGCGGGTTCAGCGTATACTTACGCGTATGCAAGTTTCGGGGAATTAATTGCCTGGATCATCGGTTGGGCGCTGATTATGGAATATTCTTTCGGAAATATCTACGTCGCATTTTCGTGGTCGGATTATTTTACAAGTTTCCTGCACCGTTTAGGAATGCATATTCCTGATTATCTTACGTGCAGTTATACCGAAGCTAAAAAAGCTTTTATGAGCGGTTCTGAAAACAAAGAACTGATTAATGCATGGACGAATGCTCCGTTAATCGGAAGTTTAAAATTCATCGTTGATGTTCCGGCTTTGGTCATCAACGGATTGATTACATGGCTTTGTTATGTAGGAGTTAAGGAAAGTAAAAACTTCAATAACGCTTTGGTAATCCTGAAATTAGCGGTGATTGTTTTAGTGATTTTAGTAGGATTTGCTTACATCAATACAGATAACTGGACGCCTTTAAATCCGGAAACTCAGGTTACTTCTTTCATGCCGAATGGTTTTGCAGGCGTAATGAGTGCGGTTTCAGGAGTTTTCTTCGCTTATATCGGGTTTGATGCCTTAAGTGTGCTTTCGGAAGAAACAAAAGATCCTCAGAAAACGCTTCCGAAAGGTATGATTATTTCTCTGGTATTGTGTACATTTATCTATATCGCTTTAACGCTGGTTCTTACCGGAATGGTGGATTACAGAAAATTCGATGGGGTAGGAGATCCGCTTTCCTTTATTTTTGAAAAAGGAAATGCCAATGTTGCATGGATGGAACTTGTTGTTTCTTTTGTAGCCATTGTAGCCATTACAACCGTTCTTTTGGTGTTCCAGATGGGACAGCCGAGAATCTGGTACGCAATGAGCCGTGACGGACTGATGCCGCAGAAATTTCAGGAAGTACATCCGAAATATAAAACCCCTTCGTTTGCGACTTTAGTTACAGGAATTGTGGTGGGAATTCCGATCTTGTTTACCGATAAATCTTTCATTCTCGATTTTACAAGTATCGGAACCATTTTCGCCTTCGTTTTGGTTTGTGCAGGAGTTTTAATGCTTCCGGCAAAAGAAAAGATCAAAGGAAGATTTCACTTGCCTTACGTGAACGGAAAGCTTATTTTCCCTCTTATTTTTATTGGCGGATTAGTGGTTTTCTATTTCTGGCAGCCTGATTTTTTCCATAATTTAATGGACTGGAAAGACCCTAAAGAAGGAGAATTCAGAGCTTCTATTTTCTTTTTTATTCTGGTCAACTTACTGCTTTGTGTATTGGCATTTGTTAAAAATCTATCTCTGATTCCGTTAATCGGTTTAAGCTCGTGTTTATATCTTCTTACCGGAATGAGCCATGACAACTGGTTCTGGTTTGGACTGTGGTTTGCTATAGGTTTGGTAATTTATTTCTGCTACGGATATCGAAACAGCAAATTGGGTAAGGCTTAATCGTATGATGAAATATCTGCTTGTTTTTTCGCTTCTGATATTGGGAGGCTGTAAAAAGACATCTGATCATGAAGGCAATTCCCAAACAAACCGTGCAGAAGTAAAACGGAGTTATAAGGAATGTTTAACAGCAATTCATAAAAAAACAGAAGCAGAGAAAAAGCAGTATTTTTTTAAATTTATCAATAATAATGTTCCTCAATACTGGGTAAAAACGCCATGGTCTTTTGCAGGAACTTCCAGAGAGCCGCAGAAAGGAAGTATTGCCTGCGGATATTTTGTAACGAATACTTTATCGGATTACGGTTTTGATATCAACAGAACGTATCTTGCGCAGCAGGCTTCATCTGTAATGATTAAAAAGCTTTGTACTGATATACAATATTTCAGCAAAAGGCAGGATCTGGAGCATTATATTTTAGGTAAAAATAAAAATCAGGTTTATATTGTTGGACTGGATTTTCATACAGGTTACATTACCCGCGAAAACAAAGATACTTATTTTATTCATTCCAATTACATTAAGAATGAAGGTGTAATAAAGGAACTGACTAAAAATTCACGTGCATTGAATGCTTCTGAAACTTTTATGATTGGAACTTTAAAGTACAAATAATCATGTCTGAAAGAATTAAAACCTTCAAAGAGTTCTATGAGTTTTATCTTACGGAACACAGTAAAACAGGAACCAGAATCTTTCATTTTCTGGGCATATTGCTTGTTTTTTTTGTCATAGGATATGTTATCAGCTCCGGAAAAGAACGGTTTCTCTGGTACGTCCCGATCTTCGGGTACGGATTCGCGTGGTTCAGCCATGCAGTGATTGAAAAAAACCGACCTGCAACCTTCAAATATCCGCTTTGGTCGCTGATTTCAGACTTCAGGCTGTTTTTTGAACTGCTGATCGGGAGACAGAAATTTTGGGGAGTTTCAGATAAAAAACCTGCTGAAAAGTAAATTGTAAGATCATTTCACGGCACAGTAATTGCAACCAAGTCCTAAAATTTTATTTATGAAAAATTTCACAACATTTTTAAAAGTAACGTTTTCTGCAATTTTTGTTATGATTCTTACGCAATGTACAACTTCTTCCAACGTTGCTGCTGCGAACGAAAAGACATTTATTGTAGGTCCTGAAACCGCAGACTGCACCGGAGTTGCACCCATGAAATGCCTTCAGGTAAAAGAAAACGCTTCAGATTCGTGGACGAATTTTTATACCAATATCGAAGGTTTTACTTATGAACCGGGTTATGAATATGTTTTAAAAGTAAAAACAGAAAAAATAGAAAATCCTCCGGCAGACGGATCTTCCATAAGATACACTTTGGTAAAGCAAATATCTAAAACTAAAAAATAAACAATAAAGAAGCCGTCTCATTTCCATGAGGCGGTTTTTTTATTAAACTTTTCAGATTGGATTTTTTGGCTGATTTTTAAAATAAAATGTGGATCTTACGCCACTTTTTTTCTTAAATTATGTGCTAAAGCATGTAATCCGAACTCGATTTCTACTTTTTTGATGGATTTGAGCATAAATCGTTTAAAATGGTGATTGTGTTTCAGATGTGCAAACACAGGTTCCACATCGCAGCATCTTTTTTTACGTTTTTGTATTCCTTCTTCGCTTTTCAGTCGTTTTCGGGCGAGTTCTTTGTGGCGTTCCAGATTGTGATTCCGCTCTATACTGCGGTTTTCTTTGGACTGATGGCACCTGCTTCTCAACGGGCAACCACTACAGTTTTTGGCTTGGTAATGCGATTGTTTTTGTATAAAACCATTTTTCGTTTTGGTGGTACTTTCATGGGTTTTCTCCATTTTTTGTCCCATCGGACAAACGTAAAAATCCTGTTCCCGATTGTAATGTAAATGCTCTTTGCTAAAGGTTTTGTGCTTGTTTTGATAATGCTCATCCTGTTCTTTATCAAAGGTATTGTACTTTACGAAAGCTTCTATCTTAAGTTCTTCTAACAATTGATAATTTTCTTCACTCCCGTAACCCGCATCTGCGGTGAGTGATTCTATTGCAGAGAAGACTTCTTGTCCATAACTTTCTTTAAAATTATCTAAATGCGACACTAAAGTCGTTGTATCCGTGGGATTTTGATGAAGCGTGTAATTAAGAATAAACTGATTCTCTGTAGAAATCTGCGCATTGTAAGCGGGTTTGAGCTGTCCGTTCTTCATATGATCTTCCTTCATTCTCATAAAGGTCGCATCCGTATCGGTCTTGCTGTAAGAGCCTCTTTCTTTCAAAATTTCCTCCTGCAGCTCATACTTTTCAAGGTTTTTCTCAAAGTTGTTTTTGATATAATTCAGCTTCGCTTTTGCTTTGGTTTTTCCTTTGTCCGAAGTAGTTTTTCCGCTTAGTTTTTGATTAATATTTTCAACGGTCTGCCGGATTTTTTCTTTACTGATTTCTTTAAATTCCGGCGGCTGCGGATCTGTATCTTCATCCGAAGCGATGCTTTGGGCATAAGTCCAAAGTTCTTCAAGTTGTTGAAGCATTTTTTCTTTATTGGTTTGGATGGATTTTCCCCAAACAAAAGTATAACGGTTGGCTTGTGCTTCTATCTTTGTACCGTCCGTGTAGACTTGCTTTAAAGTAATCAATCCTTCTTCTGCCAAAAGCAAAACCACCTGGGTAAAAATATCCTTGAAAGCGGACTGCAATTTCTGACTTCTGAATCTTGCAATAGTGTTATGATCAGCAATATTCATATTGGAAAGCCACATAAAAAGAACATTTTCACGCATCGCCTTTTCTATTTTTCTTGACGAATAAATGTTTTCCATATATGCAAAAACCATCACCTTAAGCATCATTACCGGATGGTAACTCGGATTGCCTTCTTTACGGTAAGCGCTTAATAATTTGGAAATATTAATCTTCTCTAAGACATCATTGACGATGCGGACAGGATGTTCCGATGAAATTAAATCCTCAAAAGTATGAGGAAACAAAACCAACTGATTTTGATTGTAATGCCTAAATCCCATATATGTTATTGATTACCAAATAAATATACAAAACAACAGTCAATCTTACAAATGTTTTAATCAAAGAAACCGCCTCAGTTGTGAGACGGCTTCTTTGCTTTATCTGCTGTTGTTTGTATTGTGATCGTGATCATTCGGCGGTTTAGGATAATTTCCTTTGGTCATTTCTCCTACTGTATTGGCAGTGGTCATGGCGGCCACAAGATCATTTAGCATTCCGCTTGCTGCGGTGGGCGAATTGGGCAGTAAAACAAGATTGCTTCTGTTGCTTGCTCCTACAGAATGAAGCGTGTCATAATGCTGCGTAACAACAATAAGCGCAGAGGCTTCGTGAGAGTTGATATTAACGTTGTTCAGCATTCTTACAGACTCTTCCAGGCCTTTTGCAATTTCTCTTCTCTGGTCTGCAATACCTTGTCCCTGCAGTTTTTTAGATTCCGCTTCGGCTTTTGCCACGGCTACAATTCTTATTCTCTGGGCTTCAGATTCGTATTCTGCTGCCGTTTTTTCTCTTTCGGCAGCGTTGATTCTGTTCATGGCGTGTTTTACCTGCTCATCCGGATCGATATCTGTAACCAGAGCTTTGATGATATCATATCCGTAACTCTGCATCGCTTCCTGAAGTTCTGCTTTTACAGCGATGGCAATATCATCTTTTTTTAAGAAAACATCATCCAGTTTTAATTTCGGAACTTCGGCTCTTACGACATCAAAAACATATGATGTAATCTGGTCGTGCGGACTTTCCAACCTGTAAAAAGCATCCGCAACCTGTGTTCTGATCACCTGAAACTGAACGGAAATCTTCATTTTCACAAAAACATTATCCAGAGTCTTTGTATCAATCATTACATCCAGTTGCTGGATTCTGAGGTTCATCCTTTTTGCGATCCTGTCCAGATAAGGAATTTTAAGCTGTAAACCTGCATGACGGACGGAGTGGAATTTTCCGAGTCGCTCTACAATGGCTGCGGTTTCCTGTTTCACCGTGAAAAAAGAAGCAAACAAGGTTACCAATCCTATAAAAACAATAATTCCGAAATAGGTCATAATCTGATTTTTTAAATGGTTTATAAATTCTGACCGGATGAAATATTTTCATCCGTGTCTGTTTAAATATATGAAAAATAATTGAATGGTACGGTTATAACAATCAGCAGTTGTTATCACGGAGAAAAAGAATTTACCTTCAGTTTAAGACGTAAAAAACTTCAACAATGATAAATTGAAGAAGTTTTAATTTTTTTATTTAACTAAACCGCAATTACACCGTCATTCCGATGTCGATTCCTTTAATTTTACGGTAAAGATCGGTTGCATAATTGTCTGTCATTCCGGAAACAAAATCGATCACACCCAAAACTTTCTGGTAATCGGTTCCATCGTCGTATACAAACTGTTTAGGTAATAGTTTTAACGCTTTTTTGTCGTAAGATTTTCTTTCATCATGTGATTTTAGAATGGAGGGAATAAAATGATCCAGCAATTCATACATTACATTATAACCTGCATTTTCAATTTCCACAACGGCTTTATGGTTGTAGATTTTTTCTATTGAGAAAGATTCGATATCCTGCAAAGCATTATTCTCAGATTTATAAATGTCCAGAAGACCTTTTTCTAAATTTCCTTCCAGAATGGTATTAAAGTTATTTTTATAAAGCTCAATCGATTTGTTGATTAATGCATTGATTACTTTGGCTCTTAAATAAGAAATCTGTTCGTTTTCGTTTCCTATGGAATCCAGCTTGTCTTTTACTCTGTTTATATCGTCTGTTTCAGATTTTACCAATTCAAAGAACAGGTTTTTGCAGTCCGCTGTGGAAACGATTCCCAATCGGTGCGCATCTTCCATGTCGATAATATTGTAACAGATATCATCTGCAGCTTCAACCAGCCAGACAAAAGGATGTCGCTTAAAAATATAAGGTTCTTCGCTTTCTGAAATTAAATTTGTGCCTTTTGCAATCTCAAGGAAAATATCTTTTTCATTCTGAAAGAATCCGAACTTTTTACGGTGAATGATTCCTTTCTTTTTAGCAATGGCTTCACACGGATATTTGGCGATACTTGCCAAAGTAGAAAAGGTAAGCTGAATTCCTCCCGCATCTTTTCCCTGCTGTTGCTGCGCCAGAACTCTTATTGCATTCGCATTTCCCTCAAAATTCACCAGATCCGCCCATTCTTTTTCGTTGAATTTCGGCTTTAAATCAGATTCATTTCTTTCAAAATAACTCGCAATCGCATCTTCTCCGGAATGTCCGAAAGCGGGGTTTCCGACATCGTGACACAGACACGCCGCCGCAATAACGTTGCCTAAATTGTGAAGGTAAAAGTTTTTGGAATCTTCTGTAAGATCATTTTTAAACTCATCGTGAATAAACTCACCCATGACACTTCCCAGACTTCTTCCGACAGAAGAAACTTCCAGCGAATGCGTTAAACGGTTGTGTACAAAAACACTTCCCGGAAGCGGAAAAACCTGCGTTTTATTCTGCAGTCTCCGGAAAGCCGAAGAGAAAATAATTCTGTCAAAATCCCTCTGAAAATCCGTTCTTGAAGCCTTTGTCTGTGGATTGTTTCCGGTACGCTGATTCGTGAAAATCTGGTTTAAGTTCATCATTTTTCAAAATTACTTCAAATTTTATTTTTTACGAACTAATCGGAAGGATTTTTCTGAAAAATATCGTGTTTCCCGCTTTTGTTTTTCCGTAAAATACCTGTGACATTTTGCTGATTTTCATCGTAATTTTAGGATCATTAACTCAAAAAACTGAAATCATGTCCGAATTTTTTAAACAAATCCTTGGAAGCACGATTGTTACAGGATTTTTCACCGCAATAATTGCTTATTTCTTTCACAAAAGAACAGAAAAATACAATTCCGTTTTGAAAAGGGAATTTGAAGCGTTATCCAAAAAAGATACGGCTTATTTTGAATGGCGGAAAAATACGGTAGAATTGTTAGGACAGGTTTACATTCATCTGAACCGTTTAAAGCTCGCTTTTCAGAACAAATATTCCAAAATACAGGAATATGACAGATTCTATGAAGATGAAATTATTTTAAAATCCAATCAGCACATCAGAGATCTGCTCATCAATAACGGTCATGCTTTACCTCCTGAATTATTGGACGAAGCCACAAAACTGATTGAGCATTTCGATGTGTGGTTAACGAAATACAACCAGATCAGGATTTCAGATCAAGATCACGCAACCAGACAGATTTACGTGGGACCCGATGGTTTCCGTTTCCCTGAAAATGCCGAAAAGCTGTTCAAAGAGAAATATATTGAAATGTTTAAAGAACTTCATCGCTAGTTTTTGGATACAATATTCTGAGATTTGGCTACAAATATCCGGACAGATCGGCTGAAATTTGTATCATCATTAACAATTTAAATAAAAAAAAGATGGAATCAAAAATCTGGCTGATCACAGGAGCATCAAAAGGTTTTGGAAAAGTATGGGCAGAAGCTGCATTGAAGCGAGGAGATAAAGTAGCGGCAACGGCACGAAATACTGAAACGCTGAAAGAACTGGTATCTGAATATGGTGATGCCGTATTACCTGTAACATTAGATGTAGACAATAGAGAAGATTGTTTTTCAGCCGTTGAAAAGGTAGTCAGTCATTTTGGAAAATTAGATATCCTTATTAATAATGCAGGGTATGGACATTTCGGATATGTAGAAGAAATTTCTGAAGTTGAGGCAAGGCAGCAAATTGAAACCAATGTATTTGGTTCTCTGTGGATGATTCAGGCGTTTTGCCTATTATGAGAGACCAAAAAGCGGGACACATTTTACAGGTATCAAGTATTGGCGGAGTAATGGCGTTTCCAAGTCTTAGTATTTATCATGCTTCAAAATGGGCTGTAGAAGGAATATGTGAGTCTCTAAATCAGGAAGTTGCTCAGTTCGGCATCAAAACAACCTTAATAGAACCTGCTGCTTATGCAACAGACTGGGCTACGACTTCAGCAAGCCACAGCAAACCCATCGAGGCGTACAGCACACTAAGGAACGCTATGCTTGAAAACAGCAAAAATATGTCTTTTGGTAATCCGGAAGCAACTGCCGATGCTATTTTAAAATTGGCAGATGCCGAAAATCCGCCATTGAGACTGTTTTTAGGATCGCTTCCTTTGATGATGATTGAACCTGCTTACAGCAAAAGGCTAGAAACATGGAAAGAATGGAAAGAAGTTTCAGAAAATGCTCAATAGGTAAAAAATGAAAAAAGTAAAAATTATATTGCTTTATCTTTTAGCTGCTTTTTACTTTCTTATGGGTTTGATGCATCTCATTAAACCGGAACAGTATAATGCGATGATGCCTTCGTGGCTTCCATCGCATTCACTGCTGATTTTATCAAGCGGCGTTGCCGAAATTGCATTGGCGGTTCTGCTTATTCCGTTAAAAACCAGAGCAATGTCGGCTCAATTAATTATTGTAATGTTACTTGTTTTTTTCTTTGTAATCCACATTCCTCAAAGTGTTGATTATTACAGAACCGGTAACGAGAATTTTACAGCAAGCATAATAAGGCTGCCTTTTCAGTTTTTGCTGATTGCCTGGGCTTGGCTGTTTATAAAAGACAAATAATAAGAATCGACATCATTAAAGCAGGACAGGATTTTGTTTTGCTTTAATGATTTTTTATAAGTTTGAAAGATGGGAAATAAAATACCGAATATAAAAATAAATTCCGTTTCTGAACTGCACAGCCTGTTGGGACTTTCAAAGCCATTGCATCCTCTGATAAGTCTAATAAAAATGGATGATATTGGACGTTCTGATACCAAAGGAAAAGTAAATTTTAGTCTTAATTTTTACGGAATATCTCTGAAGAAAAATCTGAAGGGAAAACTAAAGTATGGTCAAAATTATTACGATTTCGATGAAGGTGTATTGGGAATGACCGCCCCTCAACAAGTCTTATCGGCTGACAGCGAAGATAACTATGAAGTTTCGGGTTGGTGGCTGGTTTTTCATCAGGATTTTATTTTGAATTATCCGCTGGGCAAAACCATTAAAGATTATGGTTTTTTTTCGTATTCTATAAATGAAGCCCTTCATTTATCGGATAAAGAAGAAAAAATGTTAGAAGGAATTTTCAAAAGTATAGAGCAGGAATATCAGACTTCAATAGACCAATTCAGTCAGGATGTCATGGTTTCCCAACTGGAATTATTGCTTAACTATTGCAACAGATTTTACAACAGGCAATTTCTTACCCGCAAAAAAGCAAGCAATGATTTGCTCGTTAAAATGGAAACTTTGCTTGATGAATATTTCAACAGTCATAAGATCATCGAGTCAGGACTTCCGTCTGTGCAGTATCTTTCGGAGCAGCTTCATGTTTCGCCCAATTATCTGAGTGATATGCTGAAGTCGCTAACGGGACAGAGTACGCAGCAACATATTCATCATAAAATTATTGAACAGGCTAAAGTGATATTAACCTCTACCAATTTATCCGTTGGTGAAATAGCTTATCAGCTTGGTTTTGAGCATTCTCAATCTTTCAATAAATTATTTAAAAGCAAGACCAATTTAACCCCGAAAGAATTCAGGGCTTCATTTAACTGAGAAGCGGAATGATCATAAAAAGATTCATTCCGGTCATTTGTTTAGGCTTATCCAGTTTTAAATTTATTATTGCCGGCAATCTTCACAAAAATCTGTCCCGAAATCCAAAACGTTTATGAATAAATAAAAATTCATGGCAAAATAATTGTTGTGTACATTCTCAAATTCATATTCTATGCCCGAAGGTCCACCGATTGTTCTGATGAAAGAAGATCTGCAGAAATTTGCAGGCGAAAAAGTAATGGAGGTAAAAGGAAATTCGATTACTGAAACAACAGGAATTAAAGACCATTTTTTACGCGAAATCAAAACCTTCGGAAAGCAGACGTTTTTAATTTTTGATAAAGCGAATATCCGAATTCATTTGCTGATGTTTGGTTCTTACAGCTTATTTGAAAGAAAAGATCAGGCGCAGAATCTTCGTCTGGGCTTAATCTTTAAGAACGGCGGAATGTTTTTTTATACCTGCAATGTAAAAACGGTAAAAGATAAATTTTTAAAAGATATCGATTGGGAAGCCGATGTGATGAGCGATCTGTGGAATCCCGAAAAGGCAGAAGAAAGGCTGAAAGCAAATCCTGAAATGATGGTTTGTGATGCTTTGATGGATCAGGATATTTTTGCGGGAGTGGGCAATATTATCAAAAATGAGGCTTTGTTCAGAATTGAAGTTCATCCTGAAACGCTTATTAAAAATTTACCTTCAAAAAAATTAAAGGAACTGATTGCAGAAGCCAGAAATTACAGTTTCGATTTTAAGAAATGGAAAAAAGCGAATGTCCTGAGAAAACATTTTGAAGTGTATCATCAGGAAAAATGTCCGAAATGCGGTTTGGAAATTGTGAAAAAAGAAACCGGAAAAGGGAAGAGAACGAGTTTTTTCTGTGAAAAAGATCAGAAATTGTATTAGAAAAATTAATCAGCCATGAAACTCACGTATATTTTAATTGCTCTTGTGTTGTTTTCCTGTAAACAGTATGAAATTGACAGAAACTGCTTTGAAAGCGAAAATAAAAAAGAATCTCAATACAAAGAGTTTGAGTTGGATCAGCCTGAAACCATTATCAAATCCAATCCGAAACATGTAAAATTTTCTGTCGATGCAAACGTTAAAAGTTTTGAGGAAGAACAGGATGAAATTAACAGTAATTTCTTTGATGAAAAGGAAAGCAAAAAGCGGATGGATGAATATGACCTGAAATTTTCTGAACTGAAGAAAAATTTCGGCGATCAGTTTTATTATAAAAATATTCAGAAAGAAAATGGTCTTATCTATGGAATTGGTGAAAACCAGTTCGGATACTGGCTTCTTGAAATTAAAAACAATATTCCCAATGCTTATTATCTGGGTTTGAGTAAGTTTACCCATCTTAATGAAAATCAGCCTGAAATTTTTGTTTCCGGAAACAGCATCATACTTTCCGGAAGTTTTGTAAGAATAAGCGGAAATTGGGCATATCCCGAATCTCCTTCAAAAGAAGCTGTAAAAGACAGGCTGGTTTTTGATATTGATCTGAAAGAAGTTTTAAAAGACAGCGATAAAGACCGCTTTAATGACCTGTTTGAAAAACTAATCTTATTAAATCCGGATTCAGCAGATACGGATAAAGACGGAATAAATGATTTTACCGATAAAAATCCCCTGTACAAATCTGAAAAATCAAAGTTTTCGGATCTGTATTCTCAAATTGTGAATGACGATTACGAGCAGTTTCATTTCTCTGAAAGCCATTACTTTTTCGCAGGATATTTTTCTGACTGCGATTATTTTCAAAAGATGAATCCGGAAAGTATAAAAGTTCTTATTTATCCAGAAAAAGAACAGTCTCATTTAGAATCAGATTATCGTCTCGGAATGTTTCCTGATTATGTCGGAAAGATTAAAAAAACCGATGATAAAGAACGGTTTCTGATCGATTACGGAAGTGGGGCGGGCGGCGGATTTATAGAAGCTGTTTTCAAAAGCGGTAAATGGACATTAAAAAAGACACAGACGATCGTAATTTGATTTATCAATCTCTGGATCTGATTCCTCTTTATAATTGAATGAGTTTATATATTCCGCTTTTAACATTTTCCTATATCATCCGGAAAAAATTGTAGGAAATAACTATTCTTCTTCAAAAATTTCTGCTATGTTAACAGGAAATGAGAAAAAATACTATCATTTTTCGTTCTGAAAAAAGCTGTTTTTTTCTTTACTCTAAAAAATTTTATTCAAAAAAAATACTCGAAAATGTGCCTTGTAGAGTTTCTATGCTAACATTTCTTAATATTGCGAAAGTTAAATATCAAAAATAAGTGAGATATTATTGTCCCCGAAAATGTTATTATGTATTGCATTTTTTCTTTTTTGGATTATCAACTTTTAAATACAAGCTGCAAAATATTTAACAGATCAATAATTTTTTGCACATAAATCAAAAAAAGCCATATTATTTTTTCATTTTTATATTAATTATTTGTAAACTATTTTTATCTAAATCTTAAACAAAAACTACTTAAAACACTGATATACATCATGATTATTTATTTTGGAACCTTGTTTGAAAGTCGTAATATTGCAAATGTAAAATTGATAATAAATAGTCAAATAATTAAAAATTAAACAAAATGATCACTTACATCGGAATTGCAACATGTTTAGTAGTATTCGCCTCTTATTTCGCAGCAGCAAGAAGAGAAAGAAACTAATTAGAAAGTTCTGATCTGGAGAAATTCAGTTCCTGAACAAAGACGAAATTATATTGTTATATGTTTTCAATCTGCAAAGATTGACTGCTCTTTTACTCAGCGCGAGTAAAAGGGCACAAAAAACATACAGCAAGATTTTACACTAAGGAAGATAATTTTAATTTTTATAATAGCCGATAGAAAGTCGAACATTCATTTGTTCGGCTTTTTTGTTGGATAACCTTTATCTTTGCATATAATTTTCGAAAAATGAATCTGTACAATCTTATTATTCAAGACAAAGAAGAAGTTACCCTTAATGATGTTTTCCTTGATCCCCACAATAAAGAACAGCTTGTACAGCTCATAAAAGAAAATACATTTTCCAAAGAACTTCTGGAATTTGGTCTTCCGGTTAACAACAAAATTCTTCTTCAGGGAAGTTCAGGCTGCGGAAAAACAATGACGGCAAAAGCCATTGCCAATGCTTTGGGAAAAAGCATCATCATCCTCAATTTAAGCAATATCGTTTCTTCAAGAATCGGGGAAACTTCCCAGAACATCAAAATGATCTTTGATAAAGCGGCAAGAGAAAGATCTGTCCTGTTCCTTGATGAACTCGACCAGATTGGGAAAGCAAGAGGAAGCGACGATAAAGATGTGGGCGAAATGAGACGTCTCGTAAATACTCTTATTCAATTGATTGATTACTTTCCGGAAAATGCGCTTCTTTTATGTGCGACCAATCATCCTGAAATCATTGATACGGCTTTATTAAGACGTTTTCAGCTTAAAATAGATTATGCACTGCCTTCAAAACAATTTTTAGATGATTTTTACGACGACTTGCTTGCGAAATTTCCTGAAGATTTGAGATATATTGAAAGAAAATATGATATTTCTTTTGCGGAAGCGAAAGATTATGCTTTTACTTTGGTGAAAGGGAATTTGATAAAATCATTGGAAGCTAAAGCGGAAAAGATATAGTTTCCCAAATGAAATCAGGCTTTTTTTCAAGTTCTTCTGATGTTTTTGCTTTCATGCTCTGAAAAATATAGTGGAGAAATTACTTTCAAAAACTGTAAAGTCAACTATCCTTTGCATGGTGAAGAAAAAGAAATAAAAATTAATGATCAAGCTGTTACAAATCAGTGGGAGTATGAGTCTGCTTTACGCGAATTAGCACTTTGTCTGTGTGATGAATACGATCGTAAACCTAACAAGGAAGTCAAAGATAAGATTATTGAAATTTACAGGTATAAATTCGAATATTACAGCAGAAATGATTCTTTTGAGAAGATAAATTTTGATTCTATTTTAATGGACAGGAAAAGAATTTTTGGTCCGGCAATGATAATTGATTAATAAGATATTGTTTTATATTTGGAAATTATAAATTTAAATTTCAAATAAAACTTTAACCTTATGAAAACCAAAAACCTCTTGGTCGCTTTATCTCTATTTACGTTCAACTCTGTATTTTCTCAAAAAATCTTTAATGCTATTGAAAGTCAGGACATCGAAAAGGTAACAAAATTATTGGAGAAAGGAGAAAATATAAATCAAAAATCAAAAGAGGGTATAACGCCTTTATATTCTGCAGTAGGAACTGGAAACGTAAAACTGGTTGAACTTTTAATAAAAAAAGGCGCCGATGTTAATGCGCCTTTAGAAAGCACTGCCACTCCGCTGAATTTTGCTTCTCAGGAAGGATTTATAAAAATTGTAGAATTACTTCTAAGCAATAAAGCAAATCCAAATTTTCAGGATGTTAACGGATGGACTGCATTACGTTTTGCCACAAGAAATAACAGATTTGAGGTGGTAAAATTTCTAGTCGAAAATAAAGCTACAGTAGACTCCAGAGCAAAAGATCTTGCAACACCTTTCGCAAGCGCAATCAGCAAAGGCTATTTAAACATCGCGGAATATCTTATAAAAAACGGCGCCGATATTAATAATATTGATGCTGACAATGAAACCCCAATTATGTACTGCGCTCAGGGTGGAAATTTGGAAACGGTGAAATTTCTGCTTCAATACAAGCCTGATTTAACAATTAAAAATAAGGACGGCAAAACAGCTTTGGATATGGCAAAAGAGAAAAATAATACAGAAATTATAAAGCTTTTACAGTAAAAATAATATAAATGATGAAAAAATCATTTCTTACTTTTGGGTGTATTCTTTTAATTTTAAATTCCTGCCAAAATAAATCAGAGGAAGCAAAATCTGTAACAAATGATATTGTTTTTAAAGATAAAGCAGGTCATATGATTACGAAAAGTGAATTAGAAAATACAACAGGAAAAATAAATTATGAAATTATGGATAATAAAAATATTGATCCAACAGCAAGAAAACTGCATAGAGAAGCTAGAGAACTCGGGCAGTCAGGAAAATATGATCTTGCCATTTCGAAACTTGAAGAAACCATAAAAATTCAACCCGACTGGTCATATCCTATCTATGATCTTGCTTTTACTTATCTTTTAAAAGGGGATTTCGATAATGCTTTAAAATTTTATAAAAAAACTGATGATCTTTCACCTAAAGGATTTTTCACTACAAAAACAGCTTTATACACTCTTCAGGGAGAGCAGTCGGGAAAATTTCCTAAAGGTCTCTATTTAGCTTATCTGCAAATAGAATGGACGGATGATAAGGAACAGAAATTAGAAATTGCCCAAACCTTAACCGAAAAAGTTCCTGATTTTGCTCCTGCATGGAAAGAACTTGCCAATCTTATGGATAACAAAGCAGAAAAGTTTAACGCTATTGAACAAGGTCTGTTAAAAAATCCTGACGCAGATACCAAAGGAATTCTGGAAATAAATAAGGCAATTTTACTAGACCAAAATGGAAAGAAGGAAGAAGCCAAAAACCTTCTAGGACATCTTATTTTTTTATCTGATGCTACAACAGCCAATATTGAGCTTGCAAAATTTACTCTAAACTCAATAACTGAAAAAAAATAGCAGAATGGAATTGATCAGAAAAGAAATCGAAGGAAGACAGATTGAAGTATATACAGAGTCGAAAAAATTTATCCTTGCCGGTAAGAAAGGTGATGTTAAAAATAGGCTTGAGAATTATGGAGCCGTAGTGAAAAAATTTAACAAAGATCAGGATGTTTATTTGCTGATCGGTCGCGATTTCTTTGTTTCCGGTAATTACAGTTATATCAACCGCAACTATCTTTTTGAAGAAGAACTGCTGGAAAATCACTTGTCACTCAGTTTTTTCCCCAATCTTAAAAGAGATTTCTATAACATGATCCGAAGCCTGCTTCAGCGTGAAGATCTTTACATCCACTATTTTTCGATCGGAAAACCTCTAAGCAATGAGGATTTTGAAAAATATGAGAAAAAATTAAAACGGAAAATTCCTTCGGCTGTCAAAGAATTTTACAGCCTATTCGGTCACATTCAAATTTTATGGGATTATAAGGAACCTTACGTGGACAGAAGGGTAAGAGCGGGTAAAGCTTGGAATTTAGATGCTTATGACAATCATATCGGATCTATCCAGATACTGCCTTTAAAAACGGTTTTATTTGAAAAATGGGAAGAGCATTTCGATGTGGATGATGACCTGAAAATATTTGATTTTTATTCGGAATACAATATGATTGCTTTAGATCTTAATTCTGATGACGATCCAACTGTGTATAAAGGAGATAACTACGGCAATTCTTTTACAGACCATTCTACAATGAGCTTTACTGACTACATTTCTTTAACATTAAATCTCCACGGCTTGAGAGAAAGAGGAGGTTATTTTGTACATTTTTCCAGCAATAACCATTCAAAGACCAAATTAGGAGATGCGATTAAAAAATCATCTGAAATACCTTCACGATAAATTGAAAATCTTAGAATTATATAAAAATTTTCATTAAATAATAGCTGAAATTAAACATTTTTAATACTTTAGGGCTCTAAATTTAAAACTAATACGCTATGGCAATCAATTTTGCATCAGAAGAAGAGAAAAACGGTTTCTGGGAACTTTCTAATACCATTCAGGAAGGAAACTACGAAGAAGCTTTAAACCTTTCTAAAAATTTACTCAAGAGATTTCCCGACAATAAAGCTATCTACCATAATCAGATCGGCGCAATGATCTATCTTTCCAAGAATGATTACTGGGGTGCAACATCGCATTATACCAAAGCTTTAGAATATGGTTTCGATGCGGAAGCCTGTGAAGAAAACATCTGGGAATCTGCGGTAGATTCTTACAAATTTCTTATTTACAGTGAAGAAGGTCTCTGTTCACTGATGATTAAAGATACGCACGAATTTATTGCCGCCAATGATTTGGTTCAAAAATACGAAAATCTCTTCCCGAATGGAAAATATGTAGATGAAGCTAAAGAACTCAATTACATTTTCAGCTTATCAGAAGAACTGCTGGAAAGCAATAACTACAATTCTTCGGCATTACAGAAAAACTATTCGGAAAAATACCCGAATGGAAAACAACGCGAAGTGGTGACGGCTTTGTGTGAAATTATTGATAACAATACGTAATATATTTTAAGAAAAATTATTAGTAGTAACAATTCAGAGATATCTTCAATATGAATACTTTATTACCTAAAGATTATTTTTCATTTGACTTGGGAAATGATGAAAATTGGATAGGAAAGTCGTCTCAATTACCGGAGGATATAGAGAAATATATAAATATTACCTGTTTTGAAATTGGTTATAATAAATTTGAGATTTTACCGGATAGTATTTTTAGAAGTTTATTGAAACTTGAGGAAATTTATATTAATAACAATAGAATTAAAGAAATCCCAAGATCTATAGGGTTATTAAAAAAACTTGAAATTTTAACGATAAATGATAACCCCATCAGATCAATACCAATTGAGCTTACAGAGTGTGTTAATTTAGAAAGTTTTGCAGCAATTAATTGTGAATTGGAATCACTTCCTGAAGAGTTTGGAAACCTGAGTAATTTGCGGTTTTTATTACTAAATGAAAATAATATTAGATGGTTACCAATATCGATTTGTAATTTGAAAAAGTTACATCGTCTAGAATTGAGAGATAATAAACTAACAAATTTACCGGATAATTTTTTTAATCTATTAAATTTAAGACAATTAGACTTGAAAGGGAATAATATAGAAAGAAATGAATTGGATAAATTACAAAAAGCGCTTCCTAATTGTCAGATAAAAATATAGATTACTTATCTGGTTTTCAGTCTTAATAAATTACAACAAGATTGCTTCGTCGCTTCGCTCCTCGCAATGACATAAAAAATCCCTCTCATCACTGAAAGGGATTTTTCTATAACTAAAAACTTTTAATTACATATAAGCTTCAATCGGCTCACAGGTACAAACTAAGTTTCTGTCTCCGTAAGCTTCGTCCACTCTGGAGACTGTAGCGAAGAATTTGTGGTCTCTTACCCAATCTAAAGGATAAGCTGCTTTTTCTCTGCTGTATGGTTTATCCCAGGAATCGGAGATTACCAATTGTTCCGTGTGAGGAGCGTTTTTCAATACGTTATTGGCTGCATCTGCTTCACCATTTGCAATCTCATCAATTTCCTGTTTGATGGCAATTAAAGCTTCTGCAAAACGGTCAATTTCTGATTTGCTTTCAGATTCAGTCGGCTCAATCATTAAAGTTCCTGCAACCGGGAAAGAAACCGTAGGAGCGTGGAAACCATAGTCCATCAGTCTTTTCGCCACATCAGCAACTTCAATTCCTAAAGATTTGAACTGTCTGAAATCTACGATACATTCGTGGGCAACTCTTCCGTTTTCGTTTGAATATAAAATCGGGAAATGTTCTGCTAAAATTTCTTTTAAATAATTAGCATTTAAAATAGCGTGTTCCGTTGATTTTTTCAATCCTGAATTTCCTAACATTTTAATATAAGCATAAGAAATATTCAGAATTAAACCTGAACCGTAAGGCGCTGCTGAAATACCTTCAATTGCGTCTTTTGATCCGATTGTGATATTGGCATTGGAAGGTAAGAAAGGAACTAAGTGTTTAGCCACACAAATCGGACCAACTCCGGGACCTCCTCCTCCGTGAGGAATTGCGAAAGTTTTGTGCAAATTTAAGTGACAAACGTCTGCTCCGATGTTTCCGGGACTGGTATATCCAACCTGAGCGTTCATGTTGGCTCCGTCCATATAAACCTGTCCTCCGTGTTCGTGGATCAAAGCGGTAATTTCTTTAATGTTGGCATCGAAGAATCCGTATGTAGATGGATATGTGATCATTACGCAAGAAAGATTTTCAGAATGCTGTTCTGTTTTTGCTTTTAAATCTTCGAAATCGATTTCTCCGTTCTCAAGGTTTTTAACCACAACAATCTTCATTCCTGCCATTGCCGCAGAAGCAGGGTTGGTTCCGTGTGCAGACTGAGGAATCAATACAACGTTTCTGTGACCTTCACCTCTTGAAATGTGATATTCTCTGATGACCATCAATCCTGCATATTCTCCCTGAGCTCCGGAATTCGGCTGAAGAGAAGTTCCTGCAAAACCTGTGATTTTAGCTAAATCTTTCTCCAGTTCACGGATCATTTCCTGATAACCTCCTGCTTGATCAACCGGTACAAATGGATGAACTGAACCCCAATTGTCCCATGAAAGCGGTAACATCTGCGTTGCGGCGTTCAGTTTCATCGTACAGGAACCTAAAGAAATCATTGAGTGTGTCAGCGATAAATCTTTTCTTTCCAGACGTTTGATGTAACGCATCAATTCTGTTTCCGTATGGTATTTGTTGAATACTTCTTCCGTAAGAATTTCGTCTTTTCTTAAATTCTCTTCCGGAATGCTGTATCCTTCTTTAATTTCTAATTTGAAAGTCTGCTTGTCTTTGAACTGGGCAAAAGAAGCCATCAGATAATTTAATTTATCCAATGTTGTACTTTCGTTGATCGCAATACTTACAACTCCTTCTGTGAAGTAATTTAAGTTTAATTTGTGATCAAGCATCATTCTCATCAGTCTTCCTTTCTCATCTTCATTCATCGTGATTTTTACCGTATCAAAGATCGGTTCTTCCACGATTTCATATCCTAAAGCTTTCAGGCCTCCCTTCAAAGCATTGGCTTTAAAATGAATCTGATCTGCGATATAATTTAATCCTTTCGGACCGTGATAAACAGCGTACATTCCTGCCATAACAGCCAAAAGAACCTGAGCGGTACAGATGTTTGAAGTCGCTCTTTCTCTCTTAATGTGCTGTTCTCTGGTCTGCAAAGCCATTCTCAAAGCACGTCTTCCGTACATATCCTGAGAAACCCCGATAATTCTTCCCGGAATATCTCTCTTATAATCTTCCTTACAAGAGAAAAATGCTGCGTGAGGACCGCCATAACCCAATGGAATACCAAATCTCTGCGTTGTTCCCACTGCACAGTCTGCTCCCATTGAAGCCGGAGATTTTAACTTCACCAAAGCCATCGGATCACAGGCAACAACTACCTGAAGATCTAATTTTTTATATTCTACGATGTTTTCTGTATAATCTAAAACAATTCCGTTTTTCCCGGGATATTGTAATAAAACTCCGAAGTAAGAACCGTCAAACTCATGCGTTTTGTGATCTCCTTCTACAATTTCGATCTCAAGACCTTCTGCTTTTGTTTTTAATACAGAAACCGTTTGAGGAAGAACAAGATCGGAAACGAAGAACTTGTTTGCTCCCGCTTTTTTCTGATCCTTCGTTCTGTTATTGAAGAACATATGCATTGCTTCTGCAGCCGCAGTAGATTCATCCAGCAATGAAGCGTTTGCCAGAGCAAAACCCGTAAGATCACACACAACAGTCTGGAAATTAAGAAGAGCTTCCAGTCTTCCCTGTGCAATTTCCGCCTGATATGGAGTGTAAGCGGTGTACCAGCTCGGATTTTCAAAGATATTTCTCTGAATAGCCGATGGCAGCAAAGTGTTGTGATATCCGAACCCGATGTAGCTTGTATAATCAGTATTTTTCGATGCTAATTCCTTAGAATGGATCAGCATTTCGTATTCTGAAAGCGGTTCTGAGATTTCAAGATCTTTTTCTAAACGGATAGAAGAAGGGATGGTTTGAGAGATAAGCTCCTCGATACTTGAAACGCCAACTTTTTCCAGCATCGCCTGTTTATCGGCTTCATTCAGGGAAATGTGACGGCTCACAAACTGTTCTGTATTCATTTTTATTTATTAGATTTTTTAAGTAAAAAAGATTCGTAAAATTACGCATTTTTAGAAAATTGTACAACTAAATTAAAATCATAAATAAATAATCTAAAGTGTTTTAACTTATTTAAAATTAATGGCTTTTTGTTGAGTTATTGAACATAAAATCTGTTAAAAATAATCGATGGAAATAAATTTTTACCGACAGTAAATTGTCCGAAATTAAAAAATAGTGGATATTACAAGTCCTTTATTTTCAAACTTGTCAGGTTTTAACATTATTTAAATGTTAAATTTTTTCAACCGCCTGCTGAAAATTTTAATATCAGGAATTAAAAAAATCCTCCAAATCGAATGGGAGGATCTTGTATGGATTGTGGGTGATAATTACTGAAGATTAGGTTCTTTTACCAGATTTTCAATTTTTACGATCACATCATCAATGTCAAAAGGTTTAGGGATGAAAACATCTGCTTTGCAGGAATTTACCACATGGGCTGCTTTTGCATGAGCGCTGATAATCATGACAGGAATTTGAGCTGTTGCAGGATCTTCTTTAATCTGGTTGCACAGATCCGTACCCAGACCGTCCGGTAATTTTACGTCCATGATAAAAATATCAGGAATTACAGAGTGGTCTCTGTTATTAAACGCTTCCGCAGTGGCAAAAGAGCGTACATCATAATTCTCAAATGACAGGAGTAGCTGTAATGCATCTCTGATGCCTGTCTCATCTTCAACGATAAAAATTGTCTTCATATCCGTTTCGTGGCAAAAACAAAGCCAATCTTAAATAAATATTAAAATCATTGTAATTTATATCTGATTTTTACTTCATTTAAATAATACCTCTTAATGATATTCACGAATAATAGCCTTTTTCTTAAAGGAATACTTTTTGTAATCTCTCAGAAACAAAATCACAACTTATAATATATGAAAAACTACATTCTACCAGTGTTAGCTTTACTGATGTTGAGCTGTAAAGAGAATAAAAATGATAAAACAGGAAGCGATACTGCAGTCACCAAAACAGATACTCTGAAGCTTCCTGCACCGGATGAAAAAAACAGTAAAACAAAATTCAGCAATGTTCTGGGCTGGGCAAAAGGAAAAATGCCTGTGGCTCCGGAAGGATTTACCGTAGCCAGATTTGCAGAAAACATTAAAAGCCCCAGAAATATGATTCAGGCTGAAAACGGAGATGTTTTTGTGGTTTTATCCAATTCTGAACGTACTGTTTCGGAGAAAATTAAAAATGACATTAGTGGAAAAAGTGATGCTGAAGTAGGAGGAAAATCTGCCAACAGAATCATTCTCTATCGTGATGCCAATAAAGACGGAATTCCTGAATCTTCCAGCGTATTTTTAGCCAATCTTAATCAGCCTTACGGAATGTTGATTATTAAAGATCAGTTTTATGTGGCAAATACCGATGGTTTATGGGTTTATCCTTACAAATTGGGAGATACGAAGATTACAAAACCGGGGAAAAAGATTGTAAATCTTCCTGCGGGTGGATATAACAATCACTGGACGAGAAACCTGATCGCCAATAAGGATCAATCTAAAATCTATATTTCCGTAGGTTCGGGAAGTAATGTAGGAGAAAACGGGATGGATAAAGAGGTGAGAAGAGCGAATATCTTGGAAGTAAATCCCGACGGAAGCGGGGAGAACATCTATGCAGCTGGTCTCAGAAACCCTGTCGGAATGAGCTGGAATCCCGTAACCGGAGAACTCTGGACTGTAGTAAATGAAAGAGATGAATTAGGCGATGACTTAGTTCCGGATTATCTTACCAGTGTAAAACAGAATGCTTTTTATGGCTGGCCATATTCCTATTTCGGTAAAAATGAAGATCCGAGAAGAAAAGGAGAAAGATCGGATCTTGTACAGAAAACAATTGTTCCGGACGTTTCTTTGGGAAGTCATACTGCCTCTTTAGGTTTAACATTTTATACAGGTTCGCAGTTTCCCGAAAAATACAAAAACGGAGCATTTATCGGACAGCACGGATCTTGGAACAGATCTTCTTTAGTAGGATATCAGGTTGCATTTGTTCCTTTTGCCAATGGTAAACCGGCAGCTTCTTATCAGCCTTTTCTTACAGGATTTATAGCAGACGAAGCAAAAGGTGATGTGTACGGAAGACCTGTCGGAGTCCTTCAGATCGCAGATGGTTCTCTTTTGGTGGCAGATGATGTAGGAGGGATTGTCTGGAGAGTTTCCCGCGCCGGTAAATAACATCATCTTAAAAATTATATGGAACAGTCCGGAAGGGCTGTTTTTTTTGGTTAAATAAATTTTGTATAATATTTAATTTCACAGGATTATGTATTTAATTATGCATTTCTCTCTAATTAAACGATAATATTTTGAATAATTATTAAAATAAAACGCTAAATATTGTTATATTCAAAGAAGAAATTTTTTAAATGCCATGGGTACTTTAGACAATATTGCGGAAACATTGGGAAAGATAATTCCGGGTATGCAGGATACTGATATTCTGAATTATAAAGGCAGAGTAAAAATAGAACATCATAAAAACGGCAGCTTATTAATTTATCCCGGAGATAAGGTAAAGTCTTTATATTTCATTAAAAAAGGAATGGTGAGAGCATATTACTTTAGTGATGAAAAAAATATGGAAAAAACGGTATACATAAGGATGGAAAACTATTTTTTTGGCGATTACTGCTCATTAATATTAAATTCTTCGGCAAGACTTTATTATGGATGCGAAGAAGACTGTATCCTTTATAAGTTTAATTTTGATGATGTAAAGGAATACCTTCGGCAGAATTCAGGGTTGATGAAGTTCAGTTTACATTATACCCTGTTTTTACTGGGAGAGCATCTTTCCCGTAACGAAGATTTTATTTTTTTAAACCCCGAAGAAAGATACCTTAAATACGCAAAAGAAAATCCTGAAATTATGAAGCGCATACCGGAAAAGCATATTGCCTCTCTTTTGGGAGTGGCTCCCGCATCGTTGAGCAGAATAAAAAGAAGGCTGTATCCTAAAAACTGATTTCATCCAAAGAATTTATCTGATTGGAATTAACATAAGTTAATTTTCTTCCCGAAATAATATTTTTTCTTTGCTGTGAGAAATATAACGTTTAAAAAACTATTTTTTTTCAGTTTCACTTTATTATTTGCTATAAAATATAAAATTGAATTGTTTTATTTCCGAACACGATGAATAAGAATAAAATTATGATTTTCGATGATAATTATGCAACTTTTAAAGTGTTGCAGGATATACTTGAGCAGGAAAACTACGTGGTTCAGTCTCAGGATAAAAATAAAGATGCTGTAAAACAGATAGAGCAATTCGCTCCGGATATTGTTATTGTAGATATGCTGAACTCATTGTCGGGATTCGGGATTATCAAAAAAATCCGTGAACAGCAGACGCTTAAAAAACTACCCGTTATAGCGGTTTCGATAGACAGCCTCAAAAGAAAGGAAGCATTCGAAGCGGGTGCAGACTGTTTTATTGGTAAGCCTTTCGGGCTTGATGATTTGTATTCTACCCTGTTTTCTCTTGCGCACAGGAGAGCTTCAGACAACTGTTAACACACTTTTAGAATCTCAGAAATTCCTATTTGCTTTATGGATTCTCTTAAAGACATACACACATAGGAAAATTATTTTTACTGTGTTCAGTGAAACAAATAACAGAAGATTACAGAATTCCTACAACCACTCTTCATCAATGAATAAAAAAATACAAAAGATAAAAACTCCCGATTGCCATAGATTTTATGCAGATCTTTTAGAAAAGAAATGCTTTGAAAAGAAAGAGGTTAGAGGAATTATCATGAAAAAAAAGAATCTGTTTTACAAAGATACGGAACTTCTGAATCAGCTTAATTTCGGAATTCCCGATAAAAATCGGGCACTGCAAAAAGAAATCATCGTTTAATGATTCCATGAATTTATTACCCATTTTTTATTCGTCCCTCAAAACAAAGTGTTACCGTAAAATTATGATCAATGCACGATAAAAAGGAAATAGCAGAAGCTATGGCGGACAAAATAAAAAGTATTTCTTACGATGATGTCTATCATTATCCGGGAAAAATAGCCGTTGAAACTTATACCGCCGGTGCTATCTTCATAGAGCCGGGGGATGTTTGCCAATACTTTTACTTTATTAAAAAAGGTATTGTACGGACGTATTATGTTTCAGGCAAAAATGAGCTTGAAAAAACCATTTTCATAAGACTCGAAGGAGACCATTTCGGAGATTATTACGCTTTGATCCGTAATCTGGAAAGCAGATTGTACTTCGAATGTCTGGAAGACTGCATTTTCTACCGGTTTGAGCTCTCCGAACTTCAGTCTTACGTTTATTCCAATGAAAGGATGCTGTCTGTAGCTTTCGATTTTATGATGAATTTAATCGCAGAATATATCATACGGCAGGAAGATTTCATCTTTTTCACTGCTGAAGAACGGTACATTAAATTTTCTAAAGAATATCCGGAAATTATCAGTCGGGTTCCGGCAAAATATATCTCCTCACTTTTAGGAATTACGCCCGTATCATTAAGCAGGATTAAAAAAAGAATTCAGAGAAGATCCGAAAAATAAAGCAGACCGGAATCTCTTCAGAGGTAATACAAATAAAAGACAGATAAAATTCAATATCTGTCTTTCTCGAAATAAGATCTCTATTTCATTTGGGTTTTAATAGGTTAATCAAATTTTCCTTATTGTGTATCTTTATATAACAAAGGAAAGTAAAATCTAAATTACCCGAATTATCATTTGTTAATTTCACACAAGTTTGATAAATTATATTACAAGTAAAGAAAGATCACTGTTTTACAGCCATATCATGATTCGATTAATTCCGATCTTACCATTTATTTTAGGTTAAATTACTGATACTGAGCAAGTATTATTTTATTAGTGCTTTTCAGGAAATAATATTATGACACAGGTCATAAACTGCAGCACCGGATACAAGGTATATTTGGGAATGAAAGGATTTAAAATTCCTTCAGATTAATTACACACCAAACCTAAAATAGTAAAATATGAAAGCAGCAGTTATTCATTCGCCGGGAAATATCACCTGCGATACAGTGGATGATCCTATTATCAAAGACCAGAACGACATTATTTTAAGAGTAACTTCCACAGCGATCTGCGGAAGCGATCTTCATATGTATTCGGGAGGTATTCCTCAGGCAAGACCCATGGTTATGGGGCACGAGTTTATGGGAATTGTAGAAGAAGTCGGAAAAAACATTACCAGTTTAAGAGTAGGAGACAGAGTGGTCGTTCCGTTTCCTATCTCCTGCGGAAGCTGCTTTTTTTGTCAGCACGATCTTCCCACCGCCTGCGAACACAGCAATCCCGAACATTACGGTCCGGAAGGAGGAATTGTTACGGAAAAAGGAGGAGCGCTTTTCGGATACTCAGATCTTTACGGAGGATACGACGGCGGACAGGCGCAGTACGTGAGAGTTCCTTACGCTCATGTGGGACCGAGAAAAGTTCCTGAAAACTTAAGCGATGAACAGGTTTTATTCCTTACGGACATTTTTCCTACAGGTTACACCGGAGTACTTTGGGGAGAACTGAAAGGAGGAGAAACGGTGGCGATTTTCGGTGCAGGTCCTGTAGGCTCCATGTCTGCAAAAAGTGCCATCCTGCACAACGCCAGAAAAGTGATCGTTATAGATACCCAGCAATACCGTTTAGATCAGATTAAAAACATTACAGGCTGCGATACAATTCTCTGGGAAGACGGAAGAGATGTCATCCGGCAGATCAGAGATATGACGGAAGGACGAGGTGCGGATGTCTGCATTGATGCAGTAGGATTTGAGCCCGACAGAAATTTACTGGACAGAGCCAAAGCGGTTTTAAATCTTGAAAAAGGTTCTGTTAAAGTGCTTGAAGCTTGTATGAGTGCCGTAAGAAGAGGAGGAATTGTTTCTGTTTTAGGAGTTTATCCCGTGAACTACGATAATTTCAAATTAGGACAGATTTTCGATAAAGGAATTACAATAAAGGCAGGACAGTGTAACGTTCATGCGATTATTGATGATCTTATGGATCATGTTCAGAGCGGTCGGGTTGTTCTTGATGATATCATTACGCACCGTCTGTCTCTTACCGAAGTTGCCAAAGGCTACGAAATTTTCGATAAAAAAGAAGACGGCTGTGTAAAAGTGGTTCTTGATCCATGGAAATAATTAAAATCATCAATCTTTAAATCACTTAAAATGAATATGAAAAACCAATATGCCTTAATAACCGGCGCAACCAGCGGAATCGGTTACGAACTGGCAAAAATTTTCGCCAAAAACGGCTACGATCTCGTAATTGTTGCCCGAAATTATGACGAGCTGAAAAAGAAAGCCGCAGAACTGAAAAGCTTTGGAGTAAATGTAATCACCATAGCTAAAAACCTTTTTAATCAGGAAGATGCATATTCTCTGTATTCTGAACTGAAGCTGAACGGAATAAGTCCTGAAATTCTTGTAAATGACGCAGGACAGGGAGTGTACGGAAAATTTCATGAAACCGATATTCATCGTGAAGTAGATATCATCAATCTGAATATTGTCTCCGTAATTATTTTAACCAAATTATTCTTAAAAGATCGTTTACAGAAAGGTTCAGGAAGAATTTTGAATCTTGCTTCCATCGCGAGTAAAGCTCCCGGACCTTGGCATTCTGTATATCATGGTACAAAAGCCTTTGTTTTATCTTGGTCTGAAGCCATCAGAGAAGAGCTGAAAGATTCGGGGATTACCGTAACAGCACTTTTGCCGGGACCTACTGATACAGATTTTTTCAACAAAGCAGATATGAACGAAAGTAAAATTCTGGATGATCCCGATAATCTTGCCTCACCCGAAGACGTAGCAATGGATGGGTTTAATGCTTTAATGAAAGGAGAAGACAAAGTAATTTCAGGATTGAAAAATAAACCCTCTGTTGCCATGACGAATATAACAACAGATCAAATGGCGGCTCACAGAATGTCGGAAATGCAAAAACCTTCAAGCGAAAATAAAAACAATTAAACTGAAACTTTTATGAAATCAATTGCCACCATACTATTGGGAATTTTTTGCGGTTTTGTTTCCCTGTCCTGCAGATGCGATCCGGATCAGGACGATCCCAAAGAAAACACAGAAACCAATGCCGAAAATAAAATTTTAAATAAGCACTATACAGAATCCGATTCTGCTGTTGTAACCCAAAGAAGCCGTCTCACAACTGAGGCGGTTTCTTTGATTAAAACATTTGTAAGATTGACTGTTGTTTTGTATATTTATTTGGTAATCAATAACATATATGGGATTTAGGCATTACAATCAAAATCAGTTGGTTTTGTTTCCTCATACTTTTGAGGATTTAATTTCATCGGAACATCCTGTCCGCATCGTCAATGATGTCTTAGAGAAGATTAATATTTCCAAATTATTAAGCGCTTACCGTAAAGAAGGCAATCCGAGTTACCATCCGGTAATGATGCTTAAGGTGATGGTTTTTGCATATATGGAAAACATTTATTCGTCAAGAAAAATAGAAAAGGCGATGCGTGAAAATGTTCTTTTTATGTGGCTTTCCAATATGAATATTGCTGATCATAACACTATTGCAAGATTCAGAAGTCAGAAATTGCAGTCCGCTTTCAAGGATATTTTTACCCAGGTGGTTTTGCTTTTGGCAGAAGAAGGATTGATTACTTTAAAGCAAGTCTACACGGACGGTACAAAGATAGAAGCACAAGCCAACCGTTATACTTTTGTTTGGGGAAAATCCATCCAAACCAATAAAGAAAAAATGCTTCAACAACTTGAAGAACTTTGGACTTATGCCCAAAGCATCGCTTCGGATGAAGATACAGATCCGCAGCCGCCGGAATTTAAAGAAATCAGTAAAGAAAAAATCCGGCAGACCGTTGAAAATATTAATCAAAAACTAAGCGGAAAAACTACTTCGGACAAAGGAAAAACCAAAGCAAAAGCGAAGCTGAATTATATCAAAAACAACTTTGAGAAAAACCTTGAAAAGTATGAGCTGCAGGAGGAAATTTTGAAAGAAAGAGGCTCTTACAGCAAGACCGATACGGATGCGACCTTTATGAGAATGAAGGAAGATCATATGAAGAACGGACAGCTCAAACCCGCTTACAATGCGCAGATTTCTACAGAGAATCAGTTTATTCTTAATTACACGCTTCATCAAAATCCCACGGATACAACGACTTTAGTGTCGCATTTAGATAATTTTAAAGAAAGTTATGGACAAGAAGTCTTCTCTGCAATAGAATCACTCACCGCAGATGCGGGTTACGGGAGTGAAGAAAATTATCAATTGTTAGAAGAACTTAAGATAGAAGCTTTCGTAAAGTACAATACCTTTGATAAAGAACAGGATGAGCATTATCAAAACAAGCACAAAACCTTTAGCAAAGAGCATTTACATTACAATCGGGAACAGGATTTTTACGTTTGTCCGATGGGACAAAAAATGGAGAAAACCCATGAAAGTACCACCAAAACGAAAAATGGTTTTATACAAAAACAATCGCATTACCAAGCCAAAAACTGTAGTGGTTGCCCGTTGAGAAGCAGGTGCCATCAGTCCAAAGAAAACCGCAGTATAGAGCGGAATCACAATCTGGAACGCCACAAAGAACTCGCCCGAAAACGACTGAAAAGCGAAGAAGGAATACAAAAACGTAAAAAAAGATGCTGCGATGTGGAACCTGTGTTTGCACATCTGAAACACAATCACCATTTTAAACGATTTATGCTCAAATCCATCAAAAAAGTAGAAATCGAGTTCGGATTACATGCTTTAGCACATAATTTAAGAAAAAAAGTGGCGTAAGATCCACATTTTATTTTAAAAATCAGCCAAAAAATCCAATCTGAAAAGTTTAATAAAAAAACCGCCTCATGGAAATGAGACGGCTTCTTCATTATTTAATCAATAGTAATTGTGAATACTCTGAAAGATGTAAAAATTAATAAAATATTTTTCGGTTTTCAATTCTTAACTGATGGTTGTCATGCATTTTTTTAATCGTTCTGATCACCGTTTCCACACGAAGCCCCGTTAAATTGGCAAGCTGTTGTCTCGTAAGAGGAACCTGAAAAGAATATTTATCTCCCGATTCACCTTTCAGGCTTTCCATAACGGTTTTTATTTTGTATGATGGATCCGCCGAAGAAATATTAAAAAGCATAATGTACTTATCATACAGTCTGTCTGCAAGACATTTGAACATTTTTGCGGAAACTTCAGGATTCTGGTTCAGGAGGCTGAAAAAATCATTCTTGGGAAGTTTAAAAATCCTGCAGGCTGTTTTCGCAGTCGCATTGGTGGGATAAACTTTATCATCAAATAAAAAAGATTCTCCCAGACTCTGTCCATCCGATAATATATTCTGGGTAAACTCTTTTCCGTCTTCATGGTAATTATTCAGTTCCACGATGCCGCTGTCTATCTGAAAGTAATATTTGGGCAAATTTCCTTCATGAAAAACGGTTTCGTTTACATTGTACATCTCATAGATGGCACCGTACGCTAACAATAAATCTTCACTAATTATCATATGTTGAATTTTAATGTTAAAAAAATGAATATTTAAGCTTTATTATTTATTAAATAATTACAAATAGCAAACCATAACGTAAAATATTTACAATAAAAAATACCACATTTATGGGAAATATTGTGGGTTTTCTTCAATATAGATCATCAATTATGAGAGAGATCATAAAATATCACAGGAAGTCCTTATTATCTTTGAATAAGCATACTTTATCATTTTTGCACTTATTCTAAACAGGCTTCCCGATTCGGGAAGCTTTTTTAATTAACGTAAGTTCGGCGTGAAAACAATTAAATGTCTTTAAATCTGATTTTCAGAATAAGCAAAAGTCACCAATGGCAAACAACACCTTTGGCGTATGGTTAAATAAAAATATAGTTAAATAAAAAGTTTAATGAGACTTATTGTGACCTGCATCATAATTTTTTCGTTTTCCGATCCTTAAGTTTGATAATCAAATCCAGATTATATGAAAAATTTAACATCACTTATCTTTATGTTATGCATTTTGTCGTCATGCACAAAATCCGAAACGCAGTATACGGATCAGAACAATAAGAAAGAAACGGTAAATGATAAAGCTTCGGATACTATTCAGAAACTGAATGAAGTTTCAGATACGGCAAATACCGCGAAAGACAGAACCCATGTGAAAACGGATAATGAATAAGGGAACATTTGCCCATCCGAAAGGCAGACTCATCATTGCCGGAGGGAAAGTTCAGAAAGAAGTTCATGATACGGAAGAGTTTTTCCCGATCAGAGAAGTATTAAAGTTATTGTACGGTCAAAAAGATGAGGAGATTGCAGTGATTATATTTTCACAGGATTCGGAACCGAAAGAAAAAATTTCTGCATTACTTTCAGATCATGGATTTGCAGATGTTTTATTTATTGATCCTGAAAATTATCAACATGAGCATCTGTTAAAGCTTTCTTCCGCGAAAGCAGTTTTTCTCACCGGAAACAAAACGGAACTTTGTGAAAACTTTAAAAAGTCATCCCTTTCAGAAATTGTATACCAAAAATACTGTACAGAAGAAGATTTTACAGTAGCATCAACCGATGATATTGCAATGTTTATCCCCAAAATTACCGTAAGCCCCTCTTTTGAAGAAGAAGGTCTGAACTATATCAGCAACTGTATTATAGATAATCAGTTTGCGCACGGTTTGCGCTTCAGAAATCTGGTGAAAGCGGTTATACAACATCCGGAATGTTTAGGTTTCGGAATTGGAATGGAAATGATCCTGATTATTGAAAAAGGCTACAGGATTTCATGCATCGGTAATGGCTCCGTAATGGTTGTTAACGCTAAATACATTAAAAAAAGAAGACTGAAAAAAGGAGCTTCCGTATATATGAAAAATCTTAAAGGACATATTCTGATTCCGGGATCTGTTCTTAATCTGCACAATGGGAAAATCATGAATGAACAGATATTCGATTATAATTTAAATTTTACAAACAGAAATATCATTATTTAATTAAAAGACCTGAACTATGATTCCAAAAGGACGATTATTAATTATAGGCGGTAAAGAAGACAAAGACGGAAATGAGCCTGAAATAGAGAAAAAGAATAATAATTTTTCGCCCAATGAGATTCTTAAACTATTGGTGAAATCCAAAGACGACCGCATTGAAGTTATTACCGCGGCAAGCACAGAACCGGAAGGAATGCGCGATACCTATACTAAAACTTTCGATGAGATAGGATTTACAAATTTTGATTTTCTTGATATCTGTGACGATCAGGTACATTCTGATTATCATCTGAAAAGGGTAGAGGAGGCGAAGACGGTTTTCTTTACGGGAGGAGATCAAAACAGGATCTTTGAGACTCTTCAGCAGTCGGTTTTAACGGATCTTCTGAAAAAGAAATACTTTGAAGAAGAAGATTTTATGATCGCAGGGACAAGTGCGGGAGCGATGTGTATGCCTAAAACGGCCATTCTTGAAGCAGTAAACGGTGAAGCAATTCTGGAACATGATATCGAACTGGCTTCCGGACTGGGTTTTATTGAAAACTGCATTATCGATACCCACTTTGTGCATCGTGCGAGATTCGGGAGGCTGGCTCATGCCGTTATTCTGCATCAGGAATGTTGGGGAATTGGTCTGGGAGAAGATACCGCGCTGATTATTGTAGAAGGCTGCAAGGCAGTCTGCCGCGGATCCGGATCGGCGTGGATCATTAATGCCAGAGAAATCGGAAAAACCAATACTTCGGTGGTTCAAAAAGGATTTCCTGTGTATGCTGAAAATCTCAAAGTTCATATTTTAACAGACAACTGCACTCTTGATTTCAGTACCAATACTTTTAAAGGAACATCTACCGGAAATTAATAGAAAAAGGAAACCGCTTTGGTTTCCTTTTCTTATCATGAAAATGTTTTTTCTATAATGCCTTGCTGTTGAGATTGGTATCTGCAACTTTAGTAAGCAGTTCATCACATTTCTTTTCTTCTTCCAGAGTACTTAGAAGATGCTTCATACAGTCTTTTTCTTCCAGTACTTTTGCAAATGCTGCCAGAGTTCCGTAGGTTGCAATTTCGTAATGTTCCACTTTCTGTGCTGCGGCAATAATTCCGGCATCTCTTACAGGTCCCGGTTCCGTTTCTTCAATAATGCTTTTTCCCTCATCCAGTAAACCCTGCATAGCGTCACATTTTTTAGCCTGAGCTTTTTTACCCAAAGCTTTGAAGCATTCCTCCAGTCTTTCAACATGCCCTTCAGTTTCAATAATGTGGTTTTCTATTGCTTTTTTCAGCTTTTCATGAGTTGCATTTTTCATCATCGAAGGCAATGCTTTCAGCAGGGCTTTTTCTGCCCAGTAAATGTCTTTCAGAGAATCTTCAAAAAGATCCTTGAGTTCTTTTGCTGCATTTTTCTTTGCAGGTGTTTTGGCAGTTGCCTTTGTTGAGGTTTTCGCATTGGATTTGGCTGCTGTTTTAGCAGGTGTTGTTTTTTTTGCAGGCACTTTTTTAGTTGCGGTCTTCGTTTCCATAATATAATATTTTAGTGTTTGGCTGCTGAGGTTTCTGCAACTATAAGACCATTTTTAACCAAAGTACCGAACTGTGGTATCTAAAATTCAGACATGAATTTTTCTGTTGATGATTTTCAGATATTTTTCTTTTTCCAGCCTTTTCACTGCTCTTACGACGGTTTCCACTCTTAAAGCGGTTATAGCAGCAATTTGCTGTCGGGTAAACGGGACTTCATAAGAATATTTCGACTGATCTTCATAAAAGCTTTTATGATAATCCAGTACGCCTACAATCCGGGTATCCGGTCGGAGAGAAGAATTATTTTCCAGCATGATGTATTTATAGTAAAGCCTTTCCGATAAAAACTTATTAATGTCCCTCGAAATTTCAGGATTGTCGTCCAGCATTTTTATAAATCTTTTTTTAGGAAGCTTCAGAATGGTACACTTTTCAAAAGTTACAGCATTTACAGGATAGGTCTGGTCTATAAACAAAAGAAGTTCACAAACGCTCAGTCCTCTGTCCAGAATAGCAAGAATAAGTTCTCTTCCCTCATCGTTGTAATGGTTCAGCTTTATTCTTCCTTCCACCACCTGATAATAATATTGAGGTTTATCTCCTTCATTAAAAATGGTGTGATGGCGCCCGAAAGTTTCTTCTTCTGCACCGTAATCGAGTAAAAGTTCTTCTGATATAAGCATATATAAGGTTTTAGATGTAATGAATTTGTTAAAGTAAGCTGAATTAAATGTAGAAGTAAAAAAATTATACCATTATGACTGAGATCATAATTTTACTTTTCTTGTCTAAGAATTTTAATCCCGAAAAATTTTCTCTCTGTATCTAAAGAATTATGATGGGCATCATAAAAATAAAGATCGCTTTTCATTTAATTTTAATTCCACTAAATCAAAAATAATGACGCTGAGAAAAAATCTGAATCTAACTTTAAAAATCTGGCGACAGAAAAACAGAAAGGTTAAAGGAAAATTTGAAATCTATAAAGTTTCGGATATTTCCACAGACTCTTCTTTTTTAGAAATGCTGGATATTCTTAATGAAAAACTGATTAGCGAAAATAAAGAACCGGTAGCTTTTGACCACGACTGTCGGGAAGGAATCTGCGGAATGTGTTCGCTGTACATTAACGGAAGAGCACATGGTCCCGATACAGGAATTACGACCTGTCAGCTTCACATGAGAATGTTTAAAGACGGAGAAACCATCGTTATTGAACCCTGGAGAAGTATTGCCTTTCCCGTGATTAAAGATCTTATTACAGACCGGAGTGCTTTCGACCGGATTATGGCTGCAGGAGGATTTATTTCCGTCAATACCTCAGGAAATACACTCGATGCAAATGCAGTTGCAGTTCCTAAAGAAGATGCCGACAAAGCAATGGATGCTGCTTCGTGTATAAGTTGTGGCGCCTGTGTTGCGTGCTGTCCGAACGGAGCTGCAATGCTTTTTGTAGGAGCCAAAGTTTCGCATTTTGCATTGCTCCCGCAGGGAAAAACAGAAGCCAAAAGAAGGGTTCTGAATATGGTTCAGGCAATGGATGACGAAGGCTTTGGAAACTGTTCCGTAATCGGAGCCTGTGAAGTAGAGTGTCCTAAAAATATTTCGCTGGATAATATCGCAAGGATGAACCGCGAATACATGTCCGCATGGCTTGATAAAAAATAACCTGTCCATCAGTTTTTATCCGTTCGTTTAAAACTTCCAAACTGCAAAAAAGTCTGAAAGTTTTAAACGAAATCTTTGATATAGATCTGAAGATTATAGACTTGTATCAACTTAATAACTGTAATCATCAATCCTTGTTAAAAATCTTTGATTTTCTTGCACCTTGAAGATTTGAAGCTATAAAAAATCCTGTGTCTTTGCTTTTTCCAACAGAAATATTTTATTTGAAAAAACTTAAACAAACTCTATTTCTGATCTCTGTTGTAAGCTATCAGATCCATTACTTTCACAATATCTTCATTTCGGTATTCGGAGTACACATGAGAATGGAAATCATTCAGTTTTCGCAGCAGCTCAAGAAGTTCTGCTTTTTCCTTATTTTCCAGTTTACCGGCAAGAATTCTGGAGGTCATGTTCACTTTTTCAACAGAACGGTGGAAGTAATCTTCCCCTTTCGCCGTAATGTTGAGGCGTTTGCTTCTTTTGTCTTCGCTGTCGTTTTTCTCTTCAATTAAGCCATATTCAAGAAGACGTTTGATGATCTGCGTTCCGGTCTGTTTCTCGTGCCCGTTTCTTTCAATAAGCTGAATTTTGGTAAGATTCGACTCATCTTTCAATCGGTAGAGATAGGTAAATTCTTCATTGGCAAGTTCAGGGAAATCATTTAAACCCTTTCTTATCAGTTGTTTAGAATATCGTCCCAGAAGCAGAACCTGTTTGCAGATTTCATTCTCTGTGAATGAAACCTGATGCTGTTCATTTTTAAAAAGCTTGGTCGGGCTCTCTTTTCTGTATTTTTTATCATTCAGCCACAACCGGAAATCTTCGACTGTAGAGTTAGGTCTGTAAGCATCGGAGTTTTCAAATTCTTTAACCTGATGAAGCAGATCAATGAAAAAGTCGGTATTCATAATGCAAATTTAATCTAAGTATTTTTAATAATGTAACAATTTAATAGTCTGGAGATGTATCAATGTATAAAGTCATAACTCCAAAACTCAAAAACCCTCAAACTCTCCAACTAAAGTTTCACACTTCCCATTCCGCCATCGATTCCGAAAATCTGTCCTGTAATCCACGAAGATTTATCTGAAACTAAAAATGCCGTCATTTCCGCGATTTCTTCCGCAGTTCCCACTCTTTGTAACGGATGTCTTTTCGCAGAGGCTTCTCTTTTCTCAGGCGTAGCCAAAAGCTGTGATGCTAAATTCGTGTCCGTTAAAGAAGGTGCAATCGCATTCACCCTGATTTTCTGTGCCGAAAATTCTGCCGCCAGACTTTTCGTAAGACCTTCCACCGCATTTTTACTCGCCGCAATCGAAGCGTGAAAAGTCATTCCCAGTTTTGCCGCCACGGAACTGAAAAGCACAACAGAGGCACTTTCCGACTTTTTAAGATTCGGCAATAGTTTCTGAATAATTTTTACCGCTCCCAAAACATTAATTTCAAAATCATTCTTAAAATCATCTACAGAAAGTCGGTTAAAAGGTTTCAGATTAATACTTCCCGGCGCATAAACCAATCCGTCCACAATTTCCGGAAAACTGATTTCATCTAAATTTCCCGAAAGAATATCCATTGTGTGGAATTCAATATTCGGATGATTCAGTTCAGGATTTTCCGTTCTGGAAATTCCAATGATTTTGTGTTGTTCTGAAAGGATTTTTGCTGTTGCTAATCCAATTCCTTTTCCGCAACCGATAATGACGATATTTTTCATAATTTTTATTTTTTTGAACACGAGGTTCACAAGGTTTTTATTTTGAGACACTTCGACAAGCTCATTGTGACATCTCTAATACTATTCACTTAATAATCTGAATTGTCGAACTAAGCTTATTAAAGTCTTTATTCACAAAGCTTTTTTGCTCTTTGATAAAACTTATCTTCAGACAATTCTTTTGTGCCTTTTGCGGTTAAATCAACTACCTTTTTGAGATTTTATTATTGCTGATAACTCTTTGTCTGCTGCATTTAAAGCGATCGATTTTTTCACTTCTTTTCTTCAGGTGTTTCTGGCTTACTCCCGAATTCACTCTTTTTCTCCAAAGCTTAAAGCTCGATTCCTTCAGTTCCGAACGCATCAGTTCAATCACTTCCGATTCACTGATTCCGAACTGAAATTGTATCGCTTCAAACGGCGTTCTGTCTTCCCACGCCATTTCTATGATTCTGTCGATTTCTTGTATGTTGAGGTTTTTATTCATTTTTTTTGATTTTTAACGCAAAGTCCGCAAAGATTTTTCTTTAAAATTTTGAAAATATTTTTTGTTCGCAAAGGCGTTTCACTCAGCAAAGTCTTTTTATAGAATCTTTTTTGCTCTTTTGAAAACTTTTTACCAATCAATTCTTTTGTGTCTTTTGTGGTTAAAAAATCATTTCAAATTTCCCATAACTTCCTTCGCTGTTTTAAAATGCTGTTTTCGTTTTTCTTCCGGCATTTTCTCCAATGTTCTCAGCATCATTCCCAACCTTGGATTTTTAGCAAAAAAATCTTTGTTGTCATTGATGAAATTCCAAAATAATGCATCCCATTGTTCCGCCCATTCTCCATCGGGATAATCGCTCATTTTTTTGATGTAATTGCTTCCGCTGATGTACGGTTTCGTGCTCATCTTTCCGCCGTCAGAAAAACTGCTCATTCCATACACATTCGGAACCATTACCCAGTCGTAGGAATCGATGAACATTTCCATAAACCATTGATAGACTTCATCCGGATCGAACTGAACAAGATTCATAAAATTGGCAAAAATCATCAGTCGTTCGATGTGATGCGCATAACCTGTTTTCAGGATTTTCTGAAGCGAACTGTCAATCGGGCGGATTCCTGTTTTGGCAGTGTAGAAAGACTCCGGAAGTTTTTTGTTGTGTTTCCAGTAATTTTTATTCCGCTGATAAGTTCCCTGATAAACATAAACCCCGCGAACAAATTCTCTCCAACCCAGAATCTGGCGGACAAAACCTTCCAGAGAATTCACCGGAATACCGTTGTCTTTTGCAAATAAAATCGCTTTTTCCAGCACATTTTCAGGTGTTAAAAGTCCGACATTCATTAACGGAGAAAGCACGCTGTGATGCAGAAAATATTCTTTTTCAACAATACTGTCCTCGTAAACGCCAAATTCGAGAAAACGGTTTTCGAGAAACTGTTCCAGCCACTGTTCCGCTTCCTTAAAAGTAGTCGGGTAGAGCTGTTCATCTGTAAGAATTCCGTAATTCCCCGCAAAATGCTTTTCGGTGTATTGTTTTGCTTCCTCGTAAAATTCATTGTTTTTCGGAAAATGAATCGCGGGCGCTTTTTTATTTTTCGGATATTTTTTCCGGTTTTCGGTGTCGTACGTCCATTTTCCGCCCAAAGGTTTTCCTGCTTTCATCAGGATATTTCGGGTAATTCTCTGCTGCTTATAAAAATCAGTCTGATGATAGGCTTTTTTACCTTCAAAATAATCTTTCAGGTCTTCTTTGCTGTTGATGAAAAGCGGACTATCTAAAATTTCGAGTTCTAATTTCGTTTCCTTTAATCTTTTTTCCAGCCAGTTGTCGCAAACATCCGTTGTTTTTATTGTTGTAAAATTTTCTTTTTCAAGCTTCGGAATTAAATTTCGGATGTCTGAATATTTGGATGAACCTTCTATATATTCAACTTCAAAACCTGACTTTTTTAGTTCATTTTCATAAAACTTCATTGTCGTACGGTGAAACGCAATCTTCTGTTGATGGAATGAATACTGTTTAAAAAACAAGAATTCCTCTATCAAAAATACAGGCTGACTTTTATCCAGATAATCCGTATCCTCGAAAAGCTGATGCGGAAAAATCAATTGGGCGGTATGTTTTACTGCTTTAGCCATAATTTTCTGAATTCTTGGTTAGAATCATACATTTCTGCCTGTTTTTCTGGGTTAAAAGTCCGGTCACGATTGTCATTTCCGACTCCGGCAAGATACATCCAGTTGCCATAATTGCTGTGAACATCATAATCAATCAGCATTTCTTCAAAATACGCCGCTCCGATTCTCCAATCCTGTTTCAGAATTTTGCAGAAGTAGGAAGCCACATTTTGACGACCGCGATTGCTCATCCAGCCTGTATTTTTCAGTTCAAGCATATTCGCATTCACGAAATCGGAATCCGTTTCTCCATCCTTCCATTTTTGAATCAATGTTTTATTGTTTTCCGCGAAATATTTTTGATGATTGATTCCGCTTTTCCAGAAAATCAAATCTTTATACTGTAAAGAAACATATCTGAAAAAATCCCTCCAAAGCAATTCAAAAATCAACCAATACGTTGAATCATTGGCTCCGAATTCCTCCTCATATTTTTTTATTTCGTAGTAAATGGTTACCGCAGAAAGACTTCCATCTGACAGCCAAGCGGAAAACTTTGAACTGTAATCTGTTCCCACCAAACCGTTTCGGGTTTGTTTATATTGACTCAGATTTTGCGTTTCCGAGAAATAATGATGCAATCTTTTCAATGCTTCATTTTCTCCGCCTGAAAATGGAAAAGCTGTTCTTTCATCTGTTTCAAAATCTTCAAAACCGAGCGATTTTAATGAAATGGTATCACTTTTAAAATGAATTTCCGGTTTATCGTACATCAAATCTTCCGATTCAAATTCAGGGCGGATCAGCAGATTTTTTTCAATTTTCTGCCGGAACGCGGTAAAAAGCATCGGAATTTTATCCAAAGTTTTAAAAACAAAAAGCGGATGAACAAGAAATTGAGAATACGATTTTTCCCAAACGGCAGCCGGAACCACACTTCGGATTTTTGTCTGAAGATCGGTTTCCTCTTTTGTCCATTCTTCCTGACAGAAAATCTTCACGATTTCAAATTCCTCGGAAATGTCTTTAAAAACGTCTTCCGTTTTGCCGTATTTGACTATAAAAGGAATCTTCTGTTTCGCTAAATTTCGGTTTAAATCTTCCACACTTTCCAGCAAAAATTTTGCACGGTATTTTCCGATTTTTCTTGAACCGAACTGTTTTTGAGCAAAAAATTCAGAGTCAAAAACATACATTGCAAGAAACGGCAAATCTTCCTGCATCACTTTGTATAAGGATTCTGAATCTCTCGTTCTCAAATCTTTGGTGAACCAGAGGATGTTGATTTTTTGTTTTTCCGGCATCTTTCGCTGCAATATTTTACTTCGTCCCAGTTTTTCTTCCACTTTTTGCGCCAGTTGAAGGGCAGTCCGCAGACTTCACAGATTTTGGACGGTAATTGTGAAGGCATAATTTTTATATTAAACTTTAATTCAAATACAATTGTAATATTAACAGGTCGCTCCTACGGAGCTTCCTTTTTACGGCTTTCTATTTTCTATTAACAGTCAATTCCTACGGAATTTTATAATGCTCCGATAGGAGCTGACTATTAATAGCTAACATTTTTATTTTTAGAAGATGAGAGCTCCGTAGGAGCGACCTGTTAATGATCCATTTATTCCAAAAAAAATCGTTTCAAACCTTTTTTGTTCTTTGAACAATTTAAATTCATCAAAATCTTTTGTGAATTTTGGCTCCGTCGAATCTTCGATTTGTGGTTAAATATCACTTATAATAATTTTTAAAATTATTAATCGCTACATCTTTCGCTTTCAGATCGTGCATCATATTATACAGTCCGAAAAACGTACGGTTCAGGTAAATAAAATGTCGGGAACCGCGGTTGGTGTTCATTCCTTTCATATCACTTGCTTTCGCATATTTTTGTCCCAAATCGGCAATCTCCTGAAAGAATGATTCGTCTGAAAAATCGAATTTTTCCTGATTAAATGGTCTTGTAAACAATTCAAGCAATTCGTAGAATAATTTGGCAAAAAACTCCTTTTCCTGTAGCGAATCTTCTTCACGCAAAATTTCCAGCGTAAATAATTTCTCACGGAAAATCTCAGGATTTTTTAAATTTTCTTCTTTTGCCAGTTCAAAATAAGGAATATAAAAATCTTCCGGAATCTCTTTGATACAGCCAAAATCGATAACCAATAATTCCTTGTTTTCCGAAATCAGGAAATTTCCCGGGTGCGGATCGGCATGAACTTTTTTTAGGATATGCATCTGATACATATAAAAGTCCCAAAGCATCTGTCCGATTTTGTTCAAATCTTCCTGAGAATTCTGCTTTTTGGTAAATTCCGAAAAATGAATTCCGGACATCCAGTCCATTGTGATGATTTTCTCACACGAAAATTCCGGATAATAATGCGGAAAATTTACATTCGGAAGATGACTGCATTCTTCTGCAAAGTGTTGACTTCTTTTCAGTTCCAGATTATAATCTGTTTCCTCAAATAGTTTGTCTTCCACTTCCTGAAAATAAGATTCCGAACCTTCCTTTTTGATGTTGAACATTTTCATCGCAATCGGTTTTACCATTTTAAGGTCGCTCGAAATACTTTCTCTTACGCCGGGATACTGGATTTTAACCGCCAGTTTCTTGCCGTCTTTTTTTGCAGTATGAACCTGTCCGATACTCGCGGCATTAACCGATTCGGCGGAAAATTCATCAAAAATATCTTCAGGATTTTTCCCGAAATATTTTCTGAATGTTTTCTTCACCAAAGCACCCGACAATGGCGGAACCGAAAACTGTGAAAGCGAAAATTTCTCCACATATTCCACCGGAAGAATGTTTTTTTCCATACTCAGCATTTGGGCAACTTTCAGCGCGGAACCTTTTAATTCTTTTAGTGAGTCGTAGATGTCTGTTGCATTATCCTCATTCAGGATTTTGCGGGCTTCATCTTCATCTTTCGTGATTTTATTTCCGTAATATTTCAGGTAATTGACACCGACTTTTGCTCCTGCTTTAAGCAGGCTGCTTGTCCGTTCTAATTTTCCTGTAGGAATTTTATCTAATGTTTTCATTTTTAAATTTTGTTTGTCAAATGTTTTTAACGCAATGTCGCAATGATTTTTTTAATTGCTAACTGTTTTAAGTTCGCAACGGTGCTTCGACAAGCTCAGCATAACTATTCATTTCTTAAGCTCCTTTAGGAGCTTTATCTGTGTAGAAAAAGGATATATTTCCCATTTTGGAGCACTCCGTAGGAGTGCTATTTTTAATTCATCTTTGAATTTTCAGATTGAACTCCTACGGAGTTCTCTTCAACACAATTATTCGTAATTTCTACACAGATTCCGCACCTACGGAGCGTAACATCCTTCTATCTATTTTCTTTCATTTTTCGCAGCCGAAGTGCTTCATTTTTTTATTTTTAATTCTTGAGTCGGTAAATCTCGCAGCCCGACCTGAACGTAGCTCTTTTTGTAAATTAATGGCTGAGGAATCAAAGTCATTGGTTTGCAAAAAAGCGGGAGTGGAGGGCGGAAATAGCTGCCCAAATAAAAAATAGCTTTATTTGAAGCCAAAAGCCATTCATCAACTCATTTTAAACTTTTCCTTCCAAAGAAACTTTCCAAGGTCGAAAACTTTTCTTAACGGTTCATTATCCATTAATTCAAAACCGGTGTCAATGGTTTTTTCGATGAAAATATCGGTTTTTTCAAAATCGGGAGAAGTGTCTTTTTTCCAGAAATCAATGGCGGAAATCAAATGGAGCCAAAGTGCTTCCTGTCTTGATTTTTCGTTGAATTTTCGGATGTCTTCCTTCGCTTTTTCAATCATTTCCCATTCGTTGAAGTTGAGCGTATTGACAAATTGTTTGTGGGTTTCCCTAAGATTCTGAAGGGTTTTAATGTTCTGGATTTTATTGCTTCCTAAAATAGATAAAACTAAAGAACGGTTCATCGTCATATTTTCAAAGAAAATATAATATACATTCAGGAGTTTTTCTTTGGTTGTCACTTCGCTCGAAGAATTCACTTCCGAAGCGAGTTCCAGAGATTTCGTGAAAAGATGATTCAATATTTCTTTTTCAATCTGCTCGAATCCTGAGAAATAATGATAAAACTCTTTCTCCTCAAAATTATTTTCTTTCGCAAAAAGGTAAACGTTTTTCGGTTTTTCTCCGTGATTCAAAAGATAATCTCCGTATAATTCAAATATTTTTTCCTGCGTGATATTGGCTTGTTCTTGCATAATAGAATTTATTTATTGACAAATTTAGTAAATAAATTTACATTTAATTAAAATAAAGTATAAATTTGTACTATATAGACCATTTAATTTTTGAATTATGTTGACAATACAGGCACAATCGAATATACCTACAGATTTTGGAATGTTTACTGTTTATGCGTTCTCAGAACACGAAGAAGACTGGAATCCGCACTTGGTTTGGGTGGCAGAAAATACAGATTTCAGCAAAACGGTGAATGTCCGTTTTCACTCGGAATGCATCACAGGTGAGATTTTTCATTCTAAAAAATGTGAATGCGGACAGCAATTAGACGCTGCAATGAAATATATGTCGGAAAACGGAGGAATGATTATTTATCTTCGACAGGAAGGTCGTAATATCGGAATCATCAATAAGTTAAGAGCATATGCGCTTCAGGAAAAAGGTTTTGATACGGTGGAAGCCAATTTAAAGCTGGGTTTGCCCGCAGACGGAAGAAATTTTGATGTGGCAGTTGAAATGCTTAAGATTCTGAATGTGAAAGAAATTAATCTGCTGACGAACAATCCGGATAAGCTTAAATCTCTGGAAAACAGTGGAATTATTCTGAATCATAGAGTTCCTTTGGAAATAGAATCTAACGAGGTTAACGAAAGTTATCTTTCAAAAAAGAAAGATTATTTTGGACATCTCTTAGAAAAGGTATAATTTTCTCATTACGCTGAAAATAATTTCCATTCACCAAAACCAATCTTATGAAAAAAATTCTGCTAACCGGAGCCACCGGATACATCGGGAAACGAATGATTAACGTAATCGCTGCACAAGGTTATCAGGTAATCTGCTGCTGCAGAGATAAAAACCGTTTTTCCAAAAGTGTGGACATAGACGACGCTCAGATTGAAGTGGTGGAAGTGGATTTTCTGAAATCTGAAACATTGGAAAATATTCCAAAGGATATTTCCGGAGCGTATTACCTTATGCATTCGATGAGTAACAGCAACGATTATGCAGAAATTGAAAGACAATGCGCCGTTAATTTTTCAAATTATATTGAAAAAACTGATTGCAAACACATCATTTATCTTTCGGGTCTGGCAAATGAAAAAGAATTATCACAACATTTAAGTTCAAGATTTGAAGTTGAAAAAATCCTGATGAAATGTAAAGTTCCGGCAACCGTTTTAAGAGCGGGAATTATCATTGGTTCAGGAAGTGCATCTTTCGAAATCATCAGAGATCTGGTGGAAAAATTACCGGTGATGGTGGCTCCGAAATGGCTCCACACAAAATGTCAGCCGATAGGAATTGCCAATGTTCTGGATTTTCTAATCTTTACTTTATTTAAAGAACAGGCGTATCACAGAAATTTTGACATTGGCTGTGATAATGTTTTGACCTACAAAGAAATGCTTTTGGAGTTTGCTAAAATCAGAGGACTGAAAAGAAAGATTTTTACCGTTCCTGTAATGACTCCGAAATTGTCTTCATACTGGCTCTATTTTATTACTTCAACATCTTATAATTTAGCTTCTGCATTGGTCGGAAGCATGAAGATTGAAGTCATCTGCAGACCGGAAAGCCTTGCGGAAATTAAACATATTACCGGAGTTCAGCCTTTTTCTTATGATACGGCTTTAAGAAGAACGCTGGCTAAAATTCAGGACAACGAAATTGCCTCAAGCTGGAAGGACAGTTTTATCAGCAGCAGAAGCGATTCCACCCTGAAAGATTATCTCGATGTACCAAAGTACGGCTGCTTTGTAGATTTAAGAACTGAAGAATATGATGACCGTGAAAAATGTCTCTACAGAGTTTTTTCTTTGGGTGGCGCAAACGGATGGTACGGTCAAAGTCTCTGGAAGATCCGTGGTTTTATGGATTTATTGGTTGGCGGACCGGGATTGAGACGCGGCAGAACGCATCCCGATAAACTTCATGAAGGCGATGCACTGGATTTCTGGCGTGTTCTATATGCCAACAAAGAAGAAGGAAAACTCATTCTCTTCGCTGAAATGAAGCTTCCCGGAGAAGCGTGGTTAATGTTTAAAGTCTACAAGGGTAAACTTTGGCAAAAAGCGGTTTTTCGACCTCATGGATTAACCGGAAGATTATATTGGTATTCTGTTTTGCCGTTTCACGGGATTATTTTTAAAGGAATGGTGAGAAGACTGGCAGGAAAAATTTCTTGATTTCAAATATATCCGATTATTTTTTGAGAATTGGCAACGCAGATATGTGTTGCCGGTTTTTTATCGAACAGGATAAACAATTGAGGATGATATTTTTAAGCAAGTTTTAAAATTCACCTTAAACATCAGATAGAAAATTTTTATGAATCATATTTCGGTATCACTTTCATAATGCTTAATTTTAAAGCTTTAAACGTTTAAACATTCACTAATACATCATCATAATGGAAAAATACAGTTATGGTATGATCGGACTGGGAGTTATGGGGAGAAATCTCCTGTACAACATCGCCGATCACGGATTTTCTATTGCAGGATTTGATCTTGATCATGAAAAAATAAAAGATTTGGAAGAACAGAAAACTTCCGGTATGAATATCAAAGGAATACCTTCTCTGGAAGATTTTGTATCGCAGCTGGAAACACCGCGAAAAATTATTCTGATGGTTCCTGCCGGAAAACCGGTAGATGCGGTATTAGAAAATCTTAAACCGATTCTAAGTGAAGGAGATATCGTAATAGATGCCGGAAATTCTTATTTCAAAGATACCGACCGACGTGTGGCAGATCTGGCTTCCAAAAAACTTCATTTTATGGGAATGGGAGTTTCGGGAGGTGAAAAAGGAGCGAGAACGGGACCAAGTATTATGCCGGGCGGAGATCAGGAAGCTTTTGGACTTTTACAGCCGATGCTCGAAGCCATTGCAGCCAAAGTAGATGGCGATGCGTGTACAGCCTATATGGGAAAAGGTTCTGCCGGAAATTATGTAAAAATGGTTCACAACGGGATTGAATATGCCATTATGCAGCTCATCAGCGAAGCGTATGATTTACTGAGAAAAGGAGCAAAGCTTACAAATGATGAGCTTTATGAAGTGTTTAAAGAATGGAATAACGGAGAGATGAATTCTTTCCTGATCGAAATTACAAGAGACATTTTCCAGCAGAAAGATTCTTTAACCGATGGTTATCTTGTTGATCAGATTTTAGATAAAGCAGGTGCTAAAGGAACCGGAAAATGGACTTCCGAACAGGCAATGGAAATCGGCGTTTCAATTCCGACGATTGATATTGCAGTAACTTCCAGAATTTTATCAGCTTATAAAGACGAAAGAATAAAAGCTTCTCAACTGTATTCTCACAGTGAAGTTGTAACTCCAGAGAACAAAGAAATTTTCATTAAAGAAGTGGGAGAGGCTCTGTATTTGTCTACACTAATCAGCTATGCACAAGGTCTGGCTTTACTCGTAAAGGCTTCTGAAGAATATCAGTTTGAAATTCCTCTGAAAGATGTGGTAAAAATCTGGAGAGGAGGATGCATTATCCGTTCGGTTTTACTGGAGAAATTCTACACTGCTTATACAAAAAATCCTCAGCTTTCTAATATTCTGCTTGATGAAAATATCGCAGCTATCGTTAAAGAAAAGGTTTCTTCATTGAGAAAAACAGCAGCTTTTGCAGTTTCAAACGGTATTTCAAGCTTAGGACTTCAGACGGCTTTAGGATATTTTGATGCCTATACTACAGAATCTCTTCCGGTGAACCTGATTCAGGCGCAGAGGGATTATTTCGGAGCGCACACTTACCAGAGAACCGACAGAGAGGGAGTTTTTCATACCAACTGGGAAAGTTTTAATCATTAAAATTAAGAAATGAGCGAAAATAAAGTTTTGCAGCCAACAACAATTATCATTTTTGGCGCAACAGGAGATTTAGCAAAAAGAAAACTTTTTCCTGCTTTTTACAATCTTTATATTGATGGAAGAATGCCGAAAGGCTTCAATATCATTGCTTTGGGAAGAGCAGATAATTCTGACGAATATTTCAAAAATTACATCAGAGAAAACCTGAACAGCTTTTCCAGAAAAAAAGTAACTTCAGAAGACTGGGCGGGATTTCAGGCACATATCACCTATTTTCAGCATCAGCTTGATGAAGAAAATTCCTATAAAAATCTTAATCAGAAGCTGGAAAGTTTTGATAAAGTCTACGGAACAAGAGGAAACAGACTTTTTTACCTTTCAATAGGTCCTAATTTTGTCGCTACTATTTCCAATCATATCAAAAATGCATCGCTGGCTTCAGATCCTAAAAAAGACCGTATTATTATCGAAAAACCTTTCGGACACGATAAACAGTCTGCGATTGAACTGAACAGCCTTTTGGCAGATGCTTTTGAAGAAGAGCAGATCTACAGAATCGATCATTATCTTGGAAAAGAAACTGTACAGAATATTCTTGCCTTCAGATTCGGAAATGCTATTTTTGAACCTTTATGGGATCGTAAACATATTGAATCTGTACAGATTACGGTAGCGGAGGAAGTAGGAGTGGAAACCAGAGGAAGCTTCTACGAGCAGACCGGTGCGCTCAGAGATATGGTTCAGAATCATCTTTTGCAGATTCTCTGTATGGTGGCAATGGAACCGCCTGCTTCACTGGAATCCGGAGAGATCAGGGATCGTAAAGTAGATGTCTTAAAATCTATCCGAAGAATTCCTGCGGAAAAAGTAGACCATTATGCCGTGAGAGGACAGTACGGAAAAGGAACGGTAAATGGCGAAAAAGCAAAAGGTTACAGACAGGAAGAAGGAATTGCACCGGATTCTAACACAGAAACTTTTGCCGCCGTAAAATTTTATCTGGATAACGAAAGATGGCAGGATGTTCCTTTCTACGTAAGGACAGGGAAAAAGATGAAAGAAAAACATTCTTACATCACCATTCAGTTTAAGCCGCTTCCGCATTCTACGTTTTCAGAAAGTTTACAGCATTTGTCTGCCAATAGACTGATTATCAATATTCAGCCTTTAATGGATATCAGACTGCAGTTTATGGCAAAAAAGCCGGGACTTTCTCTGGTTTTAAAACCTGTGGAAATGATTTTTGATAATTTTGCCTGTCAGGAAGACACTCCGGAAGCGTACGAAACCTTATTGCTGGATGCTCTTTTAGGAGATTTAACACTCTTTATGCGTTCCGATCAGGTAGAAGAAGCATGGGATGTGGTGAAAACCATTCAGGAAGCGTGGGCAAATGAAAAAGATACTTCTTTCCCGAATTATGAAGCCGGAAGCTGGGGTCCGGAAGAAAGTACGGCTCTGGTAGAAAGACAGGGGCATCACTGGGTTTAAAATTTAATAAAGAAAAGTAAAAATGAAGATTACCGTATTTAACGATTTAGATACATTATATAAAAAATCCGCAGATCGATTTGTAGATTTGGCTGAAAAGTCCATTAAAAATCACGGTCGTTTTGTAGTGGCACTAAGCGGAGGTTCTTCTCCGAAAGCTATCTTTAAACTTTTGGCTTCCGAGGAATATGCAGATAAAATAGAGTGGAGCAAAGTCTTTTTTTTCTGGGTAGACGAAAGATGGGTTCCGCTGAATGACGAGAAAAGCAATGCTAAAATGACATTCGATACCCTTCTCGATCATGTTTCCGTAACTAAAGATCACATTTTCCCGATGTATAAAGACGGAGTTTCTGCAGAAGAATTTGCTGCGGAATATGAAAATCAGATCAGAAATGTTCTGGGAAATGACGGACGTTTTGATTTTATTCTGTTGGGAATGGGAGACGACGGACATACAGCATCACTGTTTCCGGGAGAAAAAGTGCTTTGGGAAAAAGAAAAGTGGGTGGATGCGTATTACCTGAAACCTCAGGAAATGTTCAGAATCACTCTTACAGCTCCCGTCATCAACAACGCAGAAAATATTCTGATTGTTACCTTTGGAGAAAACAAAAAACACGCTCTGAATGAAGTTTTGAACGGAGTTTATAATCCGGAACAATATCCGATGCAGCTTATTGAAAAAAGAGATTGTGTAGAACTTTTCACAGACGAAAAAGCAAAAGGGTAATCATTAAGTTTAAACTTGTTTAAGCTCTTTATTTGAACCACAAAAAAGGACAAAAGATTGAGCTGCTGTAGTTAAAGTTAATAAAGATTTTTAAAGTTTTTTAAAACAAAAATATTCTTGTTGGAAAATGCAAAGACGCAAGATTTCTATTAGTCTCAAATCTTTAAGGCGCAAGAAAATCAAAGATTTTCAATAAAGAATTGATGTTTAATTTTATCGTAGATAAAATCTTTTCTGGTTAAATTAATAATTGTTTAAATAGGTATCGCATATATTAAGCAGCGACGGCACTTGTGCCGTCGCTGCTTTCTTTAAAACCATAGTATAAATATTTACTTACCCTTTATGATACGGACAGCCTGATGTCACAGCCGGAGCATTTAAGGATATATTTTGCGAAGCTTTTGTTCCTTCAAAAAACTGCTCTTCTATAATTTTTCTCTGATCTTCAGGAATATCCTCCAGTTTTCGCAGCGTGTTCACCTGAATATGCGGCCAGCTTGTCGTTCCGCCGTCATCTCCGAAATGGAATTCAAAAAGAATAATCTGCTCATACTGAAGCTGAAGAATCTCTCTTCCGTTTTCTACCACGGTTTCAATCCACATTCTGAAATTTACCTCTACGGTTGGAACAAAACGGTTTACGAAAGGAACATTTAAGATCCCGCCTTGTGCGCCGGTCTTATTTTTGGAAGACATCTGAAGAAAAACATAATTCTTAACTTCCTGTCCGCTGAGTGTATCTCTCAGTCTCAGATCCGGTCTTACGGAATAAGGATAAAGATCGTGTGCAAGAATTCTCTGCGTGTAAATTTTATTTTCTCCCGGATCATTTTGGTCATTCAGCGTTTCGTGAACCCACGCCGGAGCGGGCTCATCCAGATTGATAGGATGGGTTTCACTCGCTCCTGCTCCTCCCATCGTTGGCGAAACAGAAAGGAAATCATAATTCCATGCCTTATCGCCTTCCGGAAACTGCGGAGCTCCCTGTATAAGATAATTGGATTGGGAAGGCACGATATCGCCCAGTAAAGTAATCGTGCTTCCGTGAGGAATCACTCCGCTTCGCGAAATAGAATAATCGGGAATAAAATACGGTCCGCGATTACCGGCTCCCGGTTTCAGTTCTTTTGCCGGAATGATCTCATAATATTCCTGATCTTCCTTCAGTTCGCTCATCAGAATATACTGAGGATTTCCGTTTTCATCTTTTACCTGCACCAAAGGTTCGTTTCTGTATTCGCCTTTGTACCCGTAGTTTTTGTAATCTTCCTCATCAAAAGCATGAATTCCGCGGTCTCTTTCTATAGATTCTTTTGTGGCTGCGTGATTGTAGACATCACTCAGCCAGAGATACATCCCGTTTTCTTCATGAATAGGCGTGTACAGCAAATCCGGATTATCTTTTTGGGTATTCACACTTTTAATGCTCTGCTCATACTTTACAGCACCGCAGAACAGCTCATTTGCACCGCCCCGGTTACGCACACCTCCCGGAACAAGAGAAAAAACCAGTTTTTCAATGTATTCTTCACATTCGAAGCTGAATTTTCCCGGAATTGTTCCCGAATTGGTTCCCGGCGAAGGCATAATCGTGGTATGAACGCCGCTTCCGTTCATTATTCTGTCGATATTTTTATTGTAATCGGCGTTGTAGCTCACCCAGGTTCCTTCCAGTGCTTTTAAAATTCCGTAATCCACATTATCTGCAATCTGGTTCAGGTCTTTTTCTCTGAAAGGAATCAGCGGATCATCAATCGTAAGTTTAGAATAGCCTTTCATAAGATTCTCCAGAAATCCCTGAGAACTGTCTGCTGTAGTTCTTAGAAACAGGCTTTCCTGCTCAATACTTTCTTTTTGTCTTTTCAGCATGGTAATTTCGTTTTTATAATGGTTAGTATTTCTGATTCTGAAAATTATTCAAACTTCAAAATAGAGGTCTGAATCTTTTCGGAATCGTCAGTTTTATGCATCCAAAATTAATGAGTTTAAGAAACAAAAAACTCAGTAGTTTTACTTAATTGTGCAGGGTGAACAGAATATTCCGTACTTTAAAAATTCAACGATAAATTGTAAATACATATTTTTCATTTGTTTGAATTTCTTAACTTTGAAGCATGAAAGACAAAGTAAAAAGAACCGTTTCGGATTTTAACAGTGAACTGAAATTAAAAGGATTCCGTGCTTTTCAGATAGAGCAGGATACCAATGAAACCCGTACTTACAGCCGTAAAGAATTCTACAAAATTTGTCTTACTACCGGTAAAAGCAAAATTCATTATTCAGATAAAACCTTTGAGCAGGAAGGAACCATACTGTTTTTCGGAAACCCGCATATTCCGTATTCCTGGGAAACTATTTCTTCAACTTATGCAGGCTATACCATTCTTTTTTCTGAAGAGTTTTTTAAAAATTCCGAACGTTCAGAAAGTCTTCAACAGTCTTCATTTTTTAAGATCGGAGGAACTCCTGTTCTGAAAATCACCGAAGAACAGAGAGATTTTCTCAACACCCTGTTTCAAAAAATGATTGCCGAGCAGGAAAGCGATTACCTTTATAAAGATGAGCTGATCCGAAATTACATCAGTCTTATTATCCATGAATCTTTAAAGCTTGAGCCTGCTGAAAATATAGATCATAATCAAAATGCGGCATTCAGATTAACTTCCGTCTTTTTAGAATTGCTGGAAAGACAATTCCCGATTGAAACAACAGATCATCCGCTGCAGTTGAAATCTGCTCAGGAATTTGCGAAAAGCCTTAATGTTCACGTTAACTATCTTAACCGTTCTGTAAAGGAAATCACCGGGAAATCCACCACATCGCATATCACCGAAAGAATTCTTACCGAAGCGAAAGCTCTTTTGCAGCACACCGACTGGAATATTTCTGAAATTGCCTTTGCATTGAGGTTTGATTATCCTACTTATTTCAACAATTTTTTTAAAAAACAGACCGGAACCAATCCGAAAGCTTTCAGATCTGCTGAAGTTTGATTTTCTTAATTTTTGGTTTGATTATCATTACCTGCTGCACTGCTGCGGTTTCTAATTTTGTACCATCAATTTTTAATTTAAAATGCGGATATGAAAATAGTAACAACTGCGGTGGTTTTGTCCTGTATGCTCATCGGGCAGACCTTTGCACAAAAGAATCAAACCAATCAGAAAAAAATGAATGCAACGGAACAAAAAGAACATTACACGTTCACCCTGAGCGATAAAGTGGTAAGAAAGAAAGTCAGCTTTAAAAACCGTTACGGAATTGTACTTTCAGGAGATTATTATCTTCCTAAAAATAAAGAAAATGAAAAGCTTCCTGCTTTGGCGATCAGCGGACCTTTCGGAGCAGTGAAAGAACAGTCTTCGGGCTTATACGCGAATCAGATGGCAGAAAAAGGGTTTGCGGTAATTGCATTTGATCCTTCTTATACCGGCGAAAGCGGAGGAGAACCGAGAAACATTGCTTCTTCGGACATCAATACGGAAGATTTCAGCGCGGCAGTAGATTTTCTGGGTTTACAGAAGAATGTTGACCGGGATAAAATCGGGATCATCGGAATCTGCGGTTTCGGAGGATTTGTACTGAATGCAACTGCCATAGACAAAAGGGTAAAAGCGGTTGCCACAACAAGTATGTATGATATGCCCCGCGTTTCTTCAAAAGGATATTACGATAAAATGACTCAGGAAGAGCGGGATAAAATTTTAAAAGAAATGAGCCTGCAGCGATGGAAAGATGCTGAAAAAGGCAGTCCTGAATATGGAAACAGCCCTAACCCAAATGTTCTGAAAGGTGATGAACCACAGTTTGTAAAAGATTATTTTGATTATTATAAAACGCCGAGAGGATTTCACGAACGCTCTGTAAATTCAAATCAGGCATGGACGAAAACAAATGGTTTTTCTCTGATGAATATCCCGATTTTAGCCTATGTGAAGGAAATTTCTCCAAGACCGCTTCTTTTGATTGCCGGAGAAAATGCCCACTCCAGATATTTTTCTGAAGATGTTTATAAAATGGCTGCAGAACCTAAGGAATTAATGATTATTCCTAATGCAGTTCATGTTGATCTGTACGATAAAACGGACATTATCCCTTTTGATAAACTCGAAAGTTTTTTCAGAACATATTTGAAATAATTGAACGATCCGCCGATGAAAAGGCGGATCTTATGTTTACCCCTAAAAATATCAGATTTGAATAGTAAAGAAAGTATCTTCAGCAGATTACAGAATGGCGGGACGGTTTTGCCGGATGATCCTGAAATCCATCATTTGAGAGAAGCATTTTATGAAATCAAAAATAAGCTCAATCAGTTGAATAATTCTTCCGATCCGGATAAGATTTCAGAATTGTTAAGTGAGATTACAGAACAGAAACTTGAAAATGTAACGGTTTTCACGCCGGTTTACATCAATTATGGAAAAGGGATTACCATCGGTAAAAATGTGTTCATCAATTTCGATTGTACTTTTCTGTCTTTGGGAGGAATCACAATAGAAGATGATGTTCTGATCGGCCCGAAAGTCAGTCTGATCACGGAAAATCATCCTTTAGAACCTCAACACAGAAAAGGTCTTACTGGGAAATCTATCGTTATTAAAAAGAATGCGTGGATCGGAGCTAACGTAACGATTCTGCCCGGCGTTACCGTTGGAGAAAATTCCGTAGTTGCAGCAGGAGCAGTCGTTTCCAAAGATGTTCCGGAAAATACAATTGTAGGAGGAATTCCGGCAAAAATTATTAAAACGATTGATTCCGTTTAAGTTTTAACTACCATGAAAAAAGCAGTATTTATCATTCTGGCTCTTATATTGTCAGGATGTCAATATCATAAAAAAGAAACAATGACTACAGCAGATCTATTTAAAAAAGGAGAGCCGCTTCCGGCAGAATGGTTTACCGGAAAAGCATTTCTTACTCCCTTGGTTTCAAAAGATAAAAACAATAATTTTTCGGCAGGAAGTGTTGCTTTCGAGCCTGAAGCCAGAACAAACTGGCATACGCATCCTAAAGGACAGGTTTTACTGGTTATTGACGGAGAAGGTCTTTATCAGGAAAAAGGAAAACCCGCTCAGGTTATTAAGAAAGGAGACGTAATTAATATTCCTGAAAATACAGAACACTGGCACGGAGCGTCTTCCAAAACTTCCATGACGCATATTGCGATCACCAATTATGAAGGTGATGAGCAGGTTACGTGGCTGAAAGCGGTGACAGATGAAGAATATTCAGGCGACATTCAGTAGGAATTTTTAAATGCAGCAGAATTGTTTTTCGATTCCTCCGGATCGGCTTGTTTTACGGCAATCTGAAGCATTTTGCCGGAAAATTGAAATTATTTGTGAATTCTTGGAAATTTTTTCTTCACTATTAGGCTGGAATCACCATAAAAGCTATATTTGCAGCCTAAATTTTAAAAATAATGAAAGAACTAATTGAAAAAATCAACGCAGAATTTGAAGCTTTCACAACTGAAGCAAACCAACAAGCAGAAAAAGGAAACAAAGCAGCTGGAACAAGAGCTCGTAAAGCAGCTTTGGAACTAAGCAAGCTTTTCAAGGAATTCAGAAAAGTTTCTGTTGAAGAATCAAAAAAATAGTTGTTCCCAAAACCGGCTTTTCAGTCGGTTTTTTTATTTGAATTTTTACAAAGAAATTTAGTTTTTTAAATCATCACTCTTATGTAGTCTTAACTTGTGGATTGTGAACTGTAAATCAAAAGCGAATCTCATTCACCCTTGACTTTTTCACCATTCACCATTCGCAGCTACCATTAATAGCTGCCATTCACCATCAGCAAATCCTTTCCGCGTTTTCCCATTTCCGCGAATCTCTTTATCTTTAGGGCTACAATGATTAATATGAAGATAAACAGATTTCTTGCATTGCCTGTTATGATGGCGATGACGCAATTTTCTCTGGCTCAGAATGCCGTTTCTCAGGAAAAACTTAATCCCGTAGTTCAGAATTTCGTGAACGAGGTAAACAATAATTCCCAGCTTGAAACGATGGCGTATGAACTTTTGGACGGAATCGGTCCTCGACTGATCGGAACTCCGGAAATGCTTGCCGCCAATGAATGGACAGCAAATAAACTGAAATCATGGGATATCGAAGCCAATCTGCAGCAATTCGGAACATGGAAAGGATGGCAAAGAGGAATTACTCATGTGGACATGACGTTTCCGCGCATGAAAAGTTTATCGGCAACCCAGTTAGCATGGAGTCCGGCAACGAAAAAAGCGGTGGAAGCAGAAGTTGTTATTCTCCCAAAAGTCTCTTCCAAAGCTGAATTTGATGAGTGGATGTCTTCCGTGAAGGGAAAAGTTGTTTTGATGGCACAATACCAGAAAATCGGTCGTTCAGACGATCAGATCAAAGAATTTGCTACACCTGAACTGTATGAGAAACTCAAAAAAGAAAAAGAGCAGGCTTCAAAAGAGTATCAGAATTATATAAAAAGCATCGGCTATAACAATGAAACGCTTCCCGAAGCTCTGGAAAAAGCAGGAGCGGCAGGAATTGCGATTTCCAACTGGACAGGAATTATGGGAGCCAACAGAATTTTTGAGGCAAAAACGAAGAACATTCCCATGTTCGATATTGAGCTTGAAGATTATGGAATGTTGTACAGAATGGCGGAAAACGGCGCAAAACCCAAGATCAGGATCGAGGTGAAATCAAAAATCCTTCCTGAAGCCAAATCGTTCAACACCATCGGAATGATTAAAGGAAAAGAAAAACCTGATGAATACGTTATTCTTTCTGCGCATCTGGATTCGTGGGACGGCGCGCAAGGCGCTACAGACAACGGAACGGGAGTTTTAACCATGTTGGAAGCGATGAGAATTCTTAAGAAATATTATCCTGATAACAAAAGGACGATTATTGTAGGACTTTGGGGAAGTGAAGAGCAGGGACTGAACGGATCGAGAAGTTTTGTAGCGGATCATCCGGAGATTGTAAAGGGAGTTCAGGCGGTTTTCAATCAGGACAACGGGACGGGTAGAGTAGTAAACATCGGCGGACAGGGTTTTGTACATGCTTACAATTATCTTGGAAAATGGCTAAACGCGGTTCCTAAAAATATTAAAAGCCAGATTAAAACGGATTTTCCGGGAACTCCGGGTGGAGGAGGTTCCGATCATGCTTCTTTCGTGGCAGCGGGAGTTCCGTCGTTCGGACTGGGTTCTTTAAACTGGGGTTATTTTGGCTACACGTGGCATACAACAAAAGATACCTACGACAAAATTATTTTTGATGAGGTGAAAAGCAATGTGATTCTAACGGCAACTTTAGCGTACATGGCTTCAGAAGATCCCGAATTTTCGAACCGGGAAAAAAGAGCAATGCCTTTGGATGATAAAGGGCAGGTTACCCAATGGCCGGAAGTGAGAAAAGCGGTAAGGAATTCTAAGGATTACAAATAGTTTAAGAATTCTAAAGTGGCAATAGAAGCGGGGCTGAAGTAAAGCTTCAGCCCCGCTTCGGGTAAAATACCTTCTTGAATACTGTTGTCTTTTCAGTTCTATTGTATTTCAATTGAAAAAGATGTTCAGATTTTGACCGGAAGTTTCTGTTTTACTGTAAATCTTTCTGTTTTCATGACGTCAGATAATCAATTTTGCTTTGTCTTGTTTTTGTACTCAGGTCTATTACATCAAAACGTCTGACCTCTGTAAAAGAACCCATATCACTGTCGCTGTTAATCAGGATTGCTCCAACAAGAATCACGTATTTACAGCTATAATTTGTTTTGTCTACCAATTCATTAATGCGTTGGTCAATGGCTTCGTAAATTACTTCCGTTGCTTCAAACAAAGGCGTTTCAGCTTGGAGAACCCTTTCTTTTTTATTGAAAAGAATTTGTTCAATTGTATTCATCTGATAATCCAGCTCGGTGATGTTGCCTGCGATAATCTGGTCATTAATAAGCTTTCCTAATGCTCCCTTTGCAGCCCCGCAACAGCCGCTGTTTTTGCTTTGCCCCAAACGGTGGATTTCCCCAATTGTTCCGTCTTTGGTGATGCCAATGTGCGGACCATAATAGATAAAAACAGCTCCATCATCCGGAACATGACTTGCAAAAGCGCCCATCCCTGTAAGTCCTGTAAACGGAAATCCGTCTAAACCACCCATTTTAAAAGGGCCTAAAAATTCCTGCGTTCTTGCGGGATATTGGATGCTGTTTACATCATCACTGCAAATGCTGTCGGCAAGCATTACCTGTCTTGGTTCTAAATCCAGATCGTATTCAACAAAATCAATGATTTTGTTGACGTTGTCGATGGTAGTCATTGCTTTGGGATACCATTTGTGAATGATGTTTAATTTTTCTCTTTTCTTCATTTTAATTGTTTTTAAAGTATAATATTATTTTTTGGCTGTAAGGCAGGCGGCAAATCTGTCTCCCCCAGCATTTCTCTCATATCAATCTCTATTGTTCTGCTCATTTGCGAGATCGGAACATCATTTGCGCTTCCTTCAAATGGATTTTCTGTACTTTCGCCCACCTGCTCCAATGAAGTATATACCCAGGAAATTAAAGCGCTGAACGGAATAACCAGCCAGACCATATTTCCTTTCATAATACCTTCCATACTTTCATTCAGCTTATCAAATTCTTTAAGCATACCGAAGGGCAGAAGAACGCAGAATAACTTGATGAAAAATGAATTGATGGTTGCAAACTGCCTTGGATACGGGAAGTTTTTTATTCGTTCGCTTCTGCCTTGCTGGTTGTAAAAATCCGCTATCATTTTTTGCATTTCTACAAATTGGTAGCTGTCAATTTCCTTATTGAGAAAGAGCTCTTTCAATGTTTTGGACTGCAGGCTCATAAGCTGTGTTGCTTTATTTTTTGTGCTTAAAATATATTTTAATTCATCTTCCGAAATATATTTTAACAATTCTGTTTCCAAAGCTGTTTCTTTCTCGGGGATGCTGTAAAACTCTTTGTATTCTTCGTTATGTGCTTTACTGACGGTTTCCCATTCCCTACTATCTCTCATTGCGTAACGCAAAGCTGTAAGCCATGCAAAATGACGGTAGACCAACTCTTTTGTTTTGTCGGGATTGTTTAAAAAATCTCTGCTCATCGTCCCAAAAGCACGGCTGCTGTTGATAATTCCTCCCCAGATTTGTCTGGCTTCCCAGGTTCGGTTATAGGTCTGTGTATTTTTAAAACCGACAATAAAAGCTGTTGCAGTTCCCAAAAGAGCTACTACAGTCCATGGAATTACCAGCCATTTCAAACCTGCTATCTGAAATAAAACAACAGGTATAATGCTGATAATTAATGTTATGTAAATATTTCTTCTCGTCCAAATGAGAAATTCTGACAATTTGTATGATTTACCGCTGTGCATTTTTTTAAGTATAAATGATTAATTGTTAATTATTAATGTTCACTTTAGTTGTTTTGATGATGCTTTTTATCAATTTAAAGATTTCAATGATGTCTTTATTGAGGCTGATAAATTGATGGCTGTTAAAAATTCTGCTTCTTTCACTAACTCTTTATGATTTATAATTACTGGAAAATTTGCTGATAAGAATACCGACCAAAACCACTGAGTAAAACTGTCCTGCAATACCAAAAAAAGAAGTGATCAGTTTTGTATTGTAGGCGTTTGGAGTTATATCGCCAAAGCCAATACTAGTAAGGGTAATGGAACTGAAGTAAACCAGATCAATATACGTTTTTGCCGGACTTGAAAAATCAATTCCTTTAAAGGGTGAAGGATCTTGATAAATGAAGAATTGGAACAAAAAAGTGCTGATTTCTATCAGTAAAAAGTAACCGCAGCCCGAAGCCGAAATAATATCTGTATTGATATAACTGGGTTTGACTAAATATTTAAGCACCTCCAAAAAAATAAACATAAAGAAAACAACATAACCGATATTTAAAAAAATAAAATAGTAATGATTGTTTCCCAAAAAGGTTAAACCTATCGGCAATGCTACAACAAGAAAGAAAAGTATTTTTTGTAAAATATTTTTCCAGCGTCCTTTTTCTATAAAAACGCCAACACTTGCCATACCCAGAATCAGCATGTTTACAGGCCAGATTACTTTTGTGTAAAAAGCCAGATCGCTTAAAAAAATGGCTATGAAAAGATGTTGAATTAATGCAAAAAGCAATAATTCATATTTTTTCTTTTGTAAAAAGGGCTTTATGTTTTTAATCATTTTCAATTAATTGGCTTGTCCGATATCCAGACGATTTATTTTTCCTCCGGCATTGATGTGAAATTTAAAATAGGTTTTAAAATTGCCCCAGCGTTCGCTATGAAAATTTCCTGTAATGTCTCTTCCTTCGTTTTCCACTTTTTCAATACTTGTAAATTTTTCGTGTCCGCAGGCATCTTTTACAAACTTTTGAAAGTCTCTCGGATTGCCATCGTCGAAAAGTTGTACATCTGTTGCAAAAAATGATAAAAATGTTTTACTGTCGCCATTTTTCCATGCTTCAAAAGCATTTTTTACCGTTTCGTTGGTAAGTTTTTGGGTATCCATTATCGTATTTTTTGAGTTGTCTGAATGGCTGTTTTTTTGTGTAGCAGATTGTCCGCAAGCAGTAAAACCGGTTACTGAAAGGGGAATGCATGAGAATTTAAAGATGGTCTTTTACGCTTTGTTAAGGGGATGCTGGAAATAAAGAATCACTAAATTCAGCAACAGAAAAGGGAGTTCTATGGATGCCCCTTTCAGATCTTTGCTTACTAATTGCAGACAGATAATCATTAAAATTCCGGCTGCCATTAGAAAATTTCCCCAGACAAAGGTTTTTGGAAAAAGAATAAGAACGGCTGCCAGTATTGTAGTACCACCGTTTATCATCACCGCAGTTTTAGAGAAATTCCATTTGCCGAACATTTCCAGCATTTCCGGCTTACCGGAAAACATGGCGTACCCTTGCTTCACTCCCATACATATAGCAATGAGAATAAGGACTGAGTTTATTAGTTTTAAAATCATAATGTGTTTTTTTAATTAAAAAAAATGGATCATCGAAATCAATCATCCATTTTAATTTTACGAATTTACTTAATTTTATCTTGTGGTGTATCCTCCGTTGGCAAAAATAGTTTGTCCCGTAATCCACCATCCGTCTGTTACCAGAAAAGTAACCAAAGGAACAATATCTTCAGGATCGGTTAATCCTGTTTTGCTAAAACTGCTTAACGCCGCTGCAGATTTATTGTAAGCCGCCGAATCTGCAGTTTCCTGACCATAGAAAAACGGCGTTTCCATCGGACCCGGACCTACGGCAGTAACAGAAATTCCTCTTGAGCCAAATTCTTTTGAAGCAGCACGGGTATAGTGTTCTATGGGGGCTTTGCTTCCCGGATAGATGGCGTAATCGCTTGTATAAGCTGCCAGAAGTGAACTTACAATGGTACAGATTTTACCGTTATCGGATAGTTTTTTTCCGGCTTCCTGCATAAAAAAGAATGCCGCTTTAGCATTTACAGCAAAAATTTTATCATAATCTTCCTCGGTAACCTGTACAATCGGTTTTTTAATAACCATCCCTGTCGTGTTTACTGCAATATCTGCTTTTCCGTATTTTTCAATAGCTGCATCAAACAGTCTGGTGTTGTTCTCCACAACTGTTAAATCTCCCTGAAACATAAATGCTTCACCGCCTGCTGCAGTAATATCTGCTACTGTTTTCTCCGCATCTGCTCTGGTACTGTCACTATTGAAATGAACCACCACTTTAGCTCCTTTATCTGCAAAATCCAAAGAAATTAATCTTCCTAAATTTTTGGCACCGCCTCCTACAATTGCTACTTTTCCTTTTAAATCGTTTCTTGACATAATTTGTAAATTTTTAATTTTTTACAAATTTCGAGAAGATAAATTTTAAAAATATGGTGAACTTTTCGGAAGTTTATTCTCTTTTCTGAAATTTCCCGGAGTTTCACCTGTCCATTTTTTAAAGAACTTACCGAAGTTCGATGGATCGTAGGTTAGTTTCTTTGCAATTTCAGCAATCGATAACTCGGTATCTGTCAAAAGAAATTTGGCTTTATCTGCAATTTTAAGATCGTAAAAATAACAGGGATGATGTCCGGTTTCCCGTTGCAGAGTGTCAGAAAGATGCGAGTGAGAAACATGCAGTATTTTGGCAATTTGGTTGAGTTTCAGGAAATCGCTGATATTTCCGCTTATCACCTCTTCGATATGCTGGTCCAGAAAAGCGAAATATTCGGCAGTAATTTCTTTGCTTCGTTTTAAATTATTTTGCTTAGAGTCTGTCATTACTTTTTATCTTTCGATTTTTAGGATGTATGGGAATGGCTTTCTTTAATTTCCGATAAAAACATTTACAAAACCATACTCAGCTGAATTCTTTTTCTCGCCTCATCAATCTCCGTTACTCTTACCTGAACGTGCTGATGCAGTTTTACCACTTCGTTCACATCGGAAACAAAGCCGTCTTTTAACTGGGAAATATGAACCAATCCGCTTTCCTTGATTCCCAGATCTACAAAACAGCCAAAAGCCGTGATATTATTGACGATTCCGGGCAGAATCATTCCTGTTTTTAAATCTTTGATGCTTTTTACATTCGGATCAAATTCAAAAACTTTAGCCGCTTTTCTTGGGTCCAGTCCCGGTTTTTCAAGCTCTTTTAAAATGTCTTTGATTCCTAAAATTCCGATGTCTCCGGTGATGTAGTTTTCGGGTTTTATCAGTGCAATTTTTTCTTTATTGGCAATCAGTTCATTGGTTTTTATGCCTAAATCTTTTGCCATTTTTTCAACAATTCCGTAAGCTTCGGGATGTACGGCAGAATTATCCAGCGGATTTTTGGCATTATGGATTCTTACAAATGCGGCTGCCTGCTGAAAAGCTTTTTCTCCCAGCCTCGGAACTTTTTTAAGCTGCTTTCTGTCCTCAAAAGCTCCGTTTTCAGTACGGTAGTTCACAATGTTTTCTGCCATTTTCTCGCCGATTCCCGACACATAGCTTAATAAAGATTTACTTGCTGTATTCAGATTGATTCCTACAGAATTTACACATTTCATCACTGTAGAATCGAGTTCGTTTTTTAACTGAGTCTGATCCACATCATGCTGATATTGTCCGACTCCGATGGATTTCGGATCGATTTTTACCAGTTCTGCCAACGGATCCGCCAGTCTTCTTCCGATAGAAACCGATCCGCGAACCGTCACGTCATAGCTTGGAAATTCTTCACGCGCAATTTTACTTGCAGAATACACCGAAGCTCCGGCTTCCGAAACAACGAAAACCTGTAAAGGTTTGTCGAATGCAATTTTCTTGATGAAAAACTCGGTTTCGCGGCTTGCGGTTCCGTTTCCGATGGAAATGGCTTCAATGTTATAGGCATTTACCATAGAACGGATTTTTTTCATTGCCATTCCGCTTTCGTTTTGCGGAGCGTGCGGATAAATGGTCTCGTTGTGGAGCAGATCGCCTTTTTCGTCTAAACAGACTACTTTACAGCCGCTTCTGTAACCCGGATCGATCGCCAGAATCCTTTTTTCTCCCAAAGGCGGCGCAAGAAGAAGCTGTGTAAGGTTTTCAGAGAAAATCTCAATGGCTTTTTTATCAGCTTTTTCTTTGGCTTCCTGTAAGGTTTCGTTGGAGATTGCGGGTTCCAGTAATCTTTTGTAGCTGTCTTTGATCGCCAGTGAAATCTGTTCCGATGTTTCATTGTTGGATTTGATGATGGCATTTTCAATAAATTCAATGGCTTCCTCTTTATCGATTCCGACATTGGTTTTCACAAAACCTTCGGATTCGGCTCTTAACATGGCTAAAAGGCGGTGAGAAGGGGTTCTGTTCAGGTTTTCTTCCCATTCGAAATACTGAGAGAATTTCTGTGCGTCTTCTTCATCTTTTTTGGCTTTCACCACTTTTGAAGTAACCACCGCTTTTCGCTGAAATAATAGGCGTAGATTTTTTCTCACATACATATTTTCGTTGATCCATTCTGCCATGATGTCTCTTGCGCCATGCAAAGCTTCCTCTTCGGAGGCAACCTGATCGTTCAGATATTTTGAAGCCAAAAACTGCAGATCCTGAACTTTCTGGCTCATAATCATTTTCGCTAAAGGTTCCAGCCCTTTTTCTTTCGCTGCATCGGCTTTGGTTTTCTTTCTTTTTTTGAAAGGTAAATAAAGATCTTCAATTTCCTGAATATCAAAACTTTCTTCAATTCTCTGTTTCAGTTCCGGCGTTAAAGCGTTTTGTTCTTCAATCGATTTTAAGATGGATTCTTTTCTTTTTACAATTTCTTCAAACTGTTTACTGAGTTTTGAAATCTGTTCAATCTGTGTTTCGTCAAGGTTTCCGGTTTTATCCTTTCGGTAGCGGGAAATGAAAGGGATGGTGCAGTCTTCCGCCAATAGTTCTAAAGTGGAATTGATGTTTTTTCCGGATATATTGAGGGATTGCCGTATGTATTGTGTTGTGTTCATTTTAAAATTTAAAGGGCTAAAATAATCAAAATGTCTTTTGTAAACACATTTTAAATTTAACTACATTATGAAGTTGTTTAAAGTAAAAGAGTTTGCTCCTTTAGGAGCAGAATCTGTGTAGAAATAAGAATAAATCCGTCAATCCATCCATAGTATTGATATCTTAAATACGATAAATTTTCTAAAGATAGCGTTCCTACGGAACGCAGAACGCCTTGCGAATATGGGGTCTACACAGATAAAACTCTATAGAGTTTTTAAAAAACTTTAATTTCTAAAAAGCTTTATTGTCTTATTTAAATTTAACAAAGAGGCTTAACTTATTAAAGGTAAAAATAAATTATAAATTTAATACGCTTTTAAACACTTTAGTTGTTTAAGTTTAATACCTAAATGAAAAAAGGGCACGTAAGTTAAAAAAATCAAATATTTTTCTCTTTGCAAACTTTTGAAATACTTTACATAGATCCGATAAAGTGTTTTGCTTTTTTGCGGTTAAATTTATAATTGGTTTAAACAAACCTGATACAAAGATTTTTAAATGTACCATGTCTATTTAATAATTCTTATTTTAGCGGAAAGGCATTAACGGAAACCCTGAAATCTTATTTCTTGATGTATGATAAGATAAAAGTGTGGGATGTTTTCTATTTTTGGCTCCGGAATTTAGAGATTACGAATCAACTTTAAACAATTTAAATAATATGAAAAAACTAAGTGTTATTGCATTGGTTGCAGTAGGATTGCTTGCAGCGTCTTGTAACAAAGAAAAATCGGCTGAAAATGCAGCAACTTCTACCGAGCAGAAAGTAGCAGAAAGCAAAGGGGAAGTTTTGCCTGTAGATACAGTAGGTTCTGTGGTAAACTGGAAAGCATTCCACAAAGGGGGAATGGCTCCGCGTTGGGGAACTTTAATGGTAAAATCGGGAGATCTGAGCATTGAAAACGGCGGTGTAACGGCAGGAAACTTTGTGATCGACATGAACTCTATTAAAGTAGATCCGGCTTCTGTAACGGAAAAAGATAAAAAACCGGCAGATCTTGAAGCGCACCTTAAAAACCCTGATTTCTTCGACACGGCAAAAAATCCGACGGCTGATTTCAAAATTACAAGCGTAGCAGATCTTAAGGAAGCTCCAAAAGATGGGGTAGCAGGAGCTAACAAAACGGTAAGCGGAAACCTTACTTTATCCGGAAAAACAATGAATGTAACATTCCCTGCAAAAGTGGATGTAACGGAAAACTCAGCGGCAATCCAGGCTAAATTCACGGTGAACAGAGCAGACTGGGGAATTAAATTCGGAACTTCTGAAGCGGATCCTGCAGAATGGATGATCAGCAAAGACATCGAAATCGCTGTAGATGTAAAAGCTAAAAAATAATATTGTTAGATATTTCAGACTTGTAAAGCTGCCTTTTTTGAGGCGGCTTTTTTTATAATATAGTTTATTTTATAACTGTTGCTTTTTTATAATTTCCGATTCAATAGCCTTATGTTGTATGTATTTAATTTTTTTATATATTTGTAATTCCAATGATTCAATAACTTACTTCATTAGGCTGATTGAATCGGTTGTGACTTGCTTTTAAATTATTAAGAATGATAACCTCCATAATTTGGAGATGGATAAAACGAAAAATCCCTCGATGTTGGCGCATCAAAGGATTGTAACTTAGAATTAAATGTTTAATTTTTTAATTTATTGAAATGGAATTAAAAAACCTTATTTGCTTTCGTTCATTTAGACATTGGCGAAGCAAAAAGATAGTTCATCTATCTAAGCCTTTCTGTTTTTATTGCAAAAAGCGTAAATAAAAACATTTCAATTGGGCAGTTTTTTTAGCTGCCTAATTGTTTTGCAAATATACTAAAATTGTACGATTTGTTATAAAATAAAGAAGGCGAGTTACCCCGCCTTAAATGTTTTCACAACGGAATAATCCTTATTGTGAATTGCTTTCAAAATTATTGGTACAAATATAAAAGAAAATTTCTTTGAATGGTTTACGGAAAACCTCATTTTTAATATTTTTTTTCTTACTATTTTTATTTACTTCAAAAAACTGATACTTATGATTAAAAATATACTCGGACTGGACTTAGGAGTTTCATCAATTGGCTGGGCTTACGTTCAGGAGGATTCTGAAAATTTAGAAAACAATAAAATCATCAAATTAGGGGTTCGTGTAAATCCATTAACTGTTGATGAACAATTAAATTTTGAAAAAGGAAAACCAATTACAACTAATGCGGGAAGAACTTTAGCCAGAAGTGCAAGAAGGAATCTTCAGAGATTTAAGTTAAGAAGAGCCAATCTTATTGATGTTTTAAAGAAAAATAATATTCTTAAAGAATCTGACTTACTTGCCGAAGTTGGTGAAAATTCAACATTCCAAACTCATGAATTAAGAGCGAAAGCAGCAAAAGAAAAAATAGAACTTTCAGAATTTGCCAGAGTTTTGCTTCTTATCAATAAAAAAAGAGGGTATAAAAGCAGCCGCAAAGCTAAAAATGAAGATGAAGGACAGATTGTAGACGGAATGGCTGTTGCCAAAAAATTGTATGAAGAAAATTTAACACCTGGAGAATATTCATATCAACTTTTACAGCAGGGGAAAAAACAGTTGCCAGATTTTTACCGTTCAGATTTACAGGCTGAATTTGATAAAGTATGGGATTTTCAGAAACAATATTATTCAGAAATTTTAACCGATGACCTTTATAAAGAATTACAAGGCAAAAATAAAAATGCAACTTGGGCAATTCTGAAAGAGCCATTTTCTCTCGTTGGAATCAAGCAAACTGGAACAATGCAGGAGAAGAAAGTTGAAAAATACTTTTGGAGAAGCGAAGCGGTAAAAAAGCAATTGGATTTTGAAAGTCTGGCTGTTGTATTTCAGGAAATTAACAGCAATCTGAATAATTCTAGCGGTTATTTAGGTGCGATTAGTGATCGAAGTAAAGAGCTTTATTTTCATAATCAAACAGTTGGAGAGTATTTATTTCAGCAGTTGAAAGAAAACCCTCATACAAAGCTTAAAAATCAGGTTTTCTACAGACAGGATTACTTAAATGAATTTGAGAAGATATGGGAAACTCAATCAAAACATTATAAAGAATTAACGAAAGAATTAAAGGAAGAAATTCGGGATATTATCATTTTCTATCAAAGGAAACTCAAATCACAGAAAGGATTAATCAGTATCTGTGAGTTTGAAAACAGGGAAATTGAAATTACAGAAAATGGAAAAACAAAAAAGAAAACCGTTGGGCTAAAAGTTGCTCCAAAATCATCTCCTTTGTTTCAGGAATTTAAAATCTGGCAGGTTCTGAATAATTTACAATTTCAAAATTTAGATACAAAGGAAATATTCCCAGTAGATTTAGATTTCAAGCAATCTATTTTTGATGAGGTGAATATCAAAGGAAAGCTTTCTGCAAAAGATGTTTTAGATCTTGTTGGATATTCAGGAAAAGAATGGAAAACTAATTTCAAAGATATTGAAGGAAATTATACTAATGAAAATTTATATACTGCTTTTTTAAAGATTATTGCGAGTGAAGGGATAGAATTTCCAAAAGAATTTAAATTAACCATTGATGACGAAATTAAAGTTTCTAAAATAAATGCTTCGGCAGAAGTCATAAAATTATTTGTCAGAGAAAAGCTTTCAGAATTAGGAATTGATACATCTATTCTGGATTCTAATCCGGAGTTGGAAGGAAGTAATTTTGAAAAACAGGCTTCTTATCAGCTATGGCATTTATTATATTCCTATGAAGGCGATGATTCTCCTTCCGGAAACGAAAAATTGTATGAATTATTGGAGAGGAAATTTGGTTTCAAAAAAGAACATTCCAAAATATTAGCTGAAATTAGTTTTTCTCAGGATTATGGAAGTTTGAGCTCTAAGGCAATGCGAAAGATTTATCCTTACATTAAAGAACATAAATACAGCGTAGCATGTAATTATGCAGGTTACAATCATTCTAAAAATTCTTTGACCAAAGAGCAATTGGAGAACCGGATTTTGAAAGAACAATTAGATATTCTTCCTAAAAATTCTTTACGAAATCCAGTCGTTGAAAAGATTTTGAATCAAATGATCAATCTGGTCAATGAAATAATCAAAGAATACGGAAAACCAGATGAAGTAAGAATTGAACTAGCACGCGAACTCAAACTTAATGCGGAAGAACGAGCTACAATGACTTCTGAAATTAACAAAGCGACTATACAGCATCAGAAATATGCAGAAGTTTTGCAAAGAGAATTTGGCATAAAAAGTCCTTCAAGAAATGATATTATTCGCTATAAATTATACTTGGAACTGGCAAATAACGGCTTTAAAGATCTGTATACAGATGTAAAAATTGAAAGAGAAAATTTATTTACAGATAAATACGATATTGACCACATCATTCCTCAATCTCGATTTTTTGATGACAGTTTTTCCAATAAAGTTTTAGTTCCGAGAAGTGCTAATCTTAAAAAAGGAAATTTTACGGCTTTCGACTATCTTGAGAATGAAGGAAAGGAAAAATTAGAGAAATTTCTTAATGTCATAAAAGATCTTTATGATAAAAGTATTATAACCAAAGCGAAATATGAAAAGCTACAAAAAAAAGGTTCTGAAATAGGAGAGGGATTCATTGAAAGAGATTTAAGAAATACACAATATATCGCTAAAAAAGCAAAAGAAATTCTTTTCGGAATTACTAATTCTGTGGTTTCCACTTCGGGAAGAATTACCGATAAACTTCGGGAAGACTGGAATCTTGTCAACACAATGAAAGAACTTAATATCGAAAAGTACAGAAAATTAGGTTTAACGGAATTAATTGCAAATTCCAAAGGAGAGGAAAAAGAAAGAATCATTGATTGGACGAAGAGAAATGACCATCGCCATCACGCAATGGATGCTTTAACGGTTGCTTTTACCACCCACAGTCACATCCAATATCTGAATTATTTGAATGCAAGAAAAAATGAAGCTCATAAAGAACATAAAATAATTACAAATATTGAAAATAGCATTACAGAAATTGTAGAAAAGAAAAACGGATCAAAAGAAAGAAGATTCAAATTACCGATTAAAAATTTCCGTAGTGAAGCGAAAAAACAATTGGAAGAAGTTTTGATTTCTCATAAAGCTAAAAATAAAGTAGTTACCAAAAATATTAATAAAATTAAGAAAAAGGGAAGTATAATTGCAAAAACAGAACTAACCCCGAGAGGACAGCTTCATAAAGAAACAATTTACGGAAGTTCGAAATTTCTTAAAACAAAAGAAGAAAAAATATCTGGAAAATTTGATCTCGAAACTATTCAGAAAGTTCAAAATGAAAAATACAAAAATGCTCTGCTAAAAAGATTACAGGAGTTTGGCGGAGATTCTAAAAAAGCATTCACTGGGAAAAATATTATTTCTAAAAATCCAATATTTCTTAATGCTGAAAAAACGGAGCAATTACCTGAAACCGTAACTTTAGCTTGGTATGAAACAGGTTATACCATCAGAAAAGTTGTTAATCCGGATAATTTTAAAGATTTTAAAAATATTGAAAAAGTTATTGATAAAGGAGTTCGCGATATTCTAACTGAAAGATTAAAAGAATTTAACGGAAACTCTAAAGAAGCCTTTTCAGATTTGGAAAAGAATCCGATCTGGATTAACAAATCAAAAGGAATTTCAATAAAGACCGTTACTATTACAGGAATTAATAATGCCGAAGCTTTACATTATAAAAAAGATCATTTAGGAAAAGAAATTTTAGACGAAAATGGTCAAAAGATAGCCGTTGATTTCGTCAGTACAGGAAATAATCATCACGTTGCAATTTATGAAGATGAAAATGGAAATCTACAGGAGAAAGTTGTGAGTTTTTATGAAGCTGTAGAAAGAGTAAATCAGAATTTACCAATTATTGACAAAGAATATAATTCTGAGTTAGGTTGGAAATTCTTATTTACAATGAAACAGAATGAAATGTTTTTATTTCCATCAGACGATTTTGATCCGAAAGAAGTTGATTTATTTGATGATAAAAATCTGAGTTTGATTTCTAAAAATCTTTTTAGAGTGCAGAAGTTCGGATCATTGCTTTCTGGATTTTGGTTTAGACATCATTTAGAAACAAGTGTAGATGTAAATTCTGTGTTAAGAGGTACGTCATATAAAGTAATTCAAAGCTCTAATAATTTGAGATCTATTGTAAAAGTAAGGCTTAATCATTTAGGTAAGATAGTTCAAATAGGAGAATATTAAAACATTTATAGTATGATCACCCGCTCCATCTACATCGGCAATCCCGCCTATCTTAAGCTCAAAGACGAGCAATTGAAAATCCTTTGCCCGGAAACCAAAACGGAGAAGGGGAGTGTTCCTGTGGAAGATTTGGGGTTATTGATGCTGGATCATTATCAGATTACCATTTCACACCATCTGATTCAGAAAATGATGGGAAATAGTGTCGTGGTAGTGAGTTGTGATGCCCATCATTTACCGCACGGAATAATGCTTCCGCTGTATGGGCATACCGAGCATTCCGATCGCGTAAAAGATCAGTTGGAAGCCAGTGAACCGCTGAAAAAACAGCTTTGGAAACAGACAGTAGAATGTAAGATCGAAAACCAGAAAAATGTACTGATGAAACTGGGGAATTACTACGAACCGATGATTGAATATCAGAGAAACGTAAAATCCGGCGATATAACGAATATGGAAGGGATTGCGGCGCAGCATTACTGGAAATACCTCATCAGTCTGGACTTTTTGAGACAGCGTTTTGGAGATTCACCCAATCAGTTTTTTAATTTTGGATATGCCGTGCTTAGAAGCATTGTGGCAAGAGCCATTGTAGAAACCGGACTGTTGCCTGTTCTCGGCATTTTTCATAAAAATAAATACAATCCGTATTGTCTTGCCGATGATTTAATGGAACCTTATCGTCCGTTTGTTGATTTACTCGTGATGCAATGGCTGAAAATTCATCCGGATACCGAAGAACTGACGAAAGAATTTAAAGCGCATATTCTCCAGATTGCGACCAAAGATGTGCGTATTGATGACAAAACAAGACCGTTGCTGGTTGCTGTAAAAATGACCACATCATCGCTTTACAAATGCTACACAGGAGAAAAGCGGCTGATTTCTTATCCGGAATTGATGTAATTTTTTTATGGCAGCTTTATCCGCCCGTAGTTTATCCTGAGCGGAGCCGAAGGACAAAAATCTGCAAAAAGAGCTCCACTCAGGTCGGGCTGCAAACGTTACGATAAACAAACAATAGTCACCAAAAATGAACGCCGAAAGGTTTAATGCATACCGAATTATGTGGGTTTTAGTATTATATGACCTCCCGACCGAAACGAAAGCGAATATGAAAGATGCGAACCGTTTTCGGAAAGCTTTGATTGATGACGGGTTTACCTTATTTCAGTTTTCGATGTATGTACGACACTGTCCGAGCCGCGAAAATGCAGAAGTACACATCAAAAGAGTGAAATTTATGCTTCCTAAAGCCGGAAAAGTAGCCATTATGTGCATTACCGATAAACAGTTTGGAGACATCGAAATTTTTTTTGCCAGAAATAAAGAAGAACCGCCACCGACCTTCCAACAACTCGAATTGTTCTGAATTTTAAATCCTGAAAATAAAAATAATCTACTGAAAACCAGTAGATTATTTTTTGAGCTTGCCCTTCATCGCGAAGATAATAATTTTGAAATCCGCAGCTGGATAAGCGTAGGCGGATTCGACGAAAAGTGTTGGATTCGATTTGGCTGAGTCAAAGCAATTCTCAAATAGAAAATCAAAAAAGATAATTAGAGATAGATTATAATTACCTTTTAGAGATTTTGTTATTTTTAAAATACAAAATAATCCATTGAAAACCAATGGATTATTTTTTGAGGTTGTCCTTCATCACGAAGATAATAATTTTGAAATCCGCAGCCGGATAAGCGTAGGCGGATTCGACGAAAAGCGTTGGATTCGATTTGGCTGAGTCAAAGCAATTCCCAAATAGAAAATCAAAAAAGATAATTAGAGATAGATTATAATTAACTTTTAGAGATTTTGTTATTTTTAAAATATAAAATAATCCATTGAAAACCAATGGATTATTTTTTGAGGTTGTCCTTCATCACGAAGATAATAATTTTTGAAAGCAATTCACAACGGAAATTCGAAAAATGAAATTAGCGTGAGTGTTGTCCTTCATCACGAAGATAATAATTTTTGAAAGCAATTCACAACTTCATCCGTGCTATGCCAACTAAAGTTCCTGTTGTCCTTCATCACGAAGATAATAATTTTTGAAAGCAATTCACAACCACGCAAGTGAAAAGTACAAAAACGGTCGCGTTGTCCTTCATCACGAAGATAATAATTTTTGAAAGCAATTCACAACACCAGAGTGCGATATCACGATAATTATAAAGTTGTCCTTCATCACGAAGATAATAATTTTTGAAAGCAATTCACAACTATATTCCTTATAGGTGCCTTTGGAATGGTGTTGTCCTTCATCACGAAGATAATAATTTTTGAAAGCAATTCACAACCATCCAACTGAAAAGTACAAGAACGGTAGGGTTGTCCTTCATCACGAAGATAATAATTTTTGAAAGCAATTCACAACTTCTGCCGGTAGTTTGAATTGGTCCTCTTCGTTGTCCTTCATCACGAAGATAATAATTTTTGAAAGCAATTCACAACTTGCAGCATTATCTAGAAAAGCTCCAACAAGTTGTCCTTCATCACGAAGATAATAATTTTTGAAAGCAATTCACAACCGGCAGTTCAAAGGAGGTGAAGTAATTGATGTTGTCCTTCATCACGAAGATAATAATTTTTGAAAGCAATTCACAACTCCTGAATTCATGGACGCAAATGTCAGAACGTTGTCCTTCATCACGAAGATAATAATTTTTGAAAGCAATTCACAACATTAGCGCTGGTAAAATGAATAAGAGGGGTGTTGTCCTTCATCACGAAGATAATAATTTTTGAAAGCAATTCACAACTTAGAAAACTACGTAAAATGAAACAACAATGTTGTCCTTCATCACGAAGATAATAATTTTTGAAAGCAATTCACAACCACTTTTATTTCGGTAACGGCGTAACAAGCGTTGTCCTTCATCACGAAGATAATAATTTTTGAAAGCAATTCACAACAATCACTGTAGCTAATTTCGCATTTCTGTAGTTGTCCTTCATCACGAAGATAATAATTTTTGAAAGCAATTCACAACTTTCAAGGCTTTTACAAGTACCTCAAACTGGTTGTCCTTCATCACGAAGATAATAATTTTTGAAAGCAATTCACAACGTAGTCTATCGGCTTCATCAAATCTGGATAGTTGTCCTTCATCACGAAGATAATAATTTTTGAAAGCAATTCACAACAGCAATCTTGTTAATGATCTTACCATAAGCGTTGTCCTTCATCACGAAGATAATAATTTTTGAAAGCAATTCACAACCTTCTGAATGGACCTGCTCTGGGTAAATTTGTTGTCCTTCATCACGAAGATAATAATTTTTGAAAGCAATTCACAACTGCGTTTTTGCCATAGCTGTCTGAAATGACGTTGTCCTTCATCACGAAGATAATAATTTTTGAAAGCAATTCACAACGGATTATTTAATTTGTCGGATCCATAAGATGTTGTCCTTCATCACGAAGATAATAATTTTTGAAAGCAATTCACAACGATAAATAAATACTATTTTGATTTAATTTTGTTGTCCTTCATCACGAAGATAATAATTTTTGAAAGCAATTCACAACGATTCGGACCATTGTTTATTTTCGTAGGTAGTTGTCCTTCATCACGAAGATAATAATTTTTGAAAGCAATTCACAACTTATCAGATAAAATAAGCCTTCTCTGTTCTGTTGTCCTTCATCACGAAGATAATAATTTTTGAAAGCAATTCACAACATAGTATTCGGTTTGCCAATTCGAAGCGCTGTTGTCCTTCATCACGAAGATAATAATTTTTGAAAGCAATTCACAACTAACGAACTGATAAATAATGCAATTATATCGTTGTCCTTCATCACGAAGATAATAATTTTTGAAAGCAATTCACAACTGGAATACAAGAAGGTGTGGTTGATACCCCGTTGTCCTTCATCACGAAGATAATAATTTTTGAAAGCAATTCACAACATAAGTCTACAACACTACTTAGAAAAATTGGTTGTCCTTCATCACGAAGATAATAATTTTTGAAAGCAATTCACAACGTTGTCGTTTGATTTGGGTTTTTATCCAGTGTTGTCCTTCATCACGAAGATAATAATTTTTGAAAGCAATTCACAACTGCGTCAATAAAGTCGAATAGAGTAGGCATGTTGTCCTTCATCACGAAGATAATAATTTTTGAAAGCAATTCACAACATGCAATTTGGATCAAAAAAGTATTCTACCGTTGTCCTTCATCACGAAGATAATAATTTTTGAAAGCAATTCACAACATTGAGAATAAATAAGGATCTTCGACCTCTGTTGTCCTTCATCACGAAGATAATAATTTTTGAAAGCAATTCACAACAAAGGTCCAGCTATTCCAACCGAATAACAAGTTGTCCTTCATCACGAAGATAATAATTTTTGAAAGCAATTCACAACGGAGACAATATTCACCCGAATAACGCGGGAGTTGTCCTTCATCACGAAGATAATAATTTTTGAAAGCAATTCACAACAAGTAGGAGCGACAAATAAATTTTCACAAAGTTGTCCTTCATCACGAAGATAATAATTTTTGAAAGCAATTCACAACGCTGCCAACTCATAAAGATCGCCCTCCGTGGTTGTCCTTCATCACGAAGATAATAATTTTTGAAAGCAATTCACAACTAAAATCAAATAAAAATGAAAAAAGGTAAAGTTGTCCTTCATCACGAAGATAATAATTTTTGAAAGCAATTCACAACCAAGATCCCGTATTTCCTTAACCTAACCTAGTTGTCCTTCATCACGAAGATAATAATTTTTGAAAGCAATTCACAACCTCGTGGTGGTATAAGACTTTCGTAGTTTTGTTGTCCTTCATCACGAAGATAATAATTTTTGAAAGCAATTCACAACTACTCTACAGTATTTTGAGAATTAGATATAGTTGTCCTTCATCACGAAGATAATAATTTTTGAAAGCAATTCACAACGAACCATAAGCGCAGCGATAGGAGCATTGCGTTGTCCTTCATCACGAAGATAATAATTTTTGAAAGCAATTCACAACAACAATCACCGGGAGTAAAAATCAGGTAGAGTTGTCCTTCATCACGAAGATAATAATTTTTGAAAGCAATTCACAACATGAAGTATAAAGAAAAGTTAGATTTAATTGTTGTCCTTCATCACGAAGATAATAATTTTTGAAAGCAATTCACAACATAACAATGGAGTTTATAAAGCTTTTCTTTGTTGTCCTTCATCACGAAGATAATAATTTTTGAAAGCAATTCACAACCGAATCGTTAACGAAAATTACAGCGTGCATGTTGTCCTTCATCACGAAGATAATAATTTTTGAAAGCAATTCACAACTTTCTATCCATGATTAGCTTAGATCATAATGTTGTCCTTCATCACGAAGATAATAATTTTTGAAAGCAATTCACAACGAGGTTTCACTTAAAGTCATTCCAAAAGCGGTTGTCCTTCATCACGAAGATAATAATTTTTGAAAGCAATTCACAACGTAAAATTCATCTTATTCGCTTGATATTATGTTGTCCTTCATCACGAAGATAATAATTTTTGAAAGCAATTCACAACTTCATCCGCGCCATGCCTACAAAAGTACCGTTGTCCTTCATCACGAAGATAATAATTTTTGAAAGCAATTCACAACTCTCTAAATTCGTCTCCCGTTTCCGTGTAAGTTGTCCTTCATCACGAAGATAATAATTTTTGAAAGCAATTCACAACTGGCATAATTCTTAATTTAAAAGTTTGTTTGTTGTCCTTCATCACGAAGATAATAATTTTTGAAAGCAATTCACAACAAGATATTATAAGAGACTTAGATTCGCAAAGTTGTCCTTCATCACGAAGATAATAATTTTTGAAAGCAATTCACAACGTAAAAGATTGAAAATTAAATCATATGTGCGTTGTCCTTCATCACGAAGATAATAATTTTTGAAAGCAATTCACAACATTAGCTTACAGCATTACTTAGAAAAGCTCGTTGTCCTTCATCACGAAGATAATAATTTTTGAAAGCAATTCACAACTTGAGATAATGAAGCAGATTTATAACAATTGTTGTCCTTCATCACGAAGATAATAATTTTTGAAAGCAATTCACAACCATAAAGATGATTTTTAATTGCCACAAATTGTTGTCCTTCATCACGAAGATAATAATTTTTGAAAGCAATTCACAACAACAAATCAGAAATTAATCATCTATTGGAGTTGTCCTTCATCACGAAGATAATAATTTTTGAAAGCAATTCACAACAATCGCATCAATCACAATAACTTTAATTTCGTTGTCCTTCATCACGAAGATAATAATTTTTGAAAGCAATTCACAACTCCGTAGTTGCCGTATTTATCTGTTTCTGTGTTGTCCTTCATCACGAAGATAATAATTTTTGAAAGCAATTCACAACTATTAATTCGTCTTTATTCATTGGTTTATTGTTGTCCTTCATCACGAAGATAATAATTTTTGAAAGCAATTCACAACATGATTTTCATGTTCAAATAAAACTATAAAGTTGTCCTTCATCACGAAGATAATAATTTTTGAAAGCAATTCACAACGCAATTAGATGGCAAGGATTGCGCATGGACGTTGTCCTTCATCACGAAGATAATAATTTTTGAAAGCAATTCACAACGTAATTGGTAACATTCCCCAGACCTACGATGTTGTCCTTCATCACGAAGATAATAATTTTTGAAAGCAATTCACAACATGAATGGATGCGCAAAGGCTGAGGAAAGGGTTGTCCTTCATCACGAAGATAATAATTTTTGAAAGCAATTCACAACTTTCTGTTATCATCTTAATTATCTCTTTGTGTTGTCCTTCATCACGAAGATAATAATTTTTGAAAGCAATTCACAACAGCCCAAGCCATTTTTTATTTTATTTTTAAGTTGTCCTTCATCACGAAGATAATAATTTTTGAAAGCAATTCACAACTGATTCGGAGTATAATATGATAATTCATGGGTTGTCCTTCATCACGAAGATAATAATTTTTGAAAGCAATTCACAACAAAGTAATGATGCGCTTCACATGGGTTGACGTTGTCCTTCATCGCGAAGATAATAATTTTTGAAATCCACTGCAGGAAAAGCGTAGGCGGATTCGACGAAAAGCGTTTGATTAAGCTAGGGCTGAGTCAAAGCAATTCACATTCAACTTTTGCTGTCCCAAAGATAATAATTTTTGAAATCCGCTGCAGGAAAAGCGTAGGCGGATTCGACGAAAAGCATTTGATTAAGCTAGGGCTGAGTCAAAGCAATTCACATTCAACTATTGCTGCCCATATATAATAATTTTTTAATCTGCTGCAGGAAGAGCGCGGGCGGATTCGACGAAAAGCATTTGATTAAGCTATGGCTGAGTCAAAGCAATTCACATTAAACCTTTGCTGTCCCAAAGATAATAATTTTTGAAATCCGCTGCAGGAAAAGCGTAGGCGGATTCGACGAAAAGCATTTGATTAAGCTAGGGCTGAGTCAAAGCAATTCACATATATTCTTGTTAGCCCAAAGACAATAGTTTTGAAATCCGCTGCAGGAAAAGCATAGGCGGATTCGACGAAAAGCGTTCGATTAAGTAAGCCAAGCTGATTTACAGACTTACAAAAAATAGCCACAACCGAAGTACAATCGGTTATGGCTAAAGGATATTTTAATAAAAACGAAATTAAATTCCGTCGATGATTTCATTTAAAACCGTACTCGGTCTCATGGCAGCGTACGTTTTGTACGTATCTGTTTTATAGTAACCGTCAATGTTCTGAGGTTTTCCCTGTGCACCAATTAATTCTGCGTTAATCACTTCTTCGTTTTCCTTCATTGCCTCTGCAATCGGAGCGAATTGTGCCGCTAATTCTGCATCAGCAGTCTGGTTTGCCAAAGCTTCAGCCCAGTACATTGCCAGATAAAAGTGAGAACCTCTGTTGTCGATTTGTCCCACTTTTCTTGCAGGCGATTTATCGGTAGCTAAGAATTTAGCATTAGCCTCATCCAGTGCATCTGCTAAAACCTGAGATTTTGTATTCCCCTGAGTTTGTGCCAAATGCTCTAAAGATGCCTGTAAAGCAAGGAATTCCCCTAAAGAATCCCATCTTAAATAGCCTTCTTCGATGAACTGTTCAACGTGTTTTGGTGCAGAACCTCCTGCTCCGGTTTCGAACAATCCTCCGCCGTTCATTAACGGAACAATAGAAAGCATTTTAGCAGAAGTTCCAAGTTCAAGAATCGGGAAAAGATCGGTTAAGTAGTCTCTTAATACATTTCCGGATACAGAAATGGTATCTTTCCCTTCTCTTGCTCTCTTAAGCGTTTCCGTCATGGCATCTTTTACATCAAGAATCTTAATGTCAAGACCGGTAGTGTCGTGATCTGCTAAGTATTTTTCAACTTTTTTGATGATTTCTCTGTCGTGTGCTCTTCCTTTGTCTAACCAGAAGATAGCCGGAGTATCAGATAATCTGGATCTGTTGACAGCTAATTTTACCCAGTCCTGAATCGGAGCGTCTTTCGTCTGGCACATTCTGAAAATATCTCCCTTTTCAACTTTCTGAGAAAGAAGTACGTTTCCGTTTTCGTCCTGAACTTCGATAGTTCCTTCTGCAGAAGCCTGGAATGTCTTATCATGAGATCCGTATTCTTCAGCTTTCTGAGCCATTAAACCAACGTTCGGAACAGAACCCATTGTAGTAGGATCTAATTTTCCGTGTGCTTTCATATCATCAATAACAGACTGATAGAAACCTGCGTAAGAACGGTCCGGAATGATACAAACCGTATCTTCTTCTTTTCCGTCTTTGTTCCACATTTTTCCGCCTCCTCTTACCAATGCAGCCATAGAAGCATCAACGATGATGTCTGAAGGAACGTGGAAATTCGTGATTCCTTTATCAGAATTTACCATTGCTACTCTTGGACCGTTTGCCAAAGCCGCTTCAATATCTGCTTTAATATCTGCTTCCTGAGTATTTCCTTTGATTTTTTCGAAAAGATCAGCCAGACCGTTGTTTGGATTAACATCTAAAGATTTAAATGTCTCTGCATATTTTGTGAAAACCTCTTTGAAGAACGTTTCTACGATGGCTCCGAAAATAATAGGATCGGAGATCTTCATCATGGTTGCTTTAAGATGCGCAGAAAGAAGAACGTTTCTGTTTTTTGCCTCTTCAATCGCTTCCTGTACGAAAGTCTTCAAAGCATTCAGATTCATTACGGAAGAATCAATTACTTCTCCTGCCTGAAGATTAGCGAAGTCTTTCAGTTGCGTTTCTGAACCGTCATTTCCTTTGAAAATGATTTTATATTTTGTAGCATTCTCTACCGTTACTGAAGTCTCAGTACCGTAGAAATCACCTGAGTTCATATGGGCAACATCTGTTTTGCTGTCAGAAGCCCAGTCGCCCATTCTGTGAGGGTTTGCTTTTGCGTAGTTTTTAACGGCTTTTGGAGCACGTCTGTCAGAATTTCCTTCTCTTAATACAGGATTTACGGCACTTCCTAAAACTTTGGCATATTTAGCCTTAATTGCTTTTTCGTCTTCATTTTTAGGTTCAGCTGGATAATTCGGTACCGCGAAACCTTTGGACTGCAGTTCAGCAATTGCTTCATCCAGCTGTGGCACAGAAGCGGAGATGTTGGGTAATTTAATGATATTTGCGTCAGGTTGAGTTGCCAGCTGACCCAATTCAGCCAAAGCATCGCCGATCTTCTGATCGTCTTTCAAAAATTCCGGGAAGTTTGCTAAAATTCTTCCAGCCAAAGAAATATCCGGAACGGCGATCTCAATGTTTGCAGATTTTGTGAAAGCTTTTACAATCGGTAAAAACGAGTGTGTAGCCAACATAGGAGCCTCATCCGTAAGGGTGTAATAGATTTTTGATTTGTCTGACATTATACTGTAATTTATTATTTGATTTTTTTAAGACTCACAAATTTAGTGATTATGATTGTTTTATAAAGATATTTTGCCCAGAAATTGTTTAAAGTGCCCTTAAGTAAATTGTTTAGAAATTTAAGACGAGGATTTTAAACCTTTTTGCAGATGGGTCCTGTGCTGTTTTTGAGACTTCATGATGGTTGTGGAGATGTTAAGAACCCTGCTTAGTTAAATTCAATTATTTCCCCAGTTTTATGGATAGGAAGCCTGCTTTTGTAGGGTAATTGGTTTGAAATCCTTATCCGAAAGGGTAGGGGGGGCTGCCAAATTATTGAATGATTAGCTTACGGGATTATCATCATGAATAAGGGTTCAATCTTCTCGATGTTCCACTAAAGGATTGATTGCATCTCAACGAGGTATTTAATTGGGAAAGGTGAGATTTCTTCTTACAATAAAGAAGTTATGGAAAACAACTTACATTCTTAGATCCTTCTATGAAGTTTTTCCTTCACAGATGTTTTTTTATTGAAACTTCTGTTCCTGAAAGGGAGCGGCATCTTATAAAGCATATCCTAAAGATACTCCTAAGACGAATCCTGCTTTTCTGTTATTTACACTTGGAAATTCTATCATAGGGTTCACTCTCACCACAAAACCACCCGTAGCAATCAACCGATAACCTACCCCCGCATAGTACATATTTTCAGACTTTCTATAAGTTACAGCAGGATCTTTTAATGTGTTTGTGAAGTTCTTCCCAAAAGTAGGCGTAACCCCTAAAATAAATTCCACATTATTATGATTTCCATATAATACTATTACCTGAACAGGTATACTATATCTTGGGGTCATATCATTTTTTGCCTGATCAGCAAAACCAAACCCAATTCCAGCTCTTCCCGCTATCCTAAACCTATTATCTCTTGACAAACTATAATTACGTTCATAATTGGCACTAAATAGCTGATCACTATTCCCTAATACTTCACCATAAATAATATTTTTTGAATCAACTCCATGTTCTTGCGAAAAAGCAAATGAACACAATGTTAGAAGAATAATTGTTAGTAGTTTCATTGTTCTTTGTATATCTTATTAATCTTTTCATCGGAAAGATTTACTATCCCCAAGACTTTTTTGCGCTTTGGAAGTCTTTACAGGCTGATTTTTTGTTTCCTATTTTGTTACAGGAAGAAGCTCGAAAGAGCAACAGATCATTAATTTAAGGCTCAATATTTAAAGCTTTCATTGCGTATTTATGGACATTTTATGATCTTTTCATCTGATAATAACAAACAGTAAGCGGAATATTATAACTAAGCGCATGGGAAAAGTCTGTTTAATCTTATGGGTATTGCTCATTAACCGTCTTTGGCAACCATTTTCAGGATTGTTGTTTTTGTATTATAAAAGAGTAATACATCTTCGGAACCAAAAAATGTATGCAAAGTTTTTTACATTTCCTGATCTGCTATCGTAAAATAAAATGAAAAACCTCATACACCTTCCTGATTAGATTTTTTTTAGAATATTTAGTTGGTTTCTAAAATTGAATTATTAATCTTGACAGTATCTACGTATATTGGTAACTCTTTTATATTCCATCCATTCGTGGGAGGGGATAAAAAATCATCCATTGGATAAATATCTAAAAGAACATTATTTTCATGATGTAGCGAATCAAAAACTAAAAGATATTTTTGCCCTTTTTTTAAATCTAGATTTATTGTATTATAATATTTTCTACTATCTATAAAATATTCATAATCTACACCTATACCGTTATTATTTTTATGATGCCAATCGCTAGTGGCTACTGCTAGGGTATATTTTTTCCTTTTTGATATATTCTTAAGACCATTTAAGGAACTTAGATACCAATAGCCAACTAAAATAACAAGTGCTGAAATTACAATCAAATGTAAATTTTTATCAATTATTTCTTTCATATTAAGGTAATAGATACTACTACTACTACTACTACTATTAATTAATAGTCTTTATTATTTCAAAAGTATAAATTTTAAATCAATAAAATATCGGGTTTTTCCTATTTTAAAATTTATCGTTTCATTTTTCTATTAAAGAGCGAAACTAAATTATAGAACAAAGAGACTGGTCTTTTGAAACAGTCTCTTTTATTATTGCTCATGGATTACAAATCCGCGAGAGCGGAAGATAAAAAGGAACTCGAACAGATCAGATTAATACAACAGCTCGAAGAGGAAGACAAGCAAACTATTTTCCAGCTCGTGGAAAAAATGCTTACCCATAAAAAGTTTAAAGATTTTTTTGCCAAAAACCAGCTACGCTATAAAACACAAAAACCACCGAAAAGCGGTGGATTCTTTATTATTGCTCACAGATTACAAATCCGCGAGATCTGGGGATCCGGTGCATTTTATAAACCATTACCTTTAGTCATATCTTTTCTTATTTTATTTTTAAAATCTTCAAAATTAGAATCAAAAAAATATGGAGGACGTGTAGAAAAACAGAATATTAACTCGTCCATAAAAAATGCAACTCTTTCCCAACAATTATCTTCATATTCGTCATAATTATATTTATGATGAATAAGCTTATTAAATTCTACAAAATCTTTTTTACTTAAATGATATTTGTCTTTGTATAAATTTATATATTCAAATGTTGAAATTAAAAAATCACCATATTCATCCAGAGTCAACTGATATAGATTTTTCGGATCAAATTTAATATATAATTCGTCTAATATTTTTCTTATAATACTATCTCTTTCTTCCATGTAATTCCCTTAACTATTTTACAAACCATTACCTTTCGTGACATGTCTTTTCATTTTATATTTGAAATCCTCAAAATTAGAATCCCAAAAAAATGGTGGATTATAAGTATATATAATCGCTAATTCATCCATAAAAAATCTTACGCGTTCGCTACAATTATCTTCATAACCATCATCTTCATAATTGTAAACAAAATCATTTGCAAATTCCCTGAAGTCCAAGGATGTCAAAAGATATTTATCCTTATATAAATTGATAGACTCAAATATTGAAATAATAAAATCTCTATATTCATCCAAGGTCATCTTGGAAATATTTTCTGGTCTTAGTTCAATTTCTAATTTTTCCTGAATTTGTTTTATAATTAAGTCTCTTTCTTTCATATGATTTATTTTACAGGTTGCCAAGCCGGGGCAGTAGTTTGGATTAATGCCCTAAATGTCCCCACATTTATAGGAATTGCAGGGTATATTTGTCCATAATTTGGAATCTCAGGATTAAATACAGGCATTCCTGTCAAGCCATAAAATATTAAAGAATTTGCTGGTATTTAAAAACTATTCCTTTGCTTCTTGTAAAATCAGGCACTTTTTAATCAATCAATTGAATTCATACTTGTAAATTCGCTTTCATCAATTTCACGTTCTAAGTATCCAACAACTTCATTCCAATTTTCACTCAGAAAAAAAATTCCGTAATATTTTTTCCCTAATACACTTACAAACCTCAGTTTACTATTAGAATAATTTTCTAAATTTAGTATTAGAGTACCTATTTCTTGTGATAAATTATCATTACCATTTCTGGTAGCGCTATATTGTCTAATTTTATATATTCCTATTAAGTTATCTCTATCAAAGTTATCACTATTGCTGATTTTAATTTTATATTGATCAATATTTCCTAAGAAATTTCTTTCTTTTTTAATTAATTTAAAAATGTCTTCTGATCTTAACATATGGAATACTTTATTTTGACTGCCTTGTTCAGTTAAATTCTGGCTCTCCAATCATTGTAGGCACAAATATAGCTCCAGCTATAAGACCGGCTGTAGAAAATAAACCCGTTCCGACGGCTGCTCAGGAAAGAGCTCTGGATTATTACCATACTCTGATTGATAAAAAAATAATAAATAAATTAAGTATTATCAAAACACATAGGATAATCTGATTAGTAATATTTTTTTTAATTAAAAATGCACTTGCAAAAAGAGACATAATTAGAAAAAAATATATCACGGACTTAATTTCCGGCATTTTATAATTAAAAAGATTATTCATATTATCAAAAATATTTTTATTGGATGGGCTATAAAATATTCTAAAAGCAAAAATGATTATAGCTGTTATCGCTTGTATTAAACTAAGTATTCTTGTTTTCATTTTAACTATATTAATTTCTATGTATAATCCAATCCTGCCTCCAATAAATATTCCTTCATGCTTCATCCCAAAAGGATAGAAATTGTTTTCTTCAAGAACTTCTGCGCTGCCATTGGTGTTTTTAAAGTAACTTACTCTAATGTTCCCCAAATGGTCTGTATAGCTGTAAATATATTGATTTTTTTAAGAGATATTTATTAACATAAAAATAAAACAGACAGCTAATAGAAATTAGTGTCTACTTTATTTCTTTAAGATTTTTAAAACACAAAACCCACCGCAATGCGGTGGGTTCTTTATTATTGCTCATGGATTACAAATCCGCGAGAGCGGGTTAATCATCAATAACTACACTTTTCCAAACAGTTTTACAGCTATCTTTCCATTCTTTAGGAAAATTTTTATCATTTAATATACTTTTAGATATTGAAACAAACTTTAATTTTTTAGGATTTTTCCCTTTTTGTAAGATATAGAAAAATGGAGAATTTTTATGTTTTAGAATACTATCACCAATGTCTACAAGCTTATTATTTTCTATTCCTAACAGAACTAAAGTATCTGATTTTTTATACCTTGAAATTTTTGCATGTGTTAAAAGACCCTTTCTAACCGCAACTTTTTTCTTTATTTTACCATATATTTCAGTTTTAATGTCTGCAATAATAAATTTATTCTCATTTTTAGGAAAATAAAGGAATAAAAACAACATGAATCCTGTAGCAAATAATATCAACACAAGATATATTAAGTCTCTTTTTTTCATTTTAGAAAACTTTTTTTAATATTTTATAATTTGACCAAAATACTTTCCCTCCCATCTCTCCATATGCAGCACCATTAGATATTGTAACCCAAGTTGTTTTACTTTTTTGTCCTGGCCATAATTCTCCATCATTTGTTCTATTACCCCAAGATTTTGAATATCCCCAAACTCCAACTCCAAAACCATGACCTGAAGATTTTCCAGCATAACCAGCAGCATTAAAGTTATCTTTTAATTCTTTGTCAACGAACTTTGCATAAAACTTACTAACGCCAATAGATGCTTCAAAGCCAGTATTTCCTCCAGTATATCCATAAACATAGCCACTTCCAGCATCACCTCCAGCCATAAAATAAACAAATGCAAGTCCTCCATTTGGTCCCCCTCCCAGTGTAGCACTATAATCTAAACTAAATCCGACAGCATGTGCCCCCATCTTTTCATAATCCTCCAAATTAACTGTCATTGGGTTTCCAATTTCTATATCTGTATCAATTTTTACGTCTTTGTAAACAGTCTTGGATAAAATTCGGTACATAATATGTCCTTTTCTATTTCTAATGATGATGTCATGAGGATCAGTATCTCCATAACCTGAAAAATCAATATCTTTAAAATATTCTCCAGAATTTTGTTTTACTCCAAGAAAAGATAATGCTTCATAATATGCCGAAACAACATCATCTGAATTGTCTGCGTTTACTCCGTTTTCACCGCCGCCACCGCCGTCAGAGCCGGAACCTTTGTAAAAGAAAGGCATACCATTTCCTAAGAACTCATTATATGATGCATAAGATCCATTTCCTCCCCTTAAATAAAAATCAGCAAGTCCTCCTCGTGGTACGTTATCTTCAACCGGTTCGGGAGCAAAAGCTTTTCTTCCGTCCGGATCAATAAACATCACAGGATTATTCAGTGCATAATTATACGGATTTACCCTTGTCGTTGTTTCAGCTAAAGGATCAATAACGCCCCATCTTGCGATGTCGCTCATGTACATTCTTGCTCCAAAATCGCTCCAGCCTGTTTCCTTCTGCAGCTCTTTTCCGCTGTATTGGTAGTTGTAAGAAGGGTTTCCTGCAGTCTGGTTATATCCTTCATGCTTCATCCCAAAAGGGTAGAAGTTGTTTTCTTCAAGAACTTCTGCGCTGCCATTGAAGTGATCCCTAAATGGTCTTTATCATTTTCAAAAGTATAAATTTTAAATCATAAAATATTGTGCTTTCTCTATTTTTATTGAAAATAATTCTTTAAGATTTGTTGTTCCGTTTTTCTATTAGAGAACGAAACTAAATTATAGAACAAACCCCACCGCAATTTTGCTGTGGGGTTTTTATTATTGCTCACGGATTACAAATCCGCGAGATCAGGAGCTTGCAGAAAAGTCTCAGGTAAATAACAAAAGCCTTTCCCGTTACGAACTGGGAAGCAGTATTCCGCCTGCCGATACGCTTAAAAATATTGCCGATGCTTTAGGAGTTTCAAGTGATGCGTTACTGAACGATGAAACAGTTGCTATTAAAGATAAGGAACTTCTGAAAAAATTTGAAGCTATACAGGAGATGAGCGAAGAAGACAAAGCTCTGGTAATAAGATTTCTCGATCTTACCATAAGAGATTTTAATGCAAGAAAAGCCTATAAGTAAGTTTTGCTTTACTATAAAACACAAAACCCACCGCATTGCGGTGGGTTCTTTATTATTGCTCACGGATTATAAATCCGCGAGATCGGGTTTGGCATTTATTGGTACATCTAATATTAATTCATAATTCTTATTTAATTTCATATATTTTATTACCACAAACATTATTACAATTATCATAATATTTTTCTTTCATATCACTACTCCAAATAAAGTCTCCATTGATAGTTATATCAAAGGCTGAAGCTCTTGTATTAGCAATAATCATGGGGCTTAATATGAGTTTGTAGCTTTTATTTAATTTAATTTTTTTCCACGATTTTAATGATTGATCACATTTTTTTTCACTCGCAAAAATGCCAGCTAATTTAGTATTCTTAAAATGATAAACTATCATATTGCTTTTCTCTTCAATTTTAAAAATTTTTGCGTCTATAACAACAAATCTATGGTCAAAATAGGCTGTTTCATTTTTCACAGTACATTGAATGCCAATAGCACTAAATAAAATTAAAAATAAATATTTCATAATTTGCACTTAATATTTTACAGTTCCGAATCTATATAATATTTCTCCCGTTGTTTTATTATAAAAATATGGTGAAATACTTTGCAATTTACCATTTAGACGTACCTCGTTTGGCATCAACCTATAATTAGCAGGAGTATTTCTAAAATTCTCTTTGTCTAAACATGCAGCCCAATCGTGAGAAGCTGAATAGGGTATATTGTCTGGACCAAACGTCCCATCTTTACCAGCCGTTTTCATACTATCAGGAAAATATTTTCCTCCAATATATGCTTCTAAAGCCGCATGTAATACCCCCGTTCCATTAGGAGATTTGGTTATAAAATCAAATCCTTTAATAACTTCAGTACTTACAATATTTGTAGCTACAGTCTTATTATTATAAATAAAACTTCCCCTAAATGCATCTCCTTCAAAGTAAACATCTTTTTTTAAATTTGGATCATAAAAATAAAAACCGGCAACAGTGTCTAATCTAACTTTAATATCTGGATTTTTAATCGCTTCCAACAGCCAACTAGCTGCCTCTGACAAAGTCGCTCCTTCAACTGCTGAGCCACTAACCATTCCATCTTTAAATGTTAAATTTAATTGTCCCTTCATTGATTCTTTTAAGAGATCAAATGCAGCTTGCGCGAATTTTCCATAAATGCCTATTTCAGTAGGTGAACTTCCACCACCACCACCATAAGCACCATTGGCTCCTTTGTAGAAAAGAAGCATATCATTTCCTAAGAACTCATTATATGATGCATAAGATCCATTTCCTCCCCTTAAATAAAAATCAGCAAGTCCTCCTCGTGGTACGTTATCTTCAACCGGTTCGGGAGCAAAAGCTTTTCTTCCGTCCGGATCAATAAACATCACAGGATTATTCAGTGCATAATTATACGGATTTACCCTTGTCGTTGTTTCAGCTAAAGGATCAATAACGCCCCATCTTGCGATGTCGCTCATGTACATCCTTGCTCCAAAATCGCTCCAGCCTGTTTCCTTCTGAAGCTCTTTCCCGCTGTATTGGTAGTTGTAAGAAGGGTTTCCTGCAGTCTGGCTATATCCTTCATGCTTCATCCCAAAAGGGTAGAAATTGTTTTCTTCAAGAACTTCTGCGCTGCCGTTTAAGTGATCCCTAAATGGTCTTTATTATTTTCAAAAGTATAAATTTTTAATCAATTAAAATATGGGGTTTTCCCTATTTTTAATATTTATTGTTAATTTTCTATTAGAGAGCGAAACTAAATTATAGAACAAAGAGACTGTCCTTTGAGACAGCCTCTTTTATTATTGCTCACGGATTACAAATCCGCTAGAGCTGAATACGATGTATTTAGAACTCTTATTAAGCTTACTGAATTTTATATTTATTATGAAATTTTGAAATAATTTTTTCTAATTCATCAAAATTATAAACTAATGTATTCGAAGAAATCGAAATAGGCGTGCCATATATTTTACAGGTTCTCTCTAATAATTTTTTCTTTGTTCCTCTCTGTGAGTTTAAATATTTACTAGGATCTTTTACATTAATAATTAAAAATTTTGTTGACATAATATTAATGCTTTTTATTGAGGTGATATCCTTCCAAAAAATCATACCTACACTTGTATAGCTAGAATTGTCAATAATGCCTTTTTCGTTAATGATAAGATTAAATTTTTGTACAAGAGAACTTTTTATTAAAATTATTGAGCAAAATCCAAAAAAAATTATTGTTAAAATTCCTACAATACGTATAAAAATCTCATTTTTAAATATCACAGAAGCAAATTTATTAGGATCAACTGCTAAAAAGATGCCTATTAAAATAAAAATTAGTGAGGCAGATAACAATAACATTATTTTTGTTTTGCTACCTTTTATTTCAATTGTATTCATTATATTTATATTTAATAATCTGCTTTATTCAATGCACGGCTCGCGATGCCTTCTGCAATATCACCTCCCCAAACTCCACCAACAATACCGCCAACTACACCGCCAATTGTAGCACCAATAAGGGTTCCTTCAGGTTTTGATCGAGAATAACTTACATTATTTAAACTTTTATAATATCCTTCTCTGAATAATTTAAGTTTTATAAAATTATCCCTTTTTCATACTTACTAGAAAAGAGTAAAAAACCCCACCTTAAAGCGGTGGAGTTTTATTATTACTAACGGATTGCAAATCTGCGAGAGCGAAAAGCAAAAAGTTTAAATGAGTTCATCTAATATATTTTTGATAATAGAACAAAACTTAAAACAAAAAACGTTAAAATTCCTATTATAATTCCAAAACTAATCCAAGCCCATTTCCGTTTTACTTTTTTAGTCTCTATATCAAATTCATCAAAATATTTTAAATATTTATCATTTTTAAATAACAATTTTTCATTAATGATCCAAGGTAAAACTAACAATACTATTATAAAAATCCATTTATATGAATTGCCGGGTTCCCAAACATATTGAATTAGTGATTTTCCTAGTATTGCTTGAAAAATATTAAATATCCCATATTCTATAAGAATTATTAAGCCTCCCATTTGAACACCTGCCCAAATGCTATGTAGCCCAGATACTTTATTATTAAAAATAACTTCATCTGTAAATTGATTCATATCCTCGATTCCTCCTTTAGCATAAAATTTTCTTATGGCAGGTATTTTATAAATGAGCCTAAAAGGATCTATATATGATAATAATTTATAAACTCTTATATAAAAATTGAAAATTGTATAATGTATATAATTCCAAACTCTTTCCATATATTTTACTATTTTATTTTTACTGCCTTCATTTTAATTTAATAGTCAGGTTTGTTTAAAATTCTGCTAGCGACTCCTTCAGCATAATCACCACCATAAACACCTCCTAAAATTCCTCCTACAATACCACCAATTGCTCCTCCAATGGCAGCCCCTGGAGCAGCTCCTACTCCAAAAAAAGCAACACCAATTGCACCTCCAATAGGCGCTAATATTTTAGCTCCTAACCATGCACCCACAGCAGCTCCTGCCATTCCTCCCGCTACATTTGCAGTTGCAACCTGAGCTCTAACACCAAATTTTCCACCATCTTTATAAACTCCATAGCTAATTTGTGCGGCACTAATTGCATAACCTACATATCCAGCTCTTTTTGCATATTTCCCAAGCATAACAGTATTTCGCAAATAGTCACTTCTTAATCCTATTAAAGATGATCCTCTACCTCTTCCAGCATAGGTAATACTTCTCATTTGTCCGAGATTATCAATCCAGTAGCCGCTATTATAAAGAGCTGTTCTCTGTTCGGAAATATATTTAAATCCTCCCCCTAAGGTGGTAGATCCCCAATCAGCCCAATTCTTGTAGGCATCAAATGGCGTCCCATTTTCAATTTTGATTGTCAATTGATGTAAAGTACCAAAATTATGATCGCCAAATAATTCATTATTACTTGTATAAGCAGTAGCAGTTGAGTTTCCCGTCCAATAATGAATGGTAGAAGATCCCTCTCCGGATGCTGCCGCATAAAATGATTTTATCAAACTTTGGGAGTCAGAATCATTCATATAATTAAAGGAATTCAATTTTGGGCTTCCGTCATTATTAAATGACCAACTTGTAACTCCTTGACCAGAATTATTCCAAATATAATCAGTTTGTGCCTGTGTAAGCCTTCCATCCGGATCAAACATATCAATGGGGTTATTGCCTACATAAGCAAATGGAGAAACAGAATTGTACGTTTCTGCCAACTGATCCATCCCGTTCCATCTTCCAAGCTCCGGCATATACTGCCTCCATCCGTAATCCAACATCTTGGTTTCCTGTAATTCCTTCCCATTGTATTTATACTGGTAAGAATTGTTTCCTGCCAAAGCATTATAGCCTTCATGCTTTAATCCAAACGGATAATAATTGTTTTCTTCAAGAACTTCTGCGCTGCCATTGGTGTTTCTAAAATAGCTTAAACGCACATTTCCCAGATGGTCTTTATAGCTGTAAATATACTTATTTTTTACAAAATCGAAATAGCCTTCAGCCGTTGGGATAAACTGTAATGAAGTCGTGCTTTGTGAGGTTTCATACTGGAAGCCGTCAAGATAATCTACCGTTTTTGAAGTAGCGGCTTTTCTCAGTTTGGTACCGTCTGCTGCGTAGGTGTAGGAAATGGTACCCTGCGCTGTAGTCATTACACTGGCAAGGTTCAGCAGGTTGTACTGGATGGCTGAAATACCTTTATCCTGCTGGCTGGTCATGTTTCCGTTGGCATCATACCCAATCGTGTAGCCCAAAGCATTATAACCGGAAGCATTATTGGCAACTCCTGCCGGAAGGCTGATGCTGGCAAGCCTGTTGCTCAGGTTGCTGTTTTCATAATTGTACACCAGATCGTCGATCTTCTCGGCAATGGTACCGGAAGAAGGTCTGGAAAACCTTTTCAGGGTTTTGATATTCCCGTTGCTGTCGTAGCTGATGTTTTCATTGAAGTAATTATTGGACGTTACCGAATTGTAAGGTTCAGAATAAGTCCCCTGCAAAAGCCTGTTCAGAGCATCGTAAGTATAATTGTATCTTCTGTAAACCCCGTCAGTAGATGTCTTCCAGTTTACTTCGGTAATGTTTCCGTTGTATTTGGCGGACGCGGAGGTATTCAGCGGATCAGTATATTTCACCTCATACCCGAACAGCTTTCCGTTGAGACCGGAAGGATCATTAATCCTGGTCATCCATCCACGGATGTTATAGGCGTAGTCGATGTTTTGCAGGTTGTTTCCAACTTTTTTGTTAGAAAGCTGGGACAGCTCATTGTATGTATTTTCGGACAGCAGTTCCTGAGGCTGGCTGTTTACCTGGTGCCATTGCTTTTTCAGCCTGTTCTGGCTGTCGTATTCATAAATCTGGGTTATTATTGTTTCGGTATCTGAGGAAAGCCTTTTGTGATAGACTTTTGTTTTCTGAGGCGTCCCGGAAAAATCGAGTTCAGATTCTGTTTTGGTATATCCACCCAAATGATTGACGGAGTGGCTGCCTATTGCTCTTGCTTTTTCGTCGTACCAGATGTAGCTTTTCGTCCAGTTATCTTCTTCTATATTCTTCACATAAGAAGCCGTAGGAAGGTTTTTGGTATTCACCGCCATGGCAGGGTTATCGCCAATGGTGTTTTTGCCAAATACCTGGGAAGGTCTTGCAGGTGTTTCTGCTGGATAGGTATCAAAATAGTTAATACTCAGGATCCTGGTAAACGCGGTGGGGTATGCGCTGTTGGTGTAATAAGCCGTTACGCCGTTGGCGCTGAATCCTCCCGGGTTTCTGCTCTCGTTTTGAGAGACAGCGGCAGCATTGGCAGTATTCTGCTCTGCCTGTCTTCCTTCGCTGCCATAGTTCTGTGCACTGGTGAATATTCCGGTGTATACCGTTCTTCCGAACCTGTCGTACTTGGTAAAAAGCCACTGTCGGGAAGCTCCCATATTGGCATCCTGGGTCATGAGCACACGATCCTGCGTATCATACACGATGTATTCCCATCCTTTTCCCGGGAGTTTCTTCTCTACCTGCCTGCTTCTGCTGTCGTAGCGGTACTGGTAGCAAAGTTCATCCAGCACTGTTCCCGTTAACGGCTGGGAGGCAGCCAGCGGGGGAATTACATAAGCCAGCTGCCCGTATTTGTTGTAGAGGTAGTAGGTTTCCGTATTCTGTTTTTTTACCAGTACGGTCTGTCCTTTTCCGTTCTTATATTCGGTGGTCTGGTGTCCGTCTTCATCCGTAACGGAAGTTTTCATCAGCTCTCCTGCGCCATAGTTTCCGGCAGGGGTAACCACATTGCTGGTTGCTCCGTTCAACCATGAGGTCGTTACGGTATATTTTTTTACTTCGTCTGCGGCATTTACCCCATAGCCATACTGTACGGAATGCCCCAGATAATCCGATCCCGGTTTTCTCTGGGAAAGGAGCTTGCCGCCGGGAGCATTCTCCTGTACCGACTCGCTGTAGAAATACGGATCTGAGCCATAAGCCTGGGCAGCATTTGCTTTCGGATCTGTATAGATTGCCCCGTTCTGGGTTCCCGTCTGCGGAACAGGAAGGTAAGATCTCAGCTGTCTTCCAAAGCTGTCGTATTCCGAAGGAATCACGATGTCTTTACCGCTAGGGGATGCCTTGATGCTGATGACCTGCTTCGCCCTTCCCAGCCCGTCGGAATACTGTACGGCTTCGGTTTTCCGGCTGCAGTCTTCATTCAGACAGTTTTTGGTATAGATGAAGTTATGGTCTGTGGAAAGCCCCGTGGTTTGTGCATAGGATAACCCTGCAACAAACAAAAGGCTGAATATATTAAAACTTTTTTTCATGCTCATTAATGTTTATAGTTGTACTGATTTTCTTTAATCACCTGTCCTTCGCTGTTTTTCACCCGCAGCAATCTTCCGGAATCATCATACTGGAAGGTGTTTCTGATGCCGTTGGGCGATACAGAGTTGGTAACCCCAACCAGCGGATCATAGGTGTACGCCGTGATGGAATACTGCTGAAGCTGGAAATCTGTGCGCAGGGCATTGAGCGCAGTAAGCAAAGCTCCTTCATTGGCAGGATCTGCCGCATCAGCATTGGATGCCGATATGGCGGCAGAGATCACAGAAAGGGAAGAAATATCACTGTATTTCGCTCCGGCAATCTGTGCAATGGGAAGACTGTTCTGGTATCCCCATATTGTGGTTACGGAATTTCCTGCTTTGTCGGTGGTCTGTACGAGGTTTCCGTTGCTGTCGTAGAGATCGAAGGTCACGGAAGTTTCCGCCGTCTGGTTCAGGTCTGTTGTTTCGATAGAGGTAGGATAAAAATGGCTGCTGCTGTCATATTTCGTGGTAATCCTGGTCATCACGGTGCCGTCTGCTTTCACTTCGGTCTGCAAAGGGACGGAAAGCATATTTTTATTTACCAGACGGGTATTCCCCAGATCTGCGGCATATTTTGTAGAAGCTTCACTCACGGTGCCGTCCTGAGCTGTCGTTTTAACAAGCATTTCCTGAAAATTGCCCGGATGGAAGGTCCTTTCTTTAATGGTAGCGTAAGAGGAGTTATTATCCGGATAGACAATCTCCGTCTGTTTGCTGTACTGCAGCCATGCGGGTTTTGTAGCTCCCATCTGGATAGATCTCTCAGGCGCTCCCGGAATCTCCTGAAATGTATATTCGTACAGTGAAGATTCGGTTTTCTGATTCAGTTTATTATATACTTCCTTTTTTTCAAGAATACCTTCTGATGTTAAATTGTAATAGGGAATATAGGATGTGTTGGCAGGCAATATATAATCATTGGGTGTTTTGAAGTAATATTTGATGTAGCCGTTGTTTTCGGTTCCTGCTATTTCCGTTTCCTTTACGTTCTTATACAGCAGAAAGCCATTTAAATCATCCTGTTCGTTATTAAAAAAAGTCCCACCTGAACTCGAAGCATCTGAAAACAACTGGTAATCAAATGTTTTTGTTTTCACCAGCACCCCGTTTTCATCAAAAGACCGGATCTTTTCTACCCTTGCCCCTGCATTTACAGGATGTTCGTTCCTGTAGGGTGCGGGCATTGTTTTCTTTTTGTAGAGGCTGAGAAAACCATTGCCTCCTCCGGTCATGCTTACCGTATAGGTTCCGGGGAACAGGGTAAAGATCGGAACGGTACTGCAGGAGCTGTCTTTTATTAAGGTCTGGTTTGCGGCATTTCTCACCGTATAAGTGAAAGGGATGATATCCCCATGGGGATTGGTAAGGTTGTACACCTCCATCACTCCCGGGATCAGGTACTGGGCATCTCCGGTTACCGTAAAGGAATAATGGCTTGAGGTATTGGTATCAAAAGGAATAACGTTCGTGGTATCGTAGTAATTGATTTCCAGGTCATCTGTACTTTGTGCATAATCCGGAGCTGTTTTATCAACATATACCATATTTGCTTCAAAATTATACACTACAGATCCTTTCGTAGGAAAGGTGATCTTTTTCAGGAGTCCTACGGTGTATTTTTTGGGATTTACAGGCTGCGTTCCTTCGCACAGAAAGTTCCCGTAGCGTGTATCGCTATAGTATCCGTATTGTCTGTCAGAGCCGTCTGCATCATATTCAAAAAGTGTTTCTTCCGTTGGTGAGAGGTTTTTATCCAGTTTCTGTATTCCGGTCAGTGCTTTTCTTCCGCTGATCTTCCAGGAAGGGGAACCCTGCAGGTTATCTTCCAGAACATACGAGGTTCCGTAGGTAAACTGGTATTTGGAGATCAGCCTGTCTGCCGGATCGGTGAGGCTTACTGCAGTTAGGGTATAGGGATCGGTAGTCACGATCTCTCCGTCATTCATCTGGTCATAGAGATAACTGAACTTCAGTTTGCCTTTTGCCGTAGAAATGGTATTGATCTTACAGTACTGGTACTTCATGATGGAAGACGTACCCATGTATTTGATCTTCTTATCGTAGCTGTAATTAATGAACTCTGTGCCGTTAGGATCTTTTACTTTTGTAAGAAAGAATGAGGTTTTGTAATTCTTATAGCTTATATCTTTAATAACCCCTACATTATAATCCTGAAATAGATACTGATATCCCAGATCATCGGTAATGGTAAAAGTATTGATGATGAATTTGCTGCTTGAGGTATTTCTTTCATAATCTATCCTGATCTTTTCACCTGTAAGATTGCTGACCATAAAATTTCCGGTAGCCGCATCTTTCAGTATTTTAAATTTGCCGGAATGCCCCGGGATATTGTAAAAGAAGATATCTGCCTGTTCTTCATTTATGAAAGAAGCGTCGGTAATTTCGTCCAGCTCGGAGACAATCTGCCGCGTTATCATCCCTGAAGCGAACATCGACCAGCCTTGTCCTACCTCACTGGCAGGGATATGGGCTTTGGCATTGTAAACGTGATAGGATAAAGCAATATTTACCGGAAGATCTTTATGGATGCTTTCCAGCTGATAAACAGGGAAACCGATATTGGGAACCCCCGTTGCAGGAGATACTGCCGTATTGATGTAATTGGATAACGATCCGGTGGTAGGCTCTGCCACCGCAGTGTTTTGTGCCGCTGCCACTCCATAAAGCAGAGACAGGGAAAAAACAGTTAGTTTTATTTTCTTCATTTGTATTATTTTTTAATCAATTTGGCATTCGCCGTTTTGTCATTGGTTTTTACCACCACCAGATACGCCCCCTGAATCAGAGGCTGGGTATTGATCTTAGTGATCTTATTTTTCGTTTTTACCGTTTCAAGCTTTCTTCCGCCCATATCGTACACCGCGATCTCAGCCTCAAACATTCCTTCTCTCAGGCCCTCAAACCCAAGCTCCACATACACATAATCCGTTACCGGGTTTGGGTAGATCTTAATATCCTGCTTTTCGATCAGCTGGTCAACCTGTTTATCCCCAAGCTTCACGATCTTCCAGTTTTCTTTGCCCAGCTCCTCTGCGCTGGTTCCTGCAAGTACAATCGATCCGTCACGGTTCAGTTTAATATCAGATAACCGTTCTTCTTTTTTTCGGGATTCTCCCTTCACGTGCTTTCTCCACTGCTCATTTCCGTTCTGGTCAAGATACAGCATCCAGAAAGTTTCATCATCATTTTCAATCCTGCCTTCTGCCTGTGTGTAACCGCCCAGCAAGATACCTTTAGACTTCCCGCCTCCGTCTTCCTGCTTCCCGGCAATAACACTCATTCCCATCATAACATCGCGGTTCTTGAAGCTGTAGGATTTCTGCCAGAGTTCTTCACCCTTTTCATCAATGGAGATCAACCAGAGGTCGGTTCCGTCTTCAATACCTACGGATTTGTTTCCCGATCTTTCCGATCTGGATTCTCCACCGATCAGGTAGCCTGTAGAAGTCAGTGCCAGTGTTCTTACATGATCGTCGCCTTTTCCGCCAAAGTTCTTTTCCCATTCCACTTTTCCGTCTTTCGAAAGTTTCACGATCCAGTAATCGCCTTCGCCATAATTTTCTGTCTGCTTGGCTTTACTTCCAGCCTCTGCCTTCCCGCTTCCTGCCAAAGCCCCGCTTCTGGAGTAGATCCCTAACAAAGCTCCCCCGTCTTTGGTGGGAATCATTTTTTCCACTTCATCCAGACCTTTTCCGCCTAAAATTAATTGGGATAGTTCCTTCCCGTTTTTATCCAGCCGTACTACCAAAACATCTTTGGAGCCGTAGCCTCTCATTTTCGGATCCTGAGCGGAGCCGAAGGATCCTGCTACAAAAAACCCCATATCCGTGGTCTGAATCACCGCCCTTGCTTCTTCATCTGCAGCACTGCCTATGGTTTTCTGCCATAATTCATCGCCAAATTCATTGATTCTGATCAGCCAGAAATCCGATCCGCCTTTGGAATCGTCTTTTTTATCCAGCCCTTTCCCCGAATAGCTGGAACCCGCCAGAAGAAATCCTCCTTCCTGCGTGTTGACGGTTGCCGACAAAAAGTCATGGTTTTTCCCTGAGAAATATTTTTCCCAGACTTCTTCGCCCTGCTGGTTAAGTTTTACCAGATGGAAATCGTAACCGTTGTTTTGCTTTTGGTTGCCGGATGATGGTTGTTGGTTGTCAGGACGGATGCTGCTTCCGGTAATTAGATACTGCTGATCGATGGTCGTGGTGACCTGTGAGAGAAAGTCCTGCGTAGAGGACCAGATGTCTTTCTGCCAGACTACTTCCTGGGCATACACCCCCAGAATGCTGCACAGAGTGAAGACACTCATGCTGAGTTTTTTCATACTTAGTGTAATTTTAACGTTATTGTAAAGGTGAAATTAAGAATAGAACGGGTTAAAAAAATAAGGAAACCCTCATTCTTAAAAATGTATTCCGGATAGAATCTGTTCGAAAATCTTTTTTTGTATTCATGGTCTTTGTTTTTTTATCGGCTTTTGACAGCCTGTTTTTTAGTTTTTTTAAAAATCAGAATGGTAAAAAGCTGTTAGTTTTTTTGTCTTCTGCAAAGTTACATCCCTGTAACGACAAAAGGTGTCGTTTTATTTTAAAGATGCAAAAATTTTTAAAAAGGTTGGAAATTAATCGAAAAAAAAGAAAGCGTGGACCTTCCCATTTTCCCGTTACAATCCGGAAACGAAATTAGAGAAAATATTTTTCAACGGCAAAATTTATTTACTGTGCGCTTCGGCTCCGCTCAGCGCACGGTGGTGGATGTGGTTTGCAATGATCTGTTTAAAATGGGGTGGCAATGATGTGTGCTTCGGCTCCGCTCAGCCTACAGTGGCAGGTTTTCGTTACAATGATTTGTTTAAATTGATGTAGTAATGATGTAGGCTTTACAGAGCCGAAGCGGAAAATATCCGCCTTAAAATTTTATCGGAGATAAAATCTTTGCGCCTTAATACATAGAGCATGAAGTTGTTTAAAGTAAAAGAGTTTGCTCCTTTAGGAGCAGAATCTGTGTAGAAATAAGAATAAATCCGTCAGTCAATCCATCGGATTGATATCTTAAATACGATACATTTTCTAAAGATAGCGTTCCTACGGAACGCAGAACGCCTTGCGAATATGGTGTCTACACAGATAAAACTCTATAGAGTTTTCTACCATTTTACTTTAAACAACTTTGATGTTAGAAATCCTGCGCCTTTGCGATTGTAAACAATTTTGGGAATGTTTATTTCAGGATGATGTGCGCTTCGACTCCGCTCAGCCCACGGTGGCGGGTTTGTGTTACAATGATCTGTTTAAAATGAAGTAGTAATGATGTACGCTTTGCAGAACCGAAGCGGAAAATACCCGCCTTAAAATTTTATCGGAGATAAAATCTTTGCGCTTTAATAGATAGAGCATAAAGTTGTTTAAAGTAAAAGAGTTTGCTCCTTTAGGAGCAGAATCTGTGTAGAAATAAGAATAAATCCGTCAATCAATCCATAGGATTGATATCTTAAATACGATACATTTTCTAAAGATAGCGTTCCTACGGAACGCAGAACGCCTTGCGAATATGGTGTCTACACAGATAAAACTCTATAGAGTTTTCTACCATTTTACTTTAAACAACTTTTATGTTAGAAATCTTGCGCCTTTGCGATTGTAAACAATTTTGGGGAGGGTTATTCAGGATGATGTGTGCTTCGGCTCCGCTCAGCGTACGGTGGCAGGTGTGATTGACAATTATTTGTTTAATGGAATTGCAGCACCGTAGGCTTCGACTCCGCTCAGCCTACAGTGGCAGGTGTATTTACAATGATCTGTTTAAAATGGATTGACAATGATGTACGCTTTGCAGAACCGAAGCGAAAAAGCATCCGCCTTAAAATTTTATCGGAGATAAAATCTTTGCGCCTTAATAGATAGAGCATGTTAGAAATCTTGCGCCTTTGCGATTGTAAACAATTTTGGGGAGGGTTATTCAGGATGATGTGCGCTTCGGCTCCGCTCAGCGTACGGTGGCAGGTTTGCGTTACAATGATTTGTTTAAAATGGGGCGACAATGATGTGCGCTTCGGCTCCGCTCAGCCTACGGTGACGGTATGCGTTACAATGATTTGTTTAAAATGGGGTGACAATGATGTGCGCTTTGACTCCGCTCAGCGTACGGTGGCGGGTGTGGGTACAATGATCTGTTTAAAATGGAATGACATGATGTACGCTGAGCGGAGCCGAAGCGTATCTTTATTTATTTTGAAAATCATGAAAAACATCAAAATTTTTTCCGGTGAACAGCATTCATTTTTACAGGAAATTTTATCCCTCTGATTCCGGATAACTAAAATTTTAACAAATAATTTTCAGAGTTTTTATTAAAGGAATGAATTTCTGCATTGTAGAGTTTCCCCCGCTTCTGCCTTTAGGAGGCGGGATGACGCAATATTTTATATTTCCTCCACGTTTGAAATAAAAATTAATACCATCATTTCTTAAAGAGCACAATATGAAAAAGAAATTTAGCAATACCCCGTTGTATGATGAGGAGACGATGCATACCATTCTGGATATCTTTTCCGGAATTCTGGAAACTCTTGAAAAAAAGCAGATCGGCGATTTGCAGTATTATGACAGTGCCGATGTAAAAAGGCTGCTGAAGATCAGCGACAGTACCTTGTTCAGAATCCGGAAATCACAGAATATTCCGCATGTAAAGATCGGAAAGAAGATATATTATCCCAAATGGTTTTTTAATACTGCCCTCAAAAAATGAGGGTATTTTTTATGCTTTTCGTGGACGGGATCAGATCCCGGATTCTGCTGAATGAGCCGGGTATTGGGCTGGTCATTCCTCTGTCATCCTGAGCGCGAAGCAGCCGAAGGATCTCCTTTTCTTATAACATTAATCTGTTGTTTTGATTGTCGTGCGCAACTGCTTCACGCAGATTGTGGAGATTGCGCAGATGTACAATGTAACTTCTTAAGTTACTTTCTGCGCTGTCATCCTGAGCGCGAAGCAGTCGAAGGATCTTTTTTTTATTACAATGATCTGTTGTCTTGATTGTTGTGAATAATTGCTTCACGCAGATTGTGGAGATTATGCAGATACAATGTAACTTCTTAAGCTGCTTTCCAAGTATACTAAGCAGCCAAAGGATCTTTTTTTTATAACAATAAATAATTGTCAAACGCTTTCGATTCAATATCATACTTTAAAATCAATGACTTTCTGCGCTGTCATCCTGAGCGCGAAGCAGCCGAAGGATCTCCTTTTCTTATTACAATAATCTGTTGTTTCCATTTTCATCCGCAATTGCTTCACGCAGATTTTGGAGATTACGCAGATATACAATGTAACTGCTTAAATTACTTTCTAAATATAGTAAGCAGCTAAATGATCTCTTTTTTTATTACAATAAATAATTGTCTAACGCTTTCAATTCAATAGCATACTCTAAAATCAATGATTTTCTGCGCTGTCATCCTGAGCGCGAAGCAGTCGAAGGATCTTCTTTTACTACAATGATTTATTTAAAATGGCGTAGCAGTGATGTGCGCTTCGGCTCCGCTCAGCGCACGGTGGTGGGTATGGTTGACAATGATTTGTTTAAAATGGCGTAGCAGTGATGTGCGCTTCGGCTCCGCTCAGCGCACGGTGGTGGGTATGGTTGACAATGATTTGTTTAAAATGGTGTAGCAGTGATGTGCGCTTCGGCTCCGCTCAGCACACGGCGGTGGGTATGGTTGACAATGATTTGTTTAAAATGGAATGGCAGTGAAGTACGCTGAGCGGAGCCGAAGCGAAAAATATCCGTATTACATTTTATCGGAGATAAAATCTTTGCGCCTTAATACATATAGCTTGTTAGAAGTCTTGCGTCCTTGCGATTGTAAACAATTTTGGGGAGGGTTATTCAGGTTGATGTGCGCTTCGACTCCGCTCAGCCCACGGTGGCGGGTTTTATTTACAATGATCTGTTTAAAATGGAATCGCATTGATGTGCACTTCGGCTACGCTCAGCCCACGGTGGCGGGTTTTATTTACAATGATTTGTTTAAAATGGAGTTGTACTGAAGTACGCTGAGCGGAGCCGAAGCGAAAAATATCCGTATTACATTTTATCGGAGATAAAATCTTTGCGCCTTAAATAGATAGAGCATGTTAAAAAATATTGCGTCTTTGCGGGTTTAAACAACTTTAGGAATGATTATTTACGATGATCTGCGCTTCAGCTCCGCTCAGCGCACGATGGAGGGTATGGTTGACAATGATTTGTTTAAAATGGAATGACATGAAGTACGCTGAGCGGAGCCGAAGCGTACAATGAAGCAGAAATATTTTCATAAAATTCTTCCGGAATCCTTCGGGTGTTGTTCGGTGTTTCTTCGGAAAAAATCCCATTTTTCCGAAGCCGATCCGAAGAAGACCCGAACATGATCCGAAGAAATGGGTTTTCAAACCGGTCAAAACCGGTCAAAAGCAGTCAAAACCGGTCATCTTTTTCACAGGTGCCTGAAATTGGAAAATTCTGTAATACCTTCGTTCTGTTAACCAATAAAAATGCACAAAATGGCACGAATAACAAAAGGAATCCTTGGAGGATTTTCAGGAAAAGTGGGAACGATTGTAGGCGCAAACTGGCGCGGACAGGACATTATCAGAAGCATTCCCAAACCAAGCTCGAAACAGCCCACCGATAAACAGCTTCTGCAGCAGACCAAATTCAGCATGGTGATCAGCTTTCTGCAGCCGCTCAAAAATATCCAGACGAAGTATTTCGGATCGGGGAGCGGTTCAAAATCGAGGGTGAATATGGCGGTTTCCTATACCATCAGCGAAGCGTTACAGATGAATGGCGATGTTCCCGAACTGGTATACAACAAGGTTCTGATCACGAAAGGTGATCTGGCAGGTTTCCAGAACGTCGCTGCTGCTCCGCAGACCGGAAATATCATTGCGCTGAGCTGGGAAGACAATTCCGCACAGGGAAATGCAGATACCGCCGACAAAGCCAATGCGGTGTGTTATTGCGAAGAACTGGGAACTTTTGAAATTTTCGAATCCGTTGCCGAAAGAGGAGCACTGACTGCTGATGTCACAATGCCTGCTTCCTACACAGGAAAGGAAATTCAGGTCTGGGTGTTTTTCAGGAATGTGAAAGAAACCCTTGCGTGTAACAGCGCGTATCTTGGGGCTATGACGATGATTTAATGAGAAGCCTCTGCCTGAAAGGGCGGAGGTTTTTTTATCCAGGAAAATATATCATTTTAAGAGCCTGCTTACATACTGCTCAATAAAAGATGTACAGGTTTTTCTTAATGATCTGATTGATTTATCTCTTTACCTGATATTGGAGAACAACAATTAGCAGGCGGTTTTCTGATAGTGCCCGTTCGACAGGCTCAGGGTGACATCTGGAATGCTCACCGCAATATTTTAACATTGTCAGGCTGAGCCTGTCGAAGCCTTTATGAGTAAAAGAGATAAGTCTATTATCTCAAATACAATAAACTCTGTTTATCCTTATATTTAACATTAAGAAATCTTCAGATTAAACGGCATCAATGCAAGCTGGTTAAGCTGATTCTGATTAAGGAATCAATCCATTGCTTTTTATTAGGTTTTTAAGCTAAAGGGGTTTAACTCCTTAAGGGTAAAAGTAAATGATCAATTTAAACACGCTGAATAAATAGAAATTCCAACGATATTTTTTATGGTATCCCGTAATGGTGAAATTATTTTTTTATTTATATTTGAATTATAATTTAAAAAAACGATAAACCATGATCATCTTTACGATACATTCGATTGATTATCAATCGTCATAGGTTATGCCGATATCATATGATGATGCCCGCCGTATGAAAACAGCATTATATTTCTGGAAGTGAAAAGCTGAAAATTCTTAACTTCAGAAATATGCAGGAGGGAAGGAATCGAAGAATTGCGATATATTTGCTGTTCTATTATATCTAAGATTTAACAATGGCAACGAAAACAGCTGCAAAAACAAAAAGTACCGAAGAAATCCTCTGGGATTCTGCCAATAAATTAAGAGGTTCTGTAGAGCCTTCCGAATACAAGCACGTGGTGCTGAGTCTCATCTTCCTGAAGTTTGCGAATGACAAATTTCTGAGAAGAAGACAGGAACTCATTAATGAGCACAAAGAAGCATTCTTAGATATTCCCGAATTTTATCAGGCAGAAAATGTATTTTATCTGCCGGAAGAATCGCGGTGGACTTTCATTATGGAAAACGCGAAGCAGGAAAATATTACCCTGATTGTAGATTCTGCGCTGAAAATCATCGAGCGTACCAACAAATCTCTGGAAGGGGCATTGCCCGATAATTATTTCTCCCGTCTCGGGCTGGATCAGTCTAAATTTTCGGCTTTGCTGGATACGATTAACAATATTGATACCCTGAAAGATGAAGCCCACGATATTGTGGGACGTGTGTACGAATATTTCCTGAGCAAATTTGCCATTGCCGAAGGAAAAGGAAAAGGAGAGTTCTATACCCCGAAATCGATCGTCAACCTCATCGCGGAAATGATAGAACCCTACAAAGGAAAAATCTATGATCCTTCCTGCGGTTCGGGTGGGATGTTTGTACAGTCGCTGAAATTTATTGAAAAACACAAGGGCAACAAGAAAGATGTTTCTATCTATGGTCAGGAGCTTACCAATACCACCTATAAACTGGCGAAGATGAACCTCGCCATCCGTGGGATTTCTTCTAATCTCGGAAGCAAAGCAGCAGATACTTTTAGCGACGACCAGCACAAAGATCTGAAAGCCGACTACATCATGGCCAACCCGCCTTTTAATTTAAAGGACTGGCGTGCAGAAAACGAACTGACCACCGACCCGCGATGGGCAGGGTACGAAGTGCCCCCAAAATCCAATGCCAACTATGCATGGATTCTGAATATGATCTCCAAACTCTCTCAGAACGGCGTTGCCGGATTTATATTGGCAAACGGTGCGTTGAGTGGCGGCGGCGAAGAATATAAAATTCGGAAACAGATTATTGAAAATGATTTGGTGGAAGCCGTGGTGATTTTACCACAAGATATGTTTTATTCTACCAATATCTCCGTGACACTATGGATTCTGAACCGCAATAAAAACGAAAGAAGTATTGTAAGGGCGAATAATGATTCGTCCGTACCAAACGATGGGGTAAAAAAGTACCGTGACCGAAAAGGCGAAGTTTTGTTTATGGATCTGAGACAGAAAGGCGAGCCGTTTGAAAAGAAATTCATTCAGTTTGGCGAGGAAGAGATTACTGCGATTGCTGCCCATTATCACAACTGGCAGCAATTCCCTTCCACTGGAGGGATGTCCGAAGGACGGGGTGGTTATAATATTCCTGAATATTCTTACAGTGCGACTCTGGAAGAGATCCGCAAAAAAGATTATTCTTTAGTTCCAAGTAAATACATTGAATTCGTTAACCGGGATGAAAGTCTGGATTATGATGAGCAGATGCAAAGCCTGCAGGCAGATCTGAAAGATTTATTTGAGCAGGAAAACCAATTGAAAGAGGAGGTTTCTAATGTTTTTAAAACTTTGGGATATGAGTTATAGAAGAATTGGAGATTTAATTCAGTTAGTAGATCAGCGAAATAAGGATTTGGCAATAACCCATCTTGTTGGTTTAACCATTAATAAAAAGTTTATTCCTTCGGTTGCCAACACGATTGGAACTGATATGGCAAATTATAAATTGATTAGAAAAAATCAGTTTGCTTGCAGTACAATGCAAGTTCGTAGAGATAAAAAAATACCCATTGCTTTGTTGAAAGAATTGGATATTGCAATTATCTCACAGGCATATCCTGTTTTTGAAGTCATTGATGAAAATTTGATTTTGCCTGATTATCTGATGTTGTGGTTTTCCCGTTCTGAATTTGATCGAGAAGCTTGTTTTCACGCTGTTGGCGGTGTGAGAGGAAGTCTTGAATGGGAAGATTTCTGTGGAATGCAACTTCCGGTTCCATCCATCGAAGAACAGCGACAAATTGTAGCGCAATACCAAAGCATAGCCAACAAAATAAAAGTGAACGAGCAGATTTGCGAGAAACTGGAAGCTGCTGCGCAGGCTTTGTATAAACATTGGTTTGTGGATTTTGAGTTTCCCTATTCCCCTCCGTCGGAGGGGGGGGCGCAGGACGGGGTGGCCATAGAAAAACCTTATAAATCTTCCGGTGGAAAAATGGTTTGGAACGAAGAACTTGGGAAGGAAATTCCGGAGGGGTGGGAAGTTAGTAGCTTAACAGAAATTACTGAAGATACAATTGGTGGAGATTGGGGTAAAGAAGTTCCTGAAGGAAATTACACTTCGGAGGTCTTATGTATTCGCGGAACCGATATACCAACTTTGAATAGAAGCGATAAAAATGGAATACCTCAAAGATATATACTTGAGAAAAATTTAAAAAGTAGGAAGCTTACTGAAGGAAATATTGTAGTAGAAATATCAGGTGGAAGTCCTACTCAGGCTACTGGTAGGACAGTTTTAATTGATAAATCTTTAACAAAATTTATTAATAAAGATCTTATTTGTTCAAACTTTTGTAGAGTGATCTCAGTGAAGACATCTTTTGAAAATGTCTATCATTTAGAATTAAAAAGGAATTATAATAATGGACTATTCTTTACATACGAAAATAGTTCCAATGGTGTCAAAAACCTTGCTCTAAATGATCTTTTATCCGATCTTAAAATTGCTTACAATAACACAATAGTAAATAAGTTTGATAAACATTTTTCAATACTTAGTCGTCAAAAATTTATAATTAATAATCAAAACTACTATTTACTACAACTACAAAGTTTGTTGCTGTCACGCTTGGCGGTTGGGGAGGCAGTAGAAGCATCATAAAACATTTTAAAATTAAAAACTAAACCTGAAAACTCTTACCATGAAAGAAATCGCAAAGCTTCTTCAGGAAGTTAACTGGATAATTAAAAGTAGAAAATCAGAGCTTGCTAAGAATGATGATTCATTTAATATGTTTAGGATCTGTGGGGTTAATCATTATGAAAATACACATTCATCTATCCTTGCAGAACTGTTAGATCCCAATGGAAGCCATCAGCTACATCATAAATTTTTAGATGCTTTTATCAATACGCTTATTAAATCGGGTATATTGCCTCCGGAATATGTTTTTGGATATCAGGATGTCGAAGTACATCGGGAATATGCTACACGGTTTGGAAGACTTGATATTTTAATAAAGAATTCTTCGGGCGAAGCTATTTTAATAGAAAATAAAATATATGCAAACGATCAATTCGAGCAGCTGAAAAGGTATCATGCTTTCGGAGTCCAGCAATACGGTACTGCGTTTAAATTGCTATATTTAACATTATGGGGGAATGAATCTCCACAGATTGCACCTGATAAAACAGATTATCTGCAGGTTTCTTATTGTGAAGTCATCTTAGACTGGCTGGAGCGGTGCATTGAAATAGCGGTAAGGTCTCCTATTGTCCGGGAAACACTGATACAATACAGCAATCACCTTAAAGAGTTAACCAATCAAAATACAACTTCAGCCATGGATAAAGAATTAATCGACCAACTGTCATTAACGGAAAATTTAGATGCCGTTTTTATGATCTCTGACAATCTCAGCAATGTAAAAAATAATCTGATCAATACTGTTTTCCTTAAACAGCTTGAAGAACTGTGCGAAGAAATGGGACTTGATCTGCTAAGTGATCCGGGAGACTACGTTAACACGAGCTGGGCGGGTTTCCAGTTTTCAGTTCCTCATTGGAAAAATTACAAAGTATTCATAGAATTCGGAGCGCAGGGATTAAGAAACTGTATCATTGGTCTGGCTCCTAAAAATGATCAGGTTGATACATCAGCGCTTTCAAAGATTAAAGAAAAAGTAGGAGGCGGAAATGCAAGGCTTGCGTACACCAGATTTCCTAAATATCAGAATTGGCAGGCTGATGCAATGAAAGCCATTATCAGCGGCGAGATGAAAGGGATTATAAAAAATGAAATCAATAAGTTTTTTGAATTGCTGGCAGAGGTTGAAGGGGTGTAGAAAACTGATATAATTATGATGTTATATAAAGAAGTATGAAAGATGAGTTTAAAATACTGTTCACTACGATTAATATATTAAAGGAAAAATACAGGCATCACAAAAAGAATTTTACTTTAGATGGAAAGCTGGTAGGAGATATAGGAGAAGTATTGGTTGCAGAACATTATGGGTTAACTCTTTATGGAGATAATACTCACATTCACGATGGGTTTGTGACAGATTCAAAGGAAAGAGAAGTCCAGATAAAAGCTTCCTTTAAAGAGTATTTTTATTTTACTAAACATATTGATCGAAAACCAAAATATTTTATTGCAGTGCAACTCTATGAAGATGGTACATTTGAAGAAATTTATAATGGAACAGGAGAACTGCTTTTTAATAAATTACTTGCTCATTTACCAACTGACAGAAAGTATCCCTACAGACTATCTGTAAAAAAGTTGAGAGAATTGAACATGTCTGAGGAGAATGTTGATAGGATAATGAGAATCAAATAATAAAACTTATATAAATAATTACTGTTTCCGCGTAAAGGACACTTGTGCAATTTGCTTAATCACTCAAAATTATCTAATAACTTATGAAAAATAAAAATTTATTATCATCTGTAGCGCTATTTAGTGAATTATATAGTAATTCAGACAAGGATATTTTCGATATAATAGGAGATTTTATTCTGGGTATTTGTACGATAGAATCTAAATATTCATTTACATCTGCAGAACTAAAATTGCTTATGGAAAGCACTTTTGGTTTTGATATTCCAGAAGCTGTTCTTAAGACAGTATTAAATAATAGGCTAAACAAAAAGTTAAATAGAAATGGCTTAGTCTATAATTTTGAAATTACACAAAATCACGGAAGAGATGCTATTAAGGATAAGTATAATACTATTAATAACGAACATAAAAATCTGTTTTTAAACTTAATTAAGTTTATTGAGGAAAGAACGCAGCGTAAACTAACATCGCAACAACAACGAAAATTAGAGGATAATTTTTATGAATATTTACTTGATAATGGGTATTCTGAAGAGTATTCTAATTATATAAGTGCTTTTTTTGTAAAAAATGAAGGAAATGGAAATTTTAGAGATATTCTGTTAAGCATTAAAGAAGGTTTAATTTTATATGAAGGAATTAAGTATTCCCCGGACCTAAACGAGCTTGGCACGTGGAAAAATAATTTAACAATCTATTTGGGAACTGAATATTTATTTAATTCGCAAGGGCTAAATGGTGAACTATATAAGGAGATGTTCAATGATTTTTATACATTGGTACAGGAAATCAATATAAAAAATAAAGGTGGAAAAAAGACAATTGAATTAAAATATTTTACTGAAACAAAGTTAGAAATTGATAATTTTTTTTCTACTGCGGAAAAGATCAAATCAGGAAAATTAAGTTTGAAAATTAGTAAACCTGCAATGGTAGACATAGTCAATAATGCTAAAGAAGTTTCTGATGTGGCGTTACGTAAAACTTTGTTTTATAGAGGACTACTTAATTTGGGTATTTATGAAGACGATTACGAATGCTCCATTGAGGAATTGGAAAGATATAATTTAGAGGATAAAACAATTTTAGAAGAGATTGAAAAAATTTCTAAAGAAAAAAATAGAATTTTTAATGAAGTAGATACTGTAGAATTAATTAAGATTTTCACAAAGATAAATTGTCTTCGTAAAGGAAATTCTAAAGTTAACTTTGAAAAATGCTCTTATTTGTATATATCAGAAAATTCTTTAGCGAGATATTTAGGTCATAATAACTTATTAAAGATTAAAGAAGGAGATTTTACTTATTGTAAAGAAATGGATTTTGTGACCACAAAATTTTGGTTCTATTTAAACAAAGGTTTAAATCAACATAAGGATTGTTTACCAAAGACATTTGATTTAATTAATAAAGCTAAAATTATTATTTCTTCTCATTTACAAAATTCAGTCGTTGAAAAGTTCGATGAGTTTTCAGAAAGAGTTAGAAATAATGAACTTAGTGAAGAAGAAATTAAAATTTACAATCTTGAATTAAAGTCTAAAATCTCAAATCCAGAGAAAATTGTTGTTGATACTGTAGATAATTCATTAGATTTTCTTGAAAATGAAGACTACCTTAACAGAGCATACGAAGAAAATATTCTTAAAGATAAAAAGCTGAAAGAGCAGGAGAAAAAATTGCAATATTTTTATGAGAAAGAAAGTTTGGAAAAGCAAAAAAAAGCGGAGGAGGTATTTGAACATGAAAAGTTAAAATGGTCAAGACAAGAAGCACAAAATGATAAAAATATAAATAAAAAAAACCTTCAATATTTTCTTAAATGTTTAATTCCTGAATTTTTTATTATTATTATCACTGTGGTGATTTTTAGAATAAATTCAATTACAGATTGGCTTAAAACTATTTCAGATAATGTCACTATGATATTTTGGATATTTTTAATTTTAGTACTTTTAAGCTTTCAGTTTATAAAAAGTAATTTCGTTGATAAGACAAAAGTTGCTGAAGGTTGGAAAGTCCTAAAATTATACAGATATTATTTTTCTGAAAAATTCATCAGAGATAGAGTTGATTTCCATAAATCTAATTATAAGCCAACTGATAATCTAAATCAATGAAATACACCAAATCCCAATTAGAAAAGTAATCTATGAATCACTACAATCCCCAAAAACACCATCGCCGCTCGATACGGTTACAAGGCTATGATTATATCCGGGAAGGATTGTATTTTATTACGATTTGTTATCAGGATAGAGCACATTTGTTTGGGAAAATTGCAGAGAAATGTTTACAATTGAATGATGCAGGAATTCAGGCACAACAATGTTGGTTGGATATTCCGAATCATTTTCCAAATGTGGTGCTGCACGAATTTATTATTATGCCCAATCATATCCACGGCATTATTGAATTTGTTGGGGCGAATAATTATTCGCCCAACCCATCATTACCCCAATAACCATTATTGCCTCATCAACCATTGCCCCATAATTTTGGTGTGAATGATCCGGAAATAGGGAATGGTGGAAAAAATATAGAAATGGCGAATGAGGCGAAAGATGCAGAAATTACAAATGCAAAGAGAAATGTTATGAATGGGGGAAATGATGCCGATGCAGAAATGGCGAATATAGGGGCGAAAAATGTGGAAATGGCTAATGGGGCGAAAAATTTTTCGTCCCTATGGCGGTCACCATCAAAAACAATTGGTTCCGTTGTTCGCGGGTTTAAAATCGGGGTTACAAAATGGATGCGTAATAATACCAATGTTATGAATGTGTGGCAAAGGAATTATTATGACCACATTATAAGAAACGAAAAGGATTACCACAGAATATCAGAATACATAAAAAACAATCCGATTCTCTGGAAAGAAGATAGGTTTTATGATAACGGTATTTAATGAGATATTTACGTACGAAAGATATTTCGTTCGTAGGCTATAAAAAAAATAATTATGAAATACACCGAATCCCAATTAGAAAAATCATTCATCCACCTTCTGAAAGAAGAAGGTTATGAATACGTAAATGGCAAAAAGGTAGCACGGGCATCAAACCAGGAGATCCTCATTCGGGAAGATCTGAGTGATTTTCTGCTGTCGCGTTATCCGGATTTGGAAACGATGGAACTGGAAACCCTGATTAATGAACTGGCGTATCAGCCGGCTTCCAATCTCTATGACAGCAATAAATACATTGGAAAACTATTGGCAGACGGTCTGATTTTCAAGCGAAACAATCCTGCAAAAAAAGATCTGCATATCCGTTATATCGATGTAGATTCAGCCAGTCTTTTAGAAACCAATCGTTTCAAGATGGTGAACCAATTGGAGATTCAGGGTAAAGAGCTGCGCATTCCGGATCTGATTGTATACATCAACGGGATTCCGGTGGTGGTTTTTGAGTTTAAAACACTGATTGAAGAAAACGTTACCATTTTTAATGCCTACGAACAATTGGCAAAACGTTACCGGAGAGATATTCCGGAACTGATGAAATACAATGCGTTCTGCATCATCAGCGATGGTGTGAACAACAAAGCGGGTTCTCTGTTTGCACCTTACGATTTTTTCTACGGCTGGCATAAAATTACAGGCGACGAAAAGAAAGCATTAACGGGCATTCATACCGCCACTTCCATCGTTCACGGAATGCTGAACAAGGAAAGGCTGTGTGATATTCTGCATCATTTCATCTGGTTTCCCGATACTTCCAAAAAAGAAGAAAAGATCCTGTGCCGTTATCCGCAGTATTACGCAGCCAACAAACTGTTCAGCAATATCCAAAAGCACCGCAAACCGGAAGGCGACGGAAAGGGCGGAACTTACTTCGGAGCAACCGGTTGTGGAAAGAGTTTTACAATGCTTTACCTTTCCAGACTGCTGATGCGTTCTACACAATTGGCAAGTCCTACCATCATTATTATTTCTGACCGTACCGATCTGGACGATCAGTTATCAAGAGATTTTACCAACGCCAAAGACTTTATTGGCGATGAAAACATCATCAATATAGAATCCAGAGCCGATCTTCGCACAAGATTGCGGGGCAGGGAAAGTGGCGGTGTTTTTCTGACAACCGTACAGAAATTTGCAGAAGATGATGAGGTGTTGAGCGAGCGTAACAATATCATCTGTATTTCAGATGAAGCGCACCGTTCGCAGGTGAATCTGGATTTGAAAGTCCGCATTGATGAAGACGGCGTAAAGAAATCCTATGGGTTTGCAAAATACCTGCACGATTCGCTTCCCAACGCTACGTATGTCGGTTTTACGGGAACACCGATTGATAAAACACTGGATGTTTTCGGTCCTGTGGTAGATTCTTACACGATGTTTGAATCGGTGGTCGATGAAATCACGGTTCGCCTGGTCTATGAAGGTCGTGCTGCAAAAGTGAATCTGAACCATTCTAAAGTAGTGGAAATCGAACAGTATTATCAAAATGCAGTTGCAGAAGGCGCTTCGGAATACCACGTGGAAGCCAGCCAAAAGGCGATTGCCAAAATGGAAGCTGTCTTGGGAGATCCGGGAAGAATTGAAGCCATTGCGCAGGATTTTATCAGTCATTATGAAAAAAGAATCGAGGAAAAAGCGACCGTTGCCGGAAAAGTAATGTTCGTCTGTGCTTCCAGAGAAATTGCGTATAAATTATTCAAAGAAATTATCAGGCAAAGACCGGAATGGAATGAGAAAACCATTGCGGAACATCTGAGCGAGAAAGAACAGAAAGAAATTAAGCCCATAGAGCGCATCAAAATGGTAATGACCCGAAGCAAAGATGATGAAGAAAGCCTGTGGAATCTCCTCGGAACGAAAGAAGACCGAAAGGAACTGGACAGACAGTTTAAACAAAAGCATTCCAACTTTAAAATAGCCATCGTTGTGGATATGTGGCTCACTGGTTTTGATGTGCCGTTTCTCGATACGATCTACATTGATAAACCTTTGCAGACGCATAATCTCATCCAGACCATTTCCCGTGTGAACAGAAAGTCTGAAGGGAAAGACAAAGGTTTGGTAGTCGATTATATCGGCATCAAGAAAAATCTGAATCACGCTTTAGGAATGTTCAATAATACCACGGCAGCAGATGATTTTGAAGACATCGATAAAGCCGTTATTATCGTGAAAGATCAACTGGAACTTTTGAGACAGTTTTTCTATCAGTTCGACACGACGGATTATTTTAAAGGTTCACCTATTGAACAGCTGAATTGCTTAAACCGGGCTTCTGAAGTTGTTCTGATGACAGAGAAATCTGAAAAATTCTTTGTAGAGGTGACCAAAAAACTGAAAGCGGCCTACAACCTGACCTGCAGTGCAGAAATCTTTAACGAAAAAGAAACCGATGAGATTCATTTCTACTTTGCCATCAAATCAATTGTCGTAAAACTGACCAAAGGCGAAGCGCCCGACACCGCACAAATGAATGCGAAAGTGAGTAAAATGGTAGAAGAGGCCATTGTTTCGGAAGGGGTGGAAGAAATCTTTAAACTGGACGACAACAAAGCCAACGCAATTGATTTGTTTAATGATAAGTTTCTGGAAAAAATAAATGCGCTGGAATTACCGAATACCAAGATTAAAATCCTTGAAAGATTGCTGAAACAGGCGATCTCTGATTTTAAAAAAGTAAATAAAGTAAAAGGCATCGAGTTTTCTGAAAGGCTTCAGAAAATCATTAACAGCTACAACGAAAGAAGCGAACTGGATATTTTGGATTATGACGGCATCCAGACCGATACTTCCGAACAGATCCTCGACCTGATTTTAAAACTGCGTACCGAAATGGCGTCTTTTGAAGATTTAGGAATTGATTACGAAGAAAAAGCCTTTTACGACATTCTGGATATGGTCTGCACGCAATACGGTTTTACCTTTGATAAAAACAAAATGCTGGAACTCGCCCGAGAAATTAAAAAAATTGTAGACGACACCGCCAAGTTCCCGGACTGGAGCGACAGAGAAGACATCAAAGCACAATTGAAAATGGAAATCATCGTCAAGCTTCATCAGTTCGGCTATCCGCCGATTACGCAGGATGAGGTGTATAAGAATGTGCTGGAACAGGCGGAGAATTTTAAGAGGAATAGATAAATTAATTGAGCAATATGGTTAACAAAATAGAAGATAAAATAATAAAAATTTCGGATAAAATTTTAAATATACTGTTAGAATTTAGAGAGAAAAAATCCGATTTTACTTTTTCTTTGCGACAAAGAGATAGTCCTCAATCTAAAGATAAGAGATTAGATAAAGGTTTTTGGTTTCAAGGGTCTACTTATATTTATGTTCCTCTTTTTAAAAAAGGAGATAATGCAAGAAAATTAAAAACATTGGGTTTCGTTGTTGGTTTTAGTAAAGATGGGGAAAAACTTCACAATTATATTGAGATTTCGTTTAAAGTTGGAAGTAATAATAATGAAAAAGCTTTTCATAAAGAATTGGCTGATTTTTTCAATATAAAATTAGATAAAAATAATGTAGGATATTATAAATTTTCTAGCAACGATTATGAGAATAATATTAATTTTTATTTAAATGAATTTAGAAATAAAGCTTTAGAATTATTGGATAAGTATTCTATTACAAAACAATTTGTAATTACTGAAGATCAATTTAAAAAATCATTGACTAAGATTAATAAGATAAGAGAAAATCTTAATTTTTTTTCAAATCAAGAAAAAATAAGCGCAATAGAACCTAATATTATTCATAGATATGATATTAATTTACCTTTAAATCAAATCCTCTATGGTCCACCAGGAACTGGTAAAACACATAAGTTATTAAATGAATATTATAGTCATTTTGAAGTTCAGAATAAAACTGTTACTAAAGAAGAGTTTGAATTTGAAATCATCAATAAACTTAGTTGGTGGCAAGTGTTTGCTCTTATACTTTTAGAAAATAAAAGTTTAACGGTACCAGATATTAAAAAACACAGATTTGTAGGTTACAAGCTACAAGTTTCAAATACTAAAAGTTTAAGCCAAACAGTTTGGGGGCAATTATCTGCACACACAATTGAAGCTTCAGACACTGTTCAATATAGCAAAAGAACCGAACCTTTAATTTTTAATAAATCAAATGATTCCGTTTGGCAAATTGTTAATGAAAAAAAAGAACTAATTGATGAGTTATTAGAATTATCACAAAAGATCGGAGATTATAAGGGAAAAGTTGTCACCTCTAAAAACTATAAATTCATTACTTTTCATCAATCCTTTTCTTATGAAGATTTTATTGAAGGAATCAAGCCTATATTGGATAAAGATGTAGGCGATGAATCTGCTGACGTAATTTACACTATCGAAAAAGGAATTTTTTATGAATGTTGTAACGAGGCAGCAAAGATTGCAGGATTTCTGAGCTTAAAAGATTCCATTGAAAGTTATACTAAAGAAGAAAGAATAGCTAAGTTTGAGAATTCTCCTCCTTACGGTTTATTCATTGATGAAATTAACAGAGGAAATATTTCTCAAATATTTGGAGAATTAATAACTGTTATTGAAGACACAAAAAGGCTTGGTAAAAATGAAATTATAGTAGAATTGCCATACAGTAAAAACAAATTCGGAGTGCCTCCAAATCTCTACATTATCGGCACAATGAATACCGCAGACCGAAGTATAGAAGCCTTAGATACAGCTTTGAGAAGACGTTTTTGTTTTGAAGAAATGTTGCCCAAGCCTAACCTGCTTAACGATATGATTATTGGTACAGTTAAGTTAGACGAACTATTAACCACAATAAATAAAAGAATAGAAGTGTTACTGGATCGAGATCACACCATTGGTCATTCTTATTTTATTAACGTAAAAACAGAACAAGATCTTAGAAATACTTTTAAGACTAATATCATTCCATTATTGCAGGAATATTTCTATGGAGACTATGAAAAAATCGGGATGATTTTAGGGATTGGATTTTTTGATGAACAAGAAAAATATGATAATAAATTTTTTGCCGCTTTTCCTACACAAAATTATCCTGAAGGAGGAAATATTCTTAGATTAAAAACGATTGATGACAATTTTAATATCATCAATGCAATAAACATATTATTGGGTAATAACTCAAATCAATAATGAATAGAATCCAAGTTTTTGAACACAGCTTCTTACCCATTGGAGAAAATGGTTTTGAAAAACGTCATTTTGTAGCGTTATCAAAACTTAACGCCCTACACAATTATCAATATTTTGATTTGAAACATAATGGAGTAGTGTTCAAGCAATTTGTTGGTGTTATTCAGGCAGGTAATCTTACAATAGAGATTCTCCCAAAGATAGACCGTTACGAATCTGAAGATCAGGAAAACAAAACAAAGTGGCAAAAGGTATTAATAGAAATGTTGCGTGTAACCAAAAAACTGAAAATTCAACAGGTTGGGCAAGCCAATGTTTCCAGACAGTCGATTCATCTGCTAGATATTTATTTTGAATGGTTTCTGAACGAGGTGCAATTGTTGATTCACCAAGGTTTAATTAAACAATATTATAAGGAAACCGGAAATGTAAAAGCTCTGAAAGGAAAGCTAGAATTTGCTAGACATATTAATAAAAATCTTGTTCATAAGGAAAGATTTTACACCACCCATCAAGTGTATGAAAAAGATCATTTAATTCATCAGATTTTAGGTCAGGCTTTGGATATTATCGCTCACCTTTCAAAAGGAAGTTATCTTTATAGTAAATGTAAAACAGTACAGCTTGATTTTCCAGAAGTCAAAAAGATTAATGCAACAGAAATCACATTTTCCAAAGTCCCGAAATCCAGAAAGACCGTACCTTACGAAACGGCTTTATCCATAGCCCGACTAATTATTTTGAATTATGCGCCTAATATTTCGAGTGGTTCAGAAAAAATGCTGGCTTTGCTTTTTAATATGAACAGTCTTTGGGAAGAATATGTTTTGGTCAAATTAAAACAGGCGGCGCAAGGAACAGGCATTGAAGTTTACGGGCAGGATTCAAAAGCGTTTTGGAACGGAATTACTATTCGCCCCGATGTTGTCCTGAAAAAGAATGATGAGGTTGTTTTAATTATTGACACCAAATGGAAGAATATTGATCAGTCGCAACCTTCAACGCATGATTTGAGACAGATGTATGTGTACAATGAATATTGGACGAGTAAAAAGGCGCTTTTGCTTTATCCATCAAATAATAATGAGTTAAATCAGTTTTCAAGGTTTGAAAAAATCAGTGAAGATGAACACCATCAATGTGGTTTGGGTAAAATTTCTGTTTTAAACTCTTTCTCACAGTTAGATGATCGTATAGGAAATATAATTTTAAATACAATTAATTAAATAAAATGCACCACACCTACCACATCGCCATTCTGGAAGACAGCCCCAAACAATTGGAAAAACTGGAGCTGTATCTTCAGCATATTCCCAATGTTCAGATTGTTTTAAAAAGCAGCAGTTCAGATCATTTTTTTGAGGAACTGAAAACGATAAAGCCGGATATTTTGCTGGCGGATCTGGATCTGGGCAGCGACAGCATGACGGGAATGGAAGTGGCGCAGGAAATCGGGATTCCGGTGTTCTTTGCAAGTGCCAATACCAGAGAATACATCGGAGATATTGAGAATCTGAAGCGCGATTCCGGGATTTGTGTAGATCATATTACCAAGCCTTTTACCGAAGAAAAATTGGTTAAAAGTTTTAAAAGGTTCTTACAGGAAGTGTATTTGTTTTCTAGTCTTCAATACGTTTATCTGGATTTTAATAAAACAAAAAGAAACAGGGTTCTGATTGATGATATCGTCTATTTAAGCGCAGATAAGTCTTCCGGCTCCGAATCCAACAACAAGCAGATTCATTTCATTAACCGGAAAACAGAGAATCTTATTGATTTTTCCTTTTCGAAAATGGAAGATAAAGGACTGATGAAAAGCCAGTTTATAACGATTCATAAATCTTTCAGAGTCAATAAAAAATACATTCAGTGTTATCATAAAAAAGATGAGCACGTAGAAATCATTGTATTTGATGATAAAAACAAGACAAAATGTCATTACCTGCCTGTGTCAGAAAATTATCAGAATGACATAAAAAAACTTTTGGGCTAACCGCACTTATTCCTCAAAAAAAAGCTTTTATTCCTGCGTTTCCGATGATGTTTTCCGGAAACGCATTTTTTTGTTTTCCGGATGTTTTTTTGTTGATACTCCTGTACAATAAATAATTATTAAAACAAACAATGGAAACATCTTTTGAAGGAATAATTCCTTCCGTTAATTATCATCTCTGGGAACCCTGTAATATGAAATGCAGATTCTGTTTTGCAACATTTCAGGAGGCTAAAAAAATACTTCCTAAGGGACATCTGCCTAAAGAACAGTCTCTGGAACTGATAAAGCAGATTGCCGGAATGGGCTTTAAAAAAATAACCTTTGCAGGAGGAGAGCCTACAATATGTCCATGGATTTCAGATCTTATTGCTACAGCAAAAGAAGCAGGGATGACTACAATGCTGGTGACAAACGGGACTAATCTAAATGAAGCATTTTTTAAGAAAAACCAGAAGAATCTGGACTGGATCATTCTAAGTATTGACAGTCTGAATGATGAAACCAATATTAAGTCTGGAAGAGCTTTTAAAGGAAAGGAGCCGTTACCTGCGGAGACCTATAAATTGATGATTGATGAAATTAAAAAGTATGGTTTTCAATTAAAAATCAATACAGTAGTCCATTATCTGAATTACAATGAGTCTTTAATGGATCTGATTCTTTATGCTCAGCCAAAACGCTGGAAGGTATTTCAGGTTCTGCCGATGAAAGGGGAGAATGATGAACATATTGAAGAATTTATGATCAATAAACAGCAGTTCAATCATTTTATAGCGAACCATCAGTTTTTGAAAGATCGTGGAATATTGGTTTCTGAAGATAATTCTGAAATGAAAGACAGCTATGTGATGATAGATCCTGCCGGAAGGTTTTTTACCAATAAGAAAGGCTTTCAGGAATACAGCAGACCAATATTGGAAGCAGGGGCTAAAAAAGCTTATGATGAGATGGATTACAGCTATAAAAACTTTTTAGACAGAGGAGGATTATATCAATGGGATTAATACTTAAAAATTATATGAAAACAAAAATTACATTATCCGGTGAAGTAGCTTCCGGGAAAAGTACAGTAGGAAAATTACTGGCAGAACAATTAGGATATCAGTTTATTTCTTTAGGGAATTTAATTCGCAAGAGGGCAGAGAATGAAGGAGTAAGTATTGTTGAATTTCAGCGAAGGTGTACTGAAAATCCGGAAATTGATAAAGAAATTGACTTGGAATTCGCTTGTGAATGTAATAAAAATGAACATTTAATTATTGATTATCGTTTAGGATTTAAATTTATAAGCAATGCTTTTCATGTTTTTCTTAAAATTTCTGAAGAAGATGCGTCAGAAAGACTCAGAAAATATGAAAGAGCTGATGAATCTTCAAAAACGATTTCTGAAAGAAACAATGCCTTTAAGAAACAATTTAAAAATGCGTATGATATCAATTATACTTTAGAATCACACTATGATCTGGTCGTTACTATCAACAACAAAATAACGCCTCAGGAAATTGTAGATATTATTCTGTCTGAGATCAGAAGTTAACTGCTGAGTAATTAATAATGCTGTCCCAAAAGTCAATTTGACTTTTGGGACAGCTGCTTTTATATTTACATCATAAAAATGAAGCTCAATTCAGCACCTCCGATCCAAAAATCCTCACACAGTATTCATTGCCCAGAAACCTCGGATCGCCATGTTTCTCAGACCAGAAACCATCCAGAATGTCTTTGCTGATACAGCGGTAAACCGCCACACCCTTGTAGATGTTAAGATCTTCCCCTTCATAACGGAAGTTGATGACCAGAATCCCGTCTTTATAAAAACCGGTGCCTTGCTGCAGATGATCCCCAATCATCCACTCAGCCATAATGCGTTGGTTTTCGTCGAGGGACAGCGTGAGAATCCCGTAATAAGAAACTTCCGCAGACTCTTCCTGATTGCTTCCCTGAATAGAATAGCTTCCTGCTAAATCCTGTACTGTCATTAGTTCTATTAATAAATTGTGCAAATGTAGGACTAATATGAAATTTTATAAAAGAATTTATTTAAACTTTTAAAAAGGTTCTGTATTAATAAAAGCTAATAAGTCAGTTTAAACTTTTATTTAACCGCAAAAGGTACAAAAGATCTACTAAATTTTTTATTTAAAGCTGATCATTATAAATGAAAAAGCTCACCATAGTTTTTAAAAATCTTTGATTTTTATTCATTTGAGCGCTTTGATTATTCTTGAAATTCTCTTTGCCATTATCTTTTGTCCCTTTTGCGGTTAATTCTGAAATTAGTTAAAAAGTTTAATATTTACAATTATTAAAAGCAAAGAAAATATATTATTGTCGAGAAGCAGAACAGGGTATTTCCATAAGATACGACTGATGAAGCGTTTGCTTTAATGGCAGATGAAATCTGCTTTTTTGTTTTGTTTAAAATGTTAATTCTGAAAACACGGACTTTACATTTAAAATTTGTAGTTAAAAATGACGGTTATTATGATTAAATCTTTAAAATCAGTCCACTAAAAATTTTTATTCAATAAATGTTGAAATATTTTGCAGATCTAATGTTTTTTTATATTTTTATCCCTCAAACTATAAAAAATATATCATGAAAAATCTAAAAAAGGTTTCAAGAAATGCGATGAAATCTATTCAGGGAGGTATCATTAAAGGTATGGTAAGATGTAAAGATCCAAATACATGCGTTGTTCAGTGGGGATGGAATGGAGGGTCATCAAGTAACTGCGGTACTTTTGATATTATTTGTGGAGAAGCTCCTCCGCAGGATCCTTGCGAATATACTTTATGTGTATAAATAAAAAAAAGAGGCTGCCTTTTGAGACAGCCTTTTTTTATTTTAGATTTGCCTATGTTTTATTTTTTATTGGCAATCAATTTTTTCAGTTTCATCATTTACAGAGCAGACAAGAGAAAGGCAGAAAAACACGAGCGGAGAATTTCCGAAAAAAAACTTCTGGCGGTTTCTTTTTTCGGCGGAACTCTGGGGGCTTTTCTGGCAATGGTGATCTTCAGGCATAAAATTTCAAAGACTTCATTTGTATTAAAATTCGGATGCATTGTTTTAATTCAGGTAGTTTTCATTTACCTTTTTGAAAATGCTTTCTAAAAAGGAAGAAAAATATACAGATTTTATGACTAATATGTTAATCCCTAAGAGAATATTTTGTGGTCACATTCTGCATTTAAAGTAGAAAGTTCACTTTTTATCCCGAACCTTTTTTGATGAGTAAATTTTAAAAATTTATATATTATCCCAGAAATAAATCATTTCACAACATTTTTCTTATTTAAATTACCGAAACAAATATTTTTGCTCAATAGAAATGGAGAAAAGAATAAAAGAAGAATATTTATTCTAAGAGCAGATTGATTTCTGTTACAATATTCAGATTTCGATGTTCATTCCATTTCAGAAGAACTTTTGCAATAAAATTACTAATAAAGAAATAACATTAGCTTAAGATAATATCATATGAGAAATACGATAGTTGGTCTTTTCTGTTTTATATCGCTATTCTCTTGCGCACAAGAAAGGAAAGCCGGTTCGGGCTTAAATTTTAATCCCGGCAAATACGAGATTCAAACTCTTACTTACAATGGTAAAGAAATCCGCGTAAGAGCTTTTGAGAAAATTGTTTATGTGGGAAAACCTGTAGACACAACCTATCAGGTTCTTAATTTCTATGTTCCTGAAGAATATTACAGAAATAAAAGTATTAATGGATACAATGCCCAAAATGCCCCTATATTTTTCCCTAACCAGGTAGGTGGTTATATGCCTGCTGAACCAGGATCTACAAAGTCAAACAATTTTAGACCTCCGATTAATGGCGGTGTGGCAAACGATAATAACCAGCAAAGACCACAGGGCGGTTTTGAAGACAAAAAAGAAAATACCATCTTAAAAGCCTTGGCTCATGGCTATGTAGTAGCTTCTGCGGGAGCAAGAGGGCGCACGAATAAAAATAAAGATGGCAAATACTATGGGAAAGCACCTGCCGGGCTGGTCGATTTAAAGGCTGCCATTCGTTATCTTAAACTAAACGACCGCGAAATGCCGGGCAATGCCGACAAAATTATTTCCAATGGAACCAGTGCTGGTGGTGCCATGTCAGCTTTATTGGGAGCTACCGGAGATAACCCTGATTATTTGCCTTACCTGAAAGAAATAGGAGCAGCAGAAACCAGCGATGCTATTTATGCCTCCTCTGATTACTGCCCAATTACCAATTTGGATCACGCAGACGCTGCTTATGAATGGCAGTTTTTCGGGGTAAATGATTATAAAAAAGGAGGACTCTTTGGACCTCAAGCCGATACAGCTACAGAAACTTTGAGTGAAAGGCAGCAGAAAGTCTCATTGGAGTTAAAAAACACATTTCCTGCCTATATCAATTCTCTGAAACTTAAAGATGAAAAGGGAAACCTCCTCACATTAGATAATAGTGGAAATGGTTCTTTCAAAGAGTTTTTGAAGGCAAAAGTAATTGTATCAGCCCATGTCGCATTAAAGGCAGGAACTGATCTTTCCGGAAAATCCTTTCTTATCATAAAAAACGGAATAATAACAGACATTAATTGGGATGAGTATGTACGCTATATGCAAAGACAAAAAACACCACCTGCTTTTGATGCACTGGATTTATCAGCAGCAGAAAATACAGAGTTTGGAACAGAAAGTTTTAATGCAAAACATTTTACGGAATATAGCTTAAAAAATAGTACCGTAAGTAATGCAGTGATAGCAGATAAACAAATTGTAAAAATGATGAATCCTATGAATTATATCGGGGATGCTCATACAAAAACAGCAAAATATTGGAGAATTCGTCACGGTTCAAAAGATAAAGATACAGGTTTGGCGATTTCTGCTATTTTAGCTGTGAGACTTGCAAACCAAGGCTATCACGTAGACTATGCATTGCCTTGGGACAAACCTCATAGTGGAGATTACGATTTGGATGAGCTTTTCCAGTGGATAGATCAGATTTCCAAATAAAAAATAGATAGAATTTTAAACTCTTTTGATTATTAGGAGCAATTCGTTTGTGTCTTCGGAAAGTATTATTAGAAATATTAATTTTCCGAAGATTTTTTATTAAATTCTAAAAAGGACTCATTTGTTTCACTAACTTTCAAATACTGCGAAACGAAAACCCGCAAATTATTTCTTCATTTTTTTCCAAGTATTTAGCGATAACGAATCATCTATGATTTGTTTTTCTTTTCGGCTACATAATGTCCCCATTTATTAATAACATCCAAAGCAGGAATAAACGTTCTGCCAAATTGAGTCAGACTGTAGAATACTTTTACCGGAGCTTTATCTCCATCTACAGTTCTAGATATTAAACCGTCTGATTCTAAATTTTTTAACTGTAAACTGAGTGTCATCTCTGTAATTACTTCAATTTCTTTTCGCAGTTCATTAAAACGTTTGTCTCCGTCTTTAAGATGATATAAGATAACAGCTTTCCATTTTCCACCGACTAAATCCATTGCGAGACTTATTGTACAAGGATAATATTTTCCTTCAACTTCTATGTTTTTTCCCATTGTTTTTACATATCAATTTTGATAGTTCTTGCAAAAATAGATAACTATTAATAATTTTGCAACTATAATTACTTTAGTTAGTTATTAAACAGATGTAATATCAATTTAAAGAGATTCTTTTTATATTAAAAGATATTTATAATTGTAAAATTTTTAAATTTTTGCAGGCAGGAATATTTTTCAATATTAATTTTAGCGGTGACTTTTTATTAAAACAACTTACTCAATATAAATCATATACAATGAAGCAAAATGCTATAATATGGCCGGAAAAATATACTCCGGGCACAACAGACAATTACTGTTCAAATGAGGTGATCGTAAAAGATATAACCGCCTCTGAGGTTTGGCCTTACCTTACTAATCCGTTTACTTGGCCAACCTATTACTCCAATTCTTCAGATATTGAATTTTTAAAAGCTGGCGATAATGAATTGTATCATGATGTACGCTTCCGATTCAAGACTTTTGGTTTTCCGATAGAGGCTCAAGTTACCGAGTTTGTGCCTCCTTCAGAAAATGAACCTGCAAGACTAGCTTGGCATGGTTGGGCAGAAGGTGATGAAGAGACTCGGTTGGACGTAATCCACGCGTGGCTTATCGAAGATCTGCCGGGTAACAGAGTACGCATTCTCACTCAGGAAAGTCAAATTGGTAAGCCTGCGCAGCAATTGGCTAAACAAAAGCCAAATCCAATGATAAATGGTCATCAGGAATGGCTTGAAGGCTTGATAGACGCTATCATTAAATCAAACGATACACGACTTTAGTGTAAATATTTAAATCCTCTATGCTTACAGAATTTCTTTGAGCAAATATATTTGTGCACAACCACAAAACTTGACATAATATTTCTAATTATGAGGATTTTTTTAGATGCTAATATTTAAATTCCTCATTATGAATTTGTTAATTATCAAAAGTTATTGGTGAATATTTCATTAAAAATCACTATTTTTGCACCCGTAAAAATCTTATATGCAAAACATTAGAAATATTGCGATTATCGCACACGTTGACCACGGTAAGACTACTTTGGTCGACAAGATCATCCACGCTACCAACATTTTCAGAGAAAATCAGGAGAGTGGGGAGTTAATTATGGATAACAACGATCTTGAAAGAGAAAGAGGGATCACGATCTTATCCAAGAATATTTCTGTTACTTATAAAGACACGAAAATTAACGTAATTGATACACCGGGTCACGCCGATTTCGGAGGAGAGGTAGAAAGAGTACTTAAAATGGCAGACGGGGTAATTTTGTTGGTGGATGCGTTCGAAGGACCAATGCCACAGACAAGATTCGTACTTCAGAAAGCTTTGGAGCTTGGTTTAAGACCATTGGTGGTAATCAATAAAGTAGATAAGCCAAACTGCCGTCCGGATGAGGTTCACGATCAGGTATTCGATCTTTTCTTCAACCTGGATGCTACTGAAGAGCAATTGGATTTCCCAACGTTCTACGGTTCTTCTAAACAGGGATGGTTCAACACTTCATTAGAGCAGACGGAAGATATTTTACCATTACTGGATGGTATTTTACAGTACGTTCCTGCACCGAAAGTTACAGAAGGTACCCTTCAGATGCAGATTACTTCTCTTGATTATTCTTCTTTCTTAGGAAGAATCGCAATCGGAAAAGTAACGAGAGGGGAAATTAAAGAATCTCAGTGGATCGGTCTTGCTCAGGCAGACGGAAAAATAGCAAAAGGAAAAGTAAAAGAATTATACGTTTTCGAAGGTTTAGGAAAGAAAAAAGTAACTGAAGTTCAGGCAGGAGATATCTGTGCTGTGGTAGGTTTCGACGCGTTCCAGATCGGAGATTCTTTCGTAGATCTTGAAAATCCTGAGCCATTGGAAAGAACGGCAATTGACGAGCCTACGCTGAACATGACGTTCTCCATCAACAATTCACCTTTCTTCGGGAAAGACGGTAAATATGTAACGTCTAACCACTTAAAAGAAAGATTAACCAAAGAATTAGAGAAAAACTTAGCATTAAGAGTTCAGCAGACCGACGATGCCAATACCTTCCTTGTTTTCGGTAGAGGTATTCTTCACTTATCAGTTCTTATCGAAACCATGAGAAGAGAAGGATATGAAATGACGATCGGTCAGCCACAGGTAATCCTTAGAGAAATCGACGGAGTAAGCTGTGAGCCTTACGAATCTTTGGTAGTAGACGTTCCTGAAGAATATGCTTCAAGAGTAATCGACCTTGCTACCCAGAGAAAAGGAGACCTTCACATCATGGAAACCAAAGGGGAGATGCAGCACATGGAATTCGAAATTCCTTCAAGAGGTCTGATCGGATTGCGTTCTCAGATGTTAACCGCGACTGCGGGAGAAGCGATCATGGCACACCGTTTTACAGAATACAAGCCTTTCAAAGGAGCTATTCCGGGAAGAAACAACGGGGTGTTGATCAGCAAAACGCAAGGACCGGCTACAGAATATTCCATCAACAAACTACAGGACAGAGGCAAGTTCTTCGTAGATCCGGGAGAGGAAATCTACGCAGGAATGATCATCGGTGAGCAGAACAAACCGGGTGACCTTGTGGTAAACATCGTGGAAGCGAAGCAGCTGAACAACATGAGAGCCGCAGGTAAAGATAAAGATACAGGCGTTGCTCCGAAGATCTTATTCTCTCTTGAAGAATGTATGGAATATATCCAGAGTGATGAAGCGATTGAGGTAACTCCGAACTTCATCCGTATGAGAAAGAAATTGCTTTCTGAAGAAGACAGAAAAAAAGTGGAAAGAGCGGCTAAAGCTTAATTCAGTTTTTATAATAATAAAGCTCCGGTTTTTCGGGGCTTTTTTGTTTTAAATTAAAATTCAATCTGTCATTCTGAATGGAATTTTGCGAAGCATTATGAAATGAAGAATCTTTTTAGAAATTAATCAAAATGGTATGGATTTTACTTGCTTTAAATATTCGGTAAAAGTTCTGGCTTTGGTCAAAATTAATATAAAACTTGTCTAAACTTTTTTACCGCAAAAGATGCAAAAGATTGTAACACTGTAATTGTTTAAGTTTAATAATTAAATGGGAAAAAAAGAGCACATAAGTTTAAAAAAATCTAAAGATTTTTTCTCTCTGCATACTTTTGAAATGCTTTGAATAAATCCAATAAAGTCTTTTGTCTTTTGCGGTAAAATTTAGAAGCTGTTTAAAGTAAAAGAGTTTGCTCCTTTAGGAGCAGAATCTGTGTAGAAACAAGAATAAATCCGTCAATCAATCCATAGGATTGATATCTATACTGCGATAAATTTTCTAAAGATAGCGTTCCTACGGAACGCAGAACGCCTTGTGAATATGTTTTCTATACAAATAAAAACTCTATAGAATTTTCTGCCATTTTACTTTAAACAACTTTTTAAAATGACTCTAAACAAACTTATAAGTAAGGAAATCTTTTAGAGTTTACCTGAGTGAAACGCCTTCGCAAACTTAAAAGCAGTCAATAGTCAAAAAAACTTTGCGTTAAAGCATCAGTAATTTTAAATCAAAGTCCAAATAATTCATTTTATTATTGTAATTTAAAATCAACAAAATAAATTAATGTAGTTTTGCAGACTATGAAAATGAATACCCTAAAAATGATCGTTTTATCGGGATTTTTTACATCATTTGTTGCCTGTTCCACACAGAACAACGCAGTGAAAGCTTCCACTCCTGTAAAAAATTCCGTAAAATCCAATATACCGAAACCGCCGCTTCCCATAACCAGTACAGATTCTTCGGCAGTACCTCCGAATGACGACACTTTCCGAACCAATCTCCCGGAAATCAAAAGAGAATTTCGCGGAGCATGGATTGCAAGTGTTGCCAATATCAACTGGCCTTCAAGAAATAATTTATCCGTCGATCAGCAGAAGGCAGAAGCCATTTCCATGCTGGATATGCTGAAAGACAACAACTTTAATGCGGTGATTTTTCAGGTAAGACCTTCCGCAGATGCTTTGTACACCAGTAATCTGGAACCTTGGTCGTATTTCCTGACCGGACAGACCGGAGCCGCTCCTTATCCGAATTATGATCCTTTGCAGTTCTGGATTGAAGAATCCCACAAGAGAGGACTGGAACTTCATGTGTGGCTGAATCCGTACCGCGCCCATCATTCGAACGGAGGCTCGCCCAACAGTTTATCTATGGTGAATAAGCTTTCCGATATCGTTATCCGCCTGAAAAACGGAATGTACTGGTTTGATCCGGCTGATCCGAAAACGCAGGGACACGTTTCGAACGTGGTAAAAGATATCGTAACGAGATATGATATTGATGCCGTGCATTTTGATGACTATTTTTATCCTTACGCAACCTATAATAAAGGAGCCGATTTTCCGGACAATAAAACCTGGAATGCGTACGTAAGCAGCGGAGGAACCTTAACGAGAGCCGACTGGAGAAGAGATAATGTGAATAAATTTGTTGAAAGAATCTACAAAGAAATCCACGCAGAAAAGAACTATGTACGATTCGGGATCAGTCCGTTCGGGATCTGGAAACCCGGTTATCCGGAAGGTGTGGTTGGTTCTTCTCAGTATGATGAGCTGTATGCAGATGCTAAATTATGGTTAAATAAAGGCTGGGTAGATTATTTCTCGCCACAGTTGTACTGGCCGATAGAATCGAAAGGACAGCCGTTTGAAGGCTTATTGAACTGGTGGAAATCTGAAAACACCATGAACCGACATCTGTGGCCGGGCTTGAATACGGTAGAAATTAAAACTTCAGACCGTCCGACAGAAATTAAAAATCAGATCGAAATATCACGTCAGGTGTTAGGGAAAGATGCAGGGGAAATCCACTGGAGTATTGCCGGATTAACCAAAAATGCCAATATGCTTCCCACCCTGAAAAACGGTCCTTATAAAGAAAAAGCATTGGTTCCTAAAACATCGTGGATAAAAGCCGTCCCTCTGCAGACCCCGACTTTGTTCATTAATGATAATGGAAATTCTGCGCAGGTAAGCTGGAGCGTAAAGAATATAAAAGATGTTTTTCAATGGGTGCTTTTCACCCAGTACAACGGAGTCTGGGAAACCGAAATTCTTACACTGGATCAGCTTTCCAGAGAAATTCCTAAAAATAAAGACGGAAAAGTACTGAATGCAGTGGCGATCAAAGCAATTGACCGATTAGGAAATGAAAGCGATTATATCGCCAAGAAAATAAAGTAATTTTAATAAATACAGATAAATAAACTCAGCAGTCTTAAACAGGCTGCTGGGTTTTTTATTTTAACCACAAAGTCACAAAAGATTTTAAATAATTTTTACACTTTATATCAGAACACATTGGTTTTTGAAAATCTTTGATTTTCTTCTTATGTGATCTTATTTTAAAGAAATTAATGTAAAAAAACTTATGTGACCTTATGTGTTATATCTAAAAAAAACTGTCATTCTGAATGGAATTTTGCGAAGCATTATGCAATGAAGAATCTCTAGTCTGAAGTTATTTTAGATTTTTCGGCTCCACTTCGTTTCGCTCAAAATGACAGTGTTGAAGATTTAATGTAAGATTTTTTTTCAAACACATAAGTCACATAAGATTTTAAATAATCAGCGTATCATATGCAAGAACACATTAGTTTTTAAAAATCTTTGATTTTTATGCTTTTTGAGTTCTTTAATTATTGTGAAATTGAGCTTTATCATTATCTTTTGCGCCTTTTGTGGTTAAATTTCCCCCAAATTCCGGATAGTTGAGAAGAATTGTCATTTAATATAGTAAATTTGCTTTTGCATATAATAACCGGATCTGGCTAACTGTAAATGATATGAATGATTTTTTAATAGGCATTGGAAAAAGACTGAAAGACATCAGAAAAAAAAATAATTTAACCATTAACGAATTAGCTTTCAGAGCCAATGTAAGCAACGGGCTTGTTTCCAGAATAGAAAACGGCAGAACGATTCCTTCGCTTCCCGTGCTGTTGGATTTAATCCAGTCTCTGGAAATTGATGCAAGTTATTTTTTTGAGGGGGTTGAGAAAAAATCAAACGCCAAATTCATTTATCTGCCCAAAGAAAACCAGCAGCTTATTGAAAAAGAAGTGGAAGCCGAAGGGTTTAAATACATGCATATCTTCAGCAAAAGCCTTCATTCTTTAGGTTTTGAAGCGGTTTTACTTACGCTTGAACCCAATGCCAAAAGAGAAAAAGTAATTACCGACGCATGGGAATTCAAATATATTCTGAAAGGAGAAGTGAAATATCTGATCGATAATGAAGAAGTGATATTAAAAGAAGGAGATTCCCTTTATTTCAACGGAAAATTCCCGCATGTTCCGGTGAGCATCAGTAACGAAAGCTGCATTATGCTGGTTTTGTATTTTTACTCAGGATAAATTTTACATCTCTTTTTTAATTGTTTATTTACAAATATTCAATTATTGTTTTTCATAAAAGTTTACAAATACTCAACTTTCTGTTTTTTATCAATCCTTCTGATTTAACTTTAAATTAATCTTTGAGCGTTTGTTTTTTTGAAAATTTTATTAAACAAATACGCATTGCAAATGGTGTTCCGTCTTCTGAAACACTGATTAACACTCATATTTTTCCATTATAAAAGAAAAATACGATACTTTTTGCAGGTAAAACTGAGGTAACAATTCTGCTTCATTTATTAAACATTACTTAATATAAAATAATTACATATATTAAAATTATTGACTTGTTTTGCGGTATAAATTTAATATATGTAAACAATGGAGCCGATAATAAAAAAATCTCTATTCCCTCTTTTTGCCTGTTGCAGTATCTTTATCTCTGCCCAGCAACAGATCGTTACAGGAATTGTTTCAGACCATAATCAGCCGCTTCCGGGAGCTGCCGTAAAGGTTGCCGGAACCTCCAAAATCATCATGACCGATTTAGAAGGAAAGTTTTCCGTCAATGATCTGAAACCGGGGCATTATGACCTGCAGATCTCTTATATTGGTTTTGAAAATCAGAATATTACAATAGATCTGAAGTCTCAGCAGACTATGGATCTGGGAATGATCTCCATGCTTCAGAAACAGAAAAACATTGATGAAGTCATCGTTACCGGATCTCTGAAAAACAGCGAGGCAAGAGCTTTAAATCTTCAGAAAAACGCAATCAATATTTCCAACGTTATTGCTTCCGACGGAATCGGAAAATTACCGGACCGAAATGCTGCGGAAACCGTTCAGCGTGTACAGGGAGTCTCCATAGAGAGAGATCAGGGCGAAGGAAGATTTGTTTCTCTGAGAGGATTGCCGCCTTTCTGGGCATCAACAACCATCAACGGAAACAGGCTTCCCACAGCGGAAGAGGAAACCACCTCCAGAGCAACCGCTTTCGATTTTTTTCCGACAGAACTTATCTCTTATGTTCATGTGAACAAATCTTTCACTCCCGATATGGAAGCCGACGGAATCGGAGGCGGCGTGAATTTCATTACGAAAACACCACCCATGAAAACCGAGTTCAAAGCAACACTGGGAAGCGGTTACAATGCTAAATCTGATAAAGGAGTCTACAACATCGGACTGCTTTACGGCGGAAGAACAAAGGATAAAAAATTCGGGTATTTATTCAATTTTGCACACTTCATCCGAAACTGGTCTACCGATAATTTTGAAGCGAGAAGAAGCGGAGACGAAGGTGTTTTCAGGTTAGAGCTTCGCGATTACAACGGAGTGAGAAAAACGACAGGAATTAACACTGCTTTTGAATATGTGCTGTCTCCAAAAACCACATTTTATCTTAAAGGAATGTACGGAACGCTGTCTGATGATGAAACGCACTACAAACACAGAATCCGTTTTGATAAATTCAGTTCCGCCAACAACACCGCAAGAGTGGAATTGCAGAACATCCGTAACCGTCTGATTACAGAATTAACTTCGGTTTCTTTAGGCGCAGTTCATCAGTTAAACAAAGGGAAGATCGACTGGGATCTATCGTATTATGACAATAAATTCAAGTACGGAAATATTCCGGATAAACAGAACAATTCCTATTTTGTCATCAAGTATAGCCAATCCGGAGTGGGAATTGATCCGGCTTATATTGCCAATCACGGAATCGGTCCAAGAGCTTACTGGAAAGCCGATGGCGGAAAATTAGACTATAAAGATCCGGACGCATTATTTGGCTTTTACAGCGATCCCAATTTTAAAATGGATGCTTCCAAAATGAGATTTACCGATCTGGAATTTTACAAAGTCTTTGTTGAGGAAAAGGATAAGATTGTCGCTGCTTTTAACCATGAGATCAATGCCTCAGACCGTTTAACCTTAAAATACGGCTTCAAATACAGGGATAAAGAACGGAACGCCAGATTCTCGGATATTTTCTACAACTGGAACAACGGAACAGCACCGCTTTTATCAGATTTTGGACAATATATTACGAGTCAGGCAAATGGCTCTCAGTATTTAAGCGAAATGAACACCCACATCGGGAATACGTTCGGCCCTGTTCTGTCGACATCGGGAATGGATCAGTTCTGGTTGCAGAATCAGGGAAATTTAAAGATCAATACAGCCGATTCTGAAGCTCTGGAATACAATAAAGCACTCGGAAGAAATTTCGATGTCTTTGAGAAACACGCCGATGCTTATGGAATGGGAACGTATAAAGTGAATGGTAAGATCACCATTTTAGGAGGGATCAGATTATCAGATACCAATACCAAAGTAAAAGGATATAATGTAATCAATAATACCCTTGTTCCTGTTGAAAACACAAAAAAATATCTTGCCGTTTTGCCGATGCTGCATATTAAATACGCTCTAAATGATAAAATAAATCTGCGTTTTGCCGCCACGAGAACATTTTCCAGACCCAATTTCGGAGATTTAACGCCGGGAGGAACATACAGCGAAGCGGACAACGAATTCAAAGGCGGAAACCCGAATCTGAATCCGACCTATTCCCTGAATTTTGATCTGATGGGAGAGTACTATTTTTCAAACGTGGGAATTCTGAGTGGGGGAGTATTCTATAAATCTATTACAGACCCGATTTTTCAGGATTCTTTCATCGGAAACTACAACGGAATAAACGGCGTACAGTTCACCGCACCAAATAACGGAAAAGCAGCTTCACTAAGCGGAATCGAATTGGGCATCAACAGAAGATTCGATTTTTTACCCGGTTTCCTGCAGTATTTCGGAACACAGCTTAACGCCACTTTTATGGATTCTGAAATGGTAAAACCAGGCGGAAGAAAAGTAAAACTTCCTTATCAGGCAAAAGAATTATACAATGTTCAGTTGTTTTTCGAGAAAAAAGGATTCAACGCAAGACTGGCATACAATTACAAAGGCAAATATGCTGTGGAATATGCGGAAGACGATATCAATGATTCTTATTACGGAAAATACAGCAGTCTGGATTTCGGAGGTTCTTATCAGTTTACCAAACATATTCTTTTGTACGCGGATGTGAATAATATTCTGAATAAACCGCTTATTTACCATTTTGGAAAAGACGAAACCCGACCGGAACAGGTTGAATATTACGGCGTAAGATGCAATTTGGGAATAAAATTTAATTTCTAACCGGATCATCATGATAAAAGCGGTCAATAAAAAAACAGCAGTAACCCTTAAAGCGGCTTTTGCGGCATTTGGAGTGTACTTTTGCATGTACGGTTTCCGGAAACCCTTTACAGTTGCCTCTTTCGAAGGACTTTCTTATTTCGGGATCGACTATAAAGTTTTGATAATCATTGCGCAGGTTATGGGATATTTTATCTCAAAGTTTCTTGGAATTAAGTTTATTTCAGAACTAAAGCCGGAAAATAGGATCTTCTATTTATTCATTTTTATTGTAGTGGCAGAACTTGCTTTGCTGGGTTTTGCCGTCATTCCTGCTCCATACAATATTCTTTGTATGTTCATTAACGGGATTCCGCTCGGGATGATCTGGGGAATCGTTTTTTCTTATATTGAAGGAAGGAAAACAACAGAAATCATCGGTTTGTTTTTGTGTTCGAGCTTTGTGGTTTCTTCAGGATTTACAAAATCCGCAGGAAAGTTTTTGATGGATACTTTCTCTGTTTCAGAATTCTGGATGCCTTTTTCGGCAGGATTATTATTCATTATTCCGTTGCTCATATTCGGACTGATGCTGGAAAAACTTCCGCAGCCTACGGAAGAAGACATTCTGTTAAAAAACAAAAGAGAGCCGCTTCATAAAGCAGAAAGAAAAAAAATCATTCAGCAGTTTCTGGTTCCGATGGTCTGCATTACATTGTTGTACGTAAGTCTTACAGTTTTAAGGGACTTCAGAGATAATTTCAACCGCGAGATATGGGATAATCTGCACATCAGATTCAGCAGCTCTGTCTTTACCTTAACGGAAATTCCGATTGCTGTTATGGTGCTTCTGATCTTAGGTTTTATGGTGAAGATCAAAAACAACAGAAAAGCTTTTGCCTGGTATCATTATCTTCTTTTTGGAGGGATTTTAACCGTAGGTTTTTCAACCTTTTTATTTGAAAGCACTGTTATATCGCCTTTTTTATGGATGGTTCTTTCAGGTTTCGGAATGTACCTCTGTTATATCCCGTTCAACGGAATTTATTTCGACAGAATGATTGCTGCTTTCAATATCAAAGGAAATGTAGGGTTTCTGATTTATCTCGTAGATTCTTTCGGGTATTTGGGAAGTGTTCTGATTCTGCTTTACAAAAATTTTGGCTCACCTCAGACTTCATGGCTGAATTTTTATATCCGCCTAAACTACATCATTGTAGCCATTGTGCTGATTTCTTCCTTCATCGCATTGGTTGCATTCAGAAGAAAATCAGGAAAAAATGAAATCAATAAAAAACCATACATCAGTTTTGATCCTTCGAAAAGTATATAAATTATAGTAAAAATGACAACAAAATTCGATTTAATCGTTGTAGGAGGAGGCATTTTAGGAACTTTTCATGCGTATCATGCGCTGAAAAAAGGACTTAAGGTAGCTTTAGTGGAGAAGAATTCTGTCCCTCAAGGAGCAACGGTAAGAAATTTCGGACAGGTCGTACCTTCCGGAATGGATCTCAAATGGCAGAACTTCGGAAGAGAAAGTTTAACCATGTATAACGAACTTCAGTTTCAGGCTGATTTAACGGTACGAAAAAACGGTTCGGTCTATATCGCATCCAATGACGAAGAGCTTCAGCTGATTAATGAGCTACATGAAATCAATAAAAATAATGAGTATGAATCTGTTCTCCTGTCAAAAAGTGAATGCATCAGTAAATTTGACGGACTCCGTTCAGATTACTGCAAGGGCGGATTGTTTTTCCCTCAGGAATTGTCGGTAGATTCTGCTGATATGATTGTAAAACTTCATCGGTTCCTACAGGAAAAACTGAAGCTGGAAATTTTCTACAACACGACCATTGTTGAAACCCATGAAAATAATGGAAAATGTATTGCCGTAACTTCTGATCGTTCAGAACTGAATTCTTCAAAAATCATTATTTGCGGCGGACATGAATTTAAAACCTTATATCCCGAAGTTTTTAACGAAAGTGATCTCGAAGTAAGCAAACTGCAGATGCTTCAGACAAAGCCACAGGGAATTTATGCGCTTCAGGGAAATATTCTCACCGGACTTTCCATCAGAAGGTATGAAGCCTTTGAAGAATGTCCGTCTTTCAAAAAAATCAAGTCACTGGAAGATCCGAATTCCTTTGAGAAAAAATACGGCGTTCATATTTTGTTCAAACAGGCTTTGGACGGTTCGGTTATTTTAGGAGATTCCCATGAATATGCAGATGCGAAAAATGCAGATGATTTAGGATTTGATCTGAATATGGAAATTGATGAATTCATGATTAATGAAGCAAAGAAAATCATAGATCTTCCGACTTACGAGATCCAGAGAAGATGGTTTGGAGTGTATTCCCAATGCAAAACAAAAGATATTTTCGAGTACAGTCCTTCTCCCAACATTCATATTGTAACAGGAATCGGAGGAAAGGGAATGACGGGAAGCGGAGGCTTTTCAAAATTTAATATAGATAAAATTTACGCATAAAATTAAATGAAGAACATAGAATTACTGGTTCTGGATATGGCTGGAACCACCATTGATGAAGATAATGTGGTATATAAAACGTTAATGAAATCCGTGAATGATTACGGATACAGCGTTTCTCTGGAAAAAGTTTTATTAAGCTGCGCCGGAATGGAAAAACTGGAAGCGATCAGCAGTCTGTTAAAAGAAATAGGCGGAAATGAAGAAGATGCGGCTGCCATTTTTGAAAGCTTTTCGGATCAGCTGAAAACAGCGTATCAGAATTTAGTGGTAAAACCGATTAACGGCGTTGAAAATTTCCTCATCAAGATGAGAACTCAGGATAAAAAGATTGTTTTAAATACAGGCTATACTTCCGAAATTGCCCTGCAACTTTTGGAAAAACTGGGCTGGAAAGAAAATGCGCACTTTGATGCTTTAATTACAGCCGATGACGTTTCGGAAAGCCGGCCAAGTCCGGAAATGATTCTTCTGGCTATGAAAAAATTCAATATTCATGAACCTGAAAAAGTTTTAAAAGCGGGCGATTCTGTCATCGATATCGAAGAAGGCAAAAATGCAGGCTGCGGAGTTACGGTAGCTGTTCTTTCCGGGGCGCAGAGCAAGGCTGAACTGGAAAAATCCAATCCCGATTATATTTTTAACACGATTTCTGAGGCTGAACGATTTTTTTACTAAAAGCTTGTTTTAACTGAATGGATATAACCATCGCAAAGGCGCAAAATATTCATCAAATACGGTTTTGTCTTAAGGCGCAAAGATTTTATCTACGATAAAATTAAGCATATTCCCTATTGAAAATCTTTGATTTTCTTGCGCCTTAAAGATTTGAGACGAATAAAAATCCTGCGTCTTTGCGTTTTACAACAAGAATATTTTATTTTAAAAAAAAGTTTAAACAAACTCTAATTCTTTCAAATTACGCTTATCCAAATTCAGCCTCTTTTTTACTTCTGAACATCGGTTTCGTGAAATCAGGAAATCAACTTTGTCAAAGTTTTAAACTTTGACAAAGTTCCCAACATCCCTTTTTAAAATTACTCAATCAACCTAAAGTTTGTAAAGTCTTAAAATTCAAAACCCACTTATTATTATGAAAGCAAAACTATTTTCAATGGCAGTCGTAATGAGCTGTTTTCTCGGAGCTCAGACGAAGAAAGTTCTTTTTATCGGGATCGACGGTTGTCGGGCGGATGTTATGATGTCTTCCGGTACACCGAACATTCATGCACTGGCAAATCAGTCAGTTTATTCTTTAGACGGACTCTGTGCCGCAATTACTTTGAGCGGAAACGGCTGGAGCACCATGCTTACAGGAGTCTGGCATACGAAACACAATGTGCAGGACAATAATTTTACCAGTCCGAACTATGCAAATTACCCTGACTTTTTAACGAGAACGGAAGCGTATAATCCCAATTTAAGAACCATTTCTCTGGCTCATTGGGCTCCGGTTAACAATACCATTGTTCAGAACGCCGATGTAAAGACTAATTTCACAACGGATCTTGCAGTGAAAAATGCGGCTGTAAATGCTTTGCAAAACGATAATCCGGATATTTTGTTTATTGATTTTGACGATGTGGATCACGCCGGACATTCTTATGGCTTTTCGTCTTCTGTACCGCAGTATGTTTCTTCCATACAAACCATCGATACGTACATCGGAGAAATTGTAAACACTATGAAAAGCCGATCAACGTACAGTAATGAAGACTGGCTGGTTGTTTTAACTACGGATCATGGTGCGGTAGATAACGGGCATGGAGGCGGAAATCTTTCGGAAAGGAATACTTTTACCATCTATTCTAATCTTAATTTTACTCCTCAGCAAATCAGCAGAACCATTTCAGAATCTCCTAAAACGTTCAATCAGCTCAATCTTCCGGCAGGAACGTATGCAAAACCTGCGAATCAGACTCCATTTAATTTTGGGGCAACTCAGGATTTTACAGTTGAATTCTGGGTGAAACCCAATGTTGCGTACACCAGTGATCCTGTAATGATCAGTAATAAAAACTGGGCAAACGGAAAAAACAAAGGCTTTGTGATCTCAGGATATTCCGGACAGACTTTTAAAATGAATATCGGCGACGGAATCAACAGGATTGATCTTGTGGGTGGGAAAATGGAACTCAATACATGGAAGCATATTGCCGTAAGTTTCGACAGAGACGGACTTGTAACGATGTATGAAGATGGTGTTCCCGTAACTTTTGCAAAAATGAATACCATTGGAAATATTGATTCGGGACTTCCGTTTACGATCAATCAGGACGGGACGAACACCTACAGTCCAACACTCGCAGCTTCCTACAGAGACATCAGAGTGTGGAAATCTGCGCTTCCGAATGAGGTCATCGTGAATTGGGCAAATCAGGATATTACAGCTTCGCATCCTTATTATTCTCAATTGGTTGCCAACTGGAAATGTGATGAGGTTTCGGGAAATACACTGGCGGATTCCGGTCCGAATGCAAACACTGTTACGATTACCGGATCTCCTGCCAGAAATCTGAACACGATTACTAATTTTAAAATTTATAATTATTTATCGACAACCCGGGAAACGGATCATTTGCCGACTGTATTGAACTGGCTGTGTATTCCCGTTCAGCCATCTTGGGGAATTGATGGGGTCAACAGAATTCCACTATGTGCTAACGGAAGCTTATCTGCTGAAGAAAAGGAGATTACAACGAATGATTTTATTATTTATCCCAATCCTTCGAATCAGGAGGTAAATATACAATTCAAATCAAAGGAAAAAGAAATGAAGATTGAAATTATTGATGCAAGAGGATCATTGGTTTTATCAAAAAATGTGAATTCTTACAACGATGATTACCATGAAAAACTAAATATTAATCATTTCCCGAGCGGAATTTATTACATAAAAATAACAGGGAAAGGAAAGTCACTTACGAAAACATTGATAAAGCAATAGAACAGAGATAATTTTTTAGAGAAGGCTTCCGTTTTTATACCGGAAGTTTTCTTTTGATCTGAAAATTTTATCTTCATATTTTAGAATAACTATAAATTAATGGCTTAAAATGATGTAATTCAGTGGTTTGTGGATGTGTGTAAATGTTTTGGTTAAAAATAAAAACTTCTCGGAACTATTTTTGTATCCATAGATTCATAATCACAAAAAATATCTATTATGAATACCAAAAGACTTTCCGATTCCATTGAAAAAGCATTAAGCGACCAGATGAACAAAGAAATTCACGCTTCACACACCTTTTTATCATACGGAATCTGGGCAGACGATAAAGGATATCAGGGAATGGCCAATTTCCTGTACAGACACGCTCAGGAAGAAAGAAATCACTCCATCAAATTCATGGAATATGTATTAAACAGAGGCGGAAAGCCAAAGGTAGATGCAATTCCTGCTCCTCCGGCAGATCCGGAATCGCTTACCGATTGTTTTGAAGGGGTTTTCAAACATGAAGTAGATAATACCACTGCCATTTATAAAATTGTAGATATGGCTCTTGAAGAAAAAGACTGGGCAACGTGGAACTTTATGCAGTGGTTTGTACAGGAGCAGATTGAAGAGGAAACACTGGCGCAGAATCTGATGGATAAATTAAAAATTGCAGGTGGAGACAGAGCTACGGATGAATCTTTATTTACCTTAGATAAAACTTTACAGGAAACTCCGGGAGACGTTCCATTGGCGCAGGAAGCGACGGGAGATAATCCTTAATAATCTTTTTTGAAATTAAATTATTGAAATCCGTCATAGTGGTGACGGATTTTTAGAATAGTTTTATTTCTATAGTAAATTTTTAACTTAATAATTCATTATGTAGAGAATATTATTATATTTGTCTGAATTACAAATAAAAATTACTATGAAAAATTTGAAAAAAATTTCAAGAGAACAGCTGAAGCAGGTAAAAGGAGCAGGACCCAATGTTCCAGCTTGTCCTGTAGGACATTTATGGAGATGTGAAGCCATTGGTGTTTGCGATGAGGTATTTGATCAGTGGGATTGTCTTTGCGGATGCTATCCTGTAGATCCTATTCATCCAACTCTTCCTTTCCCAAGATAATTGAAACATCTCTTTAACAAAATGTCCCCGAAGCTTAATGTTTCGGGGATAATTTATTTCTGGAAAGGAAAATAGCTTAGAATTTAATTAATAGAAGGGTGAAGGAATTATGCTTTAAAATCACTATCTTTGCACGCTGAAAGTTCAGATCGGAAATAACCTCCAATTTGAATATTAATCTTAACCATAGAATTTTACAATATGAAACCGAAAGGTTACATAGCATTATAAATAAAATAAAAATTTCGTTATGAAATGTGGAATCGTAGGCTTACCGAATGTAGGTAAATCAACTCTTTTTAACTGTCTGAGCAATGCAAAAGCACAGTCGGCAAACTATCCTTTCTGTACCATCGAACCGAATTTGGGGACTGTTTCAGTACCGGATCACAGATTGTTTGAGCTTGAAAAATTAGTAAAACCTGAAAGAGTTTTACCGGCAGTTGTAGAGATTGTAGACATCGCAGGACTTGTAAAAGGAGCAAGTAAAGGAGAAGGTTTGGGAAACCAGTTCCTTGCCAATATCCGCGAATGTGAGGCAATTATCCATGTTTTAAGATGTTTTGATAACGGTAATATTGTTCACGTAGAAGGCTCGGTAGATCCGTTAAGAGATAAAGAGATCATTGATATCGAACTTCAGCTGAAAGATCTGGAAACGGTAGGAAAAGCAGTTGAAAAAGCTAAAAAGTTCATCAAATCCGGTAAAAAAGAAGATGTTTTGGCTTATGAAACACTTCAGAATCTTCAGAAATTTTTAGAAGACGGTAAAAATGCGAGAGAATTTGCAACAGATGATTTTACGAAATCAATTATCGGAGATGTTCAATTATTAACCAATAAGCCGGTTCTTTACGTTTGTAATGTGGATGAAAATTCAATAAAGAATGGTAACGAATGGATTGGTAAAATTGAAGAAATGGCAAAAAATGAAGGTGCAGAAGTCGTTGTTTTAGCCGCTCAGATTGAAGCAGACATCAATGAACTTGAAACTTACGAAGAAAGAGAAATTTTCCTTGAAGAGCTTGGTCTTACGGAGCCGGGAGTAAATCGACTGATCAGAAAAGCCTATGATTTATTAAAACTTCAGACTTATTTTACAGCAGGAGTAAAAGAGGTAAGAGCGTGGACAATCGGAAAAGGGTGGACTGCTCCTCAAGCGGCGGGTGTAATTCATACCGACTTTGAAAAAGGGTTCATCCGTGCAGAAGTAATCAAGTATGATGATTACGTAAACTACGGTTCTGAAGTAAAAGTAAAAGAAGCCGGAAAACTTTCTGTAGAAGGGAAGGAATATATCGTAAAAGACGGTGATATCATGCACTTCAGATTCAACGTATAAGAATAAAGTATTAAAGTTAGTTATAAAGAAAAACGCTCCGGAGCATTGCTTCGAAGCGTTTTTATTTGTTTAATAAATTAATTTAGGCATAATACTGAAAAATAGTTGGTAGAATCCTATCAAAACCTCATTGTTAGGCTGCTTGGAGGAAGTTTTATGAAACGTGTTTCATAAAACTTTTTCTTTGTCTGAAAAATGGCAAAAAAACGTTGTTGGTCTTGTTCAAGCCTGGAGGTAATTCGTTGGGGAAAACAAGGGGGAAAGCAAAGATTTAAATGTAAAAATTGCGGGATTTTATTTACTCAAAACAGAACGGAGCAGAGAATTAAAAATCGTTTTATCTGGTTCAAAAAATGGGTATTGGAAAGGCAGACCTACAAAACGCTTTGCAGAGACAGCGGTTATTCGAAAGATACTTTGCAGAAAACATTTTATACCATTTTAGAGCAGTCTCCTACCTTAAAGATCATCAAACGGGAAAAGGTGAATTTAAGAATGGATGCAACTTATTTTGCTCAGTTCTGTTTAATTGCTTATCAGGATGATTTTGATGGATATACACAGCTTATCCGTTTTACCGATGGAGAACATTATGAAGAAATCAGGGAAGATTTAAACAATCTTTTACGGCTGGGCGTAAAGCTGGAAAGCATTACTACAGATGGACATAAAAGCGTTTTGAAAGCCATAAATAAATCTGATGGAGACATCATTACTCAGAGATGTCTGGTTCATATTCAGAGAATGTGCCTGATCTGGCTCACAAAGTTTCCTAAACACATTGCCGGTCAGGAACTTCGAAAACACGTTTTATTATTACTGAAAATTAAAACACAAAACGATAAAATCTGGTGGAAAAATGAACTCAACGACTGGTATTTGAGACATCAGGATTATATTAATGAAAAAACAATTAATCTTGAAACCGAAAGATACTGGTATACCCACAAGCTTATCAGACGATCGTATTTTACTATAAAACGGGCATTGCCCAATATGTTTCATTATCTGGAAAATCCCAATATTCCTAAAACAACCAATGGTATTGAGGGATATTTCAGCCATTTAAAAAATCATCTCGACCTGCACAGAGGTCTCACATTGAAAAACCGAATCAATTTCATCAAATGGTATATTTATTTTTCTAACGAAAAATAGAGTTTTTTTAGCCATAAGGTTCATCCGATAATAAACGAAAAGGTGAGGGAAACCTCACCTTAAAACTATCGTTTTGAACATTAATCCTATTGCTGAAAAGTTGATCTCCACCAGTGCTTTTGTCCTCTTCGGATTAACATCCATAATTTATTAAAATATATCCTGAATTTCACCAACTATTTTTCAGTACATTACCTTAATTTATAAATCAGGAATGAGCTGGCATTGTATCTCACCACAAAATGGACCATATTTTCTACATTCCCCTGTATTACGATCTATACACATTTCTTTTCCCCCTGTAATAGAACGCAGTTGTTTTTTGTTCAATTTCCTTCTGTTGCTTAAATTTTGATTTTTCATATTGAATATTTTTAATTTGACATCACTAATATATAAAATAATTCAATATAAATCACTTTTGTTTGATAAATTTATAAAATTATTGTTTGGGATTTCGGAAATAATATTCCGTACATTTGAATTTTACAAATTTCAGTTATGGAAAAGATGCAGCATACTTCCTACACTTCGCTGGATGACTTTTACAGAGAAATGACCGCAAAACTCGGAACGGATATCGAGACTATTTTTCCGAAAGGGCTTCATAAGGAAATCGGCCATTTTAATGTTTTTGATATTGCCCAAACTCTGGAAAGAGCAAAAACAACTTCTGAAATGCCTTACAACAGGAGGAAATATTACAAGATAAGCTTAATAAGAGGCAGAAACAGGGCGGAATATGCAGATAAAATTATTCAGATAAAAGGGAATGCACTTTTATTTGCGACTCCTAAAGTTCCGTATCACTGGATTCCCGAAGATCCTTTCCAGTCGGGGAGTTTCTGCGTTTTTACAGAAGATTTTTTTATTAAGGATAAATCGCATAATACTCTTGAAGATTTGCCGATCTTTCAGCCTGGAAATGTGCCTCTTTTTGAGATTGAGGATGATCTGGCTGACGAAATTGAACAGCTGTACGATAAGATGAAAAAAGAAATTAATTCTGATTATATTTTTAAGTATGATCTTATCAGGAATTATGTTCTGGAGCTTATTCATTACGGGCAGAAGCTGCAGCCGGCTTCAAAATTATCAACATCAAATGATGCTTCACTGCGTGTTGTTTCGCTGTTTATAGAACTGTTGGAAAGGCAGTTTCCCATAGAATCATCGGATCAGAGACTGCAGCTGAAAACGGCAAAAGATTATGCAGACCGATTGGCTGTTCACGTAAATTATTTGAATAAAAAACTGAAAGAAAGTACAGGAAAAACCACTACGGAAATTATTGCAGAAAGGGTTATTCAGGAAGCAAAAATTCTTCTGAAACAGACCAAGTGGAATGTTTCTGAGATTTCCTATGCTCTAGGATTTGAGGAAATTGCTCATTTTTCAAACTTTTTCAAAAAGAAAACATCTCTCGCTCCTTTGGAATTTCGATCATGATTTGAATTTTGCAAATTTAAGTTTGATTAAAGCAAACGCCTGAACCGTAAATTACCTGAACTTTGTCTCATTAAAATAAATCATTAAATAATGGAAACAAGAACAAAAATTGCTCTGATTACAGGTGGAAGCAGAGGATTAGGAAGAAATTCTGCTATTAAAATTGCCCAGAAAGGTCTTGATGTCATTTTAACTTACAGAACCAATAAGGAAGAAGCGGATAGAGTAGTAGAAGAAATTCAGTCTTTAGGACAGAAAGCAATTGCTTATCAACTGGATACAAAAGAGGTGAAAAGTTTTGATGCTTTTGTAAAAACGGTGGGAGATCACCTTGAAGAAAATACAGGCAGCCGAAATATCGATTATCTCATCAACAATGCAGGAACAGCTTTGTACTGCCCGATTCCGGAGGTTACCGAAGAGCAGTTGGACGATATGGTGGATATTCATTTCAAAGGAGTATTTTTCCTGACTCAGAAGTTTTTGCCTTTTATGAATGAAGGTGGTGGAATCATCAACGTTTCATCAGGATTGGCAAGGTTTGCATTACCCGGATCTTCCGTATATGGTTCTATGAAAGCAGCCATTGATATGCTTACGAAATATCAGGCAAAAGAATTGGGCGCAAGAAAAATTAAATCCAATGTTGTGGCTCCCGGTGCTATTGAAACAGATTTTGGCGGCGGAAGAACAAGGGATGATAAAAACATCAATACTATGGTTGCCAATAATACCGCTTTAGGAAGAGCAGGTGTTCCCGACGATATCGGCGGAATAGTGGCTTTCCTGTGTACCGAAGAGGCAAGATGGATCAACGGACAGAGAATTGAAGCTTCCGGAGGTATGTTTTTATAATCTTAAATAAAAACTGATGACAGAAATTATCAATGTCACCAGTTTTTTATTTCAACTTTTTTACTGCGAAAGATGCAAAAAGATGGAAACACTTTAGTTTTTAAAGTTTACTACTTAAATGGAAAATTTGTCTAAACTTTTTTACCGCAAAAGATGCAAAAGATTGTAACACTTTAGTAGTTTAAGTTTAATACTTAAATGGAAAAAAGAGCACATAAGTTTTAAAAAAATCAAAGATTTTTTCTCTTTGCAGACTTTTGAAATACTTTAAATAAATCCAATAAAGTCTTTTGCATCTTTTGTGGTTAAATTTTTTTTGAAATCTTTATAGTTTGCTAAATCAACGATCAACGAAATTACAGTTTAGACAAATTTTCCAAAGCTCTTTCTAAAGTTTCCTGCTTCTTGGCAAAACACAAACGGATAACATTTTCATTCAGTCTGTTTTTATAAAAAGAAGAGAAAGGAACACTTGCCACCTTATGATTAATCGTGAGTTCGTGAGCAAAATCAAGATCATTTTTGTCAGAAATCTTATCATATTTTAAAGCCTGAAAATAAGTTCCTTCACAATCCAGTAATTCAAAAGAAGTATTGGCTAAACCCTGTCTTAAAAAATCTCTTTTTTCCTGAAAGAACTGATTCAGCTGATTGTAATGATCCGGATTTTTCATATACTCCGCCAAAGCAAGCTGCATCGGTGTATTCACGGAGAAAACATTAAACTGATGGACTTTCCTGAATTCGTCAGTCAGATATTTCGGAGCTGCACAATAGCCTATTTTCCAGCCGGTAACATGAAACAGTTTTCCAAATGAAGCAACCAGAAGACTTCTGTTTTTCAGTTCGGGATATTTGCAGATGCTTAAATGCTGTTTTCCGTCAAAGACAATATTTTCATAAACTTCGTCACTTAAAATCAGGATAGAAGTTCCTTCCACAATTTTAATTAATTCTTGAATGTCATTTTCCTTTAAAATCTTTCCGGAAGGATTGTTCGGATTGTTCAGGATAATCATCTTTGTTTTTTCCGAGACTAAATTTTTCACAACATTCCAGTCGATTTCATAATCGGGAGCTTTCATTTCGAAACGCTTTACAATTCCTCCGAAAAGCTCTACCGTAGGTTCATAACAGTCGTAAGCCGGTTCAAAAATAATGACCTCATCTTCTTTCTTTACAAAAGTCGCAATTGCAGTGAAAATAGCCTGAGTTCCGCCTGCAGTAACGGTAATTTCAGAATCTGGATGATACACTGCCTGATGAGAATTTTCTATTTTTCCGGCAATTTCTTCCTTCAAACCAATCATTCCGCCCATCGGTGCATACTGATTAAAGCCTTTTTTAATGAAATGATCCACATGATCCAGCAATTCGGAATCCGGCATGAAATCGGGAAACCCCTGCGATAGATTGATGGCTTCATTTTCATTGGCAAGCTGCGTCATCTGGCTGAAAATCGTAGTTCCTACATTGGAAAGTTTGGATAAAGGAAGTTGTATCATTAAGGATTGTTTTTTCTTGTATCGAATTTAATTTATTTTTTACAATCAGGAGAGATTTATTGGCTTAAATTAACCACAAAACGCAAAAAGATATTTTATTGGAGCAGGAATTAAATACTTAAAATGTTTTTAAAGAAATCATTCAAAGAAAAACCACCCGATTTCGGATGGCTTTTTTGAAGATATGAATTGCGCTACCTCGTTATGAGCAGTTTCTGCGAAGTCGTTTTAGAAGTCGATTTTATCTCAACAATATAAGTTCCGGGCAGAAGCTGATCCGTATTAAGTCTTATGGATTGTTTCCCGCTGTTCAGCGCTTCAGATTTTTCGGCAGCTATTTTACCCAAAGAACTGATGATTCTTACAATAATCAATTCTCTTTTTTCAAGGTTCATATTTACGTCTACATAATCTTTTGCAGGATTTGGAGTAAGTTTTGGCGTGTCAGAAGAAAGAGTATTATCAATTGCCGTATTTGCATTTTTTTGCACCACTGCGGTACTGATATCAAATCCGCCATCCATTACTGTTACCAGCGTAAGCTTTTCATCATCATTTAAATTAACATTAATAGGAACCGATGAAGAAAAATTGCTGAAAGAAACGCCTTTTTCCTGTGCGGTAGCATATTCTTTAATCTGGTTGCTTATAAATCCGTTTTTAAAAATTCCGTCGTAAGTAAGTCCGTTTTTAGAAATATGTACGGTTGCGGTATACACTACATCGGGATAAGTTCCGTTTTGGACAGCCTGTTCATTGGCAAGCGCTTCATCATCCGAAATATTAATGTTTTCTTTAATGACAACTATTTTTACGTCAGAATAAAAATCTGCTGACGGAGTAACACTGATTCTTCCGTTCATTTTAGTAACAACAAGCTGATTATTATCGTTCACCGTAACATCGCCGGTAATTTCTCCGAAAGAAGTACCATTATCTACAAGTCTGGAGAACTTCTTTTCATCTAAAGCATAACTTCCTGTAAGTCCTGCAGAACCTCTGCCTGAGGAAGTCTGCGTAAGATAAATTCCGCTTGTAAGGTGTTCGGCTTTTGCATAGCTGTTATACGCATAGGGACCTGTGAAAGAAAGTGTACAAAGATTGTAAACCTGATCGTAAACCGTTCCGCTTTTGCTGCAGGTGGCTGTCTGAGGACGGGAACATCCTTTGCTTTCATTGGAGCAGGTTGAAGACCAATAACCTATATTTCCGTATCCTACAAATTGCCCGATACAATTATAGCCTGTTACATATTTTGTGTAAGAAAGTGCGGAAGTCTGAGCCTGAGCAACAAATTTTCTGTGAAAAAATCCGCCGCACCATTTTCTTGTAATCGTAGAAGCATGCGCAGAAACTTCTGAATAAGAAATCAGACTGATGAAAATGGCTAAAAGTAATCTTTGCGATTTTATGATTTGGAAGCTTCTCAGAAGCAGTCCTCCGGTTTTTAGATTTGTTTTCATGCTATATTATTTTGTGTGTTGGTTTTGACTGAATTTACTTCGAAATTAAAAGCTTTTGTGCAGATTTACTGTTATCAGACTGCACTTCTACGATGTAGGTTCCCTGAATCAGTTTCTCTGTATTAATCTTGATGCTTTGTTTTCCGCTTTCCACTATTTCAGAATTACTGATCAGAATTTTTCCGGAAGCATCCATTATTCTGATGGTTACATTTCCTCTTTTTGCCAGATTAGTCTGCACATCCACATAATTTTTTGCAGGATTGGGAACCAGATTATAATCCAGTTGGCTGGCTGTTCCGGATTCTGCTCTTGCTGCATCTGCCACATCTTTCAGAGGAGATTTCAGATTAGCCGAATTTCTGGCATTTCCGCCTTCTGCGGGTTTCGGAATACAGATTGAAATACAGGTTTTACATTTAGGTACGTCTCCCTGAAGCTGAGTCACACAAACTGTATAGCTTCCCGGTGTGTTGTAGGTATGCGAAGTAAGTACATTTCCTGTCGTTCCGTCGCCCCAGTCTACCTTATACACGCTTGGAGAGTTGGTACTTTCTAAAAATACCTGAGCCGTGGTATAATTTCCGGATGTACTAGTTGTAGTTTGGATTTTAAAGTTAGAGTTACATTCGTTACAGCCTTCACAAGGTTTTACACAAATATTATCAAAATACATAACTTCCTGTTGTGTAGAGGTAATATCCGGAGTGATCGCAATAAGCTGAGTATTCATGATGATATTATCAAAAACTGCCGCATTAACGGGACTCATCGTCCATGCTCCGTCGGAATTGCTCGGAAGAACACCGCCGCTGGAAAGCTGAATAGGCGCTTTTATACGAACCCATCCGCTTCCGGGAGTTACAGTTACGCTCGCAACAAACGTCGCACTGTTGGTTCCGTCGGAAATAGTAATGTACGGATGATAAGGCAATCCATAGCCACTGTCGTTTTCCAGATAAAAATCAAAGTAAATGCACTGTCCCAGAAAATATTTTCCCAGATTCTGGTAATCTTTCCAGTTCTGGTACCAGGAACCTCCGGATTTATCCTTGATAACAAGAAACTGTGATCCGTCAAGCGGATTGGGAGAATCTACGCCTACACTAACGTTTCCGTTGGGCGGTGCAGCAGGAGCCCAGTTTCCGTAAGGATTTACAGGATCATTAAAATCTGAGCAGGGTGGATTCTGCCCGAAAAGCATGACGCTTCCTAAGAGAAAACAGAGAGTTAAAAAATACATTCTTACCATGATGCGAAATTGATTTTATACATCAAAAACCAACAAAAACTTTAAGAATTAATACTCAATGAATAATACATTTTGGTTTTCACCTTTTAGTTTGTTTTATTTTCTACATGTAGTTAATAGTTTAAAAGTATCATTTAAAACAATATCACACTAAGGTGATTAAGTAAGTGTGGGAAGATTTTGAGTAAGTGTAAAGTATTTTTTAATAAATGTTAAAAGCTGCCCGAAGACAGCTTAAAAATTAAAAAAATATCTAAGACCATTAACTATTCCTGAATCAGCATTTTTTTTGAGTCTGTAATTTTCCCGTCTGCAATAAGACTGTAAACATAAGAACCGCCTCTTATTCCTGAAAGATTGATGCTTCCGTTTCCTTTTTCTTTCAAGGAAATGGTTTTCATCATCTGCCCTGAAGCATTATAGATTTCAATGGAGGCATTCTTGGTATCTTTTGGAAGATAATATTTGATGATTGTTTCGCCTTTTCCGGGATTAGGAGCGTTTTGATATAATTTTGCTTCATGGGCTTCTGAGCTCATATCAACGCTCATTTTATTTTGTTTCAGCAGCTCTTTAAGTTCTTTAATTTCATTTTTCAATTCATCAATCTGGATCTGATAATCGGTTTCATTATTTGCTTGTCGTGTAATCGTACTCGTTGCCACCATCACATTTCCGTCATTATCTACAACCAATGCTCTTCCGGATCCATTAGGAAGCCCCTGTAGCCGCACTGTTCCTACACTATGAAAATTAGCGGTAGGAGTTGTTGTTCTTACACCGACATATTGATCTACAATCAGCATTGTGGAAGTTGGTGACATACCAAACATAATAGAACGCGGAATACTGTTCGTTAGTTTTGTTCCGCCCGTTCCAGATCCGATGACGAAAGAACGGTCCCCGGTTGCTGCAAGATCAATCCCGAATCCTCCCGAATAAAAGTTTCCGAGATCAATTCCTACCCCAATCGCAAACTGATTGGCGTTTCTGATGACGTTTTTCCAGCCTAAAGCAACAGATTTACTTGCATTATTCAATACAACGTTGTCCTGTCCGCTCACCAGATTAGCGCCTGCTGCAGCCGCTAAATTATTTCCCCAGCCGCTTACCAATGAACTTCCGGATCCTGCTCCGATAGTGTTACCTGCACCGGCGACAATATTTCCTTTGGATTTTACAATGTTTGTATTGTTGTCTCCATCTACAATAAAGCTTCCGAATTCATTAAGAATCGCCTGTCCGGGAACCGCTGCAGTTCCGTTCGTTCTCAGATAAAATGCGGTTGCTCCTGTTGTTCCGGCATAGTTTCCTGCGGTAGTTCCTGCGTTTCCTGTCGTTAGCCATTGTTGTGCATTTACTAAACCGCCGGAAAAGATCATTGCTGCTGCAAAAAGATGTTTTGCATGTAATAGACTTTTTTTCATAATGATAATATTTAATGATTGGATTGTCCTCAAAAATAGTAAAGCATTACAAAACAGCCTATTTGAAGTGATTAACTGTAACCAACAAATGAGCAAGTGTGTAGATTATTCAAACATATGTGAATTTTAAGCCATTTTATGAAGAAACTCATTTTTCTTTCGGATAGAAACGTCAAGTACAGAATTGTCTGCCATTACAACCTGTCCGCCTTTTCCTTTGATGTATTCTTTCAGATGTTCCAGATTGATGAGATGCTTATGATGAATTCTGAAGAAATTATATTCTGAAAGATTTTTTTCAAAATCACATAAGGTTTTCGAAACCATTACTTTGCTTTTATCGGAAAGGTAAATAGAAGTGTAGTTGGAATCTGCTTCGCAACGGATAATTTCATCAATATTTACCCGCTTAAAGCCTTGCAGGGTGGGAAGGTTAATTTTGTTTTGAGAACCTGCAGAATGTGAAGCTTTATTTTTTCTGAATTTTTCAAGTGCTTTATTAACGGTGAGAACAAAATCCAGATTTTTTAAAGGTTTAAAAACATATCGGATAAACCCTTTTTTTATAGCCTGAATGGCCGATTTTTCAGATTCCGTAACCAATATAACGGGGAAATCATTTTCTTTCAGTTTCATCAGTATTTCCTCACTCTTATCGTCGAAATACTGAATATCAACGAATAAAATATCCGGAGAATTCTTGCTGAAATAATCTGGCTCGAAAAGGATACCGCTCTTCTGAAGATGCACTTCAAATTCAGGAAATTCCTTTTTCAGTAATCGGGAAATGCATTTGCCATCATCCTTGTCATCAATGATGATGGCATTCAATTTATTTTTCATGTGAGTTTGGTTTTGGTTTCAGTTTTCTATATTAATAGCTAAATGATCTAAGTCATAAGATAATATTTTATTTTTATGATTAAAATTATTAAATTGAAACATAATCTGCATTAATTTTAACGAAAAAAATAAAACAAAATACTTTTTTCACTTTATATTGAATAATTTAAATTGAGATTTTCTCTGTCAATATTGCCATTCTTGGGAGAATATTAACAAAAAAACGGCTTAAAATATTCGGATAATTTTCTTCAATTTCGTATTTTTGTATGTTTGCTGAAATTACATATGTCACAAGAAATAAATCCGATCTATTCCGAAGATAATATCAGAACCCTCGATTGGCAGGAACATATCCGCCTGCGTCCCGGAATGTACATCGGGAAGCTGGGAGACGGGTCTTCCGCCGATGATGGTATCTACATTTTACTGAAAGAAATTCTGGACAACTCCATTGATGAGTTCAGGATGAAAGCAGGTAAAAGAATTGAAATAAAATTAGACGACGGAAAAGTCACGATCCGTGATTTCGGACGTGGTATTCCATTGGGGAAAGTAGTGGATGCGGTTTCCAAAATGAATACCGGAGGAAAGTACGACAGTAAAGCCTTCAAAAAATCGGTAGGTCTTAACGGAGTCGGTACAAAAGCAGTTAATGCCCTTTCCGATTATTTCCGCGTTCGTTCTTTCCGTGACGGGAGGATGAAAGCCGCAGAGTTTTCCAGAGGTATTATTACAGAAAATTTTGAAGAAAAAGACTCGTCGGACAGAAACGGAACCGAGATTTCCTTTATTCCGGATGCGGATATTTTCCTTCACTTCAAATTCAGAAAAGAGTATATCGAAAGAATGCTCCGCAATTATGCGTATCTGAATCCCGGCTTAAAAATCCTTTTCAACGGAGAAACCTTCTTTTCAGAGAACGGACTGAAAGATTTGCTGGATGAAGAGCTGGAAAACGAAACGCTTTATCCCATTGTTCATCTGAAAGACAATGATATCGAAGTTGCCATTACACACACCGATAAATCTCAGACAGAGACTTATTTTTCTTTTGTTAACGGGCAGAATACCACACAGGGAGGAACGCATTTAAATGCCTTCAGAGAAGCGTATGTAAAAACAATCCGTGAGTTTTTCAATAAAAATTTTGATGCTTCCGACGTTAGAAAATCCATTGTGGCGGCAGTTTCCATCAATGTGGAAGAACCGGTTTTCGAATCCCAAACCAAAACAAAGCTAGGATCCAATGATATCGGACCGAACGGACCCACCGTAAGAACTTTTGTTATTGATTTCCTTAAAAGTAAATTAGATAACTTCTTACACAAAAATCCTGAAGTGGCAGAAGCGATCCAGAGAAAGATTTTAATCTCGGAAAGAGAAAGAAAAGAACTTTCAGGAATTCAGAAGCTGGCGAGAGAAAGAGCCAAAAAAGTTTCCCTCCATAACAAAAAACTTCGCGACTGCAGACAGCATTACAACGATCAGAAGAACGAAAGAAAAGGAGAAACCCAGATCTTCATTACCGAGGGAGATTCTGCATCAGGATCCATCACAAAATCCAGAGATGTAGAAACACAGGCGGTATTTTCCCTGAAAGGTAAACCATTGAACTGTTATGGTTTAACTAAAAAAGTAGTGTACGAAAACGAAGAATTCAATCTTCTTCAGGCTGCTTTGAATATTGAGGAAAGTCTCGAAGATCTTCGGTACAATCAGGTAATTATAGCAACCGATGCCGATGTAGACGGAATGCATATTCGCCTGCTGATGATTACATTTTTCCTGCAGTTCTTTCCGGATCTCATCAAGAACGGTCACCTTTATATTCTTCAGACTCCGTTATTCAGGGTGAGAAACAAAAAAGAAACACGATACTGCTATACAGAACAGGAAAGGATAAAAGCACTGAACGAACTGGGAAGAAATCCTGAGATCACCCGATTTAAAGGATTGGGGGAAATTTCTCCTGATGAATTCAAGCATTTTATCGGAAAAGACATCCGTCTGGAACCTGTTGTCGTAGGAAAAGATCAGACGATTGATCAGCTTCTTGAATTTTACATGGGAAAGAACACTCCTGACAGGCAAACTTTTATTCTTGAAAATCTGGTAGTTGAAGATCCGGACATAAATAAAAAAGACATATTGAGTGAAGTCATAGATGAAAATTAATTAAAAGAACTACCTTAAAAACACAAATAAACCCACTAATACAAATATTAATATGAGACTCAGCAACCGCAATAAGACTTCGGTTTACAGCTTCATAAGTACCTTATTGGCAATGCTTTTAGTCGGAGGTATCGGAGCGTATATCTTAGAAGAATACAGGTTTAAAGTACTGGGACAGGAAAATCTCCTGCTTATTATTGTTCCCGTCATTTTAATTCTGTTCTTCTATTTCAACGGAAGACAGATTTTTGAATATGACAGCGACGGAGAAGCACTGCATTTCAGAAACAGGAATATTATTCCCTTTCTGCAAAAACCTTTAAGCGACGAATTTCCGAAATATAAACTACAGAAATTTGAGGTCATTGATCTCTTTTTGATGAAAAGACTTTATATAACGATTTCAAGCAAAAACAGCGGTTCTACTATTTTAAGATATGAAATTTCGTATCTTACCAAAAGAGAAATTAGTGATTTAAAAATCTCCTTAAACAAGGTTGTTAAAGCCAATAAAGAGAAAAAGAGTTAATAAATTAAATGATAACAGAAGAATACTCGCATGAGGGCGAAAGCTTAAAAAAGGTTTCAGGGCTGTATAAAGACTGGTTTCTGGATTATGCTTCTTATGTAATTTTAGACAGGGCAATTCCTTCCGTTTATGACGGTTTTAAGCCTGTTCAGCGAAGAATCATGCATTCCATGCGGGAGCTGGAAGACGGACGTTACAATAAAGTTGCCAATATCGTGGGAAACACCATGAAATATCACCCTCATGGTGATGCTTCCATTACGGATGCCATGGTAGGAATCGGTCAGAAAGAACTGTTGATCGATACGCAGGGAAACTGGGGAAACATCTACACCGGAGATTCTGCGGCGGCGGCGAGATATATCGAAGCCCGATTAACACCTTTTGCACTGGAAGTGGTTTTCAATCCGAAAACAACAGAATGGGCAAAATCGTATGACGGCAGAAATAACGAGCCGATAGATCTTCCCGTAAAATTTCCTCTCCTTCTGGCACAGGGTGTGGAAGGAATCGGAGTCGGGCTTTCTACAAAGATTCTTCCGCATAATTTTAATGAACTCATCAATGCTTCCGTAGCGTATCTGAAAGGCAAAAAGTTTGAGCTTTTTCCCGACTTTATGACGGCAGGTTATCTGGATGTTTCTGAATACAACGACGGACACCGTGGCGGAAAGGTAAGAGCCAGAGCTAAAATTTCGCCTTACGATAAACACACTCTCATTATTACGGAACTTCCGTACTCAAAAACGACAAGTGATCTTATTGATTCCATCATTAAAGCCAATGAAAAAGGAAAGATCAAGATCAAAAAAATTGAAGACAATACATCCGATAAAGTTGAAATCCTGATCCATCTTCATAATGATGTTTCGCCGGATAAAACCATTGATGCTCTATATGCTTTTACCGATTGTCAGGTAACCATTTCTCCGAATGCCTGTGTAATTGTTGGTGATAAGCCGATGTTCATGAATGTTTCTGACATCCTGAAAATGAACACGGACCATACTGTTTCTTTGCTTAAAAAAGAACTGGAGATCGAACTTCATGAGCTTCAGGAAAGCTGGCATTTTTCTTCATTGGAAAGAATTTTCATTGAAAACAGAATTTACCATGATATTGAAGAGGTCAAAAGCTGGGAAGAGGTTCTTAAAACCATTGATGAAGGATTGAAACCTCATACAAAACATCTTTTAAGGGCTGTAACGGAAGAAGATATTGTAAAATTAACAGAGATCAGAATCAAGAGAATTTCAAGATTCGATTTAGATAAATTTAAAGAAAATATTGCTGCGCTGGAAGGTAAGATCGAGCAGGTGAAACATCATCTTGCGAATCTTATTCAGTATGCGATAGATTATTATCTGAACATTCAGAAAAAATACGGTAAAGAAAGACAGAGAAAGACAGAACTTCGAATTTTTGATACCATTGATGCAACAAAAGTTGCGGTTGCCAACGAAAAGTTCTACGCCAATTTCGAGGAAGGATTTATCGGAACGTCTCTGAAAAAAGATCAGTATCTGTTCGACTGTTCGGATATCGACGACATCATTACCTTCCGAAAAGATGGAAGCATGAAAGTGGTAAAAGTAGAGGCAAAAACGTTCATCGGAAAAGATATTCTTCATGTTGCGATCTGGAAGAAAAACGATAAAAGAACGGTCTACAACATGATCTACCGCGAAGGAAGAGAAGGACCTTATTATATGAAGCGTTTTTCTGTAACAGGTGTTACCCGAAATACAGATTATCCTCTGGCTTCGGATAAAAAAGGATCGGAAGTGCTTTATTTTTCGGCAAATCCGAACGGAGAAGCAGAAACTGTGACGGTTCTTCTGAAACCCAATCCAAGGATCAGAAAAAATAAAATGGACATCGATTTCTCAGAACTCGCGATTAAAGGGCGTGATTCCAAAGGAAATCTGGTAACCAAATATTCCGTGAAAAAAGTTGATCTGAAAGAAGAAGGCGTTTCTACATTAGCACCGCGAAGAATCTGGTTTGATGATACGGTGAGAAGACTGAATGCAGACGGAAGAGGAACTTTACTGGGAAGCTTTAAAGGAGATGATAAAATTTTAACCATCAATACCAACGGAGAAGCAAAATTAGTTTCCTTTGATCTTGGAAACCGCTTCGATGACGAATATCTGGTGCTGGAAAAATGGCGTCCGAATCAGCCGGTAACCTGCATCTATTACGATGGTGAAAAAGATATTTATTTCATCAAACGGTTTTTATTTGAAAACACGCCGAATGTGCAGACTTTTATGCCTTCGGAACATTCAAAATCGTTTATTGAAAATGTAATTGTTGCCAACGGAGCTACTGCCGAAATTATTTTCGCAAAGGACAAGGGCAAAGAACGAGAACCGGAAGAAGTGAATATCGATGAATTTATTGCCGTGAAAGGAATCAAAGCCATCGGAAACCAGTTTACCAAATTCAAAGTAAAATCCATTAATATCAACATTCCTGAACCTGTGGAAGAAGAACCGGAAGTATATGAAGATCCCGAACCAACAGCGGGATTTGATGAAGACGGAACCATTGGAAACCTGTTTCAGAATGATGATAATACAGAACATTAAATGTTGAAAAAATGAATATTTTAATAGCAATCATCATCATAACCGCAGTAATAAGTTTTGCTGCTCCTATGGGAAGTGCCAACTTTGAGAAATACAAATTCAGCGTAGGCGCCATATTAAACAGGAAAGAATATATCCGTTTGCTTTCTTCAGGATTTCTGCATGCCGATATTATGCATCTGGTCTTTAATATGCTCACCTTGTATTTTTTCGGTCCGGTTGTTATTCAGGGATTTGGAAATCTGGGTTTTCTTATCATTTATTTCGGATCAATCCTGCTGGGAAATATGTTTTCTCTATTTGTTTACCAGAGGCAGCCTTGGTATTCAGCCATTGGAGCAAGTGGAGGAGTTTCGGGAATTTTGTTTGCATCTATTGCCCTGATTCCGCATTTAGAAATCTATATGTTTTTCATTCCGATCGGAATTCCGGGATATATATTTGGGCTTGTTTATTTCAGCTATTCTGTTTATATGATGCTGAATCCCAATTATAACGACAATATAGGTCATGCCGCGCATTTAGGAGGAGCATTTTTCGGGCTTGTTTATGCAGTTGCTAATCATCCACAGGCGGCGATTGCTAATTCAATGTATCTGGGAATTATGTCGCTTCCTTTAATTTATTTGGGATATGAGATTTTTGTGAAGAAAAGAATTGGATAAAGATTCCTTACAGATAAATTTAAAAGCAATGAATTATATGTTTCATTGCTTTTTTATTGAAGCTCAAGACAGATAAAATCTTTTAATTGATTAAAGTTTAAAGTTTATAGTTTATAGTTTATAGTTTATAGTTTATAGTTTATAGTTTATAGTTTATTTTGTCATTAAAAACTAAGTCTCTTTAGCTTAAACTTAATAAAAATCAATCTCAATGAAAGTATAAAAGACTCAATTTTGACATCAACAGACTGGATATTCAGTCTGTTTTCTTGGATGGCGAGTGTTTTAAACTTGAATTCCTTTAAACTTTTATCAATAAAATTGTGTAAACTACTTCAATAATAAATCGTTCGTTTCAATACAGATTAAGCCTTGCATCATTTCAGAAGTGATTTACATTCAAAATTAAAAAGCCGTCCCAAAAATGAGACGGCTCAACAGAATGTTAATTTAATGACCTGATTTTATTTATTTTTTAATGATCTTCTGATTAATTACTTCCTTATTGGTTTTGATCTGAACGAAGTAAATTCCGCTGATCAGTTCACTTACATCAACATTTTTAATACTTCCTTTTATAGATTTAATAATTTTACCTCCGTCATTAATAATGGTAATCCCTTCCACCGTATCTGATGTTAAAACGGTGAAATAATTTTCAACAGGATTGGGATAAATGGCTAACCTATCCGATCCTTTGCTTTCTTTTGCGGCTAAAATGGCTGCCGAAGAATATTCTGTTTTAATGTAGAATAAATTTGCCACGCTCCCTTTGGTGATGGAATGTGAGCCTGCCGGAATATTTGAAAGGGTAACCAGTCCTGAAGAAGCGGTATAAGAAACATTATCCACTTTAATTGTTCCGCTGAAAGAAGGATCAAAGACAAGCGTAAGCGAAGACGGGGCAGAGGTTGTATATGTAATTGCCGTCGCAGATTCTATTTTTAATCTCTTTGTTAAAGTTAATCCGTTATACGTCGCAGAACCATCTGTAGAATTGATATTGGCAGACGTAAACGTGTAAAACGAGCTCGTTAAATTGGATGTTGTAAAATTATGAATCTCATTTCCCTGAGGATTGCTTCCTGTGGGCGTAATCGAAATGCTGCCTGTTCCTGAAACCGGAGTTCCCGCAGAACCTACCGTTGTTACCGTAAAATCCAGATCCGCAGTTGGAGTTCCTGAAACAGTAATTGTTTTTGCTGCAGTATTTTTAACAAAACTGATTCCCGAAGCCGGAAGTCCCGTTACAGCAGCATCCGTTGCTGTTCCTCCCCATGTAAATACCATTGGAGCAATTGCACTTCCCGAAGCCACCGTCTGATCGTTATTTGAAGCAATGGTTAAAGTCTGTGAACTTGCAGGCGCAGCCGTTTCTCCCTGCACCGATACAAGTGAGGAGGTGTAGTTTTGCAGCAAAGCCATCAAGCCTGTGTTTACTGTATCGGAAGTATCATCAACCGAGTTATTGAAAGTCCAGTTAATATCTCCTCCGGAAACTCTTCCTGAATATTGCGTTACTTTATCCTTCGCCACGGCTGGAACCTCCGGAACAAGAGTTTTAACGTACAGTGAGTTGTCGGTATCGAAATTATTATACGTTCCGTTTCCCTGTAATGCCTTAATATTGGTTCCTAGAATTTCATTTCTTGAGGATGCCACATAAGCGTCGAAATGAATTGATGCTGTTGAAGAATTATAAGGAACAAAAGCGGTCTGTCCCGTCATAAAATTATTAAAAGCCTTTACAACGCCTCCGTTTTCTCCTGAAAAAGTTCCCACCGCTCCGTTGGCAACATCGGTTCCCTGCTTGGAGATCAGAATCGGATATTTGGCATTTCTGAAATAATTTCCTTCTGCAAAAACCGAAGAGCCCAATGTAGAACCTATTCCGTATTTAGAATTTCCGTCATAATAATTGTTGTAAACATGCGCAGAATAATACCTCACTCTGGGATGTCTGGAATCTGAATGATCAAACCAGTTGTGGTGATAAGTAATATACAATCCCGAAGTTGTTCCTTCGCTTAAACCCAGAAGACAGCTCTTTCCGTTATCCCAGAAATGATTGTAGGAAAAAGTAATGTACGTAGATTTTTTCGCATCCAGAGCGCCGTCACCCTTTACCTGATCTGCATCACTTCCCGGCTTGCCGTAGAAAAGATCGCAGTTGTGTGCCCAGATATAACTGTTATCCTGCTGTAAACTCAGATTATCTCCTTCCGCAGCATCAGTCAGCATAAAACCAAGATTCCTGACTTCAATATTGGTGGCATTTTTTATTCTGATTCCCCATCCGTTGATGAGAGCATCTGAACCGACTCCTTCCAGCGTGATGGAGCTTGCAGCGATATTTTTATTCTCTACAACCGCATCTCCGTTTAGCAGATAACTGGGATCGGTGATGTTTCCTATAAATCTGATGGCGAGAGGACGGGTGTCATATCCCTTTTTAAAACCATCCAGAATCGTCTGCAACCCAACACATGGATTTGCTGTCGCTCCCGTTACATTCAGCGAAACCGTATTTTTATTATTTTGAGTTATATAAAGAACAACGGCATTGGCTTTTAAAGTTCCGTCCAGATTGTAAGCACCGGGAATTCTTCCGTTGCTGTGCGCAAAACCGTTTCTGTCATGAGGAAGAACGGTAACCGAACCCGAAACCGTGGCAGTTCCTTCCACATTATTCGTTACAGGAGCAACTTTTATGGTGTAATTTCCGGGACTTAATCCTAAAATATCTGCACGAAAATAAGAACCGTAATTTCTGATTAACTGATTATCAATTATTTTGTTGGTAAAGCCGCCGCCTGTGTAATAGACTCTGTAACTGTCGGCTCCGTTTACGGGATTCCATTTTACATAAGCAGTTTCCAGCCATCCGGTTGCCTGCGTAATCGTAACCTGTGCATTCAGCAGAACAGACCCCAGCACAAGAATAAAAAATGAAAAGAGTTTTTTCATGATTAATAAATTTTTAATGGTTTTGGAATTAATTTAATAATGTGTAATCGATTACACACAAATATATAGAAATATTTAAATTAAATCTTTTTGTTGTGAAATTTGTTTGAAAAAAGTTTTGAAACGCTTTATTATTCAGGGATTGCTGCAGTATATTGAAAATAACTTAATCGTATAACCCAAGAAAATTTTCGGATTTCGGATTACCAATAAATTAATACAAAAGCTGAAAAGTTATTTTGTTACGAAAAACTGAAAAGAGATTAGTTAAATCTAATTGAAGTTTTATGAAAAATTTCTGTACGAGGATAATTTTAAAAGATCAATCTGTTTAAAGTTTTGATTATCCGCTATTAATCATACTGTTTTTTCTAACGCAAAGGACTCGCAAAGATTCTTTATATACTAACTGTTTTTAAGTTCGCAAAGGTTCTTCGACAAGTTCAGCATAAACTATTCACTCGGCAAAGAACTCAAAGATTTTTCAAATTATAACAAATAACGGACAATCATATTAAAGTTTCTAGTTAAGTGCAAAAGTGACAGATGATCAGATAAATTTTTATAAGTTAATTAATGTGAGTTCAATATGAGAAGATTGAAAATGAAATGATCATTAAACTATTGTATCCGTGAGTTGCGGTAGTCTTTAATTCGATGTAAATTTTTCAAATCAGGATTAACATCAGTTTTAGCTAAATCCAATTGTTTTCTTAATTATTAAATGAAATAGGCTAAAGTTCATTCCTATTGATGTTTTTGTATTGCTTTTACATCGTACTCACGTTAAGTTTTGATTGCTTAAGGTAAAGAATTTTGCTTTTTTAAATCTGCAAATGTTCTAAAGATAGCGTTCCTACGGAACGCCAATCATCGCCCGAATATGATCTCTACACAGATAAAACTCCATAGAGTTTTTTTTAATAGTCACAAGCTATCAATGTTTACTTCCTCCCAAAAACAAACCGGTCATTTTCCGATAAATCTTTGATTAAACAAGCCTCTTCAAAATCATTACGGTATAATTCCAGTGTTTCTGGGCCTAATTTCTGGTTGATTTCTAAAAATAAAAGTCCGTTTTTGTTCAGGTTTTTTTTAGAGTCTTCTGCTATTTTTCTGTAAAAAATCAATGCATCGGAAGTAGGAGAGAAGAGTGCCATGGTCGGTTCAAAACCTTTTACGGAATGCTCTATTTCCTTTTCTTCGTCAATTGCGATATAAGGCGGATTTGAAATGATAACATCAAAGCTTTCTTTTAAATCAAAATTCAGATAATCTGCATGAACGAAATTGACATCAAGCTGATGAAATGCCGCATTTTTTCTGGCAACTTCCAGTGCTTTTTCAGAAAAATCGATGGAAGTAACTTCAGCCTGCGGAAAATGTTTTTTTAAAACCAATGGAATAATTCCGCTTCCTGTTCCGATATCCAGAATTTTTAAATTTTGAGCATTAAAAGGCGAATTTTTAATCTTTTTTATCGCAAATTCCAGCAGCTCTTCCGTTTCAGGACGGGGAATTAATACGTTTTCATTCACGAAAAATGTCATTCCGTAGAAATCTGTTTCGCCTAAAATATGCTGATAAGGTTTTGAAGTTTTTAACTCCGAAATAACTTCAAGAAGCCTTTTTTCATCATCCTTTAATAGTTCCTGATCCGCAGATCTTCTCTGATAAAAAGCATCAAATCCAACAATTTTTTCGATGAATACTGAACTCAGAAATGCAGATTCCGAGTTTGTATATAAAGCGGAAAGTTCTGTTTTGAAGTAATTTTTTAGTTCTGAAATGGTCATTTTTAGACAATTATTTTAAATGGCTGCTGCTTTTAATCTCAATTTTTTCACCGTTTTCTTTTTCCAGAATATAATCTTCTTTGCTGAAATATGCCCATTGTAACAGCTCGCATTCCGTAAATTCTGATGCATTTTTACCATTGATCGATTTGATGTGATCTCCGATCTGTACGTTTTTTGCCGTAGAATTTTCGTTCATATTTTTTGAAATTACAGTGAGCTTACCGTCGATGAAAAAAGCTTTTGCATCCATTTGTTTTTTAGGAAGCAATGGTTTTCTGGACTGTTTTAAGTAGAAAGCATTTTCGTTAAAATTCATGATTAAAACATCTGAATACTGGCTGAAAAAGTTAATTCCGATTTTGGATTCTTTTGCTTTATTGATGGTAACCGGCAATTGACGGATTACAGTCTGATCCAGTTTTATTTCATCAACAAAAAAGGTGCTGTAAGATTCGGGATTTCCCAGACCGCTCAGTCCCATATTCGTAGAAATGAATTCATCGGCTTGATTTTTAGACTTTCTTTCATCAAAAATAGTATTCATGATGTCTGTATCTTTAGAATTAATTTCCATTACACCCGAAAATCCGGTATCTAAAAGACAGTTCCTGAAGGTTTTGTCTTGGATGGTAAAATCGATCAAAGGTCTGTTGCTGTGATAGTAAACCGTCCATTTTTGGTAAGACTGATCCGTCGGAAATGGTTTTTCTGAAATATAAATCAGCTTTTTTGTAAAATCTATTTTCCAGTTGAATTTTTTGATGAAGTCCTGTCCCAGAAGCAGCAGATTGGTGCAGTACAAGAAAGGCATATCAAACGTAACTCCTTTTAGGTTTTTTACTTCAAAATTTCCTATGGAAAGCGATTCTATTTTTGTGCTTTTAATCTTTATCTTTTTGTTGCTGGAATCGTTGATGGTTTTATTGGAATCCAGAATTTCTACTCCGGCAGTTTTATTATTGATAGAATTGGTTACGGAGACAGCCGCTCCCGTATCGAGTGCAAATTCTATTGTTTTTCCATTCACTTTTCCCGAAAATGTAAGCAGCTGCTTTTCCAGAGAAAAAGGAATTGAATTAACTTCTGCCTGTTGAGAATAACAACAGATGATTGTTAAAAAGAGCGATGAGAGGAGAAAAATTTTTTTCATCATTTCAGTGTTTATCTTACAAAAACCAGTTTGTTTTCAGTCGATTTTTCTTCATTAATGAGGTAGCCTTCATAATTGAATGCTTTTACATCATTCAGAGTCTGTGCGTTCGTCTGTGCGCAAAATCTTGCAACAAGACCTCTTGCGTGTTTGGTGTAAACCACAATGGTTTTCAGTTTTCCTTCTTTTAATTCGTAAAAATCGAAATCGATAATTTGATGGTTGAGTTTTTTACGGTCAACCGCTTTAAAATATTCATTGCTTGCAAGATTCAGGAGGATTTCATTCTTTTTCATTTCAGAATTCAACTGTTCCGTTATTTTTTCTCTCCAGAATTCGTAAAGATTTTTATATTCATCAAATTCAAAAGGTCTTCCCATTTCCAGCCTGTAAAGCATCACTTTATCCGAAGGTTTAAGCAATCCGTATAGTCCGGAAAGGATTCTCTGGTTTTTCTGAAGATAATCTACTGCATCTTTGTCTAATGTTTTGGCATCCAAACCTCTGTAAACCTCTCCTGTAAAGGCAAATAGAGCAGGAGCGGATTCTTTTGCAGAAGGTTTTGCTTTCCATTTTTGGTTTCTTTCCCAGTTTTCGTCTGCTAATTTGGCAGAAATTTCCATCAGCTCAGAAAGATATTTCGGCGATTTTTGTTTTAAATAAGAGTGTATAAATTCTGACTGTTCAATGAATTTAGGCGTAGTGGTTTTCAACAGGTCGGTTGAATTTTCCACATTCATTAATTTGGCAGGGGATGTTACTATTTTCATAATGTTAAAAGACAGATAAATGTTTAAAATCAATTAAGTTCATAATCATCAGAGAAATGAAATCATACATAAAATGGCAGATAATCAGGATCTTAATATTAGAATATATTTTATAAAACATGGCAAAAACAACACCGATGAAGAAAGTTCCTAAAATCTGATTTATCGTTCCGTAAGGGCTATGTAGAATTCCGAAAAGTAGGGCAGAAATGATAATTCCAATATATTGATTATGATAAATTTTTTCAATTCTGGACTGCATATAACCACGCATCAGAAGTTCTTCCACAACACCCGCCGTTAAGCATGTAAAAATAATTAATAAATAATTGTTTTTGAAAATGAAAGAAAGCTGTACAAGCTTATCACTGAAATTTTCGTTTATTAAAATTTTAATTAAAAGGCTTAAAAAAGCGCCACCAACGGCACAAATTAAATAAAGACGGAGTATTTTTTTAACATAAAATGAGAAAGAATAGTTTTTGTCTTTCCACAGCAGAAAAGGTTGTTTTTCAATCAGAAAACTGTACAGAAAAGTAATTGCCAAAACCATCCAGAGTACCATTCTGGAATACAAAAATGAAGTCGCAGTAAAGGCTTTTTCTCCTGTTATCATTGAGATAAGAGGAAAAATATACAGCATTACTGCGGCGAGCAAAACAAATGTAAGAAGAATTCCTAAGGAATATTTTCCGTTCAGACTCATATTAAAAACCTTCAACCATCATTTTAAATAAAAAGACAAAGCTTTTTTATAATTAAATATCTCCTTTTCCCTGACGGATAATTTCAGGTTCTCCCGAAGTAAGATCTACAATCGTGGATGCCATATTATCTCCATAACCGGAATCTATCACGATATCAACTAAATGATCGTATTTTTCGGCGATCAGTTCAGGATCGGTAGAATATTCGATGATTTCATCATCATCTTTTATGGAAGTGGAAGCTATGGGATGTCCCAGTTTTTCAACAATTAATTGCGGAATCGGATGATCGGGAACACGGATTCCGATGGTTTTATGTCCTTTGTAAGCGAGCGGCAGACTTTTATTGGCTTCAAGAATAAAGGTAAAAGGTCCCGGAAGATGGCTTTTCAGAAATCTGAAAGTCGACGTGTCAATCGGTCTTGTAAAATCTGAAAGATGGCTTAAATCATTACAGATAATGGAGAATTTTGATTTTTCGAGCTTTATTTTTTTGATCTGGGCAAGCTTTTCCATGGCTTTTATGTCGAAAATATTACAGCCCAACGCATAGACCGTATCGGATGGATAAATAATTAATCCACCATTGTTTAAAGTTTTAATAACCTCATTAATAAGGTTTTCCTGAGGGTTGTCCGGATAAATTTTCAGTATTTTTGCCATACCTCAAAGATACGAATATTAAAATAGTTTTCATGAAAGTCCTTTATTTAAAAGAAAAATTAGGAGTTTTAAAAATAATTCGTATATTTGCAGTCCAATATCGCGGGATGGAGCAGTAGGTAGCTCGTCGGGCTCATAACCCGAAGGTCATCGGTTCGAGTCCGGTTCCCGCTACTAAGTAAACGTTTGTCGGTAACGTTTTTAAAAAATATACCGCGGGATGGAGCAGTAGGTAGCTCGTCGGGCTCATAACCCGAAGGTCATCGGTTCGAGTCCGGTTCCCGCTACTAAGACAGTGTTTCGGTAACACTCTAAAAATACACCGCGGGGTGGAGCAGTAGGTAGCTCGTCGGGCTCATAACCCGAAGGTCGCACGTTCGAGTCGTGTCCCCGCTACTAAGATAACGCTTCGGTGGCGTTCAGAAAATACACCGCGGGATGGAGCAGTAGGTAGCTCGTCGGGCTCATAACCCGAAGGTCATCGGTTCGAGTCCGGTTCCCGCTACTATTTTAAAAGAGTATTGCAGATTTTTGTGATACTCTTTTTTATTTATGCGAGCCGGCAAATGCTTTTGTGGCTTAATTTGTGCAGGTATTGTGATACACTTAAATCATTATATTATGTATAAAAAAATTCTCGCAGGTTTGGGCGGAGCAATCGCATTAAACCTTCTGCACGAAATCATCAGGAAAAATTTTGATAATGTCCCCGAAATTAATAAAGTGGGAGAAGAAGCTTTAAATAAAACTTTGGCGAAAGCTGATGCAGAAATTACAGATCATGATAAGCTGTATGCTGCAACCTTAGCCGGAGATATTATCGGCAACGGAATGTATTATGCAACTACTGCCACAACAGGTTTTAATATCGCTTCAGGATTGGCAATGGGAATCGGAGCCATTACACTGCCGCAAAAGATGGGTCTGGATGAAAATCCTGTTGCTGAAACTACCCAAAAGAAAGTAATGACGGTGGCTTATTATCTTTTCGGAGCTATTGTTACTAAATTTATTTACGATAAAATTAAATAATTTTTTCCACGAAAATTTGCCACAGAAAACTGTGGCATTTTTTTACATTTTTTTCAGGGAAGAAGCTTTGTGAACGGCTGATCTTCCTGTTTTTTCGCTCATGACTTCATATTGTGGCTCATCCTCTGTCGCTCTTCTCTGCTTATCCATGAATACAAAGTCTTTTTTATGAATTTTTGTAATCTTTCCGTGAGTTTCTCCGTTGCTGGAATTCCATCTCACCATGTCTCCTTTTTTTAATGTGCTCATTTTGTTTTGATTTGGTTGTGAAGTACCATTCACTTATTATGCCATATTTTAAAGTTTATACGAGGAAGATTTGGCTGCGCTTATTTAAATCAGATAAGTCACATAAGTTTTGTGAGTTATTTAAAAATAAAGATCACTTAAGAGAAAATCAAAGATTTTCATAAACTAATGTGTTCTTCTACGCTATATTCAGATCAATAAATTCTCATGTGACTTATGTGTTAAATTAAAATATCTCAAATTTTAAAATGAATAAAAGTCAGAGTTTTCAAAACTAATATGTTCTTCTATTCTGAATGCCAATCAAATAAAAACTCATGTGACTTATGTATTTAAATTAAAATTTAGCTCCAAACCTAAAACTTTGAACTACAGATTTATAATTAGAATAAAACTGGAACTCATAAAAAGTTTTCCTATCGCATAATAGAAAATCAAAGATTTTCAGAAAACTAATGTGTTCTTCTATGCTGTATGCCGATCAAATAAAACTAATGTGACTTATGTGTTAAATTAAAATATTTCAAATTTTCAAAATAATAAAAGTCAGAGCTTTCAAAACTAACATGTTCTTGTATGTTGAATGCCAATCAAATAAAAACTCATGTGACTTATGTATTTAAATTAAAATTTACCTCCGAAACTAAAACTTTGGTAGATTTATAAATAAAAAATCCCGCTTCAAAAAGCAGGATCTCGTATCATTTAATTAAAAAAAATAAATTATTGCGCTAGCTGATTGAAAGGCTTAAGAGCATTATCATCAGCCATTGTCTGCCCGATAAAATCTTTCTTCTGATTTCCTTGCATTCTGTTAGCTGCATTATTTCCGTTAAAGAAAGACTCGCTCAGTTTTGTGGTGATTTCAGAAGGGTTAAATTCAAATTTTGTATCACCGTCCACTCCAAGATATCCGTTCTTTCTTGTAAGATTAGTGATGTAGTTGTTATAGTTGATCAGAGTGCCTCTGAACATATTATTGTGATATTCCATGCACTTTTTCGCTTTTTTGGAAGAATTGTTCAGAATGCAGTTGTTCATATTTCCTCTGTACAGTTTCCATTCAAGCTCTACCTTTCCGTATTCTTTTGCCAGAGCGGTTTTGCCGTTAGAAAGAATGTTCGGATTGTTTTCTTTTTCACTGACCTCTTTTAAATGTTTAATAACTAAAGGAACTGTATTTTCGATTTTGTTTTTAGCTTCGCCTACTGCGCTGAAATCTGCTGCCGGAGAACCTTTCTTTTGAGCGGTAGTAATGTTAAAAATAAGTAATAATAGTACAATTAATAAATTATATCTTTTCATGAGAAATTTTTAAAGCACTAAAATAAATATAATTTCTCAGTTTAAACAAATACATTTTAAATTTATTTAATAAAAATTAACAATTTTATAACGTAAGTGGTTCATTATTGTTAAAATGATGTTTTTAAACTTTTTATGAAAGTCATTTTTTACAATGATTCCCCCAAATTCTTATATATTTTTAATATCTTTAAGGGAACAACACGCGATACTAAAATCACATTTTAAGGCTATGAATCATAAGATTATTGCTTTTACTTTATTATGTACCACAAAATTATTCTGCCAGCAGCTTACTTTGCAGCAATGCATAGAAAAAGGAAAACAGAATAATGTCGCTGTAAAACTGGCAGAACAGTCTTTGGAAACAAGGCAGAAAATAGCACAGTCGAGCAAAAACAATATTCTTCCCAAAGTCGATTTTCTTGGCGGATATAACTACATTGGAGAACCCATCAGAGTAAATCTTCAGCAGGTAAAAGACGGAATTGTGGAAGGTTCGGCCAGTCAGAGTGCTTATTCTGCCAATGCGGCTTATCAGCAGATCACAGGAAATCCGCTTCCACAACAGGTGCAGAATGTTATTTATCAGACTTCAAAAGACATCATCAGTGCGGTCTATCCCAATTACAATCCTGCCATTACCAAACAGAGTTATTTTCTTGCCGGAATACTTGTAAGACAGCCCATTTATCTCGGAGGAAAACTGAATGCTTCGAGAGAACTTTCGAAACAGCAGGTGGAAAGCGGGAAAGCCAATCTGGAATCTATTCAGAATCTAAATTCATATAATATTTCTCTGAACTATATTCAGATCATGTATCTTAATTCCATGATCAAAAAGCAGGAGAAAATGGCGGAAGCTCTTGAAAGCAATGAAAAGTATGCGCAGAATCTCCTTAAAGCAGAGATTATCCCGCCTTATCTTAAAAACTGGTCAGATATTGCCAAAATTCAGGGCGAAACTACTCTTAAAAATTTACGGCTTGAAAAGGAAAATACGTTACTGACTTTAAAAGATCTTATGGGAATTCCTCTTGATGAATCTTTGGAAATTAACGAAGAATTAAATGAAAATATAGAAGTGACCAGTTTTGGTTCCTCAGATAAAAATACAGATCTGAAATTATTGCAGAGTAAGAAAAAAGAGGCACAAACCACCAACGATATCACAAGATCTCTGTCTAAGCCTAATATTTTTGCCATCGGAAATTACCAGTTTTTCAGAAATGATCTTCCTTTAATCACGCCGCCGTGGTTAGTGGGCGTAGAAGTTCAGTGGACTCTTTTTGATCCTGAAAGGAGATCCAGAAATCAAGCCTCTGAATCTTTGGTGAAAGAGGCAGATCTGTTAATAGATCAGAAACAGAAATCGGTGGATCTCGCGGTCAGAATTTCTGAAAACAAGCTCATCAGCTTCAAAGAACAGAAAGAAACTTTGGATCTTGCGAGAAAACAGGCATATACCACTACAGAAATGGTGAAAAAAAGAATGGAAAACAGCCTTTCTTCCGTGAAAGATGTAAACGATGCACTGCAGCTTCAGTATGAGGCAGAGAAATTGTATTACACATCTTTGGTGGCTTATCAGACGGTGGTGGCAACCTATTTTTATATTACAGGAAACGTCGAAAATATTACCAATTACATTCCCTAAACAAGATGAAAAATTTTATAAAAAATTACTGGGCAGTATGTATTCCAATTGTTGTATTGGTCATCGCGCTGATTTATCTTCTTCAGAACAAATCTTCCGAAAGCAGCAGCAAAGATGCGGTTATAGGAATGGTAGACGCTGAATTTGTGGACGTTTCGGCTTCACTTCCGGGTAGAGTTTTGGAGCTTTTGGTAAAGGAAGGCGATGATGTAAAGGAAGGACAGATTATTGCACAGATGAAAACCTCCGAGATTGAAAGCATACAGTCTCAGGTTTCAGAAGCGGTGAAAATTGCACAGAACCAATTGGATAAAGTGAATCGCGGAGTAGAACCGGAAGTATTGAAATCAGCCGAGAATTTACAGCAGATTGCGAAACAGCAGATGGATCTGATGTCTAAAACGTACAGCCGTTTTCAGAATCTGTATGCGGAAGGAGTAGTTTCCGGACAGGAACGCGATGTAATTTATTTCAAATACAAAGCAGCCCAGAAAGAACTGGAAACCGCCAATCTGAATGTTCAGCTTTTGAAAAGAGGAAACAATGAAGAGCTTAAAAACTCAGCACAATCGGTTTTAAATCAGGCAAAAAGTGCAGATGAACTTACGCAGGAGATCAAAGACAATGCTTCTATAAAAGCACCCGCTTCCGGAATTATTTCTACGGTAATTGCCAAAAAAGGAGAAATGGTAAATGCGGGTTATCCGATGATGACGATTCAGAAAGATCAGTCTTTTTTTGTGAAATTTAATCTTCGCCAGAATCAGATGACGAAAATAAATAAAGGAAGTCTGGTGACCATGAAAATTCCCGGCTGTACGCCTGAAAAAGTTCAGGGAAGAGTGGCAGAACTGGCTCCGGCTTTAGGCTACGCAGACTGGGTTCCGGAAAAGCAGAACGGAGAATTTGAACTCAGAACGTTTCAGATCAAAGTAAGACCGGAAAACGCAGGTTCCATCAAAGGACTTCGTTCAGGAATGACAGCACAGCTTATTTTTCAATAATTTAATTCATAAAAAACAACTTTTTGAAAACAATCAGCCAGATTATCATTCGGGAGTGGAAACGGATTTTTTCGATTCCGAATTTCTATGTGGTTTTACTGGTCATTCCGCCCATAATATTTCTTTTTTACGGATTAATTTACCAGAAGCAGTTTGCAAAAGAACTTCCGATGGCAGTTTGGGATGAAGATCAGTCTTCTGTTTCCAGACAGCTTACGGATATGATGGATCACAGCGATCTGATTCATATTACAGAAAAGGTTTCCAGCAATGCAGAAATAGAAAAATTAATGAAGGAAGGCAAGATTTTCGGAGCTGTACATTTTCCTAAAAATCTGGAGTCGGATGTTAAAAAAAATCATCAGTCAAACATTACTTTGTATACCAACGGAGCGTATCTGGTTCCTGCAAAAATGATTTATAAAGGAGCGGCAGAAGTCATTATAAAAGGCGGTCTTGCCGTAGTTCTCCAGAAAGCGGAAAAACAGGGAATGCCTGCTGAACAGGCAACAGCTTTGGTTCAGCCGATAAAACTGAATACCACAACGCTCTACAATCCGGACTTTAATTATCAGATGTATTTAACGCCCGGACTGATTACAGTCGGGCTTCAAATGGCTTTGGTCGTAGCTTCTGTTTTAATTTTAAATCTTGAATTTAAACGGAATACGATTGATGAACTGTTAAAAATTTCCGCTTCTTCCTCACAGATTATAGTCGGAAAAACACTTGCTCATCTTTGCATTTCATGGATTCTCTTTGTATTGGTTGCTTACATTGTATTTCCTGTTTTTGAACTGGGAAAACCGCAGACCGATTTTAATTTTTTCCTGATCTATACTTTAATGTCTTTAGCCTGCATCGGCATCGGAATGATGCTTTCCGCAATGTCCAATAATCTGCTTTTTGTAACCGATGTGGCTCTGTTTTTTACATCTCCGGCTTTTGTTTTCAGCGGTTTTACATTTCCGCGATGGGCAATGCCGTGGTACGATCAGTTTTACGCAGACATTATGCCTTATACCCACTTTCTGGATGGTTTTATTAAGCTTTATTTCATGGAGCTTCCCTTATCATATACAACGCCTGAGATTTTTAAACTGCTGATTTTTACCGGAGTAACATTTCCTTTAAGTATTGTGTTTTTTCAGAAAAAAATTAATAACTATCTTAAAGAAAAGAGCATATGAAGGAGATTATTGAGATATTTAAAAGAGAGCTTCGGAATGTTTCGAAAGATTCGAGTCTGTTTCTGATTTTGCTTCTCGCTCCGATTCTGTACGCATTCATGTACGGAAGTATTTATTTAAACAAGGGTGAAGAAAAGGTAAAACTGGCGTTAATTGATGATGATGGAACCGCCATTTCCAGAACATTGACGCAGCAATTCAATTCCACTTCCATGATTGAAATCGTTCCGGCTTCAAATATTGCGGAAGGACAGGAAAAAATGTATCAGGGTGAAGTTCAGGGGTATTTTTATATTCAGTCTGGATTCGAGAGAAATATTTTATCGCAGAAACAGGCAAATGTGAATATGGTTCTCAATGCTTCCCGTTTTTTACCTTCCAGCGATTTACTCAGCACTGCAACCAAAGTATGCTTAACGGTTGGAGCAGGAGTGAGGAAAACGTACTTTAACAAAAAGGGAATGGGAGAAGATGAATCCATGAAAATGACTAATCCCATCAATATGGATTACCGTCCGCTTTACAACGCAAGTATGACGTATGGAGGATTTCTGTTGCCCGGTCTATTGGCAATTATTCTTCAGCAGACACTTCTGATTGGTGTTGCGGCGGCTTTTACTTCAGAAAGAGAAGAAAATAAACTGCTGAATCTTTATGAAATTTCAAAACAGAGCATTTCTAAAATGATTTTTGGGAAAAGCATCCTTTATTTTTTTGCTTTTATGATTTTCGGATTGTTTTTCGCTGTAGTGAATTTCTCTGTTTTCGGGGTTGAAATTCGCGGAAACGCCATTGATCTTGCGGTAATTTTTGCGTTATTCATTTCTACAATTATCGTTTTCGGAATGCTGATCGGAAGTTTTTTTAAGACGAAACTGTTTGCATTTCAGGTTCTTGTATTTTCCTCGTATCCGATATTTCTGATTACGGGATATTCAATGCCGTATCAGGCGCTGCCGAAATTTGTTCAGTTTTTGTCTGATGCTTTGCCCACGTCGCCGTTTTTAAAGACTTTTATTTCCATTGTACAATCCGGAGGTTCTCTCTCAGATAATCTTCCATCGGTCATTCATCTTATTATTTTATGGATCATTTTTGAAGGTCTTCTGATTCTGAGGATAAAATATTTGGTCAGTTCATCAATAACAGAAAATAAAAATCAGAAGTAATCTTTTTGGAGATCAACGGATCTTTAAAACCAAGCAAATAATCCTACCAAAATTTTTTTAACAAATTTTAATAAAATTTATTTATTTGATAATCAGTTATTTATGTGTTTTAATATTTTATCACTAAAAAAATAGTTGTTTGGATGGATTTTATTTCTACATTTGTATAACTAATTTCTTAGTGATATAAAATTTTCGTGAATATTTTTATGTCACGTTTAATGATAAAAATGAAAAGGATATGAAAATTCAGACTTTAACAAAAGCAGAAGAACAGGTGATGCAGTATTTATGGAAACTGGAAAAAGGATTTCTGAAAGACGTTCTTGATCTTTTCCCTGAACCGAAGCCTCACACCAATACCGTTTCTACCATTTTAAAAGTGCTGAAAGAAAAAGAATTTGTAGACTATAATGTATACGGAAGACAGCATGAATATTTTCCGTTGGTTTCCAAGGAGCAGTATTCCGGAAAAACCATTAAAAGTCTGGTAAAAAATTATTTCAAAGGATCTTACAAAAGTGCCGTTTCTTTTCTGGTCGAAAAAAATGAAATGACGGTGGAAGATCTTGAGATGCTGTTAAACGAACTTAAAAAGAAAAACTAACCATGGAAACTGTACTTCTCTATTTCGGAAAAGTTATTTTATGTTCCGGTGTAACGTTTCTGTATTATCAGTTGTCTTTAAAAGACAAGACGTTTCATCACTACAACAGATTTTATCTTTTGTCTGCGATGCTCATATCGTTATTGCTTCCTTTAATAAAGGTTGAAGACTTTACCATTGAAGTAAGCAGTGACTTGTATAAGTTGATAGATCAGGTACAGAATTTTAATACCATTAAAAACTCAAACAATGATTACATTTATTTTAGAATTATTTTTTCGGCTTTGGGACTTGTTTCTTTCTATTTTTTAGGAAGATTCGTCTACGGGATTTTCAGAATCCAAAAGCTTAAAAGTCAGTTTCAGAAAGAAAGTTTCGATGGGATTAATTTTTACCATACAAACTTATCCGAAGCTCCTTTTTCTTACTTTAAAAATCTTTTCTGGAAGAATTCCATCACGCTGAATTCTGATCTCGGAAAACAGATTTTAAAGCACGAAATGGTGCATATTGAACAGAAACACTCCTTCGATAAAATTTTTATTGAGATTATTACCTCTGTTTTCTGGTTCAATCCTTTTTTTCATCTCATCAAAAAAGAAATTAGTTTAATTCACGAATATCTGGCTGATAAAAAAGCCGTAAAACAATCGGACACGAAAGCATTTGCGCAGATGCTTTTAGCAAGCCACTTTTCCGGAAACCAGTTGCCTGCAACCAGTCCGTTTCTTAGTTCAAATCTCAAAAAACGATTAAAAATGTTACAAAAACCTAAAACCAAATTCGGGTATGCGCGTAGAATTTTTGCATTGCCGGTAGTATTTTCTGTTGCGTTTGCTTATTTGGTAAATGCCAAAAACCAAGAAATTAAAGCAACGAATATAGAAATTGAGAAAGCCGTTTCTCAGATTAAAAAAGGAGATAAAATTGTTATTAAAAAAGATACCATTACTCCAGATTCAAAAGATCATGTTGTCGTAAGTCCAAAAGTGTATAAAAAATCTGAAGACGACAAAAAAATAGCAGATTTAAGCAAAAAGATTCAGGAAAAAAGCCAGAATCTGAAAAGTTTAAAACCTGAAAGTGACGAGTACAACAAAAATCTCGAAGAAATCGGAAAACTATCCGGAGAAATCGGAAAAATTGCAAGCTCAAAAGATTTTCTGAAATCGGCAATGGTGATCCGAATGGACGGAAAAGATGTTAATATCAACGATTATTTTAAATCCAAAGAATGGAAAGATCAAATGAAAGATCTGGAAGAACTTAATATTGAAATTCCTGATATTCCAGAAATGAATTTTGATTTTCCGGATGCTCCTCCAAGTCCGCCCAATGCACCGAAAGCGCCAAACGCACCAAAAGTAAAAGTATATTCTTTCCGTGATTCCAGAGATATGAAATGGTCGCCGGAATCTGAAAACAGCTTCAATTTTTCCGAACCAAAAGTAAAAGAATCTGCGGCAATGGCTAAAAAAAGAGCGAAACTTGAGAAAGAAAGAGCCAAACTGGAAGAAAAAAGAGCCAAATTAGAGGGCGAAAGAGCTAAACTGGAAGCAGAACGAAGAGCATTGGACGGAAACAGAAAAGTGTACATTTATGGCAATACTTTCAGAGGTTTCCCGGATGAAAAAGTGTTCAGAATCCATGCAGACAATATTAAAATCGATAATAAAAATCAATCTGTTGTTGCTTCGGGCATCAAAAATCTAAACGGAGCGGGAGATATGAAGATCTATATTAACGGAAAAGAATCTACCAATGAAGAAATGCAGGCTCTGGATTCTAAAACCATTAAAAGAATGGATGTAAACAAAAGAAACATAGACGGAAAAATGCAGGGCGAAATCCGAATTCAGACTAAATAATCAAGTTTTTTAAACTCTGCTGATTATTTCAAAGCTAAATAATAGCAGAGTCTTTTTAAAAATGCAGCTTATGAAATATAAATTACTCCTCTTTTTATTGGCGGGAATTCTTGCCAATGCACAGATCAACCGTTTTTTCTATGATTACAAATTCATTCCCGATTCCAATAATAAGGAAGACGTGAAAAGCGAAATGATGTACCTTGATATTGATAAAAACGGTTCGAATTATTACAGCAGAACAAAATTTGTCGCCGATTCCACTTCCAGAGCAGAATTGGAGAAGCAGATCAAATCATTTTCCGGAAATATCAGTGTTAACAGAAGAGAAAATCCGGGACAGGTTTCATTCAAAGTAACCAAAAGTTATCCCGATTTTAAAACATATCTTTTTAGAAGTGTTTCTTCGGATCAGTATAAAATCAGAGAAGATCAGAAACCAGAATGGAAAATTTTATCCGACAAGCAGAAAATCGGGGAATACAATACGCAGAAAGCAACCACAAGCTTTGGCGGAAGAGAATGGATTGCGTGGTTTTCTACGGATATTCCTTTTCAGGACGGACCTTATAAATTCTACGGTTTACCGGGACTGATTGTTAAAATTGAAGATACTACAGGTTCCCACATCATGACTTTGGTCGGAAATAAAAAGGTTACCCAAGCTGCTGCTTCAGAAAAAGAACCGGAACTTCCGCAAAACATCAGGGTTTTCGGAATGGGCGGAAAAGAGCTTGAAGTAACGGAAGATCAGTTCAGAAAAGCGTGGAAAGATTATGTAAATGATCCTGCTAAAAACATGAGGGAAATGATGATGAGAAATACCGATAACTCTAAGATGACTTTTAAAGTAAAAACTTCAGACGGAAAAGAAATTTCAGATCCTAATCAGGTTTTCAGGGAAATGGAAAAGAGAACAAAAGAATCTCTGGCAAAAAATAACAATCCTATTGAGCCGGATCTTGTAAAATAATAGGTTAAATATTTCTTAAACAGGGCGAAAGTAATTTTTGCCCTGTTTTGTTTTTGTTATCTTTAGAACTGCAAATCATAAAATATGACGGAAAAGGAAAAATGTGCGAAAGGACTTTTGTATAATGCCAATTACGACCAGGAACTTATTGAAGAAAGAATTAAAGTAAAAGATCTTTGTCAGGAATACAACCTTCTGAAAAATTCTGATGCTGAAGGAAGAGCGGCACTGCTGAGAAAGATTTTAGGCAAAACAAAACAGAATATCTGCATAGAACCCAGTTTCTGGTGCGATTACGGATATAATATTGAAGTGGGAGAGAATTTCTATTCGAATCATAATCTGGTAATTCTGGATTGTGCGAAAGTAACTTTCGGAGATCATGTTTTTATCGGTCCCAACTGTAGTTTTTACACCGCAAATCATCCCATAGATTTTAAACAAAGAAACGAAGGTCTTGAATCTGCTCATCCCATTACAGTAGGAGATAACGTATGGTTCGGAGGAAATGTAGTGGTTCTTCCCGGAATTTCTATCGGAAACAACTCGGTGATCGGAGCGGGAAGTGTCGTAAACAAAGACATTCCGGACAATGTGGTTGCAGTGGGAAATCCTTGTAAAGTGGTGAAAAATATTATGAATTAAAAATTTAAACTAAATAAAAAATATTAATGAAGAAGATCATTATTGCGTTTGCGTTGCTATTGGGAATGTTGTTTAATGCCCAAAACAAACGTTTTGTTTATGAGTACAGATTTGTTTCAGATTCTACAAAAAAAGATGTATCAATCACAGAATCGATATATCTTGATGTTTCTAAGAAAGGTTCGAAATTTTACAGCAGAGATAAATATATTTCAGATTCGTTGATCGAAGCTCAATCGAAACATCAGAACGGAGATTTTTCTAAAATTAAGTTCGGAATGGTTCCTTATGTTGTTCAAAAATCTTATCCTGACTATAAAATTTTGTTTTTCAATCGTTTGGATATGGATGAGTACAAAGTTTCCGATGACAGGAAAATAGACTGGAAAATTTTACCTGAAAAACAAAAAGTAGGTGAATTTAATGCACAAAAAGCAACCACGGATTTCGCCGGAAGAAAATGGACGGCTTGGTTTGTTGCCGAAATTCCGATTCAGGACGGGCCGTATAAATTTCATGGATTACCGGGATTAATTGTAAAGCTGGAAGATCAAACGAACTCTCATTCTTATGTTTTAAAGGAAATTATAGATTTAAAAGATCGGGAATGGAAAAGTCAAGAAGAAAATCATAGATTCGGAGCATTGGTTCCTTTAAATCAGGAGAAATATAAAAAACAGTTTCTAGATTACCGGATTAATCCGACAAAAGGAATACGGCAGATGCTTTCCAGCGGAACAAAAATCATGATGACCGACGAAAAAGGAAATAAGCTGGATGTGGAAGACATGATTCGTCAGCGTGAGAGAAAGGTAAAAGAAGATAATGCAAAAGACAATAATCTTCTGGAACTGGATTTACTGAAATAATAATTACGGCGCGGAAACGAAGTTTCCGCGCCGTAATTTATTCTAAAATATAAAAAGATATATTGTTAAGATAATTTCTGAGAATCCGCAACAAACTGAGCCAATCCGCTGTCTGTTAAAGGATGTTTCAGTAAACTCAAGATCGGAGGAAGCGGTGAAGTAATCACATCTGCCCCGATTTTAGCACAGTCGATAATGTGCATCGAATGACGGATAGAAGCTGCTAAAATTTCAGTTTCATACATATAATTATCAAAAATCAATCTGATTTCCTGGATTAAATTTAATCCGTCAGTTGAAATATCATCCAGTCTTCCCAGGAAAGGAGAAACATAAGTTGCACCCGCTTTTGCAGCCAAAAGAGCCTGTCCCGGAGAGAAAATCAGCGTACAGTTCGTTTTGATCCCTTTATCTGAAAAATATTTTAATGCTTTAATTCCGTCTTTGATCATTGGGATTTTCACCACGATATTCGGATGGATTGCTGCCAATTCGTCCCCTTCTTTAATCATTTCTTCATACGTTGTAGAAAGAACTTCCGCAGAAATATCTCCGTCTACAATTTCGCAGATGGCTTTGTAATGATTTTTAATCGCTTCAGCTCCCTGAATTCCTTCTTTTGCCATTAAAGACGGGTTGGTTGTTACCCCATCAAGAATTCCAAGATCTTTGGCTTCTTTTATTTGCTCTAAATTAGCAGTGTCAATAAAAAATTTCATTTGTTTTACAGATTTATTTTTTACAAAGATAATCATTCCTTTTTGAGTGGAAAATTAATTAAAGATGAGATTCCGCATTCAGGAAGAGTTTCTGTTAAAACAAAAGTTAAATAATAGAGAAATACAATTCCCCTCTTTCGGAGGGGTGTCAAAAATTCAAAGAATTTTTGACGGGGTGGTTAAAGATTTACAGTTTTAAAATAATCACTAATTTAGTTAACAATAAAGTAGTAATGAAAAACCATTTCACCACAAAACTCGAAATTATCGGAATTAATCCTTTTGTTTTTCTTCCTGAAGAAATTCTTGCCGCCGTATTTGAAAATTCAGACAAAAATAAAAGTCCGATTCCCATAAAAGGTACGGTCAACGGCAAAGAATTTAAGCAGAATTTAATGAAATACAAAGGAGAGTGGCGTCTTTATATTAATATGATTATGCTGAAAGATTCACCTAAAAGAATTGGTGAAACAGTTGATATTTTTATTGAATATGATAATTCCGAGAGAAAAATTTCTATGCATCCTGACTTGGAGAAAGCCATCAACGAAAATTCTGTTGCTTTAAGAAACTTTGAAAATTTAACTCCTTCAAGAAAATCAGAGCTGATAAAATATATCAATCATCTAAAAACTGAAAAGAGTATTCAGAGAAATATTCAGAAAATCATTCAGCATCTGAAAGGAGAATCAGACTTTTTCGGCAGGAAAATTTAACCAAAAATAAAAAAGATCCGAAGAAATTTTCTTCGGATCTTTCACAACTATGAATTTAAAGCTTTGCTTAACTTTACAGCATCCTGATTGGTAGGATCGTACTGTAAGGATTTAGCAATATGCTCCTTTGCTTTATCGGGATTGCTCTGCTGTTCGGAGAATGCTACATAAAAATAGGCATATGCCAGATTTTTCTTATTCTGTTCCACCTCTTCAGGCTTTACCGTTGCAATATACTTTTCATAAGCCAGTTTTGCATTGGCATCATCTTTTGCAGACTGATAGGCATAAGCCTGACTATAATAAGATGGTGCCCAATCCGGTACTAAAGCCGAAATCTTTTTCCATGTATCAATTGCATTTGTCCAGTCTGAAGCTTCCTGATACGCTCCTGCTAATTTTGCCAAAGCTTCGGTATCTTTCGGGTTGGCTTCGATCTGTTTTTTTAGACCGTCAATCGTCGGATTTCCTGTCGACTGAGCGGTTGTTGTGGTTGTTTTTGCAGCAGTTGTACTGTCTGTCTGTGTCGTCTGTGCATTTACAAAACTTGCGGTTCCTATAAACATCAAACCTAAAAACAGGTTTTGGATATTACTTTTAATCATTTTCATAATCTTACATTTTTCAAGTTGATAACTAAAGTTCAATTATAATTCCATAAACGTCTAAATTTTAGAACCTTTAAACTTTTTTGGAAAATATTAACGGGATTCTATGTTTTTTTATCATTATTTTTGATTCGCTGTAGATTCGGTTATCTTTGTAACACAACGATCATAAGACAAATCATTCGTTATGAATATCATTTTGGCATCAACTTCCACACTCTTTGGTGGAGCATATCTGGAATATCTGAGAGAAGAATTAATCAAATTATATGAAGGAATCGAAGAAATCATTTTCGTGCCTTTCGCAAGACCGGGCGGAATTTCTCATGACGATTATACAGCAAAAGCACGTTCTTTTTTTGAAACCATAAATATTAAAGTGAAAGGTCTTCACGAATTTGAGGATAAAACACAAGCCATAAACAGCGCGAAAGCATTTTTTACAGGAGGCGGAAATACTTTTTTACTAGTAAAAACTTTACATGAAGAAGGCTTGATGAATGTTTTGAAAGAAAATGTTGAAGGCGGAAAACCTTATCTGGGATGCAGCGCAGGAAGCAATATCGGCGGACAGAATATGAAAACAACGAACGATATGCCGATTGTATATCCTCCAAGTTTTGATTGTATAGGGCTGGTTCCGTTCAATATCAATCCGCATTATCTCGATCCGAATCCTGAACTTAAACATAATGGCGAAACGAGAGAAACCAGAATTAAAGAATTTTTAACGCAGAATGACCTAAAAGTTGTCGGACTTCGTGAAGGAAACTGGATCAGAAGAATGGGCGATAAAATTACCGTTGAGGGAACCGAACTCACGAGAATCTTCGAAAAAGGGAAGGAACCTTATGAAATCGAATCCGGAACTGAACTGTAAATTTTATTTTAATTATATTTGAATTGAAGAATTTGATTTTGAATTCATATGTAAATGAAATCAGATGTTTCGCAGGTTTAGCATGATATTTATAATACTAACGGTTTTATATCAACAGTTTATTTGTAGCAGTGTCATGCTGAGCTTGTCGAAGCATATCAATTAAGCGATCAAAAGAATAAAAATCAAAGATTTTAAAAAACTATGTTGAGCTTTTTCATTTATAATGATCAGCTTTAAATAAAAGTTTAGTTCATCTTTTGTGGCTTTTGCGGTTAAATAAAAGTTTAGACAGACTTAAAAATATGCTGAAAAAATAAAGCAGATTCTTTATTTCTAAAAAGACAATAAAAAGTTTATAAAAAAACGCAATGAAAAAGACATTGGCTGTTCTTACATTATCCACGCAGATTATTTTTGCCCAAAATATTACTCAGAAACTGGATGAAGCAACCAAAAACCTGATGAATTCTTCAGGGGCAATTTCGTCTAACTTATCATTTTATGTTTCCGATGAAAACGGAAATTTTATTTATGAATATCAGGGAAATAAAGGACTTTCCACAGCTTCTACGCAGAAAATATTTACTGCCGGAGCAGCTTTGGAGATTTTAGGAAAGAACTACACGTATAAGACTACTTCATCATATTCCGGAAATATTTCTGGTGGAAACCTGAACGGAAATCTTTTCATCAGCTCAACTGGAGATCCCACATTGGGAAGTTGGAGGTATGAAGCGTATAAACCCGAAATTTTTAAGCAGAAATTAATTGATGCCATAAAAAAGTCCGGGATTAAAAAAATTTCGGGAGATCTTGTGATCGACGATTCTTACTTTGATCATCAGACGATTCCGGGAGGATGGCCATGGAATGATCTTGGAAATTACTATGGAGCCGGAGTTTGGGGGATCAACTGGCGCGAAAACCAGTTCGATATCAACATCAACGGAAATGAATTCAAAAGCTTCTCTTATCCGCTTGAAGGAGTTAACTGGCTGAATGATCTTAAAGTGGGCGGAAGTTCAGATCAGAGTCTGATTTTTACGGCGCCGCATTCTGACGTTGCGCTGATTAACGGAACTTTACCCGCCAAAACGGTTATGGTTTCCGGTTCGGTTCCCAATCCGCCTTTGCAGCTTGGAGCAGAAGTGAAGCAATGGCTAAAAGATTCGGGAATTGATTTTTCGGGGAAAGTGGTTACCAATTCCCAACTGGAAATTGAAGGGAAAAAGGCATTGCAGGCTCCAAAAAATAATATTATTCTTACCTACGAATCGCCGACTTTGGATAAAATTATTTACTGGTTTCTGAGAAAAAGCATTAATTTTTATGGAGAAACTTTAATAAAAACGTTAGGAAAAGAGAAAAAAGGCGATCCAAGTTTTAAAAGCGGAGTGGCTTATTTAAAAGAATTCTGGAAATCAAAGGGAATCAACCCGAATATGATTAATTTTGCAGACGGAAGCGGACTTTCTCCGCAAAATTATGTTGCCGCAAAAGCAGAAGTTCAGGCTTTGCTGTACGCCAGAAAACAGCCTTGGTTTGAATCTTATTATGATGGTTTTCCAACGCACGATAACGGTATGAAAATGAAAAGCGGAACGATGAGCGATACCAAATCTTACGCAGGATACCACACCTCAAAAGACGGAAAAAAATATGTTTTCTCCATTATCATCAACAATTATGAAGGAAACGGAAGCACAGAACTGCAGAAAATCCTGAATGTTTTAAAATAAATTTGCCTTGAAGAAATCCATATTTGCGAGACTTAACAACTGGATTATTTTTACGCTGATGACGATTGTTGTCTTAACAATTGTTATTGCTTCTACGATCCTTTTTAATTTCCTCCGAAAAGAAGAAGTAAAAAGGGTAGATATTTTAGTCACTGCACTGAAATTTCAGCAGGAAGTGAAGGTTCCGAGTCTGGAAATTCAGGCTTTGCTGCTGCAGATTTACAGTTCCAATACCACGATTCCGGTAATTATTCTCGATAAGAACGGACAGATTATTGAGCATAAAAATATTCCGCAGGATATTGAAAATAATTCTGCTGAAATTGTTGCTTTGGCTAATAAAATGGCTAAAAATTATCCGCCAATAGAAATAAAAGTTCCCAATGCCAACAATCAGTTTGTATACTATGATAATTCCGAATTGCTTAATAATCTTCGGTATTCTCCTTATATTTTAGGCTTTTTCATTCTGTGTTATTTTCTTTTTTCATTCTGGTTTTTAAGGACGATTAAAAAAACGGATGAAGGCTATCTTTGGGCAGGTCTGGCTAAAGAAACTGCACACCAGATCGGAACTCCATTATCTTCCATGATCGGCTGGATGGAAATTATGAAGCTGGATACTCCGGATTCCGAAGGCGTTCATGAAATTGAAAAAGATATTGAAAGATTAAGAACGATTTCCGAGAGGTTTTCGAAGATTGGTTCTGTTCCGGAACTGAATGATAGGGATTTCAACGCGACCATTCAGGAGAATTATGATTATCTGAAAACAAGAATTTCAAGAAAGATCAATTTTGGACTTCATCTTCCCAATTATACAATTTTGGTTCCCCATAATAAAATCCTGATGAGCTGGGTGATTGAAAATCTGGTTAAAAATGCAGTGGATGCGATGAAAGGAGAGGGTTCTATTTCTATGTCTGTTTTGGAAAGAAATAAAAATATTGTTGTGGAAGTTCAGGATACGGGAAGCGGAATGACGAAACAACAGGCAAGAAATGCGTTTAAGCCGGGTTATTCCACCAAAAAACGAGGTTGGGGATTGGGATTGTCTCTTGCAAAAAGAGTGATTCAGGAATATCACAACGGAGATATTAAAATTTCCCAGACGGAAATAGGAAAGGGAACGACTTTTAGGATTACGATTAAGAAAGGGTAAATTGTTTTAGGAATGTGCTGTGTAAAGTTTGTCATTCCGGAGGAATCTAAGCTGTGAAATTTATATTTTGATTTTTGTTAACTGACAATTTTTTATTGAATATTTATAAGGAGCGACCTGAATTTTAGCCCTGATTGAAGCTTTGTCTGAGCTCATTTTGTGTATTTTGGTTTGCGGCGGCGAAGCCGCCGCAAACCAAAATACACAAAATAGCGAGTGCGGAAAGCAGGAAAAAGCTCCTAAAAATTATCCATTATTTACAGCATTTACAAAGACTTCGACAAACTCATTCTGACAGGATTTCAAAATAACAATTGGGATTAGCAATGTCAAAAAGCATCTGTTTACTCAAAGAACTTATGGGTTCACATTGACAATAAAAAAAGCGGAGAAAATTCCCCGCTTGATTACTAAGTCCTAATTTTAATCTTAGCTGCATTTATTTTTTTCCGGTTAACCACTGATCCTGTAATTTTTGTTCAGTGGCTGTTGGATTAGATTTGAACTGAAGCGTTTCGATCGTCATTTTATCCAGAATTGCTTTCCCTTTAAGATCGATTTTTTCTGTTTTGTCACCATTTTTTCTTAAAACGGTTACCGTTACATTTTGTCCTTCCTTTACAGATTTCGCATACTCCACAAACGACTGGATATTCTGAACATTGATGGTTTTTCCGTCGAGAGCAACGATTTTATCAGTGATTTTAAATCCGATGCTTTTTGAGAAAGGAGACAGGGCAGAACTTTCGTCGAATACAAAAGCATTATCTTTATCATCAAAACCGGTCTGTTGAGGATCTTTAATGAACCAGAAAATTGGCGGAGTTTCCTGTTTTTTTGCTTCTACACCTACAAGACTCAGATATTGTGCATAAGGAGTCGGCTGATCTCCCGCAATGTATTTGTTGTAGAAGTCTTTTACCTGAGGATACCCTGTAACTGTTACCAGTTCGTCAATCAGTTTATCGTCTTTAAACGGTTTGTTTTCGCCAAATCGCTGCGACAGTTTTCTGATCATGTCACGATAGCCCATTTCTCCGTTGGACAGCTTTCTCAATTCGATATCAAGACACATCGCAAGAAGCGCTCCTTTTTCGTAAACGTTTCTGTATTGGTCTTTATACTCGTCCTTCAGAACATTTTTACTCATTACCGTAAAAGGCATGGTATCATTATAGTTTTTGGAGTTGGCAATTTTTTCGCTCATTCTCTGAAGGAATTCATCTTTTGTGATCAGACCTTCCTGAATCTGGAATAAATTCGCAAAATATTCCGTTCCGCCTTCATACATCCATAAATGCTGAGACATTTTCGGATCTGCATAATCGAAATAATGAATTTCTTCCGAATGCGTTTTCAAAGGATTTACCGTGTGGAAAAACTCATGAGAAACAACATCTGTAATGGTTTTGTCAATCGCATCTTTCGGCATCATTTCAGGCAGGACAACACTTGTTGATTCGTGGTGTTCCAAAGCTCCGAAACCTTTGATATGCGGTTCTTCCATCCCCGAAAGATAAAGCATGATCGCATATTTTTTGTTGGTGTTCATATCACCTAAGAATTTCTTTTGTGCAATCACCGTTTTTTCAAGATTTTCTTTGAAATCAGCAGCTTTGTATTTTCCTGTCGGAGAATAAACGCCTAAAACAAGATCCATTCCTCCTGCATTAAACGTCACATAATCCGGTTTTGTGTACATTAACGGAGAATCGGTCACTTTTGCGTAATTGGCTAAAGTATAGGTATCTGTAGATTCAGATTTATCCTGATCTACCAAAGCGGTTGTTCCGTAGAAATCTGTCGGTTTCTGGATAACCAACTGATAAGGAACATCCTGCATATTATCGATGTAACCTATAAAACCGTGGGTATTGATTAAATAAACTTTTCCGGTTTCAATATCTGTTCCCGAAGGTGAAAATACCGCTTTGTGTTTGGAATCGTCCATTTCTTCATCAAAACTGTCATTCACCAGATAGGTTACTTTGCTTAAATTCTGAGCGTTTTTCAGAGCGTAAGTGTTGTCATTTACTTTTGTGAAAGCAATTTCTTTTCCTTTGTTATCTAAAAATTTAATTCCTTCTACAAATCTTCCGTAATCGTCTACAGAATAAGTTCCCGGAACGGTTTTAGGAAAATGAAACTTCACGTCACCGGATTTCATTTTTGGGAATTCCATCGTTACGGCAACCTTATCGTCTTTTACATTTACCAGATCTATCGTAGTTTTTATAGACTGTGCATTTACAAAAAACGCAGCCAGTAATCCTAAACTTAGTGCTATTTTTTTCATTGAGTTCAAATTATATTCAAGTAGTTGATGAAAAACTGATTTTGTTACTTTAAAAGTTTTAAATTTTTGTTAAAATTTAAAGAGCTTCATTAATTTAATACTGAATTGCGGTTAAATCAAACAAAAAAGCAAAACCGAAAAACGATTTTGCTTCTATGATTAAGTTTTACTGTACCTTTTTATAATCGATATAATAATTTTCATTAAACTGTACCGGAGTTCCTTTTTTAAGTTTTACAGTCTGCCATTGCTCGGTTGGATTAATGGTAATTGCGTCAACAATAATAGGCAGTTTTAAATTCTTCACAACGTTGGTGTAGCGGAATTTCAGTTCTTCGCCTTTCTGAGAATATTCCAGTGTCGGAATTTTTGTGGTTCTCAGATACTGATTGAAAACACTTGAAAAATCGATTCCGGATTTCTTTGAAATGTAATTTTCAATCTGTTGTGTTGTTACCGTCTGATGATAAAAATCTTTATTGATTCCTCTTAAAATTTCTCTGAATTTTGCATCGTTATTGATGACCTGACGAATCGTGTGAAGCATACTTGCACCTTTCGGGTACATATCGCCGCTTCCTTCATTTCTTACGCCGTATTTCCCGATAATCGGGACATCATTTCTAATACCGTTTCGGATTCCCACCGCATAAAGTTCTGCAGATTTTTTATCCATATATCTTTCTGTAAAAAGTACTTCGGAATAGTTTGTGAAACTTTCGTGAATCCACATATCTGCCTGATCTTTTGCCGTAATATTATTCGCAAACCACTCATGTCCGCTTTCGTGAATAATGATGAAGTCCCAGTTCAGACCAACTCCGGTACCAGAAAGGTCTCTTCCAAGATAACCGTTCTGGTAACCGTTTCCGTAAGCAACATTGCTTTGATGTTCCATTCCCAAATAAGGCGAATCTACAAGCTTGTAAGAATCTTCATAGAAAGGATAGGGTCCAAACCAGTATTCAAACGCAGAAAGCATCGGTTTTACCTGCTGAAACTGTTTTTTTGCTTTGTCTAAATTATAATCAATTACCCAGTAATCCAGATCCAGTTTCCCTTTTTCTCCGGTAAAAGTGTCTTTGAAATTCACATATTTTCCAATATTCGGAATGATAGAGTAGGCGTTAATCGGGTTTTTTACTTCCCATGTGTAAGACATTTTATCGCCTTCTGCTTTTTTACTGATTAATCTTCCGTTTCCAACTCCCACTAAATCTTTTGGAGTAATAATTTTCATCACAACGCCATTGTCAGGTTCATCGTCCCAGATATCTTTGGTAGGAAGCCAGATAGAAGCTCCGATTCCTTCGTCGGCAACGCTCATCCACGGATTTCCGTTTTCATCTTTGGTGAAAACCCAGCCTCCGTCCCAAGGCGCACGTTTTGCGATGGTGGGATTTCCGGAATAGGTTACATCAATGATATATTTTTCTCCTTTTTTGAAGCTTTTATTGGTTTTGATCCAGATAAAATCGCCATCCTGTTTATATTCTGCCACTGGAAAACTGGCTTCCACTTTGTCCGCTTTCATTGGCTGCTGCAGATCAATCTGAAACGTAGGATTTGTAACGTCTTTAATGATCTCAAAACTGATCTTGTTGTTTCCTTTAATGCTTTTCTGGGCAAAATCCGGCTCTACGGAAAGGTCATATTTTTTGACGTCCCAAAAATTTCGGAATTGTGTATTGGAACCTTTTAAGGTATCCTGTTTTGTGAAAACCTTATCTTTCTCGAAAAACTGTCCGAAAGAAAAACTTGCCGCAAACAAAAGCGTATATGAAAGTTTTTTCATCTGAATTAAATTATAATGGCTAAAATATAAATTAATAAACGTAAAATAAAGTGGATATTAATGATTATGATCCTCATAATTAGACGAAGCAAATAAAACTTTGTTACATTCTTTGAATTTATTATTTGGTAATCAGTTGTTTATGTAATGAAATTCCCCTCCTTTGGAGGGGTGGCAAAAATTCTTTAGAATTTTTGACGGGGTGGTTAAAAAAAACACAATCCGCAAAAGACTTATTATCAATATTTTCAGAAACAATTCTTTTCCACACAAAAATCCTAGCCGCGATTGCAGCAATTGTCTGAGCTCATTTTCAAGGTTCAGTTTTTGCGGCGGCGAAGCCGCCGCAAAAACTGAACCTTGAAAATAGCGAGTGCGGAAAGCGCGATAAAGCTCCTGAATGACTAGTCCTGAAAAAGGTTAACTAGTTTTATATCACAAATATACTTAAATCAGAGTAGGAATTTTCCTATTCTGATTTTGTTTTTTATAGGTTTTTAATTTCACATTATTTTTCATGTGTACTTGGTTTGGAATATTATAATGTAAAGAAAAATGCGGTCTTAAATTGTTATAGCAATAAATTGCTTGTTCAAGCTGTTGGGAAAGATTTTTAAAATTTTCAAAAGTATCAATCAATCCAAATTCATGTTTCAGAATACCATTCACTCTCTCTGCTATAGCATTTTCATAAGGATCCGAATTTTCGGTCATACTGATAAGCATATCACTTTTCTTGAGTGTTTCAGTATATTCTTTACTGCAATACTGCAACCCTCTGTCTGAATGATGAATGAGTGAATGCTTGTACAGTCGATTCTGTATGGCTTGCTTTAATGCTTTCAACGTAGAGTTGGTCTGTAAATTATCACTCAATTCGTATCCTACAATTTTCTTAGAATAGGCATCGGTAATCAGATGAAGATAATAATTCTTCTCTTTGGTCTTGAGATAAGTAATATCTGCAACCCAAACTTTCTCCGAACATTTCAATTCTTTTCCTTTGATAATATTGGGATATTTTTTCATCCAATGTCTGGAATTGGTTGTTTTAAAATAGCTGTGCCTTCTGGGAATTAAAAGATAATTTGATCTCAAAATGCTAAACAACTGATCCCTTCCTACATGAATTTCTTCCTTTTCAAAATCATTCTTAAGTAAAACATAAAGTTTTCTAGTACCTATTTTAGGCATCTTTTTACGAATTGATACAATAAATTCTATAACTCTTGTTTCATGATCTGTAGAAACAGGCTGTTTTTGTCTCTTGTAATAAGCTTGCTTACTGTAGCCAAACAATCGGCAGATATTCTCTGTTGAAAGAGTCGTATTTACCTTTATTTCCTGGATTGATTGGAACCAGACTTTTTTACAATCTCAACCTTAAGCTCACGCTCTGCAATTTCTATAAATTTCCTGAACACTTTGAGTTCTTCTTCCTTTTTGGCCAATGCTGCTTCAAGCTCTTTAATCTTCTGTTTCTGTGGATCTTTCATGGGTCTGCCTTTACTTAATTGTTTTTCATAAGTAAAGTTACCATATTTCATTAACCATCTGGGAATGCAGGAATTACCCCTGATATTATAGCGGGTTTGTAATTGTGATTTTGTATATAATCCCCGCTCATATTCGGAGACAACTTGTCTTTTAAATGCTTCACTGTATTCTTGAACAGGGGCGGATACTTTTTTTAATCTCATTAGGATGACTGGTTTTTTGGTATTTAGTAGTCAACCTTTTTCAGGACAAGACAGAAAAAGAAAAATCCCGCAGAAAATCTACGGGACTATATTTTGAATGGATAAAAATTATTTCTGAACTGCAGGTAAATTTCCTGCCGCTTTCTGAACTTTCTTATACGTATACGAACACATGATGATACTGAATTCGTACAGTAAAAGCAGTGGAAATGCTGCCATCAACATACTTAAAACGTCTGCCGGAGTGATAATTGCTGCAACCACCATGATTAAAACAATCGCATGACGACGGTATGTTTTCATAAAGGTTGGTGTAAGAATTCCGATAGTGGTAAGGAAATAAATAAGAACCGGAAAAAGGAAAATTACGCCCATTCCTAAAACTACCTGTAAAAACAGAGTCGTATAATCGCTTAAATCATAAAGCGGAATAATAATATCGGAGATTTTGAAAATAACCCCAAAATTAACGGCAAAAGGAAGGATTAAATAATATCCGCATAAAACGCCTGTCATAAATAAAATCCAAACTGAATTGATGATAAAGATTGAATTTTTTCTTTCATTCGGATGTAAAGCGGGACTGATGAATCTCCAAAGTTCCCACACAATATAAGGAAAAGCCAAAACAATTCCTCCAAAAATGGAAACTGCCATCATCACATTAAACTGCTGGTAAAGCTTGCTTGCACGAACCGGAAAATCTTTCGGAAGGTGAATGCTGTCTTCGCCTAAAATCATTTTAGAAAAATGATTCACAATCTCAAATGTAGCAAAATCGTTTCGGGTAGGACCAAAGAAAACATGATCCATAATCCAGTTGATATTGAAACCGATAATAACTGCAGCAACTATAATAGCAAGAATAGAACGGATGAGATGACCTCTTAGTTCACCAATATGTCCCCAAAAAGACATGTCTTTAGCATCACTCACAGGATAATATTTTTTAAGATTTCAAATTTAGGGAAAAAGTTTCAGTAAAAAGAGATGTTTCATTTTTTTAAATGCAGATGCATGTTTATTATGAGAAAAAATTAAATCTTTTCACGTATACATTCTGATTAATTAATTCCTTCATCCAGCAGTTTGTGCAGATCGATAATCCCGAAATATTTTCCGTTTTCCGTTACCACAAGCTGTCCGATATTATTGTCCTTTAATATTTTCATGGCTTCTTTAGCCAGAGCACTTCTCTCGATGGTTTTCGGATGCGCAGACATGATGTCTTTTGCCAGAACTTTAGCGATATCATCACCCTTTAAAAGCATTCTTCTCAAATCGCCGTCGGTAATGACCCCGATAATTTCATCATTATTCGTGACTACCGTGATTCCGTGTCGGGAACCGCTGATCGAAATAATAACATCTTTTACCGTATCATTTTCTGTAACCTGAGGTTTTTGGGATGAAAGAAAATCATCCACTTTCGAAATTAAATTTTTACCCAGACTTCCTCCCGGATGAAATTTGGCAAAATCATTCGCCTTAAAATCATTCATTTCCATTAAAGCAATCGCCAAAGCATCTCCCAAAGCCATTTGCAGAGTGGTTGAACTGGTAGGCGCAAGTTTATTCGGGCACGCTTCCTTTTCTACATGGGTATCTAAAATTATTTCTGAAAATTCCGCAAGTTTACTGGATTTATTTCCCGTCATTCCTATTAAGGCGGAAGAATAATCTTTTAAATAAGGAACCAGATTCACAATTTCCGGTGAATTTCCGGAATTTGAAATACATAAAACAACATCCTGCTTCTGAATAACGCCCAAATCTCCGTGGATGGCTTCCGAAGCGTGTAAAAACTGAGAAGGAGTTCCTGTAGAGTTCAGGGTAGCAACGATCTTATTTCCGACGTGTGCCGATTTCCCGATTCCCACCACGATAAGTTTTCCTTTTGCAGAATGTATGATTTCTACAGCTTTTGCAAAATTGTCATTAATTCTGGATTTAAGTTTTTCAAGTTCTGAAATTTCTATTTCTAAAGTGCTTTTCGCGATTGAAATGATGTCGGCTCTTTCCATTTTTCTTTTTACAGCGTATACAAAAAATCTCTTAAAAAACGTTATATTTTTAAAAGAATATTTAATATAAATTTTATTTTTTATAAATTCGTTCGCTTTTATTTTAAGCGAAAAATTCATATCTTTGGGTTAGATGCAAATTTAGCAATAGAAAATTAGATGAGCGCAAAAAAAGCCAATTTATCAGGCGAATTGAAAAAATATTTCGGGTTTTCTACTTTTAAAGGACAGCAAGAGCAGATCATAGAAAACCTGTTGAATGGGAAGGATATATTTGTTCTGATGCCTACAGGAGGAGGAAAATCCTTATGTTATCAGCTTCCGGCTCTTATTTCGGAAGGTACGGCAATCGTGGTTTCTCCGCTTATAGCGTTGATGAAAAACCAGGTGGATGCCGTAAACGGGCTTTCATCTGATGATGGAGTAGCACACGTTTTAAATTCATCATTAAACAAAACGCAGACCAAACAGGTTTTCGACGATATTAAAAATGGCAAGACCAAACTTTTATACGTTGCTCCGGAATCATTAATTAAGGAAGAATATTTAGATTTTCTGAAAGATGTAAAAATATCTTTCTTTGCGATTGATGAAGCACACTGTATTTCAGAGTGGGGACACGATTTCAGACCGGAATACCGAAACCTGAAATCCATTATCGATAAGATTGCCGATGTTCCGGTGATTGCACTTACCGCTACGGCTACACCAAAAGTTCAGGATGATATCCAGAAAACTCTTGGGATGACAAATGCTCTGGTTTTTAAAGAAAGCTTCAACAGACCGAATCTTTACTATGAAGTACAGCCAAAAGTAAACGTAGACAAAGAAATTGTTAAATTTATCAGTCAGAATAAAGGGAAATCCGGAATTGTTTACTGTCTGAGCCGAAGAAAAGTTGAAGAATTTGCACAGCTTCTTCAGGTAAATGGCGTAAATGCATTGCCTTATCATGCAGGTCTCGATCAGAAAATAAGGGTAGCGAATCAGGATAAATTTCTGATGGAGGAAGTGGATGTGATTGTGGCAACTATTGCTTTCGGGATGGGAATCGATAAGCCGGATGTACGTTTTGTAATTCATTACGATTTCCCGAAATCTCTGGAAAGTTATTATCAGGAAACCGGTCGTGCAGGTCGTGACGGAGGAGAAGGTCATTGTCTGGCGTTCTACGATCCTAAAGATATTGAAAAACTAGAGAAATTCCTCGCTCAGAAGCCTGTTTCCGAAAGAGAAATCGGATTGCAGCTTCTCAATGAAGTGGTTGGATACGCCGAAACTTCGATGAGCAGAAGACAGTATATTCTATATTATTTTGGGGAAAATTTTGATCCGATCAATGGTGACGGCGCAAAGATGTGCGATAATTCATCGAATCCGCCAAAATTAAAAGATGCAACAGATGATCTTAAAAAAGTCCTGGAGCTTATTAATGATACCGGAGAAAAATTCAAAGCTAAAGATCTGATTTCGGTCATCGCAGGAAAAGAAACTGCGGTTACTAAGTCTTACAAACTGGAACAGACTTCTTATTTCGGTTTTGGAAAAGAAGAAAAAGACAACCACTGGAAAACGATTTTAAGACAGGCAACGGTTCAGAATTTTTTACAGAAAGATATTGAAACCTACGGCGTTTTAAAAATTGCTGAAAAGGGAAGACTGGTTCTTGACGGAAAACTGGAACATTCTTTCTTAATTGCAGAAGACAGAGAGTTTGATTTAACGCAGACAAAAGCAGAAAGCGATCAGGTTCAGATGCAGTCCGGAGGCGGTCTGGATCAGAATTTATTCAACCAGCTTAAAGAACTAAGAAAAAAAGTTGCCAAAAAACACGGAATTCCGCCTTACACAGTGTTTATGGATCCGAGTTTGGAAGATATGACGGTTCAGTATCCGATTACGGTGGAAGAAATTACTAAAATCTACGGAGTCGGAGAAGGAAAAGCCAAGAAATATGGTAAAGAATTTGCAGATTTCATCAGTAAATATGTAGAAGATAACAATATTGAGCGAACTCAGGATATGGTTCTGAAACAGGTGGCAAACAAATCCAGTCACAAAGTTTTCATCATTCAGAGTACCGATAAAAAGATTGATCTTGAAGACATTGCGAGAGCAAAAAACCTTTCGATGGACGAATTGCTGAAGGAAATGGAACGTATTGTTTATCAGGGAACCAAACTGAATATCGATTATTATATTGAAGATAATTTTGATGAAGATATTGTTGACGGTTTCATGGAATTCATGAATGAATCTGAAAGCGACAGCATGAAAGTTCTGCTTGATGAATTCGGAGATGAGCTTTCGGATGAAGAGGTGAGAATGTTGAGAATAAAATTCATCAGCGATGTTGCCAACTAAATGAAAGATGTATTAAAATATCTTTTGTATATTATAATTTTCTTGATAGGATGCTATTTCCTTTTACTTCTTTTTGGGGTATTTATAGACTGGTTTCTTCAGGGAAAAAAATAAAAAAGAAGCTCTTCCCACGAGGAGTTTCTTTTTTATTTTAAGAAAAAGTACTCATTTAAGTGGTATTCGTAAAGTTTGTCATTCCGTAGGAATCTAAATGTAGTACTAGAAAATTTTATGTTGAGATTCCTACGGAATGACAAACTGAACAAATGAAAAAATTAAATAGAGTTTAATTTCATACTGAAATTATTAATTAGAATGTTTAAACTTAATAGCTATAATCGTCGCAAAGACGCAAAATATTCATTAAATACGACCTTGTCTTAAGGCGCAAAGATATTTTATCTACGATAAAATTAGGCATCAATTCTTATTGGAAATCTTTGATTTTCTTACGCCTTAAAAGTTTAAGATTAATAAAGATCTTGCGTCTTTGCGTTTTCCAATAAGTATATTTTTATTTATAAAAAAGATTAAATAAACTCTATAGGTTTGGTTTGAAGGTTAAGAAAACTTTTTACTAATTTTACAGTGATGAAAAAGATTTCTGTCATATTTATTCTGCCGGATCTGGAAACCGGAGGCGCAGAAAGAATTGTTACTACCATTGCAAATCATCTCTCACGGGATCGTTTTGAGCCTAAGATATTGCTTCTGCGCAAACAGGGAGGTTATCTCAATATTTTGAAAGATGACGTTGAAATCATTGATGTTAATACGGAAAGAATCAGACATTCCTTAAAACCTATTCTCAGGGAAATTTACCGCAGAAAGCCGGATATTGTATTTTCCGGATTTGGAGAAGTAAACGCTTATCTGTCTTTATTCATCAAAGTTTTTCCCAAGACAAAATTTATTGCAAGGGAAACCAATGTTGTTTCTCAGCACGTTACCAGAAAGGAAATTAAATTTTTCTACAACTTCTATAACAATTATGATACGATCATTGCGCAAAGTGATGATATGAAGCATGATCTGATGCTTAATTTTAAGATTAAGCCTTCGAAAATCGTTAAAATAAACAATCCTGTAGATTTTGATTTCATTGATGAAAAAATTAAAATTTCCCATAAACCGGAAAGTTTTAAATACGGCTATAAAAATGTTGTCGCGATCGGAAATTTATCGGCAAGAAAAGGTTTTGATAATTTACTGAAAGTTTTCTCCAGGCTTAAAAACGAAAATATCCTGCTTCATATTTTGGGTGACGGACAGGATCGTGAAGTTTTGCATCAAATGAAAGATTTTTTAGGCTTAAAAAACGTGATCTTTCACGGAAGACAGGAAAATCCTTATCAGTTTTTAAAATATGCAGATCTTTTTATTCTTTCATCAAGATATGAAGGTTTTCCGAATGTTTTACTGGAAGCCGGAGCTTGCGGAACCTATTCTTTAGCCAATAATTGCCCCGGAGGAATCACTGAAATCATTCAGGACGATACCAATGGTGAAATTGCGAATATTGAAAATTATGAAGAATTTTCACAGAAAATTACGAAAATTCTTCATGAAAATCATGAAAATGAAGCTATTAAAAATTCTATAAAATCCAGATTTTCCAAGAATATTATTTTAAATCAGTACGAAAAAGTTTTGCTGGATCTGATGAAATAACCGCCTTGAGTATTCAGCTAATATTTTTTAATTTTGGACTTTTAATTTCAGAAAACAATTAGTAATGATTAAAATCCAGAAACTGGGATGCGCCTGCGAAAAACCGACTTCCACTTACACAGAATTCAGAACGTCAGAATTGGGAATCGATAAAACGAATGGAAGATTTGCCGAAGTAAGCATTCAGCAGTGTAAACTTTGCCAGAGAATCTGGATCCGATATTTTGTGGAATATGAAAGTTTTTCCAAATCCGGAAGATGGTACAAAGGAATTGTCTCCAAAAAAGACCGTCCGCAAATTACTCCAGAAAATGCTGTAGAATATCTCGAAAGCCTTGATTGGTACGTTTACGGAGGCTCATATTTTGAAAGCACAGGAGAATTCGGACAGGGGAAACTGATAGTGGATTTATAATTGGTTGGAAGTATGAAGCCGGGAGCTGGAAGATCTTACTGGATGCTTAGTTTAGTGAATAAAAAGATTAAATTTAAAAGATATTTGCAATTCTTTAAACTTCCATCTTCCATCCTCAATCATCCCTCTCAAAAATTTGACAAATCTCACTTTCTCACGTGGTAATAAATCGTTAAATTTGTAAGCATAAGAAAGTTAATAATAAACAAATTCATAAAATAACATGAGTCAATTTGATGTTACCGTAATCGGTTCCGGTCCTGGTGGTTATGTTGCTGCAATCCGTGCTGCACAATTAGGTTTCACAACAGCAATTATTGAAAAATATCCAACTTTGGGAGGAACTTGTCTTAACGTGGGATGTATTCCGTCAAAAGCGCTTTTAGACAGCTCTGAGCATTTTGAGAACGCAAAACACAATTTTGCAGGTCACGGAATCATTATCAACGAGCCTCAAGCCGACATTGCAAGAATGATCGAGCGTAAAAATGAGGTAATTAAACAAAATACAGACGGAATCAGCTATCTGATGAACAAAAACAAAATCACTGTTTTTGAAGGTGTTGGAAGCTTCGAATCCGCTACTCAGATCAAAGTAACAAAAAACGACGGTTCTACAGAAACCATCGAATCCAAATATACCATCATCGCAACAGGTTCTAAACCTTCTTCTTTACCTTTCATCACGTTAGATAAAGAAAGAGTGATTACTTCTACAGAAGCTTTAAATCTTAAAGAAATTCCGAAACATTTAGTCGTAATCGGAGGCGGAGTAATCGGTCTTGAATTAGGTTCTGTTTATTTAAGATTAGGAGCTCAGGTGACAGTGGTTGAGTTTATGGATAAAATTATCCCGACAATGGACGGAGCGCTAAGTAAAGAATTAACGAAAGTTCTTAAAAAGCAGGGAATGAAATTCATGCTTTCTACAGCCGTATCCGCAGTGGAAAGAAACGGAGAGACCGTAAAAATTACAGCGAAAGACAAAAAAGGAGAAGAAGTAACAGTAGAAGGAGATTACTGTCTGGTTTCTGTAGGAAGAAAGCCTTACACAGACGGTCTTGGATTGGAAAAAGCTGGTGTTGAGCTTGATGAAAGAGGAAGAGTGAAAGTAAATGACCATTTACAAACTAATGTTGCCAACATTTATGCAATCGGAGACGTGGTAAAAGGAGCAATGCTGGCTCACAAAGCAGAAGAGGAAGGTGTTTTTGTTGCTGAAACTTTAGCAGGACAGAAGCCTCACATCAACTATAATTTAATTCCGGGAGTGGTTTACACATGGCCGGAAGTTGCAGGAGTTGGAAAAACTGAAGAGCAGTTGAAAGAAGAAGGAGTCGCTTATAAAGTAGGTTCTTTCCCGATGAGAGCTTTGGGAAGAAGCCGTGCAAGTGGTGATGTAGATGGTCTGGTAAAAATTATTGCAGACGAAAAAACAGACGAAGTTCTTGGAATGCACATCGTAGGAGCAAGAGCGGCAGATTTAATTGCTGAAGGAGTTATCGCTATGGAATTCCGTGCAAGTGCAGAAGATATCGCAAGAAGTTCTCACGCACACCCGACTTATGCAGAAGCGATTAAAGAAGCAGCTTTAGATGCTACCGCGAAAAGACCAATTCATATGTAATTGATTAACAATCATATAAATAAAAAAGAGAAATCAGATACTGGTTTCTCTTTTTTTTGGCATGAAAGTGGAGCTGGAGATTAAAAAAAGTGTTATGAAAAATATATTTATGAGTGTTTTGTTTCTTGTAGGAAGTTTTTCTTTCGCGCAGGAAGCAGGAAAAGCAGGCGAACTTTTAAAAAACGAGGCTTCAAAAACAGAAATGGAATCTCCAAAAGCAAAAAGAACGGAGAGCAGAAACAGCAATAATTCCGGTTTCAGAAATCAGAATGAAAATAACAACGGATTCAGGGTTAAAAATCCAAATTACCAATGGAATCAGCAGTATGGATATTCAGAAGTTTTCCTGAGAATTCCAGAGCAGGGAATGTTCAGTGTGGAACTGGGAGATCAGTTTATTTCCAACAATTCCGGAAGATTCAGATTTTTTGATCTCCCGTCAGGAAGAATTCCTGTTTCGATTTACGAAAGCGGGTATTTATTATACAGAACCACCTTAAATGTAAGAAACAATACCAGATTGGTTCTTGATTTCTTTACCAATGAAGGATTGTTTTTATTAGATTCATATCCTGTTCAGAACCAGTCTTACGGATTTAATGACTGGAATGATGTTTGGAACAATCCCTACGGAAATTCAGGAGGATGGAATGATGGCGGAAGTTATGCCAATGTGATGGATAACAGTTCCTTCAGTGAATTTATGGATATGTTGAGAAAAAATGCAAGATTCGACGACAGTAAACTCTCAATGATCCGACAGCAGATGCGTACAACCATGTTTACTTCCCAACAGATCAGTGCTTTGGTAAAAGAAGTGAGTTTTGATAAAAATAAACTTTCACTGGCAAAATCTATGTTTTCAAAATGTGTAGATAAGCATAAATATTTTCTGGTTTACGATGCCTTCGATTTTGAAAGCAGTAAACGGGAACTGATGGAATTTGTACAAAATTCATAAAAAAACAGTTTGAAATTAATATTAAACTTGTCTAAACTTTTTTACCGCAAAAGATGCAGAAGATTGTAACACTTTAGCTGTTTAAGTTTAATTCCTAAATTGAAAAAAGAGCACATAAGTTAAAAAAAATCAAAGATTTTTTTCTTTGCAGACTTTTGAAATACTTTACATAAATCCAATAAAGTCTTTTATGTCTCTTTTGCGGTTAATTTTAAAATTAGTTTAAACAACATATTAATAATTTGATATTAAAAGGTAGAAAGAGAAGCTGATTGTTTCTCTTTTTTTTGTTTAAAATTTTACATTTTGCAGATTCGGGTTATATTTCCTTACCTTTGCAGACTAATTTTATCATACATGCAATTCGGAAAAACTCAGACTTTAAAAATTTCAGATAAAAATAATTCGGGATGGATCTTAACAGACGAATCCGGAGAAAAGGCTTTTCTTCCTAAAATTTTCATTCAGGATGATAAGGAAATTGATGACGAAATTGAAGTTTTTGTATATCAGGATGATGGAAAATTAAAGGCAACCACAGAAATTCCTTTGGCAGAAGTAGGAGAGTTTGCCGTAATGAGCTGTGTACAAAGTCTTCCAAGCGGAGCTTTTATGGATTGGGGAATCATCAAAGATCTGTTTATTCCTTACAAGCAGCAGAAATCTAAGATCATTGAAGGAAAAAGGTATCTTGTCTATATTTATGTAGATGAAGATCTGGAGCTGATTACTGGAACCACGAAATTCAAAAGAAATCCTCAATATCAGAATCTGCCTTTCCAAAAAGGAGATAAAGTGGATCTTATTATGATGAATGAAAGTGAGTTGGGCTGGAATGTGGTCATCAACAAAAAATATATCGGACTCATCTACAATTCGGATGTATTCAAAAAGCTGTATCCGTTGTCTGAAGAATTTGGTTATATCAAAGAAATCCGCGAAGATGGAAAGATTGACGTTTCCCTACAGCCACAAGGTTTTGAAAATATCGATGAGTTTAAAAAGAAAATTTTAGACAAACTTGAAGAAAACTACGGTTTGCTTCATCTTTCAGACAAATCAACTCCCGAAGAAATTAAGGACGAAGTTCAGATGAGCAAAAAGAACTTTAAAAAAGCCATCGGAGGATTGTATAAAGATAAAATCATCGATATTCTGGACGATAAAATTCGGTTATTGTAATTATTTTGGCTAATCAAAAAGTGGTAAAAGACAATCTATAAACCTTTAAAAATAAAAAAACGAGCGGAAAATTTTCCGCTCGTTTCTGTTTTTAGTCTCTGTTTTTAATCAGAAGCCAGCCTGTATATACTCTGCCGTCTGAAACTTTTATCGTATACCAGTAATTTCCTGTCGGGACAGGACTTCCGTTGAGTTTACCGTCCCAATGCAGAGGTTTTTTAGAAATAATCTCTTTGAAAACAGCAAGACCTCTTCTGTCGTAAACGTTCACTTCAGTTCCCGGATAATTTTCCAGTCCTGCAATTTTCCATTGGTCGTTATATCCGTCTGCATTAGGAGTGAATGCATTTGGAATGTTGAATATCGAAAATGGTTTCTGACCAATAATGCAACCGCCTTTTGTTCTTACATAAACAATATATTCTCCAATATTTAAGTTCGTGAAAATGTTAGAATCCTGCCATGTGAAGTTATCTAAAGAATATTCAAAGCTGCCTGTCACAGAAAGGATTACCGTTGCGGAATTATTGCTGATATTTACGGAAACAATTTCCGGCAAAACCGTATAGCTTACCTGAATGTTATCTGTACTCTGACAGCCAAAACTATTCGTTACTGTTACAGAATAATTTCCGGGAGCTGAAACGGCAATTGTCTGAGTTGTTGCTCCGTTGCTCCATAGGTAAGATGAAAATCCGCTTCCTGCATCCAGAGTAACTGTTTTTCCTTTACAGAAATCAATTCTTTCAGGAAGATTGAATATAGGTTTAGGGGTCAGAGCTAAATTTAATCGTACAATTTTAAAACATCCGTCCGGAGTGGAAACCTTTACGTGGATAACGGTCGCTCCTAAATTTAAAGAGTACGCAGAAGGATTGGTAATTACGTTCCCAAAATCATCCGTATAAGTAAATGTGTATCCGGAAGGATTGGCAATAATATTACTCTGATATGATGTTAAATTCACCATCATAGAGTTCCCTGTCGTACTGTTACAGAACGTCGCCGAATAATCATTGGCAGGAACATTATTCGTTGAAAGTGTTACCGTAATTGCCAGTTTTTCAGATTCACAGTTGTTCAGCGTCTGTGTTATGTAGTAAACCGTTCCATTTACCAGAGGAGTTGTAAGGGATAAGATATTTCCTGCGGCATCATAAAACTTAAGGGAAGTTCCGGTTACAGCTAAACTTGCCAAAGTAGGATTTGCCGAAGCACAAAAATCCTGAACAGCGTTTCCTGTAGGTTTCGGAGTTTCATTTACAGTAACCTGAATAGCGATTTTATCACTTTCGCATCCGTTAATCGTTTGGGAGGCATAATAGGTCTGTCCGTTTACCAGAGCCGTTGTTGAAGGCAAAAGATTTCCGGCAGCATTGTACCATTTGATATTCTGTCCTGTAATCTGAATATTGGCAACCGTTGGATTGGTGCTTTTACAGAAGATTTGCTGAAGATTGGTTGTTACAGGTAATGCCGTTGCTGTTACCGTTACATTTTGGTTTTGTGCCGAAACATTTCCGTTTCCGTCATTATAAGTCCAGTGGATCACATAAGTTCCCGGAACAGAATAGGAAAGAGGATCGGTAGTGGTTGCCGTAATGATTCCGGCACAATTATCTGTTGCTTTTGGAAAATTGGAAATCGTCGTATGGCAGTCTCCGGTAATGTTGGGAAGACTGGCAGTATTGGGAACTGGTGCAACATTGTCTCCTACAACTACGTTTACTGTAAAACTTCCGTCGCAGGCTCCTGAACCGGTAACCTGACAGGTGTATACTCCTGCGTTAGCTGCTGTTGCGTTGGGAATTACAGGATTCTGAAGAGTAGAAGTAAATCCGTTTGGACCTGTCCAGTTGTAATTTGTGCCTCCGGTTGCGCTTAGCTGAAGATTAGAGTTAATACAAACGGGAGAGTTTGATGAAATTACAGCAGAAGAAGTACAATCCTGAAATTTTGCAATAAATATATCATTCGACGGATGACCGCCTTGTTGCTGAAATGTTCCCGGAGTTGCAATACCAGTTGTATTATTACTGGACATTCCTGTAAAGTAAATAAATCCGTTACTGTCTTTAGTTGGTGTTCCTAATTGAGTTCCCCCGTTACCTCCATAAAAAGTTCCCCATTCTTTAACATTACTAGAATTATATTTTACTAAAAAAGTTTTAATATAGGGCCCAGTTGTTTCCATATAAGCACCGGGAGTTGCAATGCCCGTTTGGTTTGTGTAAGCCAGCCCTCCAAAAAATATATTTCCTGTAATATCTATATAGGCTGTTAATTGCATCTGATAAATAAATGGAAAATAAACTTTATCGATAGCGTTGGATGCTAAATCTACTTTCCAGACTCCCGGTTTTAGAACACTACCAGGAACAAGCTCCATATATTCGCCAGCAAGTAAAAGTTTATTATTAATGATTCTTGCTTCACGTACACTTTCCTGCCCGTTTTCTCCAAAATAGCTTGATCTTAACAAAATTCCTGATTTTGAAAATTTTAAATAGAGTCCATCCGATGTGCCGCCATTTGTAGCCTGAAACGGATTAATCATTGGAATTGTAGAAGATTGTGTTGCTCCAATCACTTCCAGATTATTTGTAGAAGAAAATATAGTGAAAATAGATGTTGATAATGATGAACCTCCAAAATAAGTAGACCATTGTGCATTACCCGTTGCACTGTCCAGATCAATTAGGAACCCATCATAATACCCTGCTCCGCTCGGTTTTACAGGATATGCAGCATTAATAACCGGAAAGTCTGTACTCATCGTTTCTCCTCCAAGATAAATATGGCTTTGGTTATAGGAAACAGTATAGCATTCATCAACTTGAGTTCCGCTGAAATCCTTAATATACAATAAATTTCCATTAGCATTTAATTTTACTAATAGTGCATCTTTAGTAAGTGTTTTTTCTGCTGTACCGCCGAGATAAACATTATAATTTTCATCAAACGTAACATCATTGAAATAATCTGTTTTGGAAGTTCCGTAATAAGTACTCCAGGATCTTTGCCCGTCACTTGTAAGTTTCATTACAAATGCATCAGCTTGTCCGTTTAGCCAGGTTTGATATGCACCACTTGTAGCAATATTAGAAGTACTGGTAGTTGCTCCATAAAGATAAGGCCTGTTTTGATCGTCGGTTTTAACTTTTCCGTAATCTTCTCCATAACCTCCTGCATAACTTCCCCAAACCCTTGTAGGAACCGGATCAATAACAATAGTTTTATCAGAAACATTTACAGGAGCATTAAATCCGAAAATCTCATCGCCAAGATCATTAAAAGAAACATGAATATTCTCTTTTTTATTTCCTGCAATCCAGCTGTTAGGAATATTTTCATACATTTCTCCGAAACGTAATTTCATTAAAAGTTTATTCTCTTTTACAGCAACAGGAGCACCACTGAATTTCATTTTAATATCTGAAATTTTTCCTCCGGGATTGATAATAAAATTATACTCAATGGGTTTTAAAGTATCATTAGGTTTAAAAAATACCAGATCAATGTTCGGATAAATATTTTTATAAGAAATTTTCTGATAACGATGCACACTGGTTACTCCTTTCGGTTTGTTGGGAATGTTGTAATAATTATCGTAATCTGCAGATTTGCCTTCCGCAGTCAATTTTGCCGTTTTGTTCGAATTAATTAATTCAATATCAATTCGGTGAAATATATTTTCATAATTAAATTCATCATAACAATATGTTTTTGCATCAACAGAATGGTCTTTTCGGAATTTTGATGAATTCGGGTTTACTGTTTTTTTTGTTTCATAAACATCATAAGAAAATCCATTAGATCGAAGTTGTACATTCAGTCCTGCAGAATGAAAAAGGTATTTTACGCCTGCATTTTCTTTACCGTCCTGATCTACGATCTGTCCCTTGTTTTCGTAAAAATAATAATCATTGTTTTTTGAAATTTTGCTTTGAGAAAACAAAAATCCACAGCAGAAAACTGTGCATAGAAACAATATTTTTCGCATCGGTTACTAATTTTTCGGCAAAGATATAAAATCAGGTTATTTTTCAAAGGTTAATAAGTCGTAATCTGAGATTAAAGTCAAAAATATGATGCATGTCACACTAATTTGTTTAATAATTTTGTTTAACAATTTTGTCAAAAATAAAATTTGATTTAAATTTGCACAAATTTGTTTAACAAAAATGTCAAATCAAGCAAAAAAAGACCAAACACAGGAATTAATTAAAGACACAGCAAAGAATTTATTCTTTGTGAAAGGTAAGTTTGACGCTACTACTCAGGAAATTGCTGATGAAGCCGGTGTCAACAGAACGCTTATCAATTACTATTTCCGCTCACGGGACAACCTCATCCAGATTATTTTTGATGAAGCCCAGAAAGTGGAAAAAGAAAAATCTGAAATTATCATGAATTCTGATCTTCCTCTGAAAGAAAAGATCAGCCAGTTTATCGAAGGAAGTCTGTCTACAAGTCTTCAGTATCCTTATCTCGAAACCTATATCGTTTCACAGATCAATAAAGGAAACTGCCATAAAAAAGACATCGAAGAAGATGAACTGAAAAGGCTTTTTACAGATATAGAAACAGAAATGGAACGGGGAAATATAGAGAGGATGAAACCCATTCAGTTTCTTCTGAATATGATTTCTCTGCTGGTTTTCCCAAGTGCGGTAAGACCTTTATTAATGGAAAATCTTATGATCAGCGAAGAGGAATTCGATAAGATTATTTCCGAAAGAAAAGAGATCATTTTGAATATGTTATTTAAAAACTAAAAAAATGTTAAAGTATTTTAAGAAATGATTCGTCATTTAGATATAAAGCATTTAACATAATAATTACATTAAAAAAATAAACGAAGTATAATATTATGAAAAAACGTATAACTGCAAACAAGCTAAAAGTAGGAATAGCGGCTGCATTTATGATGTTCGGTTTTTCATCGGTGTCTGCACAACAGCAGGTTTCCTTACAGGAAGCGATCAAACAGGCACTTCAGAATAAAGCGGAAGCCAAAAAGGCAGCTTTACAGATCAAAAAAGCCGAATATAAGATTGATGAGGCAAAAGCAGGAGCTTTACCTCAGATTTCAGCGACAGCAGGTCTTACCTACAATCCCATCATTCAGGAATCCCTTCTTGCATTTGGAGGCGAAAAAATCAGAGCCCAGTTTGGACAGCCCTGGAACTCTACGGCTTCCGTACAGCTTCAACAGGCAATTTTCGATCAGAGAGTGTTCACAGGACTGAAGGCGGCAAAATCTACAAGAGAATTTTATGTTCTTAATGCACAGCTTACCAATGAGCAGATCATCGAAAACGTAGCATCTGCTTACTATCAGGTTTTTGTTCAGGAAGAAAATCTTAAAACCGTAGAAGCAAGCTATGCGAATACCGAAAAAGTAAGAAATGTAATTAAAAGTCTGGTGGATAACGGACTGGCAAAATCCATTGATCTCGACAGAACCAATGTTCAGCTTACCAACATCGGATCAAACAAACAGACATTAATTAATTCTGTTCAGTTGGCTAAAAACGCACTGAAGTTCTACATGGGGGTTCCAATTGAATCTGATATCGAGCTTGAAGAAAAAACCATTGAACCAAAACCGGAACTGGTTGCAGGAAATTTAAATCTTGATAACCGTACCGAAATCAAAGTTTTAAATAAAAACAGAGAGCTTCTGGTATTCAATAAAAAAGCGACTGAAGCGTATCTTTACCCTACAGTAAGCCTTGTTGCGAATTACGGCTGGGGTGCAAACGGAGCAAAATTTCCATTAACCAACGGGCTTAAAAATGGTGTTCTCTGGAGCGATTACTCTGCAATCGGATTAAATGTTAATATTCCGATTTTTACCGGAGGAGCTACAAAAGCAAAGATCAATCAGGCAGAAGTTGATATTCAGGATCTTGATCTGGATATTCAGAATACACAGTTAAGCCTTAATTTAGATTATAAAAATGCCATTACCAACATAGAAAATGCTTTAATTAATATTGAAAGTATGAAAGACAACGTAGGATTGGCAGAAAGAGTTCAGAAAAATACACAATCCAATTACCAGTACGGTTTAGCAACACTTACAGAAGTTCTGGATGCTGAAAATGCATTAACGCAGGCAAAACAGAATTACGCCAATGCTTTACTGGATTACAAACAGGCTGAAATTAAATTAATTAAAGCAAAAGGAGAATTAAACACACTACAAAACCCGTAATAAACTATGAAAAAAACTTTAATATATATCATCGTAGCAGCTGTCCTGGTTGGTTTGGCAGCTTACAAGATTGCCGGAAATAAAGAAAAGCAGACACAGGAAGTAAAAGAGGTTGCAAAGCAGGTAGACAAAGTTAACGTAAACGTTGTAACGGTTTCGAGAGAAAACATTGATACAGATTACAGTGCAAACGGAACATTTATCCCGAAGCAGGAAATGAACCAGTCTTCTGAAATTTCAGGACGTGTAGTAAGCGTTTTGGTAAAAGAAGGCTCAAGAGTGGGAGCAGGACAGGTATTGGCAACCATTAAAAGAGATGCCATTGAAGTAGATGTTACACAGGCTCAGAACAATTTGCAGAATGCGATTGCAGACAACCAGCGTTATGAAAATGCCTTTAAAACAGGTGGTGTTACCAAACAACAGCTTGATAATTCCAGATTACAGCTTAAAAACGCTCAGGCTGCCCTAAGAGCCCAGGGTGTAAAAGTAAACGATACAAGCATTCGTGCAGGAATCAGCGGAACCATCAATAAAAAAATGGTAGAGCCGGGAATGGTGGTTGCTCCGGGAACAGGACTATTCGAAATAGTAAACATCAACAGCTTAAAACTTTCAGTTTTGGTTGATGAAAGCCAGATCGGGAAAATTCAGTTAGGGCAGGAAGTTCCGATTAAAGTAAACGTTTTACCGGAAGATTCATTTGTGGGAAGAATTACATTTATCGCTCCTAAAAGTGATGCTTCTTTAAATTTCCCTGTTGAAATTGAAGTTCAGAACAGAGGAAACCTTAAAGCCGGGATGTACGCAACAGCAACATTTAAAACAAACAACGGTGCAGAAACGCAGAATATGTTAACCGTTCCTGCAGAAGCCTTTGTAAACGGGGTAAGTTCAGGACAATTATTTGTTGTACAGAACGGAGTGGCTAAACTCATCAAAGTAACCGTTGGAAAAGTATATGGCGATAAAGTTCAGGTTTTAAGCGGACTGAATGGCGGAGAACAGGTGGTGACAAGCGGACAGATCAATCTGGATAACGGATCTAAAGTAAATATCGTAAAGTAGAAGGTTTATGAAGTTAGCAGAAATATCGATTAAAAGACCTTCGTTGGTAATCGTATTGTTTACGATTCTTACGTTGGGAGGTATCCTGAGTTATACGCTCATGGGATACGAGTTGATTCCGAAGTTTGAAACCAATATGGTAACCATTTCTACGGTATATCCGGGAGCTTCGCCTGCAGAGGTGGAAACATCCGTTACCCGAAAAATTGAAGATGCCGTTGGTTCTTTGGAAAATGTGAAGAAAGTAGAATCTTCTTCCTATGAAAGTTTATCCGTAATTATGGTTCAACTGAATGACGGAGCTGATGTAGATTATGCATTGAATGATGCACAGAGAAAGGTAAACGCCATTCTGGCAGACCTTCCGGATGATGTAAAAGCGCCGTCTCTTAATAAATTCTCTCTGGACGATTTACCGATCATCACGATGAGTATTTCATCAGACAAATTAAACAGCAAAGATCTTTATGACCTTTTAGATAAAAAAATTGAGCCTATTTTCTCCCGTGTAAACGGTGTTGCTCAGGTTGACCTTGTGGGTGGACAGGAAAGAGAAATTCAGGTAAATCTTGACGAGAAAAAACTGCAGGGTTACGGACTTTCCATCGGAGATGTTCAACAGGCAATCCTTTCTTCAAACTTGGATTTCCCTACCGGTAGTTTAAAGACGAGAACGTCAAAATCTACCATCAGATTATCCGGAAAGTATAAATCTGTAGCAGAAATGAACAATCTTGTGGTTTCCAATAAAAACGGAGCACAGGTTCGTTTATCTGATATTGCTACGGTTTTCGACTCTCAGAAAGATGTGGAGAAAGTAGCGAGATTCAACCAGTTTCCTACCATCTTAATGCAGGTTAAAAAACAATCTGATGCCAATGCGGTTGCAGTATCTGAAAGCGTTCAGAAAACCATTGAAACCGTTCAGGAAGCTTATAAAGCACAGGGTGTAAAAGTAAAAGTGGTAAACGATACAACCGACTTTACCCTTGAATCTGCGAATCACGTAATTTTCGACTTATTCTTAGCGATTATTCTGGTAGCAATTGTAATGTTATTATTCCTTCACAGCATCAGAAATGCCTTCATCGTAATGGTTTCCATTCCGGCTTCATTGGTGGCAACATTCATCGGAATGAATCTGATGGGATATACGCTGAACTTAATGAGTTTACTGGGACTTTCCTTAGTGGTAGGTATTCTTGTGGATGACGCGATCGTTGTACTGGAAAACATTTACCGTCACATGGAGATGGGGAAAAGCAAAATCAGAGCAGCGTATGACGGAGCTTCGGAGATCGGGTTTACCGTTGCAGCGATTACTTTGGTAATTGTGGTGGTATTCTTACCGATTGCGATGAGTTCAGGTCTGGTAGCGAACATTCTGGCTCAGTTCTGCGTCACGGTGGTTATCGCAACAATGTTATCATTGCTGGCTTCATTTACCATCATTCCGTGGCTGTCTTCAAGATTTGGTAAGCTTGAGCATTTAACAGGGAAAAACTGGTTCGAAAAATTCATCCTTTGGTTTGAAGGTTTAATTGAGAAATTTACGCACTGGATCACAGGAATTCTTGAATGGTGTTTAAAAACCACATTAAGAAGAATTTCTACGGTAGTGATTACATTTATCGTTCTAATTTCTTCTTTCATGCTGGTAGCTTTCGGATTCATTGGGGGAGAATTCTTCCCGCCGATCGACAGAGGACAGTTCCTTGTTCAGATGGAATTACCAAAAGATGCAACCATTGAAAAGACCAATCAGCTTACGTTGGATGTTGAGAAGTTTTTAAGAAATGATAAGGATGTTGTTGATTTAATTACAACAGTAGGACAGCAGTCAACAGGTTTTGGCGGAGCTCAGGCGACAACTTATCAGTCGGAAGTTCAGGTGAATTTAACGGATAAATCTGAACGTTCTGAAAGCACCAATATCAAAGCTGCAAAAATAAAAAGAGCTTTAGAAGAGAAATTTACAGGAGTAGAATTCAAAACTGCTCCAATCGGAATCATGGGTGCTGAAAATGCACCGATCGAAATGGTGGTAACCGCTCCGGACAACGCAACCGCTGTAAAAGAAGCAACAAGAATTTTAGAATTGCTGAAAAAAGTTCCGGGAGCAGTAGATGCAGAATTATCTACCGATTCAGGAAACCCTGAAGTTCAGGTAAATATCGACAGAGATAAAATGGCTTCTTTAGGCTTAAATCTTTCAAGTGTAGGACAAACAATGCAGACGGCATTCAACGGAAATACAGACGGGAAATTCAGAGCAGGAGAATATGAATATGACATCAATATCCGTTTCGGAGATGCGAACAGACAGTCTATTGATGATGTTAAAAACTTAATGTTTACAAATCCTCAGGGACAGCAGGTTCGTCTTAGCCAGTTTGCTGAGGTTAAAATGGGATCCGGACCGAGTTTGCTTGAGCGTAGAGATAAATCTCCTTCTGTAAAAGTAAGAGCTAAAGCAGTAGGGAGACCTGTAGGAGACGTTGCCAACGAATGGGCAAAACAGTTCAAGGACAGCAAAAACAAACCTATAGGTGTAGATTACATCTGGAGTGGAGATATGGAAAACCAGCAGGAAGGTTTCGGTACGTTGGGAATCGCTTTATTGGCAGCTATTGTATTGGTTTACCTTGTAATGGTTTCATTGTATGACAGTTTTGTGTATCCTTTCGTGGTATTGTTCTCAATTCCTCTGGCGATGATTGGGGTAATGGTAATTCTTGCCTTAACAGCAAATTCACTGAATATCTTTACGATGTTAGGGATGATTATGTTGATTGGTCTGGTTGCGAAGAACGCGATTTTGATTGTCGACTTTACCAATGCCAGAAAAGCAGCAGGATCCAATACACACGACGCTTTGGTACAGGCAAATCACGCCCGTCTTCGTCCAATCCTTATGACAACGATTGCGATGATCTTCGGGATGTTGCCGATCGCATTGGCGACAGGAGCAGGAGCGGAGATGAACAAAGGTTTGGCTTGGGTAGTTATTGGTGGTTTAACATCATCTCTATTCCTTACCTTAATTATTGTACCGGTCGTTTACTCTTTATTTGATTCAATTCTGAGAAGAATGGGTAAACATAAAAAAGTAGATTATGAAGCTGAAATAAAAGCCGATTATGAACACAGAGAACTAAGTGAAGACGGTTTTACGCCAAAACATTTAGACTAATATAACACCTTAATTAACCGAAAACCGTATCAGCAATGATGCGGTTTTTTTATGTCATTGCAAACAGACTGAAGATCTGCAAACGTAGTTCTGAAGCAACGAAGCAATCTTAAAAAAGAAAAGAAACATGATTGCTCATTTGCTGAGTAAAATGCCTTTGTGATCGAAAAGTATGTTCAATAATTTAAAAAAAGCTAGCGACTCTTTTGCGTTAAAATTAAAATTTAATTGATTATCTGTTGTCAATCATAATGCTTGATTTTAACGCTAAGCACGCAAAGACTTTTTATATACAAACTGTTTTTAAGGTTCGCAGAGGCGTTAAAACTTAACTGAGATCGCAGAGGTTTTTATTCTGACAAATTACGGACAATCAAAAAAATTAATCAAATAAAAAAGCTTCCAAATTAATTGAAAGCTCTTATTTATTGTAAATAGGTGATTATTCCGCCATTGCCTCACCGGCTTTTCTGTAGACGAAACTTCCGTAAATATGTCTTCTTGCAAAACGGCTCGGAGAATCGGAATTCACCATTTTGATGTAGGTATTTTTCGGAACTCCAAGATATTCGTACATATTTCCGTTCAGGTGCTGTACTTTGAGAACCGATTTTTCCAGATAAAAATCCTGAATATTAGATTTTGTAATGGTTTCGGTGTATTCTTCTTTGTATTTTTCCTGCGTTTCCGGATTTATGCTTACCAGAAAATGATAGGCTTCAATCACAGATTTGCTTTTTTCTTCCGCTTCCAGCTTTCCTGCTTCATCATTGATGAATTTATCAGGATGCGTATCTTTCATCGTATTCCTGTAAATGGTTTTTAGTTCCTTCAGTGTTACATTTTTATCAACTTCCAGAAGCTTTCTGTATTCGCCTAATTTTTTCATAATGGATGATCCTTATTTCGGGGTGCAAAATTAAGGTTTTAAAATGTAAAAATCATAACTTATTCAGTATTAATTTATTTTATCCTGAAAATTAATATTAAGATAATCTTTGTGCATAATTTTAAATATTATTTCACAGATAATTACTAACCTCAATTAAATTCAGATCCGGATCTCTGAAATAAACCGATTGTATTTTTCCCAAAGCTCCGGTTCTTTCAACAATTCCTTCGATGATCTTAATATTCTTTTCCTTTAGTTCCTGTAAAACTTCGTGAATATCGGTTTCTGAAATAAAACAAAGATCCGCAGAACCGCAAGTCGGATGTTCTGCTTTTGGTTCAAATTCTTTTCCTTTTTGATGAAGATTGATTTTCTGATTTCCAAAAGTCAGAGCTTTTCTGTTTTCTCCAAACGTCACCACTTCAAAACCAAGAATAGAGGTGTAAAAATCTACCGTTTTTTCAATGTCTGCAACCGTTAAAACGAGGTGATCTATATTTTTTATTTTCATGTTTGATTTTCAATTATTAAAGACTATTAAAAGGAATTATTTTTTCTTCAGTTAATTTTTTCTTCAGTCGATCAGCATACTGGTGCGCGAAAGTTTCTTTTTCAACTTTAGATAAAGCTGAGTAGTAATCATCGCGAATTTCTTTTGCCTCATAATCTTTATCACTTTCAAAAGGTCTTTCCACAACTTCTAAGTAATGAACATAATGCCCGAATTCATGCAGTAGAGTTCTGTACAATTGGGTATTTCTTGAAGGCTCTAAATTTAACTGAGAAATAAAACTTCTCTTATTTTGTGTAAAAATATGTCCGTCTCCTTTTAATCTTTCAAATTCTTTCTGATCTTCGATGCTTTGTTTTTTAGACCATATTAACTTTTTGTTTAAATCTATTGAGTCTAAAATTATCGCCGGAAAATATTCGTTTTCGTACTCAAAGCTGTAAACAAGTCTTCCCCAAACCGGAGAGATTATTTCCTCCTTTCTTTTCGGTTGGCGTAAAACAATAAACTTTAAATCTCCGTAATCTTCTTTAGGAATATTTTCGATTATCTTTTCAAGATCAGAAACAGAACAGGAGTGATAACAGTTTTCGCGAAGCTCTTCAATGATAAATAAAAATTCGTGTCCATTTATTATTTTAGATTCTTTTTCATGCTTACCAATTCTTTCGTAAAAAGACTTTAATGTTCCGTTAGGTGTTGAAATTTTCAATTTATTATTTTGACTGAAACCTTGATTTTCGGTTCCTATATTTTTGTTCCTTCTGGTTGCATTGTACATTTTCAGAGCGCAATTATTTTTCAAGATAATCTATATCAAACCATCCTTTATTAAACGTTACTTCTACCGTGTCATTATTCTGAAGATCAAAAATAGATTTTAAACCTTTTGAAACTTTATAGTGGTTAATTTTTTGAAGATCCTCTTTATCATGAATAGAATTTTCATTATTCAGCCAAAAAACTTTCTTTCCTTTATGATATACAACTTCGTAAACTTTAATAATTTCGGTTTTCTTCGTTTCTGAATTAATTAAAAGTAAAGAATTATCTACCAAGGAATGAAATGCAAAATAAAATCCGCTGCCGAATACAATTAGTGCCAATAAAATTAAGGGAATTGATGAAGGTTTAACATTCTTTTTTGAGATGAAAATAATAATTCCGGCAAGAATAATAATTGCAGAAACCGTGTACTTCCATGAAAACTCTTTGAAATTTTTTATATCATCACTTAAATACAGATTTTTTACAAAAGGTTTAAGAAAAAAATCCTGCAACAAAAGAATGATAATAAAAATAATTACCCAAAAATATTTTCTGAATAAAGCTTTTACATTGATGTTATGGTTATTAGTCATCCTTCTTACTCCGTTCTCTGGAAAATATGCGTCAGTTTGGAATTCTTAATAAAATCCTGAACAGAAGTATCTTTTGTAGCATTTTTATTCGTTAATTCAAAATAATAAATCATAAGATTCGGAAACTTCGGGTCTTTGCAGACCACTTTAAAACGCTTTACCTTTTCATCGGTACTTAAAAAACTCAGTTCAGAACCACCACTCAGTTTAATATTATTGACTTCAAAAGAATCTTTCCAGTTTTTTTGAATTTTTGCAAATCGTTTCTGCGTTCTGTCGCTGTCTTCGTTTTCGAATTTATCAACCTGAAATTCCGTTAAAAGCTGAGGATAAATTAATCCTTCTTTAAGCATCGTTTCAGTAATTTTATCCGCTTTATCATAGAATATAATTTTGTTATCAAACAATATCTGATTGTCATTAAGTGTCATTTTTCCATCGAACTTCTTATAATTTTTCTTTTTATAATCATTCTTAAAATGTTCAATGACAGCTTTATCTTTAGGGCCTGCTTTTTCAGTTTTCTGTCCAAAAACAGAAGCAGATAAAAATAAAGAAAGACTTATTGTATATATTAGTTTCATAATGGCTTGAATAAAATTAATTTAAATTTGAATTTTATAGAATATTTTTAATTCTTAAATATTGCAGCAGCATGATTGTTTTTGCATCTTTAATTTCTCCCGAATCGATCATTTCCAATGCTTTATCAATTGAAAGTTCAAGGACTTCAATGTTTTCGCCTTCTTCATCCAATCCGCCGCCTTCTGTAATTTTCATTTCCGTAGAATATTCTGCAATAAAAAAATGAAGAATTTCTGTTACCGAACCGGGAGACATATAGGCTTCAAATATTTTTTCAGCTTTTGAGATCTTATAGCCTGTTTCTTCCTCAGTTTCTCTTCTGATGCAGTCTTCGGGATTGTCATCGTCCAATAATCCGGCACACGCTTCGATCAGCATTCCTGTTGGATTTCCATTGATAAAAGTTGGCAGTCTGAACTGTCTTGTCAAAATAATTGTTTCAGACTTTTTATTATAAAGTAAAATAACGGCACCATTTCCTCTGTCATAGGCTTCACGGCTTTGCTGTTCGATGGTTCCGTCTTTTTTTTGAATACTGAAAGTTACTTTTTTCAAAGTGTACCAGTTATCAGATAAAATTTCCGTCTTTTCAATATGTACGTTCATATTTTGCATAGATTTTACAATCTTCGTTACATTTTTTATTTCAATAAATCTTCCAGAGCGCGCTTTAATTCAGGAAATTCAAACTGAAAACCTGCTTTCTGAATTTTTTCGGATGAAGCTCTCGAACCTTCCAGTAAAGCTTCCGACAGTTCTCCAAACATCAGTTTCAGAACAAAAGCGGGAACATTAGGCATAAATAAAGGTTTATGAAGCACTTCCGCCATATTTTTTGTCAGATTTTCATTCGTGGTATGCTGTGGAGAATTCGCATTGAATGCACCATCCAGTTCAGATTTTTTTAAAGCAAATTCGTAAATCGAACAAATATCATTGATATGAATCCAAGGCATATATTGTTTTCCTGTTCCGATGGGCGAACCGATGCCCATTTTTACAGGCGGAAGCATCTTTTTTAAAGCGCCGTCTTTTTCTGAAAGAACTACTGCGGTACGAACTTTAACCACTCTTTCTGCAATATTTTGCTCCTTAAAATTATCGGCAGCTTTCTCCCATAGAATCACCACTTCACTTAAAAAATCATTTCCCGGATTATCATTTTCAGTAAAAATTTTCTCCGTTGTTTTTGTTCCGTAATAATTAATTCCGGAAGCGGAAATAAAAGATTTTAATCTGATATTATTTTTTTGCAGAGTTTTTAAAAGCAAAGCTGCAGAATCGACACGGCTTGAAATCAGTTCTTTTTTTCTTTCATCGGTCCATCGCTTTTCCGAAATATTGGCTCCCGCAAGATGAATGATATGCGAAACATTCTCAAAAGCTTTTTCGTCGATCGTTCCTTTTTTAATATCCCATTCAAAATCGTTGCTGTTCTGTTTTTTTCGCGTAAGAAAACGTACCGTATAATCTTTCTCAAGTTTTTTAGACAATTCTTTGGCAACCAGTCCGTTTGCGCCCGTGATAAGAACAATTTCTTTCATGTTTAAAAATCTTTGTTGTTTCTAAGCCTGATTTTTTACGATCAGAACAAAATCATCTTCTAAAAGTTTATAGCCGTAATCGTAAATAAATTTATATTCGGAGCCGTTTTTATAAACTTTCAGATTTGTGAAATAATCGAAATCAAAACCTAAGCCATCGAGCTTGGATTTGGCAATTTTTGTTTTTCCTTCGGTATTCACTTCCGTCAGAATTCTGTAATTTTTGCGAAGCCTGTTATTGATGTTCCGCATCAGATTGCTGGAATCCTTGTTCTGTTTATTGTTGTAGGCATTTCGGCAGGCATCATTACAGAATTTTTTGTCGGATCTGCCGATAATTTTTTCGCCGCATTCGAGACAATTCATAGCTTTTTCATTTTGTGTGGATGTTTGTGTTTTTTCTTCAGTAAATATGTAAACCGGTTATGATTCGGATAACTTCTGTTTGAGGTAATATTATTGAAAATTAAAGCAATAATCAATAAAATAATACATCCTGAAAGAACAGGTGAAAGAACATACCAATATCCCAGTCCCGGAATTTTCCCTGTAGAACTTACCGCAATAAGCGCAGTGGCTCCGCCTGGAGGATGCAGCGTTTTTGTGTATTGCATCAAAACGATGGAAAATGCAACAGCTAAAGGTGCAGAAAGCCAGATGATATCAGGAACGATTTTATAGACTGTAACTCCAACTAAAGCTGACAGAACGTGTCCTCCGATTAAATTTCTCGGTTGCGCAAGAGGACTTTGAATGGCTCCGTAAATTAAAACGCTTGAAGCTCCGAAAGAACCGATTAAAAAGATATTTTCTGTAGCAGACAAAGTGTGTGACTGGATGAAAGCAATCATTCCGATTCCGAAAAACGCTCCCAGAAACGACCAGAAATGCTCTTTATAGTCTACCAGAGTTTCTCTGTAAATCACATATTTAGAAACGCGGAACGTTCTTTTTATTGTCTTCTTCATAGGATTTCAAAGATACGAAATTATCCGTTTGCAAACGACTACAAACGAATTTAAATAGTTTTCTACCGACTCCGGTTCTTAAATTCAGCAACCTTTGCCACAGAGATTTGAGAAAAACATGAACGTCTCTTATCTGAACGTTAAATTTAAAAATAAAGTTATGTCACTAAGAAACAAAGTTACCCTAATCGGATTTACAGGAAAAGAAGTAGAAATCATCAGCTTCGATAACGGAAATGTAAAAGCTGCCGTTTCTCTTGCAACATCAGATCATTACACCAATGCAAAAGGTGAAAAAGTAGAAGAAACACAATGGCACAATCTGGTCGCTTTCGGAAAAACCGCTGAAATATTTCAAAAATACGTTCCGAAGGGAAAAGAAATAGCTGTGGAAGGAAAACTTACTTACCGATCGTATGATGATAAAGACAGTGTAAAAAGATACATTACGGAAATTCGTGTAGATGAAATTCTTTTGTTGGGAGGAAAATAAACTAAAAATTACAAGCCATGAAAATTAAAGTTTTTAAAATCGGACTGGACGACAGACACCTTGAAAAAGATCAAAAAACACTTGAAGCGTTTCTGGAATCGCACGATATTATAAAAGTTGAAACTGCTTTCGTTCAGGACGAAAAATACTGGTCGGTTGTTCTGTATTTTGAAGAATTGAAAATCGTTCAGCAAAGCGTTGTAAAAGATTCTAAAACAGTAAAATACTCCGCAGAAGATGAAGCCTTAAATAATGATGAATTAAAAATACTGGAAGCTTTGAAATACTGGCGCTCCGAGAAAGCAAAAGAACAAAATCTGCCAAGTTATTTTATTGCTTCAAACAAAGAACTGATGTCTGTAGCGAAATATAAACCGGCTAAAAAAGAAGAGTTACGTGATATCAAAGGTTTTGGAAAGCATAAAATAGAAAATTACGGCGAAGAGATTTTAGAAATATTGGAAAGCATATGAGCTTCATGTATTTTTAAGTCTTTTCAAACCTCACAGGTTTTTAAAACCTGTGAGGTTTAGTATTATCTGCCGATAAAGCTTAAACAGGTTTATCTGTAGTAAAAGTCCTTTCAATTCCTTATTTTTGCAGCTTATACATATTAATATCATTTATTTATCATAAAATGAAACCAAGTTTAGCAAGAGGGACAAGAGATTTTTCAGCATTAGAGGTCTCGAGAAGAAGATATATTATCAATACTTTACAGAAAAATTTCGAACTTTTTGGATTTCAGCCTTTAGAAACTCCAAGTTTTGAAAATCTTTCAACATTAACGGGAAAGTACGGAGAAGAAGGAGATCGTCTGATTTTTAAAATTTTAAATTCAGGAAATTATTTAGACAAAATTCCTCAAGAAGAATTAACCATTGAGAATCATCAGGCTTTAACGAAAAAGATTTCTGAAAAAGCATTACGATATGATCTTACCGTGCCTTTTGCAAGATATGTTGCCATGAATCATGGTCAACTTACTTTTCCTTTTAAAAGATATCAGATTCAACCTGTTTGGAGAGCAGATAGACCCGCTAAAGGAAGATTCAGAGAATTTTACCAGTGCGATGCGGATGTGGTAGGAAGCGAAAGTCTTTTGCAGGAAGTAGATCTGGTTCAGTTGTATCTGAAATCTTTCGCGGAGCTTGGAGTTTCTGTAACCATCCACATCAATAACCGGAAAATTCTTTCCGGATTGGCTGAGTTTGCAGGAATTACCGACAAGTTAATAGATTTCACGGTAGCTTTGGATAAATTAGACAAAATCGGGAAAGAAGGTGTTGTAAAAGAATTGCTGGAAAGAGGAATTGCACAGGAATCCATTGATAAACTGGATTTCCTTTTCAACCAGTCGGATGATGCGCTGGAAAATCTTCTTCAGCTAAAAGAAAAATTTGCAGGAAATGAAGTTGGGCTGAAAGGAGTAGAAGAACTTGAGTTTGTGATTACACAATCTTTAAATCTCGGTGTGGACATTCAGAATCTTGTGTTTGACATTACGTTGGCAAGGGGGCTGGATTATTACACCGGAGCGATTTTCGAAGTAAAAGCAGATGAAGTTCAGATGGGTTCCATCGGCGGCGGCGGAAGATATGATAATCTTACGGAAGTTTTTGGTGTTAAAAATATTCCGGGAATCGGGATTTCTTTCGGATTAGACAGAATTTATCTTGTGATGGAAGAACTTGGTCTTTTCCCTGAAGGAGCGACCTCTAAAACAGAGTATCTTTTTGCTAATTTCGGTGGAAATGAAACGGTAGCAGCTTTAAAATTAATCCGACAACTGCGAGAAAAAGGAGTTTCCGCAGAAATGTATCCTGAAGCGGCAAAGATTGGCAAACAGTTTACATATGCTGAGAAAAAAGGGATTAAAAATCTGGTATTCTTAGGCGAAGAAGAAATTAAAAACGGAACGGTAACCTATAAAGATCTTGAAGCAGGGGAGCAGAAAACGGTTTCTCTGGAAGAGTTTTTGGGATAGAATAAATAAGAAATAAAAAAGCATCATTAATCCTGATGCTTTTTTATTTTCAGTTGGTACGATTTAATTACAAATTTGTATTTTAGAAAATCATAAAATTGTTTTGTGATTTTTAAAACTATTAAACATAAAACCCAATGAACAATATTTGTGGATTGTGCGGAACTCCTTTAACGGCTATGGATACGCTTTTGGGCGAAAACAAACTGGCAGACAATCATATTCTCTGTAACAAATGCCTGAATGAAGCTTCCGGTATCAATAAGGATATTGTTAATAATCTGCAGCAGTTTTTCCTGCCCGAGATCAGGGGAATTATTTTGCAGGGGAAAATCGGCGAAGTTGAAAATCCGGCTTCTTCACAGACTTCAAATGTACAGCGTTCCCAAACTCCTTCTTTTGGATTTGGCGGAACAGTGACCAGACTTGATGATATTCAGGATCAGATTGTTGCCCTGAATGCGAGGCTGAGCATTTTTGTAAACAGCGAAGTAAAAGAGCTCGTTCATATTTTAGAAAATAATGAAAGGTTAACCGCGATTGCAGAAGGTCTTACCATGCCTTCGAAGGTGGAAGGACTTTTGTTTTCTACGCAGAAAAGAGTTGTTTTCATAGATAAAAAGCTTTTTGGAAATGTGCAGAAAGATGAATATCTCTTCGAACATATACGTTCTGTTGAGCATGTGGAAAGTCTTTTATATTCAACGTTAAAAATTTTCTCTAAAAACGGTTCCACAGCAGAGTTTAAGCTTCATAACAAAAGTGACGGGAACAACTTCTGCAACGCAGTTAATCAATATCTGCATGGGAATGTGAATCAGCCTGTTCAACAACAACAACAACAACAACAACAACAACAACAAATTCAGTCTTCGTCTTTTAATCTCTACAATATGCCGGTTGCTGAGAATCCGTTTCAAAAGCCTGAGGATTCAAATCCGGTACAGCAGAATTCTGGTGTACAGAAAGAAGCTCCGGAAGTTATTTTTGAACAGCTGGAAAAGCTCGGCAAACTTAGGGAAATGGGTGTTCTGACGGATCAGGAATTTGCGGAACAGAAGAAAAAATTATTAGACCGGCTTTAATCCCTGTTTTTCTTTTTTAGCTAAATCAAAAATTAAAACAGGTTAAATATAATAAGATATTATAATGAATAATCATTGCGGATTGTGTGGAAAAGAACTCACTTCAATCGATATGATGTTGGGTGAAAATAAGCTTTCTGACGGAAATATTATCTGTAATTCATGCCTTGAAAAAGCGAGTGTGCTGAATGAAGAATTGCTTTCGGATCTGCACCGTTTCAGCTTAAAAGACATTGAAAGCCTGCTCCAAAACGGAGAAATTGTTCAGCAGGAAACAATTCAGGAAAATATTTCTGAAAATGTACCTGCTGTTGCAGATTCAGAGCGAAGGGTGCTGTCAAAAGATCTTTATAAAAGACGACTGAAAGAAATAAAAAATCAGATGGAAGGTTTAAGAGCCAGTCTTTCTATGTTTACAAAGGGAGAAATTAAGGAACTTCCTTATATTCTTGATCCTGACGAAGTGATTCTAGCGATTACCGATGCACAGTTTGCAAAAACTACGGATGCCGGAATTCTGCTTACGACTCCAAAAAGAATGATTTCAGTTTCCAAAGCGATGTTTTCACCTGCAAAAGTGAATGAATTTCTTAATGAGGATATTCTTGAAGTAAGCTTCGTCAAAAACTTTGTATCGCCGAACATCAGAATTCATACAAAAGATAAAATGTTTGAGTTTGAGTCGTTTTTTAATAAAGATTATGCTGAAGATTTTTACCAGTTCATCAGTAAAATATACAACAGGGAAGACGTTTCGGAAACATCCTCTGCAGAACATGATGTAATTTCTGAAAGCGTTCTTGAGCAGCTCGAAAAATTAGGAAAATTAAGAGAAAACGGCATTTTAACGGAGGAAGAATTTACCTTACAGAAGAAAAAACTATTAGAAAAACTATGATGAAAGCAATCTTTTTAAGAAGACTTGTTTAAACTTTTATCTAAAAATTAAAACCAATGGAAAATTATCTTGAAATAAACAAAAATTCGTGGAATGCGAAAGTAGAACCGCATCTCAAATCAGATTTTTATTTTGTAGACGAGTTTCTGAAAGGAAGAACCTCCCTGAATTCCATCGAATTGGAACTTTTAGGAAATATTGAAGGAAAAACCATTCTTCATCTCCAGTGTCATTTCGGACAGGATTCTGTTTCGCTGTCGAGAATGGGAGCAAAAGTTACAGGAATTGATCTGTCGGATAAAGCCATTGCAGCAGCAAAAGATCTGGCTCAGAAAGCAGGAACCGATACAGAATTTCTCTGTACAGATCTGTACAGTCTTCCCGATGTTCTCGATCAGAAATTCGATATTGTTTTTACAAGCTACGGAACAATCGGCTGGCTTCCCGATTTGGGAGAATGGGCAAAAGTGATTAACCACTTTCTGAAACCGGAAGGAAAATTCATCATGGCAGAATTTCACCCTGTAGTCTGGATGTATGATGATGATTTTAAAGGCATACAATACAATTATTTCAACGAAAAGCCGATTGTGGAAACCTATGAAGGAACGTATGCAGATCAGTCTGCGGACATCGTTCAGGATTATGTGATGTGGAACCATTCTCTGGCGGAAGTTCTTCAGAATTTAATTGAACAGGATCTTCACATTAAAAGATTTCAGGAATTCGACTGGTCGCCGTATCCATGTTTCAGGCATGTTGAAGAATTTGAAAAAGGAAAATGGAGAATCCCTCAGTTCGGAAATAAAATTCCTTTGGTTTTCGCGATTGAAGCACAAAAAAAGTCATCGTAATAAAAACTACGATGACTTTCCTGTATATATGAATGTTAAAATAAACTATTTATGGTCTAGCTTACCGCTTCCTGAGCTTTATTTTTAAGATCTTCCGCTTTATCCTGAGCCTGAGAAGCTACGTCGTTTGCTTTGTCTTTTACCTGCGAAGCAACATTATTGGCTTTATCTTTAAGATCATTTCCCCATTTGTTTAGGTTGTCTTTTGCGGTGTTGATCTTATCTTTCACCATCTGCTTATCTTCTTCAGAAGAATTTTTGTATTTCCAGTATGCAATTGCTCCTAATCCTAATAACGCTAATAAGCCTTTTGTCTTATTTCCCATGATTTCTATTTTTTTAAGTTAATATTAAAGTTTGATGTTAGTAATCATGTAAAATGTGTGCCAAAAAAATAAACAGACTTATAAAATAATGTTAAATTTAATTGAAGACTTCAAAATTTTCTCCGTCAAAACTTGCGAAAACCATAGTGGGATAAGAGTCCTGATGGTATATATTTCCATTTTTATCAATGGCAATAGCACCCGCAAAGCCATCAATGATTTTTAACTCGTCGAAAGTTTTTGTAAACGCTTCTTCTATCGTCATACCATCGGTAACTCTGGTTACGATTTTCGTTGCAGTGGCATTGCTTACAATATCTTCACCTACTCCGGTACAGCTTACCGCGCAGAAAGAATTCGCATAATTTCCGGCAACAGTTGCTGAGTCTGATATTCTTCCCGGGATTTCAAAACCTTTTCCTCCGGTAGAAGTGGCAACGGCTAATTTTCCGTCCTTATCAATCGCGACGCAGCCTACCGTTCCTTTTCCGCCATTTTCCAGTTTTGCTTCATATTCTTTTCTTCTTTGCGGAATTTCAGTTGAAAAATTCTCGAAACCATGCTCTGTTGCGTAATTTTTAGCGCCGCTTCCTCCCAAAACCCTGTCGTCTTCCTTCATCAGCTCTTTCGCCACAAAAACGGGATTCTTCACCTCCTGAATATTGATAACACCGCTTAGTTTCTGCGTTTCTCCATCCATAATGGCTGCACTCATCCTGATCACGCCGTCACTCTGGATCTGCGAACCGATTCCTGCATTGTACAGATCATCATCTTCCAGTAAAGAAACAGCGTAGGCAACGGTATCAAATGCTGAGTTGGATTTTAAATATTCAAATGCTTTCTGAGCAATATTTTTTAATGAATTTTGTTTGGCTGTTTTCACTTCGTGGCTTTGGTCGCTTTCCGAGAAAAATCCGCCGTGGATGATTATTTTCATTTTTAATGTTGTTTTCTGTAGACAATATACCCAATTTTGATAAAATCATACAATATTCCTGAAATCAATGTTAGGGCAGCTAAAATTAATATTTTTAAACTCAATGATCCATAAAGTGTTCCTCCGGTAATACCTCCCAGAAAGAAAAAACTGATGATGGAAATCCTGAGTTTTATTGAAGACAAAAGTTTCTTTCTTTTATCATCCGCTTTTTTATAAAAGAAAAGCTGTGAAAGTTCAATACCCAGATCTGTAAATAATCCTGTTAAATGGGTTGTTCTTACTGTTGCATTGGAAATAGTGGTTACCATTGAATTTTGTAAACCCATGGCAAACAGCAGAATAAAAGACAGAAGAACAGAGTTGTATACTATAAAGTAATTCCCCCAGATCCCGGCTGCCAGTAAAAGGCAGCATTCAATAAGAGTGGGGATTATATACAGATATTTACTGTTTTTTCTTGATGCAAATTCTGTTATAAAATTCGAGACAAAAGATCCGAAAAAGAAAAAAAGTATGTACAGAAAGTAAACTGTTCCCTTCCAGAATCTAAGACTGAATATCTCATCAATAAAATAAGCAAAATGACCTGTTATATTGGTTGTAAGAGTCTGTACAGAAAGGTAACCGGCAACATTTACAATTCCGGCAACAAAAGACAATAAACATGCTATATGCAGATTATGATAATATGTCCTAGTTCTGCCTTTATGTCTGAACATACTCTACAGATCGTATTTAACGGTCTTGCGGGATCGGATTAAACTGAGAATTCTCTATCGTCAGCGTTTTTGTCGTAAGATCATAATGATCGTTCATCGACATTACATGAACCGTTAAATTATCAATAGAAATAGGCTCTCCAAGATTAATGTTGGTAAGATTGGTGTCCTTGATAAACCTTCCGTCGACCAGAATCACCAGTCCGGAACCTACCGCCGTCATCACATCATTATGGATGAACAATCCGGTATCTTCTCCCAGGCCGATTCCCAGAGTTCTCGGATTGTTTACCACCGCCTGAAAAAGTCTTCCGATTCTTCCTCTCTGTACGAAGTGCGTATCGATAATCACGTTATCAATCAGTCCTAAACCCTGAGTGGTTTTAATTTCTCCTTTCAGCAAAGCTTCGGAACTGCTTCCCTGATAAATCATATTCTCCGATGCTGCCGCGGCTCCGGCAGAAGTTCCTGAGTAGATGAAATCCTGTTCCTGATATTTCAGTAAAATGGTATCGTGAAACCTTGTTCCGCCAAGAATTGAAGTCAGTCTCAATTGATCTCCACCCGTAAACATCACTACATCTGCTGCATTGGCTCTGGCAACAATCGCATCAGAATTTGCTTCCTCACGGTTATGAATGTCAAGGATGTTTACATTTTTAGCGCCTAGAAATTCGAAGGCTTTTTTATATTCGGAACCTACAATTTGCGGAATCTGAGAGGCAGTTGTGATAATCTCAATCACGGAATTCTCTTTTAACTTCGATTCATTGATAATCTTTCGAAGAATTCCTCTCTCAAAGAAATTCAGGTTTTTTTCTACGTTTTGATCAAAATCGGTTTCTGCAAAACTTCCTTTGTTTACAGCACCTCCGATAACAATTAATTTTCCAACAGGTTTCATCATAGGGTGCAAATTTAAAAAATAATTAACATTTGAGAAAGGATTAAGAGGGATTGATAATCAATAAGTGAAAATAAAATTTAAAAAGCAGGTATGAGAAGTGATTGTTTCTTTATTTCTTTGGTATTAATTGTGTTTTTAATCTGTTGTAAACTCCAGAAAAGTTAAGGTGATTGTTTTGTATGATAGTATTTTTAAATGTGTATAAGTATCTATCTCAAAATAATTTAACATAATAAAATTTTTCTTTTTAATGTGATTTATATTGTTAAATTAGCAGTGAACATACACATGAAAATAATGAAAAAACTAAAAAAATTATCTCGAGATGACCTTAAAACAGTAATAGGTGGAAAGGCTTGCAGCCAATGGGTTGGTATTACTGCTTTTTGCGGAGCTACCTATTCTTTATGTACAGACAATTATAAGAATTGGGCAGAATTACAAGAAGCTGTAGAATATTTTAATGATGCAAAATGCTAATTACAAATGAAAAGAATTATGATAGCCGTAATTTATTACGGTTATTGTTCTTATTCTTAAGTTTTTTCTCCTATGCTCAGATTTCTGTGAGCGGAAATTTTTCTATGAAACCTGATTCTTATGAAGCAATGGTTATTGACAGCAGTTATCAGAATGTTTACTATAAAACAGAATTTGTTAAAGATACCAAAAAGAAAAATCTGGAAACAACCTGCGTTCTGCAGATAGGAAAGAAATATTCTAAATTTTCAGATTTTAATGTATTGCGTAAAGATTCTTTAATGGAGAAATACAGTCATTTGGAGAAAATAGGAGCTAAAGAATTAAATCAGTCTCTTAATTTAGCAGAAAAATGGAAAAGTGTTTTAATAAAAAATTTTCCGGAAAATAAAATTACAGTGCAGGATAAAGCAAATATCATGTACCAATATGAAGAAGAACAGCCGTCTCCTGACTGGAAACTTGAAAATGAGACAAGGGAGATTCTAGGCTATGTATGTAACAAAGCCACGGCAAAGTATCGGGGAAGAAAGTATACAGCATGGTATTGTAAAGAAATTCCTATTAATAACGGACCCTATATTTTTCAGAATCTTCCCGGCTTGATTTTAGAAATAGAGGATAGTAAAGAGAATTTTCATTTTACTGCAGTTGGAATGGATAAAAAAGCAGATAAAATCTATTTAAGAACCGAAAAAAGAATTCTTCATGTAACCCGAGAGCAGTTTAGAAAAGCCCTTCAAACGTACTGTGATAATCCCGGTTTTTTCCATGGGAAGGCTTACAATGAGGATGGAAGCCAGATCGCTGTAAAATCTGCACCTCTTCCATATAACCCCATTGAACTGGAATAATAAGCGGATTAAAGTTTCACCTTAGGGTTAAAAGGTATTTTCTCTACAGAAAACAGGAATTTCTCTGGTGTAAAAAGTAATTGACTCTTATGAAAATTGATTTCAGCCAACAGATAAAAGAAATTCGTCCTACAGAAAACAGCATTTTGCCGGGCGAAAAAAGCTGTTAATATTGGTGCGCAGTCGTTTTGTACGGTATGCAATATTCATTATCCTGCGAACCAAAGGTTTTTTAATCCCAAGAAGGACAAAATTTCACCAATAAATATTTTTTATTTGCTTATGATGAGTAATAGATTTTATCTTATGTATAGACTGTTAATGATTGGTTTTAAATTATTTATAAAGGTGTTAAAAAAATTTTTAAAAATATAATTTTTTAAAAAAATGTTTAACTATATATTGAATTGATAATAAAAATTATTATATTAGTATTAAATTAAAAACAAGTAACCATGTATATTAAACAGGAAGAATATCTTCCACTGGCCAAAGATCTTATGGCTAGTTTCAGCAGGGATCTTTTGCTTTTTGCAGAGGAAGATCATAATTATACACAGGCATATAAAGATGCTTTTCAGTCGAAAATTACAGAAGTAGAGCAGAAAGAAGCCAGTAATACGGCTTTGGTACAGCAGAAACAGGCAACGCAGGCACTTTATCTTTTAGGAGAAGACCTGAAGAAACCTCTTAAAAGTCTACGGATACGCATTGAAAGAGCAGGGATTCCCACTAACCTCACCACACAGATTCTGACGGATATTAAGAAGCGTAATTTCGAAGGAGTCGGCAGTAAGCTTACAGACCTTATTTCATTGGTCGATGCCCATCTTACGGTTTTACAGGATAAGGGAATGAAAAGTACGATACCTCAGGATTTGCAGGATTTTCAATTGGCTATTGCCGCAAAAGCCGATGAGCAGACGCAGTTAATGAAAAAGGTAGCAGGAATCATCGGCACTCAAAAAGAGCTGTACGACGGCTTATACAAATATATTTCTGAGATCTGCGAAGATGGCAAATTAATCTTCGAAGGACAGCAAAAAGCCGATGAATATATCATCAAAAGAATGCTCGCCAAGCTGCGCTGCATGTGGATAAGGTAAAGAGCGGGGAGGGGAAGATAACTTCTTAGGTGTTTTTAGTTTGTATTGGCGCAATGTGCTGATGCAAATGTTAATTGTTATTTTTTAAATGACCCTATAAAAATTTGTAAATTAAAAAATGGTTTCATTATATACATTATCTAAATTATCATCAGATAGAACTTCTTCAAGAGTAAAAAACTCATCAGATAAAGCACCTGACTTTTTAGCAATTTATTCAAATAAGGAGAATGCTACTTTTCAGGATAGATTAATTGATGCTTGTCAAAAATCACACGATGATCCAAAAGGAGTTGATGAATTGTTGTTTATTGCAATACCTGAAAGATTAATTGCTAAGTTGATTTATATGTCTATTGGAAAACCAACTGACAAACCTTATTTAGAATTATCTTCAAATTTTAGTACGGATTCTTTAAATTTATTAGAGCTGATTAGAAAAGAAGACGAACAAGTAGAATTTTACAATATAAAAACTTCCGAACAAATTAAAAAAGCAGAGACAATACTTTTATGTGGTGGTTTAAGTCCAGTTGATGACTCTATTGCTCTTCTATGTGAGTTTGGTAGAGCTTATAGAGTTAGTAAAATTCTTAAAAAGCCAATAAGAGTAATGTTGGCTGATAGTGAGTGGATGAGTTCTAATAAAACTATTCGACAATTTAAAACTTTAAATGAAACACAAATTAATGAAGGGTTAGATAAATGTAGAGATAGGAAAGGAAAACTTTATTCAAAATTTGGCTTTGAAGTTGATTTAAGACAAATCGTTCATTTTGAAAGAAAAGATTTCATCAACAGTGAAAAATTAGCAAAAATAAGTAAATACTATCTTGAACTTTCTAAAACTCTTTGGGGAGAAAAAGCAATTGGCAAAAGATTAGACCATAATTTAGTTTCCATTATATCAAAGCCATTAAATAATATAACATTTTTGGATAAAGAACTATTAGACTTATTACCAGAACATATTAGAGTACTCTCTCAATTTCCAAGTGTATTGGGTGCAATAGAAAAACAACTTAATGACCATTTACAAATCTTAAGAACAATAGCAAAACAGTTTAATATTTTTGACGAAAACACTTTTAGTTATTTTTTCGCACAATATTTTGCGCAAGACAAGTACAAAGGCAAAGTACTAAAAATAGCTCCAATTTCAGAGTCAAAGTTTGATAAACCTTTTAATGATTTAGATAAATATTTTAAAACTTGGGGAGAGGGTCACACAACAAAAGATTTGTTATCTGATGAAAAAAGTTTAAACCAATTCTTTAATGAAGAAAGAATTTCATCAATTTATTCGCCTCAATATCAAATTGGCAAATACAGAGTGCTTCCTTACACACCACTTTCATTAGATTTTGGAAGTAAAGACGAAAAAAACCACGAACATCTTTATGATGAAATTATATTAATTGACAGAGTGCAAGAAAGTAAATTAGTTCAAGAAATAATAAAAATGACTCCTGTTTTACAAAGAAATAAAATATTTTCCGATCTAATTTGGTTTGTTATTCTTGCAACCGAACAATTAGGAATTGAAGTAATTAATAATTTGTTAAAATCAAATAATAAGCCGACAATAAATGCACAACTTAATAAATTTTCTGAAAAACTTAAAAATAATTTTGAAAAAGACTTAAAATATGCCATAAATGGTCAAATTAATGATTTATGGAAAATTTGGTTTAGAAAAATTCAAGAAGATTCAAAAGACACATATTTGCCATCTCATTTACATTTTCACTTACTTGACGAATCAGATTGGAATGAAAATGCGTTTGAATTTGCTACGGGATTTGTAGAAAGCACAATTTTGATTTATAATAAAATAATTTCTTAAAAATATGAGATCAGTAATACAAAGAGTTTTTAAATTTGTCACTATTAATTTATAATCAAATTTATTCAAAAATAAAAAAAGTAATAGTTGTTTAATTAGATTTAGTAAATCAGACACAGTAAATAATTGAACAAATTTCATCAAAAATAAGCAGCCTAAGAATATTGAATGGTGAAAATGGACATTTAGAGAAATCATTATTTGAAACTAATGGAGACATATTAATTATAAGCAACTTTACATTATACGCTGATATAAAAAAAGTAAAATATGATTTTACAAAAGCAGGAAAATCTGATATTGCAAAATGTCTATGATTTATTTAGCATATCGACAAACTTGGTATAACAAATATTAAAATAGGACAATTCTGTAAATATATGACTGTTATTAGTCTTTATGATTGATCAGTTTAATAATTGAAAACGAATAGTAAATGAAAGCAGATAACAATGGTTTGTCAAAATGGGGGCAGAAGTGCTTTTACCAAACATTATTGTAAGGTTCAACTTTAGTAATTCTATTGAATTTTTCGTAATAACAATTATGACGGAAGAATTGACTTTATCACAGCTTCGTTTTTTGACATTAGAAAGTCAGGGATTAACAAAACCATATCCTTTTGGAAAAGGTAAAAATGCAGTTCTTCAGGCATTAGAACATCTTGGATATCTACAAATTGACACTTTATCAGTTGTTGAAAGAGCTCATCATCATACACTTTGGACGAGAATACCTGATTATAAAGCAGAATATTTAGATGAATTGGTTGAAGAACATAAAATATTTGAATATTGGTTTCATGCTGCGTCTTATCTGTCCATAAAGGATTTTCGGTTTGCATTGCCTCAAATGATAGGGGTGAAACAAAGCAAAACGCATTATTACAATGTAGACCCAAAAGTGATGAAGTATGTTTTAGATACCATTCGTGGAGAAGGTCCCAAAAGAGCAAGGGATTTTGAAAATAAAACCAAAAAAGCGGGAAGCTGGTGGAGCTGGAAACCTACAAAAATAGCTCTTGAAAGACTTTTTTTGCAAGGTGACTTAATGATTACAGGCAGAAAGGGAATGCAAAAAACGTATGACCTTACTGAAAATGTTTTACCAAACACAATTGATACAGCTTTACCAACTGAACTCGAATTCGCTGAATATTTAGTAAAAACCTATTTGAAAGCCTATGGATTTACGACAGTAAAGCAAATTACCCATCTTAAAACAGGAGAATTAATACGAAAAAATGTTGACATCGTCTTAAAATCAATGCTTCAGGAAGGAACCATAAAACAAGTAAATATTGAAAATATGCCTTCTGTTTTTGTGAATAAAAGTTCACTTGAAAATTCGTTAAACAAAACCAGTTCAGACATTCGTATTTTATCGCCATTTGACAATTCAATTATTCATCGGGACAGAATAAAACAGTTTTTTAATTTTGATTATAAGATTGAATGTTACACACCAAAAGAGAAAAGGCAATACGGTTATTTCTGTTTACCTGTATTATTTGGCGACACCTTTATAGGACGGGTGGATTGTAAGGCGCACAGAAAAGAAAAAGAATTTGAAATCATCCATTTACACATTGAAAATACAAGTATTGACAGCGAATTATGGAAAGAATCGTTTGTAGAGAGGATGAAATCTTTTGCCTCTTTTAATGGTTGTAATATCATTAAACTGACAAAAGTTAGTCCATCAAAATTCACAAATAAAATAAGACCATTATTCTGATTAAATCATTGACTATAAAACAGCTATGAATCTGAAAAAAAGAGGAAGACTAAAGTATGAATTTACTACAAAAATGTGGCAGTCCTCCGGAAAGGGCGGTTGGTATTTTGTTTCGCTTCCGAATAAGCTGGCAGAAGAAATCAGAAAAAATTTAAAATCGGAAGAAGAAGGATGGGGGCGGTTAAAGGCAAAAGCACGAATTGGAGAGAGCGAATGGGAGACAGCTATCTGGTTTGACTCCAAACATGAAACGTACTTACTGCCATTAAAGGCAGAGATACGAAAAAAAGAAAAGCTTGAAACCGGTAAAGACATACAAACGATTCTATGGATTTAAAAAGAGAATCGTTTGTTTCTGTGGCAAATTGGTTCAGCTATTAAAGGTTTTTAGAATATCTTTGTTTAATTTTTTAAAGAAAGTTTAAACTCATTTTGAATTTAACCGCGAAAGAGGTACAAAAGACTTTATTGGATGTATGTAAAGTATTTCACAAGTCTGCAAAGAGAAAAAATCTTTGATTTTTTTTAAACTTATCTGCTCTTTCTTTTCATTTAAGGATTAAACTTAAACAACTAAAGTGTTACAATCTTTTGCGGTAAAAAAGTTTAGATGTAAACAGCTAACATAAAACGGTTGTTACTAATCCTTATTAAACAATCTTTAATGACGGCAGACATTCAAATAAGTTTCAATATATTGTTCTCTATTCCTGAGATTTTTAAAATTTTAATATTTTTTATTCATTTTTTAATAAATGTTTAACTGTGGTATAGTTTCGTTTCGGGTTTTACATTATCTTTGATTTTAAATGGAGTTATTGTTAACAAAAAAAATGCAAATAGACTATGAAAATTGAGAAGATACAGGCGTTACGGGGACCAAACATTTGGAGCATCAGAAGAAAGAAACTGATACAGATGAGATTGGACCTCGAAGAAATGGAGAATTTCCCAACCAATAAAATTGACGGCTTCAGAGAAAGAATAGAAAAACTGATTCCCTCTTTGTTCTCTCACAGATGTTCCGAAGGAGTAGAAGGCGGTTTTTTTCACCGTATCGAAACGGGAACATGGATGGGACACGTTATTGAGCATATCGCGTTGGAAATCCAGACTTTAGCGGGAATGGACGTCGGTTTCGGAAGAACTCGTGAAACAAAAACTCCGGGAGTGTATAATGTCGTATTCAACTATATTGAAGAAAATGCAGGAATTTATGCTGCAGAAGAATCTGTAAAAATTGCTGAAGCTTTAATAACTGGTGAAGAATATGATCTGAATGCCTGTATAAAAAAGCTAAAAGAAATCAGGGAAAGAGTGCGTCTTGGTCCTTCTACGGGAAGTATCGTGGAAGAAGCGGTTTCCCGAAGAATTCCTTGGATCCGTCTGGGAACCAACTCTTTGGTTCAGCTTGGCTATGGCGTAAATCAGCAGAGATTTCAGGCAACGATTACAGGAAATACAAGCTCAATTGCGGTAGATATTGCCTGTAATAAAGAGTTAACAAAAAAAATGCTCCACGATGCGGCAATTCCTGTTCCTATCGGAGATCTTATCGTAGATGAGGAAGGATTAGGAAGTGTGATAAGAAAAATTGGTTATCCTGTTGTGATTAAACCATTGGACGGAAACCACGGAAAAGGTTCTTCGATTAATGTGAACGACTGGGAATCTGCAAAAACAGGTCTTGAACACGCTCAGAAATACTCAAGAAAAGTTATTGTTGAAAAATACATCACCGGATACGATTTCAGAGTTTTGGTCATCAACAATAAAATGGTAGCCGCTGCAAGAAGAGTTCCGGCTCATGTTGTAGGAGACGGAGAACTGAATCTTCAGCAGTTAATTGATAAAGAAAATAAAGATCCGAGAAGAGGCTACGGACACGAAAATGTTTTAACCGAAATCTTAATTGATAAAGATACCACAGAGCTTCTTGATAAACTTCAGTATACTCTGGAAAGCGTTCCGCAGAAAGGGGAAGTGGTTTATCTGAAATCAACCGCCAATCTTTCTACAGGAGGAACTTCTATTGATGTTACCGATATGGTACATCCGGAAAACATTACCATGGCGGAAAGGATTTCAAAAATCATCGGTCTTGATGTCTGCGGAATTGATATCATGGCAGAAAATTTAACCCAGCCTTTAAAAGAAAGCGGCGGTGCTATTATTGAAGTGAATGCAGCTCCGGGATTCAGAATGCACTTGGCTCCAAGTGAAGGATTGCCGAGAAATGTTGCTGCTCCCGTTGTAGATATGCTCTATCCGCAGGGAAAACCTTTTACCATCCCAATTATTGCGGTAACGGGAACGAATGGAAAAACAACCACTACAAGACTTATTTCCCATATTGTGAAAAGCAATGGTTACAGAGTAGGTTTCACGACATCGGACGGAATTTATATTCAAAATACGATGTTGACGAAAGGAGATACAACAGGACCTCTTTCTGCTGAATTTATTCTGAAAGATCCAACGGTAGAATTTGCCGTTTTGGAAACTGCAAGAGGCGGAATCTTACGCTCCGGTTTAGGATTTTCTCAGTGTGACATCGGTGTTTTAACCAACATCAAAGAAGATCATTTGGGAATGAACGATATCCACAACCTGAAAGATCTTACCAGAGTAAAAAGGGTTGTTCTGGACAGCGTGAAGAAAAACGGATGGAGCGTAATGAATGCCGATGACGAATATTCCATGAGAATTGTTAATGATCTCCATTCTAATGTTGCCATTTTCAGTATGGATGAAAACAATCCGCACATCAAAAAATTCGCTAAAGAAGGTAAAATTACCTGTGTGTATGAAGAAGGGTTTGTTACCATTAAAAAAGGAGACTGGAAGATCAGAATCGGAAAGGCAAAAGATTTCCCGATCACGATGGAAGGAAAGGCTAAATTCATGATCGAAAACGTTCTCGCAGCAAGTCTGGCTTCCTATCTCTACGGTTTCGGGATCGAAGATATTTCGAATTCTTTAAGAACATTTATACCAAGTGCGCAGCTTACTCCGGGAAGATTGAACGTATTTAAATTCAAAAGCTTTAAAGTACTGATCGATTTTGCGCATAATCCTGCAGGGTATGAGGCAATTGAAGATTATCTTAAAAATGTAGAAGCAACGAAGAAAATCGGAATTATTTCCGGGGTAGGAGACAGACGTGATAATGACATCAGAGAATGTGGGAAAATTGCAGGAAGAATGTTCGATCATATTATCATCCGAAATGAAAAGCATCTTCGCGGAAGAACGGAAGAGGAAATCAACGGATTGATTATCGAAGGAATGCAATCTTCCGGAAGAGATGTAAGCTATGAGATTATACCTAAAGAAATTGAAGCTCTGAAACACGCCATGGGAATGGCAGAAGAAGGAACCTTCATTACCGCTTTAAGCGATGTGATTTCGAATGCGATTGATCTGGTTCAGGAATATCAGGCGAGAGAATTGCTTGAAGATGATAAAATATAATCATACTATGATTTAAAAGTATCGGCGGCATCGAAGATGCCGCCGATACTCAATAAAAAAGCTTCGAATTTTGAAGCTTTTTTATTACATATTTTCCCAGATAGATTTTATTTTCTGCATTTTAACCAGATAAAAATACAAAGGGATTAATTCTAATCTTATGGTAAAACTTATATTTGGAACCGTAAAAGGAATAACAAACATCATGATGATACAAATTGCAATACCCAAAAAAGCATCAATAATAGCAGTTTGTGGCGCCCATTTCTGTTCAAACCAAAGTCCGTAGGCAACAATTCCTTTGAATATAAACAGTAATGCTACAATTATTCCGGGTAAAGTGTAAGGATGATTGGCATTGATGCCATAAAGCGACAGACTTATATTACTTAAAAAAGGTGCAATCATTAAAAAGATGACCGCAAAAAAACCTCCAATCAAAAAGAACCATAAAAATATTTTGATCCAGAGCGGCAATAAACTTCTTCTTCGTACATCACCCTGTGTTTCAAACTCTTCAAAAGCTGACTTTTCTTCCATTGTTTATTCGTATAATCTATTCCTCCGCAAAAAAGGCATTTGAACTTCCGATCCAGATCGCATCTTTCTTATTGAAATCTACATTTACCATGGCTGCTTTTGTCATTCTGCCCAGATTTTCCAGTAGAATAGGACGTTCGTCATTTTCGCGCCAGATATACAGTAATCTGATCTCTGCTTTTGAAAACTCTCCGTTGATATCTTCAAAAATCGGCTCATAGTTTACCTTTCTCTGCAAAATATAGTTTTCTTTATCCTCAATGGCATCTGTAATTTCCTTTGTCGGATTTAAATTCACTCCACTTCCAGCAAAAGAAAATAAAGGTTTTAAAACGAAATTTTCAAGGCTTTCGCTTTCCGGAAATTCATGAAGGAAGTAGCTTTTCGGAACAAACTGATGCTGTAAAAGTGGAAGGAGGAATTTAGAAATTTTAAAAAACCAGTTCGGATGCGTAACCCAAGTTACATCAACATCTTCACGGAAATCGAATTCGGTTTTCAGATCCGGAATCCGGTCTAATTCGTCGAAAATAACACGATTGTAAATCCTTCTGATTTCTGTTAATTTTCCATCGTTTTCATAGAATAATTTTCTTCCGTCTTTTTTTATTTTGGTTAAACAGACCGTTTTTATTCCCAGTAATTTTTCAGTTAAAACAAAATCGATAGCGGTTTTCTGTTTTTCAGGGTAAATTTCAAGGAGAATTACATGTTCAGGATTTTCGTTACCCAGAATTAAATCCTTTATATAATTTTTAAAATCTTCATGAGGTGTTTTATTTTGCAGCTCCGAAAGAAAAGGATAAACATCACAGAATGTCTGTTCAAAAACTTTCTGAAATGCATACAGTGAAGGAAAAGCCTGCAGCTCGATCAGCTGAGGTTCAATCTCGCCGTTTTCGCTCTTGCAGATCCCGAAATCTATCGTGAAAAAGTGAGGCTGTTTTGTGTCGTTGGGAACCCTGCAGTTATCAGGAATCGCTTTTTGCAAAGTTTCCTCAGGAAGATTTTTAATCTGTGTGATGATGCTTTCGCTGGCATCAATGAGTTTAGATTCAAATTCTTTTGTTAAAAACAAAGGACTTTCGGAAATTCTGAATCCGGCTTCCAGACCACTTTTCTGTTTCAATATCTCTTTAAACTGATTGTATTTTTCCTGAGAAAATTCCTGATTAAATTGCTTTCTGTATTTTGGAATCATAATTCTTTTTCTTTTTGTGATTTAAAAAATCGGACAGTTTTTTGCCCGATTTTTTGTATTGAAATTTCGTGTATTACAAATTTAAGCCATTGCTTCTGCCTGCTTCAAAACGTTTTTTTTTGCAAACTGCAAAAATCTCGGAAGAATCTGTGCCTGAGTAAGGATAATCTTATCTTCATCATCCATTCTGTCTACCGTTTCAAGATACTTTTCCATTCCGAAATTTTCGATCATCGCCTGCTTGTTCTTTTCGTCTTTCAGATTTTCAATCATCCCTGCAGGATTGGCTTCCGGATGAAACTGTGTTCCGAATATTTCCTCCGAAAAACGAATCGCCATTACCGCTCTTTCAAGGTTAATGTGCGGGCGGAATTTTTCAATGGCAACGATTTTCATACCCAGTTCCTCAAAACGGTCATGATCCGGTTCGATAAACTGATACGCTCTGGAATCTACTGCATAGAAAGGATCCGGAAGATTTTTGAATAAAAATTCCTGTTCTCCTTCTTCGGTTTTATGAACCGGCATTACGCCGAAAGAATACGATTTTCTCTTGCAGATATTTCCAAGTTTCCAGTGAATACTTGCCAGCTGAAAAGAATGACAGATCAGAAACAGATACTTTTTGTCGTCGCTGTACTGGTTATGTTCGAAAACATTATCCAGAAACTGAGCAAATTTATCCTCCCATTCAAGACCTTCTCTGTGCGGATCTCCCGGACCTCCCGAAGAAATAAAAATATCGAAATCCTCAACATTGGGCATTTCATTTTTAAATCTCACATCAAATGTTTCAATGCTTACGTTTTCCTGAATACAGCTCTTTTTAAATGCTTCGGAAATTTCTTTAATATTTTTAAAACCCTGATTAACATGATTGTTGTTCATGTCCAGCAAAGCAATTCGAATATCATTCATACGACTTCATATTTTTTACAAAGTTACCAAAAAATTATGAAGCAGTTTCACCGTGTGTTATGCCATACTCTGTTTCTGAGATCATATAATCAACAACTTTCGTAAGGTCACCTGTTTCATTGAATACTTTAAGCTGTCGGTCTGCTCCGGTTCCGTTTTCAAGAATGGTCCATGCATATTCAACCTCTTTTCTGCATCCCAATTCGTCCACCACATCATCAATAAATTCAAGAAGTTCCTTTAATAAATCAGGATATGGAACAGATTCTTCTTTTCCAAAATCAATTAAATGAGCTTCAATTCCGCTCTTCGAAGCACGCCATTTGTTTTCATTTAACAGCAATCTTCTGTAACTTCTGAAACTTAAATTCTGCTGATGAAGTTTGTAGATTTTTGCAACCAAAGCCTGCATAATGGCAGCGAGACAAACGGTTTCATCAATTCTCATCGGCATATCGCAGATTCTGAATTCGATGGTAGGGTAGAACGGATGAACTCTGAGATCCCACCATATTTTTTTAGCGTTATCAATGGTTCCTGTCTTTACCAAAAGATCTACATAACTGTCAAATTCAGCTAAAGAATTAAAAAAGCTTGGAATTCCGGTTCTTGGGAATTTAACAAAAATTTCCTGTCGGTAAGACTTAAATCCTGTGTTTCTTCCGATCCAGAAAGGAGAATTTGTTGATAGTGCATAAACGTGCGGAAGGAAATACCTCATCACGTTCTGGATTCTCACGCCTTCTTCACGGTTCGGAATTCCGATATGGACGTGAAGCCCGAAAATTAAATTTCCTCTTGCCACATCTCCCATATCGTCCACAATCTTAATATAACGCTCTCCATTTGTAATGGTGTTGTGTTCCCAGTTAGAAAAAGGATGCGTTCCGCCGCCGGAAACTCTCAGTCCCTGTTCGTGGGCGGTTTTTATAAGATGTCTTCTTAAATTCGTTAATTCGGCTTTTGCCTCCTGAATATTCTGGCAGATGCCTGTCTCCATTTCAATCATGGATTCATGCATTTCATGCTTTAAATTTTCACTTAAAACAGCTTTTCCGCCTTCAATAATTTTCGAAACATGAGAGACCAGATCCCGGCTCTCAACATCAATAATCTGATATTCTTCTTCGATTCCAATAGTAAATTGATGCATTTTTTTTCGTGCTTTTTGTTGATATTCTTATTTTACAGAATCTTTTACGAAATTTCCCCATGAGATGTTTGGTTTTCCCGGAACATATTCTTTTGCCTTTTCGATCGCTAATTTTGCTGCGTGTTCTACGATCCATGCAAAATTTTCTTCTCCTACAGAATTTTTGTCTGCATCCGGAGCAGGATTACAGAAGTCGATTGCATAAGGAATTCCGTCTCTTACTGCAAATTCTACTGTGTTGAAATCATAGCCAAGCGCTTCATTCATCTTAATGGTGTAGTCGTGAATTGTTTTTAATAATTTTTCCAGTTCTTCACCCTGCGTCTGATGTGTAGTTGCATATCTCAGATGATGAGGATTTCTCGGCTCATAAGGCATGATATGAACATATTTTTTACCTAAACAGTAGACTCTGTAATAATCGTCAAAGATAATTTCTTCCTGAACCATCATAACCAACTGCTCAGTTTCGCTTAATTTCGACCAAAGATCCTCCGGATTTTCCACGCGGTATACATTTCTCCATCCGCCTCCGTCATGCGGTTTCATGTACGCAGGAAAACCTACATAATCAAAGATATAATCCCAGTCGTGAGGGAATTTCAAATTTCTGAAAGAGGTTTCTGAAGTGTTTGTCGGTCTTTCGTGAGACGGAAGCAAAACTGTTTTCGGAAGCGGAATTCCCAGTTTTGTCATCAAAGCGTTATTAAAAAACTTTTCGTCTGCGCTCCACCAGAAAGGATTGTTGATGACATAGGTTCCGTTCAATGCTGCATTTTTCAGGTACGCTCTGTAAAAAGGCACATCCTGCGAAATTCTGTCGATAATTACAGCATATCCGTAATCTGCGCCCTGTTCAAGTTTATCGATATGTACAGGTTCTGCGATGATTTCTCCGCCTCCCAATTCGTTGACTTTATCAATAAACGCCCAAGGAAACGTATCTTCCATACCGAATAGAATTCCTACTTTTTTTGCCATAAATGTATTTTTTAATGTTGTATTTTAATATTAATTTTTAAGTTTTTAAGAAAAGAATGCTCCGATAAAAGTTGGGAAAACCATTCTCCAGAGCGGCCAGTCGTGGTTGATCCACTTTCTTTCATCATACCAGAAATCAATGCCTTTGGAAGCTAAAATTTCTGCCATTTCCACGTTTTTATCTTTGCAGATATCCTGATCGGAAGTACTCAAAACAATATGCATATGTTTGTATTTCCATGCTTCATCATTTCTTACAAATTCGCGCGGACAGTTGAAATAAACCAGCTCATCGGAATAGCCGTCCATAAAATTTCGAATGCTGAATGCTCCTGACAGACAGAACAGATGCGAGACAACGTCCGGAAAACGGAAAGCAAAATTAGCCGCATGATATCCTCCGAAACTTGCTCCTGCTACCGCAACGCGATGCGTCTTATGAATTTTCTGAACGTAAGGAACAAATTCCTGAATCAGAAACTGAACATATCTTTCATAATTTTTAATCCTTTGCTGAGGAGAAATATTGTTGTCATAAAAACTCCATCCGTCTATGGTCTGAACGTTGTACAGTTTTACTTTTCCCTGTTCTATAAACCAGTTGATGCTTCCGTTAAGATGAAAATCATGGTTTTGGGTATATTGTCCCTGTGAAGTCGGAAACATAATAATCGGATAACCGTAATGTCCCGTAACTTCCACTTTAAGACTTGTTCCTAGTATATGTGAGTAATAATCTGTATGCTCTATCTGTGGCATTTTTTTTCGTATTTGGGTTTAATCATTAAATTAATAATAAGGTTTACCTTTCCATTCTCCTGATTTAATTGTATCTAAAGTACTTCTTAAAGCAGAACCTTCGTGTAAACTTAATTTTATAAAATCAATAATTTCTTTGATGTTAATTTCTCTGTTCAAATTATGACATGGGTTTGTCTTTCGGCGGAAGAATATTCAGTAATTCAGCATGAATTTTTTCTGCTGCCGTGTCTAATCTTTCCTGTACGACTACTGAGTCTTTCGATTTGTAAACAATTCCGACATGATAATCTATAGGCAGGAATTTTACAGCCTCTTCACATTCAAACTGATTGTAATCCGGCTCTTTGTCTTTAATTAAAGCGACAATAAGTCCCGAATAATAGCCTGTAGGTTTAGAAACCTCATAGTTTTTTCCTCTTAATAAAGCATCTTCAATTTTCGCCCATTCTCTCCAGATATTGATGCTGCTTGATGCTTCCACAAGATCCGGAATATGTGCTCCTCCCACTCTTGATGAAGTTTCAAGGAAATAATATTTGCCGTCGTCTTTGCTGCGGATAAATTCTGTGTGAGTCGCTCCGTTGATTAGTCCGAAATTGGATAAAACTTTCGAATTGACCTCTTCAAGAGCCATAAATTCATCAGAATATCTCCCAAGCGTTTTTGTTCTGAAAACACCTCCTTCATGCGAAACCTGCATCGGCGGCGCCAAATATTTTGAGGCAGAAGTGAAAACAATTTCTTTATTAAAAGTAAGGCTGTCTACATGATAAACATCTCCCGGCTTGAAGCTTTCCAGAAGGAATAAGTGACGCTCTTCCCCAAGATTATTCAAAGCTTCCCAAAGCTCTTCTTTGGAAGACAGTTTTTTAATTCCCGAAGCAGATGCTTCAGAACGTGGTTTTAAAACCCACGGTGCAGGAACATCATCAATAAAACGATTAACCTCATCATTATTAAAAACTGCCGTGAACTCAGGAACATTAATTCCGGAATCTTTTGCTTTTTGTCGCATGGCAAGTTTATCCCTGAAATAGCGGTGCGTAGTCTGTCCCATCCCCGGAATTCTGAATGTTTCGCGGATAAGCGCAGCCTTTTCCACATCGTAATCGTCTAGAGCAATAACGGCGTGTACTTTTCTGGTCTGCATGAGATGGGAAAATCCCTGAACGAGATGATCCAGATTCCAGACAGAAGGCTTTACTTCAGGCATATAAAATACCTCATCAATGGCATGCCACGGCCAGTTTTTTTCTTTAAGATTTTCGGATGTTACTAAAATAATTTTATTACCGAGTTTTTTCATTTCATCCATGAAATCATAACCCTTGTAATAGCACGAAATACATACTATTGTTTTCTCCTCCATACAATGTTTTTTAATTTTTGATGAACTTTCAAAAATAAAAACGTTTTTTTATTAATTATTTAATGTTAAAAATTAAAATATTGTGCGCTTTTGAAAATTCTATTTCAATTATACAGAGAATTTTTGTAATAAACTAATTTTTAGTGATAATTTTCGATTAAATCGGCTAATAATTGCACTCCAAATCCCGTTGCAGCCTTTTCTTTGGCATATCCTACATTTCCGAATGCCACTCCGGCAATATCAAGATGCGCCCATTTAGGATGGTTTTCAATAAACTGTTCTAAAAATTTAGCCGCAATAATGCAATCTCCGATAGGTTTCATCGAAATATTCTTAATGTCTGCCACATCCGACTGGATATCGTCTTTCCAGACATCCCAAAGCGGTAAATTCCAAAGTCTCTGATTGGTTTTATCGCCGGTTTTTATCAAAAGATTTTTCAATTCTTCATTGTTGGAAAACAGAGCTCCGCAAGTATCGCCAAACATCCTTACAGAACTTCCGGTAAGCGTGGCAAGGTCGATCAGAAAATCTGTTTTGAAGTTTTTTGCCATATAGGAAAGTCCGTCGGCAAGGATCATTCTGCCTTCCGCATCGGTATTGAGAACCTCAATTGTTTTTCCGTTGTAAGCGGTAATAACGTCACTCGGAAGAAAGGCATTTTCAGAAATAGCATTGTCGGTAACAGGTAAAATAGCAACAATATTAACCGGAAGCTGCATTTCCGCGGCATAAATCAGAGTTCCCAAAACGGCTGTTGCACCGCCCATATCCGATTTCATATAATGCATATTGTCGGGATTTTTCAGAGAAATTCCCCCAGTGTCAAACAATACACATTTTCCGACCAAGCCGAAAGTGACTGCATTTTTAACATTGGTTTTGTATTCAATAATGGTAAATGCTGCGTCATAAGCACTTCCCTGATTAACGGAAAGATAAGCTCCCAAACCAAGTTCCTCACACTTTTTCCTGTTGAAAGAAGTATATTTTAAATCATATTTTTTAGCTAAATTTTTTAAATATAAACTGAAAGTATCCGGTTTTTTAAGATTGGCGGGTTTGTTCAGCCATTCCTGACAGACGGTCTGTCCGTTGCTCAGTGCTTCAGCTTTTTTGCCGATGGTGTCTAATTTTTTCTGGCTTAAATTTTCAAAATGAAGCTCAAATTTAGCATTCCAGAACGCATGCGTTTTTTCGAAAGGATAATTATAGGTTCCCAGTAATAAACCTTTTGCAAATTCTTCAAATTGCTTCTCATTGATGCAATCTGCCACAACTAATGTAGGAACAGGCTGTACTTTCCCTTTCTGCGTCTGGGAAAATTTAACAGCAACTTGCTGAATTTCAAAATTCTGCAAAGTAGATTTTCCGATACCTATAAAATATGTTATTCCTTCCTCATGGGCATTCACAAAAACTTCATGTTTTTTACCCGTAAAGAAAGTTGAAATGTTTTTATTGAAATTTTTGCTGGTTTTCGTCCATTCTTCTTCTGTGAAAAGATGAAAAACCTGCGTATAATTTTTATTTTTTTTGTTGATTAATTTCATAATTTTAATTTTTAATGCTTTCCTGCTGTGGTTTTACTTCCACCGGATTTTCTGTGTTGTTATAATAAAGCCATTCAATCGCTCTCGGGAATTCCTGCGACCAGTAAAATTCGCTGTGTGTACCTTCCGGATTGATGCTTGTTCTGAATTCAAAATCGAATAGGTTTTTCTTCTCCCAGCGTTTTAAATATTCTTCAAAAATATGAATTCTCTTTACCATTTTTGAGCCTTCCTGACCGCCTCCGTAAAGATAGATTTTCGTTTTAAAAGGAACCCTGAAATTCATCATCGGGAAATTATTGTTCGGTTCTACCCAAAGTGAAGGCGAAAATATCAACAGTTTGGAGTAGACTTCAGGATAAAGAAATCCGCTGTAAATGCTGATCAGCGCGCCGAGAGAGCTTCCTCCGATTCCTGTATTGTCGCGGTCTTTTTTTGTACGGTAAGTCTGGTCGACATAAGGTTTCAAAGTATCTGTAATGAAGCGGATGTATTTTTTACCTTCTGATCCGTTCGCGACATTGTCGTTATCAAAAATATATTCTTTAATCCTTTCTTCGCTTCCGTGTTCTACTGCAATGATGATGACATCTCCACGACCGTATTCTGAGAGAATGGAAAGTTTCTTATCGATTTCCCAGTTTCCGTAACCGCTTCCTTCATTAAATAAATTCTGTGCATCCTGAAGATACAGAACAGGATATTTTTTGTCGGAAACATAATAATCGTAGGGTAGAAGTGCCCAGATTTTTCTGTAGCGGTCTAACTGCGGAATGTAGAATTCCTCCGAAATAATTTCTGCAATCGGAAAATATTCATCCTTGAAAGGTCCCCAGTTGAATCTCCATTTTTCAACGGTATCTGATGTTTTTCCTGAGGATTTTAAAGCTTTTTTGTTTGGGGTGATACTTCCGTATTTGTCAAGTTCTACATTTTCCCAGCCGCCCTTAGTAAATTTGTATTCAATAACATCTGGCAAAAGCTGATCGTCGATTTCGATAAAATAATTTTGAGAGTCTTTTTGGATCAGTTGAAAGTTGTAGTCTTTCGGATTCCAATTGTTAAAATTTCCTGTGATGTAAACCGTTCGTTCATCACTTTCTGCTGTGTAAAGTTCAAACTTCATCCGTGTTTTTAGTAAAATTAAAGCATAAATTTATAAAAAATCTTTTTAAGACAAATCATTTTAAAACGATAAACACTGAATAAAAAAGCGGTATATTTGATAGAAACAAGTACTGCAAAGAGTTTAACATAATAATTTATTCAAAATTTATTAATGATTATTGCAGATATTTTTTGTAGTTTCAAGAAAAATATAAAAATTAAATCAAAACCGTGATGAATTCGGTTAAAACATACACTCTTTTTACGGATCATGATGTTTATCTTTTCAAAGAAGGTAAGCATTATAAGCTGTATGATAAATTCGGCGCACATTCCGCTGAAAAAGATGGAGTAAAAGGAGTTTATTTCTCAGTCTGGGCTCCCAACGCCAAGAAAGTTTCGGTAATCGGAAATTTCAACAACTGGAACCATAAAGACCACATCCTGTTTCCGAGATGGGACGAATCCGGAATCTGGGAAGGCTTCATTGCAGGTTTAACATGGGGAACTTTGTATAAGTATGCTATAGAAACGCCGCGCGGAGAAATTTTAGAAAAAAGTGATCCATACGCTTTGAGCTGGGAACAGAATCTTCAGGCTGCCTCATTGGTTTCTACCACTTGGTACGAATGGAAAGATAAAGACTGGCTGGAAAACCGCTGGAAAAAAAATACGTTAAATGCTCCGTTGTCGGTGTATGAACTGCATCTGGGATCCTGGGTAAGAGAAGGAAATGATCCGAAAAAGTTTCTGAATTACCGCGATATCGGGAAAAAACTCGTTCCTTATATTAAAGAAATGGGCTTTACCCACGTAGAATTTATGCCGGTGATGGAATATCCTTACGATCCGAGCTGGGGATATCAGATTACAGGATTTTATGCAGCCACTTCACGTTTCGGTTCTCCGCAGGATTTGATGTCTTTGATTGATGAGCTTCATCAGAATGGAATCGGCGTGATTTTAGACTGGGTACCTTCGCATTTTCCGGGTGATGCAAATGGTTTGCACAGATTTGACGGTTCTTATCTTTACGAGCATGAAGATCCCAGAAAAGGCTTTCATCCCGACTGGAAATCATACATTTTCAATTACGGAAGAAATGAAGTGAAATCTTTTCTGATTTCCAATGCGATGTTCTGGCTGGAACGCTATCATGCAGACGGATTGCGTGTAGATGCAGTAACCTCGATGCTTCACCTCGATTATTCCCGAAATGAAGGAGAATGGGAACCGAATATTTACGGAGGAAATGTAAATCTCGAAGCAAAAGCATTTTTGCAGGATTTTAATACGGCTGTTTATAAAGAATTCGGAGACAATATCATTACCATTGCAGAAGAAAGTTCAGATTTTCCTATGCTTACAAAGCCTGTTCATGACGGCGGAGTAGGATTTGGAATGAAATGGATGATGGGATGGATGCACGATACGCTGGATTATTTTAAAGAAGAACACGAAAACAGAAAGTTTCATCATCATAAACTTACCTTCGCTTCTATGTATATGTATAATGAAAATTATATGATGCCCTTGTCTCACGATGAAGTGGTACACGGAAAAGCGAGTCTTATCTATAAAATGAAAGGCGATGAATGGCAGAAATTTGCCAATCTTCGCGCACTGTATGTGTATATGTTTACGCATCCGGGAGCAAAACTGCTTTTTATGGGCGATGAATTTGGGCAGACCAGCGAATGGAATTTCAAACAGAGTCTGGATTGGCATTTACTGGAATATCCTGTTCATAAAGGTTTGCAGACATTGGTAAAAGATCTTAATCATCTTTACAGATATGAAACGGCTTTCTATGAAAATCAGTTCAGCAGGGATGGTTTTGAATGGGTGGAAGCAGATGATCTGGAGAATTCCGTGTATGTCTATTTGAGAAAAGGAAAGAAAAAAGATGATGTTTTTATGGTGATTCTCAACCTGAAACCGGAAGTTCTGGATTATAAAATAGGCGTAAATGCGGGAAGTCACTGGGAAATTATTTTTAACTCTGATGATGAACGGTATTCGGGAAGCGGTTATAAGCCTGAAATTTTCAGTGAACAGTATGAGGAATACATGAATCATCAGAAATCCATCAGCGTAAGTCTGCCGCCGCTTTCAGGAATTATCTTAAAAAGAAAAGATAAAAAGTATAATAAGCATAACAGAATCAAACAACATAAAAAGCAATGATTCAGTTATTAGAAATTTTAGGAAAAGACTATGAAAGTCTCAAAGATATAATTACAAGGACAGATTTCGACAGTGAAACTCTGGAGTCGTTTTCGAAAGCCGGAATTAATGCTCCTGTAAGCGAAGGGAAATTTAATGAGGATTTATATTTTTTTACTTTTAAAATTGAAAGATATAAAATAGAGTTTCTAAGAAATAAGATTTGTCAGATTGATTTCATTGAAGATAAAAATAAAACTCAGGAAATTATAGATGTTCTCAGAACGATGAAGGAATTTGAGTTTAGGTTTATCACCAAGCAGCAGGTTGAAGAGACGGAATGGGAAATAATAGATGACAATACAGAAGAGAAGGGTTTCACGGAATTCAAAAGAAAGCGTTTCGATTTTGATCCTTCTTCTCAATTTGACAGAAATAATATTGATAAATATGGCGTTATGGGTTTTCGATCACACGAAGTGAATATTATCATTAAAGAAGAATTCATAGAAAGCAAATCTTTTTTTGTATTTGAGATTTATAAAATCCCGAATATTGAAGATTTTAATTAAGATATAAATAATAAACGAGAGAGAAAAAAATGATCATTTATCATCTAAGTACGGAGTGTTATCCGGTGGCAAAAGTGGGAGGTTTGGCAGATGTAGTGGGAGCTTTACCAAAATATCAGAACAAAATTAAAGATATTGATGCGAAGGTGGTTATGCCTTGGTACAACAAATCTTTCGTGCATGATCATGAGTTTGACATAGTTTTTGATGGCTTCATTCATCAGGGATCAAATATGCTTCAGGTGCAGGTTTTAAAGGAAAAAACCAATGCTTTGGGCTTTGAGCTTTTTATGGTAAGAATTCCGGGACTTTTGGATAGAGATAATCCTTACGGATATTCAGATGAAAATTTTCAGTTTTTGGCTTTTCAGCACGGCACGCTTCATTGGCTGAGTGCGATGGGGATTCGACCGGATATTTTGCATTGTCATGATTATCACACAGGTCTTGTTCCTTTTATGATTCAGCATTGTCCTGAATTTTCGTTTTTAAAAGGGGTAAAAACCATCGGAACCATTCATAACGGTGAATATCAGGGAATGATGAGCTGGGAAATGGCGAATTACATGCCGGCTTTCGATCAGTATAAATGGGGATTGCTGGACTGGAACGGAGTCATAAATCCTTTGGCAAGCATGATTAAATGTGCCAATGCTTTTACAACGGTTTCGCAGGGGTATCTTGAAGAACTTTTTGTAAGCTTCAGAGGTCTGGAAAGTCTTGTTCGTGATGAATTTGGGAAAGCCTACGGAATTATTAACGGAATTGATACGGAAGTCTGGAATCCGGAGACCGATCCGATGTTGGATTTTAATTTTAACGTTAAAAATGCCATTGCCCAGAAGAAAAAGAACAAAGAAAGACTATGTAAAGAATATGGTCTGAAACCGGAACTTCCTCTTTTCGCATTTATTGGAAGATTTGCTACCGAAAAAGGAGCCGATTTTCTTCCCGATGTAGTCTGGAAAAGCATTAAGCAGAGTTACGGCGCTTTAAATATCATGATTTTAGGCTCAGGAAATGCTTACATTGAAAATAAACTGAAAGAATACGATTATATTTATTCCAATTTTGCTTTGGATCTTGGATATAAGGAACATCTTTCGCATAAAATATACGCTTCGGCGGACTTTTTGCTCATGCCGTCGAGAGTGGAACCATGCGGTCTTAACCAGATGTATTCCATGAGATACGGAACCGTTCCAATTGTACGATATACAGGAGGATTAAGAGATACGGTGGAAGATGTTTCCACAGGTGGAGCGGGAATTAATTTTACGTTTCCGGGAGTGGACGATATTATCCATGCAATGAACAGAGCTTTATTGGTTTACAATAAAAAAGGTGAAATGGAAAATTTAATCCGTGCCAATATGAATTTTGACTTTGCATGGGAAAAATCAGCCGAAAAATACATAGCTTTATATAAGAATTAAATCGTGAAAAAGCTGTATTTTCTATTTGCAATAATAATTGTTCTTTCCTGTCATCAAAAAGAGGAAACGATGATCCATAAAGACGGATACTATTGGTTTTTAACTTATGGACTTCCAAATTTTCAGAGAGAAGAAATCGAAAAAACAGTTAACAAAAAATGGAAAATAAAAACAGTAAGAGTTGCAGGATGCGAAGTTACCCAAGAATTGGTGGACAGTGTAAGATCTGAAAATGAAAAAACAGATCTAGCTCTTCAAAAAAGATACGGCAAAAACTGGAAAGATTTATATGATAAGGATATTCAGGATTATACAATGAAACAAGTGGATATCATGGATGTTTTAATCACTAATAAAGTATTCAGAAAAGAACTGGCTAAGCATAAGATTGAGATTGATGATGTAGATAAAGATGCTGAAGAGTTGGGCAGACCGGACTTTTATAAAGTAAATATTAACAAAATATATCCTGAAAACGGGATTGCATTTACAGTAAATGTTGATACAAAAAACAGAACAGTAAACCTAATAAAATAAAACGCAAGATAAACTATGAATCGCAATGTAATTTCCATTGTTTTAGGAGGAGGTAGAGGAACGAGATTGTTCCCACTTACGTATTCAAGATCCAAACCGGCTGTACCCATCGCGGGAAAATACAGATTGGTGGATATTCCTATTTCCAACTGTTTAAATTCAGGATTAAATAAAATTCTGGTTTTAACACAGTTCAATTCAGCTTCATTAAATTCCCATATCAAAAATTCTTATCATTTTGATATTTTCAGCAAAGGTTTCGTAGATATTTTGGCTGCGGAACAGAACGTTGAAAACGACAGTTGGTATCAGGGAACCGCAGATGCGGTGCGCCAGTCGATGAAGCACCTTGAAAAGTATGATTATGATTATATCCTGATTCTTTCAGGAGATCAGTTGTACCAGATGGATTTCAGGGAGATGCTGAATTTTCACATTGAAAAAGGCGGCGATGTAACCATTGCAACCATTCCGGTGAATGCAAAAGACGCAACAGGTTTCGGAATTCTGAGTTCTGATGATGAAGGAAATATTACTTCTTTTGTCGAAAAACCTACTCATGATCTTTTAGACGGCTTAAAATCTGAGGTTTCTGAAGAAAATAAACATGCCGGAAAAGAATATCTGGCTTCCATGGGAATTTATATCTTCACGAAAAGTATTCTGAAAAAGATGTTTGATGAAGGAGCCGGAGATGATTTCGGAAAAGATATTATCCCGAATTCCATCGGAAAATATACCACTTTAAGCTATCAGTACGAAGGTTATTGGACTGACATCGGAACCATCGAATCTTTCTATGAAGCCAATCTGGATCTTTGTCAGGATTTCCCGCAGTTCAACTTATTTTCTTCTTCGCCGATTTTCACACGCGCAAGAATGCTTCCGCCTTCAAAAGTAAACGGTTCTTATGTAAGCAAAGCTGTTTTCGGAGACGGATGCATTATAATGGCAGATAAAATTGAAAACTCCGTTATCGGAAACAGAACAAGAATAGACAAAGGAAGTACTATTGTGAATGCTTACGTAATGGGAGCCGATTTTTATCAGGATACCACAGAAATCGTAATGAACGACAGAAACGGACAACCTAATATGGGAATCGGGAAATATTGTTACATCGAAAAAGCAATTCTGGATAAAAACTGCTACATCGGGGATAATGTAAGAATCATCGGCGGGAAACACCTTAAAGACGGAGATTACGGAACACATTCTGTACAGGACGGAATTATTGTGGTGAAAAAAGGAGCCGTTATTAAACCGGGAACTCACATAGGGTAGAAAGTAGAGAAGTATTGGGTAGGTCTGATTCAATTAAATTCTAAAGAAATAAAACAGTCAGATAGTAAACTTCCATCCTCCATACTTCGTATCTTCCAGCTAAAAAATAATTAAAAACAGAGTGATCAGCATATTGGTCACTCTTGTTATTTTCTATACTTTTGTACAATGCGTTTTTTTAAGATCATAGCGGTAGTAATTGTCTTGCTGATTGGAGCTTATGCAGCTTCCATGTATTATTTTGTGGACGAAAGCAAAGATTTCAAAATAGAAAAGGAGATCGATTATCCTTTGGAAAAAGTCTTTTCACAATTCAACAATCTGCAGCATTTTACGCGATGGAATAACTTTTTTACAAGTTCTCAGTCTATTGATATCGATTATTATACGCCGTATGAAGGGCAGGGAAGTTCCATCAGCTACGCAGATCCTAAAAATGATACGGATGGAGAAATGTTTATCCGCTACGAAAACCTTAATAAATCTTTAAGGTATCAGCTTTTTGAAGAAAAAAATGAAAGCCCGACTGTCGTCGACGTTAAATTTAAAGCATTATCCGCTGAAAAAACCAAAATTACATGGGTAGTTCATACGCCTAAACTTTCTGTTTTAAGAAGGGTTGAAAATTTCTGGACCGAAGACCGTTTCGCAGAAAACATCAACAAAAGTATGGTGAATCTTAAAAATGTTTTAGGCAATAAAGTGGAAAAAGACAATCAGATGGCTTCGATAAAATATGACAGCCTGATGGTAGAAAATGAAGAAGAAAAGTTATTGCTAGGAATCAACGTAAGTACTTCCAATAAAAAAGATGCCCTTTACAAAAATATTGTGATGAATTATAACAAGATTTACAATTACACCACAATGGATCTGGGCAAAAAAGAAGATGAATTCGGTTTTCCAATGCTGATTACGGATGCGGATAATTATAAAGACAAAGAAGTGTCCTATTTTCTGGGGATTCCTCTGTCTAAAAAATTTGGAGTTACAGATAATAACTTCAGTTTCAGAACAATTAGTCCAACCCAGAATTATGTGATCTACTACAAAGGAAACTATGCCGGAAGAGTAAAGGCTATACAACAATTAATTCAGAAAGCCAAGAAAGACGAGATGCGTTTTAATGATATTCGTCAGACTTTTATAGAACGCCCGACGGAAGATCAGGATGTCAATATGAAGCTCTCATTATCAGTATTTAAGTAAATTCTGTAGATTTATTTCTTTTATAGTTTTTTTAATAGTTTAAAGGCTGTTCAGAATCGGTTTTTTTTATTAAATTTGAAGCTTAATTCTACAAACAAATTTTAATAACAGATAAACTGTAATAATGGACAGATTTTCATTCCTAAACGCAGCTCATTCTCAGTTAATTGAGGATTTATACCAACAGTACTTAAAATATCCCGATTCTTTAGAACCATCATGGAAAGCCTTCTTTCAGGGTTTCGATTTTGCTTTGGAGAACTACGGAGACGATGATAACGTTCAATATGTTCAGGCTCCCGCAGTTTCAGCACCTGTTGTTCAGCAGGCAGCTCAGGCAGCAACAAACGGAGAAGTTCCGGAACACATCAAAAAAGAATTCAAGGTAGTAAACCTTATTGAGGCGTACAGGACGAGAGGACATTTGTTTACCAAAACAAACCCTGTAAGAGAAAGAAGACATTATACGCCGACTTTAGACATCGAAAACTTCGGTCTGGATAAGTCAGATTTAAATACAAAATTCAACTGTGCGGTTGAAACAGGAATGAAAGGTCCTGCAACTTTACAGGATCTAATCACACATTTAGAGAACATCTACTGCGATTCTATCGGTGTGGAATATATGCACATCAACAATGTTGAAGAAAAAGATTTCATCAAACAGTGGCTTCAGGTAAACGAAAACCACCCGAATCTTTCAGCTAACGAAAAAACGGAGATTTTATTAAAATTAAATCAGGCGGTAGCGTTTGAAAATTATCTTCACACCAAATTTGTAGGGCAGAAAAGATTCTCATTGGAAGGTGGTGAAACTTTAATTCCTGCTTTGGATCAGTTGATCTCAAGATCTTCTCAGTTGGGCGTAGATGAAGTGGTTTTAGGAATGGCGCACAGAGGAAGATTAAATGTTTTAACCAATATTTTCGGTAAATCTTATAAGCAGATCTTCTCAGAATTTGAAGGAAAAGAATTTGAAGAAGACGTATTCTCAGGTGACGTAAAATACCACTTAGGTTCATCCAAAAAAATCAAAACAGCTTCAGGAGAAGAAGTTTCTATTAATTTAACACCAAACCCATCTCACCTTGAAACGGTTGCAGCCCTTGTGGAAGGAATCTGCCGTGCAAAAGTGGACGATAAATACAAAGATTATTCTAAAGTTTTACCGATCATTATTCATGGTGACGGAGCGATTGCGGGGCAAGGTATTGCTTACGAAGTTGCGCAGATGATGACTTTAGACGGTTATAAAACAGGAGGAACGGTTCATATCGTGGTAAACAACCAGGTTTCGTTTACAACAAACTATATGGATGCGAGATCTTCTACATACTGTACAGACGTTGCTAAAGTTACAGAATCTCCTGTAATGCACGTAAATGCAGATGATGCAGAAGCAGTGGTTCATGCAATCCATTTTGCGGCTGATTTCAGAGCAAAATTCGGAAAAGATGTGTATATCGATTTGTTAGGATACAGAAAATATGGTCATAATGAAGGAGATGAGCCGAGATTTACACAGCCTAATTTATATAAAACAATTTCCAAGCACCCGAATCCGAGAGAAATTTATAAAGATAAATTACTAAAAGATAACGTAACATCCAACGATGTTATCGCTAAAATGGAAACAGAATTCAAAGCACTTTTGGATAAAGACTTTGATGCTTCCAAAGAAATTGAAAAGAACGTAATGGACGTTTTCATGGCAGATGACTGGACGAATTATCCTATCGGGAAAAGAGGAGCCGTTCAGGAACCTGTTGATACAAAATATGACCTTGAAAAGCTGAAAGAATTGGCTGTTAAAATGTCTACACTTCCGGCAGATAAAAAGTTCTTAAATAAAATTACAAGACTTTTCGAAAACAGATTAAAAGCGATTGAAGGAAACTCTTTAGACTGGGCTCTTGGAGAATGGCTGGCTTATGCAACGCTTTTGGTAGAAGGTCATAATGTAAGAATTTCCGGTGAAGATGTAGAAAGAGGAACATTCTCTCACAGACACGCAGTGGTAAAAACGGAAGATACTGAAGAAGAATATATCCCTTTAAGACAGGTTTCTGAAAGTAGATTTGATGTATTCAACTCTCACCTTTCCGAGTACGGAGTTCTTGGTTTTGATTACGGTTATGCCATGGCTTCTCCTAATACATTAACGATTTGGGAAGCTCAGTTCGGAGATTTCGTGAACGGTGCGCAGATTATCGTAGACCAGTATTTAGCTGCCGCAGAAGAAAAATGGAAAATTCAGGACGGTTTGGTAATGCTGTTGCCTCACGGTTCCGAAGGACAGGGAGCAGAACACTCTTCAGCGAGACTGGAAAGGTTCTTAACGCTTTGTGCAAACGAAAACATGGTGGTTGCAAACATCACTTCTCCTGCTAACTATTTCCATCTGTTAAGAAGACAGTTGAAATGGGCATTCAGAAAACCATTGGTGGTAATGAGTCCGAAATCATTGTTAAGACATCCGAAAGTGGTTTCTCCGCTTGAAGATTTCGCTAACGGAGGTTTCCAGCCGGTTTTAGACGATCCTACTGCAGATCCTAAAAAAGTAGAAAAATTAGTACTTTGTTCAGGTAAATTATACTTCGAATTATTAGCTAAAAAAGAAGAATTAAATGCTGAAAATATTGCATTGGTAAGATTCGAGCAGTTATATCCGCTTCAGACAGATGCTATCGAAGCAATCTTCGAAAAATATTCAAACAGAAAAGAATTGGTTTGGGCTCAGGAAGAACCAGAAAATATGGGAGCCTGGTCTTATATCCTGAGAAACTTCAGAGAAACAGGAATCAATGTTATTGCTCCGGTTCCTAGCGGTGCTCCGGCTCCGGGAAGTCACAAAATGTTTGAGAAAAACCAGAATGCAGTAATCAACAGAGTATTCGACAGAAACGATGCTCCGGTAAAAAGACCTGTAACCGCTTAATTAAAAATAATAATCAATAAAAAAATAAAAAATACGATATGTCAGTTTTAGAAATGAAAGTTCCTTCACCGGGCGAATCAATTACAGAAGTTGAAATTGCAACCTGGCTTGTAAAAGATGGAGATTATGTAGAAAAAGATCAACCCATCGCTGAAGTAGATTCAGATAAAGCAACTCTTGAATTGCCTGCTGAACAAAGTGGTGTAATCACTCTGAAAGCTGAAGAAGGTGACGTTGTACAAGTAGGACAGGTGGTTTGTTTAATCGATATGGATGCTGCAAAACCTTCAGGAAGCGCTGCTCCTCCTGCTGCTGAAGCTCCAAAACAGGAAGAAGCTCCGAAAGCTGCTGAACCTGCTAAACAGGAAGCTCCGGCTCCACAACCTGCTGCTCAGCCTGTAGCTGCTGCAACGCAGACGTATGCAACGGGTGCTCCTTCTCCTGCTGCTAAGAAAATTCTTGACGAAAAAGGAATGGATGCTTCACAGGTTTCAGGAAGCGGAAGAGACGGAAGAATCACTAAATCAGACGCTGAACTGGCTGCAGTTCCTGCATTGGGAGGAAACCCTGTTACCGCTACAGGTTCCAGATCTACAACTACGACTAAACTTTCAGTTCTTAGAAGAAAAATTGCTCAGAGATTAGTTTCTGTGAAGAATGAAACGGCAATGTTAACGACTTTCAATGAAGTTGACATGTCTGAAATTTTCAGGTTAAGAAAATTATATAAGGAAGAATTTGCTCAGAGACACGGAGTAGGACTTGGTTTCATGTCTTTCTTTACAAAAGCGGTAACAAGAGCTTTACAGATGTATCCGGATGTAAACGCATCCATCGACGGAGATTTCAAAGTAAATTACGATTTCTGTGATATTTCAATTGCAGTTTCAGGTCCGAAAGGATTAATGGTTCCTGTATTGAGAAATGCTGAAAATATGTCTTTTGCAAGCGTTGAAGCGAACATTAAAGATTTAGCGACTAAAGTAAGAGACGGAAAAATCACGGTTGACGAAATGACAGGCGGAACGTTCACCATTACAAACGGTGGAACTTTCGGATCGATGATGTCTACACCAATCATCAATCCTCCTCAATCTGCAATCTTAGGAATGCACAACATTATCCAGAGACCGGTTGCGGTTGACGGACAGGTGGTAATTCGTCCGATGATGTACGTTGCGATGTCTTATGACCACAGAATTATCGACGGAAAAGAATCTGTAGGATTCTTAGTTGCAGTAAAAGAAGCGATCGACAATCCGGTTGGTATCTTGATGAACGGAGACGAAAGAAAAGGTCTTGGATTATAATTATTGATAAAAATTATAGTATAAAATAAATCTCGCCTCAAAAAGGGCGAGATTTTTGTATCTCTTACCGTAAATACTTAAGATGATGTTTTCTAAAATGACCTCCAATATCAAAGTTTCAGTAATACCTGAATATGATAGCAAAAACAGTTATCCGTCTGAAAACAGACACGTTTTCAAATACAATATCGTTATCGAAAACGAAGGCAGTTTTCCTGTAAAAATCCTTAAAAGAAAATGGCTGATTTTCGACGTAGGCTTCGGATATACAGAGATAATAGGGGATGGCGTAATCGGTCTTACTCCTGAGATTTCTACAGGCGAAAATTTCGCTTATTTCTCCAATGTAATGCTTCGTTCCGGAGTAGGAAATATGAGTGGAAAATACCTTGTAAAAAACATGGAAACGCAGGAGACTTTTGAAATTGATATCCCTAAATTCAATCTCTTATCAGAAGTTTTAAGCAATTAACAAATTATTCTTTGATAAATTTATGTCTTGAGATACCATTTTTTGATGCTAATTCTAAAAAATAGCTTCCTTTAAGCAAAGCAGAAATATCAGTTTTAGTTTCATATTTATTTTGTAGAATCAATTTTCCTTCAGAATTATAGATTTTAACCCATTCTATTTGATCTTTTGATTTTATGACTAAGTACTCATTTGCTGGATTAGGATAAATAAGTATATTTTTTTCTGATGTCTGATTGATATCGTTACTAGATAAAGTACCGGATTGATAAAAAGCTTGATCTCCTAAATAATTTGTGAGTATCAGGTTTTTTATATTTCCTGTATAAGTAATTTGATAACTGTGTAAAGGTGAATATTGACTAAAATAGCCTGTATAGATAGAAGAAAATGTAATATTTTCAGGCAATGTACAATTATTTCCATTTCCTACACCATAGGTCCAAAAACTGAAATTATTTACTGTTATATCAAAATTATTTATCGTTCCCCAAATGCTTTGCTCACAAACAGAACTGCTTAAATTTGTTGACGTGGTATTTTGATCGTTAAAAGTAAGTATAGGCACACTTATCTCAATATTTTGTGGAACATTATAAGTGATATTATTCTTTACTACTTTTCTTAAATACCAATTTGTATTATAAAGATCTGCCTGAGCAGATAAAAAACAACTAATAAATATAGCAAGAAAAAATAAATTTTTGTTCATCTCTTTTTATTTTTAAAATTACAATTTTTTTATATACTTATTTAAAATAGAATTGTTTATCTCATCATTTTCCGTCATGAATAATTTTTCAAAAGCCAGTAAAGATATTTTAGCACAAACCTCTGCATCATCACCGGCTCTGTGATGGTTGAAACTAATCTGATGATATTCAGCAAGATGTTTTAATCCATATCTCGGAAGATAATTCCATGATTTTTTGGCTAACCGGATACTGCAGAGATAATTGAGTTTCGGCGTGAACATTCCGTAATGATTCAGGCATCCGCGAAGCACACCTGCATCGAAACCTGCATTATGGGCAATCATTAACGTTCCGTACATCATTTCTTCCACTTCATACCAGATTTCATCGAAAGTTGGTGCATCTTTCACATCATCCGGAAGAATGCCGTGAACATCCACATTAAACGGGCTAAAATAAGGAAAACTTGGTGGTTTGATGAGCCATGTTTTGGTCTCAATGATTTTTGAATCCTGTACAACACAGATTCCCAGTTCACAGGCGGAGTTTCGCTCGTGAGTTGCTGTTTCAAAATCTATTGCACAAAAATCCATAAGTAAAGTCTATTGTTTTGAGTTAAGGGATTAAATTTTCTTTTTGTTACCTAAAAAATGTTTAAAAACAAGCCATTTGGTTTGATAATAATCTGTTTTCTGGTGTTTCTGGCGACGTGTTAAAGTGCCGGGAATCTGCGCATAAAATCCGAAATGCCCTTTTAAAACTGCCCAGAAATGAGAAATCCCGTTTTTATAAGCAAAATAAAATGAGGCAGCTCCGTCAAGACACAATCTGAAAAAAATCAGCCAGATCAGTCTGGGAAATGGCAGATTCTTCAGCAACATCGAAAAGTTATTCCGGATGTTTAAAAAAGTTTTCTGTGCACTCTGCTTGTTCAAAGTTCCTCCGCCAACGTGATATATCTTAGATTTTCCGGTATAAAAAATTTTCTTTCCGGAATTAATCAGTCTCCAGCAAAGATCAATTTCTTCCTGATGTGCAAAAAAACGTTCATCAAAACCCTTTTGATCCCAAAAATCCTTGTTTCGGATAAATAAACAGCATCCCGAAGCCCAGAAAATTTCCGTTTCATCATCATACTGCCCTTTATCTTCTTCCAGATCATCAAAAATTCTTCCTCTGCAGTATGGATAGCCAAGATTATCAATTAATCCGCCTCCTGCACCGGCAAATTCGAAGTAGTTTTTATTGTTGTAGGAAAGAATTTTGGGCTGAACTGCTGCAATGGAAGAATCTTTTTCAAAAAGTTCCAAAACAGGCTCTATCCAGTTTTCGGTAACCTCCACATCGGAATTCAGAAGGCAGTATAATTCATTTTTAACTTCTTTTAAACCTTCATTATAACCTCCTGCAAAACCGTAATTTTTATTGTTTTTAATAATCTTTACCGAAGGGAAATTCTGTTGAAGAAAATCGACAGAATCATCGGTGGAAAGATTGTCAATTACATAAATATCAGCATTTTGAGAAAACTGAATAACATTCGGAAGAAATTTTTCCAGCCAGCTTTTTCCGTTCCAGTTTAAAATGGCGACTGCTAATTTTTTCGACATGAGAAATTAAATTTTTTCTGAATCAAAATTTTTGATGGAATCCTGATATTTCCATTTTCTGTGGGACCATAAGTAATTATCGGGTCTTTTATTCAAAGTGTTTTCCAATAATTTATGGAATTTTTTTACGACTTCATTTTCTGCAAATTTTTCCCCGTCAGGATAAATTCTGTGATAATTGACCTGATAATAACCGCGTTTTACCTTCTTCATTTCACAATAAATGAACGCCAGATCCATTCTTGTTGCCAGTTTATCATACCCGATAAAAACCGGAGTTCTCTGGTTTAAAAATTCCAGACCGTAGTTTACGTGGGAAAAGTGGGGAGTCTGATCTGCCACAAACATATACGCTGAATCGCCGTCATTTTTTGAACGGAAGATATTCAGAATCACTTCATTGGCTTCCAAAGCTTCGTTCCCGAATTTGTTGCGGACTTTTTTCATCTGGTTTTCCCAGAAATCGCTGTTCACTTTTCTGTAAACCGGATGACAGTGCTTTTGAGGAATTACTCTCGCTAAAGCATTGATCCATTCCCAGTTGAAGACGTGCCCTGCAAGCATAATCACATTTTTACCTTCCGCTTTTGCTTCATGAAAAACTTCCTGATTGATGTGCTGCATTCTTACCCGAGATTCCGTTTCGGAAATACTGAAAGATTTTACTGTTTCTACAAGATAATCTGAAAAATTGAGATAAAACTTCTTCCGGATTTCTGCAATGTCTTCATCTGTCTTTTGAGGAAAAGACTTCCTCAGGTTTTGTGTAATTACATTTTTTCTGTACCCGACAATATAATGATTCAGAAAGAACATGATGTCTGAAAATATATATAAAACTTTCAGGGGAAGTTTGGAGATCAGATATAATATTTTGATAAGGAAATTCATAAAACATGCAAATTTACGTATAATAAAATTATGGTTCTATTTTTGCTTACAAATAGTATTATTTTTTTATTTTTAACGTATGAAAAAATTATCATTAATCGCATTTCTGGGTTTAAGTTCCATTGCTTTCTCCCAGAATACCAATACCGTAAGACAGGAAGTTAAAAGTGGTTCGGAAGAAAAATCGTTATTGGTAAAGACAGATCAGGCCGAACTGGATGCCAAGAAAAAGGCAGCAGAAGAAAAGGCGAAGCTTCCAAAACCTTATGATCCGAAAGCAGATGCAGAAAAAGATATACAGAATCTGATTGCAAAAGCTAAAAAGGAAAAGAAAAATATCATGATTCAGGCAGGAGGAAACTGGTGCATCTGGTGTTTAAGATTCAATCAGTATGTAAAGACTACTCCGGAACTGAAGAAATTAGTGGACGACAATTATATATATTATCACCTGAATTATTCTCCGGAAAATAAAAATGAAAAAATCTTTGCGAAGTACGGCGATCCCGGAACCAAATTCGGATATCCGGTTTTCATCGTTCTGGATCAGAATGGTAAAATGATCCACGTTCAGCAGAGCGACGTTTTAGAGGAAGGAAAAGGATACAGCCTTGAAAAAGTGAAAGAATTTTTCAATGTCTGGTCTCCAAGATCATAACCAAAAACCGGGAATTTTTTCCCGGTTTTTATTTTACATGAATTTTTTAATCCAGCTTAATTTTTTATCAGAATACGGCGGATATTTCATATTCGGTTCTCCCCACGTTGCTTTTTCCAGAATAGATTTCTGATGCGAGAACGTATCAAACCCGAATTTCCCGTGATAATTTCCGATCCCTGAATTTCCTACGCCGCCAAACGGAAGATTATCATTTCCCAGATGCATAATGACATCATTGATGCATCCTCCTCCGAAAGACAGTTTATTTTTAAAATTATCCTTTTCTTCAGAATTATTTGTAAAAAGATAGGCTGCCAAAGGTTTTTCATGTTCTAAAATTTCATTCAGAACAATATTATAATTGGTAAAAGAAATAACAGGCAGAATCGGTCCGAAAATCTCTTCCTGCATTACATCATCATTCCAGTTAACATCGGTAAGAACGGTGGGTTCAATATATAATTTTTCTCTGTCCCAATTTCCGCCGAAATAAATTTTATCTTTATTAATCATTTTAATCAGCCGGTCAAAATTCCTTTCGTTGATAATTCTGGTATAGTGATCGGAATCAGGCAGATAATTGAATTCTTTAATGTACTTTCTCAGCAGTTCCAGAAACTGTTCCTGAACAGATTCTTCAACTAAAAGATAATCAGGAGCAACGCACGTCTGTCCGGCATTAAGGAATTTTCCCCAGACAATTCTTTTAGCGGCAACTTCAAAATCGGCATCTTTGGTAATAATGGCAGGCGATTTTCCACCCAGTTCAAGCGTTACAGGCGTTAAATTTTCCGCAGCAGCCTGATAAACAATTTTCCCGACTTTCGTACTTCCGGTAAAAAATATTTTATCAAATTTTTGTTTTAAAAGTACCGTTGTTTCATCAACGCCGCCTTCATAAACATACAAATATTCCGGAGGAAAATTTTTATTGATGATTTCTGCCATGATTTTCATAGTGTTTTCAGCAATTTCGCTGGGTTTCAGAATACAGCAGTTTCCGGCTGCCAAAGCAGCGACAACAGGAGAAATGGATAGCTGATAAGGATAATTCCACGCTCCGATTACCAGTACATTTCCTAAGGGTTCGGATAAAATTCTGCTTGTCCCGATCTGGTTAACAAGATTGGTACTCACTTTTTTAGGTTTGGAAAGCGATTTTAGGTTCTTCAGATAAAAATCAATATCATTCAGAATAAAGGAAATCTCTGTAGTAAATGTATCAAATGCAGATTTTCCAAAATCTTTGTGAATAGCTTCGTACAGGAGGTTTTCGTTTTTAATGATCAGATCTTTGAGTTTTTCAAGATACATCTTTCGAAACTTGATGTTTTTCGTCTGCTGTGTTTTGAAAAAGTCTTTCTGCTTCGCTACAATTTCCTGAATTTCCATAAAACAAAATTTTCTGAATTATAGCAAATTTTTTGCCTAAATACGGTTTAAATTTTATTAACCGCAAAAATCACAAAATATCAGCAGTAATTTTCTTTAAGGTTGGTTGGTTTAATGGAAAAGCTTACGGTAGCTTTAGAAAAAACTGAGATTTTTATTGTTCTGATAATTTTCAATATTCTTATCATTGCTGCATGATTTTCTTTTCGACTTTTGTTGCTCATCCTTTACATAATATTTCTCACGGCAATTTTCACCGGATGATACAGTAAAATAATCACTGCGGTAATTAAAGCGAGCCAGAACAGTCCTGTAAAAATCTCCATATTGGACAGCAGAATTGCCTGTGAATTGATTTTTGACTTAAAAATTCCGGCAGTGACAGACAAAGAGTCATTAACCGGAAGTTTCGAAATGCTATTTCCAAAAATCTGGTTCCATTGTGACGCGAAAATCGGATTTGTGCTTACAAATCCTGAACTTAAAGAATAGGAATGTTTTAACGTTAAAAAAAGCATCAGATTCTGCATTAACGCATAACCGATTGCCGTGGTCCAGAATCTTGTGGCAGTTCCTACTGCGGTCGCATTGGAAACGTACTGTTCCGGCATTCCTGCGATTAAGAAGAACACAAGCGGAGTAAAAAGCAAGCCTTGTCCGACTCCCTGAAGAAACAAGGGCGGACAAATCGTCTGAAGCGTTGTATCCGGATAAAAAGTGTAGGTAAACCATGCGCTGTCTATGGCTAAAATTAAAAATCCGGTAAAAAATACAAGCCTTGAAGATGCCCCTTTCGTGATGCACAATGCGGACAGAAAAACGCCCAACAGACTTCCTGCAACGTTCCAGTATTGTACTTCCACGATATAATCCCACTGCCATTTCCAGACAACAGCCATCACGCTGTATACATTGTTGATAGAAGCTCTGAGAATATAAAAGATGAAGAAAAGAATAACGCCTACAATTACATTTTTTGAACTGAAAACTTCAAAATGAAAAAACGGGCGCGGCTGATTTCTCTGTTTCAGCATAAATAATCCTCCAAAAATCAGGAACAGTAAAAAACAGAATACAATAGTATCAGATTCAAACCACATCAGTCTTTTTCCGTAGATCAGCGCGTAACCTCCTGCCTGAAGACATCCCCAAAGTAAAAACCAGCTTGTAATATCAAGTTGATACAAAGGCTTTTTCGGGAAAAATCTGTTTTTATTGAAAATAGCAAAAGCCATGACCAATACAAAAACGTGAAAATAAACCATCATAAGAATCATGTGCCGGAAATCATAGTTTTCAATGCTTGATTTTAGCAGGGAAGTGGTTAATGTTCCGCCTGTAAGAATAATGGTGTACATAAAAAGGTAGGCAATTTCTTTGGCGTGTTTTGTCTTTAACTCAGCCACAATAAGCGGAAGAAATATAGCCCCTTCCAGAACTCCGAAAATTCCTTCCAAAAAACGGATGATAAGAATAATATGATAATCATGCGTAACGGAAAGTCCGTAAAGAATGAGAACGGAAGCGGAAGACATAAGCAAAGTATAATATTTTACGCTGAAATATGCCATAAAACGCTGTATCACCAAAAGCGTGACCACAAATGTTCCGTACATCAGGATCATGAGATACTGAATGTCGTCCGAATCTGCATCCATAAAAGAAGCGGTAAAAGCACTGTTGGAATGCAGGAGAGACAAAAGCATCAGATGTGGGAAAAGCGCGAGAATAAGGAGCGGAAGCTTCAGCCACTGCGGAACCCATCGATGATAAACTGAATTGTGATGCATGATTAATTAAATAAAGGAAATAAAAATTGCGAAAAGACAGAAGTGGTAAAAAAAGGTATGATGACAAAATTGTATTCTGCCTTTTCGCTAAAAAATAATTGATTGGTTAATTAAAAATCCGAGAAAAGAAATTTGAAAAATGAAAACACTAAAAAAGCTCAAACCCTTTCACTCTCAAACTCTCAAACGCTCAAACGCTAAATCTTCTTCGCACTCACCAGAACATTCATTCCGGAAAGCAATTTTTCATTGTTTTGATTTTTATTGAGAATGATTTTTACCGGAAATCGCTGTTCAATCTTTACAAAATTTCCTGTTGCATTGTCGGGTTTTACTAAAGAAAACTGAGAACCAGAAGCGGGAGAAACTGATACGATTTTTCCTTTAAATTCAACATCAGGATAGGCATCTGCGGTGATAATGACTTCTTTTTTCTGATCGATTTGTCCCAACTGCGTTTCTTTATAATTGGCAATGATCCATTTTTCTTTGCTCACGATCTGAACCAAAGCCTGACCTTCTTTGATGAGCTGTCCTTCCTGAATGGTTTTCTTTCCTACCCAACCGTCGTAAGGCGCAGTAACAAAAGTATAGGAAAGAAAAAGTTTGGCATTGTTAAGATTGGCAGAACTTTGCTGTACCTGGCTTTTTACCGGAGCGATTTTCGTTTTTTGCTCACTAACGCCTGCTTTCACGGCATTTTTTTGCTGTTCTAAAGCCAAAAGACTCGCTTTTGCCTGTTCGTACAAAGCTTTTGCATTTTCAAACTGCTGATCGGTTGCTGCATCTTCATCCACTAAATTTTTATACCGCTTAAAATCCTGTTCGGTTTTCCAGATGTCGATTTTGGCGGAAGCAATTTTTGCATCAATAATTTTAGTGTCACTTTCTTTCGTATTCACTCCGCTTTCGATAGTGTTGATATTATCTGAATTGGCATGGAGACCGGCTTCCGCTATTTTTACCTGATTGATAAATTCGCGGTTGTCGATGATAACTAAAGTATCACCTTTATGCACAAACTGGTTTTCATTGAATTTTATTGTTTTTATAAACCCCGAAACTTTGCTGGAAACCGGCGTAATGTACTGTTCGATCTGTGCATCGTTGGTCGTTACATTTTTTCTCGAAAAAAGATAGAAGCTTAACATTCCTGTTATTCCGCTGATGATAAGAATCCACGCCAAAACGCTGATGATTTTATTGATTCTTTTTTCCTTTTGCGTTAATTGTTTCTTCGCCATAGTTTTATAAATTTCCAATCGTGTACTGGAGTTGATAATATTTAAGTTGTCGGTTAATTTTTACAGAAATAAGGTTGGATTGCGCTTCCAGATAGGCATTGTCGGCATCAATGAGTTCGGTGATTAAACTTAACTTATTCGCATATTTGGTCTTTACGATCCTGTAATTTTCTTTTGCCTGATTGATGGCTTCTTCTGCGATTTTTACCTTCTCTTCCGTTTCTTCGAATTTTTTGAAAACTTCATACACTTCATGCCGGATATTTTCTTCGTTTTCTTCGATCTGCAATCGGGCAAGAGTTATATTTTCTTTTGCTTCCTGCATTTTGTATTTATTTTTGTACAGATTTTCGATGGGATAGGTAAGATTGATACCGATCATTCCCAAACGGTACGCATAAGGTTCGGGCGGAAAAAACATCATATTGGGATATTTTAAAAAGTATTCTCCGCCTGCGGTAATTTTCGGTAAATAATTCGCTTTGGTAATTTTCTGATCTAATTCTTTCAGAGTGAGATTTTTATTGGCAATTTCTACCGATTCGTTTTTATGTAAAGCGGTTTCCGTTAATTCATTGATATAAGGGATTTCTGCATTCTCAGAAATTAAGTCTTCTGTTTCCACATGTATTTCCTGATTTTCCGGAAGCGAAAGCATCGTTTTCAGCTTGTGTTCTGCAATCTGAATATCGTTATCCAGTTCTGTCCGGCTCATTTTATGGTTAGAGAGCTGTAAAGAGGTTCTCAGAACTTCATTTGCCGTAACCACACCGTTTGCTTTCAGTGCTTTTACCTGTTTGATGTTTACGGAATCTTCTTTCATTTTATCATTAATTAAACGCTGCTGTTCTTTTAAATGATGAATCTGGAGAAAGGCGGTGATAATTTCCATCTTTAGATGTCTCTCATTCAGATGGGTTTTAAGAGATGAAATTTCGGTATCAATAGCGGCTTTTTTTTCGGTATTTTTAATTTTTCCGCCCATATAAACAGGAATGGAAGCCGAAAGCGTAAAATCATACATTCCATTGATGATGTTGTACTTTGTTGCTTTTGCAAACACGCCGTCTTCATGCTGAAAAAGATTGGTGACCTGATTGTAGCTTGTGTGAAATTCTACATCGGGAAGCTTTTCCATTTTCAGATCTTTTTCTCTGGTTTCGGACATTTCATCTTTTAAATGGCTGATTTTTATTTTTTTGTTTTGAATTAATCCGATTTCTATTGCTTTTTGCAGGGTAAGATGTTGATAATCGGTTATCTGTGCCTTTAATAAATTACTCATAAGTAATAGGCACAACGCAAACCACTGATATCTGTTTGCGTATGATATCATTTTCATAAATATAGTTAAGATTTTTTGCTGAATTGTTTTTGACTCTGCAAATTTACGCGGTGCAGCTTCCGACATGATTTGTGAAAACAGAAAAAGATTTGCTCATTTACGCCATATTGAAATTTTCTCTTTACCTTTATTGAATGAACGAAAGTCATTTTAAAGCAGTAGAAGAAGCAGATTCGGAATTTTACGTTTATCATGTGCTTACCGGAAAGGTGAAAACCGAAATCCATTATCACAGTTCGGCTCAGTTGGTTTATGCAGAAGGCGGAATCGTGCATATTTTCACTGATCTGAAACACTGGTATTTACCGGCAAGATGTTTTATGTGGATTCCTGCCGGAACACCGCATTACATTTTTTCTACCAGTCCGAAAGTAGATCTGTATAATTTTTACTTTAAAAAAGAAGACAACGAAAATGGCTTTTTTGATGAAATCAATATTTATTCAGTAAGTCATCTTCTTCGGGAGATGATTTTGTACACTAAAGACTGGGATGGGAAAATCACAAAAAATGACGGAGTAAAATATGATTTTCTTAAAGCATTAAAAGGAATTCTATCTGAAAAGAGGGATAAGAAACTTGCATTTCCGGTTCAGCATCCTTTTCCGAATGACGAAATGCTTCTGAAGGTCGCACAATACATTCATGCAAATCTGGAAAAGCCTTTAAGCATAGAATCTACGGCTAAAGAATTCGGGATGAGTACAAGAACGCTTTCCCGAAAGTTTAAGGAAATTCTGGGCATGAATTACGTCCGTTTTTTACGTGCGCTGAGAATTACCCGCTCTCTGGAACTGATGCTGGAAGGGAAGTATAATATGTATGAAATCGCGATGATGGTAGGCTACAACAGTTTGTCGTCTTTCAGTAATATTTTTAAAAAAGTGATTGGGGTTGCTCCGACGGATTATCTACAGAAGCTGAAAGGTGAGGAGTGATTTTGGGTTGGAGAGTTTTAGAGTTGTAGGGTTTGAGAGTGGTAGAGTTGGAGAGTGTTAGAGTTTGAGAGTGGGAGGGTTTTTGTGTTTTTTCTAAATACTAATGATACAAGTTTTTTATGGAAACATTAATTAACCTTAATTTATCGCAAAGAAAAACAAAAGATTTTTTATTTATTGAAATTTTTTAAGCTAAACAAAGGCACTTCGTTTATTTAAAAAAGACAAAAATGGTATTACTTTGATCAATTTTACGCCTTTGTATATCTTAAAAGCAGAATTCCTGATAATTGAATCTCTTTGTTTAACCTTGCGTTTAAGAAGACTTATTCCGAACTTAGGATAATTAAATTTCTGCTTCATTCTTTATTTTTGGAGAGGTAAATGCTGTGAAAACGTATCAGTATTGATTGATGAGGGGAATTTTAGCCCCGATTGTAATGAAAATCCTTTTTTGCAAAAAAAGATTGTAATGGAAAGCGGGAAATAGCTCCTGAAAAATATAAAGATGTTCTGCTTGGAAGGTAGATTTCTCCTTCGTCGAAATGACAAATCTGTTGATGTAATAATAGATTATTGTAAGAGATTGCTTCGTTGCATTAGAAGTACGTTCACAGACCTTCAGTCTGTTCGCAAAGACATAAAAAAACCACTTCGGTTGAAGTGGTTTATATGTTGAGAAAATCTCGTCTTGATTAAGCTTCTTCAGAAGATGCTTCTTCTTTTTTAGCAGGAGCTGCTTTCGGAGCTTCAACCGGAGCATCAGATACAACATCGAATTCGTAGTTGTACTCAACGTTTCTGTGAAGTCTAACAAGAGCTGAGAATTTACCCGTTCTCTTGATCGTGTTTCCAGGAATTTTGATGTATTTTTTATCTACAGATACTCCTGCTTTTCCTAGAGCTTCAGCAAGATCCGCATTGTTGATAGAACCAAATAATTTATCACCTGTACCTACTTTTGCAGGGATTGTGATAGAAGTTTTCTTTAATTGCTCAACTACAGCAGTTGCAGCAGCAACCAATTTCGCTTCTTCTTCTTTTCTAGCCTCCAAAGTAGCTTCTAAAGCTGCAATGTTTTTAGGAGTAGCTAATAAAGCATACCCTTGAGGAATAAGGAAGTTTCTTGCATAACCAGGCTTTACGCTTACTGTGTCGAATTCAAGACCTAAGTTTTCTACGTCTTTTTTTAGGATAATGTTCATTGTTGTTGTCCGTTTTAGAGTTTGGAGCTCCGGATTGTATGTTCCGGTTTACTCTTCACATCGTTAGAATTTATAAATTAATTCAGCAACAAAAAGCCAAAAGCGAGAAGCTAATGGCTAATTGCAATTTTTTTATTTTAATAAGTCAGCTACGTATGGTAGTAACGCCAAGTGTCTTGCTCTTTTGATTGCAGCAGAAACTTTTCTTTGGTATTTTAAAGAAGTTCCTGTGTATCTTCTTGGTAAGATTTTACCTTGTTCGTTTACGAACTGTAATAAGAAATCAGCATCTTTATAATCAACGTGCTTAATTCCGTATTTTTTGAATCTACAATATTTCTTTTCAGATTTTGTATTGATATCAAGCGGAGTAAGGAATTTTACTTCAGATTCTCCTCCAGCTGAGGCTTGTTTAGCCATTTCGTCTATTGCCATGTCTTTTCTTTTTAAAAAATAGGGTTAATAATTAAGCTTTAGCTGCTTTTACTTTTGCTCTTCTAGTTACAGCGTAGTCAACAGCGTGTTTGTCTAGTTTTGTAGTAAGGTAACGGATTACTCTCTCGTCACGCTTGAATGCCAATTCTAAATCAGCAACTACAGAACCTTCACCTTTAAACTCGATTAAAGTGTAGAATCCGTTCTTTTTCAATTGGATCGGGTAAGCTAATTTTTTTAATCCCCAGTTTTCTTTAGCAACGATTTCGCAGTTCTTTTCTTTGATAAGATCTACATACTTGTTCACTGCTTCCTCCACCTGAGCTTCAGATAGAACGGGAGTTAAAATGAAAACAGTTTCGTAATTGTTCATAATGTTAAAAAATTTGTTAATTATTTCGAGGTGCAAAAGTAGACAATATATTTGTAATATGCAATATAAGAGGAGTCTTTCTTGAAAATAATTGATGGCGAAGTGTTGTTAGTTATGGTTTTTGGCTGTTGAAGCATTTCTGAGAAATAAACTTTAAACCCAAAACCCTGAACTTTACATACGGTCGTCTTTTCTGATCTCTGTTAAAAAATTCACTTTGATGATATCATATAAAGAATGTCGGCTTACCAAGATCGAGGCAATGGAAGACACCATTCCGGCTAACATAAGATGAAATATTAAAGAATGTCTGTCGGTCATTTCCAGAACAATGATTGCCGATGTAAAAGGTGCTCTTGTAATTCCGGTTAAAAAAGCAACCATTCCTGCCAAAACAACAACATTGGTTTCATTCGGGCTTAAATGAATGAATCCTGAAATAACAGAACCAATACTTGCTCCGGCTGTTAAAGCAGGGGCAAAAATTCCTCCTGCGCCGCCGGAAGTGAAGGAAAGGGCAGGACCCAACATTCTTAAAACCGGAACGTACCAGTCTTCATGTTTTTCTGAAGTAAAAAGAACGCGTTCCATGATTTCTTTTCCGGAGCCCAATATTTCTCTGTTGATGAAAAAGGCTATAGAAGCGATGATCAGAGCGCAGAAAATTAAAAATGCTACGTTCGCACGGTCTGTTTTAAGTTTTCTTTTCTTCCAGTCATTCATTTTCAGCATGATTACGGAGAGCTGACTGGCTAAAATTCCGGCAATTCCGCCCACTAAAATGATGGGAAACATGACCATTAAAGAAACGTCATTTGTTTTCGGATATCCCAAATACAGGTAAGAACCTGCCAAAGTCTGAGCCGTTAAACCCGCAATGATAACTGCGGTAAACAGAGCGGTTTTAAAGTAATTGATATGCGTTTTGGAAAGCTCTTCCACAGCGAAAACAATTCCGCCTAAAGGTGTGTTGAAAGCCGCTGCAAGTCCCGCTGCTGCACCCGTCATGATCATGTTTTTCTTTGAAATTTTCGGCCACCATTCGGGAAGGTATTCGTTTACTTTTCTGAAAACAGAACCTGCAATCTGAATCGTAGGACCTTCGCGACCGACTGCACCGCCCCCGATAACCAAAACCAAAGAAGAAAGAATTTTAAAAACAATAATTTTTAAGCTTAGTAAACTTCGGATCTTTTTATGTTCTTTCGGGTTGGCTAATTCTACGGCTGCCATCACCTGAGGAATTCCGCTTCCTTTTGCATTCGGGGCAAATTCTTTCACGAGCCACCAAGACAAGACAAAACCAATCGGGGCAATAATGAAGATCATCCAGGAATGCCAGTCCAAAATAAAATGCAAAAGATTTTCTCCCCATGCAAAAATTTTGGCATACATCACCGCCACAAAACCCGTAATTACGGAACCGATCCAAAAAGGAATTGCCTGAAGCAGATTGTACTTCAGTTGTTCGTTTCTAATATTATCAAAAGATTTTTTTAGAGATCTTCGGATGATGACTATTATTTTCTGCATTAAATGGTTTGTCGCAAGATTGTTGATAAAAATAAGGAATTTATATTTCTTTCAAAAATTTTGAAACCATTAAAGCATTTTGTACAGAAAGTTCTTTAGGCAAGGCGAAGCTTAATAAGTCGTTTTTAATTTCCAGCTTAAAATCTTCATCAGAAAACGCTTTGATTATTTCTTTTCGTTCTGAGTTTAAAAAGGATTGGGTTTTTAAAGGATCACTTCCCAAAACATAAAAGTCTTTAAAATCACGGTCTTTGAAATTAACAGTAAAGCTGCTGAATATTCCTGCAATTTTATCTGCCCATTTTTTTCTGTTGACTGAAATGAACTCAAAATCACTGCTTAATTTTTTCATTCCCCAGATTTGCAGACTGTCGTAAGAAGTTGTTGTGTACGCTCCTTTTACAGTTGTTCCGATTTTACTGACAATAAAAAGATAAAAAGAATTTTGCTTGTTTTCGTCTGTAATAAAATAGCCTATTTTTGGAGTAAAAAGCGGTATTTCTTCAGCGGAGTTAAATTCATGAAAAGGGGAGTCTTTGATTTCAATAACGGCAATATCGTAAATTTCAAAAAGGTTGTCATAAACCTCAAAAATCAGATTTTCCTCTTCTTTTGAAAAATCGAAAAGTTTTTTAACGTTTAGTTTTCTGAAATCGAGTTCCACGGTGAAAAGGGTTTTTTAAATTGTGTTAAATTTAAATATTAATGAGTAGATTTACACAAAAACGGAAAAAAGTTTATAAAACATGATGAATATTTATAAAAATAGAGATCAGCTACTGAAAAAAAACTCTACAAATGTGATATTGGTTTTTATATTTTTTTTGCTTTCACATATTCTGTTTTTACAGCGTTATGATTTTTTATCAATTGATTTTTTAAATAATTATCTTTATCTGTTAATCATTAACATGCTAATTATTCTTATAAGTTCTGCAGTAACAACAGGTAAAGAAATCAGAACGGTGTACATTATAATTCTTGTCTGTATGTTTATTTTTCTTATTATTTACAGCTTGTTTTTAGTATTGTTATCAGGATTGGCTAAAGCGCATATAAATGGCTATTAAAATTTGGAATATCATTTTATTAATTCTTATTGGAGGATTAATTATCGGAATTTTTTTGCATGAAACTGCTTACAAAAGATTTGACAGATCAGATTATTATATTTATGTTGAAAACGAAGAGAATATAAATACTGTACTTCTGGAAAATAAGTTCATAAACAAAGATGATACTATTAATATTCCCAATGGGGAAAATCATTTATCGGTAAATGAAAAACTTCTGCCTAAAAAACTTCATTTGCTTTGGTTCTGTTTTGAGGACAACAAATTTTATGAATTCAATGGAGAAATTGATAATGACCTTATCAGGAAAAACATTGAAAATAGCGAAAATTTTGGGCTTACCTTTGGAAAACATGGAGCGTTTACTGTAAAAGCGAATTATAAAGTAACACAAAAACTTAGGGGAACTGCGGTTTTAAAGCCTTGGTTTAATAAAGAGGTAAATAGAGATGTCGCAGTATTTTTTGCTCAGAATAAAATAAAAATTACCCCATATCTTACGATAAAAAGCGGCTCCGGGTTTTCAGGAATAGAATTTAGTCCTGTGACTTATCATTATTTATCAAATTCATCTTATTCAGCAGATACACTCATAAACAGAAAATTTTTCTATGAAAATCGACCTCTTATAATACGTCCCTTTGATGAAATTGATCTTAAAGTCACTAAAAATGCCGGAATGAAACCTAAGTCGGAAGAATATTTTTTTGCGCCTGTTTTAAGAATGAAAATACATCTAGATCCTGATCATCTCTATGAAATTTTAAAAAACAAATCTACAGATCATTTTGATCTACACATCGATCTTGATAAAAATGACAGTCTGAAAAGTATTTATCTGTCCAATAAAAAAGAAAATTTCAAGCTGGATACTGAAATAAAATACGAGTTAGAATCTAATCAATAAGAAATATTTGCTAACAAAAAAACCTCCGAAAAAATTCGAAGGTTTTATATTGTAAAGATGTTTCGATAAGCTTAATATAACAATTGTATCATTTATCACTTATCATTCATCATTCATCATTTATAAATTATATTTCCGTGTTCAGATCCCAGTTTTCAAGGTAATCATGAACATGTTTCAGCATCATTCCGCCTAAAGAACCGTCTACAACTCTGTGGTCGTATGAATGAGACATGAACATCAGGTTTCTGATCGCGATTACATCTCCGTCCGGAGTTTCAAGAACGGCAGGTTTCTTAACGATGGCTCCGATTGCCAAGATTGCAACCTGAGGTTGAGGAATAATCGGAGTTCCCATTAAATTTCCGAAGCTTCCTACGTTAGAAATTGTATATGTCGCGCCCTGAGTATCTTCAGGTCTTAATTTTTTGTTTCTTGCTCTGTACGCCAAATCGTTGATCGCTTTTGCCAATCCTGAAAGTGATAACTGATCTGCATTTTTAATAACAGGAACGATAAGGTTTCCGTCCGGTAAAGCTGTTGCCATACCGATGTTGATGTTTTTCTTTTTGATGATGTTTTCTCCGCTGATTGATACGTTGATCATAGGGAAATCCTGAATCGCTTTCACAACTGCTTTCACGAAAATCGGCATGAACGTCAGTTTTTCACCTTCACGTTTTTCAAAAAGAGATTTGTTTTTATTTCTCCATTTTACAACGTTGGTAACGTCTGTTTCAATGAAAGAGGTAACGTGCGGAGCAATCTGCTTCGCTTTTACCATGTTTTCAGCGATGATTTTTCTCATTCTGTCCATTGGAATGATCTCATCACCTGCAGCAGCCGTAATCGTAGCAGCCGGAGCTGAAGTTGCAACCGGTTGTGGAACAGATGCAGTTTGTACTGGAGCTGCCTGCTGAACTTGCTGGTTTCCTCTGTTTTTAACGTATGCTAAAATATCTTCTTTGGTAATTCTTCCTTCCAGACCGCTTCCTTTGATGGCTTTCAGTTCGGTTTCAGAAATATTTTCCTGCTGAGCAATAGATTTTACAAGCGGCGAAAGATAAAGATCTCCCGAAAACTCTGTTGAAGCAGCTGCTTTTAAAGGTTCTTCAATGGTTTTTAAGGTTTCTGCGTCCGGAGCAGCAGTCGGAGTTTCCGTTTTTACTTCTTCAGAAACTGGGTTTCCGCCTTCTCCTTCAATTTCTAAAATAGCAATGGCTTCACCTACTTTTGCAACTTCGTCTTTCTGTTTCAAAATCTTTACGATTTTCCCCGAAACGGGTGTCGGAACGTCTGAATCTACCTTATCTGTTGCAATTTCTACTACGGAATCATCCTCTTTTACGCTATCACCTTCGTTGAACAACCAGGAGATAATTGTCGCTTCCATAACACCTTCTCCCATGGACGGAAGCAATAATTTGTATTCTGCCATTTTTAATTTTTAGATTTTGACAAATATATAAAAAAAATCGATTTTTTTATGAAATATTAAATTTTAGAAAAATTCAATGTAAATATTTTCGCCCACGTTAAGTCCAAACAGGGATTTTGCCCCGTTTTTTCGGCTTCCTTTGTAGATGGTAAGCTCCAAAAGCTGACTGTCATTGAAGATTGCAGCAGACTGCCCGTGAAATTCTGTTTCCCTATCCCAGTCCGAAACCACTTCCGTATGACTAGAAAAGACTCTTGAAAGTGCTAAGTTTCTGAATTTTATCGTGAAACTTTCGTATCCTTTTGAGATGGTTTCGAAAAAATCTTTGTTAATATTTGAGATTATATTTCCGAAATTATCAATGTACGTAACTTCTCCGATAATCATTTTTTCAGATTCATTATAAACAGGTTTTGGAAACAGGAGCTGTTTTGCAGAGTCTATTTTTCTTCCGATCACTTCGGGAAGTCCTCCGTTTGCCAGATGAACGGCTGCAGGAACAAAAACATCCGTAGAAGTAAAATTAACGATATCGTCGAAACGGTTGTTTAGTGTAATTTCGTAAATGGCTTCAGGCTTAATATCAAAAAAAATTAAACTTAAAACGCCGTTATCCGCCGCCAAAAAGTAATGTCCGTCGGATTTATATAAAATATTTTTCCTGTTTCTGTTATGAAAACTGTCTACGGAAACAATATGTATGGTGCCTTTCGGAAAATGTTTGTATGCATTTCTTACGATGTAAGAGGTCTGTATAAGGTTAAAAGCCTGTATTTCGTGACTAATATCAACAATATTAACCTTCTGATTCAGAGAAAGAATGCTCCCTTTTACAGCGGCAACTCTGTAATCCAAATTTCCGAAATCTGAAGTGAGGGTTATAATTGACATTGATGGTTGTATAGAATGATAGAAATGCAAATTTATCTAAAATAAAAGGAATGCCGGAAAAATTATGGAAAAGAATTTGATATAAATTTCAAAAAAAGCTTTAAATTTAAAATCTAAAATTAATAATAATACTGCATGTTTGAATTGACATATGATCTTGAGGATATCGATGCGAAAATCTTCTACGGAGTAAACAACCAATTTTTCAACCTTATAAAATCTACTTTTCCCACTCTTAAAATTACCGGAAGAGATCACTATATATTTGCGATGGGCAATCAGGAAGCTTTGGATATTTTTAAGAAAAAGCTTGATGATATTGTCAATTTTATTTCAAAAAATAATTCTATAGACCTGAAAGATGTTGAAAATCTTCTGAATATTAAAGATGAAAACGAAAAACAGCTTGTTTTTGATCAGGACATCATTGTAAAAGGCGTAAATGGTAAAATCATCAAAGCAAAAACCACCAACCTTAAAAAATTAGTTAAAGAAACTGAGAAAAAAGATATGGTTTTTGCGATCGGACCTGCGGGAACGGGAAAGACGTATACGAGTGTGGCTTTGGCGGCAAAAGCTTTGAGGGATAAAACCGTTAAAAGAATTGTTTTAACACGACCTGCCGTTGAAGCAGGGGAGAGCTTAGGATTTTTACCCGGTGATCTTAAAGAAAAGCTGGACCCATACTTACAGCCTTTGTATGATGCATTGCGTGATATGATTCCGCATGAAAAACTGGAAGGTTTTATTGAAAAGAAAGTGATTGAAGTGGCTCCGTTAGCGTTTATGAGAGGAAGAACTCTGGATGATGCCTTTGTAATTCTGGATGAAGCGCAGAATACAACCCATTCCCAAATGAAAATGTTTTTAACCAGAATGGGGATGAATGCTAAATTTATCATCACCGGAGATCCGAGTCAGGTGGATTTACCTCCGAAACAGCAATCCGGATTAAAGGAAGCCATGAGAATTCTGAAAGATGTAAAAGAAATCGGTTTTGTTCATCTAACGGAAGAAGATGTTGTAAGGCATCCTGTTGTAAGAAAGATTATTTTAGCCTACAACGATGAGGAAAAAAGACAGCGAAACGATTAAACAATTTATCATAATATAATTGAAAAGCAGATGAACAGGAGTTGATCTGCTTTTTAATTTTAAACAATCAATAACAAAAGTTTTGATATTAGAAAAAAAATGTTATTTTTGCGGCTGATTAATAAAAAAAACTATTAACTATGAAGAAATTATTTCTTTTGACAGCAGTCGCTGTTATGGGGTTGAGCGCAAAAGCTCAGGAATTCAGATTCGGACCTAAAGCAGGATATTCTTATTCAACTCTTAAGCTTAAAGACAACTCAGATTCTGAAACATCAGATCCGTTACATACTTTTTACATTGGAGGTATTGCCGAATATAAAGTAAGCGATAGATTTGGTTTACAGGGGGAACTTTTATATTCTCAACTTGGAGGAAAACTGAATATTGCAGAAGTTGACCCTAGTAATCCTACCAACTTTTTTAATGTTAAGGCAAAACAGACTTACCATACTTTATTGATTCCTGTTTCTGCTAAATATTTCATTACTGAAGGTCTTTCGGTTTCTGCAGGTGCAAGTTTTGGAGTTATCCTTTCTGCTAAGCAAAAATATTCTGCAGATCTAGGATTAGGCGGAGTTATTCCGGGATTCGAAATCAACAGCAGCGATGAAGTAGATATCAAAAATCAGTTAAATACTTTGAATATTGCTCCTTTCTTAGGAGCTGAATATATGTTGGAGAACGGATTGTTTTTTGATGCAAGATACAACATGGGAGTATCTAATTTAGCAAAAGATACTTCGAACGGGGAAAAGTTAACTAACAGCTTTTTACAAGTGGGTGTAGGATTTAAATTCGGAGGAAACTAAGAATTATTCTCATAAAAAATTAAAGCGGTACAGAATTTGTACCGCTTTTTTTCTGTATAAATGTACCCATTTTTATTACCGGAAAATTCTCAATTCAAAATTTAAAATTATTAAAATGAAAAAACTATTATTGTTAAGTGCTTTTGCGTTTTTTGGAGGTCTTACGCAGGCTCAGGAAGGTTTCAGACTGGGAGCTCATGTTGGTGCACCGCTTGGAGATGCGGCAGATGCAGCGAGTGTAACTCTGGGATTAGACGCAGCGTATATGTGGAATATCACGAAAGGTCTTGATATTGGTGCTGCTACAGGATATTCTCATTTTTTCGGAAAAGATAATGTAGACGATTTTGGATTTATACCTGTTGCAGTTTCCGGAAAATACAGATTTAATAAGATTCCTTTGTTTGTAGGACTGGATCTTGGTGCCGGAATTTCTACGAGAAACTACATTAACAGCGGACTGTATGTTGCGCCGAGAGTAGGGTATCAGATGAAGAATACAGAACTGTATTTAGGATTTCAGAGTGTAAGCAGTAAATACAAAGGTCGTGGTCCTTATTGGTACGGTGACGACAGATTTAACTTCGGAGCGGTGAATTTCGGGGTAAATTTCTTCCTTAAGTAAATTTTTTAAAATCAACTATAATGAACTCCGATTGCAAAATTGGAGTTTTTTTATTCAAAAATTTGTGAAAACGCTAAAAGCCTTTATTTAATAACATTTATTGTTGGAAATTGCTAAAAATTTCCGATGATATTAATCACATTAACAAATTTTAATATTCACAGCGGTCACTGTAAATTTGCCGTCAGAAAGTATTAAAATTATTAAAAAAATGAAAAAGGTATTATTAGCAGGTGCTATCGCACTTTTTGGTTTATCTAATGCGCAAATTGCTAAGGGAACTACATATGTATCAGGAACTTTAAACTTTGCAGCTAATGAAGATAACAATACAAACATCAAAACTAGTGATTTAAGATTAGTTCCTACAATCGGACATTTCGTTGGAACAAACGTAGCAGTTGGAGTTGGAGTAGGTTATGCTTCAAGCGTAGCAAAAAATGAAGGTGCACTTACAACTACTAAAAGCACTGTTTCTGCATTTGTTGTAGAACCTTTTGCAAGAAAGTACTGGACTTTAGGTGAGAAATTCTACATCTTCGGTCAGCTTTCTGTACCAATGGCTTTCGGAAAAGATAAGCTTGAGAATACTGTTGCAAATGTAACAAACACTACAGAAGAGAAATTCAATTCTTTCGGTGTTGCTGTGAAGCCAGGTTTAGATTATTTCTTAAACAAAAACTGGACTATTGAAGCTACAATCGGAGAATTCGGATACAGCAACTTCAAATACAAGAATGCTAAAAGTGTAGATAGCTACAACTTCGGTCTTGATTTGGCTTCTGTTGGAATCGGTGTAAAATATGTTTTTGCAAAATAATAAACAAAGCATATAAACTAAAAAGTCCTGAGTTTTACTTAGGGCTTTTTAATCTTTAAATAAACTTTAAAATAAATTTTTTAACTATGAAAAAACTATTATTAGCAGGTGCAATCGCATTTTTCGGATTATCTAACGCTCAGATGACTAAAGGAGACTGGGTAATCAGCGGAAATACAGGAATTGGTTTCAACAATATGGAAACTAAAACAAAGGTGAACGGACAGACTTTTGACGGGACTAAAGTAAGCACTTTCGCTGTTACTCCATCTGTAGGTTATTTTGTAATAGACAAATTAGCCGTAGGAATTGATTTAGGTTTCACAAGTGTTACAACAAAAGACAACGGTGATAAGAATACTGTTTCCAGCTTTTCTGTAATGCCGACTGCGACTTATTATTTTGCCAACAGCAGCAAAGTAGTTCCTTTCTTGGGAGCAGGTATCGGTTATGCTTCGAGCAAAACAAAAGAAACTATTTCAGGAACTTCAACAGATTTTACTGCTGACGGTTTAGCGTGGAAAGTGAAAGGAGGAGTTACTTATATGGCAACTCAGTCTTTAGGGATTAACTTAGGGGTATCTTTCGATCAATTCTCAAACAAAGAAACTTATTTCGGAACTGAATTTAAGAATAGAGTAGATACTTTCGGGGTAAACGTAGGTTTCTCTTATTTCATCAAAGCTAAAGCTCAGAAATCTGATAAATAATTCAATTTCTTTCATTAGGATAAACAAAAAATCCGGTTCAGATATGAGCCGGATTTTGTATTTGTAAAATACTAAAGTTTTAAAACCATTCTTTCTGGTTCTGAACATATGTTCTGTCAAATTCTTCATCAGATTTTGTAAGGTAAATAATTCCTTCAATAAAAGCAATTAAACCTCCGAGGCATAATAAACTCAGTAAGATCTGAATAATTCCTGCTTTTGTATAGCCTAAATAAAATTTATGTACTCCGAATGCACCAAGTAAGAGTGCTAAAATTCCAGCAGTTACTTTTTTTTCTGATTTGTAAGGTTGGTTGTTCCCTTGTTGATTGATTTCCATAATAATTATTTTTTAATCGTTTTTTTGTGTTTATTTGCCGAACATTCCGCCCATTCCAGGCATATTTGGCATTTTGCTCATCATCTGCATCATCTGTTTTCCTTGTGGACCCTGCATCATTTTCATCATTTTGCCCATTTGGTCGAATTGCTTCATTAATTGGTTTACATCTTCAATTTTTCTTCCTGCGCCTTTTGCAATTCTGTTTTTTCTTTGGGTATTGATGATGGAAGGTTTTCTTCTTTCTTCGGGAGTCATAGAGTAGATGATTGCTTCGATATGCTTGAATGCGTCATCGCTGATCTCAACATCTTTAATCGCTTTTCCTACACCCGGAATCATCCCCATCAAATCCTTCATATTACCCATCTTTTTGATCTGGTTAATCTGCTTTAAAAAGTCATCAAAACCAAATTCATTTTTAGCGATTTTCTTGTGAAGTTTTTTCGCTTCCTCTTCATCAAACTGTTCCTGAGCTCTTTCTACCAAGGAAACAACGTCTCCCATTCCAAGAATTCTGTCTGCCATTCTTTCCGGGTAGAAAAGATCCAAAGCCTCCATTTTCTCACCTGTAGAAATGAATTTAATTGGCTTTTCAACAACAGAACGGATTGTTAAAGCGGCTCCACCACGGGTATCACCGTCTAATTTCGTTAAAACAACCCCGTCAAAATTCAAAGTATCGTTGAATGCTTTAGCTGTATTCACAGCATCCTGTCCCGTCATAGAGTCAACAACGAAAAGCGTTTCGTTTGGCGTAATAACAGAATGAACGGTTTTAATTTCCTTCATCATCTGCTCATCGATTGCTAAACGACCAGCTGTATCCACGATCACAACATCGTGACCGTTAGCTTTTGCAAAATTAATCGCATTCTGAGAAATGCTTGAAGGATCCATAGAACCTTCTTCCGTGAAAACCGGAACCCCGATTTGTCCGCCTAAAACTTTAAGCTGATCAATAGCAGCCGGACGATATACGTCACACGCAACCAAAAGAGGTTTTTTATTTCTTTTTGTCTTTAAATAATTCGCCAGTTTTCCGGAGAAAGTAGTCTTACCGGACCCCTGAAGTCCTGCGATAAGAATTACAGACGGTTTTCCGGAAAGATTGATTCCTTCCTGAGAACCTCCCATCAGATCCACCAATTCGTCATGAACGATTTTAGTCATCAGCTGTCCCGGAGTAAGCGATGTAAGAACGTCCTGTCCTAAAGCTTTATCCTGAACTCTTTTGGTAAGATCTTTTGCAACTTTATAATTAACATCGGCATCCACCAATGCTCTACGAATTTCTTTTACGGTTTCCGCAACGTTGATTTCCGTGATTTTTCCACGTCCTGAAATATTATGAAGCGCTTTGTCTAATTTATCCTGTAAACTATTAAACATATGTATTGTAAATTATAGGTTTGCAAAAATAAGGAAATTTTTTAGTAAAATGAGAATTCTCATGGTGATAAGATTGTAAACATTCAATAAAGATAAAAAACCAGACAGAGAATTATATTTATTCAATTTGAAGGTCATCTTCATATATTAATCGGATATTGATCTTTATACAGAAAAACAGACTTCTTTTGGAAGCCTGTTGGGGTTTAGAATTAGAATGACAATTACTCTAAGGTTTCCAAAATGTCCATTTCTGACCATTAAATAGAATAAGCCTGTGTTTAGAAGAATCAGTGGGATGTTTTATAAAAGCCAGCATTCCCGGAGATGGATTCTTGATTGCCATAAAGTCTGTAACGATTGGCAATACCATTGCTTTGTCATTGGAATCTAAAACCAAAATACCATCAGTTGTCGTAGCGGAATTACCAATGACAGTTTTTGCGTTCGGATGATCTGTTAAAGGTGAAGCTTGTGGTACTTTTACAGTGGCTTCAACTGTTGTGCTGTAACCGGATTGTACACTTAAATCGGTCCATCCGGTATTTTCATTTTTTACCTTTACTTTATATTCTGTATTGGAAGATGCGTCAAAAATAAATGTTCCGCCTTTCGAATTATTTGTTCCTGTAGGTACAGTTTCTACATAGGGGAGTATGATGCCTTTATCATGAGTATCTCCGAATTCTAATAAAACAGACGTATTTGTAATATCTGGATTAGCTGTTATGGATTTTTCTCCGATTCTTACCTGAGCATTCATTATATTCAAAACTGAGGTAAGAGTTACCAATATAATTATTTTCATTTTATGTTTTAATTAATCGTTAAAATTTTTTAAGTATTTCAATGATGATATTTTATGGACAGGTTTGTGTAGTGAAGCACTTCCAGCCTTCTCCTGTAGCAGATCCTGTATAGATTTTAAGGCAGCCTTTTCCTGCGTTTTCGTCTGTATCAAAGACCATCATTCCTACTACGGGAATTGCAATTGTTCCTTCCGGATTGCTGTTTCGGGTAATTACAAAACCTTTTGTTTTACTTTCCAGTACAGTATAGGCAGAATTTCTCAGCATAGGCCAGTTTCCGTTATTGGCACCCGCTCTTCCAAGCGAAGTTATTCCATGTTTTACCGGATAAGTCTGGTTGGCTACTAAAGCTGGATCTTCATAGCAAACAGAATCTTTTATTACAATAGTTATAGAGCATGATCCTGTCGCACGAGGAGATGTTATTGAAATTGTAAGATTTCCCGCACTGCCGCTTCCGTCATAGGTAAAAGGAATATCAACATAACTGGCTCCCTGTGAAATGAATGCTACATATGGAGAAGGGGATGTTGTAATTCCGTTACCGCTTAAAGTAAATTCTGCCAATCCGTTTACTGCTCCTGAAATAGGAATTCGTAATACAGAATTTTGAATATTTCCGTTTGCAAACAGTTGTGCTCCTACTATACCTCCGCCGGGAGCACTGCAGTCAAATGTAAAGTTTCCGGGTACGTTCGTAACAGTAGCACAGGATCCTAAATCGCCAAAATCTCTTCGGTTTGTACTGGTACCTGCAATATTTCCCACAAAAGAAGAAATACCTGTCATTGCGTCCAATTTCCAAAGATCGGTTCCGTTTCCGTTTATTCTGCTGTAGTAAAAATAATTTCCAAGGTACGCTAAACCATTACCGTTAGAAGTGGTGAGATCCGGCACGGTTCCGCTCATCTGCGTTACCGGTGTTGCTGTAAGTGTTGAAGGATTTATTCTGTACAGCCAGTTATTAGTGTCGGTTACGCTAATAATTAAATACAGGTTTCCTCCGTTATCTACGGCAATATCATTCAGGGATCTTCCATTTGTCCAATTGGCATCACCTGTCACATTTCCTAATGTTGTGGCAGCTCCGCTTCCTGACCATCTTGTTAAAGCTTTGTTGTTAATTCCATACACTAAGCCTGTAGAGGGATCGGTACCAATTCCTAAAGGTGAACCCCAGGTTGTTGAAGTACTTTGTTGTTGATAAGTAGTATTAGCTGATGTAGCTACTCCAACCCAGATTCTTCCTGAGGAACCATTAGGCGAGGAGACAAATTGATTTTGAGATAAATTTCCGGCAATAGGACCATAAGACATATTACCATGAGTGGCTGGCGTACCGTCTGCTACCGATGTTGTTCCTGTAATGTTACCGGCAGAATCAAAATTGATCTTATAAGTTATTCCCTGGTTTGAATTGATACCGAACAATTCATTACAGGTAGGAGCGGCAGAGGGCGTAAATGACTGACAAGAAGCAAGATCTAAATCATCTGCATTAGAAAATGGACCTAAAAGAGTATTTAACGTATATGATGTTTTTACTGTGCTTACACCCGTATTAGGATTTATTTCATAAATTCTTGCTCCAAAAGAACTTGCCAATAGTATTGTTGTGGAGAACCCCTCAACAGCATAAATATTCCCGTTATAAAACGCCAATCCCTGAAAAGTCGACGGCAGATTACCACTCAACTGAACAACCTGTGCAGCCTGTAAAGTAGACAAATCTATTCTGTAAATATATCTTGCCGAACCTTGTGTAACTACAGTATACATTCTTCCGTTTGAATCGAAAAAAGAGTCGCTTGCAACAGTACCGCCAGACCAGATGGTGTCGCCGGTAATCGTTCCGAGATTGGCTGCAGGTGCAGGACTTGCTTTAATAAGACTTTTATTATCTGATATGCCATAAACATATCCTGCTGTAGAAGAACCTGATATAGGATTTGCAGTTAATCCTCCCACGCCTAACGGTAAATTTGTTCCTATAGAGGAATTGCTTACATACACCGGAGAGTTGGCAGATATATTAGAAGAGGTAAAAACCGTTTGTGATGTATTGGCAGGATTGGGTCCCATAGCCAAATTGCTTCTTGCCGAAGAAGACATATTGGTTGTAGCGGCGGGCAAATTTCCGTTCAATGAAGAAATATCATAGACATTTCCGTTCTGAGCATTTATTATATATAATGCGTTGCAATTTTGAGCTTTTGCATTCCAGAATATACTGCAAATGCAAGTTAAAATAAAAAGAAATCTAATATTCATCTATATGTATTTAAAGTTATACTTCTATCTGTTTTTTTTAGATTAAAGTGTACCGATACAAATAGATGAAAAATAATCGCAACTATTTAATTAACAAGACCTCAGAAGTCCTCGTGTGGCAAAGTAAGGTGTCAGAATACGCTGTAATTTTAATCATATGGCAGAAAACCAGACTCTGGAATCTACATCTGATGATAAATTGAGTTTCTTTCTCAATCTGTAGATTTTGCCTTCCACAGATTTTATAGAGGAATTTGTATAGATGGCAATTTGCTTACTTGTAAATCCCAACTTAAGCATTGCACACATTTTCTTATCTGAAATGTTAAGAGAATTCGAACTGATTGCATTTAGTTTTTCAAAAAAATCAGGAAATGCTGTATTGAATTTTTCGATAAAGATCATATCGCTTAACTGTACGGATTCAATAAGTTCTTTTAATGTTTCCTCAGAAAATGCTTCTTTATTTAAATTTTCTTTTAACCGTTTTAGTTCGTTGCTGAGGTTTTCAATTTGTTGTTTTCTGTAAAGATTTCGATAAAGTGTAATATAATATTTTTCCCGCTTCTGGATAAAGTAATACGAATTGACAAACATTAAGATAAGTACAGATGAGATGTTTACGATTAACAGATAATTGTCAAAGCTTTCATACTTTTCATTATGATCAAAAATTTCAAAATCTGAAAATGCAGAAATATAAATATTTGATAAGATCAATGCAGTGAGAAAAATAATTAATAAGCGATCATTTTCCGAAGAGAAAAATAAATAAACTGCCAGCAATAGAGGAAAATAATACAAAAATGTACCACTTTTAATACCGTAATAACAGGAATAAAACGTAACCAGGAATGTTAAGGCAATAAAAGACAGAATTATACAGTATCTATTCATGAGAATATCTCTCAGGAAGAGAAAACAGAAGCAGTAAAACAGGGATATACAGAATAATAAGAGAGCATTAGAATAAATCCCGATAAAAAAGATATTAAAGGCAGACTGAATTAGGAAAAATACAGATAATAAAAAGATGTAGATATTGAAAAGAATAGCAGAATCTTTCTCTTTATCCGAATCTAAAGAATCATCAATTCTCCAATAGGAAACAGCGTAATACAATCGATTAAATGTTTTTTTTATCATCAGAAGTGTTTAATTATTTGTGTTGTAAAAAAGTACTCTGCTAAAACATAACAAACATTAGATAATTTCTTTAATTGATGTAGCAAAAAATTATATATATGTAAAAACTCATTTGATGCATGAAAAACAAGTTCTTATTACAAATGAGATTAAAGCAAAGTGTTTTTATAAAATTGATTGCAAATATACAAATAAGTTGCTTTTTATGAATTAATATTAAAATTATATGGATGATTTTTTTATTCTATAAATAGGATTTTTACTTGAATTGAAAGTATTCCGAAATGATTGAGATGATAAAAATCAAATTGTAGCAAAATGCGATAGAAAAAGTCTATTTTTGTGATCATTAAAAATTACCTTATATATTTATATATGTTAGGTTACAACTAAAATAAAAAATGAAGGTCAATCCAAATATTCTGGTTACAATACTGTTTTTTTTAACATTTTTGATTCATTTTTCATTATGGAAATTTGTTTTCCATCTTGATGAAATCATTATTGTAAAGTTTTATCTTTTTCTGAGTGTTATGTTTATGATGATGATAACACTTATTGTCTTAATTAATAGAATAGCTCCTGAGTTTTTAGGTTTGTCAGTTATTGGATTAATTCTTTTAAAGTTTGGATTAATGTATTTAATTAGAAAAAAACTAAACTTTGAATCTATTCCCGGCTATAAATTTCACTTTATATTACCATATTTTGTCCTGACAACCCTGCTTACCTACTATGCAATTAAGCTTATTAATTATGACAAAAAACAGTAAAAATATTTATTGAAACTAGAAAAATTATTATATTTTTGCACAACGAAAAAAACCTATCAATGTTTAAGAAATTCGCAGTTTTATTCTACAGTATTTTTGTATTAAACTTAGTGTCTGCACAGCATAGTGGTGCTGATGCTGAAGCAGGTTCTGCTACTACAGAGCTATCTGAAAAAGATAAAGTAAGTAAAGAAAACAAAGAGTATATCGATCATCACTTATTGGATGCTCACGATTTTACATTGATGGTGGATAAAGAAGGTCATCATATTGGTTTTCCTCTTCCGGTTATTTTTTATGATAACGGTTTTCACGCTTTCATGAGCAACAGTAAAGAGGGATTCATGCATGGTGAAACTACAGAGGTTGACGGAGCTTTCTATAAATTACATCATGAAAAAATTTACAAGACTGATGCGGCTGGAAATTTAAAAGAAGATGAAGAAGGTCATGTTACTTCGGAAAAGGTTTTAGATTTATCAATTACGAAGAGTGTTTTGATTATTTTATTGACAGCGGTTTTCATGTTCTTATTGTTTACCGGAATGGCTAAGTCTTATAAAAAGTCTGCTGTTCCTACAGGTGCAGCAAGATTTTTGGAGCCTTTGGTAATTTTCGTGAGAGACGAAATCGCTATTCCGAATATCGGGCATAAATATAAAAGATTTATTGGTTATCTTTTAACAGTATTTTTCTTTATCTTATTTTTGAACGTATTAGGATTGATGCCATTCGGAATTAATGTTACAGGGAATATTACGATGACGTTCTTTCTGGCTATTCTTACTTACCTGATTACGACTTTTTCGGCAAACAAAGATTATTGGAAGCATATTTTCTGGATGCCTGGAGTTCCTGTTCCAATGAAATTGATTATGTTGCCAATCGAATTATTAGGAACAATTACTAAGCCTTTTGCATTGATGATCCGACTTTTTGCAAACATGACGGCAGGACATATTGTAGTAATGAGTTTGATCGGATTGATTTATGTATTTAAAAATGTAGTGGCAGGAGTTGCATTCCCTTTCTTAACATTAGTAATTTATTTGTTAGAAGTATTAGTTGCATTCTTACAGGCTTATATTTTTACAATGTTATCTGCTTTATTCATCGGAATGGCAGTGCAGGAGCATGAGCATGAACACCACGCTGCTCACTAATTTGAAAGTTTAAATTAATTTATCAGAAACAAATTTTTTAAAATTATATATTATGGAAATCCCTAAAATTGTAGGTGCTGGTATCGTAGTACTAGGTGTAGGTATCGGTCTTGGTAAAATCGGAGCTGCTGCTCTTGAAGCTATCGCTAGACAACCTGAGCAATCTGGAAAAATCCAAACAGCTATGCTTATCGCAGCTGCACTTGTAGAAGGTGTTGCGTTTGCTGCTCTATTCGCGGTAAACTAATTAAAATTAAACCACTATCCGTAACGGTTGGTTACAGGTAGTGGTTATTTAAGAAAAAAAGTAATAATTATTTATACATTTATATAATGGAATTAATTCATCAGTTTTCATCAGGATTATTTATTATCCAGTCTGTTATTTTTCTGGCATTGTTATTCTTGTTAGGCAAATTTGCTTGGAAACCTATTTTAAAATCTATTAATGATAGAGAAACTTCTATTGTTGACGCTCTTAATCAGGCTACATTAGCAAGAAAAGAGATGGAAACTTTAAAAGAGGATAACGAAAGAATTATTCGTGAGGCTAAAATCGAAAGAGATGCCATCCTTAAAGAAGCAAGAGAAATCAGAGATAAAATCGTAGGTGAAGCTAAAGATGTTGCTAAAGTAGAAGGAGATAAAATGATTGAAGCTGCTAAACAAACCATCAATGCTGAGAAAAATGCTGCAATGGCAGATATCAAAACTCAGATCGGTACTTTATCAGTAAACATTGCAGAGTCTATTTTGAAGCAGAAGTTAGACAACAGCGAAGCTCAAAACGAATTAGTTCAAAATTATTTAAACAAATCAAACCTTAACTAAGAATGCTTACATCTAAAGTAGCTAAAAGATACGCACAAGGTTTACTTGACTTCACCAACGAATCAGGTCAAACGGCTACTGTATTTTCTGAAATGAAAGATGTAGTAAAGATCATGAAAGAGTCTGCAGACTTAAATAAATTTTTCATGACGCCTTACATCGATTCTAAAAAGAAAGTAGAAGTAGCAAACGAAATTTTCAAAGGTTTATCGGTTTCTTCCAAAAATTTGATTACATTGGTGATCAAGCACGGTCGTGAAAGCCAATTAAAGAATATCGCTCAGGAATTCATCAATAAAGTTGAAGATATCAGTGGAGTGCAGAGAGTGACGGTAACAACGGCAACTCAGCTTTCTAAAGAAAACCTTGATGAGATTTTAAGAAATTCCAACCTTGTTAATACCAATGCAAATTTTGATTTGCGGCTGAATATAAAGCCTGAAATTTTAGGAGGTTATATTTTAAGAGTTGGAGATCAGCAGATCGATGCTTCTGTGAAGTCTAAACTTAATCAGGTTAAAAAAGATTTTAGCTTAAATTAATTCAAAAAAAGAAAAAACAACCATACAATGGCAGAAATAAATCCGGCAGAAGTATCTGCGATCTTAAAACAGCAATTGGCCAACTTCGATACTCAATCAAATGTTGAGGAAGTAGGTACAGTTTTAACCATCGGTGATGGTATTGCTCGTGTATACGGGTTAGAAAACGTACAATACGGAGAGTTGGTGAAATTTTCTAGTGATGTAGAAGGTATTGTACTTAACCTTGAAGAAGACAACGTAGGTGTTGCGCTACTTGGTGAAAGTAAATTAGTAAAAGAAGGAGATACAGTAAGAAGAACAAACAGAATCTCTTCTATTAAAGTAGGAGAAGGAATGTTAGGAAGAGTAGTAGATACTCTTGGTAACCCTATCGATGGTAAAGGTCCTATTACTGGGGATTTATACGAAATGCCATTGGAAAGAAAAGCTCCCGGAGTTATTTACAGACAGCCGGTAACCGAGCCTTTACAGTCAGGTATCGTTGCAATCGACTCTATGATCCCTGTTGGAAGAGGACAGAGAGAGCTTATCATCGGTGACAGACAGACAGGTAAAACTACTGTTGCGATCGATACGATCATCAACCAAAAAGAATTCTTTGATGCAGGTAACCCTGTATATTGTATATATGTTGCTATCGGACAGAAAGCGTCTACTGTAGCACAAATTGTTAAAACACTTTCGGATAAAGGAGCTTTAGCATATACGGTAATCGTTGCGGCTAACGCATCAGATCCGGTTCCTATGCAGGTATATTCTGCAATGGCAGGAGCTGCAATCGGTGAGTTCTTCAGAGACACCGGAAGACCAGCTTTGATCGTTTATGATGATTTATCTAAACAAGCGGTTGCTTACCGTGAGCTTTCTCTACTTTTAAGAAGACCACCGGGTCGTGAAGCATATCCTGGAGACGTTTTCTACCTTCACTCAAGATTATTGGAAAGAGCTGCGAAAGTAATCGCTGATGACAATATCGCAAGACAGATGAACGATTTACCTGAGTCTTTAAGACCAATCGTAAAAGGTGGGGGTTCATTAACAGCACTTCCAATTATTGAAACTCAGGCGGGTGACGTTTCTGCATATATTCCTACCAACGTAATCTCTATTACAGACGGACAGATCTTCTTAGAGTCTGATCTATTCAACTCAGGGGTTCGTCCTGCGATCAACGTAGGTATTTCTGTATCCAGAGTAGGAGGTAACGCTCAGATCAAGTCAATGAAAAAAGTTTCTGGTACACTTAAATTAGACCAGGCTCAGTATAAAGAATTAGAGGCGTTTGCTAAATTCGGTTCAGACCTTGATGCTGCTACATTAGCGGTAATCTCTAAAGGGGAAAGAAACGTGGAAATCCTTAAGCAGCCGGTAAACTCTCCACTTCCGGTAGACAGCCAGGTTGCAATGATTTATGCAGGAACAGAAAACTTACTGAGAAACGTTCCTATCAGAAAAGTAAAAGAATTCCAGATAGAATACATCGAGTTCTTAAGATCTAAGCATCCTGATACAATGGCTGCAATTAAGGCAGGGAAAATTGATGATTCAATTACCAGCGTTCTTAAGCAGGCTGCAAATGACTTAGCTTCTAAATATAACTAAAAATTAGTTGATGGTTGTTGGCTGATAGTTGACAGAATTTTCTAAAACTAGCAACCAACAACCGACAACCAACAACTAACCCAATATGGCAAACTTAAAAGAAATACGAGGCAGAATTACGTCTATCTCATCCACGATGCAGATTACCCGTGCTATGAAAATGGTTTCCGCTGCGAAACTGAAGAAAGCACAGGATGCAATCGTAATGTTAAGACCTTATTCTGAGAAATTACAGGAACTTATCCAGAATGTAAATTCCAGTTCAGATCCTGATCAGATTTCTGTTTATGCTCAGAAGAGAGAAGTAAAAAGAGTGCTTTTTATTGCAATTACTTCAAACAGAGGTCTTGCCGGAGCTTTTAACTCATCTATTGTTAAGGAGCTTAATGCACAGTTTCAGAACAAATCTCAATATGAGGTGGAAGTTTTGTCTATCGGTAAGAAAGCTTTTGATGCTGTAAGAAGAACCCGTAAGGTATACGCAAACGAAAGTGCTGTTTACGATAATCTGAACTTTGATACGGTAGCTCATGTTACTGAAGCTGTAATGAAAAACTTTACAGAAGGTAAATTTGATGAAGTATATTTAATTTATAATAAATTCGTTAATGCTGCCACTCAGGAAGTAACTACAGAACAGCTTCTTCCAATTTCAATGCCTGAGAATACAGAACCTCAGGTAGAAACAGATTATATTTTTGAGCCAAACAGAACAGAAATATTAGATAATCTGATTCCTAAATCAATCAAAACTCAGGTTTTCAAAGCCATCCTTGATTCAGTAGCTTCTGAACACGGAGCGAGAATGACTGCGATGCATAAAGCGACAGATAACGCGCAGGCTCTGAAAAACGATTTGGTAATTTTCTACAACAAAGCAAGACAGGCTGCTATTACAAACGAGATCTTAGAGATCGTTTCCGGAGCAGAAGCTTTGAAAAATTCGTAAAAAATTATTTTAACACAATATTAAAGCATCGTACATCACGATGCTTTTTTTGTTATTTTTATTTTGTATATATTTGTAGTACTAAATTTATATAATTTCTAAATGGATTCGGACATAGTCAGGCTTTTGCTGGCCTTATTACTTGTTTTACTTAATGGCTTTTTCGTAGCCGCAGAATTTTCAATTGTTAAAGTTCGTTATTCACAGATTCAGATAAAAGCCGCAGAAGGAAACTCAATGGCAAAGCAGGCAGAGCATATCATCAAACATCTTGATGAATATCTTTCTGCTACACAGCTCGGCATCACGCTGGCTTCCCTGGCTTTAGGTTGGGTTGGAGAAAGCGCGTTACACCATATTGTAGAAAATATTTTCCATTCGCTTAGTATTGATCTTAGTCAGGCAACCATCACTTCCATTTCGGTGATCACAAGTTTTGTACTGATTACGATTATGCACATTGTTTTCGGTGAGCTTATTCCGAAGTCAATTGCGATCAGAAAATCGGAATCTACTACAATGGCAACTGCAATTCCGTTAAGAGTTTTTTATACGGTTTTCAAGCCTTTTATCTGGTTGATGAATCTAATGTCGAATACCTTTTTGAGACTGGTAAAGATTCATCCGGCTTCAGAACATGAAATTCACTCTACAGAAGAACTTCAGCTTTTGGTAAAACAATCTGCCGACAGCGGAGAAATTGAAGAGGAAAATTATGAGATCATTAAAAATGCATTTGATTTTACAGATCATTCTGCAAAACAGATCATGGTTCCCCGTCAGAACATTACTTCCATAGATTTTGAAGAAGATATCAATGAAATCATCAATAAAATCATGGAAAGTGGATATTCCCGTATTCCGGTTTATGAAAATTCTATTGATAACGTGATTGGTGTTTTGTATACTAAAGAAATCATCAGAGAATTTGTAAAAAGAAAAGGTGAACTGAATCATGAAGATCTTAAAGAACTGATGCGTGACGCATTTTTCGTGGTAGGAAGTAAAAAGATTTCAGACTTACTGAAAATTTTCCAGCAGAAAAAGCAGCATTTGGCAATCGTTATTGATGAATTCGGAGGAACTGAAGGGATCATTACTCTCGAAGATATTTTGGAGGAGCTTGTAGGAGAAATTCAGGATGAAGAAGACGATGAAGAAAAAATTGTAGACAAGATCGGAGAAAATACATACTGGGTTCAGGCAACACAGCCATTGGACGAAATTAATGAATTTATCCCTAAAAAATTACCGCTTTCCGAAGAAAGCGAGTACAATACATTAGCTGGTTTTATTCTTCATGCTTTAGCCGATATTCCGGAAGAAAATCAGGAGTTTGATCTGGAAGATTATCATTTTAAAATTCTTAAGATGAATAATAAGAGCGTTGAACTGGTAGAACTGGTCTATGAAGAACAGAACAGCATCAGTGATCTTGCAGAAAAAATAGGAGAAGTTTAAACAATAAAAAAATGATTTTTTATAACCATATAAAAGATTACGAAAATCCAAAACGTCAATATGAAGAAGATGTTCTTGTTCTGGACGAAACGGATGAAGTATACAAGTTAGTCCTGCATAATGATGATGTCCATACATTTGATTATGTAATTGACTGCTTGATAGAGATCTGCAAACATACCTTAGAACAGGCAGAACAATGTACAATTCTTGTCCATTTTAAGGGTAAATGTACCGTAAAAACAGGCTCACTGGATATTTTGAAACCGATGCACGAAAAACTGCTTTCAAGAGAATTAACCAGCGAAATCGTATAAAATTGATCAGCTCCGACCATCGTCGGAGCTTTTTTTATGAGAGCAATCAATTATCGATTCATTAGAAGCAGTAACAAGCTAAAAGTGGAATTTATGATCCTGTGTTTTTGTACAGTATTTTTTCTGAACAATTTCAGCTTTTAATATTTATTTGCATTCAAGTAAAATAGTATATTTGTAAAAACTATAAAGAAACAAAAATAATGCTTGTAATAGGAATTGCAGGAGGTACAGGCTCCGGCAAAACTACGGTTGTTGATAAGATCATTCAGCAGCTTGACATCGAAGGAATGAACATCCTTTCACAGGATAACTATTATCATGATAATCATAATCTTACATTGGCAGAAAGAGAAGCCTTAAATTATGACCATCCCAAATCCATCGATTTTGATCTTCTGATAAAACATGTAAAAGCTTTAAAAAATAACGAATCCATTGAGCAGCCTATTTACAGCTTTGTAACGCATGGAAGAACAGGAGATCACGTTACCGTAGAACCTAAAAATGTATTGGTAGTAGAAGGAATTCTCGTTCTTACCAACAAGGAATTATTGAAGGAATTTGATCTGAAAGTTTTTGTGCATGCAGATTCGGATGAAAGGCTGATCAGAAGGATCAGAAGAGATACACAGGAAAGAGGAAGAGATCTTAACGAAGTATTACACCGTTATCAGACAACTTTGAAGCCAATGCATCAGGAATTTATTGAACCTTCCAAAAATGAAGCGGATCTTATCATCCCGAATATGAGACAGAATTCCGTTGCGATAGATTTTTTAACCACCGTTATTAAAAACTCGTTGAGAAAACACTAGAAATGAAAGAAAATAAGCTTATTAAAGACATTCAGCCCAAGTCTGAAACATTCAAACTTATTCAGAAATATTTTTTGAATAAATATACCATTACAATCTGTCTGTTTCTGGTATGGATGATTTTCTTTGATAAAACTTCCTTTCTTGTCATCAATGAACTAAACGGCGAAATCAGCAAATACGAAGAACAGCTTCAATACTATAAAACCGAATACGAAAAGAACGATACGTTTTATAAAAAACTGATGAACAACAAATCTGAAAAAGAAAAATACGCAAGAGAAAACTACTTCATGAAAAAGCCGGATGAAGAAATTTTTATTCTGGTAGTTGACAGCGCAAACGCGAAAAAATAATTTTTTTTAATGAATTCTCAATAGTGAATTTTGCTTCGCAAGTAAATTTTAAAATGATTGTTCGTCATTTATCATCATGGAAAAACCTTTGCGTTAGGATTATAATCAAGTAAAAATTGATGAATAAAAGCGGATTGACTATTGACCATTCACAAATTCATACAAAAACTATGTCAAATACAGCCTGGGAAAATTTAGTAAAAAAACAGCTTAAAACAGACGATATTTATCCAATCCTTACCAAAGAAAATCTGGAAGGAATTGTGGTAAAACCTTTCTACGACGCTGTGCAGAAACCATTGGTAAATCTGCCGAAAATTGAAGAAAGCACCCATTTGGTAGCAAAATATCATGAAAGTTTAGAAGAAGACGTTTTTGCATTTATTTTAGACCAAAATGTAGAAAATATCGATCAGAAAACAATTTTCATAAACAATGAAGAGTTGGCAGGACACATCAGTCCCGAAGAACAGGATCTGTACTTTTCACTAATTGATGTCTTTGATGAAAAGCAAGCTGTAATTAATGACCAGTTGGTCAAAGAATTACTCGCAAAACAGTTCAGAAGAAATATTTGTGTAGATATTTCCCTTCATCAGAACGCTGGAGCCTCTATTGTTCAGCAATTGGGAATTGCTTTGGCAAAAACAAAAGAACTTGTAGAAATCTACGGTTCTGAAATTGTAAACAAACTCATCTTCAGAATAGCAGTCGGTGGAAACTACTTCTTCGAAATGGCAAAACTGAGAGCCTTTAAAATAGTTTTCAATCAATTGTCAAAAGAATACGATCTGGACGAAATTCCATACATTTTTGCAGAAACTTCCCTGAGAAATAAAGCCGTTTCCGATAATGAAAACAACCTGATCCGTTCTACTTTAGAGCTTGCTGCAGCCATGATCGGTGGAGCAGATGCGGTTTTCAGCAATAATTATCTGGTAGAAAAAAGCACCGAAAATTCAGAAGAAATTTCTTTCAAACAGCAGATTGTTCTTGCGTATGAAAGCATCATTAATGTTTTTGAAGATGCCTCTAACGGAAGTTATTATGTAGAAGATATTACCCGACAGATCGCAGAGAAATCTTGGGCATTTTTTGTGGAAATAGAGGAGAACGGAGGCTATCTCGAACTTTTGAAGCAGGGAACTATTCAGAAAAAAATCTACGATCACGCCATTGAAGAGCAGAAGTGGGTGGAAGAAGGAAAAATAAAGCTGATCGGCGTTAATTTATACCCGAAATTAGACGTTAAAAAGTCTATTGAGGAATTATACAGCGAAAAAGAAATTAAAGCCGTTCGCTGGGCGGAAATGTTTGAATAATTTTTGAAAATATCATGAAAAGATAGATCCATTATCACCAGATACAATGCTGTTCAAAAAAGAATCTGATTTGTAACTTAGTATGAAAGAAAAATTAGTTGATTTATTCGAATATACTTATCATTTCAACAAAGAAATGATTAAAATTATTTCTGAAAATCTTGAAAAGGTTGATGAAAAAACAATCAGTCTTATCAATCATACTTTAAATGCCCAACAAATTTGGAATTCCCGGATTTTAAATGAAAAATCTTTTGAGGTTTGGCAGATTAACCCTTTTGAAAATTTAAACGGGATTAATCAGCAAAACTTTAATAAAAGCCTTGAAATTGTTCAGAAATTTGATCCGGATCAAAAAATTGAATATCAGAATTCAAGAGGGACAAAATTTGAAAACACAGTTTTCGAAATCCTTTTTCAGGCAATTAATCATTCCACTTATCACAGAGGACAAATCAATTCGTTATTGAAACAAAATGGAATTACTCCTATTTTAGCGGATTACATTTTTTATAAAAGATAAAAAACTTTGAAAAAAGAAATTTTATATCAGGAAATTCAGCAATTTATCAATGCAAATCTAAACGCAGATTTGCATTCTTTGTTATTAAAAAAATCCCCGTTTCCGGAAGTTTCTATACAGGAAATTGTTCAGCAGATCAAAGGAAAGCAGGTTGCACAGAAGAAATTTCCTTTTCTGCTTAAAGAAGGAATTATTTTTCCGCCACAACTGAATTTAGAGCAGTCTTCCTCCGAAAAAACAGCATTGTACAAATCTGAGATCTTAAAAGGTAAGAAGTTCATCGATTTAACAAGCGGCTTTGGAATTGATGCCTTTTATTTATCAAAAAATTTCGAAGAAATAACCCTGGTGGAACAAAATGCTGAGCTTTTGGCAATTGTTGAACACAATTGGAACATTTTAGGAAGAAAAGCAAAGTTTGTCAACCAGAACCTCGAAGATTTTTTAAATGAAAATACAGAAACTTTCGATGTAATCTATCTCGATCCTGCGCGAAGAGACCACAATAAAAATAAAGTTTTTTTACTCGAAGATCTTTCGCCTGATATTATTGAAATTCAGGAAAAACTACTTTCTATCTCCAATAAGGTCGTGATAAAACTTTCACCCTTAATTGATCTGAAATATCTGGTTTCCGTTTTACCCAACCTTTTCAGGATCGATATTATCGCCTTAAAAAACGATGTTAAAGAAGTTGTTGTATTTCTGTCCAAACAAAATTCAGACAAAATTATCTGTCATTGTGTAAACCTTGAAAGTGAAGAATCGATGTTTACATTCACATTTGGAGATGAAGAAACTACTGTTGCAGAGTTTGGTGAACCTGAAAGATACATCTACATTCCCAATAATTCGGTTTTAAAAGCCGGAGTTTTTAATGTAATCTCAGAAAAATTCAGATTAAAAAAACTACATCCTAATACACATCTTTACACGTCAAATCAAAAGATAACTTATTTTCCCGGAAGGATTTTGGAAATGGAAGTTATTGATGCTAAACAGATTGTAAAGAAAAGTCAGTTCAATATCATTTCCAAAAATTATCCTCTAAAACCGGAAGAAGTTAAGAAGAAATATAACCTGAAGGATGGCGGAGAAAACTATCTTATTTTTACACAATCCAAAAAAGGAAAAATTATACTAAAATCAGTATAAAAATGTTGCCGAAAAAAATAGGAATCCTTAATTTTGGACAATTAAAAATTAATAAGAATCGTCTTTGTTAATCTATGCAAAATGATTCTGCTGATCTTAAAAAAATAAATTTTACATATGAAAAAATTAGTTATATGTTTAGCTCTTGCTACCGTTGCTGTAAGCTGTAAGAAAATTCAGGCCGGAGGGAACAAAAATACCTTGAAACTTGAAGAAGGAGCAGAAAGATATTCAGATGATCCTCAAGGTGAAGGTCATGGTCACGAAACTGCCACAATGCATACAGAAGAGGCAACTGCAGAAAAGCACGAAGCCGAAGCGCCAAAAACAGACAGTACAGCAACTGCAAAACCTGCCGAAGCTAAAGAAGCTCCGAAAGCTGAACACTAATTAAAAGTACAATATAAAAATGTCCCGCAGCAATGTGGGATATTTTTTTTGAAGCTGTTTCGCGCTTTCCGCACTCGCTATTTTCTGGATTTCGGCGCGGCGAAGCCGCGCCGAAATCCAGAAAATGAGCTCAGACAAATGCTGCAATCACGGCTAAACTGAAGTCTGTCAGTCAATTTCAGGGATAAAATACCATTCAGATTAAGATTTTTCGACAGCACACTTCAAACCTGAGGAAAATTATCTGTTTTTGTTTGTTCCTGCGGGGCAAATTTTTTATTTTTAGCAAAATAATATTTTACAATGCAAGAGACATTAAATTACATCAGCGAAAACAAACAGCGTTTCGTGGATGAATTATTTGAATTACTGAGAATACCTTCCATTTCTGCCGATCCAGCTTATAAAAACGATGTTTTGAAATGTGCGGATGTAGTAGCAGAACACCTTAAAAATGCAGGAGCTGATAATGTGGAAGTTTGCCAGACCAAAGGATATCCTATCGTGTACGGAGAAAAAATTTTAAATACAGATTTACCTACGGTTTTAGTCTATGGACATTATGATGTTCAGCCTGCAGATCCGTTGGAACTGTGGACAAAACCGCCATTCGAACCTTATATTGAGAAAACAGAACTTCATCCGGAAGGAGCAATCTTTGCAAGAGGTTCAGCAGACGACAAAGGACAGTTTTTCATGCATCTTAAAGCTTTTGAAGCGATGATGAAGACTAATGCTCTTCCTTGCAATGTTAAATTTATTTTAGAAGGAGAGGAAGAAGTAGGTTCGGTAAGCTTAGGAGATTGGGTAAATGAAAATAAAGAAAAGCTTTCTTGTGATTGTATTTTAATTTCAGATACACATATCTACAGCAACGAACAGCCTACTGTTACTACAGGTTTAAGAGGATTAAGCTATGTGGAAGTAGAAGTGGAAGGTCCAAACAGAGACCTGCATTCAGGACTTTATGGCGGTGCCGTTCCAAACCCGATCCATGTCCTGTCAAGAATGATTGCTAAACTAATTGACGAAGACGGACACATAACAATCGACGGATTCTATGATAATGTAGAAACCGTTTCAGATTCAGACCGTGCAGATATGAATAAGCTGAAAGATAACCCTGAAGAATTCAAAAAATCTATCGGCTTAAACGGAGTAGAGGGAGAAAAAGGATATACTACACTCGAAAGAACCTCGATTCGCCCAACCTTAGACTGCAACGGAATTTGGGGAGGTTATACAGGAGAAGGAGCAAAAACTGTAATTCCGTCAAAGGCTTTTGCTAAAATTTCAATGCGTCTGGTTCCGTATCAGACTCCGGAAGAAATAACAGAAAAATTCACGAAATACTTTGAAAAAATTGCTCCGGAAAATGTAAAAGTAAAAGTTACTCCACATCATGGAGGAATGCCTTATGTTTTACCAACCGATACCAAAGAATTTATGGCAGCAAAACAGGCAATGGAATCAGCCTTCGGAAAAGAAGTTCTTCCTTACAGAGGAGGAGGAAGTATTCCGATTACTGCTATGTTCGAGCAGGTTTTAGGAGCCAAATCTGTTTTAATGGGCTTTGGATTAGATTCAGATGCAATCCACTCTCCAAACGAACATTACGGGCTGTTCAATTTTTATAAAGGAATAGAAAGTATTCCGTTATTTTTTGAGAATTATGCGAAGTAATTTTTAACAATCAATAAATGAGTTCCTTAGGATTTTTTTTCTTAAGGAATTTTTTTTATATTTAGTGCAGCTAATAAATTAATTGAAATATAATGAAAAAAATTCTACTTTTTATTTCCGGAATACTTTCTGTAGGCAGTATTTACGGACAGGTTATTGACAGCCAGAATTTTAACAGTTTAACTGCCGGAAATGTCGGAACAAATTTTACAGGAGCTTCTACAGGACAAGGAGGATATTATTTATTAAATGGTGCTGCTTCAGATTACCAGATCGCTACTATTGATGCGGCTCATGCAAATTCTTTAAAAGTTACTGCAGGACCGGGTTATGCAGCTACAAGCGATCCAAATAATCACTATGCTATTAAATTAGTAGGAGTAAATGCTACCACAGGTAACGATATTATAAAAGCGACATGCAGTTTTTATACCGGATCTGCAAACGGTACCGGATCAGTGTATATAACGCTTTTTGATGACGGAACAACTCCTTCAGTTATCATAAGTCTCATTTATAATGTTGCCACCAAATCTATTACAGCCGGAGGAACATTATCCAATGCAGGAACAAGAGGGTTCTTTGGTATCAAAACTTTAGGAGCAACCTATCCTGCGAACACTTGGGTTACTGTAGGAATGGCATATAATATGACGACAGGAGTTATGAACTGGTATACGCCGCAGGAAAGCTACACTTTCTCTTCTCCACCTGCAGGATATACACTAATTCCTGGATTAGATGTAGGGCAATACCGTACCTATAATATTAATGCATCAGGAAATTCAGTTGCTTATAATTGGGCGATCGATGACTTTAATCTTTCTTATTCTAACAATACAATCCTCGCTACTAAAGAAGAAGTTTCGAATACAAAAGAAATTATTGATATTTATCCTAACCCTGCAAAAGATATTGTAACTATTGAAGGTAAAAATAAAATACTTTCGGTGTATGTTTATGATCTTTCCGGAAAAAGAATCGATCTTCCTTTAAGCGGTAATAAAGTGAATGTTTCCGGCTTAGCAAATGGAAATTATTTATTAGGAATTAAAACAGAGGCAGGTTTTGTCACTAAAAAACTGATCAAAGAATAATATTGAAAATATTTTCATTAATAAGGCTGCATTGTAAATAATGTAGCCTTTATTGTTGAAATTTTACTTATAATTGTGGTATTAGTATCATATTTTAAATATAAATGTTTTGTTTTTAAAATATTATTAATATATTTATAAAACTAAATTTTAATGATATGAGAAAACTTTTACTACTCGGCTCGTTTCTGGGCCTGGTCTCGATGAACGCGCAGACAAACGTTTACAGCTATGGTTTTGATACCGCTTTTACAACCTGGACAACCTCTAATCAAAGTAGTCCTGTAACTACCTCGGTTTGGACAAAAGCCACTTATACCACACCTTTAACCAATCCACTGTTTGGAAGCGGCAATACAACTACTGTTCCTGTGGGACAGGCAGGAGGCAGCAATTCTTTTGCTTTGGTAAATTATACAAGTACATCCGGCGCGGGAACGATCAGCAACTGGTTATTCACCAATGCAATAGATGTTAAAAACGGCGACATTGTAAGCTTTTATTCCAGAAAAGGAACAGACGGAACTACCGATTATCCTGATCGTCTGGAACTAAGATATGCATTAGCAGCCGGAGCCGTTCTTCCGACTACCGGAGCTGCTGATGTGGGTTCCTTTACAAACTTAGGAGTATCTGTTAATCCAACTTTGGCAGGAAATTTTGTTTATCCCAAAATATGGACAAAATATAGCTTTACGGTTACCGGAGTAGGAACAACGCCGGTTCCTGTAAGATTTGCCTTCAGGTACTATGTAACCGATGGAGGTCCAAGTGGAAATAATTCGGATCTTATTGGTATTGATACTTTTTCCATCGACAGACCTACATTATCTACCAATGATGTTTCTTTGAGTGATAAAGAAGTTTCTGTTTATCCAAATCCGACGACAGATTACATTTCTGTTAAATCTGCAGACAAATTCAGTAACATCGAAGTATTTGATATTGCCGGTAAAAAAGTAGATGTAAAACTGGAGGGAGATAAAATAAATGTAAAACATCTGAACGCTGGTTCATATATTATCAGTATTGAATCTAAAGGAAATAAAATTTCCCAGAAATTCATCAAAAAATAAATTAAGTTTGATACTATTTTCAAAGCGCTTCGACCCGGAGCGCTTTTTTATTTGATCTAATAAACTGACAAATGTTAGGCAATAAAAATTACCTTATTTAAAGCATTTTTGCTATTTTTAAGAACTTAAACTGGCAATAATTATGATCGATAATAAAGTAGCATATATAACAGGAGGAACCAAAGGTATAGGCTTCGGAATTGCTAAAGTTTTGCTTGAAAACGGAGTTTCGGTTGCATTTTCGGGAAGAAAAAAGGAAGATGTGGAAAAAGCTGAACAGGATTTAAGGCAGATTTCAGAAAATGTCTTGGGAGTTGTGTCTGATGTAAAAGAACTTACCAATGAAGAAGATGCAGTAAGACAGATAAAAGAAAAGTTCGGAAGACTGGATTTTGTGATTGCAAATGCGGGTTTAGGAATTTTCAAGCCTGTTGATGAACTATCTGCTAAAGAGTGGAATGATATGATTGAAACGAATTTAACAGGTGTTTTCTATACATTAAAAGCTTCTGTAGAAGAATTGAAAAAGACAGAAGGATATTACATCACAGTTTCAAGTCTGGCGGGAGCAAATTTCTTTGAAAACGGAACAGGTTATAACGCCTCAAAATTCGGTGTAGTAGGGTTTACACAGGCAGCAATGATCGATTTAAGAAAATACAACATCAAATCTACGGTAATTATGCCGGGTTCTGTAGCCACCCATTTCAACGGAAATATTCCTTCAGAAAAAGACGCATGGAAGATTCAGCCTGAAGATTTGGGGAATCTGGTTTTGGATATTTTAAAAATGAACCCGAGAGTTTTACCGAGTAAGATTGAATTTCGGGCAACAAAACCCGCTAAATAATGACTTTAATGCATTGAATAGTAAAATAATAAGTGCTATGCATGCATAATATATTTTTTATTTATATTAGCAACAGATAATTGAGTTAAAATTTAAAGAAACATTAAATTTAATTAAGAGCTAAAAATAGTACACATGAAACCTAAAAGTTTCATCTGACCATTAAAACAATAAGAACAACATATGAAAATATTAGTTTGTATAAGTAGTGTTCCGGACACTACTTCCAAAATTAACTTTACAGCGGATAAATCTGCATTCGACAAAAACGGAATTCAGTGGGTAATTAATCCTCTTGACGAATTTGCGTTAACAAAAGCAATAAAATTACAGGAATCTCAGGGAGCAACAGTAACCGTAATCAACGTAGGAGATGTTTCTACCGAGCCTGTTGTAAGAAAAGCTTTGGCAATCGGAGCAAATGATGCGGTGAGAGTAAATCTTGATCCTAAAGACAGTTTCTCTACAGCTAAAGAAATTGCAGCAGTTGCACAAAACGGAGGATACGATTTAATCCTTTGCGGAAAAGAATCAATAGACTATAACGGAGGTTCTGTTCCGGGAATGGTAGCTCAGTTATTGAACCAGCCTTTCGTAAACGCTTCTGTAGGACTTGATGTAAACGGAAGTGAAGCTACTGCAGTAAGAGAAATTGAAGGAGGTAAAGAAACCATTTCTGTAAAATTACCGGCTGTAATCGCGGGTCAGAAAGGATTGGTAGACGAAAAAGACTTAATTATTCCGAACATGAGAGGAATTATGTCTGCAAGAACAAAACCTTTGCAGGTAGTTGAGCCGGCTTCATCGGAGGTGAAAGTTCAGGGAGTTTCTTATGACAGTGTTCCGCCAAGAGCAGCTGTAAAACTGGTTTCTCCGGATAATTTGGATGAATTGGTAAGATTACTTCACGAAGAAGCAAAAGTTATCTAATATTGAGGCTAAGACTGAGTTTTAGATTTAAATTTAAATTCTAAATCTTAGCCTAAACCTAAACCTTTAATTTTTTAAAATTCAAAAAATGGCAGTATTCGTATACGCAGAAAATATAAACGGAGTTTACAAAAAAGCAGCTTTTGAAGCAGTTTCTTATGCTAAAGCTGTTGCAGATCAGGCAGGAGATAGCGTAACGGCAATCTCTGTAAACCCTACAGATTCTTCAGATCTATTGTATAAATATGGAGCATCTAACGTAATCAACATCAAAGACGAAGGTCTTAAAAGTTTCTCAGCTAAAGCTTATGCTCAGGCGGTAAGTGAAGCAGCAAACGGAAACATCATCGTTTTCCCTCACACAACAGATGCTTCTTCAATTGCTCCGATGTTGGCAGTAATGAACGGACATTCTTTAATTACCAATGTATTGGAAGCTCCCGAAAGCCTTTCTCCGTTTCAGGTGAAAAGAAGAGCTTTCTCAGGAAAAGGATTTATGCATGCAAAAGCAGAAGGAAGCGGGGTAATTGTAACCGTTTCTCAAAATGCTTTCGGAGTGAAGGAAAATGCAGTTTCCGGATCAGAAGAAGTGAAAAATCTATCCGTTGCCAATGATGATACTAAAGTAATTTCTCATGAGCAGAGTTCAGGAAAATTAGACCTTAAAGAAGCAGAAATCGTAGTTTCTGCTGGAAGAGGGTTAAAAGGTCCTGAAAACTGGGGAATGGTAGAAGATCTGGCAAACGTTTTAGGAGCTGCTACAGCTTGTTCAAAACCGGTTTCAGATATCGGATGGAGACCTCACACAGAACACGTAGGACAGACAGGTAAGGCAATTTCTCCGAATCTTTATATTGCAATCGGTATTTCCGGAGCAATTCAGCATTTGGCAGGAGTTAACTCCTCTAAAACAATCGTAGCGATCAACAGTGATCCTGAAGCTCCATTCTTCAAATCCGCAGATTACGGAGTTGTAGGAGATGCTTTCCAGATTATTCCTGCGCTAACAGAGAAAATAAAAGCTCTTAAAGCATAAAAAGTGGATTGGGTAACAGTCGATTATTTCATGTATAAATTTTAAAGTACATCTTTAAAAAATTCGCTTACGAAGTAAAACAGACAGTGTCATTAAATCACAATTCGCATATAAAAGCCCTTTTCGGGCTTTTATTTTTGTACAAAAAGTAAAAAAAACTTTGAAAAATTAATCTATATTTGTAGTTATGGATTATAAACAGTTAATTATTCGCGGAATATCGTACAGCCAGACACAATCCGGGGCGTACGCACTATTATTGGAACATGAAGAAACACATATTAAATTACCTGTTGTTATAGGGAATTTCGAGGCACAATCCATTTCTTTGGGGCTTGAGAAAGACATTCACCCTCCTCGTCCTCTTACACATGATTTATTTACAAAATTTATACATTCTGCAAATTACGAACTTGTATCCGTTATCATCTATCAGATTGTAGACGGCGTTTTCTTCTCAAATATCAACTTTAAAAATAAAGCTACAGATGAAGAACTCATCTTAGATGCCAGAACTTCAGATGCAGTAGCAATGGCAGTTCGTTTTGATGCCCCTATTTTCACAACACAGCAGGTACTTAACGAAGCCGGAATTCTGCTGGAACTGGAAGATGTAACCAAAGAAGAGCCTTCGTTTTCCGAAACCGTTCAGGCGGAAGATAATCTAAAATCGATTTCGATGGAAGAATTGCAGAAGTTGCTGGATGAAGCGGTAAAAGAAGAAGATTACGATACCGCTCTTGAGATTCAGGAAGAAATCAGGAGAAGGAAGAAAAAAATTGACTAAAGAGATTATTTATACTAACTTATGAACTTAAAATTACGACTGACCATCTTAAGTTTTCTGCAGTTCTTCGTTTGGGGAGCATGGCTGATTACGATGGCTAATTTTTGGTTCGGTACAAAACATTGGGACGGAGCGCAGTTTGGTGCTGTTTTCGGAACCATGGGGATTGCTTCCATTTTTATGCCGACCATCACCGGAATTATTGCCGACCGTTGGGTAAACGCAGAAAGAATTTTTTCAGCGTTACATATTTTATACGGTATCGTGCTTTTCATTCTGCCTCATTCTGCAGATCCCGGTTCTTTTTTTACGGTAATGCTCGTTGCCATGTGTTTTTACATGCCGACTATTGCATTAGCCAATTCAATTTCCTATACTATTCTTAAAAACAGTGAACTGGATGTTGTTAAGGATTTCCCGCCAATCCGTGTTTGGGGAACCATCGGTTTCATTGTTGCCATGTGGATTACCAATCTTACGGGGAATAAAGCTACAGAAGGGCAATTCTATATTGCCGGAGCGGTTGCTGTTTTCTTAGGAATTTACGCTTTAACATTACCAAAATGTCCTCCACAGAAATTAATAGACAAAGATGCGCCGCTATCCGAGCAGTTAGGTCTTAATGCTTTTAAACTGTTCAAAGATTACAAAACAGCATTGTTTTTCTTATTTTCCATGCTTTTGGGGGCAGCTTTACAGCTTACGAATGCTTACGGAGACGTATTCCTGAGTGAATTTGAACATTTTCCCAAATATGCTGACTCTTTTGTAGTGAAAAGATCTACAATTATCATGTCTATTTCTCAGATTTCGGAAACACTATTCATTTTGGCAATTCCTTTCTTTTTAAAACGATACGGAATTAAAAAAGTAATGCTCATCTCAATGTTTGCATGGGTTTTACGATTCGGATTCTTTGCTTATGGTGTTCCGGAAGGATATGGCTTAAGTTTAATCATCCTTTCCTGCATTGTGTACGGGATGGCTTTCGATTTCTTCAATATTTCAGGATCGCTTTTTGTCGAAACCACTACCGATAAAAAGATCCGTTCTTCGGCTCAGGGATTATTCATGATGATGACCAACGGTTTCGGGGCGGTTTTCGGAAGTTATGCAGCAGGCTGGGCAATCGATAAATTCTTCACCCACAAATTTACTACCGCTTCTTCACTGGCAAATTATCTTGAAACAACACCGGACAACCAGACTTTTTTAGGAATTCTGCAAAAGAGTTTCAATTCTGCGGTAAATCCGGACGGAACTTTATCTTCTATTGTAATGGTAAAAGACTGGCATAATATCTGGCTTTCTTTCGCTGCATATGCTTTGATTTTAGCTCTTTTATTTGCTGTTCTGTTCAAACATAAACATACACCAATTCAGACATCTGATATTAAACATTAATTTTATCACACTGATAACGAATATATTAAATTGCACTTTCAAAAAAAGTGCAATTTTTTTGATATTCAGGCAACCCTTTCAAAAATCTTTCGTCTTATAAACAGAAACTAATTAATGAAGAATTTAGAAGAGAATTTTAAACTGGCAAAAAAGCAGGATCGGAGAGGGCAGAAAGCTCTGTACGAAATGTTTTCGGCGAAAATGCTTGCCATAGCAAATTCTTATGTGAATAACCTTCATGATGCGGAAGATATTTTAATGAATTCTTTTTTCACTTGTTTTTCAAAAATAGAGGAATGCAGAGAATGGAAAAGCTTTCAGTTCTGGCTGAGGAAAATCGTAGTGAATAACTCGATTAATTTTATCAGGAAAAACAGAAATATCCTTTACACGGATGTTGAAATCAGCGAAATCGGAAATGTTGAGGAAAACTGGGAAGAAGAAATGGAGGAGCTTAATATGGAGGAAATTTTTTCAAAAATGCCCGATGGATACCGATTGATTTTCAATCTCTATGTTTTTGAAGAAAAAAAGCATCATGAAATAGCAGAAATACTGAATATTTCTGAAGGCACCAGCAAAAGCCAGCTGAGCAAATCTAAAAAATGGATTGCAGATTTTTTAAAACAGAAGCAAAATGAAAAACAATACGTTAAATAATTTAAAATCCGAGTATGAGAAGCTTGAAATAAAGCCTTCCGCCGATCTTTGGGACAGATTGGATCAGAAGCTGGATGAAAAGCCTGAAAATGCTTCAAAACAGTCTTCCGAATGGTGGAAATATGCAGCCATTATCTTGTTGATGGTTTCTGTAGGAACAATTATTTATATTAAAAACAAAAATAACTTTGACCATCAAAAAACCGACTATATTGTAAAACAGCGTCTTGAAAATGCGGTAAATCCCATAAATCCGGAATTCGAAAAACAATCTGTCGCTTCTGAGGAACAAAAAAACAATCAGGAAAATACGGTAAAAGCTGTTTTAAAAAATCAGGAAACGAATTCGGCTGAGGTTTTAAATTCAAAAAAAGAAGTCAAAATTCAAAAAATTTCGAGTCCTGTAATTGAAGAAATTGCAGTTATGCAACAGAGAACTATCGATATTAACCCCGACAAAATTAAAAGCGAAAATATAATTTTTCCTGCGATTGCCGAAGCAAAGAAAACAAAATCAGGCTATACTAATGCTGATGAACTGCTTATGGGAAGAGAATTTGATAAAACCAGAGAAGAAGTGAAAAAAGATGATCGCAAATTCGGCGTTTTTAATATCAATAAAGTCTTTCAGAAAGTGGATAATGTAACGGTTCTTGGCGTAACGGTCTACACAGACACGAAATAGATTCTAATACTTTAAATAAAAATTACTGTTCTTTTTTATGAACAGCGGTAAAATATTGTCTAAAAAATAAAAGAAAATACATGAAAACTAAATTTGCCTTAATGACTGCTCTTTTTGCTTTTTCCTACGCCTTTTCACAGGAAGTAAGACCGGAATTAAGAAGCTATTCTAAAAAAGTGGACAGCATTGTAGTATCAGAAAAGTCTAAAATGAATCTGGAGCTGGATGATCTGGATAAGAATTACAGAGAAAACAAAGTAAGCGCTGATGAAAAGCAGAAGCAGAGAACAGAAATCGCGATGAAATACGAAGAAATCATCAACGAAAAAATAAACAGCCAGAAAGAAGAGCTGGAAAATGCAACCAAAGGCATTGTAAAAGATGTTGTGATGGGAAGATCCGGAAAACATTCTATTGAACTTTTAGCTCAAAATAATGCACTTCTCACACTGAATACCTCCGGTTATAAAACAAAAAAAGACCTTTTACGCACAACAGATTTTAACATCGGTTTCGGTTTCATGAATCTTACAAAATCATCCTCTTCCCTTGCAATAGGTAATAAAGAATCCGGAATGCGAGTAGGAAATTCCATGTCTTCACAAATGGAATTGAGAATGACGAGACAGATCGGTTCTTTGGTTTCTCCGGTATTTTACCGTATCGGTCTGGGATATCGGTCAGATTCTTTTTCACCGAAAAAAACAACAATTTTCACTCAGGATAAAAATGAAATCTCTATTTCGGATTTTAATACTTTCGCCGAAGGAAATTTAAAAAAATCATATCTTAAAAATCACTATTTTCTGGTTCCGATTGATTTTGTATTTGTCTTAAATCCTAAATATACTGTAGAAAATAATGAAAAAATGCTGGATAATTCCAAAGGAAATTTCAGAATCAGTGCAGGAGTTTACGGAGGCGTAAGATTTCTTACCCAAAACTATATCATTTACAAGAATGAAGAGAACAACCGCGTAAAATACAGGGAAAACATTTCAGACGCTGTTAATGCTTTTCTTTTTGGGGGTAAATTGTCTTTGGGATATGGTCCGTTTAATATTTTTGTGAAAAAAGATTTCACACCTATATTCAACGATCAGGCAAAAATTAATAACAAATATGGCGTTCAGATAGGATTGGAGCTGTTATATGTCAATTTTTAATATGAATCTGCATCATAGAAAAACACACTTTTTGGAGTGTGTTTTTTTTTGTATTTTGGCACTTTAAGAAATATGAAAAATATTCAGTTATTAGGATTGATATTGGTGGTTGCAGGAAGTTTTCTGCCGCTCGTTCACGTTCCCATCATCGGAAACTGGAATTATTGGAAGCTCGATCATTCTCTGGCAATAATCTGCTGGATTCTTTCTGCAGGAGCACTCTTTGGTATTGCAAACAATAATACAAAAGTTTCTAAAATTTTTGGTATTCTTCTGGTTTTTCTGTTTGTTTTTACGCTTATTGCCGTAAAACTTCAGGCTTCAGATTATTTCAGCTTTATGCCTTTTAAATCATGGCAGGATAAACTGGCAGGAATTGTAAAATTGAAGTGGGGCTGGATCTTAGAATTTTTAGGAGCGTTTATCATCATTTTAGTTAAAAATAATAAAGTAAAAGCATAATCACGTATGAATTTTTTGAAAATATTTTCGATCGGAGTATTTTTTCTGGGTGCATCGTACGCGAATGCACAGTCTCAGGAAACGGTAAAAAAGAAACCTGTAGATAACCCTCCAAAATGTACTAATATTAAGGAAGGTAAGTTTTACAGGATGAATTATCCGCCCAATCTTTGGTATATGACCATAAAAGATAATATACAGACCGAATATTATAACGATGGTAAAGATTTTATAAAACTAACCATGGTTTTTGTGAGTGACTGCGAGTATAAATTAATTGCTGTTGAAAAAACCGAAAAAGAAAATCCTATTAAAGTAGGAGATATATTCACCAATAAAGTTATTGCCACGCAGGACAATTACATAAAAATTCAGTCAAAATTCGAAAATGACACTTATAATTTTGTACTGATGAAAGCAAAAGAAAACAAAAAATAAACAGAAAATTATAAGATTCGGTTTAAACTAAACGTAAAAAAATAGAATTATAAAAATGAAAGAAGTATTCATCGTTTCCGCAGTAAGAACTCCGATGGGAAGTTTTTTAGGAAGTTTATCTGCTGTTCCTGCAACGAAGCTGGGAGCTGTTGCTGTAAAAGGAGCATTAGAAAAAATCGGTCTTGATCCGAAACAGGTTCAGGAAATCTACATGGGGAACGTTTTACAGGCGGGAGAAGGACAGGCTCCGGCTCGTCAGGTAGCTTTAGGAGCAGGACTTTCAAACGAAACGCCTTCTACTACGGTAAATAAAGTTTGTGCATCCGGAATGAAAGCGGTTTCTATGGCTGCACAGGCAATTAAAGCAGGAGATGCAGACGTAATTGTTGCAGGAGGGATGGAAAATATGTCCTCAGTTCCACATTACTACAACGCGAGAAATGCAACAAAATTAGGCGATGTAAAAATGCAGGACGGAATGGTTCTGGACGGGCTTACAGACGTCTACAACAAAGTTCATATGGGAGTTTGTGCAGAAAAATGTGCAGCTGACTACAGTATTTCAAGAGAGGAGCAGGATAATTTTGCCATCGAATCTTATAAAAGAGCAGCAAAAGCATGGTCGGAAGGTAAATTTGCTGATGAGGTTGTTCCTGTGGAAATTCCTCAGAGAAAAGGAGATCCGATTATTTTTGCAGAAGATGAAGAATATAAAGCGGTAAATTTTGACAGAATTCCTACACTTCCTACAGTGTTTAAAAAAGAAGAAGGAACAGTAACGGCAGCAAACGCTTCTACACTCAATGACGGAGCCTCTGCTTTGATCCTTGTTTCTAAAGAAAAAATGGAGGAATTGGGACTTAAGCCTTTGGCGAGAATCGTTTCTTATGCAGATGCAGCTCAGGCTCCTGAAGATTTTACAACAGCACCTTCAAAAGCTTTACCCATTGCCCTTAAAAAAGCAGGTTTAGAGCTTACAGACATTGATTTCTTCGAATTCAACGAAGCTTTTTCTGTAGTAGGTCTGGCGAACAATAAAATTTTAGGACTGGATGCTTCTAAAGTAAACGTAAACGGTGGAGCTGTGGCTATTGGTCACCCTCTTGGAAGTTCAGGATCAAGAATCATTGTAACTTTAATTAACGTTTTGAAACAGAATAACGGTAAATACGGTGCAGCAGCAATCTGTAACGGAGGAGGCGGAGCTTCTGCAATCGTTATTGAAAATATGCAGTAATCATTAGATTGATACATTCAGAATCCGGAAGTTTTACTTTCGGATTTTTTTTGGAGCTTTTTCCCGCTTTCCGCACTCGCTATTTCGGGTTTCGGCGGCGGCGAAGCCGCCGCCGAAACCCGAAATGAGCTCAGACAAATGCTGCAATCGGGGCTATAATTCCAGACATTCATAGAAATTATCGGTAAAAAATCATTTTGAAAGGTTAAAAAACTTTTAAAAATCAAAAAAACAATATCTAATTAAAATACGATAATTTTTCTCCTGAAAAATATTCTCTTCGGGCAAGAAATATTTATACTGAAGCCATTTTTTAAATAGCACAATTTTAACGGAATAATAAAATTTTCTCCAAACCAAATAAAAAGCTCCGAATATTCGGCGGTTTTGCTATTTTTGTGTTTATTAATAATTATTTGAAATGTCTGAAATTGAGAATCTGCAAACTCAAAACATAAAGAATAATCCAAAGATCATGAAAGCCTGGGCGGTTTATGACTGGGCAAACTCCGTTTATTCTTTGGTAATTACTTCTACTATTTTCCCTATTTACTATTCCATTCTTACCACAGCGTACGAAAAAAAGGAATATGTGGCGGAAACAAAATCATGGATCGATGTTCCTGTAAGACACATGATTAAGATCTTTGGAGAAGAATATCAACCCGATGCGGTCTATGGATATTCCTTAACGATTTCGTTTTTCATAGTGGTTTTATTGTCTCCGTTTTTATCCTCTTTGGCAGATACAATAGGAAACAAAAAATCCTTCCTGCAGTTCTTCTGCTATTTAGGAGCTACATCTTGTATGGGATTGGCAATGTTTACCGGAATGCACAACGTATTCTTAGGATTGCTCTTCAGCATTACTGCAAGTGTCGGATTTTGGGGAAGTTTGGTATTCTATAATTCCTTTTTACCGGATATAGCCACCAGAGACAAACAGGATGCACTTTCTGCTAAAGGATATGTTTACGGATATATCGGTTCCGTAGTTTTGGTAGTGATTTGTTTAATACTAATTCAGGTTCTTGCAAAAGGAGCTGCACAACAGTTGCTTTTCACAAGAATCAGCTTTTTATTAACCGGAGCATGGTGGTTTGGCTTTTCTCAGTATACCTTCAAACATTTGCCTCAATTCGGGGATGTGAAAGAAAAACTTCCGAAAGATTTAGTCCTTTTAAACTATAAAAACATCTTCAAAAGACATAAAGAACAGGGTGGTTTCTTCGAAGTTTTAAAAGATAACTTAAGCTTCTATAAAGATATCGCCAAAGAAAGCTTTCATGAATTATTCAAAGTAGGAAAAGATCTGTTCAAAGACAGAAACCTGAAATATTTCCTTTCCAGCTTCTTTTTTTACAGCGTGGGAATGCAGACTATTTTCCTGATGGCAACACTTTTCGGGAAAAGCGAAATCAATCTTCCTCAGGATAAACTCATCGGAACACTTTTGGTCATTCAGATTGAAGCCATCATCGGAGCCGTAATTTTCTCAAGATTATCAAGAAAAATAGGAAACAAAAACGTAATTACCATTGCTATTATTCTTTGGATCGTTGCCTGTATCTGGGCATATTTCCTTAACAAAGAAAATCCGACAGTAGAATATCAGTTTTACGGGGTGGCTGCAGTCGTAGGTTTGGTAATGGGAGGACTTCAGGCAATGTCCAGATCCACTTATTCCAAGCTGTTGCCGGAAAACTCAATGGAGAACACTACATTTTTCAGTTTTTATGATGTATTGGAAAAAATTGCCATCATTGTAGGAACATTTGTTTTTGCCTTATTTATCGATAAATACGATTCTTTGAGAGCCATTTTCGCTAAAATTGATGTCATGCTGCCTTCCGCTTCAGGAATGAGATTTGCCGCGTTTTCAATGGCACTATTTTTCTTTGTAGGGTTAATATTGATACGATTCTTAAAGCTGAATACCCAGAAAAAATAGTTAAATCATACTACAACAAATCAAGACGCTTTATAGCGTCTTTTTTATTTATTTGATTTTAAATTAACGTGAGTTCTATGTAAAATACAATACAAAAATAGCAATGGGCTTTAGTCAAAACTTACAATCAATTTTTATTAAAATTGATTTTGATCTGAAAACTTTACATCGGGCTGAAGACTAACGCTATTAATGAAATGTAGTAGTTTGATTATCAATCTATTTTAATCTTCTAATATCGACTCACGGTAAATTTACATACTTCATTATTCTTTTGAATAGAAAACCTTAGTTTTCAGGCTTTTTTTATAAATTTATATCAATGCAATTCTGATTTTAGATTTAATTAAAATTTTAAGAATATTTTGCTGTTAAAATTTGTTAGAATTCGGCGCGGGATTTGCTTATATTCATCAGAATAGTATTAAATTTGCAGAAAAATTTATTTAAATAAATGACAAACCCATTATTTTACGCAAAAATCCTTTTGTTCGGAGAATACGGAATTATTGAAGATTCCCAAGGTTTGACATTACCTTACAGTTTTTACAAAGGTACCCTCAAATTCTCATCACTGGATTCCGAATTTGAAAAAAAATCCAATGATCATCTTAAAAAATACGCAGAATACCTGCAGAATTTAGAACTTCCTGAGACTTTTGAACTTAATGTTTCAAAATTTAAAGAAGAAATTTCTGAAGGATTATTCTTCGACAGCAATATTCCTCAGGGATATGGAGTAGGAAGTTCAGGCGCTTTGGTTGCCGCAATTTTCGAAAGATATTCTATTTCTAAACATGAACCTGAAAATATTTCAAAAGACGAACTGAAAAACCTTCGAACAGTTTTTGGGTTAATGGAAAGTTATTTCCACGGGAAAAGTTCAGGAATTGATCCTCTGATCTGCTACTTGAATCTTCCGATTCTTATCGAAAGCAAAGAAAGTGTAGATAAGGTTGCCATTCCGGAAAGTGAAGCCGGAAAAGGAGCTATTTTCTTAATAGACTCCGGAATGACAGGGGAAACAGGACCAATGGTTCAGATTTTCTTTGAAAAAATGAAGACCGAAGGTTTCAGAAAAACCCTGAAAGAAGAGTTTATCCGCTATAATAACGCTTGTATTGATGCGTTCCTTAAAAAAGATATGAATCCGTTTTTCAGAAACCTTAAAAAGCTTTCTCACTGGGCGTATGAACATTTTCGTCCCATGATTCCGGAAAGTTTATTCAACGTCTGGAAAAAAGGCTTAGATTCCAATGCATATTATTTAAAACTCTGCGGAAGCGGCGGCGGCGGTTATATTTTAGGTTTCACCAAAGATTACGAAAAAGCAGAAAAGATGCTTGATGGCTTCCATAAAGAAGTGATTTACAGATTCTAAAAAGTGTTGTGAATGAATTCTGAAAAAGAAACTTTCCAACAGAGAAATTATATTCAAAAATCTTTTTTTTACAGATTTTCACAATTCGTGGGCTTTCTTTTGGGAGCTCGCTTTTTTGTTGCCGTCCTGCTGATTTTTGCTCTCTATGTTTCAACATTTTTCCTCTTTAATCAGGATGAAAATTTCAGAAAATTTGTATTCGATTTTAAAGTTCACGGGATTATTTTCTGTACGGTTCTTACGATTCTTGCCGGAGGAATTATCAATCAGTTTTACGATTTCGAAAAAGATCATGTTGTAAAACCTTTCAGAACAAGAATCCAGAGCTTCATTAAGCAGAAATATTTTCTTTACGCTTACCTCGTTTTAAGTGTGATTTCTTTGGGAGTTGCATGGATGATTTCGCATAATGTTTTTGCATTTTTTGTTGTTTATCAGTTCTTTATGTGGTTTTACAGCCATAAGCTCAGCCGGATTTTAATATTAAACAATCTTACCTTTGTGAGTCTTACGCTGTATCCTTTTTTCGGAATGATGGTGTATTATGAAACCTTTTCGAAGAAAGTTTTACTCATGGCAGTTTTTCTTTTTCTGATTCTTTTATGCATTGATATTGTGAAAGATACTTTAACGAAGAGTGTCGATAAAGCATTCGGATACACAACAATTCCCAATTATTTTAAAAGCAGGAATACCAAAATAATTATCGTCTCTCTGCTCATCATTACCATGGCAGTATCCATGAAGTTGATTATGAAAACAGGAATTTCAGGATTCATGGCGTATTATTTTACTGCCGGATTATTTATTTTCATCCTTTGTGTTTACCTTATTTTAAATCATACAAGAAAAAGCAACTTCATCACGCTTAATATTCTCAGAACTTGGGTTTTCATTGGGATAATCGCAATGCTTCTCAACGGACTGGAAGGTAAATTATAGAAAATTTTCTTTATAAAACCTGATCCTTTTCTTACCTTTGCAGTACCTTAAATTTATAAAAAGTAATGCCCATTTTTAACGATACTAAAGTCGCATTTGCGGATAAATCCGATGCACAGTTAAGAAAAGCGTATTGGATGTTCAAAATGATTGAGCAGCCTTCTCTTACAAAAATTGGAACTTCCGTTCTTAATTTCACCGTTCATAATAGTTTTCCTTTCGTTACAGGAATTGTAAAAAATACTTTGTTTGAGCAGTTTTGCGGAGGAGAAACCCGTGAAGAAAGTATGAAAGTCGTGAAACAGCTTTTCAGAAGAGGAGTCGGAAGTATTTTCGATTATTCCATTGAAGGCAAAGAAGACGAAGAAACGTTTGATGCAGTTTGCAAAGAGATCAAAGATATCGTAAGATTTTCTGTAGGAAATCCGGCAATTCCGTTTATCGTTTTTAAACCTACTGCTTTCGGAAGAATAGATCTGTATGAAGCTGTCGGGAAAAATGCGGAACTTACAACAAGCCAGAAAGAAGAGTGGAAAAGAGTAGTAAAAAGGTTTGATGAAGTCTGTAAACTTTGCCATGAACACGACAAAAAAGTAATGGTAGATGCTGAAGAAACCTGGATGCAGGATGCAGCAGACCATCTTTGCGAAGAGATGATGGAGAAATATAATCAGGAAAAGCCGATTGTCTGGAATACCATTCAGATGTACAGAACCGGAAGATTGGAGTATATGGAAGCGCATCTTCAGCGCGCGAGAGAAAAAGGTTATTTTATCGGGTATAAGATCGTTCGCGGAGCCTATATGGAAAAAGAAAGAGCAAGAGCCGCAGAAAAAGGCTATGCAGATCCTATTCAGCCAACTAAAGATGCTTCCGATAAAAATTACAATGCAGGAATTGATTTCGTTATGAATCATTTAGATAAAGTTTCCGCATTTTTCGGAACCCACAATGAAATTTCTTCAGAGCTTGTCATGGATAAAATGAAAGCGAAAGGACTGGAAAACGGAAATCCTCATATCTATTTCGGGCAGCTTTACGGGATGAGCGACAATATTACGTTCTATCTGTCAGATAAAGGCTATAATGCGGCAAAATACCTTCCTTACGGACCTGTAAAAGATGTTGTGCCTTATCTTACCAGAAGAGCGCAGGAAAATACTTCCGTTGCGGGACAAACCGGTCGTGAACTGGGGCTGATTAAAAAGGAACTCGAAAGAAGAAAAGCAAGCAGATAAATTCTGAAAATAAATGCTAAGCCTCACAAAATATTGTGAGGTTTTTTTATGATCGAAATATAGACTGATTAAAATTTTTGAAAATGAAAAGTTCAAAAGATCATTTAAGGTTCAAAACTTTCGAATTTGCCGTTTTCGTAGAAGATAACAATTCGTTTAATTTTATTTTGTTGATTTTCAATAGCTTGAGCAATGATCTGATCACTGTTATTTTCTAATCGCTGAGAATCCGATATTTTCTCCTGAGCTTTACTTTGATCCGGTATAAACGATTCCTGACGATTTATTTTTGGCGGCTCTATTTCTGTTTCTTCACTGCCAAAATCTTCATCGTTATTTACCATCGTAAAAAGATCGGGGAGAGAAGTCGTTCTCGGTTTTTCCTCTTCGTAAATTTCCTCTTCCAGTTCAGGAACATCCGATTCGGGAAGTTCAGATTTCAGCATTTCACCTTCACCCGTAATCAACCAGTCCCAAAGAATTTCAGGAAAGCGCGATTTTATTTTAATGATAAACTCAAGCGACGGCTTATTTCTTCCGGACGTAATGTGCGAAATAGAAGATCGCTGCACTTCAATTTCATCTGCAAACTCCGAAGAAGAAAGATTAGAATACTCGATAACTTTTGAAATTCTCTCGTTTAGACTCATAGAACCATTATTAAAACGTGTTACAAATGTAAATAAATAAATTTACAAATGCAAATTAATATAATAAACAAATGTAAATTGAAGTGAAATACATTTGTAAACTACATAACTGTTTGAAAACAATCGTTTTATATAATTAATAAAATACTAATTCTAAATTTTACAAAAGTTTATCCACACTTAAATCATTAAAATCAATAAAATCTGACTGGAATCGTCGATAACTTATTGATAAGTTATGTTCATATAAATACCATTATTGATGTAATAAACATAATTTTGTTGCGGTTTAATACACTGTATAAGCAAATACAGATAATGTACTTAAAATAACAGATAAATGCCTTATAATAGGGTAAAAAGAACGTTTTACTTTTGTAAAATATAGCTTTCAAACGCATTTGGACTGGGTTTTGTATTATTTAATGTAAAATATGGTTATTGATCTTTTTTAAGAATTACCAGATTAAATTTCTGAAATTAAAAACAGAAATAATTTAATAAAAGACTGCGTTTTCCAACTATTTACATTTGTATATAATATTTTATTCGAAGTTTTCAACAATAATTTTGTTTAAACTATTTCTAAATATTTTTCTGTAATGAAGGTTTTCAACACTTAAAGTAATATTGAAATAATTATTGAGTTAAATTCCATAAGTTACTCAAATTAAATAATTTATGTATTTCGTATTAAATTATTCTCAATCCACAATTTTATCAACAGACATTTTGTCATATCAATATGTTTAATTATTTCACAAATGTAAAATTTATTTTTTCCATAAAAAAGACTTAAATTTGACTATTGTAAACTATTTATATGAATTTCGAACACATCTATTTACAAAATCCAAATTTCCCAAATCGCTATATTTCCCCTGAAAAATTATTTTCTTACCTACAAAACAATCTCAGTGATCATATAAAACAGATCGGATCGTCTTATTTAGAAAAACCTATTTATAAGTTAACAGTCGGAACAGGAAACATTAATATTCTTGCCTGGTCGCAAATGCACGGCAATGAATCTAACGCAACACATGCGATGCTCGATTTGCTTTTTTCTTTAGATAAAGCACCGGAGTTGAAAGAAGAATTGTTCAGTAAAATTCAGCTTGAGTTTATTTTTATGCTAAATCCCGACGGATCCGAAAAATGGACAAGATTAAATGCAGTCGATATAGATCTGAACAGAGACTTTCATAACGAAGCCAGTAAAGAAATCAAATTCTTAAAAAATACGGTGGCTTCGAAAAAATATGATTATGCGCTGAATCTTCATGAGCAGAGAACAATTTTTACGACAGACGGAATTCATCCGGCAACGTTGTCTTTTTTGGCTCCCTCAGAAAATGTTGAAAGAACTATAACTGAAAACCGGAAAAAATGCATGGCGGTAATTGCAGAAATTTATAATCATCTGAAAGAATTAATCCCGAACCAGATCGGAAGATATTCTGATGAATTTTATCCGACTTCCACAGGCGATAATTTTATTAAAGCAGGAATGCCTACGATTTTATTTGAAGGCGGACATTTTGTAGACGACTATACCAGAAAGGGAACCCGAAAATATTACACGGTTGCTTTATATTATGCGTTAAAAGCCATTTCAGAATTAAATTCCGAAACCACAGGCTGGGAAATCTATCTCGAAATTCCGGAGAACAGAGAAACACACTATGATATCATTTACAGAAATGTAAAGCTGAATACAGATCATGAATGTATTTTAGACGTAGCGGTTCAGTACCGTGAAATAAAAGAAGAAGGAAAAGATGAAATCTCTTTTATTCCTTTTGTCATGGAAGTGGGAGACGTGAAGAAGAAAAAAGGCTGGCTCGAAATCGACTGTACCGGAAAGAAATTTGTCTCAGAAACAAAATATCCAAAACTGGATGCAGAAGTCAATTTTACAATAGAAGACTGAAAATAAAATAAGCGGAACCATAATGATTCCGCTTTTGTTTTATATGAATTGACTGTTCATTCAGAAAGGAAGTCTGTACAATTACAGATCCTTCATTTCATTGAAAACAGAAAATTAGTTTACAACTTTAATTCCGTTGGCTACAAACCTGATCTCTTCTTTCGGAGCTTTGATCGCATCGATTTCAGATTGAGGCTTTTTAGCATCTTCCGCATAATGTTTTTGCTCGTCTACAGAAGTAATTTTTCTTTCTGCAGTTCCGTCCATAACAACAGTTTTCCCTTTTAAAGCAGTAGGAACAAAGAATGCATAATCCTTCATTTTTACAAAAAACTGAGAGTTATCTTCCGTCTGGATTGTTAACCAACATCCTTTTTTATCGCAAACGTCTGTTACTTTCCCTTTTACGGCAACGTTTTCTACTTTTTTATCTTTTTTAAGCTTTTTGCTCAGCTTATCTACAGAAATTGCTTTAGATTCTACATTTGAAGCAACTCCGCCACCGTAAACATCACCTACAAGAGCATTCCCTGCAGGAGGTCCGAATTTTTTTGTTTCCTGTGCAAAAGCTAAAGACGAAGCACTCACGGCTACAGCAAATATTATCGCTTTGAATTTCATTTGAATTATTTTTCTCAAAAGTAATAATAAAATTCTGAACAGCAAACATTAAAAATTTGATAAAAAACAGGTTTAATCTTTCAGAATTTGAATGCATTTTATTAAGACTAGCTTTGTTATACGTTTTTAACGCGGGGTTCGCAAAGATAATAGGATAAACTTTGAAAAAATTCCGTTCGCAATGGTGTTTCACTCAGCAAATGATAGCGAACTTATATTTTGAAAACAATTTTTAGACGCCTTAATTTCAATACATTATCATATAAAAAAAATTAAATATCAATTATATATTTTTATCATTCGCTGAGTGAAACACCATTGCGAACGGAAAAATAATCAATGTTGTTTTTAATAAAACCTTGTGAGCATTGCGTTAAATCATTGCAATCAAAAATTATTTAACGCAGAGTTCGCAAAGATAAACAGGATTAGCTTTGAAAAAATTCCGTTCGCAAAGGCGTTTCACTCAGCAAGTGATAGCAGAATTTTATTTTGAAAATAATATTGAAGTGCCTTGATTTTATAAACTATCAGCACGCAAAAAATTGAAAAACTCTTTTATGCATTTTTATCATTCGCTGAGTGAATAGTTTATGCTGAGCCTGTCGAAGCACCCTTGCGAACCAAAAATAATTAATGTTATTTTAATAAAAATCTTGCGGTCATTGCGTTAAATATCAATTTACAGAAAAATCCGGCGAATATTAAATAAAACAGAAAATAATCCTATAATTATTTATATTTGGAATCTACAATCAATTATGCAGAAAAAACTAAAACTTTGGGATGCCATTATGCTGGTAATGGGATCCATGATCGGAAGCGGAATTTTTATTGTTGCCGCAGATATGATGCGGAACCTTGGCTCAGGATTCTGGGTAATCGTGGTTTGGATTATTACGGGAGTCATGACCGTTGCCGCAGCTATCAGTTACGGAGAGCTTTCGGCAATGTTTCCAAAAGCGGGAGGACAATACACCTATCTCAAAGAAATTTTCGGAAGAAAAATGGGCTTTTTATATGGATGGGGATTGTTTACGGTCATTCAGACCGGAACAATTGCTGCCGTGGCAATGGCTTTCGGGAAATTTACTGCTTATCTTGTTCCCGCTTTAAATGATGCAGCTCCGATTTTCCAGAGTGGCGAATTTAAAATTACATGGATCCAGATTTTAGCAATTGCTACTATCATTTTATTAACCCAGCTCAACACAAGAGGCGTTGAAAGCGGAAAATTATTACAGAATATCTTTACAGGCTCCAAAATCATAGCATTACTCGGTCTTATTGCTACAGGATTTATTCTGGTGGATATTTCGCATTTAACGGATAATTTCAGCTTTGGATATGAGGCTTTCAGCAACCTTAAAAAAGACATTTCAGGAAATTTTCTGAAAGAAGGCTGGGAACCCATTGGCGGAATGACTTTACTGGGCGGAATTGCCGCAGCAATGGTAGGTTCCGTTTTCAGTTCGGTAGCGTGGGAAAGTGTAACCTTTGTTTCCGGAGAAATTGAAAATCCAAAGAAGAATGTTGTAAAATCTATGATCTACGGAACAACTGCCGTTATGATTTTGTACATCGCCGTCAATTACGTTTACCTGAACGCTTTAGACAGAGATTCCATTGCCTTTGCGGAAAACGACAGGGTAGCGGTGGCTGCTTCACACTTCATTTTCGGAAATGCAGGAACGGCAATTATTGCGGTTTTGGTGATGATTTCTACTTTCGGATGCAATAACGGACTCATCTTAGCCGGAGCAAGAGTGTTTCAGACGATGGCAAAAGACGGAATGTTTTTCAGACAGGCAGAGCAGAACAACAAAAACAATGTGCCCGCAAATGCACTCTGGATGCAGGGAATCTGGGCTTCCATTTTATGTTTAAGCGGACAGTACGGCAATTTGCTGGATATGATCTCTTTTGTGATCGTTTTATTTTACATGATTACCGTTTTCGGCGTTATTTACCTGAGAATAAAACAGCCCAATCTGGAAAGACCTTACAAAACATGGCTGTATCCGGTGACTCCGATTATTTATTTATTGATCGGGACAGGTTTCTGTATCTTATTGCTCATCTACAAACAGCAGTATACATGGCCCGGTTTTCTCATGGTTTTACTCGGACTTCCCGTGTATTATCTCATTAATATGAATAAAAAAACTGAAAAATAAATTGAAAAGCTGTTCGTCAATCTGGGCAGCTTTTATTTTTTGTCAACCCCAAATCAAAAATAACCCCTAAAGTCAAAAATTCCCCTCTCTTGGAGGGGTGGCAAAAATTTAATTAAATTTTTGACGGGGTGGTTTTAAAGTTCGAATAATTCAAAAAGTATTCAAATCCAAAGAACTCCTCCTTTCCAATATATCCGTCTTGCCAAAAAGAAATAATCATATAAAGCAGTTCGCAAAGTCGGGCAGCTTTTTTTTGGAGCTTTTTCCAGCTTTCCATTACAATCTTTTTTTCAAAAAGGATTTTCATTGCAATCTGGGCTAGGATTTTTCTGTATAATTTCAATTTTTGTCCACTACATCCATCAAAAACAGAAAAAATTAAATCAGAAACCCCGAAAGATTCCCCTCCTTTGGAGGGGTGGCAAAAATTTTATTAAAATTTTTGACGGGGTGGTTTAGAAAAACCAAATCATTTAAAAACATTCAAAACCACAGAACTTCTCCGTTAATTACAAACAACTCTGTTTTAAACCTCCGTAGTTCTCCGGAAGTCTCCCGCAGCTTGCAGAAAACCACAGAACTTCTCCGTTGATTACAAACAACCCTGTTTTAAATCTCCGGAGTTCTCCGCAAGTCTCCCGCAGTTTGCAGGAAATCACAGAACTTCTCCGTTGATTACAAACAACCCTGTTTTAAATCTCCGGAGTTCTCCGGAAATCTCCCGTAGTTTGCAGGAAACCACAGAACTTCTCCGTTGATTACAAACAACCCTGCTTTAAATCTCCGGAGTTCTCCGGAAGTCTCCCGCAGTTTGCAGGAAACCACAGAACTTCTCCGTTGATTACAAACAACCCTGTTTTAAACCTCCGAAGTTCTCAGGAAGTATTTCTCAATTTATTGGAAGCCATCGTACATGAATATTGTAGGCAACTGATCCTTAAGTTTTAAGGCTCTAAAAATTCCCCTCCTTCGGAGGGGTGGCAAAAATTTCAACAAAATTTTTGACGGGGTAGTTTAAAATCAAAAATCTGTTTGATCTTTTATTAATTCATGTAATTTCAAGCCAATGCCTATTTAAAAAAGAAAAATTTAAACAATAATCAATCATATTATCTCCTTTTTTTCCTTAAAAATGATTAATTTGGTAGTATATTTCAAAGAATTGAGTTCAATGAAGTAAAAAATTAAGAAGGAGAAATCATGGACACACCGAATTACAGAATGCCTTTTGTTCCGTCGACTTTAATGACGGAAGGAGGAAGCATAGAAACCTGCGACATGGGAGAAAGCATCGCACACAATATTATGCTGCTCATCACCACCAAAAAAGGCGAAAACAGATACGATGAAAATTACGGAAACGACGTCTGGAATCTTGAATTCGATAACGGCATTACAAGCGCAGTCTGGGAAGCTGTTTTCATTAAAAGCCTCAAAAGACAGATTCAGGAATACGAACCCAGAATCGTTCAGCCGCAAATCGATGCACACATCCAGATCGTAGAACACAGCTACGACACAAAAGAACATACCGAAATAAAAAAAAAGGTAAAAATCGCCATCAATGCCAAAATGGAGCATTCCGGAGAACGTTTCAGCTTTTCTACAGAGCTTTTCCTGAGTCCGATGTCGATTGATTAAATTCTATAACCACCACCTAATCCTATGAATTTAGAACAGAATATTTATTCCAAAGAATCCGTAAAAGCGAGGATGCTTCAGAATGCCACGAAAGTATGGGGTCTGAAAAGTCCGCAATCTCTTGATCCGTTCGTTAAATTATTAATTGATGCGTTCAGCACAGAGGTTTTCAAAGCGAATAACGAAATACAGACCGTTAACGCAAGAATTTTAGAAAAACTGGCAAAATTATTAACGCCTTCCATTTATACACATCCGATTCCGTCTCATGCAATTGCATTTACACAACCTTATGAACCGTCTGAAATTTTATTGGAGCATACCGAGTTTTTCTTTAAAAAACAGATGACTTCCACCATAAAATCAGAATCGGATAAGCAGATCAATATTCCTTTTACGCCAATTGGAAATATCAGAATCAACAAAATACAGACCGCCATCATGTTTGTAGGAAACACCTGCTACGGAATTGATGACCTGCTGAATAAAATTCCCATTGCAAGATTTCAGGGAAGACCGGAAGATTACCGTAAAGTGACCATCGGAATTGATGTTTCAAAATACTCAAACGAAACTTTTCCTAAAAATGTAAGCATTTACTGTTCAAATCCTGCTTTCGAACATCTTGATTTTACCTATAAATTATTGCCTTACATTACGGTTTCGTCCAACGGAAATCCGTTATTTGTAAAAGAAGGTTTAACTTATTATAAAAACAATCCGGCAGAAGGATATGAGCAGATGTTCCGCGAACAGTCTATTCAGAATAAAATTATTGAAGACATCAAAAGTGTGTATCATCATAAATTCATTGAGATTTCAGGACTTTCAGCCTCATTATTTTCAGAACAGGGACAGCTTCCAGAAAATCTCAGCTATGTAGATTATAAAGAAGAAATTACAAAATACATCGACGGAAAACGTTATCTGTGGCTTACTTTCGAATTTCCGCCACAATTTTCCGCTGAAATTCTGGATAATTTTTCCTTTGTTTTGAATGCTTTCCCGATCTACAACCGCGGCTGGAAAAAAACGGAATACAGCTTAGACATCATGGGAAACAATATTCCTCTCGTAACGGATGAAGGCGAACATTTTCTGTATGTAGATGAGGTTCAGGACGGTGACGGAAGAAAATACACCGAAATTCCTTTCACCCCAAATGACGATCTTCGAAAAGGATTATACACGGTAAGAAAGGGCGGAATGGAGCGTTTTACGAACAGAAATGCCGTTGATATGATTGCCAATGTTCTGGAACTCACTAGAGACGAAATTGCAGCCTTCTCTTTACTGAACCGTGATAATGTGAAAGGCGTTCTCAGTGAAATGTCCGACAAAATGAAATCCATGGTTCAGAAAGTCAACAATGCCAAAGGAAGCATTAAACAGGAGCTGAACTATGTGATTATGGAGCCTGTTGATAAAACAGATCACACGTATGCTTCATTCTGGATCACCCATTCTACATTAGCCAATCATATGCGTCCCGGAACGGAACTTTCGAATCAGTTGAAATCGCAGACGCTGGTGCTTTTAACGGAAACGATAGGCGGCGCGGAAGAGCAGAAAGGAACCGACAGTATTCAGACTTATAAATATGCTTTAACCACAAGAGATAAGATTATTTCTCTGGAAGACGTGAAAAACTATTGCCGAATGGTTTTGAAAGACGAACTGAAAGAGGTAAAGGTAACCCGCGGAACAATGATCAGCAATAAACCGAAAGAAGGTTTCATCCGAACGGTTGAGGTAGAAATCATTCCGCAGAATTATTCTTTCTACGGAAGAGCTTACTGGGAAAATATGGCGAATGTTTTAAGAAACCAGATTATTTCCAAAGCTATCGACGGAATTGAATATCTGGTAAAAGTAACGAATGAAGATTCGGATTTTTCGTGATTGTTTAAGATATTCTCAGTAAAAATGGATGAATTCTCAGACGATCTTAGGATGACTTAGCGGAAATCTTCAGCATATTTATTTGAAGGAATATAAAAGCAGTTAGTATTAGAATCCTTTCATCCTGAGCTTGTTGAAGCATCTCCAGCTAAATAACCTCAGTTCGGGATAAGAAATAAATTTAAATAATTGATTTATAATGTTGTATTATTTTATCGCAAAGAAAAATAAAAGATTTTTTTTACTTATTGAAAGTTGGTAAGCTAAACAAAGGCACTTCGTTTATTTAAAAAAGACAAAAATGGTATTACTTTGATCAATTTTACGCCTTTGTATATCTTAAAAGCTGAATTCCTGATAATTGAATCGCTTTGTTTAACCTTGCGTTTAAAAAGACTTATCCCGAACTCAGGTTAAATAATAAAAATTTCGGGCAAACCAAAGGTTTGCCCGAAACTCATTAAAAAAACTACTATTTAAAATAACTGATCCATAAGAATCACCTCTCTGTTTTCCAGTAAAGGAACAATCTGTTCGGCTACAACTTTCTGGTAATGCTCAGAATTTTTATGGAATTCCACTGCATCGGCATTTTTATACCCTTCAAACAATACCAAAGTATGATCGCCAGATTGGCTTTGATGTACTTTATAGAAAAGATTTCCTTCTTCCTGTGAACTTTTTTCTGCTGCCTGTTGTACCAACTGCAGAACGGCATCCAGTTTTCCTTCTTTTACCTGCCATTTGGCACAGATATATACTGCTTTCTGATCCATTTTCTTATATTTTTTAATTATTTATTTGAATCCCTGTATTTCTAAAATAAGTGCAATGCTGTTGTTGATCTTATTTTCAAATTGTTACAATTATTTGTGTCTCTCCTTGCGATTCATTTATCGCGAAATTACATTAAGAGCCAGCCTGAATATTAAGTCTGTTTAACTTTTATTTAACCGCAAAAGCTACAAAAGATAAACTAAACTATTATTTAAAGTTGATCATTATAAATGAAAAAGCTCACCATAGTTTTAAAAATCTTTGATTTTTATTCTTTGGGCGCTTTGGTTATTATTAGAAATTCGATTTAACATTATCTTTTGTCCCTTTTGCGGTTAATTCTGAAATTAGTTAAACAAGCTTAATAAATATATTCTTGTTGTAAGACGCAAGATTTTTATTAATTTAAATCTTTAAGGCGCAGGAAAATCAAAGATTTTCAATAAGGATTGATGCTTAATTTTATCGCAGATAAAATCTTTGCGCCTTAAGACAAGATTGTATTAATGAATATTTTGCGCCTTTGCGATGCTTATAACGATTAAGTTTTTTAAGCTAATTCTTTATTAAACAGGCTCTAAATCTTACAATAAAAAGATTTCACATAAAGATAAGCAAAAGCATTCCCAAATGCACAACAGACTGCTTAAGCTTTTTTCGCTTCCAAAAGAGCCACTATTTTTTCTCCGACACCTTTTGCAGAAGCCGGATTTTGTCCGGTAACGATATTTCCGTCGGCAATACTGTTTGCAGACCACGGTTCTGCTGCATGGAAAATCGCACCCTGCTCCGTTAAGGCAGTCTGAAGATCGAAAGCAACATCCGCTTTTGCATAATTCTCTTCTTCCGCAGTGGTAAATGCAGCAATATTCTTACCATTCACCAGATAACTTCCATCGCTTAATTTTACATTCAGAAGCGAAACGGGACCATGACAAACCGCTCCCACAACACGGTTGCTTTCATAAAAATCGGCAAGTACTTTTTTAAGTTCCGGCGCTTCTGCCATATCCACCATCGGAGCCAGACCTCCCGGAACAAAAACAGCATCGTAATTATAAGTATTTACCTCAGAAAGTTTTTTTGCATTGTGCATATCTTCCCAGCCTTTTCCGGTTAAAAATTTTAAGTTCTCCGGATCATCTGCTAAATTTAATCCGTCCAGAAACGGAGACTCACCGGTTAAGCTGGCAAAATCGATCTGGTAACCTGCATTTTCAAATTCTGCATAAGGATGCGCTACTTCAGGCAGGAAAGTTCCTGTTCTTTTATTGTTCGGACCGATAGAATTCGCGTTGGATACAACGATTAATACTTTTGGATTCATGACATTCAATTTTGTTTGTTAAAAATATTTTGTTTGATCTTTCTGAAATTACCTGAATTTCTACAGCAAATGTATGCCTATCCAATGCTTCGTTCGAAGGACTGAAGTCACAAAAAAAGTGTGATCCAAATCACACTTCTGCATTTTATCCTATTGGTTTTTATATTTTATTGGGAGCTTTTTCCCGCTTTCCGTTACAATTCCTCATTGCACGGCTCCGCTTCGCTCCGCCGCTCCATTGCGGGATTTCCTCTGCAATCGGGGCTATGGCGGAAGTTATTCTTTTCAATATTTGAAACAATACACATCAAGTCTGTCTTTAATATAGTATTTAATTTATTTGTGCTCTTTGTGCAAAAAATTAGTGGCATTAGTGTTTAAAAAGATTCTTCATTTGTTTTTCGTTTAGTATTCGCAGTGTCACTCTGAGCCTGTCTAAGAGTCTCTTATTCCCAGTATTGTTAAGATCCTTTACAGGATGACAGAAATGCTGCAAATACATTTAAGAAAAATAAACAATTTTAAATTGAAAAATATCCGCGTAATCTGCACAATCTGCGGGAGACGATCAAAAAGATTCTTCCTTTCATAATGCTTCGCAAAATTTCAATCAGAATGACATGACTCGTTAAAAGATTTCGCTAAGTAAAAAATTTAAAAACTATTTATTGGTATTAGAATACAGCCTGCTTAAAGTTTCCCTGCTTACGCCGAGATACTCAGCAACATATTTTTTAGGAACTTCCGAAATCAGATCGGGATATAATCTCACAAATTCTTCATAACGCTGTTGTGGTGTTCCCGACAAAAGCATCATAATTCTCTGCTGAAGCGCAATATAACCGTTCGTTAATTTAATCCTGAAAAAATGATCCATCTTATGAAGATCTGCTGCGAGTTTATTTCTTCCTTCGAGAGTAAGACTTACCACTTCGCCTTCTTTCAGGCATTCAATGAACATTTTAGAATTTTGCTGTTTAAAAAATCCTATATAATCGGACATCCACCAGTCTTTTTTGGCAAACTGAAGAATATGTTCTTTGCCGTTTTCATCAATATAATAGACTTTATAAATTCCGTCAAGAACAAGAAATTCGTATTTAACTTCGTCTCCGTCATGGATCAGGAACTGATTTTTACGGACTTTTCTTAAAGTGAAAAAAGTTTTTACATATTCAAACTCTTCGTCTGTAAGCGGTGTAATGGCTTCGATATGTTCTCGCAGTCGGTTCATGATAATGCTTTGTCCGGTGTAAAAGTAATTAAAATTCTGAAGAATCTGCTTGAATTTCCAATGCAGAACTGCAAGTCTGTTTAAACTTTTATTTAACCACAAAAGCCACAAAAGATCTACTAAATTTTTTATTTAAAGTTGATCATTATCAATGAAAAAGCTCATCATAGTTTTTAAAAATTTCTGATTTTCATTCTTTTGAGCGCTTTGATTATTACAGAAATTCGCTTTACCATCATCTTTTTTCCCTTTTGCGGTTAATTCTGAAATTAATTTAAACAGGTTTTGCTTTAAAAAGACTGATCTTTTATTTTGAAAAAACGCAATTGTAATCAAAGATTCATGAAGAGTAAATTTTTTATGGTACAATTGTCATAATAATTTTCTAAAACCATTAAAAAAACAAATGGCTTCCGAATAATTTCGCATCATTTTTGTAAGGATAAACTAACACTTTTTAACACTGAAAATTGCCAAAATTTCCGTAATTTTGCACATCGTGATTTTCAGGTAAGATCACCCCGAATTATGAGTAAATCAACAGAATATATAGAAGTTTACGGCGCACGTGAACATAATCTTAAAAACATCAATGTAAAAATTCCACGCAACGAACTGGTCGTAATTACAGGACTTTCGGGAAGCGGAAAATCATCCTTGGCTTTTGATACGATTTTTGCGGAAGGACAGCGCCGATATATCGAAACGTTTTCTGCGTACGCAAGACAGTTTTTGGGAGGTCTGGAGCGTCCCGATGTCGATAAAATTGAAGGATTGTCTCCTGTAATTGCCATCGAACAGAAAACCACCAACAAAAACCCGCGTTCTACGGTAGGAACCGTAACAGAACTTTACGATTTCTTACGTCTTCTATTTGCCAGAGTTTCCGATGCGTATTCTCAGACCACCGGAAAAAAATTGGTAAGCTATACGGAAGAACAAATCTTAGAAACCATCAAAGAGAATTACAAAGGCGAGAAAATCATGCTGATGGCGCCTGTTGTAAGATCCAGAAAAGGACATTACCACGAACTTTTTGTGCAGATGGCAAAAAAAGGATACGGACAGGCAAGAATTGACGGCGAACTGCAGGACATTGAATATGATTTAAAACTCGACCGTTATAAAACCCACGATATCGACATCGTCATCGACCGCTGGATTATCGGGGAATCTGCTTCCGAAGCGAGAATGGAAAAATCTCTTCGTACGGCGATGGAAATGGGAGAGGGACTGATCGGAATTCAGAAACTGGGAACGAAGGATATCGAATATTTTTCTAAAAATTTAATGGATGCCGAAACCGGTCATTCACTGGCTTTGCCGGAACCGAATACGTTTTCTTTCAACTCTCCGAAAGGAAGCTGTCCGAGCTGTAAAGGTTTGGGAACCATCAAGAAAATCAATACCGATTATTTTGTTGAAAACCCTAAATTATCCATCAATCAGGGAGGTTTATTGCCATTGGAAGATTTAAAGTCTAATAAATGGGTACTTTCTCAGATCAAAAATATCTTGGAAATTTTCGGATTGGGAATGGCAACTCCGATTCAGGATATTCCGGAAGAAGCGTTAGACTACATTTACAACGGCTGTCATAAAGAATTCAACAAAGATTTAAAATACGCCGGAATTACGAAGAAAATCAAGATCAGCTTTGACGGTCTGATTCCTTTCATGGAAGAAATTATCGAAGAAAGGGAATCTTACGAAGCGATTCTGCTGGAAAGACATTTCACCACGGAAGAAACCTGTCCGGAATGTAAAGGAACCCGTCTTCAGCCTTCAAGTTTAAGCTTTAAAATCGACGGAAAGAATATTGCTGAGGTAAATGCTTTAAGCTTAATTGATTTAAAAGACTGGCTTGCTGATGTTAAGGATAAATTTTCAGAGAAAAATGCCATCATTGCGCATGAAATTTTAAAGGAAATTGAAACAAGGCTTCAGTTTTTATTAGACGTAGGTTTAGATTATTTAAGTCTGAGCAGAAGTTCAAAAACACTTTCGGGTGGAGAATCCCAGAGAATTCGTCTGGCTACGCAAATCGGTTCTCAATTGGTGAATGTTCTCTATATTTTAGATGAGCCTTCCATTGGGTTGCACCAGAGAGACAATGAAAGATTGATTAATTCTTTAAAGAATCTTCGGGATATCGGAAATTCTGTTCTGGTGGTAGAGCATGATAAAGATATGATTCTGGAAGCCGATGAGGTTTTGGATATCGGTCCAAGAGCCGGAAAATTTGGCGGAGAAATTCTGTGGCAGGGAAAGCCGAAGGATCTGGTAAAAGCAGATACGATTACGGCACAATATATTAACGGAAAAAGAAAGATCGAAGTTCCTGCGGAAAGACGTAAAGGAAACGGAAAAAATATTGTTTTAAAAGGAGCAAGCGGAAATAACCTGAAAAATGTAACATTGGATATTCCTCTGGGAAAACTGGTTGTGGTTTCGGGGATTTCAGGAAGCGGAAAATCGTCGCTTATCAACGGAACATTGTATCCGATTTTAAATAAACATTTTTACAGGGCGGTTCAGGAACCTTTGCCGTACAAAAAAATTGAAGGTCTTGAACACATCGATAAAATCGTAGATGTAGACCAGACTCCCATCGGAAGAACCCCGCGCTCGAATCCTGCAACCTACACCGGAATGTTTACCGACATCCGAAACCTGTTTGCGGAATTGCCGGAAAGTAAAATCCGAGGTTATAAACCGGGAAGATTCTCTTTCAATGTAAAAGGCGGAAGATGCGAAACTTGTCAGGGAGGCGGTTTGAAAGTAATTGAAATGAACTTTTTACCGGATGTGTACGTTCACTGCGAAACCTGCAACGGAAAACGTTTTAACAGGGAAACTCTTGAAGTGCGTTACAAAGGAAAATCGATTTCCGATGTATTGGATATGACGATTGATGAAGCGGTGGAATTTTTCCAGCCGATTCCGAAGATCTTTGCGAAGGTAAAAACGCTGCAGGATGTCGGTTTGGGTTATATTACGTTGGGACAGCAATCAACCACGCTTTCGGGAGGAGAAGCGCAGCGTATTAAATTAGCCACAGAACTGGCAAAAAGACAAACCGGAAATACGTTATATATTCTCGACGAACCCACAACAGGACTGCATTTTGAAGATGTAAAAATCTTAATGGATGCGATTAACCAGTTGGTGGAATTAGGAAATTCTTTCATTATCATCGAACATAATATGGATGTGATCAAATTAGCCGATCATATCATCGATGTTGGTCCGGAAGGCGGAAAACACGGCGGACAAATCGTTGCGCAGGGAACGCCCGAGGAAATTGTGAAGTCGAAGAAGAGTCTGACGGGGAAGTTTTTGAAGAGGGAACTGGAGTAATTGATAATCAATTTAATTATATAAAGGAATTTGTGAATGCAGATTCCTTTTTTTATTTTTATGGAAAGTATAATAATTGTAATCATAAGATGAAGGAATTGGATAGTCTTGATATTAGTAAATTCACTACAAGCAAGAAGATAGAAGAATATAAACATGAGGAGCGCTTTATAAGAACAGGTACAGATTATGATTCAGAATCCAGAATTTTCTGGTTAAAAGAAGACAAAGAACAGGGAGTAAAATTAAAAGATATTCTTATTAGTAAAGGAAACATTGTATTATTAGGAAATCCGGGAATAGGAAAAACTAAAGAATTAGAAAATCTTTTTAATAATTTATGGCTTGAAAAGAAAAATACAGAGTTAATTCCATTTTTCTTATACATAAAGAATTTTAGAAGTAATGACAATATTGATAAACTGATAAAATATAAAGAATGGGAAAACTTAGATAAGATTTGTTTTATTATTGATGGATTAGATGAGATTCCAGATATTCAAGATTTTATCTCAGAATTAGAACTATTTTTAGAAAGACATGATGATCGAAATATAAAAGTAGTTATAAGCTGTAGAACAAATATATATGAAAAGTATTTGGTAAAGATTGAGGGTTTTGAATACTTTTATTTAGAGAATTTGAGAGATAAACAAATAGCAAGTATTTTAAAAAATAATTTCAATATTGATATTTCTTATAGCGACTTAAATAGGTATAGAGTTTTTTTAGAAAACCCATTTAATCTAAGTTTATTCGGAAAGTTTTACATGAAAAATAATAGATTTCCGAATAATATTGCTGAAGCATTCGAATTATCTATAAATCAGGAATTACAGCTTTTGAATAAAGAAAAATTTATTAAAAGTGATCAGATCGATTTAATACATATTTCCAAAACACTGCAAAAAATAGCAATTACAAATGAACTGATGCAGAAAAATGGCATTGAAGAAATGGATTTGTACCGATTGTTAGGTAAAAAAGAAAAATATATTATTGAAAAAATCTCTTTTATTGAAAAAAATCCTGAATCAACAAGCTTTACTTTTAGGCATAAAAACTATCAGGAATTTATCGCTGCACAATACATTGCTGAATTAAATACGGATCAAATTATTGATTTTATAAAAATTGAAAAGGTTAATAAAACTAAACCAGCCTTATTTAATACAATAAGTTTTCTACTTAACATTTTAGATGAGCCAAAATTTAAAACTATCAAAGATTGGTTATTAAATAATGAACCTGAAATATTATTTCTCACCGAAAAAGATAGGCTTAATCCATATACACAAAAAGAAATTTTCGAAAAATATTTTACTGATATAACACTTGAAAAGACATTTTGGTTAGGGAGAAATCGTAGGTTTCCAATGAATAAGTTAGCAGAGTTTGCAGATGTTGAATTTCTTTTAGATACAATTGTTAAAAAAGAGCATTTTAGAGCTGTTTATTCTGCTATTGACTTACTAAGTTATGTGGACGAAAGTGAAAAGGAAGGAGATCTAAAAAAAATAATTATTGATTTAATCTTTGAAAACCGTGAATATAGAAATGATGCTTTAAGATGTTTTAAAGATCGCGATTATCACATAAAAGATAAACATTTATTTGAAAATATTGTAGATTTTTTTAAGGATGATTTTGATCCAGATGTAAATCATCAAATAGTAATGATGCTATCTGATTTCGAAAACGTTGATGATAATTTCCCAATATTGAAGAATTGTCTTTTCAAACTTTATGAAATCTCTTCTGAAAGGATAAAAGATAATTCTATAAGAGGGACATCTTGGATTCTAGAAAAAATGACATTGAGAATAAAGAAAAAAGAAAATTTTCTAACATTTTTGAAAATTTTATTTGATCAAAATTTTGATTTAAACTTTAGTGATTTTCATGGTAAGGATTTTCAAGATAATTTAATTGAAAAAATAGTAGAAATCATAAAGAGTGATGAAAAATTTCTATTTGATTTGGTAGACTATATCTTAGTTAAAGATAGTCATATATTTTATAGAGATAATTTGTTTGTAAAATTGATTGTCGAGGGCAGTAAATACCCTTTGTTTAATCACTTACTTGATAAGTTTGGTATTTCATCTTCAACCAATCATATTTTATCATTGTGCATTACTGAAATGGGTGTTGAGTATTTTGTTGAACAATATGTACAAAATAAAGTAAAAATAAATGAAAATACGAAAATTGAAAACTTCCGAAACTATGTCTCTCACTACAATTTTGAAATAGCTAGACTTTTAGAATTTGAAATAGCAAAAACAGGTTATACATTTGATGATTTTCTTCCAACTCCTGAAGAGTTTCATTCTAATGGACAGAAATTGAAAAACTTCGCTCAAGAAAACTTTGAGATTCTGTTTGATAAAGAAAAATTATCAAGTGAGATTTTAAAAGTTTTTGACGATAATGAAGTTATTGAAATGACTTGGGATAAAATTCACGAAATCAGTTGGAAATGGTATGAAGAAACTGGTTTTCACGGCTTACAAAATTCAGTTTTTGGATTTATACAAAATCGATTAAAAAATCGAACAGGAATAACAAAGCAAAAAGTTTTAAATTATCTTGAGCGCGAAATTAATTTGCTGTATGAGATTAAAAATAAAATTAAAAATAGAAAAAGTGAAGGTTTTGAAATTAAACCAGAGCATATAGAATATATCAAAAATGAAAGTTTAAAAGTTGAGCGAGATTTTGATTTCAAAAATGTATTAACGATAAAACATGATGATTATTTTACATTTAAAACTCATTATTACATTTTAAAAATGCTTTACTTTTTTGATAAAGAATTTAATGTTGGTTACTCGAAAGAGTTTTATCTTAAAACTCTAAAATATTGTAATATTCATGGAAAGGGTGAGGAGAATTTAGAATACATATTTAATAAAATCAACGATAAGGAAGTTTTTGATAAAGAAATTGCTCAAAATATTAATTTTGAACAAATGGATTATAGTACATTAACTGACCATATTAATTATGCTATAAAAAATAAATTACAAGATACTTATGAAAAAATAGGAAAATTTATAATTTGTAATAAGAATATTCTGGGTAACAAAGATTTTTTAAAAAGCTATACAGATTTATTATCTACACATAATCAATTAGAATTTCTAAAAAAATGTTGTGAGAATCCAAATAAGTATTTATGTTGGGAAGCAGTAAAATTAATGCAAGAGAAGAATATAGGGAATCATTTTATACATCAATTGGCTAAAGACTATATTTCTAGTGAGGATGAATTGTATTTTTCAAAAGCTTTAGATTTATTATTCTATTTTAATGATTTGGATTCATTAGAAATTTATCTTGTTTTCCTTAAGAAATTCGGAACGGTAGCTTCAGATTTAAGGGATGATTTTTACATCAATAGTATTGCAAAATTTGAAAATCTTGAAAAATTAAATCTGTTAAAAGAAATTTTTGATATTATTTATGATGAAAAAAATAAGGGATCTTTTGACTATCATCATAGTAAAGCAAATCTCGAAAATTTAATTGCAAACTTATCCACATCAGAGGAAGGTTATACCGCAATACAAATAGTATTACATGAAATAAAACAAGGAATTAAAGATAAAGAAGTGAAATTTTTTTATGTAAATCATCTTATTGATTTATCAGAACAGGCTTATTATAATTCACTTTCAAGACCTTTAAATTTCGAAGAGGTTAAAATTTTTATAGAGAATACAAAAAGACCATTACAAACTAATATAATTATGGAACAGTTTAATTTTGGAGAAGGTTCAACATTTAGTGGAAATCAGTTTGGAGGAAATAACAATACTCTAACAAACAATTTTAACTCATATTCAACAAATCCTGACGTTTTAAAAGCAGAAGAAATTTTAAAAGAATTTCAGCAATTACAAGTGGTAAATGAAGAGTGGAAAAACATTTTTATTGAAGGAATGAAAGATTTGATCGAATTAAAAGAAGCTGAAACAGAGGTTACAATACAGGAGTCTAAAACGACATTAAGAAAATGGCATGATACAGTATTTGATTTAGGTAAAAGACTTAATGATTGGAAAAATATTACTTTTTTAGGTGTAGACTTTGTAGAAAAAACACCAAAACTATTAAACCTGTTACACCATGTAAGTCAAATTCTAAATTGATTTGTTTTAAGATATAGGCTAAGTTGATGAAATTTAGCCTTTTTTATTTATAAATATTACTCCCAATATTAAATTTTCAAAAATTTTAAAATTTTATTCAACTGAAAATCAATAGTTTAAATTACAATGTTAACTCAATGTTAACTCAATGTAAAATTATTGTAAATTATTTTATATATCTTTGGTAAAGAAACAGTAGATAAGTTTAATATAATGTTTAAAACCAAAGAGTTATGAAAAATAAAATACAGATATTAATCGCTTCATTTTTTGTTTGTGGATTCATTGGACTAATCAATACAGCAAAAGCACAAATATCTGCCAATAATACAATTGAAGAAATTCAGTTAAGCAGAAGTGAAACTTTTAACGATATAAGAACCCGTTTAATAGAAAATTTTGACTTTTCCAACACGGATTACAAACAGGGAACTGTAAACTCTGTTGTAAAATTTGATATTTCCAAGAACGGTAAAATCGTTAATGTTCATTCGAATGGTGACTGTAAAAGTGTAAGCAAAGAAATTGAAACAGTTTTAAGCGAACTGGATTATAAAGTTGACCGTAAAAAGTTAAATGAAAGCATGGTTGCCTACACTTATGTAATGCCAGTAACGGTAGAAATCAACAACAGATAATATTCATAAAATCTTTTATACCAAGCCATGCAAATTCTGTATGGCTTTTTTATTTTAAGTGTAAATAATGAAAATTTTAAATATAAAGTTGTAATAATAATTAAAAATATTCGTTTTATATTTGAATCACAAAATTAAAACAATATGAAAAATTTAAAGAAACTAAGCAAGACGGATCTGAAATCAGTGTATGGCGGACAGCCGAAACAATACTGTGTGTACTGTGAAAGACTCAACAAAGTTGTTTGCAGTGAAGTTCCGATTGCTCAATGTCCTTAACAAATTCAGACCGCTTTATTAAGGCGGTTTTTTTATGCTTCAAATATTTTTAATACAAAGTTCGCAACAGTTGTTTTAAAATTCCTGAAAATCTTTTTTGTTCGCAAAGGTACTTCGATAAATTCAACATAAACAATTCACCCAGCAAATGATAATTCAATCTATCTAAACTTTTTATTTCCAACTTCTCCAACAGACCGTAAAAATTTATACATTTGACAGTATAATAGAAACTGTTGTGAATCCCATTTTAGATGTCGTTCTGCGCTCTCTCTGTGTTTATCTTTTCATGGTGATCGGAATCCGTGTTTTCGGGAAAAATCAGCTTTCGCAGCTTAATGCGGGAGATGTGGTCTTACTGCTTTTAATTTCCAATGCTGTGCAGAATGCCATGGTAGGACAGGATACTTCGCTTCAGGGAGGACTGATTGCTGCTCTGGTTCTTTTTGCGGCTAATTTTACCTTAAAAAGATTCATGTTCAGAAGTCCTTCTTTTAAAAGTTTTATGGAAGAAGATCCCGTTATTCTTATCAAAGATGGCGTTGTTGACGAAAAAGCTTTAAATAAAGTAAAAATAACTTCGGATGAACTGGAAGAAGCCGTAAGAGAACATGGTGTCGGAGGTTTCGATGAGGTAAGACTTGCCGTACTGGAAGTGGATGGAAACATCAGTGTGGTTTCCGAGGACAATAAAAGCAAACAGACGCATTATTCAAGAATTAAAAGAAAAAACAAACGAAAATATCATTAGCCATGAACTACGAGCTTAGAGAAATGCTTCCGAAAGATGAAGCCAGAGTTTTAGAGATTTTCAGACAGGGAATTGAAGGCGGAAAATCGACCTTCGAAACAACTGTTCCTACTGCTGAAGCGTGGAATATGGATTATTACAACGACTGCCGATGGGTTTTGGAAAATGAAAGAAATGAAGTTGTTGGCTGGTGTGCGCTGAAGCCTGTAAGCAAAAGAGAAAGTTATAAAGGCGTTGCAGAAGTAAGTGTTTATTTTGATAATGAGTATCAGGGAAAAGGTTTAGGATCTGTTTTGCTGAAAAAGATGATTCTGGACAGTGAAGATCATGGGTTCTGGACTCTGCAGGTGAATATATTTCCGGAAAATGAAGGTGCGCTGAAAGCACATCAGAAAAATGGTTTCAGAACCGTAGGAACAAGAAAGAAAATAGGAAAGCTGAATGGCGGGTGGAAAGATGTAATTATGCTTGAAAGAAGAAGCGAGGTAATATTTTAACATAAAAAGTAATAAACTTTCTTAAATATTTACATAAAAATAATAAAAACCGATTATTGGCATCCGGATTGTAATTTTTCATGATGTAATTTGAAAAATATATATTTATGAAGATGCTGACTAAAATTTTGGGAGTATTCCTGATCGTTTTTTCCTTTGTTTTGTACAGCGCCGCACCTTTGCAGAGAGGTCACGGTCACGGAAGAGGACATGGTTATGGACACGGTCCTAAAAAACATTATTACAAAGGTCCACACAGAACCTATTACAGAACCGTAGTGTACCAAAGACCTCCAAAACGTTATTATAAAAAGCATTATTACAGACCTGTAAGAAGGGTATATTATGCTCCAACACCGCAAAGAGTATATCCGGCAAGACCTGTAGTAATTGTTAATTTATAAATAGAATATAAGCATTGAAGAAATTCAGTGCTTTTTTTGTTAGCTATCATGCAGATTTGGTTTCTGAATATCGATTTATAAATAAGGAATTTTAATAATTTATTTACATACAAAAGGCTGTACCGATAGTGATACAGCCTTTTTATTTTATTAAATCTCAATCTCAACCTTAATCTCAATAATTTAAAGCCTCGATTTCTTAGGATTCAGAAAAGTATTGAAAATCATAACTTCCTGTCCGAATTTTGCTTCAATTCTTTCAGCAATATTTTCCATTTCGCTTTTGATGAAATCTTCTCTCAGCTCGTCATTATCAAAAATAAGCAGAAGATTATAGTTTTTGCCTTCTTCAATATAATCACTGTGTACTTCAGAAAGGATATATTGATTAACGTTCATCAGATTTTCCGTCATTAAAACCAAAGTTTCATCCATGTAATTTTCCCAGGCTTCAAGATTATTTTTTGTGCAGTGGAACGTTATGCTTAATATGCTCATATTTTATGAATTTTTAAGATTCTATAGATAAATTTTACCGCAAAAATCGGCAAATTTTTCGTAAATTAGCCCGTTAATAAAAATACAAAAAAAATAATTTTCAGACGTATAGCTAAGGGTCTGACTATCATTATAATAAAATTGTTTATGCAAAAAGAAGGAGAAAGACTGATTCCTATCAACATTGTTGATGAAATGAAGTCATCTTATATCGATTATTCGATGTCGGTTATCGTTTCCAGAGCGTTGCCGGATGTAAGAGATGGCTTGAAACCCGTTCATAGAAGAGTACTTTACGGTATGTATGGATTAGGGGTTTTTTCTAATCGAAAGTATTTAAAATCTGCGAGAATTGTTGGAGACGTTTTAGGTAAATATCACCCGCACGGAGACTCCTCTGTATACGATGCAATGGTAAGAATGGCTCAGGACTGGAGCTTGCGTTATCCGCAGGTAGACGGACAGGGGAACTTCGGTTCCATGGACGGAGATCCGCCTGCAGCAATGCGTTACACCGAGGCAAGACTGAAAAAAATATCTGATGAGGTCCTTTCGGATCTGGATAAGGAAACGGTAGATTTTCAGAATAACTTCGACGACAGTTTACAGGAACCGACGGTTTTACCTTCAAAAATTCCGAATCTTTTAGTCAACGGAACTTCCGGTATCGCAGTAGGTATGGCTACGAATATGGCTCCGCACAATTTATCGGAAGCTGTAGACGCAATCTGCGCTTATATCGACAACAGAGAAATCTCAATTGACGAATTAATGCAGCACATTATTGCTCCGGATTTTCCTACAGGGGGAATTATCTATGGATACGATGGCGTAAGAGATGCGTTCCATACTGGTCGCGGAAGAGTAGTTCTGAGAGCAAAAGTAGCTTTTGAAGAAATCGGGAACAGAAATGCAATCATCGTAAACGAAGTGCCTTATCAGGTAAACAAAGCGGAAATGATTGCCAGAACTGCGGAACTGGTAAAAGAAGAAAAAATTCCGGGAATTTACGAAATCAGAGACGAATCGGACAGAAGAGGTCTTCGTATCGTTTATGAACTTAAAAATGATGCAATCCCGAATGTTGTTCTGAACTTACTTTATAAATATACAGCGCTTCAAACCTCTTTCAGTGTAAACAATATTGCATTGGTTCACGGAAGACCGGAGCAGCTTAACTTAAAAGACATTATTCATCATTTCGTAGAGCACAGACATGAAGTTATCGTAAGAAGAACTCAGTTCGAGCTTAGAAAAGCCAAAGAAAGAGCGCACATTCTTGAAGGTTTCATGAAAGTGATCGGTTCTCAGGATTCTTTGGATAAAGCGATTTCAATTATCCGTCATTCTGCCAATCCACAGGCTGCGAAAGAAGGATTGATCGAAGCTTTCGAGCTTTCTGAAATTCAGGCTCAGGCAATTCTTGATTTACGTCTTGCCCGTTTAACAGGAATGGAGCTTGACAAGATCCGTGATGAATATGATGCCATCATGAAAGAAATTGCAGATCTGGAAGATATTCTGGCAAACGAACCAAGAAGATTCCAGATCATCAAAGACGAATTAATTGAAGTTAAAGAAAAATACGGAGACGAAAGAAGAACCGAAATCGATTATTCAGGTGGTGAAATGTCTATCGAAGATATCATCCCGAATGAATCTGTAGTTCTTACGATTTCTCACGCAGGATACATTAAGAGAACTTCTCTTTCTGAATACAAAATCCAGAGCAGAGGTGGTGTAGGAAACAAAGCGGCAACAACAAGAGATGCAGATTTCCTTGAATATATTGTTTCGGCAACCAACCACCAATACATGTTGTTCTTTACCGAAAAAGGAAGATGTTACTGGTTAAGAGTATTTGAAATTCCGGAAGGCTCCAAAACGGCAAAAGGAAGAGCGGTACAAAACCTTATTAACATTGAACCGGACGATAAAATTAAAGCTTACATCAGAACCAACAACTTAAAAGATTCTGAATATGTAAACCAGATGAGCGTTGTGATGGTAACGAAAAACGGAACCATTAAGAAAACTTCGCTGGAAGCATATTCAAGACCTAGAGTAAACGGGGTAAATGCTATTGAGATCAGAGATAATGACCAGTTGTTAGGCGCTTATCTAACGAACGGAACTTCACAGATCATGATTGCTACCAAAAACGGTAAATGTATCCGTTTCCCTGAAGAGAAGGTAAGAGAAGTAGGAAGAGGATCGATCGGTGTTCGTGGTATTGCCATGGAAGAAGACGATGAGGCAATCGGTATGATTGTTGTAAATGATGTGGAAAAAGAAACAGTACTTGTGGTATCCGAAAAAGGATACGGGAAGAGAACTGCGGTAGAAGATTACAGAATTACCAACAGAGGAGGAAAAGGAGTTATCACACTGAATATTACTGAAAAGACAGGAAATCTTATTGCTATTCAGAATGTAACGGATGAAGACGGATTAATGATCATTAACAAATCGGGAGTTGCCATCAGAATGGGAATGGACGAAATGAGAGTGATGGGTAGAAATACACAGGGCGTAAGACTGATTAATCTTAAAAAGAATGACGAAATTGCTGCTATTGCAAAAGTAGAAATGGATAAAGATGTGGAAGACGATTCTGAAGAAAACGAAGAAGGAGCTGTAGGATCGCTATTTGATAACCAGGAAAACAATACAGAAACACCTCAGACGGAAAACGAAAATCCGGCAGAAGGAAATGAGAATTCTGAATCTGAAGAATAATATTGTACAATTAATATAAATAGTGATTATGAGAAAACTAATTTTAGGTATAGCTATTGTTGCATCTGCTTTCGTTTTCGGACAAAAAGAAGATGTTAATGCAAAACTGCAGGAAGCCAATAAAGTTGCAATGGACGCTTACAATGCGAAAAATTATGCAGCAGCGGCTCCTAAATTCATGGAAGTTTATAACTTACTGAAAACAAACGGGCAGGACAATAAAGTATATATGTATTACTCAGGATTGAATTATGCTTTGGCAAACGATATCCCTCAGGCTACAAAAATATATACAGACCTTATCAATTCCGGTTATACAGGTGTTGAAACCACCTATACTGCAAAAGATAACAAAACAGGTCAGGTGGCGAGCTATGATAAAAATACCTGGGAATTACTGAAGAAAACATCTTCAAAAGATTATTCAGACTTCAAAACAGAACAGTCTCCAAGTGTTGAACAGGATTTATATGAGACTTTGGCAACTTTATTAATCAATGCAAAGAAAAATGATGAAGCTTTAGCATTAATTGAAAAAGGACTGGCTAAATTTCCAAACAGTGCCAAATTGAAAGAATATCAGGGAAGTGCACTGTATGCATCAGGAAATACAGAAAAATTCATGACAAACCTGAAAGAACAGCTGGCTAAAAATCCTACCGATGCTACCAATTGGTATAATTTAGGAGTTCTTCAGGCAAAAAATCCTGCAACAACTGCAGAAGCAATTGCATCTTTCCAGAAGGCAATCGAATTGAAACCTGATTTTGCCAATGCTTATCAGAACTTAGTGTACACTGTAATCGGAGATGATGAAAAAGCTGTAGCTGAAATCAATGCATTAAGAAAAACAAAACCGGACGATGCTACAAAATTAATTGAAGCAAGAAAAGAAAGGTTTACAAAAGCAATTCCTTACGGGGAAAAATGGCTTCAGGCATTACCAAACGATATTACAGCTGTTCAGGTAATGAAGGATGTGTATAATACATCTAAAAATACAGCCAAGTATAATGAAATGAAAGCTAAAGAAGCTGAATTGGCAGCAAAGCAGCCAGCGAAATAATTTCAGATACTTACAGTTAAATATAAACCGGAACGTTTTTGTTTCGGTTTTTTTTATTTAATAGAAACAAATATTTTGGTAATGTACTGAAAAATAGTTGGTGAAATTCAGGATATATTTTAATAAATTATGGATGTTAATCCGAAGAGGACAAAAGCACTGGTGGAGATCAACTTTTCAGCAATAGGATTAATGTTCAAAACGATAGTTTTAAGGTGAGGTTTCCCTCACCTTTTCGTTTATTATCGGATGAACCTTATGGCTAAAAAAACTCTATTTTTCGTTAGAAAAATAAATATACCATTTGATGAAATTGATTCGGTTTTTCAATGTGAGACCTCTGTGCAGGTCGAGATGATTTTTTAAATGGCTGAAATATCCCTCAATACCATTGGTTGTTTTAGGAATATTGGGATTTTCCAGATAATGAAACATATTGGGCAATGCCCGTTTTATAGTAAAATACGATCGTCTGATAAGCTTGTGGGTATACCAGTATCTTTCGGTTTCAAGATTAATTGTTTTTTCATTAATATAATCCTGATGTCTCAAATACCAGTCGTTGAGTTCATTTTTCCACCAGATTTTATCGTTTTGTGTTTTAATTTTCAGTAATAATAAAACGTGTTTTCGAAGTTCCTGACCGGCAATGTGTTTAGGAAACTTTGTGAGCCAGATCAGGCACATTCTCTGAATATGAACCAGACATCTCTGAGTAATGATGTCTCCATCAGATTTATTTATGGCTTTCAAAACGCTTTTATGTCCATCTGTAGTAATGCTTTCCAGCTTTACGCCCAGCCGTAAAAGATTGTTTAAATCTTCCCTGATTTCTTCATAATGTTCTCCATCGGTAAAACGGATAAGCTGTGTATATCCATCAAAATCATCCTGATAAGCAATTAAACAGAACTGAGCAAAATAAGTTGCATCCATTCTTAAATTCACCTTTTCCCGTTTGATGATCTTTAAGGTAGGAGACTGCTCTAAAATGGTATAAAATGTTTTCTGCAAAGTATCTTTCGAATAACCGCTGTCTCTGCAAAGCGTTTTGTAGGTCTGCCTTTCCAATACCCATTTTTTGAACCAGATAAAACGATTTTTAATTCTCTGCTCCGTTCTGTTTTGAGTAAATAAAATCCCGCAATTTTTACATTTAAATCTTTGCTTTCCCCCTTGTTTTCCCCAACGAATTACCTCCAGGCTTGAACAAGACCAACAACGTTTTTTTGCCATTTTTCAGACAAAGAAAAAGTTTTATGAAACACGTTTCATAAAACTTCCTCCAAGCAGCCTAACAATGAGGTTTTGATAGGATTCTACCAACTATTTTTCAGTATTATGCCAATATTTTCATGCTTTAATAATGTAGTATTAGATATCTGTCATTATGAAAGAAGCGAAGCGTATTGAAGAATCTGTTTCTATTGCCCAAATTTAATCTTCAAAAAAAATTCGGGTTTTGTATTGGAATAAAGTTAGTTTTCAAATATTCAGCATTATTCAATTTTTTGAGCCAAAAGTAACTAAAGTATCAAAATATTTTTCATCTTTTGCGGTAAAAAAGTTTAAACAGGATGTAATTTAAAAACAATGAGCCGTTAAACAAGATGCAGCGAAATTTGTATTAAAATAACCTTAGTTCGGGATAAGAAATAAATTTAAATAATTGATTTATAGTATAGTATTTATTTATCGCAAAGAAAAACAAAAGATTTTTTTACTTATTGAAAGTTGGTAAGCTAAACAAAAGCACTTCGTTTATTTAAAAAAGACAAAAATGGTATTACTTTGATAAGTTTTACGCCTTTGTATATCTTAAAAGCTGAATTACTGATAATTGAATCTCTTTGTTTAACGTTGCGTGTAATAAGACTTATCCCGAACTCAGGTTAAAATAATTTCTAGCATCAAAAACAGCTGATATTCGAACCAAAATTCCAACGATTATCATCAAAAATCAATGTTAAAATTCTCTGCAATTCCGTATCTTTGAGAAAAATTTTTACAAAAATGATTGAGTGGAAAACCGCCAAAGAATACGAAGATATTACGTACAAAAAATGTAATGGGGTAGCGAGAATTGCTTTCAACAGACCGGAAGTCCGTAACGCTTTCAGACCAAAAACAACCTCAGAATTATACGATGCTTTTTATGACGCTTATGAAGATCCGAAAATTGGTGTTGTCCTGCTTTCAGGAGAAGGACCAAGTCCGAAAGACGGAGGCTGGGCATTTTGCAGTGGTGGAGATCAGAAAGCAAGAGGACATCAAGGGTATGTAGGAGAAGACGGAAGACACCGTTTAAATATTCTTGAAGTTCAGCGTCTCATCCGTTTTATGCCAAAAGTGGTGATTGCAGTGGTTCCGGGTTGGGCTGTTGGTGGAGGACACTCTCTTCATGTGGTTTGTGATCTTACTTTAGCAAGTGAAGAACATGCAATTTTCAAGCAAACCGATGCCGATGTTACAAGTTTCGATGGAGGTTACGGATCTGCTTATCTTGCAAAAATGGTAGGCCAGAAAAAAGCCCGCGAAATTTTCTTTTTAGGAAGAAATTATTCCGCTCAGGAAGCTTTCGAAATGGGAATGGTAAATAAAGTGGTTCCTCATGCAGAACTGGAAGATACAGCCTATGAATGGGCTCAGGAAATTTTAGCTAAATCTCCTACTTCTATCAGAATGCTGAAATTTGCCATGAACCTTACAGACGACGGAATGGTGGGGCAGCAGGTTTTTGCAGGTGAAGCAACACGTCTGGCGTACATGACGGAGGAAGCAAAAGAAGGAAGAAATGCATTCCTTGAAAAAAGAAAGCCGAATTTCGGAGACGATCAGTGGATATCTTAACATAAGTAATTGGCAATGAGTAATGAGCAATAAAAACATTACTTATTACCAATTACTCATTACCTATACATATGAAAGATTGGATAAAAGCCGCAAGGCTTAGAACGTTGCCGTTGTCGCTCAGCGGAATTATTATGGGAGCTTTCATTGCAAAATGGAGGCTTTATGGTGAAGGTAAAATTTGGGACTGGAGAATTTTTGCTTTGGCATTAGTTGTAACTTTATTATACCAGATCCTTTCAAATTACGCCAATGATTACGGAGACGGAGTAAAAGGAACCGATGCCAAAAGAGCGACAGAAGCAGAAGCAAGAGCAGTAGCCTCAGGAAAAATTACGGCAAAACAGATGAGAAATGCAGTTATTCTTTTCTCCGTTTTATCTTTTATAGCAACAGTAGCCCTTTTATATGTGGCGTTTATTCCCAATTATATGAATGAATTTTACATATTCATCGGTTTGGGAATCTTGAGCATTTTAGCGGCAATTGGTTATACGGTGGGTAAGAAACCTTACGGATACATGGGATTGGGAGATATTTTTGTATTTATCTTCTTCGGTCTTGTTTCGGTCTGCGGAAGTTATTTCCTGTTTACCAAATCGTTCAGCTGGGATATGTTACTGCCCGGAACCGCGATCGGAATGATGAGTATGGCTGTTCTGAACCTGAACAATATGAGAGACATCGAAAGCGATAAATTATCAGGGAAAAACAGTTTTGCACTGAGAATCGGCTTCAAAAATGCAATGATTTATGAAATGATTCTTTTACAGCTTCCTCTGATTTTAATTTTGTTGTTCTTAGGAGTCAATGGTTTTTTCCAGACTCAGAATTACAAAGTGTTTATTGTGATGATCTTAATGATCCCTTTAATGAAAATCAGAAGAAAGATTATGACCGTAAAAAATCCGAGAGAACTGGATCCTTTCCTGAAACAGGTAGGAATCATGACGTTTATGATTGCAGCTCTTACTGCTGCAGGACTTAATCTGTTTGGTTAAAATAATAATATGACCGCTTTAAAAATTACCTCCTGTTTATCCGTAGCAGCGGCATTCATTATAATTTACAGTTTAATTAATGAAATGCAGGATGGGGCGTCTTTCTCAGAGATTGCCTTTCTGCCATTTTTAATCCTGATTGCTGTTTTGACAAACGCGGTTATGGCGGTGCTTTTTTTAGCAGGAAAAATAAAGCTGATAAAGGAATTCCTTATTATCCAGATTTTTATCTTGATGCTTACCGGCTTCATGATATTTCAGATTTTATTTAATTCAACAATTTCAGACTAAATCAAAATATAATTTTTAAATAAATTAAAATGAAAATACAATACTTAGGACAAAATTGCTTTTTGTTCACGTACAAAGACAAAACAATATTATCAGATCCATTCTACAACTATAAAAAGGCAGAGTCAGGATTCGATATTTCTGCACAGAAAATCGATTATATTTTATTAACGCACGCTCATGGAGATCACATTGCGGATGTAGAGGAAGTTTTACAGCATCATCCTGAAGCAACACTTATTGCAGTTCCCGAAATCTGCGGATACTTTAAAAATGCAAAAAACACAGACGATGTCAACTTAGGAGGATCAGCAAAAATCGATGATCTTAAAATTTCTATGGTTCCGGCTCATCATACAAGTTCGTTTCCGGACGGAAGTTATGGCGGCGTTCCTGTAGGCTATATTTTCAGGCTTCCTGAAGGTAAAAACCTGTATATGGCAGGAGACACCGGAGTAATGGCAGATATGGAGCTGTTTCCAAGGTTGTACGGTAATTTACACCTTTCCATCCTTCCGATCGGAAGTCACTACACAATGTGCCCGAGAAAGGCAGCATTTGCAGCAGCAGAATTATTAAAAACTCCAAAAGTAATCGGATGTCATTTTGATACTTTCCCTGCTATTGAAATTAATCATGAAAGTGCATTAAAGCATTTTGAAGATAAAAATGTAGAACTTGTTTTACCAAAACTGGGAGAGACGTTCGAATTTTAAATAAATGTTGGGAGGTAATTTGAAAACAGGAATTAAAATGTTGAAGTATATAAAAACAAAAAAAGATAATTATCCAATTACCTCTCTTCAACTTAAACCAATAAAAAATGGCAAGCTACCTAAATCACACCGCTACGACCGATTACCTTTGCTGCGTTCCCACCCTGGAGGATTCTCAGGAGCTGGTTGTTTAGGACTTGCCGTTGCAAAGGTAGGAATATTTTGCAAAACTCAAAACTTTATTAAAGAAAATTAATGGAAAAAATTGGCTTGCAGAGGTAGTTTGCTGAAATTCAGACCAATAATTTTTCAGAAATTTTCAAAAAAATTAGATATGACGAAGAGCCCTTCCACATTAGGAATTTTACTGTTTGGCGCTACGATGATCGTTTTTTTCGTGGTGTATTACTTCTTTTCAGGAGTTAATTATTTTGATATTTCATTGAAAGCCAATGCTTTCGTTTTACCGATTCTGTATGCCGGAGCTGCGTTCTGGTCGGTGAAATCTTACTGGAGCAGCCATAGAACGGTGAGCTTCAAAGAAGCATTTAAAAGAGCTTTCGTTCCCATGTTTATCGGAGGAATTTTATCCATTTTCAGCATTTATGCTTTCTTAAATTTTGTAGATACAGACGCGAAAAAACTGCTGAATTATCAGTATGTGACAAGACAGAAAGCGGAAATGGATAAAGAATATTATTCTGCAAGAAAAGTTTTAAAGCACCAGAAAGACATTGATGAACTGGATAAAAAGTACAAAGAAAGGCTTCCAAGCTTCTCTCCGGAAGCGGTGAAAGGAAAAGATATGCTTACTGCAAGTCATTTTTCAGGATATTTTGCGGCAATTCTTATATTTTACGTAGTTTTGTCAGTGTTTTTCGGAGCGTTTTTCAGAACAAAAACAATCTATCAGGAAGAACAAAACCAAGAATAATTTTTTATTAAAATTAAATGAATTTATCTATAGTTATTCCGTTACTGAATGAGGAAGCCTCTCTGGAAGAGCTTTTTTCAAGGATTGATAACGTTTGTAAATCAAATAGTTTATCTTATGAAATCTGGTTTGTAGATGATGGAAGTACGGATCTTTCGTGGAGCATTATCGAAAATTTGAAAGTACAGCATCCTCAGATCCACGGAATTAAATTTTCTAAAAATTACGGAAAATCTCAGGCGCTTCATGCTGCGTTTGAAAGAACAAACGGAGATGTCATCATCACCATGGATGCTGATTTACAGGATTTTCCGGAAGAAATCCCTGAATTGTACAACATGGTTGTTCAGGATAATTACGACATTGTTTCCGGCTGGAAAAAAAAGCGTTTTGATAACGTAATGACGAAAAACGTACCGTCGAAATTATTCAATGCCGCAGCCAGAAAAGTCTCCGGTGTTTATCTTCACGATTTCAACTGCGGACTGAAAGCTTACAAAAAGCAGGTCGTAAAATCAATTGATGTTTACGGAGATATGCACCGTTACATTCCTGTTTTGGCGGCAAATGCAGGATTCAGAAGAATTACGGAAAAAGAAGTTCAGCACCAAGCGAGACCTTACGGAACTTCAAAATTCGGAACCGAAAGATTTATCAGAGGATTTCTGGATCTGGTAACACTTTGGTTTGTAAGTCGTTTCGGAGGAAGGCCGATGCATTTCTTCGGAGCGGTAGGAACTTTAATGTTTATCTTTGGTTTTCTCTCTGCACTTTGGTTGGGTGTTTCAAAGTTAATTGATGTGGCAAGAGGAATTTATGGTCATTTAATTACCAATAATCCGTGGTTTTTTATTGCTTTAACCATGATGATTATGGGAACCCTGCTTTTCGTAGCCGGATTTTTAGGAGAAATGATTATCAGAACCAACAGAGAGCATAAGAATTATAATATTGATGAAGTTTTGTAAATAAAATCAGAATGAAATCCCGATTAATTCCGGTTTTTTTGGTGTTCCCTTTTCTGGTTTTTTCGCAAACTAAACATAAGAAAATAAAAAGGGTTTTTACGAATCAGAATATTGCGATTATAGAGAAAAATCATTTACAGCAGGAATCTACTTTTCTGTTTGAGTTTGATGAAGGCAATCAGGCTTTTTCTTTACCTGCCACCAGACTGAGATTAGGCATAAATAAAGATGTTGAAATTTTCACGGATATCAATTTTGGATACACAAAACCTTCAGGATTCGGACTCCAGCCTTTGTCTTTCGGTGCAAAAGCCAATGTGTTTAATGAGGGAAAATATTGTCCCGAGATAAGCATTTTAGGCGAAGTGCAGACAAAAAACTGGGGCTCAAAAAACTACAGGAATGAAAGTTTTCTGGTACCGCTCTTATCATTTATGATTCAGAAAGATTTTAATGATAAATTTTCGGGTGAACTGGATTATAGTGTACAATGGTTTGACGGTAATGCGAAACCCAGTTTCATAAAAGATCTATTCTTTAATTATAATTTTAATCAGATCTATTCTGCAAGCATTGGAATTACCGATTTTTCTACGGAATTACAGAATAATAACTTTCTTTTTTATGGAAGTGTGACAGATACTTTTAAAGACAAAAACTTTACCTTGTCTCTGGAATATGGGAAATATATAGAAAACTCTATTCAGAATTCTTATTTTAGTTTAGGGTTTACAAAAAATTTTAATCTGAAAAATAATGATAAAAATTAAAATCATATCTTATTTTTGTACGAGTATGAAAAAAAAATATAACTGTATGGTATGGAGGAATTTGCTATATGTGGCTTTTTTTTCTGTTCTCTTTTCATGTGGTAAAATATCTCCGAAAGGAAATATCGAAAGAAAAGATGTAGAGGTAGCGGAATTTGTAAATCTAGATTTGCAGGGGAAATTCCGTGTTTTCTACGCAAGGGGAAGCAAAAACTTTATAGAAATCGAAACCTATCCGAATGTCGCCGATAATCTTGATGTGGATGTAAAAGATAAAACCCTGACCATCAGAGAAAAACGAGGAACAAAAGGAGTAGATTTTTATAATGTAACGATCTATTCAAAATACAATCTGGAAAAAGTAACCGCTTCAGATTCTGTAGAAATGAATATTTCGAGCGAAATTAAAACCGATAATTTTAAGCTGAATTTAAAAAATTATGCTACTTTTATGGGTTCGGTAAATACAAGAAGGGCAGAAGTGGAAATGATGAACCGAAGCAGGGCCAATTTTCTGGGGCAAACAAAAGATGCTGTCATTAAAGTATCTGATACAGCAAGTTTAATCGCTCCTTACTGGAAAATTGAAAACCTGAATATCGACTCTAAAAACGGAAATTACGCCGAAGTCAATGTAAAAGATTCATTAAAAGGACATATTCAGAATACGGCAAAATTTGTGTATTATAATGATCCGGTTAGGGTTTTTAAAATTGATAAAAGTACAAGAGTGGAGAATAAGAAATTGGATTGAGAAGTAAGTTGGAAGAAAAAAAATACACAGCGAATAGTATTCAAAGCTTAGAAGGAATGGAGCATGTAAGACTTCGTCCTAAAATGTATTTTGAAGACTGTTTTAAAGAAAATAATTTAAATGCTCTTGTATTTGGATCTTTATGTCACGCTATTGATGAATATTTTGATGAAAATTGTAGTGAAATTATAATTAATGCTGTAGGAAACTCATTAAAAATTGAATATAATGCAGGAATGTCTTTAGAAAAATCTCACGATTTAACTATAGCAGAATGCATTATGACCAAAATCGGCGCATGCAGTAATGAGAAGAAGCATTTGGAAGTAGGTGATGAATTTTGTCGGGTTGGAATGGCAATAATTAATGCTGTCTCTGAAAAATGTGAACTCAAGACAATTTTCAACAGACAAGAAGGTCATTTTATTTTTGAAAAAGGAAAAACAGTATCGAAGGAAATTATTAAAACGGATAATTCTGAGGATTTTACAACAATAAGCTTTGAGATCAGCAAAGAGATTTTTGGAGATTCTGTTTTTGAATTAAATGATTTGCAATTGAAATTAAATGCTTTGAAAGAAAGACTGCCAAATTTAAAAATTGAGACAAGTAATCTATAAATAAGTGCTTGTCATTTTGAATGAAATGAAGAATCTTTTATAAACAGATTTCTCCTTCGTCAAAATGACAAATGCTGAAACGATAAAACAAAGAAATTAAAACCGGAACTTTATAAAAATTAGAAAATACAAATATGACAACATTAGAAAAAGCAAAACTTTGGTTGGGCGAAACATTTGATGAGGAAACAAGAAACGCTGTTCAGGTATTAATCGACAGCAATTCACCTGATCTGGAAGACTCTTTTTACAGAGAACTGGAATTCGGAACAGGAGGGATGAGAGGAATTATGGGCGTTGGAACCAACCGTTTAAATAAATATACTTTAGGTCAGGCAACACAGGGACTTGCCAATTATATGTTAAAGCAGTTTCAGGGAGGAGAAATTAAGGTGGCGATTGCTTATGACGTAAGAAATAACTCGAAAGAATTCGGAAAACTGGTGGCTGATGTTTTAACGGCAAACGGAATTAAAGTATTGCTTTTCAAGGATCACAGACCGACTCCTGAATTGTCTTTTACTGTGAGAAATAAAAAATGTCACGGAGGAATTGTTTTAACAGCTTCCCACAATCCGCCTGAATATAACGGTTACAAAGTATACTGGAACGACGGAGCGCAGATTGTTCCGCCACACGATGAAGCAATCATCAATGAAGTTTATTCTACAAAATTTGAAGATATTAAATTCAACGGAAATGATGATTTAATCGAATGGATCGGGGAAGAGCAGGATGATGTGTATATTGATGCATGTATCGAAAATTCTACCTATCAGAATGTAGGAAAAGAAAATTTAAACATCGTTTTCACATCCATTCACGGAACAACTTATACAACCGTTCCGAAGGCTTTGGAAAAAGCAGGATTCAAAAAAATTGATCTTGTGAAAGAGCAAATGATCCCAAGCGGAAATTTCCCGACGGTAGATTCTCCAAATCCGGAAGAACCTGCCGCTTTGGAAATGGCAATGGATTTGGCAAAAATTACCAATGCAGATATCGTGATCGGAACAGATCCGGATGGTGACAGACTGGGAATTGCGGTAAGAAATCTTGACGGTGAAATTGAATTGTTAAATGGAAACCAGACCAATACGATCCTTACGTATTATATTTTAAACGAATGGAGAAAGCAGGAAAGAATCACCGGAAAAGAATTCATCGGTTCTACGATCGTAACTTCTGATATTTTCTTTGATATTGCACAGAAATTTGGTGTAGACTGTAAAGTTGGATTAACCGGATTCAAATGGATCGGAAAAATGATCCGTGATTTTGAAGGAAAAGAAAAATTCGTTTGCGGTGGCGAAGAAAGTTTCGGTTTCATGACGGGTGACTTCGTTCGTGATAAAGATTCTTGCGGAAGTATTGTTTTAGCCTGCGAAATTGCAGCGTGGTGTAAAGCCAACGGAAGAACGATGTACCAATACATGATCGAAATTTATCAGGAGTTGGGAATGTATTATGAAGGACTGGTAAATCTGGTAAGAAAAGGAAGAGACGGAGCGGAAGAAATTCAGAATATGATGAAAAATTTCCGTGAAAATCCTCCAAAAGAATTGGCTGGTTCATTGGTTGAAGAAGTGAAAGACTTTAAAGAACAGACTAATTTTATCGTTTCAAAAGGTGAGAAACAAGTAATGAACGATATTCCGAAATCGAATGTATTGATTTATTACACTCAGGACGGAACCAAAGTCTGCGTAAGACCTTCAGGAACAGAACCAAAGATTAAATTCTATATTTCTGTAAAAGATTCCGTTACTTCTGAAGCAGATTTCAGAGATAAATTGAAGTCTTTAGAAGCAAAAATAGAAGAAGTAAGAAAGGATTTGAAATTAGATTAATTTCAAATCGATCTTCATGATAAAAAGAAGTTTAGCGGCTTTTACTCTGTTGGTTTTTATTTTTTCATGCAAAAAAGAAGCACCAAAAACTTCTGCAGGAAATATAGAAAAAAACACCGTTTCAAAAGCAGAAACAAAAGAGGATTCGTTTAAGCCTATTGATACTGCCTGTTCTTCCAGAAATAAGACGGAAGATTATATTGCAGCGTTTCAGTGGTATCAGCAGAAAACGGAAAAAGAAATTGCTCAGAATTCACCTGAACAGAATGATAAATTATACGAAGATTATATCAGGATTCGTGAAAAATATACAGCTTGTTTAAGCGAAAGTCTGAGTAAGATCCTTGAAGAATATGTGAATTATTATGATTCCGAAAGCAAAAGTTACAAGTTTCCTGAAAATATAAAGAAACTGATTGCCGAACTGAAGGAAGCTGATCTTGAATTTAAAGAAGTAGGAGAAGGATATACCGAAATATATTCGGTTCCGGATCATTATTTTTCTGTATTTAAAGATAAAGTAACTCCTGATTATAATACGTATATCGAGCAGTTAGCGAAAGAAAGCGAAGGTCTTTATTCGGCGGATGCAGGATTGGTAATTTCATGGAAAGAGTTAGGAGAAAGGACTGTTTTTTGGGAAAATTTTATAAAAAAATATCCTAAAAATTCATTGATTTCCAGAGTAAAAGAAATATACAATAATTATTTGTATGATTATTTATTCGGTATGGAGAATACACCAACTTACGAGTTTTTGGATGGAACCATATATGACGAAAACAGGAAAGAATTCAATAGGATCATAAAGAAATATCCGAATTCTGCTGTAGCTAAAAAGGCAAAAGAATTAATCAGCCTTCTGGATGCAAAAGTTCCTGAAGAAGAAGTTGTAAGAAAAATAAATATTAGAAGAATATATTAAATAAATTTAAATAAAATAAAGTGAAAGTTTCAAAATTAGCGGCGAACCTGATTGGTTCTGAAATTGTAAAAATTGGTAATGAAGTAAATGATTTAAAGGCAAAAGGAGCGGAGATTGCCAATCTTACGATTGGTGATTTGAATTCTAATATTTATCCGATTCCCGCAAAATTGAAGGAAGAAATTCAGAAAGCTTATCAGAATAATCTGACAAATTATCCGCCTGCAAACGGACTTTTATCTTTAAGAAAAGAAGTTTCCAAAGATTTAAAAACCAGATGGAATTTAGATTATTCTCCAAATGATATTTTAATTACGGCAGGTTCAAGACCTTTAATTTATGCGGTGTACAAAACAATCGTGGATGAAGGAGATAAAGTAGTGTATCCGATTCCGTCCTGGAACAATAATCATTATGCTTACCTTACTTCTGCCAATGCCGTAGAAGTAAAGACCACTCCTGAAAACAATTTCCTTCCGACTGCAGATGATCTTAGACCTCATTTAGAAGGAGCCGTTTTACTGGCACTTTGTTCACCGTTAAATCCTACCGGAACCATGTTTACAAAAGATCAGCTTGCTGAAATCTGCGAACTGGTTTTAGCGGAAAACAAAAAAAGAGGTGAAGACGAAAAACCTTTATATTTAATGTACGACCAGATTTATTCTAACCTTACTTTTGGGGCTGAACACGTAGATCCGGTTTCTCTTTTCCCTGAAATGAAAGAGTTTACGGTGTATATCGACGGTATTTCAAAATGTCTTGCCGCAACAGGAGTTCGTGTAGGATGGGGGTTTGGTCCGGTTCATATCATGGACAAAATGAAAGCTCTTTTAACGCACGTTGGAGCTTGGGCGCCAAAACCTGAACAGGAAGCAACGGCAAAATATTACGAAAATCCTGAAGATGTGAATGAATTTGTTGAAGATTTTAAAGGTAAACTGGAAGCCAGCCTGAAAGTTCTTCACGGCGGAATTCAGGATTTAAAAGGAAAAGGACTTTCTGTTGACAGCATCGAGCCAATGGGAGCACTTTATCTTACCATTAAATTAGATTATATCGGAAAAACAAAACCGGACGGAACAGTGATTGAAAACTCTTCTGATCTCGTATTCTATTTAATCAATGAAGCAGGTGTTGCTTTGGTTCCCTTCTCTGCTTTCGGGGAAGAAAAATCAGAACCTTGGTTCAGAGCTTCTGTAGGAGGTTTGGCAATCGATGAAATTGAAGTGATGATGCCAAAACTGGAAAATGCTTTGAACGCTTTAAAATAAAATATTGAAAAAATATACCAATCTAACAGTGTAACAGTTTAATAATTGTTACACTGTTAGATTTTTAAATTGTTATATTGGTAGTATGAAAATTATCGCAGTTATTCCCGCACGTTATGAAGCCAGCCGTTTTCCGGCGAAACTGATGCAGTTGTTGGGAGATAAAACCGTTATTACCACCACTTATCAGAATGTGGTAGAAACAGGTTTATTTGATGAAGTCTTTGTTGCCACAGATTCTGAAATTATTTTCGATGAAATCACTAAAAACGGAGGAAAAGCTGTAATGACCGGTCAACATGAAACCGGAAGCGACCGTATTGCCGAAGCGGTGCAGAATATCGACTGTGATATCGTGATCAATGTTCAGGGAGATGAACCTTTTTTAAAATTAGAACCTTTACAACAGCTGATCGAAGTTTTTCATCAGGATCATAATCAGGAAATTTCTTTGGCTTCATTAAAAATAAAACTTACTGAAAAAGAAGAGATTGAGAATCCGAATAACGTGAAAGTAATTACCGACAACAACGGTTTTGCACTGTATTTCAGCCGTTCTGTAATTCCGTTTCATCGTGAGATTTCATATAATGTTGATTACTTTAAACATATTGGAGTATATGCCTTCAGAAAACACGCTTTGATCCAGTTCTCAAAACTGGAAATGAAACCTCTGGAGATTTCAGAAAAGATAGAATGCATCCGCTATCTCGAATATGGCATGAAAATCAGGATGATAGAAACCAATTTCGTTGGTGTAGGAATAGATACGCCGGAAGACCTTGAAAAAGCAAGAAGATTAATTTAAAAATGTGATGTAATTCACATTTTCAAATTGTTTCATTTTCAAATTTTCAAATTAAAAAAGCCTTATATTTGAATTGATAAAATAAAATTAATGAAGAAGTTACTTTTAGTATTCGTCCTGATCATTTCACAATCCTTTTTTGCGCAAACCGCCAAAGAAATTATTGATAAAAACATTGAATTGTCCGGAGGATTAACCAATTGGAAACTATTAAATTCAGTATTGCTGCAGGGAAGAGTTATTCTGGGAATCAAGGATGAATATCCTATCAAAATTTATCAGCAGCGTCCGAATCTTACCAAAACCGTCATTACCATTAGCGGAAAAGATACAGCCATTGAAGGCTACGACGGATCAAAAGGATATGCTATGAATTATGCGACCAACAAAGTTCAGGAATATGCAGGATATGTAGCGGAAAGTTTCGACAATGATTTTATAGACTGGGAAAATAAAGGATTTGAAGCGAAATATTTAGGCAAAGAAGTGGTAGGAAATATTTACTGTCATAAAGTGGAATTAACGAAAAACGTTAACAAAAACATCTATTATTTTGACACAAAAAACTATATGTTGCTGAAAGAAGTAAAAAAAGATGAAACTTTATCGTATTCAGATTATAAAAAAGTCGGAAATTTATCCATGCCTTTCAGAATAGAATCTTCCAGTGCAAAAAAAGACGGAGATTATGTAATGCTCATCAACAGGATTGATATTAATAAGGTATTTCCTGCCAATACATTTAAATTTTAAATCAGATAATAAAATTTAGTTATGAAAAAGTTATTTTTAATGTTCTTATCAGTTGTTGCATTTTTCAACAGCTGCGCTCAGAAAAAAAGTGAAGAATCTAAAGCCAAAACCAAAGAACTTATGGGAAAATCAATATACGACTTCAAGGTTGATGCCTTGGAAGAAGGAAAGCAGATTAATTTTGCAGATTTTAAAGGAAAGAAAATCCTTATTGTAAATACTGCTTCAGAATGCGGATTCACTCCTCAATATGCTGATCTTGAAAAAGTTGCTGAAGAATATAAAGACAAATTGGTCGTGGTAGGATTTCCTGCCAACAATTTCGGAGGTCAGGAACCGGGAAGCAATAAAGAAATCGGAGCTTTCTGCCAGAAAAATTACGGAGTAACATTCCCGATGGCTGCCAAAGTTTCAGTAAAAGGAAGCGACACAGCTCCAATCTTCCAATATTTAACGGAAAAAGACCTGAACGGAGTAAAAAATACAACCATCCTTTGGAATTTTACCAAATTTTTGGTAGATGAAAACGGAAAACTGATCGATTCTTTTGTAAGTACAACAAAACCAACGGACGAAGCGATTACCAAATATTTGAAATAATATCAAAAAAATATATTTTTGTAAAGTGGATTTTGATCCACTTTTTTATTTTAAAATTTATGAAAAAACTACTAACCATTTTTATTTTGATTTTTTCAGTTAAAACATTTTCACAGGACTTTTATTTTTCTGGTAAAATGAATTACTGCACTCCGGAACATGCAGATTCTAAAAAGAACTTTGAGACCGCTTTTTTAGGATTAAAATACCCTCAGTATTATGGAGGAGTCACGGCATTACTTCTGAAAATAATAGAAAAAGATCCTAAATATTGTGATGCTTATTTTATGGCTGGATATTTTTTCAGATTGCAGGAAATGCACAAAGAAGCCCTTGCTTTATATTATGTTGCAGATAGCCTCGCTCAAAATAAGGCTCCGATTTTCAAACAGAATTTAGCCATAGAATTTATGAAATTCGGAAAGGTTGACAAGGCTAGACAAAAGTATGAGGAAATGATAAAATATTTCCCCGATAATCCTGAAGGATATTATGGAATTGGCAATACTTCTATTGTTATGGGAGATTATGATAATGGGTTAAAAAATCTGAAGCAAGCCGAAAATTTATATAATACTTCAGGAAAAGTTAAGGATGATGTTATTTATATGTACGGAATGTTGTATACCTTAAAAGAAAACTATGATGTAGCTTTACCATATCTTGAAGACGTTTACTCAACATATAAAAAAGATGATGGATATCTTTCTTTATATGCTCTTGCACTGATAAAAGTAGGTAAAAGTAAAAATGACGAAAAACTTATCAAAAAAGCTCAAAAAACTTATGATAAGGTAAAAGATAAAGTTATAGTTCAGGAAATCAGAAAAAAGTTAAATTCAGAGTTTGGTTAATTTGTATAATTGATTACAAAATTTATTCGACTCTATTTGGTTAAAATATAGTTAAATAGAGTCGAAATCAAAAGTTAATCATTGCTCTTTTCCGCAAAACAAAAAATATTCCCCAGTTTTATGCTTGAATAGCCATTGCTTTTAATCTTGGAAGAATTAATCATTGCTTTTGCCAGAACATCTGTCGGTAAAGGTTTCTGACTTTCTAACAGTCCTAGTTTATTGGCAAATTTAATGATACGGCTTCCTAAAACTTCTCCTGTTCTGTCAGAATCTTTTCTTTCCAGCATTCCCGGTTTGAAAATGGTTATTTTATTGAAATGAAGCTGTTTTACAGCATCTTCCAGTTCGCCCTTCATTTTAGAATAAAAAATTTTAGATTGGGGATTCGCTCCGTAAGCAGAAACTAGAATATAATCATCTACATTATTTTCTTTGGCAGCTTTTGCAAATTCGTACTGGTAATCAAAATCTACTTTTCTTTGTGCTTCCTTGCTTCCGGCTGCTTTTAAAGTTGTTCCGAGACAGGAAAATGCAACATCACCTTTTACTTTACCTTTCCATTCTTCAGGTTTTTCAAAATTAACGATATGCACCTTAAGTTTATCATTTTCAATTTCAAGAGGTTTTCTCACAAAAATATTTACTTCTTCAAAATCTTTATCCTGAAGTAACTGATTCACAAGGTCTTTTCCTGTAGCACCTGTTGCGCCGATAACTAAAGCTTTCATAAAGAATTTGATTTTAATTAATAATTAAAGAATTTACCTACTAAATTTACAAAATTTTAATAATATTGAACTCTCAATTTTTAAACCAATTTAATGGACGCTAACGAAATTCTGGACTATTGTTTATCGAAAAAAGGAGTAACCGAAAGTTTTCCTTTTGATAACGAAACCCTTGTGCTAAAAGTAGGAACGAAAGTATTTTTATTGATGGGTCTTGAAAGACAGCCTCTCGGAATCAATGTAAAAACAGATCCGGCGCAGAACTTCGTGAGCAGCATCCGCAAATTACAGGTGCTTATCATATGAACAAAACCCATTGGAACTCTGTGGTTATAGACGGTTTAAGAAAAGATTTAATTCTGAAAATGATCGATCAGTCGTATGAATTGGTCTTTAAATCTTTGACGAAAAAAGTAAAAGAAGAAATTTTAAACAGTTAAAAATTAAACTCTTCCGTTAATCTTTTATCTTCGTCTAATCTTTCAATTAATTTTTCAAGACCTTCAAATTTAATTTCGTCGTGAAGAAAATCTCTGAATTTTACAGTAATTTCTTCATCATAAATATCACCATCAAAATCAAGAATATAAACTTCAACTGTTAATTTTTCGCCATTTACGGTTGGGTTGGTTCCAACGCTCAACATTCCTTTATGCTGTTGGTTTTTTACAAAAACTTCAACAATATAAGCTCCTTTTTTAGGCAAAAGTTTAATGGATTCCGTTTCGATATTGGCGGTAGGATAGCCAATTGTTCTTCCGATCTTCTTCCCGTGAACAACAGTACCGGAAACAGAGTAGGAGTATCCCAACATTTCATTGGCTTCTTTAATATTTCCTGCCGAAAGTGCATTGCGGATTTTCGTAGAGCTGATGTTATTCTCGTGAATATTAATGGCTTCCATCTGTTCAACTTCAAAATCCAACTCTTTTGAAAGTTTCTGAAGCAGTTCAAAATTGCCACTTTTATTTTTCCCGAATGAATGGTCGTAACCAATAATCAGGTATTTTACATTCAGTTTTTCAATTAAAATCTGTCGTACAAATTCTTCTCCGGTTAAATTCCTGAATTCCTCATCAAATTCCTTTAGAAATAAATTCTCGATGTTGTATTTTTCCATCAGAAATTTTTTTTCTTCTAAAGTGTTTAAGAGCTTAAGATCCTCATTGGGGTTAAAAACAAATCTCGGATGCGGCCAGAAAGTAAGGACAGCGGTTTCCAGATCGTTCTGTGAACCCACTTTAATTAATTCATCAATAATACTTTTATGCCCAAGATGAACCCCGTCGAACATTCCCAAAGACAGCGCTAATGGCTTCTGAGAGGTATAATCTTTAAAATTTTTGAAAACTTTCAAACCGGAAAAATTTTGACTGCAAATATAGGAAATAATGTAACAATGTATCAATATAACAGTTTACCAATATTTAATCTCCGATTATTGTTATATTGCTAAACTGATAGATTCTTATACTTATAAAAAGATATGATAAAAATCTGTTTTTTACCAATTGCAGGTTTATGAAGAATCATTATATTTGCACCAAGAAAAAATTTAGCAATGGCAAACCAAATTAAAGGTAAAATTTCTCAAATTATTGGTCCGGTAATCGACGTTGTCTTCAGTGATGTGGAAGCAGTTCCAGCGATCTATGATGCGTTAGAAATTACAAAAGAAAACGGTGAAAAAGTAGTTTTAGAGGTAGAACAGCATATTGGCGAAGATACAGTAAGATGTATTGCAATGGATGCTACTGACGGTCTTAAAAGAGGGCAGGACGTAATCGGATACGGAAATCCTATTATGATGCCAATCGGTGAGGCTGTAAACGGAAGACTATTTAACGTTGTTGGTGATGCTATCGACGGACTTCAAAATATATCTAACGAAGGTGGTCTGCCAATTCACAGACCAGCTCCGAAATTTGATCAGCTTTCAACTTCTGCTGAAGTTTTATTTACAGGTATTAAAGTAATCGACCTTATCGAGCCTTATGCAAAAGGAGGTAAAATTGGTTTGTTCGGTGGTGCAGGTGTAGGTAAAACCGTATTGATTCAGGAGTTGATTAACAATATTGCAAAAGGACACGGAGGTCTTTCTGTTTTTGCCGGAGTAGGTGAAAGAACGAGAGAAGGAAATGACCTTTTGAGAGAGATGTTGGAATCCGGAATCATCAAGTATGGTGACGATTTCATGCACTCTATGGAAAACGGAGGTTGGGATCTTTCTAAAGTAGATTTAGAAGCAATGAAAGATTCTAAAGCAGCATTCGTTTTCGGACAGATGAACGAGCCACCTGGTGCAAGAGCGAGAGTAGCACTTTCCGGTCTTACATTAGCTGAGTACTACAGAGACGGTGGAGAAAGCGGACAGGGTAGAGACGTACTTTTCTTCGTAGACAATATCTTCCGTTTTACACAGGCTGGTTCTGAGGTATCTGCACTTTTAGGTCGTATGCCATCTGCAGTAGGTTACCAACCGACACTAGCTTCTGAAATGGGGGCGATGCAGGAAAGAATTACTTCTACTAAAAATGGTTCAATTACTTCAGTACAGGCGGTTTACGTACCTGCGGATGACTTAACTGACCCGGCTCCTGCAACTACGTTTGCTCACTTGGATGCTACAACGGTACTAGATAGAAAAATTGCTTCATTGGGTATTTATCCTGCGGTAGATCCATTGGCTTCTACTTCAAGAATCCTTGCTCCTGAAATTATCGGTGAAGAACATTATAACTGTGCACAGAGAGTAAAAGAAATTCTTCAGAGATATAAAGCACTTCAGGATATCATCGCGATTCTTGGTATGGAAGAACTTTCAGAAGAAGATAAATCAGTTGTTTACCGTGCAAGAAAAGTTCAGAGATTCCTTTCTCAGCCTTTCCACGTAGCAGAACAGTTTACAGGTATTCCAGGATCTTTGGTAGACATCAAAGATACCATTAAAGGATTCAACATGATCATCGATGGTGAATTGGATCACTTACCGGAAGCTGCTTTCAACCTGAAAGGAACTATCGAAGAAGCGATCGAAGCAGGACAAAAAATGTTAGCTGATAACGCTTAAGAAATTTTAAATGTTAAATTTTAGATTTTAGATTGAATTTCAATAATTTATAATTTAAAATCTATAATCTATAATTTCATAAAAATGAATATAAAAATTTTAACACCAGAATACGTAGTTTTTGAAGGAGAAGTAGACTCAGTATTATTGCCTGGGAAAAATGGTGAATTCCACATCATGCATAACCACGCAGGAATTGTTTCTTCTTTAATCGGTGGTAAAGTAAAATTATATGCCAAGTCGATAGATGAAGCCTATTCAAAATACTTTACAAAAGGAACGGACAAAGATTCTTTTTTCTCTTATCCTATCAAAAGCGGTGTTGTAGAATTTAATCATAATAAAGGAATTATCCTTTGTGAATAATTAAATGAAAAGCTAAATATATTTTCAAGAAAGTGTAACGAATTGTTACACTTTTTTTATTTTTGTATGAATTTGGTTTTATGAAGGGATTTTTAATTATTTTACTGTCTGTTTTAGGAGCATTTTTTAATGCGCAAACCGTTAAAATTAAAAGAGGAATTGTTGATCTTGAAGGAGTTCATGTCGCAAAACTGTCTAACAAAGGAAGAGTGTATACTTTTATGGATCTTAAAGAAACCCCGATTTATACGATAGAATTTGTAGATAAAACGGTAGTAGATTCTGTACGGGACAGTTATATTAAGCTTAAAAGAGTTTACAATCAGGATAAAACGCTCGATTTGGACTATATTTCGCCATCTGCATTTTCAGGTGAAGAAAAATCAGCAGCTTACACCTGTGTTAAAAGTCTGAAAATTATTGATGAAAGAGGAATCAATATTAAAAACCTAGATGAGCTTTTTAAAAATTCCCCTAAAAGAAAACTGGATACGAAAACGAAAGATGCTTATACCATCCGAACTAAAATTGATAAATTAAATATTACGGTAAATAATGTAGGTGAAATTTTAAGTAACGGAAAACCAGTGGGTTATTTTACTAATTTACCGGCAAGTTTTGGTTCTGATGATACCATTACGGATAAAACTTTTGTTGATATTGAAGTTTATGATGCGAACAGCAAATACATCGGAAAATATATTACGACAACTAAGCAGATTAAAACTGCCGGAGGGAAAATCTTTACTCTGTACCGCGAAATGTCGGGAAGGGCATCGATTTTAAAATTCCCAACCTACAAAGCTATTGCCGAAAGAATGGCAATTATGGATCCGAATTTTATTAAAATTCAGGAAAAAGTAATTGTGGGTGAAGTCACAAAAGACGGTGTTCAAAAGTAAAAATCATCAATAGGAACGGGCTTTAGCCCGTTTAGTTTAATAAAATTCGATTGGCTTCAGCCAAAACATAAAAAAGCTTCAGATATTTTGAAGCTTTTTTATTTAATTTTTCCTGATTAGAATTTCTAAATAATTTAAGCCTGATATTTTTTAATCTACAAACTCAGAATAACGCCATTTTCTTTCAACTGCTGCATCGGTTTAGAAAACCAGAATAATTCAAAGTCTTCAAAATTTTCTTCGAATTGAGTTTTCAATTGTTGCAAAGTTGGCTTTTTTAAATTTTCTATTGGATATTCACTAAACATTTTCATAAGCCATTTTGCGTGTTCCTGCTCCAAATCTACACTTACGACATTGGTTTTTAAGTGCGCTGTAATTTTTGTGTACGCATAAATATATTTCTTTTTATTTTTTACGCGATTCTCAGCGATTACGTTTTTAGCTAAAAATAGAACTTTAGAATTTCCTTTAAAAACAAAATCATCCTCTTCCAGAAGACAGTCATGAATATAATCCGGATGAATCGTTGTTCTCGGAATTTTAAAATCAAACCATTCTTGAAGCGGAAGTTCGAAATTAATTCCGTGCATATAATTGAATAAAGATTTTTTTAAACCAAAGCTGAATTTTCCATGATCGATTCCTGTTTTGTCTGTAAAATCAACGTCGTTGTTCGCAAACAGAATTTCCTGTTTGATGGGAGTTACTCCAAATTCTTCGGGATTTAATCCCACTGGTGAATGAGCAGTCATCGCAAACTGATGCCAGAATCCACTTTGTAAAATTCCCATCTCAAAAAGCTGACGAACCATTTCCAGAGAATCCACTGTTTCCTGAATAGTTTGAGTAGGATAGCCATACATTAGATAAGCATGAATCATGATTCCGGCTTCTGTAAAATTTCTTGTTACTTTGGCAACCTGTTCTACAGAAATTCCTTTATCGATCAATTTCAAAAGTCGGTCACTCGCAACTTCCAGTCCACCTGAAACGGCAACACAACCGGAAAGTTTTAAAAGAAAACACAAATCTTTGGTGAAACTTTTCTCAAAACGAATATTCGTCCACCACGTTACGACCAGATTCCTTCTTAAGATTTCCAATGCAACTTCACGCATCAATGCCGGAGGAGCCGCTTCATCCACAAAATGAAATCCTGTTTCTCCAGTTGTCCGAATCAATTCTTCCATTCTGTCAACCAGAATTTTAGCTGAAATCGGTTCGTAAATTTTAATATAATCTAAAGAAATATCGCAAAAAGTACATTTTCCCCAATAACAGCCATGCGCCATTGTGAGCTTATTCCATCTTCCGTCACTCCACAAACTGTGCATAGGATTGGCAATTTCAATTACAGAGATGTATTTATCTAATTGTAAATCAGAATAATCGGGAGTTCCGATATCGGCTTGTTTGTAATCGTGTCTTGTGGAATTATTTTTATAGGAAACTTCTCCGTTTTCAATTAAAAAAGTTCTTTTGACTTCGACAGGCTCAGTCACCTTCGAAATTATATTTTGATAAAGTAATTCAATCGGAAGTTCTCCGTCATCCAAAGTAATAAAATCAAAAAACTCAAAAACTCTTTGATCTTTTAATTCTCTAAGTTCTGTATTCGGAAATCCGCCGCCCATTGCAGTTTTAATGTGCGGATAATTTTCTTTGATGTATTTCGCACAACGAAAAGCAGAATATAAATTTCCCGGAAAAGGAATAGAAAAACAAATCAGCTTTGGCTGAACAAACTCTAATTTTTCCTGAAGAATTTTTAAAGTAAAATCATCTATAAAAGTAGGTTCACCGCAAATTTTAGAATAGAGTTCATCAAAAGAATTGGCACTTTTTCCTAATCTTTCCGCATAACGGCTAAATCCAAAATCGGGATCAATATTTTCAACAATATAATCCGAAAGATCTTCTAAATACAAAGTTGCCAAATGTTTGGCTTTATCCTGAAGCCCCATATTTCCGAAAGAAAATTCCATATCATCAAGCTGATTGAATCGGGAGGCTTCCGGAAGAAAGTTCATCGAACAGATTTGTCTTGCCAACGTTGGGGTTTTACCCTGCAGAAAAGCAATAACCTGATCGATCGTTTTGAGATACTCTTCTTTTAAAACATAAATTCTCTGAGCGTTTTCTGAAATATTTTGAAGATCAATTTCTTTGGCAAAAATTTTCTGAAGTCCGTCTTTCGAGAATAGTTTCAAAATGACCTCAATTCCCAAATCTGTCTGAAAGCTGGAAATATTTTTGGTATTCAGAAAACCTTTAATATAAGCTGTTGCCGGATAAGGCGTGTTAAGCTGAGTGAAAGGCGGAGTAATGAGAAGTAGATCTTTCAAAAGAAAATTTTTGCAAAGTTATTTTAAATATTCAGATTCTGAAAATTTATGACCGTTTAAAACAAAACCACTGATCGGATGTCAGTGGTTTTTTAATTTATTTTATATTCAGATTAAATTTCTTTGAAACTTAAACCTTGTTCTGCCAACAGTTTTTGTTCCTGATCTTTGTAATAACCACTTACTAATTTATCGTGAATGGCTTCAAACGCTGCAAGGGTTTCATTGATTTCAACATCGGTGTGAGAAGCTGTAGGAATTAATCTTAACAAAATCATTCCTTTCGGAATTACAGGGTATACTACTACCGAAGTAAAGATTCCGTAGATTTCTCTTAAATCTTTTACCAGAAGGGTAGCTTCTACCGGGGTTCCCTGCATCATCACCGGAGTTACACAAGTGTTTGTGTCTCCAATGTTAAAGCCTCTTTCTTTAAGACCATTCTGTAATTTGTAAGTATTTTCCCAAAGTTTTGCTTTGATTTCCGGTCTTGTTCTCAGCAGTTCCAGTCTCTTTAAACCTCCGATTACCATTGGCATCGTTAAAGATTTAGCAAAGATCTGAGATCTTAGATTGAATTTCAGGTATCTGATAATTTCTTTATCACCCGCGATGAATGCTCCAAAACCCGCCATAGATTTGGCAAAAGTAGAGAAGTACACATCAATCTGATCCTGACAACCCTGTTCTTCACCGGCTCCGGCTCCTGTTTTTCCAAGAGTTCCGAATCCGTGAGCGTCATCAACTAAAAGTCTGAATTTATATTTTGATTTTAATTCACAGATTTCTTTTAATTTACCTTGTTGTCCTCTCATTCCGAAAACCCCTTCGGTAATCACTAAAATTCCTCCTCCGGTTTCTTCCGCTACTTTGGTTGCTCTTTCAAGGTTTTTTTCAAGACTGGCAATATCGTTATGTCTGTACGTAAATCTTTTTCCTGCGTGAAGTCTTACACCGTCTACGATACAAGCGTGAGAATCAACATCGTAAACGATTACATCGTTTCTTCCCACCAAAGCATCAATGGTAGAAACCATTCCCTGATAACCGAAATTTAATAAATATGCAGATTCTTTCTGAACAAAATCAGCCAGTTCTTTTTCCAATTGCAAATGCTGCTCAGTTTCTCCCGACATTGCTCTTGCGCCCATCGGATAAAACATTCCGAATTCTGCCGCTGCTTTTGCATCAGCTTCCAGAACTTCAGGATGATTACACATTCCCAAATAATCATTCGCGCTCCAGAAAATAACTTCTCTTCCCTGAAACTGCATTCTCGGTCCGATTGGTCCTTCTAATCTCGGGAAAATAAAATAGCCTTCACCATAATCTGCAAATTGTCCAAGAGGTCCTGGATTTTCTTTTATTCTGTCAAAAATATCCAACATTTTTATTAATATTTTAAGTAAAAAAGCCTTTTGCGATTACAAAAAGGCTTGATTTGTATAAATTTTTCGTCCTTATTTAATGAATTCAGTTTTAAAAACTTCGTCGTAGTTGTGCACGCAGTTGTTTATAAATCCTTGTTCTGCCATCCACTTATCACTGTATACTTTAGTGATATATCTTGAACCGTGATCCGGGTAAATCAATACAACTAAATCATTTTCTGAAAATTCGTGAGATTGGGCATATTGCATTAAAGCCTGTGTAACGGCTCCTGTTGTATAACCTCCCATAATTGCTTCTTTCAAAGCGATTTCACGGGTTCTGTAAGCCGACATTTCGTCATTTACTCTTACAAATTCATCTACTTTATCGAAAAGAAGGGCAGAAGGGATTAAATTTTTTCCCATACCTTCAATCTGATAAGGATGAACATCTTCTTTATGAATTTCTCCGGTTTCGTGGTAGCTTTTCAGGATAGATCCGTCTGCATCCACTCCAATGATTTTAATATCCGGATTTTTCTCTTTTAAGAATTTTGCTGAACCTGACAGAGTTCCTCCGGTTCCTGTACACGCAAAAAGGTGAGTTACTTTTCCCTGAGTCTGTTCCCAGATTTCAGGACCTGTGGTCTGGTAATGCGCATCAATATTCAATTCATTGAAATACTGGTTGATATAAACGGAATTAGGCGTTTCTGAAGCGATTCTTTTGGCAACTTCATAATAGGATCTCGGATCATCTGCGGGAACATTGGCAGGGCAGATATAAACGGTAGCTCCTAAAGCTTTCAGATAGGCAATTTTTTCAGGCTTGGTTTTATCACTTACCGCCAGAATACATTTATATCCCTTGATGATACAAACCATTGCAATTGAGAATCCTGTATTTCCTGAAGTAGTTTCCACCACTACGGAATCTTCTTTTAATAAACCTTTTTTCTCAGCGTTTTCTATAATATGAAGTGCGATTCGATCTTTTGTGGAATGTCCAGGATTATATGATTCTAACTTGGCATAAACGGTTGCAGGAATATCTTTCGTCACAGTGTTAAGCTTCACCATAGGAGTATTTCCTATTAGGCCAAGTATATTATCGTAAACATTACTCATTATTTGTTATTTTTCAATAAAAATCTGTCGGCAAAAATACAAAAAAATAAATTTATTTCTAAACTTTTGTTTGATTTCTAACCTCTAAAATAGATAAAAAATTGTTTTCTGTTGCTATCTAAAGATGAAACTTTTCAAAAAGCGAGCCAAAATCTTTAAATTTTGTTAAAAACCGTCTAAAATCATATAAAAGCCTTATTTTCGCGTAATTGATTTATTACTATGAAAAATTGGACTTTTAAGCAATGGAACACCATTCTCGGATGGGTCGTTTTCGTCATTGCATTTTTCACGTACTTGTCCACCATAGAACCGAATTTCAGTTTTTGGGATTGTGGCGAGTATATTTCCTCGGCGGTAAAACTTGAAGTAACGCACGCTCCGGGAGCGGCTTTGTTTCAGATTGTGGGTGCTGTGGCAGCCATTTTTGCTTTAGGAAAGGGCGAAAATTATTCTATCGTGATCAACGCGATGTCTGCATTGTTTAGTGCGTTTACGATTTTGTTTTTGTTCTGGACTATTACACATCTTGTAAGAAGGCTTTTAAACAAGGATTTTGATGACATTACAAAACATCAGGAGATTTCTATTCTTTTTGCAGGAGTTGTAGGAGCGTTATGCTTCACCTTTTCAGATACCTTCTGGTTCTCTGCGGTAGAAGGGGAAGTTTACTCGATGGCTTCTATGTTTATCGCACTTTTGGTCTGGTTAATTACCAAATGGGAGAATGAATATCAGGCGAAAGATAGCGAGAGATGGATTATTTTAATTTTCTTCATTCTCGGACTTTCAGTAGGGGTTCACATGATGTGTATGCTGGCGATTCCGGCAATTTGTCTTATCTATTATGCGAGAAATTATACTTTCACCTGGAAGAATTTCATTTGGGCAAATGTAATTACACTGGTAATCTTAGCCATTGTTTTCAAAGGGATTTTCCCATTAATCATGACGATGTTCGGGAAACTTGAAATTTTCTTTGTGAACGGTTTAGGTCTTCCTTTCCATTCAGGAACCATTGCTGCTTTTATTTTAATGGTTGCGATCTGCTATTTCCTGATTTCTTACGCAAGAAAGATGAAGAAAAATCTTTATCAGACAGTTGCCTTATCCATTGTTTTCATGATGATCGGTTTTTCATGCTGGATGGTTATTCCTATCCGGGCAAATGCCAATCCGCCAATGAACCTTAATGATCCGGACAACGCCATCGGAATGCTGGACTATTATAACAGAGAACAATACGGAGACTGGCCGACAATTTACGGTCAGAATTATACGGCTTTTCTGGATGCAAACGGAATTGAGAAAAATGAAGACGGAAGCTTCAAAACTCAGAAAACCGGAGAAATTTACGAAAAAGACGAGAAAACAGGAACGTACAGAAAAACGGGAGACCGATTCAATTATGTTTTCAACAAGGCTCATGTAGGTTTTATGCCAAGAATGTTCAATGAGGACAAAGATGTAATGGCAAACTACATTTCAATGTACGGTGCGCCGGATTTCACCTTTAATTACAGTAATGAAGATGTTGCAGACAGCCCTGAAGCGAAGCAGATTTTCGATGAATTAAGAAAGAAATATGAAGACGGATCTATTACCGCTGCAGATTATTTAAAAGTAAAACCATACAACTTAATCAACGTTCAGAAGCCTTCTCTGGCTCAGAATATGGATTATTTCATCACGTTCCAGAACGGATATTACTTTGTAAGATATCTGATGTGGAATTACGTAGGTCGCCAGAATGATCTTGAAGGTAACATGGAAAGCACAAGAGGAAACTGGATCTCAGGAATTTCTTTTATTGATGATGCTTTATGGGGAAATCAGGAAAAGATGCCTGCAAAATTCAAAAATGAAAGTACCGTAAAATTTTTCTTTTTACCTTTAATTTTAGGATTAATCGGATTCTTTTTCCAGCTTAACAGAGATTTCGGAAGATTTTATGCAATGCTTTCAATCTTTGTATTGATGAGTGTAGGAATCGTTTTCTATACCGGAGTAAAACCTTTTGAACCGAGAGAGAGAGATTATGCAATGGTAGGTTCATTCTACGTTTTTGCCATCTGGATCGGATTGGGAGCAGGAGCAATTCTTTGGTTCTTGCAGTCTAAAATCAAATCAAATGCAGCAAATATTGTTGCAGGAGTGGTTCTTCTTGGAGTTCCTTTCATGATGGGCTTCCAGAATTATAATGTACATAACAGACACGACAGATATACTTCTTACGATTACGGATATTCTGTATTGAAATCTCTGCCTAAAAACGATATTGTTTTCGTTTACGGAGATAACGATACGTATCCGGTTTGGGCAATTCAGGAGACTGAAAACTTCAGAGATGATGTAAAAGTAGTTAACTTTACCTTAGCTTCCACACCTTGGAATATCGATCAGATTAAGAGAAGAACGTACAATGCGGCTCCTGTTCCGGGAGTTTTAACGCATGACGATTACAGAGACGGTGTAAACGACCAGATCTATATGATGAAGAAGGAAGACTGGCAGGGACTTTTCTCAATGTTAAAAGAACAGGGAGCTCCGCCAACAGAATTTGCGGAATTCAGAAAATATCTTACTCAGGATTCTATGACGATGAAAGAAGCGATCAGCTTCCTGAAATATACTTCTCCGGCGAAAAATGAACTTCTTAAAATGTATTTCGGGGAAGAAAAATTCGAGAAATATAATATCTTACCTGTCAATAAATTTATTTTACCTGTCAATAAAGAAAATGCGGTAAAATCAGGAATTATTAAAGCGGCAGATCTTCCGGAAACAGTCAATCAGATCATGATTAGTTATAAAGGAAATACGCTGTATAAAAACAATTTAATTTTACTTGATGTTTTAGCGAATTTCGACTGGAAAAGACCAATCAACTTCTCTTCGGGAGGAATCTATGACAGCGAAAATATTTTCTTCTTAGATGAATATCTTCAGTTTGACGGATTCAGCTACAGATTAGTTCCGATTCATACTCCGCAATCGCAGGGCGGAGATATGGGAAGAGTAGATGCCAATTCTCTTTACAATGTGGTTAAAAACTTCAGATGGGGTAATTTTAAGAATTTAAATGCCCACTTTGACGAAACTGCAACGTCTAACATTATGAGCTACAGAGCTTCTGCAAGCAGAGCAGCAGCAGCTTTAGCAACGATGGGAGAAAAAGGAAAAGCACTGGAATTATTGGATTTAGCTTCTAAAGAAATCCCTGCTGAAAAATACAACGATCCTCGTTCTCTAAGCTCAATGGTTTACGGATATATTGTTGCAGGACAGGAGAAAAAAGGATTACAGCTTGCTGAAGTTCTGAAAAAAGGAATTTTTGAAGAATACGATTATTACATGAGCCTGAGCAAATCTGACCAGAGTTATCTGAAAAGACAGATCAGAACAAAACCAATGGAATATTCTTTAGTAATCTCTGCCGTTACGGATGCTTATTCGAAGATTGGAAGAAAAGATAAAGCATATGATTATCTGATAAAATCCATCGAGCCGATTGATAAGAAATTCAACACTTTTGTAGAAAACCTTAAAGAAATGGGCAAAGAGAAAGCGATGAAGGAATCTGAACAGGTACAGAAAATCACTCCTTTTTACCAGTATCTTTTCGATGTAATGGAACCTTTTGATTCTACTTACTCCAAAGAAAAAGAGGCGCAGATCACCAATTCAATTATTAAAGCAACGCAATAATAACAAAACTTAAAACGGAACTTCGGTTCCGTTTTTTTTATGTATTGGGATTCAGAAATTTTAAGATTATATTTGTGGGATCAAAGAAGCACAATGGTAGAGACGAAAAATAACAAAATCCCGGTGTATGCTGTAATTTTTACAGTCGTTTTTAAACTTTTATTTTTACTTACCCGCTACATTCAGGAAGATGCATTCATCACCTGGAGAGTCGCACAAAATCTTCTGGATTACGGAGTAATCGGATTTAACGGCGATACGAAAATATCTGCATCTACAACGCATCTTTATGTTTTTGTATCTTATCTCTTCAATTTAATTTTAGGGAAAGACAATTTCATAGAACCACTTCTTGTATTTAATTCCATACTTTTCACGATAGGAACTTTATTTCTTTCGAATCTGGTTCTGAAAAATGTCTGGCACAAAGCTGTTTTTATCTTTTTGATAGGAATCTTACCGCCATCAATTAAAATTTCCATCCTCGGAATGGAGTACGGAATTCTTTTCTTTTTAGAAATGGCTCTGCTGTATTATGGCTTTCATAACGGTAAAAAGTGGGCTCTGATTGTATTGCCAATCCTCATTTTGTTTACAAGAATTGATACGGTTATCTTTTTGGGAATTGTGTTTATAATCGATCTTTTGTGGAATAAAAAGATTCGGTGGACTTATATTTTAGGAGGGATTTTAGGGATTTCAGTTGTTTTGGCTTTCAACTGGTTATACTTTGGTGAATGGGTTAACAATACGATTGTCGCCAAAAAACTGGCGTATGACAACCATTTTACTCTGCAACAGGATCTTGAATGTTTCAGGCTGAACTTCGGAAACTTCTGGGGAATGCTGAAACTTCCCGGAGATTTTAATCCGCTCACTGTTTTATTGCTCGTCTTTGAATTGCTGTGCTTTATTTATCTGGTAAGACAGAGAGACAGAAGAAACATTTTCTTATGGATGATCTTCATTTTCGGATGGGTAAAACAGTTCATATTCCTTTCTCAGAAAAGTCTTTTCGACTGGTATTATTGGGTTCCGCAGATCTTACTTTTCGTGCCTGTCCTGATTTTTGTGTTGGAGCAGAAAGTAAAAAGAGATCTCTGGTTATCTTTATTGGTTATCGTCTATATCATTCCGATGTTAGCTTTTCAGACGGTACATTCAATTGCTACCGGAAACGGGGAATGGAATTACAGAAGAACAATCGGAACATTTTTAAACCAATATGAGAAAGACAAAAACCAATGGATTTTCCTTGAACCTGCAGGTTATGTTCCATATTTTTCAGGGTTAAAAACCATCGATGAAGTAGGTTTGGTGGATAAAAAAGTACAGGAAGAAATCAGAAAAGACAAGCCGAATTTCTGGATCAATACCGTAAAAAACAGAAAACCTAAATATCTTCTTTCTTACGACGACCTGTTTACATCTAAAAATGCAGAATATTTAAAACTTCATTATAAACTGATTAAAGAATTCCGTGTAAAGGACCATCTGAAAAGTGATAATAAGATTTTAGAAAAGATTTATATTTTAAAACCTTCCGGAACGGATTATAATTTATACGAAAGAATTGATTAATTTGGCTGGAAATGCTGGAAGCTGAAAGTTATCAGCAATTTTTTAAAGACTGTATCCGTGAAAAATATTTGCAAGCTAATTTTAGTATTTATTTTACCAATTTTATTTGGATGTAAAGACGAATTACAAAGAAAAGAATTTCTAAAAACTGCAAAAATTTATCTTAGCAAAGAGTTAAAAAATAATGCAGATTATAAATCCTTAGACTCTTTGAGAATATTAAAAATTGACACATTGTCTGATAAAGATGAATTATATCTGTATATATGTCAATTATATAGATATAAAAACCATTTATTATCACAATCAAAATCGCCGAAAGATTTGTACGAATTAAAATATGGAACTGATGATTTTGATTCGCAAATGTATGAAGACTACGTAAAGTTAGAATATAAGTCTGTAAAAGAAAAAGAAGCAAAATTTAATGTTCTGAGGGATTCTATTGACTTTATTAAAAAACAAATAAAACATTATGAACAAATATTAGTCAAAAAAGATAGTTTAAATTTATGTATGTATGAAGTTGAATATAGTTATCAAATAACAAATAAAAATATGATTACTAAAAAAGGTGAGACATATTTATTATTTACAAAGGATATGAAAATGATTGAAGATAAAAATCTGGAAATAAAAAATCTTCACAAATTTCCATTTATTAAATAGAAAAACTGCAGATAAGATCGTATTGCCAAAATGCGGGGCTTTAGTGTTAATTGAACTACTTTACTTTTATTTCTGCTAATATTTTCCAATTCCACATTTTGATTAACTTAGTTTCATTGAAAAAACATTGGCTATGATTGGACTGAACTTAAACTTTCGTTCAAATTAAGCCCGCACTTCGCCAATACTTTTTCCGTTTAATGCATAACCAATAAAACACAATAACCCTAAAAACTCTCAAACTTAAATGAAATACTGTGCATTTCTCCGCGGCGTCAACGTAAAAGGAACCAATATGAAAATGGCAGAAGTCTGTCAGGTTTTCAAAAATGCCGGAATGAGCGACGTTGTTTCAGTTTTGGCATCGGGAAATATTGTTTTTTCATCCGATAAAAAAAGTGATGAATTAAAGCTGATTCTTGAGAAAGCGATGTCTGAACATTTCTCTTACGAAGCTTATCTGTTTATAAAATCTCAGCAAGAAACAGAACAGTTTTGGAACGGAAATCCTTTTGAAAAGAATGATGATCTTCATGTGTATGCCTTTGCAGGAAATGATGGCGTGGAAAATATTTTAATGAAGGAATTTGAAAATGCTGTGAAATCTGAAAATGAAAGTGCAGAAATTGTGAATCATATTTTTTACTGGCAGGTTTCCAAAGGAAATACACTAGATTCTGCTTTTGGAAAAATTTTAGGTAAAAAAAGCATGAAAGATCAGTTTACAAGCAGAAATATCAATACTTTTGAGAAAATTTTAAAGAAATTTTAAATCGATTTCTCTTATACATGCTTCGAAAGTTTCTGAATGGGTATAAAACTTGTTTGAATTTAATAGCTGTAACCATTACAAAGGTTCCAAATATTCATTAAATACTATATTGTCATCAGTTATCAAAACTCGCTTTATTATGGAAAAAGCTTAAAGCATGTTACTACCGTTTGGAATATATTCTTATTATCAATTATTTTGATGGGATTATTTCTTTAAAATCATTACGTTTTCCCGTAAATCCCATATAAAAAATATTTCTTTATTTTGTGGAAAATTTTAATCATGAAGAAATATTTATCACTCGTATTATTTTTAATACATGGTATTTTGTTTTGCCAAAATGATATTAAAGGATTTAATGAACGTTATTTTGTTGGAGACGAAATCGGAAGCCTTAAAGGAAAGACACTAGTTGCTCTACCTAAAAAAGATTTGGAGAAAGAGTTTGGGTATAGTGACTTTTATGAAGAATTTGAACTAAAGAATATTTACAAGAAGTCTTCTAAATATTATTCCTCAAATTATGATGATATTGCTAATAAAAAATTCTTATTAAGCGATGTAAAAAAAATTGACGATTTATTATACCCGAAATATATTCTTACTTTAATTGATGAAGAAGATGATTATGTTTATTTCAAATATGATGTTAAAAACCCCACTCTCTTTCCTTTTATAACTGAACAACCTATTGAATTGACTATTGACTATTGCTCCAAAATCGATATAAAAAAAGATAAATTTACTAATATTATAACAAAAAGATCACCAGCAAGCGATCCCGTTTGTTTTATTAAAGATGGTAGTTATTATCTAAGGTTAATTACGTATGGATCAACACCTGTAGTAGATGGAAATGGTGTTATTATATTATTATCTAATGGTAAAAAAATTATCAAAAGCACAGAGATAGATGTCGATGTTGAAGATGGCAAATATGAATATCGCGCATTTATACGGTTGAATAAATCCGATATAGATTTATTGTCAAAATATGCTATTGAAGATTTTAAGCTTTATATTTTTGAAAACACTCAAAAATTAAGTGGAGAAATTTATAAAGAGTATCTAAAATGCATTATTAAATAACTCTCTTCATAGTTCTTCATAGTACTAATTGCTTTTTCTACAGTTCTTATATTAACCTTGCAATTTCCAGCAATTTCCCTTTTACGCTCCATGCTCGATTCGATATGTTTATGGCTTTCGTATTGCTCATAAATAGAAAGAAATCCTTATTGATAATCTTTGATTTTCTTGCGCCTAAAGATTGAGATTAATAAGAAACTTGTGTCTTTGCATTTTCCAACAAGAATATTTTTATTTTAAAAAAGTTTAAACAAACATAATAAGACATAAAACTTCAATGTTAAATTGGGGCTTTTTTATTGGAGATTTCTTTAATAGTCTCACAAGAATAGCATTTAAAATAAGAATAATTTGAAAGATTCGGAGTAGTTTTTTTATGACAATCCGACGATTAATACTATTTCTCAAATTATTAAACCTGATCTCAGTTCAGATTCACGAATTTTAAATAAATTTACAAAAACTAATATTCAAAAAAATGTCTGGACAATAATTTCAGACAAACCGGAATTTTATGAAAGAATTTACTATTGTTCGCGGATTATTTGATACACGGAAAAGATCATTAATCATTGACGACAATTTTATAAAATTTGAAAATAAAGATCAAAAGAATGATCTTTTTACCATCATCAAAAAGGAGGATATTGCCGGAATTCGTTACGGTATTCATTTCATCGACGGATATAAATTTACTATCGGAAGAGAATATCAGATTTTTATCCGAAATAAATCAGACAAAGAACTCAAAATATTTTTCAAACTTTTTTACAGAAGAAAATTAGACGAAAAACATCAGTTGTATTGTGATATTGTTGATGAATTGTGGGAAAAATTCATTAATGAAATTGTACATAATTATCTTTCAAAATATAGGAATAACGAGAAAATCAATATTTCAGGAATAGAAATTGATGAAGACAGAATCAGATTCAATAAGAAAGAAATATTGTTTGAAGATCTGGAATTGAAACAATATCGCCATCATTTTATGATTTTCTCAAAAGAAGATAATTATAACAACAAAATGTTGTACTACTTAAAAGATAAAGATGCAGTAATTCTGTTTAGTGTATTAAAAACTATAATTAAAGATGAACAACTTAGAACAAAAGAAATTTCCGATAGGAAAGTATCAGGAGCCTGAAAATATTTGTGATGTTACACTTGATGAATATATTAAAGTAATTAAAGACTTTCCCGGAAGGCTGAAAAACCTGATCGAAAACTTTAACGACGAACAGTTAGATACCCCATACAGAGAAGGCGGATGGACAGTGAGGCAGGTTGTGAATCATCTGGCAGACAGCCATATCAATAGTTTTATGCGTCTGAAACTGGCTCTTACCGAAGATAATCCTACGATAAGACCTTACGACGAAGCAAAATGGGCAGAACTTCAGGACAGCCTCAATATGCCTGTAAAACCTGCCATGAGAATGCTGAAAGGAACGCACCAGAGATGGACAGCTTTACTGAAAAGTATGACCAATAAACAGTTTGAAAGAACTTTTCATCATCCGGAACACAATAAAGACTACAATTTAAGAAGCCATCTTGCGCTTTACGTATGGCATTGCAATCATCATTTTGCGCACATCGAAACTTTGAAGAAAGAAAAAGGTTGGTAAAAAAAAGTCTCCATAATCCTGAAGATTTTAATGAAATTGTACAGAGAATTTCAGGGCTAAAGCAAAATTCACCCAGAAAATGGGGGAAAATGAATGTCTGTCAGATGATGAGGCATTGCAGTTATGTCCTGTTAATTCCGCAGAGAAAATTACAGCTTACGCCAATAAACATTCTTTTCCGCTGGATAGGAATTGTTACAAAATTGGAAATGCAAATTTTTAATAACGGAATTCCCCGAAATATGCCGACTTTTCAAAAACTTATTGTTAATTTTGAATGTGATTTTAATTCAGAAAAAGTGAACCTCCTGAAAACGCTTGAAGACTACAAAGTAACTTTTAAGACAGGAAATTTGCCCCTTCAACACGTGCTTTTTGGACAAATGAAAGAAAAAGACTGGGGATTTTTAGAGTATAAACATCTGGATCATCACTTAAAACAATTTAGTACATGAGTTTTTTTGATAAAATATTTGGCGGAAAAGAAGATACACCGGAGCAGAAATCGTTCTGGAAAAAGATAGAATCTGAAGAAGATCTGGAAAAAGCCATCCAGGATTCTTTTCAGCACAGGATAGCAATATTCAAGCATTCAACAAGTTGCTTTATCAGCAAAACCGTGTTGAGAAATTTTGAGAAAGAAATAGAAAATCTGGATCAGAAAATAGATTTATATTACTTAGATTTGCTGGCTCACAGACCGGTTTCCAATAAGATTGCTGAAGATCTCGGAGTAACGCACCAAAGTCCGCAGCTTATTGTAATAGAAAACGGAAAGGCTGTAAACAACGCTTCTCACCAGAATATATCGGTAGACCAAATTGTATAATGACGAATATAAATAATTATCTAGCAAAAGTTTTGAATGTTCCTTTGGAAAAAGTGAATATGTGCAGCCTGCATTATGAGGTAAAAAAAGTGCAGAAAAACCAGTTTCTTTTACAGTACGGTGAAGTCTGCAGATATATTTATTTCGTGGAAAAAGGACTTCTGAAAATGTACTCCATCGATAAAAACGGCAAAGAACATATCATCCAGTTTGCGCCCGAAAGCTGGCTTACTTCAGACCGGAGCAGTCTTTATTTTAACGAAAAGTCCGTGTATTATATTGAAGCGGTAGAAGATTCCGAAGTACTACTGCTGCATCCGGATTTTATCAATAAACTGATCGGGGAATTTCCCGACAGTCTGGAAAAAAGCGATATACTCCTTCAGAAACACATCAAAAGTCTTCAGGACAGAATCAATTCCCTTTTGGCAGAAACTGCAGAAGAAAGATATATGAAATTCATTAAAATGTATCCGGATCTCCTGCTGAGAGTTCCACAATGGATGATTGCCTCTTATCTTGGGATTACTCCCGAAAGTTTAAGCCGTGTAAGAAAAGAACTTGCAAGGAAAAATTTCGTTCCGGACAGCAAATAATTTTTAAATGAGTCTTTTTAAACTTTTACATAACCACAAAAGATAAACTGAACTTTACGGCTGTAAATGAAAAAAGACCACAATAGCTTAATAAAAAAATGTTTTTTAATTATTAAACAGTTGATTTTCAATTTATTATATTGCTTTTATTTCGTGTGATTTTTTCTTATGACCAAGGTCATAAATACTTAACATAATATTATCCTACTTTTGAAGTATCACACCACTTAAAATATAATATTATGAAATGTATCGCATCGATTGCCCTTTTGGGCATTCTCGTATTGAGCTGTCAGAAAAAAGAAAACTCAACAACCTCTAATTCTGATTCGGGGTATGATTCGACTGTTGTAACAGATCCTTCTGTAAATACTACCACGCCGATGTCTAATGATTCTATTCCAAAGAACGACAGTACAAACACCACAACACCCCGCTCCGGAGGAACAGGATCGGACAGCACACGAACTGTAAAATAATCTCCAACAATTATAACCGAACCCGTTTTATAATTTAAAGCGGGTTTAGATTCTATACATTTAAACTATTCATAAAAAGCAATATCTGCTTAAAAGATTTAACCCATACAATATTCAACTTCTTAATTTTTAACAGATTAAGGTTCGATTTTTGTACTGATTAAATTTATATCCAATTTTATTTCTACTAGGAATGCTTCAGTATTAAGAAATATCAAAAAACAGCTAATATGGTTATTAAAGAAGAAATTTTGCATTCAGTAGGAGCGAGTATTAAAAATTACAAACCCTCGGAAAGCATATTTACAGAAGGAAGCTATCCCGGTTATTACTATCAGATCATTAAAGGAGAGGTAAAGCTTAATAACTTTAACGAAGACGGAAAGGAAAGTATACAGACTATTTTGGAAGACGGACATAGCATCGGAGAGTCTCTTTTATTTATAGATAAACCTTATCCTGTAAATGCTGTTGCCCTTACAAACTGCGAAGTTCTGAAACTTCCGAAATATATATTTTTAGATTTACTAAAATTATATCCGGAAATATCTCAGGATATAAATGTTTTTATGTCTGAAAGATTGTATTATGGCCTGATTATGTCTCAGAATTTAGCCAGTCAGAGTCCTGCCGCAAAATTGAAAACCCTCATGGATTATCTAAAAAGTTTTCAGGAAGAACAGGCTCCGTATTCCTTTATGATCCCCCTTACAAGACAGCAAATGGCTGGTCTTACGGGACTTTGCGTGGAAACAGCCATCAGAGCCATTAAGGTGATGGAGAGAGACAAACTTCTGCAAATCCGGAACAGAAAAATATTGTACTGATTATAAGACATATGGTCTTTTTTTTGCTGGAGAATTGTTAAAATTCTAAGATATGAAAACTATAAGCTGCATGAACATTGATCCGGAATTATTATATGAATTCGGAGCAGAAGATAGATTTTATAAGGCGAAAGAAATAATCTATAAAGAAGGAGATACAGCTTTGTATTACTACCAGATTATCAGCGGTAAAGTGAAGCAAAACAGCTATAATGAAGAGGGAAAAGAATTTATTCATAACATTTTAGGAGAAAAAAACAGCTTTGGAGATCCCATGCTCTTCTTAGAAAAATTTTACGCAATGAATGCCATCTGTATTACAGATACAGAAATTATCAGACTTCCGAAAAACAGTTTTTTGGAACTTCTCGAAAAAAATCCGAAAATTTCTTTAGAAATGAACCACTGTCTTTCTCAAAGACTTTATTTTAAAGCCATTATGCTTCAGAATATGTCTTCCTTAAACCCCGTAACAAGATTAAAAGGCTTACTGGATTATCTGAAAAGCTACCATGAAGGAGATTGCGAACAGTGTTTTCATGTAGACCTTACCAGACAGCAGATTGCCAATCTTACAGGCTTAAGAGTAGAAACAGTCATCAGAACCCTGAAAAAAATGGAAAAAGAAGGCAGTTTAAAAATAGAAAGCCGAAAAATTTTATATTAATCCTGCAATTGTGACCTCAGTCATAAAAATAAGGGACATTTCAGTTGTACATTTGAGTATATAATTCATATTCATTCTTTCAGTTCTCGATAAGAGAAACAGTAAAAGCATTTGCTTTTTTTTAAATCTTTTTATTACTAAAACCAAAACCATTGCTGTCTAAATACTAGTCACGGCCGGCAATACACATCACTAAATATTAACATAAAAAAAACAGTTATGAACACTAGAAATTCAGGAAACCGTAGTTCAAGAGGAAATTCAGACTCATCAAGCAATCTTGAGGAAATCTACCAGTTAGGATACGATCACGGGTATAACGATGCCCAAAATGATGAAGATTATGATGATGACTTCTCAGAGTATGAAGATTACTTTGATGATGAAGACGATGATTATGAAAACAGCTACGACGACTATGATGATGAAGATTACGACGACGATGACTATGATGATGAAGATTACGACGACGATGAAGACGATAACGACAACAGAGGTCGTGGAAGAGGACGAAGCGGAAACGGAAATCAGCAGAGAGACAGCCAGGGAAGATTTACTTCAGGAAGCGGAAGAGGAGGTTCGCGCAGCGGATCGGGAAGATCTTCAGGTTCAAATTCCGGCAGATCAGGATCAGGATCGGGTTCAAGATCCGGCGGAAGAGGAAGGTCGTCTTCCGGCAACTCTAACGACGATAATTATGACCACAGACACGATAATCCGGGAAGACCGAGAGGAAGCAGAAACAGTGGCGGAAGATCTGGTTCGGGTTCCGGCTCAAACTCCGGAAGATCATCGAATTCCAATTCAGGAAGCAGCAGAGGAAACTCAGGTTCAGGTTCAAGATCAGGAAACAGCAGCGGTTCAGGTCGAAGCTCCAGTTCAGGATCTGGTAACGGTACTTCAAGAAGAGGTTTCGCATCAATGAGCAAAGCCGAACGTACGAGAATCGCTCGTATGGGAGGGCAGGCTTCTCACGGAGGCGGAAGATCTTCAGGTTCCGGCAGATCGGGATTCGGAGGCAGACGTAATTCATAATTCTTTTTCAGATTACCTCTTTATTTGTGATTATGTAAAGGGGTAATCTTTTCATAAACTTAAACACCAAAAGCAAAATTATGGCAACCAAAACCACAGAAAATAAAGATAACAGCACGGTTAAAGATTCTTCGGCAACTGCAGAAACAGCAGTTTCTGCATCTAAAAAAAACATACAGGCAGATAATGCTTCCGTAAATGAAAGTGAGATGAAAAATTCTCCGCTTCATAAATTTTTTGTTTCTGCACTTAAAGACATCTATTTCGCGGAAAATGCAATTATTGATGCCTTAGACAAAATGCAGGAAGCTGCTACAACGGAAGAATTAAAGGAAGCTTTCGAAGATCATCAGCTTCAGACGAAAAAGCACGTAAGCCGACTTGAAAAAGTTTTTAAACTGATTGATGAAACTCCCGAAAAAAAAGAATGCAAGGCAATTAAAGGAATCATCGAAGAAGGAGAGGAAATTATAAAATCTACCGAAGAAGGTTCTATGACGCGTGATGCAGCACTTATTATCGCAGCCCAGAAAGTTGAACATTACGAAATCGCCACTTACGGCGGACTTGCTCAGCTTGCCATTACCATGGGACACGACAAAGCCGCAGATCTTCTGGAAAAAACGCTTCAGGAGGAAGAAGACACAGACTATGATCTTACGGAGATCGCCGAAACCTACATCAATTTCGACGCAGAGCAGGAAGAATAATATAAATAAGCCATGTAGATTTTTTCTATATGGCTTTTAACTAAGATAATTAAATAGATGAATTGCAGAAATATTGTAAAAAACTTAGAATCAGATCATTTTACAAAAATTAAAAACAGGGGAAAATGGTTTGAAGAAGGCGCTGAAATCTATGCCAAAGAAATCAGGGAAAATATTTTTCTGCTTTTTATTGTTTTAAAAGATTCTGAAAATGAAGATATAAAGGCATTGATTGCAAAATTTTACGGTGCAGATACTATAGGAATAAGAGAACCGGAACAGATTATGTTTTACCTCTCCGTTAAATGCAAAGAAGACCTTCACTATTTCGAAAAATATATAAAAAATACCGAAAGTGAACCGGCAAAACTGAAATAGAACCGCATCCGTTTTTATTTTGCCACTTACAAAAACAAACCACAAAATATAAGAATTATGAAAGACAAAAAACCGACAAACGATAAGCTGAATCAGCTTGAATCACACAAAACATCCAACGAAGAGACGAAACTTACCACTAATCAGGGTTTAAAGATTAACGACAACCAGAACTCCCTGAAAGCCGGAGAAAGAGGCGCCACTTTACTGGAAGACTTTATTCTGAGAGAAAAAATTACCCACTTTGATCACGAAAGAATTCCCGAAAGAATTGTTCATGCACGCGGATCGGGAGCGCACGGCGTTTTTACATTAAAGAAAAGCCTTAAACAATATACAAAAGCTAAATTTTTAACTGAAGTAGGAAAAGAAACTCCTGTTTTCGTTCGGTTTTCTACGGTTGCAGGAAGCAGAGGAAGTACAGATCTGGCAAGAGACGTAAGAGGTTTTGCCGTAAAATTCTACACAGAAGAAGGAAATTATGATCTTGTAGGAAACAATATGCCTGTTTTTTTTATTCAGGATGCCATTAAATTTCCGGATCTTGTACATGCCGTAAAACCGGAACCTCATAACGAAATTCCGCAGGCAGCTTCGGCGCACGATACATTCTGGGATTTTATCTCGCTGATGCCCGAAAGTATGCACATGATTATGTGGCTGATGAGTGACAGAGCCATCCCGAGAAGTTTCAGCAGAATGGAAGGGTTCGGCGTTCATACCTTCAGATTTATTAATGATGAAGGAAAAGCCCATTTTGTAAAATTTCATTTCAAGCCGAAATTGGGAGTACATTCCGTAGCATGGGACGAAGCGCAGAAAATTTCCGGAGTAGATCCGGATTTCCATAAAAGAGATCTTTGGGAATCTATTGAAAGCGGAAATTTTCCGGAATGGGATTTCGGAGTACAATTAATTCCCGAAGAAGATGAAGATAAATTCGATTTTGATCTTCTCGATCCCACCAAAATTATTCCTGAAGAAGAAGTACCGGTAGAAATTTTCGGAACATTAACTTTAAACAGAAATCCTGATAATTTCTTTGCTGAAACAGAGCAGGTGGCTTTTCATCCGGGACATCTTGTTCCCGGAATCGATTTTACCAACGATCCGCTTCTGCAAGGAAGATTATTTTCCTATACAGATACACAGCTTTCAAGACTAGGTTCGCCCAATTTTCATGAAATTCCAATCAACAGATCTGTAAATACCGTTCACAACAATCAGCGTGACGGACACATGAGACAGCAGATCGTGAAAGGAAAAGTAAGCTACGAACCCAATTCCATCGGAGGAGGATGCCCTTTTCAGGCAATGATGTCGGAAGGAGGATTTACTTCACATCAGGAAAGAGTTTCAGGAACAAAAATAAGAGCCAGAAGTGAAAGCTTTGTAGATCATTATTCTCAGGCAAAATTATTTTACAACAGCCAGACCGATCATGAGAAAACCCATCTTCAGAATGCCCTGATTTTTGAATTGTCGAAAGTCACCATTCCGGAAATCAGAGAAAGAATGGTGGGACAGCTTAATTTCATTGATAAATCCTTAGCAAAGACGGTTGCCTTAAATGTAGGCGTTGAAGTAAAAGAGCTGGAATTCCCTAATAAAAGCCTTCCGGCAGACAGCAATCCTACAGATCTGCAAAGTGAAGAAAGAGAAGCACATACGAGAGCTTCTGAAGCTTTAAGCATGGCAAATACCGTAAAAAATACCATTCAGGGAAGAAAAATTGGCTTTATTATCGCTGATGGAGCCAATTTTGGCACTATAAATGATCTAAAAAATAAACTGGAAAGTGAGAATGCAGTTGTTGAAATCATTGCACCCAGTTTAGCTCCGGTAAAGACGGACAGCGGATCTGCCTTAACGCCAAAACACTCCCTCACAAGTACAGCAAGCGTATGTTTTGATGCCCTGTTCATCGGTGCAGGAGAAGATTCCGCAAAAGAGCTTATGAAAGCGGACAACAAGCACAAAGTGTTACATTTCATTAATGAAGCGTACAAACACTGCAAAGCAATTTATTTTGATGAAGGTACAGAAGCACTTTACAAAAACAGCAATGTCGGTTTAAGAAAACATGAAGATTCTGCCATTGTAACCTGGGAAGATCCTGAGCCTGACAGTAAATTTATACAGGCAATTGCCAGCCACAGAGTCTGGGAGTTTGAAGCCGAAAGAAACACGTAATAAATTTTGATCTGAAAAGACAAAAATTAGATATACACCACAACCACATAAAATAGTAAAGATTATGGAATTTCAAAAAAACCTCTTAGATTACATCAGTCAGTCGCTGATTACCGCTGATGAAACAATTTCTGTGGTAGAAAGCGTAACCTCCGGATGTTTACAGCTTGCCTTTTCACAAATGCCCAATGCATCATTGTTTTACAAAGGCGGAATGACAGCCTATACTTTACCCGAAAAAGTGAGACTTCTGAATGTAGATCAGACAGAAGGTGAAGAATGTGACTGCGTTTCGGAAAATATCGCAGAAACTATGGCTCTTAATGTCGCAAAGTTTTTCGAATCCGACTGGTCTATTGCCACAACAGGATATTGTACGCCGATCCGTAATTCTTCGTATAAGATTTTTGCTTACTTTTCTTTTGCCTACAAAGGAGAAATTGTTCTCACTAAAAAACTGGAACTTCATCCGAAAACACAGGCTTTGAACGCTCAGTTGTATTACACCGAATTTATTTTAGGCTGTTTTAAAAGTGAGATCAATCAGCTTTTAATTTTGAAATAATGAGGAAATTGAAATTAGACGGTAAAACCGCTCTTATCACAGGAGCCGACAGTGGAATTGGAAAGGCTGTTGCGCTACTTTTTGCTGAAGAAGGAGCAGATATTGCGATTATCTATCATTCCGATGAAAAAGATGCAGAAAAAGCGAAATCAGAAATTGAAGCTGCAGGAATAAAATGTTCTGTTTACAAAGGAGATATTAATGATTATGAATTTTGTGAAGAGGTAACCTCAAAAGTTATTTCAGAATTCGGAAAGGTTGATATTCTTGTTAATAATGCCGGAACACAGTTTCCTTCAAAAAGTATCGAAGAACTCGAAGAAGAAAATATCCGGACAACATTCAATTCAAATATAATCGGTATGATTTTATTAACGAAGGTTGTTTTTCCGTATCTGAAAGAGGGAAGTTCTATCATCAATACCACTTCCGCAGTGGCTTATCAGGGACATCCTGAACTCCTCGATTATTCAGCAACAAAAGGTGCCATTGTTTCTTTTACAAGATCTCTGGCATTGCAGGCAAGACCTAAAGGAATCCGTGTAAATGCCGTTGCTCCGGGACCTGTAGCAACTCCATTAACCAAAGAAACTTTTGATGAAGAGGAAGAAGATCCGGACAAACCTCCTTTTGAAAGAAATGCTACACCAGAAGAAATTGCCTCCAGTTTCCTTTTTTTGGCAGGCGAAGACGCTGCACAGTTTACCGGACAGGTTCTGCATCCGAACGGAGGAATCGTTGTTAACGGATAAAACTCAGCCTTATTTTATAAATTAGCTTTAGCCCACACATTTTTGTGTGGGTTATTTTATGCAATTCCCGATAAGCATGAAAATTATGTAAAACTGTATTTTAAGATTTCGCTTATATTTGAAAAATAATATTATGTATATTCATACTCTGATCTTTTCATCATTAAATTTTATTATATGAAAAAATTCTTTGCAGGACTATTTTTGATTGTCGGAAGTGTTCAACTGATTTCCGCTCAGGAAGCGGACAGCCTGCAGTTTCAGGATAATGCAGATTCTGCAATGGTTCTTAAAAGTCTTCCTGAAGATAAGACGCATCAGTTCAGCTATAAAAAGCTTATCGTTCCTACCGTACTGATTTCTTACGGAATTGCCAGTCTGAGCATTGATGAACTAAAAAACCTGAATTCTTCTACGCAATACGAAATAAGCGAACATAAACCGGATCATATTAAACTGGATAATTATACACAATTTGCTCCCGCAGTTTTAGTCTATGGTCTGAATGCGCTCGGAGTAAAAGGAAAACATAATTTCCGTGACAGAAGCATTATCTACGGAACTTCCATGATGATAACTTCCGCCATTACTATTCCGCTGAAACACGCTGTAAAAGAAGAAAGACCGGATCATTCCAACAGGCTGTCTTTTCCTTCGGGGCATACGGCAATTGCATTTGCATCGGCGCAGTTTATGTTCAGGGAATATAAAGACCATAATCTTTTGCTGGGAATTTCGGGGTATTCTTTAGCCGTTTTTACAGGAGTATATCGAATGCTGAATGACAAACACTGGTTCGGAGATGTTATTGGCGGAGCAGGATTCGGGATTTTATCCACAGAACTTGCGTACTGGCTTTATCCGAAAATCAATAAACTCTTAGGCGGAAAGCCGGAAAAATCTCAGGCAATGATGATGCCTTACTATCAGAAAGGAAATGTAGGAATCGGGTTTGTGAAAAATTTTTAACCATCAGACAAAACAAAAGCAGTGAATTTCTCCACTGCTTTTTATTTGTCCGAAAAACGAACTGTGTTGATACACAAACCATTTTTCAAATTATTTTAAACAAATCTTAAACCGTTGCTTTTCCTTCCACGCCGTCGGAATTATCTGTTGTATTTCCTGTAATGGCCGAAGTTACAAAATTGAAAAGACTTACCAGTTTTCCGGCTTTTGTATTCCAGTAATAGGTTTCTTTCGGTTCTACACGGATAATTGATACATTCGGATCATCTTTTCCTTCCTCAAACCATGCTTTTGCCATTGGCGACCATTTATCTTCAATGGTTGATCGGTCTTTATAGATGGCAGCTTCTCCATACACTGAAAGATATTCATAATCAGAATTGTTCATGAAAAATAACTGTACTCTTTTATCATCCCTTATCTCAAAGTTTTTGTTGCTTGTATCGCTACTAATGAACCAGAGATTTCCTTCGTCATCGGTTTCCTGAAGCGACATCGGGCGAGAATTGATCGGAAGTTTCTCCAGTTCTGTACAAAACATACAGATTTTTGCATTTTCAGATAATTCCTTAATTTTTTTAATCGCTTCCGTGTGGGTAAGATTTTCTGTAGACATAATATTATATTTTTGTGATTGGTTTTCTTTTAAAACTGAATTTTAATTACGGTTGTTTATTCAAAAACCCGACCACAATTAAAAAAATCCACAGAAAAATCGGAGAAAACGATATATTTTAAGAAGATTTTTGGAGCGCTATTTTTTCAGATAATTAATGATCCCGATCACATCCTCTTTTCCAAAACCTTCATCATGAGCAGATTGATACGTTCTGATTAACGTTTCAGACAATGGAAAATCTGCCCCTGCATTCTTTGCCAGTACAATATCTTTCAGCATCAAATCCAAAGCAAAAGCGGGATCATAATTTTCTTCCGTTAAAAGTGGTGTCTTTACTTTGGTAGCGCCGCTTCCGCTAGCACTTTCATTAATGATTTCCAGCATATCTTTACGGTCGATTCCCAGTTTATCCGAAAACAGAACTGTTTCCGCAAGTCCCTGATAAATCGCTGAAAGAAAATAGTTCACCGAAAGCTTCGCTGCAATTCCTTTTCCGTTTTCTCCCAAATGTTTAATGGTTTTTCCCAGTTTCTGTAAATAAGGTTCCGCTCTTTTGAGATCTTTTTCTTCTCCACCCGCCATAATCAGCAGTGTGCCTTCTGCGGCAGGCTTTGTACTTCCGGCAACCGGAGCATCAATGAAACCCGCTTCTTTTATTTTTACCGCACTCGAAATTTCTCCAGTCATTTCCGGCGAAATCGTACTCATATCAATAAAAAGCTTTTCTGAGATATCCAGTGAAAGTATTTTCTGATAAACGTCTTTTACTGCTTCGTCATTGGTAAGCATCGTAAAAATGATATCGCTGTTTTTTACGACATCTTCCACCGTATCATAAACAACAGAATTTTCTTTAAAATCTTCCGCCTTTGCCGGAGTTCTGTTGTAAACGGATAACGGAACTCCCGCTTTTTCTAAATTTTTCGCCATAGGATATCCCATATTTCCCAATCCGATAAATCCTGCTTTTTCTTTCATTTCCAATAGTTTTGTTGAAAAATTTGTTTAAACTTTTTTACCGCAAAAGATGCAAAAGATTGTAACACTTTAGTTGTTTAAGTTTAATACCTAAATGAAAAAAGAACACATAAGTTAAAAAAAAATCAAAGATTTTTTTCTCTTTGCAGACTTTTGAAACACTTAAAATAAATCCAATAAAGTCTTTTGTACCTTTTGCGGTTAAATTTAAAATTAGTTTACACAAACTTTAAATAATAATCTGGAGATTTTACTGCAAATCCTGTACAAAAATACGTTGCCGGATGCATTTATTTCCTGATAATTTTTATAATTGATAAATCTTGCAGACATTTGCAAAAAATAGAGCAGTGAAGATTATAGATATTGAGAGCTGGAACAGGAAAGAGCATTTCGAATTTTTTTCTAAAATGAAAAGCCCTTATTTCGGATTTACTTCGGAAGTGGACTGTACCAAAGCTTATGATGAGGCGAAAAAAAATAAACAGTCGTTTTTTGCGGCATATCTTTACAAATCCATGATAGCTGTAAACTCTGTAGATGCCCTGAAACTGAGAATTGTAAATGATGAGGTAATTTTATATGATGAGGTTCATGTGGGAAGTACAATTGGCAGGGAAGACGGAACTTTCGGGTTTTCATTTTTTCATTATTCTGAAGATTTTGAAGTTTTTAATGAAAGACTTCAGGAACAGGTAAAAACCGTACAAAATTCTAAAGGACTGGGAATCAGTAATGATGGTTTACCGATCAATCATATCAGGCATACTTCTATTCCTTGGACTTCTTTCAGCGCGCTGCTGCATCCTACGAATTTTGATCCTAAAGAATGCATTCCTAAAATCGCCTTCGGAAAATTCAGTATCAGAGAAGGAAAGAAGTTTCTTCCGGTTTCTATAGAAGCGCATCACGGTTTGGCAGACGGTCTCCATCTCGCGCAATATTTTGAAGAATTTCAGAAACAACTGAATCTTTAATTTTTTCCAGTCATTTATCCTATATTTCGTTATTAGATTTTAAACAGTCCGGACTAATTTATTTTTCCTGATCACTTTTATGTATCAAAGTGGGTAATTTTTTGATTTTCAAAATACTACAAAGGAAAAAAGTTTTTCAGTTCCGGCTTTAGACTATATTTTCATGTGCAATTGATTGTAATCATAAAAAAAGATGACAAAAACTTCTAGTTTTGTTCACAGTTAATTGAAAATGTCAAAAAAAATATCCCGAAAAATAAGGCTGCCCGAAGAATAACGTGGTATGTATGTGGTATTTTAATTATATAAAATTTTAATCATTTTTTCTTTCTTTGTCTTTGGCTAAAATCTTAATCGTTGTTTTCACGATATTATTTTAATCATAAATTCAAAAACAAAGAAAAAATAAGCAAATAAATGGTATTGAAATAGTAAAATATTCAAAACTGAAAAATTACTTCAACCGATAAAAAATAAACTGCGGAACCGAAGTAAAAGAGCGTAGAAATTTATGCTGAAGCTTTTTTGGAAAGCGTCAGAAATTAGTAGAGATGAGAAATTATGAAAAACGAAAAGACTGAATTCAATTTAGAAGATTTAAACCAAAAGATTTTTGTACAGGACGAGATTTTAGCATTAGCGAAAGAAAATTCGCCCCGTCTGCTGAATAAATTCAGATTGGTTGAGCCGGATTTCTTCAGTAAATTATCTGCAATCCAGCCCAATCTTAAAAACTCAGAACTTATTTTTTGTATTTATTTAAAACTGAATTTAACGACTAAAGAGATTGCAACGTACACGTTTGTAACTCCCAAAGCAATACAAAACCGTAAGAACAGGCTTCGTAAAAAGCTTAATATTGCTTCTGAGATGGATATTTATAAATGGTTTAATGATCTTTAAACCATTTTTTTGTTTAGAATTCCAGAACTGCAGTATCCAGATCGTGGTACAATAAAACTTTCCAATGGTTTTCGATAGCTTCTTTTTCCCATTTCATCCTTAAATTCATCGCTTTTTTTCCGTCAGAATCACTTTTGTAAGCCAGATGATATTTTAAATAAGATTGCTGAGGAAGATTATCCGCTCCGTAAAAAACAGTTTCATTTTCTTCTTTCACCCAAAACACCTGCATAAAAGGAGTATGACCACCCACAACTTCAAAGGAAATTTCGTCCGTAATATTTCCCTTGTCTTCATCCATCCAGACAATATTTTCAAGCTCGATCAGCTTTTCAAGCGTATCAAAATCAAAAGAATAATTTCCTTTATTTTCCATAGCAAATTCCAGTTCGCGTTTTTGGATGTAGATTTCCGCATTCGGAAAAGTAGGTTGAAATCCGTTTTCGGTTCTGGTAATTGTGGTTTCAATATGGTCTTTATGAAGATGAGAAAGTAAAACTTTGGTAATCTGATCAGGATGAACATTTTCCCTTTCCAGAATTTCTGAAATCACCGTTTTTCCCTCTTCGTTTTTCCATCCGATTCCCGCGTCCAGAAGAATAGTATCTTTTTCTGTAATGATTAAAAAAGGAGTAACAGACATTCTGATTCCTTTAACCGTATCTTTATTTTCTTCAGTTAAAAGCGTAAAATCTTTGGTTTTATTGGTAGAAAAATTTCCTTCTTTCAGTGGTATGATTTTCATGGAGCAAATTTCCTGATTATTTATAAAACAATGAAATATTTCCGTCAATACCTTTCATCAGCAAAACCAATAAATGCAGTAAATTTTTTAGCAGTAAATTGAGTATTTTTGTACTGCTGTTTTTAATTAAAAAAAACCGAAAAAAAAGAATTTAAAAATAAAAAAACGCTCTGTGTGCTTATTTAAGTGAAATCTAAGATTCGACGTAGTCAAACGACTCTGTGAACTTAAGAACGAATAGCTGTTAAAAAAAATCTCAGCGATCCTTTGCGTTAAAAACAGTATGATTAATAACGGATAATCAATAAAAAGAATATAATTTTTTAATTTAATAAAAATGAAAGTAGAAATCTGGTCGGATGTGATGTGTCCGTTCTGTTATATAGGAAAAAACAATTTTGAAAAAGCACTGGAAAATCTGCCTTTTAAAGATCAGGTAGAAGTAGAGTGGAAAAGTTTTCAGTTAGATCCTACTTTAGACCCGAAAGAAACAAAGACAACTTCCGAATATTTTAAAGAAAAGAAAGGTTTCCCTGAAGCTCAGGCGCAGCAGATGATCGCGCAGGTAAAACAGATGGGAAGCGGAGCCGGAATTGATTTTAATTTCGAAAAAGCTTTGATTACCAATACATTTTCTGCTCATAAATTATTGCATTTAGCCAAAAAATACAATAAGGCAAACGAAATGGAAGAAGCCCTTTTCATTGCTCATTTTATAGATGGTAAAAATGTAGGAGATGTGGAAACATTGGTTGATCTTGCCGGTTCTTTGGGGATTGATCGGGAAGAAGCTCAGAAGGTTTTAGCTTCCGAAGAATATCATCAAGAAATTGGCAGAGACATTACAGAAGCGAGGAATAATGGAGTTTCCGGTGTTCCGTTTTTCGTACTGAACGGAAAATATGCCGTTTCCGGAGCACAGCCTGTAGAACTTTTTGCCAGTGCATTGCAGCAGACTTACGATGAAACGATAACTCCGTTAAAAAATCTTTCGGATAACGGAGCTTCGTGTGATACAGACGGTTGTGAAATCTAAGCTTAATTAAATGATAAAAATAAACGACGAACTTCAGTTTTCGGTTGAAGATACCCTTTTTGTTTTTGCTTTGGATTCTGAAGCAGGAAAAGTATTTAATGATAAAAATAAACTGATTACAGGCATCGGAAAAGTAAATGCAGCAATGGAATTAACGAAAGAAATCTATCGTAAACGTCCAAAACTGATCGTTAATCTGGGTTCTGCAGGAAGTAAAAGTTTTCACAAGGGAGATGTTGTATGCTGTACAAAATTCATCCAGCGCGATATGGATGTGAGAGGACTTGGTTTCAGCCTGTACGAAACGCCGCTTTCAGGAATTCCGCCCGTTTTGGAATATGGTTTGAAAAGACACGATCTTCCGGAAGGAATCTGTGGAAGCGGCGACAGTTTCGAGATGAATCATTCGGAAACAGTTTATAATATTGTGGATATGGAAGCTTATCCTTTGGCTTTGATCGCGATGAAGGAAGAAATCCCTTTCCTGTGCCTGAAATATATTTCCGATGATGCAGGAAGCGATGCCGCAGACGATTGGGCGGTTCAGGTTCATCTGGCTTCGGAAGCGTTTAATAAAATTTTATTTTCGTAAAAAATGGAAGCAATTATCATTAAAAAAGCTTCTTTAAGTGATCTTGAAATCATTCAGAAAATAGGAAAAGAGACCTTTTATGAAACTTTTGCACCTCATAACTCAGAAGAGCAGATTCAGAAGTATCTTACCGAAAGTTTTGCGGAAGAAAAACTGACAAAAGAATTAAATAACTCTCATTCTGAGTTTTATATTGCTTATGATGAAGAAAATGCAGTAGGTTATCTGAAAATTAATTTTGGAAATGCACAAACCGAACTTCAGGACGAATCGTCTGTGGAAATTGAAAGAATTTATGTAAAAAGTTCACATCACGGTAAAAAAGTAGGGCAGCTTTTGTACAGCAAAGCTCTGGATATTGCCGTTTCACACCACAAAAAATACATTTGGCTGGGAGTTTGGGAAGAGAATAAACGAGCCGTCAATTTTTACAAAAAGAACGGTTTTGAAGAATTTGACAAGCATATTTTCCGTTTGGGAAATGATGAACAGACTGATCTGATGATGAAGAAAATTTTAGAATGATTTTATTTAAATTTTCTCTTAAATCTCATAAATTTCAGCATCCGTAAATACATAGAATCTTCCTTTTTTAGGGAGATTTTTTGTGTCTAAACCTGTAAACTCACTGAAAGCGGGAAGCAATAATTGATTTTCTGTCACCACAAAACAAGGCAGTTTGATTTTTTTTACCACAGAATTAATGACAAATCCGGGATGAATGTGTCCCGTAATCTGAAATTTTTCATTCTTTTTCTGAAAATCGTGGACGAATAAAAAATCATCAATATTTAGGGTTTCGTCCCTGAAATTAAGACAGAGTTTAGCTTCGAGTTTCTTTGAAATTCTGTCGTGATTGCCTTCTATGAGATGAAATTCAAGATTTGGAAATTCATTTTTCCATTCGCAGAATTTATCTACTCCGGAATTGTCTCCTGCGTGAAGCAGATCGCCGACAACGATAAATTTTTCCGGCTGAAAATATTCAATTAAAACAGATAAACGTTGCAGATCATTTTCAAAAATATGATCGGAAAGCGCAATTCCGTTTTTGCGGAAATGGGCGGTTTTTCCAATGTGAAGATCCGACAGGATCAAGGCTTTTTCTTTTTTCCAGAATAATGCTCTCTGATTGGTTAACGTAAAGACTTCGTCCTGAATATGGATATTTTTTGTTACTATTTTCATAATTGTTTTCTGATTTCCGCTAACTTTTGTTCTGATGACTAAATTCGCAGCCCGAAGTGCCTCTCTAATTTACATTTTTATTAATGAATCGGCGAATCTCGTTCCTCGATTTGAGTGGAGCTCTTTTTGTGAAGCATCGCGGAACAAAAAAGCGGGAACGGAGGGCGGATTAAGCTGCCCAGATAAAAATTATTTCCCTTTTTTCGCCTGCTGAATCAGTTTCTGAATTCTCGCATCCAGTCCTTCGCTGGAAAGCGTCTGTCGCAGACTGTCCACTTTTATCGGGAAACTCAGCGGGGTAAAAGTATTGGCAAATTTCAGAATTATTTTTGATTTTTCAATGCGTTTAAAGGCTTCCACCAGTCGCTGTTCCTGCAATTGTGCATTAAAAACTTCTGTATAAGCCTGTCTTACAAGGAAATGATTCGGATCGTAATCTTCAAGAACTTTGAAAATTAATCCTGCCGAACTTTGCAGAGATTTGTTGGAACGCTGTTTTCCTGCATAATTCTGGATCACCATTCCGGAAATAACCGCAATGTCACGGAATTTTCTTCTTGCCATTTCTGCTGAATTGATGCTGTAAATTACATCGGTCATCAGATTTTCCCTGCTCAGAATTTTATGGAGATTTTCATCATTCAGCGGAATTTCTTTATCGCTGAACAGTTCAAAACCATAATCATTCATCGCCATTGAAAAGGAAATCGGAGCCAGTTTGGAGATTCTGTAAGCGATTAAAGCCGACATCACTTCGTGAACAAGCCGACCTTCAAACGGATACATGAACAGATGGAATCCTTCGCGGTTTTTAATGAGTTCCACCAAAAATTCGTCCTCTTTCGGGATGTGAGAACGTTCTTCCTGATTCATCAGCAAAGGATGCAGAAATTTCAGTTCTTTTTCTGAAGCTTTCGGATTAAGCGCTCCTGATAATTTTTCTCTTAAAAACTGACCTAAATTTGAACTTAAAGGCAGTCTTCCTCCCAGATAACTCGGCGCAAAAGCTTTTCCTTTGGCAGCGCGGACAAAAACCGTCATATCTTTTATCATCGCGACTTCCAGAACTCTTCCTGCCAAAATAAATTTTTCGTCTTTTTTGAGTTTTGAAATAAAATATTCTTCTACCATTCCAATATATCCACCGGAAATAAATTTCACTTTCAGCATCGCATCGCTTACGATAACGCCCATATTCATCCGGTGAAGCATGGCAATTTTTCGGGATGTCACTTTATACAAACCGTCTTCCTGAATGACGATTTTATGGAATTCTTCATAGCTTTTTAGGACACTTCCGCCGATGGTAAGAAAATTGAGAATGCTTTTCCATTCTTCATCCGTCATTTCCTGAAAAGCATATACTTTTTTAATTCTTTCGTACAATTCCTGCGGATAAAATCCATCACCGACCGCCAAAGTCATTAAAAACTGAACCAAAACATCAAAACACAAAACCTGCGGATCTCTCGGCTCAATCACTTTCTGCTTTACGGCTTCCTTTAAAGCGGCAACTTCAATCAATTCAAGTGAATGCGTCGGAACACAGTAAATTTTTGAAGTTTCAAAAGGGGAGTGACCACTTCGTCCTGCACGCTGCAGAAATCTCGCAACGCCTTTTGCAGAACCAATCTGAATAACAGTATCAACCGGCTTAAAATCAATTCCCAAATCCAGAGAAGAGGTCGAAACGACAGCTTTTAATTTTCCGGAACTTAGATTTTCTTCAATCCAGATTCTCAGATGAGCATCAATTGAACTGTGATGAATGGCGATCTGTCCTGCAAAATCGGGATAGGCTTCAAGCAACAGCTGATACCACATTTCGCTCTGGCTTCGGGTATTTGTAAAAACAATGGTAGATTTCGATTCTAAAATGATGGGAACGATTTTATCAGCTAATTTTGCTCCTAAATGTCCCGCCCACGGAAGAATTTCCACTTCATCCGGAAAAACGGGGAGAATATCAATTTTCTTCTGTTCTTTAGCGGTAATTTTTGTTTTTTTAATGTCATATGGAATTAAAACATCTATCGCTTCATCAAGATTTCCGATGGTTGCCGTAATTCCCCAGATTTTCATTTTGGGAGCATATTTTGTGAGTTGAGAAATGCCCAATTCCACCATTACACCGCGTTTTGAACCGAGCAATTCGTGCCATTCGTCCACAACGATGGTTTTCAGTTCCTTAAAAAAGCGTTCGTGATTTTTCTGCCCGAGAAGAAGATGTAAGCTTTCCGGTGTTACCACAAGAATTTCAGGCATATTTTTCACCTGCTGCTGCCGTACTTTCGGATCTGTGTCGCCATTTCTTACGCCAACAGACCAATCCAATCCGATTTCGTCAATGGCTTCCTGCATTGCTTTGGCAATGTCTTTGGACAGAGATCGGAGCGGTGTGATCCAGATCATTTTTAAACCTTTTCCATATTGTTCAGGATGGTTTAAAAAATGGGTTAACAATGCTAAGAAAACAGAAAATGTTTTCCCGAAACCGGTCGGAGCAATCACCATTCCGCTGTAGCCGTTCTCGAATTTCTGCCACGTATCGACCTGAAATTTGAAAGGGGAATTGCCTTTATCCGTCATCCACTGCTGAATGACTTTGAAGCCGTTGGTATTTTCGAAGTTGCTCAAATTATTTCTTTTTATTTATCGCAAAGTCAACAAGGGATTATAAAATCATCTTTTTAAAGATATACAATGGGGTTTCATTTATCAAGGAAATACAAATTGTGTTTCCTTGATAAGCGAAGCGGCTTAGTTTAACATTTAGTAAGCAAAGTATAAAAAAATTTGTTTCTCCTTGCGATTAATTTATTACTGTATTAATTTTTTTATTTCTTCCAAATCATCAATTTCATCTACTGTTTTATCTTTTCTCCATCTTAAAATTCTCGGAAATCTTAGCGCAACACCGCTTTTATGACGGTTGCTGAAACCAATTCCTTCAAAAGCAATTTCAAAAACCAATTCAGCTTTCACCGTTCGAACCGGGCCGAATTTTTCAATGGCATTTTTATTCACAAATTTACTGACTTCCATAATTTCTTTATCCGTTAATCCGGAATATGCTTTGGCGATGGTGACCAGTTTATCTTCATTTTTCACGGCGAAGGTGTAATCGGTGTAATATGCGCTTCGTCTTCCGCTTCCTTTTTGGGCGTAAATCAGAACTGCATCAATGGTTAAAGGACTGATTTTCCATTTCCACCAATCGCCTTTTTTTCGTCCGGAATGATAAGGTGAATTTTTCTGTTTCAGCATCAAACCTTCGCTGTTGATGTCCCTGGAATTTTCTCTGATCTGGTTTAATTCTTCCCAGTTTTCAAACTCTATTGATTCGGAAATTTTAATGTTTTCAGGATTTTCATTTAATAATAATTCTTCCAGCATGGCACGTCTTGCGGAAATGGGCTTTTCACGCAAATCGTTTCCTTCCAGTTCTAAAAGATCATAGGCAAAGACTTCGATCGGAATTTCGGAAAGCATTTTCTTTGTTAATGTCTTTCGATTGAGACGTTTTTGTAATTCGTTAAAATTTAAAACTTTATCGTCTTTTACCGCGAGAATTTCGCCGTCAATTACGAAATTTCCGTTCATTTGCTGAACGGTTTCTGCGATTTCGGGAAACTGTTCCGTTACCAGTTCTTCTCCTCTCGACCAAATGAAAACTTCATCATTACGCTTGATAATCTGTCCGCGGATTCCGTCCCATTTGTATTCAATCAGCCATTCATCGGGTTTTCCGAGTTCTTCCAAATCTTTTTCCAATGGATAAGCCAGACAAAAAGGATAGGGTTTTGAATTATCAGGATTTACATTTTCAGCCGAAATTAATTCCTGAAATGAAGCTTCTGTCGGCTGCCATTTTCCCATCAAACTGTGCATCAATGCGCTGGATTCTTGTCCGGAAAATTTCGTAAGAGCATTAATCAAAGTTTTATCTGAAACCCCGATTCTGAAACTTCCGCCCAGTAATTTATTGAAAATCAGTCGTTCCATATAATCCAAGCCATTCCACGAATTCAGGACAAATTCTTTTTTCTCAGCATCGTTTTTTGTTTTTAAATTAATGATGTCATTCATCCAATCTGATAAAGAACGTTCAATTTTTTCCGTGGGTGGTGGAAGAATCAGGGAAATAGTTTCGCCTAAATCTCCGACTGAAGAGTAGCTTTCCTGAAACAGCCAGAACGGTAATTCTGTGATTTCCAAAGCCCATTCTTTCATATAGTTGGTGTTCACATTCCGCTTGGGTCTTTTGCCTGTAAACAAAGCGATGAACCAGACTTTATCTTCATCAGGCGCACGTTCCAGATAATCAATGATGGCATCGATTTTTGCATTGGTCTTATTGGTGCTTTCGAGAGCGTTGATCAGTTCTGCGAAATGTTTCATAAATTTTGATTGGCGTTTTTTAGACGTATGTTAACAATTTTTTTGGGCAGCTTAATCCGTCTTCCACTCCCGCTTTTTTGTTCCGTTTTGCTCCACAAAAAGAGCTCCGTTCAAGCCGGGCTGCGTGCAATTCAGCGTTAATTATGATGGGCTATTAACAGGTCGCTCCTACGGAGCTTTCCTGCATCGCTATAATTATTAGTCTTTAATAATTTCTTTCTCTTTTTCTTCCTCATCATCATCGCCGTAAAGCGTTTCCACCACATCAGATTTAATACCGATTTCATTTAAATATTTAGAAAAAACTTCGGTCTGCCCGTGCGTAACGTGAACGATTTCAGCTTCGGTGGCTTTTATAGCCTGTAACAAACCTTTCCAGTCGGCGTGATCGCTCATCGGGAAACCTGCATCGGCACTCCGCCATCGTCTTGCACCGCGAACCTGCATCCATCCGGAACAAATTGCTGTTGCGGCATCCGGAATTTTTTTGATGACATTGGAATCCAGCAAAGCGGGCGGAACAATTACAATATCTCCTGCAACGTACTTGATGCTTTCCCTGAAATCGGGAATTTCGTAATCAGGAAGTACGATTCCCACTTCTTCAAAGGCTTTATTCAGTTTTCCGATCGAGTAGTGGACGTGGATTTTTCCCATTCCTTCAACGGCTTTCATTACGCGTTGTGCTTTTCCCAAAGAATAACCTATGAAAACAGAGGTTTTTTGATTTTCCTGATTTCTGAGTACCCAGTTCTGGAGTTTTTTATTCAGATCCGGAACTTCCAGCCAGTTGTAAATAGGCAGTCCGAAAGTGCTTTCGGTAACGAATTCATTACATCTTACTAGTTCGAAAGGCATACTTAATCCATCATCCTGAACTTTATAATCTCCTGAAACAACGCTTACATAGCCTTTGTATTCCAACCGGATCTGTGCTGAACCTATGATGTGACCGGCAGGATGAAGTGAAACTTTTACGCCATTAATATTGATGACTTCGCCATATTCCACGCTCTGAACTTCAAGATCTTCGCTGATTCTCTTGTGCAGAATAGGTTTGGTAAAATGATGGCACAAGTATTTTTTCATGCCCCAACGTGCGTGATCGGCGTGTCCATGAGTAATGACTGCCAAATCAACCGGTCGCCAAGGATCAATATAAAATTTTCCCTGCGGACAATAAATGCCTTTATTTGTGAATGTGATAAGTTTCAATGGTGCAATTTTGTTATTTTTTACATTCAAAAATCTAACCAATATATTTAAAAATCTTTAATGTAGCATCTTTTTCACATGATCCGTTACTATTTCAACCGATTTTTCCATTTCTGTGGTATTGAGGTTTCCAAATCCTAAACGCATGGCGGTTAGATTTTTATTCTGATAAAGTAAGGTTTTAGGAATAAATAAATTATTTTGCGCACAGTTTTTAGAAAGCTGCATTAAATTAATGGGAATTTGCCATTCCGCCCAGACCGCAAGTCCGCCCGACGGTTTTTCGAATTGTATATAATTTCCTAAACTTTCCTGAATCAGATGAATAAAATAATCTCTTCTTTCCTGATAAATTTTTAACGATTTTTTCAGATATCGGTTAATTTCTCCTTCGGCAATCATTTCACCCAAAACGTGTTCCATTAAAATATCACCCTGTCTGTCGATAATTCCCAGATGTTTCCTCATTTCAGACATCAGATTTTCGGGAGCGACAATAAATCCTGTGCGGAAACCGGGAGCTAAAGATTTTCCGAAAGAACCGATGTAAATCACCATTCCGTTCGTATCTGCGCTTGCAAGCGGAAGAAGCGGACTTTTGTCGTAATGAAAATCGTAATCGTAATCGTCTTCTAAAATGATAAAACCAAATTCATTCGCAAGATTCAGCAACTCTAATCTGCGCTGTGCGCTCAATGTAACAGTTGTGGGATAATGATGATGCGGTGTAAGATACAGCATTCTCACTTTTTGCTGTTGACAAACTTTCCTGACTTCTTCCGTATTAATTCCTTCATTGTCAATGGAGACTGATTTTATTTTCACCCCTGCTTTTTGAAAAATCATGTTCACCGAGAAATAGCTCAGTTCTGCAACTAAAACAATATCACCTTCAGATAAAAGAATTTCCGAAGCAATATAAATGCTCATTTCGGTACTTCTTGTAATCAGAAGGTTATTTTTAGAAATAGGTAATCCTCTGGATAAATTTAAATATTTAGAAAGATTTTCTTTAAAAAATTCACTTCCATCCTGATTGTACTGTCCTATTTTATGTGCTTTTCTTTTTAAGATAGAACTGTAAATTCTGGAATGCTGATCGATTTGAGTTAAGCGGATGTCGGGAATTCCGTCATTAAAAATGTATTCACAATTGGAATATTCAAAAGGATTATCTAAAATATTGGATGTTTTGAAGGTAAATCCTGTTGATTTCGGATAATTTTCGAGCTGAATTTTTTTTGAATTTTTCGATTCCAAAAACTGATACTGGTCTTTTCCGATGATAAAAGTTCCTTTGTTGGGAAGACTTTCCACCCATCCCTGAGAAAACAGCTCTTCATAGACAGAAACAATGGTATTTCTGTGAACATTCAGCATTTCGCTTAACATTCTTGTTCCCGGAAGTTTGGTTCCGAATGGCAAAAAACCACGTTGAATGGCATTAATCAGCTGATTGGAAATCTGCATGTAAATAGAAACTTCGGAATTTCTATTGATTTTAATGAAGCTCTGATAAGGAATTTTAACCGGACTATCCATAATCTTAAAACTGGCACCATGTAACCATCCGGCAATATACTACTTTTGAACCAAAACAAAAAAGAATGGAATTGTACAGTCTTTTAGAAAAAATTGTTCAGCAAAATGAAACGCACGCAAAATGGCTGAATACGCTTTCCTTTATGGAAAATGCAGGAGCCAGAAAAATTTCAGCTTGCGAACATCCGACTAAAGTGAGTTTAATACAGCTAAAACACGCTGCGGAAGAACATCGCCACGCTTATTATCTTAAAAAACAGATCCTGAAAATTGATCCTGAATTCTGCAAAACGTACAATAGCAATGAACTTTTAGCCGCAACGGCAACGAGACAATATCTTCATTCTCTTGACATTAAAGCGTGTAAATATCTTCAGCAAAATTTCAATCTCAGCAAAGAAGAATTAAAATATGCGGCGTATCTGTTTGTAACATATGCTATTGAGGTTCGTGCCGATGAATTATATCCTGTTTATCAGGAAATTCTGACAAAATATACCTCAAAAATTATGGTAAAGTCAATTATTTTGGAGGAAGAAGGACATTTGGAGGAAATGATTAATCAGTTGGACGAATTTTCGGAAGACTGGAAAATTCATGCAGAAATTGTTTTAGAGATTGAAAAAGATTTTCATAGCCAATGGATTGATGCCATTTCAAAAGAGATTTTACAGGTAAATTATGCTGAATAATTTTCGTCATTTTCACGAAGCCTTAGAAAAAAGAAAAGAAAACGGAACCTTAAGGGTTTTAAAATCCCAAAAGGAAGGAGTGGATTTTTATTCCAACGATTATTTGGGATTGGCAGGAAATAAAGATTTTCAGCAGATTTTATTAAAAAAAATCAACGAAAATCCTGAATTGCTGAAAGGAAGTAAAGGTTCCAGACTGATCAGCGGAAATAGTTTAATTGTTGCTGAAACAGAAGAATGTATAGCCAAAGAACATCAATACGAATCGGCTTTGCTTTTTTCTTCTGGTTATAATGCGAATCTGGCTTTGTTTTCAACAATTCCCAATCGACATGATACCATAATTGTGGATGAAAAAATTCATCGTTCCGTTCATGATGCATGTAGGATGTCGAATGCTAAAAAACTGAAATTCAGGCATAATGATATTGAAGATTTAGAAAGGATTCTGAAAAAGCAAACCGGACTTTGCTATGTTGCTGTTGAAAGCCTTTATTCGATGGACGGAGACATCGCTCCTTTGAAAGAGATTGCAGAAATCATAGCAAAATACAAGGCTCAGTTAATTGTGGATGAAGCCCACGCTTTCGGTGTTTTTGGAAACGGTTTGGTGAGTGAATTTAATCTGCAGGAAAAAGTTTCAGCAACGGTTGTAACCTATGGAAAAGCTTTGGGAACGCATGGTGCGGCGATTTTAACGGATGATTTAATTAAATCTTATCTCATCAATTTTGCATCCCCTTTTATCTATACGACTTCAGCGCACGATTTTCTATGGATGAGTATTTCTAGCGGTTATGAATTTTTAAAAGCAAACAGTAGATTATACATTCAACTTCAGGAAAACATTAAAATTTTTCGTAAGCAGAATTTAGCCACTCCGTCTTCTGAAAACAGCCCGATTCAAGCCATTATTATTCCGGATAATCATCAGTTGAAAATTGTACAGAACGTTTTATCGGAAAGTGGATTGTTAACGTATGCGGTTTTCAGTCCAACGGTAAAAGAAGGAACGGAAAGACTGAGGATTTGCATTCACAGTTTTAATACAGAAGAGGAAATTTTGAAGTTAACCGGGATTATTAAAGAATTTGTTTAAAACGTAAATATCATTCAATTGGGGAGTAATGAATCTATTGATTAAGTCTGTTTAAACTTTTATTTAACCGCAAAAGTCACAAAAGATTAACTAAACTTTTATTTAAAGTTGATCATTATAAATCAAAAAGGTAACAATAGTTTTTAAAAATCTTTGATTTTTATTCTTTTGAGCGCTTTAATTATTATAGAAATTCACTTTAATACTGTCTTTTGTGACTTTTGTGGTTAATCCTGAAACAGTTTAAACAATTTTATGATTAAAAAAGGATAGATTTCTCCTTCGTCGAAATGACAAGAAAACATTGAAATAATGAACATTGAATTAGAAATACAAAACATGAATCAGAAAAAACTCTTCGTCACAGGAATCGGGACAGAAGTCGGGAAAACGGTTTGTTCGGCGGTTTTAACAAAATATTTTGAGGCAGAGTATTGGAAACCGGCTCAGTCCGGAGATCTGGAATACTCTGATACGATGAAAATTAAAGACTGGGTAGGAGAACATACGGTTTGCCATCCGGAAAGATATCGTTTTAAACTGGCTGCATCACCACATCAATCGGCAAAGGAAGAAGGAGTTCTGATTGATCTGAATGAATTTAAACTTCCTGAAACACAGAATCATTTAATCATAGAAGGAGCGGGAGGATTGATGGTTCCGCTGAATGATAATGAATTTATAATTGATTTAATTGAAAAACTGAACGTTCCCGCTGCTTTGGTTGTGAAGAATTATTTAGGCTGCATCAATCATACATTGTTGTCTGTTTTAGTTTTAAACCAAAAGAAAATTAAACTGAACTATTTAATTCTCAACGGAAATTTTCCACCGGACACGGAAAGGGTTATTTGTGAAAATATTCCATCAGAAACTGAAATTATAAGAATTCCTGACCTTGAAAATATAACAAAAGAAAGTATAGAAAGTATTGCAAAACAATTAGAAAAAATAGAATCATGAATAAAAATCAACTAAGAAACGACTGGACGAAGGAAGAAATAGAAGAAATTTATAATCTTCCGCTTCTGGAACTTGTTTACAAAGCTGCAACAGTTCATCGGGAGTGGCATAATCCTGAAGAAGTTCAGATGTCTACATTGCTTTCGATTAAAACAGGAGGCTGTCCGGAAGACTGTTCGTATTGTGGACAGGCAGCGCGTTATCATACGAATATTAAAGTTCAGGCTTTACTGCTGACAGAAACGGTCATAGAACACGCGAAAAAAGCAAAAGAAGGCGGTTCGTCGCGCTTCTGTATGGCTGCGGCGTGGAGAGAAGTGCGTGACAATCGTGATTTCGACCGTGTTATTGATATGGTAAAAGGGGTGAATGAACTTGGACTGGAAGTGTGCTGTACGTTGGGAATGTTAACGGAAGATCAGGCAAAACGCCTTCAGGAAGCAGGTTTGTATGCATACAATCACAATCTGGATACTTCTGAGGAATATTACGACGAAATTATTTCCACAAGAACATTCGACAACAGAATCAATACGATTAATAATGTAAGAAAAGCCGGAATTACGGTTTGTTCGGGAGGAATCATCGGATTGGGAGAAACGCCAAAGGACCGGATTTCGATGCTTTTAACATTGGCAACAATGCCGAAACATCCGGAATCTGTCCCGATCAATGCATTGGCAAGAGTGGAAGGAACGCCGCTTCAGGATAATGAAAAAACGAATACCTGGGAAATGGTAAGAATGATCGCCACGGCAAGAATTGTAATGCCTTCATCAATGGTTCGTTTAAGCGCAGGAAGAATTGAAATGACTGAATTTGAGCAGGGATGGTGTTTCATGGCGGGAGCCAACTCGATCTTTACAGGGGAAAGAGAAACGCTTCTGGTAACGCCAAATCCGGGTGTTTCTGAGGATATGCAGATGCTGCAGACTTTGGGATTAAAGCCGATGATGAAGGAGAAAACGATGTGCTGAAAAGTGAATGGTCAATAGTGAATTTTTGGAGTGTGAAAATAACAATTCAGCATTGAATTCTATTTATACTTTCAGTACTTATCTATTAAAGTAAAGAATGATTAAACGCAAAGAAAAATGTTTTGTTTTAATAATGAGTAAAGCAAAGAAATTTCCGTCAGAGACGGATGATGAAGCGGTTGCTTAATGGCAGATGAAATCTGCTTTACTTTGCTTAGCTTAAAATATTAACATGGAAATAAAATCTTTGCGTTTACAATTTACGATTAACAATTCACCATTGATAAAATTAAACATTACGAACAATTATTTATGAATTTACAAGAGCGCGACAGAGCCGTCAACTGGCATCCTTACACGCAGATGAAAACAGCGGAAGATGCAATCCCGATCGTGAAAGGAAGCGGAATTTATCTTTATGATGAAGACGGAAAAAAATACATCGATGCAGTCGCTTCGTGGTGGGTTACGCTTCACGGTCACGCGAATCCGTACATTGCACAAAGAGTTTCTGAGCAGTTGAATACGCTGGAACAGGTTATTTTTGCGGGATTTACACACGAACCAGCCATTCAGCTTTCTGAGAATTTACTGAAACTGCTGCCAGAAAATCAGGAGAAGGTTTTTTATTCGGATAATGGTTCTACTGCGGTGGAAGTGGCACTGAAAATGTGTATTCAGTACTGGCATAATCAGGGAAAAGAAAAGACGAAAATTCTGGCTTTTAAAGAGGCTTATCATGGCGATACTTTCGGAGCGATGTCGGTGAGCGGAAGAAGTGTCTGGACAAAACCTTTCGGGGAAATGCTTTTTGAAGTGATCTTTATTGATCCGCCGACTTCTGAAAATATGGAAGATTTAAAAGCCATCATAAAAAATCATTCTGAAGAAATTGCGTGCTTCATTTACGAACCGCTGATTCAGGGAGCCGCGGGAATGTTGATGCACGAAGCTGAAGATTTATCAGAACTGATGAAATTTTGCAGAGAAAACGGAATTTTAATGATTCAGGATGAAGTTTTTACAGGTTTCGGAAGAACCGGAAAGCTGTTTGCGGCAAATTATCTTTCGGAAAAACCGGATATCATGTGTTTTTCAAAGGGACTGACAGGCGGAACAATGCCGATGGGAATTACGACTTCTTCACAACAGATTTTCGACGCGTTTTTGTCGGATGATAAGTATAAGACGTTATTTCACGGTCATTCTTTCACGGCGAATCCTTTAGCGTGTGCAGCGGCTTTGGCAAGTATGGAATTGCTTTTGAAAGAAGAAACGCTGGAAAAAATCAATCTAATCAGTCAGAAACATTTCAATTTTTCTCAGATTTTAAAAAATCATCCGAAAGTTGAAAATGTGAGACAGACCGGAACGATTATCGCCTGGGAAATTAAAAATGATGAAAAAACGTCCTATTTTAACGAAATCGGGAAGATTTTGTATCGTGAATTTTTAAAAAGAGGAATCATCATGCGTCCATTAGGAAATGTGATGTATCTTGTTCCGCCTTACTGCATTACGCCTGAAGAACTGGATTTTGTGTATCGGAATATTCTTGAAGTTTTGGATGGCTTCAATAATTGAATGATTGACTTATCCCATTAATTAATATTGTAGAATAACTATCAGTAATTGGTTTTCTAATAGTGTCCCTTCGACAAGCTCAGGGTGGCATCTCGAATACTAACCGCAATATTTTAACATTGTCAGACTAAACCTGTCGAAGCATTTATTAGTAAAAGTGATAAATCAATTAAATGATTTTAAATCTTCTGATGTTCGTTTCCCCATTGGTGAAGTTCATCAAGGATAGGACCAAGCTTTTTGGCTCTTTCCGTTAATTTATAATATACTTCCGGAGGAAAATTGTAGACTTCAACCCGTTGAATGATATGATCTTCCTCCATTTGTTTGAGCTGTTCTGCTAGAACTTTTTTAGAAACTTTAGGCATTTTTCTCCATAATTCCACAAAACGGACTTCTTTTTCCTCAAAAAGATTCGATAAAATAAGCGGTTTCCACTTTCCGGAGATCATGTCTAATGTTTTTCTCAGTCCGCAGTTTTTAAATTCTTCAAATGTCATACGTTACAAAATTGTATATAGTGCACCTTTTGGTAACCATCGATTATTTAATTTCACTTAAATAATAGCTTTGCAGATACAAAATTAAAGAAAATGAAATTACAATTATGGCGAAATGCAACGCTGCTTTTAAATATTGATGGACTGAAAATTTTAATTGATCCGATGTTAGGTGAAAAAGGTTCTTTGGGACAATTTCCGATGGTAGACAATGAATTATTGAATCCATTAATTGATTTACCTTTCGCTGAAGAAGAACTGCAGGAAAAGTTAAAAACGATTGATGCGGTAGCCGTTACACATCTTCATCCCGATCATTGGGATCCGAAAGCAATTGAACTTTTAGATAAAAATGTACCCATTATTTGTCCTGAAATCATTTCCAAACAGATTTCCGAGGCTGGATTTAAAAATGTGATTGCTTTTAACGATACAATACAGTTTAAAAATATTGAAATTTCTTTAACGGACGGACATCACGGAACAGGGGAAATTGAAGAACAGATGGGCGTAGTTCATGGGTTTGTCTTTAAAAATGCTGAACAGTCTGTTTATATTGTCGGAGATAGTATCTGGTGTGAAGAAGTGGAACAGGCAATTAAAAAACATCAGCCGGAACACATTGTTGTTGCAGGAGGAGCCGCAACTTTTGTCGTGGGAGATCCGATTGTGATGACGAGTCATGATATTGTAAAAGTCTGTGAATCTGCGCCGAATTCAAAAATCTGGGTAACACATCTGGAAAGTGTAAGTCATGCAAAAGAAGACAGAAAATTCATTAAAGAAAAAATTAAGGAAAATGGTTTGGAAGAAAGATGTTTTGTGCTGAATGATGGTGAAGAAGCTGAATTAAGTGTTTAAATCTCTTGTTTTAAGATTTGAGATTAAATCTTAATTTAGCCGGATCAAATTATAAAAGATGCATTTAGAAACAGAAAGATTACTGATTCGGGATATAACTTTGGACGATAAACAGGCAGTTTTTAATTATCGTTCTGATGCGGAAGCGAATAAATTTCAGAGCTGGATTCCTGAAACGTTGGAGGATGTTGAACAGTTTATTGAAAGAAATAACAAAGAATTTAATCAGCCGGAAAGCTGGTATCAGGTTTTAATTACGGAAAAAGATACAAAAGCTGTGATCGGCGATATCGGAATTCATTTTTTTGGTGCAGAAAATTTGCAGGTGGAATTAGGAATTACTTTAAATAAAGACTTTCAGGGAAGAGGATATGCTTCTGAAGCGTTAAAAGGAGTGATTAATTTTCTTTTCAGTGATCTGAAAAAACACAGGATCATGGCTTCCATAGATCCGGAAAATATTGATTCTCTTAAACTGATGGAACGCATTGGTTTTAGAAAAGAAGGTCATTTTGTGAAAAGTCTATTCTGGAAAAACAACTGGACAGATGATGTAATCTACGCTTTGCTCCGCGAAGAATGGATTAAAGAATAAAGGAAAAAGCCGTTTCAACAGAGGCGGCTTTTATTTTCAGTACAAACGTTCATGATGCATTTTTCTTTTGCTTGGCTTATTTTTTGAACCTTGCAAAAATAAATTTTATATGCTATCCGTATTTCTGTTACAATTAGACTGGAAAGAGCTTTTAATGGGACACGAAGAATGGTCTTTTATTCTGGAAATCATTCTCCGCACCGCCATTATGTTCATTACCATTATCATAGGATTAAGAGTTTTGGGAAAGAGGGGAGTGAAGCAGCTTTCTATTTTCGAACTGGTGGTTATTATCGGACTTGGTTCTGCAGCGGGAGATCCTATGTTTAATAAAGATGTCGGAATTGTTTCATCCTTTATCGTATTTGCGGTTATTATTCTTCTGTACACCATTGTAACCTATTTTATCGCAAAAAATAAGAAAATCGAACAGCTTATTGAGGGAAAATCGATCTGCCTGATCGAAAACGGAGAATTTTCCATTGAAAATTTTAAAAAAGAAAATCTGGGGAGTGATGAATTTTTTGCTGAATTAAGGTTAAAAGGAATTTCCCAACTTGGGCAGATTGAAAGTGCCATTGAAGAAATTTCCGGAGAAATCAGTGTGTTTTATTTCGAAGATGAAAGAGTAAAGTACGGACTTCCGATTATGCCGGATTCTCTGGATCATCCTGTGAAAACGATTGTTCATCAGGGATTTTATTCATGCACATTCTGCGGATATACGGAAGAAAAGCCGAAAGGTATGGCAGGAAACTGCAGCAAATGTAAAAAAGATGAATGGGTAGCTTCGAGTAACAAGAAACGCGTTACCTGATAAAAACAAAAAAGACTCCTTAGAAAGGAGCCTAAAAAAACACAAATGATGAAAAAAAATTATTTCGATTCACAAATATAATTAAAAAATGATTTTCGAACCTAATATTTTCAGAAAAAAAATAACATATTTTTTTCATGATGTCAATAGATAAAACTAATTGGTTTAAAATCATCTTTTTTATTTCTTTACAGGCTTTTTCTTTTTAAATGAAACAGGTGTATTTCCTGAAAGTCTCTTGAAAAAATTACTGAAATACGACACGTCTTCAAACCCCAGTTCATAGGTAATTTCCTTTACAGATTTATCGGTAAACAGCAAAAGTCTCTTTGCTTCAAGAAATATTCTCTGCTGAATAACAGACGACGGACTCTGGCTGTTGTACAATCTGAATAGGTTGGATAAAGTCTTTGGCGATTTATGAAGCTGATCTGCATAAAATTTTACAGAATGCTGAGTTTTGTAGTTCTTTTCCACCAAAAGATTAAAACTTCTGATGATATCCAGCTTTACTTCGGGAAAATCATCTTTTAAAAACTGCTTTTTTCCAAGCCTTGTAATAATAATGATGAGTCTTTTGATGAGCATCCGGATCATATCCTCCTGAATTCCGTCGATTTCCTGAAACTCCTCAATAAAAATGCTTTGTAAAAATGATAATTTTTCATGATCTTTTTCATCAACAGCAATAAACATGATGTCGGCTGAACCGTAAAACAGAAATCCGACACAGCTCACTTCTTCATCGTGCGTTTCAATACAGTAAAAATCTCTGTTAAACTGCCATGCAACGATTCGGGAGGAATCTTCAAACTGAAAAGACTGATTGACCATAAGACAAAGAACGGTTCCCGATCTAAAAATATATTCAATCCCGTCAATGATTACTTTTTGGTCTTCGCCTTTGTTCCAGGCAATGGTAAGCAGCTTTTTCTCCCGGTCTTTCCCGTAAAAATCCCGGTCGAATAGTTCGGGATGTACAAAAAGCCGGCATTCGGAGCCGGTCTGTCTATTATTTAAAGAATAAATCATTAAATCTGTTTGAACTTCTTATGTAACCGCAAAAGTAGCAAAAGATAAACTAAACTTTTATTTAAAGTTGGTGATTATAAATGAAAAGCTTACAATAGTTTTTAAAAATCTTTGATTTTTATTCCTTTGAGCACTTGGATTATTCTGGAAATTTCCTTTATCATTATCTTTTGTCCCTTTTGCGGTTTATTCTGAAATTAGTTAAACAGCATTACTAAAATTTCATTTTAATTCAGAAAAACTTTTAAAAAGTCAGAAAAGGAAAAAATCTAAATCTTTCGGGAAATTCTGCTATGGAATTGCCTTTCCTGAAACCGCAACTTTGTATTGTAAAATTAATTAAACAAATTAAAAACAATGAAAAATTTTGAAGTTCCTCAAAAAGAACAAGTATCAGCAGCAAATCAGGCAATTTTTGAAAATTTAGAAAAAGGAATTGGCTTTGTACCCAATTTGTATGCAACTTTTGCCCATTCGGAAAATGCCCTTTCAACGTATATTGCATTACAAAGCTCTAAAACTTCCTTAAAAGCAAAGGAGAAAGAAGTGGTAAATCTTGTGGTAAGCCAGTTCAATAACTGTTTATATTGTTTAAGTGCTCATACAGCCATCGCTAAAATGAACGGTTTCACAGATGAACAGATTATTGAGATAAGAAAAGCAGACGTTTCATTTGACTCGAAATTGGATGCATTGGCGAAGATAGTACAATCTATTGCTCAAAATAAAGGAGCGATTTCTGATGAAATAAAAGAAAACTTTTTTAAAGAAGGGTATACAAAGGGAAGTCTCGTAGATGTAATTGTTTTAACAGGCGATAAAATAATAACCAATTATCTTTTTGCAGCCACTGAAGTTCCCATCGACTGGCCTTTGGCAAAAGCAATTTAATTCACATTATTTTTTTTAAAACTGTTCCTTATTGCGAACAGTTTTTTTTGTATAATGACGTAAAATAATTTCAGATAAATTCATTTAAGTTCAAAATTTTTAATAAATCATTAAATTTTATTTTTAATTTTAAACTAAAATATAAACCTATGAAAAGAAAATTACTTCCGTTTATCGTTTTACTAGGGATTCATTTATCGGCTCAGGAAAAAAGCGAAGCTACTGTTTCTGATACTGCAAAAGTCTGGAGCATTCAGGGGCAGAATACCTTAATGCTGAATCAGGCTGCTTTTTCCAACTGGGTTGGAGGAGGAGCCAATAATGTGGGATGGCTTGCCGGAGTAAACTATAATCTTACCTACGAAAAGGGGAAAGATCTTTGGGAAAACATTATTATTTTAGGATACGGACAAAATAATACGAAAGGAGTAGGAACAAGAAAAACTCAGGATGTCATTAATCTTTCGACCAATTACGGAAGAGAATTTGCAAAAAACTGGTACATCTCTGCAGGAGCCAGTTTGCAGACGCAGTTTGCTCCGGGATATGCGGACGGAAATAATCCTGATGCAGCTAAAATTTCAAATTTCATGGCTCCCGGTTACCTGAATATGGGAGCAGGGGTAACGTACAGACCTAATGACAATTTTACGGCTACAATACGTCCTGCGAATGCAAGATGGACTTTTGTACTGGATAAAGATCTTCAGTATAAGGGAATTTATGGATTAAAAAATGACGGCGATTCATCTTTATTTCAATTCGGTTTTTTGGGAACAGCTATATACAAGCTGAAGATCATGGATAATATCACCCTGATTAATACAGGTTCTGTTTTTTCCAATTATCTCGATCATCCGGAAAGACTCGTGCTTGCCTACAGCGGAATTTTAAATATGAAAATTAATAAGTTCATTTCTACCAACGTTACTCTGGACTTATTGTATGATCATAACCAGATTGCCAAAACACAGCTAAAACAGACTTTAGGGGTTGGTTTCGCCTATAATGTTGATAATGGCAGAAAACGTTCTGACAATAAAGAAAATCAGACATGGATGAAAAAATAATTAACAGTTTTTTTTAATATTTTCAAAATCCCTTTCCGAACATATCGGAAAGGGATTAAACAGCTAAAAATTTAAGGTAAAAACTCCTCAGACAATGAATAATGATGCAATTGCCTGGGCATCACTTCCACTTAAAATTTCGTCATAGGCAGCAGAACCTGCAGCAGCTCCAAAAGCTGTAGCGGTATTAAAGCCTGCCTGATTTGTATTGCCTTCTCCTGCGTAAACAGGGTTGGTTGCAGAAGGCATATTTCCTCCGTCTGCCAATTCTATCCATCCTTTATTCGCTCTCATTCTTCTCACCTGTGAAGCGTGTCTCGCTTCTACCGAGTGAATCTGTAATGCTGCCTGAAGAACAGTCTTGTTAGACATTACGTTTCCTGCCTGTCCTTTATACGCTCTTACTCCTGTATCTTCAAAAGCCTGCGCTAAAACGAGGAACTGATTGTAATCTGTAAAAGGTGAAAAACTTCCGTTCGCCGTAAAATCGAAAGTTGGTTTGGCTCCCGGAGTTACTCCCAAAGAAGTTAAAGTATTTTTCAGAAAGGTTACGTGTGCAGATTCATGTTTTGCGATCTGCATAAATACTACACGGTCTGCACTCGGAATTAGAGACGAAGCCGCTAATCCTAATGCATAATATTCATTTTCAAGATATTCTAAAACCAAAGCTAATTGTAATGCATCCGTTAAAGCGCTTTTAAAGAATGTTGCATTTTTGGTAGTATCTGTGGTTTCAGCTTTTGCAGGAGTCGTCATCAAAGCTCCCAATCCGAAAGGTACCGCAGCAATAGCCGCTTTTTTCCCGAAAGATGAAATATTGGTAAGTGTTTCTAATCTTGATGTTTCTGTAGTGAAGAATTTATCATCAGAAAGCTTATCTAGTAATTTAAGAATATTCATAATGTAATTTTTTGAAGTGAATAATTAACCGATTCCCTGTTCTTTCCAAGTGAAAGGTGTTTTGAAAAATCCTCCTGCTGCAGATACAACTTCTTTTGGTTCTTTGGCAAGATCCAGTCCGTTAGCATCAATCACATCATCACCAGAGAAAGCCGCAGTTCCGGGGTTGATAAGGTTTCTGATCGCTGAAGCGTGTCTTGCTTCTACGGAAACAATTTTACCTGCAATTACAAGATAATCTGCGTTGGTAATGTATTTTCCAGCTCCGTTGTACGCTGCAACTCCTGTATCTTCCAATGCTTTTGCAGTAGCCAGTACAGAGTTTCTGTCGTTAAAATTTACATTTGGATATTGAAATTCCAGAGTAGGCAATACATTGGATGTTGCTCCGCTGATCGCTGCCTTAAAGAAGTCTCTGTGGATTACTTCATGATGATAAAGATCTGTAAAAAGTTGTTTTTCGGCATTTGATATTCCGGAGTAGAAATTATTAACAACCTTAGTATAGAAGTCTGCTTCCAACTGTTCAAGTGCATAAGCATAATTTAATACACCCACGTCACCTTTTCCAAGGTCGAAAACGTTATTTTCAACCATATCGAAATTATCGTCATCACAACCGATCATGGTAAGACCTGCAAGAGCAAGACCTACACCGCTCAGTTTCAAAAAATTTCTTCTGCCTGTATCCAGAGTCGCTCCCTGGTTAGACACATTAATAGTTTTTTTCATAATATTATTTTTTAGTGTAGAGATTTATATATTGTTAATGTGTTTTAAATAAGTTTGAAAGAAAACAGCATAAATATTATGCTGTTTCTCACACTTAAAAATTATTATGGCATTAATACCGTATCGATAACATGAATTACACCATTGGATTGGTTAACGTCTGCAATGGTTATTTTTGCATCGTTCCCTTTAGTGTCTCTTACATAAAGATTTTTACCTTTTGCCCAGAAAGTAAGTTCTTCACCTTCTACTGTTTTCATCATTGCTTTACCGTTTCCTGCTTTTACAGCTGCCCAAACCTGTTTAGAGCTGTATTTTCCAGGTAGAACGTGGTAAGTAAGGATTTTTGTAAGCATTTCTTTGTTTTCAGGCTTTACAAGATTTGCTACTGTTCCTTTTGGAAGTTTTGCAAAAGCTGCATCTGTAGGCGCAAATACTGTGAAAGGTCCTGCTCCCTGTAAAGTTTCTACAAGACCTGCAGCTTTTACGGCAGCCACCAATGTTTTGTGATCTTTAGAATTTACTGCATTCTCGATAATGTTTTTTGAAGGATACATCGGCGCTCCGCCAACCATTACTGTTTTTTCCTTCATTGTCTGTGCGGTAGCGTTTCCACTAAAAGCGAATGATAAAGCCACCATTCCTAAAACTGCGATTTTTGATCTTGTATTCATTTCTTTTGATTTTTAATGATAAATTATTTGATTTGTCTGTTCTTAAAATCATTTACGAACTCGGTTTTATTTTGGATTTAAAAAATTGAATAAAAATCACAAGTAATTGAAAAACAGGTTATTAAATTTTATATTTGTTTTGAAATAGATGAATATTGTTCACAATCTGTTAATATATACTCTATTTTAATAAAGATTTAAAAGAGTTTTTAAAATTTGGTTATCATTAATATTATTGTTACTTTTGATGAGTAAAATAATTTACTATTAAAACAAAATATTCTGAAGAGCAGCTAATCGTTTTATTAAAAGAAAAAAACGAAACCGGTTTTCATCATCTGTATGATCACTATTCAGGTGCATTGTACGGAGTAATTCTTCGAATTGTTCAGTCTAAGGAATATACAGAAGAGATCATTCAGGACGTTTTTGTTAAAATATGGAATTCTATCCACCAATATGATGCTTCGAAGGGCAGGTTTTATACCTGGATGATAAATATAGCAAGAAATACAGCGATCGATTATTTAAAATCCAAAGGTTTTCAGAATGAACTGAAAAACCAATCGCTTCCGGATTTCGTATATAATTCTGCAGAGCTTTCAACAACCAACAACTCTTCCGATTACATCGGTTTTGCCAACGTGCTTGAAAGTCTGGAAACTGACAAAAAGGAACTTATCGATCTCGCGTATTATCAGGGATATACACAAAATGAAATATCCGAAAAACTGAAGATACCGCTGGGAACGGTTAAAACTAAAATGAGGAATGCACTTATGAAATTAAAAGATTTGCTAAAAGATTATCAATAAATTGAACACTAAAGAATACATATCATCCGGAATCATAGAATCTTATATTCTAGGTCTTGCTTCTCCTGAGGAGGCGGGTATTTTGGAGTGTGTGATGAAAAACAATGCAGAAGTAAAAACTGCTTTTGAAGAAGCACAGAAAACACTGGAAGATCTTGCAACGGCACAGGCAGTCGCACCTCCGGCAGATTTAAAATCAAAGATTTGGAACAGAATTCAGCAGGAACAGACTGCTGAAGAAGAAGAAAAGCCTGTATTTTCTGCAGATATTCCTGCAGCAAAACCACAGGAAGAGATAAGAATTCAGGGAAATAATAACTGGAAAGTATATACCGTTGCAGCATCGGTTCTGCTTCTGGTAAGCGTTGGCGGAAATATTTTCTGGATGAACAGCCAGAAAGAAACAAAAGCAGCCATTGCAAAAATGGAAACTGAGAAAAATGCTCAGAATCTTGCAATGCAGAAAATGAATCAGAAAATGGAAATGATTTCCAATCCTGATATGAAAATGGTAAAACTGAAAGGCGTAGAAAAACACACCGATTCCAAAGCAATGGTTTTCTGGGATACCAAGACTAAAGATGTTTATCTTGATGCCGAAAGTTTACCAAAAGCTCCGGAAGGAATGCAGTATCAGCTTTGGGCGATTGCAGACGGAAAACCTGTGGATGCAGGTATGTATACTGAAGAAAAAGACAGCAAGATTGCTCTTGCCAACATCACCAATGCTCAGGCTTTTGCCATTACACTGGAAAAAAAGGGCGGAAGTCCGGTTCCTACAATGGAAAATATGTATGTGATGGGAGGAGTTTAATTCAATAAAATTTAAAATATAAAGACCGACGGAAATGTCGGTCTTTTTTGTTGATGATGAAAATATTTTTAAAAATCTTATTCAGAATATTCTTTTAAAAGCTGTCGGTAGCTCATTAATATTGTTGATTTAGATATAAATCCTATAAATTGATTATTATCGTCTACAACTGGCAAATTCCAGACTCCGGTGTCATCAAAAGTCTGAAGGATCTCAAGAGGCTGATCTTCCGGACGGATAATTGCAGGTGGGGCTTTCATGATCTGAATAATTGTTGCGGAAACTTCATCATTGCTAAATAAGTAAGGTCTGATATCATCCAGTGTTAAAATTCCTCTTAAAACTTGATCTTCATTTATTACCGCAAAAATATTTTTATTTCCGCTTTTTACCAATTCAAATAATTCAGTAACAGGAGCATTCTCGTTAATAGTCTGAGAATATCTGTCGATAAATTCTTCTGTTTTTAAAGAGAAAAGAATGTTTTTATCATGCTTATTCGTGAAAATTTTCCCCTGATCTGCCAAAGATTTCAGTTCCGGAGAAATAGGAGAGAACCATTTAGCAATCAGATAAGAAATAATGGAAACAATCATCAGCGGAATAAAAAGATCATACCCAAAACTGGATTCTGCAATTAGGAAAATAGCCGTAAGAGGAGCATACATTACGCCGCTCATGGCTCCAGCCATTCCTACCAGAACAAGATTGGTTACAGGAACTTCTGTAAAGCCAATCTGCTGACAGACAACAGCAAAAAGATAGCCTACTGTTCCTCCCGCAAAAAGAGAAGGGGCAAAATTGCCGCCGTTTCCGCCACTGAAAATAGTGAAAGAAGTGGCAAAAGCTTTTAGCAATAAAACCAGAATCAGGAAAATAATAATCGTAAAATCTTTGATTTCAAAATATCTGAAAAAACTGTTCTGGATAATATTGTGGGTATTTCCGTTGGTAAAAGCTTTCACCGTATCATAACCTTCCCCAAACAAAGGCGGAAAAAGAACGCAAAGCAGCGACAAAACCGCTCCGCCAAACATTGCTTTTCTAAGCCGCGACATTTTCAGCCCTTTGATGAAATGTTCAACTTTTTGAGAAATCACTACAAAATATCTTGCGTATAGACCTGTAAAAATTCCTAAAATAAGATAATACGGTACATTTTTATAATTAAAAGCTTCTCTTGTATAAAATCTGAAAAGGACATCTTCCTGAAGCAGAATTCTCGAAAGCAAGCTCCCACAAACCGCTGCAACAACCAAAGGAATAAAGTCTGTAAACACAACTCCCGTTAAAAGAATTTCAAAGGCAAACATAATTCCTGCAATCGGTGCATTAAAAGCGGAAGCGATTCCGGCAGTGGCTCCTGCAGCGAGTAAAAGGGTTCTTTCTTTGTAGCTGAGACGATAGGTCTGCGCAAAATTGGAACCTATGGCTGCTCCGGTTACTGCAATCGGACTTTCAAGACCTGCAGAACCACCGAAGCCTACTGTTATAGCACTTTGTACAATCTGCGAATACATTTTAACGGAAGAAACAATACTTGAATTCTGTGCAATTTCATATAAAATTGCTCCGATTCCTTTTCTGTCCTGTCCTTTAAATATCGTTAAAACAATGCTCGTCGTTAAAACAATTCCCAGAAACGGAAAAATAATATAGAACAGAATCTGGTATTCAAAATGAACTTTTGTGGTAATAAAATGGTGAATATTATGAACAAGAGTTTTAAGAATTACTCCTGCCAAACCTGCTGAACAGCCGACAATAATCCCGGACAAAACCAAAAACTGATTTCTGCTGAGTCTGTTGTTTAACCAATGTAAAATAAGTTCGTAGCTGCGCGCTTTTTCAAGTCCATACTTCTGAAAGTCTCTTTTGAACTTCAGAAAGCTCAGAAACTTTTTCCTGTTATGAATATTCACTTTTGGGAATTTTAGACCGTAACCGAATTGTTACAGTTCCGTAAAGTTATGAAATAAATCATGAAATTTAAAATTCTGTGTGAAACGCATTTTCCTTTTTAGGTCTTAAAATAAGACGGATGGAAGGATTATTGGTAATAAACAATCTTAACCAGTTGAAAGCCAGACGCACCCTGCTTCCAAAACTTATCAATGGAATAATATGAATAAAAAGCCACGTTAACCACGCCATAAATCCTTTGTAGGAAAACTTGGGAAGATCTACCACTGCATTGAATTTCGAAATAATTGCCATACTTCCTTTATCATTATATTTGAAAGGAGTGAGTACTTTTTCCTCTTCAATTCTTTTAAAATTTTTACCTAAATTTCTGGCATGCTGGATCGCAACCTGAGCCAGTTGCGGATGTCCTTTCGGGAAGTTTTCATCGGAGAACTGCAATGCAATATCGCCTAATGCATAGATGTTTTTCATTCCCTGAACTTTATTATAAGCATCTGCTAATATTCTTCTTCCTTTACCTAAACTCTCTGCCGGAATTCCGGGAACTTCACGACCGATAACACCTGAAGTCCAGATTAATGTTTCTGTTTCAATGGTTTTTCCGTCTCCTAAAATTACTTTTCCATCCACATAATCTTTTACGGCTGTATTTAAAATAATTTTTACCCCTAATTTTTTAAGCTGATCGTGGGCAGCTTCCTGAGCCATCTTGCTCATCGGAGAAAGTAAAGTCGGAAGTGCATCAATTAAATAAATACTGGAAAGGCTGAGTTTAATTTCAGGATATTCTTTTTCAGCGATATAGCTTCCCATTTCCGCAATCATTCCCGCAAGTTCCACTCCAGTCGGTCCGCCTCCTGCAATCACAATATTCTGAAGTTTCTGTGCTTCTTTGATGTTTTTATTTCTCGCAGCTTCTTCAAGAGTTAAAAGCATATAATTTCTTAAGTAAAGTGCTTCATCAATGGTTTTCATAGGAATAGAACATTTCTTTACATTTTCCATTCCGAAGAAATTAGATTCCGTTCCCAAAGCAAGAACCAGATAATCATAATGCAGATTTCCCGTATCGGTTTCAAGAATATTATTTTCATGATCCACGTTTACAAGACTTCCCATATGGAAATTTACATTTTTATAATTTGAAAGTAATTTCCTGAAAGGATAGCTGATATTCGAAGCCTCAATAAATGATGTAGCAACCTGATAAATCAATGGCGGAAAGAAGTGATAATTGTTTTTATCCACTAAAGTAATTCTGAATCTTTTATCATTAACCAAAGATTTTATAAGATTAATTCCTGCAAAACCTCCTCCTACGATTACGATGTGCTTTTTCATATGTATGTGATTGAAATGGTAACCAATTTTATTCAATAATAAAGCCAAATGTAAGGTTTGTGGTATTTATACATAAAGATTTATTGTTAAATTATCAGCACGATGTTTGTATCGTTTAGAACAACCAAATTTTACAACAATATGAAAACAGATGTTTTAAAGGAAAAACACAGGCTCGGATTAGGCGGAGTAGCCATCGGAACAGCTTTTGACAAATTAACAGACGGTGAATCCTACGAAGTCCTTCAAAAAGCGTGGGATCTCGGTATACGATATTACGATACTTCACCGTGGTACGGATTAACAAAAAGTGAAAGACGATTCGGAAATTTTCTTCACGGGCAGAACAGGGAAGAGTTTGTATTATCCACGAAAGTCGGGCGTTTATTTGTGGAAGTTCCGGAAGATGAAGTTCCGCCAACCATGTGGAAAGCGCCTTTAAATTATGATTTTGAACACAATTACACAGCAGATGCCATAAAAAGGTCTATTGAAGAAAGTCTTGAAAGAACACGATTGAGCCATATTGATATTGTTTATGTACATGATTTGTCGGAAGATCAGGTGGGAGACCGTTATCCCTATTTTTTAAAACAGGCGAGAGAAGGCGCTTTTAAAGTTTTATCGGAATTGAGAGATCAGGGTGTCATTAAAGCATGGGGAATGGGCGTTAATAAAATTGAGCCGATTCTGGATTGTCTGGATTCCGCAGATCCGGATATTTGTCTTTCTGCAACGCAATATTCTATTCTGGAACATGAAGATGCGGTCGACAGACTGCTTCCAGCGGTAAGGAAAAAAGGAGTGAAGCTGGTTTCCGGCTCAGGTTATAATTCAGGTTTTATCAATGGACGAGATCGTTACAACTATAAGGATGTGATCCCGAAAGGAATGAAAGAAAAACGTGAAAAAATTGATGAAATAGCGAAAAGATACAACACAACCATTACACACGCCGCACTGCAGTTTGTTTTGGTCGCCGATGAATTTGCCTCTATTATTCCCGGAGCAAGCAAGCCGGAACAGGTGGAAGACAATGTAAAGGCTTTGAATGAAAAGATTCCGGCAGATTTCTGGAAAGAGTTGAAATCCGAAGGACTGATCTATGAAAAAGCTCAGGTTCCTCATTAAAATAAACTTCTGCTGCCTCTCGACTGAGAGGCTTTTTTTTTAGATAAAAATTTAAAATTAATAAAAACTTAAATAAAGATTAAAGCTTAAAACATCCATAAACAGATGTGTTTTAACTAAAAATTAAGATTTATTAAAATTAAAATGATCTATCCAAATAAATCTTTTTAATTTTTTTTTAAGAAATTATTAAGCATTTTGTCATGTAATGTTATCTGTATGTTAACGAACAAGGAGTCTACTTCGGGATAATTTTGCGGTAGAATTTTGAAAGTATAAAAAATGAAAAAACTTATCTGTGCTGTAGCTTTACTCTCTTTTAGTTTAGCCTTTTCGCAGGAAACCAGTTCAAAAATTTTCGGAAGATTAAAAGGAACAACTTCCGAAATGACCATCAAAGTAATCCATGTACCGACTAACAGCAGTTTCGAAACAAAAAGTAACAAAAACGGACAGTTCAGTCTGGACAATCTTCAACCCGGAGGACCTTATACCATTGAGGTAATGGATGGTGCAAATGTGGTTTATTCCAACAGCAATGTACAGCTTTCTTTAGGAAGCAATGATCTTCCGGTGGTAGAAGTGGGAAGCAAAGAAAAGATAATTGATGAAGTAAAACTGACTTCCAAAAGAGCGACCACTGCAAAATTCGGTGTCGGAATCAGTCAGGCACAGATCTCTGGGCTTCCAAATATCAACAGAGGAATCCAGGATGTTACGAAACTGATTCCCCAAAGTGCCAATAACTCCTTCAATGGAACAAATTTCCGCTACAACAACGTAACAATTGACGGTTCTATTAACAACGATGCGATCGGATTCAGCCCTTCTTTAGGCGGACAGACAGGAACTTCGGGAATGCCGGGAAGCAGTACACGTTCGAATTCCATCAGTTTGGATGCTATTCAAGATGTGCAGGTTTACATCGCCCCTTACGATGTAAAATTAGGAAATTTCCTTGGCGGAAGTATCAATGCGGTTACCAGAAGCGGAAGCAATAATGTGGAAGGCTCTTTGTACATGTACGGAAGAAATGCAGCTATTACAGGAAGTAACAGAGTGGGAGACAATTCTAAAATGCCAAGTTCTTTCGAAGATTTTATTTACGGAGGCAGAGTAGGATTACCGGTTGTGAAAGATAAACTTTTCTTATTCAGTAATATAGAATATACAAAAAGAACAGATCCTGTTTTCTATAACGCAGGAGATCAGGGAGCTCTGGTAAATAATGATGTGGCTCAGCAAATTGCAGCTTTTGTTAAAAACAAATATGGCTTTGATGCCGGAAGCTTCAATAATTACAATAATTTTTCTGAAAGCGGAAAACTTTTCAATAAACTGGACTGGAAAATTAACGATAAACATACTTTATCCATTAAAAACAATACGGTATTTTCACAGGCTTCAAACCTTGAAAGAGACGGTGCAAACTTCCGTTTTTCAAGCATGGATTTTATTCAGAAAAATACGTCTTCTACCACAACTCTAGAGCTAAAAAGCCGTTTTAATGATAAATGGAATAACAACTTAGTTGTAGGATATTCTTCAATTCACGATTACAGAGATCCGACTTCTCAAAATGCTATGTTCCCGCAGGTTGAAATTTCTTACAACGGAGGAACTATTTTATTAGGAAATGACAGGGAAGCAACGGTTTTTAATATGAAGCAGAAAACTTTTGAAATCACGGATAACTTAACGTACAAAACAGGGCATCATACGTTCTTATTAGGTACTCACAATGAATTGTACAACATCGATTACGGTTTTGTGAATGCTTTAAACGGAAGAATTTCTTATAAAAGTTTAAATGATTTTTATAATTCCATTCCTGCAAGAATCAGGGGAACATATTCTTTAACAGGTCAAAACAGAGATGATTTATTTAACAATCCTTATGCAAGCTATAAAGTCAACCTGTTATCAGCATATCTTCAGGATGAAATTAATTTAGGAAGATTAAGATTAACTCCGGGAGTAAGAGTTGATTATACAGATTTACCTGATAAACCGATGCTGAGTCCTAAAGTAACCAGCTCTCCTGCAGATCCAAACTACGGAAATACATATACTTACACACCGCTAAGCCAGCTAACAAACAATTATCTGAACAAACCGACCATCTCGCCAAGATTAGGATTCAATTTAGATCTTACCCAAAACAGATCTTTAGTAATGAGAGGAGGTTCAGGAATTTTTGTGGGAAGAATTCCGTTTGCATGGCTGGGTTATGCTTATTATAATGACGGAGTTGGATTCGGAAGTTATGATTATAATTCGCCAACTGCCGCACAATTGGCAACAAACGGAGATCCTCTGGTAAGCTCAAATTTTCCGAAATGGCAGAATTCATCAAAAGTTCAGGTCGATTTAATTGATAATAACTTCAAAATGCCAAGAGTCTGGAGAAGTTCATTAGCTTTTGATTATACCGTTTCAGGATATAAATTTACATTAGAAGGAATTTACACAAAAGTTTTATATAATCTTAAATTCCAGCAGGTTAATAAAACGGATAACGTGACGTATTTCAGCTATGATACCAATCACGAAATGCCGGTCTACACAACGAACATCAACAGTAATTTCTCTAATGCTTATATGCTTTCCAATACAAAAGAAGGGTACAGATACAATTTAACAGCCCAGCTTCAGAAATCTTACAATTTTGGCTTAAATTTCTTCGTTGCATATACGTATGGTGATGCGAAAGACATTACAAACGGGATCAGAAATTCTATGGAAAGTAACTGGCAAATGAATCAGTCTTTAACACCAAATGATCCCAAATTATCAACTTCTAATTTTGCAATTAAAAACAGAGTTGTTGCAAATGTAGGGTATACTTTACCGCTTTCCGAGTCGAACAGGTTATCGGCGAATGTTTATTTCAATGCACAATCCGGAAACCCTTTCTCTTGGGGATTTGTAAACAGTACCATTGCAAATACAGGACAGGCAGCAGGTTTAGCCTATATTTTCAAAGATGCAGCTGAAGCAACGAAATATATCGCTCCGATTAAAGACGGATCCGGAAATATTCTGGTTACTACAGCTCAGCAGGTTGCCGATTACGAGAAATTCATCAGCAGTAATGCATATTTAAACAGCAGAAGAGGAAAATTCACAGAAAGAAACGGAGATTTCACTCCTTGGAATATTCAGGCTGACTTCAGAATAATGGATGAAATAAGATTAAGCGAAAAATCTAAAAATACGCTTCAGATCTCATTAAGTATCATCAATTTAACGAATTTGTTAAACAAAGACTGGGGAAAAGTTTATTTCGTACCAAATACATTCAACTCAACTGCAAGTGTAGGTTTAACGAAGGTTGGAAATATTGCCTCCGGACAGCCTTCTGCAGGAGATCCAACGTATAACTTCAGAACACCCGGGCTGCCTTACACCATCGATCAGTTTGCGTCGAGATTTCAGGCACAGCTGGGAATCCGTTATAATTTTTAACAGTATTTTCATTTCTTACATAATATAGACTTATTAGATTCTTTCAAGAAGAAGTCCGAAGTTTCTTTTTCGGGCTTCTTTTACTGTTAATATAACTAAGCATTTAGTTATATTTATTATATTTGCTGACTTTTAGAAACGAAAATAAAAATTAAATAAAGATGAAAAAGTTTATCACAACATTTTCTTTAGCGGCAGGACTTTTCCTTACGTCTAACATGGTAAGTGCACAGCAAAAAATCGGGCACGTAAATTCTGATGACATTTTTGCGAATCTTCCTGAAGCTAAAACAGCAGAAGGATCATTAGATACTTTCACAAAAACAAAACAGGGTGAAATTGAAAAAATGATTACTTCTTACCAGACAAAACTAAAAGCAGCTCAGGATAAGGAAAAGACAATAAGTGAAGCAAATAAGGAAACTGTAATTAAGGAATTAACGGCAGCTCAGACAGAATTGCAGACTTTAGGTAAAGATATTGAATCTTCCAGAACAAAAGCTGCGCAGGAAATTTCTAAAAAACAGACCGAATTATTCGCTCCTATTCAGAAAAAGGTAAGCTCTATGATTGCTACTGTTGCGAAAGAAAAAGGATTAGCTTATGTTTTTGACATTGCACCTTCTCAGGGAAACAGTCAGGTTGCTTATATGGATGGAGGAGAAGATATTACTCCGACTGTAAAATCTAAACTTGGAGCTACAGCAACTGCTGCGAAACCTGCTTCTAAATAATTTTTCTGGAAAAATATTCATCTGAAAAATAAAAAAAGCTGGAAATTATAAATATTTAATTTCCAGCTTTTATTTCATTGTTTTACATCGATCTAATCGAGCGGCTTTCGGCCTGATATCAGATTATACAGTACCACGATAATGGCAATAACCAGTAAAACGTGAACCAGATATCCTGTACTCATTCCCGGAACGACTCCTAACATTCCTAAAAGCCATACCACAATACAAATGACTGCGACTAACCATAATATACTTCTCATAATTAAAAATTTTAAGTGATTTGATAAAGTAGATACACATATTATGCCTTTTTATTAAAAACAGCTTAAAAATATATACCACATATTATGAAAAGTGAATATTTTCCTTCAAAAATAAGGGTGTAAATGAAATTTAATTCAGAATCCCAAAATGAATTAAAGCTTTTTCAATTCCATGATTGTCAACATCTTCCGTAATGTAGTCTGCAACTTCTTTTAAGCTGTCATTAGCATTTCCCATTGCAATGCCGATTTTTGTAAATTTTAACATAGAAATATCATTTCCGCCGTCTCCGAAAGACATGGTTTCTGAAACATCAATATTAAAATGTCTGCAGAAATTTTCAATTCCGGTCTGTTTACTGATGTTTCCGGGATTTACATCGGCAAAAAGCGGAGTCCATCTGGAAGATATGCTTTTTGGCATTACTTCTTTCATGAATGTGGCTTCAGCCTCCGGTTTCAGAAAAATATTAGCCTGAAGCACATTCTCAACATCAATATTTTCTTTATCATGAATGGGCGGAACAGGAATATTAATATGAGAATACATTCCCACTACTTCAGGCGTTGCATCATTTATTTCAACCTTATCTTCATACATTAAAGAATAGCTCAACGGAATATTTTTAGCATAATTAATCAGACTTTTGATGTCGGAAGGATCTATTGTGTATCTGGAAATCAGCTTGTTGGATGTTGTGATACAGTATGCTCCGTTAAAAGTGATAAAGCCGTCAAACTTCAGATGATCGATATGATGCAGAGAATTGATTGATCTTCCCGTTGCTATAATTACTTTTATTCCTTTTTCTCTGAGTTTCTGAATTGCATTTTGAGTTGAAGAGGGTACTTTTCCTGTTTTAAAGCTTAATAAAGTTCCGTCTATGTCGAAAAATACCGCTTTAATGTTGTGATCTTGGGTGTTCATTGAAGTTTAATGATTTAATCGTTTAAGTTGTATAACAAAAATACAACAATATAATTTTGTTTTATGGTGTCGTATTTTAATTAAAACTGAATTATTGCAGAATCTGTAAGGTATAATTCTTGTACAGTTTTTACCACACCAAAAAATAATATTATGAAAAATCAGGAAGAAATCGATCTTTTGAATGATCTTGTGCACATTACCAACGACAGAATAAAAGGTTTTGCTAAAGTGGAAGGTAAAATATGGGAAAGTTATCCGGACGTAAAATCAGAATATGCCAGAATGAATTCTCTTTCTAAAGTCATGAAAAATGAACTTATTGATCTCATCACAGAACATGGAGGAGAAGCGAACGATTCTCCCTCTATCGCCGGAACGCTACACAGAACATGGATTGATATTAAAAATTCCTTTACCATTGGAAATACGGAAGAATCCACCATAGAAAATGTAATTTTTGGCGAAAAAGCAGCAATTGACGCTTACCAAAATGCAATCGACACCGGAAAACTGAGTGAAAAAAGCAGAGAAATCGTTTCGGAACAGCTCAAGCATATTAAAGATTCTTATCATGAATTTAAAGGAATGAGCAATTACAAAAATTAATTGAATCTGTTTAAAAGCATAAACTTCCCAAACCGGGAAGTTTTTTTTTAGTATAAAAATGTTGAAAAAAGAATTAGAATTGATAACTGACGGCTTTTTTTGGGGAATTCTGAGGATTAAAAATCACCATATATTGAATAAAATCATCTTTTTTTTGATTGTTTTGGACAAATCTTGCTTCTTTTTTATTGGGTAGAATAGAGGTAATAGAAGAGTTGTTTATTATGGTAAATTAATGATTATCAAAAAGATATAAATTCCATAAAAGTAAAAGACATTCATTATTGATTATAAAATTAAGACATCAAAGAAATTTAAGAAAATTTTCCATTAAATTCTTTTGTATTATTAAAATTATTCATACATTAGTGATGTATAAAATACAGGTTTTATCATTTTATAGAATTTAGGGAATAAAATAATTAACCAAAAGTTTTATTTATTCATCTCTATATTTAATTCTGCTTTAAAATTAGGTACATGCCACTCTTGTAAAAGGGTGGTGTTTTTATGAAATAAACTGAAACAAAAATGCTGTCTTTACTAGACAGCATTATAAATATTTATCTTAAAAACTTTACTAATATTAAATTTCATCAGGTATAAAAGATTCATTTTTCAATTGGTTTATGTAATAAGAAGTTGTAATGCCTGTTTCTTTTTTGAAAACCGTAGTAAATACCTGTCTGGAAGAAAAACCGCATAGCTCTGCCAAATAAGTAATTTTGTATTCTCTGTATTTCGGTTCGTTATAAAGAACCTTCATGATGTAGTTGATTCTTAAACCGTTAATGTACCTGCTGAATGATTTTCCTTTGTAATTTTTAAGAACTTCATTCAGATATTTTGTATTGGTATTGGCATAATTGGCAAGATAGGATAAACTTACATTTGCATTAGTAAATTCATTTGTCTTTTCAAACGCATCAAGACATGTCAAAATAGACTGTATGGAAGCCTCAGGTATTTCTACATTATTGTTTTTATCCGCATCAATTGTTTTTTCCTCTGTTTGTTCTTCTTCATTATCAGCACTTTCTGCTAAAACAGGAATATCTTCATTTTTTTTGAAATTCTCTATAATGGTTTCATATCTTGCCTTTGTCTTTTTAATATGTTTCAACCATATTATCCCGAAAACAATGATAAGGATCATTATGATCACTGCTATCATCAACCAAGTTTTTTTCTGATCTTCTTTAAAATTTTTCTTTTTTTCTTCGATAATCTGACTATTAGAATAATTTATACTGGATTTTTCCAATGATCTTAAACTGTCTGAAAGCTGAGTGTAAAGCTCCAAATATTTAATTTTCATCTCCTTATTTCCGAGCTTGTCATAAGCTTTATAGAGGGTTTCATAAGTAATTTGTTTCTGGCTGGCACTTTGTGCTTTCATAATTTTTGAAAGTGCAATTGTGGCATATTCTACAGCTTTATTATAGTCTTTTTTTTCATTGTAAAAACGAGCAAAGTTATTGTAAAAAATAACACTATTCGCCTTAAAATTATCTGTATCCTTATATTTTAAAACCTCATTAAAGTATCTCTCTGCAAGGTCTAATCTTTGAGGTTTACTTACTCCAGTGTAATAACTTGCAATATTAAGATTTGTAAAAATTATATTATCATATTTTGAAGAACCATATAATTTTGAGCTGTCATTAACCTGCTTAGATTCTTCAATGCTTCTTTTTAGGAAATAAATAATAGAGTCTGGCTTTTGTTTTATTTCGTAATATGAAGCCATATTTTGATAAACATTTGATAACTGGTCATGCTTAATATCATTATTTTTTGACTCATTATTATATTTAATAGAACTTTTAAAATCCTCTAACGCTTCGTTCATAAAACCCAATCCTAAATAAGCAATGCCCCTATTCATATAAACATGAGCAAGTCTTTCTACATCTGGCGTTGAAATTAAGATTTTCTCACTTTCTTTAGCTATTTCTATAACTTTTTTATAGTCATGTGCAAAAACATACATGGTCATTAAACCTTCATTACAATTGAGCAATCCTGATTTGTAATTTATTTTTTTAGAATCACTTTTGGCTTCTATCAGAAGTTTCAGAGCTTTATCTCTATTCTCAGTTTTATTGTATTCAGAAGATTTTTGAATCTTTTTAAAAATCTCTTGTTCTGTGATCTGCGAATATATACAGCTTACAAAGCCTAACAAAAATATTAAAGTAAAGATTTTTTTCACCATTGTCATATTTTTTTTATCTGTCATTAAAAAATTAAAGCAAAGATATACTTTGATTTTGTTTTAAATAATGCTTTTAAATTGTGTTTATTATTTCTAAAATTAAAATTTCCTAGAAAAATCGCTGACTGTAGATGTTTAATTTATATAAATAATTGTTATACAATATATTAATAAGGTTTTAATTTCAGATTTATTTACTTAGGGACACATTACATTTATGTCATTTTTTATAGAAAATGTTGCATACTTTTCTTTTTTAGCCTGAAAACATTTACAAATTTTGCAGACAGAAATATGAATGTAGAATATCTTATAACGAACGATAAACGACAAAGTAGGGATTCGTAATTCAATTTTGCCAGATCAAATTTTAACTAAAATGCAAATAAACTTTAAAACAATCCATATCGGAAATCTTATTAAGTTTCGTGTGAAAGAAAAGAATATTGAGACTGAGCGCATCTGTAATTTTATGAAATGTTCTGAATATGATATTGTAAAAATGTATGATTGCAAAAGTATTGATACAGATCTTTTGATGAAATGGAGTAAACTTCTGGATTATGATTTTTTCAGGATTTATACACAGCATTTAATCCTTTTTTCTCCACCGGAGAAAAGGGATTATAAGAAAAAAAAACAAATACACTCAAAATTGCCTCAATTCCGTAAAAATATATATACAAAGGAGATTATCTATTTTATACTTGAAATTATACAGACGGGGGAAAAAACAAAAAAACAGGTAATTGAAGATTATAATATTCCTAAAACAACATTATACAAATGGATAGAAAAATATACGGAAAAATCTCAAAATCATAATGAGCAGACCAAATTATAAAAGTATTTATATGGATATTCTGACTCTAAGATATCCGGAAAAAATGCATAGCTGTGAAAAAATACTATTGAAAGAGCCTCTTACCTCTATGGATATTATAGAAATTAATAAAAGAATATTTGGGACTGAGGATTATTATCAAACAAATCAAAAACACAAATTCTATGATAAATCTGATATCCTCAAAATACTTGACTATCAAAAAAAAAATAAAATGAACAATACTCAACTTGCGAATCATTTTAAAATGAGCAGAAATACGATTGCAAAATGGAAAAAAAAGTTTCAGATATAATTTGTAAAAATGATAATCTCATTAATACTAAAGATTCTAAAAACATAAATATTAAAAAATTTGTAATGAAAAAAATAATTTTACCAATTACCTTAAGTATATCAGCTCTGACATATTCTCAAATAGGTATCAACAATACGAATCCGCAGGCGATATTTCATGTTGATGGGGGGAAAGATAACCCTAATACAGGTACACCTTCTGCAATACAACAAAGAAATGATTTTGTTGTAACTTCAACCGGAAGAGTAGGGATAGGAATAACCCAACCTTCAACATCTTCTGTTTTAGATATTAACTCTGTGGATAAAGGTGTACTGATGCCGAGAATTGCTCTAACAAGTTCTACAGATATAACAACAATAACATCTCCTGCTAATGGACTCATGGTGTACAATACCGGAACTGCAGGACTTTCCTATGCAGGATATGTATATTGGAATGGTTCCGAATGGAAATCTTTTGATGATAAATCTGTTGTAAATCCTACAATTACTTCTTTAACTTGCTCAGGAGCAAGTGTTTTTCCCTCCGTATTTATTTCCGGAACGGCGTACAGCGGAACGTTAACTGTTCCGTATACAGGAGGAAACGGAGGCAGATATAATTCTACAGTTCCATATACTCAAAACGGATTAACTTTTACTTTAAACCCAGGAAATTTAAACAATGGAAACGGCAGTATTACTTACTCAGTAAGTGGTACACCTAACTTTAGTTCTCCTAATACAGTAAGTATTCCCTTAACTTTTCTAGGGCAGTCATGTAATGCTACAATTGGGCAGAATTCTTCTGTCTCAAACCTTCAATATGTAAGAAATGTTACAACCCCAATTGATTCAAATACACCTACCAATTCTATTACAACCATAGGAAATTTATCTGTGAGATATGATTCGCCAAATGGTAATTTACAATACAGAGTGAATGCGATGAACCAGAGAACATCGATCTGGTATTGGAAAGGCGGAACCGGAGGAGCATTTTTTTCTTATTACGCCCAAAATGATATCACTGCAAATTCTTGGACTAATTTCCCTGCTAATTTTAATGTTTTTAATAGAGATTCTGCACAAACAACGATAAGTTTATTTGAAAGTAAGCAGGTATATAGAATTACTGTTGTAGGAAATGCAGACATGGCAGCAAGCGGTGTATTCCCATTCTTAACATCATCCATTACCATTTTCGTCGAATTACTAAGTCCACAATAAAAATTAAATAGCTGTCAAATATGGTTTATAGATTAGTTTGAACGGTAAATCTGATAAATGACATTAATGTTTCCATCACTTAAACAATTATTATAATCATTCATAGTAGTATGGCAATAATGTAAAATAAAAAATATACATATAATTTTATTAATCAAATGAAAAAAATTTCAATTATAATTGGCTTATTTGCCTTTTTAAAAGCATTTACTCAAGTTGGAGTAAATACTGCAAACCCTCAGGGAGCGTTTCATGTAGACGGAGCTAAGGATAATTCTAATATTGGAATACCTTCTGTTACACAGCAAAAAAATGATTTTATAGTAACTTCTTCCGGAAAAGTTGGGATAGGAACTGTTCAGCCAGCAGCTTCATCTGTTTTGGATATTACTGCAACAGATAAAGGCGTCTTATTACCCAGAGTCGCATTGACAAGTTCCACAGATGTGGTTACGATTGCAGCTCCGGCTAATGGACTTATAGTATACAATACAGGAACGGCAGGGCTTTCTTACATTGGATATGTATTTTGGAACGGCTCAGAATGGAGAAGTATTCCAAGTTCTACTCTTATAGCTCCATCATTATCACAAATTAACTGCGGATCTGCTTTTCTTACTCCTTCTACCTATACTTCAGGTGTGTCTTACGCAGGTACTCTTGCTGTTCCTTATTCTGATGGAAATGGTGGAAACTATACAGGAGGAACCACCACAACAGTGAATGGACTTACTTTTAAATTAAATCCCGGAACCTTAGCTATCGGCAATGGATATCTTTATTTTTCCGTAACCGGAACCCCGACCGTAAGTTCACCTACTGAAAGCAATATTAATATAAATTCCACCTTAATACCTTTTTTTTCAGGTGTTTCTTGTACAACTGCCAATGTAGGAGGCGGAGTAGTTACGATAGCGGGAAGTACAACTTCTGCAGGGTATGATATTGATACAACAACTCCTACAGCGTCTGTTACCTGTTTTGACGGCGGAAATTTCTGTGTAAGATATAATGGAACCACAGCAAACCAAAAGCTTGAGGTTAAACAGACCTATGGAGCTACCCAGGTAATGTTATCTTATTCGTATTGGGGAGTAGGTGATGGCGGACAATTTAACAGTGGTACATCTGCTATAAAAAACACAGCTTTACTGCAAAATACATGGACCCAAATGTATGATTTTGGTGCAATTAATAATACGGAAGGAACGGTAATTACTACTGTTCTTGTAGATAAAACAACAGGAAAACTGAAATCTTTTACTACTGAAGCTGATATTGTTGTAAACTCAGAAATTGGGATTTCTGGAGGTAAGGATAAGTTGTTTCTAAGACTTACAAAAAATTAGTCTTAACATTCTATAAAAAAAAAACAAACATAATGAAAAGGCATTTATATACTGGATAATTAATTCAATGAAAAAAATAATTTTAACAATCGCTATTGCTCTCTCAACAGCAATATACTCTCAAACGGGTATTCATACTGCAAATCCTCAAGGAGTATTTCATATAGACGGAGGAAAAGATAATCCAATAGCAGAAATACCTTCTGCGACACAACAGAAAAATGATTTCGTAGTTACTTCAGCAGGCAACGTCGGAATTGGCACGACAAATCCAAATAGTGATGCTGCCTTAGAGATAAACGCTACGAATAAGGGATTTCTTCCTCCAAGATTAGCTTTGACAGGAAGTAACGATATTACAACCATATCTTCTCCTTCTATTGGTATGATAGTTTATAATACAACTACTAGTGCTACCCTTAATAAAGGGGTTACATACTATGATGGTACATCCTGGAAACAGCTTGTTCCTGCTTCTTCAGCTAATAGTTCAGCGGTAGTAGACTTGCTTTCAGATGCAACAACAGGGAATTCTCTTTCCGGATCTACCTCTGGAGCTACAGTACTTAATTTTGGTACAATAACGGCTCCTTCAGACGGATCATATGCTTTTTCTTTTAGATTATATGGTACTACATCCGGTACAGGGAGAGGTATTTTTTACATATATTTGGTAAGAGTACGTTCTGGATCAGAAACATTACTGGATCTTGCAGAACTTAATCCCTATTGCTTTGGTTCTGATGCTACAACCTATTCAGTAACACTTTCGGGTGGCGGAGTAGTACAGGGAGATACCTTTAAGATTTACATAGGTAGATATAATGGAGGTGGTGCAACATCTCCGACATGGACTTTAAAGGGCAACCCAGGGAATTTTGCCAATAAAACATCTTTCACATGGTGGAAAATATAATTATTGATATTAATAGCTTATACAGAGATATAATAATCATTAATTATTAAGTTTATAACAGCTTTTCTTTTTCATGCAAGTAAAATTAGGCAAATATTATTCATTAATCTGAAGACTGTACCGATTTGTTTTTCAACAAATTAAAAGAGGGCAGGAGAATTTTCCTGCCTTTATTTATTAATAGAATTTGATAATATGACAATTAAAGTTTCAACGGATTTTTGGAGAAACAGCATGAATTGGAATTTAACATAATATTAAGTAATATGATAATCATTTAAATTCTGATAGAGTAGTACATTGATAATTTCCCTATTAAAAATCTTCCGGAAAAATTCCAGTTGCGTATTGCCATACTTCAACAATTTCATTTAGAGGAATTTCGTAAGGTTTGTAAAATGTATTATCTGCAGCAACTGTTAAAGAATTTTCATTTATAGATTTCAGACGTTTGTAAGTAATACCGTCGTTTAAAGTAATGAAAACGTAAGTGTTACCGGATTTCAGATCATTAAGACCTTCCACATATTTTCCGATGATGTATGAACCGTTCTTAAAGGGAGGCATAGAATCTCCATTCGCAGGAAATGCCCGAAATTTTCCGTTTTTAAGAAACGGCAGAGAAATTCTCTGTAAACTTTCAATATAATCTGGGTCGCTGTAACCCGTTAAATAACCCATAGAAGCCTTCTGTGAAACAATTTCAATGCTTTCATCGCCGTTCTGATCTACCATTACAGGCAGAACAATGCGGTTATCAGGAAGTTTCAGCATATCTTCAAGCGCATGTTTTGTTAAATCTACAGACAGCAGCAGATCAATACTAACGTTAAAAATTCTCGAAATTTTTATTAAAACATCAACCGGAGGTTTAGATTTTCCGTTTTCATAAGAACTGTATCTGGAAGCTGTGATCTGTATTTTTTGAGACAATTCGCGCTGGGTTTTTCCTAATTTGGCGCGTAAAAGTCTGATATTTTCTGAAAAAATCGACATATAAAAAATTAAAGCGTAAAAATACACAAGTTTGTCCGAGAATCCTAAGTTTTAGGGCAGTTGTGGATAAGTTCTTTTGAAAAAATATTTTGCTAGAGTCGGCTGTCAAACGTGAGATTAAAACTTTTAAAGAAAGTTTTGGATACAAATAATAAGCGCTGATTTTGGATTAAGCATTATAGTAAGTTCTAATTTTAAAAAATCGGATCATGAAAAAAATATAGCGGATTTATCATTTCAATAAATTCCTAAATACCTTCAATTTAACATAATATAAATTATAGGATTTTTATTTATTCATCAAATAGAGTATTCTGAAATTATTTTCTATTGATAAATTCTTTATTCATCGATATTCAGGCGTTTTAAAGCATTATGAAGCAAAGCTCTACCTATGCTATTTAGATAATTTACAATGGCAATTATGCGCATTAAAAAGGTATGCTTCTGTCTCGCGCATATTTTACATTTTATCTGATTTTGAGGATCTAAATAATCTTATAAACATAAACATCTTTTATTATCGAAATCTAAAAAATGAATAAATTTGATTTTGTATAAATTTGTATAACTACCAATCATAATATGAATCCAAAAGTTGATTTCTTTTTTAATAAAACCGGACAATGGCAAGCAGAATTTGAAAAATTAAGGACAATTGCCTTGAAGACTGAGCTTACAGAAGATTTAAAATGGGGATGCCCGTGCTATACATACGAAGGAAAAAATATTTTCTTAATTCATGGTTTTAAAGAATATTGTGCACTCCTCTTTTTCAAAGGTGCTTTGATGAAGGATGCTGAAAATATTTTGATTCAACAGACTGAAAATGTACAGGCTGCAAGACAGATTCGCTTTACAAACCTGCAACAGATCATTGATTTAGAGCATGTTTTAAACGATTATATATTCGAAGCGGTGGAAATTGAAGAATCCGGAGTGAAGGTTGAAATGAAAAAAACGAATGAATTCAACATACCTGAAGAATTTGCTCAAAAACTAAATGAGAATCCTGAACTTCAGAAAGCTTTTGAAACATTAACTCAGGGAAGACAACGGGCATATCTACTCTATTTTTCCTCAGCTAAACAACCAAAAACCAGAATATCCAGAATTGAAAAATACATTCCGGAAATTCTTAACGGAAAAGGTTTAAATGATTAATTTTTTAAATAAGGCTTAAGGCTTTTAGGATAAAATTTTATTGTTTAGAAATTAACAATAAATCATTATTTCAATAAAATTTAAAATTAAAGTAGCTCGGAAATTAGTATTTTAGTAAGATCGAAAAAATTTGACTATAAATAATAAGGTTATGAAAAAATTACTTTTATTAAGTTCATTATCCATTGTATTGTTTAACTGCAACAAAAAGCCGGAAGCTCCTGCTGCTGATAAAGTTTCTGCGGATACTGCTGCGACAACAGAAAAAGTGATCGATACACTAGGTGCGAAATCATTCTGTTACATGGGAGTTACCGGAAAAGATACTATATTTGTAAGCATTGACGATAATCTTGGAACCATCACCGGAAAAATGGCGACCAAAAACAGCGAAAAAGACAGCAATAAAGGTACTTTAAGCGGAATTAAATCTGGAGATACGCTTAAACTGACGTATGAATTTGCTTCTGAAGGGGTTTCAGGAAATAAAAACGACATCTATTTTATACAGACCAAAGACGGCTTAATGGAAGGAATCGGCGGACGGGATGCTGAAACCGGAACAAAATACGCCAGTGAAAAAAAGATAAAATATGAAGGTGGCAGAAACCTTAAAACCGCTGATTGCAATACGGTTACAAAGGCTTTAGAATAAGAAGTCTGCAATAATATAAATGCAACCAAAATCGGTCGCATTTTTTTTATAATTCTTTATTAATAATTGCAATAAATCTGTTTACGGCTTCATCATCTGTATTCCAGGAAGTGATGAGTCGGACAGCAGAAAAATGCTCCTCGATTTTCTTCCAGACATAAAATTCAAACTTTTCAGATAGTTTTTCAATTAAATCATGACTCAGAATCGGGAAAATCTGATTGGTGTATGTATCAGATAAAAACTGTACTCCCCTTTCTTTCATAGCATTTTTCATCTTCATCGCCTGCGAATTGGCGTGTTTTGCCAGATCAAAGTACAGATCATTTTTCATCAGTTCCAAAAACTGAATTCCCAGAAGTCTTCCTTTGGCAAGCAACGCTCCTTTCTGTTTGATATTGAATGCAAAATCCTGCTGTAAATCTTTATTGTTGATGACAATTGCTTCTCCGATTAAAGCTCCGTTTTTGGTTCCTCCCAGATAAAAAATATCAGTCAGTTCTGCCACTTTTTCCAGCGTAAGATTACTGATTTCGGAGGTTAAACCATGTCCCATTCTCGCACCGTCCATGAACAGATAAAGACCTTTTTCTTTACAGAATGTAGAAAGTTCTTGCAATTCTTTTAGGGTATAAATCGTTCCCAATTCCGTAGAATTCGATATATATACCAGCTTCGGCATTACCTGATGCGGAACATTTTTATGATTTTCCAGAACCGGAATAATGTCATCAGGAGTTAATTTTCCGTCTGCTTTTTCAATGCTCAGAATTTTATGTCCTGTTGCTTCAATCGCTCCGGTTTCATTGTTGAGAATATGTCCTGTAGATGCAGAAACAGCACATTGATAAGGTCTTAAAACCGAGGAAATAACGATAAGATTTGCCTGCGTTCCGCCCGAAACAAAATAAACATCAGAATCTGAACTGTTCATTTTTTCTTTTATCAGTGCTTTGGCTTCTAAAGAATACCGGTCTTCTCCGTATCCGGCTTGCTGATCGAGATTATGCTCTGCAAGAGCTTTTAAAATATTGGGATGACAACCTTCCGAATAGTCGTTTTTGAATGAAAATTTCATAGAGTAAAATTAAAAAAGTTCGCTGAAAGTGCCTAATTTATTCATATTATTTTGTTAGATTTGTGCAGAATATCATCTAACATTTTGAAAAATACATTAACAGAAGAGAATTATCTCAAAGCGTTGTTTCATTTGGTCGACCATGAAGGAAAAGTAACGATTAACGAACTGAGCAAATTTTTAAACGTAAAAATGCCAAGCGTTAACAATATGATGAAGAAATTTGCAGACAAAAGCTGGGTAATTTACGAAACCTACAAACCGCTGATTGTTACAGATAAAGGCCGTCGGGAAGCTTCTCTGGTTGTAAGAAAACACCGTCTTACAGAAATGTTTCTGGTGAAAAAGATGAATTTTGGCTGGGAAAATGTTCATGAGATCGCGGAACAGCTCGAACACGTCCACTCTGCTGTTTTCTTTGACAAAATGGATGAAATTCTGGATTACCCGAAATTCGATCCTCACGGAGAACCCATTCCCGATAAAGACGGAAATATTATTGCGCAGGATTTGCAAAAGCTAAGCAACTGCGAAGTTGGTGAGACAGTCATTTTTGCTTCGGTTACACTTTCGGATGATGCTTTTTTAAATTATCTCACGGAAAGAAATTTACTCCTGAATAAAAAAATCAAAATTATTAAAATTGAAAGTTTTGATAGATCCGTAACCATCGAAATCGAAGGAAAACAGGAAGTTTTAAGCAAAAAAGCAACTGAAAAAATATTGGTGAAGAAGTAATTTTTTCACCAATAAATAAATGCTTTGAAAAGTTCATTTTGATGATTTTAAGTGTTTCTCTAAGCTTGTCGAAAAAGATAAATATTATTTTACCTGAGTTCAGGATAAGTCTTCTTAAACGCAAGGTTAAACAAAGAGATTCAATTATCAGGAATTCAGCTTTTAAGATATACAAAGGCGTAAAACTTATCAAAGTAATACCATTTCATTTTTGTTTTTTTTAAATAAACGAAGTGCCTTTGTTTACCTTACAAACTTTCAATAAGTAAAAAAATCTTTTGTTTTCCTTTGCGATAAATTAATATAATATTATAAATCAATTATTTAAATTTATTTTCTTATTCCGAACTGAGGTTATTATTTTAAACTATTCTTCAGAATTTCAGAAACCTCTTCAATCTCTTCCAAAGTATTGAAATAATGAGGCGATAATCTCACAATTCCGTTGATTTTTTTATTTGTAAAATCAATTAACGCTGAATTCTTATATGTTACAGAAAAGAAGACATTATTTTCTTTCAAAACCTTCTGAATATTTTCCAGATCGCCATCCGGACCGGAAAATGTAACAATGCTGCTCAGATGATTTCCCCAATCCCAAACTTTAAAACCGATGTCTTTGAGTCTGTTCCGTAATTTTTCAGATAAAATCTTATTGTATTGCTCAATGTTATCCAATCCGATATTGTTGGCATATTGTATGGCGTGTTTAACTCCTAATAAGGAAGCATAGGAAATTTCCCAGTGTTCAAATCTTTTGGCTGTTTTAAACAATTCATAATCATTATATTCCGTCCAGTTCGCTCCTCTCATATCCAATAGCAAAGGTGCATAATCCTGTTCCAGAATTTTATCCGAAACATATAAAAACCCGGTTCCTCTCGGTCCGCGCAAAAATTTCCTTCCTGTCGCCGTCAGAAAATCGCAACCTATTTTGTTTACATCAACAATCATTTGACCAACTGATTGACATGCATCAACCAAATACAAAATATTATATCTTTTACAGATTTTGCCGACTCCTTCAACATTCTGAATCAGTCCCGAATTGGTGGGAATATGCGTAACGGCAACTAATTTCGGGCTGTATTTTCTGATCAGATTTTCAAGATCTTCAAGATCAATCTCATTGTCGGAAAGATTTCTTGTTCTGATGATTTTGATATTTAATTTTTTCTGAAGCGAAATAAAGGTGATCTGATTGGAAATATAATCATCAACCGTTGTGATAATGATATCATTTTCTTTAAAAACAATGCTTGATAATGCCTTTGCAAATGCTTCTGTTGCGCTCGTTGCAAACGCAATATTGGAAGGTTTACAGTTAATCAGTTTTGCAGTCTCCTCATAAAATCCTTCTAATAATTCAGCATTTCTGTTCGCAACCTCATATCCTCCGAATTGTTCTTCCTGCTTTAAATAATCAATCATTGAATCCACTACGATTGAAGGCATTAATGAAGATCCTGCGTTATTCATGAAAATTTTTCCGTCCGAAAGACCTCTTATATCTTCTCTTATTTTAGCTGCATTCATTTTTTATTACTTTTTAATTCTGACGAAAGAATAATCATTTTCAATAATCTGATTTCCAAAGAAATTTAACGTCTAACAATTTTACACAAAAAATCCCGAATTTATCGTGTCGGGATTTGTATTTTTTAAATATGTTTTGGCACTAATCCAAAACGCTCCATCCTCTTTTCGGGTTATTATTATTGGACACTTCCTGCTCGTTAACAATAATATTTTCTTTTCTCTGACCAATATAATCCAGTTCACTCAGTTTGGCAAAGATCGTTTCAAGACTTCGCAGCATCTGCTGAATATAAAGGAACGGTTCTCCGCAATTATGATGATCGTAATTGGTTTCGGCAACTATTGATAGCTGATTAAGCAAGATATGAGGAGCAATTTCACTCCATTCCAGACTGTAATTCAGCATTTCTTCCAATTCTGCAGGAACCAGAACCTGAGTCGCATTATACAGTCGGAGTGCAAGTTTTGCAAAAGATTCAATTAAAAATACAGGCGGCTGATAAGGCGTAATATTTCTGAACTGAAAATACATATCTCCGAAAGTATCGATCATGGTATTGCACAGGAATTTTACATTTTGTGCCAATGCCGTATTCTGGTTTTTATGAGAAGCTTTCTGAATAATTTTAAAAGCATACTGCTGTAAATTCCCAATGGATTTTGCAAAATTGTTGTAATAGCCAAGCAACGCAGGATGACTCTGAATCGATGTGCATGGCGGAATAAAATTGGAATCTACCTGCGCAATATTTCCTTTTAAATCTACTTTTCCGATGATCAGATAATTTCCTCCCGAATAACTGCTGTTCAGAGATGTTACGGGAAGCAATTCGATATGGTGATTCGATTGTGTATTCGGATGACGGGGCGGAATTTCCTCCGGATCGATATCTCCGAAAGGAACTTTATCAAAAGGATTTACCGAAATCAGGATATAATATTCTCCGTCTGCCTGTTCCTCATGCATGGATTTTGCCAGAGATTTCACGCTTACTCTCCTGTCGTTCAGTTCAATTCTGTAACCCGCCATCGTAACCGCGCTGCAATGTTTGATAACGAGCTGAACATCATTGGTAGCCGTATTATGAACATCAAAAATAGTTCGGTCGGTAAAATTATTTGAGATCGGTAAAAGTCCGTAATTATAGGTCGTTATTCCCAAAGAATTGGAATCTCGAATGGTATCGATTAAAAAATTATCCTGATCATTAAGATGTCTCTGGGAAACTTTCATCCCGTCAACCCAATTAATGGCAAAATGCTTTATAGGCTGTATCATATTCAATATTTTAGATGGTGTTTTGCTGTGGTTTTCTTACGCCTTCCTCTTCATGCTGGATCACTCTTTTGCAGATCACGACGTCGTTTTCAGAAATTTTGTTTTCTGAAATGTCCTGATCAAAATCGATGTATTTTCTGAAGCTGAAGAACGATTTTTTGGTATAAAAGATCCAGTAATACGATTCTCGGGTTTCATCCGTAAGATGAATAACAGAATTGGGGTTTTTGTGGTTATAATCGTCCACAACTCTGTAAAACCAGTCTCCGAAAGTAATTCCCGTAGGTAAAGTCTTAGCTTTGATTCTGAATCTGTTGGAATCCTCAAGGTTTTTGCTTAATTCTACATTCAAAACCATTAATCTGTCGAAATCCGCTCCTTCAAAATCCGGAAGTTTCTGTTCCGGAGAATACCTCCAGGTTTTATAAATATCCACCGGAATGCTGATTAACAGGACATAACAGTAATGAAAAACGAGAGGAACAATAAATATGAAAATACTCGTTGCTGCCATAATCGGATAACCGGTTCCACGACTCATCCAGCCGAAAATCAGGTAAAAAAGATACCCTCCGAATCCGATGCACGTTAAAGAAAGAATCGATTCAAACAAAATACTTTTTGTGGTAGAACTGAAATGTTTTTTGAAATACCGATCTGATAAATTAACATGAATAATTCCTAAAATAAGGTAAATGATCTGGGCAATTAAATACCAGTAAGGATTGAATAAATTTCCTGCAAACCCGAAAATTCCCGGAATCGCAAGGCATAAACTGCACAGCAGAACATAGATGATAATGGTTTTGATCTTAATTGCGGGTTTGTCTTTTCTGATGATTCCTAAAATGACCATCATGATAACCGCAAATAAAGGCATAAGAATATACCTTAAAAAGATTCCTTTTACTGAAGAAATTTCCATTTGTCTTTTTTCGAATTAATATTTTTCTTGGTGATTGTAAATATAGTTAAAAAAATTCACAGAAAGGTAGAGTAACCGAGCCGGTTTGCATTTCTATCATCATCTTCCAGTGCAAAAGAATAATCCTGTTTTTCTGTGATGAAATTTTCTTCCACATCCACACTTACAGGCAGAAAATAATCGTACATCGCCTGCAAAACTTTCCGGAACGGACTTCCGTCTATATATTTTTTCATTTCGTTGTAAGGAATCGGTCCGATGTTTATTACCCAGTTTCTTTGTCCGTCCATATGTTTTCCGCTCGGAATATAGGTAACTCCCAATCTGGAATTTCCAAGCAGCATAGAATCGTCCTCCTCTTCCACTCCGTCAATAACATTCGGGGCAAAAGTTACTTTTACAGGAATTTGTAAAAATGCGGTCATACATCGCTCAAACCATGATTTATTTCCTCTGATCTGATGAAAAAACGGAAGAATATAAATAAAAATACAGGCGTTTTTTTTATCTAATTTATTAATCAGAGGCCAGAGTTCACTTACAGTTTCCAGTAAAGAATCTGTATCACTTGATATTTCAAAATCAAACTCTTTGAGTAAAGCACTGATCTCGGTAAAAAATATTTCCAGCTCAAAAGGCTTGAAAAATTTTCGGGCATCCTCTTCCACTTTTTTCTGTTTGCGGATTTCGCGGACAACGGTGTCTACATTTTTTCGGGAAGCTCCCAAAGAAGGCGGATGGAAAAGTCCTTCGGGAAGATAATCGTAAATTCCTTCTCTATACGTTTCTATGGTAAAAACTTCTTCGTCAAAACCCAGATAATCGCTCGAAATACTTTTAATATCCTTTAAATAAGCACGGTCATTAATCCCGATCCTGTCGATAAAAATATTGCTTACCGCTCTGTGGTATTTTAAAAGATTAACGGCTACAGCTTCCGCTTTGAAGTCGGTCTGCAGCTTATTGTATTGCATATCTACAATATTATTCTCATACATGGTTTTTCCTGTGATTTGGCTTGTAAAAATAGTATATCTCGAATTATTGAAAAAATATTCTTTCAATAAATTCATATTAAAAATACTAAATTATTAGCATTTAAAAGAATAATATAAACCTGAAATGTAAAATTTATGAAAAATTGCAACAAAAAATTCACTTTAAAAATCCGAAATAATATTGGGTTGTGTTTAAGATTACGTTAATTTTTAAAATCCTTATCCTCAAGCTTAACCTGAACCTTAAATTAACCGTATCTTTGCTCCCTGAAAATGTTATTTTACAATGAAAAGTATTTATTCTAAAATGCTGGTTTTAGCATTCATCGCATCTTCGCTTTATTCTTATGCGTGGGGATTAACGGGACACAGAATTATTGCAGAGATCGCAGAAAATCACCTTTCCGGAAAGGCAAAAAGAGAGATCAGAAAAATGATGGGGAGAGAACGTCTTGCGTACTGGGCAAACTGGCCGGATTTCATTAAGTCTGATACTACAGGAGTCTGGAAAGAAACTTCAGCATGGCATTATGTAAACATCGATCCGCAGACGGATTTTAAAGTATTTGAAGAAAAACTGAAAGCGCAGGCGGGATCAAGTTTATACACACAGATCAAAACATTATCCAGCCAGATCAAAGACGAAAAAACGTCTGAAAAAGACAGAAAAATCGCTTTAATTTTCCTGATCCATATGATGGGAGATCTTTCGCAGCCTTTACACGTAGGAAGAGCGGAAGATTTGGGAGGAAACAAAATTAATGTGACATATTTCGGAGATAAATCCAATTTGCACTCTGTCTGGGACGGAAAACTGGTAGATTCTCAGAAATACAGCTACACAGAATATGCAAAATTATTAGACATCAAATCTGATGATGAAGTAAAGCAGATCCAGACCGGAACTTTAGAAGACTGGCTGTACGATTCCCACAAAATAGCCAACAGAATCTATGCACAGACCCCAAACGATTCTAAACTGTCTTACGATTATCAGTACAAATTTAATGATACAATGGAAAGACAGCTTTTATACGGAGGATTGAGACTGGCGAAACTGCTGAATGACCTTTTTTAAAGTGAAATTGTCAATGGTGAATTTTAAAAGTCAATTTTTTTCACCTTTAAATAATAGAGCGGAACTTCGGTTTCGCTTTTTTTATTTTAAATAACAATATTCACAATATTTGTCATGCTGAAACCATCTAAAAAAGTTTAATGAAAGATTTGTTTTCAGGTAAGACTTGAGCATATATTTCGAACGCGAAAAGCCTTTATGTAAAAAGTTTTAAAAATTTATTGAACATCTAAAAAGCCCTAAAATCGCTGTTCTGTGAAGTGAGAGCTATAATTTACAACTATTTTTTCAAATGAAGTTTAATTAAATGAAAATATTTTGTAACCCGTGTAACCTTTTTGTTCCTTCATACGTATATTATAGTAGAAACTCTTTTTTGAGGATAAAATAGATGAGACAATTAAAAATCACTAAGCAGGTAACCAACAGGGAAACTGCTTCATTAGACAAGTATTTGCAGGAAATTGGTAAAGTAGAACTAATTACTGCGGACGAAGAGGTAGATTTGGCACAGAGAATCCGTGCGGGCGACAGAGCAGCACTGGAAAAATTAATTAAAGCCAACCTTCGTTTCGTGGTATCCGTTTCTAAACAGTACCAAAATCAAGGTCTTTCTTTACCCGATTTGATTAATGAAGGTAACTTAGGACTCATGAAGGCGGCAAAAAGGTATGATGAAACTAGAGGTTTCAAATTCATCTCTTACGCGGTTTGGTGGATTCGTCAGTCGATCTTACAGGCTTTGGCAGAACAGTCGAGAATTGTAAGATTGCCGTTAAATAAGATCGGTTCCATCAATAAAATCAACAAAGCTTACGCTCACCTTGAGCAGGAAAACGAAAGACCACCTTCTCCGGAAGAATTGGCGGAAGTTCTTGACATGAGCGAGGAAGATATCAAAGAATCGATGAAAAACTCCGGAAGACACCTGTCGATGGATGCTCCTTTAGTAGAAGGTGAAGATTCTAATCTCTATGACGTATTGCGTTCAGGAGAATCTCCAAGTCCGGATAAAGACTTAATGCTTGAATCTCTGCAAATCGAGATCGAAAGAGCATTGAATACTTTAACTCCGAGAGAGGCTGATTTGGTAAGATTATACTTCGGACTGAACGGAAAACATCCGATGACTTTAGAAGAAATCGGGGAAACTTTCGACCTTACAAGAGAGAGAGTTCGTCAGATCAAAGAAAAAGCGATCAAGAGATTGAAGCACAACACCAGAAGTAAGATCTTAAAATCTTATTTAGGGAAGTAATTTTTAACGAAACAATATTACGCGGAGCTTGATTTTCAGGTTCCGCTTTTTTATTTTTGCTGAAATGAATGAATCACAACTTTTTATCGGAGGAATTATCCTGATTTTTATTTTCGGGAATATATTCGTTTACTTCTTAAATAAAAATAAACAGAAACGGTTTTATGATTTCATCAGAGACAGAGAATTATACTTTAGTTCGAAATGTGGAAGCCGAGATAGAAGGCTATTCAAAATTAGGTGCAAAAATAAGCTACAGAAAAGCAGATATTGTTTTTCTGGATGACGAAATTTTCATTCTGACAATCAATAAACCCATCATTCAGCTTACTAAAAGTTATGAGGATTTTCCAGAGGTTTTCTATAAATATTCTTACTATGCAAAACAAAAAGTAAAAGAAAGACTAGAAATAAGGAATTCTAATAGAAGCATTAAAGTAAATCTTAACCTCAAAAAAAAAGATTTTGATTTAGAAAAATATATTAAAGGTCAAAATATGCATGATAATTGACCACTCATAAAACATAAATTTAATACATAATTAATCCGCTTGAAATCCAATTAGAAAAAGAATCCGATAGTTTCGCATGCAATTTAAAATCCCAAACAAATTAAATTAATCATGATTCAAAGAAAACTTTTCGGATGGATGCTTTTGCTTACCATAACGAGCATAGGATGTACAGATAATGAAATCGCTTCCACTTTAAAAGAAGAAAATTTATCTTCAAAAGCCGATCTCGGCAAAGCTGCCGCAGACGTAAGCGTAAATGCTTACACCGATACAAGCACATACATCAATTCCGGTTTTAGCTTTTTAAATCCTTCACAGATTGATAAAAACCGTCAGGCAATCGGCGGAAATGCTTATACCGAAGTCTACGGATTCAATATTCCTGAAGAAAACAGAGTGAGAGGAATCCGATGGAACACCGATGATGAAACAACTTCTCTTTGGAGACCGCAGGGAATTTCAGGATTTACCAAAGATGGGGTCCGTTATCTTTTGGTGAGTTGGTATGCGAAAGATGAAGCAGAATTTAAAGGTTCCCGAATTACCCTGATTGACATCAGTCCGAGTTCCAGTACATATCTTACTTACCGTCATATTCTTTTGGTTCAGCCCGATATTCCGGCAGGTACAACAGGCTATTCGCAGTATGGTTCTTATGCTCCGCTGAATGTTCATGCAGGCGGAATTGCCTATTTTAAAGGTAAAATTTATCTCAGCAGTACAAATTTAGGCGTCCGTGTTTTCGATCTGAATAAAATTATTGAAGTAAGTACAGGCGACACAACCAATGATAAATGTGGTAAAGATTCTAACGGAAACCTGTTCGCTTTCAATTACAGGTACATATTGCCGCAGACAGGATATCAGAAGATCAATAACGCAAATCCTTTCTCTACGATTCAGGTAAATGATGAAGGAACGCAGTTCTGGACAGGACAATATTATTCAGGCAGCGCGGATGCTTCCATTGTCCCAAAAGTATTTGGTTTTCCGGTTGATACGAACGGTAGACTTCAGAATACAGGAATTGTAACCGTGACTCCGAAAAACAGTCTTTTCACAGACAATCATGCGCACGGAATTCAGGGTGTTTCCAGAAAGGGCAACAGAACATGGCTTTCCTGTACCGGATCTCCAAGCAATTCTTACGGATCAAACGCGAGATTAGCGCGTTATACGGATGGTGCAGACGATACGGTACGTTTCAGATGGCCTTACGGAGCGGAATCTCTTTACTATGAATCTCAATATAATTATTTGTGGAGTTTAACCGAATACGAACCGAATGCAGGAGCACAAAACGGAAGTCAGGTGAACCGATGCATCTTTGCGGTTGATTTTTCCAAATACGAATAGTACAATTTGAATCTGAAATTCAAAAAACAGATAAAGACCGTCATTGTGATGGTCTTTTTTAATTCTAAAATTTGGATTTTATCTGCGATAAAATTCAGCAACAATCTTTATGAAAATCTTTAATTTTCTTGCGCTTTAAAGATTTGAGATTAATAAAAAACTTACGTCTTTGCGTTTTCCAACAAGAATATTTTATTTTTAAGCCTCCTTAGCTTAAAAAAACTGAGTGAAAATCAATGTATTTATTCCTTAAGGGCTTTAAGATTTTAAAACATTTAAAATTTTAGCTATCTTCACTTTTCAATTGAGAAACATGAATAACCATTCAGAAGAAAACAAAATATCAAAAGAGAAAAATGTTCTTGTTGTTTTAAATAACAGTCAGGAAATCAATACAGAACTTCAGTACATCATCGATCATTTCTGCGGAACCGTAGTTCATGAGCTTAGTCCGGAACTTGATCATCAAAAAATATACATCTGCGGAAATTTGGAAAATATTCAGAAAGACCATCATTTCCTGCATATCATTAAAGAATTTTCGGTGAATTTTGAAAATAGCAGCGAAGAAAAATCAAAGGTTATTCAAATTGGAGAAGTTCCGGTTATTGTAAGCAATGCGGGAGTCTATTTCCGAAGAATTTTTCATGAGAAGAATATTTTTGAAAAAGTAAAATCTGAACATCATTTTCAGGAGCTTACAGAATCCAATAAAGAAGCGAAAGCTCTGAGAAAAGGCGTTTATCTGAGTAAAGTGACTCATGAAGCCAATGAAAACGGAGAACAAACACTGCATTTCAATTTGTTGAGATGTTCGAGTAATCTGACAGGACCTACAGATAATTTCAGAGAAACCGACCGAAAAATTATAGCTCTTCTTAACGAATGTGCAAAAGAAACTTTTGAATATGAAACCGATCTGAATCACGCTTTGGTACAGATTTATGAGAACAAAAAGAAAACTTCCGATGCTGAAAAGGAAGTGAAAGCTAAAATTAAAGCCCATTCCGATAAAACGAAGGATATGCCGAAAGAAGGACTGATCGCATTCTGTACTTTCTACGACGATTCCAATTCCGACCATTTAAAACCATCGGAAACAGATCGATTTGATGTGTGTTATAAGCAAACGAGCGCATTAACAAGACTCCATTTCAGGCTTAAGAAAACGGTTGAGGATGAATCTCTGGAAAAAGAATTTACGGTTACTTTATACCCGGATTCTGCGTTTATTATTCCGCTGTCTACCAACAGATTGTATACACATGAAATCCGCCCTTCTGTTTTGGGAGTCGATCAGATTCCGATAAGAATGGGATATGTGGTTCGTTGTTCGAATCTTGAGGCGATGTACAGAGACAATCAGACCTACATCAGAGAAAGCGGTAGTTATGTTAAATTGGAAAGCATGACTCCTGAAATGCAGGCGGAACTTCGCAATTCTTATTACGAAGAGAACATGACGGAGAATAAGGTAAACTATAAAACAACCCATTTCAGCATGAATCTGGGCGATTATGAAAAACCAATACTGTAATGAGCAGCTTCGGATTTTATAAAATAAGGCTTCCTGAAAAGCAAAATACATTTGAAAATCTCTTGAATTCTGCGGATTTTGAAGCAACAGGAAAAGGCAGGCTCGGAAATCATCTCGTGAAAGAAGAAAACGGAACTTTTGCTGTTGTAAGAACAACAACAAGATATCAGATTCCGGCGAATCTCTTTTCTAGGGTTCATCATTCCGTTGTTGAACAAATTAACCAAACAATTTCAGCCGAAATAACAGATGTGCCTGAACAGCATTTCAACAATGCATTGATTGAAGTGTATGATTCTTCGTACTCGAAAATGGGTTTTCATTCCGATCAGGCTTTGGATCTGGAAGATCATTCATTTATTGCTTTGTTTTCATGCTATGAAAATCCAGACCAGTTAAAAGAAAATCAGCTCAGGAAGCTTGTTATAAAAGACAAAATCACGGAAGAAGAATCTGAAATTATACTGGATCATCATTCTGTTGTACTATTTTCTGTAGAAACGAACAAAAAGTTTCAGCATAAAATTGTTCTGAATTCTAATCCTAATTCCAAAGATTTTACGGATAACAGATGGTTGGGAATGACGTTCAGAACATCCAAAACCTTTATCAGATTTAAAGACAACCAACCGTATTTTTCAACCGGAGAATTATTTATTTTAGCCGATGAAGAAAAGGAAAAAGAGTTTTTCCGGCTGAGAGGTGAAGAAAACCGTTCTCTGGATTTTGTCTATCCTGATCTGTTTTTCACGATCAGTCCGGCAGATCTTTTAATTCCTGAAATAAAAAATTAAATAACTTCAGTTCGGATAAAAAATAAATTTAAATAATTGATTTATAATACTATAATGATTTATCGCAAAGAAAAACAAAAGATTTTTTTACTTATTGAAAGTTGGTAAGCTAAACAAAGGCACTTCGTTTATTTAAAAAAGACAAAATAGTATTACTTTAATAAGTTTTACGCCATTGTATATCTTAAAAGCTAAATTCTTAATAATTAATCTCTTTGTTTAGCATTGTGTTTAAGAAGACTTATCCGAACTCATATGAAATATATACACAACATGAAAAAATTATTTTTTACTTCTACCCTGCTTTTAGCCCTGTTTTCCTGCAATGAAAACAGATCCGAAAATAAACCTTTGGTTGAAAATGCAGTAGACAATGCGGAATCTTCCGCTTCAGGCTCCATAACAAAAGGAACAAGATTTTCTTCCCGTGAAGATGATATGGTTCATCAGATTTATGATGAATTGCTTAAAAACGATAAAAATCTTCAGGCTCTTGATGAAAAAGTAAGCATGATCGACAGCAAAACAGATGAGGCTACTCTTGAATATGATGATGTCATTAGCAAATCTGAAACCTATTACAGCAATGCGGAATCTTTGGCTAAATCTCTAAGCGATTCAATATCACGAAAAGCAATTGAAGCAGAAATTAAAAAAAGCGCAGAACGCTATAATCTCAAAGTGAAAAAGATAAAAGATCTGATTGAAGAAATTACAAAAAACCGTGAAAGAATTCACGATACGTATACAATTTTCAAAATCAGAAAAACCCTTCCTGAAATTGAAAAATATCAGAATGCACATCCTTTAAAAACAGACAGTCTGGATAATTTTATCAGTAAACAGAATCAACTGCTGAGCGAATTGAAAAATCTAAAATAATGAATGAAATATCGATCATCGGAGGCGGAATCGGCGGTTTAACATTAGGAAATATCCTGAAACAACAAAACATTGATTTTACCCTGTATGAATCGGCAGCGGAAATAAAACCTGTCGGTTCCGGAATTATGATGGCAATCAACGCGATGCAGATCTTCGATAGATTGGGGTTAAAAGAAAAAATTGAACAGGCGGGAAACAAAATTCACGGCATTTCGATTACAGATGAAAAGCTGAAACTTATTTCCAAAACCAATGTTCTGGAATTGGAGAAGAAATACAATTCATGCAATGTAGCCATTCACAGAGCCGATCTGCAAAAGATTTTGGCGGAAAATATCGGCTATGAAACTATTCAACTGAATCATGCGCTGAACAAAATTGAAAAGAAAGAAAATTACATTCTACATTTTGAAAACGGAACTGAAACTGAAAGCAAAATTGTTTTCGGAGCGGACGGAATTCATTCAAAAGTCAGAAAGCAGATTTTCGGAACCGGAACCATCAGAAATACACAGCAATTGTGTTGGCGCGGTTTGGCAGAATTTGATCTTCCTGAAAATTTCCACCATGAAGCCATTGAAGCATGGGGAAAAGGAAAACGTTTTGGTTTTGTAAGAATGACCGACCGAAAAATATACTGGTATGCTGTTATCAATAAAAACATTCATCAGACTGATAATCAATTAGCTGAAAATTTTCACGGTTTTCATCCTCTGATTCTTGAAATTATTGAGAAAACATTTCAGGAAAATATCATTTTTAACGAAATTATCGACCTCGCTCCTATTCCGAAATGGCACACGAATCATCTTTGTCTGATCGGTGATGCAGCACACGCCACAACGCCGAATCTCGGACAGGGAGCCTGTCAGTCAATTGAAGACGCTTATATTATCGGAAAGCTGCTGGAAAACCATCAGAATTTCAATGAAGTTTTTGAAAATTTTCAGAAGACCAGAAGAAAAAAAGTAGATTATGTAGTTGATACAAGCTGGAAAATCGGACAGGTTTCACAATGGGAAAAAGGAACTTTTTTAAGGAATTTCATGTTCAGACTGGTTCCTGAAAGCTTTAATCAAAAACTGGTTGAAAAAACAATTCGACTGGAAATGTAGTTTCCCAGACATTTTGATTATCTGTCTGCTTGTTTTTTAACGCGAAGTACGCAAAGATTTTCTTTTAAAAACTTACCGGAAATTTTTAAGTTCGCTAAGACGTTTGACTTTAATAAGCACACAGAGCGTTTTTTATTACATCCTAATTATTTTTAAATGTATCCTTCAATTTGCCTGCAAATTCTTAATCTCTCTTAACTGCTTAACTGCTCTTAATGTTTATCTTTTTATAACGCTCTTTGAGATTATTGAGAATATTCTTCGTTTGCAAAGGTTCAACAAGCTCAGTAGCTATTCACTCAGCGAAGATATTTCCAAAGGTAAATCATAAAACGTTCGCTTAATTACAGATGAAATTTGAATAACTTTGTTTACTTTAAAATATTTATCTTAAAATATCAACTTTGCGTTAAAATTTTCAGTTTGAATGCAATTGAAAAATTTTAATTAGACTGTTTAATAAAGTTTCAGCAGACTTTCAGATAAATTTCATTCTGTCTGTCGGAAATAAAAATCCTTCAAAATTTAAAAATCTTGAAGGATTAAATATTCTATTGTTTTATAAAAACTTTAATAAATAAGGGTAATTCCGGCTCCCCATCCCATTTCATTATCATAATTTCCGGAAACAGAAAGCCATTTCTGTAAAATATAGCGCAAACCTGTATTGAATTCGCCATCAGAATTGACCGTAAAATTTCCGCGAAGCCTTCTTGAAAGCGGAATATCTTCCCTGCTGAACTCCAGTAAAACCTTTCCGTTCTGGTCTACACTTGCATCCGCTGTAACGAGCATCGGTAAAAGATACTGCATCCCGACCGTAAATGCACCCTGAGTTTTGGAAGCCTTCTGCTGTCCGAACCACGTTTTTCTGCCGTGAAAATCCATTCCCATTTCTTCTGCCATTTTTCGTTCCATAATTTCATGATTTTTCTGAATTCTGAAACCCGCATAAGGAATTGCCCACTGGAATTTTCCTAAAAATATGCCGACTTTAAAATTTCCGTCAAAATGATTAAAATCCCAGTTCGAGTGAAATTCATTTAAATTAGCCCATCTCGGTCCGAACATTGTCATGGTTTCGGCATGTATTTTATTGCTGTTAAGATCAAGCATTGCCATTGAGCTTATCATCCTGTTATCTTTCAGAAAATTTTTCCAAGCCAGTTTTCTTTCGGGTAGTTGTGGATTCGGTTTGGAATTTTCATAGCTGAAAATTCTTCCCATTCCCGCCATCATGTGATACAGAATGTGGCAGTGGAAAAACCAGTCGCCATCCTGATTGGCAGCAAATTCAATCGTATTGGTTTCCATCGGCATGATGTCTACCACATTTTTAAGCGGAGAATATTCACCTTTTGAGTTGATTAATCTGAAATCATGTCCGTGAAGATGCATCGGATGGCGCATCATTGAATTGTTATACATTGTAATCCTCAGAATTTCTCCTTTTTTGACTAAAATTTTATCGGTTTCCGTCACCGTTTTATTATCTAAAGTCCAGAGATAATGGTTCATATTTCCTTCCAGAGTAAATTTCAGTTCGCGGACGTTTTCTGTCGGAAGAATGGTTTTCTCAGGAGATTTTAACAGATTATAAGACAGCCTTTTAATTGATTTTTCTTCCTTCATTTCCATCGAATGACCAGAATGCTCTTCGTTTTCCTCTTGGGTTTTGATGCCCATCATTTCATTCATGTGCTTCATCGTCATTTTTCGTTGATTTTCAGGAAGTTCGGGATACATCACTTCGTTCATATCCATCATCTGGTTGCCCATCGTCATGTTCATCGGCTTCATATTTCCGCTCATTTCCATCATTCCGTTCATCATTTTCATGCCTTCGAAAAGCTTTAATCTGGGTAAATCGGGTGCTTCTACTTTCTCTCCTGAACCCAGCCAGAGCGAAGCGTGACCAATTCTGTCCTCCGAAGTTGCCCGAAATTCAAAACTTTTATTTTCCGGAATGGTGACTTCAATATCGTACGTTTCAGAGACTCCTACAATCAATCGGTCGACTTCTACCGGAACCACATCGTTTCCGTCATTTCCCACTACTTTTATTTTCCCGCCTCCAAAATTCAGCCAGAAATAAGTGGATGAACCTCCATTTGCCACTCTTAACCGTATTTTATCTCCAGCTTTTAAGCTTGAATAGTCAGAACTTGGCTGCCCATTGATGAGAAATTTATCGTAGAAAACATCACTTACGTCCATAGCTTCCATCCTTTTCCATTCATTCAGCACTTTTGTTCCGAAGTTTCCGGATTTTATAGCTTCCCAATAACTTTGCACCGAATTTTTCTTAATGGCATACCAATCTGTATTTGCCATATGAAGACGTCTTGCAATCTGCATCGGATTTTCATCACTCCAATCACCGAGTAAAACAGGGATTTCCTGGGTGTAATTTACTTTTGGCTCTCCTTCTCTTTTTTGAAAGACCAAAATTCCGTTCATCCCGATCTGTTCCTGCAAACTTTCATGAGAATGATACCAGTAGGTTCCGTTCTGGGAAACTTTAAATTTATATAAATGTGTTTCTCCCGGTTTTACAGGTTTTGTCGTTAAATACGGAACGCCGTCGTGTTCATTTGGTAAAATCACGCCGTGCCAGTGAAAGCCTGTATTTTCTTTCAGCATATTGTGAAGAAAAATTTCGGCAGTATCGCCTTCCGTGAAATATAAAGTCGGAGCCTGTAATTTTCCGTTGACAGCAATTGCTCTGCGGTTTTTTCCTGTAAAATTTACGATTGTATCTTTGACGTATAAATCATAACGAATCGTTTTTCCTCCAAAATTTACTCTGCCGTTTTCCGAATTTCTTTTTAAAACAGAGTTATCAGGTTTAGGTTCCGGATCTGATTGATGTTGCGAATGATTTTCAATTTCTATCAAATCCATTCCGCATTTCGGACATTTTCCGGGTTTGTCTGAAATGATTTCCGGATGCATCGGACAGATATATTTTTGAGGCTGAGATTGGGTTTTAGAATGAGACTTTGACTGTGTTAATACTTTAGTCTCAGATGTATTTAAAACAGGTTTAGAAATATTTGCTTTATCTGCTTTTTTTGCCTTTTTAGAATCATTCTTTTTCTCAATCTTAGCCTTACTCTTATTATTAATTTCTTTTGATTTTATTTCTGTTTTCTGTATGGGTTCTGCTTCCGGCTTTGAAATAGTCTTCGGTTTTACAGCAACTACTTTTTTCCTTAAGGTCATTCCGCATTTCGGGCAGTCTCTCGGTTTTGAAGAAACGATTTCCGGATGCATCGGACAACTGAAATAGGTTTTTGTAGTCTGTGAAAAACTGAAAACAGAGAATAAAAACAGCAGAAATATTATTATTTTTTTCATAATATTTCGAAGTTTTTTAAAGTTGTATAGCCTGAATTAAATTTTAAAAACTTTCATTTTGAGCAAAACGATGTGAAGTAGAAAATCTAAAATCACTTAATTTTTAATGGAAAGCTCGCAAAGATTTTGTTGAAATTATTGAGAATATTTTTAAGTTCACAAAGGCGTTTCACTTAACTAAGATCTCATAGTTTTGGAATACACTCCAAATCAATCTATTAAAGTAAATTTTAATTTAAGCTATACAACTTATTATTTTTAAATAAGATATAATTGTTATTTAATTGTAGATTTCACATTTCCACAAGAAAGCATTGATTTTCCGTAGTAAGGATTTACAATCTTGGATTCATCACTCAGCCAGCTTCCGTCTGCCATCGGACAATATTGAACATAAACCGGATTTTCAGAAAATTTGAATTCTTTTGCCAGAGCGATCATATTATCGGAAAGATTCATAAATGTTTCTCTTTGTGTACTGATGTTTCTTGCTTCAGAAATTGCAGTAGCATCTTTTCTGAGAATATTTAAATTTCCTTCCGAAACCTGTTTGTAATCAATTGTAGAAGCTGTCTTAATGAATTCCGTAGCTGCTTTGGATGTTTGATCGGCATCGTCTGAAGCCAGAGCAGATTTTATAGCAATATAATTTTGGTATAGTTTTGTAACCTGTGCATCTTTTTTAGATTGTGCTGAAATTGAAATAATTGAGAATAATGAGAATATTGCTGTAATGATATATTTTTTCATTGTTTTAAATTTTAGAATTAATTTTTAAAGAAAAAGTTGGTAAATTGATCGCGTAAAGCGACAAGCCGTGTCATTCGTAAAGATCAAAAGATCAAACGACTGACGGATTTTAAATTCTAAAATTACAATGACTGATAAAGATCGGAACGGAACGGTTTTCCGGCGGCGCATTGATCTGAATCTGAGAAAATTTTGTTGTCGAAAAAGAATGATCTACGAAGAAAAAATCGTTTTTGTGAACGTCATGGATTTGTTTTAAAAAATCAATTTTAAGAAAATCTGACTTTTGAGAATCATCCACTTTTACGATTTTGATTTCTGTCTTACAACAATCCTTTTTGGTTTTTACGCCACATTTACTGCAGACATCATCCACTTTCTGACTGATGGAAGCCAGCTCATTCATGCAATAATGAACGCTGAAAACCGCTCCGGAAGAAAAACCGAAGTAGAAAACAGAGAACAGGATGGCAAGAATCTTTTTCATTGAGACAAAGTTAAAAATATAAAGTCAACCTTCGTTATAAAATTCTGTAAAGATGTTATAAAATTCAGGAAATAAAAAAACTCCCGAAAATTTTCAGGAGTCTGTATTTATTTAATTCTAAATTCAAGTTTCACATTGAAGAAACGTCCCGTTAAACGTACAGGAACAGGATACATCAGATTGGTATTCGCATCGGTAATCCACTGATTGGAAACTGTATTTCTGATATTGAAGGCATTAAAAACCTGAACACCCAGCGTCAGTTCATCAAAATTACCCCAAAAACCATACGCCTGATTTTTCTCTTTAGGATCGATGAAGGCATACGAAAGTCCTAAATCTACCCTTTTATAAGACGTTAATGTTTTTTGATAGGAATATCCTGCAAGATAATCGATTTTTCTGTTTTCATCCAATACGATCGGCGATCCTGTAGGCAATCCCATTGCGTAAGTTAACGTAAGATTGACGCGCATTTTCGGGAATCTCGGCATATAATCCTGATAGAACATCGCAAATCTTAACCTTTGATCGGTTGGTCTCGGAATGTCTCCTCTCCCATCAATATTTTCATACACTCGGGCATAACTTGCCGATAACCATGAATCCACTCCGGGAACAAATTCTCCGAACAATCTGGTATCAATTCCGTATGCGTATCCTGAAGCATTATTTTTTCCGGAGTAACGTATTCTCACGTTGTCCATGAAATACGGAATCAGATCATTCATTTTCTTGTAATACAGTTCCGTAGTCAGCTTAAACGGTCTGTCATACATCTGGAATTCGTAATCGTTCGCCAGAATTGCCTGAATAGATCTTTGGGATTTGATATTTGAATTAAAATTTCCGTCTAAATCTTTGATTTCCTTGTAAAAAGGAGCCTGATAATAAATACCTCCGGAAAGCCTGAACAACATATCGGTATCCCAATCGGGTTTGATCGCAAACTGAGCTCTCGGAGAGAAAATGGTTTCGTTATTGAAACTCCAGTGCGATACTCTTGCTCCGGCGTTTACAAACACTTTATTGCTTCCCCAGAAAAATTTCTGAGAATACTGTGCATAAGCAGACATTCTTGTCGGCTGAATATCATTTTTTCCTGCAATGTTGTAATATAATTTTAGATCCGGTGGATTTCTGGGATCTAAAAGTGCGGAAATCGGTGTGCTATAACCTGCAGAATCTACCAGTTTCCATTCGTTGGTAAGATCTTTCAGATTTTCTTTTTCATATTTAAATCCGACTTCAATATCTGTATTTACGTTAGGCGAAAAACGGGTTCGGAACTGTGTTCCGTAAGTTTTTACATATAAATCATTTCTTGCATGCTCTATTTGTCCGCCTGTATCGTATGAAGTAACGGGTTCTCCCGTGATCGGATCAAAAGTCTGTAAAACGTAAGCCGAAGCAATGGTATAATATTCTCTTTCACGGTTTTGGTAGGCAAAAGCGTCTAAAGTAAATCTCCATTTGTCGGATGGCTTATAATTCAGGGAGAATGTTCCCATCATATTTTTATACTTATCGTCTTCACGGCCACCATAATTTACCGTTAAATTAATTGGCTGCTGCAAAGATCCGAAGTCTACACTCCTTGCCTTCGGAATCATTTCGTAATCATTCTTGGAGTAATATCCGATGAACGAAGCCGTGAATTTCGGGCTGAAATGATAATTCAGATACGTCTGAAAATCCATGTATTTCGGATTGAAGTCTGTATCTTCTTTCAGGGTATTAAGAACAAGGTTTGTATTTCTGTATCTTCCTGAAAATAGAGCGGTGAATTTCCTGTTTCCTTCTTTGTCTTTTCCGACAGCAAAACCGGTGGATAATCTTCCTCCGATTAAACTTCCTTCTCCGGAAACTTCAAATTTTTCAGGTTCACGGTAATAGATATTTAAAGCAGATGACATTTTATCGCCGTATCTCGGCTCGAAACCTCCGGCTGAGAAATTAACGGTGGAAACCATATCGGGATTGATGATGCTTAACCCTTCCTGTTGAGAATTTCTGATGAGGAATGGTCTGTAGATCTCAATATCATTAATATAGATCAGGTTTTCGTCATAGTTTCCGCCACGAACCATGTATTGAGAAGACAGCTCCGTATTGGAGTTTACGGAAGGCAGAGTTTTAAGAATTCCTTCGATACCTCCGGAAATGCTTGCCACATTCTGAGCATCTTTTGCCGAAATTTTTACGGCGGTGATATCGTTGGTTTTTCCTGTTACTTTTTTCTGGAAAACTACTTCTTCAATAGTTTCGGTCTTCACTGTATCCCTCTTTTTTTTTACCTGAGAGAATACTAATGCAGGAACCATAAGGCTCAATGGTAAAACTAGTTTTTTCAAAAGAAATGCTTTAAAATTTCAAACGGTTAATTTATAACTTTTATTTTATAATTTGACTTTGCAGGAAAACTTTTGACCATTCTTCTACAAAATCCTTTGGTAAATTCTTTTCTTTAATTGCTGCAAGACACATAAATACATCATTGTCGCCTTTTACAAAATACTGTATCTGAGATTCTGTAGTTGTTGAATTGGTATAAGAATCTGCTTCAGCAGTAAAAAGAATGTATTCTCTTTCGCCTTTTTTATTTCGGGACAATTCTTTTATTCGCAAATTTTTGGTTTTAGACTGAAGAAGCTTTTTATTATTGTCAAAAAAAGTCTGCAACGGAATTTTTGCCAGATTTTTGGATACTAATTTTGTAATTATAATATCATAGTTGTCCCAGTTCTGACCTTTTGGAATATATTCCATCATTATCATTTGGTCATTTTCCTGTTTTTCCTCTAAATGAAGATTATATTTTTCGGGCAAAGAAAATTGTAAAGAATCTCTTTTTTGAGAATAAAAAACAGCTGAAAAAAGAAAGAGCTAAAGGTAAAAAAAGTTTTGTCATTATAAAATTGCTTCTCTTACTCTGGTTAGTTTTTGTAGTAAATCTTCAAGCAGATCCAGTCTCAACATATTGGCTCCGTCGGACAAAGCGGTTTCGGGAGTGGGATGCGTTTCGATGAAAATTCCGTCTGCACCAACTGCGATTCCTGCTTTTGCGATGGTTTCAATAAGATCAGGTCTTCCTCCTGTAACTCCGGAACTTTGGTTCGGCTGTTGCAGGGAATGCGTAACATCCAGAATGACAGGTGCATAATTTCTCATGGTTGGAATTCCTCTGTAATCTACCACCAAATCTGTGTAACCAAAGGTATTTCCTCTTTCAATGATCGCTACTTTCTGATTGTGTGAGTCTGTAATTTTTTCAACGGCAAATTTCATGGATTCCGGGGAGAGAAACTGTCCTTTTTTTAAGGTGACACATTTTCCTGTTTGTGCTGCGGCAACCAAAAGATCTGTTTGTCGAACCAAAAACGCAGGAATCTGCAACACATCTACATATTGCGCCGCCAAAGCTGCGTGTTCGTTTTCGTGAATATCCGTTGTTGTAGGAATATTGAAAGTTTCTCCTACTTTTTTAAGAATTTCCAGAGATTTTTCTTCTCCGATCGTGGTAAAAGAGTCTACTCTGCTTCGGTTGGCTTTTTTAAAGCTTCCTTTAAAAATGTAGGGAATATTATATTTATTGGTTAATTCCACCACTTTTTCGGCAATTTTCAGCGCCATATCTTCGCCTTCAATGATGCAGGGACCGGCAATTAAAAAAAAGTTTTTGGAATCTTTGTGATGAATATTATCTAAATACTGAATCATTTTATTTTTTGATTAAAAAGTTCAGTAAAAATAGGGAGAAAGTTCGGAAATCCGAAATTATTTGGAGGGTTTTACCGACTTCGAAACGGATAGCTTCAATAAACTTAATGCCGATTTGTCCGATAATTCTGTTTTGGATAATTTTTTGAAGCTAGGAATTCGTAGATTTATCAAAAATTTCGAGAATTTTAAATATGAAAAAAGCGTTAATAATCGTAGATGTGCAGAATGATTTTTGTGAAGGCGGAGCGTTGGCTGTTCCGGGAGCTAATGAAGTAATTCCTTACATCAATGCTCTGATGGAAGAAAACGAATACGATCAGATTGTACTTACGCAGGACTGGCATCCTGCAGATCATAAAAGTTTTGCCAGCAATAATGGCAGAAAGGTAGGCGAAAGCATTATCCTGAATGGTGTTCCGCAGTTTATGTGGCCGGATCACTGCATTCAGGGAACTTTCGGGGCAGAATTCCATAAGGATCTTAACAGAGACAAAGTAACCCACATCGTACAGAAAGGTAAAAATGTAGAAATTGACAGCTACAGTGGTTTTCAGGACAATAATCATTTCATGAAAACAGGTTTGGATGATTTTTTAAAATATCATGACATCCAGTTGGTGGAAATCGTAGGTCTTGCTATGGATTACTGCGTAAAATATACCTGCACCGATGCAGTAGCCAATGGTTATGTAACCTGTCTTCACTTTAACGGAACACGTGCCGTAAACGTAAAGCCGGATAACGGAAGAGATGCCATTTATGATATGATCCAGAAAGGGGTTACGGTTTTAGGTTAGTTTTTAAACACAAATAGCACTGATGCTTTTTCACAAATAGCACAATTTAATATTAAACTTAATAATGAAGTTATTTAAAGTAAAAGAGTTTGCTCCTTTAGGAGTAGAATCTGTGTAGAAATAAGAATAAATTCGTCAATCAATCCATAGGATTGATATCTTAAATATGATAATTTTCTAAAGATAGCGTTCCTACGGAACGCAGAACGCCTTGCGAATATGTTTTCTACACAGATAAAACTCTATAGAGTTTTCTACCATTTTACTTTAAACAACTTTAATATAACTATCGCAAAGACGCAAAATATTTTTTAAATACGGTCTTTTTTTAAGGCGCAAAGATTTTATCTACGATAAAATTAAGCATTAATCCTTCTTAAAAATCTTAGATTTTCTTGCGTCTTAAAGATGTGAGACTAATAAAAATCTCGCGTCTTTGCGCTTTCCAACAAGAATATTTTATTGATACAAAAGTTTAAATAAACTCATTGTGATATTTGTGAAAAAGCATTTGTGGCATTCGTGTTAAAGCAAAAAAAAGACGCTGAAAAAAAATTCAACGTCTTTTTATTTTTAGCTTAAAATTTACTTCAAAATTAAAGCATTTTAAGATTATTCACTTCCTGTTCTGTAAGGATTCTCCAGTGTCCTCTTTTGATGTTTTTCTTCGTTAATCCGGCAAACATTACTCGGTCTAAGGCTTCCACTTCATATCCTAATCTCTGGAAAATTCTTCTGATAACACGGTTCCATCCGATGTGGATTTCAATTCCCACTTCATTTTTCGGCTTTCCTTCGATGAATGAAATCTGATCTACCTCAGCAACTCCTTCATCAAGACGTATTCCCTCTGCAATAAGTTTCATATCTTCGTGAGTAAGCTTTTTATCCAGCGTAACGTGATAGATCTTTTTTGCATCAAAAGACGGATGTGTCAGTTTTTTCGTCATGTGCCCGTCGTTCGTTAAAAGAATAACTCCGGTTGTAGAACGGTCTAATCTTCCTACCGGAAATACTCTGTACGGTGAAGCGTTCGCTACAAGATCCATTACTGTTTTTCTGGCTTTGTCGTCTTTTGTAGTAGAAATATACCCTTTTGGCTTGTTAAGAAGAACATAAACCGGCTTTTCGGGTGTAATATTCTGTCCGTCGAAAACCACTTTATCCGTTTTCTGAACCTGATATCCCATTTCCGTTACTACTTTTCCGTTTACTTCCACAAGACCTTGCGTAATCAGCTCATCGGCTTCTCTCCTGCTGCAGATTCCGGAATTGGCGATGTATTTATTCAGACGAATCGTGTCTTTATGTACATCTTTCTCAATTTTATTCAGTCTTCTCTTCTGTACAAAAGATTTATTCTTATCTTCTCTGTTTTCTGTTCCGGGTCTTCTTCCGTATTTCAGGCTGCCTCTTTCGTATTTATCTCTTGTATCAAAAGTATTGGGTCTGCTTCCGCCTCTTTTCGGTGCAGATTTTCCGAAAGATTTTTTTTCTTCCCCTGAACTGGTTATGAAAGGTTCTTTTTCAGTCTTTCCGTATTTCTTATCCATTCTGTCCTGATAGCTCGTACCACTTCTCTTCGAGTCTGAATTTCGCTCTCCTGCTTTCGGGAAAGATTTTTTAAAAGGTTTTGATTCTGAAGAATTTCCAGATCTGGAAGCACGAGAATTATCAGAATTTTTCTTGGTTGAAATTCTTGGTCTCTTTGGTCGTTCTGAATTATTATTATCTCTGCTCATTCTAAAAATTTCTGCAAAGATAGTATATTTAATAACGAGTTAAAAATTAAGAATCATAACTTTGCAATATAGTTTTACATTTAACCTTACAGAAAATCTGAAAATGATAACAATATTAAACGATAATTTTTCTCAATTAAACGACTTTTTACACGAAAAATCTTTCAGCAAAATCCTTATTTTAGTTGATGAAAATACACATGAATATTGTCTTCCCATCCTTTTAGGAAATATGGAAACGGATCTCGGATTTGAAATTCTGGAGATTGAAGCCGGTGAAGAAATGAAAAATATACAGACGGCCAACCAGCTTTGGGAAATTCTTACGGAAATGCAGGCAGACCGAAAAGCTCTGGTCATTAATCTCGGCGGCGGCGTTATTACGGACATGGGAGGTTTTGTAGCATCTACTTATAAAAGAGGAATACAGTTCATCAATATTCCGACGACGCTTTTATCGATGTGTGATGCTTCTATCGGAGGAAAAACGGGGATTGATCTGATGCATTATAAAAACATGGTGGGAACTTTTACTTTTCCTGAGAAAATCTTTGTCTATCCTAAATTTTTGGAAACATTACCCTTCAAAGAATTAAGAAGCGGATTTGCCGAAATGCTAAAACACGGATTAATTGCCGATAAATCTCACTGGGAAAATCTCACCCAAATTAATAAACTGGACATTGAAGGCGTAATTCCGCATATTCAGACGTCGATGGATATTAAACAGAATGTTGTTCAGGAAGATTTTCACGAAAAAAATATCAGAAAGACTCTGAATTTCGGTCATACGATCGGTCATGCCATTGAAAGCTTATGTTTAAGTCAGGGTAACCCTATTCTTCATGGCGAGGCAGTTGCTATGGGGATGATTACGGAAGCGCATCTCGCTTTTCTTGAAGGTTTAATTTCTGAGGAAGATTCTGTACTAATTATAGAAAACATTCAGAAGTATTACCCTTATCTTGATATCAGCGATTTCAAAGACGAAGATATTTTCGGTCTTTTACTTAATGACAAGAAAAATGCTGACACTAAAATTAATTTTTCCCTGCTTACCGCAATCGGAGCGTGTAATTTCGATCATCAATGCAGTCAGGAGAACATCACGGCTTCTTTAGATTTCTACAGAAAACTGAATGATGTTTCTTTATAGTTTCTAAAAATTCACTTAAAAATCGAATATATTTTCAGATCTGTTTTGAATTTAGATTATTTCTAAACAAATGTTTAATTGAAAAATTAAATTTCTGAAAATCAAAATATTAAATAAAATCCGTTTGTTTTTACAGGCGGATTTTTCTATGATATTTATCATAATCTGTTTTTTGGCAAGCAATTTGAAAGATACTCTCCGTCAAACGAAAAAATTGACAGTAGTAAAATTTAAAATTAGAAAATAGTAAAAATTAAAAAATTAAAGTTATGAAAAAGTTAATTTTAGGAGTAGCACTTACAGCTGGTTCATTAGCATTCGCTCAGACGACGGGTTCATCTTCAAGCCCGGTAAGATTTGGTATCAAAGGTGGGATGAACGTAGCTTCTCTTTCTAAAGATGCAAGTCTTGAAGATCAAAAATCTAAAATAGGATTCAACGCAGGTGTATTTGCAAACATTCCTTTAGCAAGTTCATTCAGTGTTCAGCCGGAGGTTTTATACTCTCAGTACGGAGCTAAAGTTAAAAATACAGATGAATTTACAGCATTAGGTACAACAACAAGAAATGTTGAGTCTTATTCAACTCACTTAGATTACATCGCTGTACCGGTAATGTTCCAGTATAACTTCGTTCCCAACTTTTACGTAGAAGCAGGTCCTGAATTCGGATTTCTGGTAAGCGCAAAGAATAAAGGAGACAGAACTACTACTGTAACTAACGGTTCAGGAACAACGACTTCTTCAGCAAGCTATACAGATGATATCAATAAAGATAACCTAAACACATTTAACTTCGGTATCGGTTTAGGAGCAGGATATTATTTCACAGATAACCTTGGTATTACTGCAAGATATGTTGCGGGTGTAACAGACGTTGCAAAAAACAGACCAAATGGTTCTGATGCTACAAGAAACAATACATTCCAGGTTGGTTTAGCTTACAAATTCTAAGAAGCTGATTCAGTAAAAACAATTTTGATTTCAATACATAAAAGGTCAGGTTTCATCATGAAGCCTGACCTTTTTGATTTGAATAGCATTATCCAATGCATAATAATTCACTCAAAAATTTGTGAATTATTAACTTTTAAAAATCCGGAAATCCTTTATTTGGCAAGCATTTTGTAAAATAACTGTTACCTGAATGAAAATTTAAGGAAACAAAAAAGTAGTAAAATTTAAATGTAAAATTATGAAAAAGTTATTTCTAGCAATGGCAGTAACGGGAGGAGCATTTGTGTTTGCACAGGAAGTAAAAACAACAGCTGTCCCACCGATGAAAATGAAGGAGCCTGTAAGATTTGGTATTAAAGGAGCGGCAACCGCTTCCCAATTCAGCGAACAGAAGCTTGCTGCCAAAAACCAGAAAATAGGATTTAATGCAGGTGTTTTCGTAAATGTACCATTATCTGAAAAGTTTGCATTGCAGCCGGAAGTTTTATACAACCAAATGGGTGCAAAAAGTGTACTTTCCGATACGGAAGTTACCACAGGAGCTACAACCGTAAGAACCAAGCAGGATTATAGCACTACACTGAACTACATTTCCGTACCGGTAATGCTTCAGATGAAACCTACCGACAATTTCTATGTAGAAGCAGGTCCGGAAGTAAGTTATTTTGTAGATGGTAAAAATAAAGGTGAGCAGACCATTTCCACAACAACTTCCGGAACTACCACCACACAGACTTTATCGGCTTCGGAAAGCATTAATAAAGATGATATTAAAAAGTTCAATCTGGGCTTTGGAGTCGGTCTGGGATATTATTTTACCCGTAATCTAGGAATTAATGCTAGATATGTAAACAGTCTTACCCATATTTACAATAATTCTGATGCAGTAACCGATGCTCAGAAAAACGTAAACACAAACAGAGTATTTCAGTTAGGTCTGAACTATAAGTTTTAAATAAAAAAACAATTTTTGATTTCATAACAAAGATCAGGTTTCATCATGAGGTCTGATCTTTTTCTTTTTATTAAATTTGCAGCACTTTAATAATAAACATTCATAAAAATTAATAGACTATGAAAAAGATTTTTCTAGGACTTGCGATTACAGCAGGTACATTATCATTCGCACAGGAAAAAGCAGCAGCTTCAGCTTCACCGGTAAAATTCGGAGTAAAAGCGGGACTTAACGTATCTTCTATTAACGACAACGATTCTAAAGCAAAAGCAGGATTCTACGGAGGTTTCTTTGCAAACATTCCTGTAGCAAGTTCTTTCAGCGTACAGCCGGAAGTTTTGTATAACGGAATGGGTGCTAAAGATAAAACTTATTCTTCTGTAAAGCTTAATCTGGATTATATTTCAGTTCCGGTAATGGTACAGTATAATGTTCTTCCTGATTTATATGTAGAAGCTGGTCCACAGTTCAGTTTTGCAATCAGTCAGAAATTAAAAGGAGACGGAGGTTCTGTAGATGTAGATCAGGCTTTCAAAGGTTTTGATCTTGGTTTAGGTCTTGGAGCAGGATATTATTTTGAGCAGAAATTCGGAATTACGGCAAGATATGTTGCAGGACTTACAGATATCGCAGAAAACAATACAGGTGACGCAGTAAGAAACGGCGTTTTCCAAGTTGGTGTAGCGTATAAATTCTAATCCATTTCGGATACAATAAAAAATGTCAGACTTAAATTTTTAAGCCTGACATTTTCTTTTTGATGGAAATATTTTAATTGAATAATTCTACTTCCTCTCCTTTTCCTACAGGATATTCTTCGGTGAAACATCCGAAACAGTGATTGGCAGAGCCTAAAATTTCTTTCAGATTTTCAACGCTTAAGAATTCAAGAGAATCTACTCCCAAGTAATCTCTAAGTTCTTCCGTAGACATATTGGCAGAAATCAGATCGTCTTTCGACGGCGTATCGATTCCCAGATAACAAGGAGCGATAATCGGCGGAGAAACACTTCTGAAGTGAATTTCCTTCACACCTGCATCTTTAAGAATCTTAACGAGTCTTTTTGAAGTGGTTCCACGTACAATGGAATCATCAATAATCACGACTCTTTTATCTTTAATCTCGGAAATAATCGGATTCAGTTTCAGGTTCACTACTCTTTCTCTCATTTCCTGAGTTGGTACAATGAAACTTCTTCCGATGTATCTGTTTTTAATTAAAACCGGACGGAAAGGAATTCCCGAAGCCTTGGAAAAACCAATGGCAGCCGGAACTCCGGAATCCGGAACTCCAATCACAACATCTGCTTCCACCGGAGCCTGATGCCAGATTTTTTCTCCAGATTTTTCCCTGATTTCGTACACATTAATATTTTCTAAAGTAGAATCGGGTCTTGCAAAATAAATATATTCAAAAGAACAGATTCTCTGCTTTCCTTTTTCTTCATCCACCATGTAAGAATGAAGTTTTCCGGGTTCGTTTTCATTGGTATAAATGATTTCTCCCGGTAAAATATCACGCACATACTGTGCTCCTACTGCATCTAAAGCCACAGATTCTGAAGCTACCACGTAAGAATTTTCATTAATCGCTCCCAAAACCAAAGGACGGATTCCGTTGAAATCTCTGAACGCGAAAAATTTATTTCTCGTCATTCCTACAACAGAATAAGCCCCTTCAATTTTCTCCATGGTTGCCTTGATAGCTCCGCGAAGTCCTAAATCAAGATTCTTCTGAATTAATCTTAAAATCACCTCAGAATCGGACGTTGCTCTGAATACCACCCCTTCAGCTTCGAGCTGCGTTTTCAGTTCTTTTGCGTTGGTTAAATTACCGTTGTGTGCAATCGAAAGGATAATCTGGTCGTATTCGTTTTTCGCGAAAAACGGCTGAAAATTATATTTCTTTTTGTCTCCTGCCGTCGTGTAACGGGTGTGTCCGATAGCAGAATTTCCCATAAAAGTTTCAGGATCGTTGATCTCTTTATAAACATCCAAAACGAGACCTTCATCTTTCATATTGGTGATTTTTCCGTCTTTAAGAACAGAAATACCACAAGCTTCCTGACCTCTATGCTGTAAGGCAAAAAGACCGAACTGTGAAAGAGAAAACGTATCCAGATCATTATCAGAATACATTCCGAAGATTCCGCACTCCTCGTTCGGAGCATCTAATCTTTCTTCTTCCTGCGTTCTGAAAAGATTTCTTCCGTAGGTCTGGGTTTCAAATTGTTTTAAATATTCACTTTTATGAATGTCTAAACTTTTCATTTTTATTTTTTCTAAATTTTGATGGTGGAAGCCGGGAGCTCGAAATCTGAAGTTTGTTACAAAACTTTTACATATTCAGATAAACTTCCGGCATCCAACTTCTAGCTTATGCCTGATAATTATTTAGCAAGTACCGTTTTCAGTCTGTTATAGATCTCAACGTAAGCTTCGGTAACTTCACCAAGATCTCTTCTGAATCTGTCCTTATCCAGTTTCTTCATCGTATCTTTGTCCCAAAGTCTGCACGTATCCGGAGAAATTTCGTCTGCAAGGATAATTTCACCGTCTGCCGTTTTTCCTAATTCAATTTTGAAATCTACTAAGATGATGTTCATTTTGTCGAAAAGATCGATTAAGATTTCGTTGATGTCTGACGTTAATTCATACATTTCATCAAGCTCTTCATACGTTGCAGCTCCTAAGAATACTGCATGGTGATCGTTGATTAGCGGATCCCCCAATTCGTCTTTTTTGTAGCAGATATCGAAGATGGTAACCGGAGATTTAATTCCTTCTTCCACTCCCAGTCTCTGCGCCATGCTTCCAGCCGAATAGTTTCTTACCACCATTTCCAAAGGAATGATGGATACTTTTTTTACCAACTGCTCTCTTTCGTTCAGTTGTTTAATGAAATGAGTCTTAATCCCTTTTGCATTCAGATATTCAAAAATAAGAGTCGTGATCGCGTTGTTCATTTCTCCTTTAAGATCTACAGATCCTCTTTTCTGAGCGTTAAATGCAGTAGCATCGTCTTTGAAACGTACCACTACTTCATTAGGATTGTCGGTTGCAAAAACCTGTTTTGCCTTCCCTTCGTACAACATTTCTTTCTTTTCCATTTTCTAAAATTACTTTTTATTAGATTGATATATTACTTAATTAAAATTCCTGTTAAAACCGCCATTCCAAAGCTTAAAAGGGTTCCTATCAGAACATATTCGGTTAACTTTCTCTGCTTTGCCTGAGCAAGATCACTGAACCTGAAGACAGATTTTGCAGCGACCATAAAACCTACGCCTTCCCAATGGTTCACCACAATAAAGGTGAAGACCAATAAACGTTCTAAAATCCCGATATATTTTCCGGCACTTGATAAAGATTCGGTTTGTATATTGTTCTGAGTTTCGGGAACCGGAGTCCACGAAGACAATAAAATCTTGATAAAAATGGAAGCGGGTGTTGTTAAAAATAAAGCTGCCATAAGAATTTTTAGAATTTCCTTATCTTTTAAAAATTCAAAATTAAATTCATTGAAGTAAAAGGAAACTCCCGCAATCACGGCAATATGTAAAGCCTGATCGATAAAAAACCATGACTTTTTAGATTTTGCTGTCTGAAAACTAAGCTTCGCAGCGTCAATAATAAAATGTGAAACTCCGATCAGAACGGCGATCCACCACAATTCGGTGTTCCAGAGGAAAATAAAACTCAGAATGGTGTGAATGAGAACGTGAAAGTACAAATATCTGCTTTTCAGCTTTTTGCTTTCCTTCTCTGCAACCCATGAATTTGGCTGAAGAATAAAGTCTCCAAATAAATGCGCCAATATGAGCTGAATAAAAACCATGCTTACAGTTCGGATATTTTTTTTCTGAAATATTGATTGGTTTCTACGATCAGTTCATAGTTTGCGCGCTTCAGTCTCTGGCTTACGGAAGACTGTGAAATGGCAAACTTTTTCGCAAGATCTTCCTGCGTAATGTCTTTATTCATAATCATCTCATGAATAATTTCTGCATTGGCAACCGTCCAGGAATCAAAATCTTTGGAAGACCATTTCAGCAGAATATTCAGATCCCGGTCTACAGAATCGTTGGATGTTTTGATGGAAACGGTATGTCCGTCATTTTTAAGATCATTCAGCAGTCTTCCGGAATGCACATAAGCAGTTCCGTTGGATTCGGTGATTTTTTCAGAAGAAAAATTCTCTTCTCCAATACCGATGGCAATTCTTACGTCTAAATTTTCCTGACTTTTTATAAGAGATTTAATGGCAAGAAAACGCCAGAATACCTCATCTATCTTACATTTGAACTGAAATTCGTCGCCTCTGTAGATTTCCCATGTATGAGGAGTACTTCCCCACTTTTCGAGAAGATTTTTAAGCTTGGTAATCCAAACCTCTGTTTCCGCGTGCTGTGAATTTATAATATCTCCGGTAATGACCGCTATCATTCTGCAAATATAAGCATTATTACTTATAAATAAAAAATATAAGCAGAAACACTTATAGATAATGATTATTAGTGAATCTGCTTATATCGATTATATATTGCTTTCCCCTTTTCGGGAGATCACAGCTTATTTTTTGATAAACGGGTAGATCTTATCATCAATTTTTAATAAATATGAACCTGTAGATAAACTTTGTACAGAAATGCCCTTTTTGTTTTTGAAAGGATTTTGTTCGGAATAAATTATTTTTCCAGAAAGATCTAAAATCTGTGCTGATTTTACATTCTCTGTTTTCCCATCAACGAAAACATTGTCATTAACAGGATTTGGATAAATTTTAAATTCATTATTTCTGGCAAGAATAGCTTCTGCGGTTGCCAGTGTTCCTAAATTCTGACAATAATTGCTGGCGTAAGAATCCCATTCACTAATACTAAAGGAAGTTGTTGGCTGGTTGATATTAGATTTTCTGTACAAAGAAATATTTCCTAAAACCGAAAAATTGTTTGTACCGGAAACACCTATTGCATCCACGGTTGAAGATTTATATCTCAGTTCCAGATACTGACTTCCGGAATACGTCATCTGCGGAGCTGCCGTTACAAACTTTGCCTGATTTATTGTATAGCAGGAGAAATTGGCATCCGGATGCAATACTACAAAAGTCTCGTTATTCTGAACAATTCCTTCCAGCTCATAAGGATCTGCAAAATAATAATTTGTTCCGCTGGAAAACTGGATTGATAATCTGTAGTCACTAAGGTTTACGGGATGTCCCGTCTTATTGGTAATTTCAATACCTTTATTATTCGAAGTTCCTTCAAGATATTTCGTTACCATCAGATCTTTAGCATAAATATCCGATGCTAAAGTTGTAACAGAAACCGTATTACTGTCCGGAGAAAGCAGGTATCCGTTGTCGTAAGCCTTCACTGTAAAAGTATACGCTGTAGAAGGAGTAAGATGATCTACACTGAATGTTGAACCTTTCGTTGTCCCTACCAATGTTCCGTTCTGGTAGATTTTATATCCGATTACGTCCGTACTTGTACTGGGAGTCCAGCTTAAAGTTGTAAAATAAGCACTGTTTTGCGTAACGCTTACGTTTGTAGGAGTTTGTGGTGCTACAGCATCCGGAGTCTGTCCCCATATTGTATTCACCCACGAAGGATTATCAATAAAAGGATTTCTGTTTTTCTGTATTGCATACACCGCATTATTTCTGTCGATTTCCCTTTGCGAAACAGGATCTTGCTGATGCCACTGAAGCAGCATGGCGATATAAGCGGGATCATACGCTCTTTCCTCCGTTCCGTCAAGCGGATTGGTATCCGAAGCAGGATTTGCATTATTGTTGAAATTAAAAGTGCCCAATTTCCCTTCATACCTAACTGCAAAATAAAGCAGACATCTCGCAACGTCTCCTTTAAACTCGTTAATAGGCTCATATACTCTTCCGGTATAAGTAATTCCCGGAATGGCACAATTTCCTATTCTTGAAGTATTGGTAAAAGTATAATAAATAGTAGAACCTACGATTCCATAAGGGTAATTACTTCTCAACTGGTTAATTCTTGCGTCCGTTGGAACCACATAAAACAGATCTGAGTACATCGGGTAATTGCTGTAAAATGTACTTTGTGGCATCATGTGTTCTCTATTCCAGCCCTGTCCTTCTGCGGAAGCACTTCCGATGATATTCGCCGTTGTGTATTCATAAGCATCCGGTCCTGTAGGAATTTCAGAATAAATATCAAGGAGAATGGTCGTATTGCTTGGTCCGTAGTCGTAATATCGATCTAAATCCGTCTGATTATAATAATTGGTGAGATCACCATAATTCCAGTTTATATTTTTCGCCGAAATGATGTCATGAAGCTTTGACTTTAAGGCGTAACCCGTCAAACCTGTCGTTCCATCGTAATACCCTGCAGGAGCTTGAGCTGCAAAATAAGATGAAATCATAATAATAGGCAGTAGAAATTTTTTCATGCTTTAAAAATTGGGTGGCTAAAATAGTAAATTAATCTGCTTAAAGTTCGGAAAATTTTATTAAAATATCATTAATTTTAAGAATATAAAAAATTGAAAACTAGATTTTTGCAGATACCGCCTTATGTCATAAATAATTTTTTTGGGTGTTACAGCAATTTAATTATCTTTGGGAACTAACTATTATCTATATGAATACAGAGACTATTGACAACATCAAAATGATAGCGGAAACGGCAAGAGAGTTTGCTGAAAAGAATATTAGACCTAATATTATGGAGTGGGACGAAAGCCAGACTTTTCCTAAAGATTTGTTTCATGAGTTAGGAGAAATGGGGTTCATGGGGATCGTTATTCCGGAACAGTACGGAGGTTCAGGTCTTGGTTATCATGAATATGTAACAATTCTTGACGAAATTTCTCAGGTAGATCCATCCATCGGTCTTTCTGTGGCAGCACACAATTCACTTTGCACCAACCATATTTACGAATTCGGAAACGAAGAGCAGAGAAACAAATGGCTTCCTCAGTTGGCTTCCGGTAAAGTAATCGGAGCCTGGGGACTTACAGAACACAATACAGGTTCAGATTCCGGAGGAATGTCTACTACTGCGGTAAAAGACGGTGACGAATGGATCATTAACGGGGCTAAAAACTTCATTACCCACGCGATTTCAGGAGACATCGCTGTTGTGATGACGAGAACAGGCGAAAAAGGAGCTAAAAATAATTCCACTGCATTTGTTCTGGAAAAAGGAATGCCCGGTTTTTCTTCCGGTAAAAAAGAAAACAAACTGGGAATGAGAGCTTCCGAAACGGCTGAATTAATCTTTGATAACGTTCGTGTGCCGGATTCTCACAGATTAGGTGAAGTAGGTGAAGGTTTCAAACAGGCAATGAAAATACTGGACGGAGGAAGAATCTCTATCGCCGCTTTAAGTTTAGGAACAGCAAGAGGAGCTTATAAAGCTGCTTTAAAATATGCTAAAGAAAGACAGCAGTTTGGAAAATCTATTTCAGAATTTCAGGCAGTTAATTTCATGTTAGCAGATATGGCGACAGAAATTGACGCAGCGGAACTATTAATCCAAAGAGCATCAACTCTGAAAAACGCGAAGCAGAAAATGACAAAAGAAGGAGCAATGGCAAAATTATATGCTTCTGAAGCCTGCGTAAGAATTTCTAACAACGCGGTGCAGATTTTCGGAGGATACGGATATACAAAAGATTTCCCGGTAGAAAAATTCTACAGAGATTCTAAACTTTGCACCATCGGAGAAGGTACTTCCGAAATTCAGAGACTGGTTATCGGCAGAGATATTACAAAATAAATTTTAACTAAATTATTTCAAAAAACATCAACAAATGATTAAACAGGCATTATTAGGTGAATTTTTGCATGAAGCAGAAAACACCCGAAAACTTTTACAGGCAATTCCGGACAGTGCTTTGGATTACAAGCCGTCTGAAATTAACTGGACAACAGCACAGCTGGCTTCTCACGTAGCCGAAGTTTACAACTGGTACGACGGAACATTTAATCAGGATGTATTCGATATGGGAACATACCAATACGATAAAGGTGATATTTCCAAAGCGGAAAATATTGTTGCCAAATTTGAAGAAAATGTTGCTAAAGCGCAGAAAGCCATTGAAAGTTGGGATGAAAACACCATGATGAACGAGTGGAAAATGGAAATGGGAGGAAATTCGATATTTCCGCCAATGCCTAAAATTCAGGTTATCCGTTCGTTTCTGTATAATCATTTGTACCATCATCGCGGTGAGTTGGTAGTGTATTTAAGATCCACAGGAAATAAAGTTCCGGGACTTTACGGACCAACTGCCGATGATAAGTTTTAAAAATTAGAATTAAACTATTAATAATTCAATAGCATCCGTATTTTGCGGGTGCTATTTTCTTTTTTTGAGAAATTCACTATATGATGACATTTAATGTATTGCATAATTGTTTGATTGTATTGTCTAAATTTTTCTTAAAAAATTTTGTTTTTCGTAACGTTTTTTTCATTAGCTTTGGAATTCCACAATCAAATAGAAAACTTGTATGAGAAAACAGCTATTGGTGATTGGAATGCTTGCATCAGGTATTTCATTCGCTCAGACCGATCGACTTTGGTCTGAATCGTCAAGAAAATCAGCTACTGAAATTTTTGAAAACAAATTAACCATTAACAATCCAAAAATCTATAGTCTGGATATTAATGGTTTAAAAAATGCTCTTGCTAAAGCTCCAAAAAGACTTGCAGCAGGAGAAAAGTCTGAAATTATTATCTCGTTCCCGAATTCTGAGGGAAAAATGGAAAATTTTAAAGTAAGAGAAAACTCTAACTTTGATCCTCAACTGGCAGCAAAATATCCAGACATCAAATCGTACGTTGGTGAAGGATTGGGAGACTCCGGTTCTACAGTTTATTTCAGTGTTTCTCCATTAGGACTGTCTTCTATGGAAATCTACGGAGATAAATCAGCGGTTTTCATCGAGCCTTATTCAAAAGATCTTTCAACGTATGTGGTTTACAAAAAATCCGACAAGAAAGATGATTTAAGCAAATTTGAATGTACTGTTATTGATGTTGCACAGAAAGGCGTTGCAAACACTGCAAATTTAGTTGCAAGACCAAATGCAGATGATGCAAAACTCAGAACATTCAGACTGGCATTGTCCTGTACAGGAGAATATACAGCGTATTTCGGAGGAACTAAAGCGAATGCGTTAGCTGCAATGAACAATACCATGACCCGTGTAAACGGAGTTTTTGAAAAAGATTTTGCAGCAAGAATGGTTTTAATCGCAAACAACGACTCGGTAATTTACACCAATGCTTCTACGGATCCTTACTCTGCAGCAGCAAGCATGAGTAACTGGAATTCGGAGCTTCAGTCTACCCTGACTTCGGTGATTGGCGAGGCAAATTATGACATCGGTCACTTATTCGGAGCTTCAGGAGGCGGCGGAAATGCAGGATGTATCGGCTGCGTTTGTACCAATGGCTCTAAAGGAAGCGGTTACACTTCTCCGGCAGATGCAATTCCTTCAGGAGACAATTTCGATATTGATTATGTAGCGCACGAAATGGGACATCAGTTTGGAGGAAACCACACTTTCTCCATGAACAACGAAGGAACAGGAGCTAATATGGAACCGGGATCAGGATCAACCATCATGGGATATGCAGGAATTACTTCTCAGGATATTCAGCCGCATTCTGATGCTTTCTTCCACGCGATCAGCATTCAGCAGATTACCAACAACATCAAAGCAAAAACCTGCCCTACAAGCACAAGTACAGGAAATTCAATTCCTACAGCCAACGCAGGTCTGGATTATATTATTCCGAAAGGAACACCATTTATGTTAACAGGAGCCGGAACAGATGCAAACGGAGATTCGTTAACGTATATCTGGGAACAAATGGACAATGCGTCGTCTTCACAAACCGGAGCAAGTTCTGCGGCGAGTGCCACAAAAGCGACAGGACCTACTTTCAGATCATGGACACCGCAAACTACTCCTGTAAGATATTTCCCTAGAATGGCTTCAGTTCTGGCAGGAGCTACTACAACAGCGGGATCTGAAATTACTGTTGAAGCATTATCAAACGTTGCCAGAACATACAATTTCAGATTTACCGTTCGCGATAACAGAGCCGGAGGTTCCGGAAACAATTCTGATGATGCAGTAATCACAGTAAACGGAACAGCAGGACCATTCAGTGTAAGCTCTCAAAATACAGCTACAACAGTTACAGGAGGAACTTCCCAAACCGTAACATGGAATGTGGCAGGAACAACAGCAAATGGTGTAAATGCAGCCAACGTAGATATTCTTTGGTCTACAGACGGAGGAAATACATGGACTACTCTATTGGCAGGAACTCCAAACGACGGAACACAGGCGGTAACTATTCCGAATACTTCTACAACAACAGGAAGAATTATGGTAAAAGGTTCCAATCATATTTTCTTTGATGTGAACAATGCAAACATTACTGTAAATGCAGGTTCAGGAACTTCAGATACTACTGCTCCTACCGCTCCTACTCTTGCGGCTTCAGGAACAACTTCTACAAGTACGAATCTTTCATGGTCCGGCGCAACAGACAATGTAGGGGTTACAGGTTATGATGTTTATCAGGGAACTTCATTAGTAGGTTCTACCGCATCAACTTCTTATACTGTATCTAGTTTATCACCTTCAACAACATACAGCTTTACAGTTAAAGCAAAAGATGCGGCAGGAAATGTTTCAGTTGCCAGCAACACAGTTTCCGTAACCACTTTAGCAGGAACTGCAGTTACTTACTGTTCTGCTTCAGCTAGCAATACTGCTGATGAAAGAATCGGAAATGTGAAGTTCGGAAGCATTAACAATACTTCAACAGGAACAGCAGGTTATGAAAACTTCACTTCAATTTCTACAAATGTAACAAGAGGTTCTGCTTATTCACTTTCTATTACTCCGGTTTGGACTTCAACGGTTTACAGCGAAGCATATGCGGTGTATATCGACTATAACGGAGACGGAGACTTTGCAGACAGTGGAGAATTGGCATGGTCTAAGACAGGATCTACCACAACTCCTGTTACGGGATCTATTACCATTCCTTCAACTGCAACTGTAGGAACAACAAGAATGAGAGTTATGATGCAGTACAGTTCTGTACCTACATCTTCATGCGGAACGTATACTTACGGACAGGTGGAAGATTATACATTAAATATTGTATCAGCAGGAAGAGGAAACGTTTTAGATACGAAAGACATGATTACAGATATCAGATTATATCCGAATCCTGTAAAAGATGTTTTAAATGTTTCAAATACGACGAACGAAGACTATAAAATCTTCGATATGGGTGGAAAACTAATCAATTCAGGAAAACTTGAAAGAGGCGCAGTAAATGTGAGCGGTCTTATTAAAGGAGCTTACATGATCCAGATTGGAGAAGTCTCTAAGAGATTCATTAAAAACTAATTGCTTCACTCAATTAAGCTTTGAGGTAAAAGGCTGTCCGAAAACGGACAGTCTTTTTTGTTTCTGAGTCCGCAAAATTAACACACTTCTACTCTCTGCATAAATTCCAAACGGGATTAAGCTCTTAAAAATCATTTAATCACAAATCCCAAAAACATTTTCACCAAAACTCACCGTCATTTAAAATATGAGAAATTTCTGGAAGAAAAAAACTCATAATCTATTCCTTGGCTCTTGAGATTCTTCACTTCACTTTTTAACGATGCTCGTAGACTTTCAGTCTATGTTCTGAGTGATATCATTGTGTAAAAAACCTAAGCCCCAATTCTTAAAATCTAAAACCCAATTGTTATCTTTGCGTAAATAAAAAATATACATGGATAAAATTGATAGTCTGAACCAGGTAGCAGAATTCCACACCACTTTTAAAGCCCCTATTTTAGATACCCCCCAAATTCCTTCACCGGAAAGATGCAATCTGAGAGTTGAACTTCTTCAGGAAGAACTGAATGAACTGAAACAGGCAATTGCAGACAATAACATCGTAGAAATTGCAGATGCTTTATGCGATTTGCAGTATGTTTTAAGCGGAGCGGTTCTGGAATTCGGACTTGGCAGCAAATTTGTAGAGTTGTTCAACGAAGTTCAGCGTTCCAACATGTCGAAAGCCTGCGATAATGAAGAACAGGCACAAGAAACCGTTGAATTTTACAAAGCAAAAGACGTAGAATCATTTTATGAAAAATCCGGCGAGAAATTTAATGTATACAGACAGGCAGATCATAAAGTCCTGAAAAACAAATACTACTCTCCTGCCGATTTAAAGACAATTATTGAAAAATAGTATGAAAAAATTTATTACGAATTGTATGGCTGTTTCAGCTCTATTCATGGCAACTCAACAGCTTACTGCACAAAAAGTGGTTGTAGGACGTGAAGTTGAAACCACTGCCGACGGAAAAATGCTTTTGGGAAATCAGCTTAAAAGTAAATTTCTTGAAGCTCCCTATTCCGACTGGTATGTGAAAGAGCATGATGAATATGCTTTGGATCAGAAAGCCATCGGAGAGCTTAAAAAAAGTAAAATCAATACGTACAACATCACGGTTTTCATGGGAACATGGTGCGAAGATTCTCACAGAGATTTTCCGAGACTCATGAAAATCCTTGAAGAGGTAAAATATCCGGAAGGCAAACTTACCATTATTGCCGTAAACCGTAAAAAGGAATCTCCGAACGGAGAAGAAAGTCTTTTCAACATCCAGAAAGTTCCGACGATTATTGTTGAGAAATACGGAAAAGAATTGGGAAGAATTATCGAAATGCCTACATCAGGATACATCGAAAGAGATTTGGTGGAAATTCTGAAAAAAGATGACAGTTCTGTAATTAAAGAAATTTTTGGTAAATAAGGTTTGAGAAATAGTAAAGTTTTAATATCGTTTTTGGCGGGAGCTGCACTGGTAACGGTTTTGTTTTTCAGTTTAAAGTCATGCTTTAATCTTAGTGAAAAAACCGAGAAATCAGATTATTATATTCTGACCAATCAGATTTCGAAAATGAACAAAATGGTCGTGCTTGAGCAGAATACTTCTTCCATTCAGAAAACCAAAATGGGCTATGAATTTTTAGGCAAAGAAGTTTCCAGCAACAGCATCATTACCTACACCAAAACGAACGCACAGGTTTCTTATGATCTTAACAAGATGAAAATGGAGGTAGATTCGATCAATAAAAAATTAGTGATCACCGAACTGCCCGATGCAGACATCAGAATTACGCCAAGTGTGGAAATCCAGTCGATGGACGATTCTTTTTTCAACAGAATTTCCGAAAAAGACATTAAAAACGTAACGCAGAAAGCGAAAGATACCGCTGTAAAATCCATCGATCAGAACAAGCTGAGAACGGAAGGGAGACAACAGCTAATGGAAAATCTTAATAATATTTTTGTTTTGGCAAAGGCTTTGAATTATACCATAGAAGACCAGACCGGAAAGCTGGGCATTTTAGGACTATAAAATTCAAAAGCTATGCATTCAGAAGAAAAAGAAAAACAGGAATCTGCAAATTCTGCGGAAACCAAAAAGCAAAATCAGGATTTCCCCGACATTCCTGCTTCATCAGAAAAGACAAATCCGTCCGATGTAGATAAGGAAGATGTTCAGAAATCTTCTCAAAACAACAAATCCGGAAAAACGGATAATACCGACGAAAAATAAAAAGGTTCTGCTCAATGAGCGGAACCTTTTTTAGAAAAAAACACAAATAAAAGTCAAATATGTAATATGAACTACAACGGTCAATCTGCCCCGCTTGTCAACTACCGTAACTATTTGGCTGTTGACTTACGAAGCAAAACTGACATATTTTTCAATGATTATCTATTATTAATCATAATTATAACACAAAGTTCGCAAGGTTATTTTAAATACTAAGTGCTTTTAAGATATACAAAGGCGTAAAATTGATCAAAGTAATACCATTTTTGTCTTTTTTAAATAAACGAAGTGCCTTTGTTTACCATACAAACTTTCAATAAATAAAAAAATCTTTTGTTTTTCTTTGCGATATTTTTAAACAATAGTTGATTTTCCGAGCTTCACATTTTCAAAATTGTAATACGATTTCTCGGAATATTTAATATAATCTGCGATAAAACTTCCCACTTCACTGGTGGAATAAGACTGTTCAGAGTTCAGATCCACCGTAACGTATTTATTTTCAATAGCATATTCTACAGATTGTCTCAATTTTTCTGCTGCCTGTTCAAGCTGTAAATAATCCAGCATCATTGCCGTACTTAAAATAGAAGCAACAGGATTTGCAATTCCTTTTCCTTTTGCCTGCGGATAAGAACCGTGAATAGGCTCAAACAAGGCATTTTCATTTCCAATGGAAGCCGAAGGAAGCAGACCGATAGAACCGCCGATTACACTCGCTTCATCCGAAATAATATCTCCGAACATATTTTCGGTAACAATCACGTCAAAATGTTTCGGATTTAAAATTAACTGCATTGCCGCATTATCTACAAACATAAAATCAAGTGCTACATCAGGATATTCTGCCGCAATTTCTTTGCAGACCTTTCTCCATAATCTTGAAGTATCCAAAACATTCGCTTTATCAATTAAAGTTAACTTTTTTCTCCTTTTCTGAGCCTCCTGAAAAGCCATATGAACAATAGGCGCGATTTCATCACGGTTGTATTTGCAGATATCATACGCATAACCCGCTTCCTCATCCGTAAATTTTTCACCAAAATAAATTCCGCTCACCAGTTCCCTGAAAATCTGAATATCTGTTCCTTCAATAATTTCCCTTTTCAAAGGACTTTTCTCAATTAAGGAAGCATACGTTTTCAAAGGCCGGATATTCGCAAAAAGCCCTAATTCTTTGCGAAGTTTTAACAACCCCTGTTCCGGACGTACTTTGGCATCCGGATTATTATCGAAAGAAGGATCTCCGATCGCCCCGAAAAGGACCGCATCAGATGCTTTGCAGATCTCCAGTGTTTCATCCGGCAAAGGATTTCCAGTCTTATAAATCGCTTCCGCTCCCATCAATCCGTATTTAAAATCAAACTGATACTGGAAAGCTTCCGCAATGGAATCTAAAATTTTAATACTTTCTGCAACTACTTCCGGCCCGATTCCGTCTCCCGGAAGCACTGCAATTTTAAAATTAGTTTTCATACACTTTTTGTGTTTTTAGTTCGAATTGTTCGATCGCCTGTTTTCTGCTGATTAAAAAATCAATATCATCATACCCATTCAGCAGACATATTTTTTTGTAAGAATCTATTTCAAAACTTTCCGTCTTATCATTGAAGGTAATGGTTTGTTTTTCAACATCTACCAAAATTTCTTTTTCAGGATTTTCGGTAATCTCAGTTAAAATTTCTTTCAAAAATTCCTCAGAAACTTTTACAGGCAATAATCCGTTGTTCAAAGCATTGCCCTTAAAAATATCCGCAAAAAAACTTGAAACAACCACCTTAAAGCCATAATCCGTTAAAGACCATGCAGCGTGTTCGCGACTGCTTCCGCAACCGAAATTGTTTCCCGCAACCAGAATTTCACCGCTGTATTTTGCGTTATTCAGGACAAAATCAGGATTCGGTTCATTCGTATGAACATCGTATCTCCAGTCTCTGAAAAGATTTTCGCCAAAACCTTTTTTATCAATACTCTTTAAAAATCTCGCCGGAATAATCTGATCCGTATCTATATTTTCTACAGGCAAAGGAGTTGCTCTGGATTGTATAATGACTAATTTTTGCATTTTTTTTTGAGCCAAAATAGTTTTAATTATTGTTTTTTTTCTTTTTCAGGAGCTATTTCCCGCTATCCACTCATACTCCTCGCTCCATTGCTTTTGCCTTCGCTTGCTGCGGGGTAACCGTTTCTATCGGGGCTAAAAAAGTGAATGGTTAATTTCACTTTGTGAGTCAATAGTCAATTTCTAAAATTCACTATTCACAATTCACAATTCACTTTTAAACTTATGTGCTCTTTTTTACGTTTAAGTATTAAGCCTAAAAAACTAAAGTGTTTAAATCTTTTGCGTCTTTTGTGGTAAAAAAAATTAGACAAGTTTTAAGTAAATTCATCTCCATCAGTTTTCAAAGACGGAAATTCTTCCTTCCACAGCAACTTTTGCAGCCGTCAAAGGACTTGCCAGAATTGTTCTCGCACCTTGTCCCTGTCTTCCCTCAAAATTCCTGTTCGAAGTAGAAACGCAATATTCCCCTTCCGGGATTTTATCATCATTCATCGCTAAACACGCCGAACATCCCGGTTGTCTGATCTGGAAACCGGCTTCATTAAAAACCGTATCTAAACCTTCTTCAAAGATCTGTTTGGCAACCTGTTGAGAACCCGGAACAAGCCACGCATGAACATGATCCGACTTCCTTTTTCCTTTAACATAATTTGCCGCAGAACGGAAATCTTCAATTCTCGCATTTGTACAGCTTCCGATGAAGACATAATTCACTTTAATTTCAGAAAGAGCCTGTCCCGCTTTTAAACCCATGTATTTTAAAGCCTTCTCTTCAGATTCATTCTGAGGATTCGGGATATTCTGACTGATGGAAATTCCCATTCCCGGATTGGTTCCATAGGTTACCATCGGATAAATTTCCGAAGCATCGAAAGAAAATTCAGCATCAAAAACTGCTCCTTCATCGGTTTTCAAAGTTTTCCAGTATTCCAGTTTTTCTTCCCATTCCTCGCCTTTCGGTGCGAAAGTTCTTCCTTTTACGTACTCAAAAGTTGTTTCATCGGGAGCTATCATTCCTCCGCGAGCGCCCATTTCAATGCTCATATTACAAACCGTCATTCTGCCTTCCATCGACATTTCTTCGAAAACATTTCCGGCATATTCGCAGAAATACCCTGTTCCGCCGTCAGTTCCCACTTTTGAAATAATGTACAAAATCACATCTTTGGGCTGAACATTTTTATTTAACTTACCATTTACGGTAATTCTCATCGATTTTGGCTTATTCAGCAACAGACACTGGCTCGCAAAAACCTGCGCTACCTGACTTGTTCCGATTCCGAAAGCAATTGAACCGAAAGCGCCGTGCGTAGAAGTATGGCTGTCTCCGCAAACAATGCTCATTCCCGGCTGTGTAACGCCTAATTCCGGAGCAATGATGTGAACAATTCCCTGATATTGGTGTCCCAAACCATACAATTCTATGTTGTTTTTCTTACAGTTTTCCGTTAACTGCTCCACCTGATTTCTGGATGATGCATCGCGAATCGGCTGATCCTGATCCAAAGTCGGAACATTATGATCCGCAGTTGCCACAATCTGTTTCGGTCTGAAAACTTCCAGATTTCTGGCTTCCAGTTCCGCAAAAGCCTGTGGACTGGTTACTTCGTGGATGAGATGTTTATCAATATAAATAATCTGAGGTCCGTCCGGAATCGTCTCTAGAACGTGCGCATCCCAGACTTTATCAAACAGTGTTTTTTTTGTATTCATTCTAATTTATGTAATGGAGAATCAATTCTGTTACCCTATTTTTCTTGTCACTTTTTCAATCATTGAACTTAAATCGTCATTATTGACTTCTTTTTTACCGTCAGCAATTTTCAAAAACTCCTGATACAGAAAATCCAGTTCATTTTTAGTAACTTCAAAACCAATATGTTTAAATCTGTATGCCAAAGCAGAACGTCCGCTTCTTGCTGTTAAAACAATGGTAGAAGCATTCACGCCCACTTCCGCAGGATCAATAATTTCGTAAGTTTCCCTGTTTTTAATCACTCCGTCCTGATGAATTCCTGAACTGTGCGCAAAAGCATTCGCTCCCACAATCGCTTTGTTCGGCTGAACCGGCATTCCCATCAATTCAGAAACCAAAACACTCATAGGATTGAGCATTTTGGACTGAACGTCAGTATATAATTCTAAATATGGATGCTGTTTTAAAATCATCACCACTTCTTCCAGTGCCGTATTTCCGGCTCTTTCTCCCAATCCGTTGATGGTGCATTCTATCTGTCTCGCTCCGTTGATGACTCCTGCAATAGAATTGGCGGTTGCCATTCCCAGATCGTTGTGGCAGTGACAGGATAAGATCACGCGATCAATGCCTTTTACATTTTCTTTCAGGTATTTTATTTTTGCACCGTACTCTTCAGGAAGACAATATCCCGTTGTGTCCGGAATATTAAGCACGGTTGCCCCTGCTTTTATCACTTCTTCGCAAACTCTTGCCAGATAATCGTTGTCTGTTCTTCCTGCATCTTCCGCATAAAATTCCACATCTTCCACATACGATTTGGCATATTTTACCGCCTGAACCGCTCTTTCAACAATATCTTCCCTGTTTGAATTGAATTTAAATCTGATGTGAGAATCCGAAGTTCCGATTCCGGTATGAATTCTCGGTCTTTTGGCGTATTTTAATGCTTCGGCTGCGGTATCAATGTCTTTTTGGTTGGCTCTCGTCAATCCGCAGACTTTCGCATTTTTCACTAATTTTGAAATCTCCGAAACCGAATGAAAATCTCCGGGACTGGAAATCGGGAAACCGGCTTCAATGACATCTACTCCCAGTTCATCCAGTTTTTCGGCTATAATTAATTTTTGCTCGGTATTTAATTTACAGCCGGGAACCTGCTCTCCATCACGCAGCGTTGTATCAAAAATTTCGACTTTTTCGGAATTCATAATGAAGTTTTTACTTAATTTTGATTCAAAACTAGAAAGATGAAACGTTTATTCAGTTTCAGTTTTTATAAAAAATACAATACTCAAAATATTGTATTTTAATTTCAATTATTTGATTATCATTATTTTAAATTTTAAAAATTTACAATGGCAGAATTGCATAAAGATTTTTTATTCGTACTCATCAAATCTCTGACAACTTCAGAAAAAAGGCAATTCACCTTGTATGTAAACCGTCTCGGAATTAATGCGGATGCCAAATTTCTTCTTCTTTTTTCAGAACTGGATAAGATGAAGGAATACGATGAACATATCATCATCAACAAAAAAATTTCGACGAAACAGCAGTTATCGAACCTGAAAGCGCATCTTTATAAGCAGATTCTGGTGAGCTTACGAATGAACCCGAGTCATCAGAATTACAGAATTCAACTGCGCGAACAATTGGATTTTGCGAATATTCTGTATCAGAAAGGTTTGTATAAACAGGCTTTAAAAATTTTAGATAAAGCAAAACAGACTGCTTTGGAATTGGATGAAAAAAGTATTGCTTCGGAAATTATCGATCTGGAAAAAGTAATTGAATCCCAGTTCATCACCCGAAGTATTGAAGGTCGAGCCGATGAACTGATCAGACAATCCACGGAAATCAGCAAACAGAATCATTATGCGACAGAATTATCCAATCTTTCGCTGAAACTGTACAGTGAAATGTTGACAAAAGGTTATGTGAAAAACGATGAAGACCGTGCGGAAATTATGAAAATTTTCAATGCGCAGATTCAGAAAATCAATTTTGAAAAACTGAATTTTACGGAGAAATTGTGGTATTTTAAGGCGCACGTCTGGAAAAACCAATTGCTTCAGGAATATAAATATACACTGAAATACGCTTTTCAATGGGTGGATTTATTTCACAAAAATCCTGAAATGATCGTGAGTCATCCCGTTTGGTACATTAAAGGAAATACCTACCTGCTGAAAATCTTATTCCTTTACGGAAATATTGATATTCTTGAGGAAAGTTTCAAGGATTTCAATGAGGTTGTTCATTCTTCAAGTTTTGCTCAAAATGAAAACCTTCAATCGCTTATTTTTCTGACACATTACAATACTTTAATGAACATTCACTTTGTGAAAGGTGAATTCTTCTCTGGTTCGAAATTAATTCCTGAAATCGAGCTGAAAATGGAAAAGCTCCGGGATAAAATTGATGAGCATCATTTCATGATTCTTTATTTAAAAATGGCAGCGATGTTCTTTGGAAGCAAAAAATTTGAAGAATCCATCAGTTATTCATTGAAAGTTATCGAATCGAAGGGAAATGTTCAGGAAGATTTACTGTTTCACACCCGGATTTTGATTCTGATGGCGAAACACGAATCCGGAAACGATGAAGATTATGATGAATTTATAAAAGCAACTTTAAAATTCACGAAAAAAATGAAAAAACCGGATGAATTTCATTTTGAAAGCATTCATTTTTTCAAAAACCTGAATAATATAACACCGGACAAACAATTGGAATCTTTCAAAAAATTTGATGAAAAATTATCCCTGTTTTCGGAAAATGAATACTACAGAAGGTCTTTGCTGTACATAGATATTCATGGTTGGGTACAGTCTAAAGTAAGAAATGTGGACGTTATTGAGATTATTAAAGAAAAGGTACGGTACAAAAGAAAGCATCAGTCTTAATTTAACCTATTCATAATTAGACCGTTGGTTAAACGGTAATTATTTATAACGGTATTCTGATATTTTTCGTATTAAATCTCGTCTCAAAAATGCGTGAAAGTAGTATTTTAAATAAAAAATCCGTATTTTTGCATCTTAAAATTTCTTAGTAAACAATGATAAAAATTACACTTCCAGACAATAGTGTCAGAGAATTCGAAGCGGGAGTTACTCCGCTAGATGTGGCAAAATCTATAAGCGAGGGATTGGCTAGAAATACCATTTCCGCAGTTGTAAACGACAAACAAGTAGAGACGACCACACCTATAACCACGGATGCTACGGTACAATTGCTGACCTGGAATGATGATCTTGGAAAGAAGGCTTTCTGGCATTCTTCTGCCCACCTTTTGGCGCAGGCAATCCTTGAATTTTATCCTAATGCTAAGTTAACGATTGGTCCTGCCATCGAGAAAGGATTTTATTATGATGTAGATTTCGGGGACGAAAGTTTATCTGATAAAGATTTCGAAAAGATCGAAAAGAAGGTTTTAGAAAATGCTAAAAAAGGATCTACATTCTCTTTATATCCGGTTTCTAAAGAAGAAGCTTTAAAAGTGTATGCAGACAATCCTTATAAAGTGGAACTGATCTCTAATCTTAATGATGGAGAAATCACTTTCGTAACGCATGATAACTTTACAGATCTTTGTCGTGGAGGACACATTCCGAACACAAGTATTGTAAAGGCAATGAAGATTCTGAATGCAGCCGGAGCATACTGGAGAGGAAACGAAAAAAATCCTCAGTTAACAAGAGTTTATGGTATTTCTTTCCCAAAACAGAAAGATTTGACAGAATATCTTGAACTTTTAGAAGAGGCTAAAAAAAGAGATCACAGAAAACTGGGTAAAGAACTTGGAATTTTCGCTTTCTCTGAAAAAGTTGGTCAAGGGTTACCTTTATGGTTGCCAAAAGGAGCAGCTTTGAGAAAAAAATTGGAAAATTTCCTTTCTGAAGCTCAGAAAAAAGCAGGATACGAGTTTGTAATTTCGCCGCATATCGGTGCGAAGGAATTGTATGTAACTTCCGGTCACTGGGATAAATATGGAGCAGACAGTTTCCAGCCGATTAAAACGCCGAATGAGGGAGAAGAATTCATGCTGAAACCGATGAACTGTCCGCATCACTGTGAAATCTACAAAACTTCACAATGGAGCTACAGAGATTTGCCTAAAAGATATGCAGAATTTGGTACCGTTTACAGATATGAGCAAAGTGGTGAACTTCACGGTTTAACGAGAGTTCGCGGATTTACTCAGGATGATGCGCATTTGTTCTGTACTCCGGATCAGTTAATGGAAGAATTTAAGAAAACGATTGATTTGGTTCTATATGTTTTCGGTTCATTAGGTTTTGCTGATTTTACCGCTCAGATTTCTTTAAGAGATCCTGAAAATAAAGAAAAATACATCGGAACCGATGAAAACTGGGAGAAAGCAGAAAATGCAATCGTAACAGCAGCAACGGAAAAAGGACTGAATACAGTAACTGAATACGGTGAAGCCGCATTCTACGGTCCTAAACTGGATTTCATGGTGAAAGATGCTTTAGGCAGAAAATGGCAGCTTGGAACAATTCAGGTGGATTATAATTTACCAGAAAGATTCGATCTTTGGTATACAGGAAGCGACGGCGAAAAGCACAGACCGGTCATGATTCACAGAGCGCCGTTTGGTTCTATGGAAAGATTCATTGCGATTCTTATTGAGAATACAGCGGGAGATTTCCCATTATGGCTGGCTCCTGATCAGTTTATCATTCTTCCGATCAGTGAAAAATACGTAGATTATGCTAAAAAAGTTTCTCAATTACTGGAAAATCACGATATTAGCGGATTAATTGACGACAGAAATGAAAAAACGGGTAAAAAGATCCGTGATGCCGAATTAAAGAAGATTCCATTCATGATTGTAGTGGGAGAAAATGAGGAAAAGGATGGCACAATTTCTGTAAGAAGACGTAGTGAAGGCGATCTAGGAGTAATGAAGATTGAAGATTTCGTTTCTTATTTTAAAGAACAGTCAAAAACAGGATTTGAGTTTAACGCTTAAATCTTAAAGAATATCATTCTGAATAACTGAAAATTATTTTTGTTCAGAATGATGTGTAAAAAATAGAAGTTAACCAATAAAATTATAATACAATAGCACAAAGATTTAACAACAGGGGCCCACAGAGACGTCCGGTACAGGAGGACGCACACTTGATCAACGATAAAATTCGTGTGAGAGAGCTTCGTTTGGTGGGCGATAACGTAGAGCCGGGAGTTTATCCTACAGATAAGGCAAGACAGATTGCTCAGGAGCAGGAACTTGATCTTGTAGTAATTTCCGACAAGGCTGAACCGTTTATTGCAAGGATTCTGGACTATAAAAAGTTCTTATACGAGCAAAAGAAAAAGCAGAAGGAATTAAAAGCTAAGCAGGTAAAAGTAGTTGTGAAAGAAATCCGTTTCGGACCTCAGACAGATGAGCATGATTACGAATTCAAAAAGAAGCATGCTGAAAAATTCCTTGAAGAAGGTTCAAAATTAAAGACCTACGTATTTTTTAAAGGACGTTCGATTATCTTTAAAGACCAGGGAGAAATCTTACTTTTAAAGCTTGCTCAGGAATTGGAGCACGTTGGAAAAGTAGACCAGCTTCCTAAGCTTGAAGGAAAAAGAATGATTATGATGATGAGTCCTAAAAAACCAGCTAAATAATCTACAGCCGGATCTACGGATCTGAAACTAAAATATACAGCCTCAAATTATTTTTGAGGCTTTTATTTTTTATGATTTCTAAATTAATCATTAATTAAAATTCAATATTTTATATTAATTATTAAATATTTTTTAATTTTTACCATAGATCAAGATTATCCATTTAATTTACGACTACATTTGCTTTAGAAAAATAAGATAACAATAAACTTATTTAAAAATTAAAATTGAATAACAAATTAAACAACAAAGCAATGAGTACATTAAAATTAAAAGACGGAACAGAAATTTTTTACAAAGATCAGGGAGAAGGACCAGTATTGATGTTTCACCACGGATGGCCATTATCTTCTGATGACTGGGATGCGCAGGTTATTTTCTTTTTACAGAGAGGTTACAGAGTAATTGCTCACGACAGAAGAGGTCACGGACGTTCTAGCCAGAATATTTACAATCATACGATTGAGCAGTATGCCTCTGATGCGGCAGAATTGGTAGAATTTCTGGATCTGAAAGATGTTATCCATATTGGACATTCTACCGGTGGTGGTGAAGTGATTCGTTATGTAAACAAATATGCCAACGGAAGAGCAAAAAAGGCGGTATTGATAAGCGCAGTTCCTCCGGTAATGGTAAAAAGCGAAAACAATCCGGATGGCGTTCCGATGGAGGTTTTTGACAACATCAGAGAGCAAACTTTAAATAATAGAAATCAGTTTTTTATGGATTTAACGGTTCCTTTCTACGGCTACAACAGAGAAGGTGCCGTAGTGAAGCAAGGTGTACAGACCAACTGGTGGAGACAGGGAATGATGGGAGGAATTGTAGCTCATTATGACGGAATCAAAGCTTTTTCTGAGACCGATTTTACAGAAGACCTGAAAGCTGTTGATATTCCGGTACTGTTGCTGCACGGTGAAGACGATCAGATTGTGCCTATTGAAAATTCCGCTATAAAATCTGCTAAATTATTGAAAAACGGTAAACTGATTACTTATCCGGGATTCCCTCACGGAATGCCTACTACTGAACATCAGACGATTAATAAGGATCTTCTGGAATTTATTGAGGCTTAATTTTTTCGACATATAAGTAAAGCAGCAATCAGAGTATTTTGGTTGCTGTTTTTATTTCAAGCGATTTTAGCGGAACTTTTTAGTAATTTTATTCAAAAATATTTACAAAGTTTGTCATGCTGAAAGGATTCAACAATACATTGAAATACTTTATTTAGATGCTTTCAGCATGACAAATATTATGGATATTCGTTTACTATTTAACCTCAGTTTGGGATAAGAAATGAATTTAAATAATTGATTTATCGCATTATATTAATTTATCGCAAAGAAAAACAAGAGATTTTTTTACTTATTGAAAGTTTGTAAGCTAAACAAAGGCACTTCGTTTATGTAAAAAAGACAAAAATGGTATTACTTTGATCAATTTTACGCCTATGTATATCTTAAAAGCTGAATTCTTAATAATTAAATCTCCTTGTTTAACGTTGCGTTTAACAAGACTTATTTATTCCCGAATCCGGTTATTTATATTGGGAACTGCCATTCTAGCCCTGATTGGAACGACATCCTTTTTGGTTGCGGGCGGAGCATAAACTGGAGGTTTACGAACGTAGTTCAGGAGTCCGCAACCAAAAAGATACAGTGGAAAGCAGGAAACAGCTTCAAATAAAATTTATCTCACAAAAACAGTAATATCTAAGGCTTCATACACTTCCCTATTTCATTCAAAAAATCTTTTTAAATCTCGAAATTTTTCCGTAATTTTGCAAACTATTATTCCGGGCGATCGGAAAAAGCCAAAACAGATATTGATAACAAAACAATAAAAAGCAAAACAATGCCAAAATTAAAAACGAAATCAGGTGCTAAGAAACGTTTTGCTCTTACCGGATCTGGTAAGATCAAAAGAAAGAACGCTTACAAAAGCCACATCTTAACGAAGAAAGAAACGAAGCAGAAGAGAAATCTTACTACGACTTCTTACGTTGCTGCTGTGGACGAGAAAAGCGTATTGCGTCAATTAGCAATTAAGTAGTTTTTATAAATCTATAGTCGGTTTATAAGAATTCAAACAAATTCAACATTTTAACCCTGAAATGGAGCCACTAAGAGTAATGAAATAATTACCGCACATTTCAAAAAAACAATTTAAATTATGCCAAGATCAGTAAATTCGGTAGCTTCAAGAGCTAGAAGAAAGAAAATTTTTAAGCACGCTAAAGGTTATTTCGGAAGAAGAAAGAACGTTTGGACAGTAGCTAAAAACGCGGTAGAAAAAGCAATGCAATATGCTTACCGTGGTAGAAAAGAGAAGAAAAGAAATTTCAGAGCACTTTGGATCACTCGTATCAACGCGGGAACCAGAGAGCACGGAATGTCTTACTCTCAGTTTATGGGAGCTCTTAAAAAGAACAACATTGAGCTTAACAGAAAAGTTTTAGCAGATTTAGCAATGAATCACCCTGAAGCTTTCAAAGCAGTTGTAGATCAAGTAAAATAATGTAAAATTTTTGTTATCAATATAAGTCCCAGGTTTTTTGCTTGGGATTTTTTTATTATTTACATTTGCGTAATATTATTAAATTTATAAAATTTTCCTTTAAAGTGAAAAAAATAACTACTCTTCTGCTGTTTTCATTAGGAACATATGCATTTCAGGCTCAAAGTTTTATTCAGGCTTATCAGAACAGAGCCAATTTGGTTACCCAGACCAATATAACTACATTACTTCAGGAATTTGGGAATCTTGGCGTAAAAACAACGGGTTCTGCAGCCAACACCAATGCATTAAACTGGCTTAAAGCAAAATATCAGTCTTACGGTTATACAGCAAGTCAGATGGTAGAAGATCCTTTCACATTTGGCTCTACAAGTTCTAAAAATTTAATCATTACCAAGACAGGAACCGTTTATCCGAATACGTACGTTATTATCTGCGGACATTACGACACCATTACAGGTCCCGGAGTAAGCGATAACGGAAGCGGAACTTCTATTATTCTGGAAGCGGCAAGAATTTTAAAAGATGTTCCGACAGAATATTCTATTAAATTCATCCACTTTTCCGGCGAAGAACAAGGATTACAGGGAAGCGCACATTATGTAAACAGTGTGGTTTTCCAGAACAGTGTCCGTCAGTTGGATATAAAACTAGTCTTTAATTTAGATCAGGTAGGTGGAAAAATAAGCAATTCTAATGTTGCCATCAACTGCGAAAGTGACCAAAGCGGACAAACAGGAAACAATGCAGCCTCTCTTTCCGTTACACAGCAGCTTGCAGCATGTACAACGCTGTATTCACCATTACAGACAGTTATGTCGAACGCCTACTCTTCCGATTATATGCCTTTTGAAGCGAAAGGAGACATTATTACAGGCTTTTACGAGACGGCAAGAAGTTATAACGAACACACCGTAAATGATACTTTTGCGAATGTAGATCCTACTTATGTTTTCAACGTAGGAAAGGCGGCTGTAGGAGCTTTACAGCATTTCGCAACAGCCTCTACAAGTTTATTGGCGACGGATGAAAAGACAATTAATAATCTGGAAACCGTAAAGATTTATCCCAATCCGGCGAAAGATTATTTAAATGTCGAACTTCCGGAAGATGTTAAAAATTTCAGTCTTGAAATTTCAGATATAAACGGCAGGCTTATTTTAAATAAGGAAAATGAAACGAAAGTAAATGTTTCAGAATTACCAAACGGAACGTATATCGCAACGATTAAAACAAAAGACCAAAAAGCGGTAAGAAAAATAATTATCGGTAAATAATTTTTATTTTTCTGTAAAATTAAAATCCTGAACTTTTGTTTAGGATTTTTTTATTATTACATTTGTATACCAATCAAATTACAAAAATTAATATCAAAATGAAAAAGACTTCTACAATTCTGCTCTTTTCTTTATCGGCTTTAAGCTTCAATGCACAATCTTTTATTCAGGCTTATCAGGACAGAGCTAATATGGTGACACAGACCAATATTACAACAAACTTACAGAATTTTGCCAATCTAGGGATTAAAACCACGGGTTCCACAGCGAATAATAATACTTTCAACTGGCTTAAGAATAAATATCTGGGTTTCGGATATTCTTCAAACCAGATTTCGGAAGATGCCTTCACTTACAACGGCAAGAGTTCAAAAAATTTAATCATCACTAAAACAGGAACCGTTTATCCTAATAAATACGTTATCATTTGCGGACATTTCGACACCATAAACGGTCCCGGAGTAAACGATAACGGCAGCGGAACATCCATCATTCTGGAAGCTGCAAGAATTTTAAAAGACGTTCCTACAGAATATTCGATTAAATTCATCCATTTTTCTGGTGAAGAACAGGGACTTATTGGAAGTTCACATTACGTAAATAACGTTGTTTATCAAAATAATATTAAGAAATTAGACATTAAATTAGTCTTCAATCTGGATCAGGTTGGCGGAAAAATGGGCAATAATAACAATACGATCTATTGTGATGAAGATCAGGGAGGTCTTTCCAGCAATAATGCAGCTTCAGCAAACGTTACACAGCAATTGCGAAACTGTACCGCTTTGTATTCTCCTCTTTTAACGGCGGTGGATCCGGCTGAAGCTACGGATTATATTCCTTTTGAAAGAAAAGGTGAAATTATTACAGGTTTTTTTGAAAGAATAAGAAGTAATTATCCTCATTCTTCAAACGATACTTTTGCTAATACAGATCCTGTTTATATTTACAATGTAGCAAAAGCTTCTTTGGGAGCTTTACAGCACTTTGCAGTAGCAGCAAATTCTTTACTGAAAAAAGAAGCGTTACTTTCCGGAAATTCTTTAGAATCTATAAAGATCTATCCCAATCCTGCGAAAGATTATTTAAATGTCGAACTTCCGGAAGATGTTAAAGATTTCAGTCTTGAAATTTCAGATATAAACGGCAGGCTTGTTTTAAATAAGGAAAATGAAACGAAAGTAAATGTTTCAGAATTACCAAACGGAACGTATATCACAACAGTTAAAACAAAAGACCAAAAAGCGGTAAGAAAAATAATTATTGGAAAATAATCAACGGTCAAGCAAAATCCTGAGCTTTTCCTCAGGATTTTTTATTTCTATATTTGTAAAATAGTAAACTAATTACTAATATGAATTTCAAAAAATTAACAGCCATTCTTCTTTTTTCTGTAACAGCCGTTGGATTTCAGGCACAAAGCTTTATTCAGACTTATCAGGACAGAGTTAACTTATTAAAAAAAGAGGACATCATATCCAATTTAAAGGAATTTGAAAAACTGGGTGTTAAAACTACAGGTTCTGTAGAAAATGAAAATGCATTGAACTGGATCAGGAATAAATATTTGTCTTACGGATATTCCGAGAACCAGATGGAAGAAGATCCTTTTTCCATAGGAAAATTAAAATCTAAAAACCTGATCATTACTAAGAAAGGAACTTTATATCCTGATAAATACATCATTATTTGCGGGCATTTCGACAGTATTAACGGTCCCGGAGTTAACGATAACGGAAGCGGAACGTCCATCATTCTGGAAGCCGCAAAAATCCTGAAAGACATTCCCACTGAATATTCCATTAAATTCATTCATTTTTCAGGAGAAGAACAGGGATTATACGGAAGCAGACATTATGTAAATGAAGTTGTTTATCAGAATAAAACAAGGCAGATTAATATAAAAATGGTCTTCAATCTGGATCAGGTCGGTGGTAAAAAAGGGATGTTCAACGATACCGTATTTTGTGATGAAGATCAGGGAGGAAGCTCAAAAAATAATGAAGCTTCTAAACAGGTTACCAAAGAATTGATGATCTGCACAACACTGTATTCTCCATTACAGGTAAAAATCGATCCCGCAGAAGATACCGACTACATCTCTTTTGAAAAAAAGGGTGAAGTAATCACCGGATTTTTTGAATATCTCAGAAGCGATCTTCCTCATACTGTAGATGATACTTTCGCCAATACTGATGTTCAGTATGTTTTTAATATTGGTAAAGCAGCAATCGGTGCATTGCAGCATTTCGCTGTTGCTTCCAAAAAATAACTGAGTTTTATTTGAATCATAAATAAAAAGCCAATGCGCGATTACATTGGCTTTCTTTTATTCTTTTACAGGCATCGACCAGCTGTGACAATGAATTTTCCATACAAGATCTTCCAAAATCCATGTGACGGAATATGTGCCGCTCCCGAGAACTTTTTCATCAGACAGATTGACATCCTTAAAAATTCCATATTCAAAAGCTAAGTTTTCAGAAATAATCATACTTTCAGGTTCAAAAATGACGGCTACTTTTCCCAAACCTCCTTTCATAAAATCAAGAATATTTGCATTTCCCTGAATAACAGGCTTGTTGGGAGGAAAAATCAAGGCGTTGTTTGCGTAGATATTTTTAAAATTTTCAGAATCTGCTTTTCTCCAGCTTTCTGTCCAGATCTGCATGGCAGGATTTTCCATTTTTAAATTTTTGTTTTGAACATAAATAAATCCTGCATCCGTTCCTCCACCGTTTAAAGCCACTGCAATATTCAGATGAGCCATTGCTTCCAGATGTTTTGCATTTTTAATTCCTCCTACAACAAATCCGTTGAAACCTGCTTCATCAGCCAAATTTTTCACAATAAGTGCAGCTTCCTGATCGTCCGAAGCGATAAAGGCAGTTAATTTTTGTCCGTTAAACTGTTTCTCCGCTTTCATTGCATCTGCAAAAATAGTATTGAAAGCCTTTACAACCTTACTTTCTGGCAGCAATCGTGCGGTCTGCTCTCCTCCGCTGTCTTCTCCTAAAAATACAGGTGACCAGTCTGAAATATGAATAGCATTCGTAATATCCACAACAATTTTGCCTTTAAGATTTTCTCTGTTTTCCGTTAAAACTCCGTTCATTGCAGAAAAAGGAATCGCAAAGCAGATTACCTCGCCAAAAGAAATGGCTTCCGCTACAGAAAGCTGGTTATCTTTAGGATTGTATGTTCCAAACTGCACAGAATGACCTGCATTTGTAAATAAATTTCCGAGATTGGATGCTACATTTCCTGCACCGATAAAACTTATATTCATGAGATATTATTATTTAAAATTTCAGTTGCAAACTTAGTTCGGTATCATTACTTTTGCAAGTAGTTACCTAATTGTATGGTAGTTACCAAAAAGTAAGTATTACAAAATGAGAAAAGAAAGCTCCGTAAATCTGGAAAATGAACAGGCTTTAGAAACAGAATGTCCTTTCATATTTGCATTATCTTTAATGGGAAAACGATGGAAACCTGCTATTTTATGGAAAATGACAGAAGGAATTTACCGTTTTGGAGAAATGAAGAGAGCAATCCCTCAAATCAGCGAAAAAATGCTCAGCCAGCATTTAAGAGAATTGGAAACAGACGGACTGATTACCAGAACTATTTACCCTGAAATGCCGCCACGCGTTGAATATGCATTAACGGAACTCGGATTATCACTTCAGCCGATACTGCAACAACTGAACGATTGGGGCGAAAATACCAAGAAAATAAAAAGCAAAGTATAAAAAAACCAGCCGAAAAATACGACTGGCTTTTCATTTATCCGGCTCTTGTACCGCCTTTTGCAGTATCAGAATTGGGAGATTTCACTTCTTTGATCTTTCCCTTTTCGGGAGTAACTTTTGCTGAATTTTCCGCTTCCGCTTTGGATTGCTGATTTTCTTTGTTGTCTTCTTTCATGGGATAATTTTTTAATGAATTGTATTTAAAACACATAAGTGACAAAAATAAGCTGAAATTTCATTTAAAACAGTTAAAAAAATCTTCGATTTTATTCTTCTGATAGCTTTGAATATTCTAATTCTTGCAACATAATGGTCTTTTGCCTCTTTTGCGGTTGATTCTTAATGAGTTTAGAGATAAAAATACAACTTTATCGGTTTCTGGAAAGTAAAATTTCTTCGATATCTTTCAGTGTAAAATTCTTGGCTTTCAGTAAAATCAAAAGGTGATACAGCAGATCTGCTGCTTCATTTTTAAATAAATCATCATTGCTGTCTTTGGCTTCAATCACCACTTCTACGGCTTCCTCTCCCACTTTCTGAGCCATTTTATTAATTCCTCTCTGGAATAATGAATACGTGTAAGAACCTTCGGTTTTTTCATCAATTCTTTGGCTTATTTTTTCTTCCAGTTCATACAGAAAACCTTTAGAATCTTTATCGCCAAAACAACTGAAACTTCCGGTGTGGCAAACAACATTCGTAGGAATTGCCTTAATTAAAATCGTATCCTGATCGCAGTCTATCGTAACATTTTTAACCTTTAAAAAATTTCCGGACTCCTCTCCTTTTGTCCAGAGACGGTTCTTGGAACGGCTGAAAAAAGTTACAATTCCTTCTTTTTTGGTTTTTTCAAAAGCTTCTTCGTTCATGTAACCCAACATTAAAACCTGTAACGTTCTGTCATCCTGAATAATCACCGGAACCAAACCTTCACTTTTATTAAAATCGATATTCATCGTACTGCAATTTTTTTTAATTTCAAATTATTTTTAAGATCCTGAATCTGTACTTCTCCAAAATGGAAAATACTTGCCGCCAAAGCTCCTGTTGCTTTGGTCTGATTAAAAACGGCTTCAAAATCTTCCATTTTTCCTGCACCTCCGGAAGCAATGACAGGAATATTTACACTTTCGGAAATTAACTTTGTTATTCTGAGATCAAACCCGTTTTTTGTACCATCTCCATCCATTGAAGTAAGAAGAATTTCTCCTGCTCCCAGTTCTTCTGCTTTCTTTGCCCAGTCTAATGTTTTCAGATCCGTTATTTCCCTTCCTCCTTTTACGTGAACCCAGTCTGATCCGTTTACTAATTTTGTATCAATAGCAACCACAATACACTGACTTCCGAATTCTTTTGACAACTCCGAAATTAAAGCCGGATTTTTTTCCGCTGAAGAGTTGATACTGATTTTGTCTGCTCCTGCTTCCAAGAGTCTTCTTACATCTTCCACCGTAGAAATTCCGCCGCCGACAGTAAAAGGAATACTTAATTCTGCTGCAATTTTCTGTACCAGTCCGGCAAAAGTTTTCCGTTCTTCTATCGTTGCGGTAATATCCAGAAAAACCAATTCGTCTGCGCCTTCTTTTTCATATCTTTTGGCAAGTTCTACAGGATCTCCCGCATTTCTTAATCCTTCAAAATTAATTCCTTTTACCGTAGTTCCGTCTTTGATATCCAGACACGGAATGATTCTTTTTTTAAGCATTTTCAATAAAATTTTGGAGTTGCTGCAAACTGATTCTTCCTTCATAAATTGCCTTCCCGATAATCGTTCCGGAACAGCCGATGTTTTTCATCTGTTCAACATCTTCAATACAAGAAATGCCGCCGCTTGCAATTAACTGAACTGCTGTTTTTTCTACAATTTCCCTGTACAGTTCATCCGATGCGCCCTGAAGCATTCCGTCTTTGGAAATATCCGTACAGATCACGTTTTTAATTCCTTTATTTTTATATTTGAGAATAAAATCAATCACATCCAGTTCGCTTTCTTCCAGCCAGCCCGAAGTTTTTATCTTACGGTTTTCGCAATCGGCTCCGAGAATAATTTTATCGGAACCGTATTTTTCAATCAGATCAAAACAGAAATCAGGATCCTGAACAGCAATACTTCCAATCGTAATCTGCTTTGCTCCGGAACTGAAAGCTATCTCAATATCTTCAAGAGTTTTCAGTCCGCCGCCAAAATCAATTTCCAGAGAAGTCTCTTTTGCAATAGTTTCTAAAACTTTTTGGTTAACAATATGCTTCGATTTTGCACCGTCAAGATCCACCAAATGAAGATATTGTATGCCAAAACTTTCAAATTCTTTGGCAACTTCAAGCGGATTTTCATTGTATATTTTTTGGGTATCGTAATCTCCTTTCGACAAACGAACGCATTTTCCGTCGATGATGTCTATAGCGGGAATAATTTTCATATTCAGTTTTATTGTTTTAAAAAGTTTTCCAGTAAACGGCTTCCTACATCTCCGGATTTTTCAGGGTGAAACTGCATCGCATAAAAATTATTCTTTTGCAGAGAAGCGCTGAACGGCAGAATGTAATCGCAGACCGATGTCGTGTTTTCCGATAATTCGCAGTAGAAACTGTGAACGAAATACACATGACTGTTTTCTTCAATCCCTGAAAATATTCCGGATTTAAAATCTGAAATCGTATTCCATCCCATGTGCGGAACAATATTCTTTGCAGGAAACTTTTTTACATCGATATCAAAAATTCCCATCCCGACTGTATTTCCCTCTTCATTATTTTTACACATGAGCTGCATTCCCAGACAAACGCCTAAAACAGGCTGTCTTAAAGTAGGGATTAACTGATCCAGACCTTTTTCCTTTAGTAATTTCATGGTGGAAGAAGCTTCACCCACTCCCGGAAAAATCACTTTGTCGGCTTTTCTTATCAGTTCAAAATCATCAGTTACCACAGATTCTACATTTAATCTGTTCAATGAATTTTGTACGGAACTGACATTTCCGCCGTTGTATTTGATGATGGCAATCATTATAAACTTCCTTTGGTTGATGGTAAATTAAAATTCTTATCCGTCTGTTTTACTGCCATTTTTACCGCTTTGGCAAATGCTTTAAACACAGATTCGATCTTGTGGTGTTCGTTATCACCTTCCACTTTAATGTTGAGATTACACTTTGAAGAATCGGTGAAGGATTTAAAGAAGTGATAAAACATTTCAGTCGGAACATCGCCAATTTTCTCACGTTTGAAATCCGCTTCCCACATTAACCACGGTCTTCCTCCGAAATCAATTGCAACCTGCGCCAAACAATCATCCATCGGAAGCAGGAAGCCGTAACGTTCAATTCCTTTTTTCTTTCCCAAAGCTTTCAAAACAGCTTCACCAAGAACAATTCCCGTGTCTTCAATGGTGTGATGTTCATCAACCTGTAAATCTCCTTTGACATTAATTTTTAAATCTAAATTGCCGTGTTTGGAAATCTGTTCGAGCATGTGATCAAAAAAGTGTAATCCTGTTGAAATTTCAGAGGCTCCGCTTCCATCAAGATTAACTTCAACTTCAATTTCTGTCTCATTGGTTTTTCTTGAAACTTTGGCTTTTCGCGGAATATTCGTCAAAAACTGTGTAATTTCACTCCAGTTTTCTGTTGTTAAATCGGCTTCATCATTCTGAACTTTACTGATCAGTATGGATTTTGAGCCTAAGTTTTTCGCCAACTGAATATCTGTAAGCCGGTCTCCAATCACAAATGAATTTTTAAGATCGTAATCTCCGTAAATATATTTTCCCAGCATTCCGGTTCCCGGTTTTCTTGTGGGCAGGTTTTCACTTTCAAAACTTCTGTCGATCAGAATATCACTAAAAATTATTCCTTCATTTTCAAAAGCTTTTAACATTTTTTCCTGTGGTATGATGAAATCTTCATACGGAAAACTTTCGGTTCCCAAACCATCCTGATTGGTTACCATCACGAGTTCAAAATCAAGTTCTCTGGCAATTCGGGAAAGATTCTGGAAAACTCCGGGATAAAATTCCAGCTTTTCAAGAGAATCAACCTGAAAATCAATGGGCGGTTCTAAGATTAAAGTTCCGTCACGGTCTATAAATAATACTTTTTTCATTTTACTTTTCTTTTACTCTTCTAAACCTCACAGATTTTTTAAAACCTGTGAGGTTTCAGATTTAATTAAATACTTTTTAAGACGTTAATCAGCTTATTGTTTTCTTCTCTATTACCCACATTAATTCTAATGCAATCCGGAATCTGCGTACTTCTTTTGCTCGTCAGAATTTCATTTTCCAGCAATTTCCGGTACACCTTATCTACGTTTTCAAACTGAATCAGAAAGAAATTTGCGTCGCTTGGAAATACTTTTTTGATGCAGTTTATTGTCTCTAATTCATTTCTTAACCAAGAAATTTCATTTAAAGTATTTCCTATATTGGATTTTACAAATTCTTTATTACTAACAAGTTCCGATATTTTATTTAAACTTAAAGAATTAACATTGTACGGAGATTTCACCGTATTGATCAGTTGAATAATCTCTTCTGAAGCATATGCAATTCCGACTCTTGCTCCTGCCATTCCCCAAGCTTTGGAAAACGTCTGAAGAACGATAAGATTGGGAAATTTTTCCAACAGTTCAACACACGATTTCTTTCCTGAAAATTCAATATAAGCTTCATCAACCACAACAATTCCTTCAAAATTCTGAATGTAAAATTCAATGTCTTCGATAGAATTTCCGGTAGGATTATTGGGCGAACATAAAAAGAAAACTTTTGGTTTTTCTTCGTTTGAGATTTTTAAAAACGCCTCTTTATTGATTCCAAAATTTTCATTCAGATTCAGTTTAACCACCTTATTTTCATTGACTGAAGCATAGAATCCGTACATCGCAAAAGAAGGATTCATCATCAGAATAGCATCTTTCTTCGGTTCACAAAAAACTTTCACGATAAGATCAATCAGTTCATCGCTTCCGTTTCCCACTGCAATCTGTTTAGCCGAAACATCTTTCAAAACTGCCAATTTCTCTTTCAATTCTTTTTGAGTAGAATCCGGATAGCGGTTCAGTTCTCCAAATGCGCTTTCATTCGCATCCAGAAAAACAGGATTTTCAAATGTATTGTTGTCCCTGAAACTCACATAAGGCTGCAGTTCAAGAATATTTTTTCTTACTAAATCTTTGATATTAAATTCTTTCATTCTGTTCTTTTAATCTGATACTTACTGCATTTTTGTGAGCGAATAATCCTTCTGCTTCCGCCATAACTTCAATGGTTTTTCCTAAATTTTTCAATCCCTGTTCCGAAAGATTCTGGAAAGTAATTTTCTTCACAAAACTGTCAAGAGAAACCCCGCTGTAATTTTTCGCAAAACCGTTCGTAGGAAGGGTGTGATTGGTTCCGCTCGCGTAATCTCCCGCACTCTCGCAAGAATAATTTCCTAAGAAAACAGAACCGGCATTCTGAATTTTCGGAATATAATTTTCAAAATCATTAACGGCTAAAATCAAGTGTTCCGGAGCGTACAAATTACTGAATTTCAAAGCTTCATCAATTGAATTCAATAAAATAAAGTGGCTGTTTTTTAAAGATTCTGCCGCCATTTCATTTCTTGGAAGTGCTTCAAGCTGTTTTTGGGTTTCCAGAAGGGTTTCATTAAGAATTTTCTCGTCTGTGGAAAGGAAAATCACCTGACTGTCGCTTCCGTGTTCTGCCTGAGAAAGCAAATCTGCTGCACAGAATTCAGGAACTGCTTTTTCATCGGCAATCACAAGAACTTCACTCGGTCCGGCAGGCATATCGATGGCAATATTATAGTTTTGCGCATATTCTTTAGCGGCAACAACATACTGATTTCCCGGCCCGAAAATTTTGTAGACATTCGGAATACTTTCTGTACCGAAAGTCATTGCTGCAATCGCCTGAGCGCCTCCTGTTTTGAAAATCTGCGTTACTCCGCACAATTTTGCCGTATATAAAATGGCAGGATTTACATTGCCGTTTTTATCGGGCGGCGTACAGAGGATAATTTCTTTGCAACCCGCTAACTGAGCCGGAATGGCAAGCATTAAAACCGTAGAAAACAAAGGTGCTGTTCCTCCCGGAATATAAATTCCTACTTTTTCAATGGTCCGGTTTTCTCTCCAGCAAACCACTCCTTTTGTCGTTTCTATTTTTTCGACTGTTGGAATTTGTGAAGCGTGAAACTTGGTAATATTTGATTTTGCTTCCTGAATCGCTGTTTTCAGTTCTTCACTGATCAGATTTTCAGCGGTTTCAATTTCTTCTTCAGAAACTTTAATGCTGTTTATTTCTGCGGAATCAAATTTTTCAGCAAAATCAATCAGCGCCTGATCTCCGTTGTTCTTCACTTCATCGAAAATTCCGGCAACGATTTCTGTTAATTGTTCTCTTTTTATAACGGGTCTTTTTGTTAATTCAGACCATTTTTCCCTTTCAGGATATCTTTCTATCTGCATATTAAATCACCATTTTATCGATTGGAATTATTAAAATATCCTGCGCTCCTTTGTCTTTCAGTTCATCAATCACTTCCCAGAAATGCGCTTCGTTTATCACGGAATGAATGCTGCTCCATCCTTCTTCCGCCAAAGGAATTACCGTAGGACTTTTCAGCACAGGAAGCGCTTTTGAAACTTCTCTGATCTTGTCGTTCGGAACATTCATGAGAATATATTTTGAATTTTTTGCTTTAAGAACGGCTTTAATTCTGAAGAGGAATTTTTCAAGAATTCCGGTTTTTTCTTCATCCAGTCTGAATGTTTTTGCCAGAACGGCTTCAGAAGTAAGAATGGTAACGGTTTCTCTTAATCCGTTTTTAAAGAGGGTACTTCCTGAGCTTACAATATCGCAGATTCCGTCGGCAAGACCTATATTGGGAGCGATTTCTACAGAACCTGAAATAATGTGAATGTCTGCTGAAATATTGTTTTTATCCAAAAAGTTTTTCAGGGTATTCGGATAAGAAGTGGCAATTTTTTTTCCCTGAAAATAGGTGATGTCATCGGTTTCAATTTCTTTCGGAACAGCCAGAGAAACCCTGCATTTTGAAAATCCCAAAGGCTGAACGATTTCAATTTTTTTCTGTTTTTCTACCAGAAGATTTTCTCCTACAATGGCAATATCTACCACTCCATCTTCCAGATACTGAGGAACATCCGAATTTCTGAGATACATGATTTCCATCGGGAAATTTTCTACGGAAACCTTTAACTGGTCTTTTCCGTTGTTGACAAAAATACCGCAGTCTTTCAGTAGCTGAAGTGATTCTTCATAAAGCCTGCCGCTTTTCTGTATTGCTATTTTTAATTTACTCATTTTACTTTTTGTTGTGTCTGAGTAAAAAAAGGAGGGTTTGGAAATAAATTGCCCGGGATGAATTTAGAAACAAAAAACCGCCTGTTTACTCAGACGGTTTTAATTATTTTGATTTTTAACATATGTACATATCAATCAATTCCGTCTTAGCAGAGATGATGATGATAATGATGTACTGTTAAAAAATTCGGTTTCATTGTTGAAAATTGTGGTACAAATGTAGGGCTTATTTTTAAATTGCCAAATAATTTACGAAATAATTTTTCGGTAAAGGTTCATTAGATTATTGGCAATTGGTTCGTCATTGAACTGCTGAACAAATTGAAAACCCTTATCAGCACGGCGTTTGCGTTCGGATTCATTGTCCCATAAAAATTTAATTTTAGACTGGATATCAAGATGATTTTCCGGATCTACATAGACGGAATCTGGACCGCCCGCTTCGGGAAGACAGCTTGTATTGCTTGTAATAACTACTGTTTTCGAAAACAATGCTTCGATGACAGGAATTCCGAAACCTTCGAAAAAGCTTGGATAAACGAAAATATCGGCAAGTTTATAGATTGCAGCGAGTTCATCCATGGAAACTCCTTCGAGAAACTGCACGCTGATTTTATGCTGCTGTACAAACTGTTCTACTTTCCTGAAATATTTTGTTTTTTTGCCGACAACGACCAACGGAATGTTGGTGTCTTTCAACGCTTTTACCACATTGAGAAGATTTTTACGTTCTTCGATGGTTCCGACATTGAGAATGAATTTTTCCAGAAGACTGTATTTTTCTTTGGTTTTCTGAATAAATTCTTCTGACTGCTGTTCTTTAAAAGCTTTGTGGCATCCCTGATAAATGACTTCGATCTTTGATTCGGGAACTTTTAAGAATTGGATAATATCGCGCTTGGTCTGTTCTGAAATGGCAATGATTTTATCGGCAGAATTGGCGGCTTTCCTGAATTTCCAGAAGTGAATTTTACGGTCGAAAAAGGAATAATATTGTGGATATCTCTCAAAAATAAGGTCGTGAATGGTGACAATTTTTTTGATTGGTTTTTTATCCCATTTCAAAGGCAATTCGCCGGATAATCCATGAAAAATATCGGCGTTCTGTTTCTGCGCATCCTTCCCCATTTTAAACTGTCGGGACATTTTTCCTTTGGAAGTTTCCACAAAATGAACGTTGGAATTTTCTAAAATATCCGAACCTCTTTCCGATTTGTTTTTGTTGAGCAGAATGTATTCGTTTTTAGGGAAATACTGTGCTAAAATTCTAACGAGATCACGGGAATAATTTCCTAAACCGGAGGTATTATGAAAAAATCTTTTGGCATCAAATGCTATCTTCATGGCTGTATTTGTTTTTGAAATTCCTGAAATGTTCCGAATGAATGATTTTTACTTTTTAACCACGAAACAAATTCATCAAATCTTTCTATCATATCATTTCCGGAATTTTTTACGGTAAAACCGGGTAATTTAAAGGCTTCATCTTTTATTTCGGCAAATTCCCACGGATGAAAGTAGATGTTGAGATATTTGTCTTTTTTCAAAACGTCTGAAGCCAGTTTTTTGTAGAAAAATAATGGAAAATTGTGAAAACTCAGCCAAAATAACGGGATTCTGAAATTGGGCGAAACGGAAGCCGGAATCTGCACTACTTTTCCTTCGTTAAAGTAGGTTCTCGATACTTTTAAATTGTTATATCTTCCGGGAAGATAGGTCGGATTGATGGACGAATTGTAAGAATATCCTGCTTTTTCCACAGCATTTTTGCTGACAGGCATCATTCTGGGCATTCGAAGTCCTGTAACCTGTGTTGAAAACAGTTCTTCGAGCCGTTCTTTGGATTCTTTAAGGTGTTTTTCTTCAAAATCTGAATGAAACCATGTGTGAGAAGCCAATTCGTGGCCTTCATTTAAAAGTCTTCTGATGAGTTCTTTGCTGTTTTCTGCAAAAACGACTGTTGAAAAGAACGTTGCTTTTGCATGGTGTTTGTTGAGAATATCTAAAATTCTTTCAACGCCTTTCTGTGAAATTGAGATTTGCTGTTCAAAGGAAATTTCTCCTTTGTATTCGAATGGCATATCAAATTCCTCGATGTCAAAACTTAATAAAACCATTTAAAAATTTTTATTTTTGATGATATAATTTGGTCTTTCTTTTACCTGCTTGAAAATTTTGCCTAAATAAATTCCCATAATTCCTAAAATAATCAGTTGCAGACCGCCAAAAAATACGATGGTCATAATTAATGAAGCCCAACCTGAAATTTCTGTTTCTGCCACAAAGGAATAAATGACGTACAAACCATATCCGACAATTGAAAATGCTGAAAAAAGAAATCCTAAATAGGCTGCAATATACAATGGTTTTACACTGAATGCCGTAATTCCCGTAAATGCAAAAGTGATCATTTTCTTGAGGTTATAGCTGCTTTCGCCTGAAAGTCTTTCATTGGCTGTAAATTCAATTCCGGTCTGTTTAAAGCCCATCCAACTGGTTAAACCCCGTAAAAAGAGGTCATCCTCGTTGAAAGTTCTCATGACTTCCACGGCATTTGCATCCATCAGTCTGAAATCTGATCCGCCTCCTTTTGTTAAATTAACATCGGACAAACTCGACAGGATTTTATAAAAAAAGTCGGACGTTTTTCTTTTAAAATAAGAAATCTGCTTCGGATAGGTTCGAATCGTAAAAACAATGTCGTAGCCTTCTTCCCATTTCCGGATCATTTCAGGAATCATTTCGGGAGGATGCTGCAGATCGCCGTCCATGGAAATGACCGCATTTCCGAAAGCGTTGTCCATTCCTGCTTTTACCGCAGGCTGATGTCCGAAATTACGTGAAAACTCAATGAATTTTACTTCGTCATATTTTGCGGAAAGTTCTTCGAGCTTCTGCTGGGTTTTGTCGCGGCTTCCGTCGTTCACGAAAATAATTTCAAAGCCGTAATCATCCAGTCCATCAAAAACTTCTTTAATTTTCTGATGAACCAAAGCCACATTTCCTTCTTCGTTATGCGCAGGAATTACAATTGAAATTTTTTTCATAATCAGTTCAGGCTGTAGTCTTTTTCGAAGTCTTTTGTTACCAGTTCATAAATGATCCTGAACCAGACAACGATGCAAGGTAAAGCTTTTAGAGAATATTTAACGATATAATTCTGTTTTATAAATTTTGGAAATAAGTCTGATGGCGAAAAACAGGTAAGAATAATTACGAAAATCAACATAGCATAGACAATCGGTGTTCTTTTTTTCTGAAGGAAAAACCAGATCATCACTCCTGCCACAGCAATAATGTACGTTGGAGATTCTGATCCTGAACTGAACAATACTAAAAAAAGAAGTGTTGAGGCTAGAATCATCAATTGATATGCATAATTCTTATATTGATTAATCCTCACATACGGTAAAAAGAACAAAGGCGCTCCGAAAGCCATAAAAGTAAGATTGGAGATTGAAGCATCCTGTAAAATTCTTCTTACAAATCCCATTAAAGAAATGTCCTGATAAGAATCCAGACTTTGATTGAGTCCGTTTTTTTCCGCCAGAGAATGGAACCAGTCTGTATAGCTCTGTACAACGAACTGTGGGCTGGAAATTGCCATCGGTAATACAAAAAATAAAACCGCAACTGCAATTCCTGACAGAATAAATTTGAGCTTGTTTTTGATAAAGAAAAACTGCGAAAGTCCCAAAATTCCGTACAGTTTTACAAATACTCCGACTAAAATGGCTGTAGCAGACTGTACTTCTTTTTTTTCATAAATAAAAATGGCAGACAACATAAGCAATCCCACCAAAGCAATATTGAACTGAAGACTTACCGCCGCTGTAATATATTCCTGAAGACAAAGCAGTGCAAAAAGTGCTTTTTTAGCGTCTGAAAACGGAAGTTTGTAAATGGCAAACAGGAAAATGGCTGCGTTGGCAACGTTCCATAAAGAAATTCCAAGCCAATCGGGAATCAAAGCAAAAGGAGCAATCAGAATACTGAAAAATATTCCATAATGATTGGCATCTAAGTATCTTTCGGGATACTGCAAGTAGAGATTTTTCTGCTCGAAGGTATTTACAAAAACATTTTTGAAAATCAGATAATTGTTAATCGCCTGTGGTCCTCTGAAATATTTAGATAACGCCGTTGCAACAGCTATAATAAGATAAACCCCAAATATGTATTTAGGGTTTAGCAATATTTTAAGAATTTTTTCTTTCAAGATGTGAGGTTTTTAGTTTAAAATATTCATCTTAAACAGCAACATTATTCTCTCTCAACGCATCATTTAAAGACGTTTTTTTGTCTGTAGATTCCTTTCTTTTTCCGATAATTAATGCACACGGAACCTGATATTCTCCTGCAGGAAAGGTTTTGGTATAACTTCCCGGAATAACTACTGATCTCGCAGGAACTCTTCCTTTGATCTCAACCGGAGTTTCACCTGTAACATCAATAATTTTTGTAGATGCCGTTAAAACCACATTAGCTCCCAAAACAGCTTCTTTTTCAACATGAACTCCTTCTACAACGATGCATCTTGATCCTACGAAACAATCGTCCTCAATAATTACCGGAGCTGCCTGAAGCGGTTCTAAAACACCACCGATACCAACACCACCACTCAGGTGAACATTTTTACCGATCTGCGCACAGCTTCCAACCGTTGCCCATGTATCCACCATGGTTCCTGAGTCTACATAAGCACCAATGTTTACGTAAGACGGCATCATAATAACTCCCGGCGCAATATAAGCTCCTTCTCTTGCGATTGCATGCGGAACAACTCTTACTCCTTTTTCAGCGTAGTTTCTCTTCAAAGGCATTTTATCATGAAATTCGAACGGACCGACTTCAATCGTTTCCATTTTCTGAATCGGGAAGTACATTACTACTGCTTTCTTCACCCACTCGTTTACCTGCCATCCGTTTTCTGTAGGTTCTGCGGTACGAAGTTCTCCTTTATCAACCAAAGAAATCACCTCTCTAATCGCCTTCTGGCTGTCTTCATTCTGCAATAGTTCTCTGTTTTCCCAGATATTTTCAATAGTTTGTTGTAACGACATGTTTATTATTTAATATTAAATTGAAAAATTATACGCTGCCAAAGATACAAAAAAGATCAGCAAAACCTTTTGAAAGTATTTTGTTTAGAATGAAACTTGTTTAAACTTTTTTACCGCAAAAGAAGCAAAAAATTTAAACACTTTAGTTTCTTAAGTTTAGTTTAATAGTTAAATAGAAAAAAAGTGCACTTAAGTTTAAAAAAATCAAAGATTTTTTTCTATTTGGAGATTTTTGAAGTACTTTAAATAAATCCAATAAACTCTTTTGTTTTAAGATTAAACTTAAATTAGTTTAAAACTATTCCGGATGCTTTAAACAATGTTTTAATTTAATTGCATAAGCCACATGCGATTTAAGCAAATCAAAATCGGCTAAAGCGGAAATTCATGATCTGTTTTAGCTAAAGCCAAGTGTATTCTTAATTATTTAAAATGGGTTAAAGCCCATTTCTATTGATGTATTAGATAGCATGAAACGCTATCTTTAGAACATTACCGCATTACAGATATCAATCCTACGAGTTTTTTATTACTATTTCTACACAGATTCTGCTCCTAAAGGAGCAAAACTCTTTTACTTTAAAAAATCTTATGTTTTTAAGTTATACAATGCCTTTTCTGTTTATTAAGGTAATATAAAAACAGTTGTAATGTTTTGATTATCAGAATTTAATTAAATTTTCTTTGTTTAAAAGATTGAAAAACAAAACAGCTAAACAATTTAAACTACAGCACTCTCTGCGCGTGAAGATAGGCTTTGTTCCAGTAGGTTTCATTTAAGGAAGAAATGATAACGCCTTTTGATGTGGAAGCGTGGATAAATTTGACTTCTCCGTCACTTCCGATGTCATGAACAATTCCGACGTGTGAAACTCTACTTCCTCCTGCTGTTGCGAAAAACAGAAGATCTCCCGGTTTTACATCTTTGATGTCAATCTGAGATCCTGCTTCTGCCTGATCTGCTGATCTTCTCGGAAGTTTGAAGTCATTTTCCTCAAAAACTTTTACGGTAAATCCGGAACAGTCGAAACCTGAAGAAGTGTTTCCGCCGAATTTATAAGGCGCACCCAAATATTTTTCTGCGTCTTTCAGGAGTTCATTGATGGATTTTGAAATTTTCCCGTCAAATCTGGAATCAAGTTTTCTGAGATTTTCAGATTTTGCAACGGTTTTTGTAACCGGAGGTCTTTTTACAACGTTTTTTGAACTTCCGCAGGAAATGATAAATACGGAAAAAAGCGATACAATAAATATGTCTTTAACAAACTTTTTTTTGCCTAAAAATCTATTCATCATATTTCCCTGAATTTTACAATCTATACAAATATAATAAAATTATGCTTTCGCAGAGCTGAAGTAAGAAATACCACAAAAATTTTAAGACTGTTGATTTGAATGATATTAAAGAATGCGAAGTTTTCTTTTTAAAATTGTCTGTTGATTTTTAGCCTAACAAAGACATTAGATGTTTAAACTTTTTACCACAAAAGATGGAAAATATTTAAACACTTTAGTTTTTTAAGTTTAATACTTAATTGAAAAAAAAAGAGCACATGAGTTAAAAAAATCAAAGATTTTTTCTCTTTGCAGACTTTTGAAATACTTTAAATAAATCCAATAAAGTCTTTTTTCATATAACCGCTGCTTAAAAACTTAATAAAAAAAGCCATCCCAGAAGGATAGCTTTATTATATTGTATGTAAAAATCTTTTTATTTTGAAGTTTTAGCACCTTTCCAGGTTCCGGATCTTGTAGGCGTAGGAACGGCATTAGACCATGTTCCTGTAGCTTTTTTGTCTTCTCTTGTGAAAGTTCCTCTGAATTCGCCATCTTCAGGAAAACCGATCGTTGCAACAAGATCTCCGGATTCGCTAAGATGTCCTGAAATATAATAGTTTTCTGTTGTCTGATCAGAATGTAATGTTCCGGTTACTTTTCCGTCGGTAGCTACCACCACATTCCAGTCGCCTTTTTCGGTTCCTTCGTACGTTCCCGCCCAGGTTCCGATGAAATCATAAATCGTATCTTCATCTTTGCTGCAACCCACGAATAAGAAAGCTGTTAATAAAAGTAAAAATATTTTCTTCATAGTTTACAAGTAGTTAAACAATATTTGTGGAGAATACGGGGATCGAACCCGTCACCTTTAGACTGCCAGTCTAACGCTCTAGCCAGATGAGCTAATTCCCCCTGATTTTTCTTCAAAATTCCGAAGCCGTACAAAAGTAAGTATTTAAACCACATATACAAACATTTTATTACATTTTCTTTAAAAACTGATGGAAATATCTGTAAATATTTTATCAGAAATGAATTTTTTAAGACCAAATAAAAAACGCATACTGAAATAAATCCGTATGCGCTTTCTTTTTACTTTTATAGTCAGAGTTTATTTCCAACCGCCGCCGAGAGCCTGATAAAGTTCTACTCCGGCTTTCATTTTACTGTACTGTGCATTGGCAATATTCAATTCTGCATTTAAAGAATTGACACTTGCATTGAGTACTTCAAGATAATTCGCCATTCCGTAGTTTACTAATTCCTGAGAATAGTTTACAGAATTTTTATAATTCACCAGTTCTTTCTGCTTTAAATCGATGTACTGATCCTGAACGGAATAGACTCTTATGGCATCAGAAACTTCTTTTCCTGCAGTAAGAATGGCTTTTCGGAAATTCAGATAAGCGGTTTCCTGATTGGCAAGACTTACTTCGTAATTGGTTCTGATGGTTCTTTTATTCAGAACCGGCTGTGCCAAACCGCCTACAACACTTGCGAAAAGTGAATTTACACTGAATAAATGGTCGATATCCAAAGACTGAATTCCTCCGTTTCCTGTAATTTTTAATGTAGGATAAAACTGGGCTTTTGCAGAATTTGTAAGTTCAAAAGCATTCATTAAATTATATTCTGCTCTCATAACATCGGGTCTGTTTGCTAGTAATTGAGCGGGATATCCCAGTTTTACATCAATCGGAACAGTCTGGGCTGTTAGTGTAGATCTTTCTATTGCATGGGAAGGTTCTCCCAGTAAGAGACTCATGGTATTTTCCAGCAACTGAATCTGTGTATCAATATCAATTAACATGGATTTTGCATTATACACCAATGCCTCACTCTGCTGAACTGCCACTTCTGTTAAAGTTCCCGCCGTTTTCAGGGCTTTTGTAGTTTCCAAATTCTGCTCACGGACTTTGATGGTTTCTGTAATGATTCTTTTTTGCTCATCAAAAGTCAATAACTGATAATATGCAGAAGCAACTGAAGCCACAAGGTCACTTTTTACCGCTTTATGTGCAGCAACCGTTCCTAAATATGACGCCAGCTGAGCTTTTTCCTGCGCCTTTAATTTTCCCCAAAGATCAGCTTCAAAACCGATGCTTGCGGTAATATCGAGCTGATTGATGTATCTTCTGTCACCAAACAAACGTCCTGTCTGTGTATTCAGCGACTGGGTCTGGAAAGTGTAACCGGGACCTACAGTTACCGTTGGCTCATACGCTGCCTTGCTTTGTTTTAAATAAGCTTCTGCTGAATTTATACTCTGCAAAGCAATTCTTATATCCAGATTATTTTCCAGAGCTTTTGTAATATGTCCCTGAAGTACAGGATCTGTGAAAATCTCTTTCCAGGAAACATTCGCGATATTGGTGCTGTCTGCAGGAAGCATATCTGTACGGTAGAGTTTTTCGTCCACCACATTATCCGGTCTGTGGTATTCTTTTCTCGCCATACACGATGATACAGCGGCAAGAACAGCGACTGAAAATGTTATTCCTTTTATGATGTTTAAAATACTCTTCATTATTTGAAGTTTAAGGTTTAAAGATCAGGGTTTCCGGTTTTAGTTATTATTTAAACTTTACATCAAAAACCCTGAACTCACTTAATTTTATTCTGCTAAATTGATTTCTTTCGGTTTGATCGGTTTTACTTTCTCCTGTAAATATTCAAAAATGACATATAAAACAGGGATCACGAAAAGTCCTAAAATAGTTCCTATCAACAAACCGATTGCCGCTCCTGTTGCGATGGATCTGTTTCCTACCGCTCCGATTCCGCTTGCCAGAACCAATGGCAGTAAACCGAAGATAAAGGCAAATGAGGTCATCAGAATCGGTCTTAATCTCGCTTTAGCGGCGTTAATTGCCGACATAACGATGGTTTCACCGTGATGTCTTCTCTGAACGGCAAATTCCACAATCAGAATCGCATTCTTTGCTAATAATCCCACCAACATAATCAGGGCAATCTGGAAATAAATGTTATTTTCCAAGCCCATGATTTTCTGTCCGAAATATGCTCCCATTACTCCGAGAGGGAGAGAAATCACAACGATTAAAGGAAGTATATAGCTTTCGTACTGTGCAGAAAGGATAAAGTATACGAAGATTAAACTCAATCCAAAAATTAATATCGTCTGAGATCCTGAACTTAATTCTTCTCTTGACAGTCCTGTAAATTCTACATCATAATTCTGGTTCAGGGTTTCTTTTGCCACCTGCTGTACCGCTGAAATAGCATCTCCGGAACTGAATCCTGCGGAGTTGGCTCCTGTAATTTTCACCGAAGTGAAGAGGTTATAACGGCTTACTGACTGCGGTCCATACGCTTTAGTGAGCGTTACAAACTGTGAAATCGGAGACATTGCTCCGGAACCTGTTTTTACATACAGTTCATTCAGATTTTCAATATTCTGTCTGTTTTCAGGAAGAGCCTGAACCATTACCCTGAACTGCTTTCCGTATTTGGTAAAGTCTGCAGTATAAATTCCTCCGATATATCCCTGCATCGTTGCCAGAATGTCACTTACGGAAACGCCCAGCTTTTTAGCTAATGGAACATTGATCTTCATTTCATACTGAGGATATTTTGTATTGAACGAAGTCTGGGCAAAGTCAATTTCCGGTCTTTCAATCAGTTTTCCGATAAATTCATTGGTTTTTGCATCTAAATCTGAATATTCTCCTCCGGATTTATCCAAAAGAACCATCTCGAAACCGGCACTGTTACCAAAACCGGGTACACTTGGCGGCTGGAAGAATACAACTTTTGCATCCGGAACTTTTCCTGAGATTCCAAATAATTTTTTCGTAATATCTTCAGAAGTCTGCCCGTCTTTTTTACGGTCTTCAAACGGTTTTAATTTAATAAAAGCCAAACCGTTGTTGCTTCCGTTTCCGGATAAGAATCCTCTACCGGTGGAAATTGTAACGTTTTGTACTCCCGGAACTTTTAAAGCATTTGCCTGAAGCGTCTTCAATGCATTATAGGTTCTTTCCATAGACGCTCCCGGAGGAAGCTGAACATCGGTAAAGATAATTCCGCGGTCTTCCGTAGGTACGAAACCTTTTTTCATGGTAGAACTCGCCCAGTATAAAATTCCGCCCGTTACAGCAAAAATAATCAGCGTAACCCATTTATGTCTCAGCAGGAATACAAATCCTCTTCCGTAACGTTCTGTTGTTGTTTTAAAAGCGATATTGAATTTATAGAAAAACTTCTGAATGAAATTTAAATTCTTATATTCTTTATGGTGTGCATCGTGAGGTTTTAAGAATAATGAACATAAAACCGGACTTAACGTTAATGCATTGATCGCAGAAATAATGATCGCTACAATAAGAGTGATTCCGAACTGCTGATAAAAAACTCCGGTAGGACCTGTAATAAACGTTACCGGAATAAATACAGATGCCATTACCAAAGTAATTGAAATAATTGCTCCTGTAATTTCGTCCATTGCCTCCACGGTTGCTTTTTTCGCATCCGAGATACCGTGTTCCATCTTCGCGTGAACGGCTTCGACGACGACAATCGCATCATCCACAACAATACCAATGGCAAGAACCAAAGCGAACAACGTTAACAGGTTTAATGAATATCCGAATAAATTCAGGAAGAAAAAGGCTCCCACAATAGAAACCGGAACCGCAATTGCCGGAATTAAAGTGGATCTGAAATCCTGTAAGAAAATATATACCACGATGAAAACCAAGATGAAGGCTTCAATTAAGGTGTGCACTACTTTTTCGATAGAAGCATCAAGGAATTCGTTTGTATCAAAGTTGAAAGTATATTTAATTCCCTGCGGAAAACTTCCTTCTGCTGATTTCAGATAAGACTTGATGTTTTTAATAATTTCCTGCGCATTGGAACCTGGTGTCTGGAAAATCCCCATACTGATAGAAGGATTATTTCCGTTTTCCCCGATTCCCGTGTAAGACTGTCCTGCCAGTTCTACTTTAGCAACATCTTTTAGCATTAAATTCTGTCCGTCCGGTAAAGACTTAATGATGATATTATCGTACTGTTCCTTATCGTTGAATTTCCCTACATATTTAATGATATATTCGAAAGAGCTTCCGCTGTTTTGTCCGATAGAACCTGCGGCAGCTTCTCTACTCTGCTCATTAATCGCATTGGTAACATCGGTAGGTGTTAATCCGTAAGCTGCCATTTTAGAAGGATCCAGCCAGATTCTCATAGAGTAGTTTTTACCTCCGAAAACATTGGCATCTCCTACTCCGTTAATCCTTTTTAAGTTCGGAATAACATTGATATTCAAAAAGTTCTGAAGATATACGTCATCCAGATCTTTATTCTCAGAATAGAAAGACATATACATCAGGGCACTGGTCTGCTGTTTTTGGGTAACAACCCCGGAACGCGTCACTTCACTCGGCAGTAAAGGGGTTGCTCTTGTTACACGGTTTTGTACGTTTACCGCAGCAATATCCGGATTAATTCCCTGTTTAAAAAACACCTGAATCTGTGCAGAACCGTCATTTCCGGCAGATGAAGTAATATAATCCATTCCTTCTACCCCGTTGATCTGTTCTTCCAGAGGAACAACCACACTTTTCATTACGGTTTCTGCGTTCGCTCCGGTGTAGTTTGCCGAGACACTTACCGTTGGCGGCGCAATATCAGGATACTGCGTTACGGGTAACGAGATCAATCCTAAAACACCGAGAATCACAATTAAAATTGAGATTACGGTGGATAAAACCGGTCTGTTGATAAAATTTTTAATCATTAGAATTTCGGTTTTATAGATTGAACAAGACTATCCATTTTTACAGGTTTCTTTATCACTGCAGTTCCCGGTTTCAGACCTCCGATTCCTGCAGCAACTACGGTTTCCCCTTTGTTGACTCCTGATTTTATCAACGCCATGTTGTCGATTCTGTCAATAACATTAACTACTACATTTTTTGCAGTGTCTTTATCTACTTTATATACGTAAACAATTCCCTGTTGTTCGTAAGTTGCACTTTCCGGAACTACCAGAACATTGTCGTAACGTTGAGGGAATCTGATGGTTCCGCTGTTTCCGTTGCTTAAAAGTTTCTGCGCATTGGTAAATCCTACTCTGAACTGGATGGTTCCGGTTGTAGGATCGATCTGTCCTGTAATGGCTTCAATTCTGCCCTTTTCAGGATAAAGACTTCCGTTCGCAAGCTGTAATTCCACCATCGGAAGGTTTTTTATTTTTTCGGGCATGGATGCACCCGGAGATTTTTCAAGGAAATCAAAGTATTCTTTTTCATTCATTGAAAAGTAGGCGTAAATCTGAGAAGTATCTGAAATGGTGGTTAAAGGAGTCTGATCTGAAGGGCCTACCAAACTTCCCACTTTTAAAGGTAGCTTTCCGATTACTCCGGAAATAGGCGCACGAATAACAGAATATTCGATATTGGCTTCTACACCTTTATAATTGGCAACTGCCTGACTTTTTGCAGCCTGTGCCTGTTTTAGCTGTGCCTGAGCCTGCGCTAAATTTGCCTGTGCGGTCTGTAACTGCACATTGCTGATGATATTTTTCTGAACCAGCGGTTTAAGTTTATTTACTTCAACATTTGCTGCCGCTACAGAAGCCTGCGCCGCAGCGATATTGGATTCCGCAGCACTGATTCCTGCTTTTGAAGCCGCTGCATTTTCGTTCAGAATATTGGTTTCCAGACGGAAAAGCGGCTGTCCTTTGGTTACGTATTGTCCTTCATCTACCAAAACCTGAGTAATATACCCCTGAATTTTAGCGCGGACATCGTTATTAACTTTCCCCTGAATGGTAGCCGGAAAGGTTTGATAGCCTACTATATTTTTTGCCTCCACATTAACCACAGGATACGGTTTCGGACCATCCTGCTTCGGGGCTTCTTTTTTGCAGGCTGTTAAAGAAAGAGCCGCAACAGAAAGTATAACTAGCTTATTATTCATTTCTATAGTTTATTAAGTGATTCCTGAATATTTTTAATGTTCCTGTTTAAAAGAGCTTTATAAGCTTCCATCTTTTCATTGTAATCGTCATGATTTTTTTTAAAATTGTCTAAATCATCCAGTAGTTGTAATTCGTCTTGCATTTTTTGAACTATTTTTTCAAATCTTATCTTCTTATAACCATCATTGATGAAAAAATACCGTTTCCTCTCGTCCATCTTGTTGTGATCTACGATGAGTTCTGCGTTCAGCAGTAAAGAAATACTTGTAGAAACCGAACTTTTGCTCGCGGAAAGCACTTCCACAAACTCATCAAAAGTAATGCCCACTTTATCATAATCGAATAAAAGATAGGCGTAAATCTTTGAAGCTAATGGCGGAAGGCTGAAAACGGTACCGTAGAACTTTACGGCATTCTGAAAAATTTTTTCATCAATTTCTATACTCTTATGCATTGTATATAAATTTGAAGCAAATGTAAAAATTAGTTCAGAACTAAACGAACAAACCTGATAGAGTTTATAAATATCAGGCTTTTTAAAATTTCAATGAAAACGGATTTAACTTTCAGACTAAAAAATAATCTTTTCAAAGGCTTTTCTTACACCTCCTGCAAGAAATACTTCCCCACAATAGCTGTAACCTTTGCTTTCTAAGATCTTCAGCATAGGAATATTATCATAGTTGGTATCAACTTTTATGCTTTGAATTCCATGAGATTTTGTGAATTCTTCAATATGGTCGAAAAGGATTTTTACCATTCCCTGTCCTGCAAATTTTTCATCAACAGCCACTCTGTGAACGACAACGAATTCTCCGTTACTTAGCCAGGCTCCTTCAATGGTACTGTAAGCGGGTTCATCATTCAGAATTAATGCTACATAAACCGCCACTTCTCCATCTGCCGTCATTACATATCCGAAACCTTTTGCAATATCGCTTTCCACGGTTCCCAAATTCGGGTAACCTTCCTGCCATTGCGTACTTCCGTCTTTTCTCCTTCTTTCGATTGCCTGCTGCAAAATGTTCCAGATTATATCTCTGTCTTCAATTTCTGCTTTTCTCAGCTTAATTTCCTGTGCCACGTTGTTATATTGATTTTAAGTTTGTTTGTCCTTTGATTTAATTATGAAGGACTTCTTCAGTTTTTTTGTATTTTATTTTAAGGAATATCATGACAATCAGCATGATTAACATTAAAACATTGGTAATCCAGAGAGGTTTTGCATCTTTCATTACTCCGTAAACTGCCCAAAGCAAAGCATTCAGGGTAAGAAATGATAAAGTAACCATGGAAAGGTCTTTTCCGGATTTTGTCTTCCATAATTTTATGACCTGCGGTAAAAAAGATATGGATGAAATTAATGCGCCTGAATAACCGATTATCTGCTCTATCATACTGCTTTTTTTTGAATTATAATCTAATATACTAAAAACAAAATAATGCTTAAACGTTAAATCTTACGTCTTATTTATAAAAATTAGACTATTATTTTCAAAAAAAATACATTTTTTTCTGATAGATCTTCAAAGAAAAAAACCGAAAACTAATTTAAATTAATTTTCGGTTCGAAGTAGTAAAATTTAAAATTATGAAATTGTTTTTTATTAATTTTCACTTTGCTGAAGATAAGCATCGATAATTTCAAATGCTTTTTTTTCATCTTCAAGTTTAACCATTACTTTCAGCGATGTCGCCGTGGGCGTGGTTGTAAAAGTAAGGTAATTGTTTTCTACTGAATTTTTAATCTGCGCATCGTCCAGTTTAGACTTTATCAATTGGATTTCTGCAGGTTTGTCACTTTCAAAAACTGATACTCTTGTACTTCTTTCCATATTCTGTCTCGTTTGAGTATCTAAATATATAACGTTTTTTTGAAAATTACAAATTTCAGCTTTTAAATTTTATTAATATTATTTTCAATTTTATCTAAAGCGATCTGAATTTCTTCTTTAGTAACGTTCAGATGCGGTCTGAAGCGAAGTGACTGATCTCCACATGAAAGGATTATCATTCCGTCGTTCCAAAGCTCGTCTCTTAATGCATTTCTCTGTTCAGAAGTCGGAAGATCAATCGCGCACATTAATCCTCTTCCTCTCGCATTGGAAAGTTTTTCAGGATATTTTTCTGCAAGACCAATCAGTCCGTTCAGCAAATATTCTCCTACAACTCTCGCATTTTCTACAAGGTTTTCTTTTTCAATAACTTCCATTACCAACTGGAAACGAAGCATATCAATAAAATTGCCTCCGAAAGTGGAATTGATTCTTGAGCTTTCTCTGAAAACATTGTTCGGAACTTCATCAAATTTTTCTTTGTTGGCTAAAACTCCGCAAACCTGCGCTTTTTTACCGAAAGAAATAATATCCGGTTTTGCTGTAAAATGTTCAAATGCCCACATTTTACCTGTAATTCCGATACCGGTCTGAACTTCATCAAAAATTAAAAGAATGTCATGCTGATCGCAGATTTTTCTCAGTCCCAATAAAAATTCGTCTCTGAAATGGTTGTCTCCGCCTTCAGCCTGAATCGGCTCGATGATGATACACGCTACTTTATCCGGATTCATTAAAATCGCTTCTTCGATATTTAATAAAGCCAGTCTTTCGTTTTTAATGGTTTCTTCCAAATTCTCTTCCGTGATCGGGAAAGTAAGTTTAGGATTTAGGATTCTTGGCCAGTCGAACATCGGGAAATACTGATATTTTCTCGGATCGGAAGTGTTGGTTAAGCTTAAAGTATACCCGCTTCTTCCGTGGAACGCCTGTCTGAAATGGATGCAGATTCCTGCTTCTACATCAAGACCTTTATCAAAATTTTTACGCGTTTTCCAGTCGAAACATGCTTTCATCGCATTTTCTACCCCTAAAGTTCCGCCTTCAATAAAGAAAGCATACTGCAATTCTTCAGGAATTACCACTCTTTCGAAAACTTCTAAGAAATGCGCATATTCTTCAGAATATACATCTGCCAAAGTGGGTTTGTTGACTGCCATTTTTCCCAGCCATGCCGATTTTTCTACAATATAGGGATGATTGTAACCGATAGATGCCGAAGCAAACATGGAAAACATATCTAAATATTCTCTGTCTGTAAGTTTATCGTACAGCCATGAACCGTGGGATTTTTCAATATCCATCACGAAATCGAAACCATCTGCCAAAACGTGTCTGCCAACGGTTTCTTTTACTTTATTTGCTTTTATTTCAATTGTCTGTTCCATTTTTTAAATAAAAATCTTAGGGGTGATTTAAAATTTAATAATAATTTGAGACTTAAAAATCTGCTTCCAAATTTTCAAACTCATGATGTTAGTTTTTAAAGGTCAAACTTAATTCCCTGTGCTAAAGGTAAGTTTGTGGTATAATTGATGGTGTTGGTCTGTCTTCTCATGTAATACTTCCAAACATCTGATCCGGATTCTCTTCCGCCTCCGGTTTCTTTTTCTCCACCGAAAGCTCCGCCGATTTCCGCACCTGAAGTTCCGATGTTTACATTGGCAATTCCACAGTCTGAACCTGCATGAGAAAGGAATAATTCTGCTTCTCTTAAGTTCTGCGTCATGATTGCAGACGACAATCCCTGAGGAACATCATTCTGAATAGCAATTGCTTCTTCTAAAGTTTTGTATTTGATTAAATATAAGATGGGTGCGAAAGTTTCGTGCTGAACGATTTCGTAAGAATTCTTTACTTCAGCGATACATGGTTTTACGTAGCAACCGGATTCGTATCCTTTTCCTTTAAGAACTTCACCTTCCACGATGAATTTTGCGCCTTCTTTTTTACCTTTTTTGATGGCTTCCTGATACATATTTACCGCATCGGTATCGATAAGCGGTCCCACATGATTCGTTTCATCCAGAGGATTTCCGATTTTCAGTTGTCCGTACGCTTTTACCAGTCTGTTTTTCACTTCATCATAAACACTTTCGTGGATAATCAGTCTTCTTGTGGAAGTACATCTCTGTCCTGCTGTTCCTACAGCTCCGAAAACTGCTCCGATGATCGACATATCAATATCTGCATCTTTAGAAATAATGATGGCATTGTTTCCACCTAATTCAAGGATCGATTTTCCGAATCTTTGTGCAACATTCGCTGAAACCATTCTTCCCACTCTTGTAGAACCGGTGAAAGAAACTAAAGCGACTCTCTTATCATCCACTAATTTCTGTCCGATTTCGTGATCTGCAACCAATACGCTGGAAATACCTTCGGAAAGATTATTTTCCTTTAACACTTCGTTCATGATGTTTTGGCAGGCAATGGCACAAAGCGGTGTTTTTTCTGACGGTTTCCAGATCGTAACGTTACCGCAGATCCATGCTAAAGCTGTATTCCAAGCCCAAACTGCTACCGGAAAGTTGAACGCGGTGATGATTCCTACGATTCCCAATGGATGATACTGCTCATACATTCTGTGTCCCGGTCTTTCCGAGTGCATTGTGTACCCGTGAAGCTGTCTTGAAACCCCTACTGCAAAATCGCAGATATCAATCATTTCCTGAACTTCTCCAAGACCTTCCTGCAGGGATTTTCCCATTTCATAGGAAACCAGTTTCCCCAAATCGTCTTTGTACTGTCTTAATTTCTGACCTAACTGTCTTACAATTTCCCCTCTTTTAGGAGCCGGAATCAGTCTGAATTCTTTAAAAGCTTTTTCAGCCGTCTCAATTACCTTGTCATAATCAGATTCTCCGGAAGTCTTCACTTTAGCAATCAGATTTCCGTCTACAGGAGAGTAACTTTCGATGGTTTTCCCTGATGCAAAGTATTTTCCGCCTACTGAAGTTCCCTTATTTTCATCCTTAATTCCTAGATTTTTGAGTGTTTTTTCGATCCCAAAATCCTTTACTTTTTTAGACATAAAAATTTTACTTTTCGTTTCCTCTAAAGATAGAAATATTATGCGAATCCCAAAATTTTAATTTTTTAACAATTTTTTATTTGGACTAATTATAAACATAGTTATCTTTGTATATGAATCATTTTATTTCAGGAATGGAAAATAATAAGATTAATAACGAACCTGCCACAGAGGAAAAAAAATCCTCCAGATGGAAAAGCCTGGTGAAAAAATTCGGGATCGGCGGAATTATATTTTTTACCGTAAAAGGAATTATTACCTCTACGCTGATTTATTTTCTGGGGAAAAATTTCTGGACGGTGATCTCCGATTATATTACCGGAATTTTTGATTAATTAATTGATATATAGATACAAAAAGCTGAGAAATTTCTCAGCTTTTGTTTTGGATTCAATGTCATTCGGAATGACGATATTTTATTCTTTCTTTTTCCTTCCTGAATTAATCAGGCTCTGATGCAGCAAATACTCAATCTGTCCGTTTACACTCCGGAATTCGTCATTTGCCCATTTTTCCAGAAGCTTAAATGTAGACTCATCAATCCTTAAGACAAAAGATTTTTTGCCTTTATTTTCGGAAGGATTCTGAGCTTTTTCTGATTTCATTTTTGTTAATTCTTTTTGTTTTCAACGTAAATCGCGCAAAGATTTTTCTGAACTACTTTATGTTTTTATGTTCGCCAAGGCGTTTCACTCAGCAAAGATGTAAGGTCATATAGCCATTCAGAACGGAGCACATTCGAGTGAAAATCTTTTAAATATAAATCTTCTTCCATTTTGCTCAAATTGACGTTTCTAATGCTATTCTTCTAAATACACAACTTAGATTCCTACGGAATGACAAATATTGCGAAAATTTTAATTATCAATTATATAAAGTTCCGGCATTTAAAATGGGTTGTGCAGCTTTTTCCCCGCAAAGAACCACCATTAAATTGCTTACCATTGCGGCTTTTCTTTCGTCATCCAGTTCTACGATATTTTCTTCCGAAAGCTTTTTCAGGGCTAAATCTACCATTCCTACAGCTCCTTCTACGATCTTTGTTCTTGCCGCTACAATTGCCGTTGCCTGCTGTCTCTGCAGCATTGCTCCTGCGATTTCCGATGCGTAAGCCAAATGTGAAATTCTTGCTTCCTGAATGGTAATTCCTGCCTTTGAAAGTCTTTCGGTAAGTTCCTGCTCCAGAATAGCGTTGATCTTTTCACCGCCTTCTCTTAAAGTAATCGGTGCATGATCATCTTCTAAATTATCGTAAGGAAAACTCATCGCCAAATGACGCACCGCAGCTTCACTCTGCATTTTCACAAAATCAGAATACCGTTCAACGTCAAAAGCCGCTTTGTACGTATCTCCCACTTTCCAGACAATCACAACTGCAATTTCAATCGGGTTACCCATCTTGTCATTCACTTTAAGAGTCTGTCCCTGTAAATTTTCAGAACGGAGACTGATTTTCTGTGAGGAATATAAAGGGTTGATAAAAAACAAACCGTTGTCTTTTACGGTTCCCACATATTTTCCGAAAAAGTTCAGCACTCTTGAATGATTCGGCTGAATAATCATTAACCCTTTCATGAAAAAGCAAAACAGAATAAATGACAATAATGATAAAACGACAAGCGTAACACTGTTATCGACACCGATTGCAAATAAATAAACGGAAACGGCAAACAATCCAAGACAAATGACCAAAGTAAGGTATCCCGACATTGGTTTTAAGATTTTTTCCATGATATTAAATTTTAATTTGATATTATTTTGATATCATAAAGGTATAACTTTTTTCACATGAAAAATCATTTATTTTAAAATTTCTTTTGACTTGTCGGTTCAATTCTAAGCAAAAAAATCCCTGAAAAATTAATTCAGGGATTGTATGTATGATATTTTATTGATTATCCGTTATTAGTAATACTGCTTTTTAACGCAAAGGATCGCCAAGATTCTCTTTATATACTAACTGTTTTTAAGTTCACAAAGGCGTTTCACTTAGCAAAGAACTCAAAGGTTTTTTAGTTATGCCAAATTATGGATAATCATTATCTTAAATTTATTTTTTATTTAAAATTCTGAACTTGTAATAAGATGCGGCTGATAAAAGTGCCATTGTTGCAAGTCCGATGTAAACCCAGGCCGGAACCGGAACCGGATCTCCCGCTGCGTAAGAGTGAAGTCCGCTCAGGTAGTAATTTACTCCGAAATACGTCATGACCATTGAACAGAATGCAAACATCGTCGCTACGTGGAATGCCCATCTGCTTCTTAATCCCGGAACCAGTCTCATGTGAAGAACAAATGCATATACCATAATGGAAATGAATGCCCATGTTTCTTTCGGGTCCCAGCTCCAGTATCTTCCCCAGGATTCGTTTGCCCAGATTCCTCCTAAGAAGTTTCCTACGGTTAATGCAAACAGACCTATGGTTAAAGACATTTCCGAAACGATTACCAGTTCTTTCAACGTTGTATCGTGATGTAATTTATAGGTTTCTTTATTTGAAATGATATAAAATACCAAACTGATTACTGCAATGATCATCGACAGTGCAAAGAACCCGTAACTTGACGTAATAATCGCAACGTGAACAATCAGCCAATAGGATTTCAATACAGGAACCAACGGTGTAATCTGCGGATCAAGAGCTGAACCTCCGTGAGCAAATCCCATCATAATAACAGCTACCATAAATCCGGCTGCCGGAATTAATGCGTTGGAATTTCTGTAGAGTAATAAACCTGCTGTAATTCCTACCCAAGAAATGAAAATAATGGCTTCATACCCGTTACTCCACGGAGCGTGACCGGAAATATACCATCTTGCCACCAAACCAAGGAAATGGAACAGATATCCTACAATTCCTAAAACAATGATGATTTTAATTGCTTTGTTTAAAACTTTTTTAGACTTAAATAATTCAACAAAACCTAAGATCAATAGCAATCCTCCGATTAATGTATAGAATATCAACAATTTGAAGTTGATATTCACTTTATTCATGAACACCTCAAGATCAACTTTAGATTTCGCAGGAACAACAGCTTTCCCCCATTTTTGCTGATAATCTGAAAGCTTCGCCAGTTGCGCATCTGCTTTTGCCCAGTTTCCTGATTGCTGAGCCTGCAAAACTTCCGCAAAATAAGGTCCCATAACCTGTTGAGATTCCATATCCGGTTCCATTTTCTGATCCAGCCATGAATGCCATGTATGATTAGCGTCATTCTTTACCGGAACAATTCTCATAAACTGACCGCTGAAAAATTCGTTGAAGATCTGAACTCTTTCGTTTACCGCAATCACTTCTTTATCATAATTAGTCTGTTCAGCCGGTTTTTTACGGAACGCAGTGTTGTAATCGCTTTCAAGGATATATCTTAAATTTCCATTGGCATCCGCAGGAAAAAGATTCATTAAAGAAGTATATCCGTCTTCGTCTGCTTTGGTTTTATTTTTCAGTTCGTCTCCGCCTTTTGTTCCCACTTTAATCATCGGAACCATCGTCCAGCTTGGCGTATCGATATTCACTGATAAAAACCATTGGTTTGCTGTTAAAGCTTTTCCGTCTGTTCCTTTAAACTCGTCTTTTTTGTAAAGCTTTCTTAAAACGTCTAAAGCTTCCGTATTGATCGGAACGATTCTCCCTTCAAAATTCTGCACCAAAAGATATCCGAATTTATCAGCATGTTCTTCACTGATTTTATTTCTTGCAATAATTTCATCGGCAGAAACCACTTTCATTTTTGTAAACGGCTGCGCTCCCTGTGGTTTTAGAGTTTCTGAACCCTGAGCGTGACTGTGATTATCACCTTCTACATGGATGTGTTCCCTGCTTCCGTCGGTTGTGCCGTGTGTCTCAATTTTCTGGGCATTTAAGCCGAAACTCAACAATAATAAAATTACTGCTGCTGCTTTCTTTTTGTTAACGTCTTTCAGCATTTTGTTTAATTTCCAGAAGTGGGTTCCTTTCCAGAAGAACATAAAGAACATTCCCCCGAATAAGAATGTATACCCGATGTAGGAAATCAAAGTTCCCCAATAATCGTGGTTTACGGAAAGAACGGTTCCCATTCTGTCCGGATCGAAACTCGACTGGAAGAAACGGTAGCCTTTATGATTCAGAACGTGGTTCATATAGATTTTAAACGGAGTCTGTTTTCCTTCATCAACAATTTTAATGTGACTTTCGTACGCACTCGGAGAAGAACTTCCCGGATATGTTTCCATTACGAAATCATCCAGTTTCAGTGAGAAAGGCGTATTGTAAATTTTAGGACCAAAACCGATCATGATGTTCAGTCCGTCCATTGTTACCTGTTTGTAAGCATTCGGATTTCCTTTTTCAACAGAAAGATCTACCATTTGCTTTGTTTTAGGTCCCTGAAGTTCTACCGTTAACATATCCGGAACATTCTGATCTTTCTTTCTGTCGCCTTCAATCGCAATCAGTTTTCCTTTTTTAAGACCTTCCGGAACTACTAATTTTAATTCGTTGATGGAATATAAACTTCTTAAAGCCAAAGGCTGGAATTCATCTTTCACCGTTGTTCCTGTTGCCTGAGTTGCCATCGTCATATAACTTGCATCCACAGGAGTTTTGATGAACAGTTTTCCGCCTTCGTTTTTAAATTCAACCGCTCCTTCAATAGCTCTGTTGAACGTTACCAACGTTCCGTTGATTGATTTTGTTTCGCCCGGCTTGATGAAAATATTCTGTCTTCCGGTTTGTCCTGTGGAAACCAAATGAAGATATTCTGCCCCATTCGGATCAGCCAGAAGACTGTCTTTTTTTCTCTGAACATATTCTTTGGCAACTACTTTTACCTGCTTTCCGTGGAAATCGTAGGTTGCTTCCAGATCCTTGTGCAAAGGAGACATTAAGTAAGGAATGTCTTTATAGTTAAGAACATCTCCTTTTTCTTCAATCTGTACTTTCAGGAAGTTTTTATCCGTTACGATTTCGTTAGACGTTTCTCCTTCGCGGATGTGCATTGTTCCTTCAAAACTGATGTATCTTGTGATTGCACCACCGATGAAGATCAGTACAAAAGCAAGGTGAAACACCAGAACCGGCCATTTTTCTCTCTTCCAAAGTCTGTATCTTCCGATGTTTCCGATGAAGTTGAGAATGAGCAGGAACATGATAAGTTCGAACCATTTCGCTTCGTAAATTAACGCTTTTGCTGTAGGAGTACCGTAGTCGTTTTCCAAGAACGTTGCATAAGCCATCGCAAATGCATACACCAGTAACAATACAGCCATTGTCCTGGTCGAGATAAGAATATCTTGCAGCTTCTTCATGATTTATATACTTGACATGCAAAAATAAGGATGATAAACCACAAAGACTCCAAAAAAAACTGTCATTTATCAGTTGAGACCGCTTTTAATCTTATTTTTATTGATTCTTAATAAGTAAATTTCCTTTGAGGAAAATTCAAAATGGTAAAAATATCAGAATTGAATTCATAAAAGCTATACTATTGATTGACAAGCTCTATTTATTTAGCATTTTTAATTTTTATTTGATTCAGATTTTCTAAACAGCAAAAAATGATGAATTATTTTTTTCCAGTTCATTTTATTTTAAATATTTTTAATCATTAAAACCAAATCAATTCAAAATTCCTTTTAAAATAAGGAAAAAATTAGTTACTTTTTTAAGCTTATGCGCATCCATTTAATGTAAGAAAAACATTAAATTTGCCAATTGACATTATGAATAAAAACACACAAAACAAACCGACTGAATCGCCTGATAAAGGCAAATTTTTATCTAAGCCAAGAGTATTTTTCGGGCTTACTTTCATCCTTTTTTCTGTAGTGCTTACTTTTTCGTTCGTTTCTTACCTAATGAACTGGAAGGCAGATCAGAGCCAGGCCGGAACGATGCTCGATAAAACAATAAAATCTTCCAATCTTTTCGGAAAGCTGGGCGACTGGCTCGGAAATATTTTTATTTTCGAAAGTATTGGTGTAGCTTCATTCATCATTGCCTTTTTATTTATGGTTTTCGGAACCGTTATTCTGAAAAAGAAAATGTTCAAACCTTGGAAAACGGTTGGTCATTCCCTGTTTTTCATTTGCTGGCTTCCGATTCTGTTTGGAGCAATTACTAAAGGACAGGGTGTTTTAAGCGGAGTTTACGGATATCAGATCATGGAATCTCTGAATACGATTATTGGTTCTTATGGTCTTTGGCTTGTTTTAATTGCAAGTATTGCTTTGTATTTTATTTTAGAATTCAATCTTCGTCCAAGTTCAATTAAGTCTAAATTAAATGACATCAACGAAAATACCATCGGAAAAGTAAGATCGATGATGCCGAATTCTGATGAAAATTTTAAAGCCGATGAAGAACTGATTGAGGAAATTGAAACGGCAGAACAGGAAGAAGAGCAACCCAAAATAAAAGTAACGGAAGTTGTAGAAAAACCGGCTCCCAAAATAACGGAGCCTGAACCTGTAAAAGTTCCGAAAGGTTTTCCGGAAGTTCCGGTATCCAGCAATCTGGATCCGATTGTAACACCGAATAAAACGTCTTTTGATGAGGAACCTAAAAATGATTTTTCAAATTCCATTAATTTAAATCTCGACTCCAGACCTAAAGTTCCGACTTCAAGTCCGGAACAGGCATTTGATATGACTCCTTCTATTCCGGTAAGTACAGTTACTGCGGCTGCACCTCAGGAAAATATTAAATTTAATGTAGAAGTCGCTCCGGTTATCGATATTCTTGATGATTCCGAAAGACAGTCTCAGGAATTGGTAGACAAACATGGATTGTACGATCATAAACTGGATCTTGCCAAATTCCAGATGCCGCCTGTTGAATTGCTGAAAGATTACGGAAATGAAGAAATTTCGATCAACAAAGACGAATTAGAAGAAAACAAAAATAAAATTGTCGGATTGCTGAAAAACTTTAACGTAGGAATTGCCGAAATTAAAGCTACGATAGGACCGACTGTAACCTTGTATGAAATTGTACCGGAAGCGGGAATTCGTGTAGCAGCGATTAAAAAACTTCAGGATGATATCGCCCTGAATCTTTCTGCTTTAGGAATCCGTATCATTGCACCGATGCCCGGAAAAGGAACCATCGGGATTGAAGTTCCGAGAAAAAATCCAACGATGGTTTCCATGCGTTCAGTGATTGCTTCGCAGAAATTCCAAAATACAGATATGGATCTTCCTGTGGTTTTCGGAAAGACTATTTCAAACGAAATTTTCATGGCAGATTTATCCAAAATGCCTCACTTACTGATGGCGGGAGCAACAGGACAGGGTAAATCGGTCGGGATTAATGCAATTCTTACTTCTTTATTATACAAAAAGCATCCGAGTGAACTGAAATTTGTAATGGTAGATCCTAAGAAAGTGGAACTTTCATTATATTCAAAAATCGAAAGACATTATCTTGCCAAACTTCCGGATGCAGAAGAAGCGATCATTACAGACACGAATAAAGTAATCAACACGCTGAATTCTCTCTGTATCGAAATGGATACGAGATATGATTTGCTTAAAAATGCATTCTGTAAAAATTTAAAGGAATACAATAAAAAATTTGCGGAAAGAAAATTAAATCCTGAAAACGGTCACCGTTATTTACCTTACATTGTTTTGGTAGTAGACGAATTTGCCGATTTAATTATGACTGCCGGAAAAGAAGTAGAACTACCGATTGCCAGATTGGCTCAGTTGGCAAGAGCGGTGGGAATTCACTTAATTGTTGCCACGCAAAGACCTTCCGTAAATGTAATTACAGGTATGATTAAAGCGAATTTCCCTGCAAGAGCAGCATTCAGAGTAATTTCAAGTGTGGATTCCAGAACGATTCTGGATTCTCCGGGAGCAGATCAGTTAATTGGTAAAGGAGATATGCTTTATTTTAACGGAAATGAAATTTTAAGACTTCAATGTGCATTTGTAGACACTCCGGAAGTGGAAAGACTTGCAGAATTTATCGGGGAACAAAAAGGGTACGCTTCCGCATTTATTCTTCCGGAATACGTTTCTGAAGATTCTACGAGTACAGTAGGAGCTTTCGATCCGAACGAAAAAGATGCTTTGTTCGAAGATGCAGCAAGAATTATTGTTTCTACTCAGCAGGGTTCTACTTCTATGCTTCAGAGACAACTGAAACTGGGCTATAACAGAGCGGGAAGAATTATGGATCAACTGGAAGCCAGCGGAATTGTTGGCGGATTTAACGGGGCAAAAGCAAGAGAGGTTCTCATCAGTGACCTTCATTCTTTGGAACAGTTTTTGGAAGATCTGCGCAGTTAAAGCGAAATTTCAGTTTAACTTTTAACATTAAAGAAAGTCTAAAGATTAAAGAATTTAATAAAAATGAAAAATATTATTTCAAAAGTTATAGTAAGCAGTTTGGTAGTTGGAGCGGTCGGATTTACAAATGCACAGAAGATTGATGCAAAGGCAAAAAAAATCCTTGATGATATTACGGCTAATTATAACTCTAAGAAAAATTCGTATTTCAAATTTTCTTTCGGAAGCGGAACCAACGGAAAGGTTGATAAAACGGAACCTGGAATTTATTATGCTGCAGGAGATAAATACAAACTGAAGATCATGGAAACGGAGCAGATCTTCGATGGAAGCAAAATCTACAACATCAACACAGAAGATATGGAGGTTACGGTAGCGAAACCTAACGGAAGCAGTTCTATGTTCTCCCCTATCAACTATCTTTCTACCTATAGAAAAGATTATAATGTAACGTACGGAGGAAAGAAAAATGTAGATGGCGTAAATGCGGATTTCATTAAATTAACTCCGGTAAAATCCAACGGAATTAAATATGTGTATCTTTTTGTAGATTCTGCAAAAAAACAGATGGTAAAACTGGAACAGCACGGAAACAATAAAGACCTTGCCGTAATTGCGATTAAAGAGTACAAGGAAAACCAGACACTGGATCCGGGAATGTTTACATTTGATAAAAACAAATACAAAAATTACCTGATCACAGAACTTTAAAAATAATCAGCAGATAAGCGAATACGCGGATTTGCTTTTAATCATAAAAATTTCATAAAATATAAGAGCTGCAAAGAAAACTTTGTGGCTTTTTGTTTAATTTTGGCGAATGTTAAAAATACTAGACCGATATATTATAAAAACTTTCTTCGGACCGTTTTTCTTTATATTCAGCGTATTGTTTTTCATCTTTATTGTGAACATTATCTGGATTCAGCTGGGTCAGTTTATGGGAAAAGGACTGAGCTACTGGCAAATCATGAAACTTCTTTTTTACCTCGGGGTAAGTGTAATCAGTATGGTTTTACCGCTCACGATTCTTCTTGCGAGCATTATGTCTTTCGGGGAATTCGGGGAACGATATGAACTTGCTGCCATGAAAGCCGCAGGAATTTCGCTCACCAGAGTGATGATGCCACTTTTGGGAGTAACCGTTGTACTTTCCATCATGCTGTATTTTTTCTCCAACAATATTATTCCGGATTTTCAGAGAAAGGCGAAAAATATGCTTTTCAATATTGCGCAGACCAAACCGGCCCTGAATTTCACACCGGGACAGTTTATCGATCAGATTCCCGGAAACATGGTGAAGTTCGATAAAATTTATGGTAAAAATGATGAAAATATAGAAGGTGTTTTTGTTCATAAGAAAGCAAGTTCCTATGAAAATCAGCAGACTGTAATTGCCCAGAAAGGTGTTTTTGCTCCGGCAGAAAATACGAATTATCTGAAACTTAAATTGTTTAACGGATTTGTTTATGAAGATAATTTTGCCGGAAAAGGAGAAAATGTCCGTTTAAAACAGCCCGATCAGGTAATTAAATTTGATACGTTAACGCTTCACTTCGACGTAAGTGAGATCATTAACAAAGCCATTGAAGAGGAAAAAATCACAGATGATTACCGTTTTCAGACCTTCAATGAACTGAATACAACGATTGATAAAACGAAGAAAGACAATCAGAGATTCTTCACCAACGTAAGCAACGACGTTTTGGGACAGACCAATTCTGTGGTAAGTTATATGGATACCAAACAGAACAGTGCAAAGGCAAAACCAAAACAGAGCATTAAGCTTGATACGGTGAAAGGAAATAAAAAACTGGAGATCATCGATAATGCTTATAACCGTCTCGATAATCTTAAAAGTACGCTTGAAGGAAAAAATAACGAGATTGATCCCGGCGTAAAATATTACAGCAAAGTCGTGATTTATCAGCAGAGAATCGTGACGTATTCTTTCACCTGCATCATTTTCTTTCTGATCGGTGCGAGTTTGGGTTCCATCATCCGAAAAGGAGGAATGGGACTTCCTGTGGTAATTGCGATTGTAATTTTCATTATTTTCTACGTGATTAATGTAGGCTTTGAAAACATGGCGTGGTCCGGAAAGATCAACCCTTATCTTGCAGCATGGGTTCCGAATCTGGTTCTGTTTCCTTTCGGAGTATGGATGACGTACAAAGCTCTTACGGATTCTCAACTGTTTGATGCCGAGAAATACAAAGCGGCTTTCAAACCTGTGATTAAACTTTTTGTAAAGAATACAGAACATAAAAGGTATCAATAATAAATCGAAACCTGTAAATATAAAAGATCCGGAATTTCTTCCGGATTTTTTTGTGGTATGTTAAAAAATGAATTTCAATTTCTTTTTAGCTGTAAAAAATTATCTTTGTCAAAAATTATAACAATTCTATATGAGAAAATTATTATTGATTGGCTTATTCAGTATTGTTTCTTTCAATGCTTATGCGCAGGAAGACAATACGGAATATGAAATGAGAATCGGAGAAAAACCGGGTTACATTATTGATAAAAGCGGAAAAAAGATCGAAGGTATCGTAAGACTTGCCGGAGATGAAATGAATCCGTGGACAAATCAGAAAAAAGTGAAATTCATTGCGACTTCGGACGTTGACAATTCAAAGAAAAAGCAAAAGTTCAAAACGTATGATGTAGATGATCTTAAAGGTTATATGGCGATCGACAACAATACGGAAAGAGTTTTCGAGACCATAAAATACACCAATACGAAAGAAGCTTACAATACGCAGAATGGAGGTTTAAGCGGTGGCCTGAAAGCTTTCAACAACCTGACAAAAAGCAATCAGTTTGCAGAAGTTGTGGCAGACGGAAAAATTAAAGTGTACAAAGTGTATGGTTTCCCGACTACTTTCTCAGCGGGCGGACAAATTGCAGTTGCCGATGAAGAAAACAAAAGAATGAGAGAAAATCCGGCGTATGTGTATTCTAAAAAAGGTGGAAAACCGGAAGAGCTGAATGTTGCAAAAGCAAAGATCATTACCGCAGACTGTCCTGTTGTAAAAGCTAAAGTAACGAAAGGAGAATATGGTTCTTTGAAAAATGATACCAAAAAGAGATCGGGCTTAGGAAAATTCATCCGAAATGAAATCGACAATGCAATGGCAGATAATCTTTCTATCGTGAATGAAGTGATCTATGATTATAACGAAAATTGTAAATAATCAATTTAAAATATTTTTTACAGCAGTTTCATTTTGGAGCTGCTTTTTTTATTTGCAAGTTTTAATAAAATATTCCTGTCGGAAAACGAAGATGTAAATCTTTATTAGTTTCAAATCTATAAGGCGCAAGAAAATCAAAGATTTTCAATAAGGATGATGCTTAATTTTATTTTAGATAAAAATATTCGTGCCTTTGCAATGGTTACAGCTATTAACCTTAAATAAGTTTTGCGCATATTTTTTGCAGTATGAGTAAACAAAATCATTTTTATGAAAATACTTCTTTTGACTTTAAGTTTTCTTGCTATTGTTTCCTGTAAGAAAGAGAATGCAGAAACGATTCAAAATAATTCAGGCACTGATAATGTAACGATAAATAAATCTTCGGAAAAACCAAATGATTCCATTACCTCAATTGAAGATATAAAGAAAGAATATGCAGCCGTAAATAATCTTTTGTCTGCGAAACAACTGGATTCAACGAAATTCACATACAACTGCGATGAAAAGGAAGGTGAAGTTGTCTTGTATTATGAGAATAAAGATCTCAGAATGGTTAAAGATTTTTATGCAGAACACAGTCACTTCTCTTCATCCACAAAATATTATGTAAAAAACAACAAAGTATTTTTCATCTTTAAGGAGGAAACAGCATGGAATTTTGATGAAGGAGGAACACCGGAAAAACCGGAAACAAAAGATGATATCAATGAAAAAAGAATCTATGTTTTAAACGATAAAGCCATTCAGTGCCTAGAAAAAAATTATACGATTCGCTCAAAAGGAAATAATAAAAATCCTGATTCGGTTCCGAATAAAGAAACAAAATGCAAAATTTCCGATCTGATGAAAAACTATAATTTAATCCTTAAAAATAAAGACAGAAAAGGAAAAATTAATTGTCTTTAAACTCTACCCAAAACAAAAGCGGCTTCAAAATGAAACCGCTTTTTATATTTTCAGGAGCCGAAAATTATACTTTCATAATTTCAGCTTCTTTTACTTTAAGATGCTCATCGCAAGCTTTTACATATTTGTCGGTAAGCGTCTGAATATCTGCTTCAATACCTTTAATGATGTCTTCAGAAACTCCTTCCAGTCTTTTAAGCTCTTTCAGACCGTTTTGTCTTGCGTTTCTTACAACTACTTTCGTGTCTTCTGTTTCAGACTTAGCCTGTTTTGCCAGTTCACGTCTTCTTTCTTCCGTTAAAGGCGGCACATTAAGGATAATGTTGATCCCGTTATTAGAAGGGGCAAAACCTAAATTGGAATTGATGATCGCTTTTTCAATATCATTAATGGCTTTTGCGTCCCAAGGTTGAATAGAAATCGTCATTGCATCGGGAATAGAAACATTGGCAACCTGATTAATCGGAGTTAATGCTCCGTAATATTCCACCATAACATCCTGAACCATTGTTGTAGACGCACGTCCCGCTCTGATTCTCTGAAATGCATGATCCAGGTGCTTAATAGCTGCTTCCATGTCCTGCTGTACAGACTCTACTATAAGATCTAATTCTTCCATTATATAATAAAAATTTGATAGTTACACATTTATTGAAGATTCAAGTTAAAAGAAACAGGTTAAAAGTAAAAAGCCTATCTACTTTACAAACTCTATCACCTCTACTCTACTTGGCTCATTTTACTTTTTACTTAGCTCTTAATTTCTTACAAATCAACTAAAGTACCCACATTTTCGCCGTCAACAATTTTCTCCAGATTTCCGTCTTTGTTCATATCAAAAACAATAATCGGCAGTTTGTTTTCGTGGCTTAAAGTAAATGCCGTCATATCCATTACCTTTAGATTCTTCGCATAAACTTCGTCGAAAGATAGTGAATTATATTTTACCGCATCTGCATTTTTTTCAGGATCGCTGTCGTAGATTCCGTCTACTCTTGTTCCTTTCAGAATAACATCTGCACCAATTTCGATCGCTCTTAACGTTGCAGCAGTATCTGTTGTGAAATACGGGTTTCCGGTTCCGGCTCCGAAGATCACTACTCTGCCCTTTTCAAGATGTCTTACTGCTCTTCTTTTGATGAATGGTTCTGCCACTTTATCCATTTCGATGGCAGACTGCAGTCTTGTTTTAATTCCCGCATCTTCCAGAGCACCCTGCAAAGCCATCCCGTTGATTACTGTTGCAAGCATTCCCATATAATCTCCCTGTACTCTGTCCATTCCTTTTGCAGCTCCTGCTACTCCGCGGAAAATATTTCCTCCTCCGATTACGATGGCAACTTCACAGCCTTTTTCTACCACTTTCTTAATTTCTGCAGCATATTCCTGTAGCCTTTCATTATCAATACCATATTGTCTGTTTCCCATTAAGGCTTCACCACTTAGTTTCAGAAGGATTCTTTTATATTTCATTGTATGTAAATAACTTTTTTTCGTTAGATTTATTTGTCTAAAAATTTGACTTTGCAAATATAATCATTAATGGGGTTGATTTTTACTTCTGCATTAAATTTTTAAATCTTATGCAGGAAGCGGTTTGTAATACCTTGGAACTTACCTGATCCGTTCAATAAGTCTTCGATTTTCACAAAACTTAAATATTTAAATATAAATAATGTGAGAAATATTTTGAAAAGTACGAAAAAGGATTATTTTTGCATTACTAATAAACTGAGTTGAAGAAAATTGTTATTTTTTCATTATTTCTGTCAGGAATTGTTTCTTATGCACAAACAGGAACAAACGTTTATCCATTCTTAAATATTCCTGTTTCAGCGAGACAGGCTGCTTTGGGAGGAGATGCAATTTCTGTGAGAGATCGTGATGTTTCCTTTGCTATTGCAAACCCCTCATTACTGAATAAAGATTCCGACAACCAACTGTCTGTAAACGCAACGGCTTATCTTGCAGATTCCAAATACGGAACAATTGCCTATGCAAAAGACTTTGATAACGGTCACATGGCAACCATCAATGCGAGATATATGAGCTATGGGGATATTCCGCGAACAGACGACAGCGGTTTCGAGAACGGAACTTTCAAAGCTTCGGACGTTGCCATCGGAGCAGGATACGCCTATCAGTTTGAAGAAGACTGGACGATTGGAGGTGGATTGAATTTCATTACTTCTAAAATTGATACCTATACTTCTTCTGCCATTTCAGGAAATGCAGGAATTACCTACCACAACAAAAAAAATAAAGAAACAGCTTCTGTTGTTTTCAGAAATTTTGGATATCAGTTCAATTCTTTCAACGGAACAAGGGAAAACCTGCCATTCCGTGTAGATTTGGGATATACAAGAATTTTAAAAGTAATTCCTTTGGCTGTTACCATTACGGCGCATGATTTACAGGAGTTTAATATTTCTTCCCAGTATAACGTTAACGGACAGGAAGTAAATACAGGCAGAAAAATCGCCGATCACTTCTCTATAGGAGCAGAATTGTTTCCGGAAAAAGGATTCAACATCAGACTAGGATATAATGTGAAGAGAGGGAATGAACTAGCCGTTGCAGACCAGAGAAATTTTTCAGGACTTTCTGCCGGATTCGGGATTAAAATTGCCAGATTCCGTGTGGATTACGCACACGTAAGGTATCATAATTCTGCGAATGTCAACCAGATAGGAGTTTCTATCGATCTTACAAGTCACGCAGGATACTAATTGTTAATCATTTTCAAAACAAAATAAATATCAGAAACCTCAAGAAAATCTCCTGAGGTTTCTTGATTTTTAAGAAAAAATCTTGAAATTTGCAGAATGAAAAAACCTGTAATAGCTATCGACGGCTACTCATCTACCGGAAAAAGTTCAATTTCTAAAGTCATTGCTGCAAAGCTGGGACTTATTCATCTCGATACAGGTGCGCTTTACAGAGGAGTAACATGGTTTGCTCTTCAGAATTGTTTAAATGACAGCGGAACCATTGATCTTGAGAAATTATTCTCTTCTCTGGATCAGGTGGAACTTGAATTTAAAAATATTGATGGAGAACTGGTTCTTTTCCTTAATCATATTGATATTTCAAAAGCGATACGGACTACCGAAGTTTCGGAGAATGTAAGTTTCGTTGCCAAACAGAAAGAAGTGAGAGATTTTCTCCTGCAGTCTCAGCGCAATCTGGCAGAAAAAGGAGGCATTATTATGGACGGACGTGACATCGGGACAGTAGTTCTGCCAAATGCAGACTATAAATTTTTTCTTACCGCAAGTATTGATGAAAGAACCAGAAGGCGTTATCTGGAACTGCTTTCTTTAGGAATCGAGGCGAATGAACAGCAGGTGAAAGAAAATCTTATAGAACGCGACAGAATAGACAGCGAGCGGAAAATCGCCCCACTAAAGCAGGCAGAAGATGCTATTATTATTGACAATACAACGATTTCTAAGAAAGAAACCATTGATGAGATTTTATCTCACATCAGAAAGATTTAACATTTTTTAATAGAAGTCTTTCTCCTTTGGTATGTTAATTGTACATTTCAATACAAGTAAAAAGCTAATATTATTAACTATTAAAAAAAACGAAAATGTCTAAAAAAAACAATACAGCGGGTATTTTGGCAGGACTTCTTGCAGGTGCTGCGGCGGGTGTTATCTTAGGAATGCTTTATGCTCCGGAAGAAGGTAAAGAAACCAGAAAGAAAATTAAAACTAAAGCTGAAGATCTTAAAGATCAGGCTAAAAATAAATATGGTGAAGTTTCCGAAAAAGTAAAAGATCAGTACAGCAATATTTCTTCTACTTTTAAAGAAACAGCAAACAGCGTTGCCAATACTGTGAAAGACGGGTACGATAAATACAAAGATCAGATCGTTTCTAAAACTGCAGACGTAGTAAAAAATGTAGAATCTGAACTGAATGATCTAAAACAATAATATAGTTTATTTTTTAGGTAAATTATGAGAAGGAACTTTATAAACGAAAGTTCCTTTTTTTGTAACTTTAAAGAAAAACAATGATTGAAACTATTAAAGAATACGCTTCCAAAAGGATCGATCTCCTGAAAATTGAAGCCACCGAAAAATCCTCTCTTTCTGCAGGAATGATCACTTATTTTGTGGTTTTACTGGTCGCTTTTGGTTTTTTCATCATTCTGTTCAACTTCGGAATTGCCTTTCTTATCGGTAAAGCATTGGGCGATCAGTCTTACGGATTTCTCATTGTTGCCGCTTTTTATCTTTTAACCATGATTCTTATTGTGATGTTTAAAAAGAAAATCGTAAATTATGTGGCAGATCAGGTAATTAAATTTTTAAATCATTAAACTATGAGCAGAAAGTATGAAAGCTTAGAGGAACTGAGAAGAAAGAAAAAGCTGCTGAAGCAGGAAATAGACGGTCTGGAAGATCTCTTAACCTTCAAAAATACAAAGGAAAGTCTGAGTGCTTTTACCAATGGTTTAACAGATCAGTACCTGCAGGAAAAAATAGATGAAGACGGCGACGAAAAGGTAGTTCTACGAAAAGATGTTATCGCCAAACAGATTACTTCGGAAATTAAAGGAGCCTTAATCAATAAAAATACAGCAATGGGAATTGCAAATTCCGCATTTAAAGGAGATGCTGCTGATATTATGATTAATCTTGCGGTAACCACACTTGTCGGAAATTATGCCAGAAAAAACTTTAAAAGTTCAAACTGGAAAAAGAAATTAATCGGCGCAGCCATGATTTATCTTGCTCCCGCCGCTTTAAGATTTGTACGAAAGAAACTTGAAACCTATCAGAAAAATAAAAGTGTTTCCAGCATGGAACAGCTTATCTAAAGTTTGCGGGTTTTAGAGTTTTAGAGTCAGAGATTTTTTAAGGGTTATAAAAACTCAAACACTCCCACTCTAAAACTCTATTACTCAAACTTACTCTCCCATTCTGAAAAGCTGCCCCAGAATAATCCCTGCAGCCATTGAAACATTAAGACTTTCTGTAGACTGCGATTTTCCAAATCTCGGGATCATGACACTTTTATGAAGCAGTTTTTCCGTTTCCGGACGCATTCCATTGCCTTCATTTCCTAAAATTAAATTCATTTTTTCAGGTCTTTCGAAAGCATAGATATTTTCACCGTCCATATCGGTTCCGATATTGATATTTTCTGTTTCGGATAAATATTCAGTCAGATTTGTATAGATTATATTTACCCTCGTAAAAGAACCCATACTTGCCATTATAACTTTTGGATTGTAAAAATCTACAGTGTCTTCACTGCAGATAATCTGCTCTATTCCAAACCAGTCTGCAAGACGGATCATCGTTCCCAGATTTCCGGGATCCTGAATACCGTCCAAAACAAGCTGAAGATTTCTATCCTCCGTTTTTTGTTCCGGATTAAGATAACAGACCGCCACAGAATCTTTTGGATTTTGCAGAAAACTGATTTTTTTCAACTCATTTTCAGAGATATGAGTTACCGGAGCTTCCATACGGTCTAATTTTTGCGGATCCGTAGAAAATATTTCTTTAATTTTAAATCTGGAATCAGGAAGTTCACGGATGATTTTATTACCTTCAACCAAAAACAAATTGTATTTTTGCCTGAACTTCTTTTTATCTAAAGACTGTAAAATTTTTATTGTATGAGCTGTAAGCATTATAAGAATTCTCCTCAAAAGTATTATAAAATTATATCATTTGCAACATTTGTAGGTCTCCTTTATGCTTGTAGTACCACCAAAAAAGTTCCGGATGGTGAATATCTGCTGGTAAAGAATAATTTTCAGTTTGAGGATAAAAAAGAATCTTTCGATGGTGAGCTTAAAGATTATGTTCAGCAGAAGCCTAATAAAAGGCAGCTTCTTTTCATGCCATTAAGCCTTTGGCTTTACAATGCCGCCAATCCCAAATACGACACGCTTCTTAACGAGTACATGACGTATCCTAATGAATTGAGAAATCAAAAACTCAGAGATTCTCTTTTCATAAAATACAATATGAAAAGCAGCGTCGGCAAAAGTCTTTTCTTCGACAGACTTTATCACAACTGGGGTTCTGCTCCTGTAATTCTCGACCAGACAAAAACGTCAAAGAGTGCCGAATCTATTAAAAAAAGAATGACGTACCGGGGTTATTGGGATGCAGATGTAAAATTTAAACATGAGCTTGATTCTTCAGCCAAAAAAGCTGCGGTTAATTATTTTATCACGCATAATCAGCCAACTTATATTAAGGATTATTATTACAATATTTCCGATCCTAATATTAAAAGTATCTATCAGCAGAAAATCCGTGAAACTCTTGTAAAAAAAGGTCAGATTCTGGATCAGACAATTTTAGAGAAGGAAGTAAGCAGGATTAATGATGTGATGCGGGAATACGGATATTACCGTTTTAACAGTCTTGGTGATGAGGTAGGTTTTGTGGCAGATTCTCTTAAAAGTACAAAGCAGGTTCCGCTGGTTTTGGAAATCCGAAAAGATTCTCTGGACAGTCCATACAAACAGGCAACCATCGGAAATATTGATGTTGCTATTGTAGATGAAGCAAAAGATTTCCCGAATAATACAAGAAAAGACAGCTTAAGAGGAATCCGTTTTCATAAAACAGATAACAGCTACGATTCCCGTTCTATCTGGAGAGCTATTATCATAGGAAATAAGCAGGTTTACGATCAGAAAAAATTGGATCTTACCAAAAGAAATATTCTGGCGATGAATAATTTCAGTATTCTGAAAGCCAGAGATTCATTAAGAAGAGGTGGTACTTCCAGCCCTAATGACAGTATTGTAGATGTAACCTACATCTTAAAACCGCTTCCGAAATATGATCTGAAAGTGGGAACAGATTTAAATTACTCTGAAGTATTGAATTTTGGAATTTCTCCTTCTGTTGATCTTACGACAAGAAATATTTTTGGCGGAGCGGAAAACCTTACCACAAGTCTTTCCGGAACTTTCGGACGTATTGTAAACCCGAAAAATATAGACAACAGAATCTGGGCATACGAAATCTCAGCACAGGCTTCGTTAAATTTCCCGAGATTATTGCTGCCTTTCAATTATTATAAACTGATACCCAAAAGATACAGCCCAACTTCTTCCATTACTCTGGGAGTTTCAGATCAGAGCAATATTGGTTTGGGAAGACTTAACTTTAATACTGGCCTTAATTATCTGGCAACGGTAAATGATAAAGTAACACACAGACTTACGCTGTTTAATACACAGCTGAGTTTAACGAAAAATAAAGATGCTTATTATGATTATTTTGTAAATGACAATGCCATCCGCGAAGAGTTCTTTGCCAATTATTTTGCTTACAAACCTTCTGTAGCAAACGATTTTAAAGCAGGACTGCTTACCATTGATCAGGTTTCCCAGAAAATCATAGCAGATACAGATTACCTTAATGGACTTGATCAACAGGGAGTTGACCGATTCGTAGCGTTTGTGGGAACTTTGGTAAATAAAGACCGACAGACCCAGGATGTATTAATTTCTTCTTTCATCTATAATTTCATTTATAACGAGATAGGAAAAAAAGATTATCCAAATGCTTTTTATTTTAACGGAAAAATAGAATTAGCGGGAAACATTTTCAGTATTTTTAATCAGAAAAGAAGTGACGGAGGTGTTGTTACCAGTCCGGAAAGAACCATTTTCAATATTCCGTATGCTCAGTTTGTGAAATTTGATTTTGATTTCAGAAAATATTTTAAATTCGGAAACAATACTTTAGCACTTCGTCAGTTTATCGGAGTCGGAATTCCGTACGGAAACTCTTCGAATATGCCGGTAATCCGTTCTTATTTCAACGGTGGACCGAATGACATCAGAGCTTGGGTTCCTTTCGGAGGATTAGGACCTGCAGACTCTCAGGTGGATGAAAGAGTGCGTACTTATATGACTGATAATTTAAAACTGACCACAAATATAGAATTCAGGATGCCTTTTAATGATATGTATGAAGGTGCTATTTTCACAGACATCGGTAACATCTGGAGTCTTAAAAATTATAACAACGGATACGGAGATGAGTTTAAATTCAATAAATTCATCAGACAGGTAGGTGTAGGAAGCGGTTTTGGTTTAAGAGTAAATATTGCTTACATAAAACTCAGACTGGATCTCGCTTATAAAATATATGAACCGAACAAGCCTGAAGGCGACCGATGGAGACTAAAACACCTGCAGCCGTTTAAACCAACTTTAAATATCGCTTTCGGATATCCATTCTAAAAACGTATAACAGGTAGTATCTCTAATAAATGATACTGCCTGTTTTTTTATTTAATCCGGCGAAATTCCTAAAGCAAAATATACCACTGCAACTGTTCTCGCAAGAATTTCTCTGAACTGATTTCTGTAATAACTTTCAGGTTTGGTAACGTCCTGTGCATCAAAACCCAGTGCGTTCATATTGTTATTTCTGGCAAATAACAGAGCCCGGAGATTATGAAATCCCTGAGAAACAATAATTACATTGTCTTTTTTGTAAACATCTTTACAGCGGAGAATACTTTGATAGGTGTTAAAACCTTTCGGATCTTCCATAATAATTTCCTCCGGAACACCTTCCTGATAAATAAGATATTTTTTCATTGCAGCAGGTTCGTCATATCCTTTACTCTTCTCGCCACTTACAAGAATTCTGCGGATTTTACCGTGATGATAAAGCAGTGCAGCCGCATCCATTCTCTTTGTAAAATAAGGATTGGATAAACCCGATCTCATTTTAGGAGAAGTTCCCAGTACTAAAGCAACTTCCCTCGGAGGAATTTTTGAAATTTTAGTATAGGTTCTTCCGTCCGTAAGGGCAAAAACCCATGCATTGGCAAGACATATCAACAGAATTCCAATTTCTATTGATATGAAGATCAGGTTAAATATGTTTTTTATTATTCTCAAGTAAGATCAAAGTTAAGCTTTATTTTTTTGCTTTTTGCAATCGACATACAAGCTAAGATATGTCCTCTCTCCTCTTCATTTTCCGTTAAATATTCATTTTCAAGCAATTCCACCTCTCCTTCTTCTAAAATGCACTCACAACTTCCGCAAATTCCCGATTTACAGGAATACGGAACCTGAAATTGCTGTATAAGAAGCTGCTGCAGAATTCTTTCTTCATTAGTGGGAAGTATGGCAGAATATTCCTTTTCGAGCATTTTAAATTCCAGTTCCACATTTTCTATTAACGGAAATTCTTTTTCTACAGGATAAATATCGTCATTAAATTCTTCAAAAAGTTCAAAATGAATATTTTTTTTCGGAATTCCGTGATGATAGCATGCGTTGGCAAGTGTTTTAATCATCTCTCCCTTTCCGCAGATCAGCACTTCATCTACAGCATCCCAAATGGTAGATTCTTCATCCGTATCATCCAGATGAAGGATCTGGTTGATGATGAGACTTAATTTTTTATCATCCAGCCTTCCATGAAAAAAACTGTTGGCTGTTTTCTCTTGGGAGAAAAAATAAAAAATCTGTAACCGTTCTCCGTGCATTTTAGCGAGGCGATCCAGTTCATCTCTGTAAATGAGATCTTCAGAGCTTTTATTTCCAAAAAATAAAAACAGTCTGGTTCTCGGTTCGTTATGCAGGATATTTTTAAAATGACTTAAAATTGGGGTAATTCCTATTCCTGCAGCAAATCCTACAATGGTTCTGAATTCGCTGGGCTTTGAAATAAGTGTAAATCTTCCACCCGGTTCACTTACCAATAATTCATCGCCTTCATGATAATTTTGAAACAGTTGCGAAACAGCTCCTTCCGGAGAATTCATCTTTATGCCCAAAGCAATTTTATGTTCGTACGGAGCGGAAGTCATCGAATAGTCATTAATAATTTCTTTACCGTGAGCCAGAAATCTTATACTGACAAACTGACCGGCATCAAACCTGAAATTTTCTTTCAGATTCTCCGGAATCCCGAATTCCAGAGAAAAAGTATTTTTGGTCAGTTCTTCCTTTTTCGCTATTTTTAACCGATGAAACTGTGTAAGTTTCCCTTTATAGATTTGTTGTTCCATAACTTCAACTCAAAAATAGATAAAAAATAATTTATGAAGAAGATAATTTTATCCACGCTTGTAGTTTTTTCACTGGCGAGCTGTAAAAAGGAAAACCAGAAAAATGAAGAAAATGTAGCAACAACAGATTCTACAGCAGTTTTACAGAAAGAAGAAACTCCAACAGCTCAATTCAAAGAAATTTCTCAACAAAATCTGGTTGAGAATTTATCTAAAAAGAATGACACTTTATATGTTACCAATTTCTTTGCAACCTGGTGCGGACCCTGCATGATGGAAATTCCTCATTTTAAGAAAAAAATAGAGGAATTAAAGGGTAAACCTGTAAAATTTACTTTTGTAGATATTCTTGATAAACCGGCATGGAAAGATAAAGTACCTGCTTTTGCCAAAGAAAATAATCTGGAAAATTATATTGTTTTAGTAGACGAATCTAAATTTGATGATACCTTTTTCGGTAATTTCAAAACGTGGAAAGGAAACGGAATTCCATTTACTCATTTCAGAAAAGGCGATAAAACAGAAGAAGTTGAAGGATCAATGTCTGAGGAAATGCTCAGCGAAAAAATCAATTCTTTATTAAAATAAACTTCAGACTTTATGTCAGACAAGTTTAAAATCCTGTGTTTGGTGCTATTGATTGCCATTATTTTGGCAACGGTTATTAATCTGAATACAGGATTTTTAAGTTTACATTTTCAGGACTTTTGGGGAGAATCTTCCAACAGCCAGATTGCGGAAATTCGTGTCAATCGGGTTTTGGTAATGCTTTTGGCAGGAATTTCTGTCCCGACTTCAGGTTTTCTGATGCAGGAATATTTTCAGAATCCTCTTGCGGGACCCGATATTTTAGGAATTACTTCCATTGCAAGTTTGTCGGTGGCATTTTACATTTTTTTTTCGCACGATTTAATTATCCCTGAATTTCTTCAGAACAGTTTTTTAAGCTTTGCTGCCATTGGCGGAAGTCTTTTACTGATGCTGATTCTTCTTTCCATTTCAAAAAGATTTCAGGATAAATCTTATCTTATTATCTTTGGGTTTCTGGTTTCGGCTTTTGCAGGAGCCATTGTTTCTCTTTTGCAGTTCTATGGAGAAGATCAGAGTCTGAAAAACTATATTTTATGGTCTTTCGGAGCCAACAATATGGTTTCAAGAAATCAGATTTATGTTTTATCGGTTTTAATAATAATCGGTTTGCTTGTCTGTTTTAAAACCATAAAACCATTGATAGGAAATTCGTTGGGAACTTCATACGCACAAAGTCTGGGCGTTAATCTGAATCAGCTTAAACTGTTTATTATCGCTGCTTCTTCCCTTCTTTCGGCTTCAGTAACTGCCTTTTTAGGTCCCATTTTATTTATCGGAATTATTGTCCCGCATTTCAGCAGACTGATCTATAATCCGGCAAAACTTTGGCAGCAGTGGATTTTAAATATGATGCTGGGAATGCTGATGATGCTTTTTTTCTCCATCATCGCAGAAAAAACTCAGATTCCTTTAAATGTCATAAGCTCTGTTTTCGGAATTCCTGTAATTTTGATGATGCTTTTGAAGCAGAATAAAGTGTAATATTGTTGGTTTTTCGCAAAGGCGCAAAGTTATTTTTATAAGTACGTTTTAAGGCGCAATGATTTTATCTTTGATAAAATTTAGGATCGCAAAATTAACGCAGTACACTTGCTGAAAATCTTTGATTTTCTTGCGCCTTAAAAACAGTATAAAATTTGAAATCTTTGCGCCTTTGCGAAAAACCAACACAGGATAAAATAAAAAACATAACACAAATGACAGAAAACGAATTATCAAAAATTGTCTTTGAGACGGGATTAAAAATCCATAAAAAACTAGGAGCCGGATTATTTGAACACGTTTATGAAGAGTGCCTGTTTTATGAACTGACAAGAGCAGGACTTTTCGTAGAAAAACAAAAATTACTTCCAATTATATATGAAGAATTAAAAATTGAAAATGCGTTCAGATTAGATATGATTGTCGAAAACAAATTAATTTTAGAGATAAAAACTGTTGATTATATTAACTCAACGCATAAAGCACAACTTCTAACTTATCTCAAAATGACAAGTTGTAAATTAGGACTTCTTTTAAACTTTCAATCTGATATTTTTAAAAACGGGGTGACAAGAATTGTAAATTTTTTATAATTGAACGCAATAAAAATTTGACAAAGTCAAATTCCCTGCGTCTTAAAACAGTATTTTTGCAAAAAATTTTTGCGCCTTAGCGAAAATCCAACCATAATGCACCTACAAATTAAACAAGCAAACATTGGCTATCACAAAACCTTAATTTCAAATGCAACAGCTCATCTGAAATTAGGAGAAGTATGCCTTTTGATTGGTAACAACGGTGTAGGAAAGACAACATTAATCAAATCTATTTTACATCAGATTCCTCTTTTAAGCGGAGAAATATCAATCCATAACAAAAATGTAAAGAATCTTTCTGTTAAAGAGATTGCAGAACAGATTGCGGCTGTCTTTTCAAGTTCGGTAATTCCGCCGAATTATACAGTGGAAGATCTAATTTCTCTCGGAAAATATATTTACTATCCTTTTTATTTTGAGCTGAAAAAAGAAGACAAAGAAGAAGTTTCGCATATTATTGAGGAACTCGATCTTTTACAGTACAAAAATACTTTGCTTAAAAATCTGTCAGACGGAAATCTTCAGAAAGCATTTATCGGAAGAGCCATCACACAAAACGCTCCCATCATTATACTGGATGAACCAACTACACATCTGGATGAAAAAAACAAAATTATCATTCTCAAAACCCTTCGAAAATTAGCCAAGGAGCACAATAAACTAATTCTCTTCTCGTCTCACGACTGGCGGCTTGCCAAGGAATTTGCGGACAAAATCTGGTATGTAAAAGAAGGCAGTCTGTTTTCCGGAATTGTGGAAGATCTTTTACTTCAGCACGATGAATTAATCAATCCTTCGCTGTTTCAGATTAATGAAAATTTTGTTGCTCCGAAAATTATTGCCTCGGATGCGTATAAAGAAATGCTGTATTCTTTGCTGCAAAAAAACTTTCAAAAAGATCTTTCTTCTTTAAAATTTGAATTTCAGGATAACTTTTGGAACATTACTTATCATTCAGAATCTTTTCAATGCGAATCCTTTGAAGAAATCATTAAATTATTGAAAACCATTTATTAATACCCGTATTTTTTTGAATATATTATATACTATGCATGCATAGTATTATGCTTGTCATATAATTTAATCATCTGATTATCATTTATTTAACAAAATTTAACGTAAATAAATATTATGCATGCATAATATTTACTAAATTTGGATTATAACCATTCGGCAAAAATGATGGATAACAATAAAGAAAAAATAGAAAACGTAGATCTTATTTTAAAACAGACATGGTTAGCTGTTTCTAAAATGTATACCGAATTAGCTCAGGAGCACGATTCGACGGCGGTTCAGGCACTTACTCTTCTAAAAATTGATCCTAAAGAAGGTACAAGAAGTACAAATCTGGGTCCGAAAATGGCAATTGAACCTACTTCCCTTACAAGAATTATTAAACTACTGGAAGATAACGGATATATCTATAAGGAAAAAACAACAACTGATAAAAGAGAAGTCATTATAAAGCTTACAGATAAAGGTCTGAACTCCAGAAATCTTTCTAAGGAAGTTGTGGTAAATTTCAACAAAAGGGTAATGGAAAAAATCTCTCCTGAAAAGCTGGACACTTTCAAAGAAGTGATGAGTGAAATCATGAAAATAGCAACCGACTTAAACAATAAAAAATAAATTCTGATGAAGAATAATTTGTTTGAAAGTTGAAACCTTCATGAAGAATAAAGAATTAAAAAGTACAAATAATAAATTAAACAAACCGTCAGGTTACAACTGACCAATAATAAAATAAATATAATCAAATGAAAAGAAGAATCAAACACGTTACAGTTCTTGGTTCAGGAATTATGGGAAGCGGTATTGCAGCACACTTTGCCAATATTGGTGTAGAAGTTTCGTTGCTGGATATTGTTCCTTTTGAACTTTCTGAAGCAGAACAGAAAAAAGGTTTGACCAAAGATGACAAAGCGGTAAGAAACAGAATCGCTTCAGAAAACTTTGAAAAACTCAAGAAAGCAAGTCCGGCTCTGCTCTACTCTCCGAAATTCGCAGACAGAATAAAAGTTGGAAACTTTGATGATGATTTGCCAAAAATAAAAAATACAGACTGGATTATTGAAGTTGTGGTTGAAAGACTGGACATCAAAAAATCGGTTTACGAAAAAATTGAGCAGTTCAGGAAACCGGGAACATTGATTTCTTCCAATACTTCCGGAATCCCTATTCACCTTTTAACAGAAGGAAGAAGCGAGGATTTCAAACATTACTTTGCAGGAACACACTTCTTTAATCCTGTACGGTACCTTCCTCTTTTAGAAATTATTCCTACAAACGATACTGCTCCTGAAGTTATCGACTTCTACATGAATTACGGAGCAAAATTCTTAGGAAAAACAACCGTTTTAGCAAAAGACACCCCTGCTTTTATTGCCAACAGAATCGGTGTTTTCTCTATGATGGATCTTCTTCACAATGTTCAGAAATTAGGGTTAACCGTTTCCGAGGTTGATAAATTAACAGGTCCTGTGATTGGCCGTCCGAAATCTGCGACCTTCAGAACAGCGGATGTTGTAGGTCTTGATACATTGGTAATGGTGGCAAACGGTGTTCGCCAAAGCGGAGTTGAAGCCAATGACTTCAATAATGTTTTTGCCCTTCCGGATTACATCCAGAAAATGGTTGACAATAAATGGTTGGGTTCAAAAACACAACAGGGTTTCTATAAAAAAGTGAAAAATGCAGAAGGAAAATCTGAAATTCACGGATTAAACCTTGATACTTTAGAATACGAACTTCAGGGCAAATCTTCTTTTGCGACTTTAGAATTAACTAAAAATATCGATAAACCGATTGACAGATTCAAAGTGTTAATCGGCGGAAAAGATAAAGCGGGAGAATTGTACAGAAAATCTTTGGGTGCATTATTCGCCTACGTTTCTCATAAAGTTCCTGAAATTTCCGATGAGGTTTACAAAATCGACGATGCAATGAGAGCAGGTTTCGGCTGGGAAAACGGTCCTTTTGAAATCTGGGACGCTGTAGGCGTTCAAAAAGGTATTGAACTGGCTAAAGAAGCAGGTTACGAAGTTTCAGACTGGGTGAAAAACGTTGAGTCTTTCTATAAAGTGAATGATGAAGGTCAGAGTATTTACGTTGATAAAAACTCAGGTGCTTACAACACCATTCCGGGACAGGATTCTTTAATTATTTTAGATAATATCAGAAAAAATAAAACGCTTTGGAGCAACTCCGGTTCTGCAATACAGGATTTAGGCGACGGAATTATCAACTTTGAAATCCGTTCCAAAATGAACTCCTTGGGAGGTGAAGTTCTGGATGGATTAAACAGAGCAATTGATTTAGCTGAAAAAGAATATGACGGATTGGTTGTCGGAAATCAGGGCACAAATTTCTCTGTTGGAGCCAATTTGGCAATGATTTTAATGATGGCTATTGAGCAGGATTGGGATGATCTGAATATGGCGATTGCTTACTTCCAGAAATCAATGATGAGAGTTCGCTACTCTTCTATTCCTGTTGTTGTTGCTCCTCACGGAATGACACTTGGTGGAGGTTGCGAAATGACGATGCACGCTGACAGAGTGGTTGCAGCGGCAGAAACATATATCGGATTGGTAGAAACCGGAGTGGGTGTAATTCCTGGCGGTGGAGGAACCAAGGAACTAACCTTAAGAACTTCAAGAGAATTCCACAGCGATGATGTTAAAAACAACAGACTTCGTGAGGCTTTCATGAATATTGCGATGGGTAAAGTGGCAACTTCTGCTTATGAAGCTTACGATATGGGAATTTTGGAACATGGAAAAGATATTGTTTCCGTAGATAAGAGAACCCAAATTAAAACTGCGAAAATGTTGGCTAAAAGTTTAGCAGAACACGGTTATACGCAACCTATCGAGCAAAAAGTAAAAGTTTTAGGTAAAGACGCTTTAGGAATGTTCTACGTAGGAACAGACCAGATGTTAACCGGAAATTATATTTCTGAACACGATAAGAAAATTGCAGATAAGTTAGCCAACGTAATGGTAGGTGGAAATCTTTCTGAACCAACAGTTGTAACGGAGCAGTATCTATTGAATCTCGAAAGAGAAACATTCTTACAGCTTTGCGGGGAAAGAAAAACACTGGAGAGAATTCAGTATATGTTACAGAATGGTAAACCGTTGAGAAATTAACAGGGAGCTCCGTAGGAGCGAACTGATAATAGCAGAATAATTTTAGAAAGACATTGAGCCTCGTAGAGGCGACCTGTTAGTTTTATGGCAAACACGTATACACAAATTTATATTCAAATTGTTTTTGCGGTTAAAGGAAGACAAAATCTGATTCCAAAAGAAAACAGAGAAGAATTACATAAATTTATTACAGGTATTGTTTCCAACAGAAATCAAAAATTATTCGCAGTTTTTGCAATGCCGGATCATGTACACATTCTTGTAAGTATAAGTCCTACGATTACAATTTCAGATTTGGTAAGAGATATTAAAGCAGGTTCATCAAAATTGATTAATGAGAAAGTATGGATGAATGGAAAATTTAACTGGCAGGAAGGATACGGAGCTTTTTCCTATTCTAAAAGCAGTATAGATTCAGTTGTGAAATATATTTTAAACCAAGAAGAACATCATAAAAAGAAAACATTCAAAGAAGAATATCTGGATTTTATGGAAAAATTTGAAATTAAATATGATCCTGAATATCTATTTGAATGGATTGAAATTTAACAGGTCGCTCCTACGGAGCTCCGCAAAGCAAAAACAAACAACTATTAACAGTTTACCTCTATGAGGCAAAAAATTCTCAAAAAATTTAATTAAATAAAACATATGAAAACAGCATATATAGTAAAAGGGTTCAGAACTGCCGTTGGAAAAGCGCCAAAAGGAAGTTTAAGATTCACAAGACCCGATGTAATGGCGGCAATCGTAATTGAAAAATTAATGGCTGAACTTCCGCAATTAGACAAAAACAGAATCGATGACCTTATCGTAGGAAATGCAATGCCGGAAGCTGAACAAGGCTTAAATGTGGCACGTCTGATTTCTTTAATGGGTCTTAACACTGACAAAGTTCCCGGAGTTACCGTAAACAGATACTGTGCATCAGGAAGTGAAGCGATTGCGATTGCTTCTGCAAAAATTCAGGCAGGAATGGCAGACTGCATTATTGCAGGAGGTACAGAATCGATGTCTTACATTCCGATGGGTGGTTACAAACCGGTTCCTGAAACTCAGATTGCCAAAACAAATCCTGATTATTATTGGGGAATGGGTTACACGGCGGAAGAAGTTGCCAAGCAATATAAAATTACGAGAGAAGAACAGGATCAGTTTGCGTTTGAATCTCACATGAAAGCTTTAAAAGCCAATCAGGAAGGAAAATTTAAAAATCAGATCGTTCCGATTCCTGTTGAATATAATTTCTTAGATGAAAACCAGAAAATGCAGACTAAAAAGTTTGATTTCTCTGTTGATGAAGGTCCGAGAGCAGATACATCTTTAGAAGGTCTGGCTAAATTGAGACCAGTTTTTGCCAACGGAGGAAGCGTAACTGCCGGAAACTCATCCCAGATGAGCGATGGAGCGGCTTTCGTAATGGTCATGAGCGAAGAAATGGTAAAAGAATTGGGACTTGAACCTGAAGCAAGATTAGCAGCTTATGCAGCAGCAGGATTGGAACCAAGAATTATGGGAATGGGACCAATTTATGCAATCCCGAAAGCTTTAAAACAGGCAGGTCTGGAATTAAAAGATATTGAGCTTATCGAACTAAACGAAGCATTTGCCTCACAATCAGTTGCAATCAAAAAAGAACTGGGTTTAAATCCGGATATTTTAAATGTAAACGGTGGAGCCATAGCTTTAGGTCACCCTCTTGGATGTACCGGAACAAAATTAACGGTTCAGCTTCTTGACGAAATGAGAAAACGCGGAAATAAATATGGTTTGGTTTCTATGTGCGTTGGAACAGGACAGGGAGCAGCAAGTATATTCGAACTTCTTTAATTAATTATAGATTTTAAATTATAAATTTTAGATGAAATGAGTTTTAAGGAAGACAATTTGATTCAGATTAAGACATTTGAATTTGCATTGAAAATTATTAAATTTTATATCCAGTGCAAAGCTCAGAATGAATTTATTCTATCAAAACAAATTCTTCGTTGCGGAACTTCAATTGGAGCCAATGTTGAAGAAGGAATCGCAGCTCAATCTAAAAAAGACTTTATTTCCAAACTTTCAATTGCAAACAAAGAAGCACGGAAAACCAGATATTCTGAGACTTTATCAGTCTTCAAATTTAGTTCAAATCGAAATTGATTCCTATTTAAAAGAAATTGAAAGTATCATTAATATTTTAACGAAGATCATTAAAACTTCATCTGAAAATTTATAATTGAAATCTAATTTAAAATTTAAAATAAACAATAATGAGCAATATAGTAAAAGGTGGAGAATTCTTAATTAAAGAAATTCCTGCAAACGAAATCTTCAGTCTTGAAGAACTGAATGAAGAACAAAAAATGCTTCGCGATTCTGCGAAAGAATTTATAGACAGAGAAGTAGTTCCGCAAAAAGAACGTTTCGAAAAAAAAGATTATGCATTTACAGAAGAAGTAATGCGTAAACTTGGAGAAATGGGATTATTGGGAATTGCTGTTCCTGAAAATTACGGAGGTCTTGGAATGGGATTCGTAACAACGATGCTTGCCTGCGATTACATTTCAGGAGTTACAGGTTCATTGGCAACAGCTTATGGAGCGCATACAGGAATCGGTACCCTTCCGATTGTTCTTTACGGAACAGAAGCTCAGAAACAAAAATATCTTCCGGACTTAGCTGCGGGAACAAAATTCGGTGCTTATTGTTTGACTGAGCCGGATGCCGGTTCTGATGCCAATTCAGGAAAAACAAGAGCAAAATTGTCTGAAGACGGAAAACATTACATCATCAACGGACAGAAAATGTGGATTTCCAATGCAGGATTTGCAGATACTTTTACTTTGTTTGCCAAAATTGATGATGATAAAAACATCACAGGTTTCGTCATTAACCGTTCAGAACTAGAAAATCCTGAAAGCCTTACTTTTGGTGAAGAAGAACATAAATTAGGTATTCGTGCCTCTTCTACCCGTCAGGTTTTCTTTAATGATATGAAAATTCCTGTTGAAAATCTTTTAGGAGAAAGAAACAACGGATTTAAAATCGCTTTAAATGCATTGAATGTTGGTCGTATCAAATTAGCGGCAGCTTGTCTTGATGCACAAAGAAGAATTTTAAATCACTCTATTCAATATTCCAATGAAAGAAAACAGTTCGGGGTTTCTATTTCAACTTTCGGGGCGATCAGAAAGAAAATTGCTGAAATGGCAACCGGAGTTTTCGTGAGTGAAGCAGGATCTTACAGAGCAGCAAAAAATATTCAGGATAAAATTGATGAACTGGTTGCAGGAGGAATGGATCATCAGGCAGCAGAACTGAAAGGAGTTGAGGAATTCGCGGTTGAATGTTCAATTCTTAAAGTTTTCGTTTCAGATCTTGCGCAGCATACTGCCGATGAAGGAATTCAGGTGTACGGAGGAATGGGATTCTCTGAAGATACTCCGATGGAAGCAGCATGGAGAGATTCAAGAATTTCAAGAATTTATGAAGGTACCAACGAAATCAACAGATTATTAGCGGTTGGAATGCTCATCAAGAAAGCGATGAAAGGAGAATTGGATTTATTATCTCCAGCAATGGCGATCAGCAAAGAACTGATGGGAATTCCTTCATTCGACGTTCCGGATTATTCAGCATTTATGAGCGAAGAAAAAGCAATTATTGCGAATCTTAAAAAAGTATTCTTAATGGTTTCCGGAGCGGCGCTTCAGAAATACATGATGGATATCGAGAAACAGCAGCATTTATTGTTAAACGCTTCCGAAATTCTTAATCAGATCTATATGGCAGAATCTGCAGTTTTAAGAGCAGAAAAACACTTCTCTCCTGATTCTGTGGAAGCAGCAATGGCTCAGCTAAACCTTTACAAAGCGGTTGAAAAAATTATCGTGGCAGCAAAAGAAGGAATTGTTTCTTTTGCAGAAGGTGACGAGCAGAGAATGATGCTTTCAGGATTAAGAAGATTCACGAAGTATACCAACCACCCTAATGTGGTTGCATTAACAGAAAAAGTGGCAGCTCATTTTATTGAAAAAGGAAACTATTAAAAATAGTTTGATGCAATAGAAAATCCCGAAAATAATTTCGGGATTTTTTTATTAAAATATTATGGAAGTAATAAAAAATAATATTCAATTGTCTTTTCAATATTATTTTTAACCATTTTAAAATTCAATTATTTTTTATACTTTTAACGAAAATACAAAAAAATGAAAATAACATTATTAGCAATTCTATTGTTTTCAGCATCACTTACGGCTCAGCAAAAGATCAGAAAACAATTAATTCCAAGAACAGATTCTGCCGGAATTTATAAAATTGATTCTAAAGAGATCCAGCCCCCACAAAAAGCAGATAAAAAAAATCTGTATAAAATGCCCTCTGCAAAACCCAAAGAAGGTACAGAATATTCCAGCCTAAAAGATCAAAGACAGGATAAAAATGATTACAGAATGCTGAATTCCATCTCTCCGGAAATTCCGGAAAAAGAAGGTATAGCAAAACAGGCTCCGTCATCATCAAAATAAACAAATCTTAAAATTATACACATGGGAAAATTTATTATTTCTACAAGAAAAAACGGTGAGTTTCAATTTAATTTAAAAGCCGCAAACGGACAGGTTATCCTTTCCAGCGAAGGCTACAGTTCTAAAGCCGGTTGCCAGAATGGCATTGAGTCGGTAAGAAAAAACGCTCAGGACGATTCTAAATTTGAAAGGCTTACCGCAAAAGACGGACGTTCTTATTTTAATCTTAAAGCAACAAACGGGCAGATTATCGGAAGCAGCCAGATGTATGAATCTGATAACGGCATGGAAAAAGGCATCGAATCCGTAAAAAACAATGCGCCAAACGCATCTGTGGAAGAAGAGCTTGATTAAAAAAGATATCATAAAATAATTTTTGTAAAATGTCTCAGAATGTTGAGGCATTTTTTATTTTTGTACTCTACTTTACATAAGATGACAAAAGAAGAAATGCTCCACAGAGCAATAAAAATAGCCGATAAGGCACATAAAGGACAAACCGATAAATATCATGCACCTTATATTGCACACGTAATGCGGGTAATGGAATACGGAAAAACACTGGACGAAAAAATTGTAGGGGTTTTGCACGACGTTGTGGAGGATCATCCTCTGGAATTCAGCCTTGATTATCTGAGAGATCAGGGATTTCCCGAATATATTATTTTTGCGATAAGCTGTCTCACCAAATTCGATCCCAACGAAGAATATGATGATTTTGTACGAAGAACAGAACGTTCTCCTCTTGCGGTTGCTGTAAAGCTCAACGATTTGCGTGATAATATGGATCTGAGAAGGGTAAACAGAGAACTTACTCCCAAAGACATCAAGAGATTTAATAAATACCTGAAAGCCTATCATTATCTAATCGAGAAATACTAGAAAATTATAAAAAAACACACAATGACTAATAACCTGCCTCCTATTTCATCGGCTTACCGTTCTAAGCTGATTTCTGCTGTTATATCAATATCCGTATTCTTTATTGTTTATTTTATCCTGATTCTCATATCGCTGCTGCTGATTTTCCTGCTGGGGTATGGAGCAATAAATCTTGTAACATTTCATCCCAGCTATTTTACTGCTATTATTGCTTTGGGGATGATAAGTATCGGGCTTATTGTTTTTTATTTTTTAATAAAATTTATCTTCATCAGGAAAAATTACAGCACAAAACATTTAATAGAAGTAGACAGAAAAACTCAGCCGGAACTGTTTGCCATTATTGATGAAATTATTCTGGAAACAAAAGTAAGCAGACCGGGAAAAGTTTTTCTGTCGCCGGAAGTAAACGCAAGTGTAAGCTACAATTCTCTTTTCTGGAGTATGTTTTTGCCTGTTAAAAAGAATCTTACCATCGGGATCGGGCTGGTAAATTCTTTAACTGTAGGTGAACTTAAAAGCGTTTTAGCACATGAATTCGGACATTTCTCACAGCGAAGTATGAAAATCGGAGGATATGTAAATCAGGCAGAAAAAATTATTTTTGATACGGTTTACAACAATAAAGATTTTGAAAATTCAATCAGACACGGATCAGGACAATGGGCATTTCAGATTGCCGGATTAATTTCTGTAGCTTTCATTAATATCTTTCAATTTATTTTAAAGATCTTTTCAGATTTTCTTTTTAAAAACAATGCTTCGTTGCGAAGAGAAATGGAGTTTCATGCGGATGCAGTGGCTACTTACGTTACTAATCCAAAAGAGCAGACTTCATCTTTATTAAGGCTGGATTTAAGCAATGCGGCGTTCAACAGTTCTTTTATGTTTTATGCAGAGAGCGGGAATAAATATCTGCCTGAAAATTTATTTGAAAACCAAAGCTTGCTGATGAAAATTTTCGGTGAAAGAAACAATCATTTATTTGAGCATGATCTTCCGAAAATAGATCTTGAAGATATTACCCGATATAATAAGACAAAAGTAAAAATTGAAGATCAATGGTCTTTTCATCCCGAAACGGACAAAAGAGTTGAAATGATCCGGAAAAATCAGACAAAAAACAATCCTGAAAATAACGATCTTGCAAAAAATATAATCCGCGGATATACGGAAATATGCAGGATTCTGACAAGCAAATATTTAACGCTGTACAATATTAAAAATGCGGGTGAAGTTATTGGTAATAATGATCAGTTCCTTCAGCTTTACAATGAAAAATATCCTTACAGACTGATAAATTCTGCATTCAACGGATATTATGAAAGTCACAATCCTGTTTTGGAAAACATTGATGAACTTATAAAAGATACTGAATTGGTAGAAAAAGAGGACTTCTTCAGCGATCACTATGTTTCTCTGGTTTATGAAAAGGCGGGAACAGAAAGTGATTTGTATACTTTGAATTATCTTGCTGAAAATCCTAAAGCTGTTAAAACCTTTACCTACACGGGAAAGCTGTACAAATCCAGAGAAGCAAGACTTCTGGTTCCTAAAATTAAAGAAGAATCCGAAGATCTGAATAAGCAGTTGTTAGAAAATGACATTCATATTTTCAGATACTTTTACAGCATTGCTGATAATCATGAAAAGGAAATTTTAGCAGCTAAATACAGAAAATTTGCTTTGCTGGATAAAGAGTTTGATATTTTCCAGAATTCCATTAACAATTTTACGCCTCATCTGGAATTTATGATGGTTACTTTGCCGTTGGAGGAAATCCGTAAGCACAGAGCTGTTTTACTAAAGAACGAAAAACCGTTTAAAGATATTTTGAAACATTTCATGGAAGAATCTGCCTACAAAGACTTTTTAACGACTGAAAATAAGCAGCTTCTTAAAGATTTCATCAGTTCCGAATATATTTATTTCAATCATGACAAATACATTCAGAAAGAAGTGGATGTTTTATTTTCTTTAATTAACGAATATCAGGCAATAATCAATAAGATTTACATAGATTTTAAAGAAGAGCTTATTGAATATCAGAAAAGACTGGAAAAAGTACATTAATCCGCTCCGGGATAATCAAATGTTTTAACTGGATGTTTGGTTCCGTCGATATTAATGTTTAAAGCAACATACAGGAAATGAAAATTCTGGTTTGAGGAAACATTGAATTCTCTCTGCCAGAGATATCCTGCAGCAACTCCCACACTATTATCGATCTGATAACCACCGCCAACATACACTCTGTTTCTTGCGAAAGTAGGTTTTGCAGGGCTTACAAAGAAAACCTCATCGTATGCATTGGCAAAAACAGTTCCTTTCTTTACTTCTTTTGCATTAAGGGAAACACTTACATTCAGACGGTAACGGTAACGCATTCTTTCAGAATTTTTGTCAGACTGAGGTTCGTAAAACCATGATTTTTCTGCACGGATTCTGTTTTCAAACTTTACAATTCCTTTTTTAAAATCGATTACGTCCTGTAACCATACCCGGAACTCTTCTTTGTTGATAGAATGGTCTTTATAAGTTGCATATCTTCCCATTCCGATGAAAGGTTTATGATTTTTGGTAAGATTATACCCCAATCCTCCTTTTATTTCGTAGTAATCGGGGTATGTAAATTCTTGAATTCCTCTTGACTGACCTTCCAGATAAAGAAAAAATTTAGGATGAAATTTGTAAGTGATGGTGACTGCATTGAAGCTGGAAATATGTTCCTGTGCTTTAAGAAATGTAACACCTAAAAGTAAACTCAAACTCACAAACAGTTTCATCTAATAAAAATTTTTGCAAATGTAAATGAATTAACAATTTCGTAATATTAACTTTCATTCATTATTAATTAACATTTACTTAATATTAATATTGTAAGAAAAACCAATGTGGAACCAACTTTGCGGCATTTGTACACCGAAAGTTTCTGTATATGAAGTATTTGTTAAATTATTAATTAAAACATACACGGAAAAATCTTTTTTGGTAAAACTCAGTTTTTCATCAAGAAGATTATAGCTTCCATTGTTCAGTCTTTCATTATAACGGTAAACCACTTCATTGGTAAAGTTTTTCAGGAATTTTGTTTCCAGTTTTGCAATAAACTGATGTTTTAAATTATCCAGAACATATCTTGCCACAAAATTACCAGACTGGTTCGCTTTGTTATCCAGATACGTGTAACCGACTGTATATTTCAGCCATTCATTTAATCTGTGATTCAATTCCGCTTCAATTCCTTTTAAGGTAGTATCTCCTATGTTCTGTGCATACCAGACTGCATCATTCGGCTTAATTTTAGTCCAGTCGATTGCATTTCCGGAATCCCGAAGGAATCCGCTCACTTTTGCCAGAATATTTTTTGTCTGATACTGATATCCCAATTCTGCGTAAACCGCACTTTCAGGTTTTAGATTCGGATTTCCAACCTCTGTTTTGCTTACATAATACAAATCTGTGAAAGTAGGAACCCTGTGAACTTTTGCAATATTTCCGTAGATTTTATTGTTTGGGTTAAAGCTAAATCCTACATCCAAACCGGGATAAAAAAAGTTTCCTTCTTTGGAATAATTTGCCCAGGAAATTCCGGGACTGATGTTTAATTTTTTATCGAGTAAAGAAAAATGATGTTCAAAGAAAACCTGCGATACAAAACGGTTTCTTTCTCCCAGATTATTGCTTACCAGAAATTCTTTCCTTAATTCTACTCCTATTCCTGTTGTTCCCAATCCCCATTCGTAAGTAGAATTTACTTCTCCTCCTACATTATTTCCGATGTGCATATTACGGTAAATTTCAGGTTTCTGCCTGTTGAAAAGATACATATCCTGCCCTCTTCTCCAGTACACATTTGAGCTGAGTTTTAACTTTCCGAATCTTTGCTGATGAGCCAAACTTACAATTGAAGCCTGCGTTTCTTCATACTGTTCCGTAGCCGCTTTTGAAGCATAAAAACCGTTTGCTCCGAATTTCTTCTCAGAAAAACCAGCCTGAAGTCTGATATTGCCTTCTTTTATATTCAGTTTACTTTGATAAAATACATTTCTGATCTCATAATCTGTATTGTACATATAGCCTTCTGAACCTGCAGAATTAGCCTGTAAAGAATTGGAAAATTTTTCATTTCCAAGCTGTGCGTTCAGACCAAAACCGTAAGTTTTATAATCTCCTCCTTCTGCGCTTATCTTTACTCTTTTTCCCGGATTTGTTTTTGTGATCACATTAATTACTCCGGCATAGGCATTCTGCCCGAATCGTCTTGCTGCAGGACCTTTGATTACTTCAATTCTTTCGACATCATCAAGATCAACAGGAAGATTCATGGAGTTATGTCCGGTCTGCGAATCATTCATTCTGATTCCGTTAAGAAGCAGCAGAACCTGTTCAAAAGAGCTTCCTCTAAAGCCGATATCACTCTGCACACCATTGGCTCCTCTCCTTCTGATATCCATTCCCGGAACCTGCTGAAGAATTTCATCGATGCTTTTTGCAGGAGAATTAATGATATCTTCTCTTGTAATGATCGTGATATTCTGGTTGGCTGTTTTGTAAGGTGTTGAAATAAGTTTTCCCTGAACCTCAATGGTCTCAATATCGGTTGATTTTTCCTGTGCGTGCATAAAGCAGAATGTTCCTACAAGAAAAACAGGAAGTATTTTTTTAATCATAATCAGTTTTATTCTCAGTTAGTTTCGTGAACGCAAAAGTACTGGAGATCATGAAGAATGACAAATGATAGTTGTCATAAAAAAAGATGCGACAGTAATATCGCATCCCGGGAAGTAATTTCGTTATCTTTTTCTCATTAAATGTGTAATAAGATCTCTGAATAATTTTCTCATTTCTATATTACATATTTATGACTGCAATTTTAACAAATTTTAAAATAAAAAGCAATACCACAAACTTAAAAAAACTTATCTTTCAAAAATTTAATCTCTTATTTTTTATTTTTAAAAATATTTTTTATCGTATTATCAAAGTCTGATACTAAAGATACATCTTCAGCTTTTATAAACTGTAACTTTTTAACAAGGATAATACGGCTGACATCAATTTTCAAATCGGGATGATTCTTTTTAATATCCGCTACATCAAAGTATTCTTCCTCCTTAAAAAAAATACTTTTTATTTTTTTTTGTTTTAATAGTTCAGGTAACATATTTCAAGTGTTAAAATAGTCATTATTTATGTTTTTCTGAAAGAAAACTTATCTTTTATCAGCATTTTTTACATCTAAAAAAAGAAACCAATCCCCATCAGAACATATATAAATCACAAATTTATGATTTAAATATAAGACTTAATATGGCATTCCGTAAAATTACCCGAAAACAATGATTCGTATACAAAATAATTAATAATAATTGTTTTTTTATTTAATAAGATCCTCGTATTTGGTTCTAACCGTGCATTTTTTGAGCAGATATGTAAATTTCTCGTTGCTGGATATATATCTCAAGTTGAACTTATAAATAAATTCATTTACATATTTTTGAAGATGTTTCTTAGATACAAAGTTATAAATTCCAGAGACAGAATTTTTAAGAATTTTCCAGCAACCTTCAATCGTATTGGTATGTATAGATTTATCTTCAGAATTAACATATTCTTTTTTGGAATGATCAACAACCAAATGAAAATAAGATGTACCCAACCCTTTATATCCGCACCATTCATCACTTATTAACCGGGTATTTTCAGAAATTACATATTGATAGATAAACGGCTGAATACTGGCTTTTTTGGTATCTTTTACAACGTATGCATTCATTTTACCACCTCTCTGCAGCATTCCTACAACAGGAACTTTATCCGGAAAATTACGGTTTTTAGAATATTCTACTTTTTTATGACGGTGCCTGTTTCTGTTCTTGCCGCCAATAAATGTTTCGTCACATTCCACATCTCCTGCAAGTTCATTATTATTTTCAATGCCAAAACATTCACGTATACGGTGCGACAGAAACCATGCTGTTTTCTGCGTTACTCCGATATCCTTTGCAAGCTGAACAGAACTGATTCCCTTTTTTCCGGATGTAAGGAGCCATATCGCCAAAAACCATTTCTGCAGGCTGATTTTAGTATTCTCAAACATGGAACCTGTTTTAACGTTAAAATATTTTCCGGTGTTCCTGCATTTGTAGCGATTTTTACTGCATTTATACACTTTAGAAGCAGAGTCGAACGGACTTTCAACAATTCCGCCCCATCTCATTTGTTCAAGATACTCAATGCAGACCTGCTCGGAAGAGAAAGTCTGTATTAACTCCAGTATAGAATTGAAATTTGTGTTAATCATGGTATTGCAATATTAGCAATTATTTAAACGAACAGTTTTCAAGCATATTATTAAATTTTAGTTAAAGTTTCTATATTTTTCTAAAAATAGGCAGCATACTCCTGAAAATAGCTGAGCATACATTCAAATATAAAAGGCTGTGGTGTAGGATTGTACATACTTACCTTTCTTTATCCGTTTTTCAAAGAAGTGAGAATTAAAATTAATTAAGAATTATAATACTCTTCAGAATATACAATATTAAAATTCACACTGTGTAGAATTGTAAATAGTCGCCATAGAGTACATTCAATCCGATTAAAAATTCGTAATTTTGTTAGTCTTAATTTTACTATGGCTCATACAACAGAAATAGATATTAAAAAACAGATTTTCGTTAAGAACGCACACCTTAACAATCTGAAACACATAGATGTTCTTATCCCAAAAAATAAACTGATCGTCATTACAGGAGTTTCCGGAAGCGGAAAATCTTCACTGGCTTTTGATACGATTTATGCGGAAGGACAGAGAAGGTATGTAGAGAGTTTAAGCTCTTATGCACGTCAGTTTTTAGGAAAACTCGAGAAACCTAAAGTTGACGATATTAAAGGATTGGCTCCTTCCATTGCCATCCAGCAAAAAGTAATTTCTTCCAATCCCCGATCTACAGTAGGAACTTCCACCGAGATTTATGATTATATGAAGCTTCTTTTCGCGAGAATCGGGAAAACGTATTCGCCGGTTTCGGGTGAAGAAGTGAAAAAGGATTCAGTTTCTGATGTGGTGGATTTCATTAAATCTTCAAAAAAAGAAACTTCGTTTCTATTAACGGCTCCTTACGATTACGATGCCGGGAATTTTAGCGAAAATTTAAATGTTCTGAAATTAGCAGGTTTTACAAGACTTGAAATTAATGGGAATGTTGCAGGAATTGAAGATCTGGAAAGTTTTGGTTTTACCCCAGAAAAGGGAATGGAAATTAATCTGGTCATCGATCGTTTTACTTATGAAGAAGATGAAAGCTTTTTACAGCGTTTGGCAGACTCTATTCAGATGGCTTTTTACGAAGGTCGGGGATATTGTTCGTTAAAAAATGTAGATACCGGAAAAGTAAAAGAATTTTCAAATAAATTTGAACTGGACGGAATCGAGTTTTTAGAACCAAATGTTCATTTTTTCAGCTTTAATAATCCTTACGGAGCCTGCCCTACTTGTGAAGGATACGGAAAAGTGATCGGAATTGATGAAGATTTAGTTATTCCCAACAAAACATTATCCGTTTTCGAAGATGCGGTTGCTTCATGGAAAGGCGAAAGCATGAGCGAATGGAAAAAGGATTTTATTAAAAAAGCAAAAGATTTTCCTATTCATAAGCCGTATCATCAGTTAACCAAAGACCAGAAAAAATACCTTTGGAAAGGTGACGGAAAAAGCACGTTCCCATCGATTGACAATTTCTTCAAAATGCTTGAGGAAAATCTGTATAAAATTCAGTACCGTGTCATGCTTTCACGTTATCGCGGAAAGACTCTTTGCCCGACTTGCGAAGGCTTGAGATTGCGTGAAGAAACAAGCTGGGTGAAAATCGACGGACATAACATCCAATCAATGATTGAACTTCCTCTGGATGAACTTTTTCCTTTAATTGAAAGCTTAAAGTTATCCGAACACGATCAGGAAGTTGCCAAAAGATTATTGTACGAAATTACAACCCGACTGGAGTTTTTACTGAAAGTAGGTTTAGGATATTTAACCTTAAACAGAACATCCAACACACTTTCCGGCGGTGAGAGTCAGAGAATTAATCTTGCGACAAGTTTAGGAAGTTCTTTGGTGGGTTCTATTTATATTCTGGATGAACCTTCCATCGGACTGCATTCAAGAGATACGGAAAACCTGATTGAAGTTTTGCAGAATCTCCGTGATCTTGGCAACACCGTAATCGTTGTGGAACATGATGAAGACGTAATGAAAGCGGCAGATTACATTATTGATATTGGTCCTGAAGCCGGCTATCTTGGCGGAGAATTGGTTTTTGCCGGGGATTACAAAGAATTGAAAGATGCAGATACATTAACTTCAAAATATCTTACCGGAAGACTGGAAATTGAAGTCCCAAAAAAGCGGAGAAAAGGTAAAGAATGGATTCATATAAAAGGAGCAAGACAAAATAATTTAAAAAATATTGATGTAGATGTTCCTTTGGAAAATCTTGTTGTAATTTCGGGAGTTTCAGGAAGCGGGAAATCGACTTTAATGAAGGAAATTCTTACCAATGACATCCAGATTCAGCTTGGAATGGGCGGTAAAAAAGGAGATTATGATGCTGTGGATTTTCCGAAAAAACTGATACAGCATATTGAACTGATCGACCAGAATCCTATCGGAAAGTCTTCAAGATCCAATCCTGTAACGTATCTTAAAGCCTACGACGACATTCGAGATCTTTTTGCCAAGCAGAAAGTTGCCAAAATGATGGGGTATAAACCTAAACATTTTTCCTTTAACGTAGATGGCGGAAGATGCGATGAATGTAAAGGAGAAGGCGTTATCAACGTTTCCATGCAGTTTATGGCAGATATTGAACTGGAGTGTGAGGTTTGCAAAGGGACACGCTTCAAAAGTGAAATTCTGGAAGTAAAGTACGACGAGAAAAATATTTCAGACATTCTTCACATGACTGTGGATGAAGCACTGGAATTTTTCAAAGATAATAAAGAAGAAAAAATCGCTACCAAATTAAAACCATTACAAGATGTAGGTTTGGGATACCTGCAGCTTGGGCAAAGCTCTTCTACCCTTTCCGGTGGTGAAGCACAGCGTGTAAAACTGGCTTCGTTCCTTGTAAAAGGTGTTACCACAGACAAGACCTTATTTATTTTTGATGAACCTTCAACAGGGCTGCATTTCCATGATATTCAGAAATTACTGAAGTCTTTACAGGCTTTAATTGATCTGGGGCATTCTGTGATTGTAATTGAACATCAACCTGATATCATTAAATCCGCAGATTACATTATTGATATCGGTCCGGAAGCAGGAAAACATGGCGGTGAAGTCGTTTTTACCGGCACACCGGAAGAACTGGCAAAAAATAAAAAATCTCATACAGCAAAGTATATTAAAGAAAAGCTGGAGAATTAAAATAAAACAGAGAGCTTTTTACTCTCTGTTTTTTTATTTGAAGATATTTAAGCTCTCACATTCAATTAAGAAAATTATCAGATCATAAACTTTGTTAAACCTTATACTTCTTAATTAAAATCTTATTGATCAGATTTATATATTATACAAAAACGGACTCTGCTTACAAAAAGTCTGATCATCCATCTGAGAAATTAAAAATTTTGCCAGATCTGTTGCGGAAATTGTTTCACCTTTGCAATCCTGAAGACTGGTTTCTGTCGCAAAACTTTCATCAGTCAGATTAATTAAAGGAAGCCTTACCAATGTCCAGTTCAGATTGCTTTTATTCAAAAGCTCATATTCTTTTTGCTTATCGGTAGTTGTTTCAGGATAATTTTGATACATCCAGTCGGTTGCCATTTTCACCTTTTCATTTTTGTGATCAAATGGTGTATTTACATTCAGTCCTGTTGTAACGATATAACGGTTGATTCCGTAGGAATTCATTGCTTTAATTATATTACCTGTTGCGTCGCTGAAAATTGATTTTTCGCCGACTGATTGTCCTAGCGTACTTATCACTACATTACAATCTTTAATTAAATGATGAACAGCTTCAGAATTTCTGACATCACCTTTCACAATATTAATCAAAGGACTCTTAAGAGTAAAATTCTCAGGATTCCTTAATAACATTCTGATGGGATATTGTTTATTTAAAAGGTTTTGAACAAGAAATTGTCCCGATTTTCCTGTTCCGCCGATAACGGCTATTGTATTTGTATTCATGATATTCTCTTTATAATGTAAAAGCAAAATTGTTAATGTACAATTGCTTTTTAGGTTTAAAAAAACGATTTTATGGGTTCAAGGAGTCTGAACCATAGAATTTTCAGGCTTTAATATTATCCTGAAATATTGGGCGTTATTTATAAAGAGATTTTAATGTGATAAAGATAGGAATTTTTCAATGATGAGAAGATATTTAATGCAAGAAAGTAACAAAGATCTGATCTTCTGTATCAAAAAAATAAAATGTACAGGAAGGATATATAAACAAAAAGAAGACCATAAATCAGCTTTTGGAGATTATTTAACAAAAAAATAATATCACAAATTTATCCATCAAAAAATATAAATTTTAACATTTAGTATATTGTCTGGCAAACATTTTATTCCTACATTTACTATGAAATACAACTGAAGTGGAAACATATTTTGCTTTTTTCAATTCTGAAATCGCAATTAAATTTATAAAAATTTAAGCACAGCATCGTCGGCTGTGCTTTTTTATTGTTGTCTAATTAAAAAAATGAGATGTATTTATCTACTGGATCTGCTCCTAAAGAGCAGATTCTTTTACATTGATAACAATGGCAATAAAAATCCGGAAATTCAATGAACTCCCGGATGTTAAAAAAAACTTGCTAAATATTAATGAAATTAATTATGATTTAAGGGTCCACATAGAACCGTTTTTGGTGGTCAGCTTTTCTAGTTTTCCTTTCTCTGAAAGCTCGTTTAACAGTCTTTCGCTTTCCTTTCTGGGAGTTCCCGATAATTCTGAAAATTCCTTTGCAGAAAGCGAATTATACTTTTCAAAAAGATTCTCCCAGTTTTTAGAGTACTCAGATTTTTTGGTGTCCGAATTCACTTTCAGAACAGCTGTTTCATAAAATGCGTAAGGTTTAGAACCGTACACAATTTCTCTTTTCCCTGCATCATTGGTAAAAAACATCGTAGGAAAACCGCGAACTCCCATCTCTCTTGCCAGCTTCAGATCTTCCTGAAAAAGCTCTTTTGCTCTTCCTTCAAAGTCTTTTTTCAGCTGGTCTGTATTTAATCCTGCTTTTTTTGCTGCGGTTACCATATGCTCCCATTTTGCAATATTTTTTTTCTTCAAAAATACCATTTCACGAAGCTCTCTCAGGAAATCCAGTGCTTTTTCTCTGTCCTGCATCTGCGCAGCTTTAAAAGCGATAGAAGGTGGATAAGAAGAATCCAGCGGATCCTGAAGCCATATATCGCCGTCGATAGGCATATCGTAATAAAGACTTACTTCATCCCAGTGATGCGCAACATCGGAAGGTTTGCTGATTCCTCCGCTGTTATAGCTCCAGTCCGGAAGAAGCCCTCCCATTCTGTATTCTATATCTATGTTATCTCCGTATTCCAGTTTTAATTTTCTCAGCTGAGGCTCAATTCCCCAGCATGAAGAGCAGATTGGGTCTGTAAAATAAATAACTTTTACAGGTTTTTCATCAGTCATTACATCAATATTCCCAATTTCAAACTTTTCTCCGGGAACTTCACAAACTCCTGTCGCAGGATCGCATAATAGAGGATTTGTAGATCTGTTTTCCATTTTTTTACTTTTATCATTCTGTCCGTTACAACTGCTTAAAGCTGCCGTGAGGAACATAAATGTTAGTATTTTGTTGTTTATCATTTTTTGCGATGATAAATATTTTACAATTTTTTAATGTTACCACAAATCTAATATATAATCATCATACTCTGGTAATGGATTTCCTTTTAGAAACTGGTTTCCTCGAGGAAACTACCTTTCTGTTTTTTTATTATCTTTACAGCACTATAATTTATTTTGAAATCATGAAAAAAGAAGCTAACCTGAATATTACTCCTATCTGTAAAAACCGTATGAATGCAATCAAAGATTCAATGGAAATTTTATCCGGAAAATGGAAATTTCATATTCTCGGAACTTTAATGCAGAGCGAAAAAATGCGTTTTATGGATCTTTTAAGAGAAATTGACGGTATTGCTGCCAAAATGCTTTCAAAAGAACTTCAGGATATGGAAATCAATCACCTGATAAAGCGTACTGTTTTAGACACAAAACCTGTAACTGTGGAATATGAAATCACAGAATACGGAAAAACTATCGAACCGATTATTGATGAAATTGCCAAATGGGGAATTGAGTACAGGAAATCTTTATATCAAAAAACCGACAAATAGTTTCTGCCGGTTGAAAAAACAAAAATTGATATGGATATGATTGATATGTGTTTTAGTGCTTTGATTTTTTATTAAAACAAATTTATATTTATTTAGACTTAATAAAAAATAACATTTGAATGACATTTGTCACTTTAAAGAAAATCTTGCGAATTAAAGTTAAATAGGAACTTGTTTAAACTAATTTTAAATTTAGCCGCAAAAGATATAAAAGACTTTATTGGATTTATTTAAAGTATTCCAAAAGTCTGCAAAGTGAAAAATCTTTGATTTTTTTTAACTTATGTACTCTTTTTTCATTTAAGTATTAAACTTAGAAACTAAAGTGTTTAAATCTTTTGCTTCTTTTGTGGTAAAAAGTTTAAAAAAATTTTAGGTGTTTTAGCCGTTGGAAGTTACAATATTTTAACTTCGGGAAAGCTGATCTAATTTTTTAAGCAATGTCGGAATTCTGAAATTTCCGTGCATCTGTTCAACTTTTCGTTTAATTTCATCTACATCTGCTCCTTTTGCAGTCAGAAATAAGGGAGTCTTACTTTCTCCGCGATAAACTGTTCTTCTTCGTGAATCCGAACTGTTAAAACCGTTTTTTGCAATTCCGACCACCGGAAATTTTTGGTCTAAAGCTTCATAAAGATGTCCTCCAAGTCCTATTTTTCCTTCTTCATCCAAAGTTACGTAGCCATCTATAATGATGATGTCGTCTTGTTGAAGCTGAATTTTATTTAAAAGACTTAAAATACACGGCAATTCTCTCTTGTAAAAGGCTCCGCTTTCGTAATCGGAAGTAATTGCTGTTTTTTCTGTAAAAATTTCTGATTCCTGTTCAGAATCCCAATCCTGAAAAGCTAAACAAACTGTATGGGCGTAGTCATCGTAATAATAAGTATCGAAAGCGTAAATCATTCTTCGTCTTGTCGTTGATTATTGTTTTTAAATGATGATAATGTAATTTTCTCTTAACTCCAATTGATTAGAAAAATTCTCCGAAATGCCACAGAATTCCACAAGGATCATGCACAAAACATTCTTTACCCCAGTCCATTGTTCTCACGGGCAATATTCTTACTTTTTCATATTTTTCAGTAAGATGTAAACTGATCAGTTCCTGATAAAATTTGTCTGTATCTTCAACTTCCACAAAAAGCATGGTATTATCAATCCAGTCTTTTACATAGGCATCCTGAAGATAAAAAGCGGTCCCGTTCCATTTAAATAAAGACATTTTAGCGTCAAGAACCACTTCTTCAAAACCCAGATCACGGTAGAAACTCCTGCTGGTTTCAAAGTTTTCAGAACCTACAAAAGGGCGCATTGATTTTATATTCTGTTCCATATTATCTGTTTTTCCAGTCGTTATAAGCCATTTCAAATTTTATTTCATTCTTTCCGTGAACTCCGTTTTCTGTCCATCCGGATTTTCTGTAGAATATCTCTGCCCTTGTGTCCGGAGAAGTACTCAGCCAGATTTTCTCGTCCGTCTGATCAAAATACCAGTTCAGCATGGTGTTATGAAGTTTTCTTCCGATTCCTCTATTTTCAAATTCAGGATGAACAAAAAGTGCCCAGATGCTTTTCTCTTTCATATCTACAATTCCGAATCCCAAAATTCTGTCATTATGTTCACAAACCCATCCTTTTCCTCTGTTAAAAAGGAAATCCTCACAATCCTGATCTGTCACAAGATTGGGATCAGATAACGTGTTCTCTTTAACCGAATTTCTTACGATCTGGATCTGCGGAATATCTTTCCGTTCAGCTTCACGGATTTTCATGTAAATTTTAATTTAACTAAAAAGGCAAACCGCTGATCTGCTAATTTGCCTTTTGTAGTGTATTTATTGATTCAATTATTTCTTATCAACAACGATTCTTTCTGGTCTGTTGGCGATTTCCCAAGCGGTTGTGAAAACTAACTGAGTTCTTTTAGCCAGTAAGTTGTAGTCAATTTTCTCTACATCATCCGTTGGTTTGTGGTAATCTTCGTGGATGCCATCAAAGAAAAATGCTACCGGAACATTATTTTTAGCAAAATTATAGTGATCTGATCTGTAATACAGTCTTTCGGTATCATTCGGATCGTCATACTTATAATTTAACTCAAGATTGTTGGTCTTTTTATTCGCAGTTTCGTTAATAACTTTTAACTGAGAACTCAGCATTTCAGAACCAATAACGTAAACATATTGTTTTCCTCTGTTTTCCGGATCATCACGACCGATCATATCAATATTTAAATCTACAACCGTATTTGCCAGAGGAAAAACCGGATTATCCGTATAAAATTCAGAACCAAATAAACCATGCTCCTCTCCCGTTACGTGAAGAAATAAAATGGATCTTTTCGGACCGTTTCCTGCTTTTTTAGCTGCCTGAAAAGCTTTTGCAATCTCCATTACCGCAACCGTTCCGCTTCCGTCGTCGTCTGCTCCGTTGTAAACTACTCCGTTTCTTGTTCCTACGTGATCATAATGACCGGAGATCACAACAATTTCTTCCGGCTTTTCAGATCCTTCGATAAAGGCTAAAATATTTTCGGAATCAGGAAGATTTCCACCGCCTCTTTTCTTCATAAAATCTGCCGGAACTTTTTGATAATATGATCCCAAACCTTTAGGATGAGAAATTCCCAAACCTTTGTAGTAGTTCACCATATATTGTCCCGCCTTTTTTTGTCCCGGACTTCCCGTATCTCTGCCCTCCATTTCATCGGAAGCAATAACGTATAAGTTTTTCTTTAAATCTTCTGCCTTAATTTCCTTATAGGCAGACAGAAAAGCTTTATCACCTTTTGCGACAGCCGAAGATTGGGTTCCTCCTGCATCGGCTGCGTTTTTTGCTGTTCCGCAGCTTACCACTACAGCAAGTGAAAATAGTGGAATGAATAATTTTCTCATTATGGAATAATTTGCCTAAAAATAACAAAAAATATTTAATCTTTTACGGATTGCTATTTTTCTTATATTTGAAATAAATGCAAAAAGCATGGAGAATATCTACGGATTCAATCATTATTCTTTTTTTACCGAAATGTCTGAACTGGCAGTTAGAAACAACAGCTTTGATCTGTCTTTGGGACTGCCGGATTTTGATATTGACCATCGCTTACGGGAATATCTGAAAGAAGCTGCAGATCTTAACAGCCATAATTATGAACCACTTGCAGGAAATCCGCTTCTGATAGAAAATGTAATCCGTTTTAATTCTAACAGAAAAAACAGCATCCGATTACAGCAAAATGAAGTTACGATTGTTCCCTGTGCAACTTTTGCTTTATATACCTCCCTTAAATCTATTCTTAATCAGGGAGATGAGGTTATTGTTATACAGCCTTCTTATTATACCTATGGTCCATCCATTTTCCTGAATGGAGGCATTCCTGTCTATTATGATCTTGATAATGATTTTTCGGTAAATTGGGAAAAACTGCAAAACTGCATTTCTGAAAAAACAAAAGCTATTATTGTAAATTCGCCACAAAATCCAACCGGAAAAATATGGTCTGAACAAGATTGGAATCAATTATACAGCATTATCAAACATCAGGAAATTTATCTGATTTCCGAAGAAATTTATGATACCTATTGTTTTGACGGAAAGGAACATTACAGTTCGTTTCTTCATCCTGAGCTCAAAAAAAGAACTTTCTGCATTTTTTCTTTTGGGAAAATGTTTCATTCCACAGGATGGAAAGTGGGATATCTTTTGACACCTGAAGAATTAACTGCAAAATTCCGCTGTCATCAGCAATACATTTCTTACAGCGCAAATGCGCCGTGTCAGTACGCAATAGCCAAATATCTAGAAGTTTTTGATGCTTCACAGAATCAAAATCTAATGCAAAAAAAGCGTGATCTTTTTAATGATCTGATTAAAGAAACGCCTTTCATTGTGGAACAAAAAGCAGAAGGTGCCGTTTTTCAAATCGTGAATTTCAGAACTGTTTCAAAAACAATGACAGATGTAGAGTTCTCAAAATGGCTGACTATCGAAAAGAAAGTCGCATGTCTGCCTTTATCGGCTTTTTACAATTCCAGACAGAATTCAGATTATATCCGGTTTAGTTTTGCTAAAAATGATGATCTGATTATTAATGCGCTTGAGTATTTGAAAAAGAATCTCTAAAATCATTTGTAAGCTTAAAATTCTTTACCAATCAGTTAGATTTTTCTTTTGTCGAAATGACAGTAGGAAATATTTTATTTTGTTGATTGAGCAGATTTCTTAGCAGGAAAATTTAAATGATATTTAAAACAAAAGCACCGCATTACGCAGTGCTTTTCAGTATTCAAAATTGATTTTTTAAAGAGACAATACTCTCACATCAATTCTTCTGTTTTTTGCCATACATTCGTCGGTATCGTTCGCTGCGCAAACAGGATGCTGAGAACCGTATCCTTCCGCTTCCACTCTGTCTCCGGAAATACCCAGTTCCAGCAGTTTCAGTTTTGCGGTCTGAGCTCTCAGATTGGAAAGTTTCTGATTACTCTCTTCATTTCCTGAATTATCGGTATAGCCTCCCAATTTAATTTTTAAAGACGGATAGGCATTCATGATTTCAACTAAATTTAATAACTGAACTTCCGAACCCGTTTTTAAATCACTGGAACCTGTCTCAAAATAGAGATTTTCTACCGTAAACCATTTATTCGGATCCAAAACTCCCTGATCTTTATTTTTAACCGAATTGTACATTTGATATAACTGGCTTCCTTCCCCGATTTTTATCTTTTTTCCTCCATTCAGCTGAATTTCCTGTATATTTCCTGTATCATAAACAAAGTCTCCGCTTTCATTAACATAGCCTTTTATTTCCTGTGGAACAACGGCTGTTGATCCTGTCTGATTGGTTAATGAAATTGCTGAAACGCCTGTTAAAGCTTCAATTTTCGCTTTTCTGCTGGCATCTATTTTATCTTTATGTAAAACAGCTAATGTCGGAGCAATCACCAAGGAAACAATCGACATCAGTTTAATCAGGATATTCATTGAAGGTCCCGAAGTATCTTTGAACGGATCTCCTACCGTATCTCCCGTTACGGAAGCTTTATGTGGTTCAGAACCTTTATAGTAAGTCTGTCCGTTAATATCCACTCCTTTTTCAAAAGATTTCTTTGCATTGTCCCAAGCTCCGCCTGCATTATTCTGGAACATTCCCATTAAAACTCCGCTTACCGTTGCTCCGGCAAGAAAACCTCCCAAAACCTCCGGTCCGAAAATAAACCCGATCAGCAAAGGTGAAACAATAGCAATCGCTCCGGGAAGCATCATCTTTCTGATGGATGCATCAGTTGAAATGGCTACACATTTTTCATATTCCGGCTGTGCTTTTCCTTCTAAAATTCCCGGAATCTCGCGAAACTGCCTTCTAACTTCTTCTACCATTGCCATTGCAGCCTGTCCAACCGCAGTGATTGCCAATGATGAAAAGATAAAAGGTATCATTCCGCCGACAAATAATCCGGCAAGAACATCGGCTCTGTATATATCAATTCCGTCAATTCCTGCAATCCCAACAAAAGCCGCGAATAAAGCTAAAGCCGTTAAAGCAGCAGAAGCGATTGCAAAACCTTTTCCTGTGGCTGCCGTTGTATTGCCTACTGCATCAAGGATATCCGTTCTCTCACGAACTTCTTTGGGAAGCTCACTCATTTCGGCAATTCCTCCTGCGTTATCTGCAATCGGTCCGAAAGCGTCAATAGCCAGCTGCATGGCCGTTGTTGCCATCATCCCAGCTGCTGCGATGGCTACACCATATAATCCTGCGCAAAGATATGATCCGTAAATTCCGCCTGCCAAAACAATAATAGGAAGCAACGTAGATTCCATTCCCACAGAAAGGCCTCCGATAATATTGGTGGCATGACCTGTTGAAGATTGTCTAACGATGCTCGAAACCGGTCTCTTTCCCATTGCCGTGTAATATTCTGTAATGATACTCATTAAAGTACCTACAACCAATCCTACCATAATTGCCCCAAAAACACCCATTTTAGAGAATTCATGTCCTCGGAGAACCATTTTGTCGGGCAAGATATAATTTACCAAAAAATAAGCAGCTACCGCCGTAATCACAATACTTCCCCAGTTTCCCAGATTTAAAGCATTCTGCACACTTGAGGTGGAAGATCCTTCGTTATCATTAATTCGGACAAACAGGGTTCCTATTATTGAAAAAATAATTCCTGTTCCTGCTATAAGCATTGGAAGAAGTATCGGGGCAAAGCCACCGAAAGAATCCTGAGAAATGGTTTCTCTTCCCAAAACCATAGTTGCCAGTACCGTTGCTACATAAGAACCAAACAAGTCAGCTCCCATTCCTGCAACGTCACCTACGTTATCTCCTACATTATCTGCAATGGTTGCGGGATTTCGGGGATCGTCCTCCGGAATTCCGGCTTCAACTTTTCCTACTAAATCGGCTCCCACATCTGCTGCTTTTGTGTAGATTCCTCCTCCTACTCTTGCAAAAAGGGCTATAGATTCAGCTCCCAGAGAAAATCCTGTAAGAATTTCAATCGTTCTTTCCATTTCATGAGAATCCACAGTTGCATGAGGTGCAAAAATCTGTTTAATAATTAAAAACAATGCTCCCAATCCTAAAACCGCTAATCCAGCGACTCCCATTCCCATTACGGAACCTCCAGTAAAAGAAACTTTTAAAGCCTTTGAAAGAGATGTTTTCGCAGCCTGTGCAGTTCTTACATTGGATTTTGTGGCGATTTTCATTCCGATAAAACCTGCCGATGCGGAAAATATAGCTCCCACTACAAAGGCAATCCCGATACTCCAGTGGGAGTTGGCATTACTCATCCCCATCACCGCTAAAAGAATCGCTACCACAACTACGAAATAGGTTAAAATCCTGTACTCGGCTTTTAGAAAAGCCATCGCACCGTCAGCAATATGTCCGCTGATAATTTTCATTTTTTCATTTCCGGCATCCTGCTTACTTACCCAGTTACTTTGGATGAAAGTATACAGTAAGGCAATGACACCAAAAATTGGTACTAACACAAATAGATCCATAGTTTAATATTTTTTTGGTAATAGATTATTAAATATAACGAATAATTTCTATGGATTATGTTAAAATATATATAACTATTTCAAAATTAGCAGTTAAACGATTAAACAAATTGAATTTATTATGTTTAAATTTTGAATAAGCTGTTATGTAAATTGAGTTATTAATTTTTTAATGCAATCTGCGGAAAATTAAAGGCATTTCATTCAGTCAATGATGACAAATATATTTGATAGATAAAATTAAAAGGACTTTTGAGGGATTTTTATCATGCATAAATGTTACAGATGAAAACCTCATAGGTTTGGTTTGTATGATATTAAAAGTAATAATGATTAGCCCTGATTGAAACGACATCCTTTTTTGTTGCGGGCGGAGCGAAGCGGAGCCCGTAACAAAAAAGATACAGTGAAAAGCAGGAAACAGCTCCTAAAAAATTAAAAACTGATAATATTTTCTGTTTTTTATTGTTGTCGAAGGGTGTGATTTCTGAACTTTCAATAAAAATAGAAAACGATAAAGGAAAAGGATAAACAAAACCGTCTATCCTTTACTTTTACCTGAAATATGAGAACTTTATCCTCCGTATTTGTTTGAATAATCGTCCTGAGAAGCTTTGATTACCTTTTTGGCATGTTCTGCCCCGTAAACTTCCTGAATTCTGCATTTTGCAGGCTCATCCGGTAAGTTCTTGTAAGTAAGGAAGTAGTGCATTAATCGTTTCACTTCTGCTTCCGGTAATTCTGAAATATCTCTGAAATGTCCAAATGCGTGATCGCCGATCATTACGGCAACAATTTTATCATCTGCTTCTCCTCCGTCGATCATTTTGAAACCTCCGATTGGAATAGCTTCCATTAACAAACCTCCTGCGTGAATGTTATGAGAGCTTAAAACACAGATATCAAGTGGATCGTGATCTCCCATCGTAACGTCTGTAGCACCTCTTTCAACCGCTAAGTTCATTACTGCAGTGTCACAATATGTTCTTGGAACAAAACCATATAATGCCGGGATAATATTTGAGAATTTCTGAGGCCGGTCTACCTTTAAAAATCCTGTTTCTTTATCTACTTCGTATTTAATAGTGTCTGAAGGAACGATCTCCACGAAAACATTGACAACATTTGGCGCATCTTCTCCTGCAGAAATTCCGTGCCATGGATGTGCTTTAAAATTTGGAATCATTATTTAAAATTTATTTTTTTAGTTAAGCTATTATTAAAATTTCTTTTCTTAAATCTTCAATGGTCATAGAAATATAATCTTCTCCTTCCATATAATTCATCAGAAAAATGGTTTTGAACTCATCAAGGCTTGCATTACCGTTGATTCCTTCGTAAGTTCTGTGAAGAAGTTCTATAACTGCGTTTTTTGACTCGACAATATTTTTCCACGAATTTTTAGTGATGTATAATTGCTGGGAAGCGTTGTAATCGAATTCTTCATTGATCGCCTTTTCGGTAAGAAAAATAAATTCATGGACTGCAAGACCTTTATCAAACCTCTGGATAAGATTGGACGGTTTTAATCTTTCCATAAATAGCGTCATTCTTTCGTAAGACTGGGTTTTATTTTCGGAATTCGACTTTACAGAAAGTAATCTGATTTCCTGCTCTTTAAGTTTAATATAAGTAAATACAAACTGTCTCAGCAAAACCAGAAAAGGTATTGCAATAATCAATGCGAAAGCATAGGGTAAATATCCTGAAAAACTTGTCATAATTTGAGGTAGCAAAATTAGTAATTATTTGGCTATTTTTCTATAGTATCAGCTAATATTTGTTTTTTCGAATTTTGATACGCAATTAACGACAATATTATAATTAAATAAAACCCAACCATCATTCTGTTTACTAATGTTGGGAACATAATAAAACGCAATGAAACAGTAAGATAAACAGCAACATACAAACCTAAAAAAATTAAACTTTTTCTGTTTTTACTAATGATTAATCTATAATCTAAAATAATAATGATAAAAATTAGCAGTAACGGGAAGTAAGATGTATTCCATTCAAACAGTATTTTTCCTTTCACACAGTTTAAATATTCACGAAAATTAAATACATCGGGATTTGAAATCGGATAAAGCTGAACTTTTGTAAACTGGTTCATAAACAAAACAGACCACGGGATCTGGTTAAAATATTGTATGATTGCGAAAGTTAATGTAAAATAGCCAACTGAAAATAAAATTTCTTTTGATTGAAATTTAAAATCCTTTCTGAAAAAGTATACTAGTAAAGATAGAAATGTATAAAAAATAAAATATTCAGGCCTTGTAAGAATACATAAAATTCCAAATATTGAAGAAACAAAAAGGTTTCTTTTCATTAATGCAAAATAAAAACTAAGTAATAAAAGTAATGTAGAAAAGCCATCCGGAGTAGCATGTCTTGAGGTATCTAACAGAGGTTTGAATAATGAGATCAAAATGGTTAAAATAAAAGCCAGATAATTATTTCTAAGTATTTTTATTAAAAAAATAAAAATCAGGATTACGATTAAGACATAGGAAATAATAGTAATAAGAAAAGTAGATGTTGAAGCAGAAAATCCAAACTTAAAAAAGACTGAGTTTATTAAATTGTAAAACGGTTTTACTGTAAATAACTGAAGTTCTTCCTCATACATTTTAGGATTTTCAGATAAATTCTTATAATAACTGTTATCTCCGATCGCTTCCTCTTTCCTTTCCACATTTACCTTACCTACATCCGGATCTTTTTCTTTAAGTTCACTATAAACTTTTTTATGGATCTCTTCAATTTTCATATCCGGGAAATTAGCTTTATATACTAATCCCATGTAAGCTTCAATATCTGAATTGTAATATTGATGCGTATAGAGATAATATGTCATTAAACATAAATAAAGTGATAGTAGAAATTTAATGATTTTATTATTTTTAATTAACATTTTTAATTAACATTTTTAATATTGTTTGGTAATTTAATTTTTATAGATTTACAAAGCTATAACAAAATAAAAAATAATCTTTTAATCATGAAAAAAACAATTATCTTAATTGCCCTTGCAATTAATGCAATCTCTACAGCTCAATCTTGGAACTTAAATGGCAACTCTGGAACTGCACCCGCAACAAACTACATTGGAACTTCTGATAATCAGGATTTAGTATTAAAAACTAACAATATTGAAAGATTAAGAATTAATTCTACTGGTCAAATTGGTATTGGTACTGCTCCAAATTCTAATTTAGCAATTAATTTGCGTGGTAGTACAGAATATATCTCAGAATCTACTGGAGATGCTTTTCATTTTTTCAGTGAAGCTCAAAATATAGTAAAAGACGGTGATATTATGTGGCTATCACATAAGTATTTTCAAAATAATGATGTTGGACTTTTAACCCTTTCGTCTCCTTCAAGTCCTACCGATTGGTCTAAACCTAAATTTTCTGTAAGAGCAAATGGAAGAGTTTTGATTGGGGTTGATTGGAATAATATGGCACTTGCTTCCTGTACAGATTGCAATGATTACAAGTTATTTGTAAAAGGTGGAATTAGAACCGAAAAAGTAAAAGTGGATGTAGCCTCATCAAATGGTTGGGCAGATTATGTTTTTGAGAAAGAATATAAACTAATGCCATTAACAGAGCTTGAAAAATTTATTTCAGAAAACAAACATCTACCTGAAGTACCAACAACAAATGAAGCTATAGAAAAAGGTATTGAATTAAAAGAAATGAATATTCTTCTACTAAAGAAGGTTGAAGAACTTACACTTCATGTAATTGATCTAAATAAAAAAATTGAGGAAATTCAAAATTCAAAAAAATGAGAAGAACAAGCTTCGCTTTGGGATTTTTATTTTTAAATATACTATGCTTTTCTCAACAGAGTAAATCTTTGTATTATATTGAATTTAAAAATTCTTCTAATAAACCGCAGACTGTCAAGCAAAATGACAAGTCTAAAACATTATCATTCAATAATCAGAATATTGAAGTTATAAAGTACGAAGAAGCATTCTGGAATTTTTCTTCTCAAAAGCTGAAAAATACTTCATTGATTGAATTTAGAAATGAAAAAGAGTATAATGATTTTGCATTTTCAAACAAAAGCGATATTGTAAAATCTGAAAAAATAGATACTCGTGATGAAGATATTTTGTTACAAAATGTCAACAACAATTCTTTTCTTTTAAATAATATCAAGCCAGCTTCGGTACCTTATCTATTTACTTATACGCCAAATGATTATTATCTATTTCCTCAAGATATAGCACATACACATCTGGATTTAATAAATGCTAGAGAAGCATGGGATTATTCTAAAGGTGACGGAGTGACTGTAGGAATTTCAGATACCAGTTTTCGTTTGACTCATGCAGAGTTTGAAAATAAAATATCAACTTTGCCTGGACAAACTGTTTCTTCTACTGATTTACATGGAAATGTAGTTGCTGGATTGGCAGGATCTAAAACAGATAATAATTTCGGCAGTTCATCAATTGGCTTTAATAATAAACTATTAGTAACAGATCACTATAGTTGGGGTAGTTGGGGTTATCTGAAGCAAATGTCTGATAATGGTGCAAGAATAATAAATATGAGCTGGCTGTCAACCTGTAGTTTTACACAAACAGAACAGGATGCTGTGAATGAAATATATAATAATGGAACAGTTTTGGTCGCAGCAGCTGGAAATTCATCTTGTGGAAATACTTACGCACAGGTATTTCCTGCATCATATCAAAACGTAATTGCAGTAAGTGGAGTTGGTCATTATAATGATATTGGAGCTTCTGTAACTACAAATGTTAAGGATGTTCATTATAGTAATTATCCAATTTTGGAAAATAAATTACAGAATAATGAAGATGTGGATATTGTAGCTCCAGCTTATGATATAGAAGGGTTGCCATATAGTGGTTGTGATACTTGCCTTGGAAGAGTTTGGATAGGAACTTCTTTAGCCTCTCCAATTATTTCTGGGACACTTTCATTATTATTTTCTTCTAATAATTGTCTATCACCGATTGAAGCAGAAACTATTCTAAAACTTACTGCAGCCAATATAGATCAGATTCCTCAAAATCAAATATTTACAGGACTTTTAGGAGCCGGGAGAGTTGATGCCGGAAAAGCTAATAAAATGGCTTGGCAAATGAATTCGTCAAATGGTGGAGAAGTTTTGATTGAAAATAAAAAATTTAACAGATGGAACTTTGAACTTACAAATTCTCCCGAATCTATAAGAATTCAAAATGAAAGTTTTACACAAAATGCCAATGTTAAATTTAAAGCCAAGAAAAGCATTATTTTAGATACAAATACAGTTCTAGAGCCAGGAAATGGAAAAAGTCATTATTTTTACATAGAAAATCAAAATACTTGTTTTAATTTTAATCCTAACCAAAATAAATCTTTGGATACCGGAAAAATAGCTAAAAACAGCTCTTCAAAAATAGTTGAAATTAAGAATGAAGATATTACGCTCTATCCAATTCCCGCTATAGACAATCTATTTATTAAAACAACTAAAGAATTAAAAAATAGTACAATTAAAATATTTGATGTAAGTAACAGATTAGTGCTTGAAAACAAAATCTCTATCATAAACACTGCATCAGTAGATATTTCAAACTTATTAAAAGGTACTTATTTTATTGAGATTACTAATGAGAATTCTAAGTTAAAATATTTCAAAAAATTCGTTAAGGAATAAAAATATAATTTTATAAACAGAAAGATCGCTTCTTGAATTTGAAGCGATTTTTTTACTGCCTGAAAAAACTCTTTATAACTTGCTTTTTTGAGTTAAAGATAACAGGATAGCTCTTCAATTCCGGACGAAAACCTCTGAAAAACTCTTCAATAGCGGGAATATCACTTCCTTCAAAATCAAAGATTTTAGTCTGTATATTCTCACGAATTACATCGTCTATAATAAATGAAGAACCTGATAATTTAACATGATCTTTATCATTAAAAGTACCCAGCAAAGCAATCGTTTTATCGTCACTATAGACGGCTATAAGATTGATAATCGCAGTACCATAAAAAAAAGCTTTTAACTTTAAATAACCTGCTTTTTCAAGGTCTGTAAAAATCTGCAGAAAGCTATTTTTATCCTTTTCATCTTTCGCACCAATCAGATTTTTTGAAATAAATTCCCAAGCATTAAATATAGAAACCTCTCTTACTTCAGATTTTTGTAAAATATCATCATCAAGCCTTAATTTTCTCTTTCTCTTAGGAGAATATTTCTGTCTTACAATTTCATAATTATCCGGATAAATAAGGAAATTTTTTCTCCTTTTTAATAATTTACTAAAGGTATTTTTATCATTAAAACCATAATACCAGATATTATATTTTTTTTCTAAAAAACTTAAAAAAAGATCGTTAATTTTAACATCATCGATATTCGAAAAAATACCTAATTGCTGACAAAGTTTAGGATTAATTACAATTTTAAATCCTATTTTTTTTACAAAAGGAACAGGCATTACTGCTTCATAGTCATTATAAACAAGCAATTCCCACTGCTTTCCAGAAGTAATATCCAAAAAATCCTTGCTAGCGGAATATTTCCATTGTGCAGAATTCTCAAGACACTTAGAATATTTCTCAAAATCTATTTCATTATATTTCAATCTTTTAATCATAATAATCCTTCGTCTGAAAAACTGAAATACGAATTCTGGGTAATAATCAAATGATCCAGGAGCTGAATATTCAATGTTTTTCCCGCTTCTGTTATTTTTTTGGTAATATCAATATCTTCCCTGCTTGGCTTTAAGTTTCCCGAAGGATGATTGTGCGCAATGATAATCCCTGTTGAAAAATGGTCTAATGCCGTTTTAAACAACACGCGTATATCCACAATCGATTGATTAATTCCTCCTTGCGTAAGCTGGGCAAGATGAATGACTCTGTTGCTCTGATTCAGAAAAATTGCCCAAAATGCCTCTGTCCGAAGATCCGACAAATGATTTCTGAAAATCTGATATGCTCCATCACTTCCTGAAATCACAGGTTTTTCAGGAATTTCCTGACTCGCTCTTCTTCTCCCGATTTCCAAAGCAGTGATAATAGATATAGCTTTTACCTCTCCCACTCCTTTAAATTTCATTAGATCTTTTAAAGACAGAAGACTTAACTGATGCCAGTTGTTATTAACAGAGGCTAAAATTTTTCTCGCCAGTTCTATCGCTGTTTCGTCCCTGCTTCCGCTTCCCATGATGATGGCAAGCAGTTCAGAATCAGAAAGCGAACTTTTACCTTTCCGTAAAAATTTTTCTCTTGGTCTGTCGTCTTCAGCAAGGAGTTTAATGCGCATTTTTTTAGTTTAAAATAAAATTAGTAAAAAGCATATAAAATAATCGTTTCCTTTGAACCGTCAATAAACTTAGAAGTTTCGTTGAATGCATTTTTAGAAAGCATAGGACATCCAAAACTTAAACAGGCAGAATTTACAGATTCTTTGTCGGGAATACAGTAATAAGAGTGCAACACAATGGCTCTCGCTCTAGCATTGCTGTTCGTTTTATCCAGACCATCCAGTCGATAGGCTTTTCCGAATTTTCCGGAATAACTTTCCTTTATTTCGTATTTTCCCAACGACGACTGGTGCGAACCATCTGCATTACTGAACTTCAAAGCAGAGGAATTTTTAACAACAGATCCGTCGCCGTGAGCAACAATTGCTTTCTGCAGGATTTTATTGTTCTTCAGATCGTAAACGAAATAACGGTACTTTCCTGAATGAATTTTAAAATTGATAAAAACAGCAAGGTTCTGATTATAATTTTTTCCTTTAATAAAATTCTTTAGTTCTAAAATTCTGGATTTTGGCAATATTTCGGTATTACTTGAAGCCTGAGAATCAAATTTGGTACATGAAATAAGGAAAAGAAATAAAAAAATAAAGGGTTTCATCATTTGCGGAAGTTTTATTCGATAATCATTCCGTCTTTCATTACCAGTTTCCGGTCAGTAATTTCTGCCAGATTCGGATTATGGGTTACAATCACAAAAGTCTGGTTATATTTATCTCTCAGATCAAAAAACAACCTGTGAAGATCATCTGCATTTTTCGAATCTAAATTTCCCGTTGGTTCATCTGCAAAAATGATTTTCGGCGAGTTGATTAAAGCTCTTGCCACCGCTACTCTTTGCGCTTCACCACCTGAAAGCTGATTGGGCTTATGATGCAATCGCTGTTCAATCTTTAAGTCTTCAAACAGAGCATATGCTTTTTCAATTGCTTCTTTTTCACTGGCTCCTGCTATTTTTGTCGGTAATAAAACGTTTTCTAAAGCTGTAAACTCCGGCAATAATTGATGGAACTGAAATACAAAGCCAATATTCTGGTTTCTGAATTTAGAAAGCTGCTTATCATTCATATTGATGAAAGATTCTCCGGCAATTTCAATTTCCGTATCAAACTTATTGGAAGTCGTTGGCTGATCCAGTGTTCCCAGAATCTGCAAAAGTGTAGATTTTCCGGCTCCGGATTCTCCCACAATTGAAACCACCTCTCCTGTTTTGATGTGAATATCAACTCCTTTCAGTACTTCTAAATTCCCATAAAATTTATGGATATTCCTTGCTTTAATCATGATTCAAAAATAGTGAATTGATTTAAATCTGAAAAGCAATAAAAATATAATTTACAACGACTATCCATTTTCCAGTCGATATTTTTTCTCAATTTTATTGGCAAGCCAGCTCACATAAAATAGCTGAAAACTGTGATAGATCATTACCGGAAGCAAAAACAGCACTTTCTGATCTTCAGGAATCCCTAAAACCATTACAAAAAGGCTTCCGTGAACAAGAGATTTCTTTGATCCGCAGAAGGTAGCTGTGATGGTATCTTCTCTTTTAAAATGAAGCCTTCCAGAAATTAATTTTAAAATTCCGTATACCGAGAAAAATAAAGTGATAACACTGACAGCAATAATCAGGAATACAGAAGATGGAACTGAGGCAAATACATTTTGTGAAAACGCTTCCGAGAAACTTTCGTAGACGATGAGTAAAATGATCATTTTATCAAATTCCGCAATAATTTTTGCATACTTTGTCACCAAGTTTTTCAATAACGGGTTTAAAATCAGTCCTAAAATGATCGGCAGTAAAACTTTAAGCAACAATTGTTGGATAATTTCTGAGTTATTAATATTTTCCTGATCGGGTTGTATAAAAAAGCTCATCAGTAAAGGAGTCATGACAATTCCGATGATTCCTGAAATGGAGGCGTTGAAAATAGCCGAAGTTACATTTCCTTTTGCAATAGAAACCATTACAACCGAAGAAGAGACTGTTGAAGGCAGACTTGCCAGGAAAAATATGGAAAGCCACGTCACAAAAAATTCGGTATCTTTTACAAAGCCATAAAACAAAAATGCAAGCAGCGGAAAAATAATAAATGTTCCCGCCTGAACCAAAAGATGAAGTTTCCAGTTGGAAATATCTTTGATAATTTCTTTGATATTCAGCTTTAATCCATACAGAAGAAAGATTGCAGCAATTCCCCAATCGATAAACGCAGATAAATTAAAATACTGATTGTATTCACTTTTGAATGGAATCAGCTTGCCTGCTGCAACCATTACAATCAGCAATAAAAGAAAAATATTTTGTTTGTCTAATTTTAGTGTAATTAACTTCATTTTTAAAAACCAGCAAGGATCATTCTAAAATTTATTTAAACAGATTAAAATCACCTTAAAATTAAAAAAGGTTTACCGAATTTGTTCCGGTAAACCTTTTTAAGTTGTATATCTAAACAGAAAATTACAGTAACAATGTTAAAGGACTTTCCAGATATGTTTTTAAAGTCTGTAAGAACTGTGCTCCTGTAGCACCGTCTACGACTCTGTGATCGCAAGCCAATGAAAGCTTCATGATGTTTCCAACTACGATTTGTCCGTTTTTCACAACAGGTTTCTCGATGATGGCTCCTACTGAAAGGATCGCAGCATTTGGCTGATTGATGATGCTTGTAAATGTTTCGATTCCGAACATTCCCAGGTTTGAAATAGAGAAGGTAGAACCTTCCATTTCATTAGCTTTAAGACCTTTGTTTTTCGCTCTTGAAGCCATATCTTTTACCGCAGCAGAAATCTGCGTGTAATTCATCTGGTCTGTATTCTTAAGAACAGGAACTACCAATCCGTCCGGAATTGCAACTGCTACCCCAATGTTGATGTTTCCTCTGTGGATGATCTTATCTCCCGCCCAGCTTGAATTTACCTGTGGATGTTTTCTTAAAGCAACTGCAGTCGCCTTAATAATCATATCGTTGAAAGAAATTTTAGTATCTGGTAAAGAATTGATCTCTTTTCTTGCTTCGATCGCTTTATCCATGTTGATTTCAACCATCAGATAATAGTGAGGCGCAGAGAATTTACTTTCAGAAAGACGTTTTGCAATTACGTTTCTTACCTGTGAATTTGGAGTTTCAGTATCTTCACCCTGTACGAAACTTAATGCAACCTGAGCCGCCGCAGGACTTGCAGATGGAGCTGAAGCCGCTGGTTTAGCCGAAGGCTGATAATTTTCAATATCTTTTTTAACGATTCTTCCGTTTTCTCCGGAACCCTGAATACTGTTGATATCAACTCCTTTATCCTGAGCCATTTTCTTCGCTAAAGGAGAAATGGCAACTCTGTCTGTAGAGGAATGATCCGCAGCCGGAGCCGATTTTTCTTCTGCTTTAGCCTCAGTTTTTTGTTCAGCTGGTTTTTCTGATGATGAAGCAGCCGCTTTTGGAGCACCAACTCCTGAAACATCTGTTCCTTCAGGTCCGATAATTGCCAAAACGGAATCTACCGGAGCAGCACCTCCTTCTTCAACACCCTGCTTCAACAATACTCCGTTGAACTCAGATTCGAAATCCTGAACGGCTTTATCTGTCTCGATTTCAGCAAGAAGATCACCTTCTTTTACGGTATCGCCAACATTTTTGTGCCATTTCGCAACTTTACCTTCCGTCATTGTGTCCGAAAGTCTTGGCATGGTAATTACTTCCACACCTGCAGGAATTTCCGCAGAAGTTTGTTCCACACTGGTAGAACTGTTTTCAGTTTTAGATTCTTCTTCTGTTTTTTTCTCTTCAGAACCGCCCTGAGCCGGAGCAGCTGCACCGCCTGTAAGTCCTGAAATATCTTCTCCTTCATTACCGATAATTGCCAGAACAGAATCTACCGCTGCTGCATTACCTTCTTCCACTCCGATATATAAAAGAGTTCCTTCCATTTCAGATTCAAAATCCTGAACCGCTTTATCTGTTTCAATTTCAGCTAAGATATCGCCTTCCTTTACTTTATCACCTACTTTTTTATGCCATTTTGCCACTTTTCCTTCCGTCATTGTATCGGAAAGACGTGGCATTGTAATTACTTCTGCCATAATTTTTTATAATTTGAAAATTTGGGATTTTATGAATTTGAAAATTAAAAAAGATATGGTAATAAATCATTTTCAAATTTTCAAACTTTCAAACCGATTTATTATCTTTTAGTTTTCTAATTTGTCTAAGAACGGATAGTCTTCCTGAGCATATACATACTCGTAGATCTTCTCTGCATCAGGATAAGGAGAATTTTCCATAAATTCTATGCACTCTTCCACGAAATCTCTGGATTTGTTATCCATCGCTTCCAATTCCTCTTCTGTTGCCCAGCTGTTAGCCAAAATTCTCTGCTTAATCAACTCGATAGGATCATCATTTTTGTGAAGCGCAACTTCATCTTTAGATCTGTATGGTTCTGCATCAGACATAGAGTGTCCTCTGTAACGGTATGTTCTTGCTTCAATAAAAGTAGGTCCGTCTCCTCTTCTTGCTCTTTCAATTGCTTCATAAGCCGCTTCAGCCACTTTTTCAGGGTCCATTGCATCTACTGCAAGGCAAGGCATTTCGTAACCTAATCCTAATTTATAAATATCTTCGTGGTTTGCTGTTCTTTTAACAGAAGTTCCCATCGCATACTGATTATTTTCTACAACGAAAATTACCGGAAGCTTCCAGTTCATCGCCATGTTAAACGTTTCATGTAATGAACCCTGTCTAGCCGCTCCATCTCCGAAGAAACAGATATTCACCGCTTTTCTGTCGAAGTATTTGTCTGCAAAAGCAATACCTGCTCCCAAAGGAATCTGACCACCTACAATACCGTGACCACCGTAAAATCTGTGCTCTTTGCTGAAAATGTGCATAGATCCGCCCATTCCTCCGGAAGTACCTGTAGCTTTACCACAAAGTTCCGCCATGATTCTTTTAGGATCCACTCCCATAGCCATTGGATGGATATGGCATCTGTAAGCAGTGATCATACTATCTTTAGTTAAATCCATTGCATGCGTAAAACCTGCAGGGATTGCTTCCTGACCGTTATACAAATGTAAAAAACCTCTGATTTTTTGTTTTAGATAAAGAGAACGGCATTTGTCTTCAAACCTTCTCCACATTGTCATATCTTCATACCACTTCAGGTATACCTCTTTAGAAAATTCTTTCATGTGTTGAGCTCTTGCTTATTTATTATGAAATAGTTGAGCAAAATTATAAAAAAAACTTCATTTTTATTGTATACATACCAATTGTTTTTTTGCTTATAGTATTATATTTACATCATCAAACGTTAACATGGAAGAAAAACAGCCTTCATTATTACATAAAATATCAAGAGTTATTTCAGATTTTTTTAATCCTCTGTTGTCTTTATTTATATTTTTCGTCTACATGAGTTTTCTGAAATACACTCTTAAAGAATCCATTCTATCATTCCTTCCTATATTAATAATAGTTATTGCTCCCGTCATTATCTGGCTGATCTGGAATGTAAAAACGGGCAGATATACCAATATGGATGTTTCCAACAGAGTTCAGAGGAAAACCTTATACATTTTTATTGGAATTTGTGTGGTTTCCTATATAGCTTATCATTATTTCAGAAACGGGCAGATCGATTTTGTTATGCTTTTTATTCTGATATTGCTTTTCGCACTGCAGATCAGCAACTATTTCATAAAAAGCTCGATGCATACAGCATTTAATATATTTGTAGCCGCTTTATTTTTTGCACTGAATACCACAATGGGAATCATTTGGTTAGGCATTGCAACACTCGTAGGAATTACACGAATTATCCTGAAAAGACACACTCCAAAAGAGGTGTTTATGGGAGCCGGAATTGCTTTTATAGTATCTTTTCTTTACCTTTATTGCCATATTCAGTTTCAACAATAAGAATTTATATGAAAATCAATCATCTTACATCTGCGGAAGAAAATTTAATGAAGCTGTTCTGGAAGCTGGAATCATTTTATTTAAAGGATATTATGGAACAGCATCCTGAACCTAAACCCCATCAGAACACCGTTTCCACTTACCTTAAAATATTAGTTGAAAAAGGATACCTTTCTACAGAGAAAGAAGGAAGAATCTTTAAATATACCGCAATTGTACCATTGGAAGAATACCGCAAATTTTTATTGAGAGAACTTTCGCATAATTTTTTTGATAATTCGGGCAGGGAGATTTTAAATCTTTTGCTTCACGAAAATTTAATTTCTCAGGAAACTTTAAAAGAGTTCAATCCTTCGGCTGAGACCAAACCTTTAAAAGTAAAAGAAGAGTTTGAATATGCCAATGAAATTTTAAATCCTAAAAAGGACAAAAAGAAAGGCAAGGAAAAAGACAAAGAGAAGAAAAAGAAAAAAAAGAAGGAAAAAGAATAATTCCTTTAAAAAAGATCATAAAAAAAGCGGTTCCCTAAAGAACCGCTATATTTTTTACCAACGTTTTCCACCGCCGTTTCCGCCACGATCTCCTCCGCCGTAGCCACCGCCACCGCTTCTGTTACCGCCGCCGTAGCCACCGCCACCTCTGTTGTTACCTCCGTAACCTCCGCCTCTGTTACCTCCACCGTTGTTGCTGAAAGTTCTTCTTGGCTTCTCTTCTCTTGGCTTAGCTTCTGAAACATTAAGAGTTTTTCCGTTGAAATCCTTCTGATTAAGAGCGTCAATAGCTTGTTGTCCTTCTGCGTCCTCCATTTCGATAAATCCGAAACCTCTGGAACGACCAGTTTCTTTATCTGTAATAATTTTTACAGAAGAAACTTCTCCAAATTCTGAAAATAAATCCTGCAACTCATAATCTTTAGTTGCGTAGTTGATGTTTGAAACAAAAATGTTCATCTTGATTAATAAAATTAAAATAAGTTAAAAATGATTTGGTTTATAAAAGAAAAACAACATAAAGAATGAACAAATATTGATTCCAGATATAATACGGGTGCAAGATACGATTATTAATTTCATATCAAAGCTTTTTTTGAAATTATTTTAATAAAATTTTCAATCAAAATATTATTTCGTTAAAAAGTATTAATTCATCATGAAATATTTATGAATAATCATTAAAGAGAACAACATTAATAAAATTATTGTAAATTGTGATGTATCCATTATGGATAAAGTAAAATTCCTGTTGCCTGAAAACAGCCATTTTTAACCGACAAAATGAATATGAAACAGCATACAACCAATTACAAGAACACCTTCATTGAAGTTGCAGAAGACAGCCTGATTTCTGAAGCAAAAATCCCTCCTGAGAAAAAAGAAAAAACAATGGCTAATCTTCAGTACGAAATAATACTGAAGAATCCTTATAAATACACGTCGGATGATATTATTTTTGAATGCTATTCCATTAAAAATGACATTACAGAGCGTGAAAAACCCGCAGAAAGACAAAACTTTTTCACCAAAGGTCGGCCTTGTCTCAGATGTTCCCCGTTAGCCAAAACCTATGGTTTCGGTATCCATCACAATAACGAAGGAAAAGTCGCAGTCTATCCTTTAGAAAGTGAATATTATCAAAAATTTTTAAAAGATGATACTGTTACAAAAGTGAAAGCGATGCGTTCCAAAAGAAAATAATTGAGAATATAAATATCTTTCTTCGGAATCCTGAATGCAAATCTTTTGAAAAAGCCGGTTTTAAAAGCTAAATTTGTGCAGTAAAATTTCAGATATGAACTACCACACAAGAAAATGGGTAAAACCCGAAGACCTTAATCCCAATCAGTCTCTTTTCGGAGGAAGATTGTTGCAGTGGATCGATGAAGAAGCTGCATTATATGCTGTTATTCAGCTCGAAAACAAAAAAGTAGTTACCAAATTCATCTCAGAAATCAACTTTGTAAGTTCTGCCAAACAAGGCGACATTATCGAAATCGGCATCGAAGTTTCTGCGTTTGGTTCCACATCTCTTACTTTAAGATGCGATGTCCGAAATAAAATGACGCATCAGACGATTATCACGGTAGATAAAATCGTTATGGTAAATCTCGACGAAAACGGAAATCCTGCCCCGCACGGAAAAACAAAAGTGGAATTTGTGAAAGACAGATTGAACAACCAGAACTCCTTATGAAGATTTTCATAAAAAATATGGTCTGCGGAAGATGTATTTCTGCTGTAGAATCGATTTTTACAGAGATGAATATCTCTTTGAAATCCATTGCACTCGGAGAAGCGGAAACACAAAAGGATATTTCCGGCGATGATCTGGAGAAACTTGAGGAACTTCTTCAGAAAACAGGTTTTGAAAGAATTAAAGACTCTGCCCATCAGTTAATTGAGAAAATTAAAAATTTAATTATCGTAAAAATCAGCGAACTGGATATTGATGAAAATTTCCTTTTGTCTGAATTTTTGATCTCCAAACTGCATAAAGATTACAGCGTCCTTTCCAAAACTTTTTCTCACAACGAAAACATCACGCTAGAACAGTTTTTCATTCTTCAAAAAATCGAAAAAGTGAAGGAACTTCTTCTCTATAACGAATTTACGCTGACCGAAATTTCCGGAAAACTGGGGTATAAAAGTGTTCAGCATTTATCTTCCCAGTTCCGGAACAGTACAGGCTTCACTCCTACTGAGTTCAAAAAATTAAAAGTCCATAATAGAAAACCGTTAGACCAGATTTAAGTTGGAGGCTTTGAGAATTAGAGAGTTTTTTGGGGTTTAAAATCATGTGGATTCTCACTTCTACACTAGAACTCTAATACACTCTAACCCAAGCAACAGAATTCTGTAAACATTATCCTTAAATTTATAACAGGCTTCCGATTGCTTTTTGGAAATTTGTATCATAAATCAGAAGGATCATGCAAAAACAATATACAATTCTCGGAATGACCTGTTCCGGATGCCAGAAAAAAATTTCTGACAAGCTGAACAGTTTAGAAAAAATAAAAGCTGATATTAATCTCGAAAATAATACAGCAACCATTACTTCCGACAAAGAATTTGAAATCAATACTTTAAATAAAGCACTCGAAGAAATCGGCAACTACAAACTGGAAGATCCGGACAATCCTGAAAAAGCGTTCATTAAACCACAAGAAAGAGTTTCTCCGTCTTCGGTTTACTATTGCCCAATGGAATGTGAAGGTGATAAAGTTTATTTTCAGCAGGGTAAAAGATGTCCTGTCTGCAATATGTATCTGGTTCCTATTGAGGAAAAGCACGCAAAAGATCCGAATTTTAAACCTGCTTATTCCCAAACAAATCTACCTGAAAATTTCAAAGACAATATCGGAAAATACTACTGTCCGATGTTCTGCGAAAGCGATAAAATTTATCCTGAAAAGGGAGACTGCCCTGTCTGCAACATGCATCTCGAAGAAATTACAGAAGACTTGGTAAAGAATTCAGCCGCTCATTCGCACCATCATGTCCACGATCATTCCCATCATCACGAAGCACCGGAAGTAACCGATGCAATGGCAGGAAAATACTATTGTCCGATGTATTGTGAAGGCGATAAAGTCTACGACAGCAATGTTGGATGTCCCGTTTGCGGAATGGATCTCGTAAAATATCCTGAGAAAAAAGCGGCAAAATACACCTGTCCGATGCATCCTGAAATCATTCGTAACGAACCGGGAGACTGCCCGATCTGCGGAATGGATCTCGTAAGAATGCCCGACAAAAATGAGGAAGAAGATGAAACCTACAATATATTAAAAAAGAAATTCATCATTTCACTGGCTTTTACCATTCCTGTTTTCATTCTTTCGATGGGCGGAATGTTTTTTGATTTTCCTTTTTCTCATGAAGCTCAAGGGATTTTTGAGTTGATTTTAACGCTTCCCGTTTTGTTCTATTCAGGATGGTTTTTGATGAAACGAGGCTGGATTTCGTTTAAAACATGGAACTTAAATATGTTTAGTTTAATTGTTTTAGGCGTCTTTGCAGCATTTATTTTCAGCATTGTCGCCTTGGTTTTCCCTGATATCATTCCGCATGAAATTCGTGGCAGCCATCACGAAACTCCATTATATTTCGAAGCGGTCTGTGTTATTTTAACGCTGGTTATTTTAGGACAGTTGATGGAAGCTGCAGCGCACAAAAAAACAGGAAATGCCATCCGGGAACTGATGAACTTGTCTCCCGATGAAGCCAATCTTATCGTTAACGGAGAAGAGAAAAAAGTACTGCTTTCACAGGTTAAAATCGGAGATTTATTAAAAGTAAAACCCGGTGAGAAAATTCCGGTAGACGGAAAAATAACGGAAGGAAGTTCTGTAGTTGATGAAAGTATGATTACCGGAGAGCCGATTCCTGTTGAGAAAAATGTCCATGATAAAGTTTCTTCCGGAACCATCAACGGAAATCATGTTTTTATTATGAAGGCGGAAAAAGTCGGCGACGAAACCCTGCTTTCCCAAATTATCAAGATGGTTAACGAAGCGAGCCGAAGTAAAGCCCCGATTCAGAAACTCACGGATAAAGTTTCTAAGATATTTGTTCCGACGGTCATTTTCATTGCGGTTTTAACGTTTGTTTTATGGCAGTTTTTCGGTCCGGAAGGTCAGAAAACTCTGTTTGCTTTTGTGAATGCGGTTGCTGTTTTAATTGTAGCCTGTCCGTGCGCATTAGGCTTGGCAACACCAATGTCTCTGATGGTAGGAATTGGAAAAGGCGCAAAAAACGGTATTTTAATTAAAAATGCAGAGGCTCTTGAACAGATGAATAAGGTAAATGTGCTGATTACCGATAAAACAGGAACTTTAACTGAAGGAAAACCATCCGTAGAACATATTGAAACAATCAACAATGATCAAAATTCAATTCTGAAATTAGCCTATTCATTAAATCAGAATTCGGAACACCCGCTTTCAAATGCCGTGATTAAAAAGGCAAAAGCTGAAAGTATAACTCCTGAAAAAGTAGATAATTTCGAAAATATTTCAGGAAAAGGAATCAAAGGAAACATCAACGGAAAAACGGTTTTCCTTGGAAACGAAAGTCTTTTAATCTCACATCAGGTTTCTCTTCCTCAAAATATAAAACAAAAGGCGGAAGAAATTCAGTCAAAAGCGCACACCATTTCTTATGTTGCTCAGGAAAACGAAGTTTTAGGATTCATCAGTTTTACCGATAAAATTAAAGAAAGCTCTAAAAAAGCAGTTCAGCAGTTATTAAATGAAGGAATTGACATTATTATGATGACCGGAGACAATGAAAATACCGCAAAAGCCGTTGCGGAAGAATTGGGTATCCGACATTTTAAAGCAAACTGTCTTCCTGGAGATAAATTAAATGAAGTAAAAAAACTTCAGAAACAAGGAAAAATTGTCGCGATGACCGGCGACGGAATCAACGACTCTCCCGCTTTAGCTCAGGCAAACATCGGAATTGCGATGGGAACAGGAACTGATGTTGCCATAGAAAGTGCAGAAATTACTTTGCTTAAAGGTGATATTTTAGGCGTTGCAAAAGCAAAACTGTTAAGTGAAAAATTACTGAAAAATATTAAAGAGAATCTGTTTTTCGCTTTTATATACAATGTTTTGGGCGTTCCCGTTGCGGCAGGATTATTGTATCCGTTTTTTGGAATCCTGTTATCTCCGATGATTGCAGCCGCGGCGATGAGTTTTAGTTCTCTTTCAGTTATTCTGAACTCTCTGCGACTGAATTCGGTGGATTTGGATATTGAATAAATTTTTCCCGCAGATTTGGAGACTAAAATCACTGATTATCAACAAAAAAGATCACAATAACTTTTAAAAATCCTTGATTTTTATTCTTTTGAGAGTTTTAAAAATTTTGATAATCGCTGTATGAATGTCTTTTGCACCTTTTGCGGTTAATTCTGAATTTGTTTAAAACAGGCTTATTAATAAACGTAAATAATAACAGTAAAATTATCTCCCAAATCTGCGAAAGCAAAAAGTAACAATATGAAAAAAGAAAATTTATATATCGGCTGTTCCGGATTTTACAATAACGACTGGAAAGGATCATTGTATCCGGAAGATTCGAAAAGCAAAGACTTTCTAATCCTTTATTCAAAGGAGTTTAACTGTGTGGAAATTAATTCTACTTTTTACAGAAAACCTACTGCAAAAACGTTGTTGAAATGGTATGACGAAACGCCCGGTGATTTTAAGTTTTTTATTAAAATTCCGAAAACCATTTCCCATGAAAAGCGACTGAAAGACTGTAAAGAAGAAATTGCGGAATTCTGTCATCATATTGAATCTCATCTGAAGGAAAAACTGTCCGGATTTCTGTATCAGTTTCCTCCATCTTTTAAAAATACTCAGGAAAATATTGATTTAATTCTTAACAATCTTCATTTCAATTATCTGAATGTCATCGAATTTCGTCACGAATCTTGGTGGAATGAAGAAGTTTTTAAAATTTTGAAGCAAAACAAGGTCATTTTTTCAGGTGTCAGTTTCCCCGGAAATTTGCCGGAAGATGTTATCATCAATAATCCTGAAATTTTATATTATCGGCTTCACGGAAAACCTGTGCTTTACAAATCCGAATACAGCAATGAATTTATTGAAAATTTAGCTGAAAAAATTAGAAATTCACAACATAAACCTTTTATCTTTTTCAATAATACATGGGGAAATGCTGCTATTAAAAATTCACTGTATTTAAAGAAAATTCTGGACTAAAAGTATTTTATTAAAATAAACTTAAAAAGTCAAAAATAAGTGAAATTTGGCGTAATTTTTGTTAAGAATTATTTGGAAAAATTAACAATTTTTAACAACAAAATTCCATTAAATTTTATGACAAAAACTTTTGCGGAAAAGTCTAGAAACAAGACTTTTCTCGGGATGTTTGCATTGGTGAGTGCAACTTCAATCTTATTCAACAGCTGTAATCAAAAAAAAGACAAGAAAGAATCTGAAAAACTGATTCCGAAAAACCATCCCGTCGCAAAAATTGTCCCCAAACTTGATGATGAAAATGTTCCCACAGATAAAAGAGTAATTTATCTGACCTTTGATGACGGTCCCAATCACGGAACCGAAAATCTCCTTAAAATTTTACACAAAAGAAATATCTGCGCCACTGCATTTCTTGTAGGCAAACACGCTTACGGAAGCAAAAAGCAACAGGAAGATCTGGAACTGCTAAGAAAAGATCATTTAATAGAACTTGCGAATCACAGTTTCACGCACGCGCACAACAAATACACCGATTTTTATAAAAATCCGGCGGGTGTTGTTGAAGATTTTAATGCGGCAAAAGACAGTCTGAAACTGTATGATAAAATTGCGAGAACTCCGGGAAGAAACATCTGGAGACTGAATAACATTACCGTGACCGATCTGAAAAGTTCAACGAAAGCCGCAGATAAGCTAAAACAGGCAGGTTACAAAGTAATCGGTTGGGATCTTGAGTGGAAGCCGACCAATAAAATGGCATTAAAGGGAAAACATGAAGAAATGCTGAAAAAAGTAGACAGTATTTTCTTTAATGACCTTGAAAAAACTTCAAGACATCTGGTTTTTCTTACGCATGACCAATATTTAACCGATGCAGATTCCATAAATGAGCTCGATCTTTTTATTGAAAAGCTCCAGAAAAGCAACCGTTTTGTTTTCAGAAAAATCTCAGAATATCCGAAGATTAATGAGGTTTTGAATTAAATTTAATCATCCTGGTCCGATAAACATTGAAACACAATTATAAGGTCGCTCCTCCGGAGCTTCCATTCTAAGAATAACTATTTTCTATGAACAGGTTGCTCCTAATGGAGCTGCATTTAATCCCATCGGGATTTACTGTTAGTAGAAAAAAGACACCATCAAAAAAAAGCTCCAGAGGAGCGAACTGTCGATTTGTGCGATAAACATTGAGATCATAAATTTGTTTATACGTTTTATCGGACAATATTGAAATTTAATATATTGTATGTCTGTCATTCTGATCGAAACGAAGTGGAGTGAAGAATCTTTAACAATAAAACTTAGATTCTTCCTTCGTCAGAATGACAGACATTCTATTTTAGACTCAAAAAAATCTCAAGTCTAAAAATTTCAATATTCATTAGCTTTTCCTCTTTAAAATTCGGAAATTTGCCATTATGAGTATTCAGGAAAATTACAATCATATTAAAAGCCAGCTTCCTTCTGATGTACAGTTGGTTGCGGTTTCAAAAACACATCCTGTTTCGGCGATTCAGGAAGTTTATGATTTGGGACAGAGAGTTTTTGGTGAAAATAAAGTGCAGGAAGTCACAGAAAAGTACCCTCTCCTTCCCAAAGATATTCAGTGGCATCTGATCGGGCATCTTCAGACAAATAAAGTAAAATATATTGCTGAATTTGTAGATACGATTCAAAGTGTAGATTCTGAAAAGCTGATCCGTGAGATCAATAAAGAAGCGGTAAAACACAACCGGATTATTAAAGTATTGCTTCAGGTGAAAATTGCAGAGGAAGAAAGTAAATTTGGACTCGATATCAATGAGTCCAAAGATTTGTTTGAACAATACCTAAAAGGAGAATTTCAGAATGTTGAAATTACCGGATTGATGGGAATGGCAACTTTCACGGACGATAAAGATCAGGTAAAAAAGGAATTTTTAAACCTGAAAAGTCTTTTTGATGAATTAAATCAATTAAAAAAGCTCGAAACATTATCAATGGGAATGAGTGACGATTTTCCGATCGCCATTGAATGTGGTGCCAATTCCGTAAGAGTGGGATCTGCGATTTTCGGGAGAAGAGATTATTCTCAATAAATATTTTAAAGCCATATACTCTAGAGGAACTATTTTAAAATAATCCTAATTAAATAATAAACTAAACCATGACAGACAAACAAAAAGAAAAACTCGAGAGAATTTTTGAAATTATAAAAGACGAACTCGAACCAGAAACAGAATATTATAGTTATCAGACTTACAGATCCAGACAATCATTCTATAAAATTACAGACGGAAGAACAGATGATCAGGTTCCAAAGGTTATTCACTGGAAAAATGAAGAAGAAAATTTAGAGGGAACCGACCTGAATATTTTAGATGTACTTTATGACAGTGACGAAGATCCGCAATACAGCGAAATCAATTTCTTCACACTTTCCAAAGATAAGGGTTTTACAAAACAGCCTGTTGATGCCCAACTGATCGTTGAAATTATGCGACTTGAACTTTTCAGTCACATTAAGCCCGGTTCAGGAAGGCTTGAGGAAAGTTTTATCAAGATTATTCCTGACCCCCAATCTGATAGACTGAACTTGGACATTTTCACTAAAATATATGATTCAGATGGCGAAATCAGGGAATATGAATATGCTCAAGTTGATAAATTTGTTGACTGTCTGTATCACGAGGCTGATAAAAAGCTAAAAATGATCTATACCTCCGCTTCCGAAACGGCTGTCGATATACAAACAATTCCTGAAATTCAGGGATTGACAAAATTATATGCGCCAGTTGAAGATTTATCTCTAAATTCTTCAGATATTCAAAGAATTTACGAGTTTTTAGAATCTTGGAGTGATTCCAAAATAGCTAAAGCTCTTGAGGTAATCAATGAAAATCCTGATGTAAAAGCAGATATTGAAAAACGTTATCTCAATCTTATCAAATTACGTGCAGGAGATAATGCAGGTCTGGAATCTTTTGCAAAAGCAGGTCTTACGCGAAAAGAATTTAATCTGCTAAATGGAAAACAAATTGATAAAAATTTCATTTCGTTATCTTATTTCAGTAAAGAGGAATGTAAGCTTATCGTTGATTTTATTGGTAGTCTTGTGCTGAATTACCTTAACATTAATCAATTTAAAAATAAGGCAGAATCTGCCGAAACAGAATCAGATCTAGTAGAAATATATTCGACAGCAGCTGACATGGTGAAAAAAGGCATTCTTGAAGAAGCTAAAAAAAATCCAGACGGATGGTTCAGTAAGCTTAGTGTAAAATTCGCCAATCTTAAAGTGGAAGATGTAATGTTTGAAAAAACGGATTTTAGCATTCCTGATTCGGATCAGCTAAAAGCATTTATATTTTACCTTGGAATTAATAACCGAAGAGAAGTTTACTTTGACGTTTTTCAGTCTTACTGTAAAGAACTTAGCGAGTTTTTTTGGTTCCTTCCTTCTGTACCCAAATCTTCCTGGGGAGATACGGAACTTGCACTGCCCAAATACACCTTAAAATTTCAGCGCACTGTAATTTATAAACTTGGAGACGGTAAACGCTGGAGAAACAAAAGTTTTCCTGAAAAATCATCAAAATAAACTTTTATACAATAAAGATATGAGCAAAGCACAAAAATGGGCAGAATCTTATTTCCAACGTTTAGAAAAAATTATTGAAGAATTAAAAGAGCATTCATTAATCAATCACCTTAATTATTTTCAATTTACAGGTGTATCCGATGAGGAGCTTATAAAAATAGAATCGCAAATCACAGAACTTCTAAGATTAAATGCGGAAGATTATGGAAAAACCGCACCTTCATCCTTTGAATTTGATGAATATATGAAAGCCTTTTACAGAATCAGTAACGGACTACACATTTCCTGGGACTCTCATATTCTGGAATCATCATTAACCACTAATGAAATACTTGTATCTGCACCAAAAGAGAAATTGGCTGTTGCTAAAGATGAATTATTACAGGCAGAAGGCTTCTTATCTTTACTTTCTTTAAATTCTTTAGTCTCTTATAATGACGTAAATATTTATGGTGATCCGACAGATTCACGTTTCGGACAGGAAATAAGAAACAAAGGTGGTCATTTTACTTATCTGGACTTTTATTATTTTTATAATGATACTTGTATCATTCTTAATGATAAGGATGATTCGGGTTTATTATATCATGGAGATGATTACAGTGCCCATTATAATCCCAATAACGTATCCGATTTTGTGATTTATATGGAGTATCTTTTGGTAGCGCGCTTTTCAGTCTTTTTGCGTCATACGGCTTTTCTCGACATTAATATCATTAAAGAAATGCGTACTAATCATTATGAAAATCTTATTAACAAGATTCATTCTGAAAATAAATACACAAGCATTGATAACATTTTGAAATATCATATGCTTAATGAACAAATGCTTGAGAGCTATGGAGATCTAAATTATTTACAATCAAAACCAAATGAAATTTATGAGAAAATTGAAGATCTTTTGGGAATAGTATTGGAAGACGAATTGTAATTGCAAAATAATAAGTAACAAAAAATCAAAAATAAAATGTCTTTTAAATGATGGGTTTAAATAATTTTCTATCTTTCAAAGTCAAAAACATATTCTAGACGATTAGGTATAGTTTTTGCTAATAATTCAATCAAAAAAATCTAAATTTGCAACTATGCAAAAAATCCTTATTGTAGAAGACGAAAAAGCAATCTCAGGAGTACTCCACAGTATTCTTTCTGACGAACTAACCGACTATGAATTTGTAATCGCCGAAGACGGACTTGAAGGCTATAAACAGGTAGAAAAAGAAGATTTCGCACTGGTGATTTCCGATATCAAAATGCCTAAACTTTCAGGTACTGAACTTTTAAAGCAAAGTTTAGCGCTGAAACCGGAATCCACTTTTATTATGATTTCCGGACATGCGGATATCGATTCTGCGGTTTCATGCCTTAGAGACGGTGCTTACGATTTCATTTCTAAGCCAATCGACATCAACAGACTGATTACGAGCGTAAAAAATGCTTTAGTTAAAGAAACACTGAAAAAAGAAAATAAAAATCTTCAGACAGAAAATAAAACGCTAAAGAAAAAGGTAAATAAAAAATACCAGATGATCGGTGAATCGGCAGGCTTGAAGAAAATCCAGGATATGATCGAAAAGGTTGCTGTTTCTGATGCAAGGGTTTTAATTACAGGACCAAACGGAGCCGGAAAAGAGCTGGTTGCACATGCAATTCATAATCAAAGTGACAGAGCAAGAGGTCCGATGGTAGAAGTTAACTGTGCGGCGATTCCTTCTGAACTGATTGAATCTGAATTATTTGGTCACGTAAAAGGATCTTTTACAGGGGCTATTAAGGATAAGCAGGGGAAATTTGAGCAGGCAAACGGAGGAACAATATTCTTAGATGAGATCGGAGATATGAGCTTAATTGCTCAGGCAAAAGTGTTGAGAGCATTACAGGAAAGCAAAGTTTCGCCTGTAGGAAGCGATAAGGAGATTAAGGTGGATGTAAGAGTTCTTGCTGCAACCAATAAAAATATGCAGAAGGAAATCGAGGCGGGAAGATTTAGGGAAGATCTTTACCACAGACTTTCTGTGATTGAAATCTACGTTCCGCCATTGGATGAAAGAAAAGAAGACATCAGATTACTGGTTGAGCATTTCTCCGGAATGATTGCTGATGAACATGGTACTGCTGTAAAAAAATTCGATGATAATGCGATTGAAGCTTTAAAAGCGCTTTCATGGACCGGAAATATCAGAGAATTGAGAAACGTTGTGGAAAGATTGATTATTTTAGGAGGAAACACGGTTTCTGCCGAAGACGTTGCAAGTTTTGTAAGGAAATAATGTAATGATTATTTTAAATAAATTATGAAAATTGCAGTATCATTTGTTACTGCAATTTTTTTTGAATAAAAACTATATGAATTATAAACAATTATGAACTTTTTGAATAAAAACTATACGAAAGAATGCCTCACGCTGGCTCTTCCTGTGATGTTGACGCAGGTTGGACAGGTTTCGGTGAATCTTTTTGATAATATTATTGTAGGAAATCTTCTGGGAGCCGATGCTCTGGCTTCAGTTTCATTGGGAAATGCTGTGTTTTTCTCAATGTTTGTATTGGCTTTGGGATTTTCTTTTGCGATTCCGCCTTTGGTTTCGGAAGCGCATTCGAAGCATGACCACAAAACGATCAATTCCGTTTTCAGTCATGGTTTTGTCATAAATATGACGGTGGGAATTTTGCTAATGGGGATTTTACTTTTGGGAATGCCCTTGCTTTACAAATCCGGACAGCCTGAGAAGATCATTCCGGATACGGTTGATTTTTTAACGATTATGGCAATCAGCATTGTTCCTTTTATGGCTTTTCAGACGTTAAGAGAAGTTTCGGAAGGGCTTTCTTACACGATTGGAGTTACTAAAGCGACTATTATTGCCAATGTCATTAATATTGTTTTAAACTATGTCTTCATTAAAGGGCTTTGGATTTTTCCTGAAATGGGGGTAAAAGGTTCTGCCCTCGCAAGTTTAATTGCGAGAATTTTCATGGTGGTTTTCCTGTATTTTGTGCTCTCCAATGAGAATAAAACGAAACAGTACATCAAAGATTTTTCGTTAAAAGTTGAAGTTTTTTCAAAGAAAATGTTTGAAAAGATGATAAGACTCGGTTTTCCGACGGCTTTACAAATGTTTTTTGAAGTGACTGCTTTTGCGGGAGCCGCTTTTATCTGCGGTCTGATTTCGGCGCACGATATTGCTTCTCATCAGATTGCTTTAAGTATGGCTTCTTTTACTTTTAATTTATGTATTGGATTCAGTGTGGCTTCAACGGTTATGATCGGGAGAAAACTGGGAGAACAGAATTTCGTTGAATTAAGAAAGGTAGGAATCAACAATCTGAAAATTGCCTTTATCTTCATGTGCATCTGCGGAATTGTTTTTGTTCTCGGACGCAACATTCTTCCGACATTTTTCACCAAAAAAGAGGAAGTTGAAGTGATTGCTTTAGCATCTAAATTAATGATAATTGCCGCATTATTCCAGCTTTCGGATGGAATTCAGGTGACAGCTTTGGGAATGCTGAGAGGATTGCAGGATGTTAAAATTCCTTCTATCTATACATTTATTGCGTATTGGGTTATCACAATTCCTTTAGGATATTTCCTTTGTGTAACAATGAAAATGGGTGCTTTCGGAATGTGGATCGCTTTAGGTTTGGGATTAACGGTTTCCGCTGTAATGCTGGTCAAACGGTTTTTGAATATGTCTGCAAAAAGAATTAAGCAGAATTTGTAACAGGAAAGCGATCTTTTGGGATCGCTTTTTTATTTTTTTCTACGCCTTAATTTATCGCATAATTGGGGTCAAGATGTAAAGATTGCAAATCAAAATCGGCTTCAACGAAAGTTTAGTATAAGTTTTGGCTAAAGCCAATTTTCTTTCTTACGGATTAAAATGGTCTAAAGCCCATTCCTATTGATATTTTTGCGGTTCTTATATTAAAATCATTTTATTTTAAATCTCTTATAAGCTTAATCAACTCATTAAAGCGGTTAGTTTGTCATTCCGTAGGAATCTCAGTTTATTTTTTAGAAATTGTTTAAAAATTATTGTCTAGATTCCTACGGAATGACAAAGAGTGAAGTCATGTATTTAGTTGTATTCTGTAACGATTCTAGCCCCGATTGAACGATATGTTTGAGCTCTTTTGAGTTTTCGGCGGCAGCGAAGCTGCCGCCAAAACTCAAAAAGCGAGTAGTGAAAGCGGGAAACAGCTTCTAAAAAATTAAGCATTTTTGCTTCGAATGAAAGCTATCCTACTCTTTTTCCCAAAATCACCAAAGTTCTTTCAACGCCATCCAAAACTGCTACATCCGGAAAAACGCCCCAATCTTCAAAACCAAAGTGTCGGAATAATTTCAGGCTGGGTTCATTATGTAAAAAGATGAATCCCAATAGTGTTTTTACTTCAAATTTTGGTGCGTTATCAATGCAGTATTGCAGTACTTTTTTTCCGTAGCCTTTTCCGCGCGAGCTTTCATCCATGTAAATGCTGAGTTCCACCGTTCCGTTGTACGCAGGTCTTCCGTAGAATGATGAAAAACTAACCCAGCCTAAGACTTCGTTCTGTTCATTTTCAATGATCCAGAGTGGTCTTTTTTCAGGATTGTGGTCATGAAACCATTCGATTCTGCTCTCTACAGAAATATTTTCCGTATCGGCGGTCACCATTCTCGAAGGAATGGTTGAGTTGTAAATTTCTACAATTTTGGGCAAATCTTTCAGTTCAGCATTTCTGAATCTCAGTTCTTCCATTGATTTCAGCATATTTCTGCAAAGATAAAAGAAGCGTTTAAATCTGTTGAATTTATTCTTCAGAATTATTCTCCTGAAGCTCTTCCAAAGCTCGGTTCAGGCTTTCTACGGTAGTTCCGAGATAAGTTGCCATATCTTCTTTTGAAATTTCCATTTCTCTGGATTTTACTTCCAACAGTTGTGAAAGTGTATGTTCTGTCTTGTGAAGCTGCTGATAAGAAGCGCGGCTTGAAGTATTGAAAATGCGCTCTGCAAAAACATCCAACAATAAATTATTGAGGGTAAGGTCTTTTTTGATCAATGCCTGAAAATAAGGAATCGACATCGAATAAACGGTAACTTCCGTAATCGCTTCAATGCTGCAGATACAGGGAACGTTTTTGATGACTTCGATTTCACCGATGATCTCTCCTTTTCCCATAAATTCCACAATATATTCTTTCCCGTTTTCTTCCACAAAATAGCATTTGGTAATGCCGCTTTTAACGAGCATGATCTTTGTGGAGATCTGATTTTGAACTAATATTTTATCGCCTTTTTCAAAAGATTCTAAAACAATATTCCCTTTATGTTCTTCACTTCTGTACAATCCTTCAAGGTAGTCTAAAAATGTCTGATTGGTTCGTAACATATCTTTTTCGGAATCAATGTCCCTTGTTTTTTATTTTTTACTGAATTTTGCGGGCTGAAAATTACAAAAACTAAAGTAAACAGAATATGAATAATTTTTGAAAAAAGTATATTATTTAGAACAGAAATCAATATATCGTTTAATCATTTCGGAATGGTACTTTTCTTCAAAATACATCAATTTCTGATAGTAAGGACGCTTAATTTCTGAATAAAAATTATTTTCAGCCAACAGTTCAACCAAAGCTTCTGATGATGAAGGATTATTGAGAATCTCTTGTTCAAATCTTACCAATAAGGAAATCAATCTCCGTTTCTGTCCAAAGTGCTTTATTTTCCGGAAATACCATTTTATCAGGCTTTTCATCGGCTTTTATGACACTGTCGTTTCTTTCTTGCCTCCATCTGGTACGATCGATTTCAATTTTTTCTCTAAAAGTCAGTCTGTATAATTCATCTGCAAGAAAAGAATAGCTCCGAAGTACAAAGCTGGGATAAACAATAAACTAATTAATGTTTTCCTAGTTTGATAATTCTAATATTCTATCCGCTATTTAAGTCCGAATCTACAAAACCTGAGATACTTTTTGATATATTCTGAAGAATATTTTTTATCAAAATAGGCAATCTTTCCATAATAAGGAACTTTCTTATTTTCATGTAGATAACGAAAACAAATTAATTCAATCAACTTTTTAGAAGCATCATGATTATTTAAAGTGGTTTGTTCTAATCTATATGCTAATGAATCGACATCTTTTTTAGTCCAGATTGTTTTTGTATTTAACATATCAACTAAACCTAAATATTCAGGGCTATTTTGCTTTCCGCTAGTAATCATACTATCTTTCCATTTTTTCTCCCATTGCATTGCATCTATTGTTTGTTTTTCGGAAATTACATTTATATACAATTCATAATCTAATCTAGAAACACCACCTACGCAACCTTTCAAAGTTTGTACAGAATCCTTACTTTTAAGATAATATTCAAATATTTTTTCGATAGATTTAGATTTTCGGTTGAAAAGAATATTTGCGGCATAATATTTAGCTACAGGATTTCCATTGAAAGCAATATATTCCACTTCTTTATCGTTTGCAATTTCATCCAGTTTCTTATGAAGTTTATACAATTCACTTTCAGTTCCTTCCATTCCTGTATGAGAAGACTCGGCTTTTTCACCCTTTGATATTTGCTGATAAAGATTTTTTACTTCTGGCGATAATTGTGCAAAATGTAAAATCGGGAAAATTATTAATAAGATTATTAGCTTCATTTATTTATAGTTTTAAGTTTATGACTAGTCCTGAAAAAGGTTAACTAGTTTTATATCACAAATATACTTAAATCAGAGTAGGAATTTTCCTATTCTGATTTTGTTTTTTATAGGTTTTTAATTTCACATTATTTTTCATGTGTACTTGGTTTGGAATATTATAATGTAAAGAAAAATGCGGTCTTAAATTGTTATAGCAATAAATTGCTTGTTCAAGCTGTTGGGAAAGATTTTTAAAATTTTCAAAAGTATCAATCAATCCAAATTCATGTTTCAGAATACCATTCACTCTCTCTGCTATAGCATTTTCATAAGGATCCGAATTTTCGGTCATACTGATAAGCATATCACTTTTCTTGAGTGTTTCAGTATATTCTTTACTGCAATACTGCAACCCTCTGTCTGAATGATGAATGAGTGAATGCTTGTACAGTCGATTCTGTATGGCTTGCTTTAATGCTTTCAACGTAGAGTTGGTCTGTAAATTATCACTCAATTCGTATCCTACAATTTTCTTAGAATAGGCATCGGTAATCAGATGAAGATAATAATTCTTCTCTTTGGTCTTGAGATAAGTAATATCTGCAACCCAAACTTTCTCCGAACATTTCAATTCTTTTCCTTTGATAATATTGGGATATTTTTTCATCCAATGTCTGGAATTGGTTGTTTTAAAATAGCTGTGCCTTCTGGGAATTAAAAGATAATTTGATCTCAAAATGCTAAACAACTGATCCCTTCCTACATGAATTTCTTCCTTTTCAAAATCATTCTTAAGTAAAACATAAAGTTTTCTAGTACCTATTTTAGGCATCTTTTTACGAATTGATACAATAAATTCTATAACTCTTGTTTCATGATCTGTAGAAACAGGCTGTTTTTGTCTCTTGTAATAAGCTTGCTTACTGTAGCCAAACAATCGGCAGATATTCTCTGTTGAAAGAGTCGTATTTACCTTTATTTCCTGGATTGATTGGAACCAGACTTTTTTACAATCTCAACCTTAAGCTCACGCTCTGCAATTTCTATAAATTTCCTGAACACTTTGAGTTCTTCTTCCTTTTTGGCCAATGCTGCTTCAAGCTCTTTAATCTTCTGTTTCTGTGGATCTTTCATGGGTCTGCCTTTACTTAATTGTTTTTCATAAGTAAAGTTACCATATTTCATTAACCATCTGGGAATGCAGGAATTACCCCTGATATTATAGCGGGTTTGTAATTGTGATTTTGTATATAATCCCCGCTCATATTCGGAGACAACTTGTCTTTTAAATGCTTCACTGTATTCTTGAACAGGGGCGGATACTTTTTTTAATCTCATTAGGATGACTGGTTTTTTGGTATTTAGTAGTCAACCTTTTTCAGGACAAGACAGAAAAAGAAAAACCCGTCCAAAATTGAACGAGTTTTTATGTAAATTATTATTTTTTCAAACATTTCTCCAGAAACTGATCCTGTTCCCAAAGCAAATGAAGAATATTCTCTTTCGCTGCATATCCGTGAGCTTCTTTAGGCAGAAGAACCATTTTTACAGGGGCTCCGAGATTTTTAAGCGCCTGAAAATATCTTTCCGTCTGTAAAGTGAACGTTCCGGGATTGTTGTCTGCATCTCCATGAACCAATAAAAGCGGCGTTTTCATCTTATCTGCATTCATGAAAGGTGACATGGTGTTATAGATTTCCGGAACATCCCAGTAATTTCTCTGTTCGCTCTGAAAACCAAAAGGCGTCAAAGTTCTGTTATACGCTCCACTTCTTGCAATTCCGCATGCGAAAAGCTTGGAATGGGTTAAAAGATTTGCCGTCATAAAAGCGCCGTAAGAATGTCCTCCAACTGCTACTTTCGTTCTGTCGATATAGCCTAATTGATCTACCGCATTAATTGCTGCTTCTGCATTGGCTACCAATTGAGGAATAAATGTATCATTCGGTTCTGTTTTTCCTTCTCCGATGATCGGGAATGCAGCATCATCCAAAACAGCATATCCTTTCGTTGTCCAATACACGAAAGAACCATAGTAAGGGAAAGTGAAATCGTTTGGATTCTGCGTATTCTGTCCTGCCGTGTTTTTATCTTTATATTCTGTAGGATAAGCCCAGATCAACAATGGTAATTTTTCAGTTTTTGCCTTTCTGTCGTAATTGGCAGGAAGATAAAGTGTTCCGGTAAGTGTAACGCCGTCGTTTCTTTTATACGTAATTACTTCTTTGTATACATCTTTAATGCTTTCAAAAGGATTCGCGAAATTGGTTACCGCTTCTGTCTTACTGGATTTAATGCTCTTTTTAAAATAGTTCGGGTACTGACTGGAAGACTGCTGAATCGTAAGAACTTCTCCTTTGGCAGGATTTAAAATATCAATAATTTCTTCCTTGGAATTTTTAAGATTGGAAGTATACAGTCTTTTCTTTTTCATGGTTTTCACATCCATCTCATCAATGAAAGGATGCTGTCCGTCTTTTGTAAATCCGGCTCCGATGAGGTAAGACTTTCCTCCTTTCATGTCTACAACGTATCTTCCGTACTGGTTTTTTGTGGTATTGAAATTTCCGGGATCGCTGTACACATCCTGATAATTTCTGTCATCAATCACTTTAGATTCTCCGTTATTTAAATCAACCAGAAAAGATTTTGTATTTCTTGTATCGTACCACCCTTCGGAAACAATGGCGTAATGATCATTCGTCCAGCTTACATCAGAATATCTCTGCTTTGTTTTAAAGAAAGATTTCGGAGCATTGCTGAAAGGTGCTTCCCATGTAAAAATTTCATCTCTGAATTCGGCATTTTTATATTGATCTCCTCCGTCCAGAGCTTCTGCATATACCAAAGTTGCAGGCATATCGCTTCTCCATCCCATATCTCTTTTTCCGGTTCTTACGGAAGAGAATCCTTTTGGCATGATTTCGTTCAGAGGTGTCTCGTTTACAACTTTCACCACATTTCCGTTCATATCATACACCGTGGTTGTCATCGGAAATCTGCTTAGAGGGACAATGTAAGAAAACGGTTTTTTAATGGTAGTTGCCATCAGATAATTTCCGTCCGGCGAAAAGCTTAATCCGGAATACATATCCTGATCTTTTACTTTCTTTAAAGTTCCATTCAGATCAACATTATAAATTTCTGAAGCGGTTAAAACCTCAAAATTCTTTTCGTCCTGCGGATTTTTCAGAAGATCCTGATACGTTCTGTTCTGCGAAACTTTTCCGTCTGCCGTAGAAACAATGGGACCAGTCGGAAGATCTTTACTTGAATCGATTAAAGCAGGTCTGTTTTGCGGAAGGGTTTTAATTAATAAATTCTGAGAATCTTTGTACCAGATATAAGGACTTCCCAAATTTGCATTTAAATTGTCTGAAGTTATTTTTTTTGCGGTAGCGGTTTCAAGGTCTACAATCCAAAGTTCTACTCCTTTATTGGTAGTATTCGTAAAAGCCAGTTTTTTTTCGTCGGGAGAAAATGAAGTATTGGCGATTTTTGGATTGGAAGGTAAATTTTTAACCTGAACTTCCGTTTTATCGTTCATTTTTCTCACTTTCAGGTTATTCGCATACGTTGCCGAACTTGAAATATTGGTTACCGGATTTATTCTTAATCCTCCAAGTTTCATTTCCTGCTGACTTAAATCTTCCAGTGTTTTGTACGTAGGGCGATACGTGAAAACAATCCAGTCTTTTTTACTGTTCATTAAAACACTTGGCGGTCTTTCATAATCAGCCAGTTTCAGGATTTCCGGAGACGGCTTTTGGTAGGTAATATTTTCCTGCGCTTCATAGAAATTGAGGAACGCAAGAAGGCATATGGTCAGTTTTATCTTCATAATAATTTCAATTTCCACGAAATTAATGAAAATTAGAGAATATGCAAGGATATATTAAAACACCTTTACGTGATTTAACAAAATAATATTATCTTTAGTATTCATCAAATTCAGAATCATTATGAAAAATCTAAGAAAATTAAAGCGAAGAGAACTTCGCACCATGAATGGCGGAAATGCGCCGCAATGTCCTTCAGGATACAAACCCTGCATGAAAATCGATGAAACGAGTGAACTTCCGAAATGGAGCTGCATTCCGTCCAACCTTCCCTGCAACCCTTAGAAAAACAAAAAAGAGCGGTTGAAAACAACTGCTCTTTTTAATTTATATTGTAAAAATCATTACCAATCATTGGTTCTTTTCCTTTTCTCAATCATGTAATCGACTGAAAATTTTCCGACTCCGAAAACCATCAGTAAGAGATAGACGGAAAGATAAATGAGACTCATTTCCCGCTTTTCAAAAGGATCTGCTCCATGAACAACGAAACCCGCAATAATCATGGTAAACATCAGAAATCCTAATGAAATTCTTGAAAATAATCCTAAAATAAGGAGAATTGAACAGGCAAATTCTGCGAAAACCGTTAAACCTAAAGTGATCTGCGATCCTAATCCTAAAAAATCAAAAAAATCTGACTTACCTTCTAAAAGCATCTGAAGCTTCGGAAAACCGTGAGAGAGCATGGCAAAACCAATGAAAACCCGCACGATAAGCAATGCAACATCTTTTAAAACAGAATCTGAATTTGTTGTGTTCGAATAGTTCATTAAAAGCAATTTACATTTAAAGATAGTGAAAATTCTTCTAATAGAACGGCTTTTAGGTGGTTTTTAGTCTATCTGTACCCAAAATTTTTCAAATCTCTGTCGTTTTTTCTCCAGTCTTTTTTTACTTTAACAAAGAGATTAAGGTGAATTTTTTTATTGAAGAATTTTTCGAGATCCAGTCTGGATTCTGTTCCGACTTTTTTAATTGCTTCTCCTTTATGTCCGATGATAATTCCTTTCTGGGTATCTCTTTCCACATAAATTATAGAATCGATGAAAATAATTCCTTCCTTTTCTTTGAACTGTTCCGTAACCACTTCCACAGAATACGGAATTTCTTTTTCGTAATTCAAAAGGATTTTCTCACGGATTGCTTCATTTACAAAGAATCTTTCGGGCTTATCTGTATACTGATCTTTATCGTAATAAGGCGGATTTTCCGGTAGTAAAGATTTAAGCTTTGGTAAAATAATTTCTGTATTAAAAGCATTTAATGCAGAAATAGGCAGAATCTCCGCTTTCGGGATTCTCTCATGCCATGTTTCTACCAGTTTTTCCAGACCTTCCTGATTGGTCTGGTCTACTTTATTCAGCAAAAGCAAAACAGGCACAGGAATTTTGTTCAGCTTATCAATCAGAAATTCCGAAGGTTCAGCTTTGTCGGTAACATCTACAATGAAAAGGAAAACATCGGCATCCTGCAAAGAATCCTTTACAAAATCCATCATTTTTTCCTGTAAACCGTATTTCGGATCCAGAACTCCGGGAGTGTCTGAAAATACGATCTGTAAGTCTTCTTCATTATAAATTCCGAAAATTCTGTGGCGTGTTGTCTGAGCCTTCTGGGTTACAATCGCCAGTTTCTCCCCCATCAGTTGGTTCAACAAGGTAGATTTTCCGGCATTGGGCTTTCCAACTATATTTACAAATCCTGCTTTGTGCATAAAAATTATATTAGGATTTGCAAAGTTACTAAACTTAATCGGTCTTTGGAATTAATTGGAAACTTTTACCGACAAAAAAAGACTTTTCCGGTCTGAAAAAGTCTTTGGTTTTTATTAGAATTTTGATTCTTTAAATTTTTGAAATTCGAAGTAACTGTAATCCGGACACGCCCCTGATTTTGAAGTGATGAATGCTCCTAAAGCAATTCCTTCCTTAATAATTTCTTCAGGCTCCTGATTCTGAATTCTTTTGGAAATAAAACCGGCAAGAAAAGAATCGCCGCTTCCCACTGTATCTGCAATGGTGATGGGAACGGCAGAAAAACTATAATTTTGATCTCCCACAAAATAACCCGCGCCTTTGCTTCCTTTGGTTAAAATAATTTCATTGACTTTAAATTTTGTCTGAATAAATACAACACTTTCTTCTTCGCTTGTATATTCTTCACCCATAAATTCAAGGATCTGCTTCATTTCCGCTTTGTTCATCTTTACAATATCGGCTTTATTCAACAATATTTTAATGAATTCAAAATCGATGAAAGGCGGTCTGAAATTTACATCAAAAATTTTCAGCTTTGCCAATTCAAGCAGTTGAAGCAAGGTTTCTCTGGTCTTTTCATTTCTGGCAGATAGACTTCCGAAGACAAAAGCTTCCGCATTGGCAACCAAATCTTGGTGTTCCGGAAGAAAATCTATAAAATCCCATGCTACATTTTCAACGATTTCGTAGCTCGCTTCATTATGTTCATCAATTTTAGCGATCACCGTACTCGTAGGATGAACTTCATCTACCTGAATAAAATCTGTGGTAATTCCCCAACTTTTAATTTTATCGGTTAATTTTTCTCCCAGTTCATCCTTGCCAATTTTACTCAGCATTTTTACATCGATGCCCATTTTATGAACATTATATGCCACATTGAAAGGTGCGCCTCCTGCTCTTGAACCTTCAGGAAAAATATCCCACAAAACTTCACCGAAACATACAATATAAGGTCTTTTTTCTGTCATCATTACCTCTTCTGTCATTATTCTTTTTATCTATTTTACCGAACTTCTTTCCATAAATTTAGCATGGAAAGTTACTCTTTTTCCGTTAGTTGTATAATTATTAATCTGGTTATCAAGAAGCTCCACAGATTCTTTAGCCATATCGTATAAAGGCTGCTGCACAAACGAAACTTCCGTCGGGAAAAGATAATAGGCTTCTGTTTCGTCGAACGCTACCAATGAAACCTGTTCGGGAACATTAATGTTATGATCGATTAAATATCTGAGTCCTGCAGTTCCCAGTTTGTTACTTGAAAAATAGATGGCTGTTTTTTTGGAAAGATCCAGATTTTCCTGCATTTTCTGATGCACTTCTTCCGTAATATTGTGAATTCCGATTAAAATTCTTTTCGCAGAAATATCCGACTTTGCAATTCTCTGGTCAAAACCATCCTGTCTGTCCAGCAGATGCGGAAGTTCCGTATCGTAACCCACATAAATGATTTCGTCAAAGTCTTTTTTCACCAAATGATCGCAGATCTGTTCTGAAATTTCTGAATTATTAATCATTACGCCTGGAAGACTCACATTTTTAAGATAACGGTCGATGGTTACGATCGGGTATTCTTCAAGAATAAGTTTATTGATGGCTTCATCCGAATCTACAACCGGCGCGATGATCATTCCGTCCACCTGCTGTTCTGAGAAAAGTTCGGTCAGTTTTTTAAATTTTTCAGGATTTTCATCGCAGCTTCCGATCAGAAGTGTATACCCCAATTTCATGGCTTCATCTTCAATATTTCTTGCAATGTTGGAATAAAAGTCATTCGAAATATCCGCAACAATCAGTCCGATCAGCTTGGTCTTATTCATTTTCAGACTTTTTGCAATTTTGTTCGGTGTATAATTGATGCTTTTTGCGACATCCAGAATTCTGGTTTTGGTCGCTTCACTAATTCTGCTTCCTTCTTTTTTATTGAGGACATAGGAAACCGTAGCTACAGAAACTTCAGCAATTCTCGCAATGTCTTTAATAGAAGCTCTTTTCATAATCTCTGACTTTTGTGCAAAAATATTTCATAAAAAATATAAAAAACAATAGACAAATTTTTTGGTCGTTTTGAAAATAATTGTAGATTGGCAATTTTTCGAAACCGAAATAAAACAAAATTCAATACATTAAAAATCAATCAGTTAAAATTAATTTCAAATTTAAATTATTGGTATATTAATTCAATATTAATCAACAAAGACTTTCCGACTACTGTTTTGGTTAAACGTTTTACCTTCTAAATTTAATTAATTTTTAATTTAATTCAAAACAGAGGAGAATAATTTTCTTGTTTTCTGTTGCTAAAACCAATATTTTAGACAAATTATCCAAGACTTATGGAAATTGACCAGATTCTCGACCGCATTTACTTACTTCCCGAAATCTCAAAAATAAAACTGAAACAATACATTACTGAAGTTTCTTATCCTAAGAATTTCTGTCTGATGGAAGCTGAAAAGGTAATTCCTTACATCTATTTATTGAAAAAAGGAATTGTTCGTGCGTATGCATCTACAGAAGACAGAGACATCACATTCTGGTTCGGAATTGAAGGCGAACCTGTGGTTTCCATGAAAAGTTATGTGGAAAACAATCCCGGATACGAAAATATTGAACTGCTGGAAAACTGCGAATTCTACAAACTGGAAACAGAACATCTTAAAAAATTATTCAACGAGGATATTCATATAGCGAATTGGGGAAGAAAATTTGCGGAAAGAGAACTTGTAAAAACCGAGAAGCTCATTATCTCAAGACAGTATAAAACGGCTCTTGAAAGATATAAAGATTTGGTAAAAAACAAACCTGACCTAATCAGAAGGGTTCAGCTTGGGCATATTGCTTCTTACTTAGGGATTTCACAAGTGAGCTTAAGTAGAATAAGAGCGGAGATTAAGCTATAGTGTTTTAGGGTTGGAGTGTTTGAGAATTTTAGCGTTTGAGAGTGTGAGGGTTGTAGGGTTGTAGAGTTTGGATAGATGAGATCTAATCTTTACAGTAGATTTTTTAACAATTGTAAAATTTTATTCTTACCAAATTACGGAACTTTGCAATTGTAAATGACAAAAAAATGAATTGGATCATCTTGATTATTGCAGGACTATTTGAAGTTGCTTTCGCTTCATGTCTGGGAAAAGTAAAGGAAACAAGCGGAACTACAATGTATTTTTGGTTTGCAGGTTTTCTGATCTCTTTAACAATAAGCATGCTTTTACTGATTAAAGCCACCCAAACCTTACCTATCGGAACCGCTTATGCAGTCTGGACAGGAATTGGAGCAGTAGGAACTGTTTTAATGGGAATTTTTTTCTTTAAAGATCCTGTAAGTTTCTGGAGAATTTTCTTTATTGTTACTTTAATCGGATCTGTGGTTGGACTGAAAGCTGTTTCCGCACATTAAAGATAAAATCATACTTAATAATCTTGTTAAATGCTTTATAGCAAAGCCGTTTTCATAATTTGGAAGCGGCTTTTTAATAAAGAAATGCTATCTTTGAGAAAATTTAAACCATGAAAAAAACTTTACTTCTTTTGTGTTGCGGCGGTCTTTTATGGGCTCAAAATACATCTCAACTGTTCAATACAAACTGGTATATTTCCCAAATGATTATAGGAGGACAGACCATTGTTACTCCTACGATGGATCAGTCGCTTCAGCCTTCTACATTTTCAAATTCATCGGGAAGCAACGTTTTTACCTCCAAATATTTTAATGTTTCCGGAATACCGCTTACCTTTTCTACGATAGATGATTCATTTACAAAAAACGGTTCTTCGGGATGTACGTTGGCTGATTACTGGGGAAATAATATGACGGCTGTACAAGGATATGATCAAAAAAACTGCGATTTTTACGTTAATCCGGCAACTGGTCAGGTTTATAATTATCAGGTTGTTCCTAATGGTTCGGGAAAGACTCTCATCATTACGAATCCTTCTAATGGAAATAAAATTTATTATAACAGTTTCATTTTATCAACGAAAGAGAATAATCTTAAAACTACTATTTCTTTTCAAAATCCTGTAAAGGATAATTTAATTGTAATAAATCTGGAAAATGATCTTCCTGTAAAGGTTTTCAATATGCTGGGACAAATGATGTATGAAGGTAAAACGTCTGACAAAAAAGTTAAAATTGACACTCAAAATTTTGAAAAAGGACAATATATTTTAATGATTGAAGGGCAAAAGCCTTTGAAATTTATCAAAGAATAATTTACTTAAATTTAAGAAAAAACAAAAACGTCTTCGTAACGAAGACGTTTCTTATTTTTTGTATACTATAGGCAGAATTTCATTTTCTCTAAGCCCGTATTTTTTTATTTCCTCTTGGGTGAACTGTTTAGAATAGAAATTAATATCCGTTTCAAAGCCTGCTTTTTTCAGTCGGTCAAAATAATCCATTCCGTACCAGCGAACGTGATCATACTGCCCGAAATGTTTCTGACGTTCTTTCGGATCTTTTATCGTAAAATCTTCATACGTTTTTTCCAAAGAATTTTTCATCGGAACCTGAAGAATTCCCCAACCTCCCGGTCTTAAAACACGGTACAGTTCACTCATCGCTTTGGCATCATCTTCAATGTGTTCCAGAACGTGGTTGCAAAAAACAATATCAAAACTTTCATTCTCAAAAGGCAAATCGAGAATGTCTGCTTTTACATCTACAATCGGCGAAAAAAGATCGGCAGAAATGTAGTTTAAGTTTTTCATTCTCTTAAATTTTCTCAGGAATTCCTGTTCCGGAGCGATGTGCAGAACTTTGTAATTTTTAATGAAAAAATCGGTTTCATTTTGCAGATACAGCCACATCTGTCGGTGTCTTTCCAGACTTAAAGTTCCGGGAGATAATGCGTTTTCGCGCTGACTTCCGTATCCGTAAGGAAGAAATTTCCGGTAAGATCTTCCGTCAATAGGATCAAAAAACGTATCGCCTTTAAAGAACTGATAGATAAGAGGTCGTGCCCAAATGCTCATTTTAATAAGCATCGGACGCGGAATTTTATTCAGTAAAAGTTTAGTTACTTTTTTCATTAAAAATCCAATTGGAACGCTTTTTCTTCATCGCTTACGATTCCTAAAGCGTCATAAATATACTGGAATGTTGAAAGCAACACCGGTTTTCCGTTAATTACCGCAACATCGTGTTCGAAGTGCGCAGAAGGCTGATTGTCTAACGTTGTCACCGTCCATCCATCATTATGAAATTTCACTTTTTCAGTTCCCAGATTAATCATCGGTTCAATTGCAATCGTTAATCCGTCTTTAATTACTTTTCCGCTGCCTTGTCTTCCATAATTCGGAACCTGCGGATCTTCGTGCATTTGTCTTCCGACACCATGACCAACAAGTTCTCTTACAACACCATATCCTTCTTTTTCGCAGTGCGCCTGAATAGCGTGAGAAATGTCTCCGATTCTTTTTCCTCGTACACACTGCTCAATTCCTTTATAAAGAGATTCTTTAGCTATTTTCAAAAGTTTTTTGGTTTCAGGTTTTACTTCCCCAATTTCAAAAGTATAAGCATGATCGCCCACAAAACCGTTCAGAACAGCACCACAGTCTACAGAAAGTACGTCTCCTTCTTTAATTTCTTCTTTGCTTGGAAAACCGTGAACCACCTGTTCATTTGGAGAAATACATAAAGAGTACGGAAAACCTCCATAACCTAAAAATGCAGGTTCAGCACCGTGATCCTTTATGAAATCATGCGCTAACTTATCCAAATATAAAGTGGTAATCCCGGGTTTGATTTCTTTTGCCAACATTCCTAATGCTCTTGAAACCAGACGGGCACTTTCTTTCATAAGACGTAGTTCGTCTATTGTTTTTAATTGAATCATTGTTTTAATTTACCAATGTATTAGTATATCCAATGTAACAATATCAATAATTGGTAAATTGCTACACCGTTAAATCGTTACATTTTAATTATTCTACCAGAATAATCCTTTTTTCTTTTCTTTTTTTAATTTTGAATAGGCTAAAACCTCTTTTCCTTCTACACGGAATTCTATTCTTTCCTGAATAATATTATAAATTTCGCCCCATCCCGGAAATCCTCCCAGATTTCTGTCGTCTATGAACCAGTCTGCATCTAATTTTCTGGATTGTGTTTCGGGATCGAAAACTTCTCCTTCAAAACTTGAATTGACTGCATAAAACTCAACGCCGTTTTCTTTGCAGAATTCTACTGCCTCATCCAGTGTTTTTCCGTGTCTGTATGTCCACAGAATTAATCTGAAACCTTCCGCCTGAAGTCTTTTAAGTGTTTCGAAAGCAAAAATTTTCGCCTTGCCGATTCCCGGATATGCATCGTCCACAATGGTTCCATCGAAATCAACAGCAATTTTTTTATTATTCATCATTATATTTAAGATTTAGAATTGCAAAGATACAAAATAAAAAGAGTGCCAAAAATACTTAGCACTCTTACTTTATAATTTATCCAATTATAGAACTAACTTTTTACCCAATTGAACTGAAACTGAAGATCCGGCGTTGAAATTCTGTCTGTAATTTTCTGCAGCCTTGCAGGAAGTTTCATTAAATATTCCTGTGCTTTTTCAGCTTTTTCGTTTAGACCTTTTACGTGTTCAATCTTCCATTCATCCAGAAGGTCTTTCAGAATATTGATGTAATCCTGTCCTGTATATACCATGCATCTCTGTGCAGCATCCGAAAAATGTCCCCAAAGTTCTCCTGCTTTTTGTCCGGACTGTCTCATCATGTGAGCAGGCATTACGATTTTCTTACGCATCATATCTTCAAAAGCAAGAATCATTTCCGAAGGATCAATTTCTAAAATTTTTGCTACGAAATGTTTGTATGCTTTCGCGTGTCTCGCTTCATCTGCAGCAATTACACCGCACATTTTAGCCAATTTTCCGTTTCCGGACTGTTTTGCTAACGTTCCTACTCTTCTGTGGGAAATATTGGTTGCTGTTTCCTGAAAACTCGTGTATACGAAGTTTCTGTAAGGATCCATACTTGTTCCCAAATCGAAACCGTCATTAATAAGATATTGAGTGGTAACCTCAACTTCTCTCATGTTTACTCTTCCGCACAAATAAAGATATTTGCTTAAAAGATCTCCGTGTCTGTTTTCTTCTGCAGTCCAGGCTCTCACCCAGTTTGCCCATCCGATTTCATTCTGCTCCTGATCTACTCCTTCTACTCCCATTAACCAGGATTCGTAAGAAGGCAAAGCTTCTTCTGTGATGCAGTCACCAATCAGGGTTACGAAAAGATCATAAGGCATTTCACGTGCAAAAGTCTGAATTTCGTCTAAATCATGTTTAAAATCTTCGCTCGAGGGATCCGGAAGATAATCAGAGGGTTGCCAGATTTTTTCAATTGGCGTTAAAAATTTATTCAGAAAAGAACCTACTTCCTTTTCCAAAATTCCCATTACTTCTTTCCTTACAAGCTTTTGATACATTTTTAGAATTTAGATTAAATTACAAATTTAAAGTTTTATTTATTATTTAGGACATAATATTTTGTTAATTATTTCTGATATTAATCATAAAAAATGCCGCTATATAAATAATAACGGCAATTTATCTTTAATATTTTTAAAACTTAAATAATATTTAAGAAACAAATGTTTTCTGATATTTTAATGAAACCTCCAGTATTTATTCTAGTTCACTAAAATATCTCCAGTCATTACTTCAGGAATTTCTACTCCCATTACTTTCAGGATTGTAGGGGCAACATCGCCTAGTTTTCCCGGTTTAAGATTCCATGTATGGTCTTTATCCATCACAATAAAAGGAACCAGATTGGTAGAATGCTGCGTATTTGGCGTTCCGTCCGGATTAATCATCACATCAGAATTTCCGTGGTCTGCTAAAATGAATACCGCATAACCATGCTCGTAAGCTGTGGTTGCTACTTTTTCAATGCATTTATCTACCGTTTCAGCTGCTTTTACCGCTGCTGAAAAAACTCCGGTGTGTCCTACCATATCTGTATTTGCAAAATTCAGACAGATAAAATCTGCAGTTTCATTTTCCAGCTCGGGAACGATCGCATTGGTGATGTCGTATGCTGACATTTCAGGTTTTAAATCGTAGGTAGGAACATCTTTAGGGCTTGGACAAAGTAGTCTTTTTTCTCCTGTAAATTCGGCTTCTCTTCCTCCTGAAAAGAAAAATGTAACGTGAGGATATTTTTCTGTTTCTGCGATTCGGATCTGTGTTTTATGGTTTCTTTCTAAAATTTCACCCATCGTTTCGTGTAACACTTCTTCGTCGAAAACTACATGAACGTTCTGGAAAGTTTTGTCATAATTCGTTAAAGTCACATAATAAAGCGGCAGTTTTCTCATGAAAAACTCCGGGAAATCTTTCTGAGAAAGTACTTCCGTAATTTCGCGACCTCTGTCTGTACGGAAATTGAAGCAGATGACCACATCATTATCAACAATTTTAGCAACAGGAACCACATTTCCTGTCTGTGTGGAATCGATCATGATAATCGGCTTGATAAATTCATCCGTTACACTATTATCATAAGATTTCTGAATTGAAGCCAAAGCATCTGTAGATTGTTCTCCCACTCCTTCTACCATCGCATCATAAGCCAGTTTTACGCGCTCCCATCTTTTATCACGATCCATTGCGTAATATCTTCCGACCACGGTTGCCAGTTTTCCCACTGTTTTTTCCATGTGGCCCTGAAGTTCTTCGATAAATCCTTTTCCTGAAAGCGGATCGCAGTCGCGTCCGTCTGTAAAGGCATGAACGAAAACATTTTCATTCAGTCCGAATTCGTGGGCTGCCGTTAAAAGACCTTTTAAATGGTTGATATGTGAATGTACTCCCCCGTTGGAAACCAAACCGATGAAATGTACTTTTTTATTTTCTTTTTTAGCATAATCAAAAGCATCCTGAATCACTTTCTGCTGTCCTAAAGAACCGTTTTCAACTGCCATGTTCAGCTTTACCAGATTTTGGTAAACCACTCTTCCCGCTCCTAAATTCATGTGCCCAACTTCGGAATTTCCCATCTGTCCTGCAGGAAGTCCAACTGCCAAACCACTCGCTTCGAGTGTTGTATGCGGAAAATTTTTAAGGCAGTTATCAATAAAAGGTGTGTTTGCTTTATCTATGGCTGAAACATCAGGATTCATTCCCAGTCCCCATCCGTCAAGGATCGCTAATATTGCTTTTTTCGACATTTTGTATAAACTTTTGTATTACAAATTTATTTATTTTGAAATGAATGAAAGAATGGACGAACTTAAATTTTGTTTAAAATTTGTTTTTAGTATAAACGTATTTTAATTTTGGTTAATTGCAATGGCGCGAAGGATTTTTAAATAGACTGTTATGCTTTAAGATCCAGGGATTTTATCTTTGATAAAATTTTACACTGTAAAATCTGTTGAAAATCTTTGATTTTCCTGCGCTTTAGAGCACATATGAAAAATCCGTTTTGCTTTTGCGTTTAACTAACAAAAAAAGTAAATATTTTTTTAATTTTGCTGTATGGATTTAAGAGATCAACTGAAAAACCTTTTTCCTGATCATGAAGAACAGGATTTTGAGATGCCTGAAGAACAGTTCAAGCAAAAAGAACCTTTGGTGTGCAAATTTGAAAAAAAAGGAAGAAACGGAAAGCCTGTAACGATTGTAGAAGGTTGGGAAGGAAGTGAGGAAGACCTGAAAAAAATCTCAAAAAAGATAAAAACTACACTGGGAATCGGCGGTTCTGAAAAGGATGGAACGATCATCATTCAGGGAGATAATCGTGATAAAATTATGAATATCCTTAAAGAAATGGGTTATAAAACCAAGAGAGTTGGCGGATAGTTTTTAAATTCTTCAAACGCTATGAGCGCGAAAGTTTTTTAATCTTATCTGAAAATATTTTCGTTCGCAACGGCGTTTCACTCAGCAAATGATAGCAGAGGCATTGCAAATTTTGCATTAGAATAATTTTTATTTTTTAAAAATGAATCTGTGTTTGCGGCATCATTATTTTTAGCTTTTCAATGGTTGCTTTTTCCATTGGGTTTCCCGTTAATATTAATGTTTTAAGATTTTTCAGTTGAGGAATGTTAATTAAATAAATTTTATGTTAAGTCGGAACTTATAGTAACAAAAAAGCCATATAAAATATATGACTTTTGATTGTATTCAATTGGGTTAGGTTTTTAAGACAGGCTGTACCATTTTTTGAACAGGCTGTCGTAATCTTTCTGGTCAGATTTTGTCTTAATCAACGCAGCAAGCTGTGACATCTGTGTTTCCGCATCGGCTTTTCGCTTGTTGTAAATTAAAAAGTCGCAGTAGTTCCACATATTGGTATAGTATGGTTTTATACTGATGCTTTTCTGATAATTTGCTTCCGCTGCTGCAATATCCTTATTCATTAAATGACATGATGCTAACTGATCGTACAGAAAAGCTTCATCCTGCTGATCCCAACTTTGGGTGAGTGCCTCATTATAAACATCAATCGCGTTCTGATACTCTCCCTTCATTAAAAATTTCCCGCCGCGGTTGATAAATTCATTGGTTCTGTTACTGATATCCGGTCCGGAATTATCATCACTATAAACAACGCCAATTTCACCCGACATTGCCGCTTTTTTTAAAAACTCCGCCAGTTTTTCATCAGATTCTGTATTTTCGAAGAAATCATTGATTGGTTTCAGCAGATACTCCTCAATCTGAATCGTTCCCGTAGCTTCATTCAGTCGCTTGTACAATTTAGCGGTTAATTTATCGGCTTTAACGTTCATTCCGTTTAAAATTTCTGTTAAAAGATCTAAAACAGCTAACACATGGGTTCTGTATTCTAGGGTTACTTTATCTCCGAATGGAAGAACAAAAGCTTCTCTTAATTCTTTCAGAGCGGCATTGTAATCTCCATCAGCATACAGTTTTCTGGCATTGATTAATTTTCCGGGAGCGTTTTTTAAACTTTTTCGGCTGGAAATTACCGTGTAAATAAAAAGTACAGCAAGAATCGCTGCAAAAATGATAACGTACTTCATAAATTTAAGTTTTTAAGGTAAATAGTTTATTAATCGTATTATTTTTAGCCTGAATAATCTGCTCTGCTATACAGATATTGATAAGACTAATTTTTATACTTTTTTTATTAACGGCGCAATATAATCATTTTAATAAAACTTTATCTATAAATTTAATCAATGTGGTACTTAAACTGTTGGATATTTAATTTGTCATTATCTATTTTCTGCTTGTATCCGTAAGAGAATTAAAAATGCAATAATCTGTTTAATCTCTGTTTGGGTTAAATTCAGCCTATCCGAAGCCAGCGTCTGATTTTTCACTTGTAAGCCAAGACCTTCTCCTCCCCCTTCGTTGTAAAAATCCATAACTTCTTCCAGAGTATTGAAAGCACCGTTGTGAAAATAAGGTTTTGTTAGAACCGCATTTCTTACCGTTACTGTTTTGAAAGAATTTTCGTAGATCCATGAATTTTCCTTTTTTACAGGACTGTTGATTCTTCCCTGATCTTCTGTCGAATGTTTTAAAATCTGTATTTTTTGCGAGATAATTAATTCCTTCCTTTAAAATGGCATCGGCTTTCTGAATATTATAATTTTAAAGTAAGGATCATCATGAAGATATTTTTGCATCCCTGAAAAAGCATGAGCAGAAAAAGGATCGCAGCAAAGGGATAAAATCTCATGAAATTTTTTGCGCAAATCTATTAACAGCGCACAATTCGGACGTTACCACAATTTTAAATCTGAATTAAATAATGTTTACATGTCAGTTCGGGTATTTTTTATTAATTTTAAACCCCGAAATCAAATTCATTACTAAAAGTCAATTTCCAATATTGACATTCTAAAAATAATGATGAGGATCTTGGGAGAGAATTTTTAAAGATTGGCGAAAATCAATCACAATTTTCAATTATTAAAACTATAAAAAACAAATTATGCTGAATAAACTTGCTGCTTCAGAACTTGTTCTGAACGAAGACGGAAGTGTTTATCACCTGAACCTTTTACCGGAAGATATTGCCGAGAAAATTATTCTTGTAGGCGATCCGGATCGTGTTGCAAAGGTTTCAAAATATTTTGACAAAGTAGAAGTTAAAAAGAATAAAAGAGAATTTTATACGCATACAGGAACGCTGAGAGGCGAAAGAATCACCGTAATGTCTACCGGAATCGGAACAGAAAATATTGACATTGTGATGAATGAGCTTGATGCGTTGGTAAATATCGATCTTAAAAATAAAGAATTTAAAACGGAACATTCTGCTTTACAGTTATTCAGAATGGGAACCTGCGGAAGTGTAAATCCAGAGGTTCAGGTAGACAATATGCTGGTTACACAAAATGTTGTAGGATTGGACGGTCTGATGCATTTTTATCAGGATTATGCGTTTGAAAATGAATTTTCCAGAAACTTTACAGAAAAGTTTCCTTACCCGAAAATCAAACCAATGCTTTATTTTGCAGACTGGGCAGAAGAATTGGGTGAATTATACAAAGACGCAAAATATCATGGCAATACCGCTACATTCCCCGGCTTCTATGCTCCACAGGGAAGACAATTACGTCTGAAAGCTGTTGATGATAAATTTCTAGAAACTCTGAACGATCTGGGTGTAACAAATTTCGAAATGGAAACATCCGCGATTTACGCATTGTCTAAACTTTTAGGTCATAAAGCTATTACTGTAAATAACGTGATTGCCAACAGAAGACGTGGAGAATTCTCCGCAGATCATCATGCTTCTGAGAAAAATCTTATCGAATGGGTATTGGAAAGAATCATTAAATAACGAAGTAAATGGCTCTGCTATTATAAATTTCAAAATTGATAAAAGTAAAAGGATCTCGTTTAGGAGATCCTTTCTTTATAACCATTAAAGAAAACTTCTGAAGATTTTTTCAATCTGTACGAAGTGACGCATTTTATTATTTAATTCTGTTAAAATTCATTGATCGTGACGTAGAAATGTGAAGAATACAAGCTTTCTGCGTTTCCTGAAATATTGGTAAGATTAATTGTAATAGAAGAAGTTGATGTCATTCTCGGATTAGAAATAGAAAACGATGCGTTTCCTGCAAAATCAGAAGCCGGAGTTACTACAATTGTTGCTCTTGTTGAGCTTGGCAGCATCGCTGGCGGAATTGCAAAATCCATTGTAGTAGATTTTCCTGAAGGGAGATTATTAATTGAAACACTTGGCCAGACTTCAAAACTGATCTGGTTTTTGTTTACCGTTCCTTTACTTCCAAGCTTATATTGCCCGTTAACGTCTAATCTTGCTGTAGTATTCGGTGTACTTGTTCCTATTCCTACGTTTGCGCTGGTGTTTCCGATAGATATAGCGTTATACTGACTTGTTGTAGTGTTGTAACCAATGGCTGTGGAATTTTGTCCTGTTGCAGAGGCTCCGGAACCTATTGCGGTGGAATTCTGTCCGTTTGTTACGGTATTGTATCCAACTGCAGTTTCGCTGTTGGAATTTGTTTTCGCATTGTAACCTAATGCTACTGATTGAAATCCTGCCGCGAATGAATTGTTTCCCAATGCGGATGATTCGTTAGCTGTTGTTTTGGAATTATATCCAATTGCCGTAGACTGAAATCCGTCTGCTAAAGAATTATTCCCGATTGCGGTAGATTCGTTTTTATTGGTTTTGGCATTATAGCCGATTGCATTTGATTTGAATGCTGCTGCTGTTGCTTTGTTTCCTACTGCCAAACCGTCATTTGCCCCTACAGAAGCTTCATTTCCGATAGAAACTCCCTGATAAGCAGAACTTGAAGTTCCGATTGAAATACCATTCTGTCCGGCGTTTGCCATTGGTCCTAAACTTACGGAATTGTCTACACCCAGCCTTCCCATTTTTACAGAATTTACTTTAAAAACAAGGTCATCGTAGGTGTTGGTTCCTAAAGCAAGATTGGTATTTGATCCTCCATTGTTTCCGCTGTTGGTTGCGGTATCATTCCAGCCGTCTCCTCCTCCGGGAATAATTGGATTGATTTGGCTTCCTGCAATAGAAAGCATATTCCATTTTGCATTATTCCAATAGAAAAAGCCAGTCTCCACTAATCCGGCCTGTCCGTTATTCCATACAATAAGTCCATCAGCGGGAGAAACAATTGTGGTATTATCCGTATCGGAATTTAAGGCAACACTTGGAAAAAGTACACCTTTGTTATTAGAATTAATTTCCAACATGGCAGAAGGCTTTGGTGAAGGGGTTCCTATCCCAACCTGAGCCTGTGAAAAATTGAAGCTTAGAAAAAATAAGCCTGTAAATAAGATTTTAAATTTCGAATGTCTCTGCATTTCTAGTTTTTGTTAAATAGCTATCAGTTTGATACCACAAATATAATAATTTTTAATAAAAAGCAAATATTTTTGACAATTCAGCAACTTAACACTAAATAGTGAATAATCACTACAAAAAGTGTCTTTTAATCACAGTTTATTGAAGATTAATATAGAATTTATTCTATAGAAAAAACCCTTTAAATAGTAGACAAATGAGGAATTCGATTTTTTTTGAATAGTAATTTATTTAAATATTTATCAAAAAAAAACATGTAATAATGAATAAAACACAATTTATCACTACGCATTGAAGACAAGCTTACCTAAACTTCGATGAATAAAAGGATTTATAGTATTCTTCAATGATTTCAGTTTATTATAATAGAAAATATAAATACATTTTATTTATAAAGCTAATGATGATGATTTTAGTTAAATATTAAAAAATTAATCTACATAAAAAATTATGAATATATAATATGCATTAAGTATTGCTAAGTTTTTATTTATAGTATCATATTAATGACTTAAAGAACTTCATCTGAAAAATGATCATATCGTATTTTCTGCACAAATTAAAGGTTAACAACAATAGCTTTTATATCAATTAAAGTTTATGAAAATTTTAACAATCAGAAAAAATTTTAGGAATGGTTCTTGTTTAATCATAATCACACAAACAAAATATCACATTATGAACAATTCGGAATACAACAAAGCAGAAAACGCAGTAGATAATACAAAAAACTCTTTAAAAGATGCTGCAGATAATGCAAAATGGAAAGTAGAGGAATTGGCAGACAGAGCCAAAGATTATATTAATGAAAAAAGAAACAATGATGAAGAAGCGAGACATGAAGACTGGCTGGACAGAGTAAAAAAAAATTTTGCTGATGCATGGGATGATGTTAAAGATAAAGCCAATGATGCATGGGAAAAAACAAAAGATGCAGCAGAAGATGTAAAAGCAGAATGGAACAAGAAAACGAATTAAAAATTTCAGTCACATAAATATTTTCAAGAAAAACGGAGTCTTTTTACAGAAGGCTCCGTTTTTTATTATGTACTAAACACAAATATTGCTACATTTGTATAATAATAAACATTAAAAAATTATGTCATACGGTTTACTTAAAGGCAAAAAGGGAATTATTTTTGGAGCCCTTAATGAACAATCGATCGCATGGAAAGTTGCAGAAAGATGTCATGAAGAAGGTGCTGAATTTATTTTGTCTAACGCTCCTATTGCTTTGAGAATGGGAGAACTTAACGGTTTAGCAGAGAAAACAGGATCTGAAGTAATTGGTGCAGATGCTACTTCTATTGAGGATCTTGAAAAACTTTTTGATGCTGCTGTTGCCAAATTCGGTAAAATCGATTTCATCCTTCACTCTATCGGAATGTCCATCAACGTGAGAAAAGGAAAACATTATACAGAAATGAACTACGACTGGTTAGAGAAAGGCTGGGATATCTCTGCTGTTTCTTTCCACAAAGTAATGAGAGTGGCATGGGAAAAAGACTGTATGAATGAATGGGGAAGTATTTTGGCGCTTACTTATATTGCAGCTCAGAGAACATTCCCGGATTATAATGATATGTCTGACAACAAAGCTTATCTTGAAAGCATTGCAAGAACTTTCGGAAACTATTGGGGTGAAAGAAAAGTTCGTGTAAATACAGTTTCTCAGTCTCCTACAATGACAACTGCCGGAAGCGGTGTGAAAGGTTTCGGAGGTTTCCTTGGATATGCAGAAGATATGTCTCCGCTAGGAAACGCAACAGCTCTTGAGTGCGCAGATTACTGTGTAACTTTATTCTCTGATCTTACGAAAAAAGTAACGATGCAGAATCTTTTCCATGACGGAGGTTTCAGCAGTTCAGGGGTTACTCAGAGAGTGATCAGTAAATATGATGCTGAGTAATCTAAAATTATTTAATCAATATATCAAGCCGGAGCAAAATTGTTTCGGCTTTTTTATTGATTTTGTAAAAGAAAATTTCATAATTTCAAAACACATTGATTCAATTTAAAAATGAAAAAAACATTTTTATTATTTATAGCTTTTGCTTTATTTTCTTCATGCAAAAAGACTAATGAGAATAAACCTCAGACATTAAAAAAATTATTGAATGTAAAAGCCTTGGACAAAGACAAGGATTTTGTAATCTTTATTCATCCAACATCTCACTACTTAGATAGTTTAAAGAAAACGTATAAAAATGAGGATGATTTCTATACAATTGCTGATGATGCCAATTATTATACTGCAGAAGCCGGCGAATATATTTCAAAAAATAATATTGATAGAGTTGATGCAGAGATTGATAAGATAATTAAAATCGGAAAAATAAATATTAATCTATCTCAATACAAACCATGGTCTCTCTTATTATATGCTAAAGGAAAAGTTAAAAATGTTTATCCTATAGATATTGAAGATGAACTTCCTAAATTTTATGGAATTAAAAATAAAATCACCGAAGAAAAGTGTAATATTGAAAAAGCGTTAGATCTTATCAATAATTTACCAGAAGTTAAAAATCAGTCAAAATTCGTAGATTCTATTTCATCAAATAAGAAACATCTTTCTTTTATAACAGATAGTCTTGAGCTCAATAAACAACCATATTATATAATCAAAACAGGATTTAACGGGAAGCTTCATTGGGAAACTTATACTATTTTTTACATCAATAAAAATAACTGCAAGGAAATTTTAGTTGATGAAACAGTTTCCGGGGATATAATTTCATTAGAAAAATGGAGAAAAAGTAATCCTAATCAATTTTAATCGTATTAAACACCATATTATGGATGAAACAATTGAAAAATTAGATCAATATCTGCAAGTCTTAAGACCTGAATTTTATTCTCAATTGAATAATCCTCTCACGGATAAACAGATAGAATTACTATAAATTGGAAATTCCAACAGATTTGCGAATACTTTACAAATGGAAAAACGGACAAAATATGAATTGTTATGATTCTTTTGTAAACAATTCCATGTTTATTCCTTTAAATCAGGCTCTTTTTGATGCATCCGAATTAAATATGATGATTGGAACCGATTTCGAAATTGAAAACTGGTGGAATAAAAACTGGATTCCTATTTTTCAAAATGGCGGAGGAGACAGCATTTGTTATGATGTAAAAGGAATTTTTACCGGACAGAAAAATCAATTAATTGAATTCTGGCATGCCGATAATGACAGGAATATCATTTCCGGCAGTTTAGAATCTTTTCTCACTAAATTAATCGATTTTGATGAAACTAAAGATAACATTGATTTTGATGAATTTTTTAGAATCAGAAACATTGACGGATATCCAAAAAGATTTATTGTTGAATAATATATAAAACAAAATCGGCGGCATCGAAGATGCCGCCGATTCTAAATAATAAAAATATAATATGAAGTCTATAAAATTACAGTCTGTATAGAATGTGCAGGAGCAGATAATTTTGCAGCCATACCTTCGATCCAGAGATGTGTATCCATATCGTTATCCGTATCATTCATGATAACCGTTACCAACTGTCCATTTTCATTGATGAAAGTGGTTGAGGTTAATGCAGCTCTGTTTGACGAAGTTCCGATTCTGACCGCTTTTGGTTTAATGAATTTCGAAACGTGCCCTACATAATAATATTCATAGGTATAATGAAGCTCTCCGGTTTTGGTATCTGCAATGATCGGCGCAAAACAGAAATTTCCGACATGGTTTGGTCCGCCTGTTTCGTCAAGAAGAACATTCCAGTCTGTCCATAAAGCCGTTCCTTTATTGAAATCGTTGATCATGTTTCTTCCGTATAATTCGCCTAAACTCACTTCATAAATTTTAGACATATCAAACTGTTCTTTGCAGCCTTCTGTAAAAGCTAAAAACTTATCCGGAAAAGCTCTTTGAGTTTCAGATAAATTATCAAAAAGCTGGGTTTTGTTATTCCATGTTTCGTACCAGTGATAGCCGATTCCTGATGCGTATTTTGAAGTTTCAGGATCGCTTAACGTTGTTGTAGCTCTCTGGTAAATCAAATCACGGTTATGATCCCAAATCATCACTTTTTTATCCTTGAAACCATTTTTCCAAAGAGTCGGACCTAAATTATTTTTAAGAAACTCCCCTTCTTCTTCCGCAGAATAAATACACGATTCCCACGTCTGCGTTGCCATCGGTTCATTCTGAATTGTCAGTCCCCAGACATTGATTCCTCTTTTTTCGTATTCTTTAATGAATTTAATATAATAATCTGCCCATGTTTGGTAAAATGCATTTTCCAGCCTCCCTCCTTTCAGCATACTTTTGTTTGACTTCATCCAAGACGGCGGACTCCACGGTGAAAAATAAAAGGTAAAATCTTTTCCGATTGACTTTTGCGCTTCTTTAATCATCGGAATCTTATACTTTTCATCATGCGAAACAGTAAAGGATTTTAACGAATTATCGTTTTCCAGAACATAGGTGTAAGAATCGCTTGAGAAATCACAGGAATTCATATTGGTACGCACAACAGTGTATCCCAAACCATTTTTTCCGTAATAGGCTTCAATAATTTCTTTCTGCTTCTCTTTCGGAAGTTTATAAAAAGTCTCCGCGGAAGCATCCGTAATGGCGCCACCAATTCCTATTAATTTCTGATATTTAAAGTCCGGATCTACAAAAATACAGGCATCCGTTTCCTTAGGCTGACCAAATTTTTCGAATTTTACTGTGCCTTTATCCACCATTTTTTCGTTGGTTTTGGAATTGGTAAGGAAAACTTTTGCCGTTTTACCTGCATTTTTCTTCCAGTAGCTTTGCGCGTTGGCATTGAAAGTCAAACCGACAACCAAGCAACTTACAATTAATCTCTTCATTATTATCTTTTCTTATTTTTTATATTAAACCACCCCGTCTAAATTTTCTTTGAAAATTTATCCACCCTCCAAAGGAGGGAAATTTGGGGTCCTATATTTTATTTATTCTGATAAACTCTTACGTAATCAATCTCATATTTCTGAGGAAAAATGGTATCATCAATTCCTTCTTTTCCGCCCCAAAAACCTCCGACAGCAAGATTCAGTATGATGAAATATGGCTGATCAAAAGGCCATGCTTCATAGGTTTTTTCTTTGTTTTCATAGGTGAAAAATTTTTGATCATCAATATAAACATCAATTTTCTCCGGCGTCCAGTCTGCTTTGTATACATGAAACTTCTCACTCGCATCTTTCACAATCAAAGTATCCGTTTTTTGAGTTCCTATGATATGGTTATACTTTTTGGTATGAACTGAAGCATGAATGTATCCCTGATTAAATCCTACATGTTCCATGATATCCAATTCTCCGTCATCGGGCCACTTTTTCATGTTTTCGCTCATCATCCAGATAGCAGGCCATGTTCCGCGACCTTTAGGAAGTCTAGCACGAACTTCAACGGTTCCGTACTGAAAGGAAAATTTACCTCTTGTCAGTAATCTTGCAGAAGTGTATTTATTCTTTTCCCAGTTTTCTTTTTTAGCTTCAATTACTAAATTTCCGTTTTCCACTCTTGCATTTTCCGGACGGTTTTTTGTATAAAACTGAGCTTCATTATTGCCATAACCGTCGCCGCCGACATCATAATTCCATTTTGCAGAATCTGGCAACCCTTTATAATTAAATTCATCGCTCCAGATTAAATTTCTGTTGGAATCTGGTTTGTTTGAAGCACAATGTACTGTTGAAAAAACGAGAGTTCCTCCGATAATGAAATGGAAAATATGTTGAAGTTTTATTTTCAAAGTTTAATGTTTTAGGTTTATATTTTAACGCAAAGATTTATTAATTACAAAATGTTCAGTGAGCAAAGATTGCGACCAATCATTGATGAAGCATTATGATAAACGTTAGCTTCATCAAATCAGCTTTGCTGATTCTTCTTTGCCTCCTTAAAATCAATAATTCGTTTTCTTAATCTTTGCGTTAAAAATTCTAGATTAAGATTCAATTATTATTTAATTTATTCTCAACACTTGTCATTCTGAGGAACGAGGAATCTATTTTAAATGTTGGTCATTTAGATTCTTCACTCGGCTTCTGAACTGCATTCGTAGACTTTCTGTCTATGTTCCGAATAACAACAATATGTTTAAAAGTTAATTTAATTATTTTCAAAGTTTGTCATACTGGAAGCATCTCTAAAGTATTATGTAGATTCTTTCTGAATGACAAATGTTGTGTTTAACTGATACCCTTCTAAAAACTGTTCAGCCTTCACCGCCAAAAGCGGGTTTTATCCCGCTCTTAGTAAGTAAAAAAGTAATATTATTTTAACCAATTAATTCTTTTTGTCTGAACATTTTTAGAATCGGTTCCGATCATAATATCGAATTCTCCGCCTTCCCAGTCGTAATTAAGCTGTTCGTCGTAAAATTTCAGATTTTCAGGAGTTAAGCTGAAACTAATGGTTTTTGTTTCTCCTTTTTTAATGAATACTTTCTGGAAACCTTTCAGTTCCTTTACTGGTCTTACCACTTTTCCGAACAAATCTCTGATGTACAACTGCACCACTTCTTCCCCATCGTAATTTCCACTGTTGGTAACATTAACACTGATGTTTAATGTCTGATTTCCTTTAAGATTATTTGAGCTTAAATTCATATCAGAATATTTAAACTGAGTATAACTTAAACCATAGCCAAACGGAAATTTCGGATCATTATCCAGATCAATGTATGCGGAAACGTAGTTTCTGTCGGTATTGTTTTTTGCAGGTCTTCCGGTGTTGTAATGATTATAATAAACCGGAATTTGTCCCTCCGTTCTAGGGAACGTCATCGGAAGTTTTCCGCCCGGATTTACCGTTCCGAAAAGAACATCGGCAATAGAATTTCCGGCTTCCGTTCCCAGCCACCAAGTATACATGATTGCCGGAATATTGTCTGCTGCCCAATCAAAGACAAGAGGCCTTCCCGCGTTGATCATCAAAACAATCGGCTTTCCTGTTTTAGCAATTTCTTTCAGAAGATCTTCCTGAACGCCGGAAAAATGGATGTTGCTTCTGCTTTTTGCTTCACCGCTCATCGCATGACCTTCTCCTAAAGTCATGATTACGACATCTGCTTTTTTTGCTGTTTCCACCGCTTCAGCAAACATGGATCTATCCTGATCGTCAACATTTGCTCCTTTTGCATAAAGTAATGTTGAATTTTTATCTAATTGATTTTTAATTCCGTCAAACTGCGTTACAATTCTTTGGTTGTCATCTTTAAAAGCCACCGACCAAAATCCGTGATTGGCAGAAGTTTCTTTTCCGAAAGGTCCAATTAAAGCAACCGTTTTTACAGATCTTGAAAGAGGTAAAATGTTTTTCTCATTTTTAAGCAAAACAATGCTTTTCGAGCCAAATTCTCTTCCGAATTTTCTGTTTTCCTGATTGTTGGTCTGTTCCTGCTGTCTTTTTTCACTGCTGAAACGGTAAGGATCGTCAAACAATCCCATTTCGAATTTTTTAACCAAAATTCTTTTTGCGGCATCATCAATAAGCTTCGGATCTATTTTTCCTTCTTTAACCAGATTGGGAAGTTCTGCCATATAAGCGCGACTTTCCATATCCATGTCGCTTCCTGCATTTATTGCTTTTTCCGCAGCCTCTTTATTGTCTTTTGCGTAACCGTGAGGAACCATTTCGCCAATACTTCCCCAGTCTGAAACCACAAAACCTTTATAATTCCACTTCCCTTTTAATAAATCTCTTAAAATGTATTTGTTTGCCGTCGCCGGAATTCCGTTGATGTCATTAAAAGAGTTCATGAAAGTCGCCACTCCTGCTTCAGCCGCTGCTTTGAAAGGAGGAAGGTAGGTTTCGTTCAATTGTCTTAAACTCATATCAACAGAGTTGTAATCTCTTCCGCCTACCGCTGCTCCGTACGCTGCGAAATGTTTTGCACAAGCCATAATCGCATCCAGATTTCCAAGACCTTTTCCCTGAAAACCACGAATTCTGGCAAGACCGATCTGGGTTCCCAAATAAGTATCTTCTCCAGAACCTTCCATTACTCTTCCCCATCTCGGATCTCTCGCAATATCAACCATCGGTGCAAATGTCCAATGAATTCCGTAAGCTGAAGCTTCTGTTGCTGCGATTCTTTCGGACTTTTCGATTAACTTCAAATCCCAGCTCGCTGCCTGACCTAAATTCACGGGAAATGTTGTTCGGTATCCGTGAATGACATCCTGTCCGAATAATAAAGGAATTCTCAATCTCGATTTTAAAGCTAATTCCTGAAATTTTCTGGTTTCTTCTGCTCCTGCCACATTAAGCATTGAGCCTACTTTTCCCTGTTTTATTTCATTTAGAACACTTGCAGAATTGGAATTTTGCGGACCTGTTGCATATTCAAATCCTGAATACTGAACAAGCTGTCCTACTTTTTCTTCTAACGTCATTTTCGACAAAAGTTCTGAAACTTTCTGATCAATTGTCTTTTGTGCGAATACATTGATTCCAAATGCTGTAACTGTCAATAAGAAATAAACTCTCTTCATTTTAATCTAATTTTAATTATCTGTCCTTTTGTATGATTTTAACCTGAAGTTCATGATAAATTTTTACTTAACAAAGAACAAAAAGTTTTTAATGATTAGCAATTTTCGACAGAAATATTTGTCTTAAAAAATATAAGTTGCTGTTGAAATTCCCGGCATACTTACCGAAGCTGTTTTCTGATTATATTTTATGTTAAATGCCTTATCTGATGAATTGCTGTTCTGCACAATTAAGACTGTCTTTCCTGCCGGAGTTTTAAAAGCTACCGTGGAAAGGTTATCTGACTGTGTAGAAGCAATTCTCTGAGAGTTTGCCGGAACAAATTTTGAAGCGTGCGCAATAATGTAGTATGCTACATTTTTTTCGTAGCCTGCACTTCCGTTTATCGTAATTGCTCCTTTACATTGGGTACATCCTCCCGGAGTGTGAGGTCCGAATGAAGCATCATTGGCTACATTCCATTCCAAAGCATTTTTGCTCCAGTTTCTCATGGAACCTATGATAACGTTTTTCATGTGCCAGTCCAGATCTCCTGAAAAAGCACCGGTAGAACTCGTCCACTGTTCTGTAAAATAGACGTTTTTATTGGGGAATAGATTATGTACTGTTCCCAAAGCTGAAATATCTCCTGCATACAAATGGAAAGCCGATCCGTCTACATAAGGATTTGCCGCTGTATCATTTAAAACAGCTAAAGGATATGTCGGATTGTCGCAATTGTGATCATAAGCAATGATCTTTGTATTAATATTTGCAGTCTGAAAAGCAGGACCTAAATTATTTTTAATAAAAGCTGCCTGATCTCCTGCCGACATATACATGCTTGGATTATTTCCCGGATGTAAAGGTTCGTTTTGTGGTGTGATGGCATCAATTTTAATTCCTTGTGCCTGCATTGCCTGAATATATTTTACAAAATACTGAGCATAAACCCCATAATATTCTGGTTTCAGACTTCCTCCCATCGTATTTCCGTTGTCTTTCATCCAAACGGGTGGCGACCATGGTGTTGCTAAAATTTTGATATTCGGATTAATGATCAGAATATCTTTTAGCATCTGGATCAAAGCCTGATCTTTGGTTAAGCTGAATTGAGCCAATGTAGGATCAGTCTGTCCGGTCGGCATATCGTCATACGAAAAAACTTCGCTGTTGAGATCCGAAGCACCAATACTGATTCTTAAATAACTTACTCCAATTCCGGAAGCACTGAACAGATCATTTAACAATTCCTGCTTTTTTGTCGCACTCAGCTGATTGATTACCTGTACGCTTCCTCCTGTAAGTGTATATCCGAATCCATCTATTGTCTGAAACGTTTGTGAGCCATCTACTTCAATGGTAGTTCCGGCTGCTGAAGCTCCTGAAAAATAAGAGGTTCCCTGCTGTTGTAGTTTCACTGTCTGATCTCCTTTCGTTAACCACACCTGTACCGGATCTCCGGAAGTATTTCCTCCGTTACCGCTGTTTCCGGAATTATCTGTATTATTGGATAAATCCGAAGAGGTACTGCTGCAGTTTAAAAAAGAAAGAAGCGCTACACCGCAAAGTGCAGCACTTCTAAGTACGAAACTATATGAATATTGTGATTTCATATCAATTTAATTGTGTGAAGATTATTGAGTTCTACGGAATTCAACTTTATCAATACTAAGGCTATTTACAGTGCCTCCTCCACATTTAATTTCCAAATAAACGGTTCCTGTTGTTGTAGCTGTATAAATTCCGCCATTCTTCGATCCGTTGCATCCGACAGACGAAACTTTTCCTTTGAATTTGCTTGTTCCACAACCATCCCAAGTGTTGATGTTTCTGTAAACTGTTCCCCCTACATCCTGTCCCGTCACCGGAGCCGTATTTAGAACATAAACCTCGAACCATGTATTCACTAAAGGTGTATCAGAGGAAGCTACCATATCGATGGAATATTTCTGTCCTGCCACAACATTTACAGCCTGATAAATACCCTGCTGACTGCTTCCACTTGCAACAATGGTGGCTTTACCGTTAGCAAAAACCCATTGAGCCCCTGAAGCGCTGATTTTGTGAACAGACCATTTTGCAACTTCATCAGGTGTATCGAATCTTCCTCCCTGAATCATATTTCCGGAAATCGGATCTGAAGTAGGGACAACAATTGTTTCACTGGCAGTTCCTCCGACAACTCCACCAATACCTACCGCCTGATGCTGAATCACATAAGTTCCCGCATCCGGAAGGAAAAGATTCTGTTCACCTTTGCCATTATTATAGCCGTCATCATCTATATTCCAGCTTGAATTAATATAATTATTGTAATTTCTTTTCAGTAAATAGTGATTCTCCGATGTTTTGGTTACTTTAAAAGAAGCGTCTAAAGCTCCCTGAGAAATACCATTTCCATCACCATCAACACTATCTGGCGTACAGTTTGCCAAGAAAAAAACTGATGATGCCAATAAAATACTTTTATTTATATATTTAGTTATCATGTTTTTAATTGTATTTAATTAATATCCAGGATTTTGTTTCAAAATAGTTCCTGTAAGCTCTGTAAGAGGTATAGGCATGATTTCGTTTTTACCTGCAACAAAACCTTTGGAAGCCAATTTTGTAGAAGCTTCTCCCCATCTTACAAGATCAAAAAACCGATGTCCTTCTCCTGCTAATTCCCTTCTCCTTTCATCTTTAATAGCCTGTAAACTCACTGGTACCGGAGCTAACCCAACTCTTGCTCTTACAGCATCCAGTAAAGCCTGAGCTCTTGAACCTGTACCGTTAAGTGCTTCTGCTTCCATTAGATAGGTATCTGCAAGTCTTATTAGAATATAATTCTGTCTGTAATTTAATTCTGAAGCACCCGGTAGATTTGTAACTTTATCTTTTGTAGGCATAAACTTATTAAAGAAATATCCTGTATCCATATATGCAGGAGAATAATCAGCTTTACTCTGTTGCTTCAGCAAGTTCATATTCAGTATTGTAGCATCTCTTCTAGGATCTGTCTGCATAAAGTTGTAAAGATCTGTTGTTATGACATTGAATGCCCATCCAGAAACAATATCAGGAGCATCCGCCGACTTTTTGTTATAAGATCTCGGTGCTGTCATAATGCAAATAGAGTTTCCTTCATCTTTTCCCTGCCCCCAAAAACTCCAATCTGAATTTGCTTTATTGGTATGCATTACTTCGATGATGGATTCTGTACTGAATTTATAAGGATCATTAGCTTCAGTTATCGGCGCAGACTTAAATAGATCCGCATAATTCGCTACTAATTTATATCCGTACTGGCTGGTTCCGCCTGGTGTTCCGTTAACATCAGCAAACTGTGCTGCTGCTTCATTTTTTTTATTTTCGTAAAGATAAACCTTACCCAATAATGCTTTTGCAGCACCTTGAGTTAAACGTCCTTTCTGATCTCCTGAAACCGTCATTGGCAGATTTGGAATTGCTTCAAGCAAATCTGTTTCTATTTGAGCATAAACGGCAGACGGAGCTACCTGCGGAACATTGAAAAGATCATCTGATGCTGTAAATGGTTTTAGAATTAAAGGTATATTTCTGAAAATACGTACCAGATCAAAATAGTATAACGCACGAAGAGCTTTTGCTTCTGCAATAAATCTGCTCTTTGTAGTCTCATTCATTACTGCATTCGGAGCTCTCAGAATCAGTGTATTTGCTCTTGCAATTCCCTGATAGTAATCACTCCAATAACTTGCAGGCATTGTATTCGGATTAATCTGAAAATTTGATGCCCCCTGAATTCCGGCTCCGTCTGTTGCACTCCCTCCTCCTGCGTAAAAATCATCAGAAGCTGCGTTATAGAAAGTTACCAGATTTTCAAAACCTCCTGCATATTTGCGCAAAGGATCATACGTACCTACAAGGGCGAAAAAACATTCCTGCTCATTTCTGAAAAAGTTTTCAGATAAAAATGTACCCGGATTTGTCTTTTCTTCAAGATCAGCATCCGTACAAGATATATTCATTGCAGACAAACTTAAAAGTAAAGAAGCCGCAACAGTTATTTTTAAGAATTTATTTTTCATTATATTTTTTTTAGAAAGTTACATTAGCACCAAACATAAATGTTCTTGCCTGCGGATAAAATGCTCTGTCAATTCCGAAAGAATCTCCTGCTGCGATCTCTGGATCATACCCTGTATATTTTGTAAAAGTGAAAAGATTTTCACCTGTTACATAAAGTCTTAGTTTACTAACTCCAAATTTTTGAGTTAAATCTGTAGGCAAGGTATATCCCACCTGTACAAGCTTAATACGGAAGTAATCTCCTTTCTGTAGATACCAGTTAGACATTCTTGAATAGTTTTTGTTAGGATCATCTCTTGTAACTCTTGGATTTACGTTTGTAGATCCTTCACCTGTCCATCTGTCTAAAATTTTTGTCTGATAATTGGCATCCAGCATATCAAGTCTTCTTAGTCCCTGAAATATTTTATGTCCTGCAGCTCCCTGTCCAAATACCATTAAATCCCAATTTTTATAGCTAAGATTCAATGTAGCTCCAAAATTAAATTTAGGTATTGAGCTTCCTAAATACACCTTATCATTATCATCAATTACCCCGTCTCCATTAGCATCCTGCCAGATAAAATCTCCCGGTTTTGCATTCGCCTGAAGCATTTGTCCGTTTGAATTTACATAGGAGTTAATCTGCGCCTGATTTTGAAATACTCCCAAGGTTTGGAAACCGTAGAAAGATTTATAAGGTTTACCTACAATTGTTCTTTGTACAGGACCCATCGATTGGAAGCCGCTTTCGTCTAGATATTTAGTTCCTGCTTCTAATGTAAGAACTTCATTTTCATTATATGCAAAGTTTGTATTTAATGAAAATGTAAAATCATTCCAGTTTTTCTTATATCCTAGTTCTACTTCCACTCCTCTGTTTTCCATGTCACCAACATTTGCTATATATGATCCTGAAACACCTACGTAACCGGGTATATGAATTGGACGTAATATATCAACTGTCTTTTTCTTATAAAAATCTACGGATAAATTAAAGTTATTAAATATTTTAAAATCAGCAGCAACGTTTACTTGTCTTGTGGTTTCCCACTTCAAGTTTTCATTTGCTAATCCTCCAGGAGCATATCCTGTCAATACTGTATTATTTCCATTAGTATAATTAAATCCTGATACTAAGAAGCTTGAAAACATAAATGGCGGAATTCCATCATTTCCTAAAGTACCAAACCCTCCACGAAACTTCAAGCTGTTAATAACATTATTCTGAGGCCAAAAACTTTCATTATTAACATTCCATCCTAAAGAGAAAGACGGGAAAAGACCCCAATGATGATTACCACCAAAAAGTGAAGAGCCATCATAACGTAATGTCCCCGTTAACAAATATCTATTATCATAATCATAAATAAGACGTCCAAAATAAGAAGCTTTATTCCATTCTACATTGTCCCATGCATTTGAAGTTCTGTTTTCTGAAGGTAAAGCAAAGTTAAATGAAGCGTCCTGATAGCTGCTTATTGGAAGATTTGTATGGGTAATTGTCTGCCCGTTTCCAATATTATAATCATAATATCCCGTTCCCAATAAAACATTAATATTATGCTTTCCGAATTTATTTTGATAGTTTAATGTGTTTTCTAAACTCCATTCAAATTTATTCTGTGAAGTGCGACTTAAGCTGTTATTTACCAGATTACTGTAAGTAGGACTCAAATAGAATAACGGAGTAAAACTCTGGCTTCCCCAATAAGCTTTTTTACCGTTTAAAGATGATTTAAATGTGAAATGATCTAAAAATCTAACTTCAGCATAAACATTTGCAATAAAATCGTCTGACCAATTAAAGTTTCCAAGTTGAGTGTATCTGAAAGCTTTCGGGTTAGACATCTCCTGATTTACATAGGGTGAAATTCCGTAAGGATTACCGTTTTCATCTCTTACAATGTACGGATTTGTATACATCGCCGGATCTACCATAGAAAAATTATTAACAACAACAGGAGTAATAGGATCAAGATTTACTGCTGAACTTAAAGGCCCGCCGAACTCACCATTAGAGTTAATCCCCTGGCTTTTCTGATGTGTATATCCAAATGTCTGTCCTAAAGTAAGCCAGTCTGTAACTTTATGACTAGAATTAATTCTGGCTGTTAATCTTTTGTAGTAAGATATATCACTCATTACAATACCAGACTGATCATAATATCCAAAAGATCCGTAGAATAAAGACTTATCGTTTCCTCCCTGAACACTTACCTCATGATTTTGTCTCTCGCCTGTACTGAAAATCTGATCCTGCCAGTCTGTCCCTTTTCCAAATGCCGAAGGATTCTGAAATCTGACCTGTTTTCCGTCATTGGCAAAACCTTCATTAATAATTGTAGCATATTGTGTAGCGTCCAGAAGATCTAATTTTCTTGCAGCGTTACTTATACCGTAGAAACCATTATAAGTAAGATTCAGTCTTCCTCTTTTACCTTTTTTAGTAGAAACCAGAATTACCCCTCTTGCAGCAGAAACTCCGTAAATTGCAGAAGAAGCTCCATCTTTCAATACTTCAATACTTTCAATGTCGGACTGGTTTAGCCATCCGATTCCGTCGACAACAATCCCGTCGACAACCCAAAGCGGATCATTATTAGAGGAATAACTGGTAACCCCTCTTACTCTAATTGTTGCACTGGATCCCGGTTGACCGGAGTTAGAAATTACATTTACCCCTGCTGCTCTTCCTTGTAGAACCTGCTCCGGTTTTCCGGCTGGGATTGCCTCAATGTCGCTTGCTTTGATACTCGAGATGGCTCCCGTAACGTTACTCTTCTTCTGAGTACCATAACCAATCATGACTACTTCCTCAATTTTCTGTTCTTTTGGAAGGGTGTCGTTCTTTGTGTTTTGGGCACTGAAATTTGCAGTGAAATACAGCACCGCAACCATGCCTAAACTTCTAGATATTCTTACATTCATATACAGTTAGTTTTTTAATTCTCAAATTGAGACAATAAAAATATATTTTTTTTTAATTATTTAACATTTTATTAATAACTATTTTAATATTTCCTGTATTTTTGGGCATTTGAAGGCATAAATTTTTCTTCAGAAACAGTAAAAATTTCAAAAAAACAGATAAAATCAATCCCCAAAATGACGACCAAGCTCTCGAAAATATCGCTTCCGCTTAAACTGACTTTTCTAATTTTCTCTATGGTGCTAAACTGCATGGGCATTGTAATTCTTCAGCTTTCGGAGGCAAAAATTACTTATGATAAGCTTGGTTTTTTAGAGTCTTTTAAAGATCTTCCGATTGCCTTTATTTCACTTTTTGCCGTTAATTTCATCAGCAAAACCGGAACAAAAAAATCCCTGATTTCAGCTTTAACAATTGTTGGGATATGTTCTCTTATTTTGCCTTTCGTGGAAGTATTCTGGTTTTATAAATTATGGTTTGCCATTATCGGAGCTTGTTTTGCGATCGGGAAAATCTGTGTATTCGGAATTATCCGGAACAATATTTCAGACGAAAAATCTTTAGCAAAAACCATGAACAGCGTAGAAGCATCTTTCATGATCGGTGTTTTCGTGGTGAATATAGGTTTTGGATGGATTATTTCAAGCCGGTTTTCAGAATTCTGGAAATTCGGATTTCTATCAATCTCTGTATTATCGGCAATAACAATTTTTTTATTTTCAAAACTTCCTGTTTCGGAACCTGAAAAAATGAAGAGTGAAAATATTTTCAAAGAAGTTGCAGAAATCATCAACCCTTTAATTATTATATTTTTAGCGGTAATTTTTTCTATTGTTTTTTTAGAACAGAGTTTTAATTCCTGGCTGCCGTCTTTTTACAAAAATCATTTAAAAGTAAATTCTTTTTTTGCACTTCAGGCTTCATCGTTTTTAGCCCTTTTCTCTTATGCAGGAAGAACGATTACAGCAAATGTAATCCAGAGATTTTCACTTTCCAAATATTATATTTTGTGTATAGCATCTATTGCTACAGTTCTTTTAATCATCATCGGAATCCAGTTTTCCGGTTGGGACGATTCTAAAATTCTGCTGTTTCTTTTTCCTGTTATAGGATTGTTTTTATCTCCGCTTTACCCGGTAATCAATTCTAAAATGATCGCTACAATAGATAAGTCCAAGGCTAACCTATTCACCTCACTAATTGTTATTTTTTCTTCGTTGGGAAGCTCTGTAAGTTCGATCATCATGTCGGTTTTATTCGAAAATCAGCTCCTAAACTACTACTCCGTTTATATTTTATCTGCTGTTATTCTGCTGTTTACAATTAGTTTAATTTATTTTAGATTTGCAGATACAAAATTTAGAAAATAATTTTATTTTTACTCCCATGAAAATCAAGAACGAAAAGAGTAAGGAAACCCTTCAGGAACTTATTGATACAAAAGACTTTGTAGCACACGTGTCTGTAGACTGCACCATATTTGGTTTTCATAACAACATCCTGAAAGTTTTACTCTTAAAATACCACGATCTGGATTTGTGGTCTCTTCCCGGAGGTTTTGTTTTTAATGATGAAGATCTTCGCGAAGCGGCGGAACGTGTTCTGTATGAAAGAACGCATCTCCAGAATATCTTCCTGAAACAGTTTCATACTTTTGGAAGAATCGACAGGACAGAAAATAATGTTCACCAGATTTTACTTAAAAACAAAGGCGTTGAAGTGCCTAAAGATCACTGGATCTTCCAGCGTTTCATTACGGTAGGATACTGCAGTTTGATTGATTTTTCGATGGCAAATACCTTTCCGGATGCCTTCAACGAAAGCTGCGAATGGTTTGAGGTAGATAAACTGCCCAAAATGGCATTTGACCACGACAGAATTATCGAAACCGGACTGGAATATCTGAGAATGAACATCAATACCGAAGTAGCGGCGAGTAATCTTCTTCCCGAAAAATTCACCATGAAAGATCTGCAATGTCTGTATGAAACAATTTTGGGCGAAAAATTCAGAAGAAATAACTTTCAGCGTAAAATTTTAAGTCTTAATATTTTAGACCGACTGGAAAAACTGTATGACGGTTCTGCCAATAAAGCTCCGTATTTGTACAAGTTTAAAACCAGAATCTACAATCCGACAAATCAGTACCCTATTTCCAACGAAGAGGAAAATTAATTTTTGATGTTTTGTATTTAAAATTCATTTTAAATATCTAAAAATCAGCAGATAAAAGTCATTTAAAAAAAATTTCTCTGAAATAGTGAAAAGTCTTATTTTTAGGAAAATTAAAATATAATGTCATATTATTCCCTTACGAGCATTCCCGATTATTATGGGATCGATGCTTTACTTACTGAAGAACATAAACTTATCCGACAGTCTGTAAGAGACTGGGTAGAAAGTTTTGTGATGCCGCAGATTGATCATGCTGCCCAAAACCACACCGACATCCCGAATTTAATGAAGGAATTGGGACAAATCGGAGCTTTAGGACCTTATATTCCGGTTGAATACGGCGGTTCCGGACTGGATCAGATTTCTTACGGTCTGATTATGCAGGAGCTTGAAAGAGGTGATTCTGCAGTACGTTCTGCTGCCTCTGTGCAGAGTTCTCTGGTAATGTTCCCTATTAATGAATTTGGTTCGGAAGAACAGAAAAGAAAATACTTACCCAAACTAGCTGCCGGAGAAATGATCGGTTCTTTCGGTTTAACGGAGCCAAACCACGGTTCTGATCCGGGTTCTATGGAAACGCATTTTAAAGACATGGGAGATCATTATCTTCTGAATGGGGCTAAAATGTGGATCACCAACTCTCCTCTTTGCGATATTGCCGTAGTCTGGGCGAAAAATGAAGAAGGAAAAGTTCAGGGACTGATTGTTGAAAGAGGAATGGAAGGTTTTACAACACCTGAAACTCACAATAAATGGAGCTTAAGAGCTTCAAAAACAGGAGAACTGGTTTTTAATGATGTAAAAGTTCCGAAAGAAAATCTTCTTCCCGGAGTAACAGGACTAAAAGGACCTTTATCTTGTTTAAATTCAGCAAGATATGGTATTTCATGGGGTGTTATCGGAGCGGCTATTGATTGCTACTGTACTGCGGTTCAGTATTCTAAAGAAAGAAAACAGTTTGGAAAACCTATCGGATCTTATCAGTTGCAGCAGAAAAAATTAGCTGAATTTTTAACTGAAATCACTAAAGCTCAACTACTTTGCCTACAGCTAGGAAATCTTAAAAACGATCATAAAGCAACTCCTGCGCAAATTTCCATGGCTAAAAGAAATAATGTAAAAATGGCGATTGATATTGCCAGAGAATCCCGCCAGATTCTTGGAGGTATGGGAATTATGGGTGAATTCCCGATGATGCGCCACGCAGCCAACCTTGAATCTGTAATTACTTATGAAGGAACGCACGACGTTCATTTATTGATTACAGGTCTTGATATTACAGGAATTAACGCCTTCTAAGAGAGAAAATTTTGTAATAAATAATACACAGTCTGATCAGTTTCTGGTCAGACTTTTTTCTTTTTAAAAAAAATTGATATTCGCTGAATAATTATTGATATGATAAAATTACCGCTGTTTTATTTTAAAATTTTAATTTAAACATCAATAAAAATTGACAATAATGAAAAAATCAATTACTCTTTTTCTGGGACTTACAGCTTCCTTTTATTTTGCACAACAAGCCGGAGACGTTTTCAGTGTTGAACAAAAACTGGATCTTACGCCACAGGCGGTGGCAGGCTTTATTTCAAACAATCTTGGTGAACAGAATTCTCCTGATTTTATAAATTATCTCAACAGTTTTAATGTAGGTTTAAAAGCCTATAAAATAACGTATTATACAAAAAATGAGAAAAATAATCTTGTAAAAGCAACGGGACTTCTGATGTACCCGAAAGCGAATTACAAGCTTTCTACTGTAGTTTCGGATCACGGAACTACCGACAGCCGCCAAAATGTACCTTCTAATCTTAAAGGGGTTCTGTATGCAGGATTTGTAGTGGAGCTTTCTTATGTTCTCAACGGCTATATTTTAATGGCTCCCGATTATGTAGGGATGGGAAGCGGAGACGGAGTTCATCCGTATGTACACTATCCTACCGAAGCTTCTGCGACCATTGATTTTGTAACGGCAGCCAACAAAGTTCTTGCCCAGCAAAATGTGAAACGCTACGACGAGTATTTTTTAACAGGTTATTCGCAGGGCGCTCATGCAGCAATGTCCACATTAAAGAAATTGAGCATTTCGAATCCCAACAATCTGAATTTCAAATATGCTTATATGGGAGACGGACCGTATGATTTTTCGGGCGTTACTTTACAGAAAGGGGTTCTGGAAAAAGATGTTTACCCTTTTACTTCTTTTATCGCCAATGTTGTTAATACCTGTAATAAAACAGGTTACCAAATGTACAACAGCAGTATTTCGGAAGTAATCTCTTCAGAATATCTGGATCGCTACAATTATCATGTTGTTCAGGATAACGGAGGTTTGCTTTGGGGACCTTTGGTATGGAGAACACTTTTTACCAATAATTTTGTAAATGATGTCACGAATAATCAGAATAACAAATTGAGACAATGCCTGAAATCAAACGATGTGTACGACTGGTATAACAAAACACCTATGACTTTAGGACATTCTACGGTTGACCTTGCCATTCATCCGGAAAATACTTCTAAAACCATTGACGTTCAGAGAGGTTACTATTCGTGGTGGGATCTGAATAAATATAAACTTGAGGCATTTTACTGGGGACCTTTAGGACATATCGGAGGAATAGTACCTTTTATTCTGGCTTCCAATGCTAAATTTAATACTTTAAGAAGCGGCGGGCTTTTAAATGAATGGGCGATGCTGACTTCTAAACAGTCTCAAAATAGTCAATCCGGGATCAGTTCCATTTATAAATCACAGATAAAACCAGATCTTCAGAATATGGAACTTCTTGAAATCACAGATTTCAACAAAGAGAAAGCTGAACGAAAAGCTGTGAGCAACAATAATTTAGCATCCTTACAAGATGGAGTCTATTTATTAAAAGTCTCTGAAAACAATTCGGAAAAACTCATTCCGTACATTAAAAATAGTCCGGAAATGGTAGAAGAAAAGGATATTGTAAAATCTGAGATCAATAATATTCTGAATTTAAAAATCAATCAGGAAGAACTTTTAGCAGTCAATATTTTTGATGACAATAAAAATCTTATCAAGTCGGTTTCTCAGGAACAGTATATTAAAGATGGCGGGATCAATCTCAATACTATTGATTCTCAAAATCTTACTTTTGAAATTACCACCCGTTTCTATAATTTACAGTTTAAAAAACAAATCAGTGAACTGAAAACGGAGGATACTGTTTCGGTTATTGCTCAAAATAATCAGATTATTGTAAAAGCTAAAAGCGGTATTAAAAACATCAGTATTTACAGTATTTCAGGAGATTTGATCCAGAATCAGGAAGTAAACAGTTCTCAATTCGAATCAAATACCATCAAAACGGGAGTTTATGTGGTTCAGGTAATTCAGAATGACGGAAAAACCTTCAATAAAAAAGTGAAATTATAGTAATTTTCTTCATACAATCCTTCAAAGAGTGCATCCGTTTCAGATGCACTCTTTTTATACAGAATAAGGTTTTATGTTTTCGATGAATGCAAGATCCGGATTCAGAATTTCTTCAATCAGGCTTTTAATGGATTTCATGGCATCATCAATATCTCCTTTTTCAAATTGCAGAGAAACCACGCCTTTTTTAGCTTCCGCAAAACTCCAGATTCCCGTCTCAATCGGAAGTCCCCAAAACTCGGGAAGATTCTGCACAACATACTGATAAATACATAACTGCAAAGCCTGTTTTCGGTCGCTGTTACGGAAATATTCGTCTACATTGGATTCATCAATTTTTACGATAAGATTTTTAATTTTTGCCGTTTTATAATCGATAATTCTCAACGTTCCGTTCAGTCGGTCGATTCTGTCGATGAAACCGAAGAAGGAAACTTTGTCTTTTTCATCAAGATAAAAATCTACATTTTCAAAACGTTTTTCAATGTCTAAAATTTCCAGTACATTTCCGCTTTTTACCAGCTCAAGATCATGATTTAAAATATTTTCAATGACTTTTTTAGCAATGGCTTTATGAATGAAATTCATACCTTTTTCATAAAACTCAGGCTGATGTTTCAGCTTTTCAATAGCCACTTCGATGTATTGATCTATTGCTTTAACTGATTCTTTTAAATCGTTTTCTTTTAATATCTTACCTTTTAATACTTCATAAATTTCTTGAAGGGTATAATGCACCAGATTACCGTAATTTTTTACCGACAGTTCTTCTTCAATTTCATCACTTTCCGAGGTCTTTAAAATCTTGGAAAGGTAAAAATCAATCGGATTGTACAGATAACTTGTAAGGTGGGATGCAGAAACTTTTTCCTTCCATTTTTCAAGCCGCTGAAGAACAATTTCAGTTTTTGAAATTTCGATCGGCTGTGTAATAATCGGCTCAGAAGAATTTTCAATAATCAGATGTTCGATATTGTGAGAACTTTCCATTTCGATCTGGGTGATGAAACGGCTTTTTTCTCCCGTATTCACTCCCGAACTTAAAGCATTAAAGAGCAAATGAACATTTTTGGAATCCTGAATCAACCGGTAAAAATGATAGGCATAAATACTGTCATTTTCCAAAAAAGTATGAAGATCAAAAAATCTTCTGATATCAAAAGGAATATACGTATTCTGTGAATTTCCGAGCGGTAATTTCCCTTCGTTTACAGAAAGCATAATCACGTTTTCGAAATTCAGGAGACGGGTTTCCAGAAGTCCCATAATCTGCAAACCTCTCAAAGGTTCCCCTTGAAAATCAATACTTTCTGAATTAATATGCTGATTAATCAGAATTTCCAGCGTTTCCATTTTAATTTCAAACTGGTAAGGAGACAACTGGTTTTTGATAATTCTGAAAGCATTTTCGAAATGGGAAACGTTTTCATACTGAATATCATCAATTTCCAGCCATTTGATCTGCTTGCAGAATTCAATTAAAGAATCTAAATAAACAGTTGTAGAATCCGCTTTCTTCAGTAAATTATAGTACGAAAGTTCATGCAACAATTCATGAAAAAGCTTTTTGGAAATGTAAACGATATTGCGTTCTTCAATTTTCGCTTTAAAATTATTGATTACCAATTCATCTTCGGCAGATTTCGGCAGCTCTTCCAGAATCGGGAAAATATCGCGGTAATAATACGACGATTTGTTTTTCTCAAGTTGTTTCTGAAGATAGAAAAGCTGTTTTACGGCATTCGAAAAGGAAAGGTTTTTCAGAGGAAAACCCATCGTTATATTCAGATTGGGAACGCCGTGCATTACATCCAGACTTGCAGGAAGCAGGTTTTCATCCAGCAAAACGACCGCAGTATCGGAGTATGTCTTATTTTCTATTTCTTTGAAGATTTCCGGTAAAATTTTCGTCTGGGTAATATTTCCCGAAACTTCATAAACTTTTATGTTTTTAGGCTGATTAAAATCGTCTTCAATCCATTGAAAAAGGCGGTGATCATCAAATTCTTTCCACGTTTTATGGTTTCTTAAAAACTTTCCGGCTTCCTGTCTTTCATCATCAAAATAATAATGATCTGCTTGAAAAAAACACTGTCCTTTATCCCATTGCAGAAGACTTCTTACGAGCTTTTCTTCCGCCGGAGTAAAGGCATTGAAGCCGCAGAATACGAATTTTTCACTGGTATTTTCGGCAAATTCATCAATTTTTGCTTTTGCCGTTTCGTTGATCATCCCGGAAGTTGCCCAGTTTTTCTCCTTCAGTTTTTTCTTGAGAACGGGAAGAAAGACATTCATGTTTTTCCAGAAATTAAGGAATTTTTTTCGCGGTCCTTCATCGTCTTCTCCCAAATCCTGTGCCCATTCTTTAATCCGCTCTTCATCAAACATATACTGTAAAACGGCTTCATCGCTTTCTGAGAATTTCAGGATATCGTCCCAGTCTTTCTGCAACGTGGGAAACCATTTCAGAAATTCTGCAAAATCGTCATTGGGAATCAGGTTCAGACTTTTATAAACATCAAAAGCGAAAAGCCAGAGTGCAATTCCCTGAATCTGCTGTTTGTCGGCAATTTTATCAATCAGTTCCTCAATCGTAAAAAAATTCGGCAGAAATCCGGAGTAATTATTTTCCTCAAGAATTCGTCTGATGAAAACAATGGGACGTTTTCCGGGCAGAACGATGTTAAATTCAGATAAATCGGAATTCTGGGTTAATAATTCACTGATGATTTTATTGAGGAATTTCAAGAGGTTTTATAGTTTTTATAATTTTCCAGTTGTTCCGCAATAATACGGTTGTATTCTGCCTGTTTTTCCTCTACCATTCCGTTCCTTGTTTCGCCGTCATAAGTTTTCTGAAAATCCTGATATTCTTTAAGGATCGTATTGTAAATGGTTTTAAAATACCTGTCGAAATCGGCTCCGTTTTTAATCTTTTCCGAAACTTCTTTTCTGAGTTTTCGGGCAAAAACTTCAGCAACATCAAAATGTTTCTGCTCATGAAGCAGCACATAATCATTGATTCTTTTAACGTCTTTCCACGATTGGTATTCGTTAAAAATCGTCTGAATAGTGATTTTTACCGGAGCTTTCGGATTTGAAGATTTTACGTAGGAATACGTCCAACCACAGTTGGTATACGCCACGACATTGTCTCCACGCTGATTGTTAACTTGGCTTTTAAAATTGCTCCAATTCAATTTTTTTCCCTCTTCCCACTTAATTTTCTGACCGAATACAATATTGGAAATCAGAAAACAAGCTGTAAAAACTCCTTTCATTTATTTTTATTGAACTACTATCGTTTTGGTGATCCAGTTGTTTCCGCCATTCCAGAATTTAAAAGTATATTTCCCAATCTGTTGCGGACTGAAATTGATCTGATTGGCAGAAGTGTACGTTTTTTCCGTACACGGTCCGTTCGTAATATATTTGTATGCCGTAACAGTTCGGGTTAAATTATCATTATGAATATAATCATACCCATAAAAACCCTGACAATGAGACGGATAAGTAGAATAAGTTTTAATACTCTGAACCGAAAAAACATCCATCGTATCATTAACAATCCTTACACTGTCAATTTTAATTTTGTCAACAGATTCTATGGTATTATAGTCATCGTCATTGTTACAAGATGTAAAAAATAATCCTAAAACTAATGCAGAAAACCCAAAATGGAGAAACTTTTTCATAGTTACAAAATTTAGATTATTATTAAAAATATCAGAATTTATTCCTTAATAATGTAAAATTAAGAATTAAAATTACCTTTAGAAAGATACACTACTTTTTTTGTATCATAAAATTCTTCGTCAAAATAACTTTTCAGGCTGAAAATTTCACATTTCAGTCCGGCAAGCTCTTCAGCAAGATCCCCTCCTTTCAGATACAGAACGCCATTATGCTTTGTATTAAACTGTTCTTTCTCGAATTTACCTTTCAGCCATCTTAAAAATTCAGGCATCTGTGTTACGGCACGGCTTACTACAAAATGGAATTTTTCCTTTAATTTTTCAGCTCTTCCGTGGATTGCGGTTACGTTTTTTAATCCGACTCCTTCTGCAACAGCATTTACCACCGTTATTTTCTTTCCGATAGAATCAATTAAAGTAAACTGGGTTTCGGGAAACAAAATCGCCAGAGGAATTCCGGGAAAACCACCGCCAGTTCCGATGTCCAAAACTTTTGTTCCGGGAGCAAATTCCATCACTTTTGCAATTCCCAAAGAATGTAAAATATGCTTTTCGTACAGAGATTCCATATCTTTTCTTGAGATCACATTGATTTTTTCGTTCCATTCGTGGTATAAAACTTCCAGTTTATTGAACTGATCGATCTGTGTCTCTGTAAGATCCGGAAAGTATTTTAGTAGTAACGTTGTAGACATGTAAATTATTATAAAAAGCAAAAATAAGTTTTTTATCAGCTTTATTCAAATTATCAAAACCAAGATTTATCTTTCTCAAATTTCTTTACTCTTCTTTTTCGATATAATTGTTGGTTCTTTTCTGTAATTTTGAAATTTTCTCATCCGGTTTTCCGGGATTGATGGATGACTGATTGATTCTTATTTCTACACAGATTCTGTTCATGAAGGAGCAAAACTATTTTTACTTTAAACTTTAAACAATTAGTTGAATAAGTAATAAAACGCTAACGCAGACAAAAAAGCTGACTCCGGCTGTATTTTAATTTCTGAAGAAATACTTTTTATTATATTTGTTAAAATAGAAATAATTACATGGAGAAACTTTCAGATAGAGTACAGAGACTTGGTTACTCACAAACTTTTGTTATGTCGAATAAGGCTAGAGAAATGAAAGCCAGCGGAATAGATGTTATAAGCCTTACTTTAGGGGAACCCGATTTTGATGTTCCGGACAATATCAAACAGGCTGCTTTCGATGCCATTAACCAAAATTACAGTCACTACTCTCCTGTTCCCGGATTTTTAGAACTTCGTGAAGCGATTGCTCACAAATTAAAACGAGATAATAATTTAGCATATAAACCAACGCAGATCTGCGTTTCCAACGGTGCAAAACAGGCGATTTTAAACGTTCTGGCTGCTCTTCTTAACGATGGAGATGAAGTAATTCTTCCGAATCCGTATTGGGTAAGCTATGATGAAATGGTAAAAATGATGGGCGGAGTTTCCGTGATGCTTCCGACTTCGTATGTAACAGATTTTAAAATTACAGCAGAACAGCTTGAAGAAGCCATTACAGATAAAACGAAGGCTGTCCTGTTCAGCTCACCGTGCAACCCTTCAGGCGGATATTACACGTATGATGAACTGAAATCTCTGGCAAAAGTGATTGCCAAATATCCTCACGTAACGGTAATTTCAGACGAAATCTACGAATTCATCAACTACGAAACGAAAACAACTTCGATTGCTCAGTTTCCAGAGGTTTACGAACAGACTGCCGTTATTAACGGAATGTCTAAAGCGTTCGCGATGACAGGATGGAGAATCGGATATTCTGCGTGTCCGGAATGGCTGGCTAAAGCGTGTGAAAAAATCCAGGGACAAATGACGAGCGGAGCAAATACCATGGCTCAGAGAGCGTCTATCACCGCTTTACAGACCGATCCTTCGGAGTATAAATATATGATTGATGCTTTCAAAAAAAGAAGGGATCTTGTTTATGATTTAATTAAAGAAATCCCAGGTTTTAAAGTAGTTTTGCCTAAAGCTGCGTTTTATTTCTTCCCTGATGTATCGCATTACATCGGAAAAACGCTAGACGGAACAGAAATTAAAGATTCTGATGATTTTGCGATGTTCCTTCTTGAAAATGCTCATGTAGGATGCGTTGGCGGAGTTTCTTTCGGAAGTCCTGAATGCATCAGATTTTCTTATGCGGCTTCGGAGGAAGATCTAAAAGAAGCCATGAGAAGAATTAAAGATTTACTGGATAAATTTAACTAATAGTGATTTAAATATTTTTTAAATAATAATCAAACATATTCCAACATCAATTAACATGAATTTTTTAAAAAGAATCACCATTGTAACCAGTATTGCAGCAGCAAGTTACTGCGGATACGCTTACGGACAGGATTTCCAGTGGAAAGAAGCACAGTCGAATGGCTACACCTATAAATATGTAACCAACGACCCTACTTCAGCAAGATATTATACGCTGAAAAACGGATTAACCGTTATTCTGAGCCCAACGAAAAAAGACCCAAGAATCCAGACTTTTATTGCAACGAAAGCAGGAAGCAAAACGGATCCGGCAGATCATACCGGTTTAGCGCATTATCTGGAGCATATGCTTTTCAAAGGAACAGATCAATTCGGATCAAAAGACTGGGCAAAAGAAAAGCCGCTTCTTGACCAGATTGATGCTCTTTACGAGAAATATAATTCGACAACGGACGAAGCAAAGAGAAAGGAAATTTATAAAGAAATCGATAAAGTTTCGGGAGAAGCAGCAAAATATGCTATTGCGAACGAATACGACAAAATGATGTCGGGAATGGGCGCAGACGGAACCAACGCTTTTACTTCGTACGAACAGACAGTTTACACAGAAGATATTCCTGCGAATGTAACGGATAAATTTTTAGCATTACAGGCAGAACGTTTCAGACAGCCGATTTTAAGACTTTTCCATACAGAGTTAGAAGCGGTTTATGAAGAAAAAAACAGAGGTCTGGATAATGACGGAAGAAAGGTTCTGGAATCTATGTTTGCCGCAATGTTCCCGAATAACAATTACGGAAAGCAAACGACCATCGGAACGATTGAACACCTGAAAAATCCTTCTTTAAAGGCGATCAGGGAATATTACAACAATTATTACGTTCCGAATAATATGGGGATCATTATGTCGGGAGATTTTAATCCGGATGAAATGATTGCCAAGATCGACAAAGCTTTTTCTTACATGAAAAACAAACCGGTTCCGGCTTACAATCCGGGGCAGGAAAGTCCGATTATGGCTCCGATTACCCGGGAAGTTTACGGCCCAAATCCTGAAAACATCATGATTGGATTCCGTTTTCCGGGTGCTACGACAAAGGATGCTAGAATGCTGAATTTTATCGGAAGTATGCTTACCAACGGACAGGCGGGATTAATTGATCTTGATCTTGTTAAAAAGCAGAAATTACTGAGCGCTTATGCTTTTCCGTACGTTCTGAAAGATTATTCAGCGCTTTTGTTACAGGGTAATCCTACAGAAGGACAGTCTTTGGATGATGTGAAGAATTTACTGCTTCAGGAAATCGACAAGCTAAGAAAAGGAGAATTTTCCGATGACCTGATCCAGTCGATCGTGAATAATGAGAAGAAAAATGTGATCCAGAAGTATGAAAAATACACTTCCAGAGCGGAATCCTTGATGGATGAATTCACTTCCGAAGTCGACCATAAAACCCAGCTTCAGTATATTGAAGAAATTTCTAAACTGACGAAAAAAGATATTATGGATTTCGCATCTAAATATCTTAAAGACAACAATTACATTGCGGTTTACAAAAGAAAAGGAGAAGACAAAAATATCGTAAAAGTAGACAAACCTACAATTACTCCGGTTTCCGTAAACAGAGAAGACCAGTCGCCGTTCCTGAAAAAGATCGATGAAATGCCTGAAGCTCCGATTTCTCCGGTATGGCTGAATTTTGAAAAAGATATTGCCAAAAGCAAAGTAAAATCGGTGGATGTACTTTCTGTAAAAAATACAGATAATGATCTTTTCAGATTATACTATTATTTCGATGCCGGAAAATGGAATAACAAAATTCTTCCTTTGGCAGCGGAATATCTGCAATATTTAGGGACAAAAAATAAATCTTCGGAAGACATAAGTAAGGAATTTTACAAACTGGCTTCAAGCTTCAATGTAAGCGCAGGAAATGAAGAAACCTACGTTACACTGGAAGGTCTGAATGAAAATTTCGATAAAACTGCGGCTCTGTTCGAAGATTTAATTAAAAACTGTGTGGCAGATCAGAAAGCTTTGGATTCTTACAAAGTAAGACTGAAAAAATCAAGAGCCAATGCGAAACAGAATAAAGGTTCTATCATGAGCGGATTGAGAAGCTATGCACAGTATGGTCCGCAAAATCCATTCAATAATGTATTGAGCGATGCCGAACTGGATGCCTTAAAAGCAGAAGATTTAGTGAATGTATTGCATGATTTATTTAACTTTAAGCATAAAATCCTTCATTGCGGTCCGAAATCAGCCAACGAAGTTGCTTCTTCTTTAACGCAGATCCATAAAGTTCCGGTTTCGCTGAAAGAGATGCCGAAGTCTAAAACATTTACCCAGATTCCTACGGATAAAAATAAAGTATTGTTTGCCCATTACGATATGGTACAGGCAGAAATTTTCTGGGTAAGAAACAGTGATCCTTACAATGTAAGCATTACTCCGACTGTAAATTTGTTCAATAACTATTTCGGCGGCGGAATGGGTTCTGTGGTTTTCCAGACGATCAGGGAATCTAAAGCTTTGGCTTATTCTACCTACTCTTACTTCGCGCTTCCGGGCAAAAAAGAGGATAAAGATATGATTATGGCTTATGTGGGAACTCAGGCAGATAAATTCAATGAATCTACCACAGCCATGAATGAGCTTCTGACAACACTTCCGAAATCTGATCAGTTATTTGAAACTGCAAAAAGCGGACTGAAGAAAACCATTGCCTCCGAAAGAATTACACAGGACGGAATTATCTTTACGTATCTGAGAGCCCAAAAGCTTGGAAATAATACAGATATCAGAAAAAATACTTACGAGCAGGCTCCAAACCTGACATTTGCAGACATCAATAGTTTCCACGATAAGGAAATGAAAGGTAAAAGCTACACCTACTGTCTCGTTGCTTCGCAGGATAAAGTAAGTGAAGCTGATATGCAGAAACTTGGTGAAGTGAAGAAACTGAATTTGACTGAGATTTTTGGTTATTAATAATGAAAAAGCCCTGAAATTCAGGGCTTTTTTATTGATAATCAATCCTGCGATTCAGTTCTATGGGGTTATTATTTTCCTTTATTTGCTTTTTAAGCTGTTTTGTCATCTTATTAAGATCGGTTGGGATAAGATTTCCTTTTTCATCTCCGGACTGTATTTTTATGTTTCTGGCTTTCAGTTCTGCAAAAGGATCTGCATAATAATCGGATTGAATTTTCTGAAAATCTCCCCAACTTATCGTCGTTCCTTTCTTTGAGAAAAACAGATTATCCTTTTCCAGTTTTTTAATCTTTATTAAATTAAAACTATAGTTTTCCTGATCGTCCGAAATGTTGACAATAATTCCGGGAAGACCATTAAAAATATACGGACCTTCAGGAATAGGAATACTTTGCGTAAACCATGCGATCCAGCTTCTTCCGCCGTACTCTACCGTTGCTTTCTGGCATTCAAAATCCTCTATTTTCTTTTTGTCGGATAAGATTTTCCAGTTCAGATTTTCATCTATATTTATGAAATATTTGTCATTAAAAAAGCTCATGAAAATAACCTTTTGAACATTTGCTGTCTCAAGATTTTTTACAACATAAATCTGAGAATTAAAAACCGGACTTCTGCCTAAACCAAGTCCCTTTCTTTGGATCATGGAATCGGAAACTCTTTCGCGCTCACAACGAAAAGCAGATTCCTTTTCAAAAACATCCAAGTAATAAGTTTCGGTAGTAAGGTCGGGTTTATTGGGATTAGGCTTAAATTTAAGATCATAAACAAAGGTCATTTTTTGAGACAGCATCATTGCTGAAAGTATGCATCCCAAAATAAGGAATACTTTTTTCATGAATAATTTTAAAATCATGGTATTTAAATTTACAGCTAAATTAAGATTTATTAAAATTTCATCTATCAGGAAATATGGCTAAATCATAAAAAACATCCTATTCAAAGGCTTTTTTATTTCTATCAGATCAAAAATAATTATAGATTTTATTTATCGAAATCAAATTGTTCGATAGACGAAATATTTCTATATTTGCACCAGAAAATTTAAAATAAAAAACAGGAAAATTATGTCTTTAGTAGGAAAAAAATTCCCGAATGTAACAGTAGATGCAATGTCTGAAATGGGTGATGATCTTAGAATCAACATCTTCCAGGAAGCTACAGAAAACCAACAAAAAGTTCTTTTATTCTGGTACCCGAAAGATTTTACTTTTGTTTGCCCGACTGAACTTCATGCTTTTCAGGAAGCTTTACCAGAATTTGAAAAAAGAAACACTAAAGTAATCGGTGCTTCTTGCGATACCAACGAAGTACACTTCGCATGGTTAAATGTTTCAAAAGACAATGGTGGTATTGAAGGCGTTACTTACCCGCTTTTAGCTGATACTCACAGACAGTTGGCGAATATTCTAGGAATTGTAGATCAGGATTTCGAATACAATGACGAAGGTGAAGAAGTTTTCACAGGTTCTAATGTTACTTACAGAGCAACTTACCTTATCGACGAGACCGGAAAAATTTTCCACGAGTCTGTAAACGATATGCCTCTTGGCAGAAACGTAAAAGAATATTTAAGATTAATCGATGCTTATACGCACGTACAGAAGCACGGTGAAGTTTGCCCTGCAAACTGGGAAGAAGGAAAAGAAGCAATGAAAGCAGACAGAACTTCTACGGCAGAGTATTTAGCGAAAAACTAAGATAATGTGCTAATTTGAGAATGAGATAATTTGAAAATTGATCACATTGATTATTTAAGAATTATCTCATTTTCTATTTTAAACATTTTCAATTAATAAATTGTCAAATTAAAATTATGTATACAGAATTAACAGAAGATACGCTTCAGAATATTGTAAGCGAAAATGAAAAGGTTGTAGTACAATATGGTGCAACATGGTGCGGAAACTGCAGAATCATGAAGCCAAAATTCAAAAAACTGGCATCAGAGAACGAAAATATTCCTTTTCTTTATGTAGATGCAGAAAAATTACCGGAAAGCAGAAAATTGGCAACAGTGGATAATCTTCCGACTTTTGCAATCTTCAGAAATGGTGAGTTGGTGAATCAGGTACAGTCTAATCAGGCAGAAAGTTTAATTAATTTATTCAACGAATTGTAATCATGAAGTTACCGATCATCAGACAGTTTTATCAGAACCAGACTCCTGAAAATCTTGAAAAAACGTTAGAAGTTTTAGAAAGCTTTACAGAATTCAGAGGAACTACCGAAGAAGATATGAACGTTGCAGGAGAATTAATTACGAATATCTGTGGAGCTCTGGAAGTTCACGCCAACGTACAAAACGGAATGAGCGAGAAAGATGCTTTAAATTCTTTTGCTCAGAAGGTTTTAGGATCGATTGACAGATAGTTTTTTTTAAACACGAATTTCACAAATATTCTTTCACGAATAAGCACTAATATTTTTAAAAATTGTGTCATTTGCGATAAAATTAGTGCCATTTGCGTTTTTTATTTAAACACGAAATTCACAAATATTCTTTCACGAATAAACAAGAATGTTTTTAAAACTGTGTCATTAGTGCTCAAATTAGTGCCATTTGTGTTTTAGTTCAAACACGAATTTCACAAATATTCTTTCACGAATAAGCACGAATAAGCACAAATATTTTTAAAAACTGTGTCATTAGTGCTCAAATTAGTGCCATCTGTGTTTTAATTTAGACACGAATACCTTTTAAAAATTGTGTCATTTGTGTTTAGATCAAACCAAAAATAAAATCCCGATGAAAAGACATCAGGATTTTTTGGGTTTATAAAATTTCTCTTATTGAATTAGCTTCTTCTGCTCATTAAAATTCTCAAAATATACCAGAACAAAAGCATAATGGATGCAAAAAGCTGTAAAGAAGCTCCAACATACTGATCTGTCGTGTAAGAATATTTCAGTTTGCTTGTCTGGTACAAAATCGTTGCAGAAGCCAGAATTACCATTCCTACCGAAAACCAAAGACCTAGGTTGAATCCGAAAATCATTCCGCCAACAATTAATCCCAGAGAAATAAATCCTCCGATTACAATAATATTTCTAAGGAAAGAAAAATCTCTTTTTGAAGTAAATGCTACAAAAGAGATCCCTGCAAACATCGCGATGGTTAACATTGCTGCCTGATAAATGATCGATCCTCCAACATTCACTACTGCAATGTAGATCATCGGCATAAAAATTAATGCTTCAAGCAAAATATAAAATCCCAGTCCCATATACTGAACCGATCTGCTTTGCGAAAGAGACCATTTATTCGCTAATACAGAAGCCAGCCAAAATACTCCGATAATTAATAACCAGGTAAATTTTCCCTGAAACATTAATCCGATAACTTCCGGCGGAACGGTTTTTAACAATACGGTTTCCACTCCAATAAAAGCAAGAATCGCCAAAGCAACGTGCAAATACGTTTTTTTATAAAATTCTGCCTTTTCCACTTCTTTGGCATGCGCCACTAAAACATCTGTCATCATAGTTTTTATTTTTTAATATGTTATTCTAATCTTTTCATAGGCTTTATTCCTATAATTTTTCCGCTATCCTCAAAAAGAACGGTGATCATTTCTTTGGGTGAAGAAACTTCTTCTTTATATTTAAACTGAACCATCGGATATTGGCTTCCGTCATTTACCAACTGAAATCCCGTCATAAAAACATCAATCTGTTTATCTAAATGAATATTTTCAGCTAACTTTTTAAGCATATCATCCGTTGTGGAACTGGCAATTTTTTCTGAAAGCAAATCTTTTGCTCCGGCAAAATCAGAAGTTTTAAGCTTTTCAATAAATTTTAGAAATTCAATAGTATATAAACTTATCTTCTCTTTTGCTAACGCATTTCCATCATCTTCTTTTCGCTCATTTTTTACATACACTCTAATCTTACGAGTGGGAGAAGTGGTAACCATTCCGTTTTTTTCATAATATTCAGATAAAATGATATCGGAATTGATGTTTAGAGCACTATTAACATTCCATTCATCGCTTCTTTCAAGTCCGTCGTCAGAATTAATTAATTCCAGTTTCTTTAAATCGCCTTTCTGTGTACTTTTGCCATATTTTTCAGAAATTTCCTTCATAAGCTCTTCATATTTCTTTATCATGGCTTTATTAAAGCTCACAGGTTTCTTCACATTTTCGCCTTTATCAAAATTGTAAACATCCCATTCATAAAGAATTTCCGCGATAACAGAATCGGTTTTATAGGCTTTATAAAATACCCGAAGATTTGGGATTTCCTTTTCTTTCCTTTCAAAAATAACAGGCTGAAGAACGGGCTCGAAAGAAATGTACTCTTCATCTGTCTTAACAACTTTGCTTCCTAACTTATTTTCAAACTGAATAAAATCATTCAGTTTTTTCCCTTGAATATCAGTCTGAATTATATTTTGAGAATAACAAAACTGACTGATCAGGAGAATACCTAACATTTTAATTATCATCGTGTTTTATCAAAAAAATCCCTGAATTACTTCACAATCTTATACGGTTTAATTCCCATAATCTTTCCGTCTGTTTCAAAAACTGCCGTAATCACCTCTTTCGGTTCAACGGCTTTATCATCAGAATATTTATACTGAATCATTGGCAGGCTGCTTCCGTCAATTAAGGGTTTATAACTGGCTTTGATAATCTGAAAAGTTTTATCAGTTTTAATATCTGCGGCAAGCTTCTGGTAAACAACATCTGTTACCATCTTTTTAGCTTTTTCAGATAAAAGTTCATCCATGGCTTTGCGGTCAGCAATTTTCAGGGCTGCGATAAATTTCAGAAATTTTCCGTTGTAGAGTTCAATTTCCTCTTTGCTAAGGCTTAAAGAGGGTTTTACATCGGGAGTCACATTTGTGTTCGTGTTCTTTTTTGTTTCCGGTTTCACATTTTTCGTCTTTTGTGAAAGAAAAAACGGCGCCGACAAAACGGAAAGAACTAAAAGTATTTTTTTCATTATGCTTAAACTGTTTCAATAAACAATAAACGGAATACACGATTCCGTATTGCTTATCACTTATAAATTACCTACTGTAATCCGGCATTACTCCTAAGATTTTACCGTCATTTTCGAAAACCACAGTAACCAGATCTCTTGGAGGAGAAAGCGTATCATCTTTATATTTATACTGAATTGTCGGATAAGTTTCGTTATCCAATAGTTTCTGGTAGCCGGATTTATACACTTCAAATGTACGTTCAAAGCTGATTCCTCCCGATAATTTCTGAATGACATTATCTGAAACAATACTTTTCACTTTATCTGAAATCAGAGTATTGACGGCTTCTTTATCCGATCTTTTTAATGCATCCACAAATTTCAGAAAATACGGATGATAAAAGTCGATTTTATCTTTACTCAATTCCGAACTAAGTTCTATTTTCTTGCTTTCAACAACTTTAATTTTGCTTTCCTGCGAAAAACCCGCCTGAAAAGCCAAAGCCGCAACAATCAGAAGTATTTTTTTCATAATAAAATGATTTGCTGACAGCAAGATACAAAGAATTATATTACGGATAAAAATTTCATCGTATCTACATTATCCGCATACGTATTCAACCCCGGATTTTGGGCTTCTCCCAATTTAATGGAATCCAAACCAAGCTCCTCTTTCGCCACCACACACTGAATGTTTTCTTCGTTTTCCAAAATAAAACTTTTCACCTCATCCAAAGAAGAATATCTGCTGAAATTGATAACAGAAAGCGGACTGAATAATTTTTCATCTTCCTTCAGCATTACAAAATTATTATCCCAGAATTTATCCTGATTTAAAAGATAAACCGCCCTGTTGTAATCGTAATTATTGGCATATTTATTATGATTGATGATCTCCTGAAAATCCAGAAAACTTTCAAATAATCTGTCGAGAACAAAATCCTGAGGAATAAAAAGCCGGGTTACATTTCTACATCCCAAACCGAAATAACGGAAAATATCTTCCGCCAGAAGTTTAAGCTCCTCTTCCGTTTCATCCCCTTTTAAAACAGCAATGGAAGTTCTGTTTTTTCTGATGATATTCAGGTGGTTTTTAAAATAATACTCAAGATATCTTGCCGTATTGTTGCTTCCCGTTGCAATTACCGCATCAAAATTTTCCAGTCTTTCTACAAATTCAAACGATACATTTCCTTCCGAAAATTCATTCCATTTCTTTAATAAAAACGGAATCATGTATTTATCTTTTGAAGAAAGCTTGATCACCGGAATATGATTGCTCAGCACCACAGAAATTACATCGTGAAAACCGACCAGAGGAATATTTCCGGCAAGAATAAGCCCTACTCTTTTCGTGGTCTTTGAAATCTGATATTCTTTCAGCCAGTCGGCAATATTTCCTTCCGTAAGAAGATCCGTCCACTGTTTCAAAGCAAACTTCTGGTTTTCAATGGTAAACCACGGATTTTCAATTTCAGATCGTTTTAACAACAATTCAAAGTCAGAATCGTTGTCATTATAATCCTCCTGATTTTTATTTAAAAAGTCTTTTATATATTGGCTTAGTCTCGTAAGTCCTAAAACTTGATTTTCGGTATTCATAATTGCTTTAAAATTGGGGAATATTTTGTAATTTTGTGCAAATTTAAAAAAAATTAGCGATGGCTATTAAAATAACTGATGAATGCATTAACTGCGGAGCCTGTGAACCGGAATGTCCAAACAATGCAATTTATGAAGGAGCAGTAGACTGGAAAGCTTCAGAAGGTACAGAGTTAAAAGGTACCGTAACATTACCATCAGGTCTTACAGTGGATGCAGATGCACCGCAGGAACCTGTAAGTGATGATGTTTATTTCATTGTAACAGATAAATGTACGGAATGTAAAGGATTCCATGAGGAGCCACAGTGTGCAGCCGTTTGTCCGGTAGACTGCTGTGTTCCGGATGAAGATCATGTAGAATCTGAAGAAGCACTGCTTAATAAGAAAGCATTCTTACACGGAGAATAAAAAACTGCCGTCTCATCAATCATGAGGCGGTTTTTTATATACAAAAATTCAAAAGAACCCAATAAGAAACTATAAATGAATCTGTAAGAAGAAATTTTTACAGGAAATCCCAAAAAATAATAATATGAGCAAAAAGCACAACTTTAGCGCAGGACCATGTATTTTACCACAGGAAGTTTTCGAAAAATCTGCACAGGCAATTTTAGATTTCAACGGAATCGGACTTTCTCTTCTTGAAATTTCACACAGAAGCAAAGATTTTGTAGCGGTAATGGATGAAGCACGCGCTATCGTAAAAAGATTGATGAATTTAGGAGATGATTACGAAGTTTTATATTTAGGAGGCGGTGCAAGTCTGCAGTTTGCCATGGTTCCTTACAACCTGATGAAAGTAGGCGGAAAAGCAGCTTATCTGGATACCGGAACATGGGCGGCAGGAGCTATTAAAGAAGCTAAAAAAGTAGGAACAGTAGACGTTGTAGGCTCTTCAAAAGAAGAAAACTACTCTTTCATTCCGAAAGATTACACCGTAGGTTCAGAATATGATTATTTCCACTGCACTTCCAATAATACGATCTACGGAACTCAGATGAAGTCTTTCCCTGAAGTAGATACTTTAATGGTTTGCGACATGAGTTCTGATATTTTCTCAAGACAATTAGATTTTTCAAAATTTGATTTGATCTATGCCGGAGCTCAGAAAAATATGGGACCTGCAGGAGTAACTTTGGTGGTCATTAAAAAAGAAATTTTAGGAAAAACAGGAAGAGAAAATATGTTCTCTATTCTGGATTATGCTCAGCATATTTCTAAAGAATCCATGTACAACACACCGCCGGTTTTCCCTGTTTATGCTTCTCTGTTAACGTTACAGCATCTGGAAAACAATGGTGGAATTGCCGCAGCAGAAGCCAGAAACGAAGCAAAAGCTAAATTGTTATACGATGAGATCGACAGCAATCCTTTATTTGAAACATTCTGCGTAAAAGAAGACCGTTCTTTAATGAATGTATCTTTCAAAATTACAGACGAAAGCAAAAAAGAAGAATTTGATGCGGCATGGAAAGCTGCGGGAATCAGCGGACTGAACGGACACAGAAGTCTGGGAGGTTACAGAGCAAGTTTGTACAATGCTTTACCGATTGAAAGCGTACAGGTTTTAGTAGATGTTATGAAATCCATAAAATAATATAAATTATTAAATTTCAAACACTTAACAAATATTTAATGTTATTTTAAATTTTCTTAATTTGCGAGACTGTTTAAATTTTGAACCATTAAATATTTAAGTCAAAATAAAACCATGAAAGTTTTAGCCAACGACGGAATTTCGAAAGCAGGAGAACAGGCACTTAAAAATGCCGGAATAGAAGTTCTGGACAACAGAGTTGCACAGGATCACGTCATTAATTTCATCAACGAGAATAACGTGGATGTTCTTTTGGTAAGAAGCGCTACCAAAGTAAGACAGGATCTCATTGATGCCTGTCCTAGTCTTAAAATTATCGGAAGAGGCGGAATCGGGATGGATAATATCGACGTGGAATACGCTATTGATAAAGGAATCTACATCATCAATACGCCGACTGCATCCTCAAAATCGGTTGCAGAATTGGTGTTTGCACATTTCTTTTCTTTAGCAAGATTTCTCCATGAATCCAACAGGTTAATGCCTTTGGAAGGAGAAACCCACTTCAACGCCATGAAAAAATCCTTCTCGAAAGCATATGAACTTTCAGGAAAAACATTGGGAGTTATCGGCTTTGGAAGTATCGGGCAGGAAGTTGTAAAAATGGGAATCTCTCTGGGAATGAAAGTAAAAGTGCTTACCAGAAAACCTAAAACAAAAGTCCTTTCGCTGGAATTTTTCGACGGACAATCTGTTAATTTCGAAATTACTTCCACCAATGATATGGATGAATTCTTAAAAGATACAGACTTCATCAGTCTCAATACGCCGAAAACAAACGAATATATCATAGACACGCCACAATTTGAAAAAATGAAAGACGGAGTCTACATTGTAAATACTGCAAGAGGAGGTGTGATGAATGAAGTTTCCCTGATAGACTTCATCGAATCCGGAAAAGTTGCCGGAGCTGCACTGGATGTTTTTGAAAAAGAACCCACTCCGGAAGTGCTTTTGCTGATGAATCCTTCGCTTTCCCTTTCTCCGCATGTAGGCGGAAATACTGTGGATGCACAGGAAAAAATCGGGCTTGAGCTTGCAGAACAGATTATTAAGATTAAAGAAACTATAAACTAAAATATGCCTATTTTTAAACCTTTTCGTGGAATAAGACCTCATAAAGACTATGAGAGCACCTTCCCTACTCATCCTCTGGACAATTTTACGCAGGAAGAGATCGCGGAAAAAGCTCAGGTGGAAGACACTTACATTAACATGATAAAGCCTTATGTTGTAAGTAAATCCAAAGATATCGACAGGAATTTAAGGAAAATCCGGTCGACTTTTGAAGAATTGATGGAAGAGAAAAAACTCGTTCAGGACAATTCTGCCTACTATCTTTATGAACAGATTTATCCCAACAAACAGGTTTTCAGAGGGCTTCTCGGTTTAGCGAGCATCGAAGATTTCTGGAACGGAAAAATAAAGAGACACGAAAGCACCATTCCCCAGAAAAAGGAAAAACTGGCTCATTATCTTGAAAAAGTAAATCTTCAGGCAGAACCTGTACTCCTTACCTATCCGGCGAATTCGAAGATCGAACTGCTGATGAACCATGAGGAGAAAAACGTTCCGATCTTCAATCATGTGGATACCAAAGGAATCCGTCATAAAATCTGGAGAATCGATAACCGTTTAAAACTGCAGCAGTTTAAGGAAGTGATCGATCAGATCGATTCTTTTTACATAGCAGACGGACACCACAGAATCGGTTCTACTGCGCTGAACGCCAAACATCAGAAAGAAAAAAACAAAAGACATAACGGGACGGAACATTACAATTTCGTGTACAGCTTTATCGTTTCCAACCAGTCGATTAAAATCCACGATTACAACAGAATCTTAACCGATCTTAACGGTCTTTCGAACGAAGAATTTTTAAAGGAGCTGGAAAAATATTTCCTGATCCACGAAAAAGGAGAAACGGCATATTTTCCTTCACAGAAATTCCACATTTCGATGTATATGGACGGTAAATTTTATTCGCTTCACGTAAAGCACGACCTCCGTTCTCAGGAAATGTCTCTGGATAATCTGGATCATCATCTTTTAGACAAATACATCTTTAAAGATATTTTAAAAATTGAAGATCCGGACAGCTCGGAGAAAATTTCTTACGTAAAAGGAACATCAAGCATTGAAGGAATCAACCAGCTTAAAGAAAAAGTAGACAACGGAGAAGGAAAAGCAGGATTCGGGATCTACCCTGTAAGTTTCAATGATATGATTAAAATTTCAGACCTGAAACTCAGCATGCCTCCGAAATGCACTTTTATTGAACCTAAATTGGTTACCGCACTATTAATGTACGATATGAAACCTTAAAAATTACTATTTTTTCCCTACTTTTATCTGCGGAAAAGAAAAGGTAAATAAAAAATGAAAAAAATATTCATTATCATTCCACTCTTTTTGGGTGGATTTTTATTTTCTCAAAAAAAACCTCTTAAAAGACCGGTTAAGAAAACTGCTGTCGGCGAAAAATTCAATTATAATGATGAATTTAAAAAGATTTCCGACGAAATCATGACCAACGGAACGGCGTATGAAAATCTGGGACAGCTTACCAAAGGAATCGGACCGCGTTTCAGCGCAACGCCGGGTTACATGAGAGCCGTAGACTGGGCAGAAAAAAAGCTTAAAGAAATCGGGATCGATATGATCTGGAAAATGGAAGCCAAAGCTCCGGTCTGGATCAGAGGAAAAGAATCTTTACAGATAAAAACCGCTAACGGAGACTGGAAGAACATCAGAATGCTTTCTTTCGGAAATTCTGAAGGAACGGGCGGAAAAGATCTTACCGGTGAAATTGTACTCATCAATTCTACCTCAGAGCTTAACGCCATGTCTGTCGGACAGCTCAAAGATAAAATCGTTTTTGTGAATCTTCCGATGGATCCTAAGATCATCAATACCAGCGATTCTTATTTAATCACAGCAAAATCCAAACTTATTTCTGCTTCCGTCATTGCTAAAACCGGAGCGAAAGCATTAATTATAAGATCATTAACCACGGCTTCAGACGATACGCCACACGCAAAAATGGTGTATTACGAACCGGATGATAAAATAAGAATTCCCGCTTTATCCATCGGAGTAAAATCTGCCGATGAACTGGAAAAATTATTAAAAAGCCAGAAAGTTACCGCTAAACTGAATATGACTGCCCAATCCAAAGGCGACACCACGAATCCGAATATTATTGCTGAAATTCAGGGTAAAAAAGATTCTAAGGTAATTGTTTTGGGTGCGCAGCTCGACTCATGGGATTTCGGAGAAGGAGCAATTGATGACGGAACCGGAGTTGCACAGTGTATTGAAGTTTTAAGAACATTCAAAGCTTTAGGTCTTGAAAATAATCATACGATACGCGTTGTTTTCTATGCAAACAGTGAAAATGGCGGACAGGGGCGCGAAATGTATGCAGCGTACGTGAAGAAGAAAGATGAAAAGCACATTTTTGCACTGGGAACTGATGCAGGAGGCTATTCTCCGAGAGGATTTTCTCTGGATATGTCTCCGCAGAGAAGAAAACAGATTTTCGAATGGAAAAATTATTTCCTTCCTTACGGCGTTTACGATTTTGACCAGACAGAAGCCATTCAGGATATTTCTCCTTTAAAGAAAATGGATATTCCTTTGGCTGAGCTTGTGGTAGACACCCAAAGATATTTCGATTATCATCATTCCGAACAGGATACCTTTGATAAAGTGAACAAAAGAGAGCTTCTTCTCGGTGCGGTGGCAATGACGCAAATGATTTTTATGATTGATAAAAACTGGTAAATGAAAAAGATATTAGGAACAACTTTAACGCTTCTGGGCTTGGCGGTTTTTGGTCAGGCAAAAGAAGACTCCATACAGTTTGCAAAAATTTCTACGGAAATATTAAACAAAGGAAAAGCATACAACGAGCTGAGAGAATTAACCAAAAATATCGGTCATCGTCTCAGCGGTTCAGCATCCTACGAAAAGGCCGTAACATGGGCAGAACAAAAACTTCGTGATGCAGGAGCCGACAAAGTCTGGCTACAGGAAGTAATGGTTCCGGTGTGGGTTCGCGGAAAAGAATCTTTACACATTAAAACCTCCAACGGAAAATGGAAAAGCTTAAAAATGCTTTCTCTGGGAAATTCTGAAGGAACAGGCGGAAAAGATATTTCAGGAGAAATTATCATGGTAAGATCCATGGAAGAATATGATAAACTTTCGCCGGAGCAGGTGAAGGATAAAATTGTGTTCTTCAATTATCCTTTCAGCCAGACGTATATAGAAACTTTCAGAGGATATGGTGATGCCGCAAAATACAGATCTACCGCTGCATCATTAACAGCTAAAAAAGGTGGAAAATTTGCGATCATCCGTTCTCTTTCCTCTGCTTTTGATGATGTTCCGCATACAGGTTCCATGCGTTATCAGGATGATAAAAAAATTCCTGCTGTTGCGGTCGGAAGCACGACAGCAGATGAACTGGCAGAACTTTTAAAATCACAGAAAATTACCGCCAAACTCAACTCCAACTGCGGAATGAAAGGCGAAAAACTCTCCCACTCCGTGATCGGAGAAATTACCGGAAAGAAAGATAAAAGCGTAATCGTTGTCGGCGGACATCTGGATTCGTGGGACGTGGGTGAAGGCGCCCATGACGACGGTTCCGGAATTGTGCAGAGCATTGAAGTTCTGAGGACTTTTAAAAATTTAGGCATTCAGAATAATCACACCATCCGTGTGGTTTGTTTTGCCAATGAAGAAAACGGCGTAAAAGGTGGCGTTATGTACGGTAAAACCGTGAAAGAAAACAATGAAAAGCATCTTTTTGCCATAGAAACGGATGCCGGAGGATTTACCCCGAGAGGAATTTCCCTTGATATGGATAACGAAAAAAGAAAGCAGATCCAGAGTTGGGCAGACCTGTTTTTACCTTACGGAGTTTATGATTTTAAAAATACCTATTCCGGGACAGATCTTTATCCGCTTCACGATTTAGGAATTCCGACAGCGGAACTGGTTCCCGATTCTCAGCGGTATTTCGACATTCATCACACAGAAGAAGATACTTTTGAAAAAGTAAACCGAAGGGAACTTCTGCTCGGTGCGAGTACTCTGACGCAAATTATTTATATGATTGATAAGAACTGGTAAAATATCATACACAACCGCTCTTTAAAGGGCGGTTTTTTTGTTTCAAATTTTGAAGAAGAGACTCTTCGACAGGCTCAGAGTGACACCGCGAATGCTAACTGTGTTTTTTAAACAATGAAAGATTGTTTTTAGTAAAACCTTTAACGCTACATTGTCATCCTGAAAGAATTTCAACAATACATTAAAAACTTTGTTCAGATTCTTTCAGCATGACATACTGTAAACAAATCATCCTCCAATTGTTCTAAAAGTTATTTTATTTTTGGTTTCTCGCAGATTGTGAAGATTACGCAGATTTTTTTCAATTTAAAATTGTTTGTACTTTCTAAAATGTCTTTACAGCTTTTTGTCATCCTGTAAGGATCTAAACAATGATTTAAAATAACAGAGATCAATAAATAAAACATTCAGAAACGAGCTCTTCGACAGGCTCAGAGTGACAACGCGAATACTAACTGTGTTATTTAAACAATGAAAAATTGTTTTTAGTAAAACCTTTAACGCTACATTGTCATCCTGAAAGAATTTCAACGATACATTAAAAACTTTGTTTAGATGCTTTCAGCATAACATACTGTAAACAAATCATCCTCCAATTGTTCTAAAAGTTATTTTTTTTGGTTTCTCGCAGATTATGCAGATTACGCAGATTTTTTCAATGTAAAATTGTTTGTACTTTCTAAAATGTCTTTACAGCTTTTTGTCATCCTGTAAGGATCTAACCAAATTATAAAAATTATTCAGCGATGAACAAATCCTACGAAAAAGAGACTCTTCGACAAGCTCAGAGTGACACCGCGAATGTTTAATGCGATATTTAAAACAATGAAAAATTGCTTCGTTATTTTCTTTGGTAACATCATTAACACAATTATGTCATTCTGATTGAAATTTTGCGAAGCATTATGGAAAGAAGAATCTTTCTAAAAGGATCTCCCGCAGATTGTGCAGATTATGCAGATTTTTTTCAATTTAAAATTGTTTGTACTTTCTAAAATGCCTTTACATCACTTTGTCATCCTGAAAATGATTTAAAATAACAGAGATCAATAAATAAAACATTCAGAAACGAGCTCTTCGACAAGCTCAGAGTGACAACGCGAATACTAACTGTATTATTTAAACAATGAAAGATTGTTTTTAACAAAACCTTTAACGCTACATTGTCATCCTGAAAGAATTTCAACAATACATTAAAAACTTTGTTGAGATGCTTTCAGCATGACATACTGTAAATAAATCACCCTCCAATTGTTCTAAAAGTTATTTTATTGTTTGGTTTCTCGCTGATTGCGCAGATTTTTAACTTAATCATCTGCTAAATTTGCAAAATCTGCGGGAGATAATAATCATTCATGTAGCTTGTCATCCTGAAAAGATCTGACCAAATTATAACGATTGTTCAGCGATGAACAAAACCTTAGGAAAAAGAGACTCTTCGGCAGGCTCAGAGTGACATCTCCAATACTAACTGCAATACTTATACAATGAATAATTGTTAAATATTTTTCATCCATTGAAGCACTTTAAAATAAATTTTATTCGGTGTCTCAACTCTCAAAAAATTATCCTACTTTTAGCCCCTAAAATAATAAACATGAAGAAACTCATTTTTGCATTCTGCATGATCCTTGTATGCAGCAGCCAGATCGTAATGGCACAATCTAAAGCCAAAACAAAAGTACAGACTACGAATTCCAAGGAATCCATCTTAAAAGCAATGTATAAAGACATTTCTGAAAGCATGGTAAAAGAAGGAACTCCCAAAGAAAAGGCTGAGAAATTTGCAGACTGTCTTACTAAAGATCTTGGTGCAAAATTAACTACTGACGAGCTTAAAATGCTTGACAAGCTGAATACGATGAAAGACAAAAAAGAAAAGGAAGAACTTGCGAAAAAAGCAGAAAAAATGGGGATCAGAAAGAAAATGGAAACCGTGGGTGTTAACTGTGGATCGATCCTGAAATAGTGACAATTCCCAACAATCCATAAGATTCTTATTCACTAAAAAAACAGACGGTACATTCATTTTTACCGTCTGTTTTTATATTTCTTTAAGCTAATTTCTACACAACCTCATTCGTGTCAGCTTTATATTTTTTGTTGAACAATCCTGCCTGTTCCAGCTTTTTCAGATGGGCTTTCAGTCCGTTGATTCTTGTCGGATAGTGGGTATTTCCTATTGTACAAAGATTCTGGAATGCTTTTTCGTGACTGTCGGTATCCAGCGCATAACTGATCCTGTCATACGTTCCTCTTCCCTGATGCAGAATATCGCAGATCATAAAGCATACTTTTGCAGGATAACCGTTCAGATTAAGCCTTTTGCTGTACTTTTTCATGTTTTCTTTGTACAGACTGATCGACTGTTCCACCTGTACTCTTCTGTGATTCGGGTCGTTGGTCGCCCAATGGATAAATCTTGCCGAACAGATAAGTTCCTGCTGTTCCACTTCATTAGTGGTAGGATTCAGATATTCCATCAGCTTTTGGGAGCTGCTGTCATTCTCGAGTTGTGAGGTCGCTCCTGTATCATTTTTATAATAGATTCTGTCATCGATCAGGCGAAGTCTCGGGAAATAGTCTGAAGCGTTTTCCAAAGCCAGCAACTTCCTGAAAAATCTTACAAAATCTCCGTTCGGAACGTGTGCTGCAAACTGCATAAAACCGAACGTAAAGTAGGCTCTGTCATAGGTATTGAGACAGAGAAAAGAGCCCTGACTTTCCACTTTCGCGGTAGCCTCGATAAAGTATGCCCAAAAACCAAATTCGTTCACATAATCGGCGGCATTGTATACCAGATTATTAGAAACCGAAACATTGTAAAGTCCGAATCTTTCCTCATACTTCGTTTTGTATGCCACAAAAAACTCCGGTTCTGTAAGACCGGTCAGCTTTGCATAATATGCTGTTTTTCCTGTGGAAGTAACTGCGGAACGGATTTTAAAATCGTAAGCCATAGTTAAAAGTTTTAAATTTAGTGTACTGCTAAGGTAAGATTTCCCTTTTATTTACGGAATAGCTATTTTGGGTAGTTTAATGTTTTGTAAAATTCAGAAGGATTTCAGTTGGTATTCGCAGTGTCACTCTGAACCTTCCGAAGAGTCTTTTATTCTGAATGCTTTATTTATTGATCTCTGTTCTTTTAAGTCATTATTTAGATCCTTTCATGATGACAAGCTGGATGATTATTATCTCCCGCAGATTATGCAAATTTAGCAGATGATTAAGTAGAAAAAATCCGCAAGATCTACACAATCTGCGAGAAACCAAAAAATAAAATAACTTTCAGAACAATTGGAGGGTGATTTATTTACAGTATGTCATGCTGAAAGCATCTGAACAAAGTTTTTAATGTATCGTTGAGATTATTTCAGGATGACAAAAATACTCTAAAGACATTGAGAGAGTACAAACAATTTTACATTGAAAAAAAATCTGCGTAATCTGCACAATCTGCGGGAGATGATTCAAAAAGATTCTTCTTTCCATAATGCTTCGCAAAATTTCAATCAGAATGACAAGCGACCGTTAAAGATTTTGGCAGATAAAAAGAATTGTAAACAATTATTAATTGTTTTGTCTTTCGTTTAGTATTCGCGGTGTCACTCTGAGCCTGTCGAAGAGTCTTTTATAAAAAATCAGACTGTGTTTATCTGGAATTCTTCTTCAGAATGAAAGAAAACCATTCATTACTATTCTAAATCACCATTTATCTCCCTGATTAAATCTTCCATTTCACCTCTGAAATCATCCTCAAAAACCAACGGTCTGTTGTCTGACTGAATCATATTTTTTATTCTTTCGCAGATATCTATGAGTTTTCCGATTAAAGAATTCTCTTCGGGTGATGAGATTTTTCCCATTTTCAAAATGTTGGAGAAATAATACTGTACTCCGTCGAGAACAATACGACGCTCTTTAGGATATCTCGTCTGGTAAAGCGCGCTTTCAAACAATTGTTGCAGGATTTTATAGGAATTCGGTGACAGCTTTCTTTGATATTCTAAAATTCTTTCTTCTTCGTAACCTTCCGAAAGGCGGATCGCACGCTCTGCAATTTTATAAACGATGCGGTAGTTTTCGATTCCTTTTTTTCTTTCTACGAACAGAATTCTTTCGGTATCGAAAGAGGGAATTTCCAGAAAATACAGTTCTGCATACACCTCTCCCATGAGTGCATTCATGATTTTCACAAAACTGCCGAGACTTCTATGGCTCGAACTGCTTCCGCAAGGTTCGAGATGGTTTTTTTCTAACATGGTTTTTAGATTGAGCGGAAATTGGGGAGTGAGTTTTTCATGGACTTATTTTAACCGAAAATAAGGTTTTTTTGGGGAAATGAGAACTTACTTTCAAGGACGATTTATATAGTTAATATTAAAGCTTAACGACAAACCCGCATCTGAAGTCTCTTTGTATAATTCATTCATTTTCATTATAAATATTAAAGACCGAAAGTCAGAAACCTTATTTATATTAGTCACTCTCTCAATTAATCCCCAAATATTAATTGTTGTAACATTTAAATCTATTCCGTTATTTTGGATTTTAGATTCATTATTCTTTAGAAGTTTAATTATGTTTGTCGCTTGATCAATTGCATAATTTAATTCCTTCGGTCCACCCTTTTTCACAAAAAATAAAGTTTCATCTTTATACAAATCCATATTTTCAACAGTATACCTTCTAGCTATTGTAACCATTGATGTGTGTAAATTCAAATATCCATCACTAACTCTATCATCATTAAACGTATCCTCAATAATTCTAGTAGGATAATCAAAATTAGGAAAATGATTAAAGTGAATTTTATCAACTTTTTCATTTAGTAAATTAACATAGGATTGATTAAATTTATACCATTTACCATCAATTAAAGTTTCTCTATCATCAGTAACATATTGTAAGATTGATTTTAATGATTTAGTTAAATTTCTCCCTTCATCTCTAATAAATTTTACTTGAATACGATTTAGTTTATCAACTATATCTATGTTATTTAATTCTAGAAACTCTCTTAAATCTTCCATAAAAAGTTCCATAAAATTTTCACTTTCAATATTAGTTCCTTTTAATTTAAAAACAAAAACAGCATTACTTGTAAAAATAAAATCAACACCGGATAAATCAAATTCATCATTTCCGACATTTGAATCATGGTCTCTTATACCTTCAGCAATTAAAATATCTAACCTATCAATTTCACTTTGATCTTTTATAGGTTCTGCCTTTGGAAAATTTGCGATTGGATCTTCAGAAAGTTTAGATTCAATCCTTTCTATTAAAACTGGAAGTTGTTGAATTGGAATATCCATACTTAATTGTACTGAGTGTCCAAAGCTAGCTGTATTACCCCATAAGTTTTGATCTATTGTTTTAGCTTTTACAAAATGTAAAGATTCTCCACTATCATAATCTAAACTTGTATTTTCTGAAAAAGAGACTATAGATTTACTTCTTTTAGATTTGTAGAATTTTGAATTTTTTAGTTTCAAATTATTAATGTCAATTATTCTTTCAGCTAGATTTATTCCAAATTCCAAATCTGAAAATTCTTTCAAATAAAAGTGTGTTTTTCCTAAACTTACTACATAACATAATTCATCATTATAAATAATCAAACAACCAAAATATATTTTATTTTGAGGAATCTCATTTTCATCAAAAAAATCAGAATAGTATTCTGTCCACCAAATATCTATTAATTCAGGATCGCTTGATAAGAAAAAATCTAATTGGAAATTTCTTATATATCTAGAGCTAATTTGATGTAATCCAACTGAATTAAATTTCTGGATTAAATCTTCTTGGTTTACTTTTGGAATTTTATAAATATTAAATTTTGACATATTTCTATAATTATATTCTGTTAAATTATAAAGATATAATTTGAATCCCTTACGAAAAACCGTATTTTCCCTGAATTTTCAACAAAAAAACCACCCTTTCGGATGGTTTTCAATAAATAAAATCAAAAAGTTTAAATTTTATCCAAAATCTTCTTCGGCAGCACTTTTACCAACTGAGGTTTGTATTCATTTTCCAGGATCACAAACTTCCAGTATTTTTTGTCCTTGGAAACGGCACACGCTTTCATATTGGCGTTAATGACGTAAGAATTTTCCTTCGCAGCATACTGTACATTGTTTTTGCCGTATTTCTGAATCAGCATCGCATGAATCTTCTTCTTCATGTCTTCATTCAGGGAACCGACATTGCATTTCAGCTTGAGTAAATAATTGACGATGGAGAAATATTCTTTTTCAATCTGTTCCGGCTTTGCAATATTCCCAAACTTAAAATCCTGAATTTCAATCTTCATAAAAGGATTGTTGTAGGTAATGTTCAGAATCTGCGTCATCTGATCTTTCGGAATCACCATGAAAAATTTGGGATAAATACAATTCACCGACTGATCGATTTTCTTTGTTTTAATCGTATTCACAAAATACGACAACGATTGTTTAATGGCTGCATCTTCCGGATTTGCCTTCGTTTGAGCAAAAGATATCAACGACAGGAACATGAACAGAAACAGGAATGATTTGGTTTTCATAATTTTAAATAGACAGTTGTTACGATTTTTAAAGAAGACGATTACTTCTTCTTTCCTTAAATCTGTCGCAGAAGTCCGACGAATCGTTACAAACAAACGGCAACGAAAAAAGCCATCCTTTCGGACGGCTTTCAGAATATTGTAAGATTCAGATTATTTTACTTTTACAAGCTCAACATCGAAGATCAACCATGCGTTTGGCGGAATCACTCCTCCTGCTCCTCTTTCTCCGTAGCCCATTGCCGGCGGAATCAGTAAAGTAGCCGTTTCACCTTCTTTTAACAAAAGGATTCCTTCGTCCCAACCTTTGATTACTCTTCCCATCCCGATAGGAATTTCAATCGGCTCATTTCTCTTGAAAGAAGAATCGAATTCCGATCCGTCTACCAGTTTTCCTGCATAGTGTACAGAAACGTTGTCCCCTGCTTTCGGAGCTTTTCCTTCTGTTGTTTTCGTAATTTTATAGTAAAGACCGGATTCTGTTTTCTGCATTCCTGCTTTCAGATATTCAACCATTTTCTCCTGATTGGCTTTAAATTCAGCTTCTTTTTTAGCTTTTTCAGCCTCTTCTTTTGCTAAAAACGCTTTGTTGTTTTCTGCAATTTTAGCTTTTCCTTCCGTGAAGGTTTTTGCTGCATCGTAGTTCTTGTACTCGTCTCCTTTGCTGAAAACAGAAACTTTTTCCAAAACGATGTCAGTTTTAGGTTTATCCTGCGCTCCTTTTTCTACATTTGCAATCGCATCGATTACATCCTCACCTTTCACCACTTTCCCGAAAATCGTGTGTCTTCCGTCTAACCAAGGTGTAGCCACTTCCGTGATGAAGAACTGGGAACCATTGGTATTCGGTCCCGAATTTGCCATAGAAAGCACTCCTTTTCCGGTATGCTTAAGATCGTTTCTTTCGTCCTCGAATTTATATCCCGGATCTCCCATTCCTGTTCCCTGAGGATCTCCCCCCTGAATCATGAAATCTTTAATCACTCTGTGGAAAATCGTTCCGTCATAATAAGGAACGCCTTTCGCTTTCGCTTTGTTATCGATTTTTCCTTCTGCAAGACCAATAAAATTAGCCACAGTTACCGGTGCTTTTTTATCCTCGAATTTTACGATCAAATTACCTTTTGTCGTCTGAAGATTCGCATAAAGTCCGTCATTAAGACCTTCGTAAGTTTCTTTGTCTACGTTCATTTTTTTATAAATTGGTGTACAACTCATCAGCGAAACACTTGCCGCCGCCAGAATTATATTCTTGTTAAACAATTTCATGGATTATAATGCTTTTAATTTTATGATTAATGGGATGTCGTTATCTATTTTCTTCTCATCTCCGTACGTTCCATACGCCAGTGCAGACGGAACCAGAAGCGTAACTTCCTCACCGTCGTGTATTAAACGCAAAGCATCTTCTACCGCCTTCAGTTCATCAAAATGACCGAATTTGGCATCTCTTCTTGTGATTGGCTGATCGTAGATTTTCGTCTGATCAAAGTCGTACAGATCGTAAGAATAAGAAATCAGCGTATTGTCCTGCCTTCTCTGCCTTTGGTCAAAACCTTCCGTATTCGTCCAGTAATTAAGCTGTGTAGGATAAAACTTTACCGGCTGATTGCCAATCCATTCCTGAATATGGTATCTTTCCTGTGTATTCAGGTTTTTCATCCTGTTTTTGGAAACATCCAGATCGTTCTTGCTGAGAACGCCGCCAACGGGAGGATGAGTCTGCGCATTTTTGCTGCAGCTCAGTACACCCAGTATCGATATGAAGAGTATTTTTTTCATAAACTTTTGCGAAAATACACATTTCGGGAATCAATTACAAAACTTCAGGAACTTATTGAATTAAAAGTTGTGACAATTCCCCTGTCTTCCTGAGTGTGAAACAGTCGAAGGATTATGATGTAAATTTCCACTGCTTTTGAAAGTTTTTTTATTTTTCAGGAGCTTTATCGCGCTTTCCGCACTCGCTATTTTTTAGTTTACGGCGCGGCTTCGCCGCGCCGTAAACTAAAAAAATGAGCTCAGACAATTGCTCCAATCCCGGCTAGGATTGCAGACGTTTCTTACAATACCCGAAACAAGTACAGCTTGTTATTTTATTCAAATCTTTAACGAGTCATGTCATTCTGATTGAAATTTTGCAAAGCAATATGGAATGAAGAATCTTTTGAATAATCTCCCGCAGATTTTGCAGATTACGCAGATTTTTTCAATGTAAAATTGTTTATTCTTTTCTCCATGTAATTAAAGCATTTTTGTCCTCTTGAGAGGATTTCAACGATACATTGAGATCTTTCCTTAGATGCTTTCAGCATGACAAACATACTGTAAATAATTTACCAGATTGTGCTGATTTTTTTCAACGTAGAATTGTTTATACTTTCTCAATCCATTGACAGCACTTTTGTCATCCTGAAAAGGATTTCAACCATACATTGAAAACTTTCTTTAGATGCTTTCAGCATGACAAACATACTGTAAATAATTTAACAGATTGTGCTGATTTTTCTACTTAATCATCTGCGAAATTTGCAAAATCTGCGAGAGATAATAATCATACAGCTTGTCATCCTGAAAGGATCTAAACACAGGACTTTTAAAAACAAAAATCTATAAATAAATGGCTCGAAAAAAGCTCTTCGACAGGCTCAGAGTGACACTACGAATACTAAACGAAAGACAAAACAATGAATAATTGTTAACAATTCTTTTATCTCCCAAAATCTTTAACAATCCCATGTCATTCTGATTGAAATTTTGCGAAGCATTATAGAATGAAGAATCTTTTGCTTTATCTCTCGCAGATTATGCAGATTTTTTTTCAATGTAAAATTGTTTATTCTTTCTCAAATCCATTGACAGCATTTTTGTCATCCTGAAAATGATTTCAACAATACATTGTAAACTTTGTTTAGATGCTTTCAGCATGACAAACATGCTGTAAATAATTTAACAGATTACGCGGATTTTTCTGCTTAATCATCTGCTAAATTTGCAAAATCTGCGAGAGATAATAATCATCATGCAGCTTGTCATCCTGAAAGGATCTAAACACAGGACTTTTAAAGAACAAAAATCTATAAATAAATGGCTCGAAAAAAAGCTCTTCGACAGGCTCAGAGTGACACCGCGAATACTAAACGAAAAACAAAACAATGAATAATTGTCAACAATTCTTTTTATCTCCCAAAATCTTTAACAATCCCATGTCATTCTGATTGAAATTTTGCGAAGCAATATGGAATGAAGAATCTTTTGAATAATCTCCCGCAGATTTTGCAGATTAAGCAGATTTTTTCAATGTAAAATTGTTTATTCTTTCTCAAATCCATTGACAGCATTTTTGTCCTCTTGAGAGGATTTCAACGATACATTGAGATCTTTCCTTAGATGCTTTCAGCATGACAAACATACTGTAAATAATTTAGCAGATTACGCGGATTTTTTTCAACGTAGAATTGTTTATCCTTTCTCAAATCCATTGACAGCATTTTTGTCATCCAAGGCTTTCAACAATACATTGTAAACTTTGCTTAGATGCTTTCAGCATGACAAACATACTGTAAATAATTTAACAGATTGTGCTCATTTTTCTGCTTAATCATCTGCTAAATTTGCAAAATCTGCGAGAGATGATAATCATCATGCAGCTTGGCATCCTGAAAGGATCTAAGCAAAGAATAATATATGAATTTTAAAAACAGCGATAAATAATACATTCGGAATAAAAAACTCTGTGGAGTTTTATCTGTGTAGAAATCATATTTAGGCTTACGTTCGGCGTTCCGTAGGAACGCTATCTTTTAGAAAATAATTAATTGAGAATTATAGATATCAATCCTATGGATTGATAGACTTATTCTTACTTCTACACAGATTCTGCTCCTAAAGGAGCAACGATCTTCACTTCAAACTACTTAACTGATAAAAATTTAAAACAAAAAGCCGGAAAAAATTTCCGGCTTTTCAATATCTAACATTTAAAAAATTAAACTGTTTCCAATACGTGATCCACTAAAACTCTCCATCCGAAAGGATCATCTGAAAGGTTCGTCTGTAGATTAACAAGATCGTTTTTCAAAGTAACGGCGAAGCTTTCTTCGTCTGATAATCTTGGCAATTCAAGCTTTTCTCCTTTGTAACCTAAAGCCTGGAAAACGGTAGTAACCACTGCTGTTCCTACTCCCCAAACTTCTTTCAAAGTTCCGTTTTTCTGAGCTTCTATAACGTCCAGAACTTTAATAGGTTCTACTTTTACTTCAATTCCTCTCTTTTTAGCCAATTGGATGAAGCTGTCTCTCGTAACTCCGTCAAGGATTTTTTCAGAAGTCGGAGGTGTATAAATCGTATCATTGATTCTTACGAAAACGTTCATCGTTCCGCTTTCTTCGAAATATTCGTGAGTAGCGTCATCAGTCCAGATAATCTGCTCATATCCTTCTTCAATTGCCAACTGAGTCGGGTAGAAAGAAGCCGCATAGTTTCCGGCAGCTTTAGCAGAACCTACTCCACCGCTTGCCGCTCTTGAATAATGGTCTGAAATTTTTACAGAAACAGGTTCTGTATAATACATCTTTGCAGGAGTTGCAACGATGGCGAACATATATTTATTGGCAACTCTCGCCTTCAATGCTTCTTCTGTAGCGAAAATTAATGGTCTGATGTACAAAGACATCCCTTCTCCGGAAGGAATCCATTCTCTGTCGATATCTACCAATGCTTTAAGTCCGTCCAAAAACATTTCTTCCGTTATTTCCGGCATGGCAAGACGTTTTGCCGATTTATTGATACGTTCAAAATTCTTTTCGGGCCTGAAAAGGAAAACCTGTCCGTCTTTGTCTTTGTAGGCTTTCATACCTTCAAAACAAGCCTGTCCGTAATTTACACCCATCATAGCCGGTGTAAACGCTAAAGGACCATAAGGAACCAATTTTACATCACCCCATTTTCCGTTTTCGTACTCACAGATGATCATATGATCGATAAAAGTATTTCCGAATGAAAAATTGTTTGGGTCGAATGTAGAAATTCGGGAGTTTTCAGTTTTTTGAATTATCATTTCTAAAATTTTTTATGAGGTTCTACAAATTTAACATAATTTTCTAAATATAAAAATTTTAGAGTAAATTTGTAAAAAAATAGCTTGAAAAGAGAAATTAAGACCACAAACGACGGCAGCAAAACATTGTTTATCAATGATTTAAATGAAAACTATCATTCACACCATGGTGCATTACAGGAAGCCGAACACGTGTTTATCAAAAACGGATTAAATTTGATAAATGATTACGAAATTAATATTTTAGAACTCGGTTTTGGAACAGGTTTGAATGTTTTGGTAACAATTAATGAATATTTAAAAACTGACAAAAATCATATCATCAACTATTTTACCCTTGAGAAATACCCCATAAATGAATCGGAAATTAACGATTTAGCCTATTTTGAGCTTTTCGATAACCCCGAATTCAAAAATATTTATCAAAAAATTCATCTGGCAGAATGGGAAAAGTCAGAAGAAATCATTAATGGTTTCAACTTAAAAAAGATAGAATGTGATTTTTTTGATCTGAAGAATATCGATTTACCCGCAATAAATCTGGTATATTACGACTGTTTCGGCGCAAGAGTACAGCCCGATCTCTGGGAAAAGCCCCTTTTTGAAATGGTTTCGGATAAAATGGCTGTTAACGGATTATTAACAACCTACTCTTCGAAAGGAAGTGTAAGAAGAATTCTTCAGGAACTGAACTTTAATGTTGAGAAAAAACAGGGACCTCCGGGAAAAAGAGAGATGATTAATGCGGTGAAGTTGTAAGGAAGGGAGATGGGAGATGGAAGCTTGAGGCTGGAAGATGGAGGTTTTATTACTTGATGTTTTATAGTCTTTAAAGTTTTGAATGTATACCTTATTATATATTGAAGTTTTTTTAATTTCATTCTAAAAGTTTGTCATTCCAGAGGAATCTAAATATCTCATTCGACAAAAGACTGGAAAAATTTGCTTCCTAATAGTTTTGAGTATGTAAATCTAAGGTTAAAAAAAATTAAAATCAGTCGTAAACTTCCAGATCATGTCTTCGGGCGTCCGACAAATTTTCCCTAAATTAGCTTTAACAAATTATTATATATGATAGATAAGATCAACATTAGAGTTTACGCCTGTGCGGTAAAAGATAAAAAAGTCCTTACTTTATTTGAAGAATACGCAGGTGAACCTTTAATGAAATTTCCGGGTGGCGGACTGGAGTTTGGAGAAGGATTAATAGATTGTCTGCATCGAGAATTCGATGAAGAGCTGAATGTAAAAATAGAAGTTGTGGAACATTTTTATACGCAGGAAGATTTTCTGGTTTCGCGTTTCAGAGAAAATGAACAGCTTCTTACTATATATTATATTGTAAACATTATTGACGAAGGCGATTTCCTGATTCTTGATCCCTGCATTGAAAAAACAGAATGGATTGAGATCGACAGACCGGACAATCCGTTTCCGTTGCCCATCGACAAAATTGTTTTTGATAAATTAAAAGAAAAATTCCTGTAAGATCGTTACAGGAATTTTTTATGATTGATATTATTTGTAGACTTTAAAGCTGCTCGCTCCGGAATAAGGCTGAAGATAACCTGAATTCCAATTAGATTGAAGCAGGGATTCCAGATATTCGTCGGTTCTGTTTTTGTGCGGATCATAAGGATCTTTAAGATCAATATCTGCCATTTTTCCTTTTACATTCCACCAGAATGCGCTCCATCCTCCTCTTAGTTCTTTAATGATTTCATAGACATTTTTTCCGGTTGCTCTGTTCATCAGTTTGGCAAAAACCTGTCCTTCTGTTGTCGTAAGATCTCTGAGCTGTTTTTCATACTGATCGGCAAGAATGTTCTGTCGGTCTCTTATGTATTTTCGTTTTGCCTTACTGTCCATATTCGTCATTTCCCCCTGAATATCTCTGTATTGCTGTAAAGCAGTTAAAAATAACGGATATACTCTGTAAAGCTTTTTATTTAAGAAGTAATAATAGTTCCGATCCAGCTGATTATTGAATTTCGGCTTATTCAGCAAAACCAGCTCATCCATTACCACCACGGTTTCCCCGTTGATTTCATAGATCCTAGCTTTCTGCCTTTCGTCATAGAAATATTTATTGCCGAATTCGTCTGTTTTCAAAAGTTCTGCAGGGTACTGACTTAAAGGTTTCGCAATGATGGAATCCTTCTGAGCCGAAATACTGACTCCAAAAAAGAAGAGAAAAAGACAAATAATCTTACTAAAATTCATTATTTTTACGCGTATTAGAACAAAAATTGAACGCAAAAATCATTCCTTTTTATGAAATTTGAAAAGAAATCTTTAAAATTTTTAGAGAAATATTTAAACACTTCATCTCCAACAGGATACGAACATGAGGGACAGAAAGTATGGATGGACTACATTAAACCTTATGTAGACAAAATTGAAGTGGATCATTACGGAACCTGCTACGGAATCATTAATCCTGAAGCAGAATTTAAAGTAGTGATTGAAGCGCATGCAGATGAAATTTCTTGGTATGTAAATTATATTACAGACGACGGATTGATCTACGTGATCCGAAACGGAGGTTCTGATCAGACAATCGCTCCGTCCAAAGTGGTTCATATTCACGGTGAAAACGGAATTGTAAAAGGCGTTTTCGGATGGCCTGCAATCCACACCAGAGCCAACCAGAACGAACCGACTCCAAAAATTGAAAATATCTTCATCGATTGCGGGGCAACGTCCAAAAAGGAAGTGGAAGAAATGGGAATTTATGTAGGATGCATGATTACCTATCCCGATGAATTCTTCGAAATGAATGACCGCTATTTCGTTTGCAGAGCTTTAGACAACAGAATCGGTGGTTTTATGATTGCTGAAGTGGCAAGACTTTTAAAGGAAAATAAAAAAACAATTCCGTTCGGATTATACATTACCAATTCCGTTCAGGAAGAAGTAGGTTTGTATGGAGCGGATATGATTGCAGATACCATTAAACCCAACATTGCCATCGTTACAGATGTTACGCATGATACCACCACTCCGATGATCGAAAAGAAAAAAGAAGGTGACCAGAAATGCGGAGACGGACCGGTGGTTTTCTTCGCACCAAGCATTCATCACACCATCAGAGAACTGATTATCGACACCGCAAAAACAAAGAAAATTCCTTTCCAGAGAGCAGCAGCGAGCCGCGCGACGGGAACAGACACCGATGCTTTCGCGCATTCTAACGGCGGCGTTCCGAGTGCATTAATTTCTTTACCTTTGCGTTATATGCATACCACAGTGGAAATGGTTTCCAAAGAAGACGTAGGAAATGTGATCCAACTCATCTACGAAACACTTCTGAGAATTCAGCCGGAAATGAAACTGAAGTATCATTAACAGAAGTAAAAAGAGACAAGTTAAAAGTAAAAAGTAAAAATGAAAACGAAGCTTATTGCTCCATCCCTATTATCCGCAGACTTCGGGAATCTGCAAAGAGACATTGAAATGCTGAATAATTCTCAGGCAGACTGGTTTCACGTAGACGTAATGGACGGAAGATTTGTTCCGAATATTTCGTTCGGATTTCCGGTAATGAAAACCGTTCAGCAGCACGCTAAAAAATTTGTAGATGTGCATCTGATGATTGTAGAGCCTGAAAAATATGTAGAAGAATTCATCAATCACGGAGCAGATCTCGTATCGGTGCATTACGAAGCGTGTACTCACCTTCACAGAACGATTCATCATATTCAGAGTCTGGGTGCAAAAGCCGGTGTTGTTTTAAATCCTTCCACTCCGGTTCTTATGCTGGAAGATATTATTGCAGACGTAGATCTTGTTTTGCTGATGAGTGTAAATCCGGGATTCGGTGGACAGAAATTCATCGAAAATACGTACAAGAAGATTGCTGAAACAAAAGACCTGATCTTAAGCAACAATTCGACAGCATTAATTGAAATTGACGGTGGTGTAAATATCGACAACGCCTCTAAACTTTTCGAAGCCGGAGCCGATGTTCTGGTTGCAGGAAACGCAGTTTTCTCAGCAGAAAATCCGGAAAGAACCATCGAATTACTGAAAATTTAATTTCATTTCAATACAAACAAAAAGGCAACTCCGTTGAGTTGCCTTTCTTCTTAATGAAAATCTGAGCCTTTAATGGTTATTAGTTTTGAAGAGTTTAATGCTTAAATTTTCCTTCTCTAATGCTGATGTAAAGATGGCAATAAATGAGGATAAAAACATCCGTAAAAACACGGAATTTTAATCTCGGTATTTTTACTTAACCCCGAAGAACAGGAAGGTTTAAATCATTCAATAATAAATACTGGAGCTCTATAAAGTTCTTTTTAAGTATTTTTAGATCATAAAAAGAAAAAACGTGAAAGGGAAATTAATCGGCATATTGTCTTTAGGTCTGGTTTTATCTTCAGGAAAATACCCTGCACAGAATCAGCCACAGGAAAATCAAAAAATGGAATGGTTTCAGGATGCCAAACTCGGAATTTTTATTCACTGGGGAATTTACTCTGTGAATGGAATTCCGGAATCATGGGCTTTTTTCAATAATTACATCAGCCATGAAAATTACATGAAACAGCTCAATGGTTTTTCAGCTGCAAAATACAAACCCGATGAATGGGTAAAACTGATTAAAAATTCCGGAGCAAAATATGCCGTGATTACCACAAAACATCATGATGGTGTTGCGCTTTGGGATTCAAAAGCTGAAAAATCGACTACTATTTCTAAAAATTCCTTAGCCAAAAAAGACGTACTTTCTCCATTTATCTCTGCATTAAAAAATTCAGGCCTGAAAACCGGGCTTTACTATTCCCTTCCCGACTGGAGCCATCCTTATTACGACATCAATACCCGGACAAAAAAGCGTTACGAAATTAAAAATGATCCGAAACGCTGGGAAAATTTTGTCACCTATTATCAGAATCAATTAAATGAACTTTCTTCACAGTTTAAACCTGATCTTCTGTGGTTCGACGGAGATTGGGAACACTCATCAGAAGAATGGCGCGCTCCGAAAACTCTGGAAAATCTGAAAAAATTCAATCCGGACATTATCGTTAATTCCAGACTGAAAAATCATGGTGACTACGAAACTCCGGAACAGGGAATTCCTGTGGTAAAACCTCAAAGCAATTACTGGGAACTTTGCTACACCATGAATGATTCATGGGGATTTCAGCCTTTCGACAATCATTATAAAACTCCGAATATGATTGTAAGAACTTTGGCGGATGTGATTAATATGGGTGGAAATCTACTGTTGGATATTAGTCCGAAAGAAGACGGAACCATTCCGGAACAGCAGGTTGAAATTCTAAAGAACTTGGCAAGATGGACAACAAAAAATTCCGAAGCCATTTACGGAACAACACGAGGTTTGCCATTCGACAATTATAAAGGAAAATCTGCATTTTCTAAAGACCGGAAAAAAATATTTCTCTATCTTGAAGAAGCCAAAGACTTTGTAAAAATATATGGTTTAATGACCAATACTATTTCTGCCAGAATTCTTGGGGACGATAAAGCGAAGATTGATATTAAAAGTAACGGTAATGGAGATTTCACTTTCAATTTTTCCCATGTAAAATTTGATCAGGACGTCACCGTTGTTGAAATATCGATTGACGAACCTATGATCAGAGTACAAAATGATAAGCCCAATTTATCTCTTCCTGAATCTTTAGAAAATAAAAACACAAAAACGGCAGTCTATGAAATTGCAGAACAGCTTCATTCGGGAAACAACATCTTCAAAAATTCAGGTTTAACAGAGGACGGAATGGAAATGAAACTTCCCAAAATCGGCAAAACCAATCCCGAAATTCTAAATTGGATCAGCAAACACGCAGAAGCACTTTATGAAACCGAAAAAGGGCTTCCAGAAGGTCATTTTTCAGGAAATTCCGTACTTTCCAAAGACAGACAAACCCTTTATCTTTTTGTTGAAGGAATTCCGACCGGACCGATTGCTTTAAAAGGCATTAAAAACGAAATAGCACGAATCCGTATTGTGGGTGAAGGAACTTTATTAAGCCATGAAATATTCAATAAACTTTACTGGAGTGAGGTTCCGGGAATTATTTATATTGACGTACCCAAAGAAAAACTGGATAGAAATCTAACTGTTATTGCAGTTCTTCTTGATAAACCGCTCGAATTATACCGTGAAAAAGTTGGCGCAATTGAAAGTAATCTGTAAAAAACAAAATCCGAAGAAAGTTTCTCCGGATTTTTTATTTTGAAATGATTTTTCTTAGAAAATTTCTCTTCCTGAAAAATGGAATTTTGCTTCGATAAGAGCGTTTTCGTCAGAGTCAGAACCGTGAACAGCGTTTTCTCCGATGCTTCTTGCAAACATTTTTCTGATTGTTCCTTCTGCAGCTTCAGCAGGATTAGTAGAACCGATTAATGTTCTGAAATCTTCTACAGCATTATCTTTCTCAAGAACAGCAGCTACAATTGGTCCAGAGCTCATGAAATCTACCAATTCTCCGTAGAATGGTCTTTCAGCGTGAACTTCATAGAATTTTTTTGCATCTGCAACAGTAAGTTGAGTCAATTTCATTGCTTTAATTTTGAAACCACCTTCTGCGATCTTTCCTAATATAGCACCGATATGTCCGTCTGCAACTGCATCTGGCTTAATCATAGTGAATGTAATGTTAGACATAAATGTATATTTTTTTAATGGCGCAAAAATACAAAAAATTCTTTTGATTTTAATTTTAAAATATTTTTAACATAAAAATAACATTTGTTAAGGTTTTATGAACGAAACTTTGGCACAGTAATTGTTGATTCTATTATGATTCTCATGTTTAATTTGAGTTTTCATGGTTATTAGTTTTTACCCAGCTTCGGCTGGGTTTTTTATTGCCCGTGATTCCCCAAAAACTAAGCCTAACTTCCGGTTTCTAAAAGAATTAAACGTTTATTTAAATTTTAAATTCCAAATATTAAACTTTGTTCATCCAGAATTTGGAATTTAATGCAGGGTTAAAATAGTTGGAAACTTATTCTGTGAGTAAAAAATTTTTGCATACGAGAAATTGAAATTCATTATTAAAACTCCTGCTCATCCTTCATTAATCATAATGCTTAATTTTACGTATAGGTTCGCAAAGGTTCAGCAAAGATGACACGGCTGCTTTGTCATTCTGACACAGCCTGAAGGGATTCAAACGAAGTTCAAAGAATCTAAATTTTTTTTAATGATGATAAGCCACGGACAACCATTTTAAAACTAAGTTTGTTTAAACTAGTTTTAAATTTAACTGCAAAAGAGACAAAGGACTTTACTGGATTTATTTAAAGTATTTCAAAAGTCTGCAAAGAGAAAAAATCTTTGATTTTTTTAACTTATGTGCCCTTTCTTTCCATTTAAATAGTAAGCTTAAACAACTTAAGTGTTAAAATCTTTGCGGTAAAAAAGTTTAGACAAGTTACTTTAATAATGGAGAAATTTCCGGAAAATAGAAATTATTTTTGAGAAGCTTCTTCCGCCTCTTCCATTAATTTAATATAGGTAGAATATCTTGAATGCTGAATTTCTCCGGTTTTCAGCCCATCGATTACCGCACATTTCGGTTCGTTGATATGAAGACAGTTGTGGTATTTGCATTCTTCTCTTTTTTTGAAAATTTCAGGAAAATAATGCTGAACCTCTTCTTTTTCGATGTCGATCATGGCAAATTCACGAACTCCGGGAGTATCAATTACGTTTCCGCCAAAATCCCAGAAATGCATCTGCGCAAAGGTGGTCGTATGTTTTCCTTTTAAATGCGTATCGGAAATTTCAGAAGTTTTCAGGTTAAGTCCCGGTTGCAAAGCATTCACCAGAGTAGACTTTCCACAGCCTGAATGTCCGAAAAAAACTGACGTTTTGTCTTTCAGCAATTCCTGCAGCTTTTCCAGATTTAATTTTGAATAGGAAGAAATTTCCAGAGCATCGTAGCTGATTTCATTGTAAAGAAACTCAATATCCTTTACAATTTCGATTTCTTCTTCATGCAGAACATCAATTTTATTGAATAAAATCAGCGGAGTAATATTGTAGGCTTCGCAACACGCCAGAAAACGGTCTAGAAATCCAAGGGAAGTTTCAGGATGTTTTAAAGTGAAAATAAAGCAGGCAAGATCGATATTTGAAGCGATAATGTGTGCTTCTTTTGAAAGGTTTACAGATTTTCGGATGAGATAGTTCCTCCGGGGCTCGATCTTTGTAATCCATGCGATATCATCTTGTTCCAGTTGAAATTCTACAAAATCTCCAACAGCAAGCGGATTGGTAAGTCTTGTTTTAATCAATTTAAATTTTCCGCGAATTCTTGCTTCGAAGATTTTCCCGGTTTCCATTTCCAAAACCTGATACCAGCTTCCTGTAGATTTAATGATTTTTCCTTTCATACTGTAAGATGCTGCAAATATAGGAAATTTAGTTTGAGTGTTTTAAAGTTTTAGAGCCGGAGAGCTTTTATAAAAGTCATCCAATTACTTTTTCACTCTCCAACTCTAATACTCTCCAACTCTAATACTCTCCCACTCTAAAACTCTCTGACTCTAAAACCAAATTACCTGTTAATCATAATACTGTTCTGAACCTCGATAGACTCTTCGTGGATCGCTTTGAATACTTTTTCTATGAATTCTTTCGTCATTCCGGTCTCAACAGCCTTCTGAGTAGCGTATTCCGTAATTTCTTTCCAACGTTCCGGCTGGAAAATCGCGATATCGTTTTCTTTTTTAAGCTTTCCGATCTTTTCAGAAATTTTCATTCTCTGCGCAAGCATTTCAATCAGTTGAAAATCTATATCAGAAATTAACGTTCTGTGTCTTCCCATTTCTCCTTCAAATCCTGCCAATCCTGAATTTCTCACCTTTAAGTTTCCGATTAGTTCTGCAAGAACTTCCGGTGTAATCTGCTGAGCTGCATCACTCCAAGCTTCATCCGGATTGCTGTGTGTTTCTATAATGGCTCCCTGGTAACCTACGTTTAAAGCTTCCTGCGTAATATCTGCCAAACCTGTTCTGTTTCCGCAGATGTGTGAAGGATCGATCAGCATCGGAATATTGGGGAACTGACTTTTAAAATCCAGAGCAATCTGCCAGTTCGGATTGTTTCTGTATTTTGTTTTCTGGTACGTAGAAAATCCTCTGTGAATAACTCCTAAATTGGTGATTCCCTGACCTAAAAGTCTTTCCAAAGCTCCGATCCACAAAGCAAGATCCGGATTTACAGGGTTTTTTACCAACACGGTTTTGTCTGTTCCTCTCAATGCCTGTGCAATTTCCTGAACGGTAAAAGGATTTACCGTAGAACGCGCCCCGATCCAAAGAATGTCTACATCTGCTTCCAAAGCAGCAAAAACGTGGTGTGCATTGGCAACTTCTGTCGCTGTTTTGAAACCGTATTCTTCCTTCACTTTTTTCAGCCAGTTAAGACCAATTACTCCTACTCCTTCAAATCCGTTCGGTTTTGTACGCGGCTTCCAGATTCCTGCACGGAAAACAGGAACATTGGCATTGGTTTCCCTGATTCTTTTTGCAATTTCCAGCATCTGTGCTTCACTTTCCGCACTGCACGGTCCTGCAATCATCATTGGCTGCTGGAATTCATTAATCCACTCGTTTTTTAAGTCTTTTAAATTCATATTTTTAATTTTACTATTATCATTATTGTTCATATTCAAACACAAAAAAGTATCATAAAATTACTTTATAATTCTTTCTAAAAAAAGCCGTTAAATTTTGTTTAAGGAATCAGGAAATAAGAAGAAATCTATAATCCTGTAGATTTTTTTGAAAGAAATTTATACTAGCAGTACCAATAATAAAATCGATAATACGTTCTGAAATTTCTAAAATACGGAAAAGAAAAGCCAAACTGCCCGCTAAAGAATTCAGCAGGAGCAAATACAGATTGATATGACTTTATTAATTTTTCCAAAATAAACTATCTATTTCTAGATTTTCGGTTTATATTTTAACTGAAAAACTGATGTCCTGTTTTTCAATTGCCTGACAAATATATAAATTTTATTTAAAAAAGAGTTTTAAGTACCATATTTTTTTTCAGATAAACATTACGATACTTTTATTGAGCATTATTTTGCAGAAAGCAGGCATTGAAATATAATATTGATTATCCGTTATCAATCATAATGCTTGATTTTAACGCTAAGCACGCAAAGATTTTTTATAAACAAACTGTTTTTAAGGTTCGCAGAGGCGTTAAAACTTAACTGAGATTGCAGATGTTTTTATTCTGACAAATTACGGACAATCAGAAATATAATTATGTTAAATCAAATTTCATCAGATCATCCAGATCCTTCAAAAGTGGATTTAGTTTAACAAATTTCTCGAATTTTTTTCTTGGAGTCATCACTTCTACTTTCAGGTTTTCGGCATCTCTTTTATAGACAACCTGAATAGAATGGTTATGAACTTTCGTTTTAAAATGATTAAAAAATTCACGGCTTACTTTATCAAACTCAGCTTTTGCAGAATCGGAAGGAAATAAAACGGTAATTTCATTTTCTCCGGATTTTATCATTTTGAAAGATTTAATGGCATTGAAAATAATGGCATCTTTTTTCTGGAGCTGCTTGAGCTGTAAATTCCATTCTGCCTGAAGATCTGTTTCGGTAAAATGATTTTGGGGAAGCTGTTCTGTTTTGGTTACAACTTTTTCTTCTACAACAGTTGTTTCTTCTTTGTTTAAAAAAGAACTGATGCTGAACCCTGAAGAAATTCCGGGTCTGGATAAAGGTTTTGAGGTTTTTTTGATCTCCGCGGCAACGGGAACTTCCGGATTTTCAGAAGACTGCTCCTGTTTAGGTTTCTGTTCCTGAGTTTCCGTAGGTTTTACGGGCATTTTGACTTCCTGCTTCTCACTGAGAAACGGAGCCAGAATTATAAACTTTTTTTTTTAGCAACGTCTGAATTAGCCGTCAAAGAAGCCAATTGCATTAATGCAATTTCTACTGTAAGTCTTGGATTTTTAGAATTCTTATAATTGATGTCTGCATGATTGCAAATTTCAATAGCATCAATAAGCTGTTGCGGATTCCATTTCTGAGCCTGTTCTACAAACTTTATTTTGGTCTGTTCTCCTACTTCTATCAGATCAATGGTTGAAGCATTTTGAGCCATCATCAGGTCTCTGAAATGACTTCCCAAACCTGCAATGAAAATATGAGGATCAAATCCTTTTTTCACAATTTCGTTAAATGCGGAAAGAACTTCGGGAATTTTATTTTGTTTGGCTAAATCTACAATTTTTAAGTACTGATCGTAGTCCAGAATATTTAAAACTTCTGCAGCTTTTGCCAAAGTAATATTCTTCTGGGAAAAAGTAGAGAGCCTGTCGAAGATGGAAAGTGCATCTCTTAAAGCTCCGTCTGCTTTCTGGGCAATAAGATACAACGCATCATCTTCATATTGAATATTCTCTTTCTGAGCGATATTTCTAAGATGTCCCTGAATGTCTTCAATTACGATTCTTTTAAAATCATAGATCTGACAGCGGGATAAGATCGTAGGAATAATTTTATGCTTTTCGGTAGTTGCTAAGATGAAAATAGCATGAGCAGGCGGTTCCTCAAGTGTTTTAAGGAAAGCGTTGAAGGCTGCAGAAGACAGCATATGAACCTCATCGATAATATACACTTTGTATTTACCAACCTGAGGCGCAAAACGTACCTGATCGATCAATTCTCTGATATCATCCACAGAGTTGTTCGATGCGGCATCCAGCTCATAAATGTTATAGGCAAAACCGTCCTCCGAAACTGATCCGTCCTTTTCATTGATCTTCCTTGCCAGAATTCTGGCACAGGTTGTTTTCCCTACTCCTCTCGGACCACAGAACAGTAATGCCTGAGCCAATTGATTTTCTTCAATAGCGTGTTCTAAAGTATCCGTAATATGAGACTGCCCAACAACAGTATCAAACTGCTGCGGGCGATATTTTCGTGCAGATACGATAAAATTTTCCATTGGCCAAAAATAAGAAATATTGTTCTAATTTAAAAATGAAAATCTTTTAAATTGTTTATAAAATACCCATTTTAGGACAACAGTAAATTTTTCTCATATTTATCTTTCCTCGTAAGCAAAATCGATGATCTCCGTGATTGCTTTTTCGATTTCTTTTCTGCCTTCGTCACTTTTTAAGTCTATTCCGCAGAATACACTTGCATTGTGTGCCGTGTAAAGATTAAGATAATAGGCTCCGGAAACCAGAAGTGCTGCGATGGCACGATATCTTACCGCTTTATCCTTAAAATGCGGATCTACGATGTTCGTGAAAAGCATTTCTCCCATTTCTTCTCTTTCATCTGCTACTTTTTTCAGGATCGGCTTACTTTCAGATAATCCCCAAAGAATAATTTTCTGAAGTTCCTTATTTTTCTTGATATGCTCAAACTGATTAAGGATGGCAACTTTAGAAAGTTCTTTTCCTCCATCAGAAAAATCCACATGAATATTATCCTGGTTCATTTTGCTCCAGTAATCCTGAGATCTGATATATTCATCAATAAGTTTTTCGGTACTTCCGAAATATTCGTAAATCAATTTTTTATCAAATCCTGCCACTGCTGCTATTTTACTCACCTTCAAACCTGAATACCCTTTGGTTCTCAGAATTTTACCAACAGCAGCAAGCAATTTTTGCTTTGTTTTTTCTTTGTCCCTTATAGGACCTTGTACAACTTTTCTTGGCATTTGTTATCTATTTTTTTGCAATATGCAACTTTTTATTGATATCCTCAAAGGCATTGAGGGTTTTATCAAGATGTTCTTTATCATGTGTTGCCGTTACACTCATCCTGATACGGGCATCTTTTCTGGCTACAGCAGGGTAAATAATAGGATTTGTATACACTCCGTGTTCAAGAAGCATTCTTCCTACATCGCCTGTAATGTGCGGATCTCCTATTTTTACGGGAACAACCGCGGAACAGGTTGTCCCTGTATCCAATCCCAAATCATTAAGTCCTTTTTTGAAGTAATTGATATTTTCCCATAGTTTTTCTCTCCAGTGGGGCTCTTCATCAATAAGCTCTATGGCTTTTACAATTCCTGTAGCTGTGGAAGGAGGCGTTGTAGCCGAAAATATCTGCTGTCTGGACTGGAATCTTATGAAATTCGTAAGACTTTTGTTGGCAATAACATACCCTCCGAGATTACCAAATGTTTTACTGAAAGTTCCTGTTATAATATCTATTTTATCCAGCAGACCGGTATCTTCAATCGTACCTCTTCCTGTTTTTCCTAAAATACCTACCCCGTGAACATCATCAACCATAAGGTAAGCGTTATATTTTTTTACTAAGTTATAAATTTCTTCAATAGGTGCAGTGTCTCCATCCTGAGAATATACACCGTCTATTACCACAAGCTTTGTACGAAATTGTTTTTCCGATGTTTTTAAAATCTGTTCCAGAGCCTCCAGATTATTATGCGGAAATGTTTTTCTGTTGGTAAGAATACATCCTTCGTATACACTTGCATGAACTGCCATATCTACAATCGCAATGTCTTCTTTCTGCAACAGGATTTGTAAAGTTGCACTGTTTGTCGTGTATCCTGTTGTAAAAATTACGGCTTCGTCCTGAGAACGTCCAAAAAAGGAAGCAATTTTAGCCTCCAAATCGTTGTGGTAAGAGTAATACCCTCCGATAAGCGGTGTTGCAGCCGTACCGGTTCCGTATTTTTCCACTCCTTCTATAGCCGCCTGCTTTACTTTAGGGTGTTGTGTAAACCCTAAGTAATCACTTGTAACGAAGCTTACAAACTCTCTGGTTACGTTGTGAGTTCCTACATTCATTACAGAACTGCAACCTGTATTATTCTGCAATCTGTAGTGATGACGCCCGTTTGATTTCATGTATTCCAGAAAGTCATAGTAAATGTCTGCACGCTCCATCATATCGAAGCCCGGAATATTTTCGAAATCCTTAAAAGTCGCTGTTGAAAAGTTAATATCCATCCTTAATTTTGTTAGCTGTTTAATGTTAAAACAAATATAGTATTATTTTAAAAAAAAATAAATTAATTTCCTACAAAAATTTATTATGTATAAAATATTTTTATTAAATAATCTTAAAAAAATTTAATATTCATAAAATAAATTAAATATTAACAAAAAAATAATAAAATAAAAAATTATATAACCGCTTAGGAATTAAGCAATTAACATCTTGGGTGTTTAACGATGATTTGGTGTTGATGATTTACAATTTTTCCGGCTTAATATCATTGAAAATCAGAAATATAAAAAAGTACAAAATCCTTTATGCGGAATTCCACTCATGCCTTTCTTAACATTATCCTTTAGAATGTACTGTCCGTAATCATTAAGCTAAATCGTTATTCTATTTGGGTAAAAACTGTTACTAAAAAAATATCATTCATTAAAAGCAATTTCACCTCCAATGGAATTATAACAAATATAAATATTTTATTTAAGAAAATTTAAGATTTAAAAAATATTATTTTAACAGATAATACAAGAAATCAGCAACAATAATTCAGTTATCCTTTATTAATCGTAATATCCGAAGCTTTTAAGTCTTTATTGCTATGAATTTAATTGTGTATAAATACCTAATTAAGCACGAAGCTACATTTTTATTCAAATGTTTTTAAATGATAACAGTCAATAATAAACTCTGTTAAATATTACATCTGTCGAATATCTTATTACAAATTTTCAATACATTTAATCAGATTATAAAAATTGGTTGGATATTTGAAGTATAAGATTAACAGCCAAACATAATTTTTCACCAATTCACTTAAAGTAATTATTATGATTATTCAGTACTCTTTTCTTACAGACTACATCATACGGATGATGAGAAAATCATTTACAATACCCGTCAATTAATTTCCAGTTATCATTTTAACGTGTTATTAACTATTGTAAACTTAAGCTTTTACCATTATGATTTTTGAAGAGAACCATTCTGTATTACAGGATAATCATAACCTTTCGTATGTAAAAAATGTAATCAATTTTCACGGAGACAAATCTTTCATTCTTAACTCTTTACAGAAAATAAAGAATAATACAATCTGTAAAATTAAGAGAAAAACCATTAATAAACTGATTAAACAATATACTCGTCATCTTAATCAGTATATTGAGAATGAAGATATTAACTCCAAACCTGAGAATTATGAACTTTCGCCTGTTTATGCACGACAGTCGTATGAAAAAGTGATAAAAGAAGATGAATATCTTCAGAAAGTATTAACCTTTCTAATGAATCAGTGAAAGTCTTTCTTCCTCCAGATCGATCTTTACAAGATGTCTGCGGATAAGATCTTCGTCAAAATGCTGTTTTTTGTCATAGTTTTGCTCAATCAGCCACGCTCTTTGCGTATTCAGAATATCCAGATAAGCACCTTTAATTTCGGAAGATAGTTTGATATCAGATTCTTTTTCGACTTTACCTTTCCACTTTTCATGTATCTGTTGTAAAAACATACTTTTTTGCAACAGTTCACCATGATTTTGTCTAAGATGCTCTAAAGTCATTTTTGCCATTTCACGACGGATTAATTCTTCAGCCTCATCTTCAGGAAGATGATCGTTATATGAAGGAATTTCCATCTTTCTGATAAGGTAAGGAAGTGTAAGTCCCTGAACTAAAAGTGTCGTTAAAATTACAATAAAAGTGATGAATAAAATTAAGTTTCGCTGAGGAAAATCCGGTCCGTTATGATACAGTTTTACTGGAATTGAAAGCGCAGCAGCTAAAGACACTACTCCCCTCATTCCTGTCCAACCCAAGAGAATCGGAGCTTTAAATCCCGGACTTCGGTTATCGGCAACCGTGATGAAGTTTCTTGCAATTAAAGTGACCACTACCGCTCCGTAAGCCGACAGAATTCTTACCACGATCAAAACCGCAGTTACAAGCAATCCGTATCCTACCGCAGCGTAAATACTTACTTCTCCCAAACCTGAAGTAATTTCCGGAAGATCCAGACCAATGAGGATAAAAACCAAACCATTAAGTACAAAAGACAGACTTTCCCAGACATTCAGTCCGCGCAAACGTGATGAAGTACTGAGAAAATTATGACGGTTATTGGAAAGCAGCAATCCGCCGCTTACGACGGCCAAAACTCCTGAACTGTGCGCTTCTTCTGCGGCGATATACATTAAATAGGGCGCAACAATGGTGAGAATGGTATCCATATTGGCATCTGTAGGAAGAAGTTTATGCCCTTTCATGAAAAGCCATCCAATGATTAACCCGATTCCGATTCCGCCAATCAGCATCCATGAAAAGCTGAAAACTGCATCCTGCCAGATAAACTGTCCGGTTGCAACGGCAATCATCGCAAAACGGAAAATAATTAAGGAGGATGCGTCATTCAGCAGACTTTCTCCTTCCAGAATAGAAGACAGCCTTTTCTGAACTTTTACAAATTTAAGAATCGCTCCTGCGCTTACTGCATCGGGCGGCGAAACAATTCCCCCCAAAAGAAATCCTAAAGCAAGAGAAAATCCCGGAATAAAATGATTGGCAACAAAGGCTACTGTAGTTGCCGTAAGAAACACAACAACGAAGGCAAAACTTCCTATAATTCTACGCCATTTCCAGAGTTCCTTCCAGGAAATTGCCCATGCCGCTTCATAAAGCAACGGAGGAAGAAAGATAATAAAAATAAGCTCCGGATCTATTCTGATGATGGGAACATTGGGAATAAAACTGATTAAAAGTCCCGCTATAACCAGCAGAACAGGATAAGCAACCCTAATCTTATTAGCAATCATGATAATAAAGACAATGGCTAGAATCAGTGAGAGATAAAAAGGAAAGTTTTCAATCATTTTAAATTTTTTCAGAATTAAAGATACATATTATAGTGAAAAACTGCCGGAAAAATTTAACCGGAAAATGTTGAGTTAATTTAAAAATTCAATTAAAAATCAATTAAAAAAGACATTTTAAAGATTTAAAAAATTTCATCAAATTAGCAGATCAAAATAACTCCATAATTTTTTTGCTTGATTTTTTAAGCACATCATGAATATTCCAAGGAAAGCAGACAGGAAAAGCAGACGGTTCTACTACATCAAACTGTGTATATTTTTATCGGGACTTTCGGTATTTGCGCAGCTTTATCTTTTTCAGCCGTTATTGCCAATGGTCGCAGAGCATTTCCACACAACAGTTGGCGACAGTTCTTTGCTGGTTTCTTCTTCTACGATCGGAATGGCTTTAGGACTTTTCTTTTTTGCGTTCCGTGCAGACAGTTTTTCACGAAAGAAACTGATGGTTTTTTCTTTAATAGCATCGGCAGTTTTAACCATCATTTCAACATGGATTCCGAGTTTAATGCTGCTCATCATCATTGGAATGGTAAAAGGTTTTGTCATTTCAGGAGTTTCTTCTGTGGCTCTGGCTTATCTTACGGAGGAGGTTGAAATTTCTGTGGTGGCTTTGGCAATCAGTATGTATCTCAGCGGCAATACAATTGGAGGAATGAGCGGAAGGATTTTAGCAACTCTTCTTGCCGGAGAATTCGGTTGGAGAAATGCTGTTTTGGTGATCGGTCTTCAAAGTCTGGTGTTGGGACTTATTTTCTGGAAACTTTTTCCGGATTCAAAATTTTTCAAACCTCAGAAAACAGATTATCATCTGAAAATAAAGCAGATGAAAAGACTGATCCGTGATTCTTATATTCTCCGACTGTATTTTATCGCTGCTTTGCTGATGGGAACTTTTGTAAGCATTTATAATTATATGACATTCCGATTGGAATCTGATCCGTTTTCTTTGAGCCATGTTTTTATTGCTTTTATTTTTCTGATGTACACTTTCGGTGTTTTGGGAACTATGATAACCAGCAGATTATCCGTAAAATTTGAAAAGAAATACATTCTGAAAGGTGCAATTTTCTTTTTGTTAACCGGACTTATTCTTCTTCTTTCAGAAAATATCTATGTTGTAGTATTTGGACTAGGTTTATTTACGTTATGCTTTTTTGCTGCTCATACCATGGCAAGTCAGATGACAGCGTTGCATGCAAAAGAAGGAAAATCTTCAGCAACTTCCATTTACTGGCTTTTTTATTATTTCGGATCCAGTTTTTTAGGAAGCGGAACAGGATATCTGCTCCACTCTACTTCATGGAATGTTTTTATTGCTACATTAATTTTGGTGATTATCATCGCATTTGCATTAACTATTGAATATAAGTCATTGAAAACTGAATAATTACATTTTTTTGATTTAACATAAATACCACATAAGTACCACAAATTTAACTTTCACAAATATTGTTTAAATCTTTTTAAATAATATAAAGTATTATATATCAACAATTTAAACAAAAATCACCATTTATAATTAACAATAGTTTAATTTATATTCAAAACATAAGGCATAGTATTTGCAAAACTACTTATACAAGGGCATTCACTAACCTTGGAATAATAACATAAACACCCACAAAATATTATGAACGTTGCAGATTTAAAAATTAAAAATCTAGTGGAATATAAAAATCAGATTTATAAGATTACTGAAATATTCCAGAATGATGAAAAAGATTATTTTGTACAGATTGAAAATGATTTCCATAGCTTTTCTGCTCCGGCAAAATCAATCAAGCCTATTCAGATTACCGAAGAGTGGCTGGAAAAATTCGGGTTTTCTAGAACATACAGCTCAGAACAGCGCATTCGTTACGAGAGACCTGAAACTTTCATAAAATATGATTTTGATCTTGATTCCAGAAAGATTGTTGAAGGTCTGAAAATCTACGGAAATTCTATTAAATGCAAGTACATCCATGAATTTCAGAATATTTTTTCTTGTCTTTTCGGTAAAGAACCCACTTCCATAAGTTATGGACTGATGCACACCGAATCTTAATAATATATACTTTCATTAAAAAACCACAACTCTCGGGTTGTGGTTTTGTTTTTATTCCTCTTCCAGTACTTCTTCCAAAGCTACAGGATCTGCTTCTTCCTGATATTGCTCCCACTCTTTCTCAAGTTGTTTATTGGTCTTCATTTCCTCTTCAAGCTTCAGTGTTTCACGATATTGTTTTGCTTCTGCGGTAAGAGTCCATTTACAGATAATTCCGGTATCTTCCAGATAATTTTTAATATCGTTAATTCCAAGTCTGAAAAATTCTTTCCGCGGATTGATTTTATTAAGCTGATTTTTTAAAAACTTTTTGTGAAGCTGTCTTTCCAAAGCCGGAGCATCATCAGAATAAATCATGGCGTGAACATCAAATTCAAATGGCACACTTGCATCGCCAAGTTCACGAACACGATCCAGCGGTTCCAGACGTCTTGTCATCCCGATCTTATAAACATCCTCTCCAAATGATCCTACATTTGAAATAATATAAACATTTCCGGAACGCGTTTGCTGTGCCATCGAAATTGCTCTTTGATTTTTTTCTTCCGCAACCATTAATTTACCCTGAAGTTCTTCGAGTTTCTGCTGGAAAATAAGTCTCTGCTCTTCATTGGCTTTGGCAACCTGCGATTCGGCTTTTTCAATCAGTCTTTTCAACGTTAATTCTTCTTTTTCGGCATCTTTTATGGCTTTTTCGTACTCTCTTCTTGCTTTTTCTTCCTCCCGCATCTGTTCCCTGATCTGTCTTTGCTCTTCCTGTTCCTGCCATTTCAGCTCCTGAGCAATAACTGCCCATTTCAGTTCTTCAAGACGGGCTTCGTGGTATTCTACCGAAATTCTGGCTTTTCTGAACGCTTCTCCGTTAAAATTAACCAACTGAAAAGCATCATCAATTTTCTGTTTAAGAATTCCGTAATTGTCTTTTTTTACTGAATTTAAAATGGTTTCAACTTTTCCGTTGTAAGCATCGATTACAAAGTCTATGGCGATATTTCTTCTGAATTCATCCATATATTCGCAGATTCCGGCTTGTCGGCTTGTGATCATTAATTTGTTATTCTGTCGAAGCTTTTTAAGATTTTCTCCGGCTTCTTTGTGGCTGAATTCTTCAGCAAGATCATCCAGCAAAGTATAAGATGGCACAATGTATTCGTTTCCGTAACCTTGTATCACATTTTTCATTGCTTTTATTCTGTCGGCAATTTCATTGGCTTCGCGCAAACTTCTGTAAGCATCTCCTCCGATGGCAAGTGCTTTGTCTTCAGCAGTATCAATAATTCTTTTGGATTCTCTTACTGCATTTTCATACAATAATTCAACTTCTCTGGTTCTTTTTTCAACAAGTTCCTTCGCCATTCTTCTCGATTCTTTCGCCTGAAGCTGCGCGTTATCCAGCTCCGCCTGTGCTCTTTCTTTTAATTTTAAACTGTCTCTTTCCGCTCTTTTCAGAAGATATTCGCATTCTACCTGAACATTAATGATGTCCTGATATTTACTTAAAGCATCATTTTGAGTTTTCAATTGAATATTATTTTCGTCCACCGAACGTTTCTCGATTTGCAGATTAGAAAAATCGGCTCTTAATCTCTGGATTTTGTCCTGTAAAGATCTTTTGTCTGAATTGAGGTTTGAAATCTCGGCTCTGAGCTGATTGATTTCCTTGTTGAGATTTGCAATCTGAGCTTCTTTCTCCGAAACCTGTTTTTTATTTTTACCTGATTTACTGAATGCAACAATCAGCAGAACCGATAAAATAATAATGAGTAAAATTTCCATATAATTAAAGTTTTTATTTGATGATTAGATTGAACAATAATACGCTTTTCGAACATCTGTTGATTATGGTTTCCCACAAGTTCATAAAAAAATTCGGCTTCAAATCGAAGATTTGAAGCCGAACACACCATCTAAAAAAAATATTATGCCTCTGCATATTCCCATACTCCGGAAACGGAAAGCAATTCCAGCCCCGGTTGTTTTTCGCCATAACTGAAAATTACGATGTATTTTGCAGCGCAGGATTCGCAGTCTGTCCCAAAATACAACGTTGGTAAATTATGAACTGTAAATTCACCGGCATGAAGCATATTCTTTTGCGTCTCTTTTACCATTGAATTTTTAAGCAATTCGTCAACAGATAGAATTTTATTTTCATGATAAAGTTGAAAAATCGGAAAACCAGATTCGTAAGGAGTAATTTTTACCAGATTTTCATGACTGCATTTACAACAGATGAATTTCAGCTCCGCAGACGAACTGATTTCATCATTAATAAACGAATCTTTCAGAATAATTGCCTTATTTAAAACCTGTATTTTCTTTGTTATTGCGTACATTTTCAATTAAATTTATTGAATCACCATTCCAACCGCCGAAGGATAATTTCCGCTCGGACTTCTTTTTATCGTTACTTTAATATAACCTTCCTGCGCAAGTTTATTCCATGTTTTTGTATATCCGGTAGAAGGGTCCAGAGGAATTTTCCACATCGTCTGTTTCCCTTTTCCAACCTGCCCGAACCACGGAATAATGTCTGCCGTTTGTCCCTTGAAAGGTAGCAAATTATTCAAAACTTCTATTTCATAATAAAAATCATAGGCATTTTCCGGTTTGTTAAGGGCGCGTTGAGCAAAAGTATAAACGTAGCCATTGATGATCGGGCTTGTAAAATTTCCACCCAAAGTCGGCGCTCCGGTTCCGCTGTATGTTCCGATTGCCCCGCTGTAGCGGTCATATTTTTGTCCGGCGGTAAAATCTGTATTATCCACAATATTATAACCTCCGTTTGCAGGCGGCCATCCTCCGTTAAAGTTATTCGCTTTAAAAACAGATTCCAGTTCGCCCCATTTTCCCTGCTTGTATAAATCGTAAATCTGATTTCTTAAGGTTTGATTTACTGTATTCGAAGGATCATAAGTTGAAGCGAGCTCATCGGCATTTTTATAAAATACCGTGGTTACTTCACTGGGCGCATTTTCATCTTCTATGGTGGAAGAACTGCACGCTACAGAAAACAGTACAACCGACAGAAACGAAATGTAATTGAGTAGTTTTTTCATGTTGATGAATTTCAATAATTATTAATTTAAAAAATGTTAAAGCAAAAACAGCCTCACAGATCGTTATGAGGCCGCCATTACTAATTTAATTTCATATCCCAACCTCTTACATCCTTTTTTTCCAAAACACTGAATCGCTCCAGCGTTGTTCTTTCTGATAAAAAAATGTTTTCGTCGTGAGATAATTATGATATATTGTATTAATGTTCTCCTGATAGTTAATAAAAGTATTTTCGTGTCCTGAGTCTGCATCAATAATCGCTTTTGCAGCATGACAGGCGGAACTTATGGCAAAACCGATCCCCATGGATGAAATAGGATCAAATGAAGCGACTGCATCTCCCACCGCCAGAAAATTTTTGCTTGAACGGATGTCTGCAATCTGAGAAAATGCATTTTTCACCCAGGGTTTTCCTTCGGAAGCCGCTTTTGATATTTTATGCTGAATGTGTTTTGTTTTTGATAATAACCTAATCCAGTTTTCGGTATTTTCAAGCTTTTTTTCTTTAATAATCTGTGCGTCCGAAAAGAAAGTTAAAGTCATCTTATGATTCGGCAGAGAAGCACAATACCACCAGCCATCTTCAATAGATTCTATCATGATGTTCTGCTTAATGGTCTGAGATTCATCAAAATAAAAAAATCTTCCGATCGCGGCAAGTTCGTCATACCGTTTTGACTGAACTCCGATTTTCCGGCATACACTTCCCATTCTTCCGGTTGCATCAATCAGATAATCTGCTTTTATCGTGAAGTTTCCTTTGGTTTCATGTTTTACATTTACCGTCCAGTGATTGTTTTCATCCTGATCAAAAGACAGGCATTTCGTTCTCGGAAAAATAATCCCTCCTTTTTCTGATACATTTTCCAGAAGCAGATAATCGAATTCTTCCCGATTAAGCTGAAAGCTCTCGGTTTCTGTATTGAAAATAGAATCGCGAACCATCAGTCTTTCGCTTCCCCAAGCTGCGGTACTGCTGTGTCCCCTGATAAAATTATTCTGATCCAGAGCTGTTTTTTCAATTCCCATATAACTGAGAAGATCAAAAATACTTGAGTTCACCTGTTCACCGATTTTTACAGATTCCAGACCGGTTTCTTCTACGATAACTACTTTCAGGTCAGAATATTTAAGCAGACTTAAAGCGGCAGAAGTCCCTGCTGGACCTCCACCGACAATTAATACACTAGTTTCTAACAAGTTTTGCATTTTATCTTCTGTTTCGCGTTCCGGAACGAGGTAACGGCATACGGTCTGCTGCAACAGCAATCTCTTTAAATCCTACCTCTTCCAGATGTTCCATCATCATTCTTCCTTTTTCACTTCTTTCGGTAACCACCTGCGTTTTCTTTTCGATGTAGAAAACCGGAATTGTGGTTTCATCATCCTCTTCGTTTCCGCTGATCTCACTTACAGGAACATTTTCATATGTAAATATTTCGTTATTTCTTTCAGTTTCCACAAAGAATGGGAAACCTGCGCTGTGAGAATTTTTATCCCTGATAAATCCTAGCGCGTACCAGTACTGAACCATCTGCGTAAAACTGTTAATTCCGCGTGCGTAGTTCATCTGCTGTCCTGCCGGAACATTGGTAGCCGACTGACCTTCAGCGGTAAATTCACCTACCAAAACATCCCATGGGCTTTGAGGCGGCCACCAGTAAGAATAATACGTTGGAGGAAGCGGTGCAGGTGGAGAACCCGCTTTATTCACAGACGGATCTGTAAAGTTGATTAGCTGAATCGTACACTGGAAGAAATCCGCCTGCCAAGGACAAGCCATTCTTTTGGTAAGATCTCCCGGTTCGCAGCCTCCGCCTTCACATTCGTCACGAGACGGCGTTAAACCTTGTGCTGCATATTGCTGTTCGTTTCCGTACTGTAAAATTCTGTATGGATTTGCATAAATAATAGGATTCTGCAGATTCCAGGTTACTTCAATTCCCGGACACATCGGAAGTCCTACACAATTTCCTACACTTGCTGCATCCATAGCATTTACAGGATATTCTTCGTAATTCGGATCGCTTACAAAATTTCCGTCTGCCCACTGCTGCATCAGGAAAAGCTGTGTTTCATCCAGTGCCATGAATTTCATGATATTAATATTGCTCACCGAGTTGCTTCCTGAATTTAAAGGCATCATCGGGAAAATATCGGTTCCGTTTTCTTTCAGAAGCTGTTCCTGTGGTAAATAAGGCGGAACCGGCGGCTGAGCATCATTTTGTCTGAAGTATGAAAAATAATTCTGTCTGTTCTGGCGGTTGGCTTCAGAATTGTCTGTAAAATCAAAAATATTGCTGGTAAAAGCCATCATCGACTGTACATTCGCAACCCATTGGTATTTACTGATTCTGTTGATAATCGGTAAAATATCTCTCTGAAAATTTGCCTGAAAATCTGGATTATAATTTCCGTTGCTGTACATCTCAGGAACCAGATTGAAATTTCTTACCCCGACATCAAACATCGTGTCGCTTAAATTTGAAATATTCACAATTTCCGGAGCGAAATCCGGTGATCCGATAATCACCCACGCTGTAAGTGAAACCGAAGGCGTTCCGTCATTAAAATTTACCGTACAGTAAACCGGTCCGTCCGAAATATCGTCATGCCATGTACTGGAACCTCCATAACTTGTTAGGGGCAGATCTCCGCCCGCATGACCAAAACCTCCCAAAACAACCAGCCTTCCTGAATTATCTGTAAGAAGATCTCCCAACGTAACCACCGGAACTCCGTATGAAACTTCCTGTGGAGGATATTGTGCAGGATAGCCCGAAGGAACATTATCTTTATCAAATCCTATCGAACTCTGTTTTCCGGAAATGGTTCTTGGTCCCGGATCTACGATTAAAGTTTGTCTGTCATTCTGTGGCACATCGGGATTTCTGAAAGGAATTTTCTGATTCTGATAGCTGTTTTCCTGACCGTACAAAAGATTTCCCTGCAACTCACTGTACTGATACCACGCTGCTTTTTTGTTTGCTAAATGCACTGTCCATTCAATAGAAGCTACATTCGGAGTGTCTAAAGTGATTTCTTCTCCTGTGTCTGAAAGGATTTTAAACGGTTGTCCCTGTCTTTTAATAAGACCTGCAGCATCTTTAAAGGATGTAATAGGACCTAAGGAATTTCCGTTGTTGTCGGCATCAAAAGGCAGACCACCGATGGTGTCCGGAGACAGACAAATTGCAGTTGTGCTATTCCCTAATCGGGCAACACCTACTGATGGATGAATTGATAGATTCATGGTTTAATTATTTAGTTTTCCCTACTCTGTTATTGGCTTTTCGGTTCCGCCTTTTATAAATGGTTGTTCAGTTTTGTTTAAAATATCACTCCTAAAACGAGCAATTATTTCGATGATAAATTTAAAATATTTTTCTCATATATTGGTGAAATTATTATAAATAAATTGAAAACTTTAAATTAACAACAATCATAAACACTTTAATGTTATTAATTAAACGTTTAATAAACAAAAAAAACCTTCAGAGATAAAATATGAAGGCTTAAATTATTACAAATGAAAGTTTTAATTAATGTTTAAATAATCTTTAATTACTTTCAGAACTCCAAAATGATCATTAGAACCAGCTTCAAAGCTTGCCGCTTTTTTTACCAGAGGATGTGCATTCTGCATCGCATAAGAGTACTTTGAATTTTCAAGCATCTGAATATCATTCATATAATCTCCAAATGCCATGGTTTCCTGCGGAGTAATATTTAAAGTTTTCTGTAATTTTTCCAGCGCTACCCCTTTATTAATATTCCTGTTCATGATATCTAGCCAATACTGACCGGAAACCACCACTTCAAGATTATAATTTTCAAATTCTTTCAGCACAGGATAAACGTTTAATTCCGAACCGCCGGAATGATGCACCGCAACCTTAAAAATACTGTCGTCTATTTCCTGTGTAAGATCTTCCTTTCTTTCATTATCTGTATAAAACTGGGAAACATAATCTATAAAATCCTGATTATCGGTTTCAAAATATGCTTTTTTCTTGCCGGACAATACAGCTGTCGCGCCGGGAATCGTCCTGATTGCTGTGATAATTTCCTTAATATATTTTGGATCAAGCTGATCTGCAAAAAGCTCTTCATTTTTGTAAATGACATACCCTCCGTTTTCAGCGATGAAAGCCATTTCATTTTCTATCTCACCAAAATATTTGGTGATTCCAAACATCTGTCTTCCGCTTGCAGGAACAAATAAAATATTTCTCTTTTTCAGTTCTTCATATATTTTCGGAAATTCCGGACTTACTTCATGGGAAGAATTCAGGAACGTTCCGTCCATATCCGTTACAATCATTTTAATATCTTTCATAAAATATTTTATGTAATTCTAATTTATTTTACAAAGATATTGCTATTGTTTTAATTCGGAGGATCTCAATTTTAATAAATAGTTAAGAGAAAATGATATTAATAAAATATGACGGATAAAAACGACTATTTTAAAACAATTATCAAAACAAAACATTTACTTTTGAAAGATTCTAAATAAATAATATTTATTCTAATCAATGTGAAAAATATATAACTTTATAGACGGAAATTAGATAACCCAATTTACCCGATAAATAAAATTATCTAAGAATAAAAACTAAAACTTTAACCATAATTCAACGAGATGATTATCAACAAAATCCTCAACGTCGACGATTACTACTACGACGTGTTCATGGCGATTTCAGAATCCCTCACCGGATTTTCCGTGAACGAGCTGCAATCTACAGGTTCAGCCGAGATTTATTACAAGTACATTCTCAACCAGATTGAAACTGCTACTTTTATTGAATTTTTGAATATTTCTAAAAATGTTCTGGAAAATTCTGTAAGTCAGGATCAGCTGAAAAATGCGATCACCGCAGAAATTATTGCCAATCCTGCGACTCAGGAAATTGCTCAGAGCGTAATAACGCTTTGGTATATGGGAACCTGGGAAGGCGCATACGTGAATGACAGATCTTATAAAGAAGGTCTCGTATGGACGGTAATGCATGCGCATCCGCCGGGTGCAAAACAGCCGGGCTTTAAATCTTGGGAAACAAAACCTGTAAACAGCAACTCATGAATCAGACAGAAAAACCTCAGCAAAAAAAGGATGTAATCATCGTAGGAACAGGAATCGCCGGTTCTTTGATTGCCAAACTTTTAACAGATCATGTTTTTGATACCGATGCAAAAAAAATGATCCACCGTTCTGAAACGGACGACTCAAAAACGTATAAAGAGCTATCAATTTTAATGTATGAAGCGGGGCTTGAAGCCGGGATAGAACTCGATTCTGCCACTTCAATGGTTACTTACAACGATTATATCCGTAAGTTTTACATAGAAGAAGCCAAAGTTCCGAATTCACCGTATCCGAATCTGAAACAGGCTCCTTCTCCGAATGTTCTGGATATAGAGCCGATTGTTCCGCCGTTTCCCGATAAAAAAGGTTATCTGGTACAGTTTGGTCCGATGCCTTTTGCAAGTGATGCCATTCGTGTAGGAGGCGGAACCACACTTCACTGGCTCGGAACTACCCCAAGAATGCTTCCGAACGATTTCAGACTGAAGGAACAATATGGCAGAGCCATGGATTGGCCGATTGATTATGAGACGTTAAAGCCTTATTATGAAATGGCGGAATTTGAGATCGGTGTTTCCGGAAACGTTGCTGCGCAGGAATATCCTATTAAGGAAAGCATGGAAGAATATTACGGTAAAAATTATGTTTTTCCGATGGAAGAAATTCCGCAGAGTTATATGGATCATCAGATTATTAACGGATTGGCAGGAACTTCGGTTCAGCTTAACTTTGAAGAATATCCGATAATGCTTGTTCCGTCTCCGCAGGGAAGAAATTCTACCCCGAATATTGCTTACGGAACATCCAAAATAGTGAAAGCTGAAGCTTCTGAATCCGGATATACTTTAACTTTAAAGAATATTGAAAACGAAGAATACAAAGCTTTAGGAGCCGTATGGAATCCTTATATGGGAGAGCGTTGTGAAGGAAATGCATCCTGCGTTCCGATCTGTCCGGTTCAGGCCAAATACAACGCTCTGAAAACACTGAAAAAAGCTTTATATAAAGTTAATAAAAACCAGAATTTTCAGAGAAATCATAATATTCAGGTTCAGGCACAAAGTGTTGTGTACAAATTAAGTGTTGATGTAGCAGATCAGGAAAAAATCTCTAAAGTTCATATCAGAAGATATATTTCAAGAGAAAAAACAGAATTTGTAGAAGAGGTTATTGATACGAACGAAACAATCGTTATTCTTGCTGCCAATGCTTTTGAAAATCCGAAAATTCTTTTAAATTCTAAATACACTGTTTTCGAAAACGGACAAAATGTTGAAAAAACCGTTGCCAACAGAAGCGATCAGGTGGGAAGAAACCTGATGGATCACATGGTAATGCTTACTTGGGGATTATTTCCGGATCCTGTTTATTCTTACAGAGGTCCCGGTTCCACCACCAACATTTCGTCTTTCCGTGACGGAAATTTCAGGAGCGAGTTTTCTGCATGGATCTCACCTCTTGACAACTGGGGATGGAGCTGGCCGGCTTTTTCTCCGGGATCAGACCTTTCAGAATTTTTAAATGACGGACTTTTCGGAGAAGAACTGAAAGACGCATTAACCCACAGACTTTCCAGACAGGTACTTTTCCATTTTGAGATCGAGCAGCTTCCGAATCCTGATAACCGTGTAACTATTAACGACCAATATCTGGATGTATTGGGAATTCCGCGTCCTGTTATCAATTACGGGCTTACAGAATACGAAATGAGGGCAATGGAACAGGCAAAATTAGCTTCAGACCAAATGTTTGCAAGACTGGGGATTGAAGATTTCACTAAATACAATGCGACAGACAATAATACTTTTGTATATAATAATGTAAGATATTCTTATAACGGAGCCGGACATATTGTAGGAACCCACAGAATGGGCGACAATCCGGACGACTCTGTAACGAACAGCTATTGCAAATCGTGGGATCATCCGAATTTATACATTGTAGGAGCCGGAAATATGACGACTTTAGGAACTTCTAACCCTACCCTTACTTTATCCGCATTCACCATTCGTTCCGTAGAATCTATTCTGAAAGATCTGGAAAATATATTAAAATAGAAAACATGAGACAAAGACTAATCAATAAAACAGAACCTCAGGAAAACAGCAGCTTTCAAAGAAGTTCTTTAGATAAAAATACCATCGTAGACGAAGCCATTTCTTTGCAGTCGTTATTATTCGACAATACAAACAGCAAAGAAAACTGGATCGAAGGAATAAAATACCACAGTAAAAACGTAACCAATCTTTTACTTAATAACCAGATTGATGCGTTTAACGAATATCTGAGATCACAATTTGGCGGCGAAATTTCCGAAATTAATCCTATCGCAGATTTCTCCGGAGAAAAGGCTTTTCAGGTAAAAAAAGGATTGGAGAATCTGGATTACCGTCCGATTTTACAGGATTTGCTTCAGACTGCGATTTTAATTGAACATTCTACAATCCCTCCTTATTTAACAGCACTATATTCTATTAAAGACGGAACGAATATTCTTCCTTCACAGATCATCCGAAGTGTAGCGGTTGAAGAAATGCTTCATATGATTATGGTTTGCAACGTGATGAACGCAGTGAGTATTCAGCCTTCGGTAAACAGACCGCAGAATTATCCTAACTACCCGATGAAACTCCCAATGAATGTGGATTTCTACGTAGGTCTGGAAACGTTTTCATCCAACAGTATTGCAACCTTTATTGCCATCGAAAGCCCAAGTAATCCTTTGGTAAAAGCACCGAAGTACGATTACGATGCACAACCGGAAGCAATGTTTTCAAAAAGTGCTGTTCAGGAGGATAATTTCTGGACTCTGGAAAACATGAAAGATTTCATCATGAAAAATGTTCATACCATTGGAGAATATTATGATGTAGTGTTCTTTTATATTGTTGTTTTCCAAATCATTGCTTATTATAAAGCGAACGGAAGATTACCGCAGACTTTTGAAGAACTTAACAAAGGCGGAATTTTTACCGGAGATCCTGCAAAACAGATCCGTCCGGAACAATACTACGGAAGCGGCGGAAAACTCCATCCTGTTGATGCATTAGAAGGTGTTATACTTGTTTTTCAGGAAATTAAGGGACAAGGAGAAGGTGCGGATGATTCTATTTTTGATGTAGATCCTTCACAGTTTGAGGAAGGTGCAGAACTGGCTCATTATTTCAGATTTAAGGAAATTTTCCATGAACATTTTTATTTAGGCGGAGATTACAGACCGTTCACCGACGAAAACGGAATGATGCCTGTAACCACTCCACCGGTTGGAAAACCGCTTCCCGTGGACTGGAGTGCAGCTTATCCGATGAAACCGAATCCTAAAATGTCAGATTATCAGTCGAATCCTCAGTTATTCGAGCAGGGAAAACAATTTAATATTACGTATAAAAAGTTATTGGATGCAATTCAGGCTGCCGTAGAAGGACATTCTGAAGAACTGGCAAAATCCATCATGTATATGTATGCATTGAAAGAGCAGGCAATCGGATTGATGAGCCAGCCATTGACTTCCCAATACAATGCAGGACCAACTTTTGAGTATCCTTCTAACTAAAAAATAAAACTAAAGCCCGTTTTTTATAATGGGCTTTAGAATAAATTTAATAACCAATTTACCATGAGCAATCAATTACCGCCAATTCCCGAAGGATTCGGACTTCCCTTCTATTACGCAACACTTTATAATTTCGAAGTTGCTTTTCTTGTAGACCGGGAAAAAGTTTTAAAATATCTTGAAAACACAGGACTTAACGCTTCGGATTTTAACGGAAAAGCTATTGTAAGTTTTAATTTTCAGAACTACACAGGTCAGTTTCCAAACGGAGCAAGCACGACCCAGGAAATAGAATTGAATATTGTCTGCTATCCTGAATCTCAAAAAGACACCGTGGCTTTTGTTACTGCAGAAGAATATCTGAGAGGTGAAGAACAAACGAAATTAATGGGACACAAACGCGTTTATGTTCCCTGCGATGCCGACATGGCAATAAAGGCAGGAATAGAACTTTTCGGAGAGCCGAAATTCAAAACAACTTTCACTATTAATATTCCTTCCCTCAATGTTCCTGGACAAAATACATGGACAGTAACCTGCAATGACCCTGAAAACAGTGAAGAAACCATTTTCACCTGCAAGGCGGATGTCGCAGATCTCATTCCTGAAATGTCGGCTTTTTCGCCCATTACGGAATACGGGCAAAATGAAGGAAAACTGATTGGATGCCGATGGAATATTCTGCAGCCCACGAATTTATATTTCCTTAACGAAGATGAAAGCAGAAAAAGAGTAAGCATGGAATACGGAAACTCCGAACATCCGATGAAAAAAGATATGGAAATTCTTATTGGAGACACTCAGGCTTTCGCGGTAAGAACCAGCATGTCGGCTCCGGCAGCCATTCAGACAAGAGCATATTATATTTAATTGAACTAAAACTTAACCATAAAACCCATCATTATGAATTTAGAAAGTAAAGTAAGAGGCTTAACTTTGGGAGCACAGGTTCTCCCGTTACATAAAGTTGAATCATCAGATTTGGGAGCTCTGGCTCCTCTTGTCGGCGTTTGGGAAAACATCCAGATTCCTGGAAGCGAGGCTTCTTCGGGCTGGAACACGATTTCCGTACCGGGACAGGATACGGGCTTTGTTTTTGAGGTGATCCCTTACACAGAAACTTTAACCTTTAATCCGGTAGTCGTACAGGCAGGAAACAGAGGTCCTGTTGTAAAAGGACAGCAGGTAGAACAGCTAATTTTCGGATTATTGTATGAACAACAGATTGTAAGTGCATGCGAAACGAGTTTCTGTAACGACAGGGGTTTTCCTAAAGGTTCAACCATACACGTAGAAACAGGTTTGTTTTTAAACATTGGGCAGCCGAACGGAGGTTACACCATTGCAAGAATGTCGACGATTCCTCACGGTAATTCTTTATTAGCTTTAGGAAGTTCTTTTGATACAGAAAATCCGGGAACAAGCTTTTTTGACCCTGCTTCATCCATTCCTACGATGCTGAACGGAGGACCAATTACTCAGCTGGGATATTCGGATCCGATTATCGGAAATCCTCAGTTTGCAGAATTTAATCAGGTAAATCCAAACGCTTTTCTTCAGTCTACTCTGGAAAGTTTAGTAGGTTCTAAAGGAGGAGTAACCAATATGACAGTAATTGAGATGTCTACAAGCACTCCGGACGCGAATGGCGGAATTTTAAATATTCCTTTCATCCAGACGAATGTAAATGCGACCAAAATGGATGCAACTTTCTGGATTGAAGATATTACTGACAGTGACGGAAACGCGGATCAGATTCTTCAGTATTCGCAGACCATCAATCTTGTATTTCCGGCTACCGGTTCTGCACAGCCGATTAACTGGCCTCACGTAACAGTTAATACGATGAGAAAAAGACAGGAAACGCAGATGCAGTTCAAAAGTATGGACGAAAATGAAGCTTTTGATCCTACAGCAGGTCTTACTCCAAGCTAAATTTAAATTTTGCGATTTCATAAAAAACCTCCGGAGAAATCTGGAGGTTTATTTTACTTTATGACATTTTAGAGATTAAATCGTTAATCCATGGGTGTTCTTAACCTGAGCCATCACAAAAGTGCTGTGTGTGCTTCCGATAGACGGAACGGCACCGAGAATATTAAAAACAAAGTTCTGATATTGCTTCATATCTTTCACGTAGACTTTAAGCAGAAAATCAAAATCACCGGAAATACTGTAACATTCTGCCACTTCTTCGATTTCCATAATTTCTCTTTCAAATTCTACCGCCAGATAACTGTCGTTGCTTTTTAATTTCAACTGGCAATATACCGTAAATCCTAAATTGAGTTTTTCAGCATCCAGAATAGCTGCATATTTTTTTACATATCCTTCCTGTTCCAGTCGTTTTACACGTTCGAAAACCGGCGAAGGAGAAAGATTAACCTCTTTTGCCAGTTCTTTCACTGTTAATTTCGCATCACTTTGGAGTAATCTGAGCAGCTGCAAATCTTTATTATCGAGATGATCCATAGAATATTATTCTTTTATAGGTTATTATTATCCCAAATATAAAGAATTATATTCTACATTATTATAATTTTTAAGTTTATTTTACTTAATTATTTAATATTGATTATTGTTTTATTCTAAATACCTACTTTTACTAAAACCAAACACCAGTCATGCAGGTAATACTGTTTCAAGAAAAATCATACGACATACAAGTAAAAGGGAATATTTTATAGTGAGATCACTCTAATTGCGGGGTGGTCTCCTTTTTATATGCTTTTTTTTCCGATACATCCAATAAATATACATTTTATCTGGATATTATTATAAAAATATTTCAATTAAAAATATACGTTTTTAGTTAAAATAATCTTAGGGACTACAGTTGTACAATTCGTGCAACTGTTTTTGTTTTTAAAAAATCTGCACTGTAAATCTATCTCATATCCTGTTTTCGGAATTATTAAAATAATTACGATACACAATATATACTATCTTTTCTCTACTTAAAAGAATATTATTCTATGAATAATTAATTTTAATTAACATTAAAGTAATTTTCACTTTTTACTATTAAAATTAAAGATTAATTTACTTATTTATTCCAATATTATCAAAAACACATCTATAAGAGGTAAATTTATACGAAAATTATAATCTAATCACTATTTAATTATTTACAATAAATATTTTCATAATTAAATATAAAAAATCAATACACAAAAATGAAATGAAGTTATCTCTGTAATGATTATTCACAGATTATATAAACTTTTAGCGTATGAAAAAAAGCTATTCTTTTTTGTTATTTATTTTATTTTCATTTCCTAATCTATTTTTTTCCCAAACATATCAGCTAACAGGAAATCCCGTTAATACAACAGGATGGACAATGGTAGCGCCAACCTCTGTAAATACAGACTTTATCCAGCTGACTCCGGATGCTAATTACCAGTCAGGCTCAATCCGGCTGAATCAGCCCATTAATCTTAAGTATTGTGACAAATGGAGAATAGAATTTGATTTCAGAATGGATTCTAACCAAACGGCGAACGGAGACGGTATTGCTTTCTGGTATCTTGCCAATCCTCCGGTTGCCAGTGTATTAGGTTCAGGTCTTGGTGTTTCATTGAACGCAGTAGGATTTGTGGTAGGATTCGATACTTATAACAATACCACCACTGCTGTAATGAGTAAGGTTCACGTCGGTTACGGACAGATCGTTAACACAACAGACACCAACAATGTTGAGTTTTTTAATGTTCCCGGAAGTTCTTTTCACTCTCCGGATATGAATACCACGCTTCCGTTTCAGGGAACCACTTATAAACATGTAGAAGTAACAGCACAAGTAGATCCGGCTGCTCCGGCAAACTGGATCGTGAAAATAACCATCAACGGAAATTTAATCTGCAACCAGTCTTTTGCACCTTCCGGAACTGCTGCGGCAATGACGGTTGGATATTTTGGCTTTTCTGCTTCTACAGGCGGAAACAGATCCAGGCATTCCATTAAAAACGTAAAGGTTTTTGTAGACAAAATCCCTTTGCTGCAGGGAGCCATTACGAAAAATATATGTCCGGATCTTACCGGAATGGCAACCGTAGATTTAACTTCTTTAAATTCTCAGCTTACCATCAATCCGAATAACTATACTTTTGCCTATTATACCGGAGGTTCTCCCATCACCAATCCTGCCCAATTTCAATACAGTACAGACACCAATGTATCGGTAGTAATTAAAGATCCTTCACAGGTTCTTTGCGACAACAACGATGCTACAATTGCTTTAAAAGTTGCTCCTACCGTTACCACTACTGACGCTTCGCTTCGAACCTGCTTTCTGGAAAATAATCCGGCAACAGGATTATTCAACTTAACAACGGCTTCTGTCATCAGTACACCTGGGGTTATTAAAAATTATTATCCTTCTTTAACCGACGCTGAAAATCAGACCAATGAAATTTCAGATCCTGTAAATTATATTGCCCCTAATGGAGTTGTATTTATAAGAGTAACTAATTCTTTCGGCTGTTATGACATCGCAAAGGTGACTCTTGAAGTAATTCCACCAGTATTTTCTAATGTTCTGGAAGATAAAATCATCTGTATGGGAGATAAAACCACCCTGGATGCAGGGTCTGGATTCACCAGTTATTTATGGAGTACAGGTGCAACAACTCAGTCGATCAGTAATGTGGGCGTGGGAACATACTGGGTAAAACTTAAAACAGGACAATGCGTTGCTTTGCAGCAAGTAAAAGTATATGCATCGGAACAGCCTGTGATTTCCAGTATTGATATTAACAATAATGAAGTTACGGTTCATGCAATCGGCGGTACGATTCCTTATCAGTATTCATTGGACGGAATTAAATGGCAGGATTCTAATCAGTTTAAAAATATACCAAGAGGTGACATTAAAATTTTTGTAAAAGACGCCTACAACTGTGATCCTATTACCGTAAGTGTATTGGTCCCTAATCTAATCAATGTAATAACGCCGAATGGAGATGGTGTGAATGATTTTATTGATTATTCTGCACTCGCCGGAAAACAAAATCTTGTCTTTAATATATTCGACAGATATGGTGCACAGATTCATAAAGCGGACAAGTCTAATAAATATAAGTGGGACGGGACTATAAACGGAAGAAAAATATCTACCGGAAACTACTGGTATTCCGTATCATGGAATGAAAATGATAAGAAAAATACTCCTGTAAAATATTCGGGATGGATTCTTGTAAAAAACCGTGACTAAACAATTTCAAACAAATAATACCTTATAATTTTTTAGCATGAATTTAAAATTACTTTCAAGAGCGATGTATACGGGAGCTGTCTTGGCAGCTTCTACAGCAGCAGCTCAAAATTTTCAGCCAATGCTTATTTCATCGGGGCTTAATTCCGATGTTATTGCAAACGGAGTCGGATCTTCCGCAGTAACTACCTCAACCGATGTAGACGGCGTTTCATTCGCTTTTGTATCGAGAGATTTTCAGCTTACTTCTTCCAGTACTCCCCTTACTTACGGTTTACCAAATGACGGCATCGTTAACAGTGTAGTTTCCACAACTCCGGGATTATCTTATAAATTAGCCAGTTACAGTGCAAACAATTCTCTGAAATTGGCTAACCAGAACGATTCAGGAACAATAACTTTTTCAACACCGACAGCAGCATTTAAATTATATATGCTCGCAACCAGCGGAAGCGGTGCTTCTACCGTTACGGTAACCGTTAATTTTACAGACAATACTTCACAAACCTTTACAGGAGTTACCGTTTCAGACTGGTATAACGGAACCGGATTCGCAATACAGGGATTCGGAAGAATCAACAGAACAAACGACACTCTGGAATCAGGAAGCGGAACCAATCCGAGATTGTACCAGACATTGCTGACGTTAGATGCAGCCAATCAGACAAAACCCATCCAAAGCATTACGATTACCAAAACATCAACCGCACAGGGCTATACCAATGTTTTTGCATTTTCGGCAGATGCCTACTCCACTTGTGCGCCTCCGACACTGAATGCGACAGGAACACTTACAGCAAATTCCGCAGCAGTTTCATGGACACCTGCAACGGGAACTACCGCTACAACGTACGATATTTACTACAGTACAACCAATACAACACCGGCTTCGGGAGCAGCCGCCAATCTTACGGGAATTTCGGGAACCTCAACTACAATTCCGGGACTGAATCCCAATACCACCTATTATTATTGGGTAAGAGCAAACTGTAGCGGTGCGGCAAGTCAGAGCGCGTGGTCTTTTTCAGGCACATTCAAAACATTATGCGGAGCCATGACTTCCATGTTTGAAGATTTTGAATCCTATACAACAGGAAATATCGTACCGGATTGCTGGGCAAGAATTATTGATACCAGCGGAAGCCAGACGATCACCACTACAACGCCGGCTTCGGGCGTAAGAAATATTTATCAGTATAGCTCAACGACTCAAAATCCAACAACTGTTGTTCTTCCTCAGTTCAGCAATATCAATGCAGGAACACACTGGTTAAGATTAAAAGCAAGAGTAAGCACTGCGACAGGAACGCTGAATGTAGGATATGTAACTGATCCTGCAAACAGCTCAACATTTGTATTGTTACAGGCTTTAAGCATCAGCAATACCACTTATGGCTCAACAAGCGAATATTCTGTGATCGTTCCTTCCTCTGTTCCTTCCAATGCAAGATTGGCGATCAGAAATACGGCAGACGGAAAATCTTACTATTACGATGATGTATACTGGGAACCTCTTCCGTCATGTTTTGCTCCTTCTGCATTAACTTCGTCTAATGTTTTGGCAAACAGCACAGGGATTTCATGGACGGCTCCGGCTTCAGCTCCGGCAGCAGGATATGAATACTATTATTCTACAGGCAGCACGGCACCAACGGCAGCAACTACTGCATCGGGAACCAGTACAGCCACTTCAACAACCATCAACGGACTTTCTCCGGCTACAACTTACAACATCTGGATAAGATCTGCATGCAGCAGTTCAAATAAAAGTACCTGGTGGGGACCTATTTCGGTTACAACTGCATGTGCCACATTATCTGCGCCGTTTTCTCAGACTTTTGATAATGCAACAGTACCGAACTGCTGGACGAATACCAATCCGGGAAGTACAACAGCGAATCTTTTATGGAAATTTTCAGGAAGCGCCGATTATGGAGCCAACCTTGCCAATAATGGAAGAGCGGCAGGAACTTATGCGTGGGTAGACGCGAGTTCTCCGTACAGCGGAGCGGGAGCCAATACAGTACAACTGGTAACCCCTTCAATAAATTTAACAGGATTAACGTCTCCTTATATTTCTTTTGAATGGTTTAAAAATCACTCTACCTCTACAAGTACTACAGTAAGCCCTTCAACGTATGACAACAACAAACTTATCGTAGAAGTAAACAGCGGAAGCGGATGGGTTTCTTTGTGGAGCGACACTTCTAATTCCAACCAGTGGAGATCTGTAGGAATTCCTTTGCCATCCTCTTATAACGGCACCACTATTCAGGTGAGATTTACGGTAGATAAAAATGTAAATGGCAACGGTTATTTTTATGATGATGTATTGCTGGACAATGTTGAGGTAAAACAGAATCCTATTCTGGCAACAAGTGAAGTTTCAGCGGCTAAAAATGCAGTTCAAATATATCCGAATCCTTTCAAAGACACTGTAAGCATTTCAGATATTGAAAAAGTAAAATCTGTGAGCATCAGCGATGTTTCAGGAAGAATAATTAAAACTGTTGAAAATCCTTCAAAAGAAATTAATGTAAGCACATTAAATTCAGGATTATACCTGTTGATTATCCAATTGAAAGACGGTTCTAAGTATACCGTAAAAGCAATAAAAAATTAGGCAACTATACGCTGCTTCACACAAATAAGTTTAAACTCATTTTAAATTTAACCGCAAAAGAGACAGAAGACTCTATTAAAGTATTTCAAAAGTCTGTAAAGAAAAAAAATCTTTGACCTTAAACTTATGTGCTCTTTTTTCCATTTAAGTATTAAGCTTAAACAACTAAAGTGTTACCATCTTTTGCATCTTTTGCGGTAAAAAAAGTTTAGACAAGTTTAATATAAATACCAACGATGACAGTTGGTATTTATATTAATTTAAAATTTTACGAAATGAAAAATCAAAACAGAACTATTTTTAAAGAGAAGTTCGGTAAAGATGTTGAACAAATTATAAATATTTTAAAAGGAAGAGGATTTAAATTTAGGTTCAGAAGTCTCCTCGTCGGTTAACAATTTATGAAAGTCTTCAATTTTCATTTCAACGGATATTGTAGAACCATCTGTAAGTTTTACAGTAATATAGTTTGTTCTGCCACGAGATTCTTCGTGTACTGATGAAACACTGGCTGTATTAATGATGGCTTTTCCATTAAAGCCATCAAGCTCGATAAATTTAGTCATAATTTTATGTTTTTTTAATTATCAAATATACAAATAAACCATTTACATTTTGTATATCTAGAGAAATATTTATCGATCAAAAGGAAGCGTTAGTTTTAAATATGTTCGTATAAAGTAACTTATAATTAACAAAAATTAATTATTAATATTTACATTCGCAGAGGTATGTAAGAATGCATCTGCTTCCAGAACCTTCGGAATTTCCGGAGGTTTTATTTTGGTAATTCGGGTAAATCTATTTTTTCCGTTTTAGAGGATAACGTTTTTAAAAATGCTTCCAGCTGTGCAATTTCTTCATCCGATAGTTCAAGCATTCTCACCATACCCGATTTTTGAGAATGCAAAGTAATTCCTTCATACACGGTAGATCTTTTCTGTGAATATTCGGGATTTCCTTTGCTGTAAAATTCAATCACTTCTTTTAAACTTGTCATAGATCCGTTGTGCAAATAAGGCGAAGTTTTAGAAACCTCCCTTAAACCCGGAACCCGAAATTTTCCTGCATCATCTGCAATTTTTGTCACTGCATATCTGCCAAGATCCTCTCCTTTTTCGCCCAGTAAGGAGGTTCCCACGTTTTCAAAACGGTTATTTGAAAAATATCCGGAATTGTGGCAGTTGATACACTGCGCTTTTGTTCTGAAAAGATGAAGCCCCATCAATTCATCATTCGTATACACTTCCTGTTTTCCGTCGATAAATAAATCAAACTTACTCGAAGAACTTTTTACGGTTCTTTCAAACGTGGCAATAGCTTTGGAAATACGGTCTTTGGTAACGGTTTTATCGCCAAAAGCTTTTTCAAATAAAATCTCATAGCCTTTTATTTTTGCAATTTTTCCTGCTGCAATATCAATATGTTCACTCATTTCTCTCTGATCCTGAATCGGCATCTGCGACTGTTCTTCCAGAGATTTTGCTCTTCCGTCCCAAAATAGAGATTTTGCAAAAGCGGCATTCAGGATGGTCATTGCGTTTCGGGTTCCGAGCTGTCTGTCGTGTCCGAAAGAAAACGTTCTGCTGTCGCCCCATCCCAATTCCGGATCGTGGCATGAAGCACAGGCAATCTGGTTGGATTTTGAAAGTCTGGGATCGAAAAAAAGCGTTTTTCCCAACAGTTCTTTTTCGGAAGAATAGGGATTATCTTTTGGAAATTCCACGTCCGGTAAATGTCCGATTTCCACAAAAGTGGGCACAGATTCAGGATCAAGAACAGGTTTTGGCCATTGCGAAGAGTCCCCTGAAGAATACCGTTTTCTCAGGTTATCCAAATAAGCATTTTTCTGGTTGATTTCTTTTTGAACCTTACTGTTTAAGCAGTTGTTTAAAAGCGAAACCAAAAGAAATAAGATCAAAATCCAACTTAAACTATTCTTCACGATTATCCGGAGTTTTAGCAAAAATAGGATATTTAATTGTTTTTAGAGATGTTTAAGTAAAATGCCAGAAAACTCTGTGTAGAAATCATATTAGCAGGAAGTTCGGCGTTCCTTAGGAACGCTATCTTTATAAAATATATCCTATTACAGATATAAATCCTATGGATTGATTGATAGCCTTATTCTTATTTCTACACAGATTCTGCTTTTAAAGGAACAAAATATTTACTTTAACAACTTAAAAGTTTAAACCATTTTATTTAAATTTCGGAAAATTTCATGTTTTCTTACATGCTTTAAGCCAATAAAAATCTTTAAAAACCGTTTTCACTATGAACTTTTCACGAACATGATTAAAGTTCAGATTAAAGCCTTAATTTTATGCTCTCTTCACATATAGGAGATGTAATAATTTATATTTAGCGAATTATTCAAATAATAAACAAACTTACATGCAGACATTATCATTTAAAATTGCCACTACCGCAGCAGCAATTTGCTTCAGTACGGCAGTTTTTGCCCAGCAGAAATATTCTGTGAGCGGTACTGTAAAAGATAAGAAAAACGGAGAGCTTCTCATAGGCGTTACAGTGAAAGTTGCTGAAGATCCCACCATTGCTGTGGTTGCCAACGATTACGGCTTCTACTCTCTTTCTCTTCCCAAAGGAAATTATACTTTGATGATCTCTAATCCCGGTTTTAAGGATTTTACGAAAAGTATTACCGTAGAAGATAACATCAAGCAGGATCTCGAACTGAGTTCCGGAGAAGCGGAAGCTGAAGAAAGAACCGGGAAAATTGATGAAGTGGTAATTTCCGGAGTGAAAAAGGATAAGAACCTCACCTCTGCACAGATGGGAACCGAGACTCTTAGCATTAAAAATATTGAAAAGCTTCCGGTTCTGTTTGGAGAAAAAGATGTTCTGAAAACCATACAGCTCCTTCCGGGAATCAAAAGCAACGGCGAAGGAAACAGCGGATTCAGTGTAAGAGGCGGTGCAACAGATCAAAATCTGATCTTACTGGATGAAGCAGCCGTTTATAATGCGTCTCATTTGCTTGGATTTTTCAGTACTTTTAACAGTGATGCGCTGAAAGATGCAAGTATCATCAAAGGAAACAGTCCTGCCCAATACGGAGGAAGGCTTTCTTCGGTTCTGGATGTAAAAATGAAGGACGGAAACAACAAAGAATACAATGTAAACGGAGGATTGGGATTAATCAGCAGCCGACTGAGCGTGGAAGGTCCCATTCAGAAGGAAAAATCTTCTTTCATTGTGTCCGGAAGAAGAACGTATGCCGATCTTTTTCTAAAAGCAACAGACGATTTCAAAGACAGCAAACTGTATTTTTATGATCTGAATTTAAAGGCAAACTATCAGATCAATGAAAACAACAGATTGTATTTATCCGGTTATTTCGGGCGTGATGTTTTAGGCTTAGGCGATACGTTTTCAAGCGACTGGGGAAATACAACAGCTACCCTGCGCTGGAACAGCATTATCAGCAGCAAATTATTCTCCAATACTTCATTAATCTACAGCAACTACAATTATAATGTAAGCTTAAGCAGCAATAACAATACTTTCGGACTGAGCTCCAAGATTGAAGACTGGAACCTGAAACAGGATTTTTCATGGTTTGCGGGAAATAAACATTCGGTGAAGTTTGGGCTGCAGTCTATTTATCACACCATTACGCCAAGCAGTGCTTCCGGAACCAGTGTAAGCAGTTATCCGAGAAACCCGAGATATTCCTGGGACAATGCTCTGTATATTAATGATGATTTTAAAGCTGCCGAAAACCTGACGATCAACTACGGAGCCAGACTTTCTCTGTTCAGCGTTTTGGGAGGAGATGTATTTAACACGTATGATAACGGAGTTCTCACAGATTCTAAATTTGTGGAGAAAGGAAAATTCGGGAAAACATATGTGAATGTAGAACCGAGAATTACGGCAAACTACAGAATTAATGAAGTAAGCAGCATTAAAGGAGGATATTCCAGAAATACCCAGAATTTACACCTTTTAAGCAACAGTGGAAGCGGAAATCCTACCGATCAGTGGATTGGAAGCAGCTTTACGGTAAAACCTGAAATTGCAGATCAGGTAAGTTTAGGCTACAGCAGAAATTTCAGCAACAACAACTACGAAATCAATACTGAAATCTACTACAAGTCTCTTCAGAATCAGATTGATTATAAAAATGGAGCCCAGATTACTTTTGATACAGCGGCGGATGTAGAAAGCGAACTGCTGTTCGGGAAAGGAAGAGCTTACGGACTTGAAATTATCGCTAAAAAGAAGAGCGGAAGATTAACCGGATGGCTTTCCTACACCTTATCTAAAACGGAGAGAAAAATCGACGGAATCAATAATAACGAATGGTACAACGCAAGACAGGACAAAACGCACGATCTTTCAATTGTTGCCACTTATCAGCTGAATCCGAAATGGACTTTTTCAGGGCTTTTTGTGTACAGCACCGGAAATGCAGTCACGTTCCCAACCGGAAAGTATGAACTGAACGGACAGACGGTTTTCCAGTACAGCAGCAGAAATGCAGACAGAATGCCTGCTTACCACAGACTGGATTTTAATGCAACCTATGAACCTGTAAACAATAAACGCTTTAAAGGATCATGGTCTTTTGGAATTTATAATATTTACGGCAGAGAAAATGCTTACACCATCACTTTTGAAGACAATCCGGATAAGCCGGGAACAACACGTGCAATGCAGACTGCCCTGTTCAGATGGGTTCCAAACATTACGTATAATTTCAAATTTTAATTCATGAAAAATATATTTTTAATCATACTGTCTTTATTTTTAGTCACTTCCTGCGAAAAAGAAATAGATCTGGATCTCGAAGATCAGAGCGGACAGATTGTTATTGAGGGAAACATTACCGATCAGGCGGGACCTTACTTTGTAAAGATTACCAAATCCGTTGCCTTTACACAGGCGAACCAATATCCTGCCGTTACAAATGCGCAGGTCATTTTGAGTGACAATAGCGGACAGACGGAAACACTTCAGTACGCAGGAAACGGAAATTACAAAACGTCCACTTTTGCAGGACAGCCCGGAAGAATTTATACGTTAACCATCAACGCAGAAGGAAAACAGTATACCGCACAAAGTACAATGCCACAAGCTGTTTCTTTCGACGGTCTGGAGCAGGATTCTTTCCTTGTGGCAGGACAGACAAGTTATACGCTTCTGCCTCTTTTCGTTGATCCGGCAACTTTAGGAAACCGTTATCTGTTTGTGTATACCGTAAACAACAATCCGAAAAAATTCTTTTCCGAATTTTCCGATAATGTGAACAACGGTTTACCTAACCAAAGACCTCTTCTGCTTCCCAACGATGACAGCAACGCGAATGATATCAAAGTGGTTGCAGGAGATGTGATCCATGTAGAAATGCAGTGTATTGATGATAAAGTGTATACCTTTTATTCTGCACTTCTTCAGCTTTCAGGAAGCGGTCCCGGCGGAGGAATTACTCCCGCCAATCCACCAAGCAACATCAGCAACGGCGCTTTGGGCTATTTTTCAGCGCATACTGTAAGAACAAGAACCGCTGTTATTCAGTAAAATTTAAATAAAAGCTATCTGTACTTCCGGATAGCTTTTTTTGACTTCTGTAAACAACTGACCTTTCAGTTCTTAAAAATTTATTATAGAATTAATACGATGTGATGTAACAAATATTCTCTTTACGGTGTCTTATGTAGGAAACATTATTTTTTTACATGAAAAATATTTTGATACCCATTGCCTTTTTAGCAGGCATATTTACATTTGCACAGGCTGAAAAGGATACCATAAAATCTAAGGAAAAGGCTATTGAAGGAGTCACCGTAACGGTAAGAAAACCAACCATTGAATCCAAAGTAGACAGAACCGTTTTTAATGTTTCCAACAGCTCTATTCTTGCAGGAAACACCACTTGGGACGTCTTGAGAATGACTCCGCTGGTAAGTATCGATAACAATGATGCCATAAAAGCTGAAGGAGAAACCGTAACGGTTTACATCAACGACAGGAAGTCTGTTTTTACAGGAAAGGAACTGAAAGAATACCTGAAAACCATTCCTGCGGATAATCTGATGAAGATTGAAGTGATTACAAGTCCGTCTTCGCGCTATGAAGCCACAGGATCTGTCATCAACATTGTATTGAAAAAGCGTGATGATGAAGGAATTAAAGGGAGCGTCACCTTAAACAACAGGCAGAACACCAAAAACTCTCAGTATACCAACCTGAATTTAAATTACCACCGTAAAAGCTTTACACAGACCTTCATCGGAAGCTACAGCGATAATACCAATGTACAGAGCAATTCCAGTCTTTATAAAGTGGATGCCGAAAATTCTGAAACCTACAGAAATTCTAAAACCATAGGGAGATACAAAAGTCCTTCCCTTTCCTCTACTTCAGAATTTGAACTGAATAATAAAAATACTGTAGGTGTAATTCTTGAATATTACCAAAGCAACTCTTCTTCCAATACCGATGCAGACGGATTGAGAAATGTTAACGGACTCTTCGAAAATTCTTATCTTCAGAACCAAAATTCTACGGGACTTAACAGAAACTTTGGTTCCAATGTTTTTTATAAATGGTATGATAAGGAAAAGAATAAAATCCTTGATATTAATTTAGGTTCCAATTACTACGGGCAGTCGAGTGACGATTATTTCGTAAAAAATATGCTTTACAAATCTAAACCGGCTGAAAAACAGGAAATCGGAGTTCTTACAGATACCGAAAACAGAAATTATTACCTGAAAGTAGATTACACGCAGCCTATCGGAAAAGAAGGCGGAAATTTTGAAGTCGGCGGAAAGATCGATTTCAATAATAATGTGATCCCAAACAGCTTATATGGAAATATGCTTACGGGACTCAGTTCCGGAGATATTTTCCACTATGAAGACAACATCAGTTCCCTGTACGCCAACTACAGCAAAACATTCTTCAAAAAGCTGGAAACAAGGATCGGACTCCGTTATGAATACATCGATTATAAAATACGTCAGGATAATGCCGGAACTTCAAGAAGAGATTCTTACGGAAAACTGCTGCCCAATATTTTATTGAAATATTCTTTTTCAGACAATTATGATTTAAGTTTAACGTATAACAAAAATATCTGGAGACCGTGGTATGCGGAATTCAATCCGTTTATGATCCCGAACAGCGACGGATTCTACAGCCGTGGAAGCATCGATCTGGAACCCAACCCAAGCGACAGGGTTTATATGAAGTTAGGCATTCATAAAAAATACTTTATCTCTGCGAGATATATGTTTACCGATCAGGATTACTGGACTAATTACGTAACGGGAACCATTAATGATATCAACGGAAATCCTCAGAATATCACCATTACCCAACCCTCCAACTTTTTCGGGAAAGTGCATAAGTATTACGTCTTTGCCAATACGAACCAGACTTTCTTCAAAAATAAATTTACGGTGAATCTTGGTCTAGGATGGTATTATATTGACAACAGCGATTTTAACAAGAAAAACGGTTTGGAAAATGCGAATAACTACATCAGCTACCTGAGTGCTTCCACGAACCTTACGTATACGAATCTGTTTAATAAAAATATCAATCTGAGCGCATGGGTGGAAGTTTCTAATCAGAACAACGGAAATTCTACGACGAACAAAGCGAACGTCTTCCATAATATTTCAGCCACAAAGATATTCCCGAAAACTCAGATGGAAGTCAGTCTTCAGCTCATGAATATTTTTCAGCGGCCGAATTACGATGCCACCACTTTTGTGCAGGGAGGAACTTTCCGAAATGCTTCGAAATGGGACTGGTACGGAGCATCTATTTCATTTGTAAAACGTTTCGGAAACCAGAAAGTAAAAGAAAATACCAAAACCGATGTTGAGAAAAACGGCGGCGGCGGAAAATAATTTTAATGTTAAATTTTAGTACGGATGATGGATGAATTTCCATTGTCCGTTTTTTTTATACATTTTCAATTTATCTTAATTTTATGTTCTATGATAGCTTCTTTAAAAACGCTAAGTTCGCTGAGTTTTGCTTTGAAATTTATGTGAATATTTTTTCGAGCGCAAGGGCGTGAAACTCAGCTAATGATAATCATGACTTTTAAATCTCTGAATTTTTAATTTCACTTTAAGTTTTGGCTAAAGCCAATTTATTTTTTAGAAATATTAAAATGGACTAAAGCCCATTCCTACTGATAATTTGTATTGGTTTTGAATTGAACTCACGTTAATTTTAATCATCACACTTAACGTTCTTTTTTGAAAACGCTAAGTTCGCTGAGGCTGCTTTGAAATTTATGTGAATATTTTTCGAGCGCAACGGCGTAAACTCAGCTAATTATAATGATGGTTTTTAGATCTATGAAATTTTCTTTCGTTTTAAGTTTTGGCTAAAGCAAATTTATTTCATGGAAACATTAAAATGGACTAAAGCCCATTCCTACTGATAATTTGTTTTGGTTTTGAATTGAACTCACGTTAATTTTAATCATCATACTTAATGTCCTTTTTTAAAAACGCTAAGTTCGCTGAGTTTTGCTTTGAAATTTATGTGAATATTTTTCGGGCGCAAGGGCGTGAAACTCAGCTAATGATAATCATGGCTTTTAAGTCTGTGAAATTTTTATTTCACTTTAAGTTTTGGCTAAAGCCAATTTATTTTTTAGAAATATTAAAATGGGCTAAAGCCCATTCCTATTGATAATTTGTATTGGTTTTGAATTGAACTCACGTTAATTTTAGTCATCACACTTAACGTTTTTTTTTAAAAACGCTAAGTTCGCTGAGGCTGCTTTAAAATTTGTGTGAATATTTTTTCGAGCGCAACGGCGTAAACTCAGCTAATGATAATCATGGTTTATAAGTCTCTGAAATTTTAATTTCACTTTAAGTTTTGGCTAAAGCCAATTTATTTCTTAGAAAGATTAAAATGGGCTAAAGCCCATTCCTACTGATAATTTGTATTGTTCTTGAATTAAATTCATGTTAATTTTAATCATCGTATTTAAAAAGTTTTGGACAAGATCAGTTTGTTAAAGTCTTTTACATTATCTTTTTTTAGTCTGAAAATGTAGTCTTTAAAAAAAGCCGGAAAAAGATATTTCATCTTTTTCCGGCGCTGATTCTTAAAATCTTTGAAATTACTGTTTACGGATTCGATAGAGTCTGCCTCCGTCCGTCACCGCATATAAATTACTATCTGTTCCCTGTGTAATATCTCTGAAACGCTGGTTTTCGTTTGAAAGAAGCCTTTCTTCGCCTATTACTTTGTTGTTTTCCATAACCAGTCTCGCAATGTGCATTCCGCTTAAGGAAGCTACGAAAAGATTATTCTGCCATTCCGGAATGGTGTTTCCTTTATAAAAAGTGATTCCGCTTGGCGAAATTACAGGATCCCAGTAATAAACAGGCTGTTCCATTCCTGCCTGCTGCTGAATTCCGGCTCCGATGGTGGCTCCGCTGTATTCAATTCCATAAGTAATGGTTGGCCAGCCATAATTTTTACCAGCTAAAACCCTATTGATTTCATCTCCACCTCTCGGTCCATGTTCACTCTGCCATAATTCTCCCGTTACAGGATGGATGGCAATTCCCTGCGGATTTCTGTGCCCGATGCTGTATAATTCCGGCAAAGCTCCGGATTGCGAAAATGAAGGATTTCCGGGAGCGGGTTGTCCGCTGGTTGTAATTCTCAGGATCTTGCCTAAAGCTGCGGTTACAGACTGTGCAAGAGGTCTTGTAGAAAGATCGGAACGTTCTCCCGTACTCACAAAGAGATTTCCTGTGTTATCAAAAGCAATTCTTCCTCCGTAATGAAGATTTCCCACATTGGCAGAAGGATTTGCCCTATAGATCACCACAGGATTTTCAATCATAGTTTCTGAGCTGAAGAGTCTTCCTTTGGCTACTGAGGTTATATTTCCGCCTGAAACATTTTCAGAGAAAACCCAGTATACCATTCTGTTGGAAGTAAACTGCGGATCTACACAAACGCCAAGCAGACCACCCTGCCCTCCGGAATTCACGGAAGGAAGTCCTGTTATAGCACTGCTTACAGTTCCGCTACTGCTTATAATCCTCATGGTTCCTGCTTTCTCGGTTACGAGAAGTCTTCCATCCGGCAGAGATGTAATTCCCCACGGCGAAGCTAATGATGAGGTAACAACTTCACTTACATAAGGTGTGGAAGTTTTTGCGCCATTCGCTCTGGTCTGTCCTGCAAAAGCCGGCTGATAATTGGTATTTGCCGAATTGGTCTCAACAGGAGGAAGTGATAGTCCGTTATTTCCGCCGCTGTCATCGATAGTGTCTGAACAGTTTGCCAGTAATAAAGACACGGCAATTAATCCATAATAGCTTGTTATTTTCATATTTCGAGATTTTGGTGTACTGAAGAATTTTATTTTCAAAAACAAATTACCTGCCGTAAATCCTATCGTCGTGGAATTCCCGCAAAATATTCAATCGGTTACACTGATAATAGAATTTCTTTAAAATTTCAATAATTGATTAAGAAAATTTTAAGACTTAAAATGAAAGTATGGCATGAATATTATTATAATTAATATAAACACGTTGAAGATGGAAAACCTGTTAGCCAATAAAGATTTAATAAACAACTATTTAAAGTTAGTCATAAAACTGCAATTCAATACAGAAATTGATTTAAAAGGAGAATATACATTTACCGAAAATCTGGTTTCCAAAAAACCTATTATAGCAACTACTTTCTCTGAAAGAGTTTTGTCCAGCCCCGATATAAAAACGGTTTTGACATCTGTAATTACAGAAATTAATATCGGCGTCTGTACCACAGAACAGATGAGAAAAGCAGTTCAGGATTATCCGGAAGCAGATTCGCGGGAAATGCAGGAAATTGTTTAAATAAAACTCCCTGTACAGCTTTTTGTACAGGGAGTTTTATTTTTTAAGAGAATTACTTTAAACTTTCCGAAGATTACTGCAGGTACTTTGCTACTTTGTCTTCTAAATCTTCAAGATTAAAAGGTTTGGCAACATAATCATCCGCCTGAGCTTCCTGCGCCAGAGCCACAATGTCGTTATTTGCCGTTACATAGATCACGGGAATGCTTTTAAATTCCTGATGATTCTTCAGAAGCCTTGTTGCTTCCACTCCACCAATTTTGGGAATCCAGTTGTCCATAAGGATAACATCCGGCTGGAACTGTTCTACTTTCTCCAAAATATCATGTGAAGTTTCCGAAATTTCGACCTGATAACCATTTTCTTCAAAAATGATGGTGATGACTTCCAAAATAGTTTTATCATCATCAAAAATCAAAATTTTCTTCTTATTCATATATACTTAACTTTAGTTAGGGGTTACATTTTTTTATAACTGATTGATGTAATCTGCCAGATTATCGGGTTTAATAATGAGGTCAAAATCAATCTCTTCTACGGCGTGTTTCAGCATATAATCCACTTCTGCGGTTTCAGGATCCTGAATCCAGACTTTTCCGTTATTTTTTTTGATGTATGCTAAACCTTCCACTCCGTCTGCATTGGCTCCGGAAAGCAGTACACCAATCATTTTTTCACCATACACTTCCGCCGCAGATTTAAAGGTGACATCAATAGAAGGGCGGGAATAATTCATTTTTTCCGAGCTGTCCAGAGACATCAGATTTTTATTTTCAAACAATAAATGATAATCTGCGGGAGCAATGTAAATTTTATTGTTCTGAATTTCTGTTTTATCCTCAATCTCAATAACTTCTACAGGCGAAAACTGCTGCAACAAGGTCTGCAGAATGTTGTTGGAATGTGCCTTTCTGTGAACCACAAGCAGAATGACAAAATCCAGCTTTTCCTTTATTTTTTTAATCATTTCGAGAATGACCTGCAAGCTTCCTGCGGAACCTCCGATAGCAATCAGTTCAATATTTGTATTATTCGTTTTCATGATAAAACAGCTTACTGATGATCTACTTTTTTCCAGATCTTCTGATCATCCACCTGATTATAATTTTTATCTAATTTAGAAAATCTAAGCGTTTCTTTTGCACCTAAAGCTAAAAAACCTAAATTTTCCAGACTGTTGTCGAAAAGACGGAAGACTCTTTCCTGAAGTCCCCGATCGAAATAGATAAGAACGTTTCTGCAAATAATCAGCTGAAAACTGTTGAAAGAGCTGTCTGAAACGAGATTATGCGTAGAAAGAATCAGCTTTTCCTGAAGGCTTTTATCAAATTTTACACTGTCATAATTCGCGGTATAATAATCTGAAAAATCTTTTTTCCCGCCCGATAAAATGTAGTTTTCGGAATACAGTTTCATCTGCTGTAAAGGAAAAACTCCGGCTCTTGCTGTTTCCAGAACGGAAGGATTAAGATCTGTACCGTAAATTAAAGATTTATGGTAAAGATTTGCTTCCTTCAGCAAAATAGCCATGGAATAGGCTTCTTCACCTGTGGAACATCCCGCCACCCAGATTCTGATGAGCGGATAAGTTCCTAACTGCGGAAGAATTTTCTCCCGTAATGCTTTAAAAAACTGAGGATCGCGGAACATTTCCGTAACGTTCACGGTAATTTCTTCGATGAATCTTTTCAGGTATTCCGGATCATTAAGTATTGTATATCTCAACTCGGCAAAGCTTGTAAATCTGTCGATCAGGCATATACGGTTCACCCTGCGCTTGAAGGAAGCGCGGCTGTATTCTGAAAAATCGTAACCATACATATCGTAGACATCTTTTATGAGATACTCTACTTCTTCATCTTTTACAATACTTGGTTCCAGCATTTACGATAATTTTTCAATAGCGTTCATTAAAAGGTCTACATCTATCGGCTTGGAAACATAATCTGCAGCTCCCGCATCCAGACATTTCTGGCGGTCTTCCGGCATTGCCTGTGCAGTAACTGCGATTACGGGAATATTGCTGATAGAAGGGGTATTTTTTATCATCTTTATGGCTTCATACCCATCCATTTCCGGCATCATCATATCCATCAGAACCACATCAAAATGGTTGTCTTTATTTAAAACTTCAATGGCTTCCTGTGCCATTGTACTGCTTTCAATCTGGTAGCCTCTGGCTTTCAGGGTGAGCTTTAAAGCAAATATATTCCGCGGATCGTCGTCCACGATCAGAATTTTTTTATTCATCAGAATTTTAGCTGTTTAACTTTCATATAACCAAACACGGAGTAAGGATAGCAGCTGATCGATATCCACCGGTTTGGAGATATAATCTGAAGCCCCTGCGGTAATGCATTTTTCACGTTCTCCGATCATGGATTTTGCTGTAATGGCAATAATCGGCAGTCTTTTGAATTTAGGCATTTTTCTGATCTCTTTGATTGCCTCGTAACCATCAAGTTCAGGCATCATCATATCCATCAAAATAACATCCACATCAGGATTTTCTTTAATCTGCTGAATCGCATGGTTTCCATCCATGGCGACAACAACTTCCACTTTATATTTTTCCAGTGCTTTGGTAAGGGAGAAAATATTTCGGACATCATCATCGGTAATGAGTATTTTTTTACCGCTTAAAACTTCCGTAAGCGATCCCATTGTTTTGCTTCTTACGTTTTCAATGGAATTATTTTTCTCTTCCACCAGATGCAGGAACAATCCTACTTCATCCAGAATTCTCTGGTAAGAATGTGCTGTTTTTACAACAATAGAATCTGCATACTGCTTGATTTTCAGTTCTTCGGATTTGGATAAATTTCTTTCGGTAAAGATGATGATCGGAAGATTCTCCAGCCCTTCATAACTTTTTATGGATTCTATAATTTCGTATTCGTTTCCTCTTGAAGCTCCGATGTCCAGAATGACGCAGTCTACATGATTGGCTGTTAAAGCTTTTACGCTGTCTTCCACATTATTTTCTACCGACAACGAAATATTGAAATTGCTGAGGAAATAAGACAATGCGCTTGCGTGTTTTGCGTTTTCTTCTACAATTAATACTTTCTGCGGACCTTTTTTAAGGGCTTCTTCAATCTTTCTGAAAACATCCGTCATCTGATCGAGTGCAACAGGTTTGCTGATGAAATCAATTGCACCTTTCATCAGACTTTCATTCTTTACATGAAGCGCAGACATCATGTGTACCGGAATGTGTTTTGTTTCCTGATTGGATTTTAAATCATCCATTACCTGCCATCCGTCTTTTACAGGAAGCTGAACATCCAGCAGAATTGCCTGCGGACGATATTCCAGTGCAGCAGCCAGACCGCGGTCTCCTCTTACTTCAATCACAGCTTTATAGTTCTGCAAATGAGCATATTTCAGCAATGCTTTGGCAAAATTGGTATCATCTTCGATAATCAAAATGGTTTTATCTCCTTCCTGAATGGTATTTCTGTCATCGTCCACATTTTCAGGAATCTGAAGTGTATTCACCGCTTCTTTTTCTTCCGTCTGTTTTTCATCAAGAATATTCTGGATTTCTTCAACATCTTCACGGATGATTTCTACCAGATTCTGATCTTTTTCAACATGAGGAACTTCAGGAACTGCTTTTACAGGAATGCTTAAACTGAACTCACTTCCTTCATCCACTTTACTTTTTAAGGTAAGCTCTCCGCCTAATAATCTGGCAATTTCACGACTGATCGATAATCCGAGACCTGTGCCGCCGAATTTTCTTCTTGTAGAACCGTCTGCCTGCTGAAATGCTTCAAAAATGATTTTCTGTTTGTCTTCTGCGATCCCGATTCCCGTATCTTTTACGGAAAAGATGATAAAATCTGCTTTTTTAGGATCTTTTTTAATATTTAAATCGATGCTTCCTTTTGTAGTAAATTTTAGCGCATTCGATAATAGGTTTCTCAAAACCTGATCGACTCTTAAACGGTCGGTTTCAATGTTTTTCTGAACGGATTCGTCGATATTGATGTTAAACTCTAGCTTTTTCTCCTGAAATACCGGATTGAAAAGGTCTTTTAAATCTTTTACCACGTCATTGATCACCACATCCTGATATTCAAGAGTCATTTTTCCTGATTCTATTTTTGCAAGATCCAGTATTTCATCAATTAACGTTAATAAGCTGCTTCCTGAGCTTTGAATAACTTTAGCGGATTCGATCTGATCTTCATTAAGATTTTCATCCGGATTTTCTGCCATCAGTCTGGAAAGAAGGAGAATTGAATTCAGCGGTGTACGAAGCTCATGAGACATATTTGCAAGGAACTCCGATTTGTATTTCGTGCTTAGCGCAAGTTCTTCTACTTTTTTCTGAATTTCTGTGTTGCGTTCTGCAATCAGATGATTTTTTTCTTCCAATAATCTTGAACGTTCTTCCAGCTCTGCATTTGCCTGCATTAATTCTTCCTGCTGAACTTTCAGCTCTTCTTCCGAAGCCTGAAGTTTTTGGGTCTGTGCTTCGAGCTCGGTATTCAGATTTTCAAGCTCGGAATGCTGCACCTGCAGTTCTTCTGACTGCGCCTGTGTTTCTTCAAGTAACTGCTGTTCTTTTTCGCGGCCTCTTGCTGCGCTTAAAGCAATTCCTATATTTCTGCTGCACTCTACGAAATAATCGACTCTGTCTTTTTCAAAGTTGGTAGTTGAACCTAATTCCAGAACTCCGATGATGAAACCGTCTGCAAAAATCGGGATCAGCATAATACCGTAAATCTGAATGGTGCTGCTTGCAAAGGTTACCACAAAATCATCTTCATGAAGATTATTGTACACCTGAGTTTTTTCGCTGATGAAAGTCTGACCTACCATTCCTTCTCCGGGCTCGAAAACTTTTTTCATGTTGTTTTCCAGACCAAAAGCTACGTTCAGCTTAAGTAATCCTTCATCATAGAGGTAGATTGAACCATTGATGCAGTTGCCGTATTCGATAAGCTGATGAAGAGATGCTTTGGCAACGTCTTTCACCGATTTGTTTCCTACGAGAGATTCATTAAGAATGGCAAGACCTTTCTGTCTCCAGTCACTTTTATTAATGGTATCGAAAGACAATTTCAGGGACTCCGTCATATTATTTAAAGAATCTACCAATTCTCCGAGATCATCTTCTGCCGTATCTACGACTCTCTGGTCATAATCTCCGTTGGCAATTCTGTTGGCAATCTGCTTAATGGCACTTACTCTTCTGGACATTTCCTGATCTTTTGCTTTCAGCATTTTTTCAAGTTTGTCTCTTCTGATGAGATCTGCTCTTAATTTGATGTAGAAAAACGCAGTAACCACAACTGCTGCGATAGAAGAAAATATAATGAAGAAAACGGTAGTTCGGGAAGATTTATTAAGATCTTTGGTTTTTATGGCAAGCTGATTTTCTTCGTACTGAGAAAATTCTTTTACAATCTGTCTGCATCGGTCCATATGCTGCTTGCTTTCCTCGATCTGTTCCTGCGTCATCATGACTCCTCTTCTTCGGTTTTCTACAAAGAGCTTCATGTTGGCAAGGTTCATCTCTACATTTTTCTCCAGCAGATCCAGAAGTCTTTTCTGATGCGGATCTGTAATTCCGAGACTTCTTGCATATTCAAAGGTTTTGGAATATTCAGAAATACTTCTTTTAAAGGGTTCCAGAAAACTTTCCTGACCGGTAAGCTGATATCCCCTGTTTCCTGTTTCCGCATCCAGAACAGCCACCAAAACATCTTTTACTGCCGTTACGACACGTCTGCTTTTACCAACACTTTCGCGGTGATCCATCTGGTTCTGTATACTGAAGTATGAAGCCAGTGAACTTGCGATCAGGATCAGGATGGAAAATCCTACCCCGAACTGAAGATTTCTTATAAATTTTTTCGGCATGGAAAATTAATTTAAAGGTAAAGTGAAATAAAACGTAGATCCTTCATCTACTTTGCTGGAAACTCCAATATTTCCGTGGTGCTGTTTGATGATTTCGGAACAGATGAAAAGACCGATCCCCATTCCCTGAAACTGGAGTGAAGATTCTTCTACACGGTAAAATTTATTAAAAACAGCTTCCTGCTTAAAATCCGGAATCCCAATTCCGAAGTCTGTAACACTTACTCTTACTTCCTGTTCTTCTTCATCTACAAAAGTGGTTACAATAACCTGATTGTTCTGTGGTGAATATTTTATGGCGTTCGTTAAAAAGTTAATGAGAACCTGCTCGATACGAATTTCATCCAGCGGAATCAAAATATCCGGTTTTACTCCGTCTCGTTTGATCTTCACTCTGCTTTCGTGAGTCTGCACTATTGTATCTATTGCGTTGCTGATAACGCCTTCCAGATTTGTAGGTTTTTTGGTGATTTTCAGCTTTCCGTTTTCGATTTTGGAAACATCAAGAAGATCTGTAATTAAAGTATTCAGTTTTTCGATCTGATCCTGTACTTTGGTAAGAAAACCGGCTTCCGCACTTTCTTTATCAAGTTTTAATTTTCTTTCCAGCAGCTGTACATATGCTTTTATACTGGTTAAAGGCGTTTTTAGTTCGTGGCTCGCAATACTCAGGAATTCATCTTTTTCTTTTTCCACCTTCTTCTGATCGTCTATATCTGTGAAGGTTCCTACCCAGTTTTTGATTGCGTTTTCTTCGTACACGGGAGTTACGCGCAAAAGATGGTAGCGAAAATCGCCCGTTTCTCTATTTTTTATCCTGACTTCAAGATCTAAGGATTTTCCTCTTTTCCTGCATCGTTCAAATTCTTCTTTAATTTTATAATCATCCGGATGCGTTTCGGGAAAGTCTTTTTCAGAATCAGAATACTCATACCATTTACCGTTTACGAAATCTACTATTCCCTGCTCATTCAGGGTAAAAGCAATCTGAGGGAGAGATTCAAGCATTAAATGAAAATGATCGATCTGCGATTTCATGGTTACCTGAGATTCTCTTCTTCCTTTTACCTCAAGCTCAAGACTCTGCTGCGTTTTTTTCATCGCAAGATTCTGCTCCTGAAGGTTGTAGAAGGTTTTTACTTTCAGCATCAGAATTTCCGGATCTACGGGTTTCGTTACATAATCTTTTCCTCCGGAAGCATAGCCGCGTGTGATAAATCTTTTCTCGGTATTTACAGCCGAAAGGAAAATAATAGGTACTTCCTTTGTTTTGCTGTATCCTGCTAAAGTTTCCGCGACTTCAAAGCCATCCATATCCGGCATTTGAACATCCAAAATAATCAGTGCGTAATCATTTTTCAAAGCTTTTATTAGAGCTTCTTCACCGGAATCGGCTGTATCCACCTGAAAATCCTTGGATTCGAGTAATTTTTTGAGTGAATAGAGATTACTTTGGTTGTCATCAACAATTAAGATCATATAAACTTAAAATCAATAATTAATTATATTTACTTCAGCTTCAAAAATACTCACAATATTTCGAAAAACAGGAATTTTTTACCTATTATCAAAACACATACCACAATAGCTGAAAAAAAATTTATCATCTGTAAATTTTAAAAAAAAAATTCTGATTTTTTTTCTTTCTTCAATTCAGTGATTTAAGAGTAAAATTTTAACCACATACCACATTTTTAGTTAAAATTTTAATTTAATAAAATTATTCACGGCACAGTGTTTGAATACAGGATAACAACACTTTTTCACTTAAATATATTTTTCAAAATTAACCCACGTTTTATTGCGTGGGTTTGTTTTATTGTTCTTATATTTGCAGTGAATTTCTCATGTTTAATTTGAGTTTTCATGGTTATTAGTTTTTATCCCCGCCGAAAGTCGGGGATTTTTTTATGTATTTTATTCAACATATTTCACTTTTTTAAAGCACTTATTTTCTGAATATTATTCTTAAATCTCATCAATTTGTTTAAAAAAGTAAAGATGATGGCACAACTTGTGATATAAGTAAGACACACTTAAAATCATAGATATGCCGATACAGATACAAGTTGCCCAATGTACAGAATGCAAAGGCTACACTTCCGCTGCCCCACTCGATTCCAAACATACTTATCATCCGGAAATCGTCGACCATTTTTTATATCATGGCGAACCTGCGTTTACTCTGGATCAGAAAACTTTTGATAAATACAGAAACTTAGAAAATACAAAAGTCATCATCATGGATCTTACTGAACATGAAAAAAATGATCATCTGAATTGTAATTGCGCAAAGAAAGCCATTCAGAAAAGGGTATATTCTCAAAAGGAAATTTACAACATTCCCACCAATCATTTTGTTCCTGAAAAACAGGAAACTGATAATGAAATCTATTTTAAGGATCTTTACCACACCTACAATAATTTTCACGGACTAAGCTCTGCCAATCATTATGGAAGTTCGGGCAGAAAATTCCGTTAACTGAAATATTCGATTTTACCCTTTCCTATTCAAGTATTTAAGAATGTAAGCTTTACAACTTACCTTAAATACTTCTTTTTTTTGATAAAATTAATCTATCAGAAAATTAAATTCTTTTCTGTATTGAGAGGGACTTTTCTGTGTATATTCTTTGAAAGTCTTATTGAAATAACTGAAATTATTAAAGCCGGATTCAAAGCAAACCTCAGTAATGCTTAAAGGCTGCTCGGCAAGAAGCTTGAGTGAATGGGTAATTCTGTATTCGTTAACAAACTGAGTAAAGGTCTTATTGGTAATTTTTTTAAAGTAACGACAAAATGAAGGCACTCTCATATTGGCAAGATCCGCAACCTGCTCCAGGGTTATCTGTTCTTTAAAATGGTCTTTTACATAATTAAAAATAAGATTAATCCTTTCATTATCTTCCACCTGAGTCTGAAGATAATATTTTCCGGCATTGAGAATTCTGTAATCTGAAGTTGAAGCCAAAGTATCCAGAATCTGCAAAAATTTCACAAGTTTTTCCAAAGAGGAAGACTCGTGCATTTCCACGATTTTTTCTCCTATTTCTTTTTTAATATTTTCAGAAAAAACAATTCCTGCCTTTGATTTTTCCAAGAGAGCAGAAATTCTCTGCATTTCGGGAAGTCCGAAGAAATGTTCTCCTAAAAAATCGGGTTTAAACTGAATAACCATTTCGTAATCGTTATTGGTGTTTTCATTCGTCATTCCGCAATGCGGCAGATTACTTCCCATAAGCACAAGATCTCCGTCTGAAAAATAGGAAATATTACTTCCAATCTGCCTTTTTCCGGAACCTCCGCATACAAAAATCAGCTCTATTTCCGGATGATAATGCCAGACATGAGATTTTATATTTTCGTTACGAAGGAATTTAAGACTTGTAAAACTGCTTCCAATATTGGGTTTTACAGCTTCAAAAGCAGGATGCGAATGTTTCATAGCCAACGGTTAAATCATACACAAAATTAACAAATATTTATTAATTAATAAAAATAAAGGTTAAAATAAAACATAAATATGAAAATTGTATGGTAGCAGCTGTCTTAAAAGAAGTCTACATTTGCAATATAAATAACTGATAATAAAACCCTTATCATTATGAAAAAATTATTACAGTCCGTTTTCTTTGCAGGATTTCTTTTTGTTTCTACAGAAGCAATGGCTAAAGACAGAGATTTTTCTCTTTCTTTTGGAACGACAACATCCAAAACTTTAAGTTTTGAATTGAGCAATGCTAAAAATCTATCGCTGATTATATATAATGATTCTTACGGGGAGGTTTTTTCGGAGAGGCTTGAGAAAGAGGATTCCGTTATTAAAACCTACAATCTTGAAGATTTGACAGAGGGAACCTATTATCTTATAGCGGAATCTGAACAAAAGATCGAAAAATATAAGATTAAAATCAGTGATGATCATACGGTAACTATTGAAAAGACTCCTTTCGCGGTTATCAGTAAACCGGAATACAGCATTTCCGGAAATATTGTTAATCTGCATATTGCCAATCTGAAAAACAAGGTAAATATTTCCGTAACCGATTATTCGGGAAATACGTATTATTCTTCCGTGAAAGAAGGAAATGCCAACGAACTGAATATGACTTTTAATTTTGATCCTAAAACTGCAGACCAATACATCATCAGTATTGAAGAAAACGGCAATACATTCAACAGAACAATCACTTTAAAATAAGAGATTCTATACATTTCCGTACTTATATCGGAATTAAAATTTTACGTACAATTAGTTTATTAAGGCAGCTTTTCTTTTTTTAAATCACGGAGAAATGGCTGCCTTAATTTTTTTTAAAATTATCTTACTGATATTAAGTAGCTTTTAATATTTCTCAGCAAAACCTGAAAATTTATTTTGTGGGAATAAAAAAATCTTTCTATATTTGCACCACTGAAAACAACGATACAATCGGTGTTTCTGGAGAGTTGGCAGAGTGGTCGATTGCGGCAGTCTTGAAAACTGTTGACTGTAACAGGTCCGGGGGTTCGAATCCCTCACTCTCCGCAAAAAAAATCCTTCAAAGTAAATTTTGAAGGATTTTTTTATTATCCCATCTGAAAATTCAGGCGTTCTCATCATGCGCGGCATCTACGGGTTTAGATTCAGGGGAGCCTTTTTCACGGAGCCAGATGGAGAGAACGACCAGTGAAAATACCGCAAGAAATTCGCTTTGCCAGTTTTGAAAAGATTCAAACCAGAATCTGGAATCCACAATATACTGTAACGCTGTTGCTGTCTCTTTATTTTTCATAATCTGTTCTTCATTATAATCTTTCAGACTTCCATAAAAATGCATCAGGAAACTCGCCAAAAACAAAACCGCAAATGCCGTCGATAAGGAATGCTTATACAATTGAAGCCAGATTCCGCCTTTTTTTACTGCCCATGGAGCTTTCGGATGCACTTTAGGCTCTCTGTCAACCTCCTCTTTTTCATCTAAGGATTTAGATTCGCTGGATCCTTTCTGCCTTAAAGAGACGGTAAGAATTACATACAGCATCATTTGCAGAAATTCGCTTTCCCAATTTTCAAATGTTGCCTGAATAAAATGTCCGCTGTGGATGTACTCTGCTATTGACAAAAGAGATTTCCCATTTTCGGCGAGTTCCTTATTTTCTGTTTTCCAGCCTGTAAGAAACTGACCCAACAAACAGATTATCATAAAAATAAGCAGGACAATACTTAAACTGTTCCGGTAAAAAAAATTTCTTTTAGACATTTCAGAAAAATTTAAGAATTCTCATCAGAATCAACCCTTTGAAGTCCTTTTACGGCAGGTGCTGTTAATATTTTACCATTCACATTAAATCTGGAGCCATGACAAGGACAATCCCAACTCAACTCCGCACTGTTCCACCGTACATCGCAATGTGCATGAGTGCAGCTGCTTTTTAACAGATGTACTTTTCCATTCGATTCTTTGTAGAGCGCGTAAGAATTCCCCTCATACTTTACTACTTTAGCTTCACCTTCGGTAATTTCTCCCAAAGACTCAATCTTTTCCTTGAGAAGCTTATCTTTGATAAAATCGAATGCAGCGGCAGCAGTTTCTTTTATAAAATCTGCCATTCCCGCAACCGGTTTAATTCTTGAAGGGTTAAAAAGATCTGCATATTTATTTTCGCGTCTGAGGATGAGATCGGTTATAATTTGTGAGGACAGCGTTCCGAAAATCATACCGTTTCCTCTGAATCCCGTTGCAACGAAGACGCTCCCGTTACTTCCCGGACTTTTTCCGATGTAAGGAAAGCCATCTATCGGTTCATAATACTGACTTGACCAGCTAAAATAAACAAGATCAACTTCAAAATATTTACGAACGTAATTTTCAAGTTTTGAAAAACATTCTCCTGTATCTTCCGCATGTCCGGTTTTATGATCTTCTCCTCCAGCAATCAAAAGTGTCTCACCGCCAATTGTCTGAGTTCTGTAATAATGATAAGGATCTACAAGATCATACCCCAGTTCCGCCGGATAGTTTTTATTTTTTAAGCTGAACGCCATTGCATAGCTTCTGTAAGGTGCATTTACGAAACTCAGCACATTTTTACCGGGAGGAATGTGCGTTGCATAAACAAGATTTCTGGCTCTGATCTTTTCTTTTGAGGTCGTTACGATAATGAAATCTTCCTGTTCTTCATGATTTTCACAGAGACAGTCTTCTAAAATTTCACCTCCCAGATTTAAAAAAGCTTCACACAGCGCCTTTATATATTTTACCGGATGAAACTGAGCCTGATTTGGAATAAGTACCGCATTTACAAAAGGAATAGGAAAGGGAATTTCTCTGGTAAAATGCATCGTGTGATTTACTTTTAAAGCTCCTTCCACAATATCTTTCAACTGCTTATCCTGCTTTTCGTCGAGCGCAAAAAGGTAAGCCGATTTATGTTCAAAATCACAGTCTATATTAAACTGTTGAATATTATTTTTTATCAGTTGAATCGCATCCTGCCCTGCTTTTGCAAATATTTTTGCATTGTCGAGACCAAAATCCTTGACAGCCTGCGAAAAAGTGGTATCAAAAAAATCATTAAGATGTGCCGTTGTTCCTCCCGTTGTTCCGAAACCTATATTTGATGCCTCAAGAATGATGCATTTTTTTCCTTCCTGCTGAAGTTTCAGCGCTGTTGAAACTCCGGTAATACCGCCTCCGACAATTACTACATCATATACCGTTTCAAAATCCGGATCGGAAGAGAAACTTTTAATTTCTTCCTGCCAAATGCTTTTCCTAGCTCCGTCTCTGTTCATAATTTATTGTTTAATTAAAATCCGAAACAATTAACCCTTGTTTTCTCAGATTATTGCAGCATATAATATGTGATCATCAACTAAAAATTATCATTTTTGAATTGACAACGGACTACAAATTTGCATTTATAAATCAATCTGAGAGATCATCTATCTCAAATTTACAATTTCAACAAACTATTGATTTATGACCGCAGTCATGAAATTTCAAGAATAAATTGTTTTATCAGAAACGTCAATAAAAAAACCTTCAAATTAAGAATCTGAAGGTGGTATTTTTATAGCAAACTTTAAACTAATTTCAGAATTAACCGCAAAAGGGACAAAAGATAATGTTAAAGCGAATTTCCAGAATAATCAAAGCATTCAAAAGAATAAAAATCAAAGATTTTTAAAAACTATTGTGAGCTTTTTCATTTATAATAATCAGCTTTAAATAAACGTTTAGTTCATCTTTTGTACTCGTATGTTTGCATATCAAAACTTTACGTTTATATAGGATAACCAAAAAGCTAAGGGACAGAAGAAATATTTTGTGACAGGTAGTTGATTTGATTTTAATATACCGTGAAAAGAAAGATTCTCTGTCTCTAAGTTTCTTCAAAATCTGAACAGTACTTAGGGAATGAATAAATATCCCGGATAATTACGAGAAAAGATGATCGGGAACTGTGGCTTTATAAAAAATAATATGATGAAAAAACAGTGTGTTGGCATTGACATATCCAAGGATCATCTTGATTGCTGTATCGGATGTATAGATTCTGACCAGAATCATAAGCTGCAAAATAACAAAAGGTTTTCGAATAATGAAACCGGTTTTAAGGCACTGCAGCATTGGGTTTCAGATCTTCAGGTTACAGAAAATTTGATGTATGTAATGGAGGCTACAGGAGTTTATTATGAAAATCTGATTTATTATCTCACAGAAAACGACTGTAAAGCATCGGTTTTATTGCCCAATATGGTAAAACACTATGTCAAAAGTTTGAACATAAAGACGAAAACGGATAAGGTAGATGCTGAAGTTTTATGTAGGCTGGGCTTGGAAAGAAGACTTAGATTTTGGCAAAAACCATCCGGAATCATGCGGGAGCTTAAGTTCTTAAGCAGAGAGTATCGTGAGATAAAATATAAAATAAATCAGGTCAAAAACCAGCTTCATGCAAGGTTTTACAGTTATCAATGCCCTGAAAGTACAGAACAAAGATTAAAAAGACAGATTGTATTGCTCGAAACTCAGGCACTGGAGATAGAGGCAAAAATAAGAACTTTGGTGATGACAGACCGCTCTTTTATGATAAAATACAGCGGGTATGCACGATCCCGGGAGTGAGTTTTATAACAGTTGTTTGCGTTGTGGCTGAAACAAATGCATTTGCCTTAATCTCCAATTGCAAACAGCTTACCAGCTATGCGGGTCTTGATATACAGCAGAACCAGTCTGGCAGCAGAGAGGGAAAAACAAGAATTTCGAAAAAAGGAAATAGCTTTATTCGGTATGCGCTCTATATGCCGGCATTGTGTGCCAGTAGATTTAATCCCTCGATGAAATCTTTTTACAGAAATTTAACGGAACGGAAACCTGCAAAAAAGATAGCGGTAACAGCCGTAGCGAGAAAGTTATTGTGTTTAATCTACGTTCTCTGGAAAAAAGAGGAAGAATTCAATATCAATTATGAAGAAAATAAAAATACAGACAGGGTTTCGCCTGTCTGAACGGGATAAACAATAGCTTTCCCAAAAAATAGTTTATACAAATTTAAAAAATAATTTGCATATTAACACAGTACCTTTTGCGGTTAAATAAAAGTTTAAACAGACTTAGCATTGCATTTATTAAGCATTATCAGAAGAGCCGGATTTTATTTTCACAAACATATAAGCCAGCCCTAATCCCAATCCCGCTAAAAGTGCTATTTTTGTCTTTCTGGAAGGAACCGGAAGCATTGTTTCTCCGTAAATCCGGTGAGGTTCCGAAGATGGTTCTAAAATATTACCAGAATCTGAAGGAGCATTTTTCACCTTCATCATAAGCCTCATAACTGCTGAAGCACTGTTAATTACATGCTTTGGAAATAATCCGTACACATTTTTAAGGACCATAGACGTAAAATCCGGAAACAAATCTTTTTTAGGATTTTTAGCTAATTCTACCATTTTAGCAGCCGTATCTCTCGGATCTGCTGCAAAAGGAGGAATTTTAAAATCCAGCCCTGAATATTTTGCAGAATGCATATTTCCCGTTGAACGCTGGATCTGCGGATAAATATTACAGATATGGATCTGCGGAAAATCTGAAATTTCGCCGTGAAGACATTCCATCAGTCCACGAATGCCAAATTTTGTGGACGAATAAACCGCACTGTACGGAGCAGGCATAAAACCGCCGATAGAAACATTATTAATTAAAATTCCTTCTTCCTGCTTTTTAAAGACAGGCAAAGCACTGTACGCACCATGCATATAGCCAAAAAGATTAGTCTTAATCACCTGTTCGTTGATATCCATTGGGATTTCTTCGAATTTTCCGCTCGACATTACCCCTGCATTGTTTACCCAAATATCTATTCTGCCGTTGAACTGCAATGCTTTATTGGCTAAATTCTGAACATCGCCCGCAATAGAAACATCCGTTGGAACAGCCATCGCCGAAACGCCTAAATCCCTGCACAGAGCAACTGTTTCGTCCAGAGCTTCCTTACCTCTTGCCGCAACTACAATATTGCAGCCTTCCAAAGCAAATGCTTCCGCAGCCGCTCTTCCTACCCCACTGCTTCCTCCGGTAATTACTACGGTTTTTCCTCTGAGATTTTTTTGTTCATTATTAGAATTCATTTTGTGATGGTTTTTGGTTAATTATCCATAATCAACCTATTATTATGCCATAACGAGCATAATTTTCAAGTTAAATTTAAATCTTGTGAATAATTTTAACTGGAATTCCAATTTCCACTTTAAAGTCAATCTTGTTTTAAACTAATATTTAATAATATAAATTTTCGTTAATATTCTTAATTAATCTTAAATAATGTAGCCGCTCTATTTTCTTGGCACAATATTTTAATATTCTCTAATACTCATGTTTAATTTGAGTTTTCATGGTTATTAGTTTTTATCCTCAGATTCTCTCTGAGGATTTTTTATTTTTCATCAACCAGTTTTAAAACAAAAAACAGACCTTAAAAAGATCTGTTTTAATAAATTATATGTCGCTTTAAGTATGTTTATATTGCGTAAGCTCCTTTGTTCTGAAAAACATTAATGACTTCCGTTTTATTATTAACTGTATTGCAAATAACTTCGACCGTAAAATAAGAGACTTCATAAAGTACGTATTTTACAGAATTTACTGTTCTTTCGCTCATGACACGTCCTTCATTCATCACGAAACTGCACTGTGCCTGATTTGGCAAATTTTTAAAATCGTAGTAAGAAATCATAGCTTTGTTTTTTTTAAGAGTTTCAAATAGATATACACAATTTCTTTGCCAATTTTCTTTAATAAAGTTAAATTTTTAAAATTTAAATGAAAATACCCTAAAAACAGCGATTATATTCACAATATTTAATACGTATTACTACAACATTTTACCGGAAGCTTTTTAGTAGAATTTCTCCGATCAGCTCATCAAAAGAGTTTTGTCTATATCCAAAGTTGCTGCAGTTGTATTTTTTGTCATTTTAAATATTGCAGATCTCTCTGGGAAGAACTTTATCTTTTATTATTGATTTCAACACTATTTCAATTACTTCGAACTGAAAATGTAAAGTATTCTAACAATCTGAATTTCCACCCCGAAAATGTTATTATTACTTTACAAAAAAAAGAAACAACAATTTAAAAATCAACACTTTACGATATTAAACTTTTAAAAACATTGAATATTATAAACGTGTAAATATTTATATGTAAATTTATTCATCAAATAAAATTTCTGGCTTAACTAGACAAAAATCAATACAAAACCCATTAACAAAGGATTATAGTTCAGATATTGATTAAAATATTTCATTATGTAAATAAAAAATTTTACTTTTAATCAGAATTTTTAATAAATATCATAATGGTCAGAATTTTCCTTGTGGATGATGATCCATTCTTCGGAGAAATGCTAAAATATCATCTTGAGCTTAATCCTGATTATGAAGTTTTTCTTTATAGTTCGGGCAGAGAATGTCTTTCTGAACTTTACCGGAATCCTGATATCATTTGTATTGATTTTGGACTGCCGGACATACAGGGAGATGATCTTTTTAAGCAGATTAAAGGCATATATCCAAGCCTGCCGATCATCGTAATCAGCGGTCAGGAAAATATTTCCGTTGCTATAGATTTTCTAAAACAGGGAGCAAAAGATTATATTGTAAAAAATGAACATACAAAAGAACTTTTGTGGAACTCCATCATCCGTCTTAGAGAAAATATCTCTCTAAAACAGGAGGTTGAAGAACTGAAAGATGAACTTGAAAAAAAATACAGTTTCGAGAAAACGATCATCGGACAAAGCGAATCTATTAAAAATATTTTTTCAAAAATTAATAAGGCTCTGAAATCCAACATCAATGTCTCTGTAACCGGAGAAACGGGAACCGGTAAAGAAGTAGTAGCAAGGGCAATTCATTACCATTCCTCCCGAAAAAACAAACCTTTTGTTGCGGTAAATATGGCAGCAATCCCAAAAGATCTGGTAGAAAGTGAATTTTTCGGACATGAAAAAGGCGCATTTACAGGCGCTACAGATAAATCGGTCGGAAAATTTGAACAGGCAAACGGCGGAACTATTTTTCTGGACGAAATTGCAGAACTGGATCTCAATCTTCAGAGCAAGCTTCTCCGCGCTTTACAGGAAAGAGAAATTACAAGAGTTGGCGGAACTCAAAAAATAAAATTAGATGTAAGACTCATTATTGCCACTCATAAAAACCTTGCAAATGAAGTAAAAAAAGGGAACTTCAGAGAAGATCTTTATTATCGTGTTATTGGTCTTCCGATAGAATTACCGCCACTGCGGGAAAGAGATCAGGACACTTTAATTCTTGCAAAACATTTTATTGATCTTTTTGCCAAAGAAAACAAAATAAAACCACTGAGCCTGTCTTCGGATGCCAGAAAAAAACTCATGAAATACAGTTTTCCGGGGAATATAAGAGAACTGAAATCTGTAGTGGATCTTGCCTGTGTAATGGCAGAAGGTAATGAAATAACCGCGGACGATATCAGTTTTTACAGCCTGGAAAAAGAATCCGAAGTTTTTCTTTCTGAGCAAAAGACGCTGAAACAGTACACTACAGATATTATTCTTCATTTTCTGAAAGAAAATAATAATGATGTTATTAAGACGGCCAAAATATTAGACATAGGAAAATCCACTGTTTATAACCTCATCAACAGTGTAGATCTAAAAAAAACTAAAGAATAAATGAAAGTTGCTAAACTACTTTTTGCAGGCGGAAACTGGATATCTGAAAGAAACGATGATGAACTGGACGATCATAAAGTTCAATTGATACTGGGATACGGCTGCCGAAACATCCTTGAAAACCCAGATTTTTTTGATATCATAAAAACAAAGTTCCCAAACGCGGAAATTGCCTTATGTTCTTCTTCGGGAGAAATTTTCTGCAATGAAGTATTTGATGAAACTGTAACAGTTACCGCCATTGAATTTTTCTCTGCACAGATAAAAACCCAACAGATTGATATTAATGATTTCCAAAACAGTTATGAAGCCGGAAAGGCACTAATCGGAAATCTGCCTCATGAAAACCTCAGATGGGTTTTTGTTTTGTCGGACGGAAGCAAAGTGAACGGAAGCCAGCTGGTGAAAGGCCTTAATGAAGGACGGCCGGAAGGCGTATTAATATCCGGAGGATTGGCGGGTGACAGCGACCGTTTCGAAAAAACCGTTGTAGGTCTTAATGAAGCTCCGGTGAGCAATAAAATCGTTGCCATCGGTTTTTATGGCCATACGCTGAAACTTTCTCACGCATCATTTGGCGGCTGGGAAAGCTTCGGGCTGGAAAGAACTGTTACCAAATCCCAAAACAATATCCTTGTTGAGATCGATAATAAAAATGCTCTTGACCTCTATAAAAGCTATCTGGGAAAATATGCAGAAGAACTTCCAAGTTCTGCCCTGCTCTTTCCACTATCTTTAAAAATTGACGAAGATTCGGCTCCTGTGGTAAGAACCATACTTTCCATCAATGAAAAGAATAACATGATGATTTTCGCAGGAGATCTGCCGGAAGGAAGCCATGTAAGATTTATGAAAGCCAATCTGGACCGCCTCATTGATGCAGCGAATGATGCTGCCAATGCATGTCTTCAGATGAATCCGGATCCTAAACTGGGGATTATTGTAAGCTGCGTTGGAAGAAAAATGGTTCTCGGAGAGCGAGTTGCTGAAGAAGTAGAGATTGTGAGAGATGTTTTGGGTGAAAATACCTTTCTTAACGGCTTTTATTCTTATGGAGAAATTTCCCCGGTGAAGCCTTTCGGAGACTGTGCACTTCACAATCAGACAATTACCATTACCACTGTAAATGAAATACGATAGCTATGGAAATCGATTTGCACAATTTACTCAGAAGACAGATTAAAAGACATCTGCCCGAAGATTGCCACAGCGACCCGAAATTTAAGAACTTTATTAATGCAATCAACGATTCTTATAAATCTTTTGAGCGCGATAAAGAACTTACCGATCATGCATTCAGGCAAAGCGAAAAAGAATATAAAGAATTGTTTAATGATCTGAAGAAAGAAAATGAACTCAAGCAGGAATCCATTTCGAGCCTTTATGAATCATTAAGCTTACTGGATTATTCTTTTGATACGAAAAAAAATAAAGACCTTAAAGAACTTTCCTTATATCTGGCAGAACAGCTTAAAGAGCGAAAAAGAGCGCAGGATAACATCAAACGTCAGGAAGAAAAATACCGCAACATTATTGCGAATATGAATCTCGGACTTATTGAAGTGGATAATGATGAGATTGTACGCTATGCGAACCAGAGTTTCTGCAACGTTTCAGGTTTTGAGCTGGACGAAATTATCGGTAAAAATCCTTCGCAGCTTTTTGTACAGGGGGAAGCCAATCTGGAATTTATACAGGAACAGATTGACCTTAGAGAGAAAGGAATTTCCAGCGTTTATCAGCTTCCTATAAAAAATAAAAGAGGCGAACTGAGATGGTGGGCAATCAGCGGTGCTCCCAATTATGACGATCACGGAAATCTGTTAGGCTCCATAGGTATCCACCTTGATATTACAGACCAGAAAAAGCTGGAAGAAGATCTAAAGCAGGAAAAATCTAAAGCAATTGAAGCTTCCAAGGCGAAAGAGGTATTTTTAGGCAACATGAGCCATGAAATCAGAACTCCGCTTAATGCCATCATCGGTTTTCTCCGGGAACTTAAAAGGCTTGATCTTACAACAACCCAGAATCAGTTTGTAGAAAACAGCTTCAACGCCGCGCAGCATCTTTTATCCATCATTAACAACATTCTGGATATCTCCAAAATAGAATCCGGCGAAATGTCTCTGGATAATACTGTTTTTTCGCTGAAAGAATGCATTAGTAATATCATCAGTATTCTTCAGCCCAAAGCAAGACAGAAAAAAATAATGCTTAAAGCTAAATTTTCTGATGATCTTTTTTCAGAATTCAAAGCCGATGCCCTGAAAATAAAACAGATTTTGTACAATATTATCGGAAATTCCCTAAAATTTACAAACGTAGGAGAAATACGGGTAGAATGCAATGTCATAAAAGATTTCCCCAACCATCAATCTCTTCAGATCTGTATTATTGATACCGGAATAGGAATGAGCGAAGAATATGTAAAGCAGATCTTTAAGAAATTTAATCAGGAAGACAGCTCCATTTCCAGAAAATACGGAGGAACCGGTCTCGGAATGGCAATTACCCGGGAACTTATCTACCTGATGAAAGGAGAAATTAAAATTAAAAGTAAAAAAAATGTAGGAACTGAGATCAGTATTTTTCTGGATATGGATAAAAGTAAAGAAAAAACAACATTGAAAAACATTGAAGTAAAAGAACATGTTTCCATCGAAGGAACCCGTGTTTTGCTGGTGGAAGACAACGAACTTAATCAGCTTGTTGCCGAAAATTCTCTTACGCACTTCGGATGTGAAGTTACAAAAGCAGATAATGGCAGAAGAGCCATAGATATTCTTTCGAAAAAACAGTTTGATATTATTTTAATGGACATTCAGATGCCTGAGCTCGATGGTATTGAAGCCACAAAAATCATCCGTAAAGATTTCAGGCTTACCACACCCATTATTGCCCTTACAGCAAATGCCTTTAAAACAGAAATAGACAATTGTATTGCTGCCGGAATGAACAGCTACATCACCAAACCCTTTGATGAGGATGAGCTTCTGAAAGTAATTTATAAAAATATTAAAATGCAAAATGCCCCGGAAACCAATGATTCAGGAGCAGAAAAAGCACTTTATGACCTTAAAAATATTCAGGCTTTAAGCCGGGGAAATGAAGATTTCATTCAAAAAATGCTTTCCATATTCATTACTCAGACGCAGCAGACGATTCCTTTGGTAGAACAGGCATTCGAAGAAAAAAATTATGCAGAAATATCACGTCTTATTCACAGAATAAAACCAAGTATTGAAGGAGTCGGCATCTACTCCATCAAAGAAACCGTAAAAGAACTTGAGGTAAAATCTAAAGACCAACAGACAGATTTTACAGAGCTTTACACCATGTTCTTAGAAGTGAAAAACACACTTTCCACCGCTATAGAACAACTGGAAAAGGAAATAACATAGTTTTATTCCAAAATATGGAAAATGTCTTTATTTTGGAATTTAAACAATCAAACAAGCACTGATTATCAACAACTTAAATAAAGGCATGGTAATCGCGTTATCATTATCAAATAAAAGAGATGGAAACAAATAACAAAAAATTGAAATTTTTTATTGTAGATGATGACAGATTTTGTGCTACAGTTTATGAGCAGTATTTAAAGAATAACCATTACGAAGATATTACCTCATTCAGCAGCGGAGAAGAATGTCTGGACGAGCTTTACCAGAAACCCGATATTATTTTTCTGGATCACAACATGGAAGATCTTAACGGTTTTGAGGTTTTAAAAAAGATAAAAAGATATGATCCGAACATTTACGTGATCATGGTCTCTGCGCAGGAAAATATAGACACCGCAGTAAACGCCCTGAAGTACGGAGCATTCGATTACATCGTAAAAGATGCGGATGTATGCGATAAAATGACGGATACAATAGAGAAAATATTAAAAATTAAAGAAGAAATGTCTCAGAACCAACGGAAAGGTTTTAGAAAATTCTTTACAGTTTTATTTTAAATCTTATGTTAAAAAAACTCACACTATCATTCTTTTTCCTGATGCTTCTGGTATCCTGTAAAACGTACAATGTACTTGAAGAAGAGCAGGCTACCCGAAATATGCAGGATTTCAGCTATGATCCGAATTACGAATACAGAATCCGTAAGGACGATAAAATTACGCTTTCCGTTTGGGGTGAAGATGATTTAAGTGTGGGCTCCGTGTACGGAATTTACAATTCTAATGAAGTATACGGAAAATGGCTTCTGGTAGACATCAACGGAAATATAGAAATTCCAAAATTGGGAACAACTCCAGTTGTAGGAAAATCGGTTCCGGAGCTGAAGGAAGAAATAAAAACAAAGCTTAAAAAATGGCTGGTAAATCCTATCGTGGATGTAAAAGTTCTGAATAAAGAAATTGCAGTGATGGGTGAAGTGAGAAACCCGGCTGTAATTCAGGTAGATAAAGACCAGAATACTTTACTGGAGCTGGTTTCCAAAGCGGGAGGATTTGAAATGTACGCCAATTTAAAATCAATTAAAATTCTGCGGCAGGAAGGGGAAAACGTTCGCGTAACCAATATTGATCTTACCAAAATGAAAGATGTTCCCAACCAGAATATCCTTCTTCATCCGGGAGATTACATCATTGTTCCTTCCAAGAAAAGTAAAGATTTCGATAAAAGAATTTCAACCATTATTCCTTTCGCAACCGTTACTTCCGCAGCAGCCATCCTCATAGGATTATTATAAAACTTATTACCATGAACAACGAGAATGTAAGATTTCTGAAACCGCTGTTACGAGGATTTCCTATCGTGGTTCTCGCAATGATTATTGCGGTTTTGGCAGCAAAAAAGTACCTTAACTACGTAACACCTATGTACGAAAGTACTGCAAAACTGAAACTTGCAGATACACAGGAAGGTGTACCAAGTGCAAATCTATTCAAAGATTTCGACGTTTTTGCTACCCCAAATAAGATAAGCACAGAAATTGAAGTTCTTAAATCTACATCTTTAATTGAAAAAACACTTGAAAAACTACCCTTTTCCACCGAAATTTACAGAAAAGGAAAAGTGCGCTCCGTAGAACTTTTTAACGATTCTCCGATAAAAGTTGAGGGCTTTTTAACAGATGAAAAAAATTACGATAAAAAATTCAGCATCCACGTAACATCAACCCAGAATTTTACGATAGCTGCTTCAGACTCCACAAAAGAAATAAAGGGAACTTTCGGAACGCCCACAGATATTAAAGGAGGGAAAATTCTCGTCACTAAAAACGACAGCTTACTTAAGTTTAAACCTGCTGCTAAAATCATCGATCATTATGAAGTTGAATTCCTGAGCAGAGAAAAACTTTTGGACAAGATAAATAAGAATCTTGATATTGTTTCGGTAGATAAAGACGTTCCCGTTATCAGAATCAATTATAAAAGCAACGTTCCGGAAAAAGCAAGTCTTCTCGTGAATACACTTGCAGAAACATATATTGAAGATTATATTGAAAATAAATACCGCGCTGCCAATACAACCGTAGACTTTCTCAAAGGAGAAATCGGGCAGGCAAACAACAAACTTAGCGATGCAGAAAACCGCATCGAAAACTACAGAGACAGAAAAAATATCATTAATATACCGCAGGAAACAGAAACCGATCTCAGAAAGATCTCTCAGCTTAAAATCCAGAAGAGCAACCTGAAAATGAATCTGGATGCGATTAAAAATCTCAACAGCTATATTTCTGAAGGAAAAGACAATTATCTTGAACTTGCCCCAAATTTTGAAGCATTCAACGACCTTCTTTCTACGGAAATGATTAAAAATATGAAGCTGCTTCAGGCTGAAAAAAAAGAACTCCTGCTTACTTATACGCCCGAACATGAAAAGGTAAAAGTAATTGATGCTAAAATTAAAGATCTTACTGATTATCAAACAGAAAGCATAAGAAACACACAGAGAAACTTACAGATTAAGTATAACGATATCGACCGCGATATCCAGATTGCAGAACAGGCTTTTATAGGTCTGCCTGAAAAGGAAAAACTGCTGAACATCATGAACCGTGAGTTTAATCTTTACGAAAAGAATTATAATTTCCTGAACGAAAAAAGAATAGATGCAGAAATTGCAAAAGCGGCAAAAATTTCTTTTCATAAAATTATTACAAAAGGGGAACTTCCTAAACAGCCGGTTTCACCGATGCGCTCCATCATCATCATTGTTGCAGCCATTATGAGTATGATCGGGTCTATTGCGCTGATCTACGCTGTACATTTTGCAAAAGCCAAAGTAAATGATGTGTATACCATCGAAAAAAACAGCACCATTCCTGTTGCATTTACAACCCCTTTTATTAAAAACAGGGAAAACATAATGCATCACTTTCTCGAGAACGTATTGGAAATGGAACTGAAAGAAATTATTAAAGATAAAAATCTCATCTGCATCACTTCATATGATAAATCGAAACAGCATTTGTTTCATTCAAAAAATATCATAAAAGCTTTGCAGGCGCAATCCAGAAAAGTATTGGTAATTGATGTAGCGGGAAATTTAGAAAATATTGAAAATATCGATTATATCGACTTTTCAGAAGAAAAAAATTTAAGATTAACTTCCACGGATATTGAGAATCTGATCCGTGAAAGAATGACAGGAAACGAAATCTGCATCATCAATAACCAGTCAATAAAACAAGGAAAACTTCCTTTATTATTCCTGAAAATGGCAGATCAGAATCTTTTTGTTTTAGACAGCCGAAGAACAGCCGAAAAAACAATTATGAACGTAGAACTTCTGAAGGATGAATACAAACTGACGAATCTTTGGTTTGTTCTGAATAAAGAAGGCTATAACCCGAGTTTAATGACCTCTATTAAACGTTTTATAAACAGAAAAAGATCGTGAAAAAGCTTACAGAAATATTTCGCAGACCCACATCTCTGGTTTTCGCAGACCAGCTGATTTTCAGCGGAAGCAATTTTCTTCTGACGTTTTTACTTGCCCGAAAACTGAATATTTCAGATTTTGGTCTGTTTTCGTCTGTGCTTTTGGTTACGTATCTTTTGGTAGGCATCTGCAACGCCATTGTGGTACAGCCTTTCCAGATTCTGGCAGCAAAAGAATACAGTAAAAAGTCTCTGGGCTTCGTTTTTCAGGCAGCAGTACCTTTAATTCTTATTTTTGCTGCTCTTATTTCTGCTGTTAAATTTATACCGGTTTCGGCACTGTCATTTATTAAAGAGAATACAGTGGCAATCATTGTTTTTGCAGCAGCGTATGTTTTTCAGGACTTTATGAGAAAAGTTTTACTTACGATAGACCGCATACAACTTGTACTTTTTATCGACAGTATTTTTCTCCTTGTTTTTCCTTTAATATGGTTTGAAAACAGTCTCGATTTAGGAAAAAGCCTTCTGATTATAGGAATTGTTAATGTCATTGCTTCCATTCCCGGAGTTTGGTATGGTCTGAAAAATGCAGACTTCAGCTTCAGTAACGCTTCCCTGTTTCATTATCATTTTACAGAAGGAAAATGGCTTTTAAGCGCTTCTATAGTTCAGTGGTTTTCGGGTAATTTCTTCACTCTGGCTGCGGGAATCTATTTAGGAGTTAATGCTTTGGGAGCTTTGAGGCTGGTTCAGTCGTTTTTCGGGGTTATTAATGTTATTCTTCAGACTGTTGAAAATTATTACCTCCCGAAAACTGCGAAGCTTCATTATCAGGACAAAAAAGAAGAAAAAAAATCCCTGCTTTTCAGTATGTCGAAAGGAATGCTGGCTTTAGGAATTTTAATCATCAGTTTCTTCATCTTTTCAGAACCTCTCATTACGCTATTGGGCGGAGAACAATACAAACAGTATGGTTTTGTAATTAAACTGGTTTCGGTACTATATGTCGTGATTTTGTACAGCTACCCTACCCGGCTTTCCATAAGAGTTCTGGAGCAGAATAAAGCTTTTTTTACAGGATACTGCATTTCGTTTGTGTTTTCATTACTCAGTTTTCATTTTTTACTGAAATACGGAGCACTTTACGGCGCAGTTGCGGGACTTGTGATTAACCAGATTTTAATGATCGTGTACTGGAAAATTTTACTTAGCAGAAAACAGATTTCAGTATGGGCATAGTACATTTGATATTAGGAAAAGCAAATCCTGAAAAGGTGAACGGCGTAAATAAAGTCGTTTATAATATCGCGACAAAACAGGCTGAAAATAAACAGGATGTAGAAGTTTGGGGAATCTCCGAAAATACAGAGGTTAATTACCCCGAAAGAAACTTTAAAACGAAGATTTTTAAACGGAAAAAAAATCCTTTTTCCATTCCGGAAGATCTTCAGAAAGAAATAATTAACAGCAGCGAATCTACAGTCTTTCACCTTCATGGCGGATGGATTCCTGTATTTTCGTCCTTAAGCAGATTTTTGCGGAAACACAAATTCAATTATATTATTACGCCCCACGGAGCGTACAATGCTGTCGCAATGCAGAAAAGTATGATTACCAAAAAGCTTTACTTCGAGTTTTTTGAAAAAAGCGTCATCAAAAATGCTTCAAAAATTCACTGCATTGGCGAAAGCGAGATGGAGGGTTTACAGTCGATTTATACAACCCGAAAAGGTACTTTGATTCCCTATGGATTTGAAAGGATAAAGGATGAAGTCTGTTCTAATCCGTACAAAGAAACTTTAATTTTCGGTTTTATCGGAAGGCTGGATATTTACACAAAAGGTCTGGATCTGCTTGTGGAGAGTTTTGCTGAATTTTCTAAAGCGGATCCCTTTTCTGAATTGTGGATTGTGGGCGACAGCGATGAAAAAGATGAACTTCATCAAAAAATAAAAGCACTGGGAATTGAAGATAAAACAATTCTTTTCGGAAGTAAATTTGGAGAAGAAAAAAATGATCTCTTGAAAAAGATGGACATTTTTGTGCATCCTTCCAGAAACGAAGGATTGCCGGTTTCCGTAATCGAAGCTGCAAATTTCGGCAAACCCTGTATTGTAACAAAAAACACCAATATCGGCTATCTTGTTGAACAATACAATGCGGGAATCAATATCCCTTCACCTAAGACAACACTCCTTACCAAAGCATTTTTCGATATTTCCAAAATTTGGAAAGACCAGCAGAACTATGAAAAGATTTGCGCAAATGCAATACAAATGGTAGAAGAAGCTTTCGACTGGAATAGAATTCTTCATGAAATGAATACCAAACTCTACAACTGCTGAAAATGGAAACGCTACCTCTTCATCATCAGCAATTTCTTAAAAAGCTGAACAACCAGCTCTTCATCATTCTTCTGCTTATGGTGGGATGTTTTTTTACATGGAGCGAAAATGTAAACATTACACGAGCCATCAAAGTAGTCGGAAGAATGGGCGTTATGATTTCTTCTATTCTCATTTACTTTAAAATCATCCGATACGGAAGCATCAATTCTCTGGAATACAAAAACATATTTTCGCCGATTTTATACATCTGCTATTTAATCTTGGGATTCATTTCATTTTCGTGGAGTACCAATCCGGGATTCAGTGCGTTACAATGGTTTATGACCTTTCAGAGCTTTGTTTTTGCTTATTTTTTCGTAAAAAGTCTGAAGGTTTTAGACGTTTATTTTGAAGGACACAACATCAGATTATATCATCTTCTGGGAAACACCGTTTTCGTTCTTCAGCTTATTTTCGTGATCGGAATGTGGGTTGCTCCGGATATATTTTTCCGGTTAACCGACGGTGGCGAAGAAGCAAGGCTTGGAGGAACAATGATGAATCCCAATGAGCTTGGAATGCTTGCAGGAGTAGGTTCTGCATGTCTTATTTTTGATCTTTACCGTTTTAAAAAGAAAGTCTGGACCATTATAAAAATTATGGTGATTCTGTATGCCTTATTTATGACCGGATCGCGATCTTCCCTGATCGGCGTTTTGCTGATCGTATTTTTCCACATCAACCAGACCAAACAGAAAACCCTGAAGTTTGCCATTATTGCGCTTGTTGCGATGGTTGCACCTTTTGCGGTATACACCGTTATTCTGAAAGGCGGAGATCAGGAAAGGCTGGAAGAAATCATGAGTCTTACCGGAAGGCTTCCTTTCTGGCAGGCTTTAATTACAGAAGGTTTACCAAGAGAACCGCTTTTGGGCTTTGGCTTTATGAGGATCGATTACAAAGAGTTTTTCCAGAGCGCACATACCTATCCGGGAAAAATGACGCACAACACTTTTATGCAGGTTCTGATGAATCTTGGATTTATCGGGTTTACCATTGTACTTTTTCAGGTATTTTTTACTGTAAAATCGATCTTGTCTGAACAGAAAGAACAGAAACTGATGCTCATCGGGATTCTTATTCCTATCGTTATTAATTCCTTTACAGAATTCGGGATTTTTGGAGAAAGTAATTATGGGATCATGTTCTATCAGATCATTATATTTTCTATTGCATTCCGCAACAATAATCATCTTACAAGATGGCAGAAAATTATCCTGAAGAAGAAAAGACCGGATCTATTTGCTGATTAAAATTCCACAGGACAGTTCCATTTTCCAGATTCTGGAATGAAAATCAGATTAAAAATAATATAACTAACTGATTATAAGTAATTTGAATTTATGGCAGATATTTTTATACTATTTTGGTATATAAATAATCATCATGAAAACATTATTTAGAAATACAGGGTACAAACTATTTACAAAACAGGAAAAGAACAGTAAAAAGATTTCTTTTTCTTATATAAAAAATCCTGACGGAACAGTAAGATGGTTTTGGAACTCAGATTCCGCAAAACCGTTATTTCTAAAATTTTATAATGCGGCTACTCCGAAGGCAAAACTTTTTGAACTGTTGGTAAAAACTGTTTTTGCACTACATCTGCAGAGAATTGTTTTTAAGAAAGAAACGCTGTATTATGTAAAAAATGGTCAGCCGGTTTTTGATATCGAAAACGACTGGGCAATTTTTACGGGAACAGTAGGTCCGAATAACAAAGCGCTTCTGTACAGCGAAGGATACTTTTATAAAATTGCAGAAACAGAAACAGCAAAGAAGCTCATTGCTACGGAAAACAAAAACGTGAGAAAAATTATTTCGGGCAATATATTACAGGTTCCTGAAGCTTCAATGATCAGTGAAAATATTCTTCGGTTATCGGATGTTTCAAACAAAGGAATTCGTGAAAACGCTTTTACCGGAATTCATGCGGAAGCCGTAAAAAAGATTGCAGCACACCATGAAAGAAGCGTAAAAATATCGGAATGGAAGTATTTTCAAAGTGTAAAAGAACAGTTTTTAACAATTGAGGATGAAAGAATTCCGAAAAATATCATCCGAAAGATAAAAGCGATCTTAAGACATACCAATGAAGAAGAAAACATTAAAGTTGCATTTTCTCATGGAGATTTTACCTCGTGGAACTGTTACATAAAAAATGGAAAACTTGCTGTTTATGACTGGGAGCTGTCTTCTACAGAAAAGCCAAAAGCGTTTGATTTCTTTCATTTTATTATCCAGAACGGAATTCTAATCCAGAAAAAAAGCTGGAAAGAAATTTATGCAGAGATTAAAGAAAAAAATAAAATAACCTTCCGGTTCAGCGAAGCCGAACTTCAGAACTATCTGAAGTACTATCTTCTGACCAATACGCTGTCTTATCTTACCATTTATGCTGCACAGGAAGAATGGCATCTTCAGATTCACTGGCTGTTAAAAACATGGAATGAAGCTTTAAATATCATTCTAAAAAACTATTCTACCGAAAGAGAACTGGTCATTTTAGATACTTTCGATGCGCTTTATCACACAGATTATGCGGCTTTGAAATTCCACAGTGAAGAACCTGAAAAACTGAAGCTGAATTCTGATATTGATATGATTATTTCTTCTGAAAACGCCCAGAAATTAGTCAGTTATTTATCCGGACACAGCCTTGTAAAGAAAGTTTCAACAGTAAAGAAATCTTTCATGCAGACGGTAAGAATTGTTACTCTTCAAAACGAGATTCTTAATCTGGATCTTATCCATCAGGTAAAATGGAAGCATATGCAGATTATGGATATTTCTAAAATTATGGAAAACAGAAGGAAAAACAGATATGGCGTTTATAAAGTTTCAGAAAAAGACACTGCCCGATTTATTGATCTTTTTTACAGTCTGAACGGCGCAGAAATTCCTGAAACGTACGCTAAATTTGTTTCAGAACATTTAAAATCAAACAAAATAACCGACAGAGAACTCACGATTAAAACGCTGAAAATGAAGAATTATAATAAAGGATTCAGTTATTTTAAAAATACATTTCATTATTTAAGAGATTCCTTTGCGGAAAAAGGCTTCATCATCACATTCAGTGGCGTGGACGGAGCAGGAAAATCCACAGTGATCTCGGAAGTTTCTGAACTGATTGAAAAACGCTACAGAAGACCTGTAAAAGTACTGAGACACAGACCTTCCCTGCTTCCCATCCTGAGTGTATGGACCAAAGGAAAGGAAAAAGCACATGAGGACGCGGTAAATTCTTTACCCAGACAGGGAAACAACAAAAACTCCCTTTCTTCCTTATTAAGATTCGGATATTATTATACAGATTATATTTTAGGACAATTTGTTATATACACAAAATATGTTTTGCGGGGAAAAATAGTTTTATACGACAGGTATTATTTCGATTTTATTGCCGATGCAAGAAGAAGCAACATTCAGCTTCCGAAATCCGTAACGGAGACAGGATATCATTTCCTGATGAAGCCGGAATTCAACTTCTTCCTGTATGCTGCGCCTGAAAAAATACTTAGTAGAAAAAAAGAACTTTCGTATCATTCGATTTGTGACCTTACTTCAGAATACAGTTCCCTTTTCTCTAAACTGGAAAGAAAGAACCAGAGAGTGAAGTATTTAGCAATCGAAAACAATGATCTTGATGTGACATTAGGAACGATCATGAACACAATAATTGCACAGAGATGAAAAAGCTTGTCGTAAAAATTATAAAACTAAGAAGTCCCTACTTTACTATAGATGATGATTTGAACTCCGGAGCGGTTCTGCAGTTTATCTGGATCCAGCTCTGGAGCATCATCAGAGGTTTCAGGATGCTTCTCTCTTTCAGAAATCCCAAAGGAATGCTTCTAGGCAGAAGAGTAAGTTTCTTTAATGTTTCTAAAATAAAATGGGGAAAATTTCTGCGTCTGGGAAATGATGTCTACGTTTCTGCCCTTGCAAAACACGGAATTGAATTTGGAGACAATGTATCGATCGGAGCTTTCAGCAGAGTAATTGTTTCCACCTCTTTTAACAATATCGGAGAAAAAATTAAAATAGGAAACAACGTAGGGATCGGGGAATTTGCTTATCTTGGCGGTTCCGGAGGTCTAGAAATCGGTGATGAATGCATTGTAGGACAATATCTGAGCTGTCACCCCGAAAATCACAACTATGAAGATCCCGAAACTTCAATCCGGCTTCAGGGTGTCAACAGAAAAGGAATAAAGATCGGGAAAAACTGCTGGATCGGAAGTAAAGTCACCATTCTGGATGGTGTGGAAATCGGAGACGGATGTATTCTGGCTGCAGGAAGTGTAATTACCAAATCTTTTCCGGACAACAGCATTATCGGCGGAGTTCCCGCTAAACTTTTAAAAACAAGAACCCATGAAAACCAATCAGACGATACTCGCAACTTGCTACGCTATCAATCCGTATAAAGGATCGGAAGATGCGATGGGATGGAATTTTGTGTATCAGATCGCCAGATTTCGTAAAGTTTTTGTCGTAACAAGAGAAAACAATAAAACACATATTGAAAAATACATGAAGGAAAATCCAGATCCGTTATATCAGAACATGAATTTCCTTTATTTTGATCTTCCTTACTGGATGCGTTTCTGGAAAAAAGGAAGTCGTGGTGCGCTTCTGTACTATTATTTATGGCAACGGGGAATTGTTTCGTTTATAAAAAAACAGAAGGTGAATTTTGACATTGCCCACAATGTGAATTTTCATAACGACTGGACACCCAGTTTTTTATGGAAATTAAAAAAGCCGTTGGTTTGGGGTCCTGTAGGACACCATCCTCTCATTCCTAAACAATATCTGAACGATTATTCCCAAAAATACTTCCTTAAAGACCGTTTAACATGGATGGTGAAAAACTTTTTCTGGAAACTTTCGCCTTCCCTGAAAAAAACCTTGAAGCATTCCAATCACATCTGGTGCATGAACAGCGGAGTTCCGGATAAGCTTAAACTTAAAGAAAATCAGTATTCGCTCTATCCTTCTGTTGCTTCGGAAGATTTTTATCAAAAAGATGAAGTAGCGGTAAAATCAGATTTTGCCGTAATCAGTGTAGGAAGATTTGTTCCGTTGAAAGGTTTTGATCTTACGATTCGTTCATTCATTCAGTTTATCAGTCGGCTTTCGGAAGAAGAAAAAGCGAAATGCAAGTTAATTTTGGTGGGAACCGGCGAACAAAAGCAGTTTTACAAAGATTTAATTCAGCAAAATAACGCTGAAAATTATATTGAAATCATTGAATGGATCGACCGCAGAGAACTGATGAAAATGTATGAAAAAGCTTCGGTTTTTCTCTTTCCGTCTCATGAAGGAGCAGGAATGGTGGTTCCGGAAGCTCTTTCTTTCGGACTTCCGGTTGTCTGCCTCCAAAATGAAGGTCCCGGAGAATTTATTACCGAAAAATGCGGTTTTACTGTTCCACAGCAGGAATATGATCAAACGGTAACGGAATTAAGCAATGTTTTAACGAAATTATTTTCAGACAAAGATCTTCAGCAAAAAATGAGCATCGAAGCCAGAAAGCATTATCTTGACCGATTCTCCTGGGAAAAAAGAGGCGATCATCTCAATACAATCTATAACCAAATCTAGCCATGAAAAGAATTGTATCTGTTCATCTTCTGAATGATTATAGCGGAAGCCCGAAAGTTCTGATGCAGCTTCTGAAATCCTGGATAAAAAACGGGATGGATGCGCATCTTTTTACTTCAGGCGGAAGAAAGGGGTTTTTGTCTGATATTCCGAAGGTTAAAAATCATCTGTTCTGGTATCGCTTTTCGTCCAACGCACTGGTAAGAATTGTTAATTTCTTTCTCAGTCAGTTTTTTCTGATGATTAAATTGCTCTTTTTCCTAAAAAAAAGTGATGTTGTTTACATCAATACAGTGCTGCCTTTCGGGGCGGCAATTGCAGGAAAGCTGAGAGGCTGTAAGATTATTTATCATATCCATGAAACTTCGGTAAAGCCGAAAATATTTAAAAATTTTCTTTTCGGAACGGCAAAAATGACTGCCGCTAAAATTGTTTTTGTTTCGGAATATCTTCTGAAACAGGAATCTTTAATTAACAATCAGGAATTGCTGTACAATGTTCTGGAAAGTGATTTTGCCGAAAAAGCAGACCGTTTCCGAAATGTGGAAAAAGAAATCCCAGTAGTTTTAATGATCTGTTCTTTAAAAATTTACAAAGGAGTTGATGAATTTCTGGAATTAGCCAGAAAAAATCCTTCTTACATATTCAAACTTGTGGTAAATGCTACGGAAAAGGAAATTCAGGAATATTTTAAAGGAAAGGAAATTCCAAAACAGCTTATTATTTATCCTACCCAAACCGATACGCATCCTTTTTATCAGGAAGCCAGCGTAATTCTTAACCTGTCTCATCCCGATCTTTGGGTGGAAACATTCGGACTTACGATTCTGGAAGGAATGCGTTACGGCTTACCTGCGATCGTTGCGCCTATAGGAGGCGTTACAGAACTGGTTGAAGATAATAAAAACGGTTTTTTAATTGATTCTAAAAACACAAATGAACTTTCTGAAAAATTAAACTACATATTGAACAACCCATCTGTCTATCAATCTTTTAGTGAAGCATCTTACGAGAAAAGCCTTTTGTTTTCTGAAGCCTATTTCGAGAGAAAATCTCTCGAAATTATTTCCAATTTATAATCCATTTTCCAGATTGTGGAAATTCAAAACATTTTCTTTGAATTTTAACTATCTAATTATCAACTAATTAAAATATTTTTTATCATTTGGAATATTAATGGTCATTACATAATAAAATAAAACAATTATGAAAACCAAAGTGGCAATTATAGGAACTGTAGGTCTGCCTGCAAAATACGGAGGCTTCGAAACCTTAACTGCTCATCTTGTAGAAGAGCTTTCCGATATGTATGATTTTACTGTATACTGTTCTTCCAAAAAATACAGCAAAGAAGAGAGAATTAAAAGCTGGAAAGGAGCAAAACTGAAATACCTTCCGCTGGACGCAAACGGAATCCAGAGCATTCCTTACGATACATGGTCTATTTTTCATGCTTTATTCCGAAGTGATGTTCTTCTGATTTTAGGCGTTGCGGGAGCATGGCTTTTACCTTTAGTAAGATTATTCACCAATAAAAGAATTATTATTTCCATTGATGGTATCGAATGGAAAAGAGATAAATGGTCTGTTCCTGCAAAATTATATCTGTGGTGGGCAGAAAAACTGGCGGTAAAATTCTCTCATATTGATATTTCCGACAACGAATCGATTCAGGATTATACTTCTGTACGGTACAAAACGATAAGCCGCGTTATTGAATACGGAGCCGATCATACAAAAATAAATCATCTCCCATCTGCTGAAAATCTTGAAAAATATCCTTTTCTGAATGAAGAATATGCGGTAAAAGTATGCAGAATTGAACCTGAAAACCATGTGCATACAATTTTAAAAGTATTCAGCACGCTTCCGGACCGCAAGTTGGTATTGGTAGGAAACTGGAAAAACAGTGAATACGGTAAAAATCTGAAAGAACAATACTCCGGATTTGAAAATATTCTCCTGCTCGATCCAATTTATGAACAGGAAACCATCGATCTTATCCGCGGAAATGCTTCGCTTTACATTCACGGACATTCTGCGGGAGGAACCAATCCTTCGCTTGTGGAAGCCATGTTTTTAGGTCTGCCGATCATCAGCAACGGTGTTTCTTACAACAGAACGACAACCGAAAATCAGGCTTTTTATTTCTCCAATGAAAATGAGCTCAGAAATATTCTGGAACAGCTAACCGGAAAGGATCTTGAGATTTGTGCCGGAACGATGAAAAAAATAGCGGAAAGAAGATACACCTGGAAAAGAATTGCAAAAAAATACAGTCAGCTTATAGAAGAAACCTTTACTATCAATGAGAAAACAAATGTAATGCCTGCCATCTCCGAACTGGACAAAACTATTCTGGAAAAGTATAATGTAGAGCATCTTAAACACATTAAACTATTCAACAACTCTAAATAAATTGCTAAAAAACGAAGGCTATGAAAAACTTTGTAGAACTGTCTATATACGGAATTCTTGCATTTATACTTTCGATGTGTGTAATTCCGCTCATGAGAATGATTGCCCAGAAAATTAAGCTTGTGGATGTTCCCAATGCAAGAAAAGTGCACCAGACTGCTATTCCGCTGATCGGAGGACTTGTGATCGGGCTTGTTGTTTTTTTGCTTTTATGGATTTCTGATGATAAAAGCTGGAAAGATATTCTTCCGATCATCATTACGTCTTACATTATGCTTTTTGTGGGAACGCTGGATGATAAAACAGACATCAGAGCGATTTATAAACTGGGAATACAGATTTGTGTGAGTGTGATTATTGCAACGTCAGGAATCCGGATTACCACTCTTTACGGACTTTTCGGAATCCATGAAATGAATGTTTATTTTCAGTATATTCTTACAGTACTGATCATTACAACGGCTGTAAATGCTTTTAATTTAATTGACGGAATTGATGGTTTGGCAGGGAGTGTTGCGGGAGTAGGTTTTGCTTTGTTTTTCGTTATTGCTTTAATTGAAGGACATTTCGGACTGGCAAGAATCGGGTTGCTTTTCGTAGGGAGTATTGCCGCTTTTTTAAGGTATAATTTCTCTCTGAAAAATAAAATTTTCTTAGGAAATTCCGGATCTCTATTTTTAGGATATTTATTAATCTGCTTAGGAATTTATATTACGAAATTCGACAGAGGTTCGGAAGAGTTTCCTTACGGTATTTTCTTTATCCTATTTGTATTTACGATTCCTGTTATTGATTCCGTGAGAGTGTATGCAGACAGAATTTCGCGGGGAAAATCGCCATTCAAGGCAGATAAATCGCACATCCATCATCATCTTTTAGAATTGGGACTGTCTCACAAAAGAATCACTTTAACTTTTGTAGTTCTGAATATTGTGACATTTATTGTTCAGTATATGTTTTTCCCGAACTACTCTATTTATACAACGCTTATTTCATTCTTTGTCTTTATTTTCATCTTTAAAATTATTAAAGTGCTGAATCTTTTCCTCACATGGAAAAAGAATATCAAAGACATGGAAAATTCATAAAACCAAATTTTGATGTAAAAATTATTATTTCGCCCTTATTTGCCCTTAATAAAAATAATATTCCTGACAGTAATTGTCAGGAGTATTTTTTTATTGTCTGTTTAAACTGATTTAAAGTCTGTTGAACCATTTATTAATTCAGCTTGAAAAAGAAAAATGCAACGGCCGCCCATTCTTTTTTAATTCCGCTTGCATAACCGATGGTGGAATGACTACCGTTTTCTACCGTTCCGTTATCTTTTATATAACCAATGGTTGAATGGCTGCTGTTCTCTACGGTTCCGTCCTTTTTTACGTAGCCTACGGTAGAACTGTTTTTGTTCTGTATGGTACCGTCACTTTTAATATAACCGATTGTAGAATGACTGCTGTTTTCGATGGTTCCGTTGCTTGTAATATAACCTACTGTGGAATGGCTGCTGTTTTCAATGGTTCCGTTGCTTTTGATGTATCCTGCTGTACTGCGGCTTCCCGATTCTATGGTTTGTGCGCTTAATAGAGATAAGTTAAACAAAACAGCACAAACGAATAGTGTTTTTTTCATGGTTTTTAAAATTTTTAAATTCTTCGAAATATAGGAAGTTTTTATTGAACATGAAATACCACAGTAAAAAACGCACTGTAAATTAAAATACGAATTTTTACTTATGCCTTCTTTATCTTTCTGAAGGTTATTGATATCCTTCTCTTTCTTGGGATTGCTGTATTTTGCCATTGATCGTTTTTTACGGCTTTGATCCCATGTTTCCAAAGGTATCTTGCGTCTCCGCTGAGTAGAAGAATACTTCGGGGATTCAGTATTATTTCATGTTTTTCCGAATCTTTTGAAAACTGCATCACGCAGGAAGAAAGTAAGCTTACGGAAACTATTATGTCTTCAAAGCAAGGTACACAGTCTATATGGTTTGATATTCCCTGTCCCGGTTCGTATTCGTTGATGATGACCTGATCAAAAGACTGTTCTATATTAAAAGTTGCTTTAATCTTTTTTTCCAATTCAAAAAGCCAATCCGGAAGTTCACCTTTTCTTGAGTCCTGACTGATATTTTTCTTTTTGTAGTCGTAAATATAACCGTAATGCTGAACTCTTCGCTTCAGACTGCTATCCCACTCTTCTTTTTCAATCTGTGAAAGAATTGCTATTTCTTCGTCTGCACTTAAAAAATATTCCTTATAATAAAGACCTTTAATTATCTTATTCTCCATCTTCAATGGTTAAAATATATTGTAAAAAATCTGTAAAATCTTTATAAACCGGTTTGTATCCCGACTCCAATTCAATAGAAACCCAGATTGAATTTTCATTTTCCTGTGTGGCGTGATATCCGTAAAAAATTATCTCATCATGATGATCCTGATCTGCCAACAAATAAATATCCGCATCATTCAGTAACGGAGTGGTCAAAAGACTTGGATTCAGCCAGTCGTCAAAACCAAAAATCCCAATATCAAAACCGTCTCCATAAATATTGCAGCCTCCGTACTGACTTAAAAAATAAAAATAAGCATCGTCTTTTATAAATACTGCCTGCTTCATGATTCCCAGAGTTTCTTCTTCCCAGAGATTTTCTATTCTTTCTTTATTTAACGTTTCGAGCCTGTATTTTGAAGCGATTTGCTGCATGAGGTTGTCGACTTCAATAATTTTTTTAATCATAAATATTTTCAGAAATTAACCAATATGTATTAAATTTAAGTTCAAAGATTTTTCTGTTTTACTTTTATCAACATTTGCTTTTAAATACCTGTAAACTCATTAATTTTTTAATCACAAAGAAATACAATCTATTAATTTTCAATAATTTAATATATTTTCAAAATACAGGACAGATTCTTACCGCATATTTTTTCATTTAAACTCCTGAATAACAAAGGAATTTATTTTATTTTCCCTGTAACAGTCAGCAAGAAATTCATTATACCCTTCTAAATTTGTAAAAATTAATAGGTTTTGGAATTCCTTATCTTCAATAACGGACATTGCCCAATAAATTTCCTGTCCGATAAACCTGTCGACATCCTTCTGTTTTCCATCTGCAAATAAAGCATTAAGAGAACTTATTAAGCCTGCATTCAACGAATTGTATTCAAGAGGTTTCTTAAAAAAATCTGTAACAAGGCTGCAAATAAACTCATAGTATTTCTTTCTTAAAAATAAGCTTTTATCGCCGTCGTTGTTTGTAAATTCGTAAGTTTCTTCATTAATTCCTTCAATGATAAAGCTTACAATATCGTTCTCTTTTTTATAGCGAATATACCATTCCCGATATTGTTCGTTTGTTTTATTTTTTAAAAGATGCTTTATAGTCCAGTTATTCTCTATAATACAAATTGCCCAGTAGAAAGGCATTTCAGTAGTTATAATATACACGTCGTGATAATCTTCAAGTGTATTTAATAGATTTAAAAAATGTCTGTGAAACCCGTTTTCCGGCAACGGCTCTTCAAAAAAATCTGTAATTGTTGCACAGACGAGTTTGTAATATTTTCTTCTGAGAAAAACAGATTCATTACCAAATTCGTCGGTGTAAATGTATTGGTCTTCCATGGTTATTTTGATCAGAGACAGTTTTTTAAGTGTTTTACTCGAATATTTTTTATCTTATTCTATTATATCTTAATTTGTTAAAAATTCTATGAAATGTAAAAAAATAAACTATCAATAACGAGATAAGATCCTATTAAATCTGCTGTCGTTCTTATATTTTTCAATCATTGCATCATCAATCAGACTTTTATCCATTCCGAATTTTAAGGCAAGCTCAAGACTTTGGAAAAACCGCTCTTCTGATCCCATATCGAAAAGTATTTCCGCTTTTGTACCGTGATATAAACCAACTTCAGGTTCCAGATCTAATGCTTTATCGATATAATCCATACTTTTTTCTGTAAAACCTGCAGTCCGCAATTTATAAGCACGATTATTGTATGCGAGCGCTTTTTGTGTATTGGCTTCAATAGTGGTATCGTATAATGAAAAAGCATGATCTAAATTGCCTCTTTCCTGATATGAGAGTGCCAGATTCTCAATATCGTAACAGTAGTAGTTAACAACAGTATCAAGTCCTTCAATGGTATTTTCAATCAGGAAAGATAAAAATCCTTTGTTACCAACAATTTTGCTGGCTTCCTCAGTTTTCAAATAGTTTTTTATATAAACTGAATCTTCTATGTATTCGTCTTTTTCGTCAAAGATTAGCGAAATATCCAGTTCTTCAGGATTTTCGTATTCGTTAGTTTCATCATTAAAATAAAAATAATAGAATTCACTGTAAATATCTGAAATACTTTCTGAAGTAATCGCTGCATCGTGATAAAAGATCCGTATCTGTTTTCCGTTATCAGCAGTATCGAATGCAAAGTCATTCCCTGATCCGTCGGTCGCGAAATACATATATTTGTTTTTAACCTGCAGAGCGTAATATTCTTCGGAAATATTATCCAGCACATCGGATACAGATGATAATTGTATACCCAATCCAATGCTGTACTGACCGTATTTTTGGCACCACTCTATATAATCTTCAGGATAATTATGGCTTCTGAGGAGATCTATTTCGTCGGAATTAACACTTTTTTTCTCATTGATCCAGATTGGATTTTCGTAATCTGCATCATTTTTAAAAGCACTAATAAAATTGAAAAAATCATCAAAATTTTTAATTTTAGACAATTGATGTTTGTGCTTTTTTATCGCCTTTACCAAATTCTCAAGATTGGAGTTGAATTCTTCTTCGGTTTTTGCATTAAGCCCGTAATATCTTCCCATAAAACAAATATAATAAAAACAGGAAGATCGTTTAATCTTGTAGATTATTGTTTTTAAAAACTATAATATTCAGAATTTATACACTTCCGATTTTTCTGTTGTATTCAATTTTATTTCAAACATTATTACAATAAAAATTTACTCTCATTATTATTTTACCTCCAAGAATTCAAAACGTACTTTGTAAAATTCATTTCCATATCTTTTATTCGGTCTTCGAGAGCTGTAATTCCTTTTGTAAGATATTCCTTTTTTTCAGAATCAGTCAGCGTATGGATTGCATCAAAACCCGGTGCCGGAGTAGAAATCGGAACGGATAATTCAATGGTGTCGCCGTTTTTATAAATATAATAATACCAGTCTTTTTTTTCTAAAAGGTTTTTCATGATTATTTTTTATTGGTCTTAAAACATTAAAATATAATTTCCTTCATTCAGATCTAACCATCTATGATCTGATTTTTTCAGCCTCTTCAATATTGTATTCAATCCTCTTATCATCTTTTAATAAAGAACTGAAAACCTCAAAATATTCCTCAAACCTGTGTTTATCGTAATGAACGATAACCGGAAAAAGCTGACTTGCCTGATAGTATTTTTTATTTTTCAAAGCACTTTTCATCGCCTCTTCAATTTCTTTCAATAGCGGTTTGCAGTCTTTTTTCAACAGAAAATCTTTCAAACAGGATTCGAAAAACCTATCTCCGTAAATGCTTAAGAAATGTTTTACATAAGGATATAACTCCTGTTCTTCTTTTCCATTGAGTGTCGAAATGTATAATGCATCCACGATAACATCATACACATTATCTTCATTATAAATTCTGTGAGGTTCAAAGCTGTGCTTTTCATCCCATTTTTCAGAAATGAAACGGTCAAGCTGATGGAATCCTTCCGGAATTGCCCAAGCAACCAAAATAAGCATTACCTGATAAGAAATGTAGGCATTTTTATGATGAAGCAGAAGTTTCAGTTTTTCAACACGGTTTTCGTCTGTTTTACCGATCAGCTGCACTTCTGTAAGATCATAACCTTCTTCGCCATCTTCGCTGTAATAGTACAGCGTATCATATATTTCGTTTTCCAATTCTTATTAATTAAATAATTTATTTCAGTTAAAATATCCGTAATTTTAAGAGTTCCAGATCCGGATGTCTTCTAAAAAAAGCATATATCTTCCTGGTTGATATTCGCCGTAAGAAAATAAATAAATCAGATCATTTTTCTTCAGATAATATATTTCCAGTCGTTTTTCAGAAATATATTTTTCAATAATAATATTTATTCGTTTAAAGCTGTTTTCTTCCACCATCAGATCAAAACTTTCATGATCTATTTCTTTTTTCAGTTCTTTTAACGGATTGCCACAAAAATCGATCAACCTGATTTTCTGCCGATTAACTTCAAACACTTTGTTCACAGCTTCTCTTTCATCTCCATCAAAGAGAAGCTGTCTAAAACTTTCGGGTGATACATGATAATCAAATACTCCTCCGAAGATATCAATTAATAATTTTGCATATTCATCATTTTCGTAATCGAAATTTTTCACCGCCAAATGTCCTAAAGAATACCTTTTGTATAATTCGTTTTCAGAAAAAACAATAGTATTCTTTACTATTTTTTCATCAATATCCAGTAATTGATTATAGATGGAATGATACATTGGAATTTCAGGAAATAACTTAATTAGTTCCTCCGTTTTCTGTGTAGCCAGATTAAGGCTATCTCTATACACTTGTCTCATTTTTTCACTGTTCAGGCGGATGTACATTTCATTTGTTTTTTTAATTCTTCTACAGCAATAATATTTGTACAGTCATTTATCTTCACAGGATAAGCTTTGCTGAATTTCAGATCTTTAAAATCAAGATTCTGAAACTGACAGTCAGAAAAAATTAAGCCATCCACTTTTACCAACTGAAAATTTGAGCCAGAAATTATACAATTTCCAAAATAACTCCAGCCTAATTTTAAATTCTTAAAATGACAAAACTCCACGGAAGTATCATAAAACTCTGCTTTTGTTGTTTCACTTTCTAAAAAAATACAGTTTTGGAATCTACACTGGTGAAATTCACACTTTCTGAGATACGAATTTTCAAAATTGACCGAAGAAAAAACACAGTTAAAGAAAGAACTTCCGCCCAGATTTACATTTCGGAAAACTCCGTTTATAAATTTTGTATTACAAAACACAGCTGAATTTAAATTTTCATCAAATAATTCCATATTGCTCAACTCTTCATTTTCAACGTTCATCTGCTCTCCTCCTTTATCATGTATCCAATTTTTATGAAGCTGTATTTTAATTTTTATATTTTCCAAATCTTAAAATTGAAATTTTATTCTTTTTGAAAACTTAAGATATTCTAATTATCGCGTTATCTTTTATGATTTTTTAAAATATCTTTTTTACCGTTTTATCATTTGTAAACAAATCATTCCGAAATCATCACATTACTTCCTTTCGTATGCGCATTCATCTGCGGTGCGTAATAATTCTGGATCGTGGTAATTCCGTTCGAGAATCTTCCGGATGCATTGGCAACGTAATCATACTCAAAAACATATTTTCCTTTCGGCATCTGTTCAATATAGAAATTAGTGGAAGCATCTTTGGTCGACTGATAATAGCCCAAACCATTTTTCCACTGATACCCTGAAAGGACGTCCAAAGGCTCAAATCCTGCAGCTCTCATGTCTTTGATGTGAATGAATTCCATCGGTCGATCCGTGTTTAAAATCATTCGTACCGTCACTTTATCGCCTACTTTCAATGGAGTTTCAAAAGTGATTTCCTGCAATTCTTCCCCATTCACGGTTTTGATTTTTTTGTATAATTCTTTGGTAACCGAAATATGATTTTCGGAAGATTTAATTTTATCCAGATCTTCGTAATACTGCCAGAATAAACCTCCCTGAACAATTCCTGCTCCCGGTTTTGTGACGGTAACGGTGGCTAAATTCTTATCTAAAACATCCGATTTCACGGTAGATTTTACATAACCTGTCGCTTCAGTTTGCGGCTGAAGCTCTTTTCCGCCCCAAACAATCGTTGCTTTATCACTTTCCGCAGTCGTCCATGATTTTCCTGAATTTAAAATCGTAAAAATAACTTCCGAAGTTCCTCTTGAGTTTCCCCATGAATTCACTTCCTTCTGCGTGATCAGCCAGATTTTCATGTCTTCAATGAACTTCTGATCGTTGGTTTTTAATCTGTTAAATACTTCCAATGCTCCTGCATGATTCACCACTTTCGAGCTGAACCAGCCCCAGTCATCAAGATTCTGTTTCCAGTACACGCCCTGCGTTTTTGAATCTACGGAAGTTTCTTTTAAATAATTTAATAATTTATCTGAAACCTCTTTTAAACCATAATCATTCATCAGTAAAGCGGCACGATGCAGTCCGAAGAAGGTAAAATCTGTAATTTTCATCGTTTTTACTTTCTGTTTTACCAAAGATTTTAAAGTAGCTCCTTTTCCTTTTAACGGATATTGTTTTTCCCAGTAATTTCGCGTGTCGAGATAGTCTAAAGTCCAGTTATTGATTACATTTTCTTTTCCCGCACTGAGCGAAGTCGAAGTGTATTTTTCAATTTCATTGTCTACGTATTTGATCAGGTTGGAAACCATTTCATTCTGTTCTGAACTTTGGTAATCTTTTACGTTATCTTTCAGCCAGACATTGATTTTTCCTAAATTTTTAAGAATGTACAATGATGTGGAATATGAACTCGGATAACCTTTATACCACGAAAATCCTCCATCCGGATTCTGCAGTCTCTCTAAATCTTCCCAATCCTGATGAATTGAATTTTTCATTGAATTGACATCGAACAGCAAAGCCAGTTTCGACATCTGTTCTTCTTCATTTTTACTTTCCAGAACCCACGGTGTTTCTTCCAGTAACAACTGTTTCAGTTCCTGATTTTTTTCAAGACTGGAATTCAATAATCCTTTATTCTGATATTCTTCGAAAACGGTTTTCAGCTTCGGATTGGCTTTAAAGATTTCTGATGCCAAAACATCGGCAAACCATTTGTTAAAGATCACATCCGCTGAATTGTTCTGGTCATTTTTCAGGCTCGGAAGCGCAAACATGATTTCCCAGATTGGGTTGGTCGTGAGTTCCAGTGTATTGGAGACATTGGAAATCGTGCTTGAAGTCGCATTTTTAAGGTTTTCCAGTTCAAATGTTTTGGTTTCACCTTCTTTTACAAAAACCGGAACCGCATCGGTTACGAGCATTCTGTTGGGTAGAACCGCGATGGCTTTCTGTTCTCCATCGGAATATTGTCCTGCTTTTGCCACCACTTTTAAAATAATGGATGAAACATTCTCCGGAACTTTTATTTTCCATGTCAAGGCTGAGTTTCCGTTTTCATTCAGATCAAAGTTCTGAATGCCAGAATTTAACCCAAACTGAGACGAAATATCTTCATTGGTGAACGCATCCAGAATCTGCAATTGAGCCGAACCATTTAGTTTTTTGCTCGTTAGGTTAGATAGTTTGGACTGGAAATTCAGTTCATCCCCTTCTCTCAAAAATCTTGGGTAGTTTGGCGTTACCGAAAATTCTTTCTGCGTTACGACTTCTTTTTCCAGTGTTCCTGCTTTTGCGTCTTTCGTATGTGCCAAAAACATCAGCTTCCATTTTGTCAGTGCTTCAGGAGAAGTAAATTCGAAGCTTACATTGCCTTCGGAATCGGTTCTCAGATCCGGGTAGAAAAATGCGGTTTCGTTTAGGTTTTGGCGCACGGGAATATTTTCCAAAGGTTTATCATCTTTATCCATTATACCATCTCCATCGGTTCCATCATAATATTCTTTCTTTTCCTGCTCTGTAAGTTGTCTTCCTGAATTAAGAATATCAATTGCCGCATCATCCATTCTTACACTTGATAATTTCATTCTTGGAGACATTTCAGATTTAGGAGCTCTAGCTGGCTCTGAAAAAACTTTATTTTGCACAGATATTCCTGCAACCGCACCTTGTAAAGAATATATAAAGCTTCTATCGAACCAATTAAATTGAGGAACCTCTATATTATTTTCCTTGAAATATTGAATACTTTTCTGGTAATATTTTTGTCGCAGATAATCTCTTATATCGTATGATACTGTACTTATAAACGATGCATACAAAGTGTACCATTCATATCGATTAACAGTAAATTTATCCAAAGACATATCATACATATTCGCTAAAACTTCGGCGTTGATTTTCTCTTTCTCATTTCCTGAAATTTTTACAGACCATTTTTCTTTTGAATTCGGCTGAATTTTATCTCTGAAAGTAAGGGTTTCAATCGTTAAAGACTTATCGGTATCATCTATATCCAGATTTACAGATTCTGTCTGAACGTCATTAAAGGCAACTACCTGAAACTGTACATTCAAAATTCGTATATCTCTATCTTTTGGAATAGCTGCAGTATATTCCAGCATTCCGTTTTTGAAAGGCAGAACCTCAGAAACCGTTTTTCCTGAACCATTCTGTACAAAAATATTCAGAAGAGCGTTCGGAACCGAAGAATAAACCGTAAATGCAGCTTTTTCTCCTCTTTTCAGTTCTTTTTTGGACTGTACAACCGTCAGGAAAGTTTTTTGATCAGGTTTAAGCAATTTTTTATCCCAAACACTGAAATTCTGCAGCGTTTTTATCGTGTCTTTTCCTTCAATATTATACAGTTCCAACTGATAATCTCCGGCTTCCAGCTTTCCTAAGTCCAGATTGGTTGATGATTGTTGGTCGTTAGTTATTGGTTGCTGTGTTTTCTCAAGAATTACGGTTGATTTCCGGTTTTTAGGTTCATCATTTTTATCGTAAAAATCATGCGGAAATCTGCTGATGAATTCTTCTTTTGATAATTTTGGTAAATCCTGAACTTCCGATTTGAAATTCTGTCTGAAAATTGTGTCCGGAGAAACCAGTTTTGATAATTTTACCTGATACGATTTTTTAAGAAGCTGTTCGTTGTAATTTTTTGTTTCAACATTCAGTTTTACATTTTCATCAGAAAAAACATTCTTTATTTCATCAGCCTGAATATAATGAGAAACGGAAGCCACTTTCAACTGGGTATCTGCAGTCTGTGTCTCACCGTTAATATCAGTTACAGAGGCACTAATTTCATAATTATCAATCTGAATTCCTTCTACATTTTCGTCTTTTTCAGGATCAATTTTAATGATAAATTCTCCTTTTTCATTGGTTTTTGCTTCTCCTAAAACTGAGTTTTCATTATCATCATCATTTTGCGGATACCATGAAAAATATCTCCCGCGGATATTTCGTTTTTTAATTTCATAATTAACGGTTGTATTGCTTAAAGCAACTCCGGAAAACATCATGGCTTTTCCTTTCAGTTCTATCGTTTGTCCGTATTTGTATTCGTCTTTTACAGGATCGAGCGTCACTTCAAATTTCGGTCTTTTATATTCCTCCACTCTGAAATTTTTATACCCGTCATTTCCATCCGTTCTCATATAAAAAGTTCCGTTTAGTTTCCCTTTCGGAAGCACAAAACTTCCGTGATAAGAACCGAATTCATTGGTGGTAAATGTCTGCGAAGAAACTTCCTGTCCGTTGGTGTCGGTTAATGTAATTTTCTGTTTTAATCCGGCCACTACAGATTCTATATCTTTATCACGCTGTGTATTAATGACTTTAAAATAAACCGTCTGTCCCGGTCTGTAAATTGCCCTATCTGTGAAAATCTGCGCCTTACTGCGTATTGTTTCCGTATTCTGATCATTATTGTAGCCCCTTTCTCCATAGACTTCCATGATCTGAACATCATTGGTTTTTGGCTGTCGGATCAGGAATGTTCTGTAATAATCATTGTTTTTTGTTGCAGGAAATCTGAAAATACCATTATTATCAGTTTTACCATTTATTTTGGTTAAATTATTATTGGAAACAAATTCATAAAACGTAAGATTTTCGTTAATTACGGGTTGTCCGTTTTCACTGCTCACTAATTTTAATTGATTGGATAACTGATCTCTGTCTGTTTTTGACTGATAAATAATTCTGTTATCCGAAACCAGAAAATAAAAGTCTTTTTCCGCTTCGGCTTCATTGTCGCTGATTCCGGCAACGTTGTATTCGGCAAGATAAATTCCCGGCGGAAGAGATTGTATTTCTAAGGACGTTTTATGATTCTTAAAATCTTTCGGATCATCCAGTTTGTACGCTTCTTTCCTAACCAGATTTTTTTTAATCTTATTAAATTTAGTAGAATACGAGCTTTTGGCGTACTGCAAAAAAGTAGTGAGATCCTCTTTTACTTCATAAATATTAATTGAAAAGGTGGAAACATTTTTATATTCTGCTACAAAATGAATCGGCTTATTGCTTTGGGTCTGCTGTTCATATTTAATATTCAGAAACGGATTTAAGATCTGATTTTCTTTATTTTTAATATTATCAATAAAAGGAGATTTGGGATACTGCTTTTTTGCTTGATCCGCAATTGCAAGAGCTTCTTTTTCCTTTTTTTGGGAAAGCAACTGTTCCATTATATCTTCCATGATCAGAACTTTATAATCGCCTTCCGTTTCCGTTTTCAAAAGGTTTTGAAGCTGAGTCGGACGATCTTTACACAGTGTGAGATTACAGTTGGCCTGCAATTTTTTATGCATGAAATACAATTTGGGATTGCCCAAATTCTGCGCTATCAGATCATCATAGATCGTGTTAATCTTTATTTGATTTTCCGTAAGTTCATTTTTGGTAAAGAGACCATTATCAGAAAGAAATTCGATCTTTTTGGTCGAATACCAATCCCATAAAGTCGGGAAATAGGAAATATAATCGTTGTATGAAAAAGCTTTCTCATATTTTATAAGAGAAATTTTTCTCATTTTATCTTTTTGCAGATCAAGTTCCTGATATTTTTTATTCAGATAATTTTTAAAATCAAGCTTGCTCCATGTCTCGATCTGCGAGAGATCCTGAGAATTGATATTGGTACGCTGTTCGATCTCCCAAGAATGTTGGTTGTAATAATCGAGGAAAAAACCGTTCAGCAGAACTTCAAATAATATCCTGTCATCGTCTTTCAGTTGTTTTTTTACATCACTCAGTTTTTTGAAAAGCCTGCTTACGGAATCGTTCTTTTCATCGTCCTGTGTTTGGTTTACGATACTGAATTCTGCCTTTAAAGACTGGATAAGCTGTAAAGTATTGTTATCTTTCATCGCCTGTTTCTGTATTTCTGAAATGATGGGAAGATTAGATTTATACGCTCCTTTCTGGGAATTTGCTGATATTTTTTTCCATTGCTCTTCATAATATTTCTGGGCAAAAATCTCCGAAAAATTCAGCAGGAGAAGCAAAAGCATAAAAATCTTGGAAAATCTTTTCATATATGTTATTTTTGATAAATGAATTTCTTAAAAGTACTGAAAAAATCCGTTATAGATAGTCAGTTTTACGTATCCTTAACGGGAACTCTTTTTGCAGTATTTTTCATGCTGGAGCAAAATACGTTCCGCTATCCGACGGTTTTCCTTCTTTTCATAACGTATTTCAGCGGTTATCTGTATACCAAATACCAGAAAACAAAGCATTTCTTTAAAATTTTAATTGTCAATGCTTTTGCGGGAATTATCTGTGCTTTTTTAATTATTCATAACCATAATGAAGTACGGTTGATGAAATGGTTTGTCATCGTTGTTTTAGGTTTACTGTACAACAGCTTTTTTCTCGATGTTTATATCAGGAAAATTCCTCTGCTGAAGGTATTTTATGTAGGATTGGTCTGGGGACTGATGAATTGCTGGCTTAGCCTTCCGGAATTCAGTATTCCCATCTTTCTGATCAGTTTTTTCTTCATTACGGCTTTGGTTTTACCTTTCGACATTCGGGACATGAATGTAGATACCGTGAAAACGTTTCCCACGATGATCGGCATTCAGAATACGAAATATCTGGCTTATCTGCTTATTTTTATCAGCAATATTCTGTCTGTTTTTTATCTTGAATTCAATTATGCTCTTGCTTTTTTTCTTTCAAGCATCATTACGCATATTTTCATCTATTTCTCTGAAAATGAAAGAGATGATGTGTATTTTTCCTTCGGGGTAGAAACTTGTTCGGCACTTCCCTTTTTATTTTTAGGAATAATGAAGTATTTTTGACGAATGATTATCAAGAAGCTTTCCCTGTACAATTTTAAGAACCACACCGAGAAAAAATTCGAATTTTCTCCGCAAATCAACTGCTTTGTAGGGAATAACGGCGTGGGAAAAACCAATATTCTGGATGCGCTTCATTATCTTTCCGTAGGCAAAAGTTTTTTGGGAAATACAGATCTCAACAATATTAAAAATGACGAAGATTTCTTCACGATAGATGCTGAAATTCAGAATGATGACAGTGAGGATAACATCAAAGTACTTCAGCCTAAAGAAGCAAAAAAAGTCATTAAGAAAAACGATAAGAGCTACGACAGAATGGCGGATCACATCGGCTATTTACCCAGTGTGATGATTTCGCCGTACGATTCAAATTTAATTTCGGATTCGGGAGAAAGCAGAAGAAAATTTCTGGATTCGATGATCTCACAAACGGATTCTGAGTATCTTTTTGATTTAATTCAGTACCAGAAAACGATTCAGCAGAGAAATGCTTTGCTAAAATATTTCTCCAAAAATAGGGTTTGGGATAAAGATTCGCTGGAAATCTATGATGATCCGATCATTAAATTCGGAACCAAAATCTTTACTAAAAGAAAAACATTCGTTGAAAAGTTAAATCCGATTGTTCAGAATTTTTACAGGATTATTTCCGGAGGAAAGGAAACGGTTTCTGTGCTTTATGAGTCTCATTTGCTTGAAAATTCCTTTGAAAATCTGCTAAAGGAAAGTCTGGAAAGAGACCGAATGCTGACTTATACTTCGAAAGGAATTCACAAGGATGATCTTCTTTTTGAAATGGATTCCGTTTTAATTAAGAAAATAGGTTCTCAGGGACAGCAGAAATCCTTCTTAATCTCTTTGAAACTGGCACAAATGAGCCTGATAAAAGAGTTAACAAAGAAAACGCCTATTCTTTTGCTGGATGATATTTTTGATAAACTGGACGACAGCCGTGTTTCTCAATTGATAGAACTGGTGAATCAGGAGAATTTCGGACAGATTTTTATTACGGATACACATCGTGAACGCACGGAAAGTGTGGTGAAGAAGATTAATGAAGAAAGTATCATTTTTGAGATTTAAGCCATGAAAAATATACTGTTTTTATTCTTTGCTTTTTGTTCTTGTTTTCATTCAGGTCAAAAGAAGAAAAATGCGAAAGACTTGCCTGATGATTATGCTTTTTCAGAAGGTGAAATCAATAAAAATTATCAGCCGGTTTCATTCGGTCAGAGAATAAAAAACTATCCTTTTAATAAAGCAAGTAAAATCAAAATCGTTTCTTATAACTTAAATTTTAAAAAGAGTTCAGGCTATATACCACCTCCACCGCCGCCAAAAACAAAAGAAGATTCTGTAAAATTGAACGAATTTTATAATCTTCCCAAGTCCATAGATTTTAGAGAGATTATAGAAAATCAATCTGAAAAAGAAATTGAAGAATCTAAAACTCTGAATTTAGAAGAAATATCAAAACTCAGTCATATTATTTTTAATACCTGTAATAAACATGTTATCACCATGTTTTCTCAGTCAGGATGCTTTTTCCCAAGAAATGCCATTGTTTTTTATGATGAAAACGACAGAATATTCGAAATAATTGAAATTTGCTTTGAGTGCGGAAATGTAGAAAGCTATCCTTCAAAATTTTTCAACTGGAAAAAAGCCTGTGAATTTATATATCCTGAATTAGAAAAATTTTTCCAAAGCAAAGGTTTGCAAACACAATACATCAGTAAATAATGAAGAAGAAAAAACGTGAATTCCAGTCCTCAGAACTTGTAAAATCTTTTGCCAAAATTCATGGTTTTGAGCATAAACTTTTAGCTTTTGAGATTAAAGATTTTCTTTCGGATTATCTTGATGAAAGCCTTTTCAACGAAATACAGAGTGTAAATATTGAAAACAAATGCGTTTTTATAAAAATAAACTCGCCGCTTTTGAAGCATGATTTCCAGATGCGTAAAAGCTTTTTCCTGAGAAAATTTCAGGATAAATTCGGTGTGGAGAAGTTTGATGATCTTCAGATATTGTAAAATTTTACTCTTCTTCAGATTTTGCCGTTTTTGTACTACTCATCAGTTCGTCTGCTCTTTTATCAAGACCGGATCGTATCGGAAGGAAAAATTTCAGCGGGTGCTTTAAAAAATACCTGAAAATTCCTTTGTACAGTTCTCCTACCTGTCCGAAATTCAGTTTTCTGGATCTGAAAGCCAGAAACATAGACAGACTGAAACTTACCAGAAAATTGAAAAACCCGATCAGGAAAACCGTTATCAGAGAAATGAAAAAGGTATAAGAATCAATTGTGAAATCTTTGCCGTACAATCCCAAAGCTAAATTTCCTGCCGCAAAAGTAATGTGGCGAATATCAAGATCCAGTCCCAGGAATAATCCTACCGGAGCTGTTGCCCCAAGAAATACACCAAACCAGAAGTTGGATACAATTCCGGGCCAGTTTTTAGCGTAATATTTGGATAATCCTTTAGCGAAATTTTTACCGAACAATCGGCTGATGGAAATATTTTTAGCAATTCTTTCCGGAATCTGATAAAATACCGAGTTGTTTCCGATATTTCCTGAAATAATCCCTGAAATAAAAAGATAAAATCCGGCAATACACGCATGAAGAATGGCTTTGGATTTAAAGGGATCTAAATCTTTCAGCAATTTATCTGATCTTTCTATGGCTAAATTTTGTGAGAAAAATACATCAAGTCCGTAAATAATCAGCAAAGCAACAGGAAAGGAAAGCAAAACATTTCCGACAAAAGCAATAAACTGGCTTCTGAATAATTTGGAAACCAAATGGGCAAACTCTGTACTGCTGCTTTTGATATTTCCTTCTTCAGCAAGCACTTTCGTCATTGTTGCCGCCGTCATGGCTGGCTGTTTTGTTGCTAAAGTGAAACCCATGAGATAAATCATCACAAACCCCATCGCATAATTCATGGAATACAAAAAGGCATGGGAAAAATCGCTTCCGGGAATGTATCCGTACAGCATTTTCAGTACGCACAATGCACCTACAATAATTCCTCCTCCACTCGCTTTGTAGAACATCGTCATGTACTCTTTCCGACTTGAAGTAATGTAATGGGTTCCTGTTTCAGCAGTGTGATTCGTGATCAGATGCGAAATCAGCCTTGTACTGTCGTTGATGAGTTCAGAAATATTATTCCTGTGAGATTTATAGCTTAAAATATTAAAAACCAACTGTTTGGAATTCAATAAAACATCTTTCTCCTCATCAATAACCAAAAGCTGAATGATTTCAAAAATTCTTTGTACCTGTTGGCGGATTTTAAGCAGCGACTGATTGATTTTCCCCGAAATTCCGTATTTGGAAGAGTTTTTAAAGGCAATATTTACAAATTCCAGACATTGTTCAATGTAAATTTTAATCTGCTTGTAACGGCTGTTTCTAGAACTAAGCTGAAGCTGATTGTCTTTTTCGAAATCGGCAGCCAATTCTTCAAGCTCGTTCTGAAGGGCAAGGAAAGGATTATCAAACTTTCTGTATTCAGGAGCCATTCTTACCACCTCAACTTCCATCGCTGCCCCTGTAACGCGCCATGAAAGGATGTTCATAGAAAACAGCATTTCTTTTTTCACTTCCGGACTGACGATAAAATCTGAAATTTCCAGCAATCTGAAAAGTTCATCTATTTCATTTTCAGGAAGATTATGAAAGAAACTCAGATCTTTTTTCGGAGTAAGACTTACATTATCAATCATATACCAGATCGTATTTTCGTTAACGACCGGTGGAAGCACTTTATTCAGAATTCTTTTTTTAAGCTCCGGAATAAAGGCATTTTCCGATAAAATATTGGCTTCTGTAAGCGATAAGTTGAATGCTTTTCCTTTAAAAATATTTTGAAGGTAATATTTAAAATTCTCAAGAATTTCAGTATTTGCTCTGAAAAAGCTGAGAAGATCTGCAAAATCTGACTTTTTTACGCTTTCTAAAATTTCGGCAAACGGATCGAGCGAAAGTGTTTCATTCCTAAAAGAAAAATATTTTTTAAGAGCAGACTCAAAACTTGTGCTGGAATTAAAGAGTTTCATTGGTGCAAAGATACTATTTCAGACTCACATTCCTCATCTGTCTCATGATCCAGTTGTGCTTCTTTTTCAGATATGGGGATGGATTCTTGGGATCGTATTTTTTAGGGTTGGGTAAAACGGCTGCAATCCATGCTGCTTCAGAGGTGGTAAGATCTTTGGATGATTTTCCGAAATAATATTCTGAAGCCGCTTCTATCCCGAAAACACCCTGTCCCATTTCTATGGAATTCAGGTATCTTTCCAGAATGATGTCTTTATTCCAGACTTTTTCGATGATGAAGGTATACACTGCTTCCAGTCCTTTTCTGATCCAGCTTCTGCCCTGCCAAAGAAAGATATTTTTTGCCGTCTGCTGAGAAATCGTACTTCCTCCTTTTAATTTTTTTCCTTTTTCGTTGTTTTTCATGGCTTTTTCAATCGCCTGATAATCGAAACCATCATGATCGAAAAATTTCTGATCTTCGGAAGCAATTACTGCTTTTTTTACATTACTTCCCATTTCATCATAGGAAATATAGTCTCTCTGCAATCTTCCGTATTCGAAGAGTCCTCCAATCTGGGTAAGCGTAATGGGAGGATTGAAAAATCTTCCCCAGACAATAAAAACTACGTTAAGAATAAGAAGGACGAATATAATCTGTTTAATTTTTTTCCACATAATTTTAAAAAGAAAGTCAAAAATAAGGAAATACTCCGAGTTATTGCAATTCTTTCATGTAAGTAAGCTGATATCCGGGTAAAAGTTCAGGATGAAAAATTTTAATATAGTCTTTCAACACCAGATCTGCACGTACCACACCACTTTCGAAGAAATCGTTTGCCTGTGCTTTTTCTTTTCCTGTAATCACATAGATTTTTCCTTTATTGAAAACATTCAGTTTGCTGTAAAAAGGATTCATGCTAAGCATTTCTTTTTTGGAGATATGATTTCCTGCGTTGATCCAATACTGTACTTTACCGGATTTTGCAAAAACCTCTTCAAAACTCATGGTTACAGCCTTCTGATCTGTATTGTCTTTAAGAATATATTCTGCATTGGCATCGGAAATAAAATTAGCAGCAGAAGTTTTTCCTCCCGGAAGATACCATACATCTCCATACATTTCGTTTGCTAAAACAATTGGTTTTTCTTTTGCAGTAAGCGCCAGTTTTTTCAGATCACTGTAGTTTTTTTCAACTTCGGCGAATTTTGTTTCCGCTTCTTTTTCTTTTCCTAAAAGTTTTCCGAAAAGCTTAATGTAAGCTGTCTTTTCCAAAGGTTTCTGCTCCAGATATTCATCCAGAAAGACAACCTGAATGCCGTTGTTTTTCAGCAATTGGTAGGTATTGTCAAAACTTGCAATGTGATTGGTAAAAATGGCATCTGGTTTCAGGGAAATAATTTTTTCCACATTATATTTCTGTTCGCTTCCCAAATTCTGAATTTTTCCCTGCTTAATTAAATTCTGAATTTTTTCAGAATAAATATATTCGGGATTTGATACACCGATAATGAGATTTTCTGCATTCAGTTCCGAAATATAACCCGCCATACTTGCATTCAGCAGGATAATTTTTTTAAACGGAATCTGATTTTTCTTGAAATCATAGGTGAAATTTCCGGATTTGATGTGTATTCCTCCATTCTCTTCTTTGTACTGCACCAAATTTGAAACTGAAACAGCTTCCGAAGGTGAATTTTTTGTCTCTCTTTTACAAGAGGTTAGCGCGAAAAACGCGATTAATAGTAAAATTCTCGGTTTCATCTTTCAAAGAAAAGAAAAAAGTGCTATATTTGCAAACCTTTAAACGATAAGGAAACAACGGCCTCGTGGCGCAACTGAATAGCGCATCTGATTACGGCTCAGAAGGTTACAGGTTTGAATCCTGTCGAGGTCACAAACTGCAATATACTTTTATTAAAGAAAATTGCAAAAAACAGGAATAATAAGCATTTACGGTTAAAAAGGAGTAATCCCAAAACTATAGATTTTGCTTATTATTCCTTTTTTTGTCACTAAGCTTGGCACTAAATGTTTTTCCAGTGACAAAAATGACCGGTTAAAATTAATTTTTTAACTATGCTAGCAAACTCACTTTATTCATCGGCTTTTTTTGGCAGCGCTCCAATAATAAAAGCTATGAAACATTCATTTTTTTTAAAAACAGATTATAAAAATAAAGATGGAAAATATCCTCTTTATTTAAATCTTTATATACATGGTCAAAGAAAAAGAATTCCGGTTGACATTTTTTTGAAAAAGACGGAATGGGATCAAAAAAGGCAAGTTGTAAAACCTGCAGATATGAATGATCTTAATCTTTTACTCAATGAATTAAAAGCTCAGATAAATAAAATTGAAATACAATTCAGGCTTAACAATCAAGTTTTAACGGTTGAAAAGTGTGTGGAACTCATTAAAAGGCCGGATTTAAGTATTGATTTTATTCCGTTTATGGAATATGAAATGGACTTGAAGTCCATGACTGAAGGAGCTCGTAAAAATCAAAAAGTTATTTTGGCTAAACTTAAAGAATTCAGATCAAGTATTTTATTTGGAGAAATTAATGACAAGTTTATTTTAAAGTATCGTAGATTCTTAATATACAATAAAGGTAATGCTGAAGTAACCGTTGACAGCAATGTTAAAATTGTAAAGCATTATATTAAAATTGCAAAAAAAAGAGGATATCAAATAAATATTGATGTCGAGGATATCAAAATCAAACAGCACCGATCTCACAGAACTAATTTAAATCTTGAGGAAGTTGATAGAATGAAAGAATATCTTTTTTCGTCCTTTATAAGCGATGCACATAAGAAAAGTTTAGGATATTTTTTATTCAATTGTATGACAGGCTTAAGAATAGAAGATTTGCGTAAATTAAAAAGAGCGGATCTTAACGATGAATATTTTAACTTTTGGAATCAAAAGTCAAAAAAACAGCAAGTCCTAAAAACAAATGTAACTTGTAAAAAGATCCTGGAAAATGATGAGAATTTATTTATCAATCCGATTACAGCAAAAACAATAAATGAAACAATTCAAGATGTTGCTAAATTTCTGGGAATTCGCAAACATCTTTCAAATCATGTGGCCAGACATACCTTTGCAACAAATTACCTCAGAAAAGGAGGTAAAATTGAAGATTTACAGGTTTTATTAGGACATTCGAACATAAAAGTAACAATGATCTATGCTCATATTGTTGAGGATGAAGTTGTGGAAACCTTACACCTCTTGGATTAAATAAAATAACAGAGACTAAAAAGTCTCTGTTTCTATCTCAACTGAATAATATTTTTTCGAAACAGAGTTTTTCACCCAGGATTTAATCCAATGTTTCTTATTATATGCAAAGATTTCTGATCTGATATTATACTTCCTGATCTTTGATTTTGATATTAAAAACGTCCATTTGTACGTGAAATTAGTTAACCTGTTCAAAAACCAATCTTTCACGGATTCTGCAAAGTAAGTTCCATGCAGTCCGTCAGGATTTTTGGCGTGATTATCTCCATTTTGGTCAAGACCATCGTAATGAACCAGCATTAAAGAATTTCCTTCGTCATAAACTTTTGCAGTTGTTACAGCTCGGAAAACTTCTAAAGGAAGACAAAAGCCATTAATAACAATTTCAGTTGTATCTTTTGGCAAAATAGCTTTGTTTAGCTGATATCCATTTTCATCAAAAAAAACATCGTCGAGCTGAACACCTTCGACATCCGGAAATTTTATATTAAAATACTTTTTGTCATTTCTTTGACGAATTGGATCCTCAATTTCAAATTCTCTGAAATCTTCCGGTTCTTTTAATTTGTCAATTACGATCCTGTTCATCGTTGCTACATTATTTTCAAAAGTAAGATCATAATTTCTCCAGTTTTTTATAGTATTTACCAAATCCCCAAAAGTCATATCCGGAAGCGCTCTTCTGAGATCTACTCTATCAAAATTAAAAACAAACGGAATAGGATCTCCGGAAGTGGTGTTTTGTCTCATTGGATTTATTTTTATTTCTGCAACTCCAATATTTACAGCATCTGCAGTAAAACGATCGCTAAAAACTCTTCCGAAAAATTCAAAGCTAAACTCTGGAGCTGTTTCCGCTTCATCAACTTCGATTTCAATAATCTGATCGAAATTAATAAACTGGGATGTAGTTCCACTACCATATATATTTAGGGTAACACCGTTTTTTTTAATAGTAAGTGAACAGTTTGCATCATTATTTGTTAAACAGCTTCCTATTAAACGATACTTTCCTGGAGCATCAATTTTAAATTTCTTTGTCCAATGTCCAAAAATATTTCCGGCAACGATTTCATTATCAAAAAATTCAGCTGAAAACACATAAGTTTTTTGATACTTCTGTTCCCCAGTGGTATAATATTGCTCCGGAGAATAAATGCCTTTTTGCTTCAGCTGTGGATCTTCAAGGATATCGCCCTGAAGAACAAAACCTGCATCCTGAAAACCCGCTTTTAAAACGTGCAATAAATACGGAACCGGTTGAATGATATTTCTGTTTAAAACATCCCAACCATTAACATTTTCCTGAATTTCATTACGCGGAAATTCTTTAATATTAGTTCCTGCAGTTAAAATTCTATCATTTATAAATGAATTAAAATTTTTCCATCCGTCCTGTTCAGTGTCGTACTGAGTAGTATAAAGTTTCGGAAAATTATAATTTGTTTCCGGATACTTTTTCGTAACAATCTCGTTTGCGTGATCATAAATATCGTTGACAAGTTTAAATTCTACAGGAAGATCCTTTAGCTTTTTTTCGAAATTTGGAAGCTCTTCGAATCCTGAATCAATCTGAATACTGGCCCATTTTTTTCTAATCTCTAAAAACTCGAGAACCCCCTTTCTTATTTTACCTTCAAAAACGTGATATCCTTCATGCTTTTGCTTCAAATTATTATTGGTTAATGAAGAATATTGTCCATTTTCACTTAGAAAATTCCTCGTATAAAAATATTTGAATGGTAATGTATATTTTGTCCAGATTGAATCCTTAAAGCGCGGATTTTCTTCAGTGAAATTCGTTTCGATACCAGTCAGTCGAATGATAGACTTTTCTGTGATAAATTGATCAGTTCTAGTCCTCATTCTCCAAAATTTTAAATTCGATATCCATAGAAAAAGTATTCATCCCGGAATCCTTTAATTCATTTTTTGTACTGATAGGATAAACTTTATATCTAATCCCTTCAGCATACACAAAACATAGTCGTGATTTCAATAGATCTGTAATTAAATCAATCTCTTCTTTCAAAATCCAGCCTGTATTGACAGTTAATGTTTTTTTAGCAACACTGTCAAATTTTTCCTCCAGGTAATCATCAGATTCTCCCAAAACATGTTCAATTTCAACAGGGATTTTAACATCTCCGGAAGCAGAAAACCAGTCAAAAACTAGATTTTGATTTTCCCATTCAATATGGATGATCCTTTCCGGTTCCGGAAGAGGAATAAACTGCATCTCATTCGAAGCAATAATCTTTTTTTGCAGTTCCGGTTTAAAACTTGATCGTAAAAAAGTAAACTGATCAACATTAAATTTTGGTGTGTGAACAGGTTTTGGTAACGTATATTGAGCAAAAAGTTGATTTAATTCGTCCTTCTCTGAAAGCCTGTCTACATTAAGTTTAATAATACTTTGATTGTATGTACCTCTAATTGGATAATCTGAAAAAATTGGAAAACATTTTGGCTTTTTCCCTGGAGCAAAATATATGTTATCAATGATGAATGTTGACTGAACTTCATCAAGCTCGTTCATCTCCTCAAATTTCATTTCAACTAACGAAAGACTATATTGATACACCGGATCCAAAGAAGTGGTAATATCTGAAGCTCTAATAAAGAAATCCTGAACTTCATCACCTGGAAAAATTTCAACCGAACCTTTGAAATATGGAAATGTATATTCTTCTTCCTCCTGGTATTGTTCACCATATCCATTAAAGAACATTTTTAAAGTCATTTTAACATAGGTAGACGATGAAACAGTTTTATTTAAAATAACCTTATTTGGATCTTTTGCAAAGTAATAGTTTGATCCGAAAAAATCATGAGTGATAGCCTGAACAACACTTATATTTACAGTTACTTTTTTTACAACGCTTCCGGAACGAAGAAGGATTTCTCCGGAATAATTACCAACGGAAAGTGTTGAAGAATTTACAGTTGTAAAATTCAAAACGCCGTTGCTAATTACAGCTGTATCAATGAATGACGGCTTACTTTCAACGACAATTGTTAAACTATTCGGATTAGAAATATTTGAGGAAAACTGTTTTGTCTCAGATAAATTTTTCTGAAGTGAAGTATTTACAGATGACGGATTAACATAAAAAATTGTATTATCATTAATCACCTGTAAATTTACCGTCACTGTTTTTACTGCTGATCCAATTTGAATTGTTACTGTTCCGGAGTAATTTCCTACAGCTTTATTTTGAATAACCGTATTATTTTGAAACTTCAAATGTCTCTGAGAGTTTACAGAATCTTGTGTAAGATTAATGAATGGATCAGTTGCTGTAACAGTCACCGGATCCGTGACAAAAACTATAATTTTATCATCGCCGGATAAAAGTCCATCGGCTTTATTAAAGGTTAAATTATAGGTGTTTTTGTCGGTTGAAATTCCTGTTCCGGCCTGTACCGTAACTGAAATTTCCGTATAATAAGATTCTACAAAATGTTCCTGATTGCTACTGTCAATTCCATAAGCTTCAATAGTGATTGGCTGCACATGATTTCCAACTGATAAATTATCCAGGTTCTGAAAATCACAAAAAACCCTTTCTGTATTAAGATTGGATTGGTTAAAAGTATCTCCTACAAGCTTTACAGAAGTAAGATTTACAAAATCTACCGAACCTGAAGCAATATTTTTTTTAATTTTAAATCTATAATTTGAATATGTATAAACAAATTCCAATTCAGGAAATACAAAGTCCTGAAATAATTGTCCCGGAGCAGCGGTTCCCATCTGCCAAACTTTATTTAATTGCGGTGGATTAATTTTCCAGTCTCTGATCGGAACATCGACAATTGTAGATATCGTAGAACAAGCAGAACCGCCCGCGTGTCCTGGTGGGCAAACTAATACGTATTGAGTTTCTTGTTTTGTTCTAATTGGCATAAGTAAGGTATTTTATTTTTAAAAAATTTCTTTTGTTTATCAGTGTTTCGCTCTAGGTAATTCCATATTTCAATGGCAAAACTGTTCAGGTAAATGATTAAGCGCTCAGGTCTTTGCTCAATGGTCCTGGCTTCCGGAAAAAGGAGATCCTTATTCCGGATCAGTTTTTGAAATCCAGCCATTGAAACGATAAAATCAATGTCCTTTATTTTGTATTCTTCAGTAAAATCTCCATTCAAAATTTTGGAAACTGAACCTACGAGATAGATATCTTCTCCAGTAATTTCTTTGGCTCTCTGGCTTATCAAATCGCAGCATTCATTTAGAATTGCAGATTCGAAAATTTGAAGGTTTTGGAAGTTATTTTCTTGCATTTCGGTTTTCAATTGTTTCGATTTCTTTTATTGCCACTTTCATTAATTTCCCGTTTTTCGCATCAGCAACCATATAGGATTCGATACCTTCATCATCTATTTTCTGAAGAAGATTTTTCACTTCAGACATGACCTGCAGGTTTTGGCTCACAACATCAATTAAATTGGTTTGGGATTGAGTTGGATTGACTTTTGGAGAATCTGAACCCGGATCTGAGAATCCTCCTTCTGCAAAAGGTTTTGTTTTTCCCTGGCGAACACTTTCTAAATAATCAATCACCTGAGCGGTTTTTGGGTTCTGAAGCATCCAAGGAGGAGCGACCCATTCATTAGCATGAACAATTCCCGCCGGAACAAGACCTGTTTCATCAGGATCTCCAAATCCATTTTTCGAAGTGAAACCTCCTTTTGCAAATGTTGGCTTATCCGGAAGAGGCGTTGACATTACAGTTCCTAATTGTACGGCGCCCAGGGTTCCAATCAATACGGCTGCGATAGTACCCCCAATAGGACCTAATTGGCTATATGCCTGCATGATTGCTAAAGATGTATTTGCAATAATTTCAACAATCTTTAAAGCACGTTCTGTTTTCGCTTGTTTGTAAGCTATTTCAGCTTTTTTATTGGCCGTTTCAGCGTCTAATCCCTGAAGCTTTTTATTGTATTCTTCCTGAGTGATCAAACCGGAATTCAACTGCCCTAAAAGATCTTTTTTCTTTTTATCATTGTTCTTTTCAAACTTTGCCATTTCTCTTTCGGCAAGTGCATTCTGCAGCTGATAATATGCCTGAAAAGCATTACCTAAAGCACCGATAACCATTTTTAAAGCTTTCAGTTTCCCTTCAGTAGTATCCAAGTTCTTCCAGGCTTTTTTCCAGTCTTTTGCTGAAAAACCGAGAATATCAATTTCCTCTTTTTTAGTATCGCCTTCTTCCTGTACTTTTTTATCATCAGCTTCAGTACCTCCTTTCATTGCTGATTGTACCTCTGTGATCTTACTTTTAAGATCGTCAAGATCTTTTTTAAGTTTTTCGGTAGCTTCAGAAGAAAGTGAAGGATCCTGAAGTAATCTCTCAAGTAATTTTTGTTGTTCCTTCAGAAAATCTTCTTGAGATTTCAGATAAGCACGGTCTGCATTTTCTCTAAGAGCTTTTTTGGCATCTTCTAAAGTCTCTATAGCCTTTAATTCAGTTTCAGTAAGTTTCAGATATCCCATTTCAGAAAGAGCAGCCTTAGCCTCTTCCATCGTGGTAATATTGTTGATTGAATCTTCAGCATTTTTTCTAGTAAGATCAGCTGAACTCTGGAGAAATTCAACATCCTTTTCATATTTTTTCGTTTGGTATTTCTCTTCAATTCTCAATAAATTGAATCCATGAGTTTGGAAGATCTGATCCTCAATTTTAGTATTAGCGGCGATCAGTTCCTGTCTTTTTTTATTTGCATCCTGAAGGCCGGCAATAGCATTTCCAAATTCAGCAGCTGCAGCAGGGTTTTTTGTTTCCTTTTTATCGCGTTCAAGCTTCTTTATTTCATCATCAGTTTTTTTGATCTGATTATTAAATTCGTTGGTTTGTTGCTGAAGTTCAGTTTTTCGATTTTCATAGTCTTGCAGCTCAACATCCCATTCCTTTTGCTTACTTTCTTCCCAAATTTTGAACTGCTCGTCAATCCTGTTTTTTTCAAGTTCATTCGCTTTTTTATCAGCTTCAGCTTTTGCTTCGTTGGCTTTATTTACAGCGTCTCTCGCTTTTTCAAGATCATCAGCCTTTTTCTTTTCCAGGTTTTTATCTTTATCCGGAAGAGGAATATTAGGAGGAACAACAGGACCAGGATCTTCAGTTTTTTTAGGCTTTCCGGCTTCAAAAATATCCAGCAAAAATTTATCTTTTTCCTCGTCTTCTTTTCGTTTGGCCGCTTTGATATTTAATAATACCTGTTTTCTATATGCAGCAGCTGCAGCAACTTCTTCTTTTGAAATAGTTCTGGGACCGCCTCCGGAAAGTTCATTTGCTCCGGAGAAGCTTGTACCCTGTGAAGTTCTTGATTGTGGATTTTTAATTATTTTGTCCTGTTCGGCAATATCATCATCAAGTTTCTGATCTCTTTCTAGTCTTTCAGCCGCCCTTTCTTCTAGTTTTTTTTGAGCTGCACTGGCTCTGGCCGATGCAATAATTGAATCTCTTAATTTATTGTAGCTGTCTTCAGCTTTGCCATTCATTATAATTTCATCAGAAATATTTTTGAAATAATCCGGATATTGAGCTTTTAATTCCTGGATAGCTGCTACTTTATCTTTTGTCGATTTATTAACATCTGTAGCCTTTTTATAAAGCTGATCCAGGGCGCTGATTTCTTTAGCTGAATTTTGAGAAGCATCTTTACTTAATTCATCGAGAGTTTTTTTGTTTTTGGCAGTTTCATCCAACTGATCTGAAAAAACTTTATAAGCAGCAACAGCTGCAGCGATCAAACCAATTAAAACCCCAAGACCATTTCCATTCGTAGTTGCATTAAAAACAGCCATCGCCTGCCGAACCCTTCTGAGACTACCAGTAAGAATACCTAAAGCGACATTATAAGCTAAAATTGCGACCTGGCTTAACCAAATGGCTGCAGCTTTTGCCTTATCTGCAATGATGCTTAACCATGTTGCACGCGTTGCATTGTTTGTAATTAAGATTGATAAAAGAACTCCAGCATTATAACCTAGATAACCGGCAATAACAATTTTTATAATATTGATAAGAAACTTCAGCCTTTCTTTAAAAACATTAATTCCATCACTACCTTCTGAAGTTACTCCTGTAAGCCAACCTGTAACCTGAATAAGTTTTTCAAACTGATTAATGACATTAGTAGATGTAAAAATATCATTGTAACCATTTTTAATTTTTTCCAGGATTGCCGGAGCATTATTATTTTTTTTATTGAATTCGTCCTGAAGAGAAGTTGCTTTAGACATCTCGACACCTGCAGTTTTAATCGCTTTTTTAAATTCTTCAGTTTTATTAGCAGCTGCACCAACTGCCTTTTGAACCTCAAGAGAGTTTAACTTTAAGCTTTCGTAAACTTTAGCAGTTCCAGGAGCGTCAAGACCTTTCATACCAGCAGCGAAACGAAGGAAAAATTCTTCAGGCTTGGTATTCATTAAGCTTGTAGCTTCTGCTACGCTCATGTGCATTGATGTTGCAAAACCTTCAATATTTCCTGCAGCTGTACTTATGAAATTAGAGAATCCGGAAGAAGCAATCTGAGCATCAATACCAGCTTCTTCAAAGGCGGCTCCAAGTCCCAGAACTTTATCAACACCCGGCTTTAATGCATCTGGAAGGGATCCTACTCTTAAAGCAAACTGCGAGATATTTCCTTCCGAGGATGTTCCGGAAGCCGCCAAAGTATTAAGGGCTGAACCGATCCTATTAATCGCGTCAGCATATTCAAGATCTTTTGTGTCTTTGAAAAGCCCTTTTATTTTTCCGAGCTGATCAACAACACCTTCCAAGCCGCCTTCAAAACTATCTCCTAAAGCAACATAGGCTTTATCAACTTCCTGAACGAAATCTTTCATTTCCTGGATGGGAACCCCAAGACGTCCTCCTACTTCAGCAATTTTAAGACGGTCAAGTTTGCTGGTTCTTGTGTCCATAGCATCAAACTCAGTCCAAAGATCTTTTACCTGCTCCGTTGACATTCCGCTAGTTTTTTCAACATCTGTCATTGCATCTGCAACCTTCAGAAGTTGATCAATAGTTTCTTTGCCTTTATCTATAATAACATCGAAAAATTTTTCAGCGACATTTGCAGAAAAAACCTCCTTAAAAGTATCTCCAAACTTTAAAAGTCCGCCTCCAAATAAATCTAAGAAGCCAGAAGCTTTGTTAATAGAATCGTTGACTCCGTTAACTTCATCTCTAACTTCAGCTAATCTTTGTCTTGCCCGTTTTAATTCTTCTGCTTTTCTTACAAACTCAGCAGAACCAACAGGAAGCCTTTTTAATTCAGCTTCTAATCTTTTGGTTACACTGGATATGTTTTTAAATGTGTTTTCAACCTGATTCCCGTTGATATAAAGAATACCGGTTGTGGTAATTGTTGTACCTGCCATTTTCGTTAAGAATTTGTGGCAATGTCGATTTGCAGGTAATTTTGTGAAAGGACATAAAAAAAGCACCCGGAGGTGCTACAAATTTTCTAGAATTTTTTTGACATTTACCATAATAGCTTCAGATCTGATTCTGGCAATTTCAACCATTACAAAATCCTTTACACCAGATGAATCCACAGCATCATTAATAAATGGCTTTGCTGCCATCTTCATCGTATGTGATTTAAAACTATACGTTGTATTGCCTTCGCTTCGTTTTCTGGACCCTCCGGATCTTGTAGTATCAACACCGGCATTTTGAATAAAGCCGTGTTTTGGCATTTTGATAGATAAACTTCTCATATAAAAGCTTGGACCGTATTTCTGAACTTTAGAAACTGCAGTAGCATCTTTAATTGATTTCTGTTTACTATTTCTATTGACGTGATCTGCGAACGATGAAGTTTTTGCTCTTAAAGATGTTTCAAGCATTTGCTCCGCTTTTCGGGCAACCTGCTCTTCATTTCTATACATGTAGTTAATTTCCGGAAAAATAAAAAATCCCGATTCCTGGTTAAAGGACATCGGGATTTGATTATTCTATTCTTTCGTATAAATTCCAGACTAAAATTCTCGCTACTTCTACATCTTCGTATTCAGCTTGAATACCTTCTTTCTTATTAGCTTTAACCGTCTGAATTCGTTCCGTTAATATTTTCTGTGATTTTTTATATCCAAGTTCTGTTAAAACATCAAAAACATCATGCTCAGTGATCGGCTGATCGGGAATAACCCCTTTAAACCATCTTAAAATTGCACTTGTTTGCATTTCAATTTTATTACCTTCAGGAGTAGTAGAATAATATTCCTGAATAATATCTTTCATAATTTGGATATAGTCATTCATTGATTTTAAGTAGTATATTTTTGATGAAAATTTCTTAACGTATTTCGATATGCTTTTTGAATATTAATTCCCCAGGCTTGAGCCATTTTATCAGATGAAATGAATTTGCAGTAACCGATACCATTTTTAAAATTCATTTCGAAACTACCATTGAAAAGCTTTGCGAAAGCTGCTGGAGTAATTAGTTTTCTGGATCTTCTTTTTTTTGCAATTACTTTACTATTTCTTCCGGTAATTGCTAATTGAGTTGTGTTTGACATTTTTTATATTTTTTAAATTAGCTTACAAAAGAAACCCCGTTAATGTGGGGTCGTCAAACACATACTAATCACGAGGATTAAGTAAACCACATCTCCGGGGCAAATTTATATAGATTCCGTAAAAGATAATCTGCATTGCTGATTAGTATATGTTTGACATGGCAAATATAGGAAAAAAAGTAAAAATCCAACATCTTAAAATCTATTTTTTAAATTTTGCCAAATAGATCGCCGAAATTACAGCTTGCATCTTTAAGGTAACACCTTCAGTCTTTGTTTCTATAATATGCTTTAAGATATCCATTTCCGGAACGCCGTGCTTTTTTTTAAGCACAATGATAAAACTTCCAATGATATCTAAATTTTCCTCCGTTTCCTGTAGTTTATAAAGAGTCAAAAGCATTCTAAATCTTGCAACAATTTCATTTCTCGGAGGCATTCCGACAAATTCAGTTTCCATAATGGAGTAAGAATCTAAGTTCAAATTAACTTTTACAGGGATATTTTTTTTCATAAAATTATTTATTTACAAATATGATCCAAATCTTTCCAATCTGCAGAATCAACTTTAAGAATTTGCTTGTTTTTTAAACTGAATAAAACATCAACGCCAAAATCACTTGTAGAAAGTTCTACTGGTTTAATTTCAACTGTTTCTTTCAAAAATGAGTTGTATAGAAAGTGATCCTGATTGCTACTATCAATTCTAATCCTGGAAAGAACTTTAATCGCCAACTTTTCAGCCTCATAAATAGCATTATATTGAGCTTCAAAATCACCTGCAGGAATTTTATTAAACATGATCGCAAACCCAATTTTCCGAACAGCAATTGTATTTTGATCATTTCCTTCAAAACCCAACTCATAACGGAACAGTGCTAGAACCGGCGCTTTTATTCCTCCTACTTTTGCCTTTTTTGAAGTCCATTCTCTCTCAAAAAAAGCCACGAACTCATTTAGAAAATTTGATTGTTCAACCAAATTTTCAAAATAATCTTTCATTTCAATATAACTATTTTCCTTCATATGCTGCAGCTTTTGCTTTGTGGTATAATATACTTTCTGACAAAACGCTCAAGAATTCATAAATACGAACATCATTAATGTCTTGTTTTTTTCCAAGTGGCTGAAGTTCATCCATAGATAAACCGATAATAATTTTATCAAAAGGAATGTATTGTTGATCTTTTTTCTTGAATACCGGTTGCAATTTTTTTTCCTCTTCAGACTCTTCTTTTTGCTCCGGAAAAACTACTTTGTATTGATCAGAGATTGATATCCTTGTAAACAAATAAGCCAATGCAATGGCTTCCATTTTCTTTACAGGAATATTTCTGGTGATTGCGTCAACTGCAGGAAGATCTAAATCATCATATTTTTCATTTATCCTATAAAGTGATGCTACAAGTCTTTTTAATTTTAGCAGGGATCTGTCTTCATTCCATTGATAAAAAAAAGTATCAATGGAAGAAAATTGTCTGATTGAAATATTTCCTAATCGATCTGCTGGTTTAATAAGTCCAGGAATTTTAGGAAATCTGTAATAATTGTTTTTTTCTAAAAGAAAAGTAGTGTATTTACCAAGTTCAGATATAGGAACGTCTCTGATCAATTTGAACAGTTCAAATCTATGAATTGCTGTATCTTCTTTTTGGTAAACTATAGAAATCATTCGAGGATAAACCTCATGAAAATTCTCCGGAGGTGTATTTATGTACAAATGAGCAATTTCCTGAATTTGCCATTCGTTTAATTCGCTCCAGGAACTCGCGATCCAAATATTTTGTGACATTGCATTATTTTTGCTGCAATCTCAAAAAATGAAGTAATTATGAAAAGGACAATAAAATTAGTCTACGAACCTCAGGAAGAACGCTGGTTAATTATATACGCAACGGATTCTCTTTGCTATTGCTATAAGGTAGATAACGTAAATCCCCCGATGTTATCGAGGGTATTTGAAGTAGGATATAATCCTTATAAAAGAGAAGAAGTCGTTGACGAAATGAGTGAGTTTGTTCAGGAAGAATTTAAAAAAATAGAAGGGAATTAAAGAACGTGTTTTTTCAGAAGTTCACCCCAAAGAAGATATCCTGCTGCATTTAGGTGAATTCCGTCTATTGTATATTTCTTATTCATTTCTGATCCAGACAAAAAGTGAGAATTGAGATCTATAAATGTTAGTTTATTATTTTTACAATAAGAATTTAGCAAGTCATTATATTGCTGAATCTTTGGATTTAATAATTTATTTTCAAGAGTAGTCGGAAGTACGGATTGAATATAAAGCTTCGTTGTGGGAGTTTCCTTTTTTATCCTTTCACAAATATTTTTAAAATTTTCAAAAGTCTTTACTACAGGAATATCCTGGCTGATATCATTTACACCTATTTCAAGAAATATTTCTTTAGGTTTTCCGTCGGTAACGAATTTTAATCTGGATAAAACATCAGAAGTAGTGTTTCCAGCAATACCTCTATTTTTGATATTTAAATTATTAAAAGTTTCCTGAAGTGGAAATCCCTCTGTTTTACTATCACCTAAAAAAATGATATCTTTTTTACTTTTTTTAAATGAATTCTGAAGGTCCAATTTAGCTTTGTCAAGAACTTTTTTATTAAAAGTATAGGTAACTAAAGAATCATTTTTTTTAATTTCGGTGTGTCTCTCATCCTTTTTAGCACCACAAGAAAACAATAAAAGTAAAAGGAATAAGTATTTCATGATTGTTTGTTTTTACAAATTTATAAAAAAATTATTTGTGAAAAAAAACCACCTGTTGGGTCAGGTGGTTAGCTTCAACTCAAAATTTTTGAAAAATGATTCCAACTAATATCGGAATGTTTTATGAAATTATTGAATTCTTACAACAGAAGAAATTCTAACTTGATTTTCAGAAATTTCAACTTTTAAAAATTCTTTTAATTTTTCTAATGCTTTAGTAAATCCTCCTGCGCGAACGTTGAAAACGTCACCATTGTACTTTAATCTATATAAAAAGTCCATATCTTTTAATTGTAATTATTAGTATGTTTTGTTTGACTTTGTAAAGATATGTAGACTATTTTTTATAGCCTTACGGTTTTCCGTAATTATAAAAAAAATAAAATCCCCACATTACGCGGGGATTTTTATTTAAATACTTCTTTATAGACTTTCAATTTTTTTTCTCTATCCTGAAAGCCATTAGAATCTCCATACGCTTCTGTGAGACGACCCTTATTAATTATGTCAGAAATTGCATCCAGTTTGTCGCGATCTGCATAAATATTCAGCTTATTATCTTTCCAAAATACTAAAGCTGCTATTAATGAATCAGCTTCATTATTTAACAATTCCGGATCCTTTACATAATCTACTCCAGTAACTATTGATAGTCTTTCAAAATTAGCTTTTCCAGTAGTTCCGATCATGCCCCCGGCTCTATATTTCCACCCGTCACCGGTTCCTTCGTTTCCATTTCCGTTACGATTAGCATAGACATAATTTGCCATCTTCTCCGGATTACGTAAATAAAGTGATATAAAAGCATTTGACTTACCTTTAAAAGGGGTATAAAACGCTTTTTTAGCGGCGGCTATTGTAGAATAATTTAAATTCTCTCTAATTGCTTTCATCCCGCTTTCGTGATCAATTTGCGCAAAAAAATGCGCCTTTCTTAATGGAGAAGTAATATCAAACTTATCCAACTGAGATCTATATTTTTTTGATAATTCTAAAGCCTTCATCTTTTCTTACTTATTCTTTCTATTAAATTCATATACCAATTACTTTTTTTAGCCCAGTTCCAGAGCAATCGTAACAACTCCCGGAGCATAAACCCAGCAATAAAAATATAATACCATGGATATGCTTCTTTATACTTATCTAAATATTTGACAACGGTCTTATAGGTGATTTGTGATTTATAAGTAACATTAGACCAGTATGTGATTTTTGTAACAGTTTTTTTTGTGATAAAGACTTCCTTTTTCTCTGCTTTTTTTTCAAAACTTATTTCTGCATTGGTTGTTCCCTGGAACAGCTGACCATCTGGAGAAGTAAAATTGAAAAAAGAATTTTGTCCATTCAACGGCTTAACAGAAATATTAAACCCATTATTCTCAATTTTGATCGAAGCATTTTCAAAAGATTGAATATTGCTTTTATTTCCGGTGGATTCCTTAAAATCTATATTTTCATTTCCTTCAGATGTAGAGGAATATTTACTTTTCTTTACTGATCCACACGAGATCATAACAAAACTAACTATCAGTAGTAGAATCTTTTTCATTAGATTGAGATTTTATAAGTTTATTGATCAGATCTTCTTTCTTTAAAACTTCAATAAGTTCCCTGAAGCTCGCATCTGTTTTTCTTCGAAGTTTCGCATCTCCTTTTTCTCGTACTGATTTTGCTTCAGTAAAAACTAAAGCTACAGAACATAACAATGTGATAACCGGAAGTGCTGAAAGCGGAAAAGCTAAATAATATGAAACAGGAATTAAAGCATCAAAAATTAATGCAAAAACCATCATAGCATAGTAATAACAAAATTTCTGAATACTTCGACGAAAGCCTTCAGAAGTTGTATGTTCTCCCAAAGCCTTTGATTTCCGTACCCCGAAATAAAGGTCAATCAAAATTGCCAGAAGCACACAAAACCATGCTCCGGATACAACAAATAATTTAAGCCATAAGGCGTGATAATCGTGTTTTATAAGTTCTAAAATCATTATTAAAGTTTATAGCATTTGTCTGTAAAACGCGTACATCTGAAGCGTGTCATCAGCGAAATTTTTAAAGTAGTTATAGTGTGGACTGTTAATTGTATAATTTCCAATCGCTGAATGACCAGGATTATTTGGGTGAACGTGATCACCAGAATCATACAAGGGATTTAAAATTGTGCTTCCTTGAGCTTTAGTGACTGAATAAAAGTCAAAGTAAATAGAGAAGTTACCGACTATATATTGCTGAAAAGCTTCCATTGATTTTACTCCATTAGCATAAGGACAAATTGGGATAAACGTAATTCTACCAGCATTTAAAACTTGCTTAAATTGCTGAACAGCATTTTTCCAAACATCTATGTTAGGATCATTTGTTCCCATTGCATAAACAATCCTGTCAGGCTTAACGTAATTTAGAATTTCTTCCAGTAATAAAATAGCGTCAGCACTTCGATCTCCAGGACCGCAAAGCCTATTCCATCCAGTAAGACCAACCCAAGACAATTCAGGTGTAGTAGCTGCACTTCCATTTGTTATGGAATCTCCTACAACATAAGTTCCACCAACAGGCTGTGAGCTTTCAAATTTATAACTTGAAATTTCCGTTACCTCAGATGTAATAAGTTTTAATTTGTGAATAGCAAAAACAACATTACTTGCATCTAAGGTTACTGTCTGATTTGTTGAAAGATTTTTAACCGCAAAAAAGGTACTCCAAGCATTTTTTAATATTGAAAATTCAAGAAGATCTCCCGCATTATAACTTATGGCATCTGTACTTACTCGTAGAGAACTATCATAAGAAAAACTGCTACATAATTTATTTTGAGTATTTATGTAAAATTCTCCTGTATAATTACCAGCTGTATTATTTATAAAAAGCTTTAAACTTTTCTTATTCGAAACAATAGTTCGCTTCCATTGCCAAAGACCAGAAACATACTTAAACTGCAAGGGCTTTGTTATATCAGCTGGACTTACTAATTTATTATTAATAATACTCCAACCCGCTGAAATGTCAGTTTCAGACAAATTACTGAAGCTGGAATAATTCTTTATAATCCCTATTTCCATTATTTTAAATTTGGATAAGTGTATAGTCCGATGTATTTGCCTGTACTAAGGAAGTAGGCTTTGAGTTACCCATTGTAATTCTTACACCAGCAATGTTGGTTCCGTCCGGATCAAAAATTTTCCCCGCTTCCCATTGGCTTTCCGGAATAGAAAAGTTTGCCCATCTTCCATTTGCGCCGGCTCCTACAGTAGTAAAATTTCCGGTTAAATAGTTCACCCCTTGATAATTGAAAATACCAATATTATATACACAATCATTAGCTGTAACAGTGTGATTTGGGAATTCGAAGGATACAAACCAAGTATTGATCAAAGCAGAAGAAGCACCGACAGCATTAACCTTGAATTTAGGCAGTGGAATTGTGTTGTCGACTTCTGAAGTGTTAAGAACTAAAGCTAAAGGTTTTAAAGACGCTGTAATCGGTCTATGAAACATAATTGTTATCGGTTTTGAATAATCAATATCCGATTGAATTTTAGTTGTAAATGCTGCATTAAAAGTAATTGGATATCCATTTGGAATTATCTCTTTTACTTCAATCGCATTAGGCTTTGCGTTTGTAGAAACGTAGCTAAAATTTGCAGGCCCGGAAAGAGTTGTTTTAGAAACTGATTTATTATTCTCAAACTTAATAAAAGTTGAAAATGGAATTTCAATCATTCCTTGATCCGTTGGCATATCGACTTCGAACTTCTGCCAGTTGGCTCCGTCGTACGAAAGAATATTCAATTTTCCTGCTGCGAATACTAAGCCCCCTGCGTTTGCATAAGTTCCCGGATTAGCAAAAAACCATTTTTGTTGTCCAGGTGTAACTACAATATTACTCGCTGGCGTTACGATACCTCCAAAAGAAGAAGTGAGCATTGTATCATCAGGAATAATCGTGGCAATTGAAGTCAAGATCAAATTCAAAATTTGTCCTGTAATTTCTTGAATCCCGTTCGTAGTAACGAACTCTTCAATTGCATCCAAAATTTCTTGTTTAGTCATATTTTTTAAAAAAATCGTTATTAAAATCATTATTGAAATCGCCCGGTTTGGAAAAATGATCAAGAGGCTTTTGATAAAGGAAAACTGAGGAATTGCAATTCAAAGCAACTGCAGCTCCGGAATTGTCTTCATATTTTTTACCAGAAGAAATATCTGCAGTTTCCATAAAAGCCCTATTGACTGAATGACCAATTTGCCAGTTGTTTCCGTTGGCATCCTGAATAAAAAATATTAGAGGAACATTTTTACATCGCTGTACAAAGCCCAGAACCGAAGGAGTGAATCCCAAAATAAAAACAGTTAAGTTTGTAATAGTTCGTTTTTTCTGTTTTGAACCGTTAAGAGAAATTTTCAGTTCATTTTCATCAACCAGGATATCGATATATCTAAGCAGTTTATTTTTCCTCATTAGGATGTCGTCACTGATCACAATTTCGCTTTCAAATGATCCTGCAGGTTTAGGCAAAGGAGTAAAGAAAAAATACGATGCAGGAGCAAAATATAATCTCGTTTTCAGTCCGGAAATAAAATCTATTTCCGGACAATGATTAATGTTCTCTATGTCTATGTTTTCGAAGCTCATTACAGGTACAAAAAAACCGATATCACTATCGGTTTAAAAGGACATTAAATCATGTAAATTCCTGAAGTTCTGGATTGCGGTTTGCTTTCAGGAACCGGCTCTGAGTAGCAAGGAAATTCTGAAAGATTTTTCTTTATAAAATCAGTGATCACTTTCATACTTGCATCTCCAAGCTTCACGAAATTTTTTCCTGAATTTATTTTTGCATCAGGCGTTAAAACCTGCGATTTTTGCCACGGAAGTTCTTCGTATTGAATAACGATCGCATTCTGAAGAAAAACAAAATTCGGCATCAAAGAAGCATAATATAAAGCATAACAGATATTAGCCTGTTTCAAAAATTTATATAGTTCGGGCTTCAATTTAATTTGTTCAATACAATCCGGTTTAATTTTATCCAGAACATCCAATGAATAAGCCTGAACCAAATATGTCTGAAGCATTTTAAAAACCTTTGGAGAATTCTTGATAGAATAAATTTCTTCAAATTCAGCCGGCGTTTTTATATTCTCAGAAACATTTTCAAAAAATGGTATAGAATTTTTCAGCGCCTCAATTCCTGCAATTTTTGTTAGAGCTTCAGAAAATAATTTGTCAGCAAATTTCAAAAGTGATAGTCCCAGATCTCTAACATCCCACCAGGGAGCCGACTTGGATTTTTCCTGTATAAACTCCTGAACACCATAATTTGTGATATGGACTTTAATTTTTGGTATTGCCAGGATAAATGAATAAAGAACCGATGCTTTTGTAAGAAGCCTGAATATTTCTTTCTTGTTATCCTCAGTTTCTTCTTTTAACTGCAGATAAATTTCTTTTGGAATTATCTCAAATATTTCTGAGAATCCTAATTCCTGATCAATTAATTTCCAGTCAAATTCTCCAGGTAAAATAAAATACTCCGGGAGTGTGATTTCATCAATATAATATTCCATTTTTTTGTCGCATTTTTACACATAATTAATTGACAACTTTTTCTTGACCGTTTTTGTTTTTGTCTAAAGTTGTAAGATTTATATTTGGGAATTTTCCGAAAACAGTTAGATCCCAGGAATTCCAGATTTTTATAATTTCAAAAATCTGAAGCGTTCGAATTTGTTTTATTGGAAGTTTCGCACAAAGAATTGTCCAGGCTTCTCTTTTGTCGGATCCGGAACCGCTTAAGGTTTTTCCTCCGAATGCTCCTCCACTGATTAAACAAGGATCAATTCCCATTGCTGTCAGTATCTCATAATTAGCTGCAGAACCATCCAGAAGGAAATCTCCATTTGATTGAGTTTGCGGAACTTCATCGATCTGGATTCCTTTTATTTCTTTTCCGGTAGAACGGTCAATAAAGAATGGTGAAATAATGGATTTTCCTCCAGCTTGATTTCCCTGCAAATTATCATGAATGAGATCTACGAGCTCCGTTCTTTTTTTCTGTCTTTCTTCCGGAGAAAAAAGACTCCAGTCCTGGCCGTAAATGTGAGAAAAATATTCGTCCGATACATGGATCAGATATTTAATATTCAGCTGCTGTTCAAACATTGCTTTTTTGAAAGCCGGTATTGACAGAACTACATCAACCCATCCATTTTTGAATGAAGCATGCCATCCAACGGACGGATAAGACTTCTCAACAAGTAACGTATCAATAACCGGAATGGTAAACTTCCGGATCCCCTTTTGTTTACAATATGCTTTAATTTCTTCTACAGGAATATTAGCATTGAAACACGGAATAACAGTTGTCTTTTTTTCATCGTATTTTTCCCAATCGGTATTCACTCCTATATTGTTGATGATCCCGTTCGGATCCGGAGTCTGAAAACGGCAATCAGCCGCTTTAATCCTTCTTACAGAAATAATTTGATCACCATTAGGAGAAAGTAAATATTCGGGGAATGCAACGCGGAAAACCTCATAATCCGTAATAATTTCTGCAAGAGTAATATTAAAGTTTGTACGATAATAAAATGCTGCGATATCCGGAAATGAATCAACCAGTCTTTCCTTAAAAATTATAGCTTCTTCAGTTTCGGTTCCCTGGTAAAGACGGAAGCCTGTTCCAAAGTGAGCAGCCGTCAAAACTTCCAAACCGCCGATTGCAATATTTGTTTTTTTAAGCTTCTCAGCGAACTCTTGAGGATAAAGATTAGATTCACCCCACGGAAGCCATTTTCCACCAATTAAAGAGTCGGTAATATTAGGCTTAAATGTAGAGTGAACCGGATCAGTCGTTTTGTTAAAAAATACTGCAGTTTTATTATTTAATCCTCCAACTGCATAAATTCCTTTTGAGATTTCCATCAGTTTTAGACGACATCACAGCCGTTAAATTTTATAATGAATAGAATGTTAATTTTCTTAATCCCTTGATCCGTTTTTAAATTTCGGGTTCGGTTATCAAAGTGATTAGGATTTTTAAAAGCTCTGTCTTGAGATAATCGAATCTTTCCAGGAGTTTTTGGAGCCTGCATTAAAACTGCATTCTCGTACGTTATTAATTTTCCTCCGGATTTATTTTGATTGTTATAGGTTCTTACAGTTATCGAAAAGGGAATTGGGTTTTTATTTGCATCCAATTTTTTCATTTCCGTGAGAACTTGACTCAAAAAGATTGCTTTTTGCATGAGCCAAATATCAAACTGAATGATTGCCAGGGAAAGGACATCAATTTATTTTCTCTTTTTACATGTTTCATTCTCATGATGAAAAAATATAAGTGCAAGGATTTAAATAAATTAAACTTTGGATCAGCCCGCCAAAAACGCGTTTTTTATCATTATTTGCATGTGCTGCACAGGGCCGCCTTATCTTTCTCTACAATTGCAGGTGCTGAAAAACACGAAATATGCCTAAAAAAGCCCAATAATTCACTTTTTTAGGGTGCATTTTTGGGCTGTTTTTAGGTCGATTTTGAGCCATTTTAGGGCTCTATTTTGCTCTATTTTATAGGTATAAGTTCGTAACTGGAAAGGAAGACAGGGACCTCGGATCAACCAAGTGCCAGAATTGCCAGTATAGATTATAGTCAAGCGTATCACTGAAGTGAGTCGCATGTTCCTGCAGTATGGTCTTACTTCTTTCAGACGACTTGTCTTTCTCGAAAGCGTCATCTCCCTTCAGTGGTGCATTTTCCATTGAGATAATCAAGTTAGGACAATTATCAGCGTTGATCCTTACTGAAGGAAGACGGTAATCTGTTTCTGCAAGTATAGTATTGATCAGCTGATACTTTTCAGCATGAGGCGGGTTGTTAGTGTTTGGTGTCTTATTGATCACCACCCATCCGGCTTTTCTTAGCTTAATGATCACATCTTCTGCAAGTGTAGTTTTACTGTTTGCTTCTTTATTATTTCCATATCTATCGTAGTATAAGTGAATCACATTACTACTCGCTTTGTGTGGCTCATAGTAATCGATAAAGTCTTGCACAAGATCATCCAGGATATCCGGATTCTTCCTGAAGAATTCCTTTACAAAGTTGATAGAGTTTTGCATTGCCGAATACTGAGAGACAGTCATACAGTTGATCTTTCCACCAAAGTCTAGGTTAAGCTGTAATGGCACGTTCCTGATCAGATCTGTATCATACTTACAGCTGGGTGTAAACTTCTCAGTAACGCCACCCATTAGATCTATGTTGTACTTATGCTGATAGTAATGTTTAGGTTTTAACTGAGCATAGAACCCATCTTTAACCCCGCGCGGCCTTATGTTCATTATCTCAGCGTTGAATTGGGTCTTTGACAGCGCTTCCTTCTGCATGTCCTGGATCCAACCTCCCTTCAGGTTATGAGCATTAACGAATGAATTAAACTGAAGGAAACAGTATTTCTTAGGATCTTCTTTGGCAAGCTTCTCTCTATTAGTGAACCATTCACCTTTTTTAGTCATTGCCACCGATGAAACAAACACCTGAGCGTGTAACATAGATGCCTTACTAAAGATCGCCTTCTTTGCCCTGTTTGTTGTCAGTACGTTATCATATAGGCGCTCATAGGTCAATAGCGCCGCTTCGTCACCAATAACCCAATAAGAATTTAATCCCCTTCCGGAGTTTGGATTGTCAAGCGATACCAGAACCGCAATCGCTCCGTTCCTGAAATGGATCACATTGGACCAACTGGAAGGAGCCTGAAAAGGCATCTCAAAACCTTCTTCTTTACCACATCGACCTACAACGTAATCAAAGCCTTCAAAAAGCCCAAACATCTCCATTCCTTCTTTTGTAGACGGAAGAGTTCTGGACTTAATCTGTACAAATGTTTCACCGACAATAATACCGGTAGAACGGGGCATTTGTTTTACAGCTTCTTTTATAAACCATCCGAGCACAGTAGATTTTCCCGTTCCCCTGGCTGCTTCGATATTGATATTTGGAATTTTGAACTTTTTATTTGCCAAAACCGCGGATGCCTGCATTAGATTCAGCTCAATATTCCGGACCGGCATATTGTGATATAATACAGCACTACTCATATTCTTCCTCGTTTTGTTCGTCCTCGTCTTCAGTAATTTCTTTCCAGTCTACATCTTCAGCTCCAATATTGTTAAAGTTTACCACACCTCCATCAAACATTCCTTTCAGCATTTTTTCAACGCCTCTAGGAATTTTCAGATTATAAACAGAAGCTTCGAGCTTTTTCGGATCAACTTTCTGAGTAGTATCTTCAAAATTGTAAAGTGATTCATATTTCTCCAGGGCTCTTAGAGCCACTTCTTCTTTACCTTTCTTCTTTGCCGATAAATAAAGATCCCAATAACCTTCTGCGATGATCATTTTTTCAGCGGCTATATTAACCTGATCCATATTGCCAAAGAGTTCCATTGACAAATTATAATCCCGGTAGGCAGTCGCCTGGGAAACTTTATAATCGCGCTCAATAATTTTAACGGTATCTTTTGGAGAATATCGGTTGTTACATCGTAAAGCCCAAATGTGCTTTAATCTATCTTTTTTCTTTTCTTCAGCCGGAGTTAACTGTACCGACGTTTCGTCGATATACCAGGCTTTAATCCGTTGAAAAGTGTTGTCTTTCGTGTACTTTACAATATCCATACAACGAAAATATTTGTCTGAAAAAGTGTCTGAAAGGACAGTAATAGGAACTAAAGTGTAATTTTGTAATCCTATTATTTATTAGGTAATTACAAAATTTTACAGAAGTGTAATTGAAAAAATTGATGAAATTTTTAATGTGTAATTATAAAATTCTCCAGCCTAAACTGGAGAATACATATATGATAACAACAATGTGATTGTTGGAGATTGCTAGTATAGTGACAATTTTTTTAATTGCAAAAACTATTTTTAAATAATTTGATTTCTATGTATCATAATATCTCTATAAGACGAGTTGTGATTCACATGGTTTGTAACGGACGTTATTGTTGCTCCAGATATTGGATCCAAATAATTATTATTTTTTAACCATTCACAAAGTTCAACCAATTGACTTTTTTCACTTGTAAAATAAATGAATGGAAAATCTTTCGTGAAACTTAGAATGTCTAAATATTCTGAAAGTTTCCAAAAACTTACATCTTTATAGGATTTTACATCTGTAGACAAATAAGGCGGATCAAAAATAAAAACTACATTTTTACTATTTTGATACTTTTTAATTAATACTTTGTAATCGACCGAAACTCTATCTACTCCTTCCAAATAACCATCAGCTGCATAAATTGTCTTTTGAACTTTATTGTAAAAAGTTTGTTTTCTTAATCCTTCTAAAGTTGTCTCATATTTTCCAGAAAATAATAGTGAGGATGATAGAGTAATAAAATCAATAAATCCGGATTCTTTGGCTATTCTATCCAGGATCAAATTTTTATACTTTACAGATAGCTTTTCATCTTTATCCAATGTTTCTACTATTTTTCTGATATCAGAAAGTAAATGATTTGTTTTGGTTATATTTTCGAGCCTTTCCTTATAATTATCAAAGTCGTTATAGATAACTTTTGATTTAGGATAAAATTGCTTAATAGTATGGCTTAGAAGGCCACTTCCCCCAAATAGATCTATATAAATAGAATCTTCATGATAATGCTTTAAAACTTCTTTAAATTTCTTTAAAAAATTTCTCTTTTGCCCCTGAAATGGCAGCGGCGCCTTTGTGTATTCTCTTTGCATATAAAATAAAAAATTTTTAAATTTTAGTACATGAAAGATTGATTTTAGCTACTTTTGTATTTCTCACCTTTCAATGCGTAATTAACTTCACACAGAAGACTAAAGTCCTCCGCGTGGAGTTATACGCTCTAAATTTGAAAGGTGAGATATTCAGGTTTGCGGAGGATATTTATTGCCTCCTTTGAGAATTACAGCAATATTCATTTTATTTTCACACAACATAAAGGACATGAAAGCTCCAAGCAATAAGGCTTGGAGCTTTGTTTATTATAGTCTGAAAAAATATTTTAAAAAAAATTAAAAATTTATTAGTTTTTATTTGGTGAATGGTAGGAATTTTCCTACCTTTACAGAGTTGAATTAATAAAGAAAAGCGTTCTATGAAATCAAGCGAATTACACCGAAAGGTCAAAAAGAATGGATGGGTTCACATTCGAACAGATGGAAGCCATTACATTTACGAGAAAAACGGCCGAACTTATCCAGTTCCTTATCACGGAGCGAAAGAAGTCGGTAAAGGTCTCGAGAAAAAGATCATTAAAGAAATGGGGCTTTAAGCCCCTATCTTTAATATCGTTTGATATCAGAACGAATAAGTTCAAAAATTTAAATTATATGAAAACAGTTAAAATTATTATTGAAAGATCGGCTGATATGTTCTCTTCATACGCCGAAAATGTTGAGGGTGTTTATGGTGGAGGAACCACGCCCCAGGAAGCAAAACAATCCGCTTTAAAAGCCATAAGAATTCTAAAAGAAAATAATACTGAAGAAAATATCCCTAAAATTTTATTGGGAGAATATGATATTAAATATCAGTTCGATGTTGAAAGTTTATTGCAATATTATAAAGGAATTTTTTCAGCTGCAGTAATTGAAAGATTAACCGGAATTAATCCGGATTTGACGTCTCAATACTCTAAAGGTGTAAAGAAGCCTAGAGCTGCACAAAAGAAGAAAATTGAAGAGGCTTTGCACTCTTTAGGTAAAGAATTATTGGAAATAGAACTCTAGTATTAATTCAACACTTTTACTACAATTTCCAAAAAGAAGCACCTGATTATTCAGGTGCTTTGTTATTTTCTTTAAAGTTTATTGTAAAGTCCCATGCCATTTTATGATGGTTAAACAATTTGACTGATCCAATCTTCTTTCCTTTATACTTTTGGCCACATTTAATATTCCTAAGTTTGATTATTGAACCATTACCCATTATTAAATATCCGATAATATATTTTCTTTTTTGAAGTATTTTAATCCGTTTGCTTATACGCTTTTTATTAGTCATTAAATGAAAATTTTGAAATGTGATTTTGTAGAAGGTAGTTAAGTTCAGTATTTTCAATTAGGTTCTCCAGGGATTTTTTACCAGGAATTAAAGCATCATAAAGTCTTTTTTCTAATGGTAAAAATTGAACATCAATTATTAAATTAGTATCAGTCAAAACAAAATAAACGTCAATATCTCTCATTCCTTTAAAATGAATGATCTCGGGGATTTTTCCTTCTTGAGTAATGAAGCCACCTGCAGCGATCAACATTCTTTTTAAATGATGTCGTTTGTGATTAAATCTAAATGGAAAACTAAAAGTGTACTCATTTAAGTAACCATATCTATATTGGACTGTAGCCTTATATAGTCCTGAATCATCAAAAAGACCATATTCCAAAGCGCATAAATCATACTTTTGAAGAGAATCTAAAATTTGGCCTATCTCATTATCAACTATAATTTCTGTCCTAAATTCTTTAAAATTAACCGCTTTTTTTTCTACAGGACATTCTATTTTGTAATTATTTGTACACATATTAATTCTAAATTATTAACGTCTTGAACTTCTGAAACTGCTTGATGACCTGAAAGAGCTACTACTCCTGAAGCTTGAGGAACTATTTCTGAATGATGAACGGTTAGCAGAACTTGGAGAACTTCTCCTGAAGCTCGCAAAAAAACTTTTTTTACTTGAAGTAATTTTACCAGGTGTAGAATTTTTAAAAGACCGGACTGCAGCCTTTTTATAATTTTTATTAATAATAGGATTAACCCTATTTTTCGGACTTTTTGAATAAGAATATTGACGGCTATAATTCTGATAAGATCTATCGAAAGCAGGTCTGTTATGATAATAATAATTATTTACAGCTCCATACCCTCCAGTACTATAAAGACGATTAAATAAAGTATAAGCCATAAAATACTCAATAAGGTTTCCATTATTATCGTAGGATTGAACTTTTACCATATTGTTTCCGGAAGAATTCCAGGCAGTGTTGTGAGTCGGTTGCTTTTTATTACATGAGAATGCAAAAAGTAAAAATGAGAATGTTAAAAATAATTTAAAGATCTGTTTCATAATATTTTTTGCCAAATAAAAACGTTGTCTGCTAATTGTGCAATAGTTTATTAATTTTTTCCTGATCTAAAATATATTCCTGCAGCTGCTCTTTTTTATGATTAAGTGAGCTCAATCTTCTATTAAAAACCGGATCCGATTCTTCCGGAAGGTCTTCTTCCATTTTCTTAATAGTTTGCCTTCTCCTGCAGATCAGTGATTCCATATTTCTTCTTTCCTGGTCCAGCTGCAATGGAGTAAAATTTTCAAAATCTCTTTTACTTTCGGTCGGTAGTATATGTTTGTGTACCAAATAATGATCTAAAATTTTCTTACAGATATCAAATCTTTTAAATAGATCCATAATTTTATTCTGAATCTCCAACGCCTTTTTTTCTTCTGCAGGCGGAACCTGGTTCAGATCCAGTTTCAAACTGCAGTACTTAAACCAAAGATTTTCTGTTTCGTTATAAGTTGAGTGGAGCTCTACAGGATATTGCATGATTTCCCCTATAAATTTAGGCCTTTCAGGATTTGGCTTTATATGAACTTCTGGATCCGGAGTAATTATTTTCTCTTCAGGAATTTTTACTTCAGAAGTGTTTTCCAACTTTTGAATTTTGGAAAGTAGATAAACAATTCTGGATCTATTTTGTAAAGTAGATGTTTTATGAAGTTTGGCCAGTCTCGGATCTCCTCCGGAAGAAAGGTACAATTCTATATTTTCAGCGTGTGTTCTCATAATAAAAAACCTCCCATTACAGGAGGAAAAATAATAAATAATAAAAACATTTATAATTAAAACAGTCGGAATAAGTAGTTAATTTTTCTTTGCTTCAGCTGGAGCTTGAACCTTTGCAGATTTTTTAAGTAAAGAATTCAATGTATCAAGTTCACCTTTGTAACCGATCGGAGTTCTGATCTCGATCAGTTTCTGGATCTGCTCTTTTGAATAATCTTTGAATAATTCAGCTGCAGTATCTTTTTTTAAGCAAAAAGCATAATTTCCGGATTCCCAATATTCCAGAGCATTTTTAGGAACATCGTTCAAAGTCGTTTTGGAACCATCGGCTCCGATCATCTCGGAGCCTTTAGTTACAGTTAATATGAAAAATTGATTTGTATCAGCCATAATTACGGAGTTGCAGGTTCGTCAGCTAAAATAGTCAGAGTACCTTCATAAGAATATAAAGGACCGTTTGAAATTACATTAAAAGCAGTTCCGGCGCTTTCTTCGTATTTTTTTGCTGTTGTGGAATCCGCCTTTGTCATGTAAGCATCAAGTAAAACCCATTTTTTACCGGTACTATCAGTAATTACATAACACATTGGAGTGTTTTTGTGTCTCTTAATAAATCCTTGAGTTTTCGCAATGAAATTAGGAAGCATCCCATCAAATTGAGCCTGGTCTTTCAAGTTTCCTTTGTTACCAACTAAATTACTTTTCAGCTCGTTTTCATCGATCGTCAAAGTCATTTTTTTAAAACCTTTTCCGGTAACCGGGACAAGTCCGGTGTTAGGAATTTTGATACTATCTTCATAAGTAGTATCTTCAGTAATAGTCGGTTTAGTAATAGTTTGAAGTTGAGCCATTGGAATGTGAGCAACTTCTGCTTTTACACCTCCTACAACTTCTTCGTTTGGGCAAAAACCTAAATTCTCGGTTCTTACCGTTTCAAATGAACAATTATCTGGCATTGAATTAAATTTTTGTGATTAAACCAAGTCCACCTCCGATGATCTGAAGGAGAACATTTTTGTCGTCAATAATTTCCTGGTGTGTCCAGCCTTTCCCATCGAACAGGATCAGTTCCGGAGCATCCGGGTGAAATTGATACTCTTCGTTATCGTAGGTACATTTCAAAGGCTCTACAGCCTTTTCTTCTTTCTCCGGAGTTTCAGAAAGTTGAGCGACCTTTTCGTCGAACTCTTTTTGCTTTTCCTCCAGATCTGCAAAACCTTCAGATAATTTTTTATTTTCAGAATCAATATGATTTTTGAATTCTTCCTTCTCAGTTTCGAAATCCTTTTTTTCTTGAGCTAAAGTTTCAGCCAGGGAATTCAGTTCAACTTCTTTTGCTGAAAGCTGCTCCTCAGTAAGAGGAGTAGCTTTTTTTTCTGTGACCTTCTTTTCCATTATACAGTCAATGTTAACTCGTTAGGATAGTACAGTTTATTCTGAACAGCATTGTTAAGACCTCTTTTCTTTGCAGCATCAGAAGTTTCAACAAATACATATTGGTTGATCGCGAAATCATAACCTAAATGGAACTGGATGAAGATCTTCATCACGTAATCCTGGATCTGAACATCATCGATCTGAGCCGGATTATCTTTTCTGTCATAGAGTCTGAAAAGGTTTCCATCAACCCAAGCCATCATTTTCGTTAATCCGGGAACTCCAATTAAGTTTCTTCCGTATTTCGTTTTTTTCCTGTAAGCTGCGTTGTAATCGATAACCTGATCAGAAGGAGTTTCACGAGCTTCAACATAATCGAAGAAGAAATCCAAAGGAACCAGGATATTTGAAACCGGAACATTTTGAGGAAGACTTCTTTCAAAAGCGTTTACTTTTGCTACAGGATCGTTCGCCAGAGCTGCATCAATTGGAATTAAGAAAGCCGGGTTTGTTGTATCAGCAACAATTCCAGTAACAACTTCATTAATACCGTCCATAATCTTTGTAGGATCTGGGTTCGGAGATCCAACCTGAGCCTGATCAAATTTTGCAACAATTGAAGCTGTAGCTAATTCAGAAATCATTTTGCCCGCGATCATATCCACGATATATTTTGAGATTGGCATCTCGTTAGGCTTTTTATCTTCCTGGTAAAGATCTTCAACCCATGAACCGTAAACATCGTAAGGATTGATTGGAAGATTGACTTTTAATTGGAAGTTCTTTGCTGTTTTATTTGCAAATTGAACAGCACCGTAAGGTGTCCATGTATCTGAGAAAGCCTGAAGTAAGTTTGTCATTAATACAGAAGGAAAAGACCATTTTCCTTTTACCTTTGACAAAGGTTTTGCAAGCTGATTTAAAAGAATATTTTGAGATAAAACCGCCGGAGTTAATGCCATTGGATTGGCTGTACCGTAACGAATTACCTCATTTTTGATTGCATTAACATTAATTTCTGCCATGTCGTAAAAATTTAGATTTGATTATGAGGTGCTTTTGGATCGTAGAAACCGTTTTGCAATCCATCTGCAGCAGGTTTTTCTTTGCCGTCGGTTTGAATGATTGAGTGAGTTTCTTTGGAATCACCGTACTCTTTACACTTTGTTCCCAGAGCTTCAATAGCCTGAGCTACCGTTTGCCCTTCAGCCGCTTCAATACCATTCAGGTTTAAAGCTGCAGTGACAGCTTCCTGGATAGAAATTTCGTTTGCCTCAAAACCTGAGACTTTAGCTTGTAGATCTGCTAAAGATTCAGCGCCTTCAGCCGGAGTATTTTCAGCTTCGTTTTTCTCTAAAGCGTCTTCGATTAATTGAAGCTGCTTATTATCAAGTTTTACATGAGCTTCACCAGCACCCCAAAAATTATTGTGGAATGTGAAGGCTTGTAATCCTAAAACAGCTAGTACTTTCTTCATTTATTTTGATTTTAAAATTTTGCTAAAGCATCGTCCAGAGTTCCGATTTCGTTGATTAAGCCTACAGAAAGCGCTTGTTTTGGAGTGTAGGTTTTACCCTTCATCACCAATTCATCATCTTTCAATGTTTCCTTCAGATTTTCCTGCATTCTGGAAATGAAGTCAGCCGTCATTTCTTTCAGCCTTTGCTCGTAAGCTTTTGAATCTCCAGCCTGGAGATCTCGGAATTCTTTATTTTTTTCTGTGGATTGTGGAGCGTAGATTTCGTAAATAGTAGCGCCCCATTTTTCGAACATTTTTGAGAAATCTTGATAAGAAAGCATGGTTCCAATCGAACCAATTAAATCAGCAAAAGGATTTGCCATTCTGAATTGAGCTCCGGAAGCGATATCCATAGCGGCGGAGCACATATAACCTCCGGTGTACGCAATAGTTGGTTTGCTTAAATTTTTGATTGTGTGGGTTAGTTCCGCGGTTCCGGATACCATTCCGCCTCCAGAGTCAATATTCAGTACAATTCCAGAAACAGAAGAATTTCTGTCAAGTCTTCGTAAAATCGCAATGATGTCCTGAGTTCCTAAATAGTACCAGGACGAATATTTTATAATCGGACCATTGATATCTAAAACAACCGGGAAAACGTCAGCTCCTGAAGTCACTGCAGAATTCGCCTGCATTTCGATCTTACTCTGAGCTTTCTGAAGAATACTTTCAGCTGAAGAGAAATTCTTTTGCTGATATCCAGAAATAATATTCGCGATAGTTGACAGTAGATAATTTTTATCTATTGCCAGAGGTTGGTTTAAAAAAATATTTTGTCCGTGCATCTTGTAGATTTCACGGACAAAAGTGTGTTTACATTAAAAGCTTGGAAAGGACATTATTTTTTACGAAAAGGAAAATATTTCTTTCTTAGTGCTGCACTTCTTCTTCTTATAAGTTTACGATTAAACCATGCACTATACTTGAAAAATGGTGTGTCAAGACAATGACATATATACATCAGTATACTTTCTGTTTCATTTCCAAAAATTACGTGCTCTTCTGCAGTTTTATCATCGAAAATATTGTGTTGATATATTCGATATGGTTCAAATTCATAACCTTTAGGAACAATACTGAATCGGGTTCTGATCTTTTTTAAAAGTTTTACTTTCATAGACTTTGCAATTTTGGTTTTAAAATAGTTTCTCCAGATATCGCAATGGTATATTCATCGTTACCGGAGCCGTCTTCATTCTTATTATCGATAAAATCGACTCTTAACGATTCAGAAGCATTACCCAGCAAAGTTTTAACGGTATTAGCCACAAAGACAACAGCAAAACATTTTTTATTAAAATATTCCTCGCATTTACTAATGTTTTCGAGTGACATATCCAACAAAGGAAAGCTCACATCTATATCGGTGAAAGGGTTTCCGTTCCTTGTTTTGGAAGATATCTTCCTGGAGAAAGTTTCCGGAACCAACTCATCAAAAATGTATAAAGCTTTTGATTTTGGCGGAAAAATTCCGTTGTAAGCATTGATGTAAAAAACATCATCTGCATTATAGATTTCCACGGATCTTATTTCCCGGAAAAAGTTTTCAAGATTGTTAAAAAATACTTCCATTTTTTTGTCGCAATTTTACACAAATATTTTACTTAAATTTTTTGATGTTTTGATGTTTCCACCGGTTAAAATCTTTCCGGATTGTCTCATACGAAAGTTCATCTTCAGCGATATCATACAGATCTAAGAAATTTTGAATAGTAGTTTTAAAATCTATTCCGTAATTAATTTCATTGGTAACAGCTTCTGTGTACAGCTTTTCTCTGATATCGCGTTCAATTGCCTTGGAAATTTGATACGCTTTGCTCTGATTATGTTGAAAACCTTTTCGGCTGGCTTTATCAATTCCTACTTTCAAACTGAAATATGTGATATCAGAATTTGTTCTTTTGTAAGTATAATTTCGCTCAGATTTTTTTTGTAGAGTGTTCAGGACAACCATTCCGAGCAAAGTATCTTCCCGCGCCTTGTAATCGTCACCATATTTAAACTGAAGGATTTTTTTTACATATCTGGGAACAGATAGATGTAAGGTGATTTGTTGCATATAATAAAATTGGTTTTAGCCGCAAATAAAAAACAAATCTGCTCATGTGAAAGCATAAAAAACACTTAAAAATGCACTTGTAAAAGTGTAATTCTGTAAACCTCCCAACACTAAAGTTTTTACAGCATTTTTTGAAAGTGTAAACAAAATTCGATCGAATTTTCAATTGTGTAACTCTCTATTTTATTACAGATAATTCTGTAACTCTTTAAACAGTTACAGTCTTAAAAAAAAAGTGTAATTAATAGAGTTTCAAAACCTTGCCTACTCCATTACAGAATTACATTTTCAAGCTTAAAAATTTTTAGAGGTGGAGAGGAGAGGGAGATGCAAAGCGCGTTCCCGGGTGTTTAGAAAAAAGGAATCCCCGGCTTTCGCCAGGGATGGGTTTTTTATTGATTTTCTGTAAGGATGTAAGGGCTTGGAGTCACTTAAAAGCCCTTAATTTTTTTGTTCTGATCTTTTCTATTGTTTTTATTTCGATCGTCGTTGTTCGGTTTACTTTGACGCGATCATCTTTTTGTTCCCAGGAATGCTTTGGCTTTTCCAGTTCAAGATCTTTATGCTGTAAAACTGTACTTCCGATAATTTCCCGGATGAGAATTTCAAAGTCAACGATACAACCATGATAGAGAGTTATAATCTTGTTTCCTTCCGGAGAATCTTCTATTTTATAATAACCGTTGTCTTTCATATAATACAATTAGTTTTAAGTAAAATATTTTAAAGCATTCTCAGTGAATGTAAAGAGATTTTTATTTGGAGAATATAAAGTGATATCTTCTATCTTGAAAATATTTACATAACCCCAACGGAATTCAGGCGTAACTTGAGCAAGACTCCACTCATAATCTTTATGATATAATCCGAGCTCATATTTTTTTGAAGGCCAATCATGTTGTCTTATTTCGAATCCTTCAAACATTACACGATCTTGAGCTTCTGTATATTGTTTTAGTAAGGTTTTATATTCTGAGAACTTTCCTTCAAAATTAACTGGAGGTTTTAAATATTTCCCATTTATATCACATGGCACAAATAAGCCTAAAGATATAGGACGCTCAAGAATACCAATATAACTGCTAATCTGAGTGAGCATTTTAGTAGGATTGTAAGGAGGATTAGAGTTTAAAATAGTATTTAAACAGAAATCTTTTAAATTTTTAAGTTTATTATCTTTCATTAGATTTATTCTGTAGGTTCAAATAAGATGATATTATGCTCAGAAAGATAATCATAAAGCCTTTTCATGTCATTTATATGAAGGAAATGGTCTTCTTCAATAAATATATTTTTTCGAAAAAATGTATATAATTTTTTTTCCCTTGCTGCCAAATCCATATCATTAATAAAGTGGTCTATATCAAACTTTTCTTTCAGGTATTTCGTTCTGGTATATTCTGAATGTTCGCAAATAGTAAACAGTAAATAATCATCCAAAATTTCACCCCTATAGATCACAATAAACCAAGTTGGCCAACCAGCTATTCCTTTCTTAAAAAAGCATTTGTAAGATACCTCAAAATCCTTACTATAAGGAAGCATCTTTTTTACGAGCTCCTCAATATTTAAATTTTTAATTTTTTCTAAAAATTCTGTTTTCATTTTATTAATTTTTACTTGTTATACGGATGTGTTCAGTCGTTTTTCCTGATACCAGTTTCATTATCCGATCTTCAAAAGAAAAACCGTTATATTGAGACCAGGCTTTCATATTTCTTTTAAATCCGTTAGAACTCATATTAGCAAAGGTTGTAGGCCCGAAATTTCTCATAGCTTCAAAAGCTTCGCGTTTATTTATATCCTGGTTTAAAAGTGCCTTAAAATAGTTATCAGCCCATTCTTTAAACAGCTCTGACAAATAGAGTTCTTTTTCTTCTTCCTGCAGAACATTCTGGTTCATCAGTTCTCGCTTAACTTCAGAATAAGCTGCTATAAATTCGTCTTTATCAATCTCAACAATGTTTCCTGCTAATATTTCCTTAAGTAATATTGAGAGTACAGAAATACCAATACAATGTTTCTCTTTTGTTACCTGTAATATTTCACTTTGATTAAGTGCTTTGTAGAATACAGGTGATGTTTTGTTTTTAAAATATGCTATCATTTTTTTTATTTTTTATTAGAAAATTGGGGGTTTTGGGATTTTTATAGGTTGGTAGTGAGTTGCTTTAACACCAAAGTATTTCTTATTATCAAAAAAATCTTTCATATTAGATATTCTATTATCACTTTGCATTATCCAATAATTCCAATTTTCTTCTGGCAAATCCTTTTCACTTTCGATTTTAATCCAACCATTATTTTTTTCTAGATCGGATAAGCATATTGGCCGCCATTTTTCCGAAGTAGATTCGGTTTGAAACCTATTTTTAAAAGTGAAAGTTCTACACCATCCATCTTCATCCACATGTTTTGAAACATATTCCCATAAACTTCCGTATGCCTCTTTAATTTTATCCTGTTTTGTCATAATTTAATTTTCTTCGTTCCAAAATTCTAAGGCTTCTATGGCCGCTTCAAGATCACATTCAATTTCTTCGAGCTCAGCAGTTTTACTTTGAAATGTTTCTCCGGCTTCGCTTTCCTGCCATCTTTCAGATCTATTTTCAAATTGTTTTTCTCTTTTCTCAACTGCAGCTCTTACTTTTTCCAGCTCCTGGCTTAATTTTGATGTACTAATTTTCATTATATTGTTTTTTGAATTACTTTTTTATCTTCTAAAAATCCTATCAGGGTAAAAGCTTCAGAGTAACTGAAATAATACCCAACCCGATCTTTATATACTTTTTTGAAATAGTTTAAAGAATCAAGATCCTTTGGAATCAAGCGTCTCGAATATAGATCCTGATCCTCTATGCTCATTGTTTCGCCTTCATAGAGATAACCTAGCATTTTATTTTCCCGGTAAACTCCATAAAGCCATTCATCACTCTTTTTTAGATGAACCCCTAACACATCAAGACCCAAAAAAGAAAGGTTGATTGGAAGCGGTTCCTCATGCTTACATGTAACGATCCTCGCCGGAACTGTCACCGGATCCAGTTGGGAATCTGAAGGCTGATTGGAGTGCTTCAAGGTCTGCATCAATCTTAACGATTCTAATATGTTCGGTTGTTTTCTTTTTGGCTTTTCCATTTTCCTGGATAATGTTTCCGTTTGCATCTTTTACATCTAAATTGTCCATGATTCTATCGTGGAACTCGTACCCGTTAACTTTACACCAAATCCCTGTTTTTTTCTTAAAGGCATTAGATGTCATATTTCCGAGATACTTCAGATTTTTAGCTTTAGCAGCTTCCAGAACGTCATCTTTAATAAGTTTTCGCCCAATTACTTCAGGATAGTATTCATCAGCCCATTCTTTGAAGTGTTGTCCCATGTCGCTCATATAAGCTCTCATTTTAATATTTCCGTCCGGAGCTTCTATTTTTGCATCTTGCTGCAGATAAAATTGACATGAATGGAAAACAAAATTTAAGAACTTGAACCACTGATCAGACTTCCAGTCCAGGAAAAGAGAATTTCCAAAATCGTCTTTTGGATCTCGTTTTTCTCTTTCATCGTTTGAAGCATGATAATAATCTGAGAAACCCATAATAAGGCGTCTACGTGTTGAAGATCCTCTCTGATCTTTTATTGCGTAATTTGTAGAAACTCCAAACTTTGGTGAATTCCTGTAAGCCAGGTTTACTTTTGCTTCAAATTTTTCGTTAACTGTAAGTTTTGAAGTGATCACTGAGAAGAAACTTTCAAGACTGAAATTTTTACGAACGTCATCAAATAGAATAAAATCAGTGTGCTGGTTAACTCCTTCAAATAAGAATTTATCATTTTCAATATCTCCTTTACCATCGATATCATGTCTGTTCATGAAAAATCTCATGGCTTCAAAAAATAAAGATTTCCCAGCTCCTCCTTCTGCAACATCGTCTTCAATTACGGCGTTATCTGCAGCGAAGATCACCCACGGTCTTGTAGGATCCTTAAATCTATGAGCTGCATATCCAAATGAAAATATTTTATTAATTAAATGCTGTTTTTGCTCAGTATTTTCTTCCTCAGAAAGATATTTTCCGGTAATTTTAAATAAAGATTCCTGATAAAAATCCTCTTCTTTTTGACCATTCTCAATATATCCGGCTCTATCTTTTTCCCAATGGATCCTTGATACTTGAATCAGGTAATTCAGGAAATCACAATTTTCCTCCAGGATCTCGATATCATAAAGATTATCTCCTTTTCTTGTAATTTTAAAATAAGGATTTTCAATCTTAAAATCCTTTATTTCCTTTGGTGTTATATAGTGGTCAGTTTCTTCTTTGATAAGGTTATCAATAAGCTGTGACTGCAGCACATAATTTTTGAAACTTTTTTCTTCAGTAATTCCTTCTGCAGAAATATTTATTATTCTATCTCCTAAGAAAAAATATTGATTGGTTGGACTAAAATCCGTAAAATCCAGGGAACGGTTGTGCATGTTGGCCAAATGCCCGTCAGTGATCTTCTGCGAAGTAATCATCATATTTAGAAGAGCGTGAGGAATTTCACGAACTCCAAGCTCGTCTTGTTTTGCCAAAAGAAAGTTCCGGAAGAAATCTTTGATAAGTTGAGTTGTTTTTAATTCCTCAACTACATGCCCGGTTACACGAGCAAAATAGTAACCGTCTTTCCTGGAAAGATCATCAATTCTACAAAAGCCGTTTAATCGCAAAAAGTTAAAAGCGTAAATGTGGTGAAAATTATAAGTAGCTCTACCTTTTTCACTAACTGAGACCTCCCAGAACTGAGCCGGCATTGAAAGACTGAGCATTTTTTTAACTTCATAAGTCATCTGAGATTTTGTTTTACTCTGATTGTATCTCATGAAATCTTTAAAGTCCTTTTGTCCGGAGAATTTAAAATATTTATCCAACCAAAGCGTTTTCATTGGAAGGTTTTGCAAAGCAAGTTCCCCGCCTTCTCTTTTCCCTGTCTGATCCGTATCCGGAATATTTACAACTTCATGAGCCATTTCATGCAGTTGTTTTAAAAGGAAACGGTCTACATTTTCTGTTTCGGAGTTAAACCAAATTACATATTCACCAAGACTTAAAAGATTAATTCCATCACTCCCACCGGTAGCGATACAGATCCTTTCTAGCTTGAAATGAATTTCTGAAGTACTGATATTTCCCGGAAGAACTTCTTTACCTGTATCATCAGACTTCTTTTTGGCTACTTTTTTTCTCTCAGTCTCGAATTCCTTTTGATAAATTTTCTTTATCCTGTCTAAACCAAAAATAAACCCTTTGGGTCGGCCTCCAACATGTCTAAAACGTCTGTCCTTACCATCATCGGAATATTTTTTACTTCCTTTTGGCATATAAATTTTAAGCCATTGGCCAATTGTTTCATCTTTATTTACAAATGCCAGGATCGGAAATTTATCAGTTGCTATAAAACGGAATACCTTGCCTTTTTCTTCATTGAAGTAACTATATTCCACCAATGAATAAAGATTGATTTCTGCGCAGTTTTCTGCTGTCACATGAGGTCCTAAAAGTTGAAGTTCATATTCATTAAAATCTTTGGTTTCAAAATGGAATTTTTTCTCATTCAGTTCCACCGGACAATCGTCCAGATCATACTCTCTAAACTCATATTTGTAGAAAGTCCGTGAATCTTCGAAAATTTCTATTCCTGTTTCATTCTGGAGCGCTCTTCCAATTTCTAAAATAGCTTCGTAGTAAGCAACATTGTTTTCCAAAGCATAAATACCGAAACAGTCCTGAGCGTTAACCGTTCCACCCCAATCTGTCAGCCTCCAGCGATCTTCCAAAAATTTCATAGAAGCAGAAGCCGTTTTATCATCGTTCCGGATTCTGAAGTTTTTACGGGTATCAGCTTCAGGATATATCTTTAAAATTTCATCAAGTCCACCGTTTGTTGCACGCAGAATTTTTTCAGCTGCAGTCTTTAATGAATCACTCATTTTTTATAGTTTTTAATCAGTTTCTGATTCTTCAGAAATTGTTTCATTTTTCTTTTTTCTTACTAATCGGTTGGCCACAACGATCAATCCAAGTTTTTCCATACGATCTCTATAATAGCTTGTAGAACTGTTGAACCTGTCTTTAATGAGCCTGTTGAACTCTTTTACAGCTATAAAATCTCTATGCTCGAACATTTCATTGACAAACTTTGTATAGATTTTATTCTGATCTACAGGCCGTCTGTTTTTTTGTTCTTTCAAATAATTATTACTCTTACTTAAAGACTGTTCATTAATAAGTCTTTGCTTTTCCTGAAGGGTTTGTTTGCCATCATTCAGGACTCTGGTGTAAGAGTTAATTTTGAAATATTTCATGTGTTTTATTCGTCTGGATGAAACTTATCTAAGGCTAATAAAAAGATTCCCATTGCTATTACTTCATTGTTATTAGTTGAATTTAAATTGATTTCTTCATTTCTTTTTTTCCAAAATGCAAAATCTTTATCCGGATTAAGAGCCTTGAATTCGCGATAGTTCCGGCGGTGTTTCTCAATTCCTTTTTCTATTTGAGTTTCCAAAAACTCTACGGAATCAACGTCTGTATAGGCTTGTTTAACCCTATCTTTTATCTGTTCTATATTCATTACCAATGTCTTTTTAGAATGTCTTTTTTAGTGAAGAGAAGCAATATTTGAAAAAATTTAGATTTCATCCCCTGGAATATTATTTTTACACCATTCTAAAGCTGAATCTTTAGAAAAATCTTTAATAAATCCCTGAGCAGATCCAACATAATCGAATATGATTATTTCTTCCTCCAGTCTTGGATCTCCATCTTTATCTATCCAATAGGCATAAACTTTAACTATAGGACAGCTGGAGTCATTAACATCTCTAAATATTAGAACTTCTATGTTATTGCTTATTGGGAATGATTTGTGGTTCATAATTTAAATTTTTAGGTTTGCAAAAAGTTGAAAGAAAAACACTTGTTGTTTTATTGCCATTTTCATCGACAATAATTGAAAGGCCGCTGCAGCATGGTGTAAGATATCGCCAGTTGTTGTATCTCACGCCGCATTTACTGCATTCCGTAATTACTTGTTTACTCATAATTTATAGTATATGTTTGACATTTTTAGAAGGTTCAAATAAGACAGCTCCACATTCAGAACATATCCAGGTCTTCCGGAGATCTTCTTCATTTCCGCAATCGCATTTCCTCCAAATCTCATGATTTGGATCTACAGAAGAATAAATATTCAGTTCCTGAATAATTTTTATAGTGTAAGTATGTTGAAGCTGTGGCATTTCTAATTTTTAAAATAAAACCCGACCGGAATATTCCAGCCGGGCTAAAAACTAATAATCCATTAAAAACTCAATTATGTTGAGAATTGAGGCAAATAGAAGATTCGAACTCCTGTCATCCGGGTTACAACCGGCTCCCTTAACCACTCGGGCAATTTGCCAAAAAAACCCGGCCGAAACCGGGCTAAAAACTAATAACCATGAAAACTCAAATTAAACATGAGAATCATTAACCCGCCCACAATTTCCAGTAGTTTAACGGCAGATTGTGGAAAGGGGCGGAATCGAACCGCCGACGGCATGGATTTTCAGTCCATCGCTCTACCAACTGAGCTACCTTTCCGGAAAGCACTTTAAAAGAACGCTGCTCTGATTGGGATAATAATGCTTTAAAAAAAATTTAATCTAACTGAGTGATAATCAAATTTTACTGTCCCTTTCTGAAAGTGCTTTATTATTCATTTTCGTAGTAAATCTGCTAATCCAGATAATCCACCAAGTCCAGAAAGTAAATCAAAAGGATCTTTATTTGACATTGAATCCATCATTTTGTGAACACTAACGGATCTATATCCTATTTCTTTAATCCTGGGATCATGCCTAAATGCACTCGTTAATCCGTAAACTATATGCTTAGTCTTTCCCTGAATAGAAAAAATTGCAGTTCCTGTCTCTTTTCCGTCTTCCGGGTCTTCTGTAGCAGAAACAAAAAGAACAACATTGTCAGGAGCTTTTTTTAATAAATCATTTAATTCTTTGAAAAAATCTTCAGAAGATATTTTTTCTGATTGCTTTTTTTCATTTACATTCTCGTGAGTTTGATTTTCCATTTTAAAAAATTTTTAATTAGTATGTTTTACGACGTTGTATCTTATGATTTCCCCGGCTTTATTTTTTACCGGAATTTTTTGAATAAAATGCCTCCACTTTATTTTATCAATAATTAAGAGCATTTTTTGGCCTTCTTTGGGTTTATGAAGAGTTCGTTTATTCACACCGGAATCGATTCTTCTTTGACGTCTATTTGGAGAATTCCCGGCCTTAAATATTGGGTATTTTATTCTAGTTGGTTCTAATACCTCTGAGGTCTGATTTTCGTTATTCATAACTTGATTAAATTTAAAAAAAGGCATTGCACTCCTGGAGCTGGCTTTCACCCTTCATGCCTTTTTGGAATAATAAAATTTAGCGGTTAAAACACCGGTATTTCTTGAGTTAAAACTTGATCTTCTTCATAACCTTCAGTTCTAAAATATTCAAGAGCTGCTTTCTTCGTTAGATTTGAATTCGCAAAAGGCTTTTCTTTATATTTTAAAATGAAATTATATATTGCTCTATCTACGACACCTAGTGAAAAAGCGAGTCCTCCTCTGAATCTCACATCAGTTTCCAAATGTTCAATTATTTCTTTTTGTATATAAAATGTCATAAGTTATTTTTTATTCGATTTGAACAAATATTCGTACATTTGTTTGAACCTTTATACAAAAGTAACAAAAGTTTATGAACTTTTTGTAACTATTTAAACTTTTTTTGTAAAATTTTTAGGATGAATATTAAAGAAACTGATAATCAAGACATTAGAAACAACTTATTAACTTTCATTTTAGAGAAAGTTAAAGAACATAAACTATCTAGTTATCAATTATCTAAATTTTCAGGCCTATCTCATGTCGGTATTGACAAGATTTTAGACGGTAGAAGCAAAAAACCGAGTATCAATAATCTCGAAAAACTAAAGGAAGCTATTCTCAGTCTCGAAAGCCAACAGAATACTCCTATTACATTAATTACATTAAATGATAAGCTTGATAAACTTACTGATATGGTTGAAGGCTTAAATAATATAATTGGAGTTATGGAACTTGATAAGGAAATTATGATGGAGATAATAAAAAACTCTTCCAGTCCGGAAGAGTTAAAATCTATTGAAAGTAAGTTAAGTAAGAAGTCTTAATTCATCGATAAAACAAAATTTACTGTTTCTTTTACATTTATTTCTAAAATTGGCTTATTAAAGGTTTTACAAGGAAATTCGATTTTGTCAAACCCTTTTTTCAGATCATCTAATTTACTTCTTATTAAGACTAAAGTTTCAAGATATTCTTGTCTTGTTATAACACCTGTCTCAAACTGTTTTTTCGCTATTGCATACAACTCATTACAAATTTTAAGCTTTTCCTTGGTCATCATTTAATTCTGTTAGTTTTTTAATTTCATAGTCAACTCTGTCCTCTGCAATATGTGTTTTAAAATATCCGTCTAAATAAAGCTTCCATGTAGCAAAAAGTAGAAGACTAATACTTAATGTAACACCTCTGAAAAGCCAAACAGAATCAATATTTATATTTAAATCTAAAAATAAAAATCCACATAACATCGTAATGTTAACGTAAATTGGGAAAATATATGCGGGCCACCAAGGATTAAATTTTTTAGCAATATATAAGACAAGTAAATTACTGATAGGCATCGAGTAACTCCATATAGCAGCAGCTAAGTTAGGAAAACGATTCATTTTAATTTTCTGAGTATCTATAAAAAAATCTAGAAAAACATCCGTATAAGGAAGTAATGAAGCAATTATAAAAAAAGTAGTAGAAGCAATAATTTTAATGCTCCTACTATACTTTGAAAGAAAGATCTTCATCCTTTTATATAAATCTGATAACCTTTGTTTGAAATTATTACCTTCTTGGAGGAGTGATGTCTTTAGGGTCGACATCATCAATTGGGTCTGTGATTTCAAATCCAGCATCTGGTGAGATATTCTTGACAAATATGGTGTCAGAAGCAGTTTTGCTAGAAGTTTTTTCATTTTCTATGGTCTTGTTAATTATTTTTGATGTTTTTTCAGGAATATTTTCCCCTACTTTCTCATCATCCCTTTCACAAGATACAGCAGTTAATACAACCGCTAATAAAATTAATTTTTTCATTGTTTATAATTAAAATTTAAAAGTGGTTCCAAATATATAAACCTTAAAAAAAAAGTAAAAGGACATGAAAAGTTGTTGAACAAATATAGAACTTATTGAACTTTTGTACAAATATTTGTTCAAATAGATGTGAAATATTAACTTTGAGACTGTAGGTTAAAATTCAGTGCTAAAATGACTGTCCTAATTTTGTCACTACACGAATTCCGCTAAATTGAAACATCCGATGAATAAAGCGTTTAGACATTGTTTTTCAAAAACGTTCAAATCCTGTCGAGGTCACTACACCGACATTAGAAGTTTTAACTCTCTTATGTCGGTTTTTTTATTTCCTAATCCTTTGTTATATTGATAGATACACTGAGCGACAATGTTCATTCTAGGTGTTTGAAAACTTTTTCCGTCAAATTCGACTTTTTGGGGAAATATCAAACATCCAATCGTTCTCTTTGTTTGTAAATCGCCCTGCTGATAAAGGTTTTCCAGGTTTTCCATTGAATCAAGCGCATTTTCTATTTTGGTCTTTATATCTAATTCTTTACTTTCTGAATCTATCAGCTATAGCTCCTGCTCAAGTTGTTCTATTTACAATTTTGTTACTTTTTTGATTTCTTTATATAGTCTTCCTCATCTAATTTATCTGCAACATACTTATCACGTGCACTTGATACCTTTTCGTTAAGCAAATTAATTTCTTTTGAAACTGATTTTCTTTTGTCTTCAATATCGCTAGTAAATTGTTTGTAGTTATCTAAAAGCACTTCCTTTATTAATTCTTTATAACCGGATTATATTCCAGCTTAAACATTTTAAAGCTTAAAGAGTTCATTAAATTTATCCAAGTCAAATCTGAGAAATTTGTATTAATTAATTGATTGTTTAAATTAATCTTTCAGAAAAGTACTCGATTTAGTTCCTTAACAGAAATTTTGTATACAATAATTTTCCGCAACTTAGTTGAAGTTCATGAAATTACAAGATAAGAGATTCAATTAAATACCACACGAAAATTTACTAACCATTCCATAATAAATTAATTCAAAATTCAGTAATAATACTGAATTATTTTTACAGAAATTATATTAATATTGTTTTATTAATAAAGTATCAACTAAACCTATTAGCACAGGTTGGGGATTTATGTTTTTCCCTATGCTTTCATCTGTTGGTCATAATTTAGTCATGATGTTAGTAACTATTATTATGCTAACTGAGCATATGGGAACATCCTTGAGTTCCTAAGTGGGAAATTAATTTCAGACTAAAATTTTACAATTTATATTGTATAAAATGGGATTTGTAAAACAGTGTAATAATTTTTTAATAATCACCCTGGTTATAACTAAAGAATGTTATTGCAATTTTAAAAATATAATCAACTAAAACTAATAATTTAAATAACCATGAAATTAAAATTTAAAAAACTGATGCTTTTGAGCATTACAGCGGCAATTTTACAGGGGCTTACATCTTGTAAAAAAGAAACTTACTCTAATACTAAAACAAGTTTAGCAAGTATTTTTGAAGATTACAATAAGAATAACGAAATTAAAAATACAGTCGATACCATAGTTCTTAACAATGATCAAATGTTTGTTGACTGGTCTTGGCAAAAATTTTTATGGTTAACGTCAAATACCAAAGATAATGTTCCTGTATTTATGAAAGAATTAAAACAGGTTAATGATTTTGGTGAAGAAATAAAAATAGATTCTTTAAAAAAGAAAGGATTACCATCTTCATACATAAAAGATGGTAAATTACCATTAATTTTAGATTTGTATCAACAAGCAGACGGAACAAAATTGAGCAGCAAGAGCAATTCTCTCGTAAGATATTCGATACATGCTAATGACGGAATATTAGAGATGTTTCATTCAGCCGATGCATCATTAATTATTAGCCAAGCAGCTGAAATACTAAAAAATGACAGCTTAAAGCGTTCTATTCGTGAGAGTAAAAATCAATATCCAGTTGGTGCTACCGAAATTAAAATAGCTTGGATAGAAACATCTCAAGTAGTAGATTCTACTAAAACGTTTAATATAACTGCAATTGTTAATAAACCTGATAAAAATTTGCACGAAAATTATAATAACGCTGAGCTAAAAAGAATGTCTATGATTGGCTTTCATATATTTACAGTTACAGCAGAGCACCCTGAAGGCGTGTGGTCAACTTTTGATCAACGAGATTTAGCCCCAGATAGAACAAGTTTTCATGGAGACCCTGTAAATTCTAAATCAGATAAATACACATTATTCGATGGAAACGCTGTTGGAAATACAGAAGATGGAATTATTCAAGATAAAACCACCCTTACTCCAAAAGTTAAAAATAAAGTATTTCAATCCTACCCTGAAGGAGTTAGATACAATCAGGCATCTCAAGGAATGGAGGTTATTAAAGAAGATAAAGAGTTTGCTACAATGATTAAATCTAGTAACGAATTAGCTAAAAAAGCCCTTACGAATGATAAAGTTAAAATATGGGCGAACTATAAATTTGTAGGCTCTATATGGTCAAAAACGAATGCTCCAATTAATGAGTTGCTAGATGGAGATTTATCAAAACCATATGGTACCGGTAATGGGCAAAGTTTTGGTAGTTTAGATTTAGCAAATGTCACTATGGAAACCACATTCCAAGCAGAAGGAATGAATTGTTTTACTTGTCACTCTATGAATAATAATTTATATAGGACAAATACATCAAAAAAAATAAATGTTAAGTCTCCTTTGATTAACTCGCACTTATTTGAAAAATATGCAGAATTAAAAGCAGCATTATTAGCAAGTCAAGGAGCAGCCAAAACTGAAATGAATAAAGGATTGAATACTAATACAATGAAATCTTCTAATAATATAGATGTAATTAATAAGTTAAAAAATAACATAAGGGAATCATCTCGTGAAGAAGCTAGAGAATTACTTAAAAAGTAGTTATAATATCCTTAAAATACTGGATCGATATTTAATTTTAGGTAATTGTATAATTAAATGTACCACGTTTCATCTTTACTTATATCCTATTAACAACGTACAATTAAAATATTCTTCGTAAAATTTCCATGAAAAGGAGGAAGCCAATCTAAGTAAAATAAAGTAAAACTATTTCAATTTAGATTGTTTCAACTATTTAAAATTATATTGCAAAAAATCTTCTTAATTACGAGAAATTTAATGCTAGATTTGGAATAGCCAATTCCTGTTTAATTTAGCTCAAACGAACCAGATCATCGACAAAAGTGTTTGAAGATACGCTCGTTAAGGTCACAAAAACCCAAAAGCGCCAACTAAAAACAGTTGGCGCTTTTTTATTTAACATTCCTCGTAATTAGTTCTTCCTCAGGAAACCTATATCACATACCCGCCTAAACAGTAAAATTTCAGTATGAAGCATTTGATTGAACGGGTAAAATAAGCAGGAACACTAAAATATAAATGTAATTTTGGTTTTTATTATTTCATTAATGTTTTTATTATATGCAATCCGGCTGATATTTCCTGAATTATTTCGTCGTGTAATATTGAAAAATCTACATTTTGGTCAGTCTTATTTTCCCAGTATATTACCTTTTCCGAAAGTTTTATCAATCCGGCTGTTCCGGCTGTTCCCTTCAGTTTATGAAGACTTTTTTTCAGATCATCCATATTTCTTTCTGCAACAGACCGCTTTATATTATTTTCTGCCTGAGTAAGCTCGGTAACCACCAGATTTAAAAATATCCCTTTGAAATCTTCATCATCACCTGTTTGCTGCTGTAAAAAGTCCATATCTAGGTTGCTTTCAGCAGTTACATCATGCTCCACATCCGTTTCTTTTTCCGAAATATATTTGCTCAACATTTCCAAAAGTTCAGCTTGACGTAAAGGCTTCGGAAGGAAATCATTCATCCCGGATTGCAGGCATTTTTCTTTTTCTCCAAATGTTGTTCCGGCTGTTACTCCGAGGATAGGAATTGTTTGATATTCCGGAAGTTTTCTAATTTCCCTTGTTGCTTCAATACCGTCCATTACCGGCATCTGGACATCCATCAGGATAAGAGAAAAGTTCTGTTTTCTGCATTCTTCAAGTGCTTCCAGTCCATTTACAGCTTCCGTAAGCTCTACATCAGGAATAAGGGATTGCATTATTCTGCTGTTAAGCAGCATATTCACAGGATTGTCGTCCACTAATAAAACATGAAGACCAGGCGCATATAAAGAAGGTTCTGTTTTTGTTTCCGTAGCTGTCGGCAATTGTTTTTCATTATTTTCTGTTGCCCTCCTTAAAGTTTTATATAGATCTTCGGATTTAATCGGCTTTAATAAAAAATACGAGTTTTCTTCCTGTCGGAAGGAGTTGATAACATCATGTTCTTCTGAAGATGTATGAAGGATCACCAACGGAGAAGTTTCTTTCTGTTTACTAAATAACCCCTTAATTTTTTCAATCGTTTCCAGCCCGGAAATAACAGGCATATGATAATCCATGAGAATAATATCAAAACGTTCTCCCGCTAACAAAATCTGTAAAGCTTCCATCCCATTCGCAGCCAGCCTGGATTCTATATTTTTATAAGCCAGCATATGCTGCAGAATGATTCTGTTTGCTTCGTTATCGTCAACAACAAGTACTTTGCTGATCTTCAGTTCTTCATCTTTATTTGCCGCAGACATTTCATACGGCACTTCGATATCGAAGAAAAATACAGATCCTTTGTGAAGTGTACTGTTTAACCTGAGTTCACTTCCCATATAGCCCAGAATATTATTTGAAATGGTAAGCCCGAGTCCGGTTCCTCCGTAACGTTTGCTGATGGAGCTGTTTTCCTGTGTGAAAGCATTAAAAATAGACTGCTGTTTTTCAACGGGTATTCCAATTCCGGTATCCCGCACTGCGAAACGGAGCCGTATTTTCTCATGATCCATCCATTGTTTTTCTACTTTCAGCTCTATTTCTCCCTGTTCTGTAAATTTTACAGCATTTCCTAAGAGGTTGATAAGGATCTGCTTCATTCGGGATTCATCAATCAGGATCGTTTCCGGTAAACCGGGTTCAATATTCAGCAATAATTCTATATCTTTTTTTTGGGACTGATATAGAATCACGTTGATGACCTGGCTTACCATATCATAAACATTACTTTTATCAATCAAAAGATCCATTTTTCCGGATTCAATTTTAGAGAAATCTAAAATGTCATTAATGATCGTAAGTAAGTTTTCCCCCGATTCGTTAATATAGTTGAGATACTGCATTTGTATCTCGTTAAGCGGAGTTTTTAATAAAAGATCTGAAAAGCCGATCACGCCATTTAACGGCGTACGGATCTCATGGCTCATGTTGGCAAGAAATTCTGATTTTGCTTTGCTTGCAATGTCGGCCATTTTTTTGGCATCCTTCAGTTCATTGTTTGTTTTTACCGTATCGCTTATATTCTGTACAGAAATAATGATCCCACCAGTAACTCCGTCTGAAAGATACCATGGTCTTACTTCTAGGTTATAATACTGAAGACCGTCTTCCTGCTCCAGCACAAAGTTTTCGTTTTTATAGGTCTTTCCTCTTAATGCATTAAGATAAATCTCTTTCCTTTCTTTCGGGACATTGGGTGAAACTGTAAAAATATTCTGATCGATGAGATCAAGATGATTCATATGAAATTCATCCTTCCAGCTGCTGCTTACGGATATATAATTAAGGTCTTTATCAAACATGGCAACCGCAGTGGGTACGTAAGTTATAAAAGACTGCAGCATTGCTTCTTTTCTTGCCAGTTCCAGATATATATTTTTAAAAGCATTGATATCCTGAATAATTCCGAAAATCTTTGTACATACACCATCTTCGAATTCCGGAATTCCTTTTACCCTAACCCAAATCATAACGCCATCATTACGTATAAGCTGAAACTCTTCATCATAGGCTATTCCTTCTGATACAGCTCTTTCGAATAAAAATCTCATTCTGGACCGGTCTTCTTCTTTATAAAACTGCAAGGCACTTTCAAAATCAGGCTGCAGCCCCGGATCTATTCTATGAATTTCTTTTGTCGTCTGCGACCAGAATACAGAATTATTTTTCAGATTCACTTCCCATCCTCCTACCTGAGCAACAGCACTTGTTTGCTCAAGTATTTTTTTCGTGTACAAAAGGTCACTTTCCAACATCATCCTTTCCGTTATATTAAGTGCCGTACTTAATACATAAGGCTGTCCTTCCCTATTGATCTCCACTCTATTATGATACATCCAGACAAGCTCCTTTCCCTCCTTTGTTTTCAGGATCATTGTTCCAATGTCTTCCTTATTCTGATTAATCTTCTGTAAATAATCTTCCAGCAGCTTCCAGTTTTTTTCGGGGACAAGATCTTTTAAATTCAATCCGGCAACTTCATTTTCAGAATAATGCAAAATTTCTCTGCCCTTTCTGTTGACCTCAAGAATATTACCTTCCATATCATGCATACTCATCAGTCCGATAGCATTTTCAAAAAAGCTTCTGAAACGGCGTTCCGATCTTTCCAGCTGCAGTTTCTCCTCAATATGCTGAGTAATATTGGTTCCGAAGCAAAAAATCTCAGAATGACTATGATTCCGTTTCATATACCATTCGATGATTACCTGTTGGCTTTCATTCATCTTTGTAGAAGTGGTTATCATCAATTCTTCACCATTCTGAAGAAAATTTCTGACTTTCAGCTTAATATCTTCACTCTGATCTCCCAGAAGTTTTAAAAAATCAAGATGATATGGCTTGCTGTTGTTTTCAAGATGGAATGCCTTTTCAAAAGCCGGATTTATATCTTTGATAATCAGATTATCATCCAGTACACAAATAGGATTATTCGAAATAGTAAAGATCTGCTGAAAATATTCTGCGTGAACATTTTTTCTTTTAGCCATTAAAAGTCTGGTAACTGCTTCTCCTAATTTCTTAAGAGTAGAAATCTGCTCTTTAGATAATGATTTCGGCTCGTAATCGAAAACGCAGAGTGTCCCTAAAGCAAAACCTTCGTCATCCAAAAGCGGAACTCCCGCGTAAAAACGAATACCCGCTTCAATAATCAGCGGATTGCCAGATGATCTTTCGTCTGATAAAGTGTCGTTAATAACGATCGTTTGTCCTGTAGCAACAGAATATTGACAGACTGTATTTTTACGGTCTACTTTATCCAGAGATATCCCGATACAGCTTTGTATCATTTGGGTTTCGCTTTCCATAATGGCAATGAGCGCATTTTGGCAGCCGGAAATAAGACATGCTGTTTCTGTAAAAACGTCCAGCTGAGAATCTTTAGATAAGTTCAACAAATCAAAAAGTTCCAGCTTTTTCATCCTTTCTTTTTCGTTATCAGGAACCATATAATCACTCATATTATTAACCATAAATCATTATAAATCTAAATATAATAAGAAAATTTATATAAAAAGTTTTTTTTGGCAAATATGAGCATTATATCTCACAACAACGAGACAAGCAATTACTTTTTAAAAGGCTTCTGGCATTTTATTCGTAAATGTTATTTTTATATGCAAATCTCAGATGCAGAACAAAGTTTCAATCCTGTTTCGCTGTTTTTTTAATGAGCTTAATTAACGAACAGATCATCGAAGATGTTTTTATATTAAGTATTCGTAATTTTCTGAAGCAGGTTATCTTATTATCTCTACAAAAATCATCTAAAAAGACAGAAGCATCTTAAGATTTTAAAGCTTAAATTTTATAAAGAGCTTAAAGCCAGTGGAGAAAGTTTTATTACGCAAGATGGCAAATTACAAGATTAATCAAAAGAGTAATTATGCGAATCTGATGACATTTATATTTAACATAAAAATCTTGGTTATCTCATATAATGTTCTTAAATTTAATGTAGATTAAGTTTGTTAGTATAGTTCATTTTAAATGAATATTATTTAATACACCTTCAAATTCACCCAATCATGAAAAAACAAATCTTTATCTCCGCTCTGGTTCTGGGAGCAGTTGCTTTAGGAACCAATCTTGTTTTGGCGCAAAATTCTGATCACGCCAGTTCAACAGTAAATATTATTTTAGCAGATGTTATTTCAATGGATATGGGAACTGCTGCTTCAGGCAACGCTGTAGATTTTAACTATGCGAATACAGCAGATTATAATTCTTCAAAAAATGTGACGGTTCCCAATAGCTTAGTCATCATTTCCTCTAAAAATTTTGATATAAAAGTAAAATCTGAGGGCGCAAACTTTGTAAGCGGCACCAACGTAATTCCAGTAGATGTATTACAGGTAAAAGCAATACCCGGCGGAAGTTTATCCGGAACTCTCAATGAGGTCACCTTATCTACAGCCGATCAGGTGCTGGTAAGTAACGCCGCTTCAGGCGCAAAACAATCTCTAAATATTACTTATTCTATTTCAGCACAAAAAGCATCGAATGTCCTTCTGGGAAAACCTAAAGGTACCTATACACAAACGGTAACTTATACAGCCACTGCACTGTAAGTAAACGTCAGTTTTTCTTAAATAAGCCCTCAACACTTTTTGTATTGAGGGCTTTTCTATTTGACACAAATAATTGATCGTGTAGTTATTTTACTACATGAACTTCCGTTTTCCACTACAAAGAAAATTTTTTCGCCGACATAAATTTGCAGTGTTCAAAGGGAACAAATAAACAAGAATAAAAATTAAAAATAAATATCATGACAAAACAAATTGCAATCGCAGCATTAACTATCGGAGCATTCATCTTAGGAACTAACAAAGCTCAGGCGCAGAACACCACTGCAACAACAACGGTAAACATTACCCTAAATGATGTAATCTCTATTGATGCAGGAAGTACTGCAATTGGAAACACTGTAGATTTCAACTATGTTACTGCAGCGGATTATAATTCAGATCAAACAGTAACAAAAGCCAACTCATTAAAAGTGACTTCAACAAAGAATTTTAATGTAAAAGTAAAAGCAGGAGGTGCTAATTTTATGAATGGAACCAACCTAATCCCTGTTAGCGTATTAACAATTAAAGCAGCTACCGCTTCAGGAACTATGGGAGGAACAAAAAGTGCTGTTGTTTTATCTTCAACAGATCAGACATTAGTATCAAACGCTCCGCTTGGAAGTGCCTTAACACTGAATTTGGACTATACAATTCCTGCAGCGAAGTCTTCGTCTTCTGACATCTTAGGTAAACCGGCGGGAACGTACACTCAGACCGTAACTTATACTGCAACGGCTTTATAATAAAAACACAGAAATTCATACGCGCCCTAAACACCTAGAAAAGTATTAAGGGCGCATATCATTAAATACTAAAATATCATGATAAAACAAATTGCAATCGGAGCCTTAACAATCGGAGCAAGTATATTAGGAACCAACAATGTTCAGGCTCAGAATACAACTGCAACAACAACCGTAAACATTACTCTGAACGATGTAATCTCTATTGATGCAGGAAGTACTGCAATCGGCAATACCGTTAACTTCAACTACGCTACTTCAACAGACTACAATTCTGACCAAACCGTTACCAAAGCCAACTCTTTGAAGGTTACTTCAACAAAGAATTTTAATGTGAAAGTAAAAGCAGGAGGTACGAATTTCGTGAATGGAACCAACCTAATCCCTGTTAGCGTATTGACAATTAAAGCAGCTACCGCTCCCGGAACTATGGGAGGAACAAAAAATGCTGTTGTTTTATCTTCAACAGATCAGACATTAGTATCAAATGCTCCGCTTGGAAGCGCATTAACGCTGAATTTGGACTACACCATTCCGGCAGCAAAGTCGTCGTCTTCTGACATCTTAGGTAAGCCGGCAGGAACGTACACGCAGACCGTAACCTATACTGCAACAGCTTTATAATAAAAACACAAATTTATATACGCCCTCAACACTTTTAGTATTGAGGGCTTTTCTATTTGACACAAATAATTGATCCTGTAGTTATTTTACTACATCAACTTCCAGCTTCCATTACAGAGAAAATTTTTTCGCCGACATACATTTGTAGTGTTCAAAAGGGAACAAATTAACAAGAATAAAAATTAAATATTACATTATCATGACAAAACAAATTGCAATCGCAGCATTAACTATCGGAGCATTTATTTTAGGAACTAACAATGCTCAGGCGCAGAACACCACCGCAACAACAACGGTAAACATTACCCTAAGCGATGTAATCTCTATCGATGCGGGAAGTACTGCAATCGGGAACACTGTAGATTTCAACTACGTTACCGCAGCAGACTATAATTCAGATCAAACAGTAACAAAAGCCAACTCATTAAAAGTTACTTCAACAAAGAATTTTAATGTGAAAGTAAAAGCAGGAGGTGCGAATTTCATGAATGGAACCAACCTAATCCCTGTCAGCGTATTAACAATTAAAGCAGCTACCGCTTCCGGAACTATGGGAGGAACAAAAAGTGCTGTTGTTCTATCTGCAACGGATCAGACATTAGTATCAAACGCTCCGCTTGGAAGCGCATTAACACTGAACTTGGACTACACCATTCCGGCAGCGAAGTCTTCTTCTTCTGACATCTTAGGTAAACCGGCAGGAACGTACACACAGACTGTAACTTATACTGCAACGGCTTTATAATAAAAACACAAATTTATATACGCCCTCAATACCTTTCTAAGTGTTGAGGGTTTTCTATTCAAGAAAAGAATAATCCTGTAGTTATTTTACTACATCAACTTCCAGCTTACATTACAGAGAAAATTTTTTCGCCGACATAAATTTGTAGTGTTCAAAAGAGAACAAATTAACAAGAATAAAAATTAAAAATAAATATCATGATAAAACAAATTGCAATCACAGCCTTAACAATCGGAGCAAGTATATTAGGAACCAACAATGTTCAGGCTCAGAATACAACTGCAACAACAACCGTAAACATTACTCTGAACGATGTAATCTCTATTGATGCCGGAAGTACTGCAATTGGTAACACTGTTAACTTCAACTACGCTACTTCAACAGACTACAATTCTGACCAAACCGTTACCAAAGCCAACTCATTGAAAGTTACCTCAACAAAGAATTTTAATGTGAAAGTAAAAGCAGGAGGTACGAATTTCGTGAATGGAACCAACCTAATTCCTGTCAGCGTATTGACAATTAAAGCAGCTGCAGCTCCCGGAACTATGGGAGGAACAAAAAGTGCTGTTGTTTTATCTTCAACAGATCAGACATTAGTATCAAATGCTCCGCTTGGAAGCGCATTAACACTGAATTTGGACTACACCATTCCGGCAGCAAAGTCTTCTTCTTCCGACATTTTAGGTAAGCCGGCAGGAACGTACACACAGACAGTAACTTATACTGCAACAGCTTTATAATAATTTTTTTTTAGTTTGTAAGGGGCATTTTGTTACGTTTTCAGTAGTTTTGGGAATCTTTATTTTAAACAATTTTCACCATGAACAAGTTTATCTATCTTTTCATTTTCTTGATAATCACAGGATCTTCTTCAATTCTGGCACAAAGCATCTCTATGTCTCCTACACGCTTGTTTTTCACCGGTAATCCGGGAGAAAAAGTGACAAGAACAGTCACACTTCAAAACAGCTCGGAGAAAGATTATGTTTTTAATCTAAACTATAAAGACTGGGTTAGAGAAGAAGACGGAAATAAGGTTTATCTTGATCCGGGCAGTTCAAAAACGTCCAATGCATCCTGGATTTCAACTCTGGAAAACACAGTAACCGTTCCTGCAAGAAGTACAAAGGAGATTGTAGTAACCATGCAGATTCCTGCAAACGCATCCAAGTCTGATGTTACCAACAGTATGTTGTTTTTCACGCAGCTTCCTCAGCAGGCAGATAAAACACGTATTCAGAATGGTATTGGTATCATCACCCTATTTGAAGTGGGACTTCACATCTTTTACACTCCACCGGGGAATCATGTAAAAAGTCTGGATATTACCAACATCTCAGAGGTGAATAGTGAAAATGGAGCGAAAAGAAAAGTCGCAGTAAACATCCATAATGACGGGAATACCATCAATGATGCAACCGTTGAGTTTGAACTAACCGACAAAGACAGTGGTAAGGAAATAAAATTGACTCCAATTTCCATCTCCATGCTTCCCGATACCAATCAGACCGTTCAGTTTTCTTTACCCGAAAACATTTCCGGCAACTTCCTTGGTGTAGCAATTATCAAAATGGCAGAATCTAACGATTTACGCGTAGGCGAAAAAAACTTTAATTTTAAATAGTAAGTCTTGAAATCACAAAATGGAATATCACAATTAATCCTAAGAAGAACCTTCTTATCTTTTTTATTGGTTCTTCTGCACTTTTCTTTGGCATTTGCTCAGGAAAAGAAGGATATTCAGATCCATTTTGAGACTGACAGTATAGCTGTTGAGAAGGGTTCAACTTTTACTGATTTCTTAGTGATCGAGAATAAAAGCTCTGAAGCAATTACCATTCAGAATATCACACCTGAGGAAACATATCCGGGATTGCTTTTCTATCCCAAAAACGACTTTACCTTAAGCGCAGGACAGTCTAAAAATCTTCCTGTGAAACTGATCGCCAATCTGGATTTTATGAAAATGAGATCCAATGAGATCAGATTCAATATTTCTTACGCCACTCCGGCGGTTACCAAAACTGAAAGCGCCTCATTTTTTGTTAAAAAAGAAGAGAACAAAAACATCGCAATCTACACAGCCAGCTACGAAAATTTTATTAATCCGGCTTTGCCCGAATCGTCAATTCTGCTGATTGCGGAAAATCAGGGCTACAGTAAGCGAACCGTAAAGATCGATTTACAATCCATTCCGGATGGTCTGGAAATGATGCCCAAACAGCAAATCGTAACTCTGGAAGGATTAGAGAAACAAACCATTGAAATCAAAATCAGAGTCAGACAACAGAATACGCTTTATCCGGAATTCAATATTAATGCAATCGCCACAGATCTGCTTGATAATAAAATTGTGGGAAGCAACACGCTCTATCTGGTGATTTTATCGCACAACAGACAAATTGCCCGCGGAAATGAAGCCGTGAACGGAAGTAATTTTGCCGAACTCAGCTATAATGAAAACAGTTCAGGCTTCAATTATCTTCAATTAAGAGGAAACACCGCATTCAGGATCAGTGAGAATTTAAAATCGCGCTTCAATATGGGAGCAGATTACTATCTTGAAGACGGGCGTTATAATCTGTATGATACTTGGCTGGAACTGGAGAGAAAAAATACCGTATTACGGGTGGGAAATGTTAACGGCAACGATTACGATTACCCTGTTTTCGGAAGAGGCGGAAAAGTTTCGACCAGATTTGGTAAAGATAATCAGCTTGAAGTTCTTGCACTGGAAAATAATTATAATCTGTATGGTACTTATTTCAAACAAACTGAAGGATCTACAATAGCCGGAGCAAAATATGGTTTTGGGAATGCTAAATCTTTCACCGGGAAAGTATCTTATATATTCGATCACGATCCGCGCTTTAACGTAGATACACAGGTAACAAACGCGACAACATCATTTTTAATTAATGATAAACATGTCATCCGTACAGAAGCTGGTCTTAGCCACGAAAAAGGACTTTCTAACAAAGATGAGAACACAGGAGCTTTAATTGCTGCCAATTACGAGGGAAAAATAGGAAAATGGGATGTACAATCTATTAATTCCTTTGCCTCCAAAAGTTATGCGGGGATTAAAAGAGGTTCTTTTATCACAAATCAGCGAATCAGCCGTCAGTTTTCAGATTCGCAGCGCGCTTTCATACAATATCAGAATTCGCAGGTAAACCCGGAGTTCCTGAGTTTCCAGAGTGCGCCGATCCAGCCCGGAAATACTTCTAATGTGCGTTATTATTTCAACAGTACAGAAGTTTTGGGATCAGGTTATCAGTTTTCTTTAAAAAAATGGAATTTTCTACTGGCTCCAAAGGTTGAAAGGCAAAAAACAGCGAATTTTTATACATCGCAGGAGCTTTTTTCTTACCGGCTTGAAACCAACATCAATGCTACATTTGGTTCTCACGGATTGAATTTAACAGCGGAATATTCTTATTCAAAAGACAACAATAAGGACGATTGGTTCAACAGTCTGAAAACAACTCTGTCCTACAGATATAAATCTTTTTCCCTAAACGGAACCGCCCAATGGAACGCAACGAGTGTTTTTGATTTAAATTCTTATTACAATGCAGACCGTAATTTTGCGAACTACAATTTTTATGCTTCGTATAATTTCCAGATGATGAATAACAATTTGTCGGGATCTTTTTCTGCCGGAACTTCTTATTCGGAGCTCTACACAAACCTGAACAGCAATGTAAGCGGTAATCTGGAATATAAGATCTCGCCTTCGTGGTCCAGCACAGGTTATTTTAATTTTTCCGGTTATAAATCTACGGCCGCTTATGGAAGCTCCGGCAATTACTACCAGTTCAGAATAGGAATTAAAAAATATTTTGCCGCAGCTACAGCGCCCGGAAATCATAAAGTGACGTTCCAGTTATTTGAAGATAAAAATTTCAATGGACTTCTGGAAGCCGGAGAATCTGTACTTGCCAGTGAAATTGTGAAACTGAACAATTATGTAGCGATTACGGATAAGAACGGAAAAGTAATTTTCCAGAATGTTCCTGAAGGCATTTATACCCTGAAAGTGAATGAAAATGCAGGTGCAAGATTAATGATGGATCCTGTAATTATGGTAGACAGCAACATCAACCGCAAAGTGGGTCTGGTAAAAAACATCAGGGTAAGCGGAAAATTAAAAGAAATTAAACAGGCCTATGATGTTCTGGAAACAGATGTAACCGGAATTGTGGTTTATGCAAAAGGTGAAGACGGAGAAATTCATACTGCTGTAGTTAACCAAAAAAATGAGTTTGAATTCTTCCTGAAAGACGGAAAATACGACCTCTATATTGAAAATGACAAATATACCTATACTCTGCCTACCCAGACTATTCAGGTGACAAAAGAAGGGTATTCACAAACCGTAGTTTTTGAATATAAGAAGAAAGACACCACCATTAAGGTGAAAAAGTTTTAAATTTAGAAGGTATGAAAACGATGAGAGCTTTTTTAACAGGAATTTTTACCGTATGCTGCGGATTTACAGCCATAAAAGCTCAGGACGTGTATCTGTCGATTCCTGAGAATAATATTTTAAACAGGGTTGAATTTACCTCAGTTCCTACAAGGGTAATGACGAACGCCAACAGAACAAACTGGGATTATGCCTTTTTGGGATTACTTCCGATAGCTCCTACATTTACCTCTGTTTCCGGAGCAGCTTTTACCCACTCTTCTTCCTCATCTACTTTATCAGGCTCCACTCTTCTCTGGCAGTTGGAAAGTATGGGAGGACAGCTTCCGTCTGCCGGATATTCAGGATCTTTGCCCGGTTTTCAGTCGTTTAGTACAAGCCCTGTAAAATGGTATGAACCGCCTTCATCCATATTCTTCGGAGGAGGATTCAATCGGGGGAACATCAATTTTACATTTAAAATACCGGCTGCCCAGTTTACCGCCAATGCGTTTCGGGCAGGAAATTACTCCATGGATATCACTCAGAATTATAATGATTTTACACCGATTAATTTTAAAACAATTTTAGTTATTCCGCAAACCATCAGATGGCTCACTTCATCTTTAACAAAATATGTTGAAGTATCTTCTTTAAATGACTACCGTACTACAAACACGAAGGTATGGGATTTGGGAAATACGGAAATCGCGAATACGGTTGATTTTAATTTTTGGGCGAAAGCTGCTGCCACAAATATTCAGTTTACTTCTTCCAAAGGAGTTCCGGGAACCCGAAATATTGCAGCCGTTAAATTGGGAAGCAACGGACCCGCCCTTACAACCAAAGCCTTATCGGCAGATTTTCAGAATTTTTCTGCTGCTAACTTTACTGTTGCCGCAGGAAACAGAAACAGCTTCATTCCGCAGCTTTATGTGTCTGCAGACGATTTTAAAAACCTTTTTTTTGAAGCCGGAACTTACACGTTTGATTTGAACTTCAATGCCAAAAGTACAGACAACTCAATTAACAATTTACAAAATACAGCCGTTCAGTTAAAGGTTCTTCCTTTATCCGAGATCACTATTCCGAGTTCCGGACGAAATGTAAATTTCAATTTCAATACAGCAGAGCATTATACCAACGGACAGTCACAAACGATTCCCAACCAAATTATACTGTCTAATAACGAAAGTTTTGAGCTGTATGTAAAATCAGACGAAAATTATTTCAAGAAAGCAGGTCTGCAGACCGACATCAATTCCAACATCCTGCAAATAGGTATAAACGGAAGTCCTGTAACGGTTCCGTTATCCAAAACTCCCCAAAAAATCCTCTTAAACGGTACACCTGTTTTGGATCGGGGACTGAATGTAACATACACGATACCTCCCGCTCGTGCGCAAAGTCTAGTAGGTAAAGAAAACACCACCTACTCTATCAATATTTATTACAGCTTTACGGCGATTTAAGAATACTTTCTGAAATAACGCTTCACGTTAGAGCACTTTTAACAGCAGTCATCAATTGCCGGCTCAGCATATCATTATATCTGCCGGATTACACTGCTTTTCCGGTTTTCCCTTCATAATTTTTGAAACAAATGGATGCCTATTCGGCGTGCAGCGTTCTATTCTGCATCATTCAGATGCCTGATATCAATAATCTGTTGATATTTTTCACTTTACATTTTTACCACTTTCCGTTAATCCAATCCATAGTTCATCAGGAAGAAAACCCTTATGGAAAGGGATTTTGCGTAAAATTTATACGTTTTTTATGAATCAGGACATTTAATTTATGATTTAAATCAAATCCTTTTGAATTTTCCTTTTACTAATTATGATATTTTTTATAACTTGCCAAATATTGGCAGAAAGGACTGAACTATATATTTTTATGCTTATATAATAGAATATTTTTGTGCCTTTTTACAACAAATAATTCAAACAGCTTTTAAAATATTTGATATTGAATTTATGAATGACCTTGTCAACGAACTGCAATTAAAAATCCAGAGACTGGAAAATGAACTCAATTTCAAGAACGGACTGATCTCCATATTATCTCATGATTCAAAAGAACTGTTTGGAAATTTTCTCTGGCTTATAAAATCGCTGGAACAGCAAACCATAAGCGAGGCAGATTTTTTTAAGCTGCTGCCACAGATAAAAAACGACACCCAGAAAAATCTGCAAACCATACAGGACAGCACCACCTGGCTAAAAACACAATACGGAGATTTTAAGATTAATCCCGTTAAGATTGCAGTAACAGATCTTTATCACTATTTAGAAGAAAAATACGCTGCCAGATTAAAAGAGAAAAAAATCAGTTTTCATTTTAAAGGAGATCACAACGCGTTTATTACAACCGATGTGCTGCTGCTGAAATATGTTTTAGATAAAATTTTCAACAATGCGGTAAAATATTCCCTTCCGGAACAGGATATTTATTTACAGGCAAGTACAGAAGACGATCAGGTTTTACTTTCGGTAACAGATTTCGGAACAGGGATGAATGAAAAGTATTTATCTGCAATTTACACCTATGATAATCCCATATTTCTGGGGACTGCAGGCGAGAAAGGAGTTGGATTAAGTTTGAAAATTGTTAAAAATTTTATATCCTTGCTGCAGGGAAATATCAAAATCATTTCTGCTGAAAATAAAGGAACTACAGTCACCCTTTTTTTTGTAAATTTATAAAATGATGAGTTCAAAAATTAACGTTCGTATTATTGTTGCAGACGATCACGGTATTGTAAGAATGGGGCTGATCCAGACGATTAAAAGATTCAGGCCCGATGCCGTAATTTTAGAAGTAGAAGATTATAAATCTATGTACAAAACGATCCAGAAAGAAGAACTGGATCTGGCAATTATGGATGTTAATATGCCTAATGGTACAGTTCAGGAAGCAATAGATTACATAAAAATTCATCAGCCTTCACTTAAAATTCTAATATTTTCTTCGCAGGACGAAGTGCTGTACGGGATGCGTTATCTAAAGATGGGCGCCGGCGGATATCTGAGCAAACAAAGCTCCACCGAAGAAATTGAGACTGCTTTATCGGCGATGCTGAGTAAAGGCAGATATGTAAGCGATAATATAAAAGAAGAAATCTTTTTTGAAACCTTAAGCGGCTCGCCAAAAAACTCTTCCTTTGAAATGCTGTCTGACCGCGAACTGCAAATTGCCAATAAGCTTGCAGAAGGCATTCCTCTTAAAGAAATTTCTAACCAGCTGAATCTTCATTCATCCACCATCAGTACTTACAAAAACAGATTGTTTGATAAGCTGAAAATACGATCCATCCCCGAACTTGTGGAAATTCTTAGGTTATACAATAAGTAAAACAGTGTATTATTTTCCTATTGATTGTAATGGGCTGTATTACGGTAACTGAAGTTCAGCGGTCTGCTGCTGCTCATACGGAAAGTTCTTTTTGTTATTTTCCCGTTCCAGAATCAGCCATGCTGCATCCAGCATTTTGATGAGGTGCAAATACGGATCTACGATATTGCGCTCCGGTACATTATTGAAAGTTCCGAGCGAGAAATACACGACTTCCGACAGAAACTCTTCGAATTCCTCGAGACGGTATTTTTTAAAGGCTTTCCGGAAAACTTTTGCCGGATCGCAATATTCTTTTTCCGACAGCGATCCCTGTAACATCGGATTTTTATGTTCCGAAAGTTCAGGAACCAGCCATTTTCCGCGCTTGTTTCTAAGGGAATATCCTGCCCGAATAAACGACCGGAGCGACTGGTGAAAATAAAAGATAACGGAAGCATCTTCCGGAATTCGTGTTTTGCGCTGTGCGGCGTATTGCATGATGAGATTCAGATGTTTTTTGGCGGTTAACAAATCATGAAACTGGAAAAATACTTCCATCAGCGAAAGTGCGGAATGTTTCTTCCGACCGCACCAAAAGCGGGATTCAAAGTCTATGTTATTCTTTTTCATATGAAGAAGGTTTTGTGTTTTTATTTTTTGCTTATGTAACTTATTTTACAAATGTAATAATATTTCATCATTGCGCACAGAAAACCGCACTGTTTTTTTTCTCTTTCTTTTAATTTGTTAATATGGACGATGAAAAAGACGTAATCATTTCTATTTGCAAATACATTTACACTAATTGGATTTCAAAAGCGGAATCGCAAAGAGATTTTGCGTCAAAATGTGGTGTAGAAGAAAGTACCATAAGAAGAATTAAAAATATTGCGTTAGGAACATCAAAGACTGATTATAATATGTCCTTAAAAACTTTAATCAGAATTTGTCGAAAAAAGGAGATTACCTTAGAAGAATTTTTTGGAAATATAAAGTATTTTAATAACAAAGATTAATCTAAGACTAAAAATACCATAGAGATTTAGATTAAAACTAATACAACTAAATGGATAAAAAGGTTGGATTGCAATTTGTAATGCAATTAAAAAAAATATTTGAAGAAAAAAATTGGTCTAATTATGAAAGTAATGATTACGTATTTGAAAGTCTTTGCAACTTGTCTGAATTGTTAATCGAATCAGAAGATGAATATGAATTATTTTTAGATTTAATCAAAAGATATAGTTGGCTATCACTTAATGATTATGGTGTTAAGGTTAAAAAACTTTTAGAACTTATTTTAACTAAGCCTGATATACCTATAAATAAATTTTATACTTTCCCAATAATTAAACCAGAAGATCAAAAAAAGAACAAAAGTGGAAATACCGTTTCTTATATGTTTAAAGGCATTAAACCTTTTATAAAAGAAGCCAAACATATAAAGTTTGATGAATTAACATTATTTGAAGAACTTATTGATCTAAATTTAAAACAAAATGACTATTTAGTATTAGTTGATGATTATATAGGATCTGGACAAACATTATTTGCATGTATTGCCGAAATTATTAAAATTAATCCAGAATTAGAAGAAAAAATCATAATTTCTACAATAGCTATTCAATATGATACAATACCTAAAATCAATTCTCCATTATTCTATATTGATCAGGTACAAAGAGGAATATCTGATTGTTATACTAGTCCTGACAAAGAGAAACATATTAAAACTATGATAAATTTGGAAACAAAGTTGATTTCGGGAAGAAACTTTTCACTAGGATATGAACAATCTGAAGGACTTATTACAATGTTTAGAACTCCTGATAATACATTTCCAATATTTTGGCATGAATATAAGAAAAGTACTAATTTATATCCACCTTTTCCACGAGAATAACTTATGACTTATGAAAAATAAACACATTTATCTTTTGCTAGAAATCATTAAAAACAATGGCAATGTAAAAAGATTAACTCATGAAGGACTGAGATTTTCTGAAATTGCAGACTTGACATGTAAAGTGATAGCAGATAATTATGCAGAATACATAGAGGACAATATTGTACTAACCGAAATTGGTACACAACTTCTCTCAACACTAACTGAAGATTTTAAAGAAAGAGATAAAAATAATTGGATTATCAAAGAAAATAAATCTAAAATAAAAAAAATAGATAAAGATTTTATATATTTGCCTAATTTAAAAGAATTATCTTTTTAAAAATATTGGGATGAGATGTCTTCTACCCCTTATTGGGAACTTATTTTCAAGCTCAATGAGCTTATAACGTAACAAAATCCAGTAGGTATTTGTTCCGTTAAAGCTCATTTTTCCGCTATGGGAGTATTGGTAATTTCTAATACTCCCAGCTAAAGGAAATCTAAATATGGAAAAAACTAATAGCTATAAAAAAAAATTTACTGAGTTAGCCATTTCAAGTGGTTATTCTGAAGAATATATTGAAAAATGTCTTAAGTATTCAGAACCTTTACTTAATAAAAATCTTCCTGTGATTTATAGTATAAATCACTTGTCCGCATTAGTTGGATATAGTCAAAGTTATCTTACAAGGTCAATGATTTCAACAAGTTTTTTTTATCGACATTTTAAGATAAAAAAAAGAAATGGAAACTTAAGATCTATATCTGAGCCACTACCAAGCTTAAAAGAGATACAAAATTTTATTTTAAAAGAGATATTATATACTCAAAAAGTGAGTAAATATTGTAAAAGTTATATCCCAAAAAAGAGTATAATAGAGTATTTGAAATATCATGTTAATGAAAAAGAAATATTGACACTTGACTTACAGGATTTTTTTCCTTCAATCAAATTTGAATTGATTAAAAATTTCTTTTTACAATTAGGATATTCTGACGAAGTAAGCTACTATCTGTCAACTCTAACGACATATTGTGATAAACAAGAAAAATTTGATGACAGTCAAAGATATCTTCCACAAGGCGCATCAACAAGTCCTTATTTATCTAACCTCATTTTAAAAGATTTTGATAATAATATAGGTAAATTCTGCAACAATAAAATTAAATATACTCGCTATGCTGATGATTTAGCATTTTCAGGTGACAAAATTCCTTCAGAAGATATTATTGATTTTGTAAACAAAGAATTAGAAAAATTAGGTTTAAAACTAAATCCTAAGAAAGTAAATTTTATGAAACAAAATATACCACAGATAATTTCCGGTGTAGTTGTTAATAATAAAATGCAATTACCTAAGCAACAAAGAAATGAAATTAGACAAAAAATGTATTTTATAAATAGATTTGGAATAGAATCTCATTTAGAAAGAATTCAAGAAAAAAGAGAAAATTACATTCCTCATTTATTAGGTAGAATACAATACGGTCTAAATCTTAATCCTGATGATTTAGAATTAAAAAAATATAAAAAAGATTTGCAAGAGATTTATAACAAAGTTAAATAATTAAACAAAAAAATCCCAGACAACCGAGATTTCAAACTTCATATTCAAACTTACTTAATCTCCACAGGAACCGAGATTTTATCCCAATCCATCGAGAGTCCGTTCTTATTTATTTTGGAAACCAGAGCTTCCTGTTTTGCAGGCAGTGCTTTTTTTTATATCTATACACAAAGCATTTTTTACCTGTTCGTATTTGTGAGCGCCCCATTGTTTTGGCTCTTTGTTAAAGATAGCAGCCCAAGTTCCGCTTTCTCTAGGAATCAAGAAAAAGCTGTACTTTCCGGCAGGAAGTTGTTTACCCTGAACGCTAATTTCTTTATCCAGCGTATTTTTCACGAAATACAGGAAAATATAATGAAAGGCTGAAGATTTCTTCCTACTTTTATCAAGCAAATCTTCCCTTAAATCGACTTTCCTTCTGCCATCCCGCTTCACCATAAGAGTCTACAAAGCATATTTTCACATCCGCCATTCCCTGAGAAGTAAAGAATATCAAAAAATCAGCATCTTGTTTATTACGAGTTATAAACCAAAGTGCATCCCCTTTAGCCGACCCCCAGGAAGAAACTCTATGAACTAATAAATCTGCATCTCCCCTGCTTACAATCGCAACTCTTATATGCGCTTCTCCCATAGATGCGGTCTGATATATTCTTGCCATTTTTAAATGATTTTTATGCTTTTATTAAACAGATAAAATTATGATTGAAAATAAATTACAAATATACTATGTGAGTAAACAAAATAAAAAAAATAATTTCAGAAAATTTTTTATCGGTTACAGCTAAAAAGACCAATTTAAACTCATCTAACATAAATCTCACAGTCTTTCACCCATTAAATTTTAAATAAATTTCGTATATTTATATAGCCACTAAAACTAAAAACTATGACTTCTTTTCAACTGAAAAAAGGTTTGTAAACGGTTCATTATCTTTAATTCAAACTCATGTTTTTAAATTCCATGGGCTTCATTCCTGTCTGTTTTTTAAACAGTCTCGTGAAGTAGGATGCATTTTCAAACCAAGCTGAAAAGCAATTTCTGTAATGCGTTTTTCTTTAAGTCTTAAAAGATTTTTGGCTTCGGAAATCAGAAAAATATGAATGAGTTCCATTGCTGTTTTTCCTGTTTCCTGTTTCAATAAATCGCTGAGATAACGTGGAGAAACAAAAAGCTGCTCTGCTAATTGTGCAACAGTGGGAAGTCCGTTATGCTCCAATTTACCTTCATTGATGTAATTCTTTAAGGCGGCGTTAAATTTCGAAATCATTTTTCCTTTTATCTGGGAATGATCGACGAATTGTCTTTTGTAAAACCGCTGTGCATATTTCAGAATAGATGAAATATGGCTGAGAATAATCTCACGGCTGTATTCGTCCGGATTATTGAAATATTCTTTGTGAATTTTATCCTTCAGTTCAAGAATAATCTGCTCTTCTTTTGGGGAAAGATGGAGCGCTTCCGTCACTTCATAATCAAAAAAGCTATATTGCTCTATTGTACTGAAAAGCTCGTGACCCTTAAGATAATCTTCATGAATCAGCAGCATATAGCCATTTTCTTCAAAATGCAAATCTTTCATTTCGATCATTTGTCGCGGCTTTGCGAAAAACAGACTGCCATTGTTGTGATCATAGGGCGTTCTTCCATACATAAAAACGCCCGATTTTATTTTCTTAAAAGCAATAATATAGCCATCTGTCGTGAATTCCCGATTCCCTAAAGTGCATTCGGACAGACAGCCGACTACACTGAAAAGCGGACTTTCCGGAGCGCTCCATCCGTTATCTGAATGAAGATCTGTCAGGGTTTTATAGTGTTTCATCGGCTGAATTTTAACTGTAAAAAATAATTATTTACTCAGGAAAAGATTGATGTAACCCGCCGTAATTTCAGGATACTGATGTTGCGGTCCGTGTCCGGCATCATTTAAAATGATATGCTGCATTGTAGGTGCATTTTTCATTAAGGGAAACCAATTTTCAGTGGCAAAACTAATGTCATGGTCTCCCGAAATCACCAGAACCGGCGTTTTCAAAGTTTTGTATCCTTCGCGGAAATTCAGTTGGTCTTCTTTAAAAGATCCGGAACCTGCAAAGTACCTTTGGAAAACTTCCGGTGTAGAAGGAATCAATGCTCTGTTAAGTCGCTGTGCAATTCTGTCGTGTGATTCTTTGGCTGCCTTTCTGCTTCTTTCCGAAGCCGGTTCGAAGAAAAGATAGTATTCGTCTTCCAGATTGTTTTCAGGTTTCAAAGCATGCTCGAAAAAAACGGGTTCTATTACGATTTCATTTTCTCCGGGAGGATTAGTTCCTATTAAAACAGTTTTCAATACCCGTTCCGGATTCTGAAACATTACCGTTTGGGTTACCAATCCGCCATAAGACCAGCCTAATATATTGAATTTGTCGATTCCCAGATAATCGGCAAGTGCGGGAACGGTTTCTGCAACTTCAAAAATATTCAGAGGCAGATCGCCTTCGGAATTTCCAATTCCCGGATAATCAAAAAGAATTACGGTATTTTTTTCCGCCAGAGCATCCACAAAAAGAGGATCCCACGTGTCCAGAATTCCTCGGAACCGGTTGATGAAAAATAATGGCGTTCCTTCTCCGAATCTTCGATAGGCAATTTTATTATGGTTAATCTCTGCAAATTGGGTTTCTGCTGTTAATGCTATTTTCATTGTGATAGAATTTTATGGTTGTATATTAAATTAATGTCCGTGTGCTGCAATGCTTACTTCTTTCCAGTTTTCAATATCTTCCAGACGTTTTTTATACACTTCGCTTACAACATGATAGGCAATTTTACCGAATAATACTCTTTTTGGTGGATTCCCATTGTCGATAATATCCAAAATTGGCTGAACGGTAGCTTCCGGTTTTCCCCAGGTTTCAGGATTGTCGCCGGACTCCGCAAACGCAGCACGCACCGGATTATAATCTGTAATTTCCGAAGAAGTCTGAACCGCCGAAGATCCTGCCCAATCTGTTGCAAAACCATTTGGCTCAATTAAAGTTGTTTTAATTCCCAGATGTGCCGTTTCGCTTCCTATGGTTTCTATAAGCCCCTCCACAGCAAACTTTGAAGCATTGTACAAGCCTAACAATGGTAAAGTCGTCAATCCTAAAAAGCTGGAAACCTGAATAATATGCCCGCTTTTTTGTTTTCTCATCACCGGTAAAACAGCCTGCGCCACCCAAAGAGAGCCGAAGAAATTGGTTTCCATCTGTTCTCTTGCCTGTTGTTCCGAAGTTTCTTCAGTGGTTCCGAATAATCCGAAGCCTGCATTGTTAATTAAAACATCAATTTTTCCGAAATGTTCCTCTATTTTTGCGACAACTTCAAAGACTTCTGTTCTATTATTGACATCCAGCTGCAATGGTAAAATCTGATCGCCGTATTGTGTTTTCAAATCATCTAAAGCAGAAATATTTCTTGCTGAAGCTGCCACTCTGTCTCCTCTTTTTAAGAGTGCTTCTGCCCATAGTTTTCCGAATCCTTTTGATGCTCCTGTAATAAAAATTGTTTTTTGCATTTTGTTAAAATTTTAAATGTTTATTTGTTTAATTTTGATAGGACAAAGTTAGGCGGATGAACTCCCGAAGCTCTAACACAAATGAGCGGAAGTATAGCACAGAAATACGAAACGAGACATTTAATATGGTAAAACGTCAATAAAAAGTAAACTATGGAAAAAATCAACCATTATAAAAGCATCACTGAACTTCACGAGAAAAGTGGCTTTGAGATGCCGAAACATCCGCTGATAAGTCTTATGACGTGTAAAGAATTAATGACGTATTCTGTAGGAGAAGACCGTTTTACCGGTGATTTTTATATGGTTGCGCTGAAAAAGATAAAATCAGGACACGTTTTGTACGGGAAGACCAAATATGACCACAGCAACGGTTCGGCAGTTTTTATGAAGCCGCGTCAAATCATTGAAGTAAGCAATGTACAGTTTGCAGAAAAAGGTTTTGTGATGTTTTTCCACGAAGATTATCTTTCCGGACATCATCTTTACGAACAGATAAAAAAATACGGTTATTTCGAATATGAAATCAATGAAGCGTTGCACATTTCTCCCGGTGAAGAACTGATATTGTGGGAATTATATTATAAAATCCGGAAAGAATATGATGAAAATCCGGATGAATTCAGCCGTGAGATCATTCTGTCGCACATAGATTCTATTCTTAAATATTCTGACCGGTTTTATAAGAGACAGTTTATCGACAGAAGTATCAATGTATCAGGAACGATGGTCAAAAAATTCCAGAAAGTGGTAGATAATTATTTTGAAAAAGACCTGCACTTAAAAGATGGGCTGCCAACCGTTAATTACCTTGCGGATAAACTTTCTGTTTCCACGCGTTATCTGAGTGATGTACTAAAGCAGGAAACCGGAAAAACAGCTTTGGAGCATATTCATATTTATTTGATTAAAGAAGCTAAAAATCTACTGTTAAGTTCAGAAAACAATGTTTCCGGAATAGCTTATGATCTGGGATTTGAAAGTCCTTCTTACTTTACAAGATTATTCAAAAAAATTGTTGGATTAACTCCTGTTCAGTATCGGGAAAATGTTAATATATGATGGGTATATTTTATTTTTAAGGAAGATTCTTTAATATCTCTGCACTTTGCTCCGGTGTGATATCACGCTGAGCTTCGGCAAGCATTTCATAACCGACCATAAATTTTTTCACTGCTGCACTTCTCAGCAAAGGCGGATAAAAATGCATATGAAAATGCCACTCCGGATGAGATTCTCCGTCGGTTGGCGATTGATGAATCCCTGCTGAATAGGGAAATGAAGTATTAAAAAGGTTGTCGTATTTCGTGGTTAAATCTTTTATTATTGATGCCAAAGAAAGCTTTTGTTTTTCGGAAAACTCAAGTAAATTTTCAGTTTTTCTTTTGCTTACAATCATCGTTTCGTAAGGCCATATTGCCCAGAAAGGAACTAATGCAGCAAAATCCTCATTTTCTAAAATGACTCTTTCATCGGCTTCCAACTCTTTTTTTACATAATCTTCTAAAAGAGAAGTGCCGTTTTTTTCAAAATATCTTTTAAGATTTTCCTGCGTTTTTAATACCATAGAAGGAATTGAAGACTGTGCCCAGATCTGCCCATGCGGATGCGGATTGCTGCAACCCATCACCTGACCTTTATTTTCAAAAATCTGAACGTGATTGATGTAATCGAGATTTCCCAGTTCCTCATACTGTTTCTGCCACACATCAACGACTGCTTTAATGTCATTAACTTCCATATCGGGCAACGTAAGACTATGATTTTCCGAAAAGCAGATAACCCGATTAATCCCGCGTTCAGGTTTTAATAAAAAGAAATTTGAAGTTTCACCAGAAAATTCGACATTGTCTTTCATCAAAGAGCCAAAATCATTATCAAAAACAAAAACGCCTTTATAATCCGGATTTTTTTCTCCGTTAATCCGAACGTTTCCAGAGCATAAATAACAATTCGGGTCGTGAGCCGGAAGCTGTTCGTGTGATGTTTTTTCGGTCTGCCCCTGCCAAGGTCGGTTCGCTCGTTGCGGAGAAACCAGAATCCACTCGTCCAAAAGCGGATTGTATCTTCTGTGAGGATGGTTTTTCTGATTAAATGACGATTTCATTTCTCTGGTATTCATTAATTCCGTCCGATATTTTTACTTTGTAGACTTTCATGTCTATATTGTAAGCCTGTTTATACAGATGCGTGATATTTTCAATAACGCGATTTACCTTTTCATCTTTGATAAGATTGATGCTGCAGCCGCCAAAACCGCCACCCATAATTCTCGCTCCTAAGACGCCTTCTTCTTTTAACGTTTGTTCAACCATAAAGTCGAGCTCATCACAGCTTACTTCAAACTCTGTCGAAAGTCCGGTATGGGTTTCATTCAAAAGTTGACCAAGGTATTCTATATTGCCTTCTGACAAAGCTTTTGCAGCCTTTTCCACTCTTTTAATCTCTTTGAGAAGGTAAAAGCATCTTTTATAAGGAACTTCTCCCATTTCTGCTCTTGCTTCATCCAGCATTTCAAAACTGAAATCCCTAAATTTATTCACTTCAGGAAATTTTTCGCCCAATATTTTTTTACCATTGTCAACATCCCTTCTTCTGTCATTGTAACCGGAAGTAAGATGGGTATGTTTTACACAGCTGTCGAAAAGAACCAGACTGTAACCATCGATATTAGCCTCAAAATACTGATGCTCCAGAGAGTTACAATCCAGCATAATCACCCGATGCTCTTTTCCGAAGACTGACGAAAACTGATCCATAATGCCGCATTTTACCCCTACAAAAGTATGTTCGGATTTCTGACCGATAACCGCTATTTCTTTTTTATTTAAATGCAAATCGAAAATTTCGTTGAGAAGATAAGCAAAACCACATTCTAAAGCTGCTGAAGAAGACAAACCGGAACCCATCGGAATCGTACTGCTGAAAGCAATCTGTAATCCTTCGACTTCTTTCCCAAATTCCTGAATGGCATTAAAAACACCTAACAGATAATTTGCCCAGGTCTTCGAAACCGGAATCTGATTTTCATGAACATCAAAACTGAAAGAATCGTTAAAATCTTTGGCAAAAAAAGAGATTGCAGCATCATCTGTTTTTTTTACAGCAAAACAAATATATTTATCAATGGCCGCCGGAAGCACAAATCCGTCACTGTAATCGACGTGTTCTCCAATGATATTGATTCTTCCCGGAGCGAGAAAAATTCTTTCAGGTTCCGATTGGAAAAATGCCCGAAACGCATCTTTTGTGTGGTTGATTAAATTATCCTGCATATATAACTGCAATTTATGATTTTAAATCTTTTTGCCAAGAATTCACGAATAAAATTTATCTTTTTCTCTGAAAAAATCGTGAGTTTGTGCCAAAAATTTAAATCAGGCAATTGTTTATTTTCTCTTCATTACTTTTTTCACCGCTTCTACAATATCATGGGCTGTTAATCCGTATTTTTCCATCAGCTGATCCGGTGTTCCGCTTTCCCCGAAGCTATCGTTTACGGCAACATATTCCTGAGGTGCAAGGTATTCTGTAATCAAGAGCTGAGCAACACTGTCTCCCAATCCGCCTGATCTGTTGTGCTCTTCCGCAGTTACTACACAACCCGTTTTTTTAACGGAAGTAAGAATGGCTTCAGAATCTAAAGGCTTAATGGTGTGAATGTTAATAATTTCAGCATCGATTCCCTGTTCTTCAAGAATTTCTCCTGCTTTGATGGCTTCCCAAACCAAATGCCCTGTTGCAATGATGGTTACATCTTTCCCTTCATTCACCATCCATGCTTTTCCGATTTCAAATTTTTGATTTTCATCTGTAAAAACAGGAATCACAGGGCGCCCAAAACGCAGATAAACAGGTCCTTCGTACTCTGCAATAGCAATGGTTGCCGCTTTCGTCTGATTATAATCGCAGGTATTGATCACCGTCATTCCCGGAAGCATTTTCATTAATCCTATATCTTCCAGAATCTGGTGGGTTGCACCGTCTTCACCTAACGTTAAACCGGCATGGGAAGCACAAATTTTCACATTTTTCCCTGAGTAAGCCACCGATTGGCGAATCTGATCGTACACTCTTCCTGTAGAAAAGTTAGCAAAAGTTCCCGTGAAAGGTATTTTTCCTTCCGTTGCCAGACCTGCTGCCATTCCAATCATATTGGCTTCTGCAATTCCGATCTGGAAGAAACGCTCCGGTGCTTTTTCGATGAATTTTTCAAACTTTAAGGAGCCAATAAGATCCGCGCAGAGTCCGACAACATTCGGATTTTTATCTGCCAGTTCTGCCATTCCTGCTCCGAAACCGCTTCGGGTGTCTTTTTTTTCTGTGTAGGTATATTTTTTCATTTGATTAATCTGTTGATTTTGTTTTAGACGCAAAAAGCGCAAAGATTTTTTTATCTTATTGAGGATATTTTCGTTCGTAAAGGCACTTTGCTCAGCTAAAAATGGATTTCTCAAGTAAATTTTATCCGATGTTTTTACAAAATATTTTTTTTGTGAATATTAAAAGCTTTACAGGTCACCTACGAGGTTTTGTGATGCCAAATTATTTTGATCTATTATCAGTTCGCTCCTACAGAGCATTTATTATTCTAAAGCGTATTTAGATGGAGCCACAGCGTGACGAACTGTTAATAGAAAAATTAATTCTAGAGAATCCAGCTCCGTAGGAGCGACCTGTAATTTAACATCACAATAAATTCTATTGTTATTTCCGAAAACTTTTTCTATTTAATGCTTTGTTCGTTGATTGATTTGGAACGGCAAATCTATCTCCACTTTATTATTTTTATTTTGAATCGATGAATCTCGTTCCTCGATTTCTCGCAGCCCGGCTTGAGTGGAGCTCTTTTTGCAAATTTCCGCGGTGGAAAAGCCTTGGAAATTTGCAAAAAAGCGGGAGCGGAAGACGGAAAAAGCTGCCCAAATAATTTTTAATTTAATAATCGCCTAAAGTTTCTTTGAGTTGATCTAAAGCTTTTTCTAATTGTTCATCATTCGGTGCTTTTCCATGCCAAGCGTGAGTTCCCATCATATAATCGACACCATAACCCATTTCTGTTTTCAGGAGAATACAAATCGGCTGTCCTTTTCCTGTCAAAGATTTTGCTTCATCCAGAACTTTCAAAATCTCTTCCATATCGTTTCCGTTTTCCACTTCAAGAACTTTCCAGTCAAAAGCTTCAAACTTGGTTTTAAGATTTCCCAGAGAAAGTACTTTGGATGTGGGGCCGTCAATCTGCTGTCCGTTATAATCTACGGTGGCGATGAGATTATCAACTCTGTTGTGAGAAGCATACATAATCGCTTCCCAGTTCTGCCCTTCCTGCAATTCTCCGTCGCCGTGAAGACTGAAAACCAAATTCGTATCTTTATCTAATTTCTTTCCGACCGCATGACCAACTGCCACAGACAATCCCTGTCCAAGCGAACCCGAAGCAATGCGAACTCCGGGAAGATGTTCATGCGTAGTCGGATGTCCCTGCAATCTGGAATTCAGCTTTCTGAAAGTAGCCAGTTCAGACTTATCGAAATATCCCGCATGTGCCAGAACACTGTAAAAAACAGGAGAAATATGGCCGTTGGAAAGATAAAATACATCTTCGCCTTTTCCCGTCATATCAAATCCTTCTTTTCTTTTCATTGCATCAAAGTAAAGCGCTACAAGAAAATCTGTACATCCCAATGAACCTCCCGGATGTCCCGACTGGCAGGCGTGGACCATTCTTACAATATCTCTGCGAACCTGTGAAGCAATATTTTTTAATTTTTGAATATCGTGCATATTTTTATTGCATTTTTTGTGAATCTTTGATAAACTGTTCCAGACCGGAATCCGTTAAAGGATGCTTTAGCAATGATAAAATCGGAGGCAAAGGACAAGTTACCACATCAGCACCAATTTTCGCACAGTTAATGATATGCATCGCGTGACGGACAGATGCCGCCAAAATTTCAGTTTCGAAACCATAATTATCAAAAATGGTTCTGATTTCCTGAATTAAATGAATACCATCGGTAGAAACATCATCCAGTCTTCCTAAGAATGGCGAAACATAAGCTGCTCCTGCTTTTGCCGCTAAAAGAGCCTGTCCTGCTGAGAAAATTAAGGTACAATTAGTTCTGATTCCTTTTTGGGAAAAATATTTAATCGCCTTGATTCCGTCTTTGATGATAGGAACTTTTACCACAATATTAGGATGAATGGCTGCCAATTCCTCGCCTTCTTTGATCATTTCTTCGTAGGTTGTGGAAAGAACCTCTGCCGAAATATCACCATCTGCAATTTCGCAAATGTTTTTGTAGTGCTCTAAAATAGCTTCTTTCCCGCTGATTCCTTCTTTTGCCATCAGGGACGGATTGGTGGTGACACCATCAAGAATTCCCAAATCCTGCGCTTCTCTGATCTGCTCTAAATTGGCAGTATCGATAAAAAATTTCATATGTAGATTTTTATTGATTATTTTTTGACTAACTGTTTGATTTTTAGTTTTGATTGCTGCTCCACCATCAACAGTCAGTTTGTCATTCTGCATGAATCCAGGTATTTATTTACCTTTTGAGTTTTCTGCTGAATGACAAACGAGATTTTAAACATCTGATTATTATTAAATAAGACATTATTAAAGTTTTAATTAAGTGTTAAATTTACACTTAAATTATAAAACAAACAACTTCCTGTCTTAAAAAGATTTAGAAAGTTATTTGTTTAAATTAAAGAGATTGATTAATTGTGATGTCCCATGTTGAGCTTAATTTTCTTGAGATCTTCAAGCTGGTGGACAGGTTTTTCAATATCAGCAGGAATTGGTCTTTTGGAAAAAGTCTGAAAATATAACAGGCACGCATCTTTCCACCAAACGGAATCATCTGCCTGAATTTTCAGTTTGTCCTGAATCTCTGAGAATCTTTCTGCATCAACGTAAGGTTTCACAGTTTCCCAAGTTTTCTGATACACTCTCACGCCTTTCACTCCTGATTCATATTTGTAACAAAGTTCCTCCCAAAGTGTTTTTCCGTCTTTCATTTTATAATCCCAGGAAACGTGGTGGAACCAAAGAATGAGGTTCTCAGGTGTCGTTTTAATATTCCCGTAGATTTCATTTAATGGCGGAAAATACTGTGAAACTGCATTACTTCCTGTTTTTGTTCTGTCGAAACCGAGTCCGGCTGCATCTGCCTGATGATAGTATACGGGTGACCAGTCGGGTCTTCCTCCTTTGTAATCGCCCCACGGTTCGGGACCGTAATGATGATTTCCGGCAAAAATATGATGAAGACCAAGCGGCATCATATAATCTACTGCAGTTTCACGGGAAGTAAGCATGATTTCTTTGACCGGATTTACAAAGTTTTTCTGATCTGTAAAGGTCATTTTAATCCATTCATCAGCAATCTGTTCCGAAGTTAAATTGTGATTCCACGCCAAACGTCCGAACGCATACCAATTGGCTTGAGCAAAATGATGTCCCGTCCAGTTTTTATCTTCTCCGATATTCGCCACTGCAGCAATGGCAGTAAGTTTTGCAGGTCTCAATGTTCCGTCTGTAATTTTAGCAATTGTGGAACCTTTTCCATCTGAAAAAGTATCGCTGTCTAAAGTTTCTTTGAATAACGGTGCCAGAAAAACCAGATGATTTGCCTGTCCTAAATATTCCTGAGTAATCTGAAATTCAACCATTTCAGAAGTTTTTCTCAATGCTCCAAAAAGCGGGTTAAATGCTTCTCTAGGCTGAAAATCAATCGGTCCGTTTTTAATCTGAATAATCACGTTATCTCTGAATTTTCCATCTAAAGGAACAAACTCCAGATGAGCTTGTTTTGCACGGTCATCTTTGCTTGGACTGTACACAAATGCTCTCCACATGACGATTCCGCCGTAAGGTTTCAGAACATCCGCCATCATATTGGCTCCGTCGGCATGTGTTCTTCCGTAATCCTGCGGTCCGGGCTGCCCTTCGGAATTGGCTTTCACTAAAAATCCTCCGAAATCAGGAATCAATTTGTAAATTTCTGCGGCTTTATCTTTCCACCATTTCTGTACCTCCTGATTCAGCGGATCGGAATTCTGCAGTCCTCCCAAAACTTTCGGTGAAGAAAAATTAACAGACAAATACACTTTAATTCCGTAAGGTCTGAAGATATCAGCCAAAATCTTAACTTTCTTTAAATAATCTTCTCGAAGCATATTTGGTGAAGCATTGACGTTGTTCAAAACCGTTGCATTGATTCCGATGGACGCATTGGCTCTTGCATATTCTTCATATCGCGGGGAAATTTTACCTGGTAAATCTTCCCATTTCCAAAGTGAATGACCGGCATAACCGCGTTCAATAGTTCCGTCCAGATTGTCCCAATGATTCAGAATCCTTACATCATAGGAAGGTTTTTCCTCAAGTTTCAAATGAGAAAAATCTGCTTTTTGCTGCTGCAGATTCAACAGATAATAACTTCCGTACAACAGTCCCAAATCTGTTTTTGCCGAGACGGTAATTTTTTTCGGTGTTGAAATGATTCTGTAACCGTCTTTAAAACTTTCCGGAAACCGATCAATCTTCAAGTCGACTGCTTGTCCGATCCAATGTTGATTGAGTTCCTTTTTGGCGATTTCAATAGTTGGACTTTTACTGTTTGAATTCACAATATTTCTTGATTTTGGGTTTACCGGATATCTTAGCCATAACTGGCTTCCGTCTTCAGCCCAAGCCATGAACGGAATGATGAGAAACAGTAATATATAGTGTCGGAAATGTTGCATTATTTTAAATTTTTGCTTTAAATTTCATAGGTTTTAACTACGGCTGTTGAGATTGAACCCTTCGGGTTCGGCTTATCTTCGGTAATATTCCATAGGTTTCACCTACGGCTACTTTTGTTGAACTCTTCGAGTTCTTTAAGAAACAAACTTTGTCAAAGTTTTAGAAGTTACTGCTGGGCTTCCAGTCCTTCAATAGTTTTTATTTTTCCATTTTCATCGTATTCCAATTCAACGAATTTCATGCTTCTCAGCCATGTTTTTCCACCGCTCGGAACAGAATCATGGAAGAACAGATACCATTTATTTTTAAATTCTACAATGCTGTGATGGGTGGTCCAACCTACGACCGGAGTTAAAATTTCACCCTGAAAAGTGAACGGACCGTAAGGATTATCACCCACTGCATAGCAAATTAAGTGCGTATCTCCTGTGGAATAAGAAAAATAATATTTCCCGTTGTATTTATGCATCCATGATGCTTCGAAAAAACGATGTTTATCACCGTGAAGCAATGGGTTTCCGTTTTCGTCAAGAATCACAACATCTTTTGGCTCTTCACCGAACTCAAGCATATCATCGCTGAGCATTACTACTTTTGATGAAATGGCAGGTTCATCTTCGTCAGGAAGAATGGCAGATTCCAGTGCTTTATTGTTTCTGTACCGTTGTAACTGTCCGCCCCAGATTCCTCCAAAATACATATAATGTTTTCCTTCATCCTCAAAAAGACAGGGATCTATGCTGTAACTTCCCATCATCGGATGTTTTTCCGGAACGAATGGTCCGTAAGGTTTATTGCTTACCGCAACGCCGATTCTGAAAATATCATTTTTATCCTTTAAAGGAAAATACATATAATATTTACCGTCTTTAAAAGCCACATCGCAATCCCACAACTGTCTTCCTGCCCAGGGAATATCTTGTACCGAAAGAACAACACCATGATCTGTAACTTCGCTATTTTCCACATCATCAAGGGAAAAAACATGATAATCATTCATATCGAAATGGTCGCCATTGTCATTTTCTTCGATCCCGCTTTCGCGGTCATGAGAGGGATAAATGTATAATTTGCCTTCAAAAACGTGTACAGAAGGATCTGCCATAAAGTCTTTCGGGAAAAGGTATTTTGCTTTGTTCATTTTTTATTTTAGATATTTAGATAATAGATTCATAGAATGATAGATTTTTTTATTCAAACCTTATAGGTTTTAAAAACCTATAAGGTTTAATGGCTCTATAATTATTTTTGTTTTGTTAACCCAATGATTTTCTCCACGACAGGTTTTGCCTGATAATTTCTGTCGAATGGCAGCGGATAATCGGTTCTGCCTTTTACCGGGAAATCGTTTTTCCAGGATTGACTGTCAGTAACGCCCCACAAAGTCACTCTTCTGATTTTATCCTGATGTTTGATAAATAATCTGAAGAAATCCAGATAACGGTCTTCCCATTCTTTCGTCACATTTTCCGGTAATCCTTTGGTGTAAGGATTCATTTTTGCTTCATATTCCACCTTATCGGAAACGTTGGCAGAAGTTCCCCAAGGAGAAGGCAGTGCGCTGATTTCCATTTCGGTAACATTCACTTTTATTCCTGTTGCTGCATAATCAGTGATTGCTTTTTCGTATTCTTCCAGTTTTGGGGTGTCAAGTCCTACGTGCGTCTGCATTCCTACGCCGTCAATTCTGATACCTCTGGATTTCAAATCTTTGACGATTTTGGTAACGGTTTTTACTTTTTCAGGAAACCACTCGTTGTAATCATTGTAGTATAATTCGGCATTTGGATCTGCCTCCTGCGCATACTGAAAAGCTAACGGAATGAATTCTTCGCCCAGAATTTCATAAAATTTGCTTTTGCGGTACGTTCCGTCTTCCATAATCGCTTCATTCACGACATCCCAGCCTTTTACACGACCTTTGTATCTACCGACCAAAGTTGAAATATGGCTTTTCATTCTTTGTTTCAAAACTTCCGGAGCAACATCTTTTCCGTTCTTGTCCACGAAAAACCATTTTGGCAGTTGTGAATGCCAGATCAAGGTATGACCAATGATGAACATTTTATTTTTCTCCCCGAATTCTACGAATTTATCTGCATCACCAAAGAAAAACTGCCCTTCTTGCGGCTGGATAAACATCGATTTCATACAGTTTTCTGCAACGATGGAACTGAATTGCTTTTTGATAATTTCATCAGATTTTACATCGGTACCGTTAATTTGAGGAAGGCTCATTGCTGTTCCGATGTAGAATTTATTTTTGAAAGCATCTTTCAGGGAATCTTTTGATGATGCCGAACTTGCGGTTTTGCAGGAAACGGTCAGGGTTAAAATTCCAAGTAATGCGGCTATTTTTTTCATTTTTAATTTTATTATTTATTCCGAAACTTAACAGGTCGCCTCTACGAGGCTCAATGGCTTGAATATATTGGCTATTAACAGTTCGCTCCTACGGAGCTTTTGTTATTTTGTTTTTCTCTATTAAAATTCTTAAACTAAAGAATGTCCAATATTGTCTTTAATTCTAAAATTTGTTTTATCCTGAATCTCGCAGCCCGGCTTGAACGGAGCTCTTTTTATGAAGCAAAGCGGAACAAAAAAGCGGGAGTGGAAGATGGATTAAGCTGCCCAAATCATTAAACCTATATTAATCTTCTTTTTTCCTTCTCTCTTTCAGATCCTGCTCGATTTGGGTTTCCATTTTTTTGTTGATTTCGTAGAACATTAGTAATCCACACGCCGCAAAGAATGGAATGGCCGGAAAAATACTGACCAGCATCTGAGCTCCATTCGCTACGGATTCCGGCTGGATAATATTTTCCGTACCTTCCGAAGAAATGTAGCCGTAATGTCCGATAATAGAGGAAACCAGTGAACTTCCGATGCTCAAACCCACTTTTAACCCCACCATCATGGCGGAAAAAATAATGGCTGTGGCGCGTCTGTTGTTTTTCCACTCGGAATAGTCGGCAACATCGGCAATCATTGCCCAAAGCAAAGGTGTGCTGATTCCGTAGAAAAAACCATGAAGAATCTGCGAAAGAAACATTAATCCCACCGATTTTGGCGGGTAAAAAATGAATGCCACAATGAACAAAGTTGAAATGAACAGTGATGCAATGAACGCGTCCCTTTTTCCATATTTGTCGGCAAATCTTTTTGAAAAGGTAATTCCGATGATCATCATAATAATTCCGCCTGCATTAAAGAGTCCGAAACCTGCTGAACGAGGATCTTCTCCGAAGAAATTCATCCCGACAGAACTGAAAAATGCGGTAATCGGTGATATGAAATTTTTCAAAGAAGTTTCATCCACATAATTGTTGAAATAATAGACATAGGAACCTCCTTTCATTGCCAGAGTAATGAAAATCAACGCTGTAACCATCAACATAATAATCCACGGTTTGTTTTTCTTTAAATCTTTTAAATCTGCTCCCAAAGTGGACTCCTGTTCCGGTTTTGGAATCACTCTTTCTTTGGTGGTGAAAAATGTAATGAGCAACATAATGGTTCCAATGATTGCCAACCACGTCATTACGATCTCAATTCCGACTGCTTTATCGCCGTTTCCTGCTGATAAAATGATCGGCAACATAAATACCTGTACAAAAAACTGAGCAAACATCACTGCTACGAAACGGTATGATGAAATACTGTTTCTTTCTTTCATATCGCCTGTAATCACGCCACTTAAAGCAGCATAAGGCAAATTATTAGCAGCATATAACAACAGTAAAATCGTATATGTTGCCGCTGCATAGATCATTTTTCCCTGATAAGAAAAATCGTGAGTGCTGAATGCAAAAAGTGCGGCTGCGCCCAACGGAACGGCAGAAAATAAAATCCACGGACGGAATTTTCCCCATTTGGTTCGTGTTCTGTCTGCCAAAGCACCGACCATCGGATTGAATCCGAAACCTGCAATCAATCCGACAATCAAAGTGATAATGGAGGCGTCTTCCGGTTTTAATCCGTAGATATCGGTGTAAAAGTAAGCTAAATACGTAACCAAAGTCTGGAAAACCAGATTGGCTGCTAAATCTCCCAAACTGTAGCCGATTTTTTCAACGACAGATATTTTTTGAGATGAGTTATTCATATGATTGTTGATATTTTTATAATTAATTTTTAAACGCAAAGTCCGCAAAGATTTTTTGACTACTAATCGTTTTTAAGGCTCGCAAAGGCGTAAACTCAGCAAAGGCTTAAAGATTATTCCGTAGTGAAAGGCGATGCGGGAAGTCTGGTTTTGTTTTTGAGGTTTCCATCGGGATTATCTGCCCAATCGTAACGGACAGCAACAGGATTTGTGACCGAATCATTCCAAACTGTAATTGTTTTGCCTTGGATTTTTGCTTTTGCCCAAGACCAGTTTCCGCCGGTATTTTTGATGGCAAACCCTTTTAGTTCAGCAACGGGAGCAAAATCATCGGTTCCGTTTTTAAAAGAAAGTACAATTTTATTTCCATCGATTTTCATTGACTGATAAACCGGTCCTTCTGCAACGATGTTTTTTCCGTAAGCCAATTTCATTGCCTGCAACGCAAGCCTGTCTCCTACTGTTTTTTTGTTCAGCGGATGGATGTCATTCCATTCCCCAACATCGATGATTACGGCAAGTCCGGCATTTGGAACCTGTAATGAAACTTTACGCTGCTGGTCTCTTAGCTCCGCCCAGTTGCTTTCGATAGGCTGTGCTTTTGATTCCATAAAATTAGCCAATTGAACTGTGATGAACGGCATTTCTTTGTTATTGAATTTATTTCTCCAGTCTGTAATCATCGTAGTTAATAAATCGCCGTACTCTTTCGGTTTTCCGGTATTGCTTTCTCCTTGGTACCAGATTGCTCCTGTGATATTATAATTGATTAAAGGATTGATCATGGCATTATACAATCCTGTCGGTTTCCAGCGGATAAAGGTTGTTCCGGGTGCCATTTTTGCCATTTTTGCCCCGATTTTATATTTCCATTCGGATTTTAAATCTATTTTTTGTCCGTCGATTTCAAGGTAATAGGGTTTATCTGCGATGAACTGCCCTTTTCCGCTTCCGTTGGAAACTCTTACGGCAATTACATTTTTACCTTCCTTAAGAATTCCTGCCGGAACATCGTACCAACGCGGAGGATATTCATAAGTTACATTTCCGACTTTTGTTCCGTTAATGTACGTTACATCGGCATCTTTAATTCTTCCAAGGTTTAAAAAAGCGGCTTTTCCTGCCTGATTTTTAGTTAAAATAATTTCTTTTCTGAACCAGACCGAACCTTCAAAAGAGCCTTCCGTATCTTCCCAAGAACCCGGAATTTTCATGGTTTTCCAGTCAGAATCATTCAGATCAAATTTTTCCCAATGTTGGTTTAACCCTAAATCACTCTGATCTAGTTCTGTATACCAGGCTTTGCTTAATGCCTGTTCCGAAGATTCTGTTGATTTTATCAACTCATCATTCTGCCATTTTTTAGCCTCATCCAAATATTCAGGATATTTTTTCAGTGAATTTTCATCCATCCAAGCCTGAATTGGAGAACCTCCCAAACTCGCGTGAATAATTCCTACCGGAACTTTATTTTTTTCACTTACATCTTTAGCAAAAAAATATGCAACCCCAGAAAAATTCAGAATGGTTTGAGAATTTGTTGCTTCCCATTTCCCTCCGTCCAATTCAGTCTGAGGTAATTTGAAGTTATATTTTTGAGGAACCGTAAAAAAACGGATGTTCTGATTGTTGGCATTTTTGATTTCGTTTGAATACAACGGCGTCAGTCTGCGCATGGGCAGTTCCATATTAGACTGTCCGGAAGCGAGCCATACATCGCCAATCAAAATATCTTTTAAAGTGATTTCGTTGATGGTCATGGTGTACGGACCGCCTGCTTTTTGTTCTGGAAGTAGAATTTTCCAGTTTCCGTTTTGATCTGCGGTGGTTTTGTAGTTTTTATTGAGAAATTTAACGTCTACCTTTTCATTGGCATCGGCTTTCCCCCAAATATTCAGCTTTTGATTTCTCTGCAACACCATTCCGTCTGAAACTAAGTTGGGAAGCGTAACCTTTGCCTGAAAAAGCATATTGCAGAATATGCAAAGCATTAAGGTAATCGTTCTGGTAATATTTTTATGGTTCATAATTTTTTATACTTTAAACGCTAATTGCAAATTTGTTCTTTCTTAGATTGAACTCCTACGGAGTTCTGTTTCTTCGGTCAATTGTATTTCTACACAGATATTGCTCCTATGGAGCAGATTTAATTCTGCAGTTGTTTTTAGTTTTTATCTGGCGTTTGATTCAGTAATCTTACTTCGATGATTTTCGGCGTTAATGATTTTTCACCCGAATTAAACTTGATGTTCAAAATTTCTTTACGGATTTCAGATTCAGGAATCGGAATGAGTAAAGTTTGTGGAGAACCGCCCATTTTTCCTTCAAAATCTTGGGAAAACACTTTAATTCCATTGATTTCGGCATTCAGGGTACGGTAGCTGTTGGCATCGAAATAGAGAAGATAGAGGTATTTTGCATTCCTGTCCTTGTTTTTCATCTGATAGCTAAACCAGCCTTTAGCGTCGCGGAAATGCCGGTCTTCCATATAGCCTTCGTAAGCATCTTTGCTCTCAAAAAAGTGGTCAGATTCCGGCTGTTGCTCGCCGAGTTGGATTTTATCGGTCGTAATATTATCCTGTTTTCGAATTTCCGCTTCTTCTTTAGCTTTCTGTTTCTGAATCATTTCGATTTTATCCTGAGTTGCCTGAGGGAAATAGATAATGTAACGTTCTTCCTGAATCTGGTAAAACGGAACAAGCTCCAATCCGTTACTGAATTTATTCTGAGGATAAAGTCCGCTAATTTTAAATTTTAAATCTTTCTCATTAACAGGCTGAAGATGATTCAAAACCGTTGCTGAAAATCCTAAAATTGCAGGAATGTCGTTCAGAGGAATCTGCGGTCCGTGTGCAATATGTCCACCGCGGCTGTCGTCGGCAAAGAGCCCTGTCTGATTTTCTTTGCCATATTTTGCTGCCAGAACAATGGGTCCGTATCTGAATGCATAATAATCCGATTTGTCCGGAAGCTGTTCTGCAGACAAATGCATTGGCATTTTCATCTCAATGACATCACCTTTTTTCCATTTTCTGCTGATGTTGATGTAACCTTCGGAATCTACAGAAGTATTGACCTTTTTAGAATTCACGGAAAGTGTTATCTGTGAGATATCCGTCCATTCCGGTGCTCTTAATTTTAAATTGATTTCAGTTTTTGGAGCAAGATCAAAGATCAATTTTGTGGAAGGTTCCTGCGGAAAATTATTTTCCTGTCTTATGACCAATTTTTTCTCCGACCATTTTAAAACAGACGGAATAAAAAGATTTACGTACAAATCGTTATCAGAATGCGCATAAATCATTTCGCCGTATTTGGCGTGATTTTCCATTCCTGAACCAACGCAGCACCAGAAACTGGTTTCCGGCTGGGAATATACTCTGTAATGGCCGGGACGCATGGGTGTAAAATAAACAAAACCGCCTTTTTCCTGATTTTGGGTGGAAAGAATATGATTGTATAAAGCTCTTTCGTAATAATCCAAATAAGAAGATTTTGGATTGGTCGCAAAAAGTTGTTTGGTCAATTTCAACATATTATAGGTATTGCAGGTTTCGGGACCTTCAATACTTTTAATCATTCCGCTGAAATCTCCGGTAGGATTGAAATGTTCGCTTACACTGTTTCCGCCGATAATAGCTGAACGTTTTTGGGTGACATTAGTCCAGAAAAAATCTGCCGCACCACTCCACTCTTTATTATGCTCCAGATCTGCGATTCTCTTGAAACCGATTACTTTCGGGATCTGCGTATTGGCGTGAATTCCCGTCAGTTTATCTTCGTGAATCAATAATGGATTTAAAATCGCCTGATGTGAGAATCGGTGTGCTAACTTAAGATATTTTTCATTTTTGGTAATGTCATAAACATCGGCAAAAACTTCGTTCAGTCCGCCGTGCTCACTTTTCAGCATCTCCTGAATCTGCTCATCGGAAAGTTTGGAAACTTCATCTGCCATCCAGTCGGTAAGCTTAATGAGCATTTTTTTTGCTTTTTCGCTGTCTGCATACCAATAGGCATCACGCAAACCGGAATATATTTTGTGAATATTATATAAAGGAACCCAACGGTCGTTCAGTCCGAAAGCGGATGCACGAATATTGCCGTCCGAGATTTCTTTCCATATCTTTTTGCCATACGGAACGCCGGAAATATAATCGTTTCCTGAAAGATTCTGACAGCGTTCCAACTCATCGATCATATAATCCAGCCTCTGTTTTACTTTCGCATCGCCTGTAGAAGCGTACATTAAAGCCAAAGCAGAAATATAATGTCCGCCAATATGACCATCCAATCCTGTATTTTCCCAGTTCGGATAATTCGGTTTTTTAGGATTAAGTCCTACTTCTTTTAAATAGGGAGCCAACAAACGGTCGGCATCCATAGACATTATGTAATTTTTATCTGTCTGCATTGCCCTGCTGAATATGCTTTCAGACAAAGCGACTTTGTTCAGTGGAAAATAACTGACTGTTTTGCTCACCTGTCCAAAAGCAAGTGTGCCAAAACCTAAAAATACTATCAGTGATTTTTTATTCATGAATAAATGTCTGTTCAACATTTCTAAAAATAAAAGAAAGAATCAATATGACAAAGAATTTTGCAGAATGTGCCGCTGAAATCAAAAAAAAGTCTATTTTAAAGTCTTAGAAAAAAACTAAAAACAACAGGAGCTTATCATAAAAATTAAGATTATGAAAAAACGCGATAATCAGAACCATACAGTCAAATTACCTGCATGAAAAATGAATACGGAATATACAGTATGAACGCTGATATTTTATATTAATAGCTTATCGTATTTTTAAGACTAAGCCCTACTGACTGTTTCAGGGTAAATTTAAAATGAAAGAAAAATTAATTTTAACATATTTTTAACATTAAGTTCATCTGTTTTTAATGTCTTAGATGAATAAAGTGTAAGTTTCGAAGGTAGAAACTGCTCCCAAAATGACAAGGAAGATGATGGAATCCTGAGAAATTCAAAATAAAAAGTAAAATAAAGTGTGTAAAATACATTTATATTGATCCGACAGTAAAATCAAAGGCTAAAAGCATTAACTTTGCATAAAAATATAATCGATGACACAAGACTATTCTCATTTTCCGCGACATCTGGTAGCTGTAGACTGCATTATTTTCGGGTTCGACGGCGAAAATCTTAAAATTCTTCTGGTACAAAGGAATTTTGAGCCTAAAATGGGAGAATGGTCGTTAATGGGTGGATTTATAGGAGACGAAGAAACATCCGATGAAGCAGCGCAACGTGTTCTGAATACTCTCACAGGACTGGAAAATATCTATCTGGAACAGCTGAATTCTTATACACGCATTGACCGTGAACCTACAGCAAGAATTATTTCAATTTCATATTATGCGCTGATTAATATTGAAAAGAATATCCAGATCAATGAAAAATACAGCGCAAAATGGTTTGATCTTCAGGATTTTCCAAGTCTGATTTTTGACCATAACGAAATGGTAAAGGATGCCGTTCTGAGACTGCGCAGAAGAGCTTCCACAAGACCTATCGGTTTCGAGCTTCTGCCAGAAAAATTTACGATGAAAGATCTGCAGAATCTATACGAAGCGATTTTAAATGAACAGTTCGACAAGCGGAACTTCATCAGCAAAATTAATGCGCTGGATATTCTTGTGAAAACGGAGGGTAAAGATATGACTTCTTCTAAAAAAGGGTCTTTTCTGTATCGTTTTGATGAAGAAAAATATCAGAAAAAGCTTGCGGAAGGGTTTATGTTTAAGATTTAAACGGTTTATTTCTTTCCTATTGAACCCAGATGGGTATGTTTGAAATCGTCTTCAAATTTCAATCCGTATCCGAAAATTCTGTCCATTGCAGAATGGGCAAATAAAATAATTCCGGCAAATTCTACGATAGAAATTTTAAGCCAAAATCCTAGAATCAAAACAAGGATTGCAAGCATTTTATGATGAAAAAAATTGTAGATCCGGGCTCCGGTTTTTGGATTGATTAAGTAGCCGACCATGGAAACATCCGGAAGCAAAAGGCAAATCGGAAAAAGCCACCACTGAAATTCTAACTGTGTAAACAGGAAAACGGCTAAACCAAATTGTCCTAATTCTTCGAGCTGCAAGAGATTTTTCATTGTCTGAGATTTATCTTACAAATGTCTGACAACAGAAAATAGATTCTCTTGATAAAAATCAAGAATTTTCTGCCTGCCGTTTCCTGATTCTGCTGAATGTTTCGGGCGTCATTCCCAAAACCGAAGCAATATATTGCAGCGGAACCTGATGAAATAATTCTCTGTTCTGCTCAAAATACCGGTTGTACCTTTCTTCCGCGGTCATGGATAGATAAGAAAATATCCGGTCTTCCATCATTCCAAAACATTTAATCATAAATCTTTTCTCAATTTCAGCCCATTTGGGGAATTCCCTGCACAGTTTTAAATAATCTGTTTTAGAAATGGTGAGTAATTCAGCTTCGGTAAAGGCTTGTATCGTCCATCGGTTGTGTTGATTAAAGAAAAATCCCATCACATCGGTAACGAAAAAACCTTTTACGGAAAGCCACTGTGTAATCTCTTTTCCGTCTTCTGATAAAGCGAAAACACGCAAAATACCGGATTTCACCATGCTTAATCTGTTACAAATTTCGCCTGAACCTGTAAATATTTCATTTTTCGCTAATTGTTCTTTTCTGAAATAAGACTAAATAACAGAGTGTTCGTGAGCATTCAGCGGTCCGAAATATGTTTGTATTAATTCATTTAAATCTTCCATTGTTTTTTTATATGCTGAATTAAAATTAAACAAAAACAGGACTCCAAAACGGAATCCTGCCTTTATTTTATCATAATTACATTTTACCAGAATTTCACATAAAGTGCAGTAAGCAGTAATAACGTTATAACGATTAAAACCAATGTTCTGTTGTCTACGCGGAACATTGTTGCATCGATTGCGAATGCTTTCGGATTCACTTTCGGTCCTGCAAGACTGATGAGAACCATGGTTGCAATGGTGATCACGAAAGACCATCCCATATTAATTAAAAATGGGATTTCTGTAATGGTGTGCACAACTCCGTTTTCCAGTTTTTCATACGTAAAAGCGGTATATAACCAGGTTTCTTTTCCAAAAATATCGACTGCAAAACTGTTGAAGAAAATTGCCAGAACGAATCCTAAAATTACACCGACCAAAGCTGCTGTTCCGGTGGTTCTTTTCCAGAACATTCCCAAAAGAAACATGGCAAAAACTCCCGGACTTATAAATCCTGTATATTTCTGAATGAAGGTAAATCCTCCTTCACCGCCGATTCCTAAAACATCGGTCCATGTAAATGCCAAAGCCACAAACATCGCGATGATAATCGCCCATCTTCCGGTTCTCACCATCTGGATTTCCGTTGCATCAGCTTTTAAATATTTCTTGTAAATGTCTAATGTAAAGATCGTTGAAATACTGTTCACTTTTCCTGCCAAAGAAGCAACGATTGCCGCCGTTAAAGCCGCTACAGCAAGACCTTTCAGACCAACCGGCAGAAATCCTAAGATTGCAGAATAAGCACCATCTTTTACGCCACTAAAGCCAGTTAAATGCCCTTTTGAATACAAAACGTACGCTGCAATTCCCGGAAGCATTACGATAATCGGCATAAATAATTTTAAGAATCCTGCGAATAAAATTCCGGTTCTTGCCGTTTTCAGATCAGCTCCCAACGCTCTTTGGGTGATGTATTGATTACAGCCCCAATAATTCAGGTTTACAATCCATTGTCCTGCGAAATACATCGCCAATCCCGGTAAAACAACATATTTCTGAACATCAAGATTTTCAGGCATTGCCAAAGTTGTGGTGGTCTTCACCGGCTTTTCCAGCATCAGTTTAAAGTGTTGCGGAGCTTCGTTCATCAAAGTCTGAAAACCTGTTAAAGCATTCCCGACTGCCGCCCCGTTGATTCTCTGATCAACAATCTGAAGCGCCATGTAAACCGTGGCAAAACCTCCGATAATTAAAACCGCCACCTGAATTACATCTGTGTAACCGATTACCTTCATTCCGCCAAGACCAATTAATAATGCCATTAAAAGCAATCCGATCATAATAATATGAAGGTTATCGCCTCCCAGCAATGTATCTATTGCCAAAGCACCTAAATAAAGGATGGAAGTTAAATTAACAATAACATATAAAAAGAGCCAGAACACAGCCATAATCAGGGAAACCGATTTGTTGTAACGGGTTTCCAGAAATTGTGGCATCGTGTAAATCTTGTTTTTAAGATAAATCGGAATGAACCATACTGCAATAATAATCAATGCAATTGCCGCAATCCATTCATAAGCAGCTACAGCAATTCCCACAAAAAATCCTTCACCGGACATCCCGATAAATTGTTCGGCAGAAATATTGGAAGCAATTAAACTCGCGCCGATTGCCCACCAAGTCAGTGAACCTTCTGCCAGAAAATAATCTTTACTGCCTGTCGCTGCAGATTTCTTTCTATTATAAATCCAGATTCCGTAGCCTGCAACTACCACAAAATAGATAAGAAATATGATGATATCAAGAGTAGCTAAATTTCCCATATTTTATTTTTTAACTGAGAATTTATAAATTGTTTTCGACTGGTATTTCTGTCCCGGCTTCAGTTCTGTAGAAGGGAAAGAAGATTGGTTCGGTGAATCCGGAAAATGTTGAGTTTCTAAACAGAATCCCGTTCTGAATTCATTTTTCCCGCCAGTTTTGGTATCGAATTTTCCATCAAGAAAGTTTCCGGAATAAAACTGTACTCCCGGTTCGTCAGTTAAAACTTCCATTACTCTGCCCGATTCGGGATGGTACACTTTCGCAATACTTCTCAGTCCGTTTCCGTTCAGAATCCAGTTATGATCGTAGCCTTTTCCTTTTTTCAGTTGATCGTCATCAGCACTGATGTCTTTTCCAATTGCTTTTGAAGCTGTGAAATCGAATGCACTTCCTTTTACAGGTTTTTGCTCACCTGTAGGAATCAGCGTTTCATTGACCGGTAAAAATTTATCTGCATTGATCTGCATTTCGTGGCCAAGAATTGTTTTTGAGAAACTTCCTGAAAGGTTAAAATACGAATGCTGGGTAAGATTTACCACAGTCGGTTTGTCGGTTTTCGCTTCGTAAGAAATTTCCAGAGCGTTATCATCCGTTAAAGTATAAAATACCGTAGTCGTCAGTTTTCCCGGATATCCTTCTTCCCCATCTGCGCTGGTATAAGTCAGTTTCAACGTTGGGAATTTGGCATCTTTTACAGGTTCAATATTCCAGATTTTAGTATGAAACCCTTCTTTTCCGCCATGAAGACTGTTGGGTCCGTCATTTTTATCAATGTCATAGGATTTGCCTTCCAAAGTGAATTTGGCATTGGCAATTCTGTTTCCGTAACGACCAATTAACGCTCCAAAATAATAAGGATTTCCATTAAAATAATCTTCCGGTTTTGTAAAACCCAAGACCACATCTTCATATTTTCCGTTTTTATCGGGAGCGGTAAGTGAAGTGATGATTCCGCCAAAGTTGATGACTTCCACTTTCATCCCGTTTTTATTAGTCAAAGTATATTTTTTAACAGAATCACCTTTTGACGTCACTCCATACTCTGAAATCTGTATATTTTCCATTGCCTGCTTTTGATTTTTTGATTGATTTTCTTTTTTATTGCACCCGAAAATACATAAAACGGCAAAAAGAATTATCAGGTTGATACTTATTTTTCTCATTTTTTATAATTTTTGCAAGTTTAGCGATAATATATTTCATTCCAGCGAAGTGTATTCTTAAAATCACGGATTTTTGTATTTTCATCAATCACTAACGATTCGATTCCGGCGATTTCTGCAAAATCCTCCAATTGTTCTGCACTAATGTTTTCGCTGTAGCAGGTATGATGGGCTCCACCCGCCAAAATCCACGCTTCCGCGGCTGTGTACAAATCAGGAAGTGGTTTCCAGAGTACTCTCGCTACAGGAAGCTTCGGAAGTTCTTCGGTAATTTCCAAAGCTTTTGTTTTGTTGATTAACAATCTGAAATGATTTCCGAAATCCATTAATGCTGCATTTAAAGAATCAATATTTCCTCTTGAATTGAAAACCAGACGAACCGGATCTGCTTTTCCGCCAATTCCAAGCGGATGAATTTCACAAGAAGGTTTGTCAACCGCCAAAACAGGATCCACTTCCAGCATATGAGAACCCAGAACCGATGGACTGGAAGGATTTAAATGGTAGGTATAATCTTCCATAAAAGCATTTCCGCCTTCTAAACCCTGCCCCATTGTTTTCATCGCACGAACCAAAGCGGCAGTTTTCCAGTCGCCTTCTCCGGCGAATCCGTAACCTTTTTCCATTAATCTCTGAACGGCAATTCCCGGAAGCTGTTCCAATCCGTGAAGATCTTCGAAAGTATCCGAGAATCCTTTGAAATTTCCGTCTTTCAGGAATTTTTCCAAACCTAGCTCAATTCTGGCAGCAGCTTCGAGGGATTTTCTGTTCGCTCCTCCTGAGAGAAGGGATTCTGCCATTTTATATGAAGATTCATATTCTTCCATCAACGATTTGATTTCGCCTTCGCCAATTGAATTGACAACGCTTACCAAATCTCCGATTCCCCAAGTGTTTACGGAAAATCCAAACTTGGTTTCCGCTTCCACTTTATCACCGTCTGTCACGGCAACATATCTCATATTGTCTCCAAAACGGGCAAATTTTGCGCCCTGCCAATCGTCCCAGCCAGCAGCAACTCTACTCCATTCTCCGATTTGTTTCTGAACTCTTTCCTCTGCCCAATGTCCAACCACCACTTTCCTGTTTTTGCGGAGACGGCTTACCATGAATCCAAATTCCCTGTCGCCATGTGCTGCCTGATTAAGATTCATAAAATCCATATCCATCGTAGACCACGGAATATCCTGATTGAATTGCGTATGAAGATGCAGCATCGGCTTTTGCAAGGCAGTAAGACCACGAATCCACATTTTTGCAGGGGAAAATGTATGCATCCACGTTACGATTCCGATGCAGTTTTTTGAAAAATTGGCAGCAGTTAATGTCTCGAAAATTTCTTCCGTGGTTTTTACGGTTGGCTTTAAAACCACTTTCACAGGAATTTGTGACGAAGCATTGAAGGCTTCCACAATCTTCGCCGAATGTTCCGCTACCTGTGCTAATGTTTCAGAGCCGTATAGATGCTGGCTTCCGGTGATGAACCAGATTTCTTTGGTATTGAGAGGTGTTAACATATTTGATGATTGATAAATGATGATTTATAATTGATATTGATTTTATTTATTTCATAGGTTTTACCTAAGGCTATTAATATTGAATCCTCCGGATTTTGATGTTTTTCATCAAACCTTATAGGTTTTAAAAACCTATAAGGTTTATGGCAGATATTACACAAACCTCCAGTTATTGCCCGTAGTAAGCATTTTTACCATGTTTACGTTCGTAATGTTTTTTGATGAGTGAATCTTTTAAACAGGCTGCATTCGGATTGATTTGTCTGGTGAGATAAGCCATTTCGGCGATGGTTTCCAAAATTTTGCTGTTGTAAACAGCCTTTTCAGCATTTTTACCCCAGGTAAACGGTCCATGATTTCCGATGAGCACCATTTCTACTTCTTCATAAGACAGTTTTTTTTCTCTAAAACAATCCAGAATCTGGATTCCGGTATTGTATTCGTAGTTGCCTTCTATTAAATCGTCATGCATTGGTGGCGCACAAGGAACATCCGTTGTAAGATGGTCTGCGTGCGTTGTCCCGAAAATCGGGATGTCCAACTGAGCCTGTGCCCAAGCTACAGAATAGATGGCGTGCGTATGCGAGATTCCACCAATGTTTTCCCAGTTTTTGTAGAGATAAGCGTGGGTTTTGGTATCAGAAGATGGTCTTAAATTTCCTTCAACGACATTGGCATCATAATCTAAAATCACCATATCTTTAGGTTTTAAAAGTTCGTAAGGAACGCCGCTTGGTTTGATTGCAAAAATTCCTTTTTCGCGGTCAACGGCGCTTACGTTTCCGAATGTGTAGACAACCAGTTTTAAGGCATCGAGCTGCATATTGGCTTCGTAACATTCTCGTTTTAATTCTTTATAGATGCTCATTTTTATTTATATATTTTTTTCAAATGCATAGGTTTCACCTACGGCTATCGATATTTAACCCCTCGGGTTTTATCATACGAATCAATCGCAGCCCGACCTGAGTGGAGCTCTTTTTGTGCAGCGAAGCGGAACAAAAAAGCGGGAACGGAGGGCGGATAAAGCTGCCATAATTATTTTAGTTGATGGTTTTTGGTTGATTGTGGATCGTTCTTTAATTAATGTAAATATTTAACAGATCGCCTCTACGAGGCTCTTTTTGTGATGATAATATTTACATTATTTGCTATTAACAGGACGCTCCTAACGGAGCTGTTTTAACCTAATTAATCACTATAAACTGTCAACCGTCAACTTTTTCTTAGATTTGATATTATTTTCGGTGAAATCTGCTAAAATCTGATAGTGCTGCATCAATTCTTCGTATTGTTCTACATGTTCTTTCTGTGGGAAGTATTCAGCTTCGAAATCAGAGCCCATTTTTTGGCTTGCTTCCTGAACGTTAGGATAAATTCCTGCGGCAACAGCGGCATAAATGGCTGCCCCTAAAGCCGGAGCCTGATCTGATGCTGCCACAACGATGGGCATATTCAGGACATTTGCCAAGGTCTGCATGATGAATGGTGATTTTCTGGCAACGCCGCCAATTCCTATGACTTTATGGATTTTAATGCCTTCATCTTCAAAGCGGTCAACGATTTTTCTTGCTCCGAAACAGATCGCATTAACCAGTGCTTTGAAAATATGTGGTGCTTTTGTTCCCAACGAAAGACTACTGATTGCCATTTTCAGTTCCTGATTGGCATCGGGCGTTCTTCGTCCGTTAATCCAATCCAATGCTATTGGAACGGTTTCCGACAGTGGAATTTTTTCCGCTTCGAGAGTGAGATGTCGGATCATACTGTTTTCTATTTCTTCTTTCAGCAACTGTTTTTGGTCATCGTCAATTGCATCGGAGTTCATCAGAATATTGATTGTGGGTTCTGTAAGAAGATTTTTATACCACGCCAAAACATCTCCGAATGCAGATTGTCCCGCTTCCAGCCCCATTAGTCCCGGAATGACGGAACCATCGACCTGTCCGCAGATTCCTTTAACCGTTCTATCGCCGATAATTTCGTTTGGAGCCACCATAATATCGCAGGTGGATGTTCCCATAATCCTGATTAATGTGTTCTCCTCAACTTTTGCACCGATTGCACCGGAATGCGCGTCGAAAGTGCCGACAGCAATTACAGTTTTAGTCGTTAATCCCAATTTTGCCGCCCATTCTTCGTTCAGATTTCCGGCAACTTCATCGGAAGTATAGGTTTTATCATATAATCTGTCGCGAAGTTCTGCTAAAGATGAATCCAATTGATTAAGAAATTCTTTGGAAGGAAGTCCGTTCCACGACTCGTGCCACATTGCTTTGTGTCCGGCCGCACAGCGGCTTCTTTTGAATGTCGCCAGATCCTTATGGTCAGAAAGTAAAAATGTGAGGTAATCACAATGTTCCATCCAGCTGTATGCTGCATTTTTTACGGCTTCATCTTCTCTGCTGATGTGGAGGATTTTTGCCCAAAACCATTCTGAGGAATAAATTCCGCCTTCAAATTTTGTATAATCTTCACCACCCCAGTTTTTTGCCAGATCATTGATTTCTTCTGCTTCCCGGATGGAAGTATGGTCTTTCCAAAGCACCATCATTGCATTCGGATTTTCTGAAAATTCGGGTAAAAGGGATAAAGCAATTCCATCTTTATTTACAGGAAGGGGTGAAGAACCCGTAGTATCAATACAAATACTAACGATATTTTCGGGCGCAACTCCACTTTCTTTCACGACATCGGAAACGGTTTTTTCCATTCCTTCGATGTGATCCAGCGGATGCTGACGGAACTGATTTTCTTCCGGTCTGCAGAACTGTCCTTTTTTCCATCTTTGGTAATAGCTTACGGAGGTTGCCAGTTCGGCACCATTTTCCGTATCAATCAAAACGGCACGAACGGAATCTGTTCCATAATCTAAACCGATAACATACTTTTTCATTAACGAAAGTGATTTATTTGATTATTGTTTTGGCTCCTTTTTAAAATAACAGTTGTAATGGATTACATTATGCAAAGATTTTCCGTTAGGATTTCATTTACCTTAAAGAATTCTCCGGTTTTCTGTTGAAGAGATAAAACAAATATAAGATTCTATTTTAAATAAATGTAATATTTACACTTAATTTTAAGTTTTCTTTTATTAATGAGGCTTTAGAGCTATTTAAGCTTTAAAATAACGACAGAATTTGCCGGAATTTCCGCAGAAATTTTTCCCTTTTTAATGGTCTGCGTTTCTTCTTTGGGTGTGATGATCTCCGATTGGAAGTTATTTTCATCGGAAAGTCCTGATGAAGTCAGTAAGATTTTGGTGAGTTTACTGGCATGTTTAATGTTTTTGGGATTGATTTCAACTGACATTTTTTCATCATCCGTATTAACAATTTTAATGATTGTTTCATTTTTTTCAATGTCATGTACGGCGGATGCATAAAGATTGTTTTCGCCTTTTAACGACTTTCCGTTTTCAGTGATCTTAATTAAATCTGTTCCTTTGTTGTTCGAAAATAATTTCTGAACATAATAATTGGGAGTTGCATAAGATTTTAAATTATTAAACCAAATCAAATCCGGTGTCCATTGCCAACCGTCTGCATGGGCGAAAAGCGGTGCGTAAGAAGTCATGGTTACAACATCTGCATTGCGTTCCAGCCCTGTCATAAAAGCGGCTTCCGAAAGTGCGGTCAGCCAGTTGTTTTTATTGTCGGGCTTTACAACACCCACCGATTGTGCGGCGTATTCCCCCGCAAAAACTTTAGGTCCTGAACGACCGTATTTATCATATCTTCCAGCGTTTTTCATAAACCATTCCGGAGAATTATAATAATGTTCATCCACAACCTGCGCATTCAGTTTTTTAAGTTCTTTCCAGCCGTAATCGAAAAATTCGCCATCGGGAGAAGGGCCGCTTCCCGAAATAATTTTAATATCAGGATATTTGGTGTGAATTGCTTTTTCAAAAACTTTGTAACGCTCGATATAATCTGCTCCCCACTGTTCGTTTCCAACGCCGATGAATTTCATGTTAAAAGGTTTCGGATGTCCCACTTCAGTTCTGATTTTTCCCCATTTTGTAGAGGAATCTCCGTTGGCGAATTCAATTAAATCCAAGGCATCCTGAACATAAGGATCTAAATCTTCCACTTTTACGAGTTCGGCTGTGTTGAACTGGCATGCCATTCCGCAACTCAGAATCGGAAGCGGTTCTGCACCCAAATCTTCCGCCAGCTGGAAATATTCAAAAAAGCCAAGACCGAAAGACTGCCAGTAATCCGGAGTAAGACGGTGCGGAAATCCATTATTCCATTTATTGATAAGGTTTTCCCTGTCTTCTACCCTGCCAATCGTCTTTTTCCACTGGTACCTTTCTGCCAAGGTTCTTCCTTCAACAATACATCCGCCGGGAAACCGTAAAAAACCGGGTTGTAAATCATATAATTTCTGAACTAAATCCTTTCGTAAACCGCCTTTTCTTCCTTTCCATGTTTCTTGCGGAAAAAGTGAAATCATATCCATATTCACCACCCCTTTTCCTGTGAAAGTGATTTGAAGCTTAGCCTTTTCAATGGTTTTAGAAGGTATAAAAACGGTGCTGTATTTTTGCCATCCTCCTCCTTTGATTATCGAAGAGGCAGAAGAAATCACCATTCCGTTTTCATCAATAATTTTTGTATTGACGGCAGAAATATTTCCTGACACATTTTCCAGATTGAAACTAAAATCATATTTTTCACCCTGATGAAGTCCGATTCCCCGGAAACCTTCGTTTTCCAGTGAATAGTTTTTATCATTCAAAACCGTTATTCTTGCGTAGTTTTTATTGGTTTTAGACTTATCAGTTATAATCGTCAGAAAGCCGGAATCTAAATTGGGAGACAATGTTTTTGTATTGGGTTGTTTCCAGCCGGTTAAAGGTTCATCAAATTCGAAACTGCGGTTTTTGATGAGTTCTGCGTACAATCCGCCGTCTGCTGCAAAGTTAATGTCTTCGAAGAAAATTCCGTACATCGTGGGCTGGATTTTGATGTTGGTGGACGTTCCGTCTAAATCGAGGAAGTGCTTTTTGATATTTCCGTTCTGTGCTGAAAAAAACGCTGTACTTAGTGAAATAGCCGCTGTGAATATTTTGATTTTCGCTTTCATTTTTTGACTTGAAAAATTGAATTTTTTACTGATAAACCTTATAGATTTTAAAAACCTATAAGGTTTCGCGGTTCTTATAGCTGATTAATTAACTTTCATTTGAATACTTTTTAACCCGGATTCCTCAGAAGTTCCGCCATAGAAAATGGTGTAATCTCCAGCTTTTGGAGCTAAATCATCTGCTTTTTCATCATAAAATTTGAAAGAATCATTAGAAATCATAAGCTGAACATTTTTGGTTTCACCTGCTTTGATGAACACTCTTTCGAACGCTCTCAAAGTCTTTACAGGAGCTAAAACATCGTTATTTCTTTTTACATATACCTCAACAACCTCTTCACCGTCACGTTTTGAAGTATTTTTAACAGGAATGGTAATCATCAGATTTTCAGTTGCAGTAATCGTATTCTTACTCAATATAGCATCACCATAATTAAATTTTGAATAACTCAACCCATGTCCAAAAGCATACAAGGGTTTTTCGGTCATATAACGGTAGGTTCTTCCCTGCATATCGTAGTTTTCAAAACCTTGATGTTTAGCTGTTTTAGAAAGATTATTATCGAGCTGTTCCAGATTTTTGTAGAATGTAACCGGCAATCTTCCGGACGGATTGTAATCTCCCGCAAGAACATCCGCAACCGCCGTTCCTCCCGATTGTCCGCCATACCATGCGTTCATTAAAGCATCATAATTTTTTTCATCCTGCTCCAAGCCGAGTGAGCTCCCCGTACAAAGGACAAAAACAACAGGTTTGCCCGTCTTGTGCAATTCAGCTAATAAATCACGCTGAACTTTCGGTAAATCAATGGACGTTTTATCACCACCTTTGAAGCCTTCTGCATTCACCATCATTTCTTCACCTTCCAGACTTGGCGAAAGTCCGCCTGCAAAAATAATGACCTCAGCTTCTTTCACCTTTTCTCTAACGGCAGCAAAATTGACCGGATCTTTTCTGTATACATCGAAAGTGATGCTTACATATTTTCCTTTTTGAGTGTGTCTTAATTCAATGTTATATTCTTTTCCTTTTTCCATTTTCACAGGAAATTCTGAAGGATGTCTTGCATCAGGACCTTTTCTTGTGGCGATTTCTTTTCCGTCAACAAAAAGTGTATAAACATCGGATGTTGAAGGTGAAAGAATGACATCGCCGGTGTAAGAACTTTTGAAAATGCCGGAAATAATCGCCGATGTATTTTCCCTTCCCACATTGGGAGCAAGCTGGGTTCCGCCGAAACTGTTATAATTGATTCCGCTTTTATTGACTGAAATATTAGCCGGAGTTCCTTTGAATTCATTGTTGTTGAAAAACGCTACTTTCATTCCTTTTTCGCCATTTTTCTGGCTTAAAAAGTTTTGGTAAAGCGAAGTTCTGGAAGATGGATCGGCAACTTCGGTTCCTTTTTCATAAATAATTTCAGCATTAGGAAATTTGGTTTTAATTCCATCTAAAATTGTTACAATGGATGAAGGTGTTCCGTTGTAATTTCCCAACTGCATCAGTTCGTCATCTGCATTGGGACCAATGACTGCGATTTTTTTGATGTTTTTATTCAAGGGCAAAACATTCTTCTCATTTTTCATCAATACAATTGATTTCTGAGCCATTTTTAAAGCCTGTTTTTTATGCTCTTCAGAATCCACAACGGAATATGGAATGGAGTTCCAGTGAACCGAAGATTTTGGATCAAGCATTCCCAATTCAAACCAGCCTTTCAGAATTCTGCGCATAGAAACATCCAGATCTTTTTCTGTGATTAAACCACTTGCTAAAGATTTGTTTAAATTATTGTAGGTATCACCACATTCTAAATCTGTGGAGTGTTTCAGCGCATCTGCAGCGGTACTTTTCTCATCGGGATGTGTTCCGTGGTATTGTTTCTGGTAAAAATCTGCCAAAGCCCAACAATCGGAAACGACCATTCCGTCGTAGTTCCATTTTCCGCGGAGAATTTCTGTCAATAAAGTATTGTTCGCACAGCAAGGCTGTCCATCAAACGCATTGTAAGCACACATCACTTCCCTTACATTTCCTTCTAAAACCAAAGCTTTGAAAGCCGGAAGATAAGTTTCATACAAATCTCTTTTAAAAACTTCTGCGTTGTAAGAGTGCCTGTTCCATTCGGGACCGCTGTGAACGGCGAAGTGTTTTGCGCAGGCATGCGTTTTAAAATATTTCGGATCATTTCCCTGCAAACCTTTCACAGCCGCAACGCCCAAAACAGAAGTTAAATAAGGATCTTCACCATAGGTTTCCTGACCTCTTCCCCATCTCGGATCGCGGAAAATATTAATATTCGGGGTCCAGAACGTCAAACCTTCATAACGTCCGGTTTTTTGAGACTCATCAAAAGATCTGTTGTATTTTGCCCTTGCTTCGTCTGAAATCATTTCAAAAGTTTTAAAATGTTCCGGAACATCCCACGCTGCAGCCATTCCGATTGCCTGAGGAAAAACCGTTGCAGTTCCTGCTCTTGCAACACCGTGAAGCGCCTCATTCCACCATCCGTAACCGGGAATATCCAATCTGGGAACGGCTTTTGAATTATCCATCATCATTCCGATTTTTTCATCAACTGTTAATAATCCGAGAAGGTTTTCGATCCTCTGTTCTACGGGAAGACCGGGATTCTGGAAAGGATATTTAAAATTCTGTGCGGAGGATACTGCACAAATAAAGATTGATATATTTAACAGAATTTTTTTCATTTTTATTACAACAAAATATTTTATGGTTAAAAATCTTTAATTATTACAGGGTACATTCAGCTAATTCTGTAACAAAAACAAATATAAGATTCTATATTATATAAATGTATAAATAACACTTATTATTTTCGAGTAATGATTTTTATTGAATAAAACAAAGCCATCAAAATATCAGACTGATGATGGCTTTGATGAATTAACTGATATACAGATTATTGTTTAATAAATTTCTGTGATGATATTTTTTTGTTTGGTGATGAAATTTCAATAAAGTAGGTTCCTGCAGAAAGGTCGCTGATTCCGATACGGTTTTTCCCTGCTGTCATTTTCAATCCCGATTTCACCAAGCCTCCTCTTGCATCATAAATTTTAGCCGTTGCATCCTGAGTTTTTAATTCAACAAAAATTTCCGTTTTTGCAGGATTAGGATAAAGCTTTATAGCATCTTTCTGCAGACTGTTTTCCTGTGCAGCCAATACAGAAAAATTGAGAGGGATCATATTTGCGGAATATACATTTTCTTCCGTGAGGTATGCTCTGAAAGGATTAATCATCGGTTCGTTTCCTGCAACAACTTTATAAAAGCCTGTTACTCCGCTTTCTGTTTTCAGAACATAACTGTTAGCCGGAACTTTTATGGTGTGATAGACTCCGTTCATCTGATTTACCGTAATGGCTTTCGGCGTAGAAACGTTCCCTGTACCTGTAAAAGTATAGTTTCCTGTCGCATTCACAAGTACCGGAGTATTAGCAGGAATTGTTCCACCAGAAATCTGGGTTCCCGAAACTGCTGTTGCGCCCGGTGACATAAGATATACCGATACTCCTGAAGGAATATTGGCTTCAAAAGGTAACAATAAAGTCTCATACCCGTTAAAAGTTCTGCTGTAAGAAGCTGATGTCGTGCTGAAATTAAACGGAACCTGAAAATCTTTGTCCAAATCTGAAAGGACAAGATTGGAACATGCCATTCCGGAAATAACATTGTTTGACGTTGAATTTACACCGGAATTCACATAAAATATGTTGTTTGAATTTACACTTACAGGCTGCCAGTTATTTGAAGGGGTAATTCCCGCAGTCGTCCTGAAATCCAGCGAGGTAAAGTAGCCATTTTCGAGTGCATCCATAAGGTTACTGTCACTGTCTGAATAGGTTCCGCCAAATTTTGAAGCAATTTCGTTGCCTACATTAAAATAAACATCTCCTAAATTTAAGGTAAGAACGGAACTGTAGTTAGAATTTCTAAGTCCTAAAATTCCTTTGCATCCGTCGGTAAGCACCTGTCTCGAAATATCAAGGGTAATATCAAAATTTCCTCCTGCCGGAAAATTGATCCTTCCGTAGTTGAAAGATTTTGCAATACCCTGACTGTTGATATAATACAGAGCCGTATTATCTGAATAGCTTTGTCCGGCTGTGGTGTAGCTGTTAACGTGTAAAATTAGTTTGTTAAATCTGTCATTCAACTGAAGATAACCGTTTGAAGCAGTCATATTATTACTGATCAAAGGACTTGGATTGGAAAATGTTACCGTTGTATTACTGATGTTAAAAGCAGTTCCGAAAGCGGAATTGGTGGTTGTTTGTGTTTCAATTTTATTGTAATGAACATTTCCGCCTGTCATCAGAGAAACCGGTCTGTCGCCACTTTTATTGAATACGAAAGTCATGACGCTGGATGGAGCGATATCCGCTCCGGGACGGAAAGTGGGTGTACTGAATGAAATCGGCGTGGTCACCATATTGGAAGAAGCATTTGTGAGTACTTTTGTTCCCGATGTGGTATAGAATGGCAGATCAACCTTCAGATTATAAGTATTGGCAGAAGAATTAATCACCATTAAAACAATCTGGTTACCATCTGCGGAAATATAGGAAGATCCTTGTAAAGTTCCGGTTTTATCGTCCCATTTGGCATCAATTCTTGTTTTTCCCGTTACATATTTTGCATAATGGGACAGAATATAGCCTCTTTTAGACATTACTCCTGTTGGTGTTCCGTAAGTTCCGTCGCCCATTAACCCGTAATATCTTTTTGAAGCATAATGAATCCACGCATTGATATTACCGAGCATGGAATTATTGATGCTTGAAGCAAAGTTAAAAGCATCAAGATTCCAGCTAAAATCACGCGGAGTCTGGCTGCCGGAGTTCCAATTAATCAGATACTCTGTCTGCCAGATTTCTTTATTATAATTCTGGAACTGTTTGTAAGCCGACTGCATTAATCCGTACTGGTGTCCTCCATAAACTTCGAAATTAGCCATAGTAGCAGTATTCAGCATGGCATTGGCAAAGTTATCGGTAAAACCTACACTTTCCGGTGCAATCACTTTGCAGTTGATAAGATGTCCGTAATCTTTTACAAAAGTCGCTATCTGAGTCGGAGTCCAGATACATCCCTGATATTGAGCCATTTCGTCCGGTTCATTCTGAATGGAGATATAATCCAGATCCACTCCATTTGTTTGTAAATAGGTAACGAAACTGTTGAGATACAATGCATAATCCTGATAATTTTCAGGTTTCAAATATCCGATCTGCTGGACTCCGTTGGCATCTGTATAAACAGCATTCACATGGTTATTGGTTTTCCAGGCTGCGGGCATTGTCCACGGACTTGCGAAAATAGTAAGCCCCATTGATTTTGCTAATTGTGCCGTTGGTAATACAGCACTCCAGTTGCTGCTGTCTTCCGGAATATACAGCCTCATGATATTATAGCCTCCTTCACTTCCTGTTCCCCAAAGCGTCTGAATTTCGGAAGTCGTCATATGATTATAAGCGAATTGCGGACTGCAGACAAATCCTCCGAATCCTTTTATTTTCTGGTACGAGGTATTTTTATCGATTTTAACGGTGGTAAGCTGTCCGTAAAAAAAACAGCTAACAAGCAGAAAAATAGATTGAATTGCTAAAAAGTTTAAACGTTTTTTCATAATGTTTTAGTTTTAATTTTGATCATTTTTCAGTAAAGTATGGAATATACAATCCCCTTCAAGACGGTTTATTATTGAAAAACCATCAAGAAAATTCCCTGAACTGTATCAGGCAGCGGGTTTAAATAAAGTTTTGTTACAAAGCCTCTGCTGTTTTCCTTGTCCTGTATTTGCTGAAAACAATATTTAAAAAAAGAGAATGACAAATTGGATTAATGTTTCATAAGCAAAGCATTGATTGTTGTTACTATTTGCTGATTTTCAGTGAAGAATTTCACTTTCGGGTGCACCCAGATAAGAAGGCTGTAAACCTCCCGTATTGATCAGTATTTTTTCCAGAACGATCCCAGGCTCCAAAACACGGAATCGCAGCGTATATTTTCCGGGTTGGGAAATCTGGTGTTTCGTTGCGGACTTTATGATATGTTCGGATTGCCATCTTCCCAATTCGCCTCTGTAATGACCATTGAAATTAACTATCTGCGGCGTTTGATTATCAAAAGAAATTTCATAACGCAGTCCTTTGTTGTGATTAAAATTCAAAGTCGGCGCCAATAACAACTGGACTTCGAATTCGCCTTTGGATTCAAAATTCATATCATATTCCAGATAAATATTTTCATCCGCTTTTGGATAGGCATTCTGTGGAAAGGTAGTCACGCCGGATTTAGTTTTACCAAAATCCGGAATCACTTCCCAATGAATTCGGTCTGAATGGCTGGTTCTCGCAAAATTTTCCGCTTCTATCGAAATATAGCTGTTTTTCTCCTGAAATATTTTTTCTTTGGAAGCGTTATCATCATATACATAGGTTACTTCAGGCATTATATTTTCTTTTCCGTCTGCCCAGGTTTTGTATCCTATTCTCATCTGATCCATCATGTGTTTCCATTTCCCGCCGGCAATTTCATTGTTGTATTTATGATCCAGATATGCATTTCTCTCAAAGCATTCTTTTACCTTGTCCGCAAAATAATTTGCTTTTAAATCGTATCTGGCAGCCAATTCCTTGTTTTTTGCAACGGCATAATACATTTCATACAAATTGCTGCATGCATCGATAGGATAAAGAACTAACTGATAATAGGCATCATGATATTCTGCAGGGATCTGCTCTTTCAGGCGCAATGCATCAACAGCCAATGCTCTGTAATCATTTAAAACAGTTTCGAATTCATGGTAGTTTTCCAGACTGTATGTTTTGCTGTCCAGTGTTTCCGGTGTAACGCGACGGTTGTATTTTGCATACAGATTAATCATTCCCGCAATTTCTCCGGCGTGTTTTTCACCAAACTGCTGTGCTGCCCATTTTTCGGTATATTTTAAAAGATTTTTTGAATTGAACTGCTTCGGATTCCATGCCATTTCAAGGAAAAAACTGATAGGAAATTCCATTGGCTTCAAATCTCCGACATTTACCACCCAAACTTTATCCACTTTATGTTCGTAGGAAAGATTCATCTGTTCCCAAATCCTCTGAATTGGATTGATATTGATCCATTTTGAATTTCTCGGTCCGCCCACATAATCGAAGTGGTAGTACATTCCGTAACCGCCTTTGTGCAAAGGTTTTGAAAGATCCGGAAGTTTTCTCACATTTCCCCAGTTATCATCACAGAATAATAAAATTACATCATCCGGAACTCGCATTCCTTTGTCGTAATACTCCTGAACTTCTTTGTACAAAGCCCAAACCTGAGGTGTTTTTTCTGCTTTTTTACCGGTCACCTCAGCAATGATTCTTCGCTGGTCTTTCACTACTTTTTCCAGAAGGGAGATGTTCGTTCCCTCTCCCATCGCTTCATCACCGTCGCCGCGCATTCCCACTGTGACTAATTTTTCCCAGTTTTTGCTTCTTTCAAGCCCCAATTTCCAGAATTCCTGCAAAACTTTTTCATTTTTGGAATAATCCCAGACATTCGGTAAATTATTCTTCTTAATGTACCGATGCCAATCGGTCTGAGCCTGAGCCATCGGTTCGTGGTGTGAAGTTCCCATAATAATTCCCATTTCATCGGCTAAAGGTCCGTTCAAAGGATCATCGTCATAGAAAGCTTTTCCCCACATGGCTGGCCAGATGTAATTGCCTTTCAGCCTTAAAATCAGCTCAAAAACTTTCTCGTAAAATTTAGAATTGATTCCTCCAAAAGTTGTTCTCGCCCATCCTCCCAACGAAGGTTCTTCGTCATTCAGAAAAATTCCTCGGTATTCTACTGCAGGTTCTCCGTCTGTATACATTCCTTTTTTAAAATATAAGTTTTCCTTTTTCTCAACCGGAACATCTGCCCAGTAATACCATGGCGAAACCCCGATTTGCTGAGACATTTCATAAATGCCGTAAATGGTTCCTCTTTTGTCGCTTCCGGCAATGACGATTGCTTCAGAAAGGCCGGGAAATGGATGGCTTACATTCTGAATGATGTATTTTTCATTTTTTCCGGTTAAAGATTTTCCGTCGATTTTTTTCTGTTTAATGAGATCATCAACTACCGATTTTGTTCCTACTGTTCCGATGATGATTAAAGGAGAATTCATTTCCGAAACCTGATTCAATATATTGGGTTCACTTCCCGTTACCTTAAGAAAATCGGACTGCAGATTTTTAACTGCTCTTAAAATTCCATTATCCATTCCGGAGGTGAAAAGAATCGAAAGAGGGACTGATCTTTCTTTTAATACAATTGTTTCCGAATTTTTTTCTTTGCTGATGAACGGTTCTGTTGCATTGAGTTGTAAACAGCATCCGAATACCATGACGAGAAAAAACATTTTTATCTGATTCATAATCTTTTATTTTCTATTTAAATAAAATTTGAATGGCTTATCAAATTGAACCCTTTCAGGGTTCGGATTTATCCATATCTCTTTCCATAGATTTGTACCTATGGTTATTGATATTGAATCCTTCGGATTCTTTGAGTGCAGCGAATCTTCCGCAGCCCGACTTGAACGGAGCTCTTTTTGCCGCAGCAAAGCGGAGGCAAAAAAGCGGGAGTGGAAGGCGGAAAAAGCTGCCCAAAACCAATTAATTTCTCAAAACAAATCCTCCGTTTGGCAGAATTTCTACAGTGAAATCACCTTTTTTACTCACTTTTATTTCTTTTTCTGATGAATTTCCCTGAGCATTGTCATTAATGAATTTTACCGTTTTTCCGGCGAACATCGGAAGACTGATTTTCAATTTTTTTACCGTTTTTTCTGCATTAATTCCGGCAACATACCATTGATTCTGATGTCTTCTTGCGATCACGGAATATTTTCCGGGATAACCGTCTATAAAAACGGTTTCATCCCAAAGTGTCGGGATCTTCTTCATAAAATCAAGCTGAAATTTTGGGGCATCGTTCAGATTGTTCGGTGTTATCCCAAACATCTGAACCGGATTCTGAAACAGAACCGCCGTTGCCAACTGAAAACTGTCTGTTGTGTATCTTTTATTCTTGTCTTTGTTGGATTTCGTTAAATATTTATTGAGAAAAGTCCCGCCAAACTCCATACTTCCGACGGTATTTCTGATGAAGGGATGCAGCGAGGCGAAAAAAGCTTCCTGTTTGCGGATATCTTCGGAAAAATAGAGCATTTCGGACGCTAAAACTGCCTCACTTCCTGCATAATTCGGATACATTACTTCCCAGCCTCTCGGTAATGTTGCTCCGTGAAAAATAATTTTTAACCCAAAATCATTGGCATCGGAAAGGATGTCTTCATACAGACGTATTGTTTCCTGTTTATCACCACCGAAAAAATCGACTTTCAGCCCTTGTACTCCTGCTTCTTTCAGCCATTTCATTTCTTTTTTGCGTTCTATGGAGGAACTCATTTTGTTTCTCGGTCCCATCGGCGCATCATTGGAAGCACCGTTGGAATTGTACCAAAGCAATACACCTACATTTTTGGATCTGGCATATTGAATGAGGTCTTTCATTCTTTCTCTGCCAATGTTTTTGTCCCAAAGTGCATCAATCAGAATGTATTCATACCCCATTTCTGATGCTAAATTGATAAAAAGGCTTTGATCTTCGTAATTCATACTGTTGTCCTGCCATAAAATCCAGCTCCAGGTTGATTTTCCGAAGGTATATTTCTGTGAGGGTTCATACATTGGCTCCACAACGTCAAAAGGAATCGTGGTTTCTACAATCGGTTTTAAAGAATCGCCAATGGTGATGGTTCTCCATGGCGTTTTTCCCGGAAGTGAAATGGATGCTCCTGTACTTCCAAATCCATTGTTTTCAGCTTTATTCGGGTAAGCAACCTGATAAAGATTTTTTTCCGGGTTTGTATCCAAATGAGAAGCGCAGTAGAGACTGTTTACACCAGTTTCAGACAATAAAATCCATCCATCGTTTCCGACATGAAACAATCCCGGAAAAACATAACCATAATCGGCTTTTGTTCCTAATTCTGCATCAGCTTTATATCCACTTTCGTAGCTTGGTGCCGTTCTGGCAAAACCTGTCATCGGCTTCATCATCGGAGAAAGGAAAGTTGTGGTTTGAGCCGGGAATCTGTAGCCTGTAGTTTCTGACTGTACGACCGCACTTAAATGGTCTTTCATCGACTGAATTTCATATCTGAAAGCCAGATTGTTATTGCTCACCTGAAATTCGATTCCCATCGTGAAATTGTCTGCATTGGTAAAATTGACTGTCAAAGTATTTGCTGTATAACTGACTTGTGATTTCTTGATTTTCTCGTTGGTATATTTTTTAGAAACCTTATCTTTTTTACTATCAACGAATTTCAAATTTTCAGAAAAATCAGATTCATTGGTAATCAGACCTAAAGGAGATTTTTCCAACATTATTTTTCCCTCAAAACTAAGATTGTAAAGAGCTTTTCCGTTTTCAGCAAAGACATTTAATTTTAATTTTCCGTCGGGGCTTGAGATTTCTGCGACCTGTGCAAAACCTGAAATTCCGGTGAGGAACAACAACAATATGGAGAGGTAGGATATTTTAATCATAATCAGTTATTTTCAAGAAAAGTCCAATAATCGAAAAACATAATATCTTTAGGTGCTTTTCCATTAAATACAAAATACACATCGTGAACGCCGGTAATTTTTTCCTTCAGTTCTGTTTTCACGGTTTCCCAACGGTCGTCTCCGCCGGTTAAAGGGACTTTTACCGTGGCAACCAATAGTCCGTTAATACCGTCCAGACGAACATCCATTATCACGTCACTGCTGTGTGTTGTTCCCACTCTTGCTGAAAATGTAGCGGCTCCTTTTCTGCCAAAATCCACATTTTTCACACTGGTGTAAGCGCCGCTTTTTTTTGCTTTGATAAAAACGCCTGCTGCTTTGTTCTGATAAGATTTCACATTTTCTGACCATGCAATTGTTTCCGCCTGATTAAATGAGTAAGGATTAATGGCTGCAATGGCTTTGGTTATTCCACTCGTCATTTTGATGGGTACAACCGAGCCGTCTTTATTAAAACTGAGTTCTTCCACACTTACGGATCTTGTAAATCCGCTTCCTCCCGGCAAAGCGCCGTTGTGATAAAAAAAATAGGTTTTTCCTCTGAAATCAACAATTCCGGGATGATTGGTAAACGATTTCCCTTCGGTTGGCATTACAATTCCGCCGTATTTCCATGGACCTTTTGGGCTTTTGCTTGTGGAGTAGCCTATGAATTCAGGAAGCGGACCGCCCGGCCAGAAGAGATAATACAGATCTTTTCTTTTATATAACCAAGGTCCTTCCTCATATTTTGTCGGTCTTTCAGGATTTTCTTTTCCGTCTCTTTTCCCGAAAGATTCTTCTGTCATGGGAACTTCAACAATCTCGCCGGAGTAAGAAATCATGTCCTGATTCAGTTTTACATATTTGAGTTTCGGATTTCCCCAGTACATATGCGCCCGTCCGTCGTCATCAATAAAAACCGTCGGATCGATGTCGCCCCATTCGCTTTGCACAAGAGGTTTTCCAAGCGGATCATGAAACGGCCCGAACGGACTGTCTCCCACCGCAACACCAATCGCTCCTTTATTATTGGTTTTAGACCACATCGGAACGTATATAAAAAATTTACCGTTTCTTTCCACGCACTGTGCCGCCCACGCATCACGTTTTGCCCAGTCGAAGTCGCTGTAGGAAAGGATTGTTCCGTGGTCGGTCCAGTTCACCATATCGTTGGTGGAATAAACTCTCCAGTCGTTCATCGTGAACCATGTAGAATCATCTTCATCATGGGTAGTGTAAACATAAAGCCTGTCATTGTACACCATCGGAGCCGGATCGGCGGTATAGTTGGTCTGAATAATAGGATTCTGCGAATATAATATTCCTGAAAAGCCTATCAGACAGATATTTAACATTATTTTTTTCATTTTTAATTGACTTTGGATACGATTTTACTCTTTAAAAAGCCCTTGCGCAAACTCACAGAGACTGTTTCTCCAAACCGGCCATGTATGACCTCCAGGATAATCTGTATAAGAATATTTAATTCCGATTTTATCCAGTTCTTTCAGCATTTTCTGACCGTTTTCATAGGCGATATCGTCTTTTCCACCCATTGAAATCCAAAAATTTCTGATATTGGATGAAAAGGCAGATTTATTTTCCGTTAAAAATTTATACTGCTTGTCGGCAACGTCCTGAAGCGCAGGCAGCATATATCCTGAACTGAAAACGCCTAAACCTGAGAACATCTCGGAATTCTGAATTCCTGTATATAATGTATAGATTCCACCCATAGAAAGTCCTGCCAAAGCTCGATTTTCCTTGCCTTTTTTAATTCCGTAATTGGTTTCTGCAAACGGAATGACAGATTCTTTCAGTTCTCTTTCAAAAAGCTGAAGATTGCGTTCGCCGAAATTTCGGATTCCTGCCTGTCCGATATTGGCATCGGGCATAATGATAATCATTTTTTTTGCTTTTCCTTCTGCAATCAGATTATCCAGAATAAGATTGGCTTTGCCCTGTTTTGCCCAGCCGCTTTCATCTTCGCCTCCGCCATGTAAAATATACAGTGCGGGATAAGATTCGGAGGAATTCTGGTCGTAACCCGGCGGTGTGTAAATGAAGACTCTTCTCCATGAATTGGTGACTTTGGAATAAAAATTTTTAATGCGGATGTCCCCGTGAGGAATGTCTTTTAAAGCATAAAAATCATCTCCTTCAAAAGGAATATCGATTCCACTGGCGTATCTTCCCATTCCGTAAAATGTTTCGCTGGAGGGATCTGCAACCGCAACACCGTCAATCAGCAGGGAATAGTAATGAAAACTTCCGCTTTGAGGATCTGTTGTGCCTGTCCAGAATCCATCGAGATCTTTTTTCAGGTCATATTTTTTTCCCAAATCGATCTGTACTTTTTGTGCTTCCGGAGCTTTGATTTTAAACATCACTCTTCCGTCGGGAAGAATTTGAGGATACTGTGCATTCCTAATATTGGTTGCTGCGGGTGTTCCTAAAACCGTAAAATTACTAAACTGAGATTTGTCGACAGGCTTGAATAAAAGCTGTGAAAAAATATATAAATCGTTTTTCCAGACCTTAAAATCGTGACCGCCCGGTTCGATGTAAAAAATATGGGGGATTTTGTTTTTTTTGAGATAGTCGCTGGTTCTTTTACTGAAAGGCATCAGTCCGTCCGCATCGCCACAGGAAATAAAAATAAGTTTCAGCTTCAGGGCATCCTGCGGATTGGGTAAAAGCTGACCAGGCTCTTTTGTATTGGGAGCTGAAGAAAATGCACCCAACCATGCAAATTTATCCATATTTCCGAAGGCGAAATTCTGGGTTTGTCCGCCTCCCATTGAAAGCCCTGCCAAAGCGCGGTTTTCTCTGTCTTTTTTAACCGGATATTTTTTTTCTACAAAGGGAATGAGGTCATTCAGCAGATCTTTTTCGAAGGTTGCAAATGCTTCTACTTTATCCGGAGCCATAATATTTCCTGTTGCTCTGTCATTCTTCATTGCTCTTCCGTTCGGTAAAACAACAATCATCGGCTGCAGTTTTCCCTGTGCGTAGAGATTGTCGAGAATAACATTTGGTTTTCCCTGATTAAACCATTCTTTTTCGTCCCCGCCGATGCCGTGAAGAAGATAAAGAACAGGGTATTTATTTCCTTTTTTGAATCCGGGTGGAGTGTAAATCAGGGCTTTTCTGGTCGTTCCTACCGTTTTTGAGAGATATTGAACCGTATCTATTTTTCCGTGAGAAATTGTAGGATTTTCTACATCAAAACCCTGTGGTGCCTGTTTATCGGAAGTCTGTGCAGAAAAAAGAACTCCGGATAACATGAAAGTGACTGTTAATATAATGGATCTGTTCATGATTTTTATTTGTAATTTTTACACTTATTGATTTTGATAAAAAAATTATTCATTCAAATGGATTTGATTTGTTTTTTAAATTTTATCGTCTGTTTTTATTAACAGTTCGCCTCTACGAGGCTTTGTTTTGGTGACGCAACTTTTTTCTATTAACAGAATGCTCCTACGGAGCTCATATGTCTTTTTAAACAGCGAATCTCTCGTAGCCCGGCTTGAACGGAGCTCTTTTTGTGAGGAGAAACGACGAATAAAAAAGCGGGAGTGGAAGACGGATAAGCTACCCCAAAAATAATCCCACATCATTACTCTGAAATAGTATTGACTCTGAAAAAATCAACATCTACAAAACCACCCAGATTCCTGGTTGCATAATTGAAGATTGCCAACCTGGAACCCATAAAAAATCTTCGGTAATCGAAAATCATTTTGTATCCTTTTTCCATTTCGGTCCAGTTTTTCTGATCGGTACTGTAATAGAAATCTGCGAGATCTTTTCCGAGGTTGAAATCGGCATCAATTCTAAAATAAACGGTATCGGAATTCAGAGGAATACGCTTTTTCTCCTCTTTTTTAACGCTTATAACTGCCTTGGTCTTGTTATCTAAACTGACTGCATCGGATGAAAAAACAATAAATTTTTTACCACCTTCCATTATGACAGACAGAATGCCGGAGTCACCGTTAAAAGCACTGAAACCTGCAACATCGCCGTCTTTCATTCCTTTCACATTTAAAGAAACGATGCCAGTGGATTTAGGACCTTCCATTCTCTGCGTTAAGGTGTTTGGAGCGAGGTATAAATTATCCACTACTCTGCTTGTTTTCAACCGTAGGAAGCCTTTTCTTTCGGATAGAGACCATGCTGAATTGACAGGATTATGATTCCACTGCCATTGTATTTTCATTTTTTTACCTGAAAATTCGTCACTTTCTACCAGATGATTTTTTGGTTTAAATGTCGGAAGCGGAACTTCACCCGTGAAAGGTACTTTTCCGTTATTACCCAAAATTGGCCAGTTGTTTTCCCATTTCACTGGAAGCAAAACCGGAACTCTTCCTACTCCATTCCTGTCCTGAAAGATCAGGGAATACCAGTTGCCATTCTTATCGTCAATCAAAGCGCCTTGTCCGGCATAAGAAAATCCAAGAAAGTTGTCTTCCAGAACGATCTTTTTTTCGTACGGTCCGGTAACTTTATCGGCTCTGTACACTTCCTGACGGCGTTTTCCGCCTCTTGGCCAGGAAATCATCATCATATAATATTTTCCGTCTTTTTTAATGATCTGGTTGCCTTCCAAAAGTCCGGTTTCTGATTCATCTTTCTGAAAGACTTCTGTTCCGTCCTGATTTCCGATAATGGTTTTAAAATCGGGACTCAGCTCAAAAACTTTATTTGAGGTAAAGACATATACCCGATCATCATCATCGAAAAGCAAAGACGCATCGTGAAAATGTCTGGTTCTCGTAATGAGTTTCCAGTTTCCTTTTTCAGGATTGTCGGTAACATAAAAATAGGATTTAAAAGGCTCATCATTAGGAGAAAACAAAACGTAATATTTTCCTTTGTGAAAACGAATTGACGATGCCCACTGTCCACGTCCGTAAACGGTTCCGTTAAGCAAGTCATATTTAGAATTATCATTCAGTGTATCAAAAACATAGCTCAACATTTCCCAGTGTACCAAATCTCTGGAATGCATTACAGGAGCTCCCGGCATCAGATGCATAGTGGTGCTTATCAGATAAAAATCGTCACCATTTCGGGTAATTGATAAATCCGGAGCATCCGCCCAAATGATGGGGTTGGTAAAATGAGTTGTCGTCTTTTCAGAATGATTTATCTGGGCCGAAAGTGGATTCAGCCCGATAAATCCCAAAAAAGAAACTATATAAAATGGTATATTAATTTTCACGTTTTTGCAATTTTGGTTTGGTTTTAATCAATCTAAAAAACTCTTTGACAAGCTCAGTTTGACATTATTGATAATCAATCTGTTGTAAATTCGAATTAGCCTTTTAAAAGCCTGTATGATCTTTTATTTTGGCTAAAGCCGAATTGGCTGTTCTTTTTTTGAAAAACGGGCTAAAGCCCGTTCCAATTCATATTCCGAGTGATTGCTTTTACTATTGATTCGGCACAATGTCATTGGAAGAAGTACTGTATAATCCAATCAGACTTCCTGTAAATCCGCCTGCCACATCGGTAGAAAGGATGTCTCCAGAAACCGGACCGCCGAGATTTTTAAAGTTTCTGCCATCCAAAGAATAGCTGAAGCTGATTTCATCTTTTTCTCCTATTACCTGAAATTTAATATTTTTTGAAAGTGAAATTTTTTCGCTTGCTAACAGTCTGGATTCCCCTTTTTCTGTTCTTTCCAAAACAATGTAGAAATCTTTGTCTTTTTTCGTAATCCCGAAAACGTAGTTGAATCTTTCACTTTGGTAGCAAGTAATTCCTGCCAGTTCTTTTTCGGATTTAGGTTTAAAATCAAGCGTTACAGAGGTTTCAAAATCTTCATGCTGCAATCGGCGGAATAATGCAGAAACAGGAGCTAAAGCTTTGATATTTTTCTCCATAGGATTCACTTTTACCCCCGCTTTTGTAGTGGTGATAAAATTTTCGCGCGGTCCACGCATTGCAATCCAACGGAAATCCAGATTTTTATCGGTTAATTTATCATTATAGGTAAAATTTCCATTCGGGAAAAATCCGTTTTGTCCGGTTTCATTTTTCATTCCTTCCGGCATTTTCAATTTCGGTTTCATCGGAACCAAACCGTTTTGGAATACAGGATATGTTCCGCTCCAGTCAACCGGAAGAATGAAAGTTTCTCTACCTTTATTTACTCGGTTATTGATATTCGGGCGGATTGCTAAAAATACGCCGTACCATTGTCCGTTCGGGCCTTCCACCAAATCTGCATGACCTGCCCAGTCTACTTTTTCTTTTCTGTCTCTTGGAAAGTATCTTTGGGTAAGAATCGGATTGTTTTTAGCCGGAACAAAAGGCCCTTTTGGAGAATCTGCCATAAAAATCACTTCGCTGTGGTTACCTCCGGTTCCGCCTTCTGCACACATCAGGTAATATTTCCCTTTGTATTTGTATAAATGAGGACCTTCGATCCAGATTGGTTTTTGCGAAAGGTCTACTCCTCCGTTCACAATAATTTTGTCTGAACCTGCGACAACCTGGTCTTTTTCCAGATCGTAATCCCACATTTTTATAACGCGATGACCCTGATACTGCTCGGTTCCTTTTGGCGGTGCATCGTTATGAACGATGTAAGCTTTTCCGTCATCATCAAAGAAAATGGCAGGATCAATCCCATCAAAATTCAGCTTTTGTACTTCGCTCCATCCTTTTGCAGGATCTTTGGTTTTCACGACCATATTCCCGACTCCACCCGCAATCTGGGTAGTGATCATATAAAAAGTGTCGTTGTATTTGTTGTATTTGATATCCGGTGCATAAATTCCCTGTGAAACGCCTCCTTTTTCAACTTTAAGCTGGGAAGGTCTGTCGAGAACATGACCGATCTGCTTCCAATTTACCAAATCTTTAGAAGTGAAAATCGGAATTCCCGGAAACATTGAGAAAGAAGAATTTACCAAATAATAGTCATCTCCTTTTTTTGTAATGCTTGGATCGGGATAACAGCCCTGAAGAATCGGGGAGTAAAATTCGTCCGGTTTCAGGGGATTGTCGTTGTATATTTTGTCGTTTCCACGATAGGTAAAATCTGAGAAAGTCTGTGCAGAAAAATGACTTACGGAAAGTAAAGAGGCTGTAGCCAACAAAGTAAGTTTATTTCTTAAAAAAATCGAATGCATTATTCTCTGTCTCATTATTATATTTTTAGATTATTGTTTAATATGGTATTTATGTTTTTTAATCTTGTCAGAAAAATATTGAATCTGACCTTTTTAAATCTTTCAAAGCTGCATTTTATTCCTCACTAAAAGCCGATGTAATTTTAATTCTTGTTTAATTCTTCAGTTACAGATTTCCTATTAATCAGTTTAATGATCAGCCATGCGGCAACATAAGAGATTCCTGCAATAAAGAAAATGATGTTGTATCCTCCATTAATATTTCCTGATTTTTTAAATGTATCCAGAACAACACCAATAAACAGAGGGAAAATAATTCCTGCCGCCGAACCAAGCATTCCGCCAAATCCGATCACGGAACTTACATGGCTATTGGGTAATCTGTCGCCAACCGTTGTCATGAGATTTGCTCCCCAGCCTTGGTGCGCAGCAGTTGCAAACGCAATAACAATGGTTATTATCCACATATTTTCTACATATTTTGAAAACATTACCGGTACTACCATTAATGCAAACAACAGCATCACGATGCTTCTCGCTCTTCCGATCGCCCAGCCTTTTTTAATTAAAAATGATGACAGATAACCGCCGCCAATGCTTCCAATAGTGGTTCCGCTGTAAATAACGATTAATGGAATAGAAGGTTTGGTTAAATCCATTTTGAAAACATCGGAAAAATAAGCGGGCAGCCAAAACATGAAGAAATACCAGATGGGGTCTGTCATTATTTTTCCGATGGCAAATGACCATGTTACTTTGTATTTCAATAATTCTGACAGCGGAATTTTTTCATGAGATTCTGACGGTGTCTGCTGGTCACTTTTAATATATTGAAGTTCTTCCCGGCTTACAAGCTTCGATTTTTCCGGTGTGTAATAGAATTTCCACCAGAGAATAATCCATAATAATCCCAATGCACCAATCCAGACAAAAGTCTGCTGCCATCCGTAATGCCCCAGAATAAAAGGAACCAAAACAGGAGCAAGAATTGCCCCGACCGTTGCTCCCGAATTAAAAATTCCTGTTGCCAAAGCCCTCTCTTTTTTCGGGAACCATTCTGCAACAGATTTTATAGCCGCAGGAAAATTTCCGGCTTCGCTAAGCCCCAAAGACATTCTTGCAACAATAAATCCTATTGTACTCTTCACAAAACCATGTCCTATAGATGCAAGACTCCACACGACCAAAGAAACCGCATAACCAATTTTGGTTCCCACTCTGTCAATAAAACGTCCCATTGCCAGATAACCGAATGCATATGTTGCGGTAAAAGCCATCACAATATAGCTGTAATCTTTTTCGTTCCAATGAAATTCGGTTTCTAATGTTGGTTTCAGCAATCCCATCACCTGACGATCAAGATAATTAATGGTTGTAGCAAGGAAAACCAAAGACAGCATCCACCATCTGAGATTCGTTTTAGGTATCTGCATTTTATTTTGACTTTAACTGAATTAATAATTTTTTAATCTTATCTTTTAATTCTTCGGAAGAAAGATTGGGATTAATCAGAGAGCTTCCGAGTCCTACCGCAATTGTTCCGCCTTCCAGCCAGCTCATAATATCTTCCGGATCAGAGCTGATTCCACCGGTCAGCATAAATTCCATTTCAGGGAAAACAGGAAGGATTGATCTGATGTATTTTTTCCCTACGACATCCGCAGGAAATATTTTTACCATTCTAAGCCCGTTCTGATAAGCAAGATTTATTTCTGAAGGCGTAAAACATCCCGGAATCAGTAAAACATTTCTTTCCGAGGCATTTTTCACGATGGAGTCATCGATCACCGGTGTAATGATAAAGTCTGCACCCGCATTTACGTATTCATTCATCTCTGCTGCATTTTTTACGGTTCCTATTCCTAAGAAAAGTTCCGGAAATTCTGTCGCTGACAGTTCTTTCAGTTTTCTGAAATTTTGTAAAGCAGATGCTCCACGATTGGTATATTCTACAACGCGGATTCCTGCTTTATAAAGCGATTCTACAATGGATTTTGAAACGTCGAAAGATTCATTGTAAAACAATGGAACGATCTTCTGGTCTTTTATTTTCTGTATGATTGTTGAACTCATAAATTTTCGATATTAATCGTTTCGTTGATGGTGTCTCCCTGTACAAAAAGTTTTTTAAAGGCTACTTTTACAGCGTCATTCAGAATTCTCTGGTTCGTATTTCCTTTGATGATTCCGTGAATAAGAGCCGCCATGAAAGAATCTCCGCTTCCTACTCTTTCCAGAATTTTATCAGAATAGTAATGTTCGGAAATGAATAATTTTCCTTCGGAATACAGGGTTGCAAAATAATGAACTTCGTCCCCTTTTGTGAATCTGAAAGTATTGGCAATGCCTTCTACATTGGGATAAGATTTCTGAATTTCCAAAGCCGATTTTTCAGCCTGTTTTAAAAGGTTTTCATCATCAAAATTTCCTTTTAACTCGTATTGGATTGAAATGTCCAGAAATGCCTGAATTGACCATATATTTCCCATTAAAACATTCACAAACGGCATCAGCCTTGAGATTTTATCAAAAGGATTCTGATTCTGCCAAAGAGAAGCCCGGTAATTCAGATCGAGAGAAACTTTGATATTTCTGGCATTGGCTTTCTTCATCAAATCAAAACATTTTTGAAAAGCATTATCGCTCAAAGCCGGTGTAATTGTGCTTATATGAAGCCAGGCTACATCCTGAAAAAGTTCATCATCGGAAAATCCTGAAAAGTCTGATTCTGAAAAAACCGAAGGAAAACGGTCGTAGATCACTTTGGCATTCTGCATATCGCCATCAAAAGGTAGATAAAAGGTTCCCAGTCTGCCAGTTGATTTTTCTGCGAGGATTTCTATTTTTTCCAGATTTAATTTTAATTCCAGCAGATTGCCCAGATAATTTTCCGGTAATGCAGAATACAGAGAAACTTTATTTCCCCATTTGGAAAGAGCGGAAGCCACATTATATTCAGCTCCGCCTATATAAATTTTGACGGACTGATTTTCCAGCCAATTTCCATGAGAATCCGGAGCAAAGTGCAAAAGCATTTCTCCAAAGCATAAAATTTTATTTGAATTTCCCTTATTCATTTTTAAAAGTTGAAGTAATTTTTGGCATTGTAGTAACAGATATCCTGAATTATCGCTCCAACCCATTTTTCGTCATCGGGAAGAAGCCCTTCTTCCATTTCTCTTCCGAACATATTACAAAGCAATCTCCTGAAATATTCGTGTCTGGAAAACGAAAGGAAGCTTCTGGAATCGGTGAGCATTCCGACAAATGTGCTTATTAATCCAATATTCGAAAGTGTGTTCATCTGCTTCTGCATTCCATCCAACTGATCCAGAAACCACCATGCAGCACCGAACTGTATTTTTGAGCGGATTCCGGATTGGTTGAAATTGCCTGCAAGAGAAGCCAGAACTTCATTATAAGCTGGATTTAAATTGTAAATAATTGTTTTTGCAAGTTTGTCTTCGGAATTGAGTTCATCAAAAAGAACACTCATCCTTTGAGCAAAATACCGCTCTCCGATTGCATCAAAACCTGTATTTGCGCCAATACTTTTCAGCATGAGGGAATTGTTATTTCTTGTTGCCCCTACGTGGAACTGCTGAACCCAGCCTTTATCAGAATACATTTTGCAAAGTTCTTTCAAAAGAAATCCGCAAAGCGCATCCGGATTGGAAAATGCAGGTTTGTTGCCTTTCAGAAATTCTGAAAACTCTTTTTCCAGATCTGAGCTCCACTTCGTTGTGTCCGGAAAATATTCAAACCCATGGTCTGAAACTTTAGCTCCAACCTCATCAAAATAATTGATTCTTGACTGAAGTGCATTCAACAAATCGGAAACCGAACTGATATTGATTCCGGAAGCTTTTTCGAGTTTTTTAAGGTTGAGAATATACGATTCGGGATCAATAATATTAATGTAAATATCCGGCCGGAAACTCGGCAGAACGGCTGTACTGAAACCTCCTGCTCTTAATTTTTTATGATGATCCAGCTCATCCGAAGGATCATCTGTTGTACAAAGTGCTTCCACTTTATAATTTCTGAGCAAATTCTGTGGTGTAAAATCAGGTTTCTGTAAGGAATCCTGCATTGAGCTGTAAACATCTGCCGCATTTTTACCTGATAAATATTCTTTAATCCCAAAAGTATTTTTTAACTCAAGATGAGTCCAGTGAAATAGCGGATTCCGAAGCGTATAAGGAACGGTTTCTGCCCACTTAAGAAATTTTTCCTCATCGGCTGCTTTTCCGGAAATGAAGTGTTCATCAATCCCAAAATTGCGCATCGCACGCCATTTGTAATGGTCGCCATCCAGCCATATTGCAGTAGGAGAACGGAAATTCCGGTTATGTGAAATGACATCAGGTTCCAGATGATTATGATAATCGATGATGGGCATTCCTTCCGCATAGCCAAAATAGAGGTTCTCTGCTTTTGCTGATCCCAACAAAAACGAATCTCCGAAAATATCTTTATTTTTAATGAAATGACTCATTATTCAATTTAAAAAAATTAAACTCCGCTGAAAGCACTAAAACCTCCATCAACGGGAATTAAAGCTCCGGTAATGAAGCTTGCGGCATCTGAACAGAGAAACTGTACAGTTCCGTTTAACTCTTCCACTTCCCCGAATCTCTGCATGGGTGTTTTGGCAATTACTTTTTTGCTTCTGTCCGTTAAAGATCCATCAGGATTGAGTAAAATAGCACGGTTCTGATCTCCGATGAAAAATCCCGGTGCTACTGCATTTACACGGATTTTATCTCCGAATTTTAAAGCCAGATCGGAAGCCAGCCATTGGGTAAAATTGGTAATTGCGGATTTTGCCGCCGAATATCCGGCGACTCTTGTAATTGCAGAATACGCTGCCATTGATGAAATATTAACAATGCTGCCGCTTTTCTGTTCCGCCATTATTTTTCCGAAAACATAGCTAGGATAAACGGTTCCGTTGATATTAAGAGCAGTAACCTCATCCCATCCGCTGATATTCATGTCGAAAAATGACTGGTCGGGAGATAAGGTTGCTGAAGGAATATTTCCTCCGGCGATGTTCAGTAAAATATCTATTTTACCATATTTTTCGATGATTTTTTCTGATGCCTTTTCCAGACTTTCAATGTTCATTACATTGGCTTCCACGGCAAATGCATTATCTTCTGAACCTGCAAGTTCCTTTACACGGGACTGCAGTGTTTCGTGGTTTCTTCCTAACATCACCACTTTTGCACCGGCTTCGATAAAACTTTTGGCAAGGCTTCCTCCCAAAACGCCGGAAGCTCCTGTAATGACTGCGACTTTATCTTTTATACTGAATATTTCGTTCATTTTTTATTTTTGATGAATGATGGTTGATATTGAACCCTTCGGGTTCGCTGTTCATTGTATTCTGTTTTACATAGGTTTCACCTACGGTATTTGTATTGAACCCTTCGGGTTCTGTCTTACTAAAGTTTTTTGTTCATTTCATTCTGTACGGCTGCCATTACTCCTTCTATCTGTCCTAAAGCCAGCATCCTTCCCAAGAAAGAATATCCCGGATTATAGCCTTTATCTGTATCTTCCGACAATAATCTTCCGTGATCAATTCTCATGGGCAGATCGGGATTTTCTTTTTCAAATACTCTTATTACATCGATTAACTTTCCTCTTCCGCTTAAATGATGTGCTTCAATAAAGTCTCCGTTTTCAAAAACATTGGTGCTTCTGAGATGAACAAATTTTGTTCTGTGAGCAAATTTCTGAGCCAGTTTCGGAACATCGTTTTGTAGATTGGCACTCAAAGAACCTGCACAGAAAGTCAGTCCGTTATAGGAATTGTCTACTGCATTCAGAAACCAGTCGATATCTTCTTCGTTGGTGACAATTCTTGGTAAACCGAGTAATGCGAAGGGCGGATCATCGGGATGAACACACATCTGGATATTCCATTCTTCACAAACCGGCATTATTTTTTCGAGGAAATATTTCAGGTTTTCGCGAAGCTGATTTTTATCAATCCCATCATATAATGCCAGTAAATTGTTAAATTTTTCTACGGGATTTAATTCGCCTTCTTTAATGTTTCCGTTAACGAATCCCTGTGTTTTCACAATAACTGAATCGATCAGATCATGGTTATCTTTTTCTGTGAGTGTATTTTTCAGTTCTTCAACTTTTTGAAGAATTTCCTGAGTGTAATCTTTTTCTGCTCCTTTTCTTTTAAGAATATGAATTTCAAAATAAGCAAATCTTGCTTTGTTAAAGTACAATGATGATGAACCGTCTTCCCACTCATGGAAAAGATCTGTTCTTGCCCAGTCTAAAACCGGCATAAAATTGTAGCAAACCGTAGTTATCCCTGCTTTTCCTAAGTTTTCGAGACTTTTAATATAATTTTCTATTAAAAAATCACGGTCTTCTCCTCCGTATTTGATCGCTTCGCTTACGGGAAGACTCTCTACAACAGACCAGCGAAGACCGTGACTTTCTATATAATTTTTATAATCGTTAACAGCCTCTAAGCTCCAGATTTCTCCGTTAGGAATGTCGTGTAATGCCGAAACAATACCTTCTACACCAATTTGTAAAAGGGTTTGTAATTTAATTTTATCGTTTTTCCCAAACCAACGCCATGTTTTTTCCATACCATTAAAATTTTTAATTAAAAAACAAGGCAGATATTTTAGGATCTGCCCTGTAAACTATATATGAATGTGAAACTAACTCACTTTTAATAACCAGGATTCTGGTATTTTGCTTTTTCTTCAGCAGTTGCACCACTCATGGCATCGATTTGTCCCTGCGGAATCGGTCTCAGATAATGGAACGGCTGAATATTACGTGTTACGGTCTGCGGTGTATGGTTTCCATAAGCAGTACCTCCGATTTTATAAGAAGCTGCGTATTCGCCCCATTTCTGTGTACGTACTAAATCGTACCATCTGTAGAATTCTCCGTAGTATTCACGGGATCTTTCTGCCAGAATATAATCAATAGTAATTACAGAAGGCGTTGCAGCAGTCATTGCGGCACTATTATCTGCAATGTACGTTGTATTTTGAGCGTTATTAAATTTCCATTTTCCTGCTCTTGCACGGATTACATTAATTAAATCTCTCGCCGTCATAGAACCTGAAGCTCCTTTTACAGCTGCTTCTGCTGCGATAAAGTAGAATTCTGAGAATTTTGCTACGTTGAAAGGGCGAGTAAGCCCCGCGTTCGGATATCCCAGTCCGTTTGGATCATCCGTACGGTACGTTCCGATTTTCCACAATCCCGGATAAACAATTCTGCTGATTCCGTTTGGTGCAACTACCCAATCTGCTCTTCCCGGTAATGTACCTGCGCCCACACCGTTTTGCCCTGCTCCTGAAGGATAAGTTGGCGTTTGGGAATCATCGTTAAGGAAGCTCAGAATCGCTCCTCCCGGCTGTACAGGTAAGTTATTGGCATTATACAGAACAGGGTTTGTAACACCTGCTTTGTCCCAATTACCTCTGTAAGTCGTAACAAAAGTACCGTCATATCTTGAATCGGTAGTTTTATCAGCAAATGTATTCTGAATAACTCCAATCGGAGGAGCCATACGAACCCATGGACGACCTAAAGATTGTGTTGCAGCACGCTGTACAGAACTTACAGCAGTAAAGGTTGTTGCAGAACTGCTGCTCTTCAGGTTGGTGTAGTTCCATGTCTGCATCCACGCAGCGAAGTTATCAGGAGCCCATCCGGAACCGAAACCTACAGGATCTGATTCGTTATAAAATGCACTAGCCTGAGTATGATCCGCATATAGCATACATTCGTTGTTTCTGTCGTTTGATCCTACATTGACATCATAAAATGTAGGTTGTAAAGCATATGGACCGGGAGTAGTTATTCCCTGCATAGCTGTGTCATACGCCTGCTGGAAGTACCATTGTGCATTATGACCATCCGGATCGGTTCTTGGAGCGTCCGGATACGTTGGAATGCTGTTCGGATTCTGCAGCCACCATCCGTATGTAAGGTAGGCTTTTGCTAAAAATAATCTTGCAACATTTTTCGTTACTCCTCCCGTTACTCTTGGTGAAGCAGGTAAATTATCTATTGCTTTTCTGAGATCAGGAAAAATTCCTCTGGTGTAAACTTCCGGAACGGTATTTCTTTTAGAAGTTGTTATCGCATTTGTATTGAGTGCAAGTTCTCCTGCTCCCAAATCTAACGGAACTCCTCCATACGTCTGAACCAGCATAAAGTAATCAAATGCTCTGAAGAATCTTGCTTCGGAAATTAATGATTCTGCCACACCAAACTGCGGACCTCTTTCTACAATTCCGTTTGCGGTATTAATAGAAGGGAATACAGATCCCCAAATCATACTCGGAGGGAAAGAAGCGGGCGTAACATTACCATTTCCTGAAAAGTCCAATTCTTTAAAGTTTCCGTCTGCACTCTGTGCAAAAGTAGATTCGTCGGTTCCGTTCTGGCAGTTACTCATGAAGTAGCCGTTACCATACAATAAACGCAAACTTCTGTATAAAGATGTAACCCCTGCTGTTACCCCATCCGGCGTATTAAAATAATCCACCGTATAGTTAGATCTTGGCTGTTCGTCCAGAATTTCATTACAACTGGATAAGCAAAGCGAGAAGAAAAACGCTCCTAAAACTATTTTTTTATTAAACTTGATCATGATTTTGTAATTTAAAAAGATAAATTGATTCCCATTAGATAATTACGTGTAGACGGATTATTGGTTCCTATAATCAGCTGACGCGCATTATAAGGAAGACTGCTGTTTACCGCCTGATTCTGGTTACCGTAAGAGTTCGGTTCAGGATCCATCCCTGATTCTTTATGATAAGGAGAGAAAAGAACCAGAGGATTAGTTACCGTTACATAAATTCTTAAACTATTTAATTTCAGATCATCTAAAAATTCTTTCTTCAAATTATAACCTAGTGTTATTGTTCTCAGTTTAAGATAAGATCCATCGAAGTAAGCAAGAGTAGAACCGTATTTCGGATTATCTCCACTCATTATACCTCCCGGCTTAGGATATCTTACATTCGGATTTTCTGCCGTCCAGTAATCTACATCTACGTTATTCCCTCTTCCCGTTAATCTGTTAAGATAACCCGAAGAACCATAAATAGAACTGATTAAAACACCACCATGCTGAAATGCACCTACAGTACTCAATTCAAAATTTTTGTAAGCAAATCTCATATTGAAACCACCCTGCCAATCCGGAGCTGTATCGATAATTTGTCTGTCGTCCGGACCGATTGCTCTTACCGGAGTACCATCTGCATTGTAACCGCCGGTGTAAAGAACTTTAATCATCCCTATATTACCACCCGGCTCCAATATATTCAGATAAGGATCTCCCTGCTGCCACAAGCCAATGTTCTGATAGTCATAGATCGCATTGATATTATGTCCTACAAACCAATTGTTCGCCACATCACGGGTAGTCCCTGAATTCAAAGCTAAAATCTGATTTCTGTTGGCATACCAGTTAACTCCTGCATCCCAGCTGAAGCCATCAGGATTGTTTATGATCGTACCATTAAGTGAAACTTCCCAACCTTTGTTTTCTATCTGTCCTATATTGTTCGTTACACTTGCAATACCTCCGGATATAGGAAGATTTGTCGGAGATAAAACCTGCTCTGTTTTAGTTCTGTAATACTCTACAGTACCTGTCAATCTATTATTAAATAATCCGAAATCCAAACCGAAGTTATTGGTTTTAGAGTATTCCCAGCCCAACTCTGGATTTGGTGCAGTAGTAATATATACCCCTGTCGTATTTGTATTTCCGAAATTATACGGAACAACCCCTAAAGTACCTTTGGTAGTGTACGGACCAACCGCCTGATTGGAAGTCTGCCCCCATCCGTATCTTAATTTGAACTGATTGATGGCTTTGAGACTCTGCATGAAAGATTCATTCGCCAAATTCCAGCCTAAAGATATTGCGGGATAGGTATGCCATTTGTTACCCGGTGCCAAAACAGATGCACCATCTGCACGAAGCGTTGCTGTAATCATGTATTTATTATCATAGGTGTACATAGCACGTCCCATATACGATATAAGCCCTCTCTGTACATATACCTGATCTTCAGGCTTCACAGAAATATCTGCTTGCGGAGACTGTCCCAAATTGTAATACTGGAAGAAGTCTGACGGTACATTTTTGGCACTCATATAGCTGCTGATATACCGATTTCCTTCTGCAGAGTATAAAGCTACAGCATTAATCTTATGTTTTCCAAAAGTTTTGTCATAGGTTAATAAATTTTCTAATGTCCAGTGATAAGTCTGGCTGTTTCCTTTTCCTGCACTGGAAGGAGCGGCTGAATTCACATTGAAAACCCCTACTCCTGTATAGTTTCCGCTGTTAGAAGTGGTATAATCCAATCCGACATTTAATCTGTATTTCAAACCGCTAATCGGCAAGCTTACTTCTCCATATAAATTATTGTATGAAGAAAGACCTTTGCTTTCATCTACATATTTATCCCCCAGATTTTCGAGGGTTTTTCTGATGTATACCCAGGACTGATCAATATTCGATGCCGTACTAATGGTTCTTTTAATACTTCCATCTGCATTATAAGGGTTTGCTAGCGGAGAGTTGCCCAGAACCGGCGCTCCTGCCACGCCATTCCCTTCTGACACTGTATAGTTGGTATTGGATGTAAATCCGAATTTGAAGCTTTTACCAACCTGTTGATCCAAAGCAATCCTTAGTGAGAATCTTTCATAATTCTGGATCGGAATTAAAGCGTCCTGCTTAAAATAGGATAAACCTACGTTGTAATTACCTCCTTCCGTTCCCCCCGAAACCCCTACATCATGACTGGTCATCATGGCCGGTTTGTAATACAGCTTTTGCCAATCTGTATTGGTGTCTAATGTTTCATCTTTTCCTAATCCGTAAATATTTCCTGCATCAGCTCTTAATTTAGCCAATTTAGGACCGTCCATCATCGGAAACCTTGAAAACAAGGTCTGAACTCCTGTGAAAGAATTGTAAGTAAATCTCGGCTTCTGACCTTTGGAACCTCTGTTTGTTGTTACCAAAATAACTCCGTTCGCTCCTCTGGAACCATAAATCGCAGTTGCAGAAGCATCTTTCAGGATATCTATACTTTTAATGTCACTGGAACTGATGTCACCAAGTGATCCCACAAACGGAATTCCATCAAGAACAATTAACGGATCATTCGCATTGGGTGTTAAAGATCGTGTTCCTCTGATGCGAATCTGCATGCTGGCTCCGGGTTTTGTAGATGTCTGGCTAATATCTACCCCTGCGGTTCTTCCCTGCAATGCCTGAGTAATGTTAGCAGTAGGTACTTCTCTTAAAACATCTCCTTTTACAGATGCTACGGAGCCTGTTACGGCTTCCTTTCTTTGGGTTCCGTACCCGATTACCACTACTTCTTCTATTTTTTTCTCCTTAGCAACAGTATCTTTTTTACTCTGAGAATAGGCTAAACCGGAAGGTAATAAAGCCATTGCAAAAAAGAGCGCGGCTTTATTGGTTTTAGCTAAATAAGATCGATTCATAATTATTACGTTTAATATTAGGGTTGAATAAAAAGGCTATTAATAATTATCGTTTTGAGAAATCCTTAGTGTTTAGCAGCCTTTTTACGTTTATTTAGATATACATATTCACAATCGCTTCAAACAATTCCTGCTTTCCGCTTTTTGGCTGTGGTTCCCCAATTTCATGAGCTATCCTCTGAAGATCTTCCAAAGTAAGCGTTCCTGCTTCAAAAGCCTTTCCGTTTCCGTTATCGAAAGATGCGTAACGGTCTGTTCTCAGTTTTTTATAATCTGAATTTTCAAGAATATCTGCTGCGGCTAAGAGACCTTTCGCGAAAACATCCATTCCCGAAATATGAGAAATAAATAAATCTTCAGGATCAATAGAGTTTCTTCTGATTTTAGCATCGAAATTAACTCCTCCGTTTCCTAAACCTCCTGCAGGAAGTAATACCAGCCATGCCTGAACCATATCTAAATAATCTACAGGAAACTGATCTGTATCCCATCCGTTCTGATAGTCTCCTCTGTTTGCATCGATGCTTCCTAAAAGTCCTGCATCTACTGCCACCTGAAGCTCATGCTCGAAAGTATGACCTGCCAGTGTTGCGTGGTTCACTTCAATATTTAATTTAAAATCTTTATCTAATCCGTAATGTCTCAAAAAGCCGATCACTGTTTCAGAATCGTAATCATACTGGTGTTTTGTAGGCTCCATCGGTTTTGGCTCAATCAGGAAAGTTCCTGTGAAGCCCTGCTGACGGGCATAGTCTCTGGACATGGTAAGGAAACGTGCCAAATGCTCTTTTTCACGCTTCATATCGGTATTTAAAAGACTCATGTAGCCTTCTCTTCCTCCCCAGAACACATAGTTTTCACCACCAAGAGCAATTGTAGCATCAATAGAATTTTTAACCTGAGTTCCTGCGCACGCAACCACATCAAAATTCGGGTTCGTGGAAGCTCCGTTCATGTATCTTTCATGAGTGAAAACGTTTGCTGTTCCCCATAAAAGTTTAATTCCGGTTTCCTGCTGTTTTTGTTTTGCATATTCCACGACAGCCTGAAGATTCTTCTCGTAGTCTTTCCAGTTATCGGCAGGATCTACAAGATCTATATCATGGAAACAATAGTAATTGAAACCCATTTTAGACATGAATTCAAACCCTGCGTCCATTTTATGCATTGCTCTGGTTACGGCATCGTTTCCGATGTCCCATGGATGATGAATTGTTGGTCCTCCAAACGGATCGCTTCCGTTTGCACATAATGTATGCCACCAAGCCATTGCAAAACGTGTCCAGTCTTTCATAGGTTTTCCCATCACAATTCTTTCTGCATCATAATATCTGAAAGCCATCGGATTCCTGCTTTCTTTTCCTTCAAATTTGATTTTGTCGATACCTGTAAAAAACTCTTTTGTACCTGTTAAAGTGTTCATATATTTGTTTTAATTTTTAGTTTAATTTTAAAATTCAACATAAAGTTTCCCTGCTCACTGATCCTTGAGGGTCAATAAGTACAATAAAAAATCTTTTTGTATTGGTGATTATACTATTTCGTTAAGATGCTGTTTCCATCTTGAATAGGCTTCTAAGTATTGTTCTCTTTTTTCCAGCTGCGGTTCTATTACGGCTATTCTTTCCAGAGAGGCAAAGGCTTCTTTAGAATCTGCATAAAATCCGATTCCCATTCCTGCGGCTCTTGCAGCACCTACCGCTCCGTCGGTATCATAAAGTTCAATAACAGCGTTGCTTACTCCCGCTAATGATTTTCTGAAAATTGAACTCAGGAACATATTGGCATTTCCTGCACGGATCACCTGAATATCCATCCCGATATTTCTCATGATGTCCATTCCGTATTCATAGGAAAATACAATTCCCTCCTGTGCGGCACGCAGGATATCTCCTTTGGTATGGATATTAAAATTAATCCCGTGAATGGAGCAATTGGTTTCTTTATTTTCGAGTACTCTTTCTGCTCCGTTTCCGAAAGGGATGATGCTTAATCCTTTGGCTCCTACCGGCGAAAGCGACGCCATGTCGTTCATGTCTCCGTAAGAAGACAGGGAGGTTGCCAGATTATGTTTTAACCATGAATTTAAAATTCCTGTTCCGTTAATGCAAAGTAAAACTCCTAATCTCGTCAATTCTTCGGTATGATTAACGTGCGCGAAAGTATTTACTCTTGATAGTTTATCGTAGTCTAATTTATCTAAAACGCCGTAAACAACGCCTGAAGTTCCTGCTGTGGAAGCAATTTCTCCGGGATTAAAAACATTGAGTGATAATGCATTATTCGGCTGATCTCCTGCTCTGTATGAAATGGGAGTTCCTTCTTTTAAGCCTAATTCCTCTGCCGCTACGGCAGAAACTGCTGACTGAATTCCGAATGTAGGTACGATTTCAGGAAAAAAACTTTTCGGAATCCCGTAATAATTAATGACATCTTCTGAGATGCAATTGTTTTTAAAGTCCCAGAAAATCCCTTCTGACAAGCCTTCAACCGTTATTCCGATCTCTCCGGAAAGTCTCATGGCAATATAATCTCCGGGAAGCATTATCTTGTCTATTTTTTCGAAAATTTCCGGCTCATTCTCTTTTACCCATGCTAATTTTGAAGCGGTGAAATTCCCGGGAGAATTTAAGAGGTGAGATAAACATTTTTCTTCTCCGATTTCTTTAAAGGCTTTTTCTCCATAAGGAACAGCACGGCTATCGCACCAGATGATGGAGGGTCTTAACAGGTTCTGATCTTTGTCTACTAAAATTAAACCATGCATTTGCCAGGTAATACCAATTCCTTTAATGTCTTCTGCATTTATGCCGGCTTCATGCATTACCGCTTCATGAGCCAGCTTCAGATTTGTCCACCAGTCGACAGGATTCTGTTCTGCCCAACCGGGATGAATCGCAGTGATTTTCATCTCTTTTTTAGGTGAAAATTCGGATGCGATTACTTTTCCGCTGGATGCTTCAACGAGACAAACTTTCACAGAAGAACTGCCGATATCATAACCTAGTAAGTACATATAGTTTTAAAAAGGTATTATTTTATTAGTTTAGTATTGTTTTTCTTGTAAATTTTGGCATCGAATTTATAATATCTGGCTGCACGATGCGATACGTTCTTTTCGATCTCATCCAATGGTATGATATAATTGAACGAGGAGATTTTTTTATGAAAGTTTTTAATATCAATTTGTTTTTCACTTAATGCACTGTACAACTGATAGAGCTGTCTAATGGTAAACTTTTTTGGAAGAAGCTCAAATATAATAGAGAAATCAACTTCTATCCATTTTCTTACCTCCCCTAAAGATTCATTAATAATTTTATTATGATCAAACGGCAGAGAAGGAACCTCATCAATGGGAAACCAATCTACTGTGCTGTATTTCGTACTGTTAATCTTATGATCAATCTTACACAGAGAAAGATAGGCAACGGTAATAATTCTGTCGATATGCTGTTTGTACTCTGTTCCCATCCATTGGATATCGTTTTCATTATTGGCTCTCATAGGATCTGCAAAACACTTAAACTGTTTCAGAACCATTTTTTTAATTCCTGTAAGCTCGTGCAGTACTCTTTCTGCAGCATCGTCCACATCTTCATCACTAAAAATGAGACTTCCCGGAAGTTTTATCTGTCTTTCTTCATCAAGATGTCTTTCAACTAATAAGATATTTAATCTGTTTTCATGGTCGAAACCAAAAACAACACAGTCAACCGAAACATAGGTATGTATAAAATTGGGGCTCATGCAAGTGTTAACATTTATGTAACATGACAAATATAAAAATTCAAATGAATAAAAAAAATAATTTTCACACTAAGACCTAAATATCAGCAATTTACATATCGATTTTTTATGAAAACATTCACATACAAATTATGATAAGGTTATCATTAAAATTACACTTATCAATATTGTAATGCATCAATTAACAAGTATTTATGATGGAGATTACAGTAAAAAAATAAGTGATTTTTTTAGATAAATATTATGATAAGAATTGTAAAAAAATAACTTAAAAAAAAATACAAACAAGTGTAAAAAAAACACTTTTAAAGCTAAAAAACGTTAAAAATTGACATTTTTTTTTACCGTTTTTGCATGTAAGCGATTAGAAAATTACAAATAACAGAATTTAGCATAAATTAAAATAAATTATTTCAGGTAAAATAAAGTTTAAATATGATCTGTAGAAAATTATTTAATCGTATGCTTTTAGCAGCTTTCAAAATCAATAAATACAAAAAACAGAAATACATCCGGAACCCTTTTTAATACCATAAGAAATTCAATTTGTAAATTCTTTTTTGCCAATGATTACCGCTTTTAAACGTCAGTTTTAGAATGTCATGCTTTCTACTTCTGGGAATATTAATTTACTTTAAACTACAACTTATAATTGAGTTGAAAGTATATTGCAACTTATAAAATCTTTTAATTTGCAGATTAATTATGAACCAAATGATAATTTAACAGAAAATAAACGGATGGTACTACAGAAAATGAAGAGCTTAATCAGATAAATAACAGAACGTTTTTCTTATTCAGATCAGCTAAACTTTTTGTACAGTCCTCAGATTTTGATACTGATCCCTAAAAACGCCTGAAATTACAGATGCAGTAATAAAAAAATCCTTCAAAATTTACTTTGAAGGATTTTTTGCGGAGAGTGAGGGATTTTGTGCCCATTCCTCATCGCTTTATGAATAAGATTTTCGCTGTAGCATCTCTGTGAATGGCCTCAAATAGGACATTTGCAAAAAAATGGTAAATCCTAATTTAAATTTTACGTAGTAAAACTAAAAATTTCTGCTCGAATCTGCAAGTAAAAAGTTCAAATTTTGAATAGATTTTTTAGAGTTCAAAACCAAGAATTTATCCTTCTCTTTGGCCTGAAATTTCTCAGTTGAAATATTTCTAAAAGAAAACGAAGAAAAAACCGAAAAAAAAAGAAAAAAAGAAAGCCTTTTGAAAATGAGCGTGGCATTCTGTTAAGGTTTTTTGGAAAAAGTTTTTGCGTAGATTTTTATACGTAAAAACTTTTTCTGAAAATCCGGAGGGCTTGACCTTGACAGAATTTAGCTATTGGACTTGGTAGCGAATTACCTTTGGCTTCTGTTTTTCTATTTTAATTTGTAGTTGTAATTAGTTCATTCTTTCTTTTACAAAACTAGAAACGGTTAATCTATGCACACCTAAAATCCTACCTATTGCAGAATATGAAACTTTCTTTTCAATCAACTCTTGAATCTTCTTTTCCTGACCAGATAATTTTGTCTTAGAAGATTTACTACCCACAGGACGGCCTAAAATTACACCTTCTGCTCTTTTTCGAGCTAATGCTTCTTTAGTTCTCTGGGATATAAGGTTTCTTTCAATTTCAGCTGATAATCCAAATGCAAATGCTAATACTTTAGAATTAATATCACTTCCTAAGCGATAATTGTCTTTAATGGTCCAAACTTGAATATCACGATTCATACATTCATTAAGTACTCCCATAATCATCAGAAGATTTCTTCCAAGCCTGGATAATTCTGAGCAAATTAAAACATCTCCTTTTTTCATTTTTTTTAAAAGTTTTCCTAATTTTCTGTCATCAACATTCTTTGCTCCTGAAATAGTTTCTTCGATCCATTTGTTAACAACAATTTGTTGCTTGTCACAAAAATGATTGATTTCAAATCTTTGATTTTCTACTGTTTGTTTGTCTGTGCTTACTCTGATGTATCCGTAAATCATTTCTTTTGTTTAAAATTTTATACAATAATGGTATAAAATATACAAAAACTGTCTAAAATAAATATAGACTATAAAAACAGCATCTAAACGAGCGATTATTTTAGACAGAATTCTTCATTGTCGTCATTTTCAAATTTTGAAAGTTGGGTAATTCTCTCTCCAATTGAACAGCAGATAAAGAACAAAATTGAGAAAATTGGCACACCATTAAAAGATTGGGATATAAGAATAAACTACGGAATCAAAACAGGATTTAACGAGGCCTTTATAATAGACGGAGTTAAACGAAAAGAATTGATTGATCAGGATCCTAAAAGTGAAGAAATTATACGACCTATTTTACGCGGCAGAGATATAAAAAGATATGGCTATGAGTCTGCAGATCTATGGATTTTATTTATTCCTTGGCACTTTCCTTTACATAATGATCCATCCATAAAAGGAGCATCTGAAGAAGCTGAATATCAATTCAGAAACAATTATCCCGCTGTCTATAAACATTTATCTCTATATAAAGAACCTCTTTCTAATAGAAATAAGGCAGAAACAGGTATCCGTTATGAATGGTATGCCCTTCAACGCTGGGGTGCTAATTATTGGGAGGATTTTTTTGTACAAAAAATTATGTATCCTAATATGACTAAATTTTTACCTTTTTATCTGGATGATAAAGGATTTATGCAAAATGATAAATCGTTTATGATTACAGGAAAACATCTTGCATATTTAACAGCATTTTTAAACTCTTCACTTTTCAAATATTGTTTTATTGATAATTTTCCTGAATTACAGGGAGGAACACGTGAATTAAGGAAAATATTTTTAGATAAAATTCCTGTAATGGAAGTTGATGATGATTTAAACTTTGAATTTGAGATAATTATTAGCAAAATTCAGACAAGTTTAAATCCTTCAAGTATTAAGAAACTGTTATTACAATTAGATCAAATGATTTTTGATTTATACACTCTATCTGAATATGAAAGAAATCAAATAGGATTTATTGAGATTAATTAGCATTATCAACAATTTTAAAAACCGAATTTTCTATTTCACAAATTTCTTCAGAATTTAATCCAATTAAATTATAAACCCAACTGTTTACTACGCTTATTTCAGGTTCACTGCTCAGAAGTTTTTCAACTTCATCTAATTTGTTTTTATCAGGTAATGGGAGTGGTATGTTTTGAAAATAGTCAGTGAAAATTTTAAAACCTGTTTCATCGAATGAATATATATAATATCTATAAAGATATCCTAGTAGAGTCGAATTTAGTAAAAGCCATAGATATTCTAAATTTTGCCCAACAATAAAATAACAGTCATTTCCAAAAAAGAAATTATTTGATTTGTCAAACGCAAATCTTGGAAAGTTAGTTAAATTACTTTTCGCTATTCTCATTATACCAGGATAAATAATTTTCTGTCTATAAAAATCCTCCCAATAACTTATCGAATCTTGTGTTTCAAACCATTGATTATTAGTCTTTTTACGAGATCCCTTATCTCCAGTCTGTTTTAACCGGTCATAGCCAAAGGACAGAAGATGTTGTTTTACAGCCGGATACAATTCAATATCTATTTTCAAGCTTGGAAATGTCGTAATTAGATATAAATCAGCAAATTCAAATGAGTATCGCTTAATATCACGCCCTCTTAATAACGGTCGTATGATTTCGGCAGATTTTGGATCTTCTGCAATGAGTTCATCTTTCTTTTTTTTATCAATTATAAAGGCTTCATTGTATCCCGTCAAAATCCCTCTATAGATATTAATATCCCATTCTTTAAGAGGGGTTCCTATAGCTTCAATTTTAGCTTTTATCCGTTGTTCGATATTACTTAATATAACCCAAGAGTCACTACTGGAAAAATTTGCTTTTACTAAATTCTGTCTAAAATAATCGCTCAAATTAATTAACAGCTTTTCTTTAACAATGCAGGCTTCTGTTTGTTGTCTATTTTTATCCCTGGTAAATGTCAAAATATTAGTATCTACTGTTGCTGTATCAAATATCTGATTGCCTGAGAAGTCAATTAAAATTTCAGGATTTGTTTTCTCTGCAAAAAAGTTACGCAGACTCTCGCCATAGGCAGCTCTCATCCATTTATTGGAAGTAATAAAGGTTAATATTCCTTTTGGTTTAAGAATATCATATCCTAACTCATAAAATAAACTATAAATATCTCCAGTTTTAGCAAAAGTTTCATATTCCATTTGCTGAAGGGCATCACTTTCAGCTCCCATTTTTTGTAATTGAATGTATGGAGGATTTCCTATGATAGCATCAAAACCAATAAAATTTCCTTCGTTATCCAATACTTCCGGAAATTCAAAACGCCACTCAAAAGCATTTTCGTAGATTTTATTGTTCTTAATCTCTTCAATAAAATCTTCAATTTTTTTGATTTTTGCCTCCAGAGTTTTCTTATCTTTTTGTTGAGCTTTTGTTAAAGCAGTTTCAAAAAGTTGCTCACTTTGATACTTCGTATAATATTCTCCTCTCAATAGATTAAGAGATTTGATTTCTTTGCTGTTCTTGCTAATTTCTGTCCTGAATCCTGTTTTAATGTTGTTAATAAGTTGTTCTAATTCCCATTTTTGAGCTTTACTTTCTGCATTGCGGTAAAGATCAACAGCTTCCTTATACTTTTCTATGGAAATTCCTGTTTTTTTCAGAGCGGATGACAAGTTACTATCCAATCCAAAACGGTTAATCAATGAATTACCATTCTTAATATTAATATCAATATTAGGAAGTGTCTCCAATTCGTTCTCTGATTTATAATAAGCATTCTTCAGCAATTCAATCCAAAGACGAAGACGACATATTTTTACAGAATTGGGATTTATGTCTACGCCAAACAAACAGTTTTCTATAATGGTTTGTTTTTCGTGAAATAAAGTCTCCTGAATTCTGTGGCTTTCTTTAATTTTAGGATTATACTCGAAAAGTTCTCCATTTTCGTCTGTAATTATTAATTCGTCATTCTGTACTTCGATATTATAATCTTTTAATTTCTTCCCAAATTTATCTACCAGAATTCCAAGATCATTTTTAATCGCTATAAATTCATTAAGAGCAGATACCAAAAAGTGACCTGAACCAACCGCGGGATCGCAAACACGTAAAGAATTCACAATCTCATTTGCCTCTTTTATATCGTTTATTCTATTATGTAAATCGACAATTGATTTACAATCCCAATTCTTGATCTCATTGAATTTTTGTAAAACTGCTTTGCGTAACGTTTCTTTACACATATACATTGTGATAAAGCCCGGAGTATAAAAACTACCATCTTTATATCCGTTAATCTTCTCAAAAATTAACCCTAGGACAGAAGCATTAATCAAGGTCTTATTTTCATCTAAAATATCTGCTGTCCCTTCACTTGCAAAATCATAAGCATCTAAAAATTCAAATAGATATTCTAAAGTATTAAGTTCTCCACTTCTTTTTTTACCTGTTGTATCTTTCAGAACTGTTGTAGGAAGTATGGGTATTTTCTTTTCGTCCTTTAAATTACTAATAATTAGAGTCGAATGCTCTAATTCGGTAGGTTCAAAAAGCGAACTATTCAAGTAAGGAACCTTTTCATATGCTTTCTTAACATCTTCATTTCTGTCCTCATACTTTCTCGCTAGAACCTGAAAGAATAAAGTATTAAGGTCATCGTACTGTCTTATCTTATTAAAATTTAAGAAAAGAAATGCTTTGTCGCCTCTGTGATAATTGACAAGCTGTCCCTCCATTAACTTTAGGAATAAAACCCGGTTAATCCAGGTAATATTGAGTTCTAGTGCAATGTTGAAAAGTCTTTCTTCATATGAATCTCCATACAAGAATGGCTTGTTGATACGATTTACCTTATCCAAAGAATCCAATTGTATAATGGTATCTTCTAATAAAGAACCTAAATTTCTTTGTCCAGACTTATTGCGCTCAATTAATCGTTTTCCAGCTTCCTTTGTCTCTGTTAATCCAATAATATGTAATAATTCATTATAAAAACTCTTATCTAAAGTATTACTGTCATTGATGAATGGAAGTTTTAGGAGATGAGCCGGACTAAATATTTTAAAAATAGCAATCAGCTTGTTGTCATCCCTTTGAGAATGGTTCTTTACAATAGATGCGTAATCTTTTAAATTGAAATAAGTAAACTCTAATTGACTAGCTACCTCATCTAAAAATGGCTTTGCAATTTCTTTATAGAATACATCTGTTGATATTCCTGAAAGTCTTTTCGTTTCAAAATCCTCAAATTGCTTAACTAATTTTTTGTTCTTAGCAAAAAAATATTCGAATTGATACGCATCAAAAATGAACCACTCATATAGATTGGTTACAATAAGATGTTTAACCTCCAAATTTTTATGTGTAATTCTCTCCCTAAGAAAATATAATAACAATTCCTGAAGTGCTTTAGTGTTTAGTTTTTTAGCACTTACCATTTCCGCAGAATTGCTAATGCTCTTGGTTTCAACAATGACCCCTACAGGACTAGCAGCTGTTTTATCAATATGTATAACTAAATCATTTTTTCCTTTTGTATTTATATAGAAATCAGCATCAAAACCATTTTTTTTTAGGAAATCTATAATGAGATTTTTTTGAAATTCTTCAGATTCTTTTTCATTGATCCTTTCAAAAAGTGTTACAAAATTGTGCTTGAAATTTTCAATATCTTTTCTGTTTGGTTTAAGTTTCAGAAAGGATTTATTTAGAGATTTATGAGGAGTTAATATTTTTTGTGACACGGGCTTAGTTTTTATTATGGTTATCCAATTTGTTTTTTTAATTCTTCTTTACTTGGAAGAATAGCTTTGTATTCTTTCGCAAAAATGGTCTTATTGTTTTCCGGAAGTGTAAATTCTATAACTGTTTTGTTCTCCTCTTTACAGAGAATAATTCCTATTGTAGGATTTTCATCCTTCGTCTTTATCTTTCTATCATAATAATTTACATACATCTGCATCTGTCCAATATCTTGGTGGGTTAGTTTTCCAATTTTTAAATCTAATAGAACAAAACATTTGAGCAACCGATTATAGAAAACCAAATCCACAAAAAAGCTGTCACCGTCAAAAGTAAATCGCCGTTGCCTACCTTCAAAAAGGAAACCTTTACCCAATTCTAACATAAAATGCTCCAGCTTATTGATAATTTCTGTCTCCAAATCACTTTCGGAATAGCGACTATCTTCTTTCAAATCAAGGAATTCCAAAACATAATGACTTTTTAGAACATCTGTGGGCTTTTCTATAATTTGTCCTTTTTGAGCTAATTGTTTCACACCTTCTTTATCCCTGCTAAGAGCTAATCTTTCATAAATTGCAGAATTATATTGTCTGGTCAATTCTCTTACGCTCCAATTGTTTTGAGAAGCTTCTATTTCATAAAAGTTTCTTTCGTCTTCATTCTCAATTTTAAGTAATTGTATATAGTGAGTCCACGATAGTGTAAATGGTAAATTACGAGATGGTATTTCATCATTTAAATTTTCTGAAGAAATCCCAATCACTGATTGGGATTTTCTAAATTCCCCAGTCATCGATTGGGGAATTCTGTCTTGAAATGTTAAATAAAATTTTCTGAAATATTCCAGATTTGAAATAGAATATCCTCTTCCAAATTCTTTCGTTAATTGTTTACTGAGTTTTTTAAGTATCTCCTTAGCGTATTCGGCTCTATCTCTGCCATTTTGTTCGTCCTCAACAATTATTCTACCTATTTCAAAATAAGTTAACAACATAGTAGTGTTAATATTGCGGACGATACTATTCTTAGCATTTTCAATCAAATGCTTAATGGATGTGAAAAGAGTGGATGATAATTGATGCATATTTACAAATTTAACATTATTTCCATTATCCTTCATCAATATCATATACTAAGAAGATGATTCTTTCCTTACGTAAGTTTATTTATTTAGGAATTGATTAAAAATACTTATTCAATTTGTTCGTTGGGGATTTTAAGAAAAAATTACTTTTTCCTATTTTGCTGTTTAACACCAACCTTCAGCTCCCTAGCAAAATCTAACATCACCACCTGACTTCCCTGAAACGGATTATACGACGGCTGATAATCAATATAGCCCGAAGAATGAAGATTCTTCAGGCATTTATGATATGTGGCTTTTGAGCGGATTTTACTAATACGCATCACTTCATCGCGGGAAATACTGACCGGATTTCGGAAACGGCTGAAATTCCAGAACTGGAATAAGGCTAAATAGAGGCTGATGTGTGATGGATTAAGCGTATTATCCTGAGCCACCTTTTCATAGAAAGCTGTGAGGTGTTTGATATAATTCATAATTTGGTTCGCTGTTGTTAAATATCATTACTTCTTTTTCAGCATTTCTTCAATGTCTTTGTAATTGTAATATAATGTCCCGCCGACACGGGTGTACGATAAGCTTCCATTGGTACGGAGGTTTTGCAGTGTTCCGGAGGAGATTTTTAGAAGTGCTTTTACCTCAGACGAACGAAGCCATAATTTCTGCTGGAAAATCTTGATTTGAAAAAGGTTTTGTATGTCTTCCAGCAATTCGGTTCTAAATTCCTGAAGGTCTTCTTTGGTGATTAGGTTTACGATCATAACTACTTCATTTTTATTTTCAATTTAGTTTTCTTTTACAAATTTGTAGCATTAAAACATTGAAAACAATAGTGTTAGAGGAGCGTGGGCTAAATAAGAACAATCTGGATGATACAGGAATCTTTTGGAGATTAAAAAAGAATAAATTGGAATCTACTAGATGGTTTACAAAGAAAAAAAGACGAGTTCCGAAGTCTTTTCCCCTTTTTGCAAAAAAGGCAAGATAGTCTTGGATATAAAACTTGAAAAGTTTGTATATACAAAGACACATCTTGCAAAGTAATGCTGCTCATTTTTTCAGAGCTCTGAAAAAGATCTTATTTAATTGATTATTAATCAGTTGAATTAATTGCTTCTGAAAAGAAAAAAAACGGGAAGGCAATGAATTCAAGGTTGCTCAATTTTTGAGCCGCATTTACAGTAACCGGCTCAAATCCTGCGCTGGGTTAGGGATGACCGGCTTACTTTTTGAGCCAGGTAAACGTGTTGTGGTAACAATTTTGAGCCGGTTTTCAAAAAGGGTGCTCAATTTTTGCGCAGGGATATGAGTTGCTATAGTTTCTTGGATACAGTTTAGCAATATGGCGGTTTAATTTTTGAGCCGCATTGACTGTATCCGGCTCAAATTCTGCGCCGGGTTAGTGATGAACAGCTCACTTTTTGAGCCAAGTAAACGTTTTGTGGTAATATTTTTGAGCCAGTTTTCAAAAAAGTGACCCAATTTTTAAGCAGGAATATGAGCTACTTTACTTTCCTGGATACAATTTAGAGATATGGAGGTTTAATTCTTGAGCCGCATCAACAGTATACGGCTCAAATTTTGCGCAAGATTAGTGATGACCGGCTCAATTTTTACGCAGGATCAGTGTTGAGTTGCTTAATTTTCGAGCCAGTTTTAATCTGACCTGTGCACATTTTGCGCAGGTTTCCAGCTAACCTGTATTTAAATTACGCAGGTTTATGATAGATTATCCATCAATCTCTTGTGCGAAGATTGATTATATTTGAATTGCTTAAAAAACTCTTATCAAAAAAGCCAGATGAATTACCAGACATTTGAACCGGATCAGGACTTGACAGCATTTATCAAATGTTATTGGACATTGGAAAGCCCAAAAGAAGAAATGCCTGAAAAACAAACCATCGTTCCTGACGGATGTATGGAGATGATCTTTCATTATGGCGATCTATACAAACAATACCTGGATAATGGGAACAGCATTATCCAGCCCAGATGTTTTGTTATCGGACAGTTGACTCGACCACTTGAGATCAAGCCGACTGGAGTGACAGGAATTTTCTCCGTTCGTTTTCATCCGGAAGGATTTTTGCCTTTTATCGCCATTCCGATAAAAGAGATAGAAAATACCGCCGTTTCATTGGAAAAGCTTTTTGGAAAGGATGGACAGGAAATAGGGCAGCAGATCATAAATGCCAATTCTACTTCGGAGAGAATAAAGCTTATTGAAATATTTTTACTTAATCGTCTGACTGATACAGAAACCATTGACCGCATTGTCAAATCAACGGTTGAAACGATTATAACAGCCAACGGGCAACTCTCGGTTGACGAATTGTCCACGCTTACCCAAGTCAATCGAAGACAATTGTTACGCAAATTTTCTTCAGCCATCGGTCTAAGTCCCAAACAACTATCCAGGACGATTCGATTGCAGGCTGCGCTCAAAATGCTGCTGAACGATCAGTTCTCAAACCTCGCAGAACTGGCTTACGAAAACGAGTACTATGACCAGGCGCACTTTATCAAAGAGTTTAAAGAATTTACCGGGTCTACGCCCAAAGAATTTTACGGTAGTCACCTTACGATGTCCTCTCTTTTTTACGGAACGGATTAGAATTGTCCCATTTTTACAATTTTAGTTTTCAAAAACATTGCAACTTTGCCAAATGACAATTATTCAATGAGCTAAAATTATGAAAACAGGCGCAAAATTTTTTATTACAGTCGTTAGTTTGGCTATTCTTTATGCCTGGACAATAAAACAGGCAAATGACATTCAAAAAGCGGAATGGCTGATCGGTACCTGGGAAAGCAAAACCCAAAAAGGCAGCATCTATGAAACCTGGACCAAATTAGGAGACAACGAATTGTCGGGGAAAAGTTATAGTGTCAGAGGCAAAGACACGATCGTTTTTGAAAATATCCGGCTCGTGCAGGAAAATAAAAAGTTGTTTTACATTTCGACTGTTAAAAATCAAAATGATGCCCGGCCTGTTCGTTTTGCCGCCAAAACCATTTCTAAAAATCAATTGGTCTTTGAAAATCCGGAGCACGACTTTCCCCAAATCATCGCTTACACAAAAATCACTTCCGATTCATTGATCGCCGAAATTTCAGGAACAAGAAACGGACAGAAACGCAAACAAACCTTTCCAATGAAAAGAGTGAAAAGTTTAAAGAGTAGATAAGCTTTGGATAATTCAATAAATTAAATATAACTGCAAAAATCTACTGATCGCCCTCTCCCTAACTTTCAGGGATATCAAGATCCTCTAAAGAACTTTTACCGCCTGGAGTATTCGATTTTTTGATAACACTGATCTCTCCATTGAGCTCAATGACAACTGCCAGAACATCATCTAACTTTTCAATTCCTTCCTGACGCACTACAGCGTTGATCTCATCAACCGTTATGGCCTCGGTGCTCATATTGTTTTTGAGGTATTTGCCTTTATAGAACAATAAGCGTGGAGAGGAGTTGATCAGGTGTTCCATCTTATCGGATGTACTGGCCAGTTTTGCGAACAGGTATTGTAATGCTATTATAAGAAATAACACCATTACACCTTCTGCCAATGGAACCATCGCAAGCATCATATAGGCCAATGTGGAACCCAGAGCGACCGTGACCACAAAATCAAAAGCGTTGAACTTAGCCAGGGTTCTTTTTCCTGAGATCCTGATGAAAAGGAATAGAATGACAAAAGAGGCAATCGTCATCAATGCGACCTGTCCAAGCTTTTCCCAATTTTCAAATAAAAAATCTTCCATTTCCCATTTTTATCATTAGTGTTGATAAAATAATGCCAGAAATGATCTTGAATGAGAACGATTTTCACATAAATGTCTACGGTGCAATCACTTCGTCGAAGTTGTTTTTCCGACTCTATGAGAACCTGTAAAGCTATTGTAATGTTTTTCTAACTTTTCGGTTTAACTTACTAACCCAAAAGTCTCAGACTTTTAATTTTAAAAAATGCAAATCATTAATTTTGTCCCACTTAAAAGTATAATCTTGTTTTAGTGCTATATCTGGACCAAAAGGTTTTGCTGTTTTATATTGCAAAATCTTTCCTGCTTTATACTCCTTATTGTTACGAAAATCAAAATCTGCTGTATCAAATGAATAATTGTCTTGATCGCAATAATGGGAATGGTCAGTTGCTAGAATAAAATAACAAAGATCTATATCGTGACTTTTGTAAAGTTCAAGATTTGAAATATCTTTAAATACATCATAACGATTATTTGGTTCTCTGTGGTTTTCTTTTTTGAAAAATTTCAATTCAATAGCTGCTTTTGTCGCGTTGTCATTATCTTGATATTTTAATAATAGGTCAACTCTTGCTCTATTTGTTTTACTTTTAATACTGGCTCCATTCAATGAAATGTAAGTCTCAAACTCGAGGTGAAATTTATCAACAAGGCGAAACTCATATAGTTGCCCAATTGTCTTGAGAATATGTCCAAATTCCATTTGAAAAGCACTTTCATTTCTAGCTGTTAGACCGCCAAAGGCAAGTTTGTGAGTCAACAATTTATACGCTGTCTCAACAATTTCTTCAGTTAGTTTAATTTGATTTTCTTTTAACATTTATAGAGATGTTAGCATATTGTTAAAACTAAATTTATTTAGAACACAGTACTCAAATTTACATATTATAAATTACGCCAATAATCTTCGCATTGTAAAAGAAGTATCGGTATAAGATTACAAAGCATTTATTTCAAATAATCAATTCTCTTCAATCTCCTTCAGCCTCTTATTTATAAATTCTATGGGTCTCATCCCATTGATTTCGAGAAAATGGGATGAGAACAATTGTCGGCTGGACATTCCACATTCTTTGGCTAAATCTTCAACTTTGTACAGCAGAAACTTTTTATTTTCCATAAGAAGATTGGTAATGTAACCGATTCTTAAAGTCTTCAGATACTGCGTGAAAGACATTTTCAGATGCTCGTTCAGTACGTAAGACAATTGGGAATGGTTTCTGCCAAACATTTTGGCAACCTTTGGTAAAGTGAGATTTTTGGTAAGAAATTGTTTCTGCTCTTCAAAATTTTTAAGTTTAACTTTGATATCTTCTATAACTTCCGGACTGAAAGGCTCTTTTTTACTGGAAGGAATGGGAATTGTCTCAACAAAACCATCCTGACTTCTCATTCTCTCCAGCAATTCATAATACTTAATATCAATCCTTTTCTTTTTCATCCGCCGCCGGTAAGCCAGTAGAATAAAGAACAAAATAGTGATCGTTACAGCCGCAGTAATATTCAATAGGTTAATATTATGATTTTTCTTTTTCAACAATTGTTTGTCCTGTAATAATGGAATCCTGTCATAGTCATGATAGATTTTTGATGCCATCATTGGAAAATCAGCAATGAGAATTGAATCCATTTTCAACAGCTGGTCAATATAATATAATTGCCCGTCAACATTACCATTCTGTTTTGCATCATCAAGAAGATACTGATAATTCGAGCGGATCTCCGGACTTATGAAATGGAATTTATGAATCATAGAATCTACTTTATTCAGGTAACGCAAAGATTCCGTCCTGTTTTCTTGGAGCCAATATGCTTTTCCTAGATAATAGTAAACCATTGTCAACGAACCGTAATCCTGATTATTAAGCAAAATATCACGGGATAGTTTTAAATGTTTTAAGGCTTCATTTTTATCTCCTTTTCTCAAAAGCTGTAGGCCTTTTCCTGTTTGCAAATAACCGTATTCCAATAGATGGTCGTTGATATTTTCCAGTTTTCGCAAACCCATATCAACCAACGAATCTTCCTGATTGTACAACCCTAAATTTCTATAACAGGTACTAAGCCGATAAATGCTGTTAAAATATCCCGTCTCATTATTCAGCCTGGTGTTGGGATTAAGATTTTCTTTGAGGCTTTTCTCAAAATAACTCGCTGTATTTATAAAATGTCCGGACGCTTCCTTGTAATCACCCAGATAACTTTTTACCATTCCGAGGTGATAGACAACCTTGTTTTTCTGATAATCGTTGTCTGAATTTTGAGACCATTGATAAGCTTTAAGGTATTGCTCCAAAGCCTGTTTATACTGTCTTTTGTTGTAATAGTAAATGATTCCTTTTCCGAGGTAGGATCTTGAGATGACATCTGGGACTTTTGCTTGCAACGCCACAGAAATGGCACTATCAGCATAAGATAATTTGCGGTCTATATTTTTAGTATAAAAGATGGCTTCTTCATAACCTATGATCTGTTTGTTAAGACAATGCTCTTTTTTTGCTTTTTCGATATAGCGGTTTACAAAGACCATTGCTCTTTCATCATTTTCAGGATAACCCGCATACAAGTCTGAAATCGTCTTGTATGTCAGTTTTTCAGAATCCTGTGCCATCATAAAGAAGGACAATAGACTGAAAATCAGCAGTAAAATCTTATGATGACAATTCATAGCGATAAGATATACTCAAATTTACCGGAAAAATCTTTTTAAAATCACTTGTAGGAGCCAATGCGTTGACAGAAGCCGCAAAAACGACACAAGTATTTTATTTTCAGTTATTTAAAAATAAAAACAGTGGTAAAAATGTATCATTTGTGACTTATAAAAAGATACATCTTTCCCACAAATGCTTTCCACAGCCTTCCTATCAATGTAATTTAGTCTTCAGAATTCAAGGCGAATAACCGGAAGAAAAAAATAAAAAAACTAATAATGATTATGAAAAAGTCGAACACAAGAATCGTAGAATTCGTCAGCTACTTTTTTATCCTGCTTTTTTGTTATGCAGGTATAAGTAAGGTACTGGACTTTGAAAATTTTCGGACTCAAATATTAGAATCATCTTTATTGAATGGATTTTCACAATTCCTGCCTTTTATGATAATCATTGCTGAATTTCTTATTGCAGGATTGTTGTGCTACCGGAAAACAAGAACAATTGGACTGATAGGAAGCTTTATTTTGATGCTCATCTTTACGGGATATATTGCATTACTCCTAAGTACAAGTAAAAATCTCCCTTGTTCCTGCGGCGGAATTTTGGAGAAAATGAGCTGGAACCAGCATCTGTATTTCAATGTTGGCTGTGTCGTCCTTACTATTATTGCTTTAGGTTTAGATCTAAAATACAGCAGGTCTGCTGACTAAGTATGTTACCGTAATTGCTTACGGATGATTATGACTGAATTTGCAATTAATGTTCAACCTTAAAATCAGACAGCCGAAAGCTGTTTAACGATCCGACATTCTAAAATGATTTTATTAACAACAATTTGTTTGAGAATATATAGAATAAGATATTTTGGTACGATAAGATTTGTAAATCTATCGGTATAATTAAATGACTTAACCTACTCAGTCTTACTTCTCACGCAAGTTTCTAAAGTTTTTATGGTAATCTTTTTTGATGTATAAAAAGACCGGAATTATGAAACTTAATCAAATTTTGAAAGCCAATGCGGTAGCTATAGCTGCCGTGATATTCTCAGGGGCTGTGATGTCCTTCAAAGTGATGGAGAAAAAAGCGGCTACGACGTACTTCTATAACAGCACAGATATTGCCTCCGGAGCATTTGCCAATACCTCACACTGGCAGACCACCAACGCTTCAGGATGTGAAGTTGAAGGAGAAAGACCTTGTAGTATTGTGGTTCCCGACGGACAGACCCTGAATGATGTTTTGGATGGAAAAAGCAATGCGCAAGTTCTATCTATGAGTTCCAATCGTAAGCCCTGATTACTTTTGGCAATAAATGATGAAAATCGAAGGCTGGCATTTGCCAGCCTTCTTTCATAGTTTTTATTCTACTGCTTTAGAATTTATCTCGGATTCTGCGGCATTCCGCTAAGGCTGATAATATCTTCCGGTATGGCTATTGCGTACCGAAGGTCATTCGGAGGCAGCGTGTAAGTTTGGCCGTGAATCGTTCTGGTGAGTGTGATATTCGCTCCATCCCGGTTATACCGTTTAAGATCTGCCCAGCGAATTCCCCTGAACAAGAGTTCCTTGCATCTTTCTTTTTTGATAATTGCTAAGGCTTCCTGCTTTGAGCCGGCTGTAAAAGGAATATAGGTTCCGGTTTTCCATCTCTTAATAAGCAGATTGTTTAGCATCATCATAGCATTGGTGATGTCGTTCGTTTGAGCATAGGATTCTGCTGCTATCAAATACAATTCGTCCACTGCAACACTGGTTATTTTCCCTGAGGATCCTCCGGTATAATTGCCCTTAAAGGAAATATCGCCGTTAGCATTGATTCTGAAATAGGCCGATTTCCTGAGATCATTAGCGTTATAACTCTGATACAGCGTATCGGTCACTTTAGCTGCTGCAAAACGTACGGGTGCTGAGATCCTCATAGTTGTCCGCAGCAAAACTTCAGGATTCATATCCTTTATGGGGTATGATTCTGTTACGTTCAGTGTATTGAAATCCACCAGTGTGTTTTGGTAGCTCAATGCCTGTAACGCATAGGGCAGGGATTTCTGATAATCGCCCATAAAGAGATAAGTCCTTGCCAGGTATCCTAATGCCGTGACCTTGGATGGCCTGCTGGCAGCGACTTGTTTGACCGGCAAAAGATCCACCGCTTGCTGAAGATCTTTCAGGATCTGATCATATGTCTGTTTTACAGTAGATCGCTGGGAGGTAATATTCATATCCGGATCCAAACGAAGCGGTAGTCCCAGATCTGTTGAAGCCTTATCACTGCTATAGGCAGGACACCAGATCTGCGCCGCATCCAGGTAGCGTATCGCTCTCATTGCCAATGCCTGTCCTCTTACGTTTTCGGCTCCCAGAATGGCGTAGCTGTCCAGATTATTGAGGACAACATTAGAAATATAAATAGCTTTGTACGTATAATACCAATCATTCCCTGCACCCTGACTGGCGGATACATGATCTTTCTGCCAGGTGTACAATCTTTTATCCTCCTGATATTCCATAGCATCAAAATCGGCATCCGACAAATAGAGTTCATCACAGGAAGCCAGTCCGCTAGATGCAAAATTGATCATCACATCAGAAAGGCGATCCATCAATGCCTGATTATCTTCAAGGCTCACAGGCACGGCGAGTGTCGAATCAGACTTTTCATCCAGAAAGCGGTTACAGCCTGTCAGTATCATCACTACAGATAATAATCCTAATGTTATTTTAAATGACTTTTTCATATGTAGATATTTATTGTTTTTCAAAGGTCATATGTTATCGCCCATCTTCATTGGTGTTGGTTAGCAAGCTTTTTAATGGCGATTTCATAATATAATAAGTAATGTTAAATCAGAAGTTTAGAAGTTTGCACGTAATCCGATGGTATAGACAGAAGGTGGTTTCAATCCGTTGCCACCCAGGTTAAAATCCGGATCGATTCCACTTTTATTGGCTTTCCACAAAAAACCAAGATCACTAAGGTTTACAAATAAACTGAGATCTTTGAACATTGTCGATCGTAAAAAATTTTCACTGAAACGATAGTTGAGATTGATGTATTGCAAACGGATGTGGTCTGCCTTTTCTACCAGCACGCTCGAACCACTGTAAAAAGCATCCCTGTTGGCGTTGCTTTGCAATGTATTGGACGGAACATCCGTGAATGCTTCATCACCCTCTTTCTGCCAGCGGTTTTCAAAATCGCTATGTCCCGTCCAGCTCCTGTATAAGTTGGTATAGTTAATGGAACTTCTTCTGAAGTAGTATCCCAATTTAAATACAATACCGATATCGAGACTAAAATTCTGATAGCCCACCGAGTTGATAAACGAGCCGTATGCCGTAGGTAACGCTGAACCAAAAAACACCAGGTCATTAACCGATTTTCCTGCACCGGTAAGAGCTGCATAGTCGTTGCTCACTTCGCCATTAAGATAACCTCTGGGATCTCCCGTTTTGGGGTCCAGTCCTGCCCATTGGTAAGCGAATATCGAATACACCGGTCTTCCTTCAATTCCTGAAATCGGTACAGAAGACCCATTACCTATAAATTGATTGGCCATTGGGTTCAGCAGATAATATTTTGAGATCTTATCGTGGTAAATGCTGAAGTTGAGAATAGTGTTCCATTGAATGACCTTATCAATATTGAGCGTTTTGAGTACTATATCCATCCCTTTTCCTTTGATCTCTGCCACATTGGAGCGCATATAATCAATACCTGTGGTATAGTCCATCTGCGCAGGGCCAAAGAGATTGGTTCCTTTCTTGGTAAAATATTCCACGGAGCCGCTGATCCTGTTGTTCCGGGAAGAAAAATCGAGTCCTATGTTAACCATACTTGAGGTTTCCCATCGAAGATTTGGATTGTAATAATTGTCGATACGGGCCATTGGCGTTCCGGTGTAAACTGAGTTGTCCAGGTCGTAGGCAATTGTACTTACTGCCACCATTGCAGGATCAATATTCCCATTATAGCCGAAAGAACCTCTTAGCTTTAGGGTCGGAAGCCAGGCTATCCTATAGAAATTTTCTTTGGAAATATCCCATAAAGTACCGACCGACCAGAAAGGATTCCACTGGTCATTCGTTTTAAGCCCGAACAGGTTGCTGGCATCCCTTCGCAAACTTGCGGAAATCGTATATCTGTTATCGTAAGTATAGGCTGCATTGGCATAAAGGGAAACAAAACGGGTGGTGCGTTTTCCCAGAGACTGGTTTCGCTGTATGAAATCAGTGCTGCCTGTGGGAAGCAGCGGGTATTGATGGGCGTAATCTACAGCGCCGGAGGTCATCCGGTCCTGGTCATATCCATAATAGCGGTTGTAATGGTAGGTCCTGACGGCATCACGGCTTTCACCTCCTGCTATGGCGGAGATGTTATGCCTGTTCCATTGCCCTGTGTAACTGACCTGTCCTCTGATGTTGTTGATGGTGGTCAGAGAAGCGGATTGGTCTAAAATACCACCTTTGGGAACAATGAACGTTACATTGCCGTTATTGATCTGGGCAAAACTATTGACGTAGTTCCTCGCGTAGTAACTCCGGGCATTATGCAGGTTATCAGAATTGTCATTCAAACGTTGATGCTGGTATTTTACATCTGCTTCCAGCCCTTTCCATATTTTATAATTGATGCCGGCGTTGACCATCACTTCCGAGGCTTTGGTTTTTATCCCATCATTCTGCCAGTCCGTCAGAGGATAATAATTCCAGTCATTCAGCTTGCCCTTTTCAAAGCTGTCCTTGTAGTTTTGGTTATAATCTTTGTTCACGGCAAGAGGACGGCTGTTCTCATCTGCCAGCTTCATATAGGGAACGAATGAGTTTCTTCCCATAATAATCCCGCCGTAAGCAGTACGCCCGCTTTTCGTAGTAGTTTCCGTGTAATATAGGCTGCTGGTGAGCGATAATTTATTTACTGGTTTCCATACATTCTGGAAACGCAGGTTCATCCTGTTATAGTCTTCCCCGAGATTTCCGGTGTTATCATCATACCCCAGTGCAGTGCTCCATAAAAATGCAGGAGCTCCACCTGTGATGCCTACGTAGTATTGTCTTTTTTCCGAAGGCGTGTACATATAGCGGCGGAATTGTTCTTTAGCGTCAATGCCCTTTAGTTGCTGAATCTGACGATCAGCTTCATCGGAAGAGATCAATCCGTTTTTTGCTTTATTCAACAGATCGACCACTGGTGACAGAACAGGATGAGAGGAAGAGTTGATATCACTGTTATAGAAACCTTTTTGAAATAATCCTTTTTCAACCTCTATAAAATCGGAAGATGACATTGTTTTCAGATAGCCAAAATCCGGCTTGGGGCTATAGCTTGTATTGAAATTGAATTCCACTTTGACAGGCTGATTGAATTTCCCGGTTTTTGTAGTAATGACAATGACCCCATTGGCGGCTCTTGCACCCCATATACTGGCTGCTGAGGCATCCTTCAGTACCGTAATGCTTTCCACCATATTGGGATTGATGTTACTGATGTCACCTTCATAGGGAAAATTATCGACCACGATCAAGGGGGATTTGGGGCCGTTAATGGTACTAAGTCCTCTGACCATCAGCTGGGGACTTCCGGAACGTCCCCGTTCCAGGAAAACACCTCCCGCAACACTGGCAAGCCTGTCGAGTATATTGGTACTGACCTGTTGGTTGAGCAGTTTATTACCGGTAAATGTAAAGGAGCCGGTAGCTCTTTCTTTCGGGATCTTCTGGTAACCGGTGGAGATATTCACTTCCTGAATGTCATTCACTTTGTGCGAAATAACAATTCTCAGGGGTTTATCAAGCGGTAATGTAACATCAAGCGATGCTGATCTGTAGCCGCTGTGCGAAATATTCAGGGTGACCTTTTCCCCATTTGCAGGAAGTTTGAAAAAGCCGTTCTTATCGGTGATCACAACGGTTTTTGAGTTCGTAATATTGATCGTTGCTCCCGAAAGTGGAAGCGAATTCTCTTCAGTGATCACATAACCTGAAACAGTATGCTGTGCCGTGAGTGACAACGTACAGCATAGCAATAGCGGGATGTATAGTTTCTTCATAGTTAAAAATTACAGTTTGAATAATTGTTTAGTTTTTGAAATGAGATAGGAGAATACTTTTATTTAATACTATTCTCCTCAATATATCGGAGCTAATTTTTCAATTTATCCCTTATGATGAGCATATCAATTTCAAGCTCTTCTTCCTGAAGGTCCAGGTCATATTTTGAAAGTGCCCTTTGGATAGAAGGTACATCCGAGATCGCTCCCATTGTCAGGTCTATATTGCCCGTGACTCCTGTATCATCAACTATGGGCAAGGAAACTGCGGGAATGGCATTTAGGTTATTGACCAATTTATAGAGTGAAGCATTTTTTAAGGTCGTCTCTGTCATTGAGAATGAAAAACGCGTTGGGCCTCCTTTGGTCGTTAGCTTATCGATGGATGATGTCCTCTTTAGTACCAGACATCTAACCTTCCTTTTTTCGATCGTAGCGCTATAATCTGCATACTCGCTGATATTTTTCAGCATTAACGGATAGAGGGAATCTGCTTTGGATAGAGGAACAATGTACTCATAGCTGTAGAGATTGCCGTCTTCTACGGATTCGTCACCTTTTTTGATATAGTCCAATACGGTAGGGTTTTGAACTTCTACGATTCTTCGCTTCTCACTAAAAGATTCTTTACGCATCTGAAATATCTCATCGGCAAGCGTGGAAAAGATCTCAAGCAGGGAAAGATTGGTAAACTGTCTTCCGTATATCTGTTTACCCGATCTTCGAAAACCTGAGCCAAAGCCCATTCCCCGTATTCTTCCTTTCGCGAAAAGGGAATAATTGATCATTGACAAGCCCTTTTCACGGTCAAAATCCTCGGAAAGCATCAGGGGTCTTTCCCTGCTCATCTGGATGACGGTCTGAAGACCGGAACTTTCTCCGCCTAAGACCTTACTGATGGTATTTTCATTGACCTGGGAACCGTCTGTTGTGATGAGTAGCTTTCCATCTTTGATCCATACAACATAGGGAACGCCCTGATGCGGAAACAAGTGATGAAAGAGCTGGTCTCCTGCTACGGAGACAACATTGTTGAAACGCTGTCCGTTTTTAGAAGCAAAGAACTTTTCAAGAATCTGACGATCCTGATTGCTTACGGCCAGAATTTTTACTTTATCTCCGAACTGCTCCTTAAGCTGTTCCATTTTGGGAAATGCTTTCAGGCAGGCACTGCACCAGGTGTTCCAGAAGTCAATGAGAATGAGTTTATTCTTATCGTCAGAAAGATTTAAAGTTTTTTGTTGATGGTTGACCACGTGAAAAGAAGTTGTCCAGAAGCTTTCAGGAAGAGATTCTCCAACTTTAACAGACTTGTTCTGGGCAAAGGATATGTTAGCTGCCACAAGGGTAAAAACAAGGGACAGGATTCCCCTGCAAAAGATATTTTTCATACTTTTGAATAGGTTTTTAATAATTATTAATCACTGATTATGCTCTTTCCTGTGGTCTGCAAACTGTATGGAAAGGGCTTTTTTATTGGTCTTTGTGGTTGTTAATTTTTACTGTCTGTTTCGTGCTGTACTATGGTTTTTAAGACCGTATGGAGGAAGCTTTACCAGTGCAGAAAACTCCCTGCCCATACAGGTCACAATTTAATATGAATGAAAATTTACCTCTGGTGTGAGCTTAAAGCCCCAATGGATGCGCTGCCATTGTATCGTGCCTAATCTATACTTAATAGTAAAAGCGGCTTAGAGAAATGTAGAGATAGCAGACAGCATTGGAAATAAAAACGGCGTGGAACTCTACTTACCGTATCAGAGGTACTGGCATACCCTTTACCACGAATAAGAGAGCCCACGCCTAAGGACGTGAGCGATCTGCTTATTGTCTTGTGGTAAAATGAAAAGTGCCAGTTTTCTGATACAAGATTCTAAGCGAATAGCTTCTAGTATTTTTTGAAGTATCGCAAAATTACGTTTTCTAACGTACGAGAGCAAATATATAAATAATCTTTAATATATCCAAATATGGATGTGTGTATATTGTAAATAATCTGGTAATTGCTATAAATTCTAAAAAATGGAAGAAGGAAGAATTGTAGAAGTTATCATCGCTGAATTAGATTTATTTCTAATTGATAAAATTAGAGAACTTAGAGGAAGAGCAAAACCTTATATCTCGCAGGTAGAGTTATCACAGAGAATGGGTTTTGCTGATGGCTATGTAGGTAAAGTTGAAAATTTTAATTCAAATTCACGTTATAATATAAGAAAAATTCACCTTGCTGCTGTGGCTTTGAAACAAGAATCATACAACGATTTATTACCCGATAAGATTTTAAAAAATGACTTATTATATTTAAAACTTCGTGTTAATAGAAAAAGAAATGATACAGTCGACTTTGACGAGAATGGTAATGTTATAAAGAACTATGCAATTCTCGAAAAAAGAGTTTTGACTGATGAAGAGGTTAAATTTTTCATTAATAGAAGAAATACTGGTGGTAAAAAATAAAGATTTTATAATTTCGTGGAAATTAGTTTTCTGTGTGAGATTCTAAGCGATAGCTTCGCAAGCATTACATCCAAGGTGTAATGTTTTTTTCATATTTTTAAACAGACTCCTGTTTTGTGTATTATAGAAAGACCGTGATGAAGCGATAAAAACATTACGTAACTTTGAAGCAAATTCCTAATAACTCAAAAAATGTATTATTCAAATATTCTCCCAATAAAATTTTCAAGGCTAAACTGCTCAAATATATTTTCTTCTAACGGTTTAGACTTTAAGAATCTAAAAAAGTTTTTGGAAAAAGATTTTCAAAATGAAATGGTATCCTTTATAAACCAATATTATTCTTCTTCCGATCGTGGAACAGTCAATTATGTTAATGTCAGTGAGGATTATGTTCTTATAGCAGATAATCAGTTAGAAATAGAGGTTAAATGTGACCTTATTTACGATGTTCAATATTACAATGGATGTAAAGACCTTGATACCACTGATGAAGACCAATCTATGACAGTTACTATTAAAATAAAAAAAGAAAACTGTTCTGCAGATATAATTGGTGATAAAATTTATGAAAGAGATTCAGATGAAATTTAAATATAAGTAAAAAGACATATTTGAGAATAATTTTAGTAACTAAATTAAGCGTAATTTCTAAATTACGGAGGTTAACCTAAGAAGTAAAAGGTCAATCATTAAATCTGTATAAAGACTAAATTATGGAAAATTTTGAAAAATTTGATGTTCTAAAATATCGAAAATGTATCTACCTGATTGAGGGCGTGGTTCACAATAATGATTCAAACATTAAAAAGTCTCAAGTCAATTATTTTTTTAGAATAACGTTTAAAGAAGAGTCTAAATTATATAAGAATGGTTCAGAGAATCACTATGCACAAGATCTAAAATACTACAGAAAGGCAAATCCTGAACAAAGAAAATTTTTGTTCGATGAAATTAAAAGAAGATTTCCAGACTTTGATCTAAAATATCAGCGTTCAGAAAAGTTAAATAGTGAAGATATATCTAAGTTGGAACTCTTAACTGAGGAAAATTGCATTGAATTTTTAAAAGGGAAAGGTTATTTAATTTATAAGCAGATATAAAACTAATACATAAAAGATGAAGAGAACGGATTTTTCTCCGCAGATTTGGTGGAGTGCTATGGATAGAGGAATTGAGTTTACAAATCATTTAGCAAAAGATTTTATTAAAGATTTTAATTTTAAAAACTGGCTAAGAACAGGTAGTATTGAACATAGCTCTTTAGAAATCCATCAAATTGCGCAACTAGAAGACACTTTAGGCGACAAGTATGAATATTTACAAAATAACGAATACTATCATCGAGTATTTTTCAAAAATAACTTCGGTATAAATATATATGCTAATACAATCGAAGACTTAAGGCAGAAGGCATTTGATAATAAAAATACTCAAATTCAATATGAATTTAGAATAGATAATCTAAACCATTTTATAACCTTTCATTTCAACAACTGGTTAAATTTCGAAACATATGAGGATTGGTTTCGCTGGAGATTATATTATTATTTTTTAGTAAATAAACTTGATGGCCAATTAAGTAGAATTTATAACTACTACTGGAGCATTGTTTTAGGTGAATTAAATCTATATACCAATTTTTTTAATTCGGTAGAACAATATAAAAAATTTCGGGATGAATATGAAGAAATCAATAAAGAATCTGAAATCATTTTTCGAGAATATCAAGAAAAACTGAATGAATCAAAATAAATCCTAATATAGCGAGGATTTTTATTCCTTATTAAGAAAAATCTATTTATCGAAAGAATTTTATTTCTGAATTTGTGAGATAACAAAAAAGAAAATTATAGATAAATATCAAGTTTAAATACATATAAATTATTGCGTTAAGCAAATCATTTTCTTCGTTCAAATACTGGAAATATAAATACTAAAGAAATATGATTGTGAGATGCGCCCTTACGGGGCGTGTTTGAAAATGATGGAAGTTTTCCAATAAAATGTGCAGAAAGAGTTATTCAAATTCATCCATACTTAGCTAATGCTTTATTACTACAAGCAGAAACACGTACAAAACAGTTCAAAACCTAATGAAAAAATATAGTACAAAAGATATTCATGCTACATTGGCTGATCCAAAAGCTAAAGAATTATTTGATCTTATGAATAGAGAATATGCTCATATTCATAAAATTGGTTACCGTAGTATGCCTGAAGATATGTATTTGGATGGCTGGTATCTCTCAAAACAGAAAGGGAGAAGTATGAAGATACGAGGTTGAAACAATAAGTGTCAATTCTAAATTGTAAGAGGCCCTTAATTATTTCTCCAGTATTTTAAATCCAGATTTACTCTTGCTGTTTTCTCATTCTCAGCTATCTTCTGTGCTGCCTTTTGATAGAGATCACTACCGTCTTGGGCCAAAGTTTTTATAGACCTCCATTTGGGTAAAATCATGTCGGTTTCATAATATATACCTAAAGCGACATCTCTGTCGAGAGGTACTTCCAAAAATTTGAATTTCTTATTAAATTCGAAAAGATCTTTAGGAAATCCGTACCGGTCAGAAAAGAATTTATTATAAATAATTTCTCGGAAGAATAAATTCAATCCTTTTCTTGCAGCTCCCCAAGATTTACCATTTTCTGGAAAATTAGAAATTAAATTTTCAGTATGTTCATTGAGAAAAAGTTTATAATAGCTTTCGGTTTCCAATGCATTTACAAACTCATTAATATTTATTTGATAAAAATAATCTCTAGCAATTTTTATAATACCAGATGCACCCTGATTTCTAAGTGCTGAAGCCCCAACTGAAATAATAGAAATCCTTTTGTGAATTTGAAGAAGAAATTCAGATTCTTTCATAAATTAAAAAATATTCAGTAAACTAGGAAATCTAGTCCACTATTACTTCTTTAAACATTTGCACAAAATCTTCTGTTGGAATTCTAAAAGGTATTTTTCTAGAAGAAATTGAGCCGAGTTGTTCCATCAAATTTTTATTTGTTCGATAAAATGCCTCTTGTTCTGTAGAAGCATTGATCTTTTTATGAGTTTCCATTCTTTTTAAATGATCAATTAAAATCTCTTTAAAATGTCTATCCTTTTGTTTTAAATATGGTGCCCAAAAAATTAAAGTGTCGATATCAATGACAGTTAATCCTTTGATATAATTTTTATCGTAATTGGTACCCAGCTTTTCTTTGGCCATTGATCTATACCAATCATTTAGTCTATAATTGACTCCAGGACTCTGAAATATTCTATCCTGAATTAGTAGTATAGGATATATTGTGAATTTTTTATCTGAATTAACACCTTCATCAAATCGGAATTTTTTATCCTGTATTTCCTGAATAGAGTTAATAATCTGTCCTATTCCAACACTTTTTTTACCATCCTTAACAAATTTAGATTCGAGCAAACTGTGAATATCATCGATGTTTCCAGAAGATTTTAGTGATTTAGAGACTAAAACATCTTTGTTCTCAAAAAGAAATATATTTTTGTCATAACGTATATAATAATCAGGTTCTCCGTCTAACTCTTTTTCAGTATCTGGTTTTTTAACAAAATACTTTTTGTGAAAAATATCGTCTAACAAATTCTTCATTAGAAAATCTTCTGAAAAATTCTTATTAAAAAAACCGAAAAAATTTCCGTACTTCTTTTTTAGTGACTCTTTACTTTCATAAATCTCTTTCAGTTTAAATTTCGTGCTTCTATAAAATTTATCTACAGCGAAGAAATAGTTTACTATTGAAAATAGATTATCTTCTAAGAAATATATCGGGTTATTTTTAAGAATTGTGAAGTCCTCATCAATTTTAATATTTTCAGAGCTCATCGACTTTAGGAAATTCAAAGCACTGCCATCGTCCACTTCAAAGGTGTAATTCTTAGTAATTTTTGATTCTAACAGTTTACCAAATAAGAATTTCATATGCTTAATGAATTCTTCTTCGCTATCAGTGTTGAAACTTTTTAAGAATTCTACTTTAAGCTCGACAAAATCATCATTGCTATTAAGAAATTTAAAAAGTTCATCAACCTTATAAATCGTTGTATAAATCAATTTTAAAAATTCTAAATCATCATTGCTAAATAACGCCAGATCGGATTCAGGAAATTTGAATGTTAAAGTCAAATCAACAAGTTTTTCAAAATTGTCAGAATTTAAATTGTCAAATTTTTGGTTATTATTGAGCTCTGTATTTATTACTAAAAATGCTTTAAAAAGATTCAGTTCATCTTCATCTATAGAAATTGGCTCCTCTAATAAATCTTTCTGTGCTAATATATGCTCAGACAATTTTAAACTTGCATACTTGGAAATAAGAATAGGTTTTTCCTTAATATTATTCTTTTTAGAATATCTTATAACTTTTTCAAAAATATTATCCTGCAAAGTGGGATTAGTAAAAAAATTATCAAAATTAGTGGTTGGATTTGTGTTACAAAATCCAATAGTTCTTAACAATGTTTCTTTTGAAACTTTTTTAATGTAATAAACTACATCTTCTTTTTTTTCATCAGGAAAGACATCCTCAAATTGAAGTCGTTGAGCAATAGTTATCATTTAGTTTTATTTTTTGGGTTAATCGTTTTGAACAAATTCCAAATTATTGCATAAAAATTTTAGAATTGTGATATTCTAAAAATTCAGCTAATGGATGAAATTTTTGCGGTAGTCTAATCTTTTTATTTTGATAAGGAGAAAAAAAATTCTCAAAGTCGGTTTTATCAGTCTCCTTAAGTAGCTTTTCAGAATATTTAATTTCATAATCAGGTGTTATAGTCATTAAACCTTTATCAAATGCTTTATCATGAAGAGCATTAAGACATAATCCATTCGCTGGGTTTGTTCTATGCTCACTTTCTACTGACCAAGGAATAATATGTCCTGCAATAAGTAGATCAGGAATTGCAATATTTGTAATACAACACCTGAAATTGTATGAAGCAATTACAGATTTTCTGAAAAAAGCTTGATTAACCCGTATCTTAACAAGAGCTTCGCGTTCTTTACCTGGAGGAGGAAGATCGCTTGTAATAATATCGGACGAATACTCAAGAGAATTATTTTTATATCGGGCAAGTATCTGTTCACTTTTATACACTAGCTCCTCCCAATTGTTATTAAATTCATTCCAGACTATCTCTTCACCCTTCGCTCCTTGAGATAATCCAGAGACATTTCTTACCTTTTGAAAAGGATCAAGTCTAGCGAAATTTGCTAGTTTCATAGCAACAGAGCCGTTCGTTCTACCAATTATGAAAGCAAGCTCTTTAATAGGTGGATAATTACTGTTAATTTTAGGAAATGGTATTTTGCAATATAAATTAAAAGCAAGAATATGTTCTTCGTATGTCCAATTATTTTTTTGCATTTGTACCTATTATCTCTTCAGAAAGTTCATCTGTATTCCACGGTGTTATGCCAGATCTAAAAAAATGGGCTCCAAATTTCCCTAAAACTTCATTTGTTAATTCATCACTTAAAGTTATTACTAGTGAGTAATTGGCTAATATTTCTGTTTTTTCTAACATAAAATACTTTGATAGGGATAATTTTCCACCTTCAAAAATGGGAGAAGGAGGCAAATATCTATCATATCCAGATACAGTAGGATCAGCTTGGAGCATTTTAGAAATCTTATCCTTTTTAGATATAATATCTTTCCAAATGAAAGGACAAACTAAAATAGAGTTATTTCGGATAACATTACATCTAGGGGTCAAAATAAAAATAAATTCATCACTATCATTTTTCCTGAAAATATCGCCTGTCCAAACTGGAATTAACCCAATACGCCTTATATAGTGTTCAGAGCTGCTTACAGTTTCTTCAATTATGTGCCCTTCTTCATTAACTTCAGGAAGTAATAACTCAAATAGCAATGTCCTTACAGCTATTCTTTTAAAAATTTTTTTTATTCTTTCAGAAGATTCTTTTAAGTTTTTATTTCCATTGATACTTTTAATAATTTTTTCAATTTCATCATTTTGAATAAATTGCTTAGTAAATGCATTATGTAAATCAATGTGTATTTGCTTCTCTAGTAAACCTCCCGGACAAAAAACATCAATAAAACCGGATTCATAAAATAAAATTATTTTGTCTATAATCTTTTCTTTAAAATCCTCATCTTTATCTACTTTAAAAACTGTCCCACAATTATCGAACTGATCTGATAAAGCTTCAAGATATCCACTGTATATAAAAATTGGAATATTAAGGGCCGCAAATCCGTCTCTAACATTTTCAAGAAATTCAGCATCTTTTTGATTTAATTCTCCAGCCGTAGGTTCTTCACTTAAAAGATCAAAAACTAATGCTTTTACAAAATCTTTATGCTCTGAGATAGAACTTTCAAATTCTTCTTTTGTCGAGCAAATAATATAATCTATCTCGATACCAATTTGATCAAATAAATCCTTAGAGGGTTGGAGAATCCCTTTTAGATCATTATCTAAATGAATTATTACACCTTTTCTATCCATTGATTTCTTTTTTTATAATAAACGCTGGTCCATTTTCTCTGTTTTCTGCTGAAATATTCCAATTATTTCGGCTAAGAATACTTTGTGTAAATGCAAGCCCCAATCCCGTAGCATTTTTTTCAGACCTAGTAGTGACGCCATAATCAAAAATATAATTAATTAAATCTTCATTAATAAATGGCCCTGAGTTACTTACTATAAATGCATCCTTCTCCATACTAAATCGTATTTCACCTGGTCTTTCCGTCTTTTTTATCCAGTACACTGCATTATTAACTATATTTAGAAATGCAATCCAGAAAGCATATTCCAAATCATTAATTTCATATTTTTCAAGTCTGGAATCAGTAATGATAGATATTTTATATTCTTCAATATCTGATTTATAAAGATTACATACCCTAAGAAAGGTATTAGAAGGGATAAATTTCTTATTTCTAGCCCTTCCTATTGCAGGCTGCAAAGATTTCCTTAGCTCAGTTAATACATCAGTAGCATAAGTGAGATTATTTATATCTTTCACAAAATTATCCATAACATCAGAATTGACTTTTGTTTTCTTTAAGTCCAGTGACGCTTTCGTAGTTCTTAATCCAGCAATAGGTTGTGCCATTTCATGATAAACCAATTCAATTCCACTTCCTAAGGAAGCCAATCTTTCTGAAAATGAAAGAGACTCTTCAATGTTATCCAATGATGTAGTCACATCATTCATAAATTTTTGTGAATATTTTATAACTTCCGGTCCGGCATTAAGATTATGCAATGTACTAAAATACTCTTCAAAATCAGGTCGTTGATGTTTACTTGTAGGTGTTCTTCCTAACCCTTGTAATAGTCTATAATTATATCTTTTCTTGCCAAGTAAAGAAAAAATCCCTTGCATCGTCACTTTAACTTGTTGAAACGCTTTATTCTCTAGAAAACCCTCTCTGTTAGTTTTTTCTTCAAGTTTATCATTTTCAGGAGAATAGAAAAAGACATATCCTAAAATCTGATTAGTATTGACATTTTTACCAGGATCTTGCACTCTGGCTTTTGAAAGTCCTATCCAATCCTCAACTTCATCCCCATAAGGCTTTACACCAAATCCATTTTTAGAAATTCTCATTCCTTGAAAATTTTTAAATACAGATCTGAATTGTGCGGCACTCTTAAGTTTTGCTTCGTTTGCAAGATTTTCTAAGTTATCTTTTTCTCCTATATCGTAAATTCGGATATCAAAATAATATTCTCCCGTTTCATTTTCTTCTGTATCATCGAACAAACCAGGTTGAATATCTTTTTTATCTATAATTTCGCTTTTTGACAATTCAAAAGTTTCTTCTCTACTATCATTTTTTAATCTTTTATAGGACATATAACCGTAGACATCTCCTTCTGCCGAGACCTTACCATATACTCTATAGTTATAAACAGACTGTATTGGAATAGGAGATATAGGAAGCCATTCAATTTCATCTGTATCCTGGTCTGGTAAAAGATTAGTTCCGTAATATATAGAAAACTCGGTTTTCGAAGGAGAAACTGCCTTTTTATTATCAATTAATCCTTTTTCTTGTAACTCTTTTTGAATTTCATTATTCAAACTCAGTGGAGTAATAAGAGTCGCAAGAGCTTTATAAAAACTTGTAGTTTCATAAGACGTTGTTTGATTCGGTAATTCAGGCTGATTATGATCTTCTTTTAATATTTTTAAAACAGAATCATCTAATGACTCAATTATAATTAGTGTTCCTTTTTTAAAAGATTCCAGTTTGGCTTTCTTTAAGAAACTGATAAGAGAAAGATTTACATTGGCATTTCTCTCTTTTATAATATTTCCATTACGAAATAAGACAGAATAATCTGATATTGTGTCCCCGGGAAAGTTAATTTCAGACAACAATTTTTCTTCTTTAAAAGCTTCTCTATTAACTGTTATCCAATTATAATCTATCGTTTCCTTTTCTCTAGTTATAACTGTAACTCTTTCACCAAGTGCCATAGATGCCAATCTACCAATTCCTTTACTTCCGAGCTGATTTCTATTATACTTATCACTCTTACTATTCACTCTTCTTTTCGAGCTGACAGACGGCTTTAACCAATCTCCAAAAAGCGTTTCATAATCCATTCCTGAACCATCATCGAAAATGACAGCAAAAGATTCATTTAGAATATTTGAATATGAGAAATAAACTTTACATGAAAGTGCATCTGCATCATAACCATTCTTTACCAATTCATTAATAGCTGTACTTGGATGCCCAATAAGCTGTTCACCCATCTGAATTATGGACATCGAACCTGGCTGAAAAGAATGCCTTTTTATATTATTATCTTCAGTCATTATCAAGTATATTTTTTATCTGCTCTGCAATTCTTTCTGCCATTAAAGGTGGTACTGCATTTCCTATTTGTTTGAAAGCAGATGTCCGAGGTTGATTCTCTTTAATTCCTTCAAAATAAAAATTATCCGGAAAAGATTGAATTCTTGCTGCTTCTCGCACAGATATAGAGCGAAGTTGGTTTTTATCAGGATGAATAAAATGATGTCCGTCCTTTGCAATATGTGCTATCATTGTGTGCGGCTCATTATCAACCACTTTAAATCTATCAAGAAAGTCTGAAATATTCTTTTGAGTCCTCATTTCATTTGGGATTTGGTCATTTTTTAGTCTTTGTCCTTGCTCTAAATAATCAATTGCGAGTCTATATATCATCAAATCTTTCTCATTGTGTGGACGAGCAATGTGTTGAGTTACAAAATCGATCCCATTTCTAATCGCATTCGATTGAAGATAATCATTTGTTTTAGTTCGGTATTCATGAATTCTTTTATTTTCTCCTGGTTTTATTAAAGGCAAATCAGAAAAAATGCTATCTCTATAGTTTTTACTAACAGTAGGAATAGTTGGATAAGAGAAATCTAGTTCTTTCTTCCATCCAATAATAATCACTCTTTGTCTATGTTGTACTACGCCGTAGTCAAATGAATTAAGTAATTTAGCTTCTACTTTATAACCCAATCTTTTGTAATAGCTTTGAAGGTTTCTAAAATATTGTCCATTTGCTGCAGACAATATGCCTGGAACATTTTCAAAAAGAAACATCTTAGGACTGTACTTTTTTAAGAATCTTCCATATTGAATGTACAATCTGGTTCGTTCATCATCTTTCTTATGCTTTAATGGAGCCCTTCCTACAACAGAATATGCCTGACACGGAGGCCCACCAATAATAAGATCTACAGTTTCATTTTGCAATAAATCATCAATTGAATCGAAAATCCTTTTATTTTCAGCGCCTATTTCAGCATTTATAACACTTTTTAATACATTTTCTGGAATATATGAATATAGCTGTTTACGGTCTATTTCTCCTTTGAGATATTTATAGTATAATTCTACTTTTCCATTTTCTTTAAGAAAATGAAATGCCGAACGTGTTTTTAAGGTATAACACGCTGCTTTATCATACTCAACATGAGCTACGGGAGTAAATCCCTGTGAATAGAAGCCTTCAGAAAGACCACCTGCGCCGGCAAATAAATCAATATATTTTATTGTAGCTTTCATTTATTTTCTAACTCTTCAATTAACTTCTTCAAAGTTTCTTCCCTTTTTTTTATTTTTAATTGGCACTCCCAAATAATGATTACTTTCCAGCCATCATTTTTTAATTTATTAATGCTATCTTCATCTTTTAACTTATTTCGTCCTATCTTTTCGAGCCACCAATCTGTTTTTGTTTTAGGAACTACATAATATTTACAATTATCATGACCATGCCAGAAACAACCATGTATAAATATTACCGTTCTATATTTATTTAAAACGATATCTGGCGTACCGGGTAAACTTTTTTTATGTAATCTATAGCGAAATCCTTTAGAAAAAAGAAACTTTCTCACCAAAATTTCAGGTTTTGTATTTTTACCCTTTATTTTGCTCATATTATAACTTCTTATTTCTTTGGAATGTACATCCGCCATAATAAAAAAAATTAATTGCAATATAAGTAAAAACGGTCATTTGACGACATGTGTTTTTACAAATTTTAACCAATGCTTATTATTAACGATTTATTTATATTCTTTGTAAAATCAAACAAAGACCCCAAAAGTTTGTTCCAACAAATAATAGAATAGACAACAATAATAATACTGGGCTGTGTTAAATGATTCGTATAGGAAATATTTGACGATCTGAATGATAAAATGTATACATACAACTTTACAACATATTTAGTATTGACTAATCATCAATCTTTACTTATTTAGTTTTAAGCCTATTTCTTAATAGCGCCATATCATCACTCACTTTCTTATCCAAAATCTTCGCATAATGCTGAGTAGTCTTAATATTGGTATGTCCAAGCATTTTACTTACACTTTCAATAGGAACACCATTGGACAAGGTAACAGTTGTAGCGAAAGTATGCCTTGCAATATGGAAGGTTAAATCCTTATTGATTCCACAGACACTCGCAATTTCTTTGAGGTAAGAATTCATCTTCTGATTGCTCAGAACAGGAAACAGAACATCTGAATTGACACATTGCGGATGATTCTCATACTTTAAAACCAGTTCCTGAGCCAAAGGCAATAGCGGAACTCTGGTTGAGGTATTGGTCTTTTGACGATGGGTAAAAATCCATTGGTCGCCATCAACGCCGATATTGATGTTAGATTTTGACAGTTGTTTAACATCCACGTAGGCCAGGCCTGTATAGCAGCTGAATAGAAAAATATCCCGAACTTGGTTTAATCGGTCTGATGTAAATTCCTTTTCGTAGATCGTCTGAATTTCCTCTTTGGTAAGATATGGGCGTTCCACTGCCTTTATTTTTGCTTTATAGCCTAGAAAAGGGTCTTTTGTGATCCAGCCGTGCGCCATACACAGACGAATGATCTTTTTGAAATTTTTGAGGTATTTCACAGCCGTATTGTTTCCGCATTTTCTTACACTGCGCAGCCAGAAGTCATAATCGCTGACAAAACCGTGATCGATCTGCGTGATATCAATATCAGAGATTTTGTATTTCCAATTAATGAATTCTCGAGTATGCTTTAGAGATGTTTTATAACGCTCCAATGTTCCAGGGGCAAAATCCTGACCGACCAAAGCTTCCACTTTGTCATTATGCTCCTGGAATATCGGAATAAGCATTCTTTGCTCAATATCTGTTCCAAGCAGTTTAGATTTTAAACTCTCTGCAGTTACAAAGTTTTCTTCTTTCAGCATCAGGTAGTGGAAATCATAAACTTTCTGTTCCAAAGTTTTTAGATAGAGATTCAGTGTTTTGGCTTCTTGCGAATTACCCAATGCTTTGTGTGCTTTAACATCCCATTTCTTCGGATCGATATACCTTTTAGCAGCAATGTCTGCTGCCTTGCAGTCTATCGTAATTCGTAGGTAGATGGGAGCGGTTCCGTTGGTTCTGATCTTGTTCTTTTTGATAAAGAATAACAGGTTGAATGTTTTGTTCATTGTGTGATAACTTTAATGGGTTAATAATTTACTTTTTGTTACCACTTTTTGCAAGATGTACAATCATTAGACCGCCTATTGGTCGGGTTTTCCCTGATTTTTCGTGACCCATTTTTGTAATTTTTTGAATGGGACACGAAATAGGACATATAAATCGTGACCCATTTTGGTTTTTTTTGATACTGCGCTAAAACAAAAAACGCTGTAAACATTGATGTTTACAGCGTTTTAGCTTATTTTGGTTTCTAACCTGGCGGAGAGTGAGGGATTCGAACCCCCGGACCTGTTACAGTCAACAGTTTTCAAGACTGCCGCAATCGACCACTCTGCCAACTCTCCAGAAACTCCGATTATATCGTTGTTTTCAGTGGTGCAAATATAGAACGTTTTTCAATTCTGACAAAATATTTTCCTGACAAATTTTAACAAAAATTAATAATGAACTAAAAATCAGGTGAATTATTTCGGTTAAAAACTCTAATTATACCCTTTTAAAAATAATTTTTGTGCGAATTGTAAACAAAAAACGCATCCCGAAAGATGCGTTTTTATATTTAATTTCTTAAGATTAATGCAATTCTGCAAGATACTTCTCTGCATCCATGGCTGCCATACAACCGCTTCCCGCAGCTGTAATCGCCTGTCTGTAGATGTGATCCTGAACATCTCCTGCTGCAAAAACTCCCGGAAGATTTGTTCTTGAAGAACCTTTTTCCGTTACAATATATCCGTTTTCATCCAGATCAATCTGTCCCACGAAAATATCTGTATTCGGCTTGTGACCAATGGCAATGAAAATTCCGTGGACATCAATGGTAGATTTTTCCTGAGTCTGATTATTAATGACTACCGCTCTTTCCACAAGGTTATTTTCTCCTTCAATACCGATTAACTCGTGGTGGAACTTCACTTCAATATTGGGCGTATTATTCACTCTGTGAACCATTGCTTTAGAAGCTCTGAATTCATTTTTTCTGACCAACATGGTTACTTTGTTCACCAGCTTTGCAAGATAAGTTGCTTCTTCTGCTGCTGTATCTCCTGCTCCTACCACCACAACATCTTTTCCTCTATAGAAAAATCCGTCACACGTCGCACAGGCAGAAACTCCTCCTCCGTTGTATTTTTTTTCGTCATCAAGACCTAAATATTTTGCAGTAGCTCCGGTAGAAATAATTACTGTTTTTGCATAAATTTCTTTATTTCCTGCGTACAGCTTATGAACTCCTCCCACTTCTTTTGAAAATTCAACTTTAGTAATCATTTCATAATGTACTTTTGTTTCGAATCTTTCAGCCTGCTTCTGCAAATCCATCATCATTTCAGGACCTGTAATTCCGTTGGGATATCCCGGAAAGTTGTCGACTTCAGTAGTTGTAGTCAATTGTCCGCCCGGCTCCAGACCTGTGTACAGTTCAGGTTTTAAGTCTGCTCTTGCTGCATAAATTGCCGCTGTGAAACCAGAAGGTCCAGATCCAACGATCACACAATCTAAAATGTTTTGCTCCATATTCTGCTTTTCAAAAAAATTTAAAATTTCCGAGTGCTAATTTCGGAATTTTTACTGTTTATTTAAAGTTATTTTAATGATAGTTGTCAATATCTAATATGTTGAATTTCGATAGTAGTTTTTAAATGCCGATTATTAGTTGATGATACAATTGAGGTCAATCAGTCAGCAACAGTTATCAAAATCATACTTTCATTTTAATTTTATCGACATTTATAATTTTGTAAACCAATTCTTTAATCAGTTCTGCTTCGCTCATATTTACTGCGCCCAATCCTTTTCCTTTCATGTCGAATTCTCTTAAAATTGAAATGACTCTGGTTGCATGTTTTAATGGATACAATCTCGCCGATTCTGCATAATCTTTTATAAAATAAGGATTTACGCCCATTTGTGCAGCAATTGTCTGAGGTGGCTGACCCATCATCGTGTTATAAATAATGACATTGGAAAAGTAATTGTATAAACTTGCCAACATCATCACAAAAGGATTGTTTTTAGGGTTTTTGCCCATAAAATGTGCAATTTTAAATGCTGCGTTGGCATTTTTTGTTCCTAAAGCTTTCTGTAATTCAAAAACATTGTATTCTTTGCTGATTCCGATATGGTTTTCGATGATGGTTCCGTCTAAAATTTCACCTTCTTTCAGGATAATTTTCAGTTTATTCAGCTCATTGGCAATTCTTGAAAGGTCGTTTCCTAAATATTCTGCTAAAAGATGTGAGATATTGGGAGCTGTTTTTATTTTTAGTGCGGCACATTCGTCTGCAATCCATTTGGGAAGGTTGTTTTCGCGGATTGATTCGCTTAAAAATAATGCTTTCGCTTTTTCTAAAGATTTGGTGACTTTCTTCCTACTGTCTAATTTTTTATGTTTGTGTGCAAAAACCAGAACGGTGGACGGAACAGGATTCTGAACGTATATTTCCAGAGCATTGCTTTCGCTTTCGGCGAGTCTTAAATCCTGCGCTTCTTTTACAATGATAACCTGTTTGTCGCCCATCATGGGAAACTGTCTCGCCAAAGAAAGAACTTCCTGATAAGTGGTATCTTTCCCATAGACTACGGTTTGGTTGAATGCTTTTTCATCTTCCGTCAGAAAGTCGTGTTCGAGAGCTTTTACAGCAAGATCTATAAAGTAGGGTTCTTCTCCGTGAAAAAAATAAATCGGTAAAACTTCTTTATTTTTAATATTTTTGAGGATTAAATCTAATTCTTTCATCTTATAAATGGAACTTCCAAAACTGAATTTTCAGGAAACTTTTGATTTTAAATTCAAGAAAGACAAAGATAAGTTTTTTATTTATGATTTGGTTCGTAAAACTTACCTTTTGCTGACTCCTGAAGAGTGGGTACGGCAACACTGGATCCATTATTATCTTACGGTACAGTCCTACTCTGCTTCTGCATTAATTACGGAAAAAAAGATTGTTTTAAATGGTTTAACGAAGAGGGTTGATCTTTTAATTACTGAAAAAGCACAGCCTAAAATTTTAATTGAATGCAAAGCTCCGCAAATTAAATTAACCGAAAAGACTTTTGAGCAGACTGCAAGATATAATTCTGTGATCGGAGCGAAAGAGATTGTTCTGACGAATGGTTTGCAGCATATTCATGCGTATTATGAGAATGAGCAGTATCTGTTTTATAAGCCGGAGTGAGGTTGAGATTGAGGTTAAGGTTAAGATTGATTGAGGTTGAGGCTAAGTTTTAGGTTGATTGAGTTAAATTGATGATGAAAATTTAAATGATAAACTTTACAACTAATTCAGAATTAACCACAAAAGCGCTCAAAAGAATAAAAATCAAAAATTTTTAAAAACTATTGTGAGCTTTTTCATTTATAATAATCAACTTTAAATAAAAAATTTAGTAGATATTTTGCAGCTTTTGCGGTTAAATAAAAAGTTTAAACAGACTCTATATCTTATTTTTATTGATTTTGAGTTATTTTTAGTAATTTAAATTCCTGATTATTTTTCAATAATTTAGAAATGCATTGTTTGTTGTTTTATGAAAAACTTGTTTAAACTTTTTTACCGCAAAATATTGTAACACTTTAGTTGTTTAAGTTTAATAATTAAATGGAAAAAAGAGCACATAAGTTAAAAAAATCAAAGATTTTTTCTCTTTGCAGACTTTTGAAATACTTTAAGTAAATTCAATAAAGTCTTTTGTCTCTTTTGCTGTTAAATTTAAAATTAGTTTAAACAAACTTGAAAATATGGGGTTTGATTAAATGAAAAATCTTGAATTTTGAGAGAACAAAAGATGTTCATAATTTTTATTGATTAAATCTTAACAGGCAATGGCTGAATTTGGCAGAACTATTGATGGTATTGTTACAACATTGATTAACAGACAGATATTTAGCCCTGATTGAGCGGCATGTCTGAGCTCTTTTCTGAATTTCGGCGGTGGCTTCGCCACCGCCGAAATTCAGAAAAAGCGAGTAGCGAAAGCGGGAAACAGCTCCTAAAAAAAAATTAAATTACAAAATATGATACGTTCACTTTTATTGTCTTCATTTTTAATGACTTCGGTGACTTTTTTTGGTCAGAATCTGAAACCTGTGGCTTACCAGGACGGCGCGCAGAAACTTAACGGACTGGTTACTTCCAATGCGGGAAAGAAACTTCCGGGAGTTCTGATTCTTCCTGCGTGGAAAGGAATTGATGATGAAGCGAAAACAGCCGCTGCCGAACTTGAAAAACAAGGCTACGTTGCTTTTATTGCGGATATTTACGGTGAGGGAAATATTCCGACCAATATGGATACGGCTGCGAAAAATTCGGGATATTACAAGAAAAATTACGAAGCGTACCAGAAGAGAATTTCACTTGCACTGGAACAATTGAAAAAAAACGGGGCAATTCCTGAAAAAATTGCGGTAATCGGCTATTGTTTCGGAGGAACGGGAGCTTTGGAATCAGCGAGGGGAAATCTTCCTGTGGTGGGAGTTGTTTCTATCCACGGAAGCATCGGAAAAGATCAGGCGAGAAAAAACGGACCGATCTTGACAAAAATTCTGGTGGAAAATCCTGCCGATGACAGAGGGGTAAGTCCGGAAGATTACAATAATCTGGTGAAGGAAATGAATGATGGAAACGCAGACTGGCAGATTATTACGTATGCACACTCCAAACATACTTTTACTGATCCTAAATCGCCGGATTACAATGAAGTGATGGCGAAAAGAGCGTGGAACCACACGCTGATGTTTTTAAAAGAACTTCTGAAATAATTATAATCTTCATAAAAAAACGACCTCCAAAATTAGAGGTCGTTTTCTTTATAGTTCGCTTGTCGTGTTGCAGTCAGAACACCAGAAATATTCGGTTTCTTTGTCTTTAAGCTTTGTTTTTGTTTTGTTTCCACAGTTTTCGCAGATGTATTTCTCACTTTCGCTTTTCTTTGCTTCGTAATCACAATTGAAACAGCTCCAAACGGTTAGATGAGACTTTCCGTTGATAAACCATGTAAAGGAATTTTCTTTACATTTCGGACAAATTTGTAGTGCCATACTTTTATTCTTTATTCTTCCCTGTTTACAAGATCCATAGAAAAAGCCGGAAGACAGATGGCAACATATTCACATTCTTCTGAAAACGGATTGCTGTATCGCACTCTTGCTCCTTTTTCTATTAAAATACTTTGTCCTTTTTCTAAAACAACTGTTTCTCCGTCAATTTCAAATTGTTTTTTTCCTGAAATAATTAAGGTGAATTCATCAAATTCGGGAGTCTGATGCGGTTCGCTCCAGTTGGGCGGTGTAACCATGTGTGCAATGGAAATATTGGAATTTCCTGTTGAATTTCCCCAGTGTTCTTCGATGAGTTTTCCGTCTGTGGTAGGAACAACGAATGGGGATTGCTGAATTTTATATTTCTTCATATTATTTATTTTTTATTTTTTGAACACTAAGTAAACAAAGTTTTTTACTAGTGATCGCTTTTTAGTTTCACAAAGCCGTTTCACTTATAAAAACTCACGCAGATCAATAAGATCTGAATTGTTAAACCATAGGATGTTAAAACTTAATAGTTATAACCATCGCAAAGGCGCAAAATATTCATTAAATATTGTCTTATCTTAAGGCGCAAAGATTTTATCTGCGATAAAATTAAGTATCAATCCTGATTGAAAATCTTTGATTTTCTTGCGCCTTAAAGGTTTGAGATTGATAAAAATCTTGCGCCTTTGCGTTTTCCAATAAGACTATTTTTATTTTAAAAAATTTTAAACAAACTCCATATGTGAAATCTGCAAAAAAAATTAAACCCAATGATTTTCTTTTCTGATTTCATACACAAAGTTAGTTCTCGTCGGTTCTCCGAAATACGCGACTTCCTGCTCCGCAATTTTCTTTCCGCCTAATCTTTCCAAAGCAATCTGGGAACGGTAATTTTCTTTCCCGATATGAAAATGAACCACGTCTACAAACTGAAAAATATAATCGAGCATTAATTTCTTGATCTGTGGATTGATTCCTTTTCCCCAAGATTTTGTTCCGTAAAATGTGTAGCCGATAAAAATACTGTTCTCTGCTTCATCATAATCATAAAAACGGCTGCTTCCTAAAACGGCTCCTGTTTCTTTTTCAATAATTTTAAAGGCACCTTTGCTTTCTATTGCTCCTCTGAAAAAATTTTCGAAAACTTCTCTTTGGAAGCGGTCTTTATTAGGATGCTGTTCCCATACTTTAGGATCGGAAGCCACTTCGTATAAAGACTCAAAATCCCCTTGTTGTAAGGGGATTAACTGATATTTTTCATTTTCTAAAACAGTCTGAATAGAAAAGTTCATTTCTTAGCCTTTTGTTTTTGCTGCGTCTGACTCGATTTTTTTGATTTCCTTCAGCTTATCTGCAATTTTACTTACTGCTTCAGGACTTGACGGTTTTAAAGCAACTTCCGCCTGAGAAAGATCCCACTTTAACACAAGGTTGGCTGAGTTTTCGCCTGTCGGATTCAGAGTAATTTCGAACCATTCCTGCTTGTCTGCTAATTTATTAACCGGAACTGTAACATCTACAACGTCCTGTTTTGCATCATATGTATAAGCTCCCCACTGCTGGAAATCTTTGTTTAAGATTACTTTCCATTCTTTTTCTGTCGGAACGATGAATAATCCATAAGTTCCTGCCGGAACAATTTTTCCGCCGAAGTTTACAGATTGTCCGAAAGTAATTTTGGTGGATGAATTCGCTCCTGCTCTCCAAACCTGTCCGTAAGGAACCAGTTCTCCGAAGATTTTACGTCCTTTCACCCCCGGTCTTCCGTAATCGATCGTGATTTTAGACATTGAAAACTGCTGCTCTACTTTCTGGCGCGGACTTGCTACCGGTACAGAATAATCCTGAGCAAAACTGAAAACTGAAGCTGATATACAAATTGCAAATAGTAACTTTTTCACTTTTTTAAATTTTGCCTAAAATTACAAAATTGAATATAAAAACCATTTTCTGACATGATAAAATTTGTTAAAATGCCATTTTTAATTTCTTGTTTAAGTAAGCTTTTTTATTGTTTCAACCTGTTTTAAGTTTAACTACAAAAGATATTTTAGAAAGCTATTTTCAAAATAATCAAAAGTTTAGATAAGTTTCAATCGTTAATGAAAATTAATTCGGCATTGCTTTCCATTTATGCAGAACAGAAGTATACAGATACATAAAGACAAATCCGCAGCATAAAATTATATAACTGAGATTGAATTCTAATGTTTTAATAATTGTAGGACAGTTATAAGACATAATATTGATCTGGTCACAGCTTCTTTCCTGATGGATATTAATGATAAAAAAGATCAGCAAAACAAAAAGAGCAAAGCCATTCATCGAGATGTTAATGAGAATTGAGGCAATAATTTTTTTAAGACTTTTCATCATTACAATTGGAAGCAGTAAAATCACCAGTCCTATAAAAAAAACAAAATAGGAAACAAAAAATTCAATTTCACTTCTACCGCCTGAAGCTGAAAATAATACTGTTACCAGAACAACTGCCAAGAATAAAACGCCTGCACTAATCACGCTGAAAAGAAGAGATTTAAGCCCTGTTATTCTGAAGCTGAAAATAATGGTAGAGAGGAAAAATGCGATCCAGATGTAAATATGAATATTTTCTGAAAAGAAATCCGTAGATTTTATAATATCTACATTATTCAGAAGATTCTGAAGATTGTCTGAATAATAGTAGTAATCTGTCGTGTTATTCTTAAAATATTCCGCCGGAGAAAGCTGGTTATCAATATCCGGATTAAAGTCTCTGATCTGAACGGAATCATTCACCACTTCACCGTCAACAACAGCAACAGCAGAATCTGCAACAGTTTCGGTGTACACATAATTTCCGTCTTCGTCCGTTGGCGGATTATTTACATCATATTCTTCACCAGGAACCGGTTTATATTTTTTAATAAAATATCTGACGTTGAAATCATTGGGATAATAGATCATTTTCACCCAGCTTTTTGAATCAAGGTTATTGTTGATTCCGAATTTTTTTGAAATATCAAGAAAACTTTTCAGCAGCTTTTCAATTTCAGCAGGATTTTTTTTATTCAGCAGATCCGTTGTAAATCTGTTGATTTCGAATCTCTTCTTTTTATAAGAGTCTTTAACCATCTGATTATATCCATCATAAGGTTCTTCAACAGAATATTGCATCCTCAAATAATCTTTTCCTGAATCATCATCACTATAAAATACATCAGAAAAATTATAATACGTTAAATCCGTGGTATTGATGTAGGATGACATATCCACGACATCTTTTTTGAAATAGTAGGTTGCAGAACCTTTTTTATTTTCTTCATACGCCAGATTCTTTTTGGTTTCACCTGACGGGAAAAGGAAATCTCCGTATTTATCTTTTTTATAAACGGTTTTTGAATATAAGTTATAGAACTGATAAACCCTGTTATAGTACACAAAATATTTCTGATTCCGGTCTATTTTATTAATATCCGTTTCGCAATACAAATCGTAAAACTTTGGAAAAGTTCTGTTATCCAAAGTATAATGCTCAAGATCCTGAGAAAGAAAAGCATTGGCTTTATTAATAACGTTGATATTTTCAGTCATTTCCTGATCGGGATATTTGTTTTTAATAAACAATTTAAAACCCGTCATATAAGAAAAATAAAAAGTAGTACCTGCAAAAAGAATAATGAAGTACTGAACAAACTGCAGGAACAATTTTCCTTTTGAAGAAGGATAAAAGTTTTTGAATGCGTTATTTTTAAACATCATAATCAGCCATCCTACCATCATGAGAACCGAAATAATGAGGTGGATAAAAATCATTCCTTCGCGGAAATAGTCATCTTTTACATTCATTTTCTGTAAAGAGACCGGATCAGCGTGAGAAATATAGCCTACTATAAAAAAGAAAATATGAAGAACTGCACTCGCCAAAAGCATCCATACAATTCTGGTATTCCATACCGTTGGATATTTTTCGAGCAGAAATTGATTAATTTTATTTATTTTTTGCATTTTTTGTTGAATTTGAGAAAATTAGCTTACGAAAAACCTTCTGGTTGAAGAAGAAATATTACGGATGTACACCACATTCATTCTGGCATTTCCAAGCGCGGACATCACCGTATGAAACTCTGTATCTGCTGAAAAATGAGCAACATAAACCCCTCCGTTGAAATTCAGTTTTTCAAGAGGGAAACCTTCAAATGCTTTTAATAAATCTTCTCTGGAGTTTGTAGTATCAATTTCGATAATCAGTCCGTCATTTTCTTCATTTACCAGTTCGGAATTGTCTTTGTACTGCCCGTTTTTCAGGAAAATAACTTTGTCTGATATTTTCTCTACCTCGTAAAGCTGCTGTGAACTCAAAATCAACGCAATAGGATTATTAACCGAATTTGCAATAGATTTTAAATCTTCCAGAATAACCTGCTGTGCCAAAACATCCAGATTGGCAAGAGGTTCATCCAGTAATAAAATTTCCGGTTTTCTCAGCAGTGTTCTGGCTAATTCAAAACGCATTTTGTAGCCGGAAGAAAGTTCGCTCCACTTCAGATGTTTGTAATTCCAAAGTCCGAGACGGGCAATCATCATTAAAGTTCGTGTTTCATTTTCTTCAGGTTTCACACCGTAATTTGACAGTACAAATTTCAGGTTGTCCTTTAAACTTCCGTACCATTTTGCCGTTCTCTGCGGAATGTAAACCAGCTTTGTACGGAGATCGTATTCATTTTTTGGTTCTTCGTTGAAAGAATAATTCAGTTCTCCTTCGTTGTGGGAAATTTCTTTTGCCAGAATTCTGAGTAAAGTTGTTTTTCCGTTTCCGTTTTCGCCTACCAAGCCGTAAACCTGTCCTTTATTCATTTCCACAGAAACAGGACCCAGCGAAAAGCGGTTGCTTCCGTAGGATTTTAAAATATTTCTGGCTCTCAGTACAGATTTTTCCAGCGATTGTTCTTTTACCGGAATTTTTTCTATTTTCTGAAGAAGATTTTTTGATTTTTCGATGAGTTCCTCCGTGTACGAAGGAAACTGTTCTTTCCAGTCAGTTAATGCGACAGCTTCTTTGTAGATCTCCATATTCTGAGTATCCATTGCACAGTCCAGTAATTTTCTAAATCCTAAAACAGTGTCTTTATTGTCGAAAAAATGATAGACTTCGGCTACTCTTTGCTGATGTTTCGTCATTTGGTTTCAGAGTTATTAATTTTCAGGTTTTAAAGATATAAAATTTCTTTTCCCCACAATTCTTTTGACTCGAATAAAAACTAATTTATTTTCCTATCACCTTTACCATAGGAAATCTTTCATAAAAAGAAAAATTTACCGGCATTCCTTTAACTTTCTCTCTACAAGCCCATGCTTTTTCTCGCTCCAGCGATAGCAGTGTTGCCCCAGTATAATCATGTTGTTATCCACCACTTTATATTCCGCGGTTGTCACCACTGTACCGGCACAGCATTGATTCCTTTCGTAAATTCTTTTTTTAGCCTGATCAAATTCCAAAGAAATTCCGCTAAAGCCACTTTCAAAATACTGCTGGGATTTTTTATCATATAAGAAGTAAATGCTGGAAGTGTTGGGACCGGCATAACTGCTTTCAAAAACGGAAAAATCCATAATTCCATCAAAATTATAATCATTTACAGCAATACTATTCAATCCCCAAGGTTGGCATTCTACATTAAGAATCTGCAACACTTTATCAGTTTTTTTCTCAATAATCTTCACTGCGGAAACTTTCGGGTAATATTCATCTTTCTTTTTGGTAAGTACAATTTTAAAATAATTATTTCCCAGAGAAACAGGCTGCAGCAGTTCTCTTCCAGACCATTCGATATTTTCACCGACATCAAAAGCATATTGTTTGGTAAGGCTGACTTTGAGTTCGGTATTGCTTTTTGTATTTTTCCATGTTCCTTCGAGGTTATCTTTGGATTTAGAAAAATTATTGATCGTTAAAACAGCTGTCGTAATATCTTTTTTTGAATTTTCCTTTTCCTGAAATATAAGATGTCCATTGTTTATTTTGCCATTGTCCAGACTTATCGGTTCATCGAAATTAGTGTAAGAGTATGTAGCATCAGCCAATTTCCCATAAGGATAAATCACCATTTCAACAGGATAATTGCCGATAAAGCCGGTGTATACAGTTTGTGCTTTTATGGTGAAAATCAAAAAGAAAAATAGAATGGAAAAGATTTTTTTGTGCATTTTTAAATTTACAGGTTTTGTTCTAAATGTACAGAATTTTTATAATTCTGAAAGATACTCCGGAAAAAATTCCGGAAAGGGTTCCAGGTTACATTTAAAGGATTTTAGACGATGAAAGAAATGGATTTAAATTTTCCGAAGAGCAAAAGGAAAGTATTAGGAAAACAAGACATAGACCTTATGAATAAAGCTCTGAAATTGAGACTTTTATTTATAAAATAAGCTCTAAATATTATAATTATAGTGAATAGATATTTTTTTTCAAAATCTTAAAATTCTATTGATTCAAATCTTTCTCCAACTTTTCCAGATATTGCGACCATGCACCGGAACAGCCGCCAAAACATTCAAATTGCGGGCTCAAGCCTTCGTGCGTGAAAACAACTTTTGTTTTATCGGCTTCTTTGAAAATCTCAAAACAAATTTTTGTTCCGGTCCATTCGTCCATTTTGTTTACGAATTTGAGTTTGCTTTCGATCACTTCCCAAACAATTTTCTCGTAAGGACTTACTTCTATAAGTCGTTGAACGGTGTGATGAACTCCATTTCCGGCATCAAAAATAAATTCATCATTCAGATTTTCAGATTTTCCGGTAATGATTTCATGATGCAGACCAATCCACCAGTTTCGGGGATTAATTAAAGTACTGAAGATTTCTTCAGGGGATTTTGAAGTAGTGAAGCTGTAAGAGAAATTTTGTACTGACATCGTTTTGTGTTTTTATGAATTTTCAAAATCATATATTTTTCTCAAAGTAGTTTTATCTGCAATCACATTAAAAGCTATATCTCCATTAAATTCATGATAACCAAAAATATAGCTTTTTGATTTATCAATAGCTTTTTGATTTATCAATAACTTTAATTCCGTTAAATTTTTCTATTTTTTCAGGATTTTGCAATTCGGAAAAACCAAATATAGTGATAAAATCACTCAATTTTTCGGCTTTTATGGAGACTGATTTTGCAAAGGGATCTGAAAGATATTTCTTATTAAAATCCACATCAACAGATAAAGTCTGAGGAAAATGACCGCCAGTTTCAGTATAAAAGAATTTGAGCTTTCCACATTTTTTACATTTCCACAAATCGGCTCCGTTCATCGGATAAGAGCCTAAAAAAATTTCTGAATCATCTGAAGATTTAAATTCCAGATAGCTTAAATATCCAAATTTACCGTCGTAAATCTCAAAAATCTTTTCATAATCCATTAAAATATTGTGATTGCAGTCAATATCTTTAATCGGATAATCAGCAAAAAATTCATTAATATTTTCCAGAGTTAACATATATGCAATTTAATATTGATATTCCTAAACTTAGAAAGATTAATTACAATAAGTTTCCATATAGGTATTTTTCTCGCCCAGTTTTTTCATTCTTAAATAATCTTTACAGGCACCTTCAGTGTCGTGTAATTCTAATTCTAAAGACATTCTATTGGAAATTGCCTGTATATGTTTCGGATCCTTATTAATTACAATCGTAAAATCGTCAATAGCATCTTTGTATTTTTTCAATAAAGCTTTTGCCTGTCCTCTTATATTGTAACCTCTTATATCCTGTGGATTTAATACTACAGATTTGTCAGCATCTTCCATTGCTTCTATATTATTGCCAACATTTATGTTAACGATAGCTCTGTTGATATATCCATCCGCATTGTTTGGATCAAGTGTAAGCGCCTTGTCAAAATCACGTAATGCTTCTTCATATTTCTTTAAATCACCATTACAATATCCTCTGAATAAATAAGACTGCGCAAAATCGGCATTCATTTCTATACTTTTATTGAAATCATTCCATGCATTTTGGATATCTTTTGAATAATATTCTGCAACACCACGATTATAAAATACTTCAAAATCATTCGGATTCAACTTAATTGATGTTGAGTAATCGGCTATCGCTCCCTTATAGTCCTTGAGATTGGCTTTAGAAGCACCACGATGATGAAAAACTACACTGCTGTTCGGATTAATGCTTATTGCTTTATCATAATTCTTTATAGCTTCTGCATACTGTTTCTGCTTTACAAGATCTCTTCCTTTTTCCGCATAATAAGTAGCTGTTTTGCTTTGAGAAAATATAAAATGACAGAATGATGCAAGGAATATTATAAGGCTTTTTTTAATCATGGTTTACTTTATAGGACCGTGTTATGGTTTTTAAAAAATCTAATGTACGGAATTATTAAATTATTATTGATTTAATTTTGCTTCAAAAAATTCTGAAAAATCTCTATAAAAAAAGCGGAAGAAAAAATCTCCCGCTTTTACTTTATTTAATTCGAAAAACAATATGAAAAACAAAACCTCACAGGTTTTAAAAACCTGTGAGGTTTGATTTATGGTAAATCATTAAAATTTCCGAAAACTACATTGTCTCCATTTTGAAACTCATGCTTTCGATAACTTTCAGGATGGCTTCTACTGTATCCATGGATGTTAAACAAGGTACGCCGTTTTCTACGCTCATTCTTCTGATCTGGAAACCGTCTCTTTCCGACTGTTTTCCTTTCGTCATCGTGTTCACAACATACTGTACTTTTCCTTTCTGAATCAAGTCGATCAGGTTGACACTCTCCTCCCCGATTTTATATCCTATTTTGCATGGAATTCCTTTTTCTTCGAAGAATTTTGCCGTTCCTTCCGTTGCCCAGATTCTGAAACCAACTTCGTGGAATCTTGCTGCCAGATCAGCCGCTTCCTGCTTGTGTTTATCTGCAACGGTAAACAAAATCGAACCGTGCATCGGAACTTTTCTTCCTGCCGCAACCAATCCTTTGTATAATGCTTTTTCCAGAGTGGTGTCTTTCCCCATTACTTCTCCCGTAGACTTCATTTCAGGTCCTAAAGAGATATCTACTTTTGTTAATTTTGAGAAAGAGAACACCGGAACTTTTACGAAAACCCCTTCTTTGTTTGGAACCAGTCCGCTTTCGTAGCCTAAATCTTTCAGTTTCTGTCCTAAAATTGCTTTTGTAGCCAGATTTGCCATCGGAACATCGGTGATTTTAGACAAGAAAGGTACGGTTCTCGATGATCTTGGATTTACTTCGATCACATATACATTTCCTTCGAAAAGAACGTACTGGATGTTCATTAATCCGATCACATTTAATCCTTTCGCCAATCTTTTCGTGTAATCAACCAAAGTTTCGATCTCGCTTTGTGAAATATTCTGTGGAGGATACACTGCAATTGAGTCTCCGGAGTGAACTCCCGCTCTTTCGATGTGTTCCATAATTCCCGGAATGATTACTGTTTCTCCGTCGCAGATGGCATCGATTTCCACTTCTTTTCCCACCATGTATTTGTCGACCAAAACAGGATGTTCAGGGCTTGCTTCCACTGCATTTTCCATGTAGTGCGCCAGTTCTGTTTCCGTGTACACGATTTCCATCGCTCTTCCTCCTAAAACATAGCTCGGGCGAACCAACACCGGATAACCGATCTCGTTGGCAATTTTTATCGCTTCTTCTTTTGAAACCGAAGTTTTTCCTAAAGGCTGCGGAATCTGCATTTCCTGAAGCGCTTTTTCGAATTTATCTCTATTTTCCGCTCTGTCCAGATCTTCCAGGGAAGTTCCCAAAATCTCAACTCCGTGAGCGGCTAATTTATCTGCTAAATTGATAGCTGTCTGTCCTCCGAACTGTACCACAACGCCTTTTGGTTTTTCCAGCTCGATGATGTTCATTACATCTTCTTCCGTTAAAGGCTCGAAGTAAAGTTTATCTGAAATCGAGAAATCCGTGGAAACGGTTTCAGGATTATTGTTGATGATAATCGCTTCGTAGCCCATTTCTTTGATTGCCCAAACCGAGTGTACTGTTGCATAATCAAACTCAACTCCCTGCCCGATTCTGATCGGTCCTGAACCTAATACGATGATTTTTTCTTTATCCGAAACCACAGATTCGTTTTCTTCTTCGTAAGTTCCGTAGAAATAAGGGGTTTCAGATTCGAATTCCGCAGCGCAGGTGTCTACCATTTTGTACACCGGCATTACTCCGTTTTCTTTTCTGAAATTGAACACTTCACGCTCCGTCACGTTCCACAGAACTGCAATATTTATATCTGCAAAACCTAGTTTTTTAGCTTCCAGTAAAATTTCTTTGCTGAATTTATTTTCTGCGATTGTCTTTTCGAAATCAATCAGTTTTTTGATTTTCCAAATGAAGAATTTATCAATTTTGCTCCATTCTACGATCTGTTCCCAGTCGTACCCTCTTCTTAAAGCATCTCCGATGATAAATAATCTTTCGTCATCACAAACTCTGATTCTTCTTTCGATTTCTTCAGCCGTTAAAGCTGCTGCCTGTTTTGTTTTTAAACCGATATGTTTAATTCCTGTTTCCAGAGAACGGATAGCTTTCTGTAAAGATTCTTCGAAATTTCTTCCGATTGCCATTACTTCACCCGTAGCCTTCATCTGGGTTGATAATCTTCTGTCCGCTGTTTCGAATTTATCGAAAGGGAATCTTGGGAATTTTGTTACCACATAGTCTAAAGCCGGTTCGAAACAAGCATAAGTCTTTCCTGTTACCGGATTCATGATTTCATCCAGTGTTAAACCTACCGCGATTTTTGCAGCGATTTTTGCGATCGGATATCCTGTTGCTTTTGATGCTAAAGCGGATGATCTCGAAACTCTAGGGTTTACTTCGATGATATAATAATTGAATGAATGCGGATCTAAAGCCAACTGCACGTTACATCCTCCTTCAATTCCTAATGCTCTGATGATTTTCAGTGAAGCGTTTCTCAACAACTGATATTCTCTGTCTGAAAGTGTCTGAGAAGGCGCCACAACGATTGAATCTCCTGTGTGAACTCCAACCGGATCAATATTTTCCATGTTACAAACCACAATGGCGTTGTCGTTTGCATCACGCATTACTTCGTATTCTATTTCTTTGAAACCTGCGATTGATTTTTCAATCAGACACTGTGTTACGGGACTGTGTTTTAATCCCAGTTCAGCAATTTCTTTCAGTTCCGTTTCGTTGGAAGCGATACCTCCTCCTGTTCCACCCATTGTGAAAGCCGGACGAACAATGACAGGATACCCGATTCTGTCTGCAAAATTTAATGCTCCTTCCACCGTGTTTACAATATCAGATTCCGGAACGGGTTCGTTTAATTCTCTCATCAGTTCACGGAAAAGATCTCTGTCTTCCGCTCTGTTGATGGCTGAAAGTTTTGTTCCCAACACCTCAACTTTGCATTCTTCCAAAATTCCTGATTTTTCCAGTTCTACCGCCATATTCAGTCCGGTTTGTCCTCCAAGCGTTGGTAAAAGTGCATCGGGACGTTCTTTTCTGATGATATGACTTACAAACTGAAGTGAAATCGGCTCGATGTAGACTTTGTCTGCGATTTCAACATCCGTCATAATGGTTGCAGGGTTTGAGTTAATCAAAATTACCTTGTAGCCTTCTTCTTTTAAAGACAGGCAAGCCTGCGTTCCTGCGTAATCAAATTCCGCCGCCTGACCGATAATGATGGGACCTGAACCGATTACTAAAATTGTTTTTATGTCGTTTCTTTTCATTTTACTTTTTAAATTTTATTTTACCAAATTGCTTTTTACGATTGTATTTCTAATTTCTTGTTCAAAATAATAAGCAATATCAAAATTATCTGTTGCCTGATTTTCCAATACTGTAACCGAAATTTTCTTCTTTGGATAATATAGGTTAACAGCTGTAAATCCTGCTGGCGGAGAAAATCCCGTATGTCCGATTTCAAAAACATCCGCTTTGTCGTTAATTCTTAATCCGTAGCCATAACCTATTTCTTTCTCACTGAAAAGTGTATGAATATCAGTAATAGAATAATGAATCATTTTCTGATAGCTTTCGTCTTTCAGAATTTTACCATTGTGAAGGAGATTGTTCCATTTTGCCAGATCTCCGGCTGTAACAATCAAATGACTTCCAGGATAAAGTTCTGCTGAATATGGAAATTCTTTGACCAGATTTGTCCCATCTTTTGTAATCGCATAACTATTAACAAGACTTTTCTGATTTATAGTATTAGGATAAAAGCTACTTTTCATTCCACATCTTCCGAAAAGTTCTGTAACAAGTTGTTCATAAGATTTTCCGGTTGCACTTTCCAGAATTTTGCCCAGCATAGCATAACCAATATTCGAATACTTGAACTGAGTTCCCGGCTCAAAAAGTAATTCTTCTTTTAATTGCCAGGCATCAATCCCTGAAGAATTGTTCAATAGATGATGAACGGTTACCTTGTTTGCCCAATCATATTTTAAATCCTTCAGATAAATATTGATTGGCTGATTAAGACTGATGGTTCCTTTTTCTACTTCCAGCATTACCAAAGTCGCTGTAATCTGCTTTGCAATAGACATTGATGAAAATCTATCGTCAGGACTAAGCTTAGTCTGATTTTTAGCATTTGAAAACCCGTAAGCTTTTTCGTAAATATTTTTTCCTTCTTTTGAAATCACAACCACTCCATTGAATGTTCTTGGATTTTTGGTTTGAACCAAACTGTCAATCTTTTGAAACAATTGTTTTTGCTCAACAACTTTTGTTGTATTACAGCTTAGTAAAATACTTGTAGCGAAGGTTAGAAAAAGGGACTTCAAAATAATTTTACTTTTTAAAGTTTTCCATTAATTCAATAAACTCATCAAATAAGTAGTTTGCATCTTCCGGACCCGGGCTTGCTTCAGGATGATACTGAACGGAGAAACAAGGGTGAATTTTGTGTTTCAGACCTTCGTTTGTTCTGTCGTTCAGGGCGATGTGTGTTTCTATTAAGTCGGTATCTTTCAAACTTTCCTGATCTACGGCGTAACCGTGGTTTTGGGAAGTGATCGCCACTTTGTTTTTCTCTACATCTAAAACCGGATGGTTTCCACCTCTGTGTCCGAATTTCAACTTGAACGTTTTTGCGCCACAAGCCAAACCAATTAACTGGTGTCCTAAACAGATTCCGAAGATCGGAACTTTTCCTAAAATTCCTCTGATCATTTCTAAAGCCTGTTGGTTATCTTCAGGATCACCGGGACCGTTGGATAACATTACTCCGTCAGGATTCATCAGTAAGATTTCTTCTGCGGTTACATCCTGAGAAACGACTGTGATATCGCAGTTTCTTTGAGATAATTCTCTGATAATTCCTAATTTGGAACCAAAATCTACAAGCACCACTTTAAGTCCTCTTCCCGGATTTGCATAAGGTGTTTTTGTGGAAACCTGCTCAACCTGATTGGTTGGGAAGTTGGTTGATTTTAATTCTGAAACCACTGTGCTTTCATCGGCATCAGCGTTTACGATTTTTCCTTTCACCACTCCGTGGTTACGAAGAATTCTTGTCAGCCTTCTGGTATCGATTCCTGAAATTCCGGAAAGGTTTTTCTTTTTAAATAGTTCATCTAAAGTAATCTGAGTACGGAAATTGGATGGCAGATCACAAAGCTCTTTTACGATAAGTCCTTTAATCGCCGGTTCAATACTCTCATAGTCATCTCTATTAATTCCATAGTTTCCGATAAGCGGATAGGTCATACAAACAATCTGACCGCAGTAAGACGGATCAGAGATCAATTCCTGATACCCTGTCATTCCGGTATTGAAAACCACCTCTCCTGCAGTTTCCAATTCTGCTCCGAAACCTTCTCCGTGAAACACTTCACCGGACTCCAGTATTAATTTTTTCTTCATTTTCTTTATTTAGATTTTCTTTTTTATTAACAGGTCGCCTCTACGAGGCTTTGATAATCTTTATCTTTTTGTTTCCAAGGTTTTACCCATGGCTATTAACAGATCGCCCTTTCAGGGCTTTGGTTATCATCTTTTTATCTTTTCCATGGGTTTGACCCACGGCTATTGTGGTTTGACCCTTTCGGGTCGGCTTACTACTTGATTCTTTTTACTGTTACTTTGGCTCTTTTACCTTGGTTCTTATTTAAAAGTATATCCTTGGTTTTCCAAGGCTTCTTTTAAGATTGCCATTCTTGCGAAAACACCGTTCTGCATTTGTTTGAAAACTCTTGAGCGTTCGCATTCTACCAAATCATCATCAATTTCCACTCCTCTGTTGATGGGTGCAGGATGCATAATGATGGCTTCTTTTTTCATGGCCTTTTCTCTTTCTTTGGTTAAGCCATATTTTTTGTGGTATTCTGAAGCAGAGAAACTCATTTTAGCATCGTGCCTTTCGTGCTGGATTCTTAGTAACATCAGAACATCTACGTCATGGATCATTTCATCAATATTCAGATAGGTTCCGTTGATTAAGGCTCCTTCATCAAACCACTGTTCAGGTCCTGAGAAATATACTTTTGCGCCTAGTCTTCTTAAAGCTTCAGCGTTGGAGTTTGCCACTCTGCTGTGTTTTACGTCTCCAACGATTCCTACTTTTAATCCTTCAAATTTTCCAAACTCCTGATAGATCGTCATTAAATCAAGCATACATTGTGAAGGATGATTTCCGGTTCCGTCACCTCCGTTAATTACAGGGATTTTTATGTTTTTCAGTTCTTCGAAATATCTGTCTTTCTTATCTCTTATTACAACAAGGTTTACCCCCAGACTTTCGATCGTTTTTATTGTATCGTAAAGACTTTCTCCTTTGTTTACGGAACTGTGGGAAGCATCGAAAGGAATAACCTGTAGTCCAAGTTTTCTTTCAGCAATATCAAAACTTGTTTTTGTTCTTGTACTGTCTTCGAAGAAAAGATTGGAACAAAAAACTTCTCCATCAATTTTGGCAGTTTTTCCGTTCGCAAAAGCCAGAGCTTCTGTTACTATACTGTTAATTCTTTCGTTGCTTAGTTCTGTGATCGTAAACATATTGTCTTTAAATTTTTTACAAAAAAAAGCGAAGAAAATATCTTCGCTTAAAATAAATAAATATCGTAAAGGGCGTCTACGCCCGGTAATTCTAATGATATAAATACTGTGTTATTCATTAGGTGCAAAGATATAACAATTCTGTAAACTGACAAAATGAAAATTAAATTTGTAGAGAAATCCGTTACTTGTTAGCATCTAAATACAATAAATAGTAATGTTAAAATACCTTTACAAAGCGGATTGGCATGGTTTCCACCGTTCAATGTCAAGCATTTATTTTCGGAAGCAATTGTTTATTTTTTTTGGGTTGATTTTCGATATACTGTAATCATCCGAAGAAATTATTTAGCCAGCCTTATGCCTGTAAACTGCCACTGCAGTGATGTGGGAAAGAAATTTCTGTATGTTTTCCGGCTGTGTCCTTTTGGTGTTGCCAATGAAGCACCTCGCAAAACCATCTGATTGACCATAAATTTTCCGTTATACTCTCCCACTGCTCCTTCTTCTTTTGCAAAGCCGGGATACGGAAGATAAGCACTTCCTGTCCATTCCCATCGTTTTCCCCATCTTAAAAAATCGGAAGCGATTTCCCATTCTGCTTCGGTAGGCAAGCGCATTCCTTTCCATGAGGCAAAAGCAGAAGCTTCAAAAAAGTTGATGTGACAAACGGCCACATCCGGATTTGTTTCTTTTAAACCGTTTAAAGTATAATGCATCCATTGACCTTCTATGAAATGCCAGTATAAAGGAGATTTAGCATTATTTTGTTTTACCCAGTCCCAGCCTTCCGCATGCCAGTGCCTGAAATCTTCATATCCTCCGTCATTCATAAATTCAATATATTCTGAGTTGGTTACTAAGCGGTTTGAGATCTGGAAATCATTGAGGTATACTTTATGTCTGTTAAGTTCATTATCAAAACAGAATCCTTCTCCTTCAAAACCTATTTCATAAATACCTTCACCGAAAGAAAGCATTTCAGAATTTTCCGGTTCTGATTTTTCTAACGGAAAATTTTCGTTGTAAGCGGGAAATAACGGATTGTGACCCAGAATATATTTGATATCAGTTAATAACAATTCCTGATGCTGCTGTTCGTGGTTTAGACCTAATTCAAAGAGTTTTTGAAGATCATCGGATAAGCCGTTGTTTAAAAGAAAAGTTTCCATTTGTTCATCGACATATTTCCGATACTGAAAAATATCGGCAACAGAAGGCCGGCTCAAATTTCCTCTGTCAGTCCTAATAACTCTCGCACCAATGGTTTCGTAATAACTGTTGAAAACGAAATTGTATTGTGCATTAAAAACCTGATAACCATCAAGATTCGGGATCAAAATAAAAGTTTCGAAAAACCATGTTGTATGTCCTAAATGCCATTTCGGAGGACTTACATCTACAACAGGCTGAACTACAAAATCTTCCGTTTCAAGCGGTTCGCATATTTCAACGGATCGCGCTCTGATTCTACAGTAATTCTCAAACAACTGTTTTTCTTTGACTAGTGTATTCTGTTCGATCATCGTTTTAGGTTTTAATTTAAATTAGATTTTCCAGATCGCATCCACAAACCAGCCTTTGTTATCAGAAATCTGTTTCAACGGCTTAAATCCGGTCTTTCTTGCCATTATATCTATTTCCTTTTCTGAGTATTTTTGGGAAATTTCCATATACACCGCTTCATTTGCTTTAAAACTGATTTCCTGATCATCAATATGTACCTTCTGATCTTCAAGACTAATCAGATAACTTCTGCATGCTCCCGAAAGCGGATCATAGGTCTGATAATGACTAAAATGATCTATATTAAAGTCTGCTTCCAATTCTTCATTAATTCTGGTTAAAAGATTGAGATTAAAAGATGAAGTAATTCCTTCTTTATCGTTATAGGCAGCAAGAATGGTGTGGGGATTTTTCTTCAGATCAAAACCAATAAGAAGAATATCATTTGGATTGAGTTTCGATTTTAATGCATTACAGAATTCATAGGCTTCTTCAATTTCCATATTTCCAATATTTCCACCTAAGAAAAGAATGACTTTTCTGCGAGAAGAAATTTCGTTGGCCTTATCGAGCATTTCAAAGTATTCTCCATTAAGACCTGTCATTTGAAGCTCCGGAACTTTTGAAGTAAGATTTTCCTCCAAAATTGAAATAATATTTGCGGAAATATCAATCGGCATGTAGGTAAAATCAGCGTTTTGCGCTACAAGATATTCAAGCAGATACAAGGATTTTGTAGCATCTCCGGCTCCGAGTTCAACCAGATCAAAAGGCTCATCGAATGCTCGGATTGCTTTTGCAATTTCATTCTTTTTTCTTGTAAAAATTTCGAGTTCGCAATCAGTGAGATAATATTCCGGCATATTCATGATCTGTTGAAAAAGCTCATCTCCTTTTTTATCGTAGAAATATTTGGATAATAAATGTTTGGGCTCCTCACTCAGTCCGTTTAAAATTTCATTTTTAAATTTGTGATGGGTATCGTAATCAGCCAATGAAGATGTTGCCGTAGTCGTATTTCGGTTCATATTAATCTGGATTTCGTATGCAGATTACAGCAATTAGTCTGCCATTGAACAAAACAGATGTTAATATTCCGGCTGTATATCAAAAGGTTTTGGGTTTATAAAACAAAATTTTAGTTTTAATTTTTATAAAATTGTATATTTACGATTCAAAATCGACTATATGGATTTAAAAGACAGGATGATTCTCAGTATTATTCAGGAAGATTCTACGCTTTCTGTGAAAGAAATTTCAGAAAAAATTGGTCTTACCTTTACTCCAACGTATGAACGCATTAAGCAACTGGAGAAAAACGGAATTATTGAGAAATACGTAGGTCTTTTAAACCGTGAAAAACTAGGCTTGAATATTGTCGTTTACTGCAATGTCCGTTTAAAAGAACAGTCTAAAAAAGTTCTGGAAACTTTTGAAAAAAATATCATGCAACATGATGAAGTTCAGGAAATCATCAGTCTTTCCGGTGAATACGACTATATGCTGAAGATTATCGCAAAAGACATTAATTCTTATAATGATTTTACGGTGAATGTGATCTCAAACATCCCGAATATCGGTCAATATCACAGTTCTATTGTATTGCACGAGGTGAAAAAGTCTACGAAGTTTAAGATTGATCTGGGTTAAATTGAACCATTAAGATTTTAATTAAGAAATTAAGCTAATTTAAGATTTTGAAGCGAATTATATCAAAAATCCTATATCTCTTAATTTTTTTAACTCCTTAAATGAATCTTAATGGTTTAAAATAATTCAACCCAATAATTTATTTTTCAGTTTATTAAACTGATATTCTATCTTATCTAAACACAAATTTCCAATACTTCCCTGATGCGTATGGTTTAAACTTCCAGTTTCAAAATCGAATGCATTATTTTCAATCTCCTGCCCTACTTTTACGTAAGCATCCCGGAAGGAACTTCCGTTTTTTACTTCTTCATTGATTTTCTCTACGCTGAAAAGATATTTGTATTTTTCATCCTCCAAAATCCCGTCTTTCACCTGAATATTGGGTAATGTATAATTTAAAATTTCCAGACATTCTTTTAAGGAATCAATCGCAGGGAAAAGGATTTCTTTTGTAAGCTGCATATCTCTGTGATAGCCTGAAGGAAGGTTATTCGTGAGCAAAATAAATTCATTCGGTAATGACTGTATTCTGTTGCAGCGCGCCCGAACCAGCTCAAAAATATCCGGATTTTTCTTGTGTGGCATAATGCTGCTTCCTGTGGTAAATTCCTTCGGAAAACTTATGAAATCGAAATTCTGGCTTAAATACAGACAAACATCGTAAGAGAATTTTCCTAATGTTCCCGCTAAAGTCGCCATTGCCATCGACAGCATTTTTTCAGACTTCCCACGCGTCATCTGGGCATACACGGAATTGTAATTCATCGACTGAAAGCCTAAATTGTATGTTGTACTCTCACGATCAATCGGGAACGATGAACCATAACCTGCCGCAGAACCCAATGGATTTTTATTGATAATATTTTTAACTGAAAACAGCATTTCAATATCATCCAACAATGCTTCTGCATAGGCTCCAAACCACAATCCGAATGAGGAAGGCATTGCAATCTGCAAATGGGTATATCCCGGAAGCAAAACATTTTTATGCTGTTCCGCCAGTTTGATTAATATCTGAAAGAATTCGTCTGTTAATGTGGTAATTTCACGGATTTCGTCTAATAAATACAATTTAATATCCAGTAAAACCTGATCGTTTCTGGAACGCGCCGTGTGAATTTTCTTTCCGGTATCGCCTAATTTTTCAATTAAAATCGATTCAATCTGAGAATGAATATCTTCCGCATTTTTATCAATTTTAAATGTACTGTTTTCAATATCTTCTAAGATTTCCTTTAAAACAATCAACATTTGCTCTGATTCTTCAACAGAAATAATTCCCACTTCTGCCAACATTTTGCAGTGCGCCATTGAACCTTTGACATCGTATTTTGCCAAACGTTCATCAAAATCAAGATCTTTCCCGACTGTGAATGTATTGACTAATATATTGGTGGCGTTATTGTCTTTCTGCCATATTTTTTTCATAAAATTTCTTTTTTGTTTTTAAAATTTTCTTTTGTCTTAAAACAAAAGAAACAAAAATTCAAGACTGGAAACTCCGGCTAAAAATTTAAATTGAACCCTAAAATCCCCAAAACTTGCGCGAATTGAATATTTGTTCTTCGATTTGATATTCCCGTCGCACTCAAACAGTGGGATTTTCTTAACGTTCATAAAATTATTTTTCTTAACGCTCCATTTTCCTAGGTCGATATTTTTATGCTTCATAAACTTCCATCATCCCTCTTCCTACTTCCAGCCTATAAAACTTTCTCTAAAATTTGAATATAAATCTCAATCCCTTCTTCTATTTCCTTTATGTAAATGTATTCATCCACGGTGTGAGAACGGGTACTGTCGCCGGGACCGAGCTTTACGGAGGTACACGGAATGATTGCCTGATCAGATGATGTTGGGGAACCGTACGTTGTCCTCCCAATTTCCAAACCTGCTTTTACAAAAGGATGATCCATTTCAATTTTAGAAGAATTTAATCTGAACGATCTTGCGGTTAAAGTGGATTTCATCTGAGACTGTATGATTTCAAATGCTTCTTTATTAGAATATTCATCCGTAACTCTTACATCTAAAGTGAAAGTACAGGATTCCGGAACAACATTATGCTGAACTCCCGCGTGGATTCCTGACAAAGTAATTTTAACTTCACCCAAATAATCCGAAACTTTTGGAAATTTGAAATTTAAAATACGCTGCAAATCTTCCATACATTTTACAATCGAATTATCATTGTTCGGATGAGCGGCGTGAGAAGGAGTGCCTTTCATTTCACCGTCAATTACCAAAAGTCCTTTTTCTGCAATCGCCAGATTCATCTGCGTGGGTTCTCCTACAATGGCGAGTTCAATGTTCGGTAATTGGGGGAAAAGCGCTTCAATACCATCAAAACCTGAAATCTCCTCCTCTGCCGTTAAGGCTATAATTAAGTTATATTGTAAATTTTCTTTTTCATAAAAATGTAAAAAAACCTGCGCCATCGAAACCAATGAAGCTCCCGCATCATTACTTCCCAATCCGAATAATTTTCCGTCTTTTTCAATCGGAACAAATGGATCCAAAGTATAAGCTTTGTTAGGTTTTACGGTATCGTGATGCGTATTCAGCAAAATAGATGGCTTGAAAACATCAAAATTTTTATTTACCGCCCAAATATTATTTTTAAAACGTTTTGTCGGAATCTGATGTTTTTTGAAAAAATTTTCAATTTCCACCGACGTGTTAAATTCATCCTTGCTGAAGGACGGAATTTCAATCAGCTTTTTTAAAAATTCAATGGCATTATCCCGCAATTCTTCTTTGCTATAAACAGATTTCAGTTCCTGCATGATGGTTTTCTATATGGTTTTTCAGTTCGGTTTCTTTAATTAAGAATACCTTATTGACATTATTTTTTACTGCTCCCAAAGCGTTTTCTAACTTTGGAAGAATTCCTTTGTGAAGTTTTCCATCTTCTTTTAAGATTGAAAATTCTTCTTCGGAGATATTTTTAATAACCGATTCCGGATTGTTTACATCTTCCAGAACACCTTCTTTATCAAAACAGTATAACAACTCCACATCATATTTTACGGATAAAGCCTGTGCAATTACCGAAGCGATCGTATCTGCATTGGTATTGAAAAGATGCCCTTTTTTATCATGGGTAATTGCCGAAAATACAGGAACAAGTTCCAGTTTCAGCAATTTTGAAATTAATTTTCTGTTCACGCTTTTTTCGGTGATATCTCCCACAAATCCGAAATCTATTTCAGCGTGTTCTCTTTTTTTGGCTTTAATTAAGTTCGCATCCGCTCCCGAAAAACCAATGGCTTTACACTTTTTCTGCTGAAGTTTTGCGACAATGTTTTTATTGATTCCTCCTGCATAAACCATTGCGACAATGTCCAACGTCTCTTTATCGGTTATTCTCCTTCCGTTTACAAGTTTTTGCTCAATTCCGAGTTTATCGGCTAAAGTTGTTGCCAGTTTTCCTCCTCCATGTATCAGGATTTTCTTTTCCTGAATTTCTGCAAATTGCTCTAAAAATTGTTCTAACAACTCCTCGTCATCAATTAATGCTCCGCCAATTTTTATGATGTATAACTTTTCTTTCATTACAAATCTTTTTTGGAAACCTCATAGGTTTTTGAAACCTATGAGGTTTGTTTTATTAAGAATTCAATTCATCTAAAATTTCAGAAAAAACAGCCTGTGCAGAGAAAATCCGGTTTTTTGCCTGCTGATAAATGATTGAATTTTCACCATCCATCACCTCATCGCTCAGTTCCACATTTCGACGAACCGGAAGGCAATGCATTACTTTTGCATGATTGGTATTTTTCAGTTTTTCGTTCGTCAGCATCCAATTTTCTTTTACTTCATGCATTTTAGCATAATCATCAAAAGACGACCAGTTTTTAACATAGATAAAATTGGCATCTTTTAATGCTTCTTCCTGATTATGAATAACTTTCACATTTTTTGTAAAATTTTTATCTAAATCATACCCTTCCGGATTGGCAATGACAAAATCTACATCCATTTCCTGCATCCATTCTGCAAAGGAATTTCCCACCGCATGAGCAATCGGTTTAATGTGAGGCGCCCAGGTTAAAACCACTTTCGGTTTACGATTTACACTGAGCTTGTCGAAGTGCAAGTTTTCGGTAATGGTGATGCAATCTGCCAGACTTTGCAAAGGATGACGTGTCGCAGATTCAAGAGAAATAACCGGAACTTTTGCATGTTGCTCAAACTGGCTTAAAATGCTTTCGTTTACATCATCTTCCTTACTTTTCATTCCTGCAAAACAACGAACGGCGATAATATCGCAATATTGATTTAATACTTCAATAGCATCTTTGATATGTTCTACTGTATCTCCGTTCATCACTGCACCATCCGCAAATTCTAGGTTCCATGCTTCCTGAGCAGCGTTTAAGGTTAAAATATTTAAGCCTAAATTCTGAGCCGCAATCTGACTGCTTAAACGGGTTCTCAAACTTGAATTTAAAAAGACAAGTCCTATTGTTTTTCCTTTTCCTTTTTCGGGTTCTGAAAGAGGATTTTCTTTAATTTGTAGAGCTTTTTTTATGATTTGCTGTAAGTTTTCAACATCGCTTACAGAGGTGAATTTTTTCATTTGGTAATTTTTATTTTTTCAATGGACAAATGGAATATCCATTTCATTTTTAAATAAATTTTAAAGATTTTTTATCTTACCTACTTGATTGAGTTTTTAACGCTGTGGTCGCGAAGTTTTTTTTATTTAACTTGAAAATATTTTCGTTCGCAAGGGCGTTCTAATCAGCTAATGATAGTTGTGTTTGTCATTCTGAACGAAACAAAGTGTAGTGAAGAATCTCTTTTTGATAATTAATAGATTCTTCCTTCGTCAGAATGACATTCCGCATAATTTTCAAATTCTAAATATTTTCTAAAACTTCTTTCAAAGCATTAATGAATAGATCCGTTTCTTCTTTTTTAATATTAAGCGCCGGAAGAATCCTTAAGACCGCTTTATCATTAGAGTTTCCTGTGAAAATATGATGATGGTACAACAGGCTGTTCCTCACTTCCGAGCAGTCTCTGTCGAGTTCAATACCAATCATCAAGCCTTTCCTTCGGATGGTTTTTATGTGTGGAAAATCTTTAATTTCATTTTCAATATATTCGCCCATTTTCTGAGCATTTTCGATAAGATTTTCATCTTTCATGACATCTAAAACAGCAATTGCCGCAACACAAGCCAAGTGATTTCCGCCAAAAGTCGTCCCCAATAAACCATTACTTGCCTGAAACTTCGGATGAATTAAAACGCCGCCAATCGGGAAGCCATTTCCCATTCCTTTTGCGGTGGTGATGATATCGGCTTCAATCTCAAATTCCTGATGGGCAAAGAAATAACCACTTCTTCCGTATCCCGACTGAACTTCATCTAAAATCAAAACAACATTGTATTTTTCGCATAATTCTTTGATTTTAGTTAAAAATTCAACTGTTGGAATCATAATTCCACCCACTCCCTGAATTCCTTCAATGATGACGGATGAAATTTTATTTCCCTGTTTTTCAAAAACTTCTTCAAGCTGTTCGATATTATTCCATTCAGATTTAATGAATCTTTCATCATAATTCACAGGAGCTACAATTTTAGGATTGTCCGTGACCGAAACTGCTGCCGAAGTTCTTCCATGAAATGAACCTGAAAAATACAGTACCTTATTTTTTCCATTATGAAACGAAGCCAGTTTTAAAGCATTTTCGTTCGCTTCTGCTCCTGAATTACACAGAAACAAATTATAATCTTCTAAACCTGAAAGTTTTCCCAATTTTTCAGCCAGTTCAGTCTGCAATTCATTCTGAACCGAGTTTGAATAGAAAGATATTTTATCTAATTGATTCTTTAACTGAGTTTTATAATGCGGATGGTTATGCCCGATAGAAATCACCGCATGACCTCCGTAAAAATCAAGATATTTTTCTCCTTTATCATCCCAAAGAAATGATCCCTGTGCTTTTACGGGATTGATGTTGAATAATGGATATACGTTGAATAAATTCATGTCTATTTATAAATGATAATTGATGTTTGATGAATAATTCATCTTTATTATATTTTTCTTTTGTCTTGAAACAAAAGAAACAAAAGTTCAAGACTTGGAAACTTCCGCTAAAAAATATTTTTGTTCTCTAAAAATTCTAAAACTTGCGCGAAATCAGCATTTGCTCTTCGGTTCTGTATTTGTTTCGCGCTTCAAACAGTAGAATTTTCTTAACGTTCACAAAACTATTTTTCTTAACGCTACATTTTCCTAAGTCGGTTTTGATTGAGTTGTAAAAATTCACGATTGACCTATTGACTATTCACGTTTAAAACGCTGTCGCTTTCAAGTTTAATCCTAAATTTTCTTCCCAGCCCATGGCGATATTCATGTTTTGAACTGCCTGCCCGGAAGCACCTTTTAACAAATTGTCAATCGCTGAGTGAATGACCGCAACATTCCCACATTTTTCAATCTGTATCACACAGCGATTGGTATTGACAACTTGCTTTAAATCAATTGCTTTTCCGCTTACCTGTACAAAAGGTTCCTCTGCATAAAAATCTTCAAACAACTGATAGATCTGTGAAAGTTCTAAATCTGTCTTTATTGTAGAACTTGTAAAAATTCCTCTCGCAAAGTCTCCTCTCCATGGAACAAAATTCAGACTGATTTCATTGGTATTAAAAGAAACTAATTGTTGTAAAATCTCATCCACATGTTGGTGTGTTAAAGTTTTATAAGCCGAAACATTATCGTTCCTCCATGTAAAATGCGTGGTTGCCTGTAAAGACTGACCTGCACCTGTTGAACCTGTGATTCCTGTTGTATACACTTCATTCAACAACCCTTTTTGAGCTAAAGGAAGCAGAGCGAGTTGAATTGCTGTTGCAAAACATCCCGGATTGGCAATGCTTCTGGCTCCGGAAAGTTGTTTTTTATTGATTTCGGGCAATCCGTAGATAAAATTTCTGTTTCCAAAGTTTCCATCGAGGCGAAAATCGTTCCCTAAATCAATCACCAATGTTTCATCTTTTATGGGATTCTGAATCAGCCAATTCTGACTTTCTTTGTGAGGAAGGCATAGAAAGAGAATATCGACTTCTTCAGACTGATCCGTTAAAATCATTTCACAAACCGTCGTTAAATCCGAGTACAAGTCTGAAATTTTTGTTCCCGAATTTGAACGGCTATATAAAAAACTCAATGACACATTGGGATGAAAAACCAACAGACGAACCAGTTCGCTTCCTGTGTAACCGTTGGCTCCGATGATTCCAATTTTCTTTTTCATTTTATTATTTTCCATAGGTTTTCACCTAAGGTTATTTATATTGAACCCTTCGGGTTCTTTGTTTGTATTGATCTTTTAATCCATAGGTTTTACCTACGGCTATTCGTATTGAACCCTTCGGGTTCATTGGTCTTTGACTCTCTTGCAGCCCGACCTGAACGGAAATCCTTTTGTGAGGAGGAGCGACGAATAAAAGATTGAGACCCTTCGACAAGCTCAGGATAAACTACAGGCGGATAAAGCAGTCCAATTTTATTTATTAATCTGATGATATATATTTAAAGAATTGCTTACAATCTTTGTGTAACCTTTTACATCTTCGCCTGTCCATGCCCTGTTTGCTTCTCCGTAGCTTCCGAATTTGTCCGACATCAAATCGTTTTCAGATTCAATTCCATTCAAAATAAATCGGTAAGGATGAAGAGTTACAAATACTTTTCCGCTGACTGTTTTTTGAGAATCAACAAGGAAAGACTCGATATTTCTCATCACAGGATCTAAGAAAAGTGCTTCGTGAAGCCAGTTTCCGTACCAGTCGGATAATTGGGACTTCATCATCTGCTGATATTTTGAAAGCGTATGTTTTTCTAATAAATGATGTGCTTTGATAATCACAGAAGCCGCTGCTGCCTCGAAACCTACCCTTCCTTTGATTCCGACAATGGTATCTCCTACGTGAATATCACGACCGATTCCGTAAGCCGAAGCCAATTCTTCAATTTTCTGAATGGCGTAAACCGGATGTTCGAAATTCGCTCCATTTACAGAGATAATTTCACCATTTTTAAATTCAAATTCCAGTTCAGAGGGTTGATTTTCTTTAATTTGTGACGGAAAAGCTTCTTCAGGAAGATAATTTCGTGAAGTCAGCGTTTCCTTACCGCCAACTGAAGTTCCCCAAAGTCCTTTATTGACAGAATATTGTGCTTTCTGAAATTCCATTTCGTAACCGTGACTTTTTAAGAATTCAATTTCTTCTTCACGGGAAAGAGCCATATCACGAATGGGCGTAATGATCTCTACATTCGGACACATTACCTGAAAAATGAGATCAAAACGAACCTGATCGTTACCCGCTCCCGTACTTCCGTGCGCAATTGCATCCGCTCCGATTTCAATCGCATATTTTGCAATTTCCTGCGCCTGAATGGTACGCTCCGCACTTACAGACAGAGGATAGGTATTGTTTTTCAGAACATTTCCGAAAATCAGATATTTTACACAAGAATTGTAATAATCTTCCTGAGCATCAACGCACCTGTATTCTTTTACCCCAAGATTCAGGGCTTTTTTCTCCAGTTCTTTTTCTTCATCTTTGGAAAAACCTCCGGTGTTTACAGTAACTGCATACACATCATATCCCAGTGTTTCGCTGAGATATTTGGCGCAGTAAGAGGTATCAAGACCTCCGCTAAATGCTAAAACTACTTTCTTGCTCATTATTGTATCTGTTTTCAGACTGATTATTTTCAGTGCTGTTTTTTGTATTATCGGGAACGAAAAGCATTGCTGTGCAAAGACAGTTTTTCCGTTCTTTTTTCATTAAAATATCATAATTCACGCAGCTTTTGCAGCCGTTCCAGAATTCTTCATCCTGAGTAAGTTCAGAATAAATAACGGGTTTATATCCTAAATCGCTGTTGATCTTCATTACTGCTAAACCGGTAGTTAATCCGAAAATTTTAGCGTTTGGGTATTTTTTTCGGGATAAAGCGAATACTTTGTCCTTGATTAAGGTTGCCACTCCCAAATGTCTGAATTCGGGAGAGACAATAAGCCCGGAATTGGCAACAAACTGACCGTGAGACCATGTTTCTATATAACAGAAACCTACCCACTTTCCTTTATCGGTGGCGACTACAGCATTTCCATCAGTAATTTTTTTACTGAGGTATTCTATGGAACGTTTGGCAATCCCCGTTCCTCTTCGCTGTGCAGAATCGTACATTTCCTGCTGTATTTCACTCACATACATCAGATGTATGGATGAGGAAATTTCTATTTCCATTTATTTATCTAAATTTTTTGGCAAATTTAAAATATAATTTCTTTTAAAACCAAATAAAAAAGATAATTTTATTGAATTAAATTAATATACAGGTAATTTTATCTTTAAACAAAATTAATATTTTGCTAAATTATTATATATTTGCTAAAAAGATATAGTTATGGAAAATCGCTGCCCGAAATGCAACACAGACAAAGTGGTTAAAAGCGGAATTGTAAACAACAAACAACGCTTTCTATGCAAAGACTGCAACTATTATTTTACGGTAAAAAAACTGGGAAAGCAAATAGATGATTACTACGTAACCAAAGCTTTACAGCTCTATCTCGAGGGATTGAGTTTTCGTGAAATTGAAAGAATTATAGGCGTTTCTCATGTGACGATCAGTTCATGGATCAAAAAATACAATATTACACGACCTCCTCATTCTGAGTTTCATCCGGTATATAAAATCCTAAAACAAAATGAGCTGATTGAATATATGAGTAAAGAAGAAAATCTGAAAAATTCAGGATTAATTATCACTCAGTTTGCAGACAAATATATGCTCATTAAGTGGGAAAGATTTAAAAAATAATTTCAAAATCAATTGAAAATAAATGAATTGAGAATTTAAAATTCAGCTCAACAACAATAAATTTTAAACTCAAAACTTAGAATTTTAAGATCTATCTATATACTTACCATTAATATATATTAAATTTCTTTAAATAAATTTTTAATTACAATTTGGCTTTCACAAAAAACAACGCCAAAAATTGATAATTTATGAAGAAATTAATCACTTTTATTGGATTGGCTCTAATCAGCAATTCTTTATACGCTCAAGGTTCGCCGGATTACGGAAGCGGATTAAAAATTAATCTTAATCAGCAGGGCGATAAATATGTCAGGTTCATTTTATGGGATCAGTTCTGGTTGAGGAACACGCAAATGAATCCGGGAAGTATGGTTGGCGGAGAACCGACAGACAATTCTTGGAGTCTGGGAAACAGGAGATTACGTACTTTGGCGTACGCTCAGATTTCCAAAAGATATATGATCTTAGCGCATTTTGGGATTAACAATCAGACATTTATCAATGGAGGCGGTTCGGGAACTTCAGGAACAGGAGGTTATGGAAACGGTAAAAAACCGCAGCTCTTTTTTCATGATGCATGGAATGAATACGCTGTATTTCTACCCGGAGAAGCAGGAAAATTTACCTTGTCTTTAGGGGCGGGACTGCATTATTACATGGGACTTTCCCGAATGACGATGGCTTCAACTTTAAACTTCCTTACGGTTGACTCCCCTATTTTTACGTGGCCATTAATCGATAATTCCGATCAGTTTGCAAGGCAACTGGGAATGTTTGCTAAAGGTAAATACGGAAAACTGGAATACCGTTTCAGCTTAAATAAGCCTTTTGCAACGGATTTAACTCAGGTAAATGTTACCGATCCGGCTAAAGCGGTTGCCGTAGACAATAACGGAAATCCTAATTTTTCAAAAGCGGGATATGTAGAGTATCAGTTTTTGGATGAAGAATCCAACGTATTGCCTTTCAAAGTAGGTTCTTATCTGGGAACCAAAAAAGTTTTTAATCTTGGCGCAGGATTTTACCATCAAAAAGACGGAACCCGAACTTCTATAAATTCCACTGTTGAAAAGCACGACATCACCCTTGTTGCAGTAGATGCTTTTGCAGATATTCCTTTGGGAAATGCTAAAAATAAAATGGCAGTTTCCGCGTATGCAGGTTATTACAACTATCAGTTTGGTCCGAATTACGTGAGAAATTTAGGAATTATGAATATCGCTGCTTCTGATCCGAATTTTACGGGAAGCAAAGCCATTGCAGGAGTAGGAAATCTGCAGCCAACCATCGGAACAGGGAATATTATCTACGCACAAGCCGGATTGCTATTGCCAAGTCAGGCTGAAAAACCGAAAATCAGAATCCAGCCTTTCGCGGCGTATACTCACAAGAATTTTGAAGCGTTTGACAAATCTTCGTCACAGTTTGATGTGGGCGCAAACTGGTTCATAGACGGTCATCATGCGAAAATTACCACGCAGTATTCAACAAGACCGGTTTATACAAGTCCTACGGAAAGTCCTTCTTCAAAAGGGGAATTCATTGTACAGTTCCAGATTTATTTATAAAAATATTAATCATTATTTTTTTTACAATCGCAAAGACGCAAAGCTTTTTTAAACCAGAACGTTTTTAAGACGCAAGAAAATCAAAGATTTTCAGCAAGTCCCTTTTAAATTTTATCGAAGATAAATTCTTTGCGCCTTACAACATAAAGCATATAAAATTTTCCTTGCACCCTTGCGATAAAAAACAAAAACTATCAAAATCCAATCAATTTAAACTAACATCAAAAATTAAAGCATATGAGCGATAACAATGAAATAAGCTACGAGAATATGACTGATAAGCAAAAGAATCGTACGATCTGGAGCGTCATTACAGCATCATCTCTCGGAACACTGATCGAATGGTATGATTTCTATATTTTCGGAAGTCTTGCCGTTGTACTGGCTACTAAATTTTTTCCGGCAGATAATCCTACCGCAGCATTTTTATCCACGCTTGCTACTTTTGCCGCAGGATTTGTCGTGAGACCTTTCGGAGCATTATTTTTCGGGAGATTAGGAGATCTTATCGGGAGAAAATACACCTTTTTGGTTACTTTACTGATTATGGGATTTTCTACATTTCTTATCGGATGTATTCCCAGTTATGAAACCATAGGATTTATGGCTCCTGTTTTGGTATTAATTTTAAGATTATTACAGGGATTGGCTTTAGGAGGTGAATATGGAGGCGCTGCAACTTATGTCGCAGAATACGCACAGCCCGGAAGAAGAGGCTACTGGACTTCATGGATCCAGACTACTGCAACAGCCGGACTTTTCATTTCACTTATTGTAATTATGGTGACAAAAACCACTCTTTCCACTGAGGAATTTGACGGTTGGGGATGGAGAGTTCCGTTCTGGATTTCGATATTAATGGTAGGAGTTTCTTACATCATCAGAAAAAACATGAAAGAATCTCCGCTTTTTGCCAAAGCTAAAAGTGAAGGAAAAACTTCTAAAAATCCATTAAAAGAAAGTTTCGGAAATAAACTGAACTTCAAATTTGTCCTTCTTGCCTTATTCGGAGCAGCGATGGGACAAGGAGTAATCTGGTACACAGGACAGTTTTATGCGATGAGCTTCCTTCAGAAAGTGATGAATATTGAATCGATTCAGGTGGATTATTTAATGGCAACTGCTTTGTTTTTGGGAACTCCGTTCTTCGTTTTCTTTGGATGGCTTTCTGATAAAGTTGGAAGAAAAGCAATCATGATGACCGGAATGCTGATCGCCATTTTAGCGTACAGACCGATTTATGACAGGATGTTTAAAAGCGTTGATTTAAAATCCAAAACCTTTGCAGAAAGCGGCTTGGTTGAAAAAAGAACGGCAAAAATTCATGATAAAATTGCAACGGACAGTTTAATCACCTTTCACAAAGAAACGCTTTTCACAGACGGAACTTTAGCTAAAAAAGACAGTATTGTACACTGGTCTCCGACCGGACCTGTGATGAAAGACGGAAAAGCTGAAGAAGCAAAGGTAACTCAGTCGATAAAGATCAACGACAGCACAAAATGGTATCTTGTATTTTTAGTTTTCATTCAGGTGATTTTTGTAACGATGGTTTATGGTCCTATTGCGGCATTTTTAGTTGAAATGTTCCCGGTAAGAATCCGCTACACTTCGATGTCGCTCCCTTATCATATCGGAAACGGCGTTTTCGGAGGACTGCTTCCTGCTGTTGCCACTTATCTCGTAACCACAGGAAAAGACGGAGGACATCCTGAATGGTATCTGGAAGGACTTTGGTATCCGATAGGCGTTGCCGGAGTCTGTCTTTTAGTCGGATTAATTTATCTTAAAAATAAGAACAATAATATTCACGATTAATCCCGGAATCACTTAAAAATTTATTAATTTTAAAACTACTAAAATGAACAAAATACTCAACACAATAAAAAAAATATTTGGCATACTCTGGATCGCCATTGCATTAGTTGTAGGATATTTCGGAATTACAGTAATGGGAATTCCCAAAATCACCTCAGGAAAACAGGAAGATCTGGTTTTCGGGATCATTATCCTTTGTGTACTGATGCCGATTATTTCCGGCGGAATGGCAATTTTTGGCTACTATGCGCTAATCGGGGAATATTCTGACGATAAAGTTTAATCTATTGATGATGAATGATAATTGATGCATGATACAAAAATGTCAGACCATCAATTATCATTCATTTAATTATCATATATGAAAAAAAGACACGAACAAAAACTGATCATTCTGAGCATCGGACTTCTGATTGCCTTCAGTATTCCGGTTTCACTGCTTTTCAACAATGACCGGGAAGTTTTCGGTTACCCGATGATTCTGGTTTATATTTTCGCTGTCTGGATGGTTTCCATCATTATTTCTTTTGTAATCGTAAAAAAGTATGATGAGTAGTTTCGCTTTATTCACTGTAGTTTTGTTTTATCTGGCACTTTTATTCTTAGTTGCTCATCTGGCGGAGAAAAAAAAGAGCAAGCTCTGGATCAACAATCCTTACATCTACGCGCTTTCCCTTGCTGTGTACTGTACCGCATGGACATACTACGGAAGCATTGGTGTGGCGGCAACAAGCGGGCTTAATTATCTTCCGATTTATGTGGGACCGATAATGGTGATTCCTGCATGGATTTACATCAACACGAGAATTGTACGTATTTCCAGAGTGAATAAGATCAGCAGTTTAGCCGATTTTATTTCTTTGCGATATGGGAACAGCAGAAGTTTCAGCGCGATTATTACAGTGGTTTGTCTTTTGGCAATTGTTCCGTACATCGGTTTGCAGATCAAGGCTATTTCTGAAACTTTTCATCTGGTAACCAAAACAGCAATTTCTAAAAACATTTTAACGGATAACGCAACTTTCGTTGTTGTTTTAATTGCTTTATTTTCATCCTATTACGGAACACGTTACGTTGATGCTTCCGAAAAACGTTTGGGAATAATTTCCGCTATTGCACTGGAAAGTTTTCTTAAGCTATTCTTTATTATTATTTTAGGATTATTTGTTATTTACTTTGCATTTGACGGATTCTCGGATATTTACCAAAAGGCAAGTCTTTTTAAGGATTTTAAAGAAAAAAATACGTTCAACGGTATTGAAGGTGCGATGAACTGGATGGTGCTCTGCATGATTTCGGGAACAGCGATCTGTATTCTTCCAAGACAGTTTCATACCGCGATCGTAGAAAACCGACAGGAAAAACACATCAAAACAGCCATCTGGTTTTTTCCGCTTTATTTATTGATTTTCACGATCTTCATTTTTCCTATTGCATGGGGAGGAAGACTGATTTTTAATGGACAGAACGTCAATCCGGAATTCTACTCTATCCTGATTCCGCAATATTTTGACAATACTTTAATTACAGTTTTGGTTTTTCTGGGAGGTCTGAGCTCATGCATTTCGATGATTATTATTTCCGCGATCACCTTATCCATCATGCTTTCCAATAACCTGATTATTCCTTACGGATTATTAGGAAAATTTAAATCTGAAAACGAAATTCAGAATACAAGAAATATCACCAACATCAGGAAATTCAGTATTTTCGCACTGATTATCATGGCTTTTGGTTTTTACAAATATTTTATTTTAAAAACTTCGCTGGATTCTGTCGGATTAATTTCTTTCGTTGTCATTGCTCAATTGGCACCTGCTTTTTTCGGAGCTATTTTCTGGCGTAGAGGAAGTTACAAAGGTGCTGTTATCGGTTTATTGGCAGGATTGGCAATCTGTTATTTCGGATTGATTATTCCACAATATTACTTCTCTTACAATCAAGAATTTAAAGGTGTTTTAAGAGAGCTTTACAATGCTTTTGACTTTTTCAAGATTTCCTTTTTAGGAAGAATTCCACAGATTTTCTTCTGGTCTCTTTTAGTGAATACTGCTTTATTTTCAATTATTTCTGTCAGCACTAAAGGAAATTACCGTGAAAGAAATTTTGCTGAATTGTATGTAGACATTGACAAGTACATTCAAAACCACGAAAATGCTTTTATCTGGCGCGGAACAGCCTACGTTTCGGACATTAAAAATATTCTGGAACGATTTTTAGGTAAAAACAAAACCGAACAGGCGTTAAGAATTTTTAATTTAAAATACAATATTGATTCGCAGACGGAAACCGCCGATTCAAGATTTATTAAATTTTCCGAAAATCTTCTTGCGGGTAGAATCGGAACGGCTTCTGCTAAAATTTTAATTGAAGGCGTTACCAAAGAAGATAAAATCTCATTAAAAGAAGTTTTAAACATTCTTGAAGAATCAAAAGAAACCATCACGCTTAATAAAAAGCTTACCGAACAATCGGAAGAGCTGCAAAAGTTATCCGATGATCTGAGAAATGCCAATGAAAACCTCATCATTAAAGACCGTCAGAAAGATGATTTTCTGGATTCTGTTGCCCATGAACTAAGAACTCCGATTACCGCCATCCGTTCCGCCGGAGAAATTTTAGCTGATGATGACGATATTCCTCTGGAAATTAAAAAGGAATTTTTAAACAACATCATTACAGAATCCGACAGGCTGAGTGAAATCATCAACGATATTCTGTATCTGGACAAATTGCAGCATGGCGAAATCGTACTGCACATTCAGGAAAATAATATTCTTGAAACGTACAAAAAAGCAGTAAACCCTCTTATGCATCTTATTCAGCAGAAGAATATTCATCTGAGTGAGGTCAATCTTCTCAATCAGTTTGTATTTAAATATGATGAAGCAAGAATGATTCAGCTTTTTCAGAATATTTTAGGAAATGCTTTGAAATTTACGGATGAACAGGGAACTATTCAGACCAAATTATCAGAAACGGAAGATTGGTTAATCATTAAAATCTTCAATACCGGAAAGCATATTCCCGAAGAGGATCTGGAAATGATTTTCGATAAATTTTATCAGTCGAAAAATCAAAACATTTTGAAACCAACGGGAAGCGGACTAGGACTTGCCATTTCAAAAAAAATCACAGAAGCTCAGGGCGGAACCATAAAAGCAGAAAACAGCGGATTGGGCGTGACTTTTACGATTGCTCTGCCAAAAGAACAAGAAGGAGAACCCGAAGGGTTCAATTTAAATAGCCGTAGGTAAAACCTATGGAAATAAATAAACACAAATGAGAAAATGGGAACATATCGACAAATATTTTATCATATTGTTTTCGGAACCAAACATCGGGAACAAACAATTAATGAAGAAAATGAATCAGAGCTATACAAATATATTTGGGGAATTTTAAAAAATAAAAAGTGTAAATTATATAGAATTAACGGAATGCCAGATCACATTCATATTTTTTGTGACGTTCATCCGAATATCACTCTCAGCAACCTTGTAAAAGATATAAAAGTTGCATCCAATTTATGGATGAAAGAATCGGGATTATTTCCTGAATTCTCAGGGTGGCAGGAAGGATATGGAGCATTTACCTATTCATTAAAGGATAAAGAAACAATAATAAATTATATAAAAAATCAAAAACATCACCATAGAACAGAGACTTTTGATGACGAATTTAAAAAGCTTTTAGCAGAACATGGAATCGAGCCGGAATTCAATTAATAAAATTCAACCCTTACGGGTTGATTTGATGCGAATCTTTATTCCATAGGTTTCACCTACGGCTATTTAAATTGAACCCTTCGGGTTCCCCAAAAGAAACAAAAAAAATAATGCAGTTGAACAAAAAGACAATCACAATATGAAGAAGATAATCATTGCCGATGACGAGCACAAAATATTAATGTCGCTGGAATACAGCTTCAAGAAAAACGGATACGATGTATTTATTGCAAGAGATGGAACAGAAGTTCTGGAATTTCTGAAAACAATGACGCCCGATGTCATTTTATTGGATATTATGATGCCGAATCTCGATGGATACAGTACCCTGGAACTAATAAAACAGGATGAAAAACTGAAAGATACAAAAGTAATTTTTCTGAGTGCCAAAAACAATCCGAAAGACATTGAAAAAGGTCTGGAAATGGGAGCCAATGCTTACGTTACAAAGCCTTATTCAATCAAAAAACTCATGCAGCAGATTGAGGAAATGTTTTAATACATTTTACAAACCGTCATTGCGAACGAAGTGAAGCAATCTCAACAAAATATTAAAAGATTGCTTCGTCACTACGCTCCTCGCAATGACAAAAACACAAAAACTAATATGAGTACAGATATTTTATTTAAGCAAAGTATAGAAGACAAGGAGAACTTCTGGAAAGAACAGGCTCAGGAAATAAGTTGGTTTGAATTCCCGAAAACTATCACTTCTAATGACGAAAACCAATACAATCAGTGGTTTCCGGACGGAAAACTCAATATGTGCTATTTATGCATTGATAAACATATTGAAGATGGTTTTGGAGATCAGGTTGCGGTTATTTACGATTCTCCGGTAACGAACCAAAAGCAAACCTACACCTTCAATCAAGCCAAAGAAGAAATTTCGAGATTGGCAGGAGGATTAATTTCTTTAGGTCTAAAAAAAGGCGATACTGCTGTCATTTATATGCCGATGATTCCGCAGACTTTGTTTTCCATGCTTGCGTGCGCGAGAATCGGAGTCATTCATAATGTGGTTTTCGGCGGTTTTGCACCACATGAACTCGTAGTGAGAATTGACGACTGCAAACCAAAAGCATTAATTACGGCAACCGCTGGAGTTGAAATTGCAAAAAGAATCCCTTATCTGCCTTTGGTAGAAAAAGCGATCGAACTGGCACAAGATAAGGTAGATCACATCATTGTGTACAACAGAAAACTGGTTGATAATCAACATGAAATGTTTGATGGATTAATTGATTACGAAGAATTGATACAGGATTCAGAACCTGCGGACTGTGTTTCGGTGCAATCCACTCATCCACTCTATTTGCTGTATACTTCCGGAACGACAGGAAAGCCAAAAGGCGTTGCAAGAGATACAGGAGGCTATGCAACTGCGTTGAAGTTTTCGATGAAATATATTTATGGAATCGAGCCGGGAGAAACTTTTTGGGCAGCTTCCGATTTCGGATGGGCAGTTGGTCACAGTTATACCGTCTACGGTCCTTTAATCAACAGAAATTCGACGATTATTTTTGAAGGTAAACCTATTATGACGCCCGATGCCGGAACATTCTGGAGAATTATTTCCGAATATAAAGTAGCAGCCATGTTTACTGCTCCTACCGCAATCAGAGCCATCAAAAAAGAAGATCCGAACGGAGAATTGGTGAAAAATTACGATTTAAGCCACTTCAAAAAGCAGTTTTTAGCAGGAGAAAGATGTGATGTTGCCACTTTAGACTGGTTTGCAGAACATATCGGCGTTCCGGCAATCGATCACTGGTGGCAGACAGAATCAGGTTCGCCAATGCTTGGTTTAATGACTTTTAATGAAGACTACAAAATCAAAAGAGCTTCCGCAGGAAAACCAATTCCCGGCTATGATATTAAAATTTTCGATGAAAACGGTTATGAACTGGATGCGCATCATGAAGGTTATTTAGTTATAAAATTACCGCTTCCTCCCGGAGCTTTACTGGGAATATGGAAAGATTATGACCGTTTTGAGAAAAGCTATCTCTCGCAGTACAAAGGCTATTATTTTTCCGGAGACGGAGCCATAAAAGATGAGGACGGCTATATTTTCATCACAGGAAGAGTGGATGATGTAATTAATGTTGCAGGACACCGCCTTTCCACTTCCGAAATGGAAGAAATTGTTTCTTCTCATCCCGATGTTGCAGAATGCGCTGTTGTAGGAATTGATGATGAACTGAAAGGACAGATTCCTTTTGCAACGGTTGTTTTAAAAAACGGATCCGCTGTTTCCGAAGATCAGGTAGAAAAGGATATCGTAAAAACAGTCCGTGAAAAAATAGGCGCCGTTGCCTGTCTTAAAAATGTGATGGTTGTAAAACGCTTACCTAAAACCCGTTCAGGAAAAATTTTAAGAAAGCTGATCCGAACTCTACTGGACGGAAAAGAATTCCAGATTCCTTCAACGATTGATGACGAAAAAATCATTGAAGAGATTCAGGAGAAAATTGGAGATTACAGAAGATAAAATATAAAATTGTTTAAACTATTTCAGGATTAACCACAAAAGTCGCAAAAGACAGTATTAAAGTGAATTTCTATAATAATTAAAGCGCTCAAAAGAATAAAAATCAACTTTAAATAAAAATTTAAACAGACTTTAAAAGAGACTAAAAATTTAAATAATAAAATTTCAAAAAAGAAAGGATATGAGAAACTATCAGATAGAAAACCTACCGCAATATTTTGAAGAGTATAAAAAATCTATCAAAAATCCTAAAAAATTCTGGGACAAAATTGCAGATGAAAATTTCGTGTGGTATCAAAGATGGAGCAAGGTCGTAAAATACGATATGAATGAAGCAAAAATTTCGTGGTTTAAAAATGCTAAATTAAATATTACCAAGAATTGCATCGACAGACATTTAGCGGTAAGAGGCGATAAAACGGCAATCATTTGGGAACCCAACGATCCGAAAGAAGAAGCACAGCATATTTCTTACAACGAACTCTACAAAAGAGTCAACAAAACCGCCAATGTTCTTCGTGAAATGGGCATCGAAAAGGGCGACAGAGTCTGCATTTATCTTCCTATGATTCCGGAATTGGCAATCACAATGCTGGCTTGTGCAAAACTGGGAGCCGTTCATTCCGTTATTTTTGCAGGATTTTCGGCTTCAGCCGTTTCTTCAAGAGTAAATGACTGCGGCGCAAAAATGGTCATCACCTCAGACGGAAGCTACAGAGGAAACAAAGTTCTGGATCTTAAAAGCATTGTAGACGAAGCACTGGAAAAAACGCCAAGTGTAGAAAAAGTTTTGGTGGTAAAAAGAACCAACAATGAAGTGAAAATGAAGGAGCACAGGGATTTTTGGATGGAAGATCTTTATGAAAATGCCTCTCCGGATTTCGTTACCGTAATTATGGATGCGGAAGATCCGCTGTTCATTCTTTATACTTCCGGTTCTACGGGAAAACCTAAAGGAATGCTTCACACCTGCGCCGGATACATGGTGTATACTGCGTATACTTTTAAAAATGTATTCAATTATAAAGAAAATGATATTTATTGGTGTACTGCCGATATTGGCTGGATTACAGGACATTCCTACATCCTTTATGGTCCGCTTTTAAACGGTGCAACCACTGTCATTTTCGAAGGGGTTCCTACTTATCCTGAACCTGACAGATTCTGGGAAGTGATTGAAAAACACAAAATTACACAGTTTTATACGGCTCCTACTGCGATCCGTTCTCTGGCTAAAGAAAGTTCAGAATGGGTAGACAAACACGATTTAAGCTCGTTAAAAGTGATCGGTTCTGTTGGAGAACCTATTAACGATGAAGCTTGGCATTGGTTCAACGATCATGTAGGTAACAAGAAATGTCCTATTGTAGATACTTGGTGGCAGACAGAAACCGGAGGAATTATGATCTCTCCTCTTCCTTTCGTTACCCCTACAAAACCAACGTACGCAACACTTCCTTTACCGGGAATTCAGCCTGTTCTGATGGATGATAAACGCAACGAAATTACCGGAAATCAGGTAACAGGAAATCTGTGCATCCGTTTTCCATGGCCGGGAATTGCCAGAACGATCTGGGGAGACCATCAAAGATACAAGGAAACCTATTTTACCGCTTTTCCGGGGAAATATTTCACAGGAGACGGTGCTTTGCGTGATGAGGTTGGCTATTACAGAATTACAGGCCGTGTAGATGATGTGATTATTGTTTCCGGACACAATTTAGGAACTGCCCCAATTGAAGACAGCATCAACGAACATCCAGCTGTAGCGGAATCTGCAATCGTAGGGTATCCTCACGACATCAAAGGAAATGCTTTGTACGGTTTCGTGATCCTGAAAGAATCCGGAGAAAGCAGAGATAAGGACAATCTTAAAAAAGAAATTAATCAGTTAATTTCAGACCAGATCGGTCCGATTGCCAAGCTTGATAAAATCCAGTTTGTTTCGGGACTTCCGAAAACGCGTTCCGGAAAAATTATGCGTAGAATCCTCAGAAAAATTGCGGAAGGAGATTTCAGCAACTTCGGAGACATCACTACCCTTTTAAATCCTGAAATTGTGGAAGAGATCAAAAACGAAAGGATTAACTAAATTATATAAACTGATGTATCAGGGAGCGGGCTTTTAGTCCGCTTTTTCTTATTTGCACTCTGACATACTTACTAAATATTGATTCAATAGACAGTTTCAAAGAAACATACAAATTTTATAGATTTTACATTAAAATAATAATTTATTTGAATTTTCACTAAAATATTTCACCTATAATAGCTAACTTTATATACTCATTAAAACCAATGCTTATGTCAAATATATTAGCTGGATTATTTGGACATCACAGCGATTATAAAAAAATAGAAGCAGACCTTGAAAACTCAGGTTTCAAAGATTCAGAATACATTGTATATCTTCATGATGATGAATTACACTCCCAATATCTGGTAAGTGTTGTCGTGAAAGATGAGCATCAGACCGATAGTGCTTCCGGTATTTTCAGTGAGAATGATGTTTTAAAGACCTATCTTTTTGAAAATATGGAAATTGAACAGGCAAATTACATGAACATCAAGAGATTTATTGATGCCAGAAACAAAGCAGAAATCCACAACAGTCCCGATGTAAAGATTAAAATCTCTACCGCCGGAATAGATTCTGAAGTAAAATTTTAACCATTAAAGATAAAAATTAATAACCACCGATCCGCAGAGCGTTCTGCGGATTTTTAATGCTGAAAACTGCAAAAAAATTCGTATTTTCGTGTAAATATAGGCTTTTACACAAATGAGTTACGACTTAGAACAGGAAAACAAGGAGATCCTTGCAAGGTATAAGGATCTGATTTCGAATACATACAGAACTTTGGATGAGGAAAATAACAAGCTCATCCGTAAGGCATTCGATATAGCGCTCGATGCGCACAAAGATCAGCGAAGAAAATCTGGTGAACCCTACATTTACCATCCTATTGCTGTTGCCAAAATTGTAGCAACGGAAATCGGTTTGGGAGCCACTTCCATTGCCTGCGCCTTACTGCATGATGTAATTGAAGATTCCGACTATACCTACGAAGATCTGAAGAAAATTTTTGGGGAGAAAATTGCCAATATCGTGAATGGACTAACTAAAATTTCCATCATGAATCATCAGAATATTTCGGTGCAGTCTGAGAATTACAGAAAGCTTCTGTTGACACTGTCTGAAGATTTCAGGGTGATTCTTATTAAGATTGCAGACCGTCTTCACAATATGCGTACTCTGGAAAGCATGGCTCCGGACAAGCAGAAGAAAATTGCTTCCGAAACCGTTTACATTTACGCTCCGATGGCGCACCGTCTCGGATTATACAACATCAAATCTGAACTTGAAGATTTATCTTTAAAATATAACAATCCGGATGTTTACAAAGAGATCACCGAGAAATTGGAACTCGCCAAAGAAAGCCGCGAAAAATATATTGAGGAATTTAAAAAAGAAGTTTCTGAAAAATTAAATGAAGAGGGATTAAATTTCAAAATTAAAGGACGCGCAAAAGCCATTTCTTCAATTTACAGGAAAATGCTGAAACAGGGAGTTTCTTTTGAAGAAGTTTTCGACAATTACGCCATCAGAATCATTTATAAATCGGATGCCAAAAACGAAAAATTCCTGGCTTGGAAAATTTACTCCATTGTAACGGATGTTTATCACAGTAATCCATCCAGAATGCGGGACTGGATCACGCAGCCGCGTTCCACAGGATACGAAAGTTTGCATTTAACGGTTCTTGGTCCCGATAAAAAGTGGATTGAAGTACAGATCCGTTCCGAAAGGATGGATGAAATTGCGGAAAAAGGAGTTGCAGCGCATTACAAATACAAAGAAGGCTATAAACAAAGCTCTGAAGACCGGAATTTTGAAAACTGGGTAACTGAAATCCGGGAAGTTCTGGAACAGCAGCAAAACCTTTCTACATCTGAACTTTTGGATAATATTAAGCTGAATTTATATTCAAAGGAAGTCTTTGTATTTACGCCAAAAGGTGAGATTAAAATTTTGCCGACCAATGCAACCGCTCTGGATTTTGCATTTTCCGTTCACTCCGATCTGGGAATGAAATGTTTAGGCGCAAAAATAAACGGAAAGCTGGTTCCGATTTCATATGTTTTGCAAAATGGGGATCAGATTGATATTTTATCTTCCCAAAACCAGAAACCCAAATCCGACTGGCTGGAATTCGTTGTTACTTCAAAAGCCAAATCAAAGATAAAGAGTTACTTAAACTCACAAAAAAATCAGTTGGTAGAAGAAGGAAAAGAAATTTTGCAGCGAAAACTGCGTCATGCCAAAATTAACTTTAACGATGAAGAAGTAAACAAACTTCAGAAGTTCTTTAACCTTAAAACTTCTCAGGAGCTTTTTCTTAAATTTCAATCCAACGATCTGGATGCAAGCAGTTTAAGGAAATACATTGAAAGTAAAAACGTATTCAACAACCTGCTTTCAAGATTCAGAAAATCACCTGCGAAAAATACAACTTTTGTAGAGCCGAAAGAACAGAATCTTGACATGATTGTCTTTGGAAAAGATGAAGAAAAACTGAACTACAGCTATGCAAAATGCTGTACGGTAATTCCGGGAGACAAAATTTTCGGATTTATCACGATTTCAGACGGGATCAAAGTACACAGCGACAATTGTCCGAACGCGATCAACCTTCGTGCGCAATACGATTACAGGGTAATTCCTGCAAAATGGGTGAATGCGGAAAGCTTTAAGAACAGAGTGAAAATAGAAATTGAAGGACTCGACAGAATGGGAATGATTAATGATATTACCACCGTCATCAGTGGAGCGATGGGAATGGATATGAAAAGTATGTCCATCGAATCCAATGACGGAATTTTTACGGGAACGATCATTCTTGAGGTAAAAAATAAAAGCCAGCTTGAGCAGACCTTCACCAAACTGAATGATATTAACGGCGTTTCCAGAGTGAGACGACTACAATCTTAGATATGAATTTAACGGTATATTTTAAAAAATTTTTCGAAAGCAGTCAGGCTTCAGGAATTATCCTGATTTTCTGTGTTTTAGTTTCCTTACTTATTGCCAATTCCTCTTTTGCGGAAAGCTTTCAGCACTTTCTGGACAGAGAAGCAGGAACAGAAATTTTTCATTTAAAATATCCTGTTAGTATCTGGATTAATGACGGTTTAATGGCTATTTTCTTCCTTTTGGTGGGGTTGGAAATCAAAAGAGAAATGGTAGAAGGCGAACTTTCTTCATTTAAGAATGCTTCTCTGCCCATATTTGCAGCAATCGGCGGAATGCTGGTTCCGGCAGCTATTTACAGCTTTTTCAATTTCGGAACCTCATACGGAAACGGATGGGGAATTCCGATGGCAACAGATATTGCTTTTTCATTGGCTATTATTTCCATGTTGGGAAAGGGAATTCCAAACTCGATTAAAATTTTCCTTGCCGCTTTAGCTATCGTAGACGATTTGGGAGCAATTCTGGTCATTGCAGTATTTTATACAGAGCAGATTCACTGGATCTATTTACTCCTGTCTTTAGGAATTACCGCTTTATTATTTTTATTGAATTTCCTGAAAGTTACCCGAATTATCTTCTATTTGATTCCGGGATTATTTTTATGGTATTTTCTTCATCATTCAGGAATTCACGCTACCATTGCAGGAGTTTTACTGGCATTTACCATTCCTACCAATGTTTCCAATGTTGAGATTTCTCCTTTAGAAAAACTGGAGCATCAGCTTCATTTCCCGGTAAGTTTTATCATTATGCCTGTTTTTGCTTTAACAAATACCAACATTACATTCAACAATGAAATGATGGGAGGTCTTACAAACACTTTAGGTTTAGGAATCATCATCGGATTAGTTGCAGGAAAATTAGTCGGGATCAATCTTTTTTCTCTGATTGCTATAAAGCTGAAACTAAGTTCACTTCCTCAAAACAGTACATGGATGCACATGATAGGCGTAGGATTGCTTGCAGGAATTGGTTTTACTATGTCTATTTTTATCGCACTCTTATCCTTCAAGGATGAAATTCCGATTCAGGATGAGGCTAAATTTGCTATTTTAATTGCTTCCTTTATTGCTGCCGTTTCAGGTTTTTTAATTCTGAAAATCAGCTCTAAAAATGATATTATTGAAGACGGAGAAAACTAATTTTCTTTGTCTTTTTTATCGGTCAATTTCCACTTATGATTTTCATCGCCTTCCAAATCCGGCTCAGAATTTTTTGCATGATAGCCTTTTGTTTCTTTCTTCAGCTCGTCGGAAAGCAGTTTTTCGATTCTCACTTTTCTTATTGCCATATTGAGTTCATTTCCGAAAAGTAAGAGATAAACATTTACATTTACCCAAACCATTAAAAGAATCATACTTCCAATAGAGCCGTAGAGAACGTTGTATCGCGCAATATTTTTAACATAAAGAGCGAAACCGTAAGTAGTGAGTACAAATAAAACCGTTGTTAAAATAGCTCCCGGAACTGCCTGTCTGAATCTGGCAATTCTTACCGTTCCCAGCCAGTAAAATAAAGCCAGTAAGATAAAATAAAAGATAGGGAATGATACAAATCCGATGATTTTGGAAAGATTATCCACCAGCCATGAAATATCCTGAACCGGCGTAAACAGTTTAAGAACAAATTCTGAATAGTAGACTCCGAAAAGGGCTAGAAATACAATCGTAATAAACCCGATGGTGATGAAAAAAGACAGGATAAATTCTTTTACGTCCGACATTTTTTCATCTGTATTTTCATTAAATCCGTTGATGAGTGAAAAGGTTCCATTCGTTGCAAAAATCAAAGCAAAAACAATAGTTAAATTACTGATTCCCTTCATATTGGGAACAATACTGGTTTCTATATAATTTCGGACATCACCTTCTATATTGGACGGGAAAACATTATGCAGCAACACTTCGAAAATATAAAACTGAAGCTTATCATAATGAGGCATATACGGCAAAACCGAAAGCAGGAACAGAATAAACGGAAAAAGACTGATGGTAAAACTCCACGAAATTGCTGCAGCTTTACGTCCGATTTTATCTTTAAAAATACCGCTGATATAGATCTGAAACATCTGCCAAAGCGATATTCCCAAAAAAGGAATATGTATATCGTCGAAAAATTCTTGAATTTTCAAGATGAATTTAGGAAGTTTTATGCCCATATTTATTTACTTCATCATAAAGGTGCCATACAAAAATAATGATTTTTTTAAACTTGAAAATCTGATGCCAATTTTTCAGATAAGAGATTAATCACCTGAATTCGGGATAAGTCTTTTTAAACGCAATGTTAAACGAGGAGATTTAATTATTAAAAATTCAGCTTTTAAGATATACAAAGGCGTAAAACTTATCAAAGTAATACCATTTTTGTGTTTTTTAAATAAACGAAGTGTCTTTGTTTAGCTTACAAACTTTCAATAAGTAAAAAAATCTTTTGTTTTTCTTTGCGATAAAACAATACAACACTATAAATCAATTATTTAAATTTATTTCTTATCCCGAACTGAGGTTAGTTAATTATGAATATCTTTGCTGTCTAAACTTAAAATAAAAAATGCAGATTAATTTGCTTTGCATCGGCAAAACTGACGATAAGGAAATTTCTTCTTTAATCAATTACTATCTGAAACGTCTTCCCAAACACTGGAATTTTGAAATCATTGAAATTCCCGACGTAAAAAACGCAAGAAATCTTTCTCCAGATCTTCTTAAAAAGGAGGAAGCTAAACTTTTTATGAACCATATCGACAGAACAGATTCTGTAATTATTCTTGATGAAAAAGGGAAACAGTTTACCAGCAGAGAATTTGCCCAGAAAATTGACAACTGGATGAATTCTTCCGTGAAAAAAATTCATATCCTGATTGGCGGAGCTTATGGTTTTTCAGAAGAAATCTACAGCAGAGCGAATGAAAAAATGTCATTATCCAAAATGACTTTTACGCACCAGATGATCCGATTATTCATTGTGGAACAACTGTATCGTGCAGACCAGATTTTACAGGGAAAACCTTATCATAATGATTAAATTCTTATTTGGTATTTTTTTTGCCAAATAATATTCCTAAAACAGGAACAGAAGAAACTAATAACATAAATAGTCTTTCTAATATTTTTTCCACTGTCAAATCCTTTAAAATAAAAATATCCCTATCATTTATTAATAATTCAGAACTATTTTTATTTTTCTGAACATAATCACCCAAACTTATTTTTTCTCTATCTTCATAATTTTCGGTTATAAATGGATAAGATTTGTTATCATTTAAAACTATTTGCAAATATTTTGAATTCCAATTACCTGGTCTATAATGCAGATAGTTTATCGTATCTATTTTAATATTTTTAATTTCAGCTGCTCGAAATTTATTTAAATCATTTTCAATTTTATAGAAATCATATGTTGGAACTAATTGACATAAGAAAATTATTACACAGGATACAATAATTTCAGTTCTTTTTCTAATCAAAAAATTTTTTCGATCCTCCATAAGAATATATCGACTCTAATTTTATAAAATATTAGACATTTTTTAAACCAATCTGCCTTTTTGCTTCCCCCACCACAAAAGCAACGGAGTTGGCAATATTAAAACTTCGGATCAATTTAGACATCGGAATGGTAAGATGATTTTCAAAACGATCAAGCACATCTTTGCTTAAACCTACACTTTCTTTTCCGAAAACCAGCCAGTCTCCATCCTGAAATTTTGTTTCCAGATACGATTTTTCTGCATGTGAACTCATCAGGAAAACACGCGACAAATCCGGAATATTCATTATCCATTCGTCTACATTCTGGTATTCCGTAACATCAAGATGAACCCAGTAATCTAATCCTGAACGTTTCAGATTTTTATCATTAATGACAAATCCAAAAGGATGAATTAAGTGTAATCTGCTTTCGGTTCCTACACACAATCTCCCAATATTGCCTGTGTTATTGGGTATTTCCGGTTCTACGAGAACAATGTTTAACATGACTTATTTTTAAGGGTTCAAAAATAATTAAGTTTTACTAAACTCTGCTATTGATATAAAAACTTGTTAAACTAATTTTAGAATAAACCGCAAAAGCTGCAAAAGACCGTTATACTGCAATAATCAGAATTTAAAAGAATAAAAATCGAAGATTTTTTAAAACTGTACCTTTTTCATTTGCAGCCACTAGCTTTAAATAAAGTTTCACGATTAAATAAAAGTTTAAAGATTTAAAAATAAAAACGGATCATCTGATCCGTTTCAATTGCATTTCTATCTATTTTGTTGTTAGAGCCTTTTCAAATATTGCTAATAAAAGTTGTATAGCTTTTTCTTAATTTAACATTAAGAAATTAAGCTGGTTAGAGTGATTTTGATTAAGGAATTAAGAAATCAATAAATTGATTTTATTAAGTTTTTTAAGCTAAAGAGGCATAATCTATTAATGATTAAAATTTATTTTTTAACCTCACATTTAGAATAATAATCCATCAATAAAGGCTTTTCATATCCTAAGCTTACTGCTTTATCTAAACTTGCACATGCTTCTTTAGGCTTTGCTGTTTCAAATAAAATCAGAGCTTTGTTCACATGAGCTTGAGCAAATTTCGGATCTATAGAAATCGCTTTATTAACGTCCGCAAGAGCTTCTTTGTTTTTTTTCAGCCTAAAATAAACGTCTCCTCTTCCACTGTACAGTAAAGATTCAGGTTTTTCGGAGATAAGCTGGTTGTAATCTTTTAAAGCACCTTCAAGATCTCCGCTGTTCTTTTTCAGATTTGCGAGTCCGGTTCTTGCATAAATATTATCGGGTGCAAACGTAAGAATCTGGTTCAGATCTTTCATGGCAAGATCTTTTTTGCCTAAACTTTCGTAGACTTTGGAACGGGTAAGGTAAATATCTGCGTTTTCAGGCTCAATCTGAAGCCCTTTGTTAAGATAATAGATTGCTGCCTGTTTATTTCCTTTCTGTCCGTGAATTGAGCCTAAATTGGCGTATACAGCAGCAGACATAGGATTTGCTTTTAAGGCGGATTCGTAAGATTTAAAAGCCAATGAAGTTTTGCCAAGTCTTCTCTGGGCAGTTCCTAAATTGTTGTAATATTCCGACTGTAATTTCTGGATTCTTTCACTCTGAGCCAGTTTAGAATATTGTTCTTCCGCACATTTATAGTCCGCTTTCTGAAAGCAGTCTTCAGCTATTTTTTTGTCCTGTGCGTTAAGATTGAATGAAGTAAATACTGTTGCTAAAAGGAATAAAGATTTTTTCATGAAGTTATTTTTTGTTTGTTGATTACTTTTTTTGCGAGCGCACTGAAAACCACTCCCAATAAAGATCCAACAAACGCCCCCACCAAAATATCTATCGGGAAATGCACTCCTAAATAAATGCGGCTGTATGCAACTACTGCCGCCCATACAAATATAACATAAGGAAACCATTTAAGATTCTTTTTTAATAAAATACTTAAATAAGTTGCCAGAAAAAATGTATTGGAAGCATGAGCAGAGTAAAAACCGTACTGTCCGCCACATTTCACAATTCTCATGTGATGTTCTAATGTGGGGTCATGACAAGGTCTTAATCTGGCAACGCCATATTTGAAAACACCGGCAAGCTGATCCGAAACCGCTACACCAATACCTACAAAGATCAATATAAAAACCAATGATCTTAGTTTGTAATTTTTGAATAAAAAATAACAGAAAATAATATAAAGAGGAATCCAGATCCATGTACTGGAAATGAGCTGCCAAAACTGGTCAAAAGATTGGTCTCCCAGATTATTGAGAAACAAAAAGACTTTTTTATCTTCCTGAATGATCTCCTCCATTCTATCTGCTTACAGGACCTTCGTAGGTTTCGTCTTCAGAAGGTTTTGGTTTTGGAGGTTCATTGGATGCCTGAGATGTCTGAGGTTCGTTCAGGATATCTTTCTGAATATCATTCATCGGATTGAAATCTTTTGCAGCATCTTTTACTTTCTCAATTTCGCGCTTGATCTCAGAAACAGGATTGTCTGTTTCTTTCATGATCTCGGTTTTGATGTCTTCCACTGCGCCACGCATTTTTCTTACACCCGAACCCAAGTCGCGTGCAATCTGAGGAAGTTTATCCGGTCCGAATAATACAACGATTGCTATGGCAATCAGTGCCATTTCTCCAATGCTTAATTCCATACTGTAAAATTACGAAAGATATACGAAATTGGATGTTAAATATTAACTTTTAATAAAATATTAAGCTGTATTAAAAATTATTCAAATAATCAAATCTATGTAAATATAAGATAATTAAACAATTACATCACAAAAACATTGTTTTATATTATTGAAACTATGTAATAATTCTTTCTTTAAATGTAGGCTACAGTTCTTCTTTTTTGATATTTTTTTTCCTGAAATTAATATAAGTAATAATCACACTGATCGTCATTAAAATGAAAGCTAAGAAAAAAGGCGCACCCGAAAATTTGAAAGGAGCTTCGTCGTGGGTGAAAAAGTAAAATAAATTCGTCATCATCGGAGGACCGATAATTGAAGTGGCACTCATCAGACTTGTTAGTGCACCCTGCAATTCTCCTTGCTCATTAGCAGGAACACTTTTCGTAATTACCGACTGCAAAGCCGGTCCGCAGATTCCTCCTAAACAATAAGGAACTAAAAATGCAAACATCATCCAGCCTTGTGTGGCAAATGCAAAGAGAAGCATCCCGAATGCATACAAAGCAAGACCGTAATAAATACTTTTTTCTTCTCCCAGTCTGGGCGTTGTCCATCGGATCAAACCTCCCTGAACCAAACCGACAAGCAAACCAACCACTCCTAAAGAAATTCCTACCATTCTTTCATTCCAGTTGAATTTATACATGGTGAAGAAGCTCCAGTTGCTTTGTACGGCGTGTCCTGCGATATAAATTAAGATCAAAGAAACTATTAAACCTGAGATTTCGGGATGTTTTCCTAAAAATTTAAAAGAACCGACTGGGTTTGCTCTTTTCCAGTTGAAATCTCTTCTTTTATCTCTATCTAAACTTTCGGGAAGGATAAAATATCCGTAAAGGAAATTTAGCAGACATAATCCTGCAGCCGCATAAAAAGGAACTCTGGAACCATATTCTCCCAAAAGACCGCCTAAAACGGGACCTATGATGAATCCCAGTCCGAAAGCAGCTCCAATGAGTCCGAAGTTTTTTGCACGGTCTTCATCTGTAGAAATATCCGCGATATAAGCACTCGCCGTAGTTACACTTGCGCCTGTAATTCCCGCAATAACGCGGCCTAAAAACAGCCAGACAATGGAAGGAGCCAAAGCCAAAAAGATGTAGTCTATTGAAAAACCGAAAAGCGAGATCAGAATAATGGGTCTGCGCCCGAATTTATCACTGAGATTTCCTACAATCGGAGAGAAAATAAATTGCGTAAACGCATACGCAAAACCAAGCCAGCCTCCATATTTTGCTGCCTCACTTATGTTACTATGAATAAGTTCTTCAATAAGCTTCGGAACCACCGGAATGATGATTCCCCACCCCGTAATATCAATCAGCAATGTAATAAAAATGAAGCCGATTGCTGCTTTTTTTCTAGAGTTTTCCATACACCTGCAAAATTAGAAAAATAATGATTTCAAATGATATTAATTATTTATTGAATACTATTTGTTGTTGTAATTGGAGATTTCATGTTTTTGTGTGACAGGAATTTTTCCGACTGCAACCCTAGTCCTGATTGCAGCATTTGTGTGAGCTCATTTTTTAGTTTTGGCTTTGGGGGCGCGGCTTCGCCGCGCCCCCAAAGCCAAAACTATAAAATAGCGAGTGCGGAAAGCAGGAAATAACTCCTGATTAAATAAAGAATTTAAAAGAATAAAAATTCTAAGGAGAAGTTTTCAATATCCACAAAAAAAGCCTCCCGAAATCGGAAGACTTTTATTCTTATTTATTGTAGTATAAGTTATTTTGAAGCAAGTACTTCTTTGTTGGTTGTTGATTTACCATGTACTTCATCTTCTTTTCCTGTTTTCAGGAAGTCGTAGGCAATTGCGGATGCCACGAAGATGGATGAATACGTACCGAAACCAATACCGATTAACATGGCAAACATAAATCCTCTAAGATTATCTCCACCGAAAATGAAGATTGCCAGAATTACAAGAATTGTTGTAAATGAGGTGTTGAATGTTCTACCCAAAGTACTTGAAATAGAATCATCAAATAATCCTGCTAATGTTAATGATTTCTTCTCTCTTAAATATTCTCTGATTCTGTCGAAAATAATTACGGTATCGTTAATTGAATAACCCAGTACAGTAAGAATCGCAGCAATGAAGTCCTGATTGATCTCCATATTGAAAGGCATATACTTGTGAAGCAATGAATATGATCCCAAAATAATGATCGCATCGTGGAATAATGCAGCAACCGCACCCAAAGAGAACTGCCATTTTCTGAATCTTAGTAAAATGTAGATAAAGATAATTCCTAAAGCTCCTAAAACAGCGTAGATACCGTGAGTCTGAATATCATCAGCTACAGAAGGTCCAACTTTCTCAGAAGAAATAATTCCTGCATGCTCTTTATCTGCAGATTTGAAATCTTTCAACGTTGTTCCTGCAGGTAAGTTTGATTTTAAACCTTCATATAATTTTTGCTCAATTACCTGATCTGCTTTTAAAGATTCGTCTTCGATAAGGTAATCTGTAGAGATCTTTACCTGGTTGTTGCTTCCGAAAGTTTTAGCTTCAACAGAAGAGTTTTTACCGTCTTCCGTTTTGAATAAAGCGACTAATTTGTCTTCAACATCTTCCGCTTTTACATCTTTATCAAATCTTACCACATAGTTTCTACCACCTGTAAAGTCGATACCGTATTTGAAACCGTGTGTTGCAATTGAAATGATACAAGCAATCGTTAAAACAGCTGAGAAAATGTATGCATATTTTCTTTTCCCGATAAAATCGATCCATGTGTTTCTGAATAGATTTTTCGTTGCCGGAGTCCATACAGAAAGTCCTTTTCCTTTAGACAGCCTTGAGAAGATCATTACTCTTGAAAGCAATACGGACGTGAATAAGGTCATTGCAACCCCGATCATCAAGGTCAATGCAAAACCTTTGATAGGTCCTGTTCCGAAGAAGAACAATACAACAGCCGTTAAGAATGTAGTTGTGTGACCATCGATAATCGCATTCAATGCGTGTTTGAAACCATCTTTATATGCTTCAAGAATACTTTTTCCTGCGAATAATTCTTCTTTTGTTCTTTCGTAAATGATAACGTTTGTATCAACAGCAACTGCCATTGTTAAAACGATACCCGCGATACCCGGAAGCGTAAGCGTAAAGTCGCCCGAATCCATAATACCGAAAATATAGAATAAGTTGATGATCATGGCAATTACTGCATAAACACCTGCTCCACCGTAGTAGAAAATGATGTAAACGATAATAATCGCAAAGGCAATCATGAACGACATTAACCCTGCATCAATCGATTCCTGACCTAAAGACGGACCAACAACCGTAGCCTGAACTACTTTTGCTCCTGCCGGTAATTTACCCGCTCCTAAAACGTCAACCAGTTCTTTTGCTTCCTCCTGAGAGAAGTTCCCAGAAATCTGAGTTCTACCATTTGGAATAGCACCTACAACGTTCGGCGCAGTGTAAACTCTGCCATCAAGTGTTACAGCAACAGGTTTTCCAACGTTTTTCTCTGTTAATGTTTTCCATTCTTTAGCTCCTTTAGAATCCATCTGCATATCTACCACTACTCTGCTCAACTCATCATAGCCGATGTTTGCACTTTCTACAGCACCATCTACCGGAGCTTTCTGGTTGATATTTCCTCTGATGGCATATAATACTAAGCTTTCAGCATCGGAAGCTTCCGGCTTATATCCCCACATAAACTGGGTATATTTAATGTTTGCAGGACGTAAAGACTGTGCAACTTTGCTGTTTAAAATTTTGTTTACAACAGCGGTATCAGACAATTTTACGCTTCCTACAGCACTTTGGCTCATAGATTTTCCACCCTGCAAGATATTCATCAAGTTTACATTTTTTGCAACTCCCATAGAATCTCCTTTTGCAGCGATCATGGTAGCTAATGTCTGGAAATAAGGATAAACCTCAGGAGATTGCTGTACTTCCCAGAACTGAAGTTTTGCAGAAGTCTGAAGCATTTTCTTTACTTTATCGATATCCTTCATCCCCGGCATTTCAACAGAAATCCTTGCAGTTCCCGGAACTCTCTGAACGTTCGGCTGGATGGCTCCAAGCTTATCAATTCTGGTTCTGATTACCTCAAAAGCGGTTCCTACAGATGCATCGATCTTTCTTTTAACAATTGCTTTTACCTGATCATCAGGCGTGTTGTACTTCACTTCAGTAAGCGTTGTATTTCCGAAAAGTTCCGGATCTGCCAACTTCAGGTTTGTACCCTTGTTTTTGTTAATTGCATCGAACTGATCGAAGAAATTGTCGATGTAAGCTTTTGTAGAATTCTTCTGAACTTCATCTGTTTTGTTTAAAGCCTCAATAAGGATCGGATTTGTAGAATACCCTGTAAGATCATTCACAAGATCTCTCTGGTTGATTTCCAAAAGAACGTTGATCCCCCCTTTAAGGTCAAGACCAAGTTTCATTTCCTTGTCTTTGGCTTTTGTGTAATAAAGTTTAGTGAATCCCAGATTCAGAGTATCCTTAGAAAGTTTTGCAATTTCTTTCTGATACTTCTCCGGATTGTCTCCTGCAATAGCAGTCGCCTGCTTTTCAATTTTGCTGGCGTACCATGTTGGTAATAGCTCATTTAAGCAAATTAACCCTAGTACAATAGCAACAATTGTAATAAGTCCTTTTCCTTGCATTTTGTTATAACTACGTTAAATTAAGTCGGCAAATATAATCATTTTCTTGTATTTTATGAATTTTTAACAACAGAAATCGTTTATTTTCAGATATATCGGCATTCTTATTTTCATTTAAGATTTAATAATTATTTCGTGGTATTTTAATGAATTTTTCAATGGTTCATTGGTATGGAATTTTCATTCAGATTTAATACACTAAATATCAAAATATTATGAAAAAACTACTTTTTTACGCAGGTATTTTTTCTTCTCTCATCCTGAATGCCCAAAGCATTACTCTGGAAGAATTTGCGACCGGGTTTACGGCACCCGTAGAAATTGCCCACGCGAACGACAGCCGGATGTTTGTTGTTCAGCAAAACGGAATCATTAAAATCTTACAATCGGACGGAACAGTAAATTCTGCTAATTTTTTAAACATCAGCTCAAAAATCACTTACGGAGGCGAAAGAGGACTTCTCGGACTGGCCTTTCACCCGCAATACCCTTCAAACGGGTATTTTTTTGTGTATTACAATGATACCAGCGGAAATATTACCGTAGCCAGATATACCAGAAGTTCCACCGATCCTGATGTTGCCGATCCTGCAAGTGAAAAAATTATTCTGAATCTACCTAAACCTTTTGATAACCATAATGGCGGAAGTATTCATTTTGCACCGGACGGATATTTGTGGATCGTTACAGGCGATGGCGGAAGCGGCGGCGATCCAAATAATAATGCCCAGAATAAAAATTCTCTCTTGGGTAAATTACTGAGGTTGGATATTAATTCCACAGGAGCCTACAATATCCCTACCGGAAATCCTTTTGTAGGAATTGACGGAGCCGATGAAGTCTGGGCTTACGGATTAAGAAATGCATGGAAGTTTAATTTTGATACCGTTTCAGGTAATGTAATGATTGCGGATGTGGGACAGGGACAAATTGAAGAAATCAACAGAATGCCTTTAACACAGGCAGGAATTAATTACGGATGGCGGTGTTACGAAGGCAACAATACCTACAATACGACAGGATGCGCCGCACAATCAACAATGACTTTTCCAGTTGCAGCTTATGATCATTCGGGAGGAAAATGTTCGATAACGGGAGGTTATGTTTACAGAGGGACACAGTTTCCGGCGCTACAGGGAAGATATTTTTTTGCAGATTACTGCTCCACGCAGATCGGCAGTCTGAATTCCGATGATTCGATCACGTGGACTTCTGCTTTTTCAGGCAATAATTTTTCAACATTCGGCGTGAATAATCAGAATGAGCTTTTTGTAGCTGCTGTTACTAGCGGTAAGATTTTCAGAATTACGACTACCACTTTGGGAGTTCAGGAAAATGACCTTTCAAACCAAATCAAGGTTTACCCTAATCCTGCTTCGAAAAAGGTTTTCATCGAGGGTGTAAAAGATAAAAACACAACAGTTGAAATCATCAGTTTTGAAGGAAGAAAGGTTTTAGAACAGGGAAAAATTGAAAGTGACAACAGCGTCAATATTTCGGGGATTCCTGCAGGAGTTTATTTTATCAACTTAAATTCAGGAAATGAAAAATCTTACAGCAAAAAAATAATAATTAAATAAATTTCAGACAGCTAAAAAGCCTCACTTCAAAAATGGACTGAGGCTTTTTGATTTATTTAAAAAATATTATATCGTCATCGAGAAAATTCTCGTTTCCGGTTTGTTTCTCATCATTCTGAGATCAAAAACCATTGCTACATTTCTCGTAAAGGCTCTTCCTTTTTCTGTAATCTGGATATGATGACCGTTAATTTCCACCAACTCATCATTTTCCATTTCTTTCAGCATCTCAAATGCATTTTCAAGCTCCGGAAAAGAATTATTGATGTCAAAAGTGGTTTCCAACTGACACATCAGGTTCAGAATATGTCTTCTTACCGTAAGATCTTCATCATTCAGAATATGACCTTTCACGACAGGAATTTCTCCTTCTTCCACCATTTTCTGGTATTCTTCCACGGTTTTTATATTCTGGGCAAAAGCATACCATGAATCTGAAATAGCAGACATTCCCAAACCAACCATTAACTGAGTTTTACTTGAAGTATAACCCATGAAATTCCTGTGTAATTTCTTCTGAATCAGAGATTGGTACAAATCGTCATGTTCCAGAGAAAAATGATCCATTCCGACTTCGATATAGCCTAATTCTTCCAGTAATTTTTTACCGTCTTCGTACAAACGGCGTTTTTCTTCACCACTTGGCAAATCGTTTTCATCAAAACCTCTTTGTCCGACACCTTTCACCCACGGAACGTGCGCGTAAGAATAAAATGCCAATCGATCCGGTTTTAATTCCATCGTTTTGCGGATGGTGCTTTCCATAGCTTCCCAAGTCTGATGAGGAAGTCCAAAAACCAAATCATGACTGATTCCTCTGTAACCGATTTCTTTCGCCCACTCCGTTACTTCTCTTACTTTTTCGAAAGATTGAATTCTGTTGATCGCTTTCTGCACTTTCGGATCGTAATCCTGAACGCCAAAACTTACCCTTCTGAAGCCTAAATCGTATAAAGTCTGAAGATGTTCTTTCGTGGTATTATTCGGATGCCCTTCAAAAGAAAATTCCTGATGTTCGGCAATTTCTACGGTTTCAAAAATTCCTTCCAGTAAGGTTTTTAAGTTTTTCGGAGAGAAAAAAGTGGGAGTTCCGCCTCCCAAATGCAATTCCTTCAGTTTTGGTTTTTCATTAAACAGTTTAAGATAAAGCTGCCATTCTTTTAAAACACTTTCAAGATAAGGAATTTCAACGCTGTGTTGTTTTGTGATCCTTTTGTGACACGCGCAAAACGTACATAAAGCCTCGCAAAAAGGAAGGTGAATGTATATGGAAATCCCCTCTTCTGCATTACTTTCCTTGAATGTTCGGATGACACTCTGCTTCCACAATTCCGGAGTGAAAGAATTTTCATCCCAATAAGGAACGGTAGGATAAGAAGTGTAACGAGGTCCGGGAATATTATATTTATCGATTAAAGAATTCATTTTCTGTTTACAATTTTAAGGTGAACCAATATCTGGTCTCACAATGCAAAATTAACTATATCTGATGAATTTTGTATCATGAAATATATTAGTCGTTTTTATGAAATTTATAATGAGTCTAAATATTCAGAATTTAAATATGTTTAATCTAATTTCGGAATTAACCACAAAAGTGGCAAAAGACATCATACTGCATAATCAGAATATTCAAAGTGCTCAAAAGAATAAAAATCAAAGATTTTAAAAACTATTGTGAACTTTTTCATTTATAATTGTCAGCTTTAAATAAAAGTTTAGTTATCTTTTATATCTTTTGCGGTTAAATAAAAAGTTTAAACAGACTCCATATAAAAACATCAAAGATAAGTTCAAAAAAATAATCGTTTTTGGAATTTCTGAAGTTAAATTCTATTCTTTAGATTCAGAATTTCAATTTCATGACAGAAATTTTACCATTTCCTGCAAAAACAACAGTACTTTCATTGATCCACTGACAAACAAAAAAACCTTTCTCCTCCGAAATTTTCTTCCACGTTTTTCCGAAATCAGAAGAATAACTGATATGTTGATCTCCCACAGAAATAATCTCTTTTCCTTTGGAATTTGGTTTTATCTTCACACAGGTTGTGTATCCTGCATTTTGTCCGGAAGCCTGAATTTGCCATGTTTCGCCGCCGTCATTGGTTGTGGCGATATTGTTGATATTGGCTTCCTGTTTTTTGTAATCTCCGCCAACCGCGATCCCGAATGTATCGTCTAAGAAATCGATGGAGTAGATTCCCTGAGAAGATTCTCCCTGAATAATGGGAGTATTAAAAATTTTAAACTGATTATTCTTAAAATTAAATTTTAAAATTCTTGAAGCTTTTCCTCCTGTCGCAATCCATAAATAATTTTTGGTGGATGAAATATTGGTATTGCTCGCCGCAAAAGCTGCTTCTCCTTCATTTAATACAACATCATTTTTAAGCATAGCCCACTTTCCGTTATCAAATTTGGCAAGTTTTAATTTACTGTCCTTATCTGCATCACTGAAGGTATAAGCCAGTTTATCATTCACAAAATGAAGCGCATCATAAAAAGCCGTTTTCACAGTATCTCTAAAAACCACTTCATATTTCAAGCTTTTTTTATCAATCTTAAAAAATTCAGCAGGACTTTCAATATTAATGGCATAAAACGATTTTTTATCCTGTCCCAATGTTCTAAACTGTAATTTCTTTTCAGACAGCCTGATCTGTTTTTGATTTTTTGAATTCTTTAAATCAACAAAACCAAATTTGGAGTCCGTTCCGCTATACCAGACTTTGTTATCGTAGATTTCAATAGCTCTGATGCTGATTTTATCGTTTAAAATAATCTTTGAACTTTCGATCTGTTGAGAAAATGTAAAAATCCCGGAGAATGACAGTAAAAATGGTAAAAGCTTTTTCATATTCACAAAAATAAAAAATCCACAGAATTCTGTGGATTTTATTTGATCTATTTATAAAATTTTAATCTAAATCAGGTTTTTCTAACGGCTCCTGCTCTGCTTTGAACGTTTCGCCATAACCCACTTTGTGAAGTTTACTGTTTCTTAAACTATAGGTAAAGTAAATGACTACACCAAGCGCTAACCAACCCATAGAAAGGTATTTTGCTTCGTGGCTTAAGTTCCAGATCAGATAAAGGTTGATGCAGATTCCTAATGTTGCGATTATAGGAAGTGCAGGAACTTTAAATGTTCTTGGCATATTCGGTTCTTTTTTTCTTAAGATCCAAACCGCTACGCAAACCATTGTAAATGCGAATAAAGTACCGAAACTCGTCATATCTGCCAGTTTACTAATTGGTGTAAATGCTGCTACGGTAGCAATGATGATTCCTAAAAGCATTAAACTTTTAGCCGGTGTTTTTCTTACCGGATGAACATCGCTGAACATTTTAGGGATAAGACCATCTTTAGACATTCCTAAGAAAATTCTGGATTGTCCCATAATCATTACCATCAATACGGAAATTAAACCTACAGTTGCTGCAATCGTGATGATGTATCCAGCCCAACCCTGTCCTGCGATTTCAAATGCATACGCTACAGGTGCTTTAATTGCATCCGGATAATTTCCATGAGGATCAAAGTCTGAATAGTGCATCATTCCTGTTAAAACAAGAGATACCAAAATATATAATCCTGTACAAACCAAAAGTGAAACAATGATCGCAAACGGAACATCTTTTTTCGGATTGATCGCTTCTCCCGCCTGTGTAGAAACGGCATCGAAACCTACATACGCAAAGAAAATTGCCGCCGCTCCGGAAATAACTCCCTGAATACCATACGCTTCCTTTACATTTTCACCTTCGTGAACCATTTTAGCAGCAGGAATGAAAGGATCCCAGTTATCTGCATTAATGAAGAATGCTCCTGCAATAATGACAAAAAGAACCGCAGAAACCTTCATGATTACGATAAGATTGTTCGCTTTTGCAGCTTCTTTAGTTCCTTTGATAAGAATAGAAATTACAAAAATTACGATAAGAAAAGCCGGTAAATTCATCGAAAAACCTTCTCCAGTATAACTTGCAGGATCTGAAGTAAGATAATCCGGAAGATGAAGACCGAACATTTTTAACAACTTATTAAAATATCCCGACCAGGAAACGGCTACTGTCATAGATCCCATCGCATACTCAAGGATGAGCCCCCAACCGATGATCCATGCAAATATTTCTCCCACAGTTCCGTACGCATAGGCATACGCTGAACCTTCAACAGGCAGGATAGATGCAAATTCTGAGTAACACAATGCTGCAAATACACAAGCAATTCCGGCAATAATGAAGGAAAGAGCCAATGCAGGTCCGGCATGATAATACGCTCCGGTTCCTGTAAGTACGAAAATTCCTCCACCAATAATAGCCCCGATTCCGATAGCTGTAAGACTCCATTTACCGAGTACTCTTTTGAGCTGACTGCTTTTCATATCATTTTCGAAAGCACTCATCGGTTTTTTGGTCCAAATTTTAGACATATTTTATTATTTATTAAAGATTTACGAAAATATAAAAAATTTAGAAACATTAACGTTTATTAATAATTTTTCCGTGTTAATTTTATATTCTGAAACTTAAAATTCTGATTTTCATAATATTTAAATCATTGCAAAGTAAGTGTTTTTTTACTTATTTTTGACCGCATGAATGTATACGATCTTTTCTTAAAACCCTATGAAACCTACTCTGCCACGCAGATTCTGCTGGAAGCATCCGCTACGGTATTCGGAATTTTAAGTGTTTATTTTTCCATAAAAAAAAATATCTGGGTTTATCCTACAGGAATTGTTTCAACTTTAATTTATGTGTATATTCTTTTCAATTTCGGGTTGCTCGGAGACTGTATGATTAATGTTTATTACACCATAATGAGCATTTACGGATGGATTCTTTGGGGAAAAAGTTCGCAGGATCATGTTCATGTGGAAGTAAGCTGGGCATCCAAAAAAGAATGGCTGTACGGAATTTTACTTTTTGTATTAAGCTTGGTTCTGGTAACTGTAGTATACTATTTCAAACCTTATATTGATAATCATTTTTCTATGAAAGGTGTAGATTTAGGTTTGTATCATTTAGACTGGGGAAACTGGCTGGATGTCATTACAACTTCTATTTTTCTTGTGGGGATGTGGTTTATGGCGAAAAGACGCATAGAGAACTGGATTTTCTGGATCATCGGAGACTTTATCTGCATTCCGATGATGATTTATAAGGAACTCGGAATCACTTCGGTTCAATATTTGGTATTTACTATTATGGCGATCCAGGGATACGCCAGTTGGAAAAAAAGTTATAAAGAAAAAAAGTACAATTAAAAACATGAAAAATTTATTTAAAATAGCGTTCAGCTTAATTACAATGGCAAGTTTAACCTCTTGTGCGATATATTCGGATCCATATGCCAACAATTATGGAGATCCTTATTATGATAACGGATATTACTATGCGCCTCAGGGATATTACGGAAACGGCGGATATTGGGGAAATGACGGATATTATTACAGAAACGACTACACATATTATTATGATAACGGGATGCCGTATTATTACCAGAACTATAATAATTCCAGAAGAAAAGTTTATGTTGAAAGAAGATCAGGATCAAACGGAACGACTTCCGCAAGACCAAACAATGGCTTCAGAGGCGGTGTAAATGACGGAACTTCAAACGGAAGCTTCAGACCGAACAACGGACAAAACACGAACCAGAGACCGAATAACGGATTCAGAAATCAACAACAGAATACGGTATCGCCACAGCCTCAGAATAACGGCGGATTCAGAAACAATTCCGGTAACGGTAATTCAAACAGCGGGTTCAGAAATAATTCCGGAAGCAATATGAATTCAAACAGCGGAGGATTCAGAAACAGTTCGGGAACTTCGACTCCTCAACCGCAGCAAACTTCTCCTCAGCCAACGAGAAGCGGAGGCGGATTCAGATAAAACCATTATAAATAAGGAAACGGACAGCTAACACTGTTCGTTTTCGTTTTAATTATAGTAATTTTGCAGTTTCAATTTTTAAAACAAACATTCTATTAAGAAATAAATATGGAATTTTATAAATATCAGGGTACAGGAAACGATTTTGTAATGATAGACAATCGTTCCGGAGAATGGGATGATCTTTCCATTGAAAATATTCAGAAGCTTTGTGACCGCCGTTTCGGGATCGGTGCAGACGGACTTATCAAAATAAACACAGCGAAAGGATATGATTTTGAAGTTGATTATTACAACTCAGACGGTTCTAAGAGCTTTTGCGGAAACGGAGCGAGATGTTCTGTAGCTTTTGCTTTTTTCCTTGATATTTTTGAAGGCAGTTGTAAATTCACGGCTATTGACGGAGAACATATTGCCGAAATCCACAACGGAATCGTAAAATTAAAAATGAGCGATGTTACTACCATTTCCAATGACGGAGAGGATACGGTGATGGATACTGGTTCGCCACACTATGTGAAATATGTAGAAGATATCGTTAATTACAACGTTTTTGCAGAAGGAAACGGCATCAGAAATTCTGAAAATTATAAGGAAAAAGGCATCAACGTGAATTTTATGGAAAAAATTTCTGATGATGAGATTTTTGTAAGAACCTATGAACGAGGGGTTGAGGATGAAACCTACAGTTGCGGAACGGGAGTTACGGCTTCGGCTTTAACTTTTCTTCAAAATAACCATCTAATCTCTGTAAAAGTTAAAACTTTGGGCGGAAATCTGAAAGTATATGCTGAAAAAAACGGAGACACTTTTCAGAACATCTGGCTCGAAGGTCCTGCAAAGCAGGTTTTTAGAGGTAAAATAGACCTTATTTAAAAAAATAAAACTTTTAATCACCATTTAAATGAAGAAAGCTATTCTTATCATCATCCTGCTTGTTTTTGTAGCAGGAGGATTTTTTGGATTTAAATTTTATAGAAAATATTACGGTAATAACATAGAAAAAGACGGATATGTTTTGATTCCTCATCAGGCAAATTTTAAACAAATCCTTGATTCTGCGGCGAAATATGTCGATAATAAAGAAGCTTTTGAAGCCGTTGCGAAAGAAAAGGATCTCGACAAGTATTTCAAACCGGGACGTTATCATTTTCAGAAAGGTCTGGGAAATGCGAATCTGGTTAATATGATTAAAGCAGGAAATCAGAGTGAAAACAGTTTCAGAATTGGTGATTTTGGGGATGTTTATCAGATGATTGGAAAAGTAACCAAAAAAACAGAACTTGATTCTTTACAATTTGTGAATGAATTCAATTCAATTGCTGCCGAAAAAGGATATAACAATGCGGAAGATTTAAAAAAGTATTTCTTTATAGATACGTACAATTTTTTCTGGACTGTAACTCCGAAAGAATTTTTCAAAAAATTTGATGATCAGTACAATGAATTCTGGAACAGCGAAAGAAAGTCTAAAGAACAGCAATCCGGTTTAACGAGAGACCAGATTTATGCTTTGGCTTCTATTGTATACAAGGAATCGGGAGGAAAAAAGGACGAACAGAAAACGATTGCAGGATTATATCTTAACCGCTATAAAAAAGGGATGAAGCTTCAGTCTGATCCCACAGTAATTTATGCAATCAATAAACAGACAAATTTTAAGGAGCAGATCAAAAGGGTTTTTTATAAGCATCTTTCTACTCCATCGCCATACAACACGTATGCTAATAAAGGAATTCCTCCGGGACCTATTTGTGTAGTAGATAAAAATTCTGTGGATGCCGTGCTGAATGCAGAAAAGAACGATTATATTTTTATGTGTGCTGATCCTACGAGATTCGGATACCACAAATTTACAGCAAATGCAGAAGAACACGCAGTTAATGCTAAAGCTTATCAGGACTGGCTGAATTCAAAAAATATAAAATAATAATCATATTAACTTTTTTTTAACAATTCTATAACTAACATTTGGCTTTTTAGTCCGACATATACCTTACAAATAATAAATTAAACTTAATATTCTGAAATTTAAACAGATTAACAATTTCATAATATTAGGCAAAATCTTTTACGATTTTACACAAAAAATACCTTATGAATCAGACGGAAATCATTAACATTTTTACAAAGAAAACCTTAGGGCTTACTTTTGTACTTTCGGCAGCAGCATTGGCTTTTGCACAGGAGAAGGTCGGTATTTCCGGGTCGGTTGTCAGCAAGAATAACCAGCCCGTTCCTTACGCTTCTGTTACCTTCAGTAACAAGGCAAACAAACAGTTCAGTGATGCTACGCTTACCGACGAAAAAGGTCAGTACAAGCTTGATCTTGCACCGGGAGCTTATGATATTACTATTGAAGCAATCGATTACCAGAAAAGTGTAGTTAACAAACAAATTACTGCGGCAGGAAACATTGGTGCTTTATCAATCGACCCTGAAAAGAGTGCTACGAATCTGAAAACAGGAGACATTCAGGGAGTTGTTATCACAGCTCAGGCTACGAAGCCTTACAAGGTGGAACTGGATAAAAGAACGTATGATCCGTCTCAGGATATTGTAAGTAAAGGGGGAAATCTTCAGGACGTCCTTTCCAACGTTCCTTCGGTTTCTGTAGACACAGACGGAACGGTTTCTATGAGGGGAAGCTCTAATGTAAAATTTTTAATCAACGGAAAACCTTCTGCTCTTCTGGGGATTGATGACGGAGCGAATGCTTTGCAGAGTATTCCGGCAGATCAGATCGAAAAAATTGAAGTAATTACGAACCCTTCATCAAAATTTGAGGCAAGCGGAACAGCAGGTATTCTGAATATTATCCTTAAGAAAAATAAGAAAACAGGCTTCAACGGAAGTGTTACCGGAACCGTTGGATATTTGCCGCAAACAAACCTTAATACCAATTTAAGCTGGAGAAAAGGAAACTTCTCATGGTTTCTTAATGGAGGCGGCGGTTATAGAGAATCTAAAAACACAAACAGAAGCGACGATTATTTCTCTAATGCTATTGCAGCAAGCGATTTTACGGAAAGACATCAAAATTCTGTAACAAACAGTAAGAATAACAACTACAATGCTTCGGCAGGAGTTGTATACGATATTTCTCCAAAAACTTCAATTAACGCCTCCGGTACGGTGAGAACTTTTGACAGCGAAAATGACGGAAATATTGACTACAGTTATTTTTATTTAAGTAATCCAAGTTCATCTTCTAACAGAAGAACTTTAGGCACAAATAACAATCTTGCTTTTCAGGGAGATTTTGGATTAGATCATAAATTTGATGATAAAGGTCAGAATTTATCCGTATCACTAAGTTTACAGAGCAACAGATCTTTTAATGATACCAATATTGATGAAACCAGAGATGGAATATTCAGTCTTAAGGATATTGTAAATCAGAACACTAAAAATAAAACGTTAATCGGTAAAGCAGATTACGAATTGCCGATTGGAGAATATTCTAAATTAGAGGCAGGATACAGAATAGACATCAACTCTAATGACTACAGCAATGATGTTCAGGAAAGCACAGCTTTAAATCCTACCTTATCATTTTTAAGGCCTTACACCTATGACGCAACCTATAAGGAAACATTTAATGCTTTTTATTTGCAGTTTAAAAGTAAGATCGGAAAACTCAGCTATCAGTTAGGATTAAGAGACGAACTCTCTAACATCGATATTAATTATGCCAATTTATCTCCTAAGGATAAGGATATAATTACTACAAAGAATTATAATAATCTGTTTCCAAGTGTTTACTTGAGCTATGAATTTGCTAAAGACAATCAGTTTTTACTAAATTATGCGAGAAGAATTGACCGTCCGAGATCATTCTTTATGATTCCTAATCCAAATTATAGCGATAATCAAAATATTTTTGACGGAAATATTGATCTGAATCCTTCCTACGTAGATTCTTACGAGTTCGGTTATAGCATTTCTAAAAAGAAATTCACTATTAACCCGACTTTGTATTTCAGACATCAGACCGATGATACAAAAATGTTAGTTTATAATAAACTTGCAGAAGATGAAAATGGAAATCTTATTACACCAAGACGTATTGAATCTCATACCAAGCCAATTAATTTGGGATCTGATGACCGTTATGGTCTAGATCTGAATTTTAACTGGGACGCAACGAGCTGGCTTAAATTTTTAGGTAATGTAGATTTATTCGGATATAATACCAAAGGCAGCACCTTGTATGACACATTCGACAAAAACGGAAATCCTATTCAGGCAGTTGCAGATTTTAACGGTAGTGGTTTTTCTACAAGAGCAAGACTTACCACAACTTTTAAAGTAGACAAAACTTTCAATTTCCAGATTCAAGGCTTCTACAGAGGAGGGCAGAAAACGGCTTATCAGGACAGAAAAGACATGTATGCCATTAACTTCGGAGCATCGAAAACGATTTGGGATGGTAATGGAACAATATCTTTCAATATTCAGGATATTTTCAATACGAGAGCAATGCAGGCTACAACATACACTGCAAACAGTATAAGAGACTCTTATATGCAGTGGCAGCCAAGACAATTTGCTTTATCTTTGACCTACAGATTCAAGCAAGGAAACGAAAAAGTAGAACAGCCGAAACGTAAAAAAGACATCAACTCCAATGCAACCGGAGACGATCAGCAAGGAGGACCAATGTAATCCGCCTTTCATACAAACAGAAAATCCCGAAATTGAATTCGGGATTTTTTTATTTTGCAGCTTCTGCTTTTTCCAGTTTCTGGAGTTCGGCTTCGTAGATTCTTTTTCTTAAATCGCTGGAAGAAAACCTGTGATCTCTTTTGTTATAAAAAATCTCAATTCCTTTTTCTTCACAGTATTTTTTTCCGGTGAAATCTCTGTCTAAATAATCGTCCCCGATAATTCTCACATCAATTACAAAAGATTTTAAAATATCCAGAAGATCTTCCTCTGTGTAATATGGAATAATCTCATCAACAGCGTTTACTGCTTTTAACTGAATATATCTTTCTACGATGGTCTGGGTCGGTTTATTTTTGGTTGGGCGATCGTGAGAGGGATCAATCTGCAAACCTACAATAAGGTAGTCACATACGGTTTTTGCTTCTTCAAGCATTTTAATATGCCCTGCGTGAAGCAGGTCGAATGACGAAAACGTGATGCCTATTCTTTGTGTTTTCATATAAATATCTTCTTTTTTGTACAAATTGTTAAGTGTTTCTTGTTTCTAAATATTTCTGCCACTGCCAAACTGTCCGTAATGCTTCTTCTAAAGATGTTTCAGACTTCCAGTTAAGCTCTTTTTGGGCTTTATCTACGTTTGCATAAGCAATTGTAATATCTCCTTCTCTTCTGTCGCAGATCTGGTAAGGAACTTTCACGTCATTTGCTGTTTCGAAAGCTTTTACTACTTCCAGAACCGATGAACCTTTTCCTGTTCCTAAATTAAAAATATCAACAACCGCATGATCAGAATCGTCTGCCATTAATTTTTTCAATGCTGCAACATGGGCTTTAGCCAAATCTACAATATAAATATAATCACGGACAGCCGTTCCGTCTTCGGTAGGGTAATCATTTCCCCAAACATTTAGTTTTTCACGGATTCCTGCCGCAGTTTGCATCACGAAAGGTACTAAATTATTCGGAACTCCAATAGGTAACTCCCCTATTTTTGCTGAAGGATGTGCTCCGATCGGATTGAAATATCTTAATAAAGAAATTTTGCGGTGATATGCTTTTGCAAAGTCAATCAGGATCTCCTCTCCCATCTGCTTTGTCTTTCCGTAAACGCTTTCAGGCATTTTTAACGGAGTATTTTCGTGGATCGGCATTTCATCCGCCTGTCCGTAAACCGTGCAGGAAGAGCTGAAAATAAAGTTTGAAATTCCTCTTTCTTTAAATTCCTGTAAGATATTGATTAATGAAAACAAATTGTTCTCATAGTAATCAACAGGTTTTACCTGGCTTTCGCCCACTGCTTTAAATGCCGCAAAGTTGATACATCCGTCAATTTCATGAGCATCAAAAACCTGCGTTAAAAGTTCTTTTCTTTTTAGATCGAAAGGATAAAAAACAGGTTTCTTTCCTGCAATTTCCTCAATATTTTTTAATATAAATCTCTCGGAATGCGATAAATCATCCACAATAACAACCTCAAAATTGTTATTTAAAAGCTCAACAACTGTATGCGAGCCGATATATCCTAAACCTCCTGTTACGAGTATTGCCATTTTTTATTTTTAAATACTTTGTCAAAGTTAAAAATCTTTGACAAAGTTTAAGTTAATTTCTTTTAAGTGACACTGTATAAAATTTTCACGGTCACCAAATAGCTCCAAAACATCCTTACGCATAATGTTAGTTTCTGCATTGGAAATTATTGCGGGATAAGATGAAAACTTATAAGTATGAAAATTTTCTGGATTTTGATGAATATATACAATTAAATTTCTAAGATAATCATCAGAATCTATATGTATTCTTTTGAAAGGTGACTCAAAAATGGGTTCGCTTCTTTGATATACTTTATTAAAAGACTGAGTATAGCTGCTAATCAATTTGCCAATGGCTTTACTAAAAAAGCCATCTTCGGAATGGAGTCCACTCTTTTTTTCAGAAAAAGCTATTTCTTTGACAGACTTTACTTTGAGGAGAAAATGAAAATGATTTGGCATTAAACAATAAGCATAAATATCAAAATAAGGAACTAAATATACTTTAACTTTCTGAAGAAAATAATTATAATTTTCATTACTTAAGAAAGTGAGTTTAGAATTAATTCCTCTATTAAAAATATGATAAAACTTATCTATTTCCAAATGAGTTACCCTTATCTCCATGGTTATATTTTAACTTTGTCAAAGATTTAAACTTTGACAAAGTTCTCTTTTAATTACTGTGTTCCTATTTCTTCTATTTCGGAAAATTTCATTTTAAATTTATATTTATTATTAAAATAAATAAACGACATGAAAATTATTATAAATATTAAAATCATAATAACATAAATCTGTTTTGTGCTGTTATGATTTGATTTTGAATAATATTTTAGAAATTCATAAAAATTAATAGTCAAAGTAACCAAATAGGTTAGATTAAGATAAAATATCGCTCTTTTAGGCTTTAAGAAAAGTACTGCAATAGCAATCGTATATACAATTACGTATGCAGAATAAAGAGCTAATTGTTCAAATTTACTTTCCTGTACTAATTTATTATCATCATCTATAAATACTAATGCCAATAAACTTAAAAGTGTGAGAACTAAGAATCCGGAATTAAATATAAGATTTAATAAATATAAGATTTTGCTGCTAAAAATTTTCCTTTCCATTTTATCCCATAAACTCCAACACCGCATCCGTAATATACTTCAGCTGCTCATCATCCAGTTCCGTATGCATGGGAAGAGAAATTACCTGATCTAATAATTTATCCGTATTCACAAAATCGGCGTCGTTACTTTCCTGAAAATATGCTTTTTGCTTTCTTAAAGCCACCGGATAATAGATCATTGCCGGAATTTCCTTTTCAGCTAAGAATTTTTGCAAATCATTACGCTTTCCGTTCAGAATTCTTAAAGTATACTGGTGGAAAACGTGAGTAGAATATTCCGCTCTTTTTGGTGTTAAAATATGTTCATGTCCGGCAAAAGCTTCATCATAATAATCTGCCGCTCTTCCTCTCGCTTCATTATAATTATCCAGATGCGGAAGCTTCTTTCTTAAAATAGCAGCCTGAACACTGTCTAATCTTGAATTTACACCTACCTCATCATGATAATATCTTTGATACATTCCGTGGTTTACAATTCCTCTTAAACGGTGCGCCAGATCATCATTATTCGTGAAAATTGCTCCACCGTCTCCGTAACATCCTAAATTTTTAGATGGAAAGAAAGAAGTCGTTCCAACCGTAGACATGGTTCCTGCTTTTTTTACAGTTCCGTCCGAAAATGTGAATTCAGAACCGATTGCCTGTGCATTGTCTTCAATTACATATAAATTATGTTCTTCAGCAATTTTTAAAATTTCTTCCATATTCGCGCACTGTCCGAAAATATGTACGGGAATAATCGCTTTTGTTTTCGGAGTAATGGCTTTTTTAATCGCCTCCGTTGAAATAGTGAAAGTATCATAATCCACATCTACCAAAACCGATTTAAGTTTAAGCAAATGAATTACTTCCACAGTTGCCGCAAAAGTAAAATCTGCCGTGATGATCTCATCACCTTCCTTCAGATCAAGCCCCATTAAAGCAATCTGAAGTGCATCAGTTCCGTTTGCACAGGGAATAACATGTTTTACGTCCAGATAGGACTCTAATTCATTCTGGAATGACTTTACTTCAGGACCATTGATAAAAGCCGCTGAATCCATTACATTTAAAACGGCATTATCCACATCATTTTTTATCTTGTAATACTGACTTTGTAAGTCAACCATTTGAATCTTTTTCATAAATAAATATTTCTGTAAAAATAAGGAATTTAAAATCCCTTCAAAAATTTTATTGATTTTGTTTTATCTTTATACAAAATAAATACATGAAAAAAACTTTACTTTTTTGTCTTTTAGCGGGTTACTCTGCCGGTTTTGCGCAGACATCGCTTGTTTTTGTATTTTTTAAAGACAAACCGAACAAGGCTGCATTCTATGCAAATCCGTTATCAGAATTATCTCAAAAATCCCTTAACAGACGTACTTCGTTAGGAATTACGCTGAATGATCAGGATGCTCCCATAGAACCGACTTACATTACCAATATTCAGAATTTAGGATTCACCGTAACCGATTATTCAAAATGGCTGAATGGTGTCGCCGTGAATGCAACACCGGCTCAGATCACCATGCTTCAGGCGCAGAATTATGTACTGTCTGTAGAAAGTTTTGCAAGAAATTCGTCAGGAGGAACAAAAATGAGTCATCAGAATAAATGGGACAATCCAATCAACGAGGCGAATAAAAATTTAACCACTTTTGATTATGGTTCTGGTTCTGCACAGATCGACCAGATCAATCTCCGTCCGCTTCATTTGGCAGGTTATACAGGAACAGGAGTTACCATTGCGGTTATTGATTCCGGATTTCCTTACGTAAATACAGGTTCTGCCTATTCAAGATTGTGGACCAACGGACACATTAAAGGCGGATATGATTTTGTGGCCAAAGGCTCAGACATTTACAATACTTCGCTTAACAACCACGGTTCTGCTGTTCTGGGTGCAATCGGAGGATATATTCAGGATACTTTTGTCGGCTCAGCTCCGGATGCGGATTTTTATCTGTACCGAAGCGAAAATGCAGCAATAGAAATTCCCGAAGAAGAACTGTACTGGATTGAAGCAGCAGAAGAAGCCGACCGAAAAGGAGTTGATATGATTACAACATCTCTGGGCTATGCTACTTTTGATGACCCGAAATACAACTATACTTACGCCAATATGAACGGAACCACTTCCTTTATCGCAAGAGGTGCAGAAATAGCCGTAAACAAAGGAATTTTAACTCTATTCGCGGCAGGAAATTCAGGAGCTCAGACGTGGCATTATATTTTAACTCCGGCAGATAACGCAAAAGTCTTTACCATCGGAGCTGTAGATTCTTCCGGAGCTTCTTCCACATTTTCATCTTTCGGTCCGAATTCTGCGGGTGTTATAAAACCCGATGCGAGCGCAAGAGGAACCACCGCAACAAGTGTTATCAATAATAATTCAACCATTTCAGTTAACGGAACATCCATTGCCACTCCCATTGCTGCGGGAGGAGTTGCCTGTCTTATTCAGGCTTTTCCTACCATGAACAGAGATTTAATGAGGGATAAATTAAGGCAGAACGCTTCTCTTTACCCCAATCATACCGATCAGATGGGATTCGGAATTTTAAATTTCGGAGGTCTTTACAATAGCGTTTTAAGCACTTCGGAACTGGTAAAGAAAAACAACATTGCCATTTTTCCGAATCCTGTTAAAAATATTCTGAATGTGGCTTCAGAAAGTGATGTTTTATCTTTGGAAGTTTACGATAACTTAGGAAGATTCATTACAAAAACCAATAATCAAAAATCTGTAAAAGTCGAAGATTTTGCAAAAGGTGTTTATTACCTGAAAATTCAGACGAAGGATAAAATCTACTACGAAAAATTCATAAAAGAATAAACACAGAAAAACCTCTCGCATTGAGAGGTTTTCTTATTATTCCCGAAGGCTGAGCGAAGCCGAAGCCTGATGTCTAATTGCAAATCATCATTCAGTAAAAATCTAAGCAAAATGTTTAGATTCTTCATTCCGTTTCACTACAATCAGAATGACACACAGATTATTTATTATTAAGCCGAATTCCTGCTTGCATTAATATTTCCGAATAAAGAACGCGTCACCAGTTTTCCGTAAGCTTCCAGATCACCTTCACCTTTCTGAATTTTCATTAATGCATATTGCTGAATGCTCAACAGAGGCAAAACAATTCTTTCGCGGATTTTCACCGATTTTCTGGAGAGCGGATCTTCTTCCTGTAGCATTTTAAAGCCAGTTAATTCCAGCATAATATTTTTGGAAAGATTGTATTCATCAAACAGAACATTCCAGAAAGCACCGAATTTCGGGTTGTTTTTAATATAATATGTCAAAGGAAAATAGGTCTTGTTCATGCTCATCATCGAGTTTAAAACCAACGTTTTAAAGAAATCTGAACCTCTGTACAATTCTCTTACCTCATCAAATCGTCCCTGTTCTTTCAACTGCTGCATTGCAAAACCGAATCCGAAGAATCCCGGAACATTCTGCTTCAACTGCGACCATGATCCTACAAACGGAATCGCTCTCAAATCTTCAAATTTAAGCTCACTTCCGCCACCTCTTTTAGACGGACGGCTTCCGATATTTGTTTTCCCGTAATATTCGAGCGTACTCATTTCCTGCAAATAAGGAACAAACATAGGATGCGCTTTCAGATCTGAATATTTTTGATAACTGATTTCAGCCAGTTCGATAATTAACGCCCTTTCTTTTTCCGTTAGTTCTTTTTTGGAATTTTTGAAAACATCGTTCTCTACTCCGGCTGTTAAAAGCTGTTCAAAATTATATTTTGCCTGTTCTTTATTTCCGAAAATACTCGTAATCGTCTGTCCCTGAATCGTTAATTCAATTTTATTATTTGCAATAGTTTTCCCCTGTGAGGCATAAAAATCGTGGGTTTTCCCGCCTCCTCTTGCGGGAGGACCGCCTCGACCGTCGAAGAACACGACTTTAATTCCGTTTTGCTCGGAAAGTTTTGTTAACACTTCTTTGGCTTTATAAATTTCCCAGTTCGCTTTCAGGTAACCGCCATCTTTCGTTCCGTCCGAGAAACCTAACATAATGGTTTGCTGATTTCCTCTTTTTTCCAGATGCTTTTTATAAACAGGATTTTGGTACAGTTCGTTCATTACATTTTCTGCATTGGCAAGACCTTCCATTGTTTCGAAAAGCGGAACGATATCCATATTGATTTCTTCTTCCTGATAACCGCAGACTTTGAAAAACGCATACACATTCATCACATCTTTTACCGCATCGGAATTGGAAATAATATAGCGGTTCATTCCTCTCAATCCGTTCAGTTGCTGAATTTCTGAAATCTGGGAAACGGTGAGCAAAGTATCTTTTACAATATCCTCAAAATCATCCGGATTTACTTTTTCACTAACCTGAATTAACTTATTGAATTTTTCTTCGTGCGTTGCATCACTGACTCCAAATACTTTAGCAAAAACCTCATCAATCACTTTCTGATGGATTCTGCTGTCCTGTCGAACGTCAAGAGTCGCAAAATGTGTCCCGAAAATCTTCACGCGGTCTTTGAAATTCACCAACTGATCAAGGAACAATGAATTGTGCTGCTCCACAAGGATTTTTTCGGCTTCTTCCAGTCTTTTGATAATATCATCTGCCGTAATTTTCTCATTTCTGAAAATCGCGGAATACAGTTCGTTGCTCAGTTTTGTTAAAACCTCCGAAACACCTCTGAAACTCAATCTTCTTCGAACCGATTTAAGATTGTTGTAATAAGCTTTTAAAATTGCAGTATGCAGTTCTTCCGCCACTCTTTTCGTGACTTCTGCTGTTACAAAAGGATTTCCGTCGCGGTCTCCTCCCGGCCAGAAACCAAGCTGGATCAGATCTTCATGGAGGTGAAAATGATCGTTTTCAAATGTTGTTTTTATTTTCGTGAAAAGTTCTCCGATGGTATCGTAATACACATATCTCAGATAATAAATGATGCTCAACGCTTCATCAATAGGAGTCGGTTTTTCTTTATTAACGAACGGTGTTTTTCCCAACTGCTGCAAAAGCATATCGATATTCGTGATAGAATCGGTTGTAATGGCATTTCTGAGATCGTGAAGGATTCTCTGCACGGAATTCGGGTAAAACTGTGTCGGATGCGCCGTAAATACGATTTTAATGGCAAAATCTTTCAGTTTTTCACGCACTTTTTCCAATTTATGATCCTGAAGCGAACGTTCGTACATATTGGTTACCGTTCCGTTATCACTTTCGGAATGCAGGTTCGGAAATGCAGCATCTTCAATACTATCAAACAAAACCACCTGTCTTTCAATATATTGGATTATTTTGAAAAGAAGTTCTGTTTTCTGTTCTTCAGTCTGCAGATCGGTATGATTTTTAAAGAATTCTTCAACGATTTCTTCAGGCGTTTTTCCGGCTTCGTAGCCGATTTTGCTTTCTTCACAAAGAAACGGAAGCAGCATCCCGATATTCGTCATTTTATCATAAGGCAGGCTCATAAACAATGAATTGTAGATCTGGAACTTATTTTCCACGATCTGCCTGAATTTTTCTGCGCGTTGGTCGTGTATCATATAACAAATGTAGGGGATTTTGGGTGGAATTCAAATGGTGTTTATCTTAAAATCGATAATTATAACAATATTTTATTCATCCTATAAACAAAAGATATAATTTTGTATCACCATGAAAAAAAGTTCAGTATTTATTTTATTTTTCCTATTTCAATATTTTTTCACTCAACAATGCGGTTGTGCCCAAAATTCAGAATTGAAAGAAGTCATTTCATGTAAGCCGCAAATCTTTAAAAATAATGCAAAAATATACTGGCAATACAATTGTAATTCTTCATGGCTGACTTTTCAAAATAAAAATATTAAGAAGAAGATTTTTAGTCTTGATAAAGATTTAATAGGTTTAACGACAAGATTAGGGTACAGTAATATTAAGGAATATAAAAATTCTTTTTTGGCAGAATACCTTGTTATTTCAGGATGTTGTGAACCTCCTGAATATATTTTACATAATAAAACCAATGCAGAAATAATAGGAAAACTTGGATCATTTTTGTATCAGGGTAAAACTAAAGATCATATTCCGTTTATACTAACTTTAAAAAGTTATACTTCTATTTTGTTTACCGACTTAAATACCAATAAAATTAGCACATATCATATAAAAGAAGGATTATTGGAAAAAATAATGGTGCAAAATAATTTTCTTACAACTGATGACATTTTTGAAGAAATACAAATGAAAAATAATATTATACTATTGAAATATAAAATTTTGAACAATAAAACCCGCGGATTTGAAAAGAAATCGATTAAAATCAATATACAAAATTTTTACAATCATTCTATTTAAAATTAAAAATTTAGAAATTAAATGAAATTCGGAATCATTTTTTACTCAATACTAGGAGTTTTAGCATTGATAATTGGAGTATATCTTCTTCAATACCTTTTTATCCTTTCCATTATATTTTTTATTGGTGCATTTATTAATGGTGTTTTTATTTACAAAGAATATAATATCCACAAAAGCGACAAAATTGAATACAATGAAAATACACTTCCTGATGAAATTATTGTTAAATATTCCCGTTCAGGAAGAATAATTGCAATTGCTACTTACAGTATTTTTATGATGCTGGGAATTCTTTTTATTTCATCAATAAAATTTAAAATGAATTTCATCACCATATTTGTACTAGCCTTGCTGATTGCATTCACCGGATATTTTATTTCAAAAATAATTGTAGAAATTAAGAAAATATCAAAAGTTATGATTTCTGTTAATGGAAAAGGTATTCAAATTGAAAACAATCCTACTTGTTTATGGAATGAAATTCAGCTTGAAAAAATTATCGTAAAACGTTTGGTAAGCCGAGAATCCAAACATGATTATAAACCCGAAATTAATTATCTGTACTTTTTTCATGGTGACGAAAAGATAGAGATTAATATTGATGATTTTGATATTACAGATTATCAGCTTTCTCAGGTTTTAAAAATATTCAGATCGCGATATAACAACTCAGGTTTATTATAAATTTGTAATTTTACATTCTACACCAATCTGAATCCCATGAAAAAAATACTCCTATTCTTACTTCCTCTTCTTCTTTTCTCCGCCTGCGGCGAAGACTGCTACAATGCGCCACAGCCGATTGTTTTTAAATTTGTGGATTCCAACGATGTAAATCTGATTACAGACGGAACGCTTACCAACTATTCGGTGAAAGAGGAAAACCAGACCAATATTCAGCTTACGAAAACCAATGATGATATGGTTATTCTGGAAAATGTGGGTGCTTACAACGGAACAAAAAATTATACCTTTACTTCCAATATAAAAAATTTCACTTTTACGATCCAGTCATCGGAGTTTAAAGGAGGCTGCGATGGTTTTCAGATCAACAAACTCACGTTTACTGGCATTGGAATTGATGTGAAAGATGAGAACGGCTACTACAAAATTATTTTCCAGTAAATTTCTGTTCGCTACATTTGCAAAAACAAAAGAATGAAAGTATTATTTCCGGTTTTACTGCTTTGCTCAGGTTGGATATTCAGCCAGAAAACCGTTCCTGCAGACTTCAAAAAAATTCCGGAAATCCTCGACAATACAGAACTGCTCTACCCCTTTATCGTTCCGGATAAAAAATACGAATACTGGAGCGTTCTCAGAAATAATCCCGATCCCGATAAAGCCATTGTTTACGAAAGCCAGATGCCCGATTTGATGACGTTGAATGATCCTGCTCCCAAAAAAGGATTTTTTCAGAAATGTCTCGGCGAAAATTGCTATTCCTATATTTTAGCCTGTGAAAAAAGCCGGTCGAAATATTTTTCAAACGAACAGCAGCTAAGAGAGTTTATCGGTTTTGTAAACAATCTTCCCGAAGCTATTTTAATTGCCAATACTTTCGGATATTCGGTTGACAGTTCCAATCCATTGGGAAGTTCATATAAAACTGAAAATCAGTACATTTCGCTGTATCTTTCAAAATCTAAAAACAATTCTGGAACTAAGGAATCTTTTTTCATTAAAATCAATAGAAAAACAGGAAAATTGGAGGTAAAAAGTAATGGAGCTTATTAAAGTTTTTTTGTTTTTTTGTCATTCTGAATGGAATTTTGCGCAGCATTATGCAATGAATAATCTCTTGAAAATGAAAGCTTTAAAAATTAAATACACATACTTTTTTGACCACAAAAGCCACAAAAGATTTTTAGGCTTAATTAAAGTTAACAATCATAATAGAAAAAGGATACAATAGTTTTTAAAAATCTCTGATTTTTATTCTTTTGAGACCTTTTATTATTCTGAAATTTGGCTTTATCATAATCTTTTGTGACTTGTGTAGTTAACTTCCTCTGTCATTCTGAATGAAATTTTGCGAAGCATTATGCAATGAAGAATCTATCTTAATATGAGATTTTTCGACTCCACTTCGTTGCGCTCAAAATGACAGTATCGCACATTAAATACAAGAATTTTATTCGACACATAGTCACATAAGATTTTAAAATGCTTCTAAGCTTTATGTCAGAACACATTAGTTTTTGAAAATCTTTGATTTTTTTCTTATGTGAGCTTTAAATGGTTATTCAACAAAATTCAATAGTTTTAATAAAAGAGAATCATTAAAATTTTAAAACTTTATTAACTTAGTTTTTGTGTGGTATTGCGTAATTTTGAATTCAAATAAATTTAAGAACAATGCTTAATTTCGAACTAAAAAATCCAACCAAAATACTTTTCGGAAAAGGTGAAATTGCTAAAATTTCAAAAGAAATTCCCGCAGATGCCAAAATTTTAATGATTTACGGAGGCGGAAGCATCAAAAACAACGGTGTTTACGATCAGGTAAAAGAAGCTTTAAAAGATCATGAAGTGCATGAATTCGGCGGAGTTCCAGCCAATCCGGAATATGAAGTATTAATTAATGCTTTAAGCTTTATCAAAGAAAATAATATTACTTTTCTCTTGGCTGTCGGAGGCGGATCTGTAATCGACGGAACGAAATTTCTTTCCGCTGCTGCAAATTACGATGGAGAACCGTGGGAAATCCTTACGAAACCTGTAAGAACTTTTGAAGGCGAAGGAATGCCTTTCGGAACTGTTCTTACGCTTCCTGCAACCGGTTCTGAGATGAATTCGGGGTACGTGATTTCGAGAAGAGAAACCAACGAAAAATTGTCTTCGGGAGGTCCCGGATTATTCCCGCAATTCTCGGTTCTGGATCCGGAAGTGGTGAGATCTATTCCGCAAAGACAGATCGTTAACGGTTTAACGGATGCTTATACTCACGTTCTGGAACAATATATGACGGCTCCTTCTTCTGCGGATCTTCAGGAAAGAATTGCAGAAAGTATTCTGATCAGTATACAGGAAACCGCTCCGAAAGTTCTGGCGGAGGAATTTGATTATGACGCAGCCGGAAATTTCATGTGGTGCTGTACAATGGCTCTTAACGGACTGATTCAGAAAGGTGTGATTACAGACTGGGCGGTTCACGCGATGGGACACGAACTGACGGCTTATTTCGGGATCGATCACGCAAGAACTTTAGCCATTATTGCGCCATCGCATTACCGTTATAATTTTGAAACCAAAAAAGGTAAACTGGCTCAGTACGCAGAAAGAGTCTGGGGAATTAAAGACGGAACACTGGAAGAAAAGGCAGAACTGGGAATCAAAAAGCTGGAAGAATTCTTCCACAGCCTTCATATTGATACGAAACTTTCTGATTACACAGAAGATTATAAAGGAACTGCTGAAAGAGTGGAAAAAACTTTTACAGAGAGAAACTGGCTTGGTTTGGGAGAATACAGAAAACTGACTCCTCAAGATGCTTCTAAAATTGTGGAAATGAGCTATTAAAAGCCGAAAGTTTCAGATCCGAAGAGGGAAGTTTATTGCTATGCTGTAAAAAATAAAACAGACAGGAATAAATTTTCACCTTACAATTTTTGTTCCAATTTGCTTTTTCTGTAATCAATCGTTTAAAAAACCTTAATTTCATTAGAGATATTTCAAATTTATTTATATTTTAGCATATTCTTAAATTTGTAAAAATGAAAAAACAATTACTTTTATTTGCCTTTTCAGCGTTAGCGCTTACTTCATGTAACGATGATGATATCCAGGGTTATGAAATGGATATGATGAAAGGTGATTGGAAGATCAGTAAAAAAGAAACGATATCAGGAAAAGACGATAAATTTGTAATCGGTACTTCAACGCCAACAGGATGTTCTGTGAATGACAAACTGGAGTTCAGAACAGATTATTATACCTCTTTTACAACGTATGGAGGAACTGGTACAAACTGTAATGTTGTGGCGAAAGTAGAAGGGAAATATGAGTACAATTCTGAAACAAAAGATTTAACGGTTACTTATACCAACACGAGCCCGGTGAAATACAGAATTGTAATTCTTACGAGCTCTGAGATGAGAATAAAGCAAATGTCCGGCAACATAGACCAAAACGGTGATACGATACCGGATGCGGAATATATTACCTACAAAAGATAAAAAAGAAAACTCTCGAAAATTTCGGGAGTTTTTTCTTGAAAAGAAATTTTAATATTCAACTAAAACTATTAAAACAATGAAGAAGATTTTTTCGGCATTTCTGATGCTGACTTTTGCCCTGTTTTTTGCACAGGAAAAACCGATGTTCTGGCAGGACATTCAAAATTTTAAGAAACTGAATCTGGAAAATCCTCCGGCTAAAAATGCAATTCTTTTAGTAGGAAGTTCGTCTTTCACAAAATGGACGGATATCGCGAATTACTTTCCGGATAAAACCATTATCAACAGAGGTTTCGGAGGTTCAAGATTAACGGATCTGAATGATTATGCAGATGATCTTTTAAATCCTTATCAGCCCAAACAGATCATCATTTACTGTGGTGAGAATGATTTTGCTGACAACGACAAATTGAAAGCTGATGTTGTAGTGGAAAGATTTAAAGCATTCTATAAAAAAATCCGCACAAAATTCCCGAAAATTGAAGTGGATTATATTTCCATCAAATATTCTCCGAGCCGCGAAAAACTTTGGCCACAAATGAAGGAAGCCAATAAAAAGATTGCCAATTTCATGAAAAAACAACCGAATTCAGCGTTTATTGACATCACAAAGGTAATGCAGGATGAAAACGGAAATGTAAGAAAAGACCTTTTTGTGGAAGATATGCTTCACATGACACCGGAAGGCTACAGATTATGGACTTCTGTGATGAATCCTTATATGAAATAAAATGAGAGAATCTACCCGAAACCTTCCGATTTTTAAAAAAGCACAGGAAATCTACGAAACTCTAAAAGTGATAACAGATTTATTTCCTGAGGATAATGATTATCTCCAGACACTGAAATCGCATCTTCTTGAAGACAGCATGATTATTCAGGCAAAAATATCCGGTGCGGAAGCCGTAAAACTGTATGACATTAAGATGGAAAATGCAGCGATCATAAGAAAAGCAGCAAGAAGCATTATGGTAAGCGGAAATACACTGGAAATGATGGGATTTACAGATGCAAAATATTACACAATTATAAGAAATCTTACCGAAGAATTCAGGCTTTTATTCGTCGACTGGGTTTCAGGATTTAATCCTAAACATTTTATTGTGGACAATTGGGGATTGTTTAATCCTCCGGGAATTTCGCATGATTATGTTCAGCGGGATGATGAACTGAATTTTCTTGATGAGGATGAAGAATAAAAAATGAGCTGTTTTAGTATTGAAGCAGCTTTTTTGTTGATAAATTAATTTAAACTTATAGCTGGAATATGGGTTTATTTAAAGTATTCAAACGTCTGCAAAGAAAAAAAACTTTGATTTTTTTTAAACTTATGTGCTCTTTTTTTCCACTTAAGTATTAAGCTTAAATAACTAATGTGTTAAAATCTTTTGCATCTTTTTGCGGTTAAAAAGCTTAAACAAACTCGATGATTATTTTATTGAAAGATTTTTTTTGTGTGAAAAGTTTTTTTCCTTTTCTTTGCAGCCTTAAAAATTAGTTTAAACCATGAAAAAAATCTTATTTCTTGCTGTTTCGGCAGGTTTTCTTTTCACAGCCTGCAAAAGTGATGATGACGATGTATATGCATCTGTTGTAGGAGTCTGGAAGCCTTCCAGAGAAATGGCAGTTTCCGGAAAAAACGGAAGTACTATTTATAATGATCCTTCTTCAAGCTGCTACAAAAAAAGTACGTTTGATTTTAAATCGAACAACACAATGGTAAGCAACATTTTTGATGAAGGAATGAGCGGAAATTGTGAAAATCTGGGAACAGATACTTCTTCTTATTCTTATGACCCGCTAAACAAGCAGATCGTTATAGACGGTGAATCCAGTGAAGTTCTAAAGCTTACCAATTATGAAATGCATATTGTTTCAGATTACAGTGATGAAGACGGAGACGGAATTGACGACAAAATAGTTCTTGTCCTGATCCGATAAAAATGCAAACTCCCGAAAAATTTCGGGAGTTTTTTTATTTCTTCTTTTTAGATTTAGAGATTGATTTCTGCTGTGCTCTGTTGGCTCCAAATTTTTTGGGTGCTTTTCTTTTGGAAGGTCCGCCCCAGTTTTCTTTGGTATTTTTCGCTTTCTTTTCATGAAAAGCTCCTCCTCCTTCATTTAGTTTTACCTTCACAGGATTTTTCATGATTACCGTTTCTTCCTCTGAAGCAATCTTTTTAGGATTTATTTTTACTTCTTGCGGGAAATCGATGTATTTCAGTTCCTTATCCATTAATAATTCTATGTCAAGAGCTAAAGTTTCTTCTTTTTTGGTGACGAAAGTTATGGCTTTACCATCTTTGTCCGCTCTACCCGTTCTACCGATTCTGTGAATATACTGTTCAGGAATATCCGGCGTTTCAAAATTGATAACATGGGTAATATCCGAAATATCAAGACCTCTTGCCATGACATCTGTCGTAATCAACCCTTTGATCTCTTCATTTTCAAAGCTTTTCATTGCTTTCAGTCTGTAATTCTGCGATTTATTGGAGTGGATCACATCAAACTGCTCAGGAAAAAGTTCATCAATTTTTGTAAATAAAAGATCTGCATTTCTTTTATTATTGGTGAAAATCAATACTTTGGACATATCGGTATCGGTTTTCAGCAAATGCTCCAATAGATTGATCTTGGTGTTGAAATTCTCTACTTTGTAAGCAGTCTGCTCAATTTTTTCAAGCGGCGTTCCGGATTTTGCCAGTGAAATTTCGACAGGGCTTGCAAAATATTCATCCAGCATTTCATCAACAGCTTCCGTCATGGTTGCAGAAAAAAGAATATTCTGTTTTTTCTCTTTCATCATTTCGAAAATATGCGTCAGCTGTGGTCTGAAACCAAGGTTCAGCATTTCGTCAAACTCATCAATAATCAGTTTCTGAACTTCCTTTAAAGAAATGGCATTATCGATCGCCAAATCCATTACTCTTCCGGGAGTTCCTACCAGAATATCACATCCGTTATCAAATAACAATTTCTGGGTATTGATGTTTTTTCCTCCGTAAATCCCGATTACTCTTGCAGTGGTATTTTCCGTCAGTTTTTCTACAATCTCTGCAACCTGTACCACCAATTCTCTCGTAGGAACAAGCACCAAAACCGTAGGATTCCCCGATCTATTGTATTTCCATGTTTTAAGAACAGGTAAAAGATACGCCAGAGTTTTTCCTGTTCCCGTCTGTGCAATTCCCATTACATCACGTCCGGAAAGTATGGGTTTTAAGCTCTTTTCCTGAATAGGAGTAGGTTCAAATAAATTAAGATCTGCTAAAACATCAAGAATTTTAACCGGAAGGTCAAAATCTGCAAAAGTGAGTTTTTCCATTTTGCAAAGATAGACAATTAATTTTTGAAGCCCTTATTTTGCATTCCTGCTTTCATTAATAATTTTCTCGCGGTGTTTTTTGCCCCAATCCTGAATATGAACCAATACAGGTTTTAATGTAAGACCATACTCCGTCATTTCATATTCTACCGTCACAGGAACAGTTGCAATAGCCGTTCTGGTTATCAGCCCGTTTATTTCCAAATCTTTTAGTTCAAGACTAAGCATTTTGGGCGTAATCTTTCCGATATCTCCCAATAAGTCTTTAAATCTCTTTTTTCCGCTGCATAAACTATATAAAATGGGAAACTTCCATTTTCCGCCAATAACTTCCAGTGCATCCATTACCGGCTGAATTTCTATTTTCTCTTGCATTGCCTATTATTTAAATAACTATATTAAAGTATACTAATATACATTTTATACACTTATTGCAAAAGTATAGTAAGCATTTTAATTTTGCAATACATATTTAAAATAACAAAACAAATGAATACAACAAAATTCACATCAGACAACACCGCTTTATTGCTTATAGATCACCAAGTGGGAACAATGAAACTCATCAAAAATATTCCTCTGGAAGAAGTTGAAAAGAAAACACTGGCTTTGGCAAAAATGGCAAAAGTTCTTAATATTCCTGTTATATTTACAGGCAGTCAGGAATATGCCGCACAAGGACCTTTAATGCCCGCATTAGCAGAAATTCTTCCTGAGGCATTCGAAAAAAGAATAAAAAGAGAAGGAATTGTAAACTGTTGGGAGCATACAGATTTTCGGGATGCAGTCTTGGCAACGGGAAAGAAAAATTTAATTATGGCAGGAGTAACAACGGATGTCTGTCTTGTTTATCCGGCTATCAGTGCTGTTGAAGAAGGTTTTAATGTACAGGCTGTAATGGATGCATCCGGTTCTCCGTTTGATTTAAGTGAAAAACTAAGCCAGCAGAGAATGGCAAAAGCAGGAGTTGTTTTAACTGCCACTAATACGCTTATGGCAGAAATTGCTGAAGACTGGGCAAGACCGGAAGGCGGAGAATTATTAGGTATCTTGTTTTCTGATGTTTTACCATCTATGGCATAAATTAAGAATAAATGGGTTCTCAATTTAAGGATTCATTTATTTTTTTTTTAATAACTTTTTTATGTTCACAATAAATAAAGCTTCTGAAAGACAAAAAGCCGGACACGGAGATTTTCATATTAATATTGTAATTCCCGGAAGAAATACGGCTGATCATGATCTTGGATTTTATAATTTAGGCAGATTTGATGATGCTCATCTTAAACCGGGCGCATTTGTAGGGATGCATCCTCACAAAAATGACGAAATACTTACGCTGATGCGAAGCGGTACAATGCTCCACAAAGACAGCACGGGTAAGGAAATCGCAGTAACACCGGAGAATTTAATGCTGATGAATGCAGGAAGCGGTATTTATCACGAAGAAAGTATTCCTGCTGAGAGATTTACAGAAGATGTACGGCTTTTGCAGATTTTTATAAGACCTGAGAACGAAGACGATCTGCCACAGGTACAGTTTGCCAATGCCGGAAAATTAAGCAAGAATGAATGGCGGCTCGTAGCAGGTGTAAAAGGCAGTAATGCATCGCTTGAAATCAAAAGCAATATTTTGGTGTATGATATGGAAGCGGAAAAAAACAACATCAGATTACCCGATTCGTATTTTGAAAACTCTGTATATTTTATTTATATTTTCGACGGAAAAGTGAATGTAAATGAAACTTTCTTGCAGCAAGGTGACAGCGTCATTCTTGATAATAAGTCCCAAATTTTATCTGTAGATGAAACCTGCATACTTGTTTGTTTTGAAATTGATAAAAACTCAAAGTTTACAAGAAACGGAATGTATAGCGGAATGAAAAGATAAACAAAAAGGCTGAAATTTTAAACTTCAGCCTTTTTTATAATTTATCTTTTCAAAATCTTAAAAGCCATATCTCTTCCGTAACCTTGCATAATGGCGAGATTGATCCACGAAAGTGCAAATTTTTCCAGCAGTTCTACTTTATCCGCTTTTCCAAAGTCTGTACAGGAAGCAAAACCACAATCCAAAGCAAGCCTTTTAGCGACTTCTTTTGCTTTTTCGCTGTCTCCTGCCATAAACATATCGATTCCTTCACCATTGTATATCGGATCGAGCATATTTTCAAAACCTGTTGTGTTAAAACATTTTACGATTTCTGCGTTGGTTTTATCTGCCAAAGCGTGATACACTGTTTTGTAAGGTTCCGGAGACTTCATTACTGCATTGGTAGCATCAATAATTACTTTTCCCGAAACATCGCCTAACTGTTCAATCACTTCAAAAATCGCCGTTGGAGGTGTTGCGATAAGAATTACTTCACACTGCTTCACCGCATTTTCGATCACCGCAAAGCGATCTTCCCCGATTTTTGTTGCAAGGGAAATATTTTTTTCACTTAAAGGAAATTGCGCGCCTATTAAAACAGTATGACCCGCTTTTATCCATTGTTGAGCCAAAGCTCCGCCAACATTTCCGGAGCCGATGATTGCTATATTCATACTTTTAGTTTAACGTGAAATTTACGGTAATTTTTGCATTCAGCAGTTTAGAAACCGGACAATTGGCTTCAGCATCTTTTACAAGCTCCTCAAATTTCTCAGCTTCAATTCCGGAAACTTTTGCTGCCAAAGTAATGTTAGACTGAGTAATGCTTCCATCTTCCAGAACGATTTCACAATCAGTTTTCAATTCATCTGCCGAAAAACCTGCAGCCTGTAAATTAAACGCCAGTTTCATACTGAAGCAACCGGCGTGAGCTGCAGCAATCAGTTCTTCAGGATTCGTTCCTATTCCGTCAGCAAAACGAGAATTAAAACCATATTGGGTTTCGTTTAAAACTGTACTTTGTGTTGTAAGATTTCCTTTTCCGTCTTTCCCGGTTCCGCTCCACACTGCGGTTGATTTTCTTTTGATCTGCATATATTTTATTTAATCCATCTTAAACCGTAATACATTATTTACTTAAAAGCGCTACAACTAATTCTGCAGCAGCCGCTCCCGAATTCTGCTGTTGTCCGGTAATTAAATTCCCGTCCTGAATAGCGTATGAACTAAACGGAGCCGCAACTTTAAATGTTGTTTCCTGTAATTTTCTAGCTTCTTCTTCAATTCTGTAAGGCTGAATTTTCATTCCGACCGCCTGATCTGCAAACTCTTCTTCTGCGTCAGCAAAACCGGTCCAGGTTTTTCCTTTTACTAATAATTCACCATTTGATTTTTTAGCTTCCAATAATAATGTTGTTGAATGGCAAACCGCTGCGCTTGGCTTTCCGCTTTCATAGAAACTCACAAATAATTGTTCCAGATCTTTATTTCCTCTGAAAGTGTACATCGGTCCCTGTCCGCCAACCAGAAAAACCGCATCATAATCTTTTGCATTAACTTCAGTCAGTTTTCTTGTATTTTCAAGCATCTCGTTAAAGTCAGTTTTCTGTATGTACCCTAAAGAAATTACATCATGTGTAGAATAACCGCTTTCGTCCAAAGGATTGGAATAGCCGTCCATTTCCAGTTTTCCTCCTTCTGTTGAAACCAGTTCCACTTCGTAACCTGCTTCCTGAAAGACTCTTAAAGGATGAGTTAATTCTGCTGCCCAGAAACCGATTGGCCAATTGGTCTGTTTACTCACACTCGGCGAGCTTGCCACCATCAGAATTTTACCTTTTACGGGAGCTCCGTGAAAATGAACATAACTATTTACTTCTTTTACTTTTTCCATTTTTTGTTTTTTTGATTTTAAAATCTCTAATTTTGATGAAACAAAGATAATTCTGAGTAGGAAAGAAAATCAATAATGGCTATCTTTGTAAGAAACACACAAAAATGTAAGTATGCCTGATTTTGTTTCGGATAAGCACCTTTTTCACAATCCTGTTGAATTTGCCATGAGCAAAATAGGCGGAACCTATAAAATGCCTATTCTCTGGCGTCTGAAAGACAAAGCATGGCGTTACTCGGAATTGGCTAACAGCATTCCTCATATTTCAGACAGGATGCTTTCTAAGAGTTTAAAAGAATTGCTGGAAGACGGCTTTATTTCCAAAGAAATATTTCCGGAAGTTCCTCCAAGAACTGAATACAATATTACAGAACGCGGTAAAAAAGCTGTAGAAATTATTTCAACTTTAAGAAATTACGGATTTGAGCTGATGAAAGATTTCGGAATTGAAGAAAAATAATTTAAGTCTATTACTTCATTTAAAGCAGCGCTATAATTTTATCAGCTTCCCGAATTCCGCTTAAGTAAGCACCGTGAGCGGTTGAAAAATAATCTGCTTCCGTGTGTTCTCCGGCAAAGAAAAGTCTATCGTTTACCTCTTCTGCCAAATCATCGAAATGAGACATTTCTGTACCGACTGCCGTATAGGAATAGGAACCGAAAGAATTTTCATTATTCTGCCATTTGGTACGCAGCAAATTTACCGGATTCGGAATGCTGTTTCCATAAATATCTTTCAGATGACTCATGATTTCTGAGATAACCTGAGAATCTGACATCGTCTCTGTCTGTCTTGCATAATCTGCGTAGGCAAAAGTCATTAAAGCATTTGCATTTGGACTGAATTTCTTTACATTCACAAAATAATTAAACTTATCTCTAATTTCAGGTGTGTAAGAAATATACTGTACATCATCCCAAAAAGCAGTGTTCCATATTAAAAGAAATTTATTTACACAGTTCATTCCCACTTTTTGGATAGCGTTTTGCTTTGCAGCAGGAAGTGAGGGAAGAAATTCAATTTTATTGGCTTTTAAAACCCCCAACGGAACACTTACAATTACATAATCTGCCTCTGAAATACTTCCGTTATGAGTTATCTTTATTTTGGCATTGCTGTAATCTATTTTGCTAACTCTTTCATTGAGTCTGATATTTAATCCGGAAGATAAAAAACTGGCAATCGTATCATAACCATTGGTTGCTATTTTTTCTACTCCTCCAAATTCTTCTCCTTCATCATAAAGCACGGAAGAAACCTTATCCAGATCTCCCCTGTCGAAAGTGAAGTAGGTAGAAAGAAAAAATTTCCATAGCCTGTTGTTGAATTTATCCGGATATAAATTTTGAAAAACGGTCTGAAAGCTTTGCGCCGGATTTCCGCTGTTTTTTAAAGTGGAAAGAATATTGTAATATTCGGTTTCCGTATTATCAAATACGGTATTACTCCGCAGAATTCCTCCAATATCGTAAGATTTTCTGCTGTCATCAACCGTTTCAAAAGTCTGCATTCCTGCCTGCTGCGCAAGATTTGTTATCGGATTGCCATTAATTCCGTGAATCCAGCTTGCTCCTTCATCAAAAGGAATTCCCAGACTTCTGTTGGTCTTTAATCTTCCTCCAACTTTCTCCTGAGCTTCTAAAACTGTAACCTCAAAGCCTTTTTCTTTCAATTTTTTGGCTGCAGCAAGACCGGAAATTCCAGCTCCAATAACGATGACAGATTTTCCGTTAGGAGTTTCAGTTTCATCTTCCGAAGAACATGAGTTTGCCAGCAAAGAAGGTGCTAAAAATATAAGGGGAAGACCTGCTAAAGTATTCTTAATAAATTTTCTGCGTTGCATTTGTATTTTTTGAAAAACAAATATATTCAATTTTAAATCTGTTTTTCACGGCACGTCAAAAATTTAATAAGCTCTGAATAGTTTTTCAGTTTTAAATTACTTTCTCGTAACCCTCAGTAAAATAACAATTACTAAAAATACAGAAAATATAAATCCTAAAACAGCTACCAAAGACAACTCCCCGATTCTCGGACCCGATTCTGAAGTAAATACAATTGCCGTTGCAATGATATTTGCGCCTAAAATCATTGCCAGAATAAGATTGATAATGCTTGATTTTATCAGCTGGTTTGTTTTTTCAATATTCTTTATTTCGCTGGAAACGGTGAATTTATTTTCGTCTAATTTCTGTAAAACAGAACGCAGTTCTTTGGGAATTTCATCTACACTGTCTGTAAACATGAGCATTCTGTCCATTCCTGTTTTTACAATATTTTTCGGACTTATTTTTTTAGTAAATATTTTTTTGGTGTAAGGATGAAGACTTTTTACCACATCCAAGTCCGGATTTATAGTTCTTCCCACTCCTTCAATAAGACTGATCCCTTTGAATAAAAGATAAAAGTAATCCGGCATATGAAGACGGTTGTCTTTCAGAACATCTTTCATTTTATTGATGATGACCTGTGCATTAATTTCTTTTAAGGATGAGCTGTGAACGAAATTCAGAATATCTTCCACATCATTTTCAAATCTTCTTTCATCCGGAATCTCATAACTGATAGCCATTTTCTTCAGATAACGTACAATTTTATGCGGATTTTTGGCTACAAAACTTACAATAAGATTTTCAAGGACTTCCTTGTCATTCGGAGGGATTTTTCCAACTGCACCGAAATCAATAAAAACTACTTTTCCGTCTTTTTTTACTAAAATATTTCCTGCGTGAGGATCTGCATGGAAAAATCCATAGTCTAAAATCTGAGAGACAAAAAGTCTGAGACCTGTTTCGGAAATGTTTACAGGATCAATATCGTATTGTAAAAGAGATGCAGTATCCGTCACTTTAATCCCATCAATAAATTCCATACAGAGAACATTATTGTTGGAAAATTCTTCATAAACCTTTGGAACGTAGGTTTCTTTGCTGTTTTTAAAATTTCTTCTGAACTGCAGGATGTTTTCCTTTTCATTAATCAGAGAAACTTCTTCCAGTAAAGATTTTTCAAAGGTGGAAATCGCCTGTTTCAGATTGAGCTTCTCTCCTATTTCGGAATAAGAAGAGACCAGCTTTTCCAGATCTTTGATGAGCAGTAAATCGTCTTCAATCACAGACTGAACATCTGATTTTCTAATTTTCAGAATAACCTCTGTTGCATCAATTAATGTTGCTTTATAAACCTGCGCAATCGATGCTGTTGCCAAAGGCTGTTTCTGAATATCCGCAAAATGATCTTTCACCGACATACTGAATTCGTTTTCCAGTATTTCTTCCACATTCATTTCAACCGTTTCCACTTTATCCTGAAGTTTCTGCAGTTCCTGAAGAAGTTCCGGCGGAAGAAGATCTTCTCTGTTGCTGAAAGACTGTCCGAGCTTTACAAAAGTTGGTCCCAGTTCTTCCAAAACGAGCCGGATTCTTTCGTAAACAGTTCCTTTTGATACGACTTCATCGGAATTGGCGGGAATTTCCTCTTTATTTCCCCCGTTCATTCTTGCCAACAGATCTTTGAAGCCGTATTTGCTTAACACGGAAATTAACCGGGCAGATCTTTTTAATTTTCTTTGCTGTTTATCGAACATAGTCTGAAATGTAGTTGCAATTTAATTCAAAAATTGTTCCTATTGATAATAATTAATTTTCTATTTTAAATCGCTTTTTTATAATTTCCCTTTCAGTTTGTTCTGATCGAGGCGCAACGCAGTGAATAATCTATTTCCTAAAACAAAGATCGCAAAGATTTTATTTAAAAAGGTTGAAAATATTTTTCGTTCGCAATGGCGTTCTGCTCAGCAAATGATAGCAGTGTAATGCAAGTTTTTATTATAGCAAATTTTTGAAGTAAATTTAATTAAATACGATATGTCATCCTGAAAGAAGCGCAGCAGATTGAAGAATCTATTTTCTAAAACAAAGATCACGAGGATTTTATTTAAAATGATTGAAAATATTTTTCGTTCGCAATGGCGTTTTACTCAGCAAATGATAGCAGTGTAATGCAAGTTTTTCTTATCGCAAATTTTTGAAGTAAATTTAATTAAATACGATATATCATCCTGAAAGAGGCGTAGCAGATTGAAGAATCTATTTTCTAAAACAAAGATCACGAGGATTTTATTTAAAAGGATTGAAAATATTTTTCGTTTGCAACGGCGTTTTACTACTTCGGATCTTCGATTTCACTCAGCAAATGATAATAAAGCTGTTCAATCTTTTCAATTTAGTTTGTCTTTTCACAGGAATCTAAACTTAGTATTAGAGAAATATAAGACTGAAAGATTTGCGCTTAGATTTCTAAGGATTGACAAACTCTGTGGTTATTTCCTAATGTTAATAAAGCAACTTCCAACCATAGCCCCGATAGAAACGACATCCTTTTTTGTTGCGGGCTAAGCGAAGCGGAGCCAGTAACAAAAAAGATACAGTGGATAGCGGGAAAAAGCTCTAAATGAATATTCTATCATTTTTTTCTTTAACTTTACCATGACAAAATATTTAAAACCAACGCTAAAAAATTATTAAAATGAAAAATTTAAAGAAAGTTTCAAGAGAACAAATGAAAAGTATCGCAGGAAGCGGATTTATCAGAAACTGCTCTAATAAGTGCTGTCCTGATGATGGAAGACCAAGATGTCCCGGATTAATCTGTCCGGCTGTTTTGTGCCCGAATTAGGATCTTTTTTGAAAGAATAAAAACGGAATGCAGAAATGCATTCCGTTTTTCTATTTTAGGTATGTTTCGTACAAATCTTTTCTTCTGTCTTTCATGACCTGAACTGAACCGTGATGATGCAGATCTTTCAGTAAATTTAAATCAACATCTACAATTAATGTCATTTCTGTGTTCGGGGTTGCCTCTCCTTTCACTGCATTGGACGGAAACGCAAAATCCGAAGGGGTAAAAACCGCCGCCTGACCAAACTGAATATCCATATTATTAACTCCGGGAAGGTTTCCTACGCAACCTGCAATTGCCACATAACATTCGTTCTCAATCGCTCTTGCCGCTGCGCAATGGCGAACACGCATATACGCATTCTGGGTATCTGTAAGGTAAGGCACAAAAAGAATTTTCATTCCCTGATCGGCTAAAATTCTTGGAAGCTCCGGAAATTCAACATCGTAACAGATCACTAAACCTATTTTTCCGCAGTCGGTATCGAAAACACGGATTTCGTTTCCACCTTTCATTCCGTAATATTTTTTCTCATTGGGCGTGATGTGGATCTTCCTGTATTCATCCACTCTGCCATCTCTGTGAAGAAGGTAACTTACATTATACAAATCATTATTTTCGAAAACCGGCATGCTTCCGGAAATGATATTGACATTATAACTGATCGCCAAATCTGAGATTTTCATCTTGATCTCTTCGGTTAATTTCGCCAGCTCAATCATACTGTCTCTTTCCGAAAGTTTATTGAAAGGAGCCAGCAAAGGGGTATTGAATAATTCCGGAAACAGAACGAAATCTGCTTTGTAATCTCCCATCACATCTACGAAAAATTCCACCTGTTCATAAAAAGCATCAATATCCTTAAAATGTCTCATCTGCCACTGAACCAATCCCAAACGAATGATACTGTCCTGCATCGTATTTGGTTTTTTGCTGTAGTAAATGTTGTTCCATTGGAGCAAAACCGCATTTTCTTTGGATGATTCGTCCTCCGGCAAATATTTCTTTAAAACTCTGATGGGTAAAAAGTTATTGGAAAGCTGAAAAGACAAAACCGGATCATAAATTTCTTTATCGCGAACTCTGCGGATGTATTCTCTGGGCGATAAATCACTATGCTTGTGATAATTAGGTATTCTTCCGCCTAAAACAATTGATCTTAGATTCAGTAATTCGCAGAGTTCTTTTCTCGCATCATACAGTCTTCTTCCGAGGCGCAGTTCACGAAATTCCGGATCCACAAAGACTTCGATTCCGTACAGTACATTTCCGGTTGAAAGATGGGTGTTAAAAGTATAATTTCCTGTAATATCACTGTAGGTATGATCGTCACCAAATTCGTCATAGTTCACAATAATGGAAAGGGCAACTGCTGCGAGTTTTCCGTCTACCGTAATACAAATCTGTCCTTTAGGAAATATCCGGGTAAGTTTTTCAATACTTTTTTTAGACCATACGTATTCCGACATTTGGGGATAAGCCCTCTTCATGGTAACGACCAATTCATCATAATCCTGAACCGTTAATGGTCTTGTTTCTATTTGCATTTGATGTAATTTTATTTAAATTTAGGGAAAATTTTTATTTTTAATAATTTGCAGAAATAAAAAACATTTGTTATAAAAATTATGCTTGAAAATCTTTCTGATCAAAAGAAAATTAACCTATTCTTAATATTTTCTGCTTTATTTCTTATTTTTTTCATTTATCAACTTGCCAAACCAGACAATGGAAACGATAAATTTATAATTGCCGAAATTAAGACATCAATTGATGGAACGGTTATTAAAAAAGTTGCTGTAAGAAAAAATCTTTTTAGCCATGTTAAAATTTTCCGAAAAAATAAATTTGACACGTTAATTTTTCTCGGCGAGCATACTGATAGCGTAAATATTGGCGATAGAATTTTAAAACAAAAAAACTCACCTTTCTTTTATGTTTTAAATAAGGGAAAAGTTCCTAAGAAATATATTTTTACATTAATTTCTGAAAATACTTTAAATAACGATGAATTTCCAAAAGCATGGAAAGACAGTTGTAAAAGAAATTGGAGGAAAGTTTTAGTCAGAGACGAAAACAACTAGTATTGACCAATTAAATAAAAAATCCCACCAAAAAAGGGCAGTATTTATATTTTATCTTGAATAATCAGGCAAAGACAGCTCAGAAATATTACTCAATTCAATAGAATCTTTTGCCTCATTATATCTTACATACATTGTTCTCCACTTTTTTTTCATCGCTTCCTCTTTTGTAAAAGAATGTTCTTTTACAGTAAAGTGTTCTTTCATATGGTCAAAATCTTCATATTTAAGTTTAAAAATACTTTCAAGCTTCTGACTTACAAGAAACTCGTAATCTTTATATTTAAAATAACCATATTTCTGGCTTTTAATTTCATCATTTACTCTGGGTGAATTATCATTAATGATGGTAGGCTTTTGATTCGTGAACAGTAAATCCAATTGCTTTTTTTCCGAATTTTCAAATCCTGACACAATTATAAATTTCACTTTTTTCTTTGCATTAGAATCTTCGATAAATTTATCAATCTCAGCAATTATTTTCTTCTGACCAATAACTTCGCTGATTTCAGGATTCTTATTACAGGCAGACAATATCAATAGAACAGCTATAACTAAAATATTTTTCATGGTAAAACTTTAAAAATTTAAATGACAAAAATACTAAAACAAAAAATCCCGCCAAAAGGCAGGATTTATATGTAAAATTTCATTCAAAATTATTCCCACTCAATCGTTGCAGGCGGTTTGCTTGAAATATCGTAGGCTACTCTGTTGATTCCTCTTACTTCGTTGATGATTCTGCTGGAAACGGTATCCAAGAACTCGTAAGGAAGTCTGCTCCACGTTGCCGTCATGAAATCAATCGTATTTGCGGAACGAACGACTGCTGTGTATTCGTATGTTCTTTCATCGCCCATTACGCCTACAGATTTTACCGGAAGAAGCACCACGAAAGCCTGAGAAACTTTTTCATACAAATCATTTTTGTATAATTCTTCGATGAATATATCATCTGCTTCCTGCAAAATTATTACTTTTTCTGCATCAACTGCTCCTAAAACCCTGATTCCCAATCCAGGCCCAGGAAAAGGATGTCTGTGAACCAGATGATGAGGAATTCCCAATTCTTCGCCTACTTTTCTTACTTCATCTTTGAATAATTCTCTCAAAGGCTCAAGCAATTCGAATTCCATATCTTCAGGAAGTCCGCCAACATTATGGTGAGATTTAATTACCGCAGAAGGACCGTTTACCGACTGACTTTCGATTACATCCGGATAAATCGTTCCCTGTGCTAAGAATTTAGCGCCTTCAATTTTATGAGATTCTTCATCAAAAACGTGAATGAACTCGTTTCCAATGATTTTTCTTTTGGCTTCAGGATCATCTACTCCGGCTAATTTTGATAAAAATCTTTCAGAAGCATCCACTAATTTAATGTTCATATGGAAATGCTCTCCATAATTGTCCATTACTTTTTTGCCTTCGTCTTTTCTCAGTAAACCTGTGTCTACGAAGATGCAAGTCAACTGATCGCCGATGGCACGGTGAATTAACACTGCCGCTACAGAAGAATCTACCCCCCCTGAAAGTCCAAGAATTACTTTCTGATCTCCGACTTTCTCACGGATTTCGGCAACTGTTTTATCGATGTAATTGGTCAGTTTCCAGTTTTTCTCTGCATTACAGATTCCGAAAACGAAATTTTCCAGCATTTTCCCTCCTTCTTCGGTGTGGGAAACTTCCGGGTGGAACTGTACACAGTAGATTTTTTTGTCTTCATTGGAAATCGAAGCAATTACACCGGATTTTGCGTTTAACTCAAATCCTTCAGGCAATTCTCCCACTTCGTCGAAATGGCTCATCCAAACCACAGAATTATTGGTAACACCTTTTAATAAAGAAGATTCTTTTACGATTTCAAGGTGTGCTTTTCCGTACTCTCCTTTTACGCCTTTATGAACTTTTCCGCCTAAGAGGTGTGCTGTTAACTGCATTCCGTAGCAAATTCCCAGAACAGGAATTCCCTGCTCGTATAATTCTTTTTCAACCAAATGGGCATTTTCTGCATTTACAGAACTTGGTCCGCCGGAAAGAATAATTCCTCTCGGCTGTTTCTCTAACAGTGTTTCTAATGGTGTATTGAATGGTAAAATTTCAGAATATACTCCCATCTCGCGGATTCTTCTTCCGATAAGCTGGTTGTACTGTGATCCGAAATCTAATATGATAATACCGTTGTTCATTTTTTATAATTGATGAATAATGATTGATAAATGATTTTGTAAAATTGTCTGAAATTATAGCCCCGATTGCAGCGGCATCCTTTTTTGTTATTGCGATTGCTGAGAAGTTCCATTGAGTGCTTCACTTTGTTCGCAATGACAAAAAAGATACAGCGGAAAGCGGGAAATAGCTTCTAACAAAAAAAGCCCCGAAAAATCAGGGCATTATTTTAAAACTTTCCGATGTCTTCTCTGTAGAAGCCGTAATCGAAATGTACATGACTTGCATCTTCGTACACTTTTTTGCGGGCATCTTCATACGTTGCTCCTGTAGCTACGATGTTCAGTACTCTTCCACCGTTAGAAACTACTTTATCTCCTTTTCTGATGGCTCCTGCGTATAAAAGTTTGCTGTATTTCAGTTTATCTTCCCCTACAATTTCGAAACCTGTTTCGATGTTTCTCGGGTAACCTCCTGAACACATCACAAGGCAAACTGCTTTTTCGTCTTTAAATTTAAGCTCGATGTCTTTTCCGTCCATACAATCCTGAATAACATCCAGAAGATTGTTTTCCATTAAAGCCATTAAAACCTGAGTTTCAGGATCTCCGAATCTCATGTTATATTCTAAAAGATAGGTTCCGTTTTTCGTTACCATTAATCCGAAGAAAATGATTCCTTTGAAGCTGAATCCTTCTCCTTTAAGACCTTTAATGGTAGGTTCTAAGATATTTTTTTCGAAATCCGCGTAGTGTTCCTGAGTAAATTCCGGGCTTGGCGCAACGGTTCCCATTCCTCCTGTATTGGGTCCTGTATCTCCATTTCCAGCTTTTTTGTAGTCTTTTGCAGCGATACAAGGGAATAGTTTTTCACCGTTTGAAAAAGCGATGATAGAGGCTTCAAATCCTTCTAAATATTCTTCGATTACCAAACGGATTCCGGCATCTCCGTAAATTCTTCTAATCATAAAATCGTGAATCGTTGCTTCAGCTTCTTCCAGAGTATCGCAGATTACCACTCCTTTTCCGCCAGCTAAACCGCTTGCTTTAACAACCAAAGGGAACTGGTGTGTCTGAACATATTCTTTAGCTTCGTTATAAGAATCAAATACTACTGCTTTTGCGGTTTTGATATCATAGGTCTGCATAAATTTCTTAGAGAAAGCCTTACTTCCTTCCAAGCTTGCAACTTTCTGATTCGGACCAAAAACTTTAAGGTCGTGCTTTTTGAATTCGTCCTTTAAACCTGCTACAAGCGGTGCTTCGGGACCAACGATCGTTAAGTCTACCTTTTCTTTGATGGCAAAATCTCTAAGTTCTTTAATCTCTGATAAATGAACATTTTTTCCAATAACATCAGTGGTAGCGTTTCCGTTCGCGAAAAACATTTTAGAAATTCTTGGGTCATTCTGAAGTTTTGCTGCCAAAGCAGATTCTCTTCCACCTTCACCTATGATTAATATTCTCATACTTTATTTAATTAACTAGTCTATAATTTACAAATATATAATTTTGGATGCTATAAAAACAATCTCAAAATATAATTTTAGCCAATCGCTAATAGCCAATGGCGAATTGCTTTACTATTAATGTAAAAAATGTCTGATTCCGGTAAACATCATCGGGATTTTGTGTTCGTTGGCAGCATCTATGCTGTCCTGATCTTTTACACTTCCTCCCGGCTGGATGATTGCCGTAATTCCTTCCTGAGCGCAGAAATCTACTACATCACGGAACGGGAAAAACGCATCTGAAGCCAATACTAAATCGCCGGAGAATTTTTCTTTGGCTCTTTCTATCGCCTGCTGAGTTGCCCAGATTCTGTTTACCTGTCCTCCTCCGATTCCGAAAGCCTGAATTCCGTTGGAAACGACAATCGCATTAGATTTTACATATTTTACCACTCTCTGAGAGAATAATAATGCTTTTTTCTGCTCTTCCGTAGGCTGTGTTTCTGTGACAACTTTGATGTCATCTGAAAAGATGCTGTCATTGTCCTGGACCAGAATTCCTCCGTCGATTTTCACCCAGGTCTGTTTGTCTGAAACCGGATTGACAATTTTTATAATTCTTAAGTTCTTTTTCTTTCTTAAAATTTCAAGAGCTTCTTCATCAAATTCCGGAGCCATTACAATTTCAAGGAAGGTTTTGTTTAATTCTTCTGCGGTTGCCGCGTCGATTTTGTAGTTCATAGCAACAATTCCGCCAAAGATGGAAACAGGATCGCACTCGAAAGTTTTCTGATAGGTTTCCAAAGCTGAAGTTCCGATCGCTACTCCGCAAGGTGTAGAGTGTTTTACTGCACAACAAGCCATTTCTTCTTTGAATTCTGTCACCACTTTCCAGCAAAGATCCATATCCCGAAGATTGTTGAAAGACAATTCTTTACCTCCCAACTGTTCGAAATCTTTCATCGCTCCGTTTTCGAAAGTAGAAACATAGTAAGCTGCTGTCTGATGCGGGTTTTCTCCGTATCTTAAGTCAGAAACTTTTTTGTAAGAAGCATTAAGATAGGTTGGATATTCTTCTTCTAAAAGCATTCTTGAAATCGCTGCATCATAAGCCGAAGTAAGGTTGAATACTTTTCCTGCCAGTTTTTTACGAGTTTCGATGTACGTATCACCGTTTTGTTCCATTTCGATTTTTACGGTTGCATAATCTTCAACATCCGTGATTACCGTAACCGAATCGAAGTTTTTTGCTGCAGAACGTAGCATTGAAGGTCCTCCGATATCGATGAATTCTACCTTTTCGTGAAGAGAAATGTTTTTGTTTACATTTTCGAAGAAAGGATAAAGATTCACAATTACCATGTCAATCAGTCCAATTCCGTGTTCCTGAACGGTATTCATGTGTTCTTCGTTGGAACGAACCGCCAACAGTCCACCGTGAACTTTAGGGTGTAATGTTTTCACTCTTCCGTCCAACATTTCCGGGAAATTGGTAACCTCATCAATCTGAATCGGATTTAAACCAGCGTCTTTCAAATGTTTGAACGTCCCTCCTGTAGAAATCAGTTCATAATTCTGGGCTTCCAAAAACTGTGCGAATTCGGTTAACCCGCTTTTGTCAGAAACACTGATTAAAACTCTCTTTTTGCTCATTTTACTTTCGATTTTTTACTTTTTACAGCTATTTCAAACTGTAGACCGGTTCTTTCACCTCCGGTCTGTTTTATTTTTACTTAGATTTTTCTTGTTTTCGAAATAATAAAATCTAAATGTGTTTTTCTTTAAAGAGATGATTTCCTTCGACAAGCTCAGAATAAATTCTTGACTCAGCGCTACATCTCTAATACTAACTATTTTTCTGTTCTGTTTGTCATGCTGAAAGCATCTCAACTAAGCTTAGATTCCTACGGAATGACAAACTAAGTGGCTAGATTTTGCGTTGTCAGGCTGAGCTTGTCGAAGCCTTTCGTTGTTGTTAGTTTTTTAACCACCCCGTCAAAAATTCTTTGAATTTTTGCCACCCCTCCAAAGGAGAGGAATTTTTTGTATCACTAATAATTAATGTCTAATTATTATTTAATACTTTGTTTATCGCAATTGGGTAAATTTCATATTCTATTAAATGAACTTTTTCTGCGACGGTTTCGGGAGTATCGTCTTCTGTAATTTCGAATGATTTCTGAAGGATGGCTTCTCCTTCATCGATTCCTGAAGTTACAAAGTGTACGGTTGCTCCGCTTTCTTTTTCTTTTGCTTCGATCACGGCATTGTGAACATGATGTCCCCACATTCCTTTTCCTCCGAATTTCGGAAGCAGAGCCGGATGAATATTGATTATTTTTCCGTTCCATTTTTCACAGAACTCAGGTTTCAGGATGGATAAAAATCCTGCTAAAACGATTAAGTCTGTATTTTGAGGAATTTTTTCAGCCAATTCTTTACTGAAGTTTTTCCCTCTCGGAATCAGAATATTTTCTATGTTATGGTTTTTTGCTCTTTCCAGTCCGTAACATTCTCTGTCGGCAATCACTAACGATACTTTTGCATTGCGGATTTCTCCATTATCAATGGTATCGATGATTCTCTGAAGATTGGTTCCTGAACCTGAAACGAGTATGACAAGATTCTTCATGATTAGTCAATTTGAAAATTAGTTAATTTGAAAATGGAATACATTATCTAATTGGTAATTTTCAAGTTGATTTTTTCGCTTCCTTCTGTAATTTCTCCGATTTCGTAAGCATCGTCTAAAAGGTGCAATACTTTTTCAGCGTGTTGTGCATCTACAACAACGATCATTCCTACTCCCATGTTGAATGTTCCGAACATTTCTTCGCGGGCAACTCCTCCTCTTTTTTCCAGTTCTAACATAACTGTTGGAATCTGGATTTTTGAAGCATCAATCGATGCGCAAAGTCCGTCACCGATAATTCTCGGAATGTTTTCGTATAAACCACCGCCTGTGATATGCGCAATCCCTGAAACTTCTACTTCTTCAAGAATTTTATGAATATCTTTATAATATAGTCTTGTTGGAACCAAAAGCGTTTCGTACAAAGGTTTTCCTTCGAATTCTTCGTTAAAATCAGGGAATACTTTTCTCACCAGAGAGAATCCGTTGGAATGGAATCCTGAACTTGGCAACGCAATAATTTTGTCTCCTGTTTTGATCTTTGAACCATCAATAATCTGGTCTTTTTCAACGATTCCTACGCAGAATCCCGCAACATCGTAATCTCCCGGCTGGTACATTCCCGGCATTTCAGCAGTTTCTCCGCCAATTAATGCACAGTTATTGTCTTTACAGGCTTCTACCATTCCTAAAACGATTTCAGCGGCAATTTCGGAGTCTAATTTTCCACAAGCCAGATAATCAAGGAAAAATAATGGTTTTGCCCCGTGACAAAGAATATCGTTGGCACACATTGCGAAGCAGTCTACCCCGATAGAATCGTATTTTTTTGAGTCTAAAGCGACTTTCAGCTTTGTTCCTACTCCGTCTGTTCCGGAAACCAATACAGGATTTTTGTATCCTCTGATCTCATAGAATGCCCCAAAACTTCCCAAATGGTTCAACACATTGGAATTATGTGTTTCGCCGACCGCTTTCTTGATCTTGTCAACGGTTTTGTATCCTTCTTCTTTGTCTACTCCTGCTGATTTGTACGTGTTGCTCATAGTATTTTAATAATCTAACAATGTATCAGTTTAGCAATGTAACAATGTTTTGAATTGGTAAATTTCTGCATTACTGAATTGGTACATTTTATTTTTACTTTTTATTCAAATTCAGAAAACAAAAAAGCCGACAATCTTGGTAGATTATCGGCCGTTGTTTTATCTCAGAATTTCAGAGTCCACAATATTCCCTTTCTTGGAGAAACATTCTTTAAAAGTGGTCTGAATTTTCATCTTTTTTCCTTTTTGCAAAGATATTAATTTTATATTAATTTTCAAATCTATTTTTCAAGAATAGATTCTAAGGCAGAAATTTTCTGAATTTTCTCTTTTAATTCGCTGTCTTTCTCTTCGTTAGAAATTTTCTGAGCTGCTTTATCAAAATTGTCATTAAAGAAAGGCAGTGTGAAGGTGTCTACAATATTTCCGCCGTGAAGAGGAAAACGTTTTCCTGAAGCTTCCAAAACGCCTAAACCGCCTCTTGCTCCCGGAGCTGTTGCCATTAACAGCATTGGTTTCTCGTTCCAGACTGCTCTGTCTTTGATTCTTGATGTCCAGTCGAATACATTTTTGAATGCTGAAGAGTAAGTTCCGTTATGTTCTGCCAAAGAAACCAGTAAAACATCTGCTCCATCGATTTTTGAGGCAAAGTCTTTTGCTTCCTGCGGAACTCCGCTTTCTACTTCACGCTGGTGTTTGTAGATCGGCATTTCAAAAGCGTTCATGTCTACGATTTCTACTTCTGCGTTTGGAATTAATGATGCTGCGTAAGTAACCAGCATTTTATTGATCGATGTATCGGAATTGCTTCCTGCTATTGCTAAAACTTTCATTTATTTTTAATTGTTTGTTTAAAATAATTTTTGTTGAACCATTTCGTGGTACGTTGATTACGAATACTTTTTCCATGGGTTTCACCCACGGCTACTCATATTGAACCACTTCGTGGTTCCCTGACCGAAATCATTTCTTTACTGTTTAACTTTTAATGATATTGATTGGGTGGTGCAAAATTAAGGGTTTATTTGAGATATGAAGGTAATTCCATCGGAACTTCCATTAATAATATTTCTGTGTCTTCCACGGCTTCAATGTTGAAACTTTGAGTATCCCAGATTCCTAAACCGTCTCTTTCATTTAAAATACGGTCTCCAATTTTTGCGCTTCCTTTTAATACAAAAGCATAGACTCCGTTTCCTTTTTTATTCAGCGTGTAGTTTTTGCCATTTCCTTTGGTAAAATTAGCAAGATTGAACCATGCATCCTGATGAATCCAAACGCCGTCGTCATTTTTATCTGGAGATAAAATCTGTTGGAATCCGTTTATTTTTTCGCCTTCTTTAATGCTTTGCTGATCGTATCTTGGTTCTACTCCGACTTCTCTCGGGAATACCCAGATCTGTAAGAATTTCACCGCCTGATCTTTATTTTTGTTGTATTCGCTGTGCATTACTCCGGTTCCGGCACTCATTACCTGAATTTCTCCTTTTTTAATGACTGCTGTAGTTCCCATAGAGTCTTTATGCTCCAGATCTCCTTCCAACGGAATGGAAATAATTTCCATGTCTCTGTGAGGATGTGTTCCGAAACCCATTCCCTGCGTAACGGTATCGTCGTTCAATACTCTTAGTACTCCGAAGTGTGTTCTTTCAGGATTCTGGTAATTGGCAAAACTGAAGGTGTGGTAAGAGTTTAACCATCCATGATTGGCGTGGCCTCTTGTGTCTGCTTTATGATATACTGTTTTCATAATGTTTTTATTTTATGATACAAATGTACAGGAGATAAATGGCTAAACTGTTGATGTAAGATAAGAACGACAAAATCCGCCTTTTAAGCGGATTTATTGTTTGTTTTTGATATTACACAAGCATATTGAGAACATCAGGGTTTTCGTTGAGATACGATTCAAAATAATCCAGATTCTGCATTCTCTGTCTGAGTCCTTCGAAGTCTGATGGATCGGAAAGCTCGATTCCGACGATTGCCAAAGCTGTTTCTCTGGAGTTTTTCTTGGTGTATTCAAAATGGGTGATATCATCGTTTGTTCCCAATACATTGAGGACAAAATCTTTAAGAGCACCTGGACGCTGCGGAAATTTTACCATAAAGTAGTGCTTAAGACCATTGTAGAGCAAAGCGCGTTCTTTAATTTCCTCCATTCTGGTAATATCGTTATTGCTTCCGCTGACAATGCACACCACATTTTTTCCTCTGATCTGCGTTTTATACTGCTCGAGTGCAGAAATTGATAATGCTCCCGCCGGTTCAAGTACAATAGCATCTTTATTATATAGCTGAAGAATGGTTTCACAAATTTTTCCCTCATCTACGGAAATGCATCCGGAAAGTGTATTCCTGCAAATTTCAAATGTTAAATCTCCTACTTTTTTCACGGCTGCTCCGTCTACAAAGCTGTCAATTTCAGTAAGCTCGGTATTGATTTTGTTTTCTATGGATGTTTTCATGGAGGGCGCTCCTTTCGGTTCTACGCCTATGAGTTGGGTTTCTGCGGAAAGTTGTTTAAATACGGTGGAAATTCCCGAAGCGAGTCCTCCTCCGCCAATGGGAATAAAAACAAAGTCTGTTGCTTCTTTTTTCTGTTCTAAAATTTCAAGTGCTACTGTTGCCTGTCCTTCAATGATCTGAACGTCATCAAAAGGATGGATAAAGGCAGCGCCGGAAGTTTCTGCATAATCCAAAGCGGCTTTTTTGGATGCATCAAAGGTGTCTCCGAAGAGTTTAATGTCTACAAAATGACCGCCAAACATTTCTACCTGTTCCAGCTTTTGTTTCGGTGTGGTTACGGGCATGAAAATGGTTCCCTTAATCTGAAGCTGCCTGCATGAAAAAGCAACTCCCTGAGCATGATTTCCTGCACTTGCACAAACTATTCCTTCTGAAGTTCTGCCTTCGTTGAAAAGGGTTTTTATTTTGTGATAAGCGCCTCTTAATTTGTAGGATCTTACCGGCTGTAAGTCTTCTCTTTTAAGGTAAATATGCGCATTAAATTTTTCCGACAAACGGGTGCTGTATTGCAAAGGGGTGTAATTTACCACGTTTTCGATGCTTTTTCTTGCCTGTATGACGGATCCGAGTGTGGGAAGTGTGAGTGTTTTATTCATCTTCATTTATTTTACCGATTTTTTATGGTCTTTATTTCCTGATGCGGGAATGTCTCGCAGCCCGACCTGAGTGGAGCTCTTTTTCTTTTTCGAGAAAAGAAAAAAGCGGGAACGGAGGGCGGAAATAGCTGCCCAAAAAATTTTTATACGGTTTTTATGGATTTCATTGCCGTCATTGCCTGACGAAGTTTTCTGCCGACCATTTCTACCGGATGGTTTCTGAGGGTGTCGTTAACGTGAACCAATTGCGCATTGTCTACGGACGCGTCTTTTCCTTCGTTGAAGTTTTTTCCTGCGAGGTCTGTATCTACTTTTTTCATGAAGTCTGCCAAAAGGGGTTTACAAGCCTGATCGAAGAGATAGCAGCCATATTCTGCGGTATCGGAAATCACGCGGTTCATCTCGAATAGTTTTTTTCTGGCGATGGTATTGGCAATGAGGGGAGCTTCGTGCAGGGATTCGTAATAGGCGGATTCCGGTTTTATTCCTGCTTCCACCATGGTTTCGAAGGCGAGTTCTACGCCTGCTCTTATGAATGCGGACATGAGGAGATAGTGATCGAAGTATTCCTGTTCGGAGATTTTTACGTCTCCCGCCGGAGTTTTTTCAAAGGCTGTTTCGCCGGTTTCCGCACGCCATTTCAAAAGGTTGGCATCTCCGTTTTCCCAGTCCTGCATCATGGTTTTGGAGAATTCTCCGGAGATGATATCATCCTGATGTTTCTGGAAAAGCGGCCGCATGATGTGTTTCAATTCTTCGGAAAGTTCAAATGCTTTGATTTTTGCAGGATTGGAAAGCCGGTCTAACATTCCGCTCACACCGCCGTGTTTCAATGCTTCTGTGATTACCTCAACGCCGTACTGAACGAGCTTGGAAGCATATCCTGCATCGATTCCTTTTTCTACCATTTTGTCAAAGGAAAGAATGGAGCCAGTCTGCAAAAGTCCGCATAAAATGGTTTGTTCTCCCATTAAATCTGATTTTACTTCTGCGACAAAGGATGATTTTAATACGCCTGCTTTATGTCCGCCAGTTGCCACACAATAGGCTTTTGCTTCTGCCCATCCTTTTCCCTGAGGATCATTTTCGGGATGTACGGCAATAAGTGTGGGTACTCCAAAACCTCGAAGGTATTCTGCACGGACTTCGGAACCGGGACATTTCGGGGCAACCATGATTACGGTGAGGTCTTTACGGATCTGCATCCCTTCTTCCACGATGTTGAATCCGTGGGAATAGGACAATGTAGCGCCTTCTTTCATGAGTGGCTGTACGGTGTTGATTACGGAAGTATGCTGTTTATCCGGGGTTAAATTGATGACTAAATCTGCCGTAGGAATGAGTTCCTGATATGTTCCTACATGAAATCCGTTTTCTGTGGCATTTTTCCATGAGTCTCTTTTTTCGTCGATGGCTTCTTTTCTGAGGGCGTAGGAAACATCGAGTCCGCTGTCTCTTAAGTTAAGCCCCTGATTAAGTCCCTGAGCGCCACATCCGACGATTACTATTTTTTTTCCTTTTAAAGCTCCTACACCATCGGAAAATTCTGTACTGTCCATAAATTCTGCCTGTCCAAGCTGATGCAGTTGTTCTCTTAGTGATAAGGTATTGAAGTAATTTGCCATATTTTTGGGTAAAATGTAAAAAGTATTAGGTAAAATGTTTACTGTAACTACTTTTCAGGATTAATATTTTTATTTTAGGTTTTGTTCTGAATGTTTTTTGAAACAATAAAACATTGTATTCAAATTCAGGATTTAAATGTTTTTGACTGATCTGTTACATGGTAAAAACATTATCCCGCTTATCGAGATATTCGTTCTCTACAATATACGGAGAGGGTTCACGGTTTTCAAACTGAAGTACTTTTTGGTGGATTCCCGCACTGTTTTTAATAATGGCGATTCTGGCACCGCGAACAAATTCTATGAGACCGTATTTATTAAGTTCTTCGGTTAATCTGTCTATTTCTTCACGATGTCCGGCTGTTTCAAACACGATATAATCCTGACGGATGACTACGGTTGATGCACCATACTGCCGAAGCAGCCGCTCTACATATACTTTTTCGGTAACCACATCTGCGGGTACTTTGTAAAGTGCCTGTTCCTGCCATACAATTTCATCGTCTGTATTGTAATAGGCTTTCATTACATCAATCTGCTTTTCCAATTGTCGGCAAAGTTTTCTCACTACTTCTTCGTTCTCCTGGATAACAATGGTGAATCTGTGAATGCCTTCTACTTCTGAAGGTGAGGTATTAAGACTCTCGATATTGATTTTTCTCCGTGAGAAGATTCCCGATATTCTGCCGATTAATCCCACTGAATTTTCGGTGTATAATGTGATGGTAAATTCCTGTTTTTCCATTTTCTTTTTATTTTAGTCTGATTTCCGAAACTGAGGTTCCCTGCGCTACCATCGGAAATACATTGTTTTCTTTTCCTACCATCACTTCAAGAAGGTATGCCCCATCATGACTGAGCATTTTTTCGAGGGCGGCTTTTAAATCTTTCCTTTCGGATATTTTTTCACCTTCAATGTAATATCCTTTGGCAACTGCCACAAAATCAGGGCTTGTAATATTTACGAATGAGTAACGTCTGTCGTGGAATAATTGCTGCCATTGTCTCACCATTCCCAAAAATTCGTTATTGAGGATGAGAATTTTCACTTTTGCCCCAAACTGCATAATGGTTCCCAACTCCTGAAGTGTCATCTGAAATCCGCCATCTCCGATGATTGCCACGACTGTTTTTTCGGGGGCTCCGTACCATGCTCCGATAGCAGCCGGCAAGCCAAATCCCATTGTTCCCAGTCCTCCGGAAGTGACACTGGATTTTGAATGGTTATACCGGGCGTATCGACAAGCAACCATCTGATGCTGACCAACATCTGTTGTGATAATGGCTTCTCCGTTAGTAAGCTCGTTTAATACTCTGATAACTTCTCCCATCGTCATGGCATCTGTATTGGGATTCAGTTCATTATGTATGACTTCTTTTATTTCTTCTTTTTCCAGTTCACGGAATTTCTCTCCCCATTCTGAATGGTCGTTTTCTTCGAGAAATGCCGTCAATAAAGGGAGTGTTTTTTTACAGTCGCCCCAAACAGGAACTGTTGTTTTTACATTTTTATCAATTTCTGCGGGATCAATATCAAGATGAATTACTTTTGCCTGTTTTGCATATTTATCAAGACGTCCGGTAACGCGGTCATCAAAACGCATTCCTACAGCGATTAACACATCGCATTCATTCGTCATTACATTGGGTGCATAATTTCCATGCATTCCCAACATTCCTACGTGTAATCTGTGATGAGTAGGTAGTGCGCTCAGTCCCATTACGGTAGCTGCTGCCGGAAGACTGGCTTTCTCAATAAATGACTTAAATTCGTCTTCCGCTTTCCCCAGAATTACTCCCTGTCCGAAAAGAACGAATGGTTTTTTGGCCTGATTAATGAGCTGTGCTGCTTTTTCAATATATTCTTTTCTGATCTCGGGTTCGGGACGATAACTTCGGATGTGAGTACATTTTTTATAGCCTAAATAATCGAATAACTGAAGTTGTGCATTTTTGGTAATATCAATTAAAACAGGACCGGGACGACCTGTATTTGCAATGTAAAATGCTTTGGCAATGGCTTCAGGAATTTCTGTGGCATCGGTAACCTGATAGTTCCATTTGGTAACCGGCGTGGTAATATTGATAACATCGGTTTCCTGAAATGCATCTGTTCCCAACAAGGAAGCATAAACCTGCCCCGTAATGCAAACCAGCGGATTACTGTCGATCATGGCATCTGCAAGTCCTGTCACCAGATTGGTGGCTCCGGGACCACTTGTTGCAAAGACAACGCCCGTTTTTCCTGATACTCTTGCAAATCCCTGTGCTGCATGAACTGCGCCCTGTTCGTGACGAACGAGAATGTGTTTCAGTTTTTCGGAATAATCGTATAAAGCATCATAAATAGGCATAATTGCTCCTCCGGGATATCCGAAAACGGTGTCTACATTTTCCTGCAATAAAGCTTCTAAAACTGCTTTGGAACCGGATATCTCGATGGCCTCCGCACTTCGGGTATCTTTCTGTTCATTTATTTCAAGTGTATTCATAATGTTTCAATTTTAATTGTGATTACAGGTCGGTTACGCAGCCCTGCGATGCATCTGCCACAGATTTGGCATATTTATAAAGAACTCCGCTTTTCACTTTGTATTCAGGCTGATAAAAACCGGCTTTTCTTTTTGCAATTTCTTCATCCGACAGCAATGCATTGATGGTATTTTTTTCTGCATCGAGCTCGATGAGGTCTCCGTCCTGTATAAGACCGATCAGTCCTCCTTCAAATGCTTCCGGTGTGATGTGTCCTACAACAAAACCGTGGGTTCCTCCGGAGAATCTTCCGTCTGTTATCAGTGCTACATTTTTTCCTAAGCCAGAACCCATTAAAGCGGAAGTTGGTTTCAGCATTTCGGGCATTCCGGGAGCGCCTTTCGGACCTTCGTTTTTGATAACGACAACGTTTCCTTCTTTAATTTTTTTGTCTTCAATTCCTTTGATGAATTCTTTTTCGCCATCAAATACAATGGCTGTTCCCCTGAAATAGTTTCCTTCTTTACCTGTGATTTTGGCTACTGATCCTTTTTCGGCAAGATTTCCATATAATATTCTGATATGTCCTGTTTCTTTGATGGGATTTCTGATATCGTGAATAATATCCTGCTCTCTCTCAATAATGGAAGTTACATGTTCGAGATTTTCTGCAATGGTTTTTCCTGTTACTGTAAGGCAGTCGCCGTGCAGCAGTCCCAGATCCAAAAGGTATTTCATTACCGCCGGAACTCCTCCTACTTTATGAAGATCCTCCATCAGATATTTTCCGCTGGGTTTGAGGTCTGCCAGAAACGGTGTTTCATCACTGATCCGCTGAAAATCATCCAAAGTTAAATTGTATCCTATTGATTTTGCAATGGCAATAAAATGCAGTACAGCATTGGTGCTTCCGCCTAAAATCATAATCAGTCTCAAAGCATTTTCAAAGGCTTTTGGGGTCATGATATCGGAAGGCTTGATGTCTTTTTCCAAAAGAATCCTGATGTAATGTCCCGCAAATTGGCATTCTTCTTTTTTCTCGCGACTGAGCGCCGGATAGGAAGAGGAATACGGAAGACTCATTCCCAGAGCTTCAATAGCAGAAGCCATGGTATTTGCGGTGTACATTCCGCCACAGGCTCCTGCACTCGGACAGGAATTTTGAATGACTCCCTGAAAGTCTTCTTCTGAAATTTTTCCGGCAATTTTATTTCCCAGAGCTTCAAAAGCAGAAACGATGTTCAGATCCTGACCTTTGTAATGTCCGGGAGCAATACTTCCGCCATATACCATAATGGAAGGTCGGTTCAGTCTTGCCATAGCAATGAGGGAACCGGGCATATTTTTGTCGCATCCGGGAACGGTGATGAGCCCGTCATAATATTGTCCTGCGCATACAGCTTCTATGGAATCTGCAATAATGTCCCGGCTTACAAGGGAATAGCGCATTCCATCTGTACCGTTGGTCATCCCATCACTTATTCCTATGGTATGAAACATTAAACCCACCAAATTCTGTTCTTTTACTCCTTTTTTCACGATTTCAGCGAGGCTGTTGAGATGCATATTGCAGGTATTGCCATCATAACCCATGCTTGCAATTCCGATCTGTGCTTTGTCGAAGTCTTCTTTCTGGAAACCAATACCGTAAAACATTGCCTGAGTTGCGGGCTGAGTCGGGTCTTTTGTAAGGGTTTTGGAGTATTTGTTCAGTTCTGTATTACACATTTTGCAGGTTTGATTTCAGGTATGAATAATTTTCTTCTACGACCAAATGACGGTAAGCCTGCTGAATTTTAGCTGATAAACTGTCTTCCCAATTCATTCTGAAAGGAATATCATTCAAAGATTCCACAGCGACAATTTCTGCTGCTGTTCCACAGAAAAATGCCGCATCTGCGCCCTGCATTTCCTGCGGTGTAAATAATTTTTCTTCGTATGAAATCCCTAACTGATTACATATTTCAAAAACTGTAGCTCTGGTAATACCGGGCAAGATGTTTCCTTTTTGAGGAGTATATAGTTTTCCGTCTTTTTCATAGAATACATTTGCGCCGGAGCTCTCTGCTACATTTCCATTTTCGTCCAGAACAAGTGCTTCATCAAATCCTTTATCTTTCGCTTCCTGACTTGCCAGAATAGAATTTACGTAATGTCCACTCACTTTGGCCTCTATTTTAAAAGCTTTCGGATTAGGACGCTGAAAAGAAGAGGTCATAATTCTCAGTTTGTTTGCCAGATAACCATTATCCCAGTTCCATACTTCAATAACAAGATAGCTTTTCTGTCCTTTTGAAAGGGACATATTAGGAGAACAGATAACTAAAGGGCGGATGTAAGCGTTACTCAGATTATTAATTTCCAACAATTTATAAGTAGTCTCTATCATTTCCTCAGTAGAATAATGGAAAGGCATATGCATCGCTTCTGCTGATTTTCTCAGTCTGTCGTAATGTTCTTCTGCTTTAAAAATTTTGGTTCCATTGGCTGTTTTGTAGGATTTAATGCCTTCAAAAACCGCATATCCGTAGTGTAATGATTGACCGTACAAATCGGTCTTTGCTTCTTTTACTTTCACATATTCTCCATCAAAGAAGAGAACACTGTCGTCATTGTAATACATTCTATATTGTTTTAATTTTAATTTTTGGTGTTGTCTTTAAACAAAAAAACCATTCTCGTGATGAGAATGGTCTGTAGTATTTCAATTTCAAAAATTATCACAAGCCATTGCCCATCACCGAAAATCCGATAATGACAAAAATGACAAGAATAATAATTGAGTTACTCATTTGCTTGTATTTAACGATACAAATGTATAAACTAATTTTGATACGCAATTACTATTTCATAAAAATTCCTCCCAAAAATTATCAAAAATCTATAAAAAGCAGTGTTTTTTACGATATTCATTAAAGTAAAAATATTCCATAACCTGTTGAATTTCAAATTTTAACGTGAGATAAAAATACGATGTCTAAAATTTGTCTAGAGACTCTATATCTGGATCATATTTTTTAAAGTTTTTCTGATTTTTTACCGTCATCAATAAAAAAATCTACCGGATCCGGTAGATTTAGAGTTATATTTTAACCTGAATTCGGGATAAGAGGTGTCTAAATTTTGACTATCCTTAATTTAATGTGAATGAGCTAAAATAATATTTTTATATTTTATAATCTTTAATCCGAACTTGGGTAATTTTAGAAAATCAACCGCAGTTTTTTTTTATCAGAAATGTACCTGCTGAATTTCTTTTTCAATTTCTTTTGGAGTATCATGTTCAGATTTAACGAAAATAAGAGTGAGAACAGCTCCTAAAACCATACAGATTCCGCCCACAACGATATAATCAATTGCCATTCTGCCAAAAAATCTGCTAACAATAGGTCCCCCGAAAACTCCATTGATGATTTGAGGAATTACAATGAAGAAATTAAAAATCCCCATATAAACGCCCATTTTCTTTTGTGGAATTGAGTCAATAAGCATCGCATAAGGCATTGCCAGAATACTTGCCCATGCAAAACCTAATCCTACCATGGAAATCCATAGGTAATTTATGTCTTTTATAAAGTACATGGAAATCAGCCCAAAACCGCCACTTGCCAAAGCCAGCGCATGAGTCTGTTTTTTACCTATAAATTTAGCAATCGGTGTTAATGCAAACGCAAAGAAAATGGCGTAGAAATTATAACTTCCGAAAAGACTTCCAGTTAAATCTCCGGCTTTATTAAATTCTGCTGAATGGGTATCTTCCGGAGAAAGTCCGAAATGATGGGTTGCCAAAGCACTGGTTGTAAAAACCCACATCGTAAATAAGGCAAACCATGAGAAAAACTGAACAATTCCCAGTTTCTTCATCTGGGAGGGTGCATTGGCAAAATCTCTGAAAATATCCGACATTTTGGATTTTTCTTCTGCGATTTCCTTTCCGCCTTCAAATGAAGCAAATTCCTCCGGAGAATATTCTTTTGTAGTAATAATTGTATATAAAATTGATATTATAAGTACGGCTGCTCCGATGTAAAAAGAATAGATGACATTATCTGCAACAAACCCTTTCGGAGCTTCATTAGAAATTCCCATTTTGGTAAGCCAGTTGGGTAAATCTGAACCAATAACGGCTCCAATTCCTATCAAAATCGTCTGAACCGAAAAGCCAATCGTCGCCTGATGTTTAGGCAGCATATCTCCCACCAAAGCACGGAAGGGCTCCATTGCCACATTAATGGAAGCATCCATCATGGCCAGAAAAATAACCGCCATCAGTAAAACGTTTGCAGCCATCATTTGTGTTGCAGAAGCGGCATTGGGAAGCATTACCAATCCGATGGCGCATAAAACGGCTCCTATTAAAAAGTAAGGTTTTCTTCTTCCCAGCGGACTCCATGTATTATCTCCCATATGACCGATGATCGGCTGAACGATTAATCCTGTTATCGGCGCAACGAGCCAGAACCATGATAATTCATGAACATCAGCTCCGAAATTGGCCAAAATTCTACTGGCATTTCCGTTTTGCAGACCAAAAGCCATCTGGATTCCTAAAAATCCCATGCTCATATTGATGATCTGAGCCATGGATAAATTTGGCTTTTTTACTTTTCCAAATTTTCCTGCATCTGCTTTTCTTATCATTTCTGCCATTATTTCTTCAGTTTTTGGATTAACATCTCTTCGATTGGTGCTTTTTCAGCGACAACTTTGTCTACCACTTCATTTGGAACGGTTACAGAAAGTACATACTGTTTTACTTTCCACTGCCCGTTGATTTTTTCTACCACTCCTGAACCGCGGCAGATTTTCATCTGTGTATCCAAGAGTTCATCAAACCAAGCCAGTTTTCCATCTTTGCTGAAGTAAATATTTCTTTTCAGGGAAGTAAAATTCCATGTTTTCTTTTTATCGAAATAAGGTTTTGCCCAAACCATAAAAGCTTTTTTGTCCCAGACTTCTGTAGCATCTGTCCCGATAAAAACAGATTCATCGGCAAAATAATTAAAGTAAGTGTTGAAATCTGCTTTTGCTGCCGCAACATTAAATCCATCGAGCATGGTTTCTATTTCTGTTTTTTCTTTATCAAATTTTGACTGAGCAGAAATGGATGTAAAACTCAATACAAATAGGATGAATGTAAAGAATATTGTTGTTTTTTTCATATTTAACTTTATTTTAAACACAAGCGACACTAATTTTTTCACGAATGACACTAATGATTTTAGTGTGAATTTGTGAAAACATTTGTGCTATTCGTGTTTTAATTCAATTCAATAATCATTGATGATTTTGCAGGGATTTTAAAATTGTCCTTTACCGAAAATTCTTTGCCGGAAATAATGTCTTTCCCTTTTGAAAAACCGTTCAGGGATTCTGCGAAATGCTTCACATCGATCGTCTGTTCCGCATCATTATTATTTAAAATGACCATTACGCTTTCTTTTTCGTTGTATCTAAAATACACAAAAACATTGTTCTGTGGAACGAAATTTTTGGTTTTTCCTGTATGAATAACTCCTTTTCCTTTTCTCCAGTTCAGCAACTTCTGGGTAAAATCGTAAAATTCTTTTTGTTCAGGAGTCTGAGACGAAGGATTGAAAGCATTGATTTTATCTGATTTCCAGCCGCCCGGAAAATCTCTCCTGATGTCTGCATCGCCGCCTTTGTTTTTGTCGCCGCGCATTCCTATTTCAGAGCCGTAATACAACTGTGGAATTCCCCGAATTGTCGAGATCAAGGTCATGGCAAGTTTATAATCTGCTGGATTTCCGTTGAAAACTTCGTTGAATCTTTCGGTATCGTGATTTTCAAAAAAAACAAGAATATTATTGATGTTAGAATATAAAAAATCACTTGTAAAAACATCGTATACTTTTACCATTCCGGAATTCCAGCTGCCTTTTTCTTTTAATGCTTTCGGAAGGTTAGAATAAAGCATGAAATCCATTACAGAAGGAAGGTTTGAATTATAGCCTGCTAATTCTGCAATTTTAGAATCTTTTTGCCATACTGCGATATGTGCACTGGAATACAGCCATGCTTCTCCTACAATATTGAAGTTCGGATATTCATCTGTAATGGCTTTTGCCCATTTTGCCATTGCTTCCTTGTCGTTGTAAGGATAAGTATCTACACGAAGGCCTCCCAGTTCGGCATATTCGATCCACCAGATCGCATTCTGGGTTAAATATTTTAGAACCAAAGGATTTTTCTGATTAATGTCGGGCATCGTCGTATCAAACCATCCATCCAAAGCCAACCTTTTATCTATCTCTGAAGCATTTGTATCAAACTGAGTGGTTGTTTTATAGTTAGAACGTTTAAAACCATTTTCACCATCGCTGAACCAGTGAATCCAGTCTTTTGTGGGTAAATCTTTGATCATCCAGTGCGAAACTCCCCAATGATTGGTTACATAATCCATCACGAGCTTCATTTTTCTTTGATTTAATTTCTGAGAAAGTTCTTTATATTCTTCGTTGGTTCCGTAACGCTGATCGATTTTGTATAAATCTGTCTGTGCATATCCGTGGTAAGAATATACTTTTTCGTTGTCCTCATTAACCGGAGTGAGCCAGACTGCTGTTGCTCCAAGGTTCTGAATATAATCTAAATTGTTGATGACTCCACGCAGATCTCCTCCGTGCCTGCCGTTAGGAAGATTTCGGTTTGCTTTTTCGGTTAAATTGGGGCTGGAGTCGTTTTTTTCATCCCCGTTGGCAAAACGGTCCGGCATGATGAGATACATCACGTCTTTGGAAGAATAGGATTCTCTGTCTGCTGAATTTGGATTTCTCTGCCTCAGTTCATACGTGTAAGAACCTAAATTTTTCTTTCCGCTTTTTACATTGATGTTAAATTTCGGAACGTTAATTTCATTGGTATTAACGGTTACGAAAATATAGTTCGGATTTTCAACTTTCTGAATATCTTTGATCTGAACTCCGTCTGAAAGCTCTATTTCGTTTTTAGCAATATCTTTTCCGTATACCAGAATCTGAAGTTCGGGGTTTTTCATTCCTTTCCACCAGAATGCAGGTTCTACTTTCTGAATCTGCGAAAAAAATAAAGACGATGCGCAAAGCGTTGTTATATAAAAAAGTTTATGACGCATATTTTTTAATGTAATATGAATGATTTCAGTATTTATTTATGTTGATTAAAAACTGCTTTGTACTGTGTAATTCCCGAATTATTAAACTCAATTCTACGGTTGGGCATATTCTGAAGCTCATATTCTCCGTTGCGGGTAAATTTTACCTCTGTAAATTTATATCCTGTAAGATAAGTGACTTTTACCTGATAAACCCCTTTATCATTGATTTTTTTAAGCTCAGTATCCTGATCCCAATTCAACGGTTTGTCTTTTCCTCTGATTCCTACAGACGTAATCCCTTCAGAATCGGGAATTTCGACTGTATAAATTACAGTCTGCTTATACGCTTTCTGAACACAGCTGAACATCAAGAAACAAGAGATTATAAGAAATACTATCTTTTTCATCGGGTCAATTTTTTAGCAATTATGTAATCTAAACCAAATCTTCCGGAGCCTAAAATGATATAAAATAAGCTCACCCACATAATTCCCATTGCAGGCAGCATATTCCATACTCCCTGATTCATCTGCTGAAAAAATACAGCGACAAACATGGTAATGAAAACAAGTACTGCAAAAGGTCTTGTAAACAATCCTAACAATAAAAAAACTCCTCCTACCGCTTCACTAAAAGCTCCCATCCAAGCAAAAAATGCAGGAAACATGGCAAAAACACCACCATATTCTGCGACATCATTCGGAAACCAGAAAGCCACTTCAAAAAATTTCAAATTATTGTCTGCGGGAGACCAAGGCAAGCCGAATTTTGCAGCACCGAAGTCGCTCGTCAGTAAATATCCGCAAACTATTCGCGGAATGGCAAAAAGCAGATCCTGCCACCAAAATGGCATCTGAATGGGGGTAAAAATTCTTTTTATCATAGGAATATGTATTAAAAAACCCTACAGAAAATCTGTAAGGTTTTTGGTTAATTCACAATTATTTTACAGGCTTGATAGAGATAGCAAAACCTCCGCTTCGTACCATTTTAAAATTGATCTTAGATTTGCTTGTGATTTCTTTTTTGTAGATGTTATAGCTTTGAGGATTGTTAATATAATCCGCATCTTTTCCATCTTCATAAATCACAGCTTCATATTTTTTGCCTTTATCTAAGAAAGAAAAATCTACAGTGTAATCACGTTTGTTTTCATCGGTAATTCCGCCCACAAACCAGTTTTCAGTTCCTTTTGCTTTTCTTGCCGTAATGATGTAATCTCCCGGCTCTGCCGATAAGATTTTCGTATCGTCCCAGTCTGCTGCTACATCTTTTATAAACTGGAAGGCATCCATGTGCTTTTTGTAGTTTTCCGGTAAGTCTGCCGCCATCTGAAGAGGCATATACATTACCACATAAAGCGCTAACTGTTTTACCAAAGTTGTTTTTACAAAACGTTTGTCTCCGGGGAAATAGTAATCCAGTTTTGTCTGGAAAATTCCCGGCGTGTAATCCATCGAACCTCCCATCCATCTTGTAAACGGAAGAATGGTCTGATGATCAGGATTATTCCCTCCGAAAGCTTCATATTCTGTTCCACGAGCAGCTTCCGCAGAGATATAGTTTGGATACGTTCTGCTTTCTCCTGTAGGGCGGACAGATTCATGGGAATTCACCATAATTTTATATTCGTTGGCTTTTTCAGCAATTCTGTAGAAATGGTTGATTGTCCATTGAGAATAATGATGTTCCCCTCTTGGGATCATATCTCCTACGTACCCTGTTTTCACGGCATCATAACCGTATTTATTCATTAACTGATATGCTTTATCCGCCCATCTTTCATAGTTCGTTGCTGAACCTGAAGTTTCATGGTGCATGATTAATTTGATTCCTTTGGAATGCGCATAATCGTTTAACATTTTGATGTCGAAATCAGGATAAGGAGTGATGAAATCGAAAACAAATTCTTTTGAGTGGCCAAACCAGTCTTCCCAACCAACATTCCAGCCTTCAATCAAAAGTCCCTGAAAACCGTTTTCTGCCGCGAAATCGATATATTCTTTCACTTTTGTATTGTTGGCTCCGTGTTTTCCGTTAGGCGTAAGTTTAGAGAAATCTGTTACTCCAAGACGCACATTAGATTCCGGCTGTCCGTAAGCCCACTGAGATTTACCAATGATCATCTCCCACCATACTCCCATATATTTTGTCGGGTGAATGTAAGAAGTATCGGTATATTTTGTAGGTTCATTAAGATTGAAAAGCATTTTAGAATCCATCACCTCTTCTGCTTTCGGAGCCACAATAATTGTTCTCCAAGGGGTAACGGAAGGAGTCTGAATATATCCTTTTGCACCCTGTCTGTCTGCTGTAAGATGTGTTTTGAATTTGAAATTCTGAGCATCTACTTCAAGATGAGAAGCAGGATAGTCTAAAACAGCAGCTTCCGCAACGTTGATGTATAATGGTTCTTTTCCTTCCTGCTTTAGCATTACCGGAGACTGAACCGCGTTTCTGATCAAAGTTTGTGAAGCGTTTGCATCTGCAGCTTTCGGCCATCTTGCAGGGATTTCAGAAAGTTTTGTTTCCTGATATTGGTATTCCTGAGAGTCGTAATCTGCAACGATCCACCAAGCTTTCATGTCAGTTGGAAAATCAATTTCAGAATCTTCCTCCCTGATGACGAAGTAATTAAGGTTTTTCTGCTGCGGAAATTCATATCTGAAACCTAACCCATCATTAAACAGTCTGAATTTCACCACAATATTTCTGTCTGTTGAGGTCTGGTTAAGCGTTACCGCCAATTCATTGTAATGATTGATATAATTTTTCTTTTCCCCTAAAACCGGCTGCCAAGTTTCGTTTTTAGCGTCACGCTTTTCATCTATTTTAGTAAAACCGTTATTAAGATCAAATTTTACATCTTCCGGTTTTGCAATTTCTGAGGCAAATTTTATTGAAGTATCTTTAAATAATCTGAGTCCCAATTTGGAATCTTCGACGATCGTTTTTCCGTTATATTTAAGATTGTAATAAGGTACGCCCTGTTTCAACTGAAAGTCCATTTCGAACTTTCCATCCGGCGATTTTAAAGATTGTGCATTAACACCCGCAAACATCATAGAGAGCATCATTGCTCCTGTTGTAATTTTCTTCATATTAGATTATATAAGCTTTAAAAATAAAAAAACTGCTGCCAAAACACAACAGTTTTATATAAATGTCAGAGAATAGATTATAACTTCACAGCGGTATAAACCAGATTCACTTCATCAAACGTAATTTTATACGTTCCTGGTAAGCTAATAGGAATGTTGGCTCCACCAGCGTCTAAGGTTCCGTTATTTCCATCATCTCCAAAGTTTGTTCCCCAATCATTATTAAGTCTAAACTTAATTTCACCGACTGTTAAAACAACAGTAACTTCCCACTTTTCAGTTGTGCTATTCCAAACCAAATCAGTATCTGGGTCGTTCCAGCCATTTGGCGTAGCAGAACCAATAACAGCCCAAGAATATGGACTTAAAGTAAATTTATTTGTATTTGTATTAACAGTTAATTTTTGACTTCCCGCATTTGCTGCCTTCAGGTTACCACCTCCATCATATATTAAATCTACATTATTATTGGTACCATAACTATGATCCCAGTTTTTCATTGGTGTAATTTTAAATTCAGAGTTTGGTGATGTGAAATTAATATACCCAATATAGATTCCGTTACTCGTTGCAGATTTCAACGCTTGCGCTGTTGGCGGATTCCATCCCTGATAAGCTCCAGGAGCGTACATATAAGAAACAAGAGCATAAGGAGTTACTGAAATCTTTTGTATCTGTGAATATACGGGTGATCCTTTGCCCACTGTAGTTTTTAATCTCACATCTATACTTGAAGCGACACCCGTTGGCAATCCAAGATTTAACATTAAAGCATTAAATTCTATTACTGTATAAGATTTGGATAATACTCCACTGCTTAAACCTGCCTCTTTCACCGAAGCAAAATTAGTCCCAGTTACTGCGAACTGTAACACATTTGTAACTTCCACTGCTGGAGTATATTCTGCAGGGGTTATTGTGAAAGTAACCGCATTATTATTCGCATTTGCGCTAGTTAAAGATAGAGTATTTGTACTAGCCTTCAGATTAGGCTCAGATTTTAATGATAAAACAGCCTGATCTTCATCTTTCTCGCAAGACCAAACCATCATAATAGCAATAGTCGCGAAAAGAAATTTTATTATATTTTTCATTATTATAACTTTTAAAAATTAGTACCCAGGATTTTGAGATAAGTTGGAATTCAAATTCAAATACTTATTAGGAATTGGAAATAGAGTTTTAGTAGAAGCTATCGAAGATCCATTTTGAATACCTCCTTTCCATTGCCAAGTGTAGCCCGAAACATAATGATTTAATCTTATTAAATCCTGCCTTCTTGTGCCTTCCCAGTATAATTCTTTAGCTCTCTCGTTCAAAATAAATACTTCTTTGGCATCTGTAGTAGTAAGAGCATTAATATCAGACATTGTAATATTTGCAACACCGGCTCTTGTTCTTAAGGCGTTAATATAATTTAAAGCAGTAGCGGTGCTTCCTTTTCCGTTAACAATTGCTAGTTCTGCGTACATTAAATATGCATCACCCATTCTGAATAAAGCAAAATCCGCATCTGCAAAAGTACCGTCACTTCCATTCGTACCTCCTACTTTTTTATTAGAAAACTTAATTAATTTTACTCCTTCTTCAAATTTAGAGTAATCCGAAATCGAAGCAGGATCTGTATTTCCAGGTACTTTCATAACTCTAGCATCTGTACCAATAGACTGAATAAATTCCTGCCTAGCTCTAAAACCTGCCCAACCGGCATCAACTCCTAATGTAGCTCCTACTGCATTATTACAGCTAGCGTGTATTAAAAATGTTGTGCCTCCATAAGTTTTTGTTTTAATTCCGTCAAAAGTAATAGGAAAAATAGCTTCATCCTGTGCTCCGTTAATATTATTATCCGCTTTGAATAAATTTGCATAAGGTATAGTTGCTATTTTATAAGGTGAACCAATAACTTTTGTAATTTCTGTTAAAGCTTCAGTACTTTTATCAACTCCTGTATAAACTTTAGCATTTTGATATAATTTGGCTTTTAACATCCATGCAGCTGCTTTATCTGCTCTACCATATTCGTTTGTTTTTGGAGCTACTAAATCTGCATCTATACTATTTAATTCTTCAATAATATAATTGAATACATACTCTCTTGATTGCATTGGTGGTTTCACTCCAGAACCAATGATATTGTCTTCGGTAGCAAAAGGTACTTTTCCATAAATATCTATTGCATGATAGTAAGATAATGCTCTTAAGAATCTTGCCTCAGCACGAAAAATTTTTATTTGGGCCTTTAAATCTGCTGAAACACCTCTAGAAGATAACTTTTCATCTGTCGTTTCTCTTAAAAATTCATTTACCAAACCTACTTGAAAAAATATTCTTGCAAAAAAAGCCTCGTTAAATTTGTTATCTGCATTCCAAGTATTGAAGTTCAGATCTCTAATCCCCGGATTATCAGACTCTCCCCATGCAATAATTGCCTCATCAGTCGTTAGCTCCTGCAGTTGCCAATATCCTCTGATGTATTGTGAAAACCCCTCGTTAGGTCCTCCATCTGCTTCTGCTCCTAAATCTGAATTCCCGTTAGGAGAAGTTTGTCCTGTTACCGCTAAACCAGCATAAATTTTTGCTAAAAATTGTTTATATGACTCCGGATTCGCATAAAATTGCTCAGAAGTATATAATTCATCATCATTTACTTTAACATCCAAATCATTGAGACAAGAAGTCATTGATAAAATAAATGCACTGGCAATGGCTAAGTTTCTTAATTTTAATATATTTAATTTCATTTTTCCTACATTTAAAAGTTAGCATTAATTCCAAAAGTAAACATTCTGGCTCTAGGATATATTGAATTATCAATTCCGTTATTAAATACCTCTGGATCTAAATTTTTGTACTTTGTTATGATCAGCACATTATTTATACCTGTGTATAATCTAATCGATCCGTTATTCTTTAATAGCTTATTAAATGTGTAACCTAACGTTACATTATCCAATTTTACAAAGCTTCCATTTTTTACGTAATAGTCAGACTCTTTACGTGTTTGTGAAAAACCTGTATCACTAAAGTCGACAGGAGCATTATTAATTGTACCATCTACTGTATTATTAATATTACCCAACTGAGCCCGGTCTGCTGAAATTCTATCATAAACATAGTTTCCTATACTTGCTCTCCAAGCCATTGAGAAGTCAATATGTTTTCCAAAAGTAGCATTGGTCATAAAGCCCATTGTTACATCGGCCTGTGGCTTTTTATAAATATATTTATCTGCAGAAGTTATTACTCCATCATTATTTCTGTCCACATAAGCTCCTTCTATTGGCTTACCATTACTGTCATAAACCTGTTGATAAACATTAAATGCATAAGGAGAATATCCTGTAGCGAATGTTTGAATAAAAGCCCCTAAACCAACACCTCCTTTATCTATATTATCAAGTTCTAGTTCTTTTATCTTTATAGTATTATAGGTTAAGTTATAATTGAAGTTTAAGGTAAAATTTTCCTTTTTTACAGCTTTAATGTCCAAGCCTAAGTCAATACCTTTTGACTGTAATCTCCCAATATTTTTTGGGCCTATAATTCTTAAGTTTTCTAAAGGTCCCTCAGGAACAATAGATAATAAATCTTTAGTGTCTGCTAAATAAAAGTCTAACGTTCCTGTTATTCTATTATTTGCGAATCCAAAATCTAATCCTACATTATATTTGAAGCTCTCTTCCCATTTTAGATTTTCATTATATCCATTTGCTTTAGCAATCTGATAAAATGTATTTCCAAACTGATAAAATAAAGTTGAAGAAATATTATACGTCTTAAAATAGTCAAATCTATAATCTCCAATATCTTGTTGACCTGTTTTTCCTATACTTGCTCTTAACTTTAGATCAGATATTGCAGAATTGCCTTTTAAAAAATTTTCTTCCGAAATTTTCCAAGCTGCAGCTACACCTCCGAAATTACCCCATCTATTGTCTTTACTAAAACGGGAAGACCCATCCCTTCTATAGTTTAAAGTAATCAAATACTTACCTGCATATCCTAAATTTAATCTACCAAAAAAAGCCTGCAAATTAACATCAGGTTTAGAATCAGGATTATAGAAATTATTGGCTGGATCTAATGAATATAAGAAAACATTACCTGTTGCAAAACTTGTTTTATGATAATTTTGGTATTCATACCCCCCCATAATATCAAAATTAAATTTGCCAAAAGTCTTCGCATAATCTAACTGTACATTAGCATTTTTATTCAATAGGCTTTCTCCAGAAAACGATTCAGATCCATAATAAGCAAATGTATTTTTTACAGAATAATAGCCATTTCTGGAATATTTATTTGTGGTAACGTGACCATCGAGCTCTTTGCTATCTAAACCTGCATTTGCAATTAACCTCAATTCCGGCAAAAAATGGAATTTATATTCCATATTCACATTTCCAAAAAATCTTTTAAAATTTTGAATATCATGTTTGTTTTTTAACTGAGCCACAGGATTAGCTACTCCATTAGGATTGTATGTTCCTGTCGTAGCATTAAAATTTCCACCTTTATTCTCATAATAACCATCTCCGTAGATAGAACTACTATCATAAACAGATTGTGTCGGGTTCATAGAAAGTGCATTTCCGATAGCACCTTCATCAGCATTATTCTTAAAAGTATAAGAATAAGTACCTGTAATATTAAATTTTAAATGATCATCAAAAAAGCTTGGACTTATGGCAATATTACCTGTCGTTCTTTTAAAACCAGAAGTAATTAATAACCCTGTATTGTCTAAATGATCTACTGAAAAACGAGTTGGAACTTTACCAAATAAACTTCCTGAAACTGAAGCATTAATATCATTAGTCACAGAAGTTTTAAAAATTTCATCTTGCCAATCCGTATTAGCTGCACCTAATTGAGCAACTTTTCCAGGTACATACTGGTTAATTAAAGATCTAAATTCATCACCATTGTATACTTTAATTTTTTTAGCTAAAGTATTAACCGTTGTAAAAGCATTTAATGATACTCTTAATTTTTTACCTCCTTTTTTAGTCGTGATTAATAAAACCCCATTAGATCCTCTGGATCCATAAATAGCTGTAGATGCAGCATCTTTCAATATAGAAAAAGATTCTATATCATTTGGATTAATTGTTGATAAAGAAACACCGTCCAAAGGCAGTCCATCAACAACAAGTAAAGGCTCGTTACTGGCATTTAAGGAAGAGCCTCCCCTAACTCTAATTACAGGCTCACTCCCCGGTGTTCCGGACTGGGTAATCACAACTCCGGAAGCACGTCCGTTAATAAGTCCTTCTGCAGTTGCTACAGCACCTTTATTAAAATCAGCTGATGATAGTGCTGTAATAGATCCTGTGAGATCTGTTTTCTTTTTAGCTCCATACCCAATCAAAACAACCTCTTCTATCTTTTTTTCTTTCGTAGCAGAGTCTTTTGTTTGAGCATGAATCATTGTACTTGCTAATAAAAATGCAGGCGCAATTTTTAATACCGTTGTAAAGTTTTTCACAATAATTTCTTTTATATAGTTTCGTTCTTGTTAAATAAGCATCACTGCTTGTGTTGCAATTTATAAAAAAATTATAATTATCATAATTTTATTTAAAATTAACATAAATTTATGTATATTAAACGATCTTTTTAACTTAAATCACTTTATATCAAAATATTATACTAAAATATGCAGCGCATAATATAGTTCCTAAATTCACAAAAAGTTAAACATTAGTTTAACTAAATGTAATATTTCAACCCTCGAAAACACTCACTAGTCTTCAAAATTCGTAGAATATTCGATTTTCACGGATAATCATTATCTTTGTAGCTTAAAACTTTACTATAAATGTCAAACAGAAAGATGATTACGGCAGCTTTGCCTTATGCAAACGGACCGGTTCATATAGGACATTTAGCAGGTGTCTATATTCCTGCTGATGTATATGCGAGATTTCAGAGAAGATTAGGGAAAGATGTAGCGTTTATCTGCGGAAGCGATGAGCATGGAATTCCTATTACCATAAGAGCAAAAAAAGAAGGGGTAACGCCACAGGATATTGTAGACAAATACCACGAAATCATTAAAAAATCTTTTTCGGATTTGGGGATTTCTTTTGACGAATACTCCAGAACAACCTCTCCAAAACACTACGAGACTAGTCAGGATTTCTTTAAGGTTCTTTACGAAAAAGGAAAGTTTACGGAAGAAATGTCTGAGCAGTATTTCGACAAACAGGCAGGAGAATTTTTAGCAGACCGATACATCGTCGGAACCTGTCCTAACTGTGGTAATGAAAACGCTTACGGAGACCAGTGTGAAAAATGCGGTACTACCCTTTCACCCTCGGAACTGATTAATCCGAAATCCATGTTAAGCGGAAACGTTCCTATTCTGAAAGACACAAAAAACTGGTACTTACCATTAAATGAATATGAGGATTTCCTGAATGAATGGATTATTGAAGGTCATAAAGACGACTGGAAACCGAATGTTTACGGACAGGTGAAATCATGGTTAAATGATGGGTTAAAACCTCGTGCAATGACCAGAGACCTGAACTGGGGTGTTCCGGTTCCTCTTCCGAATGCGGAAGGAAAGGTATTGTACGTTTGGTTCGATGCGCCAATCGGATATATCTCTTTCACAAAAGAATGGGCGGAGAAAAACGGAAAAAACTGGAAAGATTACTGGCAAAGCGAGGAAAGTGATTTGGTTCACTTTATTGGAAAGGATAATATTGTATTCCACTGTATTATTTTCCCTGCGATGATGAAGGCTCACGGAGATTATATCATGCCTAAAAATGTTCCTGCTTTTGAGTTTTTAAATCTTGAGAACGATAAAATTTCCACCTCGAGAAACTGGGCGGTTTGGGCGCACGAATATGTGGAAGATTTCCCGGGACAACAGGATGTTTTAAGATATGCCTTACTTTCATCCGCTCCTGAAACAAAAGATAACAATTTTACGTGGAAGGATTTCCAGACGAAAAATAATTCTGAACTGGTTGGAATTTTCGGAAATTTCATCAACAGAGTTGCTGTGTTAATTCATAAATATTATGATGGGGTTGTTCCTCAAGGTGATGTAAACACTCCTGAGCTAAAAGAAATTAACAAATCAGCAAAAGAAATTTCAGGATTTTTAGAAAACTATGAATTCAGAAATTCTTTAACAGCTTTAATGAATTTGGCACGTTTCGGAAACCAGTATCTTCAGACAGAAGAGCCATGGAAAACAATAAAAGATAACCCTGAAAAAGCGGCACATTCTTTATTTGTAGGAGCTCAGATTGCAGTTGCTTTAGCACAGTTGTGTGAACCGTTTATGCCTTTCAGCTCTGAGAAATTGTTGAATATGTTTAATGTTCAAAAATCTGATTGGAATACTATTGAAACTAAATCTGTTTTAATTGAAACAGGTCATAAAATCAACGAAGCATCTCTTCTTTTCTCAAAAATTGAAGATAATGTTATCGAAGCTCAAATCCAGAAATTGGAAGACACCAAGCAAAACAATAAAAAAACAAATCCTAACGCAAAACCTATGAAAGAAGAAATCACTTTTGATGATTTTATGAAAATCGACTTAAGAACAGCCACTATTTTAGAAGCTGAAAAAGTTGAGAAAGCAGATAAACTACTGAAACTAACTGTTGATACAGGAGTGGACGTAAGAACCGTTGTTTCAGGGATTGCAGAAAGCTTTACCCCGGAAGAAGTTGTTGGAAAGCAGGTTATGATTTTATTGAATCTTGCCCCAAGAAAAATCAGAGGAATTGAATCTCAGGGAATGTTGCTTTTAACTACAAAACCGGACGGAAAATTATCTTTCGTAACGCCGGATGACAGCAATGTTGAAAACGGTATTGAGATCGGATAATCCGATATTGAGATAAAAAATAAATCCACGTGAACTAAAAATCATGTGGATTTTTTATTTGTCATTGCGAGGAGCAAAGCGACGAAGCAATCTTTTATTAATCTTAACAATATAAATAAATCTTAATGTTTCAAATTTTAACCATTAAGATTCTGTTAAGGATTTAAGAAAAGTTAAGTCTGAATGTTATTTTTTAAGTTTGAGATTGCTTCGTCGCTTTGCTTCTCGAAATGACAAAAACTAATTATTTCTTAGTCAGCCTCGCCAGATAAGAATCCTCTTCCTGCAACACTTTTTCTATTTTAAAACCATTATTCTCTGCTGCATTTTTTAAGGTATTAAAATCCAGATACAGCCATTTTATCGGATCTTCAGATTCTCCTTTATAATGAACAATATAATCGAGTTCGCCGTAATATCCTTCCGCAGGAATATAAACTCCGCCATCCTCATCTTCATCAAACATATACAGAATATCTGTGCTGTCGATTAAAATCTGACCGTTCGGATTCAAAAGCGAATAAAGTTTTTTCAGATAAATATCAATCACATGAAGACTTTGGAAAATGCCTGTTCCGTTCATCAGCAAAAGAATCGTATCAAATGTTTCTCCGGAAAAATGAAGCATATTTTCAGCAACTGCTTTCTTTATTCCTCTTAACTGGCAGACTTCAATGGATTTCGGAGAAATATCCAATGCGGTAACATCAAGATATTTTTCATTCTGAAGATACAAAGCATGAGAACCCGCTCCTGCTCCAATGTCTAACGTTTTTCCTTTTGCAAGTTGCAGAGCTTTTTGCTCAATTGTATTCATTCCGTCAAAATCGCGGAACAGATATTTTACAGGAAGTTCATCCAGTTCGGAAATAGAAGTTTCGGTCTGCAGATCTTCAGGATTTTCGTTGTGATAAAAATCCCAAATGGCTTTCCCCATTAAATCTTTCATAGTTTGATATATGGTACAAAGATAAGTTTTTGAAATTTTTAAATGAACATCTGTTGTGAAAAACGCACTTAACCATAAGTCTGTTTAAACTTTATTTAACCACAAAAGGTGCAAAAGATCTACTAAATTTTTTATTTAAAGTTGATCATTATAAATGAAAAGGGTCACAATAGTTTTTAAAAATCTTTGATTTTTATTTTTTTGAGCACTTTGATTATTCTGGAAATTCGCTTTAACATTATCTTTTGTCCCTTTTGTGGTTAATTCTGAAATTAGTTTATCACAAGTTTTAATTCTAAAATTAACATTCGAAATTTTTGACTTTAAATTTTTAAACCATAAGTCTGTTTAAACTTTATTTAACCGCAAAAGGTGCAAAAGATCTACTAAATTTTTTATTTCAAGTTGATGAAAAAGGTCACAATAGTTTTTAAAAATCTTTGATTTTTATTCTTTTGAGCACTTTGATTATTCTGGAAATTCTCTTTAACATTATCTTTTGTCCCTTTTGCGGTTAATTCTGAAATTAGTTTAAACAAGTTTCATTCTCAAAACGCAAAGCCCCACTTTACAATTAAAATGGAGCTTTGACTCAGTAAATGAAAAACAAGGTTCTTTACATCGCAGGACCTGCTGCGTCTTTTATTTCTTCGGATAATCTTTTTCTTTCCAAAAGTCTTCTTCTGGCAATTACAGATTTTCCGCTTAACACTTTTATAAATCTTGTCGATACAAAACGCTCTCTTCCAAAATGATGCGTAAGAATATATCCTAAAATTCCGAAACCGGCAATAACGATATACCCGAAAATCTTTTTATTGGCAGCAATAATCGCATTGAGCTGAATACCTTTCAGATTGGCAGCCACACTTTGTGAACTCACCGTTAATCCATCCATATAAACCGCCAGATTCCCTAAACTTTCCACCTGAAAACGGTACTGAAACCATGAAAATACCGCCGAAAAGAAACCGATCGTAAGAAAAGTTCTCCAGACCAAAGCCAGTCCGATGGCAGCCATCATATCATCAAGTTCAAGCTTATCCAGCGTGTAATACCAAACGGAAATAAAAAGCACCGTCATCCCAAAACCTTTCAGGAATAAAGGAAGATACCAGTTGTCATAATTAAACTCCAAAACCATAGAGAAATACATAATAACCGAATATCCCAACATCGCTGCAAATCCGGAAAAAATATACATTTTCACAGGTTTGTCCCTTTTAAACCAGATAATCGCCACAATTCCGGCAGCTACAATTCCGGGAATCATCAGAAGATTAAGTTTCGCATTCGTTATTTGGTCGTATCCCAAAACTCCGACGGCAAAAATATTCTGTAATGTTGCCGTTGCCATAAACATTCCCAGACAAAGAAGCATAAACAATCCGTGAAGAACATTGCTTTTTGAAAAAGCCTTGAATGATAAATAAGGTCTTTTCAGATGCGTCTGTCTGGTCACCAGAAGCGCAAAACTTACAAAAGCACCAATCCCTGCATTGATGATATTTTTAGAATTCAGCCAATCCTGCTGTTTTCCGAAAGCAAAAACATACGCCGAAAACATAAACGTTGCCACAAAAAGCACAATACTCAGCCAGTCAATATAATGAAGCGGAACTTTCAGCGCAAAATACTGATCGTGCATAAAAATCCACTGCAAAACAGCCAGTCCGAAACACAAAATCGAAATAAGGACGAAAAATTGCTGCCAGTTATACAAAACCGAAACTTCTACGGCATAATATCCCACAATCTGGTTCATAATCAGGATAAATGAATAAAAAACACCGTAAAAAACACCACGGTTCCCGATCATTGCCATAACAGGTAAAAATAATTCGATCGCAACAATCATTTTAAAGAAACCGATCAGAAGAGAACTTCCGATGATTACAGAAGGCTGAAGTGTGGTTGCATTAATGTAATTTAAAATTCCCAAAAGAACCAGAACAACCGTAATTTTATCCCTGATCTTAAACCGCATTTTTAGTCTCAGAACAATCGGCATTGCCGCTCCCATTCCGATCGTGGAAGCATAATTCGCAAAAATATAATTTTCCGAAAGCGCACCGGTTCCGCCCACCATATAACTGATGTTTCCTGTGTAAACGCCGCCCAAAGGCATTACGATCGCCAGTAAAAGCACGATCAGTAAAAGCTGAACAGGTTTCGGTACCCAATCTCGGTATAATCCTTTGTTGTACATATTTTAAAATTTGATTTGAAGGCTGAAAGTCTGAAGATGTATGATTTAAAATACATTAACCTCGGTTTTCCTCATCCTTCTTTCTACCCTCCTTATTTTTTAATCACAATATTCATATTCATTCCTGCACTCAGCTTTTCGATGTCTTCTTTTTTATTGGAAGGCGTAAACTCAATTCTTACAGGAATTCTCTGCTGAACTTTAATGAAATTTCCGGTAGAATTATCCGTTGGAATATTAGAATATCTTGAACCTGTAGCCGCAGAAATTGCTGTAACTACTCCTTCAAATTGTTGTCCGCCCAATGCATCGGCTGTCATCATCATTTTTTCTCCTGTCTTTACATTCGGCATCTGACTTTCCAGAAAATTGGCAGTCACCCATTTCTGACCGTTCAAAACAATCGTTGCCACCTGTTGTCCCGGCTGAATCAACTGTCCTTCAGAAATCGTTCTTCTCCCCATCACTCCGTCATAAGGTGCAGTAATTACCGTGTACGAAAGATTAATTTTCGCCATATCTAATGCGGATTTTGCTCGTTTAATTTCTGCATCAATGATCCCGAATTTGCTTTTCACTTCTACAGTTGAAAGATTTGCCGACTGTTTCTGGTTGATTAAAGTCTGATACGCCGCTTTTTGTGCATCGTACTCCGTTTTTACCTGATCGTACTGCTGTCTCGTCACCGCCTCGGAAGCCAGAAGGTTTTTGTAACGGTTTAAATTCTGCTCCGCATTCCAGAGTCTTGCTTTTGCTCCCGCAATATTAGATTCCATCACATTCACGTTATTGGAAACCGTATTCACCGATGAACTTGTTGCCGCTCTTTGCGCCAAAGCATTCTGATACGCTGCTTCCGCCTGTCCGATCTGGGTTAAAATTTCGCGGTCATCCAATACAACAAGTGTATCTCCTTTTTTAACCTTTTGATGCTCAATGAATTTTATTTCTTTGATATAAGCTGAAACTCTTGTGTTGATAGGATTGATAAATTCCTCAACCTGAGCCGCTTCCGTGTATGTTTTATCACCGATGTGAAAATATTGCGCAATCAGCCAGTACAATCCGAAACCAATCACGGCAAAAACCAAGATATTGGAAATGATAGCTTTGATTCTGTTTTTCTTTCGTTCTTTCTTATTGGCTGCAGCTCCTGAATTGGCAGGAGCCTGAGTTGTATTTTGTGTATTTTGTTCCTTGTTTTCCATTTTGATTTTCAAATTTTAAATATTAAAGTGTTCCGGTAGATTTTAAAAGATTGTAATACTGATACAGCACATTGATTTCTCCATTTGCATAATCAAGCTCCGACTGTAATTTTTGATTCTGCGCGTCGATCATTTCTGCCTGTACCGCCAACTGATTCAGATATTTAGCTTCCGTAATTTTATAGTTTTCTTCCGCTAATTTTTTAGCATCATTTAAAATTTCCGCCTGCTGAATAGATTCCTGATATTTGGTATATGCCGCATTTACAGCCATATCAATATTCTGCTGCGTTAAAGTCATCGCATCATTTGCCTGCGTTTTCTGCAGTTCTCCCAGCTTCGCTTTTTCTTTGGTTTTAAAAAGATTATCAATATTGTAACTTAATGAAATCCCCGTTTGCCAACCACCGGAATACATATCCAGAACAGGATTTCTTGTAGTAATCGGTCTTTGCAGAGAATATCCTCCGAAACCTGAAATCGTAGGCATTCTGTCGGTTTTAATAATTTCAATATTTTTATCGGCAACATCAATGTTTGTTTTCGCAGATTTCAGCAAAGGATTGCTGTCATGAGCAAGATTTACATAATATTCGATACCAATTCCCGATTCTTTGTTCTGCAAACTTTCTACAGGAACAATTTCCGTATCAGTGGGTAATCCTAAAGCAATACTTAAATTGTAATTCAGAATTTTTTTATTGTTTTTTAACGTTAAAACACCCTGATCTAAATTTTTGATTGCCAGTTCACCTCGAATGACCTCGTTTCTCGTCACCATTCCCTGCTGATAAAATTTCTGAATGTTTTTCAGTCTTTCCTGAGCCAGTTTTTTATTGTTCTGAAAAACAGCTTCCTGATTTAAAATTTTATAAATATCCAGATAATTTGAAATGACCAGAAGTTTTACGTCCTGTTTGTTCTTTTCCAGATCCAGTTTAGAAAGTTGCTCACGAAGTCCCGCCATTTCAATAGACTTGTTCACCAATCCACCTTTAAAAATAAGCTGGGTTGCCTGAACCGCATACGAACTTCCATAGTGTGGCATCGGAACATTTGTGGAATTTGAGAAATCTTTATCGATAGCAACGGCATCGCCTAAGTAGAACTGACTGGTAGAAGCCGTAATGTTCGGCAGTTTCTGTAGTTTTACCACTTCCGTATTCTGTCTGGCAATGTTGATATTCTGTACCGAAACTTTCAGTTGCTGATGATTCTGCACCGCGAGTTCGGCAACTTCGTCTGCGGTGAGCTGTTTTATTTCCTGCGAAAAAAAAAGCGCAGGAAATAAGGCTATCACGAGTGATAGCGCTGTTTTTATGTTCTTAACCATTTTACCTTGTTTTACGGATACAAAGGTACGGCAGCAACAAACTCAAACAAATGTTTAAGAATTGGAAAAAGATGTTCAGATGTAAGATTTTAGTTTTCGAACTGATTTCTGTACTGGGAAGGACTTTCGCCCAAATGCTTTTTAAAAAAGTGCGAAAAAGAATAAGGATCGCTAAATCCGAGAATACCGGAAATCTCCGAAACAGGCTTATTTGATGAGTTCAGCAGCACTTTTGCTTCGTTCATCACAATCAGTGAAATAATCTGGCTTGCCGACTTTCCCGTGATGTCTTTCACCACCGCCGAAAGATGTCTGGTTGTAATCGACTGGCGCTGCGCATAGAACTCTACGCTTCGCTCATGGGTGTGGTGTTGCGCAAGATCGTTCAGGAAAATAAAAACAATTTCTTCCTGTCTGGACATCTGACTCATGGAATTGCTGTCTTCCTTGGAAATAATTCCCGCCATCTGATAACAGAAAACGGAAAAAAGATGTTCAACAATTTCTTTCTTGTAGGTCATTTCTGTCTCAGAATCGAGAATGTATTTGAGGAAATTAACACTTTTCCAGACCACTTCCAATTCATCCGGTTCGAAAGGAACACCGATGTTCATCTGCTGCCTGAAATAACGGTACGTAATTAATCTGTTGAATTTCAAAGATAAAGCCGAAATAAATTCACGTTTGTACGAAACCATTCTCGATTGAAAATCATCGCTGATGGAGATCATTTCGTACACCGTCTGAGGATCCGTCACCATAAACATATTGGCAGAAAGCTCAAGATCGCGGAAGTGCTGTTTCAGCTTAATGCTTCCTGTTTTCACAAAGATAAACGCAGGATTATCAGGACGGAATGGTTTATCGACAGAAATTCTCTCGAAAATATTATGTTGCGTAAAAATTTCAACTCCGAATTTTTCTAAGACAGACATAGTACAAATATAAAGCAATCTCTTGAGCGGTCACAAAAATTTATTATTTTAGTGTTTTCCAAATTAGAGATATGAGAAAAATCGATTTGCTATTTGCAGAATACGCCGAAAGCCACAGAAACTCGACCAATAAGCTGATCCACTGGATCTGTGTTCCTTTAATTTTCTGGACGATTTTAGGATTTATTTCTTTCATTCCTTCAAAATCAATTGGCTTCAGATATATTGGCGAAATCAGCTATGTAAGTTTTGCAGCCATTGCTCTGGTAACTGTTTTTTATACCAGACTTTCTTTTTTAATCGGTCTGATTATGTTTTTCGTGATGATTTTAATGGAAAGTTTCGCTTACGGAATCAATATCCGTTTTGAAGAAAAATCATGGATGGTTTATCTCGCTGTTTTTATAATAACATGGATTTTTCAGTTTGTAGGACACAAGATTGAAGGCAAAAAACCTTCTTTCCTGAAAGATTTACAGTTTCTTTTGGTAGGACCGATTTGGCTGTTGAGTTTTATTCTTAAAAAACTGGGAATCAGATATTAATCTTAATGATTGGTAAATGATGATTGATGATTGATGATTGAAGATGGAAGTTGATTTTCAGGCTATACAACTTCCCTCTTCCGGCATCAAACTTCTAACCTGATTAATCTTCAAGAGCATAAACGGCAAAACTTGCGAGCCAATGATCTCCCCCATAATTTCCCTGAAAAAGCAATGGCAATCCGTTGTTTAAAAATACATTGGCTGTTTTCTCAAATTTCTGTTTCAAAGAATGATTTACAGGAAGCGATTTAGCGATTCCTTTCATGCACCACGCCTTCGAAAAAGATAAACCGACCAAATGAACAGTCTGATAATCTGAAAGATCACTCACCACCGGAATTTTTTCAATATTTTCCAGACTTCGTTTTTCATAGAAATTATTTAACCACACGACAAATTCTTTTTGGGGTAAAACGCGTCGCATCAGATCTGCAATTTCGAGACTTGGCGAAAAGAAATCCGATCCGTCCGGTTCAAGATAAGCGGGTGTTTTCGTATTGTTCAGATAAAAATATTTTGCCTTTTCAATGAGCTGATTTTCAAAATCTTTATCTCCGGTCGCTCTTGCCCAATCGAGTGCAAAAACCATTGCAAAAGCCGTATTGGGATGAACTCCCGTTCTGTTAGGATAAGTTTGTTTAGGTAAAAAAGTCTTCCACGAAGCTAAAATTTTATCGGTAAGAGGTTTCAGATTCTCATGCCATATTTTTGCTTTGGGATGATTCCATGTTGCCAGTTCTTCGTCTAATTTCAATAACCAAGCCCATCCGTACGTTCTTTCGAATGTTCCGGTTAGCTGATATTTGGTGAAATAATCGGCTTCTGTCTGTAGATTTTCTTTTTTAAATGAATTGTCGAGAATGTTTTCAATGTCTTTTGCCACCGAAAGACCGGGTTTTGTTTTCAGCAGCCGAAGCAGCATCCAATGTCCGTGAACAGAGCTGTGCCAATCGAAACAGCCATAAAAACTGGGATGAAGATCTTTAGGACTTAAAGTAACTTCTTTTTCGTTATTGATAATATGGGCTGTTTTATTCGGATATTCCTGATTGACACAATGAAGCGGCTTTTCAGATAATCTCACTGCCATTTCATCGGTAAGTTTCGGAATTTCCTGACCAAACATCAGAAATGGTAAAAAAATGATGGCTAAAAGACTCTTTTTCATTCATTAAAAATATAAAATAAATTCAATCTTTCATTTGTGATCAGGCTAAAAATATAAATTCATAAATTATCTTCATCTGTTTTGAATATTTATTAAAAGCTTTTTACTTATCCTTAATAATTCTAGTGCTAAATTTTAACGCAAAGTTTACAAATACTTACCGCTTTTAAACTTAAAATCTGTAAAAAATCTTGAAGAAATTCATTACAAGCAATTGCAGACTTATTTGAAAATTTCAGATAAAAGACTCGGATTATTGATTAATTTTAATACTACGAATATTTTAGATGGAATTAAAAGAGTCGTCAATAAGTTATAATTATCACTCCCGCAGATTTTGCAAATTAAGCAGATTAAGTTTATACTAAAAAATCTGCATGATCAGTAAAATCTGCGCGAGATTATAAATCTTCTCTATTTTCCCAAAACAAACACCGCCGGAATTTTATGGAGTTCCGGTTTTTGCTTCTGCCATTCTTTAATGGTTTTTGTTCTGATGAATTCATGCTCCGGATCGTTGATATTGGCGGCGATGCACAATTTTGTGTTTGGCGATAAAAATTTCGTCAGATCTTCAAAAAGTGCGTTATTTCTGTAAGGCGTTTCCATAAAAATCTGCGAATATCCTGTCTTCTGAACCAGGCTTTCGAGCTGAAGAATCTGCTTTTTCTTTTCACTTTTATCAATCGGAAGATAGCCGTTGAAGGTGAATTCCTGTCCGTTAAAGCCACTGGAAATCAATGCCAGAATAATGGATGAAGGTCCTGAAATCGGGATAACACGGATGTTTTTCTCATGACACCATTTCACCATAAGGTTTCCAGGATCTGCAATGCATGGAAGTCCCGCTTCAGAAAGTAATCCGAAATCCTGACCTTTTAACATCAGTTGCTGCGCTTCTTTAATATCTGCGTTTTCTGTGTATTTATCCAGCAAAAAAAGTTTCAGCTCCGACTGTTTTTTTTCGGGAGCGAAAAACTTAACCACTTTTCTGGCTGTTTTTTCATTTTCTACGAAGAAGTAATCGGTCTGCATAATATACTCTTTAATCACCGGCGAAAAATGGGTGATAGAGGTATTTTCTGAAAGATAAGCAGGAAGTAAAAAAAGCATGATTTTATTTTTTTGTTCTTTCTTTTAAAGAAGGTTGTGGGTAATATTTTGTAAGATCCATGGAAAAAGACACGGAAGTAATTTTCCATTTTCCGTCGGTTTTCATTAAAGTCCAGATTTCTTTACCCCAGTTCAGCATTTTACCGTCATGCCAAAAACTGTAATCGAAATTAGCGGAAGCAATCGATCCGTCCTGAATAATTTTTACGTTGTAGAATTTTTCTTCCGATTTATCGTCTTTAAAACTTTTAATGAAGGCTTTGTAATTATCTGTAAAATAGATTTTTTCGTCGGGATATTCTGTCACAACTTTTTTGTAAGTACGATCTGTATACACTCCAGTCCAGAGAACCGGATCCTGAAAAAGCGAGACAAATTTTGCCTCATCTCTGGTTTTAATGCAGTTCATAAAATCATCCATTATGGTACGGATGGCGATTTCATCTTTTGTCTGAGCGAAAGCAAAGCTGCCGCAAATAAGAAAAAGAATTAAAAATTTTTTCATCTTTATTTTAAATTTTATTTAGCATAGCATCACAACCACGATCTAAAAGCTGATAGACCTCTTCAAATTCATTCAGATCTCCCCAATACGGATCGGGAACTTCAGCATTTTCATGATCGCCTAAAACTTCAAGAAATAAAGACACTTTCTTTCGCTGTTCTTCATTTTTAGCTTTGGAAATAACATCAGCCAAAACGTCAACATCCATGCAGTAGATTTTATCAAATGTTTCAAAATCCGAGTGTGTTATAGGTCTGGATTTCTGTTTCGAGATATCAATTCCGTGGTTTGAAGCGGTTTTAATGGCTCTTTTGTCGGGATGATTTCCTTCGTGCATGGAAATGGTTCCGGCAGAATCTATTACAAAATTTTCAGGAGCTTTTGCTTTCATGATCCCTTCTGCTAAAGGACTTCTGCAAATGTTTCCCAGACAGACCATTAATATTTTCATCTCAGTTTCAGGTTTTAATGTTTCAGGTAACAAAACTAAATAAAAAATGAAGAATAAAATTATTCTCCATTTTCTTTATTTAAATTGAATTATTTCTTACTGTTTAATTCTTTCTCCCAATTCCTTCACATACTTTTTAACCTCTTTGTCGATCTTGGAAACATCTTTAATGGTATCACAAGCGTACATTACTGTAGAGTGGTCTTTTCCGCCCATTTCTTCCCCGATTTTGGTAAAGGTAGCATTGGTCAACTCTTTAGAAAAATACATCGCCAATTGTCTTGGAAGCGCAATTTCTCTTTTTCTAGTTTTGGATAAAAGCTGCTCTTTTTTGATTCCGAAATAATCGCAAACCACTTCCTGAATATAAGGAATATTGATGACTTTTTTCTGGTTGGATGCAATTTTATTAATGGTATCCTTCAGTAAAGTTAAGCTAAGATCCTGCTTATAAATGGTAGAGTATGCAATAACCGAATTGATGATTCCGATAAGCTCTCTTACGTTTGTTTTTGCTTCCGCAGCAAGGAAATCAAGCATATCATCCGGAAGAACGATGCCGTCTCTGCTTAATTTATCAATGATGATCTGTTTTCTTGTTGAAATATCCGGAGATTTGATCTCTGCAGAAAGTCCCCATTTGAATCGGGAAACAATCCTGTCCTGAATATCCAGAATATCTGCAGGAGCTTTATCTGAAGTAAGGATGATCTGCTTTCCGTTCTGATGCAAATGATCGAAAATATGGAAGAAGCTGTCCTGTGTTGCAGATTTTCCGGAAAGGAACTGAATATCATCGATGATTAAAACATCAACCATCTGGTAGAAATTCGCAAACTCGGTCTGTTTATGTGCTTTTGCCGCCGAAATAAACTGCTGAATGAATTTTTCGGAAGACAGATATAAAACGACTTTATCAGGAAACTGATTTTTAACTTCCAGTCCTACAGCCTGTCCTAAGTGTGTTTTACCAACACCGTATCCTCCGTATAAAAATAATGGGTTAAAAGCTGTTGCTCCCGGTCTTTTAGCGATAGATCTTGCAACTGTTGCTGCAAATTTGTTGCTCTCTCCTTCTACATAATTATCGAAAGAGAAGTCTGATTTTAAGTTGGAATCAATATTTACCTTCCTGATTCCCGGAACCACAAACGGATTCACGATATTGGCAGAAAAGCCCTGAGGCATCGTTTCCTGCACTTTCGGAGTCGGTACAGATTTACCTTTTATATTCATGGTAACCGGTCTTTCCAAACCGGCAGGTTTGTTTTCCATTACAGAATACCATAATTTCACTCCTTTTCCTATATTTTTTTTCAGGGCAGCAGAAAGCAGGGACAGGTAATTGTCCTCAATATATTCCTTGTAAAAATCACTCGGAACCATAAGCGTAAGATTATTCTCAACCAATGAAATTGGCTGAACCTTATCGAATAGCAAATCGAAAGATTTTTCAAGTTTTTTAAGATCAGAATTATCTTCAGCTGCGTTGAGATTATCGCGCATGAACTGAAGGCACTTCTGCCATATCATCATTAAATTTTCATCCAT